>CAVSDJ010000001.1:0-165000 GCA_963726785.1 Blastocatellia bacterium
GGCTTGCGCGTCGTATTTAAAGACGAATTGATAGATGGCCTGCGTCGTCAGCCGCTCGTCTCGTCTAAGAAGCTGTATGCCGGGGACAGCCGATAACCCGGTTGACAGCCGCGCCGACCGCGCCGCCCGCAGTTCGGTCTGTTCAGGTCAGCCGCTCAAACTGAGCCAGAAGAATGGCCGCTTGAAACTCGGTCATTCGATAATTGAATCCAAGTAGGCGATGGCCGAAGCGGTCGGTTTGACTCGCCCGCCCGCAATTGACGTAAGACTGGCAAAGCTCAAAAAGCTCTTCATCAGTGGTCATCACGACGCCGCCTTCGCCCGCCGTCATCAGCTTGCTTGTTTGCATGCTGAATGAGCCCGCGTCGCCGATTGAGCCTGCGCCCCGCTCTCGCCATCTTGCGCCGTGCGCGTGTGCGCAATCTTCGATCACCTTCAAACTATGTCGCGCGGCAAGCTCACATGATTTCGTCCATGTCGGCCATGCTCATCGCGAGGTGGACCGGTATGATGGCTCGCGTGCGAGAGGTGACAGTCGCCGCCGCCGCCGCCGCGTCAATGCAGTAGGTGTCGGGCAGAACGTCTACGAAGACAGGGATCGCGCCCAATCTGAGGACGGGCGCGGCAGTGGCCTCAAACGTATAGGCAGGGACGATGACTTCATCACCCGGAGAGATGCCGATTGCTTTAAGCGCGATCTCAAGCGTGACCGTCCCATTAGCCGCGCACAGAGCATGCTTTGCGCCTTGATGAGCGGCGAACCGCTCAGCGAAAAGCTCGGCCAACTGGTTCGGGAAAGGGTAGCCGCCCCAGTTGCGGCTTTCGAGCACGCCTGTGATGGCGCGCCTCTCTCGGTCATCGAACTGCGGCCACTCGGTGAAGGCTTTCGTCCTCACCGGCGGCCCCCCGGCGATTGCTAGTTTAGCCATACCTATTCCTAATAACTTAGTCGGCGACCGTCGAAGCTGTTTCGACGAAGGGCCACCGCGCAGTGCGCCATGACCAGATGAAGAAAAACGCGACGCCGAGCACGAGCGTCCCAAGCCCGAACAGAATGATGTACAAATCCGATGTCGCGAAGATGAATACCCAGCCGACGAGCGCGACGATGCTCGGAATCGGATAGAACCAGATTCGATACGGGCGCGGCATGTCCGGGCGCTCGCCTTCTGAGCAACATTACGGCGAAAATCTGGCCGATGAACTGAATGAGAATCCTTGTCGTGATAAGCGCGTCGATGACCAGGCCGAGCGAAAAGAAGCTGCACGCGATAGAGAGCATGCCGATGACGATCAGTGAGACGTAGGGGAAGTTTTTTTGCGGATGAAGGCGGCCAAAGATTTTGAAGAAGTAGCCATCCTGAGCCGCCGCGTAAGGAATGCGCGAGTAGCCTAACAGCAGCGCGAAGACTGAGCCGAAAGCCGTCCACAGAATCATCGCCGTAAACGCCGTCGCCACCTTCGAGCCATAAATCTTTTCCATGAAGGTCGAGACGACGAAGTCGGAGCCGGGCCGCGCGTCTGCGGGAACGAACTCGCGCCACGGCACGACACCGATGATCGAGAGGTTAATCGCGAAGTAAATCGCCGCCACCGCGAGCACGCTGATGATGATCGAGCGCGGGATGGCACGGCCAGGGTCTTTGACTTCGTCGCCGATGTAACAGATGTCGTAATAGCCCAGATAGTCGTAAACGCCAATTCGGGTCGCTGCGCCCAGCCCCAGCAGAAAGCCTATAGAAAAATCGAAAGCGCCCGGCGGAAAGTCGAACGCCATCTTCGCGTCGAAGTGCATCGCCCCCGTCGCGATCACTGCGGCGGTCGTTAGCGAGTGTGCCTACCCACAAGCTCACTGTGATCTTGCCGATCGATGTGATCTTGCGATACAGCAGCGCGATGTTGATCACGCCCACTGCTGCTGCGACCAGGGCGGTTTGCAGAGGGGTAACCGTGGGCCATATGTAGGCCGTGTATTTGGCGAAGCCGATATAACCGGAGGCGATTTCGAGCGGGCCGCTGAGGATGAATTGCCAGATGAACAAAAATGCCATCAACCGGCCATAGGTCTCGCGGCCATACCCTTCGCGCAGATAGACGTAAGTGCCGCCCGACCCCGGCATGCTGCGCCAAGCTCGCTCCACACCATGCCGTCAGGTATGGCGATGAGGACGGCAATGAACCAGCCGAGCATCGCCTGCGGCCCGCCGAGCGCCGACATCAGCAAGGGGATCGTGATGAACGGCCCGATGCCGATCATGTTCGACATGTTGAGCGCCGTCGCCTGCAACAGCCCGAAGCGCCGCTGCAGATGCGTATCGTCCGGTTTTTGTTTCAGTTCCATCTGTCTCTCCGGCGTCTATTCATTATCAGAAACCTAAAGATTCACCGCAGAGGCGCAGAGGACGCGGAGGCGGCGCAGAGGTTTTTATGTTTGCTTATCCTCTGCGAAATCTCTGCGTCCTCTGCGCCTCTGCGGTGAACAGGTTTCTTTTTCACAGACATTGAATAGGCTCTGTCTCCTTGTCTCAATGTCACTTCACTTCAAACTCATATAAATTCTCAGATAACCGCTTGCCGTCGCGGTCGAAAACCTCTGCGCGAAGCTCATATGTTCCCGCACTCGCCGCCCGCCATCGCAGATCAGTGAGTTTTGCCGAAGAGTCTTCCGCGATGTTGATAACTAACTCGCCGCTACCCGCCACTGCCCCATTCGACTTGACGATCTTCCACCTGACGCGCGCGCCGGGGATCGCGTACCAGTGATCGTTGATGACCCACAGGCCGCAGCGAAAATCTTCTCCGGCCCGCCACGTGTCGCGGTCGTATTCAAGGCTCGCAAGCACCATCTGAAAGCTCCGCTGCACGGTGAAGTAAGATTTCGTCGGCTTGCGGAAATAATCGAGCGCGGCCATAGTCACCGACGGCCAGAAATCAATCGCGTGGAAATGAAGGATGCCGCCCGCGTCATACTTGCGCCGCCGCATCCGCTCGATGGCGAGTTGATGAAGGCGCGCCACGTAGGCTTGAGTGCGCGGAATATATTCTTTGAGCGTGAGGCCATCGGGGCGGCCCCAGGCGCGCATCGCCTCCGTGATCTGCAGCTTGCGGAATATCCATTCTTCTTTGTGGTCTTCGATGGGCCAGTGATCGGGAAGAAACTGCATCAAGGTTTCGTAATTCGGCAGCGCCGTCGCGCCGAGTTCCGAGATGAATTTTTCTTCGGTCGTCGCATACTCCCAGATGTTGCCGCCGTACCATCCGTAATAAATATGACCGTCGCCATAGCGGCCTGTGCTTCTGATGACGGCGCGGCGCTCCTGATCACCTGCGTATAAACGCCCGGCCAGGTGTTTGGTGAGCACGCGATAATTCTCCAGGTCTTCTTCGTCGCTCGTCGCCCAGATCGCAAGCGATGGGTGATTGCGGATCATTTGAATGTGATTGTCGTAAAGCCGGGCAGCGGCGAGCGCGAACTCTGTGTCGCGCGGGTACCAGGCTTCAAGAAAGTCCTGCCACACCATTATCCCAAGCTCGTCCGACAGGTCATAGAATTCCGGGTTCTGAAAGTGGCAGTGCAGGCGGATCATATTGACGTTCATGCTCTTCATCAGATTGATATCGCGTTCATACTTCTCGCGGCTCATCTCTGACATGAAAAGTTCAAGGTAGTAAGAGTTGGTCCCGCGAATATAGATGCGGCGACCGTTGAGATAGAAGACCCATCCGACTTTTTCTATTTCGCGAACGCCGACTGCCTGCGAACGCTGATCGGAAACCAGTCCGTCAACCAGAACGCGCGTCGAGAGCGTGTAGAGATTCGGCTTGCCATGATCCCACGTCCACCACAACTGCGGCTTGTTTAGGTGAAACCTGATCCTGAAGCGCCGCGCGCTCTGATCGGCGAGATCAGAGAGGTCAACCGTCGCCTGCAGTTGTTCATCGCTCGAAAAATTACGCGGCGCGAGCGAAAGCTCTAACCTGCCTTCCACATGATCGGCTCCCAGAGCCACTTCCACGTCAACATCAGCCGAGCCATCCGGGTTTAGCGAAGGACGACTAACGACACTTTCGATGACGATGGAGTGGTTCGCGACGAGGCGCACGCTGCGCGTGATGCCGAGGGCTGTGATGTTATCGGGCTTTTGATCGACTGCCCCATAAGAGCCTTTAATAGTGTAGGGGCGGTGCCGCCAGTAATAATCAACCGGAGTCCACACGCGCACAGTGATGACGTTTTCGCCATCCGTGCTTACGTCACCCGTGACTTCAAACTCGTAGGGGTCAATATAGCCTTCGTGTCGCCCGAGCTTTTTTCCGTTGAGCCAGATGTCCGCGTAATAATCCGTCGCGTCGAACTGCAAACGGATGCGTTTGCCCTTCATCTCTGCGGGCACACGAAAGCTCTTGCGATACCACCACTCTTTGAAGCTGATCCATTCGGCCTCGTGCGTATAGTAGGCGGGATACTTAAGGATTTGCGTGTGAACAGAGCCCGGTACTTGAACCGTCTGCCATGTGGAATCGTCTGTGGCGGCGGAAAACAGTCTCTGTTTTTCGCCGTCGCCTTTTTCCGCATGCCTGAGTTTCCACGCGCCGTCGAGCGGAAGCTCAATCACACTGCTCGCCCCTTTTTCTTTCGCCGGACGCTGTTCGACATAGTAAGCGGCTGTTCGCGGGGCGGGCGTGTAATCGGGCAGTTTCGCGAGCGGCTCGGGCGCGACCGTGTGCGCGAGGATCGGCTGCGCGAATCTGCGATAGCAGGCGCGCGCTTCGAGCAACGTTTCCGTTCCTTTCCACTGCGGGAAGGCGATAGCGATTTGTGAAGACCATTCGGCTTGGCGCTCAATCACTTCAGGACGTTTGATCGCCGCGATTCCCGTCTGTGCCGCCTGCGATCTGGCAGCACCAAGTTGCCTTGCGGCGTAGAACTGTCGAGAGCCGACGCCCGACCATTTGAGCGCAGAGTCCAATTCAATGAAGTCCAGCGCGCCATAGTTCTCTTGCGGATTGTAGTAGAGAATGTGTCCGCCGGGGAGGTCGTCAAAATCCGCCGCGCGGACGAGAAAGTTTTGCGGAATTATTTTTTTATGTGGCGGATTGTCTGTCTCCCACCCGTCGGGCCAGCCGACTTCCGCCCCACCGGCCCAGTGTGTGAACGGTTCGTAAGGCGTGGCCGATATGGCCGAAAAGAAGAAGCCGTAGTTTCCGTTCGCGGTTTCGGTTCGCGCCCGCCAGACTATAACGGGGCTGTTAGCGTACCATTCAAACTCCCACTCTTCCGCGCTCGTCGCGTGTCGCGCCCCTCGGAGTCGCACGCGCGCACGCAACGGGCCTGCCTCTATCACATTGACTTCGTTGAACTCTGCCGCGCGTGCGACGCCCGCAAGCTGAGTCCCCCAACCTGCGCTCCTTACGCCGAACGAAAGCTCCTCTTTTACATCCGGCGTCGTTTCGACGAGGTTGAGCATGCGATGCTCGCCCGACGTGCGGTTGTAGGCTTCGACAATCGCAGGCTGTGTGTTGTCTTTGCCGAGGTTGATGATGATACCGAAACGGTTATTGCCAAGCTCCAGGCGGCTCGTGCCCAGGCGGCGCATGATGATGTCGGTCGGGTAATCGCCGCCATGATGCCCTGGCTTTTGGATAGGCGGCGCGAGCGGCAAAGTCAGCAGCCGATAGCGCGGCAGGCGGCCCGGTATTAAGGTGGCAGGGAAAAGGATCTCAGCCGACTTGATCGAGCCGTCCGGGTGAGTGTCGCCGACTACCACTTGAACGGGCAGCTCGCGGCTTTCATCATCAAGCACGCGTAACTGTCCGGCGCGAGCCTCGCCCGCAGCAAAGCTGATGACTAATCGCACAACCTCTTTGTCGCGCCGCTCAATCCCTGTAGGCTCTTCGAGCTGTATTGCCCAGCCCCGCCCCTGAGCTTCGGCCACCACGGCGGCAGAGAGTATATATAAGATCAGGGCGGCTATCTTGGTCATCTCGGTTCTTTCTTAAAGAGCAACAGCCAGAGGGCAAGCTATCTAAAGGTTTATAGCCACCTTTTTCGTTGAATTAGCAGATTGCATTTTACCCTCAACGACGCAGGGCATTTTACTCTGAAGACCGCCATCGTGTCAGCCCATAGCTGTCGCATGGTGAGGCAATCCAAAACTCAGTTAATGCGGTTCCGGTGCAAACATCAAAAAGAGGCCGAGCGACTGCTACAGTAGGCTCACTCTTATGCTGAGTTTGCAGGTGATATACCGGCGCACGCAGAGAATGATTATTGATGAATCAAATGGCGGCCCTTGAACGACTTGGTGGAGTCAGATGAATTCCAAAACATGCGAATGATTATGCGCTTGAATTCTCTTGTGCGCCACAACCCTTTAGAGCTTCTATTCTGCCTCGCACTCCTGCAAGGGCGGCTCTCTTTTCACTCAGAATAAACCTATCTATGTATGCTTTGCTTCCTTTTTGTTTTCTAGAAGCATCGTTTGTTGCTGGCGGGTAGTGAAAGCTTTTGCGACAATCGAAGCAGGCCCAATGTGTATACAAGCTCATTTTATTTTCTTCCTATTTCTAACCCGTTTTTCTCATCGCTCATCTCCACATAGCGTATCTTGATATCCTCCCAATTCTCCAGCCTTAGCAGAATCAGGCTTTTATCGTCGCCTCTCTTCGCACGAGGTCTATATTGAATCTCTAATTCATTATTGCCTTTCCATACGAGGTTAATATCAGCGCGACAGTCAATCGAGAAGACTTGCCCATGTTTAATTGTTCCAGCCCAAACCGTATTAAAGTAACTCCACTTGCGACGCAGATTCACATGTGTAAGAAAGCCCGTAGTTGCGCCACAATTTCGCTCATATACTCGCGCCAAGTAACTCCCGTCGGGTGAGTAAGATTGGCCTTTATTCTCCTCAGAGCATAACCTAGAAGACCAGGGCGTAAGAGTTACAACTCCATAAAGGCACGTGATCATCAATGCAGCCAAACCTAAATTGCGAAACCCTTTGGAAGTTATCATGTTCGCAAATTCATATATGTGTGCGATTTGAAAAGGTGCTTATATCTTCACTTCACAGGGACGAGTGACGAGGCTCCCTTATCCTTCACAAAAAATACCAGAAACTTGGCTGGTTGTGAGTCGCTCGCATTCTTCGAGACGACGTGGACATCATCGGGCGATTCGTAAAACGTCTGGCCCGGCCCCAGGGTCACGGCTTTCCCGCCTTCGACCTGCATAACGATGGAGCCCTCCAGGACATAGACGAATGTGTTCGCGTTATGCCGATGCTTGGTGGACGAAGCGCCCGGCGCATACTCGACCGTGAGCATGACGGCTTCCTTGCCGGTCAGCCCGGCCAAATCCTTGGTCATGAGCGGGGCGACTTTGGTTTCCTGGATCACCCCCGGAACTGAGGATGGGGCCGCGACTAGGCACAGCATTCCCATCAAAACCGTTTGTGCTGCGATACGATATATCATCTGATTTCCTCCTCTTTAATCACAGGGCCGACCGTTCCCGCCATTGCCGTATTGCCCTGGCATGCTTCGGGTAATGGCTGTAGGTATCTTGCCGCAAGCGGCGGCGGAAGCGCGTTTCGAGCGTGAATTGATCTTCGGGTGCCCGATGAATGTAGTCGATCAGCCGGTGGTGAGTTTCGTCCAGTTGCTTTAATACGTCCGAGAGCGACAGCCCTCGTTTCTGTTCCGTCATCTGCGCATTGAATGCATTGATGCCGCCGTACTTGACAGAGTACCGTGGCGGCCTGCGTCCTTCGATGATGAGCGGGAGGTATTTCAGCGCCTCCTCTTCCCAAGTGGTGATGTGCGCAAGGATGTCTTTGACCGACCAGTCGCCCGTGACTCCGGGTTCTGTCATAAGCGCATCTGACAAACCGGCGTACGACTCCTTGATCGCCGCCCACGCCTTGTCGAGTTGTTTCAGAAGCTGCTGCTTATCCATCGCTCAACCTCTGGCCGCAGGCAAGCAACCCTCATCGCGTACCGACAGGGCGGCTTTCTCAAAGCCGGTCCAGGCTGCCCAGGCGAATGCGGAGCCCAAGCTTATCCGCCGCGCGCCTGCCGCTGCCAGATCAGCAACATTCATGTCGAGCAACAACACGTTCACCGGCTTGGGCGCGACGGCATCAACGATGTCCTTGACGCCAGCCAGGTCTTTGATGCCTGGGGCGTACAGCACATCGGCACCCGCGTTTGAGTAGGCAACGAGCCGATTTATCGCTTCATCGAGGCCCGTCTTCCCGATCAGCAAGCCCTCCGTGCGACCAACCAGCAGAACGTCCTGGCCGGACTCATTGATGGCTTCACGTGCCGCCTGTATACGCGCAACTGCCAGCGACATGGGATAGAGGTCTCGACCTGTGCGGTCTTCAATCGAAAGGCCAGCGACGCCCGTTTCGACCGCCAGCCGTACATTGGCCGCAACCCCATCAGGCTGATCCGCGAAGCCTGCTTCAAAGTCGGCATTGACCGGCAGATCGGTTGCCGCGCACAGCGCGCGCAGGTGGTCCAGTACCTCATCACGTGTCAGCTCGCCATCCTTACGTCCGAGCGTCCATGCGTAGCCAGCGCTGGTCGAGGCCAGCGCCTTGAATCCGAGTTTTTCCAGCCGACGGGCGCTGCCGATATCCCAGGGGTTGGGGATGACGAAATGGCCGCTTTCGTGCAGCGTGCGAAAGGCCGCGCGCCTGGCTGCTAAATCTTTGCCCATACGGTTGTCCTCCGAATGCGGGTTGAAATCATGATGCTTTGTAATAAAACGCGGTCGGCCTCGCGCTCACTTGTGACAGCGGCCCAACGCGGGTCTTTGTGAGCGTTTCGTCGGCGACTCGCGCCTTGTTTTCATCGTGCGTTCCTTTCACCAGCCTTACTGATGATTAGAATTATAACTATAACGACCCGATGTTGCACTCCGAGTCTTGCTATCAAATTCAGACGATTGATATTTGACCGAGCCTGATCACGCTTATCGCTCGACTCCTTACCCTGGCAGTTGATTTTCCTACGTGTTTACGTAGTGACACAGTTCTTCGGTCAACAACCTCGACCTTGAGGTCAATGTCAATGGTAGGGTTTTCAGAGGCAACGTCTTTTCAAGGGGGAATTCGATAAGCGGCGGAAGGGCCGACGCAAAAAACAATGCAGAATCGGTCTTCCTTCCGGTTGGCACGTCCGGCAGCATTACCGTAACAGTCAAGGCGACCAACATCGCAGGCGATGGAGTTCCGGGCAACGCCGACAGGACAGATCAGGATTTCGCGCTCGTCATTTATAACGCGAACGCAGACGAACTCGCGCAGCCCTCGATAGAGGCAAGCCCCGCAAGCTTCAGCTTCAGCGCGACGGCTGGCGGCGCGAATCCCGCTAACCGGTCCCTTACCATCACCAACACAGGCGGCGGCACGCTCCACTGGAGCGCGAGCGACGACGTGCCGTGGCTTACGCTTGCCACGACTACAGGAACGGCCCCGGCAGCTTTGACACTGTCGGTCAACATTGCGGGGCTTAACGCGGGCACCTGCATCGGCATTATCACCATCAAGGACGCGAGCGCTTCCAACTCGCCGGTCTGGATTACTGTTACATTGACCGTGTCGGGCAATTTCCTCAGTAACCCGGGATTCGAATCCGGCAACACCAACTGGGTTGCGACGCCGGACGTAATCACAAACGCCTCGGGACAGGCGGCTCACGGCGGAACATGGAAAGCGTGGCTTAACGAGTGGGGCATGACTCACACGGACACGCTGCGTCAGGTCGTTCCGATTCCTTCGACAGCGACAACCGTAACCCTCAGGTTCTGGCTGCACATTGATTCAGCGGAGACCACGACCTCAGTACCATTCGACAAGTTGCAGGTTCAGATACGCAATTCGACTGGCACTACTGTGCTGGCGACCCTGGCGACGTTCTCGAATCTGAACAAGGCCGCAGGCTACAGTCTGAAGTCATTTGATGTAACAGCCTTCAAGGGGCAGACGGTTTCCGTATACTTCCTTGGCACTGAAGACCAGGTTCTACAACATCGTTCGTAATTGACGACGTGGCCTTGAATGTTCAGTATTGACGACGCGGCGTCAGCCCAAATGCGAAAGCCCAGGCCGATTGACCTGGGCTTTTTTATTCTTTCAAGTCTAGTGTGAGCTTGACTACCATGCATTTCCTCATCATTATGTGTGAATCATGCCCGAATGAAGTTAAGGGTTACGCAGTTGGGCGAAACTTAAATAACTTAGTGGGAGCATCCTTGCTTTTATATCAGTCCATTTTTCAATCTCGTAGCCCCTATAAAGAGCCGCAGGCGGCGGTGAACGCAATCGAGCGGTATCTCACCAACGTACTGGCTGATGTCAACACAATCAACGCAACAGATAAAGGAGAGAGCACATGAGCAACACCCCTCCCGGATTTCCCGGCAACATCCCGATCTCACAGGAGACTTTCGAGAACTGGTCGCAAGGCATCAAGGTGCCCAACCTCTGGACGGCTGTCCCACAGAGCTACGACGACGTAGTCGCCGTCTGCAACTGGGCCGTCGGAGCGGGCTATAAGGTCCGTCCGCGCGGCATCATGCACAACTGGTCGCCACTGACTGTGACAGAAGGGGAGTCGCCTGCCGGCGTCGTCCTTCTCGACACGACACAGAAATTGAACACCGTCCTGAGCGTCACGGCGGCCTCAGGCAATCAACCGGCGCAGGTGAAGGTTCAGACCGGCACAACGATGCTCGATCTGATGTCGAAGATGGAGACAACGGGGACTGCGGGCGGTTACAGCTTCGCGCACATCCCTGCGCCGGGCAACATCACGGTCGGCGGCGCGCTGGCAATCAACGCGCACGGCACTGCCGTCCAGACGCCTCCCAACGATAACTTCAACATCCCCTATGGCTCGCTCAGCAATCTGATCCTCGCCTTCACGGCGGTGGTCACTGATCCGTCGTCGCAGAATCCGAATCAGTATGTCATCAAGACATTCCAGCGAGGCGAAGGCGACGACAAGGCATTCCTGACGCACTGCGGTCGCGCCTTTCTGCTCGACGTTACGATGCAGGCGATTGAGAACTACAACCTCCGCTGCCAAAGCGTCATGGACATCACCGCCGACACGCTCTTCGCGGCACCGGCGACACCGACAGGCCCACCGCCAGCCAACAGCGTCGGAGAATTTCTCAACAATTCTGGACGCGTCGAGGTAATCTGGTTCCCGCCGCTGCCGTCCAGTTCCGGCGGTCAAGTACCGACCACTTACCCGTGGCTGAAGGTATGGACGGTCGCCGCCCAGAAGCCTCCGTCTTCAAAGCAGGTGAGCGGGCCGTACAACTATGCCTTCTCCGATAACCTTCCTACGTGGGTGTCGGACATGCTGAAGGCGATCACCGGCCTCTTCCCGAGCCTCACGCCGACCTTTGCCAGCATGATGGCTGGCTTCACATCCACAGCGTTGTACCTGGGTGGGCTCACAGACCTCTGGGGGCCGTCGAAAGACCTGATGATCTACGTCAAGGATACGACCCTGCGCGTTACGGCCAACGGTTATGCGGTGCTGATGAAAAAGGATCAGGTGCAGCAGGCCATCGCCGACTTCACCACAGAGTTCGTGAGCCTGCTCGTGCAGTTCCAGAACAAGGGGCTTTATCCGATCAACTCGCCCTGCGAGATCCGCGTGACCGCGCTCGACGATCCGTCGCTGATCGTTACGCCATCCTGCAACCCTGCGCAGAGTCCCGTAATCTCCTCGCTCAGCCTCGATCCGGTAGTGCAACAGAACGGCTGGGATGTGGCCGTCTGGTTCGACATCCTAACTGCCTTGCCGATGCTTAAGCCGAATTCACAGAAAGCCTACGATTTCTACACGCAGTTGGAGCAATGGGTGATCCAGCACTTCGGCGCGGGTTACCGCCAGGTGCCTGAGTGGTCGAAGGGGTGGGCCTATACTGCGAAAAAGGGGCCGTGGACTGATTCGACGTACATAACCAACGTGAAGCAGACCTTAACCACAGGTCGTGCAGCCGACGACACCTGGGCATGGGAGGTCTCGACGCTGAACAAGTACGATACTGGCAATCTCTTCACCAATCCGTTCCTGACATCGCTCTTTACACCGTAGGAGAGGTGCTCACTCGCCGCCGTTTAGCCACGGCTAAACGGCGGCGATGAGCTTCCAACCGCTGCATACACTTGTTAGGCGGGCAAGCGGCGAAACCGCTATGTGTGTGAAAGAAACTTGGCTCAAGCCGCCTCGCCTTGTAATCTTCCATAGCGCGTCCTGGTTGCCAAGACCTTCGCGCCAGTGGTGCCTTCTGCCCGCTTGTTAGGCTGGTCCCGGAGGTTTGCGTCGGTGTCTTTGGTGAAGCTTCGGCTCTCCCGTTTAGAAGAGTGTTTCCTTTGACAACCTCCGCTCCTTGACGCGCTATTCCTGCTCATTATGGAGGTATATACTAATGAAAGCCAAGTCTAAGCCCCGCTCTTTTCGCAAACCATCTCTCAAGCGCAGGAAGCTTACAATCACACATCCCAATGCCTGTGGCATTGATGTCGGCTCTGCTTCTCACTTTGTTGCTGTTGCTGCTGATTGCTGTGATGAAAGTGTCAGAGAGTTCTCCTCTTTCACATCTGATCTCTACAGGCTGGCCGAGTGGCTTGAGCGGTGTCGAGTTTCGACGGTTGTCATGGAATCTACTGGCGTCTATTGGATCCCTCTTTTCGAGCTACTCGATAGTCGGGGCTTTGAAGTTAAGCTTGTAGATGCTCGCAGAGTCAAGAATGTGCCTGGCCGCAAATCGGATGTTGTAGACTGCCAATGGCTGCAAGAACTTCATACCTACGGCCTGCTCGAAGGTGCTTTTCGTCCAAAAGATGAGATTGTCGTGTTGCGCTCTTACTTACGTCAACGAGCAATGCTTGTGCGCTCGGCGGCAACGCATATTCAGCACATGCAGAAAGCGCTTTCACAGATGAACCTCCAACTTCACAATGTCATCAGCGACATTACCGGAGTAACCGGCTTGAAGATCATCCGAGCCATCGTGGCTGGTCAACGTGAGGCTCAAGTGCTTGCCTCCTTGCGCGACCCGAAGTGTAAGAACTCTGTCGAGACCATAGCAAAATCCCTCGAAGGCAATTACCGCCGGGAGCATCTGTTCTCACTAAAGCAAGCCCTTGAGTTGTATGACTTCTACCATCAGAAGATCACAGAGTGTGACGGCGAGCTTGAGTTGCAACTAAAGACCATGACGAAAGCAGCCGTTACGACAAACAAGCCGTTGCCTGCGGCTCGATGCGCCCGCAGACTTGAGAGCAACCGGATAAGATTCGATGCGCGCAAATACCTGTTCGAGATGAGTGGTGTAGACCTCACTCAGATAGATGGAATAGATACCTCGACCGCACTGGTAGTCATCAGCGAGATAGGATGTGACATGACGAGATGGCCGACTGGAAAACATTTCGGGTCCTGGATGTGTCTGTCGCCAGGCTCGAAAATAAGCGGCGGAAAAGTCTTGTCAACGAGGACTAAGCCGGGAGCCAATCGAGCAGCCAATGCACTGAGACAAGCTGCGCAATCGCTACATCATAGCCAGAGCGCATTGGGAGCCTACTTTCGCAGAATGCGTGCGAGGCTGGGAGCGCCAAAAGCGATAACAGCGACAGCTTATAAACTAGCAAGGATGATCTACTCAATGTTGAAGTATGGGACTGAGTATGTGGATGCGGGGCAGCAAGCATATGAAGAACAATATCGAGATAGGGCGCTGAGAAATCTACAGCGGAATGCTCGTCGCTTCGGATACGAACTGGTTAAAGCAGAGCCAAATGCCGTTTGCCCCACTTCCTAGAATCAATCACTTGTCGGGTTGTTTCTTAGAAGGCAGCTTATAAGCCTCTATTTTGATGGCTTCCATATGTATTTGCCTTCTTTATTAATGTAGCCCCATCTGCTTCCAATTTTTACGCGCGCTACTCCGTTGCTGAAGTCCTCGGCATCATCAAACATCAGATCAGTGATTCTATTTCCCACCTTGTCTATGTAGCCATACTTGCCATCGTCGTAGACACGGGCCATGCCACCGGAAAATCTAAACGCCTTTTCAAACTGCGGCTTTATAACTATATTTCCTGTCTTATCGACATAGCCCATCTTCGTTATTGCGCCAATGCCAACCGCCGCCAGCCCTTCTGAAAACTCTCCAGCACTTTCAAATTGCGGCTTGATGATTACTTCTCCCGAGCTATTAATATATGCCCATGGAAGAATCACATTTTCATTCAGAATACGCACTGCGGCTAACCCCTCAGAGAATCCTTGGGCAGCCCAGAATTGAGGATCAAGGGTCATCTTACCTGTCAGATCGATATACCCCCATCTGGCATCTTGCACAACTGGGAGAAGATTATTCAATTGTTTTGTTTGTGATTGTCCGATTATTGCTAAAGTTAGAATTGTAAGAGACAGGAAAAGTGGCTTTCGCATTTCAAACCCCCTTAGCTTTCCCCATCCGAAGAAGATTATCGCTGATACTCCGTCGGCTGTCTAACACTTTGCATAACCGGGCGGGCGGCGATCACTCCAGTGACGATGAGAAACCCGATTCGCGCGCTCGGGCCAATTTCGTTGTTAGACGGCGACCTGCTTTAGTTTGGCCTTTGCTTTTACACTACTGCTTTCGGCTGTGTTGCCACATTCCTAAAAACGGCTTATTCTTTGTGTCAGCGGCAGACTACCCCCTTACACAGATGAGGGGCGCGCAGTGATGCCAGTCGCCCAGTCCAGGAACCGAGGCGGATCAAGTGCCACATCAATACTGACCCTACGATTGCGAGTGCATGGAGCAATGTGATGTTTATAAATCTTCGGCAAAATCTCCGTTACAGTGCTCGAATGCTGATGAAGAAGCCCGGCTTTACCGCGATGGCGATGATGACGCTGGCCTTGGGCATTGGTGCGACCACAGCCATTTTCAGTGTGGTTTACGCCACGCTGTTTGAACCCTTGCCATATCCGAAACCTCAGCAACTGGTGATGGTCTGGTCACAGGTCAATCAGGGACGCAGCTCAGTCTCGGCGGGCGATTATCTGGAGTGGAAGTGGCGCAGCACGTCTTTTCAGTACCTGGAAGCCTGGAGCGGCGGAACCTTTAATGTGGCGACAGAGGAACGCCCCGAGCAAATTCAAGCCGCGCTGATGACGCCGGGATTTTTTCAGATGACCGGGTCGCCGATGTGGCTGGGGCGCGATTTCCTGCCGGAAGAGGGCGAGGTGGGCAAAGACCATGTGGTCATCATGAGCCACCGCTTATGGAGCCAGTCCTTTGGCGCTGATCAAGAGATCATCGGCAAACAGATTCGCATGAACGGCGAACCTTACACGGTCATCGGCGTCGCGCCGCCCGGCATGAGATGATCGGCAGCCGTCCCAACTAATGCTGCCGCTGGCTTTCAAGCCGGAGCAGATCAACCATCAGTCCCACTGGCTTCTGGTCATGGGTCGCTTGAAGGAAGGGGTATCGCTTCAACAAGCCAACGCGGAGATGCAGGCGATTACCCGGCAACTCGCCGAAGAGTTCCCGCAGTCGAACGCGAATTGGGAAGCCAGCGTTGAACCGCTGCAAAATAATTTTATACCGGAGAAGACCATCAAGAATCTCTGGCTGCTGACTGGGCGCGGTCGGTTTCCTGCTCTTGATTTCTTGCGTCAACATCGCCAACCTGCTGCTGGCGCGCGGCACGACACGCCAGCGCGAGGTTGCTATCCGAGCAGCCCTCGGCGCAACGCGCGCGCAACTGTTCGGGCAGTTCCTCACCGAGAGCTTGGTGTTGGCGGTCATCGGCGGCGCGTTCGGTATCTACCTCGGCGGGTTAATCATCGACGGGATTGTGGCCATCCTCCCATTTCAGATGCTGCCTTCGGAGGCCGACGTCAGAATCAGCATTCCAGTGCTGCTGTTCACGCTCTTTGCGACCATGTTCGCTGGCTTGCTCTTCGGTTGCGCGCCAGCTTGGCAGGCGAGTCGGCTCGACCTCAACGAAGTGCTCAAGCAAGGCGGGCGCACGGGCATGGGCGTCGGAGGACGTGGTGTGCGAGCGTACTCTGGTGGTCGTGGAATTTGCCCTGGCGCTGACGTTGCTGGCTGGCGGCGGGTTGGCGCTGCGCAGCTTCTGGAATCTAACGAGCCTCGACCTCGGCGTCCGTACCGATCACGTCCTCACTTTTTATCTGCCCGTGCCGCAGGGCCGCTTTAAGGAAGCCGAACGCATCAGCCCGTATTACCGGCAACTGCTCGAAAAGATCGAGTCGGTTCCTGGCATCGAGACGGCGACCGTGACGACCGGCATGCCTTTGCGCGGGACAGGACTCGGCAGAGCCTTCCGCATTGCCGGTGCGCCGCCCGTTGACCAGATGCGCGTCAAAACGCAGGGTTTCAGATGGTCACGCCCGGATACTTCGAAACCTTCGGCATCCGCATAATCAAAGGGCGCCACTTCACCGAACAGGACACCGCCGCAAGCGCGCGCGTGGCGATGGTGAATGAAACATTCGCCAGTCAATATTTCTCCGACGTCGACCCGCTGACGCAGCGCGTCGTGGTGGGCCAGTTGATTCCGGGCAGCCGCAAAGCGGCACGGAAGTCGAATGGCAGATTGTCGGCGTCTTCCATAACACGCGCGGTGGCGAAGGGCTTCGTGGCAACGACTCTCCTGTAATATATGTTCCATTCTGGCAAAGCCCCTGGCCGCGAGCTTCAGTGGCAGTGCGGACGGCGGGCGACCCGGAGCGCATCACCCATAGCCTTGCCGCGGCGATTAACTCGGTCGATCCCGACCTCCCATTGGCCGGCGTCAGGACGATGGATCAGATATTGAGTGAGACGCTCTCGTTCGACCGCTTCGGCATGGTGCTGTATGGCAGCTTCGCCGCACTGGCATTGCTGCTGGCGAGCATAGGCATCTACGGCGTGATGGCTTTCGCCGTCGCACAGCGCACACATGAGTTTGGCATCCGCATGGCGTTGGGCGCTGCCGGTGGACAAATCTTGAGCCTGGTTTTGCGAGAGGGAGTGATGCTGGCTCTGTTTGGACTGGGTCTCGGACTGGGAGGCGCTTATCTGGTGGGCCGCGCCATGCAATCGACTCTGTATGGCGTCAGCGCGCTGGACTTTGGGGCCTTCAGCGTCGTCGCGGTCGTGCTGCTGGCGGCGGCCTTGCTGGCCTGCTATGTTCCCTGCCCGGCGCGCCAGCCGCGTTGATCCGATGGTGGCGCTGCGCGACGAATAAGCGACTCGTCTCCGCTGCGCGCGGCTCTGCTAAGTCTACTATCATAGCTTAGAGACCGACTCGCCGTACTAGATCGGCGAAGCGCGGGTCGGTACGGAGCTGGTCGAAGAATGGGTCAACGTTAATATAGGCTATGTCGAAAGCGCGGTCCTGATAGAGCTTCTCAAGCCATTCAAACGCGTGATCCTTCTCGCCGATTGCCGCATAGACAATCGCAAAGCCGTAGGCCGGAACGTAGCGCTGCCTGGCAATCGCCTTCAGTTGATTGAGCGTTTTTAACGCCTCTCCCCGATTACCTGATGCCGCAAAGGCGTGTCCGAGATAGGCCAGCACGAACGGATCATCACTCAATTGTTGCGCCCGTCTGTATTCGGCAATTGCCTCAGGAAAAGCGCCTTTCATCGCATAGGCCATGCCTAAGAAATAATGTGCGGTGTAAAAGCCCTGATCCATCTCAATGGTCTTTCGCAACTGTTCGATGCTACGGTCGTATTGGCGTGCGTAGAAGTAGTCAGCCCCCAGGTCTGCGTTGATGATCAACGAGAGCGGGTCAAGCTCCTGCGCCCGTTTGCCCTCCGCGACGGCTTCGTCAAATTGCCCCATCGCCAGCAACGTGCTGTTGGCATACCAGTGGCGCGCCGTCGCGTAATTCGGATTTAACTCTATGGCGCGCCTGAATTCTCTGCTCGATTCCGCGAAGTTCCAATCGTAAGCAAAGAGCGCTTGCGCCAACGAGGTATGCGCTTCAGCGAGCGTTTCGTCAAGCTCCAGCGCTTTCCTGGCCGCCGCTTTCGCCTTCGGGTAAAACTCCTGAGGCGAACCGGCGGAATAATTGGGAATCAAGACGAAGGCATCGGCCAGCCCGGCGTAAGACAGCGCATCGCGAGGATCTATTTCAATCGCCTGATTGAAATACTCAATGCTCTTCTTGAGAGCCTCGCCCGTCCGCTCGTTCCAGTAGAAGCGCCCTTTCAGGTAAAGCTGATAAGCCGCAGGGTTCTCCGTATAATGCTTGGTC
This sequence comes from Blastocatellia bacterium, assembly GCA_963726785.1. Lineage (GTDB taxonomy): Bacteria > Acidobacteriota > Blastocatellia > UBA7656 > UBA7656 > DATEKX01. The sequence continues at coordinate 18,310 of CAVSDJ010000001.1, forward strand.
ATACGGCTCTCGTCCGCGCCCGAAAGCTTCAGTCGCAAGTTGGTAGAGATGGCCTTCGCAATGTTGCGCTCCATGGCGAGCAGGTCGGTGACCTTTTGCTCGTACTGCTGCCCCCAGAGTTGCTTGTTATTACGCACGTCCGTCAATTCGACACTGATGCTCAGATTGTCTCCGCGTTGCAGGAGGCGGCCCGTCAGCACAGCGCGCACGCCCAATTCCTTACCCGCCACCAGAGGGTCTGTCTCTTTGCCTTTGTAGCGAAAGACCGAACTGCGGGCGATCACCCTCAATGCAGGAAGCTGGGTCAGATCGTTGATAATACTTTCGGTCAACCCGTCTGAGCGATACTCGGTCTCCGGGTCGTGATTCTGATTGACGAAGGGCAACACGGCGATTGAGTCAATGGCGACTTCCGAGTCCTTCGCAAGTAAGTAATAACCGATGTCGATGGCGACGATGAGGATGAACAGCAAAGCCAGAAGAGCTATCTTTTTATTCCGTTTGATTTCACTGACCAGATACTCGGCGCTTGATGTCGTGCGCGCTTCAATCTCATTAATCCCTTTCGCCTTTGCCTCTCTGCTGCTTTCAGGCCCGGCGACGAGGTTGGCCCTGCCGCTCCCCGGCTCCAAGCTGCCAGAGCGTTCCAATTTGGCTTGCACCTGGATTTCTTCTCTCAGGTCTTTCAGGTCAGCCAGCAAGTCCTGCATCGTTTGATAGCGCTCGTCCCTGTCTCTTCGCAACGTTTTGCTGATAATGCGTTGCAACTCAGGAGGAACATCTGGCGCAAGCGGCGGCGGCTCTTTCTCAAGGATCGCCACCAAAATATCAGCGCCCGATTCGCCTGCGAACGGCGCGCAACCGGCAACCATCTCATACAGCACGATGCCGAGACTGAAGATGTCCGTGCGCGCGTCCACGCTACGTCCGCGCGCCTGCTCGGGCGACATATAAGAGAGCGTGCCCATCAACATCCCCGGCTCCGTGTCGATCACCTGTAAGGCGGACGCGCCGGTCTGCGGGTCGGCCAGCTTGGCCAGCCCGAAGTCCAGCACTTTGACGTATCCATCGTCGCGCACCATGATGTTTTCCGGTTTAATGTCCCGATGAATGATGCCTGTGGCGTGCGCTGCCGAAAGGGCGGCAGCCACTTGAATGGCGATTTCAAGAGCCTGTCCCGTCGTCATCTTGCCGCGATTCATCATCATCTGGCGCAGCGTCTCACCCTCGATGTATTCGGTGGCGATGAAATGCAAGTCATCTTGTTTGCCGATGTCATAAACCGTAATGATGTTGGGATGCGACAGCGCTGAAGCGGCGTAGGCTTCCTGTTGAAATCGCTTCAGGCATTGTTGGTCGCGGGTGACGTGGGCAGGCAACAGTTTCAACGCCACACGGCGACGCAGCTTGCTATCCTGAGCCAGATAAACTTCACCCATGCCGCCGCGACCAATCATTTTCAGAATGCGATATTGACCGAGCTGGCAGCCGATCTGTAACTGCATGGCGGAATCAATGCGATTCCCGGCAACGGGTTCGTATGCGGGCGAATCCATAAAACTGCCAACCTGCTCGTGCGCGGCGATGAGCTTCTGCACCTCCTCGAATAACTTCGCATCCGACCCACAGGCCGCAAAGAGGTAGGCCGTGCGCTCGCCGGACTGGTGTTCGAGCGCAGCCAAAAACAACTTCTCGATTTGCTGCATGCGGTCAGGGGTGTTCATCGCCATGGGAATGCGACTTCCTTATCGGCTCAACTGGGTTCGCAGCCAAGCTCGGGAAAACTTCCAACTGCGCTCGACCGTTGCATGCGAGATGCCGAGCACTTCGGCGGTCTCTTCGATTGTCAGGCCGCCGAAATATCGCAACTCGACGATCTGGCTATGCTGCGGGTTGGTCGCCGCCAGATCATTCAAAGCGTCATCGAGCGCGATCAGGTCAACATTTTCCTGGTTGTCAAAGCGATCCGCTCTGGCGAGCGAGAGCTTGACCTGCGAGCCGCCGCGTTTGGCCCGCTTTTGCGCGCGCGCATGATCAACCAGTACGTTGCGCATGATCTTTGCGGCCAGCCCAAAGAACTGCGCGCGGTTTTGAAGATCGGCGGTTTCCTGTCCCGCCAGCCGCATATAAACTTCGTGTACGAGTGCTGTCGGTTGCAATGTGTGCTGTCGCTGCTCGCGTTGCAGGTAGCTGTTAGCCAGGCGGCGCAGTTCCTGATAAACCAACGGTATTAACTCATCCAAAGCCGCCGAGTCCCCATCGCTCCATCTGACTAAGAGTTGGGTTAGAGATGACATTGCCTTGACCGCCAATCCCGATGGGGAACCCTGTTTATCGCCTCTATAAGAACGTCCAGATCAATCAATGACCGGAGTTTAACAAGAACCTTGCGCGACAGCAATTTTTTTCGACACGGCAATTTTTTTTCGACATGCGTGAGGGGATTTGAGGGAATTTGTCGCTTTATGGACTGTGGGGGGCCTACGTCCGGCAAGAGCGCGAAAGGACACCTCGCGTTCAGCCCCACCTGGCAAATGCTCCAGATCACCTCTTAGAGAGCCCCTGTCATAAATCACAAAAGTATCTTTCGGAGGACATGCAATGAAACGAGTCAAGGTTAAGAAAAGTCGCCGAGTTCTGTTTGTACTCATTTTATCAGGAGTCATGCTGTCTGGTTTATTCGGCAAGTTTGAAAAAGTTGAGGCTGTCGGTTTTATAGTGAACAGTCTCGGCGACACAGGCGCGGGTTCAGGCACCACAGGCGATTTGCGTTATTGCATCACACAAGCCAACGCGGCGGGCGGCAGCCCTTCAGCGTCACTGGCACAATCAATCTGTCGAGCCTCTTGCCATTCATCACTGGTAATCTTGCCCTCAATGGACCGGGCGCTAACCTCCTGACGGTCAGACGCGACGATGCGGCGGGCAATATCGGACGACAATGAGATTGAAGTAAACCAGGTATTGCCACTCCTCTGCTTCGGTGGCGGCCCACAGGAGGTGACGCAGTTCTGCAGTCATGGCTATTGAAAGTTTTTATGAGACTATGATTCAGAAGTGGATTTATCTAATAACTTACAACTTGGGTTATTTATCTCACCTCGGTAGAAGGCGTCGGCTGAATCCAGGCAGCAAATAGCCCTATGCTATTGCTGCCGTAGGATACCCAACCATAACCCTTCTCGCCCCATCCTTCGCCCCACGAATTCTTGATGAGCCACGCCTGTTTCTCGTCGTCCCATCCGATTAAGACCATGACGTGATTGGGTTCGCCCGCGTTGCGCCCGTTGAAGACGCCGCCCTGATAGAGGCTGAAACAGGCGTCGCCGTGAATGGGCATGGCGAGCGGCCCGTGTTCGACGAGGGCTTGTTTGAGTTGAGCGACGGAGGGCAATTGGTCTGGTTTTTTTTCGTTGATGTAGCCCCATGCAAGGGCGCGGTCATAGGCTGTCAGTATTTGGTCGCTGTTGGCGGGCAGGTTGATACCATCGGGGCCTTCGCCCTGTACCGCCATTTTGCCGCCGCGTTTTACCTTTTTGGCGGCGCAGGATGTCTGTGCAGCGTGAGACCCGGCCCGTGTATTCTTCGATGCTCGCCAGGTCGCCTTTCTTCCACACCAGGCGGTCGGGGATGTGCGGGACATGGGATTTGACCATGAAGGCGAAGGCCGTCCCGTGCCAGCCGCCGCTATCGCAATCGCCTTTCTCTTTGCCGATGCAATTGAGTAACTGCTGCACAGACGGAATCCGCTGGTGTGAACCATACTCCCCTACAGTCAACTCGAAAAACCCAACGCCAAGTCGCAACTGCTCCAGGTTCCAACTGCTTTGATAGACCGACATCGCGGCAAATGCCCAACAACTCTGACAATTACCCTGATTCAGCACAGGTCCTACATCAAGCCTCTGTTCGCGCCAGTCAAACGTGGGCCAACTCGCCCACTGCCCGTTGTTTTGCAAGGCAATAAATTGTTCGTATGCCTTGCGTACTCTGGGGGATCTCAGCACGAGGTTGGCGTGCCAATTATTTGGATGTAATTGCAGCCCTTTGCGCGCGCGCTCCAAACTATTCTCCACCTGCTGCCACGCCTCTTGTCTGGCGCGCAACACTCTTTCGCGCAGGCCGACGACCTCAGGCGATTGCCTATCCTTGAAGTCAGGCACTTCCAGCCCCTCGTACAGGTCATCCGGCTCAGACCGCCTCGGACTGCGCCGCGCACCGACTCGCGCCGACCTGCCCACGCGCGGCGTGGCATTGCGGCCAAAAGGCGCTGCGCCTACTCGATAGGTCGGCTTGTCGTGAGCGACGGATTGCTCGCAGTTACAATCGTCCAATTGCATCTGTTTGTCGGTCTTGCCCGCCGTCTGAGAGTTGGCGCAAGGCGGGTTTTGTTGTGAGCTGATGCGAGGCGGCTCGCTCAAGATTGCAGCTATCATGGCTGCCGCGAGCGCAAAGAACAATCTTCTCCTTATCATCTCAGGCCCTCCCGGACTTTAGTGTGCCGTTCTTCCCATCAACCCACACGTGCCTGCATCTCGCCTGCCGCCGTGCGTGTAAACTAAGGTGTGGCGAATCGTGTGATAGGCTACTGAATCAGGTTGCAGTTCTGATTCCTGTCAATACAGATGTCGCCGCATCGCTTCTGCCCCGCTATGCATCAGACGGAACGGTAAGGTCGTAGGCGGTTACTGATCACCCTTTTCACGCATCTGGTCGTGCGCGCATAGTTAATCAGGTCGTTGGACTGAGCGCGATTTTTGACCCAGCCGCTGAGAGTGACAATCCGGTTGCGTGAGCTAACATTGAAATGCTTCCACTGATCATCGAAGCGTTTGTCGGCCTTGATCTTTTCATGGATGGCGGCCACGATTTCCTCGTCGGTCGTGGACCCGCATCGGTTTTGCGCCGTACCGGGGGAAGTCGTCTGAGATGGCGTTTGGGCTAAGACCGACATCAGTTTTCGCTGCCGCGCCGCAGAGAAATAAACTCACAGAAAGAATCAACACGGTTCTCAGGAGATTTAGTTTGGCCATGATTTTACCTTTCATTTGAAGTTGGTAATCATCGAAAGCAAGCTATAACGCGATTGCTTGCCGAAATAGATCGCCTTGCCGTCGGGCGACCATGCGAGGCTGGAAAAATAGAGTCTCGCATTGTTATTGGCGGTCAGCTTTTTGGCCGCGCCGCCGCGCGCCAGACATGAGCCAGAGGTTGTCTTTGCCGTCCCGTTGCGCGACATAGGCCAGCATTCGCCCGTCCGCCGACAGGTGAATGTTGTACAGATAAGTCGATTGGAGATTGGCTAGCGGGTGTTGCTCGCCGGAAGCGACGGCGATTTCCACAATGCTGATTTCAGGCCAAGGGCGCGCCGCCACCAACTTTGCCGTTGACGGTGGCAACGATCAGCCCTTTCCCATCCTCCGACCAGCCCAGCAGGCGCAAAAAGTTATCCGCCTGAAAGATCGCTCGCGCCGTTTTCGTTTCCACATCAAGCACCCAGACCTGATTGATAAACTTGCCGTCAACCGCTTCATCCGTCATTTAATGTATAAGCAATGCTTTTGCCGTCCGTTGACCACAACGGGGCTGTAAAGAAATATGCTCGGCATCGCTGATTATTGGTGAGTTGTGCATCGTTTGCGCCGTCTGCCGAGACCAGCCATAGGTTTTGCGCTCCTGTCTTTCGCGAGCCATAAACAATTCTGCTGACTATCCGGCGACCAGCCAAAATAACTCGCTTGCGTGCGATTATATGGTAAGACACTGAGTATGAAACAGATAGCACGCCGCCGTTTGTCAGTTGCTCTGGCTTCGCCGCCCAGAGCATTAATAGCCCAGAGATTGAGCACCGCGCCAACAAGCGCGCATGAACGCCACTTGCTTGCCGTCGGGTGACCACGAAGGTATAAATCCGTCGGCGACGAGTTGCGTCGGCGGCGCGTCGGAGTCGGTTGGCTTAATCATTATCGCGCCGTTGGACTAGTTTATCGCCCTGGCTCAGATTTTTGACCGACGAGAAGGCCACCGTCTCGTTGTCGGGCGCGACGCCGGGCCACAACTCGGAATTGATGTCGGAGGCGAGCGCGAACTCTTCGCCTTTGGCGATGTTGACGCCCCACACGTCGGATTCCTCTTTCGATGAGCCGTAGAGAATTTTTGCGCCGTCTGCCGCCACGTCAAGCACGAGGCTGTCTGTGTCGCCGAAGGTGATTTGTGCGGACGGGCTGCCGTCTGTGTCGGTCACGAAGATTTGAAATATACCGTCAACCAGCGCGCTGTAGAAAATTCTTCGGCTGTCGGAATGCCAGACAGTGTTGCGGATTTCCGACAGCGCTGTTGACGATTTGCCGCGCCGCGCCGCCGCGCGCCGTCATCGTCCAAACGCCGTACTGCTCGCCTTCCGCTGTGATGTAAACAATCTGTTTTTCGTCAGGCGAGATGGCCAGAGAGTAAGCTGTTGTCTGTGCCGAATCGAAGCTGGTCAATTGCGCTGTCTGTCCCGATTTGAGGTCGAGCGCAAACAGATTGTGCTTTTCTTCGTAATAAAGCATGCCGCTTTTTGACCAGTAGCGCGGCTTAGTATCGCCGACGGTGACAGTTCTTATCAGCGTCGATGCGCCCGCCGAAATAAGGCACGCGCCAGAGGCCATATTGATTGCCTCGCGTCGAGAAAATACGCGATCTCTTCGCCGTCGGGCGACCAGATCGGCTGGTCGTTGCTGAACTCGTCTTTGGTGGTCTGCACAGGGCGGCGCATTGGCGGCGGTTTGTTTGACGTAGATGTTGGGAGAACCGCCAGCATTGGTGACAAAGGCGACTCGCGCGCCGTCGGGCGAAAACGAACCGACGCTGTAAACTTCGCCGGGTGCGCTACGCCAGGTGGCGACCTCCGCCGTCTTCAGCGACGGCGGCGAAAGCGCGCTGCGCCGGAAGGTAAACCACCACACTGCGCCCAAGGCCAGTCCTACCAAAAGCAGAATCGCCAGCGCGTGAAGCAGCGAAAATCGCCGCACGGTCAGCGCGGCTGGTAGCGTGCGCCACTACTTCGTTAGTTTGAGGCAAAACACGACCCGGTTCGTCGCTAAGTTCCAGTTCGCGGTTGAGACTTTTGAGGTCGAGCAACAGTTCATTGCTGGTTTGGTAGCGTCGTTCCCTGTCCTTCTGCAACGACCTGGCGACGATGCTCTGCAACTGTGGCGGAAGGTCATTCGAGCGGCGGCGTCTTCCGTCAAAATGGCGGCGATGATGTCGCCCCGCGTTGGTTTGTCGAAAGGCTCTGTGCCCGTAAGCATCTCGTAAAGCACCGCGCCCAAAGCTAAAGATGTCCGAACGCGCATCAAGCGGCTGCCCACGCACCTGTTCCGGCGACATGTAGTGCAGCGTTCCCATAATACTGCCGGGGTGGGTCAGACCTTTTGCGAGCGTTTCAGCCTCCGAGTCAGCCTCGCCGGTAACGGCGCAAGCAGTTTGGCGAGGCCGAAATCAAGGACTTTGACCAGACCGTCGGGCCTGACCATGATGTTTTCCGGCTTGATGTCGCGATGAATGATTCCCGCGCAATGTGCCGCGTTGAGTGCTGAGGCAACTTGCATAGCTACATCAAGCGACTCGCGCAAAGAGAGTGGCGCACTTTTCATGCGAGTCGCGCAGAGTCTCGCCATTGATTAATTCGGTGGCTATGTATCGTGAATTTTCCCAGTTGCCGATCTCGTAAACGGTCAGGATGTTCGGATGGTTGAGAGCGGACGCAGCCTTAGCTTCCAGCACAAAACGTCGCGAACGCGGTCTTCATCTTCGGCAACGTCCGACGGCAAAACTTTCAGCGCCACTTGCCGTTCGAGATTAATATCTTCAGCGAGATAGACCTCGCCCATTCCGCCCTCGCCGAGCTTCTTTAGGATGCGATAATGCGAGATAGTTAGGGGAAAGCATCACGCCTCGAGCAGTTACTGGTTTGCCTGAGTGCTCCTGAAGGGAAAGCTTTGGCAGAAGGTGAATAGGGCCATCCTTCAGCGGGGACATTATACAAGGTTGAGTGAGGAAGGGAAGAGCAGCGAATCAAATTATTGTGCCTCTGGCGTGCACCAGAACCCTTTCATTCAAGCGGTCAAACATCAGAATAAATTTGTTTTTGCGATATAGGTGTAGTAAGAATTCTCAAGCTGTGACTTTGAAGATAGTCAGGACAAGGTATTGTGTTTGATCACACGGCGCAGGGCGATTTTCTGTTGAGTGAGAACCATCTGAACCTGCGAGATTCAAAAAAGCGTCTGTTGATGGCCGCGTCTCTGCACGGTCTGATCTGGCTGGTCGCGGTCGCTTTGGCGATGGGTGAGAAAGCCTTGAGCCAGCCCCGAGCCGGACAGGCGGATAAGGCCGCCAGCGGAAAACCGAAACCGCTTCCCGAAAACAGGAATGCTTTTGCTCGGTATCATTTTGACGTATGGACTACCGATAACGGCTTGCCGCAAAATTCAGTCTCTTCCATTCTACAGACTCGCGATGGGTGTTTTATGGCTTACGACCAATGATGGGTTGGTTCGTTATGACGGAGTGCATTTCACCATCTATAACGCTGGCAATACGAAAGACCTCAAAACCAGCCGGCTCTCGCAACTGTTCGAAGACCGCGAAGGTAACCTCTGGATCATCGCCGAGGACTTCTCGCTGATCCGCTACAGCGAAGGGCGTTTCAGGACTTTGACAACGGACGACGGTCTGCCTCAGAACCGTGTTCTACAGATGAGCGGCGATGCGGATGGCAATCTGATCATCACCACCGCATCGGGTTTTTCACGTTGGCAGGAAGGAAAGTTCGTCGATTATTTCCCGATCAATGACCGGCAATTTGCAGGGTGGTCTTACACCAGTAAATCAGGGGCTTGGTATCTGAGCGACGCCAAACTGTTCCATGTCGAAAATGGACAGGTGACGGCGGTTATTGAGTTGAGCGAATTCACCAGCGACCGCGTCGGAACCATTCACGAAGACTCTAAAGGCGTCCTCTGGATCGGCACAACCAGAGGCACGTTGATCAAGTTCAAAGACGGCAAATTTATCGCCTATTCGGAAAAAGACGGGCTGCCCACTGACCGCATCAACACTATCTGCGAAGACAGCCACGGCAATCTCTGGATCGGGCTGGCCCATCTCGGACTGGTGAGGTTCAAAGATGACCGCTTTATCCTTTATACGTCGGCGGACGGCATGACAGGCAACAGCATACTGGCGACTTACGAAGATCGCGAAGGCATTATCTGGATCGGTGCCACGAGCGGGTTGAGCCGACTGCGTGACGACATAATCACTTTTTATTCGACCGCCGAAGGGCTGGCCGCAAATAACACTTATCCGATTTATCAAGACGGCGAAGGCACGGTCTGGATAGGAGGCTGGCCCGGCTTGACCCGTTACAGGGACGGTGTGTTCACACAATGCGGCGAGCAATATGAGGTCGCGTCTGCACTGATAACCTCTCTGATGATTGACACCGAAGGGGGTCTTTGGATAGGGATGTGGGGAGGCGGGGTCAAGCGATGGAAGGACGGAAACAGCGTGACTTATATGATCAAAGACGGCCTCCCTTCCGATGTCGTGCGCGCCATGCTACAGGATCATCGCGGGGTTATCTGGTTTGGCTGTTCGCAGGGGCTGGCTAGTTATAAAGACGGAGCTTTTCGGATTTACACGACGAAAGACGGGATTCCTTCCGACAACGTCAACGTCATTTTTGAAGACAGCCGGGGCATTCTGTGGATCGGTACGCAAAGGGGGCTGTACAGCTATCAGGACGGACAGTTCAGCAACTATTCGCAAGAAAAAAATCTGTCGGATCAGATCGTCAGAGCCGTCTACGAAGATAGCGAAGGGGTGATCTGGATAGGCACTTATAATAATGGACTGACGAGGATCAAGGATGGCCGAATGACCGGCATTACGCAGAAAGAAGGGTTGTTTAACAACGGCGTGTTTCAAATCCTCGAAGATGCCACGGGAAATTTTTGGATAAGCTGCAACCTCGGCATCTATCGCGTCAGTAAAAAAGAACTCAAGGATTATGCCGAAGGCCGTATTCGTTCGATTACCTCCATCCCTTATGGCAAACGCGATGGCATGTTGAATTCGGAATGCAACGGCGGCCTGCAGCCGTCAGGGATAAGGGCGCGCGACGGACGCCTGTGGTTTCCGACTCAAGGCGGCGTCGCCGTGGTCGATCCTTTAACCGTGCCGGTCAGCGCGCAACCTCCGCCGATTGTGATCGAAGCATTTCTGCTCGATCAAGAACCTGTCTCCTTTCACGAGGCGGTAAAGGTAGAGCCGGGCACAGAGAATTTCGAGGTTCACTACACGGCGTTGAGCTTCATCATGTCCGAACGGATCAACTTCAAATATAAACTGGAGGGACTGGATACGGAGTGGATCGACGCGGGAACCCGGCGGGTGGCTTATTATTCACACGTCCCGCCCGGCCACTACCGCTTCAGAGTTATCGCGGCGAATCGGGATGGCGTATGGAACCTTGAAGGTGCGACCGTAGTGGTTCGCATTATCCCGCCTTTCTGGAGGACATGGTGGTTTTTCTCCCTTGCACTCGTCACGCTTGCAGCCGTCGCCTTGTTCAGTTACAAGCTCCGCATCGCTCAATTGGAAAAAGCGCGCCGCGCCCAAGAAGCCTTCTCCGAACAATTAATTAGCACGCAGGAAGCAGAGCGCCAGAGGATCGCCGCAGAGTTGCACGACAGCCTCGGCCAGCACCTGCTCATCATCAAGAACTCGGCTTTGATCGGTCTGAATTCGGAGAATGGCAAAGCGCAGTTGGATGATATTTCAGAGACGGCTTCGCATGCCATTGACGAGGTTCGTGAGATTTCTTACAACCTCAGACCTTACCAGTTGGACGACCTCGGGCTGACACGGGCCATCGAATCCATTCTCAAAAAGATCGAGGACGCCGCCGAGGTCAAGTTTTTCTCCGTGATCGATTCGATTGATGAGATGTTTTCACCCGAAGCGGAAATCCATCTCTATCGTATCGTGCAGGAAAGCCTCAATAACATCGTCAAGCATGCTCATGCTTCCTCGGCACGCATCCAGATCGAGAGAAACGGGCGTCGGGTCGAGATCACCATTCAGGACAACGGGCGCGGGTTCAGCTCGGAAAAGGCGGCGCGGACAGAGCGCGGCGGCTTCGGATTGAAGGGAATCGCCGAACGCGCGCGCATGCTCGGCGCAAAATATGTTATACATTCTGCTCCCGGACAGGGAACGACGATCACGCTGAAACTGGAGGCGGCGGATGGACGGCTCGCAAAATGACATACACATACTGATCGCCGACGATCACCCCATAGTTCGCAAAGGGCTACGACAGGTGATCGAGGCCGAGGCAGGGCTGAAGGTCGTAGGCGAGGCCGACGATGGTGTGATCGCGCTCGAACGCATTAAACAGCTTCAGCCCCGTGTCGCCGTTCTCGACATACACATGCCGAAGATGAGCGGGTTTGAACTGGCCCGCGCCATACGCGAACAACGCATCGGGGTCGCCGTGATCTTCCTGACCATGCACAAGGCCGAAGACATGTTCAATGCGGCGATGGAGCTTGGCGTGAAAGGCTACGTCTTAAAAGACAGCGCCGTCACGGACATCGTCGGAAGCATCAGGGCCGCTGCCGCAGGTCAATCTTATATCAGCCCGCAACTGTCGAATTTTTTACTCAATAGAAGCATGCGCCAGGCCCGACTTGGAAGAGTTGACGCCGACCGAGCGGCGTGTGCTCAAAATGATTGCCGAATACAAAACGAGCAAACAGATCGCCGAGCAATTGTTCATACACTCGCGCACGGTTGACAATCACCGGGCCAACATCTGCCAGAAGCTCGGACTGCGCGGAACCCACTCGCTGCTGAAGTTCGCCGTCGAGCATAAATCGCAGATTTAGATCGAACTCCAATCGTGTGTAGCGGCGATGGCCTATCATGCGCCATCGCCCCTATCACTCACGTTAAGCGATTTAGAGCGGTTTGCAAATGGATGTACGGTTCACCGCAGAGACGCGGAAGAGAATGATGAAGTATGAACGATGAACGATGAATTAAAGAATTTCTCTTCCGTTCATCATTCATCATTCCGCATTCATCGTTTTCTTCTGCGTCTCTGCGGTGAACCCTCTTGCATTACCTTACATTCAATAGAAATCCGCTCTAATCAAACTTGGATTCTGTTTGCAGGCTTGCGCAGCGTAAACAACATGCCGCCTTCTGCTCGTTTGCTCCAACTCGCGTCGGCTTCGATCAGGCTTGCGCGCGAGCGAATGTTTGTCAGCCCGCGACTCGTTCTTGCGGTCTTGCTCTTAGGATCAAACCCGCGCCCGTTGTCTTCGAGTCGAATCAACAAGCCGCCATCCGGCTCAACCATCACCGCCAACTTTACATGGGTTGCGCCCGCGTGGCGGCAGATGTTGCTCACGGTCTCTTGAACTATGCGATAGATTTGAATCTGCACTCCGGGCGCAAGCCGCAATTTTTCTTCCAGCCCTTCATCGCACTCGAACTCGTAATCGAACTTCTGTTCGTCAGGCAACTGCGCCACCCCATTCGCCAGCGCCCACTCAAGCGCAGCCGCAAGCCCTACGTTTGCGAGCGCCGAAGGACTCAGGTCTTCGCAGATGCGGCGAATCTCTGTCGAGATGGATTCAATCTCTGATCGAAACTGAATGGGTTCTACGCCCCTGTGGCCGTTGTCTTTGTTTGCGGGCAATTGATCTGTGAGCAGAACAACCGCCTCAGGTCTGCGAGCGTTTGATCGTGCAGGTCGCGCGCTATTCGACGCCGCTCGGCTTCGGTCTCGCTCGCAAGCTGCAACCTAGTGTCGGCAAGCTGACGGTTCGCGCCTTTGAGCGCATCATTCGTTCGAGCAAGCCTGCGGTTCTGGCGATAGCCCCACCACACGGCGACCAGCGCGAGCGTCAGCAAAACCGAGAGCGCAGTCGAAGTCCATGGAAAGGGCGAGCGGGCAACTGTGAACTCGAACATCAGCGGTTCAGACGCCACCAGATCATTCGTGAATGCGCGCGCTTTGATGCGGTAAAGTCCTGCGCGAAGATTTTCCAATAGCAGTTGCGAGTCGCGCGACAGCTTTTGCTTGATAAGCTTTCCGCCCGCATCGAAAACAGAGAATGAATATTGAAACTGCTCAGGAAAAGTGCGGCTGCTTGTTGCGGCAACATCGAGCGCGATACTGTTCTGTGGATATTCCAGGCTCAGACCTGCGCGCACTTCTTCGCGCGTGAAGATGCGTTTGCCCATCACGCGAGTCGCAAACAGCAGCGGCGCAATCAGTCCCGGCTCATATCGCGCAACGCCTCGATTCGTGCCTATCCAGATTGTTTCATCAGTTGTCTGAGAACGCACATTGAGAATCGCGAACGCATTCTGAGACGGCAAGCCCTGCTCCATATCTACTCTCGCAGTGATCGCGCCGTCCGCATCATCTAGCAGAACCTTCTGCAATCCGGCATCATCCGTCGCGCACCACGCAATCTTTTGCGAACCGGGCACAGCGACAACGCTGCGCGCATCGCTGCCTTCGATGATGTGAAGCAATTCGCCTGACCGCAGCGCGTAAAGCCCGCGCGCTGTTGCCAGCCACAACACGCCGCTCGTTGCAGAATCTATCGCTCGCACAGCCGCGCCCTGTAGCCTGGATAGAGCAGGATTAGTTGTTACTTGCTGGCCGTCGAATATATATACTCCTGCTTCGGTCGTACCAATCCACAATCGTTCGTCTTTCTCTGCGTGAAAGCTGATCACCTGTCGCTCGCGCGCATCGGCAGGTTCAGTCGGCCAGACAAGCGTTCGCTTAGTTCCGTCAAGTCGCTCAACGCCGCGACCGAAGCTGGCAACATAAACCGCGCCTCGAAAGATTTTTATCGCCCGGATGTTATCGCCGTTCGTCGAGCTTCCATCAATTCGCGTGAATTCATTCGCTGCTCCTTTTTGTTGAACGAACAGACCCGCGGCAGTGCCTGCGAGCAAGTGCCCCTGCGGGTCTTCTGCAATCGAATGAACTGTCTTGCCGCGCAAGTTTTCAATCTGTTGCCAACCGGCATTGTCACGCACGAACAAGCCTCGATTTGTTCCACACCACACCGCGCCATCGCTCGATTGAAACAGCACGCGCACAAAATTGCTCTCCGCGTCATCCGAGACGCGCTCTGTCCGCAGGCCGTGCGGGTCGTAGCGACAGACGCCGCGATCAGTGCCGAACCACGCGACGCCTTCGCGGTCAACGAAAACAGAGTAGATGCGATTCGACCGCAATCCGCCCGCCGTGTTCTCAAACGTGAAATGATCGAGCCTGCGCGAGTCTTGATAGCGAAAAGCGCCTTGCCCATCAGTTCCGACCCACAGGTCATCGCGCGCATCGAATTTCAGAGCGGTCACAGTGCCAAGCCCCGCGCTGATTTTTTCGGGATGAAGCGTGTCGCGATTTACATATAGACCGCTGTCTTCGCTCGTAGTCTGCGCGCCGAACCACAGACGCCCGTTTGCGTCCGTCTCCATCGCTTCGACAAAGAAAGCGCGCGGGCGGCTGTTGATCTCTTTCACATCGCGCTGCTCGATTGAAAGCAGCCCGCGACTGTGCGTGCCGACGATCAACGAGTTATCAATCAACGCGAGACTGGTGAGTTGAAGCGGCACGCGGCCACTCGGATCAACGTTGAGAAGCGGGCTGTCACGCGGCTCGATTGTTTGCACAGTGAGCGAGCCATCCGGTTTGGCCGAGCAATCGAAAATAGTTCCTTGCTCGCTTACCATCACAGCGCGGCCTCGCTCAGGCAGGATGATGGCCGTAACGGCTTTGCCTTCGGTCTCGGCAATTGGCTTGAACTCGCCCGCGACCAAACGCGCCGCGCCGCTATCTGTTCCAACCCACAAAGCGCCATCGCTGTCTAGTTTGAGCGCAAGCACTCGGCCTGCGGGCAGAGCATCAACGACCATCTTCTGAATGCGACGACCGTCATATTTGGCGAGTCCGCCGTCTGTTCCAAACCACATCACGCCTTCGCCGTCTTGAGCGATGGCGCGCACGTGATTCGACGGCAGACCATGAAACAGAGTCACTGCGCCCCATTGATGGAGATTGGAAGTCGAGACAGGCGATTCATTATTTTCCGCTGAGAAAGATGTGATTGATACAAGCAGCGCGATAAAAACTATGAGCGATAAGCGTCGCACGATGAATGTCAGGTTTCGACTAATACAACCACTTTCACCGCAGAGGACGCACGAGGGCGACGCAGAGAGTAGCTTTCCTCTGCGTGCCCTCTGCGTCCTCTGCGGTGAAAGTGTCTCACGCTGTTTTGCATCATTCTTTCAGAAACCGTTTCGGTCGCGCTCTATCCAGGCGTCAAGCTCGCCCGCGGCTTTCTGAAGCTCGTCGCTATTCAACAAGCCGCGCCGCAACGCTTCAAAGAACGCGCGCGTTCGCACGTTGTACGCGAGTTTATCGTAAGCTTCGTTCGCCGTTCCTACGGGCGACGATGCAAATAGTTTTTCGTAAAGAGTCGCCAGTCGGCTTTCTACGCCGCGAAGGCTCAGGCTGCACTTGCGCGCGATTGCCCAGTTCGACAGTCCCAGCGCGAGGTAATACAGTGCCTCCGCTTCAAACTCTGTAAGCAACGGTCGCTTGAACGAATCTTTGAACGCGGGATCAATCATGTCCGCGCCGTCTTCGAGCACGGCTGCGACGAATCGCAGAAAGCGCGATTCGGGATTGTTCTTGTCAATGAAGCCATAAGCTGGCGGCGGATTGACCGAGCGAATTATCTTGCGAATTTCGTTGATGTAGATTTCGTGCGGGAACTGAGTCCAGAAAATTATGCGCGCAGTAGGAAAGCTGCGCCAGATAGTGCGCGCGGCTTTCACGCCCGACAATCGCGGCATCTGTATGTCGAGCACGCAAAGGCGCGGGCGGTGCGCCAGAGCAAGCTCGACGGTCGCTTCGCCGTCTTCGGCTTCGATGACAGGCAGGTGCGCGGCGAACTCGCGCTCCAATAACTCGCGCAGGTAGCGCCGCTGCGCAACGTTGTCTTCCGCTATCAGAATAGACATAACTCAACGGGCTTCTTTCTTTTTGAAAACGTAATAGACCACGCCCGCGTGATCGTCCGTGAAGAGAAACGAGTCCGCGCCCGTTCTCATCACATCGGCGGGCCTGCCGTATATTCTGCCGCCCTGCAAAAAGCCTCTCACGAAGTCTTGCGGCGCTGCTTCTTTTCTCACGCGCACAATGCTGTAGCCGTGCCTCAAGCTGAGCTTTGACGAGCCGTGCAGAGCTACGAGAAAACTGTTCTTCAGATTCGCGTCTGTCGCAGTTGAATCGAAACGCTCGAATCCGAGCGGCGAACTGTGAGCGCGGAAAGCGTTGTAAGCCACGCTTACGTTTTTGCAATCAATCTTTTTATCGCTCTTTTGAAACTGCGGGTCTGCGTAGACCTGCGACCTGTACTGGTAGCAATAAGGCCAGCCGTAATTCGCATTCTCTTCGATTATGTACATAGTGTCTTCGGGCCTGTCATTGCCCAGATGATCGGCTCCCATGTTGGTGACGAACAACTGCTTGTCGGCCCACTTTACCCCGACCGAATTGCGAAGCCCGCGAGCAAAGATGCGCTGGTTCTTGCCGTCCGGGTCCATTTCAACGACGGACGCTCTTACCTCCTCTTTCTCTTCGCATGCATTGCAACTGCTCCCGACCGCGACGTAGAGCTTATCGTTGCTGCCGATGACGACAGTGCGCGTCAGATGCCACCCGCCGTATTTGTAATTGAGTCCGTAGTCCGGGAACGTCGCGAGCGCTTCGGGCTGCGAAGCGGGCGCGCTTTCGCCCGCCGTGTATTTGTAGCGCACGAGCCGGTCTGTGAGCGCGAGATAGAACCAGTGATTTTTGCTCTTGTCCGTATAAAACGCGATGCTGTTCGGATTGCGCAGGTTGGTAAGGTAAGGCGTGACGCTCGCAAATTTTCCGGTCTTCTCATCGAAGCCGTCGAGTATGTAGACAGCGCCTCTGCTATTGTCCGTGCGGTTGTACATATCCGTGACGAAGATTCTTTTGTCAGGGCTTTCGGCCATGAATCGCACGCGCCTCAATCCTTGCGCGGCGACCGTTATTTCAAACTCCTTCGGCAGGTAGAGATTGAACGTCTTACGCTTGCCAAGCGAGATGCGATGCGGCGTCAACTTTAAAGGCTTCGATGCGACAGGCTTCGCAGTATCTGCCGGAGGATTGCTGTTCGCGGTCTGGTTGGCAAATGACATTACGGGGGGCAAGTTTTTAGCAGAGCTTTTGCCATATCCGGTCCCGAAAAATAAGGCGAGAGAAATGATAATCAGTGTGCGTTTCATATTGGTCATTAACTCAGGGCCTTTTGATGCTATGACTACTCGTGCGGTTGGTCAATGTGGTTATCCACAGTCGCAATGCCTGGGCAAGCCACAACGTTTCGGCGTGAGCGCCCCTCGAACGGCTGTTGGCCGCCGCGTAACGCGGATTTCGCGCCTGATGCAATATCAGCGCGATGATTACTTTCCGAAATCGCAGCCTCATCATTTCAATCGCAAGCGCGTGGCTGATGTTTGTCGCCATATCGGCTGACCAGTGCGCGAGCGCGCGGACAATTCGTCAGCCAATCGAAGACCCAGGTGGTAAAGCGATGCTTGGCTTTTACGAATCGCTCTCCCGCACAAATAAGGGCGAAGCCATCACGCGCATCCTTCACTACGGAGATTCGCACGTTGCGGCTGACCTGCTGACAGGCGCGCTCAGGCAAGATCTTCAAAGCTTCTTCGGTGACGCAGGCGCTGGCTTCGTGTTTGCGGGCCGCCCCTGGTCTTGGTATAAGCCGCGCGTTGTGACGCTCGACGCAAGCAGCGGCTGGCGCTCGGACGGACTCAATCAGGCATCGCTTGCGGAAGATGGAAGGTTCGGTCTGGCCGGGGTCAGCTTCACTGCGACGGGCGCGGGCGAATGGATCAGCCTGAGCGCGACGTGTCGCAGCGTTGATGTTTATCTACTCAAACAACCCGGCGGCGGCGCGATTGACATATTTCTGGATGGAGTCGCCTACAAGCGCAACGTGTCGCTTGCGTCGAAAAGAGGCGAGCCTGCTTACATCAAAATCGAAGCCGAGACCGACGCTTTGCATTCAATCGAACTTCGCACGGTGGCGAAAGGCTTAGTGCGTGCGCTCGGCATAGTCGTTGAACGAGAGACTGCCGGAATTGTTTATGACGCGCTCGGCATAAACGGCGCGCGAGCCGGTCGGTTGCTTTCGTGGGACTGGCGACTGCTCGCAAGCAATATCGAGCGCCGCGCCCCGAACTTAATAATAATCGCTTACGGCTCGAACGAAGTAAGCGACGATGATCTTGATCTAACCGAATACGGTCAGAGCTTTTTGACCTTTCTGAATCAGTTTCATGAAGCCGTGCCTCGCGCTTCGCTGCTCGTTGTCAGTCCGCCTGATCGCGCGGTTCGAGTCGGGCGAAGATGGCAGACTGTCAGCCGTATGCCCGCGCTTGTCAAAGCGCAACGACGAGCGGCTTTTGAATCGGGCGCAGCTTTCTTTGATCTGTTTCAGGCGATGGGCGGCGCAGGCTCAATCGAGCGATGGGCGACTTTGCGAGAGCCGCTCGCTCAACGAGACCGCGTGCATCTTACGGCAGCGGGATACCGTTTAGTCGCAAGCTGGCTCTACACAGAATTGATGCGTGGATGGGAGAAGTCGAACAAAAATGCTTTTCACTAACGGCATATATTTCGTTTTCTTGATCGCGGCTTTCTTCGTCTACTGGATGATCGCGCGGCGTGCTGGCTGGCGAATCATATTTTTGGCCGTTGCCAGTTGCTTCATCTACTGGCAAGGTGCAGGTCGCGCTCTGTTGTTGCTCGTCGCCGTATCGGCGATTGATTATTCGATCACACGATTGATGGCTCGTTCTGAAACGAAGCGAAGGCGCAAGCTGCTGCTAACGGCTTCGCTCGTTATAGACATAGGCGCGCTGTGCGTCTTCAAGTACGCAAACTTTTTCATCGAATCAGTCGCAAGCGCGGCTTCGTCGTTCGGCATTTCGATTTCACCCGCACATTTCAACCTGATCGCGCCCCTCGGCATTTCGTTTTTCATCTTTCAATCGGTTGCTTACGTGATTGACGTTTATCGCAAAGACGTTGAACCGGCAGAGAACTACGCGGATTATCTGGCATTCGTCTCGTTCTTTCCGACGATTGTCGCAGGCCCGATACTGAGAGCGCGCCAACTGCTCCCGCAACTAAGAAATCCGATCACGCTCAGCCCAGACATGGGCGGGCAGGCGCTGTTTCTGATTGCCGTAGGATTGATCAAGAAATTCGCGATTGCTGATTACCTGAGCGCGAATCTCGTTGATCGAGTCTTTGATTTCCCTGAACGCTTCTCGTCGCTCGAAGTTCTCGCGGCCATCTACGGTTATGCGCTGGAAATCTACGCGGATTTTTCCGGTTACAGCGACATAGCCATTGGTTCAGCGATGCTGTTTGGCTTTCGCCTGCCCGCGAATTTCGATGCGCCATACGTGGCAGTGGATTTGCCTGATTTCTGGCGGCGATGGCACATCTCGCTTTCGACCTGGCTGCGCGATTACGTCTTTTTCGCTTTCGTCGGCAAGCGAGCGCGAAATACGGCTGTGCTTTATTGCGGACTTATCGTGACGATGCTGGTCGGAGGTCTCTGGCACGGGCCTACGTGGACTTTTGTGCTGTGGGGATTGCTGCATGGGACAGGGCTTGTCGCTGTTCGCGCTTTTGCAAAAGGGCGGAAACGATTCGGGTTTGCGAAACGCAATAATGGCTGGTCACGCGCAGTTGGTATATTCATTACATTTCAATTCGTCTGTTTAGCCTGGGTCTTCTTTCGCGCAGAAACCCTTGAACGCGCTCTTGCTCTGCTCAGACAGTTGACAGCATTCCATATGGACACAGCGAATCTGGCCGCTCCCGTTGCCTTGATTATCGCGCTTGGCTTCGTCGCGCACTTCTTGCCTGACCGCAGTTGGCAGTCTTTACAAAAAGGATTCATCCGACTGCCCGCGCTTGCACAGGCGTGCGTATTGTTCGCGCTTGCAATTGGGCTTTACTTCGTCGCGAGCAGCGATGTCGTTCCATTCATCTATTCGCGCTTCTAAAAGGAAAACACCGCAATGAGCAGTCGCGTCAAAATGAGAGTATCAGTCCCGCATATCTCCGATGATCTGATCTTAAGATTGCGAAATCACGTTCTGTTCAACAAGACGGCTCGCGCGCTGATGATCTTCGTCGCGCTCGCGGCGCTGCCTTACGGGATTCCTTCACTCAATCGTTATCAAGTGCTCGTGCCCTCGACTCTAATCAATCTCTTACACGTTCGCGCGAGCGAAGCTTTAGATGATGTGGAGCAAGCTGACAGCCTGCGCATGGCCGACATCTCCGACCCGAAACCAACCGGCACGATTCAGCAAATCACGCCCGGAGAAATCGAAGACCCGTCGGGCCACGCGCTCGACAGCTTTTTTGCCGCGTTGTTGAAGACCGAAACCGAAGGTGAGCAAACGCGCATCTGTCATTACGGCGATTCGCCTATTACGAATGACGGCATCACCTCGACTGTTCGCCGTCGCCTGCAACTCAAGTTCGGAGACGCCGGGCATGGATTCATTCTGATAGACAAGCCGTGGGGCTGGTACGGGCACGCGGGGGTTACGCAGGAAGCGAGTCGCGGCTGGTCGAGCGATCCGATGTTCATCTCGCGCGGCGAGCATTACTACGGATTGGGCGGCGTGAGTTTTACTACCGAAGCATCCGGTGTGACTTCTACTTTAGGCACAGCCGTTGATGGAGATGTGGGCCGCAGCGTATCGGCTTTCGATGTTTACTATCTCGCTCGACCCGGCGGCGGTGATTTCGAGTTGGAAGTTGACGGCCAATCGTTCGGGCGAGTGGCTACTGCAAGCGAAGAAGTGCGTTCAGGTTTTCATCGCGTCACGGTTGAAGATGGCGCGCATAAGCTCACGATCAAGACCGTCGGCAACGGAGAAGTTCAGTTGTTCGGCGTTGCGCTTTGCCGAAAGGGGAGCGGCGTCCAGTACGATTCGCTTGGAGTGAACGGCGCATTCATAGGTCTGCTCGCGCATTATCTGGACGCCGATCACTGGGCAGAGCAATTGCGCCATCGCAATCCATCTCTCGTCATCATCGGTTACGGCGCGAACGAAAGCCAGTTTGAACGCTTGCCGATGGATCAGTATGAGCAGGACACGAAAGAAGCCATTCGCCGCATCCGCGCAGCCTTGCCCGATGTTTCGATAATGCTCGCGGGGCCGATGGACAGAGGAGCGCGAGGTGCGGGCGGCTCGATAATCACGCGCCCGATGATTCCGAAACTTGTGAGCTATCAACGACGCATCGCAGCCGAGACGGGCTGCGCATTCTTTGACACGTTCACAGCCATGGGCGGCAACGGCACAGTAGCGCGATGGTACGAAGCGCGGCCAAAACTGATGGGCGGCGATTTCACGCATCCCACCGCACAGGGCGCAGAGATTGTAGGCACGCTCATCTACGACGCGATGATCAACGCCTATGAAGAGTACAAACAAAAGGAGACAGGTATCAGGGGCCGGGGGTCGAATAAACGGGAATGAACATGGGGCTGCACCGCGCATTGGGAAAGCTCGTCGTCGGCGCGTGTGCCTGGCCCCTGGCCCCCGATACCTGACTCCGCATTCAGGAGGTTCTATGTTGCCGGAAGGTGTAATGTCATTCCTAAATCAGGCAGCCGGAGAAGCGCGCACAGAGATGCCCGACCGCAACTCTTCGCTGTTTCTGTCAGGCTTGCTCGATTCGTTTTCACTGGTTGATTTCGTATCGCTGCTCGAAAGCGAGTGCGAGATAAAAATCAATGATGCTGACCTGCGCCCTGAAAACTTTGACACGATAGCAAAGGTCGAAGAGTTCATCGCGCGAGCGAGGGCTGCCCAGTGAGTTGCTACATCACAGGCTGCGGAGCCGCACTGCCCGCGCGAGTAGTGACGAATGCAGAGCTTTCGTCGCTGCTCGGAGTTGCGCCCGAATTCATAGAAGAAAATTCCGGCATACGAGAGCGTCGCTGGGTTGAAGCGCATCAATCAACATCCGATCTGGCGGCGGCGGCAGTGCGCGAGGCGTTAAGCGATGCGCGAAAGGCGGCTGCGGATATTGATTATCTGATTGGCTGCACGCTGTCGCCCGATTATCAGGTGCCGGGCATTGCGCCGCTCGTTCAACGAAAGCTCGAAGGATGCGCGAGCGTGCCTGCGGTTGATCTGCGCGTCGGTTGCGCGGGTGTACTCTACAGCTTGCAACTGGCGCGCGGGCTTATCCAGTCGAGCGCGGCAAAGACAGTCGCGTGTTTCGGAGCAGAGGCTCAATCGAAAGGCTTGAACCTCAAGCCTGAGAGCGCGGAGTTGAGCATGTTGTTCGGCGACGGCGCGGGCGCATTCGTGATGAGCGACACACCGGGCGCAATGGGTGAAGCGCGCGATTACTCTGTCAGGCTGGATGACGTGTTGATCGAGACCGACGGCAGATTCGCAGAGGATTTGATAGTGCGCGCTCCGGGTACTGCGAACGGCGCGCGCTGGATTTGTGCAGAGCAGATCGCATCGGGATTGCACTACGGCGCGATGCAGGGACGCAGCGTGATCTTGCAAGCTGTCAGAAAACTCGCGGAGGCCGCCGCTCGCATCCTTGAGCGAAACCGTGTTTCGTTTGAACAGGTCAGCGTAGTGATTCCGCATCAGGCTAATCTGAATCTGATTCACGCACTCGGCAAAAAACTTGGAATCAGTGATGAGAAGATCGTCACGAACGTAGACCGCTTTGGCAACACGAGCGGCGCGTCTGCTTTTCTGGCATTGTGGCAAGCCGTGCGCGAAGGACGATTTTCGCCTGATTCATACGCACTGATTCTGGCATTCGGCGCGGGCTTCACGTGGGGCGCTGCGCTCTGTCAGGTTTGCCATGCAAAGTAGATCAAACAGTGTCGGCTCTGCCGTGTTACTTGCTTTCGCCTAATGCTTCTACTTTTATGTGCGAGCGAACTTCGAAGGCCGGGAGAATCACTTTTCGATTGTTTTTATCGAGCTTCAGCACAACGTAGTCTTGCTCTCCTTTGATGGTGAGCCAGTGCTTCTTGGACTTTGAAAAAGCCAGCGGTATGGCAACCGGCAAAGCGAGTATAAATAAAGGCCCGGCAAGCAGAGAGCCTGCGGCGGTTCCGACTCCGGCCTTCCATCGAGGATGTTTTGAGTAAGAATATTCCGCGCTCTTAATGTCAGAGTATTTGAAGTTTTTGAGAACCGTACCCGTCTTGCGAGATTCCAGAATAAGAGAATCTGCTTCCAGCCGAAGGCGAACCGAGACTTTATCCGCTTTATCTCCGCGAATGGAAAGCATCTCTACTTTATCGAAAACATCGGCGCTCTTTGAATTTTTTTCCTGCGCGAAAAGTTTCGCGGTAGAAATTAAGGTGAGCGCGATAAGAAGAATTAAAGCTGCAGATTTCATCAGGACACTCCTCTTCCCGGCGCGATTGAGAATTTCTTATAGCTGTTTGCAAATGAATGCGAGTTGTAGGGGCGACCACAGCAGCGTCGCCCCTACATAAATTTTCATTGTCTAGTCGCCCCCAATCGCAGACCGCTCTGAGCTTACAGGTAGGGGAAAATAATAATCATCGGCATTGTGACACTTTTTCAAGTATCACAAATTCAAGCGCCGGAAATTTGAAGCTCAGGAACATTCGCCGTGATCAGGTGTCTAACCATACAAACAGGCGCAATACCCTGCGATGGGAGAATGCAGCTTTGAAACACACCGCAAGAATCTTCATCTCGCTGGCCGTATTGGCTGCGCTGGCAGGCTGTAGCAGTAACGCTATTACCACTGTCAACGCAAATCGGGCGACTGAACAGCAAAAACAGATTGCCGGAAAGAATACGAGACGGGTGATTCACGTGCTGGTTGCGCTGTGCGATAACGAGCATCAGGGCATTGTTCCTGTGCCCGCGAAGATCGGAAACGGAGACGACCCGCAAAACAATCTATATTGGGGCGCTCGATACGGCGTGAAAACTTTTTTCATTAAAAGCAGGTATTGGAAGCTGCTCGCGCATTCAAGCAACCCAAGGCCGGGCATACTTGAAAGGTGTATTTTCAAGCGAGCCAGTGAAGATGTCTACATCGTGGCTGATGCCTATCGCGGGATGGAGATAAAGCAAAGCATCGTTGATTTTCTGGAATACGCGTCGGGCGGCGCGAGCGAAACAATAAGCCCGGACGGCCTTGCTTTGAAGGCGGGAGGCGGCGCAGACCTGATTGCATTCGTAGGCCACAACGGGCTGATGGATTTCACGCTGGATGCATATCCGACAAGCAAGGATAACAGGCGTCGCGATGCGGTCATCCTCTGTTGCATGAGCCGAAATTATTTTTACGAACCGTTGCGCGCGACCGGAGCGAATCCGCTTCTCTGGACTACGGGATTGATGGCTCCGGAAGCTTACGTCCTGAAGGCCGCGATTGATGCGTGGGTTCCAGAAAGCAGCGGCGAAGTCGTGCGCGAGCGCGCCGCCGAAGCTTACAACACATATCAGCGATGCGGAGCAAAAGCCGCTCGAAACCTGTTCGCAAGCGGCTGGTAACTGCGAAGAAATCACTTCTTCATCACAAGGCTTTCGGGATTTTCCGGCACCGCTATAAATGGGAGGTTGCGGTACAACTCGCCAACGTCAAGGCCATAACCTACGACGAAATGATTCGGGATGGTGAAGCCTATGTATTGGGCGTCAACCTCTATCTGATGGCGGTCGGGCTTATCGAGCAGCGCGGCGATTTGAAGCGAGTTCACTTCGCGCGACTTGAATATGTTGACCATATAATTCAACGTCAGCCCTGTATCAATGATGTCTTCGACCACAAGCACATCTTTTCCCGCCAGGCTCACGTCGAGGTCTTTGGTTATGCGAACTTCGCCGCTCGATTTCGTAGAAGCGCCGTAGCTTGAAATGCCTATGAAGTCGAGCGACATCGGCAAATCAATCGCGCGCATCAAGTCAGACAAAAAGACGCACGCGCCTTTCAACACTCCCAGCATGTGGAGATTTTTGCCTGCGTAATCGCGCGTTATCTGCTGTCCCAACTCGCGCACGCGCGTTTGCAATTGTTCGGTGCTGATTAAAACTCTGAGGTTCGGGTCATTTATGAAAGAAGGGCTTTCCTGCGCGCTCATCGGTCTCTCCTGACGATTAAATTGATGGGGTGAGCGTGCAATATACGAAAGCGCGCGCACGTCTGTCAATGCCAAGCGATTTTAGATTTTAGATTTTGGATTTTGGATTGCTTATCGCATGCGCACTATTGTTCGACAATTCAAATTCGCGCTCGCGTAAGCGACTCTTGCGCCATATAATCTAAAATCCAAAATCTATGAGCGTGATTGATGAAAGAGGCAAGCAGGTAATCACAGAGCAGGAGCTTCGCTCTGCAAGTGAGGGCGATACGCTGCGGATTGATGAAGGCGCGATACTTACTCCGCTCGCCGCCGATCTGGTGCGCGAGCGCGGCCTGCAGCTAGAACGCGTGCGCCGCCGTTCAGCCGCGCGCCCGAAGCGTATTGCGTTGGGCGCAGATCACGGCGGATTTGAAATGAAAGAAGAGATCAAGCGCGTGCTCGCAGACTTAGGCCATGACTTTCAAGATTTCGGCACGCATTCGACGGAAGCTGTAGATTACCCGGACTACGCGCACGCAGTTGCTCGCGCAGTCGCGCGCGGCATCTGCGACCTCGGCATAGTCATTGACGGCGCAGGCATAGGCTCCTGCATGGCCGCCAACAAAGTGCCGGGCGTGCGCGCGGCCATGTGCTACGACACTGCTACGGCCCGCAACAGCCGCGAGCATAATGGCGCGAACGTGCTCACGCTCGGTGGCAAGATGATCTCAACAGAGCGCATGCGCGAGATAGTGCGCGCGTGGCTTTCAACCGAGCTTACAGAAGACCGCCATCGTCGCCGCGTCGAAAAGATTGACGCCATCGAGCGCGAGTACTTTAAATAAAGTGTCTGCATAAATCTCAGTTCGATTGGTTCTGTTGCCGCGTAGCGGCTTGTTGATTTTAGCCGTGTCTTTTAAGGCACGGTAAGCAGACAGTATGTGTAATTCGCGTCGCGTGAGCGACGGTTGAAGAGCGCGGTTAAATTCAATCGTCGCTCACGCGACGAAAAAGGATCTCGATTAAAGTGTTCCCGGCCTTGAAAGACCGGGCTAAACTCATAGGGCCGCTACGCGGCCTATTCTGCATATAACCCTACTCTTTATACCGATAGATTAATAAAGAACCCGGTCGCCGACATCGCGTTTAACGATGCGAGGATTTCCATATCAAAAAAACTTTTCAACACTTTCTGCTCAGGTCGAGTAGTTAATAGCAGAGGGGTGAGGAAGATAGATGATGTCGGGCGAGGTTGCTGAAATAGCTTTGATGACAAACGGCCTTGGACTGGGAGAAGCTGCGTCGGAGAGAGATAACTCGCCTCTGGCTTCGCTCATTGAGCGAGCAAAAGCGGGCGATACGGCAGCATTCGAGCAATTAGTCATCTCCTGCCAGCGCAAAGTTATTTCAACCGCATGGCGGATGCTCGGCAACGAAGAGGACGCGCGAGACGCAGCGCAGGAAGTTTTCCTCAGAGCATATAAGTACCTCGACAGCTTCAAGCTCGATCAGGATTTTGCAGGCTGGCTCTATCGAATCGCGATCAATGTTTGCCGCGATCACATGCGAAAGCGCAGCCGTTACCATCATCTCGATTCATTCGAAGCTGAACGAGATATGGGAAACCTCGACTCGATGGCGAGCAGCGAAAACGTCGAGGCAGCAGCTATCAAATCGCAGGAGCGGGCACTGGTGATGGAAGCCTTGAACACGCTCTCGAAGAAAGAGCGGGCGGCGCTCGTGTTGAGAGATTTGGAAGGACTGACGACAGAAGAAGTCGCGCGCATACTGGGTTCAAGCCCTGTTACTGTGCGCTCACAGGTGGCTTCGGCTCGCGCGAAGATAAAACTCTATCGCGACCGCGTGCTGAAGCAGAAGCGAAGAGGGTAGCAAGATGAATTGCAGGCGCATTGAAAAACTGATACCGCTTTACGTCGAATGTGATCTTGAAAGCGATGAAGCAGGCCGAGTGCTCGCGCATTTGCAGACGTGCGAGAGTTGCAGCACGCTCGTCGCCGAGTACGAAGCCAGCCAGTCATGGCTGCGCTCGAACACGCTGCCTGATTTCGATGAGGCGATGCTTAACGATATGAAGCGCGGCGTGATGCGAGGGATTGATGAGGCGAGAGAGCGACCCTCGTTCTTTGGATTTTTTGCCCGGCCCTTGATGCCCCGTCGAGCATTTGCAGTCGTGGCCGCGATGTTGATTATCTTTGCCGCGTTTGCGCTTTACATTTATTGGGGAAGATCAAGCGCGGTCTCGAATGATGACAAGCTCGCAAGTGAAATTGTCGCGCCCGAAGACGTGTCAACGCCGGAAGGCTTGAAACAGGCTCTCAGAGCCGGTTCTGTCGCCCAGCCTCATCCTGTGAAAAGATATTCGGGCAAGGAATATGGCAGAAGCAGACCCGGCGAGAGGCCAAAGTTCGACCGTGTGATCATACCTGAAACCGATAGTACGGTCGCGCGAAAGGCCGCAGATGTGCCAACCAAAACAGAAGAGATGACGCGGATAGAGATTCAAACCGGCGACCCGAACATTCGGATAATCTGGTTTTCGCCTAAAGAGTCCGATTCGCAACTCTCGAATCCAACGATTGAAACCGATTAGGAGATTATATGTTTTTAGTGAAATCAAAAACGATAGCCGCAATTGCCCTCACCTTGGCGCTTGTCTCATCAGCGTTCGGGCAACAGACAACGACTCCCGCTCCTCCGCGAGCTTCGACGCAGTATACATACGAGCAGCAGACGCCGACTCCGCAACCGGCTTTAGCTCCGACTGCCAGAGGCACTGACTATGTTGAAGAGAAGGGATTCAAAACCAAGATAATCGAAGTCAAATACCGCGACCCCGGCTCACTCTATTCCGCGCTTCGAGCGCTCGGCAGCGGCTTCAAGGGTGCGAGAATAGATCCCGATCCTAACTTCAGGATATTGACTGTTCGAGACTTTCCCGAAAACATCGCGGTCATTGAAGAGGCCGTCAAGCGATTGGACACTCCTCAACCTATACGCCCCGAGGTGGAGTTTCATATCCATGTGCTTATTGCTTCTAACTCTCCATCTTCCGGCGACGAGTTTCCAGCAGAACTGAATGATGTGTTGAAGCAGTTGCAGGGAACGCTCAAGTACAAAAGCTATGGATTGATGACCTCTTCGGTGCATCGCGCAAGCCAGGGAGGGCAGGGAGTCGGCAACAAAGGTGTTGCTCAAAGTAAGCTCTTCAGCGTGAGCACGCCGTTAGAAAATCCAATCTTCTACGAGTATAATCTGATGCCTTTGATGATAAGAGACAATGCAGCAGGAGGCTCAAGTATAGACATAGGGCAATTCGCCTTCAATATGCGAATCCCGCTTCTCACCGGAGGTCAAGCGCAACAGATTCAATACGAGAATGTAGGCTTTCGTTCCCCAGTCTCGCTGCGAGACGGCGAGAAAGTCATAGTAGGAACGACTACGATGGGAGACAAAGGATTGATCGTCGTTGTCTCAGCAAAAATAATCAAACAATAAACGACCAGCCTATATTCACCGCAGAGGCGGCGCAGAATCTTCTCTGCGCGCTCTGCATCCTCCACGCCTCTGCGGTGAAGTTATTCTAAACTCAATACCGACTTCCCATCTCGTCTCTAATCAATTATCATTACGCCGCCTTCTTTGCCTCTTCGGCTTTTACTCTTGTCGGAGAGCGCTTTCAGTATCAAACAATTTATGACTGAAGCTACGACATACGCAGTCGAGATGCGCGGCGTCACCAAGCGATTCGGTGAGGTAGTTGCCAATCGCAATGTCAATCTCAGAGTCGCGGACAAATCCATTCACGCAATCATAGGCGAAAACGGCGCGGGCAAATCCACAGCGATGAACATCCTCTACGGTTTTTACAACCCGGACGAGGGCGAAATCCTGATTGACGGCCAGCCGCGCGCCATCAGGAATCCGAGCGACGCCATCAGCTTAGGACTCGGCATGGTGCATCAGCATTTCATGCTGGTCGAGCCGCTCACCGTAACTGAAAACATAATCCTCGGCGCAGAACCCATCGCAGGGCTCGCAATTGATTACAAAAAAGCTCGCGCGCGAGTGCGCGAAATTTCTGAGCAGTACGGATTGAAAATTGACCCCGATTCGCGAATCAGTCATCTCTCAGTCGGGCAGCAGCAGCGCGTCGAGATATTGAAGACGCTTTACAGAGGCGCTCGCATACTGATACTCGACGAGCCGACAGCGGTGCTCACGCCTCAGGAAGTCGCAGAGATGTTCGCTATTCTTCGCGGCCTGCGCGATCAGGGAAAGACCATAATCATCATCACACACAAACTGGCCGAAGTGCTGGCGCTGTCGGACAACATAACCGTCATGCGCGATGGCGAAGTCGTCGGTAATCTTTCGACTAAGGAAGCGACAGCCGAAGGCCTGGCGCGGCTGATGGTCGGGCGCGAGGTCTTGCTTCGCGTCGAGAAAGACGCGGCCAAACCGCGCGGCGCTGTGCTGGAGGTTCAAGGCCTCGGCCTTGAAGACGAGAAAGGAAGTTCCGCGCTCGAAGATATTTCATTTGAGGTGCGCGGCGGAGAGACGCTCGGAATCGCAGGAGTCGAGGGCAACGGTCAGACTGAGTTGATAGAAATAATCGCGGGCCTGCGCAAAGCAAGCAGTGGCTCTGTGCTGCTGGAAGGGCAATCAATCAACAATCTCGACCCGCACGAGCGCAAACGACGCGGCATCGCGCACATCCCCGAAGACCGTCATCGCAGAGGGCTGCTATTATCGTTCGACCTTGCGGGCAATTCGATACTGGGCGTTCACCGCGACCCGCCCATCTCTGGCGCTGTGCTGTTGAATACGAAAGTGATCGAAGAGCGCGCCGAGCGTCTTGTGAAAGAATACGACGTGAGGCCGCCGAACATCGCTCTGCCCGCGCGCGCGCTGTCGGGCGGCAACCAGCAGAAGCTTATAGTCGCGCGCGAGTTCGACATCAAGCCTCGACTGATTCTGGTTTCGCAGCCGACGCGCGGCGTTGACATCGGAGCGACAGAATTCATTCATCGCAAGC
Source organism: Blastocatellia bacterium (assembly GCA_963726785.1). GTDB lineage: Bacteria > Acidobacteriota > Blastocatellia > UBA7656 > UBA7656 > DATEKX01. Next base: position 48,691 of record CAVSDJ010000001.1, read on the forward strand.
TGATCGAATTGCGCGATGCGGGCGCAGCCGTCCTTCTCGTATCGGCTGAACTGGACGAGGTGTTGAGCCTGAGCGACCGCGTAATAGTCATCTACGATGGGCGCATCGTGGGAGAGGTTGACCCGCGCACCGTAAGCGAAGAAGAGATCGGGTTGATGATGACGGGTGCACAATCAAAGGCCGGGCAAGGTCGCGCCTCCGCTGACCCTCAATCCCCAACTCCCGACCACCAATAAAATTTATGAAGAGCCTTCTCACAGAATTGATGTATTCGCTGATCGCCGTCGTCGCGGCTTTCCTGGTCGGCGGCATAATCGTATGGATGGTCGGCGACAGCCCGATGCTCGTCTATGAGCTTTTCTTTTCGAGCGCATTCGGCTCGGTTGACGGCTTCAGCTACACGCTCTTTTACGCGACGCCGTTGATATTCACGGGGCTTGCCGTCGCGGTCGCATTCAAATGCGGGCTGCTCAACATCGGGGCGGAAGGGCAACTCATCGTAGCAGCCTTCGCAACTGCCTGGGTGGGATTGATGCTGCCCGGCTGGCCTGCATGGATAGTTGTAATCCTTGCGGCGCTTGCTGCCATTATCGTCGGCGGCGCGTGGGCAGGAATCCCCGGCGTGCTGAAAGCAAAGTTCGGCGCGCACGAAGTCATCACCACGATTATGATGAACTTCATCGCGGTGGCGATTGTGAGTTACCTGACTCAATATCACTATCGCAAGCAGGGCGATCCGATCTTAGAGACCCTGCCGATAGCCGAAGTGCAAAACGGCGTGCTCGTAGGGCCGCACATTCCGCGACTACATGACTTGCTTGCGCCGTTCGGAATAAACTTTCCCGCGCATGTGCCTTTGAACCTGGCGTTCTTGTTGGCGGTTGTGGCGTGCGGACTGGTTTACGTTTTTTTGTGGAAGACGAAATGGGGCTACGAGCTACGAGCAGTCGGCATCAGCCCATCGGCGGCAGAGTACGGAGGCATTTCAATCTCGCGCAACGTCGTGTTAGCGATGGTGCTTTCGGGAATGCTTGCGGGGATGGTCGGCATCAACGAAGTGCTCGGATACCGTTATCGTTATTACGATGGATTTTCGGCGGGGTATGGCTTCGCCGGAATAGCCGTCGCGCTTCTAGGTCGCAATCATCCTGTGGGCGTGTTGTTTGCGGCGATACTGTTTGGCGCGCTCGACCGTTCAAAACTGTTCATAGACATTTTCACCGACAAGGTTTCAAAAGACTGGACGGTGATCTTGCAAGCCATAGTCATTCTCTTCGTCGCCTGCGAAGCGATATTTCGCGGCGGCGCAAAGCGGCTGATTCGAGGAAGAGTGTAAACCGTGGTTAGAGATCAGTGGTTAGTGCTCGGTGTTCAACGGGTGGTCAGCATTTAGCGTTGTTGTTAGCTCCATAGGAGCGACCTGTCTATAGTAACGATGACGAAACATAAACCGTAGCTCCGTAGGAGCGACCTGTTTTTGGATGGCTAATACGTACACCCAGATTTATATACAGATGGTTTTTGCCGTGAGCGCGAGACAATGCCTGATTGCAAAAGCTTTCAAAGAAGAACTAAACAAATATATTGCTGGGATCTATAGAAGGCGAGAAGCAAAAGCTGATAGCTATAAACGGAATGCCTGATCATATTCATATTTTAATCGGGTTGAAACCTGATATGGCTTTGTCAAATTTGGTTGGAGAGATCAAAGCATCTTCATCGAACTTTATAAACGGAAAGCGCTGGATAAAAGGGAAGTTCAGTTGGCAGGAAGGTTTTGGCGGTTTTTCATATTCTCATTTGCAGTTGAGCGCGGTAGCAAGATATATCGAAAATCAAGAGGCGCATCACGCCAAGAGATCATTTAAAGAAGAATATATGGAAATGCTCAGTAGATTTAATGTCGAGCACGACGAGAGATATGTTTTCAAATGGATAGAAAATGAATGATCAACAGGTCGCTCCTACGGAGCTACAGTTTATCTAGCAACAATATTACTATAGACAGGTCGCTCCTACGGAGCTAAGAGGCAGCTAAAATCTGTGATGCTATTGAGCGCATATATTGCGCGGTGCCGTGTGAAATCATGCTTAGAAACATCATCAATCTATCGTTGCTGGCTTCGATGATAAGGCTTTCGACGCCGCTGATACTGGCCGCGCTCGGCGGGATGTATTCAGAGCGCAGCGGCGTAATCAATATCGCGCTCGAAGGTATAATGCTGGCCGGAGCCTTTACGGCGGCGGCGGTGACCGTCTTCACGCAAAATCCATGGATCGGATTGATGGCGGCGGCGGTCGCGGGGGTGATGGTCGCGCTCATCCATGCGGTCGCGTCAATCCAGTTCAAGGCAGATCAAGTCGTCGTCGGCACTGCAATCAATATTTTGTTTCTCGGCGTGCCTGCTCTGGTGTCGGGCGCGCTGTTTGAATCAACCGGCTCGACTCCGCAACTGCCCCGCGAGCAGACGCTGCCCGATTGGAACATCCCCGGGATTGAAAGCATTCCTGTCTTGAGCCAGTTGCTTTCGGGCCACAAGCCGATTGTTTACATTGCGCTGGCTGCTGTGCCGATCAGTTATTATGTTTTATTTCGCACACGGTTCGGGCTGCGCTTGCGCGCTGTGGGCGAAAACCCCGAAGCTGCCGATACGGCGGGCGTAAGCGTAGCTCGGATGCGCTATGCAGGAGTGATGTTGAGCGGGTTGCTTGCAGGCATAGGCGGCGCTTATCTTTCAATCGGACAGAACTCGCTGTTCACGCGCAATATGACTGCCGGTCGCGGGTTCATCGCGCTTGCGGCTTTGATATTCGGCAAATGGCATCCGGTCGGCGCGTTCCTCGCGTGTTTATTGTTTGGACTTGCCGATGCGATTTCGATTCGAATGCAAGGCGTGGTGGACATTCCTGTGCAGTTCATTCAGATCATCCCGTATGTGCTGACGCTTGTTGTGCTGGCTGGCTTCATCGGTCGCGCGATACCTCCGCGCGCGATTGGCATACCATATGTAAAAGAGAACAGGTGATAGACCTCTGATTCGGCTATGACGATACCACTTTATGAAAGAGCAGCAGAAGCGGCGCGCTACATCAGCGTGAAGGCCGCAGGGCGCACGCCTCGCGCGGCAATTGTGCTTGGGTCGGGATTGGGCGGCGTGGCTGACGCGATCACGGATGCGGTCGAGATTCCTTATGATGAGATACCTCACTTTGTTCGCTCGACCGTCGAAGGCCACGCGGGCAAATTGATCCTCGGCTCGTTGAGCGGCGTGGATGTGGCCGTGATGAAAGGACGGTTTCATTTCTACGAAGGCTACACGATGGAAGAGACCACTCTCCCCGTGCGCGTGTTCTCGCTGATGGGCATAAAGACTATTGTGCTGACGAACGCAGCGGGCGGCACAGCGCCGCACCTGTCGCCGGGGTCGCTAATGCTCATCACAGACCATATAAACATGATGGGAGACAATCCGCTACGTGGGCCGAACGACAACCGCTTCGGCCCGCGCTTTCCCGACATGACGGCGGTCTACACGCCTGCCTACATTGAAATCGCTAAGACGGTCGCGCGCGAGATGAGCCTCGATCTTTCGGAAGGCGTTTATCTCGGTTTGCGCGGCCCCTCTTACGAAACGCCCGCCGAAGTGCGAATGTACGCGAAGCTCGGAGGCGACGCCTTAGGGATGTCTACCGTCGCAGAAGTGACGGTCGCTCGCCACTGCGGCATGAAGGTGTTAGCCATCTCCTGCATCACGAATGTTGCAGCCGGGCTTACTCGCAACGAGATCAATCACCAGGAAGTGATGGACGTAGGCGCTCGCGCAGGCCGCCAACTCGGCGAATTGATTCTGCGCGTCGTGCCGCGACTTGTGGCGGACGAGGGATGAATCACCGTTCAGAATTGAAATTGAAATTTCTCTATTCATCCTTCCGCCATCATCCATTAAAATAGCCGCTATGATAATCGGCATAAGTGGCGGCACAGGTTCCGGCAAGACGACCGTCGCACAGAAGATAATCGCATCGGTCGGCGCTGATAATGTTGTTTATCTTCAGCAGGACGCTTACTATCGCAACCTCGGCGATATGCCTATAGAATTGCGCCACAACGTCAACTTCGATCACCCCAACGCATTAGACAATGATCTGCTGATGAATCACATCGAAGCCCTGCGCGCGGGTGAAAGCATAGAGCAACCCATCTACGATTACGCTACGCATTCGCGCAAAGCCGAAACCTTTCACGTAGAAGCACGCCCTGTCATAATCGTCGAAGGCATTCTCGTATTCGTTGATGCGCAGATGCGCCAGTTGATGGATCTGAAGATATTCGTTGACGCAGATGCCGACATCCGTTTCATCAGAAGATTAGACCGCGACGTTCACGAGCGAGCAAGGAGCGTCGAATCAATCATCTCGCAATACACAACGACCGTCAGGCCCATGCACCTGCAGTTTGTCGAGCCATCGAAACGCTATGCTGATATAATCATTCCAGAGGGCGGCCACAACGATGTGGGTATTGATCTGGTCACTGGAAAGATAAAGACCATTTGCGGATGATGTGATTGGAGTAAAAGATGGCGAAGAGAAGTACGATGAGTGATGATGAATTGATCGAGCGGGCAAAGAAAGCCCGCCTCGCCGCACATGCGCCTTATTCGCATTTCGAGGTGGGGGCGGCGCTGCTTACGACGGACGGGCGCGTATACACGGGATGCAATATAGAAAATTCCGCTTACGGACTTTCGATGTGCGCCGAACGCGTGGCGATATTCAAAGCCGTGAGCGAAGGCGCGGAAGGGATTTTGAAGGTAGCTGTAATCACAGACCACGAAAACCTCACGCCCCCGTGCGGTTGTTGTCGCCAGATGATCTGGGAGTTCGCAAGCGAAGAGACCGATGTGATAATGGCAAACCTCGACGGCGATGTCCGCAAGTTCGAGATCAAAGAATTATTGCCCGAAGCCTTTGACTCGCGCTTCCTCGAAGGCGTCGGGTGAAATAGTAAACACCGTTACTCCAAACTAATATTTTTCCTGTTCCGCAAGTTTTTCTGCTCTCTTTTTTTCAGTCCTCGCTTCAAGCGGTCCCGCGAGCGCGAGGATTATCAAAGTAAAAAAAGTGCTCAACAACGCTACGCCCAGGCTGCCCAATCCGACCGCCACGCCTATAGCTGCTGTCATCCAAACACCCGCCGCTGTTGTCAGCCCCTGTATATCTCGCTCTTCATTCAGTTTGAGAATAGAGCCAGCCCCAATAAAACCGATTCCGGTAACGATGCCCTGAATTACTCGCGATAAGCCATCAGAAGCCATCCCGACTCCAGAGCAAGCCAGAATGAAAACGGCTGTGCCGAGGCAGACTAATATATGCGTTCGCAACCCTGCTGGCTTGCCCGCTTTCTCTCGCTGAATTCCCACGATAGCGCCAAGCAGTGTGGCGGCCATCAGCCGAATAATCGCATGCATCAACTGCCTCATGTCAGGTAGCCCAGAAGTTAGCTCCTCCCAGAAAATATCCATTATTGATTCCCCCTGATTCTTTAATCGCCCGGCTTATTTTAACAGGTCGCGGCCTTCGGCTGTCGGCAAGCTGACTCTCAACAAACCTGCAAGCGTAGGCGCGACATCGCGCATATCAATTCGACCCAGGTTGCGACCCTTTGGCACACCCGGCCCCGCGATGAAAAATGACGCTTCCATCTCTCGCATATCAGGCAGGTATCCATGAGTTCCGCCCGGCCTGCCTGTCGCGACCACAGGCCCTTCAAAACTGTTGCCGAGCCTGTAGCCCGCGCTTGCGCTGACTACGAAAGCAGCGTTCGGAAAGCCGCCCGTCTTTTTTATCTCCGATTCATCCAGCACTCGTTCGATACCGTTGGCCTTGTCGCTTGCCAGTCGTTTCAAAACATCCGCGACTTTCTTGCGAGCCTCTTCGTCTTTGGAATCCGCAAGCATCACGGCAGCAGACCCGCCCGCATACCACGCGAATGCGCGCCACGCCTTTACCTTGCCTTTCGCGTCGAGTTCGATCAACCCCGCTTCGCGCAGGGCTGCGTTGATGTTTATCACTTTGTCCGTGCGCATAAATCCGTGATCAGATACTACGCAGATTATGGCTTGCCCCGCGCCGACTCTTTCAGCCGCGCTTCGTATCTGGCCTACGAGCTTGTCTATCTCTTCGAGCGCGGCGAATGTCGCTTGACTGTAAGGGCCGCTCGAATGCTCTTCGGTATCGAGACCTCCGAGATAACAGGTCATAAAACGCGGCTTCTTTTTTTCGAGAACGTATGCGATGAAAGCGGCGCGGCGACGGTCTCCCGCAATAGTGTAGTCGTTGCCATCAGCAAAAGGCCCAATCGCGCGTTCGGCTTCGGCGAGCAAGCCCGGAGTCGAAAGCGCGCGAATCACTTTCAAATCGTCAGGAGTCGAAGTACGCCAATACTGAACTATGTTGTATTCGATGTTCGCTCCGACTGTTACGGGCCAGTCAACGCTCGCTGTCACGAGTCCCGCTTTGCGAGCCGCATCCCAAAGCGTAGGGACTTTGATGTCTTCAGCATACCAGTACCAGCCATCGCTGTTCTTGCCGTGTGGGTCGAATGGTGTGTTGGCAAGGATGCCGTGCCTGCCAGGCGAAACGCCTGTGACCATTGTCGTGTGGTTTGGATAAGTCACAGTCGGAAACGCAGGGATAACGCCCGAAGCGTGCGCGCCTTCCAGAAGTAAACGGCGCAGGTTCGGAATCTTCAAACCGTGCTTATCGGCTTCGATTACATAATCAGGTTTCAGCCCATCAATTGAAAGAAGCACGACAGGCGCAGTCGCCCGCGCCTGATTTGCACCCGCTAAAAACGGCGCGAGCAGAACCAGTGATAAGAGAACCAGCGCAAGAATCTTCTTAGGCACTTTTTCCTCCAGTGATTTGCTGCCAGTCATATCTCACAAAGCGCAGAGACCTGGCAAGGCATAAGTTGTTTGAATTAAAAGTCAGTTCACCGCAGAGACGCAGAGGACGCAGAGATTACGCAGAGGTTTAATTATTACTCTGCGCCCCCTCCGCGTCCTCTGCGTCTCTGCGGTGAATTGGTTCTGCATTAAAAGCCTCTATTTCCGATAGATGTCGCGAGCGGCTTTATCAGAAATACGGCAGCAAGATATACTGAGGCGATTTGAATTTGCACTGAACCGAAGCGGAGGATAACGCTTGAAGAAAACCATCATAATAATCTTTCTGATTCTTGTACTGGTTGCTGGCGTCTTGCCGTTCTGCGCCAGCGCAGCCGAGCGCGTGGACTTCATTATTCGCGGCGGCACCGTCGTCACATTGGACGGCTCGGCGCGCGTCATTGAAAACGGCGCGGTCGCAGTTCGCCGCGAGCGCATAGTTGCGGTCGGCACTTCCGCCGAAATCGCAGCTAAATACTCTGCCGCCGATACGATCAACGCTACTGGAAAAGTGGTTATGCCCGGGCTCATCAACACACACACGCACGTGCCTATGGTTTTGTTTCGCGGCATAGCTGATGACCTGATGCTGCCGGAGTGGTTGCAGAAATATATTTTCCCGGCTGAAGCGAAAAACGTTGACGAACAATTCGTCAGGTGGGGAACGCGACTCGGCTGTCTTGAGATGATCGAAGGCGGGACGACCACCTACGTTGACATGTATTACTTCGAGGACGCCGTGGCCGAAGAGACTGCGCGCGCAGGAATGCGCGGAGTGCTTGGAGAAACGCTGATTGATTTTCCAGTGCCCGACAACAAGACATGGGACGCAGGGATGCAATACATGGAAAAGTTCGCCGCGCGATGGAAAGGCCACCCGCTCATCACTCCTGCAATAGCTCCTCACGCGCCCTATACAGTGTCAACCGATCACCTGAAGCAGGCTCATGAATTTTCGATGCGCAAAAATATTCCGCTGATCATTCACGTCGCAGAAGACTATGCCGAAGTGAAAACGATTCAGGAGAAATACAACGCAAGCCCTGTTGCTTATCTCGAACGCATCGGCTTGCTCGACAATCGCGTGATCGCAGCGCACATGGTCTCGGCCTACGGAAGAAGACATAAGGACGCTTGCGGCGCGCTCGGTCGGCGTCGGTCATTGCCCGCAGTCGAACATGAAACTGGCTGCAGGAGCCGCTCCTGTGCCACAGATGCTCAAAGCAGGTGTGGCCGTAGGGCTAGGCACGGACGGCGCTGCATCCAACAACGACCTGAATATGTGGGAAGAGATGGACACTGCGGCAAAGCTGCACAAGCTGGTTGCGAAAGACCCGACCGTAATCAATGCGCGCGAGGCGCTTGAGATGGCAACGATTCGCGGCGCGCGAGCCATTCACCTTGATCGAGAAATCGGCTCGCTCGAAGCAGGCAAGCTCGCGGACTTGCTGATTGTAAACTTAGACAGCGCGCATCAAACGCCGATTTATAACGTCTACTCGCATCTTGTTTACGCGACTAAATCCTCAGACGTTGAAACGGTGATGATAAACGGTCGCATAGTGATGGAAGACCGACAGGTGCAGACAATTGACGGGCGAGCCGTGCGCGCTAAGGCTCAAGAGTATCGAGACAAAATTAGAAAGAGTCTCCAGTCTCAATAGTCGCCTACAAACCGGGATCATCTATTGGCCTGAGACAACCGAGCATACATTCACAACGTTCCTCAGCATTACCCGGGGACGGAAACATCTTGGCGCACGCCGCCGTGCATTCCGGGTCAAACTGCGCGTTCGGCGGCGGGTTCATTAAACAAGGGTCCGGCTCTGTTCCTACTGCGGTGAAGGCAAAAGTCAGCAATACGATCAGCAGCATTATAACTCTTTTCATGGGTCTCTCCTTTCAATATCGTAAACTCTGAATGGCAGGCAGTGTATCACGATTTTGTAATAAATCCTATATTGATGCTTAGTGGAAAACATCACACTGCCCGAGATACTCCGAACCTGTGCAAGCAGATCGCTCAACTCAGAAAACAGGGGTGATTGCCGAATTTGTTTTAGCTCACTTCGCGTGTTACGCTCTCAATTCTGAAAATGCCGAGGAACGCTCATTATGCCATTTGACGATTTGAGAGGATTCATCTCTACGCTTGAAAAGCAGGGCCAACTCAAACGCATACGCGCAGAGGTAGACGCGCAGCTTGAGATAACCGAAATCACAGACCGAGTCTCGAAGCGCGGCGGGCCTGCCCTGTTGTTTGAAAACGTTCGCGGCTACCGAATGCCGCTTCTAATCAACGCGCTGGGCAGCCGCGAGCGAATGTTGACGGGGCTGGGTGTAAAAGATTACGGCGAGATTACCGAGCGCATACTTGAACTGACGGACGTGAAATCTCCGCAAGGGCTGATCGAAAAAATAAAGATGATTCCGCGACTGGCCGATTTGGGAAAGATGTTTCCAAAGATCGTAAAGAGCGGCCCGTGCAAAGAGCGCATATTGAAGCAGGGTGAGTTTTCGCTTTTCGATCTTCCGATAATCAAATGCTGGCCCGAAGACGGCGGTCGCTATATTACGATGCCGCTCGTCTTCACGAAGAACCCCGCGACGGGCAAGCGCAATTGCGGGATGTATAGAATGCAAGTTTATGACGATACGACCACAGGGATGCACTGGCAGATTCACAAGCACGGCGCGCAGCATTTTCGCAATCTCAGGCGCGGCGGCGGAGGGCGGCTCGACGTAGGAGTGGCCATAGGAGCCGATCCTGTGACAGTCTTTGCAGCGATAATGCCGCTGCCCGAAGACCTGGACGAGATGATGATAGCCGGGTTCTTGCGCGAAAAGCCCGTCGAAATGGTGAAGTGCGAAACGGTTGATGTGGAAGTCCCGGCAAACGCGGAGATCGTTTTAGAAGGCTACGTTGATACAAGCGAGCGAAGAATAGAAGGGCCGTTTGGAGATCACACAGGTTATTACTCGCTCGAAGACGAATTCCCGGTTTTTCACGTCACCTGCATCACGCACCGCAAGAAGCCGATTTATCAAACGACCATCGTTGGCAAGCCACCGATGGAAGACTGCTGGATGGGCGAGGCGATAGAGCGAATATTTCTTCCATTGATGCAGCGCCAGTTCTCCGAAGTCGTTGATTACCACATGCCGTTTTCGGGAGTCTTTCACAACCTGATGATCGTTTCGATAAAGAAGAACTATCCAGGCCACGCGCGAAAGATCATGAACGGCATCTGGTCGTTGCCGCAGGCTATGTTTACCAAATGCATAGTCGTCGTAGATGACGACACGAACGTGCGCGACTTGAACGAAGTGACGTGGCGAGTGTTGAACAACATTGACCCTGAGCGCGACATTCAATTCATGCTCGGCCCCGTAGACCAACTGGATCATTCATCGCGGCTGGCGAATTTCGGCTCGAAGATGGGCATTGACGGAACTCGAAAATGGAAGTCGGAAGGCTTCGACCGCCCCTGGCCCAAAGAGCTTGAGATGACCGAAGAAGTGAAGCAAAGAATAGATCAGCTATGGCCGAAGCTGGGATTATGAAAAGAGGATTTGCATAAAGTGCCAGATACGAATCTGCGTAGGTGAATCGTCTATTCAGTTTTGCTGCGGAGATTCAAGGTTTGCTTCGACTCGCTTGCGCCATTCGCGCTCGCTTTCAAGCGGGCAGGCTATCTGTAGATAAGCATATCCGATCATCCGATTGAGCAGTCTGTTGCGGCGTTGGTCATTCTCATAATCGCGCACAGCAAACAACACTGAGGCCAGGTCTTCGGGAGTCATTTCGCCATTGATCCAAAGACTTATCTTATCCTCTAAGTACGCTTCATCCTCAAGCAAGTCCTGCGGCTGAACTTCAGGCAGGCTTCTCCACCTGTCCTCAGATTCGATTCGCTGAGAACTGGCATGGAAACTGTAACTGATCATTTGATCGAGGACGTTGTTGCGGCGGGCTGTGTCGTTACAATTTCTGATCGCGCTGATTACACCGGCAAAGTCTTCCGGGGAAACTTCGCCCTGCACCCAGATATTGATGAGTCCTTCCAAAAAGCCTCTGTGCTCCAGGTTGATGGTTCTGGTTTTATAGACTGGTTTTTCATCTTCGTCCAGGCCGATGACGCCTGCAACTTCGAGCATCTTGTCGAGGATTTCGGCTGATGTATTGTGATCCCTTGCGACCTCCATAACCAGAGAGCGTTTTTGACCGACCGACATGCGGAAGAAATGCAGTATGTTGATTTGTGAAGAACGAGACCTTTTTGCGGTGTTGGAAGAGTCAACAAAAAGGTTAGGGAAAAGTAACAAACTTACAGGCTCTTTGAAGGCGAGTGAGCGTGACCGAGCGCCTTCGCCATCACAAGCCTCTGCGTCCATCTGCGAAGTAGCGTCGTCATCAAAGAAATTTCTACCGATAGAGACTACGGAGCTGTTGGTAATTTGATCCTCAACGGGCTCGTCGAAATCAAACGAGACCGCGTCCAGGGCGACGGTTGAGTGGGAAGCGCGGCGGGACTTCTGCTCTATCGCTTCCGCCGTGTTGAGGATTTGCGGCAATTGGTGCGTAAACGGTGTAGACAACGCAATACGCACGGCATTTTGAGCCTCTTCAATACGCCCCATCTCGCCATACTCTACGGCAAGGCTATTGGCATAAATGTAAAAGAAAATCGGATGTTTTGCAGCCAGCAAACGGATGGGTGAAGACAATCCTTCCAACGCCGCCACTGCCCCTTTATTATCACCGAGGATCCCTCTGATGATTGCTATATTCCAATGCGAAGTAGTAACAGCATCTACATCTCGCCCGTATCGTGGGGATGCTGCATGAAGGGCTTCCACAAAAAGACGTATTGCTTCGTCGTAGTCACTACTATCGTAATAGATTGAGCCAATATCCTTGATCGCCTTCGCTCTATATTTAAGAGGCGTGATCTCGGACTCGGCAAGCGTTTCAAGTATAGCGCGCGCGCTCTCTGGCTCTCCGCGTCTTAGTATGTTTACTGCTTGATAGTATTGCCCGATGCTCTGGTACTGGCGCGGGAGTGAACTATTAATCAATATATTGCTGATCTGCTCAACGATTTCCGCGCGATGTAAACCCAGCGCCTGATCGGCCAGGTTCGTCAGCCTATTTCCCACTTCGCGCAATTGTGATTCGTTGGCGCTTTTCAGGATGGCCAGAGCAACGCGCTGATACAATCCTTCCTGTTCAAAGGTTTGACCAGCCTCGCCAACTCTCCCTGACGAGAGAAACCTAGAGGGAACCAGATTGTCATTAGCCGCTTTTTGCATTTTCGCTCTACAATCTTAATACTGTTCGGGCTGAGAATACACCTATAAAAGGCGCATCCTGTCACCCTTTCAACTAATCCTCGTTGAATATCCGCCTTGGGCCTGGCGGCTCAGAAGAAGTGTGGACACAGGGCAGATTTAATCTCAGCCGTGATGTAATTAGGGGCCGCTGAACAATAAATCCGCAATCAGACTCTAGTGCTCTCGACTGCCGGCGAAAAAAAACTTCGCGGCAAGATTGTACTACAAACTACCGCATTATGCGCAAGACGTTCGCGTTAATAAAATAAAATCGCATGGAATTAAAAGTGAGATTTATCACCGGATTCCACTTTTAATTACAGCGGGCGTCTGCGAAGTAGTGGTAAACCGCCTCGGATTTGTTATACTGTTGCTCCGCAACATCATACTTGAGGTTTGGAGAAGGGTTCTTATGAAGATTCGGCTGGTTGCCGTGCTCGTTTTTGTCCTGGCGTCTCTGCTGTCAATTAACTTCAAGCCTCCCGTGCTGGCGCAGAGCCAGGTCGCTATGGCCAAGATTGCGCCCTGGGTGCTTGAGCGCACCCTGAATAATCAAGACGCGGAATTCCTCGTCGTCCTGGCCGATCAGGCCGACTTGAGCGGCGCGGAAGCGTTGCAGACGAAAGAAGAGAAAGGCCGCTACGTTTATAACGCGCTCTTTGACAAAGCTCAGGCAACGCAGAAGCCTATTCTCGACTGGCTGAAGCAAAACAATATCGAGAGCCGTTCTTATTACATCGTCAACATGATCTGGGTGAAGGGGAGTCGCGATGTTGCGGTCGCGCTTGCCTCGCGCGCAGACGTTCAGCGCATTGAAGGCAATCCTGTCATTCATAACCAGATGGAGCCTCCTGAAAGCTTTGATACGAAAAAAACGCACGCCATCGCCGCCATCGAACCCGGCGTCACCTTCTCGCACGCGGATCAGGTGTGGGCGATGGGCTTCACAGGGCAGGGAATAGTCGTAGGCGCTGCCGACACGGGCTATCGCTGGGATCACAATGCGCTAAAAAATCACTATCGCGGATGGAACGGTACGACCGCAGATCATAATTTCAACTGGCATGACAGCATTCATTCAGGCGGTGGGGACTGCGGCCCGAACTCAGCGCAGCCTTGCGATGACCACGGTCACGGCACGCACACGGCAGGAACAGCCGTAGGCGATGACGGCGGGGCCAATCAAGTAGGCATGGCCCCCGGCGCAAAGTGGATCGGCTGCCGCAACATGAATCAGGGCGACGGAACGCCCGCGACCTACATAGAGTGTTTCGAGTTCTTCCTCGCGCCGTATCCCGTCGGTGGCACACCCGCGCAGGGAGACCCGACAAAAGCGCCTGACTTGACGACTAATTCGTGGGGCTGCCCGCCGTCTGAAGGATGCTCTCCCGCATCGCTTCAAGCGGCGGTTGTCGCGCAACGCGCAGCAGGCATAATCACTGTCGTCGCGGCTGGCAACTCAGGTTCAAGTTGTTCGACCGTTTCAGACCCTCCGGCAATCTATGCTGAATCTTTTACAGTCGGCGCGCTGAACACGGGGACTGACAACCCGGCTTCTTTCAGCAGTCGCGGCCCTGTTACGATTGACGGCAGCAATCGCATGAAACCGGACATCGCTGCGCCGGGCACGAGCACAAGGTCTGCGACCAGAAACAGTGTGAGCGCATACACAAGCATGAGCGGCACGTCTATGGCAACGCCGCACGTAGCTGGCGGCATTGCGCTGGTGTTGTCGGCGCAGCCCAGTCTTCGCGGGCAAGTTTCGATTGTCGAAAACATAATGCGGGACTCAGCCGTTCACCTCAATTCGGCTTCTTGCAACAGCAGCGGCTCGCCCAACAATGTTTTCGGTTCCGGGCGAATGGATGCGAAAGTTGCCGCCAATATAGCTTTGACTACGTTCTCGCCAAAGAGCGCGGCGTTTCAGATAACAGGTGGCGACGGGGTGCTCAACGTATCGGCCCCGGCTGGCGCGAACTGGACTGCTGTGAGCAACGATAACTGGATCATTATAAATTCGAATAACAGCGGCACAGGCAATGGCACCGTTTTCTATTCTGTGAGAGACAATTTCAATGCGAGTCCTCGCACAGGATCCATCACCATCGCACATCGAACTTACCTGATACGTCAGGATGGAACAGGCACAGGCAATTGCACCAACTCGATCACTCCGGTTGGTCAAGCATTCCTTGCGGCAGGCGGCAACGGGACTATTCAGGTGACGGCTGGCGCAAACTGCATCTGGAATGCGACGAGCAAGGTCAGTTGGTTAACGATCACTTCAGACAATGGTGGACAGGGCAACGGGACGGTGACTTTCTCTGTCAGCGCGAATGCGAGCGGCAGTGCGCGTAAAACAACGATCAATGTTGCGGGGCGGACTTTTTCGATAAAGCAACAGTGACCGCGCTAACACGGCAGGAACGTGAACGCCGCGACGCCGAACACAAACCAGAGCGCCGCAAAGATCAAGCCGTAGCCAAAAAAGGTTCTGAAATCTACTCGGGCAATTTCCGCCCTCACCACGAACCAGAACGGCGCGACAAGATTGCCCATCTGATCGCCGACACCTAAGGCCAGCAAGCCGCGCTGCGCCGTCACTCCGACAGCCTCTGCTGCTTTGATTGTCAAAAAGCCTTGAATCGCCCACTGTCCGCCGCTCGACGGAATAAATATAGCGACTATCGTCCCTGCCAGGGCCGTCAGCAATGGAAACGTCCAGCGCGTAGAAATTGGCTCAACGAGATTGCCAAACGCTTCGCCAATAGTTGTGAACTGGATCAAACCGGCAACGCCTGCGTACAGGTGATAGAGCACCAGAATCGGCCAGCAAGCGACAACGGCTTTCTGTAACGCCTGCGAAAAATTGCGGATATTGCCGTGCAGCAAGAAGCACAACAGAAGAAAGATAGTGTTGAGAGAATTGAGGTCGAGGCTCGCCCGCTTGATTGCAAAATGGTAGTAGAGCCAGCCTGCCAGCGCCGCACACAGTATGATCGATATCAGGGGAAATCGTTCCAGGCGATCTGAGAGGCCGGTGCTAGCCTGCGTCCTGCGCCTGTTCGATTCCGACTGGCTCGACGAGTTTGCTGGCCCCGGGAAACTGAGATAAGCATTGCGGGTTTCGAGGCATCAACAGGCGCGCCGCGAATATCATCACTATTGGAAACCCGATTACTAGCGAGAGAGAAGCCGGAGACCAGATCGTTGAACTTAGTGACATAGTGCCGGTAGTTGATTCGAGGAAATGTCCCGAAGTAGCCATCAACAGCGGGGCGCTGGCCGAAAGCCCGAATTGCCAGACCGAACCTGCGCCGCCATTGACCGCCATAAGAAATGGAAAATCAATCGCAATCCCTTTGCGTTCGGCTTCAGCCGCAAAGTGAACCGCGATGAGCGGCCCAAGCGCAAGCGCAAGCCCCCAGTTAAGATATGAGATAGCCGCTACTAATAGGACTGAATAAACGAAGACTTGATTAGCGGTGCGCGGTTTGCGCGAGACGTGCACGATGACTTTGCGGAACAACGGTGTCGCCGCCAGCACGCAGCCCAAGGTAAGGACGAGTGTCATCTGCATGGTGAACGGCAGCAGCATCCATAGTCCGCGATACCACGCGTCCATCGTAGTCGTGAAGGTGTTACCGATTGCAAGCGCAATGATGAAAAGAATGACCAGCATAAAGATTGCCGTAGAGATAGCATCCGGCACAATCTTCGCCATAAATCGCGAGTAGCGTTTGAGCCAGCCATCCGGGGCAGAAATTTGTTTCTCTTCCTCAGTAACCTTCGGCTCGATTGCCTCTTTCATCAATCCCCCTTAGCGGATAGTAATCGGTGCGCAATAACATCACAACCTGATTAACGTGTCAACACGCGCCGCAATCCGTACATAAATGAAGTCAATTCACCGCAGAGACGCAGGGGACGCAGAGATTTCGCAGAGAGTTCTATATTTGCATAACCGTCGCGTGCGAAGCACATCATCGGCCATCCTGCGCTTCCTCTGCGTCCTGCGACGTCTCTGCGGTGAACTCTCTCTAGCCACAGGCTTGAGCCTTAAAGCTTGCCATGCTATATTCAGCGCGACCCAAAGTCCGGTGAGGATTATTGAATGGACTTCAAGCTCAAATCGCACGTAATGGATGCGCCGGGAATCAGTCGCGCTCTATCGAGGCTGGCTTCTGAAATAGTCGAGCGCAACGCGGGCATTAATGATTTATTGCTGGTCGGCATTCGCCGTCGCGGCGTCCCGCTTGCCGAAAGAATCGCGGACAAAATAGCTCAACTCGAAGGCACGCGACCGATGACGGGACAACTCGACATTACGCTTTATCGCGACGACCTCTCGACGGTCGGCCCGCGTCCCGTAGTCAATCGAACGGACATTCCGGGCGACGTGACAGACAGCAGGATTGTTCTGATTGACGATGTGCTTTACACGGGCCGAACCGTGCGCGCTGCGCTTGATGAGCTTGTTGATTTCGGTCGCCCGCGACGAGTCGAGCTTGCCGTGCTGATTGATCGCGGCCACCGCGAATTGCCGATTCAAGCTGATTACGTCGGCAAACACGTGCAAACGACTGATGCTGAAATCGTCAAAGTGATGCTGACCGATTACGACGAAGAAGAACAAGTTGTTGTTGTGGAGAATGTGTGATTGTAGGGCAGGGCCAGATTGGCATATAACCGGAAAGACCTGCTAGGAATCAGGGAGCTATCGGTCGAGGAAATCAAAACCGTCCTCGACACGGCTGATTCTTTCAAAGAAGTTTCTACCCGCGCGATAAAAAAGGTCCCGACGCTTCGCGGAAAAACCGTCATTAATCTCTTCTTCGAGTCTTCTACTCGCACGCGCACCTCTTTCGAGATAGCGGCCAAACGACTCTCAGCCGACGCGGTCAACATATCGGCTTCGACATCATCAGTCACCAAAGGCGAAACCCTCGTTGACACAGCGCGCAATCTGGAAGCGATGGCCCCTGACGCCATAATCATTCGCCATCCGTCGCCGGGCGTGCCGCACCAGCTTGCGCGAATGATAAGCGCTTCGATCATCAACGGAGGCGACGGCGCGCACGAGCATCCGACGCAGGCGCTGCTCGACGCTTTCACGATTCGAGAGCAGAAAGGGCGCATCGCGGGGCTGAACGTCGCCATCATCGGAGACATAACGCACAGCCGCGTTGCGCGCTCGAACTCGCACCTGCTGACAAAGCTCGGCGCGCACGTTCGCATAGCAGGCCCGCGCCCGCTCATACCGCCCGGTTACGATCATCTGGTTGGAGACTGCGAAGGCTCGCTCACGGTTTTTGATCGAATAGACGACGCGATAACCGGAGCCGATGTCGTCATGATGCTGCGCATTCAGCGCGAGCGAATGAGCGACGCATACTTTCCTTCGCTCAAGGAATATTCGATTCAATACGGGCTGACGCTTCGCCGCCTGGAGATGGCCGCAGGCGATGCGATAGTGATGCATCCGGGGCCTGTGAATCGCGGAATCGAAATCAGCTCTGAGGTGGTTGATAGCTCGCGCTCGTTGATACTCGATCAGGTGACAAACGGCGTTGCCGTGCGAATGGCGATTCTATTTCTTCTCGTTGGAACGGAGGGGCCGTGAAGCTGCTAATCAAAGGCGGGCGAATCATTGATCCATCGCAGAAGATGGATCAGGTGGCGAATCTGTTTATAGAAGATGGCCGTGTGAAATCAATCGGAGATGTGGCCGAAGACGAAGGCGCGGAAATATTCGACGCAACAGGGATGATAGTCGCTCCCGGTTTCATTGACCTTCACGTTCACCTGCGCGAGCCTGGCGAAGAGTACAAAGAGACAATCGCAACAGGGGCAGCCGCAGCCATCGCGGGCGGCTTCACATCCATCTGCGCGATGCCGAACACCAGGCCCGTCAACGACAACGCATCCGTCACGCGCTACATCGTCGAGAAAGCCCGCGAAGCTCATCTTGCTCGCGTCTATCCGGTTGGCGCGATCACACACGCGAGCGAAGGCGCAGAGCTTGCCGAGATGGCCGAGATGAAAGAAGCAGGCGCGGTCGCCGTGACTGATGACGGGCGGCCCGTGATGAACTCGCAGGTCATGCGACACGCGATGGAGTACGCGCGCGACCACAATCTGGTTGTAGTGGATCATTGTCAGGACATGGAACTTGCTGCTGGCGGCGTGATGAACGAGGGGCGCTATTCGACCCTGTTGGGACTTAAAGGAATGAGCCGCGCTGCCGAAGAGAGCCACGTGGCGCGCGATCAGATGCTTGCGGAATTGACCGGAGCGCGTGTGCACATCGCTCACATCTCGACGGCGGGCGCGGTTGAAACGGTGCGCCGCGCAAAACGCGCGGGGCTTCGGCTGACTTGCGAAGTCACGCCGCATCATTTGGCGCTGACCGATCAAGCGGTCATAGGATTTGATACGAACACCAAGATGAACCCGCCGCTCAGATCGGAAGAAGACCGCGCTGCGTTGATCGAAGCGGTGCGCGATGGGACGATTGACGCGATAGCGACAGATCACGCGCCGCATCACACAGACGAAAAGATGCTGGAATACGACCGCGCGCCTTTCGGAGTAGTGGGGCTTGAGACTGCGCTCGGCGTAGTGCTTAACGTGCTTCATCACGAGAACGGCATTTCGCTGGGTCGCGTGATCGAGATGCTGACCATCGGCCCCGCTCGCGCGTGGTCGCTTGCGGGCGGGACGCTTGCGGTCGGATCAGTTGCTGACGTGACTGTTTTCGACCCGGAGCGTGAATGGACTGTTGACCCGCAAAGCTTCAAATCAAAGAGCCGCAACACGCCTTTCAAAGGATGGCAACTGCGTGGCGCGGTCGCAGCTACGTTTGTCGCAGGCGCAAAATTAATCTAGCCCCGAAGAGAGTATGAATAGCGATGACAAAATATCACAAAATACTTGTGCTGGTTTTCCTCGCCGTTTGGGTTTGGGCGGCTATCAATCCCTCGTACAGGCATGACTGGCTGCTTGAGAATTATCTAGTCTTCATCTTTGTGCCTGTAATCATCTTCACTGGAAAATATTTCAGGCTGTCGAGCATCTCGTATGGATTGATAACCCTGTTCATGATTTTGCACGTCATCGGCTCGCATTACACTTATGCCGAAGTCCCTTTCGGCTATGCCTTGCAGGAATGGTTAGGCGCGAGTCGCAATATGTATGACCGCCTTGTCCATTTTTCATTCGGACTGCTGCTGGCCTATCCGATACGCGAAGTCTTCATGCGCATCTCAAGAGTGAAGGGAATATGGGCTTATTATTTGCCGCTCGATGTGACTCTATCTTTTTCGGCCATCTATGAAATCATTGAGTGGCTGATAGCCATCAAGACCGCCCCGGAAGCGGGTCTTGCATTCCTCGGCACGCAGGGCGACGTGTGGGACGCTCAAAAAGATATGTTGATGGCTGGAACAGGCGCGTTTATCGCGATGATCATAGTCGCTCTAATCAACCTGAAATATCAGAAGAATTTTTCAAAAGAGATGAAAGAAAGCTTCACAATAGCAAAGGGAGATGAGCCACTGGGCGAAGTGAGATTGAGCGCGATGCTCAAAGAGAAATGAGGAACAGCGCATCCCTTTTCATCAAGCTCTCGATAATGATTCACCGATCTCTTTAGCCATACGGTCTCGCTTCTTTGATGCAATCGCCTGTTGATACGCCGCGCAGGTAATTGCCTATCAGATGCAGTCCCGCACGAGCGCGCAACAATTCTTCAATGCGACGCACTCGTTCGACGTGCCCGATATTGTATTGCGGTATCGCACGCTCCCATCGAGTGATCGTCACAACTCGCGGCTCGCTTGATACGCCGAGAATTTTTTGAAGATCAGAATGTGCAAGCGTGACTAACTCTGCATCGGCGAGTTGCGCGGCTTCTGTGTTGCGCGCTCCTCCGATGAAGATGGTAAAGAGCGCATACCCAGCGGGCGCGCGGCCCTTGAATAAACTTGAATTCCAGACGCAGCCTAAAATGTTCATTCGCTCGGTGGGCGGAACTAGAAACCCGAAGCCATCCAGCGGTGTTGCGATTGATGATTTGTCGTAGGCGAGACAGACGATAACAAGCGGCGGGTAATATATCTCTTCGAGCAACCGGCTCAATTCATCAGACGAGTCTCGGACGAGCGCAGCCGCCGCTCTTGCAGGCGCGGCAATGACGACGCGCTCGCAGGTGACTCGCTGGCGATTGCCTGCTCGCTCAAATTCCAGCGAGAACCTTTCCGGCTGATTTGAGATTTCAAATTTGAAATTTGAAATCTTTGTTAATAAGTCTTCGCCGATCTTGCGCGCAAGCGTTTTTGGCAGCGTTTCCATCCCGCCATTGAATGAGACGAGCCGCCTGCGCGTTGGGGCCGCTTTATCGAGTGTTGCTTCTTTTTTAACTCTGCGCGCTTCGCGGGCTTTTGCCAGCATGCCTCGAAACAGGCCACCATAGCCGGTTTCAAGGTTCGCAAGTCGCGGAAACGCAGCCTGCGCGCTCAATTTTTCAGCGTCCCCTGCGTAGATGCCTGACACGAACGGCGCGACCAGTCGCTCGGCGGCTTCGCTCCCGATTCGCCGTCGAGCAAATGACGCGATTGATTCTTCCTCGTTTGAGCGGCGCGCGGCGATGAACGGCTCTTTAAATATTCGCAGCTTGCCTTTCGCGCTCAACAGCTTGCTTCGTATGAACGCCCCCGGACTCGAAGGCACAGGATGAAGCTGTCCTTTGAAGTAAACATAGGCTGGAGCTTTCGGGTCGCCTTCGGCCAGTTCACTGGTTATGCCGAGTTCTTCGACCAGAGCGAGCAATTCTTCCGTGCCCTGAGAACTGTTCGGGCCGCGCTCTATCTGGTACCCATCTATGATTTCGGTTTGCATCACGCCGCCCACGCGATCTGACTTTTCGAGCAGGAGGACATCAAAGCCGAGCGACTTCAAACGATAAGCGCAAACCAGACCCGATATGCCTGCGCCTATCACGACCACATCTTTGCGAACGCTATCCATTAAGAGTTGATCTGACCGCTTGTTCTATCGCAGGCGCATCGCTGGGATGGGCTTGCGTTGTTTGCGTTCGAGGGGCAATGAACGCAAGTAGAGCGCGATGATTTTTGTGCATCGAGCGCGATGGCTCTCTCTACGAGATTGGCCAGGGCCGCGATAAAATCTTCGCGGCAGTTCATCGCAGGAACGCGCAGGTAATGCTTGATGCCCGCTTCGTTTGCCACGTCACGATAGAGTATGTCCATCTCGTAAAGCGTCTCGCTATGTTCGGACACGAAGCTGACAGGCACGAGCACAAGTTGAGAAACGCCTTCGCGCGCAAGCTTGCGAATGGTTTCATCTGTCGCCGGGGTCAGCCACTCTACGGGGCCGACCTTGCTTTGAAACGAAAGCGTATGCGGGCGATCTTTTCCAAGCCGCTCCATTACCAACTCGACGGTTCGTTTCGTTTGATCGAGGTAAGGGTCGCCCTCTGTGATGTAGCGGACGGGGACGCTGTGTGCGCTGAAAACTATGTGCGCGTGAGAAGGGCCTTGATCCGGGAAGCGGGTTAACGTCTCGCTTATGCTGGCGGTCAGCGCAGTTATATAGTTCTCGTCATTTTCCCATCTGCAAATTACCGAAGTGCGCGGCAGGTTTTGGCCGTCTTTGCCTGCGAGAGCAATCATCCTGTTGAGGCTCGACCCTGTTGATGAAACCGAGAATTGAGGATAAAGCGGCAGGACTATGAGATGAGTTATTTGATCGCGGCGGATTTCTTCGAGGGCTTCTTCGATGAACGGATTCCAGTAGCGCATTCCGACGTAAGCGCGAACGCTCGTGCCGCGACTGGCGAGCGCGCCTTCGAGCGCGCGGGCTTGCTGGTCTGTGATTTTGCGAAGCGGCGAGCCTCCGCCGATCTTTTCGTAATATCCGCGCGATTTCTTGTACCGCTGAGTCGAGATGAACCACGCAAGGGGCTTCTGCAACCCGCGCCAGGGAAGACGAATGATGTCGGGGTCGGCGAAGAGGTTGAAGAGAAACGGTCGTACATCTTCGAGCGTGTCCGGCCCGCCGAGGTTGAACAACAGCACGCCGACTCGTTCTTCACTCAGTTCTTTTTTGCTCATGACGGAACTCGGCTTTGACTTAAGCGGCAATCTACTTTGCTGAATTAATGAACGCGCGGGCGTTCTCTACGGGCGTCATCGGCAGTATTCCGTGTCCGAGGTTGAGTATGTGGCGATGCCCGCCGCCTTCCTCGATCAAGGCTTTAGCTTTTTGCGTGATGATCTCAGGCGTGGAAAGCAATGCCGTAGGATCAAGGTTACCCTGTAGCGTCAGATGATCGCCTACGCGAGCGCGAGCGTCTTTCAAGTTCACGCGCCAGTCGAGGCTCAGCACATCCGCGCCGCTCGTCGCCATCTGTTCGAGGAATGTGCCGCTGCCGTTGATGTAAAGAATCGTGGGCGCAGACTGGCGATTGATTGATTGAAATATCTTCTGCTCGTAAGGCAGCGCGAATTGCTCGTAATCTTTTGGCGAAAGCTCTCCCGCCCACGAATCGAAAAGCTGAACCACCTGCGCGCCCGCTTCGATCTGCGCGTTCAGATAAGGAATGATCGCATCGGCAATCTTATCGAGCAGCGCGTGAAGCGTTTCAGGCTCGGCGAACATCATCCGCTTGACGTGAGCGTAGTTTTTCGAGCCGCCGCCTTCGATCATATAAGCCGCAAGCGTCCACGGCGCGCCCGCAAATCCGATGAGCGGAACTGCTCCGTCAAGCTCGCGCCTGAGCGTTTTGATGATCTCCATCACGAAGCCCGTTTTTTCAACCGGGTCGGGAACAACGAGCTTATCAACTTGTTCTCGCGCGCGAATAGGGTGGGGAAGCTCCGGGCCTTTCGCTTCGGTCAGTCGGACTTCTTGCCCCATCGCTTCGACGGGGATGAGAATGTCGCTGAACATAATCACCGCGTCAACGTCGAGCAGTCGAAATGGCTGTAGCGATACCTCGACCGCGAGGTCAGGCGTTTTGCAGAGCGTGAGAAAATCGGTGTTTGCGCGAACGGCGCGATAGTCGGGTAAATACCTGCCCGCCTGCCGCATCATCCATACAGGCGTGCGCTCGGTATGCTCGCCTCTTGCCGCTCTAATCAACAGATCATTTTTCATATGTTATCTTCTTATCGAATAATTCAAGGCTCCATTCTAACGACCAGATGTTGCAGTCTCAAGCTTGAGCAATATGACTGCTACGAGCGGCGGCTCACAAAAGGATTGCCAGTTTCATAAAATCGCCATTCAAGATCGGCGGCGCGAGTTATTCCAATTCGCGTGCTCGTAGAAATTTCAGGCTCCGAGCGGCGTTCTTTGATTTTGATTTCGCGGCCAAGCGGCAAGCCGTTCAACCTCTTATCAATCCCAAACGCCTGCGCGAGTCGCCCCGGCCCGCTCGCAAGTTTTTTTACGTCGCCCGTACTGCGCCGCTTCATCATCTCATCAATCCCGCGCACAGGCTCGGCGGCGCGGATGAGCACAGCGCCTACGCCATTTCGTTCCGTCGTGACGTTCAAGCAATAGTACATCCCATAAATCAGATATACATAAACGTGGCCGAACGTTTCGCGCATAGCCGCAGCTTGTCTGCTTCGCATGACGGAGTGCGATGCCGCGTCGGTCGTATAAGCCTCTGTTTCTACGATGCGGCCTTCGCACTCGCCGACCGCAAGCGTTGAGCCAATAAGATCGCGAGCTACGCAAAGCGTGTCGCGCGCAAAAAAATCCGATTTGAGATAAGCCATACGGAATCCTTGATTGTGCAAGTTGATTTGATCTAACGCAAGCTAAAGGGCCTATTCACCGCAGAGACGCAGAGAACGCAAAGGGGCGCAGAGAAAAGCTCTCTTTTACCTCTGCGTAATCTCTGTGTTCTCTGCGTCTCTGCGATGAACTCTCTATGCTTTTGCCTTTTTACTTTTTCCTTTACTACCGGCTGTGCTATAAAAGTTAGTCTTCAACTCGCGCAGGCAAAAGCTTCAGACTTTTCAAATACTATGTTTACCGGCGGAGACGATTCAGATGCAGGAACAGCGGCTCAAGCTAGTGATGGATTCTGTCAGTCGTCTGGTTCGACGTGGCGCAATGTCGAACGCCGTCAACTTGCTGACCAAGCTTCGCCCCGTTGACATAGCTCAAATCATCTCGCAGATTCCGCAGTACGAACGCGAAACCATATTCGACTCGCTCGTTCGCCACGATCTCACCAAAGCCGCCGAAACGTTGTCGGAAATGGAGACTGATGGCGCAGTCTCGCTGCTCACGACGCTCAACCGCGAAGATGTCACGCGCCTGCTTCAAGAGCTGCCATCGGATGACGCCGCGCTTCTTGTAGCCGAAATTCCCGAAGAGTTGCGCGATGAACTGCTCGACACGATGAAGCTTGAGCACTCAACCGTCGTGAACGAACTGTTGGGATTCGCGGACGAAACGGCGGGGCGCATAATGACGCCCGATTATTTCGCGCTCGACGAAGACCTGACCGTATCGGAAGCCGTCACAGCCCTACAGCGCCGCTCGGAAGAGTTCGAGATGGCTTTTTATATTTACGTAGTTGATTCGCGCAATCACCTGCTCGGCGTCGTAAGCCTGCGCCAGTTGCTTCTAAATCCGCCTTCGACTCCGCTGCGCAAAATCATGATCGGGGATGTCATCAAGGTGACAACAGACACGGACCAGGAAGAGGTCGCGCGCCAGGTTGCCACCTACAACTTGCTGGCGGTGCCGGTCGTGGATCAGGAAAACAAGCTCGTAGGCATCATCACGGTAGACGACATCATTGACGTTATGCGCGAAGAGGCTACGGAAGACATCTACGCGCTTGCGGGCGTCGAAGCGGATGACCGCGCGCTCGGCTCTGCGATGAACTCTGTGCGCAGGCGCTTGCCGTGGCTGATGGTATCGCTTGGCGGCGCGCTGATAGCCGTTGCCATAGTGAAATTCTTGTTGCCTGCAAATCAGAATTCAATATTACTTGCGATATTGATTCCGGTCGTAGCAACTATGGGAAGCAATGCCGCCACTCAGACAATGACCGTGGTCGTTCGCGGAATAGGGCTTGGTGAAGTAAGCTGGGAAACGCGCTGGCGGGTGACGCTCAAAGAAGCGCTAGTCGGATTGATCAACGGGCTTGTGATAGGACTGAGCGTGTGCGCGATAATCGCTTTATGGTTTGGCCTGGCGCTGGGCATAGTGCTTGGGCTGACTATGGTGTTGAGCTTGCTGGTGGCGTGCACGCTAGGCACTCTGACACCCGTTCTGCTCAAGCGGTTCAGAGTGGACCCGGCGCTTGCCTCGTCGGTCTTCGTCGTGACATTTACGGATATAATTACTTTCTTCTTCTACTTTGGTATAGCCGCGCTGCTGTTTAAGGCCTTCAAACTGTAGAACTCTGGCACGCC
Source organism: Blastocatellia bacterium (assembly GCA_963726785.1). GTDB lineage: Bacteria > Acidobacteriota > Blastocatellia > UBA7656 > UBA7656 > DATEKX01. Next base: position 74,438 of record CAVSDJ010000001.1, read on the forward strand.
CTTAAATTCCTAGATAGCCCCGCATCATAGACCTGGTAATAGCTCCGGTTATGCCAAATATTATGAAGTAAACTATGAAACAAACTACAGCGGTAGTTACGATGTAAGGCACTGCTTTATCTTGCGGAGTCCGCATCATGATCGGCACGCCAAGATAATAAAGATATATTCCGTATAGAGCAGCAATTATCGCAAGGATGCCAAGAAGAGGAACCAGATTGAGAATGCCTGCTATCCAGCCCGGAGTGCTGGCATAAGCCACAAGCTTGAGAGCCTGATTTATGTTCTTCTGACTGGCAAAGTTCGGCGCGAGCGCATCAACAATCAATGCTGACACATAAACGCCGCCAAGTGTCATAATATAGAAGATTACAGAGCTAACAATGATCACGTAGATTGGAATATGAACTAGACCATACCCGAAAATTATGTAGCCTATGATCGAAGCCACAGGTCCAATAGCCGCCAATGGAATGATGTAGCCTGTGTACAAATCGGCAGGCGTGAGTCGGTTCTTGCTGTATCACATACCACTCTTGTTGAGGCTGCAATAATATCTTCTGGGCGCGCTCTACTAAGTTCATTCTTTTATCTCCTCTTTTTGATTTGCTGAATGCGCAATCTAGTCCGCGCATTCACACCTGCCGGGGCAATTCATTTGAAACGACGGTTGAATTGTAGAAGCTCTCTACGGGCTGTGGTTTTAACAAAATCGGAAGAGGAAAGCAAGAATTACTGGTCGGGGTGCTGCGGGCTTTCTTTCCTGTTTGCTGCGATGCTGCCATGTCTTGTTGCTGCGATCATTTCTTCGGAAGGCGCAAACAATCCGCTCTTCCAGATTGCAAGCGTCGAGATGATCAAAACAATCGTAACGGCAGCGCCACCCTCCGGCCCATAGTCTCCGCCCGACAGCCACGCCATAGAGCCTGCCTGCCCGTTGAGCCATGCAAGATGGCTGAATAATTTAATGCCGCTCACCGGCAAGCCAAAGACAAACACCATCACCAGATTCCAGGAATAATGCAACGCAGTCGCAAGCCATAGGCTGCGCGTCATCAGATAAGCGACGCCCAGCCACACACCGGCCAGCATAGTGTTGATTGTTGAAAAAACCGTCGTGTTATCGTTGCGGATATGAGCCAGCCCGAAGAGGATCGAAGTGAAGGCGATTGCCGCAAAAGGGCCGATGTTATGAACCAGTGCTTGAAAGGGGAATCCCCGAAAAAGCAATTCTTCAATCGCGCCTGCAATCAGAAAGAAAAAAAACAAGAGCGCGAAAGCTCGCATCAGAAACCAGCCATCTCGCGTCTGAACGTCGAAACTTATAGCGCCTGCTGCGGCCTCAATCCCAACAGCGAGCGCAATCGACGCCGCCCCAATGAGAGAGCCGAACGCGAAGTCGCCCATCCAGCCGCGATGCAACTTGTAGCCGACCGAAGCGAGGCTGCGATGTTCAAGCAGTCGTGCGCTTAAAGCAGTAGCTATGAGCGCAGCCATGAGATTCGTTATTTGTCCAAGCACGTGATAAACAAAAACACGCGCGCTGGCTCCTTCTTCCGTCTCGGGCGGGCGCAGCAGGTTGCTGACCGCCGGAAAAACCGATTTGACCCCGTCAAGCAGGGTATTGATTAGAATCGCCGCGAACACGAAAAGGATAAAGAAAATCAGGACGCGCCAGCCTGAGCGGAGTTCGCCTTCTTCGTTTAAAAAAATGTTGCTGGTGGCATAGGAGCTGCCGCTCATATCGAGTGACTCTATAGCCCGACCTGAAGAGTGTCAAGCAGTGCGCAAAATCGCTTTGCAAAAAAATGCCGCGCAGACTACCTGCGCGGCGAATGATTGTTGGTGGGCGAAATTTGAAGCGTTACTTTACGATGAGGCCGTGTTTCAATGAGTGCGAGCTTTTTCTGGCTTCTGCGCTGATGCTCTCGCGGATATGTAGCCGCGCTTCGTTCTGACGACCAGCCTTTCATCGGTCTTGTTGGATGGTTGAGCCACTTCGAGCTTGAGCTTGCGAAACGTGCCATCGCGTTTCGCGTTCGTAGAAACAAAGCCTATGCTGTAGCGCGTGCGAAGATGGTCTATCAAGTCATTGAATGTATGATTCAGATTCTCCGGTTTGTCGGTCAAGACTTCGCCGCCTGTCTCTTCGGCAAGCTGTTTAAGATTCGATGACTTGGCTTTGAACATGCCCCCTATGCCGGTCACTGCCCTCATAACGCCGCTCTCCATTCGCTGCCCGGTAGTCTTAGGGATAATGCCGCAGACGACGCTGCCGCTTTCAAGCACGGCCATGCGCGCTTGCTCGCCTGTTGGTCCTGCGCAATCAAAGTAAGTTGTGATTGCCGTAATCACAATGATGACGCGGCGGCCATCGGGATTTGCCGCGTTGTTCATGTACTCTGCCGCCTCATAGAAAGCGTTATTGAAACAATGATCGGCTTCTTCATCGTGCGGAGGCAGATGATCGAGCGCATCAACTATTTTATTCTTATTGCGGCCAAACCCTGACAACATATCAACCGTGTTGTGAAAAGCCATCAACGCCACTTCGTCCTGCGGCCTGAGCCTCGAAAGCGCTTCGAGCGTTGCGTGATGAACCTTTTCGCTGAATGGGTCAAGGCAGCCGCCTCTGTCTACGAGCAGGATGACAGAGAGCGGGAGCGTGTCTTGACTGAAATGAGTTATTTGCTGTTTCGCGCCGTCTTCGAGGAGATTGAAATCCTCTTTCCTCAAACTGCCGACGACGCGCCCTGTCTTTTGCTGCATGACCTGCGCGTCGAGCAAGACGAGGTCAACTGCGAGCTTGATATCGTCGCTCTTATCGCCTCGGATATTGGGCAGGCCGTCTTGTTTTACATCGGCGTTAGCATTTGGTTTTGCAACAGGCGGCCTGTCAAAACTTGTGTTAGCCGGAACCTCTTGTTTGATCTCGACAGGTGGTTGCTGCTTCGTGTCGGGAGCTTTCGCGCGGCCATTCTTTGGCGATTGCGCTGTGACGGTTAGAAAGGAGATCAAAAGAATGAAGGAGAGTGAGGCAAATCTTTTCATAGACGCATCCTTGAAAATCTACCCCATCCATACATTAGTACGCATCGAGCTTATTAATCGGGTGCAAAGAAAACGATGAATGATGAATAATGAATGATGAATCCGCTGCTCTCTGTCTTGTAAAACCGAATAACAGATCCCTTATTCATCATTCATCTTTCATCATTCATCATTTTCTCAGGTGGCACCGACCAGGCAGATGAACCAGCGAACGAGGATGAAGCAGATGGGGTGTTTGTTTCTATGTTCCACTTTTCATCCGCCCAGTCCGTGCCACCTGAGAAAGTTATGAATGATGAGTGGCAGTAGCCCGACCGTGAGGGAGGACGAAAGGCCCGCGCCCTTACTTACGCGCGGGCTACTGCCACTCGTCACTGAAGTCATGGTTTCCTGCGTTCTTCGCGTCTCTCTTCGCGCCGCTCTTGTCGCCGTTCTTCTTTTTGCTGATTTGGCTGCGTCTTGTTTTCAGAAGGAGGCGGCTGGGGTCGCTCGTGGCGCGGAGCCGAATCAACGCGCTCTCGCGGCTTAGGGCGTTCCTCTGAACGCGTGCGAGAATCATCGCGCGGCTTAGCATCTTCTTGCGGGCGAGGCCGCTCCTCATCGCGAGGTTTGCGCTCGCGCTGACGGTCTTCATTGCCACGATTCTCATTCGGCGCGGGCAGGTAGATAGGCTGCTTGCGCTGCCGCTCTTTTGATGAGTCGTCTGCGTTGGCATTCTTCTCAGGCTTATCAACCGGCCTTTGCAAGTTAGAATCTTCTCTGTCGCGCCTCGCCTTACGCTCTGAGCGCGAGTTGTCACTGTCTACTTGATCTGCCGGAACAGGGCGCGGCACGCGGATCACGCGATTCGAATCATTCTGATCCTGTTTTTCGCCGGGAGCTGTACCTGGCGGTTTTGGCCTGCTGTCTTCGCCGCGACCGTTGTCGCGCTCTTTGCGACCGGAAGGCTCGCCAGTATATATCGGAGTTCGCGGAAGGATCAGGCGGCGCTCGCGCGGCGCGCTGATGCCGGTTTCGGAATCCTTCGGGCGATTGCGCGTCATGACCGGGCGACTGATGATTTCGCCCGGAGGTATCGCAATGCGATTTCTTCGTTCGTTGCCTTCGCGAAATGAAGGAGCCGTAGCAACAGGCGGCGGAGCTATTTCAGGCAGGCCGGGTCGCGCGCCTTTGCCAATCCAATCGCGCATGTCTTTGTCGGGAGCGACGGGCCGCACGCGAGAGCGATCAGGCCGCGTGAACCCATCAACTGGAAGTAAAGTTACTCCGCGAGAATCACGTGGAGGTCTGACGCCGCCTCTGTCGTTGTCGGGCCTTCGCCGTCCGTCGCGTGGGTTCGGATATCGCAAATGGGCGTGATCGTTGTCTCGCCTGTTCCAGTTGCGCCATCTTTCGCCCGGCCTGAGCGGATACCACCCGACGTAGTGGCCGCGCGAAGTAGGAGCATTGAAGAAGAAAACCAACGCCGGACGCCAGCGATAATACGAATGATAATTATTCCGATAACGCGGGCCGAATCCGGGAGCCCAAAGCCATCCAAGCGCAGGCGAATAGACCCATCGCCCGTAATGATAAGGTGCCCAGCCCCATGGTTCTTGCGCAAGCCATGTCCAGCCCGTCGCAGGCACCCACAACCATTGCCCATCACGATAAGGCGTCCAGTTGCTGTCAACTCTCGGCCTCCAGCAATGACCATAGGAAGCATCATCAGTCCAGGTGCCATAGCTTGAAAGATCGCTCACTCCGTAAAAGCCGCTGTAAGTCGTTTCGTAAGTGCTGACGTAATCGGGTGAAAGCGATGTGTTAGTGCGGTCAATCGCCACATCCCGGTCATAGTTCCACTGATCCCAATCGTCACGCGAATCATCAAGGGCGATTTCGAGTCTGCTTGTAGGCGAAGTGTCTATAAGAAGCTTATGACCTTCGCGCACCTTGAAGCTGCCATCGAGAGTAGATACTTCGGCAGCCCCGTGCCGCACAATCACTTCCGAATCATCATCGCCGCGCACGTTGACTCGATAAAGCCCGTCCTGCTGAAGCACGAGCGCGGCATTAGGCGTGTCCACCTCGAATCGCCCGAAGGCTGTTTGAAGACGCTCTAAACGGATTATGGCGATGCCTTCGGTTATCTCGAATTGAGATGCGGTGTCGGATAGCTCGGCAATGGTGAGTGCGGTGTTTTCAGAAAGCCTTATATAATTGCCTCGTCCGAGTTGCAGCTCCGCGCGTGCGCCGCGACCTGCGTAAATCTGATCACCTGCCAGCAGCGGCAAATTCTCAACCGCATTGGCCCACTCCGTCACACCTGCTCGAAGAAACGACACATCGCCTTGAACGAAACTGAGCCGCATGACTCGTTGAACCGGCGCGTCGTCTTCCGGTTCGTCGGATGTGATTTGATCGGAATCATTTTGCGATTCCTGAGCGTTGGCAACAACTAGATTGTTAGTCAGACCCAGGAGAAGAAGGAGCGTGATGAGTGTGAGGAGAGCACGTTTCATATCGAACCTCTTGCAGAAAACTTGTAGAACTATTCCGAACGCCGCCTTCGGAGCAACGAATGTGCCGCAAACGTCTATCGCTGTTAAAATTCATACAACTTGTTTGATGTAATAGGAAAATAATTGAACAGAGTGACTACGTTGGGATGCGAGGTAAGCAAAGGTCGGATCGTTCTACACGAATTAGTGTACTCGCTGCGTGATAAGAGGCAGGGAAAGGCGGAAGGCAGTAATTTGAGATTTCAAATTTTTAATTTCAAATTGACTGCCTACTGCTTACTGCTTTCTGTTCTATAGCCAGTGCGTGCGCGAACTTGAACGCCCTTGCGCGCAACCTCCAGTTTGATCTTATGGTACTTGTTGTCTTTGCGATTGGTTGTTGGATAGTAGCCCAGCACATAAAGATTGCGCATTTCATCCGCTATCCTCGCAAAGGCTGATCGTGTAGTCTCGAATGTCTCGGCTTCAAATACTCGCCCGCCAGTGCGAGATGTGAGCGTTTGCAGATAAGCCTCAGCTTCGCCATACAACTTATTCAGGTTTTTGGTGAGAGGGTCGCCCATTTCAGGTTCAGGCATTCTTCGCGTGGGAGTGTTTGTGTTGCCGGGATCATAAACAACAGGTGGCTGACGGCGCGGCGACCCGGCTTCGATGCCGCCTCCGCCGATCTCTATTCGCGGCGCTTTTGGCGTAGGTATTTCAGGATTGGTCGGAACTTCGGGGCCACCAAACTCCGGCGGCAGAGGTATGCGGCCATCAACGGTGATCGGTAAATTGGATTTCGATCTTTCCGATTCGTGACTGCGCGCTTCGGCTTCGAGCCACCATCGCGTGTCGAATCTCACGACGTAGATGACTGCTCCGATCTCTTCGGCCATTCGCGTAGAGCTTTCGACAGTTGCTTCTATGCTGCGCATGTCAACGCCGTCGCTGAAAAGAATTACAGCCCGGCGGCCTTCCCGGTCGCGGAGTTGTTCCAGCGCGCGAGTTACCGCTTCATAAAGCAATTTACCGAAGCCCGACTCTGTGCCTCGAATTGCCGCCTCAAGCTCTTTCGCGTCATTGGTGAAATCTGTGAGTTGCCGGATTTCGTTGTCGAATGAAATGACCATCATTTGATCTTTAGGCTCAAGCTGATGTGTGAAGCTGGCGGCGGTGCTTTGAATCGCCCGGAGCCTGTCCTGCGCGCTGTTTGAAGTGTCTAGCAGAAGCACGGCGTTGAACGGTTGTTTTACTGTGGCGAACATGGCGACCTCTTGCTGCTTGCCGTCTTCGAAAACTGTGAAATCTTTTTGCGCCAGGTCGGTCACCAATTTTCCCGCGCGGTCTGTGACTATTGCAGGAACCTGCACAAGCGTTGCGCTGAGTCGCACAGAATCTTGATCTTTCTCATTCTTCTTCTCGTCTTGAGGCGACTGATGCAAAGCGAAAGCAGATAGCGTGATCGCGAGCGATGTTATCGAAGCGAAGATGAATCCCATTATTGAAGTTCGTTTCATAAATTACCTGTTGCGCGAAACTGCCTTAATGAACGATTGCTGGATAGATTATTGCAGCACACCGAAGAGATAATCTAGCCTGGTTTACACATTGCCGATTGAGCGGACTATCGTTTCAACAAGCGCGGTTGAATTGTAGGCTTCAGGCTGCGCGATGTTTTCAAGATTATGCTCGATAGCCGTCTGCGCGGTGATAGGGCCTATGCAAGCGATTAACACCCCATGCAAAAGACCTGATAGATCGCTCGCGCCAACCAGTCGAGCAAAGTTTGAAACAGTAGATGAACTGGTAAAAGTTATCGCGTCTACTTTGCCTTCGGCAAAGAGTCTGATGACGACTTCAATATTTATATCAGGCTTTACTGTTTGATATGTTTCAACGGCGTCAACCTCAGCGCCCAGCCTGACAAGTTCTGATGGCAGAATTTCTCTTGCGATTCGCGCTCGCGGTATGAGCAGTCGCAGACCTCTCATCTTTTCTTCGCCGCCAGCGTGCTCGATTATGGCTCGCAGTGCGCCTTCGGCTTTCGAGTCCGTCGCCGTCACATCTACGCGAACGCCAGCCGCATCTATCGCTTTAGCTGTTGCAGGGCCTATGGCACAGACCGTCAATCGCGCCATTGATTCAATGCCGTCTTTTCGCCGTTCGGCAAGCCTCCGAAAGAAAAACTCGGGGCCGTTCGCGCTTGTGAATACAATCCAATCGTAAGTGTTAATTTTTTCGATAGCCGCGTCGAGCGCAGCCCAACTGTCCGGCTCAATGATCTCGATAGCAGGGCAGTGAATCACGGTCGCGCCTAGACTTTCGAGCATATCCGTCATCTCTTTGGATTGAGCGCGCGGTCTTGTCACCATCACGGTCTTGCCTTTGAGCGGCTGGGCCATTTCGCTGGTTTGGGGCAGATTGAAAGGCACTTTTTTATCGGCATTATTCATTTTTTTGCGAGTCTCGATAAGGCGTTTTCTCTAATTTCGCCTAAGTGCAGGCAAATTATACAGTTATGCGGGAGCGACTGACAACAGGCTTCATTGCTGGAAGCGGTAAATGTGGCAATAGCTGATATTAATTACCGCAAGCCGAAAATGGGTCAAAACGGCTGCGTGGAAAACGGTAAGTATCTCGAATCCCGAACTTAGGTGACATAAGCCGTCGGATTAGCCCCACTATGAATCAGCATCGCATCACTGAACACAGCATCCTATTTTCTTGACTTGCCGATAAATAGTTGATATAAAAGACTCATTAACTGGCGTATGTGCAAGATTTAATGCATTGCTAGTTCATTCTCAGCTTCCGAGGAAATGATGAGCAGCCTTAGTGCCAAAGCTAACAAGAGCCGCTCGCCAGCGTCTCAAAAAATTCGGACCACCAAGGGTAAGAAGGCTTCCTCGAAGAAGCCTCAGAGACCGGGGAAGATTACCGCTGCTCCTGCATCTAAAAAATCTGCGCCTGCCAAAGCTAAGAAGCAAGCGGCCAACAAAAAACCAGCGAATCAGGCGAGCAGGAAATCACAGGCGAAAAAGAAGCCCGTGAAAGCTCTGGCCGAGAAGCCGGTTAAAAAACAGGTCGCCAAACAGCCTGTTCGCAAACAGGTGACTGGTAAAAGACTGCCGCCATCTAAATCTGCTCCACCGCCGCCAAAGAAAGCGCCGACTCCGGGAGCACTTGCCGCAGTGCGGGCTTTTGAGCAAGCTTTGAAGCTCTTCAATCGCCACGACTACTCTGCTGCGAAGTCAGCTTTTGAAGGAGTGCTTACAAAATTTGGCGATCAATTTGAGATCGTCGCGCGTGCGCGAACTTATCTGGCGATTTGCGAGCAACGGCTTATGCGCACGCCGTCAGCGCCGCGCAATCCTGATGCGCTTTACGATCAGGGTGTTTTTGAACTGAACAAAGGCGCGATTCGGGATGCAATCGGCCTGTTCGAGAAGGCGCTCAAAGCGCAGCCACGCGCCGATCACGTCTACTATTCTCTGGCCGCCGCTTACGCACGCCTGAATGATTCCTCTAAAGCTCTCGATGCCTTGCGTCGCGCCATCAGCATTCGGTCGGTTCATCGTTCGCACGCCCGGCGCGACCCGGATTTTGCCAGCCTCCATGGCAACGAAGAGTTCCAACAACTAACCGGCTTTGGCTTTGATTTCGACGAAGAATAACGCCGGATTTTCTTGCGGAGATTCTTGAAAAAATTATGGAAGAGAATCGGGGATTGAGAATTGTGTCTGTTGGCGGAGGCACGGGCCTGTCGAGCCTGCTGTCCGGCCTCAGAGCTTACGTAGGCAAAGAGTGGCTTTCCAATGACGCCGCGAAAACACGGCATGGATAGAAACGCTCACTGCTGTTGTAACCGTCACGGACGACGGCGGAAGCTCTGGCCGACTGCGCGAAGAGTTTCAGATTCTACCGCCCGGCGACATTCGCAACTGCATGGCAGCGCTTGCTGAAGACGAGCGACTGCTGACAAAGCTTTTTCAGTATCGCTTCGAGTCCGACGGAGAATTATCGGGTCATAGCTTCGGCAATCTCTTCCTGACTGCGCTTGCGGGCGTGACAGGTGACTTCCTCGAAGCTATTAAAGTGAGCAGCGAAGTCCTCGCCATCAAGGGCCGCATCTTTCCGTCAACCAGGGAAGATGTCGCCCTGGTTGCGGAGCTTAAAGACGGTCGCGTAATAAAAGGCGAGACCAAAATAGTTGAAGCGCGCACGCCAATCAAACGGTTGAGCTTGTCGCCCGCGAATTGCAAACCGCTGCCAGAAACGCTCGACGCAATCAAGCACGCAGACATAATCACCATAGGCCCGGGCTCGCTCTACACTTCGATAATACCTAATCTGCTCGTTGACAACATCGTCAGCGCGATGAATGAATCGAACGCTTTGAAGGTATACATCTGCAACATAATGACGCAGCCGGGCGAGACGGACGGCTTCACCGTCGAAGATCACCTTCGCGCGCTTATTGAGTACAGCCCAAGGCTTGAGCTTGATTACATCGTGGTCAATTCGGCTGCGATAAATCCCGCCCTGCGCGAGAAGTATCTGGCCGATGGCGCTGCTCAGGTCAAATTCAGATCGCAGCGGGATTCCGGCAGCTTGCCGGAGGCGGTAGATATTGGCTCGCTGAACCATCACAAAGTTTCGATAGTTTGCGAAGACCTGCTAAATGAAAACGACGTAGTGCGTCACGACCCCGACCGTCTTGCAGGGCTTGTTTTAAGAATTCATCGCATGGAAAGAGTTGCATCTCTCGTGATCGCTTATGGAGAGTCGCCGGACTCCGCTCATACCCTTGCTCCCGCTGATGAGCTATAGGGATTGCCGCCACTTGATTTTGCATTTTAGATTTTAGATTTTGGATTAAAGAGATAAAATATTCCGTGTTCATATGAAACTCAAATCCGGCAATCCAAAATCTAAAATCTAAAATCCAAAATCTGAATGAGTGGGGGAAGCCATGACTGACATGATGATATTGGCAGCGGGGTTGGGAACGCGGATGAAATCCCGGCGCGCGAAGGTATTGCACGAACTGGCAGGTTTGCCGCTCGTAGCTCATCTCGTTCGCGCCGCCTTCAAACTGGCTCCCGGAGCCATTTACACGGTAGTAGGCCATCAGGCCGAAGAGGTCGAGCGAGCCGTCCGGGAAGAAACTGCGCGCTTGATGGAGCGCGGCGGCGATGTCAAACCGGATATTCGATTCGTTCTTCAAACCGAACAACGAGGCACAGGCCACGCGGTTATGGCCGCGCGAGATCAACTCGCCGGTCGCAGCGGATCACTGATCATCATCGCAGGCGACGTGCCGATGATAAAAGGCGAAACGCTTCGCCGCCTGGCCGAAACTCATCTGGCCGAAAGCAACGACGCGACCATGTTGACCGTTTGCCTGGATGATCCTACGGGGTATGGCCGAGTCATTCGCGACGAGGAAAATCGTTTCACTCGCGTCGTCGAGCAGAAGGACGGCTCGCCCGAAGAGCTTGCCGTGTGCGAAGTCTGCGTCAGCATCTACTGCTTTGAAATACCCGCATTGCTTTCCGCGCTCGATCAGTTGAACACGGACAACGCGCAGGGCGAATACTACCTCACGGATGTGCCCGCAATAATGCAATCGCAAGGCAAGCGAGTGGGCCTGCTTTGCCACGCGCAGCCCGAAGAAGTGTCGGGCGTGAACACTCGCGTTGAGCTTGCAGAGCTTGAGCGCAAGCTGCGTGCAGAGAAGTTGCGCGAGTTGATGCTTTCAGGCGTGACCATTATTGATCCGGCGACGACTTACATTCATCAGGATGTCGAGATAGGCCAGGACACGGTCATCCACCCGCAAGTTATTATCGAAGGCGCGAGCCGCATCGGGCAAGATTGTGTGATTCAATCCTGGACGCGGCTGAAGAATGTCACGATAGAAGATGACGTTTTGATTCGCAACTCAAGCGTGATCGAAGATTGCTTGATTCACCGCAACGCGACCGTCGGCCCGTTCGCGCGATTGCGAATGAATGCCGAGATCGGCGAGAAAGCCGCTATCGGCAATTTTGTCGAAGTGAAAAAATCCAAAATCGGAAAAGGCACTAAGGCATCGCACCTGACTTATCTGGGCGACGCGACGCTCGGCGACCGCGTCAACATCGGCGCGGGCACGATAACATGCAATTACGACGGCGCGCGCAAGCACGAGACCTTTATCGAAGACGATGTGAAAATAGGCAGCGATACAATGCTCGTCGCTCCTGTGCGAGTCGGACGCGGCTCGGTAACGGGCGCAGGCTCGGTCGTGACGAAAGACTTGCCTCCTGACTCGTTGGCCGTCGGCGTTCCCGCAATGGTGAAGAAAAAGCTGAAGTGAACAGCAGGGCTGGTATAATGTATTAGTCGGCAGGATTTTACGTGAAATCCTGTGGAGTTTAAGCATTTACTGTAAGTGACGAATCGGAATGATGGGCGTAATTGGAAATAGAAGAGGAACAATAGATGTGCGGAATAGTCGGATATGTCGGTGACAAACAAGTTGTTGGAGTGATTTTGGACGGGCTTAAAAAGCTCGAATATCGCGGTTACGATTCGGCTGGCATAGCCGTCGTTGACGAAAGCGGCAGCCTCACAATTCGTCGCGCCGAAGGCAAGCTGCGAAATCTCGAAGAAGCCATACGCCTTAATCCGCTGGACGGCACTTATGGCATAGGCCACACGCGCTGGGCCACTCACGGTCGCCCGACGGAAGAGAACGCTCATCCTCATCGCGACTGCTCTGGCCGCGTAGTGGTCGTTCACAACGGCATCATAGAGAACTTCCTTCCGCTCAAGCATCTGCTTCAAAAGGAAGACCACACCTTTGTCACAGAGACAGACACTGAAGTCATCGCTCACCTGATCGAAAAATATCTGGATGAAGGCGAGCCGAATCTTGAAGCCGCTGCGCGCCGCGCCGTGATGGACCTGCGCGGCATCTATGCTCTGGCCATCATGTCGTCGGACGAGCCGGAGAAGATAATCGCTGTCCGACAAGGACCGCCCATCGTCATTGGGCTTGGGCAAAACGAATACTTCGTCGCTTCCGATATTCCGCCCGTGCTTTATCACACGCGCGATGTTTTCTTTTTGGGCGACGGCGAGATGGCCGTGCTTGCGCGAGACGGGGTGACGGTCACAGACTTTGAAGGCAACTCCGTCTCGCCCGACGTGCAGCGCATCACCTGGGACCCGATCATGGCCGAAAAGGGCGGGTTCAAGCATTACATGCTGAAAGAGATTTACGAGCAGCCGCGCGCAGTCCGCGACACGACTCTTGGGCGAGTGTCGCAGACGACGGGCCGCGTCTACCTCGACGAGATGGAGATAAGCGAAGCCGAGTTCCGACAGTTCACTTCGGTCAAGGCCATAGCTTGCGGCACGAGCCTGCACGCGGCGATGGCAGGCAAGTACATGCTCGAAGAGCTTGCGCGAATACCTGTCGAGATTGATTACGCATCGGAGTTTCGCTATCGCGACCCGATTCTCGACGACAAAACTCTGGTAATCGCTATCTCGCAATCGGGCGAAACGGCGGACACGATAGCGGCAGTGCGCGAGTCGAAAGAGAAGGGCGCGAAGATACTTTCGATCTGCAACGTGCAAGGCTCGATGTTGACGCGCGAATCGCACGGGACTGTGCTGACGCACGCAGGGCCTGAGATCGGCGTTGCTTCGACAAAGGCATTCACGAGCCAGATGACAGTGCTCTATTTGCTTGCGTTGTATCTGGGCCAGCAGCGTGGCGTGCTCAGCCAGGAAGAGTCATTAAAGCACGTGCGAGCTTTGAACGGGCTTCCTGTGAAACTGGAAACGCTGCTCGGTTGCGACGACCAGATAGAAAAATTCGCACGCGAATTTCATCGGGCGCAGGACTTTCTTTATCTGGGACGCGGGATCAATTTCCCGATAGCGCTCGAAGGCGCGTTGAAGCTGAAAGAGATTTCCTACATTCACGCCGAGGGCTACCCTGCGGGCGAAATGAAGCACGGCCCGAACGCGCTTATAGACGAAGAACTGCCGGTTGTGGTTATTGCTACAAGAGATGAAGCGAGCGACGTATCGAAGCTGCGCTACGAGAAGACGCTGTCGAATATGGTCGAAGTGAAATCGCGCGACGGCAAAGTGATAGCTGTAGTGACCGAAGGCGACACGGAAGCGCGCGAAATAGCGGATCACGTCATAGAGGTTCCGCAAGCCTCCGATTTAATTTCACCGATTCTTTCAATAGTGCCGCTTCAATTGCTCGCCTATCACATAGGCGTGCGCAGAGGATGTGATGTTGACCAGCCTCGCAATCTCGCTAAGTCTGTCACTGTGGAATGATTGAATGGCGTATTATCTTTGAACAGAAAGCTTTTTCCTGGCGAGCCGGGTTCACCTGACTCGCCAGTGCTCATTAGGCTGCATTCATGCAATCAAAGCCTCGGCTCAGATTTACTCCCGTCAAGCTGCACACGCGGACTACTATCCTAACATCTGCCGTTCTGGTCGCAGTATTTGCCGTCATCGCATATTTTTCAGACCTCGCCATCACCAAGGTCAGCGATCAGCAGGAACAGCAGCAGGCGCAACTGCTCGCCACTCGCATTGCCGATACGGTCGAGCATCACATCAAGCGATTGAAGAGCCGCAACGAGCGACACAAAAAACATGAGCGCATTGTCGAAGAGAGTGAATCTACGACCGTGCCCGACTGGGACGAGGTTCGCGAAGAGATAGAAGACACGTTAGTCAAAAACTATCCCCAGCTTGCCGAAGTTCGCGTGTTTGAAAAAGCTGCTCCCAATCAGTGGGAAGAGAAAGTGACTTTGCCGGTCGAGGCAGACCCACTCTCTTTGCAGGAAAAACAGGAAGCCACGGAACGAATTGATGCCTTGACAGTCACTGTGCGACAGGAAGGGCAGAATCGTTTGATAGGCGCGAAGTCAGCCATCAACGTATTGGAAGGGACTGGCCCCGCTCAAATCGGAACCGTCAGCGTCCTGCTCGCTTTCGACGAAAATCAAAGTTCAGCGGCAGAGCTTCGCCGCCTGATGTGGCCGCTGATGCTGCTTGCTATCGTCACGATCACGCTTATGACTTACTTCCTGTTTCGCCATATCGTCTATAAGCCGATTGACAATCTGCTGCTCGCGATGTCGAAAGCAGAATCCGGTGACCTTGCGGCTGAAGTTGAGCCGACAGCGCCGGACGAAATCGGATTGCTCGCTTCCAGGTTCAATCGAATGCTGGGGCGCATACGGCAGATGACAGAACAACTCAACCTCGAACAGCGCAGGCTCGAAGACCGCGTGCACGAAGCTACTGCTGAAATCGCAGACCGCAAAGAACAACTCGAAGAAGCCAACCTGGAGTTGTTCGAGATGCAGCGGCAATTGACCCAACTCGAACGATTGGCCGCCTCGGGTCAGCTTGCGGCGCAGTTCGCGCACGAAGTGGGCACGCCGCTCAATCTCATCTCAGGCCATGTGCAATTGCTGCGCGCTCGCACAAACGACGAGCGAACCGTCAAACGACTCGACATCATCGCGGGCCAGATTGAAAGAATAACTCACATAGTTCATTCGATGCTCGACTCGACGCGCAGGCCGCGCCCGCAGTTTGAATCCATTGACATCAATTCGCTGCTCGTTCGCATACTCGACGCAGCGCAGCCGACGCTCGTGGCTCGCAACGTCGAGCTTCAAACGGAGATGGGCGAAGACCTTCCATCAATCGAAGCCGACCCGGACCAGTTGCAGCAGGTCTTCATCAATCTTGTAAACAACAGCCTCGACGCGATGCCGGTGGGCGGCAAACTCAACGTCTCGACGGCGCGCGATAAAAATTCCGTGTTGATCGAATTGTCCGACAGCGGCGAAGGAATAGCAGAAGACCAGATTGATCTGATATTCGACCCTATGTTTTCAACAAAGCAGGGGCGCGGCACGGGGCTTGGCCTCACGGTCGTAAAGCAGATAATCTCAGAGCACAATGGCCATGTTGAAGTCGAAAGCGAGCCGGGTTTGCGTACTACTTTCCGAATACGTTTGCCGTTGCAGGCAAGTGTCACGGCAGAAGCAACGGAACAAGCTCCTTATGCAATCAAGGGCCAGGCATAGATAAATGAGAAGAATCCTCGTAATAGATGACGATCTTGAGACGTGCAATTTTCTTGCGGAGATTTTTTCAGAAGAAGGATGGAGCGTCTCTTCGAGCCAGACTGCAGAAGCCGCGCGCGTGGCAGTAGAGCGCGAGCCGTTCGATCTGATCGTCAGCGACATCAATCTGGGCGGGCGCACCAACGGCGTTGCGTTGCTCAAAGAGTTCAAGGCCATCACGCCTGATTCCGAAGTCATCCTGATCAGCGGATTCGGCACGCTCGAAACGGCGGTCGAAGCCGTGCGCGAAGGCGCATTCGATTACATCAGCAAACCTTTTAACGTGAATGCGGTAATAGCGACCGCTCGGCGCGCGCTCAAGGGGCGCGACACAAGCGAGCCCGCGGCTGTGTTGTTGAAAGAGTATACGGAAGCGTCGGGGCTGATAGGCCACAGCGCGCCAATGATCGAGCTTTACAAAGAGATTGCGCTGGTTGCGCCGTCGCGTTCGACCGTTTTGATAACGGGCGAATCGGGGACGGGCAAAGAACTGGTCGCGCGCGCGATGCATCTCAACAGCCCGCGCTCTGTTTCGTCGTTCGTCGCGGTCAACTGCGGCGCGATAACCGAAACGCTGCTGGAATCGGAACTGTTCGGACACACGAAGGGCTCATTCACGGGCGCTGTCTCGGATAAGCGCGGGTTGTTTGAAGAAGCGCACGGCGGGACTATCTTTCTCGACGAGATAGGCGAGACGAGCCTTGCGCTTCAGGTGAAACTGCTTCGCGTCTTGCAGGAGAGCGAGGTCCGCCGCGTGGGCAGCGCTCGCGCAGTGCGCATTGATGTTAGAGTGCTTGCGGCGACGAACCGCGACCTTGAACGCGAAGTCAAAGAAGGGCGATTCCGCGAAGACCTCTTTTATCGCTTGAGCGTAGTGACGCTCACGGTTCCGCCTTTGCGCGAGCGAGCCGAAGACCTGCGATTGCTTGCGGCGCACGCGCTCACACACGCACGTGATGCGGGCGCGCGCGCTACGACTATTTCTGAAGAAGTGCTTGCCTTGTTGGAGCAATACGATTGGCCGGGCAACGTGCGCGAGCTTGAGAACACAATCGAACACGCGGCCCTCTACGCGCGCGGCAGCGCGATAACGCCGGACGACCTGCCTGAAAAGCTCCGCAAGCACAGCCGCAACGCAGAGCGCGCAAACAAGACTCAATCATTGTATGAAGACCTGCCGACGCTTGAAGAACTGGAGCGGCGATATTTGATTCACGTGTTGCAGAACGTGGGAGGCAGCCGCACGCGCGCAGCCGAAGTGATGGCGATAGACCGCCGCACGCTATATCGAATGGCCGAACGTTACGGCATCAACCTCAAAGAAACAGCAGAGTAGCTTATAGTTTCAGAGCCTGCCAGAACCATTTCTATTTGTGGCTGTTTTGCAGGCGCAAACAAAACAGCCACAGCCTTTGTTTCATATAACAGACTATGATGATTGGCTAAACCGAGTCGTTTCGGTAGTTAATGTCTGAGCATGACTTTGGAATGAAAGGCACAGGCTTTGCACAAGAGAAATGACGATGGGCTAGATTAGATTAGCAGCGGCGACGCGCGATTGAATCAGCTAGTAAAAATTTTCGGAGGGCAGCGATGAAGAAACTTATCGTTTCAGCAGTGATGATTTTAGCTCTGGCAGGTGGATCGGTCTTTGCAGCGCAGAATAAGAACACGGGCGGCATGAAACCTGCAGCCTCAACGACTATGAAGAAGAAACATAGGAAACATCACAAGAAATCGGGTAGCACAACGTCCAAGAATAAAAATTCCTAGTACGCTCAGGGCATAAGAAGCGGACGTTCGGCGGGTCGGCCCGATGTTTGGGCTTGCCCGCCTTTTTTTATAAGCTTAATTCAGAGCTTGGTGTAGTATTATGAACAAGCTTAACAGAATCATCAGTACCATTCTTATCGTCTTTGCATTGTTGAGCCTCGTCATCTACAGACTGCGATCAGGCGATAGATACGCGCGACCGACCCCGAACACTTCGCGCGCCATCAAATCAGAGATCAAGATGATCGAAGGGCAGATATGCGACGTTGATACAGGATCCAATACGTTAATCCTGATCGAAGGCAGCCGGGAAGTGGCTTTTGACTTTGATGGAAGAACAGCGATTGTGGAATCGGGACGCGCTGTTCAACCTGCTTCGATTCCGCGTGGGGCATCAGTCAAAGTCAAGTATACGCAGAGGGCTGGCAAGAACTGGGCGCGCAAAATAGAACTGCTCGCGGCTGCGCCATCCGTGCCTTCAGATATGTATTGATCGTTTCAAACCAACTCCGAATGACGCAGACTGCTCTTTGCTGGGAGCGCAGGCGTCTCGCCTGCATGAATTGAAACAAGAATCATTCAAGCTATTACTAGAGCCTTGATAACTTGCATTTGAAGACATGCAGGCGAGACGCCTGCGCTCCCAGCTACGAATAGCTTCTTTTTTTACAAGGGCTGCAAATTCAAGAATGGGAATGCTCTTTATTGCGATAACTGAATGACCCTGGCAATCGCTTTCTGCAACTTCTCGCCACTATCTTGTCTGCCTCATGACGCTGCTGTTATATTGAAGAAGCCGCTTATCAGTGCGGCCAGATTCGTCTACAGGATTAAACCATGAATTACATCAGTCATCTATCACGCGAGCACGCCGCGCTTGCCGTGATTGACATGCAGGAAGCCTTTCGCCATGTCATACCCGATTTTGGCGAAGTCGCTTCCCGCATCGCAAAGGCCGTTCAAGGCGCGCAACTGCTCGAAGTCCCTGTCATCGTCACGGAACAATATCCGAAAGGTCTTAAACATACGGCGGAAGAAATCCTGCCTCACCTGCCGAAGGATTCGGAGGTGATTGAAAAAATCTGCTTCAGTTCATGCGGAGCTGAAGACTTTCAATCGCAACTCATCGCGCGCAACACTAAACAGGTCATAGTCGTCGGAATAGAAGCGCACATCTGCGTCGCGCAGACCGTGCTCGATTTGCTGTCGGCAGGGCTTGAAGTTCACCTGCTGATTGATTGCATCACATCGCGCAAGCGTGAAAGCAAAGAAGTCGCTCTCGCGCGGCTCACTCAGGCGGGCGCAATCCCGTCCAATCTTGAGATGGCGCTGTTTGAGATGATGCGTACAGCCGATTCGCCGCAGTTCAAAGCCGTGCAGAGCCTTATCAAATAATGGAAAACCTGAACGCCGAGCAGCGCGAAGCAGTCGAGACGGTCGAAGGGCCGCTCTTGATTCTTGCGGGCGCAGGCTCTGGCAAGACTCGCGTCATCACTTATCGCATAGCTCACTTCATTGAACGCGCCGCAATTCCGCCCTGGCAGGTGCTTGCCGTCACGTTCACTAACAAAGCGGCGGGCGAAATGAAATCGCGCATCGAATCGTTGCTGCCTCAGGGGCTTCGCACTTCGTCGCCGCTCATCTCGACCTTTCACAGCCTGTGCGTTCGCATACTGCGCCGCGACATCGAGCGATTGGACGCGGGCTACACGCGAAATTTCACCATCTATGACACGGACGATCAGGCGCGGGTCGTGCGCTTGATAATGAAAGACCTCGACATAGACGATAAGACCGTGACCGCGCGCTCTGCGCTGTCGGCAATAAGCTGGGCCAGGAATCGCGGCATCTCGCCTGCGGCTTATGCGAGTCAATCCGAATACGCGAGCGACCGGACGGAGCGCATAGCGCGCATTTACAAACTCTACGAGCAGCGGCTCGCGCAATCGAACGCTTTGGATTTCGATGATCTGTTGATTAAAGCCGTAGCATTACTCAGGCAGGTCGCGGAAGTGCGCGCTTACTATCACGAGCGATTTCGCCACGTGATGATTGACGAGTTTCAAGACACGAACGGAATACAGTACGAGCTTGCGCGGTTGATAGCGGTCGGCTCGACGAAACTTGATAACCTGGATTCACGGAAACGTTATGGCAGGGCCGCAGTCTGTGCGTAGTCGGCGACATTGATCAATCGGTTTATTCGTTCAGAGGCGCAGATTTCAACATCATCCTGAATTTCCAGCACGACTTCGCGGGCACAAAGATAATCAAGCTCGAACAGAACTATCGCTCGACTCAAACTATACTCGAAGCCGCCAATCGAGTGATCGAGCGAAACAAGCAGCGATTGGCAAAGAATCTGTTTACACAGATTGGGCAGGGCGAAAAGATTCGCTACTACCAATCATATGACGGCGAGGGCGAAGCGTCGTTCGTGGCAGAGAAGATTCAAGAGCATCTGCGTCGGTCGCCCGATACCCGCTCCGCAGTCTTGTATCGCACTAATTCGCAATCGCGATTGTTTGAAGAATCGCTTCGACGGCGCGGCGTTGCTTATAACATCGTAGGCGGCTTTTCCTTTTATGAACGAGCCGAAGTCAAAGACATCATCGCTTATCTGAAGCTAGCGATGAATCCGAATGATGACGTAGCGCTCGGTCGCATAATCAATTCGCCGCCGCGTGGCATCGGCAAAACGACGATGGACGCGCTCTATCGCAATCAAAAAGAACTCGATGTGCCGTTGTGGGAGACGATTGCTGTTGCGGTCGAACAACGCGCGCTTGGGCCACGCGCCACCGCATCGCTCGACAGCTTTCGACAGATAATTCTGTCGCTCGGCGAGCGTGTGACAGGCGGGCAAGCTCTTTCCGAAATAGTGAAAGCCGCGACGCTTGAGACGGGGTATGTGCGCGTTCTGCAAGAGGAAAAATCTGAAGAGGCCGAAGGCCGATTGTTGAACATAGAAGAACTCGTGACGGCTGCGGTCGAAGCAGAAGAGCAGGGCGAGACTCTGCGCGATTTCATTGATCACGCCGCGCTCGTTTCAGACACTGACCAGTACAAAGAAGATGCACGCGTCACACTGATGACGATGCACGCGGCAAAGGGGCTTGAGTTTCCCGTAGTCTTCATCGCTGGCATGGAAGAAGGCTTGTTTCCTCACTCTCGAACTTTTCAAAGCGAAGAAGAGTTGGAAGAAGAGCGGCGGCTCTGTTACGTCGCAATCACGCGCGCGCAGAAACATCTCTACATCACACACGCGATGAAGCGGCGCACGTTCGGCGAAGAATCACCAGCAGAGCCGTCGCGCTTTCTGAATGAAATACCTCTTGAGTTGTTGCAGGATATGTCGCTCGGCTCTTCGTGGCTAGGATTCGCAGCGCACCCGAATACAAGGCACAACCGCGAAGCCGTATCAGCCTTGCGCAACCAGCCGTCACAGGCTCCCAAGAAAAGCTCGAACTACACAGGCAAGACTTACAACTCAGTCGATAGCGTGCGCGACTTCTTCAATCGCCGCACAGGGCCGCAGGCCGGAGGCCAGGGGTCTGGGGCTGGTGAAAGAAATATTCGGGAAAGCGGCAAAACAAAAGACGCAGCTACCGGCTCACAGTTTCGCGTCGGCTCGCACGTGCGCCATGCGAAATACGGCACGGGCGTAGTGCTCCGCGTAGAAGGAGCGGGCGATGATGCGAAATTGACGGTGAGCTTTCCCGGCTACGGGCAGAAGAAGTTTGTAGCCAGGTTCGCCGCGCTTGAAAAAAACTAGAGCGATTAAAGTCAGTTCACCGCAGAGGCGGCGCAGAGGTTAAGCCTTTCGCCCTTGCTTACGCGCGGGCTACTGCCTTAACCTCTGCGCATCCTCTGCGTACTCTGCGTCTCTGCGGTGAATCTTTCTGCCTGTTTGGGATTATTTCAATGCCAACGCGTCATTTATATATTGGCAATATTGAAGCGCGAATAGGTTGAGATGCCCGGGCCGGATTTTTTTAACAAAACTTTGGCTACCCTTTATGGCGACCCCCGCTACTCGTCGCTAGAGCATCGCCTTTTCAATACGATCAGCATGCTCAATGCGGTCGCCAATATTGGCGGCGCTTTTGTAGTGCTCGGCTCTCGAAATCACAAATACCTGTTCGTTCTTCATCTCGTAACGGGCATAGTGTTTCTGGCCTTCTACTACTTCGCGCGACTGCGAAATGCACACCGCGCTCTCTACTGGCCTTTCGTTCTGGTTATTCTCGTCTTCCTCTTTCTGAATTCTCTTGCGAATGGCGGTTCGCTGGGCGGAGCGCATTACTACTTCATACCGGCGCTCGTTATCTCTGCGATTCTTTCGCCCGGATTTCGCACGACTATTATTTCTTTTGCGTTGTTTGGCGCGGCGGCGCTCGCGCTGCTCGCTGTGGAATACCTTCACCCGGAATGGATAACGCCGGGGGGCAGCGCTTCGGAGCGGCTATTTGACATTTCAAGCAATCTTGTATTCGTCGAGGCGTTCACTGGCGTTTTGGTGATGGTGCTAGCCAGAAATCTCAATCAGGAACGCAGGCAGTCTGATCGTCTCTTGTTGAACATTTTGCCTGAGCGAATTGCGAAAGAACTGAAAGCGAATGGCCGGGCCGCGCCTCTTCAATACGACTGCGCCTCGGTTCTCTTCACAGACATGGTTGGATTCACGCGCATAGCCGAAAAGCTCACGCCGCAGCAATTGATCGAGGAACTGGATAGTTGCTTTCGTTACTTTGACGAGATTGCGAAAAGGCACAATCTCGAAAAGATCAAGACCATCGGCGATTCTTACATGGCCGCAGGCGGAATACCTGCGCCTAACCGAACTCACGCCGTTGACGCCGTGCTTGCGGCGCTTGAAATTCAGAATTTCATGACAGAGTTGCATGAGAAGAGGATGGCTGAAAATCGCCCCTACTGGCAATTGCGGCTGGGTATTCATTCGGGGCCGCTGGTTGCGGGCGTGATCGGCCAGGAGAAGTTCGCTTATGACGTGTGGGGCGATACTGTCAACATTGCGAGCCGACTAGAATCATCCGGCGCAGCAGGCCGCATCAACATTTCGGAAGCGACTTATGAATTAGTGAAAGACTTCTTTGTTTGCGAGCCTCGCGGCAAGATTGCTGCGAAGAACAAAGGCGAGATAGACATGTTTTTCGTCAATGCAATTCGCCATGATTTGGCCGAAGATGCCGCCGGGAAGATTCCCAATAAAAAGTTTTTTGCGAAAGTTTAATGAAGTGAAAATTGAACACCTCAGTTCGCAATATCGAAAGAGCGCTATTCAATAATCCTGATGAAGTAGTTGACCTCGACTGCGGGCGGAGTTAGCTTAATCTGTATGAAAGAGCCGGGTCACCACTATGACGGAAAGCTTTCGATTGATAACGGTGATATAAAAAGCGTCTTGGAGCGCATCGCTGACCTGCTCGAATTCAAAGATGAGAATCCTTTCAAGCTGCGCTCCTTTCGCGTAGCCGCTGAAACTATAGCCGAGTTGGAACAACCCCTCGCAGAAATTGCTGCGCGCGGCGGCGCAATCGCGCTTCAAGAGATTCCAGGCATCGGCAAATCAATCAGCGCTCAAATACTCGAAATTATTCAAACCGGAACCTCATCCTACTTCGAGACGCTAAAAGAAGATGTTCCTGAAACAGTTCTTGAGCTTCGCCGCGTTTCGGGCGTGGGGCTGAAGACTTCGCAAATGCTCTATCGCGACTTCGGCATCAAGAGCCTCGACGAATTGAAATCGTTTGCCGATGGCGGAGGGCTTGCTTCGGTTCCCGGACTCGGCGAGAAGATAATCAATCGCATCAAGTCGTCGCTCGATAGAATCGAATCAGAACGCGGCAAGCTGCGATTAAATGATGCGCTTGAGCTTGCTCAAACGATATCCGATGCGCTCAGAGGGGAAAGAGAGCGAAGCTCAAGTCGAAATCGTCGGCCAGATTCGTCGCGGGCACGAGATGGTGGACGCGGTCGAATTGCTTGCCACGGGTGATACGCAGTCGCTTGCAAAAATATTCGCGCAGTTTCCGCAGTTTACAGAAGTGAAAACTATTCGCGCTGATCGGGTCGAAGCTGAAACAAAAAAAGGCGTAGCTACTGTCTTGCATCTGGCTCCCAGAGCCGATTTCGCGGCAGCGATGGTTCGCACAACCGGATCGGCCGAACACTTGCGCGACCTCGAAACCGAAGCCGAAGCTCGCGGTTTGAGTTTTAAAAAATTCAAGCTCGGCAACTTCAAAAGCAACGAGCGAACAAGAAAAGGGAAGAGGCGAAGCAAACAATCACACGCTTGAGATAATTGACGAAGACGATTTCTATCGCGCGCTCGGATTGGATTTCGTGCCGCCCGAATTGCGCGAAGGGCTGGGCGAAGTTGAGGCTGCGCGCGAAGGCCGATTGCCCGACCTCATCACGCTCGAAGACATGCGCGGCGATTTCCATATGCACACGACCTGGACGGACGGCCAGAATACTGTGCGCGAAATGATCGAGGCCGCGCGGCTCAGAGGTTACGAATACATAGCCATCACGGATCACACTCAATCCACTTCAATCGCGGGCGGCAACACGCCCGAAGAACTGCTTGAAGAACTCGAAGAGATTGAGGCGGTCGCAAGCGAGTTTGACGATATAAAAGTTTTCAAAGGCGCAGAGGTGGACATTCTCTCGGACGGCTCGCTCGATATGCCCTTTGACGTGTTAGACCGGCTCGACTGGATTGTGATTTCGATTCACGCGGGCTTTCATCAGGAGAAACAACAGATCACTGATCGAGTAGTGCGCGCGATGGAGACGGGCTATCCTAACGTATTCGCGCATCCGACAGGCAGAATACTGGGTGAGCGCCCGCCTTACGAGATTGATCTGGAACAGGTGATGGCTGCTGCGAAAAAGAATGATGTGCGGATGGAATTAAATGCCAGCCCTTATCGCCTTGACCTTAATAGCTATTGGCTCACGGTGGCGAAGCAATCGGGCGTCGGCATAGTAATCAGCACCGATTCGCATCAGACAAAAGGATTCGCGGCGATGCGCTATGGTATGATGACTGCTCGCCGCGCGTGGTTGACGAAACACGATGTGCTTAACACTTTGCCGCTGCCGAAACTCGTAGCCGAACTGGAGAGAAAGAAAACTGCGCGGCGTGGCAATCATTGAAAGCGAGGACAAAGATGCCAAAGTACATAATCGAACGCGAAATTCCCGGAGCCGGAAATCTTTCTGCCGAAGAGTTGCAGGGAATATCTCAAAAATCTTGTAGTGTGCTTAATCAGATGGGGCCGCAGATACAGTGGGTCCAGAGCTATGTTACTGGCGATAAGGTGTACTGCGTCTATATCGCTCCCAACGAAGAGATGATAAAAGAGCACGCGCAGCAAGGCGGGTTCCCTGCAAATCGCATATCCGAAGTCAAATCGTTGATAGACCCGACGACAGCCGAAATCTGATCGGCTACCGATTGACTTCAACAAAGCTTATTGCGAGATGCAGCGCGTCAGAGAGCTTGCGCCGGGTCATTATGTCGTCAAGAGTGATGCCCAGATGGACGAGCGTTTGCGCTACTGTTGCGCGAATGCCCGTGATGATGCATCGCGCGCCGAGCACGCCGACGGCTGAGGCTGTGTTGCGCAAATGCTGCGCAGCTTCGGTATCAATTACCCGCACGCCAGTGATGTCGAGTATCACTACATCAGCGCCGCCGCCCGCCGTCTTTTCCAGCAGCGACTCAGTCATTCGGGCTGCGCGATCAGAAGTGAGTGTTCCTATGATCGGAGTCAGCAGCACGCGGTCCCAGATTGGAATAACCGGCGTTGATAGTTCCGCGATCATTTCGGTCTTCAACTGATCGGCTTGCACAAGCTGCTCGTTTGCAGCGGCAAGTTCTGAAAACAGCCTTGTGTTTTCTATGGCGATGGCGGCTTGCCCTGCAATTGCTTCCGCGAACCGAATCTGCTGTTCGTGGGCTCTGTGTCCTTCTCTGAATCCTGCGACCAATACGCCAACGATTCTTTCGCCGATCATAAGCGGAACGCCGATGGAATTGTTTATCTCCTCAGCCAGTGTGAATAGGAAATTCCTCTGCGGGGAGGTCCGGGCTTTCGCCGATTCCTTCGAGCACAACCGTTCGCCGCTCTGCAATCGCGCGCCCGGCTGTGCCGTGACCTTGCGCGAAAATCGTCTTTCGGAAAACGTCGGTCTTGAACCCGGCTGCGGCTTTCCAGCTTGTCGTGCCGTCCACGTCGTCCGTCGTGGCTATGGCGGCTATGTCCATGCCCAGCAGCTTTTTCGTATTTTCTACGATCAGTTGCAACGTCTCTTCGAGTTTTCTGAAACGAGAGATTTCCATCGAGATGTCGAGCAGCGCGTGTATCATTTGCGCTTCGATGGCTTGCTCTATGCGCTCAAGTTCGAGTCGCACGCGCGACGCCATAGCCTGCAAGAACATGCGGTCGCCTTCGCTGAGGTTGATAGCTCGATCATTCATCGCATTGATTACGGCTATGACTTCACCGCTGCTGCTGATAACGGGCAACCCTATGTAGTATTCGATTCCGTAATCGCGCAAGAACTGATCTTGCGGGAAACGCTCGACTGCGCCGCTGAAGGAACAGAAAGAGCGTGTTTCGCGCACGTCTGCGCAGGGAGTGCCTGCCAAATCGAACACGCCTTCGTGCAGTATCTTTCCATCCAGATACATCGAAAGCGTTTCGATGCGGTCGCTTTCCAGTCGCTCGACAATCGCGACACGAACGCCGAACAATTCTGCGATGATTCGGACGATTTGATCGAAAACTTCTATGGGATTTCCGGTAACTGTGAGAGCCAACTCGTAAAGACGACCAAGCCGCTCAGATGTGTCAGTCGCCGGTTGAGTTATTCCTTCAGCCATCGGTGAGAGATTACTCCGCGATAAGAGTTCAATAAATTAGCTCAAAGGTTCAACGACTTATGCAGTATAGCGTGTGAAGACCAAAGTAAAAAGGTAAAAGGAAAAAGTAGATGGTGAGATAATTCACCGCAGAGGCGCAGCACTGAACAGCCTATATATCTGTGCCCGGCGGGTAAGCGAAACCACAGGCGGCTATCTGCCAGCCCTCTTTGCCGCGAACCAATTCAAGGTTGATGATGTAGTCGTTCATCAAACGCGACGCCAGATCGCGCGGGAAAATGATCGGCCATACGCGCTCTTCGGTAATGACCTCTTCGGCTTCTGCCATCGCGCCTTCAATTCGCGTGATGCGAAAGTAACCTTCAATCGCGCCAGCCTCGCCTGCCTCATCCAAGTCGTAACTGCCATGGCCGCCTTCTTCGAACGAGGTGAGAAATTCAGGAAAGCCGAATGCTCCGCCGCGCTCCGCAAGTATTTGCGATAATGAAGCACTTATTTCCAATGCGCGAGGCAGGCTTTGCCTCAACTCCGCAAGGATGCGCAGATATTCCTCTACGCCGCTTTCAGCCCATCTGAAAAACTCCGCAAGCGCATCGCACAGCAGTTGAGATTCAATCGTGTGATCTGCTTCTGATATCGGGCTTGCTTGTTCGATGTACCATCGCGCAAGAAAATCGCGCAGGTTCGTTGGAGTGATTTCATCAAGCGTGGTGTCAGGAGAAAAGCGAGCTGTGAGCAGAGCAAATGATTGCGGCGCGTCTTTGACAGACTCTCCAGAGTGTTCGAGAAACCTGACTATCGCTTCTCGAAGCGTCATCGCTTTTTCGCAGACGCGCGGCCTTTGCTTGCAGTTGCTTTCTTAGCCGCTCGTGGTTTGGTCGCGGCGGCGGCTTTGCTTGTGATCTTCTTTTTGCTTTTAGCTACAGTTGCCTTCGCGCTTGCCTTAACAGTTGCGGCTTTCTTTCGAGAGCCATTCTTTTGATCTGTCGCTTTGCCAGTGCTCTTTTTAGCTTTGGCCTTCGCCTGTGATTTGCTTTTAGCTTGAGCAGGGTTTCGCGTTGCCGTTGAACAAGTCCCAGAGATTCTGCTCGTCTTGCATATCGTCGAATCCTTCTATAGGTTGCTTATAATGAAGCAGCACTGCATAGAGGTGTTCTAACGAAAAATCTTTGTCGCCAATCAGCTTGCGCATCACCGCTTCGACGCGCTCAGGAAATTGTTCGGCGATGCGCTCGAATGCAACTATCGGGATGTCCGGGTCTTTGACATAATTCCACATCAATTCCTGCCAGTCCGGCACGGCTTTATCAGGGTTCTTGCTCTCGAAAACCTGTTTGAACCGATTGAAGTCAGGAAGCAGAACTATACCATCGAAATCGTCGCACAGTATCGTCACGTTGCCCGCGTTTGACAAGAATCCCGGGGAGCGGTGGCATTTCAGGCACATTCAATTCGCGGCCAAATTCGGTCTTGAATCTCTCTGCCGGGGTCAGGCCTGTTTCCGGGTCGCGCCGCTCGGCAAAGACATATTGCTGAAATTTTTGCAGAGTCGAGTTGAGTTCGCCCGAAGGCACTGTCATTTCGTCACATCCGAATAACTCGCAAAAGGCGCTGCATTGCTCGCGCTGCGCGTTCTCCATTGCTTCGGGCGAATCGAGCGCTTCAAGCGCGCGGCGCATCTCAAGCGCCTCTATCGCAGATTGACGGTCGGGCATTATGAATTGAAGGCCGGAAAAGATGAAGTTGGTCGCCGAGCGGAAGCAGTCTCGCCGCAATGAACTGCTTGCGCTTGAACGGCGTCTCGTCGAGCGGCGTGGATGTGATGACATTGAAGTCGCCGTCTTCATCGAGTTCTTTCAACCGCATTGTGTTTTTACTCAGAGAGCGAATCTCGAATACGCTATCAATCGAGTCCTGCCAATCGAGCAGAATGTCCTGATCTTCTTTGCTTAAATCCTGATGGGAAGCAAGGAAGTAATCAATCACACCTTCGCCGTTAGGGTCGAACCAGTCGAACAAGAACCAGTCGAGCATGCTCTCAACTTCGCGCTCATCAATCTCCGTGGCCAACTCGAATAAGAGTTTGTGTTGGAGGTCATATTCGTTTTTGAGCGCGCCCGTCGTGGCAAATTTCATTAGCTCATGTTTGAGATACTCGGCGCGTTTCAAATCCACTGGAACGGTCAACTGCGAAACTGATGACATAAACTCTCCTCATATCGTTCGATTAATCATTCAATCAAACCAACTCAGGAATTCTATGCCGCAGTTTTGAACTACGTCAATGCACGGAAGGGCAGAAATCAGGGGTTAGAGGACAAAGGCTATCGTCAACACCAAATTTAATCTCTGACTCGGATTCTACTGGCGTAATCATCTTTATCGCTTCGCTGGCGGCCTGGCTGAGATAAGGGTCATGGTCACGCACTGCGCGTTCGAGTGCTGGAAGCGCCGCGCGCTCGCCTATCTGACCGAGAGCGGTTGCGGCGTGGCGTTTGACATTCGGGTCTTTGTCTGAAGTGAGCAGCTTTATGAGAAGAGGCACGGACTGGGCTGCCGCGCGACCGTTTACGCCGAGCGCGCGCGCCGATTGTGCCCTGACGAATTCGGACTTGTCTTCAAGCGCGGCAGTGAGCGGAGCAATTGCCGACGCGTCTCGATATTCGCCGAGCGCGACCGCCGCAGCCCCGCGCACCTCAATGTCTTTGTCTTTGAGCGCAGCAACCAGCGCAGCAGTCCCTTCTGTTCGGCCAAGCTTGCCGAGCGCATAGGCGGCGGTTTTTCTCACGAAAGGTTTTTTATCCTGCGCGAGCCGCGCGGCGATGACCGGAACGAGCGATGGATCGCTAATCGTGAAAGCCCTGTGATTGCATGAGCGCGCACGCGCTCCGAAGTATCGTTCAATGCGGAAGTGAGCGCAGGAATGGCTGCGGGCGTTTCGAGCGCTGCAAGCATCAGCGTTGCTTGACGGCGCTCTTCTTCGTCGGATGATTTAAGCTGAGAAGTAAGACGTTCGATTTCGGATTGAGAAGATTGCTTGTTGGTTTCAAGAAGAGAGGGAAAAGCGGCGCACTGGCCCAACCTGTCGAAAGGTTGGACTGATGCGAAGGAGGCTAAAACAATCAAGCTAACGATGAACCTTGGGCTGCTCTGCAACGAAAATCACCTTCACGTCTGTCTAATTCGCTTTCCTCGATGAAGTGTACATAAACGCGCGATGGTCGGCTTTGCGCCTCACGCGGTCCCACTCTGTCACAACGCGCGCGCGCCGATTTTCGAGAGCGTCTACCAGGAGATTCATCAACTCGTCATCGAACAGGTCGGGTTTGACTGCCTGTTCGGCCATTGATTCCATGATGTTGATGTAATCGAGAACTTCAAGGAGTTCAGCTTCGGTCAGAGTTTCGGCTTTACGTTTGAGTGCCTGGCGGTTCGAGATTCGTTCTCCCATCGTGCACCTCCTTGGAGCGACGGCGGGAGACCATGTGCGAGTCATCCCGCTGGAGGAGTATATTTTATTTTTCGTGAGACGCCGCCCACGACGATTCTCATGATTATCAGTTTCGTTCTACCTTTATTCAATTAGGGCTTCGGTCATCATAGCCGAACGAACAGCTCAAATCAAGCATCTCGAATGCCGTGATCGCTTCACAGAAGGTGGTTGAACAGGGCCATTCAGTTCTCGGATTCAAAGGTTTGAAATCGGAAACTTGTTCACCGCAGAGACGCCGCAGGACGCAGAGATTACGCAGAGGAAAACTATTCTTACTCTGCGCCGCCTCTGCGCTCTCTGCGTCTCTGCGGTGAATTGACTTCCAATTCCAGAGAACTGAATGGCCCTGACCCTATTTGAAAGGGTTACGAAATTGAGAAAGATAGTCTTGAGCAAGGCTTGCGCACATGATATATTCCGAGACGCCTCCTGATAGCCTCTATTCAGTTTTCATTGCAAACGAAAGATTTGAATTTCTCGAACAAGGGCGAAAGCCGCTTAGAAGCAGTTTTCGCGCCCCATCTGTTCGATTGATTCAGAGCATCAGGCACGGCAATATCTGACAGCTTCTTTGAGTGAATTGATTGAGCACGATTCACTCGCCTCCGAATCATAATGAAAGATGCCGCTTACGATATGCGAAGGAAGCTTCAATGGCTGTTGATTTCACGACTCGCCATAGCGGGCGCGCTATTGGTAACGGTAGGGTTGATCGAAAAAGACCCTTCTCCGCGCTCGTTCGTCCCCGTGCTCGCTGCCGTGACGGGCGTGACGGTTCTGCTGTCGGTCTTTTATTTCATCACTCTTAATACCCGCATTCCGCACAGAGCTTTAGCCTACATTCAATTATTTCTTGATCTGGTTACAGTCACGTGGCTCGTTTATCGCACGGGCGATGTCGAGTCGCCGTTTCTGGCTCTCTACTTAGTAATCTTGT
This sequence comes from Blastocatellia bacterium, assembly GCA_963726785.1. Classification (GTDB taxonomy): domain Bacteria; phylum Acidobacteriota; class Blastocatellia; order UBA7656; family UBA7656; genus DATEKX01. The sequence continues at coordinate 105,258 of CAVSDJ010000001.1, forward strand.
TCGCAGGTTGTGCGCTGCTGGGCAATCGCGGCATCTATACGCTTGGAGCCTTGAGCGGAGCGCTTTACATCGGCATCAGCACGCTTGCTTTGAACGGCATGATTTCTCGCGCCGCCGGTTGGCCTGCATACGAAGCGACGAACCTCTCGTGGACCAAGTTCATGTTCTCGCTTAATCTCATAGCCATATTTGCTGTTGCCGTTTTATCGAGCCAACTGGCAAAGCACATACACCGCAGCGAGAGAGAGATTACAACCGCAAGAACAGAGCTTGCGACCGCCACAAGAGACCTCGCCGATTATCGCTTATTCAATGACCGAATCATTGAGAGCATGCGAAGCGGTCTTGTTACGACAGACCTCGCAGGAAACATAATCACATTCAATCGCGCAGCCGAAGAGATCACCGGCTACAAAGCTAACGATATTCGCGGTCGAAACATCTACCGCGTCTTCGGCGACATCGAGAAGCAAATCGAAGTGGGCCTTGAATCAATTCGCACACGCACGCGCCTGCCGCGATTTGATATAGGTTGCAAGACCGCCGACGGGCGCGAAATTCATCTGGGGTTTTCGGTCGCGCCGCTCGTTGACGAAGCGAATAATTCGCGCGGGTATGTGTTGACGTTTCAAGATTTGACGGAAGTGATGGAGCTTGAGCGCGAAGTCCGCCGCCAGGAAAGATTGGCCGCGTCTCGGCAAGATGGCCGCAGGGCTTGCGCACGAGATTCGCAACCCGCTCGCTTCGATGCGCGGCAGCGTTCAGGTGCTGGCAAGCGAATTGAGCTTTTCGACAGACCAGTCGCAATTGATGGACATAGTTCTGCGCGAATCTGATCGCCTCAATCGCATCGTGTCGGATTTTCTAACTTATGCTAGACCGCCGAAGATGGAACGCTCAGTGATCGAGCTTGGAGGCCTGCTCGGGGAAACAGCCTCGCTGTTACGCAACAGCCCTGAACTCAGGTCCGATCATCAGGTCATCGAAGAGCATCCTTCGGAAGCCGTGCTCTATCTTGGCGACCCGAATCAGATTCGACAGATATTCTGGAATCTGGCGCGAAACGCGATTCAAGCCATGCCATTCGGCGGAGACCTTTGCATCAAGCTTGATGCAAAGCCGGACAGCGAAGTGAGCATCACGTTCAGCGATACGGGGCAGGGAATGAGCCGCGAGCAGAAGGACCGATTGTTCGAGCCGTTCAATTCATCGAGCGGCGGCACGGGACTCGGCATGGCGATTGTTTATCAACTCGTTCGTGACCACAGCGGCAAGATAATTGTCGAGAGTGAAGCTGGAAGGGGAACAAGCATTTCAATCAAGCTACCAAACAGTGGTCGAGTTGCGCGCCAGTCCGTTGCAGACTCGAAATCGCCTGTGGCAGTAGCAAGCTGAGAAGAAAACGATGAACTATGAATGATGAACTATGAATAAAAAACGGGTCGCTCATTCATAGTTCCTAATTAGCAGTTAGTGGGAGGAGACAGTCATGGAAAAGTTATTGGTTGTGGATGACGAGCGCAGCATGCGCGAATTGTTGGAACTTGTCCTCAAACGCGAAGGATATGCCGTGCATACGGCTGAAAACGGGACGCGCGCGCTCGAACTCATACGACAAAACGTCTACGATCTGATTATCTCCGACGTGAAGATGCCCGATATCAACGGCATTGACCTGCTCGCTCGCGTGCGTGAGATCTCTCCCGAAACGATGGTGATAATGATCACGGCATTCGCCACCGTTGACACTGCCCGCCGCGCATTCAAGCTCGGAGCCGAAGACCTCGTAATCAAAGACGCCGGGTTCGATGTCGAAGAATTGAAAGTATCCGTAGGCAAGGTTCTCGAAAAGAAACACCTGCGCCAGGAAAACGTCTTGCTCAAGCGCGAGCTTCGCCAGCGCAATTCGCTCGACAACATCGTTGGGCGCTCGCCACAGATGCAGGCCGTCTACCAGATGATCGAGACGGTTGCCGCGACAACCTCGACCGTGCTGATCACGGGCGAATCGGGGACGGGCAAAGAGCTTGTCGCTCGCGCGATTCACAATATGAGCGACCGCGCAGCCGCGCCGTTCGTTTCCATCAACTGCGGAGCGTTTACCGAAACGCTGCTGGAATGCGAATTGTTCGGCTACATGAAAGGCTCGTTTACTGGAGCCGTCTCGAATCGCAAGGGATTGTTTGAAGCTGCCGAAGGCGGAACTATCTTTCTTGACGAGATCGGAGAGACGACACCTGCAATGCAGGTGAAAATGCTTCGCGTGCTTCAGGAGCGAAGCATAAGGCGCGTCGGCGGACTTGAAGAGATTCCGGTTGACGTGCGAGTTGTAGCGGCGACGAATCGCGACCTTTCGCAGATGGTTGAAGACGGAACGTTTCGCAACGATCTCTACTATCGCATAAGCGTCATCCCAATCGAGATGCCGCCGCTCAGGGCGCGCCGCTCGGACATACCTGATCTTGTGCGGCACTTCCTTGAAAAATATAGCGTCGCTGCGGGCCGCCCGATGCTTCAGATTTCCGAAGACGCGATGCGATTTCTGGATGCTTACGACTGGCCGGGCAACGTGCGCGAGCTTGAGAACACAATCGAGCGCGCGGTGGCGCTGGAGCACGGCAGGATAGTAGGCCTTGATCGCAGGCGCGAAGACGCAGGGCCTCCGCCCGGAGTGGCTGATCGCCGCGTCCGTCCAGAGTGGCTGCCCGAGCGCATACTCAAGTACAAGCCGCGCAATGTAACTGAGCTTGATCTGCCGGAAGAGGGGATTGATCTGGAAGCGTACCTGGCGCAAATTGAGAAGGATTATATACTGCGCGCGCTTCAGCGAACGGGCGGCAATCAGACTCGCGCCGCCGAGATTCTTCATATGTCCGTGCGCTCTTTGCGCCACCTGCTCGACAAGCACAAGATTCGCCAGACTGCGAGCCTGATACGCGAATCAGGCCCGTTGAGCGATAGCGCCGCTCACAAATAAACAAGCCGGTTTAACCTGACCGAAGGCTTTCATACTCGCCTGCCCTCAAGAGCGCGATGACTGGTTGATTTGCGCGTACCCCAACTTGAAAAAAAGAAGACACGTCAATGAATTATTGCAGAGCCATAATTTACGAGAGTACTGGCGCACATTGCCGGTGACTCGAAACTCATTCAATCGTTTTGCGCTTCTGTGCGCCGAGAGATCAACCGCTTTTATAATTTCGCCCGATGATTACAGCGATGATAAAACACAGAATTACTTTTCTGATAGCAAGGCTGTGCTTCCTGCTGTTTATGCTCGTGACTTCGATATATTGCCTGCTCGCCTATATTCCATTCACTTACAATTGGGTAGTTAAAGGAACGCTTGTAATCGGCCTTCCAGTTTTTGTGAAGCTACATCCATTTTTATATTGGCCGGTGTTTGGGCTTGTCGCCGTCAGCATCGCGCCCGATTTCAAGCGCCGGGAAACGAAGCGGCTTGCGGCAGGATTCATTCTCTTTCACATCATTGCGGGAATTTTTTTATTGTTTAGACCGCTGCTCGCTAATCTCGAAAACGACGACGCGAGCTTCACGTGGAGCCTCGTGACCATGTTCCCGCTGCTGTGGATTGCTGCAATAGATTTCGCCGGGAACAAAAGAGACTGGTCGAAGAAAAACAGTCAATCGCATATTACATTTTCGACTGCTGTTTTTGCCGCCGTCTTTCTGGCTTTCGTTTATGCAGTAGTTTTCTACCTGCGATTTGCTATGAAAGAAGGCAGTCAGTTCAGGCGATCAGAACTGGCGATTGCCATTGCCTGGAGCGCCGCTTCTCATCTTCTGGTCTTCACGATATTGTTCGTACTGCTCAAACTGATTCGACGCATCTCGAATCAGTTCTCCGCAGCAATTAAAGTTGAATTCGTGCTTTGCAGCTTCCTGGCCAGCCTATTGTGCTCGCTGATCTTCAGAAAAATCATACTGACTTCACTTTCGTTCACCGGTACTCAGGCAGGCGTGTTTTCCGCCGCCGTCGCCGTTTGCATAGTCGTATCTCTGAGCGGCTTGAGCCTGAGATTGAGCCGGAATGAGAAAGAAAGCGGACTCGACCTTGCGCTGGCCCCCATTCTGACATTGACTCCCAAAAGGGATTCATCGCCTATTGTAAAATGGTCGTGGCTGGTCGGTCTGGCCGCGCTTGCTTACATCGTTCTTGAAAGCATCGCAACGATGGACTGGGTGTTCCTGCTGCAAAAGATATGCGTCGTAATTGTGTGGTTCGGTGTATTCGCCTTTTTTTACTCAACCAAGCCTCGCACAGACAAAGAGCGCCTTTCTGCAATCAGCTTGTTGTTGATTGCAGCGACTAGCATCGGCGTTTATCGCGTGTGCGAACTATCGCGCTATCACCTGCCTGGGCTATTAAATGACGACAGGCTCGATGTCGGTCAGGCGCTGGACAGGTATGCCGATCTGGACATCTCGTTCAAGATCTCGCGTGATGTCTTGAACCCTGACATCAAACTGTTCCCTTCCACGAATGCCGAATCCCTGAGCGCAGATTCCGAGCATCTTGATTCGGATAAGTTTTACGAATTCCTACAGCAGAATACGAATCTTCCCGATTCAACTAAAGTCGCTCCGGTTGAAGTCAATCTGGTAAACAATCTTTCGCGCACGGGCGGCAGCAAACCGAACATATTCATCTTCGTCATAGACAGCCTGAGACAAGACTATCTTTCGCCTTACAACAGGGCGGTCTCGTTCACTCCGAACATCGAGAGCTTCGCCAGCGAAAGCGTGGTTTTCGAGAATGCTTTTACGCGCTATGCGGGAACAGCTTTCTCCGAACCTTCCATCTGGGTTGGCGGAATGCAACTGCACAAGCAGTACATCCAGCCTTTTTACCCGATGAACGCTTTACAGAAACTGATCGAGGTCGAGCAATACGAGAGCTTTATAACAATGGACCCTGTTCTGGATTTCATAGTCAAACAGTCGCCTTCGATTACGGAACTCGACAAAGGGCTTGACTGGGTTGACTACAATTTCTGCAATACGGGTGAAGAGATTCGGAGCAATATTGATTCAAAGCGCGACAGCCAGCGTCCTGTCTTCGTCTATACCCAACCGCAAAGCCTTCATATAGTCATGCGCAACCACAAGAAGAGGACGCAGGCTTATGATGAGCACCCGGGTTTCGACGGCTACTATGCTTCGCAGGTAGAACGAATTGACAATTGCTTTGGCGAGTTCGTTCGGAACCTCAAAGCACGCGGCATCTATGACAACAGCATAATAATATTGACCTCGGATCACGGAGACGACCTGGGCGAAGGAGGCCGCTGGGGGCACGGCTATTATCTTTATCCTGAGCTTATTCGCATTCCGCTAATCATTCACTTGCCGCTGCGAATGCAGAAAGGGATGTTTTGGAATCCGAAGGATGTAGCATTTCTAACCGACATTACGCCGTCGCTCTACTACCTGCTCGGCCATCGCCCCATCGCGCGCAATCCAATATTTGGCAGACCGCTTTTTACTCTCACGCAGAAAGAGCAGACAGAGTATTTGCAGGATTCATATCTGATCGGCTCAAGTTACGGGGCCATCTATGGCATCATCAGCAATAATGGGCGCTCGTTGTTTATGGCCGATTCAATAGCCGGAAAGGACTCTTTTTTCGATCTGGCGAATGATCCTGCAGGCGTGCGTAACCTGTTAACTCCTGCCATACAGGCCGAACAGAGAAAACTCGTTCGCGAACACATAACGGAGATCAACCGATTTTACAAGTTTCAACAATAGCTCTCGATGCTTTTACAGAGATCGAGCGAAAAGATTTGTCGCATAATCCATTCGGGCTGATTCGCTTAGTCGCGGAGCCGGATTGATGATCAGGCATTGCCGCGCAATTCCAGAAGAAAATAAGATTTCAACGATCGAGGTGTTGATAGTCGTAGCTATTATTACTCTCATTGCAGCTATCGCCCTTCCTCATATTTTCGCAGACGCCTCAAAATGGCCACAGCAAGTTCATTCTGCCCTGACGCCGAAGCTTTATCCATAGCCTCTCTGGCAGTTGTCACTGCCTCTGCAAAGCGACCCTGCGCGGCGTATGCTGCTGCCAGAACGTCCAACGCCACTATGTGCTGGCGGCCAGCAATCCGAACAGTCTCCTCAGCTATTTGAAGTGCTTCTTTCGTGTCTCCGTTGCCGGATAGAAGCAGCGATGCGAGTCTTAATCGAGCCTCAATCCAGTTGGGCCAGATTGACAGAGCTTGCCGGTAGCGGGCTGCCGCTTCGGCAGGTTTTTCCTGTATTTCCAGCGCCCTGCCGATGTTCAGATAAGCGCTCTGGAATTGAGGGTCAACCTGCAATTCCTGCTCATATTGATTGATGGCCTCGCCCCATTTATCCTGACTGGCAAAGACTTGCCCTATGTTGAAATGCGCTCGTTTAGCGTTGGGCCTGAGCCTGAGCACTTCTTGAAAATATGGCAGGGCTTCCTCGCCTCTGCCGTGATTTGCCAGGATCATGCCTGTGTTGTTGTAAGCCTCGACGAAATTGGGATTGGCTCTCAGAGCTTCTTGAAAATGCGCGAGCGCAAGGTCAAACTCTCCGCGCTCGGCAAGACGCAAGCCCAGATTCGTGTGGGCGCGGGGATTATCCGGTCGCTTCTTCAAAACATCGGCCCACATCATGATCTCGCTGTGATAGTCGGCATTGCGTCGAACTGTCAAAGACCCGAACCATGCCACAAGCACTGCGATCACAGCCAGACCGATTTGCGAAAGCCTGTGCTTGCTGTCCGGCTTAGCAACCCGTTTCAGGAGGCTGTACCCGCCGACAACGCCGAGCGTTACGATTGCGGCGAGAGACAAGTACATGCGGCGCTCGGCTGCCAGATCTGCAATCTGCATGACGCTTGACGTGGGAGCGAGAATCAGGAAGAACCAGAGTCCGAGAAATCCAAGCGGCGAGCGACGAAATACGCCATAAAGCGACGCCAGTACCATTGCGATAATTATTACTGCAAATGGAACTACATCGGCCAGGGATTTAGCAACAGGCCAGTTGTAATCCAGGCATAGCGCGTCGGGATAGACTGCCAGTCGCAGGTAATGCGCAATCACGCCGAATTGAGATTTGAAATAATCCCATGTCGAGACGATTTTCAATCCAAAGCCCGCCGATACCTCCGCGTCTTTGCTGATTAACATCATTACTGCAACCAGCCCCCATGTCACGACCAGCCCCACGTACAGCCCCCAACGTCGTCGTAAGCTTTCTTTTAATGAGCCTGAAATAAAAATGAAATCATAGATCAATACGATGATAGGAGCCGTAACTATCACCTGCTTCGAACCCGTGCCGATGGCGCAGGCGATGACTGCCGCCGCATACCATCGCGAGGGGTTGTGCGATGTGAAGCCGCGTATAGCGCAATAAAGCGTCAACAGGTAAAACAACCCCATCATCGATTCCGCTCGTTGGATTACGTAAGTGACCGACTCCGTCTGTATGGGATGGACCATCCACAACAGCGCCACTGATAAAGCCAACCCCGTTCGCGCCTGACCGAAACGCTTCTTCAGTTTATCTGTGAGCAGTGTGCGCCGAACGACGCCAAACAAGGCGAGGCTCGCAAGAATGTGGATCGTTAAATTGAATGCATGATAGCTCCAAACATCTATTCCACTGATTGCATGATTTAAGGCGAGCGAAAAACCGACTATGGGGCGAGTGAGCATGGACGGAGAAAGCGGCCAGAAACGATGGAAGGACGGGTCCTCAAGAAAGGTTTGATCGTCAAAGAGGAACTGGCCTTTGAAGCTGTTGAGATATACCAGAGCGCCCGTACCAATGATCGCCATTGCGGCCCACAGCATCTGGTTTGCGGTCACGGAACTCTTCGTCAACAGAGCGGCATTTACCTCAACAACTGCTGTTTGCTCCTGGCTCATGGCTGCACTTTAAGTGTGCTTCGGTCGATTTGCAATAGTTTATTCCTCCGACCTTTTATCCAGTCAATCTCTTTTTGAGTTTTGAAAAGTAACTGTCTTCGCATTACCCATTCGGGCGCAGGACTATTTCATAATGCGCGAAACAGAAAAGCTCGGTTCCGGCGTTGATCTTCAAGTCATTTTGATGGAACGAAGGCGGCACAGACATTGCTGTAATTGATCGCCGACTCGCGTGCGAGTTGGAGGGTAATATTTCCCAAAGGAGCCTGAGATGCGAAAAGAAAATGGGTTTTCAATGATCGAGCTGTTGATAGTCGTGACTATTATTACTCTCATTGCGGCTATCGCCATTCCGAATCTTCGCAAGGCGCGGCAGTCTGCCAATAAAGCGTCATGCATTCAGTCATTAAGAACGATAACGACCGCCGAGCATCTCTATAAATCAAAGTTCCAGCAATACGGCACGTTAGCGCAGCTTGCGCCGGAAGGCACGCTCGATGGCAGTCTCGCTGTCGGCAGCAAGAGCAGCTATATGTTCGCCATCAGTGTGACCACAGATCCGCCCGCCCCAGAATTCGTGCATTTCCAGGTCACTGCGACACCGTTCGAGGATATAACTCTTCCTCACTTCTTCGTTGACGAGACGGCTGTCATCCGTTTTGTAGATGGAGCGCCCGCCGATGCGACCAGTCCACCGATACCCAGATAACTCAAAGAGTCTGACAAAAAGCGGTAGCGTTTCGCTACCGTTTTTTGTTAAAAAATCCTTGCAAAACCGCGACGACCTGCTCATCACTCCAACCAATTCCTTTGCAAACAAGCAGTTTGCTCACCGCCTTGAAATGACAAGCTCCGTGGCACAGGCATTGCGATTTGTCAGACTGCGATCTGTCGTAGATTGGCCGCTAGGGACACTGACCTACGGCAATAATATGGAAAAAAACGAAAAGGAGCTAGATAGTATGAAGAATGAGAAAGGTTTTTCACTGATTGAACTGCTGATAGTGGTGGCAATCATCGGTATCATCGCCGCTATAGCAATTCCGAACCTGCTTAAGTCCCGTCAGGCGGCCAACGAAGCTTCGGGTATCAGCGCTGTCCGCACGATTGGAACTGCACAGGCTACATTCCAGTCAACCAAGGGTTTGGGCAAAGATTTCGCAGGCACTCTTGGGGACCTCGCAACCGAAGGCAGCGTTGACCCCATACTGGGCGGCGGCGCGAAGAGCGGATACAGCTTCTCGACAGCCGGTACGGCTTCGACCTCTACCGTTCCGTCCTACTTCAACTCGAATGGTCAGCCGCTTTCGTCCGGCACGTTCGGCACAGGCAATCGTATGTTCTACTCGAACGAGACATACGTTATCTATCAGCAGCCTGCTGATCAGGGCGCAATAGCCTCGCCGACATTCCCAGCTCGCGTTCCTGCAACACCTGCGCAAGCGTTGCAATAAAGTTTGACTGCAACGAAATTGAAAAACGGGTGAGTCTTTGCGGAGGCTCACCCGTTTATGCTATAGTCACCTCATCAGCTCAAAAATAAAATGAACGACCCGCATCGGGCAGCGTTCGATTTCGACGGAGAGCACCGAAGCTTCCCCCAAGCAGGGAGAAGCTAAAATTTAGAGCTGACGGGAGTACTATGGATAGGAAAAAGCAGAGAGGCTTCTCGCTGATCGAGTTGCTGATCGTCGTCGCAATCATCGGCATCATCGCCGCAATAGCAGTTCCGAGACTGCTAGTAGCTCAACAAGCCGCCCACGAGACGGCTGCTTTTACTGAAGTGCAGACCATTAGCAAGAATCAAATTCTATATTCTTTGACACATGGTCACGGCAAATTCGGCTCGCTTGAAGAACTGGCCGAAAAGGGAATGGCCGAGGGCCTTAAAGGCGGTGTGAAGGGCGGATATATTTTTACCTCTGCCGCGATCAACGTCGAAGGATTACGCGCTATGTTTGACACGACTGCCAAGCCCTCGTCAATCGGCACGTTCGGGTCAGGCAATCGCTCTTATTATTGCAACGAGACACTCGGCAACACCGTATATGAGGCCGATGGCGGAGAACCCCCATCAGCTACGCCGCAAGACCGTTTGCCTAAGAACGGTACGCCAAAGAACGAATAGATTTCAGTTATGACAGGGCCGGGCGAACAAACCGGCCCTAATCGTTATTTTGTTTTAGATTGCGCCCTCTCAACTGGTTAATCATCTTCCCCCTGTTTGTTCGCCCCTCGCGTTTTAATCTGCTCTAACAGCCCTCTTAATCTTAACTTGTCGCCGTTGTCAATGATTGCCCTACACTGAAAAGGAGAGTCTGTATGCCAGACCCGATCAATGCATTCGAGCCTGTTTCCGCCAGCGCCAGTTCGACTTTGGCGATAAATGAAACAAGCCCGCAGGCGAGTAAGCAGGAATTTGATAGGGCAAAAGTAAGCCTCGATTTCACGTCCAGCCGCGTTATTATTCCTACACTGGTCCTGCTGGCATTGATCGCTTTTGCAAGCTCTATTTCCGGCGATTTCGTTCACGATGATTTACCGCAGATTCGTGACAATCATACATTCGGACATTGGGATGCGGCCACGCTCACGCGAATCTTTACTCATGACTTCTGGGCATCGCTCAGACCTGAACTTGCCGGAGACAAACTCGACAGTCTTTACTATCGCCCTGTTTTCAGCCTGTTTCTGATGGTGGGCTACGAAGTCGCCGGATTGAGCGCGCCCGCATGGCACATCATCGCGCTGTTCCTCCACGTCGTAGTCGCCGTATTAGCTTTCTACGTAATGAATCTTTCTTTGGGCGCAGTCGGCGTTGTCGAAGAAAAAGAGAGGCGGATACTTTCGGCTTTTGCAGCCGGATTTTTTGTCGTTCATCCCGCGCAGGCAGAATCTGTTTCCTGGATTTCAGGTTTGGTCGGCCCGTTGAGCACTATATTCCTGCTGGGCGCGTTTTACTTCTATGTGCGATACCGCAATCGCGCAAGCGTATGGAGCAGGCTAACAGTCATTTTGTTGTTCGCGCTGTCCGTATTGACCAAAGAGAGCGCGTGCGCGGCTATCTTAATGGTGCCCGCATATGAACTCTTTATCTTCAAAGCCAATCTTAAATTTGGCTCGCGCGTGCGGGCTGCGTTTTTGCAAGCGCTGCCATTCGCTCTGGTCGTGATCGTGTACATGGCTTTGAGGTACAGCGTGCTCAATGTTTTGTTTGGACGCAGCCTCAACCTGAACTTTCCCGACGATGCGTCGCTCACGCTTGCGGATAACTTGCGAACGCTGCCAGCTTTGTTGATCGCTTACGCAAAGCTCGTATTCCTGCCGACAGATTTATCGTTGATGTATGATTTCGGTTACGTTCGCATCTTTGGGCTTCGCATCGTTTTGGATGCCGCTGCTCGCGCTGACGGCTGCGGGCCTGGTTCTGATTCGCTTTTCCGTGCGGGTTCCTGCGGTCAAGCTGGCGATTATATGGATGGTGTTGCCTTTGCTGCCTCACCTCAACACGCGCGCCTTTGTCAGCGATGAGATTATTCATGATCGTTATCTATATTTATCAATCCTGGGCGCTGGCCTGCTCATAGCAATTTCGATGGTTCAAGCGACAAAAAGCTCGTGGCTGCGATTGCCTGCCAAAAGCGTAGCGGGCGCTTGCGTAGTCATCCTGCTGGTTTTGAGCTTGCTCACAGGCCTGCAAAACAAGCGGTATCAAAACGGAGAAGTGTTATGGCAAGACATGGCAGCACACGCGCCTAACTCAAGAATAGCCCACATAGGATTGGGCCTATTGGCCGAGTCCAAACAAGACCCTGCCAGCGCTTTGCGCGAATATGAAGCCGCCTTGAAGATCAATCCTGACATCATAGATGCGCTCAATAACTCTGCGTTCGTCTATGCGCGCGGGGGAGATTGGTCGGAAGCAACGAAAAACTTCGAGCGAATAGTTTCGCTCACACCGGATAAAGCCCCTGCGCATTTCAATCTGTCGTTCGCCTACAGCGTGCAAAAGCGTTATGCGGAAGCTTTGAGCGAGCAGCGAATCGCTATTGAGCTTGATCCGAACGGCAAGCGGGCAGACGAGTGGCGGTTGAGGCTTGAGCAATTGGAGAAGCAGCATCAAGAGGCTGCCGGTTCCAACCAATGACGATTCAAAAGGGAATGCTTCGACGCAGAATTCCACGAGAACACGGAGGCGAACTATATTAGAATGATTGCAAGCGAGATTAGAACCGTGCAGACCATGCCCGCTGCTTCCGTTCGCAGCAAAGGTAGAACCAGCAAAATCGCCGTCATCGCGCTGAACACGTTTCGCGAATCGGTCAGAGACCGTGTCCTCTACAACCTCATACTCTTCGTGCTGCTCCTGGTTTGCGCGTCGGTTTTCATCAGCGAACTGTCCATCAATCAAGAGACCAAGTTCATTGCCACACTGGGACTCAGTTCGATGCTCGTCTTTGGCGCGCTGATAGCCATCTTCATAGGCGTAGGGTTGGTTTACAAAGAGATTGACAAGCGCACAATCTACAACCTGCTCTCTAAGCCCGTGCATCGCCACGAGTTCATCGTCGGCAAATATTTCGGTTTGTGCATGACGCTGTTGGTGAACACTGCCGTGATGACGCTGGGCACAGAGCTTGCGCTCGTCTACGTCAATCAGGGGCTAGTGCCGTTGCAATTGTCGGTGTTGTCAGCCGCATATCTAATCTACCTTGAGCTTGCGCTGCTGGTCGCTGTGGCGCTGATGTTTTCGACTTTTTCGACCCCTATGCTTGCTGCGCTTTACACTTTTGCAGTCTACGTCATCGGCCATTTCAGCGCCGATTTGAAACTCGCCGCAGAGCTTTCCGAATCAACAGTAGTTCGCGGCGTGCTCACAGTTCTTTACTACGTCGTTCCAAACCTGTCCAACTTCGGCTTCATCACAGAAGCATCGCACGGACAGGTAGTGCCTTTGCGAATGGCTGTTTCTGCGACCGTCTATGCAATCGTGTACATCAGCATACTGCTTTCAGCTTCCGTGCTGATCTTCCAGCGGAGGAATTTTAAATGAGCGAGAGCCTGAACGCTGAACAAACTCTTGAGCCTGATCGGAAAGTGATTGCGGGGGAGTCGCAAGTGAAAATCTCGAATCACTTTATTATTGCGGCGGTATTGCTACTGACCTTTATGGCGTTCTTCTCAACGCTCGGTTACGGTTTCGTTTATGACGACCAGGGGCAGATAGTTCAAAACGGTTTCATCAAGTCCTGGAGTTCCGCTCCGCAATATTTTACGAAGCATGTCTGGAGCCACGTGCATCCCGACCAGGCAGGCAATTATTATCGTCCTGTCTTTCTGCTCTGGCTTTTAATCAACCGCACTCTGTTCGGCTTAAGCCCGTTCCTTTGGCATTTTGCCGTTATCGCCGTTCACCTGTTGGTAACGCTGCTGGTTTACCTGCTGGCGCGAAGACTGTTGAAAGACGAATTGACGGCAGGCATGGCCGCCTTGATATTCGGCCTGCACCCTGTGCACATTGAAGCCGTAGCCTGGATATCGGGCGTGACTGAGCCGCTGCTGGCATTGTTTCTTATATCGGCTTTTCTGTTTTATATGGACTGGCGTGAAGGCCGCGCAGGCGCGCCGGGTGATGCGGCGGTTGCTTTTCATAAGAAGCCGACAATCCGACTTGTTGCTTCACTATTTTTTTATACGCTTGCGATGCTGGAAAAAGAGACCGCGCTCATCTTGCCGATGGCGGTTTGCGGCTATGAATGGATAAACAATTCAAGCTCATCTCAAAGCTTTGCTAATCGCGCGCGGCAAACTCTTATGCGCGCGCTTCCTTTTATTGCGCTCTCGCTCGTTTACCTTGTTGTGCGCACGATTGTTTTGAAAGGGCTTGGACACCCTCTCTCGCAACTCCCTCTTTCCACCATAATTCTGACCTGTCCTGCTGTGCTCTGGTTTTATATGAGACAGCTTATCTGGCCGGCTAGATTGAACGCGTTTCAAGACCTGGAGTATGTGACTTCTCCGGGTTTCATGAACTTTGTTCTTCCGGCGGCAGCCGTTGCCGTAGTCGCGTTCGGGCTATGGATGTTTGCGCGAAAGTCTGAACAGCGCAAGCGACGCGCGCTGTTAGTCGCATGCCTGTGGCTGGTGCTGCCGATTCTTCCTGTACTCAACATCTCGGTTTTCGGCGAAGGCGAAGCCGTTCATGACCGTTACTTGTATCTGCCGTCAATCGGATTCGCCATCATCATAGGGGTCGCCCTTCGCCGCCTCGATTTTGGCCGCGCGAAGTTGTTCGGGAGACCTGCCGTTCACGTAGCAGCGGCGATTTTAATTGCGCTTGTGTTCAGTTTAGTCACTACGAGCCAGCACGTTCACTGGGTTTCTGACCTGGCCTTGTTTAAACACGGCCTGGATTATGTGCCGCATAGCAGGATTGCAAAGACGGGACTGGCAAACGAGTACAGCAGAGATGGAAAGTATGACGACGCGATAGTCCTTTACAAAGAAGTCATCGAGCGTAACCCCGCATATTGGATTGCACCCAATAATCTGGGTTGCACCTATATGAAGATGGGGGATTTTCAAAACGCTGAGACCTATTTGCTTCGCGGAATCGAGATTCGACCGACAGAGCCGAGGCAGTATATGAACCTCTCAGTCACATTGCAAATGTTGGCCCGGCTTGATGAAGCTGAACGCGCCATCCGCCACGCAATAGAATTGAAGCCTGATGGCTTCGGGTTTCACTATCAATTGGGCGACGTGTTGAATGCTCAAGGGAACCTGCAGGCTGCGCTTGACGAGTTCAAGATTGAGGTTAACAACAACCCCAAGTTCGCGCAGGCGAAAATGGAGATAGCCAGTCTCGAAGCGCGCCTTGCAGCGGGAAATTCCGGTGGAAAGTCTCAATAGCAAATCAAGCCCTCGGCCCTCTCTGTTTTACAGGAGGAGTTGCAAATGAACGAGAACGCCGCACTGTCCGAAGAATTAATGGTTGATACGAGTGCTCGACAAACTAATCTGACGCGCCGGATATTGGACTCTAAGCATTTAGCCATCGTTCTTGTTCTGACCATAACGTTTGTTGCCTACGTCGGCACGATCAGCTATCAGTTCGTCTATGATGACATAGGACAGATAGTTGACAACCCGTCCATCAAGTCATGGGAGTGCGTGCCGCGTTACTTCACGGAGCATATCTGGGCGCATCTGTGGCCGGACAGTCCCGGAAATTACTATCGCCCGGTCTTCATGCTCTGGATGCTCGTCAGTTATACCTTATTCGGACTTAACGCTGCGTGGTGGCATTTGACGACCATCCTGGTTCACATGGGCGCTACGCTTATGGTTTACCTGCTTGCGCGTCGGCTGATAAAAGACCAGTGGACCGCCTTGATTACAGCCTTGATATTCGGACTGCACCCTGTACATATAGAAACAGTCGCATGGATAGCAGGAGTGACAGAGTCTTTGCTTGCGTTGTTTCTCATCCCTGCATTTCTCTTTTATTTGAACTGGCGCGAGAGCGCTTCTTCAACCGATGACGAACTCGTTGCAAAACGAAATCGCCGAAAGTGGCTCGCGGCTTCGCTCGCATTTTATGCCGTTGCCGTGCTCGAAAAAGAGACCGCTCTTGTATTACCCATGCTTGTTTTTTGGTACGAATGGATTTACAGCACTGACGAATCGCAAAAGATTTCTTTTTCTGTCCGACTGCGAAACGCCGTAAAGGTCGTAGCCCCATATCTGGCGTTGTCGGTCGTTTATCTTTTGGCGCGCACGATAGCATTGAAAGGGCTTGGGCATACGGTAACTCCACTTTCGTTATCAACGATAGTTTTAACATGGCCGTCGTTGCTCTGGACTTACCTTAAGATGCTTGTCTGGCCTGTGGGTCTAAGCGTATTTTACGATGCGCCTTATGTGACCAAACCGGGCATCGGCAGTTTTGCATTGCCGCTTCTTGCGATAGCGGTTGTCGCCGGCCTTTTGTGGATGTGGTCGCGCAAAGCCAAAGCCGTAGCTTTTATTTCCGCTCTGCTTGCGTTGCCTCTGCTTCCGTTGTTGAACCTCTCTGTATTTTATCAGGGAGAGATTGTGCACGACCGTTATTTATATTTGTCTTCGATAGGTTTCTCGATGCTCGTTGCTCTTGCGTTGAAGCGCATCGGTTCCGGTCGAGGCCAGGTTGTTTGGCCAGCCCGCATTTCAGATTGTGGCTGCGATTGTTTTGACTGTGCTGCTTGGTATAACAACAGCGGCTCAAAACTCTTTTTGGGCAAGCGATTTTCTGTTGTATTACCGTGGCGTGAGCGTAGCGCCAAATAACGCTGTGGCCAATAACAATCTCGCCTCCGAATTGATGAAGCGGGACATGAATGATGAAGCCATCATGATTTATGAACATGTGCTTGAGCTTGATCCGGGCTACTGGCAGGCGAGTTATAATCTTGGATGCGTGTATTACAAACTAGGCAGATACGAGGAAGCCGAAACGTATCTGGCTCGCTCACTTGCAGCTCAATCAAACCGACGCGGATCAATTCACTCGACTCGCTCTGGTTTACATGAAGACGGGGCGTCTGGATGAATCCGCCGGTTTACTGCGTCATGCAATAGAGATGCGTCCGAAGGCCGCCGGATACCATTACGCTCTGGGCATTGTCTTCAAGCAGAAAGGGGACACGCAAGGCGCGATCAATGAGTTTGAAGCTGAACTCGTTAACAACCCCAACCAGACGGCTGCGCGAGAGCAAATAGCAGAGCTGAAGTCCAAGCTGGAACCGAAGCAGTGATTTAGTAACTGCGCTGATTGGAGTGACGGGTCAAGGAAGATGAAGAGGACTATTCCAATTACAATCCTGATAGCCGGGTTTTGCTTGCTCTATCCTTTGCAAGAGTGGATTGATCGTACATCGCCGCGTGCGGGTATCGGCGAAGAAACGCTCTACCTTTCCGGCGATGCGGTTAAGAAAATGAGCCTGGGGCTTGAAGGATTGGCCGCAGACGTCTACTGGATTCGCACCGTGCAATATTTCGGGCGCAAGCTGATTGATAGCAGCCAGCCTCTTTCGGCAGCCGCCTCTCAAAACATTCGCATGGATTTGCTTGCGCCGCTGCTGAACGTGATCGTCACGCTAGACCCGCATCATATTCCGGCTTACAGGTTCGGCGCAATCTTTTTGCCCGAACGCGACCTGGATGCCGCTGTGGTTTTGCTTGAAAAAGGGATACGCGAAAACCCGAACGAATGGCGACTGTATCAAGACCTCGCCTACATATACTGGCAGACGGGCAACGGCAAGACGGGCGAAGAAAAAGCCGGTTACTACGCGAAAGCCGCCGAATGGTACCAGAAGGGAAGCGAAGTGCCCGGCGCGATGTGGTGGATGCGCGACCTTGCCGGGTATATGAAGATTGCGGGCGGCAGCCGCGAAATGGCCTACGCCATTTACACGAACTACCTCAACAGCGAAGACGAAAATGTACGCAATCAAGCTATCATTCGATTGAAGCAACTGCGCTCGCTCGACGACATGGATATTATTAACGAAGCGCTGATGCAATATCAGAAAGCCACAGGAAGTTGCCCGACTGATTTGCGCCCGCTCGCTTCCGTGCTTCGAGCTAAGAAACTCAACGTGAATGATGACCGATTGCCGTTAGACCCGGATGGATTTAATTACGACGTGGACACTGAGTACGTGCAAAGCGAAACTTCAAGGCGGTTCTACGATTCCAAGAATGAAGTCGGCTTTAGCCGATGCGTTTCAGATCAACAGTCACAGTAGCGCCCCCGGTTTTAATCTTTGCGCGAACCGGAATGCGCTTCACATCGTCGCTCACCCAGAGGAACATCTCGCCGCTACGCTTGACGTAGCGCCCGTCGAAAATCTTCGCGTTCAACTTAATGGTTTTGAACTTGCCCGCATCAACTTTGACTTCTTCGCGCTTGCCTACGACGACTTCGATATTATAAATCTGGCCGCCATCGCTTATCGGAATAGGAATCACGTCGCCTTCGTTGAGCTTCTGGGTTCGCACGAAGTAGCAGGCCGAAAGCATATCTTGAATCCACGAAGGCGAGTCCGCTTGTTTGATTTTAGGCTCGGCTTTCGTGTTCGCAAGGTCGCGCTCTGTGAAAGTCACGCGGCCAGATTCACGCTCTATAACTGATTTCTGCTCGCGTCGGACGTTGCCTTCTTCGATTAACTTCGATGAGGTTTGAAGCCCCAAGTCTATCGAGTTGACAACGGCGCTGAATCTGTCTTTTACCTTCATGCCGAACAGCTTGGGAAAGAAACCCTTTGAAATAACATTGGCCTTGATTTCAAGCAGGTCGAGTTTGTCGGCGTTCTGAGCTTTCGAGACGGACAGCCTGAGTTCGCCTATCGTGCCAGAGAAGATGAGCTTCGAGAAGCCGATTTCGTAAAACAGTGACTCGCCCGCTTTGAACGGAAGCGGTTTATTGATCTTTGGCACAGCCGCGATCTTTTCCTGCGCCGCTCCGACAGGAACCGCCCCCTGAGCCATCATTAACATCATGGCAAAAATCGTCTTCAGCATAACTGCGTCCAAAGGATCATTTCACTCCGACATCAATGTATCCGGTTCGCGCTATTTCAAGAAAAACGCCATTACAAGCGCAGACTGCTTCGTTGCTTCTTACTGATAACCAGTTGGCCGAAGATTATGAACTTTCTAATTCAAGAACAAAAATTTTGCCGCCAGCAGCGCGTAAACTGCTACGAGTCCGAGCGCGGCGCGGTACTCGCGATGCTTCGCGTATTGCGACAGCGCAAATCGGCGAGCGCCGGATTTCATTTTGTGTCGCGCCATAAGGAGTGAGGCGCGGCAGAAATAGCGGCACGCTCAGGCTGTATTGATTGTACTCTGCCGGAAACAATTTGCGTAATGTTTCTGCCTCGGCGAACATCACGGGCACATAGATCAACAGGTATAGCGTCATAAATAGTGTGACAAACCATATCGCGTCGCTACTTATGGCGATGCCTGTGCCTAGAATGAACGTGCCGAGATAAAGCGGGTTGCGAGTGTGCGCGTAAGGCCCTGAAGTAGTCAACTCCATATTCTTCTTCAGATAACCCGATGACCACGCTCGAATCATCAACCCGATGAACGCAACCCCAGCCCCGATAATCAATGAGCGAGGGGTCGGCTTTGCCGCGATCACGAGCAATGGCGCGAGCACAAAGCCTGCGGGCACGCGGATGCGCTGCGCGATTTTTCTAAACGTCGCCTGAGCTACTGACACATTTCACCCGATAGCGCCTTACCTGCAGGCGGAACTATACGTCGCTGAAAATCGGAATTCGCCGTTTCGTCAACCCTCTCAAGTCTCGTTGCCACGGCGCGCGCCACAGCACTTACGGCTATATCCATACACTCCCAATGCCAGCAGCTACGACGGTGGCAATCCGCGCGGCACCACAAATCTCTTTTCACTGTAACATCGCGCTTGTCGAACGGGCCGTTTCGATCAGGAGATGTTGGGCCATAAATTCCGACTATCGGCGTGCCGCTGGCAGCCGCAAGGTGGAGCGGGCCTGTATCGCCGCCAACGAACAGCGCTGCTCTGCGCGCCAGCGCAACAAACTGCTTCAGCGTCGAAGCGAACGGACGGGCTGCGCCTGTCTTCGAAGCGGCTGCGACTGTCTGAACGAGCGATTCTTCTCCGGGGCCGTAAGTGATGAACGAAACAAGTCCGTGCTCGGTGTGTAGCTAGTCGGCCAACTGACCATACGCAGAGGCGGGCCATAGCTTCGTAGGCCAGCCGCCGCCGGGATTAATGATGGCGAATGAGCCGCCGCGATTGCTGATGGCTTCTTCAATGTATCGTTCGTCTTCCGGCAGAAACCACGATTGGAAATTCGTATCGAGCAGATGAGAAATTCGCATTGTCGATCACAGCGTTGGCTAAAGCGATATTCTTATCAATGACGTGTTTGAATTTGGATGTTTCAATTTGTTCAGTCAGAAAGAATCGGCTGGCCCGCTCGCGCAATTCGCGCGTCTCGAACCCGATTCGCCTCAAAGCGCCCGTCGCTTTCGCAACTAGCCCTGACTTAATCAATCCTTGAAAGTCTATGGCAATATCAGCGACTCCATCTGGGTCGAGTCCGCGAATGTGCGCAAGCCTGGCGCGTACCTCTTTGATTGTCGCGCCTCTCAACAAGGAAGCTCGCCACGCACGGGTATCTATCTCGATCAACTCGTCAATCACGGGAGAGCCTTTGAGCATCGCGCTTGCGCGTCGCTCGACTATCCACGAAATCCGCGCATCGGGCAACGCTCGCCTGATGGCGGCGACAGCCGGGAGCGCGTGCACCACGTCGCCAATCGAACTAAGCTTTACAATGACTATTCGCATCGGGGATATGAAACTGATTCGCCTGTCAATCGTGATTATAGCATCTCTCCGAAAAAGAAGCCTATTCACCGCAGAGGCGCAGAGGACGCAGAATGGGCGAGATGACTGGAATCGCTGCGTCCTCTGCGCCTCGCGGTGAATTTCTATTTTTGAATAGTAAGAAATCACACTTTTGATTTTTTGCCCTTTGCTTTTTGCTTTTGCCTTCACGCGCGGCGTGCTAGAATCGCCAATAAGTCGAACCTTTATGAAAAGCGTCAGCATACTGGGATCAACCGGCTCAATAGGGCAGAGCACTCTATCAGTTATCGAATCACTAAGCGATCAATTCGTTGTGAACGCGCTTGCGGCGGGTCGCGACCTCGACCGACTGGCCAAGCAAGTCGCGCGCTTTCAACCTCGCCTCGTTTCCGTTGCGGAAGAGGCGGATATTACAAAACTGCAAGAGAAGCTGCGCGATGCGGGCGTCACCTCCATGCCCGATTTCATCTGGGGCGAAGGCGGGCTGGTCGCCGTCGCATGTTTGGATGGAGTTGACACGGTTGTTTCTGCGACCGTCGGCGCGGTAGGCTTTCTGCCGACTTACAGAGCGCTTTCGCTCGGTCGTCGCGTATGCCTTGCCAACAAGGAGACGCTTGTCATGGCAGGCGAGCTTATGACATCGCGCGGCTCGTGAATCGGGCGCAGAACTTCTGCCGGTTGATAGCGAGCACAACGCGCTGCACCAGTGCATGCGCGGCGAACAGACGCGCGAAGTCAAACGATTGATTCTTAACCGCATCGGGCGGGCCGTTTCGGCAGACGCCAATCGAGCGCATGCGCGAAGCTACTGTCGAAGAGGCGCTTGCGCATCCGACCTGGCAGATGGGATTCGAAGATCACGATTGATTCTGCGACGCTGATGAATAAAGGGCTGGAAGTGATAGAGGCCGGTTGGCTGTTTGGTTTCACTGCCGACCGCATATCGGTTGCCGTTCACCCTCAATCAATCGTTCATTCGATGATCGAAATGATAGACGGTTCTATCATCGCGCAGCTCGGCATCACAGACATGAGGCTGATGATTCAATACGCGCTGACTTACCCTGACAGGCTCCCGACTGATCTGCCTGCGCTTGGGCTTGATAAGCTGGCGAAGCTGGAATTTTTCGAGCCTGATTTCGAGCGATTCCCGTGTCTCAGATTGGCTTACGAAGCGATGCGCGAAGGCGGGACGATGCCAGCCGCAATGAGCGCCGCAAATGAAATCGCAGTCGCTTCATTTCTTGATCGGCGCATACGGTTCATGGAAATACCGCGCCTGATCGAGTCCACTATGCAAGCTCACAATAAGCAGCCTTGTTCGAGCATCGAAGCAGTACTGGAAGCAGATCGCTGGGCGCGCAAGCACGCCGCGAACGCAGTCAGTAGCCAGAAGCCTGTCGAATTAAAACAGCCATTGATTTCCGTCTTGCCTTGATTCACCGCCGCGAATTCAGCTTTAGCCCGCGCCATGACCTTAACTATTGCGCCCGTCATGCTTTCCATTTACAATGTGGGCGTATTGCCCCCGCATCTGTGTCCTTATTATTGAATATGTGTGACTACCGCTCCCTGTAGTCTGCTGTTATCCAGGAAGCTCCGGTGCAAGGACAATTAGGTGAAAAGCTCGTCACAGACCTCGTGCGCGAGATCGCTCAAAAGAATCTGAGCGGGCTGCTCAGGCTCACTCGTGGGAAGACAATCAAAGCGATCTTCTTTGAATCGGGTGCGCCAAAATTTGCCATCAGCAATCTCACCAACGAACAACTCGAATATAAACTGATCTCGAATAATCTTGCGACTTCAAGTCAAATTGAAGAAGCGAAACAGCGCGCGGATAAGCCTCATCGCCTGGCTTCGATGCTGGTCGAGATGAACGTGCTCAGCGAAGCGGATATGCGCGAGCTTGTGCACGATCAGCTTATGGAGATCATTTTGTCTCTGTTCGATTGGATGCAGGGCGACTATGGCTTCGACACTCGAATTCGCGCGTCGCACGATTTCACTCTGGAAGTGACGGCAGCCGATGTTATTTTGGAAGGCGCGCGAAAGGCGTCCACGAACGATCAGATGGCTGAAAACATCGCTCCGATGGATGCAATTCTGGTGCGAGCGAAATCCAACGGCATAAGTTTAGATTCGGGCAGGCTGATTCCTGTAGAAAGCTATGTTCTGTCGCGCATTGAATCTCCCACAGCGGTTAGCGATGTCGGCGCTCTCAGCGGGATCGGAGATGAGGATGCGCATCGCGCGGTGTGCGCGCTTGTAGCAGCAGGATTTTTGAAGTTGCTCGGTGATGATAAGAATGAAGCGGAAGAGCCGGATCGGCCAGAACGTTGACTCGGCTGATAAGTTACGCGAAGAAGTTGCGCGCCAATTGCATTTTTATTCTTCGGCAGATTTCTATGAGGTTTTGGGCGTGGGGCGGCAGGCAAAGAGCGCAGAGATCAAAACCGCTTACTATCAACTCGCCAAGAAATTTCACCCGGACCGCCATCGCCAGAGCGAACATGGCGACCTGCGCCAGAAACTCGAATCGCTGTTTGCCGTCATAACTCAGGCTTACGAAACATTGAGCGAATCGGCGCAGCGCGCGGCATATGATGATCGGCTCAAGAAACCTGCGGCTTCATTTCACACGACTCCTCTCAGGCAGATGCCCATAGTGGTAACGGAACCGAAGCCCGTTGAAACTGCTGCTAAATCGGAAGAGGCCAAAGATAGCGGTGATCTGAAACCGACTTCATCGCAGGTGAAGGCGAGTGGCCCGCTCGCGCAACCTTCGAACGACTTTGCCATTGCAGACGCGCAACAGATCATCACGCAGTTCCAGTTCCGCCGCTGGCTCTAACCCGGCGCAGATGGCCGAGCATTATTACAATCAGGGACGCGCGCGTTTCGACAGGAAAGAGTATCACGTGGCAGTCCACTTGCTGCGCGAAGCGATCAAACTTGACCCAAGCCGCGCGCCTTATCACTTCCATCTGGGCGTCGCTTTGATTCGCAATCCGCGAGCACGCCGCGAAGCCGATGAACATCTGTCAAAAGCCGCCGAGCTTGATCCTTACAACGCGCAGATTCGCGTCAAGCTGGGTTTGATCTACAAAGAGGCGGGATTGCCGAAAGAAGGCCGAGAGTTATTTTCGCGCGGCGCTTCAACTAGACCCGGACAATCGCGCAGCGCGGCGTGAAGTTAATGGAAAGAAAGTGCCAAAAACGCCTGACCAGAGCATCTGGAAATCCGACCTCGGCAGCATCGCCAAACGAATCTTCAAAAAATAATAATTGCAATTGAGCATGACGATATATCGCAAGATAACTATCCTGCGATATATCGTCACGCGCGATGACTAGAGGCGTTCTATGATGTTAATGATTCGGCGCAAGCCTCCGATTGTCAGCACCGCAATAGGCGGATAGAGGAAGGCGCAAAGAATCGTGCTCATCGAAAAAGCCGTGCTGTAGCGTCCAACGAAATTGCTTGCAACGTAGCCAAGCCCGAGCGAGACGAGATAACCGCATACAAGAAAGATCAAACCCGCCTTGCGGCTGATGGCTTTGTCTTCGGGCGCTTCTCGTTCTCCAAACACGGAAGTCAAATGATCGGGGATGTGATAAGTATACCGGGCCAGCACGAGCGCAAGATTTCTGACCAGATAGATCAGTCCGTAAAGCGCAAGCCCGAATAACACTAGCTGGGCGATCAGATGAAGCTTCTCAAGTTTGGTCGGCGGCGTGATCATCACAAAGAAAGTCGAAAGGAAAAACGGAACGACTATCAGCACCGCGTGCGAGCGTTGAGCCGCTTCCTGTCGTTCGCGCGCCATCCACTCGTCTACAATGCGGTCGAAGTGGCGTTGTTTGGCTACGACTTCGGCTTGTCTGGATGCGTAGAATGTCCGCTGCGAGTCTGAGTACTGGCCGTCATCATAAGCCCAGCGCCGATTAGGGATCGCTCAAAATCTCATAAGCCCGATTGATTTGAACGAAGCGAGCGTTAGCGTCGGGCGAAGCCGACACGTCAGGGTGATACTTACGCGCGAGCCTGCGATATGCAGATTTGATCTCGGCAGCAGTCGCGCGAGGCGTGAGTCCAAGAATGCCGTAGAGGTCCGTCATGGCCGCTGTTTCTTTCCAATAGAGGGCGCTCTACCTGCGGGCCTACGGGCAACGCTTGAGACAAGTGATTCGTGAGCGGCGCCGATTGCGATTACCCCCAGCTTTGGGGAACCACCAGCCCTGTTACGATTGTATATTACTCCAGCTTTTCGCTCGGCTCAAGGGATTAGTCTGCTTACTCAGGGTAGTTGCCAGCCCTGAAGATTAAAGTATATAAGCGAGCCAGAGTTTTCATCAGTTATACACATGATTCTGATATGCATAGCGAAATGGTTCTAGACCTGGCACAGCAACTACGAATGATGGGGTTCGGTACGGAGAGCCTTTTAGATTCTGTGTAATTGGCATAACCGTATTTTCCTTTCGAGGCTGAATGGTTGATTATCGCCATTTACACAGAATCTAAAAGGCTCTACTCTCTGCCGCTCTTTGGATGTTTGAAAAAATCGGTGCGCTTATCTCGAAGTTATCCTCGTCAATACAAACCCGCAGGCCCGCTTCCCTCAGATGCGGCACGAGCCAACCCATCACCCAATCTTTATCGGCGTGGCTGTTGGAGATGAAAACGTCATACACGTATTCTGACGCCTGCTCAGGCATTCGTAGTTCCTCGACCGGGACTGTGAAATTATTCGAGCCGCGCCGATTATACTTTTGAGTGCTGATTGCCGCAACTAACTGGCCATCAGAGCATAGAGAAATTCATTACACTGGATATTTCTGAACCATCGTGCGCGGCAAAACGTTATTCAAACCGAACCGCACGCCAGATGGGAATCGCAATTGTTGGAACTATCTGCGCGGGTTTACGCAATAGAGAGTAAGGCGGAAGAATCACCAGTTAATCAGTGCCTGTATAAATATTAAGGAGACAGTGAAATGAAATTCGGACGAATTATCAACTCACTCATATTTTTCGCATTAGCCGCTATCCTGTTAAGCCCGCGTGCCGGTCTGGCTCAGGGGCCAAACAACCAGCCAGACCTTCCAGTTGACGCCGCCACTCGCGCGGCAGTCATTGAAGGCGCTCTCAAATATCTGAACAGCTATTATGTTTTTCCTGAAACGGCTAAGAAGATGGAGCAGGCCATTCGCGAGCGCGCGCAGAAAAAAGAGTACGATCAAATCACAAGCGCAATCACGCTTGCATCTACTCTCACGACGCATTTGCAAGAGGTCAGCCACGACAAACATCTGCGCGTCAGATACAGCCACGAACCCATACCGGAGCGAAGGCATAACGGCGAGCCTACGGCTGAAGAGCGCGAGCAATTTCTCAACTTTCTCCGCCAGACCAATTTCGGATTCGAGAAGATAGAGCGGCTCAGTGGCAACATCGGTTATCTCGACCTGCGCGGTTTCAACCCAGCCGAGTTCGGAGCCGAAACTGTTGTTGCTGCGATGAACTTTCTTGCCAACACAGACTCGCTCATCATTGATTTGCGCCGTAACGGCGGCGGCGACCCTGCGATGGTAGCTTTGATTTCAAGCTACTTGTTCGGTTCGCAGCCTGTTCACCTGAATGATCTTTACTGGCGCGAAGGCGATACGACTCGCCAATGGTGGACGCTGCCTTATGTTCCGGGCAAACGATACGGTGCGGTCAAAGATGTGTATGTGCTGACGAGCAAGTATACATTTTCGGCGGCGGAAGAGTTCACATACAATTTGAAGAATCTGAAGCGCGCGACAATCATCGGCGAAACGACCGGAGGCGGCGCGAATCCCGGAGGCGTGCGTCGCATCAATGAACATTTTATGATCTTTGTGCCGAGTGGCCGCGCGATAAATCCCTACACCAAGACTAACTGGGAAGGCACGGGCGTGACTCCCGACGTGAGCGTGCCTGCCGATCAAGCGTTGAAGGTTGCGCAGGTCGCCGCGCTGAATAAATTGATTGAGAAGACTGCCGATGCGGAGCGCAAACAACAACTCAAAGGCGTGCTTGAAACTGCGCAGAAGGAACTCGACGATTTGAAGAAAGGCGCAAAGCCTACGCCATAAAGGTCGAAGCTTAATCCGAATTACAAAGGCACGGAGGAAACACAGAGAAGAATTTAAATATTCTCCGTGTTTCTTCGTGCCTTCGTGTTTCGGCAGTTTAGTTCCTGTTTCTACCTAGTTGTTCGAGTGAGTGTGAACCTTCTGTCGCCGAACATGTTCTGATCCACTCTAACAGATTCCAATGTGTTGCCGCCCCGAACGTCGAAAGTCATCGAGCCTGCATCACGCGCACCGGCGGGATTATCAAAATCAACGATGATCTGGTTGTTGCTAAACCGCCATCGCCCGTTTTGAGTTACGGTTCTCTGATTTTCCAGATCCCGGATCATTCGACCAAGCTCTCGTTGCGCCCTAAAGCTTATTCGAGGCATCCTTCCTCCCATCCATTGCGTAACCAGCCGCGCCTCGCCGTTCGCAAGAAGCTGCAATGATCGCTCGATTTCGCCGTCCGAATCCGGCAGTTGCAGCCTTGTCGAATAAGTGCCTGCGAGCCGATTCGGAGTCTGTCCCTGATCTTGATTTTGATTTTGATCTGAGTCGTCATCAGGCGTGTCATTGCGCTTGAATTGAAATCCCACTGAACCGTAGAGAGCGCGATCCCAGGTCGTGGCTACAAGTTCATCCCGGTTATTGTCACGGGCTTGGAACGACATAAGGGTTGGGACTCTCTGACCATCAAGATCGGAGAGCGTGACATCGAGCCTGCGGCCAACCGCCCGCCATGTGCCGGTGTGTACGATCATCTTTCTGGTTCGAATGTCTCTGAGCAGGCTGCCATGCATGCTAAGGTCAGTTCGCGTGAGGTCGGGATCGCGGCCTTGATAGCGCGAGACAAGTTCGACTCTGCCGTCATCCAGAATTTTCAGCACGCGGATAAGCCTCGTGTCAGTGCCCCCGCGTTGCGACCCGTAAGAGCTTCTGTATGTCCCTATGAACTCGCTATTGCGATTGCCGCCGCCGGGGCCCATGCCGCCGCCGGGGCCTCTGCGTTCCGCGTCGAATGTGACTGTGAAATTACGGCCTCTGCTTCTGCCGTTGAGTTCCAGACGGTCAAAGCCTCCGCGCGTGAGCGTCACTTTGCCTCTGGCTTCCATCGTTCCGTAGCCGAAGCCGCTTGTGAGGTCGAGATCAACAATGTTGTTATCGCCTCCGCTCCAGCGCCCTTTGAATGTTGTGGTCGTTCTGCCGGTGAGTCGAACTTCAGCATCGCCGCCACGTCTCAGGATTACTGTCGCGTTTGTAACTTCTTCTTCTCGCTGATTTTCAAATCTAATAGCTCCTGTACCGCGTCTATCAGCGTTCAATTCCCCGAATGATGTTTGCGCGCTTGCTATTGCGGCGCAAGCAGACGCAATGAACAGTACTGCTGTCAGCATTAATATTTTCTTCATCTGGTCAATCCTCCTATTATTTTTTGCCGCCATGCTCTGTCAACTGACAGGCAAAACTGCTGGTCGGGAGTAATGGGGAAGCAAATGATTCGCAGCTCCCGTGCTGGTTTCGTCCACTTTGTAAGTGCTCAGCATCGTCATTATAACACGTACACCCCTAAGCAAGGGTATGATGCCGTATCACATCCTTCTGTTGCAAACATCGAATTTGGCCGTCATTAAAAATTGATGCTGTGATGAAAACCAATATTTTAGATTGACGAAAGAGAGCAATAAATTTACTATGCGGTCATCCAAGGGTTTAAGTAACAAAGGTGAGTCGTAGCTTTATGGCGATGTCCTGCTCCTGTAGATTGAAACCGAAAAACTTCTCAGCCGGTTTATACGATTAAGGCTCAAAGTTCATTTAAGTATGAGCGTCTGATTTTCTGCGGAGGAAGTATATCCATAGAAACACTTCCGACCTGATAGCCTTAGCTATATAAGATTAGAGAAGTAACCGCTAACCATCCTTACAAGTTAAAGGAGCAGTTCTGGAAAATCTTCAGTAATAGGAGTACAGGAAATGAAAAGCATGCCCCCAACGAAGCTTAACTTTTTAATATTGATTCTGATGTCAGCAGCAACACTAGGAACGTTGATGTTTTTATCAAATGAAAAAGCGTTAGCTCAAACCCCGCCGCCTCCGCCGCGCGGGCGGATGTGGGTAGCTTATCCCACCAGTCTTTCTGGCAGTGGGAGCAATTTTGGCGGGTTTGTACATATATACAACACGTCGAATAATGAACTGCTCGGAAGTACCTATATGGGGCCAAACGGATTGCCGAACGGCAATGGCAATATAAGGGGTGTAGCCTTTGATCCTAGCGATGGGAGTTTTTGGTTCAGTTCACTCTTAGCGGGCAGCATCAACCCTACGCTGCATACCCCGGGAGGTGATGGGTTAATACATAAAAAACCAGCTTTAGGAGGGTCTGATACAACCACTATTCCCGACCCCGGCGGTGTCGGCGGCCCCGGCATAGGCGCATTAGACTACGACCCGGAAGAAAACGCGCTTTGGGCAGTTACGCACTGGTCTGTAAACGGGCAACTGACTTTTTACAAACTCAACCCGAATAACGGGGCTGTGCTCAAGACGTTTTCATTCTCCTTTGAATCGAAAAATTGTTGCACAAATGTTACTCTTGCCGTTGCGCGCCCTGCCGATTTAGGCGGCGTAAAAGTTCTGCTTACCACAACCGGTTTAGATGCGCCTCTTAAATTATATGCTTTGGATGTCAATACCGGAGCACTCCTCAAAATCTATGAGAATTCTGAATTTGCTGGCGTATATGGAATTGATGTAGACGATATTACGGGAGACTTGATAGTTGTAAATAACGAGCTTGTCTTTAATCTTGGCCCTGCGCCATATACCGGCAATACGCTTGCTCTAACTATCGAGAATCGCTTTCCATACGCCTGGGCGGACATGTCTCTGGAAAATCCGACACCCTTAATTTTTATTCCCGGAATTGCTGGTAGCGAGCTCAATAAAACTTCTGGCACGATTCCGAATCTATGGCTAGGCGCGGCAGCTCTGATAGCTCGTACAGAGCCTTATAAGGCTCTAACCCTTGATCCTAGTCAACCCCAAGAGCAGAATGACATCTTTGCTCCTGATGTGCTTCGCACCCTTGTATATGATAAGGTGCTCACGATGCTGAAGGACCCATTTTCGAATACGAGGGGAGGTTATATCGAATATGCGGTCGCTGGAAACCCAAGCCGACGTACAACCGCAGGCTGCGACTTGAACCAAAGATCAAACAGGCCGACGTTATTCGTTTTTGCTTATGATTGGCGCAAGAGCAATGCAGAAAATGCTGCCGTGCTCGCAGATTATGTCGGTTGTGTCCAGAAGTTTTTTTCCCCGGGTACGAAGGTTAATATTCTGACACATAGCATGGGCGGCCTTGTAGCAAGGCGCTATATCTTGGACAATCCCGGCAAGGTAAACAAGCTCGTTACAGTTGCTGCGCCATGGCTTGGTGCGCCGAAAGCTAATTACGTGTTAGAAACCGGAGAATTTTTTGACGCTGTAAAAATACAGAAATTCATAGAAGATTTCAAAACCGTTTCAGAATTCTTTCCTGGCGTGCATGAACTATTTCCAAGTCGCTCCTACTTCAGCCTGGGAGGCCGCCCCTTTGGTGAAGCCGGTTTCGATTTGAATGGAAATCGCCAAAAATTCGAGACTTATTCCACTTATGACCAGTATCTCTCAATGCTTAATCACCGGTTCCCGCGCCCTACATCAGTGCTTCCACAAATGCCACCAGCGACAACGGGTCGTCTCTTTCATGACTATCCGGGGCAAGATGACTGGCGCACTGACCAGACAGATGTGAGGTACTATCATATTTTCAGTTCGCAAACGCTTCGTGGAACGATTGGAAAGATAATCGCCGTGCCAGAGAAGAAATGCTCTCCTTTGGGCACAGACTGTATAACTAAAGTCGGTTTTAAGACAGAGAAAGTTTTCGGAGATGGAACGGTACCTTTCCTTAGCACATCGCGTCGCAGCGGCAGCACGGATCTAAATAAGCCGGACGCAACACTAAACGGAACATTCAATTTCAGCCATACCGATATAATCAGGGCTAACTCTGTGCACAAAGAGATTCTAAACTATTTGAGAGGCCCTGGGTCTATGACGCCACAATTACAATTGCAACAGGCTGTAGCGCCAGCGAAGACATTTGATGAGGACAGCCCGGCTGCCCAGCAAGCGTACTATCTGACGATTGACGGTGTTGATTCTGTTTTTGTTGAAGATTGCTGCGGTAATAACAACGCCCCTATTGAGGAAGGGGTGCCGTTTACCAACGAAGTGCCGGGAGTCAATATAGATCTATTGGGCGAGAAAGTATTTGAAGTCACTATGCCGACAAGCATAGACCTTGCCGTCATAGATTTCACGGTCACGTTCCGAAGCGGCACTGAACCTCTCTTTATAGAGTTGATAAAAGGCGATGGCAAAGGAGCGCCTTCACTAGCGAGACGGTATAGAGACCTGAATCTGCCGCCCGGAGTATTGATTCAATTTAAGATCACGGAAAAAGGCGGCATAGATGACCTGCGTTACGATGCTAACGACGACGGCACGTTCGAGACTGTTATTCCTCCAACCGTCTCACTGGAAGGAACGCCTGCCTTGGATGTAGAGCCACCGGCAATTAATATCACCGGCACATATCAGCAAAACGGAGCGTTGGTTGCTATCACAGCAACTGACGGCGGGTCCGGTTTGAAGAGTTTGCGTTATTCTCTGGATGGAACGCATTACCAGCCATACGCCGGGCCATTCACGGTCAACTTTGCTCAACATCACGCCGTTTATGCCTATGCCGATGACTTTGCAGCCAACCGTCGCGCTGAAGATGTGCTGGAACTAAGGCCCT
Organism: Blastocatellia bacterium; assembly: GCA_963726785.1. Taxonomy (GTDB): domain Bacteria; phylum Acidobacteriota; class Blastocatellia; order UBA7656; family UBA7656; genus DATEKX01. Next base: position 136,561 of record CAVSDJ010000001.1, read on the forward strand.
CATTTTCTCCCGCAGTCCAATATGTTACGGTGGGTGGCGGGAGTGGCGGAGCAGACTTAATAGTCCCATCGGGATTCAACTGGACAGTGAGCAACAACGATAATTGGATCATTCTTACATCAGCCAGTACCGGCAGTGGCGAAGATAGGATCACATTTGAAGCGAGAGAAAATCTTACGGGTGGCGCTCGCTCAGGCACTCTGATTATAGCTGGAATAGCGTTCACAATAGTTCAAGATGGCGGATTGGGCGAGGATTGCGTTTACGTAATCACCCCTACTTCTAAGAATTTCACAAACAGCGGAGGGACAGGCACAATCGATGTCTTTTCAGAGCAGCGATGCGCATGGCTGGCTGTGAGCAACAGGAGTTGGATTACGATCACATCAGGCAATGCTGGCATCGGCAACGGCGTTGTAACTTATTCGGTCGAGGTAAACACAAGCGGGAGTGCTCGCGCCGGGACTATAACTGTCGCTGGCAAGACATTCCCCATCAAACAAAAGTGAAATTTATTATTAAAGAAAAGCCCTGCTGAACACAGGGCTTTTCTTTAACCGGAAGAGGAAGTAATGATGCGTAAATTTGCGTCGCGAATCATTGGGCAAGTGATGAAGAGGTACCTTGTAGGATTTGTCTCCCTAACAGTTTTAGCTCTATCATCGGGCGCGCAAGAGAGGCAAAAAAAGAATCCTTTCTTACTTCACGGTGATGGCCCATTCCCTGTCGTTGTGTCCGGCAAGATGGGTTTCATTGACCGCACCGGAAAACTGGTGATTGAACCGCGATTTGAATTTAAAGGACTCGAAAAGGGAGGCGCTTTTTTTCAGGAAGGGAGGTCTCTCATCACGAATGGTGGTAAGTATGGATTTATAGATGAGACAGGAAATGTAGTAATTCCTCCGCAGTTCGATGATGTGTGGTCGTTTTCAGAAGGATTGGCGGCTGTACAGGCCAACGGCAAATATGGCTACATAGACAAAGCGGGAAACTTTGTTATCAAACTGCAGTTCAGTGATGCTGGCAACTTCTGTGAAGGACTGGCCAAGGTCTATATAAAGGGCTACTGGGGCTTTATAGATCAGACAGGGAAAATCGTTATCAAACCTCAATTCTCAGAGGTCGGTGATTTTTCAGAAGGGCTTGCCCGCATAGAAACGGGCGAAAAATTGGGCGATCTGGGATATATCGATAAAGGCGGAAAAATCGTAATAAAGCCGCAATATGAAACTGGTATGGGCCTCTTTGCAGGAGCTTTTGCATTTGTCCATGATTTCTCTGAAGGGCTGGCTCTCATAAGCCGTCGTGATAAATGGGGCTTTATCAACAAAACGGGACGAATAGTGATTAAGCCGCAGTTTGAATTTGCTTTCGGATTTTCCGAAGGTCTCGCCGCCGTGCAGATAAATGGTAAGTGGGGATATATAGACAAGAGAGGAAAAATAGTAATTGAGCCGCGCTTTGAATTGGCCCAACCGTTTTCCGAGGGCCTTGCGTCTGTTTCGTTAAAAGGAAAAGGCATCGGCTATATTGATAAAGCAGGAAAGATGGTCATTCAACCGCAATTTAAGATTGCGGGAAGTTTTTCTCATGGAATAGCGGTTGCCGGATTTGAAGATGAGTTTGGCTATATAGACAAAACCGGGAATTATATTTGGAAGCCTACCAGTTGAAGATTTAGCGTTGCACTTCGTCGGCATTCCTTGACAGCGTCGAACCTGCATCATCTATAATGACCGCTCGACTACATTAAGGAGACCGGCACAGAGAATGTCAGAAAACGCGAAGCTGTACGAAGGCCTTGATTCCTACATAAGCGACTCTCGCAACGATTTTGAAAGCAAGCTCGCAGAGATAGTCGAAGTCCCGACCATAAGCATGGAGCCTGATCGCGCCCCCGATATTCGTCGCGGAGCCGAAGTCGCGCGCCAGTACCTGGAATCAATCGGAGCAAAAACCGAAATCGTCGAAACGCCCGGCAACCCGGTCGTGTTTGGCCGAATCGAAAGCGGCGCAAATAATCCAACGGTCACCGTCTATAATCACATAGATGTTCAGCCAGCCGACCCAGAGGAATGGCACAAAGCGCCGTTCACGTTCTTCAAAGACGGCGACCGCTACGAAGGTCGCGGCACGACTGATGACAAAGGGCCTGCGCTTTCTGCGATGACGGCGGCGCGTTACGCGGTTGAAAACCAGGTGCCGCTCAACATGAATTTCATCTGGGAACTTGAAGAAGAGATAGGCAGCCCGAACTTCGAGCACTTCATCAAGAACAACGCCGACCGCCTCAAGACCGATTCTATACTTGTGAGCGACACGATCTGGATTTCGCGCAAGCGACCCGCGATTCCGTATGGACTGCGCGGCGCGATGATGCTGACGATGACGCTTGAGACGGGCGCAAAAGATGTACACTCGGGGTTGACCGGCGGCCCTGCGCGCAACCCCATAGGCGAACTCGCAAAAGTGATCTCTAAATGTTACGACGCGGACACGGGCCGTGTGAAGATCAAGGGGTTTTATGATGACGTGAAGCGCGCGACCAAGAAAGAAGTGCAGAGCTTTCTAGATTCAGGATTCACAAGCCAGAAATTCAGAAAAGCGCACGAATTGAAGAAGCTGCGATTCAACGATGACAAGCGCGTGCTGAAAGCGATAATGGCAGAGCCTACGTTTGAAGTGCACGGCATAACGGGCGGCTATCAGGGGCCGGGCGTGAAGACGATTGTGCCTTACCGCGCGCAGGCGAAGATCAGTTGCCGTTTAGTTCCCGATCAGGACCCGAAAAAAGTCTTCAAGCTCATCCGCGATTTCGTTAAACACAAGAACCCGGATGTGAAAACGGAATTCCTCTCTGCGCTTGGGCCGTACAAAGGCGAGTTCGATGGTCAGTACGCCGATGCCGCCGCCGAAGCGATGAAGTATGCATTCGGGCGATGGCCCGCGTTCACGCGCGAAGGCGGTTCGATAGGCGCAGTGGTCACGATGAAGAAATACATGAAAGCGCCTGTTATTTTTCTCGGCCTCTCGCTGCCCGAGCACGGCTATCACGCAAAGAACGAAAACTTCGACTGGGGCATGGCCTCTGGCGGGATGAAGATGTTCGTTCGCTACTTCGATGAGTTAAGCCGCCTTTCTCGCTAATGTATAATTCCTGTCGAGGAATTGATTATGAAAGAAAGAATTGAAGTCAACCCACATATTCACTTCGGAAAACCCTGTGTAGCGGGCACAAGGATTCCCGTGCAAAATGTGCTTGAATTGGTAGGAGAGGGGCTTTCTTTTGATGAAATAATAAGGGACTACTACCCTGACATAAATGCCGACGACGTGCGCGCTTGCATTCAGTATGCGATAGATTTGGTGGCATCCGAAGATATACACATCACAGTGCCCTCATGAAGTTTCTTCTTGATCAAGATGTATACGCAGCTACGGCTCGACTTCTTAGAGATTCTGGTCATGATGTCATTACTGCTGCTGAAGCAGGTTGCTCGCAAGCCACCGATTTGGAATTGCTAAGTCTGGCTCAAGAACAAGAAAGAATACTTGTTACGTAGGGATAGAGATTTTGGCGGATTAGTCTATTTGAAAGATATAGGTGCGGGGGTCATTTATCTGCGCATTTTGCCTTCAACGTTGCAGGCCGGACATAAAGAACTAGAAACGGTATTGAAGTCTTATTCCGAAGCCGAATTGAAATTCGCCTTCGTCGTAGTTGAGCCTGGGCGGCACAGATTTAGGCGGCTATCACGCCAGTGAGCTATTTCCTCTATTAATGCGAAAACTTCTAACTGCTATTTTAATTCTCTCGCTGCCGAGCGCAGTCGCCGTCGCTGTCTACTACTACGCCATAAAGAAAGAGCCGACAAACCGCGATGCCGTAGGCCAGGTTGCTACGGTCGCGGGAACGGGGCATCCGGGAACGGAAGACGGCGCGCGCCAGACCGCCAGATTCAGCGACCCGTTCGGCATCGCCATTGATAAACGCGGCAACGTGATTGTCGCCGACGGCGGCCAGAGTAATCGCATAAAAAAGATCACCGAGAAAGGCGAAGTTCAAACCGTAGCCGGTTCGACGGAAGGCTTTGCTGACGGCAATGCTTTAGAAGCTCAATTCAACACGCCTTCCGGCATTGTGATTGATAAAGACGCCAACCTTATCATTGCCGACACGTCCAACAATCGCATACGCAAGCTTTCGCCCGAAGGCCGCGTCAGCACCATTGCCGGGAGCGGCATCAGTGGATTCAAAGACGGCGCTGCAAGCGGGGCAGAGTTCGACGGCCCCGTCGGAGTCGCTGTTGATAAGAACGGCGACATCTTCGTCGCAGATGCCTACAACGACCGCATCCGCAAGATCACTACCGACGGCAACGTTATCACCGTTGCGGGCGCGGGCACGCCGGGGTTTCAGGATGGCGACGCGGCGTCTGCTTTGTTTGATACTCCGAGCGGAGTCGCAATCGATAAAGAAGGCAACGCATTTATCGCCGACACGGGCAACGGCGCAATACGAAAGATCACGCCGCAAGGCGAAGTCTCGACAATCGCCAAAAGAGATGACCCTACCGGGGATGCAGAACTGAATCTCGCCGCTCTTAATCGCCCAACAGGAATAGTCGTAACGCACGACGGATTTTTGTTTGTTGCTGACGCCGGGAGCAATCGCGTTGTGCGAATCGCGCCTGAAGGAACCGCGAATCCTTACGCGGGCAGGTTCGCAGGTTTTGCTGACGGCTTCGGACTTAATGCCAGCTTCAACGCCCCGTCAGGCATGGCGATGGACCGCGATGGTGTTCTTTATGTCTCAGATGCGCAGAACTACTTAATCAGAATGATAAAGCCTGTGACTGGCGCGCCGGGCAATGCGGCAGAAAAGCGAGAACCGGACGTTTTCATTCAGCCCGCGACAGAACCAATCAATACGAATGCTGATAACGTTATCCCGAGGCTCAGTCGCTCGTCGCTCAACATCGGGCAGGTTTTTCCCTGGCCGTTGAACCCTCAATATCAGTGGCACGAAGTCGCAGGCGTCGTGGGCGAAGCGCGAGGCGCGCCGGGAGGCATCGCGCTCGATCATCTTCATGCAGGGTTAGACGTGCGCGGCAATATGGGCGAGCCTGCCGTCTCTGTGATAGATGAAAAAGTGAGCGCGCTCATCCCTGCATGGGGCTTCGACGGAAGCAACGAAGGCATTCATCTGGGGCTGATGTCTTACATACACATTCGCGTAGGCCGCGACGCGAATAATCAAATTCAACTGCCGGATAAATTCAAAGCGCGCCTCGATCAGACAGGAAAAGTCGCAAGCATCAGAGTGCGGCGCGGCACCAGATTCAAAGTCGGAGACTTCATCGGCACGCTGAACCGACTCTATCACGTCCATCTCAACTTCGGCCCGTGGAACGCTATAGCTAACGCCATCGAGTTCCCGTTCGTAGATTTCAAAGACACCATCGCGCCAACGATTGAGCCTGATGGAATCGAAGTGGTCAGTTCCACCGGCACGCCTTTCAAACAGAAGGTGAATAATCGCCTGCTCATCTCTGGTGATGTTGACATTATAGCCACAGCTTATGATCGAGTTGACGGCAACGTGAGCAGCCGCAAGCTCGGACTTTATCGCGCCGGTTATCAAGTGCTGAAAGAAGACGGCTCGGCTGCCGAAGGGTTCGACCCTCCCGTGATGAATATTGAATTCAATCGGCTCCCGCCTGACGATTTAGATGTCTTTCTAGTATACGGGAAAGGCAGCGGCGTAAGCGCATACGGCACGCCGACGAAATTCAAGTACATCCTGACGAACCGGGTTCGAGACGGCGAAGCAAGAGACGGGTTGTTACGCACATCGGCTCTTGCGCCGGGCAATTATGTAATCAGAGTGATAGCCCAAGACTTCGCAGGCAATCGGGCATCAGGCAAATCAACCGAGCTTCCAATCACAATTCAAAGATGAGCCGTCCTTTTCAACCCTTAGATGGCTCTGTTAATATCTCGCTCTTAATTTCTCATAATTGATTCGAGGTATTATATTGATGCAGACTAAATCGCGCGTCATAAGGCTCACCACTGTTTTGCTAATCGCGCTTTTCAGTTTCAGTTGCAACCTTTTTCAGAAAAACACCAACCAGCGCAACGCTAACACCAGCGCTCCGAAATCTGCTCGCTGGGTTGCACAGTATCGCTCGCCTCTTTCGGAAGGCTATACAGGCAACGCGCTTCCTGAAAATTTCTTTTACAGCGCAATCTCCGTCATCTCGTCCAGCATAGTGTACGTCGCAGGCGACATGCGCAATCCTAAAACAAAAGACGGGCGCGTCGGTGTAATCGTTCAGACCACAGACGGCGGGCAGAACTGGACAGAGACTATTCTTGAACAACCCAATATGATGGTGGACGCTTTAAATGCGGTTCACTTCATCAACGCCGAGGAAGGCTGGACTATCGGTATAGATTCCGCGCAGCTTGGCATAATGTTCAAGACTTCTGATGGGGGCCACAACTGGGAGTTTTTAAGACTGAGCGCGAAGCAGATTCCGACGACCATATTCTTTGCCGATTCAAATACAGGATGGATGGGCGGCAGCACTGCTTCGCCTGACGGAGACGAAGACACGGGCGGCCCAAGCGACATACTAGGAACTACGGACGGAGGCCGAACCTGGAATTCGCAGATGCGAGTTCCTGTTTCCATCTATGACATCTTCTTTATAGACAAGATGACGGGCTGGGCTACTGGCTCGAAGGGCGCTATTTATCACACGACCGATGGGGCCGAACATGGAACTCGCAGCGAAGCGAGCTTGAACTGGGAGACGGGCCTACTATCCTCAGCAGTGAAGGCTCGAAGCTGTTCAAGGTTTATGGAATTCACTTCACCGACGCTCAGAACGGTTACGCCGCAGCCTCAGCCGAAGAAGAAGTCACAGGGCGCGTGCTCGGAACAACCAACGGCGGCGAGACATGGGCGAAGCAGCGAATAGTAGGCGACGCAGGCGCGCGCGACATTTTGTTTGTAAGCCCAAGCGAAGGATGGATTCTCACAGATAAAGGCCAGTACATCTATCACACGGTTGATAGCAATCGAACATGGTTGGCTGAACCCAGAGTATTCGATCAGGAAGTGCAGCAAGTCAAACTCGGAGCCGCCGACGCCAATCATGTCTGGGCCGTAGGCGGCGGCGCAATTTTCTTCCGCGTCCCGAATTAAGCCCGCAAACTCGAATACCTTTTGCTGGAGAATTGCTATGCCCCTCACCAAACGTTTCTCAGGCTACGGTAAACTCATCGTAGCGGCATTCATCATCGCTGCTATTGCTTCAGGCTCGTTCGCTCAGGCAAACAAAAGCAGGCAGCAAACGAAGCGAGCGCCAGCCCTTAAAGTTCCCGCGCCGATTGATGAACTGGGCTTTAGGCCGGGCGATGATCGAAAGCTCGCTTCGTGGCAGCAGATTACCGCTTACTTCAGGCAACTCGACCGCGCAAGCAATCGCGTAGTCGTTGAAGACCTCGGCAAGACAACGCTCGGTCGCCCGTTTCTGGTCGCCACAATATCTTCGCCCGCCAACCTGGCTCGACTCGACTACTTCAAAGAAATTCAGCGCAAGCTTGCAGACCCGCGCCTCATCAACAGCAACGACTCGGAAGCTGAAAAGCTGATCGCAGAAGGCCGCACGATTGTTTTGATTACCTGCGGCATTCACTCGACGGAAGTCGGCAGCAATCTGGTTTCGATGAACATCGCCTATAATCTGGCATCGGATGATTCGCCTGAAACGCGCGAGATACTGGATCGTTGCATAGTGTTGCTTGTGCCGTCGCTCAATCCCGATGGCGTGGACATTGTGAAGAACTGGTACGATAAGACGTTAGGCACACCAGCCGAAGGTACAAGCCCACCTGAGCTTTATCATCACTACACGGGCCACGACAACAATCGCGACTGGTACGCCTTCACGCAGGTCGAAACGCAGATGACGGTTGATAAGATTCACAACGTCTGGCGACCGCAGATAGTCCACGACATTCACCAGCAGGGCGAAACAGGTTCGCGCTTCTTCATCCCGCCTTACACTGAGCCATGGGAGCCTAACGTGCCGCCAATGATTCAAGCAGGCGTGAATTTCATGGGCAGTTCAATGGCGTGGGAGTTAGCGGCTGAAGGCAAAGCGGGCGTAGTCATCAATGGCGTGTATGATGCGTGGACTCCGGCTCGCGCTTACCAGCATTATCACGGCGGCATTCGCATACTGAGCGAGACGGCGTCTGCGCGCATAGCATCGCCCACGAACGTTCCGTTCGAGAGACTGACGCCGCAGATAGGCGTGAATCCCAAAGTGCGAAGCTGGAATTTTCCGCTCGTATGGCAGGGCGGCGATTGGAAGCTTGCAAATATCGTTGACTACATGAAATCAGGCGCGTTCGCTCTTTTGCGTAACGCCGCGCGCTATCGCGAGCGATGGCTCAGAGACTTTTATCAAATCGGCAAAGACGCAGTGCGCGAGCGCAAGCCGGGCGAGCCGTTCGCTTTCTTGATCCCTCCTGTTCAGAAACGAATTTCTGGAAGGAAGACGGGCTGAAGAAACTCCTATCCATTTTAGATCGGGGCGATGTTGAAATATTAACTGCAAAGTCTGCGTTTGAAGCGGGCGGCAAACAATATCCAGAAGAAACAAAGATCATTTTGACGGCGCAGCCATACGGCGCATTCGCAAAGACATTGCTTGAGCGGCAACAATATCCTGATCTGCGCGAATATCCGGGCGGCCCGCCGCGTCGCCCTTACGACGTGACGGCTCACACACTGCCTTTGCTAATGGGAGTCAAAGGGGTCTGGATTGATAAACCTTTCAAGCTGCCGGAAGAATTACACGGAGGTCATGGCGGCGGCATGGGCACTAACCTTTTGCCGAAGCCTCGCGTTGGGCTTTACAAAAGCTACGCCGCTTCGATGGATGAAGGATGGACGCGCTGGGTATTCGACCAATACAAAGACAGACTGAAGTCCTTCATGCTCGATATGAAATACGAGTCTCTTCGGGATGCGGAGATTCGCGCAGGGAATCTGCGAGCGAAGTTCGATTGCATAGTTATACCCGCTCAAGGCGCGCAGCAGATATTAAACGGCTTACCGAAAGAGCGTTACCCTGCCGAAGTTGCTGGCGGATTAGGCGCGAGCGGCGTTGACGCGCTCAAAAAGTTTGTCGAAGAAGGTGGAACCATTATTACGCTCAACGAGGCATCAGATTTCGCCATCCAACAACTCGGAGTCTCTGTAAAGAACACCCTCGAAGGCGTGCCCGCGAAAGACTTCTACTGCCCCGGCTCGATTCTCAAGATTAAGTTTGACCCGAAGCATCCCTTGACCGGCGGCGCGCCGACACTTGAATCAACCACGGATGAAAGCATCGCGTGGGTCGAGGATGCGCTCGCGTTTGAAACAACAGGGGATGATGCTCACGTAGTCGCGCGCTTTTCTGATGCGAAAGAAGTGCTGCTGTCGGGCTGGCTGTTGGGCGCAGAAAAAATCGCAAACAAAGGCGCGATAGTAGAAGCCCGCCGAGGTCGTGGCCGAGTTGTGATGTTTGCGTTCCGTCCTCAGTATCGAGGCCAGAGCATTGCGACATTGCCGTTTCTGTTCAACGCAATTCAAACCAGCGTGCCTGAACCTAGAGGGTCATACTGATGAGTCGTCTTGGTATGGATGCCTATTCACCGCAGAGGACGCAGAAGAAACGATGAATGCGGAATGATGAATTAAGAATCACTCTATCAGTTCATCATTCATCGTTCATACTTCATCATTTCTTCTGTCCTCTGCGTCTCTGCGGTGAACTCTCTCCGTCCTATACTTTACTTCATCAATTCAAACCGCCTGCGCTATAATCTTTTTCACTACTATAACCACAGAAGGGAAACAATCAGATGAAGCGACTAGCTCTTTTGCTATGTTCCGTCCTCGCAATCTCGATTCTTGCTTTCGTCGGCGCAGCGCAAAAACGCGGCGCGAGCAAGGGCGCGGCCCTCGGCCCTCCGCAAGCCGTGCTTGATGGCATAAAAGCCGATGCTGTGATGCAGCACATAAAGACTCTTTCGTCGGATGAATACGAAGGGCGCGGGCCTGGCACGCGCGGCGAAGAGAAGACTGTGGAATACATCACCGAACAGTTCAAGCAGATAGGACTTGCGCCCGGTAATACCGACAAGACCTATACTCAGAAAGTTCCGCTCGTCGGCATCACGACGAATCAAGACACCGAAATGAAGATCAAAGCTGCGGGCAAAGACATGAAGCTGAAGTTCGGCGATGATTTCGTTGCCCGCACGGTTCGAGTAGTTGAGAAAACAGATTTCGACGCAGACATGGTTTTCGTCGGATACGGCGTCGTCGCGCCCGAATACGGTTGGGATGATTATAAAGGCATGGACGTGCGCGGCAAGGTTCTAATCATGCTCGTCAACGATCCGCCTGTGCCCGCTCCGAAAAATCCTTCCAAGCTGGATGAGAAAATGTTCAAAGGCCGCGCGATGACTTACTACGGTCGCTGGACTTATAAGTTTGAAATCGCGGCAGAGAAGGGAGCAGCGGGCGTGCTGGTCGTTCACGAGACAGGCCCGGCTGGCTACCCGTGGGCGGTTCCGAGGGGCAGCTTCACAATCGAAAACTTTGATCTTGTATCGAAGGACAAGAACATGTCGCGCGTAAATATCGAAGGGTGGATGACGGATACGAAGACGCGCGAATTATTCGCCTCGCTCGGCATGAGTTTCGACGCGATGAAGCGCGCCGCCATCCGCCGCGACTTCAAACCTGTTGCGCTCAAAGCTCACGCGAAGCTCAATATTGAAAGCAAGATTCGCCAGATTGATTCGCACAACATCGTCGGTTTGCTCGAAGGCTCTGATGCGAAGCTCAAAGACGAATATGTCATCTACACCGCGCACTGGGATCATCTCGGCATCGGCTTGCCTGATGCGAAAGGCGATAAGATTTATAACGGCGCGCTCGATAACGCGTCGGGTTGCGCAGGGTTGATCGAACTGGCTCGCGCGTTCAAGGCATTGCCGACGACGCCGCGCCGCTCGATTCTTTTCCTTTCGGTCACGGCGGAAGAGAAGGGCTTGATCGGCTCGAAATATTACGCGGAGAATCCCGATCTATCCGCTCGATAAAACCGTCGCCGCGATCAACATGGACGGATTGAATCAGTGGGGGCCGACGAAAGATTTGACGGTCATCGGATTGGGCAATTCGACGCTCGATGATGTTTTGCGGCAGGCTGCGTCGGAGAAGGGCCGTGTGCTCCGTCCCGACCCCGAACCTGAAAAGGGATTCTACTATCGCTCAGACCATTTCAACTTTGCCAAGCAGGGCGTGCCTGCGCTCGACCCAAGCGATGGAGTGACTTTCATAGGCAAGCCCGCCGACTATGGACAAAAGATGCGCGACGAATACACGGAGAAGGATTATCACAAGCCTTCGGATGAGATAAAACCGGAATGGGATTTGTCGGGCGCAGCCGAAGACCTGCGCTTACTGTTCACGGTAGGCTATCGCGTGGCCAACACGGATAAATATCCTGAGTGGAAGCCCGGCAATGAGTTCAAAGCAAAACGCGAAGCGATGTTGAGGAGGAATTAGCTATTCAGGTTGTAGGGGCGACCCTCTGTGGTCGCCCCAGACTGGTTTTACTTGAATCCGGGGCGACCACAGAGGGTCGCCCCTACAGGTATTCGCGATCTATTTCAAGCCTTCGTGTAAATCTCTGCGCCCGATTGTTTGAACTCTTCGGCCTTTTCGCGCAGTCCGGTTTCGAGCACGACTAATTCATCAACCTGTTTCTGCGCTGCGTAATCACGCACCTCCTGCGTGATCTTCATCGAGCAGAAATGCGGGCCGCACATCGAACAGAAATGCGCCAACTTCGCGCCTTCCTGCGGCAAGGTCTCGTCGTGATACTCGCGCGCAAGCTCAGGGTCGAGCGCGAGGTTGAATTGATCTTCCCATCGAAACTCGAATCGCGCTTTTGAGAGAGCGTTGTCTTGAAGCTGCGCGCCCGAATGCCCCTTCGCTAAATCCGCAGCGTGCGCCGCGATTTTGTAAGCAATCACACCGTCTTTCACGTCCTGCCTGTCAGGTAATCCAAGATGCTCTTTCGGCGTGACGTAACAGAGCATGGCCGTGCCGAACCAGCCGATCATCGCTGCGCCTATCGCCGAAGTTATGTGATCGTAGCCCGGCGCTATGTCTGTGACGAGCGGCCCAAGCGTATAAAACGGCGCTTCGCCGCATACTTCTAGCTGACGGTCTACGTTCTCTTTGATCAGGTGCAAAGGGACGTGACCCGGCCCTTCGATCATCACCTGACAGTCTGCATCCCAGGCTATCCTGGTCAACTCGCCGAGCGTATCAAGCTCTGCGAATTGCGATTCATCATTCGCATCAGCGATTGAACCCGGTCGCAATCCATCTCCGAGGCTGAAGGAAACGTCATATGCGCGCATGATCTCGCATATATCGCGGAAGCGAGTGTAAAGGAAACTCTCTTCGTGATGAGCCAGACACCACTTCGCCATTATCGAGCCGCCGCGCGAGACTATCCCTGTCGTGCGTTTTGCAGTGAGCGGTATGTACGCGAGCCTGACGCCCGCGTGAATCGTGAAGTAATCAACGCCCTGCTCGGCTTGTTCGATCAGCGTGTCGCGATAGATTTCCCATGTCAACTCTTCGGCCTTGCCTCCGACTTTTTCGAGCGCCTGATAGATCGGCACTGTTCCAATCGGAACGGGCGCGTTGCGAATTATCCACTCGCGCGTCTCGTGAATGTTTTTGCCCGTAGACAAATCCATCACCGTGTCCGCGCCCCACTTGATTGACCATCGCATCTTTTCGACTTCTTCTTCGATTGAAGAAGCGACTGCCGAATTGCCTATGTTGGCGTTGATCTTCACAAGGAAGTTGCGGCCAATGATCATCGGTTCCGATTCGGGATGATTTATATTCGCGGGTATGATTGCGCGGCCTCGCGCTACTTCGTCGCGCACGAATTCAGCCGTGACGTATCCGGGCAACCGAGCGCCGAAAGATTCCCCCGCGTGCTGAAAGTTGAGCGCGCTTCGGTCGCCGTTCTTCGCCGCCTCAAACGCAACCTTGCGACCCATGTTCTCGCGTATGGCGATGAACTCCATTTCAGGAGTGATGATTCCGCGTTTGGCATAGTGCATCTGTGTGACCGCATGGCCGGGCTTTGCTTTAAGTGGTTGTCGGCGGAGACCTGGAAACTCATCGAAGCGGCCTTTGTCTTTTACGCGGGCGTACTCTTTCGCGCCTTCGGTCAGGTAACCGTCATCTTGCGGCAAAACTTTGCGCCCTTCGTACTCTTCAACGTCGCCGCGAGCGATGATCCATTCACGACGTAGCCCTGACAATCCATCGTGAACACTGCATTTGATTTCAGGGTCGCCCCACGGACCGCTCGTGTCGTAAACGCGCATGGGCGGATTCTCTTCAACCGCGCCGTTCATCCCGCGCGTAATGTTCAAACGAATCTCGCGCATAGGCACACGGAGGTCTGCCTGGCTTCCTTCGACGTAAACTCGCTGTGAGTTTGGAAATTGAAATTGACTGCCGGAGTGCTCTTCAGAATTATTTGTGTTGCTCATCTCTCACCTCGTTGCCGAGGAAAGAATGAGAAAAGGCAAAAAGAAAACGAAAAGGCAAAAGTGAGCAGAAGCGGAAAGACAAGTTGCAACTGCCTTCTGCTTTTACCTTTTGCCTTTTAACTTATGCCTTATCTTCAGACTCTCCCTTCGACGGCATTATCCGTATCAGGTTCAAGGGGTCTCCCCGTAAGGACTCTCAGCCGCGCTTTTCCAAAGCGAAGCTCCCCCGAAAAAAAAACTTCATTAAACTTTCGCGTTACAGCTTATCAATCACAGGAATAAATCATCAACCGATATAGTCCATCCCGGCACAGCGGGTTCCGCGTTAGCCATCTCACCGCGACCGCAGACTTGCGGATTTTCAGGATTGTCAAAGCGATAAACTCTGATGACCTCTTCCTTGAGCACGTCAACATCCCAGACGACTTTTGTTCCCGCCGCAAAATAATCCCTTCGCTTTCGCGCCATAGCCTGTTCTGCTTTAGGGCCATAGTCGCCTTCGCTTCTTACTTCAACGGCAAAGATCGGCGCGCCTTCAAGAAATTTTCCTCGCGAGCGCGGGCCTACGTACAGACAGGCGTCGGGACTGAAAGATTTGCGATTGGGCAGATTGACAACAAAGCCTGCGTTGTCATTATAAGCGCGTCCAAATCCTGTTCGGCGCGAATGCTCTCTCAGGCTAACGAATATTTCACTGGCTGCGCTGTTGGGCAAATCTCCTGTTGGACTCATCAGCACCAATTCTCCATCAACAATTTCGGCCTTGCCGTTTTCGGGAACGTTATAGAGGTCTTCGATTGTTGCTTCAGTTCTTGTGCTCATAACAGACCTACAGATTTGAACTGCCTGATGACAGCTTTAATGATAAACCAGGAAAGAGTGCGCGCAAAACCGAAGTTTGCGCAACGATGATCCCTTCCTTTTTGGTTACATCTTCGGAGTTTGAAAATTTGCTTCTAAAGCGCGCGAATGCTCTATGCAAGTAGTGGCGGTCGGTTCGGCATCGAGTCTTTGCGGTTCAATCTCCTTTCCACACACACTGCACTTTCCGTAAGTGCCTTCGTCAATGCTTTGAAGCGCCGCGTTGATTTTTTCAAGTCGGTCACTCTTCATATTCACGAGTGCAGCTTGAATGTCTATCTCTTCATCAACCACAGGTGCATCTGATGACGTGATATCAAGCTCGTCGGAAATTGGCTCAGCCAGTTCGGCCCTGTCCACCGTCATTATCTCTTTACTGAGCCTATCGCGCTCTTCGATAAGCCTTTTTCTGTATTTTTCAATGTCTAAAGCCATTAGCGTTACCTCAGGAGAAAGAATAACACGCCGCAGGCTTATTATTACCTGCGGCGTGTAAGAAAAGGTCAGCGGATTACAGACCTGTTCTACCTTCTCGAACGATTCGGAGTCGGTTTCGATATTTGCTCAATCGCGCCTGCAAGGTCGCGGTCGCGCTCTGCTTCAAGAGCTATGTCGGCCATCGCAATGATGCCGCGAACACGGCCATTGATGTCGCACACGGGGATGCGGCGAATCTGGTGCTCGCCCATCTTGCGAATCGCATCAATCACCGATTCATCCGGCGTGCAGGTCACCAAGTCTTCGCTCATCGCGGCGCTCACGGGCGTCGTGCGAGTTTCGAGCCCTTCGGCTATCACTCGGCAAACAATGTCGCGGTCTGTGACTATCCCAACTAATCGCCCGCCGTCTACGACGGGGAGCGAGCCGACGTTATCGTCCTGCATCTTGTCGGCGACTTCTCTCAGCATCGTCTGCGGCGAGCAGATGGTAACGTCCTTTGTCATGATGTCGCTACATCTGAGGTAATTGGCCTCGCGCCCGCGCCAGTCGCGTCCCGTAGCGAAAGCTTCGCCGCGCGAATCGAAATCTTGTTGATTATCATAACGGCCACTCATTGACTGGCGGCTGTAAGGTTCATCGTATTCTCTGCGCTCGGGCCTATAGTCATCGCGGTCATAATCATAGCCGCGCTCGCCCGCCCTATAGCGACCTTGCGAACGAGGGAAATCTTCATGATCGGCGCGACCGTATCGCAGGTCTTCGTAAGTATGGCGACCATATCGTTCATTTTCCTGCGACTCCGGCTGCCTTTCGCGGTCATAACGTCCGTATCGGCCCCCGCCTCGCGGGTAATCCGGATAGGCCCCCCTTGATTCATTGCGGGCGCTATAGGGGCTTTCATAGCGATTAGTATTTCGCGTTCCGCTGCGATTCTCATAATCTCTGCGCGAGGACGAATCGTAGAGGTCGCGCGATTCTGTATCCGTGTCGGTTCTTGCTCGAAGCGAGGTTGACCGTTTTGGATACTCGCGCCAGCTTTCGCGGCCAGCAGTGTAATCAGTCTGCCCCTTCGCGCCGAGCTGTTCATCCAGATAATCAGATCTCGATGGTTCATTGGCCTGACGCGAAGCCGCCGCATTTTTCTCTTTGTCCATACCTTCTTTGCTTCTGCTCATTTTCTACCCCCTTCTGAACATAAAAGTTAATTATTGATTGCCGGAGCGCATCTCTCAGCGCGGGCTACCAGTTGAACAGGCCAGCCAGACGACCCAGCCACGAAGGCGGCTGGCTCACGTCTTTGAGCGCTGCGGCAAGCTCCATGTCCTTATTAGTCTCGATCGCTATGTCGGCCATTGAAACGATGCCGACCAGCCTGTCGCGGCTGTCAACGACTGGAACTCTGCGGACTTTGTGGTCGCCCATCTCGTTGATCACCTCAACTATCCGGTCGTTCTGGTTAGCAGTGAACAGATCGGTTGACATGCAATCTTCGGCTCGAATCTCCGCGTCGTTTTTGTCAGAGTTCAACCCTGAAACGATAATGTCGCGGTCGGTGATGATTCCATCAAGCTTGCCGTCGTTGGCGATGACCGGCACAGCTCCGATGTCTTCATCCCGCATGATGCGAGCGACCTCTGTGATCGGAGTGTCGCGGCGGCAAGTGGTCACGTTGCGCGTCATGATGTCGCGGCAGCGCAAGTGCGACCTCTGCGGCCCCGAACTGTAGAAGCCTCTGTCGGCCTCCCATTGCTCGACTTCAGAATTTGCCCAGCGGTTTAAGGGGGAATATGTGCGCATATTGTTTTCGTAGTTGCGCGCGTCCCGGCCCCTGTAGCTTTCGTCTTGCTCTGTGCGATAGTTAGGCTCGCGGCTCATGTTGTAGCCTCTCGAATAGCCTCGATAGTCTTCGCCGTAGCCGCGATCATTCCTGCGGCCAGATGACCTGTGGCGCGGCTCGTCGAAATCGTCTTCGCCACGCTTCACGTCATAGCTTCTATCTCTATATGCCATATTGCATTCTCCTTAGATTGGATTTCCGTGTTTGAAGTGCAATATCTATGCCGACTGCGAATTAATGAAAGCGAGATTTCCGCATCGCCGATAACTCGTCATATAAGCCTCGCACGAATGAATTGGCAATAGGATATGTCTTTCACGGCCTCTGATTGCGCGTTAGGATTTCAAGCCGTGATGCATGGTTTGATACAGCGGTGTCTTGAAAAGACTCACTTTCGCGAGTGACAGCACTGCTTGATATTGTGACACGGGTGCGAGGAGCTAAATTTGAGTTTCATCAGTACGAATGCTATTCTCGAATTCTGAAAATGGACGCAAGCGGCATTGATATAAAAGAAGCTATCTCGCGACGAATGAGCGCGCCCGTAGAAGCCTGGCAACTTGTCGGTAACACTCCACTCCTGCGGCTGCGCAACCTTACTGCGCAAACGAACGGAGTCGAGATTTACGCGAAGGCCGAGTGGTT
This sequence comes from Blastocatellia bacterium, assembly GCA_963726785.1. Lineage (GTDB taxonomy): Bacteria > Acidobacteriota > Blastocatellia > UBA7656 > UBA7656 > DATEKX01. The sequence goes on from CAVSDJ010000001.1 coordinate 154,013, forward strand.
CAATCCGGGCGGCTCTGTCAAAGATCGGCCTGCGCTCAACATGATTTTAGATGGCGAGCGCGCGGGCCTGCTCACGCCTGACAAAATCATACTCGACGCAACATCGGGAAACACCGGCATCGCTTATGCGTGGATAGGCGCGGCGCGTGGCTACCGCGTCAAGCTTGCGCTGCCGCAGAACGCCAGCGAAGAGCGCAAACGGATTCTCAAAAGCTACGGCGCAGAGCTTGTGCTGACCAGCCCGCTCGAAGGTTCGGACGGAGCGATTCGCGAAGCGCGGCGGTTATTCGCCGAAAACCCTGACCTCTATTTTTATTCAGACCAGTACAACAATCCCGCTAACTGGAAAGCGCATTACGAAACAACCGCGCTTGAAATCTTTGAGCAGACTGGCGGGCGCGTGACTCATTTCATAGCGGGACTGGGCACGAGCGGAACTTTCGTCGGAACGAGCCGAAGGCTCAAAGAACTTAATCCCGAAATCAAGTGCATATCGTTTCAGCCCGATTCGCCCTTTCACGGGCTTGAAGGTATGAAGCACATGGCCACGGCCATTGTTCCCGGCATTTACGATGCGTCAGTAGCCGATGAGAATTACGAGATCAGCACAGAATCAGCGCACGATTACGCTCGAAAGCTTGGAAAGCAGGAAGGCTTGCTTGTGGGAATATCGGCAGGCGCGGCGCTCGCCTGCGCGCTCAAAGTCGCGCGGACAATTGCGTCAGGCGTGATCGTGACGGTCTTTCCTGACGGGGGAGACAAGTACCTGAGCGAGCGATTCTGGGACGAAACCTAGTTGAAAGAGAGAGGGCCACGATGACTGTCAACGAAACGATGAATGAGCTTAAATCGCTCGGCAGCGAGCAAACCCGCAAAACTTACAAACGTCATGGCGTCAAAGGCGATATGTTTGGCGTCAGCTATGCCAATCTGGGCAAGATAAAAAAGAAGATCAAAGTAGATCACAAACTGGCCGAACAACTTTGGGCTACAGGCAATCACGACGCGCGCATTCTTGCCACGATGATCGCTGACCCAAAGCAGGTCGATGATAAGCTGCTCGAAGCATGGGCTGAAGACCTTGATGTCTACGGCCTGACAGACGCTTTCGCTAAACTTGTCAGCGCAACTCCGCTCGCTCGCAAGAAGATGGAGAAGTGGACTAAGTCCAGGCAGGAATGGGTTGGCGCAACGGGCTGGCAGTTAGTGTCTTTCATTGCAATGAACGATAGGGAATTGGCTGACGACTATTTTGATGACTACCTGTCACTGATCGAGAGCAACATTCACGGCAGCAAAAATCGCGTGCGTTATGCGATGAACGGCGCTTTGATAGCTATCGGCATTCGAAGTGCGGGTTTGGAAAAGAAAGCGTTAGCCGCAGCAAAGAAGATTGGCACGGTCGAAGTGGATCACGGGGAAACCGGATGCAAAACGCCTGACGCGGCTGAGTATATTCAAAAAGTGAAGGGCAGGCGCAAGGCTGCTTCCGGCGCGTAAGGAGATAGCGACTAACTTCTTCGAGGAAATATCAGGTGGCAGTCAAGATCAATAAAGAACATATTGCCAGTATCAACCGGCACGGCGAGCAGACTTATCCATACGAGTGCTGCGGCTTCCTACTCGGCACGTTCGAGGACGGCGTCAATGTTCTGCGCGAAGTTTATCCGGCGGACAACGAGTGGGATGCTTCGATCAGCCAGACGGAAACCCTTGGCGAAGCCCTGCCCGCAGCCAATCATCATTACGCCACCACAGCGAATCGCGAATCTCATGCGAATCGCTACTGGATAACCGCAGACCAGTACAAACGCGCGGACGCTTACGCAGACAAAAACGGTTTTCAAATCATCGGCTATTATCACTCGCACCCGGATCACCCGGCGGAACCTTCGGGCTATGATTTCGATCATTCCTGCTTCGCCAATCAATCTTACATGATTGTCGCAATAGAGAAGGGAAAAGCCGGACGGCTGAATTCCTTCATCAAGCCTGATTATGAAAAGTTCGAGCCGGAAGAGATAATCATCGAAGACTCTTAGCAGGGAAGAGTCTTCGCAGGTTGCTTTTTCCATCCTCAACACTACAATCAATTGATAGGCGAGTATTGAATAAGCACGGAGGGAGTGCCACATGGCAGTCAACATTTTAATACCTACTGCTCTGAGAAGCTTCACAGGCGGCAACGATACTGTTTCGGTCGAAAGCCCCACGGTCGGCGATGCGCTCGCATCGTTAGTCGAAAAGTACCCTGATTTGAAAAAGCATCTTTATAACGACGAAGGCGAGCTTCGTCACTTCGTCAACGTCTACGTCAACGACGAAGATATTCGCTACATTGAAAAAGGCGCGACGACGATTGAGGACGGCGATGTTGTGAGCATTGTGCCGTCAATCGCAGGTGGCTCGACCGTTGTCGAAGAAGGTGCGGCGCGCGAAGTCGAATTAGATCGCGACGAGATACTTCGCTACAGCCGCCACTTGATAATGCCCGAAGTCGCGCTCGAAGGGCAGAAGAAACTCAAAGCGGCGAAAGTATTGTGCATAGGCGCGGGTGGATTAGGCTCACCGCTCGCTCTGTATCTGGCGGCGGCGGGCGTAGGACGGCTCGGCATAGTTGATTTCGACGTTGTTGATTTCACCAATCTTCAAAGGCAGATCATTCATTCAACGGCGAATGTTGGCCGACTGAAACTTGATTCCGCGAAAGAGCGCATCGCAGAGATCAACCCTTACGTGCAGGTTGATACATACGAAACTGCGCTGACATCAGAGAACGCTTTAGAGTTGTTCCGCGATTACGACATCATCGCCGACGGCACGGACAATTTTCCTACGCGCTATCTAGTCAACGATGCCTGCGTGTTGTTGGGCAAGCCGAACGCTTATGGCTCGATCTTTCGCTTCGAGGGACAGGCATCTGTCTTTTATGCGAAAGAAGGCCCTTGCTATCGTTGCCTCTACCCTGAGCCGCCGCCGCCGGGACTTGTGCCAAGCTGTGCGGAAGGCGGGGTGTTGGGCGTGCTGCCGGGCGTGATCGGCGTGATTCAAGCTATCGAGACGGTGAAGTTGATTTTGGGCAAGGGCGAATCGCTAATCGGCAGACTGCTTTTATTCGATGCGTTGAAGATGAGGTTTCGCGAATTGAAGCTGCGCAAGAATCCTGATTGCCCCATCTGCGGCGAGAATCCGACTATTCACGAGTTGATTGATTATCAGGAATTTTGCGGAGTGACGCCGCACGCGGATGTAAATCTTGGTTCGGAATTCGAGATAACGCCGCTGGAGTTGAAAGCTAAGATGGATCGCGGCGACCAGTTCACACTGATTGATGTGCGCGAGCCTGAAGAGTACGCGATAGCGCGAATACCCGGCTCGCAGCTTATTCCGCGCGCGACTCTGCCTGAGCGTTTGCACGAGCTATCAAGCGCAGACGAGATCGTAGTTCACTGCAAGAGCGGAGGCCGAAGCGGGATGGCCGTTGATTTCTTGAAGCAGGCGGGCTATCGCAAAGTGAAGAATCTGGTCGGCGGAATACTGCGCTGGTCTGACGACGTAGACCCGACCGTGCCGAAGTATTAGTCGAATAAAAATATTCACCGCAGAGGCGCAGAGGACGCAGAGGGGGCGCAGAGGTAAAAAGATAAATATTCTCTGCGTCCTCTGCGCCTCTGCGGTGAATCCTGTCAAAATGATTTCACACTCATCAGAACAAACTCACGCGCTGCCGAAGCCGGTCGTTGAAAAACTCAAGGCCGCGCTCGGCGAAAGAAATGTTCTGACTGAGCGCGACGAGCTTCTGGTCTATGAAGCCGACGCTCTGACGCTTCACAAGCTTCCGCCATCCGCTGTAGTCATTCCCGGCAAGCACAGAAGAAGTCGCAGCCGCTGTGAGCATACTGGTCGAAGAGCAGATACCTTTCACGCCGCGCGGCGCAGGCACAGGGCTTTCCGGCGGCTCGCTCTCGATGTCAGGCTCAGTCATCATCGAGCTTGCGCGGCTCAATCGCATACTGAAGCTCGATTATGAGAATCGTCTCGCGGTCGTTCAGACGGGAGTGATAAACGTTCACCTGTCGCAAGCAACTTCGCCGCACGGATTTCATTACGCGCCTGACCCTTCGAGCCAGATGGCTTGCACCATCGGAGGCAATGTCGCTGAAAATTCGGGCGGCCCGCATTGCCTCAAGTACGGGATGACGACTAACCACGTCCTCGCGGTCGAAGTCGTTTTGCCGACGGGCGAAGTCGTCACGCTCGGCGGCGGCGGAGTTGACCGGCCCGGCTATGATTTGCTCGGAGTGTTCGTAGGCTCGGAAGGCACGTTCGGCATAGCGACTGCCGCGACGCTCAAGCTCACCGGTTGCCTCAATCAATCAAGACATTGCTCGCGGAATTTATGACCGTGACCGATGCGAGCCGCAGCGTTAGTGAAATCATCGCCGGAGGAATTCTGCCCGCCGCGCTTGAGATGATTGATCGCGCCACAATTCGAGCGATAGAGGATTCGATATTCGCGGGCGGCTTTCCGACCGATGTCGCCGCGCTGCTTATCATCGAAGTTGACGGACTCGCGGCGGGGCTTGAAGACACAGCATCGCGCGCCGTCGAAATTTGTTTGCGCAACAACGCTCGCGCCGTGCGAGTGGCAAAGGATGAAGCCGAACGCACAAAGCTTTGGGGCGCTCGCAAACGGGCTTTCGGAGCGATGGGGCGAATCAAGGCAGACTTGATGGTGCAGGATGCCGTGATCCCGCGCTCGCGTTTGCCCGAAGTGCTCGACGAAATTTATCGAATAGCGGAGCGTTATAATTTGGCGATTGCGAATGTCTTTCACGCGGGCGACGGAAATCTTCATCCGAACATCAGTTTTGATGGCCGAGACGCTGATCAGTGCCAGCGCGTAGAAGCTGCATCGAAAGAGATATTGCAGTTGTGCGTCGGCGTTGGCGGCACGATCACAGGCGAACACGGCGTCGGCATGGATAAAATCGAATCAATGCGATTGATCTTTTCCGAAAACGATCTTGATCAAATGCTTGCCGTGCGTGACGTGTTCAACCCTTTGGGATTGTGCAATCCCGGCAAAGTCATTCCTGCGACCAAGACCTGCCGCTACTGCGGATTCGGAATGGAAGATTTCCGCCACAAGTTGCTCACACCGCAGGGAATGAGTCATAGATGATTAGCGAAGATACAAAACAGCTTTCGATTGATGCAGAGCGCGAGCGAGGCTATCCGCGCGAATACATCGAGGGCATAGAGCATTTCAACGCGCGACGATACTTTGAAGCGCACGAAATATGGGAAGAAATATGGCTGCGTTCTTCGGATGACACAAAGCTCTTTTATCAAATGCTGATTCAGGCTGCGGTCGGCCTGCATCATTATGAACGCGGCAACACGCGCGGCGGGCGCGGAATGCATAAGAGGGTCGTGGAAAAACTTCAATTGTTGCCGTCGTTTTATATGTCGCTCGACCTTGCGGACTTCTCCGAGCAGTTCACGAATTTCTTTGCGGACCTGATCGAGAATAATATTGAAGCTGCGCCATCGGCTGACAAGCCGAGACCCTGTATATAGCCTTTTGAGCGATTAGCCTTTTTGCATCTTGTGATGAGCAAACAACAAACTGAACTGGCCGGGTTGATCGAATCTGTAGTCGGAAGCCAACATGTCACGGCAGAACCTGCGCTTCAAATAGATGGATTGATTCCGTCGCTTTTAGTCAAGCCTGGCTCATCTGAAGAAGTGGCGAGATGTTTGCGAATCTGCGCCGACCTCGATGCAGTCGGTCATACCTGCAGGGCTTATGACGTGGCTCGAATGCGGCAATACGGTCAAGCGCGCCGATGTTATTTTGAGCCTCGAACGAATGAATCGCATCGTCGAATACAGCCCGCCCGATTTGACTGCCACTGTAGAGGCAGGACTGAGATTGAATGAATTCAACTTAGTCACAGCGCGCGAGAGACAATGGCTTCCACTTGATCCGCCCGGTTCTACTGCCGCTTCGCTCGGCGCGATTGCGGCCTGCAATTCGAGCGGCGCGCTCAGGCTCGGATTCGGCACGCCCAGAGATTATGTCATCGGCTTGAAACTCGCGCACGCTGATGGAACCGAGAGCAAATCAGGCGGACGAGTCGTTAAAAATGTTGCGGGCTATGATATGAACAAGCTCTATGTCGGGAGCTTCGGAACGCTTGCTGTGATTACCGGAGTGACGCTCAAGCTGCGCCCAATGCCGGAAAGCTTTGCTACATTGGTTATCACCGGAAAGAATCAAAAGTCGCTGATCGAATTTGCAAAGCGCGTTCTTGCATCCGAGTTGCAACCAGCTTCAATATTTCTCACAAGGCGATTGTTTGCGGACACACGGTTTGGTAATGATGCTCTGCTGCTTCGTTTCATCGAAAGCGAAGCGGCGGTTAAACATCAAATGGACTGGGTCGAGCGCGCGACTGGAAATGATTATCAATACGTAGTGATGAACGAAGCCGAGAGCAAAATCGTTGTGGGAGGCTGTGGCAGAGGTTGACGCCCGCGCGGCGAATGCAGTCAGAGTCAGCGTTCTGGTTTCGATTGCATCTGCGGCTTTTGAAAAGTTGCTTGCTGCTCGCGAGTGCATTTCCGTTGCTGACTTAGGTGTTGGCATAATCAGAATGGCGTTTGATGGAGAGGATGAATCTGCGATTGAAACGATTAAACGATTGCGCGCAGATGCAATCCGCTATGGGCGGCACGCTATTTATAGAGCGCGCGCCTGCGAGCGTAAAGCAACAAGTTGATGCGTGGGGAGAAGTTGGAGCAACGACGAGTTTGATGCAGTCAATCAAGGCGAAATTCGATCCTCAATCTCTTTTGAATCCGGGTCGCTTCGTTGCGGGAATCTGAATTTACATTAATGGCTACGACAATAGAACAGACTGAAAATCAAAGCGGACTCGCTTCGTTGCTCGAAGCGAACAACGACAAGCTGCTCACTTGCGTTCATTGCGGGTTGTGTTTGCCTTCGTGCCCGACCTATCGCCAGTTGGGCAACGAGAACGATTCGCCGCGAGGCCGCATCTACTTGATGCGAGGAGTCGTTGAAGGAAGGTTGAGCGTTGGCAGTTCTTTCATTTCGCACATTGACCTATGTCTGGGCTGTCGCGCGTGCGAGACGGCTTGCCCTTCGAGCGTGCCTTATGGTCACTTGCTCGAATCGGCGCGCGCCGAAGTCTCTGAAGCTAAATTGCAGCGAAGGTCGGTCACTGAATACGTTTTGCGCTTTGTTCTCAATCGGATTTTCACGCGGCCACGTCTGCTTCTCGCAGGGATGGCAGTCGCTCGATGGCTGAGGGATAGCGGACTTGCGCAACTGGCATTTGAAACGAAGTTTGTCGGCGGGCGATTTCGACTGGCGCTTGCGTTATTGCTTTCAACGCGCTCGCCGCTTTCGGACGACGAGGCATGGTAAAGAAAGAGTTTCGAAAGAACTGGCGTCGAAAAGCTCAATGCGTGTTGCCGTCTTGCGCGGCTGTGTGATGGAAGGATTATTCAGCGAAACGAATCGAGCGACCGAGCGCGTATCTGTCACGCAACGGCTGCGAGCTTATCGAAGCTTCAGGGCAAATGTGCTGTGGCGCGCTGCACGTTCATGCGGGACAGATTGAATCTGCAAAGCGACTCGCAAGAAAAAATATAGAAGCCTTTCTTGAGAGCGGATGTGATCGCGTGATTGTCAACGCTGCGGGGTGCGGCGCGGCGATGAAAGAATACGAAGCTCTGCTCGCAGATGATGCTCGATTCGTTGAGCGCGCGCGCGAGTTCAGCGCGAAAGTGAAGGATGTATCCGAGTTCCTGGTTGAGATTGGAATCGCGCAACCTGAGCATCCGATCAACCGGCGTGTGGCTTATGATGCGCCGTGTCATTTAATTCACGCGCAACGAATCGCTCAAGCTCCGATTGATGTGTTGCTGGCGATACCCGGCCTTAAACTTGCGCCGCTGAAAGGATTTGAAAGCTGTTGCGGCGGAGCGGGCATTTATAATCTTCAACATTCAGAGTTGAGCGCGGACATATTACGAGACAAAATCGAAAACATTAGAGAGAGCGGAGCCGATACGGTTGCAACTGCGAATCCCGGATGTATCATGCAGATTGGAGCAGGCGCGCTGTTGGATGATCTCAAAGTGGACGTGATTCATCCGGTCGAACTGCTCGATGCAGCTTACTCTGGCCGTGAGCAGTGATCTTTCCATTGTTGATAGTTGATTCGATGCGAGCAAGGACTGCGATTCAAATAGGGCTGTTGATTATACTGGAACTGGCGATTTGTTTTTCTGCCAGCGGCGTTCAATCGAACGAGCATGGCCCTGAGGTGAAATCGTTTCTCGACTTGATGCGGCACGAAGAAGACGAACTCGAATATCAGATCAGGCACAACGAAATCTCAAGGCGGGATTACACCAGATCGAAAAATAGAATCGCCATCCATCGCCAGACGATTCTCAATCTGGTGAAAGAAACGGGCGAGGACTATGTTCCTGAATTGCACGTTGCCGCTGCCAGCGAAGTCGATCAATTGATTGAGAACGGCACAAAAGCATTGCGTGGGTTGAAGCGCGGCGACGTGATAAAAGAGAAATGGCGATACCTCGGCAGCGTCACCAAAGGCGAGGTCTTTTACATCTTTGAGAGATTGAAGAACAACTGAAAAACTGATAGGCGCTAAGGTTGGGGTTGAAGTCAGAGCTTGTGCTATAATCGCGGCCATTATTTCAGAGTTGTTCTCAGGTGAGGCAAATGGACAGAAGAACTTTTATCAAGTCAGCAAGTGCCGCCGCGCTCGCGGTTCCGGTGGCGCAAAATGTGGATGCCGCAGCGCTCAAAGCCACAAAACAGGATTTCGTGTTCGCTCGCGTGCGCTACGGTTCGGGCAACTGGGACGCTGATCCGAAGATGCCTGCCAACCTGCTCAACTCGCTGGTTGAATACACGTCCATCAAAGTTGATCCTTGTGAAAAGGTGGTCGCGCTCGATAGCCCGCAGCTTTTCGCATTTCCTTTCACATATCTCACAGGTAACAAAGTCGTGAGGTTTACATCTGCCGAGCGCGAAAACCTCGCGCGATACATTCATAACGGCGGATTCCTCTTCGTTGATGATTGCAATCACGATGTGGACGGAGTCTTCGCGAAAACTTTCGAGCAAGAGATCAACGCTATCTTTACAGGGCGCGACAAACTTCACCGCATAAAGAATAATCACAAGCTGTATAAATCATTCTTCGATTTCCCGGACGGGCCGCCGAACACTTCGCACGAATTGAACGGCTGGGGCGACGACATGGTTCATGAGTACTTGCAGGCTGTTGAAATCAATGGCCGCATAGGACTGCTTTATAGCAACAAGGACTATGGATGCGAGTGGAACTACGATTCGAAGAACAAGAGATTTTCAACTGTTGACAATACGAAATTCGGAGTTAATATCGTTGTGTATGCGCTGACACACTAAATCATGTGAGTTCATAGCGCCCTGCGATTTGCCCCTAACTGAGTCAATCAAAACTCCTCAAATCCGTACCGCGTTTTTGCGACTTGCCCCTTCTGTGTTGATTTAACCCGCTATCATCGGCCAGCGAAGAAAGCGATCTAAGGAAACCCTTCCCAATGTCTACGATTAATTTTTCACAAGTTGTTCAGCAAATGCTCGCAGTCTCGGACAAAATATCTGACCTGATATTTTCGCCCGGACGCCCGCCGCAGGTAGAATTGATCGGCAAGCTGACCCCTGTGAATATACCTGGAATGGAAGTGCTGACTCCTCCGCACACGGCTGGCATAGCGAAGGCGCTGATGGGAAGCAATAAGTTCGCCGAAGAGTCGCTTGAAAAAAACGGCTCGGCTGATCTTTCATTCAGCCTGACTGGTCTTTCCAGGTTTCGTGTCAACATATTCAAACAGCGCGGCACGATTGCCATAGTCATGCGAGTGGTGCCTAACGAAGTTCCTACCTTTGAGCACCTCGGAGTGCCGACAGTGCTGAAAGAAGTTGCTGAATTGAAAAACGGCATTGTGCTTGTTACAGGGCCGACGGGTTCGGGCAAGTCTTCGACGCTTGCGGCAATAATTGATTTGATCAACGCGACCAAGTACTACCACATCGTCACAATCGAAGATCCGATTGAATTCATGCATCGCCACAAGAATTCTACAGTGCATCAACGCGAGCTTTATTCTGATACTTCTACTTTCGCTTACGCTCTCAGGGCGGCATTGCGCCAGGCTCCGAAGGTAATACTGGTCGGCGAGATTCGCGACCTCGAAACGTGTGAAGTCGCGCTCGAAGCTTCCGAAACAGGGCACCTTGTGCTCTCGACTTTGCACACTACGGATGCTGTCAAAACAGTTGAGCGACTCATCGGACTATTTCCAAAGAGCCAGGAGCACATCATCAGAATGCGACTTGCCGGGGCATTCCGATTCATAGTTTCACAAAGGCTGATTGCCAAAGCCGACAGCAAAGGGCGCGTTGCTGCTATCGAGATATTAAAGTCCACAGCTCGAACCCGCGATTACGTCGAAAAAGGCGAGCGAGAAGGAAAATCGCTTTATGATGCCATGCGCGATGGAAATCTGGATGGGATGCAGGTCTTTGACCTGGAAATCGAGCAGATGATTCGCAAGGGAATCATAACCATGAACGATGGCCTGGCCTATGCAACCAACCGCCAGAACTTGATGCTTCAACTCTCTGATTTTGGCGGCGGGTCTGCCGGTGATATGACAGGAATGGATGCGCAGAGAAGCGAATTCGTAAGCTGACCGGTAGACATCTCGACGAGCTTTAACTCGCAGAGCAAAGCATACAGGCAGGACTCGACCGCTTTACCCAGCCACACTCAGATTCTTGTAAGATTTCTTAGATTCAAGTCAACTGGTGAGGAGTGAAATAATATCGAGTTTTATCTCTTCATTAGAAAAACCTCGCTCGATGTACA
>CAVSDJ010000001.1:172500-628941 GCA_963726785.1 Blastocatellia bacterium
ATGCGTAAGCGAAATATTGTCCTGTCAGTCATTCTATCAGTCCTCCTTCTAATTATCTTAGTGGCTGGCTTGGTAGCGCTTTGGCCCAGGAAAGAGCCGTATCATCAGGTCCAGCGACTGCCTAATGGCAGTTTGCTTACGTTAGAAGCCGTAAGCTATGGCGATAAAGTCACGATAGGCTCAAAGACCTTTGACGCACCTCAGATTGAGGCAGGCAACAAAGACGTCCTGAGTTTTTGCCTTTCGCTGTCGGGCGGAAGCTGGAAACCTTACTCGTGTATGCATGATGAAGTTTTAGATGAGCACGGCTGCTGGATAGGCTATGGCAGCGGCTGGCACTATACAGTAAGTCTCGGCAAGCCTCTCTGGCCCTGGCTCAATATTGGCGCTGAAAAGGAGATTGAAGTCATAACAATGGCCGCATTCCCACGTCGCGGAAAATCGGTCATCTTGCGGCTGTTCGGCAAGTGCGGTGAAGAGTTTTTAGGTGAATTCACTGCGCCAAATCCGACACCCGGCCCTCACCCTGTTGGACACCCGAACCCATGCCCATAAAAAGGCAGGATGCCAATCTTACTTTTCTGCTCACCGGGTTAAAAACAGGATTGGATTTTAGGGGCCACCTCATAAAGCCTGGTGCAACTCCCCTTACGCGCGCGTCCTTTCGTATTACTGAAAATGGTAAACCGGCTAAGAATTGGGCACCCGTGCAAATTGTCATCTCCGACGCCACCGGCAATGTATTAACACAGGAAATTCCCAGTCCATTGAGTGAACACTACTACAAAAACGGTGAAACGGTGATTGATTTCCCAAAAATGCTTTGCGCGGACGAGACCTGGAAATTACGCATCGAGTTCGCTCAAACTCCTCGTAGCCAGTTCCCATCCGATCAACTTTGGGCCTTGCGCGGCCTAAGCATTCCTGCCAATGACACAGTAATATTTTCGGATGAATCTACGATCAAAAAGGGCTGGACGCTGCGACTCTTGGGTATCGGCGGGCCAGGTATCCGTCGGTGGAGGCTTAACGACGGCACTTCTGGCAACAAGGTTGAAGTCAGAGCGCGCTTATCATTACCTTGCGAAAGCTTGCGCCTCAATTTGCTGGCGACAGACAATCAGGGACGGAAATTCACTGGCTCTATTACCGGCTATAAAGATATTGCCGGTGATAACGAGCGAGAGTTTAGCTTCAACTTTCCGAACCTTCCGGCAGATGCCCGCACGCTCGATCTGACCTTCGCTATTAGCGCAAGTCGTTATGTAGAGTATACGGTCAAGCCCTCAGCGCCTTAGCTTCATAAAGTTGGCGCAGAGGCAAGCCTACAAAACTGGCCCCCAACCAGGCCTTATGATCGCTTGAATGTAGCAGGTGAAGCATTTTTCAGGTATAGTCTTTCCTTTAAGTATTCTTCAAACTAGATTGTGTAACATAATAAAATCCTCTGAGTTTCGGACGTTAATTGTTACGCAATCTGTTGATTCTAAAGCCGGGGTGGCGGAATGGCAGACGCAGAGGACTTAAAATCCTCCGGGCCAAAAGCTCGTGCGGGTTCGAGTCCCGCCCTCGGCACCTTTCGCTCGGTAATGAGAGAAAAGCGTCATCGCATTACGGATGTTTTTCTCTCATTACTCTCTTTCAGATATGACTCGGACAAATAACTCTCCGATGAAAAAAAAAGCGCGTCTTCTATCAATAGCGATACTCATAATCGCAATCGCGCTATTAGGATTCGTCTTCATCCGCAACCTGATTGATTTTCCTGTTTATTATTCGGCAGGGCAATCGCTCATAAATGGTCGAACCGATCTTTACTCGCCGGATTTCGCGCAGGGGCGGGTGATGGACTATCGCTATCCGCCTTTTTTTCTACTTGCCCTCGTCCCTCTCTGGCTCTTGCCCTACAAGGTCGCGACTTATGTCTGGTATTTGACTGCAATTCTCCAAATCGCAGGCTGCGTTTTTATACTCAATCGCCAAACCAATTTCAGTCAATCGGCGAAGGCAGCCTGGCTGATCATATTTCTTGCTGTGGGCCAGTATTTCGTGATGATCTTGCACTATGGCAACGCTCATCTGCTGGCTATCTTTTTGCTTTTTGTCTCGTTTTATTTCGTCATCAGGCGAAAAAACTGGATCGCCGCAATAGCGATGGCTTTAGCGATTACAATCAAGCTTACGCCGATTCTGATCCTGCCCTACTTTGCATTGAAGATGAGATGGAAATTTCTTTCTTTGGTGGCAACTCTGCTGATCGCAATAAATATTGCGCCCGCAGCTTACTTCGGATTTGCAAAGAACGCGCAGTTGCTAAAGTCGTGGTACGAGCACGTGATTGAGGATCAGGAATTCCACGAAATGAATGGCCCGATAAACCTTTCGCTCAAAGGACAACTCCGCAGGTATTTTTCGCAGATAGATTATTCCGAGCGGGTTGACGGAGATGTGCAGTATCCTCAGGTCAACGTCGCGACCTTTTCGCCGGAGATAATTGAGAAGATGTGGATTGCGATTGCTGCAATAATGTTTTTCTCAACGCTTGTGCTGATAGGGTTTGGCTCGAAAAAATCCCTTGAATCTGAAAGGCAAGTTCTGCTTGAGCTTTCGCTGATGATCTGCCTGATGCTGTTTATTGGGCCGTTGACTTCAAAGATTTACTTCATTGCGCTCTTGTGGCCTGTGGCGGGTCTTGCCGACTTTGCGTTCAGTGATTCTACGCCGCAGGCTAAACGTGTGAGGCGTGTGCTTATCTTTGTGGCTGTGATTAATTCTGTCTTGCCTTTGCTGCCCGGACGTTCGGTTCAGCGATTGCTGCTGGTTCTAGGGGTAGATTTTTATGTGAATTGTCTGCTGGCGGCGGCTGTGGTATATGCTCTATTTTGTATGCGTCGCGAGCCTCGAACGCTATCCGGCGAGCCGCAAACACAAGCCCTATCAGCAGCCAAAACATCATGACTACTTCGCCGTCGCCAAAGTTGAAATGAACCAGCGAGCTTATGTTGAACGCGACGAGCGCGCCCAGGCCACCGAGCGCTATGCCTCGTAGACTCCATCTCCGCTCAGACTTCAAACGCTTGCAGAGCTTCCAGGTCTCTACTGCAAAAATCGCCATCATCGAAAAATAGAGCATGAGCGCAGGCAATCCCCACCATGTCGCTATTTGAATAGGCGTCGAATGAAAATGGCCGGGCGGCAGTTTGCCGTCTTCGTACAGGCCCCAAATCTCTTTCAGTTTTCCTTCGCTTCCTTTGCCTATTCCAACCAGAGGATGATCTTTGATGATGCCAAATGCTTCGCGCCATACTTCCAATCTATAGGCGGTGCTTCCTTCTTCGGGGTCGAGAACAGATATGCCGCGCGAACGCTCAACTATCAAATACGCTACAGGAGCAGCGAGCATCAAACCAAGAAGCGCTGTAATTATGACCCGTCGTCGCGCGCTCGCAAAAGTCATTACGGCTATGGCGATTGTCAGCCCCGCTATGGCAGCGCGCGTCGAAGTCATTATCAGTGTCGCTGTGAGTAGAATGAACGCCCCGCCTAAAAGAAATGCCGTAACCGATTTTTTGTTGGGAAGCGCTAACAGCATTCCCACTGCGAGCGCTGCGATCAATTGCAGCACTTCGGCATAAGTTTCATAGTGGCTGTAAAAGCCCATCACTCGAAAGTTCCTGCCCGGCGACGTAGTAATTCCCAGCCGTTCAACGCCTACCCCCTCCAGCTTTCTTGAGATTGAGGTTTCGGCTATGGCTTCGCTTCTCTGAAACTTGATTTTTAGCTGCCCGCGCTGCGTAGGCGATGTGCGCCAGGAATCAATGATCAACGACAGGTCTTCCTGAGAGTTAACCGGCTGGCCGTCGGCCTCGATGATAACGTCTCCGACCGCCAATCCCTTATTTGCAAACGGGCTGTCTTCTCTGATGCTGTTGATGCGAATGCCTCGCCCTATCCCTAGCTGCACGGCGCTGTAGGCGACGTTCGCCAGACACGACGCGACAATCGCAAATGCCAGAAAGCTTGCCATGCGAAGACTTTTCACCTTGTTGCTGACAAAGTAGAATGCGAGGAAGAAGGCCGGACTCCGCAGACCTTTCACGCTGACGAGCGGGTCGTAGGACAGGAAGGAAGAGATTACGCAACAGGCGAAGAATCCGAGTAGCGCAATATCAACAGGCGTTCTTGGTATCTGAAGATTACGGCTCGCGACCATCTGCACAGCCCAGGCCACTAGCCCCAAAAGGAATGCTCCCTGCGTTATCGCTATTGAATGAGGCGCAAACAGAGCATACATCACGAGTGAAAAGATAATGACGCGTTCAGTTATTAAATAGGCTCGCTGGCTGCCGGATGTAGGAAGGCCGGAAGCAGTATTATTTATCAAATCTCGTCAACCTCGATGCTGCAATCATCACAAACATAATAAATCCACGGGAGAGTTTAACTATTCTATGATGTGGACTGGCGCAAATCAATGCTATGTCGAGCATGCGAGACATTGGTTGCATCCGAAGGGGAGTTGAGGTAGCCTCAAGTTATAGTCATAAGTTTAGGAGGTATCAGAACCATGAGCACTTACAATAACGATAACGGGGCAGCCGAAGCCGTCAGGAAAGCATTTGCCGCTCTCCCTTTCGAGCAGAAGATAACAACGCTTATAAAAGTGGAACTGGATATGCTGGGAGATGCTGTCAATAGTGTGATGTCTGCCGCATCAAAAGCTGCCGATGAAATCTCGAAAGCTTTTACCGAAGCCGAGCGCGCGGATGAACCGGCTGCAAGCAGCGGCACTACATCTTAATTGCTATTGGAATAGAATTTCAGAATACAGGTGAATGCTATGAGTGAAAGCTTGCAACTACGCGAGCCGCTTTTTAAGCTCGTTGTTCGATTCGGTAATGGAGAAGAGTCTCAACATATTGTCAGCCGTCCTATCGAAGCGCATTTGATCACGCCCGACACTCGCTACCTCGTCATAAGCTCGTTTCCACTTCAGAATCCCAGCGAATGTACAGACATTACCGTAGTCAATATGCGCGATGTGACTTTTATCAAGACCGAACAGGTCACGCTCGATCAATTGACGACCGAGCGAAGAACGGCGGGCCTCCATTCGAACAACACATCGAGCCAGGATAACAGAATGCTCAAGACTCTGGCCCAACTGAAATTCATCTGAGCCTCGCGCGCCCATCACAACGGAGTCTATTCGATGCGCTTTCTTTACGTAATCAAAAGCAGCAAAGTGTCTGCTTTTACTTTAGCTCTAACGCTTGCAATCACCAGCGCGGGCCTCGCTCAATCTGCTCCCAAGGCAAAGACTAATGCACGCGCAGCGAGCGCGCAGCCCTCAAATTTTGACGCGGCTCGCGCTTACAATCACGTCAAGAGCATGGTCGAGTTTGGGCCACACCCTTCCGGCTCTGAGGCCATCAAAAAAGTGCAGGAATACATCGGAAAAGAGTTCAAGAGCTACGGCCTGAAGGTCACAGAAGATAATTTTGAAGCCGTTACGCCGCGCGGAACCGTGCCGATGAAAAACATCATAGCCGAGTTGCCGGGCGAAAAGCCGGACATAGTTCTAATCACAGGCCACTATGACACCAAGCGGCAACGCGGCTTTTTAGGGGCCAACGACGGAGGCTCAAGCGCCGCCTGTGTCCTGGAGATGGCGCGCGTATTGTCTAAAACGAAACCTCAGTACACGCTCTGGTTCGTGCAGTTCGACGGCGAAGAGGCCGTTGTTGATTGGGGCGCGATGAACGGCAAAGACAACACCTACGGCAGCCGTCATCTGGTGTCGAAGCTGGAATCAGACGGCACGCTCAAGCGCGTCAAAGCGATGATCCTTGTTGATATGATCGGGGACAAGGAGCTTGACCTTAGACGGGAAGGCGAGTCAACGCGATGGCTCGTTGACGTGATGTGGAACACGGCGCGGAAGAGTGGTTATGAGAAGAACTTTCTCAGCGAAGAGCAGTTTATCTCGGACGATCACCTCCCGTTCAAAGAAGCAGGCATCCCCGTCGTTGACCTGATTGATTTCAACTATGGCCCCGACCACGCTTACTGGCACACGAACGAAGACACGCTCGACAAGATCAGCGGAGAAAGCATAAAGACCGTGGGCGATGTGGTGATCAGGGCGCTGCCTGAAATCTTCAAGCGACTCGACAGCGCTCAACCGGCGCATGCCAAACCTGCCTCGCAATAACGAAGGAGAAATAATTTGAAGCGTGTTGCAGTCATACCGGGCGACGGCATCGGCCCGGAAGTCATTAGCGAAGCTGTGCGCACTATCGAATCGGCGAGAGATATGTTTGGCTTTGACCTTTCGCTCACATCATTCGACTGGGGAGCGGATAAATATCTTTCGACCGGCGTCGGAATGCCCGAAGGCGGGCTTGAGATGCTTGCGACCGAGTACGACGCGATACTGACAGGCGCATTTGGCGACCCTCGCGTGAAAGACAACAAACACGCTGCCGACATACTGCTCGGCATGAGATTCGGCCTCGACCTCTACATCAACCTTCGCCCGATCAAGCTGATTGACGCGCGGCTCTGCCCTCTCAAAGATCGCAGCCTGTCGGATGTGAACTTCGTCGTGTTCCGAGAAAACACCGAAGGCATGTACACCTTCATGGGCGGAAACTTCAAAAAGGGAACCGGCGACGAGGTAGCCATTCAGGAAGAGATCAACACGCGAAAGGGCGTCGAGCGAATCATCACCGCGGCCTTCGAGCATGCGCGCAAGCACAATCGCAAACGGGTCACGATGAGCGACAAATCGAATGTACTCACTTACGGTCACGATCTCTGGCAGCGTGTTTTCAAAGAAGTGGCAGCGCGTTATTCGGAGATTGAAGCGAATCATCTGTACGTTGATGTATTGGTGATGTGGATGGCGCTTGATCCCGGTCGCTTCGATGTGATCGTGACTAACAATCTTTTCGGCGACATCATTACCGATTTAGGCGCAGCTTTGCAGGGAGGTCTGGGGATGGCTGCGTCCGGCAATATTCATCCCGGCAAAGTTTCGCTGTTCGAGCCTGTGCACGGCAGCGCGCCGCAGTTTGCAGGAAAGAACGTATCGAACCCAATTGCGGCGATTCTGACAGCCGCGATGATGCTCGATTACATAGGCTTTACAGAAGCTGGCGATAGAATCGAGCGCGCCGTAGAGACGGCTGTGCGTGCAGGCGAAACGACTAAGGATATAGGCGGGTCGCTTTCGACAACAGAGGCTGGCGAGGCTATAAGAAAACACCTGAAAGAATGATTGTTTACTTCTTTCCGTGCCCGTTGGATTTCGCTATTTCTTGAATCTTTATTCGCTCGTTGTAATCAGCCAGTGCGCGCGTCACAAAACTCCGCAATCGTGTGAGCCGCAAGCGAGTCGAGGTCATCTCAAGCAAAGCCTGCTTCGCATCGTTATCAATGGGCAGGGCCGAAGAAACCAGCAATGAAAAATCTTCGGGGTCTTCGGGCAAGTCATGGCTGATGGGCGCGTTTACTTCGTTTAGAGTCTGCGCCGCTTCCAGAAACTGCTTACATACATCAACCATATCAGCAAAGATTTGATTCAAGTCAGCGCCAGGTTCCAGATCGTCGGCCAGCGGCTCCACTCTCGCAATCAGATAGGGTGTCGTCTGTAGAATCGCCGCAACTTTATATCGAACCATCCCGGTTGAAATTACATTCATCTTACCTTCTTCGAGCGGAACCACTGCATTGATCTTCGCAATACAGCCGATGCTGCCGACCTCAGGCGTGGTCTCGCGCCCGATGAATGCATCGTTGCGATATGACAGGCCGAACACGCCGCCGTTTTCGATTGCATAACGCATCAGTGTCTTGTAGCGCTCCTCGAAAATATGCAGAGGCAAAATAGCGCCGGGGAAGAGAACTGTCGCCAGCGGAAATATCGCGAGCTTTTCAATCTGCTCAGTGCTTTCCAAATCCATACACGGAATTATAACACTCAAAGAACCCGCTGCTAAGACAGTGCGTCATCAATCCAGGGCTGTAACAAATTAACTGTAAGGGCAACCACAAGGGTTGCCCGGATCGTCTACAGGTGATGACTGTCATTGTGCGAAACACAATCCGGGGACAATCCCTGCCCCTACAGTTCATTCGGAATCTGCTCTAAGTTCGCCGTTAGCACTGTCAAAGTAAGCGCCGGTCTGCTGACGTGGATGAAAATCAACGCCACAATAAACTGTTTGGGTCATAGGCATCTCCCGAACAGTTTGTGTCCGTTGTGAACATATCACGGCTGTAGATGCCTGCTTCATATCGTCAAGCTAACCGGCGCGGGCTCTTTGCGCGTCCGTGTTCGGCGCATTGTTTGGTGACTTACACTATCTCAATCGTGAACGTCTCCCATATCCCCATCGCATTTCGATTAGCAACTAACTCTCGACCGCCGCCACCCTCCGCGCAGACAAACTGTCCGTTACTTGCGCGCAGTGCAACTTGCTGTCCATTGGCAATTTCGCCACCTGACCCGTCAGCATGCAAGATCGTAAAGGTCTCCCATACCCCAATTGCATTTCGATTAGCAACTAACTCTCGGCCACCCCCACCTTCTGCGCAGACAAACTGTCCGTTATTAACGCGAAGCGCACCTTGGTCGCCGCTTCTAAGTGGTGGCCCATTCTGATCTAAGAGTTGGAATGTTTCCCACCCTCTTGCTACATGACGGTCGGCGATTACCCTTCTGCCACCGCCATCTTCCGCACAGACATATTGACCATTATGGGCTCTGAGATGGAAGTTCACCGGGGCGGTCGAGCGTTGCGCTTCGACGGTGATATCTGTGAATGCGTCCCTCGGGGCTACCGCCATCGGGAGCCGCCAAGCATGATGCAAAGCATTGGGCTCGACCGAGGCCGACGCGAAGTAATGGCGAAGGCCGGGCGGGGCAGCAATCGTCGTCCGCAGCGTGAGACTCCGTGCCCCGTGCATCGGGATTCGCGCGGCTGCTGCCTCACCGCCGGGGTCAACATTCGCGCTGCCAGCGCGGCCCGCTACGATGAGCCTGAGCGGAGGCGTGTCGCCGAAGCCATCGTTCTTCACCGTAATGGTGAACTGCTCGGCTTCACCAATGTTTACCCTCGATGCTGGCGAAGCCGTGAGCTCACCCGATATCATCGAGCGCCGGCGGCGGCTGGTGTGGCGCGTACAGCGCCGCGAAAAAGCCTAGCAACGGGCCACGCTCCGCTGATGGGATGCTCTCGGACGCTTGGTGCCCCCCGGAGAAGTCGAAGTCAATCGTCTGCTCAAAGTCTGGCCCGTTGGGTTCGTAGACATAGAGGCGCACGCTGCTCGTTCCCAACGGCCCCGGATCGTCGTAACCCGTCACTAGCACCTGATGGTTGTTCAGGGGGTTCGACGTTGTGCCTACGAGCGCAATCGGGCAGGGCTGCCCCCGGTCGATGCTCGCCTTGATACCTTGCATCTCGTCGCGCGATCGGTCGCGGAGCCATTGCAGGCCGCCGAGGGGCAAGATGTTCTGGGCGACGCCCATCCAGACGAGTGTATTGACAGCGACATTGCCGCGCAGGCTGTCAAGCAGGCGGCTCCAGATGTACCGCCGCAGCGTGGTCTCCTCCGACCCCACCCATCCTGGTCTGCGCGGGGTCACACCTGTGGCGAACTCGCCGCGCGGTGGCAGCCACGAGCGCGCGTAGTAGTCTGCCGCCGCGAACGTCATCCCGCCGCACAAACCGATAACGCCTGGATGCACGTTATTTACGATCTGGCTCGTGACAGCCTCCATGATGATGAGGTTTGATATGCCCGGCAGAGGCAGTGTGAGTGGCAGGACCAGCGGGTGGACGGTAACGGCTGCGACGGCTGCCTGGATTAGCCCGCGAAGCTGATCCCAGTCCCCCTGTTGCATGTCCCAGCTATTATCAAATGCGAACGCATCGATGCAATGATCGAATCCTGTTTTCGGGCATGTGTTTCTCCTTTTTTGAAGTTCTTAATTGAATTTAGTAATGGAGCCTTCACTAGCTGTTTGCTCACATGAGCTTTACGAGCTTGTGTCTGTTACCTGATCGCACCAATACCAAAGGCTTGGCGCAATCCCAGTAGCAATTAAGTCTTGGATTCTGAGCGTGTCAGGAGAGGAACTGCAAGCTGAAGCGGTTGATCTGGTGACGTCTCAATCCACTAATAATTGTGCCCTTGATTCTTAACCCGGTATGCTCGAATCCGAACCGATTGGCTCGTGAGGAGTTTCTATTCTATTTCTTAAACTTCTCTATTATCTGTAGACGCATTCTGAAACCATAACTATTCATCTTTTTTACTCGCATCTTGTTTCATCTTGTTCCGTATTGGCACGGTAAAGGCAATGGGGGCTAACGTCTAGCATCAGTGGCGCGACACGTAACATTGAAGCAACTAAGCGAAACTTGTTTGCCGCGCTCCCCTGCATAGGGTTGTTAGGTCCTGCAAGTCACCTTCATCCATAGCGCTCAATCTTTTCCTTGCATACCTCTTTCGTCACTCTTTGCAATTTCTTCACTCGCTCCGCCAAATACTCTAACTCTTTCTTCGTGATCTTGTACTTCGGATTATATCGCGCATCTATGTAGGCTTTCTGTAGTAACTCAAACAGCCGCTTTTCTTCTGGCGTGGTGCGCGGAAATACAGGCAAAAAGCGGGGGTCGAGATTGCTTACTTGCTTGCCGAGTTTGTCAATGTTGTGTTCCTTCGGCTTGTAATGCGTGAAGACCAACAAGATCGTTGTGTAAAATCGCTCCGTCGCTTGATGGAGCAAGAAAGCCGCTACTTTGTAAGATCGCCTTTTGAAATAAAAATCAAAGCCAACTAAAAACTCTTTCGCGCTCGTAAACCAGTTCTTGAAATCTTCTTGAGCAGTTTGCTTTCTTTCCTCTGGACTCAGCTTCTGTGCTTTCGCCAGCTTGAACCTCTTCGAGTCATACAACAGAATGCCTTCTTTCCTGATGTCTGTGAAAAAGTATTGCCCTCTTGAAAGTGCTTTGTTTACTTCTTTGATGTCATGCACTATCAGTGTCGCCCAAGTGCTTATAATTCTGCTGTGATTGATAGCGCTTTTTACTTTGTCCCAGGTAATGATCCTTCGGGTATACAGGCGGTTTTTAACGATTATTAGAACGTCGAAATCACTCTTGTACTCATAAGTGATGTGGCCTTCGGTGTAAACATCCTCTACCCAATCGCCGCGAGCATAGCTGCCGAAAAGTATTATCATTTCCACACCGGGGTTTACTTTGAGGATAGAAGCGATCTCTTTAAGTTCTTCTTGTTTGTGCTTTGGTAAATGAGAAAGGCTTTTTTTCATAATCTGAGGCAATGTAGCCTGTTGAAGTGAAGTTGGCAAGTTAGAAGTCCTAAGCGTTTGACATTGCGAGAGACGAATGAACGCCTAACGCTATTTATAACGCAAAAACTACTATCGAGCAGAATCCAAACCCACTGTTCAAGCGTAAGTTTGAATATGCTGAACCGGAACATTTTTATCGCTGGCGGCACGGGCTACATCGGCAGCCGTTTGATCCCAAGACTGTTGAACCGGGGGCATCACGTCCGCGCGCTCACTCGCAGCGGCTCCAGGCATAAGTTGCCTCAAGGCTGTGAAGCGGTCATTGGCGACCCTCTGGACTCTGACTCATTCGTTCAACAGATTCGTCCCTCCGACACTTTCGTCCAACTGGTCGGCGTGCCAAAGCCTTCGCCCGCAAAGGCCGCCCAATTTCGAGCCGTTGATCTTCCCGCGATTCGAGCCGCAGTCCCCGCCGCAGTCGAAGCAGGCATCGAACATTTCGTCTACGTCAGCGTTGCTCATCCCGCCCCGATCATGAAAGCTTACATAGAAGTTCGTTCCGAAGGCGAAGAGTTGATAAAGAAGAGCGGGTTGAAAGCCACCGTTCTGAGACCCTGGTACGTGCTGGGGCCGGGACATCGTTGGCCTTACGCGCTCTTGCCCGCCTATGCGATTTTGGAACGCCTCCCTTCGACCAGAGATACCGCGCTCAGATTGGGCCTCGTAACACTCGATCAGATGTTGAACGCGCTGGCCGCTTCAATCGAGACGCCCACCGAAACCTTGCGAATCCTCGAAGTGCCGAATATTAAAAAAGCTTGAAATCAGTCCGCCGTGGTTTTGAGTCTCGGCAACAAGCACATATTTCGATTAAAATATAAGTGGCGCGTGATGCTGCTTGAGACCCCCAGCATCAGACTGAGCCAGGAAGGATTGAGATTATGTGCGGACGATTTACTCGTACAACGAGCACTGCGATCATCGCGAAAGAGTTTGATGTTGACGAAGTCTCTGAAGATCTGAGGCCGAGCTACAACATAGCTCCGACTCAAGAGGTGGCCGTCATCGTAAACGACGGCAAAAGACAACTCGTGAAAGTTCGTTGGGGACTTGTTCCTTCGTGGGCGAAAGAACTTTCAATCGGAAACAAGATGATAAACGCTCGCGCAGAGACGATCACTGAAAAAGCCAGCTTCAAAAGAGCGTTTAAGAAGAGGCGTTGTTTGATTGTCGCCGATGGTTTTTACGAATGGCAAAAGGTGGGCGACGCCAAAAGGCCAATGCACATACGGTTGAAATCAGGTAAGCCTTTCGGGTTCGCCGGAATATACGAGAACTGGGAATCTGAGCAAGGAAAGCAAATCGTAACGTGCGCGATAATCACGACGGCGGCAAATGAATTGATGAAGCCGATTCATGACCGTATGCCAGTCATCGTGCCCAAAGAGAACGAGAATCTCTGGTTAGACTCTAGCATAGACGATCAGGAGTTATTGCTCGATATGCTGAGGCCTTATCCATCCGATGTGATGATGGCGTATCCCGTATCGAAGCGTGTAAATGCGCCCGCGAACAATTCGCCCGAATGTATCAAGCCGGTCGGCTGAAAAGTGTGAATTATTGACTGCGAAATTCGGCAACCGCAAAATTGGCCGATTAACTGACCCTTTCGCTTGTTTGGGTGTTGAAGTTCATCCACCGTAAAGCAAGCCCTTCACGAAAGCGCATCCCCGTCACGGCCAGCAGGAGGAAGTACAATCGCTCCCCTGCTGGCACGTTTAACAAAATCGCCCTTATCAGCACTTTTTCGCGCTGGGTTTCAGTCCGCAAAAAGTCGCGTCTTCAATTCAAAGACACCTTTATAAGCTATCCAAGCCGCCGACTTCATCCTTTCGGCGATTCGTGTAACTTCGCACGCCCTCCTTTAAGTCGGCTTCTACAGAGCTGGTTTAAGGCGTCTCGAACGGCCACGCAGAGCGCGAGCCGCGATTCCTCTATACCTGAAAAGACCAATCTAAACTTCATATTGTGGGTGCCTCTGCGAAAACTGCTCAGAGCAACCGACAGGCCCAACCCATTACAAAGATCGCATCATCGACATTGAGTTTGTAAAACTCCGACCCAAGCGCGAACTTGATATTCTTGTAGTACCCTTCGGTTGATCCGCTCCGTCTTGCAAAATTGGATGTAGGCAGTTTCTCTACGAGCTTCCTGAGCTTATCAAGGTCACGGTGCTTGATGAGGAAGGTGTAGATCTTCTTGAGTTCGTTTGGGTCTGCGCTCCGAACATGTATCGGGCGCTCGCGCGAGCCAACCTGTACCGAAGCTCCGCGTATACGGCGACATAACTCCTGACCAAGTTTGATCTGTTCTTGCGGTTCCATAATTATATTCCTTAATTCAGGCGACTATACTTTAGTACATAGTTGTCGGGGCCTTGCGATCTGACGGCCATTCCCAAATCTTGATCAACTCATCAAGCGCGTCTTCGTTGATGAGCTGGTTCGACTCGCCCACCTCATCCAGCAGGCGAATCGATATCCCTTCGCTTATCACTTCATTGCTATCTTTTTTTTCTTCCGAAAAATCAAGAAACGATTGCGATGGTTTACGTAATTCAAGTCTGGTCGGTATGATCTCAACCGATCCGAGCATCGCCTGTTTGCCCCCCCCGATCTTGATTATGACGTCATCGAAAATGCCCATCGCCACAAACAACAAGCAGAGTTCATCTGCCGTTAAGCTTTCAAACTCCATTGAACTTTCAAGTTTGGAATTCAGCTTTATAACCTGGTAAGGTTCACCGCGCGGCGCGGCCACTGGCTGTCCGTGAAAGTAGAACTTTCGCCCATTAAAATACCCCTCCTCGTCTTTATAGAGGGACGCCGAATCGTGTGGTGGATAGGGCGATTTAATGTGATAGATTGCCGTTCCGTGTTCCGCGAGAAGGCGCGCATCTGTAAAACTGACACGCCCTTGATAGCCGAGGGCACCGAAGATCGAACAGCAGGCACAGAAATTGGGGTCACGTCCTTTCTCACGCTCCGAGGATTTGATTTCGACGCATGGCCTAACATCATTGGCAAGGTTATCCCTTAATTCATTCTTTGTGATACGCACGCATGAATCGGAGATCGCTTCAGCGATTGAGCGAATTGCACCTTTGAGAGATGTCCCAGGAACGATCACCTTGCCGTCAGCGGTGATCAGGCCGCGCACCGGCTCGTTGTTATCCAGTTCATAGATTCCGGATCCAACGTGAATCGGAGTGAGGGCTTTCAGGCGAAAATCCAACTTGCCTGTATAGCTGCAGGGTGCAAACCGCTCGTGTCCGATCAATCCACTACGTGCTTTTTTTGAGGTGATCGTCAGCATGCGGAAGGGTTTCGGCTCAGGTTCGTCGCGGCCTCTGCCCCGGCTCGTTGGTCTGTCTGACATATTTTGGCTCCTTGTTACTTGTCTAGGTATGGCTCAATCGCGCAGAAGCGAGTCATCTGAATTAGGCCGTTTTGATTGTAATCAACGACGGCAATCTGTAGAGCGTTTGGTGGTATCGTGGCCTTTATCAGGTCTTTATAGGCTTGGCTGATCCCGGGCACCGCAACCTCAACCCAATCCTCCATGGTCTGGCTCCAAGTTCCGTATAGCTTTTGAACTGCGGGGCTGGTTTGCCATTCTTCGCTGTTAACGAGTAGACCGGCATCCGGTGGAGGAGCGCCGTCTTCTGATAGGTAAGTAATGATGTATTGCCCGCCCCCAGCTTCGCGCCAACGCAGTTCTCGTTTTTTGTCGAAGGCTCGACCTCTGGGATAGCACACACTGTTGTGGAGCGAGTCAGCAGGCTCGAAATGTGCCCTGTCAGTTGCCCTGACACCTTCAGACGACAGGATAAACCCGTCGGCACCAAAGATGATGTTCGCGGCTTTGACAACTGACTCCCATCCGCCACGGCTATTGGCAAGAGTTCCTTTAGCCATGTTGTACTCCATTTACCCGATGCGTCACTGTGTATTGCTTCCATGCAGAATTGACGCAATGGCCCAGCAGCGAATCAACTGCTGACGGGAACCAGTCGGCAGCGTCTGGCGATCGCTCAAAAGTCACGCTAGTTGCGAGCCAGTCAGTGACCGGAATAACGGTGGTCGTGATGCTAACGGGTTCGGCTTCGTCAATGCCATAGCGCCCGCGCTCTTCTTCGCCAGTCAAAGCACCTATTCCTTTGATGGTCAACTTGCCGTCTGCCGCATTTAGGTCGCCAGAGGCTAAAGATCGCAACTCCAGCTTGGCGAGTTTGGCCGAGACGCTGCCAAAGCCGCGCGACTTACCATATCCAACTCGTATGCGGCCAAGACAGAGATCCCGAATCGCGAGCCCAAGCAGTCCGAGTTGCCACAGTTCGAAGTTGTGCATCCTGATCTGTGTGGTGAACTCGCCGCGAATCAGTGCTTCGAAATCGAAAGGTCCAACGGCCACCGAGCCTAGCACACGATCAATCGCTACAGCGGTGCGCTTAGTTAATTGTTTACTAACATCAAGGGGGTTGGTTAGATAAGCATCTGCGAAGGCTGCCCGCCCTGCCATGTTCGTCGAGCCGTATAGCTTGCAGGCCGCGCAAGACCCTTTATAGATATCACTGGCGCTGTTTTTACTACCGAACCCTTCCAATTGCTTGTTACATGAATGGTCATCATCGAACGGATCGCAGCAGACTACATCAAGGGTGCGGGCAATCTTTTCGCTGTAGCTGCGCAGTGTGCCTTTGAGTGATGAACCAGGAATAAAGACCGTCTCTCGAAACTGGGCGTCGAGTGTTCGTACAAATTGCATATCAGGAACAGCCGGGTCCCAGGTTTCGGTGCCCGATTTGACGAGCAATGGCCCTTCCACGGAAATAGTCAAATGGAAGGTCGCTTCGTTAAGCAGTTTCTTGTGCATCTCGCTAGCTCCTTGTGTCAGAGTCTTGCCTCTGCAAGCCCCTTGATCTTGGCGAGCGTATAGTCGTGCAGGGCCGGTCGTCTCAGTCGCCTGCCGTTTCCTGATATGAAGTATTCCAGCCTATCGGTGCTGCCCGCCCCTTCTATTCCATCTGCGACGTCGTCGCCGACTACTTCGATTTCAGTTAGTTCGAGTTTGACCGCGCCCAGCCCGCGCGTAGTCTTGCCCCCCAGTGAAATGCGCTGCTGCTCCAACTCACGCAAACCAACAGCCAACAGCCCCAGCAAGTCGTCGCTGGCGTTCTCGGCTACCACTTCCAAGCCAAAGCGCGTCGCCGCTGGCGTCACCTCGAAATCGTATTTGACGCCGTGCCGCGCAGTGCCCGTGTCGCGATCGATTCCGACGCCGTCACGCAACTCAAGTCGCCCTGCCCACCACTCCGGAATAATGAACAGATCCTTGACCATCAGGTGAGCCGCAAGCCAGGGCGACCCGAACAACTGGCAGATGATGCACGAAGCGTCGAGGATTTTGCTCGTGAGAATCGAATCGTACTTCACGCGATCAAGGCGATTATTTACTGTCGCCTCTTTTTCAGCGGCAGCTTTTATTTCTTTGATGCCTGGTCTGTCATTTTGTTTTTTCTCGGGAATGCACGGAGCTGCGATCGGGTCACAGGCGCACATTTTCGGGCGGTTCAGGCCGCGAATCATGCTTTCCATGTGTGATCGCAACGCACCCTTGAGTGAAGAGCCTGGAATGAATGGGTGACCGGTGGCATCGCGGATGACGGGACTATCAGTCGCTGACGGATCGAGAGCGGAAATATTGGTGCCGATGTGCAACCCGGTTTCAGCAATTAACTGGCCGCGAATCGCCACGCGTGAAGAGAATTTCTCGAAAGTCATGACCGTGCCTCCTTCGGCTGTTGATTGGCGCTTTGATGTTCACGGGCCTCGTAGACATAACGACGGTACATAAAACCGAGAAGCAACCTGATCATTTCCATTTGCACGGCATCAATATTACGGTGAGCAGTCTCTTCCACTACCTCCTTATGCTCGGTGTCCTTGTTACGGCGAGCAGCCTCTTCCACTACTTCCTTAGCCAAACGCCGCACCTGACCGTCAATGACCGACACCACGGCTTCCCCAAGCTTGGTGTCTTTCCAGGCTTTGCCTGGCTTCCCCGAGCGCCCCATCTGGTAGTGAATAAAATTGGTAACGACTGCAGGGTGCGGAGCGGAGTTGGCCACCGCCATCACGTTGCGGATTTGGTTGGCGTCGATTTGTCCGATCTTGCCACGGCAATCGTTGATCAGTTTTTCACCTTGCTCGACGAGCGTTCCAACGGTTTGATCGAGGGACTGCTTCAGCTTTAACTCTTTCATCTCATTCGTATCGTTCATACCGGAATTACCTCCAGGTGGAATGGATCACAGATGATGATTTGGCCGTAGCCGTCTTCTCTCATCTCCCCAATGCCAGCCTTCTCCAACTTACTGAGGATTGAGACCAGGGTCGAAAGCATGGTCGGATCTCCGTTCGTTTTTGCGGCAAATACATAGAGACCGCCCATGCGCGAGGCGAGTAGAACTTCTTTCGGTAACCGCCTGGCGGTTTGCCAACCGCTTAGATGGATTGGCTGGGTGTGTTCTGTGATCCAAGTTAATTCCATCTCATCCAGCGCTTGGCGCTCATAGGAATCGAGCAGTGGTCGATAAGCTGCGGCTAGCGCATCTGCATCCAACCTCAACGTCGGCAGCCCCGCCTCGGTCCTCAGCAGTGCATCGGCGCGCAAGTTAATCGTGAACAGCGTTCGCGTCTCTGCTGGGGGCGGATCGACTGCGATATCGATCAGGTTCTTTTCGAATCTTTCATATTGGCGATTGAAATGGTCCAGACGCTGACGTAGGTCATCACCCGCTACATTCTCCATGTCCCTAGTCGTTATCTTGACTCGACCGAAACCCCGAGAGGTCCGGCCCCCGATTCGCGTTAGTTGCGCCAACCAATTGCGGGTTTTTGATGCGCGGTCCTCGTCAACCTCCATCAAACCAATGAACTGGCTTCCTTCATCAATGGCTCGAACGCTGTAGAGCTGCCCCTCTTCAGCAGTCAATCTCGCACGGTTGATGGCTACTCGGGTCTGGCGGTGAAACGAGACTTCCGGCACACAATAGCTTCCTTTCCCACGATACTCAACGATCCTGCCATTGCTTTCGGTGCGATCTCCACAATGAGGACACCTGTACTGAAACGGAAGCGGGATGCGCCACTGTTCTCCATCCCTGGCTATGCGATCATAAGCCAGTTGCATGATCAATGTGTCGGCAACCCCGTGGGCATCTCGATAGCGTTTGCAGCTCTGAGCTGTGAAGGGTAGAGGAAAAGCCAAACCGCTATCAGTAAGATAGCAGTTCGGGAAACAAACGCCAGCCCGTTCTGGTTGGCCAAGCAATTGATCAAGCTCGTGCCTGTTCGCCTCTGGTGCGTAGCCTTTGAGCGCGCCAAGTGCGCCTCGCAACTGGCTTCCCGTGATATAACCGCCGCTTTCGATCAGCGTGCCGCCATAAGCCTTCACAGTACCCAGTGAAAGCGGCGATTCGGCTCTGATGGTTATTTCGATGCGCGCCATGACTCAAATCCCTCCGCTTGCATTTGCTGCCATTGCTCGTCGCTGATTGGAAGGCCATCGATCTGAAGACTGTCCCTCGTGAACCGGGTCCAGCCAGCCCCACGCGATTTGCCACCGCCGATAGCGACAAGCCTCTCAAACGCTGCGATCAGAAGTGCCAATTGCCGATTAACTGAACCGGCTTCCAAATAGCCCTCGACCCTTCCTTTATAATCAAGACGTTCGATACCGCGCTCGAAGTAATATAGTCGCTCATCTTCAGAGGTGCGTCGCGTTCTAGACAGAGAAACACCCGTTTGCGCGCGAACAAGAAAAGGCGCTAGATCTTGCTCAGCCTCTACGACGGCATCCCCGAAGAAGAGCCGTGATTGGTGACTTGGTCCGCCGAAGAGATCACAGACTTCGCAGAGCGAATTCTTCACTTTCGGATCGTGCGGGCACATCGTATCGGCACGCGGAGCATGGCAGATTACCAGATTCAGACTCGCCAGTATTCGCTCGCACTCGTTGCGAGTTTTTCCTTTTAGAGTCGAACCTGGAATGATAGGTGCCTGTGGTTCAGGTGCCCCACCCTTGCCCGTGTATTGCCGTCGCTGCATCGTAGACTTGTCTAGTCCGATGCTGAGCACATTGGCTGTTGAGCCAATCAATATGCCGCTTTCGGCGTGCATCCGATATTCAATGAGCACTCTCCTCATAGCCGGGCCTCCTGATCGGGCGATGATCCTTCACGGATGAAATCGTAAATCTCAAGTAGATCAACTATGGGACTAACTTTGTTAGGATCGCCATCGTCTGCCTCCCAAAATGGCAGAAGGCTGTCGTTATGGTTACTGCTTAGGAATTCGTGGAGTGGTGTATAGCGTTTCTTCATTTCGTCGCTGCGCGCCTGTTGGTAGTAGTAAAAATTTGTTGTGCGAGGTTGCGGTCCACTCACTACAGCTTCACGCAAGGCGTAAAGTTGAGATTTTGGGAATTTGGCGTTTTTGAGGGCGCGCACTACAGCGATCATTTGCTCCATCTGTTTGAGCGTAAGCGGTCGTGTCGTAAGACCTTCGTCGAACCGGTTCCTGTACGCTTGCTTCCTAAAGAAGTGGACGTCTTCCGAGATGGCGGTGTCAGCGGTGATTATCTGGAAATCTATTGCGGACACCGATGATTCCCCGGCCTTACTTCGCCGCTTGGCATTCTTAAGCAGACCCTTGACGATCTGGCGCGAAAAGTAAACCGGCGTAGTGACATGCGCTATAAGCACTCCGGCGGCGAGCGTCAAATGTCTGTCACCTGTGCGACGCTCGAACTCGGCACATAGGTAGTGCGCCAACTCAAGGGCAACATCCGCCGGCACGAACAGGTAAACATCGTCCCCACCGATGGAAACAATCTCGAAAGGATGATGGCGAATCTCTCGGGTACGCTTCTTACCTTTGCGATCCTGATACTCGATATCAGACTTGCGGGGACGGTCGAATAAAGTGCCAATTCCGCTGAAGACTGCGCCCTCGATTGCCTCGCGCACCTCATCAGCGAAACATTTGAAATCGTCTACTTTTGTCAGTCTGTCGATTTCGTTACCCATGTCATTGCCATCAGCATAGATGATCCCGATAAAGTTGCTGACCCGTCCGGAACCCGCGCTCGCGATGGCTTCAAGATCTGGTGGCGATTCTACGTCCGTCCAGTTGGCGATTTCCCTGTCCTTTCGTAGGCCTTCACGGTATAGCAATACGTTACCTTCATCGGCTTGTTTCTGGAGATAATCCCACAGGTTCTTTAGATGAAAACTATGCGCGGCACGGCCATCGTGATCCTGCCGCTTGCGAAAGCATGCCTGGCATATGGGACGCTCGTTGATTTCGGGCGCGAGATGGTAGGCCGGGCGGAAGTGGCAATAAGAGCATCGCTCTGTGAAAGGAGAGACCTCGAACACAGGGACAGACGGACGGCTCTGTTTGGCTTGGCGTAGCTTATGCTGTAGCGTAGCGTAGACTTCTCTGAACCCTTTTCTACTGAGATACTCTGCTTCGGTAAGGCTAGCGATGTTGTCATGCCGTTTCCAGTCGGACACATCCACCAGATTATTCTTGAGCAGCCGCCACGCTTCGCCCGTTGCAGTTCTAGCGTTTGTCGTAAACCAGTCTGAGAGTTCTGGCTGATTAATCCCGGCCTCCAGGTCGCACAAGAGAATCGGCTCCCATACCACAGTGATAGTTGCCGTCAGCGTGGTTTCCAAAAAGAGCTTTTCAAGCCGTTGCCGGATGGCTTCCGCTTGTTGAAGTGGTGCGATGAATAAAGTCGCTCCGCCTGCTGCGTAGATAACGCATCGCTCCTGTAATCCGAACTCGTTATATAACACCTGGCGGATACCCGTTATCTGCCGTCCGCCGATCTCAAGATTGCCCCACTTATTTGTCTCGTCACTTGTCTTAACATTGAGCAGGTCGAGAATGAGGCTAGCGCCGCGCATCTCGGCGAGTTTGGCCGATTCGAAGACATAGCTTTGTATGCGATCTACGTCCGCAACGATCAATGCAAGAGGGGTCTGATCCTTGTAAATCCGCCTCAACTCATCGCACACATTTGCTGATTGCTGGTTGGTAGCTTGTTGATCCGGCATCTCGTGACACCCCTTTCCCGGTTATTGGCGCAACACTTGTCGTTACGCTACGAGTGTTTTCGACGATTTCGTATCTACCTAGACCGAACGTTGTACCAGTGCCAACATGCAATAGTTCGCCGGCAGCCAGGAGGGGTAAAAACTCCTGAATCTCATCGCCGGTGTATTCTATTCCGCCAACGAAGCCACCCATGTTCATCTTGACCCTTTGCCGGTTTGAGTATCTTTCCCAATCTCGCCAGTGTAGTCGTGATATCCGGGTCCTAACGCTTGATGCCCGGTCAATCAAGGCCCGATAGTTCACATCCAGCCGCCCGCTGCCATGGACTGCGGCGAGTAACGAAACCCTTCGCAAAAGGTTGCGCGCCAGCAGTTGAAAAGTCAGAGCGTGTTGCAGGTCGCCGTCCACGCGGATTCGAGCCGGGGTCTGGAAACTCAATCGAAGCTCATCCGGGAATAGAATGTCGGTTGCTCTTAATTGATCGAGGCGTGTTTGAATCAATTCCGTAAGGGTCTTTGTCGCATGGCTGGGGACGGTGATGCGCTGGCCGCCGCCTGTATAAATTGTCTGTGCGAGTCCGTGCTCATCGACGACCGCGACTTGGCTCAGGTCAAAGGGGACTCTGTTGACGCCAAGGCCTCGCTTAGCCATTTCGCTCACTGCGTAGATGACATAAGGCATATACTCGACAGCGCGGCCAACTAAAAGCAGGTCAAATACCAGTTCATCTCCTGGCGACAGATTCCGTCCTGAGTCTGAACAGTTGATAGGCGTCGATTTCACCAACCTGAGCGGTTTCCCTGAATGCACGCACTCGGTTCGCTTAAACTGACGTGGCAATGGCTCGGATCTGAGTATGGTGCCGTCAACCGGATCTGATAGGGGAGGCATAAGGATGAACGGATGCGGCGCTCCCTTCTGTCCTCGAAACAAATCTATAGGTGGCGCTGTGGTTTCAAATAAGTAAGGATAGATGCAACGTTCAGCCAGCATACAGCGCCCACAATCGCGATGGCCCACCACACAAACCGCCTCTTTCAATGCATGGCCGAATGCTCCGCGCAAAGTTGAGCCTAGGTATCGCGGCAACACTACTGCTCGGCGGGCCTTCAATCGCAACTGGTAACGCGAAAGGTTCAGTACGGAAAAATCCCCTGCAAGCATCGGATCACTCATTTCCTAAGAGATGGCTTTACACTAACTTCGCGTCAGCCATTTGTTAGACAACTGATAACAGGTCTAAAGTATTCGGCCCTACACTGATTTGGGCTAAAGCCTACACTTTTTTGATCGCTTCAGAACATAGGTGAAATCGCCGGACAAAAAATTTCATGAGATTTTAGAAAAAGTTTTTGGATCCGGCAGCGGCATTAAAAAATCTTCTGTTGTAATGAATCATATGTTGACTTTTATGTAGACAAGGATTAAATTGGGACCGCTTTCAGTACCTGGCATCCAAAGAATCTGGTCTGAAGAGATTGATAGCTGTAGCTTGAATAGTTCCTTGAGCAGAAAAGAAGTTTCATGCCGGCAATTCTCACTGAAATGTACCAGAGAATAATATTCCCGCTCGCCGGCAACAACCAAAATCAAAGACGCGCTCATTTGCGGATTGAAACAACTACAACTCGGGTGGTTGTTTCAAAGATTTCTGTATGAGTAACGATGCCTCTCCGGGCATTCCTCGGAGCTGCATTGAAATTAATGTCAGAAGAAATCCGCACCCGCATTAATGCTCTCTGGTCATGCAGAGATTTGCATCTCTGAAAGACTCTGAGTAAAGAGTGATTTCTTCACAACCAAAGTAAGAAAAGAGGTAGGACTATGAGAAAGAAGATCAAAATACTGTTTCTCGCCGCTGATCCGGTTAATGTCGTTTATCGCCCGCGCCTCGGGGCAGAACTACGCGAGATCGCGCGTGAAATTGAAATGGTCCAGAATCAAGATCTGTTTCAATTAGAATCCGAATTTGCAGTTAGAACAGGCGATTTACAGCGCACACTCCTCAAGCATCGCCCTGATGTCGTTCACTTCAGCGGTCATGGGGGCATCGAAGGAATTTTTCTGGAGGATGATTCAGGACACAAAAAATCTGTTTCCAGAGAGGCCCTGGCAGACCTGTTTGAGATTCTCAAAGACCGGATTGGTCTTCGCGTGGTTTTTTTAAACGCTTGCTACACCCAATACCAACTGGAGGCGTTCAAAGATATCATTGACTTCACGATCGGCATGAAAGAACCCGTGATAGACGCGGCAGCCATGACATTCGCTGCCGCTTTCTATAGAGCCCTTGCATACGATTACTCCGTTGAAACAGCCTTTAAGTTGGCTAGGAATGAACTCATCATTGGTGGTCTCGCTAACCAAGACACGCCCATCCTCTATATAAAAAATGGAGCAGATTCCTCAAGATCGCTTTTCGATTCGAACTCGCTCGCTACTGGTCAATCTAGAAATGGGCAAGAGTTGAGCCAACCGCCGGATCCTATCATTGAGAATTCTGTGTGCCTATGGATTCACGGCTGGGTGAGACGTATTTATGATCGTCTGCCAGCAATTGAGTTGGATTGGACAAAGTATTTTGATCGCAACCTGAGGCATATAGCTGATCAGGAAATTTGGAATCGCCATCTTTACCCCGATCTCCGCCATGCCAAGAGTGAATTCGATGGGCAGGTGAAAGGATCCTTTATCGATATTCGCGGCAAACTCCCATTGACGGCAAATCTAGCAGTTGGTGCTGCTTTTCCGGAAGTAGGTGGATACACACTTCGTGCTGAACAACCGACTCAGGGCAGAACGGTTCTTTGGCGATCCGATTCCCAGCCTTCGGATCGCAGATTCAAGGTCGTAGCTAAAAAGAGGAGGGAAGAGCCCAGCGGAAATGATGTTCTAATCGCCTTATCGATCACAGGAATTGCGTTGAGGGAAGTGACCGAATTATACGAGCAGCAATCTAATAATTTTGATGCCATGCTTTACTTAGAACCTGACAACGGGCCGGGGGACGGCGCATTACACTCCGACCAGGACGCCGTTGCACTTGCAATTCATGCGAAGGAGCTTATACGCAATCTTAAGAACGAATATAACTCTTTGCGAACGCATATAGTTCTTTATGCCCCAGCCGCATACTGCATCTTTCTCGGTCAACGTCTCAATGCCCTTGGTGAGATTGTAACCTACGAGAGAACCCGGGATGGACAATACAAGCCCTCATTGACCATTCATACCGGGTAAGAAAGCTGATCACAATCGAGTATTAGTGATGCTTGCTCAGGGTAGCGCACTGTAGAACGTTTGAGACTTGTTCTAACCCAATAAAATAATTTGACCTCGCGAGAAATTTTTTGACGTTGACTCGCACCTATAAGTGTAAGCGCGATATCTGTGTTGAGTTTGTAATCGGCACGGACCGGGTGAGCGCGAAGAAAAAGGACCTCGGATATTTTGTTGGTAACCCTACATAAGGAGGACTCGAAAAATGAGTAACGCCGCAGAAGATCCCAAATTGTCAGGAGATACGAGCAGGGACGGGACCATTAAGGTAACGAGAGAGACTGAAACGGAAGAGAAAGTGCCGGACTCCCAAGATACATTCAGGGATGGGACCATTAAGGTGACAAGAGGGGAATCCACACAGGAAAAACCGGAGCCGCCAAAAGACACTCATAGAGGCGGATGATTCGCACGGTTTATGAGTGGAAACGCGAAGTAACCTCAACGATAAAGCCAGGAACGGCAAGCCTGAGGTAAAGCTCGTTCCGGTAGGCAGGAAACTGATTCTCAAAATCGTTGGAGCTTGTCTCGATAAATTGGTCTCAATGTTTGCGCCTGACAATTGGCTTTTCTGGCAGGGATAGTACTACGCATCGTAAGCCGCCATGCCTATCATGGCGCTTCGATGCGACCCAAGGGTTTCCCTGCCAGAGAGCTTCTTCCATAAGATCATTTCATTAAAAAACTGGAACCACCATTATTTAAAGCCCTTTGATCTTAAGCTCCATCCACTTCCGTTGACGGCCTCGCCGCTTACAGTTGACTTATCACATAGTTGCCAAATCCTTCCAGTCAAGATTCAATATCCGTTTAGATCAAGCAGCCACAAACAATCCGGTACTTACAGAAAAGGCGATCACAGCTTTACACTCTAACCAGGTAGGCACCCAAGTTGAATATCTAAACAGTTCATGATAAATAGCAGCCTGCGTTGCTCTGTGATCAAGAAAACTGAGAGAGAGCCTCTCACTATTCAAACCAATGGGTCTAATAGATTCGCCACCCTTTATAAACTTGGGTTTATGGGATTATGTTCAAGGCTGCAATACGACTCGGGAATTGGAATATACTTGCTTCCAAATTTGTATTGAGTCGCGCGCATTGCCTGGTATTTTTCCTCATCCCCTTTGAGATTCTCGGACTTAACTCCATTCTGCGAAGTCACAGTAAATCGGTATGCTTTAGACTTCAAGAATCACGTAATTTCGGAAAAACAATACAGACAGAAAGCATACCTTACCTCACATCGGACGCTCCGATTCGGCAAAAGATTGCTTCCGGCAAGTCTCATCTCTACCGGATTGAGTTAACCTCTGGCCAGTTCTTTCAAGTCTATCTGGAAACTCTTGATACACGTATATCCATGTCATTAATTAATCCGGATCACCGCAAGATTTA
This sequence comes from Blastocatellia bacterium, assembly GCA_963726785.1. Classification (GTDB taxonomy): domain Bacteria; phylum Acidobacteriota; class Blastocatellia; order UBA7656; family UBA7656; genus DATEKX01. The sequence continues at coordinate 198,694 of CAVSDJ010000001.1, forward strand.
TGAAGTTAATAGCCGTCGGTTCAAGCCAACCTCGCTCTCATTGATCGCAGAGGTTTCGGGCGTCTACACCATAGAATTGCAATCTCGCGAACTGGATGAAGATGCGTCAACCTACGAGCTAAGACATAGCCCACTGAGGAAGGCAACTCTATCAGATCGAGATTCGATTGCTGCCGAGAAATCCTTCTCGGCAGCAATCGAATTGCGCGCCGAGTGGACCTCGGGAGCCCTGTTGAAAGCGGTCAACAAGTATAAGGTTGCTTATAACTACTGGTACGGTGTTAACAATCGGCGACAATTGATCGAGGTGCTCACAAATATCGGAGAGGCTTATTCTACTCTTAGTCAAAATCTAAGAGCGCTTGATTACTATAATCAGGCGCTTCTGTTGAGCAGAGCACTGAAAGACCAGCGATCAGAAGTCGATCTGCTCAATGTGATTGGGGAAATTAATGTTGATCTGGGTAACAGACAAATAACACTCGACTATTGTAAACAGGCGCTCGCACTCAGCATTGAAGTTGGTTATATCAGTGGGCAGGCCCAGGCGCTAAATAATTTGGGATTAGCCTACTTAGTCTTAAGTGATATGCAGAAAGCTCTCGATTCTCTTAATCAGGCTTTGAACTTATGGAGGGCATCGGGAGATAGGCGTGGGCAGGCCCAGACCCTGACAAATATGGGATATTCTTATAATGATCTCGGCGATCTCCGAAAGGCTCTAGCTACTTTTGATGAAGCGCTTGTACTCTGGCAAAAATCAAGGCAACTGCGAGGAGAGACGCTGACGCTAACCGCTATAGGTTTGCTATACAGCTCATTGGGTGATATGCAAAGAGCGCTCGATACTCAGGATAAGGCACTTAAGCTCTTCCGAAAGATGGGCAATAAAAGTGGCGAAGCCGTAACTCTCAATGCAATGGCCTATGTGTACGATACTTTAGGGAATAAAAATAGAGCTTTGGATTGTTATAAGAAAGCATTGCACCTCTACAGATCAATAGGTAGACGCTCTAGCGAAGCGGTTACTTTAGGGCTTATCGGTGAGATATATGATTCATTAGGAGATAGGCAAAAAGCACTCGATTATTACAAACAGAATCTTGAGATCAGCCGATCTTTAGGCGATCAGCGTGCGGAATCATACGCCCTTAAAGATATAGGTGACATCTTTGTTTATTTCGGAGAAAAAGATAAAGCTATTAGTTACTTGAACCGCGCGCTTACATTGAGCCAAAGCTTATCTGATCCCCGAGGGCAAGCAAACGCTCTCAATAGTCTTGGTTATGTTTACGAAATGTCAGGGCAAAAACAGAAAGCGCTCGATTACTATAAGCAGTCAGTCGTTCTAAATCGTGCGACAGAAGATCGCGCGGGAGAGGTGCAAACGCTTCATAATATTGTAAGAGTAGGGCGGGACCTTGGTAATTACAAAGATGCTTACGAGCAGAGCAAGGCGATGTTGGATATCGTCGAGACTTTGCGCACAAAGGTCGCCAGCCAGGAACTGCAATCTTCTTACTTCGCATCTGCGCATCAACATTATGAACTTTATATAGATGTCCTGATGCGCCTGCATAAGCAAAACCCGGAAGCAGGATATGCTGCCGCGGCACTAGAAGCGAGTGAGAAATCCCGTGGGCGAGTTTTACTCGACCTGTTGAGTGAAGCACATGCCGATGTTCGTCAAGGCGTAGAGCCCGCGCTACTCCAGGAGGAACGAGACCTGCAGCAACTACTCAATGCAAAGGCAGGTCGCCAACTCCGTTTATTAAGCGACGCGCATACGGAAGAACAGGCGGCGTTGATAAAGAAGGAAGTCGAGGATCTGACGACTCAATACGAAGAAGTGCTTGCGCAAATCAGGGCAACCAGCGGGAGATATGCCAATTTAACGCAGCCACGGACATTGAACCTCTCCGAAATTCAGAAACAATTATTTGATCCGGATACTATGCTTTTGGAGTACTCGCTCGGGGAGGAACGAAGTTACCTTTGGGCAGTCACTTCGGCGTCGGCTATCGCGTATGAATTGCCTGCTCGCAGTAAGATAGAAGGGGCGGCAATCCGCATGTACAGGTCACTAACAGAGTACGGTGAACATCTAGGTAAAGAATCATCCCAACAAAAACTCCGTGCCCTGGAAGAGTCAAATTCTCAATACTCACGGGCGGCGATTGAATTAACCGATATGCTGCTTGGGCCTATAGCCCCTCACCTTGCAACAAAGCGATTGGTCATAGTTGCCGATGGGGCGCTGCAGTATGTGCCTTTCGCGGCGCTTCCAGACCCTAATGATATTAAACGGGGAAAGCAAGAGCGCCAGCCTCTTGTGGTAGATCACGAGATTATAAATCTGCCATCGGTTTCGATATTATCGGCCCTCCGCTCGGAAATTCAGGGACGTAGCTCCGCGCCTAAAGCTCTCGCGGTGTTTGCAGACCCTGTATTTGAGAAAGGCGATCCGCGCGTAAATTTAAAAGGCCGCACTGGCAGGGGAGAGGTGAACAGCGCGTCCGCTACAACCCGAGGGCAGCACGAGTTAAGGGCTGAGGATCTTCTGGAAGTATAAAAGAAAGGCTGCGTTTTCAGCGCCTGCCTTTCGCTTCGACCGAAGCAATGGCAATCGCTGAGCTTGTGCCCGAGCAGGAGCGCAAACTTGCTCTCGGTTTTGACGCCAGTCTTTCAACGGCAAAGAACGCAGACTTACAGCAGTATCGTGTACTGCATTTTGCTACTCACGGATTAATCTACGGAGCTTATCCGCAGCTCTATGGCGTTGTGCTCTCTCTGGTGGATAGACAAGGGAACCAGCAAGATGGATTTCTGCGGCTTAACGAAGTCTATAATCTCAAACTTTCGGCGGATCTCGTGGTCTTAAGCGCATGCCAGACCGCTTTGGGTAAGGACATTAAGTCAGAGGGATTTGTCGGATTAGCGCGTGGCTTTATGTATGCGGGAGCAGCGCGCGTGGTGGGTAGCTTGTGGAAGATAGATGACAGAGCCTCAGCCGAGCTGATGAAATACTTTTACGAAGGCATGTTTGGTCAACTGCGGCTACGACCGGCTGCCGCTTTGAGAGCAGCGCAGGTGCAGATGTGGAAGCAGATGCGCTGGAGGTTCCCTTATTTCTGGGCCGCTTTTACATTACAGGGCGAGTGGAAATAATAATCCGTCGAATCAAAGTCCTTTTTCTTAATCTTTCGTATGGCATCACGTTGGCCGAGAGTAACGAAGTACGGGTGTTCGCATTCTTTAGATTAAAGTAAGCGGTTCTGTTGGTTGCACCTTAGTGAACTAAACTACTATATTTGCGGCGGCAAGAAATGTTGTATCACTGGCGAGCCAAAGCATCCGAAAGCTTACCTCTATATGGATAAGAATCAGCAAGCCTTTGAAGCCCTGCTCCTCCGCATCGAGCCAAGTTTTTCCGATCCCGAAAAGAGGTATAAACAACTTCGCTCAAAAATGGTAAAGTTTTTTGCGTGGAGGCGGTGTGAGGACCCTGATGGCCTGGCCGACGAAACAGTAGGTAGGGTTGTTAAAAACCTTAATATGGGGGAGGAAATTCGCGCAGATAACCCGTACTCTTACATCTATGCGATTGCGAAGCACGTATACATGGAATACATCAGAGAAAAGAAAAAACGCGAAATTATAGAAAGCGACTTGCCTGACCACCTCCAAAGCTATTCAGAGAATTCACAAGATTGCAGAACACAATGTTTGCAAAAATTACCCAAGGACAAACTTAGCTTGCTTCACAGGTATTATCTGGGCGAGGAAGCCAGAGAGATTTTAGCAAAATATCTGAATATCAGTCTTAACGCTTTAAGGCTACAGGTGCATAGACTTAAACAGGATTTAAGGGCGTGCGAGGAAGAATGCCTTGATAATTTAAGAGGGAGGTAGAAATTAATTCAATTTATTTTCACTTATAGGTAAAAGACAGTATGGGTCGAATGCGAGAGATAGTTTCGGTCAGGGCTTTCAGGGCCAGCCCGAGTTTTCGGCATTGGTAAGTCTTATGTTTCGATTCCAATGCTGTATTAAGGATTACTAGCGTGAGGCAGAAGACGAAGCAAGAAGATTTGATGGTCCGCTATCTGCTCGGGGATTTGACAGAAGAGGAACAGGTTCAAATTGAGGAACTGTTTTTCACAGATAATCAATACTTTGAGCAACTGCGCTCGGTCGAAGACGCCTTGATTGATGATTATGCACAGGGGATCCTCACTGAATACGAGCGTGGAAAGGTTGAGGGTCTATTGCTATCCTCTCCTCGGCAAGCGCGCGAGATCGAATTTGTCCGAGATTTAATCGGGTACACTTCCGAAAATGCTCCTGAGCTGTCAGATGAGCAGAACTCAAATCAATTAAAGCGTCATGGTAAAAGGGGATTTCTCATTGGAAAACATGGGAAGCGCCTCTCTCTTGCTGTAGCTGCGCTTTTGATACTCAGTATTCTATTTATGGCTATTTGGAATCTGACGCTCCAGAGTAAGATCAGGCAAATGGAAGCAAGGCAAGAGGTGCTTGAAAAAAGCGATCAGGAACTGCAACAACAAATCGATAAGCAGAAGGATAATCGTGAATCAATTGTAAAGGAATTGGAAAGCGAGCGAAGAAAGCGTGATGAGATTGAGAAAGAATTGGCGGCCCTGCAAGAAGCCCAGCCACAAATATCAAGGGATGAAATTGCCTTTTTAGATCTTAAAACTGATTCTTTCTCCAGGGGCGGAGGAGAACTAAAGACAGTACTGCTCCGTCCGGATCTAGTCCGATTTCAAATTAGAATCAGTCTCGGTAGAGAAAATGATTACAAGAGCTACAGCGCAGTAATAAGAACATTCGATGGTCGCGAGATCCGGAGCAAAGATCAACTTAGCCCCAGTAAGACCAATCTCGGTAAATTAGTTATTACGCTCCCTGCCAGTATCTTCACCAATGACGACTATATACTTACACTAAAAGGACAGAACGATACCGGGAGTATAATAGAGATCGGGGATTTTTCGTTCCGTGTTAAGAGATGATGCCCATTCATAAGCCAATTTTGCGCGTCGTGAAAAGTGCGTATGCAGCGGGGTAAGCGAAAATTTGTAGGACACAAAACTATGACCGATGTGCGAATAGGATAGCGTAAAAATAGATTTTGCCGGTTGATTCTTTTTACAAGCATTGTAGTATCTGTGCAGTTTTGGTTACTGCGTTCATAACAGATTAGACCGTCTGATGCCTGAATCTCAAAGAGCTACGGCTAAGGGCTTATCTGACACAAGGCTCATAGATGAAGGGAATGATAATCTCGAAAATGCAGCTTTAATGTAGTCCCTATATGAAAAAGATCGACACAGATATGAGTGAGTTTGGTCCGTTCTTCGAGAGTGAGGCTGTACTCCAGCTTGTATGATATCGCGCCAACAACGAGATCGCTGCAACGCGGCTTAGTCGTATGATGAGATCTCGAACCCCGCGCGCTCGGTCGAATCCTTTATCTTCCCAAAATACGCCTGATCCAGACGAGTGCAGATACTTTTGGAAAGCGAGAGAATACTGTTCATGAAAAGTGCCCAAGATCCTTGGAAGCGACTCATCACCTAGTAACCTTGACTCAAGCCCCGCTGCGCGCTCAAGCGAATTCGCAGAAAGTCTGACAGAAATCAATTCCGCTAAGACCAGGCCTGCTTCGATAGCAGGGTCTATTAACGCGATACTAGAATGGCTCGCCAGATAAACTTTATCAATACGTGCTTTCTCTTGAGCGATACAGATTTTCCCACTGCCATACTTTTTATTTGTCCACCAATTATTGTCGTAGCCGATGAACAGATTTGCCGCGTATAAGCCCTGGTGGCCTACCGACCCGAAATCTCTATGGACGCGCTCGCTCTCTTTACAAAGGTCCTGCCATATCTCGTTTAACGTCAGCCCATCCTGTCGGATCAGTTTTGTGACCTCCAAACCAACCAAGCCGGATTCGCTCTTGACCAGTTGCAAGAGGGAGGTGATAGAACTCGGCCTATCCGCGCCCGTTTCTAACCAATCTTTGTAGGCCAGTGGAAGGAAGAGTCGAAGTTTATCAAGATGCTCGATAAGAAGCTGAACCAATCTGTAACGTGGGTTATCTTTATCAAGCCAATAATTGCTTGATTCCTGAAGGTAAAGCGGCTCAAGGTAGGACCGGATGCCAAAAGTCACGCCATGCATTTTCCCGAGGAACTCTCCATGCACGTCGAAAGCTGACGACATTGATTGTCACCAAGCACTACCCTTGAAAGTTGTTTAGCTTTCCCTTTTATACTATCTTGAATGTAAAGCGACTGCATTAATCTATCAAATGGCGCATGCCGCTCCGGGCCAGCATAGTGCAACATTGATTGCTTCAAAGTCGGGTACATAGTCTTTAGAACTTGTAATTCGGGATCGACAGTATTGTGGGCGAGCCCTTTAGCGATATTGAGTATCGTCTTGACAATTTCCTCGCCAAGCACATGCAGATAAACGATGCGTCGCGGGGAGTCTTTCAAGAATTTGCCCCGCCCGATTACTGTGTGATACCTGAGAAAAAGCTTGTCGAGCCCCTTATCATGATCAGAGGGGGTTCTGGCCGGATTGCGCTGTAAGAAAATCGAATAACTTCTTGGCGAGCGCCTGGGGTGCTTAAATAAGTAATCGGCTTTTTCTTGATTGGACTCATTCTCGGCACTAACTGTTATGCAATTCTCGAATTTGCCTGGGAATGCCTTGGCCAGGATTAGAGCCAGATCGAAAGGGTAGAGCTTCTTGAGGCAGGCAATTTTCTCTTCGCTTAACCCGAGCAACTCTTCCGGGCTCTCTCCATCAGTTGTTGCCATGGAAAACTGCGCGCCATAAGTTAACGACTCTTCTGCTATTGCGTACAAGTGGAATAGGTAAGCATTTTCATGAAGTATCGACTCAATGCTTTTTCTATCAACTGCGATCAGTAATCGGCAAATTTGGGATAACTGTTCAGACGGATCTTTCGCGCATTCTCGCATGCCATGTATCAGCTCATAGCTGACCGGCCCGCGTGTTAGGTCTTGCAAAATGGTCTCAAACAGGTGGCCATTTTCCACAATATCTTTACATATCTGGTGCCGGGTTTTATGTATTGTCCAATTGATGGCGTGCGCGTATCTGATCCGAGCCCGGTCAGACCATTCGGTGGCCTTTGCTCTTATCTCATATCCCCACGCCTGCGCGAGATTATGACGAAGGTCACGCTCGGCAGTAATCGCGCTGGCTATGGGTTCGAAAGTAAGTCTTCGCAGCGCCCCGAATGTACGCGCAACATTTTTCAAATTGTCCTTGTTTAGCTTTTTATCTCTGGGAAAGCAGGCTTCAAGTGATCGCTTGCTCCATTGCTTATCGCGAGCAACTCGATTTGCAAAACTCACGATGTTCGTCGGTTCCTGGTGGCCCACCACCCGTTGACGTGTTGCATACCCCCTGAGCGATTGTATTTTACTTGTCCGTTTGGATGCACTCTCTTCGAGCAAGTGCAGATTTGCTAATGCCGTAAGATAAGAGTCTTCTCCGAATTCTTTATTCCTCCCGATGGCCCGAGGAAACTTGATCGTTTTGGTGCGGGTGTTTGAAATCGACAGGCTCAATAACCGCTCTACAGTTGTTGTCATACAACCGCCATAGATATTAAATAGCCTATCGTCCTGCCTTGATTCTATATACCCCCTTCGTTTTCGCACAGAGCTAACGGCACTGAACCCCCAGTCCTCCTCACTACTGTAAGACGCGCTGATGATCTTCAATTCGCGGTTTTCGCGCAAGGTCTGGATATTTTTCTCAATCACTTCGTCTCCAGGTGATATATAAATGTCGTCATCAGCGAAGTGGAGAAAGTGCTCCTTTTGGGGCCGCGCACCATCTTCGGTATGAACCTTTTCTTTCTTTTGTGTTCGTAAAATACTGTTCAACATGAAGTTCAGAATATCCGTCTTCCACCAACGCCCCTGTCTCCCACGATGGCCTCTTTGATTGGGTTTCTCAGCGTGGTAGAGAGTTATCGGGATCGCGCGCGAATATCCAATAGTGTTGGCAAAACGAGTAACCTCATAGATGCTATTATCGTCAGAGTAATTGACACAGATATGGAATTGAACGTCGTATTTATCAAGATATTTTTCAATATCGTAGCACAGGCAAGCCAGTGACCGGAATGTCTTCCGATAACCGTTTGTGATTGGAAGTAACACCGACAGACGTTCTTTTCTCTCCTTCGCGCCACCTGCCGTTTCAGAACGTGGGATAATTTCAAGATACTTGACTTGCAACTCTGAAGCTTTTAGCCTTGAAGTTAGTATGGTATTCTGCCAGTTGCCTGGAAGAATACTGAAGAAAGTGCGAGGGCGGAATTCCTTCAGCTCCAGGTTGTGTTCGAGAATCTCACGCTCCCATTGATATTCGCGGACGACTTCGTTTACTAGACGTTCCCAGACATGTACAACTTCAGCGGGGCGGGCATTTCGTGGAAGCTGCGATCTTTTGAGCCGATTATTTGGCTGCGATCCTTTGAGCCGATTATTTATAAGCCTGCGGATAGATCTACTTATTGCCAGGGCAGTATCTCTCAAAAGGTCTCCTCCATACAGATCATCGCCCCTGGTCTCTTTTCGAAGATTGTTCTCGATCTTCGATAGCTTAAGCAAAAGCTCTTGGGATGTTTGTTCATTCATATGCGTAATACGCTCCTGTTGCTTCGTGAAGAGATCGGCCATGTCAATAAGACGTGCCACGATAAGTTGCCAATAACAAACCGCGGCGAAAAGTAGGGTAGAGCAGCTCCGCGAATTTCTGAATGCACAAAGGTAATTCTAAAATAGGCGCTTAATGTTTGATCCGCAGCTTGGTACAACCTATCCAAGTGGTCGTGTCATCCTCGTCTACCACTGCTGTGATCAAAGCGCGGCCCTTGTCGAAGAAGACTCTCACAGCACGTCAGGAGGATGCTCTTCTGCCTCTCGGAGAGAACTTTGGATTTATCACTTGTCAGATCAGGGCTGTACTGATCATTCTCGTCGAGGGTTACGGCGATTGTAAGTCCGGCAAAAGCCTTGGCGCGCGATATTAGATGCTGTAGATCAACCGCGCTGAAAGCCGTAAAACAATTGCTTAACCCTGTAGCAACAGACACATAATGATGCTCATAAAGTTTGAAGAGCATCTCAATTATTTCCAAAATTAACTTCGCTGAATCCCACCCCTCTTTCTGAAGAACCAGCCTGACAAAAGAATTTACGATGAGGCCGATTTCGTAGGCGGGATCGATGATAGCAACATAATCAAAATCAAATAATTTGGTACGATCCCTGGTTTGTTTATTAATGAAGCAATTTCTCGGATTATGATCAAAGTGCACGAGCGAGCCAGAGTCTGCCATCGCCTGAGTACTGCTTTGCCAAAGCGCACGGCACCACTCTATAAGTTCGGATGGGGAATAACCGAGACGATTTAGCAGGGATGCCCAGATATGAGTGGTATTTCTGCCCTTGCTCAACCCTCTCAAAACGCGCCGACTGATCCAGTTCTCCCCATCTAGCCATTGGCCGTATTCCATAGGAGTATCAAAGCGAAGAAGGTCACGGTAATGCCTGAAGGTCTGCGCTAATTGGTCGCTGGCTGCCGGATTTTGCGCGCGACTATACAGGCATCGCGAATGAGCATGCAATTGAGCTAACAAATGCACGTAAAGCTCAAGAACCTTTTCTACCGTAAGCTCAGGGTATTGGCTCTCGTAATCTGTCAAGACAAAGTAATCTTTCGAATAATCGCTTTGTATCAGAATACGATCGGCAACGATTTCAGGAAACTTCCCGCTATCTTCATCCATTAAACGATCCGGATCTAAATCACCTGGCTCACAGGTTGGGAATAGAGTGGATACTACATTATCTCGACCAAGACAAATTCCGATCAGTTTCTCGGCAACGCAGTAAATATGGGCAGCCAGGCGTGGCTCGTGGCGCTGGAGGAAGTCCCGCCCAAGGGGATCATGGTAACGTGCCACGTATGTATAACTTCCTCCACTTATTCGATATGTGTAATTGCACCGACCCTGGTGTCCCATAGGTTCGACGTATACTGGTTCATCTAGCGGCAACAAAGTACGCGAAAATACGGCTCTCCACAAATCTGGTATTGCTAAATTGCGCCGGATTGTCTGGGATTGATGGCAGATCTCTATCAGCCGTTTTAGATCAGGTGAATTTGCTGTCGATATTGTGCCATCTTCTATCAGGCTCAACAAGCATTTCATATACTCGTTTCGAGTGCGTCCCTCATCATTCCACCTTTGCATCTTCTCTGCGGTAAAAGCACCTGTATACAGAGCTTCGTCCAAGACTGCACTGAACCGAGTATCATCTTTTGAAACTTCTCGAATAAAGCCCCGATGAGTAGATTTGCGCTTCATTGCAATTACCTAGTTTAAAGTAGCAACAGGAATATTGTTATAGTAGCTTGATTTTCTCGCTAATGATACCCTACATCATCATTCTTCATTCAATATTGCTTTATGATATGAATCAATCTCAGCACCACGATCATCCTTATTAATCTTAATTGTCGGAATTCAGGCATGGTCCGCGAAAGAAAACAAGAGGAAACCAGCTAATAGGTTTTCCTCCCATTAAACACTTACACTTTGGAGCGCAGCTATTAAATTGTGTGCCCCTACCGTGCCTGTCAATCGACTTTGTTACAGCCGTATCTGCTTACCCTTTCATGCCAAGCCGCGCGCGGGTGGATGCGATGTTGACGTGGCAGATGGCTGCGGCCAAAGCGTCGCTTGCATCCAAAGGCTCAGGCGGCTCTTTCAATCCGAGCAGTATTCGCACCATCTCCTGAACCTGTTGTTTTTCGGCGCGGCCATAGCCTACGAGCGCGGACTTGATTTCGAGCGGCGAGTATTCGGCGACTTCCAGCTTTGCGCGAGCGGCAGTCACGAGCACGACGCCGCGAACGTGGCCGAGTTTGAGCGCGGTCTTCACGTTCACGGCAAAGAAAGTCTCTTCAACCGCGCAGGATTGCGGCCTGAGCCGCTCAATCACTTCTTCAAGTTTCTGGCTGATGATGAGTAGCCGTTCGGCGAAAGCGAAGCGGGCGGGCGCGCGTATGCCTGCGTATTCCACAAGCTCATAGTTGCGGCCATCGCTGTCAATCACGCCGTAGCCCGTCGTATCGCTGCCGGGATCAACACCGATCACACGCATAGCCTTGCCTTTCAGCCGGGCGTGCGCGTTCGCGGATTGATTGCCGGATGTTGATGTCAACCGGCTGCCTCCATCTCTTCGGCGGGTATGTCGAAGTTAGCTGCCACGCTTGCCACGTCGTCGTTGTCTTCGAGGGCTTCCATCAAACGAAGAACCTGTTGAGCCGTTGCGCCTTTGACCTGCACAGAGTTTGTCGGGCGCATCATCACGTCCGATGACATTGGCTCGATGCCCGCGCCCTTTATCGCTTCAAACACAGTATTGAAGTCTTCAGGCGATGTTATGACTTCCCATGTTTCTTCATCGCCGCTCACGTCCTCGGCTCCCGCTTCGAGCGCAAGCTCCATGATGCGGTCTTCATCGGCGGCGGACTTTTCAATCAGGATTGCGCCTTTCTTCTGAAACATCCACGAGACCGAGCCGTTTTCGCCGAGATTCCCTCCATTCTTTGCAAAGATGTGGCGAATCTCTGCGACCGTGCGCGTGCGATTGTCCGTTTGAGCTTCGATGAAGACGGCAACGCCGCCCGGCCCATAGCCTTCGTATGTGATGTCATCAATGGCCGCGCCTGCGATTTCGCCCGTGCCGCGTTTGATCGCGTTCGTCATAGTGTCTTTCGGCATGTTCATCGCTTTAGCGTCGTCCATAGCCTTGCGCAGCCGAGCATTTCCGGCAGGGTCGCCGCCGCCGCGCGCAGCTACCGTAAGCTCTTTGATAAGCCTTGAAAACATCTTGCCGCGTTTGGCGTCAATTGCGCCCTTCTTATGTTTGATTGAATGCCATTTAGAATGTCCTGACATATTGGCTCCTTTTATATTTTCGTTGAATGCTTGAAATCAGAATTGTGCCTTTCATCCGTGCCTGTTGGCAAATCACTTAGCGCCTTTCGCGCCTCTGAAAACAAAATGAGGCGAGAGTAATAATCTCTCGCCTCATAAATAAGTCAACGCTTTGTCATTACTGACTTGTTATTCTTACATCATCAATTCCTGCCTCGACGAGGCTCGCCCCGGCAGCATCTGCGGCCTCTATCCGTATAGTCACAGTCTGACCCGCGAAAGCGTTCAAGCTTACGCTGGTCGAAGCCCATACACCGTCTACGTCCGCTGCTGCGCCGAGCCTCTGGAAGACCACCGTGGTCGTAGCTCCGCTGGTGATACTTACTCGAAGGAAGTCAGCGTTCGACGCATTGCTTCCGTGAGCAAGATAGAAGCTGAACGACATTGTCAAAGTGCCCGTCGAAGGCAGAGTGATGTTGGGCGAGCGGATTGATGTCACGCCGCCATCAATGTCGAAATCACCAGCCGCTGCGCCTGCGAGCCTTCCCGTCACCAGATCGTTTACACCGCTGACGGTTGTGCCGAGTTGCTTGGTTCCGCTGGAAGTCGTGGTATCAGGATTGCCGCGCTCCCACTGGCCCGTCGTCGCAGTGTCTGTGCCGTTCGCGTTGGTTACCCACCCTAAGGCAGTCTCGAAGTTGTCGAAGAAGACGACCGTGCCGCCGCCGCCAGCGCAATCCACCGGAACATCAGTAGCGGCGTTGTGCTGAGTTCCGTTGTTGCCGGTTGCCGACGCGCCCATGCCGTGACGCGCGAACACCGTCCATATTGCGCACCGATTCGCGCCGCCGTTGACGGCCTGATCGGCTTGCAAAATGCCATCGCGCGCATTAAGGAACGACGGGCTGCAAGGCGTGAATTTCATGCCTTCGGACACAATGCGGTCGGTTACGGCAGCGCCCAGTTGTGTGCGAAGATCCCACAAAGTCGCGGCCCAAACTTCTCCGTCGCGGTGCACTTGAAATCCTCCGACTCCAAGATCGGCGTAAGAATCGTGGACAGGATTTGCCGGGACTGTGTAGGCTGCGCGCCGTATGCCGTTAGTCGCGTTATTGGTTACGTACTCGCCTACGCGGCCATCGTTGTAGAAAGTGATTGCCCAGTAGTCCGACCAGCCTTCGCCCATAGCGCCTGCCTGCGTGCCGCCGAGGCAGCTTGTATTGTTGGGACCGCCCACTAAGCGATTCGAAACGCCGTGACCGAATTCGTGAAACACAACATCTCCATCTTGCGAGCTGTCGCGGTCGTCGGCCAGACTGGTCGTTCCCTGAGTGAAGAGGAATTGTTGCATGCGCGGGCGGCTGCCATCGGGCGGAGTTGCAAAGTTGGCATTGTTTGTGCCCGACCCGTCCTGAGCCTCGCCCCTGACGGAATCGTTGCCAATGCCGCCGCGACCAAAGTTATTGGTCTGGAAATTCCCCGCCGATTCGGTGAAGCCGAGCCGATAATGGAAATCGTGCGCGATGTTGATGAAGTAAAAAAGGTTCGTCACTATCGCGGGCCTTTGCGTGCGCGGGTCAACTCCGAGCGTGAACGGGAATGTGAAATCCTGATTGGCTGCGGAGGCGTGCCCGACTGACAGCCCCGTCGTGTTGTTGTTATCAGGAGCGTTGTTAGCGTCCGTATCGAGATACGCTTCGACGTTGTTGCCGGTCGTGACGGTCGAAGTTCCCATCCATCCGGCAGCCGTGTTTATGACCGTATCGCCGACGAAAGATTGGAGCGTGCGCGGCGCAGTAATTGGGTCTCGCGTGGTGACCGTTCCCTGTGCCACGTCTGCGTAGAGGTTGTAGCGCATCAGCAGCGCGCCTGTGTTTGCGTCAATACATATTTCGTACCACTCGCTCGAACCGGCATCAACGTAAACGTGCCATGCAAGCACGCCACGCTCGCCCACGCGCATGACGGTCAGTTCGGAGAGTATGTCTTCGTAGTTTTGGCCGAGCGGATTTTTGTATCGCGCACGGTCGCCTGTTTCCGAACGAGTTCCAATCATCTCAAACTTGCCCGGAGCTTGACGGCCTGAATACTTGAAGGCTTCGGTGATCGCCTCTGCTTCCGATAGAAGAGGAGTTGTATCAACCTTGCCGTTCGGCAGCATCATGCCTTCCATAACTGAAAGCACTTCGCCTACGCTGCTGACGGCTACCTGAACCTGCCCCTGAAATACGCCCACGCCGTCAATCATTTGATTGTAGTGTAGGAAAGTTATGTTCTCGTCTTTGTCTTCGTTGCGGAGCTTTAGGCTGCGAACTTCGGAACTTGCCAATCCGAAAACATTCGCTCGCTCGCTTAAAAAGCGGCGGGCGATCTGATCGGCAGACCCAAACGAGGATTGAGACAACGGCCCCGCGATATTGAAGAAAGCTTTCGGCACGCCTGCCTCGTTTACCTCGTATCGCAAACTCTCGCGCATCTCAGGTGGAAGCTGGGCGCGGAAGGTTTCAATTACGTTAGTCCGCTCTTTCACAGCGGCGCTTTCGATTGATGCATTCGAACCGGAAAGGGTTTGAATCTTTGAAATCTCGTGGCGTATGTCATAGTTAGGTAATCCAATGATTGTGGATTGCCAGGGACTTAAGTTGTTTTTGCCTGAAGCAGCGCTTCGTGCGCTGAGGAAAGTGATTGATGGTGCAATCAAAGCAACCAGGAACAACACAAAGCAAGTTTTACGCATACTGTTTTTCTCCTTTTCTGAAGTGGCAGGATAGACAACAGATCGGTCGCATTTTTCTTGTAAGGCTGGCCCGCCTCACTTTTGTTATTTAAGTTTGTGCAAAACCTCTCACGTGGGAAGGGAAGCGTGAGTGCTTACACCGGCACCTCTTGCAGTGGATGAATTACACTCTCAATAAAATGAGCATCGAGTGAATACGGGACGCGCGATGCTCACCGGTATCTTTTACAATCTTGCGTTCGTTTTTCGTAGGAAGAAAATCGCGGGTTGTTGTGACTCCCCTCTTCCGCTATGCGACTGACGACGGAGCGATTTATAACACAATGAAAACGATTAGCTCAAGCATTTTATTATCAAAGGCGATGGAAGAAACTTGCTCCTCCCGTCGTCTAACCCTGCGAAGTGAGTTAAAGAGGTGTAGGCTTAAAAGGACGGAGGATGAACATGAAGACATTGGCTCTGACTATATGCATAATTTTCGCTTTCGCGCTTGGGTGCGAAAGAGCCGAAGGACAAAATGGGCACTCGCTCAAGCAGCCTGCTTTCAAACAGGCAACAGGTTCGCCTATTGCAGTTGGCCCGATGGCTGGCGAGCCTGCCGTTGGCGATTGTAATAATGATGGCAACCCGGACATAGTTCTAGCCTGCGGAACCTGCTGCGGCTCGCAGCCTAGCCCTTTGAGTGGTCACGTCATGATATTGCTCGGCGACGGGCGAGGCGGATTCACCCGCGCTAAAGGCTCTCCCATCGCCGTCGCGCCATCTGCGCGCAAGGTTGCGCTCGGAGATATGAATAAAGACGGACGGCTTGACATTCTCGTAGCCCTGCACGACAGCTACGAAGTGACGTTTCTACTCGGCGACGGGCAAGGCGGCTTTGCGCCTGCGCCTACGTCTCCGGTGCTGGCAGGAAACGGCCCGCGCTCGCACACGCATGATATAGCAGTTGCCGATGTGAACACCGACGGCAATCCCGACGTGATGACGACCAATGCAAACGACAACACCATCTCTGTTTTGCTGGGCGACGGCAAAGGCGGATTCACTCAAGCTGCTGGCTCGCCCGTTCGCGCGGGACGGCATCCTTACGATGTAGTCACGTTTAACGATGTGAACGGCGATGGCAAACTCGATCTCATAACGCCGAACCTTCAAGGCAATGCCGTCATGGTGATGATGGGCGACGGGCAAAGGCGGATTCGCTTCTTCGAGCGGATCGCCGTTTGCGCTCGGCCCTCGCCCCGGCTATGTTGCCATCGCAGACCTCAACGATGACCGCAAACTCGACATAGTCGCAACACACGATGACGACCCGCTCGTGGCAGTTCTGTTGGGCGACGGCGCGGGAGGGTTTACGCCCGCCTCAAGTTCGATGATTCAAACATCGAGTCCTGTGTGGGGAACCGGGATTGATGATGTGAACGGCGACGGTAAGAAAGACCTGGTGATGGGCAGTTCCGTAGGCCACAGCGTTGTCATTTTATTGGGCGACGGCAGAGGCGGATTTGCGCCCGCTTCGTGCTCGCCTCTTCCAGCCGGAAAGCTGACGAATTATGTTGCGCTTGCCGATTTCAACAAAGATGGAAAACCCGACATCGTGGCAAGCAACTATGCGAGCGGCGATGTTAGTGTTTTTTTGAACACTACGAAGTGAGCCATACAGCAGCGGCCATTAAGTCGTCCGATTTTGTATTCGGATTAACCGCAGAGGACGCGAGGGAGCGCAGAGAAATAAATCTTCTCTGCGCTCCCTCCGCGTCCTCTGCGGTTAAACAGGTTTTATATTTCAATGCTTCTCGAATGCGTTCGATGCTCGCGTTATGGACGCGAATCACTTTGTCTCTGGATGAATCTCCTGTAACGATCTCGATTGATGAGAGGCTGACTCCGACAGTCTTTGCGAGGAAGCGGCGGCATTCTTCATTAGCTTTGCCGTTAACGGGCGGCGCATTGATTCGCAGCTTGATCGAGTGCCGTGCTCGCCTGCAATTTCAGTACGCGAGGCGCGAGGCTGAACACGCACTTTGAAGCTGACCGCGCCATCTTTTTCAATCAACTCAATCACAACAACTCATCTGCCTATCCCGGCCACTATGCCTGCCAGGATAGGTGTGATGAACTGAATTATGAACATCACAATGATCGGTGAAAAATCCATCATCCCGAAAATAAAGAAGCGTCGCAGCGGCTTGATGAGCGGTTCGGTTATGACAAACAAAAAGTGGAAAAATTTGTTGCTGTATCCAACTCCGAAGAATGGCAAAAAGAATCGCAGGAATATGGCTATCACGTAAAGCACGCCGAGCAGGTTTATCAATTCGCCCATCATTACCCACGACGTGGCAGACCCGTTTGCTATGTTCTTTCCAATAGCGTCCAACACAAGAGCAAGTTGCCCGATCAAGCCCGAGATAGATAACCCAAGAACCAGAATCAGCACGCCGGTCAGCAACGGTATCAGGTCATAACGCGTTATTTGATTGCTGAACTGATAACGGAACGGGCGCACCAGCGGCTCAGTCAATCGCGTCAGGTGATACGGTATGCGCCCAAAAGGATTGACCCCCATCCACGTCAGTATCACTCGCAAAAAGAAGAGCGCGGCAAAGCCAATCGTCGCATAGTAAACGACAGTTCGATAATATAATGAGAGCTTGCACTATCAAGTTCAATATCAGATACCTCAGTCATTAGTGGTCAATGACGGATTGTTATGCGTTCTTCGCTGGCTATCGACCATTGACCGCCGATCACTTCTTTTCCCGCTTGCCGAAGATGGCCGTGCCGACGCGCACCATCGTCGCGCCTTCTTCTATAGCCGCTTCAAAGTCATGGCTCATGCCCATAGACAACTCCGTCAACCTGTGCCGTGTCGGGCGGCTGCGATTCAACTCGTCAAGTATCTCGCGCAAACGGCGAAAGTATGGTCGAGTCTGTTCCGACGAATCAAAGAACGGCGGCATCGTCATCAGCCCTTTGAAGTCAAGATGTCGTGCCGCATCCAATGTTTCCACGATGCCAGCCAGTTCCGTTTCATCAGCGCCCGTCTTTGTCGGCTCGCGGGCGAGATCAACCTGTGCGAGCACCGTAATTCTTCGACCTTCTTCGCCTGCTATTCGGTCGAGTCGTTCGGCAAGCTCGCGGCTATCAATCGTATGAATCACGTCGAAGGCGCGGACTGCAAACCGCGCTTTGTTTGATTGCAGATGGCCTATCAGATGCCATCTGAGCTGTTCACCTTTTACCGTCTCGACTTTGCTTGCGGCTTCCTGAACGCGATTCTCACCCAAATCGAGCGCGCCTGCATCTACCGCTCGCTGAACTGTTGATGAATCGAATGTTTTGGAGACGGCGATGAGGGTGATCTCTTCAGATCTTCTACCTGCGCGTTCGGCTGCCAGCGCTATCAGCTCTCGAACTTGCGCGAGCCGGTCTCGTATGTCTTCGGCCATTACGGAGAAATTTTATCAGCGGCGCGCCACGAAGGCAAAAGGCAAAAGGTAAAAGGTAAAAGTTGAGAGAAGCAAAGATTGGATGACCGACTCCCTTTTTGCTCCTTGCGCTGCTGTGTAAGGAGTAAAGCCATGCAAAAAATCAGCCCGTTCCTGTGATTCGATAACCAGGCCGAAGAGGCTGTGAATTTTCATACCTCCATTTTTAAAAATTCGAAGAAATGAAAAAGCCTGACATTGAAACTCTAAAGCGAGCATATGAGGAAGGATAAAGCAGCGCGGGTTGATTCATAGTCCTGCATAAATTTTGTAATACTCGATTATAGGTTTACTTTTGCATTTTGCCCTTTGCCTTTTGCCTTCCAAAGCCGCCGCCGCCGGGCGATTCTATGCGAATGCGGTCGCCAGCTCGCGCGCTGATTGAATCTTTTCCAGCTAAGACCTGCTCGCCATCTCTGGTTATCAAGAGCGTCCGGCCAGCGGCTCCGGGCTCGCCGCCATCGAGTCCGTAAGGGCGGGTCTTGCGCCGGTCGGAGAGTATGGTCACGCGAGCATCGGTCAACAATTCAATCTCGCGCACAACACCGTTGCCGCCTCGAAACTGGCCACTGCCGCCGCTTTCAGGGCGAATCGCATATCTGCGCACTCGCATCGGATAAGCGTATTCCATCGCTTCGGCGGGCGTGTTGAGCGAGTTCGTCATGTGCGTATGAATCGCATCAATTCCATCAAGTCTTGCTCGCGCGCCCATCCCGCCCGCGACCGTTTCGTAATAAGCGAACTGCCGGTTTGTGCGAATGTCAATTCCGCCGATAGTCAGATTGTTCATAGTGCCCTGGCTTGCTGCGGGAACGCTGCGCGCCGCCCGCGAAAGCGCCAGCAGAAGAGTGTCAACGATTCGCTGAGATGTTTCGACGTTGCCACCCGCAACGGGCGCGGGCGGCAGAGCATTAACGACTGTTCCTGCCGGTGCAATGACACTGATTGGTTCAAGTATCCCCCAGCTTGCGGGGACGCTTCCCGGTATCAGGCAGCGAAAGACGTAATAGACAGCCGAAACCGTTATGGCTTCGACTGCATTGACGGGGCCGCGAACCTGCGGCGCGCTGCCTGTGAAATCAACGGTCGCGCGGTCGCCGTTGATCTTTATGCGAACCGCTATGCGCACGGGTTCATCCGAATAGCCGTCGTCGTCGAGATAATCTTCCGCTTCATATGAGCCGTCAGGCAATTCGACGAATCACACGACGCATCATCTCCGCCGTGTAGTTTATGAGATGCGAAGCGTAGAGGTCAGCTTCTTTGAAACCGTATCGCTCGACTATCTCGATCAGTCGTGTTTGGCCGGTGGCAATCGCGCCGAGTTGAGCCGTGAGATCGCCTTCGCGCTCTTCGGGAAGTCGAACGTTGGCGGAAATCAATCGCATAACATCTTCGTTGACCCGGCCCTCGATCATCAATCGCACGGGCGGAATTCTCAAACCCTCTTGATAGATTTCATCCGCGCGCCCCATCGAGCCTGGCGTCGCGCCGCCTATATCCGCGTGATGCGCGCGATTAGCCACATAAAAAAGCGGACGATTCTGCAACTTCCGATTTTTGCTTTTCGCCTTCTGCCTTCTGCCTTCTGCGTACACTGCCGCCACCATCGTCACATCAGGCAGATGAGTGCCGCCTGCGTAAGGGTCGTTGAGAACAACGATGTCGCCCGGCCCAAGCTCGACCGTTTCAAGCGCCGCGCGAACCGACATCGGCATCGAGCCGAGATGCACAGGCATATGATCGCCCTGAGCGATTAATACGCCGTCGCGATTGAAGACAGCGCACGAGTAATCGCGCCGCTCTTTGATGTTCGGAGAGAAAGCCGACCGCCGCAAACTCACGCCCATCTCTTCGGCGACGGATGAATAAAGCGATTTGAATATCTCAAGTTTGACCGGGTCTGCTTTCATCTGTGTATTTCTGTTCGCACCCATTGGCGGAATGACGCGAGAGCGGCAGATTGTCCTTCGGTTTTGCTCTGTTCGATGAAATCAGTCAACGCTTGTGCCGTCAGACAGGCGAAAGCGAGACTTCGGGCGGCTTCGATGTAGGTTTGATTGACGAGATGATAAATCTGCGCCTGCTCTCCATCATAGCGCCATATTTCAGGCACGCCGAACGCGGCATAGATCGGGAACTTGCCGAGCGATTCGCTTGTTATATCAATTTCGACTACGACATCCGGCGGCGGGTCAATTCTCAGATCAATATGTCGCTTGCCAATTATGGATGAGGCATTCTGAATATAAAAACTACAATCCGGCTCAGCGCCTTTTAGGAATTGCTTCTGTTTATAAGTTGCCGAACCTCGTGTTTCCAGTTTTATCCCTAGTTCTTTGGATAAATCGCGGACCATACTGTAAATGAAATCTTTATACTCTTCGTGCTCAGTTGTTGGACTCATAATCTCCACTCTTCCTTCGTCATAGCTGACGCGCATGCCTGGGTGTTCATCCATTTCTTCAAGCAGTTGCTCATACTCGTTCCAAGTGATGTGTTCAAGCCGCAGCATTGCGCCTTCTGGGAGATGCCCTATCGCTTCAAGATAATCTGCTGTGTGCGTACTCATATTGATTCCTTTGCGCTTTTCTTGCTGGCCGAATTATAACTCAATCTGCTTGACGAAATCATATGTGTTGAACGCAAACTTGAATCATGAAGACGACTACTCCGGTTGTAGGCGTGCACACTTCGATAGCTGGAGGTTTGGCAAACGCGGTTCATTCGGCTGTGGCGAAAGGCTGCGATTGTTTTCAAATCTTCGCGCGAAACCCGAGAGGCTGGCTCCAGCGAGAGCTTTCGCGCGATGAAGTACGCCAGTTTCGAGAAACGCGCGAACGGGCCGCACTCTGGCCTTTTGCGATTCATTCGGTCTATTTAATTAACCTCGCCGCGCAAGACCCTGTCGTGCTCGAACGCTCGCGCGCCGCGTTCCGCCAGGAACTTGAGCGCGGCATCGAGTTAGGCGCAGATTATCTGGTCGTCCATCCCGGCAATCCCAAGACAGCGCCTGCCGAAGTCGGAATAGCAACGGCGGTCGAGTCCATACGCGAAGCCTCGCGAGGCTTGAACATGAATGGACTGACAATATTGATTGAGAACACGGCGGGGCAAGGCTCTTCGATAGGCTGTGACTTCGAGCAGGTCGCAGACATATTGGCAGCGCTCGATGATCTGCCGATAGGCGTGTGCTTAGACACGGCGCACACATTTGCGTCAGGCTATGATATTTCGACCGAGGCAGGATTTAAGAAAACGATTCGCGCGATCAATCGCTCATTCGGGTTTGATCGAATCAAGCTGATTCATTGCAATGATTCAAAAGCGCCACTTGGTTCGCGCGTTGATCGTCACGAACACATTGGGCTTGGCCACATCGGAGCGAGCGCGTTTCGTCGTCTGATGGCAAACTTGAAGTTTCGTCGCGTACCTTTTATCTTAGAAACTCCAGTTAATTCGGTGCGCGACGACACGGGGAATATCAACAGCCTGCGCGAACTTAGCGAGTTGTGAAATGCAATTAGACGGTCAAATCAAGTTAAAAGGCTTAACGCAGGAGCGAGTAAGCGAACTATTGCCGGATAACATTATACTTTTGGGTTATCGAGGTTCAATCGCTCACAATATGTATGTGCCGCAATCTGATGCCAATAGCATTGATGATAAAGATTTGATGGGCGTGTTTATCGCGCCGGTCGAGCACTATCTCGGCTTTGGCCGCAACGAGGTGAAAGAAAAGTTTATAAACGAGTGGGACGCGGTCAGCTATGAAGTGAGAAAGTTCATCAGCTTGCTTTTGAAGTGCAATCCCAACGTGCTCAGCCTGCTCTGGCTGCCTGAACAGCACATTATATTTGAGCACGAGTTAGGAAGGTTGCTGCGAGAGAATAGAGACATCTTTGTGACGAAAGCCGCCTATCATTCGTTCAACGGGTACGCCTATGCGCAATTCAAGCGAATGACGCATTTCAATCAAGAGGCTCAAAAAGAGATGGCCGCGCTTGAAGGCGAGTTGACCGGTCACGGCATTGACATAAACGAGTTGAATGCGACTCAGGCGGAACGCGACACGGTCGTTCAAGGTGAAACGTTCGCGGGGCAAAAGCTCGGCCTGCTTATAGACAGATACGCGGGCATGAAGCGGAAGTATTATTCGGGTGGTTATATGGGAGCGAAGCGCAAAGAGCTTGTTAAGAAAGTCGGTTATGACGCGAAGAACGCTGCTCATCTAATCCGCCTGCTTCGGATGGGCATCGAGTTTCTGGTCGAAGGAGAGTTGCACGTTGAAAGAGCCGACGCGGAAAATTTGCTTTCGATCAAGCGCGGTGAATGGCCGATTGAGCGCGTGAAGGAAGAGGCGGAACGATTGTTCAGGCTGGCCGAGGAAGCTTACGTGCGAAGCTCGCTTCCTGCGAAGCCTGATAATCAGAAGGCAGAGAAGTTGTGCATGGAGATGATCTGCCAATATCACGGGTTAAAAGAAGCTCCGTAGGAACGACCTTTCGATTAAGTGGGTCGCTCCTACGGAGCTACGGAAATCTATAATGATGCCGATACTATAGACAGGTCGTTCCTAACGCGACTGCTAATGTTCTTAGAGATAACTCTAAAACGATCCCGGCAATTTTGACGCTTTTGGTTGCCCTGATCAAAGAGGCGGTTTATTATACAAACTATGAGTTTTGCTAATAGAAACAATTTGAAGGCCAGATTTCTCATCCTTACTGTCCCCCTCTCGTGAGGGGGTATCCGCCTTATTGTCGCTCATACAATTCAGCAAATCACTTTTTCGCAAACTGAAAGGTTTCGACAGGCAAGAGCTATGAAAGAAAAATACTTTCCGCAAGAGATAGAACAAAAATGGCAGAAGCGATGGGAAGAAGAGAAGACTTTCGAGGTCAAAGAAGATCCATCGCGCGAGAAGTTTTACTGCCTGGAAATGTTGGCCTACACTTCGGGCCGCGCACACATCGGACACGTTTCCAACTTCACAATAGGCGATGCGCTATCGTGGTACAAGCGAATGCGCGGCTTCAACGTGCTGCATCCTTTTGGCTGGGACGCTTTCGGCCAGCCCGCCGAAACTGCCGCCATCAAAGACGGCACAGACCCTGAAAAATTCACGCGCGATGCCATCGCTTATATGAAGTGGCAGTTTCAGAAGATGGGCATCAGCTACGACTGGTCGCGCGAAGTAGCCACATGCGACCCGGCATACTACAAATGGAACCAGTGGTTTTTCATAAGAATGTTCGAGCGAGGTATGCTCTATCGCAAGAACGCGCCTGTCAACTGGTGTCCGAAGGAAGACATCTCGCTGTCGAACGAACAGGCGTCGGGCGGGGTCTGCTGGCGGTGCGGCACGCCTGTCATTCAGAAAGAGTTGATGCAGTGGTTCGCCCGCATTACCGATTATGCTGACCAGTTGCTTGACGACCTGAGCCAACTGGAAGGCCAGTGGCCTGAGCGGGTCATCGCACAGCAGCGCAACTGGATCGGTCGCAGTCGCGGCGCTGAAGTTCGATTCGAAATTGCCGATACGATAGACACTGTCACGGTCTTTACCACCCGCATAGACACTATCTTTGGCGCAAACGCAATTGTGCTCGCGCCTGAGCACCCGCTGCTGGCGAAAATAGTCGAAGGCAAACCGCAGCGCGATGAAGTGCTGGCCTTCGCAGAGCAGTTGAAACAGGAGAAGCGCGCGGCAACAACTCTTGAAGAGGTCGAGAAGAAGGGCATCTTCACCGGCGGCTGGGCGGTCAATCCTTTCAACCGCGAGCGACTGCCGATATGGATCGCGAACTTCGTGCTGATCGAATACGGCACGGGCGCGATCATGGCCGTGCCTGCGGGCGACCAGCGCGATTTCGAGTTCGCGCGCAAATACAACCTGCCGTTTCATCAGATCAAACTGACAGCAGACGGGCGCGAGATTCCGCCCGACGAAATGGAAGAGCCGGATGAATCGTGGACTGTGACTGTAAACACAGGTCGGTGGAGCGGACTCAGTTCTGAAGAAGCGAACCGCTTGATGACCGAGTACGCCGAGGCTGACGGATTCGGCAAACGTGCGATTACTTACAAACTGCGCGATTGGGGCATCTCTCGCCAAAGGTATTGGGGCACGCCCATTCCGATGATTCATTGCGAGCGCGACGGCATAGTGCCTGTGCCCGACGACCAATTGCCTGTCGTGCTGCCTAAAGGCGTGAACCTGAAGGTCGAAGGCGGTTCGCCGCTCGATCACGTGCCGGAGTTTGTCAACGTAACCTGTCCCAAGTGCGGAGGCCCTGCAAGACGCGACACCGATACGATGGACACGTTCGTTGATTCAAACTGGTACTACTTCCGCTATTGCGACCCTAAAAACGACAGCGCGCCGTTTGATGCTGAAAAAGTTCATTACTGGCTGCCTGTCGATCAGTACATCGGCGGCATCGAACACGCCGTGCTGCATTTGATCTACACGCGCTACTGGACAAAGGTGATGCGCGATATGGGATTGGTCAAATTAGACGAGCCTGTGAAGCGATTGCTCACGCAGGGGATGATTAATAAAGAGACCTACAGATGCCCTGAGCACGAATGGCTGTTCCCGGAAGAAATCACCGAAGACAAAACGTGCAAGTTCTGCGGCAAGCCGGTTGAAGTCGGGCGCATTGAAAAGATGTCCAAATCGAAGAAGAACGCCGTTGACCCGATTGAGATAACCGAAATTCACGGCGCGGATGCGTTGCGCGTGTTCGTGCTGTTTGCAGGGCCGCCCGAAAAAGACAAAGAGTGGTCTGACGCGGGAATTGAAGGCGCAGCCCGTTATTTGCATCGCGTGTGGCGTAGCGCATATAAATGGCAGCCTCGTATTGCCGGTCAATCTGCTGCACCAATAGAGCAGAGCGCATTGAGCGATTATCAGCGACGCTTGCGCCGACGCACGCATCAGATAGTTCAGCGCGATAACGGAAAACTTCGAGGAGCGATTGCATCTGAACACGTGTATTTCGTCTCTGATGGAATTGACGAACGAGATTTCCGCATTCGATCAAGCGGTCGAGAAAAACGGCAACGTCAGTGAGTCGGATATTGAGGTAGCGCGCGAAGCGTTCGAGGCGTTGATACCGTTGCTGGCTCCGTTCGCGCCTCACATCGCTGAGGAGTTGTGGGAGAGCTTCGGCCATTCGAAGAGTCTGTCTAATTCGCGTTGGCCCGAGTTCGATGTCGAACTAACGCGCGAAGAAGAGATCGAAGTTGCCGTGCAAGTGAATGGCAAATTGCGCAGCCGAATCTTTGCCAGCCCCGAAGCGAGCGACGATGATTTACGAAGCGCAGCTTTGTCTGACGAAAAAGTTATGGCCGCGATGGCGGGCAAAGACGCGGCGAAGGTCATCGTCATCCCGCGCAAGCTTGTAAATATAGTCGTGAAGTGAATCCGTAGAGGCGCTCCGAGCCATCAAGGACGAACCGCCCGGAGCGCCTCTATGTTTACTGCATTTTGCCTGTGAGGCGCAATTCGCCGCCGCCAAAAAACTTACCGCTTGGTTGAGTTAATTCGGGGCAGGTTCTTTCTTCCGACCTCGGGAAAGGTAGCCGGAAAATATACTGTTGCCATTCGTCTTCCCTCAGGGGGCGGGTAACGCGACGGCAGATGTCGGTAATCAGATCGCTGGTCTGCCATAACCATAAGCGCGCAGTGCTATCGTTGCCCGCTGTGGCAAAGTACTTTCCATTCAGGTTGTCCACCTGACTGAAGGCAACACCGTTGATAGGAGTTCCCCCATGGTCTACCCTGATAATTTCCCGCGCTTTCATGGAACTCTCGGAAGTTAAGGTCAATTCCCATACGCGAGCCGTGCCATTGTTGCTCGATGATGAGATTAAGTGTTTTCCGTCGGGGCTAAAGGCAAGCGCCCTTAGTCCTCCCGGATGAATCATTGAGCGATCAAGCGATATTTTACTGACGGTATCTACTCTCCAGAAGGTGATAATGTCTCCGCTTCCGGCAGCCAACATTTTACCGTCAGGACTGAAGGCAAATGTGCTAAAAACCCCTTTGTTTTCGTCCGATATGGGCATAGCGATTTTCTTTTTGACATTCCAAATATTAATCTTGCCGCCCTCGCTCAACGTGCCCACTATATTCCCTTCTGTGTTAAATGCGGCGCTGAGTATGCCACACTGATCCTGACTGCAATTATCTTTCAATTCGGCCAGC
This sequence comes from Blastocatellia bacterium, assembly GCA_963726785.1. Taxonomy (GTDB): domain Bacteria; phylum Acidobacteriota; class Blastocatellia; order UBA7656; family UBA7656; genus DATEKX01. The sequence goes on from CAVSDJ010000001.1 coordinate 225,168, forward strand.
ACCTCGCCTGTCTCTGCGTCCCATATCTGTGCGCTGCCATCCAGCCTCGCCGTTACTATCCTCTTTCCGGTGGAATCGAAAGAGGCGCTATTGAGGCCATTTTTAGGATCGCCCTCCGCTGCCGAGTTGGGGTTGCGCAATACCAATACTTGTTCCCAGTTCTGCGTCTTCCATACATACGCCTTCCCATCATCGCTCGCGCTGACTAACCAGCGTCCGTCTGGACTGAAGGCCGCATTGTTGACTCTCGATTTATCTGATCTACCTGCTGAAAGATCTGTCCTGGGTGTACTGTTGTCCGTATTCCATATCTTGACAATATTATTTACGCTCGTTGTAGCGAGAAACTGTCCGTCAGGACTAAAGGCAGCGGTTTGAACCGCACCCGGATGCTTCATTGGCTGAACTTCCTGATCTGTGCTTAGATTCCATACCCTGGCTGTACCGTCGCCACCTGCGGTGGCTAGATACTCTCCTTTCGGGCTGAAAGCAATTGCGTTTACCGGTGTGTTTTCCTTGTGATTCATTGTGGCAACCTGATTTCCATCGTTTACGTCCCAAAGCCGGGCTTTTCCATCAAGGCAAGCTGTCGCTAGGTAGCGGCCCTCGGGGCTGAATGTAATATCCGTGACTAGATTAGTTTGTTTTATGTCTATGCTCTTTGGGATGATAGCCACTTCCGTAATCTTAACGGGAACTTCCCAGATACGGGATATATTGCCCGATCTTGTGGCGACATACTTCCCATCAGGGCTGAAAATAATATCTTCCACTCCAGCTTGATGCGGCAGGCGGGCTATAGGGCGCACGCCGCGAAATTCCCATATGAGGGCGGATTTGTCGCTGCTTGCTGTGGCAAGATATTGCCCGTTAGGGCTGAACGCGACTGCATTTACGTCGCCGGTATGATTCAATCTTGTTATGAGCCGCCCCGATGCAACTTCCCATATTCGAGCCGTGTCATCATTACTGCCGGTCGCCAGCAGTTGCCCGTCAAGGCTGAAGCAAAGCGCGTTGACATCTTGACCATCGTGAGATACCTGACTCAATATTTTGCCCGAATATGTATCTCGGACAATGGCGATGTTATCATTTCCTGCGGTTGCAATCAGCTTTCCGTCAGAGCTAAAGGCCATAGCCTTTACTCTTTTCTCGTGTTTGAAACTCTGTAACTGAGGGGGAATGTCGGAAGGAGGCTGAGTCTGCGTTTTGCCGCTTTGCATGAAACTCACCTGAGATATTTTAAAATTCGAATCGGAGAAAAAATTCTGCGCGCGTCTTTTAGTTGACACATCCAAGATACGAACAGTCCCGTCCGGCCCCGCTGTGACAAGCAAGCGCCCGTCCGGACTGAAAGCCAGATCAATCACCCCACCTATACTCCATATTGTTTTGCCTGTTGCATCTGCAATTTGAGCAACCTGATCGGCGTTCAGCGTGGCTATAAGACTGCCATCATAATTGTATGCAACGGAAGTTACACTTCTTTTATTGGTAATTGAAAACTCATTTTTCGGAAGCTTGAGAATGCGCGGGAGTTTGTTAATGCCGAGTCGCAATGCCTGAAAAGCTTCCAGTGAAGGGTATTGCTTCATAGCTTCGGCTGCGAGCAGTGTGCCGGTTTGCACCTGTTCCGTCTCATTTCTTATTAAGTAATCTGCCTGGAAGGCCAAACGGATTGCTTCTGCTTCGTCTCTTTCCTTTAACGCCTTTACGCGCTCTTCAACTAATTGAGCATTGAGCTTTTTTACTTCTTCAGAGTTCTTTTCGGCGATTTGCTTTTGTCTTTCCGCTTCCTCGCTGGCGGCTAATGCGATCTCACTTTGCTCCTCGGCAATCCGCGTTTGCGTCTCAGCTTCCACCCTCCGATCTTCGGCTTTTAACCTCGCTTCTTTGGCAATATTACTTTGCTTTATGGCAAGCTCTCTTTGCTGTTGGGCCTCTTTTGTTTTCGACTCGGCAATCCCCTTTTGCCTTTCAGCTTCCACTCTCCGAGCTTCGGCTTTTATCCTTTCTGCTTCAGCAATTGCACTTTGCTCCTCGGCAATCACATTTGATTTCTCGGCTTCCAATCTCCGTTCTTCGGCAATGTCCAGAGCCTCTCTAGCTTTCTCCGTTTCTCCTTCTGCTATCAACTTTTGACTCCAGGCATAAGGCGCAAGAAAGGCAGCTATAATTACCATCAGCAAAATCATCGCAGCGGCAACGCGCACCAGTCGCTGCTTCCAATTGACAGGCAAGTGCTCCCTTACCCATCTTTCGTTGAAGACTTCTCTGTAGATGGCATTGCGCACCTGCAACTGACCGTCTCGGCGGCAAACAACGCCGGATAATTTTAGATGAGATTTAGTAATTGACTGCTCTTCATCGGGAATCCCCTTTTTGCTGCGGATTATTTGTTGATAGGTGCGCAATACGTCTATGGGGTCTTTAGCCCGTTTAGTCAACATATCCCGGACGAATTGAAGATTGTTGTCTTCCTCGCTCTTGCTGCCGAAAAACGTCTTGCTGACCAATTCGTCAATGTCGGATTCGGTCCACTTGCTCCTGCTTTGTTCTGCAATGGCGCGGCAAAGCCTCATGGTCAGATAAGGGTGACCGCTCGTCCATTTCAATATCCAGCCGAGCAGTTGATGAGATTCTTCGTTCGCCATTCCTAAGCCGTAGGCGAGCGGCAACGCTTCTTTAAATGTGAAATCCGTCAGGTCTACGCGCTGCCCGACGTTGAAGGGAGTTCGCTGGGGGTTGCGGATCAAATCCCCCGGCGTTGCCACCCCGATGAGCACAAATGACATGCGCTGAAACGAAGGCGTATGAGCGCGGGCGTTGTAGAAAAACCGGATGGCCGCATAAAAATCGTCTGTGAAATTAAGGCTGAGCGTAGTGTCTATTTCGTCAACGAAGATCACGATCTTTTCGGTTATCTCTTTCAGCAGGACTTCTTCAAAAAACAGTGTCAGGCGCTGGGTTGTTCCTATTCTTTCATGCTCGTCCCACCATTGCACTACATCTGTGTCCAGCATGAGTTTATCTTCGATGGCGGCCAGCAATCCCAAATACCATTTATCTGCTGTGACATTCACACCTATTTCCGTGAGGTCTATGATGACTGAACGAATGCCTTCCTCGTTCAACCGCTCGGCAGTGTTTACCATCAGACTCGACTTGCCCATTTGTCTGGGCGTCAGGACGTAAGCGAAATTCAACGCGCGGCACAGGGCCAGCAACTCGTCATCGGCATGGCGGGAAATGTAACGCCCGCCGCTGGCCTGGACCGTTCCGCCGACAGTATAAATTTGAGGTGTTGATTGAAGTTCACTCATACAAATGCTCCCGGAAATAGTCTGCGTAAAGCTTACAACGCGGGACAATGGCTTTACCTGCTTTACGCACAAGTCCGGCGCTCCGCAGGCGGAAAAATATATTGTCGTCTTTACAGGTGTTAAGCTTTATCACCTGCCTCAAACCTTCGATCAGTTTTTTACTCATCTCATCACTGCTATGCAGACGGAATAAATGATGGTTGAGATGATCGCCGAACGGGCCGTCGTCGTCCTTGGCTTTTTTAAATAACACGTCCGAGGTGAGATTTCTGCTGGCAACCTGGTAGAGCGCCCGGCGCACAAGGTAAGGGTGACCGTTCAACAGTTCCATTAAGGTTCGGACCTCTTGATCATTCAGGATTTGAGGGCGCGAGTTGCCATTATTTTTCAGTAAACTATGTCTCCGGTTGAGATCTGCAACCTGAGCCAAAGTCAGGTCCTGGCACTCAAGATCTATCACCGTGCCCACATTGAAGGGGGATTGTTTTAAATCCTTGATTAGTTGATAAGGCTCGGTAGAGATTACCAGCGCGAGATCGAGGTTCTTCCATATAGAGTTCGGGCGGCGGCTGTTATGCCAGCTTCTGAGCATCGAGAAGAAATCTGCGCAGAAGTCAGAGTTGAGGATGCTGTCTACCTCATCCATCGCCAGAATCAGGGGCGCGCCAAGCTCTTTCAAAATATACTGACTAATGTAGCGCGTACAGCGCAAGCTGTTGCTGAGTTGTGAATTCCAGAAATAGCCGACGCGGTCGGGTATACCTAGCTCGTCGGTGAGCCAGATGCAGAAGTGATGAAAGAACATATCGGCGCTTTTGAGCGTTGCCCTGTCGAGCAATTGAAAATCGAGTTGGACTGCCCGTTTGCCCGCTTTGACCGCTGCATCAACTGTCCTGATAAGCAGCGAACTCTTGCCTGTTTGTCTAGGCCCTTTAATCGTTATTGTGACTCCCTGCTGACTGGTCACTCTGCTTGCGGTGGAATCGGCTTCGCGCTCGACATAGAATTTCGACTCAATATCTATAGTCCCTTCGGGCGATTCCAGCAGTCGAGGCTGTGCCGAAGGCCAGGGTCTGGGCATCCCCGTCTTTTCAATCTTCTGCTCCAACCTGCTGGCGATGATAGCCCCTTTAGAGAGAGCTTGCTTTAGCTGCTTTATTATGCCGCGTGTATCATTTAAGTCTTGCCATAAAGCCGAGTTGATGCGATTGAGATAAGCGCTTAAAGGAGAAGGCAACGGCTCCTGGTAGGCCAGCCGAACGGGAAGAATAGCAGGTTTCCCGCCGCGTTCTTTGGCCAGCCGATGCGCCGTCTCTATCTCTGTTTCTACCATCTCGCTCAGTATCGAGCGGGATGATAAAAGAGCGATTATATAATCGGCCTTGCCAATTTCTTCCTCAATACATTTAGCCCAATCCGCCCCAATGGGCAGCGAAGTGTCTATAAAAACCGTGTGGCTGCGTTTAAGAGCTTTGTATACCTCAAGGGCTATGCTTTCGTCCGGGTGGGCATTGCGTTTGTAGCTGATGAAGACCTTTGTCAAGCCGGGTTCGATTGCTTTCGGCAAATAGCTCCTCGCCCATTTACTATCGAACACCTTCTTATAAATAAGATTACGCACACGCAACGTGGAGTTTTCGCTGCGCGTAATGCCTGACAGCTTGAGGTGGGTTTTAATAGCTGACTGCTCGTCATCGCGCACAGGGGGGCGGCTGCGGTAGATGTCCAGATATGTGTTCAAAACGCCGAGGCGGTCAGCCATGCCTTCCAACAGCATCCTGTGGACGAGTTGCAGGTTATATTCTTCTTTCCCTGTTTCACTCAGAAAGGTGTCGGCAACCAAAACATCAACGGCGGATTGAGTCCATTTGTAATTCGGATTGTCCCTAACCTTCTGGGCGATGGCGAAGCAAAGTTTCTGAGTGAGATAAGGATGACCGCCAGTCCATTTCAACGCCCATTCCAGTACCTGCCTCGCCTCGTCGTCCCGCAATCCGAAGCCGTCAGCAAGAGGCAGCGCTTCTTCAAATGTGAAGTCTGTCAGGTCTACCCGCTTCGCTATGATAAGAGGGTTGCGGCTCGGGTCTTTAATCAGTTCACCGGGGCTGGTATTCCCCATTAATACGAACGAGAGCCGTTTGAAATCAGGCATGGCGGGCCGTGCCTCATACATCGAGCGAATAGCGCCGTAGAAATCGTCTCTGAAATCGTACACGAGCGACAGGTCTACTTCATCTATAAAGATCACGACCGGGCTGGTAATCTCTGTCAGCACAACATCCCTGAAAAAGAGCACAAACCTGCGGCTCAGAGACAACCGCGAGCGGGCCTGCCACCACTGCGCGAGATCTACATTCAATTCGAGTCCGGCATGGATGAAGTCAATAAAGCCGTAGTACAATTGTGCAGCAGTTGCATCCTGCCCTATGGCCTGAAAGTCTACAATCGCTGATCTGACGCCTTCTTTCTCAAGCCGTTCGTGCGTGCTCGTCATAAGGCTGGATTTGCCCACCTGTCGTGAAGTCAGTACGTAGGCGAATGATCGCTTGAGGCAGTGAGCCAACAGCGCGTCATCGGCGCTGCGCGGGATATAAATACGGTTATCCTCGGCCAGCACATTGCCGCCGATGCTGTAAACATTCGAGTTAGGAACCATCGATTTAAGCATAAAGGTGCTCCTGAAAATAATCGGCGTATAATTTGCAACGCATCACTTCCAAGCTCCCTTCGCGGCGCACCAGCCCCGCGCCGCGAAGGCGGAAAAATATTCTCTCACTCTCTTGCCCCTCCAATTTGTTGCGGTGCAAGACCTGGCGCAATCCCTGAATCAGGTCTTTTTGATCGTGCAGCCGGAAAAGATGATGCCGCAAGTGATCACCAAAAGGCCCGCGATCATCGGCTGCCGTATTGAAAAGCTCCTTGGCAGATATACGTTTACTGGCAACCAGATAGAGCGCGCGCCGCACAAGATATGGGTGCCCGTTAAGCAGAGCTATTAGCTCCTGTATATCGCCGGAGTTGAGAGGCGAGTTGTGTCTTTGATTGAGGAGAACAACTTGCTCCGGTGTGAAATCTGAAAGCTCGATCACTTCGCCGACATTGAAGGGCGATTGATTGAGGTCTTTAATAAGCTGGTAAGGTTCGGTAGAAGTAACAAGCGCCAAATTCAATCGCTTCCAAATGGGCTGCGACGCGCGGTTATTGTGCCAGCTTCGGAGCATGCCAAAGAAGTCCGTGCGAAATTCCGTGTCGAACATGCTTTCGACTTCATCCATAGCCAGGACAATAGGCCTGTCTATCTGCTTAAGAATATAGCGCCCAAAATAACGGGTGCACCGCTGAGGTATAGACAGCGACGAACTCCAGTGCTCATCCGTCCGGTTGTCTAATTCCAAACTATCGCTAAGCCAGGCACAGAATTGCCGGAAGAAGAGGTCTGCATCAGCCAGCGCCTGCCGGTCAAATAATTGAAAGTCCAAAAACGCTACCTGTTTATCAGTTACCGTGCTAATAGTCCTGATTAATAATGAGCTTTTGCCCATTTGCCTCGGGGCCTTAATAGTCATCGTCACCCCATGACGCTTAATCGCTTCAAGGGCGATGGCATCAGCAGGCCTCTCTATATAAAATTCCGATTCAACATCCATAGTCCCTTCCGGCATCTCCAATCGGATTGGCTGGGCTGAAGGCAAAGGCAAGGGAATCTCTTTAGGCGACTCGACCTGCACCCATTCGCTTTTAGACGCGGAACCGGCGATTGAGAGGTCGCCGCCGTTGATGGCTTTCTTGAGTTCTTCGATCACCCGCGCCGTATCGTCATGACCGCGCCAGAACGCCCAGTTGATATGATCCAGATAAGCGCTGAGCGGATAGCGGAACGGCTCTCTGTAATCAATCCGTACCGGCAGGATCATAGGCCGCCCATTCTGATCCTTGGATAGCTTATGAGCTGTAGAAATCTCTGCCGTAACCATCTCGCTGTTAACCGAGGAGGCAGAGAGAAATGTGATTAAATAGTCGGCTTGGCGAAGTTCGGCTTCGATGCGCTCGCCCCATTCCGTCCCTACTAACATTGTCCGATCTATAAAGACATCGTGATCTCGCTTGAGGTCATTAAAGACTTGCAATGCAACTGGTTCATCAGGCTCAACGTTGCGCCTGTAGCTGATGAATATGCGTGCCCGTTTTGAAGAACCGTTGCCGCTGTCAGTGTTACTGCTCATTTCGCGCCTCTCTGAATTATTTGCCGTAATCCTCTTCCGGTGTATTAAAGTTCAAGGGACTGACTCGGGAATATCTTATCTAGCTCTGTGTGCGTAACACTATCCCCTCAAGTAATGAAGATGTCCCCTAAAACATTTCAGATGGTCTACAAATTAACCTGTCCGATTTGAGTGGCCGACACATTCGAACTCGCTATATTAATGGATACGCCGGTTTTACCCTGGAAAGAGGCAACAGAGGATAGCACCTCTGAGAATACAAAGCAACGTATGGTAAAAAAAGAAATCGTTCAGACTTCGGCGCAGAGATTAAGCTAAAGAATTTGACAAAGGGTGTGAATTTTAGCGCGCGAAGCGCGACCTGCAACAAGGCATCAAATTCTACAACAGCGCATCAAGCAACCGAAGGCAGAATTAGAATCTCTGCGTGAAGGCGGCTCAAAACTAAGCTTCCATTAACCCTTTGCTACAACCTCATAGAGGTTGATCTGATGCCCTGCAATTGATTAAAACTGATTGAATGTTTTGAGCAACTTGACCGAATCCAAGGAATTACAAATTACTCAAGCCTTCATGCTATTCAATCCGATGTAAATAAATTCCTGCCGATCTGATCTGTTTCGACATAAAGCTAATTGTTGAAGCCAGTGTGTTAAACCATTCCGACTTTGCAATTTTTTTGACTCATTAAATCAGGCTTTCGGCCCGCTACAGTATCGGTCTGCCGTCACTGGCACGGTTGTTGATAACCATAGAGGCGAGATCAAGGGTGAACAATACGGTAACGGATTCAACCCAAAAAAAATTGGCCTCAGGTATTCAGGTTTTAAAGAAAGCATCGGAGTGATAAAAAGAATGAAAACCAACAAAAACGCTCTTACAGTTTTAATGGCGGCCTTCCTAGTCGCTTGTTTCCTCACAATGGGAATCCCGTCATCAGCCGGATTTAAGAGCGATACTCAAGCGCAAAACATGTTCACGGGTCGGAAGGTCTCAGCGGACCTGGATGAGGCAGTGTATTCCGCTTCCGAGAAAACGGTCAAAGTGATCGTTGAACTCGAACCTTCGCTTAATACCAGAGCTTATAGTCAGGTGCTTTCGAAGTTCAGCCAAAAAGGCGGGATCATCACCAGAAGCTTGAACGGCGGCAAATCGGCGGCAATAGAGATTCCTGCCAAGGCCATCGCTTCCCTGACAAACGATGCGAATATCAGATACATATCGCTGGACAGACCGACCGTGGTATCCGGCCACCTTGAGACCACCTCCGGCGCGGCCATGGCTAGAAGTCTGGGCACTACTGCCACAGGCGCGATAGATGGGAAAGGCATCGGCATTGCCATACTGGATTCGGGCATCTATGCGGCTCACCACTCCTTCATGACTAACAGAATAGTGGCGAACGTTGATTTCACGGGTGAAGGAAGAACGGATGACCCTTATGGACACGGGACTCACGTGGCGTCCATCGCTGCCGGAAACGGCCATGTTGCCAATGGCGCATACACAGGCGTAGCTCCCGGCGCGAAGATCATTAATGTCAGAGTGCTTAATTCTCTAGGGGCAGGCTCGACCTCCAATGCAATCGCGGGTATTGATTGGTGCATCGCCAACAAAGCCGCTTACAACATTCGCGTTATAAACATGAGTTTCGGCGCAACGGCGGCTGACTCTTACGTGAACGACCCGCTTTGCCAGGCAGCGAGGCGGGCCTTCAATGCTGGCATACTGGTTTGCGCTGCTGCCGGTAATTCGGGCAAGAACGCATCGGGCAATAAAGTATATGGAACTATTCACTCTCCCGGCATAGAGCCGTCAGCGCTCACAGTAGGAGCGGCGAACACTTTAGGAACAGACTCTCGTTCGGATGACAGTCTTGCTTCGTTCAGTTCTTCAGGCCCAACGCGCGGATACACTACCAATGCGAACGGTGTGAAGAAGTATGACAATTTGATCAAGCCTGAGATCGTAGCGCCGGGCAACAAGATCGTCGCAGCCGCATCGCCTAATAATCGCATTCTCGCTATCACGCCTTCGCTCGACGCGCTCATTAGCATAACGCCTGCTCATAAAATGATGACCATGAGCGGCACGTCAATGGCGACGCCCGCCGTTGCCGGAGCAGCAGCTCTGTTATTCCAGAGAAACCCGAGTCTCACTCCTAATCTTGTCAAAGCCCTTCTCGAATACACCGCGCGACCACTTAACAATTGCAACAACTACCAGCAGGGTGCTGGAATGTTGAACGTCGAAGGTGCGGTCAGGCTGGCGGGTCTTGTGCGAACAGACCTGACAGGAAGAGCGCTTGGCGACGCCCTGCTTACGGGCGCTGCGCCTACGCCGTCAACCACCATCGCGGGCTATACCTTTCAATGGGGCGCAGGGTTGATTCAAAAGTGGAATTTTGTGCACGGGACTGACCTGATAACGAAATACCAGGGCGTCTACGGCACAGGCGTATTGCTTAGTGAAGGAGTGCTGCTCTCAAGCGGCACGCTGTTAGCCAGCGGAGTGCTGCTTTCAACCGGCACAATGCTGTCGCAGGGAGTGCTTATATCTACCGGCGTGCTGCTTTCTGCCGGAACGTTGCTCACATCCGGCACCATGCTCTCGGATGGCACTATGCTCTCGGATGGCACTATGCTCTCGGATGGCACTTTGATGTCGGATGGCGTTTTCGCTTCCTCAATGTCGCCTCCGGTTGCAACGGCTTTGGCCATGTCTGCGCTCGAAGGGGATGCAACTACGGCCATGTTACCAGTTCTTGATCTCGACCCGCTCAATTAATAGAGAGAGCAAGAACTCTGGGAACTCTCGCGTGTAAGGCGAGAATGGTAATTGGCAAGCAGGCAACACAGCATCAGGGAATGCTGAAAGATTAAAAGGAAAAGGCAATGTATCCTCTGGCAAACTTAAATGCGGATAAAATAAATTCGCAAATGATTCGTTTCGCGGAAAACGAACCGATGAAGGTAGAAAGCCTCACAGCCGAACACGAAGCGGAAGTGATGCAGTTCTTGGGCGAGCGGCCCAGCCATACCTTCGGCCTGTGTGGGTTCATCCGCAGCAACGGTCTTGTCAGCCCTCACAATCGCGGCAACTTCTACGCCTGTCGCGACGAAAAGGGCGAGCTTCAAGGCGTGGCTCTGATCGGCCACTTCATCCTGTTCGAGACTCGCTCGGATGCAGCTATCGAAGCTTTCGCAAATCTCGCGCAGTCGCATCCCAACGCGCACATGCTGTTAGGTGAACAGGAGAAGGTGGAAGCGTTCTGGCATTACTATGCTGACGGCGGACAGGAGGCGCGATTGTTCTGCCGTGAGTTGTTGCTCGAACAGCGATGGCCTGTGGCAGTCGAAGCAGAAATGACAGAATTGAGGCTGGCCACGATTGATGATCTCGATTTAGTAGTTCCGGCACACGCGCAATCAGCATTTGACGAAAGCGGAATAAATCCGCTGGATGTGGACGCGGAAGCGTTTCGTCAAAGATGCGCGCGTCGAATAGAACAAGGACGAACATGGGTGTGGGTAGACGAAGGAAGATTGAAGTTCAAAGCAGAAGTGATAACCGATACGCCGGATGTAGTCTATCTTGAAGGAGTGTGGGTAGACCCGGCAGAACGAGGCAAAGGGTATGGGCTGCGTGGCATGTCTCAGATCAGCAGGGGATTGCTTATGAATACAAAGGCAGTATGCCTGCTTGTCAATGAGAAGTTCCAGGCGGCGCAGCGACTCTACAAAAAAGCCGGATACAAACTGATCGGTTATTACGACACCATCTTCCTCAATCAGGAGAAAGCAAGCTGATTGATAAGGCCCCTATTGTTTTGCTTGTGAAGGGAGTAAAGCAATGGAATATACCGACACCAAATTCAAAGTTGAAAACCGTTTCCTAAAGCATGACGAGATCAAGCAACTGGCGACTCTCATCATAGACGAGCCCGACCATTACACCGTACTTGGCGTTGATTGCGACGCATCCTTTGAATCGATAAACCAGTCATACTGTTTAGCCGTCAATTATTTTCACCCGCTGAAATATCAAACCCCGGATGAGTCTCACAGCGTGTTGCAGTGGACATTGAGCCGCGCGATCCGCCGCATAGAGCAAGCCTACTTCATTTTGTCGAGCCGCACGCGGAGAAAAGATTATGACCACGTCCTGGCTCACAGATCACAGGTCTTTTCCAATTTGCCGAAACAGGAAGATTCTGCGCTACACAAGGGGAATGCTGAAATTTGGCGCGCGTTTGCTACTCAGAGACAGACTCCGGGGGAGAAAGGCTCGACCAAACTCGACGATGAAAAAGGCTGCCAGAGTCAAGAGAATCGCCGGGTCACAAGGGTAACGATGCAGATACCTGTGATCGTAACGCTGGAGCCTCAATGGCAGGAGATTGCGGAAAGCATGAACATCAGCCCGTTGGGCATAAAGCTCGTTCTTTCGCACGCCGTTGAGCCTGGAACTTTGCTCAGACTCGAATTGCCCATGCCCGTTTCTTTGAGGGCCAGAGATTTCGAAAACGAAATCTATACCGTCAACGCGTATGTGTTATATATCACGGAGAAAAAAGGCAAACGCCTGGTCGCAGCGGAATTTGTATAGCGCCGGGTTCTTTTCGATCACCCTCCATATTCAATAAACAAAACGGCCAGCCTGCTTGTCTCACCTGCGCTCTGAAAGCTAATATCAATGTGTGATGTTCAAGCCTGTACTGTTTGCCATAGCAATTGCGCTCATGTTTGATGTGTGCGGCTACAAACAGGCGGGGAAGGGCCGAAGCCTCCCCGCAGACATCAAGACCATAGCCGTGCCCGTCTTTCAAAATTCAAGCCTCAAGTATCGCGTCGAACAGCGATTCACGCAGGCCGTCACTGACGAGATATTGAAACGGGCGCGCGCGCTGAAAGTCACAACGAACACGGACGAGGCCGACGCTGTGCTCAACGGCGATATTCGCAGCTTTCGCGCCTCTGGAACCATTCTCGATCAGCGAGGCCGCACGCGAGTCTGGAACGTCAGAATCATCATCAGCGTCACGCTGCGCGATCAACGGACTCGCAAGATATTATTTCAAGACCCGCGAATGTCTTTCGAAGGCGAGTACGAGTTGTCGGACGACCCGCAGTCTTTTTTCAACGAAGAGAACGCCGCTGTTGACCGCATAGCAAAAGATTTCGCGCAGACGATTCTCTCGACGATACTGGAAGGGCTGTGAGCAGGAAATATACTAAGAAGAAACTCGACGGCCTGAGCTTTGAAGAGTTCCGCCGCTCGATGAAAGAAGGCCGCGTCGAGCCGCTCTACCTGTTCGCTGGCGAAGAACAATATTTGCAGGAGCGCGCGTTGCGCTTGCTTTCAAACACGCTTGACGAAGCGGGCCGCGTGTTCAACGTCTCAGTCTTCTCGATAGGCGATCAGACGGTGGGCGGCAAAGTATCTGCGTGGACTGCGATTGAGACGGCCAACCAGTTGCCGATGATGTCGGCGCGCCGCATCGTCGTCATCCGCGACTTTGATAAGGTCAAAGACGACGAGAACGATCTAATCCTCGAATACCTGAAGAAACCGTCACCCACTTCGACAGTTGTTTTTCAAGCCGTCTCGCTCGATCAACGCAGAAAACTCACTTCGGCGCTTATGAAGACCTGCACGGTTGTGGCGTTCGAGCGTTTGACCGAACAGCAAGCAAGCCGCTGGGCCGAAGAGTTTTTGAAGCGGCGCGGGTGTCGCATCGAGCCAAACGCGCTCGGTCATTTAATCGGGCTTGTCGGCACGCGATTGAACCGATTGTCGAACGAACTGGCAAAGCTTGCGACTTATGCAGGCGGCGGGTTCATCAACAACGCGGCGGTCGAAGAACTGGTGCCGCGCGCGCGCGAGCACACCAGTTGGGAACTCTGGGACGCGATCATTGAACGCAATCGCAGCCGCGCTCTCAAATTGATGGAGCGATTGCTCGAAGACGGCGGCGAACCGCTCGTTATACTCGGCGCGCTCGCCGGATTGTATCGCAGGATGCTCTCGGCAAAAGAGCTGATGATAAAGCGCGCTTCTACAGAAGAGGTGAACAAAGCGACGGGACGCTACGGCAGGAACGCCGAAGTATTCAACGCGCGAGTGCTCAGGACTTCGCGCGAAGAAATAGCGCACGGGCTTCGCCGCATCAGTGAAGTAGATAACTCGATTAAGAACTCTGAAGCGACACCAAAGCTACAGATGCAATACCTCATCGCTGAATTGACTTTGCCCGACAGCGCGCGCTGGGGTATATTCCATTGAATGATGAACTATGAATGATGAATGATGAATTTAGTCATCATTCATCGTCCATCATCAGGAGGAGACAGATGCCCATCTTTGCTCACGAAGAGAATCCATTAAACGATCAGGAGTGGGAAAACATTAAAGCTGTAGTGATTGACGTTGCGCGCAAGCGATTAGTAGGCCGCCGCATCGTTGATTTGCATGGGCCGCTCGGCCCCGGAATCCAGACCATAGTGCACGATCATTTCTCAGGCACGACCATAGGTCGAATAGGGCTGCTAGGCGAAGAAGAGTCCGACCCCGTTCGCTCCGTGCGACGCGAAAGCGGCATCATCCCGTTGATCTACAAAGATTTCGTACTTCACTGGCGAGACATAGAGACCGCGCGGCAGACGGGCGCTCCGCTCGACACTTCTGCCGCAGCAGGCGCGGCGGCTTTTTGCGCGGACGCCGAAGACGATTTAATTTTCAACGGCAGCGTCGAGATGGGTTACGAAGGCTTGATGGTCGTCGAAGGCCGTAACATCATATCGCGCCGAAACTGGGCCGAACCCGGCAATGCTTTTCAGGATGTCGTAGACGCGACGCAAACTCTGGTGCAGGCCGGATTCTACGGCCCTTATGCGATGGTTGTGAGTCCTCCGCTCTACACACAGATGCATCAGGTGCACCCCGGCACGGGCGTGCTTGAAATCGAGCACATTCGCCAGCTCATCACAGACGGCGTTCATCAGTCGCCGCTCATTCGCGACGGTTACGGAATGATCGTGGCGACTGGCGCGCAGAATTTCGACCTCGCCGTAGCTCAAGACCTGACCGTCGCTTATCTGGGCGCGGAGCACATGAATCACCCCTTTAGAGTGTTTGAATCAGTTTATCTGAGGATCAAACGCCACGGCTCAATATGCACGCTGGAACCGGGCGCGGCTGATACGAAGAGTTCAAGGAAGCGGTAGTAATCCGGGCGAGCACAACAAAAAGAGAACGGCTATCAAAGCCGTTCTCTTTTTTCATTTGAAGAACAGTTCCGGTGTCAGACTAAGCCGACATACCATTCACGGTGGTAGTGAGACGCGATTTGTATCTGGCCGCTGCGTTGTGGTGAATTATGCCTTTTTGGATAGCCTTGTCTATCACCGATACGGTTTTGGCAAGCTGGGTTTTGGCTTCGTCCTGATTGCCCGCTTCGATTGCTGCGCGAAGGCTCTTGATCTGAGTGCGAAGGCGGCTGCGATTGCGGCGATTCACTTCATTGCGTCGTTCTGTCTGTCTGATTCGTTTCTCTGCTGACTTATGATTTGCCATGCTTCTAGTTTCTCCTCATCACTGCCAAGAAAATTCTTTTGAAAAAAGACTAGTAGAATAGCCGTCTAGACAACCGCATGTCAAGAGTATGAAAGGCGAATTAAGTTGTCTGCGGGATTGACTCGCCCTACATACTATCCTTAGATTTGGTTTGTGTTCGAGACATTGCTTCACTGGTTACAGACTGCTTCGTGGATCGAAGCGGGCATAGTTTTTCTGGCGCATAACCTTGTTATCTTTGGGCTTGTGCTTCTCTGTGGCAATTGGCTTGTTCGTCGTTACAGGTTCCGGCCCGTCACGCAGCCACCGCCTCCCTTGACTAAAACTGAACTCGCTGCCGCAGCCGGGAACGTTCTCTTAAACACAGTGATTACATTTATCGGCTGGCAGTTGTGGTTGCGCGGCATGATCCGATTCCGTTCTGATCTTGGTTTTGGGGCGCTGGCCGATGTGTTCATCCTATTTTTTACAATGGACTTGTTCATGTACGTTTTGCATCGAATTGCCCACAACCCTGTGTTGTTTCCGTTGTTGCATCGTTTCCATCATAGATATGAACAAGTCCGACCGCTGACACTGTTTGCGCTGAATCCGTTCGAGAATCTGGCATTCGGAGCGCTTTGGCTAACGGTGATTTTCGTTTACTCAACATCCTGGGCTGGGATGTCTGTGTATCTGGTATTGAACGTTGCATTCGGCGCAATCGGGCATTTGGGTGTTGAGCCTGTGCCGAGCGAGTTGGCGCGCACACCCATGTTGCGATACATCGCAGGTAGTTCATTTCATGCGCAACACCATCAGGATAAGGGACACAATTATGGGTTCTACACTCTGATCTGGGACAGGCTGTTCGGCACGCTGCAACCCGATTACGCTCAAAACTATGGCCGTGTGCCGGAAAGCACTTTGATTTCGACATCAGATTAATTGGAATAGTTATAAAGCGAGACGTGACCCGGTGATGGACTGAATTCTTTCCGAGAATAGGTAAGTTATTTTCAGTGTTTCGTAACAGGTCGTTTTGTGTGAGAGCAAGTTATGGCTTACTTTCTTGCCGCAATATGCTCTTTTGGCTTCTTATCAACTCTTCAATCGTGGGCTTTAACTTGCCGTCTAAGGCAAGACACCATGCGAAGTCCCGCTCCGCCTCCACTTCCTTGCCCTGCATCAGCTTTGCCAGCCCGCGATTCTGGTAGGCTATCACCAGTTGCGGGTTTAGTTTGATGGCCTGATCGTAATCATCAATCGCGCGGTCAAAGTCGCCCAGGGCGACCCTTACGCTGCCGCGATTGCAATAGGCCATTGCGAACTTAGGCTGTATCTTAATGGCGCGGTCGAAGTCAGCGAGCGAGCGGTTTAGCTCCTTTTTGGCAAAATACGTATTGCCCCGATTGTAGTAAACAGTTTCCAGCCGTGGATTGAGCGCGATGGCTCGATTGTGGTCTGCAATCGCCCCCTCCAGATCGCCTTTGGCCTGTTTTGCGATGCCGCGATTGCTGTAGGCGCTAACGTAACGCGGGTTAATCTCTATCGCACGGTTGCAATCAGCAATCGATTCATCCAGACGGCCTTGGCTAAAGTGGATGACACAGCGATTAACGTATGCAGCCTCATAACGCGGATTGATCTCAATCGCCCGGTTAAAATCGGCAAGCGCGCCCTCCGGGTCGCCCGTTGCTTGCAGGGCGCAGCCACGATTGTAGTAGGCCGTTGCTGAGCGCGGGTTGAAGGCAAGGGCGATATTATAGTCAGCACGAGCGCGTTCCCACTCACCTTTCGCATACCAATCATTGCCTCGCGCAATGTAAGCCGACGCGCCTGCCGACTGCGACTGCGCTACCACTCCTGTGACGGCGAACAGAAATTGGAAGATGATGAAAAAGATTCTCTGGCGATTCATGTGATTCTCTCCTTAATCAAGATGCCGCTTTCTACGCTTTGCCCTGGTAATCGGTAGTTAGCTACACTCGCTACCACGCACGAGTCTTGCGGCGCGTATCGAAAGCGGGCCTATGATCTCCTGGAGGCGCTCTTAATGTCCTTTAAAACAGAGATTAATTTTATTTCTTTTATTAATGGCGGCGGCTTTGACCAGAAAAGACCCTTAACGCATTGTCAGTGAATGGATTGCAGGCAGGATTTAAAAGACGGGTTCAGTCTTTGCCGTAGCGCGTGACTGTGAATCGCTCGACGCGCACGGGCGTGCCGAGTTTGATTCCGGCTTTCTTATGCACGGCGAGCCATTGCTGTTCGGCTGTGTCAAGACTTGCGATTCGTGGCAGCAGCAAACCTCTGCGGCTGCCATCAAGCGTTTCGATGATGACGCCGTAAAGCGATGGGTCGAGGTCTTCGACTCCGCGCGCCGCTTCAGGCAGCGCGAGCACATCCACTCCATACATCAGGTCAGGTAATTCATCCGGCTTGACCGGCAAAAAGCGCGGGTCACAAGTTGCCGCGTTAATTGCGTTGTGGATTATCTCTTCGGCCACGGTCGCCTGCGCTGGTTCGATAGTCCCTATGCACCCGCGCAAATCGCCGCCCACAGTTCTCAGAGTAACGAACACACCTGCGCGCTCGGCCAGCACGCCTTGTGGCTCGGCTGGCGGCGCGATTCTTTCGCCCCGGCCTATGAAGGCTTCGACCGCGAATCGCGCAAGATCAGGTAGCGTGATGTCATCCGGCGGATGGTTCATAATTAATCTGGTTTTCGTCAACGATCACAGCGACCATGTAGCCGACGCCGAACGGTCCTTCGTAACTGAGCACTTGATGATCGCGCAGGTTCTCGTCCACAGACCCTAAAGCGATGACGATTGAGCGATAGCCGCATTCGCCCGCTCTCTCTCTTAACGTCTGATCTATGTTTATGACGTTGCTTGCATCGCCGGTCGCGATTGCTTCAACGATCTGCTCGTCAAACAGATGGGCCGTTGGCTCGTATTCGTAAGGCCCGCCTACTATCAAACGATGGCTCAGGTCGCCGCTCGCTACAACAGCCGTGCGGCGATTGAGCGAACTGGCGGCACGCGCGATTGCCCGTCCGAACGCGAGATGCGTTTCATTCGATTGAATCGTGAAGCCGATCACGACTATAGGCCCCGCCCATCCGGCTTCGTGAAGGTAGTAGAGCGGAACCAGCGCGCCGTGATCGAGCGGGTAATCACGCGCAAGTTTGCTGAACGCGACGCCTTCGTCGCCTGCCGCCCGCTCGATGGCTTCGATCATCTCAAGGTCATTTTTGAATACCAGTTTGACATCCGGCGCTTGGAACTCTCGGAAATCGCCTCTGAGTTCATCCGTTGCGCGAGCCGTAAACGTATGCGGGTCGAAAGGCGAATGCGGAGATATGACGACGACTGTTTCGGGCTGCGTATCAATCAATCGCTGCGAGAATTCGCGCAAGGCGCTTTGCGAAGCTGCTACTCGTTCGATGCGTGCGCGTCCCACTTCGGGAACGAGCAACGGCGGGTGTGGCGCTATGCCTGCGAAGACGATTGAACCGGGCAACGTTCGACCTCCCCGTTGAATTGATGATTCAATCATAACGCCGTGACGAAACAGGGTTCAACCAATACAGGACATTTCGGGATCATAGGCTGTTGAGGCAAATCAGCAAATGACCGTCGTCAGTTTCGACGAAATGAATTTCTGAGTTTTCGACGCGGCGATAGATCGCGCGCGGGGTGACGCTGCTGATTGCCGCTGCTTTGTCCGGCGTAGCCATGCGGACTTCGGCGGCGCACTCGGCGCACCACCGACGAATGATGGGTTTAGTCCGGCGAATGATTGTCGCTTCGCGCGTGGCGATGGTGATTTCAGTTCTTTTCTTTTTTGTCACATAGCCTCCAAACATACCGCGAGCGGGCAGACTCACTACTCTACCCGCTCGCGGTACTGTTCTCTATACTCAATTGCTTGAAGTTGAGCCGCAATCTTTTCTCGATTTAGCTCCGGTCAACTCCCACAGGAAATCCGTTCGCCATACGATGTCGGCTGCGCGAACTGGCCGAGATGATTGCGCGGTTTGAAACCACGCGGGATCAGGCGTTCCTACATGGCCCTGTAGCGGCGTCATGCTCGCCAACACCGCAAGACCTGTTGACTTGCCTGTCTGGCTGCTGACTGTTGTGTTGTTGCTGACGGTTGCGCGCGTGTGGCAAGTCATACACGATGATGTCGCTTCAAAGTTTGGTTCCAGCACCGAATTACCGAGCAGAATCGGCCTTCCCATATTGTCCGTGAAGTTTACTTGCGTACCTTTGAGGCGATAGTTTTGCCAGATTTTGTTCAGCCCCGCCGCGTCGAACATCGCTTTGAGTTCCGGTGTGAGCGAGCCGGGTTCGTATTTCAGGTTGGGCTGGCGATGAGGTTCGACATAGCCCGGATCAACGCCGAAGGTGTCTTTGCAGCCAATCGCGTCACAACGACCGGAATTGTCTACGTGTTCAAAGGTAGACCAGAGCCAATCGGGCAATACTTTGCTGATGACGTGAAAAGCGTTCAAGCCCATCAAGGTTTTTTGATTCCCTTGAGGCCCTTTGATCGTGCACTTGTTGGCAGAGGCGGAACTGCTGGCATCCATCCATTGCCAGTGATAAACAGACTTCTCTGCTTCTGAAATACATTTCCAGTTTGTCTTTACGATGATGGAGTCTTGAGGGAAATCTATGTCACCCTGGATGGCGTGTTCCAGAACGCCCTCTGAATACCATAGTCCCTTCGAGACTATGTAATCAAACGCGACCTTGTTTAAGAAGACCTGCTCGCTCTCTGCGGGATTGAACGGCGAAGCGCCCGACGCAAAGTGATTCTGCTCGATGATTTTTGTCATCAAACCCGAAGGCTTGAGGCGTGGGCGTTCGGGCACTTGGGGCCAAACGGGCGTCGAACAAGGCTGCTCGTATATATTGATATCCGATATCCATGTTTGCCACTGCACCAGTTGATTCTCGGAGTTCGGCGGAAGATTTCGCGCAGGCTTGTTGATGTCAACAAAAACTTCCCAGGCAAAACGATCCGGTTGATTGATCGCTATGTTTCGGGGTTCGGGCTTTTTAGAGTTCTGGCCGCGCGCCGGAAGCAATGACAGCAGTCCGAGTCCGACCATCAAGATGACGGTTACGATTCGACGGGTGATGTTCATGTTTTCCTCCATAATTGTTTTGTGTTTTGTGCATCTCGCTCTTGCGAGGGACGCTTCCATTTTTAGCCAAATATTGATCTAGCCAGGGGCTCGTGGTAAGCTCATCGCTCGTCTAAAAGTGTTGAGCCTTACCATCAAAACGACGCCCGCAGTATCGTTCAGATGGGCAAAAATAGTCCCTTAGATCGGCCTAAATAGATATAAAGATTTCTAAAGATCGCCATGAGCAAGAGTATTTATGAGTTCGGTCCTTTCCGTCTGGATACGGGTAAACGCTTGCTGCTGCAAGGCGATGATGTTGTGCGATTGACGCCGACCGCTTACGAGACGCTGCTTCGGCTGGTCGAAAACAACGGCAAGGTGCTTGAGCGAAATGAACTGATGCAGATGATCTGGCCCGACAGCTTTGTCGAAGAAGCCAATCTCACGGTTTTTATATCCGCGCTCAGGAAGGCGCTGGGTGATACGGGAGGGCAGAATCGTTATATCGTGACGATACCGGGGCGCGGCTATCAGTTTGTGGCCGCTGTCAATCCGGTCGGCGATGAAGAGCCAGACTTGATAATTCAACGCGAAACCATTTCCCGAATCACCGTCGAAGAACAAGAACAAGAAATTGTGCAAGAGCCGCTCAGCTTGCCTGCCCGCCAATACCTTGTAGAGCGTCAGGGGCAAACAAGCGACGCCGTTTTACCTGCGACGCTCAGGCCTCGCAGCGTGTCGGGGAAACCTGTTGCCGTCATTGTTTTGCTGATTGTGGTTGCGGCCATTGCTTATTTCTGGACTCGGCGCGAGCAGGGCAAGTCCGTTACATCGTTGAAGTCAATCGCCGTGTTGCCGTTCAAATCTTTGAATGCAAAGACGGGCGACGAATATCTGGGCCTGGGAATGGCCGATGCATTGATTACTAAACTGAGCAACATCCGGCAGCCGCTCGTGCGTCCGACGAGCGCTATCTTGAAATACTCAGCCTACGGGCAAGAGCCGCTCGCCGCCGGGCGCGAGATGGGCGTGGATGCGCTGATTGAAGGCAGCGTACAAATAGACGGCGAGCGAATGAGAATCACTGTGCAACTGGTACGCACGAGCGATGGCGCATCATTGTGGGCGGGAACTTTTGACGAGAGCTTCACAAATATCTTTCGCGTGCAGGATTCGATCAGCGAGCAAGTGACGCGGGCATTGACGGTCAGGTTGAGCGGCGAAGAAAAAGAACTGTTGGCCAAGCGCTATACCGAGGACACCGAAGCCTACAAGCTTTATCTGAACGGTCGTTATTATTGGAACAAGCGCACCGAAGAGAGCTTCAAAAAAGCGATTGAGTTTTTTGAGCAGGCCATCAGCATAGACCCGAATTACGCGCAGGCGTATGCGGGCCTGGCCGATGCGCTTAACCTGCTTGCCTCTCAAGAAGCTCTGCTCGGCGGGCTGTCGCCGAAAGAAACTTTCCCGCAAGCAAAGCGCGCTGCACTGCGCGCAGTCGAACTGGATGACTCGCTTGCCGAAGCGCACGCGGCAATGGGGACGATACTTTCTTCGGAGTGCGATTGGGCGGCGAGCGAGCGCGAATTCAAGCGCGCCATCGAATTGAACCCGAACTATGACGTTGTGCATTCATTTTATGGATTGTTATTGATCACGATGGGGCGCATGGATGAAGCGATGTCGGAGATGAAACAAGCCGAAAAGCTCGACCCGCTCTCGATCACTGTGAAGACCAATATCGGCGGGATTCTTTTTCGCGCGCGCGCCTACGATCAAGCCATCGAGCAAGTGCGAAAAGTGGTTGAAGTTGCGCCGAACTTCCCGCGCGCTCATCTTGTACTGGGGCAGGTTTATGAACAAAAGGGAATGTACGCGGAAGCTATCGCGGAACTGCAACAGACGGCCAGACTTTCCGGCAATCGCCCTGTTGCTTTAGCGGTGCTGGCTCACATCTATGCAGTGTCAGGCAATCGCGCCGAAGCAATAAAGTTGCTCGAACAATTGCAGCAACTCTCTACCGAGCGTTATGTGTCGCCAGTTCATATGGCGATCATCTATGCGGGACTTGGCGACAAGGACAAAGTCTTTGAGTGGTTGGAGAAAGAGTTGGAAGATCGCTCGTTGTCTATCGGGTTGCTCGGCATTGAGCAGAGATTCGACTCACTGCGCAACGACCCGCGATTTCAGGATTTGCTCAAGCGCGCAGGCTTCTGACAGCGCTGTGAATCAGCGGCTCACCTTGACTTGGCATAAAGCCGTCTGCTAGATTTCGCGGTTACGGCGAGCCCCAATGACTCGCTCTATAGCATGACCAGCCGCAGGTCAATTACCAATAGGAGGCTGAAACATAGTGAGTATTAATAAACGTTTGTTCACATCGGAATCTGTCACCGAAGGACACCCTGACAAGATTGCCGATCAGATTTCTGATGGCGTGCTCGATGCAATAATCAGCAAAGACCCATATGGACGTGTGGCTTGCGAAACGCTTCTGACGACAGGGCTGGTCGTCGTCGCAGGCGAAATCACGACCGAAGCCTGGGTAGACATTCCTAAGATAGTCCGCGGGACCATCCGAGAGATAGGCTACACGCGCGCCAAATACGGTTTCGATTGCGAGACCTGCGGCGTGATTATCGCAATAGATACTCAATCGCCCGACATAGCGATGGGCGTTGACACGGGCGGCGCTGGCGACCAGGGAATGATGTTCGGGTATGCCTGCAACGAAACGCCTGAGCTTATGCCCATGCCGATCATGCTTGCGCACAAGCTGACGCGCCGTCTTTCAGACGTTCGCAAAGAAGGGCTGATGGATTACCTCCGCCCGGATGGGAAATCTCAGGTCACCATAGAATATGAAAAGCACAAACCCGTTCGCGTAAACACAGTCGTTGTTTCCTCTCAACATTCCGAATCGGTTTCCAGCGAGCAGCTACACGACGACGTGATACAGCACGTCATAAAAGCCGTTGTGCCCGACGAGATGCTCGACGCAAACACGGACTTCTTTATCAATCCGACGGGGCGTTTCGTAGTCGGCGGGCCGCAAGGCGATACGGGGCTGACCGGGCGCAAGATCATAGTTGACACATACGGCGGCGCAGGCGCGCACGGCGGCGGCGCGTTTTCGGGCAAAGACCCGACAAAGGTTGATCGGTCGGCAAGCTACATGGCTCGCTACGTCGCAAAGAACATAGTCGCAGCAGGACTTGCTGATCGTTGCGAAGTCCAACTCGCGTATGCCATCGGCGTGGCCGAGCCTGTATCGGTGCTGGTTGATACGAAAGGCACGAGCAAGATTGACGAAGACAAGATTTCAGACCTCGTGCGCGATCACTTCAAGCTCACGCCCGGCGGCATTATCGAAAGCCTGAATTTGCGCCGTCCCATATTCAAGATGACTGCCGCATACGGCCACTTCGGGCGAAGCGAGCCTGAGTTCACCTGGGAACGCACGGACAAAGCGGAAGCTCTTCGTCGCGCCGCAGGATTATAAATTTCATGTAAGGGCGACCGCCTTTGCAATTACTATGGAGAATTCTGAATGACAAGTAGCTCTCAAGTACCGAACTGCGATGTGAAAGATTTGAGCCTGGCTCCCGCCGGGCGCAAGCGCATTGAATGGGCCGAACGCGAAATGCCTGTGCTGCGCTTGATACGCGAAAGATTCGAGCGCGAGCGCCCGCTCGAAGGAATGAAAATGGTCGCCTGCTGCCATATCACTACTGAGACGGCAAACCTCGCTCGCGCTATCAAAGCCGCGGGCGCTGACGCAGTGCTGATCGCGTCGAATCCGCTATCGACTCAAGATGACGTAGCCGCCGCGCTGGTAGTCGAATACGGCATTCCTGTCTTCGCAATCAAAGGCGAGTCAACCGATACCTATCGCGCGCACGTGAAGATGGCTCTCGATACGAAGCCGCACCTGATAGTTGATGATGGCTCGGACGTGGTGGCAACGATGGTCAGGGAATATCCTGAGTTGATGGACACGCTTGTCGGCTCGACCGAAGAGACGACGACGGGACTCGTTCGGTTGCGCGCGCTGGAAAAGAGCGGGCGAATGACCTGGCCCGCTATTGCAGTAAACGATGCTCAGACCAAGCACTTCTTTGATAATCGTTATGGCACGGGCCAGTCTACGCTTGATGGCGTAATTCGCGCGACGAACATTTTGCTTGCGGGCCGCGCGCTTGTAGTCGTCGGCTACGGATGGTGCGGCAAAGGCGTTGCGATGCGCGGGCGCGGGATGGGAGCCAACATCATCGTATGCGAAGTCAATCCGATTCGCGCAATCGAAGCGGTGATGGACGGCTTCCGCGTGATGCCTATGGAAGAAGCCGCCCCAATCGGCGACATCTTCATCACGGTCACAGGAAATCATCACGTCATTGACGCGCATCACTTCGAGAAGATGCACGACGGGGCAATCGTGGCGAATTCAGGCCACTTCGACGTGGAGTTGAATCTGGTCGCGCTCGGCGAAATGAGCGAGGCGGTTGAGCAACTGCGCCCGTTCGTCGAAGAGTACAAATTGAAGAAGTCAGGCAATCGCGTCATCGTGCTTGGCGAAGGGCGATTGATCAATCTCGCGGCTGCCGAAGGCCACCCGGCGTCGGTGATGGATATGAGCTTTGCCAACCAGGCGCTGTCGTGCGAATACCTTGTTAAGAATAAAGGGACGCTTGCGCCCGGCCTGCACCTGCTGCCCGAAGAGGTTGATACGGAGATCGCTTCGATCAAGCTGGCAGCGATGGGTGTCAATATAGACACGCTTACTCCCGATATGATCGAGTATATGAACACCTGGGAAGCAGGAACCTAAAGCATCAATCAGTTGATTGCTTAAGAAGTTGTTTGAGAAGTCCCGTTAGGGACGACCTGTCTATAGCAATAGTTGAGCAATTGATTCGTAGCTCCATAGGAGCGACCTCATGATTTATAGGTCGCTCCTATGGAGCTACATAACATTTTATCCCATAGATACTATAGACAGGTCGCTCCTACGGAGCTTCTTTTTCTTTTACCGACAGAACTATTCAAAGGAGGCTTAGACGCTATGAAGCAGAAGCTGAAAATCGCATTGATTGATGCTCTGGCAATGGCTCTGTTTTTTATTGCTGCGAGCGTGACTAACGTGCGAGCCGACCAGTCGCAAAAATCATTGAGCGAAGCCCAGTCGCATTACGCGACGCTCGATGGCTCGCGCGTGCATTACAAGAGTCTGGGCAAAGGTGATCGCGCGCTGATCTTTGTTCACGGCTGGACTTGCAACATGGATTTCTGGCGTTCGCAGGTTCCTGCTTTTGCCGATAAGACGCGAGTCATTGCGATTGACCTTCCGGGTCACGGACAAAGCGATAAGCCGAAGGTGGATTACACGATGGATCTGTTCGCTCGCGCGGTTGATGCAGTGATGCGCGATGCGAAAGTAGAAAAAGCCGTCCTCGTAGGCCACAGCATGGGCACGCCCGTTATCCGGCAGTTTTATCGCAAGTACCCTCAGAAGACTCTCGCGCTTGTAATCGTTGACGGCGGGCTGCGACCATTTGGCAAGAAAGAGCAGATGGAACCATTACTCGCGCCGCTTCGCGGGCCGAACTATAAAGAGGCGGCGGGCCGTATGGTTGATGGCATGCTGGGGCCTGTAAAGTCTGCCGAGCTTCGCCAGCAAATCAAAGACTCTATGCTCGCGACTCCTCAGAACGTAGCAGTCAGCGCGATGGAAGGCATGATGGACGAAGCCATATTTACGCCGGATAAGATCAACGTTCCTGTACTCGCGATACTGGCGAAGTCGCCGTTCTGGCCGCCGGATAATGAACAATTCTTTCGCAGTCTCGCTTCTAATCTCGACTATCAGATGTGGGAGGGCGTGAGCCACTTCTTGATGATGGAGAAGCCTGCGGAGTTTAATGACGCGCTTGCGGCGTTTCTGGTGAAGAACGGACTATTGAAAAAGTAAATTACACATATAGAGTTCACCGCAGAGGCGCAGAGGAATGGCGGTAGCCCGACCGTCAGGGAGGGCGTAAGCCTTTCGCCCTTGCTTACGCGCGGGCTACTGCCTTAACCTCTGCGCATCCTCTGCGTTCTCTGCGCCTCTGCGGTGAATAGGCGTCTTATTATTAAGTGATTTGCTGCAAGGCTATAGCGGCCATCTCTCGCACTTCCATATCTTCGTGATTCAATGCCTCGGTCAATGATGGAATAGCTTGTTTGGCCTTTGCGCCGATTTCTCCAAGAGCATTAGCCGCCCACTTCACTGTGAACGGGTCGGCATCTTTAAGAGCAGCAATCAAAACCGGACTGGATTCCGAACCGATTTCAGCGAGAGCTTGAGCCGCCCTTGCGCAAACATCCAGATCAGGATCACTCAACGCTTTGCTTAAAGCTGGAATTACAAGGACGCTCGACTATTCTTGATGAGAATTCAATGTTGTCGAGCCATACCTCTAAGCCCGGCCAGGTCGGATCAAGGGATAAGTGTGCAGACATCAAATAAGTGACTGATGAGGAAAACCATCGCCTCTTGCTTTTTTCTTTGTCTGATTCGATTGGTCGAAGGTTTTCGCGTAACACATCTCTGACCTGCGCTTCCGAGCGCAGGCAATGCGAACTCTTTCTATTTGTCATTTTCAGGTTGCCGGGCAAAAGGCTGAATGCCTGCCGGTCTTTTGTTGAGTGGGTTAATTGTAGGTTTCAAACTGCTGGAATGAACTACGACACATTTCGAGCCGCGTTACTGAGCTAATCTTTCTTTTTTGTCTTTATCTTCTCCTGGTCTTCTGATCGGCGTTTTTGACGACGGCGTTCGCTTGTGCGGGTCGTCAGGACACCTGACTTAGCGTCGCGTTCTGAATCGCGTCGCTCACTTTTACGTCGGTCTTCGCCTTTGCGCCGATCTTTCCCGTTCCGGGAGTTGAAATTCTCATTGCTCATGAAGTCATTAATTCAAAACCGAATCCGCGCGCGGATCAGGATATACCTGTAGTTGCCCGACGCGCGCACAGACCGCAATCAATTCCAGGTGAGGTATTGCCAGAGGGCCATTGACCTTTAATAACAATCTGCCGGTTGCCTAATCAGCCGAACCAGATTTTGAGTCACCGCTGCCGGAAGCTTCAGAAGTCGCGCCGCCTGTTTCTGCCGTTGAGCCGCCTGTTTCCGCTGTTGAGCCGCCCGCCGAGCCGCTTTCGCTTGCAGCGGCTTCGGTGTGCTGTGGCTCGCCTAACGGCTCACCCGTCGGAGGAGAGATAGGCTCGGCTGTCTCTGTAGTCGCTTCGCCTCCGTCTTCGGGGCTTTCGGTAAAGAACTCCTTAAGTTCTTTGCCGGGCTTGAAGTACGGCACGCGCTTGGCCGGAACATCAACCGGCTCGCCCGTCTTGGGATTGCGCCCGCGTCGCGGGCCGCGTTCGCGCGTGCGAAAACTGCCGAAGCCGCGCAGCTCGACTTTCTCACCTTTGTGCAACGCGGAGATTATCGAGTCAAAAACCGTTTCAACTATCACTTCAGCATCGCGCTTATTCAATTCAGCCGCGCGAGCTACTTCCTCAACAAGCTCTGCCTTAGTCATCTGTCTCCTGTTTGCCACTGCAATCAGCGGCTCCTTCCTGATCAAATTCAATCCCGCCGCGTCCGCAATCAAGAACACAAACGCGCTCTCAACTTTTAATACTTAAACCTGGAATTTGATTCAACCCAACTGATGTATAGCTCGCTAAAACACGCTCAAGTATCCACAGCGAAAGGCCAGAAATCAAGTCCAAACTATAGATTTCTCAACACTACCGCGAATAGGTTTTGAAAATCCCCGTGTATTAAAAGGTCGCAATTCAATAGCTGCGAGCATATTGAATTGCGCGATTATTTCAAAATAAGCTCTGAGCAATATTACTAATTCGATTCGCTGGCGGTATTATATCTAACAAAATGGAATTCTTGTGCAGAGCGCAATACTCATCCTGCTTGACTTGAATTCGGCGCTGTAGTAACTACATGGCATTTCTCGTAAATTACAAGTTGCGATTCAACATGGGAAAAACAAACTCTCGACAACTTTGGCTGAGAAGAATTCAAATGACCGTATGCGTTATCGGAGTTGCCTGCCTCCTGGCATTTCAGACAGCGGGCGCTGCCGATGACTTCAAAGAAAAGATCGCGCCCATCTTTGAAGCGAATTGCATCTCTTGTCACGGCAGTAATATGCAACGCTCAGGGCTTGATCTTCGCAGCCTGGAAGCCGTTCTCAGAGGCGGCGCACGCGGGAAAATTATCGTTCCCGGCCATCCCGAGCGCAGCCTGCTTTTCAAGCTGATTACTCATGCAGAAGACCCGAAAATGCCTATGGGCATGGACAAACTCAATGATTCGGACATCGCTATTATCGCTGAGTGGATTCGCAAACTCCCTCCGAACACAATCGCAGTGACAGCAGAAACGGGCGCTCCGGTTCGCGCTCCGGGTTATTCGATCACAGACAAAGATCGCGGGTTCTGGTCGTTTCTAAAACCCTTGCGGGAAACTGTTCCTGCGGTCAAAAATCGTTCGTGGATTCGCAACGAGATTGACGCTTTCATTCTGGGTCGCCTCGAAAAAGAAGGTCTCGCGCCTGCGCCAAAAGCTTTGCCGCATGTGCTGATTCGTCGCGTCTATCTCGATCTGACGGGCATACCACCGACGCCGAAAGAGGTGAATGAATTTGTTCGCAACCCTTCGGATGCGGCTTACAAGCAGGTGATTGAGCGGCTTCTTGCTTCGCCGCACTACGGCGAACGATGGGGCCGACACTGGCTAGACCTGGCTCGTTATGCAGACAGCGGCGGCTATGAATTCGACTATGACCGCCCGCACGCCTGGCGCTATCGCGATTGGGTCATCCGAGCTTTCAACGAAGATAAACCATACGATCAGTTCATCCGCGAACAACTTGCTAACGATCAGTTCAACCCGGCAGATACAGACGCATTGATTCCGACAGGCTTCTGCCGCAACGGGCCGACGGTCGACAACGCCGACAACGAAGAGACGCGCATGGATGAACTCGATGACATGGTGACGACGACTTCGTCCGTGTTCTTAGGCCTCACAGTAGGTTGCGCCCGCTGTCACGATCATAAATACGACCCGATTCCGCAGAAAGATTATTACCGAATGCAGGCGATCTTTTTCCAATTCCAGAAAACAGATCGCGCGTTAGCCAGCGCCGAAGAAGAAGCGGAATTCAAAGCCAAAAGAAAAGCGATTGACGAACAACTAAAACCTTATCGCCAGAAAATTGCCGACATCGAAAAACCGCACCGCGACAAACTGCTTGCCGAAAAAGTTGAGTTCCATGTAAAGCTGGCCCAGCGGGCAGGCGCTCTTGAAGGTCAAAACGTAGAAGAGTTTCGCGGACAGCTTGCCCGACGTTTTGCCAAAGATGTTCAGCTTCAGCCCGAAGAGATTGACGCGCTGCTTTCGACCGAAGAGAGGCGGGCGCGAAACGCCGTCAGCGAGCAAATCAATGAGATCAATAAGACTCGGCCCAAGCAATTGCCTGCGGTGATGGGCATCACGGATAGACGCTGGCTTATGAAAAGCTATCTGCTCAAACGCGGCGATTACCAGCAGAAAGGCGAAGAGGTTCATCCCGGTTTCCCAAGCGTGCTGGCAGGCGGCGCGGATATTGATCCGCGCGATGGCCGCAAACAGTTGGCCGATTGGATTGCGAGCGCGGCGAATCCGCTGACGGCGCGCGTAGCGGTCAATCGCATCTGGCAATATCACTTTGGCAAAGGCCTATCTCGCACGCCGAGCGATTTCGGCGCGACCGGCGACCGTCCCAGCCATCCTGAATTGCTTGATTGGCTGGCGACCCAGTTCAAAGAGCGCGGATGGAGTTGGAAGGCGATGCATCGCTTGATTCTGACTTCGAATACTTACCAGCAATCGAGCCGATTCGATGAACGGGCGGCGGCGAAGGACCAGGAAAATCGCTTGCTATGGCGAATGAATCCGCACCGGCTCGAAGCGGAAATCCTGCGCGATAGCATTCTGGCAGTGAGCGGAAAGTTGAACCGGAAGATGGGCGGGCCGGGAATCTATCCGCGCATTGATTCGTCCGTGATTTCTACAGGCTCAAGGCCGCGCTGGCCTCTCGACGTGAAAGAAGGAGCGGACGAGTGGCGGCGCAGCGTCTACATCTTCGTGAAGCGTTCGGTGCTTGTTCCGTTGATTGAAGTCTTCGATTGCCCTGTGACGACCGTGTCTGCGCCAGTGCGCAGCGTATCAACCGTTTCACCGCAGGCGCTTGCTTTGTTGAACAATGAATTTGTATTGGAGCAGTCAGGCTATTTCGCCGAGCGCATCAGGCGCGAGACGAGCGCGAACCTGAAGGCTCAAATCACACGCGCGTTTCAAATTGCCTTGAGCCGTCGCCCGGATGCGAAAGAGATGCAGTGGTCTTTAGAGTTTATCAAGTCGCAATCTGCCGGTTACGCCCAACGCAAAAACGAAAAGCCGGATGGAGCCGCGCTCAGAGATTTCTGCCACGCGCTCATCAACCTCAACGAGTTTCTTTATGTAGATTGAGCAAGGAATTCAATAATGCCTGAAAAAAAACAACTACCAGTTTTGTCGTCAAAGATGTCGCGGCGCGAATTGATCTTCCGCGCGGGCGCAGGGTTTTCAGGATTGGCGCTCGCTCATCTGCTCGACCGCGATGGGTTGTTGGCCGCTGAACTCGAAGATAAAAAACTGTCGAACCCGCTCGCTCCTAAAAAACCGCATTTTGAAGCGAAAGCGAAATCGGTGATATTCCTGTTCTGCTACGGCGGGCCTAGTCACGTTGATCTGTTCGACCCGAAGCCGGAACTCGCGCGGCATCACGGCAAGCCTATGAGCGGCAAAGGCAAGATAGAGGTCTTCTTCGGCAACCCCGGCAATCTGATGGCAAGCCCGTACAAGTTCAAACCGTATGGGCAATCGGGCATCGAGGCTTCCGAACTCTTTCCGCAAGTCGCCAGTTGCATAGATGATCTTTGCGTGATGCGCTCGCTCTACACGACGAGCAATAATCATTCGCCCGCGATCTTCACAATGAACAGCGGCAACATGCGACCGGGCAATCCCAGCCTGGGCTCGTGGGTGACGTATGGACTGGGCAGCTTCAACGAAAATCTTCCGGCTTACATCGTGATGTACGACTGGCGCGGCGGCCCGATCGGCGGCGCTCCGAACTGGAGTTCAGGCTTTATGCCTGCGGCGTATCAAGGCACGTCGTTCCGCTCTGGCAGCACGCCTATAGTTGATCTCAACCCGCCGAAATGGGTTGACCCGCACCTGCAACGCGAAGAAGTTAATTTCATTCAAAAGCTCAATCGCGAACACAGAGAAACTCATCCCGGCAATTCCGATCTTGATGCGCGCATCGCTTCTTACGAACTCGCTTTTCAGATGCAGACGCACGCGCCCGAAGCCGTAGATTTGTCTAAAGAGATCGGACGCGACAAAGAAGCTTTATGGCATCGGCGAAAAGACTACTGATTATTTCGGGCGTCAATGTTTGACGGCGCGGCGGCTGGTCGAGCGCGGCGTCCGTTTCATACAGCTTTACAGCGGCGGCGGACATCAGCAGGAATCATGGGACGCGCATTACGGATTGGATGAAAATCATCGACTGCATTGCGCCGAAACCGATATGCCGATTGCGGGATTGTTGAAAGACCTGAAAGCGCGCGGCCTGCTCGATTCTACGCTTGTGATCTGGGGCGGCGAGTTCGGGCGCATGCCGATTTCGCAATCGGCAATCGGGCGCGATCACAACCCGCACGGTTTTACGATGTGGCTTGCGGGTGGCGGCATCAAAGGCGGGCAGGTCGTCGGCGCGACCGATGAATTCGGCTACAAAGCTGTCGAAGAGCCGTATTCGATCTACGACCTGCACGCGACTATTCTGCGCGCGCTCGGACTGGATCATCGCAAGCTGTCTTATTACTACGGCGGGCGTGAACAACGGTTGACCAACTTCGGCGGCGATCCGATTATGAAGCTGTTCGCTTGAACGACGGGTGAAATCTAAATGAGCAAAGTCAGATGGGGTGTGTTGAGCACGGCGAAGATAGCCGTTGAAAAAGTCATTCCCGCGATGCAACTGAGCCAGCACTGTTTGATTACCGGCATCGCTTCGCGCAGTTCTGAAAATGCGCGAACGATTGCTGAAAAACTAGGCATAGCGAAAGCCTACGGCTCTTATGAAGAGTTGTTGGCTGACCCTGAAATTGATGCCGTCTACAACCCGCTGCCTAACCATTTGCACGTCGAGTGGTCAATCAAAGCGATAGAAGCAGGCAAACATGTATTGTGCGAAAAGCCGATAGGTTTGACTTCCCGCGAAGGCGAGCGATTGCTTGAAGCAGAAAAAAAGCACCCGCGTTTGAAGGTGATGGAAGCGTTTATGTATCGCCATCACCCGCAATGGCAACGCGCAAAGCGACTGGTTGACGAAGGCCGTGTCGGAGAGTTGCGGACGATTCAATCGTTCTTCTCTTACTACAACAGAGACCCGAACAACATTCGCAATCAGTCTGAAATCGGCGGCGGCTCTTTGATGGACATCGGTTGTTATTCGATTTCGCTGTCGCGGTTCATCTTTGGAGCCGAGCCTCGGCGAGTCTTCGCCGTAGTCGAATACGACACGGAATTTGGGGTTGACCGATTTGCTTCGGGGATTATGGATTTCGGCATGGGGACTTCGACTTTCACCTGTTCGACGCAGCTTGTGCCGTATCAGCGCGTCAACATTTTTGGCACAGAAGGGCGAGTGGAAATCGAAATCCCTTTCAACGCGCCGCCTGATCGCCCGTGCCGGATGTGGCATCAATCGGGCGATACGGTCGAAGAGATTGTTTTAGAAATTTGCGATCAGTACACGATTCAAGGCGATTTGTTTTCGCAAGCCGTGCTCAACGATACTGCCGTTCCGACACCGCTTGAAGACGCTGTCGCGAATATGAAAGTCATCGAAGCACTTATAGAAAGCAGCAAGAAGGGAAGCTGGGAATGAGTTTGCAAAGACCGGAAAACAATTGTATCTACACAATTTGCTATGCCGCGTTAGCGGCTGAATGAGTTTAGCCGTGTACTTTAGTGCACGGAATTATCATAGCCAATCCGGTTTCGTCGCGTCAGCGACGATTGAATTCTGGGTCAACCGTCGCTGACGCGACGTGGTTGCTCATCTATCACCGAACACGTGCACTAAAGTACACGGCTAAACTCATTCAGCCGCTAACGCGGCTATGTGTTTAGATGGTTCTGTTACGCGGCTGTGTTAATCAGATGATTTCGTGGGCCATTTGCCAAGCCTTGCGACGGTAATCTACAATTCACGCGAACGAATATTTATTTTCCACGACAAAAGCAATGGCCTTTCCTGAATCTGCGCGGGTCGAACTCCCTATACTGCAAGAACTCGAAGCCACAGGCGGCAGCGACGGATTGCGTTATCTCTACGAGCGACTGGTTCGCTATTTCCCTCAACTCACGTCGGAAGATTTGGACCTGCGAACCCCGACGAATCGAAGCGCATGGCATAGAGTAATCCAACGCGCGGGCCGCCAGTTGGAAGAACAGGGCGAGCTTCGACGCGAACGCACTCGATGGACGATCACGGCAAAAGGCCGCCGCCGCGTTGAAGCCGAAGCCATGCGGCTCGCGCCTGCGGAAACAACCCTGTGCGCGCCGCGCGTCATATCGCACAAAGACGCGCAAGCGATGCTGGTCGAAATAGGTCTTATGCTTGGCCGCCACGCCGAAACGGAGTTCGACTATTACGATGTAGTCTGGCGCGACAGCCCCACGTCTCCGCGACTCAGTCACGTCTTTGAAGTGCAGGTCGCGGGCAGCGTAGACAGCGCGCTCACACGGCTCAAGCACGCTTACGACGCGCAACGCTCGCGCCCGTTTCTTGTGATAGCAGACGAACGCTCCGCGCGATTCGCAGGCCGTCGCTTGACCGGCTCGTTTCACGAAATCTGGGACGCGATAACGGTGATCGGCATAGGCGAACTGGAACGGTTGTATGAAACGCTCAGGTCGCAAAGAGAATTGCTTGAGAAGATAATCGCTCGCGATTGAACTTCGCAAGGAGGCCAGATATGAAAAATAATTTTTTAGCTTTCTGTCTCATCGCTCTGACTGCAGAGGTGGGCACTAGCTGGCTTCAACAGTTTCAAGGCGCGCGCGAGGTCGGAGGCGGGCTGTTTTATCCTGATATTGGAACCATGATAGTGAATCGTTTGATTATCTGGCTAGTCCTGTTTTTCCTGTTGAGCGCGCTGTGGCTATTGATCTCTCGCAGCTACAAAAAAACTTGACCCCAGAAAAGAGTAGGAGCAAAAACCGTTAGTTATGTCCACGCCGCTTCGCCAACAATACCTTGAGATCAAACGCCGCTATCCGGGCATGATTCTGCTTTTTCAGATCGGCGATTTCTACGAGACGTTTGATGAAGACGCGCAAACCATAGCGCGCGAGCTTGGAATAGTGCTCACTCGAAAATGGTTCGGCAAAGGAAACGCGCACCCGCTGGCGGGCGTGCCTGTTCGTTCGCTTGAAAGCCATCTGGCCAAGCTCATCAATCGCGGCTACAAAGTCGCCGTGTGCGATCAGGTCACCCCGCCGGGCAAAGGGCTTGTCGAACGCGAAGTCGTTCGCATCATCACGCCCGGCACTGTGGTTGAACCGGGCTTACTTGAACGACGAGCGAATAATTATCTGGCGAGCTTCGTTATTGATGACCGCTCGGCGGGGCTTGCCTATGCTGATGTTTCAACGGGCGAGTTCCGAATGACTGAACTCGACCGCGCTCACGCCATCGCAGAGCTTGAACGAATCGCGCCCGCTGAACTCCTGGTTTCGCGCGACCTTGAACCACCAACCATCGAAGTGCGCGCGATGACTCGGCTCGAACGAAGAGCAAACGAAACTGAGCGAAGCGCGTCGCGCATTGCTCGAACATTTTGAAGTCGCGTCGCTTGCGGCTTACGGCGCGGAAAGCCAGCCGCTTGCCATCAGAGCAGCAGGCGCGATTATAGCTTACCTGCGCGACACACAGCCGGACGCGCTTGCTAATCTAATTCATCT
Source organism: Blastocatellia bacterium (assembly GCA_963726785.1). GTDB lineage: Bacteria > Acidobacteriota > Blastocatellia > UBA7656 > UBA7656 > DATEKX01. The sequence continues at coordinate 260,546 of CAVSDJ010000001.1, forward strand.
GCAAAGCTATTGCGCGACTAATTTCATGCAGCTTGATCCGCAGACGATGCGCAACCTCGAAATTTTTCAAGGGTGGGATTTCACAGGCGGCGCGCCAACGGGGTCGCTCGTTGCGACGATTGATTTGACGGCAACTCCGATGGGCGGAAGATTGCTCAGGCGATGGCTGCGCCACCCGCTGCTCGAAATAAAAGAACTCCGCGCGCGGCAGGATTCGGTCGAATGGTTTCACAAGCACGAAGAGGCGCGAGAGAGCGCGCGAGTGTTGCTTGAAAATGTGTTGGATGTTGAGAGGTTGCTTGGCCGCATTCGCCGCCGCCTCGCCGTTCCCTATGAAGCGCTGACGCTCGGCCACAGCTTGAAGCACGTCGGGCAGGTTCGCTCGCTGCTTGAAAAAGAGCGAGCGCCGAAAGATTTCTACGATCAGCTTGAAAGCTGCGATGATTTGATCTCTTTCATCGAACGCGCAATCTCTGATCGCCCGCCGTCGGACTTCGAGCGCGGCGGAATCATTCGCACAGGGTTCTCGCCTGAGCTTGATGAACTGAGGGCGATTCTCGGAGGAGGCCGAACCTTTCTGGCGGACTTTGAGAAACGCGAGCGTGCGCGCACGGGCATTCGCTCGTTGAAGGTCGGTTATAACAAAGTGTTCGGCTACTACATCGAAGTCTCTAAACCGAACCTGCGACTTGTGCCCGCCGATTACGTCCGCAAACAGACGCTGACGAACGCCGAACGATTCTTCACGCTTGAATTGAAAGAACACGAATCGTTAATCGCTAACGCACGCGAGCGAATACTTGAGCTTGAGACTAATCTTTATCGCCAGGTCTTGGACGAGATCAGTCGCCATCACGAAAGAATCAGTCGTGTGGGCGCGGCGCTTGGGCAAATTGATCTTTACTCTGCGCTCGCCGAACTGGCGGCGCGATTCGGCTACGTGCGGCCTGAATTGACAGAAGATGACGAGATAGTGATAACGCAAGGTCGCCACCCGATGATCGAGCAGATGCTCGAACGCCGCAAGTTTGTTCCTAACGACATTCATCTTTCAAACAGCGACACGCAAATCATGTTGTTGACCGCGCCGAACATGGCAGGCAAATCTGTTTACTTGCGTCAGGTCGCGCTCGTGTGTCTGCTCGCTCAGATAGGCAGTTTCGTCCCCGCACAGTCTGCGCGCGTCGCGATAATTGATCGCATCTTCACGCGAATCGGATTGAACGATTACACGTTGCGCGGCCATTCGAGTTTTATGATCGAGATGATCGAGACCGCGCACATCCTGCATCATGCGACGCCGCGCAGTCTTGTCTTGCTTGATGAGATAGGGCGCGGCACTTCGACTGCCGATGGGCTTTCGATTGCTCGCGCGGTGATCGAATATTTGCACAATCAGCCGCGCGTAAATGCGAAGACATTATTTGCGACGCACTATCACGAGTTGACCGACTGCGCCGATTACCTGCCGCGAGTACACAATTTTCACGTTGCTGTGCGCGAACGCAATGGCAAAGTGCAATATCTTCACAAGGTCGAGGCGGGCCGAGCAGAAAAAAGTTTCGGCATTTACGTCGCGCAGATTGCCGGACTGCCAAAGCCTGTCTTGCGCCGCGCGAATGAATTATTGAATGATTATGACAACTCGAACAGCCGAGAGGCGAACGTCAATAAGCAAAAGTCGGACGCGCTTGCGCCTGAACACAGAACTTCTGAACACAAGGCTTTGCTTGAAGGATTGTTGAGCCTGGATATTAATGAATTGAGTCCGGTCGAAGCGCTTACAAAGCTTTACGACCTGCAACGCCGCGCGAAGGAATTGGTATAACCTGAAAATGAGTTTTCCGGGTTTGAAGGTCAATTAACCGCAGAGGATGCAGAGGGCACGCAGAGAAGATTATGCAGCATACCGCGCAAAGAATCGCGACAAGCTCATGCGCTATTTGTCTGAATACGTAGCTCCTGCAAAGTAGAGAGAAGGATTCACCGCAGAGGCGCGGAGGACGCAGAGATTACGCAGAGAAAAACTATTATCACTCTGCGCCCCCTCTGCGTCCTCCGCGCCTCTGCGGTGAATCCTTCTCTACTTGCGCTTATGCTCCGAATTGTCGCAAGTGGTGATCTATGTGTTTATAGCTCAGGACGCCCCAGTCTTTTCTGCTGAGCTGACCAAAGGCCGGGTGCTCAGGCCACTCTTGTATCTCGTCGCGCGCTGCGAATCGCTCCAACAAACTTTTGATGTCTATCACTTCACACGTGCAGTCTTCTGCGTTCCGCTCCAGCAGTTCGGGCGCGGTCGGTGCGCCTTTCGGAAACGGAAACCAATAGATGATTGCGTGGCGAAGAGGTCTGAACCGTAGCGGCCCACCCTTTGACTGCACGGGCAATTCTCCAAGCGCCATCCGAAGGCCATCGGCGACGTGAGCGAGCATCTGCTCACAGTTCATCTTGCCCCACTGAGGCTTGCTTTCCTCGGTCAAACCATCAAGTCGTTCAGCCAGATTCAAGCGATCATCATTATTGAATAGACTCTTCATTTTTTGCCTCATCTGCGAATTTCGTGTCCGGCATCTGTTAACGCGCGAATGGCTTTTTCGAGATTGCTCTCTTTCACCATCAGGTAATCAGTGTCGAAAGTCGAGAATGCGAAGATGCTGATACGAGCTTCGGCCAACGGCTTGACGAGTGAAGCCATTACGCCTGTCAACGAAAAATCCAGCGGGCCATGAACTTTAAAACATCGCCAGTTTCTATCGCACCGCGTCTCTTCCGGCGGTTGCTTTTGAGCGCACACAATCGAAAGCTCGTCCGCCGTGCGCGTGATTGATGAAAGAGCGCCCGCAAGCGCCCAACTCGGAACGGGCGAATCGGCATCCAGCCGACAAATCGCAAACTCTTCATGCAGGATTGAAAGCGTCAGCATTTGCAATAACGAAAGGCTCTAAGACGCATTTGCGGGCAGAACGTAAAACAACACTGCGAAGTAATGACAGATACTGCCTGCAAGGACGAACACATGCCAGACGGCGTGATTGTAAGGAATCCTGTTGCACGCGAAGAAGACTACGCCGACCGTATAAAACAGTCCGCCCGCAACCAACCACACTATTCCTGCCATGGGAACGGCAGCAAACAGAGGCTTGATGGCGATCACAACGATCCATCCCATCAGCACGTAAATCAGAGTCGAGATTACTTTGAACCTGTCAACGAGAAAGAACTTGAAGACGATTCCAACAATGGATAGCGTCCAGACCATCCCGAACAGCGTCCATCCCCAGAAGCCTCGAAGGTTGACCAGTGTGAAAGGCGTGTAGGTTCCCGCGATCAGCAAATAAATCGCAGAGTGATCTAGAATCTTGAGCGCGTGTTTCAGATGCGGTTTGCGAAAACTGTGATACAAGGTGGAAGCCGCGTAAGCGAAAATGAGCGTCAGGCCGAAGATGTGCACCCCGCGATGTGCCACGCTCCGCCGCGCAAAATCGAAAGCACCAGCAAGACGAAAAAACCGATCAGACTCAACGCCAACCCTATGCCGTGCGTGATGCTGTTAGCTAATTCTTCGATGAGGTTTTCGTCGTTGGTGTCACTCATACGGCCTCTACCGGATAAACGAGCGCAACGCTTCGATGCGCTGGCTCAGTTCTGTGGGCGACATATGACGGTACTGCTCAGGGATCATATCTTTCGAGGTCGCTTCGCGCGCCGCAACCAGTATTTGATACTCAACAGCCATCTCGTCGCGCGCGGGGCTGAATTCGTTAGCCACCTGCTCGATGTCTTGTTGAGTGACAGCCTGACGGCCTGCCAGCCGGGCGACGCGGCGGGCGCGAATCAACATTGATTCGATGTCTGCGCCCGAAAGCGTCAACTTGTTTTTCGTTACCGGCGACCAGTCTTCGACTTCGTGCGCGATCTCGTTTTTGCCGACCATCGCTTCGACGACCGCCTGCCGGTCTGCTTCAGAGTCGGGATAAAAAAGTGATATGTGTTCTTCGGCGCGGCCCTGACGCTTCAAGTCAATCGGCAGCAAATCGGGCCTGCTCGTCATCAGTATCCACAGTATCCGCCCGCGATTTCTTGTGTCGCCCATCGCCGCCGCCAGCTTCGAGAATATGCGCGCGTCAACGCCCGAATCGCCTCCCGATTCGCGCGAGCCGAGCGTCGCGTCTGCTTCATCTACGAGCACGACTATCGGCGCAAGCGTTTGAAGCAGGTTCAGGATCTTTTCCAGATTCGCTTCGCTTGAGCCGACCCATCGTTCGCGAAAATTCTTGAACGCGATGACATTCATTCCGCAATCGTGCGCAAAGCACATGGCAAGAAATGTTTTGCCTGTGCCTACTGGCCCTGAAATCAGAATGCCCATCGGCGCTTCTTCGGTGTTGCCCGCGCGCACGGCTTCTGAAATCGAACGCAGGTACTCTTTCGCTTTCGCCATGCCTCCTACGGATTCAAGCCCGTATTGCGGCTGCACAAACTCGATCAGCCCGACGGTTTCGGCTTCGATCAGTTCTTTTTTCTTGCGGCGAATCTTATCAAGCGTCAGCCCGTCTGTGTCAGTCGCCGCGCTGCGCATCAACGAATTCAGGTGAACCCGATTCAGCCCCGATGTCATCAGCGAAAGCTGCTCGTCTGTGACCTCGATTTTCATTTGAGGCAACTGATCGCGCGTATAGCGAATGTACTCCAAACGCTCGCGGTCGTCGGGGTAGGGAACTTCGATGGCCGCGAGCCGCGAATTGTTCCGAATGCGCGGGTGGACTTCCGACACGCTTTCGGCGACTAAGACGACCAGGTTATCTTTCTTCAACAGCCGCGAGCTTGTTATCCATCGCTGGAACGCCACGAGGTTCGTGCGGTCGTCGCCGGACATATAGCTCACATCACCTGCGGGTATTATCGTATCGAGGAAATTGATGAGGACCGCGACCTGCTCGCCGTAAAGCAGAAAATGCTCGATGAGCGGGAGCGCGCGCGCAGGGTCTTTCGGAAGCTGCTTCAATGCGTCGCCTCGCATCAAGGGGTCCGAGATGCGAAGCTGCGCCATGAAGGCGCGTTCGGCTTCCTGCGAACCGAACTTGATGCCTTCGCTGCGATTGTACGTCAACAGATGTTTAGTGCCGACAAGCTCGCGCTGAAGATAGTTGAGCAGGCTGACGTATTCGCTGCCTGATCGAACCAGATCATAGATGTTGTTGTAGAAAAGAAAGTGACTGGCTTCGCCCGCATAATACTTGCGCGCCATTCGCGCGGCCCACGCGGGCAACTGGTCTATTTCGTCTAGCAGAAGTCTTGTTCGTGAACTCATAGAAAAAACTAAAGGGTGACGAGGTGAAAGGGTGAGAGAATTGCTTCTACTCTGGTCACCCCGTCACCCCATCACCCTTTCACCCCTTCATTGTCTTTGCGCCAATGGTGGCCGCGTGGGCTGTGATCCAGATCGCTCTGCGGCATCCAACTGGCTCAGTACGGGGGCCGTTTCGTCCAGTATCTCTCTCGTCAACTCGATTGAAGAAAGCAGCGAGTCGAAATCGAGCGATGAGATATTCTCAGGCGTCGGCATCGTTATAACCTGATCGTTGACCAGGCCGAAGAAGCTTTCGATGGATTGAAGCTGCGCTTCGACTCGTTTCATCGAACGCTCGATGTCGTTATAGGTCTGGAGCCGCTTCTGAAGGAATTCCAGGTTGGTCTGATACAGCCGCCGCGTGTCGTCATCGGGAGCCGAGGCCATTGAGCGTTCGACCTGTTGAATCTGATTCTGTATGGTTGTGCGATTGATCGAGCGCATGTGATTTTTGCGCCGCCTGTAGGTATCGAGAAAATCCACGTAGCGTTCCCAGAGCAGGTCGAGGGTTTGAATCTGGTCGGGTAGTTCCGAGAGCGAAGTGAATTTCTGATAGTTCTGATAAATCTGATTCTTCATCCACCGCAGGTACTCGACGGCTTCGCGCTCGCGCGGGTCGAACGTCTTGATAAGCTGCTCGCGGCGGCGACCGCGATCTGCAAGCTCTCGCTGGCGGGCGCGACGATCAACTATCCTGCGATACGCAGGCAGGTTGGGCACTGTCATAAGATAGAACGCCTCAGCCGCCACGCCGCCGCCAAGAATCCAGTACGCGAGGAAGGCACTGAGAAAGCTCGGATTGGTCAAAGCGAAAACTGCCAATGCGATGATGATGACCAGCCCCCAGATGTTGAGCGGCTCTTTGATCGCCTCTTTAACGTAGCTGACATTTTCAGGCATAACGGTTTCAGTGATGAATATATTTATTCACGCGCCTTGGCTCGGTCTGCCGGGCCGAGAGACTTTTCCGCGTCCCTTTCGACGCTCGGCGGCGCAGGGACAGAAGAAGCCGTATTGGTTCCGACTCCCATCTGCTGTTTGTAAGCCGACAAGGCATCTTCAACCTGCAGATTGAGCGACTCGCGCTCGATGTCTTGAATCTGAGACTCTACTCCGCCCGTCGCCAAATCCATGCGCGCTTCGGCGGCGGCAGAGCGTCGCTGAATGCGCTCGCGCATCTCGTCAAACGTACCTGATTCGTCGCCGATGTGAAACGAAGCCATGGCCTGCGAAAGCTGTTCCTGCATCTTCGCTGCCCGCGCTTCATTGACCAGTTGTTGGGCCTCGGCTGTGCGCTTCTTCATCTGGAGAATGTAATTATCCAGAAATTTCTTTGCCTGCACGCTTGCGGTGCGAGCCGATTCGAGTTGTGATTTGGCGCGATCAAGCGACGTCTGCTTCTCCTGCATCGAAGTGATATAAAGCCGGGCGACATCATCGCGCCCCTGTTTGATCGCCGCTTTGACTTTGTAGTCTTGCTCTACTATTTCACGTTCAAGGATTTCTACTTCTCTCGAAAGCTTCTTCTCGGTCGCCATCACCTGTACGACGTTCTCCCGCATCTGCGGGACCTTGTCGTTCATGTCGCGAATGACCTGCTTGAGAATCAACTCTGGGTCCTCAGCGCGTTCGATCATTCCGCCGAAAACAGAACGGAACAGCCGTTTAAGTCTATTCCACATTTCCCCTCCAATCTCACCACCTTCAAACCGTTGCGCTGCCGGAAGGCCTAAGCAGCTTACGACTTCGCTCAATGGGGCGAGGCATATTAGATTTCGACTTCAGTCTATCACAACAAACGAGAACCGAAAATTTAATATGTAGAATAAACGACACCTTTCTCCTGCCTGCGATCTTGCATACGTCGCAGCCTGCAGGCTTGTTCGCCGCGCCCACAAGTTGCGCGCCCGTTGTTGAATAGCTATAACAATAATTGAAGATGTAAGATGAAGGCAAAAGGCAAAAGGTTGAGATAAAGTTTTCTATCATCTACCCTCTTGCCTTTTGCCTTTTGCCTTGTTTTGCTATGATTGCCGTCGCTTGAGCGTGGTATAAGGTAGGTGCCAAGCAAGGAGCGATCAGAGTGAAACCGGAGCTTTTGAAATAATGCAAACCCCTGTACGCATGGACGCGCTGGACATTGAAGAGGCGCATATGTCGCCGGAAGAGATATTTGCGCTGGCGCGCCCGGATCTGGCGCTTGTCGAAGCTGAGTTCGACCGTCAGATCAACGGCGCGCCTTCGGTCGTTGCTTCCATAGGGCGCTACCTGCACGAAGGCGGCGGCAAGCGTGTGCGGCCTGCGCTTCTATTGCTTGCAACCCGGCTTCTTAACGATGAAGTCAATCAGTCGGCCATTCGCATGGCAGCCGTGATGGAGATGCTTCACACGGCAACGCTCGTTCATGACGACATAATTGACGAGGCGTGCATGCGGCGCGGTCGCCCGTCGGCCAACGTCCGTTGGGGCAACAACAAAACAGTGCTCATAGGCGACTGGCTCTACATGACGGCCTTCGACCTTTCCTTGCGCGAACGCAATTTCGACATACTCGATGCCATGACGCGGATGACGCGGATGATGGTCGAAGGCGAAATCATTCAACTCTCGCTCATAGGCAACAGCCAGATCACCGAAGCCGAGCACCTCGACATCCTTCGACGCAAGACGGCGCTTCTGTTCAGCGTTTGCGCAGAAGTCGGCGGCATAGTCGCGGGCGCAAACAGCGAAGAGCGGCGCGCGCTTGCGCGCTACGGCCAATCCGTAGGCATCGCTTTTCAGTTGACTGACGATGTGCTCGATTTCGTTTCGACCGAAGCGAAGCTCGGCAAGCCTGTCGCAAACGATTTGCGCGAAGGCAAGCTGACGCTTCCTTTGATTTATCTGATGGAGGAAGGCTCGAAAGAGCACCGCGAGATGATCGAAACAGTAATGCGCGAAGGCGGTTTCAAATCTGTTTGCCGCGAAGATGTGCTCGGCCTCATTCACGAACACGGCACGCTTGCCCGCGCACGCACCGAAGCGCAGCGATACGCTGATGAAGCAATCGAATCGCTGTCCGTCTTTCCCAATTCACCATACCGTCAAGCCCTTTTGAGCATACCCCGCTTCATTGTCGAACGCGAAATGTGATATTAGTATAGATGTCGGGAACAGAATAAAGGGATGAGGGCGGAAGGATGAAAGATGAATCGTAAGCTGCTTAATTCCTAATTCATCCTTCATCCTTCCGCCCTCATCCTTTTTTCCGGCCCCTGACCCCATACTTAAATGATGTACTGCGATAGATGTAATATAGATTTTTCCGAAGGGCTGCGCTATTGCAAATGGTGCGGCCAGACGCTTGTCGAGCGAAAGCGCGTGACAAGCGAATTGAGTGCGTGCCCGACCTGCCAAGCGACTGTCAAACCCTCGTGGGTCTTTTGCAAATCGTGCGGCGTGCGACTAAACGAAGGCGCGAGCGAGGCTGCACCGCAAACGAGCGAACCCGCGCGCGTTGTCGCACCTGAAATGGCCAGCACTTCGCTCATCGCGAAATGCTCGGCGTGCGGCGAGAAAGTTGACACGGGTTCGGTTTACTGCAAAGGATGCGGCGCTGCTCTCTACGAAAAACAAACGCCTTTTGGCTCGTCGGCGCTGCTTTGCGGGCTCTGCCAAAGTTACAGCCCTGTAGGCTCGTTAGCGTGCAGAGTCTGCGGCGCTCCGCTGACCGAAACGGCATCGAGCCTGGTTAATGACCAGAGCGAAACGATTGCCATCGGCCCAAAGGAATCAAGCACGCTGCCCGACCTGGCGGAACACCTGACCAGCTCAGAATACGGCGAGCGAATTGTGGATACGTCAGAGCGAGTATCGCAATATGGCGATGCCGAAATCGAATCAGGCGCGCACACTTTAACGCTCACTCAAGCTGAATCGCAACGCCTAAACAAACAAGACTCGAATTCGGCTGCGCCAAGATCAAGGGGAGGAGAGACGAACGTGCTGCCGGGTGTTGCCGGATCAAAATTCGAGCAACCCGCTCCAACTTCAAACCTGCAGACGGACAGAACTACAGGCCCGGTTGACTCCGAAGAACCCGAAGACGCAAAGCCGAAAGTTGCTTCCGGCAATTCATCGCCAAAGCACGCTGCGCCAGTGACTCTCATAGACACTGCTGGCTTCGGCTCCAGTCAAGAAGAAACGGCGAGTCAATCCACTGTTCAATTCATATCCGCAGATGATTTGAATTCGCAGCCGAATGATGGCGGGCACAGTAGCTTTCGGTTCAGGTTCACCCGCCGCATTACAGAATGACGACCAAAAGATTAGCTTTGACGATGAAGGGCAAATAAGAACGGAACAATTTGCTGCAAGCCCTCCCCCTTTAGCAACGCATCCACAGGGTTCTATTGATTCGCAAAGACTGGACGCGGCGGCAAACTGGACTGAGCCTTTCAACAAGCCGGTTGCCGAATCCGCTAAACGGACTGAAAGAAATCTCGCGGTTGCTCATGCTGATGCGCCAGCCGCAGTAGCCGAGCCTGTTGTTGAAGAGAAGAAAAACAATGCGACACTCATCACAGCGATAGCCGTCATCATCGTGCTGGCCGTCTCAGGGTTCGCCATCTGGTGGTTTATGTGGGGCGGAAAGCGGACTCCAACCCCTCAACCGCCTGTCGCAGAAGCGCCTAAAACCAGCGGAGCCAACTCAGCCGACGACCACGCCTCCTGATAAACCGTCCGGCCCAGTCTTGCCTGAAGGTATGGTTATGGTTTCGGCTGGCGCTTACACAATTGGGCGAGACGGGGGAAGCGAATTTGAGGGACCTCGGCACACAGTCGAACTGCCTGCGTTCTATATTGACCGCACGGAAGTGACCAATGCCGATTATAAAAAATTCGTTGATGCGAAATCTCACAAGCCTCCTGTAAATTGGAAAGGCGGAGCCTATAACGCGGATCTGCGCCAACTATCCGGTTACGGGGGTGACCTGGCAGGACGCTGTTGATTATGCGAAGTGGGCGGGGAAGCGGCTTCCGACCGAAGCCGAATGGGAAGCCGCCGCGCGCGGCAGTGATGGGCGGCGTTATCCCTGGGGAGACGATTGGCGGGCCGGAATCGCTAACATCGGCGTGAAGGCTGCGGGGAAAGCGAGTGATAATGATTACCCTGCCGAAATAAAACCGGTAGGCCAGTACCCGGATGGCGCAAGCGCGGCAGGGGTAATGGATTTGATTGGCAACGTCTGGGAGTTTACAGCTGATGATCTTGGATTGTATCCGGGCAATAATAAAAACATTTTCAGCGATGAGATCAGAGTAGCCCCGAACAAGAAGATCAAGATTGATCCGGGCAAGACTTATCGCATCATTCGTGGCGGCGCGTTTGACGGCAGCCGCGAACACGATGCCTCTTATCGCGGCTTGATTGATGCGAGCCTGCCATACCCAAAGACGGGCTTTCGTTGTGTGAAAGATATTAAGTAGAGGCAGTAAGCAGAAGGCAGTAGACAGCGAATGAATTCATCGCTGCAAGCCAGTAACTTCTGACTGACCTACTGATCTCTGACCTACTGCTTACTGATTATGAGATTGAGCGAGAAGCTAGGAGCCGTTTGCGCCACCGCCGCGCTGGTCCCTCTTTTTATTGCTTCATTGATAGTGCTGCCGCAGGTCTCTTCTTATTCACGCCGTCAGGCAATCGAAAATCTTCAAAGCGATGCGCGCGCCGCCGCCGGACTTTATGAAAAACGACTGGTGGAATTGCGAGGCGCTGCGCAGAGGCTGGCCGATGACATTTTTAATCGCGCGCTGGTCGGCGGAGAACAGCCGGGCGGCTAATACACCGCCAGCTTGGGCGCGGCTTCAGGACATGCTTCCTCGCGCGCAGAACGATTACGGATTGGATTTCGTCATCGTTGCAGACACGCAGGGCCACGTCATCGCTCGCCATAACGAACGACCATCGCCTGGTGAAACATTGCTTGGCGCTGAGGACAAAAATCCCGTTGCTGAAAAGGTAATCTCAGGCGGAAACCAGCCAGCCGCTTCAGCCGTCATCGAGCGCGGCGAGCGGCTCGCGCAATTGGGATTGGATCGCAGGGCGCAGGTGCAACTCGCGGGCGGCTCGACAGTTGATGAAGCCATGATGATTGAAGCCGCCGCGCCGATTATGAGCAGTGGCCGCTTCATCGGTATCACGCTGATAGGCCAGATGCTGAACAACGATTCAAGATCGCGCCCGGGCACAAGCTCTCTTCAAAATTCACTCGTCGCAGAGATGAGGCAGACGCTTTATCGAAATACGGACGAAGACGCGGGGGCGCTGATCGCTTATGGCCCTGCCATCGTTGCGTCGAGTATTCCGGTAGGAAGCGGCGTGGATTCGCCGCTCGCGGGCACGGCGCGAAATTCATCTCAAGGCGAAGAGGTAATTCGACAGGGAGAGCGCAGTTATATAATCGCTTGGCAGCCGATCAAGGCGCTCGACAACACGGAGATCGGGGCCATAGGCATAGCTCGCTCTGCGGCAGACCTCGAAGGGCAAAAAGGGGCGGTGCGGGCGACGCTGATTGTGATTGCTTTGATAGCATTCGCGCTTGCGGGCGTCGGCGGATTTTTTTATGGACGCGCTCTTGCGATGAGACTCGACGACCTGACGCAGGCTGCCAGTCGCTGGAGCGTGGGCGAACTGAGCACGCCTGCGAAAGACCGCGATCCGATGATGTCGAAATGGGTTCCGAGTTTTATTGCGCGCGACGAGGTCAGCCGACTTGCAGCGCAGCTTGAGCAGATGCGCGAGAGCTTCCGTCAGGCGATAGAGCGACTCAGGAAGCGATGAATTATGAATGATGAACGATGAATTAAAAGGCAGCCTTGCTATTAATTCATTATTCATCATTCATAGTTCATCATTCGAGGTGACTGCTGCTATAATGAATCCCACGTGGACTGTTACGGGAAGACGATGAGGCTCGATCATCTCGATTGCTCGCCTTCCAATAATCGCCGGTCGCCGCTCAACTGCGCGACCACAATAACTCGACGGAGGTTGCTTTATGAAAGTTAAGCTTGTCACATTGGGACTGGCCGTAGTTGTAGCTGTCGCGCTGGTGTTTGAAGTATCCGCAATTACATTTGCAAACCAGGAGAACGCAAATGCTGCTGCTATGTCCAAGCCCAGAAAGAAACGCATCCGTAAACCTGGTAAGAGGATGATGGCCGGAGTGCCGATGGGCGTTGAAAATTGCTTGAATCATCTGGCGAAGATGGCGGCAGCCGATCCGCTGATTGATTATGAAGGCCATCCGTCAGAGATCGTCAATAACGGCCTGATGTGGAATGATCCGAAATCCAAGTGCGCCGTCACAGACGAAGCGCAACGCAAGAAAATATTCGAGCTTGCCAATGCGTGGCGAATGAAGGATGCATCGAAAGTGCGGTCACTTTTGCAGGAGATGGGAGCGACAGCAAGCAGCGGAGCCGAAGCTGCGCCTGATGTAGCGACAGAAGGCGGGCAGATGATGGCCCCGAAGCCGAAACGAGACGCGCCAGGAAGCCAGCCGCAACAAGCACACAAAACACCAATTCAGGATTTTAATTCAGTTCTGTGAAAAGAAGCCTGTTCACCGCAGAGACGCAGAGGACGAGGAAGAAACGATGAATGCGGAATGATGAATGATGAATTAAGAATCTCTCTATCAGTTCATCATTCATCGTTCATACTTCATCATTATCTTCTGCGTCCTCTGCGTCTCTGCGGTGAATCCTCGACCCATCCATCCTTTCTCGCCCGCTTGACATCAGATTATTCGCTCGGCTAGGTTCTTAGTGACCCCACTTAAATCAAATGCGAATCGCTACTGTACTGATGAATAGAAAAGTTATCCCTGGTTTTGCGCTCCTGCTGTCAACGCTCGTGATGGCCGGTTGCGGAATGATCTCAGGCGACTCGAAGATTGACGAAGGAATAGTCATAGCAGCTCAAAGAAAAGATTCGTTCTTCGACGGCTATGGTCGCGCTTGATCTGGCCGAAGTGAAGCGCGGAGACAGGCTTGAGATACTCGATCAGGCGCAGATAAAAACTCCCACGCGCACAGCCGAATGGTACAAGGTCAGAACGAAGACAAAGGATTCGGTCGAAGGCTGGATAGAAGCGCGATACGTCATAAACAAAGCGGTCGCCGATAAACTGCAAGACCTGTTTGAAAAATCAAAATCCACGCCTTCGCAGGGCATTGGGCGATTGAAGGTTCAAACCCGTTTGAGAGTCGAAGCGGGCGGCGATGTCGTGACTCATCTGAGTCGCGGAACTCTGGTCGAGATAGTCGCCAAGATGCGCACAATATTCAAGCCTGAAAAGCAGCAGGACGCAGACGATGCAGACGAAACTACCGAAGAGCCTGAAGCGCGCACAGTGCTGTGGTATCAAATCCGTTTGCCGGAATCCGAAGTTTTGCGCGCCGGATGGATAGGCGCGCAGCAGGTTCAGCTTGACGTGCCGGACGAGATACTTCATCTCGAAGGCGAAGGCCGCAGATTCACGGGCTGGGTCGTATTCGATCAGACGAAAGACAAAAAAGGAGAGATGAGGAACAATTATATCGGCATGATGAAAAGCCTCAGCACAGAAGGGCCGATAGATTTCACCAGATTGTGGATGTTGAATTACTCTCCTGAAAGCGGTCGCTACACGGGGCCTTACATCGAAGACGGATTGCGCGGCTTGTTGCCTGTGATCGTTAAATCTGATCACAGAGGTTTCACAATTCAAGAACTCGACGAAAACGGCAAGCCCGTTTTAATCGAATACGAGGCGATTCGCGCGTAGATGCCAATCACTTGCGCGTGCGACGGTTGTCGCCAAAGATTCAGATCAAAAAACAACCCGCCAGAAAGAAATAAGGCAAAAGTAAAAGGTAAAGTAACTGTCTAGCCTCATAGGGACGACCTGTCTTTAATTTCTTCTTAACCCTTTCTGCCTTTTCTCTTATCAATCATCTCTTCAAGCGTTACCTGCGCGGCATCGGCCATCAACTCGACCATAGGTTTTGTATTCGTTCTGCGGCTCTCTTCGATTGCATTAAGAAAAGCCGATTTGAGCTCATGCTTTATGATTACGGGCGGAAGCGTGCTGCGAAGAGTGAACAAGCTTGCGGCTGCGAGCGCCGTTTGCAGGTTTGCTCGCTCGAATGGCTGAATCTCCATAAGTCGCAAAAAGACAATCGAAGCCTGCTCGATTGGATTGAGTTCCGCAAATGATTCGGCCGTGTACCACTGGAACGCGTTTTCGATAATCGCAAGCAGGTGTTCGGCTGGAACAAGCTTTGGCGAAAGGGTTCGATCATCGTGAGGTTGTGCGAAATCCCGACCCTCCGCCAACTTGATAGTTCAATTCGATTAAAAGCTCAGTCGTAAGCCGTGCCGCGCGCCCGTTTGTTTTAACCAACTCTTCGATTCGCCGAATGGCTGTTGAGCAGAGCGAAAGCAGGCAAATCCTTGCATCTGCATCGCGCCGCAGCTTGCGAGACTATCGAGCGACTTGCGCGCGCGCGCAGTCATCGTCTTCAAGCTTGAGAGTCGAATAGATGAATTCAGTTTCTACCTATCTTTCAATATCCGCTTTTTCTTCTGCGGAGAGTTGAAGTTCGGTGAACTGGTTGTGTCTTTGCGTGACTTGATTGATCCATTCGTTAATCGAGCGAGTGAATAGAACATGCGGGCTTTTTCGATCAGGAGGTCTCTGCATAATGATTCCACTATAAGTAGCCGCGCGCTCAGGAGTCAATACTATGGCGAGACCGCTTGACAGCCGCGCGCCTTGCAAGTGACACTTTGATGCTTAACCGGGTATCTTAACTTGCAACGCTTCGCCCGGTCGAAGAAGCAATCATGCAAACAGAGCGCGAACTTAGACAGAAGATAGTCGAGATAGGCCGCCGCATCTACGAAATGGGCTTCATCGCGGCGTCTGACGGAAACGTCAGCGCGCGACTCCCGGATGGCACGATACTGACAACGCCGACGATGGTGTGCAAAGGCCGGATGACCGAAGACATGCTCGTGCTGGTTGATATAAACGGGCAAAAGCTCAGACGCGAAGAGCGCAACCCTTCGTCGGAATTTTCGATGCACAAAGAGATTTACCAGACTGCGGCCTGATGTTCACGCAATAGTTCATGCGCATCCACCTTTCGGCACAGGGTTCGCCGTTGCCAATGTTGCGCTAGACAAGCCTTTGCTTTCGGAAGTCGTGCTCACGCTCGGTTGCATTCCGCTTACTGCGTATGGCACGCCTTCGACTAACGAATTGTCAGACTCGCTCAAGCCTTACATCCCGCACCACGACGCATTGCTGCTTGCCAATCACGGCGCGGTGGCATACGGCGCTGATTTGGAATCGGCTTACGGGAAGATGGAAACGCTTGAGCATTTTGCCAAGATAACTTTGATAGCGCGAATCGTCGGGCGACCGCACGAATTGCCAGCCGCCGCGATTGAAAAACTGCTCGATGTGCGCGAGCGCGCTGGCTATATGCCTGCCGAAGCGCGCAACTGTCAGGCGTGCGGTTATCTTCAAGGGCACGCCTCGTCGTGCGCGGTCGGAAGCGCCACTCGCTCTTACAGTCAATCGAATGGTGATGAAACCGTTACGCTGACCCGCAGAGAGCTTACTGCGCTCATAACAGAAGCCGCGCGATTGGTCGCGCGAGAGATTAAGAATTAGGTTCGGGATTAAACAGTAGCCCAAGCGTCAGCGCGGGCGAATGTGTGCGCCCTCCCTCACGGTCGGGCTACTGACATCTCAACAGAGGAGAGAATAAATGGAAGCTCTTGGAATGATCGAGACGAAAGGTCTCGTGGCAATGATCGAAGCTGCCGACGCTATGGTAAAAGCCGCAAACGTGACGCTCGTCGGCTATGAAAAAATCGGAGCCGGGCTTGTCACCGCGATTGTGCGCGGCGATGTCGCGGCAGTGAAAGCCGCGACCGATGCAGGAGCGGCGGCGGCGCGGCGCGTAGGCGAGCTTGTCAGCGTTCACGTCATCCCGCGCCCGCACACTTCGGTTGACGAAAACTTGCCCATCACTTTTGAATCTCGCGAGAAGTAGATTATGAAAGGGTGAAGGGGTGAGGAGGTGAAAGGGTGATGGAATCGCCATCGCGCTCGTCACCCTTTCACCTCTCATCCCTTCACCCCCACAGCTTTTATGATTCTAGCTCGAATAATCGGGACCGTAGTTGCCACGCGAAAAGATGACCGCCTGACCGGGCGCAAGTTGCTGGTCGCGCGGTTTGTTGATGTGGACGGCAAGGACGAGAAAGGCCACGTTGTTGCAGTAGACACAGTGGGCGCGGGCATCGGAGAAGTTGTCTTGATAGTGCAGGGCAGTTCCGCGCGCATGGCTTTCAGTTGCAAAGACTGTCCAATTGACGCAGCCGTCGTCGGCATCGTTGATACTGTTGAAGTCAGTCCGTAGCGGAGTAAATTGTTATAATTAATTTGAGGACTACGGACACATAATGAACACAATTCGAATAGCTCTCGCGCAGATTAATCCTATAGTCGGCGATTTGGAAGGCAACACCAATCTGGTGCTTGACTATCTTGAACGCGGACGCAGGGCAGGCGCAGACCTCATCGCATTCCCGGAACTTGCGCTCACCGGATACCCTCCCGAAGACTTGTTGATGAAACCTCATTTTGTGCGCGAGAATCGCCGCGCGCTCGACCGCGTCGTTAAGGCAACAGGTGATCTTTTAGTCGTCGTCGGGTTTGTCGATACTGACGGGTCAGACATCTACAACGCCGCCGCAGTCATTTCAAATGGCAAGCTCGTTGATTCTTATCGCAAATCATTCCTGCCGAACTATGGCGTCTTCGATGAAGAGCGTTACTTTCAATCAGGCACTCGTTGCCCTGTCTATTCGGTGGGCAATGCGCGCGTGGGGGTCAACATCTGCGAAGACATCTGGTACCCGGGCGGGCCTACGAAATTGCAGGCGCTCGTAGGCGACGCGCACTTGATAGTCAACATCTCCGCATCGCCATATCACGCAAGCAAGAACTTCGACCGCGAACGCATGCTTTGCACGCGAGCCGAAGACAACGCCGTCGCGCTCGCCTACTGCAACCTCTTTGGCGGTCAGGATGAACTCGTCTTCGATGGCAACTCTCTTGTCATCAATGAAGCGGGGCACATCATCGCGCGCGGTCGCCCGTTTGCGGAAGACCTGATCGTCGCAGATATAAACGTCGAGAGCGTCTTCTCTGAAAGATTGCATGACCCGCGCCGCCGCCGCGAAAAAATTCGAGTGGTTGCGGACGATTCGCTTTACCAGATTGATCTGGGCGGTGCATTGCGCCACGCAGCCGAACGAGTAGAGATTCCTGCGCGCGAAGACGCGAGGCTTGAAGAAGTCGCCGAAACTTACCTGGCGCTGGTGACTGGCACGCGGGATTACGTCAAAAAGAACGGCTTTGATAAAGTTTACTTCGGGCTTTCGGGTGGGATTGACTCTGCGCTTACGGCGGTCATCGCAGCCGACGCGATCGGGCCTGAAAACGTGATGGCAGTCTATATGCCTACGCGGTATTCGGCTTCGGAATCGGGACGCGACTCCGAGACGCTGGCTGAAAATCTGGGCATACATTTTCAAATCATAGAAATCGAAGAGACCTTCGAGCAGTACAAAAAAATGCTCGCGCCCACTTTCAACGGCCTGCCCGAAGATGTGACCGAAGAGAATCTGCAAGCGCGCATTCGCGGAAATATCCTGATGGCGCTGTCGAACAAATTTCGCGGGCTGGTTCTTTCAACCGGCAACAAGAGCGAGATGAGCGTGGGCTATTCGACCCTTTACGGTGACATGGCGGGTGGCTTCGCGTTGTTGAAAGACGTGCCTAAGATGTTGGTCTATGAGCTTTCGGAATACGTCAACCGGCGCGGGCCGCGCCCCGTCATACCAGAATACATAATCACGCGCCCGCCTTCAGCCGAGTTGCGCCCTGATCAAAAAGACCAGGACACGCTGCCGCCTTACCCTGTGCTCGACGCGATTCTCGAATTGTATATAGAAAAAGATATGAGCGCCGAATCAATCGCGGAATCGGGCTTTCCGATTGAAACAGTCCGGTGGGTCATCAATCGCGTGGATGCGGCAGAGTACAAGCGGAGACAATCGCCTCCCGGCATCAAGATAACTCCGCGCGCATTCGGGCGCGACCGCCGCATGCCGATCACAAACAAATATCACAACTGACGACTGTCAAGTTTCAACAACAGGCTCCGGCTTTTTCGGAAGGCGGCGGCGAACGACTCGCCAGATGAGCCACATTGGCAGACCGATGAACAATCCTACAGGAATCAGGACTATGAATATCTTGATCAGGCCGAGGATGATTGTCGCTGCCGTATCGACACCGTCGCCGAAAGCTTCCCTGATGCTGTGGCCGAAACCGGAAGTAGTCGCGGTAACAATCGGGGCGGACATCTGAAGCGTGCTTGTTATAGTCGAGAAAGCAGCTTGATTTTCGATGAAGCGACGGCGGCCTTCGAGCTGTTCAATCTCGGTTCGCACATCGGCAAGCTGGTTCTGTACTTCAAGCGCCTCAGAAACTTTCTTAGCCTGTTTCATGATTTCGAGAAACTGAGCTTCCAGAGCTTTCTTAGAGCGGAGCCGGGCTTCGAGGTCGAGGTACTCTTCGGAAACGTCCTGACCGGATATTTTTTCTTGAAGGACGCGGCTGCCGATGTTGCGAATCTGATCCAGCGCCGCGCCGAATTGAGCGGACGGAACTCGCGCAACGACCGTGACGCTCTGGCTCGGATTCGATTGATTTTTGCCGCCATTTTGTTTCAACTCGGACGTGATGACGAAGCCGCCGAGCGATTCGGCAATGGCGGTTATCCTGCTCAATCCATTCGTAGGCGAATCTGTTTCGATGGTTAGTTCGCCGTTGCGGATTATCTTCCGATCAAAAGCGTTAGTGGAAGCCTCCGTCTGTGCGGCCTGAGCCTGATGTTGATCGGTCCTCCCGCCGATGGATGTTATAAGCCCGTCCATCCTCGAATTAGCGTCCGACTCTTCCGGCGAAGCTTTTTCTTGTTGCGCAATTTCACCGGGTTGCCTGTTTTGTTCTCGCGAGCAGCCGAAAAGAACGACCATTGCAGTCGCTAATAAAAACGCTATAAAAATTCGCATGATTCACCTCCAGTGTTTAGAACCATAATAACTAATGAATGTTCCAAATCTCTTAGCTTGCTGCCGTTTGATTATCGCGAATAGCGCCAAAAGAAAAGCGCGAGGAGAGTTTTGAAACTCCCTCGCGCTTTGAAATCTGCGAACAGGTTCGAGTGTCGGGCTTATGGCTTCTCTACTATATCGGCCTTCAATCCCATGATCGCCGCCGCTACCTCTTTTTGCTCTTTTTCCGGCACTTTGAATTTTGTTAGCGTATTGACCAGATGCTTGACTCCGATGTTCCAATCTTCTTCTGTGATGCCAAGCCCTTTGTGAGAGGTCTTCATGTCGCGACCGATGTAGACGCACGGGCCTCCCGTAGCCGCGCACAGTTGATCTACAACGAGCTGGCGAATCCTCATTTTCGAGTTGTCGCTGGCCCCGACGAAAAAGCGACCCAGCTTTTTGTCCGTCGCAAGGGCTTTGATAAATTCGTCAGTAACTGCTGCCAGTGCGTCATATCCGCCAAGTCGTTTGTAAAGCGAGTTGCTGTCTTGCGCAGAAGCGCTCCCGATGGGGCCGACCGATGACATCAGAGCGACTACCGCAATAATCAAACATGCTAAGCGTTTCTTATCCACGTTTCTCCTCCTAAGTATTTTCGTGAGTGTAAGCAGCGAATCTCCGCTGATTTTCGGTCCGAAGCGATAAATTGCGTGTGAACACAGCCAAATTGTAGGATTAAAACCGGGCGCAATCCTGTCCAGACCGTTAAGGAATACGCAAAAACAGATAGGCTCGGATTCTACGCGGAATTTTTTATCATTAAATTACAAAGAGAGGGCGCGGGGGGATGTAAGGTCCCGCGCCCTCTCTTTTGAGCCTCTAGACTCTCAGGCGAAAGTCAGGTTTGGCAGGGGTTGAGGCTCACGTCCTGGCTGTGGGGAGGGGATAGTCTCCATAGCCAGGTGTAACATGGCTGGCGATTGCAGGAACCAGCCAAAATCGGCGGCTAATATGCTTGAGCGGAAGGGCGCCGCCGGAAATAATTCCAAATCCCGAATAAAACTTATTAATCGTTCTTCTCAACCTGTTACTCCCTTCTCTCTATTATGAGAAGACGCCAAAAGTATTTCAGGTCATGCAAATTTTTTTAATTATTTTATTTTTTTTTGCATGGGTCAGTACCCATCTGAATTATTCGATGGCAAAGCTTGCGCCAAACAACGCCGAGTTGTATGCTTGCCGCCAGTTAGAGCTAGCTATTTACACGGAATGCTGATTCGCAAAGGATGAACCGGAAATGAAAAATCTGAGCCCGCGACTGATGCGCCGTTCATTGCTCGTAATCGCGCTAATCTCGTGCGCTTTGCTTCCGGCAACTGGAGTTGCGCGGGAGCCGATTATAAACATTGATCGCGTTATTACAGAACTTGAGCCTGAAATACAGCGGGCGATGATTGAGGGAAAAATACCATCGGCCACGATAGCACTTGTTGCCGGTGACCGGGTTGTGTGGGCAGGCGCTTACGGTCACTCGAATATCTGGGCGCGCACGCCTGCCGTTCCCAGCACAGTCTATTTGATCGGCTCGACATTCAAGGCGATGTCCACGGTCGCTTTGCTTCAGTTGATGGAGCAGGGAAAGTTCAAACTGGATGACCGTGTTAGCGATTACCTTACTGAATTCAAGATTCAAAACGAAGACCCGGCCAAGCCGGTAACTTTTCGCCACCTGCTGACTCACACTTCGGGCCTCCCGGCAGATTTCGGCCCGTATCCGGTCTGGGGCGATACTGTGCCGCCCTCGCTTGTAGAGTACCTGAAAAAATCGCTCAAGGTTGCCGCCCCGCCTATGGAGAAGGAAGTTTATTCGAACATGGCTTATTCGCTCATAGGGTATCTTGTGGAGAAACTATCGGGCGTTCCTTTTAAACAGTACATACAGGAGCACCTCTTCACGCCGCTTGAGATGACCAGCACTGCCTTTGCGCCGCGACCTGATATGGAGGAGCGATTATCTGTTCCCTACACGCTTGATGCGAGCGGAAGACAGGTGCCTGCGGAACGACTCAAGGCATCGGTGTGGCCTGCGGGTCTCGTTTACGGGACTGTGATGGATCAGGCGAACTGGCTGATCTTGAATCTGAACGGCGGCGTATTCAAAGGGAAGAGAATCATCGCCGAGCGAACTCTCGATCAGATGCTCACGAAGCAGTATGAGAAATTCAAGGGCCCTGTCGAAGGATTATGGGGCAATGAAGCCGCAGGGTTCGGCCTGACCTGGTGGTTAGGAGAGCGCAACGGCGACCGCTACTTTGCGCACAGTGGCAGCGTGCCGGGATATACGGCTTTTCTGTTGGGCAATCGCGATCAAAAACTCGGTTTTGCGATTCTGACGAACGGCAACCGCGCGCATCCGCACTTGATCAAGCTTGCGGATAAGGCGATTGATCTACTCAAAGCAAACTCGAAAACGCCTTAGCCACGAATTGCACGAATGTTTACGAATGGTCACGAATGATTCATATTTATTCGTATGAATTCGTGCAATTCGTGGCTAATATTATCTGCTTAATTATCCTTCCATTCAGGGATACGGCCCGGAGTCCACGGAGCGCCCGCCGCTTCCATAGCCTTTTCTAGTCTTGCCAGGTCGCCTTCAATCAATGCCTTCAGTTGCGCAAGCGTCTGCTCGAATTCCTGTGACGCAGCCGCGTAATGATCCATCTGCGTCTGCGTAGGCCGAGCGGTTGACATGCGCTGGCCGTTGACGATTGCCCCGACGCGTTCGCTGATCGAAGGCGGCGTGTTCTCGTTGCGCGCGCGCGCAATCGTGTCGCCGCGCAAAGCTCGCAGTATCTCATTAACTTTGCGATCAACGCCTACGGCATCATCCGTCAGCTTGTTGTCAGCAGCAGGAGTCTCTTGAAGCGCACGCTTGATGAGTCCGAGCCTCACCTTCAACTGGTTCGCAGTTTCGAGCGCACCCGTCACTGCGCGCTGTAATCGCGCGGCCTTTTGCTGGAACTCTACGAGGGCCGCGCGATCAGCCGGAGCCATCGTAGCCTGACCTTCGACGTAAACCGTGAATTCCTGCCGCGTCGAAATCGGCGTTGTCACACCGTTCGCCCTCTTTGCCAACGCGACAGTATACTTGCCCGGCAGGACGAGCGGGCCTGATGGCGGGTTTCCGAATAATTCTTCTTCAGGGTCGGGCGGTCGCTGTGACAGCACAGGGGCGGGATAGCGCATGTCCCAATTGATGCGGTTCATTCCTTGTGTGACAGGCCCGGCAAGCCTTCGCACGACGCGGCCTGCCGAATCCGAGATGGTAAGAATTATCACAGGCGCTTCCTCTTCCTCTTCCGATCTCAATTCTTCCGACGAAGGCTGAATGATGACGCCCGCTTTTCTATCCGCTTCTTTTTCGGCTTCCTGTCGCCGCTGCTTGCTCGTCTTAAGTGTTTCTTTAAGGTGATAAGTGAAGATCGCTCCATAAGGAGGATTCTCCGCCGTATAGAACGACTCACCCTGAAAAGCTTTGCCGCGCCCGCCGAGCGGCTGCGATTGGATATACATCATCGCGTCTTTGACAGGCAAAAGCGCCGCCTCTTGCTGAAGCATTTCAGGCTTGATCATTCTAAGCGGCGTGTAATTATCCAGTATGTAGATGCCGCGCCCGAACGTGCCGACAACAAGATCGTTTTCGCGTTTTTGAATCGCAAGGTCATGAATGGAAATCGTCGGAAGCCCGCCCTTCAGTTGAATCCACTTTTTGCCGCCGTCAATCGTGAAGAAGACGCCGAACTCTGTGCCCGCGAAAAGCAGGTCGGGGTTGACGTGATCTTCGGCAATCGCAAGCACAGGCCCGTTAGCAGGCAGATTTCCCTTGATCGAAGTCCACGACCGGCCAGCATCCGTGCTCTTGAGCAAGTAGGGCACGAAGTCGCTTCGTTTGTGATTCTCGAAAGCCGCATAGACCGTATTCGCATCGTGATTGGAAGCGAGTATGCGCGCGACGTAAGTCATATCGGGCACGCCCGGAAAGCTTTCGATTTTGCGCCAACTATTGCCCGCGTCCTCCGTCACCTGAATCAACCCATCGTCAGTGCCGACGTAGACCAATCCTTCTTTCTTAGGTGATTCTGCGAGCGCAGACGCATTGCCGTAAGGATCAGTTGAAGCGTGGCGTGCCACCGCATCAACGCTTTGAATTTTGCCAAAGACCGGCAGTTTGTTCCGATCAAGCGCGCGCGAAAGCTGCCCGCTGACGACGCGCCAACTGTCGCCCCGGTCATCGCTGCGAAAGAGTTTATCCGCCGCGAAATATAACCTGGTGTGAGAGTGCGGGCTTATGATGAAAGGCGAGTCCCAGTTGAACCTCAGCGCCTCTTCGCCGCGCTTTTCAGCGGGCTGAATGCTCATGCGTTCGCCCGTGCGTTTGTCGAAGCGAACTATCCCGCCATATTGCGACTCGGCATAAATGGTGTTCGGGTCTTCCTGATCAACTTGAGTTCTGAACCCGTCACCGCCCTGAGTGACAAACCAATCCGCGTTTGTTATTCCTGAAACGCTTCGAGTGCGTGACGGGCCGCCTACGCTGAAATTGTCCTGCGTGCCGCCGTAGACGTTATAAAACGGCGTCGCATTGTCTGTCGTCACGTCGTAAAACTGCGTGATTGGAAGATTGGATTTGAAACCCCACATCGCCCCGCGATCAAAGCTTTCATAGACTCCGCCGTCGCAGCCGACCAGATAATGATTAGTGTTTGTTGGATCAATCCAGATGACGTGATTGTCTACGTGCTTTGAACGCTCGCCGAGCGGTCGCAGAGTCCTCCCCCCGTCGTCTGAAACCTGAATGAAAACATTCATCACGTAAACGCGATCAACGTCTTTGGGATCAGCCGTGATTTTACCGTAGTACATCGCCGTCGTGTCGTAAGGATTTCGACGTTCCCAACTGCCCCCTTGATCGGTCGAGCGGAAGATGCCGCCGCGACGGTCTGCCGCTTCAATCGTTGCGTATATTACATTCGTATCAACGGGCGAGATGGCCAGTCCTATTCGGCCCATATCAACATTCGGCAATCCTGCTCTGAGCTTGTTCCATGTCGCTCCCGCGTCGGTTGATTTATGGATGGCGCTTTCAGGCCCTCCGTTGACCAGCGTGTAAACGTGGCGGCGGCGCTGGTACGCAGCGGCGTACATCGTGTCAGGGTTGTTCGGATCAATCGCAACGTCGGTTACGCCTGTGTTCTCGCTGATGTTCAAGATGTTCTTCCAGGTCTTGCCGCCATCAGAAGTTTTGAATAACCCGCGATCTCCGCCCGGCCCCCACAGCGGCCCTTGCGCGGCGACGAAAACAATGTTCGTATCACGCGGATCAATCGCTATGCGCCCGATGTGCTCGCTTGATTTCAAGCCCATGTTCTTCCATGATTTGCCGCCGTCATCCGACCGATACACGCCATCGCCATAAGAGACGCTGCGCTGGCTGTTGTTTTCGCCGGAGCCGACCCACACGGTTAGAGGGTTTTTCGGGTCGAGCGTGATCGTGCCGATTGAGTAGGAGCCTTCGTTGTCGAACACCGGAGTCCAGGTAGTTCCCGCGTTCGTAGTTTTCCAAACGCCGCCCGATGCCGCCGCGACGTAGTAACGACTGCGGTCGGTCGGATCAACCGCAATGCTCACGACGCGCCCGGAGGTGAACGCAGGGCCGACGAGTCGAAACCTCAGTCCCGCGAATGTCGGGCTGGACATCGGGTCGGCAGGTCTTCGCGGCTCATCTGGTTTGGCTGCGGCCTGCGGATTTTCTGAAGCTTTCTTTGCTTGATCCTGCTTCGCCTTTTCGACGGCGGCTTTCTCGGCCCGCTGCTCTTCTTGCGCAAAAGTCGAGAGCGGGGCAATCGCTATGGCAAGCATCAAATAAAATGGCAGAAGATTACGTAGGACTCTCACGGCGTTTGTACTCCTTATAATATTTTTGAGTAGGTTATGCGGCGCAAGGCTATTCACCGCTGATGGCATCAAATGAGATAGCAGCGATTTCTGAGAGGCCGCTTGCGTAATACAAAACACAAGCGGCCTTTCCACTGGCAGAAATTACAACGCCGAAACTTCAAGCCAACTTTCCACTAAGGCAGTCGCTCGAATGTGAATTCAACGTCCAGGTTGGAAACCGGCTTGAGCTTGAGCATCTTGCCTTCGAGCTTGTACTCCCATTTGACTTCTTTGCCCATAGTGAGTGGGCTGGCCTGTGCGAGTTGCTGTAAAGCGATGATGTTGCCGTTGACCGTGAATTCGCCGCACGTTGCTGCAAGTCCCTGATAAGCCGCTATTATCTTTTTTGCGCGCTCGTCTTGAGGCTCGCTCTGATCCCACGTCTTTCGGTCAACGCCTGCGCGCACGAACGACATGTATTTGTCATGCACGACTATCATGCCTTTGGCTTCGGCCTCGGTCTGCTGGCCGCCTGGAAACTTAGTGGATACGTACTTGTAAGCGCCGTCAAGCTTTGGCGCTTTCTTGTCTTTCTGGCCTGCTGCAAAAACGCTTGCACACGCGACGATCAGCATCGTCGCGCAAACGAACACTGCTTTGAGTTTCATCAAAATTTCTCCTTAGATTTAAGTTACAAATAACGCCTTATCGAAGTTGGAAATCATAGCGTCAGCTTGGCAGTTATTTCAAGCACATTGCAAGGCAACGGCTTGCGATGCCTTGCGCCGACTGCAACAATATCCATCAGTAATCAAAGCGAGGACAAGGAGACTGATGCAGCAAGATGATAAAGTAATCGTAGTGGTTGACGATATGTTTTTTGCCGCAAAGATCAACAGCGCGGCAAGCGTTGCCCGTCGGCAGATCGAGCGTATAAAATCCCGCGAACATTTAGAGCAGGAAGTCTCCAGCTATTTTCCGTCACTCGTCATCATTGATCTGAACTCAAATCGGCTCGACCCTTTTCAGACGATTGAGTTTTTTAAATCGCGACCTGAATTGAATGCAATACCTATCGTCGGTTTCGTGTCTCACGTTCAAACCGAACTGATTCGACTCGCGCAAGCGGCTGGCTGCGATTACGTGCTGCCGCGTTCCGCCTTCTCGCAGTTGCTTCCTGAAATCATCGCGGGCAACTTCACATCGCTTCACACGAAACAGTCGGGCAAGTGAAGTCTATCTTACCAATCAAATTCAAAGACAGCCTTTAACCGCCACCTTCCTTTGTAGCTGTCGTTTCACATCGCCTGTCTGTTTTGAGTACGCGAATGAAGCGATAGAATACGCTCAATTCATACGCAGACTGCGGGCGTTTCGCGCGATAGTTCGTTAAAGGAATTACCCTGCTAGAGTTTGCGCACTGCCGCATCGCACGGTAATCATCGGCATCGCATTTGCCATACATGTGATCGTGGTTGAGCGAGAATAAAGAGGCGGGAGAGGATTATGTCACTTATATGGGAATTTATCACGAATCACAAACACTACTGGGGCGTGCCACACGTAGAAGATAAAAACGAAGTAGTCATGGTTTGTTATAGCTGCGGAAAAGTTAAAAAGATTGAAGCGGATCTTTGCCCCCGCTGTTAAAGACCGAAACCCTGGCTCGGCAGTCCCCGCGTGTATAAACCGGGTCAGGGTTTTGGCTATCAGCAAGCGGTCAATTAAAACAATTTCGATTTGAATCCAGTCGCTCGCTTTCAAGCGACGACTTAATCGCACATCAATCTGCCCCCTGCGATTTCGATATTGGTCTTGCGATTATGCCGTAGAACTCAGGTCTGCGGTCTGCCAGCCTGTCTATCTCATAAGAGCCTGCGACATTGACGATCTTGTTCTTGTTGCTTTCCTGAAGATCAAGCTCTGCGAAAAGAATCTCTTCGCTTTCTCGACTGGCTTCTGCAACTGTGTCACCCATGCAGTCTACAACTTTGCTTCTGCCGATGAATTGCCATCCGCGCTCAACACCTACTCGATTCACAGCGGCAAAGTGAAGGTGATTTTCACAAGCTCGCGTGTTGATGATGAATTCAGCCGTGCGCCACGCCCCACCGGGCCAGTTGGTCGGAAGCAGTATTAACTCCGCGCCCAGCAGTTTAAGCGCGCGTGCGGCTTCGGGAAAGCTTGCGTCGTAGCAAATGTTGATTCCTATTTTACCGAAGGGAAGCTCAAATATTTCAAACGGCTTATCGCCCGGCGTTAGAAAGCGGTCAACACCGAGAAAAGGCAGATGCACCTTGCGATAACTTCCGATTATACCGTCAGGGCCAACCAGCATCGCTGCGTTATAAAACGACCGCCCCTCTTTTTCGATGAAGCCCACGACCGCATGCGCGCCTGTCTCTAGACAAACATTTGCGATAGTTTCTGAAGAAGAACCATCAATAGTTTCAGCAAACTGCGCGGCCTCTTCGAGCGATTCAAAGCAGTAACCGGTCAGCGCGCACTCAGGAAAAATAATGAGTTGCGCTCCGCTCTCGGATGATTGCCGAATGCGCTCAACTACACGGTTGCGATTCGCCGCGACGTTGCCTAGCTCAACGTCCATTTGCACACAAGCTATGTTTGTCTTTGCCATAATCAAAAATCCAATGTTCAGAATTGAGAGATCAAAATTACGAAGTCAAAAGCTGATGTTCGCCTTTGAAGTTGATGGCGGAGGCGTGTGGGAATCGAACCCACCCAGGCCGCCTCTCGACAACCCGCAACGGGTTTGAAGCCCGCGAGAACCACCAGGCCCCATGCGCCTCCGCTCGCTTTCAAAAGTAACAAGCCGCCGAACACTCACGCAAGTACTGCTTACTGCTTGCTGATTTTTGCGTTGACCTTTTTCATGAATCGCTCCATCTGTACGGGAGCGCGGACGTGTGTGCCTTCGCCGATCTTTTCAAAGCCATCGTGCGCTTCGACTGCAAACATGATTGAGTTATCGTCAACTGAAATCACTTCGGCTCTGGCCGTTACTTTCGCGCCGACGGGTGTGGCCGCCAGATGCTTGACTGTGACTATAACGCCTACTGAAACCCATCCTTCCGGCAGGTATTGCTGTATCGCCTCGCCTGCCGCAGCTTCCATGTGATAGATCATAATCGGAGTGCCATATACTGCGGGCATGCTTTCTACGAAATGCGCGACAGTCATATCTTTTGTGACCTCTATGGTTTTCGTCGCCGCTGCCCCGATGGGGATGTTCTCGGTCGCTTTCATTCAGTAACCTCGCTTGATAATTTGAACTCTGGAGCCTCATTCTAGCCCGTCGAATCAGAAAAAACCATGTGACTGCGCACAACACCGATGTTGCAAACAGGCAACAGTCGTAGCGGAAGCCGTCGCGCAAATCGTCATTTTTTAAGCGTATTTGCGCTTTTTTCAGACTTGACTTGCTGGCACGGCCATTGCCATAACATGATCAATTGTAGTCATAACGAGGGAAGAGGGGACTGTCATTTGAACCGACAAACCACGCTCGCAAGAGCAATCTCGACGAGCGGTCACGGCCTGCACACGGGCGAGCCTTCGCGCATCATGCTTCATCCTGCGCCTGCTTACAGCGGATATGTTTTTCGCCGGACTGACCTGAACAACTTCGAGATTCAAGCCGCGCCGCAGTATGTTGCGCGCGTGAGCTATGCGACAACGCTTATGCGTCAAGGCGTGATGATCGCCACGGTCGAGCATCTGCTTTCGGCGCTTGCGGGCAGCCATGTTGACAACTGCATGATCGAGATTGACTCACTGGAAGTTCCGATTCTGGATGGCAGCGCAGAACCGTTCATCGAAATGATCGAGCAGGCAGGCATCGCCCATCTTGAAGCGCCGCGCCAATACCTTCGCGTGCTCAAGCGAGTCGAAGTTACTGACGGCAACCGCCGCATGAGCATCAGCCCCGCCACCCGTTTTTTGATTTCGTGTCTTGTCGAATACGCGCATCCGATGATAGGCACTCAGCGACGCGAGGTCGAGATTGTTGACGGGCAATTCGCGCGACAGATAGCTTCGGCTCGAACCTATGGCTTCACAAGCGAGTTTGAAGCGCTGCGCAATTCAGGGTTGATTCGCGGCGGCTCTCTTGAAAACGCGATTGTTCTCACGTCCGAAGGCGGCGTCATGAATCGCGAAGGGCTGCGATTTGCAGACGAGTTCGTGCGTCACAAGATACTCGACATCATCGGCGATCTCGCGTTGTTCGGCATGCCTGTGCTCGGCCACGTCGAAGCCGAACGCTCAGGTCACGGCATTCACACCGCGCTTGTGTCGCGCGTGCTGCGTGATGATTCCGCCTGGGAGATAACCGACTCGCCCAGCCTTGCGACAGCCGTATCATCACAAAAATCCGCCTCACCAGATCAATTCTGAAATCTAATCAATGGCGCGCTTGCATTGGAATTGTGTATTATCACGTGCTTGGCGTCGCACGTGTCGGCGCAATCTTATTGCAATCGAGAGGAATTTCAAATGGCAGATTACAGGCTTCTTCCAGACAAGTCAGCAATCATCACAGGCTCAGGGCGCGGCATCGGCAAAAGCATTGCCAGATTGTTGGCCGAACATGGCGCATCAGTCGTCATCAATGACATTGACAGCGATGTGGCCGAAGCTACGGCTAAAGAAATAACCGAAGCGGGTGGCCGCGCTGTCGTGTGCGCAGGCAGCGTCACAGACCCGGAATTTCCAGACAGGTTGGTCAAGACGGCAGCCGAAAACTTTGGCGGCATTGACATAATCGTCAACAACGCGGGCTACACCTGGGACGGCGTCATCCAGAATATGACTGACGACCAATGGTACGCGATGATTGACGTTCATCTTACAGCGCCGTTCAGGATCATTCGCGCCGCTACGCCTTATATGCGCGAGGTCGCCAAGCAGGAGATTGCCGAAGGCCGCCGCGTCGGGCGTAAAATCATCAATGTCTCTTCGACATCGGGAGTGGCAGGCAACGCGGGACAGGTGAATTATTCCGCAGGGAAGATGGGCATCGTCGGCGTGACTAAAACGATGGCGAAAGAGTGGGGCCGGTTCAACATCAATGTCAACGCCGTTGCTTATGGCTTCATCGAGACCCGCTTGACTCAGGCGAAAGAGAAGCAGGAAAAGATTCAGGTTGAAGGCAAAGAGGTAGACCTGGGCATTCCGGAAGCGATGCGGCAGATGGCAAAGAACTTCATCCCGCTCGGTCGTACCGGCTCGCCTGAAGAAGCCGCAGGGCCTGTGCTGTTTCTCGCCTCTCCGCTTGCCGATTATGTGACGGGTCACGTCCTTCTAGTCACAGGCGGCTCGTATGTATAGTTTCGATGTGCAAAGTCAAATGTCTGAAGATTAAAATTCGTCTTTGGACATTTATGATATATTTTTTCTTTTGAAGAACAGGGGAATTCGTTTTGAGCATACTTGTTGATGGAAATACTCGCGTGGTGGTGCAGGGGATAACGGGCAAAGAAGGCTCGTTTCACACACAGCAAATGATCGCCTACGGCACAAAGATCGTCGCAGGCGTTACGCCGGGCAAAGGCGGAACCGAGCACGAAGGCGTGCCCGTGTTCGATACTCTGGCCGAAGCTGTCGAAAAGACCGGCGCGAATGCGAGCGTGATTTATGTGCCGCCGCCGTTTGCCGCCGATGCGATCATGGAAGCAGCCGATGCAGGATTGCCGCTCGCCGTCTGCATTACCGAAGGCATACCCGCGCTCGATATGGTTCGCGCGTTCGATTACTTGCGTGATCGTTCTACCAGATTGATAGGGCCAAATTGTCCCGGCATCATTTCACCGGGCAAGTGCAAGATTGGCATCATGCCCGGCCACATTCACAAAGAAGGCAGCGTCGGTGTCGTCTCGCGCAGCGGAACGCTGACGTATGAAGCGGTGCACCAACTCACGAATTTGGGCTTGGGTCAATCAACCGCTATAGGCATAGGCGGCGACCCTGTGATCGGCACGAACTTCCTGGACGCGCTGAAACTGTTTGAAGCCGACTCCGAGACCGAGGCTGTCGTGATGATTGGAGAGATCGGCGGAACGGCTGAAGAGCAGGCCGCCGAGTTCGTGCGCGATCATATGACAAAGCCCGTCATCGGCTTCATCGCGGGGCAGACGGCTCCGCCCGGTCGCCGCATGGGCCACGCTGGCGCGATCATCGCCGGAGGGAAGGGAACTGCCGCAGAGAAGATGGCAGCGATGGAAGCGGCGGGCATTCACGTAGTCAAAAGCCCCGCTGACATCGGTTCGCGCGTAGCCGAAGCATTAGGGAAATAATAAATAATCAGCAGCTAGTTGTCTGCGGTCAAGAGGCAACAGACTGCTGTTAATAAACTCAGCATAAATGGCAAAAGCAAAAAAGACCGCGCGCATAGTTTGCGCTAACGATAACGAATTCTGGACCACGCAAAGACAGTTCTGGAACTGGGTGCGTGAAGGGCTAGTGGATGTCACGGGCCAGAATCCGCTGACCGGAAGATTTGCGGGTAAACGCGAGAAGCTGCTTGTTATGGTCCGCCATGTGATACTCGATAACTCAAACCCGAATCATAAGCAGGATGTCCTCAAAAGTTATGACAGGCTCAAGCCGCACGTCACCAAGCGGCGCGATGGAAGCTAAAGCGGTTTAGCGGCTGAAGGTTATTTAATCTCCTTGTGTTATCTTCAACTTCCGGCCTCTAACCTCTGAATATCCTCCAACCTCTGCCTATGCTCAAAAATTACTTTAAGCTTGAAGAAAACGGCACAAGCCTGCGCACTGAGGCGCTCGCCGGATTTACTACCTTTGCCACAATGGCCTACATCATCTTCGTCCAGCCGGTCGTTTTAGGCGCAACCGGGATGGATGCCGGAGCGGTGTTTACTTCAACCTGCCTGATCACAGCGTTCTCGACCATATTGATGGCGTTGTTGGCTAACTATCCTGTCGCGGTCGCGCCTGCGATGGGGCACAACTTCTTTTTTGCCTACGTCGTCGTGTTGACGATGAAAGTGCCGTGGCAAATCGCGCTCGGCGCTGTATTCATTTCAGGAATCATCTTCGTTGCGACCTCATCATTCGGCTTGCGCGAGCACCTTGTTTCGGCAGTGCCGGAATCCCTTAAATCATCAATTGCCGCAGGCATAGGCTTGCTCATCACGTTGATAGGCCTGGAGTGGGCCGGGATAGTTCGCCTCGACCCGAATACGTTCGTCACACTCGGCCATTTGAACAGCAAGCCTGCGATAGTCGCTCTGCTTGGACTTGTTACGACGATTATTTTGATGGCGCGAAAAGTAAAAGGCGCGATCTTGATCGGGATACTGGTCGCAGCAATCGCAGGCATCCCGCTCGGCGTTGTAGCGAGTCCCGGCGCGATTGTCAGCCTCCCGCCTTCAATTGCTCCGATAGCTTTTCAGCTTGATGTTGTCGGAGCTATAAAGCAGGGCCTCTTTGCGATCATCTTCATCTTTTTCTTTCTGGATTTATTCGACACAGTAGGTTCGCTCATCGGCATAGCGAAGCAGTCGGGGTTGATGAAAGACGGAAAGCTGCCGCGAGTGGGCCGCGCGCTGCTGGCCGACGCTATAGGCACAGTGGGGTCTGCGCTGGTAGGAAACACGACGATGGTGAGCTACATCGAGAGCGCCTCAGGCGTAGCGGCAGGCGGGCGAACGGGGATAGCGGCTCTTGTAGTAGCGGGTTTGTTTCTCGTGACGCTCTTTTTTTCACCGCTCGTTCACGCGATAAGTGGAGGCTACATTGCGCCTGATGTCATTATGATAGAAGGGCAACAGGTGGCGCGCACGTTCGTATTTTACCCTGTCACATCGCCTGCGTTGATCGTGGTCGGAAGCCTGATGATTCGAGCCATACGTGATGTTGACTGGGATGATTTCACAGAAGCGCTCCCGGCATTCTTAACGGTGGTATTGATACCGCTGACGTTCAGCATAACGGACGGCATAGCTTTCGGGTTTATCTCATATGCGCTTTTGAAACTGGTGACTGGCCGAGCGCGCGAATGCCACTGGCTGATTTATTTATTCGCCGCTCTGTTTGTGATAAGGTATGCCATTCCCGGTTTACATTAGAATAGAGAGTACCGGAGGCTAAACATGATCTGCGATCAATTGAGGAAAGCTGATCTTGCAAGGCTTAAAGTTGAAATGCGTGCCTTAGAGCTAGGCGTAGTTTGTAGCAAGCCCGTGATAGAAGGAACCCGATATGATTGCATTCTCGATACCGGGAGTAATTTATACAGGGCGCAGATTAAGTACGGGAATGGAATTCCTGCTTATGCGTCGGGTGCTGTGGCAGTCTGCCTAAGAAAGGAAATCCGAAAAGATAGGAATCACCCCTATTTCGCGGATGAGATAGATGCGTTGCTTGTTTATGTTCCTAAGATTGATCGCATTTGCTGGTTTGGACCAGAGATTTTCAACGGTAGGGGCTCGCTTTCGATAAGAATCGCTCCTTGCAAAAATAAACAGGTGAAAGGCTGTCTTTTAGCAGAAAACTATTTATGGTAGTATATTGTCACTTCGAGCGCGAGTAGCTCAATGGTAGAGTACTAGCTTCCCAAGCTAGGTGTTGCGGGTTCGATCCCCGTCTCGCGCTCCAATTCTTAAACCATTCCTTCAAACGTCGGTGCGGCGACTCCTGAAAATCTACTTCAACTGTAGTGATGCAACTGCCGCTGTGTATCTCATTGTGCGGTGCGCAGAGTTATAACCGTGACTTCGGCGGGAGCTTGATAACGAATGGGCGCGAGCGTCAGGCCAAGCCCGTTATTGATGCTTACGAGCATTTCTCCCGCTTTATAAAAACCCGTGACGTATCGCGTCTCGAATGATGAGCCGGTCAGCAGAAATCCCGGCAGCGGAAATGCTATTTGCCCGCCGTGTGTATGGCCCGCGACAAATAAATCATAGCGACGCTCGGCTGCGTAATCTACGAGCCACTCTGAAGGCTGGTGCGTGAGCAAAATATTAACCGGGCCTTGCAGTCGCTCTTGCTCTACTGCGTCAAGTGTTGCCGTAGTCAAGCGAGTTCTATACGTGTTCGTTATGCCTGTCAGAGCAATATTAGTCGAGCCGACCGGAACGAGCTTTGCCGCGTTATCGAGCAGCAGGATGCCGTTTTCTTTGAGACTGCGGGAGACCTTTTCGCTGTTGGAAAAGAAATCGTGATCGCCCAGGCAGGCATAGACTCCATACTTCGCTTCCATCTTGCTCATCGCCTGCGCGCCTGTCTCGATATAGTCAGTGCCGCCTGTGACTAAATCGCCGCCGAACAAAATAATGTCAGCTTGCAATCGGTTGACCAGGTCAACATATCGCTGAAGCTTGCTGCCGTTAGTCCTGCCGTCGGCTTGCACGTCTGCGATTTGCACTATGCGAAATCCGTCGAGTTCTGCGGGCAGGTTTCTGACTCGCAATTCGGTCTCTCTTGTTCGCAAAGTAAAAGTATCGCTGTAGATGCGCGCAGTCACGTACACTACGCCCGCGACGACGAGAGTTATCACTATTAAAGACTGTACTTTGAGCCACCGAACTTTATGTTTTTTATAAAGCGGAAAAAGCAGCAGTCTTACCGCGTCCATAATCAAAAACAACAGAGATACCTGAATCGCAAAGATTACTCCTATCCAGAAAGGGTAGGTGAAAAGAGCATCGCGAAGCAGGTCGGCTCTTTGAAACGTCTGAGGCACTTGATCGAATCCAAAGTAGTAGCCGCCAACCATCAACAATGGGTAAAGAATAATCCAGACCGCAACGGCAATCGCGGTTAATCGAACACGCCGACGCGGCCATCGTGTGACGGTTGAAAGAGCCGTGATCGTCTTTCGCGCAACGTAGAGTTGAAACACCCCGCCTGCCAGCGCGAACATCAACAGCATACGCAAACCCCAGGGCATATTTCTCTCCTCAATTAATCTATAGCATTAGATGCGGGCATTGCGTAATGCGCATTTTCACCGCAGAGACGCAGAGGGGCGCAGAGTAATAATAGTTTTTCTCTGCGAAATCTCTGCGTCCTCTGCGTCTCTGCGGTGAATTGACTTTCAAACCTAGACAACTCAATGGCCCTGAATACTTACTGCGATACTTCAACCGTCAGCGTAACCGTCGCTTGAACGTCAATCGTGCCCGCTTCGATAGGAGTTTGAACATTAGCACTCTGAGCCATCTCGGCTCGCGCATACATTGGCGGCGCAGAAATCTGCCCGCCTTCTTCTACATGAAGCACGCGCTGAATCTTGAGATTGAGCGCCGATGCAAGAGCTTCGGCTTTAGCTCTGGCTTTCATCGCGGCTTCGCGTAGGGCTTGAGCGCGGGCGGCCTGCTCGTCCTTGAGCGTGAAGCGAAGCGCATGAATCGTGTTCGCGCCCGTCTGTGTTGCCGTGTCAATGATCGAGCCGACCTTCGTGAGATCGTTTGTTTTCACCTGAACTATGTTCGATGCCGTGTAGCCTGTGATGGTCGGCTGGCCGCCTTCTCGCGGGTAGCGATAGTTCGGGCTTACCGAGTAGCTGATAGTTTTTATCTCTGCGTCTGAGCCAAGCGCTTTGCGAAGCGCAGTGATTGTTGCATCGAGCTTCTGCGCGTTCTGGCTGGCTGCGGCCTGCGCGTTCTGAGCTTGTGTGACGACGCCTATGTCTATCTGGGCCTGGTCGGGGCTGACTTTGATGGTCGCTTCGCCCGTGACACGAATCGAAGGGCGCAAGTTCACGTTCGATGCTTCTTGCGCTAAAGCATTGCCGCCGAGCGCGCACATCGCAGTGAGCAGCAATACCGATATAGTTATTTTGTGTGTGATCTTTACCATTGTTGTTCCTCCGGCATTTATTGAGTTTATTTTTTGGATTGCAAGGCACGGGGGTAATTATCCAATAATCCTCAATGAAAAGATGCGCGCCACAAGCCTCGCGTTGGCATTCTATTATCGAACGCGCTGGCGGCAATCCGCAATCGCGTGTGTTATGATTGGTTGCAAGGCGCGAAGGCTGGCACAACAGCGATAGCCGATTTTTGCATCATAACCACAGGGTATTGCGCTTATGTCTGACAAAGTCAAGTTTCTTATGAGCTTTCGCGCAAGATTGATGCTGGTGCTCTCTTCGTTTCTACTGCTCACCATTGTTCTTGTAGTTGCTCTCGACAACTGGGCGCGCAAACGCGCAGAGCAGGAAGTTGCGCGCCAAAGCCAGGAAGTAGTAGAGGCTGTCAACAACGGCTTCGGCGATTTTGCAGTAGCCATAGGTTTGGCGATAAAGAATCTCAGCAGCGAGAAGTATCTTTATGATCAAATCAAAGATGGAGAGATTCGGCTGCCTGATACCATAAAGCACGTCATAATCACTAATAAAGACGGTCTTGTGAATGACACTACTACTGAGAGAAGCAAAGGTAAGGTCATTCACGTGCCTCAAGAGGAGGTGATTCAATCTGAGCCGGGCGACCCTTGCAGGGGAGATGATGAGCCGCGACGCGAAGACGAGAATATTACTACTTATATCCCGTTTACTTCGGCCAGAGGGTTGTTCTGGATCGTCATCGTCACAAAACCCGACTCGATTACTGATAAGATAGACGACGCCTCGCACGCTCTTGAAAGCAAGAGCCGCCAGCTTTCAAACATCAGGCTCCTTGCGACGGCAGGATTGCTGGCCCTCGCGCTGATAGTCGCAGTGATAATCGGGTGGCGCTTCACCAGCCCGATTCAACAACTGGCGAGCGCGGCGCGCAATGTTGCTGCGGGCAATCTCGATTTCCGAGTCCCCATCAATCGCCAGGATGAAGTCGGCCAGCTTGCATCAACTTTTAACGAGATGATCGCGGGACTCAAGTCCAAGCGCGAGCTTGAAGAACGATTGAATCAGGCCGAACGCTCTGCGGTCATTGGCCGCCTCACACAGGCCGTCGCGCATGAAATTCGCAACCCGCTCAACGTAATCAATCTTTCGATAGATCACGCCAGCAAGAAGTACGCGCCGGAAGATGAAGCGCGTCGCAATCAGTTCACGCGCTTGCTTTCTTCTATCAAAGATGAGATCGAGCGATTGAAACGGCTTGTCAACGACCTGTTGAATTACGGTCGTCCAACTCGCCTTGCGGTCGAGACGATTGATATGGGCAAGTTGATGGAAGAGACGCTTGCGCTCGTGCGGCCACAGGCCGACGTGCAAGGAGTTGAAGTAACGGTTGAGACCGACGGCGCGTCCGCCGAAGTGCGCGGCGACCGCGAGCGGTTGAAGTCGTTTATCTCGAATCTGGCGATAAATGCGCTGCAAGCTATGCCTACGGGCGGACATCTCGATGTGCACATCGCAAGAGATGATGGTTTTGTTGAATTGAAAATTGCCGACACGGGCGTAGGCATCAGCCAGGAGGCGCTCGGCAAAATCTTCGAGCCTTATTTTTCAACAAAGCAGACAGGATTTGGTTTAGGGCTTGCCGTGACCAAGTGGATTATTCAAGAGCATCGCGGAACTATTGATGTCGAGAGCGAAGTGAATCAAGGCACTACTTTTACTGTGAAACTGCCTGCGGCAGAATATAAGAAGTAGCCCCAAGCGTGAGCGCGGACGAGAGCCTTTCGCCCTCCCTTACGGTAGGGCTACTGATAAGACTAGAAGAACGGAGAAACCCAATGGGAAGGAAAAAAGTGCTGGTCGTTGATGACGAGAAGAACCAGCGAGAGATATACACGCTGATACTTGAAGACGATGGCTACCAGGTGACGACGGGACAGAGCGGAGAACACGCTTTGAAGCTCGCGCGCGAAAATGATTTCGACCTTGTGCTCACGGATTACAAAATGACAGGCATGGACGGGTTGATGCTGCTCGGCGAATTGCTCAAGGTTGACCCGTCATTGATCGTCGTGATGATGACTGCGCACGGTTCTGTCGAGTCCGTAAAAGAAGCCCTGCGACACGGCGCGTTCGATTACCTTGAAAAACCTATTGACCGCGACCAGTTGCTTAAAACGGTTGAAAGCGCGCTTGGTCGGCTCAATCGCATAGACGGCGAAATAATCGGCGAGTCCGATGGGATGGAGCGCGTCAAAAAGATGATCCTCAAGGTCGCAGGCTCGACTTCAACCGTGCTTATTCGCGGCGAATCGGGCGTCGGCAAAGAGCGCGTAGCCCGCGCCATTCACAAAGCAAGCCCACGCGCAGGCGAAATCTTTCAGGCGGTCAATTGCGCAGCGATAAACGAAAACCTCCTCGAATCGGAACTCTTCGGGCACGAGAAAGGGTCGTTTACGGGCGCGCACGTTCAGAAAAAAGGCCAGTTTGAAATCGCAGATCACGGCACGTTGTTCCTAGACGAGATTGGCGACCTCAACATCAGCATGCAGGCGAAGCTGCTGCGCGCGCTTCAGGAAAAAGAGATAATGCGCGTCGGCGCTACAAAGTCGCTCAAAGTTGATGTGCGCGTTATAGCCGCGACGAACCGAGACCTCGAAGCAATGGTGAAAGAGAATCGCTTCCGAGAAGACCTTTACTACCGCCTCAACATAATCCCGATAAATATTCCTCCGCTTCGCAGTCGCCGCGACGACATTCCTCCGCTGATTGACTTCTTTATCGCCAAGCACAGCGCTGGCTCAAACCGAGTGATTCGTGGACTTACGGCATCTGCGCGAAACCTGATTATGAACTATTCGTGGCCGGGCAACGTGCGCCAGCTCGAATCTGCCAT
The DNA here is from genome assembly GCA_963726785.1 of Blastocatellia bacterium. Taxonomy (GTDB): domain Bacteria; phylum Acidobacteriota; class Blastocatellia; order UBA7656; family UBA7656; genus DATEKX01. Next base: position 299,739 of record CAVSDJ010000001.1, read on the forward strand.
TGAGCGCGCGATACTGCTTTGCGAAGGCGACGAGATTGATGTTGAGGATTTGCCGGTCGAAATGCGTCAGGAAGGTGAACCGTCAGCCGCATTCAATTTTAAATTACCGCCCGAAGGGATTTCATTTGAAGAGGTCGAAAAGTCGTTGATCACTCAAGCGATGGAACAAACGAACTGGAATATCACGCGCGCGGCAAAGCTTCTTGGCCTATCGTTTCGCACATTGCAATACAGGCTTGAAAAGTTCGGGCTTAAAAAACCAACAGAGGATTGAGCGAGACTGTCACTGATACAGACATTCTCTGATTGATCTGAATTAGTCTGGGACCGACAGCAGGTTTAAGTTTATTTGACGAGTGTAAACTTTCGCGCGTGTCCTTGCCCGACTGCGATGCGCGTTTCGCTAATCATTCGCTGCGGCGGTTCTTCGTCTACGCGCTGCACAGCAAGACTGGCTAAACTGCTCTTGGCAGTAGCAAGTGAATGATTGACTCGCTCAGTATAAATCTCGTCGTGAAGCTCGCGCGCAGGGCGCTCTGCTCCGCACTCGTAGCAAACCTGAACCAATTGGTTATCTGCTGAACGGTGAGGCGTGCACCAGTAGTGCTTTCTACTCAGCCAACATAACAAAGTCATCTTGCTTCCCTCTATCCAATCACGGTTTCAATGGCCCGGTTCCAACTTTGGGGACTTCCAGTTCTCGACCAGGGCTTGCGCTTACTTATTGCTTGCCCTTCAAAGCTTGCCAATTTGTGGGGGTAAGGCCAAAGAGAGGCCAAGTATAGTTAAAGTAACAAATGAATTGCAAGCGTTTTTTTTCGATTTAACATAGATTTACGATTGTAAATTTATTGCGATCCGAGTTGATGTAGAACCTCAAGAGCGCGAGAATATTCTTCCTGCGTATTCACATTCTCAAAAAACAATTCCGCTCCCGGCAGATGGTGTATTTCATCGAAAGCCACACGTCGCGTCCGTATTTGCTCGAACAGCAAGCTCACCTTTCGCCCGCCGTTTTCAATGAGACGGGTCACCCAAGGAAGCGCATCGGTAGAATAAACGGCGCACATCGGCTCAAGCCTTTCATCCGTGCCAACCGGAACGATTGCCTGGTAGTCGCCCTTCAGACCGAGCAGGAAGAAGAAGAGTTCCGCTGTTACGAAGGGCACGTCGCAGCCGACAAGCAAAACGCGCGGCGTGCTGGCGTTCACAAGTGCTGTACGAATCGCTTCGAGGGGGCCGATGCCGATATGAGTATCGGAATATACTGGCAATCCTAATCGTTTGTATTCAGGGCTGTTGGCGATTACGGAAACATCGGTCGTAACAGGCTTGATCGCAGCGATGACGCGCTCGATCATAGTTTGGCCGTCAAGTTCAAGCCAGGCTTTATCCCTTCCCATACGCGAACTGCGGCCACCGGCTGTGACGAATCCTGATACCATACTGATTTTAGATTTTAGATTTTAGATTTTAGATTGTCACGACGCGTAAGGCTGAGACTAGATCGTACAGGGTCTATTCGTTCTTTTTAATTCTGTGAAAAAGAAGCCTATTCACCGCAGAGGCGCAGAGGACGCAGAGGAGGCGCAGAGGTTAACAATTTCTCTGCGTAATCTCCGTGTCCTCTGCGCCTCTGCGGTGAATCTTCAGGTTTCTGAATCGTAAATCTAAAATCTAAAATCCAAAATCAATATGGTAGTATTGTTAGCTTCGATTCAAAAGCACGGTCACGAAAGAGAGAAAAATGGACTCGGCACAGACAGAACCTATTGACCAGGATCAATACTTGCTATCGGTGTTTCAGAAGACGGGCGCATTGCTCGAAGGCCACTTCCAACTCACATCAGGGTTGCACAGCCCGCGCTACCTTCAATGCGCTCTGGTGCTTCAACACCCCGAACACGCGGAATGGGTAGGTCGCGCGCTTGCCGCTCATTTCAGCGGCGAAGGCATCAGCGCGGTCGTTGCGCCTGCGATAGGCGGCATCATCGTAGCCCACGAAACTGCGCGAGCGCTGGGCGTGCGCGCGCTTTTCACAGAACGCGAGGCCGGAGCTATGAAATTGAGGCGCGGCTTTCATATAAGCGAAGGCGAGCGCGTGCTTGTGGTTGAAGACGTTGTTACGACAGGCGGTTCGACGCGCGAGACCATTGATGCAGTCACAAACGCGGGCGGAGTAGTGGCAGGCGCTGGCTCTGCGGTTGATCGCAGCGGCGGCGCGGTTGATGTCGGCACGCGTCGAGTCGCGCTGCTCACGCTCGAAGTGCCTGCTTATGATCCTGCCGATTGTCCTCTCTGCAAGCAAGGCTCGACGGCTATCAAACCGGGGAGCCGGAAAACTTAGCCGTTTTCATGCTTAACTACAAAATCACGATTCAGTACGACGGCACGAATTATCATGGTTGGCAGATACAGCCGAACGGTCGAACTATTCAGGGCGAGCTTACGCGCGTGCTTTCGTTGCTAGACCATCGTCACGTGACCGTTCACGGCGCGGGCCGCACGGATGCAGGCGTGCATGCCGAAGGTCAGGTCGCAAGCTTTCTGCTCGAACGTGATTGCGAGCCGCAATATCTTCGCGATGCCATCAACGGCAACCTTGATCGAGACATTCGAGTGATCGATGCGGAAGCGGTTGCCGAATCGTTCAACGCGCGCTTTTCGGCGAGTCTTAAAACATACCGTTACCAGATATGGAACGGCCCTGTTGCCAGCCCTTTTTTTCATCGCTATACCTATCACCATCGCAACGATCTCGATCTTGAAGAGATGCAGCGCGCGGCGTCGGCCCTCGCAGGTACGCACGATTTCAGCGCGTTCACGGTGCAGGATTCCGAGATCGAAGACCGTGTTCGCACTCTGAAACGTTTAGATGTAAAGCGTGAAGAGAGCCGAATCATCATTGTTGCTATGGCTGACGGATTCTTGCGTTACATGGTCAGGACTATTGTCGGAACGTTGATTGAAGCGGGAAGCGGGCGACGCACGGCTGAAAGTATCGCTTCTGTTTTAGAGAGCCGTGATCGCCGAAATGCGGGCGCAAAGGCACCCGCCTGTGGGTTGACTTTGATGCGAGTGGACTATTAAAGTGACCTTTGAAAGTGACAGGTGGCAGGCACTCGGTTCTTGTCACTCGTCACTTTTCGATTGTCAATGAAGCGAAATAATGACCAATAAAATTCTCAGAGACTTTGAGAGCGTAATTGAAAACGGCTCCAGAGACGAATTCCTTCTCCGTCAAATCCAACTCGACAGGCTTCCGTCGCACATAGCGATCATAATGGACGGCAATGGCCGGTGGGCCGCGCGCCGCAATCAGCCGCGCATCATAGGCCACCGCGCAGGCTCGGAAGCGGTTCGCGCAACCGTTGAAACATCAGCGCGGCTAGGCGTAGCTTATCTCACGCTCTACGCGTTCTCGACCGAGAACTGGAAGCGACCCCGACTTGAAGTCGAAGCCTTGATGGGATTGTTGCGCGAGTTCTTGCGCAGAGAGATTCGCAGCCTCAAAGAGAACAACATTCGCTTTCAAACCATAGGTCGCGACGAGGCGCTCGAATCTGCCGTGCGGCGCGAAGTAGACCGCGCGCGGCGTGAAACCGAAGGCAATACGGGGACGGTTCTCACAATCGCGCTCAATTACAGCGGGCGGTCTGAGTTGTTGCACGCCTGTCGCCGCCTTGCCACAGAATTCATAGCCAGTGGCCGCGACCCGTCCGAGATAAGCGAATACGATGTCGAGCGATACCTGTTCACATCGGGCGTTCCCGATCCCGATCTGCTGATTCGCACGAGCGGCGAAATGCGCGTGTCGAATTTCCTGCTCTGGCAAATCGCTTACAGCGAGATTTACGTGACCGAAACGCTCTGGCCGGATTTCCGCAGCGCCAGTTTGTTTGAAGCCATCATCGAGTATCAAAAGCGCGAGCGCAGGTACGGCGGCGTGAAGCCCGCAGAGAAAAAGTCTCTGAGCGTTGCGAATATGAATCGGTAGCCTGACCGTGAGGGAGGGCGCAAATTCGCCCTTGCTTACTCGCGGGCTACTGCCACGCATCATTCATCGTTCGTCATTATCTTTATGAAGCGAATACTGACCGCAATCGTCGCGCTCCCAATCCTGCTTTATACAGTCTGGAGTGACATCCCTTATTTCTTCGTCGCGCTGGCTTCCATCGCCATTCTGCTTGCGCTGCACGAGTTCTATAACCTCGCATCGAAAACCGGTTGTCGGCCTTTTGCTGTATGCGGCTACATAGCCGCACTGTGCGTGATAGCGTGCTTCGTTTTTGACAGTCTCGTTTGGATTTCCGCTGTGATGGCCGCGCTCGCGATTGCTTCGCTTGCGATTGCGCTTTCTCGCCCCGAAGAGATGAATAAGTCGCTCGCATCGGTTGCGGCGACAATCTTCGGCGTAGTCTACATCGCGCTGCTCGCGGGATTTCTTGTCGGCGTGCGCATGATGGCTGGCGAAATGACAGGAACAAACATTCCGCATCTAGCGTCGAAGCTGCTGACGATGTTCTTTGCGATGGTGATGATGACAGACACGGGGGCTTATTATACAGGTCGCTCGATAGGCCGCCACAAACTCGCGCCGCGCATCAGTCCGGGCAAAACGATTGAAGGCGCGGTCGGCGGCTTTATTACTGCAATCATTACAGGGCCGCTTTGCCGACTGATCTTCTTCCCCGAAATCCCGATATTGCACGCGGCATTGCTGGGCGCTGCGATTGGAATAATCGGGCAGATAGGCGACCTGGCAGAATCAATGCTCAAGCGTGGGGCAGATGTGAAAGACTCAGGCACGCTGCTGCCGGGACACGGCGGAATGTTAGACCGTGTAGACAGCATATTGTTCTGTGCACCGCTGCTGTATTATTACGCTCGTATCTTTATTCTCAATCTGTAACGCACACACTGCCTGAACCAGCCATGCAAAAGACCAACGCGAGACACGTGGCAAAAATCTCTCCTCGTTCAATCGCGCTGGTTCTGCTCGCCGTTGTTATTCTTGTAAGCGGAATTTACTTCGCTCGTCGCAGCGGCACAGACCCGCTAACGTACAGCAACGACTTTAATGTTTATTACTACGCCGCGCGCGAGATGACCGACGGGCGCGACCCGTATCAGAATTCACTGGGCGACTGGATCGCTTATCTATACCCGCCGCTGTTGGCTGAATTGCTAATCCCTTTTGCTATGTTGCCGGTTCCGGCGGCTGCGTACCTATGGTTTTTGATCAGCGCAGCGGCGACGCTTTCTGCCGCGTGGATGTCTGCCTCGCTTGTAGCGAGCGACACAGAGAGAGCAGAGCCTGCGCCGCTTTATTCACGGCGCGTTCTGATTTGTGCGGGCGCGTTGCTTGTCGTGCTCAGGTTCGTGCTCGACAACTTCGATATGGGGCAGGTCAACGCCGTAGTGACGATGTTTGCCGTCGCGCATGTTTATCTGTTTGCGAAAAACCGGAAGCTCGCATCGGCGCTTGCATTGGCGTTTGCGGTTTCGTTGAAGCTCACTCCCGCGTTGCTGATCGCGTATCATCTCGCAAGGAAACGGTTTCGATTCGCAACGCTTTGCATAGCCGTCACAGTTACGGTGATGGCGGCGAGCTTTCTGCCTTTCGGCGAGCGAGCGCCCGATGTATTTACAACCTTCGTGAATCGAACTGTCAAAAACGAGCAAGGGTTCAACCTTGCTTACTCAGGAAATCAATCGTTGCGCGCGGCGCTGGCCAGAGCGACCAGCGATGCTACTGAGAGCTTTGATCAAATGGACGACCCAAATATGCGCCAGCCGACCAATGTTTTGACGATCACTGGTGCGCTGGTGCTGCTTGCTTTAGCGATCATTGCCGCAAGTTTTGCGCGCAGCGAATCAGCCGCCGCGCCGTTTTTCGCCTGCTACGTTTTGATTTCGCCGCTAAGTTGGAAGGCGCATTTCGTCGCTTTGATTTTCCCCGTAGCTTTTTTGATCGGGCAAATATTTTCGATGAACACCGAGCGATTGCGGCGCGTGATTATTGTAGTGTTGTCCGTCGCGTTCGTCGTATTTACGTTGACGAGCCATCGGTTGATCGGCAAGCCCGCCGCCGGGTGGGCCGACTCGCATTCGTTGATTTGCGCGGGCGCATTGCTCATCTTTTTTACGACTGTAGCGGTCATTATTCGACAGAGAGAGCCTCGGAATGAGATTTGATAAACGACGGCGAAACGCAGTAATCTGAATTGGGAGTTGAGCAAACATGAGCGTCAAAGTGCGAGATGAAAAAAAAGCCGTGACCAGTTCAGGCATTGAAATGAAAACGGCTTTCCGGCCCGAAGATGCTCGGATTGATTACGAGCGCGACCTCAATGATCCGGGCGAGTTCCCGTTCACGCGCGGCCCGTACTCGAATATGTATCGCGGCAAGCTATGGACTATGCGTCAGTACGCGGGCTATGCGACGGCGGCTGAATCTAACGCCCGCTATCGCTACCTGCTCGCGCAAGGGCAGACAGGGCTCTCCGTCGCTTTCGATCTGCCGACGCAGATGGGATACGATTCGGATCACGCGCTTGCGCGCGGCGAAGTTGGAAAGGTAGGAGTCGCCATTGATACGCTCGACGACATGGAGCGTTTGTTCGATCAGATACCGCTCGATCAAGTCTCGACCTCAATGACGATCAACTCGACCGCAGCGATTCTGCTTTCGATGTATATCGCCGTCGCGAAGAAACAGGGCGTACAGCCTGACAAGATTTCAGGCACGATTCAAAACGATATTCTCAAAGAGTACATAGCGCGCGGGACATACATCTATCCGCCGCGCCAGAGCCTTCGCATAGTGACTGACATCTTCGCTTATTGCGCGCGAGAAGTTCCGCGCTGGAACACGATTTCAATCTCCGGCTATCACATACGCGAAGCAGGCTCGACCGCTGCGCAGGAAGTCGCTTTCACTTTGGCCGATGCCATTGCTTATGTGCAGGCGGCTGTGGACAGTGGACTCGACGTTGACGCTTTCGCGCCGCGCATCGCTTTCTTTTTCAACTCGCACAACCAGTTTTTAGAAGAGGTGGCAAAGTTCCGTGCGGCGCGGCGTCTGTGGGCAAAGATCATGCGCGACAGGTTCCAGGCGCGCGACCCGCGCTCTCAAACACTGCGTTTCCACGCGCAGACTGCGGGCTCTTCGCTCACGGCGCAACAGCCGGAAATCAACATCGTCCGCACGGCGATTCAGGCGCTTGCGGCAGTCTTAGGAGGCGCGCAATCGCTTCACACGAATTCGATGGATGAAGCGTTAGGACTACCCACTGAGCACGCGGCGCGCATCGCTTTAAGGACTCAGCAGGTGATCGGCTATGAATCGGGCGTTGCGGACACGGCGGACGCGATGGCAGGCTCGTATGCGATTGAGCATCTGACGAACGAGATAGAGCGGCTCGCGTCTGATTACATTGGAAAGATAGATGATATTGGAGGAATGCTATCGGCAATAGAATCGGGCTATGTTCAGCGCGAGATCGAGCACGCGGCTTACGATTACCAGCGCGAAGTCGAATCGGGCAAACGAGTAGTTGTCGGCGTGAATCGCTTCACGATGGATGAAGAGACTACGGTCCCTTTGCTGAAGCTCAACGAAGAACTGGAGCGCGAGCAGGTTGAAAGATTGAAAGCCGTTCGCGCGCGCCGCGACGACCGGGCTGCCCGCGAAGCTCTCGATCAAGTCGAGCAGGCGGCGCGAATATCAGAGAACCTGATGCCGCACATCATCCGCGCAGTTGAAAGCTATGCGACGCTCGGAGAAATATCCGACCGCCTGCGCGCAGTCTTCGGCGAATACACGGGCGCGAATTATGATTAATAGTATTGAAGAGTATCTGGCGATGGAGCGCGCATCTGAAGAGCGCCAAGAATATATTGATGGCTATATCTTCGCGATGGCGAGCGAAAGCGGAACGCACGCCGACATTTGCATGAATCTAGTTGCAGAAATCGGCACTCAATTGCGTGGCACACCTTGCCGGGCGAGGGCTATAAATACGAAAGTTCACAGCGGCCCAACTCCCATACATTGCCGCACAACGAAAGGTTTCTTCTCTTATCCCGACCTTGTTGTGATATGCGGAGAGCCGCAGTACCACGACGAGCATAAGGACGTTACTCTCAACCCTGTGGTTATAATCGAAGTCCCGTCGGAATCAACCGAGAGCTTTGATCGCGGAGAGAAGTTTCAGCGTTATCGATTATGGAATCCCACCTTAAGCGATTACATTCTCGTATCGCAGACTGCGCCAACTATCGAGCACTTCACTCGCAAAAATGACGGCAGTTGGAGCTATAACATCCATCAGGGGCTGGAACAAAGTGTTTCCATAGAATCCATCCATTGTACGCTGCGTCTGGGGGAAGTCTATGACCGCGCCGTGTTTGCCCCGGAAGAAGATGAAGAGCAAAACGAAGAGTGATTGCTTGACAAAGAAACGGTCGGCGATTAGAAAGAGGCTGCACCAGTGGATTGCAAAAAACATTTCACAATCGGAGTTTGAAATGAAGCGGCTATGTGTGCCTTTTATTGCCATCGTGTTGATGTTATCGAACAGTTCGCCTTTGCCCGCGCAACAAAAAGATTCGAGCGCAGAACGCGCGCGAAAAATCCATTTCTCTTCCATCGTTTTGGACACGCACATTGACACCACGCCGAAACTGCAAAGGGATTGGAAATTCACGGAAGAGCATAAGGATGGAGCCATTGATCTGCCACGCATGAAGCGAGGCGGACTCAATGCTCTGTTCTTTTCAATTTATATGTCGGGCACTATAACGGGGCCAAAAGCTGTGAACGATTCAATCGAACGCATCGCCGCAGTGCATAAACTCGCAGCCGACATGCCCGATCAAGTGGCCGTCTGCGTGACAGCCGATCAGGTGCGAAAGGCGCGCAAGAAAGGGAAGATCGCTGCATTGATGGGCATGGAAGGCGGACACATGATTAACAACAGCCTGCCTGTCCTCAGAATGTATGCCGCGCTGGGCGTTCGATATTTGACTCTCACTCATTCCGTGAACACGGACTGGGCTGACTCTTCGACAGACACGGCGAAGCACAACGGGCTGACCGATTTCGGCAAGGACGTGGTGCGCGAGTTGAACAGGTTGGGCGTGATGGTTGACATCTCGCACGTCGCGGACAAGACCTTCTGGGATGCGCTGGCAGTGAGCCGCGCACCGATGCTTGCCTCGCATTCGTCCTGCCGCGCGCTTTCCGATCACCCTCGCAACATGACGGATGAGATGATAAAGGCGCTCGCCGCGAAAGGCGGCGTCATTCAAATCAATTACCTCGACGGTTTCATTGATAACGATCTGGCGCAGTACAACAAAAAGCGACAGGCGCTGATGCGCGGGATGGAAGCTCAGTATCCGGGCAGCGAAAACATAGCTAAACGCCGCGAAGAGGCTACGAAGCAACTCGGGACGCCGCCCAAAGTAAACTGGGAAAAGATTATCGAACACATTGACCATGCCGTTAAACTCGTCGGCGCAGATCACGTAGGGTTAGGCTCGGATTTTGACGGAGGCTCGATGCCGGTAGGAATGGAAGACGCTTCCAATCTGCCAAAAATCACCGAAGCTCTCGCGCGCAAAGGCTACAGCGAATCAGACCTGCGAAAGATACTCGGAGAAAACACCCTGCGAGTGCTCAGTGATGTCGAGCGCGTCGCCGGGCAGTTGAAAGCTCAAGAAGCGAAAGGTCAAAAATAACAGGTTGATTCGGGCGGCACTACTGACAAGCATTGAATGAGCGACAACATCCTCGAAATCAAAAACCTCAGCACGCATTTTTTCACGCGAGCAGGTACAGTCAAAGCGGTTGACGATGTAAGCCTCAATCTTCCGCGCGGCTCGACGCTCGCCTTAGTCGGCGAATCGGGCAGCGGAAAATCCGTCACAAGTCTTTCAATAATGCGGCTCATAATGCCGCCGGGGAAAATAATTGCGGGCCGGGTCTTGTTCAATGGCCGCGATTTGATGAAGCTCGACGCTGATGAGATGCGCGAGATGCGCGGGCGCGAAATCGCCATGATCTTTCAAGACCCGATGACTTCGCTCAATCCCGTCTACACCGTAGGCGATCAGATAGCCGAAGCCATTGAGCTTCACGAACGGTTGTCGCGCAAGCACGCGTGGGTCAAGGCCGTCGAGATGATGCAGCGCGTGATGATTCCAGACGCTGCGCGGCGCGCGCGTGATTACCCTTATCAATTATCGGGCGGGATGCGACAGCGCGTGATGATTGCGATGGCGTTATCGTGCAATCCTAAATTGCTAATCGCGGATGAACCGACTACGGCGCTCGACGTAACGATTCAGGCCGAGATACTCGATTTGATCAAAGGCTTGAAAGACGATTTTGATCTTTCGGTGCTGCTCATCACGCACGACCTCGGCGTCGTCGCAGAAACGGCAGACCGCGTTGCGGTGATGTACGCCGGACGCATAATCGAGCAGTCGCCCGTCCGCGAAATCTTTCATAGTCCGAAGCACCCCTACACGGAAGGATTGCTCAGGAGCGTGCCTCGCCTGACCGAAGAAGGAATAAGACGGCGGCGTCTCGAAACTATCGAAGGCACTGTTCCGAGCCTTCTCGATCTACCCGCAGGGTGCAAGTTCGCGCCGCGCTGTTCGTATACAATCGAAGATTGCACGCTGGTCGAGCCTGATCTCGTTCAAGTCAACGAAGCGCACCTTGCGCGCTGCATCCGTTTCGAGAGCGTCGGCGATGAATCGGCAAAGACTCACCCTGAACGCTCGGGCGGCCAGTGTAGAGTGATTTGAAATGATGAACAACGGAAATCTGGTCGAAGTAAGAAACCTTAAAAAATATTTTCCGACGGGCGAAGGGCTGTTTAACGCGGGCAGCGATACGGTCAAGGCCGTTGACGATGTCAGCTTCACGATTCGCCGTGGCGAGACGTTTGGCCTTGTGGGCGAATCAGGTTGCGGCAAATCAACTACGGGCCGATGCATGCTTCGACTTATCGAGCCAACGTCGGGCGAGGTGCGCTTTGACGGGCAGGATTTGCTCTCTCTCGATTCAAAAGAGCTTCGCGGGCTGCGGCGCGAGATGCAGATAATTTTTCAAGACCCTTACTCGTCGCTCAATCCGCGAATGCAGGTCGGCGAGATAATCGCAGAACCGCTGCGTATTCATGGCGTGGGCAATCGAAGCAGGCGACGAGCGCGCGTTGCCGAATTGCTCGGACTAGTCGGACTCAAATCCGAGCACGCAGACCGTTACCCTCACGAATTTTCCGGCGGCCAGCGCCAGCGCATAGGCATAGCTCGCGCCCTCGCGCTCAATCCGAAATTCATCGTGTGCGACGAACCTGTTTCGGCGCTCGATGTATCCGTGCAGGCGCAGGTGGTGAACCTGCTACAGGATTTGCAGGAGCGTTTAGGGCTGACTTATCTTTTCATCTCGCATGGGCTGTCGGTGGTCGAGCACATTTCGACGCGGGTTGGAATAATGTATCTCGGCAAGCTTGTTGAAGTGGCATCGAGCGAAGAGATATTTCATAATCCTCTGCACCCGTACACGAAGGCTTTGCTTTCGGCGATACCTGTGCCTGACCCGGACGCGCGCCGCGAGCGCATGCCGTTGACAGGCGAGATTCCGACCGCTATAAGTCCACCGTCGGGTTGCCGCTTTCGCACGCGCTGCCCGATGGCCGAACCTCGTTGCGCGGAAAACGAGCCGCAACTGGTCGAAGTAAGTCCGGGCCATTTCGTCGCCTGTGTAGTGGTTGCGCCCGGCGAGAACTCATAAGAATGAACATTGAAAATTAATGACTCGTTATTATATTCTTCAAATCCGCAATCCGTAACCAATCAACCCCAGGAGGAAGCTTATGGATGAGATGGAGAGTCCAATACAAAACGATGCGCCCGATTATGGCAGGCCAAAGGTCGAGTCTCAGGAAATAAAGCAAGAGGAACGCGCGCAAATCGGGCCTGCTGCGCGTCTTACCGGCGTGCTCTTTTCACCGGGCGAAACTTTTCAGGACATAAATCGCAAGCCGACTTGGCTTGTTCCTTTCATCACTGCAATTGTTATGACTCTTGCCTTCAGTGTTTTTTTTGAATGGCGAGCCAAGCCGGATTGGGACAGGTTTTTTCAGACAATGGCTGAAAAGCAAGCCAAAAAACCTTTGAAAGACCTGCCAGCGGAACAACAAGCACAGGTCAGTAAGCAGATCGAGTGGCAAAAAAGATTTTCCAAAACAGAACTCAATTCACCTCTAGCGATATCGATCTCCGTAGGAAAAATTGTCATCTATTGCGTATTCGCTTTCCTTATTCCTACCGGGGTCTTTGCGCTTGGCCTGATGTTTATACAGGCTCAAACTACATTCAAAAAGATTCTATCTGTCGTGGCCTGGAGTTGGTGCGCTACAGCGCTTGTCAATATGGTTGTGTCGGCGGCCTCGCTGATGGTGCGTGACGACCAAAGCCTCAGGGATATAAACCTGGGCGACCCCGCCGGAATTGCGCCTACCAATTTGGCGGCCTTTTTGTCCTCGGACACTTCTCCTATATTAAAAGCGATAGCCTCCTCCATTGATGTTTTCATGATCTGGTATTTGATCTTGATGGCTATCGGGTTTGCGATGATTGCAGGGACAAAGAAAATCAAGACCAGCAATACGGCTACGGTTGTATTCGGAGCCTATGCCGTCTGGGTTCTCATTAAAATAGGATTCGCGGCCATCGGCTTCGGCGGAAGCTAATCACTTCGGTCTTTTTTGATGAACGGGCGAGATGGTCTTCGGACTGTGGGCCGTCTATGTGTGCATAAAAATGGGAATCGCAGCTATGTTCGGATAGTCACATCACATTGATTGCTGATGAGTAGAGAATTCTTTACAACGAAGCTTGCAAAAAATTCGTTACTCATCAGCATCTATCCTACCGCTGTACTGTCATAAGCCGCTTTTTGAGTAAAAGTCCTGTCTTGAAATAGAGCAGTCTCGGATCATTTCAACCCTTCCAGACAAAGCCACTTGTTTTCACTTCAATAATTGTTCGATATATCAAGCACTGCGGAAATTTCTCAATAAAGACAAAAAGCGGCACAGTGATTGCCTAACTAATTGCTTAAGTGGAAAAGATGGTGTTGAAAAAAGGAGAAGGGATGAGAAAGGTGAGACCAGATGTTGATGTTGTAGACCTGTTTGAGCAGATGCTGTTTCAGCGGGCAGCTAGAGGAATAAGACCAGTGCTGTATGTCTCATCCTATACTGATCTTGAATGCAGCATGTTGATGCTTCTGGATGAAACGCGAGAAGGCCATTCGTCAGGGCTTCAACAGCCTGTGGCAAAAGGCATAGGCTATCACGTTACAAAGAATTAGTTCTGTTTGTGACTAATCGCCTTAATGCCGCGTGTGGCAATAATGCAATTACTCATACCTGAGCGCCTCGATTGGATCGAGGCGCGCTGCTTTTATCGCAGGCCATAATCCGAATACCAGCCCTACCGAACACGACACAAAGAATCCCAACAACACAGCCCATAGCGGAATGACGGAGGGCAAAGTCGGCGCAAGCTGATGAAGCCCAAGGCTGATGAGCCAGCCGATCAAAATGCCGATCACCCCGCCTACAGCCGTAAGCGTCACTGCTTCGGTCAAAAATTGCCAGACAATGTCGGCCTTTCGCGCGCCTATCGCCCGGCGCACGCCTATCTCTTTCGTGCGCTCTGTGACCGATACAAGCATAATATTCATTACGCCTATGCCGCCCACGAGCAGACCGGCGGCTGAGAGCGGAAAGACTATTATGCTTGCGATTGCGGCAAACTGCGCGAGCACTTCAAATATGCTGCCGGGCGTGCTGATGCCGAAATCGTTCGGCTTATTATTAGGCACTTCGCGGCGGCGGCGCATAAGCTCCGTTATTTGATCCGTCATCCTGCCGAACTGGTCGGGCTTTGCCTTTACTGTGATGCTGATGTCTTCGATTTCGGGGTGGTCGCGCTTAATCGTGTCAAACGGCACGATCAATTGGCGATCTTCTACGGGGTCGCCCCCGAACAACCCGCCGGGCGCTTTCTCCATCACGCCGATGACGCGATAAATTTTGCCATCAACTTCTATCTCTTTATCGAGCGGCGTAAGCCCGCCGAATAAAGTCTCGGCGATTGCATATCCGATGACGGCGACCTGCGCTCTGTGCTCTTGCTCGGACGGAACAAAGAAGCGCCCCGATTGGATATAGACGTTTCGCACCTGATCGTAATTCGACCACACGCCGAAGATGATTGGCCGGTTGGCTTCTATGCCTTTGTATTTGACGATGGGCTGGTTGAGTCCTGGTCCGAAAGAGCCGACGACGACGGTCGGGCTTACGCCCATGACGGTCGGCAACTCGGCTATGGCTTTTGCGTCGTCAACGGTGACGTTCTTGCGCGTGCGCTCGGATTGCGAAGGGCGGCTGAAACGAATGCCTATGTTGTCCCACTTGGTCACAAAGACCTGATCCGGGCCGAAGCGTTTGGTCTGCTCAAGGACGAATTCTCTGAGGCCCGTGAGAAAAGACGAGATGGCGATGACGGTCATCGTGCCGCCAATCACACCAAGCATCGTGAGCGCAGAACGAACCTTGTGCGTCCGCAAGGTGTCGAGCGCCATCAAAATATTTTCGCCAATCTCTTGAATATGCATAATTCAACGGCTGAGTACGGAGTAGCAAGCACTGAATAAACTTTATTCAGTGCTTGCTACTCCGTACTCAGTCCTAATCCGCGCGCAGCGCCGTTATCGGGTCTAGCTTTGCGGCGCGATTCGCCGGATACATTCCAAAGAATATGCCCACAAGCGTAGACACTGTTATCGCAATGACGGGTGCCCAGAGCGGAATCGCCACAGGTACTGGCGCGTACCTTCCGACAATTGTCATAAGCGTGACGGCTAGCAGCAATCCGATTATTCCGCCCAGTCCCGATAGCATGGCCGACTCGATGAGGAACTGAACGAGTATGTCGCGCCGGGTCGCGCCAAGTGATTTACGTATGCCTATCTCGCGCGTTCGCTCGGTCACGGTCGCGAGCATGATGTTCATGATAACGATGCCGCCGATGACCAGCGATATGCCGACAACCGGAAAGGCTACTGCTGCGACTGTGCCTGTTATCGTCCCGAACAGTTGTTCCGTCACTTCGTCTGTCGCGATAGAGAAATCGTCCGGCTGATTGTAATCGAGCTTGTGGCGAGTTCTCATGACGACGCGCACCTGGTCTTGCACCTTTTCAGACGCCACTCCTTCGCGCGCGCGGATGACGAGCCGGAAAGTCGGAGAACTGCGTTTGCCGAACGATTTGAAGAAAGTCATCAGCGGCAGGTGTACAAAATTGTCCTGCGATTGACCTAAAACGGAGCCGAGCTTTTTTGCTACGCCGATGACTGTGTAAAGATCGCGCCCGATTTTCACTTCTTTGCCAATCGGGTCGGTGTCGGGAAAGAGTCCTTCGGCGACTTCCGAGCCGAGAAAGGCGATGTCTCTGCGACTCTGGTCGTCAAACTCACTGATGTAACGCCCCTGCGCCACTTCGACGTTCGACAGCAAAATGGTGTTCGGCGTAACACCCTGCACTCCTACGCTTTCAAGGGTTATGTTGCCACGCTTGACAAGCTGCGAGCCGCCATCCTGCGCGCCGACCTGCTCGGCCAGCGTAATTTGTTCGCGCAGCGCAGCCAGGTCGTCAACCGTGAGGTCGGGATTTTTGCGAAAGGCTTCCAGGAATTTTTGGAAATCCCCAAAGCCCGTTATGCTTGCTTTCTGAACGGTGAAAACACCCTGCCCGAGCGTTGCAATCTTTTCTTTGATATAGACGTTCGCGCCTTCGATTACGGTAGCGACAGCGGTGACGACAGCAACACCGATTATGACGCCAAGCAACGTGAGAAATGATCTCAGCTTGTGCGCCATGATTGAAGCAAGAGCGATTTTTGCTGCTTCGATGTACTTGTACATTGAAATTGGTCGAGCCGCTTGAGCTAACTCATGAGTATAGCAAAAAGTTGAGGCCAGAAGTCAGAAGTTAGTAGTCAGTTGGAATTATTTTGAGTTCTCTGAAAAAGAAGACGACTCACCGCAGAGGACGCAAAAGAAATGATGAAGTATGAACGATGAATGATGAACTGATAGAGAGATTCTTAATTCATTATTCATCATTCCGCATTCATCGTTTCTTCCTCTACCTCTAACTGCTATCTTCGCTCGTCCCTGTTGATGCGACCGTCGAGGATATGAAGCGAGCGATGAGCGTGTTCGGCTATGTCAGGCTCGTGTGTGACTAGGATGATGTTGTTGCCCTGGCGGTGAAGTTCGTCAAACAGCCCCATGATCTCTTGCGATGTCTGCGAGTCGAGGTTTCCCGTCGGCTCGTCTGCGAGGATGATCGAAGGGTTGTTGACGAGCGCGCGGGCGATGGCTACACGCTGGCGCTGGCCGCCCGATAGCTCGTTGGGCCTGTGATCCATGCGATTTGCCAGGTCAACGCGCTCAAGCGCGCGTTTGGCCATTTCAATTCGCTGCGCTTTCGGCGTGCCGTTATAAATCAGCGGCAGCTCTACGTTGTGCAAAGCTGTTGCTCGCGGCAGAAGGTTGAAGGTCTGAAAGACGAAGCCGATCTCTTTGTTTCGTATGTAAGCAAGCTCGTCATCATCCATCTCGGAAACGAGTTTGCCGTTAAGCACATATTGGCCTGAGCTTGGAGTATCGAGACAGCCGATCAGGTTCATCAGCGTTGATTTGCCTGACCCCGACGGCCCCATGATGGCGAGGTATTCGCCTCGGTCAACCTCGAAAGACACGCCGCGCAGAGCGTGGACTTCTTCAGCCCCCATCACGTAAGTCTTCCACAAGTCATTAGTGCGTATGACGATATCGGCTCCGGGAGCCGTTCCAACATACCGCAATTCCTTTTCGAGCACAGCTTCGTCTACCATCGCCTCGCCTCTATTTGTATCCGAAGAATTTGCCATTCAATCAAGAGTTATATGACTGTCGGTTGCGGATAATCAACTCCTAACTCTTTGCGTCAGGCCCGCCGGGCTTGTCCTCACGCTTTATCTGGTCGCCGTCTTTGAGTGTTCGCAGAGTCTTGTACGGGCCGATGATGATCTCTTCATTCTCTTTCGGCCCGCTCTTGATTTCGATCTCCTGGTCGCCTTTGATTCCGGTTACCACTTCTCTGAATTGCGCGCGACCGTTGTCGAGCACGAATACGCCTTCAACTTCTTTCTTCTTCTGTGCGCCGCTGTTGGCCGGTTGCTCGGGCTGTTGATCTTTATCCTTGGGCAACTCATGCGGAACTATCGCTTGTAGCGGCACAGTGAGCACATTGTCAATCGTCGCCGTGGTAATGACGGAGGTGGCTGACATGCCCGGTCGCAATTTGGCGGCGATTTCAGGAGTCGGGTTGAGCTTTATCTTCACCAGAAAATCTTTCGCTTCCTGCGAGTTTGCAGATGAAGTAATGGTCTGACCGGAACGAGTGATGGCTGACGCGCCTTTCTCGATGACATCGCCGTCAATCTCTATGTCGCCGAGCGCGTCAACTTTTACTCTGGCCTTCTGCCCCACCTGCACGTCTGCTATGTCCGTCTCGTCAACTTTGATCTCAGCGTTGATCTGAGACATGTCGGCGACGGTCAACAGCGGTGTTGATGAGAAACTCGCAAGCGCGAATTCGCCCACCTTGACCGGGAGGCTCGACACCACGCCGTCAATCGGCGAGAAACGAGTAGTTTTATTCAACTGGTCGGCCTGCTGTGCCAGTTGGGCGCGCCCTTGCTCGACGCGCTGCTGCGAAGAATTGAGCACCGCCTGTGCCCGGTCAACGGCAAGCTCTGCGTCTTTGACCTGAACCTTGACCTGATTGATGCGCGACTGCTGCGCATTGACCAGAGCTTTGGCTTGATCCAGGCGCGACTTGTACTGATCGAATTGAGATTTGGTTATTATCCCTTTTTCGACCAGTTCTTCGTTGCGCTTGTACTCGTTCTCGTTAAACTGTAGATCAACTTTCAACCGCTCAAGATCTGATTCGGCGGCGGCAAGAGCTGCTTTCATCTGATTGACGTTATTTTTGGCCTGATCAACTGCGACCATCTGATTTGAAACGTCGGCCTGAGATACGCGAACGGATGCTTCGCCCGCCGTGACTGCGAAAGAAGATTGCGTCGGGTCCACCTTCACCAGCGGCTGCCCTTTTTTCACAGTCTCTCCTTCGGTCACGTAAATCTGCTCTACTCGGCCCGGCACTTCCGCCGTCAGGTTGTAGAACTTCACGGGGCGAATATCGCCCGATGCCGTCACCTTCGATTCAAGATGCGCGCGGCGTTCGACGCGACCCGCCTGCACGGGCTCGCCTTCTTTTTTCTGTAATGCTTTTGAAAGAATGATTATAGTAATAAGACCGACTATAACAGACGCTATGATCACAGTCTTCTTCTTGCGTGTTATCTGCATGAGAAGGGTTTGTCCTCCGAATAGATTGTGCGATTATTCAACCGCCTCGTATTACGCCCTTAAAGCGTTACAGGTTTCAACAATTTTGCCTGGCTTCACACGAGTCGCATTATTAACTTATTACATAAGCTAAACAACATACACCAAATTAAATGATAACCAGTTCGATAATGCGATGTCAAAATATATAGATACCGCCGAGGGCTTCTTCACGGCCATTCAGTTCTCGGATTCAGAGGTTGAAACCGGAAAACTGTTCACCGCAGAGACGCAAAGGACGCAGAGATTACGCAGAGAAAAGCGGTCTTTAACCTCTGCGCCCCCTCTGCGTTCTCTGCGCCTCTGCGGTGAGTTGACATCAAATTCCCAGAACTGAATGGCCCTGGGGCTTCTTTCGAGGCCAGGCGCTTATTACAAAAAGCGGATTCAAACTGGAAGTAGCTTGTGTTATCCTGTTTTCCCGTTTGTATGGATGAACCGATGAACAATCTTGAGAATGCCTGCCCCATCTGCGGGGCGAGCGACAACGGGCCGGATGCGCGCTACTGCGAATCATGTGGCTCAAAGATAGGAACTGCGCTGATAAAACCTATACCGCCGCCCAACCCTTGCGAACTCGGCAAAGTCATTGCCGAGCGATTTTCCGTCACATCGCTGCTATGGACTGCGCCTACTTATAACGCATACTCGGCTACTGCGCAGGATTCGCCCGGCGGCGATTACACGATCATAGAGCGACGGCTCACAAACGGCGACCCGATGGCAGGGCTGTTGCCGATTGGCCCCGAGCAAACGAGCGCGCAGAGCCGCGTCTCCGGCAGTCTCGAAGAAGCCGCCGCCGCATTCGAGCGATTCGGATTGTATAAGCCATTCGAGCACGCCGTCGAAGGCGAGACCAGCTATATAGTATTCGAGCAGATTCAAGGGCAAGCCGTCGCGCACATGGATCAGGCCGATGAGAAGACGGCCCGCGCCATAGGCGTTCAACTTTGCGATCTGGCAGAGCAGTTTCACCGCAACGGATGGGTCTACAACGGATTCGAGCCTTATGCAATCGTCGTTGACGCGCAGTCGCGCGTGCGGTTGATCGGATTTGATCGCGCGCGCCAGGCCGTGACCGCAGTCGAAGACGCTCCCGTTTATCCGAATCGCGGCTATACCGCGCCCGAGTTGTTTGAAGAAACGGCTGTTTACGATGTGCGCTCGGACGTCTACTCGATAGGCGCTGTTTTGCAATACCTGCTGACGGGCGAGAGCATCAGCCCGGAAGAAAGCTCGTGCCTGTATCCGATAGCGACGGTATTTCCGAACTTCGAGCGATTGCTTGCGCGCGCACTTGCCGCCGACCCTTCGGAACGATTTCAAAGCGCGTCAGAGTTTCGTGAAGCGCTGACGGATTTGAATCTGCCTGTCATATTGCAGTCGGGACATTTCACGGACGTTGGGCTGATACGCGAGTTGAATGAAGACAGCATTCTCGCACTCAACCTGACGCAGTATTTTGAATCCGTTCAGACGCAGATCGGCATATACATAGTTTCGGACGGCATGGGCGGGGAAGCCGCAGGCGAAGTTGCTTCGCGCGTCTCTGTGCGCGCAGTGGCCGAGTGGGTGACCGACAAACTCATATCGGCTTCGCTCAAGTCAACGCACGAAGAGAAGATTGCTGCGCCGACTCAAACGGGCGGACTCAGGCTCGCCATCGCCGACGGCCACGAGATGGCGACTACAGAGATGTTGAAGCAGGCCGTCTCTAATGCTAATCGCGAAGTCCTTGCCTATGCGCGAGCGAATCCCGATGAACGAGGACTGGGCGCGACGCTGACGGTCGCAATGATCGTGGGCGAAGTGCTCACGATCGCGCACGTGGGCGACAGCCGTTGCTATCTGCTCACGGGCGACCGCTTGGAGCAGGTCACAGAAGATCATTCGCTGGTTCAAAAGATGGTCAACACCGGCAATCTGTCGCGGTCTGAAGCGCGCATACATCCTTATCGTAACGTGATATATCGTTCGATAGGCGCGGACGAACGTATTGACATAGACATCATCCGTCGTCGTCTTTCGAGCGGCGATGTGATTATGCTGTGCAGCGACGGATTGAACGGCATGTTGAGCGACGATCAGATACGAGACATTCTTATGGTCAATCCCGACCCTTACACGGCGGCAAAAGAATTGGTTGTCGCGGCTAACGCGGCAGGCGGCGAGGATAATACTTCGGTCAT
The DNA here is from genome assembly GCA_963726785.1 of Blastocatellia bacterium. Lineage (GTDB taxonomy): Bacteria > Acidobacteriota > Blastocatellia > UBA7656 > UBA7656 > DATEKX01. The sequence continues at coordinate 320,485 of CAVSDJ010000001.1, forward strand.
CGTCGTGCGACTTTCGTAAATTGGGTGATATGAAATCTCAAATCTGAAATTTCAAATCCGCAATCGAAAGTGTGACGAGATTTGTTACCCTGAATTCCATAAAACGTTACATACACGAATAGCCCATCTCATCTTACATTGGTTTCTAATGACTTATTCCTAACCTAATTGGGTCTAAGGGCTGGCACAAGCATTGCTCCAGCTACGGGCGTAGCTTCAAACAAACAGCAGTCAGGATCAAGGGGGCGATGCTGACTGTTGATTAAAAAAGAAAGCTACGAAAAAGACTTGCAAGCTGCGAGGCCAGGATGACGGGGGCCATGCTGATCTTCGCAGCTTGCTTCGTTTGTAAATCATTCCGCACTCTTGGCGGTTCCCTCAAATCCTTAGCCACATTAAAAGGCAGGTTGGCGATGATGAACATGGAAAACCTCACAAAAGAAGTCGGCGAACTGGATATGCTCATAAACGCAGTATCGAGCGAGATAGCCGAGCACGTATCATCGAACGGACATGACAAAGTATTAACCGAGATGCAGGAAGCTCTGGACGAATTGCGCCTTGCGCGCGGCGTCAGACTGATGTTGCTTAACGCATTCGATAGGCGCGTCAATCCTTACGCAACACGGACCACCTACAGTCACTCGAACCGCAGACCGTACAGGTCGCTAAAGCGCGCGAGTTGATTGTCGAATCCAGATAGAATGCTCTGTTGTCATCACCAGGTTTTTGCGAGCAAAGGTAAAGGCTTCCCACCTCACCTCTTGAGTATCGATTTCAGCCCCGAACAGGAGAATCACCAATGTCGAGCACCAGTCAAAGCTATCAAAGTGGGTTAGAAACAATAATCGAATCGGGGCGAGAGAACGCATTTCTGGCCTATGGCGACATCAACTTTTTATTGCCGCCCGAATCCAGCCCGTCCGATCAACTGGCGGAACTCGCTATTCACGAAGCTGATGAAAATATTGCCGAGCCCGCAGATTCGCATTCCATAGAAGACGACACCTTGAAAGCTCCGATTGATGATGATTCGGAACTCGACCTTTCTCCCGGCGATGCAGATAGAGCTTCTGATCCTGTGCGGCTCTACATGCGCGAGATGGCAAGCGTGCCTTTGCTTACGCGCGAAGGCGAGATAATACTTGCAAAAAGAATCGAACGCGGGCAGCAGCGCGCGATAAAAGCGGTCTCTCGCTCGCCGATTTCGATTGAACGCATACTCACTCTTGGCGACGCGCTTCGACGCGGCAAGCTGAATATTCGAGACATCGTCGACTTCAGCGATCAGGAAGGCGTGACCGAAGAACTGGTGCAGGATTATCTGGAAGTTGCGCTGGTGCAGATGGCCGAAATCAAAAAGAGCTATACGCGCGCTCTCAGGTTTGCAGAGCGACTGCGCGCGGAACCGAAAAGATCACAAAAGCGTCCTCAACTTATTAACAAGCTCGCCCGCGTGCGAGTCGAGCTTGGGCGCGAGATGCGCGCTTTAGACATTGCGCGACAACAACACGATCAGCTTGTCGCCCTCATACGCGAATCGGTAGACCAGGCCCGCGAAGCGAAGGCTGAGATCACAAAAGCGCGACGCGCGCTCGACGCAAAGAGGCGAAAGGATGATTTATTAAAGCTCAAACGCGGCGTGCGCGCGGCAGAGCAAAAGCTTGCCCAGATGGAATCAATCTGGCGCGTGAGCGTGGTCGAAGTCGAACGCACGCATGCTGCCATAATCAAAGGAGCGTTTGACGCAAGCGAGGCTAAGAACGAACTTACGGAAGCGAACCTGCGGCTGGTTGTTTCGATTGCGAATAAGTATTCCAATCGCGGGCTGCCGTTGCTGGATCTGATTCAAGAGGGCAACATCGGGTTGCTGAAGGCAGTTGATAAATTCGAGTGGCGGCACGGATTCAAGTTTTCAACCTACGCGACGTGGTGGATCAGGCAAGCCATCACGCGCGCCATCGCCGATCAGGCGCGAACCATTCGCATACCTGTTCATATGTTCGACACCATAAGCAAGCTGATGCGCTGCACGCGCGGGCTTGTTCAAGAACTCGGGCGCGAGCCAAGCTGCGAAGAGATTGCAGATCGAATGGAGTTGCCCGTAGCGAAGGTGCGCAATATTTTGAGAATCGCGCAACAACCCGTTTCGCTCGAAACGCCCGTAGATGAAGAAGAGAGTTCGCATCTGGGCGATTTCATCGAAGACAAATCAATCGTCAACCCCGCCGATGCGCTCATCGGCAACAATCTCCGCAACGCGACGGACGAGGCTTTGCGAATGCTCACGCCGCGCGAAGAGAAAGTAATCAAGATGCGCTTCGGGCTTTGCTCGAACGGCAACGAGCATACACTTGAAGAAGTGGGACAGCATTTTTCGATAACACGCGAGCGCGTTCGTCAAATCGAAGCGAAGGCTTTGAGGAAGCTCGGACATGCGGCGCGCTCACGCAAGCTGCGCTCGTTTCTGCAAGGCGCGCGACTCTGCGGATAGTCAGAAACATTCTCAAAAAGACAAGCCTCGAAAGATAAGCGCGACGGATTAATTTCAATTCGTCGCGCTTAGTTTTTTTATCCATCCCGAAAAAATAGAACCCATCCGAACCGATTTGCCAATTGAATTGCTGAAAGGCCAGCTAAGGGAGAGCAAGCGTTGAGCGGTCAGGAGAACAATTCGTTTACATCGAACTTCCATTCCGGCACGGCGGGTTCGGCATTGGCCGTGTCGCCGCGCCGGAATATTTGCGGGTTGGTTGGATCAGCTACACTGTAGGATTTGATAACGTCGGGACTGAGCAAATCAACATCCCATAAAATAACAGTTCCCGCTGCAAAATAATCTTCACGTTTTGCAGCTATCTTCTGTTCTACTTTTGGCCCATAGTCGTTTTCACTTCTGATTTCGACTGCGAATACAGGCGAGCCTTCGAGAAACTTCATGCCAGTAGTCTGACCGGTGTGCCATGCTACATCGGGGCTGAATGATTCACGATTGGGTAAGCTGACTCGAAAACCGGTGTTGTCGGGATAGGCTCGGCCAGGTGTTTTACCTTCGTGCAAGCGCAGACTGATATAGACAGACCCCCCAGCGCGCGCGGGTATATCTCCGGTCGGTGGCATCAGTAGAATTTCTCCGTCTATGATTTCAGCTTTACCATTTTCCGGGAGATGATAAAGGTCTTCGATTGTGCTTCGTGCTTTCGTCGTCATACAACTCTCTCACAATCTTCTGCTGCCTTTGAGCTGATAGCAAGGATACATATCTATTACATTGTATCGCATATATTGGCCTTTGGATTGGGCCTCCATCAACCCTTTGTACTCTGATGCGGGCACATTCTCATAGCAATACGTGCGGCCACTATTGAAGATGACTTCTAACGTGCGAGACTTTCGATCATAGCCCACAGCATGAATCATGCTTGATTCTACGGTCGTCAATTTCATGCTTTGTCACCTCTCGATACCGGATTGCGATGAAACGAATAGCCGAATAATACCATAGCCTCTCCTGATATGAAAAACTACAACATCATAGTGACCTGTGTACGTTGGATGGCTAGATATTCTGCTTGTTTGCGATCCGTTTCTTCAAGCAGTTGCTGTCCTGCATCGCCAAGATTTTCGAGCAATTTGTGAACTGTTGAGTCCATAGAAAAGGGAGGGCGGGGAATAAACTTGCTAAGCTGTTCTACCAATTCAGCATCACTCCAGGGCGCGCGACGATACCAGCCTACTACTAATGCAGTCAGTCGTTGCTCGCTCCACTGAAAATTCTCGTCTGTGATTATATGACGAAGAAATAAGTCACAATCTCCCCAGGTGTCTTTGCTGAACGTATCGCGAGGCAATAGTTGTTGGGTCTGTAAAGCCCACGCCGGATAGCATCCCAATTTTTTCGATTTTTGTTGACGCCAGAGGCGATAGAGTGACGAGATCATTTCCGGCTCTGGAAGATCAGCTAACAGATTGTTACCGCCGACCCAGACCAGTGCCCAACAGGCAGCAATGGTGGATGGCCAATCGCTGGAATCTAGCATTCCAATTAACCCACTGGACAAGAGCTGAAAATGTTTCCGAAGCTCGTCTTTGGTAGATTCCGAGTCTACTCGGTCGCGATTGATATAGGCCAATCCTATACACGCGAGCGCTGCGCGGATTTTGCCAAGTCGATCACCAGCCTCCAAATCGTTTCGCAGAGAATTTGCCATGACGTCAGGACTTCCTAGCTCTTCATCTGCAAAACGCAAATAACATGATATCTCTACTAAAACTTCTCTATATTTTTCAAATTTCTTGCCGCCCGCAAGATATTCTTGCTCGACTGCTTCCTGGAAAATGGCACCGAACTTTCCTTGCAGAATTGTTACAACCCATTCTTTTTCTCTACCTATACCTTTAGCATATTTAACGTACAGGTCGTGTGCCAATTCAATGAGCGCAAGACGCAAAGTCGGCGCTGTTACCTGCACTTCATCAAGAATACATTGGTGGAGTAGAACACCGAGCCGGTTAGTCATTCTGTGGCGCTTACAGGTTGCGGTTAGTCGCTTAACCAACTCTTCCACCCTGCGCCCTGCAAGCACAGCGGCAAGTGGTATAACTTCTCGCCAGGGTTCATCTTTGAAATGGCGTTCCAGTATATCGGCCAGACTTTGCTCTAAATTGCGACCGGGATATTGCTCCTCTACATATCCTCGCGCGGCCAGGTATTCCTGAAACGTGAGGTGCCGAAACTCATAAACGGGCTGTAGCTCATCATCAATGTTTTCATATCCCGTCTGCATCAGCAGGCTGCTGCGATACTCAATGCGCTCGATAAATTCCTGCGGCGAAATGCGCGCAAATTGGAGTTCCGCTTCCAACTCTTGACGAGAATTTCGAAGGAGCTTCAACAATGCTTTATGACCAATCTGCTGTTTGCCTTCCTCCATCATCGCGCATGCGACATAAGATAACTGGGCCAGCGTCTCTTCCTCATCCAATGGTGCGTAGCCCTCAACATTCCACGTGCGGACAAGCACCCGAATTGCCTCGCGATAAAGCCCGGCACGGCTGCGTGGCAGTTCTCCGATCCAGCGTTTCACGACCAGAAGCGTTGTAAGGAGCAGCGGATTTTCTGCAAGCTTGCGAATACGTTTATTGCCCCAGATCGTTAGCCCTAACTCTTTCGCTTCGGTTCGCACTTTGTCATTGTCGCCCACAACTTCGACATGCCAACGCTCGCAGAGGTTCAGAACATCATCTTCGTCGAGCGGGGCTACTTTCGCCTGCTCGCAGACGCTGGCTACTACGCCAGCCACCGCGCGAAATCCGGCTTCGCGCGAAGTGACGACGAGCGCGGACTGAGGAAACATTGCCAGAAACGTGCGCAGATGTTTTGCAAAAGTTTGCCGCGCTCCCTCGTCCGAGATTTCATCAAGACCATCTACGAGCAGAAGCGCTTGCCCGACGCGTAACGCGCTATGAACGGATTCTTGAAAGACCGCACACTCCTCGGCATTCATCCCGGCGTGACGCGGGATGTCGTCAAGCAATTCAATAATTGGCCGGTGAGCGCGGTCGCGCAACTCGCGGCAACGTAAGACAAGCGGTAACCAGTCGCGGTGCGGCAGATCGTCCAAAACTTCACCGCGCCGGTCTGGAAATGCATAAGCCGTGGCAAGCCGTTTCAGCAGCGTGCTCTTTCCGCCGCCGGGCGCGGCAAGCAATGCAAGGTGCGAGGTGCTTTCTACGAGCTGGCCGATAGAGAAGACAGATTTATCAACTGGTTGTTCCGAGTCTAACTGCGTATCCGGCTTTGACAGAAAGGCGGCCTTGAGCGGCACAAACAGACGCTCAAGTCTCAGACGAGTGGCGCTCAGGTCTGTATCCGCAGGCAGCCCGTCAAGTTGTATATAGCCGCACTCTTCGCTGACCCATTGGCGATAACTTTCCGCAACCCTGCCCGCGAATGCCGCTCGGTCAAGTGACGGAGCCGGAGGCGCAAGATACCGAAGCGTATGAAGAGATCCGCCACACAGGTTGTCGGCGTTGATTACCTCCTGTGCAACAGCTTCAGCCAGCGGCGTGCCGTCAGCATGGATGAGCGCAAAATGAGTTCGTTTTTTGCCCTGCGCGTAGAAGACTGCCCACAAGTATCCGCGTTGGTGCCCTAGAAGTTCAATATCATCCAATACTGCATCCCGCAGTCCCGCCTGTTGAGCACAATGGCCTGCGCGTTCAGCCGCCTCTGTGCGCCCGACGATGACACGACACTTTTCCAATGCTTCAACTACCTTTTGAGCGTCGAGAAGAATAACGCGGTCGTCGTCTGTTTCGTCTTCTTGTAAGATTCCTGTTTCCGTAAAGCCACTGAGCGAGACGAAATAGCCCGCAACTGGAACTGGAGCAAATCTTTTTCGCTCGCGGGTCAGAGCGCCGAAGAACGTGTTTAATTCAGTGCCGCCCATCCTATCTTTATGGGCTTTGCACTCGCCAACTACACGTCGAGTCTCAAAGCGGTGCTCTCCTTGAATATCAAGCTCGCGCCCTGATTTGTGGGCATCAAGCCGTAAATCGTCATACCCCAGCGCGAAGAACAAATCTTTAGTCAATCGCGTGAAGAGGTCGCCACGCTCATTGTTAGCCGCAGCGAGAAGGCGTATTGCAAATGTATTATTCATGACGCCCATAAATTGCCTGAAAAACTTTTGGCCGTCTTATTGAATTTGGGTTGATATGAACATCAAGCGCGAGTAGCGGTCAAATTGGTCGCGGTTGTCGCTTGTGATGCTCGATTGCGCGACGGGGCGATAAGTCAGTCCCGTGCGCTTGATGCCGCGCGCTTCGGTGCGCGCTCGCTCCGGCCAGGCGCGCTCAAGCAGGCTTCGCATTCTTGAGAAATCATCATCCACTATCGCTTGAGGCGCGACGCTGTTCAACGCTTTTATAGCTGCTTGAAAGTTTTGATCGGCGCGAAACGAAAGCGGCGAAACCAGTCCCGAATAATCGAAGCTGTCCGCCTTGATGCGAAAGCTGCTTTCAAGCGTCTGGCCGTACACGTCAAGCATCGTTTCATCCGAGCGGTATTCGGCCAGATCAAGCACACTGCCGGATTGACTGCGCCTCCCCGATACGCCTTCCGAATAATCCACGCGGCTATGCTTGAGCGCGCCTATTACCAGCAGCTTTATTTCCGTCGGAGCTACTTTCATCACGCCCCCCGAATGATGCGCTTGAATATAGTTCTCTTCGAGCGTGATCTTTCGCGCGCGCGTCAACTCTCTTTCGATTTTCAATTCTTCATCGCCGACAACGACTGTGCCCAACCCGCAAGAGCGAACGAGCGCGGCAATCATCTCTGCCTCTTGCTGGTTCTGGCTTCGCGCAAGCGGCACGCGTTTGCCCGATGCTACGTAGCTTCGCGCCTCATCCAGTTCAATCTTCAGCGCGGCGGCGAGCGCGACTACGCTTTCATCCGAACATGACCCGGCAGGCTCAAGCACCGTGTTGAAGGCGTGCTCGAATCTGTCGATGTTTCGCTGAGGCGGCGCAGATTCGATTTTCGTCACAGGCAGCGTCTCGCCGCAGTAGATGCACGCGCCGCGCGCCGTAGCCGTGCGTCGCCCGCATCGAGGACAATTCATCACATCCACACTCAAGGTGTTCTCGCTTTCTCTGGCGGGGTTTCTCAGGAGGCTGGGCGCGATTATAGCACATAGCGGGGTCGGGGGTCAGAGGTTAGTAGTCTGCAATATGGGATTTCAGATTTCAAATTACTAATCTCTAGCCTCTGACTTCTGACCTCTATTCGTGCTACGATTCAATCGAATGAATTTCCGCGACCTGTTGACTCGAAGAAACATCCTCATAGGCTCCGCGCTTTTGACAATCGTCATTGCTGTTGTCCTGTACTTCATGTTGCGCCGCCCGCCCCGCGTAGCGATGGAGCGATATGTGCCCGCTTCCGCTCTCGCTTACATAGAGATTGATAATCTCTCAGACCTGGTTGACGGTCTCACGGATACAAAAGCATGGCACGAGCTTGCTCCGGTGCTCGGTCTATCAAGCCAGATCAGGCAGCTCGGGTTCATATCCGACCTCGTAGGCCGAACCGGACTCGGACCTGACGAAGCGGTAGTCGCGGGTCGCGCTCAGTTTGCGCTCGCGCTCACAGGGATCGAAGCAGAGACAGGAGCGAGCGAAGACGGCCCTTACGTTCATTTCAAACCGCGCGTTACGCTCATAGTCGAAACACACACGAAGCCTGAAACCGCCGCCCGCATTGTGCGCGAACGAGCTTCGATCATCGCGCAGCGAATATACGGCGTGTCTGTCGAGGAAGAAGATCAGGAGTATCAAGGCGCGCAGTTATTCGCTTTTCGCGGCCCGAATTCTGATCGCCAACTTATAGCCGCTTCATCGGGCACGGTTGTGCTGTTGGCAAATCACATCGAAGCTATAAAATCGTGTCTCGATGCAACAGCGGGTCGCGCTTCTACGCTTGCCGAAAACTCTACGCTCAAAACCATGAGGCCCGAAGTAGATCACAACGCTTCGGTCTTCGCATACGTGACTGAAAGCGGCATTGAGAAGCTGGTTGCTTTAGGCCCCGCTTTGATCGCCAACCGCTTTTCATCCGAATCCGACGAAGGCAATTCAGTCGCCGCGCTGTTCGAGCATCTGTCGAAGCAAACAGCCGCCGGATTGCTCTATGGCGCAGAGTTCGATTCAGGCGGCGTGATTGACAGGTATCTTACAATCTTGCAGCCGGGCGTGGCCGAAGGTCTGGCTGAACCCCTGAAATCGGCTCCGGGAGCCAGTTTTCCGTCGCTTCAATCAGTCCCACGCGAGATTAAAGAATTAACTATTCTCAACGTAGAGCGAGCGGGCGAGCTTCCCGAACGCCTGCTCAAGAGCCTTGTGCCTCACGTTGATTTGGTCGCGGGAGTCGCGCTTCGCGAACTCGTGATTGATTTTCGCAAACAGCTTGGGATTGAATCTGGTGATTCAATCGGCGACGCCGTAGGCAACGAAGTCACGTTCGTGAACTTTGGCGACGCGAAGCCGATGGCAAAGCTCGTTAGCGTCAAAGACAAAGCGAAGCTTGCGCCTGTAATCGAGCGTTACCTGTCTCGCGACGGCGCGCGAGTCACGACCGAATCATATAACGGTACGGATATACGCATCTCTTCACACGAAGATGGCCGCGCCGCCGCTTTCGCGGGAAGCTATCTGATTTTGGGCACGCGCGAGCAGATAGCTAAAATCCTCGATACTCAATCGAGTGGATACAACGTCACGAGAGATGATCGCGTCAAGCAATCAATCAATCATCGCTCTGAGAAAGCTTCGATCATCACCTGTAGGCCAGAGGTCACAGACGCAGGCGAGTTGATGCTTGCAATATCGAAGCTGACGCGCATCACGGACGGCTCGCGCAATTTGTTGGAGCATGACTTGATGCGCAAGGCGTTAGGCCGTCTGCCCGTTACTGTCGGCTTCACGGAGTTTCGCAGCTACGGTGTGTACGTAGAATCGCGCTCGGCTGTCGGCAATTTCAGTCTAATAACATCGCTCGTGGGAAGCGATGAAGACGGCGAATGAACGTGCTTTCCGCACGGGCCGACCGTAGCAGCCACGTTGTTAATTCAGGATGATTGGTAAAAAATTGTCTCCTCAGCCCCGTAGGGGCGACCTGTCTATAGTTGATGCAATAGTAGGGTTTTCGTAGCTCCGTAGGAGCGACCTGTGAAGCATATAGCAGGTCGCTCCTACGGAGCTACGGCAATGTTTCTCATACCGATCCTATAGACAGGTCGCTCCTACGGAGCTAGAGATGGATGGTTATAAAAAATCGAGGATATGATTAGCCTTGGCTAATGCCTTCGGCTTTCCGCTTTGAAGGTTTCAGCGGTGAGTCCTACGGCGGCGGATTTGCGGCGACGGCGGCGCAGTATGCGGACTCTTCGGCGTTCGCGCACCTCTATGCGGTCGCGCACCTTGCCGTAAAATTTCATGAAGTAGTCGTACATTGACCACAGCGCGAAAAAGACGACTATCCACAACATAGCGCGCCCCGCGCCGTAGCAGAGCACGCGGAAGTCGTCCAGCGTTATCGCGCCGTTCCTTATTACCTCAGCGAACGTGTGACCCGCTTCTTGAAATGATGCGAAGGCGATTTCGGGATGAACGTGAGGCGGTGGTTGAAGCCCCGAAGGGCCGCCCGGCACGCTGCCTGATATCAAGAGCGTGATCGCAATGACTTGCGTCAGCATCTTGAACTTGCCTTTTTTCGATGCGCTGATGGTGAAGCCTTCGGCAGAGGCGATTGAACGGAGTCCGGTCACGGCGAACTCGCGGCCTATGATGATGACGATGGCCCAGGCTGGCGCGATACGGTTTTCGACTAAAGAGACGAGCGCGGCAGAGATCAGAAGTTTATCGGCTATCGGGTCGAGCAGTATTCCGAGGGTTGACACCTGACCGCGCTTTCGCGCAATGTAGCCGTCGAGCCAGTCAGTGAACGATGCGCCGACGAACAACGCAAGCCCCAGGAACTGTTGCGGCACGTCGAACCAGTCGCTAGGAAACTTCGTCAGCAGGACGACGACCAGCAACGGAACGACGAAAATTCTGGAAAGTGTGAGCGCGTTCGGAAGATTCAAGTTTTAAACTTCCTGAGCCGGTTTCGCTGGGCACGGCCACCAGCAATTATGGATTATCTAAACGAGCGAGCGGCACATCTTTTATATCAGCTAGTTGACTATATTGTCGCTTCGCCGCATTGTCAAGAGAAGCGATTTTGAAAAGGCGCGTCAAAAGTTACTCTCTGGCATCCGATTTCGTTTTCGCGCATCTAAAGCGTTCGTCAGGACAGCACACGCTTTCGATTTCCTATTCCGAAGTTTTAATCCGGGTGTTCAATGTTGAATCTTTTAAAGGCACTGATAGCACGAAAGCGGCGAGTCGCATCAATCGCAGCCGCAACGCTTCTTCTGCTGATCGCAGTCGCAATTTTCTATGTCGTTAAAATCAATAAGAGCATAAGCATCGAGCGCGACGAACTGGCCGCATCAGAAAAAGTCGAAGTTGAACAGACCAGGTTGCGCGCGCCTTCAAGCGATGGCTTCACGATTTATATGAATACTTCGGATGTGCGCGCTGTCGCCGTGCTGGCAGACACGCGCTACCTCGCAACGTCGGGCGGACTGGTCGCGCTCGACGAAGGCGGCAGCATAAAGCGGCGGTACACGACGCTCGATGGACTGACGGACAACGACCTGACAGTGCTTGCCGTTTTCCGCGAACGCCTCTTCATCGGCACGGCGACCGCAGGCTTGATGGCATTCGATGGAAGCACATTCACGGGCTACAGCTTCGTGAAACCAAAGGCGACTCGCGTAAGCGTTCTGCTCGCTACCGAAACAGAATTATTAGTCGGCACGCTCGACGGCGGATTGTTTGAATATGACGGTGAACAATTCTCTCGCCGCTTCAATTCGGCTACAGGAGCCGATTTCAGCCGCGTGACCGCGCTGCTGCCATACGAATCCCGCCTATATGTTGGAACGCAGGACAGCGGACTCTACATCTGGCGCGAAGCGCACGTCGAGCATCTGACTACGAACGAAGGATTGCCTTCGCCGCATGTGACTTCGCTGGCCGCGATGCCTCCGAGTCTGGCTGAAGCCGGACAAATCGCGGTTGCTACAGATTTCGCAGTCATAGGTCTCAACGACGCTAACGAGATCAAGCCGGTGAATAATCGCCCGAATGTGACTTCACTGGCCACGAGCGGCGGGCGATTGTGGGCAGGGTTTTTCAACGGCGGCTTAATGGACCTCAGCTCAAGCCGGGCAAGAGCTAAGTCGGATTCATCGCAAGAGCGATCAAGTTCGTCTGAAACTCCGGGCCTGCCTCGCGCTGTGCCAGCAATCGTTTACGCAAGCGAAGGGAAATTGTGGGCGCTCACGCGCGAGGGCGCGTTCGTTCGAGATGAGCGAGCAAACGGCCCTTTGTTTGAATCGGTCGCCGCGTCTCTGGTCGGCGAGCGTGTGCTGACGGGCGGACACGTAACGGGACTGGCGCTCGATAATGCGAGGCGCTTATGGATAGGCTACTTTGATCGCGGGATTGATCTGGTCGCGCCGGAAACAAACGAGCGGCTCACGCACATCGAAGACGACCGGGTGCGAGAAGTGAACTTCGTCGCCTTTGATTCAAACGAAGATCAAATCCTGGCGGCAACATCACGCGGGCTAGTCGTCTTTGACGGCCACTTGAAACAATCAGTCATCACGCGCGAGCAGCACGGACTTGTGAATGATTCAATAGCGCATGTTTCGATTATGAATGTCCCGTCGCCCATTGCTCAATCATCTAGCGGAACAACACCCGTGAGCATCTCTCGAAATCGCGCGCTCGTGCTTGCGACGGCAGGAGGCATGACTGAAATCACGGGTGGCCGCGCTCGCTCGCTCACAGCATTTCACGGACTCGCGAGCAATCATCTTTATACGTCCGCTGCGGTCGGCTCGCGTTTATTCATCGGCAGCCTCGCGGGCCTGGTCGAAATTGAAAACCTCAGAGTCGTGCGAACATACAAGACTTCAAACTCGCGCCTGTCGCACGACTGGGTGACTGCGCTCGCGGAAGCAGACGGCAGATTGTACGTAGGCACGAACGGCGGCGGAGTAGACGTGCTGCTGCCTACGGGCGAATGGATCAGCTTCGCAGATGATCGCGACGCAGGGAAGTTCGAGGTGAATCAAAACGCCATGCACTTTGACGGCGAGAGGTTGTACGTAGGAACTAGCGACCGCGGGCTTTTGGTATATAATACGCGCGACCGCCGCTGGAAACGCATCAGCGCAGGACTGGCATCTCAGAGCGTCACGGCAATAACGAGCGATGATCATTTTATATATGTCGGCACGATGAACGGCCTCGTGCGGATTGAAAAAAGAGTAGTAGGATGACTCGAATGCTTCGCTTCATCTTCATAACAGTTGTTGCGGTATCCGGGTTACTGGCATTCGGATTGGGCTTGATTGGCTTATTCGCGATGTTGGAAAGTGATTTGGATAATCCCGCGCTCATAATGCTTTTTGGTCTGTCGGTGACTCTTTGTTCATTAATAATACTCGTCTGGCTAGTAGCAAAGTTGCTCAGATTAACGAATAAGATAATTCCCAACAGGGGCGAATAGTCTGATAAGAGAAATCAACTAGAAGCTCCCTTAAAAACAGCCTATGAAACAAAGTGGACGCAAATTTCTCAGCCGCGCAGCCGCGATTGTTTTGTTGTTAGTCGCGCCTGCAATCGCGCGCGCGCAATCGGGCGTGCTCATTCCTTCAAGCACACAGAAGGCTGATCCTTCTGTTCTCGCGCTTGACGAGATGAGCCTGGACATCAACATTGATAATCAGTTTGCCCGCGTGCGTGTGACTCAAATCTTTGGCAATCGCACTGATCAAATTCAGGAAGGCCGCTACGTCTTCCTTATCCCTACGACTGCGTCAATATCCGATTTCGCGGTCTGGGACGGCGATGTGCGCATACCGGGTGTGATACTTGAAAAGCGACGCGCCGAAGAGATATATCAAGACCTCGCGTTGCAGGCGATTGATCCGGGCCTGCTCGAACAAGAGCGCGATGACACGGCGGCCACTGCGTTCACTGTGAAGGTCGCGCCGATTCCCGCTTACGGCACAAAGCGACTGGAGCTTGAATACACCGAAGCGCTGCCGGTTGATAACCTCGAATCCTATTATTCATTCCCGTTCAAACCGAGCCAGTACGGAACTCAATCGGTCGGACATCTGCAACTGCGCCTGCAAATCTCCAGTCGCTTTCCGATGACCGACCTCAACGTGAAGAGCAAAATCTATCCGCTTACAATCATAGAGAATACGCCGCAGTACAAATCGGTTTTGTTTGAAGCATCGGACGTTCAACTGACGGAAGACTTCGGATTCAGTTACGGGCTGGCAGTCCCGCGCTCGTCGTTTCAATTTCTGGCCTATCGCGCGCCTGAGCGAATCACCGCAGACGAATTGCGCGACCCAAGACTGGCAGAGCGCGAGCCTGACGGTTACTTCGAGGCCGCCGCCGTGTTCAACGAAGCGGGCCGCGCGCCGGGCGATGTTGCATCAGTCGAACCGCGCTCTGTTTTAGTGATGCTCGACACGTCGCTTTCCATGCAGTGGGAGAAACTCGACCGCGCTTATGAAGCGACAGAATCAATGCTGCGGTCGCTGTCTGCGCAAGACAGCTTCAACCTGATGCTGTTCAACGATGACGTTTCAACGTTCAGCGACAAAGCGGTTGATGCTCGTGCAGATCAAATCGAACGTGCGCTCGCGTTCGTAAAATCCAGTTACCTTTCAGGCGGCACTGACCTTGCGGCTGCGCTTGAACGCGCGGCACAGTTGTCTAAAGATATGCCGTCAAAGAAAGAGCGTTCCATTGTCATGATTACTGATGGCAACACGACGCTTCAGACGACGCGAACAAAGACCGTGGTCGAAAGATTCCAGAAAGCGAATAACGCGGGAACACGCGCTCGACTTTATGTGTTCGGCATCGGCTCGGACACTAACCTGCGGATGCTTGGCGAACTTGCGCGCGCGTCTCGCGGTTACTTCGACTGGTCGCGCGAGACTGATGATCTCTCGTTCAAGCTGAAAGCTTTTATAAGCAAGATAGGCCGCGCGCCGATTGATTCGCTGAAACTGCAAAACACGGACGCGACGAATTTCTATCAGGTCTATCCCGATTACGAAGCGACCGCTTATGACGGCACGCGATTGTCTTTCGTCGGTCGTTACAAGCGAGCAGGAGCTACTGCGCTGACGATTGTAGGCAATGCCGAAGGCAAGCCCGTTCGATTGACCGAGCAGGTAAATCTGCCTGAGCGCGACGACCAGCACGCGCATGTGCCGCGAATGTGGGCGCGCGCTCGCGTTGACGCGTTGCTCAGAGAGATAGCGCTTAACGGCGAGACTAAAGAGGCGATAGACGAGATCATCGCCCTGTCTAAGAAGTACAAGTTCGTCACGCCCTACACATCATTTCTTGCCGCGCCGCGTTCGCTGCTTCGACCGCGAGTCATACGGCCCGGCGACCCTGTGCTGAGAGTGCGCGCAGACCAATCAATCGTAGAAGTGACTGCGGTCTTCCCGTTCGGATTGACCAAGCGCATGACCTACATCAAAGGTGAAGATGTTTGGGAGACTCGCTTCGTCGCGCCGCGCGAGATGACGGATGGGTCTTATCAATGCCGTTTGGTGCTGGTTGATAACAAGGGCCGAGCTTTTCAGGAAGCGAAGAGTTTTGTGATAGACAGCCGCCCGCCTCGACTTCAATCGAGTTTGAATCAAACCGTGGCGCGAGCGGGCGAAGATTTGACCATCACCGTGCGCGCAGACAGCGACACTCGCGTAATAGCCGCGCGCATATTCGGGGCTTTGCCGGTGCCTGTTGTTTGGGACGCGAAGGCGAAAGCGAGCGTCGGGCATCTGAGAATACCTGCCGGTCTGCCTTCGGGAACATACACGATTCAGATAACGGCAGAAGATTTCGCGCACAATTCGAGTATCACGGAATTAATGATCGAAGTGATCGGCGGCGGATGATCACCCAATGGTTGAAGTGATCGAGATAATGGGCCGACTGTTGAAATGATCGAACCAGCAATCCGGTTGTTGGAATGATCGAATCAGCAGAACGATTGTTTGAATGGGCTTACTGGTGTTATCAAACCAGCAATCATATTGCTGAAATGAGCAGATAGGTAATGAGCAAATTGGCGATGAGCAGACGCGCAATCAGCCAGCCCGATTTATCGGGCTTTCCCGGAGGGCAAATAGGCCAGCCGTTTACGGCTGGTTGGGTTGTTGGCGAATGATTCTCAGCCCGTTTTAACGGGCTTTCCCGTAGGGCGAATAAGCTTCGCTCTGGCTGGGTTGTTTTGGCGTTTCGTAAGAGGAATTAACGAGATTAGCAGGTTGATATGCGCAAACGAATTTTATCATCAGTCGTGATAGTGCTTTCGCTCGCGTCCATCGCTGTAGCTACGTATGTCGGGCTACAGAAAGCGAAAGCAAAGCCGCCGGTTCAAAAAACTGCCGCCGGACAAGGTGCGAAGACGACGCCCGCGAATCGCAACGCGTCTGCTTCGGCTGCGCCTCTCAGGCCAGCCGACCCGAACCGCGCGCCGCAAGCAGCGGTTGACGATGCGCTCTACACCAACGAAGAGTTCTTCGGCACGCAGGCAGTCGTAGCGCGGCCTTACGCGGTTGCGCTTGAACGAGTCAGTTCGCTGCTCGGCCAGTACTCGAAAGACGCGCGGCTGCATATGCACGCGGCGCGACTCAGCGAACGCCTCGGCCAATACGACCGCGCCGCGACCGAGATGATTGCTTATGCAGACATCAAGCGCCGCTCGCCTGATGCCCTCAGACGACTTGCGAATTTCTATCACGACCGCGCGCGATTCTCGGATGAAGTTCGCACGCTTCAAGAACTCGCAAAAGCCCTGCCTGTCAATAACCGCGCAGACATCTATAAACGCGCGGCGAACATCGTGCGCTCGTACAGCCTGAAAGAGTTCAAGCCTGCGGATTTCTTTTCTGAACTTGTCGCCGCAGACCCCTCGAACATCGAACCGGTCAAGGATTACGTAGAAGAGCTTCACCTCGCCAAACAATACAAAGACGCGCTCGCAGTGCTCGCGTCGTTTCAGCCCCGGTTCCCCGCAGAGCTTGAGTACTTCTTAAAGACTCGCGCGCAGCTTCTCGAAGAGTCTGGAGACCGCCGCGCAGCAGAAGCCATCTACGACACGGCATTCGATCCGAACTGGCCGCGCGCCGTAGCGGGTAATTACTACGATTTGCTGCGGAGGTTCGGTCGCTATCGCACGGTGCGCCGCAGCCTGCAAGAGCGCGTGCGCGCGGGAGCCAGCGATCTTCAAACCGTCTCGCGATTGTTCAGTATCTTTTCATACGAAGGCAGCTACGAGCAGGCTTCCGCGTTGCTCGGCGACCTTGAAGACCGCCGCGCAGGTCGCGCGCCGCGTCGCGCAGGAAATACTCAACCGTCACAGCCATCGACCGTCAGCGCAACGTGGAACGGGCGCGAACTTGAGACTGTCGCGGCCATGTTCACTTCAATCGGCGATTACGATCAGGCGTCGCGTTATCTCTACACGCTTTATCTGGTAGGCGGGCTTCAATCGGGAAGCTCTTCGCGCGAAGATGCGCTTCATCGTTTGTTCGCCGTGATGATTGATGCGGCGGGCACGCCCACGCGCGTTGCCGCAGGCGATCTCTCTTTTTATAAAGATGTCGCGCAAGTAGACCAGCATCCCGGTTTTATGAACGGCGTGTTGTCGTTGATTCTTTCAGGCAATGACGTGATGCAGGAATTCGCCACTCAGGAGAAAGCTGCCGCCGGGTATTTTAATCGCGCGTTCGCTTATCGCATATTTACATCCTTCAAGCAGGAGTACGCCGGGTCGAAATACATGGCAGAGATGTATCTGGGCGTGGTCAATGTTTTTTCATCGCTTGGCGAGCATCGTCTTGCAATCGAAGCGGGCCGCGAGTTCCAACAGCGCTTTCCCGATTCACCGCGCTACGCAGATGTCTCATTGCGCATAGCCGACTCTTACATCGCGTTGAAAGACCGCACGAACGAGCGCGCGGTTCTCGCCTCACTGATTGACAGGCTTGCTCGCGCGCAGCCCAAAGGCGTGCCGCTGATTTCTGCGTCATCGAAGCGATGGACTTATGGCATCACGCCGCGCATTGATCAATTGATTGACAGAATCAAATACAATATCGAAGCCTACAGCGATACATACGACCCGACCGAAGACACTTCTTCAACGAATGAAGATGAAAGCGAGGACGAAGAGGATTCGGAAGAATCATCGCCGTCAAGCAACGCAAGTGAAGACAAGCGCGGCCCGACTTACAGCAGCGTGCTCGAACGATATGTTTCGTCGCTCGCAATCGAAGACAAGAAGACAGAGACCGTAGCTTTCTTCTGGGCCGAGATCAAAAAGCATCCGCGAGAAGAAGGACTATACGAACGCTTCCTCAGATGGCTGGGACAATCTGAACTGCTCAACGAACAGTTGAAAGCTTACAACTCTGCGATTCGCCAGTTCGATTCCAACACGTGGTATCACAGGCTGGGTCGCTGGTACGTCAGGCAGAAACGAGGCCGCGAACTGGCCAGATACTCGCGGCAACTGATAAACGTTTTCGATGAAGAAGAGATCACGGATTATCTGCTCCGCTTCGCAGGTTACGGAGCGACGGCAGCAGGCGATGAATTGAATTGGGATAAGAAACTTGCGTTCGACCTCTACAACTACGCCCACACACGGTTCCCGCGCAATCTCTTTTTTGTGCGCGGCATGCTCACCTATCTGATAGACGCAAACCACGCGCAATGGGAGAAGCTTTCGGCTGAATACTATTTCGCAGACCGCACGATTCGCGAGCCTTACCTGGCGTGGCTCTCAAAACAGCAACAACTGCGCGACCGTTATCAGAAAGCAAAAAGTCAGGGCGCAACCGCCGCAAGCCAGAATGCTCAAACGCCGAACACTTATCGCATCTTCGCAGCAGATTCGGCGTTGTGGCTATCGCGTCACAACGAAGCGTTGGACGCTTATCGCCAGCTCGCTGTGCTCTATCCGGGCGAGCCGCAGTACGCAGACCGCCTGGCCGATTTGACGCGCTCTTTCGGTCAGCAATCGGACAAGCTTTACGAAGAATCCGCGACCGTGCTCGCGCAGATGGCGGACATCTATCCGTCGGAGCATTCGTATCGCATAAAAGCGGGCGAGGTCTACGCTTCGCTCGGCGATTTTAAACGCGCGGCAGCCCAGTGGAACAAACTCACTCAGCTTGAGCCGGGCCAGCGCGACACTTACCTCGAAGCCGCGACGGTCTTCTGGGACTACTATCAATATGATGAAGCCGTGCGCGTCTTTAAAGAACTGCGCAATGTGACGGGCGATCAAAACATTTACGCTTATCGTCTCGGCGCTGTCTACGAAGGCAAAGGCGACATGGATTCGGCCATCGCTGAGTACGTGAAAGTATTGTCGGAACCGGGCGACGGGCGCGATACGGTTGCGAAGCGGCTCGCGCAGCTTTCAAAGCGCGCGGGACTTGCCGAAAAGATTATCACCGCTTATCAGAACGCACGGGCCACCCGTCCAACCGATTGGCAACTGGTGATCGGTTACGCCAACTATCAAGCCGAGAGTGATCGTCAGGCCGAAGCGCTTGCGACGCTTCGCAAAGAGGTTTCGCAGTCGAGCGATGTCGCGTTTCTGGAGAGCGTGCGCGATTTGTTCCGCTGGATTCTTCGCCCCGAAGACGAACAACAAGTCATAACGCGATTGACCGGCGTTGCGCGCGACGAACGCGAAGCGATGATGTATCGCTTGCAGCTTGCCGCGTTCCTCGAACGACACGGGCAGGTAGATCAAGCCATCGGCATGATTGATAAACTCGTCGCAGACTTTCCGACCAACGCCGGTATCGTAGAAGAGTCCGCGCAGTTCTATTGGCGCGCGGGACTCTCAGCCCGTGCGCTCGATCTCTACAAGCGGACGCTTGCGCGAGCGCAGGGGCCGAATCGTCGCGCGCTCACGCTTCAATACGCCCGGCGACAAAGCGAAGCCGGAAAGCTGAGTGATGCGGAAGCGACGCTCAGAGCTTTCTACAACGAGAACCGCTCTGACACGGAAGTCTTCAGCGAGCTTGCGAAAACGCTCGGCGCTGAAAACAAGATGGCCGAGCTTGCAACGCTCTATCAGGAATCGTTCAAAGACGTGCGCGAATCAGGGCTGGAAGGCGACGAAGCGAAAGCGCGCATATCGGAGCTTCGCGCAGGCATGATTCGCACGCTGACGAGCTTGAACAAGTTTGAAGATGCGGTTGACCAGTACATCGAAATCATCAACCTCTTTCCCGAAGATGCGGACAAGCTGGCACTGGCGATTGATTATGCGGAGCAGCACAACCTGCTTGATCGATTCACTGCTTATTACGAGAAGCTGACGAAAGAATCGTTCAAGAATTATCGCTGGCAGCTTGTGCTCGGTCGCATACACGAGCGGCGCGGCAATCTTGCGGCTGCGTCTGAACAATATCGCGCAGCCGTCACTAACGAACCGCAACGATCAGACCTGCGGTTCACTCTCGCAAACGTCTACGCTCGCCAGCGGCGTTTTGATGAAGCCATAGCCGTGCTTCGCGAAGGGTGGTCGCTTGCTGGCCGCGACCCTTCGTGGTTGATCGAGGTCGCGCGCATTCAGGTCAGGCAAGGCAAGCGCGACGATGCGATTAGAACTATGAGGCAGGCGCTTGCGGAAAAGAAGAACGCGAAGATCAGCGATCAACTCTCAATCGCATCGCAACTCGCATCATGGGGATTGCACGCCGAAGCCGTGCGCGTCTACGAGCAGGCGTTCGCAGGATTGCCGAAGGTGCTGAAAGACGAATATATCAGCGGAACAGAGTTCGCAAACTACGTGCGCGCCCTGGTTCGCGCGGAGCCGGTCGCTTCCGTTTATCAGAAGATGGAGCGGATGCGCGCTCAGTACGTAGCGATTGGCAGCAACTCGCAGGACACTGATGGATGGAAAGCCAAGAGCATCGTCAATACGATTGATAACACGATGCGCGATGATTTCGGGCGAGGCGTAATTGATTTCGCTTCCGGCTCGGAATCCACGGCGCTTGCTCAGGCAGTGCGAACTTCGTTTGCAAAGCTGACGACCGTAGCCGATGTAGAAAATCTGCGACGTTATCTAGGCATCGCTCGCGGGGCCGGACTGGTCGAAGTCGAAGAGCAGATACACACGCGGCTCAAGGACGCTGCGTTCCGCGAGCGGCCAAAGAATTCGCTTACGCCGACTGTGCAAGACACTACTTACTACGGCGAGCTTCGCGCGCTCGTTGCTTTCTATGACCGTCACGCAATGTATGCAAAAGCCGCAGAAGTTCTTGCTGCCGAATTCAGTCGTGACCCGTACAAAGACCGCTTCGATCATCAGAATCAGATTGCGATTCAATACGCGCTTGCGGGTGACACAGCGCGCGAGCTTGAATCGCTTCGCGGGGCGTACAGTAGCGCAAGCGGCGCGATGACTACGAGCAATCGCGATTGGGTCGAGCGGTATTTGAATCTGCTCTACACATCAAACGCGCGAGATGAGCTTGACCGGCTGGCCGCGTCTTCCAACACGCACCAGCTTCAACTCATAAACTTCCTGATCGAGAAGAACGAGAAGGCGCTCGCTCGAAAGGCAATCGCAAGCGCCGCGCAACCAGAAGCGTGGAAGGCATCGCGCAGCGGCGAGGTCGGGCTATTTTTGAAAGACACTTCGCAGGAAAGCGAAAACTTCTTCAAGAAAGCGTTGGCTGTCGCGCCAATCGGGCAGATGCTTGGGCGCAAAACACAGGATGGCACGACGCTTGTCGGCGGCGACTGGTTTGTGGCTGCGCGTAATTACGGTTACTGGCTGGCGCTTACATCCGCGCGCGAAGCCGACAGCCGCAACTTCGTCGCAGGCGAAATCGAAGGCGACCCGACCAGCGCGCGAGCGCAACTAGAACTGGCCGCCTACTACCTCGACCGCAAAGATGCGACGCACGCTGAGGGTCACACTGCGCTTGCAGGCGAGCTTGCGCCCGGCAATAAAGACGTGACCGTTATGCGCGGCGCGGTCGCGCTTGCGCGCGGCGACCGCGAGCGCGCGCTTGCTCAGTGGGCGACTCTGATGTCGGGCCGCGTGTCGGTTTCAGAAGCTGAGACTTATTTGAAGGTCATGGCCCACAACGGGTTCCTGCGCGAAGCTCTACCGCAGCTTGAAAATTTTCTTGTTGCCGTTGTCAATCGCGCATCGCGCAGCAGGTCTGACGACGGAAGCATTGAAGCGATAAAGCCGCTCGTTCGCGAAATCGCAAATCGCGCGCGGCCTGACGCAAAGCTCGCGATGGAAGTTGCGAACTTCTTCCACGCAGCGATTCTGAATATGCCGAATGATGCGGTCGTCGGTCGCATGCTGATCGAAGAAAACCTGCTGCCCGCCGACCAGCTTGCAAGCATCTATCGAACAATTCATCAGAGGCTTTCGGACAGGGCCGCCTCTGTGTTCGGAACGTCGGAATATGAAAACGGGTACTACGCCGGGACCGAATACGTTTATCCTGCGCGCGAGCTTGCAGAGTGGCGGCATCGCTTCATTGATTATTTGATTCGCGCTCGTTCGTTCGACGAAGCGCGATTGCTCATCGTAACCATCCGGCAAGAGCAGGCCGATTACAAACTGGCCATAGCAACTCGTTCGAGCGACGAAGAATCGAGCGAGTATTCGACGGAAGACCGCTATGATTGGCTGCCGCTGGCATCGGCGCTGGTAGAGTTTCGCAGCAATCGTGATGCAACAAAGGCTCTTGCTGAATTGCGCCTGTACTGCGGGCTTGACACTGCTACGAAGCCGGACTCGGATGTTGTGCAGATGGACGGCAGTCAGATTCAAGCTGGTTGTTTGAAAGCTTATGCGCTGCTCGTTGCAGAAGGGCGCGAGAAAGAAGCGGACGCGCTGCTTTATGACGCTTACAGGTTGGCCGTGCGCTCGCGCTTCACGGGTGACGCATCCTTGGCCGGTCTTGCAGAAATTGAAGCGCGTCGCGGTCGCGCTGATGAAGCGACGCGATTGCTTAAACTTCTGGTCGAGCGTTCGACTGATAATCTCAAAGCATTGCGACTTGCCGCCGAGACCGCTGCGCGAATCAACCGCTATGCTGATGCGATTGAATTCCGCGAGCAGATAGCGGTGTCTAATCCCGACGACTCGATGAACAAACTCGAACTTGTGCGCTTGATCGCGGCGGCGGGTCGCGCAGGCGAAGCGATTGATCGAGTCGCGGCTTTGATTGGCGAACGCACGACGCCCAACACAATCCGCGCGCAAGCGGCTGAAGTTGTCGGCGAAATCGTGCGCCGGGACGGTTCGCAATCCTCACGCGCAGCTTCGTTGTTCGAGCAGCGAGCAGCAGCAGGTGATGCGGGCGCGGCTCTTGCTCGCGCAAGCCTGGCGGAAGCTGCGGGCAACACGGAACAAGCTCGCGCATCACTTGCTGGTATCAGCAGCGGGCCGCTCGCGGCTGTCGCTCAAATGAAACTTGGAGTGATTGCGCTCGGCGCGAAACGCGATGCTGAAGCCGTGGCGGCTTTCGAGCGAGCAATGTATCTGGACGCGGATGGCAAGATCAGCGATTCGATTGCTTTTCGCGCGTCCGGCCCTCGCGCGCAGTTGATTGCGCTGTACAGCCGCACGGGGCGCGATCTGGCTGCGATTCGATTGGCCGAAGGCGACGGCACAAGCCAGCAATCATTTATCAGTACGGCTGTGCGATCTGCGCTGACTTCTGAAAGCAGTGGAAGTAGTACGGCAACTGCTGCTGTTTCGTTTGAGCCTTCGTTTGCAGTGGCTCGACCAAAGGGCGAAGGTTTGAAGACGATTGCAGAGATGAATGACGCGGCTACATTGAAGATGAAGACTGATGTGATTGCATCGCTCGTGGATGTAGCAGGGAAACTAGGCCAGTTTGACAGGGCGATAGCGTTGGAGCGATTGCTCGCCGCCGAGGCGACGCGGCCCGAAGAGAAGACGCAAATCGAGAAGCGACTTGCGGAGATGCTTGCGGCTGAAGCGACGCGGCAACAGAGGCTGGCGTCGCTGTTGCGCGTGGATCAATCGAACACTACACAATCAATCTACGCCGCGCGCGTGATTGGCAGATAAAACGGGTTGATATTATGAAGATCACCAGACTGATTTTATTAATCGCTGTGGCAGTCGTCGCGCTGTCGCACACATCCGACGGGCAGCAGACGCGGCCTGTAAACGAGCAGTTGAAGCTCGCGGGAACCATGCCGCGCGGCGCTCTCGTCTACGTGCAGGCGCGAGACCTGTCGGCCTTGATGAAAATGTGGATGGCTTCGACCGTGCGCGACAAGTTTTACAAGAGCGCCAGCTTCGACGCGTTTTCAAAGTCGCGTATATGGCCGAAGTTTGTAGCTCGCAAAGACGATTTTGAAAAAGCGTTGGGCTTCGGTTTAGGCGAAAGCCGTTTCGCAGAACTCGCGGGCGGGGCGTCGGCAATTTCGATTTACGACATAGGCAAAATCGAAATGGTCTTCGTCACGGAAGTCCCGCGCGAGCGCGCAATCGCCACAATCCTATTTCAAAAGCTTGCAGATTTTCAGGAACGATCTTCTGACGCAGGGCCTTATTATGCGCGCGATGTGACGACCGATGGCGGGCGATTGAATCAGCAGTTCTGCTTCGCGCACTCGAACGGCAAGTTGATCATCACGACGACAGAAGGATTGATGATTCGCGCGCTCGGAAACGCGAAAGCGGCGGGCGCGGATTCATTGCTCGCGGATGTGATGGCGACCGCCGAGCAAGCGAAAGGTTTCACCGCGCACGAAGTCAGCATGTGGCTCGATCAAACTCGGCTTAACCGCAGTCGCCATTTCGACAGCTACTGGGTTCATCATAACGTGTCGGGCGCTCGGTCTCTGGCAAACATTGAAAGCGGACTGCTCGACCTCAGATTCACTCCTCAAGCAGTGACCGAGCAGCGATGGTTTAAGATGGGGGCCGGGGCAGGCGGTGAAGCAAAAGCCCTTACCGGAAATCAGGCGAGCGAGTTTCTCAGATTCGCTCCGGCGGATGCTCAGCTTGTGGAAGTTCATGCGGGAAGCACTGATGAATATCTGGTCTCATCTGTTTCAGATGCCTTATTCGGCAAGCTGCCCGCAGAGACTCCTACTCGGCCTGAAATTCCAGACCACACGCATTCGTCGTCTGACGACGATAGCGCAAGAACCGAACGTTACAGTCGACTCGATGCGCGCTTTGACATTGACGTTGACGACGAGCAAGCGCAGAATCGCAATCCAAACTCGCAGACCGCAAGACCAAAGAACAATTCCAACTCGCAGCCCCTGGCCTCTGCTCTCGCTCTAGTGCTTGCGAAGATTTCGCCTTCCGGGTACTGCGAGCTTGCCAGATCAAAAGCCGAACAGGGCAAGCCCTTCGTTCACTTCGAGCGCGCGCTCGTCATCGAGATGAAATCAGAGACGGCGATTGATCGTCCGGCTTTGGAGCGCGCGATAACGGATGAGATGCGCGCTCGATTCGTCGTCTCAGGAATTGACCCTCGACTAGCGTGGCAGGATGAATCATCTGTTCGTTATCTTGCGCAGTCATTGCTGGAAAAAGGCGCTGCGTATTTGGTTTCGGGCAAGTACCTTGTGCTGGCATCGAGCAAAGAATTCGCGCGCGACATCCTTCAGGCGGCAGCCGCCCCGCAAGCCAACGCGGCGAGAATTGACGGAGCAGTTCAGTTCTATGCGCTCGTTCGCGTGGCCGATGCGAAGCCTGTTTTCGATAAGCTGATGTCGAAGCTCGATGGCAAAGAAGAGCAACCTTCATCAGAGAAGAAAGACGACACGGAAGAGGGCGAAAAGGAGATCAAGTTCTTCAGCGAAAACCTGTCGAGTTTGATTTCGGCTACGACCTTCCGCGAAATGCGCGTCCATCGCGAGATGAGCGCAACGACGATGATCGAGCGCGTGGTTTATTCATGGTAAAGAAGGATCAAGAGAGTTCACCGCAGAGGCGCAGAGTACGCAGAGGATGCGCAGAGAATTATATATTTGCATAACCTCTGCGAAATCTCTGCGTACTCTGCGCCTCTGCGGTGAACCGACATCCAAATTCTGAGAACTGAATGGCTCTGAACTTCCGGCCTTTGACTTCCCCTCGTTGCTTAATTTGCATGCCTGCTGGTATTGTTTCTGCTCTGTTTAATTCAGGTTTAACCCCCACGACATGAGGTTTTGATGCGCAAGAGATCACTGTTTTTGTTGTGCGTAGTGTTCACGGCAAGCTGCGCTTTGCGTTCACACGACGCCCCGCCAGAAGACATTGACAAAGCGGCAGCCCTGTTTTTTCAGCGTTTGAACGCTGCTGACTACGAGGCGATTTACCAGGACACTGCAAAGAAATTCAAAGAAAACCAGACGAAGGAAAAAATAATTGAAAGCCTCAAAGAGATAACGGCGAGAGGTCAAGTAAAGGACTATCAGCGGCTGAGGATGACCTTTGAAGGAGAAGGCAAAGACATGAGGGCTGTGCCTGTCTTCGGCACCCTGTTCGATCAGGGAAACGGTGAAATGATTTTGTACTTCGTTGACGAAAGCGGCGAGTGGAAACTTATCGGCTTCGCTTTCAAACAACGCGGGTGAGCACATAGAGGTGAGCGATAGAGTCGAAGTCTCAGCCTATCGTTCATTGTTTTATTTTCCGGTCTATCAGGTACAGGTGATGTAATCGGAGGAGGTTTTATGAAAAAGGGACTACTTGTGTCGCTAATTGCAATCGCGGTGTTTATTGTGACATCTGCGGTAGGCGCGAACGTTCAAAAAATTTTAAAGAAGGACGGCAATCAAGCGTCTCGCCGAGCCTTTAAATCTGCAAACGCTCGTCCCCGCTCAGCCGCTGTCAACGCGCGCTCCTATCGCAGTCCAGGGAGATTGCGCAAAGTAGTGATCCCGGCAGACGATCAGACAGCGCTTGCCGAAGCCAGATCGTCCGGCGCGATTGAAATCTCTGATTACGGCTCGTTCAAGCTGTTAGCAATGGATGACGCCGCGCTTGAAGGAACGGAAAATCAGCAAAGCATACAATCAAGCACCTCGTCCTCTTCACACCCCATCACCTCATCAGCTTTCACAGTGCGTGATGACTTCAACGTATTGCTGCTGCGATCAGGGGCGATTGACACGACTGTTCAAGACGCGCCCGGCAACTTCATCGGCATGGGCAGAGCCGCAAACAACGACACAGCGCAGGCTGCAAGCTTAGAGAGCGAGCGAAAATCAAAGGGCTCTGAGCTTCGCATTATTCAGTTTGTCGGTCCCGTCAAGCGAGCGTGGCTTGACGATCTTCGCGCAAGCGGGCTTGAGCCGATTGCTTATGTGCCGAACAACGGTTATCTCGTGCGGGGTTCTGATTCATCGCGCGCGCAATTGATGAGGCTTGCTGCGCGCGGTGAAAACTTTATTCAATGGGAAGGGCCGTTCACTGCTGAGTACAAGATTCATCCCCGATTGGCTGAAATCATGCGAGAGCAGCCCGGCACGGAAATCACGGTTGCTTTGCAGCTTCTGCGAGGCGAACGCTCGCGCGATGACGCGAAAGCCGCAAAGAAAATCGCATCCTCAGTCGTAAGCCTTGAGCACACGGTTCTCAACTTCACCAACATGCGCGTGAAGGTTGATGCCAGCCGCATCAGCGAGATCGCGGCGCTCGCAAACGTCGTAAACATAGAACCCTGGAATCCCCCTCAATTGATGGATGAACGGTCGTCGCAAATTCTTGCCGGTGATTTAACAAGCGACAGCAAATCGGTGAACGGTCCCGGTTATATGAACTGGCTTCACGCTCAAGGCTTCACATCGAAGTTCAACTTCGCCATTGACGTTTCAGACTCAGGCGTTGATCGCGGTTCAACGAACCCGGACAACTTGCATCCTGACTTTCTTGACGTGAACCGTCAGAGCCGCGTCATCTACGCGCGCGACTACACGTCCGAACTTGACCCGGGCGATTTTGACGGGCACGGCACGATCAACATGTCAATTGCCGGAGGCGCAAACGTCTCTGGCGAAAAAGGCATGCGCGACTCAAACGGCTTCAATTATGGATTAGGCACAGCGCCATTTGTGCTGCTCGGCTCGTCGAGGATTTTTCAATCAAACGGTCGCTTCGATTTAAGTGAGCCGTATACGAAGCTCATATCTGATGCATACCGCGACGGCGCGCGCGTTTCATCTAACAGTTGGTCTGCTATTTCTAACTCCTATACGATTGACTCGCAGGAATATGACCTTCGTGCTCGCGATGCGATGCCGAATGATGCGGGCAATCAGGAGATAACGATTTGCTTTGCCGCGGGCAATGCGGGGCCGGGCGGATTTGTAGGGTCTCCGGGCACTGCGAAGAATGTTATTTCCGTCGCGGCGAGTGAAAGCTCGCGCAAGGATGGGAGGATGGCTGCGGAGTTAAAGACGGACAGTCCGACAGCGTGATGGACATGGCGTATTTCTCGTCGGGCGGGCCGCTGTTTGATGGGCGAATCAAACCTGACATCACCGCGCCCGGCACGCACATCGAAGGCGCGGCTTCGCAACATCCGAATTTCGATGGCACAGGCGTTTGCGGCTCTGACTCGGAGAGTTTTTATTTCCCCAAAGATCAGACGCTCTACACGTGGTCTTCGGGCACGAGCCATTCGACGCCTCAAGTGGCAGGCGGCGCTGCTCTCATACGGCAGTTCTTTCTTAATCGCGGCCAGGAACCGAACACGGCGCTGATAAAAGCATTGATGGTCAACACGACTACTTATATGACGGGTGAAGGCGCGGGCGGCAATCTGCCTCATGCGCGACAGGGGTGGGGACTTTTGAATTTGAAGCGCGCGTTCAACAGCACGCCGAAGATTTTCGTCAACCAAACAAACACGCTCGGCGAAAGTGGCCAGGAGTTTGTGCTTACGGGCGAAGTGAAAGAATCAAGCGAGCCGTTTCGCGTAACGCTCGCGTGGTCTGATGCGCCGGGCTTTTCGGCGTTCGCTCCGTGGGTCAACGATCTCAATCTGGAAGTCATAATCAACGGTCAGGTCTATCGCGGAAACAATTTCACGGGGCAGGAATCGCAGCCCGGCGGCGTGGCTGATGCAAGGAACAACATCGAGGCAGTGTGGCTGCCTGCCGGAACCGCCGGATCATTTATGATTCGCGTGCGCGCCGCCAACATCGCAGGTGACGGAGTACCGAGTAACAATGACTCCACAGATCAAGACTTCGCGCTTGTCGTTTACAACGGCGAGAGCAAACCGTCGCCCGTTGCACAGCTTGAAGGCATCACGTTTTCGGGCGGCGCTGATGAATTCGCTGATCCCGGAGAAACAATCTCACTGAATGTCAGACTCAGCGACCCATCCTCGGTTGCGCTCGTCGGCGGGCGCGGCACTATCTCGACTACGGCGGCGGGTGTCAGCGTGACGACGAACGCAGCAGACTTCCCGACGATAGCGGCGGGAGAAACGCGCGAAAACCTGACGCCGTTTGCGTTCACCGTTGACAAAAGCGTGGCTTGCGGAACGGACATTCCGTTCACGCTCGACGTGACGAGCGGAGGGCTTGTTTCGCGCATACCCTTCCGTCTGTCTCTGGGCCGCAAGCAACCCGTAGAGTTCTTTACAGAGGGCGTGGAATCAGGCGAATCGAAATGGACTCACGCAAGCGCGATCAAAAAGAAGAAAAAGAAGAAAGAGCCGATTGACACATGGTCAATCTCTAAGAGGAGATTTCGTTCAGGCGGCAGTTCGTGGTTTTCGACAGACCCGGGCCAGCAGGCCGACGCGCATCTTGACAGCCTGCCGATCTCTTTGCCTGCCGATGGTCGCAACATACAATTGGTTTTCTTTCACACATTTGAATTCGAGCGCGGAGAATTCGACGGCGGTGTGATAGAGATTTCGACGGGCGGCGACTTTGAAGACCTCGGCTCGAAGATCATTCGAGGCGGCTACAACGGCGAGATCTGGGAGCTTTCCGACTCCAATCCTCTTGCCGGTCAAGCGGCGTGGACGGAGGGGCGTCTGGGGCAATTCCAGCAAGTCGTGGTTGACCTCAGCAGCTTTGCGGGCAAGACCGTCATTATCAGGTTCCGCGTGGCTACTGACATAGACATCAAAGGACTGGGCTGGTACATAGATGATATTAGTTTGCGAGGCGACCGCGTAAGCTGCTCGCCTGTAGCTTTAGCTAACGAATAGAAACGTCTCGGAAGAAATTCAAATCAAAAGCGAGCCGCACGTTAAGCGGCTCGCTTTTTTGCAATAACGAAGATCAACCGGGTGGCGTCCTGCATTTTATTGATGCGCGCTGTGAGTCGGTTCGGAAATTCAATCGCTTTTTGAAAAACGCTGGAGCTTGCGGCGGAACTCGCGCGAGTCAACGCTGTGCTTGAATGCTTTCACGCCGTTGATGTAGACGACGGGTATGTCGAACTTGTACTTGTCGTGCAGAGTCGTATCCAGGTCTATGTTGATCTCTTCGAGCAGGAATTCATCCTTGCAGCCCGAAGCGCGCATGGCCGCCTTTGCCTCTTCGCAGAGGTGGCAGCCCGGTCGCGTGTAGAGGGTCACGATTGCTTTCGCCATAACCATAATTATCTTAAAACATCACTTGATTCAATCAAGTAGAAATTGCGTTGCTTGACAAAGCGCGCGGCTGCGTGATACATACGAATCAATTCATTATAAAGCAGTCTCAAGTAAACGTAGGCTCAGTTCAATGGGAAACGTGCGGCACAGTTCATACAGTATAAATCATAGAGGCGCACGCCGCGCCTCCGGTCGCAGACTTTGTAATCATCGTCTTTCTTTTGATAGACGCAATCTTGGAGAGCTTGGGCATGGACAACGGTCAGGACACCAACCAGCAAGTTGACAACCCTAAAGTTGAGAGCGAGGAGAAGCCGAAGGTAGCGGAGACGGCAGAGGAAAAACCTAAAGCAGCAGAATCGGCTGAAACGAAGCCGAAAGTAACGCCAACGCCAAAAGCACCAGCGCCAAAAGCGCCCGCCGCACCAACTGCGGCTAAATCAACTACGCCATCAACGGCCAGACCGGCTGTAGGTTCATCGGCAGGAGCAAAGACAAAGACTGTCGCAAGCGAAGCTCCGCCCGATCCCGTAGACCAAATGCGCCGCCGCATCATCTGGACCTCCGTGGGCGCATTCCTCGCCGCCTGCTTCATTATGTTCCTTCGCTTTTTCCTCCCGCGAACCATCTTCGAGCCAAGCACTGTATTTCGCGTCGGCTACCCCTCGGATTTCGGATTCGGGGTTGATACGAAATTCCAGCAGCAGTATCGCATCTGGGTAGTCCGCAACGCCGAGCGATTGTTCGTCATCTATGCCCGCTGCACACACCTCGGATGCACACCCGACTGGAAGCCCGGCGAAAACAAGTTCAAATGCCCGTGTCACGGCTCAGGCTACACCTCAGAAGGTATCAATTTTGAAGGGCCAGCGCCGCGACCGATGGACCGCGCCCATGTCGAACTTGATCCGACCGGCCAGATAGTCGTTAACACTGCGCGTCTCTACGAATGGCCGAAGGGCGATGCGGGCCACTTCAACGATGAAGGCTCGTACTTGTCCGTTTAACGCTCGCGCGTTTTCTGCGTTTTCGATCTGTAACAATCCAGGAGCTAAACGATGGAATCAGACAAGCCTGACAAACCTGAAGTCAAAAGCGGCGCAGGCGTTACCGTAGCCGAAGAAGCCCCGCCGAGTTTCAAGGATAACGTCAAAGAAGAGATTGAGCTTCTCAAAAAGAAGATGCAGAAGGAGAACATCCTTCAAGAGGTTGAGGAGCTTAAAGACCCGACGCGGACTCAAATCTACAAATCCATGTTTCGCGTCAAGCACGAGCCGACCCCGCGCTCCAGGTCTCTGGGCGTGCTGACGAACGTCTTCCTGCACCTGCACCCGGCCAAGATCAATCGCGATGCCGTCAGGTTCAGCTACACGTGGGGCATGGGCGGGATAACTTTTTATCTGTTTATAGTCCTGACCTTCACAGGCATTCTGTTGATGTATTACTACCACCCGACGAAGGGGCAGGCTTACCAGGACATCATCTATCTCGAAAACGACGTGCCGTTCGGGAAGCTGCTGCGCAATATGCATCGCTGGGCGGCGCACCTGATGGTCATCACCACGTGGCTGCATATGTTTCGCGTTGTGCTGACAGGCTCATACAAAACGCCGCGTGAGTTCAACTGGTGCGTCGGAGTCGTGCTGTTGGTGCTGACCTTGCTGTTGAGCTTTACGGGTTACCTGCTGCCCGATGACCAGTTGGGATTCTGGGCCGTCACGGTAGGAACAAACATGGCGCGCGCTACACCGGGCCTCGGCAATGAAGGGCCGTTCGGGCCGCAACTCGGCATGACGCTTTATAACGACGTGCGATTCGCGCTGCTGGGCGGTTCGATAGTTGACGCCAATGCCTTGCTGAGAAGCTACATCTGGCATTGCATATCCATACCCGTGATAGTGAGCGTGTTGCTTGCGGTTCACTTCTGGCGCGTCCGCAAGGACGGCGGCATATCAGGGCCAGCGCCCGTTCAACTTGAAACCGAGATGAAAGCGCCCGGCGCAAGGGCGGTCAAGAGCCAAGTGAAATGATGAATGATGAACGATGAATGATGAATTAAGAACCTCTCTTCCGTTCATCATTCATCATTCCGCATTCATCGTTTCCAGGAGGAAGTATGGATTGGGGACAACTGTGGACAATCGTTTCAGCGCCTGACAACGTGCCAATCGTGGCGATGCTCTTTCTGGTTCCGTTCTTCACGTGGCTTGGTTTTCGCCAGGCTCGCGCCAACGATCGGTTGATCAAGCAACTCGAAGCTGATCCGAAACTGGCGAAGACGCATCACCGAAAGACGTGGCCGTGGCGGCCCAATTGGGCGCGCGAACTTCACGTCTGGCCGTACCTTTTGCGCATAGAATTTCTCGCCGTTCTGATCGTGACGGTCATACTGTTTGTCTGGTCCATCACGCTCAACGCTCCGCTCGAAGAACCCGCAAATCCCAATCTTACGATGAACCCCTCGAAAGCGCCCTGGTACTTTCTGGGATTGCAGGAGATGCTGGTCTACTTCGACCCCTGGATAGCGGGCGTCGTCATGCCGAGTCTGATGATTGTGGGTCTGATGGCTTTCCCTTATGTTGATTCGAACCCGCTCGGCAGCGGCTACTACACCTGGCGTCAGCGCAAAATCGCCGTCGGCTCGTTCCTCGTCGGCTTCTTCACCTGGATAGTGTTGATCTTCATCGGCACGTTCATTCGTGGGCCGGGATGGGTATGGTTCTGGCCGGGGCAGACCTGGGATCACAATGTTCAGCTTTACGAAATCAACCGCGACCTGCCCGACCTTCTCGGAATTACAAGCCAGCCGTGGAAAGGTCTGTTCGGGCTGGTCGTCGTCGTGGCGTTTTATGTAATCGCGGGACTAATCATTCACCTGATAATCACCTGGAACAAGTTCGATAAGAAGATCTTCGAGCGCACGACGTTTTTGCAGTACTCGGTGTTTCAGTTCTTTGCGATAACGGTGCTGGTGAGCATGCCTGTGAAGTTGCTCATCCGCCAGCTTTTCCGCATCAAGTACATAATGGTCACACCATGGTTCAATATTTAACGATGAACTATGAATGATGAACGATGAATTAAAGATCAACCGTTTTCAGTTCATCATTCATCATTCCGCATTCATCATTGGTTTGGGGGATTGAGATGGCAGACAATACTCAGAGCGAGCAGCTAGAGAAGAGAGCGCCTGACGCGCCGGAACCGGACCCGATTGCCGACCGTTCGATGAGCGTGCCTTTGTTGATCTCTTCGCTCCTTCTGATTCTGACGCTGATCTGGTCGTTGTATGACGAAGTGCTCGGGCAGCGACCCTGGAAGCAATACCAGAAAGATTTCGTTAGTCTTTATTCGGACTATCTGGATCAAGAGGCGCGCCCTAAGCAGAAGAGAGACGAGCAGAGCGTAAAAGAATCTCCTGAATACAACGAGCTTAATCAAAAAGTGATGCAGGTCGAAGAATCGGCGAGGCCGCGACTTGCTGAAATAACTGCTCAAATCAGCCAGATAGACCAGAAGATCAATGACATCACGCCTCCTTTTCAGGATGCGCGCTCGTGGTTGGCGGCCAAGACCTATGAGCTTGAAACCACCGAGAGCGAGAGCGGAAAAGAGAGCATCCGAAGTGCACTCGCCGAGAAGAAGGCTGAAAAGATCAGCTTCGAAATGCATAACGATGCGGGCGAGCTGGAAGAGAAAGAACTTACTTTTACCGAACTGGAAAACCTCTACAACTCGCTGGTAAATAAAAAGGGGCAGGTTACCTCTGATCTCATCAAGCTCAACCAGCCTATTATCGAAGCTCGCAAGGGCCGAGATGATTTCCTGCAAAACAAACTCTCCGGTCTTTCCGTCCTGCAAGTGCAGGGGATTCAAAAGAAGATGGATGAGTTCAAATACGACATCAAACAGATCAGTGTCGCGGGCGGCGCAGTCATTGATCGTTGCGAGTCCTGTCACGTCGCAACCCGCGAGCCGATAAGGTTGACCAAAGAGGATATGGACTGGCAAGGCGACGGTTCGGAAGAAGACAGAATATCTGCGGCTCTCGTCACTCATCCCAATCCTGATTTGCTGAAGACTCACGACCCTGAGCGGTTCGGTTGCTCGACCTGTCACGGCGGCAACGGGCGCGGCACAACTTCAGTCGAAAAAGGTCATGGGCGATACAGACACTGGCTGTGGCCGCTTTACTACAAAGAAAATATGCAGGCAGGTTGCGTCCAGTGCCACAATCGCGACGCCGTGCTGCAAGGCGCTGATACGCTCAATCGCGGCAGAAACCTCTTCCAGGTTCGCGGCTGCGTCGGCTGCCATCGCTACGAAGGCTATGACCGCGAGATGGATTCTCTGAGCAACGCCCGGCAGACCATGAAGACGCTGGAGCTTGAAAGGACAGAGCGCCAGCGCGAGATTGATCAGTTGACAGCAGGCGTGAGCGCAATCATTGACCCGATTGAACAGAAGCGGCGCAACGTTTCGTTGCACCAGATGATCGCTCAACTCGAAGCGCGCATTGACGAGTTCGATATTCAATCGCGTTACCTGATGCAAGATCAGAAGAAGGTCGGACCGAACCTGAAAGAAATCCGCGCGAAACTGAACAAGGATTGGCTTCCGGTTTGGCTTGCCGATCCTCAAGCGTTCCGGCCCGGCACGAAGATGCCGACATTTCGCATGAACGACGACGAAGTGAAAGCGATCTCTGCTTTCCTCTGGCAGAACGCGCTCGATGTCAAGCTGCCGCAACAAGCAGGGGGCGACATTAATCGCGGCAAAGAGATGTTCAAAACGCTCGGCTGCATGGCTTGTCATTCGATCAAGGGCAGCGCAATTGATGTGAGCGGCGGGAGAGTAGGCGGCGATTTCGCTGCCGATCTTTCGCGCGTTGGCGAGAAGGCCAACTATGAATACATAATCCGGTGGATTCACAACCCGCGCCAGCGACTCGCGCCTTATTCGCCGACCCTCAAGCGTGACCTGACACCCGCCGACTACAAGGCGAAGAACCTCCCGTTCGTGTTCGATGACGAGCATTCGAAGAGCCCTGTTGACGGGCGCGAGCTTCAGATTCAAAACATGACCGTGATGCCTAATTTTCGATTGTCAGAGCAGGACGCGCGCGACATCGCATCGTTTTTGATGAGCCAGAAGCACGCAGACCTGCAGTACCCGGATGCGTCCTACATGAATGACAAGGCGCTTGCGGATCAGGGCAAATTGCTTGCTCAGAGATACGGCTGCGCGGGCTGTCACGAGATCAAGGGGATGGAAGACGAGCAGCGAATCGGGACCGAGTTGACCGTCGAAGGCAGTAAGCCGATTGAGCGATTGGACTTCGCGCTGCTGCAACACGACGCGGAGGCGAATCACAACCCGTTCACTGGTCAGGAGATCGAACGCGAGGGCCGTGAAAGCTGGTACGATCACAAAGGATTCTTCGAGAACAAACTTCGCAGTCCCGGCATCTATGATCGCGGCAAAGAGAAGTCTCCCGAAGAAAAACTGCGAATGCCGAATATCTACCTGCCTGAAACCGATGTGATGGCGCTTACGACTTTCCTGTTAGGCAGCGTTGAGACCGCTCTGCCAGCCTCAATGCGCTACACGCCGGAAGGTCAGAAAAAAGCGGCGCAAGAGGGCTGGTGGGTAATTCAGAAGTACAACTGCATGGGATGTCACAATGTTTTGATCGGCCAGGACTCTGTGCTGATGGGACTGCCCATGTATGAAGGCGACGCGCAGGAGCAGTTGCCGCCGCGAATCACCAGCGAAGGCGCGCGAGTCAAGCCTGAATGGCTGTTGCAATTCTTGAAAGACCCTTCGCTTATGAAGCCGAACGAACGCGCTGCCGCATCACCAGGAGAAGTGAAGCAGGCTTTGATGGCGCACCTCGCAGGCGCGACCGGAAATCAAGGACAGCAAAACGGACAACAGCAAGCCGTCCCTGCTGCGGCATCTGCGCCGGATGCGGCGGATTGGGCTCCGAGCTTCAAACTCAGCCCGGCGTGGGGGATGAATCGCAACGGCGTGCGCGGCTATCTGAAAGCGCGAATGCCGACCTTCCACTTCTCGCCGAACGAGTTGCAGGCGCTCGTCAATTTCTTCATGGCTGCGTCGGATCAACATCAGCCTTATATACCTGAGCAGCTTGATCCTGTTACGAGCGAAGAGCAGAACCTCGCGCGCGCGCTGTTCACGTCGAAGCAGGCGTCGTGTTTGCAGTGTCATATGACAGGCGACCCCGCGCACGATGCCAAAGCGACCGCGCCGAATTTCCTGATCGCGCCTGAGCGGTTGAAGCCTTCGTGGACCAAGCGTTGGATTTACGACCCGCAGACGATCAGTCCCGGCGTAAATATGCCTTCGGAGTTGTTCGTCAGAGACCCCGTGCATAATCGCCTGGTCTTTAAGGCAGAGACTCCGCCCGCGTTCCAGACTTATAACAAGGACCATCTGGATTTAATCGTGCGCTATTTGTTCCAGATCACTCCTGACGAGCAGCGCCGAATCGGCGGAGGCGCGGCAGCACAGTCTACCGCAGCGCCAGCGGCAACAGCGCCGCCAGCGGGTAAAACTGCTGCGACAGGCACGAGTGGGCGTTAGGTTTAATAAAGCCGGAAGCGCGGCACGTTTTGAAATGCCCGCTTCTGGCGCGGATTGGCGCTCTTGATGAAATGTTGTCATAATTTCCTGTTCGATTGAACGAACTGGAATACACAAGTGGGAGAGTAGCAATGTTAAAAAAATACGGAACCGTGTTTCTGATTGTATTGATTGGCGTAACTTTGATCGTCGCATGCGGCAGGCGACGCGGCGGCGGTGGCAAAAAAGAAGAGGGAGGCGGACAGGCTAAGCCCAAATACGTGTCCAAAGGGAATGAAGGAACGATCACCGGAAAGGTGATGTTTGAAGGCACGCCGCCGGTCTTCGAGCCTCTTGATATGACTCAGGATTCCTTTTGCTCTGCTAACGGCAGCAAGACGCCTGACAATGTTGTCATCCACGATGGGAAGCTCA
Organism: Blastocatellia bacterium; assembly: GCA_963726785.1. Lineage (GTDB taxonomy): Bacteria > Acidobacteriota > Blastocatellia > UBA7656 > UBA7656 > DATEKX01. Next base: position 357,831 of record CAVSDJ010000001.1, read on the forward strand.
AGAATGTTTTCGTTTATGTGAAAGGCCCAGGCGTTGACAGCAACGGTTTCGATGTCGGCGGCCCGATTACGCTGGATCAAAAAGGATGTCGCTACGACCCGCGCGTCCTCGGCATTATGGCCGGTCAGACGTTGAAGGTTATCAATAGCGACAGCACTGGACATAACATTCACCCTTCGCCGAAACGCAATCCTGATGTCAACAAAGCGCAAGCCGCGAACGCCGCGCCGATTGATTTGATATTCAGAAACCCAGAGACGCTCATCCCTGTGAAATGCAATCAGCACCCGTGGATGAAATCCAACGTCGGCGTACTCGATCACCCGTTTTTCGCAGTGAGCGGCGACGACGGCTCCTACTCGATCACAGGAGTCCCGCCGGGCGATTACACGCTCATCTTCTGGCATGAAGTCTTCGGTGAGCAGCCGCCGCAGAATATTAAAGTGGCCGCGAGCGGAACAGTGACGCAGGACTTTACCTTTAAGGCTGGCGCTGGAACGAAGCCTGCCATGTTCTTGCGCGTTGAGCCTGTGATGTTGCTTCCGTAAGTGCGAGGGAAGAAGTTTGAAAGATCAAAAGGGCATTGAAGTTAGTGACAGACCGAACGCTGGCCTTCACTGGTTTGCAATCTTCGTAGCTTTTTTAACAGTCGTGTTGTTGCTTGCAGGCGCTCTGGTGACGAGCAACGAAGCCGGAGACTCTGTGCCCGACTGGCCGCTTTCGTTTGGTCGCTGGCTGATAAGCTCCGACAATTTTATAGCGAATGTGCGATACGAGTATTCGCATCGCTTTATCGCGGGGATGGTCGGCGTCGCGACATTCGCGCTCGCTGCCTGGAGCTGGTTTACTGAGCGCAGGGCGTGGCTGCGGTGGCTGGCATTGATCGCTTTTTTAGGAGTAGTTCTTCAAGCCGTGATTGGGGGAGTGCGAGTTCATTTCCCGGCTTACAAGCCTTTGATAGCAGTGCCGCACGCGCTCATCGCTCAGGGCTTCTTTGGCGTCATCGTCAGCCTTGCGGTGTTCACGTCGAAAAGCTGGTGGCAGCGGAGAGAAGTCAAAGCTGACGTGGGCAGATTGCCGCTCAGAACTCTTACGGCCTTGAGCGTCGCGGCAGTGTTGATGCAGTTAGTGCTCGGCGCGGCATTCAGGCACGGAGCAAGCGGCATAACTCCGCACGTAGTCGGGGCAGTCATCGTGATCGGCATAGTTGCGTGGACTGCGATTGCAACGCTTCGCCGCCACAGTGGCGACGCTTATCTCGGTCGGCCCGCGAAGCTGCTGCTCTTGTTGTTGACTGCTCAAGTGAGCCTCGGCGTGATGGCCTATCTTGCGCGCATGTCGTCGGCGGGTTATCGGATCAGCGGCGTTGGCGAATTTTTTGACTCGATGAGTCTCGCGCCGCTCGCGCAGCCGAATCAAGTGCAGCCGCTTGAGCCGATGATCTCTTTGACAGCGGGGCATCTGATCGTAGGGGCATTGACGCTTGCGACGATTTTAGTGCTCACCTTGAGAGCTTATCGAGCGCTTGCGCCGAAGCGTGAGCGCGCAGTCGAGATTTCGGGAAACGGAACGCTTGCTTCGCCGCGAAAGGCGGCCATCTAGATTTATGGATTCATTCGCAAATCAAATTGTAAGTAGTAAGCCGATAATTATTGGCGAAGAGCGGCAATTGTCCGTGTCAGACAAGCTGTCAGCTTACGCGGAACTGACGAAGCCGCGCATTACGCTTCTGGTTGTGCTTACGGCTGCGGCAGGTTTTTGTCTCGGCTCACAGCAGGGAATTGATTTTGTTCGTCTTCTCAACATGGCAGTCGGAGTAGCTTTGCTGTCTTCGGGCATAGCCACTTTGAATCAATACATCGAGCGCAACACGGACGGCTTGATGCGAAGGACGGAGTCGAGACCGCTGCCTTCGGGGAGGCTTGCGGCGCGCGATGCTTTGCTGTTCGGTATTTTGCTTTCAGCCGGGGCGACCGCTTATCTTGCTCTTTTAATCAATCCGCTTTCTGCGGCGCTCGGCCTTGTGACGTTTGCAAGCTATCTGTTCATCTACACGCCGCTCAAGACGAAGACAACGCTTTCGACCGTTCTGGGTGCATTTCCTGGAGCCATGCCACCGTTGATGGGATGGGTGGCTGCGCGGGGCGATGTGAGCCTGGAGGCATGGATACTTTTTGCGATACTTTTTTTGTGGCAGTTCCCGCACTTCCTTGCCATCGCCTGGATGTATCGCGACGATTATGCACGCGCAGGAATAAAGATGCTTCCGGTAGTCGAGCCCGAAGGCAGAGTGACGGGCCAGCAGATCATCAGCTACACGCTGCTGCTTGTGCCTGTAAGCTTGTTGCCGACACTGATCAACCTTGCAGGTACGGTCTACCTGGTCGGCGCGATTGTGCTTGGAATAGTGTTTCTGTACTTCAGCGTGCGCGCCGCGTTTATAAGAACGACTTGGCAAGCGCGGCAGTTGCTATTGGCCTCAGTATTGTATTTGCCGGTTCTTTTCGCATTGATGGTGCTTAACCAACAGTAATAAATGACGAGCGATTGCTGGAATTAATCCCTGCTCGCCACTCGTTACTAATAAGGAATCTATGGGCAAGATCATAGCTGTGATATTGGTGGTGCTGACAGTCGCTTCGATATGGATGTTCGTCGGGCAAGATACGCTGTGGTTTCCGAAAGACATTTCTGAGCACGGTCCTAAAATAGACGCGCAGTTTATGCGAACGCTTGTGGTTGTAGGCATAGCATTCACGGCAGCGCAGCTTGCTCTGGGCTATGCGGTATGGCGATTCGGGCGCAAAGGGAATGAGCGTGCGGTCTATACGCACGGCAGCAACAAGCTCGAAGCGACATGGACTATAATCACTGCTGCTATCTTCGTTATCCTCGCCGTGCTGGGCCAGCAGGTCTGGGCGAATCTTCACTTGAATGTCGCCGCCGCTGATGCCGTGAAGATTAATGTTATGGCGCAGCAGTTCCAATTCAACTTTCATTATCCGGGCGCTGACGGCACATTCGGTAAGACCTCGCCGGAGTTTTACAGTGACGACTCGCAAAACTACGTCGGGATTAATCCCGAAGACGAATACGGCAAGGACGATCTTCAGTTGACCACGCTCATCATTCCTGCGAATCGCCAGGTGGAACTCACGCTGAGGTCGAGAGACGTGATTCACAGTTTCTGGGTGCCCGCCTGTCGCATCAAACAGGACACGGTGCCGGGCATGTCAATCAAAATTCATTTCACACCTAATACACCGGGCAAGTACGAAATACCCTGCGCGGAGATGTGCGGCAACGGTCACTATAAGATGAAGAGTTTCCTGCTAGTCGTCCCTTCTGAAGAGTACGATCAGATGGAGAAGATGACGCGCCAGCAATTCAGGGCAAAGATGGACGAATTGTTCAAGCAGTACGAATAGAGCCGATTACAATCAAGCGACAGGAGGAGGAAGATGGCAGACGCAGCTCATCAAATTCACGGCGAGGTTCATCGCCACGAGCCGCCGAGCGGTTTCATACGGAAGTGGATCTTCAGCGTTGACCACAAGGTTATCGGCATTCAGTACTGGCTGCTGGCTCTGTTTTCGGTCTTCGTCGGGATGGGGCTTTCGCTATTGATGCGTTTGCAGCTTGGATGGCCGAATCAGGAATTCGCATTCTTGAAAACGATCTTGCCGAACGCGGCCCCGGACGGAACGATCTCGCCCGACCTCTATATGTCGCTTGTGACCATGCACGGCACGATCATGGTCTTTTTCGTCCTGACGACCGCGCCGCAGGGTGGATTCGGCAACTACTTCCTGCCGATTCAAATCGGCGCGGCTGACATGGCTTTCCCCGTGCTGAACATGATGTCGTTCTGGCTCACATTTTTGGCGCTCATGGTATTGCTGGCTGCGTTCTTCGTATCAGCGCCTAACGTGCTGGGGCCGATTGGAGGCTGGACAGGCTACGCGCCGTTAAGCGCGCTCGGAGAAATAGCGGGGCCGGGGCAGGGAACCGGCGTTGTCTTATGGGTCATAAGCATCGCGCTCTTTTGCATCGCGTCGTTGTTGGGCGCTCTCAACTTCATCACCACTATGCTCAACATGCGCGCAAAAGGTTTGTCGCTGATGCGACTGCCGCTTACGTGCTGGGCGTGGTTCACGACCGCCATACTCGCTCTGCTTTCGTTCCCTGTGCTGCTTGCGGGCGGCATCCTGTTGCTGCTTGATCATCTTGCCGGGACGAGCTTCTTCATACCGGGCGGCGAATTCGTCAACGGCCAGTTGCTGACAGATCATAAAGGCGGCTCGCCCATCTTGTGGCAGCACCTGTTCTGGTTTTTCGGACACCCGGAAGTCTACATTGCCATATTGCCGGGTATGGGACTGACTTCGCATCTGCTTGCGACTTTCGCGCGCAAACCCGTATTCGGCTATAGGGCGATGGTCTATGCGCTATTTGCAATCGGGCTGCTGGGATTTTTCGTGTGGGGCCATCATATGTTCATCAGCGGAATGAGCCCTTACACCGCCATAGCTTTTTCGCTCGTAACGCTGACGATAGGCGTGCCTTCGGCCATCAAGACGTTCAACTGGCTGGGCACTGTCTGGGGCGGACAGATCAGGTTTACATCGCCGATGCTTTTCGCGCTCGGATTCGTTTCGCTGTTCGTATCGGGCGGTATCACTGGCCTGTTCCTGGGACAGACTTCGATTGACATTCAATTGCACGATACTTACTTCGTCGTCGGACACTTTCATTTGATTATGGGAGTGGCCGCGATATTCGGAATGTTTGCGGGCACCTATTTCTGGTTCCCGAAAATGTTCGGCAAGATGATGCACGAAGGGATGGGCAAAATTCATTTCCTGCTCACCTTCATAGGCGTCAATGCAATCTTTATCCCCATGCACATTATGGGCGTAGCGGGCGCGACCAGAAGATACGCTTTTCATTACAACCCGGTGACGGGCGAAGGGCTACAGTATCTCGCGCCGATGACGACGCTGACAAAGCTTGTCTCTTATGCGGCGATCATCACGATAGCCGCGCAGTTGATCTTCTTAGGCAATCTGGTTTATAGCTGGTGGAAAGGGCCGAAAGCGGCTGACAATCCTTGGGAAGCGACTTCGCTCGAATGGATTATTCCGTCGCCGCCGCCGCACGATAATTTCGCGGGCGTAGAGCCTGTGGTTTATCATGGGCCTTATGAATTCAGCGTGCCGGGCGCGCCGAAAGATTACACGATGCAAACCGACTCTGAAGTAGTCGAGGCGCACGGAGACTGATTCGATTTTGGATTTTTGGATTAGAAGAAGTGAGACCGCTTCATTTAATCTGAATCCGGGAATCTAAAATCCAAAATCTAAAATCTAAAATCGAGATGGGTACGACGATAACAACAGATGTAAATGTGAAGCCGACTGGTGCCGGAGCGGACGGCAAAGGCTCAGGCGATTCGGGCGGCCCTTTTAACCCCGGGTCAGGAGATCCGAATAACTGGCCGCCGGGTTTCACGCGCGACGATGCTATCGAGCCTGACAAGTACCGCATAGGGATGTGGGTCGGGCTTGCAAGCATTCTCATGTTATTTGTCGCTTTGACGAGCGCCTATATTTTGCGCCAGACCAAGGGCTTGAGCGATGTTCAAGACTGGGTGCCGCTTGAGATGCCCGCCGTGCTCTGGTTCAACACGGGGTTGATTTTAATCAGCAGCGTCAGCATCGAGCTTGCTCGCCGCGCGCTCAAGCGCAACGACTACGCCCGGTTCAGGGTTTGGATAGCTGTGACTACATTGCTCGGCATAGCCTTTCTGGCCGGGCAGATCATTGCATGGCGACAACTAGCAGGCCAGGGCATTTACGTTGACACGCATCCTCACAGTTCGTTCTTTTATCTGTTGACGAGCCTGCACGCGCTGCACCTGCTGGGCGGAATCATTGCGTTGGCTTACGTGACCATTGCCGGGCTGCGGCTCAGAATAAGTCTGCGGCGGCGCACTGTAGTCAATGTGACTGCGCTTTACTGGCACTTCATGGACGGATTATGGATTTATCTTTTCCTGTTGCTTTTCTTCTGGAGGTGAATTGAATGGCGGAAGTGAGGGCGGAAAATCTTGTGGCGAACGACTGGGGCGGAGGCACGCACCCCTACCGCGTCAGCCATCGCAAACTGGGAATGTGGCTGTTTATAATGTCGGACTCGCTGACATTTTGCGCGCTGCTGATAGCCTACAGCTATGCGCGCTTCTCAAGCCAGGATTGGCCCATGCCATTCAAATTCTTTCCCAGCGTTATATTTTCGACCGTCATGACGCTGGTGCTGCTGTCGAGCAGCTTGACGATGGTCTTTGCTGTTTCGGCTGCAAAGCGTCGTGACAAACGTCGCGCGAGGCGATGGATTTTCGCCACGATTTTTTTCGGCGCGATGTTTATTGTGCTTCACCTTTATGAATGGATGCACCTGATGCACGACGAGGGGCTATATCCGTTTCAGATATCGGCAGAGTGGCTTGAAAGATGGCCGAATGCGTCGCCGCTGTTTGGTTCGGCGTTTTTCGGGATCACCGGCCTTCATATGTTCCACGTCCTTACGGGACTTTGTTACCTCGGCGTGATCGCCTTGCGGATAAAAAAATTCTCAGCCGATGACGTGGAAGTCAGCGGATTGTACTGGCACTTCGTTGACCTGGTCTGGATGTTCGTCTTCCCGTTGATCTATCTGTTGTCTGTTGATTACACGGGGTAACGCGGCAAACTGAAGGATTAAACCATTATTGAGCGAGGAGAAGCTCTGATGCAGCAGACAAAGCAAAAAGAGATAAAGATTCTGAACCTGATATTGCTGGGATTGGCGGGGCTGTCGTTTCTGGTGGCAGTCCTGACAGCGCTTGATAACGGCCTCAGAGCCGGCACGGATGATCTGTTTCTCATTCTCACCTGCCTGCTGCTCGCGTTGCTGTTCGCCGTCCCGCCGCTGATGTGGGCCAAGTCGAGCGGCCTGCTTGCTAATCTCTTCACGATTGACGATGAGGCGGAAGCCACTGCTCACGCGCACGAAGAGGAGCACGCGCACGGCGGCACGAATCGAGAGAATATAATCATCTGGGGCGGACTGCTCTTTCTTACAGCCGTCGAAGTCTTCCTGGCATACATACACATACAGCCAATTCTAATGCTCATCATCCTGATGCTGCTGTCCATAGTGAAAGCTGCGCTGATCGTGGCTTACTTCATGCACTTGAAGTTCGAGCGAATGAGCTTGGTTCTGACAATCGTGCCCACATTGATAATTCTGTTTTGTCTGTTTGCAATTCTTTTCCCTGACGGTAATCGCCTGCGCCATTTGCGAGGGGATGAACCTGCCGTACAACACGTCGAATCGAGCGAAGGAGGCGAAGCGGAACGGTAACACCCGGTCAGATGCAGGTGATCTGAAAGTCACGAACTATGAAAATGTCACGCATCGTTTTAGTCTCAATCGTAGCCGTTGCGCTGCTGCTTATAGCGGTCGAGCCTGCGCTCGCTCAGTGCGCGATGTGCAAGGCGGCGATAGAGGGTTCTGCGAACGCGGAAGAAGTTGCGCGGGGATTGAGCCTCGCCTCTCTCGTTTTGCTCATTCCTCCCGTCGTAATTTTTTCGGGTTTATTCGGGCTGTTCTATCGGTTCCGAAACGTTCAGGAAAAGAGAGGCCATCCGCCGGTCAATCTTTAATCTGAAACATCGAACGCCTGCGCTTTGTTTTTGACTGTAGCTATAACCCTCAATATGTCTGACGAAACGATTCGATTTCTTCCCACGCTCAATGCGATGCTGAATGCTACGAGCGGAATTTTAGTATTGGTAGGATTCCTATTCATTCGCCGCAAACGCATCGCGGCTCATCGCGCTTGCATGATTGCGGCGGTTTGCGTCTCGATACTATTTCTTATCTCATACATCGTTTATCACTACCATCACGGCGCGACACGGTTTCAGGGCACGGGCGTTGTGCGACCTTTATACTTCGTCATTTTGATTTCGCACACCGTGCTTGCTGTGACTATAGTTCCGTTCGTCATCATAACGCTGAGGCGCGCGTTCAAAGGCCAGTTCGCACGCCACAGGAAAATCGCGCGATGGACTTTTCCGATGTGGCTCTATGTTTCAGTCACAGGCGTGATCGTTTATTTCATGCTTTATCATTTGTATCCGGTGGGCTAGTCTAGTCGAGATGAATGAATCGGGCAGACGGGCGGTTGATGCTATCAATACGGGTGCAGAACGCCCCGGATGCCGTAGCGTAGGTGAAATAACCGGCTTCCCGTTCGACTCGTTTGAAGAGCTTCAAGCCGCCGTTCGCATAAAGAGTTTCAACATAGGCGTTGACCCGCTCGCCGCCGCCCAGTGGTCAGACAGCTTCAACAGCAAATCGAATAAAGTTGTGATAGCGATTCTCTCCGGCTTGCTCATTTTGTCGGCGCTCGCAGCCGTAGTTGCTGCATTCGTGGTCGGAGAATACTGGTTGCTCGCGGCGCTGCCCGCGCAGGCGCTTACGTTTTACGTTTCTCATCCGGCTTCGCCCCTTCGTAAGTGGGTGACGGTTGCGGGCGCTGCATCGGTCGCGGTCTTCATAAATTTCCTGCTCAACGGTTATGTGACCGGCGCGACGATTGTTGCATACGCGGGATTGACATTCGCCTTGGTGCGCGCCGCCGGGTTCATTTCAAATGCGGCTTTTCGCAAAGCGCTTCTCATGGATGAAGAGTTATTCCTCGCAGCATATGCCAACCGCATCTGCACAGTGCGCAACAACAGGACCGAGCGCGTTTATGCGGCTCGGCGCATTTGAGATTGAATTGCTTGACCGTTGCTCGATGGCCCTCGTAGAATCGAATCAACGTTTACAATCTTTCGATAATTCACCGGAGATTAGATAAGTTGTGATTGACCATCAAGAACTTCAAGATGACGAGCCTCAGACTCCGCAGCGCGTTGGCCCGAGTCGCAAATATCCCTGGGCGATTGCAGTCGTTGTAGTGTTATTCGTCGTCATCCCTTTTCTTTCCTGGTATGGAACGTGGTTTGGCCGTCAGCTTTCGGATTCTCAGATGGAATCCTATCTTAACGATCAGCACAAGCCTCGCAATGTGCAGCATGCTCTGGAGCAAATCGTCACACGCATAAACCAGCATGACGATACAGTGAAGCGATGGTATCCAGATGTCAGTTCTCTTGCCGATTACCCTGTGCCTCAGGTTCGGACAACCGCAGCATGGGCAATGCAGTATGACAATTCTTACGTTGGATTTCACCAGGCTCTTTTGAAGATGCTTAACGATGAGTACTCAAGCGTGCGCCATCAAGCGGCATTATCACTCGTGGTCTTTGGAGATTCGGCATCGCGCTCTGAATTGGTAGAAATGCTAAAATCTACTACGCTGCTTGCGGAGAGTGCTGGCATCGTCGAGTTATTTGTTAAAGAAGAGGGAATAGCCGTAGCTGCTAACGGGCCGGTTGCTCGAATAAAAGAAGATGACGGTCAGGTGAAAGCAGTTCATACGATTGACGTTGGTCGTGTGGAGAGCGTATTAGTTTCAGATGGGGCGAGGGTTGAAGCTGGTAGTGAATTGATGAGACTTTTGCCTTCGCCCGATCAAGCCAGGGAAGCGCTTAAAGCATTATCCTACGTAGGGCAGTCTGATGATATTCCTTCTGTGCAACGATATACCGGTCAGCTTCCAGGAATGCCAGATGACATTCGGAAGCAAGCCCTTTCCACATTGGAAGCAATAAGAAAGACGCAGCAAAACTGAAAGAGTAATACAGTAAGATGAATCGGGCTGAATAAATATCTTACTACTCTATGTTATGGATTCAGTGCAAATCCTGTCTTTGATTCCCACACTGCCACGTCCATCATCTCGATTGCATCCCACGGGCAGCCTTCGAGGAATGTGCCGTCAGGCCCTTTGCTTGTGCAAAGCTTGCACCCTATGCAGAGATTCGGATCAACTTCGATTCGCCCGTTCGGATAATAATCCGCGTCGGGCACCCAGAACATGCAAGCATCGACCGGACAATATTCGACGCAGGCAGGCGACCCTGCGCACCCCGTGCAATTGTCCATTATGACAGCAAGAATCTTGGGCTTTTTCTTTCTAAGGTCGGGCCGACCATGCGACATCGGCTCCATCTTTTCAAGCCCTTCAACAGTCCCTATCAATTCAAGCGTTTCAGCCATCTCGTCTCCAATTGTTTACTATAAATGCTTTATTGCAAATTTATCACAAAAACAGCAACGGTCAAAATCTCAAACAGACTTCCACTTTATCCTTTTTGGTTGTTCTTCCGGGTAAGTTGTCCCCATTGCTTCTTCAATGCTCAACTCGAATAGAGCATACCTCTCTTTCGGATCATATCCAATCGCTTTTGCTTGCCCGAACGCCATCTCTTTGGACTCGGCATCGCTTATTTCCTCTCCGCGCCCTCTGATGAGGAATTCGCCTTCACCCCCACTGTTGTCTTCGACCGCGCAATGCATCGAGTATCGCGAGTCCCTGCGCAGGTCGTGTCCTTTCGGTGAAGTGGGTTCCATATAGACGAAGAGTCGCCCCTGCGCGATGAACGGAGAGATTGGATGAACACGAGGCGAGCCGTCCGGGCGAATAGTAGCAAGATAGGCGATGCGTTTTTCGAGCCTCTGTTTTCCGAACGCCGCGAGGTCAGGCGCGGCAGCAGCAAATTGTGACCAGGCTATCACCGAACCTGCTCCTCCTTAAGACTACCTCTTCTGGCGATTCGAGTCCCGCATCCTCGTCAATTGACCAAGCTGTTCTTCGTATACTTTGATTTGGTCCGGCGTCAATTGGGGCCTGCTCATCATAATGTACTTGCTCAGATGTTCAACAGCCATTGCGAACTTCTGGTTACTTATGTAAGCATTCGTCAAGGTCAGATGAACATCGGCGAAATCTTTTATTTTCAGCGCCGCTTCGCCGTCTTCAATCGAGCGGGCCATGTCTCCATTAAGATAATAAATCAACGCGCTGGTATCGAGCACGAGCGCCAGTCGCATCTTATCGGTTTTTGCAGCTTCCTTCGCGGCGTTGATCTCTGAGCGAGCGAGCGCGAGTTCTTTCTCGTCGGGGAGCGCCGAATCATCGAGCCATATCTTTCGAGCAATGGTCTTCGCTAATATATGGTGAGCCTCAGCCATTGCCGTGTTGTTTTTGAACCTGCCGCCGCCGAATATCAGGTGAGAAATGGATAATCCCTTCAACGCTCGTGAAGCAGAGACTTTCTTCTTTGACACTTGATCGAATAGCTCAAGCGCCAGTTTCGCTTCGGTGACTGCGCGCGCGCGTTTCTCTTTCGAGTCCTGGTACGTCAGCAGGTCGGCCATGATCAAATGCGCGGGCGGCGATTTCGGATTGACCCTCAATGCTTTCGCCAACGCGCGCTCTGCGCCTGTGTAATCTTTGCGGAAAAATAATACGTCGCCCAATACGATGTGCGGGTAATCCCAGTCAGGATGCCGTTTGATGATGCTGCGCAGCGTCTGCTCTACTTCGGCAGGGTCGAGATTGAGATTGAATTTAGCTTCGGCAAGAAACGCTTCGGTCTCAAAATCCGACTTTCTAACGTCGAGAGCTTGCTGAAAACTGTTTACAGCATCCACCTTGCGACCGAGCGACTGTTCGGCCCTGCCGCGATAAACGAGCGCGTCGGCATACGGGCCGCCGTTCTTTTTTATAGCCGAGTTGAATTTTTGTATCGCGGTTTCGAGGTCTTGCTTGTTGAATGCGTCAACGCCGTCAAGGAAATCTTCTTTCGCTTCTTTTGACGGCTGTTTCTCTTCGCCGAAATATACGTTCACGGTATTGTTCGGCAGCGCAACGAGCGACTCTTCATCGCTTTGCGTGAAGGTCAGGTTCACTTCAACGAACTTCGATTTGCCCGGCTCGACCGTAGTGCGACGCAGTTGTTTGACGCCGCCCATCGTAAAGGCAAGCGTGCGGTCACCGCTCGGCACTCTGCGCGTTATCTCTGTTCTTCTGCTCACCACGCCTGATGGCTGATCGTCAATGGCGACGTTGACGGCTTCCATCTCCGGCGCGCGAATAACGATTGATCCGCAATCGGCAGGATTCTTGCAGGAACTCGGCACCGTTGACAGTGGTATATCATTCGTCTCTATCGAAGTGGTGTTGCCGCCAGGGTGCTGCGAATTGTTAGTCATCTCAGGCACCCTGTCGCGCACGTAACCTTTGAGTTCTGAAAAAGTCACTATGCCATCACTAGGACTGCGGTCGGCATTTCCGCGCAGCCCTTCCAGTATACAGTAAGTGAAAACGCCATGGCCCTGTCCCTGTCCTTGAGACAACTCAGGGTCTTCGAGAGATACTTCTGTCTGATCTGCGGCCCAGATATAACCTACGCCCGCCGCGTCATTTTTTTTCAACTCATCAATCAACGTACTGTTGGCGCGAGTCGTAGCTTCGCCGCCGCGCCCCGCAAGTTGAACGCCCGCGCTGTGACAGGTATCCATTAGCAGCAGCCCTTTTCTTGCTGGTATAACGCGCACGGAATCATCAAACGCTTTCATCGGCAGCGCGGTGTTCATCATATCGCGCGGGTCCGTGTCGTACATAATGAAGTAAGGGGTTTCGATTGTTCTGCCGAGCTTCGTGTCGAATTGCGGCACCAGAACGCCGTGCGCTGCGATGAAGGTGACGAAGAAATCATCAGGCTTTGATTCTCTCAATTTGGCAAGCGCCTTTTCGACAGCGGATTTCGTTGCCTGTTCATCTTTAAGAAGTATGATGTGATCTTCTGTAAAGCCGCCGCCCTCTTCGCTCTTGAGAAACTCGTATATCGCCTGCGCGTCATCGGCTGCGCTCCTGAGGTTTTGAATCTGCATGCCGCCGACGCTTTGATCGCCGTTCTTGAAGCGCGAGATGCCCACAAGCACAGCCCACAGTTGCACCTCTTTAGCGCGCCCCGACGTCATCTCTGTGCGCGTCGCTCCGATCTTCACTTTCAGCCCGCGTTCCTGCTGGTTCTGAGCTTTGGCGCGCGGCAAATCGAATGCGGCTGCACAGACTGTAAACAATAGCGACGCCAGGATTGCGATGCGAAGAATTGATGACTTTGTCATACTTCTCTCTCTCTCTACTTCTATGATTGGAAGACGTATGAGCAGGTTGCCAGCCTGCTCATATATCTTCGATTGACATTATTGGAACAAGCCAACGGCTTGCTCTTAAATTAAGGTTCGACTCTGGGGGGAGGCACTGGCGTGATAGGTTCCTGATTGTTGCCATTGTTGGCTACGACCACGCCGGTGACGATTCCCGCCGCGGCTATGGCGGACATGATCGTTATGTTTCGCGCATTCCAGAACCCTGATGAAGACGAAACCTGCACTCTGTATGTGAACGTATTTTCTGTGCCTTCGATCTTGGCTACTATGGTGCCTGCGCATTTGGCCGCGCCCGTAATCCATGGCACGCTAGCTATGCCGCGATTATCCGTTTTGCTTGTGAAAAGCGTTCCTGCGGCTGCGCCAAGTCCGATACTGCCAAGACACGGGTCGCCGAGCGAAAACAGAATTGGCAGATCGGGAACAGGCCGGTCGTTTTCATCTGTGACCTGTATCTGAATCTGTCGAGTGCTGCGAGCCGAAACGCTTAGAGCGCCGCCCTGACCCGGAGGCGGGCGCAACGTATATCTTTGTTGGACTGTGGGCTGTTCAACCATAACAGTTCCCGTCATGCGCGCAACCGACGCCAGCCCTTCTTTCACATTAATGCGAAAGTGCGCGTTCGGCGCGGCTGTGAACCGGGAACCTGCGGCTTCAATATGCGCTCCGGCGTCTCGGTCGAGTTTGACGGACAAGCTGCCGTTCATCAGCGAAGCGACTAAAATATTTCTTCCCGTATCGTCAGGACTCCCATGCGATGTTCCGAATCTAACCATCGCGTTATCGGCGATAGTCACTTCGCCTATAGAATCGAACGACACACGCACGCTCTGCCCGGCGCGAGATTGTATAAACTCTCCGCCCCAGATCATCTGCTCGCCGTAAACCGCGCGCCCGTTTATCACCACCGACTGTTTAGCGAAAGATGTATCGGAAATTGAACCGATAGGGCCGAAGCGCGCAGAGGCGTAAAGCCTGATTGCGCTCTCTGTGTCGCGGCTGTCGCCGTCTGCGAAGACCGACTTCGGAGCAATGCCTATTATCAAAATGAATACGAGCAGCAATGCCATTGCGGGAAATCTATTCGTCATCTCAATCTCTCCTGTTACGGGCCTGGTTTACCTGCTCCGAATCAGCGCCGCTATCACTAAGCCCTGACTCTTGACTATATTACTCTCTTTAATCGGCTGGGCAAGAGTGAGATAGATGCGCAATGCGAACGTGCCCGCATTGCGCATCTATTGTTTAACGTCTGATTCGGCTGCTGGTGCTACTGCAAGCGGAACCGATGGAACTGGACACTGCCGCGCTGCTCCCTCCGCCATCGAAGACAGTTACCTGGACGGTGGCAACATTGCTGTTGTCATTCGCCCCTGTGAACCTCTGCGTGATGGTGAAGCTTTGGCCCTGCTGAATGTTTCGGTCGCGTATTGCCTGATTGAGGTCAACTGAGATGGCATCGCCGATGGATCCTCCTGAGCCGTTGCGGAACTGATAAGTCGCGCGCGAGACATCTGTGTTTGCGTCCCAGGCCGAAAATTCTACGACGAACTCGTTGCCCGATCTGCAAATTGTCACGAGCGGATTTGCGCCCGGGTTTGTCGGGTTAATCAGCTTCACTCCCTTCTTGACGCGGCCTCTTAAAGAGAGCGTGACCGGATTACCTGCGCTCACTGCAATGGTGAGCGTGTCGGTGAAGTCAGCGGGCAGCAGGTCGCTCACACCCGGCTGCGATCCGGCAACCTTTGGTATCACAGGATTGAAACGCACGGCGAATGTAACAGAGTTGCCCACGCCAATTGTCACAGGGAAACTGGTTTGCGAGCCTTGAGGCACGACAGTGAAAGTGCCGCTGTTATCGGTCTGCCCGCCGCGCGTGAGCGTTGCCGATTGCAGTGTGAGCGCAGAGCAGCCCATATTGTTGACCGTGAAAGTCTGCGTTTCAGGGTTGCTTCTGGGAGTCCCGCGCGCGGCAACTCGTTTGAATGTGAGCGTGGTTACGCCGCCCTGAATCACAGCATTTGCGGTTGATACTCCTGTACCTGTGAGCACGACGGTGACCTGCGGGTTCTTTGGATCGTTGGTTTGCAACGACAAACAAATAACCGTCTCGCCGCAAGTAGTCGGCGTGAATGTGACGTTAATCGTTACCGTCTGGCCCGGATTAATCGGCGCGGTCGGGCAATTGCCGATTGTGAATCCATTAGTGATGTTCACAGGCGCAGAACATGCTCCGATTGTGCAGTCTTTGACTGAAAGCGGCGCGGACCCTGTGTTGGTGATGGTGACGGGCACAGTCTTCGACGTGCCTATATTTACGTCGCCGATTGAAATGCTCGATGGGAATGAAGCCGCCGCCTGCGGCAATGGCGTTTCAGCCGAATCAGCCATCAGTTCTGAAGTGTTCGATGACTTATCTTTTTCGTTGTTAATTCCAAGATGATCTGTGACCGTAGCTGTGTAGATTCCCGTCGGCGAAGGCGCAAGGTCTTCCGCCGTAAAATCTCCGTTATCGTCAACGTCTGCTTGTCCCAGAAATTTCACAGCGTCCGTGACTATTCTGCCTTGCAAAACTCTGAAGCTCGTCACCGCGAATATCTCGACTGTTGCGCCGCTCGCGGGTGGACTATTGAGTTTGCCTGTTACGGTCACTGTGTTGCCGTTTGCCACGACCGTCATCGAGTCAGGGAAATTGAGCAAGGTGTTCGGCCCTGTATCCCCGTCGCCCGCGTCATTGGCAGTCGGCCCGTCGCCGCCCAGATCAATCAAAGCCATTGGCGGCGCATCAGAGGCTGGCGTTGTTAGAGAAATGTTGTTGCGCGAAATCAGGTTTCGCTCGTTCTCTTCGTCACCGAGCACGAGAATGCCCTGAGCATTATTTTCGAGCGTGTTCTGCTCTATAACATTGTGCCCGACTGCGTCTTCTGGACAATCAACCCCGATTATAATTGCGGCGTGAGTGAAATTGACGATCTTGAGTCCTCGAATGACGTTGCGATTTGAGCGAATCACAAGACCGTCGCTTATTTGCCCGTCGCCGTCGAGGGTGATGCCGGGAGCGCAGTCTGTTCCACTGCAACCATTGATCGTGATGTCGGGCGAAATAAGGGCAGGCAACGGCGATCTTATGTGAATCGTTTTGCCCGCGAGACCACTATCAAGAGTTATGACAGTAGAGCCGCCGTTACAGTTTGCCTGTTCGATGGCCTGCCTGAGCGAGAGTTCACCGCCCGCCGGAGGAGGCGTATTGGGAGACGTATCAACATCAGAAGTCACGGCAAGTTGAATCTGAGGAACGCCGCCTCGAATTATATCGCGGGTCAACTCAGCGAACTCGTTCGCCTGACGCTCGCAGTCCGGGCTATCGGCAGCCGCGCCGTCTTGATTGCACTCGCCTGCATTGATGACAAACGTCTTGCCAGGCAGGTTTGAAGTCGGCTTGGGAATCACTAACTGGTCAACTACATTCTTGGTTATATTGAACTCTTCAGATTGAGTGTCCAATCCGATCAGAACCGCATCCATCTCGAAAGGAATCCCGGCATCGCCTGCTGTGATGTTCGCCTGATCTACCCGCAACAGCGCATCGCTGAGATCAATAGGCCCGCCGTCCGTAGACATCAAAAACGCTCGGCGCACGCCGGATTTTGGATTCGCGTTTCGCGCCTGGCTGAGTTCGGTGTTCGCAACCTGAATCACACCTGCATATCGAGTAATTCCGAACGGGCAAGGAACCTGCTGGCTACCAACATCCGGGCACTTGAAGGTTTCGAGGGTGGCGATAATATTTTGCGCGTCTTCTTCGCTTTCTATTTCGGTGAGCGGGACTACAAGGTTTACGATTTCATTGAACAGCATGACGGAAACTGCCACAGAGCCGTTGCGCGGTATTATCGTTGAGTCGCTTAAGGCGCTAATCACACCTTCGAGCTGGACGTTATAGGTCTGCCCGCGCTGTGCGATGCTGCTTGATGCCTCAATCATAAAAGCTATATCGCGGTTGGCTTGCACGAAACATCCTTTGGGAATGTCTTTCACGCAGTTGTCCTGCGCGATCTGCTCGCGCGGCGCGATCATCGGCGCGAACAGAAGCAGCGCGATCACAAAGGCTCGTATCGAACGGCCATAGAGCCTCTTATGACGATGATTTGAAGAAGTGAGAAATGCTTTTTTGAAACCGGCTATCGAAGTTGTCAGATGAGACATGGCAAACCTTTCATCGCTCCATCCTGGCAGTGAAGCCTTATGATTGAATTTTGATAAGAATCCCACGGATGATTCTATACCGCTGGTTCGCGAATCCATGTGTGAGGAACATGCATTCTGATGGAATCAGTATACGAACGCCTTTTCGAAAGGCAAGTTGTTTGAGTCATCGAATGAGGGAGGCAATCATTTCGATAACGAATTCTCCACTGTTTTGTTTTACATCAACATCGCGCGAGTATGCCGCGTGTCCGAGCGCTTTGGCTTTCAATGTATATCTGCCCGGCGGGACAGGCTTATTCAATCTGTAAACGCCGTCTGAGTTGGCTGTGCCCCAGGTCAAAAGATTTGCTTCGGTCACGTTAACAGTGCCGAAAGGCACGATCCCGACGAGCGCGCCCGCGATTGGCTTTCCGCCATTTGAAGAGCGGACGACGCCTTTGATCGAGACTCCGCTTGTCTGAGAAGGGGCGCTATTGCGGACAGGCGTATCTTTAGCGGCAAGCCCGGCAATCATAGTCGTGACGAGGTGCGCTGGCCTCAGAAACCCAACAGCTCCGTAGCGGCGTTTCGCGTCGGGGAAGCCGTCCCCGTCTTTATCAATCTCCTGATCATCGGCTTCAACTTTGGTGGGTATGCCTATAAGTTTACCTTCGGCACTCACCGCCGCGCCGCCGCTGTTGCCGTGAATTATACGGGCATCAGTCTTGATCCAGTTGCCGAGAATGTCTTTGCCTTCGATCACCCCTTCGCTGATGGTAACCGTAGTGCCGCCCTTTTCAGGAAACCCGATGATTACGATCTCGTCGAGCAACTGCACGGCTTTTGAATCACCTATTTCTACGGCAGGGAAGAGAAGCGGCCTTGATGCTGTGCTGTCGGGTTCGATGCGCAGCAGCGCCAGATCATATTCTCTGTTAACGCTGAGCGGCTTCATGCGAGAGACCTTTGACTGAGCGGCGCTGACGCCGTCACCTGCGGGCGCGAAGAATATTTCATCGAAAGGCGAGTTCGTTCTTCTATCAGTGATGACATGATTGTTGGTTATGATGATGCCATCGCTTCGGACGATGACGCCGGAACCTCTGGGCCGTGGACTGGAGTTGTCGCCGAAATTGCGAACGAGTATCAACCCGACTGACTCTATTGCTTTGCGGACGCGACTGCGCGAATCGGGCGAAACGCGCAAGCCTTTCTTATTTGTCTGCTTGTACGGGATCAACTTGCCGGGCGCAACAGGATAAGCAAACAAGGTCGAACATGCAATCACAGTGGCCGTAGCCATCGTGATTGCATAGCGAAACTTGAATCGCCAGTTAAGCATAATAAAGCAGAGGTCAGAGGCCAGTTAATTTGAAATCATAAATCTGAAATCTCCAATTACTGACCTCTAACCTCTGACCTCTGATTACTACTTATGGATGAGCCGGATTTCAAACACTGCGTAGCGACCTGCTTCCAGTTTGCTGTCGGTTGAGCTTGGAGAGTTTTCTATCGCGACGTAGGACCCGCCTTTGTTTTTGTCTTTGCCTTGCACAAGGGCGATCCCGCGAGCCCGAACGCCACCGGATGAAGCGTTTTGAGGCACGACCGCTACTACATTGTTTACGTCTATGCCGCCCTTCTGCTGCTTTGCGGCGTTCGATGCTAGCTCTGAGGCAGCATTTGCAGCCGATGCGCTCAATTCGCATTTAGTTGGTTCGTTGCAGCAGTCAACCTTTATCGCGTTCTCAAGAAAGTCTATTCGCTCGCGCGATATTATGACTTGAAGCACCTCTGTACCTTTCTCGTCATCGAATCCAATGGGCTGGGTGGTGCTTCTATCAGGCACAATGTTGAAACCGGGCGAGCGAGTGCAGGGGAAGATCAGGAGTCGCTGGTTCTTCGGCGTTATGTTGACGAGATAGATGTATCCGTTGAAGTTGCTCGAATACTTCACTTCGATTTCGTCGCCTGCCTTAAAGACCTGGCTGGGATCAATATCCATGCCGCCCTTCAAGAAAGAGACGTGCATCGCATCTGCGCGCTTCTTTACGAACAAGGCGCGGGTCAGCGCCACAGGATTGTCGCCGACTTCCGATTGATGCCTTAGTTCAATCGTGTCGAATAGCTCTTCGTTGTCGCTCTTGCTCGTGTTCTGAATGTAAGTGCCGTCGCTTTCGGTCGTGCTGCGCGAGTTGATTCTGATCTTATCCGCGCGCGCAATATCTTTAGTATTCGACGTGCTCTTGACCCTGGCGATGATGTTCATCGCAACAGCATCCTTGTCGTTGTTGGAGTCTTCGTTGGTCAGCTTGCTTGGCAGGTCTGTGATTTCGTCACGGCTGAAGATCACGGTGAAGAAATCTTTTCCGCCCGGCGGAGTTATCTCCCACCAACAATCGCTCGGGTCATCAAATTGAGGGCAGTACTTTGGCACTAAATACTGCTCGTCTTTTTTCACTGCGTTCCTACCGTCATTGACGCCGGGGTTGGGAAAGATGACGTGCGGCTGATCAATAACTTTGTTGTTGTTATCTACGCTGTGATGCACGACGTAGAGGAACCCGTCTTGATTAGGCGTGACGGAGAGCTTGAGTTGATCACCGACTTTGAAATCTTTTTTAGCCGCGTCTACTCTCTGAGCCATCCCGCCGTCGCCGCGCATCAACACTTGATATTTGAGCGTGAGCAGCGGGCTTACTTCCTCGCCTTTATTGTTGGGCTTTGGGCGTGAGGCGGGCCGCTTGCGTCCCGTCTTAGGCTTCGCAGGCTGGCTGACTTGAACGGGCGCGTCCCATACGTACTCGTTATCGCCCCTTGCCCATGCCGTTTCGCTTGTGAAGCATTGAGCAAGCAAACCGCCCATTACAAGTGTGATTAACAAGTAGCTGAATAATCGTGATTTCATTAGGTTTCCTCACATTACTTGCTGCGCGAGCGCAGGAATTCTTGAATTTTAGAATCATCCACAGACACGGCGCATCTGAAACCGATGGGAAGCTGCACCTTATTGTCTTCTGCAAATTTCGCATCGTAAGATGATCTACTTGTAGATGTTGCACCTTCATAGTCTTTCATAAAAAAAGCGCCACCTTTTGCAAATCGCTTTTCATCTCCGAGGTTTCGGCTGCCATTTTGGTTGCCCGGTGCAATCCATTCTGGAACATTTCCCCCCATATCAAAGACGCCAAAAGCACTTTTGTCATCGGTAAACTCCCCGCCCGGCGCGATAACCGCGTCCTGTTTTCGGTTTACATTTACTCTAACGCCTGTTGTTCCATTTCCCCATGCATAAAGCCGTTTCTTTCCAGTGTTCGGGTCCCAGCTTGCCGCTTTTTCCCATTCATCTTCACGAGGGAGCCGTTTGCCAGCCCACGCCGCGTATGCCGCCGCGTCTTCATAGGTCACACCGATGACAGGAGAATTCGGATGCTGCGTGAAATATTCTTCATCGGCTTCGGCGGGCGTCTTTTGTTTAAATACCCCAAACATAAAAGTGGACTTAGGGTATGGATGCCCGGTCGCATCGCAGAACTTTTTATAGTCTGCGTTTGTCACTTCGTATTTATCCAGGTAGTAAGCAGGCAGCGTCACTTTACGCGCATCACTGCCCATCTCAAAATCGCCCCCCGGTATCAGTACCATCTTGCTTTTGTAATCGACTTCCATCGGCAAAAGCATTGCGTCAACTGATTTCTCTTCGCCTTTATTGCCGCTCACGGTAGTAGTGAATTCGGTATAGCCATCGCGTGTGATGCGGACGGCGGCCTGACCGGGCTGCAAGTCTGCGAGCTTAATCGTTCCATCCGAACCGACGCTGCTTCGTTGCGCGTCGTTGACATAAACCATGCTGCCGGGCGGCGCTCCTTTTATGTTGATAGCGAATCCCGAACCGCCGCGCGGTATCAGCAAAAACGCTATAACCGCAATGGCGATAACCGCCGCTCCTATGCCTGCCCACAATACTATGGGTTTGCTGCGCCGCACAGGTTGGCTGACGACCTCAGTCCTGCTCGGCACAGGAGCATTAAGGTCTTTATTGGTGATGAACTTTTCAGGAGTGGGAGCTATAGATGGAGCCATGCTCTGCTCTTTTATAGTAGGCGACTGCGCAGGCGCAGGGTCGAAGGGCAGAGCAGTGTTTTCGGCTGTTCGGCGTTGTGGGGGTCGCTCGGCTGTTTGAGGCTGCGTGAAAGGCTGACCTGCCTGCGTCAAAGGATATGTATCGCGCGAACGCTCGACCGTAGACGGCGACTGAAATGTCAGAGTCCCATCTTCTTTAGTAGGCGCGCTCTTCTGGGCGTCTGTTTGAAGACGCGACCACTCCATCGTATGAGACTCGACCTCCGGCATTCTCTGCGTCGGTCTGTCGCCCACGGGTTTCGTGCTGCCGCGAGCCGCCAAGCTTAGCGCCTTCGCGAAAGTTTCTACCGTCGGCGTGCGATTTTCAGCGTCGCGCGCAAGTCCGTCCATCACTACTTGCTCTATCGCTTCGCTCACAGTCGGCGCGATGGAGCGAAGCGGAACGGGATTGCTCGTGATTCGCTTCATCATTACCGATTGCGGATTGTCGCCTGTAAACGGCAACTGGCCGCCAAGCATCTGGTAGACGATGATTGCGAGGCTGTAAATATCCGATCTGGGGTCGAGCTTCTCGCCCAGCAACTGCTCAGGCGACATATAAACCGGAGTGCCGAGGACGAAGCCGGTCTTCGTTAAATTCTCCGCCCCTTCTCCGTCGTCGGCCACAGTCTTCGCTATTCCGAAATCCAGCACCTTGACGTAATCAGAGTCGTTGCCCTTGCGCGTGACCATTATATTGTCAGGCTTTAAGTCGCGATGAACTATCTCAAGCGCGTGAGCGGCGGCAAGCCCTTCGGCTATCTGATTCGTTATGTGGACTACTCGATCAATCGGCAGCATGCGCTGTTCGGCCATGGCGCGCGACAAAGGCTTGCCGTCAATGAACTCCATGGCGAGAAAGAGCATTCCGCCCTCGGCCACTCCGAAATCGTAGATGATTACGGCGTGCGGGTTGTCAATCCGGCTCGCCATCTTTGCCTCGCGTTTGAACCGCGCTACGGCGTCTTCGTTGCCGGTTGATATGGCTGTCATCAATTTGATGGCGCAGGTGCGGCCCATCTCTGAGTGCACAGCTTTATAGATAGCTCCCATGCCGCCTTCGCCGATCTTTGATATGATCTGGTAGCGGTTGTCGAGCAACCTGCCGATCATTGGATCAACAATGATCAAGGCCGTTTTATCAATCGGGCAGACTTGTTGCCTGTCTTCGTAGGTCTGAGCGCATTTAGGGCATTTCTTCATCTCTGAAACGGAAGCTATACCACGCCATGCCCTTTGTCAAGATTGTGCTGTCTGCGGGTCGGCTTATTAACGAGTAATGAGCCGTGAGTGGCGAGATTCAACGTTCGAGTTTGCATGTCACTCATCGCTCTTGTTGGTGACTAACGCCTTCGGCTTGTTATCAGGAGAGGTTTGCCTGTCAATCATGCGATAGAGCGTTTTGCGGTCTATGCCCATCACCTGTGCCGCGCGCGATTTGTTTCCTCCAACAGCACTCAACACGCGCAGCAGGTAGCTGGATTCCAACTGCTCAAGCGTCGGCAAACTGCCTTCGGGTATGCAATCGCTCATTACTGATGCGACTCTCGGAGTAGAAATGGTCTCGGTAGGCAGGTCTTCAAGGCGGATGATCCCGCTGCTCAAAGCCGCAAGCCGCTGCATCAGGTGTTTAAGCTCGCGCACGTTGCCGGGCCAGTTGTAACGCTCAAGCGCAAGCATCGCATCCTTTGTGATTGAAAGACGGCGATTGCCTGTGCTGAATCGGGACAAGAAGGCAAGCGCCATCGAGCGAATGTCTTCGCGCCTCTCCCTCAACGGCGGCAGGATGATCGAAACGCCCTGCAAGCGATAAAGCAGGTCTTGTCGGAACAGACCCTGCTCGACGAGCGATTGCGGGTCGCGGTTTGTCGCGGCCAGCACGCGAACATTGACGCGCTTCTTTGCGTTAGTGCCCAGCGGGCGAAACTCGCCTTCTTGCAATATGCGAAGCAACTTCACTTGAAACTGCTGGCTGGTTTCCGTCACTTCATCAAGCAGTAGAGTCCCGCCGTCGGCTTCTTCAAACAAACCGCGCCTTACGCTGTCCGCGCCCGTGAATGCGCCGCGCGTGTGGCCGAACAGTTCGGATTCGAGAAGCGTGTCAGGCAGCGCGCCGCAGTTGACCGCTACGAATGGTTTTTCAGAGCGCAGGCTTTTGCGGTGAATCAGGCGGGCGATCAATTCTTTGCCTGTGCCGGATTCACCTCGAATCATCACGGGCAATTCGGTAACGGCTACGCGGGCAGCCGTCTTTACCACCTCGATCATCGCAGGGCTGTTGCCGAGCAATTCCTGCTGCGGCTCTTTGTATCCTTCAACCGCGATGAGCTTGCTGGGATAGCGACGCTGTTCGACTGCTGTTGCGATGGCTTGAAGAACGCCGATAGAGAATGGCTTGCAGATGTAATCGTTGGCCCCGTGCTGGACGGCTTCGATAGCTGCTTCAACCGATGCCTGACCTGTCATCAACACTATTTCAGCCTGCGAGCCTAATGTTTCGCGAAAGCCCCTGAGCACGTCAAAGCCATCCAATCCATCCATTACGACATCGCTGAAGATCAAATCGAATTCACTTTCGGCCCCAAGCGCAAGCGCGTCTCTTCCGTTGGCAGCGGTCCATGCCTCGTAGCCCTGCATCTCCATCGCTTCTCTAACCAACCCGCGCACCATTTCTTCATCGTCAACAACCAGAATTTTCATGGCACCCTCTTTGCGTTTATTCTTACGCAACGGTGAGGGCAAGCTTTGTGCCGTGTCGTCCGTCATATCAAATCCCTGCTTCCAAAGATTTAGCTTCGAGGAGGTCTGCCATTGGGGATAATCTCCCCATTCACCTGCGATTTGTTGTCCCTTTGATCATCATTGAATGCTACATTGCTCACAACACCTTAAGTCTTCAATAGGACACGCAAGATCAATTATCAGGTTCTTGTTACGCATTCTATGCAATTAACCATTCAGGGGCAACACTTATAATGGAAACTTTGAAAACCGATTTCCGAATCACAGGTGTTAGAATCGGCAGTGCTGAAAAGCATGCAAGCGTCCATTCTTGTGGCGCGCTGCCACATTCGTCGAATGCTTTGACAGGCGGTATGACATTACCTGAAAAGGTACTTTAACTTTCTATTGATAAACGCACACGGCTTGTGCTACTTTGGCGCTGTCAGTTGGTCAGGTTTAATTGACTCGTTGATAGCGGATACGTTTCGATTTTGCTCGTCATAGATTTTAGGTGGCTGCAAGTATATGCCCCGACTCGCCGAATCGCTGGCAGGAACCAGAAACCAGATCGTAGTTTGTATTTTTGCTCAGCTACTGGATGTGGAGGTGGAGCCTGCTAAGGGCTTCTTGCATATTTGATCAAAGAGATCGTCAAGAAAGATAAAACACAAAGAGACGAATCCTCACCTGATAACGCGCTCACAGTGTGGCTGCGTCTTCAGAAATCGCTTGCTGAAAAAAACAGCATAGCCCTCTGCACCCTCAATCAAGACGGCGCGGTCATAGGGCGCATCGAAAATGACAACAGCATCTGCAAGGCTCTGAGAGTTTCTCCTGATCACTCGCCCTTGTGCGCAGCCGATTGCGCCAACGCCTACGACAATGCCGTTGATACAGGTCAGCGCGTAGAGTACACCTGCCACGCGGGACTGCGCTGCTTTGCCATACCCGTTACGATCAGCAATAAAAAATTGGTTATACTCGGGGGCCGTGCTTTTACCTCTACATCCGAGTACACGGATTTTCTTCAGCGATACGCAGACCTCGAAGCGGTTGCTACCGGCGAGTGTCTGAAGAACATCGAGTTTTTAGATTCGCGCGAATTGCGCGAAGCCGCTGACCTGGTTGATTCGACCGCCTCTTATCATTTTCAAGGCGCGAGCAAGATGGCGCAGGGGCCTGAGATCGCGCAGGCTTCGCCGGACTTGATGGACGCGCACCTTGAAATCATACGCCTCACCGATCAACTTGAAAGCCGCAATCGAGCTATTGCTCAGTTCTACGATTTTCTTCGCAGCGTAGCTTCGTCGCTCGATTCTCAGAAGGTCTATCACGCGGTTCTTGCGAAGTTCAGCGAGATACTCAAAGCAGAGCGCAGTTCGCTCATGATTTTGAACGAAGAATCCAACGAACTTGCCCTGGAAGCGGCTCTGGGAGCGCATCCTGAGTCGGACGGCCCTGTTCGCGTCAAACTGGGAGAGGGAATAGCTGGCTCGGTGCTTGCCAGCGGATCGCCGCTCGTCGTGCGTGATGTTGACACGGACGAGCGAGTGCCAAACGTGAGGGCAGGCCACTACAAGAGCAGATCCTTTATCAGCTTTCCGATAACTCTTGGCCCGCGCAAAGTCGGCGTCATTAATTTGACCGACCGCAAAGACGGCCTGCCTTATGAAATGGAAGACCTGTCGATTTTAGAGATGATGTCTCCGCATCTGGCTTTGATAATTGACCGGACAGAATGGCACAGGAAAGCGGAAACTTATCAACAGATGTCTTTGACCGATCCGCTGACGGGGCTTCCCAACCGGCGCTATCTCGAAGACCGTTTGTTTGAAGAGGTCGAACGCTCGAAGCGTTACGATACGCCGCTCGCTTTCATGATAATTGATGTGGATCACTTCAAGAGCTACAACGACCTCTACGGCCACACGAACGCCGACCGCGTGCTGGTGAAGACGGCGCATATACTCCGCAACTCGATTCGCGCCATTGATATGTCCGCGCGATTCGCGGGCGACGAATTCTGCATCGTTTTGCCCGAGACGGAACTGGCGGCTGCGGCGCGCATAGCCGAGCGTCTGCGCGCCGCCATCAGCAACACCGAGTATCATTCGGAAAAGGGCGAGTTGATGGGCAAGGTAACACTCAGCATCGGCATATCTTCGTTCAGCCCCACCAGGCAAAGCCCGCTTTCTGTTATCGAGACAGCCGACAGCGCGCTCTATCAGGCCAAGACGCGCGGGCGCAATTGCATAGCAGTTTATGAAGACAACACGGCGGCAGGTTGATGCCCGATGAACAATCCCGGTCAAAGACAGGTGCTCGGTCGGCTTTCCGACGAAGAGTTCTTCGACCGCAGGGTTGAACTCGACCGCATCCAGTCACTCGCCAAAGGGCGAGGCGGCGTCTCTGTGCACGGCATCGAATCTAGTGATGCTGACCGGTCGCGCAGTAACGAATCAACACTTGCTGGCAGTGAAAGAACAAAGGTGCGTCGCCCGGCAAATGCGCTGCTGCTTGGCGCTCCGCGCGTGGGCAAAACCGAACTGCTTCGCAAGAGTTTCGACCTGTTGTTTAACGAAGGAGCAGAGGTCGTACCAATCTATTATGCGCTCAGGCCTTACTGCCTGGACGGCGAAAAATTCGCACGCGACTTCCTGTCCCAACTGCTCTCACAATTCATCGCATTCCGCCGCAACGACGCGCGATTGATAGCAGCGGCTGAAGAACCGCTCGCGGTCATATCGCGCGCTGCCGCGCCCGAAGACTATCTGTGGGTGCGAGCGATGGTTGACGCTTTCGCGCAGGCCGCTTCCGGGGGCGATGTTGCGCTGATGGCGAGATGCGCCGCTCGCTCGCCGCTTCAGGCATCCGCGCGCGCGCAATTGCGCTTCTTCGTGATGATAGACAATTTTCATTTGCTTGCCGAAACGCCCGAATTGCGCTCTGAATTTATAAGGGCGATGTCGGCTGATGGGGCAAACGCGGCGTACCTGCTCTGCGGATTGCAGCGCGTGATGCCTGAATTGATGCCACCTGATGAAGAGTTGTACGGAAAGCTCGAATTGATTCGCATAGATGCGATGGATGAAGAGCCTCTTGAACAATTAATTCGCGCAACAGCCGGAGGATTAGGCATCGAGACGAGCGATTCGACGATAGAGTTGATGATTCAGCAACTGAATCGCGATATGTTTTACACTCGCGCGTTGCTCGACGCGGCGGCCTCGCGCCAGTCGAGCCTGAAATCATTCATGGAATTCGAGCGCGTCTACACGGAAGAGGTTTTGAACGGGCGAATCAGCCATTATCTTGGCGCGCTGTTGCGCGAGGTTGCGACGGATTCGCGAGCGCGCCGCTCCGCGCTTGAAGCGATGGCTTTAATCATCGAAGCAGGTGATCCCGTCCCGACAGATGCGGTGATCGAGCGGATGAGCGAGGATGCGGCGGACGGCGAAAGACTGCTTGCGCGATTGCACTCGCTGGAACTTTTAGAAATCAATTATGGTTTCGTGCGCGCGTCAAACGACCCTGTGCTTGCCGATTACGTGCGCGCGAAATATCGAAGCGAGATCGTAGGCGCGCGCCGCCCTGTTGCTGGCGAAGAGTTGCTCGGCGAAAAGCTCAAGCATTCTTATCGCCTGATGATGTCGCGTTACAACCGCTCGGTTGAATCTCAGCTTGTCGAGATGCTCTCGCGTTTCGATTTTCAGAGCGTGCCTGCGAGCCTCTTCGACGTATCGGCATTCGATAAACGCTATCGCGGCATGAGTCGCGTGCAAGTGCGACGCGCGCTCGATGAAGAGCCGGAGCGCGTCAGGTTGCCGCAGATCGTCTTAGTCCACGACATAAGCGCAGGCGAGCAGCCCGGAATAACCTGGCGTTTGTTTGCGGCGAGCGGATTTGAAGGCGGCATCTACAGCGAATCGAACGAAGTGACCTGGCTCATTGCGCTCATCAATTCAAAAGAGCCGCTGGATGTTGAAACTCTCAATCGCATAGATCAGCGGCTCGAATCAGCGCAGCGCAGTTCAAAAGAAAAGTTCGGCCAGAGCGGGCGGGCCGTCAGGTGGTATATCAGCAAGGAAGGATTTTCGGCTGTATCGGCTGAACGGCTTTCGGGTCTGCGCGCGTATCGTTCCACATTCTCGCAGCTTGATTTGATTCATCATTACCTGATAAAACTTTTCGATGGCGATCAGGCAAAGCCAGCAAGCGAGTTCGAACTTATTATCCCCGTCGAAGATGAAGCGGAATTGATTGCCGCGCGCACAGTCGAACAGATAGCCCGCGCGGCGGATTTCGAGCAAGAGGCAATCAATCAGATCAAGACTGCGCTGATTGAAGCCTGCATAAACGCTGCCGAGCACAGCGACAGCCCCGACCGCAGGATATACCAGAGATTTGCGATTGAAGATGATCGCTTAATAATCACCGTATCGAACAAAGGTAAGACCTTCGGCTCGATCAACGGCCAATCAACCCCCTCGATTGGTGTCGGGCCACAAAGCTCAAAGCGAGGTCGCGGCTTACAAATAATCCGCGCGCTGATGGATGAAGTCAGGTTCGAGCGCACGGACGACGGCGCAAGCCTCGTGATGACCAAATTTCTCAAACGCCCCGAAAATCAGTAAACAGTAGGCTGTAAGCAGGATGCAGTAATTATTATCGTAGCATCGCGCTGCGATTGTACTGCCTTTTGCTTAGAACAGGAATGTAGTGGCGACGCTGCTGTGGTCGCCCCAGAGTCAAGTAACACTACTCTGAGGCGGGCAGAGACGCCCGCCCCTACATACAATTGTAACTTTGAAAAAGGGGAATCGAAATGAACACCATCGAAATTGAAGCGAAGCTGGTCGAGGGCGCAGCGGTGATTTATCCGGGGCCATATCTCAATCAGCTCAGAGGCGAAGGCATCGAAAGTCGCTGTCAGGAGTTGATTGAGCAAGGCGTGCGTCGAATCGTAATCAACTTTGAAGAGACGGAGTTGATCAACAGCATAGGCATTTCGATATTGCTCGGCGTAATCGAAGCGGTCAACGATGCCGACGGTGTGCTGGTGCTTTCAAATCTCAACACGTCGAATCGCGAGTTGTTTGAGATGCTCGGTTTGATGTCGCACGTTCGCGTTGCCGAAACAGAGGAGCGCGCGCTGTTGAGAGTCTACAGGCAGGCCGAGACAGTTGCGCTTTAATGTGACGAGCGGCAGTAGCCCGCGCGTAAGCAAGGGCTAAGACCTGCGCCCTTCCTCACGGTCGGGCTACTGCCGTTTCTCTTTTGGGGAGGACAATGATGGAACTCACGCTCAGAAAGCTGCTGCACAATCTTGGGGCGCTTGCAGACATAGGCTCTGAGATCATTTCGACTCATGATTTCGATGAAGTCATACGCACATCGCTTCACACGCTGCTTGGCACGTTAGCCATTCCTCGCGGCGCAATCGCGCGTTTCAGCCTGCGGCCTCGCCAGTTGAAGATCGTGGCGGCAAAGGGACTGGCCGGGGCTGTAGGTCAAAAGATCACGCTGGGCTGCGACGAGGTCGAGCGATTGATCTTGAGAGCGCGCCCGATTGAGCTTGTACAGGAGCGCAACGGGCTGGCGCATTTCGTCAGTCGCAACGGCGAGCTTTTTAAGCGGCTTCGCGCTCGCGCGACTGTTCCGATGGTCGTGCGCGGCGATCTGATGGGACTGGTGTTTCTGTCTGAAAAGTTCACTCGCGAATCCTACAGCGAAGAAGATATTGAAATCATCAACACTATGTCGCGGCACATCGGCATCGCTTTTTACAATCACCGGCTGATGGTATCGCTCAAGCGCAAAGCGGAAGAGAACCGGCGGCTGTATCGCGAGATGCGGCAGATTTACCACGACACGGTTCGCGCGTTCGGCGCAGCGATTGATTTGAAAGACGCATACACGAGCGGCCACTCAGACCGCGTTGCCAAATACTCCGAAGCCATAGCTCGCGAG
Source organism: Blastocatellia bacterium (assembly GCA_963726785.1). GTDB lineage: Bacteria > Acidobacteriota > Blastocatellia > UBA7656 > UBA7656 > DATEKX01. Next base: position 388,011 of record CAVSDJ010000001.1, read on the forward strand.
ATGGGATTGACAGGTCAAGAGTTAGAATACATCGGCGTTGCGGGTTATCTGCACGACATAGGAAAGATCACCGTTGATCGCACGATAATCAACAATCCGCGCCCGCTGACCGACCGCGAATTCAGCGAATTGAATAAGCACGTGACGACAGGCTACGAGATACTTTCGCACATCCGTCATCCGTGGGACGAGATAGCTTATATGACCAAATGCCATCACGAAAAGATAGACGGCACGGGTTACCCTCAAGGGCTGCGCGGCGACGAGATACCGCTCGGAGCAAAGATCGTGACCCTTGCCGATTCGTTCGATGCGATGATGACAGACAGACCTTATCGCGCGCGACTGACGATTGATCGCGCGCTATCGGATTTGCAACGCAACACAGGGACGCAGTTTGATGCGAAAGTGGTGGCTGCGTTTTGTCGCCTGTTGTTGAAAGAGATCAGCGGCATTGCGCGCGAGCGCGTCTTGCTTCCGATGATCGGGATCAAGTTCGATCGCGCGGTGATAAGCGATACGCTCAATTTGATGATCGCTGAAATGGACGGCGCACGTTTACAAGGTTAGAAGCAATAAATCGCATTTGCCTCTATACATTTTCATTATTGCCCGCTACGCCTGCGATTAAGCTCTGCGAGCGTCGCTTTCAATTGGTCGAGCTTCTCGCCCGCCTCGCGGTGTTTTCCTTGAGCAGATAATCGCTCGTAGTCTGAGATTAATTGCAAAGCCTGCTGCGTAAGTTTCTGAATCTCGCCTGCCGCAGGTTGTGCGGCTTGCGGCGGGGACTGTTGTGTCTGCGCCTGCTGTTGTGCCGGTGTTTGCTGTTGTGTCTGTGTCGGGCCTTGTGGCTTCGCTTGTTGCGATTCCAAATCGGGGAAGAGCAATTTCAAAGCCTCATCGAAAGTCTTTGCTGCCGCAAGACGGTCTTGAGTTGCTACGGCCACCTGCTTCAATTCCGGCAGCTTCGATTGGCCGCCTGATGCCTGTAAGAAAAACGCTTCCACGTAAAGCAACGAATCGTCCAGCGGAATCACCAGCAGATTGCCGCGCAGCAACTCTGATCCCTGTTGATTCCACAACGTTATCTGCTGCGAAAGCTGCGAATCCTGATTCACGCGCGCGCGTATCTGTGCTGGCCCGCTGACAGTCACGTTCTTAGGAAAACTGTACACAACCGAGCGGCCATAATTCTCTTTGTCATTGCGCGCTGCTAACCATCCGATCATGTTGCTTCTGCCGCCCGATGGCGTGAAAGGCAGGATGTTCAAGAACTCAATCGGCGAAGCGGATTCGCCCGGCAATTGCATCATCACGTGGTAAGGCTGCATGGACTCAGGCTCTGCGCCTTGCTGAACAGTAGCCTCTGAAGTCGCAATCGCCCACAGGTCTTCGTGATTATAAAAAGTCTGCGGATTCTGTATGTGGTAAAGCAGGTAAGCGCGAGCCTGCGTGTTCACAAGAGTAGTGGGATAGCGTATGTGTTCGCGCAGGTCTTCGGGCATCTCGCTATTCAGGTGAAAGAGCGTAGGAAAGATGCTTTGATAGACTTTTATTATCGGGTCTTCAGGTTCGTCAAAGACGTAAAAATTCACTGTCCCGTCGTAAGCATCAACGACGGCTTTGACCGAATTGCGAATGTAGTTGACGCTGCGGTCTGCTGCCGGATAAGCGGTCGCGTAAGGGTAACGGGTTGAGTAGGTGAATGCGTCTATAATCCAGAATAGACGGCCCTCGCGGTTGATGACTATGTACGGATCGTCTTCAAACAAAAGAAAGGGCGCGATCTGCTGCACGCGGTCACGTATGTTGCGATGGATGAGCACGCGGCTGTCAGAGTTGATGTAATCGGAAAAAAGCAGGTTTGTGCCTTCTCCCAAATAAGTGCTCAAAGCGATCTTTCGCAGCAATCCACCGACCTGTATTCCTGCGCTGCCTTCGTAGACAGTATAGGAGTCTTCGTTGTTAGTCGCTGGATAGTCGAACTCAGGATGCGTCCCCTGCTGTGGCTTCGTTCGCACGTAGACGTGCGAATTCGTTTTTTCACCGAAGTAAAGCTCAGGTCGCGTCACCTTTAGCTCAGGCGCATCGCTTTCGACAGGCATGTTCTTGAGCACCAGATGCGGCAGACCTTCGGGCGTGAACTCGTTGACCGTGTTCATCGTCACGCCGTAGCCGTGCGTATAGACCAGATGCTGATTGATCCAATTCCTTGATTGCTCAGGCAACTGGTCAACGTTCATTTCGCGCGCGGCCAGCATCACCTGGCGTAGCTTGCCGTTTAACACGTAGCGATCAACGTCGGGCGATTGAAAATCGTAATAAGTGCGAATCTCCTGAATCTGGCCGAGCGTGGCTAGAAGCGCGCGGCGGTCCCAGAGTCGCACGTTGTCGAGCGTCTCGCGATTGTCTCTGATCTGTTGCACCGTAAGCGTGGGCGCTGGCGTGAATGGCCGATCCTCGAAGCGGTCTAATCCGAAAGCTTGCCGCGTCATCTTTATGTTGTGCTCGATATAGGGAGATTCCTTCGCAAGCTCATTCGGTTTGACCGAGAATGATTGGACTGACCCCGGAATGATTCCGAGTCCTACTACCCACACGACGCCAATAATGGCACCGAGCCAGAAGATCAATCGCAGGATCCTGAACGAAAATGCATTCACTGCAAGCGCGATTGCCGAGAGCAGAAAGAGACCTATCAAAATGTTCATCGCGAGCAGTCGCACGTTTGCATCCGTGTAGCTGACTCCTGTAAACAATTCATTACGCGACCAGAGAAGATCGTAGCGATCAAAATAAGTGCTTGCCGCATAAGTAAGAGCAGCAAAAGCGCCCGCCGCGCTTATCGCAGCAGTCGCGCGCCGTTTTGTGTTCGTAGTTATAGTGCCCCTGATTCGTTCGAGATACCATATATAGCCGGATATCGCTGTTATGACGATGAACAGGAGCACGGCTATCGTCTGAATCCAGGATGTCACCAATTCAAGTACGGGTAGCTTGAACAGATAAAAGCCGACATCACGATTAAAGATCGGATCGCTTGCGCCTGCGTGTTGCGAGTTCAGGTACAGCGCGAATTCAGGCCACTCGCGGCTCATGTTGATCGCAGCTAAAAGCCCCGCCGCTATTGAAAAGAGCCACACGCCCGGACGATAGAAAAAAGGCAGGAAATTTACTTCTCTGATCTCTTCGACGGTGACAGGGCGAATTTGAGGGCGCTCGGTCAGCTCGGGGAAGAAACGATTCAAGAGGACGAACGGCAGTCTGATTATCAGGAAAGTGACAACGAAGAAGAATAAGAAGAGCAATCCGCCCAATCGGAACTTGTACCAGTAGACGCTCGAATAGCCTACTGACGAAAACCACAGCGAGTCTACGTATATGCTGGTAAGCCGCGAGCCGGTCAAGAACAAGAATATGATTATGGCCGCAAGAACTATCAGCCAGCGTCTTCGCTTGCGAGGCTTGATGTCAACCACCTGATCATCAAATAGAGGTTCGTCCTTCATAAACGAATCATAGAGAAGCCAGACAGGAAAAGCAAAAGAGCCGAACGCCCGGTTAATCTCCAAAAGCTGTCTGGAGAAAATCTGCGACCCTGCTGATATAAACCTTGGGGTCGGCCTGATAAGCATGGCCATGAATTTCGGAGCCGGGTCCGTCAATTACCAACAAATTTCGCTGCGCGCCTATTGACGCTTCATAGAGTTTCTGTGCGATGTCGGGCGGCATTCGTTTGTCGTGTGCGGCAGCGATAAACATCGAGGGTCTTGCGCCAATTCTTTGCACAGCGTCGAGCGCATCCAGCTTCGAGCCGTCAAAGCCCGCGCGCCACTCGATCATAAATCGCGTCTCGTTCGATAAGGGAAAGGCCGGAAGGCGCAGAAACAATCGCACGTGATGATCTATAGTGTCTTTGAGACTCAGGTAAGAGCTGTCGGAAATCACTGCCCCGACTTCGGGCGTTTCGGCTGTCGCGAGAAGCGCGGTTGCGGCCCCCATTGAAATGCCGAACAGCGCAATGCGGTCTTGCGTGTGAACTTCTTCGCGCAGGTACCTGACAGCCGCTTCCGCATCCAGTCGCTCCGTATAGCCGAGCGTCACGCGAGCCGGGCCGCTTTCGCCGTGATTGCGCGAATCGTAAAGCAGCGCTCCGTATCCGAGCCGCCATAACTCGATTGCGCGTTCGAGGAGTTCTCGCCGCGAGCGAAACAAACCATGCGAATAAATAATGGTCACGCGTTTAGTGCGACTCGGCATCAGCCATGCGCTGATCTTCACGCCGTCAGAAGTTTGAAATTCAACGTCCTTGTATTCGGCTTGAAAGTCTGCGGGCGTTTGTGTCTGCTTCAGGTCAAGCGAGCGCGTCTTTGCACCAGTCACGATGCCTGAAAACCATATGGGGAAGACGATATAAACAATGACGATGAATATGAAGATAAGGACTAAGATCACGCGAAGCAATATGCGCGACCACCGGCGTTTAGTTCTAGCTGGTTTTGTGGAGAGTTGTGCAAGTCCGTCATCGATTGTCGAAGCCGTCTTCATTCGGGCGATTCCTTTGCCGATTCGTGTTCCGACTGCTCGCCGCGCGGTTCTTTCATGAGGAGGATACAAAAGGCGGCGGCCATCGTCATCACGCCACTGAAAATACCGACGGCGCGATAATCGAGCTTATCATAAAGCCAGCCGCTTGCCACTGTCGCAACAGCGATGCCGATTTGCGAAGCTGTGTTTCGCACTGCCACAAGCGCGCCCCTCGCGCGTCGCGGCACAAACTCTGTTGCCAGCGCTTGCAGCGGCCCCTGTCGAAATGCGAACGCAATGCTTGCGAGGAGGAAGGTCGCAAACAGCGGCACGCCCCACGAGAGGTTCGGTATCAGCAAAAGCATCGGCGCGAGCACAAGCGTCGCAAGAATCGAAAGACCGCGCTTGCCGAATTTGTCAGACATAGGCCCCGCGATGAATGCGCCGATAAGCAAAGCGATACCGACAAGGATGAAGAATAGATTGACCGCGCCTTTGCCGAGATTCAAATCTTTTTGCAGCCAGGTTCCTATGTAGGTGAAAAATCCGACGAACCCGCCTGAGACGAAGAACGCAGCAGCTATTGCCGCTATGCGCTCGCGGCCTTCAAAGACGATCTTGATGTTATCGAACCGCCGCGCCATTCGATCAGACAGAGCCAGTTCTGCCATAGTGTGCTTGTCTTCCGGCAGCAGCGCGCCAATCAGAAAGAACGCGATGATTGAAAGCATCCCAAAGAAAGCGAAGCTATATCGCCAGTTTTGCCAGCTTGCTATCTGGTTTGCTATAGGCACGCCGATGACGAGCGCGCCGAAGTATCCGGCTTGCACTACGCTCATCGCTACGCCTCGACGGCTATAAGGAAAGTAGTCCGCGACGTAAGCAATCGAGCAAGTCGAAAACGTACCGGCGGCAAACCCTGTCAACACTCTTACAGCCGCAAGAAGGCGAATATCTTTGATGACCAGTATGAGCAGAAGCGACGCGCCAAAAAGAATCGAAGCGTAAAACAAAAACCTGCGGCGACCGAATTTGTCCGACAGCGGGCCTATCAGTAGAGCTGCAATCGCTGCCGCAATTGCGTAAGCGGGCAACATCAATTGTCCGACGCGGCCTACAGAATCGCCGTAACCGAAATCTTTTGCTATGAGCGGCAGAAGCGGCGAGATCATCTGGTTATCGCTTGTGCCGAGAAAAAAGATCAGCAGGAGAATCGCCATCACCATACCGGCGCGAGGCGCTGACTGGTCTTGCTCGCTTGCTGTTGGAATGCTCGCTTCTGCTATGTTGTTTGCCTTAGATGCCGCCACTGTCTTTTTTACGCTATCACTCACCCCTTGTTCCTTGCAGTTGTAAAAGAGTTGTAAAACATACAGGGATATAAGATGGAATTCTGCGCTCAATCAACTTTTGCGATGCTAGATGACTGGAAGCCCGTGTGTCAACAACAAGGCAACGATGAAACCTGAATGATGAACGATGAACGAAGGGAATGCTATCTTTCAATTCATCGTTCATCATTCATACTTCATCATTTCTTCTGGTAGAATTCTTGGCTCTTGATTCGAGACTGGAGTAAGCGATGCGGCTCACGATATTGGGTTCGGGCACTGTGGTTCCAGACGGCGCGAGAAATTCATCAGGCTACTTCGTTGAATCAGGCGATGCGCGAATAATGATGGACTGCGGCGCAGGAACCGTTCACGCGCTGGCGCGATACAATCTGCCGTGGGAGCAAATGACGCATCTGTTCATAAGCCATTTCCATGTCGATCACTGCGGAGAATTGGCGTCACTATTCTTCGCATTCAATCACGGTATGAGATCAAAGCGCACCGAAGCCCTTACAATCATCGGCCCACAGGGGCTTGACCGCGTGATGAATAGTTTGAAAGAAGCATACGGGGCAAATCTGTTCGAGCCGAAGTTTCCTGTGAACCTGCAAATGATCTCAGACGGCGACCGCGTGAATCTTACAACGGATTGTTCGCTGTCAGTAGCGAAGACGCCGCACACGAAAGAGAGCCTGGCCGTGAGAATCGAAACCGGCGCGAGCGCGATCTGTTATACGGGCGATACCGATTACAGCGAAGATGTCGCGAAGTTTTTCTACAAAGCAAGCTTGATAATTTCCGAATGCTCCTTTCGCGAGCGACGCGAAGGCATCGCTGATGTTTCAGTAAGAGACGTTGCGCGGATGGCTACTCTTGCAGGTGTCGCTCGCCTTGTGGTCACTCATTTTTATTTCGATGTTGACGAAGAAGAATTGAAGCAAGAATTGCGAAAGGATTTTTCAGGCGAAGTAATGATAGGCAGAGATGGGTTGAGCGTGGATGTTTAACCTGCTTTCATATTCCGCAACAGCAAATGAGTATAGAAGAATCTGATTTCAACACGAAGCAACAGCAAAGCGAGCCGCGAAAGTGGATTGGCGGCTTTAAAACATCGCAGATACGTCATCATTTGTTTCACGCGCTCGGCAGCCGCGTCCGCCTGAGCCGTAAGGCGAAGATAATTTGGGCGCTTGTGATCTTCTTTATCGCGTTTTCTGTCAGGGCGTTGACGGCTGTAGATGTCGCGCCGCTCACTCAAACTTCATCCCAATGGGCCAAGACAATGTCGCTCGGTTTTCATTACGAAGCGCTAGGTGCGCTCAAGGGCAATGGCCTGCTGATTCGAGAGGAATGGGACCGACGAACACCAGCCTGCTCATCCACTCGCCGGGCTACGGTCTTTATCTGGCGGCGATCTATACGCTGCTTGGTAAAGATTACTTCACAGTGCAGTTCGTTCAGAACTTGCTGAACTCGCTTGGGGCAGTGTTTATTTTTTTAATCGCAGGGCGGTTGTTATCATGGCCGGTCGGCATCGTCGCCGGGGTGATTGTGGGGGTCTGGCATCACTTCGCTTTCTATTCAAACGTAATCCTGCCGGATGCGTCCTGCGTGTTGCCGACGCTTGCGGCTGTGTACCTGCTGGCAGTGACCGAGCGCGGAAAGGGTCGGTCGTGGTGGGCCTACGCGCTTGCGGGATTGCTGTGCGGATTATCGGTCTGGATCAGGCCGAACACTTTAATGCTCGGCGTCTTCATCGCAATAGTGCTTCCGCTCATTTCAATCAGGCGGCGAGAGACGGCAAAGCGTTCCTGGTTGATCGCCGTCATATCGCTCGTCGTCGTAGCCCCGATAACCATAAGAAATTATATCCTCTATCACGAGTTCATTCCCGTGAGCATCAACACGGGCATAGTGATGTGGGAAGGCATAGCCGACATAGGCGGCGAGCATTTCGGCGCTGTCAAGACTGACCCCGGAGTGGCCGCGCAGGAAGCGATCATTTATGACAATCCCAGTTATGGTGAAATGTGGAGCTATCCCGATGGAATACAACGCGACCGCGACCGACTTAAAAAGAGCTTGAACATCATAGTTCATAATCCGTTCTGGTTTGCGCGCGGCATGGTGTGGCGCGTCGGACAAATGTTCAAGTACTCTGCCGACGCTCCGCTTGTCTTCAGAAACAGTGATGTGAGTTTTAAAGAACTGGGCGAAGAAGCAAGGCAAAACGTCACTCGAAGGAAGAATGACCCGCCCGAACCGCCGCCGATAAACGAGCTTTCAAAGTTTCCAATCGTGGCCTACGGCGAAAGCATATCCTGGACGCGGCCTTTGGCAAGGTTACTACAGAGGTCAGCAAAAGAGACTGCGATATTGTTTATCATACTCGGACTGGTGACGGTTTTCTTCGTCGGGCTGCGTCGCGGTTTGTATGTTTTGCTTGTGCCGCTCTATTATTTTGTGTTTCAGTCTGTCCTGCATACAGAGTTTCGCTACACGCTGCCATTACATCATTATATGCTCGTGTTTTCAGCAGTCATCTGGGTATTGATTTTTTCAGTCGCGTTGAACGGAGCGCGGCGCGTAATCGAAAGGAATCGAATCAGTAGCCCGACCGTGAGGGAGGGCGAATATGTTCGCCCGCGCTGACGCTTGGGCTACTGCCAAATTCAACTGGAGGTGAAAAGACAATGATAAAAATCAACCGCTCGCGATTCGTAACGATGCTCTGGATGTTGCTGTTTTTCATCTCTGTCATGGTTCCTGTGCAAACCGGCGCGCAGCAACCAATTGCTCAAAGCACACAGCCGAGACGAGATGCTCACGTCATCATGATTTCAGTTGATGGCCTCGTGCCCGACTACTACACAGAGCCCGCGCGGTTAGGGCTTCGCGTGCCGAATTTTTTGCAGATGAAACTGGGCGGCGCTTATGCTGACGGCGTCGAAGGCGTCTTCCCAACGGTCACCTATCCAGCCCACACGACGCTCATAACCGGAGTGCGGCCCGCGACTCACGGCATATATCAGAATCGAATCTTCGAGGCTCCGACCGACCCTCAGACAGAGGAGTGGTACTGGTTCTCGAAAGATTTGAAGTCTGAAACGTTATGGTCAATGGCAAAGAAAGCAGGGCTTGTGACGGCGAATGTCGGATGGCCCGTGACCGCAGGCGCAGACATTGATTACACCATGCCGGAGATCAAAGACCCCAAAGAAACTCCCGCCGGGGCGAGTTCGAGAAATCGCATCTTGCAATATTCAACGCCGGATTTAATCGCTAAAGCGATCAGCGCATCAAAGAGCACTGACACGAGCACTGACGCGCGGCGCACTGCCGTCAGCGAATACATCATCAACACATACAAGCCGAATCTGATGTTGATTCACCTGCTCGAACTTGACGGCGCGCATCACACCTACGGCCCGCGCTCGCCTGAAGCTTTGAAAATCGCAGAGCGCATGGATGCGTTTGTTGGCCGCATCATCGAAGCGACACGCAACGCGGGCATATTCGATCAGACGACTTTCTTACTGGTATCGGATCACGGATTCGCCGAAGTCCAAAAGCGATTCGAGCCTAATGTAGTGCTTGTCAAAGAGAAGCTGATCACGCTCGACGCGAGCGGCAAGCCTGTGGATTGGAAAGCCGCAGCGTGGCCCGCTGGCGGCTCGTGCGCAATCGTGTTGAAAGATGCGAATGACAAAGAGACTGCCGCTAAAGTGACTGCGATCTTTAATAAGATAGCGGCGAAAGACAACAGCCCCATACATCGCATTTTGAATCAGGCAGAGATCAAGAAGATGGGATCAATACCTACGGCGCTGTTGATGCTGGACGCCGCGCCGGGTTTCGGTTTCGGTGGAGAGATGACCGGCCCTGATACTCATGTCCCGAAGGATTATCGAGGCACACACGGCCAGTTGCCAACGCGAGCAGAGATGCGTTCATCGCTTGTAATCTATGGCGCGAGCGCGCGAGTAGGCGCGCGAATGACTATTGCGCGGATGATTGACATAGCGCCGACCGCCGCCGCGATTTTAGGGTTGAGTTTCACGGAGATCGAAGGCACGGCGATAGCGGAACTGCTCAAGCCCGGCGTGATTCCGCCTCCGCAACCGAAGCCGAAGAAGAAAAAAGGCAGCAATGAGTAGTGAGTTAACGAATATAACTCAACCTCAGTCTTGAGTTGATCAGACAGAAAGGATTCCACTGTGGCGAAGATTGTAACTGAGCAATTTCAGCTTTATCGTGCTCCACAATCCGCGCCACGACCGCGAATAGACCTGATCTACAAACATTCTCCAAAGCTGAGAGAAGAACGTCTCTACCCTCTCCCTCAAACTACTGATCAAGGCCCTGTGCCTACCAGCATCGGCTGTCGTGATCGACAAGGTCTCCGTCTCATTTGCCAACTCTTCAGCTACCTTTTCACCTCGGTAGCCGAAATCAGCAAGTGCTATTCCTCCACTGCTCATCAACGCAAGCGCAAGCGCCGCTTCTCGGTCATTGATATTGCCTGGCGTCAGCACTCCCCCCAGAAAATGACCATCTATGTTGATCGAAGCGTGCAGCTTAAAGCCAAAGAACCATCCTTTGCTAGTTTTGCCAAAATATGCCCCCTCTTCGCGAAGCAATCGCACGCGCCCGTGACGAATGGCGCGGCACACGGGTATAGGCTTAGAGTCGTAGACCGCCAATTCCACTTCAAAGCCGTCGCAGTTGCGAGCCGATTCTATGAGGTGGCCGGTTACTTCGCTCAAGGAATGCAGACGAGCAATCCATTGTTTGTAAGAGCAAAGCAAGGGGAAGGCAGACGGGTAATTAGAAGCGATCAACAGATAAGCCTTTTTCAGAGTGGCGACGCCAAAGCAGCTTTGCATCAAAGCGATAGTGATTATTTCGGCATCGGTGGTAGCAGGCTGCGAGTTAGGCGAACGTCGCCACTGAGCCAGATTAGGATGGGCTTTGAGGTAATCATCAACAAAGCAGTAGATTTGAGTCATCTGATCTATAATGGTAGTCAAGTGGGTCGTCCTCCGGGTACAGAGTTTTGTTTTGCAACTTCATTCTATACTTTCGGAATTAGACGACCCTCCCTTTCAACTCAAGACTGGGGTTAACTCAATCTCTTTTAGCCTTCAGCTTCGCGCAATTAGCGGCATGCCTTCAGAGCGAATGCTCTTGATTGAAGCTGAATAACTCTGATGATATGATGCTCGGGAGGGTGTTTACTGCGATGCATCTTTCCTCTCTACTAATTTCAATCGCGTTTTTACTGTTCATATCGCCTTGTGCTTTAGCTCAATCGGCGCGCTCCAGTTCGGTTGATGCAAAGCAGAGCGCCGCTGCCGCGTTTGAACAGGGACAGAATGCTCAACAGCGCGGGGAACTCGATTCTGCTGTAAGGTTTTATACAAGCGCAATCACTTCTGACCCGACGCTGTATCAAGCTCATTACCAGCGAGCGACTGCGCTCATTACGCTTGGCCGCGATAAGGAAGCCGAAGCCGATCTTAAAAAAGTCATTGAAGCAAGGCCGGATTTTGCTCGCGCTCATCGCGCTCTTGGTCAGATTCTACTTGATCGAGGCTCGACCGAAGACGCGAAGCGAGAGTTCGCGCGCGCCATCGAGCTTGACCCCAAACTCACGGGCGTTCGCCTCTACCATGCCAGCGCGCTTATCAAGTCAGGTGAAAATCAGAAGGCTACTGAAAGCCTCCGCATAGCGATAGAAATTGGTGAAGCGAGCGCGCTTGTTTACGCGCTGCTCGGTATTGCACAAGAGCGATTGGGAAAGCCTGACGAAGCTTTCGCCGATTACTCGCGCGCGATTGAAATGGATAAAACCATTGCCACGGCCAGAGAAGGCCGCGCTCGCATCTATGAATCTCGCGGCGAACTGGCGAAAGCGATTGAAGATTATGCTACAGCATATCGAGCGCAGCCTTCGCAGGATGCGGCAATCAAACTCGCAAACCTTTACACACGCGTAGGGAAGCCGGAAGCCGCTTTGCAAATTTATCGCTTTCTGATAACCGAGCGGCCTAACGATTACGTACTGCGAGCAGAGGTTGCTCGCTTGATGAATGAAAACGGGCAGACAGAGGCTGCGATGAAAGAGATCGCGGGACTCGTCAAATTGTCTCCGGGTAACGCTAAGCTGCTGGTCACGGCAGGTGACATTTATTTCAAAGACAAGCCGGATGAGGCTGCCGGTTACTACCGCAAGGCGATTGAGATTGACGCGAACAACAACCTTGCGCGCGTTCAGTTTGGCGCATCGCTCGTTCGCTCGATGCAATTTGAGGCCGCGCTGCCCGTGCTTGCCGATGCAATTACGCGCGACGCCAGTAACTATGTTGCGCACGCCAACCTTGCGACTGCGTTGTTCAAGCTTCAGCGATACCCTTATGCAGCGCAAGAGTTCATCTGGCTCATTCGCGCGCGCCCCGAAACGGCTGCCAGTTATTTTTTCCTGGCCATCTCGTTTGATCGGCTCGGCGATTGCCAGCAGGCTATGCGCGCATATCAAGAGTTCACGCGCAGGGCTGATCCGGCTGCGAACAAAAACGAATTGGAAGAAGCAACTATACGATTGAGTTTGCTCGATAAACTTGTGAAGAGCGGCAAATGCAAATCAACAGTCAAGGGGAAGGGAAAATGAACCGCAGGTTTATTCGTCTACCTTTCTGCGTGAAAGAGACTCGCCGGGTGCGAAGATCGCTCGCCTGCACGATTCTGCTTGCTTATGCGATTACGATGGCGGCAGGCGATGCGCGCGCGCAAGGGCCTCCGTTGCCTGTTGATCTGACACCGCTTTCCCAACTGCTCTCGACCGCAGAGCGCGCTATGCTTGCCGATGCGAAAAATCCCAAGAAGACTGTAGAAACTTATCTGAAACTTTCAGAAACTCACCTGGAAGCGGCCCTTGCTGTCATTAAAAATGGAGACGCGAGCAAGGCCGAACGCGAGCTGGACATTTATAACAAAATAATGGCGGAGGCCTTTAAGACAATATTCTCAATGCAAGATGGAAAACGAAGCCTTGCGAAAAAATTGGAGCAACACATCTACAAGCAGTTGAAGACTCTTGAGTCGGTCGAGCGATTGTTCCCAGGCGAGCGCGTTGCTTTCGCAGAAGACGCCATAAAAAAAGCGAAACAATTACGCGTGCAGGCTTTGAACGAAGCTTTTGCCGGTGGCGACGTTTTGAAAGACCCCGATACGGAAAAGCCTCCTACGGATAACTTGCCTGACAAAGATAAATCACCGCAGAGTGTCGAGCCTTTGCAACCTCTGGAATCGAATGAATCCAGAATGGTTGGTTAGCGCGAAAGGCGAATATGATGAAGAGGGTAATCGCTCATATCCCGCTCAAGCTAAATACGTCTCAACGGATTTGTCATCGCAGATTCCAGGCGATTACCTCACCGAAGAAGAAGACACACACGTTCGAGAAGCGCAGAAGCCCGATGAACGAATCAAAGTTTTTATAAAGATCGCAGACCGCAGGCTCGCGGCCCTGACAGGCGCACCTGCACCCGCTGCGACTGATTCCAAAGCGCAAAAAAAAATCGAAGAGGAAACACGAGAGTGGGGCACGCTGCCGAATTTGAGCCGCGCTCAATTGCTTCGCCACTACACGCGCGCGATTGCAGAGGGCATGGCGAAGCTGGAAGACGCATACGAACGAAACCCTAAAAGCAGCGGTATACCAAAGGCGCTCACGGCATTGCGCGACGCGACGGATCGTCATATTCAAACGCTGAAGTCATTGGAATCTGCGGCGAAGGACGAAAAGGAATCTGCCGCGCTGAGAGATGCGATAGAGCAAGCAGAGACAGCCAACCAGGGCGCGCGCGACGGACTCAAGGGCAAGTGAATAATAGCTCTGAAATTGTAATGACTCAGTCTTCCGCGCCACGTCAGCGGCTGAATGAGTTTAGCCGTGTGCTTTAGCGCACGAGTTGGTCGGGTGCGAGCGATCACGTCGCGTCAGCGACGATTGAGTTCCGGTTCAGCCATCGCTGACGCGACGAATTGAGATTGACTATTACTGCTTCCGTGCACTGAAGTACACGGCTAAAATCACGCTGCCGCTACGCGGCTGAATAACTGCTAGCTGAAATTAAAAAAAGCTGACTGATTGATACAACAATCAGTCAGCTTTTCTATTGCTCATCGCGCATTCGGCGCTACATCAATTCGGCCTCCTGCGCCTGAAGGTGAAGGACGGCGACATCTGGCCTGTTGTTTTGGTCATGACCTCTATCACTACGTCTTCGTGAAGAGGCACTCGCTTCTTGACCTTTTTATCTTTGCTGAATACCTTCCGGCTTGAACCGTTGCCTTCTTTGAATTTGTCTTCATAGAAGACCTTCTTTAACGACTTTCCATTAACAAAAATTTCCGTATTATCGTTGCGGAAGTTTCTGCCTGATATTTCAAGCTCGGGCTTGGTACCGTCGTTGTAATCCACGCCGGTAATGATCGGCAAAGGCCAGATCTCAAAATTCCCGCCGGACGTCACCGTCGCATTATTGCCTGAGCCGTCATAGATTGTGACGCGCACCCGCGCTTTTTCGCTGAACATATCTATCGGAACAAGCCAGTCATAAGTTTGATTCTCTCCGCTGCTCGGCGCAAGGAGCGAGATGATCTGCAGGTAATTATTGCCGCCGTCTGTCGAAAGCTCGATCACGCGTTGAATGACGCCGACGTTGTCAGTTTCTTTCCAATTGATTTTCAACGACTGCCCGCCGCCTACGGTGGTTTTCGTGTTAGGCGAAACCAGCAACACCTGCGGCGGTAAATTGTCGGGCGGGCCATTGACTACCTCAAACGCCTGCGCGTTGACGGATGAAACTGGAAGATTCACTCCGTCGAGCGCGGTGATCTTGATTCTGCCGAAGGGCGTCGGGACTGATGGTATGCGCCAATCGAAGCTGCGCGCTTTGCCGTCAACGGCTCCGATGGTGTTGTAGGTAGAACCGTCTGTTGAGAAATCGATCCGCTGGCTTTGAATGCCTTTGTCGTCGGAAGAATTCCACAAGATTCGCACAATGTTTCCAACCGTCAATTTCTCGCCGCCTTGCGGAAAAGTCAGATTCACTGTCGGTGGTGAATCAATGGGACCCCCGCCGCCGCCACCGCCGCCGCTTTCGTTAGTTCCGTTGTAGATGACAAGCGCGAAATCTTGATCTGTCGTGTCGCTGTTGCCGGGTATTGCGTCGCCTGCGATGTTAGCCCCGACGATGCGAACTGTGAACTCGCCTGATGCGCCGGTCGGTGCCCAGACGCTTTCGAGGTTGTTCACCGGGTCGGCTGTCCCGCCTTCAACAGAGACCTCGCCGTTAAAGTGATTCCCCAGATAAGTCTTGCCGCCGATGACGACTTGCAAATCCAGGTTATTGACTACGGGATTGGCAGCCGACGGGCCGGGCGCGTCCGTCCAGGCCAGTGTTACGCGAAAAGGTTTTGTCGGGTCTGCGACGTGGCCGCTTACTGTGACTGCCTGCCCCGTGTTGGCAATCACTTGATCCTGATCCACAAGCATTCTGGGCGCGTTGTCCAGCGCCCGGCCAATGTTCAACAAGCCCCATCCCTGACTGACGCCCGGTAGATCGTCGTTTGCGCGGAAACCCGTCATATAGGTCGTCGAGTTTGTCAGGAAGGCTTTGATCATCGCAGGGCTGGGCGGATGACCTACGGACTGCTGGAAGAACTGGCGAACGAGCGCGGCTGCGCCCGATACGGCAGGGGCCGCGTGGCTCGTGCCCGAAGACCATGTGTAAAGCGTCTGCCCTGTCGGGTAGTTGCCCGGCCCACACACTCCGGCTGCTGTGAATGCGTTGTCCTGCGAACGCGCGCCCTGTATGTGTGTGCTCGGCGCGATGATGTCAGGTTTGATTCGCCCGTCCGTAGTCGGGCCGCTGGACGAGAAATCAATTAACGATTGGATGTCGTCGGCTCCGCTCGCGTCTACCTGACAGCCGTCAAGTCCGGGCCGCAGGTTTTCGCTCCCGCCTACCATAATCGTGTTTTTGGCGTTGCCTGGAACGGTGAGATTTCTGCCCGCCCCTTTGTTGCCGGCAGAAAAGATGACCGTCATCTCTTGATTCCCAGACTCGCCTTGCCGTGAATCTCTGACCAGCCGGTCGTAAGTCTGACTGTCAACTGAGTAAGAGTTGTTGTAAGCCCCCCAACTGTTGCTCGAAATGCGAGCGCCGTCGCGATACATCATGTCAACCAGAGTCGTGAGAGGCGGGTTCGTGAAATCGGGCGCGAATATTCTGGATATGCCGATCTTCAGGAAAGGGTGAACGCCAAGGCCGAGGCTGTAGCCAGTCTCGTCTTTGTATGGAAACCCTGAAGTGACGTTATAGCCTCCCGCAATCGCGGCATCGAGCGTGCCGTGCCCGAGCGTATCGTTGGCTGTGCCTTCAACGCCCGCAAGCCCGACATATCGCGCGTAGGCTATGCGCGCCAATCCCGCCGGGTTCAAGAAATCTTTGTGTAATACCTGCGGGTCCAGAATGCCCTTATCAATTCCCGTGTCGGCTATGTCAACGATGAAATCCGGCGTCGTCGCCAGCCCTTTTGCCGTCAGCCAGGCCAGGTATCCGGGATTGCTCAACTGATTGCCTGTGTACTGGCCCGCAACGATAAGGTTCTGCCGTTCGTCGTGCAACTCGGGCGCGCTCCAGGGTTCAATCCAGACTACGTTGCTTTTGCGAGCGATTGCTGCAAGACGGCTTGGCCGCACTCTAAGACGGACGTTCGTGTAATTGAGAACCGCAAAAGGCTGATCTATTACCTGCGCTGATGATTCAGCGGTCAGGTCTTCGATCTCTTTCGTTGTGCTATGAGTCGTGACCATCTGGACGGTTGCTGTAATCTCTTCATCGGAAGCAAGCGAGATTTCCGGCGCAATTTTATAGTCGGGCTTGAAAGCGCCAGTCCACTGAATGAAACTGTTGCCCGCAGATTTCAGATTGTTGATTCGCGCTAAGGAGTCCTCACTGGCTCGTATCAGATAAGCGTTGTTGGGAATGTAAGAAACTACTTTTGCTGCGGATTCAAGTTCGTTCACCCAATCTTTCTTGATCGGGCCGATCATCTGAACGATATAAAGCTGTTCGTCGGCAGGCTCCGCATCGCCGATTGAAGATGTAGTTACTTCAGACCCAGCAAGAGTTGTATCGAATGTGTGAGCGCGCAGCAGAAGCAAGTTCATGTCGTCGCGCACAGTAGAGCCTGCGACTGATTGAATACTTACTTGACTGCCCGCGTCGCCAGGTGCGCTCATCAAAGCGAAATCGCCGTAGTCCGCCATGATCGAGCCGCCTGCTTGAAGAATTGAATCGCGCAACTGGCGCTCGCTTGCTTGAACGATGACTTTATGAGCAGTTGAAGGGCTGCGGTAAGAAACGTCGTAAACCGGACGACTGGCTTTTGAATTTTTTGATGAATCTGAGTGAGTGGGGAATCGCCCTGCGAAGATCAAGGCTAAAAAAAACAAAGTAATTGATATGAAATGAAGTTTGAATCGAGCCATTGGTGCTTGCCCCCTGCTTTGCAGGCATCGGTCTTCACTCCTTTTACACAGCGAGCTATGTATCGTCCGAATGAGCGACCCGTTTGCTGCGGCATTAATGGATCAAGGTCAAAGGGGCAAGATGGGAAAGGGGTTAGCTAGCAGGGGCAATCGGGCATTTGCGATCTGCAACGTGATGCGATGGTAAAATAGCGCTTGATTAGTGTCAATACTTTTTGCCTTCCGGAAGAGGAAGTCAACTCACCGCAGAGACGCAGAGGACGCAGAGATTACGCAGAGAAAAACTTTTATCATCTCTGCGCCCCCTCTGCGTCCTCTGCGTCTCTGCGGTGAACTCTTAGAAAGTTGAAAAGCTATGAGGCCGATGCTAGGCTGAAATTCGTCTGCGAAAAAATAGCGATGAAAAAAGCATTGCGAGCCATTCGATCCACTACCCGTTCAGCCGTTGAGATGCGCCTGTTCTCTGAATACGGAGCCATATTTGTCACGACCGCTACGCCTCCGCCCGTTATTGTTTTTGCCGATTCGAGCGAGGTCGAAGCGTTTCAATCTACTTTGTCAATTCAATACGCCCGCGTAGGCGATTATGAAATTTCGCTGCAAGCCGAAGCGATGGACGCGCTTGTTCGCGCAGCCACAGAAATGAATGGCCGGGAAGGTCGCATAGCCGCGCGCGCTGCCGATTCAGGAGGCCGTTCCTACGAAGACACTGTCGGGCTATGGCTGCGCAATGTCACGCGCGGGCTTGAGCGCTGGGAGATGGAGGGGCGAATTTCGCCTGAGCGAGCCGAACAGGTTCGCGAGCTTGCGCCTGCCCGCCAGATCGCGCTCATCCTCGAAATGGAAGATCAGGAACAAATCTTTTTTGGGACATTCTTTGACCGATCAATCCTTTATTCTGTTGCCGCGCCGGGAGCCTCTCAGCATCTTTCGCTTCTCGCGTTTGATGTGGAAGAGTATCAAAACGAAGAGGTAGAGAAAGCGCTCAACCTGCACGGCTGGTTTCGGACAGTCCCCAACGACCTTCCGCATTTCACCTATCTTGGTCACGTCGAGGAGTCTTTGCCTGAAATGGGACTGATTCGTACTGAGCGTGAATACAATCAACACAGATATGGCTTTTGGGTTCCAGACCTCGATAGCCTGTGATGACTTTCAACCTTGATCAAACCCTTCATCGAAAGCGCAGACACATTCTTGTCTCATCCCGATGAGAGTAGCCTGACAAACCAGACCCATTATTTTTTTATTGATAATTCAAGAGCGAGCTATTGACGAGCTGCGAGAATTGATTACCTGTGTGATTATGGAAATTAGCGTCGCATATGGAAAAAATAAAAGTCACTGAGCGCGTATGGCACAGCGGTTGATAAGATAACAGACGAGTTCGGATATTAATCTCGAACACTCACAAGCGTCCACAGCTCGCGCGCTCGCTTATTGAATAATATTATTGGGCAAAGACGTGGCGTAGCAAGGCGATTGTGAAAACGAGGGGGCACCTAGCCCCCTCGTTTCATTTCTACTCTCAGCGACATCTTTTTCGAGCATTTAAAAAACACCAATTCTTGTTTCTTCCTTGCGCAAATCAATCACTGTTCAGTTTGAGGTGAAATCGGGTTAGAATCATTTAGCAAACGAGTGGGTAGACCAACATGGATGAGACGGCAGAACAGGACAGGATTCTAATCATAGAGGACAATCGTGACTCGCGCGATATTCTCTCGAAGCTCTTGCGAATGAGCGGCTACGATGTCACATCTGCTTCGGATGGCGAAACAGGCTATACGGCTGCGATAAACCAGGAGCCTGACCTTATAATCACGGACATTCACATGCCCAAAATGGATGGCATTGAATTCGTTAAGAGGATTCGCGCGCAAGTGGCGCTTGCTGCGACTCCTGTCCTTGTAGTTACTGCTTTCGGTTCTAACGTTGCGCGTGAAGCGATAGAGGCTGGGGCTGACGCATCAGCCGAGAAACCCTTCGACTTCGATAAATTCCTCAGCACCGTTCAAGGGCTTATTTCTCGAAGCAAGAAAACTATTCAGTAAGATCATTGAGGTAACGCCGTTGAGTTTTTTGCTGCCTGCACGCGAGTGAGCATGGCATAGAAGAGAGGCGTGTTCTTTTTGCTGCCGCGTTTGATCACCCCAGCCTCCACCGTCAGAGTTCCCTGTAGAGTTCGCAGCGTGACATAGAAGTGGCTTTCCAGTCCCACTTTCTCCACGTCAACAATAAGAGACTTTTCTTCCTTGTCCACAATGCGCGTAGTTTTAGGGCTGCCGGGCGCGCCTACTGCTTCATCAGATTCGGCAAATTTTTTTGCCTCTTCCATCAACACTTCAAATATTTCTATCTGAGCGCGCCGGAAAGTGCCTGCCACTGTTTGATTTTTGTCGTCAGTCAGGAGAACGCTGAATGTCGAATGGTCTTCGCCCAGAGGTTCAATATAAAAACCCTTTCCTGATGGAGCCCTCAGTATATGCTTGGCCCTCTCCATCCTTTGCTCAGGAGATATTGGTGGTGGAGCCGGTTTCGTCGGCTTCTGGCCGAACGAGACAGCTTGTAGCAAAAAGAGTATTAATAACGACGAAATAATATTTGTGGCCACTTTCATAAAACTCCCTCTCGAAAATCACTCAATCAAAAACGCCCTCGCTGTAAATCGGTTTCTTTATTATAGCGAAGCGGGCTTAAATCGTTGATGCAGGTTCTTCCTCGCATGGTTGTGCCGGGAGGGCAGAGAAATGCTCCAAATCGCTTTTATAATTTACAGCCTCTTTAGCCGAGACGTTCTCTTTGAGCATCTCTGCTTCATCGGGTGGCAGGTCATCTTTGCGGCTTCCGCGCGCGATGTAAATGACTCCGCCGGGCAAACTCGTTATTGCAACAATGCCGAGCCAGAATAGAGAGAGCGCCGCAGCTTGCACTTCCGTAGCCCCGACCGACTGAAACAGCCAGATGTATGCGCCTTCGCGCCAGCCCGTGCCTCCGATAGAGATGGGTATCATGCTTATAAGCCCGATGGTCGGTACGAAAACGAGATAATCCAGCCAGCCGTTAGCGGTTTTAAGCCCGATGGCATTTGCGGCCAGCATGTTTACGAAAGCGCAACCGACCTGCACCCCAAGCGATATAATCATACCCATTGCGATCAATCCCCACTTGCCTCTGTAAGCGTTAACGGAATTGAACATTCGCTCGACCTTCTCGTCAACTTTTTTCATTTTGAAAAGGCTCAGAAGCTTATGTAGCAGGTTGTAAGTCGGACGATAAAACAGCGCGAGATTGGCTAAGATAAAACCGAGGCCGATTAAAATGAATATGGGCGCGAGCGCAACGCCCTTGACGCTTGTGCCGTTAAATACCGAAACAAGAATGGCGACCAGCACCAACCCGCCCATGCCTATGTCTCTATCAAAGAAGACCGATGCGGTCGATGCGCTGAGACGGTTTGTCTCTTTATTCAGATAGTAGACTTTGAAAACGTCGCCGCCGATGGCCGAAGGCAGAAAGAAATTGAAATACATTCCGAGAAAATAAAATGCCAGTATCTTTGAGAAGGGGACTTCGATACCCTGAGGTTTCAAAAACAGATGCCATCTGTACGCGCTCAACCCCTGGACGAGAAAATAGGCGGCGATGGCCGCTAAGATGTAAAGCAAATCGGCCTGTGTCAACATCGCCCACAACTCGCGTATCTTGACTACTTTTGTGAATATGTATACGAGGATGCTGAGGCTGACGACAATCTTCAATAATGTTAAGGCAGTCTTCTTCATTGCGCGATCTTTGCTCCACCTCTGTTCGATATTAGCATTAGTCGAGGAGGCTCTACCTTATTAAGAATAGACTTTAACTTTACTTGAAACATGGGATGGCTGGCAAGAATATATGTCGGAACAGGAAGCGCGTGCCTTATCGTTTCATAGTCCTCGGCAGCGATCAAGCAATAGACTTCTTTTCCTGAAACTAAGGCTTGCTCAAGCTCTTCCTGTCTGTAGTACTCGAATACCTGGCGGCGCAGGTAGAACACCATGCTTGGCGACGCGATTCTGTAATATCCCACAAGCGAATCAGCCCCGGCGCGTGATGCGATGATTTGCGAGAACGGGCGCACAGGTTTGAATCGCTCGAAGCCGGGCAGCGTCCAAAGCACGAATATCCAGTTGAGTGCAATCAGGGCCAGGGCGCTGGCGATGATGGCTGCAAATCTTTGCTTGATCATCGCAGCGACAATGGTGGCCAGCCCGCCCATAACGGCAACGACGCCTACGGCGCTTGCCCCATCAAACCTGTAAGGCTCGGATGAAGGCCCGAACAGATAAAGCACGCCTGCTCCGGCCAGAGCGATAACTGCTCCGAGCGTGACGGCGGTCCATCGCACAGCAGCAAGTTGATTGCTTGCGATGAAACGCGCGAGCAAGCCTCCGACTAAGGCTGCGACCGCCGGGTAAATCGGAAGGATATAGAGGTCTTCTTTGTTTCTCGAAAGCGAATAGAATATGACGATGACCGCCACCCAGATCAACAGCAACATCCATCTGTTATCTTTTTTCTGCGTGTTCTCGTTCTCAGGATTTATACGATCGCGCGCCGCCTGCCAGATGAATGGGATTAGAAAAAGCGACCACGGAAACATATCGCCTAAGAGAACAGGGATATAAAAGAATAAACTGCGGCGAGGCCCCCACACAGGCTCGGTGAAGCGCGAAAGATTGTCTTTCAAAATAAACGTTTCAATGTAACTCCATCCGTGCTCGGCGTGCACAGCCACATACCACGGCAACACTATGCATGCGATTATGAGCAGTCCTGCGGGCAGCATCATCTCGCGCCACGCGCGCAGCCGGTGATTGATAGCCAGATAAATAACAAACGAAGCGGCTGGCAAAACTGCCGCGACCGGCCCTTTTGTCATAATGCCGAGGCCAACGGATGCGTACATCAACGCGAGATAGAGTCGTCTTTTTTGAGGCCGGTTTTCTGCAAGGACGAAGAACAGAAGCGCAACCGACATGAACATTGCGAGATAAACATCAATCATTATTCGCCGCGAGAACATCAGAAAGCGCGGAGCGATGGCTAAGCCAATCGCCGCAAGCAAACCTGCTTGGACGGAAAAAAGTTCGCGGCCAAGCGCAAAGGCCGTGGCAATCATTATCATCGCGGCTAAGGCGATGGTCAGGCGCTCGACGGCTTCTGACGCGCCGAAGATTTTGTAGAACAGCGCTACTATCCAGTAGCAAAGCGGCGGTTTGTTGAAGCGAGGCTGATAGTTGAAGCTGGGGTTTATGTAATCGCCCGATTCGATCATCTCGCGCGGGGTCTCAGCATAAAACGCTTCGTTCGAGTCCCATAAAGACGAGGCTCCCAGTCTGGTGAAATAAGGCGCTGCTGCCAAAACCAGAATGATCATAAGTGCAGCGCGCTTATGGGTGAGTAATTTGTTCATCGGCGGGTGAGAAGTATAAAGGAGGAATGAGAAATGATGAAGTATGAACGATGAATGATGAATTGAGATGCTTATCCTCAATTCATCATTCATCGTTCCGCATTCATAGTTTTTTTCGACTTACTGATTATTGATATTGATTGCGACAGGCTTATTGTCGCGCACTATCTTGAGCGCGATTGGGCCGCGCTGTTTGTCGAGCAGCGATTGCAAAATTTCTGCGGTCAAATTCTCGCGGTCTTGCGCGCTGACGATGACATCCCCGGCACGGATGCCCGCTTGCCAGGCCAGACTATCTTTGCGGACGCTTCTAACAAGTATTCCGCCCTTGACTCCAAAGCGCTCTGCAAGTTGTGGCGTAGATGCCAGGTCGCGTATCTCTAGCAGCCCGACCCTGATCAATGAAGATGCGGCAGACTCAGTCGTATACGATGGCACGTATAACAAATCGGGCTTTGATGAGTCTGGTTGTTTAGGAACTTCAGGGCCAAGCGCCCGGAGCGCTTCGTTGATTTGCCCAATCTCTAAACTGAGTTCTCGCTGCGCTTCTTGCGTTTCTTTCGACTGGGGGAGCTTCTCATAACTCCTGTATCGTTGTATTAATTCTTCACGTCGCTTTTGAAGGTCTGTGCGCCGGGTATCGGCAGTCAATCCCCACCCTTGTTCAAACATAGGCGTTGACCATTCGCTGTCGGCGCGTGCGCCCAGCACAACGTTAATTTCCAACGGTTGATGATTTCTAATTGCACGCAGCTTGATCTCGCGACCTTCGGGCGAAGACTGCAAAAAAGCAACCAGATCAGCCCTGCCCGCAATGTCGAAATTGTCAACGCCTGTTATGACATCGTTAGACAGAATGCCGCTTGTGGCGGCGGGGCTTCCTTGAACTACCTGGCGCACGATAACACCGGCCTTGCTTGAAAGGCCGAGCGCCGCCGCTTCGTTTTCAGGCAGTTGCGAAACATTATCGCCGTTTGCTCCGAGCCAGCCCGCACGCACATTACCCTTCTTCTCGATCACCCGCTTCGCAATAGTGTCGCGGATGAACTCGACAGGAAACAGGTATGCGCGCCCGAACCCGGCGTATTGAGCTATCCCTATAATCTGATTTTGATTCGTTGTGACCACGCTGCTGTCGTTGCGCGCCATCAGGCTATTAGAGAACAGCGTCATCGCGCCTCGCGCTTTTGAATACAGGCTTTCCGCCCCGATGTTGCCCTGAGCGATTCTCATCACGGGCATAAAATAAATCTTGGTTCCGTTTTGAGACGGAACTAATTTGCCCTGCACATCTGTGCTAATTATCTTCACTCCCATTCCATTCGAGAGCAGAGAGCCCATCGCAAAATTAGGAGACGCGAGTTTCAGCGAAGCGACTTCGAGCACGGCAAATCCGGTTGCGCAATCAACACCTATCAATCGTGCTGGCTGGGTTGCGCCGTCGCCTGTGGCAATCGAGATTACTTGATCCTTGTCTTCGATATCGAGATTTGCAAGCCTTGTTACGACGTGGCCTTCGTTATCAACAACAAGACCCGTTGCAACGTTGTAGACGAACGGCGGAGCGGAAGCAGGCACGCCCAACCTGCCTTGCTCCTGTTGCTTCATCCGCGTAACTACCTTTTGAAAAGCTATCGTGTGAACGACGGACACGATCCACGGATTGTTCGCCTGCGAAGGCGTTACTTGTGGTTGCTGCTGGGCACTGATTATTCCTGCCGTTGCCAGGATAAATGCCAACGCTGTTGCTACGCTTCTGCTCATCAATAAAAACCTGGATTCAAAGCACCGCTTGAAATTTACCGCAAACCCATTGATTGTCAGGGCGGTCTTCGTTATTAGAAAGTCGAAATACTGCGCGCTATTTGTGGTTGTCGGCTCGAATAAAGAAGCGGCTGCGCGCCTATGCTTACAGTCTGCACAGGCACTTCGCGCTCGCCGTTCTGCCCGCGCACTAAAATCACTCCGCCCTCATTGAGGCTGACATACTCGTCAGACATTCGAGGCGTGAGCCTATTAATTCGCGCGGGATTGTATCGTACTTGTCTTGGCATCCCGCTTTCAAAGCCGTAGCCTACAGCAATAGGAGGCAGGGCTGTTGCCCGCAGTGAATTTGGGGACGTTGTATTAATCTGAGAAGCGCTGGCTGCGCTTAACGCTTGATAGTTTTTGTTTGAAAACAGATCGCTGTATTGCGCGGCGAAAAACATCACGGCCAGAACGGCTGTCGCCGTGCCGAATTGTAAATAAACAGCAGGGCTGAGCCATGCGAACGACTTTTGCGCTTTCGCTTCGGCCAGCCGCGCATTAAGCAGCGCATCGAAATTCACCGGCACGCTCACGCGCGCGCCCCCCGCCAGCAAGCTCCGAAGCTGTGCGCGTTCTTCTGCGTAAGCGCAGCACTCTGCGCAATGCGAAGTGTGTCTGCTTATCTCAATATTTAGTTGATCGGGGTGATCAGCTTCGTCAATCCGCCACTTGATTTCATTACAAACTTTCATAAACTTAATCCCCAACTTGAAAATATCACAGCTTAAATGTACGCGCTCAATTTCTCTTTCAAGAGATTTCGTGCGCGGTTGATTCTCGATTTAACCGTGCCTTCCGACAATTTTAATACTTCGGCAATCCGGTCGTAGCTCAATCCTTCGACATCGCGCAGCACAATGGCCGCGCGGTATTTTTCAGGCAAAGACGTGATTGCGCGCGCAACCGCTTTGCGGCGTTCGCCTTCGATCAGGGCTTCATCCTGAAGCGGGTTGCCGTCCGGCGGATCGATTTCTATAGCTTCTCCGTCATCGTTGGTAAACGGCGTAAAGAGCGAGACCATCTTCCGGCGCTTGCGACGACGAAGCTCGCTTATGGCCAGGTTCGTAGCAATGCGATAGATGTAGGTCGAGAAGCTGTAATTCGCCTGATAACGCGATGCGCTCGTGTAGACGCGGATGAACGTTTCCTGAGCCAACTCGACAGACCTCTCGTAATCGTCAATCATTCGATAGACGAAATTGGTTATAGGATTGCGATAACGGCGCACGATCTCCTGAAACGCAGCTTCATCGCCGTCGCGTATCGCAGCCAGCAATTCGTGGTCGTTGGCCGTCTCGACCGAGCGACTGTTGCTTATTCCTATCGCTTGCGCCTGATGAGTGACTGTTGCCATTCGGCGTTGGCTTCCTCTTGGGTTTCTTCCTCCATTATTATACCCCTACTAAACACGTCCGGGTAACCCCAAAGTTCCGAAATGTTTGGAAGAGATGATGTTTGGAATTGATTCAGCCCTACCCGCGCAAATCCGCTTCGGCGTAATCGCAAATCAGTCGCTCAGGGTCTTTTGCCTCAAATGCTTCCTGGTTAAGCCATACCTTGATGCGGCCATCCGTGGATTCGCACACTATCTGGTCTGAATAGACGAAATTGCCTGTGAGCTGGCCGTATTCGTTGAATATGTATGCGGGTATCAAATGCCGAATTTCGTTGAAAGGAATTATCATTGCGATGCTCCGTTATAAAATTGATGTGACAGCATAGATGAATGCGCGGCAGGCTGACAACCCGTCATTGATGCGGCCTTGACGTAGGATTGTCCTGCTTCGTCATCATCGCTGTCACTCGCGCACATAGGAGGCATCATGAAGCTGTTATCAATGAAGATTGGCGATAAAGACCGCGCAGGCATCCCGATTGGCGAAGAGGCGCTGGACGTGACGGCGTTCTCGGAAATCGCAGAACGTATCCGGCAATGAAATAGCTGGCCCCTTGGCAGACGCGCTCGACTTATACCGGGCAGGAATAGAGAGGCTGGAAGAAATCACATCGCAGATCGCGAGCGATGCGACGCTTGCCGATAAGTGCAGGCGGGCAGGCGCGATGAGGTCGCTTTCCGAAATCAAGTTGAATCCTCCCGTTCTCGCGCCCGGAAAAATTCTCGCGGTCGGATTGAACTACGCGGCGCACGCTGCGGAGCAGAACAAGAAGCCGCCCGAAACGCCGCTCATCTTTTCAAAGTGCGTTACGGCATTGATCGGCCCCGGAGATTTGATCAGGCTCCCGCGCATCAGCGACCAGATAGATTACGAAGCGGAGCTTGCCGTCGTCATCGGGAAAGAAGCTCGCTCGGTGAGCGCAAGCGATGCCTTTGATTACGTCGCGGGCTACATGATAATGAACGACGTTACGGCGCGCGATCTTCAGCGAAACGAAAAGCAGTGGACGCGCGCGAAGGGGCTGGATACATTCGCGCCGTGCGGCCCGTGGCTAGTGACAGCAGACGAAATCAATAACCCGCATTCGCTCGACATTCAATTGAGCGTCAACGGCGAAGTGAAGCAAAGCTCGAACACGAATGATCTGATATTCAAGATTCCTCACTTGATCGAATTCATTTCGCAAGATCTGACCTTAAGGCCCGGCGATATCATCTCGACCGGCACGCCGTCTGGAGTCGGCGTTTATTCAAACCCGCCGGTCTTTTTGAAAGACGGCGACCAAATTGAGATCAACATATCGCGCGTCAGAACGCTCAGGAATTCTGTCAAAGGGAATGCGGATTGAGATCAAGGCAGGCTAGCGATTATTCTCTTTATCGCGAGGCAGTTTGCGATAAATATCTTCGGGCTTAGTTGAAGCAGGCATTGTCTCGATTACCATATAGTCGGGGATTTGAATATAGATCGTATCGCCGAGCGAATTGATGCGCGGAATCTGCCAGACGATACCTGTCCATGTTGCCAGGTCGAATGATTCAGGGTCATCCGGCGCGCCGCGAACTCTGATCCAGACTTGCTGACCTTTGTTCATTACCGCTTACCTACACCTCTGCTCGCTTCCAGCGATGCTGTTGGTTGCCACACTTGCGGGGCCGAAGGAGCACCTACAAAGTGCCACACTTTGACAGCCGTTTTCAAGAGTAGGAAAAAGTAGAGGTGAAAAGCCGAAAGTCGAAAAGTAGGATAGCCGTT
Source organism: Blastocatellia bacterium (assembly GCA_963726785.1). GTDB lineage: Bacteria > Acidobacteriota > Blastocatellia > UBA7656 > UBA7656 > DATEKX01. The sequence goes on from CAVSDJ010000001.1 coordinate 415,854, forward strand.
ACTAAAACGGTTTTAAAAGTGGCTCCGCAGGAGCGACCTATCTATAGTTTTATTCTTTTGTGGAACGCTTTAGCTTTGATCCTGTTGGTTTAACTGAACGCTTTGATTCGCGTTGCGGTAACTTCTCTGGTTCAGCCGCATGCTCAAATAGTTGGCCTGGCTTTACATTCAGCACTGTAGACAGCTTATCTAGTGTGTCTAACCCGATCATTCGGGCAGTGCCATTCCAAATCCGATACATCGATGTAACATGTATTCCTGTTAAATTTGACAACTCGTAGGCACTAGCAATACCCTCGCGCTCCGCCACATCTTTAACTAGAAGCCTAATCATTGCCCGGCAGTCTAGCATATCAACTGCCAGCCCTTGCAAAGATTTGTCATTCTTTTGAAAAGTAGACTCTTAAACTTCCATGGCTCGCGCATCCATCAGTGAAAGTATAGCTAGGCTTCGTTTGAGCTACAGTTGGATCATACTTTATGCCTATGACTCTTTCGGGCTGATGAAATATCATCATCGCTTGGTATCCACTCGATTAACTGGCTGGGCCGCATGCGCAACACAGCGCATAACCGTGCCAGGGTTTTCTTGTGAATTAGCACTGCAGTATCATTCCATATCGTGCGGCAGGTCTCATACGGAAGCCCGGTGATTTCTGCCAACTGATTTGCATTCTCTATACCTTCCTTCTCCGCAACTTCCTTTACTGTGAAGCGAATCATAGCTGGCGCGATACTATCAATGCCTTTTTCAACCCTTCGACTTGATTAAATGACCGTTGTCACTATCTCGCGGATGCTGCGTTGTAGCTCGCGGTCGTCTGTGATCGGATTCGTGATTGCCACCTCGCAGGCCGTGTGAGGGTGTATGCCGCTACTGACAAGTTGCGCTGCGTAAACCAGCAGTCGCGTTGATACGCCTTCCTCAAGCCCGTGCCCCTTCAGATTGCGAACCTTTTCGCCTATCACTACAAGGTCGCGCGCTGTCTGCTCGTCAACTTTGCCTTCGTGCATCAATATCGCCGCTTCAAGCTGCGCGGGCGGGTAATCGAATTCCAGCGCAACGAATCGCTGGCGCGTTGACTGTTTCAGGTCTTTCAGCACGCTCTGATAACCGGGATTGTAAGAAACTACCAGCAGGAATTCATCGGGCGCTTGCAGGATGGTTCCGCGCTTTTCTATAGGCAATATCCTGCGGTCATCGGTCAGAGGGTGAATCAGAACTATAGTGTCTTTGCGCGCCTCGACTACTTCGTCCAGATAACAGATAGCTCCGTGCTTGACTCCGGTCGTGAGCGGGCCATCGTGCCAGACTGTTTCATCGCCTTCCAGAAGAAAGCGGCCTACGAGGTCGGTTGATGAAAGGTCTTCGTGGCAGGCGACCGTGATAAGCGGGCGACTAAAGCCTCCAGGCCATGTATTCGATGAACCGCGTCTTGCCGCAGCCCGTCGGGCCTTTCAGCATCACGGGCAACTTCGCTTTATAAGCCGCCTCGAATAGCTCTATCTCTTTTCCAACGGCCAGGTAGTATGGCTCGCGTGCGACTGAATATTTCTCTATGGCTTGCTCTACGGTCTCTTGATTGGCTGTCATCATCACCTTACTTAAAATGGCTAATTTGGATGTTCACTGATCGCTCGTGTATAATTCTAGGCTTTGAAACAAACTTGTGCGCCTGACTATGCACGTTTAGAAATAAGGATGATAGCATCCGGCCAGCGCGCGAGCCAAGATGGATGATTAAACGATGACTGTAGCAGTAGCAATGAGCGGCGGCGTTGATAGCTCGGTCGCAGCCGCGATACTCAAAGATCAAGGCCACCAGATAGTCGGTTTCACCATGCAATTGTGGAATCAAAGGCGACGCCTTGGGCCTGACGGCGAACCGCAGCCTTCCAGGTGTTGTTCGCTCGATGACGTTTACGACGCTCGATCAGTAGCAGCAGATTTGGGATTTCCTTTCTACGTTCTCAACCTCGAAGAAGAATTCGAGCGCGCAGTCGTGCGTCCGTTCGTAGAAGATTATCTGGCGGGCCGCACGCCCATACCTTGCGTGTCGTGTAACACTAAATTGAAGTTCGCAAAACTTGTCTTGGTCGCACGCCAGGTCGGAGCCGAGCGTGTAGCAACGGGCCATTACGCTCGCGTGGAATATAATGAACAGACCGGGCGATATATCCTGAGGAAGGGACTCGATCTTTCAAAGGATCAGTCTTACTTTCTTTTCGAGATGACTCAAAAGCAACTCGCGCGCGCAGTCTTTCCGCTGGGCCATATGACTAAGGCCGAAGTGCGCGAGGCGGCGCGACGGCTTGGACTTGAAACTGCTGAGAAGCCCGAAAGCCAGGAAATTTGTTTCGTTCCCGACGGCAACTATGCGCGCTTCGTTGAAGACTATGCGCGATCAGAGATGAGCGAGTCCACGGAAAAACAAAGCGCGCTCGCAAGCGGCGAAATAGCTACGACTGACGGCCAGATTGTAGGCGAGCACGGCGGGCTGCACCGCTACACCGTAGGCCAGCGTCGCGGCATCGGCATCTCTTCTTCCGATCCGCTTTACGTGGTGAAGATCGATGTGCCGCGCAATCAACTGGTCGTCGGAAAGCGCAGCGAGTTATACAAGAAATCATTTGTTGCTGCGGGCGTGAACTGGCTGGCCATAGCGCCGCCTGCCGAACCTGTTCGCGCACACGTGCGTATACGTTATCGCTCGCCCGAAGCGGCTGCGACTATAACCCCGATAGCGACGAACCGTGTCAGCGTAGAATTTGACGAAGCGCAAGCCGCAATCACGCCGGGCCAGGCCGCTGTGTTTTACGACGGCGATGCGGTGGTAGGCGGAGGGTGGATCGAGTGATAAGCAAAAAGTTTTACAACACAAAGCAACCAGCGATTTTCCTTCTTGTCTTTTGTCTTTTGCCTTTTGCTTTTTGCCTTCAGTCCTGTAGCCCTGACAAGAACGCGCCTATCCAGGCAGATGCGAAATCGGGATATTGCCCCGTCTGTCACATGCGAGTTCAAGCAGGCGATGAATGGGCTACGGAGATTCATTATTCTGACGGGACGAAGTTGATGTTTGAATCACCGGGCGATATGCTGGCGTTCTACACCGCGCCTGACAAGTACAAAGTCACAGACGCGCAAAAAGATCGTGCGAACATTACTAAGATCCTGTTGAAGGACTATCAGAGCAAGGATCAAATTGACGGGCAGGAGGCGAAGCTCGTTTATAAGAGCAAGGTGGAAGGCCCGATGGGGCCGGATTTTTTGGCATTCAACAAGCGAACCGATGCGGAAGCTTTTGTCGTGGCGAATGGTGGAAAGATCATAGCGTTGAATGATGTGACCTCTGAAATGGTTCAAGACGTCAGAAAGAGATGAATTCTGATTACAAGGCTCCTATGAAAAGAAGACTCATTGCGCATCTCGCATTGATATTGATAATCCTGAGTTGTTTTGCGCTCGCGGCGTTTGCTCAGAGCGCCAGTGAAGTGAAAGCACGAGGTTACCTCTCTGTTGACGGCGTGCGTCCGGGAGATAAATTCAAGGTCGCCGTCGCGGTCGAAATCGCTAAGGGCTATCACATCCAGGCGCACGTTCCGTCCGATGTCGGGCTGATTGCAACAGAGGCTGCATTCGAGCCGCCCGCCGGTATTCGCATCAATCAGCCAAAATATCCCGCGCCTAAATTTGAGAAGTTCGAGTTTTCAGAAGGCAAAGAATACGCCGTTCACGACGGAACTATTTACATCGTGGCAGAGGCCGAGGCGGATAACGCGCTTAATCTCGGCACGTCTTCGATTCGCGCGCGTGTCACTGTTCAGGCATGCGACGACAAGACGTGTCTTTCGCCGTCTGATATTGATGTAGAGATTCCTGTCAAAATAGTTGCGGCAGGTCAGGCGGTAACAGAGACAAATGCGAACATGTTTGCCGCTGAATTGGTTGAGTACAACGCGGGCAGCGGCGGGAGTAATTCGATTTCTAACCTGCTAGAAAAGGGAAGCATACTATCAATCCTTGTCGGCGTTTTTCTGGCTGGTCTGGCGCTCAATTTAACGCCGTGCGTCTATCCGATCATTCCTATCACGATAGGCTTTTTCGTTAATCAAAGCGCATCAAAGCTCAGTCGCACATTCGCAATGGCTTCGATGTATGTGATCGGAATGGCGATAACGTATTCGGCGCTTGGCGTGGTCGCGGCAAAATCAGGCGGGTTGTTCGGCGCTGCGTTGCAAAGCCCCGTAGTGCTCATCGCGCTTGCCGCGATAATGATCGCGCTTTCGCTTTCGATGTTCGGCCTTTACGAATTCAAGCTGCCTGAATCCGTGAACCGTCTCGCCAACAGCAGCACTCAATCAACGAGCGGGGTATTCGGCGCATTCGTGATGGGACTGACGATGGGCATCGTCGCGGCCCCGTGCATAGGGCCTTTCGTCCTGGGCTTGCTTGTACACGTCGGCACCAAAGGCAGCGCCGCTTACGGCTTCATGCTTTTCTTCGTCCTCGCGCTCGGTTTGGGATTGCCTTATCTGATACTCGGCACATTTTCGGGCACGATCAAAGCGATGCCGCGCTCAGGGCTTTGGATGGTGACCATTCGCAAAGTCTTCGGCCTGGTGCTGATCGGCATGGCGCTTTATTTCCTCATGCCGCTGATGGGCAACTATGTCAATTACATCTTCATCGCCTTCTTCGCGATTTCGGCTCTTTATCTTCTGTTTTACGAATCGGGAAAGACAAAGCCGAAGCAGTTTGCGTGGGTGCTGCGCGCGATTGGAATTGGCGCGGCTGCCGTCGCTGTGATGATGGCATTGCCTAAAAAGATCGAAGCAGAGATAGAGTGGCAGCCTTATAGTGAACAAGCTCTCCGAACAGCCGAGCGCGATGGAAGAGGTGTGATAATTGATACCTACGCTGACTGGTGTATCCCGTGCAAAGAGCTTGATCATGTGACCTTCACAGATACAGATGTCAAACGGGAATCCGAGAGGTTCGTCAGGCTGAAGCTTGATCTGACAAGCAACGATGCCAACTCTGAAGCCGGACGCGCCAAAGCGAAATTTGGCATACGCGGAGTTCCGACAGTAATCTTCCTCGACCCGGCGGGCCGCGAACGCGCCGACCTTCGGCTTGAAGGATTCGAGAAGCCGAATCTATTTCTCACCAGAATGAAGCAAGTTGAATTTACTCCAAGCTCAAACACGCAGACGCTTGCTAAGAATGCGGCTGATGATAAAAGCCCTGCTACAGATGCGACGGCGGCTGGTTCAACGGCAGCGGTTATGCCTTCTGTAAATTTGAGCTTGCTCAAAGGCGGCGCGCTTTCGACCGATTCGCTTCGCGGAAAAGTTACGCTGATTAATTTCTGGGCTACGTGGTGCGTGCCGTGCAAAGCAGAGATCCCGTGGTTCAACCAGTTCGATAAAGCTTACAAGTCACGCGGACTTGAAATCATCGGCGTTTCGCTTGACGAAGAAGGCGCGGCAAAGGTAAGGCCGTTTGTTAAAGATAACCCGATGAATTATCGGGTCGCGCTCGGCGATAAGCCCGTATCCGATGCGTTTAAGGTTGACGGCGAAAAGCTGCCCGTCACGCTGCTGGTGGACAAGCAGGGCCGCATTCGATTCACGCATGTCGGCATCGCGAAGAAAGAAGAATTCGAGGCCGAGATTAACCAGTTGCTGAACGAATAACGAATAGTTGCAACCCAATAAAATAACAAAGGCCGGAGGTTATATTATGCTTAACCCCCGGCCTTTATAGTCTGCTTAACGCTAATCAACGCCTGCTGTCAAATGATGCGTTGATGCTTCATTGCTAAGGGCACGTGCACCTGTTGTTATCAATGTTCGGGTCAGAGATCACGGCGAACCCGAACGGGGTGACCAGAGTCGCAAAGCCAAACCTTGAGCACGTGTTTAGCGTGATGTTTACTCCCGCCCCCGATATTGTTGTCGTGCAGCCACTGACAGTCACTGTGCCCGTGCCTGTGATGTTGGTGCCGCGAGGGGTGCAATATTTGAATTCTCCGGTAGCAAGGTTGATCAGGAGCACATTCGGGTCGCCGGGCGACTGGATGCAGAGGCTGAACGCCGTGTCTATTTGCGTCACGAATACGTCAAACGAACCATTGAACGTAGTATCGAACGCGCCCGGAGTGGTCGGATAATTAGCCGACCCCGTAAAGCCTGCAACCGTTGCCAGCGTGCCTGCCGGGTTGAGCCGTATCGAACGCGCCTGCTCGTCGTCCGATCCACCGAGGTATGAACTCAAAAGCAGCCCGCTTCCAGCCGTGTTGAGTTTTGTAATCGTGGCATCGCGTGTGCCTCCTAACACGGACGGAGGCGCGCTTACTGTCACTGGAAAATTAGCCGAATTGGACGCGCCTACAATATGCGCCATGCCAGCGCTGTTGACCGCAATGCACTGTCCGGTAAACGCTAGATCAAAGCTCGACCCGCCAATAAAAGTCCCATAGACCAGAGTGGAGAGAGTAGGGTTGAACTTGGTGACGAACAGGTCTGTGACGCCATTGTGAGTGGTGTCGAATGCTCCGGGGGTGGTTGGAAATGCCGGCCCGCCTGTGTCACCGCCAACATAGATATTATTGGCGGCGTCTATGGCAACCCCGTATGCCTGGTCATCGGCGAGTGCGCCGAAAACCGGGTCTCCCAGGTACGTGCTGCCTATAGGCTTCCCGGCATTTGTGAATCGCGTTATGTGGCCATCGCGAGCGCCGTTGTAGCCAGTGTCGAAGCCCGTAGCCTGGCACGTCGGAAAAGGATTACCCGCGCTCAGGCACACGGGCGCGTTGACCGAGAAGGTAAAGCCGCTGTAGTGGAAATCAAGGCCGTTCTGGTTGATAGCGATCCCCGAGCCCTGGTCAAGTTCAGTCCCGCCCCAGAAACCGCTGGTTATGACAAAGCCATTGCTGTTAGCCAGGGATACGGCCACGCCGTCAAAATTGCCGCTGTTGGTTGGCGACAGGTTGGTGCCGAAAGTGGTAGCGATGGGGAAGGGGGTCGCGCTTTGCGTGGGGCCGAGCGATGACGAACCGCCGACGAACCAGCAGTCGCCATTGGCGTACACATCAATTCCGCCTTGAAGCAACTCGTCGCCCGATCCGCCTATGTAGGTGCTCCAGACGAACCCGCTTCCGGCTGCATTTATACGAGTGACGACGTAATCCTCCTGGCCTCCGTTGAATGTCGTGTCGAATGCGCCGGGTGTTACAGGAAAGTCGGAAGAGAAAGTCGAGGTAAGCACATAGAGCGTTCCGTCCGAAGGATGAACCTGCGCTGCCACAGCGAAATCCAGTGATGTCGCTTGGATAATGTCGCTATAGATCAGCGACGAGCCATCCGCCGACAGTTTGGTCGCAAACACATCTGTAAATCCGCCCATATCAACAGGCCCGAAAGTGCCTGTTGCCGGATAGTTCGCTACGCCCGGCCTTCCGACAACGTAGACGCCTGTGGCATCAACCGCAACGCTGACCGCTTGATCGCCCTGATTTCCCCCAATGAAGGTGCTGAAGCGCAGTATCGGGTCTATGACCAGCGGACGCGAGTGGTCGTAGTCTCCGACTTCAAATCCTACTCTGCCATCTTTAGTGAGCTTGTAGCTGGCTTCGATCTCAACCTTCTGGCCTTCGATAATTTGATAAGCTTGCGGCTTCGACTCCATCAACGTGTTCGACCGCGTGTCTATCACAAGCTCGCCTTCTTTGCTGACACGAACCTTTTTCGCCCCGTCGTATTTCATGCGAATGACCTTCGGGTCAACGCCCGCGGCGATAATGAAATCGCGTTCGAGCTTGCCCTGAGCGTCTCGGAACATCAGGTCAACGCCTTTGTAAAGCTGCTTGTAGGTGACGCCGCTGTAGCTCGGCACATCAGTTATCCACTTGGCAGAATTCTGACCTTCAAAGAAGTTGAACTTGCCTGCGAGCATTGTGTCACCAGCAATGGTCGGATTAGAAGAAGCGCCATCAAATTTCATCCTGAGAGCGTCGAACATGCGTTTGCCATTTATCTCAGGCGTGGAAGCGAAGACGACTTCACCGGGCGTAAAAAATACCCTGTGACCATTAGCCTTGACTTCAAAGCGGACTGAATCGTGCGATTGCCCACGATTCTCTACAAAAGAGAGGGGAAGCTTTGCCATCAGCGTTTCTGCCTCAGACTTACCGGGCTTGGCAGTATTGCTCCCCGTAATGCCGAGATTCCGACCAAGCTCAATTAGTCGCGCATCATTTGGATTTACCTTAATCCCCGGATCACGACTGAGATTTATCGGGTCGTTCAGAGGCCCGTAGGCAGTCCTGTTTTCAGTGCCCGGTCCAACCCGAGGTTTAACGATGGAAATACCTGTCCCCTGCTTCTGAGCTGCAATCAGTGAATGCTGAGAAGCGAGTGAACGGCTCCCACCGTCCGCCAATGCCAAAGGTTGTAAAAAACCTGTCAAGATGGTCGAAGCAATCAAAGTGGTCAATGTCAAAGCTAGTACGATTAACTGCCTTGAGTTCCTTCCTGTTGTGTTCATGGGTATTTTCTCCTTGCTGAGTTGACACGGCGCTAATCAAACTTGCCGACCTGAATCCATCAGTACCTAGCAAGCGATGCGTGAAATATTTAGCCATAGGGTAAGAGCAATATAGCGCAAAGGCCTGTTGCTTAATAATCAGATCTCGATCAAGAACTCCCCGACACCTTAAAAAATGGATCGCTCAAAAGGATGCTCTACCAAGGGCGTTAGGAAGCAAAAGATGTTAGAGCAATCGGGTTAGTGACCATAATCACTTAAGCGTTGTAAACTAGAACGGCGCTATGATATACATAGTGATCGGGGAAGGCAAGAAAATATTTCTTGTATATAAATAGTCCAGGCATAAATTCTAGCTATCCAGGTTTGACAGGAATAAGGTAACATAATTGGCTTTTCAGGTTGTTCAACTGATTTGCCTTTGCAATATGTGCAAGTTAGACTGGAAATGATTGGAAATCGATGACGATACTTCGGAGGAGATGAATAATGGAAGCAATCAAGACCCCTGAGCAAGGGGCTGCAACCCTGGACTACCACACGAACCAGGGAACCATGAAGGTGTGTTCAAAAACGATAATAGTGAAAACAAACGAGCGGTCAGAGCTTATAAACCTGACCGGCGAGTTGCGTGCGTTTATCGAAGCCACAGGCATCCAAGACGGTTACGCGCAGGTGTCGTCATTGCACACGACAGCGGGCATCTTGATGAATGAATGGCAGGATGCGCTGCTCGCGGATGTGAAATCAATGATCGAGCAGATAGTGCCGCAAGAGACCTATTATAAGCACAACGACCCGGAATACTCTGACTGCGACCGCCACAATGCGGATTCGCACCTTCGCAACGTCGTTGTCGGCCACAGCCTTTCGGTCCCGATTGCGCAGGGCAGTCCCGTGCTGGGCCAGTGGCAGAGCGTAATCCTTGCGGAGTTCGACGGGCCTAATCAACGTAAGGTCTTCATGCAGATATTTGGAATCTGATTGTGAGATATTGAAAAGTGGCCTGAGCATTCCAGGTGCTCAAGCCACTCCTGGCTTACACCTGGAACCCGCCGCGCTATAGACTCCCGAAACGATTCTTGTTCTAAGAAAACAAGAGGGAGTGCCCCATGCTTAGAAAATTTCTATCACCGCTACTTGCTTGCATGTTAGTTCAGACATTCATTTTTGTTAAACCAGTCCGAGCAAACTCGAACTCGCAAAATCAATCTGAGTTTGTGCAAAAAATGAGAAAGAAAGTTCTCAAGCTCGGCGTGGGCAAAGACGCTCGTGTCTCAGTCAAGTTGTTCGATAACACAAAAGTGCAAGGCTACATAAGTCGTGCAGATGAAGAATCTTTTGTCATAGCAGATGCAAAAACTGGCACGGTCACGACTATAAGCTATAGCAATGTAGGGCAGGTCAAGGGGCGTATCTCAAAGGGCTACTGGGTCATGACGGGAGCTATAGTTGTGTCATTTCTCCTGCTCCTTATTTATGACAGGACGCTTTCGGATTAGTGCTTTAGAGCGGTTTGCAAATGGATGTAGGGTTCACCGCAGAGACGCAGAGGACGCAGAGATTACGCAGAGGTTTTATCTTTTCTCTGCGCCGCCTCTGTGTCCTCTGCGTCTCTGCGGTGAACCCTATTGCATTACCGTACATTCAAAAGAAATCCGCTCTAATCATTACGAATTTCATGTTTACTCTCTAGCCACAATCTGGAGCGATTATCTGAGCGGCGGTTTCCCCGCTGATGACTGCGCTTTCAATCGTGGCCGGAAGCCCCGTCGCTGTCCAATCGCCTGCGAGAATTAAATTCGAGAGTGGAGTGCGAGCGCCGGGCCTTGTATAGTCGGATTCAAGTGTGTGCGAAAGCGTCGCTTCACGTTCTTTTACGATGCGGCAGTGTAGTAACTTTGCAGAACGACTCGCTGGCAGTAGTTCATTCAACTCCTTGAGCGCCATCTCGACCATCTGGTCTCTCGTCCAGTCAACGAAATCACGCGCGGCGCTGATGATAACAGCGATTTGATTCGCTTGCCCGGCAGGCTTAACGATCAGGTCTTTGTTAAAAATCCACTGGCTGCGCGTGCCGATCAGCCCAACGAATTCGCGGTCTATGATCTGTTTGTCGAACCAGAGATTGATCGAGACTATCGGCGATGAAGAAAGCGAAGTAAGCGCGTGGAACTCGCGCGCGCGAAGCTCGTCGGGAATCATCTGCAAAAAAGCCGAATGCTGCACGGCGCTGATGAAATAATCAGCCGTGATCCTTTCTCCGTCTTTCAATTCAACTGCAGCGACTTTGTCACGCTCGACTACGAATCGATTCACCTGCGCGTTTGTTCGCACAGTGCCGCCCCTCGCGGTGATGAACGCGCTCGCGCCTGTGGTGTAAAGGTCGCTCAATCCCACGCGAGCTATGCCAATGCTCGTGCTTTTGCGGTCTCTACCGAATGCTTCTTTCAGAACTACTTTCATCATCTCAGCCGAAGCGATTTCAGGGCTTTCATTGAGGGTCGCAATCGTCATCGGATACCAGAACCGCTCTTTGATTCTTTGCGATTGATCTAACTGGTCGAGCCACTCGGAGACTGTAACCGGTTTTGAGTTTGACTCGCCGTTTCTTTGAATCGCGCGACCTACTTTGAAAGCGCGAAGCTTGTCGCCGGGTGTTATGCCTTTCATCTTGAGCAATCCGGCGACGGCGTGAAGAGGCGCGGGAAGAGAAGGGCACTCGAAGGAAATGAAACCGTTTTCGCGGTCGAGGAAATCTACGCGAGGATTGTCCTGAAACTTCAAACGGTCGAGACAGCCGATCTTTTCGAGGAACGCAATCGTCTGCCGGTAACAACCCATGAAAAGGTGCTGGCCGTTATCAACCGTGTCGCCCGTTACCGTATCTTGGAACGAATATGCGCGGCCTCCTAAAAAACTGCGGCGTTCGAGAAGCAAGACCTCGAACCCGCGCTCGCTCAGAGACACACCGGCTCGAAGTCCCGCGAAGCCTCCGCCTATGATTATCACTCGCATTACTTCTTCAGCCTGCTCCTCGCCCAGATGCCGAGAGCGATCTTCATGCGGCGCGTTTTCGTGACCGTAAGGCGATTGCGGTAAACATCGAATTGAACTAACGGCATTTGATCGAGCAACTCTTTATAGATAGTTCCCATGATTTCCGCCGCGAACATAGACGAGCGGTCTTGTTCGGGAAGCGAAGCGGCGGCTTTGTCAAAGTATGATCGCGCGCGGGCATATTCAAACTTCATCAACTCGATGAAAGGGGCGTTGTAGCGATACGCGCGCAGATCTTTTTCCGAATAACCGAAACGTTCCAGGTCTTCGAGCGGAATGTAAACCCTCCCGCGCGAGATGTCTTCTCTCAGGTCTCTCAAAACGTTCGTCAGTTGCAGAGCCAATCCGAGATTGACTGCATACTCGCGCGTGCGCGCAGACTCATACCCGAATATCTCTATGCAGATCAGCCCGACCGTAGACGCAGCGCGATAACAATATTCGCGCAGGTCTGCGAACGTCTGATAGCTGTGCCACTTCAAATCCATCTCCATCCCGTCAATCAAATCGAGGAATGGTTGCTTGGGCAACTCGAATTCTTCGACGGACTCAATCAGTCGCTCGCCAAACTGGCTCGTCGGACTACCTTGATAGCAGGCTTCGACTTCATCGCGCCAGTATTGAAGCTCCGCATACGGGTCGCGCCCCGACTGGTCTTCATCAACTATGTCGTCGAGCACGCGGCAGAAAGCATAAACATCCTGAATCGCTTTCCGCTTGTTTTTAGGAAGCAGCAGAAAGGAGTAATAGAAGTTAGAGCCAGTCGCGCGGGCCAGTTTGCCGGGCGCTCCAAAAACGCGGGATAGAGTTGTTGATACGGATGAACTCATCGGTAGCGACGAAAAACCTCCTTGCTCGCTGCGCCGAGAAGAATTCGAAGTTTGTCGGTCGAAGTTATGACCGGCCTGCGCGTGAAGACATCGTAGTCGTTCGCTTCTATGCGGTCGAGTATCGAGAAGCCGCCGAGCCAGACTGCGCGAAGCTCTAATCCCAGTCTTCCTTTAGCGACCAGGCACAACGGCTTTCCGCGCGCGAATAGCTCGCGCGCTCGTGCGACTTCGTATTCCATCAACTGCTTGAAACTCTCATCGGCGCTCCCCTGGCTCAGGTCGTCGTAGCTTACCTGAAATCGCGCGAGGTCTTCTGCCGGAAGATATATACGGTCTTTCGCAAGATCAATCCGCACGTCCTGCCAGTGATTCGCCAGTTGAAGCGCCGTGCAGATGTCGTCAGACCATTTGTGAAGCTGCTCGTCGCGATGGCCGAACAACAGCAGTATCAATCGCCCGATGGGATTTGCAGACCTGCGGCAATAATCAAGCAGTTCATCGAAGCTCTGATACCGTTGCTTTGTCACGTCCTGTTTGAATGCCGAGAGCAAATCTTCAAACAGCGTGATTGGCAAATCGAACTGCGAGCGAGTTTCAGCCAGCGCGACAAATATGGGATGAGTTGCGCGCCCCGCGTCAGAAGCTCTGAGCATCGTGCCCCATTCTTCAAGCAATTCGAGCCGCTCTTGTTCAGTGTAGTTTTCCGTGTAGCCTTCGTCGGCGAAGTCGTCAGCAGTGCGCGCGAATGCGTAAATGGAATAGAAATGTTTTCTCAAGCGTTTGGGAACAAGCACAGAGCCGACAGGGAAATTCTCGTAGTGTGACCGCGCGAGCCGCTCGCAATAATCAAAGGCGCTACCGACAGGCCACGAGCGACCTGTGACCTGTGCGCCGTTGATCGCTTGCGCAAGCGTGTTCGGTTTAATCTGGGTGGCCGTCGTCATCAGTCGTTCGCGGAAGTGTGTCGCCAAAGCTTTCCCACGAAACGATTATATTGGCTTTTCGGCGATGAAGAAAGCGATGAAAGATTTCCGCCGCCGCGCACACTACTATTTTGTTTGCGAGCGTTAGGAGTTCTTGAAAGCGATTTCATTGTTTGCGACGAAATTGATTCCGCCACACACTTACGCCTTGACGACCTCCTGATGATCGCCTGCAAGGTAAAGTAGATTTTATTTTCGGAGGGTAGAAGCGGGCCTTGCTTCCATCCCTGAAAGAGCGAACGTCAGTGCGCAACCACTACGCTCGACGGCTTTGTAAACGTCTTTGTCACCGTCGCTGAGCGTGTGTGCTTTGAACAGGACTTTCGCAACGCCTCATCAACCATCGGCTCTACCATGCACTCCGACTTACGGCATACGGTGGCCATCTCGCTGATGACGAGATATCGCGCGCGTTCGAGCATCCTCTTCTCGCGAAACGAGAGCGGTTTGCTCAAAGATAAGTACGTAAGAGTCTTAAGAACTTCGGCGACGCGGAATATATCGCCCGTCTTCATTCTTTCAAGAAACTCTTTATAGCGATCTTTCCAATCAACCGGAGGGTTGGTGAAATCTGCTGAGAGAGTCTTCAGCAGACGGTCACACTGATTATTATCAATCGGCGACCTTAAGCCAATCTCGATGGCGTTTGCAATAGGAATCATTACGGTTGATTCGGTCGCTTTCAATCGTAGCAGGTAAAAACTGTTTGATGCTCCTGCGATTTCGGCAGTGGTGATCTTTTCGATTACGCCTATTCCGTGATTTGGATAGACAACCTTCTCGCCTATTTTGAAGCTCACAGAGACCTCCTTGTGACCTGATGAGCGGAATCGTACCCTGAGATGAAGCACTTCAGGGGTGACGTGCTCTTAAACATAAGAGTTTCTCGTATTGACTAACGAGCCGCGAACTGAACTCGTCTGTCGGAGGGTTTGCTTGATACCGTCGGGCAAGTGCGATTTTTGAATCGCCGATCTCGCCCTTTTCCCTTTGTTCAACTGCTCGCAAGATTGAGTTTACAATAGCCCCTTTTGCAGGGTCAAGCGCATATCGCTGAAAGGTTGCCTTGCAATATTTTTGCAATTTTTTGCAACTGACCACGAGTCGGGCGAGTCCGACAAACTAGAGCATGACTTTCCCGACTCTGTGGACTCGCTAGCCTTCTATGGCATTGTTAAAGAGACGATCCACCCTTTGTAGAGCGTGCCTCGTTCTTTGCGCAGCACCCTGATAACAACGTCGTCGCCGCTTCGTAGCTCGCGCGTGATTCGCTGAAACTCTTCCGCAGATGCGACGGGCTTGTTGTTGACCTCAACGATCAAATCATCTTCCGTCAAGCCATTATCTTCGGCCAGGCTCCCCGCCTCGAAGCTGGAGACTAAAGCGCCGCGCACTCCTTCGAGTCCGCGAAGCCTCGCCAGGTCGGGCGTTAGATTTCTGGTGTTGATTCCTAAAGTCGGTTTGGATTTTGGGCGCTCGCTCCTGTCGGGCAGACCGCGAGGGTTGCGCGGATCAAACAGAGGCGGCCTGGGTTCAGGCTGATCTCTGTTGTCATCATCTCTTTCTTCGAGTTTAACCGCCGCTGTGCGCAACGCGCCTGCTCGGATATAACCTATGCTGGCCGTGCTCCCGACCGGGAGAGATGCGATGCGACGAATCAAATCGCGCGAGCTTTTAACTTTTTGATCGTTGACGCTTACGATGACGTCGCCGCTCCTGAGTCCTGCGCGAGCCGCAGGGCTTGTGTCGCTTGTCAACTCTCGCACTAAAACGCCCTGCCCGTCATCAATCTTATTCAATCGCGCGATCTGCGGAGTGATCTCTTGCGGATTGATACCGAGGAATCCTCGCCGCACGCGCCCGTGTGCGATTAGCTGGTTGTAAATCTCGACGGCTGTCGAAGATGGAAGCGCGAACCCTATGCCGTTGTAGACTCCCGTATTGGTGGCAATCTGCGTATTGATGCCTATGACTTCGCCTGCCAGATTGACCAGCGGCCCGCCTGAATTGCCGGGATTGATCGCCGCGTCTGTTTGAAGGAATTGTTGAAACGCGGTCGAGCCGCTTTCAGTTATGCGATCTTTGGCGCTGATTATGCCTGCCGTAACAGTTTGTTCAAGCCCGAACGGCGACCCTATGGCGATCACCCAATCGCCCACGTTCAGCTTATCTGAATCACCCATCCGAGCTACCGGAAGCGACTTGCTGGATTCAATCTTTATAACGGCGAGGTCGGTCTGAAGATCTATGCCGATCACCTTCGCCTCGCTTTCAGAGCCGTCCGCGAGCCTGACACGAATTTTGATCGCATTTTTTACGACATGCGCATTCGTCAATACGTAGCCTGCCGGATTGATGATGACACCTGAGCCTGTGCCTTCGCGGGAATAGACCTCGCTCTCATATACTTTGATATGAGCGACAGAAGGTTCGACCTGTTCGGCTACGCGCGAAAACGAACTCGTAAGCGTATCAGGCGCAAGCCTGACGTTGCTAATGGTCGGGCGATTATCATCGGACTTTGCGCCTGCGCGTTCATGCAAGACTGCGCCGATGGCTATACCCAGCGAAAGACAGCAAAGAGCAACAAGTATCAGCACTACGCGCGTGTGACGCGCGAGCGGAATGCTTTCTTGCCTATCGGGTTCGCTTCTATCGTTCATAACAACTCCTTCAATATAGCGACTCTCGCTTGCAGAAATGTTTGTCTATTGTCGAGTGACCAGCAAATAATTGTTCACGGCGATTATACCAGAGCCTCGATTCATATAGTAGTGGAAGGATTTATTCGTCCATCTATTTCTTGATTCGACCTTGCTCGATCAACATCGCAATCACTATGTCGTTAAGCTCTGCGCGATATTTCAAACCTGTCGAGCCGCTCGCAAACATCGCATCTCGGATGCTGCCCATCAGTTCATCAATGGTAGCAAGTCGAGCTTCAATTATCTCGTGGGTGTCTATGGGTTGAAGCAGGCCGCCGATTTTGTGCGCTGTTAAAACGTGCGAAGTCCAATCAATCACATCGCCTTCGCAAGTGAACTTCACACGCGCTCTCAGAATATATTTCTCAAGCGCGATTCGAAGCCCTGTCTCTTCGTGTGCTTCTCGAATCGCCCCGTCATCGAATCGCTCGCCGGGAGCAATGCCGCCCGAAGGCGCGCGATATGCGCCGGGCGGGTACATAGGCTTTTTGATGACGACGATTCGTTCGCCTTCGATTATGAAAAGAGTCACATCGTGCGCGCGTCCATGTTTCTGACTCCGCCGAACCATATCGAACTCGCGCCGCGTCATCTCGTAAGCGAGAGCAACTTCCTGAGGCGAACCAAAGCGCTGCTCTACATCACGAATAATCTCCGCAGTGATGTACATATTTACCTGGCAGATTTTGCGCTCTTCTCGAAGAAGTCAAGCACAGCCGGGAATGACGCGCCGATGATGCTTATGTGATCGGCGTCGGGAACTTCGAGCAAGCTCACCTTCATCCCGGCTTTTTTCGCGGCTTCTACTGCGTTGCGCGAAAGCTCAGGCGGCGCGATGCCGTCGCGCCCGCCGTGAACTACGAGCAAGGGAATTGCTTTCACCTTCTCAAGCAATGCGGTCAGGTCGTTGCCTCGAACGGGAGTGCCGCTCGACATCGGCGCAATCGCTGCGAACAAATCAGGCTTGCTCGATGCAATCAGCCAAGTGCCGAACCCGCCCATCGAATGACCCGTCAGATAGATTTTTGTCGGATCAATCTTGTAATCTCGCGTCACGGCATTGATTACTTCAAACGAATCTTCCTGGCTCGGCCCTCCGTAGCTGGGCAGTCGCGACCGGCCATTGACGCCTGCAAGAATATAGCCGCGTCGTTCGGCTTCGCCTTTGACGACCTCCGGGTCGAATAGATAGCTGAAATAATATCGCTCGTTGCCAAGCGCGCCGTGCAGCATCAACACCATCGGGCGCGCGCTCGACCCGTCGTAGCTGTTTGGCACGTACACGCGATAGGGAACCAGAGTGCCGTCTGCGGCTTTATATGCGCGTTCCAATTCGCCGCGCTCGTTTGCAAACGGGTTCTGGCCTTTTGCAAGCGCAGAAAGCGCAGACTCGATTCGATCAAACTCTTGAATCGCATTGATCTCATCTTCGCCTCGACTCTTGTTCAACAGAGCGAGTCGCTGAATTTGAAACTCGGGCGTCGTAACAAGCTGGGCGACGGCTTTTACATTTGCATCGGTCGAATTTTTTATGTCGGCAACTATCTTTGAGAATTGCGTCAAGCTGTCGCTGAAATCGCTGATGGCATAAAGCGCGCGGCGGATTTCGCCGATCTTTCTGGTCGCCTGATTCTATTCTCGCCACCACCCAGTAAGCGCCATCCGGCAGCAGCAAACGACGAGACACATTGCTGCTCGTCTCTGCGATTGCCAGCCGTTCGGCAATTACTACAGGGCCTTTCAGTCGAGGGGTTGTAGATTGCTGATTGACGTTCTCGCCGGGAATTACTTCAAAAGTCACTGTCGGTGTGGACGGAAAAGCTTTGTCCGCATTCACAGGAAAGATTCGTTCGAGTGATACGCGCAACTCTCGATTAGGCTCGATGACCAGCCGATCCGTCTCCACTGTCAACGAAGCCATGAACCTTTGTTTATCGTCCCATGGCTTGCCCTGAAGGACGTTCATCCCTTCGCTCATCAATTCTACGAGTCCGGGAATGTTTCCTTTGCGAAAAGCCTCTTCGCCGCGCTTGCGAAGCGGCTCAATCGCCGAGAGGTTCGCGCCTGCGCGACGCTTTTCGTTGTAGTGCTTGTAGAATGCTTCGCTGCGCGAGAGCAGTTCGGAGAGATATGGAATCTGCTGGGCCGCTGCGTTCAGTTGAATGAGAGCGACCAGCGCAATCAATAAAGCAGCAATGAGCGTCTTCTTCATAGGTGAATCGTCCTCATTCTGTTTATCTATTAGAAACTGTTTTAGAAGAAGCTCCGTAGGAGCAACCTGTCTATAGCAACAGTCGAGCAATTGATTCGTAGCTCCGTAGGAGCAACCTCGCAATCAAGGAGTCGCTCCTACGGAGCTACATAACCTTTCTATGCCACAATACTATAGACAGGTCGCTCCTACGAAGCTTCTCAATCAGCTTCTCAGATGAAGTTTAACAAACCGAAGCCGGAAGTCAGAAGCTGCGGTGTAGAAATCACTGGCTTAAAACATTTTCATATTACGACTTCTAACTATTGACCTGTGACTTCTGCTGTTTCAGAACGCTTCGCAGGAAGCGGCCAGTGTGCGACTGTTTGCACTCGGCGATTATGCCGGGCGGGCCAATTGCAACGACCTTGCCGCCTTCGTCGCCGCCTTCGGGGCCGAGATCAATTACCCAATCCGCGCTCTTTATTACATCAAGATTGTGTTCGATGATGATAATCGAGCCGCCCGCTTCGATCAATTGCCTGAAGGCCGCAAGCAATCTGTTGATGTCGTCAAAGTGAAGACCCGTCGTCGGCTCGTCGAATATGTAAAGCGTTCGCTCGCTCGTCTTCTTCGACAGATAGGCTGCAAGCTTCACTCTTTGCGCCTCGCCGCCCGAAAGCGTAGTCGCAGACTGGCCGAGCCGCAGATAACCGAGCCCTACATCGTCGAGCACCCGCAAGCGCGAAGCGATTCGATTGATGTTGGCGAAAAAGAGCAACGCCTCGCGCACCGTCATATTTAATACGTCATGAATCGAGCGGCCTTTGTATTTCACGTCGAGCAACGCCGACTTGAAGCGCATCCCTTTGCACTCTTCGCAAGTCAACTCCACGTCGGCGAGGAATTGCATCTCCTTGATCTCGACACCGTTGCCTTCGCATCGCTCGCAACGACCGCCCGGCACGTTGAAGCTGAAGTGCGACGAGTCAAAGCCATGCGCTTGAGCTTCGCGAGTCGAAGCGAACAGATCGCGAATGCCGTCGTAGACTTTGATGTAAGTGACAGGGTTCGAGCGAGGCGTCCGACCGATTGGCGATTGGTCTACCAGCACTACATCGTTGATGAACTGCGCGCCGCGAATTTCTGCGAAAGAACCCACGTGCCCCGTCCATTCGCCGCGCTGCTTTTTTATCCCGGCATAGATGATGTCATGCACCAGCGTTGACTTGCCCGAACCCGAAACGCCTGTGATGCAGACGGTCATCCCGAGCGGGATGTCAACATCAATGCCTTTCAAGTTGTGCTCGCTCGCGCCGCGAATCTGAAGCGAGCGAGCGCCGGGCTGCCGCCTGGTCTTAGGCGGTTTGATTTCAAGTTCGCCGCGAAGGTACTTGCCCGTCAGCGACTGGCCGGTTGATAACAATTCTTCCGGAGTCCCCGAAAAAACCACATCGCCGCCCAGCTCGCCCGCGCCCGGCCCGATGTCGATGATCTTGTCGGCTGACATCATCATCTCAGGCTCGTGTTCTACGACGAGGACTGTGTTCCCGATGTCGCGCAGGTTTTCCAGTATGCGAATGAGCCGCTGGTTGTCGCGCGGGTGAAGCCCGATTGATGGCTCGTCCAGCACGTAGATCGCGCCGACAAGCGATGCGCCGAGGTTCGTCGCAAGCTGTATGCGTTGCGCCTCGCCGCCCGAAAGAGTCGAAGCCAATCGGTCGAGCGTCAGGTATTGAAGCCCTACGTCAATCAGAAACTTCAAACGGCTCCGAATTTCGTGAAGCAGGCGACCGGCTATGTCGAGTTCCGATTCCGTCAGGTTGATCTCGTCGAAAAACACCGAGGCTTCGGCAGCGGTCATCGCACAGATCTGCGGCAGAGTCTTTCCGCATACTTTGACCAATCGCGCTTCGAGCCTGAGTCGCGCGCCATTGCAATCGGGACAGAGCGTGTAGCCGCGATACTTCGACAAGAAGACTCGCACGTGCAGCTTGTACTTTTTGGTTTCAAGCCAGTCGAAGAATCCTTTCACTCCGTCGAATCCATTGCGTCCTTGAACGATAGTCTTTTGCTGTTCGCGGCTCAACTGGCGAAAAGCAACATCGGTTGGAATGCCGGATTGCTTTGCGAATTTTATCAGTTCCTTTTGCGCCCAATCGTATTGCGGCTTCGTCCATGGCTCAATTGCGCCTTGCGAAAGACTAAGCTCGCGGTTCGGAATAACCAGATCAAGATCAAGTCCTATGGTGTTGCCGAACCCCTGGCAAGTCGGGCACGCGCCGAATGGGTTGTTGAAGCTGAACAGCCTTGGCTCGGGCGCGGCATATTTGATGTTGCAATTTTTGCACTCGAAGCTCTCAGAAAATTCCAATCTCGTGTGCGACTCGTCAGCCGTTTCAATCACAGCCTGCCCGTGGCCTTCCTGATAACAGACTTCAAGCGAATCAACCAGTCGCGTTCGAACATCATTGCGCGCGACAAGCCGGTCAACAAGCACGAATGTATTGTCAAAGTTGTTGTCCGTGTAGCTGTCGGGCGTTGCAAGCTCAATCGTGCGACCGTCTTTGTAGAGCCGCGTAAATCCGCGCTGCATCAAGCTCATCAGGTGCGCGTTGATGCGGGTCTGCTGGCTGGCGACGGATTCGCGCGCTTTACGCTTTTTCTTTTTAGCGTCGCCGTTTGTGCTCGCGTCAATCTCTTCCATCCCCGCCGACGCCGGGAACAGCACATAAAAGCGCGTGCCTTCGGCAATCTGCAAGACTTCGTCCGCGATGGATTCAGGCGTGTCGCGGCTAACTTCTTCGCCGCAGTTGGCGCAGAATGTTTTGCCGATTCGAGCGTAGAGCAGGCGAAGATAATCGAAAATTTCGGTCTGAGTCGCAACGGTAGAGCGGGGATTTCGAGTCGCGTTCTTTTGACGAATAGAGATTGCCGGGCAGATGCCGATTACTTCATCAACATCCGGCTTATCCATCCGTTCAAGGAACTGCCGCGCGTAAGCCGATAATGATTCAACGTAGCGCCGCTGGCCTTCGGCGTAGATGGTGTCGAACGCGAGGCTCGATTTTCCTGACCCGCTCACGCCTGTGACGACTGTCAGTTTGTTAATCGGTATTTGTACAGTGATGTTCTTAAGATTATGAACGCGCGCGCCGCGCACGCTGATGACTTCTTCAAGCATTGTATCCCGCTTGTTCTCCATGCATGTAAACAAATAGGCTAGTATGCGAACTGTTAATCATAGCACCGGGTCGCGCGATGAATCAATTTGGGATTGGGGGAGCGGAAGACCGTTGTAGCTATTTAGCTCCGTAGGAGCGACCTGTCTATAGCAGTCGGCAAAGTAGAATTGCTCGTAGCTCCGTAGGAGCGACCTATTAATCAACAGGTCGCTCCTACGGAGCTAGGGGACAGAATCCGGCTTACTGCTCGTCGCCTTCGAACTTGAGCCAGATGTCCAATTGGGCTTTGAGTTTGTCAGGGTCGAAAGGTTTTATGAGAACGGCGTTGCAGCCTGCCTTTTGAGCTTCGCGGCGAAGCGTGGGTTTGTCGCTTGTCAGCATCAACAGGATGGGCGCGATTGAAGATGCAGTTTCGCGTATCTCTCTTGCGACCGTAATACCGTCGGTTTTATCTGCCGTGTGGTTGAGCAGAATCAAGTCAGGGCTTTCAGATGTCGCGATCAATATCGCTTCGCCGGGCTTATCCGTTGTGAGCAATTCATAATCGTGACCGAGTATGGCATCAAACAGCTTCTGGTAAGTGCTGGTGTCAAGCACGAGCAGGCGAGGCTTTTTTGATTTCATGTTCCCGTTTTTTTCGGCTTGATCTTTGGTCGTCATATTGTACCCGTGTTGAAAGGTTCAACAATCCTAGCACCAAAATCCCCTTTGTCAATGAAGAGAGAATCAAAGAAGGAAAAAGAAACCCCCGGTATCGCGTCTCGCTTCATGCTTTCACTTCATCATTGTGAATTTTACGTTGCTTGACATGCCATCAAGCTGGAACCTATACTCGTCTTTCGGTTGATGATTGATAATTGGGCCGCAGCGTTCGAGTGTGATGTAAACCCTATTCAACCGAGTTATGAAAGCTGCGGGCCAGAAAACGGAGACTGTACTGATTGGCTAAGACGGTCCAGGGTCGGCTCAACGCGGAGGGACTTCGCGTGGCGATTGTTGCAAGCCGCTGGAATGACTTCGTCGTGAGCCGCTTGATAAGCGGCGCGGTTGATGCTCTCGAACGGCTCGGCGCATCAAGCGACGCCATAACTATTGTTCGCGTGCCCGGCTCGTTTGAAATACCTATGGCTGCCCGTCGCGCTGCTCAAAGTGGCAACTACGACGCGCTGATTTGCATAGGCGTAATCATTCGTGGAGAGACTTCTCATAATGAACATATAGCATCGGAAGTCTTCAAAGGCATCGCTCAAGTATCTCTTGAAACAAACCTCCCCATATCGCTTGGAGTAGTGACAGCGGACAATCTCGAACAAGCTATTGATCGCGCCGGGGCCAAATCCGGTAATAAGGGGTTTGAGGCAGCAATGTCGGCAGTCGAGCTTGCAAACCTCTATCGCGAATTCTGAAGCAGTGGGCGTTTCAGAGTAATACTAATTGTAAAGTAGCAGGGTTTGAATTATGGGTGCCAGGCGTAAGGCTCGCGTTTGTGCCTTACAAATGCTCTTTCAATACGACATCGCAAGACCCCGTCTTGATGAGCTTTCGAGCACTTACTGGGAAGCTTTCGGCGAGGATATGAGCGATGTGCCTCGCGACTTCTCCAATAACCTTGCGGCGGGCGCAATTGCTCACCTCGAAGAAATAGACGACCTCATCATAAAGCGCGCCGAAAACTGGCGTATAAAACGCATGGCGGTCGTAGATCGCAACATCCTGCGGCTCGCCATTTACGAATTTCTATACGAACCAGATACGCCAAAGACCGTCATCATAAATGAAGCTCTGGAGATTGCGCGGCGCTTTTCGACTTTTGAAGCGACTCAGTTCATCAACGGTATACTAGACGCCATAAAGCGCGACCTCGAAGATAATCAGACTGCCTCGATAGCGACAACAAGCCAGCAATGATTCCTGATTTTGGATTTTGGATTTTAGATTTTGGATTGAGCAACTCAAGGCTTCAGGCTCAGGTGAAATTCAAACTCTTCAACCCAAAATCTAAAATCTAAAATCCAAAATCTTATGATAGACGACAAAGCGCTCTTGAGTGAGTATCTGTCCGAATCCGAAGAATTGCTGGATTCGCTGCTTTCGGATCTCGATTCTTTCCCCGCGCGCTCGACTGCCGCCCCCGACATCAATCTCATCAATCGCATATTCCGCACAGTCCACTCGCTGAAAGGTCTTTCCGGCATGATGGGACTTGCCGAAGTGCAATCTCTCGCTCACGAGTTTGAAGACATACTCGACGACCTCCGTCTCGGCCAGCTTGCGCTCACCGAAGATGCGACGACCGCGCTTCAAGAAGCGGGCGCGGGGCTTGCCGCTCTCGTCGGCGGCGCTGCTCGCGGCACTGCCGGCGAAGAAGACTTCGACCGTTTGCGCAGTCTTCTCATCTCGATCGCCACGCGGCCACGCGAGCGCGCTAAAAAAGATGATGCGGGCATTGACTCGATCAATCTCTCGCCACGCGAGCGCAGTTTGCTGACGGAATACGAAGAACATAGAATCCACGAGAATCTCAATGCAGGCAGATCATTTTATTCAGATCATCGTTAATTTTGAAGTCGGCAAGCTCGACACCTCTTATCGCGCGCTGACATCCAAGCTCGCAGACCGTGGCGAACTGATTACGACCTTGCCCGAAACAGCAAGCGAGCCTTCGCTTGTCGCTTTCAAACTGGTCTTCGCCACTCAATTAAAAGAGACCGACCTCAAGCCCGTCGTCGAGCCGTTCGGCGGGCGCGTTTCCAGGTTAGGCCCTTCGACCTGGCGGCGAGCGGGCGCAGCGCTTCGCAGCGTCGGACGCAAACAAAAGAAACAGGGCGGCAAATCCACCGGCAAGAGTTCGAGCGAAGTGCTTCCGCCTGCGTTCGCGCAGGAATCGCTACAGCCGCTGTCGCCGAGCGTGCGCGTCGAGATGGCACAGATTGACGAGTTGTCCGGGCTTGCGCACGAGCTTTCAATCGAGATGCAGAAGTCTTGCTTCGATGGCCGACCGATTTTTGATTGCCGCAGGACTTGGGAGCGCGCGAGCAGTTCGACCTTCGTTTCAGCGCGAGGCGAATCGAGCGCGAATTTCTGCAACTGGAAGAACGTCTGGTCGAGCTTCGCATGGTGTCGCTTGCGCAGACATTCACGCGAGCGGCGCGACTTGCGGGCAGATTGGCGCGCGAGCTTGGCAAGTCCGTCTCGGTCGAAGTCACAGGGCGCGACACGCAACTTGATAAAGTGATAGTTGATCGCATATCGGATTCTATCTATCACGTGTTGCGCAATGCGATAGATCACGGCATAGAGATGCCTGATGACCGCCGCCTTCGGGGCAAGAACCCGCGAGGGAAGATAAAAATTGAAGCGAGCCTTGAAGGCACGCGGGCCATAATCGCCATTACGGATGACGGGCGCGGAGTTGATCCCGAAGAGGTTCGCGCGAGCGCGCGCGAAGCCGCTTTGATTTCAGACGACGAAGAGTTGAGCGAAGAAGAGACTTTGCGTTTGCTGGTCAGGCCCGGTTTTTCAACAGCCGATTATGTGTCAGCCGTTTCCGGGCGCGGCGTCGGGCTTGATGCGGTCGAGCGAACGATGCACGAACTGGGCGGCGAAGTTCGCATCTCGTCTGAAAAAAATAAATGGACCAGATTCGAGCTTGCCGTGCCGACTACGCTCGTTTTGATCTCCGCGTTTATCGTGAGGGCGAGCGAATGGCGATACGCGATAAACGTCGGCCAGATAGTCGAACTGCTTTACGTTTCGTCTGACGACATACTCGGGCGCGACGGCAAGAGAAGCGTCGGATGGCGCGGCACACCGATTCCGCTTGTCGAGCTGAAGTACTTGCTCGGACTTGGAGGCGCGCGCGTGTTCGAGCATCAAGCGACAGGCAATGGCGAGCAAACGGAAAGGTTGGGTGACGCAAGGACGCACGTCAAACAGAGTTCCTATCTTTATTACTCGCGCGGTTGACAGACACATCGCCATTGCCGTTGAGCAATTTGACGAGCAGCGTGAGATAATCGTGAAGTCGCTCGGCTTGATGGCGCGCAAGATCAAAGGCGTTGTCGGCGCAGTTGACCTCGAAGGCGGAGACGTCGCGCTCGTGCTCGACCTGCCGAGCCTGTTGGTTTTCAGAAGCATGAGATTATAAATGCGGCGCGAAATCTGTAATGGCGGAAAATAAGAAAGTCTCAACGAAAAAGAGCGAAGATCAGGATCGGCCCGATACCGCTTATCTTGCAAACTTCAGAGCCTGCTGACGACAGGATTGATGTTGCTTCGGTTTTGTTGTTCGAGATTGGCGGCAAAGCATTCGCCATCGGAGTTGAGAACACGGAAGGCGTAGTTGATTGCCCGCGAATCTCGCCGCTGCCAAGCCCGCCCGATGGAATGGCAGGCGTTGCGAGCGTGCGCGGGCGAATGACTCTTGTGATGGACTTGAGTTTGAAAGCAAACCAGAACGTGGGCAAGTGGCGTCTAATATTAATAAAAGGAGAAGCGCAACTGGGACTGCTTGCGGAGCGCGTCGAAGGCGTCATTGCTCTTGACGCGGACAAGCTGCGCCATGTTGACAAAATGCCAACGCGCGCGAAGACCAGTGAAGAGAGCAATTGGCCCGCGCGTTCTTATTTTACCAGCGATGATCGTCGCGTGCCGATTATAGATGTTGAGCGGCTCATTGAGATATAGCCGCTGATTAAAATGGATCAAGTGAGCACAAGAACAGAAGACGGAATCCGGCAGAAAGGGCCGACGCTCGATGAGACGACTTTTCAACTCCTGAGGCGGCGCATAACCTCTGCGAGCGGTATCTACATACTGGGTGACGAGAACTCGCGTTTTTTGCTGGAGCGGAGATTAAGACCGCACTTGCGCCGTCGCGGCCTCACGTCCTTTGCCGAATACGAAGCCTCGCTGGATGAAAAGGAATTCGACGCGCTGCTGGATGTTGTAGCAATCCACGAAACGTATTTCTTCAGAGAGAAGCGTCAACTGAAAGTTTTTTCCGAGCAGATAATTCCTGAGCTTGCGCTTTCAAACAGCGCGATCAAAATATGGAGCGCGGGTTGTTCTACGGGCGAAGAGGCTTACACGATAGCGATGTTGCTGGCCGAGGATAATCTTCTCGACGGTCAGCTCGGAAGTCGTGGCGAGCGATTTGAGCAATCGTGTGATCGAATCGGGCAAGCACGCTGTATATGGCGCTTCGAGTTTTAGAACGACCGAACCGCAATTCAAAGAAAGATACTTCGAGGATACTGGGCACGGATTGTGGCGCGCAAATCGGGGCGCTTCGCTCGGCTGTCCGATTCGAGCAATCCAATCTTGTAGGACTCAACGTCTCTGTGTCGCAAAAAACTCTTGCGGTGGATGACGGGTTCGATGTGATCTTTTGTAGAAACGTTTTGATGTACTTCGATAATGATGCTGTAAAAAAAGTTTTGAAAACCATTCGCTCGCTGCTGAAAGACGGAGGCTACCTGCTGCTGGGCCATGCCGAATCATTGTTGCCTGTAGGGTCGGGCTTCGAGTCTGTTCAAATCGGGCGAGAGCTTATTCATAGAAAATAGGAGTTAGGAGAAATGATGAATGATGAACGATGAGGGATGAACTAAAGAGGAAACGGAAGCCGGATTAAATAAATAATCCTCTGCCGCAATTCATCGTTCATCATTCATCGTTCATCATTTCTCCTAGTCATTATGTATCGCCTTCTTATCGTTGACGATTCGCCGTATTACCGGATGCGATTCTCCAAGATTTTCGCGCGCTCGAAACAGCTTACCGTAGCTGGCCTTGCCGATGACGGCGACGTTGCGATAAAGCGAATCATAGAGCTTGATCCTGACATAGTGTTGCTCGATTTATTGATGCCAAGAATGGACGGGTTCGGCGTTCTGCGCTGGGCGATGGAAAATCGTCCGCTGCCGATAATCGTCTGTAGCTCGTTCAGCGACCGCGACCGCGTGTTCAAAGCTCTGGAGCTTGGCGCAGTAGATTTTCTTTTGAAGCCTACGCCGCGTGCAACTCAGATGGCCTCGAACCTCGAACAGCAGATGATACAGCGAGTCGAAGAAGCTGCGTGCGCGAAGACTCTTTCGGCAACGAAGATCAGCCCTGATGCGAAAGCCGCCGCGCTTGCGGCTGAATACAGAAGCGCGAGGCGCTGAGGTAGAGTTGATTTGCGTAGCCGCATCAACAGGCGGCCCGGCTGCGATTCAAAAGTTAGTGGCCGACTTGCCCGCCTCTTTATCCGTGCCGATCATCATCGTGCAGCACATGCCTGCGGGCTTCACACGTCCTTTTGCCGAACGACTAAACGCGATGTCACATTACACTGTGCGCGAGGCGCGAGATGAAGAACCTATAAAAAAGCGGCACATCTATATCGCGCCTGCGGGCAAACAGACGACGATCATTCGCAGCAAGACCTCTCCTGCGATTCGAGTCAGCGAGAAAGAAACTCTCGATCTTCACACGCCTTCGGCTGACGCGCTGTTTGAATCGGCAGCGTCAGTCTACGGCAAGCGGACTCTGGTCATAGTGTTGACGGGGATGGGCGAAGACGGCGCTCGCGGCGCTGAGACTGTACGCGAAGCAGGCGGCCATGTGATTGCGGAATCAAACGAGACAGCCATCGTTTTCGGCATGCCCCGCTCGGTAATCGAGCGCGGGTGCGCGAACGCAATGCTTCCACTTTCCGCGATGCCGTCAATTTTGTTAGCTTACACATTGAAAGAGTGAGCCCTCTTGGCGAACTTGAGTTTCGCCCGAGGCATCTTGTATTTGAGGGTGAAAATACAGACCCTCAAGCTTTTATCAAGGGCCGGGTCTTCGTGATTTTTTTCAAGACCATGAATCGTTATCTGATGATAAAATGTATTACTTTTGAAATGGAAAGGAAACGACCTGATGTGTCATACGAAGAACATATCAGGTTGAAGTTTAGCGGACAGCAAATTAGACTATGAGTTCTACTATGAGCGGAATGAAATTTCGTCGAACCTGTACGGTTTGCAACGCAACCTTCTTTTCACCTGACCGAAAAGCCGCATACTGCCTTAAGTGCATGAAGAAGCGCGTTGTCAAACATGTCCCTGCGGAAGCGAGGGCTGCTGTGCCTGTAACGCGAGTTGCGCCTCGTCCTGCTCCTTCTATGCCAATGCCGCTTTCCGGCGCGCCAAAACCAAAAGCGGTGCGGGCTGCAAAAGCAGACGTGCTTACGCCAGAGGTTCGCCGCCGCATAATCGAATTATACGATGCGGAGTATGCGGGGCGACCTGTTCAGACAAAGGAGATGCATTCTCAGATTGCAAATCGCCTCTGGATAAAGCGACAACTTGTGGCCGACTGCATACGCGAGATGGTGCAGTCGAAAGCCCTCATCACGGATGAAGTGAAGTCGCGCGCAATCGAGATGTATCAGCGATTTGTCGAAAGTGGTCATCGCCCCGACGGAGGCCGCCGCCGCGCCATCAGCGCCGCGCTCGGCATTCCTTATAAACAGGTGATGAAGATCATTCGCGACTGGTCGCTTGCGCAGTATGATTCGTCACCGACGCCGAATCCGTCTCGCCTGCAACTTTTCGAGATAGAGAAGCTTTATTGGTACGAGTTGAACGAGGGGCGCTATCGTTTGACGGAATTGCCCAGCCAAGATTGCCGAACAACTCGGCTACGTTACTCGCTGGCAGGTGCTCAGGTGGCTTGACGTTCTCCACGACGACGAACGCGCCTTCGCAAATGTTCCTGATCCGCCGCTCGAAGTGCAACAGCAGATACTCGATGCGTATTCTGGATATCTCGCCGCGCCCGCGCCGCCTGAACATGGATTGCACTACAGCATCGCCGGGGAGATTGACAAAGTCAGCCCTCGCCAAGTCCACAAGGTGCTGCAAAGCTACAGGCACAAGATGCGGGCCGAATACCCACTTATATAAATTTCAGAGGTCAGAGGCTGGAGGTTAGAGGTCAGATCGAGAATACGAAATGATGCCTAATCTCTAACCTCCAGCCTCTGGCCTCTAACAGATGAAACAAGTCATTCAAAACTATCGCACTGGCGAACTCAAGGTTGAGGAACTGCCGCCGCCTGCGCTCAAGCCGGGAGGCGTGCTTGTTCGCACAGCCTTTTCGCTCATCAGTGCCGGAACCGAGCGCACGATAGTCGAGACTGCGCAGAGTTCGCTCGTAGGAAAAGCTCGCAGCCGCCCCGACCTTGTTCGCCAGGTATTCGATACGTTCAAGCGCGAAGGACTTCGCTCTACTTACGAAAAAGTGAAATCGCGGCTCGATCAATCGAAACCGCTCGGATACAGTGCGTCGGGCGTCGTGATGGCAGTTGGAAGCGAGGTGCAGGAGTTTCGCGTGGGCGACCGTGTGGCTTGCGCGGGCGGCGGCTATGCGACGCACTCCGAAGTCATATTCGTGCCTAAAAATCTTTGCGCGAAACTGCCTGACGGCGCTTCACTCGAATCTGCTTGCTACACGACCGTAGGATCAATCGCGCTGCAAGGCTTGCGTCTGGCCGATATGCGATTGGGCGAAACGGTCGCGGTCATCGGGCTTGGGCTTGTCGGCCAGCTTACGGTCCAGCTTCTGAAAGCGGCGGGCTGTCGTTGTATCGGAATAGACATTGATAAGAACGCTTGCGAGCTTGCGAAAAAATCAGGCGCTGATCTGGTCGCAAGCGATCCGCAAACGGCGCGCGCGCTTTGCCAGAGCTTGACCGAAGGGCGCGGGGCCGATTGCGTTGTCATTACTGCGGGGACGAAGTCTAACGAGCCAATCGAACTTGCGGGCGATCTTGCGCGTGATCGCGCGCGCGTTGTAGCCGTAGGCTCTGTTGGACTGGATGTGCCTCGACACTCTTACTTTGCGAAAGAGCTTGACCTTCGCATCTCGCGCTCTTACGGGCCGGGCCGCTACGATCCTGAATACGAAGAGAAGGGAAACGATTACCCAATCGGCTATGTGCGCTGGACGGAAAAACGGAACATGGAATCCTTTCTTCGCCTCGCGGCAGATGGCCGCATCAATACAGAGCTTCTGACCACGCATCGTTTCAGTGTCAGCCATGCAACCGAAGCTTACAATTTGATATTAACGCGCGGCGGCGAGCGATACTGCGGAGTTGTGCTTGAGTACCCGCAAGCAGAGCAACAGGTCGCAGCATCTGTAAAACCGTAGCGAGCAGTCAAAGTGGCGAGCGACGAGCTTGGCGTCGGCTTCATCGGCGCGGGCAATTTTTCGCGCGGCGTGCTGCTTCCAATTGTCAAACGCTCTGCGAAGATCAAGCTCGTCGGCGTGGCGACTGCGACAGGCATCAGCGCAAAAAACGCTGCGGGGCAATTCGGCTTTGCCCGTCCGACGACTGACTACGAAGAGATACTTGCGAGCGAAGAGACTCAAGCCGTGTTCATAGCCACACGCCATGACTCGCACGCGCGCCTTGCGGCAGAAGCGTTGAAGCGCGGGAAGGCCGTCTTCGTCGAGAAGCCGCTCGCTACGAATAAAGAAGGACTGCGCGAAGTTGTAGAAGCCGTGCGCGAGACGAACGGGTTATTGACTGTAGGATACAATCGCCGTTTCGCGCCGCTCGCAAAAGAGGTGAAAGAAAAATTTCACCCGCGCTCCGGGCCGATGACGATTATCTACAGAGTGAACGCGGGCCAGCTCCCTGCCGATCACTGGTCGCACGACGCGACGGAAGGCGGAGGCCGCATCATCGGCGAAGCGTGCCACTTCATAGATTTCGTTCAATATCTGACCGACGCTTTGCCCGCGAGAGTGTGCGCAGAAGGCGTGACCAGTAAACGAACGGCAGATTATGTTGACGATAGCGTTGTAATTTCAATGGGCATGACGGACGGCTCGATTGCATCAATTATTTATACGGCGAGCGGCGATAAATCCGTAGCGAAAGAACAGGTCGAGATATTCTGTGATCGCAGCGTTGCCTCGATTGATGATTTCAAGAGCGGGGCTTTCGTTCAAAATGGAAAGACAGTAAAACTCGGCGGCAGAAATCAGGACAAAGGCCACGCTGCGGAGATAAGCGCGTTCTTTGAAGCCGCGCGAGGTCGCACGCAAGCGCCAATCAGTTTTGAATCGCTCGTCGCAACGAGCCTCGCATCGTTTGCCGTCATCGAAAGCACGAAAGACGGCGCGGCAGTCACTTTGGACATGAGTTTGAGAGATGCTCAGTAGCCCGACCGTAAGGGAGGGCGCAGCAGTAACGCCCGCGCTGACGCTTGGGCTACTGATAGGGAGGTAACGCATGAAATTCAGCAGGGTATTATTTTTGTTCGCGCTTCTGGTCGGTTTGAGCGCATCGGCGATGGCTCAATCTTCGTCCTCGGTTGTAAAAGTCAGACCGGGCGCGTCCAGCTATACATTGAAGCAGGGGACTGCGGCAAAATTGGAAGTTGTGCTCGACATTGACAGCGGCTATCACATCAACTCGAATCGCCCTAATGACAGGAATCTGATAGCGACGGCCTTGAAGTTCGATAAAATGCCGGGGCTTGTATTAACGCCGGTCGTGTATCCGAAGGCAAAGATGCATAAGTTCGAGTTTTCAGAAAAACCCTTGTCGGTATTTGAAGGCAACATTGTTCTCAGATTCACCGCCCGCGCGTTGCCGACTGCCGGTAGCAACACACTCAAAGGAAAGCTGACGATTCAAGCTTGCAATGATCAATTGTGCCTGCGCCCTCAAACAGTGGACGTGAGCATAACAATCGAAGTTGTAAAGTGAGTTATCGAGTTGTAGGGGCGGCCCTCTGTGGCCGCCCCAGTTTCAGCAAAGAATAATTCGTTAATGCTTAGTCTGGGGCGGCCACAGAGGGCCGCCCCTACAAGTATCATTTATCAAATAACGATGCAGCCGGAAGCCGATATAGCGAAACAAGCTCTGGTCAAACTCCTGCGCTACTGTCGCAGCGAGGCGTGGGCTGGCTATGATCCATACGATGGACTCAACAGCCGACTGGCTCGCTTGCTGCCTATAAGAGATAAATTTTCGAGAACAGCCCTCACTCAACTCATCAAGCGCAGCCCTTTCAATTTGCGCCCGCTGCTGGGCATAAACAAAAGTCTCAATCCAAAGGGACTGGCTCTTTCTGCGCGCGCAATCATTCTGCTCGCCGAAAACAGCGGCAAAGCGCTCCCGCTCGATTTAATCGAAGATCGAGACCGCGCATCCTATGCGCTTGATGACACGGCTGACAGCTTTGAAACGGACCTGAGGTTTTTATTCCATAAGCTCATCGAACTTCGAAGCGCGGGATACGGGGAAGCCTGCTGGGGTTATAACTTCGATTGGCAATCGCGCACTTTCTTTGCGCCGCGCGGCACGCCTAACGTAGTTTGCACGGTCTTTGCCGCGCACGCCTTTTTGGATTGGCACGAGAAGACGGGCAGTCGTTCTGCGCTTGAAACCGCAGTGAGCAGTTGTCGTTTTCTGCTTGATCGAATCCATCGCACGCAGACGAGCGAAGGCTTTTCGTTCGGCTACACGCCGCTCGATCAGTCGCGTGTGCATAACATAAATCTGCTCGCAGCCGAATTGCTCGCGCGCGTTTACGCCTTAATCGGGAACGCTGAGTATCGCGAGGCCGCAGAGCACGCCACTATCTACACGCTTGCCCGGCAGCGAGACGACGGTTCGTGGTTTTATGGTGAAGCCAGTTCGCAGGCGTGGATTGACAGTTTTCATACGGGATTTATGATCGTTTCGCTCAGACAGATAATCAAACATCTCGGCAGAGAAGACTGGACGGCTCGACTCAAAGCCGCGCACGAGTTTTATGAGCGACGATTCTTTCTTGCGGACGGGACTCCGAGCTACTATCATGACAAACTATATCCGATTGATGTGCACAGCGCAGCGCAAGCTGTTATAACTTTTAATGAGATGACCGATCTCGTGTCTAACGCCGATAAGATGGCAAATAAAGCAGTCGAATGGGCCATCAAAAATCTTCAAGACCGCGCGGGTTTCTTTTACTTCCAGCGGCATCGCTTTTACACGATAAGAACTCCTCACATCAGATGGGCGCAAGCGTGGATGCTTTATGCCCTGAGCATATATCTTTCAAGAACGCGTGTAACTAATAATGTCTGAACGCGCATTCGCAGTATCCGAACAAGCAATCAATGCTCGCCCGCGCAGGCGAAGCCTGATGCTGTCAATGGTGCCGGTCGCCTCGCTCGTCCTGATTGATCTAATCATATCGGTGTCGGCCTTCATGCTTTCCTACAAACTTCACCACGACACGCAGATATTTACCTGGAGGCCCAGAAAGTCTTTCTGGCCGGTCGGCATTTGGGATGCCTTCGAGCCTTATTTCACGATAATGCTCTTCATCCCCTTCGTGAAAATATACGCGCTTCGCCGTTACGGACTATACAAACTGCGAGGCGAGTTTTCATTCTCAGGCGATTTCATAAAAGTCTTCAACGCTTCGACCCTTGCGTTTCTGGTCATGGTATTGATCGCTTTTCTATTCCGGCAGGGCTTTGCATTTCACGATGGGCGACTGATCCTGCTCGATTTCACTTATTCGAGACTTGTCTTCGTCTATGACTGGCTTCTCTCGATGGGCGCTTTCTGGGCGACCAGATCAATCGTGCGCGTGATACAGATTCTCGCGCGTTCGAGCGAGAGCAACTTGATTCCGACGATAGTCGTAGGCTGCGGAGAGATGGCGCAGGTCTGCATCTCTGAAATATCTGAGAAGCCCAGGTTGGGCTACAAGCTTGTCGGCGCGGTCACTGCGCGCAGCAACGAAGACGCCTCGAAAGTTCGCGGCTCCGGCGTGAGGATGCTGGGCGTATTCGATGACCTGCCGGGACTCGTCAAAAAATATGGCGTTGAAGAAGTGCTGATAACTGACACGCGCATCAACCCGCGAAAGATGTTTCAGGTGTTGATGGAGTGTGGACGCAACCATCACATCAAGTATCGCGTCATCCCAAACCTGTTTGATTGCCTGCCGGGCAAGACAGAGATAGACACCATCGGCTCTGTGCCGATGATAAAGCTCTACGAAGAGCCGCTCAGAGGGCCGCAGCGCGCTCTGAAACGGAGCCTGGATGTGATGTCGTCGCTCGCGCTTCTTTTGATCACGTGGCCTTTCTGGATAGCGCTGGCGATCATGATAAAGCTCGAAAGCAAAGGCCCTGTTTTTCTCAAGCAGGAAAGAGTCGGGATGGATGGCAAGGTGTTTCTGATGATCAAATTCCGCTCGATGAAAAACGGAGTGGATGATCAAGCGCATCGCGAATTGATGGCGCGAACCATCAACGGCGAAGACGCGAACCAGGGGACATCAGATGAGCCGATATACGGCAAGCTGAAAGATGATCCGCGACTGACGAAGATCGGAGGCTGGATGCGGCGATACTCGTTTGACGAGTTGCCGCAGATACTCAACGTGTTGACGGGGCAGATGAGCATAGTCGGCCCCCGCCCGCCCATCCCTTACGAAGTGCGTCATTACAAGGACTGGCACAGGACGCGATTCCACGTCAAACCCGGCATTACGGGACTGTGGCAAGTGAGCGGTCGCAACCGCCTTCACTTTGAAGACATGGTGCGGCTCGATGTTTTTTACATAGAAAACTGGTCGCCCTGGCTGGATTTGAAAATCATGCTAAAGACCGTGCCGGTCATGCTCAAAGGGGATAATACGTATTAGGTCGTCAGCCGTTGCTTTGTGATTTGCTTCGTCATTCGCGCTAACGGCAGAGCTATTCCGTCAGGCAAAACTGTTTCAAATCTTTCAGCCACATCGTATCCGAATGCTTTGTATAATGGCTCACCCGGCAATGTTGCAACCAGTTCAAGCGTAGTAAACCCCGCCTCTCGCGCAGCTTCCTCGCAGATTCGTATAACGCGGCTTCCGATTCCTTTTCTCTTGTGATCCGGGTGAACGAAAAAAGCGCGTATTCGCGCGGCATCAATCACAGGATCGAGCAGCGAATCAACCTCTGCTTTCGCCTGATCTCCCCCGTATAACGTGCGACGCTTGCTCCACCCGCCGCAGCCGACTATTTCGCCTTCTATCTCAGCGACGTAATACGTGCCGTCTTTGATGAGTTGAGTGTCAACGCCGAAGATGTTTATCAACGCGCTCTCAATCTGTTCGGCTGTGTAATAGTTTGCGCTCAGAAGACGAACAGATTGCGGGATTAGTTCTTTGAGCGCGGGAATGTCATCAGCTATGGCCTGGCGAATCAGCATAAGAATATTTTTTTTAACATCAGGTGACTACATCTCGTGGCGGTTAGAAAGCGCCTTGTGCATCGTCACCTCGTCGGCGTATTCGAGGTCAGAGCCTACGGGGACTCCCATCGCTATTCGCGTGATGCGAATGCCGAAAGGCTTTATCAGTTTTGATAAATAATTTGCGGTCGCTTCGCCTTCGGTGTTGGGATTCGTAGCAAGGATGATCTCTTCGACTTCAGTCGTTCGCAACCTTTCGAGCAAGTTTTTAATCTTCAGCTCGTCCGGCCCGATTCCCCGAATAGGCGAAAGCGCGCCGTGCAACACGTGATAAAGCCCTTTGTACTCGCGCGTCTTTTCAATCGTGACCAGATTGTATGGCTCTTCGACTACGAGCAGCATTCGCTTATCGCGCGTAGGGCTTGAACAGAAACGGCACGGGTCAACGTCCGTTGTGTTGTTGCACGTAGAGCAAAGGATGATTTTCTCTTTTACTTCGATGATGGCTTCAATCAATCGGTCAGCATCTTCGCGGCCTGCGCGCAGGATGTAAAAAGCGAGTCGCTGCGCCGATTTGTGTCCGATTCCCGGCAATCGCTTCAGCTCGTCAATGAGTTTTGTTACGGGTTCAGCGTAATCGAGCATTTATTTGAATGCTCAACGTGCGCGTTGAGCAACCTTTCTTGAGTGATTGTTCAGGGGTTTCTCAATTGAATTATAGCAGATTCACCGCAGAGACGCCGCAGGACACAGAGATTACGCAGAGAATTGATAACCTCTGCGCCGCCTCTGCGTCCACTGCGTCTCTGCGGTGAGTTGACTTCAAACTCCGAGAACTGAATGGACGCTGCCCTTGATTCTCTTGATTAGAGGTTCGGGCGCATTTGATTAAAACATCCCGTCAGGCAAGCCCATGCCGCCGAGCTTACTGCCTAACTGGCCCTTCATCGCTTCGTCAGCTTTTCGCGATGCTTCGTTCACGGCTGCAATGATCAAATCCTGAAGCATTTCGACATCGCCGCTCTTGACCGCCTCGGGATCAATTTTGAGTTCGAGCAATTCTTTTGCGCCGTTCATTGCAACGTTGATGACTCCGCCGCCCGCGCTGGCCGTGACGCGTATCTTTTGCATCTCGCGTTGCATGTCTTCCTGCATCTGCTTGGCCTGCTCCATCATCTGTTGTATATCGAATCCACCTGGTAACTTCATCCTGCTATTGCCTCCTGAAATTATTCCGTTATCGGTTTAGCGTCCTTCGATTTCGAGTTGCCATTCATTGCTCAGGCTTGACGATCTCGACTTTGCCTTGAAACCTGTCTGCGAGCGCCTGAACCTTTGAACTATCCGCCTCCTGCGCTTTGCTGGGCGCAGCTTCTTTGCGTTTAGGGCTGTCCTCTACTTGAGGCTGTCCGCCGACAGAGACCGACAGCGTCAGTTTTCGCCCTAGCACTTCGCGCACTGTTTCTTCAATGGCCTGCCGTTTATCTCGCTTGTCGAATAGCGTTTTGTCTCTGGCATTATCCGTTGCCAATATTATGCGAAGGTTGTTGCCAACAATCTTGACATCCGCTTTTCCGAGCGCGTCTGCCACCAGCATTTGATTCTTGCTCCATAACGCAGCAATGATTTTGCTGATTGCCTCATCGCCTTCCTCCCCGATCATCGCGGTTGACTGCGCGCTTCTCTTCGGCAATTCAGGCTCGTAAGGATACGGATCATCCGGCAGAGATGGCGGCTCAGGCGGCAAGGGCGGCTCGCTGGCAGCGAGTACCTTGGAAGTGGCTCTGGGAGCCGATTCCGCCTGTTGTACGCTGCTCGCAGTAGGTGCGGGAGATTCTTCCGCATGCGGCTTGGTTGTTTTAAAAGAGCGCGGACTTTCTACAGTCTCCTGCCGTTGAGCCGGGCGAGTTGCCGCACTGCCTGTCGAGCGCGACGGCTGCACAGGTGAAGCGTTGCCGGCGGATGAAGAGACACCTACGCCGCCCATCAAAGATTGAAGCTCAATGATGCGGCTCAAAGCGTCTTCCAGCGGGTAAAGCTTGCGCGCTTGCACAAGCTTCATCAGCCCAATTTCGAGTTGAAAGCGCGGCTGCGATGAAGTGCGAATGTCCTGCTCCGTTTTGGTCAGGATTGAAAAGAAACGAATCAGATCTTGTTCTGAAAACTGATCGGCGAGTTGTGTAAGCTGTTCGCCTTCGCTCTGCGGCATCTGCACAAGCTCTGCGTCGAAGCCTGCTATCTTGACTACCAGAAGCGAGCGCAAGTGGACGATCATCTCGCGGCAGAAATTTCTCAGGTCGTAACCGC
Organism: Blastocatellia bacterium; assembly: GCA_963726785.1. Classification (GTDB taxonomy): domain Bacteria; phylum Acidobacteriota; class Blastocatellia; order UBA7656; family UBA7656; genus DATEKX01. Next base: position 453,890 of record CAVSDJ010000001.1, read on the forward strand.
GCGAGACTACTTCATCAACGATGCGAAAGATTCGCTCCGGGCTTTGTTCCGCAATCGCGCGAATCGTTTGATTGAGAGTTTCAATGTCAACAAGCCCGAGCGCCGTAGACACGTCTTCGTCCGTCACTTCCAGCCCCGCAAAGCTTATGACTTGATCGAGCGCGGACTCGGCGTCGCGCATAGAGCCTTCGCCCGCTCGCGCTACAGCCAGAAGCGCAGAGTCGCTGACCTTGACTCCGAGATTATCTGCGATGTGGCGAAGCTGGCCGACAATCTTCTTCAACGTGATAGTGCGGAACTCGAATACCTGGCAGCGCGACAGAATCGTCTCAGGCACTTTCTGCAACTCGGTCGTCGCCATGATGAAGACCACACGCGGCGGCGGCTCTTCGAGCGTTTTGAGCAGCGCGTTGAAAGCCTGCGTCGAGAGCATGTGAACTTCGTCAATGATAAATATTTTGTGCCGGTCGCGCGCGGGCGCAATCGAGATTGAATTGATGATGACTTCGCGCACATTGTCTACGCCTGTGTTCGACGCGGCATCAATTTCAAGCACATCCATCGAAGACGACGTAGCTATCTCTTTGCACGAAGCGCACACGCCGCACGGCTCGGTCGTTATGCCTTTCACGCAGTTGAGGGCTTTGGCGAATATGCGCGCGGTCGTGGTCTTGCCGACGCCGCGCGCGCCTGTGAACAAATAGGCGTGATGAAGTCGGTCACTGGTCAAAGCATTGCTGAGAGTGCGAGTGATTGCTTCCTGGCCCACAATCTCGTCGAATGTTTTGGGGCGGAACTTTCTTGCTATGACTTGTGATTCAGACATCTAATTTTTAGTCTAAGCCGTAGCCAAACGGGTTGCAAGATGAATGGGAAACGCGCTTCGTTATTTGCGGCGCGATGGGCGAGAGCGCGAAAGCTGGTCAGGCTCCGGAGAGGCCGCGGCACATCCGCGAGCTACTACCGTTGCTCCGTTCCCGGCCTGGCGGGATTCGCAGCCGCGTGATTGCACGACTTCCGGAGCCTGATAAAAGAAACGATGAACTATAAATGATGAACGATGAATTAGATAGCTGAGTTCATAGTTCATCATTCGTTTCGTGGCGGAGAGGGTGGGATTCGAACCCACGGTACAGTTTCCCGTACACAGCATTTCCAGTGCTGCCAGTTCAGCCACTCCTGCACCTCTCCAAAAGCAATGATGAACTATGAATGATGAACGATGAATTAATATCAGCCGGTTCATCATTCATCATTCATAGTTCATCGTTCAAAGAGTGGCGGAGAGGGTGGGATTCGAACCCACGGTGCCCTTGCGAGCACAACGGTTTTCGAGACCGCCCGATTCAGCCACTCTCGCACCTCTCCGCATGGCTGTTCACTTTTCGCTTTCGACGAAAAAAGGATTGTATCATCTCGCGGCACTCAGTCTCAAGGATGCCGCCTTCAACCGTCACTCGATGATTCAAAAAATCTGTCGCACAAATGCCAAAATGCGTATCAACTGCACCTGCTTTTTCGTCGCGCGCCCCGTATACGAGCCGCGCGATGCGAGCGTGAACAATTGCGCCCGCGCACATCGCGCACGGCTCGATGGTCGAATACAGTGTCGCGCCCGCGAGCCTGTAATTTTCAATCAACCGGGCGGCATCTCTCAAAGCGACGATCTCGGCGTGCGCCGTAGGGTCGCTCGCACGGATGACAGCGTTTCGCCCTCGCCCTTTCACCTCGCCGTCAATAACGATGATTGCGCCGATTGGCACTTCGCCGTCTTCGCGCGCGGCCTCTGCTTCGGCAATCGCTTGCCGCATGAATTCTTCGTCGAGTGACTGCATGACACGAATCTGCTCTTAAAGACAAAGGCGAATCTTAGCGGCGCAGCTTTCGGCCTGTCAAGAAGCTCTACTGCGAGTGTTGCAAACTGGTCAGCAGAAATGCAGAATCAAGTTGCGAACCTATGATTCTGAACACCCATAGCGGGCCACTTTATTTTGAAGTCTCAGGCGAAGGGCCGCCGCTCGTCTTCGCGAGCGGGTGGGCAATGTCGTGCGAGTGCTGGCGTCCGGCTGTTGCTGCGCTTCAGCACAAATATCGTTGCTTGATCTACGACTCGCGCGGCATAGCGCGCTCGCAGCCGTGTTCGATGGATGCGAGGTTCGCCATCGAAGATCATGCAGAAGACTTGCATCTTTTGCTTGAAGAAGCAGGAATGTTCGACGCTGTGATGATAGGCCACGAAGCCGGATCGCTGATTGTCGCCGCGTGCGCCGATGTTCATCCGCAGGACTTGCGCTCGATGGTCGTCGTCAGCCCGCGCGCAGGGATGTCGAAGGACGTTGTCAAAAATCTTGCGGTCTTTACACCCGCGTCGCTTGCTCTGCGCGAGCTAGCGGCTTATCCGCTGATTCGCAATCTCGTGGCTCGCAGGTTTCGCCGTGCGCCGCAGCCTTTCCGCGACCGCTTGTTCAACGACTTCGCCGATCTCAGCCCGCGCGCGGCTTACGAGACGGCGCTTTCCGCGTCTTCACCGGAATCTGCGGCGTTGCTTGATCGAGTGATTGAGCAGACCCGCTCGCCTCTTCTTTTCGTTTGCGGCGAAAAAGACAAGAAAGGGACAGCCGAAGCGCGCAGGTTGTTTTCAATCGCGCGAACAGGCAAGCTAGCCACTCTGCGCGGCTGCGGCTTCCTGCCGATGCTCGAATACCCAAATCAGTTTGTGAAATTGATTGATGATTTCATCGCAGGCTCGCCCTACGCGCCGCACCGCGCTTTGTATAGCATAGAGTAACCGATGAGCATGAATGCCGGGACAATAGAGCAGAGAAGCGAGCCGGTTGAATGGGCTGAAGCTTTCCGGCCCTCGAAGAAGCTCGCGCTGTTTGCTCTGGTTGTATTGTCCGGAGTCTTCGCTGTCAGTGTGTTGTTTGCTCCACCCGGCGGAGATTACTTCACCGTCTGCGGTTTTAAGAATTTTACAGGGCTGCCGTGTCCCGGCTGCGGACTGACCCATTCGTTCTGCGCGATTGGCAAAGGCGATTTCGCAAGTAGCGCGAGCTATAACCTGCTGGGCTTGCCGCTGTTTCTGCTTTTTATTTTTGTCTGGATAAGATCAGTGATGGTGTTGTTGAACGGGAACAAATTTGTGTTTGCATTCGATCAATTTGTTGAACGTTTCCGGCTCGTGCGAGCTTTCACATTTGCATTCATAGTGTTTGGCGTCGCGCGCATTCTATATGTGCTGTTATTTCAGCCTGAGCCTTTCGAGGCAAGCACGTTGATGAAGTGGCTTTCTCGAATATTCGGCTAACCGCATCAAACAAGCCCCGCCTTCTGCAAAACCGAGCGCGGCCATAGCTCCAGCATCATTCCGAATGGATCGCAGATGACCATGCGGTTAGAGTTGTAATCAATGACTTCGACGCTGACTTCCGTGAGCCGCCGCCATAGCGCTTCCAGATCGTCGTCAATCGTGAACGCGAGGTGATCTATCTCCTGTTGCTTATGCTCGTGCGGTCTTTTTAGAAATCCGATTCTGATGCCGTCCCCGATTTTCATGTAAGTGCCGTCAATCTCGAAACCTTGTTCTTCGGCATCAGTGATGCTTCCTTCGGATGGAACATCTGCGCGGCGCTTGGCGTCTTTGCGCATGTAAACTCGCGCGCCTAGAACTATGGTGTAGAATCGCTCGGCCAGTTCGAGGTCATCGCAAGGAATTTCGATGTGATGGAACACAGCATTATTTATCAAAGGATTCATCGTTGCACCTGTGAGAACGCTAGTACGGTACGGCGAGCGGTAGCGAGCTGGTTATTGAAAATTAAGTTACCCGGTCGCTATCGCTCCCGGTACTGTTATCAGTGCTTGCGCTGTTCACTGCGGCGTATCCGTTCAATATCCGGGTCGTGCAATCGCTCGCGGTCGGAGTGTCGTTCTTCTTCCTCGCTCGCTCCGCTTGCGCGCCTTAGAAGGTTGAGCGCACGATCTCTGATCTTTTTAATTTCCTTGCGGCCATCTTCAAACTCGATTTCCACGGCGCTGGATTCCCCTCGCCGAGCACCCGCGTAACAGTGCCGTACAGCATGCCTGATGGCATCGCATAGCTTATTTCATCACCTGCACGATAGTTTGTCAGACGAGTCTTGTTCATTCTCCTGCACCTCGATTGCTCTTGAGGCGGTCGCGGCTTTTGCGTTTGCATTCGCGCCGTGCCGCATTGTGGGCAGACCCACTTGCGCTTGCTTGTGATAACTGCGCTTCTTCTCATTCATTTTAATCTTACATTTCACGCAAGTCATACAATTTTGGATTTTAGATTTTAGATTTTGGATTACTGGGACGCGACCTTCTTCGCTTGTTTTAGTCTCTGCAATCTAAAATCTAAAATCTAAAATCCAGTCATCCTACGTTAGCCTCTATGACCGCAGCCATTTCAGTCGCGTTCACCCAGTCTTCGTCAAACACTCGCTCTATTCTGCGCGATGTCGCATCGTCTTCGACTATGATTCCAACTTCGCGGCGACGGTCTAAACTGACCGCGCGAAGATTCTGGCTGCCGACAAAGAATCGACGCCGTCAACGATTACGCACTTGGCGTGGAGCTTGTACCTCGCCAGCTTTTTTACGGAAAAGTTCGGCACTACCTGATCATAAAAAGTATCGCGACTGATTAGCCTGACGTCGCAGCCGTTTGATGCTTTGCGCAGCAACAAGCCCATCACCTGTTGATCTTCGACCTTTGCATCAAGTATCCGAATTGATCGCTCGGCTGACTCAAGTAACTCAAGCAACTTCTTTCGGCTGTTGTATGGGCTTATGACTAGCGGCAGGTCTTTCGGCTTGAATACATTGCCGTGCCAATCGGCTTCAAACAATCGGTTAAGCTCGGTCGTGATTTCCTGATCGCGTATCAACAGGCCGAAGTCGCGCGCGTAGTGCAGGTTTTTCTGCGTAGGGTTGAACGTAAGCACTAATGATTGCAGGTCGTCAATCATCATCATCTTGTAGTGATAACGTTGGATCTTTTCTTTTCGCGACTTTGTCATCCTGACTTCGATTCCGAGTTTTGAAAGATCATCGGTAAGTTTTTTATTTCGCTTGTTCCAGCCCTTTGACGACGGGGCGACGAGCGCCTGCACTTTGACGCCGCGCGCAACCGCATAGCTCATCGCATCGCGCACAATCGGATCATCCATCCGAAAGATGGTCATCTTGATATTTTGAGTCGCAGAGTCTATCGCATCAACGATAGGAAAAAAACTATCGCCTGGCTGAATTATGAGCGAAAGGTTATTGACCTGCCGGTATGCATCCATCGTTTTAGTGTTCGAGACTGCTCAGATTGGCAAAAAGAATCATAAGCCTCTCAGGCGTCGCGGCAAAACGGATAAGTTAAGCTTTAACACACCGAGCCGGATTATGAAAGGAAAAACCAGAGCAGGCCAACAAAGAAATAGCTGCAAAGAACTGCGCGCCTGATATAGATTGCCCTATTGGATGAATGTTTGGAGGTTGTCGTGCGTGATTGTCACTTTAGCCCCCCATAGCAAAGTGCCTTCGGGGAAAGTTATATCGCGATTGTTGATCTTGAGTTTTAGCGCGGGACGGTTTCCGATGTTCAGCCTGATTTGAGTTTGCGCGGGCGGAAGGTCTTGCGACTCGCCTTTCCTGACCAGAATGGATGTCGGTTTTGCAGCGTCATCTATCCAATATTGAATAGAGCAATTGTCAATCGTAGCTTCGACCTTTGCCACGAGCGGCTCGCCCTGCGCAACAGTTGCAGGCTGTTGCGGCGGCGGCGCGGGTTGTCCTTCGTTAGACTGGCTCGCAGGTTGAGTTTGTTGCGTGGCAGCAGGCGGAGTCGTTTGAGGCGACGTATTACTTTGCGCTTGCTGTGTAGATGGCGGAGCGCTTTCGCTGCTGGCGCGATTCAATTGCTTCACAAGCGCGAGCACTATTATGACAACGAACAACGCTATGCCGCCCGCAATGATGACGGTCGGCCAGCTTGTGCGAGTAGGAGATGCGCGATACGCCATAGGCTCGCTGCGGCGCGCGCGCGGCTCGGCAGACTGGCGCACTGGATGCTCGACAAATACGGCTTGCCGTGCGCGCTGGTCTGTTTGCGATTGTTGTAAAGGCTGCGGCTCTGTGCTGGGACTGGCGGTCTGTTGCTGGTAAAGGGCAAGCGCTTCGTCTTCGTCCATGCCCACTTGCTTTGCGTAAGCGCGGATGAATGAACGAGTAAATATGCCGCCCGGAAGCACTGAAAAGTTGTCCGACTCGATGGCTTTCAAAAAGCGCGTGCCTATCCTAGTCGCTTCTGAAATGTCAGCGAGTGTGATGTCGCGCTCTTCGCGCCTGTGCTTCAGTTCTTCGCCCAGTGTCGGCATATTAGCCGAAGCGCCCTCTCTTAACCCTGCCAGTGTATTGATTGGAGACTCAGATCGAAATTCATCTTATAAGCAAGCCCCTGATAGTGTCAAGCAACTGCTCAATCATCAAGCTGAGCTGACTGATCGGCCCGAATCAGGAAGGCTTCATCCGCTTCTACGAAAAAGAGGTGCTGCCGAAGATCACAGGCGCGACGAAGAGCGCGCAAGTGAGCAGCAATAAGTAAAACAGAGAGTTCACCGCAGAGGCGCAGAGGTCGCAGAGGCAGCGCAGAGATGACAGTGAGTTTTCCTCCGCGTAATCTCTGCGACCTCTGCGCCTCTGCGGTGAACATCTGTATTGATCTTTGCCCTCCTTGACGCGCTCTAATGGTTTTGTTAGTTTGAATCTCTCCGTGAGCAAATGAATACTCGCCCAATATCGCGCTCACACACTCAGTTTAATTGCCTTAACCGGAGGACTCTATTCTATGGCTATGGAAGCGCTCGGAATGATCGAGACAAAAGGATTTGTTGGAGCTGTTGAAGCGGCAGACGCTATGGTGAAAGCCGCGAACGTAGTACTGATTGGCCGCGAGTATATCGGCGCGGGCTACGTAACGGTATTCGTGCGCGGCGATGTTGGCGCAGTCAAAGCCGCTACTGACGCAGGGGCCGCCGCCGCCCGCCGCGTCGGAGAACTGGTCAGCGTTCACGTCATACCCCGCCCTCACCGAGAGCTTGAACAGGTGCTCGAAGCGAGCGGTCTCATCAGCGGCAACAGCACACAGCAAATCAGCGGCGGCGACTCAAAACAATTATCCGCAGGCTCGCAAGAAGACGGCAAACGCTCGCTCCAAACGCCGAACAAAGATCGCGTGAAATAAACAGGAACCAGCATCATGAGCAGCGATAAGGATTCTCAATCAGTTCAGCAGGCGCGGGAACTGGTCGAACGCGCTTACGAAGCCCAGAAGATACTTGCGACCTTCTCGCAGGAAAAGATTGACGAGATAGTCGGTGCAATGGCGCGCGCGGCTCTTGAAGAGAGCTACCGTCTCGGCGAGATGGCGCACCTCGAAACAGGCTTCGGCAATGCGGCAGACAAGGCGACAAAAAATCGTTTCTCAGCCGAGCAAATTTACAACTTCATTCGGCCCATGCGAACAGTCGGCATCATTCGCCAGACCGATTCAATCATCGAAGTAGCTTCGCCGCGCGGTGTAGTCGCTGCCATCATCCCTTCGACCAATCCGACCTCGACTGCCATCTTCAAAATACTCATCTCCATAAAAGCGCGCGATTCAGTCGTCCTCAGCCCGCACCCGTCAGCGACGAATTGTATCAACGAAGTCGCGCGAGTCATGCGCGCGGCGGGCGAAGCCGCAGGGCTGCCACAGTCTGCAATCGGCTGCATGTCTATCGCCACTATCGAAGGCACGCAGGAATTGATGAAGCACAAGCGAACGGCTTTGATCCTTGCGACCGGAGGCATAGGGCTTGTGCGCGCCGCTTATTCATCGGGCAAGCCTGCGTTTGGCGTAGGCCCCGGCAACGTGCCCGCGATGATTGAGCGCACGGCGAACGTTACGAAAGCCGTGAAAGATATTTTGACAGGCAAGACTTTTGACAACGGGACTATCTGTTCTTCGGAGCAGGCCGTCGTGGTCGAACGTGCGATTGATTCGCAAGTGCGCGAGCGGTTCATAGCAGAGTCTGCTTACTTTTTAGGCAAAGAAGATCAGGAAGCTTTGGCGCGCGTGGTTGCGACCGCGACCAACACGCTGAACTCGAAGATAGTAGGCAAGAGCACGAAAGTCATAGCCGAGATGGCAGGCATAAAAATACCCGAAGGCACGCGCGCGATAATGTGCGAGCTTGCGGGCGTGGGCCGCGACTTCCCGCTTTCGATGGAAAAGCTCTCGCCGATACTGGCTTACTATGTTGTTGACAACCTGGAACAAGGATGTGAGCGCGCGGCGCAGATTCTCCGCTATGGCGGCATGGGCCACACTGCGTCGGTTCACACCGCGAGCCGCGATGCCGCGAAAGAGTACGGCATACGAATGCCCGTATCGCGTGTTGTCGTCAACAGCCCTTCGACTCACGGCGCGATAGGATTTACAACAGACCTTGAGCCTTCGATGACACTGGGCTGCGGGTCTTGGGGTGGCAACGTTACTTCGGACAACATCTCGCCGCGTCACTTGATGGATGTGAAGCGGATCGCATTCGAGACGAAACCTATTAATCAAGCCGCAGGGACTGAGCGCGCCGCAGTCCGCGCCGCTTCTCCTGCGACAGTTGATCGCACGGCGATTGCGGCGCTGGTTGATCGCTTTCTTGCAGAGCGCCAGGTTCAACCGGCTCAACAGCAATCTTCGCCGCCGCTGCCTCAGCCCGCCCCACTCGCGCCGCCCGCGCCTCCGCAAGCAGCTTCGACAAACGGCGCGACTAAACATCAAGTCTATGATTTCGTTTGCGAAGAGGACGTGAGGCGAGCAATCAACGCCCGCGAAAAGATTTACATCAATAACAAGACGCTCATCACGCCCGCCGCCCGCGACCTCGGCGAAGAGCGCGATGTGTTCGCTCGATCATAGACAATCATCCGACCTCGTGATTTACAGTAAAATGCAAAGCTCACATAATCGTTAGATCGTCAGACTAAATTAAGGAGATGTTTTGAGATGAACACATTCCGGTTTGCTCGAAACTTGAAACGGCCAGCAGTTCTAAGGCTTCTGGTCGCGCCTTGCATCATCCTGCTTTTGATTGCCGCTGGCAGTATTAAAGCAAATGAGCCTTCGACTAAAGACGACTTCAAAGCAACTACGGTCTTTCTTGTCCGTCACGCAGAAAAAGCTGCCGAGCCGCGCGAAGACCCGCCTCTGCTCGAATCGGGCAACACGCGAGCGCAAGAGTTAGCCCGCATTCTGGAACCGGTCGGCATCAAGGCGATTTACACATCTCAGTTTCTTCGCACTAAACAGACTGCCGAGCCGCTCGCAAAACATCTGAGCATAACGGCCATTACTTTGCCGATTAAAATGAACCCGGCCAAACCGAAAGAGATTTCGGAACAATCTTACAGAGATATAGTCGAGAAAATTTACGAGCATCCCGGCGATGCGGCATTGGTAGTCGGCCACAGCAATACAGTGCCAGAGGTGATAAAGATGCTCGGCGGGGACGTAGCTCCGGTCATAGATGAAAAGAATTTTGATGATTTATTCGTCGTCACCGTTTATGCAAAAGGGAAGGCGAAGGTCGCGCATCTGAAATATGGGAATCATTGATGAGTGAAAAAACCGTAAACCAAATCCGCAAAGCGATGCGACGGCTCGGAAGCAGGGAAAGGGCGGAAATGTCGCAACGATATTTCAAGACGGGGCCGGGCCAGTACGGCGAAGGCGATATCTTCCTCGGACTGAATGCGTCTGAGTTGAAAGCACTGACGGTTGAACATCAAGCCCTCGCGGCAGACGATGTTTTGCTGTTGCTCAAATCTCCTGTTCACGAAGAGAGAATGCTGGCGCTTCTGATACTGGTTCGCGCTTACTCGAAAGGCGACGAGACAACGAAGAAGAGAATTTATGAGACCTATCTGGCGAACACACGATTTATAAATAACTGGGATCTGGTTGACGCTTCGGCACATTACATCGTCGGGCGTTACTTGATTGACAAAAGCAGGAAGCCGCTTTACGCGCTCGCTCGATCAAGCAGTTTGTGGGAACGAAGAATCGCCATAATATCAACTTTCTGGTTCATCAGGCAGAATCAGTTCGCCGACACGCTCAAGATTTCAAAGCTGCTGCTTTCGGACAAAGAAGACTTGATTCATAAAGCCGTCGGATGGATGTTGCGCGAAGTCGGCAAACGCGACCTGCCTGCCGAAGAAGATTTTTTGAGAGAGCATTACAAAACGATGCCGAGAACAATGCTGCGTTATGCGATTGAAAAATTCCCTGAATCACACAGACGAATGTATCTGAAGGGTGAAATCTGAAGGGCGAGTGGCGCTAACAGTGAGACTGGCAAAAACGGTCTATCTTATAGCAGGCATTTATGGCTTGATCGTGCTTGTCCCGCAATTCTTCACGGAAGAGAAGACGGGTCGCGATTTCCCGCCAGCTATCACGCACCCTGAATATTATTACGGGTTCATCTGTGTAGCCGTCGCCTGGCAGGTGCTTTTCCTGATTCTTTCCAAAGACCCTGTGCGTTATCGCGCGATGATGATCCCGGCAATTTTGGAAAAGCTCTCTTTCGCAATCGCAGTTTTGATTCTATTTTTTCAGCATCGAACATCGTCAATAATTCTGGCCGCCGGAATTATTGATTTGGTTTTCGGCGTGCTATTTATCCTGGCTTATTTCAAAACCTCGACGCGCAGTTGATTCTCTTGACGCCCGGCAGCATTGAGCAAATAGCTGTCTCCTGTCAATTCATCCCAATCGTAGCCCAGATGCGAGGCGAGCTTGAATAGTGATTTCTCCCATTTGCTGCGGCAATCCTTGTAAATCTTCAATCCTGCTTCACGGTCGCGGTTGGTCTTGATGCCCGCTTCTTCGAGACTTGCAAGCGTGTGATTGAATCGCGCCTCCAATCGTAGAGACTCGTCAAATTGTGACTCGCCGATACGGGCAGGATTCTTTTTCAATTTGAGCAAAGAGACTAACTCTTTAAGCACGTGGCTTGCGCTCAGTTCAAGTGTGCGCACTTCGGGGCGCTCATAGGTGTTGGCATATTCATCGCGGTCGAGAGACGAGCGAATCACGGCGCAGATTTCTAAAGAGAGAAACAGAACGCGCGGCAGGCTTTTGTAAACTTCCACAGTATGAAAGTAGTGAATGATAGGATGCTCGATGTGAGATTCAAGCATCTCTTCGAGGTCGCGCGCGACGGCTCGGAGATTCGGAGCCAGGCCCGACAGCTTTCCGGCGACCAGATGATTAGCAATAAATTCGACCACGTCCGCACTGCCATCCGCTTGATGGTAGAAAGCCAGCGCCGCTGTTCTCCTGCGCTCCAATGCGCGATAGACCGCTACGAGATATGTGATGAAAAGCGAGATCAAGCCAAAGCCCGCGCCTGATTCGATGACGGCAGCCAGTCGCATGACATTCGTTCGCGGCGCTATGTCGCCGAAGCCCAAGGTCGTCAAAGTCACGCCGCTGAAATAAAGCGACTCTATCCAAGGGGGGCTTGCGGCTTCAGGAACTTTCAGGAAATCCGTCGCCATGTGAGGGTAATAGATGAGAGCAAACCCAAAAACGAGCAGTGTTATATAAAGGCCGATCAGCGTCGGCATAAGCAGCGGGCCTATGGAATTTAGTCGGACATGGCGTTGCTTGCGGGATAGCTTTGAAGCCGTTGAGCGCGCGAGTCTCCAGATTGTCCTGCAAAGAACATGGCTGATCGGCCCGTTGCGCCCGCGCGAATGCAGGATGGTCACGTAAGCGTCATTGGCTACGAAAAGTACGAGGCCGATTCCAAGGACTGCGAAAAAGAGCTTGTTCATCTAAACCGCCTGAGGCGTCCATTGCTAGTTTAACAACCCTTGATATGCCTCGACTAGCTGGCAAATCATGTCAAAAAAACTGCGCGCTCGATTTATTTCAAATCGAGCGCGCAGTCAGAATTTGCTTTGATGTTTTTCTGCCAGACCTCTACTTATTGACGCTGCTGTGCTGCTGTTCGCCCTCGCGAGGCGCGGTGTAGCCGTTGCGCGTGCGGGCGACTATGCGGCGGTTGCCTGCGCTGACCTGCACCTTGACGGAGCGAAACGTGCCGTCCTTCTTTGAATTGGTCGGGTAGTAACCGATTGAATACTGAGTCCTGAGATCGGTTGAGATCTGCTGCGCGATCGCGTGCGTTTCAGAGAGTTCTTTCGGGAAGAAAGCTTTCCCTCCCGTCTCTTCCGCAAGCTTTGTGAGCAAGGCTTCGGCTTTCGTCTTCGGGCTTTTCGTGAACAGGCTGCTATCTTTATCCAGATCATTCGTGAAACCGATCAGGTAGACCTGCACATCTGCTTCGCGCAAATGCTCAACGACTTCGTTGAATTTGTAATAGCTGTCTTTATCCAATCCATCAGTCACGAGGATCACAGCCTTGCGGCGATTCTTTGCTTCTTTGTTAGCATACTCAGCGCCGATGTAGAGAGCGTCGAGCATGGCCGTCTGGCGTGAAGCGACAAGACTTTGAAGCGTGTCAATCACGTCCTGCGTGTCGCCTGTGAATTCTTCGAGAAGTTCCGGCTGCTCTTTGAATTCTATGATAGCCATCTCGTCTCCGGCCTTGCTTTCCTTCACCAGGTTCGAAGAGGCTTTGATGACCGTATCGAGCTTCGAGCGCATAGAGCCTGATGTATCAATCGTGAAGACAAGCGACACGGGAACCTGCTCGCGGGTGAAGAATTTGATCTCCTGTTGAACCTTGTCTTCAAAGATCTGGAAATTGGCTTGAGCCATGTCCATCACAGGGTTGTTCGATTGATCAACAACGGTTACGTCGAGAACCACCAGCGCAGTGCCTAGCTTTATAGAGCCGCCCGGGTCGTCTTGTGGTTCTTGCTCCTTCGGCTCTTGATGTTTCGGCTTTGGAAGCTGCGGCCTGCTCTGAGTCTGGTTGTCAGCAGATGAATTGACAGCAAAGATGTTGGTCAAAAGACTCACGGCTAAGACCGCAAACGCAACGGCGAGCATTTTGTAACTTGAAAATTTCATAAAGAAATTCTACTCCGCAACGAGATTTTTGGAAACCGGGTTGATGTGCGCCCCTATCTCAAAGTCTGTGATGCACGGGCACGCGCCATCCGTTGCCGAAAGAACGTAAGCGGGGTGGGTATTTTGCACCCGTTTTGGCGAGGGCAATCGTTGAGTTTTTTTATTCCGTAGCTTAAGGCTTGGGATCACTTCTTAAACGACTGATAGCCGTCTTTATACGTAAGCGACAGTCGGCCAAGCCCCTTGGGTGGATTGACCTTGACCTGTACCTTGTGCCATTTGGCTTCGCTCGTCATGTCGGTCGGATAGAATCCCACCGAATATTGATGGCGAAGTTCGAGAGCTATGCGTGTGCAGATTTCGACAAGCTCTGGCTCGTTGTAGGCGTTCGGGAAGAACGCGCGCCCTCCGGTCATTCGCGTGATCTCTTCAAGCACGCCGCGCCCGAAACCCGCAAGCGTGTCGGAGGCCGGGTCGGTTATGCCTATCGCATAGATTTGAACATCGGCTTCCTTGACCCGATTGCGAAGCTCTTTGTATGTGTAACGGCTGTTGTTGTCTTGCCCATCAGAAATGATGAGCAGGGCTTTCTTTGTATGCCGCCCTTGCTGGACTTTTTCGACCGCAAGGTAAGACGCGTCGTAAAGCGCGGTCGAGCCTTTCGGATTGACGAACATAAGATGGCCGACTACCTGGTCGCCCGACGTGGTGAAATCCTGTATGAGCTTGGCCCGGTCATTAAACCCGATCAAAAAGAAATCATCGTCGTCGTGCGATGTTTCGATGAATCGCCTGAGCGCTTTGATTGATCTCATAATGCGCTCTTTCATGGAGCCCGATACGTCATAGACGATGCCGAGCGAAACAGGCGAATCCTCGTCCGTGAAGTGCGCGATCTGCTGTTTTACCTTGTCGTCGAAAATGTCGAAATGATCTTTGCTCAAGCCCGTTACGAATCTGCCGTAAGGGTCGGTCACGCTGATGATTACGTTGACCACGCCCACGCCGAGAACTATTTGCCCATTTCCCTGTGTCGGCGTGGTGTTTGAAATCGGCGGGTTTGGCTGTGGTTGCCTTATCATCAGTGCTGGCTTTGGCCGGAGCTGGCGAAGGAGCTTGATCGGGTTTTCCGACTTCGGCGCTCGGAGTCTGGGTTGCGGATTTGCTCTCTTGTTGTGCCGTTACGCGATTGAGCGGAGAGATAGCAACAAGCAAAAGCGCTGTTAGGAAGGCGCACGCGAAACTTTTTTTCATGGCAATTGCCCCCCGGTATATCCGGACCGGATTGCCCGGTCACGACTTCTGAGAACTCACCAGGCATCAGGCGGCATGCGCTGTCGCCCTTCAAATCTGTTTTAACTAACTAATACCGAAGCTAACTGGAATGATTCTTTAAGTGCTACTAAGCGACCCCGCCCCGTGCTCGTCCACTTCGTCACCATTCTAATCCCAAAGAACTTTGGAATCAAGCAAATGATTGCAGTAACTTGCGTTTTGCCTTGCGCCATACGGCTCTGCTATATTCTCACGGCTGAAATCGGCTGCCTTCTAGTGGAAAGCGAGGACTTGAGACTATGCTTCTTAGAATCATCTTCGTTCTAATCGCATACCTCCTCGGCTCGATACCGTTCGGGTTCCTCCTCGTCAAATACGTTTTCACATCGGGCGAGGATGTGCGCCGCATAGGCTCAGGCGGAATCGGCGCAACCAACGTCACACGCCGCGCTGGCATGAAAGCCGGATTATTGACTTATACCTTCGATGTAGCTAAAGGATTCGCGGCAGTGGCATTGATGCGGCAGGTCGAATCGGAAGACTATTTCTGGATAGGCGCGGCGGCTGTCGCCGCTATCGTGGGACACATACTGCCCGTCTTTCTCAAGTTTCGAGGAGGGAAGGGAGTCGCAACAGGAGTGGGCGTGTACCTTGCGCTCGCGCCTTACGCCGTGCTGACTACTTTGGTGTTGTGGGCAGTCATCGTTTACTTCACGCGATATGTATCGCTCGGCTCGATCATAGCGACGGCAGCCGTGCCGCTGTGGACTTGGCTTTATTATGGCGTGTTGCTGCCCGACAGCCCGCAGCACGCGCATCTGAAAGCGCTTTTGATAGTCGCGCTGGTAGGATGCGCTTTGATAGTCGCAAAGCACCGTGAAAACATCAGCCGCCTCTTGCGCGGCAACGAAAACAAATTCGGCGCGAGAATCAATTCAAGTGGCGCGACTGTAACCAGAGGCGAAAACTGATGTCGGGCGAAGCTGAAAGCAAACGAATTGCAGTCATCGGCGCGGGCAGTTGGGGAACGGCGCTGGCTTTGGCAGCCGCTCGCAATCGTCACGAAGTGACTTTATGGGCGCGCGAACCTGAAATAGCAAACCTCATCCGAGCCGAGCGCAAAAATCCATTCTACCTGTCAGACGTTGAGCTTCCACGAAACATTCGCGCCACTGCTTCGCTCGAAGAAGCGCTCAACCAGTCAAGCTCTGTTTTGATCGTCGTGCCTTCGCATGCCTTCCGCGAGATGACTGAGCGAATGCTCCCATTCTTGAACGGCGAAATGATTCTTGTGAGCGCGACGAAGGGAGTCGAAAACAAAACGCTGATGCGAATGGAGGAAGTAACCGCAGACGTTTTGCGAGAGAGCTTCGAGCCGCGATTCGTTGTCCTGTCAGGGCCGAGCTTTGCGCGCGAAGTTGCGACGGGAGACCCCACGGCGATTGTAGCCGCAAGCCGCGACCTCAGCTTGAGCGAAGAAGTGCAAAAGCAGTTAAGCTCAAGCGTGTTCCGCGTATACACTAATGACGATGTGGTCGGCGTAGAGCTTGGCGGCGCAGTCAAAAACGTTGTCGCTATAGCGTCGGGCGTAGTCCGAGGCTTAGGATTCGGAACGAACGCGGTGGCCGCCATCATCACGCGCGGGCTTGCTGAAATGACGAGGCTGGCTCTGGCTCAAGGCGCGCGCCGAGAGACGATGGCAGGACTAGCAGGACTCGGCGACCTGGTGCTGACCTGCACGGGCGAGCTTTCGCGCAATCGCTACGTAGGCGTTGAACTTGGGCGAGGGCGCAAACTCGCAGACATACTCGGCGAGATGCGCGAAGTCGCAGAAGGCGTAAAGACGACGCGCGCGATTTATGAACTGGGCCTCCGTTTGAATATTGAAATGCCGATTACCGCAAGCATCCACGCATTGCTTTACGAAGACAAGCCCGCGCTCGAAGCGGCGAACGAATTGATGGGACGACCGCTTAAAAGAGAATAATGTTCGATCCAAAACGCACAACCGCGCCGCTGGTTTCGCCGCAAACGCCGCCGCAGCGTTCTCCTTTCTGGTGGCTGCGATGGGTTCCCGCAGCAATTTTTTTTGTTCTCGTACTCTACCTTATCTACAAGGTCGGCAGAGTCGCCATCGTACCTGTGCTCGCGTCGTTTGCTATGGCTTACATTCTGAATCCGTTCGTCTCTTTTTTTGAAAAGCGCGGCATATCGCGCGCCATTTCGGCTGCCGCTGCGCTGGTCATAGTGACGCTGGCGGTGATGGGATTTCTCACGTTTGTCATACCCGAACTCGTGGACCAAAGCATCTCAGCGAGCCAGAAAGTTCTGTCTTACATGACGCCGGATAATGCGAGGCGACAGCGCGTCGCGCTCAAGCGTTACTCTCCTGTGCTTGACCGCATGGCCGGGGAAAAGATCGAACAGTTTATCGGCGACCCTAAATCGGTGGTCGGTGAACCGAGCACATGGATTGCAAGAGTTTTGTTTGGCGGAGGTTTGTCGGAGTTTCTTTCAGCGGCAGGCACTCTGTTCGATCTGTTTCTGGTTCCTTTTTTCGTCTATTACATACTCGTAGATTTCCGCACGTGGCGGGATTCGCTCGAAGACATAATTCCGCCGCGATTCCGCGACCCGTTCAGCCGTCTCTTTGACGAAGTCGGGCGAATACTTGCCTCATACGTGCGCGGCCAACTCCTGATCGGCGGAATAATGGGCGCGATGTACGCCGCCGGATTCCTCGCGCTGGGAGTCCCTGCGTGGGCTGGCATTGCCGCGCTCGCGGGTTTCCTGAACGCAATACCTTATGTCGGTACGATCTCAGGTTTAGTGCTGGCGACAGGCTTCACGCTTGCCGATGGCGGAGGGCTTTGGAGAGTCTTAGGAGTAGTCGGCGTGTTCGTCACAGTGCAAAGCGTCGAAGGCTATTTTTTGACTCCGCGAATTCTCGGCGGGCGATTGAGCCTGCACCCGATGGCCGTCTTTCTGGGATTGTTGATAGGCGGCAAGTTGTTCGGGCTTCTTGGAATCATACTCGCCGTGCCGACGATAGCCGTGGCGAAAGTCTTCATCAAATTCTTCAGAGAGCTTTACAAAGCATCGCACTTTTATCACGCGGGAGACCTCGAACCGCACGAAACACCAAGCCCGATACTTGAAGAGCGAATCGCCGACGCCGCCGATACTGTGCTGGCCGAACAGGTCAGCGCAGAAACAGGTGATGAACTGCTCGCGGTCGATGATGAGGAAGATGACCCGATAGCGCGCGATAAAGACAAAGTGCGAGACGGCACACGACGACCAGCGACAGATGAAGTTTAGATGTTTTTAGAAAGAAGCTCCGTAGGAGCGACCTGTCTATAGAACTAGCAATAGCAAATATTTTTGTAGCTCCGTAGGAGCGACCTATTGATTCACAGGTCGCTCCTACGGAGCTACAGTAAATATTCAGCATACTTTAACTATAGACAGGTCGTCCCTGACGGGACTGCTAAAACACGCTCTTAGAGCGGATTTCTATTGAATGTAAGGTAATGCAAGAGGGTTCACCGCAGAGACGCAGAAGAAAACGATGAATGCGGAATGATGAATGATGAACGGAAGAGAAATTCTTTAATTCATCGTTCATCGTTCATACTTCATCATTCTCTTCCGCGTCTCTGCGGTGAACCGTACATCCATTTGCAAACCGCTCTAGATATTAGCAGCAGTCTTTTTCTGTTCGTCGAGCGCCGCGCCCAATCGCTCAAGCCCTGCCGCCAGCATCTCTGAATCGCAACCAATCCCGATGCGAAAATGCTCTGGCATCTCGAAGAAATGACCGGGCACGATTGTCGTCTCGTATTTTTCGCGCAGCAACTCGCAGAGCGCCTCAACACTGCCGCGTTTTATACGCGGAGATACGACGGTGCCGAACTGAGGTCTCACTGCTTCAATATCGTCGCGCGAGTCGAGAAAGCGATTGAGCAAAGGGCGATTCGTTTCGAGAAGACTTTTTGCCCTCGCAGCGATTCGTTCAAGGTTCGCAAGCGCGATGACGCTCAATCGCTCGGTCGGATGAGCAGGTATCACGCCGAACAGGTCGTTCAATCGCCACATCTTTTCCGCAAGCGCAGCTTCGGCCAGCGCCCATCCGCATCTCAATCCGCTCAAGCCATAAGCTTTCGTCAAACTGCTCGTGGTGATGAACTCTTTTCCGAGATGAAAAGCATAAGGGCGCGCATGATCGAACATCGTTTCCAGGTAGACTTCATCAACCAGGACTCGCGCGCCGCAGCTTCGCGCAATCTCGCCTATTTGCTTGAGCGTGTCAGTGTCCGTCAATGCCCCCGTCGGATTATGCATGTTGGTAATCACGATGAGCCGCGTGCGCGGGGATACTGCTCTTTCTATCTCTTGAACGTTTATGCGAAAGCCTTCTTCAAACGTTCTTGTAAATCGCTTGACGCTTGCTCCGAGATAACGCGCAACCGCGATTAACGGGTCATAGGCAGGTTGTTCGATCACTACTTCATCGCCCGATTCGATGATTGCGGCCATCGCCAGATGGTTCGCCATCGAAGTCCCTGTCGCGTGCACGATGCATTCGGGATCAGCCTCGCACTTTCGAGCGAGCGCCTGCTGCAATGGTTCGTAGCCGTACCAGCTTGGCCCGCTCAACTCGATGTCTTCGAGCGTTACGGGAAGCTCGTTCAGCGGATAGTGAATAAGCCCGCTCGTGGCCAAAGTGAATCGCGCTCCTGAGAGCGTCTTTGCCCACTGCATGTACTGGGAACTTGTGACTTTTTGTTTATCGCTCATCGTTTGCTTGTTTGTCGCCAGAAGAAATAGACAGGAATTCCCATCAGCAGTATCAGCAATCCAACCGCGCTGTTTTCGGGATATTTGTATATTGTGTTTAATCCCACCAACCATTCAACTATGATGAATAGAAGCGTCGTTATAGGATGGCCTGGCACTCGAAATTTTGTTTCGCCGGAATTCTTCGCTCTGCGACGAAGCACGAATATACAGGCCGCGGTCAATCCGAAGAATATCGAATCCACCGACACGACGTAGTTGAGTATCTGATCGTAACGGCCCGACAGCGCGATGACGATTGCAAGCACGCCTTGCAAACAAATCGCTACTACGGGCACGCGCGTAGACGGATGGAGCCACGCGACGCTTTTGAAAAATAAGCCGTCATCGGCCATCGCAAAGTAAACGCGCGGCGCTGTCAACATACCTTGACTCAAAAAGCCGAGCGTAGAAATGGTTATTCCAATCGCGATTATCGCTTTGCCTTTTTCGCCGAGCGCCAGCCCCATCACTTCAGTCGCGGGCGTCTTCGTTTGCGCTAGACCCTCAACGCCGAGCACGCTGACATAAACGTAGTTGACCGTCAGGTAAATGGCGATCACGCTCATCACTCCGATCAACAGGCCGCGCGGCAAATTCTTTCGCGGCTCGCGCACTTCGCCCGCGACGAAACAGGATGTTTGCCATCCGCCATACGCGAACAGCACGGGCACGAGCGCCGCGCCGAATGCGGTTATCAATTGCCAGTTGCTAGTCGGTGACAAGTATTCAGGTGACGGCTGCCAATCGTCCGCACGGTTGATGACAGGCGACCCGCTGCTGTGACCTGCGATGAACAGCCCGCACGCGATCAGCGCGACAATGGCTACGATCTTCAACACCATCAGCGAGCTTTGCACGCTCGAACCTGCGCGCACGCCGAGACAATTGATTATTGTGAGCAGCGCAAGCACGAGGCTTGCTACGGCTGCGCTCGTCCAATCCGAATTGGGCAAGCGCGCAAGCTCGATAAAGTATTTTGCGAATGTGACGGCGACCGCAGCCATCCCGCCTGTCTGCGTTACCAGCAGCAAAGTCCAGCCGTAGAGAAATGCGGGCATCGGATGAAACGCCTCGCGTATGTAAGCGTACTGCCCGCCGACTCGTGGGCGCAGCGCGGAAAGCTCCGCGTAGATGAACGCGCCCGCCAGCGCAATCAGGCCGCCCGCAGCCCACGCGCCCAAAACCAGCAGCGGCGAAGAAACCTGCCGAGCGACTACGTAAGAGTTGATGAAGATGCCTGACCCGATGATTCCGCCCATCACAATCATCGTCGCATCGAACAGTCCGAGACGGCGCGCAAGCTGCGGCTGCTCGTCTTCTTTATCAAGAGTGTCTGACGGTGATTGGTCGCGTGGCTCGCGGGATGATATCAAGTTATTGTCTCTCCGCTTTTGTTAGCTGTTTGCAGATGAATGTGAGTCTGTAGGGGCGGGACTCTGTGCCCGCCCCAGAGTCAAGTAATGTCAATCTGGGGCGGGCACAGAGTCTCGCCCCTACAGGACAGTTCAAGCCGAGCGCGTCGAATGCGATGACGAGCTGATTCGTTCTCGCATTCGCTTCTGCCAGTTGCTTCGCGGCACTTCTTCCTGCTCGAATTGATCGAGCATGTCTTTGAGGCGTTCGCCGCTGAGCTGGCGAACCTTCAGATACAGCAGCGCGGTCAACATAGCCACCAGCGGAATAAAAATGACGTTGAGCAGCGTGCCTATCCATTCGTTGAATCTTAGCGAGAATCCTACACCAGCCTCTGCTTGAGGATTCATTCCCAATGCCCTAAGCACTATCGAGCTCATGAGAGCGGGAATCGCCCATTGCAGCACCAGAATCGCAATCACGGTGACCCGCGCGTGCTTTACCAGAGCCTTTGAGCGCCGCACCGCCGCTCGCCCTTTTAAGTTTTCTATTATTACCACAGGGGCCGCGAGTGATGCGTTGATAAAGTAGATCACGCCCGGAATGATAAGCAGTGGAAGTAATAGTATTGAGAACACTACTACTCTCATCGTCGTCAGCGCGAACGGCTTGAGCCGTTTCTTCAACGAGCGCAACGCAGACCTCAGCCGCAGTGGCCTGAGCGGCGCGGCATACAACTGAATCACAAACCATATCGTCACGCCTGTAATCACGACGGTTGCTAGGAAGTTGGCGAGAAACATCCCTATGCCGAGCACGGTCGTGATTATTGTTACCGCCACTTCGGATGGCACGAGTGTTGGCAATACATTTTTTGATAGAAAAATTCCTGCGAGTAAAAAAAAGACAGGCATATAGGCCATCAACCCCAGGCGAAAGAAGAGCGGAAAATGCTCGCTATATAGCGCCAGGGCGCGCCTCAGCAATTTGCCTGTGCCTTCCGAGCTTGCGCGAAACGCGCTTGCGAAAGTCGCGGCGCTCGCAGGTCGCTCGTCTAGATTCTTGGCAAGAGCGGACATCACGATTTGCGCCATGCGCCTTGGAATCTTTTTGCGTTTCTCTCTGATCGGCGGCGGCGGCGTTTCCATGTGCTGGCGCATCACTTCGTGCAGGTCGCCTTTGAAGGGCGGCTCGCCTGTCAGCATCTGGTAAGCAATCACACCGAGGCTGTATATGTCAGAGCGCGCGTCGAGTTGTTCGCCACGACATTGCTCCGGCGACATATAAAGCGGCGTGCCAAGTATCGAGCCTACGCGAGTCAATCCATCAGCCGATGCAGTGACCTGCGCGCGACTCGCTTCATTCGTGTCGTGATGTGATTCATTAGTAATCCGATTTTCAACGGGCGTAGTAGGCAGCGCGAGCGTCTCGGTTTCAGATTCTTCCGGCGGGAGCATTTGCGTAGACGATTCGTCCGCTTCGATTGCGGGCGCTTGCTCGTCGAGTATGAGCGTGTTCTCTTCTTCGACGGCGGGCGCAGATTCGATCATCGTTGCGGCTTCGCTCGAATCGCGGGAAATCGCTCGCGTCGCGCCTTCGAGCATTTCGGTTTTGTGCGCGAGCGCGGGCGCTTTTGTGATTGCCTGCGTTAGCCGACAGGAAGCAAGAGTAGATGTTGACGCGATGGGAGTCGGTTCGGCAATTGCTACGGGCTCGCCGTGCTTTGCGAGACCAAAATCCAGAACCTTTACCGTGTAGCCGCCGCGACGGTTCGGTTCGAGCCAGATGTTATCGGGTTTAAGGTCTCTGTGAATCGTTCCTGCTCGGTGCGCTTCATCAACCGCAGAGCAAGCCTGTTCTAAAATATCAACTATCCAATCAATCGGGAGGCGGGATTCTTCGGCCAACACTTCGGCAAGCGAGCAGCCGTCCAGGTATTCCATCACCAGATAAGCGACTCGGTTGCCGCCCACGCTTGCAAAGCCGAAGTCAGTCACATCTACTACATTCGGATGGCGCATGCGTCCCGCAGCTTTCGCTTCGCGCCTGAATCGTTCGACGAACTCGTCGTTGAGCATGAATTGCGGGACTATGACTTTGACGGCGACCGGGCGATCTGTGCCTAGATGTGTGGCCAGATAGACCGCGCCCATCCCGCCTTTGCCAAGTTGTTTTTCTATTCGATACTTTTCGTCGAGCACCTGCCCGACGAGGTTTGATAAGGACATTGCTGCCTCTTAATTAAACAGTACCGCGAGCAGTTGCGAGCGGGGTCAGGACTGCGATGTCGTCTCCACCCGCTCGCAACTGCTCGCGGTACTGTTTCTCAACTGACCACTGCCTTAATGTCTCTCGCCTGATCCGATTTCAGTTTCAGCCTGGGCTTGTTCTTTACGCAACTCGTTTGCAAGCCCGCCATGACAGACCGCCAACTGCGCCGCGAGCGATGTCTCTTTTACGTCGAGTTGTTGCGCCAGAAGCAAAGCTCGCTCGAAGTCCGCGCGAGCCAGCACGGCAAGCGTGCTCTCGAAATTTGCATCATACAACTCATCGAGCCTGAACTTTTCAGCCGTCTTCGGTGACTGCTTGTCTTCTGCCTGCTGGCCAGAGATTTCGTTGATCGCTTTTACGGCGGTCTGCATCACTTCAAAACCGCGAACCGAATCGAATGCGGAAAAGCTGCTGACGATCTTTAAAAGCGACCGGGCGCGCCCTTCCGAAGGCCGCGATTTTATCGCATAGCCTTCAGCTTCGTTTAGCAATTCGGTCGCGCGCACGCGATCTCGTGATGCGAGCGATGTGCCCGACAACATCACCAACGCATCAATGCGCGTCGTTATCACTTCGATTCGACGGGCCATTGCGACAGCGTCTTCAATGTAGCCTTCCGATGCGTATCGTCGCACAACCTGAGCAATCACACGGTCACGCATAGAAGCGTCTGAAATCTTTAACGCCGCAACCTGCGCCTCTCTGATTTCACCTTTTTTTAGCCAGGCAAGGGCCGCGCCTGCGTTGAGCGAATCGCGCTCTCGGTCGTCGGTCGCGTCACGCGCTTCGCGGGCGATTTCAGTAGGCGGGCTTTGCCGCAGTGAAGCCGGGTCAATCCCTTGATCGCGCGTCCCATCGTCGCTGATTGCAACGAGCTTGCCTAGCAACTGGTCGCTTCGTTCCGGCAGGTATCGCGCAAAAAGGTCTGCGAGTTGTCGCTGGATGAAATAAATTGCAGCCGACTCGTCGGGTCTTACTGCGCGGTTGAAAGCTGAGCTTTCGGCGCGGCGCAGTATCTGATTGAACGCCAGGCGAAGAAACTTCTCTACATCTGCGCGGCTCAAAGTCTGTTTTGCGCCTGAATTCACTACGGTGACAAGGTAAGTGCCAAGCGTGTGAATATCGGCAAGCTGCGCGGACGGCAACTGTCCAAGTCGAGCCAGCGCGCACGAGAAAAGCAGGTCGGCCATTGCAGGCTCTACGGCTCGCATCAGCATCAGCAAGCGCGAGAAATTTTGCGAGATGCCCGAAGCCAGACTCAACTGGCCGAGCGCCATCGCGCGTTGCGGGTCGCGCTCGACGACCTGTAATGCCACACTGATCAACAACTCGCGGCGCTCAACGTCTCCCTGTGTGAGCGCGGCGACAGAGCCTGCGAGCGCCTGCATCTGTGTGCGATTACCCTGATCGCAATTGCTTGTGAAACAGCCTTCTTTCGAGTTCTCGACCGCATCGGCGACCGAGCGAGCAAGCTCTTCGGCAAGCTCAGGGTCGCGCGATGCTATTTGATTGAGCAGTTCCGCGCGCAGTTGCTGTTTATCTGCGACGCTCAAATTTGCGCGAGGTTGAACGGCGCTGTCGTTTGATTTCGATTGCGCGTTCAAAGTGAGCGACCTGAACGCCTGGCGATAGATTGCGCGTGCGCGTTCGCAATCCGCCGACCATAACATCGTCGCCGCCTGCGATTGTGCGCGCACAGCAAACGTCAGATCGTCCGAGAGGCGCGCTTGATCTGCCAGTTGGATGAGCAGCAAAGTGATGCGCAAGTCTTGTTGATTTGTCGTCCGGGAAATTTGTTCTCTGGCGCTGATCGAAGTCTGAGCGCGCAGATCGGTGACGCCAACCAGAACGAGCGCGATAGCTACTGCGTAATTTTTGACAGTGGTCCACGCCATATCAAGTGACAGGTTACAGGCGACGGGTGATAGGGTCAAGAACCTACGTAGGTAATAAAGCTCCGTAGGAGCGACCGGTCTATAGCAAGGTGATGCAAAATGATCTTGTAGCTCCGTAGGAGCGACCTCGCAATCAAACAGGTAGCTCCTACGGAGCTACAGAAAACTCTACCGACGATAGCACTATAGACAGGTCGTCCCTGACGGGACTGCTAATTTTGCTTCTCAGACTTTAGTAATAGCCAACTGAACGTTTTCGCCGCCGAGCTTGACCGTGTGCGATGAATCAATCGGTGAATCGCTGCGAGTGATTTCCAGCGCCAGTGTTTCGCCCGCAAGGTAATTATAGTGAGCCAGAACTGCCGCGCCCATTTCGTCGCCCGCAAAGTAAGAGATGCGAATCCGGTCGGCTACATCAAGGCCAATCTCTTTTCGCAGGTTCTGGATGTGCCGCACTAAATCGCGCACCAAGCCTTCGCGGATCAACTCTGTGTCAAGCTCTGTCGAAATAGCTACGAGAAAACCGTTACCTTCGGAAATCTCCCAGCCCTGCTCGGCCTTCTTTTCAATAACAACATCTTCGGCAGACAGATTTATCTCCTGCCCTTCGGCTTCGAGCGTGACCGGGCCGCTCTTCAATTGTTCTTCAATCTCTGCGGGCTGATCGCTTTGACAACGCCTCTTCTAGTTGCGCAAACAGCCTTCCATATTTCGGCTTTGCGGTCTTCCCGTCCAGCCGCGCAGACAAACTATAAAGACCTTCGGCAGAATCGGGAAAGCTCACCTGCTTGACATTCAATTCGTCTGTCACAAGCGAAATAAAGGGGCGCATATCGTCCGACAGTCCTTTTTCCGCCGTCACGACTCGCACTTCGCGAAGCGGCTGGCGCACTTTCAGCCCGGCTTTGTTGCGCGCCGAATGCCCCAGTTCTACCAGATCTAGTATTCCGTCCATGCTCCGAAGTAACTGCTCGTCAATCGCGAATGCGCCTGACTGCGGAAAGTCGCACAGGTGAACGCTCATCTCTGCTGCACTGTCATAACTTCTGACGAGTTCCTGATACATCGCTTCTGAGGTGAATGGAATGATCGGAGCAAGCAGTTTGACGGTCGTGACAAGAGACTCCCAAAGCGTTTGATATGCGGCTCGCTTGTCGCCATCGTCTTCGCTCTTCCAGAAACGGCGGCGGCTGCGGCGCAAGTACCAACGAGACAGCGCGTCTATGAACCTGACCACTTCGCGCATGAACAGGTGAACGCTGTAGCCGGAATAATTCTTGTGCGCGCTCTCGATCAACTTCTGCAACCGGCTCAGTATCCATCGGTCGAGTTCAGGCCGATTCTCGTAAGGCAATGGCGGCAGCGTCGGATCAAATTTGTCTATGCGCGCGTAGGTGTTAAAGAATTCGTAAACGTTCCAGAGCGTGAGAAATTCGCGCCGCGCCTCGCGTATTTTATGCCAGCCGAATCTGAGATCGTAATCTGGATTATGCGAAGCGTAGAGCCATCGCATCGCGTCCGCGCCTTCACGCTCGGCAGCCTCGTTGAACTCGATGGCGTTGCCCTTGCTCTTGTGCATCTCCGCGCCTTTCTCGTCCTTCATCAAGCGATAGCCGAACATCAATTCGAAAGGCGGGCGATTCTCCATCACAGTGCTCATCGCAAGTATCGCGTAAAACCAGTTGCGGAACTGGCCCGGAAAGCTTTCGGAAATCCAGTCTGCCGGGAACCACTTCTCCCAATACTCGCGGTCTGTGTTGTACCGCATCGTCGAATAAGGAACTATGCCCGCGTCGAGCCATGGATTGCCGACATCGAGTATGCGGCTGGTCGTGGCCTGACATTTCGAGCAAGCGATCTTCACCGCGTCAATCCACGGGCGATGCGGCGTGTGACCTTCAAACTCTTCCCACCCGCTCACGGCTCGCTCGCGCAACTCTTCGCGGCTGCCTATAACGTCGAAATTGCCGCACGACTGGCAATGATAGATGGGCAGCGCCAATCCCCAATATCGCTTTTTAGAGATCATCCAATCGTGCATGTTCGTGAGCCATTCGATTTCAAGCTGCTGGCCGTTTTCAGGAATCCACCCGGTCTGACGAGTGACTTCGATGATCTGGTGACGCAGTTCGTCCATGTTGATGTACCACTCGTCAACTAATCGAAACAACAACTGCGTCTTGCAGCGCCAGCATATCGGGTAAGAGTGTTTGTACTCTTCTGTGCGATAGAGGAGATTTTTTTCTTTCAGCGAGCTAATGATCGGCTTTGCAACATTCGAAGCGTACTGGCCTGTGAACGGGCCAAAGCCTTCGATGAAGTTTCCGCTCTCGTCAATCGGGGCGATTTGTTTGAGGCCGAACTCTTTGCCTAACTCGAAATCTTCCTTGCCGCATCCGGGCGCGATGTGAACTATGCCCGTGCCTTCTTCGGTGCTGACTTCTTTCCATGGAATGACGCGATGCTCGACGCCCTGTTGAGCTTCAAGTTCGTCAAAGGGGCCGTCATAAGTCCAGCCCACCATCTGTTCGCCCTTGATTTCTTCGAGCACTTCGACGGGGCCTTGAGCCGACATCACGGCTTCCAGGCGTTCTTTGATGAGGTAATAAATATCGTCGCCCTGCCGGACTTTCAGGTAAGTGAGTTCGGGATGAACGGCGGCGGCTACGTTTGACGTGAGCGTCCAGGGCGTCGTCGTCCACGCGAGCAAATATTCATTCGCGCGACCGCGCAGAGGGAAACGAACAGTCGGAGAAGTGTGCGTCACTTCGGGCCGTTCTTCGCTGGATATTTCGTGCTGCGAGATGCCCGTGCCGCAGCGCGGGCACCAGGGCATCGAATCGAATCCGTGATAGAGGTATCCGCGCTCGTGGCACTTCTTGATGAACTGCCAGATGGTGAAATTGTTCTCGTCGGACATCGTATAATAAGAGTTGTTCCAATCCATCCAGTAGCCGAGCCGGGTTGATTGCTGCGATTGAATGCCTGCGAATTTGAGAACACGCTCTTTGCATTTTTCTACGAATGGAGCGATGCCGTAACTTTCAATGTCGCGCTTGGATTTGAAGCCGAGTTCTTTTTCTACTTCGACCTCGACCCAGAGGCCCTGACAATCGAACCCGTTCTGGTATCGAAGCTCGCGCCCGTTCATCGCGTTGTAGCGTTGAAAGAGGTCTTTATAAGTGCGCCCCCATGCGTGATGCACGCCCATGGGATTATTGGCCGTGATCGGGCCGTCGAGAAAAGACCATTTTGGTTTGCCCCGATTCTTCTCTACAAGTTTCTGAAAGCACTGCTCGCGCTCCCAGAATTCGAGTATCTCGCGCTCCATCTGCGGAAAGTTGATATTAGCCACCCAGTTGCTCCTTAATTATTCGATTAATCGCAGAGGCACGGAGGAAACACAGAGAGTATTAAGTCCGTCTGTCACTACTCAGCCCCCTATGGGCGACCTGTCTATAGTTAGCAAGCATATATAATCTCGTAGCTCCGTAGGAGCAACCTTTGAATCAAAAGGTTGCTCCTACGGAGCTACAAAAGCGCTTTGCGATGCGCTGCTATAGACAGGTCGTTCCTACGGAGCTATGACTGAATAGTTAATCTTTTCGTGTTTTCTCCCTACCTTCATGTTTAATCCTATATTCTCTTATTCAGCGCCGCCTGAGTAAAGCGATTCTATGAGACTGCCGTATTTTTCCTCGACGACGCGGCGACGGACTTTTAGCGTCGGCGTAAGCTCGCCGCCATCAATGCTGAACTCATCAGGCAACAACGCAATACGTTTCACCTTTTCATAGTCCGCAAGTTCGCGTGTCAAACGATTCACCTCTCCCTTCATCATATCCGCCACGCGACGCTCGGCCACGAGGGCGGCCTTGTCCTTCTGTTCGATGCCTTGCTCTTTGGCCCACGCGCGCAGCCGCTCGAAGTCCGGCACGATCAACGCCGAAACATACTTTCGCTTATCGCCTACGATGACGGCCTGTTCTACATATTCGCTCTGGCAAAGCAACCCTTCGATCATTTGCGGCGCGACGTACTTGCCAGATGATGTCTTTATCAAATCTTTCTTGCGGTCTGTGATGAATAAGAAACCGTCTTTGTCGAAGCGACCTATGTCGCCCGTCTTGAACCATCGTTTGTCAATTTCCGGCTCGTCAGTGAAAGCCTGCGCGGTCTCTTCGGGCTTGTTGAAATAGCCTTGAAAGACGTGAGGCCCGCGCGTCAGTATCTCGCCGTCTTCGGCTATTTTCACTTCAAGGCCGGCCAGGTGTCGCCCGACTGATCCGATGCGATTAGCCCCGAGCGTATTGACCGCGATGACCGGAGACGTTTCCGTCAAGCCGTAACCCTGCAGCACGGGCACGCCTGCGCCCGAAAAGACGAGAGCTATGTCAATCGGAAGCGCCGCGCCCCCCGACACCATTCGCTTTATTCTTCCGCCCAGCGCCGCGCGCAGTTTTTCAAATACCAGATGATCCGCAATGTCGCGCTGGAATTCCAACAGCGGCGGCACGCGCTCGCCTGATGAGTAGTGGTGTCCGAGCCGTCGAGCTACGGTGAGCGACCAGTCGAATATGCGTTTGCTTAAACCTCCCTTATCGGAAGCGTTCTTCTGCATTCGCGCATAAACTTTTTCAAGCAGCCGAGGCACTGTTGACATCAACGTGGGCTGCACTTCGAGCATGTCTGCCGCGACGGTTTCGATTCCGCCCGCATAGTTGATTTGAACTCCGCGATGCAGACACAAATACAACACCATTCGCTCAAATATGTGCGACAGCGGAAGGAAGGACAGCATCAATCCGTCCGGCTCGATTTCGAGAAACGCGCCTGCGGCGGTTGCATTGTAGGCGATGTTCGAGTGAGTCAGCATAGCGCCTTTAGGCTCGCCCGTCGTGCCTGACGTGTAGATGATCGAAGCGAGGTCTGACGGCTGAACGTCGGATGAGATCAGGTCGTAAAGCTCAGGCCGTTCGGCGTGGAGCCGCGCGCCGTTCTCTTCAATCGTAGAGAATGAAATTATGTTTTCGCCTTCGCCAGTTGTGGGTTGAAAAGGAACGATGCGGAGGTCGGGAAATTTCTTGAGAGCTTCGTCTACGCGCTTCATCTGCCGCGCGGTCGAGATGAACAGAAGTTTTGGCGCTGACTCGCTCAGGATGTATTCGACCTGATGCGGAGGTTGAGTCGGATAGATAGGAACATTGACCGCGCCGTTCGAGAGTATCGCGTAATCGCTAATGCTCCACAGCGGCCCGCTCTCGGCGAGCATTGCGACGCGGTCGCCTTTGCGTATGCCGAAATCGTAAAGTCCGAGCGCGACATTGCGCACGCGCTCAAGCAAGCGGTCGGCTGTAATTGCGGTCCACTGCTTTTCCTGTTTGAAGCGGAGCACATCTTTTTGAGGTCGGGCACTGACCGCAGTTTTGAGCAATTCGACAAGCGTTTTTGGCCTTGTGTCGTTCATGTTTTTGCTCTGTTAACTGATAAATGATGAGATGAAAAGCGCGGCTATTTTAATCGGCTCGCGGCGATATGTAAATTGAAATAGCGCGGGAAATAGTTTTACCAGCGAGCGAGGTTATAAAGAAAAAGCCTGTTCACCGCAGAGGCGCAGAGGATTCAGAGATTACGCAGAGTAATAATAGTTTTTCTCTGCGCCCCCTCTGCGCCTCTGCGGTGAATAGACTTCATTGTCAACATCGTTCACCTTGATTCAGCAACGCCTGAACGTAATACTCTGAGAGTGGCGCGACTGATTAATGATTGCGAGAGCGTGCTTGCCTGTTCTTATAGTTGATAATGTCGAAAAAGTTTATCAGGGCGGACGCGGCGGCGTATCAGCCTTGCGCGGCGTGAGCTTTCAAGCCGACGCGGGCGATTTCATCGCATTGATGGGGCCGTCGGGCTGCGGCAAGTCCTCGCTGCTTCATCTTATCGGAGGAATGGACAGACCTACACGCGGGCGCGTGTTGCTCGATTCAATCGCGCTCGACGCGCTCGACGAAGAAGCGCTCGCCCGCCTTCGTCGAAGAAAGATCGGTTTCGTATTTCAATTCTTCAATCTGTTGCCCACGCTTACGGTCGCGGAAAATGTCGCCCTGCCGCTCCTTCTCGACGGCGCAAGCGACCGCGAGGCTGATGAAAGAACGAACGCGCTCATTGATCGAGTCGGCATGGCGAACCGCGCCGGTCATTACCCGGCAGAACTTTCCGGCGGCGAGATGCAGCGCACAGCCGTTGCCCGTGCCATCATCACTCGCCCTGAGCTGATTTTGGCGGACGAGCCGACCGGCAATCTCGACACGGAAAACGGCGAAGCTGTCATGCGATTGCTTGCCGAACTCAATCGAGAAACGGGCGTCACCATAATTCTTGCGACTCACTCCGAAGAATCCGCCGCCTATACGAAGCGCACTATACGAATGCGCGACGGTCTCATCGAACGCGACAACGGGGCAGAGTCGCAGAGATGAACTCATACTTAAAACTCTTCAGGCAGTTCATACTGCGCTCGCTCGCTCGCGAAAAAATGCGTTCAGCCGTAACGGCGCTCGGCATCAGCCTCGGCGTAGCGGTGACGATTGCCATCCGTCTCGCCAATGCGAGCGCGCTCGAATCATTTCGCACGGCTACAGAATCCGTCGCCGGAGAAACTTCGATTCAGGTCACGGGCGCGGCAGGTCGCTTTGACGAAACATTGCTCAGTGATCTTGTCTGGCTTCGCGAATACGGCGAGATCAGTCCAGTCATAACAGGCTACGCGATGGCCGACTGGTACGATCAATCAAACAACAATGCCAGTGAGAAAAACTCGAACGCGAATCGCGATGTTTCAATCATCAATCCGCAAACACGCGGGCGCTACGGCGAATTTCTTCAGGTGCTCGGCGTAGATGTTCTGCGCGACCGCGCGTTCAGGCGTTATCATTTGATTCGCACAAGCGAGCGCGACCACGAGCCGAATGCGCGCGAATTCTTGTTCCTACTCGCAGACCCGAATTCCATCATCCTCACAGAAGAGTTCGCCCACAGGCGCGGCCTTTCAATAGGCTCAACCTTTGCCCTGACGATGAGCGATAAGCGCCACGAATTCATAGTGCGAGGTCTGCTTCTTAACGAAGGCCCTGCAAAGCTCGCGCAGGGCAACTTCGCGCTGATGGACATAGCTGCCGCGCAACTCGCTTTCAATCGGTTGGGATTGCTCGACCGCGTTGACGTAAAGCTCAAGCGCGGCATCGCGGTTGATAAATCCGAAGCTGAAATTGCGAGCCGACTTCCCGTGTCGCTTGTCGTCGCGCGCCCTGATGCGAGTTACAGCGAGGTTGAAAAGATGATCGCGGCTTTTCATTTCAATCTCAACGCGCTCGGCTCGATAGCTCTCATCGTCGGACTCTTTCTGATTTACAACACAGTCTCTATCTCTGTAATCACCAGACGCGAAGAAGTCGGAACGCTCAGGGCCATAGGCACAAGTCGTTTGATGGTGCTGGCGCTTTTTCTGGGCGAGGCTCTGTTGCTTGCGATTATTGGAACAATCGTGGGGTTGGGGCTTGGTCGTTTGATGGCGAGCTTTGCCGTGCGCGCTACGGCGACGACGGTCGAGACTTTTTACGTATCGTCCGTTGCGGTGCATACGATTGCAAAGCAGGTGCTCGGCCTCGGCGAGATATTGATTGCGTTTGCCATCGCGCTACCGCTCGCGCTCGTCGCCGCCGCCATGCCTGCGCTCGAAGCGTCCCGCGTCCGACCCATAGAAGCGATGCGCGGAGCCGAGCGGCTTGAAAAAACTTTCAAGCCGTCTTTGAAGTTTCTCTTGATCTCGACAGTGCTTTTCGCAATCGGTTATCTGCTGACGCGACTTGATGCTGTGAACGGGCTTCCGATATTTGGCTACGTGGCGGCGCTGGCGCTGATGTTCGGCGGCGCGTTCCTGGCTCCGAATATTTTGTGGCTGGCCTGTCGAAGCGCAGGTCAGTTCATCTCGATAATCTTTCGCTCCGTTCGCGTCGAAGTGAGGCTTGCAAGCGCGAACCTGCGAAGCGCGATTCCTCGCGTATCAATATCTGTCGCTGCGCTCGCGGTCAGTCTTGCAATGATGGTCGCGATTTCGATTATGATCGGCAGCTTCCGCGAGACGGTCGCCTACTGGGTAGATCAAACGATGGTCGCAGACATATACGCGCGCCCGATGGCGCGAACTGCGACGAACTTCGCGGGCGAGATAAGCCAGGAAGCAATCGCGACAGTAAAACAAGACCCGCAGGTCGCAGCGGTTGATCCTTTTGCCACTGAGCAGGTTAGCTATCAGGGCGATTCGATTACGGTCGGCGCGGGCGATTTCTCGACTCTTCTCAAACACGGGCGGTTGCTTTACAAATCGCCGAGCGACGCGCGCGAGCGAATACAAGGCGCAATTGGCCGCGACGCTGTGACTGTTAACGAAAGCTTCGCGATTCGATACAAAAAACAGGCTGGCGATTCTATAGAACTTTCGACCGCTGCGGGTGCGCGACTGTTCGAGATCGTAGCTGTCTTTTATGATTACTCGAACAGTCGCGGAGTTGCGGTGATGGACAGAACCGTCTTCGCGCGACATTTCCCCAACGCTCGATCAGGCAGTCTTTCGATCTATCTTCAACCGGGCGCTGACTCAGCCGAAGTCAATGAAAGGCTGATGCGTGAGGTCGGCGGTCAGTATCAAATATTTTTCATAACCAACGGCGGAGTCAGGCGCGAAGTGATGAAGATATTCGACAGCACGTTTGCCATCACTTACGCGCTTGAAGTGATCGCCATAGCAATCGCGGGACTCGGCGTCATCTCGACGCTGATAACGTTGATTCTAGAACGACGCGGCGAAATTGCCGTGCTCGGTTTTCTGGGCGCGACCAGAGCGCAGATAAAACGGATGGTCGTAATCGAAGCTCTGTTAATCGGAGGAGTCAGTCAGGCGATAGGCATCATCACAGGGCTGATGCTGTCGCTCGTTTTGATTTACGTGATAAACGTTCAGTCATTCGGCTGGACTATTCAGTTTCATTTCCCGGTTGGTTTTCTGATTCAATCAACGCTGCTGATACTTGCGGTCACTGCCATAGCCGGACTCTACCCGGCTTCGCGCGCAGCGAAAATAGAAGCCGTGCGATTCGCCAGAGAAGAATGATGAGAAGTCAAAAGACAAAGGACAAAAAACAAAAGACAAGCATGCAATGGCTGATTGCTGTCGGCTGTTTGTTGTTTGCTGCGATCAATTTTTTGCCCGCCGCTTATGGTCTGCTATCTGCCGAAACGGCTGAATCGGAAACCCGGCTTGTGAACAAAGATGGATGGCGCGAGTCGGAAGCGGGCTATCGCTACTCGTTCCCGCGAGACCATGCATCGCACGAAGATTATGCAGTCGAGTGGTGGTATTACACGGGCAACGTCGAAACAAAAGAGGGCAGGCGATTCGGTTATCAGTTGACCTTTTTCCGTGTAGGGGTCGTGCGCGAGCCTTTGAACAGATCGCGCTGGGCGATTCGGAATTTATACATGGCTCACCTGGCGATTTCCGACATCGAGCAGAAAGAGTTTCATTCGTTCGAGCGCATCAATCGCGCTGGCGTAGGCTGGGCTGGCGCTGAAACTTCGAGTTATCGCGTGTGGAACGAAGATTGGGAATCGCGTCTTGATGGCCGAGACCATCTGCTTCGGGCGAGCGAAGGCGATTATGAATTGGATTTGCGGCTCGCGCTCGCGAAGCCCGAAGTGATTCACGGCGAAAACGGAATCAGCCAGAAAGGTTCGGCTGCGGGAAATGCTTCGCACTATTATTCGCTCACGCGGCTTCAAACACGGGGGCGAATAAAAGTCGGCGGCCAGTCGTTTGAAGTAACCGGATTGAGCTGGATGGATCACGAATTCGGCACAAGCTTTCTGGAAGAAGAACAAACCGGATGGGACTGGTTCTCGATTCAATTAGACGATGGGCGCGACCTGATGATGTTTCAGATTCGCCGCCGCGACGGTTCGATTGATCCGCGTTCGAGCGGAACATTGATTGACGCGGACGGACGCGCAGTTCACATTTCATTCTCTGATTTCGCGCTCCGATCAAGCGATGTATGGCGCTCAACTGAAAGCGGCGCAAGTTATCCAATCAATTGGACTATTGATCTGCCGCGTTACGATTTGCGCTTGAGCGTAAAGGCGGCCTTCGACAATCAAGAACTGCGCACAGGCGAGAGCACGGGCGTTACCTATTGGGAGGGCAGCGTTAAAGTAGAAGGAACATCCGGTGACAAAAAAATCGCGGGGCGCGGCTATCTCGAAATGACGGGCTATGCCGGTCAGAACATGGGCGCGATATTGCAATGAAAATGCATTTGCAATCTATTGACATGGATTGCCGACTATGATGTGATTTGTCTGCCTGTATCCGTTCCTTTCCCGTAGCTCAACAATCGGAGGCACCAACATGAGACTCACGCGACTTCTAATAAAAAGCTTTCTAGCTGTGACAATCGCGGCTCAATTCTTTCTCTTTACAGTAGAGAGCGTACAAGGCCAGGACAACCCGCCTGCGCCGCCGAAAATCATCCGCAAGTCGGGAGGCGTGCTGCAAGGCTCTGCCACCAACAGGGTCGAGCCTGTTTACCCTCCGCTTGCGAAGGCGGCGGAGGTGAGCGGCCCGGTCGTGGTCGAAGTTACTGTTGATGAAGATGGCGCGGTGATCTCCGCGCGAGCCCTATCAGGCCACCCGCTGTTGAAGGATTCGGCAGTTGCCGCAGCCCGCCAGTGGAGATTCACGCCTACAATGTTGAACGGCGTTCCCGTAAAAGTCATTGGCACAATAACGTTTAACTTCAATCTCGGCGTTCCGGGCGGAGTACCCGGTGGAGTGCCGGGCGGAGTGCCTGGTGGAGTGCCGGGTGAGGCCGTTGGCAGTGTGCCTGACAGGTCGCCTACGCGCGACAGGCAACAAGATAGAATGATCCCAAGTTCTGCCGGGCTGCTCGTGATGCTTGAACAGTCCGGCTATCGTTATTCGAAAGTGAGCGAAGGCATCTGGGAGATAGAGGCAACGGGAAAGAACGTCAAAGATTTCAAGATCAGAGTGACCATGGCCGAAGAGGTGGTGCTGCTGATTGTGAAGCTCGCTGATCGCAAAGATGTCTCTGTGAAGAATGAACTGCTCGTGAAACTGCTTGAATTGAATCATCGGTTTGATATGGCGCGAATCGCGCTCTCGGACGAAATGCTCTATTCACGCATTGACCTTCACGCCAGAGTTGTAGACGGCGCTGAGTTCAGTTACGCTGTCGAACAATTAGCCAGAGCGACAGATAATATTTATCCCGAACTGAAATCTTTCATAGCATCAGCGCAAACGTCGCCGGACGTAACACCCAGACCGGAGGCTGTGGTAAAGCCGCCTGTGCTGTCCGTTCCCAATCCCGAGCCATCTCAGCCTCCTCGGTCATTTGATGGAATCGGCAGCGGAACGAATGCGCCTCCCGCCACAGCCTCCTCGGTTGATTCCAGACCTGTGCCGCTGAACGCTCCAAAACCTAATTACACCAGAGAAGCTCGCCGTAACGGAGTACAGGGCGTTGTTCGTCTGCGCTTGCTCGTTGGCTCTGATGGGAAGATCAAACAAGTAAGGGTGACGCAGACATTACCGGACGGATTGGAACAAGAAGCAATCAAAGCCGCGTATAAAATAAAGTTCAAACCCGCGATGAAGAACGGGCAACCGGTTAGCTATTGGGTGCCAGTGGATGTGGAATTCAACCTGCGCGAAAACCCGAATCAGACAATCTAGCTGATGAATCGTGACAGGCGCAGGCGGCTGCCATCGCAATCATTTTTGCTCTCTCACCCATCGCGCGATTTCGTCCTGCGCGGCTTCGTAGACTTGCTCTTGCGAGACGGGCCATCTCTTCGCGACTGTGAATGAATGGTCGCCGCCTTCGACCGGGTAAAGCGATGCCTTTAGCTTTTTGACTATTGGCCGCAGTTCGTCAGGAGTCCCGAACGGGTCGCGCGCGCCTTGAACAAAAAGCATAGGCTTGCCGATTTTGGGCAGATGCTCGATGCGAAGCTTTTCGGGTTTGCCCGGCGGGTGCAGCGGGTAACCGAGAAAGACCAGCCCCGCAAGATTTTCTACGCCTCCGGCTGCGACCTGCGAAGCTATGCGCCCGCCCATGGATTTTCCGCCTATCATAAACCGATTCTGTTTCAGTTTGCTGTCGGCTTTTACCATAGCTATTGCCGCGCGATAACAAGATTCCAGCTTATCGTTGCGGTCGGGCGCGCGGCGGCCTTGCTCTGTGTAGAGAAAATTGAACGTCACCACATCAATGCCTCGCGCCGCAAGCCCTTCGGCAAAGCTCACCATAAAATTACTCGTCTGGTCTGCGCCCGCTCCGTGTCCCAAAAGCAATGTGACACTGGCGCGCGTCTTCTTATTTGCCGGATAGACGAGCGCCGTCACTGTGTCTTGCTCGGTGATTTTGACTCGCAACTTATCTTTCATTTGCCTTCCTTTAAATCATCTTTCCGTAAGATCAACTTCGTTAATAAATTAAAGAAAAGCGCGAGAAAGCTTGGAAATACGAAGCCAAAAAGAAGCTCACTCAAGCGGGTTGCTCTTCTTCAAAAAAGCTAAAATCGGTTTGCTCAGTAAGTGAGCAATCACCTCAAACATGTGTTCATCTTCATTAGTAAAACCGGACTTTCGGCTATTGGAGTCCCGATGAGTTCGTAATACACCTATTACCTTTGTAAGATCTGAATTAAATACAGGGAAAGCCAGAAGTGAACGGCATTCCAATTCGATTTCTTCTGAAATACGCGACTGCCAGATCAGGTTCTGGTATAGCGTAGAAAGTTCGCTGGCATCTCGTACATTGCGGATTCGTAAAGGCTTGCCGGTTTCAGCAACGAAGCCTGTTAATCCTTCTTTTGCTTTTGGCAGATAGCCGGGGTGATGTCCTTTTACATGAATCTCTTCAGCGGTTGATGGACCTGGCACAAAGATCGCCCTCTCGTTGTATTCCAAGGGATAGAATAACGTGCAGTGATTACTCTGAAGAATAAATGGTATTTCTTGTACTGCTTGATCAATGGCTGCTTCGTTATGACCTTGCGAGCTTAAAAAGACTACCAGATTTATGAATCGCCTCATGCGGTATTCATACGTCGCGCGCCGGAACACTTCTGATGCAATCCGACACAGAGCTTTCAACGTTTGCAAATCTTGAGATCTGCTCTCATTTTTCAATTCGATTGCTATAATAAAAATAGGGTCGCCTTGTAAAAGCACAGGCGCATACAAAACACTGTTGGAAGAAGCCGATATAGTGTCACCTTTTACAGCCTCATCCCACGATTTGCCCCGAAGCAGATTGGGCGAAGGGTGATGCTTGCTCATCCAGAATTCGCATTTCTTGCCGCCCAACAATCCATTGGCCCATCGCTCAAGCGTCGCGCGTATATCTTCCTCATGTTTTTCCTGGGATTCGTCCGGTCGAATCCACAGAGATGTTTGGTACAAATCTGCTATGGCAAAGCCGAAATTCGAGTCGGGCGGCGTTCTGTAAATTTCCGCATGGCTTGCTGCTACTTCCGACCACTTTTCAAGCAGTTCTATTGTTGTCTCGTTATATGCATCGGGGAGATAGCTCTCTAAGTTAATAACTCCTATCGTCTCGCCGCGAAGTTTGATCGGATAGACAATTTCCGATTTAATGCCGTTGTCTGAAGGAATATAGTTTCCGTCCTTCAGCAAGTCTTTGAGATTTTCATATTTGCCTGTACGAAAAACCTTTCCGCACAGACCCTCATGAGGGGATAGCTCAAGAAAAACTTCCTTCTCGTGCCCAACCGTAAAATATTCAAGCAGCCCGTCCCATCGCTTTACCGCGATATACCCTCGTACGCTTATTGTTTCGATGTAGCAATTATTAACGATGCTGGTCAGTTGTATACCTGCAGGCTGCTCTTTCGAGTGCCATTCAATGTTATGTATTTCCTGATCTATTTCATGGAGAAACTTTCTCAATATATCTCTTTCGGCTTTTTCATAGATTCGATTTTCCTGCATGCAATCAAAGAGGACTACGCCCGTGACTCTGCGGTTGTAATGAATGGGTCCGACGATTTCCGTATTCACCCGCGGGTCGGCTTCGGCATAGTGTTTCTTTGACTCAGGGTCGGTGGGGTAGATGATAAGTTTATTGTTAATCGCCGCCCATCCGGTCAAGCCGGGGGTTTCAGAAGGCAGTACCTGTACCTTGAGACCTTCATTGCGTATCCATAGCTTCTCCGGCGGTGGTTGTAAGGGAATGCTATTTTTCGATGACTTTATATCGCCGATGAATTGGATGAATGCTTGCCCCGGACCCAGGTGGCTATATATTTTTTTAAGTCGCTTTTCCAGCTTTTGCTCTAGCTCTTCAATTGCGTCTTTCGGAAGTGTAGAAAAAGTATCTTGATTCATACGCTCCTTTCAGTCAGGAACCTTCTGATCCGAAATGCGGCTTCGGAATCGCCCAGAATTGATAACAGTGAATTGATTTTTGCCGAAGACTCCGAGGCAGTCAGTATGTATCTCAAATCCCGAAATAGTTGTGAAAGCGCATCGTATCGCTCTTTCTTTTTAGAGCCGGTAAGTCTACGTATTTCCTCTTGTCTTCGGTCAATTTCGGCTCGAATCATTTCAGTGAATTTACTTTGAGGCTCTTCATGATTTTTTGCTTCTTTATTAGCTTGTCGTAGCATTTGCTTTGTCGCAGGGGAAATAGAACCTCTTTGCAAACCAGTTCTTTCCGCATACGGTCTTTTCAATGTGTTGAAAATTTGCGACCAGTTCTCGAATGCCGCGAGATTATTTGCGATTCGATCCGCTAAGCCTTCATCAAAAATGTACCCTTTCTTCTTAAATTCTTCGGCCACTTGATTGAATTTACGCTTCAATCTCCAGAAAGGGAGTTTTTTCAAAATGACCTGTTCTGCGAACCAGATATACCGGAGATCACAGTGAATCGGATTTTGATTTCGCACCAAATCGTCTAAAGTGAAGCTCTGCGAAAAGAACTGTAATCCCGAATGGACCCCCAGATGACTGAATATAAGAGCAATGCTGGCTAAATGATCTTTCCAGGATTCATTCGGCGCTTGGGGCGGCAATATTGTCGCGACCAGGTAGGCGACGATACTTTCAGGCAATACCTTGCATTCCTGCTCAAGGTGGTTGAGCGTGTATTTTTCAAGAAGGTAGCTTTCATTCTGTCTGCGCTTATGAAGCACCGTGTATTTAAGTGAATCGCTCTTTGAGTTATCATTCTGCGGCCCTTCGACTTCGCCATTATCGGTGACTACAGGCAAATGAATATAAATTGGTAACGGTATTGAAACCTGAGGATCAATGCTGACTTCTTTGAACAGATGCTGTACCTCTGAATCGGATTTTAATTTCTGGCGCGCAACCTCCAGTGCGTAACGTATATGCGCCTGAACTTGAGTAAGATAGCGCTGCCTGTTATCCCTCAGAACGTACATCAGTTTGTTCCCGCCTGATAGCGAGCGAATGTCATCAACCAAACCGGCATAACGATAGAACGCATTCCCATCACCGGCACGAAACAGTTTGATCTGTGCTTCATTTTTAGCCTGAGTGCTCGGGGGCGCGTGAGTAACTCTCGATCCTTCTCGCCAGTCATAGTAGACGCAATAGTATTGATTCAAAGGAATGCTTTTCAGTAATACAACGTCTTCATCATCGCGCTCCGTCATTTCAGCGATCTCAAGTATGTTCAAGATGCGTTTATATGTATCGTAGTTCTCACCCTGCTGAAACGTATCAGACACCTCATTCCAGTCCAGCCCAAGCCAGCGGAGTTCATCTTTTATCTTTTCAACCAGATGCATTCTGCTGCGTTGATGATCGGTATTATCTATCCTCAGGTAAAAGCGGGATTGAGTTCTATCTTTGAGGCTCAGCATATAGGTCGCAAGCGCAGTCCTCGCGTTGCCCAGATGTAATTGATTTGAGGGCGTGGGAGCGAAACGGGTATTAAAATGGCTGCCTGCAATGAGCTTGTTAAATACAGGATTATTCCCTTTCTTATAGCTATCCTTTACAACATTGGCGAATACCAGTTTATCCGGCCCATGCCATTCCACTAACAGCTCTAGTATTGTATTTATAGATGCCAATATCTTTTGCTCCGAACCGTCTCTGTTGTAAACAGGCAGCGCCATCTTCGAATCAGGAAACAGTATCGCTTGAACGAGCAAGTCTCCATCCACGAGTACCCGTTGAATCACTCTTTGAGGGTCTTTGAACATCGGGTGTACTTTTTCAGGGCATGAAACCGATTTTTTCAGTTTCATCATTCGATAGTAGCTTGCAATGAACCTGTGGCTCGTTGGACTTCTGCAAGCCGTACTCATCAGCCGGGCAGCCTTTAGGAATGATTGCCATTACTGCGCGGCCCTCGCGCGCGAACAGAAGAAATTTTGGCTCTTGAATATTCTCTTGTTCGTTTGCGGGGATCGTATCGGTGCGAACCATGTCGGGACACCGCTCCTGAAGCAGCGATATAAAAGGAGCTATTTCATCAATGATTGAGTCTTCGGAACTCAGGTTCTCGGCACTGTTGACCGGCGTCGGCTCCGAACTGATCGGATGATTATCCTCGGGCTGGCTTGATGGCTGAGATGCGGTGACAACAACCTTGTCTTGCACAGAAGCAGCTTCAGTTTCACGATTTTTTCCGTCGCGCTCATTACGCAGTCTTTCAAGCAGCCTCGGGAATATCGTATCCGCATCAATTCCTTTGTAAAACTTAACTTTGTTTAACCCCACCCCTTCTTTCAGGCGGTCCAGAAGATTTTGGTAGCGACTATGAATCTCTGCTTCGGACGATTCATGAAATGTCCACAGTATGTCGGTTGGAGCTTCCGCATCGCGGATAGTACGCGTTAATGCCTTTGTGAAAACATCGCCCCAACCTCCATACCCAATAACAACTACGGGCTGATTTCCTAAAATCTTAGCGAGCTGTATCTCCAGGTTTGGGCGTTCGCCTTCGAGCACTCCGCTTGTGTGTAAAGTATCGAGGCCGGACCAATCACCGTGTATATGAAGAATGCGGCAGGCATCATAATCCCTGGTT
This sequence comes from Blastocatellia bacterium, assembly GCA_963726785.1. GTDB lineage: Bacteria > Acidobacteriota > Blastocatellia > UBA7656 > UBA7656 > DATEKX01. Next base: position 495,790 of record CAVSDJ010000001.1, read on the forward strand.
GGCCAGCTTAATGGACCATCCCCGGGCATTACCCATGTCTCTGACACCCCACCTGCTAACCGTATGCTAATTTGTGCCAGAGGATCAAAGTTAGAGGTTATTAGTACTCTGCCAAAATCACTGTGGAATTCGGTGATTATCTCTCCCAGGCATTTCATTCCCGGACGAAGGTGCCAATTATGCAAATCTTTTTCGAGCAACGAGCAAATTTCTTTACATTCGTTTGGCTTTATGCGGGTTTCAGTGCTGAGACGATGAGCTTCATTCTGATAGGGGGCATTTGGCAATCGCGCCGCGAGGACAGCTTTGCGAATGATGCGACCTTCATCACCTGGCTTGCGCCGTCCGCTGAGATGTTTGAACGCAATCTGATAAGCATGATTTCGATTGTTATCTTTTTCTTCGTCAAGTTGTTTTAACAGGTATGGGTCAGTTGCTAATTCTTCTCGCACTAATTCAATTATTTCTTTTACATCCAAAACCCCCGGTTGGTTTTTAACCGGGCAAGTGACGCCCGATCCGATTAAGAAGACAACCTCATCGCGTTCCTTGTAGCTGTACGCTAGCCGGTCTATAAGAAAATCTATCCGATTCATCTACTATCCTTTGATTCTTGAGAGGCCGGACAGCCTCGGAAATTTGGTTATAATGCTGTGAATGATATATGCCGGTGACCTTTACTACGGGCTCATATTAGTATAAGAGCATTTCGTTATCAAGTTTGAATAATAAGAATAATAGTCTGAACATTTGATTGTTTTTTATTCCCTTATTTGATACGCCAGCGTTTTGTTAAATATAAGATTTATAAATCTAAAGAGTATGCGCTAGCGCTTTGTCAAACCAATAATTGGTACTGTTCTTGTAACCCAAACCGTAACTGGACTCTATAAAGCCGGGCAATGTAGGCTAGGTGATGAGCCTGCAACAAAATTGAAATCGGAGTGAAAGAGACGTTTGAGCAAGGACGCGGCCTTTAAAGAATTCCATCGCGCGCTATTAAAAAATGCGCCTCTTGCGCCTATGACGACGCTCGGCATTGGTGGCCCCGCGCGCTACTTTGCCGAATGCGCGACCGGCGAAATGCTGTCAATGGGTGTTGAATGGGCGCGCGCGCAGAGGCTCCCGCTTTTCGTGTTGGGCGGCGGCAGCAACATAGTTGTTGCCGACAGCGGGTTTTCAGGGCTCGTCCTGCGTGTTGCGATTCGCGGCATAGAAACCAGCTTCGACGGCGATAACGTCACGCTCACTGCGGGCGCGGGCGAAGAGTGGGACAGGGTAGTTGCGATGTCTGCCGAATACGGATGGGCGGGGTTCGAATGCATGTCGGGAATTCCCGGTCACGTTGGGGCTACGCCGATTCAAAACGTCGGCGCGTATGGGCAGGAGACCAGCGAAACCATTCGATCACTCGAAGCTCTCGATTTAGAGACAGGCGAGCTTATCGAGATGAGCGCATCGGAATGCGAGTTCGGCTATCGCGCGAGCCGCTTCAAGACGCGAAACCGCAATCGCTTCATCATCACGCGAGTAACTTATAAACTGACGGCTTGTGGCAAACCATTCATTCGATACGCAGAGCTAGGGCATTACCTCGCCGATAACGGCGCAAGTGATCCCACTCCCGCGCAAGTGCGCGAAGCGGTCATCGCGATTCGGCGGCGCAAGGCTATGGTCATTGATTCGAGCGATGCGGACTCGCGCAGCGTCGGCTCGTTTTTCGTCAACCCTGTAGTCACGCGCGAAGAGTTCGAGCGGGTTAAAGAACTCTCAAATAGATTTACTCGCGACAAAGCAGAGATGCCTGCGTTTCCGGCTTCGGATGATCAAGTGAAGCTCTCAGCCGCATGGCTGATCGAGCGCGCAGGTTTTGCGCGCGGCTACCGGCACGGAAACGTGGGAACATCAACGAAGCACGCGCTCGCGATAATCAATCGCGGCGGCGGCACTGCGCGCGAGGTGATTGAGTTAAAAGATTTAATCCAATCTCGCGTAATGGATGCTTTCGGCATCGCGCTCGCGCCTGAACCAATCTTCGTAGGATTCGAGCCTGGGAGCGCAGGCGTCCCGCCTGCATGATTTCACATAATAAACCTTCAAGGCTTTGCTAAAGTTTGAATGCCTCGCATTTGAAATCATGCAGGCGGGACGCCTGCGCTCCCAGCAAAGAGCGGTCATTTATTTACCGCCGATCACCGATTTGTAAAGTTCTTCGTACTGCGGAATGATCTGGTCGGTGGTGAAACGCGTAACAGCTATTTCGCGGCCTCGTCGCCCAAGGCGCTCGCGCAGGCTGTCATCGCTCAGGACTTGAATCGCTGCTTCGGCCATACCATCAACATCTCCTATGTCGAACAGGTAGCCGCACCCGTCTTCTTCTATCACTTCGGGTATGCCGCCAACGCGCGTGGCTATCACGGGAACTTCGCAGGCCATCGCTTCGAGCGCAGACAGGCCAAACGATTCCGACTGGCTCGGCAACAGAAATAAATCGGCAACCGACAGGTAATCGCGAATCTGAGACTGCGGCTGTTTCCCTACGAACTGAACAAAGCCTTCAACGCCCAGTCGCGCGGCAAGCGTCTCTGCGTCTTGTCGCTCAGGCCCATCGCCGCACATTATCAACTTCACTCCAAACTGGCTCCCAGAGCCGTTTTCAAGCGCTCTCATCCGAGCAAGCACTTCTATGCAGTCTGTTATTCGCTTGATGGGGCGAAAGGTCGAAATGTGCAGGATAATCTTTTCACCATCAGGCGCGAGCGTGCGTCTGAGCGATTCATTCTGCGTGCGGCGATAGTAATCTGCATCTATGAAGTTGTAGATGACTTCAATCTCGCAATCCGTGCGAAAGGTCTCGCACGTCGCAAGGCGAAGGTATTGAGATATGGCCGTCACCCGGTCGGATTGCTCTATGCCGAACCGTGTGATCGGCAGAAAAGACGGGTCGCGCCCGACAAGCGTTATGTCCGTTCCGTGCAGAGTCGTCACCACAGGCAGATAGCGCACAGGCTTTAGTATCTCGCGCGCGAGGTATGCGCTGACGGCGTGCGGTATCGCGTAATGCATATGCACAAGATCAAGCGAATACTCGACAGCGACTTCTGTCAGCTTCGAGGCCAGCGCGTCAGTGTATGGCGGGTACTCGAACAGCGGATAGCTGAACATGTCTACCCGGTGAAACTTGATTCGTTCGCGCGTTCGTTCGCCGTCGCCCAATCGCATGGGCGGCGCATAGCTTATGAAATGAATCGAGTGGCCGCGTTTTGCAAGCTCAAGCCCAAGCTCTGCGCCAACTACTCCGCTGCCGCCGTATGATGGATAGCACGTGATTCCAATATTCATCAGGAGTACATATTCATTCTGCGGGTCAGCAGTTCTACGGGGTCGTGGACGTTGAGCGCTTCGCGGACGACGAAGGCTTCGGCGTGCTCGACCGCGATGAGCGAACCGAAAAACCTTTGCCGCGATTCGAGCCTGCGCAGGAATGCTTCGCTACTTAGAGCCGTTTCAAGCTCGCTGCTATTCGGGTCGTAAAGCTGCGAGCGATAACAGGCGACCGCTTTTTGTTTCTGCTCAGCGTGTTCGCCTATGTCAACGACGAATGTAGGGGCGACCGTGCGCGGAAACATGAAGTGCGCGACTGTCTGCGGGCGAAATCGCTCCTGACTTGCTTCCGCGTCGTATTTAGCAAGCCCCGCTACATGCGTGGCTTCGCGCACAATCTGGCAAGTGTGAACGTGGTCGGGATGCGGGTCTTCCCAGAAATGCGTGAATATGACGCGCGGGCGGTAGAGTCGAATCTTTCTGACCATCCTGACGCGAGACTCTTCATTCAACCAGATGTGGCCGTCGGGCAGTTCGAGGTTGTCGCGCACGGCAAGCCGCATCTCGACTGCCGCGGCTGCCGCCTCGCGCGCGCGAATCTCTGCCGTGCCGCGCGTGCCGAGTTCGCCGCGAGCCATGTCGAGCACGCCCACCTTATAGCCGAGCGCGGCAAGTTTTATGAGAGTTCCGCCGCAAGAGAACTCCACATCGTCTGGGTGCGCGCCAACGGCTAGCGCGTCGAGTTTGATTTCACTGCTCATCAGGCAAATCCTCTACCTCCAAGTTAGTGCCCACGCGCCTTACGGTCAAGCGCGTTGGTTGACAAAGAGGTTCTGTCCGATATAATGAATATCTTTTGCGCCGAGCAGTTTTTTTGTGTGAATATAGTGTATAGGCAGGTCGCCAGCAGCACTCGATTCGGCAAGTTGTGGACGCGGAATGAAGCTCACAGCGATGAAGGTTAATGTTGCCAAGATCAGTGAAGATGAAGGATTGGACATTCATCATCTGTACCCGGAAGGCGAGCCTGTTTTGAGCGGCGATGAGGGCCGATTAGCAGGCCGGACAACGCTCGACTTGCAGGCTGTTCGCGCGGGGAAGCAGGTCAGGCTTGCAGGCAGTGTAAACGCAAATGTCGAATTTGATTGCGACCGTTGTTTGAAGCCCCTGTCTGTTGCCGTCGATCAGAGTTTTGATCTGTTATATGTTCCCCCGCTCGGAACCGACGAAGAGCACGAGCTTGGTGAGGACGACCTTTCCATAGCTTTTTACCAGGATGATGTGATTGATTTTGATGACCTGGTGCGCGAGCAGATAGAGCTTGCGCTTCCAATGGCGCGGCTGTGCGGCGATAACTGTCAAGGGCTGTGCCCGGAATGCGGTGTGAATCTAAATGATGTAGAGTGCGTCTGCAAATTAGAGGAAGTAGACGCGCGCTGGGCCACGCTAAAAGAATTGAAGAGTAATAACTGATTGAAATTATCAAGGAGTTTATAATGCCAAATCCGAAACGGAAACATTCTAAGTCTCGCACGGGCAAGCGCCGGGCGCACGATCATCTGGTGCCGCCTGCGATTGGCAATTGCCCTAACTGCGGCGAGCCTCGCCCGCCACATCGCGTGTGCCCCAAGTGCGGCTTTTATCGTGGGCGCGTTGCTATCGAAATGAAAGAAGAAGAGTAACTCCATTTTAGATTTTAGATTTTGGATCGGCAGACGACAGAAACTCTCTAATCCAAAATCTAAAATCTAAAATCTAAAATCTGTAGGCTTATGATAAAAATCGCTGTGGACGCAATGGGCGGCGATTTCGCCCCCACTAGCGAGGTCGAGGGCGCGCTTGAAGCTGCGCGCGATCTCGGCGTCGGCGTCATTTTAGTGGGACGATCAGAGCTGATACAGGCTGAACTCGACCGTCATCGCAGAAATCGAACCCTGGCCAGCGGCATCTCCTGGCGCACTTCTCACGTTGAAATCGTTGACGCGCAGGAGGTCATCACGATGAATGACCCTGTAGCGATTGCCGTCCGCCGCAAAAAGAACAGCTCCATCCGCGTCGCCGCTAAACTCGTGCGCGACGGCGAAGCGCAAGCTCTGGTGAGCGCGGGCAATACGGGCGCTGTGATGATGACTTCAAAGCTCGTAATCGGCGCGCTTCCGAACGTTGATCGCCCTGCGCTTGCTACGGTTCTTCCTACGCTGACGGGACAGGGCACTGTCATAATTGATGTGGGCGCGAATGCTGAATGCAAGCCTGCGCACCTGTACGACTTTGCCGTGATGGGGTCGCTTTATTCAAGCGTCATAGTCGGCGTTCGCAATCCGCGCGTGGGCCTTCTTTCTATCGGTGAAGAAGAGGTGAAGGGAAACGACCTGACGAAAGAGGCATTCAAACTGCTGCGCAACTCGTCTCTTAATTTCATCGGCAATATCGAAGGGCGCGATATGTTCACGGGGCAGGCCGACGTGATCGTTTGCGATGGCTTTACGGGTAACATCGCGCTCAAAACCAGCGAAGGCGTATTCGAGTTCATAATGCGATTGCTCAAGCACGAGCTTAAAGCCTCGATACAGACAAAGGCGGGCGCTTGGCTCACTCGACCGGCATTTCAGAAATTCAAGAAGCGACTCGATTATGCTGAATATGGCGGCGCTCCGCTGCTCGGTATCAAAGGCGTCACGGTCATCTGTCACGGGCGATCAAACGCTAAAGCGATTCGCAATGCGATCAGAGTCGCGCACGATTATTGCACCGGAGACGTCAACAGCAAGATAGAAGCATCTGTAGGCGCAGCGGCGATAGCCAGCCGCGATGGGCACGGATAGAAGTGGCCAGTTGACCATTGACCGCCAATTATGAAGACGGCATTTATATTTCCGGGGCAGGGGGCGCAGCAAGTGGGGATGGGGAAGTCGCTTGCTGAAGCCGTACCGGCGGCGAAAGAGATATTTGAAAAAGCTGACATCGCGCTCGGCATGAATCTGGCAAGGCTGTGCTTTGAAGGGCCAGAAGAAGAGTTGCGGTTGACTCGCAATACGCAGCCTGCGATTCTCGCCACTTCAATTGCCGCGCTTGGCTCACTTGAAGCGCGGGGCGCAAAGGCCGATTTTGTAGCGGGCCATTCGCTCGGAGAATACACGGCGCTCGTGGCGGCTGGCGCATTGAAATTTGAAGACGCGCTGAAGGTGGTTCGCCGACGTGGCGAGTTCATGCAGGAAGCCGTGCCTGCGGGCGAAGGCGCGATGGCCGCCTTGCTCGGCTGCAACATCGAAACGGTTCGAGCCGTCTGCGTCGAAGCTTCAGAACAGGGCGTTTGCGCTCCCGCGAATGTGAATTCGCCGAGCCAAACTGTGATTGCAGGGCATAAGGCGGCGGTCGAGCGCGCGGTCGAGCTTGCGAAACAAAAAGGCGCGAAACGCGCCGTAATGCTTTCGGTCAGCGCGCCGTTTCATTGTGATTTGATGAAGCCCGCAGCCGAGCGCCTTGCGCCTGTGCTTGCCGAAATTGAATTTGCGGATTTGAACGCGCCGCTTGTCACAAATGTAGATGCGGCTATTATCACTAAGGGGAACGATGCCCGCGACGCGCTCGCAAGGCAAGTAGCGTCGCCAGTTCTCTGGAGCGAATCGGTGAAGCGGTTGCTTGATGAAGGAGTGACGCGCTTCGTCGAATTAGGGCCGGGCAAAGTGCTGTCGGGCCTTGTGCGGCAGATGAGCCGCGAAGTGGAAGTTTTGAATGTCGAAGACGCCGATTCGCTTGATCGAACGGCTGGGGCTATGGGATTTTAAATTTTGGTTTTCAAATTGAAAAACATCTAGGAGGAAGTTCGAAATGGCTGAAGGTTCCGTTGAGGAAAGAGTGAAATCAATCATAGTTGACGAGTTGGGCGTAGACGAAGGCGAAGTCACCGCGAACGCGCGCTTCATCGATGATCTGGGCGCAGACTCGCTCGACACGGTTGAGCTTGTCATGAAGATTTGAAGAAGAGTTCGGCATAGAGATTCCCGACGAGGACGCCGAAAAAATTCAGAGCGTGCGCAACGCCGTAGAATACATAGAGCAGCACGCCAAGGCGTAGTGTGCTTTCAACCCGGAGGAATTTTACTTGAATCGTCGAGTAGTAGTTACAGGTATCGGCCTGATCTGCGGTTCGGGCAAGTCTAAGGAAGAAGTATGGTCCAACTTGCTCGCGGGCCGAAGCTCAATCGGCAATATCAGCCGGTTCGACATTTCCGCCTTTCCCGTGCGCATAGCGAGCGAAGTGAAAGAATTTGACCCCTTGAAGTTCTTCGAGAAGAAAGAGGTCAAGAAGATGGACTTATTTATTCACTATGCGGTGGCGGCTGCGCAAGAAGCGATGGACGATTCAGGACTCCCGATAACCGACCAGAACGCGACCCGCGTAGGTTCTTACATCGGTTCGGGAATAGGCGGGTTTGGCGTCATCGAGCGCGAGCACGAAAAATTCCTGAAAGGCGGGCCGGGCAAAATATCACCGTTCTTTATACCCGCTGCGATTGTCAACCTCGCGGCGGGCCACGTCTCGATTCGCTTCAAAGCCAAAGGCCCGAACTCGGCTACGTGTACTGCCTGCTCTACGGGAGCGCACGCAGTAGGCGACAGCTTCAAGATCATCCAGCGCGGCGACGCGGACGCGATGATCTGCGGAGGGGCAGAGGCTGCGATCACGCCGATGGGAGTCGGAGGGTTCGCCGCCATGCGCGCGCTTTCAACTCGCAATGATGACCCTGAGCGGTCAAGCCGTCCGTTCGACGCCGACCGCGACGGTTTTGTAATCGGCGAAGGCGCGGGCGTTTTGATACTCGAAGAACTCGAACACGCCAAAGCGCGCGGCGCAAAGATTTACGCAGAGATGTCAGGCTATGGCATGTCGAGCGATGCTTTTCACATCACACAGCCGTCCGAAGATGGGGACGGAGCCTATCGCGTGATGATGAATGCCATCAAGGACGCGGGGATAGAGACCGGGGAAGTTGACTACATCAACGCGCACGGGACTTCGACGCATTACAACGACAAGCTTGAGACGATGGCGATAAAGCGCGTCTTCGGCGATTCGGCGTATTCGATTCCTGTAAGCTCCACGAAATCAATGATGGGCCACTTGCTCGGAGCGGCTGGCGGCGTAGAGGCTGGCGTCATCGCACTTGCGCTGCGCGATCAGATCATTCCGCCGACGGCCAATTACGAGAAGCCTGATCCCGAATGCGACCTCGATTATGTGCCGAGAGCCGCTCGACGATTGCAGATGAAGTACGCGCTGTCGAATTCATTCGGTTTCGGCGGCACGAACGCCGCGTTATTGATGAAGCGGTACGAAGTCGATTAAAGCGAAGTTCAAATAAGAACTCACCGCAGAGGACGCAGAAGAAATAATGAATTATGAACGATGAATGATGAACCGAAGAGAGGCTCTTAATTCATCATTCATCATTCCGCATTCATCGTTTCTTCTGCGTCCTCTGCGGTAATAATTAAGGATCAACATGAACATAGTCGTATGTTTGAAACAAGTCCCTAAGAAGGACTCGATTTTAAGAATTGGCGCGGACCAGAAATGGATTGACGAGCGCGACCTCAGCTACGAGATGAGCGAGGCCGACGCTTACGCACTGGAAGAAGCGCTGCGCCAGAAAGAGAAGCACGGCGGCGAAGTCATAGTCATTTCGCTCGGCCCTGAGCGCGTGCGGCAATCAATCAAAGAAGCGCTTGCTAAAGGCGCAGACCGCGCCATCCACCTGCACGACCCCATCTTTAACACGGCAACGGATGCGCTTGGTATAGCTCGCGCGCTTGCCGGAGCGTTGAAGGATGAAAAGTGCGACCTGATTTTCACAGGGCTTCAGTCGGACGACTATGGGTTTGCGCAGGTCGGCCTCGTGCTTGCGGAGATGCTGGGACTTTCTAGCGCGACCATCGTCATGGAGGTGCAGCCCGAAGAAGGAAGCGTCAGAGTGAAGCGCGAGCTTGAGTCGGGATGGTTCCAGTGGGTGCGTGTGCCTATGCCCGCGCTGCTGACGATTCAATCGGGCATCAATCAACTTCGTTACGCGACGCTCAAGGGCATCATGGCTGCGAAGAAAAAAGAGATACGCGAAGTGAAGGCCGCAGACCTTGGATTGACCGCAGACGATCTGAAACCTATGCAGACCATCGAGCGCGTCTACCTGCCTGAGAAGAGCAAGCAGACGGAAATGATTGAAGGCAAGCCTGCTGAAATCGCGGCCAAACTGGTCGAGAAACTGCGATTCGACGCAAGAGTTTTTTAACACCAGTGACGAGTGGCAGTAGCCCGACCGTGAGGGAGGGCGAAAGACTCACGCCCTTGGAGGAATGATGAGCGAAGGAATACTTCTTTTTATAGAACAGCGGGACGGCGTGCTGAATCGCACTTCTTATGAAGCGTTGGTTGCGGCTCAGGGCATCAGCGCCGGAACCGGAGATAAGATATCGGCAGTTGTTTTCGGGCGCGGCATCTCGAACATCGCGACGGATGTCGCGGGCAAAAAGCTCGAAGCCGTCTACACGGTCGAAGACGATAAGCTCGCAGAGTACACGCCGGGCGGGTACGTTGCCGCGCTCAAACAAGTAATCGAACAACTGTCGCCGCGACTGATCATCTTCAGCCACACTTATCAAGTTCGCGATTTCGCGCCAAAGCTTGCCGCCGCTCTGGGCAAGCCTTTTGTGACTGACTGCGTGAGCTATCACGCCAGCGGAAGCGACGTTGTTTTCACGCGCCAGATATTTCAAGGCAAGATCAACACAGACGTCCGCGTGTCGGCTGACCCGCCCATCTTCGCCAGTTTTCAGGCTGGCTCGTATCGAGCAGACAAAGCGGAAGCCTCAGACGCGCCCGCCCAGGTCAAGCCGCTTGAAATCAATATGGCAGATGTTGTGATTCGCACTCAGCCCGAAGAGAAATTTCAAGAAGCGAAGCAAGCGGTTGACCTTACTCAAGCGCCGCTCATCGTGGCGGTCGGGCGCGGCATCAAGAGCCAGGAGAACATCGCGATTGTCGAAGAACTTGCGAAGGCTATGGGCGCAGAGATCGCCGCATCGCGCCCGATATGCGACAACGAATGGTTGCCGATGGATCGGCAGATAGGAAGCTCAGGGCAGACGGTCGCACCCAAGCTTTACCTGGCGGTCGGCATCTCGGGCGCGATTCAGCACGTGGTCGGCATGAAGAACTCGCAGACCATAGTCGCAATCAATAAAGACGCCGAAGCACCCATCTTTGACATCGCGGACTACGGCATCGTGGGCGACCTCTTCGAGATAGTGCCCGCGATAACGGCAGAGGTCAAAAAAGCAAAAGGCGAATAAGATCGTAGTATTGAAATTTGTAGGGGCGGCCCTCTGCGGCTGCCCCAGATTGTTGTATCGCCAGTCTGGGGCAGCCGCAGAGGGCCGCCCCTACATAGGTTGATAAATGGCTATCGAAAGAGAGATTCTTGAAATGGATGTCCTGCTCGTCGGAGCGGGACCGGCTAATCTCAGTTGTGCGATTCACCTCGCGAATTTAATCAACGCGCACAACGAACGCGCAAAAGATTCGGGCGCAAAAAAACTCGATGAGATCAATATCGCCGTCATCGAGAAGGCTGCCGAAATCGGCGCGCATCAGCTTTCGGGCGCTGTGCTCGACCCTTCATCTTTGCGCGAGCTGATTCCTAATTTCGAGAAACATGGTCAAGCGCCGCTCGAAGCTCCCGTGGGCGAAGAGAAAGTCTACTTCCTCACAAAGCGCGGCAAAATAGCCATGCCCGTGATCCCGCCGCCGCTCAAAAATCACGGCAATTACGTTGTGTCTTTGAACAAGCTTGTGCGCTGGTTGGGCGAAAAAGCCGAAGCCGCAGGCGTGAACATTTTTCCCGAATTTCCCGGCGCGGAGATGCTTTACGACGGGGACCGCGTCATAGGCGTTCGCACGGGCGACAAAGGAATTGACAAGACCGGAAAGCCCAAGCCGAATTTCGAGCCGGGCGTTGACATTGTTGCGAAAGTTACCGTGCTCGGCGAAGGCGTGCGCGGCTCGCTCACCAAACAACTGGTCAATCGTTTGAATCTTGATAGCGGAAGCGACCCGCAGGTCTATTCCGTAGGCATCAAAGAACTGTGGGAGATGCCGGACCATCGCTTCGCACCGGGTTCTGTCATTCACACGCTGGGCTGGCCTTTGGATTCGCACACTTTCGGCGGCTCGTGGGTTTATGGAATGCGCGACCGCATCATTGACATAGGGCTTGCGGTCGGATTGGACTATCGCGACGCTCGCATTGACCCGCATCACGAGTTTCAACTATTCAAGACTCATCCGTTGATCAGCGAATTGCTCAAAGGCGGCAAGATGATTCGCTATGGCGCAAAGGCTATGCCTGTGGGCGGGTGGTACACGCTGCCGCAACTGAGCGCGAATGGCGTGATGATCATCGGCGATTCGGGAGGCATGCTCAACGGCGAGCGGCTCAAAGGGATTCACACGGCAATCAAAGCCGGAATGATCGCGGCTGAAACGATCTTTGATGCGCTGGTCGCCGATGATTTTTCGCGGGCCAGACTGTCTGCTTACGATAAGAAGCTGAAAGAAAGCTACGTCGGGCGCGAGCTTTACAAAGCGCGCAATTTCCATCAGGCATTTGATCGCGGTCGAATGATGGGGTTGATAGTCGCGGGCATCTCGACGCTTACGGGAGGGAGGCTGCCTGGTCGCCTCTCAATCAAAGCAGGCCATCAACACATGTATAAACTCGATGGGCACAGGGGCGACCGTTACAGCGAGCTTAAGTACGATGATAAACTGACGGTCACCAAACTGACGGACGTTTATTATTCGAGCACGCATCACGACGAAGATCAGCCCGCTCACTTGAAGGTCGCAGATTTCGACATCTGTGTTGATCGTTGCGTTACTGAATACGGCAATCCGTGCCAGAACTTCTGTCCGGCAAACGTCTACGAGATGGTTGATGCGGGAGAAGGGAAGCGCCGCTTGCAAATTAACTTCTCGAACTGCGTTCACTGTAAGACGTGCGATATTATGGACCCGTATCAGATAATCAACTGGGTGACGCCCGAAGGCGGAGGCGGACCTAACTACAGGAATATGTAATTCGCGGCTGTCGCGCGAAGAAGTTCGATAGCTCTGGTATAATATCGGCAAGTTACTTGCTGTGAGCATATGCCCGTGTTTAATCAATGGAGGAACCCATGAAAGCTGTATCAAGGTTATTATTCATCGTTGTCTTTGCCCTTGTTTGCAATGTGGCAACAGGGTTGAGCCAGCAGAAGCCAAAACCCGCCAAGCCCGCTGGCCCGCTTCAACCGCCCGCTGTGACTACACCACAACCCACGCCACAAGCGAAGAAAGAAGAGGACTGCGGATGTGAAGCGAAGATTCCAAGCGACACTGCGGCCATTGTCAACGGCGTGAAGATAATGATGCAAGACATTGACGAGCCGATTAAGGATAAGGTCAAAGAGCTTCAGAATCAGGTCGTCGAAGCGCGCAAACGCCAGGTCAACCAGATGATCAATACGAAACTACTTGAAGCGGAAGCCAAGAAGCGCGGAATCAGCGCCGACCGCTTGCTCGAAATGGAAGTGGTGTCAAAGGTCACATCGCCGACCGAGGCCGAGGTTCAGGCGTTCTATCAGCAAAACCGCGACAAGATTCAAGGCGAGCTTAAAGATGTGAAAGCGTCAATCATCGCCTACATTCGCAACGAGCGACAGGCACAGGAAGCAAAGCGGCTGGCCGACCGGCTGCGAACGGCGACGCCGGTGAAGGTTATGGTCGAAAATCCCACTCCTCCTCAGACCACAGCCGACCGCGCTCGCGTATTCGCTACTGTTAACGGCGCACCTATCACATCCGGCGATGTCGAAGATGCGATGCAGCCGATCATTTTCGATTTTCAAGAGCAAGTCTACATCCTGCGCAAGCAGTCGCTCGATGCGAAGATGAACGATATGCTTTTAGAAGCGGAAGCGAAAAAGCGAACTATGACTCCCAGAGCCGTCTACGAGGCCGAAGTCATAGCTAAAGTGAAGCCTCCAACCGAAGAAGAAGCGCGAAAGCTTTATGATGCTAACAAAGAAAAATTGAACGGCACTTATGAGCAGTTTAAACCTCAAATCTTCGAATATCTTCAGGGACAGCAACAGCAAAAAATCGAAGGGGAATTTGCCGAACAATTGCGTAAGGCCGCGACTATCCAGACGATACTCAGAGAACCTGACCCGCCCGTGCTGGCTATAACGACGGACGATCAGCCTTCAAAAGGCAGCGCGACTGCTCCGGTCACGATCATCGAGTTCACCGATTACCAGTGCCCTAGCTGCGCAAAGTCGCAGCCTATCATTGAAGAGGTGGCCAAAGAGTATGGCGACAAGGTGAGGCTGGTGGCGCGAGATTTTCCGCTCGAACAGCACACTCACGCGGCGAAGGCGGCAGAAGCGGCAGAGGCTGCGCGCGAGCAGGGAAAATACTGGGAATACGTTGCCCTGCTGTTTAAGAATCAGAACGCGCTCGCAGTGGCTAATCTCAAAGAGTACGCAACGCAGGTTGGGCTTGATAGAGCGAAATTCGATCAGGCGCTTGATTCGGGCAAGTTCGCAGACAAAATTCAGCGAGACCTGCGAGAGGGCGACAAGCTCGGAGTCAGTTCCACGCCGACCGTTTTCATTAACGGCAAGCGCGTCCGAGACAAAACCCCCGAAGGCTTGAAAGCCGCCATAGAGGCCGCTTTGAAGACGGGAAGCAAGTAGTGAACAGAAAACAATAGCTATAGAATTCAAGAAGGGGCGACACTGCTGTGGTCGCCCCTTCTTGCTCACGCCCCTCAACTCTGCGGCGAAGGCTTATCCATCTGGGCCTGCAGGTCTTTGAGTTGTTGAGTTATGATGGCGGCATCGGACGCATTCGGCTGCATTTTCAGATAGCGATTGTAATTCTCGACGGCTTCGGGAAACTGACCTTTAGCCCTATGAGCTACAGCAAGAAATTTGTACGTGTCTGCTATTTCGGGTTGTACCTCGCGCACTGTGTTCAGGAGGCGCAACGCTCCATCGAAATCGCCTTTTGACGCATCCGCCCGCCTTAAAAGAGCGCCTGTCAGGTGAAGGTTGATGAAAGGATTCGTCGGGTCCTGTTCAAGCCCACGCTCAAGAAACCAGATGGCACGCTCGTAATTCCTTAACTCCCCATCGTAGGTGTAAACAGTTCCCAGAGTGTCTAACAAAGTCGCCTCGCGTTCGTTTATTCTAAGCCCCATTTCGCAGAGCGCGATTATTCGGTCAAGGTGAGCGCGATCAGCTTTGGCGGGATTATTCTTCAACTGCTCTTGATAAAGGACGAGATGAGTAGATGCCAGATTGGCTATTACAACGAGGTTATCTGATCTTATCTCCATATAGCGCTCAAGTTCTTCGGCAACCTTATCATACCTTTGCTGGTTAAGATATTTGTGCCCCAGAACAAAATGCGACATCGGTTGATCAGTGGCTATCTCTACGCCATGCTCCCAAAGCGTCATATCGTCTTTCCAGACATTGTTCTGCGCGATTGTTTTCCCGGTCAGCAAAAGAGCTATCAGCCCGACGAGCGCGGCCTGAGCCGTGCGGCGGCTTCCCAGAGTGAACCATTTCTCAATCGGTATTTTAACCAATGCCATCGCAAGCAGAAGTGAAAACCCAATCGAAGGAATATAGACGTAGCGTTCCTGCACCAGAAAATCCGCACCGAACGCGCCGAGGTTCAATACAGGAATCAGGTTGATCGCAAACCAGAGGATGGCGAACATCACAATCTTGTTTTTGCGCAGTTGCCAAAACGCTGCGGCCAGCCCCATTAAAATAATCACAGGAATGATGAATCGCCAGTCAAGCGGGCTTTCAACTATCGGAGTCGAGTGGAAGATAGAGAGGTTGACAGGCCAAAACAACAATCCAATGTATTTGCAGATGGCTAGCGGTATGGTCAACAGCACTTGATGAAATGGATAATAAACATATTTCTTGTCGCTCAGAACAAAACCCAGCGCCTGATAGCGCAGTACGAAGTAGAAGATAGACATCAGCAAAAAGGTAGAGCTATACAAAAGGGCCTGCTTTATTCGATCTTTGAGGTTTCGATCATGGTCTATGATGAACACTTCGTAGACAAAAATGAAAGCAGGCAGAGCAATGGCAGGTTCTTTTGAGAACGTCGCCAGAAGGAATAGAAACAGCGACGCAAGAAGGTATTTTATATTCTTCTTCTCGCGGTAAATTAAGTATAGATAGAATGACGGGAGCAGGAATAAGGCCAGAAACAGGTCGGTCATTCCGCTTATCCATGCAACCGATTCGGTGCGTAGCGGATGAAGCGCAAACAGTAGAGTCGCAATTGACGTGAGCCGTATGTCATTCGTTATTCGTTTAAGTATCAGGAAGGCGAAATATACCGCCAGCAAGTGCATCAGCACATTTATTAGATGCCACCCTGCTGCCTGCGTCCCGAACAAAAACCAGCCAATCATCAAATAGACTGTAAATAGAGGGCGATAGTAAGGAGTCGTCGGCCCCGCATCTTCGTTAGGGTCTTTATCCTGCATTTGCCGCCAGAACCAGACCTCTGTGGTAAACGCTGTAGAGATATTCGAGAAACTGCGTATAGTCTCGTTCTGCAAGATTTGCGTAGTGTCATCGTATGCGAAACCGTGGTTGATGGTATTGGCGAAGACCAGGAAGGTCGAAACAAGAATCAAGCCGATAATCCATCTGTGCGATAAGTTAGATCTTGATGCGGCAACCGGCTTCTTTAATTCAGGCTGCTGCTTTCCTTTTGCGAGTACGCGTTTCTTTCTGCTCATTTAAACCCGTTTGCAAAGTGCGATTATTTGTAATTAAACAGGGCGGAACCCTTCAATTTCAGTGTTGGAAATGTTATCGCGCTGTGTTTAGAAGTGTCAACTACAACGGCTACCTTTGCAGGGTCAATTCATTCTCAGTCTAGAGACATCAGTTCTTGAATCAGAAACCTGAAGATTCACCGCAGAGGCGCAGAGTACGCAGGATGGCCGATGATGTGCTTCGCACGCGGCGGGGGCGCAGAGTAATAATAGTTTTTCTCTGCGAAATCTCTGCGTCCTCTGCGCCTCTGCGGTGAATAGGCTTCTTTTTCACAATATTAAAGAGAATGAATTGACCTTGGCTAACTTTGAGCCTTAACGCACCCATCGCTCACTGACCCATCCTTCTTCTGCCTGGTGCTCGCCTTCCAGGATTAACACTTTCGTCTTTCCCAATGCCCTCTCCAATATCTTGATTCGGGTATTGCCCGCGACCTTGATAACCTTGCCAGAATTTGTAAGGGCATCCATTTTAGCTCCCTCCTTGGATATCAACGCATTAATCACTTCATTAAACGTCACATCATCCGCAGCGACTGGTATGAGGTCCAAACCTTCGACGAACAGACGGCCTTCTGCGGAGCTTGCCGTAGCAGCATCCTTAGAGCGCAATTTAAAATTCCGGTTCGACTGCTTGACGAACATTACTAAAGCGACTGCCGCGATAACAGTCGCGACTGTTGCCAGGATTATAATTTTTTTTCTCGACAAGATTCCGGCTGCTTTATTGAGGCGCGGCTTTTCATCGGATTTGAGCGTTACCGCAGAGCTTTCGGCAAGCGGTAAGTCAGCAAGTGGTAAGTCAGCGCGTCGCCTGTTTCGCTTTAGATTATCGGCAATCGCCAGTCCGAAGACTGCCAGAAATCCTATGGCTGTAAATAAAGCGCCAATGATTCGTGGCAGCGTGTTCTCAAAAGTAACTTGGATTGTATGCGAGCCTGGCGCAACGTCAATTATTTGTATCCCGTCTTTGTCGCTCAACACAGGCACCTTCTGCCCATCAACGCGCGCAGTCCAGCCCGGGAAGTTATAAGTCTTGAGCCGCACCCTGCTTTGCTGATCCACTTTTACTCGTACCTCGCGAGACTGCGGCTCCCACCGGACGATTTCGCTGAAGCTGTTTTGAGGTTCGATCACAACCGCAGGCGTATCAGGCAGTTTTTCTGGAAGAGTAGCATCTTTTGGAATAAGCCCCTGCTCCATGTAATTGCCCGAAGGTACAAAAGTAGGATTCTCCAATGCCCCATAGATTACTTTGCTGAAAGTGAGCCAGAGGCTCAACGCGATAACTGCGCCTGCAGTCCCGCGATAGACCCACAGCCTCCATCGCGCAAGCCCCTCAACCTTTCTCAAATAATCCACACAGGCGGCGACGAGCAGCGAGGTGAAGACTGCGCTGATTGCCATCCATCGGAAGGGCGGCACTGTCACTTCGATTTTTGGAAGCAGCTTTGAGATATCGTAGGAATACGCCGTAGTCATGAAAAGCGTAGCTCCGCACATGATTATCCAGATACGAACTTGCGACAGCGCCCGAGTTTCGTTTGTAGCATCTTGCTCAGCCGTCTCAACCGTTTGCTTGACCCTTTGAGTCATCAGGCGAACTACGACAACGGCTATGAGTAAGAAAAGTACGCTGAACTTCAGACTATTTTGAATGATTCGATCAAAATTATTGTCGGCTGGAAGAGGGCTGACATAAGATCCGTGATAAGGAAAAACAACCGATGCGTACTCGTAAGCATACTTCGCTTCAAGCGCGGCGGGAAACCAGTAGATAGCGCTCACCAGCAGTCCCAGCGCCATTCCCGCTGCGATACGAATTGCGATCTTCAAATCCCTTTCCCTTGCAGCCCAGACGAGTGCGTAGAAGGCCAGCGCGTATGAAAACATCACGGCAACAGGCAGATGTGTCAGCAAATGAATGCCATAGAAAAAGCCTAGCCCCGCATAATCGCGCCATCGCCCTGCGGTTCCCGCTTTGTAAGCGAAGTAGAGCGTTAAAGGTATAAAGACGAATCCCATAAGTTCAGGGAGCGCGCCGCGCCAGTAGAGATCCACCTGATGATACGGAAGCAAAATATAAACGAGCGCCGCAATCGCGCTCGGCACGCGACCATAAAAAGTTCTGGCAAGAAAATAGAGCGTAATTCCTGAACCCGCAAAGGCAAGGATCATTAAAAACAGGAGTGTGGAATGCCAGTCATTAAAGAATGCATTCACAAAAGTCGTGAGATAAAAGAAGCCCGGCGGGTAGTAATTCATCGTGGCAATGCCGTAACCTTTGTTGCCATCTGCAAGCCATCGCGGGTAGAGCGCTCCTGACCGAGCCGCGCTCTCGAATTGCCCCATCATGAAATAATGATTAGTCAGGTCATGAGTATAGATGAGCTTATAATCTCGCCCGCTACTCGTCTCTGTGTAGTGCGAAAAGAAGTATGGAGCTATCGAGAGCGCGCCCACTGTCAGCGCGACAAACACGATCAGCGTACTGATCACACGCTGGTTCAATGAGAAAAACTGTTTCCGGGCAGCAACCTTCTGATTGGTTTCTAATGTTTCCTGCATCGTGTTCCTTATTCTACTTCATCGAAGCTGGTTTATCAGGGAATCTCATAAATAAAAAAGTTGCCCGCAGAGGAACGATGGACCGGGGTCAGCCTGCTGGTATCAACCACTTTTTGCGCATCGCCCATGAGTAAGACATAGCGAACGCCCAGTGATTTCAACAGAGGATTATAGGGAGAAATCTGAACAGTCAATGAGCCGGGCTGAGGGCTATCGAAATACACTTTATTGTCGTCAGAGGCGTACTCAAAAATCACCTCGGCGTATTGATTATAGACCTTCTCAAATTTCCGGTCGGGATCGAGTATGTGCCAGATGTCCATTTGCGGCGGGAACTGAATGCCCGATAGTGATTTGCCCGCCATTATAGTTATGAGCGCGCCCGTATGAGTGCCTCCGTAGCTCACCCAGAAAGGGCGATCAGTTGATCGCTTGTTGATCCTGCTTATCGTTTGGGCAAGCTCGGACTCGTAGATGTGATCCAAGTTTGTAGCCAGCGGATTGAAATGAGCAGTCGTAGCGATTACCAAAACCCCGGTCATTATAAGGAAAGCCCGCATGCGTCCTGCGAGCAGAAAGTATGATATCAGCCCTGCCAAAAACGAAATGAATAATATGAATGGGGGCGATGCAAATCGCGTTGCTTGCTTCATCAAAAAAAGACTGTTCCAGATAAGGAGTACCACAACCAGGCCGCCCGCAATAAACGGTACGAAAGCTTGCCACCGGTTTTCATCAGTCACTTGCGACCGCTTAATAACGATAAGGGAGTGGAGGGAAAGAATAATGGAAGCAAGGCCGATAGTGAGATCAGCCCGATAGCCGGGAACGTAGCTTAACAAAGTTAACTTGGCTACGAACTGAGGCAGACCCACGAGCAGGAACACCAGCATCGCGACTATGTAAGCGATCATGGCCCAGCCGACTAGGCCCAGATGACGAGCGAAACGCTTGGAGATGAGGGCGGCAAAAAATACAGCGGGGAAGAGGTAGTAGAAGGAAGCGGCTTCGCTCTCGTTTTTCGAGGCCCTGAGGGGCATTGAAGACGGTGATGATGTTGTAGAAGCCTTTGAAGAGTTGGCCGAACGAGTAATCGCCTCCCAACGACACGCGCGCCCCAGGATAGACCGTATTAGCGATTGCTTTGAAATCAGCCGCGCAAGTCCGCACGAATGAGTAAGTGAGCGCACCCGCCAGCAGCAATCCCGCCACAAGATAAAGCGATTTCCTTACGTCCAGCGGCTTGAACGCGCGATAAAGCTTGTCTCGGATGAAAAGGCAGACCAGTAACAAGCCGAAAAAGTAGGCCATAGGAACTTGCCAGGCCGGGTATAAAAACATTACAAAGCCGGGCAGGCTCAGGCCGATCATTAATGCGCAGGTCGCTTGAACAAGATGTTTGTCTGAAACAAGCAAATAATAGAATGCCAATACAGCAAGCGCGATAAAGAAAGTTAGATAGGCTGGCCAAAGCGACCAGCAAACAACATAAGCCGAAGCGCAAAACCAGAAAGCCCCGAAAGCTGCAATCCCCTTATTACCTTGAAAAATGATTTCAAACAACAAATATAGGACTGTAAAGCATGCAAACACGGGAAACCACCAGTACCATGCAAGACCCCTCTGCGCGCCTAAAATAAAATACCCCCAGGTCGCCGGTCTGGCTAAAGTGGTGACATGCCAGACCGGTACATGAGGTGTTAATAGCATGTTTTGTCCGTTTCCAATATTTGTGTTTATAACAGGAAACCGGGGGGTATGTGACAACTGGCCTAAAGAGAACGGCGTAGCAACGGTCAGCTCATCCCATCTTATTAATTTAGCTTCGCCCATTAGAAGAGATTGAAACATACTCTCATCTATGCGGAATGAACCCTGACCCGGTGGAGACACAACATTGAATAAATATCCCGTGTAAGGTTTCTCAGGTGCCCACCATGCAGCGGTCACTCCCGTCGAAGAGCCGTGAATGCCCAGTGCGACGAGGAAAAAAAACAACACCCAGATGCCACCCAGAAGCCTGCCTCTAAAACTAAGTGATCTAATGAAATTGTTGGCAGAACGCACAACAGGTAAATTGATCATAATTGAATTCTGTTTCTTTATCTGTCTATCCTAGATTTGAGTTCTGAAGCCTGGTTACACAAATGACCTCAATGTGTGCCATTCTCGAACTAACTTTTTAGTTATTGGTCAAGCCATTGTCCACGAGAGCTTGAACCATTTATTGTTTGAAGACAAAGTTTAGCAGCCGATAAACGAAGTATCCAGGATATTGCTTTGAGCAACTTAAATTTATTGGCGCTGCTTTTATCTGCGTACATGCAAGATCATGTTTTATGATCTTGCATGTACTTTGTTTACTCATGCGGATGCGCGATCTAATTGCCTTACGGAATCTCATAAATTGAAAAGGTGCCTTTAGGAGACTTATAAACTTCGTGCAACTTGCTTGTGTCAACAGCGCTTTGAGCATCAACCATAATTAAGACGTATCGCGCGCCGAGTGATTTCAGCACAGGATTGTTCGGAGATACCTGCACTGTAAGTGCTCCCGGATTGAGGCTATTAAACGAGACAAGATTTTCGTCCGGCGTAAATTGTAAGGAGACCTCGGCGTATTGATTATAAACTTTTTCGAACGAGCGATCAGGGTCGAAGGCATGCCATATGTCTAACTGCGGCAGCCAGTGAACACCCGACAGCGACCTGCCGCCGAGTATCTCTATGAGCACACCGGGATGCACTCCTCCGTAGCTCACCCAGAAAGGGCGATCAGTTGTTTGCTTGTTGATCGCCGTTATCGTCTTAGCAAGCTCGGAGTCGTAAATGTGATCCAAGTTTGTAGCCAGCGGATTGAACAAAGCGGTCGTGGCGATTACCAAAGACCCGGTCAGCGCCAGAAAGGCTCGCGTTCGCCCCGCAATCAGAAAGTATGACATCATTCCCGCCAACAGTGATATAAAGAGCGCGAATTGCGCTGGAATAAACCCGTTTGTCTCCTTCATCAAAAACAGACTGTGCACGATAAAGAACAGAACTATAAATACAGCTACGCGCATCGGCATCGAATCTTCAAAAAGATCCTCGCCGTTCTCTTTTGCGCGCTTAATAACAATAAGGGAGTGGAGGGAAAGAATAATGGAAGCAAGGCCGATTGTCAGATCAGCCCGATAGCCGGGAACGTAGCTCAACAAAGTTAACTTGGCTATGAACTGAGGCAGGCCCACGAGCAGGAACACCAGCATCGCGACTATGTAAGCGATCATGGCCCAGCCGACTAGGCCCAGATGACGGGCGAAACGCTTGGAGATGAGGGCGGCAAAAAATACAGCGGGGAAGAGGTAGTAGAAGGAAGCGGCTTCGCTCTCGTTTTTGAGGCCCTGAGGGGCGTTGAAGACGGTGATGATGTTGTAGAAGCCTTTGAAGAGTTGGCCGAACGAGTAATCCCCTCCCAACGACACGCGCCTTCCCGGATAGACCGTGTTCGTCATGATTTTGAGGTCAGGCAAGCAGGTCAATATCCATGAGAGGCTGAGGCCACCGGCTATTAATACGGCCAACGCGAGGAAAGCAAGCCGATATTTTAGCGAAGACTTGAATGAGAGATAGAGCTTGTCTCGAATCAGTAGAATAATGAAAAGAAGAAGAAAGAAATAACCGGTTGCGACCTGCCAGGGCGGGTACATGAACATCATGAACCCCGGAAAGCTCAGACCCAACAGGATGGCGCAGATCAGTTGTGTGGATCGCTTTTCAGAAGAAAAGAGATGATAAGCGGCCAGGCAACCGAGCGCAGCAAAAAAAGTGACGTGGGCAGACCAAAGCGACCAGCAAACAACATAAGCCGAAGCGCAAAACCAGAAAGCTCCGAAGGCCACAAGCGCGGTGTGCCCCTTGAATAATATTTCAAACAATAGATAAAGGACCGTGAAGCAGCCGAATATCTGGAACCACCATTGCCAGGCTATTCCGCGCTGTGCGCCGAAGATGAAATAACCCCAGGTGGCAGGCCTTGCAAGCGTAGCGATGTGCCAGACAGGAGTATGAGGAACCAGCAGCATGTTCTGGCCGTTACCGATATTAGTATTCACAAGAGGGAAGCGCGGATTGTGCGACAACTGGCTCAAGGCATATGGGGTATAGACCACAAAGTCATCCCATCTGATAGGCTTTGGGACGCCCATCAAATAGCTTTGCAGCCCGCCCGTATCAATGCGAGATAACCACTGATCGGATCGAGGAGGAAGGCTGAGTAATGAGCCGAAGTAAGGTTTTTCGGGTGCCCACCATGCAGCAGTTACTCCCGTCGAAGAGCCGTGAATGCCCAGTGCGACGAGGAAGAAAAATAATACCCAGATGCCGCCCAGGAGTTTGACTCTCAAACTCAGCGATTTGAGGAAATCGAAAGAGGTATTCAACATGTTTTGAGTGACTAACCTTCTTTGAGATTAATTCAACCTGGCTTTTTGCTGATGCAAACGTATTCGTTGTATTTGAATAATCTGCCAAATACTCGTGGAAAAGGGAATGAATACTCTTTTATATAAACCAGCCCCGACTGCTGAACGATTCTTCTCAGGCTCTCGAAATTCATGAACTGCACGTGCGTCGGGTCGGACCTGTAGCCGCTTTCCTGCGGTGTGATAATAACGACCTGCCCTCCGGGTTTCACCAGATCTATGTGGGCTTTCATTAAATCCACTACTTCCTGCTCGGTCATATGCTCTGCGACGTGCGACAGCAACATGGAATCGAATCTGGATGGCGAGTTGAACGGAGATTTTTGAAAATCGTCGGCGGTAAAAGCTTGAAGCCCTCTTGATCTGGCTATCTCGACAGAGCGTTCATTATGGTCAATGCCGACTCCGTTTCCATCCAGATTCAAGAGATTTCTGCCAAGCCCGCAGCCTATGTCGAGAGTGAATCCTAGATTCAACCGATGCAGGTTCCAACGATAAGGAGCCTGCGCCTTTATTAAACGTTTCCACCAGACAGATTCTTTCACAAGCAGGCGTGTGGAGTAGTCCTCGTCTTGCGTCTTCAAACCAGTTGCAGGTTTCCCAGTTACAGGTTTCATGAATTAAAGAATTAAATCCCCTTTGCCGATCTCAATGCTTATTTTGGCGTTTCCTGTATATCAAGAACAATTGCCTGAAGCAAAAGCTGAAAACCTAAAATGAGCGGGAGCAGTGACAACATAATCGTTCCTGTGGGGGTTGCCACACCTGTGAGGGCGCTTTCAATCCATAGATATATACCAAACCCTGCCCCCCAGCCAAATAAAAGTGAGCCGAGAAACAGAAAGAGCGCGATTGGCGAAAAGTCTCTCAAGATATATTTCTGATAGATGCGACGAAAAAATCTCCTTATCAATAACATCGGGAAGGTGAAGCTGATGCCAACTACGTTGAGGTGCGATTCTTCTTCGCCATAACGGGCCGGTATGGCTACGTCTTTTACTCGTCGCCTGAACAGGTTCAGGTGGACCAGCATATCGTTTTCAAAAAAAAATCTCTCATGAATGCGATTCAAATCGAGCACGCGCAAAGACTCGGCCTTGATGGCTGTATACCCGTTTTGCGGGTCGAATATGTGCCAGTAACCCGATGCCAGCTTGGTCAGAAAGGTAAGCATCACGTTGCCGAAAATTCTGTGCTTCGGCATGAACACGAGCGACTCGCTTGCGAGAAAGCGATTGCCCTTTGAATAGTCGTAGCCTTCATCTATTAAAGCATCCAGCAGGTGCGACATATATTTCGGGTCCATCTGCCCGTCCGCATCCATCTTGACTATGATGTCAGCGCCCGACTCAAGAGCGCGATTGTAGCCTAAGACCATTGCTCCGCCTACGCCTTGATTCTGCGGCGTCTTCAGTGCGGTCAGTCGCGTGTCGCCAGTCTCAACCGCAGACTTAAACGTATCGTCCTGGCTGCAATCGTCCACAACGATGATCGTGTCCACAAATTCGGGTATTGTCCGAATCACCTGAGCAATATGGCGAGATTCGTTATAACCAGGAACTACAGTAGTTATCCTGTGATCTTTGTACATCGTTGGATTTTCCTTGATACTTGTCTCGGCTTAGTCGGGAAGCTACCACCACACAAAAGCGAGACATATACCCCTGAGCACCAGGAAGAGGGGATTAAATACGAAACGCGCCAATGTTGCAACTGTTCCGCCCGCCGCTTGACCGAAGTCGAGCCTGAATTCAGTGCTTTTAAGAAGCGTTCTATCGGAAACGACTCTGAGCGCCTGAGTCGCTTTACGCTTTCTTAGGACAGTAGACCAATTGCTAATTATCCAGCCGTATGCGCGCAATTTGTTTTTGATATTGTAGCGATCTTTTAACAGCACATAGCTCCATGCGATCAATTCTGTGACGATGTATGCGGGCAGAAGCATTGCGAGCGTCGGCCATTTGAAACTTTTAAGCAGCATCAAGTACCTGTTGCGCTCTTGCCAGAAAATTTTGGACTGCGTGACGCGCAGTTCGTAATCGTGCATCACCGTGCATTCAGGCGTATAGAGGCTGGAGTAGCCCGCTAGCCTCGCGCGCCACGACAGATCAATGTCCTCCATATAAAGAAACATATCTTCATCGAACCCGCCCAGTTTATCGAAAAGCTCGCGACGGATTGCGAACGCCGCGCCTGATATAGCGCCGACTTCATCAATTTGCGTGTAAGAATCTCGCGGACGGCCCATGCCTCGACATAGAGTCAGCCCCGAAATGTGAATGTCGCACCCGCACGTGTTGAGCAGGTCAGGTGTAGACATTAGCAATATTCTGGGCGTGACGAGCCCTATCCGCTCATCGCTTTCTAAAGGCGCGATCAACGATTCGGGCCAGCCGGATTCGATGAGCGTGTCGGGATTTAGGAACACGAGATACTTGCTTCGCGCGTGTCGCACTCCCAGATTGCAACCGGCGGCAAATCCAAGATTGGTACGGGAGCGAATCAGGGCGACTTCGGGAAAGCTGCTTGCGATTTGATCGGCATTGCCTTCCACGGATGCATTGTCAACCACGATCAACTCGCAGTCGCCAGGCAGCGAGCGCAAGACTGATTCTAGGCATGCCATCAGCTTTTGCTTCGCGTTGTAACTGACAATGATGATGCTGGCGCGAAAGTCGGAGTTCTCAGCAGATTGAATTTGTGAGGATGCGTCTGATCGCAGTGTGATATTCACGAGTCTCTGATACCCATCTTAACAGTGACCGCAGGCGTTACCTGCCAGCCACTGGCGTTTCGTAAAACCTTTCAAGGCCGAACGGCCTCAACTGATCCGGCGTGCGATTGTTGATTAAGCATTCCGCGATCAACTCGGCAGTTATGGGCGCAAGCAATATCCCATTTCTGAAATGACCTGTCGCAAGCAACAGATTATCAATTCCAGTCTGCCCGATCACGGGTAGATGATCGCTTGTGTCCGGCCTCAGCCCCGACCAGCTTTCGACTATCTCACAAGCTGCCAGCGACGGAACAAGTTCGATTGCGGCTGCGAGCAGCGAGTTGATTCCATGCGCGGTGACAGTCTTATGAAACCCTGCGTATTCGACTGTTGCGCCCGCAAGGATGCGCCCATCATTGCGCGGGACCAGATAACATTTGCTTGAATGCAGAGTGTGATTGATTGAAAAGCCGACGGCGCGCAAAGCTATCATCTGGCCTCGCGCAGGAGTAACAGTAACATTCAATCCAAGAGGCTCAAGCAACCGGCTCGACCAGCAACCGGCTGCAACAATGACAGCGCCCGCATCAAAGCGACGCTCGTCGCACATCACGCCTGTCATTTTCTCGCGCTCTACTATCAGAGACGTGACTTCACAGCCTTCGATGATCTCGACCCCTGCTCGCCTGCACGCAACATCGAGCGCGTCCATCAACCGGCGATTTTCAACCTGATGATCTTTAGGGATGAAAACGGCTCTGGTGGCCGATTGCGTGACAGCAGGCTCAATGCTGTTTATCACGCTCGCGGGCAAAACTTCCAATTCCAAACCGGCGCTGGTTTGCCACGACGACCAGCGATCCAGTTCGCTTTCGTTCTCACCTTCTGCCAGCAGGCACAGAGTCCCTTCGTCTCTGTATTCAACATCAACGCCCGAAAGTTCCGTGAGAAGCTGCGCGAAGTCTCGATACATCGAGCGGCTGCGCAGGCAAAGGTCTAAGAAAGGGTCTGGGCCTGAAGCTTCGGTCTGCGGCGAAAGCATTCCTGCTGCTGCGCGCGATGCTTCGCCGCCGACGCGGCCACGTTCGATGACTGCGACTGTCAATCCTAAACGTGCGAGCTTCAGCGCAATCGAACAACCTATCACGCCGCCGCCAACCATTATCACGTCTTTTGTCATACGCGATTATCCTAGCAGCTTGAGTGCAAAATTCGCGAGTCGGCGACACCTTTGCGATTGGGCTTGACTCTGTATTCGGCTACAGGGTTTATAATCTTAACTGGAGATTGAAAGATGAAGACAGCAACTAAATCAACTGAGCAAGAACACAGTCGTTTTCTCAAGATTGGCGAAGTGTCGAAGCAAAGCGGAATAGGCATCGAAACACTGCGCTTTTATGAAAAGCTCGGCCTGCTGGGTCGCCCCGCGCGCACTGCCAGCGGCTATCGCCTTTACGATAGAGAGACGCTCGAACGACTCGATTTCATCAAGCGTGCGCAGGTGCTTGGATTCTCGCTCGCAGAGATTGCGCGAATCATAGCCGAAAAGCAGGCAGGCCAGAGTCCTTGCTCGGAAGTGCGCGATATCGTGCGCGCTCGATTGAAAGAACTCGACGAGCGAATGAAAGAAATGCAGCGTTATCGCAAAGAGCTTGCGGCGGCGCTCGATGAATGGGAAAAAGCGGGGGACACGGAGGGGCACGTTTGCGGCCTGATCGAAGGCACAACGATCAAGCACGCAATAGCCATCCATCCAGAGCTTAAAAGAGGAAAACGATGAGCGCGTTAAAGATTGACCCGGTATGCAAGATGACAGTTTCGCCCGAATCATCAGCAGGGCACACGGATTATGGCGGCAACACGTATTACTTTTGCTCGCCTGTCTGCAAACAGAAGTTCGACCAGAATCCTGAGAGTTATCTGGCTATCGCAAAAGCGCCGTCTGGTGTGGCTCAACTAACGCCGCTCACTATGGCCCGTCTATCGAAAGGCTCGCAGACCGAGGCCGCCCGATCAACTGATGTAAAAGGCGAGTTGGTTGATTTGCCAATCACAGGCATGACGTGCGCTGCTTGCGCGAGGCATATCGAGCAGAACTTATCATCGACTCCCGGAGTGCAACGAGCGGGCGTCAACTTTGCCACATCGCGCGCGACAGTCGAATATGACCCGGCGGCTACAAATGTCCGCCAGTTAATGAATGCAGTGGAAGAGTTGGGATACCGAGGTGCGCGAAGCGCCTGCCGGTCGGAACGGTCGAGGAAGATTTCGAGAGCGCGGCGCGCGAGGCTGAATACATTGACCTGCGGAGGAAATTCTGGATTGCCGCGATTCTTTCGCTACCTGTGCTTGTGATAGCGATGTCGCACGGGCGAATCAAGCGCGTTTAATTTCGCGGGAGTCGAATGGCTTCAATTGGCTCTGACAACACCCGTTGTCTTTTATTCAGGCTGGCAGTTCTATCGCGGGGCGTGGGCCGCATTCCGCCATCGTCTTGCGGATATGAACACTTTGATCGCGGTCGGCACAGGCACGGCTTATCTATATTCGGTTGTTGCGACCATCGCGCCGGGATTCTTTGCCGAGGATGTTGTCGCACGGCGACTCGGCCAGTCATGCGATGGAGGTTTCGGTTTATTTCGAGGCTGCCAGCGTAATCATTGCGCTCATCTTGCTCGGTAATCTGTTTGAATCTCGCGCCAGGGGCCGCACATCGGAAGCGATTCGGCGATTGATCGGCTTGCAAGCAAAGACAGCGCGCGTTATTCGCAGCGGAAAAGAAACGGATGTCCCAATTGAAGAAGTCGTCACAGGTGATGTGATTGTAGTCAGGCCCGGCGAAAAGATTCCGGTTGATGGCGTGATTCTCGACGGCGCATCAGCAGTTGATGAATCAATGTTGACTGGAGAAAGTCTTCCCGTAGATAAAGCCGCGAGCGATGAGGTGTTCGGAGCGACGATAAACAAAACGGGATACTTTCGCTTCAAAGCTACTAAGGTCGGCAAGGACACAGCGCTTCAGCAGATCGTGCGCGTAGTCGAGAACGCGCAAGGCTCGAAAGCTCCTATCGCGCGAATGGCTGATGTCGTCAGCGGCATCTTCACGCCGATAGTGATCTGCATAGCGATTGCCACATTCGTCATCTGGTTCGTAGCTTCGCCAGTAGATGATCGTCTGGCGATGGCTTTGCAAAGTTTTGTTTCGGTTTTGATCATCGCTTGCCCGTGCGCGCTGGGACTTGCCACGCCGACGGCGATTATGGTCGGCACTGGAAGAGGCGCTGAAAACGGCGTGCTGATCAAAGGCGGCGAGAGCCTGGAAACAGCGCACAGGCTTCAAACAATCGTGCTCGATAAAACAGGCACGATTACGAAGGGCGAGCCTGAGTTGACCGATGTTGTGACTACGAATGGAATGAGTGAGGACGAGTTGTTGCGGCTGGTGGCAACAGCAGAACGCGCGAGCGAGCACCCAATCGGCGAAGCAATCGTTCGCGGCGCTGCGAAGAAAAACATCGCGCTTTTTGAAATAAGTGAGTTCAACGCAGTCGCCGGTCACGGCATTGAAGCAAACGTCGAGGGCCACAAAGTCCTGCTTGGCAACTCGAAAATAATGCGCGACCGTGGCGTGACGGTCAGCGACTGGGAAAATCGAACCGCAACGCTGACGGCAAATGGAAAGACTGCGATGTACGCAGCGATTGATGGACAACTTGCAGGTGTGCTGGCAGTTGCAGATCAAATCAAGCCCGAAGCGATTGAGGCTATCAACGCGATGAAGCAGATGGGGCTCGAAGTGGTGATGATAACCGGCGATAATAAACGCACGGCTGAAGCGGTTGCGCGCGAAGTCGGCATCACGAGAGTTCTTGCGGAAGTGCTGCCCGAAGAGAAAGCTGCTGAGATCAAGCGGCTTCAACAGGAAAAGAAGGTCGTAGGCATGATCGGTGACGGCATCAACGATGCGCCCGCGCTCGCTCAGGCGGATGTCGGCATTGCGATTGGCACCGGCACAGACGTGGCGATTGAAGCCTCGGACATCACGCTCATCAAAGGCGACCTGCGCGGCGTGGTGACTGCAATCCGGTTGTCGCGGGCGACGATTCGGACTATCAGACAGAATCTCTTCTGGGCTTTTATTTACAACATCGTTGGAATCCCAATCGCTGCCGGACTGCTTTACCCGCTAACGGGCTGGTTGCTTTCACCGATTATTGCGAGCGCGGCGATGTCGCTGTCGAGCGTGTCTGTAGTGACGAACAGTTTGAGACTACGGCGATTTCGCGCGCCTGTTGAGGTGAATTGATATGGATGGAATAGAAGTCGGAGTAATCATCGGCGGAGTCGCAGCGATGGCGTTCGTGCTATGGTATTTTTTCGGCAAGCGCAAACGCGTATCAGCCTCCGTGAATAAAACGGGCGTGCAGGAAATCAACGTGACGGTGAAAGGCGGCTACTCGCCCGACGTGATAGTCGTGAACAAAGGCATGCCCGTGCGGCTGAATTTTTACCGCGACGAAACATCGTCGTGCAGCGAGCAGGTTATATTCGGCGATTTCCGTATAGCGCGAAACCTTCCGGCGTTTAAGACTACAAAAATCGAATTCACTCCTGACAAAGCGGGCGAATTCACTTTCACTTGCGGCATGAACATGCTGCGCGGAAAGCTGATCGTCATGTCATCTTAAGGAGTCAGGCCGCAATTCCCTAATGTGTGCCGCCTTGACGAAGCATATGCGCGGCAACTAAAATCGAACGCTTGTTCGAAGTCTGTTTTTTGTGCCTGTATATTATGCCCGTTGAACCGCAGTCAAAGTATGATCAGAAACTCGTCTACGTGCTGAAGACCTCAGCCGCCATCTTTGCCGAGAAAGGCTATCACTCTACTTCAATACGCGATATTTCCCGCGCTACTCGGATGAGCCTTTCGGGGCTATACTACTATTTTAAAAGCAAAGACGAACTGCTCTTTTTAATTCAGGACTACTGTTTCAGCACTGTGCTCGAAGATTGTCGACGACTGCTTGCAGGCGTTGATGACCCCGTTCGCCGGTTGAAACTGTTGATCGAAAATCATCTCAACTATTTCGTCCAGAACATGAACGAGATGAAGGTGCTGTCGCACGAAGCGAACTCGATCAGCAAAGATTTTTTCAGAAAGGTCAACACAAAGAAACGCCAGTATGTTGACCTCGTGATGAATTTGCTCGAAGAGATTGCGCGCGAGCACAAAGTGAACGGGCTGGACATGCGCGTTGCCACGTTTTCGCTCTTCGGCATGATGAACTGGATTTATAACTGGTATAACCCGCGCAAGGATGTTGACGTTGCGGGACTGTCTGCCAACATCACGCGGATTTTTCTGTCAGGGTTTCTCGGCGATAAGGCTATAGAAGCCGAGCGGCTTGAGACGGGGCGCGAATCGCACCTTGAGCGCACTCTGTCAATCTGGCAGCAATGAAGGAATTCACGGAGAAATTTTATGACAAGAGAAGCGATGGAGAACCGGCTGGTCAATTACAGCGTCGAACGCGGCATTGCCGTCTTAGAACTCAACGACCCACCGGCAAATACTTACACCTATGAGATGATGCGCGACCTCGACGACGCGATACTCGAAGCGCGGCTCGATGAAGAAGTCCACGTCATAGTGATTCGAGGCGCGGGCGAAAAATTTTTCTGCGCTGGCGCGAACATCAAGATGTTGCTGTCGGCAACGCCGCAGTTCCGCTACTTTTTCAGCCTTCACGGCAACGAGACGCTGATGAGGATGGAGAACACCCACAAACTCGTTATCGCGGCCATAAACGGGCACGCCGTCGGCGGAGGGCTTGAGGTAGCTCTAGCTTGCGACATTCGCGTTGCCAAGAAAGGGCCGGGAATGCTCGGCTTGCCTGAGATCAATCTGGGGCTGTTGCCGGGCATGGGCGGCACACAGCGATTGCCGCGAATCATCGGCAAAGGCAAAGCGTTGGAACTTCTCACGACCGGGCGCACCATCTCTGTCGAAGAAGCGCACCAGATCGGTCTGGTGAATCAAGTTTTTGAAGAAGAGAATTTCTTCGAGAAAGTTATTGAGTACGCGCAGCAGTTTGTCGCGCCCGCGAAAGCGAGCAAGGCAGTCGGACTCATCAAGCGCTCTGTGCAAACAGGGCTTGAGTTGCCGCTCGCGGAAGCCCTCGCGCTCGAACGCGAGTTGTTGCAACAACTATTCGAGAGCGCGGATGCTCAGGAAGGGCTTGACGCCTACGCGAAGAAGCGTAAGGCGGAGTTTAAAGGAAAATAATTATGGGGGCCTCCCGACACCCGGCCCCTATTTCAGGAGGAATCTTAATGGCGAAGATGTTTATTGCAGGAGAGTCTGTTGATTCGATCACAGGCGAAACTTATGAAGTGCGCAACCCGGCCAACGGCGAGACGGTTGACAGTGTGCCGAAGGGCAATGCCGAAGACGCGCAGCGCGCGATTGACGCAGCCTCGGCTGCATTCGATGAATGGTCGCACACGACGGCGGAAGAACGCGCTAAATTATTGTTCAAAGCCGCAGAGCTTGTTGACGCCGAGCGAAAAAGTTTAGCCGAACTGTTGACGCGCGAGCAGGGCAAGCCGTTTATGGAAGCGGGCGGCGAGCTTGAGCACTTTCATCACGGCATAGATTTTTACGCAGGGCTTGCCTCGAAAGTGCGAGGCTCGCAGGTTCCGCTGCCTGCAAAGAACGCTTACGGCATGGTGATTCGCCGTCCCGTAGGCGTGTGCGGCGCAATCGTGCCGTGGAATTTCCCTATCACTTTGATGGGCACGAAAGTCGGCCCTGCGCTCGCGGCTGGAAACACCGTTGTCGTAAAGCCTGCTTCAACAACACCGCTGACGACGATTCGTATAATCGAATTGATGAACCAGGCCGGATTGCCGAAGGGAGTTTTGAACGTCATCACAGGGCCGGGCAGCGTTGTCGGCGAAGAGTTGCTCGTCAATCCGAAAGTGCGCCGCATCGCATTCACAGGCGAATCGGCTACGGGCAAGCACGTCGCGTCGGTGGCTTGCGGCGACTTCAAGCGCGTCACTCTTGAACTGGGCGGGTCTGACCCGATGATCGTTTGCGACGATGCGGACGTAGCGAAAGCGATTCAAGGCGCGATGGTTGGCCGTTTCTGGAACGCGGGCCAGGCGTGCCTTGCCGTAAAACGGCTGTTCGTATTCGACAAGGTTTTCGATCAGTTCGTTGACGGGCTGGTTAGCAAAGTATCGCGCTACGAAGTGGGCGACGGTATGACCAGAGCTGAAAAGCCGAAGATTCGCATGGGGCCGCTTCACACCGCAGCGCAGCGCGACGAGATTGAGTCTCAAGTCGAGGATGCTATCAGTCGCGGCGCAAAGGTTTTGATCGGCGGCTCGCGTCCCGAAGGCGCGCAATACGAGAACGGAAATTTCTATAATCCGACTATATTGCTTGATGTGCCGGAAGACGCGCGCGCTGTTCAAGAAGAGACGTTCGGGCCTTTGCTTCCAATCTTCCGCGTGAGCAGTATTGATGAAGCCATCGAGAAGGCCAACAATTCGATTTACGGTCTAGGCTCTTCGATTTGGACAAAGCATCTGGATAACATCGAAACGGCGATTGATAAGATTGAAGCCGGAAATGTCTGGGTGAATTCGCTGCATTACGGTTATGACGAATTGCCGTTCGGCGGCGTGAAGGCGAGCGGATTCGGGCGCGAACACGGCCCGGAAGCTTTGGATTACTACCTTGAACCGAAGGGCGTCGTTATCACTCGTTGAAGTTTGCATCAGTGCGCTGCTGGATGTTGGAATAAAGTTATGAAGCGGAAGATACTCATCTTATTGCTTGGCTTCGGATTAATTAATGCTCAGGCCGTCTTGTCTCTGCATTCACAATCCAACATCCAGCAGCGCGATCCGTCAGTGTATTACCGATTCGGAAAGATCACGGTTGACGGCGCGAAAGCGTTTACTACGGATGAGGTTCTGAAGATTGCGGGAATCAAATCAAATATGTTTGCCTCGCCAGCCGTAGTTGAAACGGCCTCAGAGGTAATCAAGCGGGCTTACTTGAATCGAGGTCACGTTCGCGTTCAGGTGAAAGTAGTTGCTGAGTACGAAGTGATTTCTCCGAGGTCGAAAATGGGGCTTGTTGGAATCGCAATCAATATCAACGAAGGCTCTGTTTTTCAATTGCGAAGGCTGGAATTCATCGGCAATGAGACAACCAGAGACCGGATCATACGCCGCAAAGTTCTGCTCCGGGAAGGAACGACCTACAATCAGGACTTGATGGATAAGAGCCTGCGACAGATTAACAATTTGAAACTCTTTGAAACTCTGACGATGGCTGACGTGGAAATTAAAACCGATGAACAGCAGAAAATCGTAGACCTGCTCATTCATTTTAAGGAAATAAAACGGAGATAGTTTATGGCTCAGATGTTGATAGGCGGCGAGTGGGTAAACTCGCGCAGCGGCGACTATATTGAAGTGATGAACCCGGCTACGGGCGAAGCCGTAGACCGTGCACCACGCGGCACAAAAGAAGACGCGAGCGAAGCGATTGATGCAGCCGAAGCGGCTTTTGCAACTTGGAGCGAATGGACTCAAGCGAAGCGCGCGGATGTGTTGCGCCGCACCGTCGAATTGATCCGCGCAAACGAAAAAGAGCTTGCAACTTTGTTGACGCGCGAGCAGGGCAAGCCACTGCGCGAAGCCATGCTTGAGATTCGCCGTTACGCGCACACGATTGAATACTACGCGGGGCTTGGAAAAAACATTCGCGGCGGCTACATACCGCAGATTGATGATGGCAAGTACGGCTTGATTATCAAGCGACCGCTCGGCGTGTGCGGCGCAATCGTGCCGTGGAATTTTCCAGTCTCACTGATGGGAAACAAAATCGGCCCGGCGCTGCTGGCGGGCAATACGATGGTCATCAAGCCTGCAGAGACAACGCCGCTCACAGACCTGCGCGTCATTAAATTATTCCTCGACGCAGGTTTGCCTGCGGGCGTGCTCAACATGGTTACGGGTCAAGGCTCCGTCGTCGGCGAAGAGATCGTCACGAATCCCAAAGTGCGAAAGATAGGCTTTACGGGTTCAACCGAAGTGGGTCGCCGCGTGATGGCGTCTGCCGCGAGCGGAATCAAGCGCGTGACGCTTGAGCTTGGCGGCTCGGACCCGATGATTGTCTGCGATGACGGAGATATTGATGAAGCAGCGAAAGCCGCTGCGGTTGGTCGTTTCTTCAACTGCGGCCAGGCGTGCCTTGCAATCAAGCGGCTCTACCTGTTTGATTCGATAGCCGATGACTTCATCGAAAAACTTGTCGCGCGCGTTAAGAAACTGCGCGTCGGAAACGGCCTCGCAGAAGGCACGATGATCGGGCCTCTGCACAGCCGCACTCAGCGCGACGAAATCGAGTCTCAGGTTCAGGACGCTGTTGATCGAGGCGCGCGAGTGCTTGTCGGAGGCGAGCGACTCAGCGGCGGCGAATTTGACAGCGGGCACTTTTACGCGCCGACCGTGCTTGCGGATGTGGCCGAAGATGCGCGCGTTGCGACCGAAGAAGTCTTTGGCCCTGCGCTACCGATCTTTCGCGTCGGCAGTCTTGATGAAGCGATTGAGAAAGCCAACGATTCGATCTTCGGCCTCGGCTCGTCAATCTGGACAAACGATTTGAATCGCGCCACGCGCGCGGCTGAACGCATTGAAGCGGGCTACACTTGGATCAACTCCGCGCAGATAATCTACGATGAGCTTCCATTCGGCGGCTTCAAGCAAAGTGGGCTCGGCAAAGAGCACGGCACTGAGGCGCTCGATTACTACACCGAAACAAAATCTGTAGTTGTCAGTTCAAAGCCGTCACGTGAGAGAGGATAATGGATTACAAGACCGTCATCTTCGAGCTATCCGACCGCATAGCCACCATCACGCTCAATCGCCCTGACCGGCTCAATGCCATCAACGAAGAGATGCGTGAAGACTTCTCGCGCCTGTTCACAGAACTTCAAACCAACGATGACATCGGAGTGATAATTATCACAGGCGCGGGCAGAGCGTTTTCGGCGGGCGGTGATATCGAATACTTCGAGCGTGAGTGGAACACAACGAAATTTCGCGCTGAAAATCACCGGCTCACTCAATTCTTCGACGAACTTGAGCTGATCGAAAAACCTGTGCTTGCGGCAATCAATGGCCCGTGCACAGGCGCGGGTTTGCAGATAACTCTCTCGTGCGACCTTCGCATAGCATCCGATCAGGCAAGATTCGGTTTCCGTGAAAACAATATCGGGCTGATACCCGGCGCAGGCGGGTGTTCGCGGCTGGTGAAACTGATTGGCTACGGCAAAGCAAAAGAATTGATCTTTATAGGCGAAATGATTTCTGCGGTCGAGGCGGAGCGAATAGGGATGGTTAATCGCGTAGTGCCACACGACGAGTTGTTGAGCCACACGCGCGCGCTGGCCGAACATTTACTTACAAGAGCGCCCGAAGCGCTTGGGCTTGCAAAACGATTGTTATGGCATTCAGTAACGAGCGATTTTCAAACCGGTCGAATGCTTGAAGCGCTTGCTCAAAGCGTGCTCGTAAAATCGAAGGATCATCGTGAAGGCATTCGCGCATTTCGTGAAAAGCGCAAGCCGGAGTTTAAAGGAGAGTAATTAGGCCACGAATTGCACGAATGAAAAGAACATGATTGAAAAGCTTGTAGTGATAGGCGCAGGAACGATGGGGCACGGCATCGCGCAAATAGCAGCGCAGGCCGGATTTGATGTTGTGCTCGAAGACGTGAACGAAGAGTTCGTAGCACGCGGCCTTGCTCGCATCAAAGACAATCTGAAGAAAGGCGTCGAGCGCGGTAAGGTGACCGAAGACGAAATGCACGCGGCATTGTCGCGCATACGAACTTCCACGAATCTCAACGATGCGGCAACGGCTGATCTAGTTGTCGAAGCCGTAATCGAAAAGCTCGACGCTAAACGCGAATTGCTCGCCGGGCTGGATCAAATCTGCAAGCCCGCAGCGATACTCGCAACCAACACATCATCTTTGAGCATTGCAAGCATTGCAACGGCTACCTCGCGCGCCGATCGCGTGATCGGGATGCACTTCTTCAACCCCGTGCACATAATGAAGCTGATAGAAGTCGTCATTGCCTCTGAGACTTCGCAGGAAACTCTTTCGGCTGCGCTCGATGTCGCTCGGCGAATGGGGAAAGAAGCGATCACGGTCAAAGATGCTCCGGGATTTGCGACGAGTCGTTTGGGAGTTGCGCTCGGACTTGAAGCGATGAGGATGTTGGAGCAGGAAGTAGCAAGCGCGGAAGACATAGACAAGGCTATGGTGCTCGGCTATAACCACCCGATGGGGCCACTGAGATTAACTGATCTTGTCGGCCTGGACATACGGCTGAACATTGCCGAGTACTTGTTTGAAAAGCTGAATTCAGAAGCGTTTCGCCCTCCTGATATTCTCAAACGCAAAGTCGCCGAAGGCAAACTCGGCAAGAAGACGGGCGAAGGCTTTTACAAATGGGAATGAAAATTTGATTGGAGAGAAGAGATGGCACTTGAAAATGTTTTGATCGAGAAACGTGGTCGCGTTGCAATCGTCACCATCAACCGGCCAGATAAATTGAACGCGCTGAACACTCCGACTCGCAACGACATACTGGCGGCGTTTGACGAGCTTGAGCGCGACGACGAGGTGAGAGTAGTGATTATCACGGGCGCGGGCGAGAAGGCATTCATCGCGGGCGCAGATATAAACGAGTTCGCGGGCATGACTGCCGTGAAGCAACGCGTGGCAATGAAAGGCCGTCGCGCGTTCGACGCCGTTGAAGATTTTCCGAAGCCCGTCATCGCCATGATAAACGGTTTTGCGTTGGGCGGCGGGTGCGAGCTTGCGCTTGCGTGCGACATTCGCGTCGCATCATCAAGGGCCAAATTGGGCCAGCCTGAAATCAAGCTCGGCATCATACCCGGCGGCGGCGGCACGCAACGTTTGACGCGATTGATCGGTGAAGGGAAGGCGATGGAGTTGACGCTCACCGGAGACATGATCTCTGCCGAAGAAGCAGAGCGCCTGGGACTTGTGAACTACGTCGTCGCGCCGGAAGAGCTTGAGGCGAAGACGATGGAGTTAGCAAACAAGATCGCCGAGATGAGTCCCGTCGCGCTTGCGATGGCGAAACAATCTGTAAAGAACGCCGCGCGATTAGACCTTCGCGCAGGGCTTGAAGCCGAAGTTGATCTGTTCGCGCTCTGCTTTTCGAGCGAAGACAAAGAAGAAGGCGTGCGCGCGTTTATAGAGAAGCGGAAGCCGGATTTCAAAGGCAGATAGCCGATAGAATCTTGATGCTTGTTAAGAGGCGAGATGAGCACGCCTCTTAACAAGCATGTGTGTGCAATATCCCGCTCAATGCCTCACATATTCATGTCATCAGCTTCGAGCCGTGATTTTAGATCGGGGTTCTTCTCAATCGCATAGTTTGTCAGGATTGAGAAATAAGCTTTCAGCCTCGTGAGCGGTGAAGGGCAAAGATCGGCGGCCTGTCGGGCTTGCCTGTATAAATGCGAAAGAGCCAAAGATTGAGAGATGCCAGCGAAAGCAACAGAACGATCACCCTCATCCTTGATTCCGCGAGCTATGGCCATTGCTTCTTCTGTTTTGCCTGCGAGGGCCAAACCTTGAGCTACAGCAGCCTGTTCCAACGACGAGAAACTGGCCGCGCTCTTTACAATATCGTTTTGACCGGGTTTACCTGCCTCGTTGAGCCTGTGAATAATTTTAGTAATCGCTGCGTATCGCTGGCCGTAACTTTCATTAATTGAGCGCGCGAGCTTCATGGCTTCATCCTGATTGCCCTGTTTGGCGAGAGCTTCGGTTATCTCCTCATAAGCCCACGCTTGTTCGTTATCATCTTTACATTCTCGAATCACGATCATAGCTTCACTGGTCATTTCCGCATGAGCAAGACATATACTGATATAGGCGATGGCTTTGTCGTGTGCCAGGTCAGTATTAATGCTACGCGCGGCGATTAGCGCTTCGTTCAACGTCTTTTGCGCTTCGTCTTTTTTGCCTGCTTTGTTTAATCCCTCGGTTACCTTTCCAAGCGAAAGAGCCAGCCCGAAATTATCTTTAATTTTATGCGCGATGGCATTCGCTTCATCTATACGGCCAGAATCTGTGAAAGCTTCGACCACTGCGATCAAGGTTTGTGATCGAGAAGCTTCATCTCCAATCTCTTGCAACGCTTCTAAAGCCTCATTCACTTTCCCGGCTTTCGCCAACTCTTCGATTACGGTTTCAAGCGAGATTTCGCGGGCCATCTTCTCCTTGATCTTGCGCACCGTAGCTAAAGCCTCCGCGCTTTTACCGGCTTTAGCTAAGGCCTCGGCTATTTTGCCTAACGCCTCATTTAAAGAATGGCCCCCCTCGCCTTTGATTTGGTTTGCGACAGCCGTCGCCTCTTCCGCCTTGCCTGCTTTTGCAAGCTCTTTTGAGATTAAAGCCAGAACATCGCCTCGATCTTCGACATCTTTGATCTTATTAGCCTCGGCGACAGCTTCTTTGGTTTTACCTACACGAGCAAGAGCCATCGCGGTCATCATAATTGTATCAGGGGCATTGCTCTTTATCTTGAGCACCGCAGCCAGCACTTCTTCTGTTTTTCCGGCCATACTCAAGCCTTCGGGAATGATAGTAACGAAATCCTCATCTGGCATTTTTTCTTTGAGCTTCTGAACAGCGGCGTAAGCCTCCTGAACCTTGCCTGCGTAAGCAAGCGCCCTGATCCAATGAACTACTACAAGTATCTCTTCACCGTCAGCGGCAGCGGCGGCTTCTGTAACCGGGGCTTTTGAAATGAGTATCTGTATTTCGCTTTCATCTGATTGGGCTACGGCCATGCAACTCGTGAATATGAAGATGGAAATTATCAAGGTAGTGAGTAGTCTCATATAGCCTCCGACCCAAAAAACATGCTGCTCTGATGCAGGAGTTCAATAAGTAGTTGCTATTATTGATTAACACAGGCAGGAATTTAATCAACTATAACTATGATAGTTTCTTAACTGTCATAGTTATAGTTGATCACTTTTTCGATGCGCTGCTGATTACTGTATCGGCGTGTCCGACTTTTGCTCTTCCGCGCCTTTCTTTAAATCGCCTTTCAGATGCGAATCGTACCAGGCGAGAATTCGCTTGTGATAATCCTTCACTTCATCAACGGTCGTGGTCGGCATGCCGTGACCGCCGTTTGTATAGCTAACCCATTCGACCTCTTTGCCCAAACGACGAAGCGCGTAATACATCTCCATCGCCTGACGCGCCGGTACGTTGTGATCCTGTTCGCCCGTGATCAACAGCAGCGGAGTCTTGATGCGGTCGGCAAACATTATCGCCGATTGCTGAATGTATTTTTGCGGCTGCTGCCACAACGTCGCGCCTATTCGGTCTTGACTCTTTTCAGGAGCGTGGATGTTGCGAACTCCCAGGCGCGGGCTGTCGGTGTAGAAGCTCACCATATTCACCTTGCCCGAAATGTTTATCGCGGCCTTGAAACGATTCGTCTGAGTGATTAAAAGATTAGTCGCGTATCCGCCATAGCTCGTGCCCTGCACGCCCAATCGCTCAGGGTCGGCTATGGCCATCTCGATCAATTTATTTGCCGCAGCAGTCACTCCCTTGACCCACGCTTCGCCGGGATAGCCCGTCTCAAGCGTGACCGACGGCTGCATGACCGCGTAGCCGTTCGAGGTCAAAATGTTGATCGTGCCGCTGAACGTGTCGTCAAAGAATTGCTCGTAGATGTTGAAGACGGTCGGATACTTTTTGCCCGCCTCGTAGTCCACAGGGTAGTAAAGCACGCCGTATGTCTTGTTGCCGTCTACGTCCAGGTACGAGATAAGCTCGGTCTTGCTCACTCGCTTATTTTTCAGTTGCGGATTCGTTTCCATCAGTCGGCGGACGTTTTTAAAGTCCGAGTCGGCGATGAAAAGATCGGCAGGCCGATTGCCTTCAGCGATGCTCAGTACGAATGTGCGCCCGTCTTTTGAGAGCCGACCGTTTGAATAGATTCGAGAGTCTTTGATTAGGTCTTCGATCCGTTTTGACTTCACATTGTATCTCACAATGCCGCGCTCCCATTTCGTTCGCGAGGCATAACTGAGATAGATGTTTTCGCCGTCGGGACTCCATTCGATCACTTGATAGCGAGGCGCTTCTTTATCTTCTTCGCCGGTTTTTACGAACATCTCTTTCGCGCCCGATGCAGTGTCTACCACCCACAGCCCCTCTTTGTTCGATGCGACGAGAAGCTCGCCTTTTGGATTTACGCGAACGACGTTGAATTTCTCTTTCTCTTTCTTTTGCTTGTCGGCATCTTTCGCCGCATCATCTTTAGATTTGTCGTCGGCTTTCTCTTTATCGTCGGGCTTCTTGCCCGTGATCTGGCGCGGTTCTTTGTCGTCAATCGAAGCGAAGAATATGTTGCCGTCTTTTGCATAAGCGTAGCGGCGGCCATCGCGCGACCACGCGGGGTTGATGCCTTTGGTTGATTTGATTATTGTGCGAGACGCGCCGCCTGCCGCTGGCATGATTCTGAACCTGATTATCCGTCCCGCCGATCACGTCATAATCGGTCTTTTTAGTTATGTCTTCCGAGAGAGTGATGAACGTGCCGTCTTCAGACAAATCATAAGAAGCGAGTTTTGTTTCCGGCAAAAGCTCGCGCGCCTGTGCGCTCTTCACATCATATGCGACGAGCGAGCGCGTAAGCGACATTCGCCGCAAATCTTCCCACGCGAGAAACGGTTCTTTGCTTGAGTGAACGACGACGGGGCCGCGAGTTTCCTGCTCGAATTGCGTTGCTGCTTTCTTGCGCCACTCGTCTGCGCGAAGCGAGAGCAGCAGTTGCGCGCTGTCGGGCGACCACTCAAGCTCTGCGTTGTCTGCCGCGATCTTTGCTTTTGGCAGATTGACGGTGATGATTTTGCCGCTTGCCCTTTCCCAGATCAGCGGCTCGAACATGTCGCCTTTAAGAGCGAATAGCGCGAGACGGCTTGCATCGGGCGACCACTTGAGGCCGCGAACCTGTCGCCTGCCAGGAAAAAGCCTCTGCGCTTTCGCCGTCTGCGTGTCAATGACCCAAACATCAACAAGCGACGGAGGCGTGTAGGTCGGGTCGCCGAATCGGTGATTGTCAATCCCTATCCGGTCACGCAGCGCGCCCGATGTTGCGGCAAGCCATCGGCCATCTTCGCTGAGGTCTGCGACCTGCACGTTTACGACATCGAGCATATCGTCAACTGTGAAAGCCGAGTTCGCAGCTTGCCCGGCTGCCCGTATTGGCAATGATGTTAAAGACAGCGCGATTATCAAGACAGCGCAGGCGAGGTTGCGGCGATTATTCAAAGTACGCCTGGCAGTTTCTCCGTCGGTTTGTGAAAGTAGAGCTTGGGCACTCGCGGCGGAGGTAATCTACTCCGCGCCGCCGTGCGAGTCAAATTCACCGCAGAGGCGCAGAGGACGCAGAGGCGGCGCAGAGGATAATTAACCTTCTCTGCGAAATCTCATGCGTACTCTGCGCCTCTGCGGTGAATCTTATTGCAGGAGCGCTTCTCAGCCGCGCGATTCTCCGTTATAGTACCCCACGCGCTTCCTTGCTACATCATCACAATTGAGAGGTATGCCGATATGAAACGATGTCGCGCCTGGATAGCTTTGACCTTCATCCTGTTTTTGATTTCCGGTTTGCCTTTGCACAAAAGACTTCACGCGCGAGCCACAGGTGAAATTCCCACGCCTGAAAAATTCCTCGGCTTTCGCGTGGGAGAAGACAAAAAACTCGCTCGCTGGGAAAAGATAATCGAGTACATGCGCATAGTCGCCGCCGGGTCTGACCGCGTGCGCGTGACTGAACTAGGCAAGACGACAAACAACAACCCGTTCATACTTCTCGAAATCAGTTCGGCGGATACGCTCAAGAACCTCGACCGTTACAAAC
Organism: Blastocatellia bacterium; assembly: GCA_963726785.1. Taxonomy (GTDB): domain Bacteria; phylum Acidobacteriota; class Blastocatellia; order UBA7656; family UBA7656; genus DATEKX01. The sequence continues at coordinate 538,798 of CAVSDJ010000001.1, forward strand.
AGCTTGAGCGCAAGCTCTACTTTCAAGGCGGCGCGCCGACCGACGGCGAGCGCGACGAGATATTTCGTTCAGGCAAAGCAGTGGTTTTGGTCACCTGCAATATTCACTCGACCGAAATCGGCTCGTCGCAGATGGTGCTGGAACTGGTTCACCAGTTGGCCACGGAAGATTCGCCGACGGTGAAGAAGATTCTCGATAACGTAATCTTTCTGCTCGTGCCGAGCCTGAACCCTGATGGGCAGATCATGGTCACCGACTGGTACAACAAGAACGTCGGGACGGAATATGAGGCAAGCCCGCTGCCCTGGCTCTATCACCCTTACATCGGGCACGACAACAATCGCGATATGTATATGTTCACGCAGAAAGAGAGCCGGATGACCGCGCGTTTGTTGTGGCACGACTGGTTCCCCTCCGTCTGGTTGGACGAGCACCAGATGGGCAGTCAGGGCGCGCGAATATTCGTAATGCCCGCGACCGACCCGATCAATTCAAACGTGCACCCGCTCATCTATCGCTGGAACGGAATTTTGGGCCAGTCGCAAGCCGCCGCGCTGGAAGCGGCAGGCAAGGAAGGCATCATCTACAACTCGACGTACACGAATTTCTGGCAGGGCGCGATGGCGTGGAGCGGGTGGTGGCATAATCAGGTAGGACTGCTTACCGAAGTTGCGAGCGCGCGAATAGCCTCGCCGATTGAACAACGCCGCGCTCAACCGGGGCGGCCCGCTGAAACAAGCAGCGAAGACTTTCAATCGCAGATGCGGCGCATGGCAGAAAATCCTAACGAGCCGCTTCCGCCGCCGCGCGATGTGACTCCAAGAACAGAGTACCCGCGCCCCTGGCTCGGAGGCCGCTGGACGCTGCGCGACATAGTTGATTATGAATTGATCGCGACGATGGCGTTGCTTGAGACGGCGGCTGAACAGCGCGAGCAGTTGGTCAAGCAGATTTATGAAGTCAATCGCGCGACGGTTGAAGCAGGGGCTAAGAATAACCTTGCGGCCATCATCATTCGCGCAGACGATCAACACGACCCGCGCGAAGCTGTGCACTTGATTGAAAGATTGCAGATGGGCGGCGTTGAAGTTTCGCGCGCCGAAAGCTCATTTGAAGCCGAAGGCAAAAAATACCCGGCGGGAACATTTGTGATACCGATGAATCAAGTCTTTGCTCGCTACGCAAAAGATTTGCTTGAGAAACAGACTTACCCGGAAGTGCGCCGCTCGCCTAACTCGCCGCCAGAGCCGCCTTATGATGTGACGGCCTGGTCTCTCGGCATGCAGATGGGAGTCGAGACGGTGTTTGTAAAATCACCGCTGCCTGATGGGGCGAAGCTTACAAAGCTTACGGAAGCCCCTCGGCTCGCAGGTGATATGAAAGGCGCGGGCAAGGAATATGTGTTTGATTATAGAGGCGCTGATTCCGCGATAGCGATCAATCGCCTTCTGAAAGAGGGCACGCGCGTTGAGTTTGTGACGGATCAAAAGAGCGGCAAACCGACTACAAATGTTCGCGCAGTCGGGCCTTCACGCGAGCGAATGGAGAAGCTTGCTCGCGAGTTGAGTCTTTCAATTCAAGCCGCGGAGTCTAAAGCGTCGAGCAAATCCTCAAAGAATGGCAACGGCCAACAGGCAAAGACTGAAGAGGGCGTGATTCGCGCGCCGCGTATAGGGCTTTATCAACCGTGGACTTCAAATATGGATGAAGGCTGGACGCGATGGGTGCTTGAACAGTACGAATTCGCTTACACATCTTTGCACAATGCGGAGATGAGAGCAGGGAAGTTGCGCGAGAAGTTTGATGTGATAATGATGCCCGACCAGCAGCCGCGCGACATCTTAGACGGTAACAACTTCAGAACAGTGCGCGCCGAGTATCGCGGCGGCATTGGAAATGAAGGAGTGGAAGCATTGCGCGAGTTCGTTCGCGAGGGCGGAACATTAATCATGCTCGGGGCTTCGAGCGATCTGGCGATTGATAAATTCCCGATACCAGTTCGCAACTTGAAGCGAGGACTGACGCGCGACCAACACTTCGCGCCCGGAACGATAGTGCGCGTACAGGTAGACAATTCGCATCCGCTTGGACTGGGAATGCCGGACGAGACATATGGCTTTTACAATAACAGTCCTTTCTTCGCACTGGTCGAAGGCTTCTCGTCGCATAAGGCAACGGTTGCGGCTCGCTATCCGAATACGGATGTGGTCGGTTCAGGCTGGTTGAAAGGCGAAGACCTGATGTCGGGTCGCGCAGCAGTCGTCGTTGTTGATCTGAATCCGGGCCGGATAGTGCTATTCGGACTCAGGCCACAGCATCGAGCGCAAACGCACGCCACTTTCCCGATGCTGTTCAATGCGTTTTATATGGCCGCCGCCGATGGCCGCCCGTCTCAATGAAAAAAGTAGTGGCCTGCGCGTCAGCAAGGGCGCGCACACTTGCCCTTGCTGACACGCGGGCTACTGACACCTATTTCAGGTAGCCCGTCTTGATTTGATCAGCCCAACCGTCAAGCCCGCCGGTTTTGTTCCAACCATCGCTCATCTGTTTTACGGCGTGGTCGCCCAATGCGCGATAGCTTTCAAACTGTGATTCGCTGAAGTATTGATCGGCGGTCGTCTCGTGCGGAAACATCTTATTGGTTTGGGCGTAATTGAAGACATCGGCAGGCTCGCCGTCGCAGATCGCTGGCTTGATATAGACCAACGTTCCGTCGCTTACATTATCGCCATCAACTTCCGAATAATGAATCGTGCCGATGGCGCAGTATTTTCCTCTCTTGTCGCTCTTCCTCGAATAGATCATGATCTTATCAATCGTGATTCGCACGCCAAGGTCTATTCGGATTTTGCGAAGCGCGCCGCCTAAATCATCGAACGCGCATTCGGCGTCCTGGCTTCCGTCGCTCACAACTATGAAGTGACACCGGCGAAGCACCATCTCGTAAAACGCGAGGTTCTCGAAATGGCCGCCGTCGGAAAGATAGACGTATTTGTTTTTATCATCAGTCAATCCGAATGCCTCTGCGATAAGCGGGCGGACAGAGAAGAAAGGGCTGGACATTTTATAAGTGTGGTTGCCCGGTCTGCCGGGATTGCCCAGCCACCACCCGAGCCTCGCATTAAACAATGTGAGCAGAAATGTGATTACGGCAGATGAGTGATAACCCATGTTCGGACTCACGGCAGCGCCAGAGATGGCGACAGCCGTTCCGAGAGAAATGCCGTCATCGCCGCCGTACTCTTTCGCTTTGCGATAGCTTCCGTAATCGCCAGTCTCACTGTCTTTGATTGTGTAGCTGCCGCAGTGCAGCGGCGAAGCGGTGAATGATTCGGCCTTTCTTTGCTGCCATGCCAGGTTGTCGCCGTGAACGAGGTTCAGCGCCATGTTGACGACGTGAAACGGTTTGCGCGAGCGGAAATTATTTATCTCATCGGGGTACGCATCCTCTAGCAGCAGCCGGTTTAGCACTACCAGATTGTTGCCCGTAGGGTTCAGCGCAAGCATTGCCTTTGTCTCATCGCCGAGTGTTACGTTCGCAAAACGCGCGCTGTCGTAGACCTGTTGGTTTTCGATCACTTCGTTCAACTCCTGGATGAGCAGGTCGAGCAGAGGCGCTGAGTCGGAACTATCAGGAGCGTTTAAAGATTCGAGCGTCTTTGGTATTCCAGACTTTAGATACTGAGAGACAGGATCGGGCGATTTCGTCAGCTTGCTCAAGAAACTCGCTGGATCAGCGAAACTGCCTGCATGAAAAATTTCTGCTCGCAGTTCGTGCATTTGAATGTTGTCGTCCGGGTCAAATCCCGTGAATGGATTCGGGCAGCGGATTTCTCGCGAGGCTCCAAGATATGCGCGGATCAGGCGATTGCGATACATCGAATGAAGCGAGAATTTGTTTATGTTGATGACCACAGACATCACAAGGCCGATGGCCAGGAAGACTGCAAAGACAAGAAGCACAACTCGGATTGACGAATTATGAATTACTCCCAGATGGCCCCTCCCCTCTAACAAGCCAGCGGGAAGTTCACTGACATGCCAGTCAATGCCTAACGGATTTTCGGACAAAAACGATTTCAACAAGATGATGAGTTTACTGGTTGCCAGCGACAGCGCGACTAGAAAGATCAAAACGAACAAAGGCGCGGCCAGCTTCAGCGCCAGGTCTTTTAGGGGCGACTGTTTTCCTTCGGCCTGTTGTTTGTCGTTTGCAGCGGTACTGGAGCTTCGACCGAGCAGGACTACCAGAAAACCCGATATGCCGCCCGCCGCGACGATTGCCGCTTTCACTGCTACATGTGCTCGCATCAGCAAGTCAGGGCCGAAAATCACAAGATAACAGATGAAGCTCCAACCAATAGCCGCAATCAAAACCCACGCGCCGTAACGAGCCAGCCATTCCCTGTCTTCATCCTCTGTCAAGCGACTGGCAAGCCCGACGAATAAAGTCACCGCTAAAAGAAGAAGCACAAGAAGCAACGGCAACGCAAAGCAGACGAAATATTCTGCTTCGGGAATTGAGTCGTCGCGGTCAAAAACGGGCCGCAGGAAAACTTGCGTGGCCGCAAACCACAGAAACGTGCCTCCGGCCAACCCTACAATAGGCGTGAGTAAGAGTTCTTTAATGTCAAATCGCCGCAGCAATATGGCTTGGACGACCCACGCAGTAAAATAGAGCAGGAATCCGAATAGCAGGAAAGCCCATGGGTATTCGATATGGATGCCAAGCACAGGAGACGTCTGCACACCGACGTCTACATCCGAGTTGCGAAGCCACGCCCAATACACGCAGAGCAGCAGGCCCAACCCGAGCGTTGGAGCCAGACACCATTTCAAAAAACCTCCCTGTTCCGCGAGCGATTTATACTTGTCTTCGCGGTACTTTTTCAGGCCCGGGCGAAAGACTGCAATGTAAGCGACTGCAATGACCCCTAAGATCAGGGCCTCCAGCAGCAAGATAGTCAGCATGCGATCTTTTGTCGGTTCGAGCAGGTTTATGCGAACGAACGACGCAAAGAGCCTTGGGACGACAAGCCCTGCAAGCATCAACGGGAAAAAGACAGTCCAGTTGAGAATCAGATTGCGCACGATGATTGCGACGAGCGTCCAGGTGTCGGCAGAGAGAAGCCCGAGTTGAGGGCTGAGGTAATTGCTGTATGAGCGCAGGTGTTGAATGGGTTTCGCTTCAGGGTCGAGCGGCGAATGCGGTTTATCTTTCAACTTTCTGAAGACGCCGTCGGCACCTTTGGGGTCACGGTGAATCCAGGCTGACAGCCAGCTTCCGACGTAGCCGCCGCCAGAGACCGTTGATAAGTAATCAAACTCTTTAAGCAGCTTGAGCCGCGCAAGTCCTTGAAGTACGCCGAGCGCAAACGTGGCGCTGCGGATGCCTCCGCCTGAAATGCAGATCGCCGAGCGCTTTTTTTTAAGCGCGTGAATATGTTTATAGATGTCCTTGAGCCGCTCTTCGGGACTTTTTTCGTAATGTGAACCGGGGAGCGGGCCGTGAAGAGAGACGTACTCTTCTTCGAGCACTTCGTAGAGGGGCAGTGGATTTGGTTCCGGCATGGCTTCCTCCGATTGCCTGCTGATGGGCTAGGCAGGATATGGACGGAGTTTCGTCACTACATCTTCGGGCAAGCACAATAGTTTTTCTTCCAAGATACAAAAGGGCGCTTCATCGAAATTCAGGCGGTAGGCATCATAGCAGAAAAAAATGTAAGTGACATCAATATTACTGACTGATTATCCGCAACGTGGCGCTGCGTAATATCATATATGGTTACGGCCTGCCTCAAGCCACAGGCATCAAATCTCCTCCGGTCTGTTTGTTCGACTCTCTATTCGCCTTTGCTTTCTTACCGTACTTAATCGCATCCAGATGTTTCATGATTCCCGCATAACGAATGTATCGTTGCCATGCGAAGACAAGATCGAAAATCAACGCCGCAAGCCACCAAAGATAAAGGAAGCCCGCCAGCGCCAAAAAAAGAGGCCAGATGGGATTATCCTTATCGTCTTTCACTTCCTGCGTTTTCTGCGCTTCCGTGGCAGCGGTTGATTCAGCCGAGTTAGTCTGAGCATCTACTTTTGTGGCTGGCAGGGAAAAGATATTGCTCAAAGTTGTTTTATTCTCATCTATTCTTATTGAGATGATGTGCTCTGCCACTAAGAATATGACCACCAAAAAGCCTATCACAAGCAGCGGCCACATCTGATATTTTGATTTCGGTCGCAGCAGATTCAACCCGTAAACCAGACCAACAACCAACAGCGAGAGAGTCAAGACACCGAGCCAGGGATAACTATTGGGCTGAGAGATAAGCATCCCGGTAATTAAAAAACCCGGGCTTTCCGTTGGATCTTTAACTAACCCGATGTTGAACATAACGTAGACAACTGCACAGAGGGCGAAAACGCCGAACCCAATCAACCGCCATTTAAATAGGTCGATTAGCCTCGGCATCCTTGAAACTACTGTGACTCCGGCCAGCAGAAAAGCAAGTCCCGTCACATTCCCTGCTACGGTTGAAGAAGATAGTTTCGCTCCATAAAACGCCATAGCCGCTTTGTATATCAAGAAAACGGCTACGAATAGGATTGTGAAGATCAGAGCGTAAGGCAGGGCGTAGGATATAAATTTTGCGGAAAGCTTGTCGGGTTTTTTTGCGAAATCAGCCGCAGCCTTTTTTTTCTCCTGCCGTTTTTTCAATTCGTCTGCGCTCGATGGCGGCGGAGCATTTCTTTCGACTACAGTTTCGATGAAATGGTTGAACAGTTCCTCGTCCTGCCAGTAGTCAACGTGAGCTTTGCCGGGGAACTTATACCGACTGAACCCTATATCGTCTTTATCTTTTTCAAACTCAAAATGGTTCCAGCCGTTATCACGCATCCACTCGCGTGCGCTCTCAAGATCGAAGCCGACCGGATCGCCGTAATCATAATAATTTCGCCACGGAATCTTCTCCTTCAATTTTAAATTTTTGTCAGGAGTCTTTACATCTTCCCAAAGCTCCGGCCAAAGTATTATGTGTTTGTCTATAGGCGACCCGATTGTCATAAGGCCGCGAACATTCTTTATCCAATCTGAGCCAGGCTTTCGCGTGTTGCACATTGCCTTTAACAATCCTTTGAACGAGACAACGGTTCCTTCGCTGTGGGCTACTATGTAGATATCTGCATCGCTATTGTTTTGCATAATAGCGTCCATGACATTATCGAATTCGGTCAGGATTTGATCTCGAAAAAAGGTGAATTCCGTCACGAGTTGAACATCGCCCAGATAATTGACAAGCAACCCGTTCAAATCGAATTTGAAAACGCCCGCCTTCTCTGCAAGAAACGTCAGTCGCTCAAGGATGGCTATTGTCTCGATCATCTCTTCGAGCACGGTATCTATCAACGAGTAAGTTTCCTTTGAAATATCCATTTCTGCATCTTTGGCGTGCGCTCGAAAGCGTTCTATAACAGTCTTTGCCCACCTCTTGGATTCTTCCAGAATGTAACCAAGCTTGACCTGCTCGCGCGGAATGCCTGCCCAGTACACTTCTGCAAATCCCAATTCTTGTATAGGAGGGTCGGGAGGAGTCCCCCAGAAAAAAGCCCCGGTCAGTTTTATCTGTTGCAGGTGTGAGTGAAATCTGCCAAGTGGAACAGCGGCGGGAACGTCGTAATAATGACAAAATTGAATAGCAGTTGACTGAACAGTCGCGTATTCGAACTGATCTCCTATGCCGTGCACAGCCACGATGACCTTCTTTCTGGTTGCCGCAGCCGTATCTTTAATCACAGTGCTATCTTGACTGGTGCTATTGTTCATTTTTTTATCCTTCCATGACAGTTGAGAAACTGCTGTAGCCCTCAACCAGACGGCAGAGAGCTACAGCGATGCTGTTCAATGCGCTGTACAGGGCCGCCGCCGATGGCAGGCCATCTCAATAAAAGAAACTATGATGTGATTACAGCAGACTTTTCCATCTGAGCGACTACTGAGGGGCAACCTTTTCACCTCCGAAAAAGTTGTCCCCCTCGTAACTTTTTACGCACAAGATAAGTTGACCGTTTTGCCACTCATCGGTTGAAGCCTTCAGAAAGAGACTCCAAAGAGGAAATTAACGCCAGCTATGTGGCCATCTGCTGCTTGAATATTTAGCCGGGCATCAGCTCGCGCACTACCGAGCTTTATGTCCGTTGCGGAAATGTTGATGGTTGTCGATGCTCCATCTTTAGCTATTTCCCACACGACCTGTCCATTGTCACCGAACTTTATCTCGCCGCTAAAGCCAACGGTCGTCTTAACGGTATTCGGGCCTCGCTTCTGCGAAAATACAAGTCCGACCTGTAGTTGGGTATCGCCAAGCGAGGCTGTGAAATCGGCTATCAGTCCAAGCGTAGTCGTGCCAACCGAGCCATCTTCCTTCTTGACCAGAAATTGGATATCTCCGCTGACGTTCTTGGTTACGAAGTCCACGCCGAGAGTGAATGTTGTCGAAGCCACTTGCTCCCGACCTTGTGAAACCTGGCGGTCAATGGAATAGGTGAGTTGAAAGTTCTCGTTTATCTGTAGCAACCCGACAAACTGTATTCCGAACGAATGACCTTCCTTATCATACTGGTACAGGAATTGGTTGAAGCCTTTGTTGATCGTTAAGCTCTTAGGCAACTTGAAGGTACCAATAGCGCCACCTTCTTTGTCGTAATTGAAATTCGCCATAGGCGTGCCATCCTGATTTGTAAACTCCCACGCTCCTACAAAACCGAAGATGGATTTTCGGCTCAGATCCGTTTTGTCGAAAACGTGATACATAAACCTGCTTCGAGTGTCGATCAAGCGTCCGTCAATATCAGATTTCACGCCGTTGATGGTTATGCTTAGAATATGATCTACCATATCCCATGCACCACGCAGTTCGAAGCCGAAAGCATGATTTTGATCAGGGCGCACTTTGAGCACAGCATCATTCGTTGCATAAAACGGCTGATTAGCCGCCACGCTATGAAAATCGAACGGCGACTGCCCGTCAGAGCTTATGCAGAGATGATTATCACCATTGAATGTCCAGGTCACATCGAATGAATCGGTGCCGCCATCCGGTTTACTGACTACAATCTTATTGTCTTTGTTTGTCGTCCAGGTGCCAACCGGATTTCCGCCTTTAGTCACGGCACCGAATACGTCAAAATCGAATGTGTCTGTACCTTTTTTCACGCTGAAACCTGCCATATTTTTCTCCTTTGTTTCGCCTGGAAAAGCGAGTATATATCTGATTCAGAACGGACGGTTGAAAGTGACACTGAAATAGAATCTGCCGTGTCCGCCGCCGGTGATTCCTTCGCCAATCCCATAAGCCCAGTCTACCTTCAGCACAACAGGGTTATAAATTACCCTGATTCCAAGACCCGGCCCTGATCTTAACCCTGATGTAGACCCTGTGGTTCGATAAACACCGCCTACATCAAAAAAGCCAGCCAGCCGTAATTTGCTATGTAAGAAGTTTTCAGGGCCTCCGAGTATGTTTCTGGTGCCGGGCACGGGCGTCCATAACTCCGGTTGCAAGGCCCAGAGCTTTCGCCCTATTGCATCGTCCCGGCGGAAGCCTCGCACGCCATCTGCTCCGCCGAACGAAGGCTGCTCGAATATGGGCGTATCTTCGCTCGCTGTTTCGACTCGACCGCTGAGGTCAAATTCAAACAGTTGCGGCAGCCTTTGATGATAGTTGCTCTTTAGGGTAAAGGCCGTGAAATTAGATTCGCTTTTTGCCAGCCCAAGCCCCAATCGCAAGCGTGGTTCTAATGATAACCTTCTCCCGGAAACCGACAGCGTTTTTTGCAACAGGTAGTAACTACCAATTTCGAGCACGGAGAGGTTCTGCTTGGCAATAGTCTGATCTTCTTGTTTCAACTCGACAGTCGAACGTCGGCCTTCAACTGAGAACCGAAGTAGCTGTCCACCCAGATCACGGAATAGTTCCAGTTCAGCTCGCGCAAGACCGACTTTGCGTTGCTCATCCGTTTTCACTCCACCGAATACCCGGCTGGCTTCAAAATCTGATGAGCCTGTGAACTGGAGCGAGAGCCGACGATGTAGCGACCCAAAGAAGGCGAAATCCGCGGAGTAATTGACCGAGTAAAGCGCGCCACCGTTTCCTCCCACTTGCGCGGACAGATTGCCGGGACCAAGTTGAGACCGCTGTCCCAGCCCAAAGAATCGAATGCCCTGACCCGGCTTGTATTCAAAGCCGCCGCCTAAATAATTTTTTCTTTCTTTCGGCGCTGCGCTCTGATCGTTTACGGTGCTGGCCAGACTTGGTTGATTGCCCTGTGTCGAATTGTTGTTTTGCGTTAGCTGTTGTTCCTTGCCAGAACTTACTTCAGGTGACTTCGGTATGAAGTCATTGTGTTTTCCTTCTTGCGGAGAGAGCACGCCGTGTTGATTGGGCACGATGGCCGATGGCTTTGGAGCATTATCCGGCAATTTAGTTGACGCGTCTTTTGAATCCGTCATCTTAATGATGTTGAGGTCAACGTAAGACTGCCCCCTTCGCTCAGATTCGCCATTGGGCGACAGGGTTATGGCAAAGCCTGCTTGCTGCAGTTGCAACTGCGCGTCCTGCAATTGAAATTGGTTTAGTAGAGGCTCATTGCCACGCTTTCTGTCTTTGGCCAGCCGCAGGTAATCAATCATTCTGAATTTGATTGATTCTGCGCCGTCTTTCTGAGGTACGGTGATTTGCTTCTGCTCAATTATGTGTTCAGTCGGATTATGATCCACAAAATAGTGAAAGTCCTTGTCCGGCAAGAGCAGATAAAGAAGCTTTTCTATCGTGGCTATATCATCGCAGTTCTGTTGGTTGGCGTCATCTATGCAGTTTGCCGGAAAAAGGATGCGACCCAGTCGAGAACTCTTTTGAATATTGATGAACTTACTGTCAAACGGATCGGTATTAAAAGTGATTACCGGCAGAAGCCCCTGCTGTGCATAATACTCAGAGATTCGAGACCTTATAACCCCAGGCCGCCAGAGCCTGGTCTTTAGACTCGAAAGCAATTTTCTAATAACCTGCGTATCAGAGCCACTTTCTTCTCCTTCGCATGGCTGATCGCTTGAGGGCGGAAAACAAACTTTGTAATCGGTTTTACTGAGCCAGTCCTTGATGGGATCGGTCACATTGTATTTCACAACCCCTGATTTGGAATCAAAAGTGGAAGCGCCTTCTTCATCCATATCGGAGAAGACGAGCGCCGTGTTGATGAGAGTAAATGCGCTGGGGTTATTCTCAATATTACCCTCTAGGTTTGTGAAAATCTCGGCTAGGCCTGAGCGACGACTGGGCTTGTCTTTTCGCCATTTCTCATACAGATTAAAGAACTCATCCCAGCTACCGGAGAAAGTGCTTACATCTATTGTCAGGGCATCCTTCAATTCATTATTCGCGTCTTGTTTTTTTTCTGCATCGTCCAGAGCAAGCTGGTAAATCTTTAGCCGACCTTTCCCCTGATAAGGGTCAGGCAGGTGCTTAAATATATTGTCCAGATCATCAAAAATGTCGTTCTCGACATCAATAAACAGACTGCCGGATTTACACTGGTCGGCTGAAATTCCCAATGTTTCGCAGAATAAAGCAGACGGAATAAACATTCCCCTGCTCTTGGCGCGATCTACAATCGGGTATCCTTTATTGACCTTGAAAAATACTTTAATGCTGCTTTGATTCTTTAGGTTCTGTGAGCCGGTTGCTGTCGCGCTCAATAAGACACAACAGAGCAAAAACCCAAACAGAATTTTTGCGATGTGCAGAATGCGGGGTACTCTAGAAGCCTGATTTTTTGTTGTCATAATAGTAAAGTTATGTCTGTCGAGTTACAGCCTTACTCAAAAGTTATCTCTTGCGGCTGCAAGTGCGACGCTCCGGCGAATCGGGATTCAATCCTTGGCATAGAAATACGATTCAGGCCCCGGAACAGCATGAATGATCTGATCCAAACTGGCAGGAAATAGCGTATTCCCTAATCACACTGCGACTTCTCTGTCAGTAGACTTTGACTTCGCAATGTGTAAGTCTATCTTCAGTTAATAACTACACCTCAGGGCCTGACCAGTAGAAAAGCTCTAATAGATTAACCGGTTTATACCGGTTTTGTTGTAAGAACTGCCAACAATGCAGCGGCGAGTTTATGCCCTATCATAACGCTTGTCAACAGGATCTGGCCGCTCAATTTCTTGAGTAAACCCTGTGATATCGCATTGTTACGACGGATGAAAATACATCTCAACTTTCTTTCAGAGAACAACTCTCCGCTTGAATACTTTCGTCTATCTACTAATGCTGCAAATCGAAAAACATTTCATTTTAACTCTAAGGCGAATTTGTGCAGACGGACATATTGATTTCAGCTTTGATGTAAAATCGTTGAACAGGCGGCTTGAAACGGAGGGCGAGCGGCAAAATTATTAATGCCTACTCTGCACGCTTGCTCGGAATCGGGTTCTGATTAATAGGCGGTTTCGTAGGTCGCAGAAGTCGAGGGAGTTTCCCACACGCGCACCTTGTAGACTGTGACTCTATCGTCGTTAAGCTCTTCGGCGATTTTGTGGAGGATGAAACCTGCAAGATGCTCTGACGACGGATTGAGTTCCATATCGAATGGTTTCAGCTCGTTGAGGTTTTGATGATCCAGATATTGCATCACGCGGCGAGTGGCCGCTTTCAGTTCTTTGAAATCGACCAGCATCCCCACACGGTCGAGTTGCTCGCCTCGAACATACACTTCAACCTTCCAGTTGTGCCCGTGCATGTTCTCGCACTTGCCCTTATAGCCGCGCAACGCATGCGCCGCTGAAAACTCTTCTTCGATCATCACTTCATACATTGGCTTGTCCTCAAAATCTCAACTTCGCGCGCCATCTACAAACTAAAAGACCGAAATAGCTTTGTCAATGAGTCGGCAGGTTGCGAGGATTTGAACAGCAATATCTTGATTGAATTTCTGCAAAGTTGACGCTGTTTCAAACCGGGTGCTAAGCTTTATAGTTCTCAGAAGCCTTGCGCGGCTCACTGTGCGCCGCGCTTTTGAATATAAAGCGAGGAGTGTTACCGCCCGACTAATTAATCATGCCATTTTGGAAACGGAAAAAAGAACCTGAATACATATCACTCGGACTCAACCGCGAGGCTACTGCTGAAGAAAAAGAGATAGCCGCCCGCCGCGATGAAGGGCCTGAGCCTGAATTTATTGAAAAATTCAAAACCGCCGTTGCCTCGACTCGCGAAACCCTCTCCGAGCGAATCGAATCTGCCGTAGGCGTCCGCCGCCAGATTGACGCGCAGGTGCTTGACGAGCTTGAAGAAGTGTTGATCGGAGCAGACATCGGTGTGCAAACTTCGTTTGAGATAATCGAAAAAGCCCGCCAGCAAGTCAGCCGCAAACAGCTTAACGATGTTGACGAGTTGAAGCGTTTAATCAAATCAGAACTGCGCGCGATACTCGATTCAGCCGAGCGCAGTCGCAAGAGCGGCACAGTGGCCTCAGAGACGGAAGTGTCGCTCGACATCAAGCCTTATGTTGTGATGGTTGTAGGCGTGAACGGTGTAGGCAAGACTACGACGATTGGAAAGCTCTCGCATCGCATCAAGAGCGAAGGGAACGAGGTGCTGATCTGCGCGGCGGATACGTTTCGCGCAGCCGCAAACGACCAGTTGAAGATTTGGGCCGAACGTTCAGGCGTGCCGCTCATTCAACAAAAGCCCGGCACAGACCCGTCCGCCGTGTTGTTCGATTCAATAACCGCAGCCCGCGCCCGCAATGCCGACGTGCTGATAGTTGACACGGCAGGCCGGTTGCACACAAAGACGAACTTGATGCAGGAGCTTGAAAAGATGCGACGCATCGCTAATCGCGAGGTTGAAAAAGCGCCTCACGAAGTGCTGTTGGTTATGGACGCGGTCACAGGCCAGAACGGGCTTGAACAGGCGCGGCAATTCACGCGCGCGGTTCCAGTGACGGGCCTTGTGTTGACGAAACTGGATGGGACTGCCAAAGGCGGCATCGTAATCGCCATCGCTAAAGAACTCGGAATACCGATTCGATACGTCGGCGTAGGCGAGCAGATGAATGACCTGATCGAGTTCTCGCCCGAAGCTTACATCAACGGGCTGTTCGATTAGAGCAAGACAGTTCACCGCAGAGGCGCAGAGGACGCAGAGATTTCGCAGAGAAAAGCCACTCTCTGCGCCGCCTCTGCGTCCTCTGCGCCTCTGCGGTGAATATCCTTAACCTACTTTTGCTTCCGCGCCCGATTCCATCAAGGCTTCCTGCTCTGCCGCGTATGAGCCGGGCAATGCCGCATGCGACAGCGCGTCTTCTCGTCGCTCCATCTGCATTCGCATTCCGAACTTTGGCCTCAGCGTAATCATCGGCTGCATCGCGATCTGCTGGCCAGCCGCCAGCCGCATTTTCCACTTCTGCGCAATCGTTGCGATCAACAACACGCCTTCCATCCACGCGAAAGGCTCGCCTATGCAGACGCGAGGCCCGCCGCCAAACGGGAAGTAAGAAAATTTTGGCCGCGCTTCTCGCGCCCCCGGCTTCCACCGCTCAGGGTCGAATTTTTCAGGCTCCGGGTAGTATCGCGCGTCGTGCTGCATCACATACGGACTCATCAGAATTATCGAGCGAGCCGGGATTGTATACTTGTCAATCGGGTAATCATTCAGCGCGCGACGACCAATAAGCCACGCGGGCGGATACAATCGCATCGCTTCTGCAAAGACCATCTCCGTGTACCTGAGCCGCGCCACGTCTTCAGCCGTCGGCAGATTGCCCTTTAGAACCGAATCAATCTCTGCGTGCATCCGTGCTTCTATGTCCGGGTGCTGAGAGAGCAGATACCATGTCCACGTCAAAGCGTTTGCCGTAGTCTCGTGCCCGGCCAGGAAGATAGTCATCGCTTCATCACGAAGCTGCTCATCGGTCATGCCTGTGCCGTCGCCCTCTTCATCCTGAGCCAGCAACAGCATCGAAAGCAGGTCGCCTCGATCTTCGCCCGTTGCGCGTCGTTCGTTGATTATTCGGTAGATCGTTTGATCGAGTCGCAGCTTTGCTTTTGCGAACCTAAAGTTGCTCGGCAGCGGGAGCTTTTCCAGCAACCACGTGAAAGGCATTGTGATGCGGTCGAACAGCTTCATTATGTCTGTGAGCGCCTGGCCTATCTCTCCGGCTTCCGATTCAACGTCAGCGTCGAACAGAGTCTTGCCGACGATTGCCAGTGTCAGCCGCATCATCTCCTGCGAAATGTCGAGCGTCTCGCCATTTTGCCAACGCGTCTGCGCTCGCTCGGTGTACTGAGCCATCACCGTTGCGTAAGCATTGATGCGACGATGATGGAAAGCTGGCTGCGCAAGTCGCCGCTGGCGGCGATGAAACTCGCCTTCGCTCGTCAACAGCCCTTCGCCCAAAAACTTCTTCGCCATCTCAAGGCCGCGACTCTTGACGAAGTTTCGGTTGTTGGTGACGAGCACATCTTTAACGTAATCAGGATTGTTGAACATGTAGATGCCCTGCGGGCCGAACTTGAGATGAACTATGTCGCCATGCTCGCGCGCCGAATTCATCAGGAACTTGATCGGGTCGCGGCGGAACTCCATCAAGTGCCCGACAATAGGTTTGCGCTTAGGGCCTGGCGGAAAAATATCAATTGACATCAATCACTCCATTCAAATGCGATAAAGAATCCAAGATATTATTATGCCCGCTCACTTGATTGAGTTGCCAGCAATAGTCGTTTAGAGCTTGAAAACTCTGCGCGCGTTCTCTCTAAAGAAATTGGCGAGCGCATTATCAGGCAGGCCAAGCTCGTGAACCTGCTCGACACACTTTTCAAGCGATAGCTGCGGAAAGTTCGTTCCGAATAAAACTTTTTCTTTGCCGTATGTCTTCATGTAGTGAATCAATTGCGGCGGGTAATAACGAGGCAGATACGCAGAAGTGTCAATGAAAACATTCTCGTGTTTCCAGGCGAGGCCGATCATTTCGTCAGTCCATGGATAACCGATGTGTCCGCCGACGATCTTCAATTCGGGAAAGGTGAGCGCTACTTCGTCAAGGTAGGGCACTGGCCTCCCGGTTTCCGAAGGCATCAACGGGCCGGTGTGCCCAACCTGCGTGCAGAAAGGAATGTCGAGTTCGATGCATTTGACGTAGAGCGGAAAATAGAATTTGTCATCAGGCGGGCGTTTCCATAACCATGGCACCACGCGCAATGCTTTGAAGCCGAGTTCTTTGACAGCGCGTTCCAATTCGTGAACTGCTTCGACAGGCTTTTCAAGATTGACTGCCGCAACGCCGACGAACCTATCTGGAAACTGCCGCGTCATCTCTGCAACTTCGTCGTTGTGAATGACCCACTGGCCGGGGCGATGCCAGGCCGACAGCATCAAAGTTTGAATGCCTGCTCTGTCCATCGCTTCGATTATTTCTTCGGTCGCAAGCCCCGCGTCGATCACACGCGTAGAGCCGGACTGTTTGAAAAGCCGCGTGATTTCCGGCAGCTTTACGTAAGCCTCTTTAATCGCCGGTTGCGCCCATGCATCAATAATCGAATAATCTCTTTCGCTTGTCATTTTGAATTCATCAACGCGGGCGCGGCCTGAGGCTTCCGACAGTAAAACTCAAAGGCTCTTTCGCTGTAACAGAGGATTCCGGTTGCGCGGCAGGATCGGTCCTCGCCGAGTTTGCTTCAACTGTTTTCGACGCTGATGGCGACTGGCCTGATGCCCCCGAAAGTAGCTGGCGTATGCGTGACCATCGAGGTTTCTCGTCTGCTATCAGTCTCTTCAATTCTTCACGCGCCGCCGGGTCTGAAAGATTATTAGCCGACGCGGCGACTTTATCGAGAAAGGGCATCAAATAACCGAAGTCCTTGTCGAATTGTCCTTCTGCCATCGTGAATCTCCTTTGCGTGAATTTGATTATCATTGAACGCGGTAATCAGCGCAACGCGACTGGCTTCGATATCGGTAAAATAAAACCACGCCGCGCTTGCAGTGCAAAGGGATTTGCTATAGATTATGCGACGCCACAGTGGACGACACAGGCGAAAATCTTTTCTCATCCATTTTTCACTACATATTGCGGGAGGCCAAATATGTTGGCAAATATTAAACGGTCGCGACCGGGCGATTGCGCGATGCGAATCAAAACCATCTGCATCACGCTCGCGGCGCTCGCGGTATTGATCGCTCCGCCCGTCGCGCGCCTCGATGCGCCGGATGTCTATGCGATCAAAGACGCGCAGATCGTAACCGGTTCCGGCAAGACAATAGCAAAAGGCACAGTCGTATTTCGCAATGGCTTGATCACGGATGTAGGCGAAAACGTTCGCATCCCTGCCGATGCGCGGATCATTGACGGTGCGGGAATGACTGTTTATCCGGGCATCATTGACAGCTTTACCAGTCTCGGACTTCCTGCGCCGCCGCAACCCGCCGTTGCGGCTGGGCCGGGAGGGGGCCGACAGGCTGCGCTTGCGGCGGCTGCCGCAGGTCAGCAGCCGAACCCCGATCAGGCGCTAGGCGACCCTTCGATTTCAGCGGCGGATCAGGTGAAACCCGGCGGCACAGGTGTTGAAGATGCGCGCTCGGTTGGAATCACAGCCGCGCTTACAAGCCCGCGCCAGGGACTCTTTCCTGGACAAAGCGCGGTAATCAATCTGGCGGGCAATGAAGCCTCGCGGCTTGTGTTGCGCGCGCCGGTCGCCTTGACTGTTCAGTTTGCAACAACGCCGGGTTTCTTCGGCCAGTATCCGAACTCATTGATGGGCACTGTCGCTTTCATCCGCCAGTCGTTTTACGACGCGATGCATTATCGAGATGAGAACGACCGATACAATCGCGTCAAGCGCGGCGTAGACCGCCCTAAGTATGACAAGAAACTTGCGGCTATGCAGCCTGCGCTGAAGGGCGATATGCCTGTGCTTTTCGTAGCGAATTCAGAAGGCGACATTCGCCGCGCGCTTATGGTTGCCGACGAGTTCAAACTCAAGCCCATCATCGCAGGCGCGCTCTACGGTTATCGCGTAGCCGGTATGTTGAAAGCTAAAAATGTGCCTGTGATTCTTTCAGTAGATTTTCCCAGGCGGCCTGCTGACATGGCCGATGACGAAGATGAATCGCTTCGCGTGTTGCGCTCCCGTGCGGAAATTCCGAAGGGCGCGGCGATGCTTGCGCAGGCAGGCGTGAAATTCGCTTTCACATCGGGCACGCTTCGGCCCGCCGACTTCATCGCTAACGTGCAGCGAGCGGTCGAAAACGGACTTACGAAAGATCAAGCATTGCGCGCTCTGACGATGAACGCGGCTGAGATTTTGGGAACTGCTGATCAGTTGGGAAGCGTTGAGGTCGGCAAAATAGCCAACCTCGTCGTCACAAACGGCGATTTGCTGGCGAAGGATACGAAAGTCCGTCACGTCTTCATTGACGGCTCTGAAGTTGATTTGAAGAAACCGGAAGCGCCGCCACAGCGACCCGGCGGCGGCATGGGACCAGTCGGGCGACCGGGCGGACAACCTGCTGCGGCTCCGGTTGACCCGACGGGCGAATGGACGCTCGTGGTTAACTCGCCTCAAGGCGACATAAGCGTGCGCTTGAGCCTGCGCCGAGAAGGCGAGCAGATACTTGGCACTCTTACAGGCCCGCAGGGGACTACGGATATCAGAAACGCACAAGTAACTGGCAACCAACTGAGATTCAGTTCGAGCGTGCCAATTCAAGGCGATACGGTTGATATAACTGTCACCGGAACAATCGAAGGCAGTAATATGCGCGGCGCTATGGTTATACCCGCGCTTGGCTCGTTCGAGTTCACAGGCACAAAGCCGAAGTGAAACGATTTTAGATTTTGGATTTTAGATTTTGGATTATCAGTGTTCTTCAATCCAAATTCCAAAATCTAAAATCTAAAATTCGGATAGGAGTATATAATGAAAAAACTTAACGCGATAATCTCAATAGTTCTGCTGCTGACAATGGTTGTTTCCGCTGTTGCTCAAAGCGGCGCGACTACGCAAACGGCACCGCGCGAGACGTTGATTCAAAACGCGACCATAATGACCGCTTCACACGGGACGATAAAAAACGGCTCGATACTCATTCGCAATGGCAAGATCGCCGAAGTCGGGCCGAACGTTAAAGCGCGCGATGCGAACGCTCGCATCATTGACGCTACGGGCAAGTATGTTACGCCCGGCATCATTGACTGCCACTCGCATACGGCGGCTGAAGGCAACATCAACGAAGGGACGCTATCGGTCACGGCAATGGTTCGCATCCGTGACGTAATCAACCCTGATCACCCGAACATATACCGCCAGCTTGCGGGCGGACTGACAACCGTAAACGTTTTGCATGGCTCTGCGAATGCCATCGGCGGGCAGAACGCAGTCTTGAAGCTGAAAAAAGGCAAGCCTGTCGAAGAGTGGTTAATCGCAGATGCGCCGCCGGGCATCAAGTTCGCGTTGGGCGAAAACCCCAAGAGGTCGAACAATCAAGGCATCGTGCCAGGCGTGCCTCGCCGTTATCCCGCGACTCGAATGGGCGTCGAAGAGACTATTCGCGATGCCTTCATTCGCGCAAAAGACTATATGCGAGCGTGGCAGGATTATGAGTCGAAGAAGGCGACGGACAAAAACGCCATCGCACCGCGTCGCGACCTCATGCTCGACGCGCTGGTCGAGATCCTTCAAGGCAAACGTTTCATCCATTCGCACTGCTATCGCAATGACGAGATAGTGATGTTGTTGAACCTCGGCGACGAGCTTGGCTTCCACGTCCAAACGCTTCAGCACGTGCTCGAAGGCTACAAGGTCGCAAACGAAATCGCCGCGCACAAAACGCACGGCTCGACCTTTGCCGATTTCTGGAGCTATAAAATGGAAGCCTATGACGCGATTCCTTATAACGCCGCTTTGATGGCATCGCGCGGTGTGAATGTTTCGATCAACTCGGACTCCGACGAGCGTGCGCGCCGCCTCTACCTCGACGCTGCGAAGTGCGTGAAGTACGGCGGCATGACCGAAGAAGAGGCGTTGCGAACAGTGACGCTCAACCCTGCGATTCAGCTCGGGATTGAAAAGCGCACGGGCTCGATTGACGTGGGCAAAGATGCGGACATCGTGATCTTCAGCCAGCATCCGTTCTCTGTTTACACGATGCCTGAGATGACCATGATCGAAGGCGAAATCTACTTTGACCGCAAAGTTGACTTCGAACAGCGCGAAGCGCTCAAGCGCGAGAAAGCGGAACTCATCAAGCGCGAACGAGAGCAGCGCGGCGGCCAGCGTCAAAGGCCCGGTCAGGAAAAACCGGACGAACCGCAGCCTCGCCCTACTGAAATTACGGAGCCGATGCGCTAACAGCGAGCAAGGAGAACGACGATGAAGAGGATTAAAATAATCTCACTGGTTCTAGCTTTGATCAGTTCAGTGATCGCGGCGAGCGGCGCGCGTGATGTTTCGGCGCAGGCAGGTAATGAAACTTATGCGATTCGCAATGCAAAGATAGTAACCGTCACCGGGCCTGTCATTGAGCGAGGCACTGTGGTGATTTCAAACGGCAAGATCGCCGCGGTCGGCGCTAATGTCTCTGTGCCGTCGAATGCGAAGGTCATTGACGGCACGGGACTCTCGGTTTATCCGGGGATGATAGATGCGGGCACGACGCTTGGGCTTGAAGAGATCAGTTCGGTCTCAGGCTCGGTTGATACGGCTGAAATCGGCGACAACAACGCTAATGTTCACGTTGATATCGCGCTTCACCCAGACAGTTCGCACATCGCCGTCACGCGAGTCAACGGCGTTACCTCTGCGCTGACTGCGCCGGATGGCGGCACCATCTCTGGCCGAAGCGCGATGATCAATCTGGATGGATGGGTGCCGCGCGATATGGTCTTGAAATCGCCCGTTGCTATGCATATGAACTGGCCGGGTGGGCAAGGTCGCGGCGGCGATTTCGCTTTCTTCGGGCAACAGCGATCAATAGCTGAAATCAAGCGCGAGCAGGACAGGCAGATCGACAACGTGAAGAAGATATTGCGCGACGCAATTGCTTATGGCGACGCTAAGGACGCGCAAGCGAAAGACCCGAAACTGCCGAGACAAGATGTTGATCTCAAGCTCGAAGCGCTTATTCCAGTTGTGCGAGGCCAGATGCCTGTTGTCATCAGCGCCAATGTAGAACGCGACATCAAGAGCGCGATTGCGTTCGCCGACGAGATGAAGTTGAGGATAATCATTTCGGGCGGGATTGAAGCGTACAAGGTGACAGATCAGCTCAAAGCCAAAAACATTCCTGTGATTGTTGGCCCTGTGCTCAGATTTCCAAACAGGGAAGACGACCCATACGATGCCGCTTTCACAAACGCCGGGCTGCTTTCAAAGGCGGGCGTGAAGATAGCGTTTCAGACGGGCGATTCCGCGCACGTGCGCGACCTGCCGTATCACGCTGGAATGGCTGCCGCATTCGGCTTGTCGAAAGAAGAAGCGCTCAAAGCCGTGACGATTTATCCCGCGGAAATATTCGGCGTGGCCGACCGCATCGGGTCAATAGATCAGGGAAAGATTGCAAACCTGATAGTGACTAACGGAGACCCGCTGGAGATACTCACGCAGGTGAAATACCTGTTCATCAACGGGCGGCAGATACCGCTCACGAGCAGGCACACGGAACTGTACGAAAAATACAAAGCTCGCCCGTAGACAATAGTGATGAGCGATGAGTGGCAGTAGCCCGACCGTGAGTGAGGGCGCATGTTCGCCCTTGCTTACGCGCGGGCACTGCCACTCATCACCTTATAAGCAACTGTGACTTGTTTTGCCGTTGATGAGGTGTTCAGTAACAACTTCCTAGTATGACTGAATGGCTCAACTAACCCTCTAGAAATAACTCCGCCGGATTATCAACAAAGCTAATCCATTTCGGTTACCGCCTCGTTCAGGAATAAGCATTGCACATAGCCAATTTGAAAGGGCTCTGACAACTACAGGTGTATCTGTTGATGTATCCCGCGTTGTTCAAAGGTTTGATCTTGCTGGTTTTCGTCACCCTGATACTGGCAGGGCTGGCAGGGATCGTATGCCTGATTCGCATAAAAAAGTTTAAGAACAAAAAAGCCATAGATACTGCTAAGGATAGTTTATCGCGTCGAAATACGCCGCTTGATCGGGAGGCAGCGTTGCGCGAGCTTGCACGGTTGCGCGACGGCGAAGAAATGGATGTGTCGCTGATTGAGAATATGTCGGCTGAGGAGCGAGCGCTGTTTGAAATCGTCCTTATTGATGCGCTGACCAAATGGCCGCGCGACGATCAACACATGCTCCGATCAGCGTTGATAAAATACGGCTATGATGAACAATGCTCTCGCCGTTTGATGAAAGAAGCCATTTCCGACAGCGTTCGCGCATCAACGCTGCTCTCACTATTGCGTCCAAGGTCAACAGGCAATTTAACAGAGACAGATCGTTATAAAAAAACAGCCAGCGGCAAAGGGGCTCACTAGAGTATGGCTTATATCTTCTCTCCGGCAGGATCTTCTTTGACTGAAGCTTGCTCGGAAGCGCGCTCTGTGCGTTTGAACATTTCCAGCCGGTTGCCCGCCTGGTTATAACAAACTTCGTCCATGATGTGATTGATCAAAAGCAACCCGCGCCCGTTTGGCTCAAGCAACCGGCAGGGGTCTGTAGGGTCTGGAACTTTCTCTCTCTCGAAACCGGGGCCTTCGTCTGCTACTGTGAACCGCGCGCCGTCCGCGTTGAACTCTGCGACTATGTGAACAGCTTTTCGCGCGTCGCATTTATTCCCGTGCTTGATGGCGTTCACTATTGCTTCATCAAGCGCGATCAGCAATTCCGTGTCGCCCGGCTTCAAGACGCCCAGCTTGAGCATTCGCTCGTTGAGATAATCGAGCACGCCGTCCAGATATTTAATGTCGCTTGGCATGTTGAACGCTATGCGTTCTTCGAGGAAGGGGATCAGGTTGTCGATTTCAATGCGGTCTGGCTTCGTGGTTATCGAATCACTGAAGATGTCCGAGTCGCTGGTCGCGCTAACGGTTTTCAATTCCTGCTGCTCTTGAGGAGGGGCTATGCCCTTACTTTTTCGCTTGAGGTCGCCTTCTTCTCTGCGTATCAATGCTTTTACTTTCGACCGATTGTCATAATTTGAACCCCTCTTTGCTGCGCTCAACTGTTTGCTCCGCCTCCTGCAAAATGAATCTTATATACACGTTCCGCTTAGCCAACGAACATTACGTTTCAATATTGTAAATGTTTCAGCCGAGCGTGCAATTGACAACAAAAATCACTGAATCACAATTTCACTCGCGTCGTTTTTTTATTACGCGCAATTCGGTAAGAGGTAAGCGTAGGTGAATAGCCAAATAAAGGTCTATCTTTTATGGAGCAGGATGCGGCCTGCGTAGGTAGTTAGAGTCAATCGCGGGCCTCCGTTGAGGTGCGAGCCTGAGATTCCCTTCGGGCCTTTCGTAGCGCCGCTGAACCGGGAAAGGAAACTGCCGAGATTGATATTTTCGCTCAAGGCGCGGGCATTGAGATTGAAAGGTGTTGAATCGGGAACAGTCACATCAATATCGCCCTTCATTGATTGCAAGCTGTAAGAGCCTCCCTCGTGAAGCTCGCCGTCCATGAAGATGTCGCCCGTTGTGACCTTCACATCTATCGTCGGGCTGTTGACGCCGACCAGTCGGACGTTGCTGCCAATCGAGTTGATGCTGACGTGCCCTGTTACGCCTCGAACTTCGATGTCGCCCATGAAATTTTTCAGCGACAAGTAAGCATCGGACGGGACTGATACTTCAAAATCAGACCGGCCTAATCTGAGGTCTCGTTTGACCGTGATTGTGATGTCGTCTCCTATCGTCTGATCCAGGATTGAAACCGACGGCGCAGAGTTTGCGCGCACAGAGACGGTCTTTCTATCCCACGCGCTCACGCGAATGTTTCCATTCACGTTAGAGATTGTCAGGCGAGGCGTGTCATGTGGAGTGTAGGTTCGCTCGAATTTGTTGAGCGAGTCGGCGGTGATTGGCCCGGGCAACTGCGCGATGCAAGCGAAAAACGCAAGTGTGATTGAAGACAGGAGAATCGCTCGTCTTGACCAGTTCTTTTCCAAGCTCACTGCCAACCCGCACCTCGATTAAGAAATTATTACTGAATTTTAGAAGCTTTGAAACCCTTCGAGCAATCGCACCTTTTCACGATATGCGTTGAGCATCAACTCTTGTGATACGTCGTCGGAAGGATTGTCGTTCAATTGATGTCGGCATTCCGCGAGCGATTGATTTACGTAGTACATATTCCGGTCGAATGCCGCGCGAAGCTCAGGATTCCAGGCGCTCTTGCGCTGCTCGATAGTTTCGGAAAGCCTGCTGACATCTTGTTCGAGTTGTTGAATGTCAGGATTCGACAGGCGCTGCAAATTATTCGCTTTAACATCTCCCATGCTTGCCACTGTGCTTTGCTCGTGAGCTACATTGCGCCCCGTAATCAACACACCGACGGAAATGATGATTGCCATCGCCGCCGCGCTTGCGACCATCTGCGGAATCGAGAGATTGAAATTGCGGGTCTTCAATTGCGCCCACCATGCACCCGCGCGAGACAAAAATCCTGCGGGCTGCTCTTGCGATATGTCCGATTGAATGCGTGCCCACAATGCGCCAGAAGGAGCGTGCTCTGGAAGCTGGTGGCTGAAGTGAACTATCTGAAGCAGGTCGTCGCGCACGGCGCGGCAAGGCTCGCAGTCGGCCAAATGCCGCTCGATTTTTACCTGCTCACCCAGTTCAAGCAGCCCGTCAATATAATCTGAGATGTGTTCCTGACACTGCTTGCAAATCATTTAAATCACCCGGTCCTCATATTATGATCTTGCAGGGCAACTGCGAATCGCCTCTTTCTTTCAAGCGCGCGTTACTTCGTCAGCAACTCGCGCAATCTCATTCGCGCTTTATGAAGCTGCGATTTGGACGTCCCTATGCTGACGCCGAGCAAATTGGCAATCTCTTCGTGCTCGTAGCCTTCGACATCGTGCAGAACGAAAACTGTTCTGTACCCTGGCGGCAACTCCGATATGGCTTTTTCAAGCGCCAGTTTGTCTACCATCGAGATGCGCCGCGTGCTTTGAATCGGCGTCTCGACGACATTCGTGAAATCGCCTTCCTCGCTTGTGTGCTCAAGCTTGACCCCGCGCTTGCGAAAATGCATCAAAACCTGGTTCACGGTCAAGCGATGCAGCCACGTAGTGAATGCCGAATCACCGCGAAAACTGCCGATTTTTTTGTACACTTGCAGGAATGCCTCCTGTGTCATGTCTTCGGCCTGCGATGCGTTGCCGAGCATTCTTAAGCAGAGCGAATAGACTCGCCTGTGATGCTGCTCGTAGAGCTTTTCAAAAGCCGCTGTGTCGCCAGCCGCCGCTCGCCTGGCTAATTCCAGGTCGGATAGGGGTTGGCTTCTCTCAGCGGTCACGGTCATTATTAATGTGTTGGTTGCAGTAGCCATGACCTCACTGCCTGAGATGCCATGGCCCTAAATCCGGTTGCCTCAACATTATAGCATTTACCGCAGGAAGATTAAGCGAAATTAGAGGGATTGATTGGAAAGCATCAGGCGGATAATCTGTCGCAAAAGCAGGCAGGCGATAATCAGGCGGAACGCCGATTATCGCCCGCCCGCTACCCTGCAAGTACGGGGACTTGGTGGCTGTAGGAAAATTTAAACTCTATTCTTCTGTGCCGGTTGTGCTTGTTCGCATAGGCGCGCCCGGCACGGCATTATTCGTAAGCAATCGTATGTCAACTCGGCGATTCACTGCGCGGCTGCTTGCAGAGCGTGGTTTCACCTGTGGAAACATTTTCAGTTGCTGGCCTTGCAGCGCCAAAGCCGATTGCAAACATTCGCATCACGGGCACATTCTGCTTGTCTGCCAGATAGCGTTGCACGGCTTCTGCTCTCAACTGCGCGAGGTTCTGGTTGTAACGCGTTGCTTTTGCGGTGTCGCCGAAACCGGTTATCTCAAGAATGAATCCGGTTCGGTCAGCGATCTGCGATGCAAGCTGATCAAGCTGCGCCATCGCTTCAGGCGTGAGCTTTGCGCTTCCGGGTTTGAAGAAGACCATTGCAGTATTCTGTACCGTGTACTTGTCGAGATTGGCGCGAAGCTCTTCGACGTTGCGCTCGATGCCTGTGACGCGCGTGTTGGCTTGTTCAGCCGAAGAAGCCGCGCGGTCTGCTGTTGATTGCGCACGGTCAGCGCGACCTCGAACGTCTGTTATACCTGAATTCAACTCGGAAATGCTTTGAGTATTGCGGCGAGATGTCTCTTCTAATTCAGTTGTGCGATTCTCAAGCGGAGTGACTCGTTCAGCGACGCGATTACGCACATACTTTTAGTTGCGCAACCGGACTCGAAAACGACTGCAAACACCATCAATAGGGCGACGGTAGCCAGTTTGTACATTTGTTCAGACCTCCTTAAGATCTTTTTTTAACCGAGAGATGATGTAAAACCCATAACAACGCTCATTCGAATAGCTTTAACACCAGATTCATTTGCTATCGCTGTGCCACTTCGCACGTTCAGCGAGGCTCGACATAACTCGCTTTATAACAGCAGTTGAAAAATCTGTAGAACAACACCAAGCCAATAAACTGTATTAGTTTCCGACTGGCCTCGGAAAAAATTACATACTCGACTGAGCCTCCGGCATCTCGTTTGTCTTCAATCCTTAATTATTGCGTAATAAAAACGATTGACACCGCTTGTGCCCGTTGTAAAATCGCCTTGATTGGACGAACCAGTCCCCGCAGTTGTTTTTGACATAAACCACTAGAGATTAATTAATTGATGTACTCACTCTTTTATGTGCTGACTAAACAGCATGGCGACGAGTTTGCACCCATCCGATCAAACGAGCAGGCAGTCAAGCGACTGGTTGGATATTTCGAGGACATAGTAATCGAGCAAAAGCTGTCGGCGCTTGTGCTCGAAGGGCGTTGTCTGAACGGCGACGCTGAGCGCGAGGTCGAGCGCGCGGCTAAACTAGCTTCTGCTGCTCGCCAAATATATTTATTCTCGTGCGATCAGGATTGCGCCGCGAGAACATGGGAGCCGGAAGAATTTCCTAACCTCACGGTTCTCGAAGAACGCGAACACCACAAGATCGAGACAGGCCCGTTCATACTGGTGATGGAGTCGCGTTTTTGCGGCCTGCTTGCTTCGTATGCCATTCACGAAGAAGAGAACAATCACGCAAAGACATATGAGATGGTATGGACGTTTGACCCGAACGTCGTTTTCACTGCGGCTGAATACTTGATGGCTCGAATAGGCGCGCAAAAACCTGAAGCGCGCGCGCAGCTTGAAACGCTGTTGAACTTGAGCACGACGCGAGACGCTTCGCTGAGACTCGCGCTGACATTCACGACGAAGCTTGCGACGCTGATGCAGCGGCAGAACGAACTTGAGATGGCTACCAATCGCATAAGCTCTGCCATTTCCAGCACGCTTGATTTGGAGTCAATATTGCAAGCAGCAGTCGAAGAGGTCGGACGCGCGCTCAAGGCTCGCCGCTCGGCATTAGTGTTATGGCAGGAAGGAACAAGCAGACCCGAAGGCATGAGCGTATACGAGCGGGCAGACGAGCCGCCGCCGGATGTCGCTATTTCCGAATCAAGCAATGATAGTTCGGAACAGCAGCCAAAAGAAGCGGCAGCCAATTCGGTCACTTCTTATCTCGCTCCAATATCTCTTGCGCTGACGTCTCAGCCTGAGACGGTTGATGCGGATGAGGAATGCGCGCCTGAGCAAGAGCATCAAACCACGCAAAGCAAAACACCCGATAGATTCGTGATTGGAAACAAGTTGGATATACCCGGCGCTCTCGAAATTCCAATCACATATCGCAACAGCGTCATAGGCGTTTTGGTAGTCGAAGATGACACGCCTAATCGCAATTGGGAAGACGAAGAGGTGCTGATGGTCAAAACGGTTTCAGATCAGCTTGCTGTCGCCATCAGCCACGCGCGCCTGTTTCGGCAGGTGCAAACTCAAGCGATGACCGATGCGCTGACAGGGCTTTTCAATCACAGGTATTTTCAAGAGCGCCTTGATCGCGAAATGAAGCTTGCAGACCGCAACAACGATCAGGTCTCTTTGATACTTCTCGACCTCGATCATCTGAAACGGATAAACGACACGCACGGCCATCGCACAGGGGACGCGGCGCTGTGCCATGCTGCGCAAATCATGCAATCAACCGTGCGCGAGGTAGACATCTGCGCGCGCTATGGCGGCGAAGAGTTTGTCATAGTCCTGCCGCAATGCGGTCGAGAGGATGCGATTGGCGTAGCCGAGCGGCTTCGAGAAATGATAGCTTCAAAGCCTGTCTCGAAGGTCGGACAGGTGACGGCGAGCTTCGGCGTTGCGACTTATCCGGCGGCTGCCAAGACTAAAGAGGAATTGATAGAGATGGCTGATCGCGCAATGTATCTTGCGAAAGCTGCTGGCCGCAATCGCGTGCGAACCTTAATGCATCGCTCGTATTCGGGGATCAATCTATGATTTGAAATCTCAAGTTGACTATAATTCATCTGCGCCGAAAGACCTTTATCCGTCCAACCGACAGCGCCTCTTGAAACTTCTCTGTAAGATCGCGAGCGAGCGCAGCGTTCCCATGCAGCCACTGGTCGAGCGGGTCGCCTTCCTGAATTATGACGGTTGATACGTCGCCGGGAAGACGGTCGTTTATTTCATGCCATCGCAAAGTGCCTTCGTGAATGATCTGGGAATATCGCAAGCCACCCTGAGATACGAGCGGGCCGAGCGCGCCTGTGTTCATCAGTAACATCGGTCTCACAGGATTAGCGTTGAGCCACGCAGCTACACGCGCTCGTTCACGCGCGGGCCGAGCGTTTACCCCGTTGCGATAGCCCTCTTGATAAACTCGCGATCTGCGACGGCCCTTCTGAAATCAAATAGCCATACTGCAATGCAATGATCGAACAAACGCAAACGGTCGCCCATCGTCGCGCTTTGCCTTTGAAGAAGAGAATGCAAACAGGCGCAAACAACGCAACTGCCAGAAGATGCGGCAGTCCGTAGCGCACGTTGTGAAGCCCAAACGCGCTCAGAGGGAATATTTGAATCTCGCCGCGATAGAGACTCAGAGCGTGAAAGAAGAAGGGAACCAGAAGCAGAAGAGCAGGCGCGTATTCGATTAACGTTCGTCGCTTCACGACGAGAAAGCGCGCAAGTCCCGTCGCAAAAAGAAGAATCAAAAACGGCCCGATGCAGACAGCAGCGGTGACAACGATCATCAACACATCAACAGCAATGTGCCCGATGAATATCTTTGACCATCCGAGCCTCGCTTCGTTTTCAAGAAATATTCCTCGCGCAGAATGAGGCCCGCTGAAGAATTCAAAGCATTGCCGTAGATGGCCCAATTGTGCCACAGCCAGTAGGCAGGCCCCGCTGCTACGATCACTGCGAAAAGGGCGCTGCTTTTTATCCTCGCCTTTGCATCGCCTCGACACGCAAACGCGACCACCAGTACGGACAACACAGCAACCGGCCACGCTTCATAACGCGCAAGCGTCGCAATCGTCATCGCAAAGGCAGCAATAATCAATCGCTTTGTGGTCTGGTCCGTCGCCCAGCGTTGCAGCGCATAGACTGCTAAGGCAAGCGCGCCCATGAAAACAGATTCAGTCATCGGAGTCGATTGCATGTAGAGCGCGCTCGGATTGAGCATGAATATCGCGACAGAAATCAGCGGCAAGATTTCATTCAATCGTCCATCTTCATTGCGATAAAAAATCTTTGCCAGCAAGTAAAGCGCGACGGCTGCGACGACAAACGAGATCATCGAAACGATGCTGCCCGCAATGCCCGTTCGCCACAGGAAATCGTTTGCCACCAGAGGCAGCATCAACACCGTTTGCAGCGGAAGCCAGGGCGTGCCTATTTGAATGTATCGTTGCCAGAGCGAATCGTCGGGCGAGTCTACGACCTTGCGAGCGATGTTGACGTGCGCGACCCCATCGCCGTAGTGATTTGTCATCCCTTGACTGAAAAAGTAAATGAACGATGCGATGGATAGGGTCGAGGCGATTATTGCGACTGTCAAAACAGGGCGGCGTGTGACAAGCGATTGCAGGAAGTTAAAGCGAGAGGCAATAAAGACTTCGGCTTTTTCTTCGCGGTTGACTTTTTGATCGTCATTGATCGCATCAGCTAGGCAATGGCAAAGGGGTTATCGCTGAAATTTTTGCCTTTTGCTTTTTGCCTTTTGCCTTTTTCATGCCGGGGCTTGCTGCGGTCTCGGCGATCACCGTATGGATGGCTCGAACTTCGGCCACAAGTTGTTTGAACATATCAGGCAAAAGCGCTTGCGGGCCATCCGACAGAGCGCGTTCCGGGTGATCGTGTACTTCGACCATAACACCGTCAGCGCCGACCGCTATTGATGCTCGCGCGAGAGGTAGAACTTTGTGACGCTTGCCTGTGCCGTGCGACGGGTCAACGATGATCGGAAGATGAGAACGATTCTGCACGGCGGGGACTATCGAAAGATCGAGCGTGTTGCGCGTGTGGTCTGCAAATGTTCGCACGCCGCGTTCGCACAGGATGACGTTATAGTTGCCTTCGGCCATGATGTATTCAGCCGCGAGCAGGAGTTCTTCAAGCGTGGCCGACATCCCGCGTTTGAGCATAACAGGTTTGCGCGCCTGCCCCACGCGGCGCAGCAGCGAAAAGTTCTGCATGTTTCGCGCGCCGATTTGCATGACGTCTGCGTACTCTTCGACCACGTCTGCGGTCTCTGTGTCCAGAACTTCGGTGACGATGTGCAGTCCGAAACGTTCGCGCACTTCGCCAGTATCTTCAACCCTTCCACGCCGAGTCCCTGAAAAGAATAAGGCGAAGTGCGCGGCTTGAATGCGCCGCCGCGAAAGAATTTCACGCCGCACGAAGCGACTATTTCAGCTATCGCCATCGTTTGCTCTAATGATTCGACAGCGCACGGGCCTGCGATGATGGCCGGTTCAAGCCCGCCTATTTCAGCATCGCCTACGCGAACTATAGTGTCTTCCTGTTTGAGGTCGCGGCTGACAAGCTTGTACGGCTTGGAAACTCTAATGGCTTCGGCCACGCCTGCGAGATTTTCAAAGTGGCCCGGTTCAATCGCGCCCTGATTGCCTGTTATGCCGATTGCGATGCGAGTCGCGCCGGGCATCGGATGCGGCTTCAATCCAAGATCAGTTATGACTTTCAATACTTCTTCCACCTGCCGGTCGGTGGCATCGTGCTTCATTACGATCAGCATGGCAACTCTCCTCTTTCGCAGGCGATCTTCTAATTGATTGTATAGCTGTCTGGTGCGCTTGAAGCAAACATTACATCACATTCGCTCTGGAACTTCTATGCCGAGCACATCGAGCGCCGCAATCAACTGCCTGCGCGCGATGGCCGTTATTGCAACCAGAAGCGCGCGCCGCGCCGTGTCTTGTTCAGACAGTATGTGATAGTTGTGATAAAAGAGGTTGAACGCTTTGGCCAGTTGAAAAGCCCACTTCGCAACTATTGAAGGCTCAAGCGCGGTGACTGCGCCTCGCACGACATCCGACAATCTGGCTGCCAGATACACGAGCGACCATAGATCATCGCCCGCCTCGCCTTCGAGCAGTTCGTTGATTCGTTCGCGCGGAATGCTTTGAATATCGGCGCCTGTCAGATCAAGCCAGCGTCCGCCAGCTTGCGAAATATCGAATTGGCGCGAACGACCGAATATTGAATGTAAGGCCCTGTCTCGCCGTCGAACGCGAGCGCTTCTTTCAAGTCGAACGCGATTATCGAATTGCGCGAATACTTCAGCAGGAAATATCTCAGCGCGCCGATAGCAATCTTGTGCGCGGTGTCGAGCTTGTCTTGCTCGCTCAGATCGGCGTGACGGCTTGCGACTTCTGCTAATGCGCTCGATTCAAGCTGGTCAATGAAATCGTCAATCTTCACGCCAAGCCCTTTGCGACCCGACATGCTGACTGCGCCGCGCTTCGGTCTTCTTCCGATAATTGCTGCCCAAGACGCTCGGCTGTCGCAGCCGTGAGCGTCACTTTTTCGTAGCCGAGATGTGCGCTGCGCTCGACTCGCTCGTTGCGCTCAACTGCCATCACGCCAAGCTTGACGTAGTGCTGCAGGGTAAGATTGGCCTATGTCAATCACGTTGAAGTAAGCCGCGCCGTTTCCGAATCGCTGATGATTCGGGTCATTCTCACTAGCATCAGAGGTCGTGATCCAGGCAACGTGACCGTCGGGGTAAGTGCGAAAAGGCTTGTAGTAAAAATCCAAATCGAGCTGGCCGAGCTTCCACAAGTGAAACGCTATATCTTTGCCCGTGTAGGTGACCGTACCGTTCGAGCGCACGATCACTTTGTCTGCTTCGTGTTCGGACTCTTCATCCTGTTGGCCGCCTTCTTCCTCTTCAGCGCGCATCACCCAGCAGCCCGCGAGCTTGCCTTCGGTAGCAAGCTCGATTGCGCCACGCTCTTTGAGCAACTCGAAAGCTTTATTCCAGATGTGAAGATGAATCACATCTGATTCGCGCGGCAACAAATCGTATGTGATGCCCACGCGCAACATCGTGTCGAGATGGCAGCCAAGAATTCTTGTAGAGATGTAATCAGCCGTCTCGTAAATCTCGCCTTTGCCGGATTCAAGCTCGTGCAAAACGTCTGTGCGATGTTCGAGCCGCGAGCGATCTTCTTCATAGAAGCCGCCTACGCGGGCGTACAAGTCCCAGCAGTAATAATCGAACTTGTCGTCTATCGCCTTAATCTCTTCCAGAGTTTTCTGTTCGATGTATTTGAAGCCCACGACGACATCTGCGACCTGCACGCCCGTGTTATCAATGTAGTTCTGCACTTCAACAGTTTCACCCGCCGCGCGAAGAAGCCTGACCGTCGTGTCGCCTAACACGGCATTGCGCAAATGGCCGATGTGCGCAGCCTTGTTCGGATTGACAGCCGTGTGCTCAACGATTAACTTCCCGCCCAGTTGCGGAGCCGTCTGTTGCGCTTCGCCCGTGGCGCTTAGAAGATAATCCGCGCGGTCAAAAAAGACGTTGACGTAACCCGCGCCCGCTGTTTCAACGCGAGCGACGCCTTCGACTCCGCGCATCTCTTCTGCGAGACGCGTGGCGATGTCTCTTGGATTTTGCTTCTGGCCTGTGGCGGCTTTTAATCTCTTCGCAATCTCGAAGGCGACGGGGAAAGCCAGATCGCCAAGCTCTGTTCGCGGAGGCACTTCGATGTTGAACTCCGCGAGGTCAATATCAAACAGTTTCTTAATGGCCGAGCGTAATCGCTCGCGCACCGCTTCTTGAATAGTCATTTCCCGATAGGCTCCTGATCTTGAATCATTAAGGATGGCTTTCTGCCATCGAGTTGAATCGAAAATATTATCAGCCGATATGCGCTTTTGAAAGGCGCGACGTTTGACTGGGTGCGCGAAGTGAAAGTAGGTAGCCTCAAGCTGCTTTTGGCCAATCCAAGCTAACGACGGGTTTTGGACACAGTTCATCAAGCCTCTCATTGAGTACAAAACTCCTCAACGCCAGCATCGCATCGGCTCCTGCCTCACTCCATCTCATACCAGCCTGCTTACAGCGCGCCGTCACCATCTGCTTGCACGTCGATTCGACTGCCCCACTCCCGATTGGCAATCCCGCTTCCTCATACTCCCCATACTTCATCTGCTCTTGCCTCACTCTCATATATTTGATCGCTGCGCTTCTTACCCGCTCCCCCTCCTCGTTTCTCATCCGCAGTCCTCTCATCGCCGCAACCACTTGTCTGACTCGTCCCCCCTTAAGTTGACTTAACTTCTTGTGCGCCCATCGCTGCGACGCTGCCGTTGCCTCTCCCCATCGCGCGTTGGCTACGGCCCAGATTCGCTCCGAGGCGTGATAATAATCCAAGATGCGCCGCGATTTCGGGAATAATAACTCGGCGGTTTGATCAATCCACTCCGCCCCATCGCCCAGCACGATGATCTGATCCTGCTGACGAATCCCTGCTCGCAAACACAGCGCCCACAGCCTTTGGCGGAACCCAACCACATCACCTCGCCGCGCACAGCGATAGCGCTGCAACAGTTCCCATCGCCCGGCTTGGATCTCGATGCGCTGGCTGAGTTCATAAACTACGCCGCATTTGACCTCCTGCCACGAGCCGTCCTGCAAGCCAAGTTGCACGCCATCCATCTCGACGATAAAAGTGCGCGGCACTGGCTGATGCGGCCCACGAGTTTCGCCTAACCCTTGTCTTGCCGCCTGCTGCTCTTCCTGGTGTTGGAGTTGTTCGGCCTCAGCGCCAAGCTCTTCGGCAATGGTTTCGATTTGTCGGGCACTGAGCCGCACAGCGCTAACTTCTGCAAGTATCTGCTCGGCCTTATGAAAAGGCAGGTGAGCCGAAAGCAGCGCCAGCGCGCGCTCGACGCCGGGCGAAATCTCACGCGTTGATTGCCCGATTTGGACGTCGAGAGGAGAAGCGCTTGAGCCACACTGGGGGCAGCGGTAATAAGCCCGCTTGTAAGTGACCTCGCCGATCAGCGTACGCACAGTCTTTTCTGAGTAACGATGGAAGCGCTGTTTGCAGCCACAGTCGCAGGGACGAGATGATGAGCTATAGCCGGTGCCTGTTTGCTGGAGTTGGTCAGTCATGGCCAGTTGTGAGATGCGTTGACCTAAAGCGAGAGCGGCTTGTTCAAGGGTGGCCATAGATAAAGGTTGACTGGCTGAGGAGGTGGCGTTGGCGCGAAGTTGTTCCAGCCAATGTTGAGTAGCGGTTATAATCTGATCAGTGAGGGTCATCGGAGGTGTAGTCCTTTCGCATAAGTTAATTGACACGAAAAGTCTACCCTCCGTCCTCATTTCTACCTACTCTGACTTCGCGCACCCCGTTTGACTGTACCTACTCAGCCAGTTGTGGCCGCGTCAGCGGCAGGTTGAGTTTAGCCGTGTACTTCAGCACGGATGAAATTGAGATTAGGCAGCCACGTCGCGTCAGCGACGATTGAGCCGAGACACAATCGTCGCTGACGCGACGTGATCTATTATGAACACATCCGACCGTGCACTGAAGTACACGGCTAAATTCATATGTCACTACGCGGCTGAAGAGTTATGTTTGACTTTGCGCTGTGCGGTTTATAGCATACTGGTTT
Organism: Blastocatellia bacterium; assembly: GCA_963726785.1. Taxonomy (GTDB): domain Bacteria; phylum Acidobacteriota; class Blastocatellia; order UBA7656; family UBA7656; genus DATEKX01. The sequence continues at coordinate 574,089 of CAVSDJ010000001.1, forward strand.
CACCAGGAGGTGTGAAACTCGCTGTGGTACTGACGGAAGTCACAGACGAACTGCTAAGGATTTTCGACAGCGCGCAACGGGTCGCTGTGCTGACGGGCGCGGGCATATCCGCCGAAAGCGGCGTGCCTACGTTTCGCGGAGGCGGCGACACGGAAATCTGGACGTGGCGCGGGCGACCCATAACCGAATTGTCTTCAGCAGAATTGATAGCGACTGATCCGAAACTTGTCTGGGAGTGGTTCGATTATCGTCGCGGGATGCTGACAAGCGTTCAGCCTAACCGAGGACATTATGCGCTGGCAGAGTGGGAGCGCAGGTTTTCCGAGTTCACGCTGATTACGCAGAACATTGACGACCTGCATCGCGCTGCGGGGAGCCTCAACGTGCTCGAAGTTCACGGCAATATCTGGCGCGCGCGCTGCCTTCGCTGCGCAAGCGTGTTCGACGCGCGCGAAACGCCGCTCGAACAGAACCCGCCGTTATGTTTCGTGTGCGGCGCGGCGGCGCGTCCCGATGTTGTGCTGTTCGGCGAGATGCTTCCTGAATCCATATTCGAGCGCGCGGAAGAAGCATCTGCACGCGCCGATCTGTTTTTCGTCATCGGAACTTCGGCTGTTGTCTATCCGGCGGCGAGCCTCCCTGTTGCCGCGAAACAAGCGGGCGCGCGCATTATCGAAGTCAATCCCGAGAGGACTGACATTTCGTTTTTTGCTGACTTCACTGTGCTCGGCAAAGCTGGCGAAATCCTTCCTCAGTTCATCAAGGAGCGAGGCTGATGCGCGCATTGTACTTCGACTGTTTCGCGGGCGTGAGCGGCGACATGATAATCGGCGCGCTCATTGATCTGGGAGTTGACCTTGATGAGTTAAATAATCAGTTATCATCGCTCGGATTGAGCGCCTATCAAGTGAAAGCCGAGCGCGTGAAACGCAGCGGCATTGCGGCTGTCAAATTCAACGTCGAAGTTGACGAAGGCAAGCAGCCTGCGCGCAAGCTCGCAGACATTTCGGAGATCATCAACCGATCAGAGTTGAGCGCGCAGGTGAAAGCTCGATCAATTCAGATATTCGAGCGATTGGCCGAAGCCGAAGCGCACGTTCACGGTTCGACGCGCGAGCAAGTGCATTTTCATGAAGTCGGCGCGGTTGATTCGATCATTGATACTGTCGGCGCGATGATAGGGCTTGAGATGCTCGGCGTAGATCGCTTCTTCGCATCGCCGCTCAGGCTTGGGCACGGCTCTGTTCAAACGCAGCACGGCTTGATGCCTGTTCCCGCGCCCGCTACGGCAGAGCTTGTGCGCGGCGTGCCCGTTTACGCGGGAGAGATCGAAGGCGAATTCGTCACTCCGACCGGCGCGGCCATCCTGACTGTCTTTGTGCGAAAGTTTCGGCCCACTGCCCGAAATAAAGATAACTCGCGCGGGCTACGGCGCAGGCTCGCGCGACCCGAAAGGGTTCCCTAATGCGCTCCGAATTGTGATGGGCGATGTTTCAGAATCAAACGCGAAGGTTGAAAATGAATCGCGTCATCTAAGCGACAGCGTTATGGTTGTTGAAACGAACATAGACGATATGAACCCGCAGGCTTACGGGTTCGTAATGGAAAGAGCTTTTGCGCTCGGCGCGCTGGACGTTTTCATTATTGCGGCGCAGATGAAGAAAGCGAGGCCGGGCACGCTGCTGACTGTGCTGTGTGAACCGGCAAAGACCGATTCGATCATCGAGATGCTGCTTGCGGAAACGACTACGCTCGGCGTTCGATATTACGAAGCGAAGCGGCAGATGCTTGAGCGCGCGATTGAAACTGTTGAAACAGAGTATGGCACTGTTCGTATGAAGGTGGCGCGGGCGGGTGATCGCACGCTACACTTTTTACCGGAGTATGATGATTGCGCGCGACTTGCCGCAGGATATGGGAAGCCTGTGATCGAAGTGCAGTCAGCCGCAACAGCCGCATATCGTGAGAGGATGAAGAGAAGCGCACGCAATGGCGAATTCAAAGAATAACGACATCGCACACAAGCCGAAAAGAACTTCCGTTGATCTGGAAAAGATTGAAGCGGGCGTGCGAATGATACTTGAAGGAATCGGCGAAGACCCTGATCGTCCCGGACTTCAGGGCACGCCGCGCCGCGTTGCGCTGATGTACGAAGAGATTTGCGCGGGATTGTATAACGACCCGCGCGAGTTCATTCACGTCCTTCCGGCTGAAACGCATGACGAGATGGTTATTGTGAAAGACATTCCGATATATTCCGTCTGCGAGCATCATTTGCTCCCGTTCGTCGGGGTCGCGCACATCGCGTATATCCCGAAAGGCGGGCGCATAGTCGGGCTGTCGAAGCTCGCGCGCGTGGCTGATACTCTAGCCAAAAAGCCGCAGCTTCAAGAGCGACTCACAACTCAAATAGCAGACCTCCTCTACGAAGAGCTTAGCGCGACCGGCGTGATGGTCGTCATCGAAGCCGCGCATATGTGCATGGAGATGCGCGGCGTGAAGAAGCCCGGCTCGAAAACCATCACGAGCGCCTTGCGCGGTGGATTCCTCAAAGACCCGCGCACGCGCAACGAGGCTATGTCTCTGATTCGTGATAATCACAAATAAAGGCAATTGCAAACTACGGTTTGAATCAAACGCAAGATTGAAGCAGGTAGTTTGAAACTGGAAAACCGAAGACTGATTATGGCAGAAACTTTTTACATAACGACACCGATCTATTACGCAAACTCGAAGCCGCACATAGGTCACGCCTACACGACGATGGTTGCGGATTCGATCACGCGCTTCAAACGGCAACGCGGGATTGATACGTTCTTTCTTACGGGAACCGACGAGCACGGAATAAATATCGAACGCGCGGCTGCCGAGCGCGGCATTCCGATCAGCGAACATGTTGATGAAATGGTCAAAGAGTTTCAAACGGCGTTCGCTTCGCTCAACATAAACTACGACCGCTGGATTCGCACAATCGACCCTGCGCACGAAAGCGCTGTGCAGAAGTTGTGGCAGATTCTTTTAGAGCGTGGCTACATCTACAAGGGATATTACGATGGCTGGTTCTGCGGCAATTGCAACGAGTTCAAAGATGTCGAAGAGGATGTAGAAAACCCGCTGTGCCCGCTGCACGACCGCCCGCTCGACAAAGTTTCAGAAGAGAGTTACTTCTTCAAACTCTCTGAGTTTCAACAGCCCTTGCTTGATCTGTATGACTCTACACCTAGCTTCGTTCAACCTGATTCGCGTCGCAATGAAGTCCGCTCTTTCGTTGCGGGCGGGCTGAAAGATTTGTCTGTCAGCAGAGTCACGGTCAAGTGGGGGATTCTTGTGCCGGGCGACGAGAAGCATACTATCTACGTATGGCTCGATGCGCTGTCGAATTACATCACGGCTATGGGTTGGGGCAATGACAAATACGATGGCTTTGATCGATACTGGCCCGCGCTTCATCTTGTCGGCAAAGACATACTGAGGTTCCATACGGTCTACTGGCCCGCATTCCTGATGGCCGCAGGCATCAAGTTGCCGCGAGGCATTCACGCTCACGGGATGTTGCTTATGGGCGGGCGCAAGATGTCGAAGACTATCGGGAACGTCATCAGGGTTCACGAGCTTCTTCGATACTTTACTGCGGACATGATTCGCTACTTCATTCTGCGCGAAGTTTCGTTCGGGCAAGACGGTCATATATCTTACGAAGCTTTAATTGATCGCGTGAATTCAGACCTCGCAGATGGACTGGGCAATCTTGCGAGCCGCACGTTGACGATGGTGAGAAACTATTTCGATGGCCGTCCCCCGCGTTTGTTTAACGAGACGGCGCAAGATGAGGCGGATGTTCGAGAGCGCATCCGCGAGGCGAAGCAGAAGTTCGATGAAGAATTCAACGCCATGAATTTCTCGCGCGGGCTTGAAGCAGCGTGGGCCGGAATTGCCCGCGTGGACAAGTTCATCACGGACAACACACCGTGGAAGCTCGCCAAAGACCCGTCTGAACGCGAGCGGCTGGAAAGCGTGATTGCGGTTGCATACGAAGGCTTGCGCCATCTGGTTTTGCTTGTCGCTCCTGCATTGCCCGAAAGCGCAAGAGAGATTTGGCGGCAGATGGGGCTTGCGGGCGACCCGCTTGAAATCAATCCCAATACGACTGTGTGGGGCGAATCGCTGGACATATCATCGATTGAAAAAGTCAGTCCGGCATTTCCGAAACTCAACAAGGAAAAGATTATGTCAGAGATAGAAAATCAAAATGAGCAGACCGCAGCAGCAACTGAAACGGCAAGCTCTCAAACACAGCAGCCTGCCGCACCCGATACAGAAAAGGTAGAGGCGGCGGCAAACACAGCGGGCGCGACTCAGGCCGTAGCGCCGCCAACTGCCAGCCCGATTCAGATAGATGACTTTGTAAAAGTAGAGTTGCGCGCAGCGACTGTGCTCGAAGCCGAGCGCGTGCCGAAGGCAGACAAGCTGTTGCGATTGCTGATTGATGTCGGAGAAACCGAGCCGCGCCAGATACTCGCAGGCATCGCACAGCACTACGCGCCCGAAGATGTCGTCGGGCGCAAGATCATCGTCGTTGCTAATCTCGCGCCGCGCAAGCTGCGAGGGCTGGAATCGAACGGTATGTTATTGGCCGCGTCGGTTGGTGAAGACGGACGACCCGTGCTCGCCACTTTTGGTGAAGATGTGCCTAACGGCACACGGTTAAAGTAATGACGGTGCGCGATTGATCTCAGAACCTATTGGGGCAAAAGCTCCGTAGGAGCGACCTGTCTATAGCAACAACCGAGCGAGAGATTTGTAGCTCCGTAGGAGCGACCTGATTAATCTAAAGGTCGCTTCTACGGAGCTACAGAAAATATTACGGATGCTTTAACTATAGACAGGTCGTCCCTAACGGGACTAATGAATCTTCTCGCATCAATTTGCGAGAAGATCAAGCTTTCAATTCCCACTCGCCCTTCAATTCAATAATAAGCGATCTTACGATAAGTAATTTCGACCGGCTCGGTTTCCGTTTTTCCTTCGCTGTCAATCAGCCGGGCGGTCGTTCGCTTTATCCAGTTGCCCTTGGAATCGAATTCATAGGAATGACTTTCTTTTCCTACCGCCTCATCTTTCGCGTTGTACTTTGACGTTTCAACCCGGTTTCCTTTTTCATCGAGCGTGTAGACATATCTCGTGTCAATTGAACCATCCGCGTAGTAGCGAGCTTCATCTTTCTTGTTTCCGTTTTCGTCGTAAGCATATGTCCAGCGATCTACCACTGAGCCTTTCCCGTTAAAGACAGTACGCTCAGAAACTTGCCTGTCATCATTGTAGGTATAAATGTTTTTGTTGCGCATCAAGCCATCCGCGTCATACTCGGACCATTCAATCAGGTTTTCTTCTGTATCATATTTGAACTCTCGCTTCGTTCGCAGCGTCTCATTCGGAGCATAAACGCCGCGCTCTTTCTTTCTCCCATTGCCATCGAATATGTATCGAGCGGTGTAGAGAGGCGCGTCATCAGCCGCCGTGTATCTCTCTTCAGTCATGCGACCCTTTGCATCATACGTTTTTGTTTCTACTACCTCCCTTGGACCTTCAATGTAATCACCGGACTGCCTAATCATTTTTGAAGTCTCGATGCGAACGCTTTGCACTGAGCCTGCGAGGCCGTCTTGCTTCCTATCACTGTGCGCCGCGTCATAGCTGCCCTGACGACAACAGGTGAAAAGAAGCGTTGAAGCGAGAATAAGAAATAATTTCCGGACGATTTTGTTGTTACGATGTTCGTGGCTTAAGATCATAGCGAATTTTGGAGTCCCCCTTTTTTCGTTGTTGCCATAATAGTCTCCGAACCTTTCAAGCATTTAGATTCATGCCAGTAATCCTGTCCTGGACGGATTAGTTAACAGAATTAGTTGGCGCATTAATTTATACATGAATGTCTCAGGATTACGCCTTTGTTACTCAGTGATAGTCTTCGTTTCATCTATAACGCCTCATACTGATACTCAATTACGGCGGCCTCTTTATTGCTAAGAAGCTGACCGCATTTCGGGTCCACGATGAACGGCAAAGCAAAAATCCAATAAGCTCTCGTGAGTCGTAGTCTATAGCGGACGCCATAAAACCGTTAACTTCCTACCGTATGACCGAAAGGGGATAACGAGCAAGTAGGGTTAGGGAAGAATCAAACAAAGCCTGTCTCTTGCGCGCGAATCATTACTTGTTTCGCGTTGCTCTAAACATAAATCCAATTCAATTGAGCCACATTGTGTGCGCTTGTGGACATAGTAGAAGTGTACTCATTATCCAAAGGAGAAAAAGATGCGAAAGCCAGTTAGAAATAAGCTTTTCGCCCTTATCACTCTTTTCGCCCTGACAGCCGCGCTGCTTATCAGCGAGCCGTCGTTCAAGACTGCGCAGGCGTCGAGCCATCGCGAAGCGCCATTGTCAAAGCTTGATCCAACGGGAGACAACACGGACGTTTATGTATTTCGCAGCACCGAAGCCGGTCGAAGCGGCTTTGTGACATTAATCGCTAACTTCATACCATTCGAAGAACCAGCAGGAGGCCCGCACTTCTACAGGTTTGACGACGCCGCTACTTACAACATCAAGGTGGACAACAATGGCGACGGCTTTGAAGACTTAACATTTGAGTTCCAGTTCACAACTCGATTTGTGAACTGGGATATTGTTCTCGGCCAGGCCTCGCCTAACCAGGCTCTTGCGGGAACGGGCGGAATTGATCCGTTGATTACTTCGCTCACAGACCCCGATTATAACGAGCCACAAACTTACGTAGTCAGGCAGGTTAATGGCTTCCGCTCCGGGCGCGGCAGGCTCAACAATTCCGTTGAACTTGGCCGTGACTTCATCGTGCCGCCCGACAACATAGGCGTGCGCACGACGCCGAATTATGAGACGGCGCTGGCTCAACCCGCCATCTTCAACCTGTCGAATGGCGGTCGCGTTTTCGCAGGCCAGCGCGACGAAGGGTTTTACATTGATGTTGAAAGCATTTTTGATACGCTCAATCTCGCATCGCTGGGCGATACGGGCGGAACGGATACGACAGCAGGATTCAACGTTCACAGCATCGCAATCGAAGTGCCGATTTCGGTTTTGACTCGCAACGGCAGCACGCCGACCGATCCGCTTGACACGAACGCTGTCATCGGCGTGTGGTCTACGGTTGAGCGCAATACTTTCAACAGGCAAGGGCGTCCGATTCCTCCGTTTATTCAGGTTTCGCGATTGGGCAATCCGCTCGTCAACGAAGTAGTAGTCCCGCTGAGATTGAAAGACACATTCAATTCTTCGACGCCGCCAAATGACCAGGTATTAGCTCCTTTCATACTTGATCCGCAATTGCCCAAGCTGATTCAGGCAGTGCTTGCGGCGGGTGGCACTAACATCAACATTCCTGCTGCTCCTCGTAACGATCTGGTTGCGATCTTCGGAACGGGCATTCCGGCAGGACTCGTTCCCGGCTTCCAGAATTTTCTATCGAACGGACAACCACACGAATACCAGCGTCTCAACGTAGCTATTCCCCCGACAGCAGAAGCAAGTCGCAGCCGTCTTGGACTGCTGGGCGGAGATGCCGCAGGCTATCCGAACGGGCGGCGAGTTGGAGACGACGTTGTTGATATATCATTGCGCGCGGTGCTGGGTGGAACTCCGTTCAATCCGAACAATCCAGCGCCCGGCGTTGCCAATCCGTTCAACGTTGCGCCAAACAATACGGTCGGCGATGGCGTAGATCGCAACGATGTATCTTACCTCGACCGCTTCCCTTATCTCGGAACTCCGCACTCCGGCAATGCAGCCGGAAACGCGGCTCCGCACCAACATCACGTTCAACGCTAATAACTGACTAACAGAAGATGGTGAGCAGTCTGTTTGCTGCTCACCATCAACTAAGATCACCCGAATCATGAAAGCAATCAGGTTCAACAGAGTTTTGCTTATTCTCGCATCGCTGGCGGTCGCGGGTTTTGCCGTATTCGGCATTCGAGCGGCTCTTTCGCGCACGCAACCGTTGGACGAAGCGCGTCGCACGCTTTTGCCCGTCAGAGCGGAAGCAACATTAGCCGATAAACAGATGCAAAAGGGCGAAGCGATGATCAGACGCGCGCCGTCAGAGCCTGACGGGTACAACCTGCTTTGCGCTGCTTACATACAGAAAGCGCGCGACACGGGCGATTTCACTTTCAACGCGAAAGCGGAAACTGCTCTCAATCATTCTTTCGCTGTGGCTGCTGACAACTACGATGCAATCAAGCTGAAGGCCACTCTGCTGCTTACCTATCATCGCTTCGGCGAAGCGTTTGAAGTTGCGCGCCGCGCCCGTGTCTTGCAGCCCAAAGATCACACGATATATGGCGCGCTGACGGATGCGCTCGTCGAGCTTGGCCGATACGACGAAGCAGATGACGCAGTGGAAACCATGATCGACTCAAGCCGGATGCTTCGTCTTACGCTCGGCTGTCTTACATCTATTCGCTGCGCGGCGATACGGACGGAGCGATTGAAGTCATGCGCGCTGCCGTCAAATCTTCAACACGGCAGGATGCCGAAGGGTACGCATGGTATCGCGCTCATCTGGGCGAAGAGTTAATGAAGGCTGGCAGGCTTAAAGAAGCGGAGCGGGAGTTTGATTTCGCGCTCGAAGCTTTTCCGAATTACCCCATTGCGCTTGCCGCGAAAGCTCGCGCCCGTGTCGCCGCAAATGATTTGAATTCTGCCGTCGAGCTTTACAAGCAATCGCAAGAGCGCGTTCCACTGCCAGACACAGCCATCGCGCTCGGTGATTTATATGCGAAGCTGGGCCAAATGGATGAAGCTCGAAAGCAGTACGACCTGGTTGAATTCATCGAGCAATCCAGCACCGCAGGCGCAGCGACTTATTCGCGGCAACTGGCACTGTTCTGGGCGAATCACGATAAGAAGCTCGACGAGGCTCTGCGAATCGCGCAAAGCGAACGAGCCGGGCGCGCTGACATTTACACCTGCGATGTTCTGGCGTGGTGTCTCTATAAAACAAATGATCTAAAGGGAGCAAAGAAAGCGATTGATGAAGCGTTGAGGCTGGGGACTCGCGATGCGTTGCTTCATTATCACGCCGGAATGATTTACGAAAAGCTTGGCGATCAATCGACCGCCATAAAACACTTGAGCCGCGCTCTTGAGATCAACCCGTCATTCGATATTCTTCAAGCAGATGTCGCGAGACAGAAACTCGAAGAGATTCAAACCAGGAAGCGATGATTGATCTCTATCTGCAATTTTCATTGCAGCGATTCTGAAAAAGGACTTTATGAAAAATCACGCTACTCGCCCTCGCCGAGCCTCAGTGCTGGCTGCAACTTTAACACTCTTGTTTGCCGCAAGCCTTGCTTCTGCTCACCCGCTCGGTAATTTCACGATCAATCATTTCGCTCGCATCGAAGTCGGATCAGACCGCATTGCTATTCATTACGTCATTGACATGGCCGAGATACCTGCTTTTCAGGAATTGCAGAAAATCAAAGCGAGCGGCGATTCCGAACCGTCCGTCGAACAGCTTAAAGCATACGCGGAGCAGGCAGCAGCGAAATTGGTCGAAGGCATACTGCTCGAAGTAGACGGCTCGCAAGTCCCGCTGAATATCCGTTCAACGCTCGCGACAACTCCGCCCGGCGCGGGCGGGCTTCCTACCCTGCGAATAGAATGCGATTTCGCCGGAAGCTTCGATGCAAGCACTGCCACGCATCGCGTGCGGTTCGAGGACATCAACTACCGCGACCGATTGGGCTGGCGCGAAATAGTTGCTGTCCCTGCCGTGGGAATGAGCATCTTTGACAGCACAGCCTATGGCAATGGATTGACCGACGCTCTCAAAGCTTATCCCGAAGACTCGTTGTCTGCCCCGCTCGATGAGCGAATCGCAGAGTTATCATTTGCCATAGGCGCTACTCCCGCAAATACTACTGCTTTAATAACGCGAGATGGTCGCGTTGCGGTTCAATCTCGTGATCGCTTCGCAGAGTTGATCTCAGTGTCTGAGCTTACGCCGATGGTCGCGTTGTTCGGATTGCTCATCGCCGCCGCGCTTGGAGCAGTGCATGCGCTCTCGCCCGGACACGGCAAGACGGTCGTAGGCGCTTATCTGGTCGGTTCACGCGGCACTGCGCGACACGCTGCATTTCTAGGGCTGACCGTGACCATCACGCACACGCTCGGCGTGTTCGCGCTTGGGTTTGTGACGCTCTTCGCATCACAGTACGTGGTGCCTGAAAGATTGTTTCCGATCCTCAGTCTGATATCAGGCGGCATCGTTTTGACAATCGGATTGAGCCTCTGCCTTCGTCGCCTGCGGGCCGCGCTCGCTCATTCGAATCACACGCACGAGCATTCGCATCATCATTCGCACGACGGCCCTTCGCATCATCACCACTCGCATGGTGATCACACGCACGATCACACACATGATGCGTCGCTGGTACACTCGCACGGAGGACAAACGCATTCGCACCTGCCGCCGGGGACAGACGGCTCTCGCATAATGTGGCGCAGCCTTCTTGCGCTAGGCGTATCGGGCGGCTTGCTGCCTTGTCCTTCCGCGCTCGTCGTGCTGCTGTCTGCAATATCGCTTCATCGCGTAGGCTATGGCCTGATTCTTGTGGTTGCGTTCAGCCTCGGACTTTCTGCAACGCTGACAGCCGTTGGATTGATGTTCGTTTATGCAGGGCGTTTGATGAAGCGGCCTCTCGGCAATGGCCGACTCGTGCGAGTATTGCCCGTAGCAAGCGCGTTCGTTATTGCGTGCGCGGGAGCGGTAATTTGCTATGAAGCAATCGTAAGCGCAGGCTGGAATCTGACCGGAATATTCGGCCTGTTCACAAATTCGGTTTCACAGGGCGGCACTATGACTACAGCGTCAGTCCTGACGTTCGGCCTCGTCTTCGGTTTGAAGCACGCAGTGGAAGCCGATCATCTGGCTGCGGTGTCAACGATAGTTAGCCAGAGAAAGAGCATTCTAAGCTCATCTCTCGTTGGCGGGTTGTGGGGCATAGGTCACACCATATCGCTGTTAATTGCAGGCGTAGCTGTTTTGGTGCTGCACGTGAAGATCGGCGAAAGGACTGCGCTGGCGTTGGAATTTTGCGTAGCTTTGATGCTCATAGCTCTAGGCGCGAACGCGCTGCGCAAAATACTTCGCGGCGGAAAGCTGCACCTTCATTCACACCATCACGGCGAGCACGCGCATCTTCACCCTCACATACACGAGCAGTCTGTTGAAGAGTCAGAGCGCACGCATCATGGTTTGCGTCTTAACGCGCGCCCGATTCTCATAGGAATGGTGCATGGACTTGCAGGCAGCGCTGCGCTGATGTTGCTTGTTCTCTCGACAGTCTCTTCGCCTGGTGTTGGGCTTTTATTCATCGCAGTGTTCGGCATCGGCTCAATAGGAGGAATGTTGATGATGAGCGCGCTCGTCAGCCTGCCGCTGCATTTCACTGCCAATCGGTTCAACAAAACGCACAGGGTCGTTCAGGTGGTTGCGGCAATATTCAGTCTGGGGCTAGGCGTGATGATGGTTTACGAGATTGGATTTTTAGAAGGGCTGTTCGGTTAATCTGCTGCTATTGGAATCTCTTTACCGCAGAGGGCGCAGGATGGCCGATGATGTGCTTCGCACGCGGCGGATACGTAGAGATTATTATCATCTGCGTATCCTCTGCGCCCTCTGCGGTGAATTGACTCTATTTTTCAGAAAACCGAATAGCCCTGGCAGCTTCTTCGAGTCTAATCTTGAATCCTGTTCCAGATTATGGAGTATCTCCAAAACAGATGCTTTTTCACTTCAACTCCGGGAAGTATGCTTGCGCTGATCTCGCGCACTTCGGTCAATGTTAGATACGAATCAGTCTTTGCGTGCTCGGCCCAGGCTCGGCGTATTTCGTAAGGCTCTCTGAGTTTGCCGGTTTTGATAAACCTTAAAGCAATGTTTGTTGGAAACGCCACGACGCTCGTGAAAACATCTGACAATCTTTCTATGCGAAACAGGTCGAGGCCGATAAACGTGCCGCCCACTTTCAATATCTTTTTTATCTTTCGCATCATTATCTCTGCGGGCAGATGATGCAGCGTTGCAATAGAGACAATGCAATCAAACTCTTCGTCAGGGAATTCTCGCGTGGTTGCATCAGCCACTTCAAAATTGATGTTTGGATATTGCTTTGAGCGTTCTTTTGCAATTCTGATCATTTGCGGAGACAGGTCGAGCGCAACAACTCGCTCTGACCGCTCGGCTAAGAGGCGAGAAAATCCGCCCATACCGCACCCGATTTCAAGCGCCGTCTTGCAACCCGACGGAACCCTTTTCATCAGGTAATTATGATAATGATTGTTATGATCCCAGCTTTCATCTGAGAGCAGTGCAATTCGATCAAAATCTGTCTGGACTGTTTGTCTTGTTTGACTCACTACTCATTTCCAGTGGCGCTCAAGCGGTTCTATCTATCAGATCAACGACGAGCAGCGGCAGCGCTCGCGGCTGGCCTTCGAGTTCGGATACGAATTCTCCGATTCGTCGCGCGCCCATTCGTTTGTAAAAGCCTTCCGCGTTCGGGTCGGATTCTATATTCATCGAAGATGCGCCCAGGCTTGCTGCTACTTTAATCGCGTGATCGAACAACCGCTTTCCAACTCCGCTGCCCATGTAAGCCGGGTCAACCCACATATGCTCCAGTTGAACTTTGCCGTCTGACAATATTAAGCCATAAAAGCCTGCAACTTCGCTTTCGACCTTTGCTATGTAAACTTCATTATTAGCGATGAACTCAGTTGTGATTGTGAGAGCGTCTTTCCAAATCTCCATCCATCGCTCTGGATAGCCCCAGTGCTTTTTTGCTGCGAACGTGATTTGAGTCAGCCTTTCGTGCTGTTCGGGCATGGCTTGTTGAATCGTGATTTGCATAATCATCCCCATCGCCTGCAAGCCTCGACGTAGTTCATTACTTCAAGCTCGTCGCCGGGTTGCAGGCTCTCGATCATCCGCTCTACTACTTCGAGCTTTTCTGAATTAATAGAGATTGTTTGCACGTGATGTTGTCCGCATACGATATCGGCCATCTCTATCCATCCGCCATCGAACTGGTATTGTGACCTCGTCTTTTTTATATCAACTCGAATTACGGGCGGAGACGCTGCGGCCAACACGCGCATAGTTTCATCTTCTGTGAATGTGTCGGATCGAAGCGCCGTGTCAGGCAGCGTTACCTGGAGCAATCGCGCGGCTTCTTTGAGAGTCTCAAAAGAGATAGGAAACGGGTATGTGTATTGCACGCTCTCGCTGTAAAGCTCGATCTGTCCCGGCTTCGTATCAATCAACAGTTTGAATTTCAAATACAAGCCTGTGAAATACCATCGAAGCTTCACATTTTGATCGCTGAGAGGCGAGATCAGGTAAATATCTCTGACTGGAAGATTGCTGATGCCCAGCCTGATTGGATAAGCCTTTACCTTTGCAGCCAGTTCATCCGTGATGCGCCCGAATGCGCGCCACTCCCAAATCTTTCCTTCTTCCGGCGCTTTGCTCATTCTGTAATACTAGTCCGCGCCCTCTGCGTAAACGGCTTCTGTTTGCGCGGCTTCCTCTTCGGCAACCGGCGCAAACAGTCGCTCCTCGATCAGGTTCAGAATCTTTTCAGCCGATTCGCCTTCGAGCGCCATTCGCTTTGCCTCGACTACTATCGCCGCAATTTCCGATGCGCGGTTGCCGAAACGCGGGTCAGGCTTGATGAGGTCTTCGATCACCCGAAACTCGCGCTCGCCGCGCGGAGCCTCGCGCGCCAGATCAATCGCAACCGCAAGCTGCTTGGGCACGGTCTTGTTGTTAATAATCAGACCGAGCGGGCGAAGTTCTTCGATGGCCTGTTCCTTCAGTTTGTCCAAACGGAGAAGGGAATTCTTGAATGCAAGCTGCCCGCGCAAGGTCAATTCAATGATTGGCTTCTGCTCTTCTTGTGTGTCGTCGGCAGTCGAGCATTCTCTTCTGAGCACATCGAATATTTCAGCGCGAATCTCGTCAGGGTTTTCGCTGCCGCTGATCTTGTGCTCGACGCGATTGAATGGACGCTGAAAGAAATCTTCGCCTGCGAGCAATGTTTCAATCTTGATATTGGGGCCGTCCGTTTCTACAAGGAAGGCTCCGCGCGGCGTGCCTGCTTCATCAACGCTGCATGCTTCGAGCGAACCCGGATTGAACGCCCAGCCTTCGATCTCAAACTGCTTGTGCGTATGCCCCAGCGCCAGGTAATCAACCGCGCCGCGAAGCGTTAATAATTTCGATGTTGGGAGCGCGTGTTGAATCGGGCGATTGAGCTGTCCCTCGATGTCCGAATGCAGAAGCATTATGTTCGTCGCGTCTTCTCTTCGATTCTCGCGCACTGCTTCGAGCAACACTGGCAGCGTATTGCTGACGGTCGTGCCGTACCAGTTGGAGCCGAAGATGCGCGCGTCGGCAATGTCTACATACGACCCCGAAGCATTATCTTCGTTCCAGGCGTCGAGCCTGACCGAGCCGCCCTCGCCCCAAACCGGCTCCAGGAGCTTGATGTATCGCCATTGAGAAAAACTGCGAAGCCAACTGAAACGCGATGTTGATTCGTGCTGGTCGTGATTGCCTTCGATCACGATCACAGGAATCCGCGCATGCTCAAGCTTTCTGAGCATGGCCATCGCGTGATTTGCCGCCTGCGGGTCTACGTTTCGACGATCAAAAAGATCGCCCGCTATTATCACGAAGTCCACATTGCGACCGAGCGCGTATTGCTCGATGACCTCTCTCCACGCGCGAAAGAAGTCGGCGGTTCGGTCGGGCAGATTGTACCGCTTGATGCCGAGATGAACGTCAGCTATGTGAAGAAACCTTGCCATAGAGGATTTTATTATCGCAAGAAGATTATAACTGTGGGCCACAAAATTTGGTAACTCTTTCGCGGCTGACTACTATCTGTGGTAAAATTTCTAACAGAAACCCCTACATCAACATCCGGAGTTTATTCGATGCCAGACGATAGAATCATCTCTCCCGGCACAGAGGGAGAAGAAGAGCAGCAGTTTGAATTGAGCTTGCGCCCCAAATGGCTGCGCGAGTATATCGGTCAGAAAAAAGCGAAAGACAACCTCGAAATATTCATCAAGGCTGCTCGCAGGCGAGGCGAAGCGCTTGATCACGTTTTGTTGTATGGCCCTCCGGGCTTGGGCAAAACGACTCTCGCGCATATTGCGGCCAACGAGATGGGCAGCGAGATCAAAACAACAGCCGGGCCGGTTATCGAAAAGGCTGGCGATCTGGCTGCGTTATTGACGAATCTTTCCGAAGGCGACGTTTTGTTCATTGACGAAATTCATCGCCTGAATCCCGCGATTGAAGAAGTGCTTTACCCGGCGATGGAAGATTATCAACTAGACATAATCATTGGGCAGGGGCCTTCGGCTCGATCAATAAAACTTGAGCTTCCAAAGTTCACGCTTGTCGGCGCTACTACGCGCGCGGGTCTCATCAGCGCGCCGCTCAGGGGCCGATTCGGGATACCGCTTCATCTGGATTTCTACCCTGCGGAAGATTTGGAAGTGATAGTGCATCGCTCGGCTGAAATATTAAGCGTTGCTGTAGAAGAGAGCGGCGCACGCGAAATAGCCCGTCGCTCGCGCGGCACACCGCGAATAGTGAATCGCCTGCTGCGCCGCGTGCGCGACATCGCAGAAGTGCTTTACGACGGGCGCGTAACGGATGAAGTCGCTGCCGATGCGCTCAATCGCATGGAAGTAGACACTTACGGCCTCGATGAAGTTGACCGCAAGCTGTTGCTGACCATCATAGATAAATTCGATGGCGGGCCTGTCGGGCTTGGCACTATTTCGGCTTCGATCAGCGAAGAGAAAGATGCAATCGAAGAAATCTACGAGCCGTACTTGATCCAGATAGGCTTTCTTAATCGAACGCCGCGCGGGCGCATGGCTACGCGGCTTGCTTATGATCACTTCGGCTTCGCGTTCGACACAGGCGCACGTCAATCGGAACAGACAAGCCTTTTCAATGACAGTAAAGACGAAAGGGCAGAATAGAAGAAACTATGAATGAGGAACGATGAATGATGAATTGAAATACTATCTTCGGTTCATCATTCATCGTTCATAGTTCCTCGTTTCTTGTGCGAATCCCTCCTCAATATCCAAAGTAATTACAACTTTTTACGACTTGATGAAGAAATTTGAAACGTTTTTCCTTATCATGCCACTTACCCCGTGAACGCGGTTGATTGCTTGAAGATAGGCGAAGAAAAAAACGAACTTTTGAATCTCCTCGCCGTTGTTAAGAAAGCAAGAAAGCAGCAATTGTTTTTTTTCTATCAGTGTTTGGAGTCGGCTATGCAAAGGACGAACAAAAAAAATGCTACGTACATGGGAATGGCTTTCTTGTTCTTGAGCGTCACTATCACGCCACTCTCTTTGAAATCCATAGGCTTGTCGCCGAA
Source organism: Blastocatellia bacterium (assembly GCA_963726785.1). Taxonomy (GTDB): domain Bacteria; phylum Acidobacteriota; class Blastocatellia; order UBA7656; family UBA7656; genus DATEKX01. Next base: position 590,612 of record CAVSDJ010000001.1, read on the forward strand.
TCTTACAGCAGGTCTTGACGCCTGGCGTCAGATTTCCAGCGTGTTCGGAGACAGCCATCAGCCCGTGACCTCGTCGGAACTTTTAGCGTTAAACAGTCTCAACTCCGACGACGCCACGACCGTAGACAGCAGCAACGGAATCGAGCAGTCTCTGATTGCGGAATTGCAGTCTGAAACAACCGAAAGCTACTATCTTCAATTAAGCACGGTTGAGCTTCAGGCAAAAGAGACCGGCAACAGGCAAAAGCGTTGCTCTAAGTCTGCGAATCAGTCGCCGCGCGCAATCAAGCGTGTCGAGATTGCTTCTGTCATCAATCCTGAGATTGAAATACCCACACATGCCAGCGGAGCCTGCGGTTAGGCCCTTAGTGGTCATCAACAAAGCGGATTGGAAGAATTTTGAGAAGCATCTTTCTCGATACAGGTTTGATATTGGCGAAGCGATGAGGCTTTTACCAATGAGGGATTTGAAGATGATCAGGATGAAAGGCTTGAGCGTGCCTGTCGCCCCTGTCGCTCCAAGATGTAATTCGCGCAAAGCTCCGTCGCCTGAACAGACAAAGGAATTGCAGCAAAGAGCCATGCGCGCTCGCGAGACAGATCAACCTCCTACCGACTCCGAAAATTGTGAACTGTAGAGAACTACAAAGCGGCTGCCTCGAAAAAGGCAGCCGCCACTTTTCACTTCCACTCCCGGACATTCAAACTTAAAGGCCATTTTAGAAAGAAGCTCCGTAGGAGCGACCTGTCTATAGTATCGGCGTTCGTAATATTTCCAGTAGCTCCGTAGGAGCAACCTATCAATCCTGAGGTTGCTCCTACGGAGCTACTGGAAACTCTACCAACAGGGGCTATCGACAGGTCGTCCCTAACGGGACTTCTAAACATGCTCTAACGCCCCTACACCTTGAAGACTTATCCGAGTTGCTTACGAAAACGCCATGCGCTGACTGCGACCAGTAGCACAGCAAATCCGATCAGCATGAGAAAGTTCGGATAGAGTATCTCGATATCTGCGCCTTTAAGCATGATGCCGCGCGCAATCGTTGCGAAGTGCCGCACAGGATTGATCATCGTGATCGGCTGTAGGAAATCAGGCATTGCTTCAATCGGCGTCGTCGCTCCTGATAATAACGCTATGGGCGGATTGATGAAGAAACTCAGCAACTGTGCTTGCTGTTGCGATTTAGAAAAGGTCGCCAGAAATGTTCCCAACCCTATGCCTGCCAGCACACAAAGCGCGCCTGCCATATAAAGCAGGATAATGTTGCCTCGCACGGGCAGGCCGAACACCACCCAGCCGACTCCCAGAGCTATCCACACGTCAGCCGAAAGCAGACAGGAACAACGGAGCCATCTTTGCCGTTATAATCTGCCCAGCAGATGCCGGAGTCATAAGTAACTGCTCGACCGTGCCGACCTCTTTTTCTTTCACCATCGAGCCTGCCGCCACAAGCGACCCGTTCAGTACCAGAAGAATTCCAAGAACTCCCGTCAGCATGAACCACGAGCTTTTGAGTCCAGGGTTGTAAAGCAACGCCACGCGAGACGTCAATCCGGCTGCCGTTGCCTGAGAGGCCGGGTCGGCAAGACGTTGGTTTACAGAAGCGATGATGCGCTCGGCATAACCGGCAGCGATCCCTGCGGTGTTTGAATTGACTGCGTCAAGCAGCAGTTGCACCTTTGCAGTCTCTTGCCTCGCGCGCTGCCTGTCAAAATCAGAAGGAATGATTATTCCCGCGTCCAAGTTTCCTGCTTTCAGTTCCCGGCTCAGTTCGTCCGGCGAAGTATAATAACCGGCCACCTGAAACGAAACGCTTTCAGTAAACGCCGAGATAACATCACGACTGATCGCAGTGCGGCTTTCGTCCAGTACTCCCAGTCGCAGTCCCGTCACTACGGGATTGAGCGAAAAACCGAAGATGATCAGTTGCACCGTCGGCGGAACTATCAGCGCTGCGATCAATTGACGGTCGCGTTTGATATGTCTCAGCTCTTTCAAGAACAGCGCCCAGATGCGCAGCCCGCGAATTTTATTGATAAGTTTTTTCATGCTTTCACCTGCATCTTTCGCATCCCTATCCATGCAACGAGAAGAAAAAATGAGCCCAGCAGCGCAAGCGCCACGTGCGCGTGCCACACGCCACTCCACGAACTGCCGCGCAAAAATGCATCGCGTGTTATCTCGATGAAATACCGCGCAGGCACTAAGTTTGAGACCCAGCGAATGCCAGCCGGAATATTTGAAATCGGGAACATAAAACCCGGAAGTCAAAAATGAAAAAACAAAACAGACAGTAGCGACCGCTTGAATCGTAGCCGCCTGATTAGGTATCGCCGCGCCAGCCATCACGCCAAACGCGACATTGCAGAACAGATAAACAACTGTGCCTACCAGGAATGGCATCGGGTCGCCTGCAAAGCGAAGATCGAACATCCACATCCCCAGCGCGACCACCAGCACCCATTCGGCCAGCGCGATCATAAAGAAGGCGAGCGTCTTGCCCATCAAATATTCGTGCGCCGAAATGCTCGATACATAAACCTGCAGAATCGTTTTTTGCTCGGTCTCGCGCGACAACGCAAGCGCAGCCAGCAGCGGCGGAAACAGCGCAAGCACTACAGCAATATCGCCCGGCCCTATGTATTTGTCAGTTTCGCGGCCGGGGTTGAACCATAACCGCATCTCGGCTTCGACGGCTGGCCTGACTGTCGTGCCGCTTGCGCCATTCTGCGCGGCGAAAGCTTCTGTTATCGCTGCCGCATTACCTCTAAGAATATTCGCCGTGTTGGTATCAGTCGCATCAAGCAGCCATTGCACTTCGTGTCTGTCGCCCTCGCACCAGATCGCGCTCGAAGTCTTCGGGAATGATGACCACTGCGCGCACGGTTTCAGAGGCCAGCGCTTCTTCGTGTCGTCATATGCTCTGGCAACGGCACGATTCGAAAAGTCAGCGACCCCGCGACCATTTCAATATAGCTGCGCGAGCGCAGGCTCTGATCGTAGTCCTCGATGAAGACGGCCACATTCTTTACTGAAAACGAAATGGCTTTGCCGTACAGCACCAGCAGAATGAGCGGCAGCACGAGCGCAAGCGCAACCGTCAGCCGGTCACGAAATAACTGTGTCAATTCTTTGCGCGCCTGTGCGATTATGCGTTTCATTTGATCTCCTTTAGTCTTCTGTTGCGACTCTGTCCTTCTTTGCGCGCCTGCTCGACGACGGCGATGAAAACGTCTTCGAGCGAAAAGCGTTCTTCATAGGCTTCGATCACCTGAATTCCTTCATTGCTCAGTCGCTGCTTCAGGTTATTGATTCCCGTCGTCGCTTCGTCTGCGACGATCACGTGCAAACGGTCACCGAACAAAGAGACGCGCCATCGTTCCATCTCGCCTTTGAGCAGGTCTGCCGCGTGCTGTGGTTCATCAGTGATCAATTCGATCAAATGGCCCTGTTGCGCTGCTTTGATTTCAGTCGGCGTGCCTTGCACGATCATCTCGCCCGCGACCATCAGCCCGAGCCTGTTGCACTGTTCCGCCTCTTCCAGATAATGCGTCGTTACAAGCACCGCGACGCCGCGATCAGCAAGGCTGTTGATCATCTTCCAGAACGCGCGCCGCGCGAGCGGGTCAACGCCCGAAGTCGGCTCATCGAAAAACAACACGCTCGGCTCGTGCATGATTGCCGCGCCGAATGCGACGCGCTGTTTCCAGCCGCCCGGCAATGCGCCTGTGCGCATATCGCCTCGTCCTTCAAGCCCTGAAAATTCAAGCACCCATCGCTTCTTCTCTTCGCGCTCCTCCGGCGGAACCTGATAGACGCCCGCGAAAAAATCCAAGTTCTCGTTAATCGTCAGATCGTCGTAGAGCGAAAACTTCTGCGACATATAACCGACGCGCTGGCGAACGAAGCTCGAACGCAAACTGCCGTGTTCGCCCGCCAGTTCCATCACGCCGCTCGTAGCCCCGACCAACCCGCAAAGCATCTTGATCGTCGTCGTCTTTCCCGCGCCGTTAGCTCCGAGCAAGCCGTAAATTTCACCGTATTTGATTTCGATGTTGATGCCTTTGACCGCGTGAAAACTGCCAAACCTCTTGTGCAAATCATGCGCGCCGATGGCGATGGCATCAGGCTCGCGCTCGCGGAATTTTCGCCGGTAGGGAAATGCGGGCGCTTTCAACTCGCCTCCCATCTCGCGCAGCACCGCAACGAAAGTGTTTTCAAGCGTTGGCGCAGCGATGCGAATCTCTTGAACATCGATGCCCGCCGTGGCGAGCGCCGCGCGCGTCGTACTTTCGGCGGCCTCCGTATCTTTCGCCATCACATCGAGCCTGTCTCCGAAGCGTTGCGCGTCGCCGATGCCTTCGGCCTGGCTTAGAATTTCTTCTGCGCGAGCCAGGTCTGATGCGCGAACTTCCATCCGCTCAAGTCCCGTGCTGTGGCGCAGTTCGGCAGGTGTTCCAATCTGATGAATCTGCCCTTCATATATCAGCGCGACTCGATGGCATCGCTCGGCTTCGTCGAGATACGGTGTGGCGACGACAACCGTCATGCCTTCGGCAGAAAGACTGGCAAGCGTGTCCCAGAATTCTCGGCGCGAGACAGGATCAACGCCCGTCGTCGGCTCATCGAGCAGCAACAGTTTCGGCTCGGTTATCAGCGCGCAGGCAAGCGCGAGCTTCTGCTTCATTCCGCCGCTCAACTTGCCAGCGAGCCGATCTCTGAAACGATCCATGTCAAACAGCTTCAAGTAACCCATTCCGCGCCGTTCGATCTCTTTAACTGGCAGCTTTCGCAGTTCGCCCATGTAACGCAGGTTTTCATCTACGCTCAGGTCTTGATACAGGCTGAACGCCTGTGTCAGATAGCCTATTGACGAACGCGCTTCGAGCGATGTGCGACCGAATACAAGAGTCTCGCCTTCGGTCGCTTCCATAACGCCGCCGAGTATCTGGAAGACAGAGGTTTTGCCCGCGCCGTCAGGCCCGATCAGCCCGAATATTTCACCTCGCGCAATATTCAAATCAATGCCGCGCACAGCTTCCATCTGGCCGTAGCTTTTCCGCAAGCCGCGAATGCTTATCGCAATCTCACGCTCGCTGATCGGTTCACTATCTCTAAGACCGGCAGGCATAGCCCCTTCATTAAATCCGCTTTCTGTGTTGTTAAATACTGCGCTCATAATTAATCTCCGGCTATATTTTCGACTACCTTCTAGCTGTTGCCACCCACTGAGTGCCTTCGACCAGCACTTCGCCGTCAGCAGGCATTCCGGGTTTTGCGAAGCCTTGAGGGTTGGTGAGCTGAATCTTCACGCCTACAACCTGTTTCACACGGTCGTCGCGAAAGTATGTGTTTTCGGGCGTGAACGAAGCCTGCGGATCAATGCGCGAGACCACAGCTTCCAAGCGCCTGTTTTGTATTCGAGTCGAGGTAGATTCGCGCGGGCTGCCCGACTCGAATGCGACCGATTTCGCCTTCGGGAATGAAGCCGCGCAGGTAAACCTGATTAAGATTGACGAGCGTCACGATCGGCGCTCCCGCTGCAACGACCTCGCCCGGTTCCGCCGCGCGTGTAGCGATTGTGCCAGCGAACGGCGCGACTATATCAAGATCGCGGCGATTCGCCTGCGCTTCTTGAAGCCGCGACCTTGCGCGCGTGGCATCAGCTTGAGACCATGCGACCACAGATTGCGCCTGGCTGATCTGCCGCTCGATGGCGGCGACCTGCGCTGCGCGAATCGCAGGGTTTTCAAGAGTGGCTTTTGCCGCGTGGAGCGCGCCGCGCGCGGCTTCCACCTGTCGCTCGGCTGCAGCGACGACCGCTTCCTGCGTTTCGGCTGTCGTCAGATACTGTCTGCTCTCGCGCTCCGAAACGACTCCCTGCTTTACAAGCGTCATAAATTTCTCTTTGTCATACAGCGCCTGTCTGAACGAAGCGCGAGCCTGAGCAAGAGCGGCTTCGGCAGCGGCAACTTCCGCTTGCGCCTGACTGACACGGCCTTGTGCGTCTGCCTGAGACTGAGCTCACCGACAAGCGGCTTTGCTGGAGTTGAGCTTCGAGCACGCTGATCTCCTGCTGAGCCTGTATAACTTTCGCTTCGGCCTGCGTCGACTGCCGCGTCGTTCCTGGTCTTCACGCGATTTGATCTGGTCATCATCGAGAGTTGCAATGACCTGACCGGCTTTAACCTGATCGCCTTCGCGCACGGTAATCTCGCGGATACGTCCGGGCGTTTTCGCGGCCACTGCCGCATCGTCGCTTTCTATGCGACCACTGAGCGCGATGATCTCTTTGGGCGTAGCCTGCCCGCGCAGAAAAAACCACCACGCGAGAGTGCCCGCTATCAAAACCAGAGTTAAAATGGCCAACGGTTTAAAACGATTTTTTGCAGATTTCATATATCCTCTCTTGAGTTAGTTGTTATTTGACATTTGCATTTGCGAAGACTAGACATCGCGCATGCTCTCGATACATCAATTATGGCAGTCCTAACTGCTTGCGAAGGCGCTCGATTTCCGTATCAACTCTGTTGATTGCGGCTTCGAGTTGCTCGCGGTTTGAGGTAAGAAGTTCCAGTTGTTTGCTCACTCTGGCCTTTTCATTTTCAAGTCGCTTGCGCCATGTCTGGCGCAGTTCCTCCATCGGGCGCACTAAGCCCACATACAAAACCGCTTGCCGAATATTGTCGGGCAATAACTGGAAATCCAGGTCTTCAATGTGAGCTTGCAGGTTAAGCTCTTGCACCTGTAACTCAAACAGTCTCGTCCTGCAGTGATTCAGCGCGTTGTTCCGTTCGCGCTCAAAATCTCAAGGTCTGTCAGGCTGCTCAATTGCGCTTTCGCTTTAGCGTTCTCGTCAGCGTCCGACGGTCGGCTTCCTGTGATTGCGCGAAGCCTTGTGCGCCAAGCGCCAGGGTTATCAATTAATCCAGCCAGAAAACGTGTGATTTGTATCTTGCACATCTTATTCACTCCCTCTTAATTAAGTTCACGCGATGGAAGATGCTTTAGCGATTTCTTCCACGATAGATTTCATCAATATGTCGCGCGCGATCAGCTCGACTCCCTGCCGCATCATTAAGCTGAGAAGTTCTTTGCCGATCTCGTCAACAAAGGTCACTTCGGTCAGATCAACTATGAAGCGTGAAGCTTCCGATGCGTTTATCGCATCACACCAGCATCGCTCTAACACCGTCGCCCACTCTCCTGCCAGCGCACCTGCCAGCTTGAAGGTCAGCGCGTTTGCGTTTGGTTGTTCAGTTATCATCAACATCTTTTTCTCTCTTTGCTTACTTACAATTCATCTGATTCGCAACAGCCCTGATTGCCGTATAGGCATCAATCGGCGACAGCAAAATGATGAGCAGCCAGATGGGGATTGCTATCAGTACTGCGACTATGCTCACACCAAAGCGATTCGAGTGAAGCGATGATGTTCTGGTCGCCACATTTTGCGTCAATGTTTTGACCAGCGGGCTTGAGACCGATTGGTAAGTCTCCGTTTGTATTAACGTATCGTCCAATGAGCTTGAAAGTGATTCGGAAATCTCTATCTCGTCATCGTTATTCAAGACCGTTGTCTCGCAGTGTCGCCAGCTTTCATCCGTTTCTGGCGTGACTGCGCCCGTCGTCTGAGAAATACCGCACGAGCGGCAGAAGTTGTCAGATGTTTGGAGTTCGCTCAAGCAATTGTGACATCGCTTGGCGGCTGTTTCTATCAGGCGTTGTGTAACCATCTTTTCAACCTCCTAAAATTCTGCCGCTCGTTTCGTGCAACAACTATCACTAGGGCAAACGTTTTGCCAAAGTGTTGCACTTCTCGCTTAAGAGATTAAATGTTGATATAAAGAGAGTTAGGCTTTATGACGGGTCGAAAGAGGGAGTTGGCGGCGTGCAGTCTGCCTGCCGATATGTCGGCAGTGCCACTGCCAATGCCAACATATCGGCATTGGCACTATGGCGCGGCGCGATGGCGTTCGATGCCCAGTTTTTTCATTCGCACTTGAAGAGTTGTTCTTTTCAGGCCGAGCCGCGCGGCTGCGCCGTTAGGGCCACCCACAATCCAATCAGTTTCATTCAAGACGCGCAGTATATGTTCGCGCTCAACTTCGTCAAGCAATGTTAATTCGGCAGGGCTTGCGGGCGTCGCTGCATCGGATGGCGATTTAAGTGGAGAGGAAATGGATATTGCAGCTTTGGCTGGCAGCTTCAATTCCGCGAGTTGAAATTGCAGTTCTGTTCCTTGGGTTACGATGACCGCGCGTTCGACGAAGTTTTCAAGCTCGCGTATATTGCCGTGCCAGGGATGCCGCTGCAATGCCGCGACCGCTTCTGCCGGAATCGTCTCGATGCGCTTTTTCATCTGTCGGGCGAATTTGCTGGCAAAGAAACGCACCAGCAGCGGAATGTCTTCGGGTCGCTCGCGCAATGATGGAATGGTGATGGGGAAAACATTGAGCCGATAATACAGGTCATCTCTGAACTGACGTTCTGCGACCATGTTTTCAAGATTGCGATTCGTTGCAGCAATCAATCGGATGTCAACTTTTATTGTGCGAGTGCTCCCCAATCGCTCGAACTCTTTTTCTTGAAGAACGCGCAGCAGCTTCGGCTGAAGTTCCTGCGGTATCTCGCCAACTTCGTCAAGAAAGAGCGAGCCTTTGTTTGCAAGCTCGAATCGCCCTATGCGTTGCGCGATTGCTCCAGTGAATGCGCCTTTTTCGTGGCCGAACAATTCCGCTTCGATCAGTCCTGTCGGAATCGCAGCGCAGTTGATTTTGACAAGCGTGCGCTCGCGCCGCGCGCTCAAACTGTGAATTGCGCGGGCGATCAATTCTTTGCCGGTTCCGGTCTCTCCTTGAATCAACACAGTCGAATCGGTCGGCGCGACAGTTTCGACCTGTTTCAGAATGCGCTTTAGCGCGGTACTCGATCCGATGATCTGCTCGAAGTCGTAAGCGGTGTTGATCTCTTCTTCGAGATAAAGTTTCTCTTCGGAGAGCTTGTTCTTGAGCGCTTCGATTTCGCGGAAAGCGAGCACATTCTCAAGCGCAAGCGCAACCTGATTGCCAATCAAGTGAAGCAGTTCCGCTTCATCTTCGGAGTAAACATGTTCGTAGAAAGTTACTACGCCCAGAGTGCCAAGTTTGCGGCCATGCGCGATGAGCGGGACGCAGCCGCCCGATTTGAAACCGGCTTCGCGAAAGCGTTTGTTGAAATCAGTGTTGAATTGCTCGTAATCAATATTCATGAAGAACGGTTTGCCTGTAGAAAAGGTCATCCCGGTAAAGCTTCCTTCAAGAGGGATCAAATAGCCATCTTCAATAAAAGGCTTGTTATCAAGAAAGTCGTACATGTACGTGCGCAACTGATTTAGCTCCGCATCATAAATCGACAAGCCCATAAGGTCATGACTGAATTTGCCGCGCACATTGGAAGATATGATGCGTATCAGTTCTCGTAAATCGTGACGCGAGACTATGGTGTTAGTGATGTTCAGCAGCAGGCTCAAGCGGTCGCGGTCGTGCGCCAACTGGTGTTCGAGCGATGCGGGCACGCCTGAAGTTGAGCGCGTTTTCGACCGCGATTGCGATCTGCCCTGCGATCTGTGTGAGCAGTTCCGCATCCTGTTTTGTGAAAGCATTTTCGCGAAAACTCACCACATCCAACGTCCCAAGCACTCGCCCATGCGAGATGAGCGGAGCCACACAGCCGGACTTCACTCCATCAGCAACAGTCTCGTTGTACCACGGGGGATGAAAATTTCTTAATATCTTCGCTGATTAATCAACACGGTCTGACGCGAATTAATGGCCCACTCTCCGGGCGTGCCTTCGATCGAAAACAGCGTGCCTTCTTCGAGAGATGTTCTCATTATGGAGGGCAGTTGCGGTTCCAGCGCGAACGCGCGCAACTGCCCGGATTCCTGATCGTAAAGCGTCATGGCTGCGGCATCGAGATTTATCACACGGCCCAGGCTCGCCGAGATTGCCGCGAAAACTTTTCGCAGGTCTAGGTGAGCAGTTACGGCATTGTTGACTTCGAGGAGCAACTGCAAACTGTCACGCTCGCGAGTCAGTTGTTGTTGAGCCGCTTGCGCGCTTTCAAAGTTGAGCGCGTTATCAACGGCCACAGCCACCTGATTAGCGACCTTTTGCATAAAGCCCAGGACTATCGTGGCCGTAGGCTGCCTCCTGCAAACTTGCGAACCCAATCGCGCCCAATCGCCGCCCCAGCCGAAGTGAGCGGAAACATGCAATAAGATTTCAGCCCGTTTTCATGCATAATCCGGTTCGCTATAGGAAAACGAGTGTCCTGAGCGGTGTTATTTACAATCACGGGCTGCTGCGTCTGCCAGACCCAGCCTCCGGCAGCTTCCTCAACGGGAAATACATCGGGCATCGGAACACGGATGTTAAGGTTTGATTCGAGCACGAGCATGCGCATTTTGCCGAGCGCCGCGTCGTAAAGCAAAATGGAGACGCCGTCAAACTGAACGACTGTGCGGAGATGTCTGGACAGGTCGCGCATCAGCGATGCCATGTCGCGATGCAGCGCGATTGATTCCGCGATGTCGAGCAAAGCGCGATACTGCGAAACGGTCGGTTCATTTTCGACACCGGCTTGTGTTTGCTCTGGCTCAGACATATTGGCGATGAGAATATCACTCTTCACTGCGATGGCTCAATCGCGCGGGATTCAACCTGCATGCAACAAAACCGGCTGACGAATGCATCCTTTGATTGTTTCAAAATTGACGGGGCCGAACAGGCGACCTAAAATACAGGTCGAATAAAATTCGTGCCTGTGGAGGATTGAATGTCGGAACGACAGGAGAAGAAAGCCAAGATGCGCGAGTTACTGCTTTTCATTCCCAACCTTATGAAGCTGTTGTATGCCTTGCTCAGAGACCCGCGCGTCTCTCAGGCAGATAAGGCCATAGTGGCGGGCGTGATCATCTATGTCATCGTTCCGATTGATGTCATCCCCGACTTCATCCCGTTCATCGGGCAGATAGATGATGCATACCTGGTTGCCATATCGCTTTTGCGCCTGCTCAATCGCACAGAGCGCGATGTGATTGAAGATCACTGGAAGGGCAAGCCGGACATAAAAGACCTGGTGTCGAACATAGCCAGGATTGCAGACTACTTCATGCCCAAGCGGCTCAAAAATGTTTTGCATGGCCGCATAGAGCCTAAGGGCCGGTTGACCGTCATAACCGACGAGTCTGCGGGCGAAGAGGCAAAAGCCTGAGCACGCGCGATCATTGATCTGTTTGAGCGTCTTTGAAGCGCTTTTAAAAGTTTAGCGTGAATGCCGCCGAACGAACCGTTCGACATTACAACTACAACATCATTCTCTTTCAATCGCGGAACGAGATGCGCGACGATCTCGTCTGGCGACGGGATGAAATAAGCTTCACGTCCATTCTGGCGTAGACGTTGAATCATCTCAGCCGGAGAGATTGCCATATCCTGTGTGTATCGCTCAGGGTGAAACAATCCCGCGATGATTACCTGATCAGCCTGACTCAATCCATCTTCGAACGATTGCTGAAAAGATTTGATCTGCGCTGTGTACGAGCGAGGCTCGAAGACCGCTATGATTCGATGGCCGGGATATTTTGCGCGTGCCGCTACAAGCGTTTCGTGAACCGCAGTCGGATGATGCGCGAAGTCGTCTATTACTGTGACGCCGCGAATGCGCCCGCGCACCTGCATTCGTCGTTTAACGCTTTTGAACTCGGCCATCGCTTCGGCTACAGCCTTGCGGTCGAGCCCCATCGAGTCGCAGGCTGCGATTACGGCGAGGCAATTGCGCACGTTGAACATCCCGGCAAGCGGCGTGCGATAACGCTCGAACTCGCGGCCTTCGACTTGAACTGTAAAGCTGGTCATCTCGCCCGTGAAATCAACATCAATCGCGCGCCATCGCGCGCCTTCTTCTGTGCCGAAGCTTTCGACCGGACAGAAGGCGCGGTCTTGTAGCTCTCTGACAACCGGAGAATCGAATCCTGCGATCAGGCGGCCTCGACCGGGAATCAGGTTTATCAAACGACTGAAGGCGAATTTCACCGCGTCCAAATCGCGGTAGATGTCCGCGTGATCGAACTCGACGTTGTTCAAGATGACAGTGTCGGGCAGGTAGTGCATGAACTTCGGCCCTTTGTCGAAGTAGGCCGTGTCGTATTCGTCGCCTTCGATGACGAAATAAGGACTGGCGGTCACTCGAAACGATGAATTGAAATTCTCGGCCACTCCGCCGATTAAAAACGACGGATTAGCTCCTGCCCGCTCCATCGCCCATGCCATAAGCGATGTGGTAGTCGTTTTGCCGTGCGTGCCTGCTACGACGATTGAATGATGACCGCGAATGAAGTTTTCCTTAACGACTGCGGCCATCGAGGTGTAATACATCTTTTCGTTGAGCGCGAATTCTATCTCAGGATTGCCGCGCGATATTGCGTTGCCGATGACGATCACATCCGGGCGCTCTTTGAGGTTTTCAGCCCTGTAGCCTTCGCGCACGGGAATGCCGAGCCGCTCAAGCTCAAGCGACATCGGCGGATAAACGTTTTCGTCAGAGCCTGTGACCTTGTGACCTTGCTCGACGAGCATCCCTGCGAGCGAAGCCATCGCCGTCCCGCAAATTCCAATCAAATGATAGCGCTTCTTTTCCAACAATGTTCTCCCTGTGATCGAGTAAGATGTGAGTATAGCTGCGCGAATTTTCTTTGAAAAGTTGCGAGGGTGAATGCGCCTTGCGCGCATTCTTTATGTGTGAAAGAATTTTTCGCCGACATTGGAGTTTATCGCGAGCCAACAGGTAATTGATTTTCAGGGGGAAGATATGTTGATCGTCAGGTCTGCAATCATAGCGCTGCTCGTATTTTGTCTTATGGGCATATGTCCATTAAGCAGCGCGAATCGAGCGAGGGTTTTATTTGAAGTCCCGCCTGTCGTAACCGAGGCATCATTACTTTCTGCGCTTCAATCAGAACCGCGTAACGAGCCTTCGATAGCCATCAGCCGCACTAATGCTCAGGTCATCGTCGCTACGTCGAAATGGTTTGACACCACGGACCAGCCAGCGGGAAGAGCTAATAATAGAACCGTTTATTATCACTCGTCCGATGGAGGTAGCACCTGGGGTACAAGCGTGCTCGGACTGGAAACCCCGCAGAGAACGTGGAGTCGAGCATCGGGCGCGACAGTCGTATCAGACCTTGATGGCAATTTTTATCTCGGCGTAGTGATGCGCGATAACGCCAGTTTTGATAGCGGCGTTTATATCTTCAAATCTATAGACGGCGGGCGAACATTTAATAATCCAATTCCTGCTATTTTTGATATCGGAAATCTGTCGGCGGTCCAAAAGTTCGGATAAGTGCTATATCACGGTAGACACATCGCCTACCAGCCCGTTCAAGAATACGGTTTATGCCGTCTGGTCAAGCACAGAGCCTACTCGCAAAGTCATTCTTACGAATCACCTCAAGCCGGGCGAGACGAGTTTTTCAGAGCCCAGAACCATCAGCCACAACGGCGATATGCGCGGGCCTTCGCTCACGACAGGGCCGAATGGCGAGCTTTATGCCGCATGGGAAGGGATTGGAAATCCAAGGGTGATATTGTTCAACGCTTCGACGGATGGTGGCGACACGTTCCTGCCACTGACAGCCACGCCGGGAATAGATTTCAAAGCTCATGCATTCGTCGGCGCGTTGTCGGAAATAGGCACTCAAGGGTTTGTGATCAGGCCGGTTCCTCGTATGAACAGCTTTCCGGTCATTGACGTAGACAGAAGCAACGGGCCGCATCGCGGAATGATTTATATCGCGTGGGCTGAGACAACTAACGGATCGGATTCGGATGTTTTTATCAAAAGGCTGACGCCTCCCGATGGGCATAAGCCCGAAGTAAGCCCCGTGGTGAGAGTCAATGACGGGCCGACCGCAGACCAGTTCTTTCCCTGGTTGAGCGTTGACCCGAAAGATGGAACAGTCGAAGTCGCTTTCTATGACCGGCGAAATGATCCGGCTGGAAACACAATAGATGTCTATTTCGCGCGCTCGACGAATGGCGGCGTCAGCTTTGATGAAAACAAAAGGCTTAGTTCCGCAAGCTCAGATGCGCGTGTTCAAGCCAATATTCTTGGAAGCAATTTAAGCCAGATAGGGATTGGCGATTTCATAGCCCTTCATGCGTTGAATGGGAAAGCTTACTTGCTCTGGACAGACACCCGACGGGAGAGACAGGAAATCTTTTTCGGCAAGATTGATTTCGAGCCATCTTCGGATGACGGAGGTGGCGGAGGAGGAGGCGGCGGCGGCAATGAGCCTGCGAATGATAGTTGTCAAACGCCGCGTGTTATTTCATCGCTGCCTTATCAGGATGAACTCGATACGAAGAACGCCACTTCCGCTGCGGATGACCCTGCTTCTTGCGCGGGGAATCAGGCTCAGAAAACTGTTTGGTACTCAATCACACCGAGCGTTGATACTGTTTATGGAATTGACACGCTGGCGAGCGATTACGACACAGTTGTAAGCGTCTTCACAGGAGCTTGCGGATCGCTCACGCCTGTGACCTGTAATGATAATTTTGAAAATGCTGGCAACTCGCCGACCCGTTCTTTGCTTACTTTTGCTGCAACGGCTGGCGTGTCTTATCTTATCGAAGTGAGCGGGAAGGGAAGCGGAGGCATTCTTAAATTCCGCCTGGGCCATCCCACTATTACACGCGTTGAATACACCACGGCACCAGATGGCAGCGATGCCTTGAAAATAACAGGTGCAGGTTTTGTGAATGGCGACGCGCAGGTAATTGTCACCAAAAAAGGCGATGATAACGCTATGACTACAATTTTCTTTATCGCGCCGATTCAGGGCGATAATACTGCTACTGCGATGTTCGCGACGAAGAAGAAATTAAAGAAGCTCGTCAAAAAGAAAAAGACAGTCGAGGTTCGCATAGAAAGCCCTGCGGCGAGTAGTCGGCGGTCAAATATTTTTTCGTTCACACGCCAATAAAAAGTTTTGGTATGAAAGCCCTCAAGTTTGACGGCAATCTCAGATTCGTCAATGATGCGCCTGTGCCCGGACGCGAAGGCGAAGCTCTCATACAGGTGATTCGCGCGGGAATTTGCAACACCGACCTTGAGATCGTAAAAGGCTATGCAGGATTTCATGGCATCCTCGGCCACGAATTCGTCGGGCGTGTAGTTGAATCTCCTGACGCTTCGCAGGTCGGGCGTAGAGTAGTCGGAGAGATAAACGCGGGATGCGGCAATTGCAAATTATGCCGCGCGGGCGATTCCAGGCATTGCGCGTCTAGGACTGTGCTCGGGATCAAAGCGCGCGATGGCGCGTTCGCCGAATACCTCTTGCTTCCGCCTTATAACCTCATCGAAATCCCCGATACACTTTCCGACGAGACGGCTGTTTTTGTCGAGCCTCTTGCCGCCGCATTCAACATACTGGAGCAGGTAAACATAACATCATCAACTAGAGTGGCCGTGATAGGTGACGGCAAGCTTGCTCAAATGATCATCCGTGTTATTGCTCTACGAGGCTGCGCGCTCACTGTAATCGGAAAGCACGCAGCAAAGCTCGCGCTCGCAAGAGATGTTGGCGCGCGCTCGATTCTGATAAGCGACACCAGCAAGCAAAACGCAGTTGATGATTTCTTGGAAGCCTTGGAATTGAAAAACGAATTCGATGTAGCGATTGAAGCGAGCGGCTCGCAATCAGGTTTGCCGATGGCGCTCAATCTTGTTCGCCCTCGCGGAATCATTGTTTTGAAGTCTACTCATCACGCATCCACTTCCTTCAACGCGTCTCTTATAGCGATCAACGAGATAACGATCATAGGCTCGCGCTGCGGGCGATTTCGTCCTGCCGTAGACCTGCTTGTCAATGGCGACGTTGATGTCCGCCCCTTCATTTCAGATGAATTACCCATAGAAGATGGCTTGCATGCGTTTGAGAAAGCCGCTGCGGCCCTCCAGCCTGAAAGTGATTTTAACCATTTCTTAACACTCTCGGCTGCACACCAGGACTTGAATCCGGCTCCCAGAACCGATTTCAAGGCATCCACTCAAAGAAAGATATTGACATGCTTTGCTTTCAAGTGCTATAAACGCGCCGAGATGGCTACCACATATTGTGGAAGCTGCTCTAGCAACCTACGATATTTTGGAGGCCAAATGAATCAAGGAGACTTGATCGAGAAGGTAGCAAACGCAGCTTCTATCAGCAAAGCAGAAGCCGAGCGCGCCATCAATGCGGTAAAAGAAGCTATCACAGACAGCCTGCGCAAAAACACGAAGGTCACACTGGTTGGGTTCGGTACATTCGCTGTTTCTCACCGTAAGGCTCGGCGCGGGCATAATCCTCATAGCAGCGAGGCAATCAAGATTCCAGCAACAAAGACTGTTCGCTTCAGCGTAGGAAAGCAATTGAAGGAAGCAGTGAACAAACGAAAGAGGTAATCAGTCTAATTTCTGCCACTCTCCCGTATTCGAAGATCATACATACCCTGCATTTAGCCAGCGACTGCTACAACGCGCCCTAATTTGCTCGCATCACATAAATGCACTAAAACGTGCGCTAGTAAACTGAAAGGGTGTGCGCTCGTCGAAACGCTTTTTTCAGTTGAAGGGCTAAGTGGAAATATAACGGGACTTGCTGGCATGTAAGGATTTGGAATAAGGATTGCCTTTATTCTTAATCGTGCATCGGGCTTGCCGACGGTGGAGGGTAAAATGAAAAAAGAGTTTTTCAGGCTGGCTTTGAATGCTATTCTAGTTGCATCATTTTCGACGGGTCTCGTTCTAGCAGAAGAGAAGCCGAAAAAGGAAAAAATACAGATCGTCGTGGTCGAAAAGAAGGACAATAACAAATCGGGCAATAGGGGTGAACAAAAAAAGAAAAGCCCCGCCACAGTGATCGTCAATAACAGTAGTCTGTAGGATGGACGCGATCAAATGAAAAAAGTTGTTTTAGCCATAACGCTCGCTCTGTTTGGTGTAACCGCTCTTGGCACTCTGCCGTCGGACGCTGTGATGGTCTATGCTCAGAAGAAAGGCGAAGATAAAAAGAAAGACCCGCCAGGGCCTCCTGTGGTCAGAGATAAGGGCCGTGATTCGAAGCCCAAAGATCCGCCGAAGAGAGATAAAAAGCCGGAGTAGTTCTTTCGTATTACTTCTTGGTGAAGCTTGCCAGTGCTTCATCCTCATCAGAGAAAATCTCAAACACGCCGTCGAGTTTTGAAATTGCAAGAATATTTCTGACTGACTGAGAAGGGGAAAGAAGTTTAACATGCCCCTTTTGCTTGAGGACTGAGCGGTAGCATTTAATAAGGCTTCCAACGCCCGTGCTGCTGATATAGGTCACGCTCCTGAGATCGAGCAGGAACTCGATTTCATCTTTCTCAACAAATCCCTGAACCATTTCGAACAGCTGGTCCGGTCCGTCTCCGGGATCAAGTCTCCCGGTTATCTTAATGATGCGAATATCTCCTATTTTTCTGCTGATTACTTTTGTTGGGCGTCTCATCATAATTACTAACTCTTGCTTGAATAATATGGATTAAGGATTGAAACGCAGCCCCGCCGTTCTCAATCACAGTTAATTCATTCCGCCATAGTTTGAAGATAAAATGGGCCCGTGCGGAACCGGCCAATCATATTACATCATTAATACCCTGGTAACAAGTTCGTCCAAGAAACGCTACCTTTCGATGATTTTGGCATTCATTAAAAGTGTGAAGCGATTCAGATTTTGAAAGAGGTATGGGCGCTACTGGACTCGAACCAGTGACCCCTGCCGTGTGAAGACAGTGCTCTACCAACTGAGCTAAGCGCCCCTTTCGCGGAAAAAAAGATTACCAGATGGACAAAGGATTTTCCACCCGTTCATCACGTCTCAGTTGAGATGATGAACGGGTGGAGTGCGCGAGCGGCTCAGAAGATAAAGACAGTAGAGCGGGTATCACCATTTTGGATAACGAGCTGATTTGTTCCTGTAGGCCCAATAGGCCGCTTCCCTTTGTAGAATAGCTCGTCCTTAGCGAATTCTCTCGGCACGTAGACAATTCCATTGATAATGATTATGGAGCTTTGATTGAAATTATCTCCATAAACATAGAACTTCTTCTTTTTCACCTTGACTTTATTAATTACCGGCACGGTCGGTGCGCTGCTATTCGCGCTGAGTATTTGTATCGAAACAGGCCTCGTGTCTATACCCGAAGAGGATTCTGTTGAATCAGCAACCCGCACGGTAATAAGATACGAGCCAGCCTTGCTAGGCGTACCTTCGATCACCCCGCCCGACGAAAGGCTCAGCCCCGGTGGCAATCCTCCGAACAGAGTCCAACGATAGGGTGGCGTGCCTCCAGTCGCTGTTAGCGATTGTCTATAAGTTTTTCCAACCGTACCGCTGCCAAGAGAAAGACTGGTGATGGTTACAGGTGAAGGTGTACCACCCCTCCGCCGCCGCCACCTCCTCCGCCACCGCCGCCACCGCCGCCCGGCGATGCTGGGTAGAGTGTGAGGACGCCTGATTTATCATCAGTGCCCAACACGGCATCGCGGCCATGTCCGTGCGCAGTGGCCCACATGATGGCGCTCGCATCACCGGAGTGGGCTAATCCTATAGAATGACCTAATTCGTGGCAGGCGACCTCGGCTAAATTGGCAGATGTGCCCAAGAAGCAATTCATGCCTTTATTGAACACAACATCGGATTCGACCATGCGAAGATATGTTTTTCCACCAACTTGAGAAGGTTGATTGACATATTGCGCGGAGGTGGTTGCAACTACACCCGAACAACCAACCGGCGTATCGAGCTGGCCCAGGCAATCTCCGAATGAAATGGTGTTAGTGCTATCTGCGACCAGTCCGCAATTGCCGGTTTGGCCTGAAATCTGGAGGCGTATACTAGACCCGCTCTGCGTAGCCCACGCGCTCATTGCGCGATCAAGCTCGGCTGTCGCTCCTCCGGCAATAGGTGAGTTGTTTGGATTTAGAAGGAACGAAACGGCCTGCCCGGAATCTGGCTCCGTCCATCGGATGCCACTGCCTATCAGCGCAAATTCCGGGCTGAATCCTTTAGCCGCTTTTTTCTTGCGCGCATACTCTGGCGGGATTGCGACAACAGTCTGGTCGGCTTGATCTGAATCAATCCCTGCTATTTGAATTGGTGCGCGATTGAGGCGGTCTTCGATATTTCGAACGTATGAATCGAACGGAGCGCGATTGGTTATTGTTTCGTTATCTGAGCGCGAAAGAATTTCAACCTCGTTTGCATCTACTTCGCGGGTGACAATCTTCCTTCCCGTCGTGCTTTCTTCGACAATCGAAAACATCCCCATGAAAGCGTGTGCAACATGCAATGTTCCGTCCGATCCCGTATTCAGATAAAGCAGTACTTGCTGGCCGCGCGTGAATTGCGGCTGGCCGTTGACGCGTAAGGCTTCGGAACCAGCTATGCCGCCAAGCTGCTTGAGCACAAGAGTCCGCCCTGACAGACTTCCTTTCAAAAAGCGATCAGTCCGCACTTCGACATAAGTCCAAATGGCTGTGTGCGCGTCATCCCAATCGCTGATAACCGAGCGCACGCTGCCTGTAATAATGAAACGCGAATTTGATATTAGTTCGTTGTCGGAGAGCATCACGACCGTAGTCGCTTTGGAGGGAAACGCGCAGAGACAAAGCGCAATAAGTGGAAGCGCTATTCGAAATAGTTTCCTGCATCGCTGATTCATCTTGATACCTCAAACCCTTTCAATACGGCTTGGCTGGAAAACTAATGCTTGCCCGGTCGGAGGCAGGTCTGAGCTTCGCGCGTTGACTGCGTAACTAACCATCAACCTGAATAAATAACCGGACAGGCTCTGAATATGTTCGAATCTGAAATGCAATCCTTCAAGTGGTAAATCATTGCAACGGGGGTGTTGCTCCACTGGTCTATCGCTCAATGCTTTCAAACATGCTACGCGCGCATTGAATCATAGCTGGATACGCATGTCAAGAATCAATGCCTGCTTCCTGCGTTAAATAATTCTTAGAAAACAAACGTGCTTACATTTCCTGCGAAGGACGTGGGGCCACGTCACTCAATCGGGGCATTGGGTAAATTGGGGCGAGCAGGAATTGCCCACCCCTCAGTTAATGACTGCAAAGATTTCTTATCAAAGTTTTGCGCTCGAATTAGCGGCGATTATTCCTCTTGCCATTAATCAGCGACCATATTGCGCCGCCGCCGCCGCCTAACGCTGCTCCTGCAAGAGCGCCGCGCTTGCCGCCCGCAAGAGCGCCGATAATCGTTCCTGCGCCTGCGCCGATCAATGATTTTGTCACAACGCTCTTCGTTGAGACGCGACGATTAAAGGCGCGTGCGGGTTTCTTCTTAAGCGCCAGATATGTGCCTGTGCCGCCGCCTGCGAGTGCGCCGATGAGCGCGCCTTTCCTGCCGCCGATAGCGCCGCCAAGCCCTGCGCCTGCCGCTGCGCCGCCGCCTATCAACAACCATTTGCGTGCGTTCTCGCTCAGGCCGTTATCAACACGCGAAGCGCGATAGTCATTATTGTATGATCGCTCGCCTAGAACTCGTGAGGTGCCAGCCCTGCGCGAATTCGAATAGTCTCGCCGATAGGCGCTGCCTACGGTTCCGGCTCCACAGAGGTTATTGCGCAAGTTAGCCTGCTGGCCCTGGCCATCGGTATAACCTTGATTGAATCCTTCAAGATACCCGCGCGCGTTGCTAGCCATTGAAGATTGGTCAGGATAGCCGAGTCCGGTCGCTCCGGCGTTGAACCCATCTGCATATCCTGTTTTGAAGTCCCCAACGTAAGCATCGCTGGTCGTGCCTGACTCATTTGCGGAAGTCGTGCCTACGGTGGCCACAGTACGCAATCGGCCTGCTTCCTTTGATGAACTATTATTGCTGAGCGCCAATACGCCCGCAGCCGAAAGCGTTGCTGCAAGCAGCATTGCCAAAAATCTAATTGACATCGTTTACCCCCTCCTTGTTGCCGTTTGATTCAAGCTCAGACAAACTTCATCTACGCTGCACAGTGAAATTTTTACTCTGCAGAGCGTGTCATAAAGTCATTGTTCAAGACTGTCAGTAACCCATATCTGATTATACTGGGCAACCGAATCAGTCTAAACTGCCTTTGAATCTCGCGCCTGTCCGACCATCGGCGCAGCGATCTTTTGCTATTGCACTATTAAAGGATTAGATCGCCTATCATCGGGCGGATTCGATACAGTTACAACATCCCCGACCCGCGCTTTGACTTTTGCACGCAGTATGCCGGAACCTGTGACGGTCGTTTTCCGCCTGTCTCCGTTTACTTCGACGACTGACCCTGATGTAAATCCCGTGCCTGTCACTTCTAAAGTTTTCTTGGTGATACGAGTGACTGCCGTTATGAGCGGCGCGCCTGTGCCCGCCACCAGAGAAGCATTCAGCCTGTAAAAGCCCGACGAGTTTGAATTGAATGAGCCAATCCCGATGACGTAGCGACCCGTGTATGGCAGCACAATGTTGAAGCGCGCGTCGTCGCCGTCACTCTGGTCGTTGTAGAAAAATTCGGCCCCCGTCTCGGGGTCGCTCAAATTGATTTCAGGGTCGAGCCGCGAGCCTAACGCCTCAGCGTCAACGTCTAAGATCAAAGTTTGACCTGCGTTTGCAATGAAACTATAGAAATCTACATCTTTTCTTTTTGTTATGTCGCCAAAGATCGTCGCTGGCAATTCGGACAACCCTTGGGCCGCAGTATCATTCGGCTCCGTTTCGTCCACGTCCTTGCCGCGAGTGATGTTGAGCACGTAACCAAAATCGAATCCTCCGAAATCGTCCGCGTCCGTGATTCCGGCAATCAGGATTAGATCTTGAGAAGGAGTGAAACGGATGATCGGGTCATCATCTTCATCGCCAACATCTGAGCTAAGAAGGTTGCCGCCTGCGTCGAAGAGCGCGATGTCTGCTATAAGCTGCGAGCCGCTCAATCGCGCTGCAAAAGGCTCGATTGTGATCTGCTGCCCTGCCAGGGCTTGAAAGGCAAAAAAGTCAAAGTCACGATTAAAGCTTATTCTGCCGAATATGTTGACCGGGAGCGATACAGACTGCGAAACGCTGTCATTCGGTTCAATCTCGTTGATGTCTCCGCCGCCTGTGGCAAAGCTCTGCAAGGTCGGCGCAGACGCGGCCTGACGATTCTTTGCGAATGCGCTTACACGGTCTTTACGCTGATTCGATTTCGATTGAATGGTTGATGAGTTTTCAGGATGCAGCCGCTTGAAAGCCGCGTCGCGGTCAATCTGCGCAATGCGCGTGTTGTTGCTCGGTTGTTTTTCGGCGCTCACGCTCGAAGGCCGAGTGATCTTAAGAGCAGGCCCTTCGCTTTGAGCCGCGACGAAAGTCACTGTAAGAAAGAGTGCGGCAATTGTAGCCGCTATTGCCTGCTTAAAGGATTGCGTAAACACTGGAGTC
The DNA here is from genome assembly GCA_963726785.1 of Blastocatellia bacterium. Lineage (GTDB taxonomy): Bacteria > Acidobacteriota > Blastocatellia > UBA7656 > UBA7656 > DATEKX01. Next base: position 613,126 of record CAVSDJ010000001.1, read on the forward strand.
CTCCTGCAATCCCCTCTGCTTCCGATCCACTAACCCCTGGTTTGTGATGTGCGAGAATGGTTTTGAGGTTGCAGGCGAGAAAAATTTTCTGGATTTTATCAGTAGCCCGACCGTGAGGGAGAGCGCAAGTGTTCGCCCTTGCTTACGCGCGGGCTACTGATAGCGCGGGCTACTGATAAATTTTTAATTCAATGCAGGCAGGATAAGTTCAAAAGTCGTTCCAACGCCGACCTCGCTCTCGAATCGAATCGTCCCGTTATGCAGTTGCACGGCGCGGAAAGCCTGGGCGAGGCCGATTCCAGAGCCGCCCTTCTTGGTCGTGTAGTAAAGATTGAATATTCGCTCGCGCGCATCTTCCGGTATGCCTATGCCTCTGTCAATAATGGTGATGCGAGCCGCGCCGTCACTGCCGCGCGAAGTCTTTATCTTCAACGGCCCGCCTTCGGGCATCGCCTGGCAGCCATTGATGATTACATTCAACAGGGCTTGTTTCAGCAGATCCCCATCGCCTTTGACGAAGAGTTGACCACTCGCAATGTCTTTGTTGATAGTGACGCCGCGCTCCTGCGCCAGCGTAGATGCCAGCGCGACTACCTGGCCGACGATAACATTCAAATCCATCGGCTCAAGATTTATTTCAACCGGTCGCGTGAAGTTCAAAAAAGTCTGCACGACGCGATCGAGCCGCTTGATTTCCGAATCGAGAATCTCAAGCTGCGGCGTCGGATTTGCGTTGCCTGATTCGATCTTCGAGCGAAGAATCTCAAGATGAATGACCATCGCATTGAGCGGGTTCTTGACCTCGTGCGCTATGCCGGAAGTGATGCGCCCAAGGTCTGCGAGCTTCTTTGATAAGTCCCATTGTGATTCGTACTTTTGAAACGACTCGTAATCGCGCAGGCTCACAAGCGCGCCGACAGGCTCGCCCGCGTCTTCGATGTATTGCACGGATGTGAGCAGTTGCCGTGTGCGCGCGCCATGTGGAATGTGAAGAATCGTTCGCGCAATAGGCTTGCGCTCACTGAACGCGCGCTCGACTGTCTCGACCAGCGGGTGATTCAGCCCGAGGCTTTCATCAATCGGTAGCCCGGTCAATTCCATATCGTTGACGCCGAGAATCTCTTCGGCATCGGGGCTTGCAAGAATTACTCGGCCTTCGCGGTTGATCAAAAGCAATCGCTCTTCAAGATGGCCGATAACCTGCCGCAATCTGCCACGCATCAATTCCAATTCGCTGCGCTCACCCGCCATCCTCGCGCCCAGTTGCTTGAGCCTGGCGGCCACGCCCGTCACCATCATATCGTGCGGCAGGTCTGCATCGCTGATTTGTGCTTGCTCGCCATCGACTCCTAATCGATCTATTCTGGTTGCGATTGCTTCGAGCGGTCTGAGCAGCAGGTTGGCAGAGCTTACAGCGACTATTGCTGCGCCAATGATCGCCAGCAGCCCTATGATGAGATTCGTTGCGACCGGCAATTTTAATTCGCGCCGCACTGCCGCAGATGAAATGCCGATGTGGAGCACGCCTGTGAATACGTCCCCGCTTTCAATGCGAAATTCATAATCGTAAAGCGGCGCGCCCAGAAAAACACGGCCAAGCTGAACGTATGCGCTTTCATCGGCGAGCTTTCTCAAATCAGGTCGATCAATCGAAACGTCGCCGATCAGGTACCCATTGGCCGCAAGCTCGCGCCCTTTATCATCCGTGATGATTTGACCGCTGACGTTTGCGATGTAGAGATAAGCGATTGTTCGCGAAGACACGATTGTTGATTCCATCAAACCGCGCACGCCTGAGCGCTCGCTTGCCAGCGATACGTATGAGTTGGGACTGTCCGTGATTGCGTTATCAGCAAGCTCTTGAAGAACTGCATACTTAATCTGATTAGAGACCTGAGCCGCTTCTTCTTCCGTGCGATTGATTATGACGCCTGTCAGGTGCGCAATGTTAATGACGGTTGTAATGATGACAACAAGAGCTACCAGCAGCGTGATTAAAGCGATCTGGCGCGCGCGCACGCCAAGTCGAGGCAGCGGCGCACGGCCTGCGCGCTTGGTTGCTGTAGCGTCTGCTATTTCTTCTTGAGCCAACTGTTTCCCGGCTGCTGCTGTGATAGCCATATAAAACCCGGTATGCTCAAAGCCAAATGATGAACATTGCGAAAAGTCTTCAATTCAACTCATCGTTTTCCAAGCCCGCTTCCCTGTAAGCTTTCAGCTTGTTGTGAAGCGTCTTTAGACTTATGCGCAATGTCTCGGCAGTCCGCGTTTTGTTGTAGTCCGTGCGCGCGAGCGTGCTGAGTATCACTCGCCGTTCTACTTCATCAAGCGGCATGCCAATCGGTATCATCACGGCATCAGTAATAGGTGAGGGTTTCTGACCGGTGATGTGTAGCGGCAAGTGGCGCTTTTCGATCTGCTCTCCCGCGCAAATTACAACCGCGCGCTCGATAACATTGCGCAACTCGCGAATGTTGCCCGGCCAGTGATAACCGAGCAGCGCTTCCATGCTTTCTGTCGAAATCAGCCGCGCCGCTTTGTTATGGCGTCGGCTTAATTCATCAATCATATGCTGAACGAGCAACGGAATGTCGTCTCGGTGATCGCGCAGCGGGGGCAGCTTGATTGTAATAACGTTCAGGCGATACAGCAAGTCCTCTCTCAACGTGCCTTCGCGCACCGCCTTGTACGGGTCTTTGTTTGTAGCCGCAATTACGCGCACGTCAACATTCGTTTCCTTAGAGCCGCCCAGTCGTCGCACTGTTCTGTCTTCGAGCACGCGCAGCAGTTTGGCCTGAAGCAGTACAGGCATCTCAGCAATCTCGTCGAGCAGGAGCGTGCCGTTGTTGGCAAGCTCGAAACATCCGATGCGGCGTTCGGCTGCTCCCGTAAACGCTCCCTTTTCGTGGCCGAACAATTCCGACTCCATTAGCGTTTCAGGCACGGCGGCGCAGTTGATCGCAATGAACGGCTGGTTGTCGCGAGGACTGATTTTGTGAATCGAGCGCGCGACCATCTCTTTACCCGTCCCAGACTCCCCCGTTACGAGGACGGAGACGGAACTCGGCCCGACCTGTTCGACCAGAGTGTAAATCTCGCGCATGGCTTCACTGTTGCCGACCATGTCGCCGAATGCGCCGTATTGGCGAAGCTGGCGGCGCAGCAACTCGTTCTCGCGCCGCGCGCTGCTGTACTCGGCGGCCTTTCTCAACACGAGTTGAAGCCTGCGCATATCAATAGGCTTCTCAAAGTAGTAGAACGCGCCTTGATCTTTTACGGAGCGAATAGCCGCGTCAACCGACCCCTGACCGGTAAGTAATATGACGGAAATTTCCGGGTGATCTTCTTTCAGATGCGATAGCAGCTTGAAGCCGTCCAGGTTCGGCATTATCACGTCCGTGATTACGACTAGAGGCGAAAACTTGTCCACGCGGTCGAGGGCTTCGCGCCCGTCGGCGGCGGTGCTGGTGCGATAGCCCCAACTCGCCACGACTTCGCTCAGGCCCTGTCTCGCAGGTTCCTCATCGTCAACAATGAGAACGCGCTGCTCTGACATAGAACGCAAGTTTAGCATAGACTAAGTAAGCAATGATGAGTTTCCAGGTGAGGATTGTCGAAAATGTTTTGCGAGCGCCGGAATTAATCGTCATCTTCATAAGACCAACGCTCTATCAGCACCCACATCGTCCCGCCGCAGACCATTCCTTCTGCGTCTTCGTAGTCATCTGCAAGATTGAATTCATGAATATCCATCTTGCCAGTTTTGAGCACCTCCTTGGCTTCGGCCCAGATATCGGCTTCGACGCAACCGCCGCCGACCGTCCCGATGAACGAGCCGTCGTCGAATATAACCATCTTCGCGCCTACCTGCTGAGGAGTCGAGCCGCTGGTTTTAACTACCGTCGCCATTGCCGCCGCGCGCGCGCCCTGGTCGAGCCGCCGCTTCATCTCTATGAATATTTCGCCCGAACTTAAGGCGTGGCCCGGCAGCAAAGGGTTTGGGTCTTCTTGCATTTCGATGCTCATAGATAACGAATCAATCCCATGCTACACGCAACGGTCATCGCGGGCAACTTTCGAGTACGCTTATGGCTGTTTGCGCGGCTCACTTTTTCGCAGCGCGTTTGTGCTTTCAATCAGAAACTGCTGCGCCCTTTTGAAATCAGGGTCGAGCGCAAGAGCCTGCTTGTATGCTTCAATCGCTTGTTCATGGCGGCCCTGATCTGCCAGGTAACGCCCACTTGCCGTAAGCATTCTCACATACACGGGCAGCACTTTTAGCTTCACTACATCATCATCCGCAAATCGGAGCGAGCCGTCAGCAAGCCCGCGCGTGATCAGTTGCGGCTCGGCAGGAGCGTGATATTCGGCTTTGCTCATAAGCTGAAAGACCAGACCTTGCGGGACGAATTCATAAGACTTTGTAAGGCTCTTTGTCAAATCGCTGTTCTGCCCTTCAAAATTTACCGCGATGTCCAGAGTAGTATAAACGGGCGCGGAGTCAACGTGATTCGTCACGAAAGCCAAAATCATATCATAGAAGCCCGTGTTGATTCGTTGATTGAGCGTGATGTCACGGTCGTAAATTTCCGGGTCGTGCTCCCAATGTTTGAGGTCTGCAAGAAAAGCTTCGACCTTGTCGCGCGCCGCTTCCATCATTTGAGGATAAGTTTGATTCAGATAATCGTAATACCACGAGCGGCGGAGCTGATTTATATCAATCGCAATCACGTCTTTCCGGCGATGCTCTATCTCGCGCATATACAGCGTGGGCGAATAGACTTGCCAATCGGATGTCAATAACATCCCTCCCGGCTCGATTGTTGACATGATGTTTTCGACATAATCTTGAGCGACGTAGTACCGACTGCGATTGTTGTAAGAGATGTTACCCGCAAGCGCGACAATCGGAGCAACGGCAATGGCTGTTATTGCGACAGCCCCGACAAGCTTTTCAGGCAATCGAATGAGCCGGATGCTGCGAATCAACCACGCTGCGCCGAAGCCCGCCGCTATTGCCATCGTTGTGAATGTCGGCAGATAGTAGGCGTCTTTGTCTTCGGCTATCTCGTAGTTCAAGGCGTAAGCCATGTCGCCGATTATTACGAGCGCGAGAAACAAGAACGCAGCCCTGTCTCGCTTGAACAATGCGACCAGTCCCGCGAGCGCGAGCGCAAGCCCGACAGGCAGCCACACGGGATTGAACTCGCGCGCCGCAAGCATAAAGAATGTGCCGAACTGGCCCAACATCGTCTTGAGCGATGGTGAGAGAAATACCTGATACTGCCTGCCGGTCACATGCCACCAGAACTGGTCAAACGTTCGCGGGTCGCCCCAGTTCATGATGGGTGACCCGGATGCGGCGAGCGGAAGATACAGATAGATGCTCAAGCCTGCGAATGCAAAAAGCGCGGCTTTGAGCAATCGCTTGCTTGTGAAGAAGCCGAAGCCTTCGGTCATGTAAACGAGAACGGCGAATGCAGGCAGCAGCACGGCGATGCTTACATGATGAACGCCCAGCGCAAGGCCGAAAGCGAGAGCCGCCAAGTTTAACCACCGGTCATGCTTATCTAATGCACTGTGAGGCTTTGTTTTTCCATCACGCAATTCGTCTTCGGTGATCGCGCGCCGCCAGCGGAACATCAGGAGAACGATAATGACTATCAGCAGCGTGTTCAGCGTGTAGACTTCGGCTATCGTCGCATATGCCCAGAGCGTGCGCGAGAAGGCGAACAACAACCCGGCAGCCAAACACGGAGCCAGAGCCGATTATCCATCGAAAGCCGCTGCTTGCTTCCGCTGCATCCGAGTCTTTGATTGATGGAGCGGGCTTTTTCGATCTTTTGCCGCGCGCGTCTCTCTTCTTCGATTTATCTTTTCGCAGAGCGAGCCGAGTGGACGTGAGCATCGCTTCTGCGACGACGAGTGTCAAACCGGCGGCGGCCAGTGCCGCAAAGAGCGCGGATGCGAAATTCACTCGCGCGGCAATATTGCCGATTGGCAGCAGCGTGGCAAGGTGCGCGAGCAAAACATAAAGCGGAAAGCCTGGCGGGTGTGCTACGCCAAGCGTTCGCGCCGCTACGATCAACTCGCCGCTGTCAACAAGCGTGACCGTAGGCGCAAGCGTGCTCACGTATAACACGATTGCAATGAAAAAGACGATGCTTGCGCAACTGAACCGGACTCTTGTTGATTGAAGCGGGTTGAAGTCGATAACGGGGGCGGTCATCCGTTCGTGTTCACCTTCTTGTAGCTTGTGAATCGCACCTTCACGATGACGCGAGTGGAATATCGTCCCATTCGCACTGTGTCATCTGCGGAGGCGTAAGCAGGGAACCAGTACTTATCATAATTCTGGAAGTAAGTTTCAAACCGAGGGGTTCGATGCGCGCTTTGTTCCGGCAACGCCTCGCCCGCTACTTTTACTACGCACAAATCCTGATCGTCAATCCAGACGCGGCCTTTAAGGAATCGCTCGTTGCTTTTGTCCGGGTCGGGCATTTTAATCTTCGGCTTCACGTCGAAGACATAAGTGTTCAACTCGTCAATTTTCTCTCGCCCGACGTAATTGAATTCATACTGGCTGAGGGTTTCTGGCGAGATGATGAACTGATAAACGCGCGTCAGATTGTTCGCGGCGTTCGTCCCGATGTAAACGGCTTCGGGGAGAGTCGAAGTGTTGTCGAAAATTTTTTCCTGACGATTGCCATCGCGGTCAAAAGAGATCTGCGAGAAGCGATAGTATTTGCCAGTGATAATGTCTGCCTGGCTGACTGTTTCGATTGTAAGCTCGGCGTAATACGTGTATCCGCGCATCGCCGCAAGCAGTTGCTTTCCTTTTTCGGCAGCGATGGCGAGCGTTTCTGAAGGCGATGGAGTTTGAGCGGTTTCAGCGATTGAAGACAGGCTCGTCCAGGCGGATAAAACCACGCTCGCCGCGATGACGATTGCGACAATGCTCGGCTTTGCTCTAAGCGTCACGGTTCACCTACTTTTTTTTAATCAGTTTATAGCCGGTGTATTTGATCTCTATTTTAATCGGAATATCGTATCTCGGATATTCAAGCAAATCTTTGGCGTAAACACTGCTCGGCATCCACAGATTGCCTTCGACGTTTTCCCTGTAACACTCGAACTTCGGGAACTTCGAGCGTTCGTCTTTGGCTGTCAACGCGCGCCCTTCCATCTTTACAATCTGAAAATCCTGATCGTCGATCGATATCTTCCCTGCAAACAGATGCTCGCCTCTTTCCCTTGGCTTCGTCACGGCTTTCGGGTCAGCCGGTTCGACTTCAAAGAAATACGTGTTGAGATCATCAATCTTTTCCTGCTTGATGAATTTGGTAGAGTAAGAAGAAAGCGATTGCGTCGTCAAAAAGAAAGGGTTTACGCCGAGCAGATTTTTGAAATCAACCTGTAGCACTCCGAGCGCCACAGTCAACCGTGAAGAAGGGTATTCGATTATCTTTTCAACACGATTGCCCAGATCATCATAGGTCATCTCTGAGACGCGATGAAGCTGGTCTTTGATGCTGTTGTTATCTCCGAAAATCTGTACGAGTATGTTCTGGCGGTAAAAATAATTTACTTCGGCAGCCTGAATCTTCTCTTCATTCGCGGCTGCGCGCTTTATAATTTCGCCAGGAGCAAGCGCAGTGGTCTGAACGCCCTCTGCTGACGAAAGAAGCGTCGTCAGCAGCAAAGGCGTGATTGCGACAAAAAGATGCCGAGTAGTTTTCATTATTGAAACTTATTGAAACTTGCGGTCATTTGAAATACAGAGATAAAGATTATGAATCTCTATCTCTGTATTGGGAAGTCAAACAATCACCAATGGCCTAAGGTCGCTTTTTCGGTTGCGGTTGCTCAGGCGGTTTAACAGGAGTAGGCGCTGGTTTATTTTTATCTGCGTTTTTCACTTCATCTTCAGTTGCCGCTTCGCCCTCGTCGGTGATTCTGATTCGACCTGAGAACTTCCTATAATTCGTATAGCGGACGTTAAAGCGCACGTGAAATGCGGCCGTTCTTGAATTCCAGCACATCGTCCGCGAAAACATAAGTCGGAAACCAGTACCGCCCGTCAATATTTTCGCGATAACTTTCAAAGCGCGGAAATTGTTATGTTCCTCTTCCGGCACGCCTTGGCCCGCCACTTTCACAATTTGCAGGTCTTGATCGTCAACCCAGATGCGCCCTTGCAGATAGCGCTCTCCTTTGCGAATCTCTTTCGGCTTTACATCGAATACGTAGGTATCAAGCTCATCTATCTTCTCTTTGCCTGTGTATGTCAGTAGGTATTTGGGCAAATCTTCCGTGCCCAGCGCGAAAGGCTGCACGCCGGCCAGATCCTGCATCTCTTCCGAGACTGAAATTGTCATCGTCGGGAAGGGAAAAAAGTGATCTTCTCAATTCTATTGCCCATATCATCGTAGACAATGTCCGATATGCGATGAAAACGACCCGTGACCGAATTGGCCTCTCCAAGCGTCATAGTATCTACGTCTTGAGTGAAAGTATAATTGTTTCTGGCAGCCTTGTTTGTGCTTTCGGCGGCGGCGAATCGCCGGATGATTTCATCAATGTCAGGTTGTCCGGCTGGCTTTGTTTGTTGAGCGAAAGCTGTCGCGCACACAAGCGCCAGCGTGAAAGCTATTAACACTATCCTAAATCTCATTGCACATCTCCTGTTCAAGCACTAAATCAATTTTACGTCGAGCCGATGGACTCTACAAGTTTGCGCGGGCATAAAGTGAAAGGTTGGATGACTGGCGCTGAGATTATGTTGTTAGCCGACCGGAATTAAATTCATTACGCGGGCAGATACTTTGACATCAGTACAATCAATGCATTGAAGTCTACAGGCTTGGTTGCATAGTCTGTGCATCCAGCGTCCATAGCCTTGGTCTGAAAATCAACCAGATCGTGTGCGGTCAATGCTATGATCGGCACGCTTTTCATCTCTTCATTCTGTCTTATCTGTCTGGTCGCGCTCAGGCCGTCAATGATTGGCAATGATAAATCCATCAGGATCAGGTCAGGTTTGTCGGCGAGCGCAAGCTCAATTGCCTGAGCGCCGTCGCCCGCCTCTATGACTTCGTATCCTTCGATTTCTAATAACTTCGACAGTGAAAACCGGCTGTCCTCAAAGTCATCTACTAACAATACGCGCTTGGCAGAGTTCATCATTGATTTTCCTATTTGCACTAAGCGCCTCAAATGCATTCTATCAACATTCGATATGGAAACCAACTCTCACAGCCATCCCTATTATCGTAAAGGCAATGACCTCATGTTGTATGCATTTAAGTCGCAGGTCGAGGCGAAAGCGTCTGGTTTTATTTCAACAGAATTGCAATAATACTTGAATGCTAAGCAATTTGACACTTCCAGATGGCACAAGGGTTGCCCTTAACGAATTGTGAAGAGCAATTGGAAGCCGATTCGCCCAGAGCTTTATAACATTACTGCGGCCCAAAACAATCTGGATATGGACTCGGTACGTTAGCAGAGGGCAGATTGGAAGCAGGATTATCGTTCTTATTCAAATGTTTGAGTTGATTGATGAATTGCCCTCCCCGGATTCATCGTCGAAACTTTGAAAAATAATTTGCAGGACGGCAAGCGTCAACCGGGAAGGAATTTATGAGTGCAAATATTATGGCTGATGGGCCGCGCGTAGATGGTGAGACACTGGTGATATGCGATGCGGCTGGCAGAGTTCAAGCTGTCACTTCGAGCGCGTCGAGCGATGTAATCCCTTGTTCGCCTGTCAAGCATAAGCACTTCGCAGAGGTTTTCGGGCAAGACTCGGAAATAACCCGATGGTTGACTTACCATATGAACGAAGCGCGCAGGCAAGGAGATTATTACAACGAATCGCAATTGGAGAATGGTAATAGCCCATTAGTTATCAAGCTTGAAAGCTTGAAGTGCGATGAAGAGTTTTACGGGTTTGCGCTCACAATCTCGCCTTTAGTTGCGCGTAACAACGGCAGTAACCACGAAGAAGGCGACGCGGTCATTTATCGAAAGCAGTGGCACGAGATCAAAAATCATATCGGCGCGCTGAAACTCTATGCAACATTTCTCACGAAAAAATTGCCCGAAGGCGATGAACGACAAGCCGTCGAGAAAATGTTGAGTGGAATCAACACTCTTATTGAATATTTAGCTAGAATCCGCAGAGGAGAAGCTCAGTGAAAAGACGAGGCAATATACTTGTTATTGACGACGAGGAACCGATACTGGATGCGCTCAGATTAAATCTTGCGCACGCGGGATTCACCATATCAACAGCCAAGAACGGCGAAGAAGGATTAGCGCTGTTCGATAACGGAGATTTCGATCTGGTGCTTTGCGATCTCCAGCTTCCCGATATGCCCGGCACCGAAGTGCTCAAAAAGCTGAAAGAGAAACGATCATCGGTTGAGGTTATTATCATCAGCGGGTACGGCTCCGTTTCCAACGCTGTCGAAGCGACAAAAGCCGGAGCGTTTCATTTCGTCGAAAAGCCGTTTGAGTTTGACGCGCTGCAATTGCTGATCGAGCGCGCGCTGGAACGCAAGACTCTCATCGAAGAAAGCGACACGTTGCGTCGCACGCTCCAGCAGCGAACGACTTATAGCGACATAGTCGGTCGCTCGAAGCAGATGCAGAACATATTCGAGATGATTGAAGCCGTAGCCAAAAGCGATGCGAACATCTTGATCGTTGGTGAATCCGGCACAGGCAAAGAGCTGATCGCAAACGCGGTTCACTATAACTCGCACAGAGCGAAAGGGCCGTTTGTGAAAGTCAACTGCGCTGCGCTGCCTAAAGAGTTGATCGAATCGGAATTGTTCGGTCACACAAAGGGCGCGTTCACGGGCGCGGCTCGCGATAAAGAAGGACTGATCGCGCGAGCCAACGGCGGTTCGCTGTTGCTGGACGAGATTGCAGAGATGCCGCTTGAGCTTCAGCCGAAACTTTTGCGCGCGCTTCAAGAGCGAGTATTCTACAGGCTCGGCAGTGAAAGGCCGGTCGAAGTAGATTTCCGGCTTATTTGTTCAACAAATCGAAATCCGCCCGAAGCCGTGCGAAGCGGGCTGCTGCGCGAAGACCTCTATTATCGCATCTCGACGATCACGATAGAGGTTCCGCCGTTGCGCGACCGCGCCGAAGATATTCAATTGCTGGCCGATCATTTTCTCAAGACGTTCGCTGAAAAGTACAACAAGCGCGCGCAGGCTTTTTCTCAGGGGGCCACTTCAACGATGTACAACTATCACTGGCCGGGTAATGTGCGCGAGCTTGAGTCTGCGCTCGAACGCGCTATCCTGCTCTCGAAAGGCGAGAACATCGAAGCGAGCGATCTGCCTTTCAAGGCGACAGAAGCGCCTCAACCGAGCAGCGGCGGCAGCACCACTGAATTTTATGTTCCGCCTGAGATGAAGCTTGAAGACATCGAGCGCGAAGTCATCTACCAGACGCTCAAGCGCACGAAGGGGAACAAGCAGGCAGCCGCTACGGCTCTGGGGATATACAGGCCCAGACTCTATAGCAAGATCAGGAAGTACAATTTGACGGAGTTCATGTGAAAGGAATGATATGAGTACCTGTCTTCGTTGTGGCGGCGAAGTTTCATCTTCCGATATTCAATGCGCGAAGTGCGGCGAAGCTTTGCGAAAGCAGACGCACGAGCTTGTAGGCAAGAGCCTGGCCGACAAGTACCTGATAGAAGAGCATCTTGGCTCTGGCGGGATGTGCGATGTATATCGCGCGACTCACTCAGGGATGGGCAAACAGGTGTTCATGTCGGAAAATACGAAAACCGGTCGGCCAGACGGCCAAGACCACGACAGTCGGGGTCGAGATCGTCAAGAACGGGGCGGTCATCGACACGATCACCCGCCGCTGGCCGCCGACGCCGACGGTGTCTCGGTCCGGCGTCTTACCGCCTAGACGGCGACAGGCTCGTGGTCGACGTTTCGCATCGCGGCCAGGACGTCAAGTACCCGATCATGGTCGATCCCGATATCTCAGAGGTCTTCGGGCCTGCTGACTTCAACCCCTCCTGTGCCACCAACTACGGTTGGTACACCCAGTCTTGGGGTCAGGCGATGTCGGTGTACTGCAATGACCCGTCCCCGAGGTGGCGGCGGCTTGTGGATCCAGTCTCTCAATCAGGCCTATGACAACGACTCGCGCACGCAGTGGGTCTACAGCGTGCCTAACTACGTGATGGTCAAGAGCGCGTGGATGGATGGCGTGTGGGTCCATAGCTCGGGCACGCACATGTACGCGGGCATTGCCTACGGCAGTCGCTGGAACGGCCCGGTCGTGAACGTCTATGACGACAGGCTGAACGACAACCTCACCGTCACCGCTACGGCGCCTGACCACATGAACTCGTTTGTCATGGGTCTCTATGAGGATTGCTGCTGGGGTGCGGCGGTACGTCCGTCGATCGCTTGGGCGGGCTTCAACGGCATCAACATCAAGCTCGGCGACGGCACCCCGCCATGGGGCGTGGAACTGCGGGACTTCTCGCCGAACTTGCCGGTTCCCACGCAGGTCAACGAGTACGGCCTGAACTGGGGCACCAAAAAGTGGGTGTCGGCCCAAGGCAGCTACACGTTCAAGGCCTTCGCGGGCGACTCGGTCTCGGACTGAAGTCGATCGGCATTGCACGCGTGGTCCCGAGCTCGCCGACCAACCTGGCGGGCACTGTCGATGACTGGATCCTGGGCGTCGGGGTCAATGGGTGCACGGGCACCCGCTCAGCGCCCTGCACGGTGAGCGGGTACGCGGTCAACCAACCGCTGGATCTCTCCTCACAAAACGGCGTCATCGGCCTGCGGACCTACGCAACAGACATCGCCGGCAACGCCGGTCACGGCGTGGGCTTCTTCCTCAGGGTCGACCGCGACAAGCCGACAATCAACCTGTCAGGCACCGCCATCACCCCCAACGCCGTACCCGTCAACCCCACGTTGGGCATCTACGTCTCCGACGGCAACAACTCCTCGCTGGCGACCAGAAACAGCGGCGTCCGGCGCGTGCACATCTACCTCAAAAACCCGGACAACAGCGTCACCCCCATTGCCGACTGGACGAACCCGAACACCGACATCACCAGCAATGACTTCGGCCCCCTGAACTACACTCTCCCCACCCCCCAGAGAGGCCGGTACGTCCTCTTTGTCAACGCCTACGACGACGTCGGCCACGTCTCTCCAGCCGTCCAAGAACTCAACGTCACGGACTATCCGACGAGCTGGAACCTCGGTGGCGCGGATCACATCATCAACACCGCTGCCGAAGCTCAGGCCGTAGTGTCGACGATGCAGGCGGCCGGTACGGATCCGAATGCGACGAACGTCTACAACGGTGTTGCGCCGAGTGAGCGCGCGCTCGTAGATCAGCAGTTCAAGGCGGTGACGGGCGAGCGGCAGCTCGTGCGTTGGCTCAACACGTCGGAGTACTACTACTCCGATGATGGCGTCCTCTGCCACTTCGCTTCGGCCAGCCTGGTCTCACAGGCCGGTCTGGATGTAACAACGGCCAAGGTCACCACCACAGGCGGCAAGTCGTCGTGGACGGCGGGTCCGGAGATCACCAGCACCTCGCTGAACGACGGAATCGGGTACGACAACCCGCCCGATGACGGCACGGCGACCGCCGCCCGCACGAACTGGCATTACAAGGGAGTCGGGCACTTCGACTTCACGAGCGCCGACGGGGACGCCTATGCGTTCGGCTATGTCAACTGGTACAACGGCAGCTCGCTGGCCAAGGTCCTTGTCCGCCGAGCGTATATCCGTGACAACGACCAGTCGAAGATCGTCGCCCTGCACCCCGTGGGGTGTATCTGGACACAGTTGAAGTTCGGCTACTTGACCGTCAGCACCAGCGTCCCCGGGCCCTCTGCATCGATCGCAGGCGCGAAACGGTGGGGAGAAGGCTGTGAAATGCCGCACCGGCAGCCAGGACCGCCCGAGTCCGATCTATCTCAACAACCAGGGCTTCTCGAAGAGCATGCTCAGTTCGATGACGGTCATGGTCTGCACGTCAGCGACGAAGGCTGCCGGACCCACCGCATGCGCGTGGAACAAGAACGTCTATTCAGGAGCGTGACCTGACGTAGAAACGAGTAGACCAAGAGCACGGAGAGGCGGCCCGGCACTCAGCCGGGTCGCCTCGCCTATTAAGTCTCCTGCGCCTGCAGCTTCTGCCAGGCCAAACCGCGGAGCGACGAAGTAAACATTGGCAATGGCCTGTGGCGATAGCCACGCACCGCGTTCGATGTCGGCCGCGAGAGCTGGTCGGGCAACAGGTTGATCGTCGCTGCATCGCCCGGGTGCCCGAACGAGGAGATCTGTAGGGATCGCCGGGCCGCTATGGGTATGAGGCTGTTCTCGCGGAAGCTCCGGCCGTTGGAGCTGACCGCTGCTGCACCGAGGTGTTCATCTGCACTCGACGCCGATTTGCCGGCATTCCTCCAGGAGCATGTTGACGATGTCCTTAGACTTGTTGTCGCAGAACAACTGGCCCAGCTTCTTCTCGTGGTAACGCACGCCGTGCTTGCTGACCATGGCGATGAAGCCCCAGGGGTGTAGCGAGCCAGGGCCGACTTGCAGAAGTGTGGGTTCTGGGAGAAGAAGTTGGCCGGGTGGGTGTACATGTGGGTGAGTTGCAACGGCCACCGCCGGACATGAGGATCTTCTTGCCCGCCTTGTTGGAGTGGTCGATCAGCATCACCTGCCGGCGCGTGCGGCGGCGGTCAGGGCACACATCACGCCGGCGGCGCCTGCGCCGATGATCACAACGTCGGTGGTGCACGGCACATCCTCAGCACAATCCGGAGCTCAACGGGTGTTCGGTGTCGAGAACGTGCGGCTCCGCTCATCACATGAACGGCCGTGAACGACGCGGCCCACGACCAGGAGACGACGTTTATGACCGTCCTGCGCCTGGAGCACATCGGCATCGTCGTCGACGACCTCGCGGCCGCGACGGCCTTCTTCGCCGCGCTCGTTCTCGAAGTTGAGGGTGAGGCGTCCGTCGAGGGCGGCCTGGTCGACCGCATCAACGGGCTCGAGGGCGTGTGGGCCGACGTCGTGATACTGCGGACCCCAGATGGCAACGGCAAGGTGGAGCTAGCCAAGTACCGCGCGCCCGCATACGACCGCGATGACGGGTCGGCGCCAGCCAATGCCCCGGGTATTCGCCACATCCTCTTCGCCGTTGAGACATCGAGGCGTCCCTCGCCGGTCTGCGAGGGCATGGCGGCGAGCTGGTCGC
Organism: Blastocatellia bacterium; assembly: GCA_963726785.1. Lineage (GTDB taxonomy): Bacteria > Acidobacteriota > Blastocatellia > UBA7656 > UBA7656 > DATEKX01. The sequence continues at coordinate 628,408 of CAVSDJ010000001.1, forward strand.
GAGTTGGTGAACTACGAGAACAGCTACTGGCTCTGCTACGTGCGCGGGCCGGCGGGGATCATCGTCGAGCTGGCGGAGAAGATCGGCTGACGGCGGCTGCCCGCCGCGCCGGGTAAGCCCAGGACGCGGACGGTCATCCGCATCCCAGGCGCGTGCAGGCGCGCGCGATCGACACGAGGGGCAGATCTGGCTTGCTACACGCAGCGAGTCGGGCGGCACTTGCTCAGGCGGGCAACCGCGAGCTTTTTTGGGCCCGCCGCGACGCCAATGAGTCTGTGACCGTGGCTATGTCGCTGGCCCGCTGCTCGAAATTCCGCCCACACGACCCCCCACGGCGCAGCCTAAAGCTCACCAACCACGTCCTCTGCATCCTGTCTCTCCGATGAAGGACCCCGGAAGTACGGGGGAGTGCGCCGGGGAGACCCGGAGAGGCGCTGACCCCGCCCGCCCCGGTCTCCCCGTTGATCGTCAGATCACTCTGGTCGGGGCGGTGTACGACCGCACGTCCGACCGAAGCCCTGACCGGAAGGCCAG
>CAVSDJ010000002.1:0-163732 GCA_963726785.1 Blastocatellia bacterium
AATGCGCGAGCCGGGCAGCATATCACCTTTATCATCTGTCAGGATTCAATTGGGAATCGCGCCTTCGTCTGGCCCGCAAGCGTAAAAGGCGCTATGACGATCGACCTCAGAGCAAATAGATGTAGCTGCCAGTCTTTCGTCTATGACGGCTGGACAGCCTGGGCAACCGGGCCTGGAGTAACTGATCAATGAATTTGAAAGTGATTCTTTCATTGATAGTTCTCTTCAAAAAAACCTGCTATCTTAACAAAGATTTTACTTGACAATTTTCGGTTATTTTCGTATTCTTTCGGCAGATTTTCATTCCCCCTAATAAGCAGGCTAAAACCGTTCGGAGAGGTCTTTTCATGACGCTTCACCAAGCTATCCAGGCCAATGTGCGGATAGAACCGGGACAGAAAATCAGAACCTTCGGCGGCTGGTGCAGGCACGACCGTGTTTTGCAAAACGGCTGCGAAATAGGGCGCATTCAAACGCGGCGAGGCCGTGGCCGACTTGAGGTCGTCACCATCACAGGCAATGTCTACACGCTTGGCTACAATGTCGCCTGGCTGATGCAGCAGGGAGAAACTGGTTATGGTGCTAACTGAACCTGGGCAGCGTGAAGTCTATAACTATATTTGTCGCTTCGCGGAAACACACGGCTATGCTCCGACGATTGCTGAAATCCGAGGGCATCTCGGACTCAGTTCGCCCGCGACGGTTCATCAACTGCTCTCTGCTCTCGAACGCGATGGCTTGATACGTCGCATACCGAATGTCAGTCGCGGCATCGAGATCGTAGAGCGGAATCAGCCGAGCAGGCTTGCGAGATACCGCTTTTGGACGTTGTCGCCGCGGGCCATCCAATCGAAGCGATTTTGAGCAACGAAATCATAAGCATAAACACAACCTGCTCGGTCGTGGCCGCACATACGCGCTCCGCGTGCGCGGAGATTCCATGATAGACGAGCATATTCGCGACGGCGATTTTCTGATAGTCGATCTCGCCAGACGGCTGAAAACGGGCAAACAGTAGTCGCGCTTGTTGACGGGAGCGATGCTACGGTCAAACGTTTCTATCGAGAATTAACCAGATCAGGCTGGAACCGGCCAATCCAGCCTACAAGCCAATCTTAATCAAACCCGCTGAACGCGTCAGCATTCAGGGCATAGTCATAGGCGTTATTCGTAAGTATCAACACTGATTGAGCGGCGGCGGAAAAATGAACTGCGCGAGGGCAGACAGCAGTTGGAGTGTTTCCACGACTGGAATCAAATCAACATCTGGCGGTTGTCTTGCGTGCGCGGATGATTGATCGGCGCTGGAGAACATCACGTGGCGAAACAGAAAAGAAGCGCGAAGCCGAAGGCAAGCCGCCCTTAATGCCCGGCTATGGAATATCTGACGCGAACAGCGGCAAGGGATTGCTGGAGTGGAGTTGGGCGACTGAGCGTCTGATGAAAGCGCACAACTATTGGCTTGCGACTACGCGACCGGATGGGCGTCCGCACTGCATGCCTGTGTGGGGCATCTGGCTGGAAGACGGGTTATTCTAACACGGGGCGTCGGTCGCGCAAAGCTCGCAATCTGGCTGCGAATCCAAGTTGTGTTATCAGCGCAGAAGTTGCTGACGGGGCGACCGTAAACGACGCGATTATCGTTGAAGGCACGGTCAAAGAGATTACAGATCAAACGTCGCGCCTGAAATTTGCCGATCTATACAGCGCGAAATACCGATGGGACATGGAAGGTTTTGCGGAGCCTGTTTATTTAGTTCGGCCTGCTGTGGCATTCGCCTTCATAGAAGGCGCTGACGAATTTACCGGCACCGCGACTCGATGGACATTCGATGATTAAGCCCTGCTCTCGAAGCAGGCACAAACTTAAAAAACATAAGGAGAGTGATCTATGACAAGCAAAGTGAACTATACGCCGGAAGGCTACCACACTGTGACGCCGTACCTGATCGTCAGTGATGCGGCCAAAGCCATAGAGTTTTACGAACAGGCATTTGGAGCAACAGAGCTGTTTCGGATGGAAGCTCCGGGCGGAAAGATAGGCCACGCCGAAATCAAGATCGGCAATTCACCTATCATGCTTGCCGACGAGATGCCGGAGATGGGCTACATGAGCCCGCAATCGCTCGGCGGCACACCCGTCACCATGATGATCTACGTCGAAGATGTAGATACGATTGCCGGTCGGCCATCGCTGTTGGCGCGCAAGTGCTAAAGCCCGTGGCAGACCAGTTCTACGGCGACCGGTCTGGCAGTTTCGCCGACCCCTTCGGTCATCAATGGCATGTCGCAACGCACATAGAAGACGTATCGCCGGAAGAAATTAGTAAGCGCGTCGCTGCCTTACACGGCTAGATCGAAGCCTGTTGAACGTACAGGCGCAAACTCGATGTTTTCATTTATGGGTCTAATAAGGACATCTTGCCTGAGTGCTCGGCAAGCTTAAGATTTCCAACAGCAAAGGAGAGAGTAAATATGACAACAGAAGTCAAACCCATCCCCGATGGATTTCACACTGTAACCCCTTCAATCACTGTGAGCGATGCGGCTAAAGCGATAGATTTTTACAAGAGCGCGCTCGGGCAGAAGAGCGTGGCCGCCACACTACGCCTGATGGCAGCAAGATCACGCATGCGGAGATCAAGATCGGCAACAGCATCTTGTTTATCAATGATGAGTTTCCAGAAATGGGCGCGTGCGCGTCATCCGGCAGCGCTGTTAAATTCAACCTGTATGTTGAAGATGCGGATGCGTCGTTCGCAAGAGCCGTAGAGGCAGGCGCTACATCTGTCTTCCCCGTCACAGATATGTTCTGGGGTGATCGTTGGGGCACTGTGACAGACCCCTTCGGCCACAGTTGGAGTTTTTGCACTCACGTCAGGGATGTATCGCTTGAGGAGCTTAACGAGGCCGCGAAAGAAATCTTCGGAAAGAAGGCCGATGAATCTGAAGCTGCGCACAATGCTTGAGAGTTGGCCGCCGCGCTATCGGAATGCGCGAAGCGTTCCGATAGCTATTCTTACCAGCCTAAGATGAAAGGATGAAAAACATGAAACTGCGAATGTTGCTTTTTGCGATTGCAGTAGCAGGCGCGCTGGCTTTGAGCATCGGTCGAACAGACGCGCAAGACAAGGCCAATAACGATGCGAAGCCTGCCGCTGATATGCAAGAGATGATGAAGAGATGGATGGAAGTCGCCACTCCGGGCGAAGGCCATAAACTCCTTGAACAATTCGTGGGCAAATGGGATACAGTCACACGAATGTGGTGGGAAGGACCCGGCAAACCTCCAACCGAAACGAAAGGCTCTGCTGAAGTTAAATGGGTTTTGGAAGGGCGATTCCTTCTCGAAGAAGCTTCGGGCCAGGCGATGGGCATGCCTTACAAGAGCATCAACTACCTTGGGTTCGATAACTACAAAAAGAAATATGTAGTGTCCTACCTCGACAGTATGGGAACGGCGATGTACACGGGCGAAGGCAAGTTCGATCCGTCTAACAAGGTGATGACTCTGTTCGGCAAAATGGACGATTGCATGATCGGAGAGCGCGACAAGCCCGTGAAGTACGTCACGCGCGTTATCAGCAAAGACAAACACGTCTTTGAAATCTATGACGAAGTCGGCAGCCCTAACGAATTCAAAGCTGTCGAAGTCATCTACACACGGAAGCCATAGCCTCGGTTGGATTGCTGATTCACACGCAGAATCAGCGAGGCTATTTTGATTTCCCCTTTCCATTAAGCGGTCAGACTGTTACAGACCGGCTCGATTACCTGGAGGAACGATGTCTATAAGCGAAGCATTGTTGCCGGAATTCGATCAGGAGATGGCGAATACGCGCAGGACTCTCGAACGAATCCCAGAGGATAAATTCGATTTCAAGCCTCACGAAAAATCTATGCTGCTGGGAGCTTTGGCAATACATCTTGCCACTATGCCCGGCTGGACCGCAGATACGATCAAGCAGGATTCTCTGGATATTGCTCCGGCGGACGGTCCGGCTTATGAAGAGCCGAAAGCGAATTCGCGAGGTGAAATCATTGAGATATTCGACAAAGGCGTCGCCGCAGCGCGAGCCGCAATCGAAACAGCGAGCGACGAAGAACTCGCAAAGCCCTGGACGCTGCTATCAGGCGGAAAAGAGATATTGACGATGCCTAAAATTGCCGTGATTCGGGGCTTTGTCATGAGCCACAGCATTCACCATCGCGCGCAACTAGGCGTTTACTTGCGGCTCAACGATATACCTGTGCCTTCGATCTACGGCCCCTCGGCTGATGAAGGTGACATGTGAGAACGGTCAGTCTGTGCTCGGCGGAGAGCTTCGGGCGGATAGATGAATGCCCGCCTGAACGTTTGCGCTTTGGGATTCAGAGACAATCGGTCTAGCCCCCACAACCCCACAAAGCGAGAGGGAAATCACCCTCATTTCCTTCTCGCTTTTTTTGAGCCGCCCGCTTTTTGCGCGGCTCACATCTCATCCGGGCTTAAACGTCGAGCGTTAGGGGGAACTGCCGAAGGCTGAAACTTGCGAGCGTAAGTCCAGACGTAGCTTCGCAGGGTGTAGTAGTAAGGATTGAACCCCATCTCGTCCATCTCTTTAAGCGCCTGTTCGACGGTCCATTTATACTGCACGACTCGATATATGGCGCTCATCCCTCCCGTGCGGTTCACGCCGTCAAAACAGAAGACGAAAAAAGGGCCTTTCGATTTATCCGTCACGACTGAAATGAATTCTTTCGCCTGCGCGTCGGTCGGCGGGTTCCAAACGCTCATCGGCAACCAGTAATATCGAATGCCCGCGCGCTCTGCCGCTATGCCTATCTCGTCCGTGTGGTCGTAGATCGAGCGGAGGTCAACTATGGTCTTTGTGCCAAGTCGCACAAGCGTTTCTATGCCGCCGTGCGCAATCTGCGACCCGCGCATATAGTTTTCATCGAGGCGATGAAATAAAGGCAAGGTCGCCGTGACCTCTGCGCTTTTGTCGTCAGGCCGGGCTTCGTGCGCTTTGGGATAAACGGCTGCAGGAGCAATCTTTTTCGGAGAGCTTGAGTTGCCGAGAACGATTTTCGTCACTACAACTGCTATGGCTGCTACCGCGATTATCGCTATAATCGAAAACTTCTTTTGGTACACTGTCTTCTTAAAACCTTTACTTTGCAGAGGGCCAACACGCTTCACTAATTTATAACTCACACCTACCTTATACGTAAAGCCGTGCGCTCCGGTTTTATATCACAATGGCAATTTGACCGAAGGCAGTCATTCAATGTGATGCTTTTTTCCTCAAAACCAGCAACCCCTATTTCACGCTTGATTTGGATGCGATTGCAGATAAGTGATTTAGCTGCCAGACGAAAGTGTGGTACACGCTTCGCCATAACAAATCGGATTTCTATCTTTATGAACTTGGTTAAGGACGCTTTATGAAGGGAGCGAGCATTAAAGAGAAAGTAAGAATACCGGACATTTTCCTCACGACGGTATCCGTTGTCGGGCTTATGACGCTCGCGTATTCGGCAGGAATGCTTGCGCTCGGCTCCCTGAATTTCGAGTGGGTGCTTTTGAGCTGCGTCACCATAATGCTCGTTTCCCGCATTGATCTTGGCGTTCCGAAATCGTCGAGCAGTGTCACATTATCCGATACTTTCATATTCATCTCGGTATTTCTATTTGGAACACCGGCCTCAGTAGTTCTGGCCGGAGCCGATGCTGCAATTTGCTCACTTCAACACAAGAATAAGCGGAAGGCGCTCTGGTACAACACTGCCGTGATGAGCCTCTCGGTTTTCGTCTCAAGCACAGTCTTGACTTACGTATTCGGTGACTTGAAAGGATTGGCGGCTGACCTTCTAAAACTGGTGCTTGCAGCATTGTTGCTGGCGGTGATTCATTTCGCATTGAATTCAGTATTGACGAGCGCGTGGGCCGTATTTACAAACGGGCGCAGCATCGCAACAATATGGAAGAGTTCGTTCCTTCTGACCTCTCTTTCCTACTTTGCAAGCACGTTGACGGCGTGCCTGATCGTCAAGCTGATAACAGTAATATCGTTTTACGCCTTCATCATCTCCATTCCGATACTGGCGATCACTTACTTCACCTACAAAGTCTATCTCGATAAAGTAGAGACCTCGAACCGTCACGCAGAGCAAATGGCCGACCTGCACCTCAGGACAATCGAGGCGCTTGCGATAGCCATTGACGCTAAGGACGAAGTGACTCACGACCATGTTCATCGCGTGCAGATTTACGCGACAGGGCTTGCTCGACTCTTCGGACTTTCCGAGCCTGAGATAGAAGCGCTCAAGGCGGGAGCTTTACTGCACGACATAGGAAAGCTCGCCGTGCCCGACTACATTCTCAACAAGCCCGGCCCGCTCACGCCTGCCGAATTCGACCGGATGAAGGTTCACACGATTGTCGGAGCCGAAATACTTGAGCGGGTCGGGTTCCCGTATCCAGTGGTGCCTGTCGTGCGCCATCACCACGAAAGATGGGACGGTCGCGGTTATCCCGACCGGCTGCGCGGAGACGAGATACCGATCACCGCAAGAATAATGACGATCTCCGATTCGTTCGACTCGATGCGCGAAGAGCGCCAGTACCGCAAGGCCATGACGCGCGAAGAAGCCGTCGCCGTGTTGAAAGAAGGCAGCGGGACTTTCTTCGACCCGAACATCGTGGGCGTGTTCCTGGATCACCTGGATGAGTTTGAAGCAGAAATACGCTCGCTGCAGGTAGAGCCGCACACAGCCGAGCCTCGCAAATCTCAAGGGGCCGACCGTCAGGTCAGGTACGAAACCGGGCCTCTGGTCTTTGAGAGCATACGCAGCGCGCACCGCGAAGTAATCACGCTCTACGACATCGCTCAGACGATAGGGACAAGCCTCAACCTGCGCGACACGTTTGCGGTCTTCTCTTCGAGGTTGCATGACATAGTGAACTACACGACCTGCGTGCTTTATCTAGTGAAGCAGGACTCTACGGAAGTGGAGGCCGCGCACATCACAGGTCGCAACGTCGAGCAATTCCGGGGCAAGCGTATACCTTCGGGCGCGGGCATCGCTGGCTGGGTCGTGGCCAATCGCCACCCGATGCACAACTGCAATCCGATGCTCGACTTCGACGCAATGAATCTGGAGCCGGGCGAAAAGTACAACACCGCGATGGTCGTTCCTTTGACGAAAGACGGGACCGTGTTGGGCGCGCTGGCGCTCTATTCTGCGGAGTTGAGTTCGTATACGGCGGATCATTTGAGATTGATGGAGGCGGTCGCAAAGCTGGCCTCGGATGCGATAGCCAACGCCATGCATCACGAGCGGACTGAGACAAGCGCGCTCACGGATTTGCTAACAGGTCTGCCGAATGCGAGAGCTTTGCGCTACCGATTTGAAGAAGAGGCGGATCGCGCGCGGCGACACCGGGATACGTTTTCAGTGTTGATGATGGACATGGATGGGTTCAAAGCGGTGAACGACAAGCTGGGCCATCAAGCGGGCGATCAATTGCTGAAAGAGTTGTCTGCTATATTGCTCTCGCAAATCCGCTCTTCGGATTTCATAAGCCGGTACGCGGGCGACGAATTCGTCGCCGTGCTTCAAGCGGGAGAGGAAGAAGTTCAAGAGGCGGCGCTGCGAATTCAGAGGGCGCTCGATAGGCACGATTTCGTACTATCAAACTCGAAGCAGTTCGTAGGCTTGAGCGTAGGCTGGGCCTGCTTCGGCACAGACGGAAATACTCTGGACGAGTTGCTGCTGGCCGCAGATCGCGCGATGTATGCCGATAAGACCAAACGCAAAGCCCTGTTCGGTCAATCGCGCAGAATAGCTTGAACGATATAGAGCCGTGTGGCGGTGATTATGCCACTTTGATAATTAAAACTGTGAGGTCGTCTCCGGGGCCGTCCACATCAAACGAATGCTCGTGTACGGCGTTGATGATTGCCTGAGCGATCTCATAAGCGCGGCGGTCTTCAGCCATCCTCACGACTTCTTCCAAGCGCCGCAACTCGAACTCTTCATCGTCCGCATTCCTCGCTTCGACCACCCCATCCGTGTAAAGCACGAGCACATCGCCTGAGTGGAAAGCAACAACCGATTCCGAATATCGCGAGTCCTCGAATATGCCCAGAGGCAGACCGCTGTGCGCGAGCAATTCGCTCGTGCCGTCTGCGTGCAACAGCAGCGGCGGATTGTGACCCGCGTTGATGTAAAGCAGTCGCTTGTTTTCGGGATCGATCAATCCGTAAAAGGTTGTGATGAAGCGGTCGCCATTCGTTGCTTCGTGGACGAGCCGATTGACGCGCGCCATCACCACTCGCATCGCAAGTTCGTTAATTACCGTTGCGTGAAAGTAAGCGCGGAACGTGACCATTATGAGCGCGGCGGCCAACCCCTTGCCCGAAACGTCCGCCACCAGCACGCCCAGCCGGTCTGATAGGGAGACGATCAAATCGAGATAATCACCGCCGACTTCGCGCATGGGTATCGTCGTGCCGTAAATGTCAAAGCCTTCGATAACGGGAAAAGCGCGAGGCAGGAGTCCCTCGACCACTTTGCGAGCAAGCTCAAGTTCGCTTTCGACTCTGCGCTGGCGTATCACTTCGCGGTGCAGCATCGTGTGGTCTATGGCCGACGACGCGAGCGATGCGAACATGGTGAGCAATTCAAGGTCGCGTTCGTCGTAGCCGTTAATCACATCGGCTTCGATGTTGATGACGCCTATGACCTGACCGTCTGCGCGAATTATCGGAGCAGCTATCTCGGAGCGAGTCTCTGCGCGAGCTTTAACATAGCGCGTGTCGCTCTTGACATCGTTGACGATCTCTCCGCGTCCGTTCTTGATTACCCATCCGATGATGCCGCTGCCTGACGCTAGAAAATCGTCTTCTATTGAGTGCGGGGGGTAGCCGTAAGTTTTCGATTCCAACAGCGCGTGACTGTTCGGGTCAATGAGGCTGATGACCGCAGCCGAATAATCAAGCAATTCTTTGATCGAATGAAATATCGTATCGAGCACTTCGTCGAGGTCGAGCGAGACGCTGACCTTACGAACTGCTTCGATGAGAGTTTCGATAGTTTTTTCGTTTACTGCCATCGGGTTTGACATGCTCCGCTGTCGGAAGCATGCATGCTAGATGCTCGCGGCTTTGATGGCAAGGGAAGGGGGAATGGAAAGGCGAGCAATAAAGCCATCTTCCCCTCCTTCATCTTTTCTTGCTCTTGCTGTCAAACAGAGTATAATCACGTCAGATGGGGTGTTGAGATCAACACTATTTCACAATGCGGCCCGGTCGAAGCCGCATCATTGCCAGCAACGAGGATGAAGCGCAAAGATAAGGCTTTGCAAAAGGAGTTTGTATGAGGATTATCAAAATAACTCTGGCGACACTTATTATTCTGTTTGCCGCTGGCTCTGCCATCGCGCAAGATCGAAAGCCGATTCCGCCCGATGAACAAAGCATGTATGTTGTCTCGGCAAAAGCAGGCGTAATTAACATAGTCGAAGGCGATGTAAGCTATATGCGCGACAAGGCTGCCTGGTCGAAGCTTACGTCAGGCGACGAGATTCGCGAAGGCGACACGGTTAAGACCGGCGCGAACAGTCACGCTGAGATACTGCTCACACCGGGTTGCTATCTTCGTCTTGCTGAAAACAGCGAGTTCATTTTATCGGATACCTCTGTAAACAAATTCAAGATAGAAATTCTCGAAGGCGCGGCCCTTATCGAAGCTTCGGTTATTGAAGACCCGATGACAGTCGCGACTCCTAAAACTGAGTTTTCGATTATTAGCAAAGGGCTCTATCGCTTTAACGTCGCTGCTGACGGAAGGGCCGAGGCTGCCGTGCGCAAAGGGAAAATCGCCTACGGGAAGACAGTCATCAAAGGAGGTAAGAAAGCGGTTTTCGATAACGGCATGCTCGCCATCGCGTCATACGACAAAAAGGATACTGATAACTTTGACCGTTGGAGCAAAGATCGCGCGCAATCTCTGATCGCTGTAAATCGCAATCTCTCAAATCGCAACATAAACCGCAGCGCGCTATTCGGGTTTGTGTCGAATGTTTGGATTCGTGATTCGCGGTGCGGCTGTTACACGTTCCTGCCGTTCAGCAATGGCTTCTCTTCGCCTTACGGATGGGACTACGCTGTATGCAATCCGTTTTATTATTCGTACAGGCCGCGGCAAGGTAATGGCTATGGCTACGGCAATGGCGGAGGCGGCACGAGCGGAGGCAATAACGGTGGTGGCAATCACGGCGGATATCCGGGCAGTGGCGGCGGACATTCAGGCGGTGGTGGACACTCTGGCGGCGGCGGCGGCGGTGTCACTCCTCGCCCGTCCGAGCCTCCTCCACGATTCGACCCGGGTGAGCGCGGCAGATGGTCCGACAGCGGCAGGGAGAGACCTCAACCCGTCAACAACGGAGGCCGTCGCCCTTAAATCAAACATAAACGATTGATGGCGTGAACAAGGCGTTTCCTTTAATTGAGGAAACGCCTTTCGCTTTTATATGGCAATCGCAGCGCTTCCAATCCAAAACGAATAGGACTAAAATTGGCTCGCAGGCGAGAGTTTAAAGCAGACTGATGGCTTACATTGTTGACGGCAACAACGTGATGGGGCAGACGCCCGGATGGCATCGCGACAAGCCGAACGCGCGACGGAGGCTTGTCGAGCAACTTGCTGCATTCGCCTTCGCGAAAAAAGCGCGCGTAACAGTTGTCTTTGATGGCGAGCCGGACAGATTGATGCCTGAAGCATCGGCTCATCGTGGGGTGAAAATCTTTTACGCGGAAAAAGGCTCAGATGCAGATGCGCGAATCGAGCACATAGTCGAATCATTGCCTAATCCGCGCGGGCTGACCGTAGTTACGTCTGACCGCAATCTCGCGTTCATCGTGCGCTCATACGGAGCGAAAGTTATTCGATCAGGCGAATTCAGAAAGCAGCTTGAACAAGCGCTTGCTTCAAAGCCCTCGCTCGAAGACGGCGAGCAAGATGAAACTGGCGACGTGAACACATGGCTCAGATACTTCGGCGCATTGCCCGAAGACGAAGAGTGAAGAGAATGATGAATTATGAATGATGATCGATGAACTGATCCGATTCTGCCATTCATCGATCATCATTCATAATTCATCATTTCTCCTGAGGAGGAAGCATGGCAACCGGAGAAGCTTTCGAGAGACCTCGCGCTTACCGCGATGTGAAGATGGGCGAGTTGCTGGCTTTGCTTGCGAGAGATTATCCGCAGAAAGAAGCGCTCATCTATCCCAACCGCGCGCTCCGTTACGACTTCAGCCAGCTTGAATGGCTGGCGCGGCAAATATCGAAAGGCCTGCTAGATGTCCGTGTACAGCGCGGCGACCGCGTGGCGCTCTGGGCACCGAACGTTCCCGAATGGGTAGTGCTTCAATTCGCGCTCGCAAAGATAGGCGCGATACTCGTCACCGTCAATACATCACTGCGCGCAGGCGAGCTTGAATACCTGCTCAAACAATCCGAAGCGAATACGCTCATTACCGTTGCGGGCTTCCGCGATGTTGATTATGTGAAGACCATCTATGAGATTCTGCCTGAACTTCAGACTGCGGAAGAAGGCTCGCTTCATTCGGCCAAGCTTTCTTCCCTGCGCAATGTGATCTACATAGGCGATGATCATCCGGGCGGGATGATACGCTACGACTCGCTGCTCGCGCGTTCAGAGAAGATCACCGATGAACAACTCGACGCGTGTGCTGCCAGCCAGGACCTTGATGACGTTATCAACATGCAATACACGTCGGGGACAACGGGGTTTCCCAAAGGCGTAATGCTCACGCATCGCAACATAGTAAACAACGGCTACTGGCTGGCAGAAGGCATCGCGCTCACGCCCGACGACAAGCTCTGCCTGCCCGTTCCTCTGTTTCACTGTTTCGGCTGCGTGATCGGCGTGTTGGGCGCGTACACTCACGCCGCAGCGCTCGTTCCGCTCGAATCGTTCGATGCGCTTCGCGCGCTTCAATACATCGAGAAAGAGAAGTGCACTGCCGTCTACGGCGTGCCGACCATGTTCTTGGCAGAGCTTGAGCAGTTGGATTATCACTCTTTCGATCTTTCGAGTTTGAGGACGGGCATAATGGCGGGCGCGCTCTGCCCGGAGCCGCTGATGCGAAAAGCGATAGAGCGGATGAACCTTACGGAACTGACCATCGCTTACGGATTGACGGAAGCCTCGCCGGGAATCACGCTCACGCCGCGCACAGACAGCGTCGAGTTGCGAACGCAAACCGTCGGTCGAGTGATGCCCGAAATGGAAGTGAAGATCGCAGACCCAGTGACAGGCAGCCCCTGCGCGCCGGGCGAGGCAGGTGAATTGTGCTGTCGCGGCTATAACGTAATGAAAGGCTACTACAACAATCCGCAAGCGACAGGTGATGCGATTGACAGTGACGGATGGCTGCATACAGGCGATCAGGCGACGATGGATATGGATGGATACGTGCGAATCACGGGGCGGCTGAAAGAGTTGATAATTCGCGGGGGCGAAAACGTCGCGCCGAAAGAGATTGAAGATTTGCTGCGAACGCATCCGAAGATCGCAGACGTTTACGTCTACGGCGTGCCTGATAAAAGATTAGGCGAAGAAGTAGCGGCTGCGATACGACTGAACTCAGGCGAGGAGGCAACGCCGGAAGAGATACGCGAGTTCTGCGATGGCCGAATAGCCAGATTCAAAATCCCGCGCCACATTCGATTTGTTGAAACATTTCCGATGACCGCATCAGGCAAGGTGCAGAAGTTCAAACTGCGCGAGATGCACATCCAAGAGAATGATGAACGATGAATGATGAATGATGAATAAGTAAAGGCTTTGAATTAGTTCATCGTTCATCATTCATTATTCATTATTCTCTTCAGGCTTTCCGTAACTCTGTCGAAAGAGCCAAGTTTCCCCAGAGCAACTTGAACTTGCCTACATTGCTGCTTTGCGTGAGTTCAATAGTCATAAGCTCTGTAGACGAATCTACTTTTTCCAGCTTCATAGGCACTTCGGCTACGGTTGAGCTGTCCTCTTTTTGGATCAGCAGCATCCAGTCCTGCGCGCTCACAGGTTTGGCTTTAAGAACGTATTTTCCCTTCGGCACTACTTTATCGCCGAACTTCAAATCCATTGTTGTAGTCAAGGTTGTGGCCGTGTTTGATCCCATTCGCCACTCTTGCCCCGGCTGTATCAGCTTTTCGAGATTTCGCCCGCTGAGATTGGGACGCCCGTAATCGACCGCCACTGTTCCGCCATCTAACTGCAAAGTGGTCTGCCCGCGATCTGAATTGTTCTGCGCTTCGCTGTTTGAGTTGCTCGCCGCGCTGGTTTCAGTGTTGCTGCCCGCACAGGCGCTCACACAAAGGAAGATTAAAACAGCAATGAATGTATATGTTTTCCGCATTAACTTTCTCCTCATACTAAAAAATATTCTCGATTGCCCTTTCGCAAGCACTTCCGGCTTGCGTCGCTCACTTTTCTTTTCAGTGCTTGATCTTTTCCCATGCTGTTTGAGCATCAAAGTTCGGGCTTGTGTCCGGCGTGTGGCAAGCAGAGCAAGCCGCTTGAATGTTCGCGATGCGACCGTAACCTTTGCCGGGTTTTGCCGCGTGATCGCCGCCGGGGCCGTGACACTGCTCGCACTGCACCTGTTGCATCTTTGTCATCTCTGCGGCGTTCATTTTTGGTTGAGCAGTCGCGTGACAACTCAAGCAACTGACTTCAAATTCAAACTGTTTCGACACCAGAGCGTCTGTCGCGTGCGCGTGCTTACTGTTTGACCATTTAACGTATTGAGCCATGTGACACTGAGCGCAAGCAGATGATGAAGTATAAGCGAGTGCGGATTCGCCTGCGGGCTTGCGCCTGCGAGAGCTTTCCAGCCAGCTCAACAATAGAGTCTTCGATTTTTCTCGCATGCCCCTCTTCAGCTTCGCGCGCCGCATTGACGACCTGTAAAGCAGCCGGGTCGTCCGGAACCTCTGTGTCGAGCGAGATGTAACGCGTCCTTACGGAAAAATTTCCTTGCGCGTCTCGATAAAATAGCAGTTCGCCCATCATCCTCGTCTCGTATGTAGTGAACACGATCAGCGTCTTTCCTACGGTCAACGGAGGGGTAAAGAATGAACCATCGCTCTGACTGTTGCCCGTGATGATAGCGTCAATGCCAGGCACTTCACTTGCCAAACGCTGTGCGTCTTCGCTCTTGAAGTAGGCAATTGCGATCACAACATCCGCGCGTTTTCTCACTTCCGGCACGATACGCCGCGCCGTTTCAAGCACATCAGTGAACTTGAATCCGCGTGGCGCAGTCACTCGCGTTTCGGTCAATCCTACGAAAGCGACTCGAACAGGCTTCCCCGATTGCCTGCCGGGAATCTCTCGAATGACGAATGGCTGAGGCGCGATTTTATCAGGCGAATTGCTTGTTATATTGGCCGACACTAACCGCTTCAACATGAGTTGAGTTCTGGCCTTGTCAGCCGCCTCGCTTTTTCTGAAGCAAGCGCGATATATAGCGGAGGTCGCGCGATGAGATATTGATTACGTCAACCGGAAACTGGTCATAGGCTTTCATTATCCATTCGTCTTTCGTGGACACATCAGAGCGCAGCTCGCCGTGCGCGTTGCGCTCATCGGTCAGAAAGTCGCCGCTTTCTACGATGAGCAAAGGCACCTGGGCGAGGTTTTTCCTGAACAGTTTCTCGTAGCTGACACGCCGTGCCAGTCCCCCCATCCGGGGGGGCTTTCAGCCACAGGGTTCGAGGCTGCCGTGCGTGCTGCCTATGAATTGCACGGCGAACGCGGCCCCGTCGTCAACCCCCGCTCGCGTTTCAAACGGCGCGGTAATGCCTACGAATTCCAATTGCTTTCGAGGTTGATCTTGCTCGACGCTTGCGCGAGTCTGTCGGCCCGGCAGGTAAGAGCAAATCATTGCCGCGATGAATATAACTACGAGCTTCGTTGTTTTGACTATGTTTTGATTTTGCATTGCTTTGAAATTATCAATTTAATCGCACGACCGGATTCTTCTGGTTGCCTTCGTGGTCTTTGAGCGTTACTGCCTCAGTAGACCTGCTGACGATCACTCCTACTCGTTCGACCCACACTTCATACTTACCGGGCGGCAAAGCGATTTCGTATTCACCGCTTTTCTCTGCGAGCACCTCAACATGCAAGTCTTCGCTCTTTGCGATTACCATGAATTCCTCGAACGGAGTCTGCAAGCCCATCTTGCCATCTTGATCAAAGAACTCTTTCAGCACATATCCGTAAATAGTTGCTTGAGGCTCATCCCGCTGTATAGCTTCCAGGTACTTTATGTCCGAAGATGCTTTTGAAAGAGAGCGCGTTCTCATGCATTTACCGGTGCGCAACTTTCCATCTTCGCGATCTGCGTAAATAAGATACTCTTCCCCAACCTCAAACCAGTACCCACCAGAAGTTCTATCGAGCGGGAGCTGAACTTCTGTTCCCTGATCTCCTTTATAAGACTTTTCGACCGATAGTCTGACAAAGCCGGGCTTTGTACTTCCAGAAACGCTTACCGAACCATCGCTGTTATGCGTCATTTCAGGCGGCGGTTGGAATACTTCAACAACTTCGCAAATAAATACATCGGAAGCCGAGACGTAGGCGTCGGGAGAACCCTGGGTGCCGCCACAGCAGGCAAGGTTGGCATCCGGCGTCAACAGAAGCGCGAGCGTAGCTATTAACATAGATACTTGTTTAACTGTTTTCATAGTTCTACTCCATTAAATTCGGGCTAGAACGTTGAATGCTCGCTTTGGATTGATTTGCGTGCTCAATTAAAAACGATAATTGATTGCGTAATCATTGCGCAAGCATGCCGCAGATGGATACAAACATGTTACATCTCGAATTTTAATGTGTTTGAAATTAGTATTGAACGCACAGGTGTTCTGTAGTACGCTTGCGCCAGTTTGAAATATTGCCCTCGCTACGGCGCAAGCCGGGCGGGGTTTTGATTTTTAGAGGGTAACAATGAAGCCGGAAACTCTTACCCAGTTCCTGACTCTGGCTGTGCACAACAAAGCTTCGGATGTGCATCTTCAAGTCGGCGAACACCCACTCTTTCGCATCAACGGCCATCTAACACAGGTCAAGTATCACCCGCTCACCTCTGAAGAGATGAAAATAATTGTCAGCGCTCTGGCGGGTGAAGACCGATTTGAACGGCGCTTCTCGAATGAAAACGAGTTCGATGTCTCTTACGAGATGCCGGAAATAGGGCGGTTTCGCGCGAACGTCTACAAGCAACGCGGAATGTATGGCGCGGTCTTGCGCGTCGTCCCGCTTGAGATAAAGACCTTCGAGGATCTTCATCTGCCGAAAGTGATGGAGCGGATTGCCAATCTCAGGCGCGGGCTTGTTCTGGCTTCGGGCGCGACGGGCAACGGCAAATCAACGACTATCGCTTCCATCATCGAACACATCAACAGCACACGCAAAGCTCACATCATAACCATAGAAGAGCCTATCGAATTCCTGTTCAAGAACAAGACTGCCGTCATCTCTCAACGCGAAGTCGGAACCGACACGGGCAGCTTCAAAGAAGCGCTGCACGCGGCCATGAGACAAGACCCTGATGTGATCGTTGTCGGAGAGATGCGCGACCGCGAAACGGTAGACATAGCTTTGAAAGCGGCAGAGACCGGCCACCTCGTCATCTCGACTATTCACACGCCCGACGCTCAACGCACGATTCATCGGTTGCTAAGTTTTTATCCAGTAGAAGAGCACCCTGTCGTGCGAACGCGAATTGCGCAAAACCTGATGGCGGTCGTCAGCCTGCGATTGATTCCAAGCTGCAACGGCAGCGGAAGATTGCCCGCAGCCGAAGTCATGCTCGTCACGCGAAGCATAGAAGAGTGCATACGCCACGCGGAAAAGACCTCGGACATTCAGCAGTACATTCAGAAGAGCCGCGAGATTGGAATGCAGACTTTCGATCAGCATCTGGTCGAGATGCTGCAGGCGGGAAAGATTTCGCTCGAAACGGCCAAGCTCGCCGCAACCAATCCGGCTGAAGTCGAGTTGATGCTGACCATAGAATAAAGAAATATGTTTACTGCGTCTGAATAACCGAAGCGATGAAGTCTGAAACTGCCTGCGCGAGTTCCGGCAGATGTCCCTCGAAAAAATGATCCGCGCCTTCGATTATCTTCAAGCTCTTAGGCTCACCCAAGCTTGCGACCAGCCGCTCTAAATCTTCTCTTGATCCGAACTCGTCGAGCGCGCCTTGAACAAACAACTTGGGCTTATCGCAATTGATTAAGTCGCTGAAATCGTATTTCGATACGGGCGCTCCGGCTGCGACAATCGCGCGAATCGAAGGGTCGTTGCAAGCTACGCGCAGCATGACGTGTGAACCGAATGAAAACCCCGCGAGCCAGATTTCAGCGCCCGCATATTTTTGCTCCATGAACTTGATAGCCGCGCGCAGGTCTTCCTGCTCGCCGCGCCCCTGATCGTGCTGACCCTGGCTTCGACCCGTGCCGCGAAAGTTGAATCTCAGAACGGCGAAGCCTGCATCTTGAAACGCGCGCGCTATGCGATAGACAACTTTGTTATGCATAGTCCCGCCAAAAAGCGGGTGAGGATGGCAAACAATTGCCGCGCGAGTCACATTTGTAGCAGGCTCTTTCAGTATCGCCTCGATTTGGCCCGCCGGTCCGTCAAAGAATGTGTTGCCTGTCAGGTCAGTCATAAGCTTTATTTTACATTAGTCTCCGTGACAGGCGAGCGCAAACCTTCGATTTCAATTAACATATAATTGAAGTTTTCAAAAAGGAGGTTGTGACGGTGAAAACATTATTGCTGCTGCGCCATGCCAAATCGAGTTGGGATGATTCTTCGTTGAGCGATTTTGATCGCCCGCTTGCTGATCGAGGCAAACGCGACGCTCCGCGCATGGGCCGAGCGTTAAAGGATCGCGGCCCCGTGCCTGATCTGATAGTCAGTTCGCCCGCCGCTCGCGCTAAAGCTACGGCTGAGGCAGCAATCAAATCGGGCGGTTTTGCTGCGAGCCTTCAATTCGACCAGGGTATCTACGATGCTTCAACACCTGAGTTACTGCGCATAGTCCGGCGATTGCCTGATGAGAGTTCATGCGTTTTGATGGTCGGCCATAATCCCGGCTTTGAAGAGTTAGTCTATCGCTTGAGCGGCGCGCACGAGCGAATGACTACGGCTGCGCTGGCCGCGATAGAGTTTCAGGTTGATCGTTGGGAAGATGTCGAAGATGGTCAAGGGAAGTTGTTATGGTTTCTGACTCCAAAGCAGCTTGGTGATAAAGGCGAAGATTAACGGAGGTGGATTATGAACGACTCTGCGTTGAGAGAAAATCTGGTTGAATTGTTGCGCGGCGGGCACGCTCACGTTTCGGCGGAAAAAGCGCTGGCCGATGTCAAGCCTGAGCTTCGAAACACCCGCCCGGCAGAAGGGCTGCACTCTGTTTGGGAAGAGCTTGAGCATCTCAGAATCGCGCAGGAAGATATCCTGCTCTACACGATTGACGAATCGTGGAAGTCGCCCGAATTCCCCGCAGGATACTGGCCCGCAAAAGTAGAAAGCGTGACAGACGAGATGTGGTCAGCTTCCGTGAAAGATTTCTTTGACGACCTCGAAGAACTGATCCGACTGGCCGAAAACACAGAGATTGATTTAACGGCGAAGATACCGCACGGCGAAGGGCGCACATACTTGCGCGAAATACTGCTCGCGGCAGACCACAACACCTATCACCTGGGGCAACTCGTGCAGACTCGCAAAGCTCTGGGCGATTGGCCGGAATGATGAAGCCGCTCACCTGTCGTTTTGCGCAGCGACTTCTCGCTCTGCTGCTGCAAAAAACAGCCTGATGGTCGCATCAAGGCTGGCACTGGCGAGCGTCTTGCCGTCGGGTGAGAATGAAACCGAATTGACATAGGCCGAGTGGCCTTCAAGAATGTTGAGCAGTCTACCAGAACTAATATCCCACAGCTTGATGGTCTTATCAGCACTGCCACTGGCGAGCGTCTTGCCATCGGGCGAGAATGAAACCCATAAGACAGAGTCCAAGTGGCCTTGAAGAGTGTTGAGCAGCTTGCCAGAGATGGCATCCCACAGCTTGACGGTCTTATCAGCGCTGGCACTAGCGAGCGTCTTGCCATCAGGTGAGAATGAAATCGAAAAGACAGAAGACGAGTGGCCTTTAAGAGTGTTGAGCAGCTTGCCAAAGCTAATATCCCACAGCTTGATGGTCTTATCAGCACTGGCGCTGGCCAGCAGCTTACCGTCAGGCGAGAATGAAACCGATAAGACAGAGGCCGAGTGGCCTTTAAGAGTGTTGAGCAGTTTGCCAGAGGTGACATCCCATAGTTTGATGGTCGTATCATCGCTGGCGCTGGCGAGCGTCTTGCCATCGGGTGAAAACGAAACCGATAAGACATAAGACGAGTAGCCTTCAAAAGAGTTGAGCAGCTTGCCAGAGGTGACATCCCACAGCTTGATGGTCCTATCAAAACTGGCGCTGGCCAGCATCTTGCCGTTGGGTGAGAACGAAACCGAATTGACATAGGCTGAGTGGCCTTCAAGCGTGTTGAGCAGCTTGCCAGAGATGACATCCCACAGCTTGACGGTCATATCATCGCTGGCGCTGGCCAGCGTCTTGCCGTCGGGTGAGAACGAAACCGAATTGACAGAGGCCGAGTGGCCTTCAAGAGTGTTGAGCAGACTGCGAGAACTGACGTCCCACAGCTTGATGGTCTTATCAAAGCTGGTGCTGGCCAGCGTCTTGCCATCGGGTGAGAATGAAACTGATGAGACAGAGGCCGAGCGGCCTTCAAGAGTGTAGGGCAGCCTGCGAGAAGTGACGTCCCACAGCTTGATGGTCTTATCAGCACTGCCACTGGCCAGCAGCTTACCGTCGGGTGAAAATGAAACCGAATTTACATAGGCCGAATGGCCTTCAAGAGTGTTGAGCAGCTTGCTAGAGATGACATCCCACAGCTTGACGGTCGTATCATAGCTGGCGCTGGCCAGCAGCTTGCCGTCGGGTGAGAATGAAACTGATGCGACATAGGCCGAGTGGCCTTCAAAAGAGTTGAGCAGTCTGCCAGAGGTGACATCCCACAGCTTGATGGTCTTATCATCGCTGCCACTGGCGAGCGTCTTGCCATCGGGCGAGAATGAAACCGATGCGACATAGTCCGTGTGACCTTCAAGAATGTTGAGCAGCTTGCCAGAGCTAATATCCCACAGCTTGACGGTCTTATCAGCACTGCTACTGGCGAGCAGCTTGCCATCGGGTGAGAATGAAACCGATAAGACAGAGTCCGAGTGGCCTTTAAGAGTGTTGAGCAGCTTGCCAGAGATGACATCCCATAGCTTGACGGTCGTATCAGCGCTGGCGCTGGCGAGCGTCTTGCCGTCGGGTGAGAATGAAATCGAAAAGACAGAATGCGAGTGGCCTTTAAGAGAGTTGAGCAGCCTGCGAGAGCTGACATTCCACAGCTTGATGGTTGTATCAAAGCTGGCGCTGGCGAGCGTCTTGCCATCGGGTGAGAATGAAACCGATGCGACAGGGTCCGAGTGCCCTTTCAGCGTTGCCGATTCAGTGTGATTCGACCGCCAGAGATAGTACCAATCAAACTCGCGTATATCGTCCGAAGCGTCGGCAACTGGAATATAGCTGTTTAGCAACTCTTCTCCCCGCGTTCGATCATTCTCGCTAAATGCTTTTTGCGCGAGGTTCATGTCTGAGACATAGAGTAATTGGCGGACGGTCTTCGCCTTCTCTATCGCAGAGGCCGTTGCTGACACAGCTTCTTGTCTTTGTTGTTCCGCAAAAGCGGTTGCCTTCTCAGCCACTTGCTTTTGTTGGTCGGCAATCTTCTTTTTCTCTTTTGCATCAAGCAGAGCAATTTCCTTTAAGCGACTTGCTTCTTCAACTGCTGCTTGCTTCTCAAGAGCGTCTTGCTTAGCATCTTCGGCGATTCCTTTCTGTTCAAGAGCGATTCCTTTCTGTTCGAGGGCTATTTTTTCAGCAGCTTCAGCTTCTTTTGTCTTTTGCTCGGCAACCTTTTTTTGCTGCATTGCGAAGACCGCCGCCCCAACAGCAAACACTACCAGCACAAACATGGCTGCTATAACCCAGCGAAGCATACGCGCTGATTTGGCTTCTGCCTCAGCCCGTCGCCTTTGCTCTTCTGCCAGGGTCTGAGCTTGATTTAATTCGCGGTGTTTTTGCTCTTCGTCAAGCAATTGCTGCGCGGTACGCTGCTTCTCGCTGTCGTCGAGAAACCGCAAAGCATTATTAAATCTCTTCTCCAGTTCAATCTGTTTTTGATTCGCATCCAGGCCTGCTAAATCGCTGCTCAAGCCGGGATGATAACGTCGCGCCCAGGCTGGGTTCGGTCTATTCTGTTTGCGCCAATCCAAAGCCAGTTGCAGTCCCGGATCGCGCAACAGCCCCTCTTCGCCTTTTTCATGAAGCATCGCCGTTTCAGCCAGCCGCTGGTACTGGCGCGCGGATCGCGCCTCGTCGGCTACCCACTCTCTTAACTGCTTCCAGACCCGGATTAAGCTTTCATGCGAGATGTCAATCAGCGAAGTGGCGGTCAACGTCGTGCCGACAGGAGGCATCAGGAAAGATCGGCCCTGGCGGCGAAACGATTCAATGACGGCGATGACTTCCGGCTCCTGGGCATCAACTACTGCGCAGATTTCGCCCACTGAAATCTGGTTACGAATCTCGCGATTGTCAGAGCCTTTCTCGGTCAGCGACTTGAAGACTTTTTCCGCAACCTTACGCAAATCTTCAGACAACTCGTTATAGGCTTCATCGGCATGCTTCGACAGCGCTTCGGCCATCCCGCCAATCGCCTCGTAATGGCGCAGATCAACCGGCTCGCCTGGTTTGTTCTCTTCTTTCCATTTGTCCCAAGTGCGCATCAGCGCGTGCTGAAGGATCGGCAATTGATCTGGATTATCTCCGACATCATTGATCAAACGATTCACCAGGCGCGGCGTGATCTGAGCGCCGCCCACTTCAACCGGGCCTGTGATCGCTTCGTGACGCTGATCGAGTGTCAAACGCGGGATAAGGTACTGGCCTTCGTTGATTGCTTCGGGCAGGTCCCAGAACTGCGCGCAGTCGCCCAGGTAATCCGAGCGCATCGTGAGCACAACGTAAATGTTTACTTCACGCTGGCGCGAAGCTTCGAGCAACAATTTGACGAACGCGGCTTTGTCATTCTCCGCGTCTTTTTTCTCAGCGCCCGGCTCGACTCTGAACAACTCTTCAAACTGGTCGGCGATGACGATCAGGTTTTCGTTCGACGGCATGTTCATCTGGCGCACGACTTCTACCAGGCCAAGATTGCCGCGCCGCAGAGTCGCTTCGGTAATGGCAATCTGCAGGTTGCGATTCTCTTCTTCGGAGCCGAATGCGTCGCGCGAATTAAGCATTCGGGCCATGTTGCCGATTGAGTCATTGCCGGGGCGCATCAGCACGACTCGCCAGGCCGAGCCTGCCTCGCTCATCATCCCGCCGACCAGCGCAGGCAACAGCCCGGCTCGCACAAGCGAAGACTTACCGCTGCCTGAAGTGCCGACTACGGCCAGGAAACGTGTGCGGCTGAGTTTCTCGATCAGCCGCTCGCTCTGGTCCTCGCGACCGAAGAATAGATAACTCTCGTGAAACTCAAATGGCCGCAGTCCGGGAAAGGGATTCGGCGGAGTTTCAATGTCGGCCAATTTTTCAATGCTTTCCTGAATCATTGCTGTGCTCCCTTTGCTTTTTTGATCTTCTCGATGAACGGGTTCAACAAAGCGGGTGAAAATTCTCCGAAGTTATGAATTACTAAAGCGTCCTGAACTCTGAATCGTTCCTTGCCAGTGGTTTTTGGCTCACTGAGGTAAAAGGCCTGGGCGAGCATGGGCTTCTTGCGCCGAGAGCCGGAGAGTTTGAGCAAATCTATTCGCTTCATTTGCAGCCATCCGTCGGTCGTCTTGCCGCAATAAGTCAGCACGGCATCACACTGCTGCAAACACTGCCTGCGCGTCTTCGGATCAGCGACACTGGCAAACGAGAAGGCCTCAAAACCGTGCTGGAAAAGATAATCCTCTATTGGCGCGACTGCTTCGTAATCCGGCTTATCGCAGATGATGCATACCAAGGCGGGGTTGTGATTGCCATTGCCACCGGTTGCTTTTTGGAGTTGAGGTAAGGGGTCGGGCGGGTTCAGTTTTTCGTGAATGAGAGTTTTCAGGTCTTCGAGCTTGGATTGCCGAATTATAGACTCAGTGGGCAGGTTCAGGTTATTCAATTCGCTGATGTATTCCTGCTGGCGCTTATCACTTGCGCTGATCCCCTGCGGCATCCAGATGATTTGCGAGAAATTGGAAACGCCGATGCGTTCGCTTGCCAGCTCGCGCTGAAGTTCAACGATGGATTTCGCCTCGCCTTCGGGAACGATTCCATATTCTGCCCCAACCAGATGGACTGAGACCTGACTTTCGGCAACGTAGCCGTTCACTTCGTAACGAAGCCGCCTGTCATGCGATAACGGTCTGTCAGGCAGGATGCGATGCCTGTTGAGTTGCAATTCCCGCCTGATGCGGTCGCGCGCTTCGCTGAGGTCGGAGGTCGTTTCGGCAATATAGATCGTTTTGCCGGAAGGTGTGACCTCCGGTTGTTCCGAGTTGTTCAGGCGCTTGATCAGTTTCGTGATATCTTGCGCGAGGTCTTCCAGTTTCTCCCAGTATCTTTTATCGCGATCAGGCCCATCGTCATGGCCGAATTCCCGAAAGCGCTTTGACGCTTGATCGGTCTCGAAGAACTTGTAACCCAATACGCCCTGCAACTCTTGAGGCTGATCATCACGTTCGACGGGTGTCTTGAGAACTTTATAGATTCTTGACTTTTCATCAACGCGAACGCCGCCGCTGGCAGCCGCCCGTATGTCAAATTCCTGAAGCTCCTTCAAGCACCACTCTGAATTTAGATAACTCGGAGAGATGACGCTGACGATAATCGCGGCTTGTGAGAGTTTATTGAGCAGTGTTTCGCCAAAGTAATCATTTCCATCGAGCTTGGGATCACGCCAGATTCTAGGCGGCTTACCGAGAAGCTGCCCCAGCCTGATCTCCAGCCTCTCGTGAAATAGATCTATCCATCCATGACGCGAGTCGTGAAGAGGTTTATTATCGAGATGCGCGTAACTGATGAAGAGATCATGCTCAAACATCAAGCGCCTCCTTTTACCCAAACCCAAGAGGGATAGCTGACGATCAAGGATTGAATCCGGCAAATTATAACGCAGATTACTCGCGTTGTCTTTCGTTGAATCGAACCGACTTCGGGGAAACCGGATTGTCGTCTCTCGCTATGATTACGATATCGAGCAGGAAATCAATACACGGCGTGCTGTTTATTCTCGTTCGCGTTTAGCGCGAAACTCGTTCTCTATGTTCACTGAACTTTCAGCCCCGTCACTTCATAAAGCAGGTATTCGCCGCTCTTGCCGGGGAGCGTAACTCGAATGGTGTTGCCTGTGCGGACTTCGTCTTTCACTTCGGCGTAAGCGTCTTCTGAAATCAGAAAATGCGCGCCCGCCTGTTTGGTCGCCGACTCTATTCGGCTCGCTAAGTTCACGGCGTCGCCTATGGCTGTCACTCTCTTCATATTCGCAGCGCCTATCGCGCCAACCACTACCTCGCCGTAGTGAACGCCTATGCCGATTTGAAAGCTTCTGCCGTAGATCGCTTCCATATAAGGCTTGAGATGCTCTACTGCTTCGAGCATTCCAAGCCCTGCTTTGATCGCCTGCAATGCCGCTCCCTCCGCATCATCCATTCCGAACAGAGCAAGCAACCCATCGCCCATATAATTATCTATGTGACCGCCGTTGCGAATGATCGCTTCGCCTACTTCATAGTAATAACGATTCAAAACATGCACGACATCGTAAGGAAGAAGACGCTCTGCAAAGGGCGTGAACCCGCGAATGTCTGAGAACAGTATAGCCAGTTCTTTCTCTTCTCCGGCAGACGTGGGCATCGCGCCCGCAGACATTTGATCTGTCAGTTCAATATCCTCTTCGTCCATCACCAGCCGACGAAGCTTCACGTCGCCGTTGATCGTAGTCTGACACGCCAGCCGAATCTCAGGGCTGAAGTGCAATCGCTCGGCAAGCTTCTGCTCTTTGTCGTTGCGCATTGTGCAATGCTCAAGCCCTTCGGCTATCAGCACGCGACAGGTCGAGCAACGGGCTGTGCCTCCGCAAGCGTGGGCATGCGGGATGGACGCGCGCAGAGAAGTTTGCAGAATGGTTTCCGTCGCGTCCGCCTCGACTTGCTTTTCCTCGATCAAATAGAAAACGTTTGGCATATAGTCGCCCCTTTGTTGCTGACTGTCACGCGCGACCCAGTTTCTGAAGCAGCGCGCGCGCAAGCTCTCGATCACGGCGATTCTCGAATTCCCATTCTAAACCAACTGGCGACTGGATGATCTGTTCGAGCAAAGATATGGCGCGGTCGTGGTCGCCTTCATCAATCGCAAGCTCTGCCGCGTAGAGCAACGTCACTGTGTTTTGAGGCGCGATCTGAAGCGCGCGATCAAAGCACTGACGACCACGCTTCAGGTTGCCTCCCAACAGTTTTGGCGCTTTGTGCTCAATACGACCTAGCACTCGCAACGGGCCTGCGTCGTGATAGCTCTCGTTCACCTTCGCTGCAAGTTTTAATTCCGACCGCGCCCACAGCAACGCCCGCGCGCCTCTTATTCCGCCGTTGCTTTCGGCGAACATCGCAAGATTCACGCCTACCCAGAAATGTCCTTCTACTCGCTCAGGACTTAAACCGACTGCGCGCTCGCCCGCGTTGACTCCTGCGGCATGGAGTTGCCGTTTGGCCCTGCTTGAATCTGCTTCCTGGCCGAGAAAGAAAAGCGCACGCGCCAGTCGCCATTGCACTTCGTATCGCTCGTTGCCGCCGCGCGCCCCTGAAAGCACCATCACTGATTCTCTAACAGAGCCGGGCCTCGCACGCTGGCGATACAAATCGTCGGCGCGACCAACTACGGCAAGTAGCTCATCTGTCGGCATAATTTCAGAATGAAGGGGTGAAGGGGTGAAAGGGTGAAAGGGTGAGGAGAAAATGTTATATCACGACTACACTCTTTCACCCCCTCACCCTTTCACCCCTTCATCTTACTTTGCGGCTATCTTTTTCAAGTGCTCGCGCGTGAAGAGCGCATCGCTCAGATTCTGATCGTACTTCGCTTCAAGGGTTTCAAACACGATCTTTTTTTTTCGCGCGAGATTGTCTACCGTCCACCGCATTCGAGTCCAGTGCCCGGCTATCTGCTCCATGCGATCTATGGTCGAGCGCCGAATCAACTCGTTGTGATTATCGTAAAATTCCGAGACCACAGCGGCATAGTTCTCTTTTGAGAGCAGCATCACGAAGCGTGAAAACTTAGAGTCAGCGCCCGGCTTGAGGGTTCCTTCGACTCTATAAACGGGCGTTGAGCCAACCGTCTCTTCACCGACAAATTTGAAATCGTATTTTTCAGGCTGACCGTCTACAAGCTCTTGCAGCGTCATTCCGAAAAGCGAGTCTTCGTTGACCGAGCCTTTGACGCTGGCAAAGCTATCGTTTGCTTGAATGTAGCGAGTGGCTTCGATTTCACCCTGCGGGTTGGTTATAACAATCGCATCGCGGTCGCGCTCCTGCTCGGGGGCTGTGAATTCTATGAGCATGACTTTGCTGCCATCCGCCATGCGCTTGCGATAGATATTCATCTGAACTTCAGGCGGCCCTCCGTCCGACCCTTCTATTTTTGTGCGTATCTTCATTGTGCTGTCGCGGCTGTCATCGAGCGCGCGGTATCGCTCTATAAGCTGCGCGACATCAACAGAAGGTTGCGCGCTCTGCGATGCGGGTTTGTTGGTATTGTTAGCAGGTTTATCGCATCCCGCAAGCGCGATTGAAAGCGCGCAAGCAAGCAACAACGCTCTGCTGCTCGCTGACATGAATTCGATTGTTTTTATCATTCACTTGTTGACCTTTTCGAGATTGGCGTACTGCGGTTCGGATGATTGATCGCTGCCTCCACTGTCAGGCAATGCCGCTCGCGCGAAAGGTCTTAACTTCATCAAAACCGGAAGGAGAATTAGATCGGCGGCGAGACACGCGAATATCGTCACCGCCCACAATATTCCGCCCACGCGAACAGGCACAAACGAAGATAACATGAATATCAGAAAGGCGGCCATGAGCATCACGTTCGCAAGCACCATAGGCTTGCCAGTCCTGAGCATCGCAAGCCACATGGCCCAGCCCTCATCTTCGGATGAATACTCGCCGTTTGACGCGCGCTTTCGCTCGCTGACGCACTGGCGATAGCGGCGAATCATGTGTACTGCGTTGTCAACCGCAAGCCCGAGCGCAGCGCTTGCTATGAGGCTCGTCGTGATGTCGAGCGTGATGCCTGTCCACCCCAGAAAGCCGAAGTACCACACTATCGGCACAAGGTTCGGAATCAAGGCCAGCAACCCTGTGGCGAATGAGCGAAAGAGAATCACCATCATCAAGTAGATAGACACGAGCGCAATTGCAAGGCTCGAAGTTTGCGAATCCGCAACAGCATCCGAAGCGTCATTGAGCAAGACAACTGAGCCTGTCGCTTGAGCCTTCATCTCGCCGGGCAGGTTCGCGCGCGACCATTCATCAATTCTATTTGTGAGCGCCTTCAAGTCGTTCGAGCCGAAAAGATTCGTTCTGAGAAGGATGATCGCGCGCGAATAATCACGGCTCACCAGGCGATAGATGGATTCATCTTGCGAAAGGTAGTTATCGAACAAACCGCGAAGTTGTCGTTCGTCCTGCGGCAGCGTTTCGCTTTGCGTCGCGGACTTCTTTGATACCACGCTGTTCAATCGCTTGACGATGTCTGTAACAGAGATCGCCGTGTCAACGCCTGATTGATTGAGAGCGAATTGTTCGAGGGATTCTACGCCGCCGAGGAAATCTGGTCTATACACTGCGCCGGGCGAGCCGCTCACGACAAGCTGAACCGTCGCAGCGCCTGCCAATCGCTCGTGAAGCTTTTCAGCCGCCTGCACGGTCTCGCTTTGGCGCGGAAATATTTTCAAGTAGTCAGTGTTGACTTTGAGCCACGCCGCACCCGCGCCGATTATGATCGTCAATGCGAGAGTCGTAATCAAAACGGCTCGCTTGCGAAACAGGATGAGCGCGGTTACGTTTTGAAGCCAGCGGTTAAGCCAGACTGCATAATCTTTTTCTTGCGAGCGGCCTAATGCGTGAGGCGGCAACAACGCGAGCACGGCGGGCACGAAAGCGAGCGTGAGCGCAAGCATTAATGCCACGCCGAGGGTTTCAAAAATCCCCATGTCGCGAACGGTTGGAACGGAGCTTGACGCAAGCGCGCCGAAGCCTGCCATCGTCGTCGTGCCTGAAACAATCACGGCAGGGCTTATGAACTTCAAGCCATCGAGCCACATCGCCCTCTGACTTTCCTTATCAGGATTTTCGCCAAGCGCGGACATAGAGATGCGGTACTGGTTCAGCACGTGGAATATGTATGAGCTGCCGACGGCCATCAAAACATTGGGGAGCGATAATGTCGCAAGAGTGATCGGGCGACCAAGCAGAGTCATCACTCCTATAGTCCAGATAAGCCCGATTATGAGCGCGGCCATCGGCAGCGCAGCGCCCCAGAAACTGCGAAAGGCCGCGAGGAAAATAACGAAGCACAACACGGCGGCAAGCGGCGACAGGACGAGCATATCGCGCAACATGCTGCGAATGCCGCGCGCGTCTATCACGGGCACGCCTGAAAGGAAAACTTCGTCGGCTCCGGCTTCCGTTTTGGCAACGCGCTCGACCTCTTCGGCTACGGCTCGCGACTCGGCTTCTCCGAGTGATTTGAGGAAGATATTGATAGCAGCCGTTCGCCCGTCCGTTGAAACGTACTGCCGCGCGTAAAGCGGGTCGCGCGTGATCTCTTCTTTAAGCCTGGCAAGTTGAGCCGCATTGTAAGCGTTTGCCGGAATGAGTCGCTCGATGGTGATGCCGTTCCCGGATGACCGGATGGCTTTGACGTTTGTGAGACTCTGCGTTTCGTCAACGCCTCGGACTTCGGCCAATCGCTTTGTCATGCGGTCGAGCTTTTCGATGAAGCTCGTGGTGAATACGTCTTCGACGGTCAGGGCGACAATGATGACTCGATCATCGCCAAACATGTTGCGCGTTTCGTTGAAGAATTGAAGTGTAGCGTCTTTGCGCGCAAGAGTTTCAGGCGAGCCGTTGAAATTCACGCCGCGCGTCACAATGGCGGCTGCGTATCCGATTGTTGCCGCAATCGTTACGGCGATGATGATCTTGGGGTAATAAACAACGAACTTTCCGAGTTGATTCATCCAATTATGGCTCGATGGAGTGATATTGACTGCGGTTCCGACTATAAGCGATTACAGGAAAACGAGTCAAACCGGAGTATAAGAGTCGATTGTAACAGTACCGCGAGCGGTTTGGCTTGACCGTAGACCGCTCGCTACAGCTCGCAGTACTGTTGATTCACGCTTTACATAGGCCAACTTGGGCCACAAAAAAGGCGATTCTTGAGTATGTTTTCATTTGTGATATACTTTAATAGCATGATTTGTGAATGCGTCACGCAATAGATCACTGAAGCGCTGATTCCCCCCACGGAAGCGGAAGTTGAGTAGATAATGATCGATTTAGAAATTTATACAGACAAGATCGCCGAAAGTGGCCGCAGGCTGATTCGCAAGGCTTATGAAGAAGCCCGCTCGCGCGACCACAATCAACTCGCGCCTGAACACGTCTTTGTCTCGATTGCCGAAGTGGAGCGGCAGTTCTTCAACGAGGTGATGCAGAGCCTCAACCTCGATCCGCAAACCGTATTGCAGCAACTCGAAAGCAAGTTGAGCCAGCGCGATTATCTGGGTCGAGGCATGAAGATTTCAGAGGCTTTGAGGACGCTGCTCTCAAACGCGCTCAAGCACGCGCACGAGCGCGGCAGGCGTCTGATCGAGTCTCACGACATATTTGTCGCGCTCTTCAAAGATGTTCACAGTTTTCCAGTGGAGATGTTGCGTCGTCTGGGCGCTGATCGCGAGATGGTCATGCAGAAGATTCAAACACGTGTCCGCAGCCACGAAGAGAAAGAAGAGAAGTATCGCCGCCGTTACGAACTTCCGCCTTATCTCAAACATTTCGGCGTGAGCCTTAACAAGCTTGCAAGGCAAGACAAACTCCCGCCCGTGATCGGTCGCAACGAAGAGATACGACAGATGATCGAAATTCTCTGCCACCGTGAACGCGCAAACTCGCCTATGCTTGTAGGCGAAGCGGGCGTAGGCAAGACCGCCGTCGTCGAAGGGTTGGCTCGCAAGATCGAGATGGAACCCGACAGCGTCCCGCAGCGATTGCGCAATGCCCATGTCGTACAGCTTCAAATGTCGGGCATAGTCGCGGGGACGATGCTGCGCGGAATGTTTGAAGAGCGCATTCAAGGCATAATAAACGAAGTCAAGGAGCGCGATAACCTCGTGCTCTTCATTGACGAAGCGCACACCATCATTGGCGCAGGATCGGCTCTGGGAGCCAGTTCCGACGCGGCCAATATGTTTAAATCTGCGCTCGCGCGCGGCGAGATTCGCATCGTCGGCGCGACAACAATGACTGAATACAAAGAATACATCGCCGAAGACGAAGCATTGGCGCGCAGATTCCGACTCGTGAAAGTTGACGAGCCTTCCGTTGAAGATACGCGCAAGATCATCGTCGGCGTGCGCCCGCGCCTCGAACGCAATTATTCAGTCACTATTTCCGATGAAGCCATCGAGACAGCGCTTGAGATGGCACCGCGATACGTTCGCAATCTTCACCTGCCGGACAAGGTTATCGGCTGGCTGGACACGGCCTCGGTCAAAGTTGAGATCAACCAGCCTGAGCAACTGGAGGTTAAAAGCGAGCACATCATTGATGTCATCAGCCAGGAATCGCGTATCCCGCGCGACATGATCTTCCGCGACACGAATGATCGCTTCGCCGACATGGAAATCATGCTGTCGGGGCGCGTGATAGGACAGAAGAACGCGATCAAAGCTGTAGCGCAACGACTAAGACTCAACAAGGGGCCGCTCAAAGAGAACTTCTACAAGCCGGACGGCGTGTTGCTGTTCCTAGGCCCGACCGGCGTCGGCAAGACAGAGCTGGCGAAGGCAGTCGCGGAGTTCATGTTCGGCGACGACGATAAGATGGTTCGCATTGATATGAGCGAGTATCAAGACGGGACTATCGCAGTCGAAAAGCTGATCGGCATGCCTCGCGGAATAGTCGGAAGCGAGCGCGGCGGAATTCTGACCGAGCGATTGCGCGATAATCCTTATACAGTCTTGCTGCTCGACGAGATTGAAAAGGCGTCACCTTATTTGCTCAACCTGTTCCTGCAAGCGTTTGATGAAGGATGGATCACAGACGGGCGCGGCAAGAAGGTTTACCTGTCGGATGCGATAATCATTATGACGTCGAACCTCGGCTCAGATAATTTCAGAAAGTACATGAAGCCGCTTGGATTCGGAACGAAGACGCTTGCGGATGTGAAGCAGATCAACCGCGAGGTCATCAAGGCTGCGGAAGAAAGATTCTCGCCTGAGTTTCGCAACCGTATAGACGAAATAGTGGTCTTTTCGCCGCTCACTCAAGACGAAGTCAAACAGATTGCCGAGCTTTATCTGAGCATCCTCACCAGACAGATGAAGCGACAGGACAAGATTATCGATGTCAGCGAGGGCGCGCTCAATTATCTAGTCGAAAAAGGATTCAGCCCGCAATACGGCGCTCGCTTCCTCAAGCGCACGATAGACGAGTTGGTGAAGCTGCCGGTGACAACCAGGTGGAAAGAAGCCGATAGTTTCGAGGTGGATTTCATCGAAGGCGAGATGAAGATAAAGACCACCGATTCATAGTCGGAGTTTGACAGTTGATATAATCGAAGGCGGCGCAGATTAAACCTGCGCCGCCTTTTCAATGTCTGTAGTCAATCCATGCCCGTCTTCAAATAACAACGGCGGTGGTATAATCATTATGACTATTTTGCCGAAGACCGGGAGGCCACTTGATAAAATCGCTGAAGTTGTTAGCGCTCTTATTAATCGCACTTGTTTCAGTGCCTGCGACAATCAGTGCTCAAGAACAGGATGAGAACGATCCGGCGAAAGCGGCTGCGCTCGTTCGCGAAGCGGTCAAAGCCAGGGGCGGCGACGCTTATTTGAAATTCCGCACAGTGGCGAGCCGGGGCCAGTACACTCCGTTTGAGAAAGGCTTATCAGGTAATCCGATTGCCTTCGTAGACTACATCGCCTATCCCGGTCGAGAGCGCACAGAGTTTGGCAAAGGCGACAGCAAATTCATTCAAACTAATTCTGAAAGCGCCAACTGGGTTTATGACGCCAAGCAGAAGATGATACGCGAGCAGAAGGATGAACAGATCAAACAATTCCAACAGGGGGCGCGTTATGATCTGGACAACTTGCTGCGCGTGGCGTCATCGCAATCAGGAGTGAAGCTGGTTTATCTTGGTCGCCGCGAGCCGTGGCGCAACCAGTTTTCCGAAGCCGTGCGCCTGGATTTTGCAGACGGCGGCGCGGCCACGCTGCACTTCGACACTCGCACGAAGCTGCCGCTAAGTACAGAGTACAAGCAGGTCACCGAAGAAGGCACTAATAATAACGAATCGCGATATTACCGATGGGTTGATTTCGACGGAGTGTTGTTTCCGACGCTTGTGGACTCCTACCGCGACGGCAAACAGAGCGCACGCGTCAGCTTCGATTCGGTCAGCATCACTGAAATCGTCCCCGACAAGTTGTTCGCAAAACCGGCTAACATAAAAGAAGTGAAGTGACGAAAGATGATTTGAGACAATGCAATATCTGTTAGGCGGTTGAGTCTTGTATTCAGAAGGTCATGAATATACGCCCTGCAAACCGTGAAGAGTTACCTTTGCTGCAAGACATTGAGCGCGCCGCAGGGGAACTGTTTATCAATACGGATTATCCTTTCATTGCGACAGATGATCCGATCTCTTACGAACTTCTTTATCAGCAGTATGAAATGGGCATGGTTTTGGTAGCTTCCAACTCAGATAATACGCCCGTTGGATTCGCAGTCGCTTTGCCCTTAGACGGCTTACTGCACTTAGAAGAGATTTCCGTACATCCATCACACGGTAAACGCGGCGTCGGAACCATGCTTATGCATGCAGTTTGCGAATTGGCGAAACAAAAAGGGTACAAAGCTATTACGCTATCAACTTTCCGGGACGTTGTCTGGAACGGGCCGTTTTATGCACGACTGGGCTTTGTTGTTTTAACAGAGAGTGAGTTGAGCGTCGGTCTAAGAGAAGTAAGAGAGGGAGAAGCAAGTAATGGATTACCGATCAAAGATCGTATATGTATGAGACTCGATCTCTGAACACCGGCTGGTAGTGACGGACTTGCATTCAATTAATTCGCTGCGGCGCTTCCTGTAAGGCTCTCAAAAACTCCTGGCGCATCTCTGTGAAGTCATCGCCGACTTCGCGCAACTCGTCCAGCATGTAATTCAACTCGTCGTCTTGCCAGTCCGGTTCAGGGCGCGCTGTCACCAGTCGCACTTCGAGCGAAACAAATCGCGCTTCAAATGATGCGAAGCGCGATTTGATGCTCTGCCACCCCTCCGCATTCGCGAAGTAAACATCTATATGCTCTTGAAACTCTGCCGCGCTGATACGTAAATGGCCTAGCAATTCGAGCACATCCTGAATCGTAGGTTTGGGTACGGCGTCTTCGATCATTACTTCAAAACATCTTTCTTCAGGCCACGGTCATTTCTTTCGCCAGATAGACATCCTGAATCGCGTTCAATATTTCCACGCCTTCATTCATCGGCTTCTGAAAAGCTTTGCGCCCGGAGATCAATCCTGTTCCGCCCGCGCGTTTGTTGATGACCGCTGTGCTAACGGCCTGCTGCGATATCGTTCTTGCCCGACTCGCCGCCTGAGTTGATCAGCCCCGCCCGTCCCATATAACAGTTCGCCACTTGATAGCGCGTCAGGTCAATCGGATGATCGTGGTCAAATCGGTATAGACCATTCTTGAGATCTTGCCGTATGGATTTTCTTTGCTTGTGATCGCCTTGTAGCCGCCGTTATTGTCAGGCAACTTCTGCTTGATGATGTCGGCTTCGATGGTGACGCCAAGGTGATTAGCCTGACCCGGTCAGGTCGGCCGAAGTGTGAAAGTCGCCTTCCTTCGTCTTGAACCCGTTGTTGCGAAGATAGCACCACAACACTGTGAACATTCCAAGCTCGTGCGCGTAGGCAAAAGCCTGTGTGACTTCCTGAATCTGTCGCTTCGATTCTTCGGAGCCGAAATAGATAGTCGCGCCGACGCCGACGCAACCCTGATCGAACGCCTGATCCATCGAAGCGAAGAAAATCTGATCGAAACTGTTCGGGTAGGAGAGGAATTCGTTGTGATTGAATTTCAAAATGAACGGAATCTTGTGGGCGTACTTGCGCGCGACTGAACCCAGCACGCCGAGCGTGGTGGCAGCGGCATTGCACCCGCCTTCGAACGCCAGCCGAAGTATGTTTTCGGGGTCGAAATAATCCGGGTTCGGCGCGAACGACGCTCCTGCCGAATGCTCTATGCCTTGATCAACAGGCAAGATTGAAAGATAGCCCGTACCAGCGAGCCGCCCGTGACTGAACAGGCTTCCGAGGTTGCGCAGCACGACCGGCGAACGATCTGACACGGCTACCGTGCGATCAAGAAAGTCAGGGCCGGGCAGGTGCAACTTCTCTTTTGGAATCGACTTGCTCTGATACGTCAACAAGCTTTCAGCTTCGTCACCTAAAATCTCTTCTATCTGCTTAATCATTTCGCCCTCCTGTGGTGCGATTAGTAATTGGATTTGAATAAGTCACCTTTTCAGGCTCAACAATTCTATTCTCGGAAGATTCTCCGGTCAACGGCGACAAAAAAGGGGACGCGAAGTAGTTCCGCACCCCCAAGGAGGACCTGAGATATTTACCCATTCATAAAGAGAGATCAACATCGAATAAAATACATCCCGAAGCGCGCTGATTTTATTCCTTCTGACAATGCAAGCCGGTCGAGAATGAATTATTTAAACTTAATTTTTATACGAGGAGGTGAACGAAATGGTTAGGGTTTGCCTACAGCTTTTTTGATCTGCCTGCGCGCTTCGTCAATCGTCGCTTCGGCATCGCGCACAACCTTCTTCGCTTTATCGGTGATGTCTTTGCCTTCGGGCCAATCAAAACCAGGAATGCCCGACGATTCGGGATGCTCGCCCGTGTGCTCATTGCAATTTTCCTGAGGCTCGGTTCCTTCGATGAAATATTCATTCCTGCGCGCAGGGCAACTGTCGGTCGCAAGCATCCCCGTAGTCGGATCAATCTCTGCGGTTACAATGCCATCAGCCTTGGGAAAGGTGTCGCCTCCAAGTTCAGGGCGCAATGCGAGCGCCTGCTTCATAAAGGCCGCCCAGATGGGCAGCGCAGATTTCGAGCCTTCAAGCCCAAGCTCTGAGTTGTCGTCAAAGCCTACCCACACGACGCAGACCAGGTTGGGCGTATAGCCTGCGAACCACCCGTCGCGCGAGGTTCCCGTTTTGCCCGCAGCCGTTCCCGTAAAACCCATGGAACGCGCGCGCGCCGCCGTGCCTTTGTTCAGCACGTCCTGCATGATGTTCGTCATCAGAAAACTGATCTGAGGTTTGAGCGCCTGTCGCTGTTGAGGCTTCGTTTCGTTTATCGAGACGCCGTCGGCGTTGGTCAGTCGTTTGATCGGGCGCGACTGGGTCAACATCCCACTGTTTGCGAATGCCGTATAGGCCGTGGCGATTTCGAGCGGCGTTGCCTCAGCCGTTCCGAGCGCGAGGGCAGGGAAGGGTTGCGGTCGCGGAAGCCCCATCTTTTCAGCCATACTCGCTATCCTGTTGAAGCCTACCTTCTCGGCTATTCGCACTGTAACGACGTTCAACGAATGAGTCAGCGCGTCGCGCAAAGTGACGTTGCGGTTCGAATAAGTCTTGCCGAAGTTCTCAGGCGAGTAAGTTTGCCCGCGACCGTAGAGAAAAGTTTCCGGCGCGTCCATAAATACCGATCCGGCAGTGATCTTATCTTCGGCTTGATCTTTTTCGTATGCAGTGTTGAGCGCAGTCGCATAGACAATCGGCTTGAATACAGAACCCGGCTGGCGATTTGCGTCAACGGCTCGATTAAGCTGGCTCTGCCCGTAATCGCGCCCGCCTACCATCGCCAGTATCTCGCCCGTCTTCGGATTCATTGCGACGAGCGCGGCCTGAAGAGTGCCGGGCGGCACGGGATTCTTCTTTCGCTTTGCGAATATTTGATCGAGGCTGGCGAGCGTGTCGTTGACTGCCTTGTCAGCCGCGCGCTGTAAATCCATGTCAACCGTCGTGTAGACGCGATAAGACTGGCGCGAAAGGTCGCGCGTTGCAAACTCGTTCAACAATTGCTGCTGCAAGTAATCAACAAAGTACGGCGCATCGCTGTTTACTGCGCTGCGCTTAGGCACTATCTTCAACTCGGTCGCCTTCGCCTGATCGGCTTTGTCGCGCGGAATCAGCCCCGCGTCTGCCATGGAATCTAGCACTTGATTGCGTCGCGCCCTTGCTCGCTCAGGGTCGCGGTAAGGCGAATAGAGACTCGGCCCACGGATTATCCCTGCGAGAAAAGCCGCTTCGGGAAGCGTCAGATTCAACACATCTTTGTTGAAATAGGACGAGGCCGCTTCGCCGACCCCGTTGATCGAGTAGCTGCCCGACTGGCCCATGTAGATTTCATTCGCGTAGAGCTGAAAGATCTCCTCTTTCGAGAGCTTCGTTTCAAGCGTGACCGCGATCATCATTTCTTGAAGCTTGCGCTTGATGGTGCGCTCAGGCGTGAGGAAAAAATTCTTGACCAACTGTTGAGTGATGGACGAGCCGCCTTCCTGCATCTGGCCTTCGCTCACGTCGCGAAAAAGAGCGCGCATTATGCCGCGAACGTTTATGCCGGAATGCTCGAAGAACTGGCGGTCTTCGATTGCGACAACGGCGTTGATGTAATCTTTTGGCAGGTCTTTGTAGGAAACCAGCTTCTGCTTTTGTCGCTGCTTATCGTTCGAGAGAGCGGTCATCATTTCGGGTTCAAGCAAGGCGCTGTCGAGATTGCGCTTGGAGTCAATGTCTGTAATTTTAGCGATGCCTTTGCCGCTCGCAGCGAATGTGACTGTGATGTTTGGGAACTGTCGCGAGCCGTTGATTACGGAATCGCTGCTGGTGTAAATCTCTATCGAATTTCCTTTGATCGTGTAGCGCCCGCGCTTCGAGTCGGCTTCTTTGGTTGATTCGACGTAGCCTATGCTGTCGAGATAGCTCTTAATCGAGGCAAGCGTCGCGCCTGAGCCTGTTCGTACCATGCGCGGCGCGGCGAAGATGCCTGTTGTTCGCACGAGCACGTCTCCGCGCAGTCGCGCATCAATCATGCGCGAGTATTTGACGTAGAAGAAGGCGAAGACAGAGCACAGGATCAGCGTGAAGACGCCGAGTATGATGAACAATTTTCGCGTGAAGATGCGGCGAAGCAGGCCAGGACGCTGGCGTTGATTCTTGATTACCTGAGTCTTCGGTTTTCTTGTAACAGTTGCCAAGGCTCTACGAACTCGCGTTCCTTTCAACTACACCGGGCGGTTAGATTCCTGCTTTTGCGATTTGGTTCGTTGATGATCGGATAAATTCCATGCCGCCGTAGGAGCCACTTAAAGAATCTAGCATTTAATCGTGAAGAAAAACAAGGAAGGCCAAAGTGTGACAAAAGAATGCCTTTCTTGCTTACGGCCTGAGCGAGTATGGATTATAGTCAGTTGATGATGCGAATTGGCAGGTATCAAGGATGGAGAAAGTTCACCGCAGAGGCGCAGAGGACACAGAGATCACGCAGAGGTAATCAATTATTCCTCTGCGGTGAATGAGCTTCTTTTTCAGAGAGGCAGGAGAGCCGTTATGACCAAACAGCAGAGCAAGACGCAATCTAAGAGTCGTAAAACGAAGCCGGTTAACTTCGAGACAGTGCGCCAGCTTGGACTCGCGCTTCCCGATGTAGAGGAAGGGTTATCGAGCGGCACTCCTGTTCTTCGCGTCAGAGGGAAATTTATAGCTCATTTGCAGCAGGATGACGATTCGCTTCTTATCAGGATTGACTACTTGAAACGTGACATTCTGCTGAACGCAGATCCAAAAATTTTCTACGTCACAGACTTCTACCGATGCTATCCGATGATGTTGGTTCGGCTTTCCGCCGTTGACCGCAACACGCTCAGTGATCTGCTTGAGCAGGCATGGCGGCTCACAGCACCGAAGCGCCTGGTAGAAGCTTACGACAGTAAGTTGAGCAGATAAGTATGAAAAAGATTATTTACTTTGCTCTTTGCATTGCCGGAACGATTTTACCTCTTTCGCAATTCATTCCGTTTTTACGCGAGCATGGGCTAGATCTCTCATTATTTTTCCAACAACTGTTTGCCAGCCCTGTCTCAGGCTTTTTTGGAATGGACGTAATCGTTTCTTCGTTGACGCTTTGGGTGTTTGTTTATAGCGAAGGAACGCGACTGAAAATGCAGCATCTTTGGATATACGTTGTTTGCAATCTGCTGGTAGGCGTTTCGCTTGGACTGCCTTTGTTCCTACTGATGCGACAAGCAAAACTCGA
The DNA here is from genome assembly GCA_963726785.1 of Blastocatellia bacterium. GTDB lineage: Bacteria > Acidobacteriota > Blastocatellia > UBA7656 > UBA7656 > DATEKX01. The sequence continues at coordinate 38,877 of CAVSDJ010000002.1, forward strand.
TCAACCGATAAATGCTTTGTGACGCTCAATCACGCGGAACTAATTTGCATCGTATCACTGCCGTTGTGAATTCCCGCGTCAATCGGTTGGCTACCTTTTGCAACTTCTTGATTGGAACGGCTTCAAAACCGGCAAACTCGAATGGGCTTTCCCTGACGATGCCTTCAAAACGCCGGATTGTCATTTGGTTTAATCCGCCTTCGACTTCCTGAAAGCGTGTCGCGCCATCTGACTTGAAATCAGACCGCCATCGAATCAATGCCTTTTCGGTAAAGATGAGATGCGCCCACGGAAAGACTGAAAACAAGTGACCTCCAAGTGGGTGATACCAGGTCGGGCCGAACGATGCTATCACGCATCCATCAGGCTTAATCATCTCTCGCATTGTTTTCAGAATCGTCGCCGGATCATCGAAATGCTCGAACGAATCAATGGCAACAATCACGTCGGCGCGTTCATCTGTTTTTGTCGCAAATGTGCAGCGATCACTGACGCCAGATTGTCTGGCTTGCTCACGAGCTACAGTTAGAAACCTCTCTTGAATATCAATGCCGATGACTGAACGCGCGCCACGCTCGGCCATCTCGACAGAGTCCGCGCCAGTGCCGCAGCCGAAATCTATAACTACTTTGTCCTTGATGTCGTGCCAGAAATCGTTGCCGAGCAGGGTCTCAAGCTTACTTTTATTTATATAGACGCTGCCGTCCATATAACCAGTGTTGCCGTCTTTGCTAAGCTTCCTGAGAAGATTGTAGCCAAGTGTACCGCCAATCATCCCTATTTTTTACTCCTTGAGCAGTAAACTCCTAACAAGATACTAATAGAGTCTATACTGCAATATATCCAGAAATATTATCCCCTGCATTATTATATTTGAATTTCAGGTAATCGTCAGCAGTCCAACAGGCAGCGCACGTTATTCGTTTCGCGTTCAGAAGCTCCGTAGGAGCGACCTGTCTATAGTTCCAGAAACGTCAATAATCTACGTAGCTCCGTAGGAGCGACCTCTGAATCAACAGGTCGCTCCTACGGAGCTACGAAATCTATTGCCTAATTGACACTATAGACAGGTCGCTCCTACGGAGCTTCTATTGCCGTTTCACAATAGATTCCGGTATCAAACGAGCAACATTGCTTACGAATCATACTCATGCGATACTCGGCGCTGATACGGGTGAATGTCATGGCTAAAGATGAACATCTGGCGATAATCAAACAAGGCATGGAGGTGTGGAATAAGTGGAGGAATAAGAATCCTAAAATTCGGCCTGAACTCTTCAACGCGAACCTCTTCAACGCGAACCTCAGGGGCGCGTACCTCAGGGGCGCGTACCTCAGGGGCGCGTACCTTAGAGACGCAGACCTCAGTGACGCGAACCTCAGCGGCGCGAACCTCATCAACGCGAACCTCATCAACGCGAACCTCAGCAGCGCGGACCTCAGCAGAGCGAAACTCATCAGCGCGGACCTCAGCAGAGCGGACCTCAGCAGAGCGGATCTCAGTGGCGCGGACCTCAGCAGAGCGAACCTCAGCAGAGCGAAACTCATCAGCGCGGACCTCAGCAGAGCGAACCTCAGCGGTGCGAACCTTATGGACGCGAACCTCATCAACGCGAACCTCATCAACGCGAACCTCATCAACACGAACCTCAGCAGCGCGGACCTCAGCAGAGCGAAACTCATCAGCGCGGACCTTAGCAGCGCGGATCTCAGTGGCGCGAACCTCATCGACGCGAACCTCATCGACACGAACCTCATCGGCGCGCGCCTCATCAACGCGAACCTCAGCCGCGCGAGCCTCAGCGGCGCGGACCTCAGCGGCGCGGACCTCAGCGGCGCGAGCCTCAGCCGCGCGGACCTCAATGATGCGGACCTCAGCCGCGCAGACCTCAATGGTACAGAGATTGGTCGGACCATATTTAGTAATATTGATCTTAGCGTAGTTGAAGGACTTGATTCGACTCGGCATGTTGGTCCTTCAACCATAGGCACTGATACGCTCTATAAATCAAAAGGCCAAATCCCCAAAGCTTTCCTTCTTGGATGCGGACTGAGCGCTTGGGAGGTCGAAAGCGCGAAGCTATACAACCCTGATTTAAGTAATGAAGAAATCAACAATATCTATTACCGAATTCACGATCTTCGTGTCAGCCGTGTTTTCCAAATCAACCCGTTATTCATCTCTTATAGTCATAGTGATACTGCTTTTGTGGATGTGCTTGATAAACGACTCACTGATGCAGGCGTTCGCTTCTGGCGCGACATTCACCACGCCAAAGCCGGGAGACTCGAAAAACAGATAGATCAGGCTATACACCTGAATGATGTAGTCCTGCTTGTGCTGTCGGAACATTCTACCAACAGTGATTTTGTGGAATACGAAGCGCGCAAGGCGCGAGACAAGGAGAAGAAAACAGGCAAAGATGCGCTCTGCCCTGTCGCTTTAGACGATAGCTGGAGAAACTGTCGCTGGCCCGAACGATTGCGCGAGCAGATCGAGGAGTACCACATACTCGACTTTTCAAACTGGACGGATGATGATTACTTACAAAAGATGTTCGGGAAATTACTGGAAGGACTGAATGTGTTTTATAAGTGACCAAGAAGTCACTAACGTCTGGTACGAGGGCGTTTTTTCTTACCTGGCTCATACTCATAATCGAATAGCTGAGACGGTCGAACCCGCAGCACATCGCATAGCCTTTCTATAGTGTTTAAGCTAATCATAGTTGCCTTTTCTTGCCATAATCGCCTACAAGTCTCATAAGGCAACCCCGTCATCTGTGACAATGCATTAGGGTTCTCAACTCCTTCTCGCTGCGCAACCTCTTTGACCACAAGTCTAATCATGCCGCCGCACACTATCAAAGGTAGTATCGAGTGTGCTAGACATCTAATTGCTCGTTACTATATTTGTAGTACGTTGTCAGGGTATATACTAAGAAAATGCAGTTTATCGCACCTGTATTGTGGTGGTATTTTCTTTTCCCGTAATTGACGTATCACTACAACGATAGTAATATTGGGGCGTGATTGCTGACAAATGTGGAGCTACAATGTGTATAGCAGATGATCTGGAATATGATGCCGAAGACATGCTTACTGATGGAGAAACCTGGCTTATATTTCTTGAGACAGCGTTCCGCAAAGACTCAACAGGAGCAGATACTCTAGCCCATCTACTATTTATCATTAAGGAAGCAATAGAAAGTGGCCCGGATGGAGTTAAGCGAGCAGTTAGTACACTTTCGTATGGACTCAGGCTTGTTTACCTGTACACAGATGAACATAAGCTTGCACTCAATCTGTACTTGCTGTACCTGACAGGACATTTAAGACCGCAAGATGAGCCGCTTACTTTGTTGGATAGGGCGATAGAAAGAGGAGCGGCTGATATAGAGCGAGCACACAAAAAAAGAATTGCTGCTAAGAACAAGCATGAGGGCAAGAGTAGAATTTCAAATACTACTCAAACTTGAATCGCCTCAATACCTCGTTGTTTTTCACCGAAACCACATTGCTTTAGAGAAGAACCACATTGTTCTTCTCTGGAACCACATTGTTTTTCGCCGATTCAATCTTGCTTTTTGCCGAAACCATATTGTTTTTCGCCAAAACAATATCGTTTTTCCGAAAAACAATGTGGTTTTCCACAAAAACGATATGGTTCTCCGCCAAAACAATGTGGTTCTCGCGAAAAACAAGACAGTATTTCAGTAATTCAATATGGAATTACTGCAAGCCAAGTCGCTTTTGATCTCATTCATATGTGTCTCACCATAACCTATATCGTTTTGTAGTTTTGATTGCTTTTTGTAGTGACTTATATTACCGTATGTGCAGTTTTTTGGTCCCGATTATAAATTCTCACTTAGGAGGTGTTCGATGGCAAAGGTAAAACTAAATCTCAGAAGTTTGTCCCCAACTGAAAAGACGGCTAAGGCTAGACAAATCGTCTCGTCTCTGACGGGCAATCCTGACTTCACAACGCCGCATCCACCACTACCGCAGATAAACGCTGCGGCTGACGCTTTGGACGATGCTTTTGCAGACGTGCAAACTGCTAAACAATCCGTCCTTACCAAAAACAGTATCTTGCGCGAGACGAGCGACGCTCTTGATGGTCAGTTGAGACAATTGGCCGCATACATTGAAAGCATCAGCGGAGATGATGAGTCGAAGATTCTCAGTGCAGGTGTCAATGTTAAGAATATAGTCTCTTCCGGCATTGGAACTCCTCTCACTGCGCCTGTAGGTCTTAGCGCCGCCGAAGGCGATCACGATGGCGAAATTGATTTGAACTGGGATAAGGTGAAAAACGCAAAGAGCTATGTCATCGAACGCAGCGTTGATCCGCCATCGGCGACTTCATGGAATTACGAAACTGTTTCTTCCAAATCTTCTACGACTATTGTCGGGTTGACTAGCGGCACGCGTTACTGGTTCCGCGTTGCGGCAGTTGTAGCCGCCGGGCAGACTGGCTGGAGCGATCCGTCTACGAAGATTGCGCCTTAAACAGTTTGTAGGGGCGACCACAGAGGGTCGCCCCTACAAACTATCGGAGATATGTTGATTTGTTATCTCGCCGCGCTGCTCGCACGCTGAATCATTAGCTCGACATCACAATCCGGCATCACCTCTTTGATAGAGTTCGTCAACTCAGGCGTGACTTTCACGCGAACGAATTGATTGGGCTGGATGCGCGCTATCTGGCCGTCGTTTAGCGTAACTTCAAACACGACTCCACAATCGCCTCGATGGCTGTCGAGCAATGCGTGAAGCCGCTCGACGCGGTCGCCGCTGATCGCTTCGACGCCGAAGCGCAAGACGACTGTGCGCGCTGAACGCTCACGAATGTTTTCAAGCGATTGAATCTCTTCGGCGATGATGGTCATAGAACCGCCGTCATCAACTTCAAGCCGCCCTTTCACCATCACAGCGGCATCGCTTACCAAAACGCCGCTCGCTTTGCCGTAAGGTTCGGGCCACGCAACCACCTTGACCGAGCCGTATTGGTCTTCGAGTTGAAACAGCGCAAAGCGATCACCCTTCTTGGTCATCTTCAAATTCAGTTCCATCACTATGCCACCAATCGTCACTTGCGCGCTGTGATAGAAACTCGCGAGACGATCTACGTCCGCGTTTGTGAAATCTGAGAGCGCCTCTTCGTATCGCATCAGCGGGTGGCCTGAGATGTAAAAGCCGAGCGTCTCTTTTTCGCCCTTGAGCAATTCCGCGTTCTGCCACTCTGGTGCCTCAGGCAGAGGCGGCTCTACAACAGGCATTGACGAAGAGAGCGCGCCGAACAGATCGGTCTGTCCCGACGCGCGCGAACGCTGAGTCCGTTGCCCGCTTTCAATCGCCGAGTCAATCGCAGCGAACAATCGCGCGCGGTTCTTGTTCGCAGAATCAAAAGCTCCCGAACGAATCAAGCTTTCGAGTACGCGCTTGTTGACGGCCTTTGAATCAACTCGCTCGGTGAAATCGAAGACGGAACGGAACGGGCCGCCGCTGTTGCGCGCTTCTGTGATCGAGGAGACAGCGGACTGGCCTATGCCTTTGATTGCAGCAAGCCCGAACCTGATCGAGTTGCCGCTTGCCGTGAAGTTATCGAGACTGACGTTCACATCGGGCGGCAGTATTTCGATTCCTTGCCCACGCGCTTCGATGATGTACTTGACGACCTTCGCCGTGTTGTTCAATTCGTTCGACAACACAGCCGCCCAGAAATGTGTCGGGTAGTGCGCTTTCAGATAAGCCGTTTGATATGCAAGATAGCCATAAGCCATCGAATGCGAACGGTTGAAAGCATAGTCCGCAAATCCTTCCATGCTGGCCCACAGCTTTTCTAGCTTCGCTTTATCGTGCCCGCGCTCGGCGGCTTGTCTCAAAAACTTCTCTTTGTGTTTGTCCAGTTCTTCGCGCTTCTTCTTGCCCATCGCGCGCCGCACCAGATCGGCTTCGCCTAACGAATAACCGGCCAGCTTTTGAAAGACCGACATTATCTGCTCTTGATAAACTATTACACCAAGAGTTATTTCCATGACTTCTTTCAACTCGTTGAAGTCATACCGGACTTTCTTCCGCCCGTGACGCCGCTCAATGAAGTCGTCAACCATCCCCGAATCAATCGGGCCGGGCCGATAAAGCGCGTTGAGAGCGGAAAGGTCTTCGAGTCCGTCAGGCTTAAGCCTCCGGCAAATATCTTTCATGCCGGAGCTTTCAAACTGGAAAATCGCGTCGCACTTTCCATCGGCAAACAGTTGTAACGTCGCCTTGTCGTCAAGCGGAATCTGCGATAGATCAATCCTAGTGCCTGTCTCGCGCTCGATTGATTTCAAACAATCTTCAATGATCGTCAGCGTCGTCAAAGCCAGGAAGTCCATCTTCAACATCCCTGTCTTTTCGAGATCATTCATCGGATACTGCGTCGTTATTTCATCGCGCGATGTCTTCGACACAGGCACAAGCTCGTGAATCGGCCTGGGCGAAATCACCACGCCCGCCGCGTGAACCGAAGCATGACGCGAGCAGCCTTCCAGATCGCCTGGCTATCTCGATCACCTCTTTTACGCGCGGGTCTGTTTCAATTGCTTTCTTGAGATCAGGATTCTGTTTTATCGCATCTTCGATTGAAACGTTGCGGCCACGCACGGGCGGCGGAATCATCTTGGCGACTTTGTCCACTTCGGCGTAAGGCATTTCGAGCGCGCGGCCAACATCCTTTATCGCTGCTTTCGATGCCATCGTTCCGAATGTGCTGATTTGCGAAACGTGATCGCGCCCGTAATAATCCGCGACGTAATCAATCACTTGCTGCCGACCTCGCACACAGAAATCAATATCTATGTCAGGCATCGAAACGCGTTCAGGGTTAAGGAATCGCTCGAACAGCAAGTCGTATTGCAGCGGGTCAACGTCCGTTATCTTCAAAGAGTATGCTACGAGCGAACCCGCAGCCGACCCTCGTCCGGGGCCGACGGGAATGTTGTTCTTCTTCGCGTAACGAATGAAATCCCAAACGATCAGGAAGTAACCGGGGAAGCCCATCTTCGTGATGACTTCGATTTCTCGTTGTAGCCTTTTGTTGTAATCGTCAAGATCGCATTTGCGGTCGGGCCGGTTTTTCAATGCGGCCCAACGCTCTTCAAGCCCAGCACGGGCCATCTTCGCGAAGTAGCTATCAATCGTTTCGCCTTCGGGCACGCGATAAACCGGCAGGTGGTTTTCGCCTTTCGGCAATTCAAGCTCGCACATCTCTGCGATGGCGACCGTGTTCAACAAAGCTTCAGGCATGTCTTTGCCGAAAAGCATCCACATCTCTTTCGCAGAACGGAAGTAGAACTCGCCTTCTTTATATTTAAGTCCGCGCTTTTCGTTGACGGTCTTGCCCGCGCCGATGCAAACCAGTATGTCGTGCGCGCGCCAATCGTCCTGCATCAGGTAATGACAATCGTTCGTTGCGACAAGCGGTATGCCCGTCCGCTTCGACAGTTCGATCATTCCGGGAATGACCGTGCCCACTTCTTCCTCAAGCCCGTGATTTTGAACTTCGAGGTAGTAATTGCCCTTTCCCAGAATGTCCTCGAACTCTTTAGCCTGGCGCGCGGCTTCTTCAAACTTGTCCGTCAAGAGCAGCGACGACGGCACGCCCGACAAACAAGCCGACAGCGCGACCAGCCCTTCGCTGTTTTGTGCAAGCAGTTCTTTATCAATGCGCGGTTTGTAGTAATAACCGCGAGTGAACGCAAACGACGACAGCTTGACGAGATTGCGATAGCCCTGAAGATTTTTGGCGAGCAATATGATGTGGTTCGTCCCGCGCTCGCCCTGTGCATCACCGCGATCGGTGTGCTTGCCGCGCGCGATATAGGCTTCCATGCCGATGATCGGCTTGATGCCCGTGCCTTTCATCTGGTTGTAGAAAGAGATCGCGCCATACATATTGCCGTGATCGGTTACTGCAACGGCGCGCGCGCCCGTTTCTTGCGCACGTGCGGCCAACGGCTTTATCTGGATAGCGCCATCGAGAAGACTGAAATCCGAATGAAGGTGGAGGTGAACAAAATCTTTTTCGTTCATTGTTTTTTTTGAAGACGAAAAAGCTCGCGCGGTCGGGGGGGAGCCGCTTGAGCTGGTTATTATTGTCCCTGCTTTCGATTTCTGGAGAATTAGACCTGTTTATTCTCTGCCCACAAAATACTCTACGGTTCGGCAGTGTAGCACATCGGGCGATAAAGTGCATACCACAAATTGTGGAGATATTATTGTGATGCCCAACATATTGACAGAGCGTAAGATTGCCTGTGGAAATAGTGTGGAAAAGATGTGGAAAATAGAAGCGAAAAATCTCTAAATGAAATCGGAGCGCTTATTTATTCGCTGAAGTTGTCGCCGATTCCCATTCGCTATAGAGGTCATTTAACTGCGAAGTGATCTGTTCCTGCTGCACGACTATCTCGGCATACTGTTCCGGCCCCCAGTCGGGCGCGGGCGAAGAAAGTTTCTCTGTCAACTTTGCCATCTTTTCTTCGAGAGCATGAATCTCTTTTTCTATCGTTTCAGCCGGGCGGCGTTTTTTTGCCTGCGGATTTGCGCGAGGCTTCGATTGTTGTTTGGCTGCCGCGTTCTGTTTCACGGAAGGCTTTTCAACCGCCGCCTGTTTGCGATGACGCTCTTCGTAGTAATCTGAATAGCTGCCGTTATGATAATCCGCTGCGCCGTTTTCAAAATGAAGTATCTCTGTGGCTATGCGGTCGAGAAAATAACGGTCGTGTGAGACTGTGATTATCGTGCCGGGGTAATCACCGAGTGCGCGTTCTAACGCTTCACGCGATGGAATGTCGAGGTGATTGGTCGGCTCGTCCAGCACCAAAACATTCGCGCGGCTATAGATGAGTTTCGCAAGCGCAAGGCGGCTTCGCTCGCCGCCTGAAAGCGCAGCTACAGCTTTAAAGATGTCGTCGCCTGTGAAAAGAAACTTTGCGAGAAACGAGCGCAATTCGTTCGGCGTGGCTCGCGGCGCGACCGAGCCGAGTTCGTCAATCACTATTGATGAAAGATCAAGGCTTGCTAGCTCTTGATCGAAGTATTCAATACGAACATTTGCGCCCCACGTCAATCCGCCTTCAACGGGTTCAAGGTCGCCGTTGATCGTTTTCAGAAAAGTCGTTTTTCCTGATCCGTTCGGGCCGATGATGCCGAGTCGCTCGCCGCGCCTGAGTAAAAACGAAACGCCGCTAGTAATCGCCTTGGCATTGTAGCCTGCGGCGAGGTCTGAAACGGCGAGCACGTTGTCGCCTGCGCGCACTACGCCTTGAAGCCGAAAATCACCTACGCGATCATCGCGCACTGCTTCAATCCGATCTATCTTTTCGAGCATCTTGCGGCGGGACTTAGCCTGCTTGGTCTTTTGCCCCGCGATGTTGCGCCGGATGAAATCCTCTGTGCGAGCGATCATCTCCTGTTGCTCTTCGTACTCGCGCATCTGTGAAAGCCTTCGCTCTTCGCGCTGCTTGACGTATGCGGTGTAGTTTCCCGTGTAGACACTGGCGCGGCCCGCTTCTATTTCGATTATCTTTGTCGCGGTGTGGTCGAGCAGAAAACGGTCGTGCGAGATAATGACGAAAGCGGATTTGTACTCGGAAAGAAAATCTTCGAGCCACTCAACTGCGTTCACATCCAGATGATTCGTCGGCTCGTCCAACAGCAAAACATCAGGCTCTGCAAGCAACAGCTTCGCAAGCGCAAGCCTCGCCTTTTGGCCGCCGCTCAACTGATTTGCCGGTTGCGACAACTCATCGCTCTTGAATCCGAGTCCGATCAGCACCGCTTCGGCGCGCGCAGAATAGGTGAAGCCTCCTTCCAACTCGTAGCGATGGCGCAGGTCGCTATAGTCGTGCATGGCTAGATCGAGGGCTTCTCCCGTTGCTTCGGCCATCACATGTTCGAGGCGAGTCATCTCGCTTTCCATGGCGCGCAACTCGCTAAAGACCGACAGCGCTTCATCGCGCACAACGTGGTTGCCTATGAATGTCGGTTGTTGTTCGAGCAGTCCGACGCGCAGACCTCTGAGCAGAATGACTTCTCCTCTGTCTGCTTCCTCGCGTCCGGTCACGAGACGAAAGATCGTGGTTTTTCCAGCGCCGTTGCGGCCCACCAGCCCTACACGCTCCGAGGGATTCACCTGAAACGTCGCCCCACCGAGCACCGCTTGCGCCCCGTAGGATTTGTGAACTTCTTCTAGACGGAAAAGCATGAAAGGCTGAGGTCAGAAGCTAGAGGCCGGAGGTTAGAGACCAGCTTGAAACTGACCTCTAACCTCTGATCTCTAACCCCTGTTTCTATCGGTTAGCATTGGCTCTGGCCGGGCTGCTTGAAGCCGAGCCTGTGTTTGCATTCGACGATGAAGCGCGGTTGCTGTTGGAAGAGGTTGGCGCTGACTGATTCTGATTCTCGAACCTCTGCTGCGGTTGCTGAGGCTGCTGGGTGTTGGTCAGCAACTGCGACGGGCGCATTTCGACAATCGTCTGCGGATTCTGAACTATGCGCTCGGCAAGGTGATTCTTTACGCCCGCATCGGTGACTGCGGTCAATATCAGCGCGTTCAGCAACACTCCCTGTCGCTGCTGCGTGATCGCGTTGATGATGTTGGCTCGAACATCGTCGAGCGACAGGTTTCGTGCTTGCTCAATCTTTTGATTCACCTTAATTATGTACCAGCGATTCGTGATATTGTCCTTGATCGGCTCAGTGAATTGCCCTGCGCTCATTGCCATCAATCTTTGTGGAATCTCTGGCTTGGCGGGGACGAACTGTTTTAATTGCTCTTCGGTCGCAAATCCGAGCGCTCCTGAGCGCATTGCTGTTCCGGGGTCTTCGGACCTCTGCAAAGCGACAGTTGCGAAATCAGACCCGCTCTTGAGTTGATCGTAAAGGGTCTTGATCTTCTGTTCAGCCTGCGCATCGCCTATCGCATCACCTGCTATGTTATTGTTGGCCGGGTCGGTTGCAATGACCGAAATATCAACCCCGCGCTCGGCGCGAAATTCGGCTTGATGGTCGGCGTAATATTTCTTAATCTCATCATCCGTAGGCTGATTTACGCGTGCGCGTTGAGCATCGCGCAGGGCAGTAATCGCAAGCGAGCGGCGAGCCTGATCGCGGAACTCGTCTTCAGTTATCCCGCTTTGTTTAAGTTGAGCCTGCCACTGATCTTCGGTCATATTAGCGTCTTGCTTGCGCTTCTGAATCTCTTGATTCACCTTGTTGTCGTCAGGGACGAGATTGTCTTTCTGCGCTCTCTGAAACAACGCTTCTTCCTGGATCAGGTTATCAAGCACGCTCAGACGAGCCGCGACCAGTTCTGACGAGTTAAATGTTCCGCCGCCATTGGCATCTAATTGCTGCTTGATGACGCTGTCAACCTGCTTCATCGTGATTTCGCGCGAGCCGACCTTTGCCACTGCTTCCGTGTCTTTGTTGCCGGAGGTAGACTTGCACGAAATAATCAGCAGGGAAGAGAGAACAACAAATACTATAATCGTTTTAGGGGAACTAAACACAACTTTGCTCCTTCGCAAAAATGGTTTGACGGCACACGCGCCGCCCGTGTTAAACTTTTGTTTTGCTTTCATAACAAAATTCTCATCGGAGGTGTAGAACAATGTCTAAACGCTGCGAAGTATGCGGCAAGGGGCCGCAATTCGGTCACCGCGTGAGCCACGCTAACAATCGTACCAACCGAAGGTTCGAGCCGAACCTTCAAGCCGTTCGTGCCCTTGTCAGCGGTCGCGCTCAACGCATTCGCGTTTGCACGCGTTGCCTTAAAGCTGGCAAGATCGTCAAAGCCGCCTGATAAGCCTTCCGCCCTCTTGTTTCGGATTTCGGATTCTCGTTTTTTAGAATTTGAAATCCAAAACATGAGCAACTCTTTCACCGCGAAAAGCTAATCGAATCCTAAATCCGTCAAAGCAATCGCGTCTATTTCCACGCGCACGTCGCGAGGCAGGCGCGCGACCTCGACGGTCGATCTAGCGGGAGGAGCGTCGCCAAAGAAGCGACCGTAAACTTCATTCATATCTACGAAATCGTTCAAATCAGCCAGAAAAACAGTAGTCTTGACGACGCGATCAAACGAGCTTCCTGCCGCCTCAAGCACGGCTTTCAAATTATTCATCACGCGCTCAGTCTGCTCGCGCACGCCGCCTTCGATTATCTGCATCGTCTGTGGGTCGAGCGGTATCTGGCCCGAAGCGAAAACAAAGCCGTTGGCCTTAATGGCCTGCGAATACGGGCCTATCGCTTTCGGCGCATTGTCGGTCTGAACGCGATCTTTCATCCTTGACTGGCTCCACAGATATGAATATTTCACCTCGCTGAAATTGCAAATTATCTCAGATGCGCGGGAGGTTGTCCACCGAGAGGGAAACGATGAATGCTGAATTATGAGCGCTGGATTCTGTTGTGACACTTCTTTTAGCATTCATGATTCATCGTTTATGCTTGTGCTGGCTCGCTGCTGATGCGCTCAACATCCATAACGCCTTTGACGCTTTTGAGCGCGCCTGTAATTCTTTCAAGGTGCTTAAGATCGAAAATTTCTGCCGTTAGCACCAACTGGCCGCGCCCCTCATCATCGAGCGAAGCGCGTATGTCGCGTATGTTCGTACCAACGCCCGCGATGGCTTGCGTCACATCGGCCACCATGCCTGGACGGTCTTCCGTCATGAGCCGCATCGTTATGGGATAGGCCGAAGGATTTGCCCCATCCGACTTCATCCATTCGACTTCGATGATGCGCTCAGGATTCACAAGCAGGCTCGGCATGTTGGGGCAGCGATTAGAATGCACCGCCACTCCTTTGCCGCGCGTTATATAGCCGATGATCTCCTCGCCTCGAATCGGGTTACAACATCGAGCGCGATAGACCATTATGTCATCAATTCCTTTGACGACGATGCGGTCTTGAAGCCCAAGCGCGCGCTTGACCACTTGCTTGAATGTGGGTCGCTTCTCCTGCTCAAGTTCTGCCTGACGATCAGGCGGCAGCAACTTCGCAATCACGTTGCGCGGAAGCGTCTTGCCATAGCCGATTGACGCGAGCAAATCTTCTGATCTTGCGCAGCCGTATTCGGGGGCGATTCGATCAAGCTCTCCGTTCGACAGTAGCTTCTTCGCGTTGAGGCGAAATCGGTCGGCCTCTTTTTCAAACAGTTTTTTGCCGAGGTCAATGGCCGTGGCCCTCTCGCTTTCGGCCAGATAATGGCGAATCTTCGACCGCGCCCTCGATGTCTTTACGAAATTCATCCAGTCGTGAGACGGATGCGAATTGGGCGAGGTCATTATCTCGACCACATCGCCGTTGCGCAGTTGATACCGGAGCGGCACGATTCGCCCGTTGACCTTCGCGCCGTTGCAGTTCAGACCTACCTGCGTGTGAATCGTAAAGGCGAAATCAATTGGCGTGGCTCCGCGCGGAAGCTCAATCACCTTGCCTTTGGGCGTGAAGCAATAGACCTCCTTCGGATAAAGGTCGAGCTTGAGCGAGTCCAGAAACTCGCGCGAATCTTTAACTTCCTGCTGCCACTCGACCAGTCGCTTCAGCCACACAAACGCTTCGTCTTCGTCCGTGTGCGTGCCGCGACGACCTTCTTTATATTTCCAGTGCGCTGCGATGCCTTCTTCGGCAATCGAGTGCATATCCTCCGTGCGAATCTGCACCTCGAAAGGCTGGCCGCCGTCGCCCACGACCGATGTGTGGAGCGATTGATAGAAGTTCTCGCGCGGGATCGCTATCCAGTCCTTGAACCTCGTAGGTATGGGCTTCCATGCGGCGTGGATTACGCCCAGCACCCCGTAGCAATCTTTGACCGATTCAGTGATGATGCGTATGGCTACCAGATCGTAAACCTGGTCTATGGTTATATGTTGACGTTTGAGTTTTTGATAAATCGAAAACAGTCGCTTGATGCGCCCTTCGAGATGGACCAGGTGAAGTCCTGATTCGGTCGTCATCTCGACGATGCGCTGCTTGATGTCTTCAAGGAATGCTTCCATTCGCGCGCGACGGCTTTCGACCAGCTCTTTGAGTTTTTGGTACTCTTCAGGCTCAATATATCTGAAGGCCAGGTCTTCGAGTTCGCCGCGCACGCGGCTCATCCCTAAGCGGTGAGCGATGGGCGCGTAAACGTCCATCGTCTCTTGCGCGATGCGGCGGCGCTTTTCGCCCGGCAGGAATTCGAGCGTGCGCATGTTGTGAAGCCTGTCGGCCAATTTGACTAACACCACTCGCACGTCGTCAACCATTGCCAGCAGCATCTTGCGCATGTTGAGCGCCTGTCGTTCTTGAGAAGAGGCGTGATCGAGCTTCGATATTTTCGTCAGCCCGTCTACGAGATGTGCGATTTCGGGGCCGAAATATTCTTCAATATTTTCGACCGTAGTATCCGTATCTTCGACTATGTCGTGAAGCAAGCCTGTGGCGACGCAAACAGGGTCGAGTTTAAGTTCAGCCAGAATATTTGCCACTTCAAGCGGGTGAACCAGATAAGGCTCGCCGCTCTTGCGAACCTGGCCTCTATGCTCGCGGGCCGAAAACAGGTATGCGCGGCGCAGGAGGTCTTCGTTCATGCCTGGATGGTTCTGGCGGACCTTTTCAACTATAGTCTCGAAACGAATCATACGTTGCTCAATTACGCGTGCCTGAATGAAATTTGTGCCTGAATAAAAAAGGTGACAACCCTTTCCGGTTGTCACCTTTAATTCTAGCACACTTAAGGAAGCTAGTTCACTGCGAAGCGCCTGATTGTTGCTGTTCGGCTTCCGCTTGTTTGCGTTTCTCGTACAAGCTCTTGGTCTTTTCGTCCGCAGCCTTTATCTCTGCCGCAAGCGCGGTCTTTCGCGCGGGGTCGGTCGTGATGTAGCTCTCCTGTAGCAAGGTGAGCTTTTTGTAAGACCATGCATCCGCGTACTCAGGATCTTGCTCTAAGGCTTTGTTCAGATACTCAAGAGCCTTCTGAATATTGGGCCTCATCTGATCGGCTCTTTCCGGAGGTATCGGGCTCTTCAACGAAGCGTCGTAGGCAATAGCGTACCGGCTCAAATTATATGCTTCCTGCCAGTAACCCTGACCGATGGTGTAGTAGACGGCGGCCTTCGTATGCTCTGTAGCTCCCGGAAGAGTGGCTCGCTCAAGCAGCGTGTCATGTTGCTTCTTTTTGTATTCTTCGGCCTTCGCTTTATCGCCGTGCTCGACGGCAGATTTGTGCAGCTTGTCGTAAACGTCGGCTTTGAAGGCGAGCGCTGTATCTACAACCTTGTCGTTGCCCTTATTACCGTCGATAACTTTCTGGTAAGCCTCCAGGGTCTTGTTGGCCATATCCTCGCCGCGTTTCTGATCGTATTGTTGATAAATCGCGCGAGCGCGGAATAATCCCGCGTTGGCCAGATCAGGGCTTAACTGGAGCGCATGCGTGAATTTCTCTTCGGCAAGGTCGTAGCGGCCTTTGTTGAATTCGCGCACTCCGTCGTTGAGGCTGTTTTTCGCGCGCAGCTTATTGATGACGCCGCAGCCGGGCGTCGCAATAGTCAACGCGAGCAGCACTAGCATGAGCGCAAGTTTGTGATTTCGATTCACGGGTAGTTACCTCCTGCTTTACTGTAGAAAATCTATCTGAAGCCCAATGGGCGCAGCGCCTGCCCCTTTGACCGCATCTATCACCGAGACGATGTCTCCGTATCGCTTGTCTTTCGGCGCTTTGATGAAGACCGTCTTGTCGGCTTCGGGATTAGAGGCGAGCCGCTGGTCAAGTACTGCCTTGAGCGAATTCTGTAGTTCTATAAGTTGCATGGGCCTGTTGTTCAACAAGACCTGCTGCTCCGGCCCGCTGCCTTCGCGCTTCACTTCGACCACCAGCAAGGTTTCATTCGGCGCTGTATCGGGTTGATTCTCCTGCGGCTTCTGAGGGATTTGCGACTCGAACTTCGCTTCCTTCTGCGGCTGAATGACCATGAAGATGATCAGAAGCACCAGCAGAACGTCTATCAGCGGCGTGACGTTGATGTTCGGCGGCGCAAGTCCCAGTCCGTGCTTTTTAGCCCCCATGTCGTCGGATTCGTCATGTGTTCCATGTGCCATTTTTTTTATCAAGCTGCCGATCACAGCCCCGCGACCGGCAACACCCTCCTTCTGTTGAGATGTTGCTGGCGGGCGTTTGCGCGCAAACGCCCGCGCTCTTGATGGAGAGCGTCCAATGCTACCGGATCAGACGCCGAGTTACTGAGCCGCCCCGCCGCCCGCGCCCTTCTCTTTCTCCTTTTCGGAGACGAGCCCGATGCGGTCGTATTGGGCCTCTCGAATCGCATCAATGACCTTCACGACATTTCCATACGGAACGCCTTGATCAGCCTTGACGTAGACGACCTGTTTATCGGGCGGCTTGTCCTTGAACTTCTCTTTGAGAACTTCTTTCAGCCTTGATGCGAGGTCTTCATTCGGCAGCTTGTCTTTGCCTAGATAGACCTCGTTTTTATCCGTAATGGCGATCACGGCAGAAGTCTCTTTGATGATGTCCGCATCCGCCTCCGGGTTCTTTGATTTCGGCAGCGCGACGCTGACACCGCTCTGCAACAATGGTGCGACGACCATGAAGATGATGAGCAGAACCAGCATCACATCCACCATTGGTGTGACATTAATATCGGCGACGTATCCACCCTCGCCGCCACCTGTCGACATTCCCATAATTCACCTCTACTTTAATTCGCGGCGCTTGATGAAGTAGTCAATAAGCTCTGACGAAGAGTTGTCCATCTCAATCGTGAAAGCTTCGACCTTGCTCGTGAAGATGTTGAAAGCCCACACCGCAGGGATCGCGACGAGCAGTCCGAATGCCGTTTCGATCAGCGCTTCGGAAATGCCGCCCGCGACCGCCGAGATGCCCGTTCCTTCCGCAGCCTTCATGCCCTGGAACGCGCCGATAATGCCGATGACCGTTCCGAGAAGTCCTACGAACGGGGCGGTCGAACCGATTGTCGCAAGACCCGAAAGTCCGCGCTTGAGTTCAGCCGTCTTCAAAGCCGATGCGCGCTGCAAGGCTCGCCGCGCGGCGTCCATCGTAGAGCCCGGTATGTCGGCCCCAGCCTGATGAGCTTGAAACTCCTGAAGTCCTGCGTTGACCACCATCGCGAGATGCGATTTTTTGTGGCGGTCGCTGATCGCAATGGCTTCGTCAATTCGATTGTCGCGAAGCGCCGCGGCGACTTTCGGAGCGAACTGCCGCGATTGATTGCGGGCCGCGTTGAAGGTGAGCCAGCGCTCGACCATCACTGCGATTGAATACATGCTCATGATTGCAAGCACGATTGCGACCACGAGCGCGGGCCATTGCATCTTTTGAATCATGCCCCAAAGCGAGAAGTCTTCAGTCGCGCTCTCGGCCTTCGCGTCTGTTGTCGTTTGAAGCAGGAAGAAAGCAACCTTGTTGCTCGCCAGCCAGATGTTTTGTAAAAGAAGTAGCATTGGTAGAAACCCTCCAAATTCAATTTAGATACTTTTTAGTGCAAGGCTGGACGCCAAAACCGTCCAGCCTCAGAGAGATCAACCGCAAAAGCTTAGAGGTTGAAGTTGAACGTGATCGTGCCGATGACCTTCACCGCCACGCCCGTCAACATCGTCGGTGTGAATTTCCAGTTGCGCGCAGCAGACACCGCAGCATCCTTGAGCAAAGGATGGCCCGATATGGCACGCGCGGATATGACGTTACCCGCTTCGTCAACTGTCACTTCGACGACGACCGCGCCGCTCACACGCGCAGCCTTTGCCAATGGTGGATAAGTAGGTTCCGCTCGCCGTGTAGCAGACCCTTGAAGCACGCCTCCCGATTTGCGAATGATCTTGGGCGGCTCAGGCTTCGGTTCTTCTTTCTTCGGCTCAGGAGGAGGAGGCGGCGGAGGCTCACCGCCCGGCACGCCACCCGGTATACCACCGGGCACACCGCCCGGCACACCGCCCGGCACACCGCCCGGCACACCGCCCACAACGCCTTCATTGAAGGTTTGAGCCACGGGTACAGGCGGTCTCTTTTCGACCACCGTCTTGATTTCTTTCGGAGCCTCTTTCACCGATGTGAAGCCTGCATCCGGTTGGACTTTAGTAATCACCTTGGCTGCAGGCGGTGGCGGCGGCGCTGCCGCAGGCGGCGGCGGCGGCGTTGCTACCAGCGTCACCGATTCGCCGGTGTCGCTCAGGCTCGCATTTACCAGCAACACGCCTGTAATGGCTACGGTCAAAAACGCTATTGTCGTCCACGCTCCCATCGTATCGAAAAAGTAGATTTGGCGGTCGTTGCCCGTCGTCTGGGCTGATGATTCCACCAAATTCCCAAACATCAGATTGCGATCCGCCGCTGTTTTTTCGATCGTAGCTGGTTTGGCTTTCCAGGCGTGAATAACAGGAGCAATGGCGAGTGCTACTCCCACTACGAATAGCCATGCTATATCCGCCGTAGCGCCCATGTACCACCAGAAATCGAACGCGACCAGCGCGTAGAAGAACGCGAATAGCCCGTAGATAAACCAGAGAGTAAAGCTGCGTCCCTTTTTCTTTGCAATGTATGCAGGGATCAATGCGAGTGGGGTTGCAATCACCGCAAGGATCAGCATCTCTCTTAATAGGAAGAGCACTAATTCTACTTGCTCAGACATCTGAATACCTCCGATGGTTCTTCTCTTTCTCTGAGATGCAACTCATGGCGGGCATTTGTTTCAAAATCAAATGCCCCGCTCGGACTAACTGATTGGAGTTGCTGCCGTCTCAGAGCGAAACGGGTAAAGCATACAGACCTAAAGCCGGATAATCTCGAATAGCTTATTGCTGAAAGTCAGGCTGAAAACCGGCTGAGTCTACTACTCGCTTTCCCGCTAGTCAAGAAGTTTTCAAGCTTCAGCCGTTTAGACACCGACTATGCCGACTTTGTTCCCGATACTAACAAGCGCGGATTCTTGAAATACGAAACAGTTTAGAAGATTGCAGATGTGCGATTCGGACAGACGAGCCTTGCACTCTTCAATCCGCAATTCGCAATCCGAGTTCCGCAATCGTCAGACTTTCGCAAGCGTTCGTTCGCTGGCTCGCTTTCCGCTTTCTACCGGCGTGCCGCGACGATTTTTGCTCTTCGTCCGGTATTCCCACCACAGCATCATCGGGCTTGCCACTGCGAGCGAAGAATATGTCCCGATGATGATGCCGATTGTAAGAGCGAGAGCGAATCCTCTGAGCACCTCGCCGCCAAACAATACAATCGCAACTACGGATAGGAATGTCAGCCCGGAAGTTATGACGGTACGCGAAAGCGTTTGATTGATCGAATCGTTCGCCACCTGCGCGAGACTGTCTCTGCGCCTGAATCGAAGGTTCTCGCGCATTCGATCAAAGATGACTATGGTGTCGTTCATCGAATAGCCGACAAGCGTCAGCAACGCTGCGATGACAGTCAAACTGATTTCCCATTGGAAGAGGCTGAAGAAGCCGAGCGTGATCATCACGTCGTGAAAGACGGCCAGCACAGCCGCCACGCCGTATATCCACTCGAATCGAAACGCTATGTAGACGAGCATGCCTGCCAGAGCGGCCAGCGTCACGTAGATTGCGCGATTGCGCAGGTCTGCTCCGACTACGGCTCCGACCACATCGGCTGAAATTACTGCGAACGAGCCTTCCGTGAAATAAGGCTGCATCTTCTGCGCCAACTCAGGAGATATGCCGGGAATCTGGCTGATGTCTGTAATCACGCCGTTGCTGGTTCTTCGATAATCCGCAATCGCCTTCGCCGCATCCTTGTAAGCCTGGCTTCCGTTTCCTGCTCCAATCGGATCAATGCGTCCGAGCGCGTCTTCGATTTCGGCAGTGCCCGCGAGGTTGAGGTCAACCTTGCCCGCATAAAATCGCTCAAGGATGACTTGCTTGACACGATTTTGATCGAAAGAGTCGAGGTTGTTGACCGTGAGATTGATGTTTTGAATCGCGTTGATGTCCTGGAGATAGCCTTTGTTCTGGTTGTCGCGGAAGAAGATTACCTGCTCGGCGACTTGTCTATAGGGATGAGCCGTCGCAAAGAGCTGCGTGCTGATTCCTAGCGGGTCAAGCTGGCGAAGTTCTTGTTCCAGGCCAGCAACATCAATCGAGTTGATATTGGCCTTGCCTGCCGGAACGCCGCCCGAGGGGTTGAGACTCTGAAGCGCGCGAATGATCGTGCGTTTGTCTTCGTCCACGCGGCGTTGAGCTTCATTGCCGCCGCCGAGTTGCGGCGCGTGTATCAGTAACTCATTAGGCCGCGAAACCACGGGCTGAAGCGTCACCTTATTGGTGTCTATGCCCGACTGGCTGAGCGCTTCGCGGACTCTATTCAGCGAAGGTTGCTCGGTGAAACGCACCGTCATCAGCGTGCCGCCCGTGAAGTCAACGCCCGCATTAAACCCGCGAATCTGCACGGAAATCGCGCCAATCAACATCAAAGCGATGGTGATCCCAAGGAACAGCTTCTTTGCTTTTAACCAGTCAATCTTAGGATTGCGAAATAGCTCAACCATAAAGCTCCAAAAGTTAGAGGTCATGAGGTCAGAGGCTGGAGGCTCATTAACTAACCTCGTAACCTCATAATCTCTAGCCTCTATATGCTAAGTGTCTCCACCCGCGCTCGGCGGTTAAGATGCCACATAAAGATTGTCCTCGACACAAAGACGGCTGTGAACAGGTTCGCAAGCAAGCCCGCAACGAGGGTGACTGCGAATCCGCGAATAGGCCCGGTTCCGAAGACAAACAAAAATATTGCCGAAACAATAGTCGTAACGTGCGTGTCTATGATCGTCAAGAATGCTTTGCTGAATCCGACATCTACTGCAGATGCCACTACCTTGCCGTTGCGTAACTCTTCGCGTATGCGCTCGAAGATCAGCACATTCGAGTCAACCGCCATACCGATCGTCAGAATCACGCCTGCGATGCCGGGCAGCGTCAAGGTCGCGCCGAACATGACCAGCGCCGCAAGCAACAGTATCAGGTTCAGTATCAAAGCGAGCACTGCGTTGATGCCCGACCCGCGATAATAAAAGAGCATGAAAGCGATCACGGCGAGTAGGCCCGCGACCGATGCCGTTACGCCCTGTCGAATCGAGTCTGCGCCAAGCGAGGGGCCGACCGTTCGCTCTTCGAGGTAGACGGCTTTCGCAGGCAGCGCGCCCGAACGCAAGGTGAGCGCAAGGTCTTCGGCCTGCCGCTTGGTGAATCTGCCCTCGATCACTCCACGGTCGCGGATTTGGGCGTTGATGGTCGCAATGGATTTTACTTCGTTATTCAAAACAATGCAGAGCGGTCTGCCTATGCTCTTGCCCGTTACATCCCCAAATCGCGTCGCGCCACTTGGTGTAAGCGAGAAATCGATGTCGTAATTTGCGGTTCCGGCTGCCGATTGGCGAGCGCCTGCGTCGCGCATGTCGAGACCCGTGACTACGATGGATTTCTCAAGAATCACCCAGCTTTCAGCGCCCGCGCCGCCGTCCGCGCCACGCTCACGATACGGGAAGACTTCATATTGATCGGGGCCGCCCGGCAGCGCCTTCAGAGCCGCTTCGGCAGCCTCTTTCGTCGGAAAAGTTGATGTGCCTTGAGCCTGTAATCTCAATTCGAGATTCGAGTCTGCGTTGAGCGTATTCTTCACGCGCTCAGGGTCGTCCACGCCCGGCATTTGAATTAGTATCTGGTAAGTGCCCTCGCCGCCCTGTCTTGCCACCAGCGGCTCGGTCACGCCGAATGCGTTGACACGGTTCTCGATAATCTGTTTCGCCTGCTCTGTGGCGCGCTCGCGCACCTGGTTCGCCTCGCCTTCATCAAGCGTAGCAATTATCGTAGTGCCACGGTCGTTGATAGCCCATCCTCGCCCGAAATCAGTTTCAAGCTCTCTGATTATGTCAGCGTTTCTCGTGTTATCAGGAACCGTGGTGACTATACGACCTGGCGCTTCGGCTTTGACTTCGGTGACGGGCAGGTTCTTCTCTTTGAGTTTGGCGTTGGCCGTCTCAACATTCTGCTGCGTCATCTTCATGATGACATCGTCCACCTGCACTTGCATAACGAGGTGGCTGCCGCCTTTGAGGTCGAGGCCGAGGTGAATGTTTTCCGCAAGATTCTGTTTGATCTGCGTCCAACTGGTGAAATCCTGAACGGTCAGCTTGTGGTGAGGCTTGAAGATCAGAGCCAATCCAGCCAGCGTTACCAAAAGAATGATGAGAGTCCGAGTCCTTATCTTTTTACCCATGACAATTATTGCCTTATGAAATTATTTTACCGCTTCGACCTCTTTTATGTCAGACGATTGCAAGCCCGCTACGGAACTGCGCAGCATTTCGATTGAGACCGACTGTGCGATTCTCACAAGCACAGTGTCTTCTTTGTCGCGCACGGCGACTATCGTTCCGTAGATGCCGCTTGAGGTGATGACCTTATCGCCAGCCTTGAGCGACTTAAGCAGGGAGTCTCGCTCCATCTGCGCCTGTTTTTGTTTCTTCTGCTGAGGACGTATGAGCAGGAGATAGAAGATGCCGAAGATGAGGATCAGCGGAAGAAAGGGGCCGATTAGACCGCCAGCTCCGCCGTTTTGAAAAAAGAAGAGCAGAAGACTTAACTCGATAGTCATGTTCATTGATTTCTCTTTGGCACTTCCAGCAGGAGGTTTCGGGCCGCGGGGGCTGCGGATTGAAACCCTATTGAGGATCAGTCCTGTCCGCGTGCTAAGGTATTCAGAAAAGAATCACGAAACTCGTTAAAAGTGCCAAGCAATATAGCTTGCCTGATTCGCGCCATAGTGTCAAGGTAGAAGCAGACGTTGTGCAGCGAGCTTAAAACCGAGCCGAGTATCTCCCCGCTCATATATAAATGCCTCAGGTAAGCGCGCGAATAACGACGGCATACGGGACAGCGGCAAGCCTCATCCACTGGCCGCTCGTCGCTGCGGTAGCGAGCGTTCTTGATGCTGATTTTGCCTCGGCTCGTAAAGAGCGACCCGTTGCGCGCATTGCGCGTAGGCATCACGCAATCGAACATATCAACTCCGCAGGCGACGGCGTTGACTATGTCTTCGGGCGTGCCGACTCCCATCAGGTATCGCGGTTTGTCTTCGGGAAGCCGGGGCGCGATGTGCGAGACCACATCAAACATCGCGCTCTTTTCTTCGCCGACCGACAGCCCGCCGATTGCATATCCGTCAAAGCCAATCTCAAGCAGCCCATCGAGACTGCGCTCGCGAAGGTCTGGAAAGATGCTGCCTTGATTGATTCCAAACAGAGCTTGCGAAGGATTGACTATCTTGAATCCGGCGCGCTCGGCTTCCGACCGTTCGCTGTGCAATTTTGTGAGTCGCTCTTTAGACCTGCGCGCCCAGTTTGTGGTCATCTCAAGCGACTTGAGCGCCTCTTCGCGGGTTGCGGGATAAGGCGTGCATTCATCGAAGGCCATCACTATGTCTGAGCCGAGCGCCGCCTGAATCTCCATGGATTTTTCAGGCGAGAGGAAATGGCGCGAGCCATCAATGTGAGATTGAAACTCGACGCCCTCGTCGCTGATGCGACGAAGCCCCGTGAGGCTGAAGACCTGAAAGCCTCCGCTGTCTGTCAGTATCACCCTGTCCCACGAAATGAAACGATGAAGCCCGCCGAGCTGATTGACGATCAGATGGCCGGGCCTCAAATAGAGATGATAGGTATTGCCGAGAATGATTCGCGCTCCGGCATCTTCGAGCATCGTTTGCGTGAGCGCTTTGACTGTGCCCTGCGTGCCGACCGGCATAAAGACAGGTGTATCGAAAGAGCCATGTTCGGTCGTGACTCGGCCCGCGCGAGCGCGCGTCGCAGTGTCGCTTGAAATTTTCTCGAATGAAAACGGGCCGGACATCGCTACAGCAACTCGTCTTGCTCGCGAGGCTCAATCGGCTCTTCCAAGAAAACGACGCGGTCGTAAACTTCGCTCAAGCGTAAGGCACAATCAATCGAGGCGAGTCGCAGGGTGCCTTCAAGTTCGCTGACCGTAGACATTAACCATTTATCATCCGACTGGCGGCGGAAGTGCTCGACGAGCGGCATAGTTTGAGATACTAAAATGTAATCGGTGAGCGTAACGAGATGCGCTCGATAACGCCGAAATTTTTCTCCGCGATCATAGCTTTCAGTGGCTGGCGATAAGACTTCTATGATTACGTTTGGATTGATGAGCACATCCTGGCGCTCATCGAGAAATTGAAGCTCTCCGCAGACAACAACCAGATCGGGGTAGGAGAACAGCCCTTTGGTGGTTTTATAGGATTTTATCGCCGGGCCGCTCAAAACTTTTGAATCCTTTGTCCAGACGCGACAAGGCGTTCCCCTTAATTGTAGACTTAATTCACGAACCAGATTCACGCAAATGTCGGCGTGTTGTACGCTCTCGCCAGCCATTGCGTAAATCTGCCCGTCGAGGTATTCATGCCGCTCTTCTGATTCTCGTTCAAGGGCCAGATACTCTTCGACCGTATAGCGTGGTTGTGTCTGCGCCAAGCTCATGTTCTTTGACCTCCATTTATTGCGCTACTCTGTAACCGGGTCTTGCTCGAACCACTGCGCCGGGCCTCGATACGGTGACCGAGATGCGCCGGTCTTTATCGTTCTTTTTATCGGGCGGGTAATAGCCGAGCAGGTACTGCCGCCTCAATTCATCGGTGATTCGCCCGAAAGCGGCTTTGAGGTCTGTCAATCGGTCTGCTCTTTCAATTACGCCGCCTGACAATCGAGCCATCTCTAAGAGGTAATCATCGGCTTCTCTGTAGATGCGGTCGAGTTCGCGCAAAGCTTTGTCGCGATCCTCACTGGCCTTCGCATTATTCGACGCCGTCTGTATGGTGAATTTCTTTTCAAGCTTTCGTTCGACATCCTCTCTCGTCGAATAACGTATCGGATAAACGATTACGTCTTCGCTTTCTATGATAGCGTCGAGCGTGTCTTCAAGGCTTATTTCGCTGCTCGCAGTATCTATGCCGTCAGAAAAAAGTATGACCGCTTTGCGTCCTTCTATCTGTTCCAAACGCTCCCAGACCGCCGTGTAGACCGCTTCGTACACTTGCGTGTACTCGCCCGGTTTTATGTCGCTTATTGCGCGCGTTATCTGCGAGCGGTCGCCGGTCAACTCAGACAGGATGCGAACGCTGTC
This sequence comes from Blastocatellia bacterium, assembly GCA_963726785.1. GTDB lineage: Bacteria > Acidobacteriota > Blastocatellia > UBA7656 > UBA7656 > DATEKX01. The sequence continues at coordinate 64,108 of CAVSDJ010000002.1, forward strand.
GTTAAACTCTACAATCATAACCTTATCCTGAGGTCTGAGATTTTCTATGAAAGCGAGCGCGGCGTTTTTTATGTGCTCCAACTGTTCGACGGTCGAGCCGCTCGAATCAATCAGCAGCGCGACGTTGAATGGCTCTTCGACCGTGCCGAAAAACTCTACGTCTCGCTTCACGCCGTCTTCGTAAATCGCAAACTCTTCTCGCTTCAAATCCGTCAGGTAGCGCCCGCCCTTCTCCTTCACGATGACCGGAACCTGCACGAGCGTCGCGCGAAGTTTTATCGGTTCATCCTCGGACGGAGTCGGTTTCTGTTTGTCAGTCTGTTGCAGTAGCAATAAGAACAGGAGCGAAAAAACTGCGTTTCGGGCCAGCCATGTCATAAAAAGATACCTCGACTGAAAAATACATCCTGGGGCAAACGGCACGATTCTATGTTGCTCTCTTGTGAGCTTTGGTTGCAAGCTCGCGAGGAAGTTGACGCGCCTTTGGGGTAGTGAGACAATCGCCGTTAAATCAATTGGAGAGCAAGTAAAATTCATGCAGAAGTCGCTGGAAGGCATTCGCGTTCTCGATCTGTCAAGGATGTTGCCGGGGCCTTACGCTTCGATGATGCTCGGCGATCTGGGTGCGGAAGTTATTAAAGTCGAAGAGACTAAAATCGGAGACCCGACGCGCCACAGTCCTCCCAGGATCGGCACGCATAGCGCGCCCTTTCTTCAAGTCAATCGCAACAAGAAATCCATCGCGCTTAATCTAAAGCAACCAGCGGCTCGCGACATCTTCTTGAAACTGGCTGCCACCTCAGATGTCGTGTTGGAACAGTTTCGCCCCGGAGTAGTTGATCGGTTAGGCATCGGCTACGACGTGGTTAGTGCCATAAACCCGCGAATCATCTATTGCTCGCTTACGGGCTTCGGGCAAACGGGGCCGCACCGCGACCGCAGCGGGCACGATTTGAATTACCTGGCGCTTTCCGGCGTCTTAGGTCTCACGACAGACGAGCGAGGCAAACCTGTCATTCCCGGCGTTCAGGTCGCGGACCTTGCTGGCGGTATGGTCGCGGCATTTGCGATGCTCGCCGCTTTGATTGCGCGCCAGCGGACAGGGCGCGGCCAGTACGTAGACGTTTCAATGTTCGACGTGATGCTTTCGATGCTGCCGATTCCCGCCTCGCATCACTTCGCAGGCAAGACAATCCAAGTCGGCGGCAAGTATGTCCTTTCGGGCGCGTATCCTTTCTATAACGTCTACGAGACGAGCGATGAGAAATTCATGACGCTCGGCGCGCTTGAGCCAAAGTTCTGGGCAAACTTTTGCAATCGGGTTGGCCGCGAAGATTTAATCGCGCGGCAGTTCGATTCCGACGACCGCCGCGCGGAACTGTTTGAAGAAGTGCGCGACATCTTCAAATCAAAAACGCAGGGCGAATGGATTGAGTTGATGCGCGACGCGGATTGCTGCTCGGAACCTGTGCTTTCGATGAGTGAAGCGTTCGAGCACGCTCAAACGCGAGCGCGCGAAATGGTGAGCGAGCTTGATCGTCCGAACGAGGCGAGCATAAAACAACTCGGCTTCTCTTATAAGTTGAGCGACACATCGCCCGAGATGAAACACGCAGCGCCCGCGCTCGGCGAGCATACTGACGAATTGCTCGCGGCGCTCGGCATCAGCGAGCAGGAGCGCGAGCGGCTCAAGCACGCGGGCATCACGCGAACAACCGATTAATAATTAAAGTGCCGGAGGCTATGATGGATTACACGCTGACAGAGGAACAAGAACAACTGAGGAAGCTCGTCGAAGAGTTCGCGCTCAGAGACGTGAAGCCGTATTGGGAAAAGCAGGGCTATGGAGAATTCCCCTGGCCGCTGTTTAGAAAGATGGGCGAGCTTGGGCTTGCGGCCATCCCGTTCCCGACCGAATACGGCGGAGGCGGGCTTGATTATTCGAGCTATGCGCTTGTGCTCGAAGAACTCACGCGGCTCGAAAGCCATCTGGGCGGCGTGCTGGCCGTGCACGGTTTGCCGCAACTGATAATCAATCACTTCGGCACAGAAGCGCAGAAGCAAAAATATCTGCCCGCGATGGCCCGAGCAGAACTGCTCGGTGCGTTCGCGCTGACAGAACCTCACGCCGGGTCGGATGCAGCAAACATCAACACGCGAGCCGAGCTTCGCGGCGACCGCTACGTTCTGCGCGGGCAGAAAATCTGGATCACTCACGGCGGCGAAGCAGACGTTTACATCGTGATGGCTGTTACTGAAAAAGGGAAAGGCGCAAAGGGCGTCAGTTCTTTCATCGTAGAAAAAGACGCGCAGGGTCTCGCGTTCGGCAAACGCGAACGGCCAATGGGCTTGCCTCATCACACGCGCGAAGTCTTTTTTGAAGACTGCGAAATCCCGCGCGAAAACATTGTGGGCCGCGAGGGCGAAGGGTTCAAGGTAGCGATGACCGCGCTCGATTCCGGTCGCATCACCGTTGCCGCGACTTCGATAGGAACAGCGCAGGCGGCTTTCGATCACGCGCTGAGGTATTCGACCGAGCGCCGCGCGTTCGGGCAAGCGATATCTGAATTTCAAGGCATACAGTTTATGCTCGCAGACATGGCCGCCGCGATTGAAGCTGCCCGCTGCGTGATGCGCAAAGCTGCTTACTTGAGAGATCGAGGGCTGCCGTTCAATGCCATTGCTTCGATGGCAAAACTGCTTGCGACCGACGCGGCTATGAAAGTGACTACGGATGCGGTTCAGATTTATGGCGGCTACGGGACGAGCGAAGACTATCCCGTTCAAGCGTTGATGCGCGAAGCGAAGATCGGCCAGATAGTCGAAGGCACGAACCAGATTCAGCGAATGATAATCGCCCGCGAGTTGCTCAAGAAGTTCAAACAGTAGCTCGGAAGAAAAGATGAAGTATGAATGATGAACGATGAATTAAGAATCTTTATCAATTCATCATTCATCATTCCTCTTTCATCGTTTCTTCTGCGGTGAACTCTTTCCATACTTAATTTAATTTTTCCTTCCTTGCGGAGCATCGAAAAATGATATTTCGCATCAAAAGTTACCTGTGCTAATCTGACGCTATCTGTGGCTCCGTTTCTCTGAATGAGAATTGTAGTTCCCGACGAAGAGAGGTTGAATAATGCATCGTCTTATTGCCCTACTCATAGCTATTGCTGTGTGCGCGCCATTGGCTTACACGCAGACTCAACAACCCTGTCAGCCGCCCACGCCTCCGACCTTTTCGCGCGAGCAGAACATCTTCACTGAAGAACAGGAATCAGACCTCGGTGATGCCATTGCCGAACATATACAACGCTCTTTCCGCGTGATTGATGACGAAGAAGTCACAAATTATCTCAATAGTATAGGCCAGCGCATAGTCAAACACCTGCCGCCGACGAATCTGCGATTTAAATTCATGCTGGTTGACATCCCCGACGCCAACGCGTTCGTGATTCCGGGCGGGCGCGTTTATGTTTCGCGAAAGCTCGTATCACTGGCGCAGAGCGAAGATGAGATTGCCGGAGTGATAGGCCACGAAATCGGCCATCTTCTCGCGCGACAACTCTCTACTCAAATGACTCGCAGGTTCCGCGAAGTGCTGGGCGTGACGGAAATCAAAGACCGCCGCGACATATTCGAGAAGTACAATCAACTGGTTGAAAATGCCGCGCGCAAACCCAAATCTTTCGGCGGCAGCGACAGAGAAAAAGATCAAATCGTAGCCGACCAGATCGGGTTGTTTGCCGCTGCCAGCGCCGGATACGATCCGCAGGGCAATGCCAACTTCTTTGACCGTCTCACTGAAAACAAAGGCGACACGGGCAACTTCTTTTCTGAACTATTCGGCACAACGAAACCCGAAGCCAAACGATTGCGCGAGATGCTTAAGGGCCTCGCTTTGCTGCCGGCCTCCTGCATCGACGCGCGCTCTGCGACTGCCGCCGGAGATTTTAAAAAATGGCAATCCGCAGTCATTAACTACACAGGGGCAGGCCGCAAGGAATCTCTTCACGCGGTGATGAAAAAGATAACGCTTGAGCCGCCGCTGCGCAGCGATGTCACTCACATGCGTTTCAGCCCCGACGGTAAATTTTTTCTGGCCCAGGACGATTCGGGAATCAATGTGCTCACGCGCGAACCATTCGCTTTCGTGTTTCACATCAATGCTCCCGAGGCTAAACCCGCTCAGTTCACGACGGATTCCAAGCGGATCATCTTCTACAACTCCACTCTGCGCGTGGAAGAGTGGAGCGTTGCAGAACAGAAATTGATAGTCGCGCACGAGTTGTTCGTTCGCAAGCAATGTTTTCAAACGCAGCTTTCGCCTGATGGCAAGGTCATGGCATGTCTTGATTCCGAAATGAACCTTAATCTGTATGATGTGGCTTCGGGCGCGCAGGTATTTCAGAAAAAATCATTTTATACGCCTGACGTGCTTGGGATGATTTTTAAGCAACTGCGAGCCGCGCTCAGCGACGGCGAGATTGATTTTGATGACTTCGATTGGATCAACATGGGTTTTTCGCCCGACGCGCACTACTTCGCGGCTGGCGCTCGCAGCATGAATGCGTTCACAGGATACGCCAGTGAAAACTCGGCGCTTGCTGTTGATTTGACTACGCGCCAATCGGTTTCGCTTCGCGGGCCTATAAAAAAAATTCTTTCCAACGGGTTTGTTTTTCTAGGCCCGGACAAACTGACCGGACTTGACAGAGATAAACCGCAGAAATCTCCTATCGTCTCTTTTCCCGCAGGAGAAGTGCTTGGCGACCTTCCGCTCGGAGTAGCTAAGTTGGATGCGCCGACGCGGGGCAACTACCTGCTGGTTCGCCCTATCAGGGAATACAAGGTGGGTGTAATGGATCTCACGACCAAGAAATTCTTCCTTGCCAACAAGCTAAGCGCGTTAGACCTCTATGATGATGTATTCGTGTCAGAACGCAGCAACGGCGAACTGGGATTGTACGCGGCGGCAGATCGCCAGATGCGAGCGACAGTAGTTCTGCCGCGCAATATGCTTGGCCGTTTGCGCGCCACCGCCTTATCAAAAGATCTGAAATGGCTTGCCGTATCGGAACGCTCGCGCGGAGCCGTTTGGAATCTTGCGAAGGGCGAGCGAACATATCACGTGCGCGGTTTTCGCGGCGGGTACTTTGGCGATGATGACAAACTGTATGCGGACTTTCCCAAGTTCGAGCAGTCCCAGCGCGGTATAGCGCAACTGGAACTGGCGCGGGCCGATGTGTCTGCCAGTTTCGAGATCAAGGATGACCGCGCAGAGCAATTCGGCCAGTTCATCGTTATTACAAAGCCTGCCAAAGCGGACGGAGAGCACGATAAGAATGTGATACTCGAAGTGCGCGACGTTCGCAATTTCTCGCCCTTGTGGTCGAAGCCATTCCCGAAAGAAGCGCCAGAGGTCTGGACAAGCTCGCAGGAGCAAACCATGGCTTGTTTGTGGCCTGTCGCGTCTGACGCAGCTAAAGCCGAGATTAAAAACGACCCGGCTTTAGGCCAACAACTGGCGGCGATGAAGGAAAAGGAAGGCGACTACTTCCTGCAGGCGCTCGATGCCCGCACGGGAAAGCCGCTAGGGCGGCTGTTGATTGAGACAGGCAAAGGCTCTTTCCGCATATCCCGCGTGACAGTAGCAGGCGATTGGGTTGTGATTTCAGATACGCAAAACCGTGTCCTGATTTATTCGCTTTCAAGCGGCGAGCAAAAAGGCAAAGTCTTCGGCAGCCGCGCCGTAATCAATCAATCAGGCAAGCTGTTATGCGTAGAGAATGAGAGCGGCCAGTTGGCCATCTACGATCTGACTTCGATGGAGAAGCGCGACCAGTTCGTTTTTTCCAGCCCCATCTCGCTCGTCAGGTTCAACCCCGAGGGGAAGTCGCTGTTTGTGCTGACATCGAATCAGACGGCATATATTCTGGATATGTCCGCTCTTATTAAATAGGATGGAGAGTTATGGATTTCGGGCTGACAGATGAACAGCAGCAATATCTGAAGTCTCTGCGCGAATTTCTCGCCGCAGAGATAACGCCGCACGCGGCAGAGATGGATCGCACGGAAAGTTTCAGGCGCGACAACCTGACGGCGCTTGCCAGGTTCGGCTACACGGGATTGAACTTTCCCGAAGAACACGGAGGAACGGGCGCGGACTTGCTCACAACGACAATGGCTTCGATTGAGCTTTCGCGCGCCTGCGCCGCCACAGCGCTTTCGGTCGGCGCGAGCCTTGCTCTGTGCGGCTATCCGATTTTGAAGTATGGCACGGACGAGCAGCGCAGGCGTTATTTGCCTAGGTTGATTTCAGGCGAATGGATCGGCGCTCTTGCGTTGACAGAGCCGGGCGCGGGCAGCGACTTGGCGCAAATCAAGACTCGCGCGGAACGAGACGGCGACCGACTTATAATCAATGGCTCGAAGACGTACATAACTAACGGCCCCGTCGCAGATTTGATTCTGACGTTCGTCGTGACCTATCAGGATGAACGCTCGCGCAGGTACGGGCTCGTCTTAGTCGAGGGCGAAACAGTGGGACTCGTGCGCGGGCGCAAGCTCGAAAAGATGGGCGTGCGCGGGTCGCCCACATCCGAGCTTTTCTTTGAAGATTGCGCCGTCCCTGTCTCGAACCTGATCGGAGACGCGAACGCGGGATTTCCTCTTTTGATGAAATGCCTCGCTTACGACCGAGTGGGCATGGCTTGCTTTTGTCTGGGGATTGCGAAGGCGAGTCTTGATGAAGCGCTTGCTTATGCGACTACGCGCAAGGCGTTCGGAGTGACGATAGCGACGTTTGAAGAGATCAGTTTCAAGCTGGCCGAGATGAAGGCCGACATTGACGCAGCCGAGTTGATGATATTGCGCGCGGCGTGGCTGCACGATCAAGGCGAAGACGTGACCGTTGATGCGAGCGTTGCGAAGTTATACGCTTCTGAAGTGGCAAAACGCGCGGCTGATTATGCAGTGCAGATTCACGGAGGGGCGGGATACTTTCGCGATTATCGTGTAGAACGGCTCTACCGCGACGCGCGATTGTGCGAGATAGGTGAAGGCACGAGCGAAATTCAAAGGATGATAATAGCTCGCTCGATTCTTAATCAGTAGCCCGCGCGTAAGCAAGGGCGCAAGGCTTGCGCCCTTGCTTACGCGCGGGCTACTGACCCTATCTGAGATTTCTTTCTATCTGAGATTTCTGCCTCGCTCGATTCTGTTTCGCTTGCTCCGAGCGGTTGCTATTTTTGCTATCAGCGATAGAAATTGATCGAACTCGATAGGTTTCTGAGCAACGGCGACGGCCCCAAGCTCTTTAGCCTGGTTAAGATGGTTTTTATCAATCGCGCTCACGGCAACTATAGGTATGCTGTCAGTCCTGTCATCTTCTCTGATCATTTTGATGAGGCTCAACCCATCTACTTTAGGCATATTAATATCAGTCACGATCAAATCAGGCCGTTCATTCACCGCTTGATCATAAGCTTCTTCGCCGTCACCGGCTGTCATAACATCGAAACCTTCCATCTCGAACAGCATCGCAAGGGCAGAGCGGGTATCTACGTCGTCCTCGACTAATAATATTCTGTTTTTGCTTTCCTGAATCATCATTTACTCAATACGCATAAAAATTTAACTTCGTTCAAAACGCGCGTCGTAAAAAACTCATACGCAACACTTGAACAACTATAGTTAGAGCAACCTCCGTGCCGTCGAAGCTCTTGAATGGTCAAATAGAATTCTTCCAGCAATAACAGCGGAAATTAACCGTAGCCGCTCACCTGCCGGGTAGAAATGACATACTGTGATGCAGCAGAGCGCCCGATTCTGTTACTAATTTTATATTTAGGCGGGTTATTGGTCAGGCGAACTCAAGCTCGACGGGGCAGGGAATTATTCCGGCCTCGTGTGCGCGCTCAAGCAGCAATCGAACGGCCTCGCGGCCACGCTCGCCGTAATCAATCGTATAGTCGTTGACGTACATTCCGACGAATTTATCTGTGAGCCCTTCTTCCATCCCGCGACCATATTTCATTGAATGACGAACCGCCGTCTCGCGGTCTGAGAGACCATACTCGATTGATTCGCGCAGCAGGCGAGAGACTTTCGAGATAAGCTCAGGCCCAAGGGATTTCTTGATCGCATTGCCGCCGAGCGGCAGCGGAAGCCCCGTTTCGTTCATCCACCACTCGCCGAGGTCAATCACTTTATTGAAGCCGCGCGCTGAGTACGTCAACTGGCCTTCGTGAATCAGCAACCCCGCCGCGACCTCGCCGCGCTCGACCGCGTCCATGATCTGATCGAACGGAATCACAACAGTTTCAACATCACCCAGGCAAAGCCGCAGCGTCAGGTATGCGGTCGTCATCTTACCGGGCACTGCGATAGTCGTGCGGCGCACATCGTCTATGCTCATCGGCTCGCGCGCGATCACGAGCGGCCCATAGTTATCTCCCATTGACGCGCCCGAAGTCATCAGCGCGTACTGGTCGAGCACGTATGCATAGGCGTGAATCGAGATAGCCGTCACATCAAGCTCGGCCTGCATCGCGCGGCGATTGAGCGTCTCTATGTCTTCGATGATGTGGCGAAAGCTGAGACCCTCGGTCTCTATCTTATCCGTAGCGAGGGCGTAGAACATGAATGCGTCGTCAGGGTCTGGGCTGTGTCCGAGCGTGATTTCTCTTTTGTCCATTTAACTATCCGGTGCTCCTTAATTAAGAAAGTAACGATTCAAAATTCATAGAGCAAGCTCTGAATGCCATTGAGTTTTCTGAAAAGAAGCCTGTTCACCGCAGAGGCGCAGAGTACGCAGAGGGGGCGCAGAGATGATAAAGAGTTTTTCTCTGCGTAAACTCTGCGTCCTCTGCGCCTCTGCGGGAATCTTCAGGTTCGGGCGGCAACCTTTCGCAAGCTTACGCGGCTGAGTTATACTTGCCGGTCAATTTCAGAAGAAACGATGAATGCGGAATTATGAATGATGAACGGAAGAGAGGTTCTTAATTCATCATTCATAATTCATAGTTCATTATTTCTTCGGGAGGCTTGATCGAATGACGATTATCGAACGAGTGAACGCGCGCGAGATTCTGGATTCGCGCGGCAACCCAACAGTTGAAGCCGAAATCACGCTTGCGAGCGGAATCATAGGTCGCGCGGCTGTGCCTTCGGGCGCTTCGACGGGCGAGAATGAAGCCCTTGAGTTGCGCGACAACGACAAGAAGCGTTACGGCGGCAAGGGCGTGTTGAAAGCCGTCAACAACATCAACACCACCATCGCGAAAATAGTGACGGGCCGCGATGCGCTGATGCAATCGGACGTTGATCTGGCAATGATCGCAGCCGATGGCACTACGAACAAAAGAAAGCTCGGCGCTAATGCGATACTTGCCGTATCGCTTGCGACTGCGCGCGCGGCGGCTGATGCCGTAGGCTTGCCGCTCTACGCATATCTCGGCGGCGTTGGAGCGCGAACTCTGCCCGTGCCTTTTATGAATATAATCAACGGCGGCGCGCACGCGGACAACAACGTTGACTTTCAGGAGTTCATGATCGTGCCCGCTGGCTTTGCGAATTTTTCGGAATCACTGCGCGCAGGCGTCGAAGTCTTTCACGCCCTCAAAGCAGTGCTGAAAAAACGAGGACATTCGACTTCCGTTGGCGACGAAGGCGGATTCGCTCCGAACCTCAAATCAAATGACGAAGCGATTGAAGCGATTCTCGAAGCCATCGGTCAGGCCGGATACAAAACGGGCGAGCAGATAGCTCTGGCGCTCGACGCGGCGGCGAGCGAGTTCTATACAGGCGACAGCTACGTGTTCAAGAAATCGAGCGGCGCGCGCAAAACGTCGGACGAGATGATTGCGCTCTATGCGAACTGGGTGAATCAATACCCGATAGTTTCCATCGAAGACGGACTCGGCGAATCGGATTGGAAAGGATGGGCGGCGCTGACAAAAGAGCTTGGCGAGCGGGTGCAGCTTGTAGGCGATGACCTGTTCGTTACAAACGTTGAATATCTTTCGCGCGGCATAAAAGAAAAGGCCGCGAACTCGATTCTAGTGAAGGTCAATCAAATCGGGTCGCTGACAGAAACGATGGACACGATTGAGATGGCAAAGACGCATAACTACACGTCCGTGATTTCGCATCGTTCGGGCGAGACCGAAGACACTTTCATCGCAGACCTTGCGGTTGCGACCAGCGCCGGGCAGATCAAGACGGGTTCTGCCAGCCGCACAGACCGGGTTGCGAAGTACAATCAGTTGCTTCGCATCGAAGAGGAACTTGGGCAGGCTGCGCGCTTCGCAGGTTTTTCTGCGTTCACCAGCACACGCGTAGCCGAGCGATTCGCCAAAAATGCGCGCGAGGCCGCGAAGAAGTAGATTGGTTTTATGTACGACCTGAAGACTTCTCGGCTGGAATTCCCATTTTTGAAAAAGAGTTCGAGCCTTACCGCGATCAAGGTTACGAGGCCGCGCGAGTCGCGCTCGAATATCAGGGGCTTTATCGAGTCTTTGCCGAACGCGATGAATTTCTCGCAGAGGTATCGGGTAAAGTTCGCTACGAGGCCAGCGAGCGCGCAGATTTTCCGGCGGTCGGCGACTGGGTAGCGATAACCAAAATTCCGAACGAGAAGAAAGCCACGATTCATCTGATCCTGAAGCGAACGAGCAAGTTCTCAAGAAAAGCTGCGGGCGAAACCACCGAAGAACAGATCCTTGCTACAAACATTGACACGGTTTTTCTGGTAGTCGGGTTAGATCAAAACTACAACCTTCGGCGAATCGAGCGTTATCTGGTGCTCGCCTTCGAGAGCGGCGCGCGACCTGTCATCATCCTCAGCAAAGCAGACCTCTCGGACGCGGTCGAAGATCGCATAAGCGAAGTCGAAGCCGTCGCGCTCGGCACTCCCGTTCACGCCATCAGCGCGAAAAAAGAAGAAGGGCTTGAACCGCTCGACCAATATTTCGGCACAGGTCTGACGGTCGCGTTTCTAGGTTCAAGCGGCGTCGGCAAATCAACACTCATCAACCGATTGTTGAAAGAGGAACGACAGAAGGTTCAAGAAGTAAGAGAAGAAGACAGCAAAGGCCGTCACACGACTGTTCATCGCGAGTTGATAGTTCTGCCGCGCGGCGGCTTACTGATAGACACGCCCGGCATGCGCGAATTGCAACTGTGGGATGTGAGCGACGGGTTGACCGACAGCTTCTCTGACATCGAAGAGCTTGCCGCACAGTGTCGATTCGGCGATTGCGCGCACACGACAGAGCCGGGCTGCGCTGTGAAAGCGGCAATCACAGACGGCACGATCAATGCGAACCGGCTTGAGAATTACAAGAAGATTCAAAAGGAACGGGATTTTCTGAATACGCGGCAGGACACGCGCGCTCAGTTGAACAAAAAAGCGAGAGATAAAAAGATTCACAAGGCGATGAATCGCATGAAACGCGCAGAGGATGATTGATGGCAAGCCACGCAGAAGTAGCAACAAGGGCAAAGACAAATCCGCGTGTGCTTGATATTGGCTGCGGCACGAACAAAGTGCCGGGCGCAGTCGGCATGGACGTGAATCCGCGCACTGCGGCTGACGTGATTCACGACCTGGATGATCTGCCTTATCCGTTTGCCGATGACGAGTTCGATGAAGTCATCGGTCGCCACGTCATCGAACACGTGCGCGACCCGATGGCCGTGATGTCAGAGCTTCATCGCATCACGCGCGCGGGCGGACTGGTAAAGCTCGTCGCGCCGCATTGGACGAATCCCGATTTTGCGACTGATCTGACGCATCGCAATCACCTGAACAGCTATTCGTTTCGCAACCTGACGGATGACCGCGCAGTCTTTCCTTTCTATACGAATGTGCGGTTTCGCCAGCTAACGGCGCGCGTGACGATTTTGAATCTTTGGAAGCTGACGGGCCTCGAATACTTGATCAACCTCGATAATCGCTTTCCGCGACTCAGGTTCATTCGCAAATTCTGGGAACAGTACTTGAACGCCGTGATGCGAGGCAAGGAGATTTATTTCGAGCTTGAAGTCATTAAACATTAATCTCAGAAGCTGTTATAGCAGTCCCGTTAGGGACGACCTGTCTATAGTATCTGTGGGATAGAAAAGTTCTGTAGCTCCGTAGGAGCGACCTATCATTGAAGAACAGGTCGCTCCTACGAAGCTACAGAAAATATTCAGCCTTCTTCAACTATAGACAGGTCGCTCCTACGGAGCTTCTTCTAAAACAGTTTCTGAAATTTCAGATTTGAGATTCTTTGGGGAGAAAGCGATTTGGTCAAAGTAAACAACACGCCGCTTGTGCTGATAGTGCTTGACGGCTTCGGATACTCGCCTCGATTCGAAGGCAACGCTATCCGGCTGGCCGAGACTCCGCACTTCGATGATTGGTTCGCGAATTATCCCAACACTCTGATCGAAGCATCGGGCAAAGCGGTCGGTTTGCAACCGGGTCAGATGGGCAACAGCGAAGTCGGTCATCTCAACATCGGCGCGGGCCGCGTCGTGCGAATGGACATCTCGCGCATTGATCACGCAATCGAGACCGGAGAGTTTTTCAAGAACGCGGAACTGGTCGCGGCGATGGATCACGCGAAGATGAATAACTCGTCGCTTCATCTTATTGGACTGGTCTCGCACGGCGGCGTGCATTCGTGGCACGAGCACCTGTATGCGTTGCTCAGGATGGCTCGCCAGCGCAACGTCGAACGCACATTCGTTCACGCATTCTTAGATGGCCGCGACACTGCGCCCGATTCCGGCGCGAGCTTCGTCACAGAGCTTCTCGAAAAAATGAATGAGTACGGCGTAGGGCGCATCGCATCATTAGTGGGTCGCTACTACGCTATGGATCGCGACAAGCGATGGGAGCGGACAGAGCAAGCTTATCGCCTGCTGCGATACGGCGAAGGCCGCCCGCATCTCGACCCTGTTCAGGCGATGATCGAATCTTACAAAGAAGGCGTGACGGATGAATTCGTTAAACCCATCGTGATAGTCGGCGAAGACAAAAGTCCCGTAGCGACAATCGAAGACGGCGATAGCGTGATCTTTTTTAACTATCGCGCAGACCGCGCGCGTCAACTCACGCGCGCATTCACAGAAGAAAATTTCACGGGATTTGATCGCGGCCCTCGACCAGGCATTCGCTTCACTTGCATGACTCAATATGACAGCACATTCCCGCTGCCCGTTGCGTTCAAACCAGAACATCAGGACGAGATATTAGCGGACGTTTTCGCAGCATGTGGATTGAGAAATCTTCGCATAGCCGAGACTGAAAAGTACGCGCATGTGACCTTCTTTTTTAATGGTGGCGTGGAAGCGGAGTTTCCCGGCGAGAAGCGCATATTGATTCCTTCGCCGAAGGTTGCGACTTACGATTTAATGCCTGAGATGAGCGCCGATTCGATCACCGACGAAGTGATAAAGCAAATAGAGAGCGGCGAATTTGAAGCGGTGATTATGAACTACGCCAACCCCGATATGGTAGGTCACACGGGGCAACTCAAAGCGACGATAAAAGCGATTGAAGTAGTAGATAGAGATTTAGGGCGAGTGGTTGATGCGGTTCGCGCGCTCGGCGGGACCGTGATTATCACAGCCGATCACGGCAACGCCGAGCAGATGATTGATCCCGTGACCGGACAGATATTCACTGCGCACACGACGAACCCTGTGCCGATAATTTTGATAAGCGATTACCAAGGCCGTTTGCGTGAAGGCGGAGCCTTGAAAGACGTTGCGCCAACCGTGCTTGGACTTCTCGGTCTGCCAAAGCCCGCGCAGATGACAGGCGAAGATTTGACAGTTATAAATAATAAAGGAGAGTAATGAAAGTAGGACTTGTAGGTTTTGCCGGGTCGGGCAAGACGACCATATTTAACACGCTCACGGGCCTTACGGCGGAAGTCGGCGGATACGGCGCGAAAGAGAAAGCTAATGTCGGCGTCATCAAAGTGCCTGACCCTCGCGTTGATGAACTCGCCAAGCTCTTCAATCCTAAGAAGAAGACTTTTGCCGAAATCAGCTTCGTTGACGTTGCAGGGCCGCAGGCGGATCAAGCAGAGCGCGCAGAATCGGGGCTTGACCCGAAACTCGTTCAACACATGCGCGAAGCGGACGCGCTTGTTCACGTAGTGCGCGCATTCGATAATCCGATGCTGCTCCAGGAAGCAGACCCCGCGCGCGACATACGCGCTTTCGACGACGAGTTGATACTCACAGACCTGGTGCAGATCGAAAACCGCATTCAACGGCTCAAGAAAGAGAAGGACAAAGACCGCGAGGCCGATTTGATGCAGCGGCTTAAAACAGCGCTCGAAGAAGAACGCCTTCTGCGCGACCTTGAACTCGCGCCCGAAGAATTGATGATGATCGCTGGCTTTCGCTTCCTTAGCCTCAAGCCTCTTCTGTTGCTGCTCAACGTAGGCGAAGGCAGCGCGGCAAACGAGCCGCCCGCCGATATAATCGAGCTTGCGAAGGCGAAAGGCTTGAGCGTGATTGCTATGTCGGGCAAAGTCGAGATGGAAATAGCCCAGCTTGAAATGGAAGAGCAGCGCGAGTTCCTTCAAGACCTCGGCATCAATGAGCCTGCGCGCGACCGTTTCATACGAGCCGCATATCAGCTTCTCGACCTGATCAGCTTTTTGACTTCGGGCGAAGACGAGTGCCGCGCGTGGTCAATCAAGCGCGGCACGCATGCACAAAAAGCTGCCGGTGTGATTCATTCCGACATCGAGCGCGGGTTCATTCGCGCAGAAGTCGTCAGATTTGAAGACTTGATCGCGCTCGGAAGCGAAGCAAAATGCCGCGAGCAGGGCAAGCTTCGCCTCGAAGGCAAAGAATACACAGTGCAAGACGGCGATGTGATTCACTTCAGGTTCAACGTCTAATGACTTCTGACCTCCGAATAATTCTGTTCGACATAGATGGCACGTTAATAAATGCAGTGCGCAGGCCGGAGTATCGCGGGCGCATTCGCAGCATGCTCGAAGACGTGTTCGGCACGTGTGGGCGAATCTCAGAGGTTGATTTCGGCGGCAAAACTGATCTTGCAATCTACCGCGAGGCGCTTGAGTGCGAAGGCGTGACCCCCAATCAGATACGCGAGCGGCTGCCGCTGATGGAATCGCGTATGGTCGCGCTACTCGAAGAGATGGCTTCGACAGGCGAAGTCTATCGTCTCTGCGCGGGCGTGCGCGAATTGCTCGATGTTCTGGCCGGTGATTCCCGATTCGTGACGAGCTTGCTTACGGGCAACGTCGAGCGGCTTGCAGAAGCGAAACTGCGCGTTGCCAGGATTAATCATTATTTCCAAAAACGCGGAGCGTTCGGAAGCGACGCCGAAGAGCGCGACCACCTGCCTGCGATTGCTGCCGAGAGAATCAACGAACATATCGGCCTAACCCTCGCGCCTGAGAATTTCATCATAGTAGGCGACACGCCGCGCGACATAAAATGCGCGCGGCACTTTGGCGCGCGAGTCCTGGCAGTCGCTTCGGGCCAGCACACCGTCGAGCAGTTGAAAGCTCATGCGCCCGACGCGCTGTTGGAAGATTTGAGCGATACGGAATCGGTTATAAACCTCCTGGCCGAAATATAATAATATTGGTTTTGTTGAAATCCGGTTGGTGATAAAATCCCCGCCAGCAATCAGTCCATTCACGATGGGGGAATGGATTGAACGACACGGAACCGACTCTGTCGTAAATACGCCTGCAACTAAGGAAGCATCGCGTGAGGGGTGACATGAAAAAACACTTTTCAATTTCGATTGCTCTGATTCTTTCTTTGCTCATCTCGACTCAAGCCGGGCAACAAACGCAGCCCGCAGGTCAAGAGCCACCTGCAAAAGAAAAACGAGATGCGAAAAATGATGTGGTGAAAATCTCTGTCACGCTCGTGCAGGTTGACGTTACAGTTACTGATAAGAAGGGCAAACCCGTGACCGATTTGCGGGCTGAGGACTTCGAGATTTCTCAGGATAAGCGCCCGCAGCACATCACGAACTTTTCTTACGTTACGACTCAACCTGTTGCCGCCGCCGCTGATGCTGTTGTCGCCAAGCGTGTTGAAAACAATAATGTGGCCGATGCGCCTGCGCCGCCCGAGCAGCTCAAACCCGAACAGGTGCGGCGCACGATTGCGCTGGTAGTAGATGATCTGACATTGTCATTCGGGAGCACGGCCTCGGTTCGACAGGCGCTGAAAAAGTACGTAGACCAGCAGATGCAGCCCGGAGATCTGGTGGCGATCATACGAACAGCCGCAGGGATGGGCGCGCTGCAACAGTTCACAAATGACAAGCGCCAGCTTTATGCGGCAATCGAGCGCGTCAGGTGGAGTCCAACTCGCGGCGGCAATATTTATACTTTCGCTCCGGTCACTACCAACTCATCTCAAGCTACAGACAACAGCGTAACTAAAGCGAATCAGGGCATTAGCGGTCTTGAGAGTTATGAACGGAGAAATATTGATCTGACCGGTATGTTTTCCTCAGGCCCCGCGACCGACAGCGCTGACACATTTCGTCAGGAAGTCTTTTCGATAGGCACGCTCGGCGCGCTCAGTTTCATTGTGCGCGGGTTGAAAGAGTTGCCGGGCCGCAAATCCGTCGTCTTGTTTTCGGATGCGCTGAGAATCTACAACCGCGAACAAAGCATCTTTCGCGTTCAACAAGCGCTCAATAACCTCACAGACCTGGCCAATCGCGCATCGGTAAGTTTTTACACGATAGATGCGCGAGGATTGGAAGTGCTGGGCATGACGGCGGCTGATGATCTATCAGGCGATCTGGAAGATCAGGTTGCTGACCTCAATCAGAATACAGATTACTCCAGGTTCATCGCCAAAACTCAGACAGGGCTTGCAGAACGCAGCCGCGAATTCTTTGAAACGCAAGAGGGGCTGCGTCATCTGGCTGACCAGACGGGCGGATTCTTCGTAAAAAATAATAACGACCTGAGCCGAGGTGTCGAGCGTGCGCTGCGCGATCAGGAAGGCTACTACCTGATCGGCTTTGTGCCCGAAGAATCTACCTTCAAAACTAAGAACGGCAGCCGCGAATTCCACGACATCAAAGTGACTGTGAAGCGGCCCGGACTTCGTGTTCGCACCCGCACGGGCTTTTACGGATTGGCCGATGAAGAATCTCGTCCACTTCGCGGAACCGCCGTGCAGCAATTATTGACGGCGCTGGCTTCTCCGTTCGCCTCAAGCGACATTCGCGTAAGGATGACTTCGCAGTTCGGCTACGACGCAAAGGAAGGCCACTTCATGAACGCGCTGCTGCATATTGACGCGCACGACCTGACGTTTGAAGAGACCGTCAACGGCTGGCGCAAAGTGGTATTCGAGATAGCCGCGTTCACTTTTGGCGACAACGGGCGCGTAATTGATCAAAGCGACCGCACTTACACAGTCAACATGTCGGACAAGGATTATAAGCGCACTCTCGAATCGGGAATCTTTTACAGAGTGAACCTGCCGATCAAAAAGCCGGGCGCTTATCAATTGCGAACGGCTGTGCGCGATGGCACATCGAAGAAAATAGGCTCGGCCAATCAATTCATAGAAGTGCCGGATGTGAAGAAAGGGCGACTGGCGCTTTCGGGCATGATCGTGCGCGGGGCGAGCGAGCCTTCGGCCAGTTCGCCCGAACCAGTGTCGGTTACTGAACAGGCGTCCAGCACAAAAGAGGGGAGAGTAGATGAAGTAGACCCGCAAGCGGGACCGGCGGTGCGAAAGTTTCAGCGAGGGCGAGTGATCGAGTACGGCTACATGATTTACAACGCGCAGACAGAGAAGGCAACGGGCCGTCAGCAGCTAGAGACGCAGTTGCGATTATATCGAGACGGCAAACAGGTGTATGCGAGCGCGGTCAAGCGCTGAAGACGGCAACAGAAGCGGAGACGAAGAGGCTGATAGCAGGAGGGAGCTTGAGACTGGGAAGCGATCTGACGCCGGGAGATTACATCTTGCAGGTGGTGGTGACAGACAAGCTTGCGAAAGACAAAAAGTATGTGACGATGCAGTGGATTGATTTTGAAATAGTGAAGTGAATCGGTAATGAATTGATAATGATATGGCGCGGAGGCCGGGTATGAAAAGATGCCTTTCGCTGATGCTGTTTTTTTCGCTGTCCGTGATAGTTTCAGTTTTTGCGGGGCAGCAAACGCAGCCTGCTCAAGATAAGAACGCCGCTTCGACAGAGCAAACAAAGCGCGCCTCAAAAAGACAGAGATGAAGTGGTGCGAATCTCTGTCACGCTGGTGCAGATTGATGCGGTGGTCACGGATGACAAAGGCCGTGAGGTGACAGACCTCAAAGCCGAAGACTTTGAGGTCTAGGAAGATGGTCGCCGCCAGCGCCTCACTAACTTCAATTACATCGCAGGGCCGAGCGCTTCCGCCCCGCCGACTGCGCCTGCCGATAAAGCTAACAAGAATGCGCCGCCGGTCTCCTGTCAACCTGCGACGAACAGGTGCGGCGCACGATTGCGCTCGTGGTTGATGATCTGGGGCTTTCTTTGGAGAGCACTGCTGACCTCAGAGATTTATCTGAAAAAATTTGTGGAACGAACAGATGCAGCGGGGCGATCTGGTGGCGATCATAAGAACCGGCGCAGGGATGGGCGCGTTGCAACAATTCACGGCGGACAAACGCCAGCTTTATTCGGCAATCGAGCGCGTCAAGTGGAATCCGATGGGGCGCGGCGGCATCTCGGCTTTGGCTCCAGCACCCGACCGGCTCAGGCGCAGGGAGGGCGAGAGAGGGAGAGGGG
Source organism: Blastocatellia bacterium (assembly GCA_963726785.1). Classification (GTDB taxonomy): domain Bacteria; phylum Acidobacteriota; class Blastocatellia; order UBA7656; family UBA7656; genus DATEKX01. The sequence goes on from CAVSDJ010000002.1 coordinate 82,913, forward strand.
AGAAGAGAACGGAGAGAGGAGGGAGAGGAGAGAGGAGCAGCGCCAAGAGAATTGATCAACTGCGCGAAGACATTTTTGCTGTGGGCACGCTCGGCGCGCTCAACTTCGTCGTGCGAGGCTTGCGCGATTTGCCGGTAGCAAATCAGTCATACTGTTTTCCGACGGCTTCAGGCTCTTTCGCAGGGACGGTTTGGGCGAAAGCAACCAGCGCATACTTGAATGTTGCGTCGCCTTCGGATTTAGCCAATGCGCCTCGGTCGTCGTCTACACTGTAGACACGCGCGGGGCTTCAAACGCTTGCCGCCACGGCTGCTGATTCGAGCAACAATCCTGAAAGAATGACGCGGAAACTCAACGAGGGCGCGACGAATTTTACGACACGCAGGAGGGCTTAAGTTATCTTGCGAACGGAACGGGCGGCTTGTTCATTCGCAACACTAACGATCTCAATCGCGGCATCACTCGCGCGCTCGAAGATAAAAAAGGGTACTACCTTCTAGGTTACGTGCCGGACTCGTCAACCTTAGAGCCGAAAAAGGGATTGCGAAAGTTTCACAAGTTCAGCGTGAAGGTGAAACGGCGCAGGACTGAAAGTCGCACGCGCACAGGTTTTTTTGGAATAGCCGATGAAGAAGTCCGACCCGCGCAGCGCACACCTGCGCAGCAGCTTCTGATCCGCGCTCGGTTTCGCCTTTCGCTTCAGGCGACATTCATCTAAAGCTGACTTCGGTTTTCGGGCACGATGCTAAAGGCTGGCTCGTTCGTGAGTTCGATGCTGCAATAGACGGAAAAGATTTGACGCTGGAGAGAAGAGGGCGGTTTTCACAAGGGCACCGTCAACATCGCGGCTTTCACTTTCAGCGATAATGGGCGCATCGTTGATCAGAAGAGTCGCACTTACACGCTTGACATGAACGGACGAACAGGATTATAAGCGCACTCTGGAATAAGGAATCTTTTACAAATTGTACCTGCCGATGAAAAAGCCGGGCGCTTATAAATTGCGAATGGCTGTGCGCGATGGCGCATCGAAGAAAGTAGGCTCGGCAAATCAATTCATAGAAGTGCCGGATGTGAAGAAAGGGCGACTGGCGCTTTCGGGCATGATCGTGCGCGGGGCGAGCGAGCCTTCGGCCAGTTCGCCCGAACCAGTGTCGGTTACTGAACAGGCGTCCAGCACAAAAGAGGGGAGAGTAGATGAAGTAGACCCGCAAGCGGGACCGGCGGTGCGAAAGTTTCAGCGAGGGCGAGTGATCGAGTACGGCTACATGATTTACAACGCGCAGACAGAGAAGGCAACGGGCCGTCAGCAGCTAGAGACGCAGTTGCGATTATATCGAGACGGCAAACAGGTGTTTGCGAGCGCGGTCAAGCCGCTGAAGACGGCAACAGAAGCGGAGACGAAGAGGCTGATAGCAGGAGGGAGCTTGAGACTGGGAAGCGATCTGACGCCGGGAGATTACATCTTGCAGGTGGTGGTGACAGACAAGCTTGCGAAAGACAAAAAGTATGTGACGACGCAGTGGATTGATTTTGAAATCGTGAAATGAAGAAGTCGAATAAGTCGTAAATACTATTTCCCAAGCCCGTCAATCAAAATCAAAGACAGGCGCGACATCATCAGGTAGCCCGCGTTGTCATCAGTCCAATCTATTTCATCCATATCGTCGCAAGTGATAGCCATCGCTATTCGACCGCGCTTGCTGTAAATGATTCCGACGTTGCTTCTGAGCCGGTCGAGCGCGCCCGATTTCGTAGCCATATCCACTCCATTCAGCGTTCGCCCGATGCCGTCGTGAGATTGTTCGCGCTTCATCAAAGCGATCATCTCTTTCGACGCTTCTTTGCTCACCACTTCGCCGCGTTCCAGCTTTTCAACAATCATCACCATCTCGCGCGGCGTGGTCACTCCCAACCCGAACGGCTTAAGCTCGGGGTCGAGGCCAGCCTTGCTTGTGCCGCCGCTTCCTACTTTGCGCAGCAATTTGGTCTGCTTGAGTCCAAGCTGCTCCATCCGCGCATTCACAGCGTCCGTCGTCAGCACATCAAGCACGAGATTCGTCGCCGTGTTGTCGCTGACGACCATCATCAGGTTCACAGCGTCGCGCAAGGTTAGACGCAAGCCGTCACTCAACTCCTGTAGCACGCCCGACCCTTGCACTTTTTTCGCATCGGTCAAAACCACAGTGTCGCTCCATTTCGCTTTGCCTTCCGTCACGTGCGCGAACGCTTCAATCATGACCGTCACTTTGATCGTGCTTGCAGTGCGAACGCGATTGTCGCCGCCGAAATCATAAGTTGCGCCGGTGTCGAGATTTTTTGCAAACAGGCTCACCTTGCCTTTGAACTCGGAAACTGCGGCGCGCACTTGTTCGTCGAGCGTCAGAGCGGTCGAGTTGCGAGCGTCAGAGCGTTTCGTGAAAACATTGAGCGAAATCGAAAACACCAGCGCCGCCAAAAAGATTGTTCGCATCCGTAAAGCTCTGTTTTTATCGAGATTGTTCAATTCGGTTTACTCCCGTTCGCCGTTAGAAGTTGAATGCTTCGGATTTTATCCGCGCCTGTGGCAACCGGCAAGTTGCTGCGAATAATTAATGATTGCTGAATCAATGGATTTCAGACTACTATTCACAAAGCGATGTGATGAAGCAGATGGGCAGTATCGTTCGCATGTAAGCAATGGCAAGCTCCTCGTTTACTCATATAGGTCGTTACGAAGTCCTCACCAAATTAGGCGTTGGCGGGATGGGCGTGGTCTACAAAGTTCACGACACCGTATTAGATCGCGCAGTCGCTTTGAAAATCCTGCCGCCCGAACTTGTCGAAGACCATGACCGCGTGCGCAGATTCGTGCAGGAAGCGAAATCTGCTTCGGCGCTCAATCACCCGCACATCGTCACCATCTACGAAATCGGGCAGGCGATTATTGAAGCCAGCGATGAATCTGTATCCGAAGAAAGCTCTCAACCGTCGAACGGCAATCCGGCAGCGTCAAAGCGGTCGCCGCGTGAAGTTCATTACATCGCGATGGAATTCATTAATGGCGATACTCTGCGCGCAAAGATCACTCGCGACAATGCAGACTTGAAGCGATTGCTCGAAATTCTAATTCAAGTCGCTGACGGGTTGGCTAAGGCTCACGCTTTCGGGATAGTGCATCGAGACCTCAAGCCTGAAAACATAATGATAACCGAGGACGGTTATGCGAAGGTGTTGGATTTCGGACTGGCTAAATTGATCGAGGTCGAAAAGCCTGCCCGTAGCGGTGACTTGCTCGAAGCCGAAACCATGATGATGAGCCGCACGCTGCCGGGCGTCGTTATGGGAACGGTCGGCTATATGTCGCCTGAGCAGGTGCAAGGCAAAGCCATAGACCAGCGTTCTGACATCTTTTCATTCGGCTGCATCCTTTACGAAGCGGCGACGGGCCGCAAGCCTTTCGATGGCGATTCGCTCATAGATTCGCTGCACAAGATAGTCTATGCCCAAGCGCCGCCCATCCGCGACATCAACCCCGGTATACCTGCCGAGCTTCAGCGAATAATTCGCAAATGTTTGTCAAAAAATCCCGACGAGCGATACCAGTCAATCAAAGACATCACGATTGATCTGCGCGAAATGCTGAAAGAGTATGATTCGCTGCCGCCTGTGTCGGCCATCTATTCGCAAGCCGCATTACTGGATCATACGCTCGCCGCAGGTTCGCAGCCTTCGCCTGCGAGCGGAGCGTCGGGCGCAGTCGCGTCAAACGCAGTTCAACTGTCGCGCCGCCGATGGCTCGCGCCTGTAGCGTTTGGCCTTGGAGCCATCCTCGTTGCGGCAATCGCGTTTATACTCTTCAAGCTGATCGCCAACAAATCATCGGATGCAACGCTCGCGCTGCCGTTTCAGACAATGAGAGTCACGCGGCTAACCAGCAACGGCAAGTCGAGCGACGCCGCCATATCGCCAGACGGAAAATACGTGGTTCACGTTTTCAGAGAGGCGGGAAAACAGAGCATCTGGGTTCGCCAGGTCGCTACTTCGAGCAACGTCGAGATCGTTCCAGCGGCTGAAGTCGAATACAGGGGCACGGCGTTTTCGCCGGACGGTAATTTTATCTACTTCATGCAATTCGACAGGGGCCGGTTGATCGGCGTGCTGTATCAAGTCCCTGTGCTGGGCGGCAATCCGAAAAAAATCATAGAGGACGTGGACAGCCCCATAAGTTTTTCTCCTGACGGCGCGCGATTCGTCTTCATGCGCAACATGCTGAACCCGCGAGAAAGTCGTTTGATTATCGCAAACGCAGATGGCACAGGCGAGCGGGTGTTGGCTACGCGCACGCCGCCGCACTTTTACGCATCGCCCGCATGGTCGCCCGACGGAAAGGTGATAGCTTGTTCTGCTGGCGACGGCACTCAGATGAATGTAGTCGAAGTGCGAGTTGAAGATGGAGCCGAAAAAACTATAACGTCAGAAAAATGGCTGGCTGTGGGAAAAATCGGATGGCTTGCCGATGGCAAAGAGCTTGCGATAGTCGCCGTAGATCAGATGTCGAGACTGCGACAGATATGGCTTCTTTCTTATCCCAGAGGCGAGTCGCGAAGAATCACAAACGATTTGAATGATTACACCGAGATGAGCTTGACTGCCGACTCTAAAACGCTCGCCGTCGTGCAATCTGACGCGAGAATGAGTTTATGGGTTGCGCCAAGAAACGATTCGCATCACGCTCGCCAGATCACTTCCGGCGCGGGCAAGTACAATCAAATCTCGTGGACTCCTGAGGGCAAAATCGTATACGGGGCCGCCGCTGGCAACTCCGGCGAGATATGGGTAATAGATGCCGATGGGAGCAATCAAAAACAACTGACATCAAATGCAGGAATGAATATACACCCGGCGGTTTCGCCCGATGGTCGCTACATAATCTTCTCTTCTAACAGAGAAGGCGCTTCAAACTTTTTCAACATCTGGCGAATGAACAGCAACGGCAGCAATCCGAAGCAACTGACTACAGGGAGCAAAGAGTTTGGATGTTCCGTCACTCCAGATGGCAAATGGATCGTGTATTCGTCCTTGGAAGGTGGTTTAGGAAGGCAGACGCTTTGGAAAGTTCCGATTGACGGCGGCGACCCGGTTCAACTATCGAGCAAGAACACGGCTTTGCCCGCCGTATCGCCTGACGGCAAACAGGTGGCCTGTATTTACTGGGAAGGACAATTAGACTCTCCGTTCGGAATAGGTGTGATTCCAATCGAAGGAGGGCCGCTAACAAAATTCTTCAAGCTGCCGGAAGGCCCCGCGCGTTGGAATGCTGACGGCAGCGGCTTGACTTACATCAATAATCAAGGCGGGGTTTCAAACATCTGGATGCAGCCGCTCGCGGGCGGCCCTCCAAAGCAGTTGACCGATTTCAAGTCCGACATGATTTTTCATTTCGATTGGTCGCGCGACGGCAAACAACTGGCGCTCTCGCGAGGCATCTTCACAAGCGACGTAATCCTGCTCAACAATGTCAAATGACTCTTAGCTCCGTAGGAGCGACCTGTCTATAGCAACGCGATACAAAGAAAAATCTGTAGCTCTGTAGGAGCGACCTATTGATTCAATAGGTCGCTCCTACAGAGCTACAGAAAGCATTACTAATGTCACTGCTATAGACAGGTCGTCCCTAGCGGGACTGCTGGAATAGGCTCTCAGAGCCAGTTTCAAGGTTCATCTCACTTAACTGCAGCGATGTCTGTGCGGTAATGCATGCGATCAAATTTGATCTTGCTTATCGCCTCGTATGCTCGCGCCCGCGCCGATTCGAGCGTAGCGGCTCGCGCCGTCACCCCCAGCACTCGACCGCCCGAAGTGAGAAAGCTGCCTTGTTCGTCGCGCATCGTCCCCGCGTGAAAAACGACTACGCCTTCGATTATGTCTGCTTCGAGGAGCCCGTTGATGACTTTGCCCTTTTCGAACTCGCCGGGATAACCGCCCGACGCCGCTACTACGCAGACCGAAGCGTCCGCGCTCCAATTTATCGAAGACGAAGCGATCTGTCCGTCAACAATCGAGTTGAAGATTTCAACCAGATCGCTATCGAGACGCGCCATAACAACTTGCGTTTCAGGGTCGCCAAACCGCACGTTGTATTCGATCACCTTCGGCCCGCTATCCGTAAGCATCAATCCTGTGTAGAGCACACCGCTGAATGGATTGCCTTCCGCGAGCATGCCTGCGAGCGTAGGCTCGACTATCTCGCGCGTGATGCGCTCAAGCAGCGCGTCGTCAATCAAATCGGGAGCCGAGAATGATCCCATGCCGCCCGTGTTCGGCCCTTCATCGCCATTGCCGACGCGCTTGTAATCCTGAGCCGGTACGATCACTTTATAATCGCGCCCATCGGTGAAGATCATCAGCGATGCTTCGCGCCCGAAGAGACATTCTTCAAGCACGACGCGAGAGCCTGCTTCGCCGAAAACCTTCTCGACCATCATGGCGTTTATCGCTTCGTCGAATTCGCCCTGGTCGTATGCGAGGCGAACTCCTTTGCCTGCCGCGAGTCCGTCGGCTTTCACGACTACGGGAAACTTGTATTCGGCTTCCATCGCCGCGCGCGCTGATTCAGGCGAGTGGCAGGCAGTGAATTGAGCGGTCGGTATCTGGTGGCGAGCCATGAACTGTTTGGCGAAAATCTTGCTGCCTTCGAGTCGCGCAGCATCCATCGTTGGCCCGATGACTCGAAGTCCTCGCGCTTGTAAGGCTTCGACCGCGCCGACCACGAGCGGCGCTTCGGGGCCTATGACTGTGAGGTCGGCAGCACTTGATTCGGCGAGATTGGCTAGGCTGCCTGCATCATTTACATCTGCCGGAAAGCAAGTGGCGATTTGAGCGATGCCTGCATTGCCGGGCGCGCAGTAGAGTTCAGTGGTGTGCGGACTCTGGCGGAGCTTCCAACAAATGGCGTGTTCGCGCCCGCCAGATCCGATTACAAGAATTTTCATAGCAAGCGATTTTACATTCGACCGTCGCTTGCTGGCAAAGACATAGAAACAGAGAGTTCACCGCAGAGGCGCAGAGGACACAGAGATTACGCAGAGGCTAAGAGGCAGTAGCCCGCGCGTAAGCAAGGGCTTGCGTCTTGCGCCCTCCCTGACGGTCGGGCTACCGCCATCCCTCTGCGTCCCCTGCGCCTCTGCGGTGAATCTTAATTCTTTTCTCACACGACGCGATAGATTTTTCCCTTGAACACGACCGAAACTTTCTTGCCCAAAGAGAAAAAGTCCGCAAGCTTTGGTTCTTTCGCGATCAGGCTGAAGAATTCATCGCTGCCGAATTGCACTTCTACTTTCGGCATCGCTGACGTGTCTTTCAACTCAGTGTCAACCCATTCGTCGCCTTTCAACTGAAACGTCTTGTTTCCGATTGCGCGAATGTTCGTCAGGTACGATTCGGGGCTTTCAACCTTGTCCGAATCTTTCATCTTTCTTTCTTCCTGACTGTAGACAACAGCAGCCTCGCCTGTTGACTTCAACCCTTGACTGCCAGTGTCAGCGCTTGGCGCAGCTTGAGCCATGCTATCGCGCCTTCGCCGCAGTGCAGCGGGTACATTTTGCGCTACTCTGTTCATGTCTTCGGTCACAAGGAAAGATGTATAAGGCGTGACGATACCGTATCGCGTGCCAAGCCCGACGATCTCATCCATTAATTCTTTGTTCGCGCCGTTGAGCCGGATTTGTTCCAGCAAATAACCGACTCTTCTGGTAGCCCACAGTCTAGGCAGGAATTGATTGTCGCTTCGCTCGCCCGGAAAACTTTGATTGGCGAACGTGAATATTTGTTCACGCGCTCCCATCTTGCCCGTCAATCTGACTGTAGCCGAATTCACACTGTTCTTGTATCTCCCGATTATGATCAACTGGGAGTTCTTAAACAGATCGCCCATCGCTCGCGGGTAAGTCAGATCAGTCTCGACGCCGCCGAAGTCCAGTTTCAAATCGGACAAAACGGGATAGTTCACTCGCGCAAAGAAGTTCGATACTTTGACTTCGAGGTCTTCCTGCGGCTCTATATAATCGCTCGCGCCGCGATTATCCGCCGAAAGCTTGTCGAGCAGATTGGTGTTCACATCGTAGCCGACGCCGAAGGAAAACAATCTTACATTGGCGCGATTCGCATCCGTCGCGTTTTTGACTATCTGCTTCACATCCGTAGTGCCTACGGTCGGCAATCCGTCTGTCAGGAAGACTACCATCGCGGGGCGCTCGCTTGATTGAAATTGCTTGAATGCCGAAACGAGCGCGTCGTTGATGTTCGTGCCGCCTTCGGGGCGGAGGTTTGCGATAAACTTGAGGCCCGTTTGTTTTCCGGCGCTGTCGGCTTCGATAAGCCCGGCTTTCATCAAATGATCTTCGCCTGAAAAAGAGATGATGTTGAAACGGTCGCGCGACGAAAGCGATTCGACTCCGAATTTGAGCGCGGCTTTCGCTTTGTCAATTTTTTCGCCGCTCATGGAGCCTGATGTGTCCAGCACGAAGACTATATCTTTTGCGACGCGCTCCTGCTCATTGATATTGGATTTGGGCGAAATGAGCATCAGAAAATAACCGTCTTTGCCCGGCTCGCGATGTGTCAAAAGCGACAAGCCGAAATCTTTTTCGGAGAGCGAGTAGTAGAGCAGAAAATCTTTTTGCGTATCTTCGCCTTTGCCTTCAAAGCTCAGCCGCGCACGCCGCTCTCCGTCTTTCGAGACAGAGATTTTATGCGAAGGCGAGAAGATGTTCTTCAGATCAATCGGCGAATTTATCTCGACCGAGGCGGCGATTTCCCCGACAGGTTGCGGCTGAATGCGGCGGCCTGACCCAAGCTCATAGCGATAGCTGACCGTGCCGCCTTCGCTCTTGAGCACCTGCGTGTAAGTCAGGTCTATCTTTTTTGTGCTTCGCGGTTCGATGGGAAAGACCGAGGCTTGAAACAGGTCTTTGCCCGCGTATTCAAGAAGGCCGGGGTCAATCTGCCGCCTAACTATTTCATTGTAGATTTGCCGGGCTTTTGCCCTTTCAACAACCTCACCGGCCATGCGTTTGTCGCCGTCATAGATGGCGAAATCCGAAAGAGACGCGCTCTCAGGAATAGGAAAAAAGTACGAGCCTTCGAGCCTGTGAGGCGTGGTGTTCTCGAAGACCTGTTCGACCTTCGTAGTCGCCACCTGCGAATCAACTTTGATCGTTATCTTAACCGATTTGATGTTGAGCACACGCGGAATTGGTTGAGGAATCGGTCTTGGCAACGGCGGGCATCTATGACATTCCTGCGGAATGATGACGCCTTGCGCGTAGGCAGTCCCGCCAAAAAAGATCATCAGCGCAAACAGAGCAAGCATTCTTAATCTCATGGTCATTCTCTCCTGAACTCAGTAAGGATGAGTATTCATCAGCGATTGTTTTTCTTTTTTCTCATCCATTCCTTGAACGCCGGATGGCGTCATTCTTGCGATTTGCGTAATAACAGATGACCTATCCCGGAGGGAAAGATGTCTCGGAGGCAGGCTCAGGGCTTATGATCTGAGGCTCGACATGCACGACATTGTTTTCGCCGTCATCGAGCCATCGCTGCAACATAAACCAGACGATGCCGGGAATCATAAAAGCTACGCCTAGCGCCAGGGCCATCTGTCGCGGGCTCAGGCCAGCATGGTCTATTCCCCATCCGGTCAGATAAGTTGACACCGACATTGAAAGCGTGAGCAGCGCCATCTCAAGCGCGAAAACGCGACCCAAAAAACGATTCGGTACTGCCAGTTGCAAAAGCGTAGTCGAAAATACCCATTGAATGCTACCGCCTGCGTGCGCGCCTACTATGAAGATCAACGCGAAGACGAGGCTCGGCGCTCCGGCGAACAACAGGTAGAAAATTCCTGCTACGAAAAAAGCGACCGTGATGGCGCGGCGCATCGTGCGAGGCGAATCGCTTGTGATCCACCTTGCGATGATCGGCCCTATCAAGGCTCCCGTTCCGCGAGCAGCATAAAGCAACCCTATTGACGCGCTGCCGTCGCGCCCGAGCGGGAATAACTGCTTGCCGAAAATGGTCAACAACAAAAGCACGCCTCCGCCCAATCCCCATCCGCTTTTCACGAATAACAGAGCCAGCACGTGCGGGTTCGATTTAAGATAACGCGCGCCTTCTATGAAATCTGTTATGCCGGTAGCATTGGCAAACGATAATTGCTTTGACTGGCCGCCCGGTTTCGGGCGGTCTGAAAGAGGAGGAATGCGCGTTGCCTGGATGAACGCGGCTGAAACGAAAAACGTGATCGCGTCAATTACGAACGCTGTGTCTCTGCCGAACACATCGGTCACCGCGCCGCCAAGTGCCGCGCCGAACGCAAGCGTCACAGACCATGTTGCGCCCGACAAGGCGTTTGCTGAGACAAGTTCGTCTCGCGAAACTATAGTGGGGACGGCGGCGGACTCGGCAGGCTCGAAGAATGAAGAGACGATTATTTCAAGCGCAGCTATTACGTAAACTATCCATACCTGATCGGGCCGCCGGACTAACAGGAAGCCGAGCACCAGAACGCCACGCATCACATCGGCGACGATCATAATCGTTTTGCGATTGAACCGATCCGCGACTACGCCCGCGATTGGCCCCGCAAAAAACTGCGGCAGCAATTTGATTATGAGAACGAGGCCGACTGCTTCGCCTGAACCTTTTAGATTGAGCAGGAGCGTGAAGAGGGCGACGCTGTTGAACCAATCGCCCGTTTGCGAAATGAGGCGGCCTAGCCACAAACGGCGAAAGTTGTGATTATTGCGAAGAAGCTCGACATAACCAACGGCTCTACCGGCGGGCCTCTTACTCATTCGAACATTGTAGCATTTGAAATCTCAAATTTGAGATTTCAAATTACTGGCCTCTGATTCATGATATAAGTATCATTGAAGAGCACCCCTCTGATTAATAAGGTGACTTTATGCATATAGAATCTTTGAAAGTCTTTTGCGATCTGATAGACACGCGCAGTTTTTCGAAAGCTGCTTCAAAGAATTTCATCTCGCAATCAGCCGTGAGCCAGCAGGTGCGCGCTTTTGAAGAACGATTTGACCGTAGGCTCGTGGAACGCAGTCGCGGCGGCGGTCTTACGCCAACGCCTGCGGGACTGACTTTTTATCAAGGCTGTCGCGAGATTATCGAGCGGTGGGACACGCTGACTGAGGAAATGAAGGGATTGGGAGATGTGGTGAGCGGGCAGGTGCGCGTGGCGACGATTTACAGCGTGGGATTGCACGAGTTGTCGCCTATCGTTAAACAGTTCATACAAAACTATCCGCGAGCGAACATTCACATAGAGTACAGTCGCGCCAATAAAGTCTACGAAGATGTTATCAATCATACGATTGATATTGGCATCGTAGCTCATCCGGCTCCGCGCCCGCAGATCGAGATCATCCCGTTTCGCAGCGACCGACTTGTGCTGGTGTGCAGTCCCGATCACGAGCTTGCTCATCGCAAGCGAATCGAAGTGAGCAGCCTCAGCGGCCAGCGTTTCGTGGGTTTCGAGCGAGATATGTCGTCGCGCAAGGCCGTAGACAATATACTGCGCGATAACAATGCAACGGTGCAGTACGTGATGGAATTCGACAACATCGAAACGATAAAACGAGCTGTCGAAGCCGATTTGGGCGTGACGATAGTGCCGCGAGCCACGGTTGAAAACGAAATCCGCGCGGGCACATTGCGCGCAGTGAATTTCACTGAAAACTTTACGCGGCCAATCGGCATCATTCATCGCAAAGGGAAAATATTCAGCGCCGCTGCCCGCAAGCTCATTGAGATGCTTACAGAGAACGCGACCGTCCCGGCTTGAGCCGTAATGTCGAGCGTTATAGAATGAGCGAAGATATTAGAGGTTTAGTTTATGGCTACGTTGATAGAAAGTCCGGCAGAGCCTAAAGTCGAGCAATCTCCCCTCACAACGCGGCGCAAGTTCACGGTTGCGGAGTATAACCTGATGGGCGAAGCAGGCATACTTCAACCGGATGAGCGCGTTGAATTAATCGAAGGAGAGATTCAAAAGATGAGTCCAAAAGGAACAAAGCATACTTCAAGCACAACCTATTCAGGAGACTGCTTCAGAAAATCTCTTGGAGACCGTGTCATTGTGCGAATACAAGACCCTATTAGTTTAGGTGAATACTCGGAGCCGGAACCAGATCTGGTTCTTGCGATTCCTCACAAGACTAAATATGCCGATCATCAACCAACGCCGCAGGAGGTTCTGCTGGTGCTTGAGGTTTCCGACACGACTTTAGCCAAAGACCGAATAATAAAAGCCCGCCTGTACGGCCAAGCGGGCTTGATTCAATACTGCGTTTTGAACGTGAACGCGCGAGAATTGGAAGACTATCGCGACCCCGATGAAAGCGGCTATCGGACTAAGCATACTTATAAAGCTGGCGAAAGTTTCACCCTCGTAGCCTTCCCGGAAATTAGCATCGCTGTCAGTGACTTGCTCCCGCCTGAATAGCGCGCGACTCTTAATTCATTTTTTGTTTGCAGCCATCTCGACGTTCGCAAGCATCTTCTTCATCTCTTCTTTGTCAATCAATCTGCCGCCTGATACGACCATATTGATCTTCTGAGTGTTGCTGATGTCTGCCAACGGGTTCGCGTCGAGCAATACGAGGTCAGCGATCTTGCCTCGCTCAATCGTGCCCGAAATGTCGAGCATTCCAAGATAGCTCGCAGCGTTGCGCGTTGCGGCTTGAAGAGCTTCCATCGGTGTGAGACCCGCTTTGACAAGCAGGGCAAGCTCTTCATGAAGGCTTGAGCCGGGAAATACATAAGGGTCGAGCGAGTCTGACCCTGCTAGAATCTGCACGCCTGCGCGATTCATCGCCGCGACGATTTCCAGCTCTTTGGCGAATGCCCGCCGCGTCAATTCGAAGTAGCCCGGCGTCAAACCTTCGCGCATCTTTTCAGGCTTCCATTCTTCTTTGAGCGCCGCAGGAACATATTTGAGCCTGTCGTCATCTGCCGAGATGTTTTGCAGACTTTCATTCGCGCGAGTCCATACGAGCGTAGGCACCTGCCACGTGCCGTTCTTTGCGAAGCGAGCAAAAAGCGCAGATGCTTTTTTCGCATCATAGGTATCGAGCGTCTCTACGGCCAATCGTTCAAACGCGCTTCTGTCCGATTTGGCGCGAGCCTCTGCTCTGGCCTTTCTTATTTCAGCTTCGCGGTTTGAGCAGGCGAGCAATATCCCGCTCAAATGCTCAATGCTTTTCTGGCCTGCGTCGGAGGCTTCGGCTGCCGTGACGGACTCAGGCACATGGCCTGCGAACGGGATGCTTTCTTTCTTTGACTCGTCGGCGAGCGCCATATATGACTCGCGAGCGAGCGAGATCACTTTGATGAAGTCGGCTCCGCGACTTTTGAGCGAGCGCACTGTCTCGCGCGCTTCGCCTTCGTTTTGAACTGCCGACATTTCAGGCTGATTTGATTTTCTCGTGGTGAGCATGGGGCCGGGCGTCACGATGCGCGGGCCTGTCAGCACGCCATCGGAAATCTCTTTGCGCCATTGCTGAACTAGCTTCAGATCGCTTCCCATATCACGCACGCCAGTTACTCCGTTTGTGACATAGAGCGGCAGCACTACCTCTTTGCTCCAGGCAGGATTTGCGCTCACCCCCGCAAGGTGGACGTGCATATCCCACAAGCCGGGGATCAGGAATTTGCCCGTCGCGTCTAGAACTCGCGCGCCGCGCGGCACACGCACCGCGCTCGATTTGCCGATCTCGCGGATGCGACCGGCGACGATAACGATTGTCTGGTCGGGCTTAGGCCGAGCGCCTGTTGCATCTATGATTGTGACATGAGTCATTACAAGGGGCTGAGTTTGCGAGCGCGTGTTTGATTGCGCGAGTGAAAAAATCGGGAGCGCAAACATCAGCAGTATAGAAAAGATTTTTCTCATAAGAGAATCGTTCAACCTCTTTGGTCTTATTTTCGGCATTGCTTTTGTCAAGCAGCCGCTGTTCTGATCTGGGCATCCGGGCAGGTGAAAAAAGTGCAAGAGCAAAAGAGTCAATCATTCTTTCACTGTCAGAATAAAAGAAAATGCGATTGATGCGCAACGATAATGAAACCGCAAGCGCCTTTCGCGCGTAATGACTGACTGGAAATAAAAAGTTGTTGACATGGGTTATCAAGCTGTGGATAATCCGAATTTCTTTACGATTCTTTTTTGGAGTTTAAATCGATGATGCTCAGAAGGCACAACCATACAGAGACAGGACGCGCGCTTCACCTCAGTGGCGCATGGCAGTCGTGTCTCGGCGTGTCTTTTGGGCTCACGGCCTGCCCGAATACGCCATCACAATTACAACTGCAAGGTATCAGCATTGATAGCATAGGTAGATTGAAATCGGCAGAACAACAGTTCTCTGATTATCGCCGTATGCAGCAGTAACCCAGCGGGAGCGGCTTCCCGCTCCCAAATCTCAATCAAAACCGTAAGAGAATTTAGGAGCGAGAGACCGCATCTGAATTGTGTATTCAGGTCGGCGCTCGCTCTTTTTGTTGTTTGAAAATTTTATTCACATCGCAATCTATTGGCTGAGGGGCCGAATGGATCGGGAGCGGTCTGTAAAACCGTTGGTCTTATGTTCAACTCCTCTCCTCAGCCGGGCCTGTAGCTCAGGTGGAAGAGCGCACCTCTGATAAGGGTGAAGTCGGTAGTTCGACTCTACCCAGGCCCATTGTTGTTTGACTCGCGCCGAAGTGGTGGAACAGGTAGACACACAGGTCTTAGAAACCTGCGGATTCGGCAGTCCGTGAGAGTTCGACTCTCTCCTTCGGCATTCTCGATTAACGTGCGGGAGTGGTGAAAGTTGGTAGACACGCGGGACTTAAAATTCCGTGCTTTAGGCGTGCGGGTTCGATTCCCGCCTCCCGCATCAAATTGAGCTTCGTTGGTCTAGAGGCTAGGACGCTGCGCCGCCAGCGCAGAAGCGCGGGTTCGATTCCCACACGAAGCTTTGAATGTGCGCGCGTAGCCAAGACGGTCAAGGCGCAGGTCTGCAAAACCTGTCATCGTGGGTTCGATTCCCACCGCGCGCTTGAATACGGAGATGGAGGTAGAAAGATGAATGATGAAATCATGTTTTTTATCCCTGGCCCTGAATATTGGCCCGTTAGTGGAGATGGTTACCACGCTGGATTTTCAATCCAGAAGTCGCGGGTTCGAGTCCTGCACGGGCCACCGGTTTTAATGGAGGCGTAGCTCAGTTGGTGGCAGCGCTGGCTTGTCAAGCCAGAGGACGCGGGTTCAAGTCCCGTCGCCTCCGCCAGATTAGAAAGAGGATGTATGGATATTAGTTTGTTGCAAAGCAGATTCGAGCGTTTGGGCGCTCGATTGATGGTGAGAGAGGTGATCTCTCGCAATGTGGCCGGATTCACCATAGACATCCGCGAGGATAAGAAGGGCGAATATTTCGATATATCCGTTCCGCCTGATTTTACCCTCGAAGCCGACGCGATAGATGTCCGCCCCGATATGCGACACCTTTTGCTGATGGTTTATCAAGATGGTCGAAAGGATAAGTATCTATGCGGACACGATGAGCGCCACTGGTTCGTTGCGGCTGTGCCGGGCAAGAGCGCCTCTACAGTCAAGACAGCTATGCAAGCTTTGAAGCCTGATGAAGTGCGTCTGCAAGAAAGCTACAGCAAGGCGCGAGTCAAAGATCGCATGCGCCGCAAGAATGATGTTTTCATTCGGCAAGGCGAGTGGTTCTTTGTGCCTGCTCCTCACATCATCGCGGGTAAAAACTTTGTTGTGCGAAATGAGCCTATCAGTCGCGGAGGCGGAAGCAAATCTCACATCTGCGAGTTTGTTTATCGTCGAGGCGGCGTGACCGTTCACGTATCGCGCGAACATCCGAGCGGCATCACCGAAGATGAGTATAAGGATTTGATTGACAGGAATCCCAAAGCCAGAAACTGGAGTTGGAGAGTTATGCAACGTGATGCAGAGGTTTATGCGCGAGGTCGTGTGACACATTCCGATCATAAGACGGTTTACCTGGACGGATGGCACAGGGTTCTTATGAATACGGAAAATCAATCTGCGGCCAGAAGAAATGTGGTCTTTCTCGATTGATCGCAGATTGGTGGATCGGTAACTCAGTTGGTCAGAGTGCCTGCCTTTTAAGCAGGAAGTCGTGAGTTCAAGTCTCACCCGATCCATTTGAAAGCCCCTGTAGTTTAACTGGCAAAACGCCGCGCTTATAACGCGGATCACCAGCAGATTACTGGACGATCTCGGTTCGAGTCCGGGCGGGGGCATCAGCGTTTGCGGTATCAAGGTTACGGGCCGGTAGCTCAGCAGGCAGAGCATCCGCCTCTTAAGCGGAAGAGCGAGAGTTCGACTCTCTCCCGGCTCATCAGAGTTTTGCGGTTGGATAGCTCAGGCAGGCAGAGCGGATGTCTCATAAGCATCAGGCCGATGGTTCAAATCCATCTCCAACCATCAGGATTTTTGAAACGATTGACAGGTAGCTCAATGGCAGAGCGCAACATTGTTAATGTTGGAGATAAGAGTTCGACTCTCTTCCTGTCAGCCATATCTTGCTGGCGACTTGAAATCAGCCGCCAGAGCCGGTTTCAGGGTGTAGCTCAAAGGGAGAGTGCGCGTCTTGGGAACGCGGGGCTGTTGGTTCGAGTCCAGCCACCCTGACTTTGAAATCGAATCGAAAGCTCTTTGCGGAGAGAGCGCAGTTGCGCGCTCGCGCGCGGCGCGATGTAACGATGCATCATCGCGCCGCGCGGCTGCCGGTTCGAAAGAGGACGAATGGTTGGGTAGCTCAACCCGGTAGAGCACTGCCCTGAAGAGGCAGGTGTTGGCGGTTCAACTCCGTCCCCAACCACTATGATTTTTGCGGAGTGGTGTAATTGGGAACATGCTCGGCTTTGAACCGAGAGATTCCGGGTCCGAATCCTGGCTCCGCAGCTTTTGTGTGACGTAGCTCAGATGGACGAGAGCGGCGCTCTTCTAAAGCGCAGGTCGCGGGTTCGAGTCCCGCCGTCACAACCATGCGGGTCGGTAGTGATAAAGGAAGCATGCCCGCTTCGCACGCGGGAGGTCCGAGTTCGATTCTCGGCTGATCCATTTCGGGGCCAGTAGCTCAGATGTATAGAGCATTCGTCTACGAAACGAAAGGCCGCAGGTTGAAGTCCTGCCTGGCCCGCCAGATCAATTTGAAAGAAAGGATACACCAGAGGATGCTGATGAATAGAAAAGTTCTACTGTTGAATGCCTCTTACGAGCCGCTGGGCACCATCGGCATTCCTCGCGCAATCCGCCTCGTGTGGAAACAGTCGGCAGAAGTCGTAGAGCTTGACGGCGACCGCGTGCTGCGCTCGCCGAGCTTTGTATTCCCTGCGCCTTCGGTCATACGGCTCGTCGAGTACATTGATATCAGAGGCCGCCGCCGCCGCGCGTCGAACCAGCGCACAAGCATTCTTGCGCGCGACCGCTATCGCTGCCAGTACTGCGGCGTGAAAGGCACTGCGTTCGACCTCACGCTCGACCACATCCTGCCTCGTTCGCGCGGCGGTCGGACTGTGGCCGAAAACCTCTGCGTCGCGTGCAAGGCGTGCAACCAGCGTAAGGGAGATCGCACGCCCGAAGAAGCGCGAATGCCGCTTCTTGCGAATCCGAGCGCGCTCCGTTACGGGCTGGAGAAGTCTGTGATGTATTACGCCGCTCGCTCGCGCCCCGAATGGCGCAAGTACCTTTTCCTGGACGACGCGAAAGAGGTCGTCGCTTGATGAAACTTACAGTCAGCCATTTCCATAGCGAGATGGCTGACCGCAAATGTGGAGCGATTATGACAAACGAAGTTCTTGCAATCGAAAAATGTAAAATGATTGTTGAGCGATACGACACGTTCAGCGAAATCGAAAACCTCGTGCGAGGGTTTGACGACTGTACGCTGCCCAAACCAGAGTGGACTCATCAGGCGCACCTGACGGTTGCAATGTGGTATCTGGTTCACTATTCGGGCAGAGAAGCGACCACACGCATTCGCAACGGCATCAAGCGATTCAATGCTGCGAAAGGGGTCAAGACAACTCCGACTAATGGTTATCACGAGACGATGACGATGTTCTGGATTTGCATTGTCAGCCGCTATCTTTTGTTTGCCGATGCGGACTGTTCATTCATAGAACTTGTCAACGGCATGCTCGAAAGTTGCGGGGACAAGAATCTGCCGCTTAAATACTACAGCCGCGATTTGCTTATGTCTGTGCGCGCGCGCGCAAGCTGGGTCGAGCCGGACTTGCGACCTTTCGTTTAAAAAGATTAATGTTCGATCAGGGCCATTCAGTTCTCGGAATTTGATGTCAACTCACCGCAGAGACGCCGCAGAAATGATGAAGTATGAACAATGAATGATGAATTAAGAGTCTCTGTTCGGTTCATCATTCATCATTCCGCATTCATCGTTTCTGCGGCGTCTCTGCGGTGAACAATTTTCCGATTTCAAACCTCTGAATCCGAAAACTGAATGGCCTTGTGTTCGATTGCCAATGTAAGATTTACTCCAGAAAGTTCTTGCACTATTGATCGAATTGGCATACTCTCGTTGCATTAAATGTACCCGGTTCCGGTCTCAGTCGTTCAATAAAGGAAAGGCGGTTTTATTTGTTCTGTCGCGCTTCCCAACTCTCATCCGGTAGCGATGTTTGAAAGCATCTCGCATGTGCGTAGAGGCTATTCAAGCAGAGGGAGTTCACTATGAGTGACGAATCCGTCTCCGTGCTCGTTGTTGAAGATGAGGACCCAATTCGCGCACTTCTGGAAGAGATTCTCAGCCCGCGATTCGATTGCTTCACCACACCAAACGCAAACGAAGCGACCCGGCTGATTGAATCACAGTTCTTCAACCTGATCCTTGCTGATATAGGCTTGCCCGGAATGTCCGGTCTTGAATTGTGCCGCTTTGTTGCAAAGAAAAGCCCGCGCACAGTGGTGGTGATGATTTCAGGAAACGTTGACGAGCAATCTGTAGCCGACGCAAAGCAAGCCGGCGCGTTCGATTTCATAACCAAGCCGTTCGACTTGGCTGAGGTCGTGGCAACAGTCGAACGCGCGTTGCAACATCAAGCGTCGCAAGCTTAGAGCGTCACAATCTTAGGGCGACGAAACGAGAAAAACATTCTATGCTTACTCATCAACGAATGCTGATGGGTGAAAACCGATAATGAGCAAGTTTGAAGGGAAGTTGCGCGCGAGGGCCGAAGAGTTCATCCGCGTTGCAAAGGGCGCAAAAATAGACGGGGCCATAGTTGAAGATTCTTTTCGCGATTACATGGTCAAAATATCAATCACGACCGAGGGCTGTGAGTTCGGAAACGCAACCATATATTACAGCCCGAAAACGAACTCTTTTTCGCTCAAGACTCACGAGCTGAAAAATAAATCAATCGCGTCACAACTGGAGGCGGGCTGGCACGAAGGGCGTGCCGAAACCATCGAGCACGCGGAAACCATTGCGCCCGCAAAAGGCTATGAGGTTTATGTGGACGGCTCATACATAAACGGAGCGACCGGCTACGGGCTGGTCATTCTCAAAGGCGGCCAGGCGGTTGAAGAACTCTTCGGACAGGTTGCGGACGCGGCGGCGGGTGGAACTCGTCAGGTTGCGGGCGAGCTTTTAGCCGTCGAAGAGGCGCTGAAAGTGGTGTCAGAAGAATGATGTGAAAGAGGTTTCGATTTTTTACGATTATTTAGGGATAGAGAAATGGGCGACGGGCGCATGGAAAGCCAATCAGTCATTGACCCAAAGCTACGCGAAATTCGTGCGCGCATCAGGCATACGAATCCGGTGGCACAAAGTAGCAAGCCACACGGGAAACCGATGGAATGATCGCGCCGATAAGCTTGCCAAAAAAGGCGCGCTGTCGGGTGTTGCTCAGGCCGACGAGTCAGAGAGAAACGTTGAACTACTCGACAAGAAGGATCGCTTCCTTGAATTCCTGATGGTGAAGGGAGTTGACGCGGCTTTTGATCGAATCTACAACGATCAATTCGCGCGCGTGATTATACTGGAAGATGAAAAGAGCGTCGGCACATTCGACTTGTATAACACAAAGCGAAAACCTTTCTCGCCTTACCTGCACAACTTCAAAGACGATGTGCTGAAGAGCGATATAAAAAGTTTCTGGGATGAATTTATCGCGTCAGAATAGTAATATATATCGCGTCCAAATAAGTGAAATTCGAAGTCAGACCGATTGATGATTAAAGGAGAGATTATGAGAAGAAACAATTTTACGCTGGGCCTGTGCGTAGCTATTCTTACGCTCGGCTTGCCTGCGATTGCTCTGGCGCAACAGCCGAAGATAATAGAGCTTGTGAAACAAGATGGCAGCTCGAAATTCGCTACTATATTTATAAACGACGAAAATCTAATGTTTGAAGTAATGGGCAGTTCGGAGGTTTGTATTTTCACTGCTGAAGCCATTTTCATTATTGATAACAAGAATAAGACTTATCGCGAGTACAAATATGATGAACTACAAACCCTCATTAACCGGAAACTCGGCGAAATAACTGATAATCAAAATAGCCCCACCGTCGAATCCAGCGTAGGGTTTAGATTGACTGAAGAAACCGATACGATATTAGGGTTTAAATCTCGAAAGCTAATTGAGATGAGCAATAGCAAGCTCAAAGCTGAGATATGGGTGTCGAGTGATCTAATCCCGGCGAAATTACGCGCGGTAAGTGAAAGACTAAGAAGTATGCTGCCGGAGGACTATTGGAGAAAGACACTTGGCATTCCCGGAATGCCTGAAATAATAATGCTGTATGGTATCCCCGTAAAAATTATTGTCGAGGGCCAGGAAATTTTTCACGCACAAGTCGGTAAGAGTCCGAGTTCCAGCCCTTCGTTTCAAGTGCCGTCAGACTACAAGAAAGTGAAAAATTGAAAACGATTCGACAGGGGACGCCGACGAGTGCGGCGTCCCCTGTCAATCAAATCGTCAGAACTCTATTTGATCAACTCTATGTATTGGTCGAGCATCGGCAAAGCCGTGTCGCGATCAACCGCAGGCAGCATCAATATGACGCGCTCGACGCCCGCGCTCTCGAATTGATCAATGGCTTCGCGCTCAGGCTTTGCGCCGAAGATCGTTATTGATATTGACTGCGGGTCGCGCCCTGCTTCTTCGGCTCGCCGTCTCAGCGCAGATATTTTTTCAGCCGGGTTATCCATGCGATAGCCTATCGGCATCCACCCGTCGCAGAACTCTATCACGCGATCAAACGTCGTAGGCCCGTCGCCGCCCATCAAGATAGGCGGATGCGGTTTCTGCACGGGCTTGGGATATGACCAGATGGGGTCAAAGTTCACGAACTCGCCGTGAAACTCGGCTTCGTCTTTAGTCCAGATTTCTTTCATTGCCAGCACTCGCTCGCGCAGCACGCGCCATCGCTTCTTGAAATCAGTCCCGTGATTCTCCATCTCTTCGGCGTTCCACCCGCCGCCTATGCCGAATATGAATCGCCCGTTCGACAGCATATCGAGGCTCGCAACCTCTTTGGCCGTAGTGATGGGGTCGCGCTCGATGAGCAGGCAAATCCCGGTTGCTATGCGAAGACGCTCAGTCGCAGCCGCCGCAGCCATAAGCGCAACGAATGGGTCGTAAGTGTGCCAGTATTCTTTAGGCAGATCAGCGCCGCCGGGCCAGGGCGAGCGACGGCTGGCAGGGATGTGAGTGTGCTCAGGCAGCCAGAGCGATTCAAACCCGCGCGCTTCCGCCTCGCGCGCGAGGTCATCGGGCCTGATAGCGTAATCGGTAGCGAACATTCCAACGCCGTAGAGCATACGTGCCTCCTCGTGTGAGTTTGTAAAAGCGCGAGCATGATACATTCGCATTTGCCGAGTTCGCCAGTCCGTTCTCGAAACAAGGCGGCGGGAGTCCCCGTGCGGCTTGCAAGAGTCAAGCACGCCATAGTATACATTGCCCCACTCGTTGGTTATGAGCGCTTAAATAGTCAAAGGCGAAAGCAGGGCGACTCAAAGCTTTTTTTGATAGTCGCTATTTTGCCGAGCGATCAGTTAACTCTTTTAATCAACGGCTCGGGTTGTATAGCTTACGTTACTGTAACCAAGTCCAGGCAGTGGACGAAGTAACTGGTCTTCCGGGTAAGAGCAGATCGGCTTAACCAGCATCTCCTCGCCGGAAGTGTGTCGTCTAAGCGCGGCAAAAATTGCGTAGATAGAGTGCCCCTATTAAAGGATGGAACATGATCAAGAACTCTCCCAAAAATCATGCGTTAATTGTGCGATTAGTCGTTGTCGTTATCGGAATGGCAACTCTGACGTTTGCATCAGTGGCATATACTCGCAGCGGTCGCCTCAAAGTGCGATTTGCAGGCAGGTCTAAAACTGCTGCAACGGCTCAATCGAAAGGCATTGCGGAAAACGCAGGGCTATCGGCAGAAGGATTGCAGCAGATCGCTGCGCTTCTGGCTGAGAAAGAGGGCCGAACTCCTGAACAGCGAAAGATCGCTTCGCAATTGCTTCAGGCCGTCAGAGAATCGCGCGGCCAGCAGATGACCGCAGGGGTTACGCTTGAGCCAGCGAACATCAATGCGGATAATTCCGGCATGGCGCTCGTTGATATCACAGCTAACGTCAGCGATGCGCTGCTTGATAACATTGAAAAACTGGGCGGCGAGATCATCTTTCCATCCGCAGAGTACAAGGCCATAAGAGCGCGCGTCCCGCTCTCGACGGTCGAGACCATCGCAGGTTACTCGGAAGTCACGTTCATTCGTCAGGCCGCGCTCGCAATGACAAGCCGCATGATGAATGGAGCTGCCGACGATACTGTTAATCGCAGCAACTCTCCCAATCTGACAGCGCCTGTCAATGTACCGACTCCTGTTGTATCAAGCGGGCGGCGGCGTCTTTCATTTGAGGAGCGCGCGGCGAACGTGCGAGCGCAATTAGCCACCTTCCTTGCGGCAAGAGCCCCGACTGCCAGGCCGTTCATCGGCAGGGCGAACTCGCAAGGCGACAAAGCTCATCAAGCCGACACTGCCCGCGCGCAGTACGGCTTTGCCGGTGAAGGAATCAAGATCGGCGTCATGTCCGACAGCTTCAATTTTCGCGGAGGACTGGCAGCCGACATAGCAGGCGGAGACCTGCCCGGCCCCGGAAACCCATTCGGCAACACAACTCCTGTAACGATTGTTCAAGACCTTCCAAATCCTAACCCCATCATCACAGGCTCTGATGAAGGCCGCGCGATGATGCAGATCGTTCACGACCTTGCGCCAAAAGCGCAACTCTTCTTTGCGAGCGCGTTTATCAGCGAAGCCGGATTTGCGACTAATATAAAAAGATTGCGAGACGCGCCGAATAATTGCGACATCGTTATTGATGACGTTTTTTATTCCGATGAAGGCGTATTTCAAGACAGTATCGTAGCCCGTGCGGTCAATTATGTGACCGAAAGCGGCGGACTCTACTTCTCGTCGGCAGGCAACCAAGGCTCAGTGCAGAGAAACACCTCAAGCGTCTGGGAAGGCGATTTCAAAGATGGCGGAACGCTGACCATTCCCGGCAATACCAAGACCGGCACCGTCCATGATTTCTCTTCAACTGCCACGCCGATTCTGGGGAACATAATTCTAAGCAACGGCGGATTCGTTTATACAGTGGATTGGTCTGATCCGCTCGGCGCTTCAACTAACGATTACGATCTCTTTATAGTCAATGCCGCTGGCACGACTGTCAAAGCGGCATCAACGAACATTCAAAACGGAATGATTGACCCGCACGAAGAGATAGGCGCGGCTACCTTCACGCTGCAAACCAATCAAGACCGCATAGTGGTATTCAAATCCAGCACGGCTGCCGTGCGTGCGATGAGCGTCAATGGGTTCGGCAGTCGGCTTACGGTTTTCACGACCGGACAAACTCACGGCCACTCTTCCGCTGTTGATGCTTTCAGCGTAGCTGCCGCAAACGGCACATCCACAGCAAACACGACGAACGGATTGTTCACGACTGCGAGCCGAGTCGAGACGTTCAGCTCCGATGGCCCGCGCCGTATTTTTTATAATGCCGATGGCTCTGTGGTTACGCCCGGCAATATTCTGTTCGCTACGAATGGCGGCCTTGTCCGGCAAAAACCCGACATTACTGCCGCCGACGCAGTTGCAACGTCGGGCAATTCATTAGGCGGAGGGTTGAATCCATTCTCAGGCACTTCAGCCGCAGCGCCGCACGCAGGAGCGATTGCCGCGCTGATCAAATCGGCTAAACCACAGCTTACGCCTGCGCAAATCAGAACTATTCTGACGACCGCAGTCATAGACATAGAAGTTGCCGGTGTGGATAACGCGACCGGCTTCGGCATTGTGAATGCCAACGCGGCAGTTTTAGCCGCGATGTCTCAACAAGCCGATCTGGCGCTTGGCCCGGTCACAATATCTGAAGGCTCTTTCAAGAATAGCAATGGCATCGTCGAACCGGGTGAGACGGCCAATATCGTTGTTCAATTGAACAACCCATCATTGACGAACGCGTTAAACGTCAACGCGACGCTGACGACTTCGACGCCCGGAGTTACGGTGATTCAATCTGCGGCGAGTTTCGGCACAATCAATGCCGGTGGCAATGCCAACAACAGTGGAACGCCGTTCATCATTGGAGTGAATCAGAGCGTAGCTTGCGGGACGACGATCAATCTGAGTTTGACTGCAACGCTCACAAACGGAACCCCGCTGGTTGCGCCTATCACAGTTATCACTGGCGGGGTGGCGTCTGTGTCGGCGACTCTCACGTTGCCAGCGACGGGGACAGGCTTTACGTCCAGCACTGGCACAGAGCCTTCTCGCGTGAATCGCGCAAATCCTGCTTCAACCTGCGCGGCTCCGAAAGCTGCGCCTGCGACGACGGCTGGCAGCCGCAGATACGATGCTTATGTATTCACCAACCCTACGGCAGTAACTCAGTGCGTGACCATCTCTGGAATAACCTCGTCGAGCGCAGCAACTCTGGGGACGGTGACATATAACAACAGCGGATTTGTTCCGGCGACTCCTGCGGTAAACTTCCTGGCCGATTCCGGCAATGCGCTGACAAATACTCATTCGTTCAACGTGCCCGCCGGACAATCGTTCACGACGGTCATCTATGAGATCAACGCGAACGGCGGAACAGGAGTGACTTATAGCTTCAACGTTGTGCTGGGCACTTGCATCGCAGGGCCGCCTTGCACTCCTGTCGTAGTCACACCCGGCTCGATTGCATCGGGGTCAACTGGCTCGCCTTACTCGCAGTCGTTTGCGGCGACGGGCGGCAGCGGCTCTTACACTTTTTCGCTTACGGGCAGCTTGCCTGCCGGACTTTCGTTCTCAGGCAATACGCTTTCCGGCACGCCTACGCAAGCGGGCAGTTTCCCGATCACCATAACCGCAAATGATGCCAGTTGTCCGGCAGGCTCGCAGAATTACACGCTGGTCATTTCTGGTACTGCTCCTGCGTCAATCACCGCAACAGCAGGAGATGGACAATCCGTATTGCCGAACACGGCTTTCCCGACTGCGCTACAGGCCACTGTTCGCGACGGCGCAACTAATCTATTGAGCGGCGTGGCGGTGACGTTTGCTGCTCCGACCAGCGGGGCGAGCGGCACTTTCACGGGTGGCGTTTCAAGCGTGACTGTTATTACAAACGGCAGCGGTGCTGCAACAGCGCCGACCTTCACGGCCAACAGCACGACTGGAAGCTATGCCGTCACGGCTACGGTCAATGGTCTTACGCCTGTCAGTTTCAATCTGAGCAATACCTGTCCCGGATCATTCGTCGTAACCAGCAATGGCGATAGCGGCCCCGGCACTTTGCGCGATGTCATAGGCAATGCTTGCGCGGGCGCTACGGTAACTTTTGCTCCAGGTGTTACTGGGATGATCACTTTAACGACTGGCGAGTTGATGATAAGCAAAGCGATCACCATCAACGGGCCGGGCGCTAACGTATTGGCGATCAGCGGCAATCACCTGAGCCGTATTTTCCACATCATTCCGGGCACTGGAAACGCAGTCAATATTTCCGGTCTGACGATAAAAGATGGTTCGTCCAAAGCTGACGGCACTGATTTCTTCGGCGGCGGCGGCGTCCTCATTCGCAATGGCACGGTGAACCTGACCGACTGTGTGATTACGGGAAATGATGCTACGGCATCCGGCAATCCTTCGGGCGGAGGAGTTGATAACGAAGGCGGTGTTGTGACCATCAATCGGTGTTCTATCACGAACAACAAGGTCACAAACAACGTCGCTTCTAACGGAGCGTTCTATCTCGGCGGCGGTATCTTCAGTGAAGGAACCGGCTCGTCATTGACGATCACTAACAGCACCATCACCGGAAATATGGCCGCTCCTTTTGGAGCAGGAGGCGGAATCGCTTTCGTCACGGCAACGACGTTGACCAACAGCACAGTCTTTGGCAACAGCGCCAACGTAGGCGGAAATATCGTCAGGCTCGGCAGCACGCTGACATTCAAAAACAGCATCATCGCGGGTGGCGTGTTGAGCGGAGTAAACGGGTCGGGTGTGGACATCAGCGGCATAAACTTCAGCTCGCAAGACTTCAACCTGATTCAAACAACCACTGGCGGCACGATCACAGGCACGACAACCAATAACATCACGGGTGTCAGCCCGAATCTGTTGCCGCTTGGTAACTATGGCGGGCCAACGCCTACGCTTTTGCCCGCGCCCAACAGCCCTGTCATCAATGTTGGCGATACCGGGCTGACCAGCGGGAATGATCAGCGTGGCTTGCCGCGATTCATCGGAGGCCGAGCGGACATCGGCGCAGTCGAGCCGAATTACGCGCTCGCGGCAACAGGCGGCACGCCGCAATCAACCATCATCAACACCAACTTTGCCTCGCCGATGCAAGCTACGGTGACTGAATCCGGCAACGCCGTTAGCGGCGTCACTGTAATATTCACCGCACCCGGTTCCGGCGCGAGCGGGTTGTTCGCCGCTTCAGCTACGGCAACGGCGACGACAAACGCGAGCGGTGTTGCCAACTCGCCGACGTTCACGGCCAACGGCACTATAGGTACGTACAATGTTACGGGCGGCATCGGCTCTACGGTTCCGACGGTCAACTATGCCATGACCAACACAGGCCCGGCGGCCAGCATTACAGCCACTGCCGGAACACCGCAGAACACGCTGGTTGGCCAGGCATTCGCGACGCCGCTTCAAGCCACAGTGCGCGACAGCGGCGGCACGCCTGTCTTTGGCGTGACGGTTACGTTCACAGTTACGGCGAACGCTGGCACGTCGGGCACGTTCCCCGGCAATGCTACTTCGGCGACTGCTGTGACGAACATCAACGGTCAGGCAACAGCGCCGACTCTGACTGCCAATAATGTTGGCGGAACCTTTACCGTCAACGCGACCGTTGGCAAAGTGGGACCGGCGGTCTTCAACCTGACAGTCTGCGGAATAGTCTGCCCCGCCAATATCATGAAGTCCACTGACAACAATCAATGCAAGGCCGTGGTTACCTATCCGATACCAACCACCCCGGCTGGATGCGGGACAGTGACGTGTAATCCTAATTCGGGTTCTGAATTCCCGAAAGGCACAACGACTGTTACCTGCACGCTCAACTCTGGCCCTGTGACTTGTAGCTTCACCGTGACAGTAGTAGACAGCCAGCCGCCTTCGATCACCTGCCCGTCGAACATAACCAAGCCCACTGACCCGAATCAATGTTCGGCGGTGGTGACTTATCCGCTGCCGACGGTCAGTGATAATTGTCCCGGCGTCGGAACACCTGTTTGCAATCCGCCGTCGAACTCGACCTTCCCCAAAGGCACAACCACAGTGAACTGTCAGGTGAGCGATGCCGGTGGCATTCAATCAAACTGTTCCTTCACAGTGACGGTCAACGATACGCAAGCGCCGACGATCACCTGCCCTGCGAATATCACTAAGGCCGTGCCGCCGCAGTGCCCGATGAACACGGTGGGAATAGCTGTGAGCTATTCCGCGCCTACATTCGCGGACAACTGTACGGGAGCGACTGTGATGTGTACGCCGCCGTCCAATTCAACTTTCCCGATAGGAACGACGACAGTGAATTGTGTG
The DNA here is from genome assembly GCA_963726785.1 of Blastocatellia bacterium. Classification (GTDB taxonomy): domain Bacteria; phylum Acidobacteriota; class Blastocatellia; order UBA7656; family UBA7656; genus DATEKX01. The sequence goes on from CAVSDJ010000002.1 coordinate 111,090, forward strand.
GTGACGGACACGAGCGGAAATATGGCGACTTGCTCGTTCAAGGTGAGAGTCTTCGACGTGTATTTGCAGGATGACACGAACCCGGGCAACGGCATACTGTTCAACAGCTTTACGGGAGAGTACGTCTTCTGCTGCAACGGTCAGAAGTATACGGGAACGGGAACCGTGAAGAAGCAGGGTTGTACCGTGACGCTCTCGGACAATTCCACGAAGCGCGTTTCGATAACGGCAGACCTGAGCACAAAGAAAGGAAACGGCACGATTCAAAGTCCGCCGGGAACGAATTTGTGCACGATTGTTGATCGCGACATGGGTAACAATACTGCAAGCTGCGCGTACCCGAATTGAGGAATCGCAAGAGGCTTTCAGTTATGCAGGTTTGAATACAGATTCACCGCAGAGGCGCAGAGGACGCAGAGGGGGCGCAGAGATGATAAAAGTTTTTCTCTGCGAAATCTCTGCGTCCTCTGCGTCTCTGCGGTGAACAGGTTGAATTACTCGCGCTATTCTCCAACCAGCAAAGCGACAGGGAAGCGACCAAGCGCTTCAGCGACTGAGACTTTGCCTTTGCCATTTATCACTTCATCCGTGAACACATTTCGCCATGCGCGAGGCGCGTCCGCAGGCATCTTGATTATGGTATCGCCCCACACTTCTTGACCCAAAGGGAGTTCATTCTCGCTCACAATCGAAGTTAAAAATCGCGGCGCGATTGTCAAAGCCCAATGCTCGTCCTTTCGCCTCGCAAAAGCGATGAAGTGATTACTGCGGCTGCCCGTCGCGGAAAGCCGCACATAATCGCCTTCTTCAAATAGTTCTTTTCGCGCATTACGCGCCGCCATCGCTCGATGAATAGTGAACAGCTTGACGCGGTTGTCTTCTCTCGTTGAAAGAAGCTCGTCAACCAAATCGAGCAACCCTGACTCCTCTTTTTGCTTCATTTCTCGAAGCAGCCACTCGCGCTTTTCGTAATCAACCGCGCGACGATTGTCCGGGTCAACCAGATTCAAATCCCAAAGCTCCGTGCCCTGATAAAAATCCGGCACTCCGGGCGACGTGAGCTTGAGCAGCGTTTGCGCAAGCGCGTTGAACATGCCATAATGCGCGATCTTTTTTTGAAACGCCTTGAAGCTGTTCAAGAACTTGCCTGAGACGGACGGCGTCAGAATCTTTTCCGTGAAAGAAACAAGCGCCTCTTCATAATCTGCGTTATGGTCGAGCCAGAAGGTGTGAGTCTTTGCTTCGCGCGCGGCTTTTATCATGTAATCTTTCATCCGACGGATGAAATCATCATGCTCTCGCTCTTCAAAAGGCCAAGCGCCGATAAGCGTTTGATAGAGGAAGTATTCACGGTTTCGGTTCGGCACTTTTTCGCCTTCGACTATTTCCTTCAATGGCCTGTTCTGCTCGTGCCACAACTCCAGGTTTTGCTGCCACTCTCCGGGCATTTCTGAAAGCACGCTGATTCGCGCTCTCACATCTTCGCCCCGCTTGTTATCGTGCGTCGCCGTCGCGTTGAAGGTGTGATGATGATGTTCCGCTCTCTGCTCGTTGAACGAATGAAAGTCATCAACACTGATGCCGAAGCGACCCGGATCGCCGCCCACTTCGTTTAATGATGTGAGCCGATTGAAGACATAAAATGTAGTGTCTTCCATTCCTTTCGCCATCAGCGGGCTTGTGAATTGTTGAAACCTCATCACGAAAGATAGCCACAGCCGGTTATGTTCTTCTGCAAGATGCTCAGGGTAATCGAGCAATAGAACTGTTTTCAAAAAACCGAGCGCGCGCGTGAGAGTCGGGTTTCTCGCTTCGGCTTTTTCTATCGCCTCGCTTATGTGCGCGCGGTCACGGTCTGCTATCTGATCGCCCGCGATGTACGTTCGATAAACAGGAAAGACCGCCGCCGTTTCAGCAATCGCCATCATCAACGCTTCCCATTCGAGGTCTATCGCATCGCGCGTCGTCGTCGAGATCGTTTTCAAAAGCGATGTGAGATTGTCGAGGTCGCCCGTCAGGTGACGCTCTATGATGAGCTTTTTCTTTTCATAGAGCATGTCTTCATACTCAAGCTGTTTGCCTGCGAAAGTCGAGTAGAGATTCTGAAACGCCCGCTCGTTGCGCGAGTCCACGAAAAGTCCGCCCGCGTAGTTCATAAAGTCATAGCCGGTCGTTCCTTGAACAGGCCAACTTTGAGGCAGGGCCTCCGTGAGCGCCAGAATCTTTTCAACAACTATGAAAGCATCGCCTGCATACTGCCTCAAACGAAGCAAATAGCCTGTAGGGTCATAGAGCCCATCAACGTGATCTATTCGGAGGCCATCAATTTTTCCTTCGCTCAAAAGACCCAGCACGAGGTTGTGTATGAACTCGAAAACGCGCTCGTCTTCTATCCTGAGCGAGATCAATTCGTTGATGTTGAAGAATCGCTGGTAGTTGATCTCCTTTGTCGCCACGCGCCAGTAGGTGAGTTGAAACCACTGCTGGGAAAGCAAGCCGTCCAGCAAATTCACGTCGCGATTAAACTCTGCGACCTGTTGATCTACGAACTCGCGTATCGTGGGATTATATCGGTACATGTTCCACAAAGCGTCCTGCGCCAGAAGCATCTGCGCCGTTCTCGCAAGCGGCTCAAAGTTCGACTCCTCCGAAAGGTTGGTCAAAACCAGCACGACGCCATACATTTTGATGAAGTCCGTATCGTATTCGCCTAGCCGCTTCTTCAACTCGTTCAGGCCGTGACTGATTATCGTGGCATAGGATTCGATCCTGAGCGGATAAAGCGATTCATAGTATTTGACCGAAAAGTTTCCGTCGTCGTAGTGAAGCGACAACTCGCCGCTCTCTAAAGTTTCGCCATAAGGCTTTCCCAGAAATGGAGCGATCACTTTGCCTCGCAGATTCTCTCTCAAGTGATCCCACACTATGTCGAAGAATGTGAAGTAAGGCGAGGCCGTGCCCTTCTCGAATACGTCCATCAGTATTCGGCTGCGGCTGTCATAAGCCATGTGGTTCGGCACGAAGTCTTGAAGCCAAAGCATTCCGTGTTTATGCGCTGTTTCAACGAGCGCGTTGAAATCTTCCATCGTGCCCAGTTCGGGATTGATCTGATTCGGGTCCGTCACATCGTAGCCATGCGTGCTCCCTTTGCGCGCCTTGAAGATAGGCGAAGCGTAAATGGTCGTGATGCCAAGCTCCGCGAGATAAGGGATGATATTTCTCGCGGCTTGAAAATCGAAGCTCGGATTCAACTGGAGCCTGTATGTTGACGATGGGACTCGCATCAATCGCTCCTGACTTTCAGATAATTGCTCAAGCTGTCGAAACGCTCGATCCAAATTTTCGCCTTCTCGTCGCCGCTTTCGGCGAGCGCGCGCATCGATGCGGAAAGTTGTTTGCCCATGAAGAAAAGAAGATTCTGAGTCTTCCACAGGTTATAAGGCAGCGCGAGCGGCTCCAGGGCTTTGAGCAGCACCTCTATACTTTCAAGCAGAGATGAATCTTCCGGCGACTCATCGAACTTTTCCATGAGCGTGCGGACTTTGAGGCTCGCGACAAAGCCGAGCGTTGTCTTGTCCACCTCGAACTGCCACCTGGTTACTTCCTTGATCAGGTCTTCGATCTGGCCTGAGTATTCCTCCTGGTCTTCTATCGCTCTGCGGAGGTCGGCGTTGATGGTGAACTCTGCCGTAGTCAGCAACGCCTTCGGGATAGGGGTCTGCTGCTCTTTCATTGCCTGTATGACCGGGTATTGATGGTCGAATATGCGGCGGAAAGAGCCTTCCACTTCAGAGAGAGTTGATTTGAGAATGCTGCTCCAGAATTTTCGCTGCTCGTCGCGGAACAGGTATTTCAGCGAATAGTTGTGCGCTTTGAAATGCTTGTCCATCAGGCGGATCATTTCCGGCAAATCGCTATTGGCGAAAGCCACTTTTATTTCCGAATGCATCTGGTTGAAAGCCGCATCATCGAAGAACTCTCTGACGCCTCCGAGCAGGTTGTGATCGCCCAGATGCAATACGGCAAAGGTCACCGTGCTTTCTGACGACGTGACGTTTGAACGGAGATGCGCTTTACCTATGACGAGTTTTTGACGCCCGGCTTCGTCCCTGTCGTATATCTCTCTGGTTGCTTTGTAAGCATAGATGGTCGCTGTCTCAGGATACTCCTCGAACAGCGACGACACGGCGTAGTGCGCCCCGACTCTGAGCAGGTCAACCATCATGGGCTTGACCAGATTTCGATAAACTCCAGCGCCCGTTGCGTGCTCTCGAACATTGCTCGGCGCTCGCTCAAGCAACTCGATGAAGCGAGGCTCAAGCGAAACGCCCGCCGCTTTTTCGGCGAGCTGGATGGCTCGCCCGGCATAAGCGAGCACCTGCACAGTTTCGATTCCTGAAATCTCGTCGAAGAACCACCCGCAGCTTGTGAACATCAGCATAGCGTGGCGCTGCATTTCAAGAAGTCGGAACACGCGCACTTCATCTTCACGCGACAATTCGTGCAAAGCGTATCTGGAAAAGAATGCCTCGACGTTTTCAAGCCCGCGATCAAGAATGATGTTCAGATAATCGTCTCGCGCTTGCCACGGGTCTTTCAACGATTGAGAGATTGCTTTCTCGTAAACCTGCGCCAACTCGTCGCGCAGCCAGTCGAGCGCCTCGCGCAGCGGAGCGCGCCAGCTTTGCGTCCAGCCCGCGCGCCCCGTGTTGCACCCGCAGTTATTCCTCCATCGCTCGATGCCGTGCGCGCAACTCCACGAGGTGTTCTCGATTATTTCGACTTCGCGCGTGGGCGGAAATTTTTCAAGGTGCTCGCCGTACACAGTAAGCTTTGCCGGATCGTTCGATTCGATGCGATGCAGGCAGTAAGAAAGCGCCATCTCTCCGAAGCGATGATGATGTCCGTATGTTTCTCCGTCTGTTGCTATGTGAACGATCTGAGGCGCATCTCGATCTGTGACGAACGTGTTGAGCAATCGAGAAGCGAATGTCTCGCCGCTTGAAAGCAGTCCGCCGAAAGCGATGTCCTGCGAGATAGGGCCGTCGTAGAAGAACAGATTAATAGTCTTTCCTGAAGGCAGACGACAAAGATAAGCCGTCCTCGGATCAACGCGCGAGCCTGACACATCTTTCCATCGCTTCCCAATTCTGCGGACTCGCCCGGCCTGGCGCGGAGCGAGTATCGTAAAGAGTATTTCCTGCTCGGCCAGCACCTCCAACGTTTCAATATCAACGGCAGTTTCCGCGAGCCACATCCCTTCGGGCCTTCTGCCAAAGCGATGCTCGAAATCCGTTATCCCCCAGATCACCTGCGTGCGTTTGTCGCGCGCACTGGCAAGCGGCATGATCATGTGATTGTAGACTTGAGCGATTGCCGAGCCGTGACCCGAAAAATTCTTTCGGCTTTCCAGGTCTGCTTCAACTATCGCGTCGTGAACATCGGGCACGTGCCTTTGCATCCATGACAGCAGGGTCGGGCCGAAATTGAAACTGATCTTCGAGTAGTTGTTGACTATGCCGACGATTGTTTTGTCAGAGCCGAGGATGCGCGAAGCCGCATTCGGAGCGTAGCATTCAGCCGTGATTCTTTCGTTCCAGTCGTGATAAGGATAAGCCGAATCCTGTAACTCGACCTCTTCGAGCCAGGGATTCTCGCGCGGCGGTTGATAAAAATGGCCGTGAACGCAAACGTAACGATTCATTAAGTGTCTCCATTTTGCGGCGAGCGAAACAAATTGTTCAAATAATCAATTCTCGTTCCCATTCTGATCGCTCTGTATAGCAAAGCCAAAACGCTTTCCAGAGTGTATGGAAAGCGCCTTTCTGCTTTGACTTAGGGAATAGTTTCAGTAAGGAGTTTCTTTTCTATTAAAACTCATATAGCAGAATGTGACATTCTATTGTCGCATCAGCGCAGCATTGTGAGCAACTATTGCTTGAGCGCGGCAGCAATTTAGCCACGAACACGGACGAATGCTCGCGAATGGTTTTATTCGTGTTTATTCGTTGTCATTCGTGCAATTCGTGGCTCTTGTTTCTGACTGCGATGCCGCTGCCCGGCATATATTCTTCGCCGTATCGAATGACTGACTGGCCTTCGACAATAACGTGATGAATGCCGACGGGGTATTGCTTCGAGTCTTCAAAGGTCGCGCGATCAATCACTGTCTGCGGGTCGAATACGACGAGGTTCGCTTTCATGCCATCTGCGATCAAGCCATAGTCTTTAAGCTGAAAAGTTTCTGCCGCAAGCATACTCATTTTGCGCACGGCTTCGGAAATCGAAATTAAATTCTGTTCGCGCGCGTAGCGACCGAGTATGCGCGGGTAGGTGCCGTATGCTCGCGGGTGTGGTTTGCCGCCCAACAACCCATCCGTGCAGATGTTCACATATGGCTCGCTGAGGATTTTTCGCACGACATCTTCGGACTGGCTGAAGGAGATCATCCCTACACCCATTCGCTCTTCGGCTAAGAGATCGAACGCGAACTCGACGGCTTGTTCTTCGCTCACTTCTGCGGCTTGCGCTCTTGTGGCGGCAGCTTCTCTAAGACTTCTTTCCAACGTAGTCCGGGCTTCGGCCTGACGCAATGTCAGAGATGATGATTCCTTCCGGCCCCGACCACTTCCAGAAGTTGTCCCAACTGGAGCGCGAGCGGTCTATCATCGCGTCACGCATTAGCCCCCGCTCGTCTTCGCTCGCCAGCCGCGCAAGCGTCATTTCGACTCCGCCCGCGTGTGCCCAGGGCGGCAGTATCGCGCCGAGCATGGTCGAGCCTGCGACGTAAGGGTACTGGTCAGCCGTAAGCCTTAAGCCTTGCGCTCGGGCCTTGTGAATCATCTCAAGCACTGCGTCTATCTTCGGCCAGTTCTCGCGCCCCGCCGCTTTGAAGTGCGAGATGTGAATGCGCGCGCCCGACTCCTTGCCTATCTCGATCATCTCGGAAACAGCGTCTTCCAGGTAATCGCTCTCGCTTCGCATATGGGCTACGAAGATACCGTCGAACTCTCGGACTGCGCAGGCTAAAGCGATCAACTCAGCCGTGTCTGCGAAACAACACGGCGGATAGATGAGGCCGGTCGAGATGCCGAGCGCGCCTTCGCGCATTGATTGCCTGGTGAGTTCCTGCATCGCAAACAATTCTTCGCTTGTGGCGAGGCGGTCTTCCATTCCCATCGCGTGGAGTCGCACAGCGCCGTGCGGTATCAGGTAAGAGCAATCTATCGAAGGCCGCGCTCGTTCGAGTGATTCAAGATATTCGCCGACAGATTGCCAATCCCATTCGCGCCCTAGCCGACCGTTCAAGCCTGCAAGCTGCTGCTCGACCTGCGCGCGGTCAGAAGCCCGAACAGGAGCGACAGAGATTCCGTCCTGCCCGAATACTTCGAGCGTTATGCCTTGCCGCACTTTCATTGGCAGCGTTGGTTCAGTCATAACGCGAATGTCTGAATGGCTGTGCGTATCAATGAATCCGGGCGCGACGGCCAGCCCCTTACAATCGAGTTCTTCCATGCCGTCTATCGCGCCCGGCGCGTCAACGGCGAGAATGTAATTGCGATAAACGGCTATGTCGCCCTGTATGGGAGGCTGTCCCGTGCCGTCATAAATCATCGCGCGTTTCAAGACAAGCTCTGGTGTTTTCATCGCTGTCATCTTTACGTTTTGCTGACGGGCGCGCAGAGTTCGAGGTCGTGCCCGTCGGGGTCCGAAAAGTAGATTGATTTGGCAGGCATCCACTGGTGAAAAACAGGGCCTTCCACTTTGACGCCGCGCTCTCTGAGCATTTCTGCGGCACGCTCGATATCCGCTTCGTCAACCGTGAAGGCAAAGTGCTGCAAGGGCCAATCGGTTTTGTCTTCCTGAAGCACGATCATCCCATCTTCGCCTCCCGCTCTCAGAAACAGCCAGTTGCGCTTAGAGTCTCGAATGCCGATTTCAAGGTCGAGCACTTCCAGATAGAACGGTTCGGCTTTTGCGAGGTCTTTAACTCGGATAGCCACTTCGTAAATTCCGCGTATCGGCAGCATATGTTTCTCCCTCTTTATCAGTAGCCCAGGCGTGAGCGCGGGCGATAGCGTTCGCCCTCCCTCACAGTCGGGCTACAGCCTCATCTTGCCAACAACGGTTTTAATTGTATAATGCCGCAGTCGATTTGCAATCCGTTAAAAGGAAGATGAAAAGATTATGACGACCTCTCACACTCGCTTTGCCCTGTACTTGCAAGACAAACATCCTTTGCGCGAAGCAATCGAGTACGTGCGCTACGGCGAATCGCGCGGCTTTGAAGCCGTATGGCAAGCCGAGTCTCGACTGGTGCGCGACGCGATTGTGCCGATGGCCGCGTTTGCCGCGACGACCGAGCGAATAAAGATAGGATCGGGCGTGATCAATAACTGGACTCGCAACGCCGCGCTGATCGGAGCAACCTTCTCGACGCTCGATGATCTTGCGCCGGGCCGGATACTTTGCGGGCTTGGCGTGTGGTGGGAGCCGCTCGCGACAAAAGTCGGGGTCAATCGCCGCAAGCCGCTTCAAGCTATGCGCGAGACTGTAGAGGTCGTGCGGCGTTTGCTCGCAATGGAAAAAGTTACGTTCAAAGGCGAGTTCGTCAACGTCGAAGACATAGAGATAGACATAGTTCACGGCGACCGGTCGCCAAAAGATGTGCCAATCTACATCGGCGCTACGGGGATGAAGATGATGGAGCTTTCAGGCGAGATAGCCGACGGCGTGTTGTTGAACTATCTTGTTTCGCCCGCATACGACCATGAAGCGATGGAACATCTTCGTATTGGCGCAGAGAAAGCAGGTCGCAAACTGGATGACATTGATCGCCCACAGTTGATCGTTTGCTCGCTTGATCGAGACCGCGCGCGCGCGCTCGACAATGCGCGGAAGCTTGTAACTCAGTATCTGGGACAGCAGCCACACATCATGAAGGCGAGCGGCGTGAGCGCGGAGTTGCTCGACGAAATAAGCCGCGTGCTTACGTGGCCCGCCGAAGAGCACCAAATCCGCGAAGCGATGAAGCTTGTGCCTGATGAAGTAGTTCAACTCATCACGGCATCGGGCACGCCCGATGAATGTCGAGCGAAAGTCCAGGAATACATTGAGGCGGGATGCACCTGTCCCGTGCTTTATCCGTTAGGCGACGACGTGCGCGCGATGATTGATGCTTTCGGGAATTAGGAAATCTGTTACTTGTTGCAAAGCTGCTCGTACATATCAGGTCTTCTATCGCGATAAAACTGCCAGTGGGTTCGCACTACTTTAATCTCGTCAAGGTCGAGGTCTGCGACAATCAATTCATCTTTGTCTTCGCTGCCTTTTGCGAGAATGCGACCGTCAGGGTTTGAAAAATAAGACGAGCCGAAAAACTCGCCGATGTTCCAGGGCGCTTCCGTGCCCACGCGATTGATCGTGCCGACGAAATATCCATTCGCTACAGCGTGTGCGCGCTGCTCCAACTCCCACAAGTAATCGGCGTGACCTTTGGTTGTGGCCGATGGAATGAAGACTATTTCTGCGCCGTTCAATCCCAACGCCCGCGCGCCTTCGGGAAAGTGGCGATCATAACAGATGTAGACGCCTACGCGAGCATACTTCGTATCGAAGGTCGGAAAGCCGGAATTGCCCGGCGTGAAGTAAAACTTTTCCCAAAATCCCGGCAGGCAATGCGGTATGTGTGTCTTGCGATACTTGCCCAGATATTTTCCGTCCGCGTCAATCACCGCAGCCGTGTTGTAATAAACGCCCGTCATCTCTTCTTCGTAAATCGGAACGACTATAACCATCTTGTGCTGACGAGCGATTTCACACATCAGTTGAGTAGTCGGGCCGTCAGGAATGCGCTCGACCAGATCGTACCAGTGCGGGTTTTGTTCGGCAGGGAAGTAAGGGCCATAGAAGAGTTCTTGCAGGCAGATGATCTGCACGCCTTGCTTTGCCGCGTCGTCAATCATCGCGACGTGTTTATCAACCATGGCCTTCTTGATCTTTTCGATAGGGCTTTCCGCCGATTCAACATTGCCTGCCTGTATCAGCCCGCATCTTACTATCCTTGGCATAAAATTATTCTCCTATGAAGACGATTCTCTAAAAAATGCTCACCACTTCATGTATCTTTTGATCAGGTCAACTGCCTCCGGGTCGTCGGGGAATATGACTGGCAAGTCTTTCGCGCGCACAGTCCTGTCGCCGACACGTTTGACCATCACCTTCACCGGGCACCCGCACGCGCTGTAGATAAAAGTTATTTCGCGCTCCGCGCCATCCGGCCAGAGGCTCGACACCGGCACGCCTCCGTTCATAAACTTCGATTCGAATATTGAAGGCGGTTTGCCAGTGCCATCCACCGTGTAAGTCTTTCCGGTTCCATCATCCATGATAATCGTCAGCGTCTTCTGCTTTGGCAGCAGCGTAGTCGGATTAATGCGGCTGCGCCACAACACCTTTCCTGTGCGCTTGAATATAAGCTCGCCCATCCCCGGTTTTTCACTGCTCACGTGCATAGAAATATGCAGCATCTTGCCGTCCGGCGTAGGCTCGCCGTAAGCGTCGAGCACGGCAAACGTGCGACCCTGCCCATCGTCCGGCTTATAGCGTCGCTCGATTTGCTTCAAGGCATCCGCGATGCCCGGCGGGCGTCCGCCAAAGTCCAGTTCTTCAGTCACCATCACTGCCGTGTTCACGTCCATAGAGAGCGTTTGAGGTTCTTTGCCCGCTTCATTCGGCGGCGTGATCGGTTGTTGAGGTGGCGGCGTGGTCGGAGCGGTATTTGTGTTGGCGGCAGTACTCTTTGCAGACCGCTCATCATCGCCGTTTCTCTTAGATATGAATATTACAATCGCTATGCTTGCTAAAAACGCCACAAGCGCGGCTACCAATGCTCCGGGCTTGCGCCATGCGGGTGGACTCGCAGCCTTACGATTCGTTTTCTTGCCCTTTGCCATTAAAAGTTTGACTCAAATCTTCTGAAGTAAAATTTCCTTCGCTCGGTTTTGAAGGCAAAAAATAGTATCAAACACATTGACGCACGGCAATCGAGTTGCCGGATTGCGCAATCTACAATTTAAGATTTATTCTGTCTTCACATGAAAACAAATCGCCACTTCGCCAGTCGCGCGGCCACCATCTTCATGCTGCTTTTAGCGACGAGCATATTTATGTTCGCTCAGGCGGCAACATTCGAGCCGCAAGCAAAGGAAAGCATGACGCCTGTATACCTGAATCACTTTTTTCTCACACTCGACCCGCAAACTTACAAAGAGATATGGGATTCGCCTTTTCTCAAAGACGAATTTGCTACGTTCGAGCAGCGCACTACTATCAGGGCCGACATGACCTACACGGGAATCTATTTCTACGGCACGCGCACCTACTTCGAGTTTTTTGAAGCGGGTAAAAGTTCAGGCCGTGCCGAAGGCGGGAGCGGCATAGCCAGCGGCATAGAGGTGTCTGGCGGGAGCGATCAGTTGAAAGAGCGCCTCGAAAGCTTTTTGAAAATTAAAGCGGGGAAGACAATCATCACCAGAAAAATGAATGACAAAGAAGTCTCGTGGTTTCATTCGGTCGGAGGAAACTTCGTAGATAGAACGCCGATGCTTCAAACATGGACAATGGAGTATCACAAAGATTTTTTGAGCGGATGGTATCCTGATCTAAGCCCCGCGACGCGCGGCATAACACGCCGGGAGGTACTTGAACGCTACACGGCAAAGCTCGGCGATAACGAAAAGCGCAAACAGAAATATATTGATGACGTGATCGAGATGCGTATCGCGCTTGATGAGAAAGGCAGATCGCAGTTCGTCAAAGAGCGCGAAGCTTTCGGCTATAAAATCACAAGCGACGCCAGTCAAACTATATGTGAAGGGCCAGAGATCAAATACATCGTCACCGAGCAGACGCCTGAGTCTGTCGGAATCACTGCGATCAAGTTGTCTTTGAGGAAGAATAAATCCGGCCAGAAAGTTTATCGCTTCGGGCGCAAATCCGTTTTGCAATTCAACAATGATCGCACGGCTACGTGGTCGTTCTGAGCTTGTCCCACAGTTTGCGGCTCGCCCTTTGCGCCTGTTCGTAGAGCGAGCTTTCATCAATTGCAGATCGTTTGTCTCTGATAATGAATTTGCCCGCTACCATCACGCTTTCAACCGCTGCTGAATTCATGCCGAACGCAAAATGCCACGCGAGGTTTTCAGCCGTGAGCGGCGTTGGCGAGTTATAATCGAGCATCACAAGATCAGCCGCCGCGCCTGCGTCAAGCGTGCTCATCTCTACGCCGAAAGCCTCACTTGCTTTGCGCTGATTATTAGCCAGCACGCGCAACCATTCATCTGCGCCAAATCCCGCCCGCCCGTCCTGGCCTTTGAAGAATGCGAAGCGCGCTTCATCAAACATATCCGCGCCTATGCCGTCGGTGCCGAGAAGCACTCGTTCGCCGAATTTTGAAACGGGCGCATAGCCGACCTGGTTATTCATGTTCGAGCGCGGATTGTGCGCGAACCACGCGTTCGCATCGCGCGCTATCTCTATGTCGCGGTCGCTCAGATGAATCCCATGCGCCAGAATCGTCCGGCTGTTGAGCGCGCCGAAATTTGCCAGTCGCTCGACTACGCCTACGCCGTATCGCGCGCGAGCATCCGTCATATCGCAGGCATCTTCTGCGACATGAATGTGAAGCCCCGCGCCGCTCGCGCGCATCACGTCTGCCAGTTGCTTGAGCGAATCATCAGAGAGCGTAAACGATGCGTGCGCGCCTACCATCGCGCGAAACAGAAAATCCTGTTGCTCTGATACGCTCGTGACCGATTCGATAAAAGAGCGGCTTTCGTTCAATCCTTCGTCGCGTTCTTTGAGGCCGCCCCGGTCTGTGACTTCGTAACACAACACGCCGCGAAGCCCGACTTTTTCCAAAGCCTCGCGCACGATGTCAAGCGACCCTCGAATCAAAGAAGGCGAAGCATGATGATCGAACAGGCAAGTCGTTCCCGCTCGCGCAGCATCCATCGCGCCCGCCATCGCGCTCCAGTATATAGTCTCTTCATCGAGCGCGCGGTCGAGCCGCCACCATACCAGTTCGAGAATCTCCGTGAAATTTTGAGGCGAGCGCGGCGGCGCTGGCATCCCGCGAGCAAGCGCAGAATAAAGGTGCGTGTGCGCGCAGACCATTCCCGGTAAGACGAGCTTGCCACTGGCGTCAATTATTTCTTCGTCCGCGCGCGGCTCAATCTGCGAAGCTCGCTCGACTATGCGGCCATCAGCGATTCGCAAATCTGCGCGCTCGACCGTTGCCGGATCAAGCGTAATTAATGTTGCTGACTTGAGAAGGTAAGACATAATCAAATCATTCGTGCCTGAGCGCAACCATCGGTTCGCCCTTTCGGTTTAATATCTCACTTCCAAGCTTCTGCGAACTCGTCTATATTTGGCCGCACGCGCATCGGCTCTTCCACTGCGCGGCGGGCCGAATCAATGTCTTTCAACCCGTTGCCGGTGAGCATCAACAACACGCGCTCGTCAGGTTTGATAGCGCCGCTTTCACACATCTTCACTAGCCCTGCGAAAGATGCAGCCGCAGCAGGTTCTACAAACACGCCCGTCGAGCGAGCCAGATTAATGATGCTCGTGACGATTTCGTCGTCGCTCACTTTAACGCCGCGCCCGCCTGATTCTCGAATGGCGCGAACGGCTGCCGTAGCGTCGCGCGGGCGGCCTACGTTGATGCTGTCGGCGAGTGTGTGAGCAGTTCCTTCGCGCACGCGGCCATCAGAGTTGGCCGCGTCAACTATTGCCGATGCGGTTTCCGATTGCGCGCCAATCATCTGCGGCAGGCGATCAATGAACCCGATGCGATGAAAGTCTAAGAAGCCTTTCCATAATCCGCTGATTATATTGCCGTCGCCTACGCTGACAAAAACCTTGTCAGGCACATTCCAGTCGAGCTGCTCGCAGATTTCAAGCGCGGCGGTCTTCTTGCCTTCTCGCGTGAACGGATTGTATCCGGTGCTGCGCTGATACCATCCGTATTTTTTCGACGCTTCGAGGCACAAATCAAAAGCCTCATCGTAGCTGCCTTCGACCAGCACAACGCGCGCGCCATAGATTTGCAGTTGCGCAATCTTTGCGGGCGGCGCATAAGCAGGCACGAATATGACCGAGGGCATACGGACGCTCGCGCACATTCCCGCGAGCGCGCTTCCGGCGTTGCCCGACGATGCGGTGGTGATAATCTCAGCGCCTGCTTCGCGTGCTTTAACGAGCGCCAGTGCGCTTGGGCGATCTTTGAACGAAGCGGTCGGATTGCGCCCGTCGTCTTTGATCATCAGTTGCTTGATCGAATATTGATTTGCAAGTGAAGGGCAATCATAAACGGGCGTCCACCCAACGGTGAGCGGCGGGACTTGCGATGAGTCGTAAATCGGAAGCAGCGCGCGATAACGCCATATCGTGAAGTTGCGATCTTCGGCTAATGAAGCTTTAGTCAAGCGTGCGCGGATTCGATCATAATCATAAAGCACATCCAGATTGCCGCCACACACAGTACAGTTGTATTCGATTTCGCCAACGCGAAACTCTCGCGCGCACTCGACGCATTTGAAACCGATGACGTTGCTCATAAGAAAAACCAGAACGAAAAAATGCCAGGCGGTTTGACCTGCTCAAAAGCTTCTCGGATATTTTCGGGCTCGCGCAAATCAATGCGCCTGCGATTTGTTGTTCGTCAGCGTGTTTTTAATTATCTGCCCGCCTTTCATCACAAAGCTGACGCGCTCCAGGGTAGCGACATCGGCAACAGGGTCGCCGCTCACCGCAATGATGTCTGCGAATCGGCCCTGCTCGATTGAGCCGATGCGATCAGACCATCCGAGCAGATCGGCAGCGTTCACGGTAGCCGATTGAATCGCCTGCATAGGCGTCATTCCCCATCGAACCATGTGCGCGAACTGTTTTGCGTTCCAGCCGTGAGGATAAACTCCCGAATCTGTCCCGAAAGCTATCTTCACGCCCGCTTTTACTGCGCGCTGAAAATTCTCGCGTTGCGCGCGGCCTACTTTGCGCTCTTTTTCGATGATCTTTTCGGGATAGCCCAGTCGTGTGTATTCAGAGAGTGATGTAGTCGTCGTTATATATGTCGGCCACAAGGTAAGTGCCTCGCTCTTTCATCAGCTTTACGCCTTCGTCGTCAAGGAAGCTGCCGTGTTCAATCGAAGCGACGCCCGCGCGCACGGCTCGCTTGATGCCTTCGGCCCCGTGCGCGTGCGCGGCCACTTTCTTGCCCCACATTGCCGCCTCTTCAACAGCCGCGTTCATCTCTTCCTGCGAATACTGAGGAGCGCCGACCGATTCTTCTTCCGTCAACACGCCTGCCGTTGCTATCAACTTGATAAGGTCGGCTCCGCCTTTGATCTCGAAGCGAATCAGCTTGCGAATCTCGTCCACACCGTCGGCTATTCCTGAAAAGCCGCCGAATTTAAGATAAGGCGAAAAGCCTGATATGTCGCCGTGCCCGCCCGTGGCTCCGACCGTGAGCGTGGCGACTTGCATTCGCGGGCCAACGACAGCGCCAGAGTTGATAGCGTTTCGCAGCGCCACGTCTATGAACTCGCCCGCGCCTACATCGCGGATGGTTGTGAAACCAGCTTCGACTGTTCGCCGCGCGTAAACGTGAGCGACGACCGCAACATCAATCGGGCTTTTGCGAAACAGATCGTCGTAATAATTTTCCGGCTGCGTCGTCACATGCGTGTGACAGTCTATCAATCCGGGCAGCACAGTTGCGCCTCCGAGGTCAATCACCCGCGCTCCCGCGGGCGCGTGAGAAGAGACCGTTTGCGCGGGGCCTGTTTCTTTGATGCGGTCTCCTTCGATCAGTATCGCTTGATTTGTGAGCACGGTTCCGGCGCGCACGTCTACGAGCCGACCTGCTTTGATCAATATGATCTCTTTCTTTTCTTTGTCCGCGCTCTGAGCAAGCGCTATGGATGATGTGAAAACAGTTGCGAGCAGTAACGCAAGCATTCTTTGAAACATTGCTTTGCTCCTTGTCATCGAAAACCGATTGGGCCAAAAATTGCGCGAATTAATCGCGAATCAATTCAATCTATGATCTCCCATGTGCTTTGATACTTGTCCAACTGCTCGCACGTGTAATCGTCCATCGGATGATCGCGCTCAGGCGAGTGGACATGCTTGGGCGAGCCGCACAGTTCGGTCGAAAAATATCTCTGTCCCGTGTCGCATATCATCGTCACTATGCGCTTCATCTTCGGGTGGCGATTGGCTAACTTAATCGCGGCGACGACGTTTGCGCCCGACGAGATGCCGCAGAATATGCCTTCTTCTTTAGCGAGCCTGCGCGCCATCTGAATCGCTTCGTCCGAAGTGATTGTCACTACTCCTGTAAGCATGCTCAAATCCAGATCGCGCGGCACGAATCCATCGCCTATGCCTTCAATCTTGTGCTCGCCCCACACTCTGCGCGAAAGCAGAGGGCATTCGGCTGGCTCGCCCGCATAGAGTTTGATCTTCTTTTTCTTCTCGCGCAGGTAGCGTCCTATGCCTGTAAGCTGCCCGCCCGTTCCTTGCGTGGCGACGTAAGCGTCAATCTTGCCCTCGGTCTGTTCCCAGATTTCCGGCCCGGTGGTTTTGTAGTGAGCCTTGATGTTATCGGGGTTATCGAATTGCGAAGGCACCCAGTACTTTTCAGGGTCTTGGCTGCGAATCTCTGCGAGCTTTTCAAGCGCGAGATCAACATCGGATTCGCCGCCGGGCGTATAGATCATCTCTGTGCCATAGGCCAGATCCATCTTCTTGCGCTCTTCGCTCATGCCTTCGGGCATGATGATGATGCAGGGTAACCTTTCACTGCGGCGACGAATGAACAGGCAATGCCAGCGTTGCCCGTAGAGCATTCCAAAATCGTCATGCCTCGCTTTGAGGTCGCCGCGCTTTTCGGCCTTCTCGATCATGTTCAGGTAGATGCGATCTTTAAGCGACCCCGAAGGGCTGAAGTCTTCAAGCTTGACCATTATCTCAGTCTTTAACCTTCGGTTACTCGGTTGAGTCGCACGAGCGGAGTACAGCCTATGGTGTCGAGGATTGATTTAGTGTATTTTCGATTACGGCTCCATTTGAGCATAGAATATTAGGTTAAAGCTTCCTTTCTTCATTTCTTCAGAGGTTGTTGGCGCTACTGTAGCAGAGAAAAAAGCGTGAAACAATCGCGCGGTTGCGCGCGCGCCCTTGTTCCAATTATGATGCGCGCACGCTTTTATAATTCACGCGGAGGATTTACATCGAAGATGAAACGAGTCGCTTGCTTTGCGCTTGCGCTGATATGGTTAAGCTTTACAACGACGCTGTCGCGCGATGATTACACGCGCTCGACTGAACGTTGACGCGATTCACTACCGCATTCATATCGAGATCAAAGACGCGAGCGACGATATCAGCGCCGAAACTGAAATCCTGTTCGAGTTCAACAGCAATGCAGTCAAACAGGTCGAGCTGGATTTCGCAGGGCTTGACTGTGGACGGTGTGAAGGAAAACGAGCGAGCGACCGCTCTTCACCGAATCGAATGGTCGTATCAGCATTCAGCTTCAAGGCGACTACAAACGCGGCGACCGATGCAGGGTTGCGGTCAAGTATCACGGGCGGCCTACGGACGGGCTTTTCATCAAGAAGAACAAATTCGGAGACCGCACCATATTTGCCGACAACTGGCCGAATCGCGCGCACTACTGGTTTCCTGCTATAGATCACCCTTACGACAAAGCGACTGTCGAATTCTTCGTCACAGCGCCCGCAGGCTATGACGTAATTGCGAACGGCTCGCTTGTTGAAACAACAAACAAACAAAACGGCTCGAAGCTCTCGCACTGGAGCGAGACAGTGCCCATACCTGCGTACTGCATGGTTATAGGCGCGACCGATTTTTCAATCGTCAACGTTGGAGCGTGGAACTCGATTCCGGTTTCTTACTACCTCTACCCGAAAGACCGCGAGCGCGGCATCAAAGACTTCGGGCGGGCGCTCGAAATGCTGGAGTTTTACGCGAACCTGATCGGCCCTTACCCTTATGAGAAACTGGCGCTGGTCGAATCCTCCACTCGATTCGGGGGAATGGAAAACTCAAGCGCGATATTCTTCGATGAAAAAGCGTTCAACGGCAGCGGCATTCTCGAAGGCACAGTCGCGCACGAAATAGCTCACCAGTGGTTCGGCGATTCTGTGACGGAAGCCGACTGGAATCACCTCTGGTTGAGCGAAGGATTTGCGACTTACTTCGGCGCATTGTTTTTCGAGCGCGCGGACGGGCGCGACCGCTTCATGAAGATGATGCTTGAAAACAAGCAAGGCTATCTCCAGTCAGTATGCGACCGACCCGCGCCCGATCTACGACCCGAACATCAAAGACCTGTTCAAACTGCTCAATGCGAACAACTATCAGAAGGGCGGGTGGGTGCTTCATATGCTGCGGCGCGTGATGGGCGACGAGAAATTCTTCGCAGGCATTCGCGATTATTATCGCACGCATCGAGACCGCAACACGATGACTCCTGATCTCGAAAAAGTGATGGAGTTTCACGCGGGCCGCAGCCTCGATTGGTTTTTCCGGCAGTGGGTTTACGAGCCGGGCTATCCGATTTACGACGCGACCTGGCGTTGGGACGAAAGCGCGAAAGAGTTGCGATTGCGCATCAGTCAGAAGCAGGAAAAGACAGTTTTCCGTATGGCGTTAGATATAGAGATCAAGCTCGGTGACACATCAAGGCGCGAAGTCGCGCAAATGAACGAGCGAGAGCAGACATTCACTTTCAAGCTCGACCGAAAACCCAGTAGCGTTGCGATTGATCCTGACGAGTGGGTGTTGAAGGTATTGAGTCTGAAAGAAGAGAAATGAGGAGAAAACTTTAATGCATAGATTGATGATAAACCGGCGCAGATTGCTTGCACTGTCGCTTTTGATAGCGCTGCCGCTCACGGCCTTGGGGCAATCGCCGCAAGCCGCTTCGTTTGATGTGATCATCAAAGGCGGAACCGTTTACGATGGCACTGGCCGCGCGCCTGTTCGCGCGGACGTAGGCATCAAAGGAGACCGCATCGCTGCCGTAGGCAATCTGAAATCCGCGACTGCGGCGACAGTCGTTGATGCAACGGGGCTGGCCGTCGCGCCGGGATTCATCAATATGTTGTCACATTCGGAGAACTCTCTCATCACAGACCCGCGCTCGATGAGCGAGATCAAACAGGGCGTGACTACACAGATATTCGGCGAATCTTCGATGGGGCCGCTCAGTGACGAGATGAAACAGCGACGCCGCGCAGGGCAGGGAGATGCGAGATTTGATATTCCATGGACTACGCTTTCCGAGTATTTGACTTACCTGGAAAAGCGAGGCATCTCGCAGAACGTCGCATCGTTCATCGGGGCCGCAACCCTGCGCGAGCATGTCATCGGGCTTGAGGATAAAGCGCCTACTGCCGAACAGCTTCAGCGTATGCGCGAGTTGGTTCGACAGGAGATGGAAGCGGGCGCTTTAGGGATAACGACGGCCTTGATCTATCCGCCCGCGTTTTATGCGAAGACCGAAGAGTTGATCGAGATGTGCAAAGTCGCGGCTAAGTATAAAGGCAAATACACGGCTCACATTCGCAGCGAAGGGAATCAGTTGATCGAAGCAGTGAAAGAGACCATTCGCATCAGCCGCGAAGCGGGACTACCGGCAGAGATTTATCACCTGAAAGCTTCAGGCGAAACGAACTGGCAGAAGATGGATCAGGTCATCAAGATGATCGCGGACGCTCGCCGTCGCGGGATGAAGATCACAGCCGATATGTATACGTACACGGCTGGCGCTACGGGGCTTGACGCTTCGATTCCGCCGTGGGTCTTTGACGGAGGCCGCGAGGCGGCTAACAAACGACTGCAAGACCCTGAGACTCGAAAGAAGATTGCCGCGCAGATTCGCACTCCATCTGATGATTGGGAGAATTTATTTATGCTCGCCGGTTCGCCTGATCGGATATTGCTCGTCGGCTTCCGATCAGAGCAATTGAAACCGCTCACGGGAAAGACGCTCGCGGAAGTCGCGCGAATGCGAAACAAAGACGTTGTTGAAACTATCATGGATTTGGTGTTGGAAGATCGCTCACGAGTGGGAACCGTGTATTTCATGATGAGCGAAGAGAACATCAAAAAACAGATGCGCCAAAGTTGGGTTTCATTTGGGTCAGATGCCGGTTCGATGGCTCCCGAAGGTGTGTTCTTGAGATCGTCCACGCACCCGCGCGCTTATGGGAATTTTGCGCGACTGCTCGGCAAATACGTGCGCGACGAAAAAGTGATAACGCTTCAAGAAGCGATCAAAAGATTGAGCGGTTTGCCCGCGACGAATCTCGAATTAGATCATCGCGGTTTTTTGAAACAGGGAATGTATGCCGATGTCGTCGTGTTTGATCCTAAGACTATCGGCGACCGTGCGACGTTCGAGAGTCCTCATCAATATTCAGTCGGCGTGAAGCATGTTTTTGTCAACGGCGCTCAGGTATTGAAGGACGGCGAGCACACCGGGACAAAACCTGGCCGCGCATTGTGGGGGCCGGGCAAGGTCAAATAAGGAGGCTGCGAAAGCGATGATAGACTCTGAAAGTTTGAATAAGATTTTGCGCCCAAGAACGTTGACTATGAAAATTCTCTGGTCTGCAATGGTGATGACGATACTGTTTTTTGTTCTCGTAGCTTATTTCATTACAGGCCAGAATCAAGCAGAACGCGCGCCGGTTCAGGACGAGTTGAGAATGGTTTTTATGCAATCGCTGTCCTTGCGCCGATAGCTGCATATTTTCTTAGACGAAGAATGCTATCGAGCGAGCGACTGCAACCAGCGATGAGCATGAAGGTGGATTTGCGAGCCATGGCAATAGATTCCGAAACCGGAGTGACTGACGAAGCAAGGCTTGCAGAGATGAAAAAATTAAACCCGCTTGAATTAAAAGCCATCACCCTATCGGGGCGCTATTTCACAGCTATGTTGTTGAGCCTCGCGTTGCACGAAGTAGTCGCGCTCTGCGGAATGATGCTGTCAATGCTTGAGCGAAGGTTCGAAGCGATCCTTCCATTCGCTGCAGCGGCAATAGTATTGGACTTGCTGATCTACCCGCGCCTGGATAAGTTCATCGAGCAGAACGCCATCCCCGCGCCCCACTTCTGAAGGTTTATGCAAGGGGCTAATACATCAGCCATCATTGCGCGTTTAATTTTTCCAACAGCAGTTTGAGTTCCACCGCATCGTCGTATTCAAGATTCGGGTCATCAGCGAGCGCAGGGTCTCTATCACCTCGCAAGATGGCTTGCAGTTTGGAAATCATCAGTTTGAATGATGGTGCAGCCTCTGCTCCTGACCATTCGACAAGTTCTTGTTCCAACCTGGCCGTCTCACCTTGCGGGATGGATTGAGATGCAAGGGCACAAAGTTGCGCGACGGTAGTCTGACTTTGTCCGCCAGCACGACGATAAGCAGAGTAGCTCTCGATGGCTTGTTGTAGTGCCTGAGTTGCGGCATGTGCATTGCCGATAGCTTGCTCTAAACGCTGGAGAATAGCCCAAGTCTTCCAAGAGGCGGCAGCATGGCCGTAGGGCTTGTTACACTCAATCGCACGGTACAGTTCGCGCCGGGCTTCATCGTAACGTTGCAGACTGATCAAGGTATCGGCCAGATTGTTACAGGCTATCCCTTCATGTCGTTTATCCTGTAGCTTGACGTAAATATCCGCTGCCTGCCGATAGCATTTCACCGCATCTTCCAATCGCCCCATCGAATCATAAACATTACCCAAATCACTTAGGTCACTAGCTTCACCAGCAAGGTTTTTCTGTTGCACCTTAATCGCTAGCGATTGAAGATAAGCTCGCTCGGCTTGTTCAAGTTGGCCAGACATTGCATACGCCATCCCGACCTGATGCCAGATAATTGCTACACTTCCCGGCTCACCCAGTATTTCAAAAATAGCTCGTGCTTGGGTATAGGCTTCCAGCGCGTCGGTGAAGCGGCCTTGTAACACGCGGGTTGTACCGATTTGAACTTTGTTGACAGCAACTCCTCTTCGATCACTAAGTTTCTCCTTACGCCTGATGGCTTCTTCATAAGCTGCTGTGGCTTCATCCCATCGTCCTAAATCCTTTAAGCAATCCGCCCTTTCGGTGATCGTTACCGAGGCCATTCCTTCGGCGCTAATACTACCGGCATCGGCTAACGCCTGAAAACGCCGTTGTGCTTCGGCCAATGGTGATAGGGCAGCTTCGGCGGCCCCGCCCATGCGCAACACTCTTCCAAGCTTCAACTGAGTTATCGCAATGTCATAATCCGCACTTGGATAAGCATCTTCTCCTGCCGACAAACATAGTTGTAGAAGTTGTTGTACCGCTTTGTAGGCCGATGGCAAATCGCCGCGTTCTAGCAGTCTGTCAATACTAGCGCTTTCCGTCAGATATCTGGCACGGCTCCACTCAACCAATCCTTGCGCTGCCTGCTCGCGTACCCTCGTCGCCTGTGCGAGTGCCTGGGGACGACCCAACTCAGCGAGTAGCGCTTCCACACTTTGTGCCAAGCCAACTACTTCCTCTGGCATCGCCTTGTCCTGAATCCACTGGAGCATCGCGATCAGGTTATTCAATTCCAGCAGAGCCAGTTGTTGAGATAATACGGCATCCTTAAATCGTTGCTGATACAGAAATGTCGTCAACTGTTCCATTGCTTCAGCCCAGCGCGCTTGCGCTTCTTCATGTTCCGCTGAGTTCATCTCTCGCAGCAAATAAGACGGCAATGCCGGGTCAAGGCGCAGGTGGTTGTATCCCATATATTCAGCAAGTCCCACTTCGATAAGTTGCAGGGCTATGTTCTGCACTGTCTCTGTGTCCAGCATCATTCCCAATACACCAAGGTGTGCGCCGCCGTGAAAGACGGCTAAGGGCTTGATCTGCTCGCGCACCTCTTTTGGCAGGCGGCGCAGCGATAATTCGACGCTGGCGTAAAGTGAATTCTCGCGGTCGCCGGGGTGCTTGCAGTCTAACTCGGCCATCAGTTGATGCAGGTTTTCTGTAGTCGCTCGCACGCCTTTGCGGCTTACTTCTCGCGCCAGCAAGACTAATGCGCGAGCGTGACGGTTTACTGCTTCAACCAGATCAACTATCTCTTGCGGGTCGCCGCCGGGGTCTTCGGCTTTAGGAGTCAAGCCCTCTTGCTTCATTACATCGCTTACGAGCGCGATGGCATCTGTTCTAGTCAACGCGCCCAAAGGGATTTCACGCCGCTTGTTATCAAAAGGCGCGGGCAATAATTCACGACTAGTGAAGACAATGCGCGTCGCGGGGTCGGCATCAAGCAGCTTTTGGCAGAGGTCGAACAATTCTTTGATTGCTTCTGAATCTTCTCCTGCATTCGGCAAAACGCTTTCCAGGTTATCCAGTACAATTATTGTTGCTCGATCAGCCAACGCGCGCTCGACAGGTTGAAGCGCCTGCTTCAAATCAGAGTATTGCGATACAGAATAGTCGGACAGCAATTGGCGACCGATGCTGTCGAGTACTGTGCGCGCGTCAGTGTATTGCTCAAGGCTCACGAAAGCTGCTCGACGAAAGCGATTCGTGCACACGAGCCAGCGCGCTAACTCGACTGCGAGAGTTGTCTTGCCCGCTCCGCCTTGCCCTCGAACTACGGCGTAACGCTCGCGATGTAGTAATCGCTCTAAAGCCAATAGCTCGCGGCTGCGTCCTTGAAATTCGTGTGTGGTCAGTTCGGGCAATGCGCCTAAGCTCAAGCGCCGTTGATTGGCTTGAAGCTGTTGCACCTCTTCATCTGGCAATTGGGTTATCAACTGCGGGTCTTGCTGCTCTTGATAGAGCACAGGAACGAACCAGTCTTGTAGACGCAATTCGCCTGCGCCCATGATCTTTCCGCGATAGCTGTCGTCATACAAGGCACGCTGTCCGGCCAGCATCGCCGCGCCAACGCGTTTGCCTTCTGCCAATTCACGATAAAAAGCCGTGACAAAGCGGCGCGCAGTTTCAACCAACACGCTGTGGCTCATCGCAATCACTGAACTCACTCCGCCTTCAAGCAGTTTGGCCGCGACTGACGCCGTAGGATTCTCTTCGGTCATCGCGCTCTGACAGGCTTCCAGGAAGACGAGAGGAACACGGAATTGACGGAATTCAGCCGCCAGTTCCTGCGCCCAAACCAGTTGCACCTCTCGCTTTTCCAGCTTCTCGCTGTCTTTCGGGTCTTCAAAACAGAGGCCGCCGAGACTGCGGTCGCGGCTGTAAACGCCGTGACCATCGAAATGAACCACATCAAACGGCTTTCCAGATTTGACGGCTTTGCGCAACGCTTCTTTGAGCGCAGAAAAAGTCGGCGGGTTGATTACGGTCAGCTCTGCCAGTTCGCCGAGGCTTTCGACAGCTTCGATCAAAGGCCTGGCGCTGATGCGGTGATCAATGTAATCAACATGGTCGTCTTCGGGCCGCGGGCTAATCAACAGGATGCGAATCGGCAGGCTGGTCGGATTGGCAGGCAGCGGATTTTCTACGGGGAGACGGCGGCGCACGCGAACAGAGTCCAAGCCCTGAAACAGAAACCCTTCTCCATCGTGCATCAACTCCCACGGCAATGAAAGCAGGGCGCTCGCTGCTTCGTTGGCCGCATTTCGTTCCTCTTCACTGCTGCCTTCAAGCAATCGGTTATCCACTTGCACAGAAAATCTGCGCTCTATCCCTTTGGCAGTTTGCTTCCAGTCGAAGAGCAGAGCTTGAGCCGATTGCGCAGCGGTTGCAGCCCTGTACAAATCCTGCCCCCATATCGGCAGCCGCTCTTCGATGTGCTCGGCTCGCTCGATGAAGACGCCGGTCGGCCATAAGTAATAACTTTCGAGATACCAGCGCAGGTCTTCCGTTTCAATAGGGCCGAGCGGCGCGGTGAATATGAATTCTTTGCTTTCGCCTTCGTTTCGCGTGGCATCGGCAGGATCGTAAACCAGTTGCGCTATTGCGGTGGCGCGACTCTTGCCATCAGCAATCAGGATGCTGCCTTTGCTCAGTTTTAGTTTTAGCTCCGCAACCGGTTCAGATTCTACTTTCTGAATCGGCTTATGCTCACGAGGGGCGCGCTCTCCTAAAGCTGCGAGGATCGCGGGCAGTGCCTTGCTCAAGCCGCCGGGCTCCACTTGGATAGGAAGCGCAACCGGCTCTTCATCAGGCTCTTCACCAAACCAGTTCTCTAAAGCTTCAGTTTCGATGCCCGGCAAAAGCAGCGGTATCACTTTATAACCCTGACGTTGTTTTTCGATCTCAAGCGCTTTCTTGATCTCTTTGCGAACCCACGGCGAATTGATCGTGTGAGAACTGAGCACCACAATGAAATTGCCCGCTTGTTCGATAGCCTGCTCGATCTCTGGTTTCAGTTTGTTGCCTGCGGTCAATTCACGCGAATCTACCCAGGCTTTCAATCCCTGGTCTTCGAGCGCACGACGCAACTCTTTGACGAAATCATCATCTTTGCTGGAGTGAGAAATAAAAACGTCATCAGGACTCATGGGCGCTCCATTCGGTAATAATGGTGACGCGATGATAACATAACGTTTACGGAATTCAACCGATAGACGAAGGCGTGAGCTATAGTTGTCTGAGGAATTTTGTGAGCACGTTGCCAGTCACCGTGCGGCGATAATGTTCGGTCGAGCGGAGATCAGTAATAGGAGAAATTTCTTCAGAGATTGTATGTCGCGCTTGTTCGATCAATTCAGGTATGAGCGTAGCAGTGGTAAGCAAGCTTTCAGTTTTAAACGCGCGGATTACTGTTGGCGCGACGCTGCCGACGCCGATGCTGATTGACTCAATAACGCCATCCGTCGTTTTCGCTCTGGCTGCAAGGACGGTTTTTGAGATGGCTTGAGCGCGCCGCGTGCCGACCTTCCAGAAAAAATCGCGCTCGCCTTCTTTCAGTTTCGCCAGTCGCACGGCTATCACTAACTCGTCAGGCTCAAGCACAGTACGGCGATAGCCCGTGTAAAACTGATTGAACGCTACAACGCGAATGCCGCGCGCGCTTCCGATCTCTATTTCGGCGTCGAAAGCTGCAAGCACGGGGAGGCTGTCGCCTGCGGGTGAGGCGTTGACTACGTTGCCGCCGATTGTGCCGCGATTCTGAATTTGAATAGCGCCGATGGTGCGCGACGCGGCGATGAGCGAAGGCGCGTGCTGCTTGACGAGAGGCGAGTTGATCAATTGAGTATAGGTCGTCAGCGCGCCGATTCGCAGGTGGTCGCCTTCGTCAGAGATTCCGCGCAATTCGTCTACTTGCCAGATGTCGAGGAAGTCCGCCGCGTCGAGCATGTGAGCGTTCATCAAGACCATCAAATCGGTTCCGCCCGCGATTATCTTTACGCTACTGCCTCGCTCTCGAAGAGCCTCATAAGCTTCCGAAAGCGTCGCGGGCGAATATGCTGTGGGCGTGTATGACATGACGGCTGACCTTAGCGTTCAATATCAGTCTGAAAATCAACAACCAGTCTCACTTCTCCGCAAATGCTGCACGCAAGCGCCTGCACGAATCTCTCTTCTTCGCCCTGTTCGCTGTCCTGGAAAAGCATCGTCACTTCTTTGTCTGCGAATAATAAGCCGGGGCGCATCGCACCTCGGCAGACATCGCAAGGCGCAATTGCGGTTGCCGACTCTTCCACTGATTCGTCATCTGTGCTGACTGGCTCTTGCGCCGCGCTGCGCGGTTGTTTTTCAAACGGGATGTTGCGAGTTCTCAACTCGCTCGCCGCGAACTCAATCGCCTCCCCTACGTAGTCATTGCGATCAGGGCCAACTATCCTGAGCAATTCACTATCCGACATCTGCGATATTCTTTCCTTTAGTTCAGCCGATTCGTCTTCCATTTTATTCATTCCTTTGCGGCCTGCTCGATTGCGTCAATGATCTTCACATAGCCTGTGCAGCGGCACAGATTGCCCGCGATGGCTTCTTTGATCTCGTCGCGTGTCGGGCGCGCGTTCAAGTCAAGCAACGCACGAGCAGCAATGAGCATGCCCGGTGTGCAGATGCCGCATTGCGCGCCGCCTGTTTCAAGGAAAGCTTGTTGCAACAGATCAAGCTGCCCTTCGCGTGCGAGACCTTCGACAGTGACGACGCGCGCGCCGTCAAGTTGACATATCGGAACCAGACATGAATTAATCACTTCGCCATCAACGATGATAGAACACGCGCCGCATTCGCCTTCGCCGCAACCTTCTTTTGTTCCCGTCAGCCGCAAATCTTCGCGCAGCACATCAAGCGCGCGCTTCATCGGCGGCGCATCAACTTCGCGCGCGATGTTGTTGACTTGAAAACTTATCTTCATATGTTTTCCAACGCCGCTTGCAATCGCTCAGGCGTGATTGGAATTTCTGTCACGAATGCGCCGGTCGCGTTGAACACTGCGGCTGCAATCGCGGGCGCGGCTCCATCCATCGGAAGTTCTCCGACACCTTTCGCGCCGAACGGGCCGTGAGCGTATTGCTTCTCAACGATGATCGTCTCCATGTCGGGTGCGTCTAGCGCAGTCGGAATGATGTAATTCGTCAGCCGGTTATTTACTATTCGGCCTTTGTCCCACACCAACTCTTCGAGCAAGCCATAGCCTACTGCTTGCAGCGTGCCGCCTTCGATCTGTCCCGCCGCCAACACAGGATGAATCGCGCGGCCAATGTCCTGAGCCGTCGTGATGCGATGAACCGTCACTTCGTATGTGTCAAGGTCTACTTCTACTTCGGCCACTTCAGCGCCCCACGAATAGACAGGATAAGCGTCGCCTGAATATGAATCGTCATCCCAGTAGATGCCGGGCGGACTTGCGTATTGTTCGTAAGCGCGCAACTCGCCGTGTTGTTCAATGTATTCGCGCGCCATTTCATCAAAGCTTGCAATCTGTTTTTCGGCTACTGCGAAGCGACCTTCGATCAACTTCACATCAGGCTCGCCGAAGCGTTCTGCGACGAAGCGAACCAGTTTTTCTTTAGCCTGGCGCGCCGCAAGTTGCACGACGCGACCAACTACCATAGTCGTGCGCGAGGCGACCGTAGGGCCGCTGTCGGGCACGCGCGACGTATCGGGGTCTTCGATTTCTACGTTGTCGAAACCAATTCCAATTTCATCGGCGACGATCTGGCAAAAGATTGTGCGCGTGCCTTGACCTATTTCAGTCGAGCCTGAAAGTATGCGCGCCCGCCCGTCGGCTGTTATCTCAAGTCCCGCCTTTGCTTTCATCTTCGCTTCGCCGCTGCCTGTAAATCCCGCGCCGTGAAAGAAGAACGACAGCCCGATGCCGCGCCGCGTTCTACTGTTTTCGCTTTGTGATGATTGATTGAATTCTTGCGCCGCCTGTTTCTTTTCCGTGTAATGTGATCGCTCTATAGTTTGGTTCAACACGTCGCTTGATCCGACGCTCGACAGGAGTTGCTGACCCGTAGCCGTGATGTCGCCTTCATTGAGCATATTGATTCGGCGCAGTTCGAGCGGGTCAATGCCAAGCGCGGCGGCGATTTTTTCCATGTGCATTTCGTAAGCGAATGCGACCTGCGGCGCGCCGAACCCGCGAAAGGCTCCGTTGGGAGGCGTGTTCGTAGCGACTGCTCGCGCCGTGATGCGAACGTTCGGGCAGCGGTACGGCCCAAGCGCGTGAATCGCGCCTCGCGAAAGGACTACGGGCGTGAGCGTCACGTAAGCGCCGCCGTCTAAAACGAAATCAATCTCGGATGCGGTCAATCGTCCATCGCGCATGACACCAGTTCGATGGCGAATACGTCCGGGATGGCGCTTGGTGGTCGCAGAGATGTCTTCCGCGCGGTCGTAGATGAGCTTCACTGGCCGCCCTGCTTTGTGAGCGAGCAATGCTGCGTGCGCTGCGATCACGGACGGGTATTCTTCTTTGCCGCCGAATCCACCGCCCGTTGTTGTTTGAATGATGACGGTCTGTTCGTCGCTCAGATTGAAGAGTTGCTTGATGGCTTTGTGAATGTAATAAGGACATTGCATCGAACCCATCACGGTCATTTGGTTTTCGCCCGCGATAGCGATCATCCCTTGAGGTTCGATGTAAAGCTGCTCCTGATGCGGCACGCGATATTCGCCTTCGATGATTAAATCTGCGAGGGCGAATCCTTCATCCACATCGCCGCGCCCGATCAGGAATCGCTTGAATACATTGTCGGGAGGATAAAGAATTTCTGCGGCGGCGAGCGCTTCTTCGATTGTGAGTACAGGGTTCAGCTCTTCATATTCGATGTTGATATGGCGAGCGGCTTCTTCGACCTCGTGTTTGCTTTCGGCTGCGATTAGAAGTATCGGCTCATCGTAATGGCGAACCTCTTTTTCAACGAGCAACGGCTGATCGTTTTCAATCAGCGCGACAAAGTTTCGGCCCGGAATATCTCTGTGATCTGCGACGGTGACGCGCGACCAGTCATAATTTGAATCGAACGTAATTGATTTGATACGCCCGCGAGCCACGCGGCTGCGGATGGTTTTGCCGTAGAGCATACCATCAAGCGAGATGTCGTCTATGTAGCGCGCCGCGCCCGTGAGCTTTTCGTAGCCTTCTTTGCGAAAAACGTTTTGACCGACTGCCATAAGAAGCCTCAAAGTTGCGCCCTAGTTTACTCGCGGTTCTTGCAAGTGACAAGCCTGTAATTTGCGACTCATCCACTCAACTTGAAAAGCCCGGCCCGCGAGGTTAGAACTGAAACAGGGTTTCTATGTTTGGATTCAGGTTATTTCAAAGGACGAGAGTATGAGTTTGAATATCACAGACTACCTTGATCGAATAAACTATCGCGGCTCGCTTGAGCCGACTGCCGAGACCTTGCGAGAGCTGCACAAAGCGCACCTCCTTGCCGCTCCGTTCGAGAATTTGGACATTCATCTTGGGCGAGAGATCGTGCTGGATGAACAAAAGAATTACTCGAAAATAGTCGAACGTCATCGCGGCGGATTCTGTTACGAATTGAACGGCGCTTTCGCAATGTTGCTCAGGGCGCTCGGCTACGATATGAAGATGCTGTCGGCGGGAGTCGCAAACCCGAAAGGCGAGTTCGGCCCTCCGTTCGATCACATGACGTTGCTGGTCGAGCTTGAAGAGCGATGGCTTGCGGATGTTGGATTCGGCGATTCGTTCCGCGAACCGCTCCTGCTTGATGAACAAGGCGAGCAGGTCGAGGAGTGGGGCGCATACCGCATTGCGCGCGACGGCGAGCAATTGACGCTAGAACAACGCGACGGCGATTTATGGAGACCACAATACCGGTTCACGCTTCAGCCTTATAATTTTGCCGACTTCGCAGAGATGTGCCGCTATCATCAGACCTCGCCCGAATCACCTTTCACTCAGCGCCGCACGTGCTCGCTGGCAACCGTTGACGGGCGAATCACGCTGACTAATATGCGGCTCATCACAACCACAGGCGGCGAGCGCCGTGAGCGCGAATTAACAGATGAGCAGGAATACGCGGCTATACTGCGCGAGCGCTTCGGTGTAGTGTTGTGACTGTCAGCCTGCTCCAGGCATGAACAGAAGCAAACGACAGCGATCAAAGAAGTGAATTCAGCAACAATCCCTGTTGCACGGATTACACTCGTTAATTATACTGCATCGCTCTAGCCTTCATTCGGTTAGCCATCCCCGGTTCTTCAAGTCAGGAGCCATTATGAGTAAAGAACATGGACTGTCCGTCAGCAAACCTGTTTCAGTTTGGAATAAGCCTCTCAATTTGGACTTCAGAGATTTTTTCAAATCGCTCGGCAAAGCAGCAATAAATGGATTGACATTAAATTGGGCGGATGCCGCAAAGGAATCTGTTGATGCATTATCGGCGATTGGGCTGGAAAAGGATTGCGGACAGATGGCGTGGCTATTGATTGCTCGCTCTATGATTCAAGCGATCTATGATCTGGTCGAAGAGAACATCGAACTGCTGAAAACCAGCCCGGACGGTTACTGGAACCTGCGCGAGCAGTCGGAATTTTCGATGGATGATCTTGCCGCATTGGCTGACAAGCTGGACATGTCATTAGAGAAAAAAGAGCTTGTCATTGACGAAGATTTTTTCAAACGCCCAAAGGAATTGACGATTGTTGAAGATATAAAGATACCTTTTGCTCAATGGCTCATAGGCTTTGGCCTTAACGAAGCTCAGGCAACATCAATCACCGACCGCCTGCCCAGTTATTTTGTTTTCGCCTTGAATGATGAATGGCGCACTCGCCGCGAAGATTATGTATGTCTGAAAGAAGCGCTGGACACGCCTTTCACTAAAGCGAGCGAGCGAGAGCAGTTGTGGTTGCGCTATTCGGCGTGGCTTCAAAAGCAGGTTGATGAGCGAATGTTCTTCGAGGCGTTCAGCCTCCGCCAGGTGTACATCACGCTGCGCGCATATTACGAAGAAAAACCCGAAGCCGGAAAAATTGCGGGGCTTGAGCCTAGAGTTATCGGGGACGAAAAGCGCAAGCAAAGAGTCGTTGATTTAGAAGAAGAGCTTGAAGCATGGCTGAATAAAACTGACGCCCGCGATGCAGTAAGAGTGATAAGCGGCGGGCCGGGATGCGGCAAATCTTCTTTCGCTAAGATATTCGCCGCCCGACAGGCGGCAAAAAGCGATAGGCGAGTGTTGTTCGTGCCTCTGCACCTGTTTGAGCCGACCGATGATCTGATAGACGCGATGAGAAGCTTTGTTCGCTTCGACAAGTTTCTTCCTCCCAATCCGCTCGACCCGGAAGAGGGTGAATCGCGCTTGCTTGTGATCTTTGATGGACTGGATGAACTGTCAATGCAGGGCAAAGCAGCCTCTGAAGTCGCGCAGCAATTCGTGCGCGAGGTTCAGAAAAAAACTGACCTTTTCAACTATCGTGAAGCGCGTTTGAAAGTTCTGATAAGCGGGCGCGAGCTTGTTGTGCAATCGAATGCCGGCGAGTTCCGAAAGCCTGAACAAATCCTGCATGTGCTTCCTTACTTTTTAACTGATGTGACAAGAAAAGGTTACGACGACTCTCGAAAATTATTAGAGCAAGACCAGCGCCAACTATGGTGGGCGTCTTATGGCAAGGCGAGCGGCAATGGATATACTGAAATGCCGGAGGTGCTGAACCGGGACGAGCTTGTAGATATTACTTCTCAGCCGTTGTTGAATTATCTTGTGGCGTTAAGCTTTACTCGCGGCAAGGTTGATTTTGCGAAAGAGGGCAACCTCAATGTGATTTATCAGGATTTGCTGGATTCGGTGTACAAGCGCGTCTGGGCTGAACATCCGCATCCCTCACTTAGAGACGTTCAGGAGGATCAATTCTTTCGCGTCCTTAGAAGAGATAGCCATAGCGGCATGGCACGGAGACGGGCGCACAACAACCGTTAGAGAGATCGAAGCGCACTGTGACCAGAGCGGGTTGAAAACACTTCTTGAGAAATTTCAGGAAGGAGCTAGTCAAGGCGTCACTCGTCTATTGATGGCTTTTTATTTCAGGCAATCCGGGCGGCGTGTAACGGGCGACCAGACTTTTGAATTCACGCATAAGAGCTTTGGCGAATACCTGACGGCAAGGCGCATAGTGCGCGGCCTTCAGCGCATACAGGACGAACTGGATCGTCGCCAGAAGTATATAGACAGCGGATGGGACGAGCGAGACGCTTTGACGCACTGGGCAAAGTTATGCGGCCCGACAGTGATGGATGACTATATTTTCAAGTTTATCTGCAATGAGATTCTTTTGCAGGAAAAGTCTGACGTGGGTAAATGGCAGGATACATTGTGCCACTTGATAGGTTTCCTGTTGAGGAACGGAATGCCGATGGAACGCGTGGAGCCGAGACCGGTATTTCACGAAGAGAACCGGCAAGCTCGGAATGCGGAAGAATCTTTGCTGGCCGTATTAAATGCCTGTGCTCGTTCCACGGAGCGGATATCAAATATTGTATGGCCCTCAGAGATTGCTTTTGGCGAATGGATTTCACGCCTTCAGGGACAAAGAGAAGGAGGTGGAAATACACTTTCCTTAAAATGTCTTGGGTTTCTGAATGCAGAGGGAAGAATATTATATATGCAGGATTTTTATGGCGCATCTTTCCTACGTGCAAATCTGGTAAGCGCACAGCTTTTCTGTGCCAATCTTAGCTTTGCCGATCTTAGCTTTGCCAATCTTAGCGATGCCAATCTTAGCGGAGCCGATCTTAGCGATGCCAATCTTAACAGTGCCGATCTTAGTGGGGCAGATCTTAGAGACGCAGATCTTAGAGACGCCAATCTTAGCTTTGCCAATCTTAGCGATGCCAATCTTAGCGGGGCCATTTGGGTAAATGGCAAGGTTTGCAAGGAAGGCTCTATAGGAGAGTGTATTCAAGAGTCAGGTGAGCCTATGGCGGAAGATTCTAAAAATGATTAACTCACCAAGCGCAGGCTTATGTTAATTGAGACTGCCAGTTCTGAGACTTTGCAAGGCGAAAGTTTATAGCCCCACTATACCAGCTATTCGCTCGGCTTGTTCGCGCGCCTCTCGAATCACTGTCCGCTCATCGAGCGTAGTCAACCGGCCCTCACGCATAACGATGCGGCCATCAATTATCACGGTCTCGACATCACCAGCTTCTGCAGCGTAGACAATAGTTGAAACCAGATCAGGTCGCGGCGTTGTGTGAGGATGATCAAGATTAATAAGAGCAATATCTGCGCGCTTGCCTTTCTCGATGCTTCCGATCTCGTCGCCTAAACCTAAAGCATGCGCGCCAGAAATCGTCGCCATCCGCAGGGCTTGAAGCGCGGGCAGGGCTTCAGGGCCGCACCGCGCTTTTTGAATCAAAGCAGCCGTTCGCATCTCTGTGAACATATCGAGCCGGTTGTTGCACGGCGCGCCGTCTGCTCCGAGCGTGACACGTATCCCAAGCTTTTGCATATCGGCCACTCGCGCAAGCCCTGACCCAAGTTTTAGATTCGACGAAGGGCAGTGCGCTACGTTGGTTCCGGTCGCGCGCAGAATTTCCATCTCGCTTTCATCTAAGTGAACGCAATGCGCAAGCAAGACATGCGGAGCGGTCAGGCCGACATCGCTCAGATATTCGATGTTGCGGCGGCCCGTGTCTCGCTCGACCATCGCTATCTCGTCCTTGTTTTCTGAAGCGTGCGTGTGAACCATCACGCCTCGCTCGCGTGCGAGACGCGCTACGCGCTCTAATAATTCGCGCGTGCAACTGACGGCGAAGCGCGGCGCGAAGCAATAACGAATGCGCTCGTTTGCGCGACCGTGCCAGCGTTCCAATAGTTCTAATGATTGTTCGATTGAAGCTTCGGTCTGTTCGCGGAGACCTTCGGGCACCTCGTCGCCTTTGTCCATCATGCATTTGCCGACGGTTGCGCGAAAGCCTGACTCTTCGACAGCTCTGAAAACCGATTCCGTGTGATTGACCGTCTCCATCGTGAGCGCGCAGGTCGTTCCTCCGCGAATCAACTCGGCTAGCCCTAGTCGCGCCGAAGCGTAAAGAGATTCGGGTGTGTGCGCTGCTTCCAATGGCCAGATTCTTTTTTTGAGCCAGTCAATCAGCGCGAGATCGTCAGCCGCGCCGCGAAAAAGAGTCTGGCACAGATGAATGTGTGTTTGCACAAATCCGGGCACGAGCACTCGCCCGCGCGCGTCAATCACTTCGTCAGCCTGCGCCGTAATCTGTCGGTCAAGACGGGTGATGCGCCCGCCTTCGACCATAACGTCGCCTTCAAATATGTGATTGCGCGAATCCATCGTAATGATGGTCGAGCCTTTGATAATCAGCGATTCAGTCATCTGTTTCACCAACTAGAGCGCAGGCGCAAGATTAGTGAAGCCGACCGCGCAAGTCAATCATTTTCAAAGTCGGAAGCCGAGCCGAAAGCAAATGCGTGCTTGAGTAATTCACGAGAAATGTAGAAGATATTAGACAATCGCCAGTGCGGTGAGCATTATGGATGAATCTGAATGCTGTCAAAAACTTCGAGACGGACTGAAGGCCGTCCGGGTCGAGTTGCAAGAGCTTCTCGACGTGCTCTCAACCGACGAGGCCGTATCAACGGATGACCCGCGAGCGACGCAGAGCGGCTCCGAGACGAAATCTGATTTCTTCGATCAGATAACTCAGGGCGACCAGTTGACTGTGGGCGATGATCTGTATCGCAAAGTGCTGAATATCATCACCAGCCTCGGCTATGCTTCGACGCTCGTGTTGCAACACCGGCTCGAAATCAGCTTTCGCCAGGCGTCGAGCATACTCGCCAACCTCGAACACGACGGGCTGGTCGGGCCTGCTCACGGATTCAGACCGCATAAAGTGCTGCGGCCTGCCTATGCGCTTCTTGAAAGCCTTGAACCATCAGTCGAAAGCAAGAGCAAGTAAATCAATCGCTGCTGCAAGAATTAATCTTCAATCGGCCACTTGCCGTCTTTGAACTGCAAGCACAGGTGATCGCTTCCATCCTCTGTCGAGTAATGATTGCACACCATTGCGATGCTCTCAAAGGAGCGGTTTGCGCCTGTTACCTTCACCATCTCGAATGCTGGCGGAGCCGACTTCACCGATACTCGCGCCCCGCTCGCGCTGACGTTCTCGGTTACCGCGACCTCGCGCCCCAGTACGTTTTGCGATTCGTCCAGGTATTCGATCAAGACCGATTCGGCCATCTCGAATCGCTCTTCTCTTCTGCGATCTGGCCCGCTCCATTTCTGTGTGCGAAACAGGGCATGAGGTTTGTGCAGGTATCCGGCTGGCGGATGGCTGCCGATGAATTCCAATCCCACAACTCTGAAACCATCTGCAATCGGCTCGACTCGCCGCACTATCGCATACATATTATAGCCCTGCTCGGTGAACCCGTGACTGCGCAACTTCATAGGCAGAGGCAGCGTCACGTGGAGCACAATGCCAGCGTCGCACGTGCTTCTCAAGCCGTAGCGCGACGCCCATCCGGCTCACGTCAACCGTCTTTATGACTTCCTGCCAGCGGTTCCCATTGCGGTCGTGGCCTGAGACTAGCGCGGGAACAGATAGCTTGAACCTTTCACAGCGACGGCGATTGGCTACGACAGGCCTTGTATAAGCGGACGACGCTTGAGTTTCTTGAGTCGTCGTGCGTTTGTTGAGACTGCCGGAAGCAGCGCGCGCTTTTTTGAGTCCGCCGGAGTGTCTCAATTTTTTTTGCCTGGGCGCGTCCAGCGGCAGGGGAACGACTTTGCGCCGTTTGAGCGACTGGTCGTATTCGATTCTTTTATGGCGGTCGGTGAGTGTGAAGAAAGCTTGTGAAACCTTGCCGAACACCTTATCTATTTGTGTAAGCAACTCGTCGGGCACAGCGGCCCTGACCTTGTGGTACGAAGGGTGCAGCACGGCGATTGTTTCATGATAAGCCACCACAATCTCTTCATTAGTTGCGGAACGTTCTACGCCCAGTGTCTGGTAATGCGTGGACGAGCCTTCAACGCGAGCCAGTAAGTATTCGATTTCGAGATAATGCGCGTTGATGAGCTTGCCTGTGTTTCCATTCTTTTTAACGTGACCATGCACAGGTTGATTCAATGCGCCCGATGGCTTTGTCAATGCACCCGAACCTTTCATAAACGCGCCTCTTGATCGGTAATGTTTACTGGTATCTTCTTCGGGGGTAGAAGCCGGTTTATCTGAAAGATGTAGACATTATGAATGGGTTCATTGATTTGTCAACAATGTTGTCAGGCGGGCGACAAAAAACATTTACCTGCACAGGGCATGCAAACGCTCAAAACGATTAATCGAGTTATCGAAGCGTCGAATAAAATGTTTCACACGGCGAAGAATTGTTTACCGGCTCGCAGGCTTGCCTGTGATGAAGCGGGCAGCCGGGGAATCTTTCATTGGCAAAGCGAATCTTCGGATGCCGTCATATTTATACAGCGCGTTTGCTACTGCCGGGGCGGTCGGCACCAGCCCGATTTCGCCCACGCCCTTTGCGCCATACGGGCCGTCCGGGTGTTTGTCTTCAATCAATATCAATTCGACTTCTGGCATGTGCCGTGCTCGCAACAGACCTTGCGAGTTGACAGTCATCGTTTGCGGTAAACAATTCTCGACTCGGAATTCTTCCGTCAGCGCATAGCCCAGCCCCATGTGAACAGAGCCTTCCAACTGGCCTTCTAGCAGCACAGGGTTCATCACTTTTCCCACATCGTGCGCCGCGACCACTTTCTTTATTCGCCCGTCGTCGTCGAGCATCACTACCTGCGTGGCGAATCCATAAGCGAAATGCGTCTTTGGCCTTTCGGCTTTGGCTTCTAACGAAACCGTGTCGTCAATCAAGACTTCACCGTAATACGTCTGTCCCGCCAGGTCTCTGAGAGTTTTCTTTTGATCTAAGTCGGCCTTCAACTTTCTCGCGGCTTCCTGCACGGCGCGGCAACCCAGAAACGTTGCGCGCGAGGCGGTCGTCTGCCCGCAGTTCAAATCGTACTTCGTATCAGCCGAAACGTAATTGAACACGGCGGGCGCAAGCCCCGTCTCTTCGCAGGCCGTTTGCTGCAAGATCGTGAACAAGCCTTGACCCATCTCTGTGAAGCCCGTGTAAATCGCGACAGTGCCGTCGTCGTGGACTTCGAGCATTGCCTTGCCATACTCAGGCAGCCCGTTGCCTATGCCTACGTTCTTGATGCCGCACGCGATGCCTGCGTACTTCGCATCTCTATAAATGTCCTTAACCGCTTCGAGCGTCTTCTTAAGCCCGACGCTCGATTCCAGCACCTGACCTGTGCAAAACCTGTCGCCGACATCAAGAGCATTTTTGTAACGAATATCCCATCCGTCTATGCCGACTTTTTCAGCCAGTATGTCTAGTATGGACTCAATCGCAAACGCCGCCTGATTAGCGCCGAACCCACGCATGGCTCCGCAAGGCGGGTTATTCGTATAGACCGCAAGCGACACGACTTCCACGTTGTCCACTTTGTACGGCCCTGTGCAATGTCCTGCGGCGCGCTCAAGCACTTTTGTGCCTACGGAAGCATACGAGCCTTTGTCGCCGATCATATGAGCTTTCACCGCCGTCAAGTGACCTTCTGCGTCACAGCCTACCGTGTAATTCATCTTGATCGGGTGGCGTTTGGGATGAAGCCTCAAACTTTCTTCGCGGCTGAGCGTGAGCTTTACAGGTTTGCCAGCCACGCGAGCCAGCAGAGCCGTTTGAGCTTGAATGCTCATATCCTCTTTGCCGCCGAACGCGCCGCCGTTCGAGACCAGCATGACGGAAACTTTTTCTTCCGGCATTCCCATAAAAGAAGCTATCTGCCTGCGGTCATCGAACACGCCTTGTCCCTGCGTGTAGACTTTAAGCCCGTCGCCTTCCGGTAGCGCGATACAGGATTCGGGTTCGAGGAACATGTGCTCGATAAATTGAGTTTGAAACGTATGCGTCACGACGTGAGCTGAATTTTTTAAAGCCTCCTCGATGTTGCCGCGATTGATTTCGGACTTGCTGAGAAGGTTTCCTTTTTTATGAATCTTCGGCGCATCCGGCGCGAGCGCCTCTTCGGGAGTTGTTAAAGGAGCGCGCACTTCGTAATCAACGATGATCGCTTCGACCGCGCGCCGAGCAGTGCGGCGATCAACGGCTGCGACGGCTGCAATCACATCGCCCACGTAGCGCGTCTCTTCACCTTCGGCCACGAATATCGGCCAGTCATCGTAGATGAGTCCCTGATGACGTTTGCCCAAGCGTGTCTGCGGCTGTGATTACTGCGATG
Source organism: Blastocatellia bacterium (assembly GCA_963726785.1). Lineage (GTDB taxonomy): Bacteria > Acidobacteriota > Blastocatellia > UBA7656 > UBA7656 > DATEKX01. The sequence continues at coordinate 149,907 of CAVSDJ010000002.1, forward strand.
ACGCCGGGGATCTCTTTCGCGCGACTCGTATCTATTGCTTTGACCAGCGCGCGCGGATGTTCTGCCAGCAAGACCGCGCCATGCAGCATGTCGGGAAAGCTCATGTCGTCAATGTAAGGGCGTTCACCCAGCGCGAACTCGCGCGCTTCGTATCGAGGGAGGTTTGTGCCGACTCGCCCGCTGTTGTCTAGTTCGGGCGCGGCTTCGCCTCTCAGTGCTTTCGACGCAAGCTTGATCGAATCAACTATCTTTACGTAGCCCGTGCAACGACAGTGATGCATGCTCAACACGCGATTGATCTGCTCGTCGGTCGGGTCGGGAGTTTTGTCTAAAAGATTCTTGGCGCGCACGACGATGCCAGGTGTGCAGAACCCGCATTGCAATCCGCCGCAAGCTATAAAGCTATCAGCGAATGTTTCGCGTTCCAGTTCTGAAAAACCTTCGAGCGTTAAGACACGCTTACCTGCCGCTTTCTCTGCGGGTATCGCGCAAGAGACGACCGCTCGATCATCCACTATCACAGTGCAGCACCCGCATTGCCCTGTCGGGCTGCATCCATCTTTAGGCGAGATGAGTCCACAATTGTCGCGCAGCACTTCAAGCAGCGAAACCCCATCTTCTATTTCCACAGCGCGATTGCTTCCGTTCAAAGTGAACTCAATAGTGCTTGTCATTGTTCCTACTCCTTCATCATGCGCGATTGAAAGTTGCAAATGCTGCTTCGGCATTTTACCACTTCCATCAAGCATTAACAGATGAATATTCTTTGGGGGACTCGAAGAGGTGCTCGCGCAGCAACGTGATTTAATATACCGATGTGTTCGGATGATAGATCTTCCAATCGAACCAGTAATCGCTGAACATTTTGATTTTGTGCAACTGCCGACCCGCAAGCTGACCGCTTATGGCTTTACCGGTGAAGTCCCAGGCGCTGCCTGTTCCCGCATCAATCAATAGAGGCGAATTCGGCTTCTCGTATAACTCAATCGTGGTTCCGTCCAGTCGTCTGTCAAATACGCGCACAGACTTTTTGTCATCATTCATCAGTATGACAATCGGCACTCCGCCCAATTGGTCGAGCACGGGCGCGTGTTGTTGAAGCTTCGTGAACGGGTAAGCTTTCGCCTCGCCGGAAATTTCGACGCCGATGATGAGCGCGCGTGGAGCAAGCGGGTCGTCTGCGCTTGAAGGCGTGACGACAGGCGCTTTTTGCATTTTCTCTTCCCAATCGGCAGAGGCATACTTGCTTGCCACGCGCTCGTCGGGTTGAAGAACTTTGCCCGCAGGCTGCTCGTGCTTCCAGACTGCAAAAGCTATCTCGTCGTGAGTCACAGGATTCAAGGTGTGGCCTTTCAACGGGCCAGCGATGCATTCGCCTGTCACCTGCTGCCACCACGAGCCGGTCTCCTCGTCGCGCATTATAAAGTTCTGATTGTTGATGCCTGAGAGGTGGAAATTCAGCACTCGCCCGTCAACCGTTCGCTCCCACACCAGACCGGTGTGGCAGAGCGTTCAGTAAGTGGCGGCTATCGCAACGCCGCCGACCTCGTCTTGAATCACGTGATGGTAAGCTATCTGGCGAATTGGATAAGCTGCGGCTTCGTCGTTGATATGAACGGCTAAAACAAAATCGCTGTCTGCAACGAAGCTCGCATCGCTCGTCTTGGCGAAAGAGACATTCGGAAGAGGGTTGAACATCCACTCGAAGTGGTTTTGTTGGGCGAACCACGCAAACACAAGCGTGAAAGCAAAAGCGATTACAAGCGGGACTTTCAGCCACCAGCGCCGCACGCCGCGCCATAGCAGCACGGTGAGCGTCAGCACAGTGACGGAAGCCAATATAGTAATGAGCGGCGACCATCGCTTCAGCGTGTAAGCGATTTCAAGCCCTCGCGCCGTCTGGCTTTTGAACGGCATGATGAGCCAGACGGGCGTCGCCACGAATACAAGCGCGACCACTGTGAACAGAAAAATAATCAGCCACGCTGCTTTTCGATTAAACGAGCCGGTAGCGGTTCGAGTCGGTGCGATTGAAGCGGCATTCATAAATGTTCTAGCTCAGACATAGCACGTTTGAATGTAAATGATCGCAATCAGTTTGCGGACTGCTCCGAAGTTTGCATCCTCGATGTTTTCGAGTTTATTCGACGCCGTCGGCATAGTCCCATTGCTCAGGCAATGCCTGCGGGCCAGGACGTATGCCTGCTATATCCGGGTCTTCTCCCTCAAGCCTGGGGCCTGAATCGGCTCGACGGTTTTTGGAATCGACCCGACGCGCCTCTTTGTCCTTCTGTTTTTGCTGTCGCGCTTTCTCTTTTTCGCGTTTCTGAAATGTCGGTCTTGATTTTTTTGCCACAGATATTATTCCTTACTGGTTATTGAACAACTCTTTACTATAACACAGAGCCATCGCCAGCATGGAGATCAACCACTACATCTTTCTGCTTGCGATGGCTTTAGCTGGCCTTGCGGTTCTAGCCGTTCTCTTCGTCTTCTAAATCGTCCGCGCGGCTCGCGAAATTATCGACGTTGAGGTCGTCTTCAGTAAAATCGTCATCTTTATAATTATCTTCGTCATCGCCGAAGAATTGCCCGCCGCTGCGTACAGGTATCGGCCCCTTCGGCCCGCGCTCTCCCTTACCCTGGCGAGAGGGTTGCTTGCGGTTGCGGCGCGGCGCGGCGTCCGGGCCAAAGTTACGGTTTGGGCCTTCGCGTGGCAGGGACGGCTCTATAGTTTCGGATGGCGGTCTCCATTGAGGGCGCGGCGCGGGTGGTCGCGAACTTGCGCCGCCGCCGGGCGAGCGATCATCCTTCGGGCGAGCTTCGTTCACCGCAATGGGTCTGCCTTTGAAAGGTTGATTGTTGAATCGGCGTATCGCTTCTTCAGCTTGAGCGCGGTCACTGTATTCGATAAAAGCGAAGCCGCGCGGCCTGCCTGTCTCTCTATCAGTCGGAAGAGAGATATAAGAGACCGGACCAACTGCCGAGAAATGCTCTCGCAACTCCGCTTCGGTTGCGCTATATGGGAGGTTACCAACGAAAAGACGAACAGCCATCACTTCCTCTCTCAAATTTGGATTGCCTATTATGAATTTTAGATTGCTTGCAGCCGCGTCAGCTTAAATTTAAATCAAATGCGGCTCAATCCAAAACCTTAATGCAATGTGTAGCGCGGGCTGAACAGATGCGACGGAGAGAAGCAAAATTAAAATATCTCTTCTGCAAGTCTCACCTACTGTGCCTATGCCAGTCTAAAGATGAAGCCACGGCGAAGCTGCTTCGCCGTGGCCCTTGTTTCCACAACTGGCTAGTAGCGGTTGCCGCCGTAGCCGCCGCGACCGCCGCGATCTCGACCGCCGCCGCCGCCGCCGCCGCCTCTATTGAAGCCGCCGCGACCGCGACCGCCGCCGCCTGAGCGCTCTTCGCGCGGGCGCGCCTCGTTGACCGTAATCGAGCGGCCATTGAGCTCGGTCCCGTTGAATTGTGCAATGGCTTTATCAGCCTCCTCGTTGCCCATCTCCACAAAGCCGAAGCCTTTCGAACGGCCCGTGTCGCGGTCCGTTATGATGTTAACTGACTCGACCTGCCCTACCTGCTCAAACAGGTTAGAGAGGTCGCCTTCCGTCGTCTGATACGACAGGTTGCCAACGTAGATTCTTTTACTCATGTTTCTCCTAGAATTGGTTAAGAGGAACTTCCAATGCTTTGCGGGAAAGAGGATGGTCAAACAGGATCAATCGCTCTCCGAGCCAAGACAAGACGCTCCCGAAATCAAACTAAATAGCAACACTCGGGTTGCTACAACGAACCAGTACACTTTATCAAATATGCTTTTGCGAGTCTAGGCAGAAGAGTAACGATGAATTCTGAACGATGAACGATGAATTAAGAACCTCTTTTCAGTTCATCATTCATCATTCATCATTCATCATTCATCGTTTAGAAGAGCACGTCGAAGTCGAGGCGGAATCTGCGCCTGTGACTCCCGAAGAACACGCCGTATTTCGGATCGTCAATGTTTGAATGGACGCTGAGCGGGTTGAAGTGGTTGGTCAGATTGAATCCGCTCACGGACAATCGCACGGAATATTTGTCATTGATCTTGAAATCTTTCGAAACGCGCGAATCGAACGAATAGAAATTCGGGAAGCGCGTTGTGTTCGGGATGCCGACATAATCTTGCGCAGCGTCGGTCGTCGCATACGGGAATCCGTTGCGCCATTCGAGCAGCGGCGAGATGCGCACCCTTCCCGGCAGTTTCAACAGACCCCAGGCTAAAAATCGGTTCGGCAGATCGCCTGATAGATTAGTGAACTGGTTTATGCGCATCACAGGGAAAGGGAAGTTGCCCAGATAGGTGTTGAACTCGTTGAGGTCGCCCCGCGTGCGGCTGTGCACGTAAGAGAAGAATAATTGCTGCCCATCTCTCAAATTCAATCGTGTAGTCAATTCAAGCTGGCGATAACGCGACTTCCCGTTGCCGCCGAGCACAAAGGCGTCGCGATCCTGCACCTCTTTGGGCGTTACTATCACCACGCCTTGAGAATTGCTCTGAAGATAATTCGCCCTGACGCGCAACATCTGTGTCACAGGATGCTCGACTTCGATATTCCAGGTCGCGCTGTAAGGCGAGAAGTTGCCAGCCTTGTCGCTGCTGTAAACGAACGGGAACTTGCTGCGCTCGGCCCGGTCTGTGATGTTGGCGAAACGGCGCGGCCCGTCTATTATCTCGCCGTTCGGCCCGAAGGTTGTAATCACCTGCTCAGGATACTGGTTGAACCCGAATACGTTTAGCGGCACGCGATCATAAAAAAGTCCGTAGCCGCCGCGAATCGTGGTCTGCTGGTGATTGAACGGAGACCAGGCAAAGCCTATGCGCGGCGCGACGCGGAAAGTATCCGTGATGCCTTGCCGCTCGAAGCGCGTTCCGATGTCGAGCGACAGCTTCTTATTGATGACCCAATGATCCTGGCCGAAAAATCCCGTTTCAATGTCGCTCAGATCAAATGGCTGGCCGCCGACAAACTCGATTCGCTTCAGTAGTAATCCTGAAGCATCTTCGATATTGACCGGGCGCGCTGTGAATTCGCCACGATTAGTGGTGCGGGCAAGCGTCATCCCGAACTTCAGGTTGTGCGCGCCAAAGGCGCTGATCGGCGCGAGCGAATAAGTTTCAAGCCATTCTATGCGCGATGCGCGGCGGTCTTGTTCGCTGAAATAATTTCCTGTGTTGCCAACAGGCGTCAGCGTCATCTGGTCCTGCCCCTGCCCCCACACGCTGCCGCTGTAGCGTTTCATTGCTACAGTGCTTTCGAGCAGGCTGTTGCCAATCGTCAAACGATCAATGACAGTGCCAGTGTAATCGCGCGCGCTGAAGTTTGGCGTGACAGGCTGAGGGCTGAAGAACTCAAGCCCTACGAAATCCATGTGACGCGGCGCGACGTGAAACGTCCCTGTGAGCGTGTGCACGGGCGAGAAGATGTAATCGAGCTGCGTAAACGAATTCACACTCTCTTGCTTCGTCTCGTTGAAAGGGAAGGGCAGCGTGCGAACGGGTCGCTTTTGCAGATCGTATTCGACGCCTTCGGAAAAGTAGAGCTTGTTAGCAATGAGCGGCCCGTTAAAGACTATGCGGGGCGATGCTTCGCGCACGCCGCGCAGATGGCCGCTGCGTATGCGGAACTCAGGCAGCGGATCGTTAAGCTCAAAATTCCAACGGTCTCCGCCGCGCCGAGTCTCTACAGATACGACTCCGGCAGTGAACCTGCCGTACTGCGCCAGGTAAGGCGTCTTGAATACGTTGATCGTTTCGACGCTGTCAACAGGGACTGTTACGCCGAACTGCCCTGTGGCCGGGTCGGTCACGTCAGCCGAATTGACTATGAGCGCGCTGCGATGCTCGCCGCTGCCGGAAATCTTTATTTCGCCTTCCGAAGATCGCACCACGCCGGGAATGAGCGGCAAGGTGTCAGCCACAGTTGCGGGCTTGCTGGGAATGTCTTTGATCTGCGCGCGCTGGAGCGCGTTTGCAACCGAAGCGTTTTGTTCAACAGTCGTATCAGAGTTTGCCTGCACGTTGACAGTATCTGTGATGTTGACTTTCGGAATTACTGTGAATTTGACTTCGAGTGGTGCGCCCGCCTGTACGGTTACGCCGTTTTCGGTAAGAGTCTCAAGCCCTTCTTTCGAGACCGAAACATCGTATGTTCCCAAAGCGACGTTTGAAAACTCCGCTTCGCCGTTCTCGTTTGTCTTCGATGTAGCGACGACTGCGCCGTTGAGCTTTAATTCAACGACGACAGCCGCAACGGGCTTATCAGATTCATCGTGAGTTGTTATGCGGACGGTTGCAGCAGAACGCGATTGCGCCGCCATCGCGCCGAGCGATAAAACGAACGCCAGAGCGACGGCGTTGATACTGCGTATTAATTTAGCAAAACGGGAGGAACCAAAAAACTGCATGGGCACACTTAACTTCCTTACTGATATTTCTCTACTACATCCTTGTTGAGCCATTGTAATAATAACCGATCCGAGTTTGATTCGCCATTCTTACCTTTTTTATAAATCGCCGCCGGAATTGACCCTTTTCAAAAAATTACGCGATTGCGCTGATCGAAGACAGAAAATGTAGTAGCACTTTTTACTACGTTGCCAGTCGCGCGACGGATTTATCAATTATCAGTAGTCCGCGCGTAAGCAAGGGCGCGGACTACTGATTCTGCAAGAACTATTGGAGCGAAGCGAGGTGATTTTGCTATAACCTTTTGGATGCATCAGAGAAATTATATTATCGCGCTGGTGGTTTTATGGGGAATTATTTATCTGGCTAGTTCAGGCTATCCGCCTGCCTTGCTTGATGATGCGGACACGGTTCACGCGGAAGCCGCAAGAGAGATGGCCGAATCAAACAACTTCATCACGCTCTACGCCAACCGGATTCGCTACCTCGAAAAAGCGCCGCTGATGTACTGGTCAATTGCCTTGTCATACAAAATATTCGGCGTAAACGAATTCGCTTCGCGTTTGCCGATAGCGCTTGCAACTTTGGCGCTAATGCTGGCGGTCTTTTTCTTCGGGAAACATTTTTTCAACGAGCGAGCAGGTTTCTACTCAGGCTTAATCATCGGCGCTTGCATAGGCATTTTTCTCTTCACGCGCGTGCTGTGGCCCGACGTGATGCTGACTTTTTTTATCACGATGGCTTTCTATTGCTTCCTTCGAGCTGGTGAAGGCGAAATCGTGAATGCGCGATGGGCTTATGGCATTTATGCGTTCGGCGCGTTGGGCGTGCTGACTAAGGGGTTGATAGGCGCGGCGTTTCCCGGAATCATCATCTTTGCATACATGCTGCTGACGGGCGAGATTCGCCGCCTGTTTCAATACCGTCTGTTCACAGGGACGCTCTTGTTTTTATTGATCGCCGCCCCGTGGCACGTGGCAAACGGCTTGAGCAATCCCGGCAGTCTGATGGAAGGCACGCCGCACCCGAGCCAGGAAAAAGGGTTCTTCTGGTTTTACTTCATGAACGAACACTTTCTGCGTTACGTGGGCAAGCGTTATCCTGCGGATTACGACACAGTGCCGCTCGCGCTTTTTATCGTCTTGCACCTCGCATGGCTTTTCCCTTGGAGTTTTTTTCTGCCTCTGGCTATAAGAAACATTCCGCGCAAGATAAGAAATCTGAATCGTGAAGAGAGAGTTTTGCTCTTTCTTGCGATCTGGGCCGCGCTGATTATTCTCTTCTTTTCTTTCTCGACGACGCAGGAATACTACACGATGCCGGCTTATGCCGGGTTCGCGCTGATGATCGGCCACGCCTTAGCGAAAGCCGAAAGCGAAGTGAAGGGCAAAAAACTTTTCAACGCGATGCAGATGGCGCTTGCCGGTTTAGGATTGATCGTATTGACTGTCGGAACGATTGCCTTTGTGAAGACAAGAAACATTGATGTCGAAGGCGACATCTCTTCGACGCTCACGCGCAACCCCGAAGCGTATGCGTTATCGTTAGGCCACGTGCTTGATTTGACTCCGCAGTCGCTCGCGGCGCTTCAAGTTCCAGTCATCGGAACGGCGCTCGCGTTTGGAATAGGAACTGTCGCCGCTCTGTTTTTCAGGCGCAAAAACAGGCATACGGCATCCAACATCAGCCTTGCTTTGATGATGGCCGCGTTCTTTTTCTGCGCGCACCGGGCGCTGATCGAATTCGAGCCTTACCTGTCTTCGCGCGCGCTTGCCGAAGCAATTGACCGTGAGTATAAAGAAGGAGACGTGATCGTAATCAACGGAGAATACGAAGGCGGCTCTTCGATAAACTTCTATACGCGAAAACCTGTTCATATTCTTAACGGGCGCTCGGCCAATCTCCAGTACGGCTCTTACTTCAAAGATGCGCCGCGAATTTTTTTGAACGACGAAGACCTCAAACGGATGTGGAGCGATTCGGGTCGCATCTATCTTTTCACGGATTCGACGCTGCTTGAAAAAGTGACCGACGGCCTCAGCACACCTGTTCATACTTTGGCCGAATCGGGCGGCAAACTTATTCTTACCAATCAACAATCAAACAGACCATGAAAAAAACGATTCTTGTTCTTCTATGCCTGATGTTTAGCTCTTTATCAGCCCTGTCGCAAGAGACTCCGATCACGCGCGCAGACAAACTCTTTGCCGAGCGCGATAACATCGAGAGCTTGAAGCAAGCCATTTCGATAGTCGAAGAAATGCGCGCGAAGGATCAAACGAATTATGAAGCGCTGTGGCGGCTGGCGAAGTTCAAGTTCTACCTTGCAGACCGCGAGGAAGATAAATCGAAGAAGACTAAAATACTACAGGCCGCCATCGAATCGGCGAAAAAAGCCGTACTTGCAGATGGCACGCGAGTCGAAGGTCACTTCTGGCTCGGAGCAAATGACGGTGAATATGCAGATATGAAAGGCGCGATGGCAAGCCTCGGCCTTGTGAAAACGATTCGCAAAGAGTTCGAAGCGGCGGTTGCGATTGACCCGATGTACCAGAACGGGGCGGCTTTCCTGGCGCTTGGGCAGATTGACATCAGCCTGCCGCGACTGCTGGGCGGAAACGAAAAGCGCGGGATTGATCGCCTGGAGCAAGGGCTGAAAGCTGCGCAGAATAACTCGGAAATCAAGATCGCGCTCGCCGAAGTCTACGAAAAGAAGGACAAAAAAGACGAAGCGAAACGACTGCTTGAAAGCGTTCTGACGGCAAGCGATCCGGCGCGAACTCCGAACGAGATGGAAGAGTTGAGGAATAAAGCTCGCCTGCAACTGGATAAAATGAAATAGCCTGATTTATGCGTAGCCCGCGCGTAAGCAAGGGCATAAGTATTCGCCCTCCCTGACGGTCGGGCTACTGACGCGGTTAAAAATCGGCTACCTTGACGCGATGCTGACGGAAAGGTATAAGGTTTATGGGTCTTATCAGTGGAAAGGAAATCGAGATGAAAACGCTCCTTCTAAACCCGCCTTCGTTTCCAAATTTCGATGGAGGCGCAAGTTCACGCTGGCCCGCGTCGCGCGAAATCGCTTCATTCTGGTATCCGGTCTGGCTCACGTATCCGGCTGGCCTAATCAAAGATAGCCGCTTGCTAGATGCGCCGCCTCACGGAGTCACGCCCGAAGAGACGATTGAAATCTCGAAGCAGTATGATTTCGTCACGCTCTACACCAGCACGCCCGGATGGAAAAACGATGTGAAACTGGCCGAGATGATGAAACAGGCGAAGCCCGATTTGAAGATCGCTTTCGTAGGCCCGCCCGTCACGTCGCAACCCGACCACGCGCTGCGCGCGAGCGAAGCGATTGATTTCATCGTCAGAAAAGAGATTGATTATCCGCTCGCGGAGTTCGCAGAAGGCCGACCGCTCGAAGATATTCTAAATGTCAGCTACCGGAAAGATGGCCGCATAGTTCATAACGCAGAACGCGCGCCGCTTCACGATCTGGATTCGCTGCCGATGGCTACGGACATCTACAAGCGCGACCTCGACATCACGAAGTACAACGTGCCTTTCCTGCTCAATCCCTACGTCGCATTTTATTCGTCGCGCGGATGCCCTGCGCTTTGCACATTCTGTTTGTGGCCGCAGACCATAAGCGGTCACGCGTGGCGCACGCGCAGCAACGAAAGCGTCGCAGCCGAATACAAGCGTGCGTGGGAGTTGTGGCCTAACCTGGAAGAGATTTTCTTTGACGACGACACGTTCGCGTGGGCCAGGAATCGAACTATCGCGCTGTGCGAGAAACTGAAGCCGATCAAGAAGACATGGTCTTGCACTTCGCGAGTTCACACCGATTACGAAACGCTAAAGGCGATGAAAGAAGCGGGCTGCCGTTTGCTGATCGTCGGTTTTGAATCGGGCGACAATCAGATTTTGAAGAACATCAAGAAGGGCGCGACCGCCGAGCAGGGGCGCGAGTTTATGAAGAACTGCAAGAAACTCGGCATAGCGGTTCACGGCGATTTCATCATCGGCCTGCCCGGCGAAACGCAAGAATCAATCCAACGCACGGTCAAGTATGCCGAAGAGATTGATTGCGAAACGATTCAGGTTTCGATTGCTCATTCGTACCCCGGCACAGAGTTCGATGATTTCGTGAAGAAGAACAACTACCTGCTCAACGAAGAGATGACCGATGACATGGGCCATCAACTGCCTGTGATTCAATATCCCGGTCTCAGCCGCGAAGAGATAGTTCAGGCGGTCGAGCATTTCTATGATCGTTATTACTTCCGCCCGCGAATAATCTTCCGCATAGTTCGCAAGGCCGTCTTCAACTCGCACGAACGCCGCAGGCTTTACAAAGAGGCAAAAGAGTTCTTACAGCTTCGAGCCAAGCGCAAGGAGTTCGTCGCAACACACTCCAGCAGATGAACATGTTTGCGAGTGAGTGTAATCTTGTAGGGGCGACCCTCTGTGGTCGCCCCAGAGTGGAGCTGTTTTACTCTGGGGCGACCACAGAGGGTCGCCCCTACAATACGTTCGATTATCAGGTTTCCACGCATCTGCTCGCGCTATGAATCAACGTCAGCTTATCGTTAACGCAGATGATTTCGGCGCGTCGGAAGAAGTGAATGAAGCAATCATCCGCGCTTACAAAGAAGGCGTATTGACGAGCGCGAGCTTGATGGTGACGGGCGACGCTTTCGAGCAGGCTGTCAGGCTTGCGAAAGAAAATCCCGGCCTCGCAGATTGGAATTCATCTCGTCACGGTTGTTGGCCGCTCACAGCTTCCGCAATCAGCGATACCGTCGCTCGTTGACGAAGATAGGAACTTTTCAAACGATCCGACTGCGGCAGGATTGAAATACTTTTTCTCGATGCAGGCGCGGCGCGAGTTGAGGAAAGAACTCGCGGCGCAGTTTGAAAAGTTTCATTCAACAGGTTTGCCTCTTTCGCACATTGACGGACATCTGCATCTGCACGTTCACCCGGTCATCTTCAACGCGGCTCTGGAGCTTGGCGCGAAATACGGCGCGCGGCGAATGCGCGTGCCCGAAGAAGAGCGACGGCTCGCTTTGAATTTTGATCCGCAGAACGCGCTCGGGAAAACAATTCATACAATGTTGTTCGGAGGGCTTGCGCGCTACATGAAACGAAAGCTGCGCGCGCGCGGCTTCACGTTTCCTGAAAGGGTTTATGGCAATCTGCAAAGCGGGCGTATGAGCGAGCGGTATTTTCTTTACGCTCTGGATAACCTGCGAGCCGGAACAAACGAGATATACTTTCACCCGGCTCTGTACGCGGAAGACCGCTTGCTCAATGCGGACGAACAACAGTGCTTGATAGAATTTGAAGCTCTGACGAGCGCGCGCGTGAAACAGCGGTTGAACGAGTTGAACGTCAAGCTGACGAATTATTTCGAGATGGAAGCCAGCCGATGAAAACAGCCATTGTATTGATAATCGCCATCTTTGCCCAGACAGCGGGCGACGTTTATCTGACGAAAGGAATGAAAGCCATCGTCGTTGAAGATGCAGGCAGTGGCAGGCTGTCTCAACTTCTCGAAATCGCGTTGCAAGTCGCGCAAAGCCCTTCGGTGTTGATCGGAACGGCGCTTTTGATAGTTTTCTTCGCGCTTTATTCCGCCGTGCTCTCGTGGGCTGATTTAAGTTTCGTGTTGCCCGCGACGGCTTTCGGTTATGTGCTCAACGTGGCGGCGGGTTATTACTTTCTGAGCGAAACGGTTTCGCCCGTAAGATGGGCCGGAGCGGCGATAATCACGCTCGGCGTGGTTTTCGTTTCAAGGTCGGAAGAACGCACAGCGCCGCTCGGCGAAGAACAAATGAGCGCGGCAACAGGTGCAGAATGATTACAGCATTGATGATCACGCTAGTCGTGCTGGGCAGTTCCATAGGCGACGTGTTAATCACAAAAGGCATGAAAGAAGTGGGAGAGATTTCCACTCTGCGACCCGGCGCGCTCGCCCGCGTAGCGAAACGAACGATTGCTAATAAATTTTTTCTTGGCGGGCGTTTTTTTCTTGCCATCAGTTATTTCTCGTTTCTGGCCGCGCTTTCGCTTGCAGATTTGAGCCTCGTGGTTCCGGCGACTTCCATCGGCTTCGCCATCAAAACGATAGGAGCGAAGTTTTTCTTGAAAGAACAAATCACCCTCGTTCGATGGGCAGGCATTCTGCTTGTTTGCATAGGCGTTGCGCTCATCTCTTTGCCCTGATGCCGACACTGACAAACGCAATCGTGTTAATCCTGTCCGGTCTCACCGTCGCAGCAAACGCTTTCTATCTGCTCTCAATCGTTGCGTCGCGCAGGTTTTTTTTCGGTCGAAAGACGGATGAGAGCGGTGAACTGCCGCCCGTTTCGATAATGATTCCTCTCTATGGCGCTGACTTCAAAGCGTACCGCAATTACGCGCTCTTCTGCCGTCAGGACTATCCCGAATTTCAAATCGTGTTCGGCGTGCGCGAGCGAGAAGACTCTTCGATTCCGATAGTCGAAAAGCTGATTGCGGATTTTCCTGAAACGGACATTGCGCTTGTTGTGTGTCCCGATGTGATTGGAACAAACCTGAAAGTCAGCAATCTCGAAAACATGCTCCGCCTGGTCAAGCACGAGCACATCATCATCGTTGACAGCGACATTCGCGTGGGGCCGGATTACTTGCGGCAAGTCACACGCGAGCTTTCAGGCCAGCGAGTAGGGCTTGTGACCTGCATGTACAGAGCAGCGGAAGCGCCCGATTTTGCCGCAAAGCTCGAAGCCATAGGCATAACGGCAGAGTTTCATCCCGGCGTGTTGATGGCCCGAATGATCGAAGGCGTGAAGTTCGCTCTTGGTTCCACGATGGCGACGACTCGCGCGCGACTCGAATCAATCGGCGGATTTCCTGCGCTCAAAGATTATCTTGCGGATGATTTCATGCTCGGCCATCTGATAGCGGCGAGCGGGTACGAAGTTCGCCTGTCCGATTACGTAGTGGAAACTGTTATGGCTCCGATGGGGTTTTCGAGCATGATGCGCCATCAATTGCGATGGTCGCGCTCGACCAGGAGGTCTCGCCCCGCAGGTTATCTCGGTTTGATCTTTACTTATGGGACTGCGCTCGCGCTCATCAATGTAGCGGTCGCGCGCGCTTCCGCGTTCAGCCTCGCGCTGTTGGGACTGACTCTCATCGTGCGAATGACGATGGGCTGGATGATAGGCGTGGGCCACCTCGGCGATAAAATTTTGAAGCGACATTTTTACCTTTTGCCCGTGCGGGACGTTTTGAGTTTCTTGATATGGTGCATCAGTTGGTTTGGCCGCAGAGTCGAATGGCGCGGGCGAGTGTTCGAGGTCAGCAAAGA
>CAVSDJ010000003.1:0-533665 GCA_963726785.1 Blastocatellia bacterium
CGTTAACGTCATCAGCGAATCGCTTGAGCGCATCAGCCACTACGGCCTTTACGTCTGCGTATTGGCGGACGAATTTTGCCGTGTGCCCGAACGTCAAGCCGACCAGATCCTGAAAACAAGTATCTGCCCGTCACAATCCGCGCCCGCGCCTATGCCAATGGTCGGCACTCCCACGCGGTCTGTGATTATGCGAGAAATCTCCGAAGGGATTCCTTCGAGCACAATTGCAAATGCCCCAGCGCGTTCGAGCGCCAGCGCGTCTTCGAGCAGTTCTCGCGCAGCTTCCATCGTCTTGCCCTGCACGCGGTAGCCGCCCATCCTTAGCAAGGATTGAGGCGTAAGCCCGATGTGGCCCATCACGGGCACTTCGGCTTCGACAATTGATTTGACTATGTGAGCGCGTCGCGCGCCACCTTCCATCTTCACGGCTCGGCTCCGCCGTCTTTCACGAAACGAATCGCCGACTCGACTGCCCGCGACAAACTGTCTTGATAAGAACCGAAAGGCATATCGCCCACGATCAGCGCGCGACGAACTGCGCGGCGAACCGCACGAGTCGCGGCTATCATCTCGTCGAGCGTCACGGGAAGCGTCGAATCATAGCCGAGAGCAGTCTGCGCCAGACTGTCGCCCACAAGAATGAAATCGAATCCTGCTTCGTCCACTAGCCGCGCGCTCGGATAATCGTAAGCCGTCAAAGCGACGATTGGGTCGCCGCCTTTGCGCGCGCGGATGTGTGGCGCGGTGATCTTTTTGGGGCTTGTTTCGGTGATGTGGCTCATCGAAGAATCTCCTTCCCAATTGTGGGCTGACCATTCCTGGTTGATTATATCGAGATCGAGAAGGTTTGCAAAATCAGCGCGCGGCGAGTAGTTAATCCGCTGACAAATAAAGCTGGTCACGGCTGTGCGCGCCAGCTTTAAGGAGAGCATGAAAAGATGAAGCCTTTGAAGCTTTGAAGCAACGACTCATTCAAGTGGTCTTGTGTACTCGAAAGGTTCAGATCGCGTGCCGTCGGGGTTCTTAACCACTAAAGTCACAGGCACGCCGCGATCTATTTTCTTGCCCGACTTTTTGCACTTCAGCATGTGCGAGTAGTCTTCTTCGTTTGAGGTCTTCTGCTTCTCGCCGTTCAACTCGACTTTAGCGCCGTCCCCGAAGTTTTCTCCCGTGACGAAAAGCTTCTTGCCGTCAACTGAGGCGCTGAATATCACAGGCTTGGGGTTCACTGGCTCGCCGTCGCCTTGAATCGTGAAGTTGTCGCTCAGAACTTCAACCGAGTCGCCGGATTTCTTTCCGACCTTCACGCGCAAGACGGCCTTATCAGTTGAAACATTCGGCACAGTCCAGTCCATGCTCGTCACCGCAGGATCGGTTGTGGAAAAGATCACACTGGTGCTAACCGGAAAAGTAACGCCCTCATCGGTCGAATAGCGCAGTTCTATGTTGTCAATGTTAGACGGCCCTGCTCGTAGCCCATTCGATTTTTTTAACCGTCCCGGCTACGAGCGTTTGACCATCCAGATCGGTTTCAAGTCGAAAGAGTAACCAGGCTTGTGGGCGAATCCGACGAAGCGCTGTTGGTGTAAATGAAATCATCGTCATCCTGCACGCCGCTGTTGTTCGTAGCGTTACCGGCGAAGAAGAATCGAACGGTTCCGATATCAGTCGCCGGAGCCGTCCAATTTATCTGCCACGTGCGGCTGCCCGTTATTGACGATAGACTTCCCTGCTGAGTGTGTTCTATATACTGACGGCCTCCCGGCCCTGTCTGTGAAAGCACCTGCGTGTTTCCATCGCGAGAAGCCAGCGTGCCTGCCCTTTTATTAGTTGTGTCGAGGGCTGTAAGCTGAAACCCGAAACGGATTCTTCCAGATAGCGCCGTAGTAACACTGAGCGTATAAACTTTTCCCGGCTCGTAGGGAGAAGGAAGGCCGGTGATTTTAACGCTCCCGGTTCCCATGTTCGCCGCGTGATGATCATGACATTGAGTGCAGTTTCCCAGATCGCCCGGCGCGTTCGTATAACCAGGCTCCGGCCCGGTCACACTCGCGTAGGCAACGACGGTCAACATCAAAAGCAGGATGATGGATTGAAGTTTTTGTTTTGCGCCTAACCTGAGCATCTTCCGTAATCCTTTCTCGCTACATCCCCAGTTCATCCCAAAAATCCTATATTGTCGAACTGAGAGCCCAGTATGGACTGGGAATCTGCGCCAAGCCACTTGTCGAGTATCGTCGCATACACAGACCGGAAGTCAACCTTGAATTTCATGTTGCGCGCAGCATCGAGGTCTGTAAGCGAAGGTTGTTCGCCGTAAAGTCTGCCGCCCTGGACGGGATTGCCAATGACGAACAAGGATGAAGCTGTGCCGTGATCTGAGCCATGCGATGCGTTCTCGTTCGGGCGACGACCAAATTCAGAGAAGGTCATCATCACAACATTGTCGGCAAGGTTGTGCGCCGTCATATCATCGTAAAACGCTTTGACCCCAAGCGACAAAGCTTTCAACAGGTCTGCGTGCTCGCCTTTCGTCTTGTCCGTGAAATTATCGGCAGTAGTTCCTATCTCCTGCGAGTGATTGTCGAAGCCGCCCATCTGCACGTAAATCAGGTTGGCAGCGTCAACGGTAGTTATAATTTGCGCAGCCATTTTCATGGCACCGGCAAATTGCACGGCCTTGTTCGAGAAATCAGCGCCCGAAGGATAGACAACAGGCGATGTGTAAGTATCAACAGCCGCCTTCAATTGAGCAGCGCCATCCACCGCGCCGACGCTTGCTTCGGCTATCGCTTTTTCGAAGCTGCCGTCTTCAAAGTCGCGCTGGTTGGTCGCGTGGAAAGTGTTGATCTGGTTGTTGCGGTCGCCTGCAAACCGGTTGTCGGTCTGATAGGTGTATTTGGCAAAGCTCGATATGCTCGGCACCACAACGTCATCGGCAAAGAAAGCTTTCGGCAGCGAGCCGCCAATGTTGACAGCCGAAAGGCTGGATTGTCCGAGCAACTTCTGATCGGCGTACTTGCCGAGCCACCCGCTGCCTTTGCCGCCGACTATGTCTGCGGTCATCCATATATCTGTCGAAAGGAAGTGCGAGAGGTTCGAGCCCGGATAACCCACGCCCAACACGGCAGCAACTTTGCCCGCGTCGTAAAGCCCTTTCAGTTCGCTGAGGGCTGGATGAAATCCGAAAGGCTCGTTTCCCAGAATAGTTGAATTGCCGTTCGCGTCCTTGAGTTCCGTGTCTTTGAATCCGAGAACGGGCCGCAGGCTGTGATAAGCCGAATCCGTGTAAGGCACGACCGTGTTCAGTCCGTCGTTGCCGCCGCTGAGTTGAATCACCACGAAAATCTTTCGACCCGCTGCGCTGATCCCTTGACCGTGCGCCTGGCCCAGCCATAGCTTCGGCATCATAAGGCTGACAGTTACCGCGCTCGCGCTTCGTTTGATGAATTGTCTTCTATTTATCGCCATCGCTCTCCTCCTAATTCAATTGGAACTCAGGCAAGCACATGATCTGATGAACGAGTCCGCGCACCTTCTTATCAATGGTCGCATCGTCGTTCGTAAACTTGACTTCCTGTCCGTTATCGCCTGTCTGAAGATACGCTTCCAGTTTTTTGCGCGTGCTGCCGTCTACGTCCAGCGGCCCAAGTACGGACAGGAATTTTTTAACGACCTTCTTCGGTTTACTCTTGGTGAAAGATTTAAGCTGCTCTGTGGTAACAAAGACTCCGGGATTGGTCGTGTTCCGCGTGGTGGCCAAGGTGTTGGCGAAATTGAATCGTTCGAGCATCGCCGCCGTGTTGACCCATCCGAGATTGTATTCCCATCCTGCAACATCGGGAGGCCCGAACAAATCCTGCCCCTGATCGCGCGAAGACTGCGCCGGAAGATTTGAGACTCGCCTGTCTTCATTCACGCTCGTTCCGGGATTGTACTTAGCCCCGAGCATTCGTATTGAGCTAATGATCAACTCGACCGGCGATTTGACAAGAGCGAATCGCGCTCGCTCGCCAAAGAATTCATCCGATATGAAGATCGCTCGCACAAGCTCTTTGATCGAATGATTCTTGTTCATATAAACATCAGCGAATTTATCTATTGTCTTCTTGTCGGCGCTGCTGCTCGTCATCGGGTAGACAAAGAAGTTGAACAACTTCCACACCAGGTATCTGGCCGTAGCACGCTTCGCGCTGACTATCTCAATGATGTCTTCGCCTGAGAAGTTCAACGTCTGGCCGTAAACGGTCTTCACGGTGTTGTCGTGCTGGGCGGGCTTGAATTGGAATGTGTAGGGCACTCTCCTTTGAAAATCCCATCCGGTGAAAGCACGCGCGATTTCTTTTACATCCTGTTCGGTATAGTTCGGCTCGCCCGTAACGACATCGTTTATGCCCATCGTGAACAGCTCTTGAAGCTCGCGCCCGAAGTTTTCGTTCGGGCTGCCCAGCACGTTCGTAATACCGTCGAGCCAGACGAGCATGGCAGGGTCTTTCGCCACTGCCATTAAAATATCGTCAAAGCGATCAAGCGCGTGCTGGCGCAGCGTCAGGTTCTGGTTGTACATCAAGAAGTCCTGCACCTTTGAGCTTGAAGTAGCAAAGTGGTTGTGCCAAAACAACGTCATCTTCTCTTCAAATGGACGTTTGGTGTATGCGAGGCGTGTGAACCACCAGCGGCGAATCTCGCCGTTACTGATCTCCTTTTTTTCCGATGGTGGCACGAGGAAATCAATACTCTGGAGGAGCAGATCGTCCATCGCCTTATTGTCAATCTGTGTGTAATTGAGCAGAAAATCAACAGCGCCTTCTCGCCCACGCGACACAAGATCGTCAATCTCGCCTGAAGTTCCTCCTAGACCTGCGCGCCTTTGCAGGTGAGCGCCTTCATCAAAGCTTAAATCTGTCATGGGTTGCTCTCCTCATTTGATTGCTCGACGGTCGGCTGCCGCCGCCAGTAGCCACAATATAAAACTGCTTGTGTGGCGGTATTTCAACGGGGGACGTGACAGCGGGGGAAAGAGGGCTGGTTTACGCGGTCACCCCTTAATGATTTGCTGCTATTGGGATTTAGATTCAATCCCGCTCATTCAGACTGTCGTTGGGGGACAAAAGTCTGAAAAGTTTTTAATAATTCTCGAATCCCAAACCTTAAACGTGTCAAGCAGGTCGTGGAAACTGTCGCTCCCATTCTGCGCGCGTCGCAAATGCCTGCGGAGAGATAGCGCGTTCGACAGCCAGTACGCCGTCCAGATGATCAAGCTCGTGCTGCAAAAGCTCTGACAAATCTCCTTCGGCCTCGACTGTGCGTTTCATTCCGCGCTCATCCGTGTATTCGACGCGCACCTGGGCGGCTCTCGAAACGCGAACCATCAAATTTGGGAAGCTGAAGCAATCGTCCCACAGTTCCATCAGAGCGTCACTTGCCCAGACTATCTCAGGATTGACGAGCGCGCTCGTAAAACCTGTCGGCTGCATTCGGATGAAGATGACGCGTTTGAGCACGCCGATCTGCGGAGCAGCTATTCCGCGACCGAAACCTGTCGCTTCGCGAAATCCGGCTAACGTGTCGCTGAGGTCGCGTATGACCGTTTGAAGATCGCTTGCCGTGACATCTTCCACGCGCAGAGATTTCTGCCAGAGCGTCGGATTGCCTAATTGTAAAATCTCTTTTCCGGGCATACATCTATACCTGATTGATTATTACAGGGTGTGAGGTTTTCCCTTTGCAGAGCCAGATTATACAGCAGCGATTAGCATCTTAAAAGAATATTAAAGAGTTCACCGCAGAAACGCAGAGGAATGGCGGTAGCCCGACCGTCAGGGAGGGCGTAAGCCTTACGCCCTTGCTTACGCGCGGGCTACTGCCTTAACCTCTGCGCCGCCTCTGCGTTCCCTGCGTCTCTGCGGTGAATAGTTTTTATCCTAAAAATCCCACGTTCGAATAGTGACCGCCGAGCACTGCGCTCGAATCAACGCCGAGCCATTTATCCAGCATCGTGGCGTAGACCTCGCGGAAATCAACTTTGTATTTAGGATTGCCCGCCGGGTCAAGCTCGGTTGCCGCAAGCGATGGTTGCTCTCCGTAAAGCCCGCCGCGCACGGGATTGCCTATGATAAAAACAGGCGCGACTGTTCCGTGATCTGTGCCAAAAGATGCATTTTCGACCGGCCTCCGGCCAAACTCTGACCACTGCATTATGACTGTGTTGTCAGCCAGATTGTGCTCTGCCAGATCCGCATGGAACAACTTCACGGCTTCGGAAAACCATTTGAGCAACGTGGCATGTGCGCCCGCAAGTTTGTTGAGTTGCTGATTGCGGTCGCCGATTTGCCCGGAGTGAGTGTCGAACCCGTTCAGTTGCACGTAAAGCAACTGCGCTTCGGGAATCGTTATCATGAATTGAGCCGCCAGACGAAGCCCTACGGCGAGCGGGTTCGTTTGAGGATAAGTGACCGAAGACGTATAACTGTTGACTGACTGTTGGACTCGCTGCGCGCCTCTGACCGATTCAAACGCGGTGGAGTTTATTGAGCCGAGAAAAGTGTCGGGCGAAAAACTGCGGCTCGCCGATTCGTTGAACGCGTTGATCTGGTTGTTGTAATCGCCGGGATAGGCCGGGTCGCCAATAAAATTATATAGGTCAATATTGATGATGTTCGGAACCACGACCTTGTTAGCGATGAAAGACTTCGGCAAATCCAGTCCTCCGATTGCCGCTGCTGCAAGGTTCGATTCGCCTACAAGAGCGATGTCTGCGTACTTGCCTAGCCAGCCTCTGTTTGCCAGCCCCGTAGTGTCTGCCGTGTGCCAAATGTCCATAGCAAGAAAATGCGAGAGCGTGGGATTCTGATAGCCGACGCCGAGCACCACGGCAACTTTGTTCTGATCGTAGAGGTCTTTGATCTCGGCCATCGCTGGATGAAATCCGAATTCGTTCGAGATGAGAGTCGAGTTGCCCTGCGCTGTTTTCAACTCCGTATCTTTCAAGCCGAGGGTGGGCCGCAGGCTGTAGTACCGCCCGTTTGTATAAGGCACGACAGTATTCAATCCATCGTTGCCGCCCGCCAGTTGAATCACGACGAATTTGCGAGATGAATTTGCCTGAATATGCTGGCCTCGCGCTTCCGCAGTCCAGAACCTCGGCATCACCAGCCCGACGG
Source organism: Blastocatellia bacterium (assembly GCA_963726785.1). Classification (GTDB taxonomy): domain Bacteria; phylum Acidobacteriota; class Blastocatellia; order UBA7656; family UBA7656; genus DATEKX01. Next base: position 7,164 of record CAVSDJ010000003.1, read on the forward strand.
TTACAGCCGTCGCGCTTCGCTTGATGAATTGTCTTCGTGTCACGGGCATGGCGATTCTCCTTTCAGTTCAACTGGAACTCAGACAAACACATGATCAGGTGGACGAGGCCGCGAACTTTTTTGTCAATCGTCTGATCGTTAACTACGAATTCGACGCTGCGACCTTGATCGTCTGTCTCAAGATAAGTCCTAAGCGTGCGAACTGTTTTCGAGTCCACATCGAGCGGGCCGAGAACCGAGAGCAATTTCTTTACAGTCTTCTTCGCAGTCTTTTTGGTGAACGCTTTGAGTTGCTCATGCGAAAGCCACAGGCCCGGCGCGTTGATGTCGCGCGCGCGGTTTACCACCATCAGGTCTGCGTAAGTGAATCGGTTGAGCAGAGTCGAAGTGTTGATCCATCCGAGATTAAGTCTCCAACCCGCGACATCGGGCGGGTTGAATAATTCCTGGCCCAGAAAAATTGACAGCGCTATCAGTATATTCGCGCCGTCTTGAGCGACGCTGGTGCCGGGATTGTACCGCGCGCTAAGCATTCGTATCGAGCCTACGATCAACTCTGCGGGCGATTTGACAAGGCCGAATCGCGCTCGCTCGCCAAAGAATTCATCCGATGTGAAGATCGCTCGCACCAGCTCTTTGATCGAATGATTTTTGCTCAGATAAACATTAGCGAATTTGTCTATTGTGGCTTTGTCGGCGCTGCTCGAAGTCAACGGGTAGACAAAAAAGTTGAACAGCTTCCACACCAGATATCTCGCAGTAGCAGGTCGCGCGCTGATTATCTCGATGATGTCTTCGCCTGAAAAATTCAAAGTCTGGCCGTACACGGTTTTGGTTTTATCGTCGTGTTCGGGCGGGTTTTCAAAGAATAGAAAGGCATAAGGGCTGGGATTATCACGAGGGCGAAAAAATTTCCATCCGGTGAAAGCGCGCGCGATTTCTTTTACGTCCTGTTCCGTATAATTCGGCTCGCCCGTAACGACATCCTTTATACCCATCGTGAACAGCTCTTGAAGCTCGCGTGAGAAATTCTCGTTCGGCTGGCCGCTTACGTTAGTAACACCATCGAGCCAGAGGAGCATGGCGGGGTCTTGCGCAACCTTGAGCAAGAGGTCATCGAATCGGTCGAGCGCGTTATTACGCAGCATCAAGTTTTGAACTATCATGAAGATGTCGTCAACTTTGGAAGAGGCCGTTGCAAAGTGGTTGTGCCAAAACAGCGTCATCTTCTCTTCAAACTGGCGCTGCGTGTAAACCATGCGAGTGAACCACCAGCGTTGTATCTCGGCTCGATTGAACTTGGACGCGTTAAGAGGGTTCGAGAAATTGAAGCTCCTGTCGAGCAGGTCATTCATCGCTTTGTTATCAATCTGATTGTAGTTAATCAGGTAATCAACAGCGCCTTCTCGCCCGCGCGATACCAGGGTCTCAATCTCAGCGGGGCTTCCGCCGAAACCGGCGCGGCGGAGCAAGTGAGCGGCGTCATCAGAGGTGAAACTTGCCATTGGTTTCTCTCCATGCTTGCTTGCTGTCTGGGCAATAGCCCGCGCGTCAGCAAGGGCTAAAGTCTCTCGCCCTTCCTCACGGTCGGGCTACTGTTACTTATTACCTAAATACGCATTGCGTAAGCCTAAAGTATGAAAAATTATTTGCCTCGCGCTACGGTAGGCGAGCGAAGGCCATTTTACATCTTTTGCGGCTTAAATTTACACTTTTTTGCCTTGAAATGGGCCGCATTGCTGGTGTATTCTTGTTGGCTTGGCACATTAGGTATTTCGGAACAGAGGACAAGACCATTAAGGAGAATCAGGTTATGAGTGCTGTAGGCGTTTGCGCTTCTTCAAACAGCCGTGCGGAGTACACGGGCGCTTTGCGTGCTCGATGCGAGACGAATGGCAACGGGCGCGATTGTCGCGTGCTTAATCTCACATCTCGCGGGGCCTTCGTTGAAAGCTTCGTGCCTCCCGTCACCGGATCACAAGTCGTACTTCATTTTCGCCTGCCGAACGGCCATCAGATCCGCACCATCGGCGTCGTGAGCCATCATAAATTCACGGTCGGCTTTGACGTGGACTTCACAGAAATGTCCGCTCTAGACCGCGAACAGATAAGCGGGCTTCTAAGCTAATCACTTCTATTTTTCGTATTAATGTAGGAGCAGGGATCGTCTCTGCCCCTACATCTACATGCATCAAGGGTGGGTTTGGATGCCCGCGTCATAGTCGGCGAGGAACTGTTGCACTTTTGCTCCCGGACTGAGCAATGCGAGTCCCTGTTTCCAATCATAGAGGGAAAATATTCCGACGATCTCGCCGTTGTTGTCATAAACAGGGCTGCCAGAAAAACCATCCTGCCCGTCAATTTTTACGGACCAGTACTGGGAAGTGCCGAAAGCATAAGTGCCATTAAATCTCCCACGCCGGATCATTTTCTGTTCGCCCGGTTGAGCGATCAGAAGCAATTGCTCGTCCTTGCTGGGAGTCGCTCGGAATGTAGGCCGTTGAGTTTGGCGCGATGCGCATACCCGCAACAACGCGAGGTCTGATTCTTGATCTATCTTGACTACTTTTGCCTGGCAGCCATTGACATAGATTTTTACTTCGAGTTCATCGTCGGGTTTGAATCCAAGTAATTTCTTTTTGCGCGCGCTCAACTTTCCTGAGACAACGTGATAGCTGGTCATGACCAGACCGTCGCCGACAAGAAATCCCGTGGCGTGCGCGTTAGGGTCGAAAGTGCCAGCCGCAGCAAGAACGCGCATCATCGTGTTGCGGTTCTTTTTGCTGAATTCGAGCGCTACTGTGGTGGTGCAGGATTCGTGCTTTTTAGCCACTTTCGTAAGCGTGTCTTGCGCAGAAGTGGCAAGCGCAAGAACGAGTAGTACTGCGAGAACAGAAGCGAAGCTGCCAGCCCTTCTTTTCATCTTGATCTTCTCCTTCGCGAGCGATTCCGACTGGGAGCACAGCCGGAATTGAAATTTCAAATCAGTGTATAGCTCCTAGCAAACAACTTTACTACTTTGATGCCCTGGCCCCTTATGAAGGGGTGAAATGAAAAAGACCTTCTTGCGGTTGTCACAGATAATCTCGCAGTTGCAATATATAGTCAACGCGATTGCTCTTTGTTTGATACTTATGCCAACGTGATTTGAAGTCGCGTGACCGATGCGGGCGCGAAATTATAAACAAGCGCACCGCTTTTCAAAGCGACCTGCTCATCTTTCGGCTCGATTCGTCGCGGATTGTCGAAACTGTTATAAGCGTGAATGTCGCTGGCAGTCAGGGTTGTTGCCTTGATCGCCCGGACGCTCGCGCCGCGAATAGCAATTTCGGCTTCCCGCGTCTGGTTTATGTCAGGGTTGGTTACGGTAACGGTCAATTGCTTGTCGCGCAGTGAAGCCGAACCCGACAAGCCTCGCAGTGTCGCGGGTTTTCCGTTGCGCGTGTAAGAAACGCTCGGAGCAGAAAAAACCGTTCTGACCGATTCGGCCCCCTGATGCGCCGCATACATCTCGAAAACGTGAAAGGTCGGAGTGAGGATGAATTTGTCTTCGTGCGCGATAAAGAGCGATTGCAGGCAATTGATAAGCTGCGCGATGTTCGCCATCGCCACTTTATCTGCGTGACGATGAAACGTGTCCAGAGTAAGTCCCGCCAGCACTGCATCGCGAATGGTTGATTGCTGACCCAATAGATGACTGTTATGCGATTCAGTGCCCGGCTTGTACCACGCTCCCCATTCATCAACCACTAGCTTGATGCGATGCTCGCGGTCAATTTCGCCCATCACAGACCAATGGCCTGTAATCAACGATTCCATGTGATCGGCTTCGCGAATTAGTTCGTGCCATTCTTCGTTCGGGTACTTCACTGCATCGCCCTTGCCTTGCCGCCAATCGTTTGTGCGGCCTCCGCTGACGTTCCACGAATAATGATGCATCGCCCAGCCCCACATACGACCCAGAGCGCGGCGCTCGGCTAATTTTGTGAAGAACCTTCGCGTCCATTCCAGTTCGCCGCCGTTAGGCCCCGCGCCGATAAAGGCCAGGTCTATTCCGAAACCCGGCACCCATTCCGTGAAGCGACGATATTCAGATGCATATTCTTCGGGCGTGAAATTTCCGCCGCAGCCCCATGACTCATTGCCCACGCCCCAATAACGAATCTTGAACGGTTCACGCTCGCCTGCGGCAGCGCGGGCTTCGGCAAGCGTCGTACTCCCGGCTGGCGAATTGCAATACTCGACCCATTGATAAAAATCCTTTGCGGGTAAGCTCCGCAGGTTGGCGGCCATGTAAGGCTGCGCGCCTATCAAACGGCAGAACCGCGCAAAGTCATTAGTCCCGAATTGATTCGTCTCATATTTCCAGGGGCCGTCAGGCGCGCCATTAGTCCATTCGCCTGCGCCAGCCCAAAAGTTGGTGCGGCGCGGGCGCTGCCCTTTCGGCCCAATGCCGTCACGCCAATCGTAGCTGTCTGCAAAACAACCGCCCGGCCAGCGCACGACCGATGGTTTGATTCTCCGCATAGCCTCGACCAACGATTTGCGAATGCCATTGATGTTTGGAATTCGAGAATCTTCTCCGACCCAGATGCCGTCATAAATCACGCCGCCCAGATGCTCTGCGAAATGGCCGTAGATTTCAGGAGCGATCTTGCCTATGGGCTCACCCAACAGAATTTCGATTCTGGAATCAACCGATTGTGACCGACGCATCGAAGATCGAATCGCGCTTGCTTTGCTTTCAGCGAGCGTCGCAATGCCTGCGGCGAGCGTCGCGCTCAAAAATTCTCGTCGTCTCATCATTGTCATCCTTTCCGATATTTATAGAGAGTTAACCGCAGAGGACGCGGAGGATACGCAGAGGAATAATCTTCTCTGCGTATCCTCCGCGTCCTCTGCGGTTAATAGGTTTATTTAGTAATTTCATCTAGCTTTCGAGATTAAACGAATCGGGCCTAATAACCCGGAAGTCACAGGCTGCACCTTGTCCATGTCCTGCGGCTGAAATCGCTCTCCGTAACGCAGGTTGAGAAGCCTGTAATCAGGCAGCGCGCGCCCCGCCATGTGATTGATTGCCGTATTGCCCACCTGTATCCTGAGCACGTTCTCACCGCTCTTCAGCAACTCTCCGACATCAACAGAATATGGCGGACACCACACCGCACCGGCACGGCGTCCGTTCACAGTAACAACCGCCGCTTCACGCACAGGCCCTTCCAATAGCGCACGCATTCCAGGCGTGCGCGAGCTTGTCTGGGCCGCCGATACCTGATGGCCTTCACCAAAATTCAAATTGATGTGTACTCCTTCGCGTAAAAAGTTCTGCGGAAGATTGAATCTCTTTTCATAAGTGACCACGCCGGAGTAATAGCGTGTGTTTTCGTCATTCGTCCATGAACGCAAGCTGTCCATACTCACTGGCGCGCTATTGCCAAACGTTACCTGCCAGCCTGTGCTTAGATCAAACTCTGCTTGCTGTGCCTCGATTGCTAAAGGGGCGGATTGCAAGGGCCGCGCGCGACGGGAAAAAACCAGAACGCGCGACTCATAAGGTTCAAGGTCAAGCTCGACTGAAATCGAGTCGGCATCGCGCGCGATAACCGTCGCCGGTTTGCTGCGTCCGGTCATCGAGTCCAACCATTCGGGTTCCATTCCTTCAATTCTGAACGTAGCTTTTGTTTTATGCGGCGCATTGCCGGTGTTAGCCAGAAAATAAATCTCTGCTTCTGTGGCGCTGCGATGAATGAAACCAATCTCCGGCGCTGCTGGTGAAAGCATTACATCGGGACGCAGCAAGCCTATCAATGTGCTCGCCAGTTGACTTGTTTCATCAGTCACAAAGCGAACCGTAGCGGAGGCGCTTTCAAAGAGACGGCGCGCGAGGTCGGCTGTTTTCTGGTGGTCGGCTTCGGTCGCCTGAAACCCCGGCGCGCCGAGTGGCATGCGCCGAGTGGCTATAAGGATGCCGCCGCCGCGAGCGAATTCTTCCAGTTTTTGAAGAGTCTCAAGCTGTATGCGTTCTACTGATGGCAGAATCACAACTTTGTATTTATTCTCACCCAAAATCAGCGTGCCTTTTTCGACGCGACCGACTTGTTTTGCTGAATCATCATCAAAGAAATCGAAGTTGTATCCGGCTTCGAGCACGCGAGGAATCAGATTCGGGCCGAGCCGTTCGCGTAACGCTTCGATCATATTCGTGTTGCCATTTGTGAAGCTCGCCCACGCATCGTCGTTTGGCAAATAGATCGCCACATCGTTTGCCGGTCGCCCCTGTCGCAACAAAAAACTGAGCCGTTGCAGGTAAAGCGACAGATCAGGCATGACGATCCACCAGGGATTCTTTTCGTTAAAGACGCCCGCCGCATAAAAACGCCAGCCGGGGTATTCGACGCCTTCCGCAGTGTAAGGCCATCCGTGCCCTATCAGTTGATTGATGCCTTGCAGGAAATGGCGATCAGCTTCGGCTTTCACGTCGAGCGGCGTGGCTCGAAACGACGGCGAATGCAACCACGTCCATGTCTCTGAAGAAGTCACTCGCCGCCCGTAGAGATGACTGGCCGAAGACGCCCAGCGCGTGGCGCTGAGACTTTTCCACTGCGAGCCTTCGCCTTCTGGCAGATCAGCATAAGCATTGCTCGAAAGCGTCGCGGCAGGAATGCCGTAGTCCTGAATGCGCAATAACGTTCGATTGCGTTTGCACCACTCGCGCATAGTTGCAAGGAACCGCTCGTTGAGCAATTCGGTCAGCGTCTTTCCCCAGTCGCGCCGGATGGCTGAAGTTTTAGCCCCAAAATCACCCGCCAGCGCGGGCAGATGCGGCTTCAAATCATAACCTCGCCGTTTGTGAAACTCTTCCAGAAAATCACTCGTCCAGTCAGAGTTATACACTTCGAGACTATCGCAGAAAATCGCATGCGGAGGCTGATTGCCGAATGCTTGCATCAGGCGATCACCGACTTTCTTCAGATAATTTTCAGTGGCCGAACGATCCAGGTGATCGAGCACGAAGCCTTCGCCTCCAACCGCAGGACGCTTCACCTGCATGCCTGTTCTGCTTGCAATGAAGAATTGAACTTCATACGAGCCGTCGAGTCCTTCCGGCAGTCGAACCACGCCGTCCTTGATGTCGGTAATCTCGCGCACGCTTTCGGGCGCAATACTTTTTTCCAGATAACGAGCAAGAAAGACAGCGATCAATTTCTCGCCATTATTGATGCTCGGCACAGACACACGCCGCGCATTTTGCGCGGGTCTCACGCGCTCGACGCGCAGACGGCCCGCCGCTTCGTTGACAGTAACCTGCGGCCCGCCATAAGGCCATCCACTGCCGAGCGTCAAATCGAAGCGCAGTCCAAGTTCGCGCGCCTTTTCAGAAGTGAATCGCAGCGCATCGATGAACTCGTCGGAGAGAAACGGAAGCGTCTTGCTGCCGGAACTCGCGCTGTCTAATGCGAGCGGATAGACGGGCTGCACTTCAAATCCTCCGATGCCACCTTCTTTCATCAATCGCATCTCGCGCTCGATTTCCGGTTTGGTAACGGACGGGCCGAACCACCACCAGCGCATCATGATTCTGGAATCCATCGGCGGATTCTGAAACATTCGTTGAAGATCAGCGAAGCTTTGATTAGCAGATGATTGATTCGCGGCTGAACCCGGTTGAGTAGAAGCAAAGAATGAGCAGAGCAAAGCAAGCAGAATTATTATTCTCAAGGCTGAATGCATTCGCTTAGGAAATCTCATCTTCATTCGTTCCTGCCAATCTGTTTGCGCTTCTATTTGGAATGCTTGTAGGGGCGACCCTCTGTGGTCGCCCCAGATTGTTGTATCGCCAGTCTGGGGCGACTACAGAGGGTCGCCCCTACAAAGGGCTCAATTCAAAAGCGACGAAGCGCGCTGTCGAGCCGTATGCGCTCGCCCGGTCTGAATTTAAGATCGGCTACTTGGTCGCCGAGTCGAACCGTGGCGCTCGTGCCAGCGATGCTGCGAATCATTGCTTCTTTCAATTTGCCGCTCTGCCATCGCAAGCTGACTTCAAACCCGCCGCGTGCGCGCAATCCGCTAACGCTGCCTTCGACCCATGCATCGGGCAAAGCGGGCAACAGATTTATCTCGCCTGCGTGACTCTGCAAAAGCATTTCGGCAACACCCGCAGCAGCGCCAAAGTTGCCGTCTATCTGAAACGGCGGGTGCGCGTCGAACAGATTCGGATAGGTGCCGCCACCTGTCGTCGTAATCCGGTCAACAACAATCGCGGGCTTGAGCTGAGCGCATAGTAACTTGTAGGCGCGGTTACCGTCGCCGAGTCGCGCCCAAAGCGCCATCTTGTGTGCGATGCACCAGCCTGTGCCGCCATCGCCTCGCACATCGAGCGTCTTGCGCGCAGCAACGGCCAGATTCGGTGTGCCGACAGGCGTAATCTCGTGGCCCGGATACAGACCCCAAAGATGAGATATATGCCTGTGCTGCGGGTCGGCTTCTTTGTATTCTTCCAACCATTCCATGACGCGACTATCTGAGCCAATGCGGGTCGGAGCAAGCTGCGCGCGTTTCTCAGTCAATTCTTTAGCGAACTCCGTATCGGTGCCGAGAATGCGCGCAGCTTCGATGCATGCACCGAAAAGATAGCGCAGCAATTGCATATCCATAGCCGCGCCCAGACAGATGTGGGCGCGCGTTCCATCAGCCAGGATAAAAGTATTTTCTGGTGAGTTCGATGGCGCTGTAACAAGCCAAGTATGCTTCGGCTCTTTAATCAACATATCGAGATAGAACTGAGCCGAGCCTTTCAGTATCGGATAAGCCCAGACAAGAAACTCTCTATCGCCAGTGAACAGATAGTGATCCCACAAATGCTGGCAGAGCCACGCCGATCCTGTTGTGGTCGCGCCCCAGTCGGCTGATTCGCCCGGCGACGTAAAGCCCCACGGATTAGTAAAGACGTGCGATACCCAGCCACGTGCGCCGTAATATTTTTTCGCTGTGCGCGCGCCCGGCTCCTGCAACGAATTGATGAGCGCAAACAACGGCTGATGCAACTCCGACAGATTGCAAACCTCCGCTGGCCAGTAGTTCATCTGCACGTTGATGTTTAAGTGCCAATCCCCATTCCAGGGCGTTTGGGTTTCTTCGGCCCAGATGCCTTGCAGGTTCGCAGGCAACCCGCCGGGCCGCGATGATGAGATGAGTAAGTAGCGACCAAAATCAAAATAGAGTTGCATCAATCCCAGGTCCGGCTTGCCTTCTGCCAACATTTGAAGCCGGGTCAAAGTCGGCTTCGCGATGGCTTCAACATTTTGAGGGCCGAGTTCAAGGCTCACACGATTGAACCACCGTTGATAATCACTGATGTGATCGCGCCGCAAACTTGCGAAAGGTTTCGCTGCCGCGCGGGCGAGTTCGCTGGCCGATGTCTTCACGACATCTTGTACCTTGCGACCTGCGAAGCTGCGTATGTCAGTCGCCGCAGTGATGAGACAGCAAAACCTCATCGGCCTCGCGCACGCTCAGATAGTTGCCGTTGGCAAAGACCCTTCCACCTCGATTCAACGCTCGCAATCGCGCGGCATACCGCACGCCTTTGCCGTCTACCCCATTATTGAGCTGCCCGCTCATCAGCAACTCGTTCGCGCCTTTCGCCACGGTAACGAAACGCTCAGGCCGATCAAGTCGCATATCGAATGCAATCGAACCGGGTTTGTCGGCGGTTAAGCGCAAAACGATCACCTGATCGGGCGCACTGACAAAAGCTTCGCGGGTGTAGCGCACTCCTGCTTTCTCATAACTCACGCGCGCAATGGCTTCGCTCAAATCAAGCTCGCGGCGATAATTCTGCGGCAGATCGTCATCGCCTTTGCGTCTGAAATTCAGTCGCAGATTGCCGAGCACTTGATATGCCCCGAACTGGTCATTCGCGCCACCGCCGAATCCTGACCCTTTTCCGGCGCAGGTGAAGTTAGCGTTAATCAATCGCTCTGCTTCGGCGTTTTTCCCTTCCAGCAACAAGCGACGAATTTCGGGCAACGAGGCTGCGGCGTTTGGCCGGTCGGCGTCTTGAGGTGACCCTGACCACATGCCGCTTTCGTTCAGAATTAAGCCGTTCCTCTTCTACTCCGCCGAATAACATAGCGCCGAGCCGCCCGTTACCAAGCGGGCATGATTCGGTGAAATGATTCGCCTGTTTGTCGAACCAGACCTGATGCTCTGCTGCGAGAGCCGAGCTTATGCTGATGAACAACGCAGCGATGATAAACGTCATGAAACGTCTAATGATGGTAAGTGTCATATCGAAGTTTTTGGCAGTAGCCCGCGCGTAAGCAAGGGCGAGCATTGCGCCCTCCCTCACGGTCGGGCTACTGACGCCTTTCGGTTAAGACCATGTGAAGAGCTTCCATGAAAAAGTAATCGCCCCACATGACCGATTCATCCACGCCCCAGTTCATCGGACGGTGATAAACTCCGTGTCGCAAAATCCCCTCGTAAGCAAAATCATGCATACCTAGAAAGCTCTCGCCCGAAAGAGTTGAAAGAATAGTCAGCGCCGCTTTGCGATAAGTCTCCGACCCTAGCCGACTCGCTTCTACGTCCTTCAATTTCCATAGCGCACAAGCCGTGATGGCGGCGGCTGAACTGTCGAGAGGTTCATCCGGAATGTAAGGAGCGCCATAATCCCAGAAAGGCACGCCGTTTTCAGGCGTGTTATTCAAGTAATACGTCGCACATTTTTCAGCCGTCTCCAGGAAGAACGAGTCGCGTGTGAATAGATAGGTATCCGTGAAGCCGTACATTGCCCACGCCAGCCCTCGCGCCCAACACGTGAACGGCGAATATCCTTGCTGTGTTGACAGATTGCGGAACTCGCCTTTGACCGGATTGAATATGGCTTCATGAATAACTGCGCCTTCGTGATCCATCAATCGCGAGCCTTTCTTTTGCACCAGATACTTTTCCGTCGTCCGAGCGTGCGTCACGGCTTTTCTGAACAACTCTTCGCTTGCTCCCAACTCGTGCGCGCGGAACAACAATCGAATGTTCATCATTATGTCTATGAACAAAGACTGCGGGCCGTGAAACGAATAGATGTAGTGATCTTCGCCTGTCTCTTTCCAGCGAAACGACTGCACTGTTCCGGCTGTGATCAGCAAATCTTTCAACCATCGCTTTGTAGCATCGCCTTCCGGCAAGAGCCTGTGCCATCGGTCGGCTGTAGACATGAAAATGAAGCCGAGGTCATGAACTTCGCGGTCGAATTTTCGCGGTTCGAGCGCCCTTGTATATTCTTCGGCAACCTCGCGCCACTTTTGCTCGCCAGTACGTTCAAAGGCCAGCCACATCATGCCTGCGTAAAAACCCGGACACCAATCCGTCCACATATATTCGGGACGAGTCCAGATTCCGTTCTCGGTGTAGATAGGAGCCGGACGATTGCTCGGCCATTTAGCGAGCATCTTTTCCAACTGAGAGACTCCAAAATCGAATGCTCGTTCAAGTTTCAATCGCAGAGTCTTTTCATCAATGTCCCGTTCGATGTTCATCGCGCGTCAAAGTCTCCGAATGTTCATCCCTCCGCTCACCTCTACAACCAGCCCTGTCGAATAGTCGAAGGCTCCGCTCGCAAGCGCTACAACCGCCTTCCCCACATCTTCCGGCAAGCCCCATCGCTGTTGAGGTATCAAGCCCTCGCTGATTAATTTGTCGTACTTGCTTTCAACAGAGGTGGTCATATCTGTTTTGATAACGCCCGGGCGAATCTCGTAGACATTGATTCCAAACTCCGACAACCGATCAGCGAAAATGGCCGATGCCATGCTCAGCCCGGCTTTCGATAAACAGTATTCGGCGCGCGAAGGCGACGACATATAAGCGGAAACCGAGGTGATGAAGATGATGCACGGCCTGGATTCGGGATGATGTTTCTTCCGAGCGATCATCTGCGTTGCGACGGCTTGAGTCAAAAAGAAAGGCCCTCGCAGATTGATTGATAAGACTCGGTCAAAGCTTGCAGGCGTTGTTTCAAGTACGTCTAATCTTCGTTCAGGCGCGACGCCCGCATTGTTCACAAGCAGATCAATCTGTCCGAACTTTTCCAGGATCAGTTCAATCATTCGCTCGTGGTCTTCGAGGATGGAAACATCTCCTTGAAGCGCGAGAAAAGTCGCCCCAAGTTCTTCGACGCGCTGTTTGACTTCCAATATGCCGGTAGCGTTCGACTGCGAATCGAAGACACGAGAATTGCCCGCAAGATCATACCCGCGCTTCGCCAATTCGATGGCTACTGCGCGTCCTATGCCTCGGCTTGCGCCTGTAATAAATGCGACAGGTCTTTTTTCCATCAAAACGATCTCACAGTTCGGCGGAGTTCTTTCGCGAGCGTTGCTTGATCTGATTCAATCGTTCAGCCGCTTCGGAATTCTTGTAATGTCCGTCGAGCGGGTAACACCCCGAAGCCAATCCATTGCGCGGCGCGGTCGTGCAATCGCTGAACGTGCGGCAGACGCGCTTTCGTTCGAGCGCGCGGCCCTGCAACACGTGCCAGGGCAGTTCGGGATATGACAGCACCATGCGCCCTAATCCTACACTGTCGGCCCAGCCTTCGCGAATAGCCGCTTGCGCCACGTTGGGCAAATAATCTTGCAGGTACGTGTATGCCGTGCCGACGAAAATCAGTTGCGGAAACTGCCGCTTCAATGTGCGCGTCGCCGCCATCTGCCTTGCGACGCCGACCAGCGGGTCTTCGGGGGGGCGGTATCCGTCCGACGGAGGAAACAACGCGGGACGCTGTACGTGAGGATTGTAATATGGCGAACCCGCTGAAAGATTGACGAGCCGGATTCCCAGTTGAGCGAGCAACGCCAAAAACCGTTTCGGCTCTGTCAAATCATACTCAGTCGGATTTGCAGAGTTCACGCCAAAGCCCCAGCGATAAGGCAACACCGCTTGAAAAGGTTCGGGAACGCCGGGGCCGGGTTTGCCAGGCAAGGAACTGTCAGGAGCCGGATGAAACGGCACAACATCAAACGCCGAAAGTCGCACACCGATTTCAAGACCCGATGCATAAGCGCGGATGCCTTCGACTACTTCTCTCAAGAAACGCGTGCGATTCTCGAAGCTTCCGCCGTAATCGCCATCACGAACGTGTGCGCTCAAAAACTCATGCCCCAGGTATCCGTGACAATGCTTCACATCTACAAAATCAAAACCGATCTCGCGAGCAATCTTCGCCGCTCGGTGAAACGCTTCGATGATCTGGCGAATCTCGCCGTCTGTCAGTACGGGATAATCATTCGACAGTCCTAATCGCTTGTCCAAAAACGGGTGATGATAAAGTATGCGCGGCGCGGCACGACCATCGGCATCAGGGCGACTGTACCGACCCGAATGCGTCAGTTGCAACCCGACAAGCAAGTCATCGGCAGAGCCCGTTGTCTTTTTGTGTTCAGCAATCAAAACATCGCGCAGGCGAGCCAGATCGTCGCGCGCGTGTTCGTTGATTAAGAGTTGATTTGGATTCGCGCGGCCTTCGTGAAGAACCGCGACGGCTTCCCCGCCCCAGATGAGTTTCGCGCCGCTTCGTCCAAAATTTTGCCATCGCCTTATAGTCAGATCGCTCGGCCTGCCGTCGAGCGTTCCATCCCATCCTTCCATCGGGTGAATCGCAAATCGGTTCCCAATCGTGATTTCATTCAGGTGTAGCGGCTGGGCCAGAGGTGAACTGCTGCCCGCCATCATTTCATCATCGCAGGGAATAATGATTTCGCGCTCGCGCAGATAACGCTTAAAATCCGTTGCGTTGCGCACGCTGCCGATGTGCAAGTAAGGAGTAGTCGCTCATGCTTGATTCTCTAAGATGCCGTTTCAGAAGAAGCTCCGTAGGAGCGACCTGTCGATAGTATCGTCGTCAGTAGAGTTCGCTGTAGCTCCGTAGGAGCGACCTTTGAGTCAACAGGTCGCTCCTACGGAGCTACAAACTTTATTAATGATGCCAAAGCTATAGACAGGTCATCCCTAACGGGACTGCCCAAACATGCTCTTCACCTAATCTGCCCCAACGGGTTTTGCCGTAGCCGCAACGTCTGCTGCCGGTAATACTTTTCCAGATAAAGAAGCCACTGCGAGCGCGCCCAGCAGGGCAATGCAAATCAGTGTTATAAATCCTACGTTATAGCTTCCCTGTACGATCTCGCAGATAACCGATCAACATAGGGCAGACCGCTTCTGCAACTCCGTCCGCGGTCAGAATAACGCCCATCAGCCGCCCCAGCACTTTAACGCCGAACAACTCAGCCGCCATCAAAGGAATGATCAGATACTCGCCGCCCAAGCCCAATCCGAATATGGCGGCGAATAGATACATCGCGCCCGGCGTTGAAGCGAAAAACAATAAAGGTATCGCTGCGGCGACCAGAAGATATATCAACAGCATCACGTACTTCTTCGACAGATGATCGGCAAGCCATCCCATAAACAATCGCCCGATGATACTGAATGCCAGCACCAGCGATATGATATTCGCAGCATCGGCTTCCGAGAAATTGTGATCCTTACTGAGAAACAGTTTGAGATGTTGATTAGTCCCGCCGACCGCGCCGATTGAACACATGCTGCCAAGCGCCAGCAAATAAAAAGCGCGCGTGCGAAAGACTCCGCTCATAGGGGCTAACGCTTGATCATCTTTTTTCTTTTCCGTTTGCCCTTCCGGCGACTCTTTGACAAAGTAAGCCATCGGAAGAGCCAGCACGATCATCAGAATGCCAAGTCCTCGCAACCCTCCGCGCCAGCCGAAAGCATTCGTTCATCCATCGCGACAGATGAGGCACAACAGCTCCACCGATGCCGATGCCCACATAAGCGAAACCCATCGCTTTGCCGCGCGATTTGTCGAACCACCGCGAGAGCAATACTTGATTCGGCAACGGCCCGCCGCACACATAGCCGAGCGCGTTGAAAAGATAAAACAGATAAAACATCCACAGCGCAGACATACTGCTTAACCCGATCAGCGCGCCGCCAGCCATCAGTATTCCAACCAGCATCAAACGTCGCGGGCCAAACCGATCTACAACCCATCCGGCGATGAATCCGAACAACGGGCCGATCAGCAGTTTGCTCAACGCGTTGCCCGATGTGACTTGCGTGCGCGACCAGCCGAATTCTTCAACCCACAAATCGTAGTAATACGGCAGCCCGTACAGCGCGAATCCCACAATAGAAAAAAGGGCGAGAAAGGCGGTGGCGGCAACCTGAAACTGAGCCGAGCGTAAACGTTCTGACATATTTCACTCAACTGTGATCGCAACCTGCGGCGGGTTGGCGTAATCGTTCCAGAGACGATCAAGCTCGACTTTATCCGGCTCTCCGTCGTAAACGATGAAGCGATAACGCGAGACATACGGCTTGCCGGGAGTGATTTCCAATTCTCCCATCAATGGCGGCGCGTAACAGAAAAACGGCTGGTCGGGATTGATTCGCATCGGCTGAGGCGCGCGAAAATTTGTCGGGTGATCGAGGACTGCAATCCCTGCGAATTGCCCATCAATTCGGCCTCCGATATGACACCACTTCGCACGCGTGCCGTGACCGTTGCTGCGATCTTTTCCTTCTGACGTCAGAAAGAAACAATTGTTTTTATCAAGCCACTGGCGGTGACCGCGAAACCCGACCCCGCCATAGCGATACTCAGGCAACAGGAGCGGGCTTGAGGTAGCGCATTCGTGGGTCGCAATCATATCAAACATCGAATACGGTTTCTGCCTCGGCCTATGTTGTAGACTGTCACCTTCCACTCTTCATTCAACACGGTCGTCGGTTTTGAACCGCTCAGATCAACATAGCGTTGACGAGACTGTGAAGCCGCCATGCACCGTTCCGTTCCAGGTCGAATCTAAAGCGACAAACTCGACCTTGCCCGTGCCATCGCCCATGTTCCAGAAGTCAGGATGGCGGCCTTCGAATTCAGTCTTAGTCCAAGCGAACCAGATGCCGTGATGATGATAATGATCCGGCGGGTAGTCGTCTGTGACAGTTCGCCCCGAAGGCGTATAGACAGGATGAATGTATCCGCCGCGTCGAAAGATTTCCTTGATGTCGCTTGCAGGCAACTCGTCCGGCTGCGCTTGATAGGCGATGCCCTGCCGACCCGCGACATCAATCGCAAGTTTGTCGCGCTTCTTTATAGCATGAACTCCGCCTGCCGCTGATGAGGATGACACATTGGCTTTCAACTCTATCAGACAGATATTTATTCGTTGCACCGGCCTTCAGTTTAGCCAGCACGAATGTTGCCTGACGGTCAGCGTCCACTTGCAACGCTATCATGCGGCCTGATTCGTCGCGCAATGCGTAAGACTCTGCTTTCAGGTCTTTAGGCAATGCGAAAAGAGACGACAGTATCGCGCCGGTCGAACGACCCGGCTGCAACATTGATGTACGTGCGCCGGTCAGATGCGCCGGACTCGAATCGAGGAATCACCAGGGCAAGCCCAATTACCAGAAGACTGAAATATATATTGCGCATTCGCTCTTTGCTCCGGGCGTTCGATGTGCGGGTCAAAAGCTGACAAGCTCTGAAATCTTAACAGGGCGTTTCTGATCTACGCTCTTGCGCGCGGCTATTCCTGTCAGACACGACATCGCACCGGCACGCGAATCGGGCAACTGCATATACTCAGGCACCGTTGTCTTTCTGAAGATCAGGTCGCGCAAACGTTCGTCGCCGCCGCCATGTCCGCCTTCGGATTTTGGAAGCGCGACTTGCTCGCGCTTGCCGAAATTCCTGGTGATATATATTTCGGTTTCCTGTTCCACAGGCCAGGGCTGGCGCTCGTAATCACGTATCTCAAGGCGACCTTTCTCGCCGTTGAAAGCAACACGATAGCCTTCAAACGGCATGGCGGCGTTCAACGAATAATTCATCGTCACTCCGTTCGAATATGTCACCAGCGCCGACATCGTGTCGAAGATGTCTATGTCTTCGCGGAAGACGCACCCATCGCGATGGTATCCGTCCACGTCTTCACAACCGGCGTAGAGTTTCATCCTTCGAGCGTCTTTCGTCATGTCGTAGTAAAAAGCACACTTTGATTTATGCGGGCACTGCACGGCAGGTCGTTGAGCGAAACGCCCCCTGTTTGCCGTAGACTTTGAGACCGGCCTGACCCATCACCTCGACTGGATCAGCGCCTAACCACCAGTTCATCAGATCGAAATGATGGCTCGCTTTATGAACCAGAAGGCTGCCGCTTCTAGTTCTCAGCCTGTGCCATCGGCGGAAATAGTCTGCGCCGTGATAGACATCCAGATACCAACTGAAATCAACCGACAGCACGCGGCCAATATCTCCCGCCAACAGAACCTCTTTAATCTTCTGGTGTTTTGGCGCATAACGATAATTGAACGTAACGACGATCTTTCGTTTGTTGCGCTTTTCGGCATCTATCACGGCCTGGCACTGCGCTTCGTCAATCACCATCGGTTTTTCAGTCATCACGTCAATGCCGCGATCTAAAGCGTTGACTATATACTGGCTGTGAAAAGCATCCACGGTCGTGACCATTACCAGATCGGGTTTGACCTTGTCGCACATCTCATCGAAGTTAGTAAAAGTGGAACAGTTCGCGCCGATGAACTCTTTAGCCACCGCGACTCGCTTGTGATTAATATCGCAAAGCCCGGCGAACTCCAATACATCGGAATAAGACTGCGCCACAGATCGCCCCCACATGCCTGTGCCACGATCTCCTGTGCCGACAAGCGCGTAGCGACGGCGGCTGGTGTGGGCTGGCGCAAGCGAAGGATTCACAGATATGAGCGACGCAGTTGCCGTGCTGCCCGCCAGTTTGACGAATTGTCGGCGCGTTAAATTAGTTGATTCAGACATAACAAACCTCGTTTGAAAGTCAGTTCACCGCAGAGGCGCAGAGGACACAGAGATTTCGCAGAGAGTAGCTTTACTCTGCGCCCCCTCTGCGTCCTCTGCGCCTCTGCGGTGAACTGGTTTATATTCAATGCCTTTATGGCCCTGCTCCATCAATGGTCAGTTTATTCGCTCGCAATCTCTAATCGCGCTTGTTTCTCTGCTGCGCGATTGGCAGTCAAGCATGCAATGGCTGACCGCATGGCTTTTTCCGGGCCGCAACGCACAGGCGCGCCGGTCCTGATCGCAGAACAGAACTCGGCTATCTCATTTCTGTAAGCCGCTGCCCTGTCGGTTTGATCGCTGGCCGCCTGATTGATCGTTCGCCCCGGCGAATCAGCCGCGCGTGTAGCCGATGCGTCAACCACAGGCGATGACGACTTGGGCGATACCTCAACTCGTGTAGACACATTCTCTCCTTCGTTGAACAGATACGCTTCTGTCTCGTGCTTCAAAATCAGCGTGCCTTTCGTGCCCATGAACATTTCATACGCATCGTCAAACGCATTCGACTGAATCGAAGAAAATGTCGCCGTGCGCCCGCCCGGATATTCGAAAGTCGCGTAGATGTGATCGAACACCTCGCGCCCATCCTTGTAGCGAGAGATCGTGCCCGTCGTATAAACAGCTTGCGGAGATGAATCGAAGAACCAGCTCGCAGCCGTCACTTGATGGCTGCCGAGTTCTGCCATCAACCCTTCGGAATACTGTTTATACATTCGCCAGTTCAACAAGTGTTCCCAGTCGGGATAGCCCCATCTGCTCGGATCATAATCAGGCGATGGCGCATCTTCCGTGCGCCGCCATGTCGAATTGCGATGCCAGGCTAGCCGAGCGTAATACACATCGCCCAATGTTCCCTGCTTAATGATGTTGTTGTAGGCGGCCTGATACATCGGATTGTAATACCGTTGATAACCAATTTCAAGCACTCTCTTATTGCGGCGCGCTGCTTCGATCATTCGCAAGCAATCGGCTTCGCTCTTTGCCATCATCTTTTCGCCCAAGACATGCTTTCCCGCATTCATACAACCCACAGCGATGTCTGCGTGAGTCCACAAGGGCGTGGCGATGATGACGGCTTCGAGGTCTTCTCGTTCGAGCATGTCCTCGAAATCGTCATACTGTTTGGGTTCGGGCAAACCTGCGCCCGTCAATATATCAGCCGCCTTTTGCCTGCGTTTGGGATTGATGTCGCACAGCGCCTTCAGATCAATGAATTCTTTCCGGCATTGTTTCAAGTGCCCGCTTCCCATGTCTCCAGTGCCGATCAACGCCGCTTTCACGGGGCCTCCTTTGACAGGGCCGCGTGTAACCGTCGCCACTCCCAACGCAGCAAGCGCAGGCGCGCCCGCCATCGCTTTCAGGAAGTTGCGCCTGCCTCGATCTTTCATTTCATCGGTGAGTTCCATTACTATCCTCTCGCTGCCTGAGAACCAGGCCGATCACTGGAATCTAATATCGTTTGGGATTCAGCTACTGCAACGGGGACTGGACTCGGAACGCTTTCTGAGAGCGCCGCATGTCTTTCTTTCCTGTTTGCGAGTAGCAAGTCCAGTCCCGCGATTTCGCCCGTCCGAAAAACCAGCAAGACCCACACGGCGATACATTCGATCAGAGTTTTGTTGACGATGAGGTATGCGCCTTCGCTGCCCGGTTGCTGAGTTCCTGACAAAGGCACGGACACGATATAAAACAAAGTCAGGAAGATCAACGCGCCCCAGCATCCCACCTTTGTAAAAAGCCCCAGCATGAGCGACAAGCCGATCAGCAAAAGCCCGATTTTGACCGTATTATCTAGGAAACTGCCCCATCCCGCGTCAATCAATCGCCCGAAAAACCAGGCGAGCGGCCCCGACCCGGATTTCAGATAACCCGTAGAAGTCCACTGTCCAAGCGGAACACCATCTGCGCTCCAGGCGGGGAGCGCCAGTTTATAATAGCCTTCATATAAGAAGTGCCAGCCCACAGCCGTGCGCAGGGCCAGAAGCGCCAACTGTTGCCCGGAGAAGAGATGATTTGGCGTCCCGCTACTCACCGATGATCTCCACCTCGCATAGACTGTTGTTGCCAAAGACGACTGCGCGTTCCGATTCGCTTTCCAGCATTATTGCCAAAACGCCGGGATGAGTCGAGCAATAGCTTTCAGCAAGCTCAGGCCCGCCGACAAAAAAAGCGGTGGCGAGCGCGTCAGCAATTGCAGCCGACCGCGTGACGACGGTTACACTTGAAACGCATTCCGCAGGCATCCCCGAACGCGAATCAATGATGTGCCCATAGCTTTTGCCTTCGTGCTCAAAGTATTGTTCCTCACCTCCGCTTGTCGCCATCGCGCAGTCACGCATCCTTAAAACGGCAAGGCGACGGTTTTTATCTCTCGGATGCCGCACACCGATAACCCATCCGGCACGCCCCTGGTCTCCGCTTCCTATGGCGCGTATGCTGCTTGAGCCTGCCGTAAGCAAACAGCTTCGCACACGCTTTTCGATAGCCGCACTCATGCGATCAAGCGCATAGCCTTTGCCGATGCTGCCAAGATTGATCTGAACGCCCGCGCGCCGAAAGCGAATCGTGCGAGATGTGCGGTCGAGAACAAGGTGGTCGGCTCCGACAAGCGCGCGCGCCGCTTCGATTTCGTGAGGCTCAGGGATGCGGCCCTGTCTGCGCAGGAATCCCCAACAGTCGCTCAACGGTCCCGAGGTTATATCGAATGCGCCTTTAGTTTCCCCGGATAATTTCTGACACAGAAACAACAGAGCGAACAGAGATTTTTCGACGCGAACCGAACTGATAGCGGCAGTGCGATTGATGTAGCTTACTTCACTGCTTTCTCTGAATATGGTTAGTTGCTGTTCGAGGCTGTCAATTTCGGCCAGAGCATTGCGAGTCAAATTCACGCCTGATTGATCAGAGATCGGTAAGGTCGCTTCAAAACGGCAGGCCATGGCCTGTCGGCTCAGGTAAAGCCAGTAACCGTCCTCGGTTGTTTTTCGGCTCCTGGAAAATCTCAGTAGTTCCCGTCTAGTTAGCATCTTAACCTTAGAGCAAACGCAGTACCGCGAGCGGTAGCGAGCGGGTTGGCTTGACGGCTGACCCGCTCGCTACCGCTCGCGGTACTGTAACCGACACATCCCTTACATTCAAACAACAATTCGGAGCGCCGCCTTCACTGCCGTTTGCTATAGAAGGCGACACTCCGAACACGCATCCTCATTGATCTACCATCATCTTTAGAACAGAACCTTGATGCCCAATTGAATTCGACGCGGGTAGTTCGCCTGGTTGGATTGAACGACCTGCCCAAACGTGGCCGCAGTCGGAGATGTCACTACGCCGTTGGTCGTTATTCCGTTTACATTGTTACCCGTGGGGAACCACACGTGATTGAATGCGTTTATGGCCTCGAATCTCAACTGTAGCCTCACGTTTTCTTTGATCGTCGTGTTCTTAACAAGCGACAGGTCATAGTTGTTGACGGCGTCGCCGCGAAGGAACCCGAACCTCAACGGGAAAGTTCTGACGTTATGATCAAGCTGGAACGCTGAGTCGCGGTTGAATCCAGCGGGCGACGCAAGCGGCTTCGCGCAAGAGGGGTTGGTCTTGCACGGATCGTTGAAGTCTATCCACACGGGCTGTCCGCTGCTGTCGAGCACGACCGGAGAGTTGGTCTTGCTTGCATCGCGCAATGCTATAAAGCCCGTGTTGTTGAACCATTTTTCAACTGAGCTTCCGTCAAGATTTATATCTCCCACATTGCCGACATAGATGATATTGCCCCAACTCAGCGGCGGGCCGCTTTGATACGTGTAGACGCCTTGCACCTGCCATCCGCTTATGATGCGCGAGGCAATCGAATTCGCGTTGGCGAAGAATTGATGGCCTGAACCGAACGGGAGTTCGTAGATGCTGCTCACGGTGAACCGATGAGGATAGTCCTGATCGGAAATCATTTCAGTCGGTCGCGCGTCATCCTGATTCAAAATCTCTGTGGCCTGCATGAATTTTGAATAAGTATAACTCACGCCCAGCGTGTAACCTTTCGAGAACCGTTTCTCAAGTCTCATCTGCAATCCGTGATACCACGAGTAGCCATCATTTCTCGACGTGTTCACCTGATCGAACTGAGGGAATGGCCGAAGCAATCGCTCTCGCGCGATGGTCGTTCCGGTGAAGGTTCCGCTCGCGCCTGGAGGCAACAGATTGCGGAACGGGTTTGGCACGGCGGCGGTCAGACGATTGAGCGTCACCTGCATCGCGCACAGGACTCTTGCTCAAGAACTCCTGCGGCGTGACGTTCATGTTGCATCCTTGCGTTCCGATTCCTGAATTGCAAGCGAGTTCAATGTGTGTTCCGCGATTGCCAACATAAGCAGCCTCCACCATGAATGCGCCGGGAAGCTCGCGCTGGAACCCGAATTGCCAACGCTGCATATATGGCGAGAGCGGACGTGCGGATTGAAGAACGTGACGTTCTGGCCGATGAATGTCTGCGGGCCATTAGCCGCTCCGACCGGCTCGACTATTCCGGTGGAGAACGGGTCGGAGAGAGTCGAAGTAAAGTGCAATCCGTTGTCTAAGGTCGGAATGAACGGCGTGTTCTGACTGAACCCGCTTTGAATGACATCGCCGCGCCGCTGGCCAAGAAATCCATAGAAGATACCATAGCCTGCGCGAAGAAGCGTTTTGTCATTGATTTGATACGCGATTCCCAATCTCGGCGCAAAGTTGTTTTTCGGGAGTTCGATACAGCCCGCGCGCGCCATCGCCTGCGAACAACAGTCCGCCTCGAACATTGAGTTGAGATATTTCGGGCGTAGCCTTGCGGGGTTGCCCTGCGCGGCGTTGAAAGCCGTGCGCGCCGCCGCCTCGAACGGTTGAGTGTAAGCGGCATCAAAGCCGCTCACGCTGCGATTGTATCGCTCGGTCATCGGCGTTTCGAATTCATATCTAAGCCCGAGATTTACGGTCAGCTTCTGGCTGATCTTCCAATCATCATGCACGAAGAAGCCCCACGCTGTTGACTGCTCGGCATAATCTGCGTGCCGCGCGACAAAGCTGTTCGTAGGGCTCGGCAGTCCCAGAAGGAACGCGGCGAAGGATTGACCTATGCTGTTTGGCGAGGTGGCCGAATTGTCCAACGGCCCGCGCGTCCACGTCGAATCGAAATTGGAAACGGCCGGTCATGTCGTTGATGGCAAAAGAATCCGTTTCGCGATAGGACCGGAACTCTACTCCGGTTTTCACCGAATGCGAGCCTATGATTTTGTTGACGGTCGAGATGACCGAGTGAATATCATTCGGCCTGAATTCGACGTTCTGCGCCGTACCCTGATAGTTGGCTGTGGTCGGCCTTGAATAACGAAATCGAGTGCCGGGAACCGCCTCTTGTCGGGCGGTATCAAATTGTTATAGGCAGACGGAAAGCCCACTGATGCCAAATCGAATTCGTGATTGCCGAGATTCGAATCCGTTGACCTGATGAAACGGTTATACCCGTATCGCACATTGAACACGGTCGTCGGATTGATGGTCCAGACTTCATCAACCGCGCCCTGTCGCGAGATAAAGTAAAACAGTTCGCCGGTGGCAATGTTGTTGAAGTAGTTGTTGTAATCGCTCGTTCGATCATACCAACTGGCACGCGCGAATACTCTGTGTTTGTCGCCGATGATCTGGTCTACGCGAATCGTGTTATTTGAATATTTGGCGCGCTCTTGCAGATTAGGCTGCTGGAAATTGCCTGTGCCGTCCGGGCCTCCTGGCGAAGTCGGCTTGGGCCAGTACTGGCTGATCAACGCTTTGGCAACCGGGTTGATAAGGTTGGCGGGGATGATGTTGTTCGGGAACGGGTCTTGTTGAAAGCGACCGTTTGCGGCGGCGCGGCGCGTGAATGGATTATATATCTGATACTGCGGGCCGAGCTTCAGCAATTCCGAAAAATCGCCGCGCAGCATAGCTTCGGTCGGAGTCGTCGGCGTGCCGTTATTTCGCGGGCGCGCGTCGCGAATGCCTTCATATCCCCAGAGGAAGAATGTTTTGTTTTTTCCGTTGTAAAGTTTCGGAATCCACACAGGGCCGCTGAACGAGCCTCCCCAGCGATTGGAAAACGCGTCGGGGCGACCTTGCTTGTTGGCATTGCCAAAGAAATCATTTGCAGAGATGCCCGCCGGTTCTTCCCAGAAATAACCTGAACCGTGAAAAGCGTTCGTGCCCGATTTGATGCTTATGGTTGTGACTCCGCCTTCGGTGTTGCCAAAGCTCGCATCAAAGGTCGCCGTCTGCACTTTGAATTCCTGAATGATGTCCGTCGGCGGAACATAGGAAGCAATCACTTCGAAAGCCGTTTGCGGTTGCCGTGCTCGGAACGCCATCAATCGTGAGGTCGCTGCGATTGGCTCGCGTCCCGTCCATTGCGTAACCGACGATGTGAGTCGGCTCGAACGGGCGGTCGAGTCTGGGGTCTCGCGCAAAGCTTGCGCCGGGAGACAGACTGATCAACGTATACGGGTCGCCGTGCACTAACGGAAGTTCAGCCACACGTCGCCCGTCAACCGTTTGCCCCAACGAAGCGGTCGTCGTGTCGAGCCTCGCCGATTCGGCTGTAACGGTTATTGATTCTTCCGTGCCTCCGGTTTCAAGGGCAATCGGAAGATCGAGAGTCTCTCCGATGCGCAGATCGACATTCGCGCGAACGTATTTCTTGAACCCTCTGAACTCAACAATGATCTGATAGGTTCCGGGAACGAGGTAAGGCGCTGCGAAAAGACCTGAGTCGTTAGTCGTCACAGAGACGCTAGTCCCCATGGCAACGTTCTCGACTTTCACAGCCGCCCCTGTGATGACCGATTGACCGGCATCCGTGACTTTGCCCGTTATCGTGCCGCGTGCTTCCTGGCCGAGTGTCGCAGCAGGAAACGAGAGCCATGATCAAAGAAGCAACTACGACTAAAACCTGCACTGGCTTTGTTGTCGCTGATCTCATTATTTTCTCCTCCTGGTGAGCGTAAATAGCTACAAGCGCCTGCTGGCCCTGGAAAATTTCTGGCCACCCGGCGCGAGACATCCTGAAGTGCCTCCGAAGTTATTTCGATTGATGTGCGAGTTGATGAAAAATGTTTGGCTACGAAATGCCACAAGAGGCATGACTTCCTCTTGTCTAACACGTATTGGAAGCGAGTATTTCCAGGTACTGCTAGCTATTGGTCTGACCAATGATACATGAAGTGAGTTGTGAGCTAAGCGGAGCCTGGCTGCGAAATCCAAATGCGGAATGATGCGCGAGCGACCTCGCCGCAGCCCAACCGGGTATCGTGTTAAGAGCGTTCTTTTCACAACCGGCCTATACTCTAGGGAAGGATTTTCAATACCCTTTTTTGCTGTCGTTAGGAGAGGCCTATTTTCTACCAACGGCTTTTGATGTCAAGCTCTTTTATAACCAATTAGCAAATTTGTTTTATGACGGTAAGACCAATTATAAGAATTTGCAATTGAGTTCGCCCCGATAATTGAGCATCGTTTATTCAGGAGAGATAGGTCAAACCAATGTGCGGATCACGCTAAAAATCGAATCGGTCAATATTGGTCTTGTTGAAGATGAACGGAGCGCCGAGCATCACTTCATCGTTTTGCACTTCGATTTTGCCCAGTCGCCCGGCCTGAATCTGGCGGTCGCCAAGTTTGAGTTCTCCCGCGCTTATGGCGCGCGCCGCATAAACAGTCAGGTAGCCGAGGTTCGCCGTATCCCACAACACTATGCTTTCAATCACGCCATCGTGAACGTAAGGCTTGCACATATTCGGAAGCGACAGTCCCGTGACTTTGACATCCGACCGACCGATTGTTTGACGGCTTCGGCAGCGCCGGGAACTGCTGGGGCAGCAATCGCCATAATCAATTTCACATGCGGATAAACCTTCAGCACAGTCTGCGTTTCGGCAAACGCGCGATCACGGTCGCCTTCGCTCGGCTGAATCGCTACGAGTTTCAGATCCGGGTATTTTTCTGCGAGTCGCGCCTTGATATGTTTGATCCATTCGTTCTGATTGCCTGCGCTCAGAGAAGCCGTGATGATGGCAAACTCGCCTTTGTTGTTGAGGATTCTGGCGGCTTCATCCGTAAGCGTATAACCTATGCCCTGCGGCCGTCGCTTGATTGATGAAGAAATCGCGCGCGTCTGGTTCCGCATCGGCATCCCAGCTAACGACGCGGATGCCACGCTGGCGCGCCTTGCGAAGCACCGTAGAGATGGCGACCTGATTTTCGACACTCACGGCGATTACATCTACTCCGCTCGTGATCCATGCCTCGACCACTTCGTTCTGCTTCGCGGGGTCGAGATCGGTAGGCCCATCCCACAACAACTCGACGCCCAATTCCTTCGCCGCTTCTTCAGCGCCTTGCCTGCAACTGATGAAATACGGATCGCCTTTCGCTTTCGGCATCATCGCAATCACAGTTCTGCGCGCGGCAGGCGTCGTGGCTGCGGAGGGGTTGTTCAAAGCAGCGGCATTGCTCAATTGATCTTTTATTGAGCGGGCCAGATACCAGTTGCTCCCGGCCACGATCAACGCGGCGACTAGAATGACCGCGCTTAAGATGGCGACTTGCGAATTCTTCACTTCGGTCTCCTCTGAAATAAGTTCGTCGCGCGGCAGCGATTTTGCGCGCCTCGACAAACGGTCAAGCAGTATTGGCGCGATCAATAATGCGCCAGTCAGTATCCCGGCCAGTTCCGCAGGCTGCGCGCTCAATCGCAATCCGTTTTGCAAAATCACGATGGCAAACAACCCCAACACTGTTCCCAGCACAGTGCCTCGTCCGCCAAAGATCGATGCGCCGCCCAGCACGACGGCAGTGATCGCCGTCAATTCATAACCTGTTCCCGCATCCGATTTCGCTTGCCCGAGATGCGCGACATAAATTACAGCCGCGAGGCTTGATGAAAGCCCTGACAGCGCGTAAACAAATCCGAGCCGTCGCCCAACAGGAATGCCCGCATAGCGCGATCCTTCGGCAGAATATCCGATGGCATAAAGGCTGCGCCCGAAGCCTGTCAGGTGGAGCAACCATGCACAACCTGCGATTGCCGCGATCAAAATGAATAACTGCGTGGGAATCACACCGCCCACATAACCCTGCCCCAGAAACAGAAACGCGGGCGAAAATCCTGAATAGTTTTCGATGCCGCGAGTAAGCCCTTCGGCAATTCCGCGAAAGAGAGAAAACGTCCCCAGACGTTACGATCAGCGGAGGGAAATTCAATCGCGCGATCATCAACGCATTCAGACCGCCGCCAAGCAATCCAATCAATAATGTGATGACAATCGCGAGCGGCATCGGCAAGGTGGGCGTCGCGCCATAGGCTCCCCAATACAACAGCCGACAGTCCCATCATCGAGCCGACCGAAAGATCAATCCCGCCGGTGATGATAATGGGCGTGAGCGCAAGCGCGAGCAATCCAATCTCTGCGCTCAACCGTGTCACTTCGAACGCATTGGCCGAAGACAGGAAATTATTTCCGGTCAAAGCGAAGACGAAGCATTCGGCTATCAGCACGAAGCAGCAGTATCCATTCGTTATTCGGAAACAGCCGTTCGCTGCAGCGGCGCTATCAATTGCAGATTGCGGATTTCAGATTGCTGAACAGTTGAATTCATTTAGCTCTCTCAGTTCGCAGTTTGAAATTCGAAATCTGCAATCGTTCGAAGCGTCCGAGCGCGGCGTCTGAAATCAGCGCTGCCAGTATGATCGCGCCTTGAATGCTGCGTTCCCAAAATGGATTTATTCCTAAGAAGGTCAGAGCCGTGCCGATGGTGCCCAGCATCATCACGCCGATCAGCGTGCCGACGAGCGTGCCGCGCCCGCCAGTGATGGCCGTCCCGCCCACCACGACTGCAGCAATCGCTTTCAACTCCAGACCCGACTCCTGCATTGCTCGGCACAACAGAAAAGCGCGCAGCATTGAGCAACGCCGCAAGCCCTGTGAGCGCGCCCATCAATACGAACACGCCGAAGACAACACGAGGCGGCTCGATGCCTGCGAGCCGCGCGGCTTCACTGTCAGAGCCAACTGCATAAATTGCGCGCCCTGCGCTCAGATTGCCAAGCAGCCAGATGAAACTGACCAACACAGCCAGCGCAACACCGACGATCAGCCATTGCCCTACGTTTTGTCCCAGGCCGAACCATTGAAAATCAGCGGGCAGACCTTGCACCCATGCGCCTTCCGTTATCCAGCGCAATGCGTCGCGCCACGCCACCAGCATCGCAAGCGTAACGATGATCGAAGGCAAACGCAGATAACCGACCAGCACTCCATTTACTGCGCCCATCGCCGCGCCGATCAAAAGCGCGCAAAGCAACAGCATCGGCACTGGCACGCCTGATTTCGCCAACCAACCGGCTGCGACGCTCGCGACGGCAAACTGCGAACCGACAGAGATATCAATCTGGCCGGCCAGAATCACCATCGTCATCCCTGTTGCGATAATCAGAGCGGGCGCATTGTTCAATGCCAAATCGCGCAAGTTCGCAACGCTGAAAAATGACGGCGCAACAACTGCGACCAGCGCTAAAAGCAAAGCGTAAGCGACGGCCGCCGACAGTTCTCGTTTATAACGATTGAGCTTCATCTTTAATGCGACCGTGTAGGGGCGATCCTCTGTGGTCGCCCCAGATTCAACTGTCACTAATCTAGGGCGACCACAGAGGATCGCCCCTACAAATCAGTCGGATTTGTGTCCGAGAGCAAGCGCCAGAATATTTCGTTGCGTAGCATCTTTGCGCTCCAATATTCCGGCTATCGTTTTGTTGCGCATCACTGCGATGCGGTCGCTCATTCCTAAAATCTCCGGCAACTCGGACGAGATCATCAGAATCGCCGCGCCTTCCGCTGCCAACTCCGTCATCAATGCATGAATTTCGGATTTCGCGCCTACATCAATTCCCTGCGTCGGCTCGTCTAAAATCAGCACCGATGGTTTGATTGCAAGCCAGCGACTCAAAGCGACTTTTTGTTGGTTGCCGCCTGAAAGCGTGGCCGCCGTAGAGAAAATCGCGGGCGTCTTGATGCCCAGTCGCCGCGTGTAGTCTGCGGCGATTTCTTTCTCGCGCCTGGAAATCCATCGCGCCGAATCGTGAAAGCCCGCCGAGCGATGCCAGTCCAATATTAGCGTTGATTGCCATCTCTAAAATCACACCATGGCGGCGACGATCTTCGGGCAGATAAGCGATGCCGCGTTTGATAGCTTCGGCAGGGCTTTGATATTGATAGTTTTGCCGCGCAATAAAATCTCGCCTGCGTCAGCCGGAGTCAATCCGAAAATCGTTCGCGCCAACTCCGTGCGCCCTGCGCCCACAAGACCGGCCAATCCCACGATCTCGCCTGCGCGCACGGTGAGATTTATATCGCTCACACTCGCGGCGCTCGAACCGAGATGGCGAAGCTCTAAAACCGTTTCGCCCAACTCGACTGCTCTTTTTGGAAAGACTGCCGACAACTCGCGCCCGACCATCAAACGAATCAACTCGTGGCGGTCTACTTCGGACATCCGTCGCGTGTCAATCGTCGAGCCGTCGCGCAACACAGTCACGCGGTCGGCAATCAAAGCGAGTTCTTCAAGACGATGCGAAATGTATATGATGCCTACAGATTGCGCGCGGAGTTTGCGAATCACGCTGAAAAGATTCTGCGTGTCTTCTTCGGAGAGCGAGGCCGTCGGTTCATCCATTATTAAAACTCTGGCATCGGCTCCAAGAGCGCGCGCGATTTCGACCAGTTGTTGCTGCGGCATCGTAAGATCGCCCGCCGGTGTAGTCGGATCAATCTTCGCGCCAACCTGATCGAGCAGGTCGCGAGCCTTACGATGGCGCGCGTTCCAATTGATGCGCTTCCATAAACCGGATGGTTCAAGACCAAGCGCGATATTTTCTGCGACACTGAGTTCAGGAAAGAGCGCCGGTTGCTGATAAATCGCGGCGATACCGAGCGACTTCGCAAGGCGCGGCGAAATGTGCGTGATCGGCTGCCCGTTCAATTTGATTTCGCCGCTGTCTGCTTCAACCGCGCCCGTGATGATCTTGATGAGCGTAGATTTCCCCGCCCCGTTCTCGCCGATCAGCGCGTGCACTTCGCCTGCGCGCAACTCGAATTGCGCGTCTTTAAGCGCCCGCGCCCCTGCGTAAGATTTAGTGATATTGATGGCGTGCAGCAGCAGCGTTTCAGTCAAAATCTTCACCTCGAAAACCGAGCTTCGATTGCCTCGTAACGGCAGGCCGCTTCTTCACACGCACGCGACGGGCGCGGAGTAAATCTCGGAAGCTCTACATTTCGAGCGACGTATTCGCGCGCCTCCGTCAAAGATGCAAACGCCTCGGCGGCAATAGCTTGAACTAGCACATTGCCCGTAACGGTTGCTTCGACAGGCCCCGCCAGCACCGTCTTGCCCGTCACCGTAGCCGTCATCTGATTGAGATAATTATTACGACTGCCTCCGCCGATGATCTGCACACCTTTGATAACTTGATCCGTCAACGACTCGATTGCGCGAAGAACCGACGCGTAACGAAAAGCCAGCGAATCAAGAATCATTTTAGTTATTACGGACGGCTCGCCTTGCATGCTCTGACCGCTTTCGGCAAGTTGTTCGGCTATCGCTCCGAGCATGCTCGGCGGATTGAAGAAGCGCGGGTCATCGGGAAAGATCAACGCGCGATAACCGTCAATCGTTTTTACCTGGCGAAGCAGCGCCGTGTAGTCAAAATCGAAACCGCGTTCTTTCCATTCCTTGCGGCACGACTCCAGAATCCACAGCCCCATAACGTTCTTGAGAAATCGAATCGTGCCGAATGCGCCGCCTTCATTGGTGAAGTTGTGGCGCGCAACATCTGCGTTGATGAGGGCGCTGTCACGCTCCACACCGACCAGCGACCACGTGCCCGAAGAGATATAAGCCCATCCGTCTTTGAGCGGCACGCCCGCGATGGCACTGGCTGTGTCGTGCGTCGCAGGAGCTATGACTCGCAGGCTTTCGATATGAAGTTCGTCGGCGATTGATGCTTTAACGGGTCCGAGGTCTGTGCCCGCCGAAACGATTTCGGTCAGCAGATCGGACGGCAACCCGAGCCGCTCTATCAACTCACGCTCCCACATTCCGCTTCGCGCGTTTACAAGTTGTGTCGTGGTGGCGTTCGTATACTCTGTGACGGCCTTGCCTGTGAGAAAAAAATTAATCAGATCAGGAATCAGCAGAAGCCTTGATGCAGTGCCGTTCATTCCTTCTTGCGCATGAGCATAAAGTTGAAACAGCGTATTGAAAACTTGAAACTGAATGCCCGTGCGCTCGAATATTTCTTCACGCGGGATGCGCGCGAAGACCGCCTCCATCACTGTTTGAGTGCGTTCGTCTCTATAGCAGACGGGATGCTCGACGAGATTTCCTTCATCGTCTAGCAATCCATAATCAACGGCCCAGCTATCAACACCGAGGCTTTGAACTATTCGGTTGAGATTGCGCGCTCGCTCTATTGCTTTACGCGCGCCTGTTTTTATCTCATGAAAAATTTCGGGGAAGTCCCATCGAAGATGCCCGGCTGAACGGCTCGGCGGATAATGAAACCTGTGGGCTTCTTCCAGCAGAAATTCGCCCGGCGTTACTCCTGCCAGAAACACTCGCCCGCTGCCTGCGCCCAGATCAACCGCGATGTAGAGAGG
This sequence comes from Blastocatellia bacterium, assembly GCA_963726785.1. GTDB lineage: Bacteria > Acidobacteriota > Blastocatellia > UBA7656 > UBA7656 > DATEKX01. The sequence goes on from CAVSDJ010000003.1 coordinate 38,793, forward strand.
ATCATTCATTAATAACAACGCTGACCCGGTCAATACCGCGAGCGGTATTGACCGGGTTGCACCAATTGGCCGCGTAGCGGCAATTGAATTTAGCCGTGTACTTTAGTGCACGGGAAGCAATCGCAATGAAAGCCCTCGTCGCGTCAGCGACGGTTGAGGAATCGCCAGGTATATTCAATCGTCGCTGACGCGACGTATGTGTTTCTGCTTCTCGCCCTCCCGGCCTTGAAAGACCGGGCTAAATTCAATTCGCCGCTACGCGGCCAATTTGGCGTGCTTGCTGTTTATAACTCTCTTTAATTTTTCGACTCAAAGCTGTACTTCCCCGATTGCACCATGAACACAGCCGCGCCATCTTCCATGCGCACAAACTTCACGCCCGCCTGCGCGCTCGCCTGCCGTCCGCTTTCCGTCACGCTCGCCGCGTCTTTGGCAGGTACGTAAACTGTAGCCGTCGTGTTGGCCGGAATCGTCACGTCAAATTTCAGACGGCCTTCTGCAACGCTCCAACTCGATTCGATGCGGCCACGAATCGAATCATAATACCCCCGCGCCCATTTGAGTCCGCCGCCGGGAAATGGGCGCAGCGTGAAATGCTCGTAGGCCGGATGCGCGTCATCGTCGTTGATTCCAAGTATGACTCGATACATCCATTCGCCCACCGCGCCAATAGCGTAATGATTGAACGAGTTCATTCCTTTGTCTTGAAAGCCGCGACCTTTTACGTATCCATCCCACCGTTCCCAGATCGTCGTCGCTCCGTTCTCAATCGAATAACCCCACGACGGAAACGTGCGATTGTTGATCAGATCATAAGCCACCTCGTTGCGACCTGCGCGCGTCAATTCAAGCATCATGCGATACGTCGAATGAAAGCCTGTTGACATATGACCGTTGTAGCGTGTGATGCCGTCTAGCATATATTTGAAAGCCGAGGGGCGCATCTTTTCCGGCAACAACTCGAAGTGCAAAGCCAGCGCGTAGCCTGCCTGCGTGTCGCCTTGTATGTGGCCGTCTTCGCTGACATAAGCTTTGTTGAAAGCCGCCTTGATGTCATCAAAGAGCACGGCATATTTCTTCGCCTCGTCGTCTTTGCCTAACACTCGGGCCATTCGCGAGAGCAAGTCCGTAGCATAGGCGAACATCATCGTAGCGAATATCTCTTTGGGAACCTGACCGCCTTTGCGAGGGAAGCCTTCGTAAACGAGCGTGTCCGAATTCAACCAGTCGCCATAGTCGTTGCCGCGTTTGTTCTTCCACAGCAGGTTGGGATTGTTGCTGCGAATAAACTCGACCCATCGTTTTGCCGATTCAAAGCTTTCGGCCAGCATTCGTTTATCGCCGTAGTGTTGCCACACGCGCCAGGGAACAACCAGTCCCGCATCGCCCCAGCCAGGCACGCCTGTAAAGCGTGTGTCTTTGCCGAACGGATGCGGCGAGAAATCGGCGAAGCGCCCGTCTTCGGCCTGCGCGTCTCGCACGTCGCGCATCCACTTCGTAAAGAAGGCGGCCATGTCCATGTTGAATATGCCTGTGCCGACAAAAATTTGAATGTCGCCCATCCATCCCAATCGCTCATCGCGTTGCGGGCAATCGGTCGGGATGCTGTGCATATTGCCGCGCTGCGTCCACAGTATGTTCTGCCAGAGTTTGTTGAGCGTCGCATCGGAACAATTGAAGCTGCCGGTTTCAGTCATCGCCGAGTTGAAGACTCGGCCTGTGAGCGCGTCGAGTTGCGGCTTGCTTTGAAGCCCTGTGACTTCGACGTAACGGAAGCCGTGATAAGTGAAATGCGGTTCGAAGCTTTCGACGCCGCCGCCGCGCGTCGTGTAGGTATCGGTCTGCTTTGCAATGCGAAGGTTGTCTGTGTAGATCGTGCCGTCAGGGTTGAGCATCTCTGCGTGGCGCAACGTCACAGTAGTCCCTGCCGCAGCTTGCGCTTTTAAGCGACACCAGCCGACCATGTTTTGTCCCATGTCGAAGACATAAACGCCGGGCTTGGGTTCACTGACTGAAATCGGCTTGATCTCTCTGGTCACGCGAATGGGTTCGTTCGGCTGCGCGACCAGTTTCGTGCTGACGTTTTCTGCCGAATCAGCCGCCTGCCACGCTTTGTCGTCAAAGCCGGGCGCGTCCCATCCGGGCATCTCGCGGCGCGCGTCGTAAGCTTCGCCGTTGAGGATGTCGGAACTGCGAATCGGCCCTTCGCGCGTCGTCCGCCATGAAGCGTCGGTTACGATTTTGTCTTTCTTTCCGTCGGCCAGTTCGATCTCAAGCTGCGCGATGAATCGCGGATGATTGCCATAGATGTTGCGCGGTTTTTTGATCAGAGCCTGACCTAATCCTATTCCGCCCGCGTACCAGCCATCGCCGACCGTCGCGCCTAAGCAGTTGTCACCCGCCCGCAAAAGCGAAGTCACATCGTAAGCTTGATACTGAGTGCGCGCGTGATAGTCAGTGAATTCCGGCGCGAGCAGTTGATCGCCAACTCTCTGACCGTTGATGCGAAGTTCATAAACTCCCAGAGCCGAAGCGTAGATAATCGCTCGCTTCGCTTTCGCATCAAGCTTAAACGGGCGACGCAAGCAAGTAGCCGAGACCGTTTCAACTGAAGGCAGTTTGTCACCGATCCATTTCGCTGACCAATCGGATGATTCTATTAGTCCCATCAGGAATCGCGCGGGCTTGCTCCACGCCGAAGGGTTATTATTTTGATCCCACACGCGAACTTTCCAGAAGCACTCCTGGCGCGAACTGAGCGGCTTGCCCTGATAGGTAATTTGAATAGTCTGATTTCCGGCGACCTTGCCCGTGTCCCACAGGTCGCCTCGGCTTGCGGCCAATTCGTTTGCGTTGCTTGCGACGATGATCTGATACGCAGTCTGCTTTGCAATACGCATAGCGCTTTCAATCGTCCAGCTAAGACGCGGCTCGCGCGTTTCGATTGCCATCGGCGACACCAGATATTCGCATCGTAATGAAGAGGCAATAACACTATTGCCTTTCTGCGCGAACGCCGCGATTGGAAACCAAGTCAACAACCACAAAGAGATAAGCAAAGGGCAGGCGATTTTTTTCATCGAGTTTATTAAACCTTCTGACTCCAAACTGAGAAGTCAGCAATAGATTTTCATAGATTGTTCATGAAGCCCCGCTAGGGGCGACCTGTCTATAGGTTCAACATGCTGAATATTTCAAGTAGCTCCGTAGGAGCGACCTCTTGACTGCGAGGTCGCTCCTACGGAGCTACAGATCGCTTATTCGAATCTTTAACTATAGACAGGTCGCTCCTACGGAGCTTAATTCAAAAACAAATTTTCAAACAATCCCGGCTGCGACTCCGACTTGCGCCGGGCGCTCTTCAGCTTTGCGTTTGCGATAACCGCTCGCACGGTATGCCGCTATCAGATCAATCGCTCCGCCTGCTCGCTCGCGCGCTACTGCAAGTATTGGCGAAACATCTGTGGTAAACGCCTGCTTCAAAGTAGCCAGCGCCACGAGCGGGTCGCAGTTCTCTTGAGCTTCTTCAAGAGCCTGACGATCAACCAGATGGGCTTGAACATATGCGCGCACCAGTTCTACTGCGCTCATCGTCAACGATTCTATAGGGTCGGTGACATTGTGCGATTGATCGAGCATGTAAGACGGCTCGAAGTTCGCCGCACGGTTCAACTCTGCGTCAACCAGTTCGTTAAAAATCAGGAAGAGTTGAAACGGCTTGATTGAGCCTGCGTCCAGATCGTCGTCGCCGTATTTGCTATCGTTGAAATGAAATCCCGCGAGTTTGCCGAACTGAATCAGGCGCGAAACGATCATCTCGATATTGACGTTGGGCGCGTGATGACCCAAATCAACCAGACAAAACGCCTTCGGCCCAAGTTCGGTCGCGCAAGTATAACTCGTTCCCCAATCGTTGATCACTGTTGAATAGAAAGCCGGTTCGTAAAGCTTATGCTCCAGAAACATGCGCCAATCGTCGGGCAGCGCGTTGTAAATCTCTCGCGCGCTTTCAAGGTATCGTTCAAGCGCGCGGCGAAAGTTCATTTGTCCGGGAAAATTTCCACCGTCTGCTATCCAAACCGTATGAGATTTCGAGCCGAGCGTTTTGCCTATCTCGATGCACTCGATGTTGTGCTCGATTGCTTGACGGCGCACTTCGCGGTCGGGATGAGTGAGGCTGCCGAATTTGTATGACAACGCCTGCCCCGGTTGATCTTGAAACGTATTGGAGTTCATCGCATCGAATCGCAGCCCGCGCTCCTTAGCAAAGTTTCGCAGATCGTTAGCGTCATCGGGTTTGTCCCACGGTATGTGCAGCGAGACGGCTGCGGTCGTGCGCACCAGCTTGAAGATTGTGGCGCAGTCTTCGAGCTTTTCATAAACGTCGCGTGGCTCACCCGCGCCGGGAAAGCGCGCAAAGCGAGTTCCTCCTGTTCCGACTCCCCACGACGGCACGGCTACGCTGAAAGATTGAGCGCGAGTTACGAGGTCTTCGATGTCTACGTTTCGCCGCCGAAGTTTTTTCGCCAGGTGATCGTAATCCTCATCGAGCCAGATTTTCGCTTTCCTGTTATGCTCCGCGATGAACTCGTCGCTTATCTCGAAATGTGCCGCCATAGATTTGCTCCTCAATCAGTATCAGTAGCCCGACCGTGAGCAAGGGCGCAAGCATCGCGCCCTTGCTTACGCGCGGGCTACTGCCATGCGGGCTGCTGTCATTATCTCAAGAATCCATCCTGCAAACCGCCATCAACCGGAATCACATGACCTGTGGTTTTCGATAACCTTTGGCTGACGAGCAGGAATATCGCTTCGGCTTGATCTTCCGGCTCGATTGCCGCCCCTGTGAGCGAGCGTTTGCCGTAGAACGCCGCAAGCCTATCGCGCAATGCTGCGGTTGATTCATCTTCATTAAATGTTATTTCGTATTTCACAAGCGAAGCGATCACGCGCTCGCGCGGAAACATCGCGCTGCCTTTGACTACCGTTGCCGGAGCCACCGCGTTGACGCGAACAAGCGGCGACATCTCAACGGCCAGTTCGCGCACAAGATGATTGGCCGCCGCTTTGCTCGTATCGTAAGCGATGCTTCCTTTTTTGGCTACTACGGCGTTTGCGCTCGTCGTCAACACGATATTTGCCGGAAGACCTTGGCACTTGAAAATCTTGTGCGCTTCGTCAGCGACCGTATAAGCGCCTGTGACATTGATTGCAAAAGTCCGCGCCCACGCGCTGTCTTCGACGTGCCCCGAAACGAATATGCCTGCCGTAATGACCACAGCATCAAGCCCGCCATAAGCAAGCATCGCATCACCGAACATGCGCACGACGCTCGCTCGAACAGTGACGTCGCAGGCAAGACCGATGGCCGCGCCGCAGTTGCTTATCCCTGTGCCCGCGACGCCAATGCCTTCGCCATATTTTGCGATTATCTCGCGGGCAGTATCGCGCGCCGCCGCTTCGTCCAAATCAACGCAGACTATGTGCGCGCCTTCTTTAACAAGCCTGTGAGCAGTGGCTTTCCCAATTCCGCTTCCTGCGCCGATGACCGCGATGATCTGCCGGTCAAGCTCACGCTCAGGCGGCAGCCGTCGGAGCTTGGCTTCTTCAAGCGACCAGTACTCTATGTCGAACGCTTCCTGCTCGTCCATCGCTTCGTATTGATCAATAGCTTCGGCTCCGCGCATCACTTCGATGGCGCAGTTATAAAACTCCGCGATCACGCGCGACTCACTCTTGTTCTTGCCCCATGCAATCATCCCCAGCCCCGGAATCAAAACCACAGTCGGGTTCGCGTCGCGCATCAGCGGCGAATCGGGACGTTTGCACCTTTCATAGTAAGCCTCGTAGTCCTTGCGGTATTCGATCAACCCTTCTTGTATAGACTGTTTGAGCGAATCTATATCGTCGCTTTCAGGATTCCAGTTGACGAACAGTGGTTTGATCTTTGTTCGCAAAAAATGATCGGGACACGAAGTTCCGAGCGCAGCCAGTCGCGGCCCATCAAGGCTGCTGACAAAACGAAGCATCTTTTCATCGCTCTGAATAGTTGCTACGAATCTTCTTTCGCGAGACACCTGCCCTCGCAGCCAGGGAAGTATCTCAATAAGGATGCGCTCTCGTTCAGCCTCGTCGAGCGGTTGATGCTTTGGCCCGCCAAATGTCTTCTCGCCTCGATCTCTTGTTTCGATGTAGGCAGCGGCCCGATCTATGATTTCCAGCGCCGTCTCGTAACAGGTTCTATCGTCGTTGCTCCAGGAACTCATGCCGTGATGGCCGAGCAGCACGCCTTTGGCCTGTGGGTTATCTTTGATGAGAGATTCGATCAACAGTCCTATGTCGAAGCCCGGACGTTGCCACGGAATATAAATCACTTCGTCGCCATAAATGTCTTTGCAGAGTCGTTCCTGATTGACCGAAGCGGCTATGGCTATAACCGCGTTCGGGTGCAGATGATCTACGTGCCGATAAGGGACGAAGGTGTGCAGCGGCGTATCTATGGAACAGGCGCGCGGGTTTAGATTGAAGACGCAATGGCTGTACATCGCGTACATATCGTCTTCGACTCCGGTCTTCGGCCCGCGTTCGGGGTCGCTGAGGTAGCGCGACTTCATTGCTCGAACACGGTCGAGGTAAAGCGACGCGAAGCCATCGCGGCTCGCAGTTCGCAGATCGCCGCCGGAGCCTTTGATCCACAGCACCTCGACCGGTTGATTTGTGAGCGGGTCTTTCTCGATCAACTTGGCAGAAGTGTTTCCGCCGCCCGTGTTCGTCAGCGTCAGGTCTTCGCCGAGTTTGTTCGAGCGATAGACCAGCCGATCAAGCTCTGATAGATGGCTTGCTACTTCATCCTGCCATAGATATTTCACATACTTGAAGGTCATACCAATTTCCAGTTCTAGCTTCCGGGTTGTTTACCATCGAGGAATTACCATTGTCAAACGCGGAAGACTTATCCAGAGTAGAATCGTTAAGATGAGCATGACCATTCGGTTCTCCGAGTTTGAAAGTCAGTTCACCGCAGAGGCGCAGGGGACGCAGAGATTACGCAGAGATTTTTATATTTGCTTATCCTCCGCGCCGCCTCTGCGTCCCCTGCGCCTCTGCGGTGAATCGTCTTCTATATTCAAAGCTTCTTTCCGAGAACTGAACGGCCATGAAGATGAGAATGCTCGAAACGTAAAAATAAAGGCGGCATTGATTGCCGCCTTTTATCATCACAAGCAGTGATTTTATCGTCTACCGGTTCTTTATTACCTGTCCTGGCTCGTTCTGGGAGCGCTTGATCGAATTGTCAGTTCCGAGCCGCTCATTAATTCAAGATCATTGCGGCCCTGAACATAGACTGACCCGGCTCCTGCGCCTGCGCCGACAGCCGCGCCGATTGCCGCGCCTGACCCGCCGCCTGCAATGCCCCCGATTATTGCGCCGATTGCCGTACCGATTGCTGTTCGCTTGACGGTGCGATTGGTCTGACTGCCTTCTCGCACGCTTCCTTCAGTACCCACACGTATAGTATCTCCGTTTGTGGAACGGGCGCTTTCTAGAGTTCCCTCGAAGCGATACGATTGACCGTTGCGTAACGTGATGCGCTCAAGGTTCAGCGCCATCTCTGAACGCCCTGTGACACGGCCTCCACGATCTACGTTTCCAACGGAGCCTTCGATTGTCGCCCCTTCATATTCCGAAGGCGACACCACGCTCATTGTGAACCTGTCGCCAGATCGCGCTCTGCTAGTCACCAGATCATCGTTGAGTCTAGCCACAATCGTCATGCCGTCAGACACAATATATTCGCCTCTAACATTTCGCCCGTTCGGGTAGTTCCCCGTATTTGGGGAGGTGCCTGCATTGTTCGGCGTGCCCGTATAAACATCCCACTGGGCTATATCCGATGTGCGCTCATAGACGCTTTCAACGATTATGGGCTGCGTAAGACGGTCATTGTAAAGGCGTCGCGTGACGCGGAGACCGTTACCATTGCCAACCGGGTCAAAGGTCACAGTGAAGTCCGATGACCTGTTGCCCGTCGAGTTGATCGTCAATTGATCTCCGGCGAGGCTTACACGCACGCGAGATGTGCGCTGGCTGTTAGGAAGCTGTTCTTCGTGCTCGACCCCATCAGCGTCGAACGTACCTTGAGGCGCGCTCGATGAGGCGATGTTGAATGTTCGACCACGTTTTTCGATGGCAATCACAGCAGGAGAGTCTAGACGCCTCAACAGCGATTCGGTGACGCGCTGCCGCTGATCAACTGGCAGGTTGCGCACGGCGTTTTCGACAATCTCGCGAGCATTCATGCTCCGTGACGTGTTGAGGCTGTAGGTTCCCGTCATGCGCGCGTCGCCGACGTAGCTGCCTCGGTTGTTATAATCACCCCTGTTGTTACCATAACCTCGATTATTGTCCCTGCGCGAAGCATCATTCCAGTTCCACGCGATATTGTAAGAACTCGCCAACTGATCGAGATCATTTCTGAGCATCGTCCAATCGCGCTCGACCTCGCCGCCAAGTCTGCGTCGCTGCATGAAATTATCTATACGCGCGGCGCGATCAAGCACTGCTTGAACGTCGGAAGTGGTTGGCGGTCGTTGATTGAAACGGCGGCTTAACTGGCTGGCTTCTTGCTCGAAATCGGCTACCAACTGATTGATATTATCTTCTCTTTGAGTGTTATTGAGGCCGTTCTGTTCAAGTGCCGAGGCAAGGTCATTTCTAAACCTGCCAGCGCCCGTCTCGATCCGTTGAAGTAATTGTTGCGTCGCACGGTCGTTCGTGCGGTAGGTACGCTGGTCTTGCGCCTGCACCAGTATGCTTATACCGGCTAGCGCAATGACGAGCGCTGCGGAAATGGTCTGTCTGATTTTATTCATACTTGTTCCCTCCGTTTGCTCCCTTCTCGTACAATGACTGAGAAAAAACACCTTAAATTTAGCAAGGTGCATGCCTCGTGCCATTGATTGTCTGGCTGTCGGGAACGCTTAAAGAAACAAATGCAGGGGAACTCAGGCCTCAAAAGGAAAATGAATACGAACACTCCGCATACTACTGATACGCTTTTATAGAATTGGCAGGAAGCGCAGAGTTTCTTCTGCGATTAAACTGGGGACAAAAAACAAATCGAACCTGAAGCACCGCCTATGCTTCAGGTTCGACAGAGGAAACCACCTGTTATCGAACCGACAAACGACCGGTTCGATTATTTCTTTCCATTAGGCGGAAGGGCTGTGACCTGCACGTTATTGTTGACGAGCGTCATTCCTGTAACTCTTTGCAGATCAGCCAACGCCTTGTTGTAATCCGTCAGCGCGCGCACTTCTGTGCCTTCGGCAATAGCCAGATCGGTCTGTCGCTGCAAGACAAAGAAGTTTGACGAAAGTCCCGCGCGGAATTTTTCCTGCTCGCCTGCGAGCTGGGCTTTGGCAGCGATTTTAGCTGCCTGCGCCGCTTCAAATCGCTGGCGCGACGCTTCGACCGCTTGCAGAGCGTTGCGCACATCTATCTGCACGGTCTGCACTAGCTGTCGCTGTCTGGCATCAAGCTGCCGCTGTTCGGCAAGCGCCCGACCGAGATTGCCTTCTGCCGTGCGATTCTTCCAGGGGAGGCTCACCCGCACGCCGAATTGATAAGTCTTGAAATCCTGGCCGAACAAATTTTTCAAAGATTGAAAGTAACCACCCTCGAACCTGGATGGAACTGCTCCTGACGTAGTCGGCCCGGGCGGAACCGGATTGAATGCAGGAAGGTTGAGGTTGGCCAGCGCGAGGTTGAGATTAGTAATCAACCCTTGAGTCGTGGTGTCAAAACCACCTGGGTTTACCACAGGGTCCGGGTTGCCCGCCAAACCGTTATTCGTATAGAAGCCGACGAGGTCCAGTTGCGGCTTGGTCTGATTTTTGAAGAACGAGATGTCAATCTCTTTCTGCTCCTGCTGAAGCCTCATCTGATCGAGTTCCGGGCGATTCTTGAGCGCGAGGCGTGTTGCGTCTTCAAGATTAAACGCCTGCGTCTGTGTTGGCAGAGGCTCATCGGTCGGAGCGATCTCCGAATTCCAGAGTTTATCAGTCGAGTCCTTAATCAAAAGAGCTTTCAGCACGTTCTCGGCTGTTGTGATTCCCTGTAGCGCGAGGACTACATCACCCTTGCGAGATTCGAGCGCGGCTTCTGTTGAGCGCAGGTCAATCGGAGGAAGCGTTCCGGCTTCGACCATCTTTTGATTGTTCTCAAGCTGCGTGCGAGTCAATTCGACGGAATCGCGGGCGATCCGTTCGTTGCGGATAGCAAAGACCAGATCCCAGTATGCGCGTTGCACTTGATTGATGATCTCTATGACGCGCTGGCGGAATTGACTATCGGTCAGGTCAAGCGACTTCTTGGCTATATTGATTTGACGACGATTCAAGTCGGTGCTGAAGTTACGCAGCAAAGGCTGCACAAACGTAAACGTGAGAGTCGGGCTGTATTGAGGCGAGAGAGTTGCGGCAGTCGAAGCTTGTGACTCTGCGATTGTTATCAAAATCAACTTGCCATGATCCACCCCCGCGCTCAAAAAGCTGATTCGTTGAAAGATTCCATGTCAGTAAGCGTTCCGTAACAGAAGAGGTTGCGCCGCCGCCCGCAAACAGCGAAGCCACAGGGAAGGTCTGATTGCGATAATTGACTTCGGTGCTTGAGACTATGTCGTAAATGCCTTGCAGAGAATAGAGGTTCGATTGAGCGATCTGAACTCCCTGTCGAAACTGTTCGATGTCGAGATTATTTTGAAGCGACATCGCTATGGCATCTTGCAGAGCGAGCGTCTGAACCTGACCCGGTGTGATGCCAACGCGCACTTTGGTTATTTCAGGAGACATCGCGAGCGGCTGCGTGATAGGGTTCTGCGTTCCCAGTAGCATCTTGCGTTCCGGTCAAAGGCTGCTGAGAGGAAGGCGTGGCCGGTACTGCGCCCGGAGACGGGATGTTGCGCTTTTCGCGTTCAGTCGTAAGGCTCTTGTTCGTGCCGCCCTGTTCTTCCTGCTGCTCGCGCTGCCTCTGAATGTCAGGCTTTGGCACATCTGTTTTCTGGCCTGGCGGCGTCTCAGGCGGCTTGGGCTGTTGCGGCGCAGGAGTCGGCTGTTGCTGCGCGATACGAACAACGCCGTCCTGCGCTAGTGCTGCAATCGGCATTGACGCGGTGAGCAAAGCCGTCATGGACACGCTCGCTATGACGCGACCTGATTGTCTGATTTTTTTTATAAGTAGATTCATGAACTTCCTCTCGAATCAATATACAGACGATGACTTCGGCGGGCGAATTTCGCACTCAAATTGCGGTGCTCGCTGCCACTAACTAAAAATGTTGACGTCTGGTTAATCACAGGTTGATACGACATCATAGGAAATGCCGTTTCAACAATTTCACAAAGCAGAACCTGCTGACAAAGATAAAGTTTACACGCATGACCATAAAACAGCCAAATCCGATGTTGCCGAATCGCTAATCTTCAAACATCGCCCATTGATCGAAGTAATGTCATTATCAAGCGTCGTGCCAGATGAATCACGTCGGCTAAATGGATTAATAGTTCGACTTAAAAAGAAAGGCGATTCGCACAGGGCCGCTCGTGTGCCCGTATGTGGAATCGCCTTTTCCCATAATCGGAGAGGATGAATCCCCGCATCCTCTCCACCCCTGCCAAACGTGTGACCGCTACTGCTTCGAGATAGCCGTTGCAACGGTGTTATCAAAAACCAGTGCCGCGCTCTTTCCTCGGAACTCGATTCGTTTCAGGTTAAACGAGCCGTCATTATTGGCCGTAGAAACCACGGCGCTGTTTTCCGCATCCTTTTCCAGCTTCATAATTGTGTATGTAGCTTTCAACACTTCATGTTTGCCTTTGAGGAAAACCACTTCGCCTTCTTTGCCTTCGACGAATTTGACATCGTATTCGCCCTTGGGCAAAACTTCTGTGCCCAGTCTGGTATCGCGCTTGATCTCGACTTTGCGGCTTATTTCCTGAGCCTGCGCAACTGCGCTGAACGTTATTGCCAATCCCAACACTACAACATTAATCCATCGTTTCATAATTTGACTCCTTTCAAGTTCAATCAAAAGTTTTATCGTGCCATCCGTTTCGCTGCGACTTTACGCCATTCGACTTGTTAACAGCCATTACTACGTTAACAGTGTTAAGTCAGGTTCCAAAAAAATTTAAGCCTTCAATCCTTCGATCAATGTATCGAGCATCAGGTCAATCAACTGTTTCTTATTAGACCAGGGGAAATGAGGCTTCGTGATAAGAAGCGAAGTGATGCCGTGACCTGCGGCCCACATCATCTGGCTCACTGCTTCGACATCTGTCTGGTGAAATATTTCCTGATTTATGCACTCTTCGACTGCTGCGCGAAGGCAACCGTAAGCTCGCATACCCATCGAGCCTTCGTGCAGATGAACCTTTACAGCAAGTTCAGGATTCGGGCTGTGCATGAAAGTCACGCGGTAATGATTGGGGTATTTGAGGCCGAATTCTATATAAGCGCGACAGCCTTCTTTAAGCGCCCGGACAGGGTCATCTTCCTGTTTGGTTATGGCCTCCATCCGCTTGGTAAGCTTGGCGAACGTCTCTTCGCAGATTGCAAACAGCAGCGAGGCCTTGTCTTCGAAATAAAGGTAGATGGTCGTAGGCGAGTATTCTATCTTTTCGGCGATCCTTCGCATCGAGACGTTTTCATAGCCTTCTTTGACAAACAACTCGCGCGCCGCATCAAGTATCTCCTGCCGCAACGCTTCCTTCTCTCTTGCTCGCCTGTGCTGTGGCCCCATAGTCACCTAACAGTTTAACAACGTCATCTCACTTAACAGTGTTAAGTATATCTCGGTTATTTTCATTGTCAAGCATTAAGTCGAACCTTGATTATTCCCGCCGTATAGACGTAATATTCGCGCACGATTGAGAAAAAGAGGTGTCACATTTGAAGAACAGGAAGAATAAAGCCACTCGCATACAGGGAATTATTCTTGCTGCACGATTGCTGTCAATTCTCATCCTGTTGACGCCGCCCCAACACGTTTCATTCGCAGCCCAGGCCAGACGAAATCCGGGTGGAAAAAGCGCGCAAAAAAACCCTCAACAAGCAGAGAAACAGCGCCTGCGGCAAGAGCATGCGAAAAGAGATCGAATATTGCAGGAGCGATTCGCGGGCTCGCTGAAGGAAACAATTCAAAAGAATGAAGTGATTCTGGAAAAATATCGCGCCGCGCGTGACCGTTTCAATGAAACAGCGACGCTCTCCAAGATCGGTGCGCTTTACGACCTGTTGGGAGAGAAAAAAACGGCAATCGAATACTACGATAAGGCGCTCGCGCTCAGTCGGGATGTGAAATTCAAACGGGCCGAAGCTTACATTCTAAACGGGCTGGCCGCAGCCTACTATTCCGTATCCGATAAGCAGAAGGCGCTTGATTATTATGAACAGGCGCTCCCGCTTTTCAAAAAAGGTTTTGCGCCAAAGGAGTTCAATTATTCTTTCACAATCGAAGGGGTTTACGGCGACCTCGGAATCCCCGTAATCAGTTATTACGAAGCGACACAGCTCCCTACCCCTACGGCAGAACCGACTGCCCGCCCGCCGTCTGCTGGAAAGCCCGCGATGAAACTTCAGCGCGATCTGAAGGGCGAAGCCGTCACCTTAAACGGTATCGGGTCGGTGCAGGCAGACTTCAGAGAGCCGGAACGAGCAATCGAATATTTCAATCAGGCGCTGACGCTCTGGCGCTCTACAAACAGAGAGGGCGGAGCGGCTAAAGAAGGTGAAGCCGCGACCTTGAACAATATAGGCGGGGCTTACCGTGTTTTGGGGAACACGCAGAAAGCCGTCGAATACTACACGCAGTCGCTTGATTTGAGGCGCGAAATCGGAGACCGCGCGGGCGAAGCCATAACGCTCAATAATCTGGGCGCGATTTATGATGCGGCTAATGACAGAGCAAAGGCTTTCGAATTATTTAATAATGCCCTTGCAATATTCCGCGAGCAAAGTGACCGCAAAGGTCAGGCAACAGCCCTTAACAACCTTGCGACCAATCGCTGGTTATCGGGCGAGAAGCAAAAAGGGGCAGGGTTCTACAAACAGGCGCTGGCGCTGTTAGAGGCAATTGGCGACCGCACGGGCCAGGCTAACACGCTTTATAACATCGCCATCGTCGAACGCGATCTCGACCGCCTTGACGATGCCCGCGCTCACCTGGAATCGGCCATTGACATCATCGAAAACCAACGCGCCAGCATACGCAGGCAGGAGCTTCGCACTTCGTTTTTCGCTTCGTCTCAGGACTACTACGAACTCTACACGGATTTGCTCATGCAATTGCACAAGCTCAACCCGTCTGCGGGCTATGACGCTTCTGCTCTTCAGTCGGTTGAACGCGCGCGCGCGCGCGGCCTGCTCGAACTGTTAACCGAGGCGGGCGCAGACATACGTCAGGGCGTTGAGCCTTCTCTGCTTGAGCGCGAACGCTCTTTGCAACGATCAATCAGCGCAAAATCCGAACGCCAGATTCAACTCCTCAACGGCCAGCATACTGCGGAACAGGCGGCGGCGATTAAAAAAGAGCTTGACGATTTGCTCGTCGAGTACCGGCAGGCGCAGGCGCAGATAAGAGCCAACAGTCCGCGCTATGCCGCGTTGACGCAGCCTCGCCCGCTCTCTCTCAAAGAGATTCAACAAAAGATTCTCGATGCTGATACGCTGCTGCTAGTATATTCGCTGGGCAAAAGACGAAGCTATGTCTGGGTGGTGTTGCCGACCGCCATCAACAGTTATGAGTTGCCCGCGAGTGACGAAGTCGAATCAGCAGCAAGGCGTTTTTATGAACTGCTGATTGCTCCAAACCAGCAGGTAACTCCGCAGAGCCGAGGGCTTCGCGTTGTGAAGGCTCAAGCACAGGACGAGCGGCTGGATGAAGCGAATTCCAGATTAAGCCAGATGTTGCTCGGCGCTGTAAGCAAGCAGTTAGGGAAAAAACGATTGCTAATAGTAGCCGATGGGGCGCTGCAATATATTCCGTTCGCCGCGCTGCTTAACCCGACGGGAAGCCCGTTGATTATAGATCACGAAATTCTGAGCCTGCCATCAGCTTCGACCATCGCAGCCATACGCCAGGAATCGCGCCAGCGCATTCAACCCACGAAGATGGTCGCAGTGTTGGCAGACCCCGTATTTGACAGCAACGATGAACGAATCGTTAATAACAACAGGAAAGCTTCTGAAAGTCAGCCCGCTCCTGAAAGAGCCCGCCGCGCTGCTCGCGGCGAGAAGGATGCAGGGATCAAGGTATTGGAGCCGGAGAAAGCCTTACCACAACCAACACTGCGCATTCAAAGATTGCCCGGCACAAAGAAAGAGGCTGGCGAGATACTTTCTCTTGTCGCTGATGAAGATCGCCTTGAAGCGCTCAGTTTCAGAGCCAGCCGCGAAACAGCAATGGGCCATGAGCTTGAGCAGTTTCGATACCTGCATTTCGCAACGCACGGCTTTCTCGACAGCGTTCGACCGGAACTGTCAGGGATAGTGCTTTCGATGGTAAATGAAAAAGGTGAACCGGAAAACGGATTCCTGCTTGCGCATGAGATTTATAATTTGAAACTGCCCGCCGAGCTTGTAGTATTGAGCGCCTGCGAGACCGGATTGGGAAAACAGATCAGGGGAGAAGGGCTTGTCGGGTTGACTCGCGGCTTTATGTACGCGGGCGCGCAACGAGTTGTAGTCAGCTTGTGGAGCGTAGACGATGAAGCTACGAAAGAATTGATGGTTGCATTCTACAAGGGAATGCTCAAAGAAGGGATGCGCCCGCCCGCTGCGCTCAGAGCAGCGCAGATCAAAATGTGGAAGCAAAAACAGTGGCGAGCGCCTTACTACTGGGCTGCATTCGTATTGCAAGGCGAATACAAATAACAGGAAAGCGAGACTATTATGTTGGATGTAAGGACTCTCACGGATCTCTACAGACATATGGAATGGGCTGATGCGGCGGTGTGGACTTCGGCGTTTGCATCAGAAAAGGGGCGAACCGATACGAAGCTCCGAGAGTACCTTTTTCACCTGCACCTCGTTCAACGCGCGTTCCTGCTTCTCTGGCGCAATGAGTGGCGCGAAGCGCAGCCTCCACCATTCGATGATGCACAGTCGTTGATGGATTGGGGGCGCGATTACTACGGCGAAGTATTCGCTCATCTCGAAACCCTGGATGATGAAAAAATATCAGGGCCAGCGCCTATGATGCCGTGGGCTAACATGGTGGAGCAGCAACTGGGCCGCGCGCCGGAGTCAGTAAAGCTTTGTGAGACTCTGCTCCAAGTGCCGATGCACAGCCTTTATCATCGAGGGCAAGTCAATGCCCGACTACGCGAAATAGGTGGAGCACCGCCTTTAGTAGACTACATCGCGTGGATATGGCTAGGCAGGCCATCGCCCGATTGGCCGCCCGTCACACAGGGCTAAAAAACAAAGGCCTGAGTCGGATGACTCAGGCCTTACGTTTTTAATAAAGAATCTTGCCGCGCAGATTATTGTTTGCGGTATTCGTCACGCGCCCCTGCGCGCAGACGGCGGATGTCTTCGGCCATGATCTTGGCTTTCGGCATCTCTGCAATCGCGCGCTGCACTTGATTGTCGGTATCGAGCAGCACCTGATACGCAGTCTCAGAGCCGTATGCCGCCGTCACAAGCTCGTAACGAATCTGGCGTTTGATGAAATCCGTTTCCTTGTCTATGCGCGTCTCGTCCGCTTTGAGGTCTTTGCGCTCGTGAATAAAATTCTTGAATGCGGCCATCAGCTTGTCGCTGATAACGTATTCACTCGGCGCAAGGCGATGCTGGTGATCGGCTGGACGTTCAAGCTTGTATTCGGGAAATCCCGGAAGCTTGCCTGCCACCAGCACGTGAACAAACTCAAATACAGGCTCTAACCAAACGCGCTGAAGCTCTAAATCTTTAGGCGTAGATTCTCACTTTTACTTCAACGTCCGGGTCAATTCCGCCTCCGCCGTAAACAGTGCGCCCGCTGTCTGTGCGTTTCTCTTCCGTGCGATTGACTGCTTCTTTATCGCCGCGCTTGAGGTAGTAATCATAAAAAGAGCGTCCACTGTATTCGCGCTGAATCAGGCGACCGCTCGGCGTGTAATAGTGGCCTGTCGTCAGTATCAGCGCAGAGCCATCCGGCAGCGAGAATTGGAGTTCTGGACCAACCCTTTGCCGAAACTGTTTTCGCCGACCAGCCGCGCGCGGTCATGATCTTGCAACGCTCCTGCAACGATCTCTGCCGCCGATGCCGACTCGCGGTTGATCAAAACGACTATCGGGTAATCGTCGGGCGCGGGGTTGTTTGCGCTGATATTCCCGGTTGGGGAAGACTGCCGGGCGGCCTCGCATCGAAAGTATCTTTTGATTGCGATAAAGGAAGAGATTTGAAACGCGCCACGCCTGATCTACTAATCCGCCGTGATTGCCGCGCAGGTCAAAGACCAGTGAAGTCATTCCCTGATCGCGAAGCTCTCCTAACGCTCGCGCCACTTCCTCGAAAGTAGTCGTGTTGAATCCGCGTTCAAGATTTATGTAGCCCACGCCGTTGCCCAGCATGAAAGAATTAGTCACCGAAGGCAGCGGCACCGCGCCGCGCGTGAGCTTGACTTCGAGCGGCTTCTCAACACCGATTCTCGCTACCTTCAAAGTGAGTTGAGTGCCTTCCGGGCCTAACAGCTTGCTTCTGACCTGCGCCTGAGTCCAGCCGTTGGTCGAATCCCCGTTGATCTCGACGATATGATCGCCGTAACGAAGTCCTGCGCGATAAGACGCCGTCCCATCCGTAGGCGACCAGATATAAACTTTGCCGTTGCGCTGTACGATGGCTGATCCGATGCCGTAGTAACGGCTGTGTTGATCGTTTTGAAACTCTTCCCATTGCTTTCGGTCGAAATACATCGAGTGAGGGTCGAGTGTGCGCAGCATCCCTGAGATTGAAGACTTGGTTATGCGGTCATAATCAATCTGGGCGGCTGATTTGTCTTTTGCCATCAGAAGGGCTTCCGCGAAATCTTCGGCTATCTTTTTTCTTGCAGCAGAATCATCTGCGCTCTGCCCAGCGCGTTGCGCGGGGTGCGCGCCAGCAAACGTAAGAGGCAGAACCAGCGCCACCACGAGTAACAAGTGTCGTTTTTTCGGTGTCATCAAAAGCCCGTCCTTCTGAGCGATGAGATTAAGCGAATTCAAGTCCATCCGATCTCTGTCCGCCTGAGAGACCATAACGGTTAGAATACGACATCAAGGATTTTATCGAAAGGGTTAACAGAAAACAATGCCTTAGATAAACACAGTCCGGTCTTTCTCAAAAAAACAGGGCTGAGAATTTTCTTCTCCCGTTTAGAGCGGATCTTTGACCGCCAATTTCTCAGTTGTTGCAATCAACGGCGGTCAAAGACCCGCTCTAAACAACTGACTTTTGCAAGAAGTCGCCCAAAGAAAAAGCGGCGAGAATGATCCCGCCGCCTTTCTTATGTTGTCTCTGATGCCGGGTAATGCTTCCGGCTACCTGAGTTTGCTAGTCGGATCGCCAAACAACATCCACGTCCGGCGAACATCCAGGTCGGTGACTGCCGATTTGGCTCGCTTGGTCACGTCGCCTATGTTGCTGCTTGCCGATTCATTGAACAGCGTCCGGTAAAACTGCTGATTCAATACGACCTGATTGCCCGGCATAGTCATCCCCGACGAAGACCAAACCGCAATTGCTCCTCCTCGGCTTGCCTTCATCAGCGATTCTGCAAGGCTATCGACTATCGGGTCCTGATAATACCCGTTCAAGCACGTCATCGTGATGAACAGCGACAGGCGATCGGCATTCGTCAGCCCCAAAGCATCCTCGTTCGTCAGAAGATTCCCTCTCCACAGAGTAACCGATCCATGACCTGTGTAATTGACTATCTTCTGCCCTCGATTGATGGCTTCGAGTAACTGGCTCTTCGCCACTGCGTCATCGAGTCTGCCCCTGTCTATCTCGTCAACTCTGAAGTCGGCAGGGATAAAGCCGCGCAATACCGAATTGGATAACTCGAAGTTGAACCCGTCATTGCGGTCTGCCACAAGCAATATTGATTCTGAGCGCGCTGCGCTGTCATAGGAGACGATCTTGTTGATCATCGCCGATGATTCCTGCGCAGTGCGAACAGGCAATCGTCCCATCGCGAGGTCTTCTACGCCATCGCCATCGAAGTCAGCAAGCCAATTATCAGAAGCCGTTTCCATGTACTGCGTGTCTATCAGCTTCGTCGGAACATAGTCGCTGTCTCCGTAGCCCAGGTAGTTCTTCGGATCGAGACTCGCATCTCCCATCAGCAGAACGTATCGCGGCGGTTTCTTCCAGTTGCCTTTTGCATAAGCGAGGAAGTCTTTCACCGCTTGCGGAGTCTTGTTGCCGTAGCTGAACTCGTCGAAGATGTCTTCAACATTTATGACTGCCACGCTCAGGCCCTGGGCCTGGCGCAGAGATTTCAGATTGCCTGTGCTTGCAGCGAAATCCTGATGGGCGATGATTAGCAGGTCTGCTCCATTTGACGTCTGCCGCCAGTTAGACGGCTGATTGGCCCTGGCCGAAGTGACTTGCCTTGCGCTCGCGCCCGTCAGCGCAACGAGCGTCCGCTGGCCAGCGCCCGTAGCAGTTGCCGTCGCCGCGTAGGCACCCTTCTGTGGCTTGACTACCGTCGCAAGCTCCTGCACAGCATCGGGATTGGTCACGTCGAATACTCGCACGTCGCTGCCGGTGAATCCATCTATTGTGACCTGCTGCCCGGCGTTCGCCGTCAACCGGAGGGCATTGTTATCCGCCGCATAGATGTGCTGGTAGGTGATGAGAACTGATTTAATAAGGCTCACATCAGTTTCACCCGCCTGCGCTATCAGCCTCACGACGTTGTCACCCTCTCTGAGATTGTTGTGCGAGACGGACAGCTTGGCAACGCCTGTTGACTGCCCGCCAAAAACAACCGATCCCACATCCGCTCCGTTCAATTGAACCTTGACCTGGTGTAACTGCTGTGTCACTCCTTGCAGCACAACCTCAAGTTGCGCAGTCGTGGTTGCCGTCTTGTCAATGCGCCGCAAGGTGAGCAATTGATCCACAGCCTCTCTGGCTATGACAGGCCCGAAGAAGTTCTCCGCATCGCCATTGCGAAGCGATGAGAAATAGAGCGTCCTATCTTTGCGCTCCACAGTGTAAGCGAAGCTGGTCGAAGTGACAGGCAATCCTTTGCCCTGCGTCTTATCGATTCGCTGTCCCAACTGCGACCCTGCCGCCAGCCAGTAGACGCGCGCATCGCTGCTCACGGCATCGAGTCCCACACCGTAAAACCCTACAAAGTCTGCCGGATCAAACCTATTGTCCAGCTCGCCTTGAACATAGATGGGCACTTCACGCCCGTCAACGAACATCTGTAAGAAGCGAGGATTCACTCTCGCGTCGAGCCCTGCCGCGACGAGTTCCTGTTGAGTGATTCGATACCAGCCTTCGCGGTTGACCGATAGTTTTATCGCTGCGCCGTTAGCCAGAGCAAATGGAGCCGCGGCCTGCTGCGAGTCGGTCTGCGATAGCTGCGCCGTGCGCTCGGCGGGTACAGAGCCAAGCCCACTGTTCAACTGCGCCTGTCGCAATCCCAGACGAGTCAACAGCGTCGCCTGTTGAGTGTTGCCTTTGCCGATTGAAGGGCCAACCGCAATTGGGCCATTCCACGCGCTCTTGCCTTTGAGGTCTAAATCTTCGAGCAAGTACTTGGTAGGCTTGCCCGGCGGAGGCGTATCTGACCACACATAAGAATGGCCTGATGAGAGTTTTGCCTCAGGCCCCGCAAGCAATGCCGATCCGGCGACAACCTGAGGAGTAATGCGAATGCGCTGGCCGTCTTGCTCTCGATATAAATTGAAGCCGAGATTATCAGCCTCTGCTCCGGTGCGCCACTGAATCAGCACTCGGCCATCATCTGATGCGTTGGCTGTGAATGAACTGAGCTTCGCCGCAGTGGGCGAGCCGGGGAGCGCGATCTCCCACATTCCGCGCCCGTGCGTCGCCACGCGCAAGATGCGACTTGTCGGCTGAATCGCCATGTCGAATACAGCCGTGTTCGCAAGCCCTGTTCCGAACACAGTCCAGGTTGCGCCTGAATCGGTTGACCTGTAGACGCCGATGTCTGCGCCAGCATACAAAACCGAAACGCCGGGATGCGTCGGGTCATTGGTATCAACCGCGAAGGCATTGAACGGAATGTTGGGAACGCCAGTCGCGGTATTGCCAATCGAAGTCCAGGTCGGCGTCGCCGAATTCAGATTCGTCGTTCGCCATATCTGGCCTGCCGTCGAAGGGTTAGTATAGTAGGATAACGTGACGTAAGCCGTATTTGAATTGGCCGGGTCAATCACCGCCCGCGAGACATGGCGGTTCGTCGTGCTGCCAGTCGCGTTGGTCGGGACAGGGAAAGCCGTGTTGGTCAGTGTGGAAGAGCCGGTCGTGGTCGCAAAGACGCTACCGTTTCGCATACCGACTATGCGCACGTTATCATTCGACGGCGAGATGCCAATCGCGGAGACTGCCACGCCTGCTATCAATGGGTTCTGGCTGACAATCGTCATCGTATCGCCCCGGTTTGTGGAGCGGTAGAGTTTGTTCGTGCCGAAATAAAACGTGTTGGGAGTGCCCGGCCCCAGCGCCATCGGCGCGTAGAATAAAACCGTGTCGGCAATGTTCAGGCCGTTCGTAGCCGCAAAGGCCGTGCCATCGCAGGAAGGCGACGGGTCTACGCCACCGCCAGCCCCGCGAAACGCCCATGAGTCTTTGACCGCAAGACAGGTTCCCAGGTTCGTGCGATCAAATCCGATGAGACTATTCGTCTGATTGAAGAACGTGTGATACATCGTCACGGTGGTTGTGTCAGTGGCGCTCTGGTCAATCAGGGCGAAGCCTCCATCGCCGCTTTCGGCGGAGGTCCAATTCCCCGGCGTGGTCTGTTGTGCCTCAGTGCCGTTGTCTTGAGTGCCGCCAATCGTGAAGTTTTGATCTGTCGGATGCACGGCCAGGCTCACAAATTGAATCACGCCGAGCGTGCCCTGATTCTGGCTCAACCAGGCAGTGCCAGCAACTGCATCCGGTCGTTTCCAAATTCCTCCGTCATTCGCAAACCAGACGGTCGTAGGCGTTGTCAATGTATCGAAGGCGAAGGCGTGAGAGTCGGCGTGCAATCCCGTATCGTCGCGGATGAAAGTCGCGCCGCCGTCGCTCGATCTCTGCAATACATCCTGGCAGGTGCCGCGCGCATTGCCGCCGAGGTAAACGATATTGGCGTTATTCGGGTCAACACCTACGGGATTGTCGTAAACACACTGCCCGCCACAATAGCCTTCAGCAGCAAGCAGAGGCGTAGACCACGTCACGCCGCCGTCGGTTGATTTCCTCAGCCTTCCGGCTTGACCGATACTGGAGCAAGCGGCAACGCCGGATGTTTCGTTAGTAGACACGTAGACTGTCACAACTGCTCCGACCTTGTTTATCGCAAGCTTCATCACAAGGCCGTTGAATCCGGGGAAAAGCGTCTGTGTGAAGGTCGGCGTTGCGGCAAGCGCGTTGGTCGAGCGGTAGATAGCGCCGCCCAGAGTTGTGCCGGAAGTAGACACGAGCAGATTGTTAGGGGTTCCCGGCTCTAAAACCATGTCGAAGATGGATGTATTACCAGTGCCGGGAACATCCAGGCTGCCATCTGTATTCACAATAAGCTTGGAGAAAGTGACCGATGCGGCTGCGGCTGTCGCGTTCGTTGAGCGAAAGACGCCGCGTAGGGCAAGGGGAGGAATTGTATTGCTTAA
The DNA here is from genome assembly GCA_963726785.1 of Blastocatellia bacterium. Taxonomy (GTDB): domain Bacteria; phylum Acidobacteriota; class Blastocatellia; order UBA7656; family UBA7656; genus DATEKX01. The sequence goes on from CAVSDJ010000003.1 coordinate 61,671, forward strand.
CGCGTTGCCGCCCGCTCCAGCAATCCCTGCCGCTGTAGAGACGTAAATTGTAGCCGGGTCTGTTGGGTCGACAAGTATTTTGCTGATTGCACGTCCGTTGAAACAGTTGTACGTAAGCGCGGTGGTGGTGCCGGTCGTGATTGACGGGTTTATTGGCCCGACCAGATCAGCCGTCGTATCCACATTATCTATGCGGTAGACGCCGACGCCAAAGTAACAGTCACCCGAATTATTCGGCTCGCCCGTGCCGACATAAAGAATCGTGGGATTCGACGGAGCGAGAGCAATCGAGCCGATGGCTAACGATTGCGCGGTATCGAATATCGCAGTCCAGGTCGTGCCTCCGTTCGTCGTGCGCCACACGCCCCCTTGCGCCGTCCCAAGATAAACCTTGTTTGAATTCGTCGGGTCAACGACGACGGCAGTGGCGCGCCCGTTGACTGGCGTGGTTGCAGGAAACTGCTGGGTCTGCCCGTTCGGCAGGTTAAAGGGACCGATCTCTGTCCACGTCGTGCCGTTAACGTCCGGCGCATTCGTCCGCATTTGTTGTTCCATCTGTCGCAATGCGGTTGTGCGCCACTGGGGATCGAAAGTTTTGCCATCTTCCTGGTCTATGCCGCGCAATAGATTTATGTGTTGATCGCGCAATTTTAAATAAGTCTGTTTATCTATTTTTCCTTTGAACCGGGAAGGAATGTCGGCATCTCCTTCCTCTTCATCATCAACGGTCGTTGCAGCAGGGGTGGCTACATACGGCAATGGGCCTTTATTTGATTGGCTATTTGACTGGCTTTTATTAGTGTCTTGCGCGCTCGCGCGCAATGCAGGCGTTCCGCTTAACGAGACCATTAAAAACAAAAAGCCGACAAGCAGCGTGATCCAGAGCAAGTGTGAGTTCTTTTTCATGATGCGCCTCCCGAAATGTTTCCGATTTGACATGCTGATTCCCAAATCATCTAGCCTGATGCGGACAAGTTACATGAATAATCGGTCGGTCGAAATTAATGCTCGATTAATTCATGCGCTCTCATGGCAAAGCTATAAAGATCAGCTTAGCGCTCCATTTTCTGATTCAAAGCGAAGGGTTGCGCCTGGATGCAGAAAGCTGGGCAATGAATGGTTGCGCGTTGTACGAACGAGCAAGCGTATGGGGCTAGATGCGTCAAGCAGTCAGCCTTTCAACTTTGTTGATCCAGAGATACGATGAGTGAATTCATCAGCCTCTCCGCACCCTAAGACTGACAATTTAAAACACGTCCACAAAAGCAATCCCTACGAAATGCTTAAATTCCCAGAGGCCCAGTAAATTGTTCGTTCGGACGGACGCAATGTTATTTATTCCTGATGCTCAAGTCAAGCCTATTGGACACAAAAGGCTGAGATTTCTTCCCTAAAATCTCGACCTTTCGCGATATTAGAGCGGTTTGCAAATGGATGTACGGTTCACCGCAGAGACGCAGAGGACGCAGAGATTACGCAGAGGTTATGCATAAAAAAACTCTGCGCCGCCTCTGTGTACTCTGCGTCTCTGCGGTGAATCCTATTGCATTACCTTACATTCAATAGAAATCCGCTCTAATTATTAGCGGACTGATTCAGTGAATCAGCTTTAGGGGGCCGGATGTATTGCACGACATCTCGATAACGTTATATCGCTTCTTCAACTCGTTTATTTCATTCTGTTGCCGCTCCAGTATCTCAAGATAATCGGCGGGCGGATTGCCCCAGCAACCAATGAGCCTGTAAAAATAAATCTCCCTGCCTGAAGCATCAACGAGTTTACCTTTCTTACAATGAGCTTTGAGTTCGACAAGCTTATCATTGACGGTAAGCTTTTTGACGACCGCGCGGCCATCGGCTGTCCTTACAGTCTGAACGGAAACAACATCGGTCAATTTTATCCCTTCCGGGAGACAGTCCTGGAATTTATGTGGTGGCGTCATAAACAAACTCAAGCATAGAAAGCTTGCAGCACCTAACATAGTAAGCCATTGCATAGCGCGTTCCTCCACGTGCTTTTTGATTATACATCAGTCCGGCCCTCGTCAAGCCGTTGCTTCAGCGGCTTATATTCCGCTCGGCCTTTCTCAAAAAAAACAGGGCTGAGAAGTCTTCCTCCTCAGCCCCTTCTTTACCTTCGACCAGTTCTTCAACGGTTTCTCATTTGAGCTTCATCGCCGGGTCGCCGAAGTATATCCACGACCTCCTAACATCTACGTCGCTCACTACCGCCTTCGCCTTCGCCGTCGCTTCTCCCAGCGTCAGATTTTGACCGCCAAACAACAACCTATACAACTCCTCGTTCATCTGCGCTTGTCCCGACGGCTCGCACTGCGCTGCCGATGCCCACGCTCCGGCTGCGCCTCCATTCGCTTTCATCACGCTTTCGCTCAGGCTCTCGACCGCCGGGTCATCAAAGTATCCATTCAGACACGTCATCATCACAAACACCGTCAGCTTCTGATTGTTTGTCATTGTTGCCGCGTCACTGCCTGTCAGTATATTGCCTCTCCACAACCCGACACTCCCGTGTCCGACGTAGTTGACTATCTTCTGACCCGCGTTGATCGCCGCCAGTATCTGATTTCTCACCGCGCCGTCATCTCCGCTGCCTCGGTTCACCTCATTCACTCCTACCCCGGTCGGCAGCAGCCCTCTCAGCGCCGTGTTCACCGTCGAGAACCCATACCCGTCTGCTATGTCCGATGTCAGCAGCACGCTGTTCGACCCCGCCGAGCTTTCGTACCGGACGATCTTTTCTACCATCGCCGCCATCTCCGTAGCATTCCTCACCGGCAGTCGCCCAACAGCCACATCCGGCACGTTGTTCCCGTCGAAGTCTACGAAATGATCATCCGTCGCCGCTTCCATGTACCCGCTGTCATACAGCTTCGTCGGCACCAGGTCGCTGTCCCCATAACCCAGATAGTTCTTCGGGTCATAGCTGGCGTCTCCCGCAAACAACACGAACCTCAGTCGCCTTCCCCAACTGCTGTTGGCTAAGGCCAGAAAATCTTTCACCGCCTGCGGACTCTTGTTGCCATAGCTGAACTCGTCATAGATGTCATTTACGTCAACGACCACAACCGCCAGCCCCTGGCTCTGTCGCAGCGCCTTCAACGGGTTCAGGCTCGCCGCCATCTCTTGCGTCGTTATCATCACGTAGTCGGCGGTCTGTCCCCCTGCTCGCAGGTTCGATGGGATGTTCGCCTTCGGTGTTGCGCTCAAGGTCCGGTCTGCCGCGAACGCATACAATGTCCGCGAGCCTGTCCCGGGCACTGTTACCGTGATGCTTCCGCTCGCCTTCCCTCCCTGCACTGTTCCGGTCAACTCTTGAGCGTTGTTCGCCTCCGTTACATCCATCACCCTTATGGCGGTTGAACTGAACCCGCCTATTGTCACTTGCTGACCGCCTGATGCGCTCAACCTCAGCGCGTTGTTGTCGGCTATGTACCTCCGCTGATAGGTGATTCGCACGCTGTCCGCGAGGCTTATGTCCGCGCTCCCTCCGAGGGCCGTCAACTGCACGGAATTTACTCCCTCTCGCAACTGGCTCTGCGACAGGGCGAAACTCGCCTTGCCCTGAGCCAGTTCGTTGAAGTTCACCACACCGACATTGGCTCCGTTGAGCGTCACTCTCACTTGATGCGCCAGAGCAGTCACGCCTTGCAATGACACCTCAAGATTCGCAGCGGTTGATCCTGCCGCCACGCCTGTCAATGTCAACGACTGATCCGCTCCCGCGCCACTGACCACCGGCCCGAAGAAGTTCTCCACATCGCCGTTCTTCAAGGCCGAGAAGTACAACGTGCGGTCTTTGCGTTCCACGGTGTAGGGGAAGCTTGCGGCTGTCGCGGTTCCGCCACTCGCTTTTACCGCCTTGATGCGAGTGCCGGGTTGCGTCGTTGCTGCCAGCCAGTAGACGTGAGCGTCTGTGGCTGCGCTGTCGAGGCCGACGGCGTAGAACTCGATTGAATCGAGTCTTCCATTCTGCTCGCCGCTGACGATCATCGGCACCGTCCGGCCATCAACATAGAGTTGGAGGTTGCGAGGATCAACTCTGGGATCAAGGCCAGCCGCGCGCAACTCAGATTGAGAGACGCGATACCAGCCTTCGCGCCTGACGGCGATCTTGATTGATGCCTGATCGGCGAGGCCGGATTGAATTTGCAGTCCGGCGGCGGAAGGCTCCGCGACCTGCGCTCTGGACTCGACCGGAGTCGAGCCTTGACCGATGGTCATCTGAGCTTGAGCCAGTCCGATTCTAGTCAGAAGAGCGGACTGTTCAAGGTTAGCAGCGGGGCTGCCTGAGAAAGCCTTGACCGATACGGGGCCGGTCCAGGTGCTCTGGCCTTTGAGGTCAACAGCTTCCAGGAAGTAACGAGCCGAGGCTGTTGATTGTGGCAGATCGGCCCAGGCGTAGCCTTTACCGGAACTGAGCGCAACAGTGTTTCCGGTGATGAGGGCCGAACCAGCGATGAGTTGAGGATTGACTTTGGTGCGCTGGCCTGCGACTTCGCGGTAGACGTTATAGCCGAGGTTTTCAACTTCAAAAGTGGAGTTCCATTTCAGAAGCACTCGCCCGTCGTTAGCGTTTATCGCATCGAACGAACCGACCTTTGCCAGCGTCGGCGCAGCGGTTATCGGTATACCCTGAACCTTCAATGTGTATGGCGTGTTGGTTCCCGCGCCAGCGGCTGTTGTTTCGTTTACGATGATAACAACAGTCGCGCCCCCGGCAAGATTGAAAGAAAGAGGCTTGGCATAACCAATACTGGGACTGGCTCCAATATCGGCTATGAAGTTCGTGCCCAAACTGGCCGGGTTAAAGCTGCCCAAATATGCGACAGCCTGTAAAAAGTCTGTCGCGGCTTTTTCAATCGTTAGCGTTACCGTGACACAGGCCGTCGGAGAACCGGCAGGATTGGTCAAGGTGTAAGAATCGAACCTCCTGTTTCCTGCTCCCGATGTTCCGGGGAATGCGTGCGGAACGGCGCAGGTGCTGGCCGGGTCTGCGCGGAACAGACGCGCTGTCTGGTTGTTTGTCGCCGTCGTCGGGAAGCTGGTGCTGGTCGTCGGCGCTGTGGTGTCTATAGTCGAGGTAATGGATTTACGGCCCGTTTCAACCGTGAAATTGATTACCTGCGATGCGTTCCAACCGCCCGTATAACTGACCGTCAAGGTGAAATTAATCGTCACGTCAACAGCCGCAGTCGTGGACAGGGAGAAGGCATAAGGCGTTGTGTTCGTCCCTGTGCCGGAAGTCGCGGCGAGGTCTGCGTAAGCTGACATATTGGTCAGTATGTTCACGCCGGGTGTTGTAGTGGCCAGAGTCGTAGTGATGCCCGTCGCGTTCAACAATCCCGGATTATTCAAGACGATGTTGAGTGAACCGGCTTCGCCTCGCTCAATCAGGCTGTTCAAGTTGCAGCAGGTTTCTGTAGCCGTGGCCGAGCCGAATTCGATAAACGCTTTACCGGTTACTCCAAGTGATTGCAGCGCTGGATAAGGCATGATCGTGCCGAACCCCGAATCGCGGTCTGTGCCTGCCGCTTCAATATCAAGCGCCGTCGTGGTCAGGGCCGTCTTGATTTGCGCCTGCGTAAACGATGGGTTTGCCGATTTGATGAGTCCCGCGATAGCGGCGGCGTGCGGCGCTGCTGCCGAAGTTCCGAAGAACGGCGACCCGAATCCTCCCACGCCCGTTACGGCCACGCCGTCGGCAGCCGTGATAAGCGGTTGCTGTAAGACCTGACCGCCGGTTGACGAAAAGTCGCCGGGAGTGATGGCAGTTCCATTAGCGTTAAAGAAAATTCGGCGCGGGCCGTCAGAACTGAAGGTTTCGACTTTATCCGCTGTACTGTAGAAATTGGGGTAAGGGCCGAATACCGGCGGTGGCGCGAAGTTGAACGGCGAGTAAGCTGGCGTCGCAGCCACGCCGTAGCCTCCGGTGGCGCAGGCATGGCCGTGCGTTTCGCCATCGGTGCTGAAATTTAAACGTCCTCTGTTGGTGCTCAGGTGGAGGAAGCGATTGGCCGCGCCAGCTTTCTGGCGAATCACGGCCCGGTTGTTAGTCGTGTTGCTGCCCGTCTGTTCATACGGGTCTTGCGTGCCGCTCTGAGTATTGGTCGAAGATGCGACCACGGTCGTTCCCGCGTTGTTCAAGATGAACAGGTCATAATCGTTCGATGAGCCGCCGAGCGGGTCTGACCAAGAAATATTGACGGGGGAAGTTGCTCCGCCGCCGAGGGTGAGTAGATTATTCTGCGCGACTGCCGCCGACGGGTCGAAGTCATGAACTAAGCCGCCGCCGGGGATAAGAGCCAGCGTACCGCCGCTGACGAAATCGCCTTCCCACGTGCCTGACGTGTTGTCATTCTTGTTGCCCGAATTTGCCGCTGACGAGAAATAGAGCGCGCCGGAGGCTACGACATCGTTTACGGCCTGAGTCACAACGCCGCCGTTGGTGTTCGTGGTTCCGACCTGCCCGTCCTGAAACGGCGATTCCACAAAATAGCCCAGATCATCAACGATGATGTCGCAACCAGCCGTGCGCAGGTCGCGGATGTTCTGCGCAAATTGAGTGATCGTCGGCAGCCCGGTGGCGAAGAAAAGCTGCGCCCCCGGAGCGATGTCGTGAATGATCTCAAGCATCGCCGTGCCTTCGTCTGCAGAACCGGTTTGTCCCGCCAGGACAGTTACAGTTCCAAGATCGCCCAGAGCCTGAGAAGCCGCCAGACTGACTACGCCGTTCGAGAGGACGCCGATCTTGATGCCTGTTCCGTCAACGTTGAATGTGCCGCGCGCGGTCGAGGCTCGATGCGTCGTATCGCCTTCGGAGGCGAAAGTGCCGACGCTCAGTGTGCCGTTGGGCAGTATGGCGTTATTCAATACGTCAGAAAGTTGTTCGCGCACCTTCGCTGCGCGCGTCTTCAAAACCCGTAGCCTGCGCAGGCTGCATCCGACTGGTTGCCTGTCGGCTGTATGCGCGCGAGACGACACCATGGCTTTTTGCTCCGGCTGAATGAATCGAACCTGCGAGAAACCCGCTATTGTCTCTAACTGATTTATGGGAACTTTAGCGCGGATGCTGCCATAAGGCGCGGAAACGATCATGACTTCGCCCCCGGCTGCCTTGATCCCGGCGAGCAGTTTGTCATCGACCGCATAGGCCGTTAGGTCAACGACTACTCTTCCGTCGCTTTCAAGTCCGACATTCACTTCGAGGGTTGAAATCCCTGCGGCGATGCTCTGCCCGCGAAACATCTTACTGGCATAAATGAGTTGTGAATCTATTTTCTGTTGCGCTGGCGTGCGCGACTCTTTTTCTTCTATCAGCGCTTTGATTTGTAATTGTGCCGCTTCGCTTATCTGCGATTCAGCGCCGCCCTTTTGCGGTTGAACGGCAGCCGTGACTTTAACTCTTGCTAAAGGCAAAGCTATAGCGGCTAAAGACAGTAAAATGATAATCGAAATTATCATCAAAGAATTACTTCTTATACGTGCGATATGCTTTGATAATCCTGTGAGCTGCGAATGGTTTAAGTTCCTCATCATTATCTCCTTACTCAGGCCGGTCAGGAAGGGCAACGAGTGCGCTTCAATTAACAATTACTAACCTGTAGAACAGGCTAACCCTTTTGCTCGCTTATTTCTTTGTCAGTATTGTTAGACCACTTGCAAAAGCTCATTCTTCCGTCATCCGGGGGACATTTGTTGATTGCTTTCTCAGCCGCAGGGACGAGACGCTGAGTGTTTACAAACAACAAGCCTTTGCATGAAGTCTATTGGGGGCCTGCATTATTGAAGCTCCACTCTGAAATTCCGGTCAAGCTCCACTGAATGACTTCAGCCTAACCATTCGTTAAGAGAGTGATTATTCTTAAACGCAGTTGAGTCATTCTATTAAGGAGTAGGTTGACTGTCAATTGACTAATGATTCATTTTGAACTTTTATCTTCAACGCTCACTCGCTTTCATACACTATACTTTGAACGAGCGATGCTGTTCTGTTAATTTAGAATGCAGTCATTATGAGTTGGAGAATTTATGGCGAAAGACATTTTGATACTCGGCGGAGCGCGAACCCCGATGGGCGAATATGGCGGCGCGCTTCGCGATCTGACGGCTAACGAGTTGGGAGCTATCGCCGCGCGCGCTGCGCTTGAACGAAGCCTTGTTGCGCCTGATGCGATTGATCACACAGTCATCGGAAACGCTTTGCAAACTTCGGGCGACGCCATTTACGGCGCTCGCCACGTCGCTTTGAAAGCCGGTGTGCCGATTGACAAACCGGCGCTGACGGTCAATCGTCTTTGCGGCTCAGGGATTCAGTCAATCATCTCTGGCGCGCAGATGATTCAACTCGGCGAAGCAGAGACAGTGCTCGCGGGCGGAATGGAATCAATGAGCCAGGCCCCGCACGTCATTCGCGGAGCGCGATGGGGACTGAAACTCGGCGAAGGCAAGCTGGAAGACTCGTTGATGGTCGCATTGCTCGATACGCATTGCGGCTACTACATGGCGCAGACGGCAGAAAACCTCGCGCGCAAATTTGAAATCTCTCGCGAAAAGCAGGACGAGTTTGCGCTGCTCAGCCAGCAGCGCGCAGCAGCCGCGTGGGAAGCCGGTGCGTTTGCCGACGAAGTAGTGTCCGTCGAAATCAAAGGCCGCAAAGGAACGACCCTATTCGAGCGCGACGATCATCTGCGGCCCGACACAACGATGGAAGGGCTTGCCAAACTCAAACCGGCTTTCTCAAAAGACGGGCTTGTCACGGCGGGCAATGCTTCGGGCATAGTTGACGGCGCGGCGGCGATAGTCATCGCAGACGAGGAGACCGCGCGCAAGCTTGAAGCGCGTCCGCTTGGCCGCATAGTTTCGTGGGGAGTCGCGGGTGTGCCGCCTGAAATAATGGGCATAGGCCCTGTGCCCGCGTCGCAGAAGGCGATGGCCGCAGCAGGGTTGACCGTCGGCGACATTGACCTTGTTGAAGTGAACGAAGCGTTCGCAGGCCAGTACCTCGCGGTCGAGCAGGAGTTGGGGCTTGATCGCCAGCGCACGAATGTAAACGGCGGCGCGATTGCGCTCGGCCACCCGCTCGGCGCATCGGGCACTCGTCTTGTTCTGACCGTGTTGCTTGAACTGCGGCGGCGAGGTAAAAAGCTTGGTCTTGCGACGGCGTGCATAGGCGGCGGCCAGGGCATTGCCATGATTGTTGAAGCGTTCTAAACTTTCTTCATGACTTGCTTGATCTATGTTTGGTGATCGAAAAAAACTAGTGATGTGTCAGGCATGCCGCGCGCTGGTCGAAGCACCGGCCAACCCCTGTCCGCTTTGCGGGAAAGAATCCGTTCCCTCGCTAAGAGCACGAACGAGCAGTGTGGCGGAGAGTTCTTCTTTCATCTCTTTCATCATTCTCACGATCAACATTTTGCTCTTCGTGTTGATGGCGGTGGTACAGGTAAATAACGGGCGCGGAGCCGATGCGTTCCTTCAAAGCCCGACCGGCCTTGTGCTCTACGACTTCGGAGGTCTCTACCCGCAATCTGTGACAGCAGGGCAATGGTGGCGGTTGGTGACGTTCAATTTTCTCCACATAGGACTGATGCACCTGCTTTTCAACAGTTCGGCCCTCTACCAAATCGGGCCGCAAGTCGAAGAGCTTTATGGCTCTCAGAAATTCATATTCATCTATATGCTGACAGGCATAACGAGCGCCGTCGCATCTTATTTCTTTAACATCTCGGCGGCGCGGGCGCAAGCGGTGCGATATTTGGATTGATCGGTCTGATGACCGTCTACGGCTACAAGTTGGGCGGGTCTTTTGGTCAGGCGATAATGAAGCAGATGCTCATCTGGGGAGCGATTGGATTCCTGTTCGGCTTCCTGATGCCGAGCATGAACAATGTGGCTCACGCGACCGGCTTCATTGCCGGAGCCTGTTTGGGATTCGTGGTCACGCCTGATGCGCCTGCAACAAACCGCGCGTCTTTGAGTTGGAATGCGGTGGCAATCACCTGCATTCTGGTTCTCGCATCAAGCTTCGCGCTGGCAGGCAAAAACTATGGCCGGATTGCAAGCCGAGTACACCGAGTTTGAACGAGTCAGTTCTCAGGGTAAAAATGTAATACTTCTTTCGGGTCGCATTCAGGATGCGCAAAGATGTATGGGACGATTCAACCGCAGCGCCCGACTCGAAACAAGAATCGCATCAAATAATCGAACGATTAAAGAGCGCGGCGGCTAACATTGATAAAATCCCGCAGATTGATGAACCCAGCACTGAAATACGCAAACGCATCGTCGAATTCATCAATAAACGGGCAAGCGCATTCGAGTCAGCAGGACAGAACAAAACGGCTTTGATCCAGGCGGCAACCGTCTGCCTTTGAAGAAGCAGAAAAGCGTTTGATGATTATGACAATTGGGAAGAAAGCGTTTTGGAAAAATATGGCCTCGTGCGTAGGACGAGATGATTCGATGTTAACCAGCTCCGAAATCTGCAATGTCGAAGCCCGATGATTCCGATCTGATTCTTAATTCTGCCGATGACACTTGAGAAAATCCGCAACGAACCCGCATTCAGAGATTGTCCTGCCTGTGGCAATCCGACGCCTGCCGAAAGACCCGACTGCACCTATTGCGGGCACAAATCCGTTGAGGCAATTGTCGCCGAACAGGAAGCGGCCCGCGCGAATCGTTTCATTAACGCGGTGTTCTCGCGGTCGAATCCGTTCACGATGATCTTCATCGGCATAAACCTGGGAATCTTTGCGCTGGAATGGCTGGCGGGCGGTATGAGTACTATGTCTGCGGACATAATGGTCTTAAGAGCTATGGGCGCGAAAGACAACATGCTGATAAACACCGGGCACGAATACTGGCGCTTTATCACATCAACTTTTCTACATATCGGATTCCTGCATCTGCTGTTTAACAATTATGCGCTCCTGATAATCGGGCAAGAGATAGAGCGCATTTATGGCTCTGCTCGATTTGTGGTTCTCTACATCGTGACCGGGCTCGTATCTTCGATGGCAAGCTATTATTTCAATCCCGAGGCAACATCTGCCGGGGCGTCGGGTTCAATCTTTGGACTGTTCGGCGTGATGGCAACCTTCGCTTTCAAGTACAGGAAGGAATTGCCGGAGTTCTTGAGCAAAGACATCAAGCGTCGAATCATACCTGTCATCATTATCAACCTGGCTTTCGGATTCATAGTAAGAATCGTTGACAACGCCGCGCACATCGGCGGATTGCTTTCAGGCATAGCGCTCGCCTTTATCATTCCTTACAAACGGCCCGACGAAAGAGAAACCGCCGGAGTGTGGCGCGCGCTTCAAATCATCTGCCTCGCCGCGACATTGATCTCGTTTGTTGCCGCCTTCCGCAACTATGACGGGCCTGAACTCAAACTTGCCAACCTTGCGAGGAATCCTCAGCTAAACATTAAGGGTTATGTTGATCAAGCTAACGAAGCTAACAAATCGTTGATTGATTCCATCAACTTGTTCATACCAATCCTGAACAGGAGAGATGAAAAAGTTGAGGCTAAAATGGCGCTCGAAGCAGCCGAGCACGGAATCAATCTGTTAAAGGATTTTCCGAACATCGAAGACCAGATGGATACGCTTAGACAGCGATTGATGAATCTTTTAGTCCGGCAAAAAGAGATCATTGAACGATTCAATCAGATGAAGCCAAAAAGACTGGGAGAAAATCGAAAGCGAAGAAGAAGCATTAATCAAAGAGGCCGAACAATATGAATTAATCAAGATGGAAAAAGAACCTGATAACCAATCAGCCATCCGCCTCAAAAATGCGTTTACCGGTTGAAGAATCTCTCTTGAAATAATAACCTACCCGTTTCCGGGAAGAATAAAATTCATATCAGATGGAGGTAGACAATATGGCAATCAATAAAGTTGCGGTGCTTGGCTGCGGGTTGATGGGCGCGGGCATTGCTCAGGTCTGCGCTCAAGCAGGCCGCGATGTGACTGTGATCGAAGTTTCAGAAGAATTTTTAAGTAGAGGACTGTCCGGCATAGCTAAACAACTCGGCAAGATGGTCGAAAAAGGCAAGCTCACCGCAGATGATAAAGAAAAGACTCTCGCGCGACTCAGCGGCGCTACTCGGCTGGAAGACGCGGCTGATGCCGACCTGATCATCGAAGCGATAATTGAAAACCTCGATGAAAAGAATCGCACTTATTCGCGGCTCGATCAGATTTGCAAACCGGAAACGATCTTCGCATCGAATACTTCGAGCCTCTCAATCACGCAGATGATGACGGCAACAAGTGCTGAAAGACAGCGCCGCTTTATCGGCATGCACTTCTTCAACCCTGTGCCCGTGATGAAGCTCGTTGAAATAGTTCGCACGATTCTTACCGATCCCGAAGTCTTCACAACGGCGACAGAGTTTGCCCGCGAGATAGGCAAAGTCCCCGTCCAGACTTCCGACCGCACGGGCTTCATAGTCAATCGCCTGCTCGTGCCTTATCTGCTCGATTCGATTCGCGCGCTGGAAGAAGGCGCAGGCTCAATCGTTGACATAGACAATGCGATGAAGCTCGGCTGCGGTTATCCGATGGGGCCGCTCACGCTCAATGATTTCGTAGGGCTTGATACGACTTACTACATCGCCAACATAATGTTCGACGAGTTCAAAGAGAAGCGATTCGCTCCGCCGCCGCTGTTAAAGCGAATGGTGCTGGCGGGGCTGTACGGGCGCAAGAGCGGTCGCGGCTTCTACGACTATAAAGACCCGCAGAACCCTGTGCCTATGAATCTGCTTTAACAACTTCTCAAACAATGCGTGCCCCGTAACAATTCCGTGGGGCACGCGCGCTCGCCCAGACCTCGGCTCTGAAATATATCCGCCGGTTTAGTCATAATAAACATGAATGGGGTTGGACGTCGCAACTAAAGGTTGTCGGCATGGGTAAAGTGTTTTACTATACTGCACCGCGTGACCAACACCACACGCCGCGCATCCAGACACAGCTCTCTAAAAAGGAGAACATTATGCCAAAAACCGGAGCTTCCAAGATCGGGCCTATGAGCCGGAAGCTGCAACCCAAGCTTCGCATGATTGCCAACTGTAGCACGAAGGTGAACACGATCAGGGCAGAGCAAAGCGCTGCGGTTGCCGTCGTCAGCAAAAAAGTCCTGAAAGAGATTCCCAAAGTTCGCGGCAATGAGGATGTGCCGGTTACCCAACAGATGTTGCCCAAATCGGCAAAAAGAGGGCATCTGGAAAAACTGTCAGATGATGTTTTGACTAACGTGTTTATAGAAACATCTGATGTCGCTGATACTGATCGGAAGCTGCCCACAGAAACAGTTCCCTTCCCGCGAAAAGGGACTCTTGCGACGGGAACTGTTTCACTCGCGGATCTGAAAAAACTGGTCAACGACGAGAGAGTAACCTATATCGAAATGGGAGAAGCGCTCGCCGCACCAGCGCCTTTAATCTCTCCGGATAAAGTGAGCGCCCCGTATGCATCAACTCGCCGCATGGAGTCAAGTCATAAGCATCGCGGCGGCGCAGGCGTGCTGATAGGAATAATAGATGTTCAGGGATTCGATTTTGCTCACCCGGACTTCCTCGATAAACAAGGGCAAACAAGGTTCGTGCGAATATGGGATCAGGGCGGCGATGCTCGGCCCAGTCCGCATGCTCGAAAACCCAAAGCATTATGATAGCGGATTCAACTATGGGGCAGAGTTCCGACAAGAACATCTGAATCAAGCGATAGCAAATGCGCCAAAGATAGGCGTGCCCGCGCAGGAAATCGAGAAGCAATCGCAGATGAATGAAGAGTCTCACGGTACGCATGTGGCAAGCATTGCGGCTGGTAATCGCGGAATCTGCCATAACGCACAAATCGCCGCCGTGCTCATATCTTTGACAGCGGATGACGAAAAGCGTCGAAGCTCTTTTTATGATTCTACGCGCATAGCTCACGCTGTTGATTACCTGTTTGCTGTTGCAAAGGAGTTATCCGAAAAAGAGAAGCGCACAATTCCTGTTCAATCAATATCAGTCTGGGCACAAACGGACACGCGCACGATGCCAGCAGCGCCGTCAGTCGTTGGATCGAGGCGGCTCTTTCCGTTCCCGGTCGTTGCGTGTCTGTGGCAGTCGGAAACGCGGGTCAGGAGAAAGCCGCTTTTGAGGGGGATGTAGGCTTTGTCATGGGCCGCATTCACACAAGTGGTCGCATTGCCGCGCGAGGGTTAAACACGGACATCGAATGGCTCGTCGTAGGTAACGGAGTCGCCGACCTTTCCGAAAACGAGCTTGAAATCTGGTACAGTCCTCAGGACAGGTTCGTAATTTCGATCCGCCCGCCCGGGATGGATTGGATAAAGTCAGTTAACCCGCTTGAGTATATTGAAAACTTTCAGTTAAACGATAAGAGCTTCATAAGCATTTACAACGAACTGTATCATCCGGCTAACGGGAGCAACTACATATCCGTTTATCTCAGTCCATTCTTTACGGAACATGGGGCGGTCGGCGTGCGCGCAGGGCAATGGACCGTGCGACTTCACGGATTAGAGGTGCGCGATGGCAGATTTCACGGATGGATAGAGCGCGACGACCCGCGCGAGCTTGGCCGCGTCGGAGACAAGGCAGCCTGGAGATTCCCTTCCTTCTTTTCCGAGCGCTCGAATGTGGATAACACCTCTGTAAGCTCGCTTGCCTGCGGGCAACGAATTATATCGGTAGCAAATCTGGACGACGCGGCTGAACGCATCAGCATAACGAGCAGTCAAGGGCCTACGCGCGATGGCCGCTTCAAGCCTGATACTGCCGCGCCAGGAACAAACATAGTGGCGGCCAAAGGTTTTGCAGGGCCGGACGACCTCTGGGTTTCAATGTCGGGAACAAGCATGGCGAGTCCTTATGTCGCAGGGGTTGCGGGACTGATGCTCGCAATCGAACCGAATCTCACAGCCGCGCAGATTGAAGGAATCATACAGCGCACTGCACGGCCATTGCCGGGAGCAGATTTCAATTGGGCGAACGATGCAGGGTACGGAAGAATAGACCCAGTGGCCTGTTTGGATGAAGCGAGTAAGATCAATAAGCGAAAGGATGTCAAAAAGCGAAAGAATGTCAAAAAGCGAAAGGAGGTCAAAAAATGAAACTGACAGTTTTTCAATCAGACGAGGGCGATTGCCTTCTTTTGACTGGCGCGGACGGAAAGCGAATATTGATTGACGGCGGCATGAGCAATTCCTACACGAAGCATGTTTCGCCCTCGCTTAATGAGCTTCGAGAAAGTGGCGAGAAACTCGACGTGGTTTACGTTTCGCACATAGACGCAGACCACATCTCTGGCGTCTTGAAGATGATGGATGATCTGGTCGCGTGGCGCGTGCATGATTTCCAGAAGCAGAACAACAATCCGAATCATAAAGAGCCGACCGTTTTGCGCCCGCCTGAAATAGCATCCATCTGGCATAACGCTTTTCACGAACAAATCGGCAAAAACTCCGGCCCCATAGAAAACATGCTCGCTGCGACTGCGATAGCTCTATCCGGAGCGATAACAAAGGATGTCAAGAAAAGCGCGGAAGAAAACCAGAGGCTCTCAACGAGCATACCCCAGGCCATCAACCTCTCGCGCCGCGTCAGCGCAGACCAACTCAATATAGCGCTGAACCCGCCGTCAAAGGGCAAGCTAATGCTTGTCCGAGAATCGAAGACGCCGGTAAAGGTCGGCGCAATGAATGTCTTCATCATCGGGCCGGATAGCAAAGATTTGGATAAACTCAAAGAAGACTGGAATAAGTGGCTCGAAGCCAATGGCAAAAAGCTCAAAGAGCTTCAGGCAAAGGCAAAAGCCGATAAGGAGAAGCTGGGAACGAGCGAAGTTAGCGGGTTCCTTAATTCTATACTTGCCCAGGCGGAGCAATTCGGTAACCGCGCTGACGTGACGCCACCAAACCTCGCATCGCTTATGTTGCTGGTCGAGGAGAATGGAAAAAGAATTATCCTGACTGGCGATGGCCATGCCGATGACATCTTGAAAGGATTGAACCATTACGGAAAGCTCGACTCTAGCGGGCGCATACACGTTGAGGTGCTCAAGGTTCAGCATCACGGCGCGATAGCTAATATCCACAAAAATTTTTGCAAAGCCGTTACAGCAGACAATTACGTTTTCTGTGGCAACGGTTCGGACGAAAATCCAGAGCCGGAGGTGATAAAGCTAATAGTTAATTCTCGCAAATCAGACTCGAAGAAATTCAAGCTCTGGTTCAATAGCAGTTCGACGGCGGCAAATAGTGCCGCAAACAAAACACACATGGAGAAGGTTGAAAATCTGGTTAAGGAATTGGCAGCCGATAGCGGAGGCCTTATGCAGTCTGCTTTCATAAAAGGCAGCAAAATCGAACTGCCGGATTTGTGATGCTGTTAAAACATTTATGAGCGCAGTTCTGCCGCGATGACTTTCGCAGTTTCTCGCGCGAGTTCAATCTGATCGGGTCGGAAAGATATAGCGCCGACAACCGCGTGGCCGCCGCCATCGTATCGCTCGCATATCGAAGCCAGGTTATGGCGGCGCGGCGTCGGGCTCCAGGGATTGAATCCCACCGAGACTTTTGATCGCGAAGGCGAGAGGCTCACGCCGACCGAATAGACGCATTCAGGAAACAGGTAATAGGGAATGAATTTGCTGTAGCCTTCGGCGTCTTCCCGGCTCAGATCAAAGTAAACGACTCCGCGCTCGTACTCTGCTGCATTGGCGATAAGGTCTATGGTATTAACGTGGCGCTCGTAAAGCGGGCGGAACGCCGCAGAAATCGCAGGGTCGGCTATGAGGTCTTGAAGCGAGCGCGACTGCATCCCTTGAATAATCTTTTCCATCACGTTTTTATCGCGGCTCGCTTCGATCACAAGCATCAGTTTGAGCGCGGGAGAAGCGAGTTCGACGGCAATCTTTGCCGTGTCGTACTGCGCGCCGTCAATTATGTCTGCCCAGTGAATCAACTCCGCGAGGTCTTCGGGCGCAAAGCCATACTTTCGAGCGACCGTGTCCGCGATGAACTTCGTGCATGACTTATAATCCGGGTCGTAGAACTTCGTGGGCCATGTTCCTGTGCGATATTGTGTTTCGTCTTCTGGCGAAAGGAAAGCGCTCTGGTGATGATCGAACCACCATGTAAGCCTGGGCGACGGGCTGTATTTGAAATCAACTATCGCGTTCTGGTCGCCGTCAAATAATTCTTCTTCGATGAGTTTCTGGTTGGGCTTGTGGGCCAGTCCCGTATAAGCAATTTCAGCCTCTCGCATCATCTTTTCATTGAAGAAGCGAGAAAAGACAGCGGCTGAAGCGAATCCATCAAAACAATGATCGTGGTGTAGTATCCTGAGTTTCATCCGATGAGAGCGTGGCTCTTTTTACCCTTTCTTGTTAACCATTCAATTTACCATCCTCGCGGCTCAATCGTGAAGTCTGTTTGTGTGGATGCGCTGCGTTATGCAAAGAAAAAATTTATTGTATGGCTTATCTGATCTCTTTCAGCGGCAATCGCTACTTGCCATGTCGAACCGTAAGGATGGATACCTGTTTGCGTTCTACGCGATAGATTACACGGTAGTTCTTGAAAACAAGCTCTCGTATATTCGGTTGTTTCACTTCGGGAACGACTCTGCCGGATTCAGGAAATTCTTGCAGTCTATCCACAGCGCCAAAAATATCGATCAGCCAAACCTTTGCCGCCTCCACGCTGGTTTCTGCTATGTAGTCGGCAATATCATTGACTCTTTCGAGCGCGAGCGGAGACCAGACGATCTTCATTTGTCCAGTCGCCTCAGAGCCTTCTTGCGCGCGGCAGCATGAGAAATTGCTTGTCCGTCATCTATCTGGGTTTCAGCCGTGTGAATATCTTGCAATAGTTCAAGCTGCGCGAGCAGTTTTTCGTACTCAGAGACATCAAGCAATACGGCTGCGCTCCTGCCCTGTTGAGTAATAACGAGCGGGCGTTGGTGCGTTGTACTTGTTGAACGAGCGAAGCTGCGTTGGCGCGAAATTCCGAGATCGGTTTTACGTCCTGATCTAAAACAACCCTTTGCATGATAAGCTCCCAAAAACTCACGGTATTAAAACTTGTACAAGTAAGCGTACGTAATAGAGTCCTATAAGTCAAATAAGAAAACCACACCAGATCGACAGTTTAAAACACCAAAGCGATTAACGAATCGCTACCAACCGGCAACCGCAAGCCCCGCACACGAGGTTGACAACCATTTGCTTCATTCGATAACCTCGCTAGTTACGCTTGCGACGGTTTTCGCAGGCATGAAGCGCGCGCAATTCATAAATAATAGATTGGAGGCTCTATAAGGATGGGAATAAAAATTGGTATTAACGGGTTCGGTCGCATCGGAAGAAACATCTTTCGCGCGGCAATGGGAAGCAAAGATTTCGATTTCGTCGCGGTCAACGACATCACAGACACGAAAACGCTCGCACATCTGCTCAAATACGATTCGGTGCTCGGCAATCTCAAAGCCGACATCAAAGCTACTGAAAACAGCATAGTCGTTGATGGCGACGAGTTCCATGTTTTTTCCGAGCGCGACCCCGGCAAGATTGATTGGGCATCGGTCGGCGCTGAAATCATAGTCGAATCAACAGGCCTGTTCACCAAACGCGCAGACGCTGCAAAACACCTGCACGATTCCGTCAAGAAAGTCATCATCTCGGCTCCTGCCACAAACGAAGACGTGACAATCGTTTTAGGCGTAAACGAAGCGAGCTACAACCCGAAAGAGCATCACGTCATCTCGAACGCTTCATGCACGACGAACTGCCTTGCTCCGATTGCGAAGGTTCTTCACGACAATTTCACGATCAAAAGAGGTTTGATGACTACTGTGCACTCTTACACTAACGATCAGCAGTTGTTGGATCTTCCGCACAAAGACCTTCGTCGCGCGCGCGCGGCTGCGCTCTCGATCATTCCGACTTCAACGGGCGCTGCAAAAGCTATAGGGTTGGTTCTGCCGGAACTCAAAGGAAAACTCGATGGCATATCGCTCCGCGTGCCTACGCCAAACGTTTCGATTGTCGACCTTGTTGCCGAAGTCGAAAAGCCTACGTCTAAAGATGAAGTGAACGCCGCGATGAAGAAAGCCGCAGACGGCCCGATGCGCGGACTCCTTCAATATTCGGAAGAGCCTCTGGTCTCGGTTGACTTCCGCAAGAACTCGCACTCATCCATACTCGATGCGCCGTATACGAGCGTGCTCGAAGGCAGCATGGTCAAATTGCTCTCGTGGTATGACAACGAGTGGGGCTACTCCTCTCGCGTAGTAGACCTCATTCGCTACGTCGTGGAGCAAGGACTCTAAGATTTCGTCGCTCGTCACTACTTATATGAAACTTTCAATCACAGACTTAGACCTCGAAGGCAAGCGCGTGTTCATGCGCGTTGACTTCAACGTTCCGCTCGACGAAAACGGCAACGTCACGGATGACAATCGAATACGCGCGGCGCTTCCAAGTATCATTTACGCGCTCGATCACGGCGCGCGATTGATACTGGCGTCGCATCTCGGCAGGCCAAAGGGCAAGCCTGATATGAAGTATTCGCTTAAGCCAGCCGTCAGACGGCTCTCCGAGTTGCTTGGAAAAGAAGTGCCGCTCGCGCCCGATAGCGTAGGCGATGAGGTGCGCGCGATGGTTGACAGGCTTGAGCCGGGCAGCGCGTTGATGCTTGAAAACGTTCGCTTCCACGAGGGCGAAGAGAAGAACGACCCGGAATATGCGAAGCAGCTTGCAAGCCTCGCAGACATGTACGTCAACGATGCGTTCGGCACTGCTCATCGCGCTCACGCATCAACGGAAGGCATCACACACTACGTTGAAAAATCTGCCGCAGGTTTTTTGATGGAGAAAGAATTGCGCTATCTGGGCAAGGTGCTCGAAAGCCCTGACCGTCCGTTCGTGGTGATACTGGGCGGCGCGAAAGTGTCAGACAAGATTGCCGTGATCGAAAATCTCTCGAAGTCCGCAGATGCAATCTTGATCGGCGGCGCGATGGCTTACACGTTCTTGAAATCTCAAGGCGTGGAAACAGGTCGGTCGCTCGTCGAAGATGACAGGCTCGAACTCGCGCGCGACTTGCTTGCCAGAGCAATTGAGCGCAATGTGGCGCTCTTGCTCCCATCAGACAATGTGGTCGTTGACAAAAGCGCGTGGGATAGCGACCCGCAATCGGTAAAGCCGCGAGTCTGCTCTGTGGCAGAGATCCGCTCGGAAGAAGCGGGCCTCGACATTGGGCCTGATGCGGTCAGAGAATTTTCGGAAAAGATTGCGAGCGCAAAGACGATTGTTTGGAACGGGCCGATGGGCATGTTCGAGCATCCGCCGTTCGATCAAGGCACGCGCGCAATCGCTCAGGCTGTTGCGTCGGCAGATGCGACCACGATTGTCGGAGGAGGCGATTCGGTCGCTGCGATTACAGAGGCGGGAGTAGCCGACCGCATAACGCATGTCTCGACCGGCGGCGGCGCGTCGCTTGAGTTTTTGGCGGGTGATACACTGCCGGGCGTAGCCGCTCTGACAGACAAATAACCAGATACAAGGCGCATTAGAATTGGAGAATCAAATGAAGTCGGTTTGTGCTTTTTTAGTTTTTGTAATGAGCATTGGCGTAATGGCATGCGGGCCGCGTAAGCCCGCTTATAGCAGCATAAATACCAATCAGGCTAAAGGAAGCCAGAATCAAAACAATAACGAGCAACCGAGCGTGCTTGCCAACGCCCCCGGCAGCGGAAGCCAACCGGCAAGCGGTCAGGCGCAGCCTCAGCCATCTCAGCCTGAAAAGTTCAGGATGCCTCCTTTCCTCGATCAGGTTACGGGTCAGATCAAAGACCTTCCAAGTTATCCGCTGGCTAACAGGGTAAACATGCAATACGGCCCTATTCAAGGACAGGACACGTTGTCAATGGTGCTTGAAACGGGCGACACGATGGACAAGATTGTGGCGTTTTACGATAAGGCCGTTAAAAGCAACGGATGGACGGTTAGCGACAAGCTTAAGGATGTTGAGCTTTCTAGCTGGACTTTGAAGAAGGGCAATGACAACGAAGCGAAAATAGAAGTGAGAAAAAATCCGCAGGCAAATACGATGTACATTGCCATCGCCCGAACGCAGGCGCAACCCAAGCAGTGACCACTTGCCGATGATCTGTGAGAAAAATATGCGAAGACCGCTCATTGCCGGAAACTGGAAAATGTATAAGACGATTTCAGAAGCTCTGGAATTCGTTCAGGCGCTGAAACCGCTAGTTGTCGCTTCAACGCATTGCCAGATAGTCGTTGCCCCTGTCTTTACTGCGATCAAGCCGGTTGCCGACAGACTTGAAGGCTCGAACATCGAAGTAGCCGCGCAGGATGTAGCGGCTGAATCGGGGCCGGGCGCGTTCACGGGCGAAGTCTCTGCGATGATGATTTTCGATGCGGGCGCGCGCTTGTCTATCATAGGACATTCCGAGCGGCGGCAGTATTACTGCGAGACGGACGAGACGGTCAACAAGAAGATTCGCGCTGCTTTCAGCGCAGGGCTTGGGGTGATATGCTGCGTCGGCGAGCGATTGGAAGAGCGAGACGGGGGACGCGCCGAAGCAGTCGTAGCAGAGCAGATAGGCGGCGGGTTGCGCAACTTGACAGTGCCAGAAGCGTCTCGTATCATAATCGCTTACGAGCCTGTATGGGCAATCGGCACCGGGCGAACAGCAACGCCAGAAACGGCCCAGCAAATGCACGCCTTCATCCGTTCCCGCGTCCGAGAGATGTTTGGTGAAACGGTGGCCGATAGCGTAAGAATCCTTTACGGCGGGAGCGTAAAGCCGGATAACATCGCGGCCTTGATGAACGAGGCCGATATTGACGGCGCGCTGGTTGGCGGCGCAAGTCTTGAGGCCGATTCGTTTGCGCGGATTGTGAATTACAAAGATAACAGGTAGGAATCAAATAAGTGATACATTACATTTTACTCACGCTTTATATTCTGTCTTGCTTCGTTTTGATAATGTTCGTGCTCTTGCAGCCGGGCAAATCCGATGCGGCGCAGGTCTTCGGTGGCGGCGCGAACTCGGCAGCATTCGGGCCGCGCGGCACACAGACCGTGATGGCTAAGATAACGATCACGGCGGCGATAATTTTCTTTTTGACGGCGTTTCTGTTCTCGATACCGGGATTGTTTGAAGAGCGTTCGGTCGGTGAAGGCGTAACCACATCCGAAGAGGCTCCGGCTGCGCCAGCGCCCACGCCGGTTCAGCCCGCTCCTGATCAGACGCCGCCTGCTGCAACGGATCAGCCCGCAGCAGTTCCTGTCGCTCCTGCGGAGGCTGCGAAGCAAGAGGCTCCGAAAGCCGAACGCTAATAGGCAGCCGTAGTTGATTGATAATATAGTTTGACTTCCGAACGTGCCGAAGTGGTGGAACTGGTAGACACGTACGTTTGAGGGGCGTATGGGGCAACCCGTGGGGGTTCGAGTCCCCCCTTCGGCACCATTAATTTTAACCGTTGATAATCGAATTTCCTCGCGTTTAAAAACCGCTAACTCACTAAGCACCTGATTCCCTCTATCTTCGGTGTCGGTGTTAACACCTACAAAAAGAAAGACGACTCGCTTTCTGCGCTCGGCTCGATTCCGGAATTGAAGCGGTTAAGAATCGAGACGCCCAGGCTCGAACAGAAAACGGACGAAGAGCGACGCCGCATTTAAGAAGCGACAGGGCCAGAGCGACAAGCCGCTTGAGAGAGATAAAGGCGAAAGCCCAGAAGATTTTCAAAAGCGAGTTGCTGCCACAGAAGAGGCAATAAAGAAATCAATCGAGACTCTGACGAACAGCAGACTCTACGAGCGAATGGGTGACGCGCAGAGACGAAAAGCGATTTGCCAGAGAATCGAAAAAGTGAAGCACGAGTAAAGCGAGAAGTTCGATCCGCGTCCGAAGAAATCAAGTGCCAGATTGTCAACATCGGACATGTTCAACTAATATGATCATTGTTACATTTGAATTTGTGTGATAGCATAATGCCCGTCCCCAATGCCGAGGTTCTGACTATTAACCAAGACGCATAGATTTTACGGAGGCCACGCCATGACGGATCAACGAAAGCCTTACTCGAAGCCCGTGCTTAAAAGGCTGAAAAGGACACCCGAAACGGAGTATATCTTCAGAAAGTTAGAAAAAGATTATCCCGCGCTGCGGCAGAGCCAAAAAGATAACCCTGAGACCGAGGAAAAACCGGAGGACGGCAGCAAATCGAAATGACACCGCAGCAACGCTACAGGAGGCGATGAAGTGCTCCGCGCTGCCGCGAGCAGAGAAGTTCAATCCTACGCGCAAGCGTGCCAGCACCAGTCTATCCATTTCCGATATCTTCACTCTCAAGAAACCTCTTGACACCCTTTATCTCTTCACGAAAAACGGGTGGCGCTCGATGTACTTAATTCTTTCGTCGTGATCTGGGCCGTGGTATTGTTTGTCCTATTATGAACGTGCAGGTGAATCCATCATTTGCCTGCTTTAACATAAACACTATCTGCCAGGTATTTCAGCGGTGGCACAAAGCGACTTATATTACGCAGTAATTCAGACGCGGTTAAAACAAGTTTTAGCTTTAGGGGCATGAGGTCAGAATCAACTTTTTGCAAGCCGATGCCAAAATAACAATCTACCGTTATCTCTGTTTTGCCAACAGTGCTCGAAAATAATTTCTTTAAGGCCGGTATGCTCCAATACCTGACCTCAAACCCTTTTGCCTCCCTGAATCGCCTTCTTGCCTGGTGATACAGGCATCGCAGGCCGAAAGGTGTAGGCATCTGGATTAGACTTATTCCTCTCAGTTTTAAAATTCGCCCAACTTCGGGTAATACCAGCCCCACATTCTCTCTACTTAAATGTTGTAATACACTGTAAGAAAAAACAGTATCGAAACTTTGTGAACGGAAAGGTAAGTATCTGGCATCAGCCACTAGATACTTGATCGGCAGCCCCAATGATTTGCTCACTCTTCTCGCGGCCATAATGGCTCCCAGTGACGGATCAATCCCGACAGCAGTATATCCTTTTCGTGCCGCAGCGATGCACCACCTGCCCCAACTGCAACCGAGGTCTAAGAAGGACTGGCCATCGCCCCCTGGAAGACGTAAATCAGGAATGGGATAAGAGTTTAAATTCCCAACCAGATGGTTATACATATTTCCATTTGTTGCTCCGATGAGGTAAGCCACTACTGAATCAATTTTGCCATCTCCTTTAAGAGCAAGATTGACTATGCCTTTCTTTTCTTCTTCACTGATGCCCAGAGACTCCAAATAAAAGTGCGGCATTCGATCATCAATTCCGCTCTTGTCTCTAGCTCGTTTAAGCGATGCCTCGGCGATGTTTATTGTTTGTTTCTCATCACCCAAAAGCATGACGGGAACTTCTTCCACAATCGGGTAAGCATGGCCTGCTGAACAGGATAGATTATCGTTTTGTTGCTGCAATTCAAGATGATCGCGCGGGCATACCAGATTGCTCAGATACCAGGAATCCATATCAACCCCCCTGTTGCCAGGGCGCAAGGTATATCATAACTCCGGTGCGATTGCCACGCCGGAACATTCAGTTGAACTGAATGGCCCTGCTCACTCAGTACTGCAAATCGCGGAGCGTGAATGGACGCTTAGGCTTGTCTTCCAGTATACGGTAAAGCACAGAATTCAGTGTGTACTCATCGTTATCGAATCCGCCATGCGTTTCGCTTCGAGATAGGCTCGGAGATATTAGCGTCGCGCTTGAGCCTTCGCCTGACTTGACAAGGCTCGGCCAGCCATTGACTTTCTTTTTGAATAACGACTCCACTCCTTGTCCACCAACTCTTTGTTCGGGTCCTGGCTATCAGAACTGATAAAACGCTCCATGCCGAGGATAGGCGCTTCGCGCTTACCTTCAAATGCGTTACTTACCAGATACAGCAAAGACTTTCCGTAAGGCCCAACCGTATCGTCGCGTTCGCCCACATCGCTCAGTACATACATAGTCGGAAGCGGACATTCTCCGTTGAGGATGTGCGACATCAGAAACTTTTTGAACAAGTCCATGTTAATCGCGGGCGCCATAAATTGGAGCGATTTAAAATTTGTGCCGAGTTCCATAAGCATCTTTATGGCATATGCCGCGAATATGCTTCCTGCGCTGTGTGCCGACTAAGTGCAACTCCCAGTTTTTCTTCTGTGTCGGATTCAAAGCCGCCATCGCCTGCTGGGCTTTTTGAGTGAGCAATTTCATACCGCCTTCGCTAATCAGAAGCAAGGCGCGCGTTTTCTTTCATCTCATTCCAGAGCGCCGTCCCCGGAGCCGCCGCGGTAATTTCAACAGTTCGGTCTTTTGCTTCCACAATGCCTTCTCGAAGTTTCTTAAGCCAGTCAGCCCCCGACCTTTCATCCTTATTGGTGAATAAGATCGAGTATGCTGGCCTTTAGCGATTCCCAGAATCCGGTTTCCCACATGATATGGACAGGATAAATCTCATTCTCCAGACAAACATCTCGGAACGCGACGATGCGACGGGCTACAGCAAGCTCATTATTGAGGCCGCCATGCAGATAGAGCATGATGCGATGCTTCTTCCAGTCTTTGGTGGTTTCTCTGATAGACTCGAAAAGCCGCACAAGGTCTTCTTCCGTAGTCCAGTAGTTTCCAGACTGAGAGAGTAGTCCGTTATTACCTATGTCAACCACATAGGGCCGAATTTCATTAAGCGGAACGGTGTGGCTGGCGCGCTGAAGACCGGCAGTCGTATCGGCGGCCCCTTGTTTTGTCCACATGTCGAAGCTGATAGGAACACCTAACTGCGCCGCCCAGCAATCTGTTGCATGCAACATCCAGTCTTCATAAGGGAGCAGAGCAAAGCCTCCGCTGCCCCATGTTTCTCCCCACGAGTTCTGAATTATAAACCCGTCATACGTGTAGCCGACGATTGCAATTGCGTGGCCGCTATCGGCGCGCCCTTTGCGAGTGATTACCGGGATGTTTCTTTGGAGTAGACTGTCGGATAGAACGTAATTAATAGTTGTCTCATCGGGCCCCGGCTCCGCCAGCCCTCGTGCACCATTATAGTCGCATAGAGTATGCCGGTCTCATTAAGAGCCGCGTGCATGTCGCGGAGGTTAGTGTGCATCACGCGATAATAAGCCCCGCCCGGCGTGTGCTGAGCTTCGTCAGAGAGGTCATAAGAAAAATGTTCCGGGCCATGCAATTCATCCGGCCAGGAAAAGCGTCTGCATACGCCATGAGCTACCCATCCCTTCATAGCGCCGCGCGCGCTTGAGCCTTCATAACCTTCTCCGGGCCATTCGTCATATCGGCGGGCCATCTCATAAATCATGCGCGGGCTAACTGCCCGCTCGCGATTGCGCGCATTAATCAAATTGCGATGGGCAAGGTGATAATTGATGACGGCAGCCAGCGCGAAACCCGTGCAAGCGCCTTCCCTACCCTGATCCAGGATCTCAGGCACAAGGTCTATATTTACCACCTGATCGGGCAAGGGGCTAAGAAGCGGTTGATAAAACCAGTCTCGAATATCAATGCGATCAGGTACGGCATCGAGCTTACGTTTAATTTTTTCTTCCGTAGTTTTGGCAGGCGCTTTACCGCGCCGCTTTGAAGCCGGAGCGCGCGTCGTTTTTGGGGAAGAGGATTCAACCGGGGCGTCGTCCGCCTGAGGTTTTTGTCTGCTAGTCTTCTTACGTGGCATGCGCATAACTCCTTTATATGTCGCTTATTTTATGGCCTTGTATTGCGAACTACTTCTATCATTATACGGAAAGGTCTGTCATTCCAGTTCGATATTTGACGGTGTTAAAAATAAATTTCAGGCTCGTGTCGTTTTTTTCTATGCTCGTTCGTTTATAAGTCTAGAGGCGGAAATAACACGGCCTCGATTCGAAATCTATTTTTACCGAAAGGATAAACAGATGCCACAGTATATGTTGATCTCGCATCATTCTCAGGAGATACCGGAAGGGGTAGAATTCAGTCCCGAAATGATTCAAGCCGTCATCCAGAAATACAATGACTGGGCCGAGAAGCTACAGAAAGCAGGCCATCTGGTGAGCGTCAAAAAACTGCGCGACGATTTGGGTCGCAACTTGACGGGCGTTGGCCCTGGAGCAGACGGTCACAGATGGCCCCTACGCCGAAACCAAAGAGATCATTGGCGGGTATTGGATCATCACCGCGCGAGATTACGACGAAGCGGTCGAGTTGTCGCGCGATTGCCCCAGCCTCGAACTCGGCGGCAGAATCGAAGTCCGCGAGACGGAAGACCTCTACTCATTCGACTGAAGCACGGATGCCAGCCAATTCAGAAAATAAAGTCGCTGGCCTGGTGGATCATCTGTTTCGTCATCAAGCGGGACAGATGGTCTCCACCTTGACGCGCGTGTTCGGCCCGCGTCACCTCGACCTCGCAGAAGAGGTCGTGCAGGATGCTTTGCTCAAGGCCCTGCAGTTATGGCCCTATCGCGGCATCCCGGACAACCCTGCGGGCATGGCTGGTACAGGTGGCACGCAATCGCGCGCTTGATGTGCTGCGGCGCGAAGTCTCGTTGCGCGAGAAATCCGATGAACTCGTCCGCGCCTTCGCTCTGCAAGAAGCGTTAGCCAATCAGCATCTCACGGCAGGCCGTCACGATGAAACGCTCGATGACGAATTGAGCATGATTTTTATGGCCTGCCATCCGGCGCTTCCGCGCGAAGGGCATGTGGCGCTGACGTTAAAGACTGTCGGCGGATTCGGCGTGAGCGAAATCGCGCGCGCATTTTTGGCTAAAGAGTCCACCATCGCGCAACGGCTGGTGCGGGCGAAAAGACTGCTCCGCGAAGAGGGCATCACATTCGAGCTTCCCTCGCCTGCTGAAATGTCTGCGCGTTTGGACTCTGTGCTCGAAGTGCTCTACCTGCTCTTCAACGAAGGATACACGGCGCATCGCGGGGAGAGTTTGGTGCGCGCTGATCTATGCGAAGAAGCGATGCGCATGGTCTTCGCTTGCGGTTCGGCATCCGACGACCGACTTGCCAAAAAGCCACGCGCTGTTGGCGTTGATGTTTTTTCAGGCAGCGCGCCTGCCCGCCCGCGTAGGCGAAAGCGGCGACCTCTTCCTGCTCGGCGAACAAGACCGCGAGCTGTGGGACAGGCGTTTGATTCATCAAGGCTTCATCCATCTCGACCGTTCAGCCGAGGGAGATGAATTTACAACGTATCATCTGCAAGCTGCTATCGCGGCCTGCCACGCGGCGGCAGCCAGTTACGACCTGACCGATTGGGCGCAGATAGTGCGACTGTACGATCAACTCATGGCCTTGAATCCTTCACCCGTAGTGGCGCTCAATCGCGCTGTGGCTGTCGCCAAGTGGCGCGGGCCGGAAGCGGGCATTCGCACGCTGGAACAGATCAGCGAGCATCCGGCCTTGAGCCATTACTACTTGCTGCCTGCCACGCTCGGCGAGTTGTGGTGCGAACTCGGCGAGACTGAAAAAGCTGTAGCGAATTTCCGTCAGGCTTTGAGTTGTTCGTGTTCAGAGCCGGAGCGGCGTTTCTTGCAGAAGAAGCTGGCCGCGATCACTAACGAGTAATCAGAAACTTTTATCAGGAGGCGGAACATGGAAAAGATAAACATAGGCCGAGTTCTGCTCGGCGGTTTGGTGGCGGGGCTTGTGATGAACATCAGCGAGTTCCTGCTCAACGCAGTTGTGCTTGCCAAAGACCTCGAAGAAGCGATGCGCAGAATCAATCTTCCGCCAGCGGGCGGCGCATCCATCATGATACTGGTCGTACTGACATTCATCACAGGCATCGTGACTGTAGGGCTTTATGCGGCGATAAGAACGCGCCTCGGCTCAGGCCCGAAGACGGCAATTATTGCGGGGCTGATCGTCTGGTTTCTGATCTTCGTGCATGGCGGGATTGCAGATAGCGCCATTGGATTGTTTCCCATTGGCATCTCTTTGATCGCGGTTGTATGGGGTCTGTTTGAAGCGGCTATCGGGGCGGTAGCAGGAGCGTGGCTGTACAAAGAGGCTTAAAGCAAATAATATTTATGCGTGTGCCTGGGAGCGAGGCCCGATTTCAAATTCAAATCACCTGCCAACGCTCCGATCATTTCTTGAAAGCGATAGTTGAGCGAGTGATCTTTTCGTTTAACAATTCAGACTTAGCCCCGTAGGGGAGACCTGTCTATAGAACCATATTTCGTAACTCCGTAGGAGCGACTGATGATTCAGAGGTTGCTCCTACGGAGCTACGAAATCATTTTGTATTGCGCTGCTATAGACAGGTCGCCCCTACGGGGCTGAGTAAAGGAAGTCAAACATGGAGACATTGCTACAAGACCTGAAATATGGCATTCGCGCGCTAATCAAAGAACCTGCTTTCACAGCCATCGCCGTGTTGACGCTTGCGCTCGGCATCGGAGCTAACGCGGCAATCTTCAGCGTAGTCAACGCCGTGCTGATTCGACCGCTGCCTTACACGCAGCCTGACCGTCTAGTTCAGTTCTGGGAGACGAACCCGCTGAAGAACTGGACGCAGGCAAGTGTCGCCCCGGCCAATCTCTTCGATTGGGAGAAGCAGAACACTTCGTTTGAAGAGATAGCGGCTTACATGGGGTCTGACACGAAAGAAGCCGGGCTGGCCGGTTTTCAATTGACCAGCGGCGACGAGCCTGAGCGCATTGAAGGACTCTATGTCACAGGCAACATCTTTTCAGTGCTCGGAGCGAACGCGCTCATAGGCAGACCTCTTTTATCTGAAGAGACATGGGAAGGCAAGCATCGCGTTGCGGTCTTGAGCTATGGGCTATGGCAGCGGCGCTACGGCGCAGACCCAGGAATCGTCGGCCAGAAGATCAGGCTCAATGGCAGAGAGCGCGAAGTAGTCGGCGTGATGGCTCCTGATTTTTACTTCCCGTCGAAAGCAGTCGAGCTATGGGTTCCGATGGGCTGGAACCAGAACGATATTTCAATGGTTCGCCGCCCGCATTTCCTGCGCGCGGTTGCGCGGCTCAAGCCTAACGTAACGATTGAGCAGGCAAGGGCGGAGATGACAACAATCGCCGCGCAACTAGAAACGCAATACCCTGACACCAACACGCAGATGGGTGTTGGCGTCGGCCCGCTCAAAGAATGGATCGTTGAAGACACGCGGCTCGCGCTGGTTGTTTTTCTTGTGGCTGTCGGATTCGTTCTGGCTATAGCGTGCGCGAACGTGGCAAATCTTATGCTTGCGCGTGCGGCGGCGCGAATAAAAGAGATCGCGATACGCAGCGCCTTGGGCGCGCGTCGCGCTCAGATAATCAGGCAACTGCTTACTGAAAGTCTGTTGCTTTCAATCATCGGCGGCGCGCTCGGTTTGGTCTTCGCGTTGTGGTGCAGAGACCTGCTCATCGGTTTCAGTCCCGGCAACATTCCGCGACTGGATGAAACAGGTCTCGACGGGCGAGTGCTTGGATTTACGGTCGGAATAACGTTGCTGACGACTCTGTTTTTTGGGCTTGTGCCAGCGTTGCAGGCATCGAAGCCTGACCTGACAACCGCGCTCAAAGAGGCGGGACAAAAAGGCGGCGGAACATTTCAAGGCCGCAGGTTGCGCAGTGCGCTGGTCGTCGCTGAAATCGCGCTTTCGCTGGTGCTGGTCATCAGCGCAGGATTGATGATACGCAGTTTTCTGAAACTGCAAAAAGTTGATCCGGGATTTAGGGCCGACAACGTGCTAACGATGCGAATTTCGCTGCCCGGCGTGAGGTATCCCGAAGACAATGATGCGCGAGTTTTTTTCGAGCAGGCGCAAGAGCGAATCAAGAACCTGCCTGGCGTAGTTTCGGTCGGCGCAACGACTACGCCTGCGCTGAAAGGCTATCGCTGGACGGGTGACATGACGATTGAAGGCCGCCCGCCCGAAGATTACGTCCGCGAAGTGCGGCACAAAGAGATCACCAACGACTATTTTCGAGCTATAGGAATTCCGCTTGTGAGCGGAAGATTCTTTGACCAATCGGATAACGATAAAGGGCTCCAGAGCGTGATAGTCAACGAAGCTATGGCTCGACAGTATTTTTCCGGCGAAGACCCAATCGGCAAACGAGTCAAATTCGGTAAGCCTGAATCGCGGGACAACTGGGAGGTGATCGTCGGCGTTGTCGGTAATGAAAAACAGGACGGCCTTGGCAAAGATGTCAAACCTGAAGTTTACAAATCGCATTTGCAGGACGCGCAATCGGAAATGACTTTTGTAATGCGAACAGCGGTTGAGCCGAGGTCGCTCGTTGACGCAGTGCGATCAGAGATTCGCGCGATGGACAAAGACCTGCCGCCTTTCGACATCAAGACGATGAATGATCTATTGTATGCATCGGTCGCGCGCGAGCGATTCACAATGTTGTTGCTTGCGATCTTTGCCGGACTCGCGCTCGCGCTTGCGGGGATTGGCATATACGGCGTGATTAATTATTCGGTCGCGCGGCGCACGCACGAAATCGGCATTCGCATGGCGCTGGGCGCAGACTCTAAAGCTGTGCTGAGACTCGTCGTCGGGCAAGGGTTAAAACTGGCAGTCGCAGGCGTAGCAATAGGGCTTGGCGCGGCGCTGGCGCTGACACGTTTGATGTCGAGTTTGTTGTTCGGCGTGAGCGCGATTGATCCGCTGACATTCGCAGGCGTTTCGCTGATTTTGATAACGGTTGCGGTCGTGGCCTGTTCGATTCCTGCGCGGCGAGCGACGAAGGTAGACCCGATGGAAGCGCTTCGCTATGAATAGGCAGTAGCCCGACCGTGAGGGAGGGCGCAGACACACGCCCTCCCTCACGGTCGGGCTACTGCCACAGGCAGAGGAGGATTGATGCAAACTCTACTTCAGGATTTGCGTTATGGCTTGCGGATGCTGGCGAAGAAGCCCGGCTTCACTTTGATTGCTGTCGTCACACTGGCGCTCGGCATCGGCGCTAGCACTGCCATCTTCAGCGTGGTCAATGCTGTATTGTTCCAGCCGTTGCCTTACGAAGACCCGGATCGCTTAGTGTTGCTCACCAACAGCATTCCCACAGCGGGCGTGAAAGCGTTTCCGCTTTCGCCGCCGGAATTCAACGAATACCGCAATCAATCGCAAGCCTTTGCACAGGTCGCCGCTTATCAGTCCAGAAGCATTAATCTGACCGGTGGAACCGAACCGGAACGGTTGCGAGGAACGGCTGTCTCTGCCGAGTTATTTCCTTTACTTGGTATCGCGCCAGCACTGGGCCGTACCTTCTCACAAGCAGAGGACCAACCTGGCAGCGAAGCAGTCGCCGTCATCAGTTACGGTCTGTGGCAGCGGCGCTTTGGGTCTGACCCGGCAGTCCTGGGACAGAATCTATTACTTAACGGACGAACACATGCGATTGTCGCAGTCATGCCTGTCGGATTCGATTTTCCGGGAGAGATAGATATTTGGGTGCCATTGGCGCTGGCTCCACAGCAAATCGGAAAAGAGGGTTTGGGCGCGCAATCCTTACGCCTGATTGCGCGCCTTGCGCCCAAAGCTTCGCACGAGCAGGCGCAGGCGGAAATGGACGGCATCGCCAACCGGTTTTACCAGCAATATGCCGACTTCTATCTGTCGGGCAATCCCTGGAATGTGACGCTGACGCCTTTACACGAACAGGTGGTTGGGCATGTTCGGCTCGCCTTATTTGTCCTGCTCGGAGCTGTAGCGTTCATGCTGATGATCGCCTGCGCGAATGTTGCCAATCTGTTAATGGCACGCGCCGTAACGCGCCGGAAAGAGATCGCGATTCGTGCGGCGCTGGGAGCAGGCAGAGGGCGTCTGGCGCGCCAGTTGATGACCGAAAGCATTTTGCTTTCCGCGATGGGTGGCGGTTTAGGTTTGCTGCTCGCGTGGTGGGGAGTCGAAGCACTGATTGCTCTGGCTCCAAACGATCTTCCGCGCGTTCGGGAAATCGCGATTGATAAATGGGTGCTGGCTTTCTCGACCGGCGCGTCGCTGCTGACCGGAATCATCTTCGGGCTTGCGCCCGCGCTGATGGTGTCCAGAGTAGATGTTCAGGAAGCCTTGAAAGAAGGCGGAAAGAGTTCTGCGGCTGGCGTCGGCCCGCGCCTTCGCTACGTTCTGGTTGTAGGTGAGGTGGCGCTGTCGCTGACACTGTTGATTGGCGCAGGTTTGATGATCAGAAGTTTTGTGCGATTGACGGCGGTTCATCCGGGCTTCACGGCGGACAATGTGTTGACAGTGCAAATCCCGCTGTCGAGATCGAAATATTCAACACCGGTTCAGCAATCGGCGTTTTACCAGCAAGTCATCGAGCGCGTTGAAACGCTAAAGGGAGTCGTAGCTGTAGGCGGCGTCTCTGCTTTGCCAATGAGCGGCGAAGACCCGCGAGCCGCGTTCGTGGCCGAAGGATGGACGCCAGAAGATGCCAGCAAAGCGACCAATGTCTATTATCGCTTGATCTCTCCAAATTACTTTCGCACGTTAGGTATTCCGTTGCTTAAGGGACGTTCGTTGAGTGATCGAGATCATCAGGAGGCTCCCCGCGTTCTAGTTATCAATCAAACGATGGCGAATTATCTGTGGCCCGATCAAGACCCGTTAGGAAAACGAATCAGCTTCAACAATCAGGCGGGTCCCTGGTATTCGGTAGTTGGGGTGGTGGGAGATACCAAACACCAGGCGCTGGACGCGGAAACTGGATTGGAAGTTTATCTCTCCTATCCTCAAACCTCATTCCAGGCCGCCGGGTCAACCTTGATGTTAGTGGCGCGGACGGAAGGCGATCCATTGGGTTTCGCTGGCGCTGTGCGCAGTCAGGTGCAGGCGATTGATCGAGACCAGCCGGTTTACAACATCGCCACGATGGAGCAGCGCATCTCTCGCTCGGTGGTGCAACGGCGTTTCAATATGCTGCTGTTGATAATCTTTGCGGGCGTAGCTTTAGCGCTCGCGACTGTCGGAATTTATGGCGTGGTCTCATATTCAGTCAGCCAGCAGACGCGCGAGATTGGCATTCGCATGGCGCTTGGCGCTGAGCGGCGTGATGTTTTGAAACTGGTGGTCGGACAAGGATTGACATATACCCTTATCGGCGTGGCCCTTGGCTTAGCAGGAGCATTAGGGTTGACGCGATTGATGACGGGCCTGCTCTATGGCGTGACAGCAACTGACCCGCTAACGTTCGTGTGTGTATCTGTGCTGCTAGTCATTGCAGCGTTGCTCGCGTGTTATATTCCCGCCCGGCGAGCGACAAACGTAGACCCGATGGAAGCACTCCGCTACGAATGATATATTAAGAATCTGAGATTTGAGATTGCAAATTTGCAATCTCAAATCTCAGATCGTTCCGTATCTCTTCGCTTCGCAATTAATCATGGATTTAATAATCGATAACCTCACTGTGGACGATTGGGAGCAAGTCCGCGCGATCTACCTTGAGGGGATTCGGACGGGGCAAGCTACTTTCGAGGTTACGGCTCCGACCTGGAATCAATTCGATGCCAGCCATCTGCCGGAGTGTCGTTTAGCGGCTCGCGCGCAAAATGAAATCATCGGCTGGGCAGTTCTCAGCCCGGTCTCGCGCCGCAAGGCTTATGAAGGCGTGGCCGAGGTCAGCGTTTACGTTGCAGAAAGCCATCGAGGGCACGGGGTTGGCAAAGCTCTGCTGTGCGCCATTATCGTTATGTCGGAGGGCTGTGGCATCTGGACTCTACAGGGCGCTACGTTCCCAGAAAATACTGCGAGCCTCAGATTGCAGGAACGCTGCGGGTTTCGAGTAGTAGGGCGGCGAGAACGAATTGCTCGCCAACATGGAATCTGGCGCGATACTATTATCACTGAAAGGCGCAGCCAGTTGGTCGGTCTTGATTGAGAGCAAACAAATTATGAGCAACGATACAAACACAGAAACCAAAGTTATGCGATTGCGCTACGCTGGCGACGAAGCTTTCGTTGCTGAGTCGCAAAGCGGGCACGCGATTGTTACGAGCTTCGCTCACGATCATGTCATGGCTCCTACGCCGATGGAACTGCTGCTGATCTCGCTCGGCGGCTGCACAGGGGCTGACGTTGTTTCGATATTAGAGAAGAAACGGCAGCGCGTGACCGCTTACGAAATCGAAGTGCGCGGCGAGCGTCGCCAAGAGCACCCGCGCATCTACACCAGCATCGAAGTCGTGCATCGCTTTCGAGGCCACAAGGTAGACCCTAAAGCCGTTGCGCACGCCATCGAATTATCCGAAACGAAATATTGCAGCGTTTCCGCAATGCTCGCAGTCGCCGCGAAGATAACTACTCGCTACGAAATAACAGACGAAGAAAATTAGTTTTAAGCGTCGAAAATTCGCGCTTACCCGAGGTTGACGAAGGCAACTAAACAGAGTTAGTGTGCTACCGCTTACTTTGATCTGGCGGCGTCCTGATCTATGCAATCAATATGACAGGACTAAGCCCGACCGCATTAAAGTTTACCGTGCTCACTTTCGGCTGGGCTTAAGCCACAAGGTATTAGCAGCATAAAGAAAGACCCCCTTTGAGATTCTTTGGCAGACAAGCAATCTTGTGTTTCAGCAGGAGGAATAAAACCTGTGACGACAAATCCTCTGGATGCAAAAAAGGATGAGTTTCAATTCTTCTTCAGCTATGCGAGAACCGACAGCGACAAATACCTGATCAGGTTTTTCACCGACCTGTGTGATGAAGTGTATAGACGGACAGGCATTTCCAGAGACCAGAAGGTCGGGTTTCGAGACACGTCGAATATTAAGACCGGAGACACATGGTCATTAGAATTGAAAGATGCTCTTCAAAAGAGCCGCGTCTTTATTTCCATCGCTTCACCCACATATATCAACCGAGATTTCTGCGGCAAGGAGTTCCAGGTTTTTAAAGATCGCCTGGACCGGTATAGGAAATCCCTTAAGGCGGGGGCGAAGCCTCCGCGTGTAATGTTGCCTGTGGTCTGGTATCCGGTAGTGGCGGGGATGCCGGACGCCATCAAGAAGCTACAACTGGACGATGATGAGTTGCCCGCCGAATACAAGGATGAAGGGCTTCGGTACATGATGCAATTGCGAAAGTATTCAGACCAGTACAAAAAGTTTCTGAGTCAATTTGCAAAGAAGGTAATAGAATCTGCAAATACGGCAACGTTACCGTCGCTCGATCCTCCGCCGGAATTCGAAAATGTTCAGAGCGCTTTTCATAAACCATCCGCTCAAGTTGCGAGCGCTGCCGCAAGTGGCAAACCAATCATCGCTGAAGCAACTGAAACCAACTCCAGCGGCGGCCCTAATGTCGCCAAATTTGTCTTTGTTGTCGCAAAACAGAAGGAAATAAAAGAGAATCAAGTTAAGCAAGATGCAAATAATTATGACGACAACGGAGGGTGGTTCTGGCGACCATATTTCCCAGGCACAGAAGACCGCATCGGCCTCATCGCACAGGATGTTGCGTCTAGCGAGAAACTGAAATTTGTCGAGATGCCTCTGAATAAGAACATCGTTCAAAAATTGAAAGAGGCAAAGAAGAAGAACGAGATTGTAGTCATCATCGTAGATGGCTGGACGATTCGACTCCCCAAGTACCGGGAAATCATAAATCGTTATGACGGCCAGTTATTGCTGAACTGCGCGGTTCTGGTTCCATGGAACGAGCAAGATAATGAAACGACCCAGAAATGGTCATTGCTACAAAATACGCTCCAAATAACCTTCCCGGCTAAGATCGCGGCCAAGCATCCCATCTACTTTAATGACTCTATACGCTCTGTGGAGGAATTAAGAGAAGGCTTGCAGAAAACTTTGAGCAATCTCCAAATGAAGATCATTGACGCAAACAAAGCTGAAAAAATAATTGAACTTGAACCGAGGCCGCTATCAATTATTCAAGGGCCGAGCGGAGATTCGCTTTAATGCCAAAAAGTCGTTCAACATCTAAGAAAAAAACAGCGCCCGCCAAATCACCCGGTAAAATAATCACCTTCTATTCATATAAAGGTGGGACGGGGCGTTCTATGACGCTGGCGAACGTAGCCTGGGTGCTCGCCAGCAACGGCAAGCGCGTGCTTGTGATTGATTGGGACTTGGAGGCTCCCGGTCTACATCGCTTCCTCCATCCGTTTCTGGACGACAAAACATTATCGTCGTCAGAAGGCGTGATTGATTTTGTAGTCAACTTTGCCGCCGAAGCTCTGACTCCGCAGCAGAATCCGAAAAAGAAGCTACCTAAGGATTGGTACAAACCGCACGCGAACATTTTGCGTTATGCGACATCGCTCGATTGGGATTTATTTCCCGGCAAGGGAACGCTCGATTTTGTTCCGGCAGGAAAGCAAAGCTCTTCCTACGCCACGCGCGTGAATGCATTCAACTGGCAAAAATTCTACGAAGAGCTTGGCGGTTACTGGTTCATGGAGGCGGCAAAGGAAAAGATTAAGGCCGAATACGATTATATATTGATTGATAGCCGAACAGGGGTGAGTGATACTTCCGGCATCTGCACCGTACAGTTGCCCGACATACTTGTAGTTTGTTTTACTTTGAATAGTCAAAGCATCGAAGGCGCGGGAGCCGTGGCAGAATCAGTGAATGCGCAACGAATGACTGAGTCAGGCAAACCCGGCGTGCGCATCTTTCCGGTTCCGACGCGGGTGGAAAAATCCGAAAAGGAAAAGCTTGAGATGGCGCGGGAAGTTGCCAGGGATAAGTTTTCTCCATATCCTTGGCACATTGATAAGGATAAGCAAAACGCTTATTGGGGCGATGTCGAAATCACCTACGAGCCTTTCTATGCTTATGAAGAGATTCTTGCGACTTTTGGCGACAAGCCCGATCATCCCACTTCAATGCTCGCGGCGATGGAGAGGATAACGGCTCAAGTGTCGGATCAGAAAGTAACGCGCTTAGGCGCGATTCCTGAAGGCGAACGCCTGAATGTTATCTCACGTTACATTCGCCAGCGGCCAACACCGGCTCCAGCGGTTATTACTTCGCCTACAAGTCAGTATGTATTCTACTTCAGCTATGCCAGAAATGACTCC
Source organism: Blastocatellia bacterium (assembly GCA_963726785.1). Taxonomy (GTDB): domain Bacteria; phylum Acidobacteriota; class Blastocatellia; order UBA7656; family UBA7656; genus DATEKX01. Next base: position 99,786 of record CAVSDJ010000003.1, read on the forward strand.
AGCAGCCATATCAGAAAATTTTACGATGACCTCAGCACAGAAGTGCACAGGAAAATGGGGAGAAGCAAGGAGTCAATTGGTTTTTTTGTTCAGGACTTTCCCCCAGGTGAGGAGTGGCCTCTGCAATTGCTTAAAGCGCTTCAGCAGAGCCGCTTTCTCGTTTCGATGTATTCACCAAGCTACTTCAATAGCGAATATAGCGGGAAAGAGGTTCAATACTTCCTGGATCGCGGGAAGCTCGACGAAGCCAATGGCAGATTTTCTCCGCAGATATTTCCCGTGATGTGGATTCCGCCCAGAGGGCCGTTGCCGCAAGCCGTCAATGATATACAGACCTTCGTCGCTTCTAACCCTGAAATATACATAAATCAAGGTCTTTCTTACCTGATGAGGCTTCAGCGATATCGCGACGAATACCTGGAGTTCATCATTCATTTCGCCGATGATTTAGTTAATGCATTTGAACGATCACCTTCACAGCCGCTTTTTGATCCGCCGCCACTGAACGAAATACGCAGTGCATGGGATGCGCCAATAGAGCCCGCTGCCGTCAAACCTGCGCGCGCTAAAGCAGGCCCGTCGCATATCAAATTTGTATATGTCGCTGCCACAAAGAGCGAGATTGAGGCGAACGGGATCAGAAAGGAACTGCAATACTACGGAGTCGAAGGCGGACTGGACTGGAGGCCATTCTTGCCTGATAACCCGGATGAAATAGCCATTCTCGCTCAAGAGGTTGCTGCAAAGGAGAGGATTCGCTACGAGAGCATTCCAATTAACGATACCCTAATTGACAAACTGCGAGAAGCAGAAAGAAACCGTGATCTCGTGATAATTGTTATTGACCCCTGGACGCTAAGGCTAGAGCCTTATCAGGCAATATTACGTGAGTTCGACAAGTACAGATCTTTGAATTGCGCGATTTTAATAGTCTGGAATGGGAGTGATAACGAGACGATAGCAATGCTTCCGATGCTTCAACTCACATTAAACCACTCATTGCTCAGCTTTGCCGTATCAAAGGTGGCTAATTATATGGGTTCAATCCACTCGGCAGAAAAGTTTCAGCACGACTTGAGTAATGCTGTAGTAACGCTGCGAAGGTATATTATAAGTTCCACCTTTCGCGTTATGCCGCGAGAGGAGGTGATTCCAGTCTTCGAACCAACTCTCCCCAACACAAGCAAAAACGTGAAATGATCACGAGGCCGGATCACACCTACTGCGGATTAGAGGTGTCTGAATTGGAAATCTCAAATCTGCGATCCGTTGTGCGCATCGAGCGCCGAGCATGATAGGATTAATACTAGAAATATTCGTTCAGGAATCATTCAAATCATGGCAGCGCCGGTTACACTGAAAGAACTTCTCAAGACTTACACAATCGAAGGCGAGATTTGCGAGCAACTCGAAGGCGGCAGGATAAAGTGTTATGCCTGCGGCCATCGCTGTTTGATCTTGCCGGGGCTGGACGGCATCTGCCGCGTGCGTTACAACGAAGGCGGGCGATTGATGGTCCCTTCCGGTTACGTCGGCGCGATTCAATGCGACCCGACCGAAAAGAAACCTTTCTTCCACGCTTATCCAGGCTCGCTCGCATTAACATTCGGCATGCTCGGATGCGACTATCATTGTTCTTATTGTCAGAACTGGGTGACATCGCAAGCCCTGCGCGACCCGAAGGCCGTAGCTCCGCCGCGCGAGGTTTCGCCTGAGCAAATAGTACAGATCGCCAGTAAACATGGCGCGCGGCTGGTCGTGTCAAGCTATAACGAGCCGCTCATCACCAGCGAATGGGCCGTCGGGATTTTCAAGAAGACCAAACCCGCAGGCTTCGTTTGCGGCTACGTCTCGAACGGAAATGCGACTCCCGAAGTGCTCGATTACATTCGCCCGTGGGTTGATCTCTACAAGATTGATTTGAAAGGGTTCGATGACCGAAACTATCGCAAGCTCGGCGGCGTGCTCGAAAATGTTTTAGACACAATAAAGATGGTTTACGAGCGCGGATTCTGGCTTGAGATTGTGACTCTCGTAATTCCAGGCTTCAACGATTCAACCGACGAACTGCGACGAGCCGCCGATTTCATCGCAAGCGTTTCGCCTGACATCCCCTGGCACGTTACGGCTTTTCATAAAGATTACAAGATGATAGGGCCGGATAATACTTCAATTGAGACTTTGATTCGCGCAACTGAATTAGGTTATGACGCGGGACTCAAATTCGTCTACGCAGGCAATCTGCCCGGTCGCGTTGGGAAATACGAAAACACCTTTTGCCCTGATTGCAAAACTGCGCTCGTCGAGCGATACGGCTTTCACGTTTTGAAGAACCGAATCAAAAACGGCGCGTGTCCTGAATGCAGCGCCTTAATTCCCGGTCGCTGGGAGTGACGGGAACTAATCAGCATTGTTCGCTGCTGCGCGTACGTCGCCCTTATACATCACCTGAACGATTGAATGGCGGGTGGTATCTGCGAGCGCATCTTCGACTCTCGACACAGGAGACGGCCCGCCTTCTTCGTCTATCAAATGCTCGATGAATTCGTCTTGGAGACGACGATAAGATTTCACGCCGCCATCCGAATTGAATACTGCAAACAACAGCGGCCCCTGCGTCTTTGTGTAAGCGATACCGACAAGCGTGCTGACTCCGTTGTCGAGCGACACGAGCGTCCCAGTCTTTGCGATGACGGAGCCGCGAACATTGTCACTTTCGAATCTCCCGCGAAGCGTGCCCGTATCAATGCCTGCGACAGGCATCACATCTTCGGCTTTTAACGAATAGTTCGCAAGCGTACTCAACAAAGCGCGCAGCACCTTCAGCGAAGCTCTTGGCGTGATACGGTTGAAGTCGAGGCCCGATGTGCGGCCAACGTAAATCTCGCTGTCGCGCAGCCCCGTCTGTTTTATCAGAAAGCTCTGCACGGATTGCGGGCCGCCGACAGATTCGCCTATCACCTCTGCTATAGCGTTGCTGCTGTGCGCGTTTTGATAAAGCAACAGGCGCACGAGTTCTTCCGAGTAATGAGCAAGAAGAAGCGTGCCCGACTTATTGCCAAAGACCGTCGAGCCATCTATCTTGATTCCCGCGCGCTGAATCGCTGTGCGAAGTTTTGCCGCCGAAGTTTCGCGCGATAAATTCGAGCGATAGCCTGTTGCGAAATAGTAAAACGGCCCCGCAATCCGCAACGCTCCCGTGACGCGCGAGATGCCCAGGCGAGAAAGCTCGATTGCAACATCCTGCGCATCTTGAGTAGAAAACATCGGATCAGCATTTCCTTCAACAACAAGGTCGCCTTCGAGTTTGCGTGCGGCGTGATCAATAACACCGTCTGCAAGAATGTTTGTGCGATAGCGATAATCCGGTCCAAGTTTCGATAACGCGACGAGCGAAGTTGCAAGCTTCATCACAGATGCGGGATTGAACGTTATATCAGGATTGTGCTCGGCGAACGTTTGCTGGCCGTCGAGCGATTCAATCAAAACCCCTTGATCGTCAAGGCTCTGGCCGCGTGATGCAAGGTCTTCTTTGTACTCCGATAAAGAGTGAAGCGCAATGAGATGTTGAGGAGGCGGCGGCGGCGGCGGCAGTGAAAGCCGGTGGTGATTCTAACAGCGCCTCGCGAGGCGGCAGCAGAAATATGATGACCGGAACCAGTAATAATAAGATGAGCGGAAGAAATAATAACTTTTTCAAAGTTTCGGCTGTCCTGTTTGTGTGATCGGCTTCGCAGCCAGCGTCCACCTCCTGCGATTCTGATTATACGAAACGTGCGCAGCACTTTTCCACTAAAAAGCAGGTAGGGGCGACCGTCTCTGGCCGCCCCAGTTTGAATGTAAGCCGAATCTGGGGCGACCACAGCAGCGTCGCCCCTGCATATATTTAATACTTCGCAAGCTCAAGTGCCTTCGCATAAACATCTTCGACCTGCGGCAATATTACGCGCTCAAGAATCTTCGAGAAAGGCACAGGAGAAAACTCAGAGCCAACTCGCATGATCGGGGCCGTCCAGGCAATCGAAGCACTTCTCGGCAATCTGCGCTGCAACCTCAGCGCCAAATCCGCTGAAGACTTTGTCTTCGTGCACGACCAGAGCCTTTCCGGTCTTGCGAACGGATTCGATCACTGTATCTATATCGAGAGGCAACAGCGTGCGCAGATCAATGACTTCAGCTTCGATGCCATGTTCGTCTTTCAATTGAGTCGCGGCGCGCATGCACCAGTGAACCGTCGTGCCGTAGCTGATGATTGTCATATCGTCGCCTTCGCGGCGAATGCGCGCTTTGCCGAACGGTATCTCGAAGTTCTCGCCGGGATTCGGCGCTTTGGCAAACACCTGATTGTAGAGGTATTTCGGCTCAAGGAAAAACGTGATGCCGCGACTGCGAATCGCGTGGCGCAGCAACCCCATCGCATCATCGGCGAACGCCGGAACGACTACGCGCAGTCCGGGAAGCGTCGTGAAGGTGGCTTCGAGGTTTTGAGAATGGTAAAGCCCGCCTCCGATGTTTCCGCCCGACGCAAGGCGCGTCACGATGTTCGGCACGAACTGGCCGTTCGAGCGATAGTAGTCATGCGAAGTGTCAACAATCTGCTCCATCGCGGGCCAGACGTAATCGGCAAACTGCGCTGCCTCAATCACAACCCACACGTCTTCGCGGAAACGCGCAAAGCCATTCGCCGTGCCTACGATGAAGTCTTCGGCTATCGGCGCGTTGAAGACACGGCTCGGCCCGAATTCCTGCTGCATCCCTTTAGTCGCGTTGAAAACTCCGCCTTTGTCTTTCGACGCTACGTCCTGCCCCCAGAGAAACGTGTTCGGATTGCGGCGGAATTCCTGCTTCAACGTTTCGTTTATGGCTCCAAGCAAAGTGATAGGCTCGCCGCCCGTTGCCGCCTGTATCGCCGATGATTCGACGGGCGCGTTCATCGGGCAGAACATAAAGCGTTGCGGTCTTCGGATCAGGGTCGGTGGAAGCCTCGGCTTTTGCGGCGGCTTCTTCGACCAGCGTTTTGTTCTCTTCTTCTATCGCCAGCAACGTGACTTCTTCGACCTCTTCTACGTTCAGCAGATGCAACCTGAGTCGCTCGTAAGGGTCGAAGGTGCGAACCTGTGCCAACTCTTCGGGGGTTCGATATAACTCGTGACGGTCAGAGTTCGAATGCGCGTGAATCCTTTCGCAGAAAGCATGCACGAGCACAGGGCCGTTGCCGTTGTGAACATGATCGGTCGCTCGTTTCATGGCTTTCACCGCATCAAACGGATTGGTGCCGTCGCAGTTAATGATCGTAAGCCCGCGCAATCCGCGATAATTTTCTGACACTATGGGATTCGCCGTCTGTTCGCTTACGGGCACTGAAATGCCGTAGCCGTTGTTTTGCACTACGAAAATAACCGGCAGGTTTTCGCGGCTCGCTCCGTTGAGCGCCTCGAACACGTAGCCTTCCGAGCAAGACGATTCGCCCTGGCTCGAATAGACAATGGCATCAGCGTCGTAATACTTCACAGCGCGCCCAAGCCCTGCGGCGTGCTGAGTGTGGTTGCCCGTCGCCGAAGAAACGTTCCATATGCCTATCGAAATCTTCGCGAAGTGATTGCTCATGTGGCGACCGCCCGAAGCCACATCATCGGCTTTCGACAGTCCGTTGAGAATGATTTCGTATGGCGTGATACCTCCCGCAAGGCAGGTCAGCATATCGCGGTAGTAAGGGAACAAATAATCTTTGTTCGGTCGGAAAGAAAGGCCCAGCGCGATCTGTATTCCATCGTGGCCTGCGTGTGATGCGTGATAAGACCAGCCCTTGGCCTGCCTCAGATAGTTTCGCGCCTTGTCGTCAAGCAGTCGGCCCTGATGAATCAGCCTGTACCATTCCAACTGCTCTTCAATCTCGACCGTTCCTGGCGCGTCGGCCAGCGGTTTGTAAGGAAGTTGGGCAATGACATTAGCACTCATGATTATTTCCTCTCGTCTGTTTGTCCTGGACTCTCTAGTTCGTTCATAGCCGTTAAAACAACGCGGAGCAATAGCCGTAAATCTCGACTCATGCTCTCAGTATCGAGCTCAATTTCGCTTGTAAGTTTTGATATAAGGCCGAGGCACATAATAGCTCGACTAACAAAAACCGCGTTGCCTTGTTACATCCGTTTTGCTGCAACTTTTCGCGCTTGGCGAAAGTTAGCCACCAGTCCCACTGTTGGGTTTTTCGTGCCATTTACATCAAAATAACATAACAGAAATCCTCCTTATGAACAACTATTGTTTTTGTTGTGGGGTGAACTTTTTGTAAAAGTTTGCGGTAAACTTCATCAATCGCTCGGTCAAACTTTGATGAAGATTTTTTTGCGATAGAGGATATGCACGGGGATGTACATTAAAAGAATATAAGCGATTGCGTACAACAGCGACGCAAGGACTGCTACATTCGACGTAACTGTCAGGTTCGCAACAGCCACCATGCAAAGATGCAGGCAAAAATCAAATCGCCTGAAGCGAACAGCACGCTTCGACCGGGTATTTCACCAAGCAAGCAAAGTATAAGCATGACCACAAAGGAACCGGCCTTGCCGATTGCCGAGAGCGCAACGAGCGGGCGATCAATAGTCGGTTGGCGGGCAAGCCAGAAGTATGCTCCGGCGAAGAGGACAACAAAAAACGCCAGCAGCATGTTATAGATAGCGGGAACCGGAACAGGCAATCCGGCGAACTGGCCGAGCGGGGATGCCGGGAATGCAAAAAGTAAAGCGCCAAACAGATTGAATGCGACGCTTATCCAAAGCGCATAGCGGATGATCTTGTCTTTGTTCATCATTCTTCACGCATAAAATGTCGCGACGCCCGCCATCATATCAGAGGCAAAGACATGCTTCCACAGACGTAATTCATATTGAGGATTATCCGTATAATTTCAGCCATACCTGCCGATTCTATTTGAACTATTTACAACGCAGATGATAAGGTGAAGCGGTGGCTCACATAAATCAGGTCCGACAATTAAAAGGGCAAAAGAGAGGCTTTCTTGAACAAAACTGATGTATTCCATGCGTGGGGGCGCATTTTAAGCGGTCAGTATCCGTCATTATCAGTCGAGATTACACGCGAATGTCCGCTTCGGTGTCCGGGTTGTTATGCTTACGAGCCTGAACACCTTCATCAACTCGGGCCGCTCAGAACTCTCTCTGACTACAAAGGCGATCAGTTAGTTGAGAGGATGCTGGATCTCGCGCGCCGCTATCGTCCTCTGCACATCTCTATCGTCGGGGGCGAGCCCCTCGTGCGCTTTCGTGAACTGGATGTTCTGCTGCCGAAACTGAGCGAGATGGGAATAGCCGTGCAGCTCGTGACCAGCGCCGTGCGTGAAATTCCAAAAGAATGGAGCAAGATAAAAGACCTGTATATCGTCGTCTCTATAGACGGGCTTCAGCCGGAACACGATGTCCGAAGAACGCCTGCGACCTACGACCGAATTTTGAAATCTATTGCAGGACACCAGATCACTGTGCATTGCACAGTGACAGGCCAGATGGTCGGTCGCCCGAAATATTTTGAAGATTTCATGTCTTTCTGGTCGAGCAAGCAGGAAGTAAAACAGGTGTGGTTCAGCCTGTTTACTCCGCAGGTCGGCGCTGAAGGAGAAGAGATTCTCACGCCGAGCGCACGTGAAGAAGTGCTGACGGAACTGGTGAGACTGCGAAGCATTTTCCCGAAAATGGTTATGCCCGATTCGGTTGTAAAAGGTTACCGCAACCCTCCGCAATCACCCGATGAATGCATCTTCTCTCGCACGACATTGAACTTGACGGCAGACCTGAAAGGCCGCATCAGTCCCTGCCAGTTTGGAGGCAACCCGGATTGTTCGCAATGCGGTTGCATTGCGTCAGCCGGATTGAAGGCAGTAGGCGACTATCGCCTGTTCGGGCTTCTCCCTTTGCGATCTATCTTCAAAGTGTCAGATCAAATCGGCAGAACGACCGCCAAAATGATGGGAACCGCTGATTGACAAATCTCATTGCTCATTAAAGTCTGACTTCTGAAGCACGTAACCAAAGAAAAGTTCTTTGCTGATGCCGCAAGCTTCGTCCGCAGCGGCGCTGCGAGCATTACATAATTCAGCAAGTTGCAATAAGACAGATTTGGCCGCCCCGCGCAGAGTGAGTTTCTTCGTGAATAATTCTGCCGCAAGCCCATCTGCCACATCTTTCGCTTTGCGCGCTCCAGATGTTTTCAGCTTCTCGCACAACAGTTCCACTTTTGCGCGGTCATAGTTCTCGTTGAAAGGAACCCCGGCCTTTGATGCGCCAAGCTGCAGGTGCCGTTCTTTAGGAAGACTGGCCTTTTTATCTACCCATTGAAAGACCTGTTCCAGTTTCTCATCAAGTATCGAACGCTTGTACCGGGTTAAGCCACGCCCGGACCAGAGTATGATGTATTCATCAGAGGTTATAGAATTCACGACTCCCGTGCCATAACGCATAGAAATCTGAGAATCTTTATAAGCAAGAACATCGCCCATCTTCATTTTCATATATTCTCCAGTTTGGAAATAATCCGACTGCGCTCAACAAGCCATCATCTTATCGAGCAGTTCAACGAAATTGATCCGTCAGTCGGTCGCGCAGTTCGACCGCGCGTTCAAGCCCTTCTTTCTCGACTTTGATTCTTGTATCGTCGCCGAGCCGCTTTGCATGAGCCAGCCGCGTTTCACTGTTTTTCACTCTCTCCAGTGAGTGACGCGCCACCTCATCTTTAAGAACTTTCTCGTTTAAAATTCTGAGGCCGGCAATATCCGGCTCCGGCTTCGCCAGAGGCCCGTATTCATCTTTTGCCGCAAGACGGTACGACCGCAGAACGCCTCTGACAATCATCGTCATCGGTAATGACTCGCCGATCTTCTCCGCGCCCACCTTTACGCGCTTTGCAGACTCGCTGACAAGCGCACATAGCAGAAAGCGGTTCACTTGATCGCCCACTTCTCTTTGAGTGCGAGAAGCATTTGTTATTATTGGCGCTTGTTTCTCTATGACCTGTGGTTCAATTACGCTGGTCTTAAAATCAGAGAATTCGGTTAAGGCAGAGCCATCGCTTGGCTCTATAGTTACGATGCTGTTACTTGCCATCAGTATGCATACCTCCAAGGAATTAGTTCATCCTACTTCAACAAGCTTGCTTCCTCATCAATTCGTGGCCGCTATAGACATCTATCGGTACATTGTCGAGCGCTCGCGGGGGGGGTATATAAGATCGCTCGATATGTTCGTAACTTTGGCCTGGATGCTTCGCCAGTATTTCACTTATAAGCTGCCGGAGATTAATATCAACATAGTGAATACTGAGCTATGGCAAACGGCGACGAGGGTTCGCAATTTGACTTTGAAGTGAATGACCGGTGCCAGCATTAAAAACTCCACAAGTGGCATATTGTGGAGTCATACCAGCTACCACTTAGACTGGATGGCTTCTACATCATTGCAGACGTATTAAGACTATACTCTGAAGGCTATATGATCAAGTTAAAGCCGCAACGAAATTATTTCAGGGCCGCTTTCATAACCCTGGTCGGATGATAAGTGTCGCTCCGCGCCCGTCGATTTAAGATAGGCGTTCGGGTCGTGGCGCATAGCTCCCTCCGGCAGCCATTCCCACAATGACCCCAGATCTTTTCGCGCCTGATCCAAATAAAACTGTGGAAGCTCGGTCGTCTCCTGCTCGAAATAGCGCCGGAGTTGTCGGTCGCTGTCGAGCCGTTGGCGCACCTCTGTATGATACTTGATTCTGCCAAAGCCTTCCGACGATACAGCCCGAACCACATTCATCCAGCGCGGGATCATCCCACGAGTCGCATTGAAGCGTTTAAGGATCGCACGCCAGGAATATGTATAGCTGGTAAGATCAATCACGCGCTCATAAAAGTCAGTCCATGAATAATTCTTCGGCTTCACGTTCATGGCTTGATTGTTGTTCAGGAAGTGGAAGGGGAATGGCAGAATGCGTTCGGCCCGCTGGTATTCGAGGTTGAGCGGCGCTGCCTGCCCAAACGCGGAGAGCAGCGAATAGCCGGGAAACGCGCCCGGGGCCAGATCAACAAATCGCTTCGTCAGCTCGAACGGTTCGGCCCCTTCGTCCGTATCGAGCCCCAGCACGAAATTGGTTTGTATGTAGGGTATGTATCTCAAGATCATGTTGACGTGTTCAGAGACCTGCTCGACCTTGTTCATCCCCTTCATCTTGCCGGTTTTCGATTTGCCGCCCAGGTCATACCATGACTCAATGCCAGGCAGCAGCGCCTTGAAGCCATTTCGTTTGAGACGCCTCAAGTGCGACTCAGATAGCAATGACAGGCTACTTTCAGCGATGAAGTCGAAACTGTCGGGCGGCGCGGCTTCTTCTATCGCGTTCATGTAGTCGTCGAATCGGACTCCGAAGTTCGGGTCGTGCCAGCCAATAAGCGGTCGCTTGAACTTTTGCAACAGGAATCGCAAATCCTCCCTCATCACATCGAAGTCCAGCGGCTGATACGGTATGACTGAATCTATGCAGAAGCTGCAAGTGTAGGGACAGCCCAGGCTGCCGATCATCGGAACCATCTTTATGAAGGGAGCTTTGCGCAGAGTCGGCTCGATGAACTTCCATCGCTCGCGAACTCCGGGCAGCTCTGCGGGCTGCTGTTTGGCCGTGATGTATCTTCCAATTGGCCGATGTTCCGAGCAGTCTTGCAAGATGTCACAGATTATTGTCTTGTCAGTGAATCCCAGAACATAATCGAAATAATTCAGCGCGTCTTGTGGATAGCAACGGGCGTGAGGGCCGCCGATAGCCGTAATAGCGCCTCTTGATCTGAGCAGATTGCTCAACGCGTATGACAGTTGCGCAGCCTCTGTGAACGCGCCGATGAAGACCAGATCAACATTGTCCGGCAGTTCTTTTAACAGATTCTCGAAACCCGTATAGCATACGAACGTGACATCGTGTCCTTCCTGTTCGCACCACAGAGCTATAACCTGGGGCATGATGCTGGCAAGATTGGCATTCATGATGCGCGGGAACAATGAGCGGGTAGGACCTTTGGCAACGAGGTCTATGACTCCAACACGCAGCTTTCGCAAAGTAGTGCCTCCTGTTTGGGCTTACTTCGGCAACCGAGATTATCATGGAACTTCTAAAAGATCACGCGCCCATGCGATTGCACATCATTATAAATAAGCCAGCAGCACAAACACACTGCAACCCCGCGACCGCATTTTAGTGCGGCATAAGCGCGGGGTTGGTTTTTTTTGAACAACGCGCGGGGCAAGCTAACTGCGATGCCTGTAGGTTACGCGCCCCTTTGTCAGGTCGTACGGAGATAACTCAACCGTCACCTTGTCGCCTGCTAAGACCTTGATGTAATGCTTGCGCATCTTGCCGGATAGGTGGGCCAACACCTCGTGACCTTCGCCTATCTTCACTTTGAAGGTTGTATTTCCCATGCACTCAACTACGGTTCCATCAACGGGGATCATATCTTCTTTTGAAATGACATCACCTCTTTCATAGAGTGGCTCAGGCTGCGCGCTTGAGCCGCTCTATCTTTAAATTTTCAAGCCAATGTATTGCGCAGCTTCCGCTGCGCGTTTAAGCGAAATCGATTATCGCGCTGCTCGGCCTCGGCTGAACGAGCGCGTCGAAGACGAGCGCAGTCGAGCTATCTCGCTCCCCAATCTGATCTGCTCATCAGACCTGCCATCCGAAAACCCATTCACCTTCGACCTCTCAAGTTTGATGCCTATGACCCGCTCAATAGAGGCGAGCATCGGTTCTTCCTCGGGGCTTACCATTGTGAGCGCAGAGCCATTGCGGCCCACGCGAGCCGTTCGCCCGACGCGGTGTATATAATCTTCGGCGGTCGCAGGCACTTCGTAATTGATCACAAACGAGATGTCATCAACATCAATGCCGCGCGCGGCAACATCTGTCGCCACAAGCACTCGCACTCGCCCCGAACGAAAGCTATCCAACGCGCTGTTGCGCTGCGACTGGCTGCGATCAGAGTGAAGCGTGACAACATTGTATTTGTTGGCCGTCAACACCTGCGCCAATCTATCGGCTCCGCGCCGGGTCTGCGTAAAGACCAGAAACGAGCCTTCCGTGTCCTGCTTGAGCAACGCCAGCAACAACGGCAGCTTTGCATGCGAGAGCACGGGAAAAGCCTTTTGAGTCAGCGTCGCAACGGTCGTGGTCTTGCGCGTCGCTTCAACTCGCACGTGGTTCGGCTTCAACTCGCGGGCTAATTGTTCAACGGCTCTCGAAAGCGTTGCCGTCAATAACAGAGTCTGGCGATCTCGAGGAAGATGTTTAAGGATACGCCTGACCTGCGGAAGAAAACCCATATCGAGCATGCGGTCGGCTTCGTCGAGCACAAAAACTTCTATGGATTTCAATGGTACTTCGCCTCGCTCGATCAAATCGTTCAAACGTCCGGGAGTGGCAATCAATATGTCTACTCCCGTGTTGAGCGCTTTGATCTGTTTGAAGGCGCTTTCGCCGCCAACGACCGAAACGGTGCGAAGGCGAGCCGCGCGACTGTAGCTCTTCGCGTTTACTTCTATCTGTAGAGCAAGCTCCCTGGTGGGAGCAAGAACAAGCGCGCGCAAGTGTCCGGGGCGCTTCAGGCGCTGTATGATCGGGAGCAGAAAGGCTGCCGTTTTGCCTGAACCGGTTTCGGCGGAAGCCATTATGTCTCGGCCCGCAAGCGCATCGGGCAGGGTCTTGGTTTGAATCTCAGTTGGCTCTGTTATGCCGAGCCGGTCAAGTACATTTACAAGTGGCGCACACAGGCCCAACTTGTCGAAAGTGTTTAAACTCATGAATCTCTCTTTTGGTGCACTGCTTCGATGAAATGCTATCGCATTCTAGGAAGCAATGATTGCTTTGAAAACATTTGCTGAAGGGGTGCAGATTGATCGGACTGTTTAATATTTTATTGTTCCTTGCAATCGTTTCCGACCAGCTTGATCACTAAAGCAGAGATGGACAGAAAACAGCGGCAATGATGAGTTATGAATTTGATTGTCCATTATTCACGGTTCATCGTTGATCGTCGCTTTCCCTGTCCACCTCTCTTTATTTTATTTAGTAGCGGCTTCCGCCGTAGCCGCCGCGACCGCCATTGCCGCGTCCGCCGCCACGATTGCCGCCGCCGCCTGAACGATCTTCGCGCGGGCGAGCCTCATTGACCGTAAGCGCACGGCCATTGACCTCTGTTCCGTTGAATTGCGTGATGGCCTTATCGGCATCGTCACTGCTCATTTCCACAAAAGCAAAGCCCTTGGAACGACCCGTATCGCGATCCGTAATGACATTAACTGATTCGACCTGACCGACCTCTTCAAACAGGTTGGTGAGATCATTTTCCGTCGTCTGATATGACAGATTTCCGACGTAAATTCTCTTGCTCATAGTTCTCCTGAAACTGGTTATGAGGAACTTCCAAAGGCTTTGTGGGAAAGGGAATGAGAACTGAGTATCAACCGAGTATCAAACGCTCTCCAAAAGTAGTGGGAGGCTCCTGAAATTAAAATCAACAACAGCATCCGAGCTGCCGCAACAACAGAGACATATTAACAGATAAATTCCTGAAAGTCTATGAAAGCACATTCGAGCTTTCAGTTTGCCTGTCGAGACGCCGCCGCCGTGACGCTTGCTTGACAGAGCGAGAGACTGTCTCGTACCATTTGATTTCCAAATTGTGGGGCTGTAGCTCAGTTGGCAGAGCGCGCGGCTCGCATTCGCGAGGTCAGGGGTTCGAATCCCCTCAGCTCCACCAATTCTTTCTATCACTTACTGTCCGCACGATGCACTTGGCAGGATGCCTCCAAGCATATTCCGCAAACGACTGGGCGCAGAATCCTCTACTTTTGAACTGTAAACTTGACGGGGTAGCTTACGCTATTTGATGGGTAAGCTGATCGCCCCCATCTGCTGATACATTGTCATAAAATCAAAGCTGTTCCACGATTCTACTATCTTTCCGCCCTCCACCCTCACCATGCACATTCCGTTAAACTCGACTGAACTGTCTGTTGGTGCCAACCCCATACCCTCTCCAGTATGTGTTGCTTTCACTTTGCACCGCGTTACTATCTTGTTGCCCTCAGTCACTGTATCTTCGACTATGACCTGTATGTCTGGGAATGCTCCGCGAAAGCTATCATAAAATGACTTGCAATGCTTCTGCACCGCCAACCTCATTGCCCTTTGCATCCGTTAGGCCATGGGCTATAGCATCCGGGGATAGCATCTCGTCAATGACCTCTCTACGACCTTTGTTCCAAACTTCTTCGAACCAGTGATGTAGAATAGTATCGTTTTGATTTGTCATAATTTTCACCCCAAGTGGAATCAGATTAATAATCCCCCAATAGTTCCGCCACCACAAAATGAGTTCGTACAGAGCCTCCGTGCGTCTAACGCCAAGTATCAGCGGGGCCGCGAGCGGCACTCAAGTAACGATTAGAGACTTGCTTCGCGGCCTCCGCAGCAGGCGTTTGTTCGGCGGCGTTGCTATGCGATCCTCCATTGATATGGATGAGTCCCAGTAACCATATAGCCGAGAGGACTCGATTCGTCCGTCTCCAAGTTTCCTGTCAGAAGCTTTCGGAGCAGTTCGGCAGTCTCTTCGACTTCCCGTGTGATGCCGTTTTGAGATCGTAGCGTTCCCAAAATCGTGAGAAGGATCTGGCGACGCTCGTCACTCGTCAGGTACTCATCGAGATTTGGATGTATCCATCCATGAAGCCACCGGACGACATCTTCAGCCAATGATCGCGTGCGTGAGTGAGCCAATCCTCAGCGGGGCTGGCTCCTACGGTTTCCGCAATTAGAGCCAAGAGATGCTCAAGGTATGCGTCGTATGACCAAAACCCGTGCCCTTTATACTCAACGAAACTTGACCCCATCTCCCCTCCTGGCAGCGATAGACGCCGAACGCCCAGCATCAGCGGCAATGGCATTAAGTTAAGAAAAACCCGATTCGGAGGCGGCAATGGATTCAATCATTTGCATTGCGCCCATTTTGCGATTCTGCTTCAGCAAATCCTTAACTTAATGCCATTGAGCATCAGCGGGCGCGTTGCTATAGGCCGATGTAGGAAGCAAAGCCATATGGAGCCAGATTACCGCGCTCCGCTGCATGCTTCTGTTAGACGCGGCCTCTCTCGCCTTCATTTGAAGTGTCTCCTTACTTCATCTATCTTCTTTTCAACTCTCCTCAGTATATCTATCACCTCTTTTTTATCACCCCTTACTTCTGCTCCCTCTCTATCTTCTATCAGCCCTTTGTTATCTTCCTCCACGCTCTCACCATTCAGGATAAACTCTACAGCCTTATCAAGCCCATCCATGAACGAATCCAGGCTTTCCTCAAATACCATTACACGGTGACGTTCCAGCTCGCTCCCTACCTGTGTCAACTCTCCTATGACCAGATATTTTGCTCCCTCTTTTGTTTCCTTAACATCAAAGTAATATGTCCTTCTGCTAGTCACGACCTTTTCCGAAAAAATTTCATTCATTGCCACCTCCTATAGCGAAATCAAATTTAGAGACTCACATAGTCTACCTCCTTAGGGCATGTGGGATCGAGTCAAGGATAAAGAGTCGCGGAGATATTCGGAGATAAATTGAGTTTTTTGATCCATAGGTAATTCTTCTTTCCAGGGCATGGTGGATGCTCCTTTCAGAGGTCCATCTTGCCCTAAAAGTGTTACCTATGTCTCCCTACTGACTTGTCACCTATGTCCCCTGTCCATACCTTTGGTAAGGAGCCAATCTTCTCGTTATCACGGCTCCCTTCTTGCACCTACAGTATATTTACCGAAAACTCCCCCTCCAATAAAGCTTCTTGTAAATCTCTTTTCTTTTCATTTCCTATGTTGAAATCATGCCTGTCATAACCAGCTTCAAAGCTCAGCACACCCTCTTTATCTATATTCATTTGCTTTATAGCGTTGGTCATAAACCTGCACGGAGTTGGCAGACTGGAATTGAACTCCGGGTTGTGTCTTGCGTTATGCTTTAATTCTGAGATAAGGACATCAAGTCTAGATTGCAATACTTCTACAGGATCCCCCCACTTCCACATCACCATCTTCCAAGATTTGGAGCGATTGATTGGTTGGATCAGGCCGAAGTTTGTCAAGGCATTCCTAAAGAGGTTGCCCAAAGCCTCAGAGCCAAGAAAGCCCGGTTCGACCTCACTTCCTCGATTGATTCTTTCCTGCTCCAAATCAGTATGAGGAAAATAGTAGATGATCTTGGGA
Source organism: Blastocatellia bacterium (assembly GCA_963726785.1). Lineage (GTDB taxonomy): Bacteria > Acidobacteriota > Blastocatellia > UBA7656 > UBA7656 > DATEKX01. Next base: position 116,084 of record CAVSDJ010000003.1, read on the forward strand.
GTTATAATCAGGTCGCCGGAAAAGGTGAATCTACCATCCATCTTGTAATAATGGATGTTGTCGAAGAATAGTGGCAGCATACTTGGCTCCTTATAGATCAAAGTTCAATAAACGCCGAATGGAAAGCATCGGCCAGAGCTGGTCATGGCGATTGAAAGCTTCGCGCGTTGGAACGCGAGGAGCAGAGAGAAGCAAATAATACAACTAGCAGTGAGTGAAAGAAAATGCAATATTCTTGATCTCATCTTAACGGCTTCGATTAAAGCTCTGTGGTTAGTATAAGCAGCCTAACGACCAGCATCAGCGGGGCCGCGAGCAGCACTCGTGGATTGATGCGAAACGCGCTTCGCGGCCTCCGCTTGTTAGGCGCGGCTGTATTAACGCACAAGAATCTTTTGCTTGCGGTCGTTGTTGTAGGAGAAGGCCACCCCATTCTTGTCTTTACCTTCAATAACAAAGACAATCTCTTTTCCAGCCGGAACTGCCGCTTTAAATTCGTGGCTGATGTCGCCCGTGGCCGATTCCTGATTAATCGCAGGGATAGTTTCGGGTGTGAATCTAATACTGTAACTATAAGGCGGCATTCCCCCAGAAAGTTTCGTGCTAATAGTTACTGGGTCGCCGCTCTGAACCTGCTCTGGGACTTTAATAGGCGCAACTGAAACCTGGGCTGCCGGGGTATTTGCTCCTACCTCCTTTTTTGCAGCGCCGTAGTAAAAACCAACTATGGTTCCGAGCACGCCCACTAATATCGTTAGAACCTCTTTACCGATGGTGATACGTTTATCAAAATCTCGGATTACCACTGCCGTCAGTGTCAGCATTATTGCAATGGTAACCGTTCCAAGAGTAATCACAAACGTAATCAAACCTCTGGCGGTATCTAAATCCGCAAGGTCCCGAACATTCTTAACGCCGCTACTGATGGTGAAGACAAGAGTGATCGTGACGGCGATTACCAAAACGAATTGAGCAACGCTAAGCCAAAAGAATCTTGGGTCTCTTGATCCTTCCGGCGGGGCTCCACCTCCCCCAGCAGCCGCGTTTGGATTCGGCTCTGGATTGTTAGGGTTAGGGTTTGGGTTTGGGTTCATGAGTTTCTCCTTTCGGATAAAATTAAAAGCCTCTCATTCCATAATGACTTCTTGGGGAAATGTATTACGATTATTGGTTGACAAACTTGTTGAGGTTGATGAAAGCCGGCGTTGCTGCATAAATAGCGAGGATGCGGTGAAGCTGTTATGTTCAGTTTGTGAAAAAGAAAAAGCAGCAATACCGCATCCGTAACTGGTCTCAGTATAACAAAGCTTTAGCCAACCGAGGTAGCATCACCTTCTGGTTTGATGAAGTCTCTATTCAGTCCTGGCTCAATCACTCTCGCTCCGGTAAGCGCGGTAAACCTCGCACCTACGGCGACGCCTGCGTTGAATGTATGCTCGTACTCAAAGCAGTTTACCACCTCCCGCAACGCGCCACTTACGGCCTGGTCTGCTCGCTTGTTCAGTTGATGAATCTGGATTTGCCTGTGCCTCATCCTACTATTTTGAGCCGCCGGGCTTCTACTCTGGAAGTGACTCTGCCTCGGCAGAAAATCAATCAACCTCTGCATGTGCTGGTAGATGCAAGTGGGTTGAAAGTCTATGGGGAAGGCGAATGGAAAGTTCGTCAGCACGGCTACAGTAAGCGACGAACCTGGCGCAAACTCCACCTCGCCGTAGAGGCGAGAAGCGGAGAAATACTTGCCGCCGTGGCTACGACCAACGACCTGGGAGACAAACAAGTGATCTGTGATCTGCTCGATCAAGTAGCAGAAAAGATCACTTTGGTGACAGCGGATGGCGGCTATGATTACGCCACGTGTTATGAGGAAATAGCTAAACGAAAAGCGAGAGCTGTAATTCCGCCCGACGAACCGCAAAATTGAATCCACAGGATGAAAGATTTCGGGCACGAGACAGAAATCTCAGGGAGATCAGAAAGATGGGTCGTAAGAAGTGGAAGAAGAAGAGCAAGTACCATAGAAGGAGTCTGGTAGAGACGAGTTTTTGTAGGATAAAGACGATCTTTGGAGAGAAACTGAGTGGGAGAAAATTCGAGAGTCAAGCAACAGAAATGTTCGTGAAGTGCGCAGCGTTAAATCGAATGACGCAGTTGGGAATGCCGAAAAGCAAAGCCATCTAACAGGGATATGATTCTTTACAGATGAGGTATATTCTTTATCCGATTTATGCAGCAACGCCAAGAGGAGCGCCTAACGCCTCGGTTGACCGGGCCGCCGAGCGGCATTGAAAGCAAGTTAAGAAGTTCGCTTCGGCGACTCCGGTCGAACCCTTTGTTGGGCGGCATCTCAGGCTCATCCTGTACATCGGTTGAAAATGTGCGATCTGTAGTTATAGGGTTCTCTGACATAGCTTTCTTACTCTGCATCATCTGAAATCCTGCTGATGCCTGAAGAAAGAGAATGCAATGATTATAACTTTAAAAGAGCAAAGGCTAATGAATATTAGGTAAAGACTATTCCAAGGCTTCGGTATGATAAAGAATGCTCTATAAGTCGAGTAACCAATTAGAGGAAGAAATGACAAGACCATGAAGATTACAGCTAAGACTTGTGGAGTTAGGTTCCATATTATAGATAGCCCCTTAGATAGCCACTTACCTTTTAATCGACCAGGGACGGTGTACGTATAGACGTGCTTAAAGGCAAGATCACTCTCCCATTCTAGAATTGCGCGACCTCCATTAAGGATTTTAATTCTATTCTCAATAGCTCTTAGTCTCCTATCAATCATACCAATCAGGTGGAACTGTGCAGCTGTAATAGAGGTAAGTAAGAAGACGAATAAAGGAATGATTGGGTAAACGATCTCATGGCTTGGCTCTTGAAACGCAAAGGCAAGAGCTGAAAGCACAAATACGGCAAATATAGTAAACCTGGGCGAGAGTTGCTCCACATACATCTGTGCATGTCTACTCAATCGGTTATACTCCGCCAGTAGAATATCTACTTCATCCCGCTTACTGAGGCAATCTATTTCGCCATTTTCATTTTGTGTTATGAGTGATTCTAGTTCTTTAGCCATGCTTTAACCTCTCCGATCCTGAGAGCCTTAACCCTAAAATACATTTGATGACGCCCAACTAATGAGTAGGCCTCATAAAAGACGCATTATATTATGTCTTTTATAACGTATAAACTGAGGCGCAATCTATATCACAAACATCTTGTGATTAAAAGCAAGGCTAGCGGCGTCCATCACTTCGCCTCTTCCGCCTTCAAATCCCTCAGCAATCTATCGAATGCTTTTTGATATGCGTCGTGGTCTTTCCACTTTCTGAAATCTCCTATGTGCCTTGTCTTCCTGATGTATGACGCCCAGCCCGCTTTTATCCCCGATCTTCATATGTCTGGGTGCGAACCAGCAGCGCACGCCTGAGCCGAGACTTGTAGCCACAGCCCCCAAGTAGTCGAGAAATGTTTGAAGTCAGTATTGTTGGCCGCACTCAGTCTACGCGAGATTTTCTGAATGTAAATGCCTAATGTAAATGTTAAGAGAGATTGAGCAGCTAGAAGCTGCGGTATGCTTCTTTATTCCTACTTACCCTGGCCCGGCTCAAAAGACATGAAGGGATAAATGCTATTACCACTTGGATACTTGGTTGACAGCTATTGTGATTTTGTATACATCTTGCGTAGCCTTAAGTGAGTGAAAAATTCGATTAGCTACTATCAACTCGTTGTACCTTCACCTTTCAAATCAGGAGCTTGCCTTCTTCGCATAACAGTAACTTTTCATTTCTCGCTTCACGGCACGTAAAATGCCATGTGCATATCTGGATATTGACAGTAACGCATCGTGGCAACCCTGTGAGAAAAATTACTGATTAGTTGACCTGTAGGCGCTTCAGGCTACCCACTCCATCTATAATGCGCTAGCCAGTTTAGTTTTACGCGGCTAACCCTCGAACAATTCTTTCTGATCTGTTTTGTCTCAGAAATAGAAAACCCTGCATGAAGCCTGTTCTATATAGGCCAGGCACAGATATCTGTGTATCTCTACAGATTAAGGAGAATACTATGACTAGAAGTGATAGAACACATTTGCGAATAGTCGCGGCGGTCTGCATTGTTGTCTTGGGAATGTTCATTCCGACACTCGCTCCGTTAGCGAATCCAGGCAGCAATTTGACTCCAGGGCTACACCCTCTAACTTACGCCCCTAGCAATAACGAGTCTGGGGAAGAAAATATATTAGATGCGGCAAGCCCAACAATTTGGCTGGCAAATCCATCGCAAACTGTGCGGGGATTTAATATATGCCTTCAAGATGACAACAGCTTGGACACACTGCAAATAAACTCAAGAACAGGTGCTTATAAGTACACCAGATGTTCCGATGGTCGCCTATTGACAGGAACCGGCACGGTAACTTCGAATGGGTGCATAGTTACCCTGCAGCACTTCAGCGGACCACGAAGATTATCAGCGGAGGTTGATACTTGTTTGCACAAAGGTAGAGCATCTGTTCAGGTGGGTGCAACTGTTGGTGATTTGGATGTAATCATTACCGATAGCAACACAGCCAATAATACTTGTGACTGTACAGTTCCTCTGCCCCCACCTAACGCGGAAGATAATTTTTTCGTGGACAAGATGGCCTTTCTTGAAGACGGATCGGATACTTTTGTGATAGTGCCATTGGGAGTTGCAACTCTTCGCAGTCAAACCTCAATTACTTCCAGCTTAATTCTGTTAGTGGATAACCAGATAATAGGACAAGGTGTACTTTTTGCTAATGGAAATGGTTCAGCGCAGTGCGGAGGTGAAAGTGGCGATTGTGGTTCCTGTCCAAATACATTCTGGAATGTTGATGTAACTGTAGGCATCAACCTTAACCGGTTTGGTATAAAAATCCAAACCTCGGATAAGAAGTTTGGATTTCAGAATGCTTGTCAAATAATGCCGCGCCCTCCCGTAGAGGGTCCTTTCTGCGGCTGCGGTTTAATAGTTGTATTTGCAGCCACTTTTCCTACAGGGTTCTTTTCACAACCACACCAACTTACCTTGATACTGGACCCTGATAATCAGGTGCCCGAATTTAACGAGGGTGATAACAGAGTAACAAGAAACACATTAGAGGCACGTTGCCCAGAAACGGTTTTGCGTGTTTGAAATCGAGATTGCTAACCTCTACGACTTTATGGGCAGAATGGAGTTTTGCCCATAAAGTCTGTTACTTTTGGTTATTTATGTGCAAAGCCGGTAAAGCCTCATACAGTGAAACATACCCAGGCTAGTAATACGTGGGATTGATTGGTTGTATCTATATATTAGATCGCTCGCTGTTGTAGCTGTCTAATAGCCGGATGCGGAACACGGCGGGATTTCCTTTTCAAGCCAACACTACAAAGTACGTAAAGCAAGATACCTGTACTTAGCATTCTTTCGACGACAGCAACTGAGCACTGCAACAGCGCCGCTGACTGCTCAATCGTGTGGTTGACCTGGCAATTCTCTGCACAGACCGGCGCAACAAGATCGCGCTTGCGCTTGCGGGTCTGCTTTTTGTTTCTCAGGCGCTCCATTGACACGCTCAATTCGATCTCCGCTTCCGGCGTCTTAGTGCGATTTGAATATTGCGAACTGTTTGCTCAACGACTTTCTTCTTTTCGGTGTTGGCTATCATTTCATCAAACGTGGCTTTCGAGCATTGAATCTCAAGCGCACCCGTCAGATTGAATTGGCTCTCCTGATCGAGACACGAGACTTTACCGGGCGGCCAGATTTCGCTGATCACGACGGGCAATCCGAGTATTGTTGATTCAGTTTTATAGGGCTTTTCCATGCGTCTATTATAAAGCCTTCCAATTCTAATTCATTCCGATTGTGACAGATTTATACTTCTGAAAACGTATACTGTCGAAGGCATATTCCGTGAGCAGCGGTCGTAACCTCCTGTAATTGCTCACGAAAGTAGATAGAGATAGGTAAATGTAGATTGGCTTGACGCGGCTCGCATTCGCGAGGTCAGGGGTTCGAATCCCCTCAGCTCCACCAATAAATTCAACCGATAGCGTGAGGCCCGAGGCTTCACGCTTTTTCATTGTGATCAGATCAAGGTCTGTCTACCCACTACTTAACAAACCGCAGCTATTAAAGAGCAGCCCGCAACGCTTTTGCTCAATCTGACGTTAAATGAACAGCATCAAATCCAGGGCGACCGTTACGTCATTTGCAAGGATGGGGATCGGGCTACCGCTCGTGATTTCGTGCCAGACGAGGTCTTCGCTCACATGAAATTTCTTTGAGATATGAGCGACGAAGCGCGTGAGCTGATCTTCGGTGAGCGACGACGGGTCGAGCTTGTAGAACTCAGCTTTAGAGATGCCGGGGACTGATCCTGTGTAAGAAATAGGCGACACAAGAGGAATGCGGTCAGTGCCGAAGACTTCGAGCCATACATTGTATCGCGGCGAAGATTTGGAAATGATAGCCTCGGTTTTTCTGAGAGACATATGCGGCTCCTTCAATTCATCTCGAACTGGGTAAACGATGCGGCGAACAGGATGATAGGCTCGCCGTCGGGATGCTTGATTATAGTTTCGAGGTGCTGGCAGTAGGTTTCCATCTCGCACACAAAACTTTGAAATCCGAGGAAGATAGCTGCCTCTCTGACTTCAATCGTTGCTTCAAGGAGCTCTTGAAGAGTGGCAACTCTTGCGACTTTGGACATGTTGGTTTCCTATAACGCCCCGCCTCTATCGGCATGCGCGCGCCCCAACCCTAGAAAGCCGCGACGACATGCCGGGTCTAAGAGGCGGGGCGATCTGCTTGAGCGTAAGTCTCGCTGGCGGCTGATTGCGATCAGCGACTGTACCCATGCCGCCTTCACCTGATTCATCCGGTCGCGCACCATTTTCAACTCTTCTGACGCGCGAGTGCTACAAGGAATTGAACCGGAACAGCGCCGGGGCGGGAGGGAAGGGTCCCGCCCCAGCCGCCCTTTTTTCTCTACCATCCTCACAGTCACGAAGTGTACAATATTGTTCAAAATTGTGTCAAGATGAACATTAAAAAGTTTGACATTTTTTGTACAATCCTGTTCAATGATGTGCGAAGGGCCGCAATCAAGCGGGGAATGGCAAACTGACTATGGCGGACAAATCACACTGGAAGCTGTATCTCGACTCGGAGATCGTGAGCCGTTACGAAGCTGCGGCGAAGCAGTTCGGGAAGCGCAGCGGCAACGAGATAGCCGTGGAAGTGCTGGACAAGTACCTTGATTTTTGGATTGAGGGCGAGATAGCTAAGGCGCAGGTATTCGAGCAGCAGCGGGAGCAGTTAGGGGTGAGTGGAGCCTACAGTCGCGGGCGAGGAGAAGAAGCCCAGAAAGCGCGAGCCGATGCGCTCAGCCGCGAGAAGAAAAAGAAGAACAGATAGATTTCTGGTCGAGCGATTCACTGAATGGATACCCGGATGGGGTCGCAGGCAATTATCCATTGTAGATTTCTACGAGTTGAGTGAATCGCTGGGCGTAGAGGTAGTGGAGTATCCATTTGAGCAGGATGCAGGCCATGCATTCTGGGTTGGCGATATACCCTACGTTTACTATTCGAGCAAGTTATCGGGGCCGGAGCAAGTAATTACTTGTTATCACGAACTGGCGCATATTTTGTATCACCCGCCTCGCCCTGAAGTGTTTAAGCGCACAGGCAATCTGTGGAACTGGTCGAAGTGCGACAGGCAGGCCGAGATTGTAGGCGTGATTGCCTGGATGCCTGAGCCGATGGTCAGAGATCTGACGGTCAGTGATTTGATTAAAGAGTTTGGAGTGAGCCGCGAGGTGGCAGAGTTCAGGATGAATTTAAGTTTATGGCGTTTTCGCGCGCTAACCTGAAGCCGCACCCGCAGTGCAACTCATTACCAGATATAGCCGCCCGTTACACCTGCGTTTTGTATAAGGAGAAATTTCTAATGAGCAAAAAATCGAGTGGTCGGAAAAACCAATCTGCGAGAGTGACATCTGAGACGATCAGGCGTATCGAAGAGGCTCGCAAGAACCGCGCAACCAAATTAAACCTGTAGGGTTAGGTATAATTGAACTGGATGACTCTATCAGCCAGATGTCTGAACTTCAAAACCTCGATCTATCTGATAATCAACTAACCCGACTGCCTGAATCCATCGGCAAGTTGTCCAAGCTTCAATCTCTCGCCCTGCATGCCAACCAACTGAATCAATTGCCTGAATCCATTATCCAGTTGTCTGCTCTTGAATTCCACGTCTACGGAGCAACCAACTGAGCCAATTGCCTGAATCCGTCAGCCAGTTATCTGCTCTTCAAGAACTCAACCTATATAAGAACAAACTGACTGAACTGCCTGAATCAATCGGCAAGTTGACCGCTCTTCGATTCTTAGACATTGATGGGAATGAACTGACTGAACTGCCTGACGCTATCGGCAAGTTGACCGCGCTTGAAACCATTTATGTACAAGGCAACCGGCTAACTCGATTGCCCGAATCTATCGGCAAGTTAACTGCTCTCCAAGAGCTTCATCTATCGGAGAACTGGCTGACTCAATTGCCTAACTTTATCGGCAAGTTGTCTGCTCTTAAATCCCTCTACTCATCTGATAATCTATTGACTGAATTGCCTAAATCTATTGGCAAGTTATCCAAGCTTCAATACCTCGACCTATCTGGAAATCAACTGACTGAACTGCCTGACGCTATCGGTAAATTGTCTGGGCTTGAAACCGTTTATATACAAAGGAACTGGCTAACTCGATTGCCCGAATCCATCGGCAAGTTGTCTGCTCTTAAATCCTTATTCTTATCTGATAATCGCCTAACTCAATTGCCCGAATCCATCGGCAAATTATATGCTCTGCAATATCTCGACCTATCTGGAAATCGCCTGGCTCAATTGCCTGAATCAATGAGGAATCTTGAATCGCTTGAGAATATATTTCTGCACGACAATGCTGCGCTTGACCTGCCATTAGAAGTATTAGGGTCAACTTGTTATGAAATTCAACGAAAAAAGCGCTTGAAGTTGGAGCAGAAAGATATTGAGCAAAGCAAGCCTAGAGAAATTATTGAATATTATTTCCGAGTGCGGGGCGGCTCGCGCCCGCTGAATGAAGCCAAGCTCATTCTCGTAGGGCGCGGAGGGGTCGGCAAGACCACGCTTGTTAACAGGCTGAACGGCAAGCCCTTCAAAAAAGGAGAGAAAAAGACAGAAGGAATTAAGATAACTGAATGGCCTCTATGCCTGAATCAAGACGAGCACGTGCGGCTGAACATCTGGGATTTTGGCGGGCAGGAGATTATGCACGCGACTCACCAGTTTTTCCTGACACAACGCAGCCTGTATCTAGTGATGCTCAATGGCCGCGAAGAAACCGAAGAAGCTGATGCAGATTACTGGCTTAAACTGATCGAAAGCTTTGGCGGCGACTCGCCGTAATTGTAGTGCTCAATAAGATCGAAGAGTATCCATTTGATCTGAATCGCATAGGCTTTCAAAGAAAGTATCCCAACATCCGCAAGTTTATCGAGACAGATTGCAAGAGTGGGACGGGGCTTGATGAGCTTCGCAAAACAATAGAATAGAGACAGACAGGCTTGAGCATTTACGCGATGCTTTCCTTTAACCTGCTCCAACCAAAGACGCCGCCCTGGAAGGATGCGAAAAGACCACTCGAGCTCGATGACTAAGGAGATATGTAAAGAATCAGGCGAGAAAGACAAGAAAGCTCAAGAGAGGCTTACTGTTTACGGCACAATCTCGGCATAGCGTTAAATTACAAGGATGATCGCGATTGAAGGAGACGAATGTGCTTAACCCGCGATGGGCGACTAACGGCATCTACAAGATAATCAACTCCAGTAAACTGGAAAAGCAGAAAGGCGTACTCCGGCTCAATCACTTGCCCAGCATCCTCGACGAAAGAAGTTATCCCAAAAAGATGCATAACTTTCTCTTCGATTAATGAAAAAGTTTGATCTCTGTTTCAACTTCCCCGATGATTCTACGCAGATCTGATCCCGGAGTGCTCGACAAGCAGCAGCCAGAAGCTGCCGATGAGTTTGACCCGAATATATGTTTGAACTTTCAATATCACTACACTGTGCTGGCCGAAGGGTTGCTGCCACGACTGATAGCCGCACACATACGTTAAGCGAAGATACGCCGCGCTGGCGCACAGGAGTAATACTGAATTGAAGGCAGCCGCGCGCTGGTAGGCTGATACGCAGGACAAGAAATATCATCTCCGTCATCGGCCCGGTGCCGGTCGCGCCGTGCTGGCGTGGAGGTCTGAATTGAGCGAATACATTCAGCTTCGCAACCAGCCGCAGGAGATGGTTCCTTTGCCAGATCATCCCAGACTAATAATACAGTACAAGAAACTGCTGACGATGGAAGAGCATGGAGAAAAGAATCCCGGAAGCTATAGATGACAAGATCGTCACGGTAAATATATACGAACTGCTCAATGGCGTAGACCTAAAGGCGCGCGGAGAAAGGAAAAGATTCCGGGCGAGCAGAAAAGGCTATCGATGTTACAGCTACTCGCACAAAGATGAATGGTGGCGCGACCGTTGGAAACGCATCTCAAGCTTATGCACCGTGAGGGTGATCGAACTCTGGCATGATCCAAAAATCGAAGCGGGCGCCGAATGGAAGCACGAGATAGATGAAAACCTTGAACGGGCGGATGTAACCTGCTGCTGATAAGCTCGGATTATAGCGTCGGACTACGCTATGAAAAAGAGATGAGCGAGCGCTGAGCGTCACCAAGCAGGCGAGGCAAAAGTGACCGTCACGGCGAGAGGTAGGGAAAGGTCACGAATGCAGGTATTGCCGAAAAACGGAAAACCAATGGCTAAATGGCCAGACAAAGATTCAGCCTGGTGAAATGTGTCAGAGGGTGTAGAGCGCGTAGTAGTTGGATTGCGCGATAAGTAACGAGGCCGTAGAGATAATTCAGGGCAAGTAATTGACTGATTGAAAATACATACACTCCAAAGCTACAGTGTATTACTTTAAAGCGAAAGATTTTTTTCATCACCCGCACACCATGGCTTCTTCCTAATTTCTCCCCAAGTTTTTCTCCTGCCTGCCGGTCTGTGTGAGGCATAGAGTTTGCCCAATAGTCTTGAGGTAGATAAGACAAGGCAAAAAAAAGGAGAGCAAGTATGTCAGAGAAAAATAACGTCAACCCGGATCATTATAAGGTCAAAGGACGCGACAGACAGGGCGAAGATATTTTGCAGGAAGTCCACAAGCAGCAATACGCGCAGGCTAAGTCGAAGGGCAATTCGAAAGAGACATCCTTTCCTGTTTCCCCGGACAAAGAAAATAATTCCAATGACGACGAAAGCGACAAGACTGCTTAGGCACAGGGACGAGAAACCGTTTGATGCATTGTAGGTCGAAGGAGGTTAGCAGAATAATGGAACTGACAAATCAAATGAAAGAGTTGGCTGAGTTTGCGCCGGAGGGCTTGCCGGTCATCAGCCTTTACCTGAATACGCAAGCCGACCAGACAGGGCGCGCTAATTTCGAGCCTTTCGTCCGCAAAGAGTTGAAGAGGGCGATGCAAAGTTACACGGCAGGTTCTACTGAACGACAGAGCGTAGAGGCTGACGTGGAGCGCATTCAAAACTATCTCGACACAGAGTTGCAGACTTCCACAAACGGCGTGGCAATATTTGCCTGTAACGGCGCGAACGGTTTTTTCAAGGCTCTACAACTTGAAGCGCCGATTGAAAATCATCGTCTCTACATTTATCGCCAGCCGCATCTGTTCCCTCTCGCCCGACTGAGCGAGCAATTCCAACGATATGCCGCTCTGATTACGGATACGAATTCGGCGCGGCTTTACGTCTTCGCTATCGGCGAGAAGGTAAGCGAAGAGACGATTCAAAATGACAGCATCAATCGCACGAAGGTGGGCGGCTGGTCGCAAGCGCGGTATCAACGCCACGTGGATAATTACTACCAGCAACACGCCAAAGAAGTCGTTGAGATGCTTGAAAAAGTTGTGCGCGAAGAACACATAGACCGCATCGTTTTAGCGGGCGACGAAGTGATCTTGCCCATTCTACGCGAACAATTGCCGCAGCAGTTGGACGAGAAGGTCGTTGACGGGATTCGCCTGGACATCAAAACGCCAGAACACGAAGTCGCCGCGCGCACGCTCGAAGCCTTGCGCGAATACGACGCGCAAGATGATAAGGAGCGCGTCGGTCAGTTACTCGATGAGTATCGCAGTGGCGGCCTTGGCGTTGCCGGGGCATCGGAGACGCTCATGGCTCTGGCGATGGGGCAGGTTGACGAACTCTTCCTGACGGCTTCGCTCCGGGAGATTGAAGTCGAAGAAAAAGAAATTGATAAGTCGCTGGTGGCCGGTGCTTCGACCGGCGCGCTCAAGGAAGTAGTGACCGACACGACGACGGAAGGGGTCGGCGAGCCAAAAAACAAGCTGGTGATTCGTGTGGCGGACGAATTGGTGGCGCGAGCGCAGCAGACCGCAGCGAAGGTCAAATTTATCGAAGACGCCGCGCTGCTCGAAGAGTTCGGCGGAATCGCCGCAACGCTTCGCTATCGAATCTGAATCGGTGTGAAAGATAGATGAAGACGACAAAGCCTTCATCTATCTTTCACCTTCAATCCATGCCTGAGTATTTCGAGGGGATCACTTCCAGGGAGCGCCTTTGAGTTCCACAACATTCCCTTCCGGGTCGGTAACATAGATTGATGGGCCTTCCCCTTCTGCTCCGTACCGAGATTCAACCTGTCCAGGCTCAACTCCCTTGCCTTTCAAGTACTGCGTAATCTCATCGGCATCAAAGGGGTCAATCCTCAAACAGAAATGGTCTAAATTTTTACCCTCTTGCCCTGGGGAGGAGCCTCCAACCTTTCCAAGTTTTCCATCAACCGGGATTAAGTCTATTAAAGAGCTTCCAGCCCGTACTTGATAAAGACCGACTTCTTCCTGAATCTTTTCGAGTGAGCACCCGATCACTTTTATATAGAAGTCCATCATGGATTTGACATCTGTAACCCTGAGCACGAGATGATCAATCTGTCTTATCTTCAGCATAAGTTACCCGTGGGCATGTCTTTTCTGTTCTGCATATTTATGCAGATAAGTTCGTCTGAATTCGTGCAAGTTGGATTATTCACGAAGTTCATGCAAATATCAAAACAAGCTTTCAGTCAGGCGCTCAACAGTCAGGAGTTTTATGAAAAAACTGGCCGCACTTGGACGATTCTTCTTTGCCGCAGCGGTGATAGCATTCGGCGTGCAGCATTTCGTCTATTTGGATTTTGTGACGCGAGTTGTTCCAAGGTTGCCTGTGTGGATTCCCGGACATCGCTTTCTGGCTTGTGTTTTCGGCACGTTTCTAGTTGCAACCGGTGTCGCGATCCTGTTTGGGAAAGCGGCGCGATTGGCGGCGTTGCTGTTGGGCGCAGTCATCCTCGTTTCATTTGCCATGCTGCACCTGCCCCTGGTTATCGCGAATCCTTATACAGGCGGCTTGTGGACAAGTGCGGGCAAGGCACTGGCTCTGGCTGGCGGGAGCTTTCTCGTAGCCGATAGTCTACATGAAGAACTGAACACCCCGGCGCACTGGCTCGCCTCGGTCGTGAAGGCATTTGCGCGATTCATACCTTTTGGCCGATCTTTTCTCGGAGCATTCCTTATCCTTTGCGGGATTCAGCATTTCATCTATGTGGAATTTGTTGCTACGTTGGTGCCTTCGTGGATTCCGGGACATCTCTTCTGGACATATTTTACCGGCGCGGCACTCATCGCAGGGGGCGTGGGCATCATCATCCCGATGACAGCGCGATTGGCGGCATCTTTGACTGGAATTATGATTTTCCTGTGGGTTGTGCTCCTGCACATACCCAGAGCCGTAGCCGACCTGCACAACGCGAATGAGACAACTGCAGTGTTTGAGGCTCTGGCCATAAGCGGAGCAGCTATCCTCGTAGCCGTGTGCCAAAAAACAAAGAATAGATATTCAGAGCGGAATATTAGAGAGGACAGTCGCGCGATAGCGGCAAAATAGGATCAGCAGCAAGGCCGCCCGTCACGCAATCATTCGATAATCTCTTGTACTCGGCCTACCTCGCCTGTCTCAAGGCGTACCTTGATACCGTGTGGATGTTGAGAGGATTTTGTCAGAATATCCCGAACAACACCACGCGTCCGTTTTCCTGTGCGTTGATCTTGTTTTAAGACTATCTCGACGGTAAGTCCGGGCTTTATGTCTTTTCTGTTCTGACCATTCATTTGTCGCTTCCCTTTCGTCGCTGACTTACTATTCTCGCGCGGGCGTTCGTAATTCATCAAGCATTTCTTTCCAGTGCGCTGAATTACTTCAGCAACCGGCATTCTTCTTGACTTGATCTGCTGGCCTTCAATAAGATAAGCCTCTTTTGATCGGGTTAAAAAATTATGAAAATTCGCACGCGCCGCCGACTCTCTATCAATCTCGCTCTCATATTGCTGGCTTTATTTCTCGCACAGCCAGTCACGCCGCAGCAGATCGCCAGTCGAATCGTCATTGCTCGCGTCACTATGAGAAACCAGCAAGAGCTTGAGCGGTTCGTAACACTCGGACTCGACTTGCTGGAAATGCGAGCGGGTGATGATCTGTTCATCATCACTACGCCTGCGCAGATTGAAGAGCTACGCGCCAAAGGCTGGGCCATCAGCGTAGATAAGAAGCAGAGCGCGCTTGTCAACGAGCAGCGCACAAACACGTTCCGTAATGGTTATCGCACAGTTGCAGAGATGCGCGCGTTTGTTGACAGCAAAGCCGCGGCATACCCGAATCTGGCGGAGGTCTTCACCTACGGCCAGAGCTGGGAAAAAATAAACAGCGGCGGCACAGCGGGCTGGAACCTTTTCGGAATCACGCTCACAAACAAACAAATAGCCGGGCCTAAGCCGACCTTCTTCCTGATGGCCGCGATACACGCGCGCGAGCTTACTACATCAGAACTCGCGCTGCGCTTCATTGATTATCTGCTCACGAATTACGGAGTAGACGGCGACGCGACGTGGCTGCTCGATGAGCATAAAATCGTCATCGTGCCTTCAAGCAATCCCGACGGCCACGTCATAGCCGAGCAAAGCTTCTTTCAGCGAAAGAACACGAACACTTCTTATGGCGGCAACTGCCCCAATCCGCCTTCATCATCAAATCAATACGGCGTAGACCTCAATCGCAACACGGATTTCAAATGGGGCACGGTCAATACGCCCACAGAACCGCTTTGCGGACAGACTTATCCCGGGCCGACACCCGCATCAGAGCCTGAGACGACTGCTCTTCAGAATCTGGCGCGCAGCCTGTTCGCCGACCAGCGCGGGCCGCTCGATACGGACCCGGCTCCGATGACAACGACAGGATTCTTCTTGACGCTTCACTCATACAGTAACCTTGTGCTGTGGCCCTGGGGGTGGACGGAGAATGCTGCGCCCAACAGCACAGAGCTTGCCCTGATAGGGCAAAAGTTCGCTTCATACAACGGCTATACGCCGACGCAATCAACAGGGCTTTATCCTACGTCAGGCACAACGGACGATTGGGCTTACGGCGAGCTTGGCGTCCCGGCTATGACGTTTGAAGTAGGCCCGTCGTCAGGAACGTGCAGCGGATTCTTCCCGCCCTTCACGTGCCTTGATGGCGGCTCGGGAGGTTCTTTCTGGTTGCGCAATCTTCCGGCATTTCTCCACGCAGCGCGTATCGCGCGGGCGCCTTATCAACTGGCTCATGGGCCGACGCCGGAAACATTTACTGCAACGTCACAGCCCGGAAGTTTCTTCGACCTGCGAGCGCAACTCAATGAACAGTTCAACGGCGGGCAGGCAATCTCTGCTGCCGAATATTACATAGACACGCCGCCCTGGCGCGGAGGCACTGGCATTGCTATGACAGCGCTGGACGGCAGTTTCAACAGCACTATCGAAACAGCCGCCGCAACCATCGGCCCTGTCTCAGGTCGCCACCTTCTATTCGTGCGCGGGCGAGACTTGCTCGGCAACTGGGGGCCTGTGCGAGCTGTCTTTGTAAACGGCGGCGCTTGCGCAAACACCATCTCGCCTTCTGCGCAAGCCGTCAGCGCAAGCGGCGGCGCTGGAACGATCAATCTGACAGCGGCTGCCGGTTGCAACTGGATGGCTGTGAGCAATGACGGCTGGCTGATAATTAATTCGAATGCGAGCGGCAGCGGCAGCGCTGTTATTACTTACGAAGCGCGAGAGAATTTTGCGGAGCACTTCCGCACAGGAACGATTACAATCGCAGGTCAGACATTCACAGTGCAGCAGGCAGGACTGGGAGGCAGTGAATGCAATATCTCGATATCGCCATCGGCGCAATCGTTCTCGTCAGGCGCGGGTGCGGGTACGATCAACGTCTTCGCGTCCGCAGAGTGCGTGTGGAATGCGACGAGCAGCGCCAACTGGATAACGATCACTTCTCAAGGCGCAGGCACAGGCAACGGGTCAGTCAGTTTTTCCATTACTGCGAACTCAACCTCCATATCCAGGAAAGGAACCATAACAGTCGCAGGGCGGACGTTCACGATAAAACAGAAGTGACGCGCGCTGGGTTTGAAAGTCAATTAACCGCAGAGGGCGCGGCGGGTTCGCAGAGTAATAATCTTCTCTGCGAACCCGCCGCGTGCGAAGCACATCATCGGCCATCCCGCGCCCTCTGCGGTTAATAGGTTATAAATTTCGACTACTGATCGGCAACGAGCGATTTGACTTTGTTGACAATCGCCGTCCGGTCAATGCCGTAAGCGGCGAGCAACTCTTCCGGTTTTCCTGAGCGAGGCACTTCACTGACGGCGAGTTGATGAACGCGAATTCCTTCGACTGCTACCGCGCTCGCCACCGCATCGCCGATGCCGCCCTGCGCCGAGTGATCTTCGACGGTCAGTATCAAATTATTCGTCTCGCGGCCTGACGCAAGAAGCGTCTCCGCATCAATCGGCTTGACCGAGAAAATGTCTATCACTCGTGTTGCTATGCCTTCGGATTTTAGTTGATCGTGAGCCGCAAGCGCTTCGAACAGAGTCACTCCGCCTGCGACGATTGTTACGCGGTCGTCATCGCTTCGTTTCACGATCTTGGCGCGGCCCAACTCGAACCGCTCATCGCCGGAATAAATCACGGGCGTCTTCGGTCGGCTCGTGCGGATGTAGACGATGCCCTTATGTTCTGCCGCGAGCCGGACTGCGTGTTCCGCCGCGACTCCGTCCGAAGGATAAAGCACAGTCGAGCTTTCGAGTGCTCGCATCATCGCAAGGTCTTCGAGCGCCATCTGCGACGGGCCGTCTTCGCCGATTGACACGCCCGCGTGCGAGCCGCACAGCTTCAAGTTCGATTGCGAAATCACAGACATGCGAATCTGATCGTAAGCGCGCGTGAGGAAGCAGGCGAACGTTGAGGCAAAAGGAATCTTGCCCATAGCCGCGAGACCTGCGGCTGCGCTGACCATGTTCTGCTCCGCGATGAACGACTCGAAGAAGCGATCTTCGTGAGCTTTCATGAACTTCTCCGAGTAAGTCGAATTCTTCGTGTCGCCATCGAGCGCAACGACGAGCGGGTTGTCGTCGCCCAGTCGCGCCAGCGCCTCGCCATAAGCTTCGCGCGTGGCGATCTCTTGCCCGATATTATAGTGGCTTGCGGCAGTCGCTTTCTCAGCCGCCGCCCCGTCGCGAGCAACGGCGTTCAGAGTTCGCCCCTCCGGCGATTTCATCTTGAGCGGACTTGTGATCGTCGCCTTCGGCTCAAGCTCTGCGAGCGCGCGATCTAATTCTTCGCCTTTCTTGAACGCCTTGCCGTGCCAGCCGTTCTTGTCTTCGACGAACGAAACCCCTTTGCCCTTCTTCGTCGCAGCGACAATCACCGCAGGCTTGTCAGTTACTTTCATCACTTCGTCGAGCGCGTTGATTATCTGCGTCATGTCGTGGCCGTCAATGCTTACGGCGTGCCAGCCGAATGCTTCAAAGCGGCGGCGATAGACCTCCGTGTCGTGGCCGTACATGGTGCGCTGGCTCTGGCCTAGCCCGTTCACATCAAGGATGCCGATCAAGTTGTTGAGCTTGTAATAAGACCCCATCTCAGCCGCCTCCCAGATTGAACCTTCGGCTGCTTCGCCATCGCCCATCAGCACAAAGATTTTATTGTCAATCTTATCGAGATACTTGCTGTTTAACGCCATGCCTACGCCGCACGAAAGCCCCTGGCCGAGCGACCCCGTTGCGACTTCAACCCAGGGCAGGCGCGGCGTCGGATGCCCTTCGAGGTCGCTTGTGAACTCGCGCAGCGTTTTCAATCGCTCGACGGCAAACGCCCCCGCTTCAGCCCACGCGGCGTAGAGCAGCGGCGCGGCGTGCCCCTTCGATAAAACGAAACGGTCGTTGAGCGGATTCTTCGGGTTGGCCACGTCATATCGCATAGCGTAGAAGAAGACGGCGGCGGTCAGGTCTGCTGCCGACATGCATGTCGTCGGATGGCCCGATCCAGCTTCCGATGTTGCGACGATAGAATGTATGCGCAGACGGTTCCCCATCGCTTCGAGAGCTTGAATTAAGTCTTGATTCGTTCTGGCAGATTGTTCCATTGATGGCTCCTCAATAAAAAATAATGAAATGCCTGTACTTTAAGCCTCAATATACACAACCGCCGCCGGACTATCAACGCGACCTCATTCCTCTCGCCGCACTTGACAATCAGCAAGCCCATTTCTACGCTGACAATTGATATGGAAACAGAATCTGCAATTGAGAAAGTCAATCTTGAAGAGAAGCTCAAGCTCTTCGACGATCACTGGAGTCCGAAAATAGTAGGCGATTTAAACGAAGCGCAGGTAAAGCTGGTGAAGCTCAAGGGCGAATTCGTCTGGCATCATCACGAAGCGGAAGACGAGTTGTTTCTTGTAGTCAAAGGCCATCTGCTCATCAGGCTCAGAGACCGCGACATCCATCTCGAAGAAGGTGAGTTTGTGATTATTCCGAGAGGGGTCGAGCACATGCCGGTTGCCGATGAAGAAGCGCACGTTTTGTTGCTCGAACCAAAGACCACGCTCAACACGGGCAACGTACACGGCGACAGAACCGTGGCGAACCTCGACCGAATCTGAACGATGGAACCAGGCATTAAATACGTTGAACGCGAAATGAGCAATCAACCGGCGCTTGCGCGCTGGCGCTACGAGCCGCGACGTGGTCTCAGTATTCCGAGCGTCACCGTTCTAGACTCATCAGGAAAAGTGATCGAAGATGAACAACGCAGCGTCTTTCGATTCATAGCTCAAGAAGGCTCAGGGGCAGACATCATCTTCGGCGTCGGAACGACAGGCGAGTGGAACCGCATCGCAAACAGCGAACGGCAACGTCTGATATGGATTGAAACCGACGAAGTTGCCCGCATCAACGAGCAGGTGCGAGAACGTGGCCTCAGACAGGTCGAAGCCTGGGTCGGAGTGACTGCTCCAACTCGAAGCGAGACTCTTCATAATCTCGAATGCGCGATTGAAGCCGGAGCCGACGCGGCAGTCATCGCGCCTCTTTCGATTCGAGACGCCGGCGATGTAATAGATTTTTTCCAACGCGACGTGAGCGACCTGTTCGATCACAAGGGCCGCTGGTTGCCGGTCTTTCTTTATGACAACGCAGACATCGCTGCCAACCCGCGACTGAGCCACATCCGCACGCGCATCGTAAAACGTTTGAGCCGGTTGTCATTCATCTTCGGGCTGAAGGTGTCTGCATCGCGCCGTGTGCTCGGCAACTATACGAAAGGCGCTGCCCACTTCAAAGACAAAGGCGAGTTCGGAATCTATGTCGGCAACGCCATGCTGATGTTTCAAGTCTTCAAGCTCGAAGACGGTTTCCGAGGCCGCGTGCGCGAATACTGGAACCGCTATTTGCTCCACAACGAGTTACCTATCGGCGTCATCTCAGGCCCGGCAAACGCGCTTCCCAGAGAATGGCAACGCGCCTGGCGCGCGTGTTATGCGGGCGACGAGCGATTGATGCCAATCTACGAATCAGCTTTCAATCAATTCAGCGCCGCGTGTCGTTTTAATCACGGCGGCAAGACAGTCAAAAAGAGCATCGCCTGCTTGAAGCACGCGCTCAAACTCGACGGAGTAATTTCGTCAGATTTGGTTGCGGAAGGAACACGCGCGCTTGCAGAAGAGGAGCGCCGCGAGTTTGCTGATCGCTACAGGAAGATCAAAGACGGTTTGAGAGCATTGACAGATGAGGTGTGGGTTTCGCGATCAATATGATCTCGGCTCTCCCTAAGCCATGGTGGGAGATCATTCGATTGATCGCGCAATTCCGGGGGAAGAAAAAAGAGAGGAAACGCAGTACAGCCGGGTTTCCCTGGGTAATGCAAACCTCCGCGTGTGCGTCCCTCTCTAGCCGCTAAAGGAGAACTTTAATCTTATAAATCTCACGCCGCTTTCATCTGTCCCCGTCGCAGAGTGAGCGAAACAATCTCAGCCAATCGCGCAGCGCGCGAACGGCCAGTCTCGCACTCGGGGCAGAATCGTTCGACCGCCAGGCAGGGATAATCCAGTGAGGCGTGAGTGATGCCTGTGCCAGAGCAGAAACTACATTCCTGTAATTGATTATTTTTCAAGTTCGAACCTCTCCTAAGAATTCAACATTGAAGCTTTGAAGCTTTCCCGGTTTTGTTATCGCTGCTACTATTTTCATCGTCGAAAACTAAGTTTTTTACCAACCTGCTATTGAGCCGGATACGGCGAATGTGGTAAAAAATAACTTCGGCACCGGAGATTGAAAAAGATTATTTTATTAAGCATCTGCGATAATCTCGGTTTAAACGTTTTGCTATCAGCAATTAAATCTTAATATCTTGAACACAAAGGATATTAGCCCACAGGCAGTAATGAAGTCAATTAAAATATTGAGCAAAGTTCAATATTTTGAGCAGCAGTAGAAAGAAGGACTTTATGAATAAAATAGGCAGGGAAACCTTGAGCGAGTATATAAAGCGAGTTGTAAAGCAGAAGGATCTA
The DNA here is from genome assembly GCA_963726785.1 of Blastocatellia bacterium. Taxonomy (GTDB): domain Bacteria; phylum Acidobacteriota; class Blastocatellia; order UBA7656; family UBA7656; genus DATEKX01. The sequence goes on from CAVSDJ010000003.1 coordinate 137,178, forward strand.
AAGCTGCGCGATATAGAACGCAACTCGGAGGGGAAGATTACAAACGGCTATATCAGCGGGATAGTCAACGGTAAGATAACTAACCTCAGTGTAGACAAGCTCAGGGCTTTGGCGTTAGGGCTGGATGTTGACGCGCACGATGTATTTGCCGCCACGCTGGGCGAAGTGCGTCATAAGCTCAGATCACTACCAAATAAGTCTGCTCCCAACGCTCAGTGGTTGATAGAAGTCATGCAGGAAATTCTGGCAAGCCCTGAGTTGACAAATTTAGTCGATGAGCTTGTCCACCTGTCGCGCAAAGAGCGCGCGATGGTGATGAAGGTCGTGCAATCTCTGATTGATCGAGAGCGCCATGCTCAGGGGACTAAAGAAAAGAGGGTTCACAGCAAGAAAAGGGCTTAGGCTTTATTAATTGATTTCGCCTTTCGGTTCAGAGGCGATCTTTTCGATGGCTTCCAGCATTCTTGCCAATTGATCTTTGGTAAGGTCTTTTTCCGAGATGAGGTCCATAAGTCTCAACAGCATCTCTCTGTCGCTGAGTTGCTTGCCGGGTTTCTCTACCCGAACAACGCTCTTCGCTTCTTTGGCCAGCCTATGCTTCCACGCTTGAAGATCGAATATCCGAGCTAGTGTCTGTGCCTGCCCATTTGCGGAATCCTGCGAGGCAGCGCTGCCGCGATATTGCATCGGTAGGGACACGACATTTCCATCACTAGAGACTTTCCTTTTAACTGCAACAATATATCTGGAAGCGCGACGCGATTTCATTACAATTTCATCGCGCGTTTCCTGCACCTCCCGATAAATCCGCGCATATGGTGATGCAAGAGCCTTCTCGGTTACATGTAATGCTTCTTCCAGTCGCCCGACTTCTCCCAGTTCGACGGCATAACTGTTCATGTAAGTACAAAACAGGTCAGGGTGCCAGCGGCTCATCGAACGAACCAGAGGAAAGAGGCGTTCCAGGTCGGCAATCGCGCCGTGATGATCACCCTCCAGACTCTTCACCATGACGAGATTGCGCTGCGATTCTACGATTGTTCTATAGTCGCGCCAGCCGTTGTCAGCCGCCGCGCGGTTAGCTTCAACGCTATATCGAGCAAATGATTGAAGATCATTTTTTACGTAGAACGTTGCAGACGCACCTAGAATCGCTCTTGCCCTGTACTCTGGCGGCCCCTGCTCTGCCACATATTCCAATATCGTGCGGGCTTCGGCCAATTTCCCTTTTTGATACAGACACAAGGCTTCATAATGCCGGCCTATGGTTCTATACTCATCTGTTAAAGGCAGATTCAGAAGCAATTGGCTTATCTGCTCAACATCCTCTATGCGACGTAAGCCATAAATATATTCGGCTGAAGCTACGAGTTTGTTGCCCAGATCGGTAAAAAATTGCTTTGAATAAGTATCTTTGATGAGTCCCGAAAGAATTTGTTGATACAATCTGCTGTAGCCAGCTTGTTTTTGAAATTCGGCAAACCGTCTAGAGGAGAAAGATTCTATGAGGACAAGATTATTGTCAGCGGCTGTCTGCATACTCACACTGCCAATTTTGTTCACGTTTTTTACGGATAACAAAGTGACCAACTCGACTCCCTTTGCTACAGTTGCAATTGCCGGGCACATAGTAGGCTCGAACGTCTACTGCCCGTGTGAGCAAGGAAACTCAACATGTATTTGCGATCCAGATGAAACACCAATGGGAGCCCACCGCGGCAACAGAGTGATTTCAGACGCGAATGACAAAGATGTCTCTTCAATCGGCGAAGCTCCCACTCCCGACCTCGACTTCGGCACAGGCGCAATGTTGCTTGCGCTTATAGTCTTCGCATGGTCTAGATACCGTATGTAACTTGTAGCACCTAATCTAGTCTGCGATTTGTCAACTTAACTTCACAATTGCCGCATTGAGCGGCGGTACAGGTGATGTGTATCACTTTGTAATCTGGCATTCTACTATGGCCGTGTATCAATTGCACGAAAAAATTCTACAAACATACAACGTGTGGCGAAGTAGCACGATTTCAGCCCGTAATGATGTACCCCGCAGATTGAAGCTCGGCTACATTAATTATTCAGCCCGTCTCTTCATTAAGCAACCATACCCAATCGGGCTGAACTTTAAGATTGCCGCAAGGGACTGGCTCACTGCAAGGGCCGCGCGTGGTCGCTTACTCTTTCTTTGATCTCTTTCGACCGGGTCGCAGCAGATCGCGCGGAATAACCTTTGTAAGCTTGCGAATATAGGTCGGGGTGACGCCGAGAATGGACGCCGCCTCGCGCGCATTGCCTCTCGCTTTGTAAAGTGCGCGCGCCCATAGCCATTTCAACAGCGCTATCTTTGCATTCGCGAGCAAAGGGATCTCCCCATCCGAAAGTATGAAATATTGCTCTTGATCCAACGAGTTGATACGCTTGCGGGTGTTCTGCGCTTCTCTCCTCAATTCGGGCAAGGGGCGATTGGCGAGCGCCGATTCCACATCGCTTATCATCTTGCAGGCTTCAACAGGGTCGGTCGAGCATACAGCCTGCGCCAGCAAAGTTTTGATTTCAAGCTCGATCAAATTGGCGCGCAGTTCCTGAGCTAAATCCAGGGCTTGCCAAAGCACCGTCGCGGCTTCATCGTTTCTGTCCTGCGCAAGATAGAATTTGCCGAGAGTTCGTTTCACCTCCGCCTTTTGCGATTGACTGTTGGCCTGGTCAGCTATCTCTGAAGCAGTGGCGAGCGTCTTTTCGGCCAATTCCCATTCGCGGCGCGCAATATGTATTCTCGCTTTGATCTCGTAAGTAGAAGCGATTTGAGTGCTGCGCGCTTTCACGCCTTTGTCGAGCGCGCGCAAGATATACTCTTCAGCCTTCGCATAATCTTTCAGCCAGACCAGCGTCAAAGCAATGCTGTTCAAAGTCAGGTAGCTATATTGTTCATGCCCCATCTGTTCGAAAGTATCGCGCGCAAAGGTCAGGTACTTCAGCGCCGTTTCGTGCTCTCCGATTGTGTTGAGGGCAAGCGCCACGTTCACTCTGGCAACTGCGAGGTTGTAATCGTCATGGCTCTTCAAAAGAATCTTTATACCTCGCTCAAGCGTTATGCGCGCTTCTTCGACATTGCCGATTCGATTCAGCACCGAACCCAGACACAGATAAGCAAGGCCCAGCCTGTAGGAGCGCGATTGAGCCGCATAAATGTTGATTGCATCCTTGAACGAGACGGACGCTTCATTCCAGCGTTCGAGCGACCACAGCGCCTGACCTTCGAGTTGCACGGCCTCGCCCACAGTGAATTCGTCGTCGCGCACGGTTGCGATTGTCTTTGCAAGCCGGGCAAGCCTCAACGCCTCGCTCGGCTCGTGGCGGCGATAATGATAGGCGGCCAGCATCAGCAACACGCGAGCAGCTAAACCAAAAGGCACGCGCTCCACGTCGTCAAGGTAAGGAGAGAGAGCCGTTTCCATATCGTTCAGACGACCGCCCCGCCCCGCCAACTCTGCGGCCAGCAGGCGCAATCGAATCGTGTTCTCATCGAATTCGGGCGCGCCGTGCCAGTCGTCGTTGAGCATATCGGCGATCTTGTCGTAATCGCCAGACTCCCTCAGTTCTTCAAGCAAGGCAAGATCAAGATAGTTCTGCGACATACATATCCTTTCGGGGATGGGGAACAATAAACCAATGGTCGCATTGTCAAGCAGGCTGAATCAGGTGTCAAGTGAAAATGGTATTACCGAAACAGGTTACAAGCGTTCACGACTTAAATCTCTTCAAAATGATCAACAACGCCGACATGCAAAGAGCTATCAAACTTAACGCCTGAGCGCGCAGCCGCGTTGTAGTGTTTGAAAAGATGAGCTTGATCGTGTGGTCGCCCTGCGGCACATCTATCAGCATGGTTTTCAGATCAGGATGGGTTTCGACAGGCACGGCACGGTTATCCACAAACGCTTCCCAGCCGGGAAACATAAACGAGTAGATGTGCAGAGTATCGTTTGTTGCGGCGGAGATTTCTATCACGCGTTCCTGCGGTTTCCATTCAATCAGCCGGGCTGCGCTGTCAGGCGAATCCGACAACATGCGAAACGTTCCGTCTGTCGGAAGCGCGCGAACATCAGGCGCATCTTTTGGCGTGAAGTCTTGTTCGACGCAAGCGGCGGGCGCGACGAATTGCAGTTTAAGGTTCGACGCGCGGGCGCAGCTAATAACGCCGAAGACCAATATCGCAACTGTCAAAGTGACGGCGAACAAGTCTCGGCTTTTTCTTTGCCCGAAGTTCTCAGTCCGCAATTTCTCGAACGCCGCGCCTGCCAGCATCGAAGTCGCAAACGTAGTGATTGCCAGCCATCTCCACAGAAAAGCCATTCCCGAAATTCCCGGCATCAATCGCACAATCGGCGCGGCAACGGGAAGCATCACGATAATTGATATAAATCCGACAATCGTCCAGCCAGTTATATAGTGATTCGGCAACGGCTCGTCACTGTTCAGAGACTTGCTTCGCGCAAGCGCGACGAAAAGAAAAAAAAGCAGACTGGTTGCTATCACAGTCGCTGCAATCAGTTTCTCGAATGTGCTGCCCGCTAGCAAATCTGTTACATAACCTTTGTTGTTGTCAAACAGGTCTGTGACGCTCTGGTTGATGTAACTCACTTCCAGGATCGCGGGCAGCCAGTAAAAGGCCGAAAACGCGCTGCCGAGTATAACTATTAAAGTGCCTGACAACACGGGTCGCCAGCTTTTCGACTTGACGGCCCAGACTGCGACGAACAATGCCAGCGAAACAGAGAACGCATAAGCTACGGGAGGATGCGTGACGATCAGTAAACCATAGGCAATCGCTCCTAAAACGATTCTATGCGCGCTCGCTCGTTTGACCGCTCCATCAAGCATCAACATAACGAGCGGCATCCACACGAAAGCAATCAGTTCAGCAAGCGCGCCTCTGTGATAGAGATCGATCAAGCGATACGGCAAAAGCAGGTACAACGCCGCAGCGATTGCGCTCGCAACTGGAGACAAAAAGACTCTCGCGTAAAAGTAGAGAGTCGCGGCGGAACCAAGCGCCGCCAATAGCACAACGGCTTCAACCGATCTCACCCAATCGCCCAAAATCGCGTGCGCAGCCGAAAGGCAGTAATAGACAAACGGCGCATAGAACATTGTCGTGGCAGCGCCGTAGCCGTAATTCATCCCGCCGAGCCATCGCGGATACCAGACGCCCGACCTCAACGCTTCATCGAACATCAACATTCGCGGCCAGTGTATTATCAGGTCGCCCGCTTCCGGCAGATTGCCTTGCGCCGCATAGAAAAACGGCAGCGACGAAGCTATTGCTACTAAAATCAGGGACGCGGCGATACGGCGACGCGGCGGCGCGGCGAAAAAAGTCTTATCACTATATCGCGCTGTCTCCATCAGAATTTCCAAACTGACATCATCCTCAACTCCGCGTCGTCAGCAATCCTCTCCTTCGCCTCTGCAACGCAACCGGCACAAGCATCAAGACAAACAGCAGGCCGAACGAAATCATCGTGATGATGGCGCTCTTGCGGCGCACGGGCGTAGGCAGGTAGTCCAAACGGACTTCGTGAACGCCTGGCTCCAATTCGATTGCGATGTCGCCCAGCGTTATTTCGCCTAACACGTTCACAGGTTTTCCATCCATAGACGGAGTCCATCCGGGATAGTCGAGCTTGCGGATTATTGACTCTTCATCGCCTTCGACCTGAACACGCAATCCCTTACCTGTGATTATGTTCGCGGGGCTGCCGTCCACAGTCACAGTCCATCCGGGAAAATCGAATGTGCGAAACAGCAATCGGTCAGGCTTGCTTAAAACAACACGCGCAAGCCTGTGCTCAGGCGACCATCGTTCGACTACAATGCTTCCTTTGCCTTGAGCGAACACGGCTGGCTCGACCTTCGGCAAATGAAAGATGTCGCCATACGCGGCCCGAGGCATCAACGCATAATTCATATGTTCCGGCTCAGGCACAAACGCATCGCCGTTCGAGTAAGGCTTCACGACTTCTTCCAGGCTGAACCACGCGGAGCCAATGACTATCCACACTGCGACCGAAGCGGCGAGCACAGCTTCATGCTTTAGCCGTTTTCTTGTCTGAAAAGCCACGTGCGCGCAGGCCCCTGCCAGCAAAGCTAAGACCAGCGTTGTGACCGATAGCATTCGCCAGGTGAAAACACCTATGTCAATTTTAGGTATCAATCGCCCCAGCGGGTACGACAGGCTGGTCATCATAAAGCACATGAAACAACCGACAATCAGCCATAGTATTATTCGCTGCTTCAGGCGTGGAGCGCGGCGCAGCGCCTGCGTTTTGAAGCCCAACAATGCAACGGCTGCGATGATGATGGAAAGCGCCGTCAGTATCCAGGTTCTATCAATCAAAGAGAGAAAATAATCTGGCTGTCCGCTATTATAGACACCCCACCGCACAAGCGTGTAGCTATCGTGATAAGGATAAGTTTGAGCAATGTTGTCGCTGTTTATCAAGTTCTGTTCAAGGGCAGCAGGTATGATGTAGGCCGCCGATAGTCCCAACCCCATCGCCAGCCCTGCTCCCACTTTCACCATCCCTGCCCATCTCCTCTCCATCAACCCCTTCATCACCACATACATCCCAAATCCCAGGCTGAACTGATACGCCGTCGGCGGATGCGTCCATACGAATGCCCCGTAGCTCATCGCCAATCCCGCCACCGCCCACACTCCCCTCTTCACTCCTACCCATCTATCCTCCCCTCCCTCATCACCTGCTGCTTCTCGCCTCTTCTCCATCAACTCTTCGGCGCACATCAGCATCACCGGCATATACACGAACCCCATCAACTCCGCTATCGCCCCCCGCTGATACTGGTCTATCAGGTGATACGGCCCCAACACATACGCCGCCATCGCCACTGCCGCTCCCACTCGGCTCATCGCCCGTCTCGCGTACCAGTAGATTGCCGCCGCACTCATCACCATCATCAGCAAATGCGACCCCAATAGCGCAACTATCCAGTCGCGACTCGCCGCATAAAAGGCCGATGTCAGGTAGTAGACTCCCGGCGGGTAGTAGCTCGTTGTCGGTGCGCCGAACCCTCGGTTGGTGTCCTCTTCCCATCGAGGGTAGACCGAGCCTGATCTCAGCCCCTCGTAAAACGATCTCATCTGATCGTAATGCACTCGCATATCGTGCGTAGCGGGCATACGAAGCGACCACGAAGATTGCCCCGGCACAGGCTTTGAGATGAAAAAGAAAGGCAAAGCTGCGATTGCAGAAAACAACACGCACATCGCCGCAACGATCAGCGATGATCTGTTTATTTTATCAGTGCATTTAATAGCGCTTCTGTTAACTGAAGCTTCAATCTCTGCCATCAATAACAAACCCCATCACCGTTTGCGAGCTGGCACAAAGAGCGGTAAAACAGCCATCACCATCAGCAATCCAAAGGAAGCGATTGTTACTCTTTCCGCTTTACGCCGAATCGGAGTATCGAGAAAATCCAGCCGTACCACATGAGTTCCTGCCTCCAGGTCAATTTCGATGTCGCCCAGTTCTTCGCCGTTTGTTATTTGCGCAGGTTGTCCATCAACGGTTGCAGTCCATCCGGGGAAATTGAATATGCGAATCCACAACTGGTCTGCGTTTTCGAGTTCAACCTTCATGACGCGATGTTCAGGATTCCATTTTTCGATTACGACCTCGCCGTTGTCTTCAGCCAGTTCCGCCGGAGGAACATCATCAGGCAGTTCTTCGACATCACCCGGCGCTGTGATAGGAATCATTGCAGGGTTCAAGTGTTCTTCTTCGGGAACGAACACGGAAGCAAATCGTGTAGGCGCAACTACGAATAACGCGCTGAACATTGCGCCGCCGATCAGCACTAACAAACACAACGAGCCGCAAACTATCAACGCTTTTCTTTGCCCATCTTTAATCGCTTGAAAAGCTGTGTGCGCGCAAGCTCCAGCCAGCAGCGATACTACAAGCGTAGTGATCGAAAGCATTCGCCATGTAAATACGCCTATCTCGATATTCGGAATCAATTTGCCAATCGGCTTGGAGAATCTGTGCATCATAAAACTCGCCACTAAGCCGAGCGTCATCCATAAAATCACTCTTTGCTTCAAACGAGAATCCGAGTCATCAGCTTGCCGGTTGAACAACAACAGTGCGCTTCCTGCAACAATGATGATAACGCAGCCGAATATCCACAACGAATCTATGCGCCTGAAGTAATCAACGAATATGTTGTAATTAAAAAGGTCATGCACAAAAACATATGTGTTGTGATAAGGCCATGTCGTGGTGATGTACTCTTTGTGAATCATGTTTGTTCAAGGGCAGCAGGTATGATATACGCCGCCGATAGTCCCAACCCCATCGCCAGCCCTGCTCCCACTTTCACCATCCCTGCCCACTCTCCTCTCCATCAACCCCTTCATCACCACATACATCCCAAACCCCAGACTGAACTGATACGCCGTCGGCGGATGCGTCCATACGAATGCCCCGTAGCTCATCGCCAGCCCTGCCACCGCCCACACTCCCCTCTTCACTCCTACCCATCTATCCTCCCCTCCCTCTCACCTGCTGCTTCTCGCCTCTTCTCCATCAACTCTTCGGCGCATATCAGCATCACCGGCATATACACGAACCCCATCAACTCCGCTATCGCCCCCCGCTGATACTGGTCTATCAGGTGATACGGCCCCAACACATACGCCGCCATCGCCACTGCCGCTCCCACTCGGCTCATCGCCCGTCTCGCGTACCAGTAGATTGCCGCCGCACTCATCACCATCATCAGCAAGTGCGACCCCAATAGCGCAACTATCCAGTCGCGACTCGCCGCATAAAAGGCCGATGTCAGGTAATAGACGCCCGGCGGGTAGTAGCTCGTTGTCGGTGCGCCGAACCCTCGGTTGGTGTCCTCTTCCCATCGAGGGTAGACCGAGCCTGATCTCAGCCCCTCGTAAAACGATCTCATCTGATCGTAATGCAAGAACATGTCGTGAGTGGTAGGCATACGCAATCCGGTTGCGCCCGCGCCGTCTTCCGAGCGACCCATGAAGAAGAAAGGGACAACAGCGATTGCAGACAGTCCAACGCAAAGCACCGCTACGATAAGCCGACCTTTGAGTTGCTCTGCTGCCCGTGGCCGTTCGATTTCGTCAATTATGTTTTCGTTCTTTGTCGTTGTTTCCACTCTTGTGACAACACGAGCAGCCGTTAATCTCGCTGCCAGCCCAATACGTTCGCAACCGATGGAAGAAATGCTAACATAGCGCCGCCCTACCGGCAAAAATAGGAAGGCAGTTTGAATAGCGCGACAGGTGAACGCTCAATCAACATGATAAAATGATCCAGCGCGCATTCCGTGCGTTTAATCTACCGTATCATGGGAAAAATGAAACAAGCATTTTTACTACTGACAGCCATCGCGCTTCTATTTCACAACGTCGGCGTTTCTGCTGGCTCTATTGAAATCTCTGATGCGAGCGCTTCCCTTCCCGCACTTGAAGACGAGCGAGGGCTTGTTGCATTGGATCAAACACTGCGCGCACTGACCAATCCTTTTACGATTCTCGCGATAGCCGCTCACCCCGACGACGTAGACGAAGGAACGCTTGCCTACTATCACAAGAATTTCGGCGCGCGGACGGTCATCGCTTTCGCCACGCGAGGCGAAGGCGGAGAAAGCCAGTCACGCAGCGAGTTGAATCAAGAACTGGGGCTAGTTCGCACGCGCGAGGCGTTGGACATGACGCGCGTTCTGGGCGCTGATGCGTTCTTTCTCAACCTGCGCGATTTCGGTTACTCGAAATCAGCCGAAGAAGCCTTAAACGTATGGGGGCACGATGAGGCGCTTCGCAAAGTTGTTCGCGCTATTCGATTGCTGCGCCCGGACGTCATCATCACCAATCACGATGCTAAGACAGGCGACGGACAGCAACAGGCGATTGCGCGGCTTGCGCTTGAAGCATTCAAAGCGTCAGCCGACGCGAAAGTGGCTCCCACAGCCGGTTCTGAGGCATGGCAGGCGCAATGCCTGTTTCAACAAACGGACGAGGCGAACGCTACTGTATCAATCAATCTTGCCGAATTGAATCAAACACGCGGGCGAACTTATGCTGAAATAGCGAGCGGGGCGCGCAGGCAGCTTGAATCTTATCAAGCGAAAAACGACCGCCTCGCAGGAAGAGTTCACTACAAGCTTCTGGCTTCCGCATCGGATGAGACATTGAAACAGGACGCAGGGCTGCTCGACGGCATCAAGCTTCCCGAAAACCTCGCGCGCTCGATAGCGCCGCCGCGCGTAGCCGAGCAGTCGCTCGTCGAAGCGATTGCCATCAGAGAGCGATTGATTGATGCGCTTCGCGAGAAGCTGATTGAAAAGCGCGCAGAAGGGTCGCCGAACGACTTACGCACGCGCTACGGGGCGGAGTACTTTCGAGTAATTCGATTCACTGAAAACCTGGAGCGAGCGATTGCACTGGCTCTCGGTCTCACTTTCGAAATCACGTTCACAGACCGCGTTGCTGTGCAGGGACAAAAGCTCATCGCGCGGCTGGTCTTGCGCAGCGGCAACAGTTATTCGATGCCTGTCGTCTTTCACACTCCAGACCAACTCGGCGATAAACCGGCGTACAAGCAATCTGAGACGATGGAACTTCCGGCTGGCGGCGTTGCGGTGCAGGAAACGTCATACGAGATTGCGAAAGATGCGCAGTTGACGCTCCCTCGCGCCAATCATCTTTACGACGAAGAGTATTACCCGCTAGGCTCGACGCTTCCCGGCGCGCAGCCTGCCGACGCGTTTGGCAATCGCTTAATTGCAACAGCCGAAGTAGGACTTGGACTTGTAACGCTTCCGCTTTCAGCTATGGCGAGATTCGACATCGCGCCGGTCGTTGAGCTTTCCACAATCCCATTCGCGATTATCGGCGACTGGTCGAAGTCGCGCGAAATCGAGTTCCCCGTGCGCGTTCATAACTACGCGCAGGGCGCGCTCGATGGCGCGCTCTGGGTCGTTCCGCTCGCGCTGAACGAAGACGATTATGAGCCTGCTCATATAAGCTTTGCGCGCGAAGACGAAGAGGTCACGGTGCGGATGAAGTTGCGGTTGCCGATACTGAAGCCGCCGCTCGCGCCCGATGTGCTGATCGAATTCAGGCGCGAGAAGCCTGCTTCAGCCGACCCGTTAGGGTCTGTCAAGGTGCCGGTTAAAGCGACAGGCTTCGAGGTCGCAGACCAGATCAAAGTTGGTTACGTTCGCGGGCCGGATTCTTCGCTCGAACTCGCGCTCACAGAGCTAGGTGTTGACCGTAGCGAATTGACGATAGACGGCATAAACGTAGTCGAGCACGGGAACGGCTCTCAGGCTCAACAAACGCTTCGCGGCTGCGCCGATCTAACGCGCTTCAATACGATAATCGTTGATCGCCTCGCTTACGTCGCGCGGCCCGAAGCTCAAACGTGCAACCGATGCCTGCTTCGATACGTGCGGCAAGGCGGAAACCTCTTCGTGTTTTACCAACAGCCTGACGACTGGAATCTGATTCTCACGCGCTCGCAGTTCGCGCCGTTTCCGATCAAGCTATCGAAAGATCGAATCATTTTAGAATCCGCTGCGGTGAAGATACTCGACCCGGAACATATTTTGATGACGAGGCCGAACCGTATAACTGCGCAGGATTTTGAAGGCTGGGTTGTAGAGCGGGCTGTCTATGTTCCGCGCGAATGGGCAACCGAATACACGGCATTGCTTGAATCAGGTGACGCGGGCGAGGAAGCGCGGCGAGGCGGATTGCTCGTCGCTCGTTATGGCGAGGGGACGTTTATTTACACGACCTACAACTGGCATCGCCAGCTTCTGGCAGCGAACGCGGGCGCGTACAAAATGCTTGCGAACATGGTCAGCCTGCCGAAGGTGAGCAAAGCAGAAACGAAGCCGCAATGAGCAAAGCGAGAGGATTAACTCAACTCGATGTTTCGCGCGACGCGGCGCAGCAACAGCGGTTGATCGTAGAGCGCAATCAATCCGCGACCTACCGATTGCCTGGGGCTTTCGGCTATTGTCACTTCAAGTTTGGTCACGCTCTTGATGCGCTGATCCAGCCCCGCAAGCAAAGCCATTCCGCCCGTCAACATCAGTCCGCTGTCATGAACGTCGCTTGCGACCTCAGGCGGTATGCGTTCGAGTATCTGCCGCACGGCTTCGACCATCTGCTTGACTATGCCTTCGATGGCGTGGTGTATCTCAACAGACGAGACTTCGATGACTTCCGGGCCGCCTTCGCTCATATTCAGCCCTTTGACGACGCTCTTATGATCTTCGACCGGATCGGTCGCCGAGCCTAAAACTGTTTTCAGCCGCTCCGCCGTGCGCTCGCCTATAAGCACGTGATGCTCGCGCTTGATGTAATCGGTAATCGCGCGATCCATGTCGAGCCCGCCCAGTTTCAAAGTCTCTGATTCGACTATGCCCGCGTTGGCGACGACGGCAATCGAAGTCGTTGCGCCGCCGATGTCTACGACCATCGAAGCTTTCATTTCGCCGACAGGGAGTTTTGCGCCTAAGGCTGCGGCCATTCCTTCTTCAACCAGGTAGACGCGGCTCGCGCCGATTCCTTTAACGACCTCGCGTATGGCAAAGCGTTCTACAGAAGTTATCCCTGAGGGCACGCTTTGGATGATGCGGCGCGAGAACCGCGCGCGACCGCCGCGCGCTTTGCGAACGAATTTTTTGAGCATCTCCTGCGCGAGGTCTGAATCGCCCACGACTCCGTCGTGCATCGGGTAGGCGACTTCTACATCTTCAGGCGAGCGGCCTAACATTTCGAGCGCTTCTGTGCCGACTGCGATTACTTGATCGTTCACTTTATCTATGGCTACAAGCGACGGCTCGTTTACAACCATTCCACGACCGCGCGCATAAATGAAGGTGTGAACAGTGCCTAAATCAACGGCTAAATCTTCTGTGAATAGATTGGTTAGTGATAAATTCATTCCGCCTCTTTTGCGACTATTCTGATCGTTCGTTGAGGATAATAACAAGGCAAATTGCAAACGGAAAGACTAAATCGGCTCGCTTTGTGTAAACGAATCGCTAATTTTTTTTGTGGCTTCGAGAAGGCACAAAAAAGCCGGGCGCGTCAAAACTTGCCCGGCTTTTTTTTCAGTCTGAAACATTACTTTATCGGTTCGAAACCGTATACTGAGCCGTCGGAGTAACGACCTTCTGAGATACCAGATCGGTGATCTTTGCCGTTATGGTATAGGTTCCCGGCTCGGCCAGCTTATCTTGAAGCGGGATCGAACGCGCAAGAACAAGTTGCAATCCCTTGAGGTCAACTATGCCCTGCTTTGTCTTCCCGTCTTCGACGACGTGCAGTATCTCCTGCCCGCCTTTCGAGATGATGTACTCGACCCTGAGCGCAGGCTGCAATGTCGCCTGATCCATCTCCGCATCGTAGACCTGCAGGAAGAGCGCAAGGTTCTGACCGGGCTTGTAGACGCCGCTCACAAAGGGCTTTACCTTGTAGCGGCCTATGATGAACTGCCCGGCAGGAATCATGCCTCGATTGTCGAGCGGCTCGACCGACGCGGCCAAAATGATGGTGCTCGTCGCAAGCTGCTTCTCTTGATAACGCGGCACCTCGAACGAGTGATGAAGTATTCCCGTCTTGCCGCTCGTGATGTCGCGCGACACAACGTCAATCTTGTACCGGCCCGGCTGTAGCCCCAGAGTTTTCTGATAAACGGAGCGCTGGGCTTGCGCCAGCGGCAACTGGTCTTCACCGTATCGCGCTGTCTGTATAGTGTCCTCAAATGAACCTGCGCGGCGGCCCGAAAGACCTGTCAGTTGCGCGTAAAGGTTCACATGCGCTGAATAGATGCCGCCTTGATTTTTGAACGCGAGGTCTGCGTGATCGAACTGAATCGTGATCGAAGTCGCAACCGTTTCATTGCCCAGACGGAAAAAATCCGTGCGCACGCTGAACGGCAGGATGTCGGACGCGATCTCAGGCAGGTCTACTTTGACCTTCAGGTCGGGGAATCTGGTGGCAGGCGCTCTTTGCAGATCGGCCAGCAACTGCAACCGCTCGAAAGGCTGATCTTTGGCTCTTGTCCCGAATATCTGGCCGCCGCTATTGCCTCCGAACCCGCCCGCGATGCGGCTCGATTTCTCGGAGAGGCCGAGGCTTTCGGCGAGCGTCAGACCTGCGCCCGGCACATATAACAGCGCATCTTTTTCGTCCGGGCTTCGAGCAATTCGGTATTCGCCTGAGCCTGATGGATCAACGAACTCGATTTCGACGTCCGAGCCGATGCCCTCTATATGACGATACCACCAGGTCTCGAAAGGGTAGGTCGTTGTATTGCCGCCGCCTTCATACGAGGGCCTGTCGTAAGAGCCGCCCGCAGGGTGAGAGTCTATCTCATCGGGCTTGCCGAAGGTGATGTAGATGCGACCGCGATCAGTCTTCCATCCCGGTATGCCGGACGCGAATTTTTCGTTGGCGTATTGTATGCGCTCGAAATACTGATCCTTATACTCGTTTTCCGGCGTGTCCGGGTCAGGGTCGCGGCGCAGCCAGAACTGTTCGATGAACTGGTCGCGCTCTTCGTCGGTCTTCAGAGCTTTGAAGGCTTTGCGTTCTTCGTCGGTGATGATGTAATTGACGTCTTCGTCCATCCACCGTTTGTAGACGCTTTTCAACTCTTCTTTCTTTTTTCTCTCGTTGGGGTCTTTCTGTTTCTTGTCTTTGTCCTGAGCAAGCGCAGCAGGCGCGCTGCCTGCCACAAGCATCAGCATCAGCGCGACACCGACGATTCTCTTGAAGAGATTGACATCACCCTTCATAACAACTACTCCTTTCGGTAACCGATCAATATTTCTTGAAGTCCCAGTGAGCGGGCATTGATTAATCTGACCAGTAAGTTTACGGGGTTGGCTCGCGTAAGGTCAAGCCGCGCCAAACTTCACACTATCAGCCACTCATAGAATGCCGCTAACGGTCATCCTTGCGCTCCAATGCCTGATATTCCTGCTCAGTCCTTCGCTTGCGATGAAATATCCACGCAATGCCCACGCTCAGAAAATAAAGTATCAGCATAGGCGCGGCGAAAACCAAGAGATTCGGCACGTCTGTCGTGGGCGATAATATCGCCGCAAGTATGAAGATCGCTATGACGGCATACCGCCAGACCTTCAGCAGCAAACGTGGGGATACGAGTCCAAGTCGGGCCGTGAAAAAAGTGATGGTCGGAATCTCAAATACCACGCCGAGTCCGAGCATTATCGTGATTATCAGATCGAAGTATTCATCAGCCGTCACAAGCGGACGGAAATGCGTTTTGTCTCCGGCTGCAACGCCCAGCAAAAAATCAGCCGCGCGCGGGAAGGCTATGTAATAGGCGAACGCTGCGCCGAGCAGGAAAAAAATCGTCGCCATCAAGATGACCGGCAGGGCGTATTTTTTCTCGTGAGGGTAAAGACCGGGAGCGACGAAGCCCCAAATCTGCACGAGTATGAACGGCACGCCGAAAAATATCGCAGCGTAGAAAGATACTTTGATATAGAGGTTGAACGCGCCTTGAACTGTGCCGACGACAAGCCGCCTTTCAGGACTCAACAACATGTTATTCGAAGCATACAGCTCATGCGGAATCTCGTATCCTTCGGGTATGACAATCCCGTCATTAACCACCACAGGGCTTGCTGTGACAAGTATAGGCAGACCATCAGGGCCGGGCTGAACCTTGCACCTTATATTCGCTCCCGTCTGTATCACGGCATCGCCTATCTTCGCGTCTGTCGGAAACAGAAAATCCACTTCTCTGTTCATGTATTCCGAAAGCGGTGTCATGGCTGCGCCCGCAAGCTCGACGCCTGTCGACTGCTTCGCTCTAAATAGCGCGGCTTGAACCGGAACCTGCAAGAAGCCGTAGATTATGTCTGAAAAAATCCAGCAGACTACGAACGCTGCCATTACGAACCCCGCTATGCGAATGAGTCGCTTGCGAAGTTCGTCGAGGTGGTCGAGAAACGACATGCTCCCTTCATCGATTTGAGCATCTCGGTCGTCGTATGTTTCCGTATAGCTAGTCATATTAAGTCAGAGACCAGAGGTCAGAGGTCAGAGATCAGTTAATCCTACAATTACTGATCTCTGACCTCTGACCTCTGACCTCAATTCTTTCACATCCAATCGCGTTTCGTCTCTTCGACGCTAACGGTCTCGTCGCGAGACACAGTAGCGGGCGCTACAGTCGCAGGCTCTGCGGTCGCCGATGTTACGGGTTCTTCCGGATTGCTTGTGCTGTAGGTTTCCGCCGGATGGCCGGTCAGGCTGAAATCATCAGTTTCAGTTGAAGCTTGTTCAGTTGAGGTTTGTTCAGTCGGGGCTTGTTCAGTCGGGGCTTGTTCGGTCGAGGCTTGCTCCGTCTCACGAATTGATTCAGCCGGAGGCGGCGCATCAAGTCGTCGTTTTTCCAGATCAACTTCGTCTTCCCATTGGCGTTTAAAATCCTCGCTCGCCTTGCGGAAATGGGCAAGACTTTGTCCCAGGGTCTTGCCTAGTTCAGGCAGCTTGCGCGGGCCGAATATTATCAGCGCGACTACGAGTATCATCAAAATTTCCGGCATTCCCAGGCTTCCCATGATTTTCCCCCTCACCTTTGGGCCAACAACTATCCGCAAAGTAATTACAACCTCTTTTTTTTGCCGCGATGTTGTTTGTCCTTAATCAATCTCAATAGTAGGTTAGGCTGAGAGTCACGTCAACAACTCACCGTCATTTCGCACAGTATCGGCTATCGAACAAAGTGTTGACATCATTTCGACTCTATCTTATAACCCCCGTAGAAATTGCCCCCGCGCGGAAACAACTCGACTGGCGAATGAATAACTATGATCGAAATGAAAGAAATGGATTACGTCCTCACCATAGTACAGCACACCTATTGCGCGGACTGCATGTGGGTAAAAGGCAAAATAACGGATGTTTATCACGCATCGGGCATCGTGCGCGGCGAAGATTCGAAGCACTGGCGCGTGCAGATTCTCTCGCCGCCCTGGGATCGCGATGCTCGCCGTCTTGAGTTCCCTTCTAAATTCGATTCCGTAGACGTGCCCGCGCTCAAGCTCGAAGCAGGCAACAAGCTTGTGTTTGCGACTCAAGACCCCGCGCTGATAGGCGACCTGCTCATGCATTTGAAGTGGCTGCTGATCAATCGCGTCAGCAATGCTGAGATCGAAAAAGGCGTTCTGGATTTCACCCGCGAGTGGAAAGCAAAACCGAATCCGGAATTGTGCGCTGTCGGTAGCTAAAAGATCAATCCTTCTGCGTTGTCACACCTCCTCTTGAGGCGATATAATCTTCGCTTCACGGACTCAGGGTTTTCAATTCATGTGAAGTGTCGGGCACGACTGGTCGAAACGAAAGTCGCTTCCTCGGCCAGCGATTCTCGCAAGCCTTAGGCGGCTTGCGTCAGGCGACAGCAAAAAGTTAAAGGAGACGAATATGAAGAGATCGGTTTTGTTATTAGCATTTGTTTTGATCGCAGTTCAGGCCATCTTTGCGCACGACCCACGCGCGGTTGCTAAGAGCATCTCGCACACATTGAGCATAGAGGGCGCGGGCAAGCTCACGCTCAGCTACAAGTCGCTCCACTTCAACCAGCAGGGGTTCAATAACAGGAAGACTGAGCGCGCGCTGAAGGCTTTCAACGGCCTGTGGAAGAGCATAGGCAAGTTCGATTCGGATTTCGACGTGGTTATCGCTGGAGTCCAGGTGCCAAAAGGCTCATACTCGATGGGCGTCAACTTTGATGCTAACGACAATTACAGCCTCATACTGGGCAGCGGCGGGAAAGACATAGCAATCCCGATGAAAGCTGTATTGGATGGGCCTGTAGTCAATTACTTGAGCTTCGATGTGCGACCGGACAATGAAACGGACACTTTCACAATCGAAGCCCGCTACGGCCCGATGCGCGCATCTGCCGAGACTAAAGTTCCTTTCCTCGCGCCGCACGAGCACAAATAAATTCGCGCATAAAACGATAAAAGGCGCAGGCAGATTCAAGAGGTCTGAATCTGCCTGCGCTTTGCTATTTAGTCAGTGGCGCTCGATTTCATCCTCTCCGTTTGACTTTTAAGATTACGCTGCGGCAAATTGAAATGGCAGTGGCAATTACCTGCTATTGACTTTCGATTCGACCGGAGTTTCGATGTTTAATCCTCATCTCAAATCATTGCGCCTGATCGCGCTCGCTTTCATCCTTGCGTTCCCTTCTCTTTCGCCGTTCGCGCAAGCGCCCGCGCCCGCTCAAGCACAGGAAGTCCCGCCATATAAATGGCCGCGAAGCCACGATTATGATGTTCAACACTATAGAATTGAAGTGAGCTTCGACTGGTCGAAGCAATCCGTTACGGGGTTGACTACAATCACGCTTCGCCCGTTCAAGAGCGATTTGAAAGAGGTGGAGATTGACGCGGGCAAAATGACGATCAATTCCGTCACGCTCGCTTCGGGGTCGCCGCTCAAGTTTCGCTACGAAGACAATCAACATCTCTTTGTCGCGCTCGACCACAGTTATCCGGCGGGCAGCGACCTACGGGTGGCGATCAACTACACGGCCACGCCTGAGCGGGGTTTGACCTTCATCGTTCCGAATGAAGAAGACCCGGCGCGGCCTCATCAAATCTGGACGCAGGGCGAGTCCGAAGATAATCACTACTGGTTCCCCTGCTACGATTATCCTAATGACAAAGCGACTACGGAGTTGATCGCTACGGTTGACGAGAAATATCAGGTCATCTCTAACGGCACGCTCGTTGAGGCGAAGGCGAACCCATCAACGAAGACTCGCGCGTGGCACTGGAAGATGGACAAGCCGTATTCGAGCTATCTGGTCTCGATAATCGTCGGCGAGTTCACGACGGTCAAAGACCAGTTCAAGAATGTGCCGGTCGAATCCTACGTCTATCGCGATCAGATAGAGAATGCAAAAGTCTCTTTCGGAAAGATCGGCAGGATGGTCGCTTATTTTTCTGAACGGCTCGAATTCGATTTTCCATATTCCAAGTACGCTCAATCTACGGTGCGCGATTTCGGTGGCGGCATGGAAAACATAACAGCGACCACGTTGACCGATACTTCCGTGCACGACAAACGCGCGCATCTCGACGTATCTTCGGACGGATTGATTTCTCACGAGCTTGCTCACTCGTGGTTCGGCGACATGCTGACGTGCCGCGACTGGGGCGAGCTATGGCTGAATGAATCGTTCGCTACTTTCATGGCGGCCAATTGGACGGAGCACGATCTGGGCAGGAACGATTACCTCTACGAAATGCACGGCAATCAGCAGCAGTATTACGAAGCGTGGGACAGTGGCAATCGCCGCCCCATAGTCATCAAGCGATACACAGACCCGGATGCGCTGTTCGATGTTTATCCTTACCCGCGCGGCGGAGCGGTGATAAACATGATTCGCTTCACGCTCGGCGAAGAGTTGTTTTGGAAGGCGATCAATTACTACGTCAAAAAACATCAATGGCAAAACGTCGAGACTCAGCAGCTTGTCGTAGCGATTGAAGAGGCGACGGGCCAGAACCTTCAGTGGTTCTTCGACGAATGGCTCTATAAGATGGGCCATCCTGAATTTGAAATCACATCGAACTACGACGGCGCAAAGGCGTTGAAGCTGGCAGTCAAGCAGACGCAGAAGCCCGACAGCACGCGGCCCTGGTTTCAGTCGCCGGAGCTTTTCACTATGCCGGTTGACATTGCGATTACAACAGCAGCGGGCGAAAAGATTCATCGCGTATGGATTGATAGCCGGGAAAAAGAGTTCACGTTCGCGGTCGATTCAAAGCCGCTCATCATAAACTTTGATCGCGGCAACTACCTAATCAAGCAGGTCAAGTTCAACCGGAGCGATGACGAGCTTGCTTACCAGTTGCTTCACGACGCGGACGTAATGGGCCGCGTGAGAGCAGCCATAGAACTCAAAGGCAGAAAGAGCGACGCTTCGATAAAAGCTCTCGGCAGCGCATCCGCGAGCGACGCCTTCTGGGGCGTGCGAATCGAATCGGTCAAGGCGCTGGCCGAAATGAAAAGCGATGCAGCGCGCGCGGCGCTCATCGAAGCCGTTAAGGATAAAGAGTCGCGCATCCGCCGCGAAGCGATAAACGGACTGGCAGCGTTCAAAGACCCGAAGCTTGCAGACCTTTACATCGAAATAATCAAATCCGATCCCAGCTATTTTGCCGTCGCACAAGCAGCGCGGGCATTGGGCCAGAGCGGTTCGCCGAAGGCTTACGATGTTTTATCGAACGCGCTCACACTGGAATCGTGGCAAGGCACGATTCGCGCAGGCGTGCTGGGCGGACTGCTCGCGCTGAAAGACCCGCGCTCGCTTGCAATCGGATTCAAGTACGCAGCGCCCAATAGCCCGCCCGCATTGCGCGCGGCGGCATTTCAATTGATCGGAGAGATTGGCAAAGGAAACAACCGCGCATTCGAGGTTCTCGCGGCAGCAACTAAAGATAAGTCATCGCAGGTCAGGTTTGGCGCAGTTGTGGCGCTTGCCGCGTTAGGCGATGCGCGAGCAGTTCCGGTGCTTGAAGAGGCCGCAAAGTCCAAAGACATTTCCGGCACTTTCAGGCAGGCGATCATTACCGCAATCAACAGGATTAAGAACCCTGCGAAACCGGAAGATAAGAAGGATTGATGAAGAGAGATGTTTGGAGTACGCAATGTTTTCAGCGCAACACATTCTTACTCCAGGCACATTTTTCAAAGAGACGCCTTACACTTACTCTGTCAAACATAAGGAGGCTTTATGGGCGCTCAAAACTTCAAACGCAATGCGAATCAGTTTACGCGGAGAGTTATGTCTTCGAGGCTGATCATCCCCGGCTTGCTTCTCGCTACTTTTTTGGCAGCTACGGCTGTCTTAGCTAGCCAGTCGGAAGCTAAAGTTCAAAGAAGAAACGAGGCAAAACGCGTTGGACTTCCTGATCCAGGCTCGCTTCATCTTCGTACTGGTCGAATCATCGCCGTGCGATATGAAGAAAAATATGGCGCGTTTCAGGCTGTAGACCAGTCAACGAAAGAACGCGGGGCGTTCATTCGATATATCTGGTGGTATCAGCCGGATGGCAGCGGCTCTTTCATCAATGAGAGCGCGCAGACCGGATACGCAGAGTCTCGTGAGCTTTCTCCCGGTCCATCTACTAAACTTGAGGTTGGGCCGATAGAGCTTGGGTGGTCTGCTTCCGGTGACGGCGTGGGGTGGGTTTATTACCGCCACCCTGATCGCCACGATATTATTTATGAGCTTGCCGAAACCGATGAGGTAGACATCACGAAAGTGGATGCCTCAAAACTGAAATTCTCCAGCGGCAAAGATCAATGAACGTTTGCTATCGAGCCGCTGGAGGTTCAAGCTGCCCCGCCTATTACTAACAAGGCCCGGCTGTCATTGGTTGTGAAAAATAAAAGCTACCTGATGTTGCCCAGCCATACACGACGCATAATATCGTGCTGCCGTCACTCGACGGGTTGTATCGCACAGTGCCTATAGATGTTGCTAAGGCAGTGCTGGTGAAATTATTCGTGTATTGCACGGCCAACATAGTTGACCCGTTGCTTGTGTAAGCAATCATTCCTGCGCCGGTGATAGGATTGCTCGGGTTAGTCGCAACAATCGTGCAGAATTCACTGAGTTGACCTGTGCCGGAGTCATAGCAGACTCCCCAATCCTGTATTGATGCAACGGCGGCAGCCGCATTAGCTGAAGCGCCAAGTGATTGTTGAAGGTCTTCCGGGCTTAACTTTCCAGACTTAACAAGGTTGTAAATCTCTTGTGCATCTTTAGACATGCATTATCTCCTCTTTATCAGTTAGTTCGTGGGCCAAGGAATCGGCTGAAGAGAATCACTTGCTGCTCGAACCCTCTTCGCTACGCCTCTCCGAAGTCGTGAAATATATCACAGGCAGGCTGAGTTAGTCATCTTACAAAGTGACAGGCGCGCCGACAAAGCAGCATTCCCACAGGGCCATTCAGTTCTGGGAATTTGATGTCAACTCACCGCAGAGGCGCAGAGAACGCAGGATGGCCGATTAGGTGCTTCGCACGCGGCGGGGGCGCAGAGGTTAAAGACCGCTTTTCTCTGCGTAATCTCTGCGTCCTTTGCGTCTCTGCGGTGAACAGTTTTCCGGTTTCAACCTCTGAATCCGAGAACTGAATGGCCTTGAGCATTCCCATAGATTCAACCCGAGAATACGCCTTAATTCTTTTTCTGAAGTTCCTTTGCTAACTTCTCGGTAAGCGGGTGCGTGAAATCCTTTTTCAGGATCTTTATAAAATGCACTGCGGTAATTTCTTCGGGGTGGATTAGATAACCAGTGCCGAAGGTTTTAACATCAAACCCTTCCACATCCCAAACATTCAGGATGTTGTTTGCGCCTCCTACTTCCAACAAAGAAGGAACCATCACAGCCTCGTGCTTACGATTGAGGGCGTTGAGAACAGATGTAATGTATTGAAAGAAATCTTTTCGCTTTGTGTCATCGTCATACGGCTTTGTCGCATATAGAAAAGGAGCGACTTTCACCGGCTTGCCTTGACGGGTGACCTGATAGCAATACGAATAGCTTACTGCATCCGGGTTAGTCACCTTCAGAGGAAGCAACGCTTGAGGCAATTGAACAGAGCACGGAGTAAACCCCATCGCAGCATACATTCTCAATCTCAGTTCAGGATTATGCCGTGAAATAACATGCCATGTTTCATGTGTCAGAAGGGCTTCCAGTTGTACTTCATTGATCTTTTTAACGCTATCCTCCGGCAGGATAACAGCGTTTCTCCGCGTATAGGCCCCGTTACCTTCTTCCGCGCCTGAGGTCTTGATAATCAGAATTTCATCGGGCAGAGATATTGGAAACTGTTCGAGTTCGGCCTGAAGCTTTGAAGCAGCTTTCATCATTTTTTGTATTTCATCCGGCGTCCAGTTCCGAGCAGCAGCCCCGGCAAATTTCAGGTACTCAGCCTTACTCACTTTTTCAAGAGACTTCATCCTTGCCTGCAAATCAAACTCACTCAATGCGTTTGTGAAGTCATCTTCCGAGGAAAGAAACATCCTTCCCTTTGTTTCATCGCTGAGTGTAAATCTTGCTTTGTTAACCGCCTGCGAATGAAAAGAACTCGATATGATGTCCCGATTTTGTTTAGCCTGCGTATGCTGAGACAAACCGAAGCAATAGGTAAGTATTCCGAAGAGGAAAATAACAAAATATAAGTATCTATAGTTTGTCATGTTTTGTTCTCCCTTCTTTAAAGCTTTTTGAGATCCGGGGATGGCTGCTAGACCGAAAACTCCGCTTTTGACTCCGCGCCTTCTTTGCTGGCGTAGCGCGCAGCGATGTATTCATCGAGTATGCGCATAAATTCGGGAACAATTGTCGGCCCTTGAAGCGTGACGAATTTCGCGCCGTCAACGTAGACGGGAGCGCGCGGGTCTTCGCCCGTGCCGGGAAGCGAGATGCCAATGTTCGCGTGTTTGGATTCGCCCGGCCCATTTACAACGCAGCCCATCACCGCAACCTTCAATTCTTCAACGCCGATGTAGGCCTCTCGCCACGAAGGCATCTGGTCGCGGATGTATGTTTGAATGTTTTCGGCCATCTCTTGAAACAGAGTGCTTGTCGTTCTGCCGCAGCCGGGACAGGCCGTCACAAGCGGCATAAAGCTACGCAACCCCATGGTTTGCAGAATCTGCTGTGCGACTATGACTTCTTCCGTGCGGTCGCCGCCGGGTCGCGGCGTAAGCGAGGCGCGAATCGTATCGCCTATTCCCTGTTGCAAGAGCACACTCATCGCAGCCGTCGAAGCGACTATGCCTTTGCTGCCCATCCCGGCTTCGGTCAGTCCCAGGTGCAGCGGGTAATCGCAACGCGCGGCCAAATCGCTATAGATCGCAATCAAGTCCTGGACTTCGGAAACTTTCGCGCTGAGGATTATATGATCGTGCGGCAGGCCACAGCGTTCGGCGAGTTCCGCAGATTCAAGCGCACTGACAACGACGGCTTCGCGCATCACTTCGCGCGCATCTTTCGGGTTGGGCCGCGCGGCGTTTTCGTCCATCAATCGTGTGAGCAAACCTTGATCGAGCGAACCCCAGTTGACCCCGATGCGGATGGGTTTGTCGTTTTCGATTGCGACTTCGATCATCTGCTGAAAATTCTTGTCGTGATGTTGGCCCGGCCCTACGTTGCCGGGGTTGATGCGATACTTTGCCAGAGCGCGAGCGCAGTCCTTGAACTCTTTGAGCAGCAGGTGGCCGTTGTAATGAAAATCGCCGATGATTGGAACTATCACGCCGCGCTCATTTAGCTTCTCGACGATGTGGGGCACGGCAGCGGCGGCCTGGCGAACGTTGACCGTTATGCGCACTAGCTCCGAGCCTGCGCGAGCAAGTTGTTCGATTTGAAGCGCAGTGGCTTCGACATCAATCGTATCCGTGTTGGTCATTGATTGGACGACTACGGGATTGCTGCCACCTACTTTGACACCGTCAATGTTTACTGCGACTGAGCGCCTTCGCTTGATCTCTGACACGCGATAGCTCCTTGTTGAAGGGGTGAATCTGAATGAGGATTGTAACGGGTAGAATGCAGGGCCGCAACTTTACTGCTGCTGTAACTTTACTGCGGCTGTAACTTTGCCGCGTTGCGCTTGCGCGCGTGGCGGTCGAGGCTTTATCTTTGCCGCGTTCGCAAATCAAGCGCCGGATGAAAGGTGGATTCAGGAATGAAAGACAGACTCGACGACCTCGAACGAGCAAGGCAGAGCGTAAACCCCAACGCGCCATACAATGTCTCAAACCGTTATACGCTGCCGCACCACATGGTCACTACGGCATTCACGATTGACGGCTACCGCATAGTTCGCGGGCTTGGCGTAGTGCGAGGCATCACCGTGCGTTCGCGCTCGATTTTTGGAACTCTGGGCGGCACGTTTCAAACCATAGTCGGCGGTAACATCACGGCGTTTACAAAGCTCTGTGAGGTTGCCCGCGCCGAAGCGTTCGAGATACTGATTCAGCACGCGAGCGAGATTGGCGCGAACGCGATCATCGGAATGCGCTACGATGCGAATGAAATAATGAACGGCGTGACCGAAGTCCTGGCCTACGGCACTGCCGTAATCGTCGAAGCAGTTGAATAGAACGCAACATTTAAAGAAAGCGATTCACCGCAGAGACGCAGAGGACGCAGAGGGGGCGCAGAGAAAAACAATTTCTCAACCTCTGCGCCCCCTCTGCGTCCTCTGCGTCTCTGCGGTGAACTCGATTTATTCTTATAGCCTCTGAGTTTCAGAATTAAATCGCAGTAACTCTCAAGCCAGAATTGCTACGACTTCGCGTTGCGGGTCGCCGCCTGTTACGCGCGCTTCCCGTTCGCTCACGTAAACATCAATCTCGCTGCGAACGCCGAAGCGGCCTTCCAGGTAGATACCCGGCTCGATTGAAAAGCAGGTGCGAGGTATCAACAAGCGTTCGTCTTTCGTCTCAAGGTTGTCAATGTTCGCCCCGTTGCCGTGAACTTCCGTGTGGATGTTGTGGCCCGTGCGATGGATGAAGTAATCGCCGTACCCTGCTTCTTGAATCACCGCACGGCATACATCATCAACCTGCCAGCCGTAGACGGTTTGTCCCTCAGCGAAAGACGACTTCACAAAATCAGTAGCGGCGTCGCGCGCATCACGCACGATGTTAAAGACCTTTGTCACTTCTTCGGGCACGCTCCCGCCGACGAACGAAGTCCAGGTTATGTCGGCATAAACCGAATCTGCGCGATCTAGCTTTGCCCACAAATCAATTAGCACAAAGTCGTCTTTGTTAATCGGCGAGTGCCGTTCGTGGGTCGGCTCGTAATGAGGCATGGCGCTGTTAGCGTTGACCGCGACAATCGGCGGGTCTTTCGACACCATGCCACGCTCTGCGAATCGCTCAAGGATGTATTGTTGAATGTCGTACTCGTTGGTTGGAGTGCCCGCTTTGATGCGCCGCCCGATCTCGGAAAAAGCTTCTTTGACCGAAGCGTACAGGCCGCGCGCCGCTTCCTCGTGCATGGCAAGCTGTTCGTCGTTCCATGCGGACTCGAATTGTTGAACGAGGTTCGCAGATGAAACGATCTCGACGCCGAACGAGCGAATCAATTCGATTGTGCCCGCGTCAACTCTTGAGAGATAAGGGATGGCTGCATCGGGCGAATACTGCATCGCCACGCGAGGCGCACGCGAGTCGGTCAGCGCACCGAGCGCATCTTTCAAATGGCTGTGAAGCTGTTGCCAAGGCAGGTAGATCACTTTGTTGCCCGGCAGATGATCGAGCGTGTCGCGTTCAATCGAGTGACACACTTTGGTCGGCTCGCCCGATTGCGGGACGAGATAAAACCAGCGCCGCGTTGCGATGTGACCTTCGCCGCCCGTGTGAAGAATGTTGGCGGCAATCGGGTCGCTGCCGCGAAAACTGTAAAACAGCCAGCCGTCAAGGTCTGCTTCTTTGAGTGCTTGTTGTATTTTTTCGATCAAGATGGCCTCCGGGGTTTTGGCATTTTGGATTTCATTTTTACATTATCACAACCCGGCATCGCAACAACAATCGTTGCGTCTTTTAAAGAAGCCTGTTCACCGCAGAGACGCGGAAGAAACGATGAATGCGGAATGCGGAATGATGAACTGAAGAGAGACTCTTAATTCATTATTCATTGTTCATCGCTCATCATTTCTTCTGCGTTCTCTGCGTCTCTGCGGTGAACTCTTTGTTTTCTTATTGCTTCTGGTTAATTATTTATTGGGCTGTGATATATTGATGGGTTGGATAACCCAGGCAATGAGAAAGCAACTAAAGCTTATTCTGAGCGCGATCTTCTTCGCCCTGCTGTTGATATATGCCGTCGCGCTTTTTTTTCAGTCCTCGGTCGTGCTGGGCAGGCGCAGCGAGCCGGGGTGGATA
Source organism: Blastocatellia bacterium (assembly GCA_963726785.1). GTDB lineage: Bacteria > Acidobacteriota > Blastocatellia > UBA7656 > UBA7656 > DATEKX01. The sequence goes on from CAVSDJ010000003.1 coordinate 164,217, forward strand.
CCTTTTCAGATAGACAACGAAGTTCGCGTGCGTCAACTCGGCTCGCTCGAAGCAAAAGCAGCGCTGCGACCAGGCGACGAAATCATCGCAATAAACGGCATTGCGATCACCTCGGATTTCAGAATCGCTGAAATCTTCAATGCCGTAGAGCCGGACAGCAATTATGTGGTGACAATCAGACGCGGCGGTCGCTTGTTGGATGTGATGCTTACGTCGCAGGCGATTCCTTTCAGTGGGTGGGTGATTGATGGCGCGCTGCGTTTAATCATTCCGAACATCTTTCTACTGACGGGGCTGGTCGTCTTCGTGCTCAAGCCGAACGACAAGCAAGCTTTATTACTTTCTCTGATGTTCGGTATGTTTACGGGCGCGATACTAGCCACCGCTCCGGTGTTCGCAGGTCGCCCTTTGTGGCTCGTCATAGTGATGCTTGTGGTCAATCTCGCATCGCTGTTTTTGTGGCCTATATTTTTTCATTTCTTTCAGATTTTCCCCGAACCGTCATCGCTTATCCGCAAAGCGCCGAAATTGGAGAAATATCTTTACGTACCGCACCTGCTTACGATTTTCCCTTACTCGGTTATTTCAAATTTGCTGGCAGCATTCGCGCCTCAAAAGTTTCTTGAATTCAGAATAAATTACTCTTTTTTTGAACTGGCAACCCTCGGCGTAGCAACGCTGTATTTGACAGGCGGGCTGTTGTCTCTGCTGTTGAACTATCGCGAAGCGAGCCGCCCTTCGCGTCGAAAGATGCGAGTGGTCGTAGCGGGAAGCATCGCAGGTTTTTTTCCTTTCTTTCTGGTCATAGGGCTGGCCGTGCTCTTCAACTTGAAGGGGCCGCAATTGCAATGGCCTGCGATAGTGGCTATCTTTTGCTTCCCGCTCTTTCCACTTTCGTTCGCCTACGCGATAATTCGCCACCGCGTTATTCCCGTTCGCCTGATACTTCGTCGCGGCGTCCGTTACCTGCTCGTCTCGCGCGGCTTCATCGTCATTCAAGCCATAGTAGTATTCGCCGTGTTGAGCTTCTTGCTAACGGGCAGCCGTCTTTCGTTTATTGATAGTTTTGGCGACCGAGCCGACATCGTTGTGACGATGGCCGCAACAGCGCTTGCCATAGGCGTGCTCACGGTTGTCAACCAGCGCGTGCTGCCATTGATTGATCGAAAGTTTTTCCGCGAGGCTTACGACGCGCAGCAACTGCTGTCTGACCTCGGCATAGAGATGCGCAAGGTCACGAACGTGCGCCAGCTTCTGGAACTCGCCATCAGCAAGATTCAGGACGCGCTGCACATCGAGAACATAACCATCTTTCTCCGCGACCGCACAAGCAGCGACTACAAATGCGCGCTTTCGTCTTATCTGGCGGAAGACGGCGCAAGCACAACCGACTCGAACAACAGCCTGTTGCTTCCGGCAAACGGCCATGCCACATTGCGAATGCGGCGCTCATCTTTGCCTATTCCTGTGAACCTTGAATGGGACTGGGGGCAGGGATTTCCCGCAACGGATTTAGCGCGCAAGCAGGAGCGTGCAACATTGCGCCGCATCAGTTCGACGCTTTTGCTGGCCGTAGCAACGAAAGATGAACTTCTCGGCATAATGTCGCTCGGCCCGCGACTCGGAGACCTTCCGTTTTCGCGCGAAGACAAGCAACTGCTGATGGCGGTCGCTTTTCAGATGGCTTTCGCTATTCAGAACGCAGAGCTTGTTCAACAGGTCGCGGAAGAAGAACGGCTCCGGCACGAGCTTGAGATAGCGACGGCGGTCCAGCGGCGGCTCTTTCCCGAATGCCCTCCCGACGTAGAATCTCTGGACCTTGCGGGCGTATGCCATCCGGCGCGCGGAGTCGGCGGGGATTATTACGACTTCATCGTGCTCGAAGAAAACAAGCTGGGCATAGCCGTAGCCGATGTCGCGGGCAAAGGAATATCTGCGGCGCTTCTGATGTCTACGGTTCAGGCGTCGCTCAGGAGCCAGGCCCCTTCGGTGAACGGCAAACTGACAGAGCTTGTGTCGTCAATGAACCGATTGCTGCACGTTTCGACAGACGCGGCCAGTTATGCGACTTTCTTCTACGCGCAGTTTGACGAAAAGAGCGGTCTGTTGACTTATGTAAATGCGGGGCACAACCCGCCGATTCTCGTGCGGGCGACAACCACTCTGAAAGCGCAAAGCGTAGGACATACAAGCGCGACGAAGAGCGAAGGCAGAACGATTGACGCCGAGTTTGAACCGATATGCAAGCTTACGAAAGGCGGCCCGATCATCGGTGCTTTCCACGGCAGCGTCTACGAACAGGAAACCATTCAAATGCATAGCGGCGATTTGCTGCTGGCTTACACGGACGGCGTGACCGAAGCTTTCAATATAGAGGGCGAAGAATTCGGCGAGGAGCGACTTGGAAAACTTCTGGCTTCGTCTTCGCACCTCTGCGCTCAAGAGTTATCAGATAAGATTGTAGACAGCGTGCGCGATTGGTGCCACGACATTCAACCGCATGATGACCTCACGCTCGTCGTGATGAAGGTGAAGTAGTTTGAATCGAAGTTCCGGTCGCTTAAATCCGGCAGGCGTTTTTTTGAAACATGAAAACAGAACAAAGAAATGTGAGCACATTCATTTGGAGTGACTGGTGCAGGGTAATTAGACGAGTGCGAATCCTTGCACGTCGTTCAGGCGCACGTAGAGACGGCTGAAGGTCGCCTTCGGCAGGTGATTGGAATAATGCTCGATCATCACATCGTCAAGCTCTATGACTGCGCGAAATGGGTTTGTATTGCTGATATGTTCGCCCTTCAACACTTGCGCGAATGCATAACCGATGCGACCGCGCACGACGCCGAATGAAGTGTAGAGCACAACCTGAGTAAACGATTGCGAACCGTCTGCCGTGAGCGACGACCTGAGCAAATCGATGAGCGCGTCGGCTGGCGCTATTGCGTTTCCTTCCATCATCAACTCTCCTCCTATTGAAGCGAAGTGATATTAAGCGGAAGAGATAATAAAGTAAAGGAGTCGATATTGAACCGGCCAACAAAAAGGAGGCTGCTCGTATAATAAGCAGCCTCCTTTTTCTGTAGGTTCTTCTGTCTGTTTACTTGGTGTAAGCGAAGGGCTGTGAGCGTTCGCCCGTCGCAGTATTGAACACAGTGACCGTTACGGTCGTGCCTTTCGGAAACGTCGCCAGCATGCCGGACTTGCCGAGCTTCACGCTCATTTCTATAACTGAGCCGTCAGCCAGTGTGCGCGAGCTATCGTACTTTAATCTTAGACAGCGGCACGCCATTGACTTCGATAACGGATGACCCTTTCACAAATCCGATGCCGTCAACTTTGACCTTCTTTTTATCAGTATGCACATAGCCAACGGCAGGCTGGCGCGGAGCCTGCTGCGTAGTATTGGTCAATGCGTTGTAAGCGTTCACGCGTCCCGAGCTTTCCACATGCCCCGCAAGCGTAGGTAAAGGGTCGGCGGTCGAGACGATTCGCTTTCGCGCTTGAGCCGCGCTCAAAGACGGCTCGTGCGAAAACAGCAGCGCGGCTACGCCTGTAACGTGCGGCGTTGCCATCGATGTGCCCGCGCCATATCCGTACTGGCCGTCGGGCGCTGTGCTGAAAGTGTTTACGCCCGGCGCTCCTACCTGCACAGTGTTGTACCCATAGTTCGTAAAATCCGCCTGACGGTCTGTGTAATCCACGGCAGCAACCGCGATGATAGAAGAGATTTCTGCGCTCCACGCCGCCGGGTAATATGGAGCATCAGCAAGGTCGTCACCGCTCTGGTCGTTGCCGCCATTGCCTGCCGCGCATACGAAAAGAATTCCCGCATTGCCCGCAGAAATTATTGCGCTCTTCAAGGTCGTAGAACCGCTCGTTCCGCCCCAGCTCGAATTGATGACTCTAACGTTCACGCCGCGTTTCTTTTGATCCATCACATAGTTGATGGCCTTCACTGCATCTGCGGTGTTGCCCGTGCTCGCGCCGATAAACTTCAGCGACATGACTTTCACGCGCCATGCTACGCCGGTAACGCCGATTCCGTTGTTGCCCGCTGCGCCTATGGTGCCCGCCACATGCGTGCCGTGCCAATCCGCACTTGAATCTTCGTAAGTGACCGGACGATTACGGACAAAGTTCCAGCCATTCTTATCGTCAACATAACCGTTGTTGTCGTCGTCAACTCCGTTGTTTGGATTTTCGCGCGAATTCACCCAGGCGTTTGGAGCAAGGTCTGTATGCGATAGATCAACGCCTGTATCTATGACGGCCACAACCATGTCATTGCTGCCCGTCGTCAAGTCCCACGCACGCGTAGCAGAGATGTCTGCGCCGGGTTTGCCCGTCCCAAACGCTCCTGTATTCATCAAAGACCATTGCTGTGTGAAGAGAGAATCATTCGGCATCGCGGAAGGAAATAAAAGATAATTAGGTTCTGCGTACTCGACTCGCGGATCCTCAGACATTCGCTCGACAGCCTCTTCAACTGAAAGACTGCCATCAAGTTCGACGCGGTAGAGAGCGCCGCGATTTTGTTCCTGTAGAGGTTCGATGCCTACGCCACGTGGTCGCGCTATGAATTCGGCCATCTCGCGCGCGTCGGCTGCAAGATCAACACCGGCTTTGAGCTTGACCAGAATTTGATTCTCTACGTAAAGCTCTTTTGACTTTTCTCGTTTCTGTGAATAAACCTTCGACTCGGGCGCAATAACAAATCCGACCAGCGCCAGAGACAGAGTCAGTACAAAAAAATTCCTCATATCCCTTCCCCCAGATCGATGGTTTAGCGCCGTCACACACTGCTAGGTCAGCGGGTAGTTTTAAACTGAGAACAGCCTTAGACAGTAAGGGGCGTTAACCAACCCGATTTTCGTCCGGTGCAGGCTCAGCTTAAAAGCGGGACATAGCCTGACCAGACTATCTACTTGCGGGGGCAAATATACAGGAATATCTACTAGATAATATTACGGATCGAAAATCAGGCAAGAGTAATTTTTCTGGGGCGCAGCGCCTGAGGATGCGCTGCGCCTTTCGTTCATTTATTAGTATCTTTTGGTTGCTCGACGGCTTGTGGTGTGCTGCGACTCGAAAATCGCTTCGAGATGTCGTTGAAGATTACGAATCCCATCAACAGCATCAGCATCACCATCCCCACCTGCATCATTCGCTCTTTGATTCGCATCGTGAGCGGCAGGCCAAACACTCCGAGCACGGCTTCCAAGAGTATCATGAAGATCAATCCACCGTCGAGTACAGGAATCGGCAAGAGGTTGAATATTCCAAGGTTCAAGGAAAGCATGCCCGCCAATCGAAGGACGGGCTCGACTCCCTGCTCTGCCGCCTGCCCTACGATTGCAGCGATTCCGACAGGACCGGCTACAGTGTCGCGGGCAGAGCGCTGGCCTGTGAAGACCTGCGCGAGCGCCGCCTTAGTCAATTGAATTATCCTTATGTTCTCGTTAACGCCGTGCTTTATAGCGGCAATCAGCGATAAAGGCTCTTCTTTTTTATCCGCGTCTTTTGGCGAAGGAAGGAATCCTATTTTCGGGATGCCGTCTTCGAGCTTAGGAGTCGTCGTGATAGGCAGCGTTTCATCGCCGCGCTTGACGGTCATAGTAATCGGTTGCCCGTTGCTTGCGCGAATCTCTCGAATGACATCGAACTGGCCGTGGAGCACTTTTGTGTTCGAGTCGGCGTTGGCAGTTGCGCTCGCGTTGCTCGGATCAACGTTCGGCTCGACCGGTTTGCCATTGACGGCGATGATCTGATCGCCGACCTTCAGCCCTGCCTGCTCGCCCGGCATGCCCGGAGACAAGATTGCAACAACGAGCTTGGTGTTAGGGCCGAGAAATGGTTCCAGGCCGCCTTCTCCGATTTTTTCGTTTTGAATCTCGATAGAGGCAACAGGCATCTTCAGTTGAATCGTTTCGTTGCCGCGACGGATTGTGACAGGAATCTCGTGGCCGGGATTGACCATTATCGCATCTTCGACCTGGCTCCAAGTCGGGTTCTGCGTTCCGTCAATGCTCAATATCAAGTCGCCGCGCCGAATGCCAGCCGCTTCCGCAGCCGAGCCAACCGCAACAGCGTTCACGACCGGCTGATTATTGATATAGGTATAAGATTCGAAGTGAATCATCGCAATGATGGCCGGGATGGCTATAGCGGTGAGTACGTTCATCACAGGCCCTGCGACCGCGACACAGAGCCGCTGCCATTTCGGCTTGGATTGAAATTCGTAAGGCGCACCCGTGACTTGTTCGTCGAGGTTTTCGCCAGCCATCTTGACATAACCGCCTAACGGAATGAGGCTGAGGCGATAATCCGTATCACCTTTCTTGATTCCGAAAAGCCGCTTGCCGAAACCGACGCTGAATACATCAACGCGGATGCCGAATAATTTTGCCACGATGAAATGACCGAATTCGTGAATGACGATCATTCCGCCAAGTACCAGCACAAAGACAATTGTAGTTTGTAATAAATTTCCCAAAACTGAATCTCCTATAAATCACTGCTTCCGAGCAGGCGTCCATGCTTGTACATGCTCGCCCGTTCCTACTCATAGTATTAAGTTTATCGCACTGTGTTTGGGGTGTCTACAGCCGGTGGTCAGTGAAAGTTCCTGATTTGGTTGCGCTTACTCAATTGACTGCCACTAATCGAGCGGATACCATACTAACTTCACTCGCGTTGAATGGATTGATATGAGCGAAACGCGCCACACTTCAAATGATGCGCGAGAATCGTCAACTGAATCTCGCCCCACAACCGATTCGCATAACCCCAATGAAAAGATATTCGATACGCTCGCGCGCATAGCTCAGGGCGACCTCGGTTTCCGCATCAAAGGCAGCCAGCCCGGCGAAGACCGACAACTGCTGCTCAACCTGGACGGACTTGCTCGCCGATTGCGCTACATCGTTGGCCGTCTTCAGCGGGCAGCCGATTCAATCGAAGCGGTCGTCGGCGAAGTGCTACACGGGACGCAAACGCTTTCGGCAGGCGTGCTGGACGAAGCGAAGTCCGTCGAAGAGACTTCAAGCTCCATCTCTGAAATCAATGCCTCAATGCATTCAGTCGGCGGCAGCCTTCAGACGCTCTCGAACCTTTCGCAATCAACATCTACATCCGTCATGCAGATGGCGACATCCATCAATCACGTTTCTGAAAATTCGGATGAGCTTGCGCAGTTCGTTGAAGAGACTGCTTCGGCAATCGAAGAGATGGCCGTCAGCATTCGCAAAGTCGCCGAATCTACTGAAGCGCTCGCCGAGTCGGCAGAAAAAACAGCGGGCGCAATGGAGGCGATTGACAATTCGACTCGAAGCATAGGCGAGTCTGTGAATGAAACCACTGTGCTGTCGGAAGAAGTTGCGCGGTCTGCCGATTCGGGCAGCCAGATAGTTACAGACACCGCCGCCAGCATGATGAAGATCAAAGAAGCCATTGACGATGCGACTGAAACCATAACCCGACTTGGAAAACGCTCAGAGCAGATTGGCGAAGTCACGCACGTCATAAACGAGATTGCAGACCGCACGCATCTGCTCGCATTGAATGCGGCGATACTTGCCGCGCAGGCAGGCACGCAAGGGCGCGGCTTCCGCATAGTCGCCGATGAGATCAAAGAGTTGAGCGAGCGCACTTCGGCTTCTACGCGCGAGATAGAAGAGATGATTAAGTCGGTCCGCGAAGACGTGACCGAAGCCATAGAGCGCGTGGCCGTCGGCGGCGAACGGGCTGATGAAGGCGTTGATCTTGCATCGCGCGCTTCAGAGTTGCTGACAGAGATACGCGACAAGACCAACGCCGCTTCTGATCGCATAAAACTCATCGCAGACGCGACGGCTGTGCAGGCGTCCGAAAGCCACACGGTACTTGAAGCCGCAGACCTCGTGCGCCAGCAGGCGCGCGGAATTGAACGCGCGACGAGCGAGCAGGCGCTCACCTCTCGTCATATAGGCGAACGCGCTCTGCATATGAGCGAGCTGACCGAGCAGGTGCGACGCGCTACGGGTGAGCAGGCGCAGGTGTCGAAATACATCGCCGAAGCGATGGAAGAATTGACGATGGTGGTCGAGCAGATTCGCACGGCCTCCGACGAACAGTCAGCCGGAGCCGATCAGGTGCTTCGCGCAATCGAAACTATCAAGGAAGTGGTCGGTCGCAATCAGGCCTCTATCTCAGGCATCAACAGCGCCGTTGATTTGCTCGTGCGCGAAGCCGAATTGCTCAATCGTGAAGTCGAGGCGTTTCAACTCCCTGTGCCTGAACGAGGCGGGCATCTGCGATTTGCTTTACGCACTTCGCAGGTGGCGCTCGACCCTGCGAGCTTATCATCCATCTCTCGCGTTGAGGTGATGTCGAACATCTTTGAAGGGCTTGTTCAATTCGGCGAGCGGGCAGAGATTCGACCTGCGATTGCCGAGCGATGGGAGATTTCGCCCGATGGCCGGGTCTACACTTTTTACCTGCGCGAGGCGGCGCGATTTCACAATGGCCGTCGCGTGCGCGCTGATGATGTGAAGTATTCTTTCGAGCGGCAGATGCGGCAGAACGAAGACGCCGCATCGTGGACGTTTCGCCCTCTTGTCGGCGCAGAGCAATTCATGTCGGGCGAAGCCGAAACGGTCGCAGGCATTCAGATCGTGAGCGAGCAGGTCGTCAAGCTTGAGCTTATCCACCCGGTCGCGTTTTTCCTTTCGACGCTGTGCGTGGACTACGCCTACATCGTGCCGCGCGAAGAGGTGGAACGACCAATGCTCGACTTTGCCATAAGGCCCGTTGGCTCCGGCCCGTTCCGCGTAATCGAGCCCGTCGTTGGCAAGGAAGTCCAGTTGGAGCGATTCTCGAATTATTGGAATGCGGAACTGCCCTACGTTGATCGCCTGACGGTACATTTCGGGATGGGCGCGGAGGAGATATATGACGCATTCCTGCGCGAAGAGCTTGATTATGTGAGCGACCTGCCACTGACTTTTCTTGCAGAATTAAGACAGCGCGCAGACGAGCTTCATATACTGGAAGCCGTGCAATTGCAGACTCGCATGCTCGTATTCGATTGCGAGCGGCCTCCGCTTTCTGACAAGCGTGTGCGGCAGGCAATCTGTTTTGCGATCAACCGCGAGCGGTTCCTGCGCGAAGTCTACGGCGGGATGGCCGAACCTGCGAATGGGCCGATACCGCCGGGCGTGCTCGGTTATGATTCGAGCGAGCGCGGTTACGATTACGACACTGCTCGTGCGCGCGTGCTTCTGGAAGAAGCGGGGTACGGCAACGGCTTCGATACTGAAATCTGGTGGCCGCAGTCTGTAAACCCTGCGGTCGAATGTTTCAAAGAAGACCTGGCTGAGATAGGCATACGCGCGGAGTTTCGCTACGTTGTAGCCGCAGAGATGCAGCGCGCCTTGCGCATGCGAATGGTTCCCATAGCAGGGCGCGACTGGTACGCAGATTATCCTGATCCTGACAACTTTACATACGTGCTTTTCAACTCGCGCAATCGCGATCTGTTCATCACCACTTATTCAAGTGAAGAGATGGATCGTTTGACCGACGAAGCGCGGGCGGTGATGAACCGCGAGCAACGAGCAGAGATTTATCGCGAAGTGACAAAGCTGTTGCTGGAAGACGCGCCGTGCGCATTTCTTGCTCACCGTCGCAGTTTCGTCGCGTATCGACCAAATCTCGAAGGCGTGACGCTGCATCTGCTCTCACCTTTCATCACGCCCAAAGACCTGTGGTTTGCAAAAAACGGCGACGAGTAAGCTCAGGATTATAGTATTGAAAATCGTCAGGTAAATGATATATTCGTCCACGTAAGCCGGGCTGATAGTTTGACCTGCCTCTCTTGATGTTTCTTTACCCCCTACAGACGAGGATAAATCATGGCGGAAATCAAGGGGATACTTCTCAACGCGTGGATGGATTTCTTGAAAAATCGGTATGGCGAACAAGCGCTCTCTCAAGCACTCAGCACGTTGAGTGTTGAAGATCGCTTGTTGTTTTCATCCCGGTTTCTCGCTTCCAGTTGGTATCCATACAACACGCTGCAAGCATTGCGGAGGCTAACGCGTCCGCTCGTGACTCCAGCCGAACAGCGCCTGTCGGTAGAGATCGGTCGTTTCATGGCCGAGTATGTATTCACGGGCGTATACCGTTCTCTGCTGGTAAAAGACCCCATCAAACAGGTGGAAAAGTTTTCGTGGATAAGAGATTTCTTTTTCAACGAAACGCGAAAGCTGGAAACTGAAATAGATGGCAATTCGCGCTGTCTGGTGCGCTATCGCTATGAGCCTGGCACAAAGCCCACGCGAGCGATCTGTGAAAGTCTGGATGGCTTCTGGAGCAAGACGCTTGAGTTAGCTGGCGCATCGCACATCAGGTCGTCTCACCGAAAATGCGTAACAGACGGGGGAAGTTGTTGCGAATTTGCCTTCGAGTGGCAAGCGCCTCAGTCAGGCTACTGACAATCCGGCGGTTTGTTCTTTGCCCTGTTTCGCTTCAAGGCTTTTCGCTTTCTTAAACTCAGCCTGCGCTTCGGTATGCTTATTCTGTTTTTGTAATGCAAAGCCCAAATTATTATAGTACAGAGGTTTATCCGGCTCCAATCGGATGGCCTCTCTCCAGGCAAGTTCTGCCTCCTGATAATTTTTTCGTCCCGCCAATATAACGCCTAAGGCATTTTGATAAGAACTACCATCGGGTTTCAAGCTAATCGCTTGTTTCATTGCATCCTCAGCGGCAGGATACTGCTTCAAGGAATATAATGCGGCTCCAAGTCCAGAATGATAGCCGGGTGCATCTGAACGTAAACGAATCGCTTCGTTGTACTCAGACACTGCTTCTTTATATCGATTTTGGTTATGCAGGAATTTGGCCAAATTATAGTGGTAAGCAGGTTGATCAGGGCTTAAAGCAATCACCTTTTTCAGAGACGGCTCTGCTTCCTTATATCGCTTCCTGTTGTATAGAAACGCCCCCAAGTTGTAGTGATAAGAAGGGCGCTCAGGATTTAAACTAACCATTTCTTTATACCTGGATTCGGCTTCTTTATATTCAGACTTTGCGTCATTAAGCCGTTTTCGATTAGATAGAAAATCCCCTAAGCTCTCGCGATACGCAGGTTCATTCGGATATAGATGAACCGCTTTTCTGTATTCTTCTTCCGCTTTGGCGTATTCCCCCTGCATAAACAAAACATTGCCTAAAGCATAGTGAGACCGAGCCTCATCAGGCTCAAGTTTTATTGCTTCCGTGTAAGCGTCCAGTGCTTCCTTACATTTCTTTTGCTGTATTAAGACATCCCCTAAATGTCTGTGAATCCAACTCGGAGATGGGTTTAAGCGAATCGCTTCCTTTAACGCAGCCTCTGCGTCAGCATACTTTTCTTGCGAAGTTAAAATTTGCCCCAGAGAATCGTAGTAATCAAAATAATCCGGGTTCAATCGAATTGCTTCTCTAATCTTTTCTTCCGCATTTTTGTATTTCTCCTGCAACTGTAGATTAAAAAATCCCAGGTCGTGATGATATTCATGTTCATTAGCGTTCAGCCGGATCGCTTCTTTCATCTCGGCTTCTCCATCAGCTAACTTCTCTTGAAACGTCAGAGCTTTTCCTAAATAGTAATGATTCGCGGCGCTGTCCGGCTCCAGCCGCAACCCTTCCCTGGCCAACCGTTCAGCCTCTTTGCACTCGGATTCATATTCTTCCGTCTTCCTCTGTACGGATAATGCATATGCCAGTTTCAAACGATAGTACGCATTGTCAGGGGCTTTCGCTATTGCTTCTCTATATGCGGATTCGGCTTCGGCAATTTGATTATTGCTAACCAGCGTATCTCCCTGAACAGCGTATGTCCTGGCATCAACTAACGTCTTTGCTATTGGCGGCTGCCGGTCAGAACTCTTTGTGATTTGTTTGACGGCAACGACTGCTAAAGCAATAACGACAAGTAATAAAATAGATCCGATGGTAATCCACAAAGCCTTTTTCGATCTCGGCGCAGGCAAAACTTGTTCCGACCTCACAGGCCAGGAAAGCGAAGGCGAAGGCGCTTCGTGTCCAGTTTGAGCAGCAGGCAAATGAATGTTAGGCGATAACTCTTCACGCTGCGTCTGTGAATAACCTTTTGACGGCGGGGCGGGTGTTTTCTGCTCATATTGTGATGGCAGCATCGAGGCGCGGTTCTGATCCTGACTCTCCTTGCGCGAATCATTAGCCAGCCTGGCTTTGCTCAACTCTTCTTCCAGTTCTTTTCTTTTTTGAGCATCTTCTCTAGCCCTGCTCTCATGTTGTTTAAGCAATTGTCTGAGTCTTTCGGCTTCTTCCTTATGCGATTGATCTTCTTTTTGATTTTGTCTTCCGGCATTTTCCCAGCCCAGGGTTTCTTCATCCAGCCCGAGGGCCATCCTCTGGTCAACCAGAGTCCTTTGATTGGCTGCCTCAAGCAGACGACGATTCGTCTCGTGCAAGCCTTCTCGCATCGTGCTCGCTGTCTGATATCTTTCGGGCGCTTTTTTGTTCAGCGCAGTAGCTACAAAATCTTTCAGAGATTTAGGAATCCAATCAGGCAACGGTTTGGCGTCTTCGTGAAGGATTGAGAACATTAATGAAGGAAAGTCTTCTCCCTCAAAAGGGGTGTCGCCGCTTAATAGCTGATAGAAAATGACTGCTGCCGCCCATAAATCCGTTTGTTCGGTTCGTTCTCTTTTCCAAGCTTCTGGCGACATGTATAGGGGGGTTCCTGCTTGCGTATTTGTGATTTGAGTCGTCTTCAACACGCGCGCTATGCCGAAGTCTGCCAGGCGCGGCATATTGCCTTGAAGCAGAATGTTCGCAGGTTTCAAATCGCGATGAATTATTCGCCTTGCATGCAGGTGCTCAAGTCCTGCCAGGATTCCGTCCATCATCTTCACAGCTATATCAATGGAAGGAGCTTTGCCCTCGTTTCGATTCAACCAATCATCGAGCGAGCCATCAAGTGCCAGCTCGCTGACTATTACGATATATCCATCATATTCGTCTGCTTCAAAGATAGGCAGCACGTTTGGATGCCCACTTGCCTTCACCCACATCAAAGCTTCCTGCTTGATAGCTTCCGAATCTACTCCCGATTGAACAGGAAACTTAAGCGCAAACTGAGTAGATGCATATTTGGACTGCTTCTCGCCGAGCCACACTTCGCCAAAGGTGCCGCGCCCGAGGAATCTGATCAGGATGTACGGACCAACTTTATCGTTTGGAGTAAACATAACAAGTCGCCTCAATGGTTGAATAAAAAGCGGTGGCCGAAAGATTAAAACAATACGAGTACGGATGCAAGCAACATCACAGTTTTTAGAATATTAATCACACTGCCGGACTATTAGCTTGTTAGGCATGACTTTATGCAAAAAAACTTGCCGGAAGGGCCGGAGCGCGACAAGCTTTGCATAATTAAAATGGCGGCAACAAAGTTTGCAGATTTTAGTCAGTCACATTCCACCAATTATTTCACAAAGAAAAACAACACGCAGCGTTATATAAAGTGTTCGGCTCTTTGTCGCCCTACATCTAGGAGGTGCAAAGATGCGATTGTTTCGGCGGCTCGATCAGGCAAGAAAATGGATAAGAGTACAGGCTTCAGCAGATGTGAAGCCTGTACTCTTATTACCACTCATTTGAGGTTCTTGAGCTGGTTGATGCGATTGCGAGTTGCGCGAACGTAAGTGGCGATCTCTGGTTCAGTGAAGCCGCCCGCGCGGAACGCGTCCGTGAGTTGTTTATCTGAAAGCCGCCCCAATAGATTGCCCATCCAGCGAGCGTTTTCGACCGTCACGCCTTCCAGCGCCTTCGGGTCTTTGCCTTTGTAATGGAACACGACCTGCCCGTTCTTTACGCCGTCAATGAAGACTTGATTGGCGAAAGCATCAGGGTCTCCCTTCGAGCCGCCCGGCGCATTGCTGAATCCCGGAATCTTCCTGAAAGAATTTCCCGTCGAGCCAAGCGTCCCGCCCATATCGGCGATATAGTAAATACGTTCGCTGCGGTCGCCGCCGCCTTTTTTGTCAGGTCGCGAAACCTTGTTGTTCACCTCTTTCAAGTCCCAGTTGTTCAACAAAGCCATCACGGTCTTCAACCCTTGAAGCTCGCGCGTCCCGGCGAATGGGTTCGAGTGCCAAGACCACAGACCCACTTCTTTCATTCCGTCGTCCCGGCGCTCGAAACGCACGTCCCATATGTCAAATCCGCCGCGCCCTTCAATGTGGGTTCGACTGACGAAATAATCCTGGTCAACGTGATAACCCGCCGCCCACAAAATGCGAGTGGCTGATGTTTCAGGCTTCGATTCCGGGCCGAATTTCACAGTCCAACTGCGGCCCTTGCTGTCGTCAACGATTATCTTTTCAGACGTGCCCGATGACGACCGCTTCACAAAGGTGAATTTGTCGGAAGGGCTGGGCGCGCCTTCCTGTCCGCCGGGGCCATAAAACAGGTCGCGGCTTTCAATATCGGTCGGGTCGCGCCATAAAATCGGGCGGCCACTTTCAGCTTCGCCCGCATCATCGGGCTTCTGATTGTCCTTCGTATCTTTATCGTCTTTGTTCTTTTTAGACTTCTTGTCTTTGTCTTTCTCTTGCGCGACGAGGCCAGTACGCGCAGGAGCAACTACGGTCAAACTAACAAACACACACATCAGGGCAAACGCGCAAATAGTTCTTTTCTTAAGCGACATCGTTTCAAACCTCCTAAGCATTTGAACAGAGTCACATTATAGACTTTTGGGTAAATCACGCAAAGGAACTTCTGTAGTCAGAGGTCGGAGCGTTAAGGTTGGAGTGTATAGATTCAGAGGGAGAAAGTTCACCGCAGAGCGGCGCAGGACTCAGAGGCGGCGCAGAGAAAAGTTTTACCCTCTGCGCCGCCTCTGAGTCCTGCGCCGCCTCTGCGGTGAATAGGCCCTCTTTATTAAGAAATCAATTTGCGCGCTCGACGTGATCGCCAATAGTGACAATGTCGGTCGTGCGAGTTATCAAAGCTACCGATGCGTTGTTTTCGACTTTGAGAACTATTATCTCGCCCACCACTTTTCGCGGCAAAGGCGGTCGCGTTTTCATCACTTCTTTGGTCGGAATGCGAGTGGCCTGAACCGAGAAATCACCGCCCTCGTAGCGATTGCTTTCATATCCGTCGCTTCGTTTCATCACCACCTTGTCTTTAGGCGTTCGGGTGATGCCTTCGCTTTCGCCGATCTCGCGATATATGGTGAAGTAGTCGCCCGGTTTGACATCCTGACGATGTCCCAGATCAATATAGACGATGCGATTGGCGGAGAGATTTTCGTGGTAGCCGGGCGACAGAACTATTTGCCCGACAGTCCCGCCCGCCCCTTCGCCGTAGCGAGGCAGCGGTTGCGCGTCGCGCGGGGCGGGGGTGATGTATTCCTCGTAAGGTTTGAGCAGGTCGCCGAATTCCACCATGTCGCATGAAACAGTAATCTCAGCCGTAGAAGTTTGATCGTTGACTTCGATCACGCGCAGCAAGCCAAGCTCGCGCACGTAGTACCCCATCTGCTTCTTCGTGAAAGGATGTTTGAACTTGCCGAGCGGGCGAACGATGAAATAGACTGCGCCCGATTTAATGCCGCTGCCGCGCCCGCGATTGAGGAACACCACATCGCCCTGCCCGAAAGTGAGCTTTACGTTCTCTCTTTCGGCCCCGATTATTTGCAGGTCTGTCCGAGGCGGCAAATCAGAAATGAATCCCGTGCAATAGACATCCACCCCACGCGTGACTGGGCCTGTCTGGTCTGCGCTCTGCTGCCCGGCTATGGTTGATTGCGATAAAGAGATCAGAAACAGCGCAGCCAGAACTACGGCGAGACGAGCTATATATTTCATTGCTACTCCTTCAAGGAATGGGGAACTGGTTGGACTCGTGTTTAGGGGCCGCGATGAAAGTCTAACTGTGCGGAAAGTACCAAAGACTCTTTCTCAAGTCAATAATTAATTCAAGTTGTCAGTTGAGACTCTCAATAGACATCAGCGGGGCTTAATTGCTGAAATCAGACTCAGAGGTGACTTGAAACTGGCTCCCAGGGCCAGTTTCACCGCCTGGGCCGTAAGAGAAGAGTGTGAAACCTTGCCCGACATCCGTCGCCTCGTAAACATAATCATTGCCCCAGGGGTCAACTTCGTAAATCCCATCCAGGTACGGCCCGAACCATTGCCCTGCGCGCGAACTGCCGCTAAGTTCTTTGAGCGACGGCCTGCGCGTCAGACTTGCGACCCCTTCTTCGGTAGTCGGATAGCGCCCTATGTCCATCTTGAATCGCTCAAGCGCATCCGACAGCAAGCGAAGCTCGCGTCGGGCCATCTGCTCGCGCGCCATCGCTTTTTCATTCTCGCGCCTTTGGCGATTCAGATAATAAAATGTCACCGAGACGGCAACAGCCAACACAAAAACAATCGCGCCAGTTATCAGTAATCGCTTGCGGCGGCGAGCGCGGCGAAGCATCGCTTCGTGCACTTCAGGCAGAAAGACTTTTGTGGGGTCGGCCCTGTGCGTTGTATCAATCACCCGCGCAGATTCGACGTGAGCGCGCGGGCCTCGCTCTTCTCGAACAGGGCGATAACAGTAGATGCAATAACGCAGATTGGCCGCAAGTTGCGCGCCGCACCCTGAGCAAATATGTTTGGCTGGTCCCTGAGATGCCATCTACGCCTCTACCGAATAGTTTAGTCTCCTATACGGCTCTGTTACAATATTAGTTACCTGAACATCTCTCAGCGCGTTTATAGAGCGGGATGTAGTTGGCATTCAGAAGCAGGGTTTGTAAAAGATGGATATTCGCATTTCGTCAGATGAGCAACCTAACAGTTCTGCCTCGGACGACCCGACGGCTTCGCTTGCAGAGGCTGTCACTATCGCTTTGTCCGATGAAGAGCAGAAGGAATTACTTCAAGAATCAAACATCGGCCCTTACAAAATTATTCGCCGTATAGGTCAGGGCGGCATGGGCGCTGTCTATCTGGCCGCGCGTGATGACGATCAATACAAAAGACAGGTCGCAATCAAGCTCATCAGGCGAGGCATGGATTCAGACTTCGTGCTGCGCCGTTTTCGCAACGAGCGGCAGATACTTGCAAGCCTGGATCACCCGAACATCGCGCGATTGCTCGACGGCGGCACAACCGAAGACGGGCGACCTTATTTCGTGATGGAGTACATCGAAGGCAAGCCGATCACGGGGTATGCAGACGAGCATCGCCTTGCGACCGCCGAGCGATTAAAGTTATTCGTCCGGGTTTGTTCTGCCATTCATTACGCGCATCAAAATCTGGTCATCCATCGCGACATCAAACCTTCAAACATACTCGTAACCGCAGACGGCACGCCCAAGCTTCTGGACTTCGGCATAGCGAAACTGCTCAACCCGGAGCTTGCAGCCCAGACCATCGAAGCGACAGCCGTTGCCGTGCGATTGATGACGCCCGAATATGCAAGCCCTGAACAGGTGCGCGGCGAGCAAATAACAACCTCAAGCGATGTTTATTCGCTCGGCGTGCTGCTCTACGAATTGCTGACCGGCCACAGACCTTATCGCATAAGCAGTCGCTTGCCTGACGACATAGCTCGCGTCGTGTGCGAAGAACAGCCTCAGAAGCCGAGCACGGCTGTTGCTCGCGTAGTTACGGCTGAACATACGGATGGCTCTATGGGTGCCACGCTCACGCCTGAATCCGTAAGTCGAACGCGCGATGGTCAGCCCGACAAACTGCGCCGCAAGCTTTCAGGCGACATAGACAACATCGTATTGATGGCTATGCGTAAAGAACCGCAGCGACGTTATGCGTCGGTTGATCAGTTGTCTAACGACATCATTCGCCACCTCGACGGGCGGCCCGTCATCGCTCGCAAAGACACGCTCACGTATCGCACGTCGAAATTCATCCGCCGACACAAAGCGGGCGTGCTCGCAGCCGTGTTGATCCTGCTTACGCTGATAGGCGGCGTTGCGGCGACTCTCAGACAGCGAGCAAGGACCGAGCACCGATTCAACGATGTTCGCCAGCTTGCAAACTCCTTCCTGTTCGAGTTTCACGACGCCATCAGAGACCTGCCCGGCTCTACGGCGGCGCGCGAGCTTGTCGTAAGACGCGCGCGCGAATACCTTGACAGTCTTGCCAAAGAATCCGGCGACGACGATTCGCTGCTGCGCGAGCTTGCGACGGCTTATCAAAAAGTCGGCGACGTTCAAGGCAACCCTTACGACTCGAACCTCGGCGACACGGCGGGCGCTATCGAAAGCTACCGCAAGTCGCTCGCTATTCGCGAGAAGCTCGCAGGCGATAACCCGTCAAACGTCGAGGATCGCCGAAACCTCGCATCCGTCTACGATCGCCTGGGCGATGTGGTGTGGGGCAAAGGCGACACAGAAACGGCTCTGGAAGTCTATTTCAAGGCGGTAGCCATCGGCGAACAGTTGCAAGCGGCGGGCCAGCTCGACTTGCAATCGAGCCAGCTTCTTTGGAACAGCTACAAGGATTACGCTTACGCGCTCGCGCAATCGGGCGACCTGACATCAGCGCTGGAGAGTTTTACAAAAGGGCGCGATATCGTTGAAAAACTGGCTGCGGAAAATCCGGGCGACATGCAGGTGCAACGCAACCTGTCGGACTTCTACTCAGTATTCGGCGACGCCCTCGGAGAGACCGGCGACCTCGCGGGCGCGCTTGAAAGTTTTCGCAATGCGCTTGCTACTGATGAAAAATTAATTGCAGCCGATCCTCACAACGCAGCGCTGCGCTCGTCTGCGGGCAAAGACTACCTCGACATCGGCGAAGTGTTGCGCCTGACCGGCGACACCGCAGGCGCGCTCGAAAATTACCGGAAGGCGCTTTCGATATTCGAAGAGGTTGCGGCTGCCGACCCCGCCGACGCGAAAGCCCGCCGCAACGTCGGCGTGGCTCACTTGCAAATGTGGGAGGCGCTCGCAAAGATTGGCGATTACACCGAGGCGTTAAAAGTCGCGCGCAGATTAGTAACTATCTTTGAAGGGTTGATTGATGAAGACCGCGCGAACATGCACGGGCGAGGCGAGCTTGCCTTAAGCTATAACTATCTGGGGCTGTCGCTGGCAAAGACGGGCAACGGCGCGCAGGCTCTGGATTACTGCCGGAAAGCGCGCGTCATTACCGAAGAGTTGTCGGCTGCCAACCCGGCAAACGCCGAGTTGAAGGCGATAAAGGCATCCACTTACTCGAATACGGGCAGCGTCTATGCGGCCATTGCCTCAAGCGAAAAACCTTCTGTGAGCAAGCAGCTTGAGTTGTGGCGCGAAGCTCGCAACTGGCACCAGCGCGGATTTGACATAATGAAAGATTTGAAAGATCGTGGCGAATTCACGAGCCAGGATTACGGCACCGCTGATGACATCGCAGCCGAGATGGCAAAATGCGATGCGGCAATTGCAAAGCTTGAATTGAAGTCATGAACTCGGAAGCGATTTACCCGCAAGGTGCGGCGGCTTGCGCGGCACTTACCGCCGCGCCGACTATCGCAATCTCGTCGCTTGTAGATATGACTTCAACGGCGCTGCCCTGCAACGGACTCATCTTCACCATCTCGTGCAGGTATATTTTCAGCATATCGGTCTGAACGAATCGCGCGTCCGGGCCTGAGATATAAAATTTTCCCGGCCCTTCCAGATGAATGCTCGTAGCAGTCGCAGCGGCCAAAGCCCTGTGCCACATCTCGACAAACGCAACACATCTTTCGTCGCCCGATTTCGCGTCTTGAAAAACTTCTTCCGGCTCCAAATCCAAAAATCGCAGCCGCATCGCTCGATGCCCCATGATGCCTTCCAGATGCCCAAGCCCCCCACACCTGCAAAGATTTTCTTTCGGGTCGAGCGTGACGACCATGTGCCCGCCTTCTCCGATAAGATCGGTCTGAGGATAACGACCATAGCCGATTCCGCTTCCCAGAAACCACACGCGGATAAGCTTGTCCAGATGTCCTCGCTCTGCGGCAATGCCTGCGGCCATTGCGTCAGCGTCATTGATAATCGAGACCCGTGCATTGATGCCTACACGCGCAAGCAAAGCTGTGAGCGTCGCTCCTAGATTCTGCCCTTTCAACTGCTGAAGGTTGGGAGATTCTTCGATAACTCCGTCGCGGATTATTCCGGGGAAACCAACGCCGACCGCTTCAACAGCCTTGCCTTCGCGCGCGAGTGTGATCTGCTGGAGAATTCGTTCGGCGATCTCTTCGGCGTGCATATCGGCAAGGTAATCAGACTTGTTTCCGCTTTCGGGAAAGACGCGCATATGTCCGACTATACGATTCTCTTCCACCACGCCTACTGCGATATGCTGAGTTGCCAGCACGCCTATCTTCAGTCCCATAGCTTTAACTCGTCACTGCTATTGAAATCGCGTCAGCTTATTCAATCCGTTAAAGGCCGCAGCCTTGTAGCATTCCGCAAGCGTAGGATAATTGAAAACCGTGTGCACGAAATATTCGACGGTGCCTTTCAAAATCATCACGGCCTGGCCGATGTGCAAAAGCTCGGACGCGCCTTCTCCGATTATGTGAACGCCGAGAATCTCTTTTGTGTCGCGATGAAAGATGATCTTCAAGCGCCCTGTCGTGTCGCCTCGAATCTGGCCGCGCGCTATCTCGCGATAATAAGCTACGCCGACTTCGTATGGCACGTCCTCGTCTGTGAGCTGTTCTTCGGTCTTTCCGACGAACGAGATTTCCGGAATCGTGTAGATGCCATAAGGGTAGTTCGCGGGGTCTGTCTGCAAGCTCGCGCCGAAAGCATTGCCCGCCGCAATTCGCCCTTGCTCCATCGAGACCGACGCGAGAGAGGGAAAACCTATCACATCGCCCACGGCAAAAATATGCGGCTGGCGAGTGCGGTAATCCCTGTCCACTGCGATACGGCCACGCGAATCGGCCTCTAGCCCTGCGGCTTCGAGGTTAAGTTCTTCGACGTTCCCCTCGCGCCCGACCGCATAGAGCAGCGCATCGCCGGAAATCTTTTTCTTGCTTTGCAGGTTAGCAACAACACCGTCGGGCGTTTCTTCAACGGTCTCGACTTCTTCGTTCAATCGCAAAGTCACGCGCGTGTCGCGCAGGTGATAGCACAGCGCCTCGACCATCTCCGCGTCCGCAAAGCCGAGCAGTCGCGGCTGCTTCTCAATCAGAATGACTCGCACGCCGAGAGTGGCGAACATCGAAGCGTACTCCACGCCTATCACGCCACCGCCAACGACTATCAGCGTCTTCGGCACGCTTACCATGTCGAGTATCTGATCGCTGTTGATGATCGTTTGCCCGTTAATCGGAACCTTCGCAGAGAAAGCGGGCTTTGTCCCCGTGGCGATGACGATGCTGCTGCTTTCGTATTCGGATTGCCCGCGCGAGTTCACAACTCGGACGTGGGTAGAGTCGAGAAAGGTCGCTGCGCCTGTCATCATGTCTACTTCATTGCGCGAGAGTTGCGCCTGCGTCACGTCTATTTCAGTCTTGATTACGTGTTGAACACGGAATGAAAGATCGGCCATATTGATCTTTTCTTTCACGCGATAATTCATTCCGTAGATGCCCTGGTAGCGATAGCCCGACAGATGCATAACTGCTTCGCGCATGGTCTTGCTTGGTATTGTGCCCGTATTTATGCAAGCGCCGCCGAAGGCCTCGCGCTTTTCAATCAGAGCAACTCGCTTGCCGAGCTTCGCGCCTTGAATCGCAGCGCGCTGCCCTGCCGGGCCAGAGCCTATTACGATGAGATCATAAACCTGCATGGCTCTACTCTAATTTGGATTCGACCGTGGGTCGAGCGGTGCGTTGCTCTACAAAGCGCGGCGGAAGAAATTGACCATTCCGCTAAAAGCTTGATCGGTCGCTTCCCCGTCGTAGCGTGGGCCTTCATCTCTCATAAAAGCGTGCTCGGCCTTATAGAGGCTGATGTAAAACTTTGTTCCGGCCTGTTCAAGCACGCTTTGTATTTTATCTCGCCCGTCTTCTGGCACGTGCGGGTCGAGCGTGCCGAATACCATAAGCAACTCGCCTCGAATCTCGCCCGCGCGTTCGAGCGAACCGGCATCTTCATCCTGACCGAGTTTGCCGTTGTGAATCCCTGTGCCGTAAAAACAGACCGTAGCTTTAACGTCTGGCTGCAACGCGGCGCGAAAAGCCAGATGCCCGCCTATGCAAAAACCGCCCGCGCCCAGCTTCCCTTTTTCGACCTGCTTATGACTTGCAAGATAATCGAGCGCTGCGCGGCAGTCCGCATCGAAATCTGCGACGGGAGTCTTCGCGGCGTCATTGAGTCCTTGCGTCCGTCCCGCGTCATCGAATGGTATGACGGTTCCCGGAGGTTCGATGCGATGATAGATTTCCGGCGCAGCGACCACGAACCCGTATCCGGCCAGTCGAGCGGTCGCGCGCAGCATCGGGCCTGTGAGTTGAAAAATATCTGAATAAAACAGGATGCCCGGATAACGCCCTTCCGCCTTTGGAGCGGCAACAAACATTCGCATCGGGCTGTCGTCAGCAGGGATGTCTACGTACTGTGTCGTGATTACCATGTCGTACCTTTAATGTATTCATGGCAGCGGGGTCATTAGAAAGAAGCTCCGTAGGAGCGACCTGTCGATAGTATTGAGTCGGTAGGGATCTCTGTAGCTCCGTAGGAGCGACCTGCCCAATCTATAGGTCGCTCCTACGGAGCTACAGAAATATTAAGCCTCACTGAAACTATAGACAGGTCGTCCCTAACGGGACTTCTAAAACACGCTCTCAGAAACTACTACAAAGCATCTACCGCGTCGCCGGGAAAGTTTTCATTAGCTAGAATGCGCAATACTGATTATCCGAGTGGATATACTTTCTCTGCATGCAAAAGAGCGCTGGCATAAGCCAGGCAAGCTTGAATATCTTCACGCGTCAGGCCTGGATAGTTCCTTAAAATCTCTGTTTCGCTCCAACCCTGGGCCAAAAGGTCAACGATGAATTCCACTGCAAGGCGAGTCCCTTTTACAACAGGCTTTCCGACCAGTACTGCCGGGTCTATTGTAATGCGATCTTGCCAGACCATTTCGAATTACTCCTTAGCTTTGAAAGTTCGCCGCAGCCACCCTGAGAACCATCTCAGGGCTGTTCGAAAAAAGCCGTGTTTCGGTGGAGGCTCGTTCAATTCGGCTTTGGCTTCGGCTTCAATAGCTGTAAAAAACTGAGTGGCCATCATCCTCGCAGCGCCCTGTATCATTCGCTGCCCGACGCTTGCGATTGTGCCGCCTACCTGCACATCGCCTTTATAAGTGACGACCGTTATCTGGTCGCGCTCTTCAAGGTCTATGTCGCCCGAACCTTTCAAGAATCCGGGCTGGCCTTTGCCGTCAACCACTATTCGATAATGCTCAGGCGAACGTACATCTTCGAGGCGCACGTTGCCCGTGAATACTCCCTTGATCGAGCCGACACCTGCGCGCAGCGTTGTCGAGTAAGAGTTCTCGCCCGTCTTCTCTAATCTCTCGCAGCCCGGTATGCATCGCTGCAAGACTGCCGGATCAGTTAAAGCTTGAAACACGCGCTCGCGTTTGGCGTGCAGTTCCTGTGTGCCTTCGATTTTCATAAATGATGAATTCGGAACGATGAATGATGAATGACGAGCAGAGGACTGTCGAATCATTTACAGTTCATCATTCATCATTCATCATTTCGCCCTTGATGCCGCTGCTTGAATCGCGCGGCGAGTGTAGACTTGCGCGAGATGCGTGCGATAGCTTTCCGACGCATAAATGTCGCCGTTGATCGTGGCTCCATCGGCTGCCGTTTGAGCCGCCGCCGCTATGGCTTGCTCGTCAAGCGTGCTGCCTTTGAGCGCCGCTTCTGCGCCGCCCGCGCGATAAGCTTTAGAAGCAACGCCCGTGATGCCTATGCTCGCCGATTCGCACGTGCCGCCCGCGTCGCGCGAGAGATGAACTGCAACGCCGACAACCGCGAAACCGGAAGCGGGCTGCGGCATCTTCAGATATGCCTGGCCGAAACGCCCTTGAGGCACGGGGATGCGAATCTCGCGCAATATCTCGCCCGGCTCAAGCTTGGTAGTAAGCATGTCAACAAAGAAATCATCCGCGCTAATGACTCGCTCGCCGTTTGCGCTCACGGCAACTATCTCGGCCTTCAGCGCGATTGCAACAGCGGGCCAGTCAGCCGCAGGGTCCGAGTGCGCGAGGCTTCCGCCAAAGGTTCCTTTGTTGCGAACCTGCGTGTCGCCAATTTGCGCCGCGCATTCGGGCAATATCGGGCAGGTGTCGCGCAGTTGGTCGGACGATTCTATCTGGTAATGAGTCGTCATCGCGCCGATTAGAAGCTGGCCGCCCTCTTCGCGAATGTATGAAAGGTCTTTGATTCGCCCGATGTCAATCAGGATTTGCGGCATCGCGAGTCGCAGCTTCATCGCAGGGATAAGACTGTGCCCGCCCGCCAGTATCTTCGCGTCGTCCGAGTGTTGCGTGAGCAAGCTGACCGCTTCATCGAGCGTCGCAGGAGTCAGGTAATCGAACTGCGTTGGAATCATTGGTCAATCTCCTTCGCCAATTCTGTTTTATTCGACCGAAACAATATATTCTGTTAGCACAGAGCGCCGACCTTTAGCCCGTCTTGCCGATTCGAGCAGGTCACGCACGGTGATCATAAGCTCATCAACCGTTTCCGGTGTAAATGACGATTCTCTATCCTCTGTGCAAATCCACGCATAGACTCCAGGGATGCGAATCGTTATTCCATCTTCATTGTATTCGAAAGTAGTCGGCAGCCATTCTTTCGGCTTATTGTGCTCGCGGCAAATTGGAGTTGGTACGTTTGTCATAGGCTATTTCGTGCGCTTATCACGCCGCTTAAAGGGCGGACTTTCCCACAACATCTCATCCGGTATGTATGCAGTCACGAACTCAGTGTATACATCATCAGCATACTCACAAACAACGTGCAGGTAAATCGGCAAATTCTCCGACAGCGTTGTTTTGCCGCATATTAATACTCTTTGCTCGCTCTCATACTCTTCGATAATGTTGCCTTCGAGAATCGCCTCGACAATATGCTTGCGCTCGAAACCTTCTTTTAAAGCATGAGTGATCGCATGGCTTCGGACAAGGTACTTTCCATCCCGAACTCTCTCGCGAATAGCATCAATATCCAAACTCATTCTTCAAAGTCACGCCTGATTCACGATCTGCCAGACCTTTTCAGGCTTGATCGGCATATCCATGTGCCGCACGCCGAAAGGTTCCAGCGCATCAACGACTGCGTTGACTATCGCAGGCGTTGCTCCAATCGTCCCCGCTTCGCCTACGCCTTTCACGCCTAGCGGATTGACAGGCGAAGGCGTCTCCGTTCGATCAAGCTCAAGCCACGGAGCCATCGCGGCTTTCGGCACGGCGTAATCCATCAGCGTGCCCGTGACCAACTGGCCTTGCTCGTCATAAACAACTTCTTCATACAAAGCCTGCCCGAGAGCTTGAATTATTCCGCCGTGCACCTGCCCGTCAACAAGCATCGGGTTTATCACCTTGCCGCAATCGTCTACCGCGACGTAGCGCAGGAACTTGATGTCGCCCGTCTCGCGATCGATTTCGACAACAGCGATGTGCGTGCCGAAGGGGAAGGTGAAGTTCGTCGGCTCGAAGAAGTGAGTCGCCGAAAGCCCGGCTCCATGCCGGGTGGAATTTCGCGCGCGATGTGAGCCGCAAGCGCGATCTCTTGAATCGTGATGTGCTTGCCGTCCGGCTCAGGTTCGGGCAGCGCTCCGGCTGGCGCTTGACCTGCTGGCACCATCGGCTCAGGAACTTCTGCTGCCGCAGAAGCGGCTCTGGCAGCCTCTTTCGAGAATTTGCCTTCATTAAACATCACGCCTGATGCGTCTGCTCCAAGCATATGAGCGGCGATCTTGTTGGCCTTCTCTTTCAGCTTTTCAACAGCCATGTAAACAGCCGTTCCGCCCACAGCCGTTGCGCGACTGCCGAATGTGCCGATGCCGTATTGAACGATTGACGTGTCGCCGTGAATGACTGTCACATCATGCAGATCAACGCCCAGTTCATCCGCGACAATCTGCGCGAACGATGTCTCTTGCCCCTGCCCGTGCGGTGATGCGCCTGTCAGCACTGTCACTTTGCCGGTCGGCTCTATTCGCACAGTGGCGCTCTCCCATCCGCCCGCAGGCATGGCTTGCGAAGGGCCGAGCGCGCATATCTCGACGTAAGTCGAAACGCCTATGCCGATGAGCCTTCCCTGCTCGCGACCCTTTTGCTGTTCTTCGCGCAGGCTCTTGTAATCAGCCATCCCGAGCGCTTTATCGAGCGCAGCTTCATAGTTGCCGCTGTCATAAAACAAGCCGGTCGCGGTCTTGAACGGGAACTCGTCGGGCTTGGGGAAATTCTTGCGGCGCACTTCGACCTTATCCAATCCCAGTTCTACTGCTACGAGATCAAGCGCGCGCTCTACGACATAAGTAGCTTCGGGCCGACCCGCTCCGCGATATGCATCCGTGGACATCTTGTTTGTAAACACGCCCGTCACGTTGATCTGAATCGCAGGAATTTTGTAGCAACCCGAAAGCATCAATCCTGTCAGCGTTGGAATCGCGGGCGTGAGCAATTGCATGTATGCGCCCATGTCCGCGATGACGTTATAGCGAAGCCCCGTGACCGTGCCGTCGTTGTTGCAGCCGATTTCGACAACGCCGACTTGTCCGCGCCCGTGAATCGTCGATTGAATATTTTCGCGCCGAGTCTCTATCCACTTCGCAGGCTTCGCGAGTTGCATGGAAATCCATCCGAGCAGCGCTTCTTCGGCATAGACGTTGAGTTTCGAGCCGAAGCCGCCGCCGACTTCGGGCGTGATGACTCGCAGTTTGTTTTCTGGAAAGCCGAGCATCAAAGCAAGCTGAGTGCGCAGCAGATGCGGAATCTGCGTTGATGACCAGACGGTGAGTTCCTGTTCGCCGGGCAGGTAACGCGCCAGCACGCCGCGCGGCTCCATCGCAATCGGCGCAAGGCGTTGATGAACGATTCGCTGCGTGATTACATGATCAGATGCTGCGAGCGCCTCGTCAATGTCGCCTTCGCCCGCCGTCAGCTTGTAAGCGATGTTGTCGCCGTATTCTTCATAAACGAGCGGGCCGCCTTCTTTCGCGGCTTCTTCGACATCTACGACCACGGGCAGTTCTTCATAATCAACCATGATCAGGTCAATCGCGTCGCGCGCGGCATAAGCGATCAGTGGCGACGACGACTGCGACGGGCTGACCGACGAACACCACCTTGTCTGTGGCCAGCACACGATAATCGGGAATCTTCAAACCGGGAATTGCGCCCGCGCTCGCGCAAGGCACCGGGCCGACCTTCGCTGAGACATCGCGGCCCGTGTACACGGCGACGACGCCCGGCGCGTGCGCGGCTTCGCTCACGTCAAGGCTTGTGATGCGCGCGTGCGCGTACATCGAGCGCAGGAAAGCCACATAGAGCATATCCGGCAATTTGATGTCATCAACATAATGACCGAGTCCCTGAATCAGGCGCGGGTCTTCGGTGCGCTTCACGCTTCGTCCAACATACTTGTCAGCCATAAATTCCCCAGTGATTGCAGGTTAAAAGAAAGCCTGGATTTGAAATTTCAAATTTGAGATCTCAAATCGCATTCTGCAATCCGCAATCAATCTCCTGATGCTGCTTTCATCTTGCGGGCGGCGAATTGCACTGCCTCGACAATGTGCTGATAGCCTGTGCACCGGCACAAGTTTCCTTCCAGCCCGTGACGTATCTCTTCTTCGCTCGGGTCCGAGTTGCGATTAAGAATCTGCGACGCGGCTATTATCATGCCGGGCGTGCAATAGCCGCACTGCAAACCATGCTTCTCCCAGAACCCTTCCTGCACAGGATGGAGTTTGCCGTCTGCCGCCATGCCTTCGATAGTCGTCACATTCGCGCCGTCGGCCTGCACGGCAAACATCGTGCAGGATTTCACCGACTGGCCGTCAACGAACACTGTGCATGCGCCGCAGATAGAAGTTTCACAACCGACGTGCGTGCCTGTCAGTCCGAGCACGTCTCTGAGGTAATGCACCAGCAATAGTCTCGGCTCGACTTCGTGGTGTTGAGCCGCTTTGTTCACGGTTAAATTGATAGCTTTCTTCATCGAAGCCACCTCGCTTGCAGTTTAGATTGAAAGGAATGATTAAAAGAACCTTGCCTGATTTTTATACAACCGAATCCGTCAGGCTTACAAGTCGAATCCGGCAAAGGCGAGCGCATTTACTTGAAATCGAAACTGCGGCGCACGCCGTCCATTTGAAAATATCTTGACCGCGCGATCAGAGTCATTCTCTATTTGAGCGCGCAACGCATCAACCGACTCGAACTTGCGTTCGCCGCGCAGACGGTGAAGAAATCTGACGCGAATCTTTTCGCCATAAAGCTCGCGGTTGAAATCCAGCACGTGCGTTTCGACTGTCACTTCCGAATCAGCTCCGAACGTGGGCTTGTTGCCGATGTTGGTTATCGAACGCCGCCAGAAACCCTCAACCAGCGTGAGAGTAATGTAAACTCCGTTTACGGGAATAACAGTGTTATGAGGCTTGAGGTTCGCCGTCGGATAATTCAGTTGCGCCCCGGCGATCTTGCGCCCTTCGATCACAAGGCTCTCGATGCCGTAAGGTCGTCCGAGCATGCGCCGCGCAAGGTTTACGCGGCCCGCCATCAACAACCGGCGAATCATTGTAGAGCTGACGCGATGGCCGCGAATCATTATCTCCGGCACTTCTTGTGCGACGCGGCCCGACTGGTTTGCGACCCGTTCGAGCAGCGCGAAATTGCCTTCGCGGTTGTGCCCGAATGCGAAGCCGTGTCCGAGGTAAACTTCGCGAGCGTCGAGCCGACCAAAGATGATCTTCAAAAGAAAATCTTCGGCGCTAACGCGCGCAAGCTCAGGAGTGAAATTCAAAACAACGCATTGCTCGATTCCCAACCGCTCTAAACCTTCCATCTTCTGCTCGAAGGTTTGAAGCAGGGGCGGCGCGGTCTGCGGTTTGAGAACTGCGCGCGGATGCGGGTCGAATGTGACTACTGTAGACGGAATATTGAGCGACGGGCGCGCTCAACGACTTTGCTCACGATCTGTTGATGTGCCAGGTGCAGGCCGTCGAATACACCGAAGGTTAGAACTGTTGGCGTCTGTATTTCGCAGTCTTCAATGTTTCGACAGATTTTCATAAGCATTAAAGCTACGGCTTCAAATCTCCAGCGTCAGCCCGTCATAAGCGATGCCGACATTTTCGGGCAGACGACCGCTCGTCTCTGCGTGCTTTATGTCATGCGAAATATGCGTGAGCAGAGCGCGACGAGGACGTAAACGCTCAATGTAGCCGAGCGCATCATCCAAAGTCATGTGGGTCGGGTGCTTCTTGAACCGAAGCGCGTCGATCACCAGTAGATCTAAATCTGAAAGCCGCGCGCAGGTTTCATCCGGTATCACATTGCAGTCTGTCGCGTAAGCAAAACGATCAAGGCGATAAGCAGTGACCGGCAGCCTGCCGTGAATGACTGTGAGCGGTTCGACCGAAAGTCCTAAAAGATTGAAGTCGCCTTCAATGCGATGCGGGATGATGCGAGGCACGCCCGCGTAAGGCGCAGGCTCGAAGACGTAGGCATAAATGCGGCGAAGCCCCTGCCAGGTCGTCTCAGTCGCAAACACAGGAATTGCCCCATGCCTGAACATGATTGGCCGCGTATCGTCGAGGCCGAAGCAATGATCCGCGTGCGAATGCGTGAACAGGATTGCGGCAATTTGTTTGAGGCCTGCGCGCAGGGCCTGCTGCCGGAAATCCGTCGAAGCATCAATGATGATGTTGCGGCCTTCGTGTTCTATGAGCACAGACGTGCGAAGCCGCTTGTCGCGCGGGTCATCGGAAAGACAGGTTTCACAATCGCAGCCCACCGCTGGGACGCCGACCGATGTGCCCGTGCCGAGGAAAGTGATCCTCATTGCCTTCTCGAAAGTGCCACGAACTGCATGCGCAGGTAGGCGAGGATGTTTTCAATCACGTTGTCTTCTTCGGCGGTAAGATTTCCTTTGGTCTTCTGTTGGAGCATGCCGAGCATATCAATCATATGCCGCGCTGTTTCCAAATCAATGGGCAGCTTGCTGCCATCAGGAGTTTGCGCCAGACCCAGACACATCGCCGCTTCTCCGGCAAGCATGTCGGCCAGAGCCAGAAACGAGGCTTCGGGCAATTGCGCCGGGCGGCCTGATTTCGTCTGGTTGTAAGCCTGCTCGGCTGCGCTCGCGGCAGCTTTGATGGATTCGGCACGGTCAGCCGCGCTCTGGTCGGGCTGCGAGGCGGATTGAGTGTCGCGCTCCGCTTCTGCCTGTTCTCGTTTCTTGGCCGTATCGCCTGGGAATGAAACCACGTTATTCGGCTCGGCTGCTTCGGGCAAAGGCTCCTCGGCTTGCGGCTTTGCCTGTTCGGCTTGCGGTTTTGCCTCTTCGGTCGCGGTTGCGGTCGCTTCCGTCTCGACTGACTCTTCTCTGGGCGTGCCGTCAGGGTTGAACTTGCGGCGGTCTGTAACTCTAAAATCGGGATTTTTCTCTTCTGCCATATCTCTTCATCCATGTTGATAAGAATTCGACATCATTTTAAGAAAGCCATGCTAACACTGGGGGGTGAAAAGTAAAAAGGCAAAAGGAAAGAGCAGCGGTAGCCCGCGTGTAAGCAAGGGCGAAGGGCTTTCGCCCTTGCTTACACGCGGGCTACCGCTGCCTTGCCGCGCAAAGTTCCATCTTGTAATTTAGAAGTATGAGTGATTCATCGCGCAAGACGGGCGAAAAGTTCGCCGAGTTGGTCGAGTTGATAGCGCGGCTCCGCGCGCCGGGCGGCTGCCCCTGGGACCGCGAGCAGACGCACGAAAGCCTCAAGCCGATGCTTCTGGAAGAAGCTTACGAAGTAATCGAGGCAATTGACGAAGGCAACGACGAAGAGTTCAAAGGCGAGCTTGGCGACCTGTTGCTTCAGGTCGTATTCCACTCGGACATAGCGACCGAAGAGAATCGCTTCACCATCGCAGACGTGATCGAGCGCGTATCGTCGAAGATGATTCGCCGTCATCCGCACGTGTTCGGCGAAGATACTGCATCCACATCGACCGAAGTGCTTCGCAACTGGGAAGCTATCAAAGCAGCCGAGCTTGAAGCGAAAGGCGCGCAAAGCGATGGCTCGATGCTCGACAGCGTTTCGACGAAGCTGCCTGCCGTGATGGAAGCGTTCCAGATGACGACGAAAGTTTCGCGGGTTGATTTCGACTGGCCCGACGTTGCCGGAGTAATTGAAAAGCTCGACGAAGAAGTCGGCGAGTTGAAAGAGGCCGTAAGCCGCCCGTCGCCTTCTCACAAAGATATAAGCGATGAAGTGGGCGACCTGCTGTTTGTCGCGGTGAACGTGGCGCGACTGTTAGGCGTTGATCCTGAAAGCGCGCTCAAAGCTTCCAATAGAAAATTCCGACGCCGTTTTCGTTACATCGAAGACAGGCTCAAAGAACAAGGCCGCAAGCCAGCGGATTCAGATCACATAGAAATGGACGCTCTGTGGGACGAAGCAAAAACCCTTGAAGCTGAGTAATTTAACGATGCTCGTTTTTTAAGCAGCCCATATCGAGCCGAAACAATTGACTCCGCTGAATTGTGAAATCATAATTGCCGCATGAGTACGAATCACCGCACCTTTTCATATTCCATCACTCTTGAAGGTGATTGGCACATAGCTCAATGCCTGGAAGTTGATATTGCAAGTCAAGGCAAGAGCATTGAAGAGGCTGTTAACAACCTCCGCGAAGCACTAGAACTCCATTTTGAAGAACCTATAGCAACGATCACGCCCCATGTTGGTCAAATCGAAGTAGAAATCGGAGCCGCATGAATCCATTACCTTATCGTGAGGTAGAGCGAAAACTAAAAGCAGCGGGTTTCCAGATCGTCAGTCAAAAAGGTAGTCATATCAAGTTTGCCAAAACTACAGACGGAGGAACATTGACCGCTATTGTTCCGCATCATAACGAAGTTGCCATTGGAACTTTGCGTAGTATACTCCGACAAGCAGGTTTGACCCTTGATGAGTTTAGGGATTTATGAACGTGTAGAAGAAAAGCTTCCTGAGCCTTCACTTGCCTCGTTGACTTCGCCCATTTCATAAACTATAGCTGGCCGCTGTTTCCTTACGTCTGGAACGAAATAAAATTCAACATCGCTTACGAAAGCGACCTTGAATTCGTCGAGCGCGTTATGAAGGAAACCGCGGCGGAGGAAGTTGGCGAGGCGATGATAGAGCGAGTGAAAACCTATCGCGAGTTGCTCGAACATACGCCCATTGACAAGCTCGAAGTGCGAGAGTACCCAACAGTCCAGTTTCGCGTGAGCGACAACACATGGCTTGAAGCCATCGTGCGTTACCTGGTAGAGCCGAAACAAGCGGGAAGAATAAAAACGCGGCTGATCAAGAAATTGCTCGAAAGATTGAGCGCCGAACCCGACAAGGTGATGTTTCCAAAAAGCAACGCCAGATAATTTGATCGCATTGCTTGAGCCGAAAAAAGTGGTACTATCATTGCGGCCTCGCGGTTCTCAGGCTCGGAGGCGCATTCAATTCCATTATCAGCATAAACTCAAAACCGAAGGGGGCATTGACTCGTGCCGACATTGAAAGATTTGTTCGATCTATCGGGAAAAGTCGCGCTGGTCACGGGCGGTTCGCGCGGGCTTGGTCAGGAGATGGCCGAAGGTTTGGCCGAAGCCGGGGCTTCATTGATGCTGCTCGCGCGACGAGAGCAATGGCTGACGCCAGCGATTGAACGGTTCCGCTCTCAGGGTTACAAGTGCGAAGGCATGTTGTGCGATGTGTCTAATCCCGCCGAAGTTCAGGCAACCGTTGATCGCACGATTGAGACTTACGGGCAGATAGACATTCTAGTCAACAACGCTGGCGTAACGTGGGGGCAGCCCATCGAAGATCATTCACTCGAAAAATGGAATATGGTTCTTCAGATCAATCTCACGGGCGCGTTCTTATTCTCTCAGCGAGTTGGCCGCGAGATGCTCAAGCGCAAGAGGGGAAACATAATCAACGTCGCATCCATTGCCGGACTCAGAGGGACTATGGAAAGCGGGCAGCACATAGTCGGCTACGTCGCGGCGAAAGGCGGATTGATGGCGATGACGCGCGAGTTCGCAACTAAGTGGGCGCGGCGCGGCATTCGAGTCAACGCGATTGCGCCCGGCTTTTTCCCTTCGCGGATGACTGAAAGAGTGCTCGAAGAAGCGCAGCCTTTGATCGAAGCCGGAGTCCCAATGGGCCGCGTCGGCGGCGAAGGCGAATTGAAAGGCGTCGCGGTATTTCTCGCATCCGCTGCGTCCGGGTACATAACGGGCCAGACGATAATCGTTGACGGCGGCAGCACGGCCACTTAGTGGGTGTCGGGGCTGGCAGTAGCCCAGGTGTCAGCGCGGGCGCACACCTTCGCCCTCCGTTACGGTCGGGCTACTGGCTGAGGATTTATGAAACGAAAAATCTCGATTGCAATTGCGAATCTCATCATCATTACCTGCGCGGCGTTCACCGCAAACGCGCAAGGAAAGATTATGGCTGGCGTGGGCAAATCCGACATCACGCCGACTATCGGCACTCCGCTCGCAGGTTATGGCGGACGACTGGGCAAGCCTTCAACGGGAGTGCACGACCCGACCGAAGCGCGCGCGCTGATAATTGACAACGGCGCGCAAAGAATCGCTTTCGTCAGCGTTGACCATCTCGGATTCGATCACGGCATGGTCGAGCGCGTGCGAGCGATTTCCGCCGAAGCCGCACAGATACAGCCCGATCACATTTTCGTGATGTCGTCACACACTCACGCGGGCGGCGGAGCATACCTTGAAATCTTTCCTGCTCTGGCCGGTCGCTACGATGTGAAGACGCGCGACTACTACTGTGAGCGCGCGGCGCAAGCCATCATCACAGCCAGCAAAGAACTGAAACCTGCCCGCATAGCTTTCGGCGCGGGCGCGGCGCAAGTATCGCGTTTCCGTTCAACGTGGCCGCCCAATGGCCCCATTGATCCGGAAGTAGGCGTGATTCGCGTAGACTCGGCGGCGACCGGAAAACCCATTGCCGTGCTTATGAACTTTGCCGCGCATCCGACGGTTCTGGGCGCGAAAAACTTCGAGTTCTCAGCAGACTATGTTTATTACGCTCGGCGTGCGCTCGAAAAAATGATAGGCGGCGATTGCGTGGCTATATTCGCCAACGGCGCGCAGGGCACAGTAGCTCCACGCGCTTTTCAAGGCGAGACCGAATTCGAACGCGCAGAAAACGTGGGCACGATACTGGCCGCCGAAGTCTTCAAAGTCACATTGATGATCAAGCCGAAGGATGCGGTCGAGATCAAACTCGCGCGCAACACGTTTCAGATCAAACCCCAGCCGCCGCCAAAGTTCCCCGCAAATGTTTCGTTCCCGCCTGCCTATGACACGGAAGTCAATGCAATCTCGTTCGATAACCAGATCGCGTTTGTGACGATACCCGGCGAGTTGAGCAGCATATTGAACTTTCAAGTGAAAGAGCGGGGCAAGATGCTTGGATTCGAGAAAACTTTTTTGCTCGGATTAACCAACGACGCGCTCGGCTACATCATCACCGAAGACGAATACAGGCATCAGACTTACGAATCCTCGATCTCGCTGTTCGGCATCGGGTTCGGCAGCTTCATAACTAACGAAGCGTTTCAGGTTTTAGAAAAGCTGCGCCCGGTTGAAAAGAAACCGTGACGCAATCGAGGGTCGTTGTAATTTGATATAACGTCTTTTTATTTTCAGACCAGCCACAACTTCCGCGCGTCATAACAAGTAAGCGTCTCCCACATTGCTTCAATCAAAATTTCAACACGATGCCAAACGTTCGGCATCGTCCGGGATAAGTATGCCCGAAGATGAAAGGAGAAATTTTCTAATGAGAAAGTTATTATTGCTAGTAGTGCTCTTGTTTTGCGTGGGGGTGATCGCCTCTACTCAGGCGGCCCAGCGACAGGGTGGACAGGACGGTCAGGATAGACGACATCCTTGCGCGCGCCACTGTCGTGAAGGACACAGAGAGGCTGTAAGGCATTGCCGCAATGTTCCTCCTGATCGAAGAGAAGAATGTCTGCGTGAAGCGAAACAACGCCTCGAAGCTTGCCTGAGAAACTGCCGCGATTGAGACAGCAAAGACTCTACGCTCCATCGGCGAGCGTAGAGTCTTTATGCCTTGCCGATCAACTGTCGCAAGCAAGTTCTTATATTACCTTGCGATCATTTCTGTGTTGCGGCCATCTGTTTCGTCTTTTCGGCTTCAACGCGAATGGTCAATTCTTCAATCTGCTCTTTGCTCAAAGCGGATTGAGCCTTCTTGAACATATCGCTCTCTTCTTCTTCGACGTGATGCTCGACGTTCTCTTTAAGCACAGTCAACTTTGCGATCCATTGCTCATTGTCTTTCGCCATGTTATCCAACTCGGCGAGAAGATGCTTAACAACGCGATGCTCTTCGATGGCTTCTAAAGTTATGTCGTGCGTCTTCTCCATCTGTTCGAGGACCGGATAAAGAGCTTTTTCTTCAACGCGTGCGTGAACATCAAGCTCTGTCTTGAGGCGCGCGAAAAGTTCTTCGCGTGTTTTAACAGCACGCTCTGTCGTCGGTTCTAGCTTCTCGAAAATACCCGACACTTTCTTGTGATCTTCCTTGAGAATATCAAAAACGTTCATGTTCCCTCTCCTATCGTTCGATTTCTTCGTCTTATCTGTCGTCGTAGCATACACAAGCCCCGACTTCAGCATGATAAGAGCAAGCGCAGTGCCAGCGTGAGCAGTCTAGCGAGTTTCCCAACTCGCTAGACCCGATAGACTGTTTAATTGCGACGATAGGTGAAAGGCGCGGAGCGTTTGCCTGTAGAGGGAGTGAATATTGTGATAGCGACATCCACGCCGCGCGGGAGCAAGTCGCTGACATCTTTCTTAGTCGTTATGCGAGTCGCAAGGCCGCAGGGCGTTTGAAAATCAGAAGGGTACTTCAATTTAGTGACTGCCGTTCCATCTATTTCAATTACGGAATCGTCCAGTGTGAATCCGTTGCCATCGACTGTGAGCTTGCCGCCGGATTTCTTTTTGACGGCTGTTATTACAGGCTCCGCCTCTGGCGCTACTCCGTCCAGAAGGGCAAGGGCCGCGCGAAGGTTCGGTCGCGGGCCGACATGCTCGCTGAGATTGCCTCTTTGCAGAGAGCCTGTGCAGACCAACAACTGCCGCAAGTCCTTGGGCGCGAGCGGTGCGAGGCCGCGCGCTTTTAATATGCTCTGAATCAACGCGGCTGCGCCCGCGACCATCGCCGTAGCGCCGCTGGTCGCGCCGAAGTCAATCGTGTACCAGTTGTTTTCGCCCTGCTCGTGCCGCAGGTCACCGAAGCCCGTAGTTGTGATGAATTGCCCCCACCCTTGCACGTCAACGCATGAACCATAATTGGATTCCGGCGTGCGAGTCCTGTCCGGGCCTTCTCCGTAGAGGCTGCCTTCGGGCAAGCCTGCGCCAACTATTATCGCGCCCGAATCGCGTTTGCTGCGGTCGAACGCGCCGTTGTATGCCGGGTGATCGAGGTTCTCGAAACCGTTCGCCGATGATTCGACTACGACGATGCCTTTCGCTGTCGCATCCTTGATCGCTTGAAATATCTTCGATTCGTATTCGACCGGAACAAGTCCGCGCCCGCTTGTCAGGTCGAATCGCGGCCCGGATATTGATTGTAATTCCAGCAATATCACATCGCCCGCTTGCAAGGCAGAAGTCGCCCGGCGGATTGCGCCTGCGACATCGGCAACGGTTCCTTCGATGAGCGGGTTGATCAATCCGAGCTTTGCGCCATAAGCGATGCCTGTTACGCCAATCCCATCAGGGGCCGCTGCGAGCATGCCGATCACAGCCGTCCCGTGATTCTTGTTCCCTTCATCAGTGATCCTATCACTCAGCGGGTTCACGCCTTTGACATACACAACCAGATCGGAAGTGGCTGTGAGCAGATCGTTATGCTCCAGATTCCAGTTATACTCTATATCAACGATGCGGACGTTTTCACCGTGCCCGCCTGCAAACGTCCAGGCATAGCGAACATCCATGCCCTAAGGGCGCGGGGTCGAGATAGCCTTGAAATACTTCAAGCTCTTTGGGCTCCGAATCTTCAGCCCTGACCCGCAAGCCGAGATTAGAGACGAGCGGCGACGTGATCGAGAAAAGGCAGATGAGAATCAGCAGAAATCGAACAGAGAAGAGGCCCCTTGAAGGCATCGTTAAAATCGCTCCCGGTCGAATAAAAGAAAGAAATGCGTCGCCCAGCATTGTAGGGGCGGCGGCTTGCGTGTGTCAAGATTAGCCACAATCGCGAGCAGTCACTCGCGCTCTTCATTCTCTTGTCGAACTTTCCTATAATGTCGCTCGTAAGTTGCAATGGCCGCGACCGTGTAGACAAACCCGCGGCCTTCATCAAAGCAAAAGGAGATTTGACGAAGATGTTTACATCACTATTGGGAATAGCCTCAATCATTCTCGACATATTCGCTATCACTGATGTAATGAACTCAAGACGCGACACCTTCTCGAAGATCGTCTTGATAATTTTGATCCTGCTGTTTCCCATATTCGCCGCAGGCATATATCTGCTGGTCTTCCGCGACAAGAGCTATTAGTTTTAGTGGTTCGTAAAACCTGCCCATTAACCGCAGAGTCTCCCCACGCGCGACTCTGCGGTTAAACATATAACGGCACAGACCGCCTCTCTACTTCAACCACCTCGTCCTTTTTAACTTCCCACGGCAAATCCCGTTTGACTGAAAGCGAACTTAAATGCATAATTATGCATCTAGTAACTGAATATGCAGTATTTATGCATATTATTTGAATTTTATGAAAACAGAACGACAAGACACGATTCTTGAGATCATCAACGCGCGGCGCGTGGGGACTCAACATAAGCTTGCAAAAGAGCTTTTGCGGCGCGGGATAGTTGCAACCCAGTCGAGCGTTTCGCGAGACATCGTTGAGCTTGGGCTGACGAAGATTAACGGTTATTACACGGCTCCTCAACCGTTGATGGCCGGAGGGCTGATTGTAGAGATTGAAACGGCGGGCGATAACTTGATCGTCATAAAGACGGACGTGGGCCAGGCGTCGCCTGCCGCGCTCGCCATAGACCGCGCGAAGATAGACGAGGT
Source organism: Blastocatellia bacterium (assembly GCA_963726785.1). Lineage (GTDB taxonomy): Bacteria > Acidobacteriota > Blastocatellia > UBA7656 > UBA7656 > DATEKX01. Next base: position 202,547 of record CAVSDJ010000003.1, read on the forward strand.
GGTCGGGACAGTTGCGGGCGACGACACGATGTTTGTCGCGGTGAAAAACCTCGAAGCTCAACGCGCTGCGATGAAAAAAATCATCAAGCTTTTCGCGCCGCCTGATGGTCAACAGAGACGACCGTTGCGGACAGTTTAAGACCGGGAGTAAGGAACACGGGATGCAAAAAGAGAAAATAGATAAAGTCGTGCTCGCATATTCAGGCGGGCTGGACACGTCCGTAATACTCAGATGGCTTAAAGAGACTTACGGCTGCGAAGTCGTCTGCTTTGCGGCTGACGTAGGGCAGGCCGAAGAGCTTGGCGGACTCGAAGAGAAAGCCATGGCTACCGGAGCGTCGAAGCTCTACGTCGAAGATTTGCGCGAAGAGTTCGTGCGCGATTTCGTCTTCACAGCGCTCAAGGCAAACGCGGTTTACGAAGGCGTGTACTTGATGGGCACATCGCTTGCCCGCCCTTTGATTGCAAAAAAGCAGATCGAGATTGCGCGCAAAGAAGGCGCGAACGCCGTCGCGCACGGAGCCACAGGCAAGGGTAACGATCAAGTTCGATTCGAGCTTACTTATTATGCGCTCGAACCGAACATTCGCGTGATAGCGCCGTGGCGCGAGTGGGAATTCAAATCGCGCTCGGACTTGATAGCCTATGCCGAGCGCTACGAAATCCCGATCACCGCGACTAAAGAGAAGCCTTATTCAATGGACCGCAACCTGATGCACATCAGCTACGAGGGCGGGATACTTGAAGACCCATGGGCCGAGCCGCCAGCCGAAATATTCCTGCTGACTCGCTCGCCCGAAGACGCGCCCGACAAGCCCGTTTACATTGAAGTTGATTTCGAGTCGGGCGTGCCCGTCGCGGTTGATGGTGAAGAACTGTCGCCCGCTTCGCTTCTCGACCGACTCAATCGCATAGGCGGCGATCACGGCATTGGTCGCGTCGATCTGGTCGAGAATCGATTCGTCGGGATGAAATCGCGCGGCGTGTACGAGACGCCGGGATTGACAATACTTCAAGCCGCGCATCGAGCAGTCGAATCGCTCACGCTCGACCGCGAAGTCGCGCACTTGAAAGATTCGCTGAACTCGCGCGTGGCCGAGATGATTTATTACGGCTTCTGGTACACGCCGGAGTTTGAAGCCGTCCGCGCATTGATTGACGAGACTCAGAAGAACGTTTCGGGAACGGCGCGGCTGAAACTCTACAAAGGCAATTGTACTGTGACGGGACGGCGGTCGCCGCTTTCGCTTTACTCCGAAGCGTTCGCCACATTCGAGCGCGATACGGTTTACAACCAGCGCGACGCCGAAGGATTCATCAAGCTCAACGCGCTGCGATTGAGAATGAGAAAGATGTCATTAAACGCGAAATGATGAATGATGAATGATGAACAATTGAAAGCATTCCGAGTTCATCATTCCGAGTTCATCGTTTCTTGAGGGGGAGCAAACCATGTCGAGCAAGCACGCAATTGAAAATGATCCGGCGACTGTTGATACGCCGAGCGCAGATATGCGGCTCGTGCGCGTAGACAAGATCGCGTCATCAACAGTGAATCTCGGATTGACGCACGAGCTTGAGATAACGACTCGCTGCGAAGCACGAGCGGGCAATGTTGTCGTCGTGCGCACGCTAACGGACAACGCGACCTACAACACGCTTGAACTTGTCACGGGCCGAATGGCGAAGATCAATCCGGGTGACATAATCGCGGGCGTGCTTGGCTATCGTCGCGCGCTCAAAGGCTTCGTCGGCGACGTGCCCGCGAGCATCAAGGCTGGCGACCGTTTGCACCTGCTCAACCTCGGCGGGCTCGTAGGCCAGTGCCTCGGCCATCATCACAGTCTCAACAATGCAATCGAGGTCGAAGTGATCGGAATGCCTGTGCGCGATGGCGAGATTATGAACATACAAGAAGGCGCAATCGCTCCGCGCACGACGCTCGGACGGACAGCGCCGCTTGTTTTGGTCGCAGGCACGTGCATGAATTCCGGCAAAACTTATGCGGTGACGGAAATCATCAAGCACCTTGCGCGGGCTGGGATGCGCGTCGGGGCGGCAAAGCTCGCGGGCGTAGCCTGCCTGCGCGACACGCTCAACATGCAAGATCACGGCGCGATCAAAACTCTGAGCTTTTTAGATTGCGGCTTGCCTTCGACTGTCGGGGTGACTGATCTTGCGCCCATAGCGAAGGGCGTGATAGCCAAACTCGCCGAAGATCAGCCTGATTGCATAGTCATCGAGTTGGGCGACGGGCTGCTTGGCGGCTACGGGGTCGAGACTATATTCAAAGATCAGGAGTTGATGCGTGCTACGGCTGCGCTGGTTTTTTGCGCCAGCGATTTCGTCGGCGCGTGGGGCGGGCGCGAATTGCTCGCCGCGCGCAATGTAAAGATTGATGTAGTGTCAGGCCCCGTGACCGATTCGCAGATGGGCGCTGATTACGTGCGAACAGAGCTTGGAATCCCTGCGGCCAATGCAGTCAATCACGGAGAGCAACTGGCAAATCTCATTAAAGAGAACTTGAAACAGTGGTCGGCGCAAGCGGCCATAGCTTGAGGCGGCGGAAAAGAAAATGATTAAGACAGGAATACTCGGCGGATCAGGCTATGGCGGAAGCGAGTTGCTTCGCATCCTGCTGTTTCATCCAGAGGTCGAGCTTGCCCTGGTCACGGCAAACGAACACGCGGGCAAACGTGTTGATCGAGTTCATCCGAACTTCGCAAAACTGACTGATCTGAAGTTCGCACAGATGCCTGACCCGCGCGAGTTGAGCGAGTTGGATTGTGTCTTTCTAGCGTTGCCGCACTGTCAGGCAATGGAGATAGTGCCCGCGCTTCCCCGCTCTGTTAAAGCGATAGACCTGTCGGGCGATTTCCGTTTGAATGATGCGGACGTGTTCAAACGTTTCTATGGCCACGAGCACACGGCTATCGAGATTCAACGAGAGTTTGTTTACGGACTTACGGAAGTGAATCGCAATCAGATCAAAGAAGCGGCTCGCATAGCAAATCCCGGATGCTTTGCCACTGCGCTCGAACTTGGCCTGTATCCTTTCATCGCTTCGGGTATTGCGACGGGAAAGATCATTGCTGATTTAAAAACCGGCTCATCCGGGTCAGGCGCAAAGGCCGCCGCCAACACTCATCACCCGAAGCGCGCCAACAGCTTTTACGCTTACAAGACATTCGAGCACCAGCACCAGCCCGAAGTCGAACAGTTTCTTTCATCGGTCAATCCGAAATGGCAAGCCGCGAGCGGTCTGGTATTTCAGACGCATTCGCTGCCGACCGTGCGCGGCATATTCGCTTCGATTTACATCACGACTAACGAAGCGATGACGCGCGAGCGAGTCGGCCAGTTGCTCAATGATTTTTACGGCAAAGAATTTTTCATACGTCTCGTTGACGGCTCGCCCGACATCAACTGGGTAAAGAACACAAACTTTGTTGACATAGGCTGGGCCGCAAACGGCGATACAGTGATCGTGTTCGTAGCGATAGACAACCTCGTGAAGGGCGCAGCAGGCCAGGCCGTGCAAAACATGAATTTGATGTTCGACCTGGAGGAACGCACAGGGCTTGTGCTCGCTGGAAGCAATCCCTAAAGCCTTGTAGGGGCGATCCTCTGTGGTCGCCCCAGATTGAAACCACGCGAAGTCTGGGGCGACCACAGAGGATCGCCCCTACAGGAGATAAGTGATTTGACCACACAACCGCAGATCGAAAACATCATTGATATAGAAGAGCAGTATCAGGTCGCTACGTACAAGAAATTTCCATTCGTAGTCGAGCGCGGAAAAGACGTATGGGTTTACACGAGCGATGGTGATAAATATCTCGATTTGTACGGCGGTCACGCGGTAGTTTCGACGGGTCATTCGCACCCTCGCATCGTCCAGGCCATAGCCGATCAGGCCGAGCGTTTGATCTTCTATTCAAACCTCGTCTACAACGATGCGCGCGCGCGCGCCGCAAAGAAACTTGTAGAAACTGCGCCGCAACTTCTCACAAAAACGTTCTTCGTCAATTCGGGCACAGAGGCGAACGAGAACGCGATGAAGATAGCGCGCAAGCTGACGGAGCGCGAAAAGGTTGTTTCATTTGAAGGCGGATTTCATGGCCGCACGCCCGGCTCGCTCGCAGCGACGGGACTTGCCAAGTATCGCGAAGGCATCGCGCCTCAGCTTCCCGGCCACGTCTACGCATCATTTGGCGACATCGAATCCATCGAGCGGCTTATTGATGAAGAGACTGCTGCGGTGATTCTCGAACCGATTCAATCAATGGGCGGCGTGCGAATGGCCGAGCCTGAGTTTTATCAGGCATTGCGCCGCATCTGCGATGACGTGAACGCGATGCTCATCTATGACGAAGTGCAAACAGGCATGGGGCGAACAGGGCGAATTCTTTTTCGCGGGCCGATTCGACGTTGTGCCCGATATGGTGACGCTGGCGAAAGGCATTGCGAGCGGAGTCCCGATGGGCGCGGTTCTGATGACCGAAGACATAGCAAGCGAGATAAAAGTAAGCGATCTCGGAACTACATTCGGCGGCGGCCCGCTGGCGGCGGCGGCGCTCGAAGCGACGATTGATGTTATCCGAGATGAAAGCTTGCTTGAGAACGTTCGCTCAAACTCTGAATACCTGTTTGCGGAACTCAGAGAGTTCCCCGTAGTCGAAGAGGTTCGCGGGCTCGGTTACCTGATCGGCATCAAGTTCAAAGGCGGTAGCGCAAAGCCCGTTCAACAGGCATTGCTCGAACGAAAGATCATCACGGGGTTGGCAGACGATACAAGCGTGCTCAGATTGCTGCCGCCGCTCACGCTACGTCGGCTTGAGATAGAAATGTTTCTCGGAGAGTTGTCGGCATTGAATCTTTAAAGACTGTTTTAAGATGAAGCTCCGTAGGAGCGACCTGTCTATAGTAGACAGTTGCAAAATAATTCTGTAGCCCCGTAGGGGCGACCTGTTGATTCAAAGGTTGCTCCTACGGAGCTACAGAAAATATTACGGATGCTTTAACTATAGACAGGTCGTCCCTAACGGGACTGCCAGGTCATGCTTTTAGGGCCGAAGATGAATTTGAAAGGCAGAGATTTTTTAAGCACGGCTGATTTTGCGCGCGACGAGCTAATAGCGCTCATTGACCTCGCGGCAAAGATCAAGGCCAGAGACTTCGACAAACGCCCGCTCGCAGGGCGCAGCGTCGCGCTGGTCTTTTTCAATCCATCTCTACGAACGCGCGCTTCGATGGAGATAGCCGTTTACGAACTCGGCGGCAACGCCGTCACGCTCGACGTTGGCCAGGGAATGTGGAGCCTTGAATACCGCGAGAGCATCACTATGGATTCTGACAAAACAGAACACATCAAAGAAGCTGCGCGCGTGCTCTCGCGCTACGTGGCGGCAATAGGCGTGCGAGCGTTTCCTGAGATGAAAGATTACAGCAGCGAGATAAGCGATCCGGTGATAAAGGGTTTCGCCCGCTACAGTGATGTGCCTGTCGTAAATCTCGAATCATCGCGCCATCATCCATTTCAGGCGCTGGCGGACATAATGACGATTCGAGAGAAACTCGGCTCGCTCGATCACCAGCGCGCAGTGCTGTCGTGGGCTTATCATCCGAAAACTCTGCCGATGGCCGTGCCGAATTCTTTCGCGCTCATCGCGGCGCAGTTCGGGCTTGACCTTACAATCGCCTGCCCCGCCGAATACGATCTCGGCGACGAAGTGATGGCAGAGATACACGCGGGCGCGCAAGCAAGCGGCGGGCGAGTGCGAAATCTCGCGCGATTATCGAGAAGCGTGCACGGGCGCGCGCATCGTTTATGCAAAGAGCTGGGGGGCGAAGCAGTTCTACGGTCGCGCGCAAGAAGACATCGAGCTTCGCCAGAGCTATAAGCACTGGCGCATTGATGAAGAAGTGATGCGCGCGACCGACGGCGGTTGGTTTATGCATTGCCTGCCTGTGCGTCGCAACGTCGTGGTTACTGACGGCGTGCTCGACGGTCAGCAGAGCGCCGCGATTGATGAAGCCGAAAATCGCCTGCACGTGCAAAAAGCTGTGCTGGCATCAATACTACAGTGACGAATGCCATGATTGATGAACGATTAGATTTGCTGCGCGAGGCGCTGCCTTACATTCAGCGATTCAAGAACAAGACATTCGTCGTCAAGCTATCGGGCAAGGTGACGGAGGATCAAGAGCAGCTTAACTCGCTTGCCGAAGAGATCACGCTCTGCAATCAGGTCGGCATTCATGTTGCGGTCATTCACGGCGGCGGCAAACAATTGACCGCTATCGCCGAGCGGCTCGGCATAACTCAGCGCATAGTGAACGGGCGGCGAGTGACCGATGCTGAAACCCTCGAAGTGGCAAAGATGGTTTTCGCGGGCCAGATCAACACGGACATTCTTTCTGCGCTTCGTCGCGCGGGCGCAGAGACTGTAGGTCTGTCGGGACTTGACGGCAACATCATTCACGCGCGCCGCCGCGAGATTCAAAACGTGCTCAATCAAGAAACGGGCGAAGTCGAGAGGGTAGACTTCGGCCACGTCGGCGACATCGTTGAAATCAACGTCCGTTTGATTCGATTGCTCCTCGATAATGGTTATGTGCCGGTCATCGCTTCGCTCGGCGCGGACGAGCATGGCAACGTCTACAACATCAACGCAGACACAATCGCCGCAGAGATAGCCGTTCATCTTCAAGCCGAAAAGCTCGTGCTGTTGACGGACGTTGACGGCATATTGCTTGACCGCGACGACCCGCAATCAAGAATCTCGCGCTTGACTATCGAGGAAGCTGAACGGCTTGTGCAGGAACCAAGTGGTTTCGGCTGGCATGCTGCCTAAGATTTCAGCAATCGCGCGATTGATTCGAGCGAGGAGTTCGCAGCGCGCACATCATCAACGGAGTAAAACGTAATGCGCTGCTTTATGAAGTATTCACGGACGAAGGCGCGGGCACGATGATAACCGGGCGCGATTAGCCACGAATTGCACGAATGTTTACGAATAATCACGAATAAGAAAAATTATTCGTGGTTACAAATAACACGACATGCAATTCTTGCGGGCCGTGCACGCCGACCACCAGAGTCAATTCAATATCGGCGGTTCGGCTTGGGCCTGTGATAAAAGTAACGGCGCTTGCCAAATCTCGACCTGCGCTCGCATTCAAATGCGGAATCAATTCATCCAGCCCCGCGATTATTTGCTGAGGTTTCAATATCGCAACGTGAACAGGCGGCAACAGCGATACAGACCGCGCCGTCCGGCCCCCGTAATCAAGACGAGTGTTCCAGTATCTGCGAGCGCATAATCAACTGCGGTGATTCCTATTCCTGCTTCGATAGCTTTGTTGATGAATTCCGCTTCGCTTCGATGTCGTCGTTTGGTATGAATTCAACACCTGATCTTTCAAGCCGCTCTGAGAGTCTTATCTCAGAAATCACAGGCGCGTTCCAGCCGATGACCGTTTTCGTCTGCTTTATCGAAACGAGATTTTCGATGTAATCGCAAATTGCGTCGGCAGTGCGAGCGATATGGGAATGGCCTCCGATTCGTGTCAATTCAAGCTCGAATCGTTTCACCAGTTCGCCTGGTTGTAAGTCTTCCTTGATGATCTGCTGCGCGGAGTTTTCTTCACTGCGTAGTGAAAAGGACTGATCGTCACGCTTGAGCGCGCGCTTGACCCGTGCCAGTATTTCTTCTCGCGCAGTTTCAGACATCGCAATTATTCTTTTTCAATCTCGCGCCACATCGAGCGAAAATCTTTTCTTGCCAGCGGCGGAAAATCTCTGTTCACTGTCCATCCAGAAAACGCGAACGGCAGGTTATCGAGCTTTCCATCTTTCAACAAAGGCCCCTGTAGCTTTGCCGCCAATCTGAAAGTCAGTTTATAAATTGAAGGATGGCGCATGGCAAAAGCCCATAACTTGATCGCCGCTCTCTCGATGATCGAAGGCCCCTTTCGCGCGCCCGTTTCGCTTCTGGCTTTTCCTTCGGCCCAATCGCTTCTAAGATTCAGCAGCACGTGAGGAATATTAATCTTCACAGGACATATTTCGCGGCAGGCTCCACACAACGAAGACGCGAACGGCAGGTCTTTCGATTTGCCGAGTCCGATGAGTGACGGCGTGATGATCGAACCAATCGGGCCTTGATAGACGGAGCCGTAAGCGTGGCCGCCTATCTTCTGGTACACGGGGCAGGCATTCAAGCACGCTCCGCACCTGAGGCAGTAAAGCGATTCGCGTTTCTCTTCATCTTCAAGAATGCGCGTGCGGCCATTGTCGAGCAGTACGAGATGAAACTCTCGCGCGCCATCGGTTTCGCCCGCGCGTCGCGCGCCTGTGATGAAAGAGACGTAAGAGGACATCTTCTGACCGCTCGCGCTGCGCGCAAGCACTTTCAGAAAGACTGCAAGGTCGGAAAGTCGCGGGATGACTTTCTCTATGCCTACGAGCGCGACGTGAATGCGCGGCAGCGTTGTGCTCAAACGAATGTTGCCTTCGTTTTCTACGAGCACGATTGTGCCCGTCTCGGCCACTATGAAGTTAGCGCCTGTTATGCCCATCTCGGCAGTGCAGAATTTCTCTCTGAGTCGTTTGCGCGCGACGGCGGCCATTTCTTCGGCTTCGCGCAGGTTCGGCTCGCCGAGTTTCTGAGCGAACAGTTCTGCCACATCGCCCTTCGATTTGTGAATGGCGGGAGCGAGTATGTGCGAAGGTTTCTCGTCGGCAATTTGAACTATATACTCACCGAGGTCTGTCTCGACCGCTTCGATGCCTGCGTGTTCGAGCGCCTCGTTCAACTCAATCTCTTCGGTAACCATCGATTTGCTTTTGACCACTCGCTTCACTTGCCGTGCGCGAGCAAGGTCGAGAATGATCGAGTCGGGCTTCTTCGCCGTTGCGGGCCCAGTGAACTTTGCCGCCAAGCCTGTGTATGCTCTCTTCGAGTTGAAGCAGATACAAGTCAAGGTTGGCTATAGCTTCCTGTTTGATGGCTCGCGCGCGGTCGCGCAAGGCTTCGCCGTCGCTCAACTCTGCGAATGCGGCATCGCGCTTGAGCGTGAAGCTACTGAGCACGCGAAGCCGCGCCTGCAGGTTTTCGTTCTGCGTTGCGGCCTCCGAGTTTTGAACAAATTTTTCTGTGTTAAGGTGCATAGAGAACAATTGACCACTAATTTTTTGCCAGCAACTCTGCGATGTGCATGGTTTTTGCCGCGAGCCGCTGACGGCTCAACCCGCCGTCAATGTGCATCAAACATCCCATATCGCTTGCAACTATCACATCGGCTTCGCTCTTTGTGATGGCGTCAATTTTTTCTTGAAGCATGCCGCCTGAGATGTGCGGATACTTGATCGAAAACAACCCGCCGAACCCGCAACACAAATCCGCCCGCTCCAGTTCTACCAGTTCGATACCTCTGACGGCTTTGAGCAATTTGAGGGGTTCGCTTCTTACATGCAATTCGCGCAGCAGGTGACAGGACTCGTGCAACGCGACTTTGCCTTGATAACGCGCGCCTACATCCTCAACGCCCAGAACGTTGACCACGAACTCGGTGAATTCGTAGACGCGCGAAGCAAGATGAATCGCGCGCTCGTGCAGCCCGCTGATCATCTTTGAAAAGATCGGGAGAAAAAACTTTGACCATGCTGGTGCACGAGCCTGACGGCGCAACGATATATTCGCTGCTGTCGAAGACGTTGATCAGTCGCTCGGCAAGGCTGCGCGCTTCGCTTCTATAGCCGCTGTTGAATGCGGGTTGGCCGCAACAGGTTTGCTCTGCCGGGAAATCAACCTCGCAGCCGAGCCGCCTGAGCACCTGCACAAGGCTAAGGCCGACTTGCGGAAAGAACTGATCTACGAGACAGGTGATAAAAAGCGAGACTTTCATCTTTTAATCTGATCGTGTATGTCGTCAACCCATCGGACTTCTTCGGGCTGCTCGACGGTTTGTATGTCGAGATTGACGACCACAGGCTCCTGGCCGCTGCGCACGACCACGCATTCGAGCGGTTGGTCAGTGTTCGCGTTTATCTCCTGATGCGGCACGTAAGGCGGGACATAGATGAAATCGCCCGGCCCCGCTTCTGCAGTGTATTCCAGATGGTCGCCCCATCGCATACGCGCGCGACCGCTCACAACGTAGATCACGCTTTCGAGTTCGCCGTGATGATGCGCGCCGGTCTTGGCGTTTGGATGAATGCTGACAGTTCCCGCCCATAGCTTTGACGCGCCCGCTTTAGCATGAGTGATCGCCGCCGCGCGATTCATCCCTTCGGTCTGCGCTGTGTTCGTATCAAGCTCGTCTGAATGAACGATGCGAACGCCCTGATGCTTCCAATCCGTATCAGCCATAATTCACCATAGCATGACATCTCTTTTATTTTGACTGTTTCCATCCATTTCACAGCACGCTTGTAATAATTTCTCAGGAATTGTCAGGCCGTTTGTAAGGACTTCCACAAGCGCTTCAGCGCATGATCTGCGCGTCGAAAGGCGAAGAAGCCCGAAAACGGCTCTCATTCTATCGCAAGGCACAGGTCGAGGCAATGCAGTCGGCTGCAGGCCAACGACAAGGAGGAACCGTGAAAAGAGAGATAAAAATTATTGTTGAAACAGAGCGGACGATTGAACTCAGCGGCGCAAGCGTCGCGGATGAAAACTGGTGCGAGGCGTGCGGGGCGCAGACAAGAATGGTCTCGGTTGAGATGGCGGCAGCTATAGCCAGCCTCGGCACTGGCACGATTCATCATTGGATAAAAACCGGAGAGTTCCACTATCAGCGTACTGTCGCAGGGATTCTGCGCATTTGTCAGAGATCATTTATCGAACATTTGAAGAAGATAAATTTTCTTCCAAAGCCAAAACACACTCGGCCTTTGCGCTAAACAAAATGATGAGACAAGGAGATGCTCAAGTTAATCCAGCTCTGCCTTTGCACGCGCCAGTGCCGCGCTGACTCGCTCAGGCGAAGTGCCGCCAAGCGCGGGCTTGTTCCGAAGCGATGATTCGAGCGTCAAGGCTTTATACAAATCATCATCAAAGAGCGGCGAAAACTGCCTGTACTCATCCATCTGCAACTGTTCGAGCGCCTTGTCCCGCTCTATCGCGTAACTCACCACGCGGCCAACTATCTCGTGCGCGCGGCGAAACTCCAATCCCCGCCGCACAAGATAATCAGCCAGATCGGTCGCGTTCAAAAATCCTTGTGATGCCGCATTGCGCGCGCTCTCTTTATTAACCCTGATGTTGCGAATCACGGTTGTCATCACTCTCAACGAACCATCAAGAGTATCAATCGTGTCAAAGAGCGCTTCTTTGTCTTCCTGCATGTCTTTGTTGTAGGCGAGCGGCAGTCCCTTCATCGTTGCCAGCAACGCCGACGTGTGACCGAATACGCGACCGGCTTTGCCGCGAATCAATTCAAGCGAATCAGGATTCTTTTTTTGCGGCATCAATGACGAGCCTGTTGAAACCGCGTCGGACAACTCTATGAATCCGAACTCCGAGGTCGAATAAATTATCAGGTCTTCGGCCAACCGGCTCAGGTGAACCATCACTATCGCGGCGGCAGCGACGAACTCCATCACGAAATCGCGGTCGCTCACCCCGTCAAGGCTGTTTTCGCAAAGCCCATCGAATCCCAATCGCTCGGCCAGTCTCTCGCGATCAATCGCAAAGCCCGTGCCCGCAAGCGCGCCTGAACCGAGCGGCAAGCGATTGACTCGCGCGCGAATTTCAATCAGTCGCTGGCGGTCGCGCTTCATCATCTCGAAGTAAGCAAGCAAATAATGCGCGAACAGAATCGGCTGCGCGCGTTGAAGGTGCGTGTAACCAGGCATCACTACATCAAGATTTGCTTCAGCCAGCTCAACAAATGCGCGTTGAAGCTCGCGAATAATTTCATTCAAGCGATCAATCTCGCCGCGCAAAAAAATTCTCAGATCGGTTGCGACCTGATCGTTGCGGCTGCGACCCGTGTGCAGTTTGTATCCCGCATCGCCTATTGCGGCGACAAGCTCCGCTTCGACAAAGCTGTGAACGTCTTCCGCATCGCGGCTGTCGAGGTAACGGGCTTCATCGCGCGAGCGGCGCAATATTTCTTTGAGCGCATCACTGATTTGCGCGACTTCATCTTGGTTCAGTATTCCGGCTGCCAGCAGGGCTTCTGCCTGCGCGAGGCTCCCTTCGATGTCGGCTTCGATCAAGCGCCGGTCAAAGGAAAATGATGCGTTGAAGCGCGCAAAGTGCGGGTCGGCCTCGCCTGTGAATCTTCCACCCCAAAGCTTCATTCGTGGTTGTCTCCGTCACAGGAGAATACTATAGCCGCATAGTGCTTACAACGCGCCGTCGCTTCAAGTTTGGCAGCGATGTAATAAAAAATTAGGAGCACTGCCTTCCGACAGTACTCCTAACAACTCAACTGATCTGCCGCTCGATTCCCGACGCCCTTCGAGCAGCAGAGGGGTGCTCAATCGTGTAACCCGATTGTTTCTATGACACCTCCATCCAAGTTACTTGCTATATGGCTAAAGCCTCAGCAAGGCTGTATTCGACCTCGCACCGTTTGCGTCAATTATCTGCACAGTGTTATCGCCGTCCCTGAGGCCCAGTTTCTTGCGCTTTGCCTTGAGCGAGATTGAAAGATTCGCAATGCTCTTTATGTACTTTGAGCGATCAACGTTATTGATCATCACTCGCGGGGAGAGGCTAAAGCTGCTGCCTTCGATTCGCAGATTCTTTTTGCCATCATAAGTAAGTAAGCTAATGGTCGGGCCTGCGCCGCCTGTAGCCTGAAAGACTGCCGTCATCGCGTGGTCGGAACCCATCACCACGTTGACGGTTGTGCTGGTTGAAAAATCTACGCCGTCGCGCTGCCACTTCACGAAGGCGAATCCAGAATTAGGGTTCGCGGTCAACGTAACCGTACTTCCAGAGCGATATTGCGATACCCCGCCTCCGCCTCCGCTTCCTAGGGCATTTAAGGCGGCATCCACCTGGATTCTAGGTTTAACTATGCCGTTGCGCCCGTCTATAACGGGTACACCTGTGCTCGTCAAAGCCGACAAGATCTGATCGACCGACGCTGACGGAGATTTAGACTTGAGTATCGCCCAGGCACCGGCAACGTGCGGGGCCGCCATGGATGTGCCTGATAAATTCTCAAATATTCCTCCGGGAACAGAAGAGTTTATCCACCGGCCTGGGGCAAGCAGATTCAAGAAAGAGGCGCTATTAGAAGTTTCAACGACAACATCCTGTGGGGCTAGCGGCCTTCCAGGCGCTGCACTGCCGTCACCAGTTGACCCAATGCTAATCGCACTGGAAATACATGCAGGAGCGCCCATGCTGTCCGTATGACCACTATTTCCAGAAGAGATGATTGTAGCGATGCCGAGCGAGCGGAGATTGCTAATGATTGCCTTCCTTGCAGGCTCCGAAGAATCGCAAGGAGAGGAAAATTTCCCGCTGCCCAAACTCATATTGACTGCGGCAATCTTGTGAATGCCGGAAAGAGCTTGTATGCGCTCAAGCCCTTTAATCTGGTCTGTTATGTAGGTCAGCATACACGGGGGATTGCCATCGCAGGCCTCCGCAGTATTGAAGCGAGAGAATACCTGAATAGCGATGATATTGGCGTCTTTCGCCACTCCTGAGAAAGAGGCCCCTTTACCCGCAGCTATTCCCGCCACATGCGTACCATGTTTACAATCAGCCAAAGAGCAATTGAGTCCCGATCCGGGGCTGATTGATTCGGCCACGCCTCCGGGGCATACAGAAGTTGAAGTCGAGCCGGCAGTTGTGGAAAAACACGCCTCCGATACTACTTTACCCGCGAGGAACGGATGGTTCTTATCAACGCCGGTATCCAGAATGGCTATGACTTGACCGGCTCCGCTAAACCCGGATGCCCACGCACTAGGCGCTCCAATAATCAAAGTACTATCGGCAAGCGATGGAGGAACAGCTATATCTTCTTCGATAGTGGCTACATCCGGCGAATTCGCCAGATGCGCTAAACCAGCAGCGTCTGTTTGCATGCCTATGAAAGGAATCGTTTCAAACTTTTTCAACGCCTGCACGGTAAAGGCCGACATCTGGTTGAGCAACTGCTCCTGGGCTTGTGCAATAGCCTTGTGCTGGGATTGTACAGCTTGAGAATCGCTCAAAGTGCCTTCCGGTTGGAAAGAACTCCGCAGCCCGACTATAACTCGCACAGGGCCGCTGGCTTCCGCTTTGGAAATGAGCGTTTTGAAAGTTTGACTGAGAGCATCAGTGCGCTTCAATCCAGAAAGCGACCCCACGCCAGCCGGCATTTCGCTTAATGACTGGGGAACAATATCAGGCTCCTCAAGATTCAAAGCGCCTGAACAGTTTGATTGAGGGCTTTTACCAAACGTTCCGCCATCATTCGGACTGGCATTTAATGTAAGCGTGAAGCATTGTTGAGCGGACACGCTGATGGTTTTAATGTATTCGTTGTCGAATTCATTGCTTTCCGCAATCTCATTGAAAACGTCGGCAACAATCCTGAGCGTGTGGCTGCCCGCGCTTAAACTCCCTATCGAGAAGTCTTCGATGAAAGTAAAAGAGTTGGTGGGCAGCGACGGATTTGTAAACCAGTTTCCCTTCTCAACTCCATCAACAAATAGCCTCGTGCGGAAAATAACTGGTGTCGCAACAGTGCCGTTGTTAATCGCAGCCCAATCTACGAAAAGCGTGTCGGTCGGGCTGAAAGAACCGCCGTCGCTATGCGTTCCTGTCACATTCGACACCACAATTTTATCCGACCACCCATTCGGCTGAAACGGCGTCAGGTTCGGCTGTCCCTGCACGCTCACAGTTGTAGATTTAGTGTATTCGTTATCGAACTCGCTGCTTTCGGCAACTTCATTGAGCACGTCAACAACAATCCTGAGCGTGTGGCTGCCCGCACTCAAGCTCCCTATCGAGAAGTCTTCTACGAAAGCAAAAAAATTAGTATCGAGCGGCGGATTTGTAAACCAGTTTCCCTTCTCAACTCCATCAACAAACAGCCTTGTATGGAAAATTGCTGGTGTCGCAACAGTGCCGTTGTTAATCACCGCCCAGTCTACGAAAAGCGTGTCGGTCGGGCTGAAAGAACCGCCGTCGCTATGCGTTCCTGTCACGTTCGACACCACAATTTTATCCGACCACCCGCTCGGCTGAAATGGCGTCAGGTTCGGTTGGCCCGCTGGAACCACGGTTATGAATTTGGTGTACTCGTTATCAAATTCATTGCTTTCGGCAACTTCGTTGAAAACATCTACAATGATCTTGAGCGTGTGACTGCCCACGCTCAAACTTCCTATCGAAAAGTCTTCGATAAAAGCAAAGAAGTTAGTATCGAGCGGCGGGTTTGATATCCAGATTCCTTTTTCAATACCATCCACCAGCAACCTTACGCGGAAGACGGATAACACTGGAGCAGTGCCGTTGTTAAGGGCGGTAAAGTCTATAAAAAGCGTGTCGGTCGGGTTGAGCGAACTGCTGTCGGCGTGAGTTCCAGTCACCTTGGAAACCACAATCTTGTCCGACCACCCGCTCGGCTGAAACGGCGTCAGGTTCGGTTGGCCCGCTGGAACCACGGTTATGAATTTGGTGTACTCGTTATCAAATTCATTGCTTTCTGCGACCTCGTTAAAAACATCTACAACGATCCTCAGAGTGTGATTGCCCGCGCTCAAACTTCCTATCGAAAAATCGTCCACGAAGACGAAGAAGTTGACGTTCAGCGGCGGGGGCGAATTCCAGAAGCCTTTCTCAATCCCATCAACGAAGAGCTTTGTGTGGAAAACTACTGGCACGGAAGCGTCACCGTTGTTGATAGCGGCCCAGTCTACAAAGAGCGTATCGGTTGGGTTGAGCAAGCCGCTGTCTATATGCCCGCCTGTCACTTTAGATACAACTATCTTATCCGACCACCCGCTCGGTAGAAACGGCGTCATATTGGGTGCGGCTTGAGGCTGAGCAGGTAAAGCTGCTTCCGCATCAATCCGGTCGGCTTCGCTCGTTTTTGTCTCCAGCGCTTCTTTTACCGTCGAAGAATTATTATCCGAAGAAGCAGATCGTTTTTTCATTTCATAAGCCTGCTGATTAACATGTGTTGAACTAAGCTCGGCTCTATGAACAACTATCAATGCTAAAAGGAGCACTGATAATAACGAGACCACTTTAATTGACTGGGAGCTGAAAATGTTCTTTTTAACCATTACACAATCTCTCCTCTCGATGGGGCAATTCTTATTGGTTCAGACTATTTGAAATGCAGGCCTCATATTGGGTTTTACTTTAATTGCTTACAAAGAAGGCGAGCAATAAAATTGCCCGTTTTTGAAAACAGCTTCAGGTAAAATTCAATACTTCAGCATCTGCTTACGGGTTAACTTTCCAGAAATGGTTTCTGGAAAATCACTTAAAAATTCACACACCTATTCCCAACACCGAAGGCAGGAAATATCCAGTGTAAAGCCTGTTTAGGTAAGATTCTCTGAACTCGTCTACGGGCTTAGAACAACTAACTCATCTATACCGCAGAGTGTTAGGGTATTTGATTAGAATACTTCCCTTTCTTCAAGTGGGTTATCAGGAATTCAGTCTTTGTGTGACTGAATTACACATCAACGAGCGAAATTTCCTACCGAAGGTGGCCTATTTGATTTCAACCCTATAAGGATTGACTACTTTCACTAGAAAATAGTTGCTAGATCGAAGGATCAATAATTTGCTAGAGGCCGCTATGTGAAATTACTGATCTATGAGCAATGGCTTGTGATGAGCCGTAACGATTGGTTAAAGCAGCTACATCGCGGCGCATTATATCATCAATATTACAAATTGCAATAACTTTATTCCCATATTTTAGATGAACACGGTATGTCCCAATTCGTCACACGTAAAGCTCTTCGTCTTGATCAGAGTGCCGCTTTGTATGTATTCTCGTTTGTTCAACGAGGTTGATTATTTATGTCAGAAAAAAGAATCATTCACGCAGCTTGCCCGCACGACTGCCCGGACACTTGCGCGATGCTAGTCGAAGTGGAAGACGGTCGCGCAACACGTGTGTCGGGTGATCCCGATCATCCGACTACGCAAGGTTTTCTTTGCACGAAGGTGACTCGTTATCTCGAACGAGTCTATAACCCCGACCGCGTGCTTTATCCCATGCGAAGAGTCGGCAAAAAAGGCGAAGGCCGATTCGCTCGCATCACATGGGATGAAGCAATCAACACGATTGCAGAGCGTTTCCGAGATATTGCCCAGTCCGAAGACGGCCCCGAAGCGATACTGCCTTTCAGCTACGGCGGCACGATGGGCGTGGTCAACGGCTCAAGCATGGACCGTCGCTTCTTTCATCGCCTGGGCGCGAGCCTGCTTGCGCGCACCATTTGCTCGTCGGCAGGCGGCGAAGCATTCGCCTACACGGTCGGCGTGAAGATGGGCACGGACATGGAGAATTTCCATCGCGCGCGATTGATCGTGTTATGGGGAACGAATACGCTTTCGTCGAACATTCACCTCTGGCCCGAAATCAAAGAAGCTCTCGCGAACGGCGCGCGGCTCATAGGCATTGACCCATATCGCAATCACACGCTAGATCACTGCCATCAATTGATTCAGCTTCAACCCGGCACCGATGCCGCGTTCGCGCTCGCTGTGATGAATGTCATAATAAGCGAAGGACTGGTTGACAGCGATTACATCGAGCGTCACACGCTCGGCTTCGACCAGTTGCGCGAGCGCGCGGCAGAGTTCACGCCTTCGCGCGCCGCTGACATCTGCGGCGTCACCGAAAGTGAGATAATCAACTTCGCGCGCGAGTACGCGACGACTCGACCGGCAGCCATCCGAGTCAACTATGGATTGCAGCGGCACGCGGGCGGCGGCATGGCCGTGCGCGCCATCTCGTGTTTGCCTGCGCTGATTGGCTCATGGCGCGATGCGGGCGGCGGCGTGCTGCTTTCGACGAGCGGGACATTCAAGTTCAACGCTGACGCGCTTGAACGCCCGGACTTGATGCGCGGCAATCCGCGAACGATCAATATGACGCGCTTCGGCGAAGCTCTCACCGAAGCGCGCCCGCCGGTTCGCGCGCTCTACGTCTACAACTCGAACCCTGCGGCCATAGCTCCCGATCAATCGAAAGTCATCGAAGGCTTGATGCGCGAAGACCTCTTCACGGTCGTACACGAACAGTTTCAAACCGACACTGCCGATTACGCAGACATCCTGCTGCCCGCAACTACGCAGCTTGAACACCGCGACGTAGTGAAGCCATACGGCCATTATTATCTCGTCTACAACGAGCCTGCGATTGCGCCGCTCGGCGAGGCCAAACCGAATTGGCAGGTCTTCAGGTCGCTTGCTGAAAGAATGGGGTTTGAAGAAGATTGTTTCAAAGACACGGACGAAGAGATTATCCAACAGGCATTGGCGAGTGATGATTCAGTCTTTGAAGGCGTCACGCTCGAACGATTGAAGCGCGATGGATGGGCCAGATTGAATCTGCCAGAGACATTCGCGCCATTTGCCGAAGGCGGCTATCAAACTCCGTCGGGCAAGTGCGAGTTTTATTCCGAAAGTATGAAGCGAGCAGGGCTTGACCCGCTGCCCGCTTACATACCGCCGCGCGAATCGCCCGCGAGCGCGCCTCAGTTGGCCGCACGCTTCCCGCTGCAACTCATAAGTCCGCCCGCGAATTCGTTTTTGAATTCCTCCTTCTCGAATCTGAAATCATTTATCAAGAGCGAGCGACAGCCTTTCGTTTTGATCAATGAAGCAGACGCCGCGAGCCGCCAGATAACAGACGGCGATATGGTGCGCGTGTGGAATGATCGCGGCCAGTGTACATTGGTCGCGCAGATTTCTGATCGCGTAAAGGCAGGCGTGGCGTGCGCGCTATCGACGTGGTGGAGCAAGCTGAGCCCCGGTCGCACGAACGTTAATCAAACGGTCTCGCAGGCTTTGACAGACATAGGCGATGGCGCGACGTTTTACGATAACCTTGTCGAGATAGGTAAATGTTAAAGAGAGCCGTCGCAGTTCTGGAGTCATTCAACCAGCGCGCAGGTAATCAAGAAACGGAAAAGAACAAATCTCTGCTGATTTCACTCGGCAGTTATGCGCTGTTGGGCGCAGCGGCGGCTTTTCTGCTTGCTTTCGTAGAATGGATTGATCTCAACATTCAACTCACGCCAGTGTTCGAGTCCTTCGCTGAAAGATTAGTCTTCACTTCTTATTTCAGCTTGAATCTGTTTGTCGGCGCGGCTATAGGTCTACTTGTCGGATTGTTCGTTCACGCAGCCGCGTTTCTAAAGAGGTGGCTTGAAAAATTTCTGGCGAGAGGAAACCAGACGCGACTTGCGCACAGGTTGATTGCGGGACTGGCAGTTTGCGCGTTTGCCGCCGTGCTGTTGAATCAGCAACCGAAAATTCACGCTTACATCATCGGCGTGATAAGAGAAGCCGAAAAGCTTCCTCATATGACAAGAGTGCTTTTGAAATTCGAGCGGCTGCATGCATATTTAGTCCTGATGGGATTGATAATCATTTGCTCAATCCTGTGGGCTGTGACGCGCGCTTCAAAGCAATGGGGATGGCGATTGCGAGCGGTCTGGATGGTCGGTCTCGTGATGCTTATGTCCGCCGCTTACTACATAGATTCGCGCATCGAAGTTCAGCTTTACGAGCCTTCGCTGAACAGGTCAATGTTTTTGGCAAGCACGACGCTTGCGTTTGCGTTTGCAGGCACGATCTATTTTTCATCCTCTCGCGTTCTTTCATTATTGTCCGAGCGCGGAAAATATATCGCGTCGTTTGCCATCGTGTTGCTTATCGCAGCAGTCGCTTTCACCTTCGCGCGATTCGATCATAACCAGAACCTCAAGACACAAATTTTCTATCGCACCACGCAGGCAAAACAGCATTTCAGGTTGGCTCAATGGATACTCGACTTTGATCGAGACGGTTACTCTGCGCTGCTGGGCGGAGGCGACACTGATGATGGTCAAGCGGGCATCAATCCCGGCGCGACCGAGGTAACCGGAGACGGCATTGACAACAACTGCATCGGCGGCGACCTGACAGAGCAAGACATTGAAGCCTGGACACGGGAACGCGAAGCTCGCCATGCCGCGCCTGCTTCAAGCGCGAAGCGATACAACTTGATTTACATTTTCGTAGATGCTCTCAGAGCAGATCATCTCGGCGCTTATGGTTATCATCGAGACACCAGCCCGAACCTTGATCGGCTGGCTGCCCGCTCGGCGGTCTTTGATAATTCTTTCACGCCATCGCCGAACACTTATCAAGCTGTGCCGAAGTTCATGCAATCGGCTTACTGGGACGGGCATTACGAGACGTGGACCGAAGTGCTGGCGCGCAACGGTTACAAGACATTTCTTTTTCCGCGCCGCCTCGCTTTTCTCCAGCGGCACGTCAAAGGAATTGAACAGATCATCAAGCCCGGCAAGAAGGGACTCAACAGCACTGTGGATAAAGCAATCGAAGTTTTGAGCCAGCATCCACAGGAGCGCCCTTTCTGCGCTTACATCTATGTGCCCGACCCGCATCTGCCGTTTGCGCGTCATGCCAAGTTCAATTACGGTTCGTCTTTCACAGACCTCTACGATGGAGAGATAGCTTATACCGATTTTCAACTGGGCCGATTGTTCGACTGGTTAGACAAAAGCGGAAAGATGAACGATACGATGGTGGTGATAATGGCCGATCACGGCGAATCGGTCGGCGAACGCGCCGTCTACAAACATAATTCGCAGCTCTACAACGAGCAGATGCGAATCGCCACGATCTTCTATGTGCCGGGACTTGCGCCTCGCCGCATACCCGATTACGTCAGCAGCATAGACCTGGGCGCGACTATACTCAATACGGTCGGGCTTGATTATCCGAAGCAGTATGCGGGCGTAAGCCTTCTGCCGTTGCTGCGCGGCGAGCCGTTTTCTCATCCGCCGATTTACGGTGAGCAAGTTTACAAATACGAATCTCCGTATGTACAGCTTTCCGAGAACGTCCATCCGCCGAGCAGGAAATATATGGTCATAACTCAGGATGGATACAAGCTCATCTACAATCGAGATTATTACAATTTTGAATTGTATAACCTTCGAGAAGACCCGCGAGAAGAGCGCAATCTGTATAACCGAATGCCTGACAAAGCCGAAGAGATGAAAAGAATGGTTGGCCGGTTCGTTGACATCGTGACAGTGAGCAGACCGCCGGATGCTGAGGACATGTGGGTTCCGCCTTCGAGCAAAATTCGTCGTTAGCGTGAAATTATGAAGTCACAAATCAAGAATTTAAGATTTCAAATTTATAATGTAACAACTCAGCCCCGTAGGGGCGACCTGTCTATAGAACCAACAAGAAAAACATTTCTGTAGCTCCGTAGGAACGACCTGTTGATTAATAGGTCGCTCCTACGGAGCTACGGGTCATTTTGCTTCGTGCTGCTATCGACAGGTCGCCCCTACGGGGCTACACATAAGCGGTTACTCTGAAATTTGAAATTGACCTTATCCGCTACATTCAGCATTCGCCACTTGTCACGCATCACTCGTCATTGCTTATAATGTTCTTAATGAAAATCAACACACTGAAAGCGGCTATCGCTGTTCTTGTATTGCCTGCGCTCGTGGCCGCGCAAGCTTTGCCGGTGGCTCCCCAGTCTCGCAAACCGACGCTCAAACGCGACCGAACGCAGCGCGTTCTGTATCCGAAGATCATTCAGT
Organism: Blastocatellia bacterium; assembly: GCA_963726785.1. Lineage (GTDB taxonomy): Bacteria > Acidobacteriota > Blastocatellia > UBA7656 > UBA7656 > DATEKX01. The sequence continues at coordinate 224,340 of CAVSDJ010000003.1, forward strand.
ACGAAGACGAGCGCACAGCTAACAACGAGCTGGTTGAAATGCTACAGCCGCCGCACGGCGGAGTGCGCCGCCGCGCCATTCTTGCGCTCGCGCGCATAGGCTATCCGAGCGCGCTCGGCTTTCTGGTTGACGTGTTAAACGGCGATAAGAATCCCGAAAATCGCGATGTTGAATTTCGCTCGCTCGCGGCCTTTGCGCTCGGCGAAATCGAAAGCCATCATGCTGCAAGCTACCTGCTGCAACATCTCGACCCGGCAATTGAGAGTTCCATCATAGTTCGCGCTCGATGCGCCGAAGCGCTGGGCAAGATCGTTTCAAACAAATTGTCAGCCTCATCGCTCAGCAATTATGGCATCAAAGGCATAACAGATGCGCTTGTGAAACTGCTTCCTGCGGCCTCCGAGCCGCTGCCGACGGAAGACGTAAAGCTGCTGACCTCTCTCACGCTCACAGCATTGCTCAGAATACGCCAGCCTTCGTCGGTCGAAGCAATAACCGCGCAGCTTCGATCTACAGACCCGGACATCAGATGGCAAGCCGCGAACGCGCTTGCGCGAATTCGCGATAATATAGCTCAGGCCGTGCCCGCGTTGCTGCCCTTGCTTGAAGACAAGAACCCGCTCGTTCGCGCGCACGCGGCTCGCGCGCTCGGGGTCGCAAAGGCCACAGGGGCCGTCGAGCCGATTGATAAAGATGCTCGCCGATTCGGACGCGCGCGTGGTGGCTAATGTAATAGTCGCGCTCGGCGCGATTGGTGATGTGCGAGCGGTTGATGCGCTGATTCCGATGGGCAACACGCAGCTTGCTGCTTATCGCTCATTTGATCGAGACAAATCGGGAACGCCAACCGAACAGAATTTGCTGCTGCTCATTGCGACCGCGCTTGGAAACCTCAAAGACCAGCGTGGGCTTACGCTCCTCAAAGCGTTTCGATTGGCGGACGGCAAGCTCGGCGCGAATCCCGAAACTGAAATCGCAATAGCAAAGTTCGGGGAGGCTGCGTTCTTTGACGCGCCCGAATCCGTGAAGCTGCCGAGCGGTGACTGGAAAGCGATGGCGAATTATGCGCAGGGGCTAGGCCAACTGGGGACGGAAAAGGCCAAAGCGCTGCTGCTCGATTTCATTCAGGGCAAAACCTATGGTAAGCCCGATGTGCGCGCCGTGTCGGATATTTTGAACGCGATGTCTCAGTCAAAGGTCGAAGGATTGCGCGACCTGCTGCTTGAACAACTCAAAGCCGGGGACGTGATAGTGCGCGCAACCGCCGCATCGTTGTTAGGCGATCTGGGTGATGCATCCGCCGCTGTGACCAACGCGCTCGGAGAGGCATATAAAGTTGCGCGCGCTGACAATATGAACGATGCGCGCATTGCGATACTGGAAGCGGCGGACAAGCTCAAGCGCCCGCTTGAGCGTGCAGGCGCTTGCTGATGAAACTGCCGATCAGGATTACGTTGTGCGGCTCAGGGCCTCTGAGCTTCTCAGACAATCCAATATTGAAGCCGGGCCGTTGAAGCTTTCCATAGGCAAAGCCAAAACTGGGCACGACCGCGCTTACTGGCAACGCATGGCGCAGTTGATGGAAATGGCAAAAAATCCCGTCGCCGTCATCCATACGAAGAAGGGCTTGATTCGCATAGAGCTGCTGGCCGACGCCGCGCCGATGACCGTCGATAATTTCATGCAATTGGCTCAAAACGGTTTCTATAACGGCCTGACATTCATGCGAGTAGTGCCGAATTTCGTTATTCAAAGCGGCGACCCGCGCGGCGATCAAAACGGCGGGCCGGGCTATCAGATTCGAGACGAGATAAATCTTCGGCGTTACGAGACGGGCACCGTAGGCATGGCGTTGTCAGGCAAGGACACGGGCGGCAGCCAGTTCTTCATCACTCATTCGCCGCAGCCTCATCTGGATGGCGGTTACACGGTCTTCGGTCAGGTAGTCGAAGGAATGGATGTTGTCAATCGCATAGCTCGCGACGACCGTATAGAGCGAGTCGAAATCATTGAGTCGAAGTAAAGAACGAAATTGCCATTCGCTACGCCACAACATCACGGATGACGAGTATTTGCCTGACGGCATGACTGCATCGCTCATCATATTCAATGACAACAGAAGCTGCTAAAGCTGCTGAGCCAACTCTTCGCCGCACGTCTGCGTGCAAAAGAATATTTCACGCTCGCGTTCGGTTCAATGGTAGGCGTCGGGTGGATGGTGGTCATTGACGATTGGCTCACGCGCGGCGGCTCCGTAGGCGCGATGCTCGGCTTTCTGATAGGCGGACTGCTTCTCATCCCCGTCGGCTATGTTTACGGGCGACTGACCGAGCGAATGCCCGATGCCGGAAGCGAAGTCGCCTACACCGCTGCGGTCTTCCCTGAGGCTGTGAGCTTTGCTACGGGTTGGGCTATGACTATGGCTTACCTGATCGTCTGCCCATACGAAGCTGTAGCAATCGGGCGAGTCGCTTCTTACGTCTTTCCTCAAATGAATACGCTGGAGTTGTATCGAATCGGCGATCATCCCGTATACCTGCCGCATCTCGTCGCGGGGCTTGTGCTTACGGCAATCATAATCGCGATCAACTATCGAGGAGTTCACATCAGCGCGACGTTTCAGAATCTGACTACATTCGGGCTGCTTGTGATATTCGCCATCTTTGCAACGCTCGGGCTTTTGCGCGGAGACACGGCGAACCTCGAACCTCCGTTTGCAGATACAAGAGGCGCGACGGCGGAATCCTTTCGACTTTGCTGGTGCTTCAGATCGTGCCGTATTTCATGACAGGATTCGAGGCCGCGCCCAAGTGCTCGGAAGAAGCTTCTTCGGATTTCGCGCCTAAGCATTTCTCGCGAGTAATATTTCTGGCGCTCGGCGCAGGCATATTCTTCTACGTCGTGGTCATCGGCGTGGTGACTTTGATTCAGCCATGGCAGACTTTGACAAAGGAACGTTTCGCCACGGCTGTCGCATTCGAGCGCGCATTCGGATCAAAGACGCTGGTGCAATTAATAATGCTCGGCGTGTTGCTTTCGTTAGTAAAAATATTCAACGGCAATTTTCTGACTTCGACGCGATTGCTGTTTGCGATGGGGCGTCGCAACCTGCTCGACGCGCGGCTTGCGAGCGTGCATGAAACTTACCGCACGCCGACGGCAGCCGTAATCTTTGTCGGTGTGATCACTGATCATGGCCTCTTTTCTGGGACAGGCTGTGCTGGTTCCGATCTCTGAAGTAGGCTCGCTCACTTCGGCGATAGGCTGGCTCGCAACGTGTCTTGCGTTCTGCTATGGCGCAGGCAAAGCTGTCACGTCGCGCTCGCGCATCATTGGAATATGCGGCGCTGCGGTGGCGGCGATGCTCATTGTAATGAAGGTTATTCCGGCGATTCCGGGCAGCTTTCGGACGTATGAGTATATCGCTCTTTTTGCCTGGGTAATGCTTGGGTTCGGCTTGTGGAAGCGACGCAAAGTGATGCGCGCTTGATTTGCTGAAGACCCTGCGTTGCAATCAGCCCGGAGGCCAGGTAAGGTTGCGACCGCCAAGCAGGTGAACGTGAAGATGAGGTACGCTCTGGCCTGCTGCATCACCCGTGTTGATGACGACGCGATAACCGCTTTCGGCGATCTCCATCTGATTCGCAACTTTCGCGGTCGTGTAAAGCAGATGACCCATCAACGATAGGTCGAGCTTTGACAGGTCGTTCAACGACTCAAGGTTGTGCTCGCGGGGAATTACCAATATATGAACAGGCGCTTGCGGATTGGCGTCTTTGATTGCGACCACCTGATCATCTTGATACACGAATTCCGCTGGCGTGTCCTTCGCAGCGATACTACAAAATATGCAGCTTTGTTCCGGCATGTTTTCCATAATCTTCTCTCTGGTATTATCAACCACGCATCACAATTGAGTCAAATTTAATTGAGTAATTGAATCATTTAATCATTGATCCATTTTTCATCGCGCACATGCTTCGATGAGCGAATGCCCGATGATTCAATCTCTGAATCTTTCTATATCTGCGCCGACCGAGCGCAGTTTCTCTTCTATCTTTTCATAACCGCGATCTATGTGATAGACGCGATCAATTATGGTTTCGCCCTGCGCCGCAAGCCCTGCGATAACGAGCGAAGCCGATGCTCTCAAATCCGATGCCTGTACGCGAGCGCCCATCAAGTGTATGACCTCCTTCGATCACCGCCTGTCGCCCGTTGAGTCGTATATGCGCGCCCATTCTCATCAACTCTGCCGCGTGCATAAAACGATTCTCGAATATTGTCTCGGTGATGATAGCCGTTCCTTCGGCAAGCGTCATCAGCGTCATGTACTGCGCCTGCATGTCTGTCGGAAAACCCGGATGAGGAAGCGTGGTCACATCCGAAGGTTTCAGGCGACCATTTGCGCTCACGCGAAGCGAAGTTGCGTTTGGCTGTTCGATGTGGATGCCCGTCTCGCGCAGCTTGTCCAGCACGGCTGTCAGGTGTTGCGGGTTACAGTTAACTATGTCGAGTTGCCCGCCCGTGATGGCGGCGGCGGCGATGAACGTGCCTGTTTCGATTCGATCAGCGATGATGGTGTGTTCTGCGCCGCCTAACTTCTCGACGCCTTCGATGCGAATAGTGCTTTGGCCCGCGCCTTCGATACGCGCGCCCATCTTGTTGAGCAGGTCCGCAAGGTCAACAACTTCAGGCTCGCGCGCAGCGTTGTTGAGAATGGTTTCGCCTTCGGCAAGTGCAGCGGCCATCAGCAGGTTTTCGGTTCCCGTCACGGTCACTTTGTCGAAATATACTTCGCGGCCTTGAAGCCGGTCTGCTCGCGCGACCACTGTGCCGCCTTCGAGCGACACGCTCGCGCCGAGTTTTTCAAACGCCGAGAGGTGAAGATCAATGGGCCGTTGTCCGATTGCGCACCCGCCGGGCAACGATACTCGCGCTTCGCCGAATCGAGCAAGCAAGGGGCCGAGCGCCAGCACGCTTGCGCGCATCGTTTTGACCAGTTCGTAAGGCGCTTCAAAGAATTCAACGCGATTTGCTGTGATGTTGAGCGTGCACAGTTCGGGCATCAGCACATGGCTGCCGAGGTCTTCAAGCAGTCGGCGCATGGTGATGATGTCGCGGGCATAAGGCAGGTTGTGAAGCGTTACAGTTTCGCCAGTCAACAGCGCTGCGGCCATGCAAGGCAGCGCAGAGTTTTTAGCGCCGCTGATTCGAACGCGCCCTTCGAGAGGACGTCCGCCTGTGATTCGGAATTTATCCATTCTGATCTCGCGCGTCTTTGTTTGGATGGATGATCTTAGCACACGCTCAAAAGAAGTTGACAGGAAAAGAGGGCGATTGAAGTCTTCAATTTCGGCGTTTGATTGAATGGTTATGCAAGTAATAATTCCTGCCTTTTGACATATGCTTCATGAAAAGCGCACTCTTGCAATAGCAGAGGCTATTTCTATAATTGCCTCAATTTCACGGTGCTGTAAGAATTACTTCCACGCGAAAGGAGATTAATAGCATGCCCGTTAAAGTCAAACAAGGGGACACGCTGTCGAAGATCGCTAAAGCCAACGGAATAACTCTGGCTCAATTGCTCGATGCTAATCCTCGGTTTAAGGCAAACCCAAATAACATAAAAGTAGGCGATGAGTTGGTTTTACCCGGAGAAGAATCAGGCCCAACCGTTGAACCGAAACCTAAGCCGATTAAACCTCCGCCGGTTCCAATTAAACCTCCGCCAGTTCCAATCCAACCGGCTTCCGGACAATATAGTCTTGGGAAAACTATCTGAAAAATTCGAAACAGGTGGACGAGGCTGCGGCATAGTATCAGGCGGACAAGGAGATGCTGGTGGCCGCTCTTATGGCTCTTATCAGATGACAAGCAAGCCGGGAGGAGGGACGGTAAAACGTTTTATTTCTCAGCCGGATTTCGCTTTTCGAGACCGATTCAAGAATCTCACGCCAGGCAGTGATCAGTTTACGGCGGTGTGGAAAGATATTGCTGCCAAGCAGCCGACGAGTTTCAAGACAGCCAGCATGAGTTTATTAAGAGGTCTCACTTCGACCTGCTCGTTAAAAAGGTTTTGAACGAAGATGGGGTGGATATAACAACTCGATCTCATGCGCTGCAAGATGTCATCTGGTCAACGGCTGTGCAGCACGGCGGCGGTTCTTCCATAGTGCATAGGGCGATGGCCAGGGTTAGCGTAGGCATTGATGATGCGGGACTTTGATGCAAAATTGATAAGCGCCATTTATGCCGAGCGAGGCAAGAAAAATAGCGCTGGCGTCCTGGTCAATTTTTCGCGTAACTCTCCCGCGGTTCAAAAAGGCGTTGCCAACAGGTTTAAACAAGAGGAGAAGGACGCTTTGAATATGCTGAGGGATGAACTGGGGGGCTGAACCAATCACAGAGTTGAGCCAGTCAGTAATCGGTTCACTACTGGCTCAACTCTCTATCATTGCGTGTCAATTCGAGCTTTGGGGATAGAAACAGGAGGCGATATGAGAAGACCGATCTTCATTCTTTCTATCTTTGGCTATAATGTTTTTACTGCTCACGCCGTTGAGATGCCTGCCGGGCAGAACATCGTTACAGCATCTCAAGTCAATGGCACATGGCGATATAGGAACAACACATTCAAAGTCTGGGCATTGGGAATCAAAAACTGAAAGTAGAATTCTCTGGCACTTACGAATACAAAGTGTCTGGAGAGATGATGGCAAACACGGGTACAGGAAATGGCATAGCTCATATAGAAGGCGACACGGCCATCTTCAAACCTGATGATTCGGATGATGAATGCAAAATCACGATGAAATTTACGAAGGGCAAACTGGTTGTAGATCAGGAAGGAATCTGCGGATTCGGGCATAACGTGATCGGCCGACGGCACATATCGAAAGATAAGCCCTCGTAAGCCGAAATTTGATAGCGACTGAGGAGGTTGTCGGAGTGCTTCAAATGCTGATGCTACTTCGCGTCCATCGAAGTTTGCGGAGCGCGATAACTGTTTCGCGCACGAACTACTGCACCGGGGCGCGCAACCTGAACCGTCAACCTGTGCATGCTGCCGTCTGGTTTGTCGTCGCTCGCATAAAAACCGAGCCTGTATTGATGGCGCAACTCTTCGGCAATCAGGTTGAACGTATCTTTGAGGTCTGTGACTTCGCTCGAATAGAAACGACCTGCCGAAACTTCCGAAAGCTCGTTTCAAGAACTCTGCCGCATCCTCATTCTTTTGCTCCATGCGCTCGCGTCGCCTTCGCCTCTCAGGCATTTGCCGAGGCGGATCGAACTCCCCGCCGCGCCTGCGCCAACCGCCGCGCCTTCTGCCAGGGAAACGGTCTCGCGGCCGATCGTCAAATGCTCGACCAAGGCCAGTGCCGTAAAAGATCGAATAATCAATCGCGTCGGATTCAGCCGCAGAGTCGAGCAATTCGGATTCACTGATTCGACTGCCGTGATCTTTGCCGTCCGTCAACAGCACAATCGCCTTTCGCCCTTTGATCTCTTTGAAGGATTCGCTCGTCACTTTAACTATCGCATCGCGCAAGCGTTGTGCCCGGATAAAATCCTATATCAGCCTTTCTTGACGGCTCGCTCTAAAGCCTTGCGGTCTGATGTGAGCGCGCTCAAGACATGCACTTCGTAATCAAAGCTCACAATCATCGCGCGGTCTTGCGGCCTGAGCGTTTTAAGAAAATCTGTTGCGGCGTCTTTAATCTCAGCGAGCACATTGCTGAGTGCTCTTGCTTGTATCGAGCAAGAGCGCGACGTTGATCGGTTCTTCAACCGAATCAAAAGCGGCGATAGTTTGCTGCACGCGATCTTTGTAGAGCGTGAAGTCTGACATCTTCAGCCCACCGACATAACGCCCCTGCCGGTCGCTTACAATCACAGGCACGCTGACCAGAGTTGCTTGAAGCTTGATGGCAGATGATTGATCTTCTTGCGCAAAGGATGAAGTGGGGTTAATCGAGAATGCCAGAAAAAAAAAGATAGCAACTGTAACATTGCGAGAGCAAATCATGAAATCTCCCATCGAGCGTCTACGATATCGGTATCACGCTCACTTCTCATAATAAATAGTCCAACTGCTGATAATAGTCCAATTTCTTTTGACTGTCCGAGAAGACTGAAAAGTCTGTTTTTTTAATGCGCAGCGCGGGCGGGATAACCAAGCTTCGCATCGAAAGAAGCGTTAATTACCTGTTGCAAAAAGGGGCCGAGAGGCGGAAAATTGCCGCTGACAATTTGCAATGGCTCAGGTTTCTCGCTGGCTGCAAGCTCATTCGAGCGCTGCTAAATCGGCAATTGCCTGTTCTATATTTCAAAAACGCGGCCAGGTAGAACAATTTACCGACTTCTTAAGTCGGAAAATGACTTCTTTCTAAATTGTTTTTCTATGGGTCATTGCCGTTGCGCGCTTTCGAAATAAAAAGCCAAGCGAGGTCATTATAAGTGGAGGCTTCGGAGAAATCTTATGCCTGATGAAATCTTTATAAGCTACCGCCATCTCGATAACGAAACAGCGTGGGTAGACAATTTCCATGAAAGACTAAGAGTCCGGCTGGGAGAATTTTTAGGGCGCAAGCCGAAAATCTGGCGGGACACGAAAAAATTGGATGGCCAGTATTTCGCTGATGAAATCAAAGATCGCATTAAAGAAGCCAGGGTGTTTATTTCAATACTATCGCCGGGCTACATTGATCCGAGTTCGGACTGGTGTCTGAGAGAGCTTCGAGATTTTTTCAGCCTGGCAAAGTTCAACGGGGGCGTGCGCATCGGGAATAAACCGCGAATAGTCAAGGTCGTCAAGACTCCTGTTCCTCGTGAAAAGTATCCGCAAGAGTTTCAAGGCTCCAACGATTTCATGTTTTACGACCTAGACCCCGATAATGATAAGCCGCTCTTTTTCAGTCAAGACTCTACTGGCCCTCTATATCACAAATATCTGGCCAAAGTAGACGATGTCGCATTGTATGTCCAGGGTCTCCTTGCGACTGTGCCCGCGCCTCCCCCTGCGGCCAAAAAGACTGTTTATCTGGCAGAAACCACTTCCGACCTCAACGATGAGCGTGATCGTATCATGCGCGAGTTGAGAGATGGCGGCTATCACGTGCTGCCCGATGAAGAGCTTCCTCGCAAGGCTCCGGATTATCAGAATGCAGTGCGCGAAAGGTTGGATCTCGCCTGTCTTTCGATACACCTTATAGGGGCTACTTACGGTCTCGTCCCTGAGGACGAAGAAGATAAGTCAATCGTTGTGTTGCAAAATGAGCTTGCAGCCGAGCGCTGTGACAAACCCGGATTCACGCGCCTGATCTGGATACCGGAAGAGTTACAGCCGAAAGGGGAGAGACAGCAAAAGTTCATTCAGTATTTACAAACGGACGCTAACGCCCAAAGGGGAGCAGAGTTGTTGTCCAGACCCTGGAAGCGCTCAAGACCCGAATCAGAGAAAAACTGTCCAACCCGGAACCGCCTGCGCCGGTCGCGGGGCCGATGGATGAAGATCAACCCACACGCATCTACGTGATGCTTGATAAGCTTGATGTTACCAAGTGTCGCGACCAGATAAGAGCGGTCGAGAAGTATCTCTATGATAAGGGGTACGAAGTGATACTGTCTGCGCCGGAAGACGATAACCAGCAAATGTTCGAATATCATAAAGAAAACCTGATTAATTGTGACGCCACTTTGATTTATTACGGGTTTGCCAACGAGTTATGGCTGCGCTCGAAGCTATGGGAATTCAAAAAAGCCAAAGGTTGGGGACGGGCAAACCCGATGCTGTGCAAAGCGATATATCTGGCCGCCCCTGCGACGGAACATAAACAGGGCCTTCTGACCCGCGAGGCCAAAGTGTTGAACCCGCCCTGCGATAACGGATTATGCACAAAGCCTACGGACTTGCCCTGCAAGACAGGGGTATGCGCAGAGCCACTGGATATTTTCCTGGCCGAGATCGAAAACGCAAAAAATATACTTGCGAGAACGGGGAGCGAGGCTTGAAATGATCGAACAATTAGAAAACCCTTTTCCCGGCTTACGGCCCTTCAATACAGGCGAGCATTTTCTTTTCTTCGGTCGCGACGGCCAGAGCGAAGCAGTCATGACCAAGCTTGAGGCTAACAGGTTTGTCGCAGTAGTTGGAACATCCGGCAGCGGCAAGTCTTCGCTCGTGCGCGCGGGGCTTTTGCCTTCCCTCTACAGCGGTCTGATGAGAGGAACGGGCTCATACTGGCGAATGGCAATCTTCCGGCCTCAGGACGACCCGATAGGCAACCTCGCGCAGGCGCTGGCTAGCTCTGATGTTTTCGGCTCCGGCGATGAGAAGGCTTCCGAATCGGAAGCCACGAATTTTGAAACGACGTTGCGCCGCAGTTCCTTTGGATTGGTCGAAGCAGTGCGCCACGCCAGAATGCTGTCGCATGAAAATCTACTGGTGGTTGTTGACCAGTTTGAAGAGTTGTTCAGATTCAAACAAGATTCGGTCAGCAATAGCGCAGAGAACGAAAAGGCCGCTTTCGTAAAGCTGCTGCTGGAAGCAGTCGAGCAAGGAGAAAAGCCTATCTATGTAATTTTGACAATGCGCTCAGACTACCTGGGCGAGTGCTCGCAATTTCGCGACCTGCCGGAAGCGATCAACAAGAGTCAATACTTGATTCCGCGAATGAGCGATGACGAACGACGTGAATCCATAGCCGGGCCGATTGCCGTGGCGGAAGGTAAAATCACAGTGCCTCTGGTTAACCGTTTGCTGAATGACGTAGGCGATAACCCGGATCAATTGCCGATCTTGCAGCACGCGCTGATGCGCACGTGGGATGAGTGGAAGAAGAGGCGCGCCGACTCTGAAATGATTGATATATCTCACTACGAAAGTATAGGCGGAGTATCAAAAGCTTTATCAAATGACGCGGACATGGCTTATAACAGCTTGTCGGAGCCCCGCAAAGAAATCGCTAAAAAACTGTTCAAGCGACTCACCGAAAAAGGGCTGGACAACCGCGAAGTAAGGCGTCCGACCACTGTGCGAGAAATTTGCGAAGTAGCCGAAATCGATCAAAAGGATGTATTCGCCGTCATCGAAGCATTCCGCAGCGAGCGACGGTGTTTTTTGATGACGCAGGACAATGTGCCGATGGGGCCGAACTCCGTAGTAGACATCTCGCATGAAAGCTTGATTCGAGTTTGGGAACGGCTGAACGAATGGGTAGATGAAGAAGCGCAATCGGCGCGAATCTACACTCGTTTAGCGAGCGATTCGGAAGACTATATTCTGGGTAAGACGAGTCTGCGGCCTGATCCCGGGCTACAGATCGCGCTTGACTGGTACGAGCGCGAGAAGCCGAACAAAGCATGGGCTGACCGCTATCATCCGGGTTTCGAGAAAGCGTTAGAGTATCTGGATAAAAGCAAAGCCGCGCGAGAAGCTGCCGCAGAGGAAAAGAGGCTTCAGGAAAGAGAAAAGATTGAGCGAGAGCAGCGACTGGTCGAACTTGAGCGCAAGAACGCCGAGGAACGAGCCGCGCAGGCGCAAGCTATGGCAGAACAACAAATCAGGGCTGCCCGCCGGCTGCGCCGGTTTATTGTGGCACTGATAGTCATGTTCGCGCTCGCGGTAGGCACAACTATAGCCGCCGGGGTGCTATGGCTGAAGGCAAAGACCGAAACGAGCCGCGCAAATGAGCAAACGAATATAGCCAAAGTTTTGAAAAAAGAAGCCGATGATAAAAAGGAGGCAGCCATAATAGCGAAGGGCGAAGCCGAGACAGCAAAAGAGGGGTTAGTTAAAGCGATTGAGGATTTAAAAATTGCTCAAGCGAAAGTGGACGAGGAGCACGAGCGTGCTGAAGAGCAGGCCAGGGCCGTTGGCGAGGAGAGATTCAAGGCCATACAGAATCTGGGCAACCTGTACGGCGAGGCTTTTGCCAACATAAATGATGAGTCTTCGATGGAAGATGAAGCAATTAAAAAACGAATGGAAAGACTTGAGGAGATACTCAAGGTATACAAACAGGCCGGTGTGCCTTCAGGCCAGATTTCCACGCTTACAATACTCAAATCAAATATCGCTAGACTTTCAGAGCCACAACAATATGGGAAAGCTTATGTGGGTTATAACGATCAACTGCTGAGCCTTTTAGACGATAAGCGCAAGGCTCGTATCGCCTTCGAAAATGGAGATATTTATGGCGATTCAGAAGATGAGGAACATCAAATGAAAGCAGCCCAGTATTACGAACAGGCGCTAAGTCTCGGAGGGCTGGATCCCGATAAAGTGAATGAAGCACGGTTTAATTTGAGTATCATTTATCATAATTTCAGACCGAATGATCCGGATGTCAGGATGAAAGCCATTAAGAACAGCGAAGCCAGGATTCGGCAAGTGGAGGAAAAAATTAAAGCAGCCAAATCACCCGAAGAAATATACAGTATCAAATCTAATTACTTAGTAGATCCTTCCATAGATTTGGGAGAAATCTATATGGCTATGGGAGATGAGCCGAGAGCAGAACAATACTTCAATCAAGTAAGAGAAATTTATCTGAGTAAGAGAAAAGGTATGAGTGACTCTGGATCGTCTCCGAGTAGTGCGCTCTATGATACATATTTCAGGATAAGCGGAAACTTCTTTAATTCGAATAACACTGAAAAAGCCCTGAAATATTACAACAAAGCAATCGATATATACATTGAGAGGGAGGGTAAGTCAAAATCTGAAGCCATAAAATCCTTTAACTTCCAGCTCCAGTACCATTCCCCTCGTACAGCCAAATGGTTTTATGAGCAAAGCCTGAAACTATGCCGCGAGATCAACGACGATAAGACTCAAGCAGAAATACATAGCACTTATGCATACCAGAATAAGAATAAAGGTAACTATGAGGAAGCCATCACAGCCTACAAAGCTCAGGTATTAGTATATGAAAAACTGAATGACAGCAGATTGAGGGCCTTTGCCCTTGATAACATCGGCGAAACCTATTTCGCCTGGGGCAAGTATGACGAAGCGTTGAATTATTTGAACCAGTCTTTGGAAGTTTTCAAATTGCTTGGCGAAGAAGATCAGCAAAAAGAGAATCAGCGATTTGATCCAGGTAGTACAGGATGCAAAGAAGGCTATACCAAAATAGTTTAACATTATTGAATCTGACAATAACCGCGCCAAAAGAAATAGGGCTCTCGCGAGAGCCCTTCATATAAACGTTTCAGCGATGTTTTCTCAATCCGGTAATCGCAGCGCGCCGCCGCGTCTTCTTACCCGCGAATCAACCCACGGAAATTCGCCGGGTTCGGAGCGAAGCCTGGGAATACTGTGTTCAGACTGGTCGCGCCCATGTGTCGCGCGGCCACTTCCGCAAACACATCGCGGAAGTCTGTCGTCAACGCAAGGTCGCGGCCTTCGTACAATTGTTCTGACGCAAGGCCCGGCCATTTGCCGTAAACTTTGCCGCCTTTCACAGGGCCGCCGAGCGCAAATAGACAACTCGCGTGACCGTGATCTGTTCCGCCAGAACCGTTCTGCCTGATCGTTCGACCGAACTCCGTCATCGTAAGTATCACCGTGTTGCGCATGCGGTCGCCGAGGTCTTTGTACAGAGCGGTTATCCCCTGCGCTGAAATCCTGCAAGCGATTCGCAAGCTGGCCGCGCGAACTGCCTTGATTGGCGTGCGTGTCCCATCCGCCGACATCAGTGAATGCGACTTCGACCCCGACATCCGATTTGATCAACTGCGCGATTTGCAGCAGCGCCTGCCCGAACGGCGAGCGCGGATAGTTCGCGCCGCCCGCTGCCGCGTACTGTTGCGGGTTGGCTTTCTTCAACATCTTCACTGCCTCGAAAGCTTCTTTGCCTGTGCCGCGCAGCACGTCCTTCACGCCTTGCGCGTAAAGCTCCTCAAATCCTTTAGCCACTTGATTGTTGCCCGCGCCTGCGCGAACTCCGAAATCCGAAATGTTGGTCATGGCAATCGCGGGCGCTGCGCCGAAAAGCGTGCGCGGCAGGTTCGCCGTGAGCGATACCGCGCGGAAAGGCGTAGCCGCAGGTTCGCGCTTCGCCTGCATATAACGATTCAGCCAGCCGTCCGCCGTGCCTTTGTTGCCGGGCGTTCCGGCTTCCATGTAATCCTGCGCGTCGAAGTGCGAGCGCGTGTTATCGGGTGAGCCTATAGCGTGAACGATTGCAAGATTGCCCGCGTCGTAAATCGGCTTGAACCAAGAGAGCGCCGGATGAAGCGCGAAGAATCCATCGAGGTCAATCGCCGTATCCGGGTTTCCATTTTTGGGTTCAGGCACTGCGATGTTCGGGCGCACGCTATAGTAATTTTTATCGCCGAACGGGATCACCGCCGATATGCCGTCCATAGCGCCTCGCTGGAATATCGCGATTATAATCGGGACGGTCTTTGCCCGCGCCTTTAATTGACTGGGCGAGCGCCGTGCGCTTCAAGAATGACGGCGCAGCGGCAAAACTCACCATCGCCAATCCTGATGATTTGAGAAAGAATCTTCGAGTTACTGCCATTGTCTTAACTCCTACCTAATCGCTTCGTGATGAGGCGTGAGGGCTGAGTAATTATACTCCCTGCGCTCAACCCTCCCACTACAGTTTCCGTTGCTAACGCCTTTGGAATTCAGGCGAGCCAAGCACTAAGCCGAATGCTTTCGCAATCTCAGGATCATTCGACGGCTCCCTGGCCTCGCCTGCATAAAGCTGTCATTGCCAAGTCCGAGCCTTCTGGCCTGCCTGTTCGGGTCATCATATTTAGCAACCTTGTCGCCTTTGGCCTCTTCGCTGCGTGTTATTGCTGTCATCGGCCAACAGCGATACATCATCATCCATCTGGCCGTTTGGACTTCATCGCGTCGGGCGAATTGTCCAACACGCCTTTGACGGGCACTCCTTCGCGCAATTGTTTGTCGAGCACACTGCGCGTTTGCGCTGACACATCATTGTTCAACAACAGAGCGATTGCGCGAGCAAGTGCGCGTTCCGTGTCGCTGCCGTCTAACATTTGGCGCTACGCGATTCAGATCAATATCCGTTCCGCGCAGTTTGTTTGTGGCGAGCGCAAGTCCGAAGTTCAATCGCTCAAGCAAAGAACCTGTGTTGACCCACTGTTCGGCGCGATCAGGAAAGCCCGTCGGTGGCTGGTAGCGATAAAGCGGCTGTCCCATCTTCGCTATGAACTGCGCAACCTGTATCGTGTTGGTCGCTTCTCCGCCCAGCGCGCGAATTGCCGAGACGGCAAGCTCGAACGGCGATTTAATCTTCGCTCGATAAGCTTCCTGCGAATTGAACTCAGGCGAAGTGAAGATCGTTAGCAGCATCTCGCGGATGTCGCCGTCGGTCTTCATATATACGCCAGCCACGCGATCAACAAGCGACTGCGGAGGATTGTCACTTACAAAGCGGCGCACGAGTTTGGTTGAAATAAACTTCGCAGTGTTCGGGTGATGAGCGAGCAGGTCAATGACCATCTCGCCGTCACGCATGCCGCCGCCCGCGGGAATCTTTTTGCCGAGAACAGTCTTTTCGCCGTCGTCGTGCATCCACGAGCGGAATATGAACGAGCCTTCGCGGCGCGGCTGGTTGATAGTCCAACCCGTAAAGCATCGCGCTACTTCCTGAACATCTTTTTGAGTGTACCCGCCTTCAACGCCTAACGTATGAAGCTCCATCAACTCGCGCGCATAGTTTTCGTTTATGCCCGGCTTGCGATTTCTAAACTGCTGGGCGGCCTGCTGGCGGCGCTGCTGTTCGGGTGTCATCTGTCCTTGCTGATTGCCGAACCCGCCGGGCAGTCCCGGACGGCGCTGGAACCGGCCCTGCCCGCGCCGCTCGGGCAATTTCGCATCAGGCGAGCTTGATTGAAAGTTGTCGAGATAGAAAAGCATCGCAGGACTTTTCGCCGTCGCCATCAGCAGGTCTTTGAACTTGCCGAGCGTGCGCGGGCGAATCGCGTTCATCTCGTGATCCGTCGTCAGCCAGCGATCCGCGCCTTTCGCGTAAAAGATGTTGAAGTGATTGAACCAGAAATCGGTCATCACTTCCTGAAGCTGGCGCTCGCTGTAGACGCCGCGAATGATCTTTTGCTCCATCAGGTCGCCGAGCAGCATCGCTGGCAGCCTCAAGCCATGCTCGCGATAATAAGCCATTACGGCCTGCCGGTTCTCTCGCTTGCTCAGATCAACCACATCGTCGGCCTGATTGTTCGAGTTCGGATTC
This sequence comes from Blastocatellia bacterium, assembly GCA_963726785.1. Lineage (GTDB taxonomy): Bacteria > Acidobacteriota > Blastocatellia > UBA7656 > UBA7656 > DATEKX01. The sequence continues at coordinate 240,578 of CAVSDJ010000003.1, forward strand.
ATCTGATCGTTTTGTTTAGCCTGTTGTTTCTTTCCTATGCCAAGCTGGTTGGCGATCATATTCGGTTGAGGATATTTCTCGTAGATCTCGGCTATCGTCATGTTCAGAGATTCGAGCCGTTTGAGTCGCGCTTCGGTCGCAGAGTCGTTAATGCGTTCCGGGTGAAGCTGCTGATCTATGTATTTTTCAATCCCCATCGCGCGTACACGTTCCACATCGCCCGGACGCACGCCGAAACCTGTGCGATTGAGTAGGTGGACTATCTTCTGCTCTTCGGTCAAGGCGCGCGTGGTCTTAGGCTTAGTATCCGCGACGACCGGCATCATCGCAGAAAACGCCAGAGCCACGACCATTGCGAGCGCGACCATGCTGCGATTTGCGATCATAAATTTGAATGAGGTCTTTTTCATTTTGTGCTTCCTCGCCTGATGCTATATCTAAATTTGATGACTGATACGGCCAGCAGATTGCCTGCCGCTCGCCGTCTTTTATTGGTTTCTAGCCGTTCACAAACTTAGACGCAGGCTGTATGAATTTAGTTTGGAAAGTTAAATGCACGAGAAACGCGCAAATATGCAGAGGATGCCAGATGCAGTGTGGTTATTTATAAATCGTTAGGCTTCAATCCCGTTGATTTAGCTATGCGGGCTAACATACGAGGGCCTATCTCATCCTTATCGTGAAATGCAAACACAACATCAGCCCAATCGGGCCGTGACAGAGTGCGATGCGAACCAGATTGACGCTTAATACTCCAGCCAATGCGAAGGAGTGCTGCCAGCACACGTTTAGCTCTTGTTGAAGGCCACTGACTCATGCTGCCGCAAATGAAACGCTTACTAAATCCGGCGCAATTTCCCCATGTTCCAGTTGTTCTGCAATCACACGCAGAGCTAAAGCTTGCGCCTTAGCTACTGCTTCCAAATGAGTCTTACCGTAAGCCAACACTCCTGGAAGCTCTAGTACCTCTGCTATCCAGCGGCCATCCTCTTCCTGCTCGGTTTCTACAACGAAATTCATGAACAACTCCAATCAAAATTATCGCTGTCATTGTATCAGATATCTTAACGATTTCGGCGCGGCAATGGCTCTGTGCCAATTTCTCCGCTTCAGCCGTTTATTCAAACGCCATCTTCACGTTCTGGTCAGCAGTTCGCGCGGCGTGTTCGAGGTGGGCCGTTGCCCGCGAGTTGATCGTTTCGACGTGCCGCCAGCGCAATCCGCGCACGCGATTGAAGAGTCTGATCTTCAAGTTCGCCACTTCGCTGTTGATGCAGAAAAGCGGCTCTCGATCAGGGTCGTGATATTCGACCTGCATCATATCGCGCAGTCGGCATTGAGCTACGCCTTCGATGTGCAGCCGCGCGCTCGTCGCTGAAAATGACCAGTAGCCCATTCCGAGATTTCGCTTCCACTGCTCCGCGAAACGCAACCTGGTAAAGCGATGATCTTCGCCGCGATGTCTGAGGTACAGAGATTGAATCGGGAAAAGCGCGCGGCCAGCCCGGCGAGGTCGTGCCGCAAGCCCCTCAAAGATCGTGCCGGGATGTTTGTCGAAAGCGTTCGAGTGAACCCAGACCCATTCGTCTACGTGCTTGCGCCCCCAGAGATGTGACTGGCATCCCGGCTCGTCTTCGATGAAAAACTCGCGGCCATCTACGATGACGCTGCCGTTAAAGCTAATGTCGAGATTGGGCGAGCACACAAAAGACGTAGGCCGCGCAAGCGTCAGTAGAGATCGTTTGATGTGATGGTAAGTCTTTTCATTCGGCGTGAAGCTCAAGTCCCATGAAATGCTGTGCTCCCGGTTATCAACTCGCCCCGTAGCGCGCGAAGATGAAAACGCTCCGTCAAGTATTCTGAGGTTGAATGCCTCGCGCCCTTCAAAGGCAAACTGGTCAATCTCGCATTCGCGCTTCAATCCAATATTCAGTTCGGGGTTTGCTCGATCAAAAGCGGCAGCCCACAACGCGGCGCGAGGCTCTGCGCCCGTAGGCGATTCAATCGTGTAGCGAAACCAGAAGCCCCGCTGCGCGGCCCTGTGATTGAGTGTAAGAAACCATACTTCGTAATGGCCTGCGCTCCGGCGGTCCCAGCGGCAGTGGTTATCCGCGAAGTTCGCCGCCACGTCTGAAGTAGGCTTGTAGCCAACAACCATCAGCAGCACTCTCTTGTTGATTTCGGATTGCGGATTTTGGATTGCGGATTGAAAAAGGAACGAGCTTCCTTGGAGTCCGCAATCGCCTGCACAAAACCTATCTGACGGCTTAACCTTACCTCATAGATAAGGCAAAAGGCAAAAGGAACAACAGAAAACAGAGAGTTCACCGCAGAGGCGCAGAGGACGCAGAGGGGGCGCAGAGGTTAAGAATTTATCTTCTCTGCGTAATCTCTGCGCCCTGCGCTGTCTCTGCGGTGAATCGACTTCTTTTTTCACAGAATCAATGGACTTTTTAATTGACGCGCGGCGCGCCGAACAGGAATAATTACCCCTCGTTTGATTGCACGGGCGCTTATGGGAACTACTCTTGAAATAGAGGTCAAGCTTGCTTGCGATGATCTCGGTCGCCTGTTGAGCGCGGGCTTTGAGTTGAAGCCCGACCGCCCGCGCCACTTTGAAGACAACTGGTTGCTCGATTCTTCCGACCAGATGCTTTTTAACCAGGGCGCTGCTTTACGTGTTCGCTCGGTCGAGCGCAACGGGTGGGTTACTTATAAAGGAGTCGTGCCGGAAAGCGCCGACTCGATATTGAAAGTCAGAGAAGAGATAGAGACAGAGACGAGCGAGCCTGAGCGGATGATAGAGTTGTTCGAGCGGCTGGGGTTTCGTCGGGCGTTCCGGTATCAAAAATACCGCACAACTTATACAGTGACGGTCGAAGGCCGCGAGGCTGAAGTCGCTTTCGATGAAACACCGATGGGAAGTTTTATCGAAATCGAAGGAGACGAAGCGCAGGTCTTGCGCATCTTAGAGCGGGCTGGCTTTTCCGCCGAAGAGATCATTCGCGAGAGCTATCCTGAGCTTCAAGCTTCTCGCTGTCGCAGCGCAGGCGTTCCGCTTGAAGACCTTGTTTTTTAGTGACGGGCTACTGATTGCTCGTCACTCATCACTTATCACTATACAAAAATGAAAGCATTTATACTTGCAGCAGGATTTGGCACCAGGCTTTGGCCGCTCACAGAAGACCGCACCAAGCCCGCCATTCCTTTTCTTAACCGCCCGCTTATCGCTTACTGTGTCGAGTATCTAGCGCGGCACGGCATACGCGACATAATAATCAACCTCCATCATCAGCCGGATTCGATTCGCCGCGCGCTCGGTGACGGTTCACAGCTTGGCGTGAAGCTTACATACTCGCACGAGGAAATAATACTCGGAACGAGCGGCGCTATAGACCGCATACGCGACCAGTTGGCCGACGAGGATTTCATAGTAATCAACGGAAAAATAATCACGGACATTGACCTCGTTGCCGCAATCCGTGATCACCGCGAACGCGACGCCGTAGCAACGCTCGTTTTGAAAGAGAATCGCACGCGCGAGCATTTCAGCATAGTCGAGATTGATCAACGCAGATGGATTACACGCTTTGCCGGATTCCCTGAGCCTGTCACCATAGAAGCTACTGTGTCGAATCCCGGCGCAAGCATTACCAAAGTCGAAACCGTTCCGCTGATGTTCACAGGAATTCAAATTCTGTCGCCGCGCATATTCGATTACATTCCGCGCAATTGCTTTTCGCATTCAACGATTCACGTCTACCCGCAGGCTATCGAGAAAGGCGAAACCGTAATCGCTCATCTGGCCGAAGGCGACTGGTACGAGATGAGCACGCTTGACCGCTATCTTGAAGCGAGCCTGCTTTTCATGCGCAAACAGAAACTCGCGGTAATCGAAGGCGAAGGTTGCCGCATCGAAGACGACGCGATGTTGCAAGATGCTGTGCTCTGGAATCGCGTGACGGTCGAGCGCGGCGCGCGCGTTCGCAATGCAGTGCTCGGTGATGATGTGCGAGTGCCTGCCGGTGCGGTCATCGAGCGGGCAGTGGTAGTGCGGCGTGATATTGTAGACGAGATTGAGCGCGGCGAGGTTATAGGAGAGAATGTCATCGTTCCTTTATAAAAATTTCGTATGACTTCAAAGATGGAAATAGACGCATTATCGCCGATGGCGCAGTTGGCAGCCCGCTATCTCGACGCGCCAGCCGATAAACTGGCGATCAACAAGCTGACCGGCGATGCTTCGACTCGCGCTTACTATCGCGCAGAGGCGGAGGGGCGAAGCTTGATCATCAGCCTCTACGGCGCGCCGTTCGACGAAAACGAATGCGCGGCTGACCGGCTTGCGCGACTCGAAGCGACCAATCCGTCCGCGCGGCTCACCTTTGCAAGTGATGCGTGCGCGCACATCGAGGCCACTAAAGTTTTTCTCGATGCGGGACTGCCCGTTCCGCGAATACTTGCCACAACAGGCGGCGACGGCTTGATGCTGTTTGAAGACGTTGGCGATTTGCGGCTTCAGGACTGGCTCGCCGGTCGTTCACTGGCAGAAGTCCGCGACGCATATCTCCACGCGATTGAGCTTATCGTCAAAATGCAGGAAGCCACGGAACTGGCTCTCAGAGCCGATTCCATCTGTGCCCGCATGTCTTTTGACGAAGCGAAGCTGCGTTGGGAGTTAGGATTTTTCTTCGCCAATTATTTCAATCGCTATCTTCATATGAAGCTCGATCAGGCTGTGGCGAGCGGAGTGCAGGAAGATTTTCGAGCTTTGTGTTCAGAGCTTGCCTCGCGCCCGCGTGTGCTTACGCATCGCGATTACCACGCGCGCAACTTGATGATGTGTGATGACCGAATGTTCATAATTGATCATCAAGACGCGCGGATGGGGCCAGCCAGTTATGATCTGGCTTCGCTCATCTACGACCCATACACGACTCTCGACAGTGATATTGCTGCTGAATTGATCGAACGATTCATAGACATAAAGTCCGAGTCAAGCGTGCCGTTTGCGGACGCGAACAGCTTCCGGCAGGAGCTTGAGTTGATGATCGTGCAGCGAATGTTGAAAGCCATCGGGACATACGCCTCGCAGGCCGCTGCAAATAATCCCACCTACATCACCTACATCGAACCCGCACGCGAGCGAGCGATTGCGGCGATGAAAAAGCTCGGTCGCTTCGACGCTACACGCGCGCTGCTTGAACAGACGCGCGCTTGAGTTTCGATTATGAAGTTGTCAGCCCTACGCGACGCATTAGATCATTAAAGCGCGGGTCGCTTCTAAGCTCATCGAACATGGGATGGACTTTCATCAGCAGCACTATGCGATCACGCGTGATGAATGCTTTTTCCAACCACTCGAATGTCGAATCGCGCTCATTCAAACCGGCGTAGACAGAGACGAATTGATAGGGCGGGACGTATTCGGATTTTGCCCTCTGCTTCATCTGTTCCAGTCGCCAGAGCTTGATTTTCCTGATTGCCTCTTTCGGGTCGGCTTCGCCTAACTTTGCCACCATCCGAACGTCTTCGGGCGATTTCAGAAAGCCTCTGGCTTCTGACCACGCCTCGTTAAAACGACCCTGATGGATAAGCGAGTCTATTATGCAGGACTGGGCGCTTGAAAAAGTCGGCTCGATTTCAATCGCCCTGCGACAGACGGCTATGGCCTCGTCGAATCGCCGCGCGCGGTAATAGAACCATCCCGCATCAGAGTTGATCGTCGCCGATAGCGGCTCAAGCTGCTGCGCAAGTTTCACTTCCGCTATCGCTTCATCGTGCCGCCCCATTGCCGAAAGGAAGTGCGCGTAACCGTGATGCGCGTTAGCCAGCGCCGGATTGATCTCGATGGCGCGCAGGAACTCTCTTTCAGCCTCGCTCCAATTCCAATCCCAATAGAAATTCACGAGCGCGAGCGCAGAGTGAGCTTCAGCTAGAGAATCATCCAACTCGATGGCCTTCTCTGCCGCCGCTTTCGCTTTTGGGAAAGTATCTGCTGAAGGTCGAATCCCATATCGCCCAAGCATCGCATGCGCTTCGGCCAAGCCTGTGTAGGCGAGCGCGAATTTAGGGTCAAGTTTTACAGCCGCGTCGAAGTATTCCAAACTCTTCTCGAACGCTTTGCCTCCTCCTCTATTCCATGTGTAACGGCCTTTCAGGTATTCATCGAGCGCAGCGGCGTTATCAGTCGAGGCTCTTGGCGAAATGACGGATGAGTTTTCTAACAACTTCGGCGCAAACGAATGAGCTATGCGCGTGGCGACTTCCGACTGTAGAGCAAGGGCTCCCGGCAGGTCTTTATCAAAAGCACCTGCCCAGAGGTGCATCTGATCGCTCACGCGTATAAGTTGCGCTGTGACGCGCACGCGATCACTTTCGCGGCGGACGCTCCCTTCGAGGATGTAATCCACATTAAGCTCCGTGCCGATCTCTTCGAGGCTCTTTTTAGTAGCCTTGTATCGCATCACCGACGCGCGGCCAATGACTCCGAGCCGTTCGGGCTGAAGTCGCCCCAACTGAGTAATCATCTCTTCCGTGAGGCCGTCGCTAAACCACTCCTGATCTTGACCAGCGCCGAGATTTTCAAACGGGAGGACGGCCAGCCTGATTCTTGTGCCTGTAATCGAGCTTTTGGAAGACGCTCGCCAGCCGATCAGGTAAGCCGCCGCCGCTATGACGATCAAACCGACCAGGAGCGCGACTGGCATGGAAAAACCTGCTCGCCGTACCTTCCGGCGGATTAGATATAGGAGCCGCGTCATCGTGCGTCACGTCTGGTGTCGTCGAATCAATCGTATCCAGCAGCGCGTCATTGGTTGAAACGGCGAGCGCCGCGCGACGGATCAACCATTCATCAAGCTCTGACTTATAGGCGTACACTGTGCTGAACTTGTCGTGCTGGTGGCGATGAACGGGCAGTTTCTCCTGCTTTTCCCATCGCTGCACGGTACGCACTTGCCTGCCGAGATAAGAGGCAATCTCTTTCCACGAATCCAGCCGGTCACCTTCAATGGCAACCGTCTCTCGTTGCATGACTTCTTTAGACATTATGAATCCTTGACGGCTGAAAACCTTCCAGAGGCAAATATTCTAGCCCAGTTTCACGCCTGAACCCAAAGGCCAAACAAATGAAATCAATGTAGGGGCGACGGTCTCTGGTCGCCCCAGACTGGGAATTAGTTTCAATCTGGGGCGACCAGAGACCGTCGCCCCTACAACTTTCCCAGGCGACTTTGTGGTCATAGGTAGCGCAAAGATGTGACATCACTCGCATGTCGCGCTTTGTCGTCAGCCATCCGGTTGCCAATACACGTTCTGTTTTCAAGGAGAGTTGTAGGCGGCAACTCACGGCAGGTCTGCGCGGCTGGATTGCGCAACCCGTCATTCGAAAAAGGAAAGCCGTGCAAATATGTTGAGCGCCTGCAAACGAGCATCAAGATTTATTTCGCCAATTTTATGCTTCTTGTTTTTCCTGCCTGCGATCTGTCGAGGTCAACAAGCAAGCGAACAGATTTCAGATGCGACCACGCGACTGAAACAAACTCTATCAACTTTAAAAATCCCTGATGATTTAAAATCCTCAGACGACACAATCAAGCGTCTACACCGATGCTTTGAAAGTATCGGAAGATGCTTTGCGGTCGGGCTACGTCTATCTGGCCCTGTTTCGGCTGGAATCGAATTGGGAGGCGGTGATGGCCTTCCAATACTGCAACTCAAAAGCAGAGGTCGAGAAAAAGGGACTTGCGGCCTTTGAAAAAGAATGGCACAGCGCGGGAAAGCAGGTTGCCCAAAAAGAGAAGCTGCTCGCTTCAGGTTCATCACGAAGACTTCCCGCAGCAGTCAAAGCCCTTCTTGAATCTACCTGGAATCAGGCTCGTCCCTACTACGATTCGAGCAAAGCCTATGGCGTTAAATTCAACTATAAATTCCGGCCTTTATTACGTGGGCAGTTCGCTTGCAGACCTCGATTTCGCTCTCTTCTGCCAGCAACTTCGATTCGATCAGATGCGCCCCGCTCCAAAGCTCAGGTCGCTTGAGCCAGAGATAAAAGAATTGGAAACGGCGACGGTCGCAGCTTTCCGCAACCGTCGGAGCTGAAACGGATCAAAGCCCGTTCTATTCGACGAGTTCCAATTTGAAAGCCGCCGAAGAGATGAATCGCGCGGGGCGTTTTAGCGGCGCACTGCTTAAATACCTCGAAGCCTCGCTTTATTTCGGCTTCATCAATCCCGCGCCGCAAGACACAAATCGTATGGACAGGCCTCAAACAACAGAGCGAATCATTGGGCAAGCGCCTGAATGCTGCCGATGTTGATCACAGCCTAGGATTGATTTACTGGGAACGCGCGCAGATTGCGCTCGACTCGCGCTACGGCAGGCGAAGCTTTACAACTCAACTTGAGACGAGCATCCGTGATTTTGGAACAGGTGCTGCCTCGTTACTTCAAATACACGGGAGAGTCGAAATGATGAAAAGAATCGCAACGCTAATCTTTGTTTGTCTATCAATCTTTGCGATGGCAAGCCCGCTTGCGTCTTTCGCAGTCGAACGAAAAGAAAGTAACCATTACTTTCGTGCGCTGGCCCTACATCTGAACAATCTGCGATCCAGCAAGTTTGCTGATAAAGGATGTCGTTCAGAATTACAAAGGGCGTGTTGAGTTCGTAAACGAAACCTATGGCAATTCGGCTCTTGCCGCTCGCTATGGAATCAAAAAGTACCCGGTCGTTTTCGTAGACGATGTGCTTGTCGCAAAGCCCGAAGATTTCGGCTGGTTCGGCTCAGAAGGCCAGGGAAAGTTCTCAGGCAAGTACACTCCCTGGAAAGCACAGCCGAGTCATGAAAAGTTCAAAAAAGACCTGACTCGCATGATTGAACTGGCGCTTCGCGGCGATAAAGAGATGATCGGCAAAGAGGCAAAGACGACTGTAGAGACCGAAGAGATTCGCGCGTTGCCTGCTTTCTCGATGAAGGACATAAGCGGGAGGCGATTGATTCCGCAAGCCTCGCGGGCCGCGTAGTCGTAGTGGAATTCTGGGCGACTTGGTGTGTGCCGTGCCGCTCGACTCTGGGCTATCTGGGAAAGATCAAACAACGCTATGGCGACCGTGTATCGGTGCTGGCTATCGCAGTGGAATCTAAGGAAGAGGATGTTCGCAAGCTCGCTCTTTCATTGAAGCTTCCCGTCAGCCCCGTTGTAGGAGCAGGCGAAGAGGTTGCGCCGTTTGGTGATCTTACGAGCGTGCCGACGATGTTCGTATTCGACCGTCAGGGGAAGACGGCTTCGATTTTCTATGGCGCGTCGAAAGACCTTCACGAAAAAGTAGGCGGGTTGATTGATTCACTGCTCAAATGAATGAGGGAACGAGAGAGTTCACCGCAGAGGCGCAGAGGACGCAGAGATTACGCAGAGGAAAACACAAGCATGGAGTACCGCCTTCAGGCGGAATGTTCTAGCCTTTCAATATTCCGCCTGAAGGCGGTACTCCTAACATCTTCTCTGCGCCTCCTCTGCGTCCTCTGCGCCTCTGCGGTGAATCGCTTTCTTTTTTCACAGAACTAAACTCATTGCTTACTGTATGTGTCAACAATCTCGGAGGAAATATTGATGAATCGAGTAACAGTCTGTCTTCTGGTCTTGCTTGTCGTCGTCAGTAGCGCGGCAGCCCAAACTACTTTTCACGGCAACATAGCTCGAACGGGCGTGTACGAATCCGTAGGCCCAAAACAATTAGGCGGTGTGAAATGGGCGTTCAAAACCGACGGTGCGGTCTTGTCCTCGCCTGCCATAGCCGATGGCGTTGTTTATTTCGGCAGCGTGGACGGTTGCCTTTATGCAGTGGAACAGGAGACGGGCAAGCAGAAATGGAAATTCAAAACTCAGCGACAGGTCACGTCTTCACCGGCAGTGGCTAACGGCGTGGTCTATTTCACAGGTTTCGATAGCGCCTTGTACGCGCTTGCCGCCGACACGGGGGCCGTCAAGTGGAGATTCGCAGCCGAGTATGAAAGACGATTTCAGGCCAATCGCCTTCACGGTTATTCTCCCGGTTACCAGATGATTCCTGATTCGCATGACCTCTTCACATCTTCACCGGCTGTCTTCAATGGCAAAGTGTATTTCGGCAGCGGCGATGGAAACGTCTACGCCGTGAATGCCGAGACGGGCGCTCTCCAATGGAAGTTTGCTACCGGTGACGTAGTGCACGCTTCGCCCGCCATTGCAAACAACACGGTTTACATTGGCAGTTGGGACAGTTATCTCTACGCATTGGACGCCGAGACCGGGCAGGAAAGATGGCGATTCAAGACGGGCGAAGATTCTTTCATTCACAATCAAGTAGGATTTCAATCGTCTGCGGCTGTAGTTGACGGCACGGTCTATGTCGGATGCCGAGACGCTCACGTCTATGCGGTTGATGCGGCGACAGGTCGCAAGAAGTGGGATTATTCAACAAACAAGTCGTGGGTAATTTCTACGCCTGCTGTGCGTGACGGCATGGTGTACGCAGGCACATCGGACAGTTCTCAGGTTTCACGCGCTTGACGCGAAAACGGGTCGAATGCGTTTTACCTTCGATGCGAAAGCTTATATGTTTTCGTCTGCTGCTATAGCTGGCGATCTCGCTTATGTGGGAAGCCACAACGGAAAGCTCTACGCCATGGACACAAAAACAGGCAAGCTCGCCTGGGAGTTCCAGACGGAAAGCTCTAAGAAAGACCCGTTGAAGATACTGAATCCCAATGGCAGTTTTAATCAGGAGGTGCTTTACGCTCCGGTGTTCAACGATTATCAAGACATGGCCGTTTCGATGTCGCGGATATTTACGGTCGGAGCGATTTTCTCTTCTCCTGCGATTGATCGCGGAATGATCTACTTCGGCAGCACTGATGGATTCCTGTATGCGCTCCAATAAAATCGCGAAAAGAAAATGTAAGCGATAAAGTTTCAAGAGCGTGTTTTGGAAGTCCCGTTAGGGACGACCTGTCTATAGATTCAGCGATGTTGAAAACTTCTGTAGCTCCGTAGGAGCGACCTATCAACCATCAGGTCGCTCCTACGGAGCTACGAATCACTTGCTTGATTTTTACTATAGACAGGTCGCTCCTACGGAGCTTCTTTCTAAAACAGACTCGAATTAATCTTTAATCGCGTTCTTCAATCGGCACATACTTTAAGCCGCGCGGGCCAACGTATTCGGCGCGCGGGCGGATGAGCCTGTTGTTTTCGTACTGTTCGAGCACGTGAGCAGTCCAGCCCGATATGCGGCTGCAAGCGAATATCGGCGTGAACAGATCAGTCGGTATGCCGAGCGCGTAATAAGTCGAAGCCGAATAGAAATCAACATTCGCGTTTAGTCCCTTTTCGCGTTTGACCACTTCTTCCATCCTCTTCGACATGTCATACCACTTCGTCTCGCCCGTCCGCTGGCCAAGCTGGCGCGACATCTCGCGCAGGTGGGTCGCGCGCGGGTCTTCTGTTCGATAGACGCGATGGCCAAAGCCCATGATCTTTTGCTTGTTGGCGAAAGCGTTCTTCACCCAAGGCTCGACGTTTTCGACCGTCGCCGATCTCAAGCAAGATTCTTGATGACGCCTTCGTTCGCTCCGCCGTGCAGCGGCCCTTTGAGCGTGCCGATTGCCGAGACTACCGCCGAATACATATCCGACAACGTCGCAGCCGTGACGCGCGCGGCGAAAGTCGAAGCGTTGAGTTCGTGATCCGCGTGCAGATACAAAGGCAACGTCCATCGTGCGCGTTGCGATTTCGTCCGGCTCTTCGCCTTTCAAGGTGTAGAGGAAATTTCCCGCGAGCGACAAATCCTGCGCGAGGCTCTACGGGGTCAAGCCCGTTGCGCACGCGCTGGAACGTAGTGACGATTGTTGGAAACTTTGCCGTGAGCCGAATCGAGCGGCGCATGTTTGCTTCGCGCGACATATCCGCTTTGTCCGGGTCGTAAAATGAAAGGGCGGACACGACCGTGCGAAGCATGTCCATAGCGTTCGCATCTTTCGGTATTGATCGGGTGAATTGTTGAATCTCTGCGGGAAGTCCGGTTTCGCGGCTCAGTTGCTGTTTCAACTCGTCAAGTTCCGGGCGGGTGGGAAGGTGGCCGTTCCAAAGCAGGTAAATCACTTCCTCGAAGGTTGAATGCTCGGCCAGATCGTGAATGTCGTATCCGGCATAGATCAGGCGGCCTTCCTGGCCGTTTACATCGCTGAGGGTAGATTCTCCTGCGACGATGCCTTCAAGTCCCGCTTTGGCGGCGTTAGCATCACTCGACATCTTAGTTGTATCCTTTCACTGCTTACAGTTGTGTATCAGAAGTTTTCGAGGTTTAAATCCAATATTCAAGGATAAGATACGCGCAGGAGGCTGTCAACGAATGGCCCGAACAAAGCGGCAAGCGAGCCACAGATTCTTATGCGAGCGTTACTGAAACAGAGTCATTAACAGGCATTAGCCATCCCGGCACAGCAGGTTCGGCTTCGGCTATTTCATTGCGGCGATAGACGGTCGGGTTGTCAGCGATTGGTCGAGCGATATACTTTGATTACATCTTCGCTCAATAAATCCACATCCCAGACGACCAGAGGTTCCGGCAGCGAAATAATCGGCTCGCTTTTCAGCCATCTTGCGCTCGGCCTTTGCGCCATAATCATTTTCGCTTCTGACTTCTACAGCAAACACTGGCGCTCCTTCATAAAATTTCATCCCTGGGTCAGGCCCAATGTAAAATGCGGCATCAGGACTGAAAGATTTGCGGTTTGGAAGGTTTACGCGAAACGCTTTATTATCGCCGACTGCGCTGCCTAATTTGTGGCGTCGAGAGTGGTCTCGCAAGACTAACAAAATTTCAAACTTGCATAACTCGGCTCACCACCAGTTGGACTCATAAGCACTATTTCTCCGTCAACGATTTCAGCCTTGCCAGGTATTTTATAAAGGTCTTCAATCGTGGCTTCTGCTTTTGTCGTCATAACAACAACCTCTTCGATCAATCTATCATCTATGGAATTACGACTTCAACTTCGATGCCGCGCCGCGCTTCTGTTATTCGCGCAGCAGGCTGGCGCTGCACGGCCAGTTCCAGAAATCCGGCGCTGCCAATGTATGCGAACAACTCGTTCGGGTTCGCTTCAGCATAATAAGTCAGCACGCGCGCCGCTTCGTGCTTTCCGATTCTCACTCGCGCGCCTCGGCTCAATCTTTCGGGTGTTAACTCTGCGGCTGTGATATTGGTGATAATGTTGCCGAATCGGTCTACGTGAATGACGCTGCCGCGAATCTGACGCTCGGAAACCACTGCGGGCGTCGGCGTGTTAAAGCGAACAGGGTCATCAATCTCTACGCCCATCTTGCTCCAATCAACCAGCTTCGATACGTAACCGGCGACGGAAGCGAAAACATCGCGGCCATGAAAAGTGTTCGATACGGGCGTGCGAAAGTAATGGTCTTCGTTGAAATGAACGATGCGATTCACGTGCTCGCGCTGATAGATGTAGCTGAACACGCCGTTGTCCGGGCCGATGAAATTATAGTTGTCCGTCATCACCATGATGGGGCGGCGACGCGACCCCACGCCCGGATCAACGACGACTATGTGAAGAGTCATTTTCGGAAAATCCGAATAGCAACAAAGCAGAGTGAATGCCGCTGCATAGATGTCGTGCGGCGGAACCTGGTGCGTCAGGTCAACGATCTCGACAGCGGGGTTGAGCGAATAGATCACGCCCTTCATTGCCGGAACGAAGTAATCAGCCTCGCCGAAATCCGTTGTCAGCGTTATAAGTGGTCTTCTGTCAGCCATCGATTTCTCCACCAGAGCCGAATATTAAGGAAGGGGCGCAGACATTTTATCGCAGTCAGCAATAGTTTTCAGGACAAAACTTGATTATGCCCAAAGCGAGTTTTGAAATGCTGGCATTTCAAATCACGCTCTCAGGCCCGAACAATGAATCAAGCAATTTCCTGTCGTACTCATAACTGAGCCTGACGAGCGCGTCACTCGCTTTGTACCACTGAGCCGCGTCAATTTCGTGGATGTTCACAGCGATGCGACCTGCGACTGGCTCCATTAAAAAGTAATGAACTATTTTCTGGCGGATTCGACCGCTGCGATTTCGATATGAGTATCTGATAGGCGAAAGGCTCTGTATAATTCGGCAATCAAGCCCCGTCTCTTCTTTCACTTCCCTGAGCGCCGCTTGTTCGATTGTCTCGCCCGCGTCGAGCTTGCCTTTCGGAAACGACCAGTCGTCATATTCAGGGCGATGCACCAAAAGCACAAGAGGCGAGTCTGCGCTTTTTGTATCAATGACAACTCCGCCGGATGCGACTATCTCATCCATTTCACTCATAACAGCGAAAGTAACATCGAGAGAGGCAAAAGGAAACTTGTTTGACACGTTTCGAGCGCGCGGATTAGGCTGTCTAGCATATGAGCGAATCGAAGACCGGCTTTGAATACGACAAGTCCGGCCCGGAGCCTGCCATCCGCGTCGTGCTTATGCCTAAAGACACCAACGCGCACGGAACGATTTTCGGCGGTGTGATACTGAGCTACATTGACATCGCCGCGGCAATCGAAGTCCGCAAGCACACGCTCAAAAAGATCGTCACTAAAGCTATGCACGAAGTCGTCTTCGTAGCGCCCGTGTTCGTCGGCGACCTTGTCAGCTTTTACACCGAGCTTGTGCGAATTGGCCGGACTTCGATCACGGTCAAAGTCATAGTCGAAGCCGACCGCATCGCAAGCCCCCGCGAGCGCGTGCGCGTAACCGAAGCCGAAGTGATTTATGTCGCAATTGACGACACCCGTCGCCCGATTCCAATCCGCGACGAAGCTTGAGATTTCAAATCCGAGATTTTTTAATGCGAGCTTTCTACTCAGACCGCTACGTGATCGCGCTGCCTGAGCATCATCAATTCCCGATAATCAAGTACGCGATGATTCGCCAGTGGCTCGACCGTGAAGGAACGCTTGCGTCTTCTCATATTACGGAACCGAAGCCTGCCGAGCGAGACGAGATACTGCTCGTTCATACGCCGGATTATTATGACCGATTGGTATCAGGCCAGTTGAGCGCGCGCGAGATTCGCCGTCTCGGTCTTCCATGGTCAGAGGCTCTGGTTGGTCGTTCGCGTCTGTCTGTTGCGGGAACGCTTGCGGCGGCGCGCGCGGCTCTCTGCGATGGCGTTGCGGCCAATCTCGGCGGCGGCACTCATCATGCATTTGCCGATCACGGCGAAGGCTTCTGTGTGTTGAACGACATCGCGGTAGCGATTCGCGTGTTGCGCGCTGAAGGCTTGTTTCGACGCGCAGCAATCATTGACCTCGATGTTCATCAAGGCAACGGCACGGCTGCCATATTCCGAGATGATCCCGAAGTCTTCACGCTCTCGCTTCACGGCGAAAAGAATTATCCGCTCGTCAAACAACAAAGCACTGTGGATGTCGCGCTCGCGGATGGAACCGGAGATGAAGAATATTTGAGTTTGCTCTCGCTTAACCTGGCGACGGTCTTAGACCGCTTTCGGCCCGACGTGGTCTTTTATCAGTCAGGCGTTGACCCCTTTTTCGATGACCGGCTGGGCAGGCTCTCGCTCACGCACGACGGGCTGAGGTGGCGCGACCTTATGGTATTTACCGAATGCCGCGCGCGGGCAGTGCCATGTGTGATTACGCTCGGCGGCGGTTACGCTCGAAACGTCGCCGATACGGTTGAAGCACACTGCAACACGATGCGCGCCGCCCGCGCCGCATTTGGCGAGTAAGGAACCCGGCTCAGCCGCATCGCGTATCAATCCGTAGTGGTCTTCTCGATCACTGACAGGGTAAGATAAGAGCAAGGAGTCACACCTTATGCCGAGCAAGCTTGATGAATTGAGACGGCGGGCGGAAGAAGCAGCGCGCCAGCTTGATGAAAAATACGAAATCAAATCAAAACTTGATAAAGGCGCACGCGTTGCCACAGATACGCTTCGCAAAGGCGCTGATGCAACTACGGCGGCTTTTGATAAAGCGCGCGAAGAGACTGCGCGAATCAATCGCGAGCACAAAATCACGGAGCGGGTGAGCGATACGGCGCGGCGTGCGGCTGAATCCGTTGACGACACATTAAACCGCACGGGCGCAAAAAAAAAGCAGGCGAAGTAGCTAACGAAGCCCGTCAGCGTGCGAGCGCTGCCGCTCAGGAAGCCAAAGAAAAAGCATCGGATTTGTTCGGAGAAGCACGCCGCTATTACAAAAACGCTTCGGGCGCTGCACGCGCCAGCGCATCGGCTGCGCGATTGCCCTCGTCGCTGTTGGGCGCAGTCAAGAGCGCGCGCAGTTGGGCCAAGCGCAATCCCGGAAAAGCCGCCGTCGTATCGCTTGCTTTCATCGCAGGCACGCGCGCAGGCACGGCGTTCTCGGCATTCGACGTGACGCTGTTGGGCGCGGGCGGCGCAGGCAACTGGATGTTTCATTCCGCAATCGTCCCTTACGGCCTTAGAAAACTGTCCGAGCGATACGAGCGATTTATAAAAAAACAAGAAGCGTTGATCAGCGAAGGAAAGCTCACAGAAGCCGAAGCCGCGCGCGTCAAGTTTCAGCGCGACGCAGCCAAATACGTAGGCGCTCCGCTACTGGGCGCATTCAGCATAGCGGCAGGCGCGGGGCTTGTCGCAGAGGCGTTCACAGGCGGCGTTGTCGGCGGGTTTCCGATCAATTTAGTGCTTGGCGGCAACCCCTTGCTTTCGAGCATCTGGTTATTCGGCAACGGGCTTGTGTGTTTCCACAACGGCTACAAGTTTTTTATGATGGCGCTCGCCGACCAGGAAGAGGCAGAGCGACTGGTGCGCGACATCAAGGGACTGCTGCCCGCGATGGAAGCAGAGAGCGTTTAGCATTTCAAACCTGAGAGTGAGATTTCAAACAACCTGACTTATGCCTCAAATTGATATTGCGCTGCTCGGACTGGGAAACGTTGGCCGCGCGTTCGCTCATTACATAAGCAACGATGAAAGAATCCATATACGCGCGGTGGCCGACAGCAGCGGCGGCCTCTTGCTCGACAGGCCGGAACAGATTCAACAGATCATAGCTCATAAAGAGTTGGGCCACAACGTCCGCAATTTCGCACCGGCTTCTTTCATCAAAGACGCGCCTGAATTCGTAAATGCTCTTTCGTCCGCAAGGGTTCGTGTGCTGGTTGAATCATTGCCGACAAATCTTGCGGACGGCCAGCCTGCGCTCGATTCAATCAAGGCTGCGCTCGCGCACGGCATCAATGTCGTCACTGTTGACAAAGGCCCGCTCGCGCACGGCTTCGATGCGCTCAAAGAAGCTGCTCTTACTGGCAATTCAAAACTCGCTTATAGCGGCACAACAGGCGTTAGCATTCCTGATGAGACAAAGAGCAAAAGAGTGCTTGAGATTCGCGGCGTGCTCAACGGGACGACTAACTACATACTGACTGAAATGCAGGAGAGAAATATCTCGTTCGGCGAAGCTCTCGCTAACGCTCAGGCGAACGGCATCGCAGAGCCTGATCCTTCGCTCGATGTCGAAGGGTGGGACACTGCTGTAAAAATTCTCATACTTGCAAAGACGTTGATGGGAGCGGACGACAAGCTGAGTGAAGTGTCGCGCATAGGCATTAATGCTGAGACCGACGCGCTGATTAAAAGCGGGCGCGCGAGGGGCCGCATCGTTCGACTGGTTGGCCGCGCCCGCATCTGGCAAGGACGAGTGCGCGTGAGCGTCGCGCCGAAACTCGTCGCACCTGAATCACCGTTTTATTCCGTCGAGGGAACATCGAAGCTTGCGGTATTCAGACTGGAATCCGATGTCGAGGTGATGGCTTATGCGCGCTCAGGCCGCGACGCGATTTCGCAAACGATAATGGACGATATTATTAAAGTTGCTGGCTGATAGTTTGACTGATAAAGATGCGAATATTTCCTTAGCGGCCTTCAGGCTGCTTACCGCTCGCTAAAATCCGCGTATAGATCATCGAATGAAAGCTGTGGGCTTGGCTCCTGAGCATGGCTTACTTCACCGTCGTGTGCAGCGTGTGTTGGTTTAAGCGCTTTTTGCACGTCACGCAAATTGAAGCGGATGAGACGGTCTGTTAATTCAACGGCAGGGATGCGACCCGCGCGGCGCAGGCGATGAATCGTTGATTCGCTCACTTGCAGGACTTCGGCAAGCTGATGCGCGGTCAAGTATTCAGTCCGTTTTTCCTTCGGCAGTTCCGGCGTTTCAGGCTCGCTCGTCTTCGCGCCTCTTGTTTTTTGATGGTCTGTCGCCACTTATTTTTTCACAGGCTCCAATGAAAATGAGAGCGGCACAGCTTCGCTTTCGCTTACATCCACGGTCTTCGTTTCTGACTTGTAGCCGTCAAGCGAAGCAGTCAACTTGTAACGCGCGCGATTCGAAGGCAGGCGAAATGCGAACTCGCCGTGATTGTTAGTCGTGTAATCGCGCGTGAGTGAATCTATTTTCTTCTTGTCTTTCCCTTCATCTTCGGTGGGCACTCGCACGAGTTTCACGCGCGCGCCAGCAAGCGACAATCCTTGCGAATCGAACACCGCGCCGCGAATGAGCGAAGAACGCTTCGATTTTTGAAGTTGCAGGGTTTTGACTTCGGTCGTCTTCCCTTCTTCGACCTGCTGCATATCGCGCATAGTGCCGCCCGCGTATCCTTCTGCGTCAAAGCTCACTGTATAATCATCAGGCTCAAGCTCCATCGAGTAGTTACCCGATTTATCCGTCTTTGTCTCTTTAACCGAACGAGTGCGACTACTCATGGCGCGCACGTCGGCGTCGGCAAGCGGCTTGCCTTTTTCGGTTTCAATTTTCCCTTTGAGCGTTCCCGTCTTATGCTGAACGGCGAAAGCAGTTGCCGCGAGACACAACATAACCAGCGCTATATATACAATCCTCTGCATTCAATACCTCTTGATTATTATCGAAATTCGCTGATGAATCCGCTCTGATTTTGCGGTTTCGCCGCCGCAAAAGTCAACTGGTCATGGAGGCGGTTTCTCGATTATTGCACTACATCATTTCGCTATGATGATTTTCGTCGAAAGCCTGCGTCGGCAAGTTTGCGCGCCTCGTCGTTGGCATTCTCGCTCTTGCGCGGGTCAACATCGAACCGAATATGTTCTTGTCCTTTCAGCCCGCGAACGATCAGCACCTCGCTTATTTTGTTCCTCTCGCTGAAGGCTTCGTTCGGGTCGCTGGCACGCTCGCGATATTTGAATACGCGCAGTATGACGGCAAAGGGACGACCATCGGCGAGCCGCCATTCGATCTTCCGTCCTTCGTTGAAATGAGCGCCCTGCGCGGCCAGTTGCACAGTGAAGTTGTTGTTGGCCGTTCGCACAGAGGCATAAGCGCCCACTGCCGCGTAGCTAATGTGTACTTGATAGCCGCCGGGGCCGCGACAGACGAGCGGGCTGTCGCTTCCTTCCGATGTTTTGCTTCCGGCAGTATCCGGCTGACATCCTTTCCCGTTTGTGAGGTCTGTGTAGTCACTCGTGAAGAGAGTCTCACGCTCGTCGCTTTGCGCGAAGCTCACACAGCCGCACATGAATAGTGCAATAACCAGCAAGAGATTGATTTGCTTCATAATTCAATTCCCTCCGCCGTGTGGTGTGTCGCTTTTCAAGGCGCGAGATTGACGTTGATGAATTTCCACTCGCCGCCGATGCGCTCAAAGAGCAGTTCGTCACCGTCCGTGCGACAAATTACGGAATAGCTCTGCCGGTTGTGAGCGAATGGTTTCGAGCGAGCAAGGCAAGCGCGATTGCGGCGGATGGCGGGATACCATTCATCGAGAAACTCTTTGTCGCTGTCGAAAGGCGTTTGCCCGCACTTGCAATGTTTTGTCATCGCGGCGATGGCCTGCCGGTCATTTTTCGCAAGCGCCACCTTGAACTTGGTCCAGAAAGCCGCGAATGTCTCTTTCGCTTGAGCCGTCTGTCCCTGCGCAATGTTTGCGTGCGACAGCAACAGCAGCGATGACATAGCAACGACGCTTACAACGAATGCGCGAGATATTTTATTTTTCGCTCTTTTCATAACCAATCCTTTTCGTGATCAGAGTACCTTATGACCTGCGGCGAGTCAAAACCTTGTTATCTCTTCAATCGCTGGCTTGAGCGCGGGTGAACTGTCTATCATCAGAAGTTGTGAGAATCATCGGCGGGATACATCGCGGGAGACGTTTGCGCGCGGTCGAAGGGCTTGCGGTGCGCCCGACATCTGATCGTTTGCGAGAAACGCTATTCAACATCCTCGCCCCGCGCATTGAAGGCAGTCGCTTTTTAGACATCTGCGCAGGGTCGGGCGCGGTAGGGCTAGAAGCCCTCAGTCGAGGAGCAGGCGCGGCGACGTTTATTGATAATTCCCGTCGCGCCTGCTCTGTAATCGAAGCGAATCTCCAGACGCTCGGCATCAAGCGCGAAGCGACTGTAATTAACCGCGATGCCTTCACTGCGCTAAAGCGACTTGCAGATGAGGCGAAACAATTCGACATAGTCTTTCTTGACCCGCCCTACGCCTCCGGGATTTATGACACTCTAATGCACGAGCTTGCGACAACCGCGCTGCTTTCCAACGATTCAATTGTGATTGTGGAGCACAGGGCGAAAACACCGCCTGAACCCCATTACGACGAATTGAAGTTATTTCGAGAAGTGAAGCAGGGCGAGTCTGCGATTGCCTTTTACAAAATCTGAAAAAAGAAGCCTTTTCACCGCAGAGGCGCAGAGAACGCAGAGGGGGCGCAGAGTTTGTAGAGACATTGTTTTCTCTGCGAAATCTCTGCGTTCTCTGCGCCTCTGCGGTGAACTCTCTTTTTCTGATTTCCGGCCATTGCGAATAACTTGCTCATCGTCTCTGCGATGTGCTATAAGGCTTTCTTTGCCGTGACCGCGCTTTTCGCATCTGTAGGGGGTGCACGCTTTCAGATGCGGCTCCACCTACCACGGCTGACACAACTCTAAGCTGCGTTTTGCGAAGACGAGTTTATTACTGAAAGATGGAATTCTTAACTGGCCATTTTACTGTCAGTGTATTTCCTGGCTTCACATCCGCATTCCGTCATCGTCGTCGCGTCCAAACGCTGGAGAATGTATTTTCTGAACTGAAAAAGGAGTGAATAGCAAAACACTATGGAACTTGTTCCAATTTTCACAATCGGCATTTTATCTCTGGCGATGGCCTGCGGCCTGGCCTCATGTGCTCTTAAAGGAGAAGGGATGAATTTCATCTCGAACGCTATCAGGCGAAAGGCAAGAGCACTGATCGGACACCGTAGCGTGGTGACTATTTCGGCGGCCCTTGCATTTCTGGCGTTTCACGCATCATCTGCGCTAGGGCAAACCGAGACGCATCAGCCGGGCGGCGAAGTAAACCTGAAACTGCCCGATCTCTCGCAAGTCAAATTCCTCGGAGTTGACGGCCACACGCTGCTGCTGCTGGGCATCATCATCTGTGTTCTGGGCTTGCTGTTCGGGCTGGCCACCTATACGCAGTTAAAGAAAATGCCCGTGCATAAATCCATGCGGGAAATCTCTGAGCTGATCTACGAGACGTGCAAGACCTATCTGGTAACGCAGGGCAAGTTCATCTTGATACTCGAAGCGTTCATAGCCGTCATCATCATTTTGTACTTCGGCGTGCTTTCGGGGCTTGGAGCGGAGCGCGTCATCATCATTCTTCTGTTCAGTCTGGTCGGCATCGCAGGCAGCTACGGCGTTGCGTGGTTCGGCATCCGAGTCAACACATTTGCCAACTCGCGCACATCTTTTGCCAGCCTCGAAGGCAGGCCCTACCCGATTTATGCAATCCCGCTGAAAGCCGGAATGAGCATCGGCATGATGTTGATCAGCGTCGAACTGCTCATCATGCTTTGCATATTGTTGTTCATCCCCGGCGACTACGCGGGGGCGTGTTTCATCGGCTTCGCAATCGGCGAATCGCTAGGCGCGGCTGCGCTCAGAATAGCGGGCGGCATCTTCACGAAAATCGCCGACATCGGCTCTGACCTGATGAAGATCGTCTTCAAGATCAAAGAGGACGATGCCCGCAATCCGGGCGTGATTGCGGATTGCACGGGCGACAACGCGGGCGATTCGGTCGGGCCGAGCGCGGACGGTTTCGAGACTTACGGCGTGACGGGCGTTGCGCTCATCTCGTTCATCCTGCTTGCGGTCAATCGGTCGGCTGCAGGTCCGAACTTTGAAGCCATACAAGTGCAGCTTCTCGTCTGGATTTTCGTGATGCGTATCATGATGGTCATAGCCTCTGCGCTCTCTTACTTCATCAATGAAGCGATGACGAAAGCAACATACGCCAAGGCCGACCGGATGAATTTCGAGAGCCCGCTCACGCGGCTGGTCTGGCTCACTTCGGTAATTTCAGTCGTGCTTACCTACGTCGTTTCATATCTGATCGTCCCGACGCTGGGCGGAGACACGACGCTGTGGTGGAAGCTCGCAACGATCATTTCGTGCGGAACTCTTGCGGGCGCGATCATCCCGGAGCTTGTCAAGATATTCACTTCGACCAGTTCGGCACACGTCAAAGAAGTAGTCACGTCTTCGCGGGAAGGCGGTCCCTCGCTCAACATCCTGTCGGGCCTGGTCGCGGGCAACTTCTCTGCCTACTGGTTGGGCATAAGCATCGTCGCGCTGATGGCTATCGCGTATGGCTTCAGCCTTTATGGTTTGGGAGCGTTGATGGTTGCTCCGGCTGTATTCGCATTCGGCCTTGTGGCGTTCGGCTTCCTGGGCATGGGGCCTGTGACGATTGCCGTTGACTCTTATGGCCCGGTGACCGACAACGCGCAATCGGTTTATGAGCTTTCGCTCATCGAGCAGGTTCCCAACATACAGGCAGAGATCAAAAACGATTTCGGCATCAATGCAAACTTCGAGCGGGCCAAACACCTGCTCGAAGAAAACGACGGCGCGGGCAATACCTTCAAAGCGACGGCCAAGCCCGTACTTATCGGGACTGCCGTTGTCGGCGCAACGACGATGATCTTCTCGATCATCATGGCGCTGACTAACGGATTGACTGACACCACAGCGGTTGGCAAACTCTCGATACTTCATGCCCCGTTCATACTGGGACTGATCACAGGCGGCGCGATAATCTACTGGTTCACGGGCGCATCCACACAGGCTGTAACGACCGGCGCTTATCGCGCAGTAGAGTTCATCAAGGCGAACATCAAGCTTGAAGGCGTCGAGAAAGCGTCCGTCGAAGACAGCAAGAAGGTAGTGGAGATCTGCACGCAGTATGCGCAGAAGGGAATGTTCAACATCTTCCTCACGGTCTTTTTCTCAACGCTTGCCTTCGCCTTTGTCGAGCCGTTCTTCTTCATCGGCTACCTGATTTCGATTGCCATCTTCGGACTCTATCAGGCGATCTTCATGGCAAACGCGGGAGGCGCGTGGGACAACGCGAAGAAAGTAGTCGAAGTAGAATTGAATCAAAAAGGCACGGCGCTGCATGACGCGACTGTTGTGGGCGACACGGTCGGCGATCCGTTCAAGGACACTTCGTCAGTAGCGATGAACCCTGTCATCAAATTCACCACGCTGTTCGGATTGCTCGCCGTAGAGCTTGCCGTGAAGCTCACGCACGATGCAGGCGAATCAGGCGCGACGCTCAGCCATGTTCTGGCCGCAGTCTTCTTTTTGATTTCGACGATCTTCGTCTGGCGCTCGTTCTACGGAATGCGGATAAAAAGCGGAGGATAATGTTCGCTTCAAGTTCTCTGAGAAAGAATCCGATTCACCGCAGAGGCGCAGAGGACACAAAGGGGGCGCAGAGGTTAATCTTTTCTCTGCGCCCCCTTTGCGTCCTCTGCGGTGAACTTTCTGTTGGCTTTATGTTCACCGGTGTTACTATCATAAGTTGGGTATGCGCATCATCAGTACAATCAGTCTGCGCCGCTGGACAGATAAGATCTTCCGCAACACAGAACGCATTGCCAAGCACCGATGGGCTGAAGGCATAGTCTTCGGTATGGAGTTGTTCGGCTGCATTATCTTACCTCTAGGTAATGCGCTCATCATAATAGCTCTGGTGACGGCGGCCCCACGCAAATGGCTGCGATTCGCGCTCAGCGCAACTGCCGCAGACTTAGTTGGCGGCGTCGTGCTTTATACGGCGAGCCGGTTGTTCTTTCAATCATTCGGCATGCAGTTGATCTCGTTTTACCATTTGACTGAGAAATGGGCTTCCGTAATCGAATGGTTTCAGACCGGGTGGGGCATCGCATTCATATTTCTTGCCTGCATCACAACGGGACTGTTTCGCGTTGCTGGCCTTGCGGCGGGCTTCACCGCGATGAACCCGCTTCTGTTCTTTACAGTGCTAACCCTGAGCCGTGGCATTCGCTGGACAGCCGAATGCGCCGCTATCAAATACTTAGGCTACTTAGGCGATCGCGTTCGCACATGGCCTAAGCACTATTACAAATACGCGGCGGTCGGAGCCGGACTGATAGCTTTCGCGGTGTTGATGGCTGTAACGCTCGCCGCATAAACGCGCTGTTGAAAGTCGGGTTGCAAACCGCAAGCGCATGCCTGCATAATCATTGGTCATCATTCACAATCCGGGAGACTCATACATGGCAGAAAAGGATAAAGTAATAAAAAGCGGGCAGATTACTCTGCCCAGAATACTGTTTCTGGCTGTGATCGGCACACTCATCTTTGCGATGGTGGCAGTCGGAGGCAAGGCGCTCATCATCGGGTACTGGATCTTGACTCTGGCGATTTGCGTATTGCTTTACCTCATAGCGACTGACTATGGCGTCAATATGGACACCGTAAGCGTGACGGGACAGCCCGCTCAAGCGCCTGCAATCGAATCCGCGCCCACAGCCGAAGCGGCGCGGCCTACTACACCTGATTCACGTGTCAAACGGCGTCCGAGCCGTCCCGCCCGGCGCAGAAGATAAAAGCGGAGGTCAGAGGTTAGTTGTTAATAACCTGCAATTAGAACTGACCGCTGGCCACTGACTATGAGCGAGACTATCACTCAAACCGCTGCCGATGTGACAGTGCAAGGTCTTCGGACCATCATTGATAAGCCGGGCATGCTCTGGCTCGACCTTGATGATCCGATGAGCCCGGCACTTGATGAACTCGCAGCCCGATACGGCTGGCACGAACTGGCCGTCGAAGATTGCCGCCACGCGACTCAACTGGCGAAAGCTGATTATTACGAAGGCTACACCTTCATAATAATCAACTCGACGCATTACACTGAATTGCCCTGCGAGCTTCGCGTCCGCGAGATAGATGTATTTCTCAGCCCCGATTACATAGTCACTGTCCATTACGGCGAGAGTCTCTCGATCAAACAGATAGAACGATGGCTCACCACAAACGTTCTGCATCTGGAGCGTCCCGATCAGGCGCTTCACTCGATAATAGACATCGTCGTTGACCGCTACCTGCCGACGCTTGAATCCATAGGCGATACGATTGACAAAGTTCAGGATGATCTTTTGGTCTCCCCGGAGGCGCGATTGCTTCAAATGATATTTGAATTGAAGCGCGGAATGCTGCAATTCCGGCGAGCAGTCTCGTCTCAGCGCGAGCTTCTTAACCTTCTCATACGCGACGATACGCAGATGATCTCGAAAGACATGCGGATTTATTTCCGCGATGTCTACGATCACGCGGTGCGCGCGATGGATCTGCTTGAAACGTACCGCGATTTACTGACGGGCGGGCTTGATATATACCTCACGCAGATGGCGAACCGCACTAACGACATAGTGAAAGGGTTGACCATCCTGGCAACCATTATGCTTCCGCTCACGCTCTTGACCGGATACTTCGGGATGAATTTTGAATACATCCCTTTATTGAAAGACCCGAACGGAATCTGGTACATCACAGCCGCACTGGTTGTGATAAGCGTCTCAATGCTCGGCTACTTCAAATACAAAAAGTGGATTTGAGACGCTCACGCCTGATATATCTTCTTTCCGGTCAAATTCAGGCGCGTTCCTAAGGCTGTGCCAAACACCAATCCAAGAAAGCCGAACACGATCTTGCCGAGGCCGGGGTCTTCGCCGTATCTGTCTCGCGCATCAAACGCAGCCCCAAGTCCTACGCCTACCCCCGTGCCAATGCCCGTGCCAATCAAAGTCGAAGCGACGCGCGCTAGCTTCGTCCGAATCTCTTTCACTTCATCTTTTTTCAGGTCTATGGTCTGCCTAGTCGAGTATGGGTCTTGAATTACGATTGTCAGCGAATCAGCCGTCGTGCGCTTCAAATCGCCTTCGTACTTTTCGCCCGCTTTGGTTTTGACGACAATGGTCGTGCCTATTTCGAGAATGCGCACGTTGTTCCAGTCGCTCAAGTTGTTTTTGGCAACGGCGAATTGAGAGAGCAAACACAGAATCAGAAGCGTTGAAAAAATCTTTCTTTGTTTCAGCATGATTTGATCCTTCGGATTGATCGTCAGACGTTTCTGCACGCGCCGGACGGCAGGCCGTGCGCTGAGAGATTTATTCAACGCGAGGCCATCCCTCGGCTCAGTTGCAACAAAGGTACCAGAAGAAGATGGTTTCGATTTGAAGGATTAACGCTGGCGCAGGTCGAACGAGCGCAGCAAAAAACATACAAGTGTCAGCTTTTCATTTTGCCCGCTCTCGCCTTCAGCGGGTACTGACGGCAATGCTCTCGTCCTCGCGTGTGTAAGCCTTTACCTTCATGCCTGCTTTTACCCGCGCGTTTCCGCCTTTGTTTTCGCGCGCTAACATGTCGCCGAATCTTCCGAGCACTATGCTTAAGACTGCCCCGGTGTCGGTTTCGTCTTTGCCTCTTTTGCCGAGCGTGCCGCGCAGTTTTATCTCCTGCCCATCAACCGCAATTACGGATTCAGCGTCGAGCGTAAGCTCGCCCGGCCTGCCGTAGTCTGCGCCCTGCCTGGCATAAGATACGCTCCCTTTAACAGGCGTTCCTTTAACAATAACTACGCGCCCGTTCACCAAAACATCTTCATCAACTTCCATCGCGACCGCGTCTCCATGAAAGAAAACCTTGCTGGAAATCTCTTCTTTGATCGTTATGGTCAAAGCGGTTCCCATTGGCAGAACGACTTGCTCACTTTCAGGTTTTATCTCGTTTTGCGGTGATGGCGATTGCGACCCGATTGCAACAAGCAGCACTGCGATTAATAACTTTCCTGCGTGAAACGAAGAAAGGGCGAACATAAACAATCCTCCTTGTCACGGAAACTATGCATATTGAGAGCCATATCTGTTTGAAGAATCTCACAGTTGCTTGACAAGGTGATGTGTGAGTGTAGACTAAACTTCTACCCGCGTTGAAAATGCTTGAAGCTAGATCTCATCTTCATTTTGCGCGGCAGCGCGGTCACGGGTTAGATTTAACGTTGAAGACAATCGAAACCCACTTGAACTATAATGCGAGTAACTGACACAAATATCATTTATGAACCACAAACGATTACAGTAAGCGACGAGTTGTCGCTCGGCGAATTGTCTGAGACCATCAAAAATCTTAAAGCGGTTCCAAATCTTGAAGAGATCAAACAATGGTTTTCCGCCCTTCTGCTGCGACAGCGAGATTACGAGCCTTATCGCGTTTTCACCCCGCGCAAGTATGCTCGCAATCTGATAGCTCGAAGCTCGTTTGCCGAACTGCTGATGCTTTGCTGGCGGTCGGGACAGCGCACGCCGATTCACGATCACGGCGGTTCTGTGGGCGTCATTCTGATGGTCGAAGGGTTGTTGACTGAAACCATGTACGAACACGCGCCCGAAGGTCACGTCCGACCATATAACACATATCGTTGGGGGCCGGGCGGGGTCACCGGCGCTGATGTGCCGGACATCCACCAGCTTCTGAACCTTCAACCGGAGAAGCGCGATATGGTGACGCTGCATTGTTACGCGCCGCCGCTTTCGGTGCTGAATACCTACAGCCCGCGAAATGCGCGAGTTCGTCACTGGCGCGAAGGCTACTTTACAGGCGGCGCAGGCATCTGAAAATTGCCCGTGCAACAGTGGAATTACATCGATCAGGAGTAAACTGACATGCAACCAAAGCGTTCTTTACAGCCTCGCCGCATCGCAAGTCTTTTCCTGTGTGCTCTTTTCCTGCTGGGCGTCGTCGTTATAGCCGAAGGGCAATCAGGCCGCCGCGTGCCGAAACGCTCGACATCGCCTGACCCGCTTCCGCCTGCTCAAAGCGAGCCGCCGATTCATCCGCCTGCGCCGCAAAATGAGAGAGTGGCAATTCCGATTCTCCTGGCCATGCATCTGCCGGACATCGGCAGTTCCGCCACCTACGCGCGAGTCGTCATTGACGGGTTTATGGAACGAATCCAGAAAACTGCGGGCGTCAAAGTCCGAACCGGAAGAGAGATGAATCGCAAACAAGCGATTGATGCGGCAAAAGAGTCTAAAGACACTTACGTGGTGTGGTTTCAACTCCAGCAAGACAGAGTTGACACTGAACATCCAAGTACCAGCGTCCTCGGCGGTGATCCTTTCAACATGTATGTTGACTATTACATCTATGAACCGGGCACGGGCAAAACCAAAGCAGCGGGGCACGTTTACCAGCGGACAAATAGAGGGGTAGGCGGCGCGCCCTGGCCTGCACCTAACCCCAGATCAACCGGCGCGGCTGAATATTCGCTCCGCTATGCGGGCGTCGAGTTGGCCGAGCGCGTGCTCAATATGCTCAATTTGCTCACAACGCCTCCCATTCATTGAAGGGCTGGCGAGCAGTCTTCTCAGCTCGCGCCTGCAGCATCGGCCCATCAATAAGCAGCAAGCTTGACAAATTAAATAGTAGTGCGTCGCTTTCGTTTAAACATAAAAACATGAGATATGGCTTTGTCATTGACCATCGAAAATGTATAGGCTGCCACGCATGCACGGTTGCCTGTAAATCCGAAAACGAAGTTCCGCTCGGCACGTTTCGCACGTGGGTGAAGTACATCGAAAAGGGCGAGTACCCGGACACGCGCCGCTTCTTTTCGGTGATGCGATGCAATCACTGCGACGACGCGCCGTGCATAACCATCTGCCCCGTGACGGCGCTGTTTCGCCGCCCGGACGGCATAGTTGATTTCAACGGCGACCGCTGCATCGGCTGCAAGTCATGCATGCAGGCTTGTCCTTACGACGCGCTCTACATCAATCCGAACACGAACACTGCCGAGAAATGCAATTACTGCGCGCATCGCGTCGAGGTCAGTCTCGAACCCGCATGCGTCATCGTCTGCCCCGTGCAGGCAATCGTCTCAGGCGACATGGACGACCCGGCTTCAAAGATTCACCGCCTCATCTCGTCAGAGCAAACTCAAGTGAGAAAACCCGAAGCAGGCACAAAACCAAAGCTGCATTACATCGAAGCAGATCAGGCGTCGCTCCGTCCAACGGAACAAACGCACACAAACGGGTACTTGTGGTCAGAAATTCAAATGGATCCAATGATGATGAACGAGCAAGCTTTGGCCGAAGCCGAGGCGCGCGCAAAGACTACTTACGACATATCGCACGACAGGCCGTGGGGGTGGAAAGTTTCAACGTACCTGTGGACGAAATCAATTTCGGCAGGCGCATTTTTGCTTGCGACGATTGCGACGCTTTCTGGCTTCGTCAAAGGCCACTGGCTTTACGATACAGCCGCGCCGCAGGTGGCGATGGTTTTTCTGATCGCAACCGTTGCATTGCTGGTTTTAGATTTGAAGCGACCGGAACGATTCTTGCGGATACTGCTGATGCCGCAGTGGAAATCGTGGCTGGTGCTCGGGGGATACATCCTGCTGATTTACGGCGGGCTGTTGACGGTGTGGATGTTGATCGAGAATGTTGGCTGGTACGACTTGGAAGGGCCTGTGATGACGTTCGGCGCAATCTTTGCGGCGCTGTCGGCCATCTATTCCGCTTTCCTGTTTCGGCAGGCGCGAGGTCGCGTATTCTGGCACAGCCCGCTCACGCCTTTGCACCTGCTCGTGCAGGCAATCGTTGCGGGCGCTGGAGTGCTGATGGTCGTGATGGCGCTTGAATCACTGATTTCAGGAAGCCGCCTTGTAGGCCCTGCCTGGGAGCTTTTGTATTATGAGTTCATCGGCGCGCTGGTAGCCAACGGCGTATTGATGGGTGGCGAATTATTCATGCCCGAAGAACACGTCGAGAAAATGCGCGCGGCGCGGCTCATCACGAAAGGCTATTTCAGTAAAATGTTTTGGGGTGGCGCAGCAATACTGGGCGTCATCGTCCCCTTGATCGCGCTATCAAGCGGCGCGGCGCAGAACTCCATCATAGCGATGATTACCGGACTGCTCGCTTTAGGCGGATTGTGGCTTTGGGAGCACATCTGGGTGCAGGCAGGACAGGCAGTGCCGCTCAGTTAGTCTAGATAATTAATAATTGAGAATGGGGCCGGGTCTGTACAGCGTTGTGCAGACTTACGGCCCCATTCTTTTTTGAGGGTTTATCAGTTTTTCCGGGTACTACTTTGTGAAAGGCGGTGCGTGGATGGGCGCGACCGTTGCCACTTGCTCGATGATTGAGCAAATCACTGGCACACGTCCGATGGTCGGCCTGATAACTCTATGTCGGGCGCGAGGCCTGACGAAATGATAGCGGAGCATCGAAACTTTGTGATCTGTTTTTTGTTTCGATGCGCGGGCAGGAACCACAACTATAATCGCTGTGCGTTGTGTTTCAGCGATTTCGCGCGCAGTCTCCTGCCACTCCGGATATTTTTCTGCCAGAGGTGAAGCAACGGCGACGGCTGCCGCCTGTCTTGCTTCATCAACTCTGCCAAGCTGTAGCAACTCGTAGGCGAGTTCATTGTGAAGCATCGGCCAGACGTGCGGATGCTGTCGCGCTACGAGCCGAGCGAGCGGCCAGAGATCATAAAGGTCGCCAAGCGCTCGCTCGTGATCGCCTTGAATACTTTTAATAGCTGATAGCTGGCCCTGCACGCCGAAAACTGCAAACGCATCCCGCTCTCGTCCAGCCTGCATCGCTTCAACATAAACGTAAGCCGCTTCGTCGAGTCTTCCAGCCCCAAAGTGAATGCCGCCAAGTGCTTGAATCGCTCGCGCCTCATATGGGCCGCGCACAGCTTCAAGCATTGCTTGTGCTTCTCTAGCTCGGCCCTGCCGAATCGCAACAATCGCAAGGTAATACAACCCGGCGCTCTGAGATTGGTCAAAGGGCAAACTCAACAGTTCACGACTTGCAAGCTCTATTGTGATGAGGTCGCGCCGACTATAAGCGAATTCAGCGATACGCGTGAGATGCGCAGTTCTGGCTTGAGTCTGGTTGAATGTAGATAATCCCGCTGAAACAACAAGGTATAATCCAGGTGGACCGCTCGCCATTGGCAAAGCGGTACTACTTTGACTGGAGGATTCCATGAAACGATTCATCGCTGTATCTTTCCTGATGCTTGCCTTGCCGTTTCTAGTGAGCATTGACAATCAACAGGCCGGGAATTCATCGGCCCCTATGGTCGCTTATGCTGGCCGCACGATAATCGGCAACAATTACTGCACATGCGGCGACTCTGGCTGCGTCTTTGACCCTGGCGAATGCTTTTTACATAATCCCAACTCAGTATCTGTCGCCAGTGGTGGCGATAGTAGCACAACTAAAGGCTCGATGGATAGCCCGTCGAGCGTGATGTTGATTGCAGTCGCGCTGATCATGCTACTTCGCTTCTCTGTGAGGTAGATAAAACCGGCTCGCCGCGCCGGACTGCGCAGCTAACGCGCAGCCAGTGTCCCGGAAGTGAGGCGGGGTGAGCCGCTTCCCTCATTCTTATAAAGAATTGTCATCGCTTTAACAGATTCATACTTGACGACGGCTCGCCTTGCGCGTAAGTCTGTAGGACTCGGAACAGTCGTATGACCGGGCTTCATTTGTATTGCAGGGCGAGTCGAAGCGATAATAGCTTTAGAAAGGAGGCTGATGATGTCGAGCGCAAATCTGGAAAAAGTGATTGAAGAAGTTAAAGCATTAACTCCTGACGAGAAGAAGAAATTGCAAGCAACGCTGAATGAGTTACTGGCATCGCCGCAACCCACAGAGCAAGACTTTAAGCGCGCAATGCTTGACGCGGGCCTTCTCATCAGCATAGAACCTCGTGAGGTTGATTTAGAATCCTTTAATAACTACAAGCCCGCTGATGTGGAAGGCAAACCGGTATCCGAGACTATTATCGAGGAGCGCCGATAAGTGACGATCTATTTCTTTGATAGCAGTGCTATTGTTAAGCGCTATTTGAATGAAATAGGAACGAACTGGGTAACGAATATCTTTGATCCGGTAGCCAGTTCCGAAATCTACATCGCGCGCATTTCCGGTGCAGAAGTCGTTGCTGCAATTACCCGGCGTGGGATCACGGGCAGCATTTCTGCAAGCCAAGTAACAAGTGCCGTCTCTCAATTCCGCAGAGAATTTGTCAGCGCTTTTCAGATTGTTGAAATAACTCCAACGCTAATCGCACGGGCTATGGACGTGGCAGAAACTCATGCCCTGCGCGGATATGACTCTGTACAGTTGGCATCTGCGCTGGAGATGGTAACATTGCGCTCTGCGTTAGGACTTACCGGATTAACATTCGTTTCTGCTGATAGCAACCTCAATGCGGCAGCGATGGCCGAAGGCTTGAATGTGGATGACCCGAACGCTCACCCTTGAAAAGGTTCGAGACATGTTTAGAAAAAAAAATGATGACACTGTGAATCAATCGGACAAGAACAGGCAGGAAGATGTAAAGCCGACCGCTCCAAAACTCTCAAGCTACCCGCCTTACGAGCGTTGGGATGATTGGGTCGAATACGATGCCAAAAGCTGGCCTAAGAAAGTAGAGCGGCGCTATTCGCTCGTGCCAACCACCTGCTTCAATTGTGAAGCGGCGTGCGGGTTGCTTGCTTACGTTGACAAAGAGAGCGGCGAGATTCGCAAGCTCGAAGGCAACCCTCTGCATCCGGCATCGCGCGGGCGCAACTGTGCGAAGGGGCCTGCGACGATCAATCAAATACATGACCCTGAGCGAATACTCTACCCGCTCAAACGAGTCGGCCCGCGCGGCGAAGGCCAGTGGGAACGCACTACGTGGGATGAAGTGCTCAACACGTTTGCGGCCAAAATTCGTGCCGCGCTAATCGAAGACCGGCGCGATGAAGTGATGTATCACGTGGGGCGTCCCGGCCACGATGGCTACATGGATCGCGTGCTTCAAGCATGGGGCGTTGACGGTCACAACTCGCACACGAACATCTGCTCGTCATCCGCGAGGGTCGGCTACGCTTTGTGGCAGGGCGCAGATCGCCCGTCGCCCGATTACGCCAACGCGAAGTTCATTCTCTTACTAAGCTCTCACCTCGAAACGGGCCACTACTTCAATCCGCACGCGCAGCGCATCATCGAAGGCAAGATGTCGGGCGCGCGCATAGCCGTGATTGATCCGCGACTATCGAATACCGCGTCAATGGCTAACTACTGGCTTTCGCCTTATCCGGGAACGGAAGCCGCGCTGCTACTTGCGATAGCGTATGTGATGCTTCACGAAGAGACGTTCAATCATGAGTTCGTCCGCCGCTGGGTGAACTGGGAAGAGTTCATGCGCGAAGAGCGGCCCGACTCAGTTTGTACCTTTGACGCTTTCATTGATGCGCTCAAGGAGGTTTACGCGGAATACACGCCTCATTTCGCCGCCGAAGAATGCGGAGTCAAAGTTGAAACGATAGTCGAGATTGCGCGCGAAATCGGTCGCGCGGGAACTGCCTTTGCCTCGCACGTCTGGCGCAGCGCGGCATCGGGCAATCTGGGCGGATGGCAGGTCGCGCGTGCGCTGATGTTTTTGAACGTGCTCGCCGGAAGCGTAGGCGCAGAAGGCGGAGTGTCGCCGAACGTGTGGAATAAATTCGTCGCCGCGCCTTTCTCGAAACCCGCACCGCAAAAAACGTGGAGCGAAATTCTCTGGCCGCGCGAATATCCGCTCGCGCATCACGAGTTGAGTTTTCTGCTGCCTCACTTCTTGAAAGAAGGGCGCGGTCACATCGCGGCTTACTTCACGCGGGTCTACAATCCCGTGTGGACAAACCCCGATGGCATGTCGTGGGTCGAAGTTTTAAGAGATGAATCGAAGATCGAGCTTCACGCCGCACTGACCCCCGTGTGGAGCGAGACAGCGTGGTTTGCCGATTACGTTCTGCCGATGGGCGTCGGCGCAGAGCGACACGATTTGATGAGCCAGGAGACTCATTCTGCTCAATGGATCTCCTTCCGTCAGCCTGTGCAGCGCGTGCTGCGCGAGCGAGCGGGCGAAAAGATTAATTTCACTCACGAGGCGAATCCGGGCGAGGTGTGGGAGGAAGACGAATTCTGGATAGAGCTATCGTGGCGCATTGATCCCAAGGGAGAACTGGGCGTGCGTAAACATTTCGAGTCGCCTTATCGCGCGGGCAAGAAGGTAACCATCGAAGAATATTATCGTTGGATATTCGAGAACAGCGTGCCGGGTCTGCCTGAAAAAGCGGCGACCGTCGGACTAAAGCCCCTCGAATATATGCGCAGGAGCGGCGCGTTCGCGGTCAAAACCAACATCTACGATCAGCATGAAAGCCGCGTGAATGATTCAGAGCTTGAAGGCTCTCGCGTAGATGAGCAGACCGCGAAAATTATCAAGCCGACTACGGACGGCGAGCAGGTCGTCGGCGTTATGATAGATGGGCAAGCGCTTCGCGGGTTCAACACTCCGTCGCGGAGGCTTGAGTTCTACTCGAAGACGATGGCTGAATGGAAGTGGCCTGAGCAAACGCTGCCCGGCTATGTGCGAAGCCACGTCAACTGGCGCGAGCTTGACCAGGAAAAGAGCGAGTATATATTGGTTCCGACTTTTCGCCTGCCGACTTTGATTCACACGAGGTCAGGAAACGCGAAATGGCTTTACGAAATTTCGCACACGAATCCGCTATGGATGAATCCGAAAGATGCTGCAAAGCTTGGATTCACAAATGGCGATCTTGCGCGCGTCAGCACAGAGATAGGTTACTTCGTCATCCGAGTCTGGGTGACGGAAGGAATCCGCCCCGGTGTCGTTGCTTGCTCGCATCATCTGGGGCGATGGCGATTGAAACAAAACGAAGGCACGGATCGCTGGGCGTCCGCTCTGGTTGACCTCGAAGACATAGGCGACGGGCGTTGGCGGCTCAGGCAGATAAAAGGCGTTGAGCCGTTTAAGAGCGATGACCCTGATTCGCAACGAATATTCTGGCAAGAAGGCGGCGTGCATCAAAATTTGACGTTTCCCGTTCAGCCTGATCCCGTGAGCGGCATGCATTGCTGGCATCAGAAGGTTCGCGTAGAGCATGCAGCAACCGATGATCGGTACGGAGATGTGATCGTTGATACGAAACGTTCGCACGAAGTTTATCGTAAGTGGCTTGAGATGGCTCGGCCCGCGCCGGGGCCGGACGGTTTGCGCAGACCGCTCTGGTTTTCGCGCCCCGTCAGGCCCGACAGCGAAGCGTATAAGATAAGTGACGAGCGGCAGTAGCCCGACCGTCAGGGAGGGCGCTGACTTCGCCCTTGCTTACGCGCGGGCTACTGCCGCTCGTCACTTTTGACTTGTCACTCCCTAATTGTTCGCTAGTCTAGAGGGAGACTAATGAAGATCGTCGTTATCGGATATGGAAGGGTTGGGATCTCGGACGGTTGCAGCGCTTGTTGAGCGCGGACACGAGATTACTCTAATAGACAAAGAGACAAGCCGACTTGGCCGCGCTTCCCACCTTGAAGGTGTAGACCTCGTTCAAGGCAACGGCATAGATGTAGACGTTCAGCGCGAAGCGGGCATGGGCGAAGCTGATCTGCTGCTTGCCATCACCTTTGATGACAACGTGAACTTGATGGCGGCGCAGGTTGCCCGCACACATTTTCACGTGCCTCGCGCCATCGCTCGCGTCTACGAGCCGAGTCACGCGGAAGCGACGCAGGAAGACCCGAAGCTTACGGTCGTCTGCCCGACACTTCTCGCAGCCGAGTTGATAGTAGCGCAAGTTGACCTCGCCGCGTCTCAGCCAGCCGCAGAGCGCATACCCGCCGAACCACCGAAAGTGCAGGCTCGCCCGCGCTTAAATGCTACGGACGAGTCGCGTTATATCATCGTGGCGGGCGGCGGCAAGGTCGGAGTCAACCTTGCGCGCGAGCTTTATGAAAGCGGACACGAAGTCGCCGTTATAGAGAGAGACAGCCAGCGCGCCGCCGCGCTCTCGAACAAGCTCGATTGCCCTGTCTTCACCGGCGATAGCTCAACGCACGACGTTCTGGAAGTGGCGGGCGCGTCAAACGCTCGCGTCTTTGTCGCTGCGACCGGCAGCGATCAGGATAATCTTATTGCCTGCCAGGTCGCCAAAAAAGTTTTCGGCGTGCCAAAGACCATAGCGCGCGCTTCCAATCCTAAAAATGAAGAGGTGATGGCGCGGCTCGGCGTTGACTCTACTGTCAGCTCTACGGCTATTATTCAACAAGTCATTGAACGCGAGCTTCCGACTGTTCGCATAAAAACCTTGCTCAGTCTTCAGGATGGGGCTTTCCAGATACTCGAATATCCTGTGGACGCTACTTCTCCGGCAGCAGGTAATCTTGTGCGTGATATTAATTTGCCGCCGGAGAGCAATCTGATAGCGATACTGCGCGGCAACCTGACGGTTGTTCCGCGCGGCGACGCCAGACTCAGTGATGGCGACATAGTCGTCGCCCTGGTTAATACGGAGCAGGAAGCCCAGTTGCGCATAGCTTTGCTCGGCGCATAAAATCATACGAACCAAGAGGATTCATCAAGAGCGAATATGGATATGGGGAAAAAAGTACTGGTTGTTGAAGATCACCACGACACTTCTTTCATGCTCTGCCGATTGTTAAAGATGGAAGGATACGAAGTAGAGCATGCCATTGATGGCATGGTCGGTTATAACACAGCCACCAGCGAACACCCGGACTTGATAGTAACAGACGTTCAGATGCCGCGAATGAACGGCATCGAGATGATAAAGCGCATTCGTAAAGAAGACGAGTTTCGCCAAACGCCTATCATAGTGATGAGCGCATACGGCAAACGAATCATTGACGATGCGTTAAAGGCCGGAGCAGATGATTTCGTCGAGAAACCCATAGACTTCGATAAGTTTCTGACGACCATCCGGGCAAAGCTGCCTTCCGCTTGAGTGTAAGAAGTGTAAGCGACAATCCGATCTGCGAAAAACCTGAGCATTTTTGCTCGGTAGGTGATAGTCTAATCACAACGCTGGATTGACGTAGCGCCTTCTGAAAAAATATTCCGCCGCCATCAACAAGGGCAATAAAACCGCAAGCGCGATGCTGTTTCGCAAGTGATGAGTGACACGCGACGCGCGATTTGCCGTCTGCAATTCCAACAATTTTGATTTTAGCGATTCAAGCTGATC
Source organism: Blastocatellia bacterium (assembly GCA_963726785.1). GTDB lineage: Bacteria > Acidobacteriota > Blastocatellia > UBA7656 > UBA7656 > DATEKX01. The sequence continues at coordinate 278,081 of CAVSDJ010000003.1, forward strand.
TGTGGTGAACGGCTCGCCGCCGGTTGCTTGAGCTATTTGCGCCAGCCTGTCATTTGCATCAAGAGGTTCGCGCCACTCCGATTTTTTTGCGTGTACGTTGAAAGCTATATGAACCGAGCGAGCGCCTGCATCTTTTGCTTGCAACTCGACCGACAGACGGCTGTTGCCTTCATCGCTCATAGGCGCGATGAGTTCATAAACTCCCGGAGTCGCAGGCATGTGCGAAATGGTCACAGGCAGCCTTGTTCCCTTCTCTTCCTGCGCGTCGAAATCAAGAGCGGCTTTAATGCTGAAGCTCGTTAACGGATTGAACGAATCATCTCTGGCGGTCACATAAGCTCGCATCGCAGTCCCCGCTTCTATCGCGCTAGTTTGCAAACGAATGTTAGTCGCGGTCTTCGGCATTGCCTGCCGCCCAGAACGCGATGTTCTGCCACAGGGCGGCGAAATGACCTTTGTTTTCACCCGACTCGGCGAGTTGAATCCTCCACGAGTCGGCAGGCGCAAACAACAGCGTGCGCCCATAGCCGTAAGGTTGAGCCGTTATCAAAGCCTGTTTTTCCGTATTGACAACGGCCAGCGTAACAGCGCCCGGCTTCAGTGATTTTACTCGCAGATATGAATCCGAGAGCGGGCCAAGATTACTTATCAAAATATCGTTTGCGTAACTCCAGAAAAGTGATTCGCCTTCGCGAGTAGGAGCAAGAAACGTCTTTGCAGCTACAGTATTTTCAACCGCCAATGGCGCGATAGATTCTTGCTGCGAATTATTCGAGTGAGCATTGATATTGACTGTCGCAGGACACAGATTAGCGAGGCGCGACGAAGCGGAAAGAATCGAGCCGTTGAAATCGTTGCTGCCCAAAATGACAAAGCCGCCTCCGCGTCGTTCGACAAATTGATTGATGTTTTGCGCCTCGCGCTCTGAAATCATCGAAGCGTCCATCGGGCCAGCGATGACACAGTCGTAGCGCGCAAGCTGTTTGAAGTCGCCGAGTATAGAATGCACATTGCGCTCGATGCCGGATTGCTGTTGATTCAAAACGGCGTCACGACTAACTTCGGCGAAGTAATCAACCGTGATCGAAGCGTTCTCTTCCAACGCTCGCCGGATGAATTTGCCTTCCCACGTCGGCTGGTTTTCAATAAATAAAATCTTTCGCTCGCCGCGCCGAACGTCGAGCGAAAAACTCGCTTCATTGTTTTCCGTATTCAACTCGCCTTCGACCGGTTCAGCCTTCACAGCGTAGCGATGCAATCCTTCGACTCTCGGAGCCAGCAGCAGCGGGACGGTGATTGACTCGGAATTCTCTTTCCAGTTGATCACCGTTGCGAAGATGACAACCGCTTCGTCCGAAAGTTTGACGAGCGTAGAGCGGCCCGCCATCCTGCGGCCATACAACGTTGCCGTGATCATTTGAGGCACGTCGAGCAGCGCCGAGCCTCCGCAATCAACAGAACTTACGTTTATGTCGGGAAGCTCTGCATCTGAACTGACAGGCACGATAAAAAGCGGCGCGACTGTAAACTGGCTCAGGCGTTCCGCTTCTCGAATAGCCGCGTCGCTTCGGTCTGCCAGGTAAACTATCGCTGAAACGGGAATACTATTCTGATCGTCTTCGACGAGCGCGGCTCTGGTCAAAGCTGACCCGATGGTTCGATGGATCGTGAAGCGTTCGGTCAAACGCGCATCGTTTGACAGGCTGCGCGAGAAAGCTTCCGCCCTATCGCTACCGCTTGCATTGGGAAGTCGCATCAAGGGCAAATCGCTCGTCGTTATCAGCAAACGGCTTCGCTCTTGACGTGCGAGCGTGATTGTCGCGTCAAAAATTATCAACAGCAATGCAAGCGTATAGGCTGCGCGCAATGAAACCAGCGCGATTCTAAGCCTCAGGCTTTGCGTCTTGAGATTCTTGAAGTAGAGGAACGAAACCACAGCGAGGATTGCGAAGCAGATCAACAGCACAGCCCAGATCGGAAAGCCGAAGCCGATCATTGCGCTTCGGCGGGGCCATAGATGATTGCAGATTCATCAACGGTCGGGTGGAACGAATCGGGCTTGTCTATTTCAGGGTTGAAAACGCAGGTCTGATTTCGCCCGCTCAACTTGGCCCTGAACAAAGCCTGATCGGCTTTTTGGACAAGTTCGAGCGCCGCCTTGCCGTCTTCGGGAAACGAAGCGACGCCGAGGCTGATGGTCACGCGCATAGTCTGAGCATCATCAGTCGTGGATGCAGGGAACGGAAAAGCTTCGACTGACTTCCTGATCTTTTCCGCGATCTCAAGTCCTTCTTCGCGAGTGCCGATGACGTATGCGAGATATTCTTCGCCGCCGTAGCGCGCCGCCATGTCTGCGCTCCCGACCACATCGCGTATGAGGTGCCCTGTCTGGCGTATGGTGTGGCTGCCGATCAAGTGGCCTCGACCGTCATTGACGCGCTTGAAGAAGTCCAGATCCATCATCAACACGCTGATCGGCTGAGGGTCACTGTTGCGGGCTTCCTGCGTGACTGTGCGATCAAGGTCAGCAAAGAGGCTGCGGCGCGAGCGAAGTCCCGTCAAATCGTCGCGCTGAGTCATCTGATGAAGCCGCTCTTGAAACTCCGCTTCAAATTCGTCGAGCAGCGCGAACTTCATCATGTGATGGCCTACTTTTATCTTGTCGCCGTCTTCGAGAAGCTGCTGAGATGTGACTTTCGTTCCGTTCAAAAACGTGCCGTTAGTCGAACCCAGATCGTTGACGTAATACTCCGTTATGTCGCCTTCTGCGTTGAGGCGTGTGATTTCGGCATGTTGGCGAGACGCTATTTCGTCTCGCAGCACGAGGTCAACCTGCGAGCCACGCCCGATGATGGTTTGCTCTTTGTCGAGTTGGATAGTCTGCCCGATGGATTGCCCCTGCAACACTACGAGCACAGGCCGCTTCGAGCTTGGGCGAGCGACGATTTCCCTTACGTCCAATTTCACAGTGCGCTCTGAGTCGTTCACTGCATTCACCTTCAGCTCGCTCAATATATCAACAACAGACAATCGAGCGCAAACGCTCAATGATGTGACAATGCCTCATTTTGACATTCATTCAACTTGACGCTTGTGTGACTGCTCACTAGAATTTCTAGAGTAGATGAAAACTTCGTCCTATGTTTTCCATTTCCTGAGCTTGATCGCGCAACACGAAAGTAGATGAATCAGAGAAATAGTTATGAGCAAACCGAACGGCCACGAGGAAGAAGATTGCACGGGAGTCGAGCGACTTGCAGAAGCCAGTCTGCCTACTGAATCCGGCACGTTTCGCATCGTCGGCTTCAAAGGCAACTTGACGGGCGAGGAGTTTCCCGTTCTCGTCAAAGGCGAACTGAGTCCCGAAAAACCAAGCCTGGTGCGCATACATTCGCAGTGCTTGACGGGGGACGTGTTCCACTCGCTCAAGTGCGATTGTGGCCGCCAGCTCGATTACGCGATGAAACGCATTCAGGAAGAAGGGCACGGCGTCATCATTTATCAGCAGCAGGAAGGGCGCGGCATCGGAATCACAAACAAGATTCGAGCTTACGCGCTGCAAGACGCGGGACAGGACACAGTTGAAGCGAATCTTTCGCTTGGGTTTGAAGCAGACTTGCGCTCTTACGAGTGTTGCGCCGAAATATTCAAGCAATTAGGGCTGCGTCGCATCCGATTGATGTCGAACAATCCTGACAAGATTGCCGCTTTAGAAAAAGCCGGGCTTGAAATAGTCGAGCGCGTTTCGATTGAAGTAGAACCGACTGAAAATGCCCTCAACTACATGAAGACCAAGAAAGAGAAGATGGGCCACCTGCTCGAAAAAGTAGACCGGAAAACAAAGCTCACCTGTAATGAATGACTCAGGTGTCGGCAATCGTCTATCTTATCAACTGATTGACTTCGACTGCTGTGAGCGCGACACACGCGCCCGTAGCGGGCTTTAGAATCAAAACGAATTCGCCGCTCCTATCTATCCTCAATTCATCCGTGCCCGCGTCCAGCCGAGCAAGCGATTCATTCGGCACAAAGACTTCATCTCCCCATTGCAATGCCCAGCGCCCCTGCTCGCCCCGAGCGATTACGGTTCTGATTCGGCCTCTTTCTATTTGAGCCGCGCCTGCCCGGTCAAGCTCGCTTCTGATTACGGTCGCCCACTTGCGCGCTTCTCTCTGGTTCAGACCTGCGCGCCGTTCCGAATCTCTTATCTCTATGCCTTCCGTCGCTTTGCTTACAGTCAGCCGGTATACGGGCGTGCTCTCCTCATAAGGCGCGACTTGTCCTGCTTCTGCGAATGCTTCAAAAGCGTCGGCAAGCGTGAAAGCCGATTGCAAATGCACACTGATTCCCTTCACCGAAATAGTCGGAGGCTTCAACTTCTGCGAAGCCGCTTGAAAATCTCTGAGCAGGCTCAAACGGCGTTCAAGTTCTTTGATGTGGTCAGCGCCCAACAAAACCCATCTGCCAGTGCGCTGGTCGCTTAATAACAATTGCCCTGCGCCTGTCGAGATGTTCAGCCAATCAGGCAAGTTTGTTTCTGTCGTCGCAATGGAAGCGCTATCAAGTGCTGCGAGCATACTTGAAATGTGCTCGGCCTTTAACCAGAGTTCGGATTGCGGGTGAGAAAGCAGAAGATCGCTGCCCACGTTTGCGATAATAACTTCGTCCTGCATTCTCGCAACATCATAGAAATCGATTCTTAATTGAATCGTCGCGTTATAATGCCGGGCTTCTTCCGCGCCAAGCGCAGATTCGCTCTGTTGATAGCGCAGCATCATTTCAGAATCGGAGCGGGTTATCAGCCCGCTCCCGCCCTGTCGGACTACGCGAGACGCGAACTGCCCGTCGCGCAAAAATGCCGACAGGCTCTCGGAAAGGTAAGGCGCGAAGGCAAGTCCGCAGCGAATAGAAAGTATGTTAATCATTATTGCAGTTCCCCCGAAACTCTACTCGGCGCGGCCCACATCACTAAAATCAGTATAGCCGCTCCCATCTCCGTATGCACATTGCGCGCGGCGAGCGTTTTCGGTAGAAATACATCTATGCCTGACAAGAGTCCGAAACAAGAAGAGCCTATTGAAGCCGCTCTTAACGGCACCTTGCTAGCCAACGAAGGCCAGGAGTTGAAAAAAGAGTTGTGGGAGACAGGTGTTTATCTCGGCAGTGACGGTTTTGTTTACCACATTACTGCCACGCAAAGGGCCGGAGGCATACAGAAAAAAATTCAAGGCAAACGAGCAATTGGAGAATACCTCAGATGGGTTGACGGATTGTTTCGACCGGGCGAAGTGCCCAGCGAATCCACAGGCATACACTACCGCGCCGCGCGCAAGCTCAGAGAGCTTCTTTGAGGTTTGAGATTTAAAATACGAATCATCTGCCCACCCTTAATCCTTCCGTAAACTGGCAGTTCTTCGATGCAACTGGTATAGTTTTATTATGCTCTACAGAAAGCCTCGCGTTGGCGGTGAGATCGCTGCGTACTGCGGAAAATGCAAAGATGAACGCACACACATAGTCGCAGCTATGGATGGCGACATCGTGCGCCGTGTTACCTGTTCCATGTGCGGCGGCACTCATAACTATAAACTCAAATCCTCCGCAGCCGCCTCTGCAAGCTCGGACGGAGAAGGCACTACAAAGAAGCGCGCTACAAGCTCAAGACGAGGCAAAGAAGCGGCAGCTTTCAGCATCGATACGAACCGGCCTGTGAAGTCTTACGACATGAATAACAACTTTTCGGCAGGCGATGTCATCAACCACCCGAAGTTCGGGCTGGGCGCTGTCGAGACCTCGCTGCCTCCGAATAAGATTGAAGTCAGATTTCAGGAAGGCAAGAAGATGCTGCTTCACAACATGAAAAATTTCCGCCCGTGAGGGTAAGCGCGAGACGAAATTAAAGAGCCGAGGCTGAAATTTGTCAGCCCCGGCTTTTTCAGTTGTGAACCGAAGTGGATGAAGCGATCTGGTGTGCCGGACTTCCCCGCCTGATTGATTCCTACTTGAAGAAGGCCGCGTTTTTGATGATATAACTCTGCCACCTTGCCGGAACGTCTGCTTCGAGGAAGATCGCCGACACAGGACAGACCGGCTCGCAAGCGCCACAATCAATGCAGGTTGCCGGGTCAATATACATTTGCTCCTCGTCCGGGCCACCCTGTATACAATCAACGGGACATACATCAACGCAGGCCAGTTCCTTCGCGCTGATGCAAGGTTCACAAATCACATATGCCAAGCCCTGTGCTCCTCTTGGGTTTTACTTAAAGTAGTTGGCATTTATTTCAACGAAATGCCGCCATTGCTCCGGCGTGTCATCTTCTGTGAATATTGCCTGCACCGGGCAGGCCGGTTCGCAAGCGCCACAGTCAATGCACTCATCCGGGTGGATGTAGAGCATTTCTGCGCCCTCGAAAGTGTCTTCGTCTTTGCGAGGGTGGATGCAATCAACAGGGCAAACGTCCACACAGGCCGTGTCTTTTGTTCCTATGCAGGGTTCTGCAATAATGTACGTCATCTAAGCCTAAGCCTCCTTCTTAGAGTTTTACAGCAAAGAAATGATTGAAACTTTTGCGATATAAATTTCGCCGATTTGCTTCTAAGAGTCAATAGCAGTTGTCAGTCGCAAGCCGCAAGCAATATTCCGTCAGCCAACTGACAACCGGCTACTGATCGCTGTCTTCGTACTCTGTCATCGCGTAAGTGTCCATCACCTCTGCCATTTCTTCGGGTGAAAGCAAGCCTTCATCGATTATAGTTTCACGAATCGTTTTGCCTTTGGCAATGGCTCGCTTGGCGATCTCGGCGGCGCGCGCATAACCTATCTTTGGATTGAGCGCGGTCACAAGCGAAACGCTGTGTTCGACGTACCAGCGGCATCGCTCTTCATTCGCCGTTATGTCGTCAATGCATCGCTCGGTGAGCGCCTTCAAAGCATTTGTGAGAATCGTGAGCGACATCAAAAGATCAAATGCGATGACAGGCATCATCACGTTCAATTCAAGCTGTCCCGCTTGAGCCGCAGTCGTTATCACAGCATCATTGCCGATCACCTGAAAGCAGACCATGTTGGTCATCTCAGCCATCACAGGATTGACCTTGCCCGGCATGATCGAGGAGCCCGGTTGAACCGCTGGCAGATTGATCTCTGCAAGCCCTGTGTTGGGGCCGGAACTGAGCAGGCGCAGGTCGTTGGCTATCCTCATAACATCTGTCGCAAGCGTTCTGAGCGCGCCTGAAAGATTCACGAACGGCGACATGCTCTGCATCGCCTCAAAGTAATCTCGCGTCGCTCGCAGATCGTAACCGGTTATCTGATTCAACTCGAAAACAACGCGCTTGCGATAGCCCGGCGCAGCGTTAAGCCCTGTGCCTGCCGCTGTGCCGCCAAGCCCAATCTCTCTCATCTCGTCTGTCGCCTGCGTGATTCGACTGATGTTTTTGTCAATCGCGGTCGCGTATGCGCCGAACTCCTGGCCCAGTCTTACAGGGACGGCATCCTGCAAATGCGTGCGACCGGATTTAACGATCAGGTCAAACTCAGTAGCTTTCTCGCGGAACGAAGCCTTGAGCCGCTCAAGCACGGGCATCAACTTTGTCGCGAGGTCGAGCGCCGCAAGGCGCATCGCGGTCGGAATCACGTCGTTAGTTGATTGCGCCATGTTGACGTGATCGTTCGGATTAACGATTGAATAATCGCCCTTCTCCCCGCCGAGCAATTCAATCGCGCGGTTGGCGAGCACTTCGTTGGCGTTCATGTTATGCGAAGTGCCAGCGCCCGCTTGAAAAGGATCGACGACGAACTGATCCTGGAATTTGCCTTCAAGCGCTTCGTCGGCTGCCGTCTCGATTGCTGCGGCAATGCGGGCATCTAACTCGCCGAGCGCAGAGTTCGCGCGCGCGGCGGCTTTCTTTATCTGAACGGTCGCGGTGACAAAAGCTGAAAATGGCTTCCAGCCGGATATGGGAAAGTTCTCGACGGCGCGAGCCGTTTGAATGCCATAATAGACACCGATAGGTATCTCGCGTTCGCCGAGCGAATCTTTTTCAGTCCGTGTTTGTATCTGGTTCGAATGTGACATGGGGAATCATCGTAGCTTTTTCTTTTAGCGTTATGCGCCCGGCCATTTGTATTCGCACTGGCTCTATCGGCGTGAATGCGAGCTTGCTGTCCACGAGTTGCTGGTTCGGTCTGTAGCCGAGACCGAATTCGGGAAGTTCAGGTCGCTTCATCAATCGCTCTATGCCCCAGATGGTCTCTTCGCGCGTGAAGGCGCATATTTCGGTCTCGCGGCTCATGATGATCGCTTCTTCGGGACAGGCGTCAACGCAGAAGCCGCAAAAGACGCAACGCAGCATGTCAATTTCAAATCGCGCCGGAGCTTTTTCAATCAGCGGATCGTCAACTTCTTTCGCCTCGATGTAGATGCAATCGGCGGGGCACGCCGTCGCGCACATATAACAAGCAACGCAGCGCGGCGTTCCGTCTTCGCGCGCCGTCAGGATGTGCGCGCCGCGATAGCGGTCTGAGTATGAACGACGTTCTTCGGGATAGCTGATCGTCGGATTGACCTTGCCCGTAAGATTGTCTTTCATTCGGGTCAAGGTCAGGCCCATTCCGACCAGCGGGCCGAGCAAGTCTTTGGCAAACGAAGATTCCTTCGCCGCGCGGTCTGATACATTAACTACCTTTGTTGATTTTTTCATGATTATGCCGTTGCGAGCACGCCGGGCAGTCGCCTCTGATCCAAAGTGATCTGGCTATAGGCGGCGACGCTCTCGGTCAAAGTTCGGAACACGTCATCGGCTGTCATCCAGCGCGATTCGGCTCCGCTCGCGTGAAGCAGCATTGCGAAGACTTCCCACACGGGAAGTATATCGCCGCCCGGCTCTATCGCTTTGCCTGCAAGCTGTACGCGCCCTTGATAATTAGTATAGGTTCCTTCTTCTTCCGACCACGCGGCGACAGGCAACACACAGCTTGCCCCCGTCTGCCAATCGGCTTTGTGCGCCGCAAGCACGACCGAATATTCGAGCGCGCCGACAAGTTCCGCCATGCGCGCTTCCGCGTCCCGGTCACCTGCGCGGTCAACAAGCGGCTTCAGGTAAACGATCACACCGGCTTTTATTCGGCCATCGCGCGCGGCTTTTATAGCGCCTTCGATGCCGCCGAATTCTTCGCTCGCAAGGCCGAGTTTCATCGCCCCCATGGAATTCGGGTGCTTGTCCGTGTGGCGCAATATCTCGTCTTCTTTTTCAGTGACTCGCTTGTCTTCCGAATCCAATCGGAATTCAAATTGATTCGAGCCAAGGCGTTCGCTGACATATCGTTTGAAGAGGAATAACGCTTCGTTTGTCGCGGACGCGGAAGCAAATCCCAGAATAGAGCTTGCGCCGTTTGCGCCGCTGACTTCTTTCAACTTCGCGTCAATCGAGCGCGCGGCTTCTTCCCAGGTCACCGGAGCCTGCACGCCGTCGCGGCCTTTCATCACGGGGCGCGAGACGCGCTCGCTGCCTGCAAGCGAGTGAAAGCTCAAGCGCCCTTCGTCGCACAACCAGCTTTTATTCACTTCCGCGTTGCGGCGCGGAATCAAGCGAAAGATAGTTCCATCGCGATGATCAATTCTGATGTTGCAACCAGTAGAGCACCCGCCGCACACAGAATCCGTGCTGTGGAGGAACCACACGCGGCATTTGAAGCGAAAGTCGCGCGATGTGAGCGCACCCACGGGGCAGATGTCAACGACGTTGCCTGAGTAAGGGTTTTCGAGCGGCTTGTCTTCAAACGTGCCGATTGCGACGTGGTCACCGCGCCCGAAAAATTGCATCTCGCCCGTTCCCGTAACATGATCGAAGAACCTGATGCAGCGCGAACAAAGCACGCATCGCTCTTGATCGAGCACAACCATTTCGCCCAGGTCAATGACTTTGCGCTTGCGGACTTTCAGCTCAAGCGGTATCTCGCTCGTGTGCAGGCCGTAGACCATGTAGTAATCCTGCAAGCGGCATTCGCCCGCCTGATCGCACACAGGGCAATCAACCGGATGGTTGACGAGCAGAAATTCGAGCACGCCGCGCACAGCCATCTTCACACGGTCGTTGTTCGAGTGCACGATCATGCCTTCGCTTGCAGCCGTGGTGCAGGCGGGCGTGAGCTTAGCCATCTTCTCGACTTCGACCAGACACATACGGCAGTTGCCATCAATCGGAAGGTCTGCGTGATAGCAATAGTGCGGGATTTCCATCCCGTAATCCTGAGCAGCTTGAATAATGGTCTGCCCCGGTTTGGCTTCGATCTCTTTATCGTTTAACGTGAATTTTGGCATCGTCCGAATTTTCCGAATTCGTGGCTTAACTCGCGCAAAGCGCCTCGAACTCGCTGCGAAACTTCGTCACGAAACTCCTGATAGGCATCACGTCTGCGTCGGCAAGCGGGCAGATGGTTTTGCCTTCCATCATATCTGCCACTTTCAGCAGCAGATCAATGTCAGATTTCTTGCCCTTCCCTGCGACAAGGTTTCGCAATATCTTTGAAGCCCAGCCCGTTCCTTCGCGACAAGGCGTGCACTGGCCGCAGGACTCGTGCGCGTAGAAGTCTGCGATTACCGAAAGCACTTCGGGCATCCTTACCGTATCATCAAGCACTATCATTCCGCCCGACCCCAGCATCGAGCCTGCTTTGAGCAGCGATTCGTAATCGAGCAACACGCCTTCGCACTCTTCAGCTTTGAGCACAGGCACGCTTGAGCCGCCCGGAATGACCGCTTTCAACTTGCGCCCGTTCGCGATTCCGCCGCATTCGTTGTTGATGAAATCCATCAGCGGATAACCCAGATCCACTTCGTAAACGCCCGGCTTGTTGATATGACCTGAGACGGAAAACAGCTTTGTGCCCTTGCTCTTTTCCGTTCCAATCGCAGCGTAAGCCGCGCTGCCATTTTCGATGATCCACGGCAGAGCGCATAAAGTCTCTACGTTGTTGACTACGGTAGGCGACGAGAGAAATCCGCTTACTGCTGGAAACGGCGGCTTGATGCGCGGGTAGCCACGATAGCCTTCAAGGGATTCGATCAGCGAAGTCTCTTCTCCGCAAATGTACGCGCCCTGCCCAAGATGCAGGTAAAGGTCGAGCGCGAAGTCTCGCCCTAAAACAGAAGGGCCGAGTATTCCTGCCCTGTAGGCTTCATCGAGCGCTTTCTCAATCGGGCGTTCGAGAAAGCCGAACTCGCCACGCATATAGATATAAGACAGATGGCAGTCGAGCGCATAAGAAGCTATTGCCATGCCTTCGATCAACATATGCGGCTCGCGTTCGAGCAGCAACCGATCTTTGAACGTGCCCGGCTCGCTTTCGTCAGCGTTACAGAGCAGGTAAATCGGCTTGCCCGATTTCTTGTCAACGAAGCTCCACTTTATCCCCGTAGGAAATCCCGCGCCCCCGCGCCCCCGCAGCCCGCTTGCCTTCACTTCTTCGGTAACGGCGGTCGGCTCCATCTTCAGCGCCTTCTCAAGTGCTTTGTAACCGCCGCGCGAGCGATAACCTTCAAGAGTGTTTTCGCCGGGCGCGTCAATATTTGCGAGAATTATCTGCTTATTCATTTCTCAGTTTCTCAATGATCTCGCCCATCTTTTCGGGCTTGAGGTTCTCGAAATAACGATCCCCGACCTGCATCGCGGGCGCAGTGCCGCACGACGCCAGACATTCCGTGAAATCCCAACTGAACATCCCGTCGGGCGTTATCTCTTGAGCTTCGACGCCGAGCGCGCGCTTCGTCTCATCCATGCAGGCAATCGCGCCCGTCAGCCAGCAGCTTACATTGCGGCATATCTCAAGGTGATATTTGCCTACGGGCTTTTTGCGCAGCAAAGTGTAGAACGTCGCAACGCTCAAAACATCCGACGGCGGATAGCCCATCAAGCCGCCGACGTATTCCGATACTTCCTGCGAAATCCAGCCGAACTCTCTCTGCGCAAGCGCAAGCACAGGAATCAGCGCCGCACGCTTCTCAGGGTAATGGCTGAGAATTTTTTTGTAGCGACTGAGGGCGTCTTCACTGAATTGAATCATCGATCAAGCTCTCCTGCGACTATGTTGAAGCTGCCGAGCGCCGCAATCGCGTCGGCCATAAGCCCGCCTTCGATCATCTTCGGGAACGCGGAGAAGATCGGGAAACACGTGCCGCGACAATGCACTCGCCACGGGCGCAACGAACCATCCGAGACGATATAAAATCCAAGCTCGCCGTTGGCCGCTTCACTGTAGCCGTAGACTTCGCCCGGCGGAACCTGTATGCCATGCATCTGCAATTTGAAATGGTTCATCAGGTCTTCGATGTTCGTGTACACGCCTTTCTTCGGCGGAAGCGTTATTCTGCGATCATCAACCTGATACGGCCCTTCGGGCAGATTCTCAAGCGCCTGTTCGACTATGCGAAGGCTCTGGCGCATCTCCTCCATTCGGACGAGGTAGCGATCATACAGATCGCCGTTGTTGCCGATTGGCACTTCGAAGTCGAAGTCATCGTAGCTCGAATACGGATGGTTCTGGCGTATGTCATAAGGCACGCCCGCAGCGCGAAGCATCGGCCCGGTCATCCCCCAATCAATCGCCTCTTTGCCCGTAATCGCCGTCACGCCTTTCGAGCGATTCTTGAAGATGGGGTTATTCGTGTTGAGCTTGTGAAGGTCATTGATGTACTGCGGCATGCGCTTGAGCACTTCGCGGCAGCGCGGAATGAAATCCGTCGGCAAGTCGGCTGCGAGTCCGCCAACTCTGACATAACTCACCATCATTCGCACGCCCGCTGTCATTTCAAGCAGATCGTAAATCTCTTCGCGCGGCTCGAACGCGTACCAGAAATTCGTGATTGCGCCGAGGTCTACAAGGTTCGTCCCTATGCAGACCATGTGATCCATTATGCGCGACAACTCGCCCAGTATTACGCGAATGTATTGAACGCGTTTGGGCACGTCTATGCCTAGCAGTTTTTCGACCGTGCAGGCGTATCCGACGTTGTTCAGAAACGACGAGACGTAGTTGAGCCGGTCTGTGTAAGGGATGACCTGATTCCACTGGTGCGTCTCGGACATCTTCTCAAAGCAGCGATGCAGGTAGCCTATCTCTGCATCCGCTTCGACGATATTTTCGCCGTCCAGACGGCAAACGATTCTGAGCGCGCCGTGAGTCGCCGGGTGCGACGGGCCTATGTTGATGATAGTAGGCACGGGATTCAGTTGATCTTGCTCGCGGCCTTCCCACTGCGTCTTGTACTCGATTGGCAGCTTGTAGTCGCGCGAGAGCGGCGTGCGCCCGCCGGGATCATGGTCTTTGCGAAGCGCGTGGCCGACGAACTCTTCGTGACAGAGTATGCGGCGAAGGTCCGGGTGATTGCGAAAGTTAATGCCGAACATATCGTATGTTTCGCGCTCCCACCAGTTCGCAGTTTTCCACACGCTTGACACGGAATCGGCTTCTGGACGGGATTCCGGCAAAGGCACTTTCAACCGCACTCGATGGCCGTGATCTATCGAGTACATGTGGTAGACGACGTTGAACCTTTCGTCGCTCGTCTTCTCAGGATAACCGAGATAATCAAGCCCCGTGATGCTGCTCAACAAATCGAATTTAGTCGTCGGGTCTTCTTTGAGCGCGCGGCAGATTTCAGTAATCCTATCGGGCCTGATGGTAATCGAAAGGTCGCCGCGCGCGTCATCAATTTCAAGTACCTGATCTTTGAAGCCACCTTCGATTGCGGCAACTATAGGGTTTTGCGGAGCGGCAGGCTCGCGCATGATCTGCACAAGCTGCAAGGCCTCGCGCGCCTGCTGCTCGGCGATCAGCAAAGGTTTGGGCGCGCTTTCGGTGATCTCTTTTCTCATGCGAGCGCGCAACTCTTCTCGCGCGTCCGCGTCAATCAACTTCTCTTTCTGGATGATTCCCTGAATCATCAAAATGGCTTGCAGCACTGCTTCGGGCGAAGGAGGGCAGCCCGGTATATAAACGTCTACGGGTATGATCTCGTCAATGCCCTGCATAACGTGATAAGCGCGATAAAACCCGCCCGACGTTGCGCACGCGCCCATGGAAATGACCCATTTCGGGTCGGGCATCTGGTCGTAGATTCTTTTAAGCACAGGCCCCATCTTGTCCGTGATGGTTCCCATAACCATCATCAGATCGGACTGGCGAGGCGAGAAACGCACGACTTCTGCGCCGAAGCGCGCAAGGTCGTAGTGCGCCGAAACGACCGACATGAATTCGATGGCGCAGCAGGCCGTGCCGAACGGCATGGGCCACAGCGAGCTTTTACGCGCCCAGTTCGCCGCATAATCTATAGTCGAAGTTATTATGTTGTCGCCAACATTGGACTCAGTAGCCATCCGCTATCCTCTTTTCTAAACTGCCATTCGCTTGAGGCGTGAACCGGATTCGCAGTTATCTCGGATTGATTAGAATCTCCAAATAAAAATCTTATCGCCCGCTTACAACGGAGTCAAACTGCGACTTGTTCGGGGTTGTAGTATTTCGAGAGCAAATCACAAGGCGTACATAGCAATGGTCAGCGTCCGTAAAAAAACGATGTGCGAGTGCAAAAATTCAATCTACAGTTTAGGCCCAACGTTGTCAACGAAGTCATCAGGATGGATGGATGAGGGATTAGGTTGAGGCTCGTCGCTAACGCTTGCGCTGCCTGAACCGGCGAACTTTGGATAGATTGCCGCAGTCTTTCATACTGCACCACTGGCGACTGCGATTGCGGCTTGTGTCAAAAAACAGCCAGCCGCACTCATCGCCGCCGCATTGCTTTATTCTCGACAAATCTCCTGAAGTCAGAAGCTCTGTTGCCGATTGAGCAAGAGGCCAGAGCATGCAATCAAGCGTTTCACCGCCGCCATCCCACACCAGACGGTAACCGTTTTTAGTATGAATCAGTCGCTCGTGGCTTCTGGCAACCGCCAGTTCCTGATTCAGTTTTTCCAAGTCCGCCGCCGCAGGCTGCCAATTCTCTACCACCGACCTGAACATGCTGATAGATCGCGTCCCGCAATCTCAAGCCCCTTTCAAATACAACGGCTGCGGCCTCCGGTTGCTTTTCCGCCAATCGAAGCAGGTTGTCCGGCCTCTTTATCTGTTATCAATCCGACATGCCTGCTCCAAACAACCATATCAGCGTAACCGCTCAGCTTATCTCTCAAGACAGCGTCTCGATAATCTCTCGACCCCTTCTTTGGAGGGTTGCGGCTCCATCCGCCAGCGGTGTTGACAAAGTCCAGGCTCAGTTCCCCGCCGACCAGTTTGAAATGACTCCCTTGTAAATTGACAGCCATAACCAATCTTCTCCGTTTGTCATTATAAGCTTTTCAATCCGTAACCATCAAAATAATTTTGACAGGTTACCGGACTTAGACTATTATGTAACCGCTTTGGGAGCTTTGAACAGTTACACATTGAATAAGTGACAAGGAGATGAACTATATGTCAGAGATAGCTAACATCATTGATGAGTTGAAAAACATTCACGACGGCGACGCATGGCACGGCCCGTCGCTGAGAGAGGCATTGACCGATGTGACGCCGCAACAGGCCGCAGCGCGCCCGGTTGACGACGCGCACAGCATCTGGGAGCTTGTGCATCACATTACAGCATGGGAAAACGTCTGGCGCATCAGGCTCGAAGGTCAACAGGCAACAGAGCCGGAAGAAGGAGATTTCCCGCCAGTCAAAGAAGCGAGCGAGCAAGCGTGGGCGCAATCTCTGGCAGAGCTAGATGCGACGCATAAAAGATTGCTCGGCGTGATTTCAGAGCTTTCCGAATCCGTGCTGGAAGATACTGTTGTTGGCACAGAGTATTCGGTTCGCTTTATGCTGCGCGGCGTCATTCGCCATCACGTCTATCACGCAGGACAAGTCGCGCTGCTCAAAAAAGCATTCTCTTGAATGCAAGCTTGAGTTGAGGATTGGAATTTCGATAGACTCAACACGCTATGGACGAAACAATAATGCACACCGATGATGCAAAGCGGCAGATGCTTGCGAACATCGCGCATCTGGTTATGCTGCTGTTGGTTCTGCCTTTCACGCTTCAAGCTCAGACTAGCGGGCAACAAAAGGCAGCCGCCCCTGATGCAGAAGTCGAGCGAGAGATAAAACGCATATCGCAAGAGTTGCTCGACGCGATTGCACCCGGCAATAAAGCCGTTTGGGAGCGTTACCTCGCGGACGATTGCATATACAGTGACGAAAACGGGCGCACGTTAAACAAAGCTCAATTGCTTGAGGACTTGCGTCCGTTGCCTGCGGGCTATAGTGGCACAATCGCGATTGCAGAATCGCAAATCCGCGTTCACAAAGACGCGGCGGTGATCGCCAATCGTATGATAGAAAATGAAACTATTTACGGTCAGAAATCGTCACTGAATATCACGCGACCGAAACATACGTGAAGCGCGATGGGCGATGGCAGATGCTGGCTTCGCACGTGATAGTTGTTCCAAGCGAGCGAAAGTCAATCGCGCTCAATCCACAAAGCCTGGATGCTTTCACAGGGCAGTATGAGATGGCTCCGGGCGTGACGTACACTATCACCCGCAAAGGCGATAAATTGATTGGACAGCGCGCGGGGCGTTCCGAAGAAGAGTTGCTGGCGATGGCCGAAAACATCCTTTTCCGCAAAGGCACTGTGCGCGGCGAGAAAGTTTTTGTCAGAGACGGGAGCGGGCGCGTCACGCAGATGATAGACCGGCGTGATAACAACGATCTTATCTGGAAAAAGATCAAGTGAGAGGTAGGGACAAACCAATGCTTGAAGTGGTATTGAAGCGATTTGAGAATCCCGATGAGGTTCGCCAGTTCGAGAAGGGGAAATTCGAGATCGTCACAATCGGCGGAATGACTATCGGCAGAGCTACGTATGAGCCGGGATGGAAATGGTCTGAACACGTAAGCCCTATTGCAGGAACGCCGTTCTGTGAAGTAGCGCACGTCGGAATGGTGATCTCAGGAACAGCGACAGCAGCGATGAAAGATGGGCAAATCCACGAACTGGGGCCGGGTGTTATTTTCTACATTCCTCCCGTCGCGCACGATAGCTGGGTCGTGGGAGATGAGCCGTATGTGTCGCTGCATTTTCTCGGAGCAGACCCCTACACAAAGTGACGGGTAGAATTTTACTCTACTGATTTCTAATGTGAGTTAGGTCGCTTAACGCCCTATTCTGTAAATCGCTCGCATAAGGAATCATCTATCTGAGCGGTAAATACATTACACGCTCACGCCAATCTTCCAGCTCTGTGGCTATAGCAATCAACTCCAAATCATCAATGCATTGACCAATAGTTATATTAAGTTGATGAGCATAAATGACACCGGCAAACCTTTCTCCGGTCTGCTGTCGCCGCGCTGCTTCACGAAGCAGGTCGTCATCTTGGCTGAATAAAACACGCCCTAAAGAGGTCGCCCGGTCAAGAAGAAAGGGATCATCTAATTCTGCTGCCCCATCCTCCTGCGCTGTTAGCACATCTACTCCGCGCGTGCGCAAGCCCACTGTAATCTCACGGCGCACATCAACATCCATATAAAGCTCAACGCCCATCAATGACAGCTACCTGCCATTTCTTTAGCCGAGCATTCGTTACAAAGTTCACCGTGATTTACCCCTGTCTTTTCTTCATAATCTGACGTAGGCCAGGAGGAGCAGTTCTTACACCAATGCCAGGTATCATGCCCTCTACGTCTGCGGTATTTTTTTCTATTCTTTAGCTCCAACAATTTCTGTCTGAGTGAATTATCGGAGATGCTCATAGAAAGCTCATTGGCCCGTTTCCAGCGCCTTTGGATTTCCTCGTCTAACTCGGTTTGATGGTCATAATAGTAGGCAAGCGCCGCGTGAATTTGAGCCATAGAAAGGTGCGGGTATTGAGCGCGTATCTCTTCAGGGTTTGACTCATAAGCAAGCTTATCTGTCACTACCTCAACAACCTTTACATTTGTGTCGTCGATCCAAGCCACACCCATTTCATCAAGGTTAATATGTGTTGTAGCAACAGTTGACATAAGCCTCGGCCTCTTTCTAGTTCATAATCTAGCACGTGCTTTGCAGAATCCCAAAGCTTAGATCAAGGACTCGCCAGCAGCTTGAAGTAAGCGGCAGCCTTTGAGCGAGCGGCGGGCGGCAGGCTCTGAGATACGAAGCCGTGCCTGTATGTTCATCGCGACCGAGCGCGGCGGACATCTCGCTCGCAACTTGAACCAACAGCCCGAAAGCATCTCGTTCTTCGGTCGAAGCAGGCGCGTCGAGCATTCGCGCTAGTAACTTCAGCTTCGACGCCGACTCGACAATCAAGCTCGCGCCTTCGCCTCGAATGCTCAATAACTCTTCAGCCGCCCGGTCTACTTTCTGCCTTGCCACGTCCTTGCTTTTCGACTGCGCCAGCAATCGCGCCGCATCGTAGACGGAAGTGAGAGCGCCGCGAAGCTGTTTATCGAATGCGCTCTCCTGTTTTCGAGCGACACGCTCAAGCCGCGAGCGTATCTGATCGAGCACGCCCAGATAACGCCGCTTCAAATCGACGGGCTTCGATTTCGCGGCAACGCGAGTGAAATAACGCGCGCCTTTTTGAGCCGCTTTCAGATGCGCGATTGCTTCTTTCTCGAACTCCATCGCAGTCGCAGTGTCAGCCGTCGAGAGCGCGCCTTCTGCTCTCCACATCGCGCGAATGGCGAGGATCATTTCTCGCGATTGTTCGCTCGCGCCCGCAGGCACATCCGGCACGCTTCCGTCGCGCAGCTTCGCGCCTTCCGGTTCAAGCTCTGACTCATCTTTCGGCTGCGACTCGGAATCGCTGCCTTCCGTGTGCTCGTGCGCGGACTCGATTTCAGTGAACTGATTGAAGCTATCGCGGAATCGGCGCTGCTCGAAGGCTATATCCTGCGAGCGCGAAGTGAAAATTTCGTTTGAAAGCTTGCCGCGCTGACTTGTGGAGCTTTTCGGTTTTTATCAATATCATTCGCTCGCTCGTCAGGTACTTCAACGCTTCGTCAGGCATCATGTCATCAAGCGAAATCTTTACACGGCTCAGGTCCGGCCACTTGAACGATGATGCTCTCCGAATAGCCGACGCCCGGCCCTGTGATGTTGTTGCGATCAAACGCTTCCGCATGAAAAACGATAGATGTTCCGGGCGCTACTTTAAGCGATGCGAGGTCGAGACGCGCCGCGCCGCGCGATTGCCCTTCTGTGTTGACAGCCGCGCGATTGACGCTCGCTTCCCCGCTCTCGAAGCGCGATTGGTCGCCTTCGCCTGTCGTTTTGATGTACTTCAACTTGATCTGCGCTATGTCGTAATCGTCTTTGGCGGCGATCTCTATCGAGAGCGATTCAGGGTGATTCGTTGCGGTAAAGAGTAAATCCGAGGTGGGCCGCGTGATGTGAACTTCAGGCGGGTTGTCTTTAACGGCGCGGATACTATAGATGCCTTCCCATCTTCCAATCGGTCAAAGAAACTTTATAGTTTCCATCTTCACTGACAACAAACGAAGCGCGATACGATAGCTCGCCTTCGCGCTCCATCTTGATTGCGAGGCGCTCCGCCGACAGATAAGAGCGCAGAATCTATCTCTCGATCAGTTTTGATGCTGACATCTGCTCGCGTGCCGTGGAGCGCGACGATGTTGCCTTCGCCGATTTGAACGACGGGGCCGCGCCGCGTGTACGCAGGCGGAGAGAGCACAACGCGCAACTCTTCAACGACACCTGAAATCCGCGCCGCGAGCGGCTCAGATGCGCGAGGCTCTGTGTTAAGAGCAATAGCTTCCGAGCGATCAAACAATATCAGCCTGCGGAACTCGGCGCGCGCAACGCGAGGCGAGAGACTAAAGATCAGCGCGTAAACCGCAAGCGTTGCAAAGAACAACAACAAGACCGCGCGACCCGGATGAAGCTTGACCACGCGGGCAGGCGTCACTGATTCGAGCTTGAGTGAAAGATCGCTTTCTATGCGCGCACGCATATACGCAGGCAGACCGGCTTTGCCTATATCGCATTCGGCAATCGTGAAGAGTTGATTGCCGAGCGTCGTCGCGTGACGCTCGACCAGCGCAGCCGCCCACATCGCGCCGCGATTTCTCGAATTGCGAATCAGATCAAACGCGAGCCACACGATCACGAGCAAGAAGAGGCTGGCTATGATTGCCAGCCGTGTTTTGAAAGAGAAGCTGAAGCGATAATCTACAACTCCGAAGAGAATGAAAAACAGACCGATTGATGCAAACACCCACAGCGATGCTTTCAAAAAGTCGCGCAAGACTGCCCTTGCTTCAATCTTTTTGAGTATGCTGCGAATCTCCATAAGCCGGTTTGTTGATCGAAAATATCAATCGCGCAAAACAGTGATCACTATTTCACGGTCGCGCGGGCCGTTGCATTCGACCAGCAGAACGCGCTGCCAACGACCGAGCCGCAGTTTGCCCTCGCGCACCGGAACGGTGAGGCTCGCGCCGATGATAGAACTGATCATATGATCGGGCGCGTGCGAAGGGTCGTGGCCGTGGCGAAAATTGATCTGCGGAATCATTCGCTCAAGCGTCTCCATCAAATCTTCGTCCGTGCCCTCGATTGCCTCGCCGGTCGCGAGGCCAGCGGTCGTGTGCGCGACAAAGATGTTGCACAGCCCGTCGCTGATCTCCGTTTGAAGAAGATACTGGTGAATTCGATTTGTGATATCGAGCACCTGTTTGTCGCGTCGCGTTGAGATGGTTATCGTCGTCATCGGCATAACGCATTAGTTCTAATGCAGGCGATTCACCTGAGTCAATCGCAAAAGTCTTCGTTGTAGTCGTTCGCGCAACAGTAGTAAAGTAGTGGCTGCGAGAGGTGATTTATGAGCGTACGCAAAAAAGAAATGATTCCCGGCATTTACTATCCTGAATCGGACGGACAGCCTATGGGCGAAACCGACATACACATACAGTTGATGATTGATTTGCGATCTGCTTTGCAGAATTATTTCCGGGACGAGCGCAACGTTTATGTGGGCAGCAATATGCTGCTTTATTACGTCGAAGGCAATCCGAAGAAAGTTTTAGCGCCGGATGTTTTCGTCGTTCGCGGAATTAACAAGGAACAACGCCGCATCTACAAACTATGGGAAGAGGGTCGCCCGCCCGGCATAGTGATCGAACTATCATCGAGAAAAACCTGGCGCGAAGACCTGCACTTGAAATGGCGGCTGTACGAACAAATGGGCGTGAAAGAATATTTCATCTTCGACCCCGAATACGATTACCTGCCGGAACCTTTCGTCGGGTACCGCCTGAAAAACAATCAATATGTGGATATAAAAATAGAAGGCGGGCGGGTGCGAAGCGATGTTTTAGGCATGGAGTTGGTTGATACGGGCGAGACTTTGCGTTTACTTGATTTGAAAACAAATAAGTTCCTGCTCACTCCATTAGAAGAAGCAGAAGCCCGTCAGCGTGCAGAAACGGAAGTGGCGCAGTTACGCCAGGAAATAGAACGACTGAAAAAAGCAAAGGGCAAAAAGTAGATGTGAAATCGAGTTTAGCTATTTCGCTTCATCAGTCAAGATAGTCTTCGATGAAAACCCCGTCGGTCAGCGTTTTGTGAACCGGGCATTTCTGAGCTATTTCAAGTAGTCGCGTGCGCTGCTCGTGGGTCAGCGGCCCCGTGAGCGAGATGAAACGTTCTATGTGAGTGATCTTCCCTTCTTTCGATTTGCAATTCCTTGCAGTCTTCGGCGTGAATGTGCGACTGGCGGAGACTCACTTCGACTTTTTCCAAGGGCCACTCTTTTCTCCGCGCGTACAATTGCAAAGTCATAGATGTGCATGCGCCGAGCGCTGCAAGCAACAGCGAATACGGGTCAGGCCCGGCATCACTGCCGCCTGCTTCGCGCGGCTCATCCGCAATTAACTTGTGACGCCCTGCGGTTATCTGCTGCTTCAAAAATCCGTCTGAGGAAACAATAACTTCAGCCATATACATTCCTCCTGATTAAGCGTCAGCTAATCACGTTTAAGCTGATCGCGCTTCGTGGGTTTGTAATATTTGCGCCCGCGCAATCCTTCGGGCAAACACTTCATGTCTTCGGCGCGGCCCGACTCGAAGTTGTGCGCGTACTGGTAGCCTTCGCCGTAACCGAATTGTTTCATCAGCGAAGTCGGAGCATTGCGCAGATGCAAAGGCACAGGCTCGCGCTCTGTTTCAAGAGCATCGCGTTGCGCGGCGACGTATGTTTCTACCACAGTATTGGATTTCGGCGCGAGCGCCAGATAAAGCGTCGCCTGCGTCAATGCGAGTTTCGCTTCAGGCAGCCCGACGAAGTGCGTCGCCTGCATTGCGGCGACCGCTTGCGTCAAAGCCGCAGGGTCGGCAAGCCCTATGTCCTCCGAAGCGTGAATCACAAGGCGGCGCGCGATAAAAAGCGGGTCTTCGCCCGCTTCGATCATTCGCGCAAGCCAGTAGACGGCTGCGTCCGGGTCCGAGTTGCGAATTGATTTGATGAATGCAGAGATGATGTTGTAATGCTCTTCGCCCGCCTTGTCATAGCGGAGGGCTGCGCGCTGCAAAGCCTCGCTGAGAACTTCTTTCGTGATCGCGCGCGCGCCGCTTTCGTCAGGCTCAGAAATCGAGGCGGCAAGCTCCAGCGTGTTGAGCGCCACGCGCGCATCGCCCGAAGCATAAGCGGCTATGGCAGCGAGCGTCTCTTCGGAAGCGCTCGCTCGGTCACTGCCAAGCCCGCGCTCTGTGTCTTCGAGCGCGCGCTTCATTATCTCTAAAAGATGCTCTGCGGCGAGCGGCTCAAGCACGAAGACCTTAGAGCGCGACAGCAAGGCCGAGTTGACTTCAAACGATGGGTTTTCGGTCGTCGCGCCAATCAGAATTATCGTCCCGCTTTCGACGTAGGGCAGAAAGGCGTCCTGTTGAGCTTTGTTGAAGCGGTGTATCTCGTCAATGAAGACGACCGTGCGGCGGCCCGTTTCAAGTCGAAAGTCATCGGCTTCCGACATGACTTCGCGCACTTCGCGTATACCTGACGACACCGCGCTGAAGGGCACAAACCGCGCAGCCGTTCGTTCGGCGATCAGGCTTGCGAGCGTCGTCTTTCCGGTGCCCGGCGGCCCCCAGAAGATGAGCGATTGCAGACGGTCTTCTTCTATCATGCGGCGGAGCGCGCGCCCGCGACCTACAATCTTTGCTTGCCCGACGAATTCATCAAGCGTGCGCGGACGCATACGGTCTGCGAGCGGGCGCGAAAGGTTATCGTCAAACTTGGATGCGGCTTCTTCGGCAGGCTCGTCAAACAGCCTCTGCGCGCGCTCCTGTTTAGCTTTGATCGTGGCTTTCTTTAGTTTCGGCATTCCGTTCTCCTGATCAATAGTAAAGTCGTTACTGCGCGCGAGGCAACGACCGGCGCACCCGGTCAACGCGGGCGACATCTAAATTGACGCGCATTGCAAATGGCTGTTAAGATTGGCTTCGTTGACAAGCCTTCCTCTCCTTTGTTAACGTTTTCCTTTACTCTATCAGCATTTGCGGCCTCTGTGCGTGCACAATATATTGGAGTCAGTATAACTGTGAGAAGCACTCGATACTTTGCAATTATTATTTTGGCAGTAACCCTGCTTGGGTCTGCGTGTGTTAAAAAAGTCAGCATTAATGAATTGCTCCCCGTTCAAGCTCCGCTCACGATGAACGATCTTGTCAATCGCATAAACGTGCACAGCGAGATCAATACGTTTTCGGCTCAGGCTGAAAATGTCATCGTTCGCAATTATTTCACAGGCATAGATACAAAGGCCGAACAGTTTCCGGCAGCAGCCGGATTGATTCGATTTCAGCGGCCTGAAAATACTTTCCTGCGAGTTACTTTTCTGAGCGCGAAGGTCGCAGACATGGCAAGCGACGGGCATCAATTCAGCCTCGCTATCTTTCGCCCGAGCGACAAGCGGCGCTTCATTTACGGCAGTAATCTTAAAGATGTCGAACGCATGAATGCCGAGCAGCTTCAGGGGAAGAAAGATGAGCGGCTAAAAGAAGCGGGCGGGCTTGTCAACATGCGGCCTCAACATATCACCGATTCATTTTTGATAAAACCAATCACGCTCGGTACAGGGAACGAAGTTTTCCGCGAAGAGGTGCGACAAACAGAGCCGGATGCGCGACCAAACAAAAAGAAGCACATTGTTGAAAAGACTTACTATGTCGTTTACGTGCTGGAACACGGCGAAAACGGACAGGCGAAGTTGCGTCGAAAATTCTGGTTCGACCGCACGGTGCCGGACACGCCTCTCGTGCGGCAGCAAATATTTGAAAACGGCGAAGGCAGAATTGCAAGCGATATTACATACTTTGACTGGTTTACCGTGCCGGATACCAATCGCAAATTTCCGCGCGTTGTGATAATTGATCGTCGCAGCGATGGCTACCGGCTTGAGATCGAGCTTGAAAAAGACTCTGTAGAGATAAACGCCGCACTGCCTGAAAAGCTATTCAAACTTGAGAATACTGAAAACCTCGAAGAGTTGAATCTGGACGCACCGCGCAAAGCTTCGATTGAACCGAATCGCAAGCAATAACTCTCTTTCCCGTAAACTGAAATGGATAGCCTCATCGCAGCAAATATACGCCAGCGTCCACTGCGCACAGCACTCAGCGTAATCGGAGTGGCGCTTGGGGTGATTCTCGTCCTGCTGTTTGCCGGACTCGCGCGCGGAATGATGCGCGATTCGGCAGACAGACAAGCCAATGTTGACGCAGAGATTCGTTACGCTTCTTCGGCTAATTGGGCGGTGGCTGCAAACCCGCTGATGTTGCGCGCCGCATACGCCAATGCTTTTGTTAAAGGCCTGCATCCGACCGAAGACGACCCCGACATCCAGGCCAAGCCGCCGATTCCCGGCGTTCAGGCAGCTACGCCCGTAGGCGAATATGTGCAATCGAGCGTGGGCGGAATCGGGTTCGAGATAGTAGACGGAATTGATTACGCCAGCTTCATCAAAACCACGCAGCTTCGCATCCTTGAAGGGCGCGCGATTTCAGACGGTCGCACTCCCGGCTCTGAATACGAAGTCATGGTTGATCGTTTCTTCATCGAAAACAACAAAGACATTAATAATCAGCCTCTGAAATTAGGCAGCCAGGTGAAAATGCTTGGGCATGAATTTACCGTGGTCGGAACTTACGAGCCTGCGATGCTGGCGCATTCAAAGATTCCGCTTTACACGTTGCAACAGCTTCTGGGCGGCGCTGAAAACTGCACCTTCGTGATGGTGAAGTGTGAAGAGCCGGAGCTTACGGAATCGGTAGTTCAGGCAATCGAGCAGTATTATCCCGGCAACTACGTGATACGCACGAGCGACATACCCGCGCTCTACTCGCAAGGGCTTGCGGCAGTCGAAGTTTTTCTCAACATAGTAATCTGGCTCGCGCTTGTAATCAGCACGCTCGTCATATTGCTTGGCATGTACACGACGATAATCGAGCGCACGCGCGAAATCGGCATACTCAAAAGCCTCGGCGCATCGAAGCGATTCATAGTGACTGCGATTGAAAAAGAAGCCGCGTTGATCAGCGTGCTCGGCGTAGTGATTGGATTTGCAATTGCAGTCATTGGAAAATTGCTGATCGAAGCAAACACACGGCTGAAGATTGATCTGCAACCCAAATGGCTTTTGATCGCTGCCGTGATCGGCATAGTCGGCGGCATAGTCGGCGCGCTTTACCCGGCTTTGCGGGCCGCGAATCTCGATCCGGTCGAAGCCATCAGTTATGATTAAGTCATTGCTTCGATGAAGCAATTCTAAAATCCATGAAAACAGTTCTTGAAACAGTTGATTTGAAGATGATCTACCGCGTGGGCAAGATGGATGTGCCCGCGCTTCGCGGCGCAAACATTAAGGTGGGCGAAGGCGAGTACGTGGCGATAATGGGGCCATCGGGCTGCGGCAAGTCTACTTTCCTGCATATCGTCGGAGGAATGCTTCAACCTACTTCGGGGCGCGTGATAATTGACGGCGAAGACATCACCACGATGAGCGACGCCCAGCGCACGGACGTGCGCCGCCGCAAAATAGGTTTCGTCTTCCAGCGATTCAACCTCTTCCCGACGCTCACGGCTGATGGCAACTTGAGACTCGCAGAGCGAATCTACTCGAATGGGGCTAACGGTAAAGGGGATGCCGGGCGCAGGCAAGAGGTTTTAAGGTTGCTCGGGCTGGCAGACAAGATGCACCATAGGCCGCTTGAGCTATCAGGCGGAGAGCAGCAGCGAGTCGCAATCGCTCGCGCCATCGTCAATCGCCCGGCCATACTGCTGGCGGACGAGCCGACCGGAAACCTTGATACAGAGAATTCTCAAATCGTGCTCGACATGCTGCGCGGGCTGAACAGCGAGTTCGGCCAAACCATCGTGATGATAACTCACAACCCGGAAGCCGCGCGCTTGACTGATCGTGTGATCGAGATGCGCGACGGGCACGTGGTCGAATCCAGCATTAGCGCCAAAGGAGTGAGACAATGAAACTTTTGCTGACGACGCTGAAAAAGTTTCTCTTCTGGTCTTATGAAAGAGGAAGCTGGCAATACGACGTGATGTGCGTGGTGATACTCGCTTTCATCTTCTTTGCGCCGAACAGCGTCTTTCACAATCGTTCAAACGCGGCTGACGACGCGATGACAAGACCGATCATCATCACGAGCCAGGAGATCGGGCCAATAGAACATGATAAAATAGAGCAGGAGATAAGCGAGTGGCTATCTAAAAAACAGGGGTATACTGTAAACATATCGCGCGTAGAGCGGGTAGTAGATGATTCGGGCGCGGTCAAATATCTAGTTTACGAGCAATGATTCATTTCCGGGCGTGGACGACTCTCAATCATTTTAAAAGATAAAAGGAGTTTTAAGGATGAAACGAATTAATCTGATTTTCACAATCGCTGTGTTTCTTATCGCTGTGTTTTCGATTCCGACTGCGAGCGCGAACGGCAATCTCGATGAGATACTGAACAACATGCAAAAGAAAGCGGCTTCGATCACGACGATTTACGCCAGGATGGAACAGTTGAAGCGCGACAGCAATCTCGGCGGCAAACCCGAGCAATACACCGGCGAGATATTTTTCAAGCATGAGGGTAAAAACAATGACAAGGTGCGAATCAATTACAGCAAGCCAAGCGGGCAAAGCGTCTGGGTTATAGGCAACAAGGTCACACTTTATCAAGCAGCAATAAACCAGGCGATAGTCACTACGCGCAGTGCTGCGGCGCAAAGAGGCGATGAGTTTTCATTCGTTGCGACGCCTTACGCGTCAGTGCCCGAACTCAAGCGTCAATATAACATCGAGCACGTAGGCGATGAGCAAGGCATGGCGAAGCTCCAATTGACGCCCAAAAACAAATCATCAATCAAGAGCTTGACTCTCTGGGTAGACCAGTCAAGCTGGCTGCCGACGAAATATCATATCGTTGAAGGAAACGGCATCGCTACTACGTTCACTCTGAGCGGCCTGAAGACGAATGGTGTGATTCCGAACGGAAACTTTGAAGTCAAGCTGCCTAAAGATACCAAGATAATTACCAAATAGATTTCGGGTTGATTGCGGTAAAACGTCAGTAGCCCGCGCGTGAGCAAGGGCGTAGATACGCGCCCTTGCTCACGCGCGGGCTGCTGATTTTTCACAGCACATACAACGCAAGCACGAGCGAACCGATAACGGCAATCGCCGTCAGCCAGAAGATTATTTCATGCATCACGAAGAGCTTGCGGGGCTTCGCCTTCCTCATATTGCGATGCTTCACGCGAAGCGCAGAATGAGCCATCAGCACGCCGAGAAGGAGCGCGCCGAGCGACAAGATGCGCAACGGCCAAAGAAAAAATACCCACTGCATCTCTACGAGCAGCAAAAGCGGAATCCCGATGCCAAAGGCAGTCGCCGCCCCTAACAAGAGTCCTGCAAGGTCTACGTCCTTTACCGCAATGCCCAGCGTCCCGGCTTTCGAGGCGGCCTCAGGGTCGAACACGGCAGACGAACTGTAAGCGATTCGAGGCGGCTTTCGCTCCGCGTCGTAAGCCTTGCGCGTATCGGGGTCGCTCAAAATATCGTGCGCTTCATTAAGCGACTTCATCTCCTCTTCACTGCCGCCGCCGTCCGGGTGGCGCTTGCGCGCTTCGTTGCGAAAAGCGCGATCAACCTCTTCTTTGCTCGCGTCTTCGCTCACGCCAAGTATGCTGTAATAATCTTTGCTGGCGTCGAATTTCTGCATGGCTGTTTATTCGCCTCATTATAGCCATCCGGTGATCGAGAGCAAACCGCCGAACGTGAGCGCAATCTCACGGCCTGTAAGCACATGCAAAAAAGGAAGCTACATGTCTGGTTTTTACTGCGCCATTAAATCATGAGGATTCATCAAAGTCTGTCTTTTCGCCTTAATTTCAATACCGCTTAGCTCTGGCATCTCTATTGCCCTGTTAAGGCTTGAGACCAATTCAGTTTTTCTATCTGGAGAAGATTATGAGATCAAAAGCCTTAGCATTCAGCCTCGTAGTAATCACTTTCCTTGCGAATTCGCCTCTTGCGCTCGCTCAACAAGCAACTCAGACATCCGGCGAATGGTCTACCGTCAAGGCGATTTCGACCGGAGAGAAGCTTCTTGTCAAAATGAAAAATGGCAAACAGTTCCAAGGCAGGTCGGCGAGTGTCTCTGACACGCGACTAACTTTATCTGAGGGCAGTAAGGTAACCGAAATCGAGCGCGATAACATACAGAAGGTTTATCGCGTAGTTTCAAAATCAATCGCAAAATCTACTGGAAAAGCAACCTTGATCGGAGCGGCAACAGGATTTGGCGGAGGGGCGGGGTTGGGGCTTGTTATTGGAAGCTATGAAGATATATCTACCGCCGAAGCCGTAGGCATCTTAGGGTTACTCGGCGCTGGGGTTGGCGCTGGAATCGGCGCTGTGAGTGGATTGATCGCTGGTGCCAGGAAACAGAAGATTCTTATCTATGAGTCGAAGTAGAAAAATGCAAGCTACTTGAATGAGACAAGATCCTATACGGGCCAAACACTGACAGGAAGCATACGCGGCTTCCGCTGCGTGCTGATGTTATGCCGCTGGTTAGATATCACGCACCTTATAGCTCTTTCAGTCTGCGCTTGACCAGCACATATCGAGCTGTCCCCTTCTTGCTCGGACAGCAGGCCGCGTCCTGTGCTGCATACGTCAGGGTTTTCAACAAGATTACTCCGTTGCTTATTGACTCCAGCTCGACCGCACGATGAGACTTGCCGCCCACCGCATTGTGCGTAACAGCCACAAGTTTCCCTTTGACTCGAACGAAGACGGCCAGGTATTGCACATAGTTGTTTGACTGGTTCTGACCTTCGAGCGTGTAAAGAACTGCAAGATCGGGAGTGTTATCATTGTTGAGATCGCCCACTATGACTTTCCTCGCATCTTCGTACTCGTCTCCGCCTTCCCGAGTTGCCTGTTCAGATATGAAATTATTGATGAGGGCGGTGTCACGATTCTGGGAGAGAGATGCGGATGAAGATACGCAAAACAATATAAGAAGCAGGGCGGAAGTAAGCCCATTTTTCATGAATCTTTTCCTTTCGTTTACGCGTGCTTACTGTATCTTTACTTCCAGCTTATAGCTCGCGTTCCCACGACTTGCTCCCACCACAATGACGTAGTCTATTGTTACCGGAATCTTCCCGCTCCAGCTTTTTGCATCGTCTCCTTCTCCTGCTCCTTCAAGCGACTCTTGTTCTCCTGGCAAATAGATTTGAAACACCGCATTATCTTCTAATGATCTAATTTGCACTGTCATCGTTTGCCCTTCCCTCGCTCCCAAGATATACCTGTCTTGCGTGCCGCGAACGACCGAGCCACTAATTGTTGTTGAATTAGCCCCCCGTGGGAATCGGATTCTTTTCTTGATTCCTGATGCTAGAGCCGAGCCGGTCAAAGCAGTCAATAGAATCGAGATTAAAGCTAATTTGACTAAGCTTACAGAATTGCCTCTTTTCATATTTGAAGTTGCTCCTCCGATTAAATATTTACTATCGCCTTATAACATCTCGCATCACCCGGCCCGCGCCGTGTACTCAGCTTACCATAATAAACTCTCGCGCGGCCTCCGCTGCATACAATTGGTCTATGAACCGGTCACCTCCTAAAGAAGTCTCACTTCGTGCTATATTGACCTTTATGGCGATAACACCTAAAGATGCAGGCTCGATAATTATCCTCAAGGATCGCGACGACCCGAAAGTGCTGTGGGTCAAGCGAAGTCCTAAGCTGATGTTCATGGGCGGCTTTCACGCATTCCCCGGCGGCCAGTTAGATAAAGAAGACGCAGACATTCCCGTCACCGGTTGTGCGGGCGATGAAGCGGCGATGCGCGTGTGCGCAGTGCGCGAGATATTTGAAGAGACAGGGTTGCTGCTGGCTAAGGGCACGGATAGGCTCTCTGCTGATCGAATCGCAGAAAAGCGCAAAGCGCTCGCAAGCGAGGCGAAAAGCTTTCGGCAGATTCTCGAAGAAGACGATCTGGAAATAACATGGTTCGGCTTTTGAGCCAGCAGGCCGATGGGTTACGCCTCCGTTCGCGCCGCGCAGATTCGATACATGGTTTTTCATCGCGTGGTTGCCCGAAGGACAGGAAGCGATTGTCGAAACGGGCGAGCTTGAAACGGCTGAATGGATACGCCCCGCTGAAGCTTACGCGCTTTGGAAGCGTGGCGAGATCATCATGGCTCCGCCTACGCTGCACATCATCCAGACGCTTGCGGCGAACATCGAGCGTGTTGATGAATTGCCCGAACGGCTGACCGCTGCTCCCGAAGCTCGGCACGGAATGGTGCGGCGCATAGAATTTCGTCCCGGCATTTTTCTCTTCCCTGTCAAAACTCCGACGCTGCCGCCCGCCACTCATACGAACTGTTACATAGTCGGCGGCGATGAAGTCGTCATCCTCGATCCTGCTTCGCCTTACGAAGAAGAACAGCGAGAGCTTGACGTATTCATTGACGCGCTGATTAGTGAAGGCCGCAAGGTGAGAGAAATTCTCATCACTCATCATCACCCAGACCACACGGGCGGCGTGAATTATCTAAGCAAGCGATTGAATGTCCCTGTCGCGGCGCACCGGCTGACAGCCGAAAGAATCGCGCACTCGGTTAAAGTTGATCGCTTTATTGAAGACAACGAATTGATCGAGCTTGAAGGCGACCCCGGCTGGAGACTGCGCGCGCTTCACACGCCGGGGCACACGCGCGGCCACGTCTGCTTTTATGAAGAGATAACCGGAGCTATACTGACGGGCGACCTCGTCGTCGGCATTGGAACGGTTGTGATTGATCCGCCTGAAGGGAACATGCTTCAGTACTTCGATTCGCTTCACCGTTTGCTTGCGCTGCCAAAGCTGTCGTCGCTTTTTCCGGCGCACGGCCCTGCGATTGGCTACGCGCAGGGAAAGCTCGAAGAATATGTCAAGCATCGCACCATGCGCGAAAACAAGATACTGGCTGCGGTCGAAGCGGGTGCTGCGTTGCCGCACGAGATAGTCGAAGCGGCTTACACAGACGTTAATCCCGCGATGTACGGACTGGCCGAACGCTCGACCATCGCGCATCTTGAGAAGCTCGAAGAAGAGGGCCGCGTCATCCGTTCCAGTGGCGGATACCGCGCAACTTGAATTTGCAGACAATTCTTATACCTCGAAATACGCTAGTGATGTTGTGCGGCCCGGCGGGGTGCGGCAAGTCTACGTTTGCGGCGAAGCATTTCCTAAAGACTCAAATCGTATCTTCTGACGATTGCCGCTCAATGGTGTCTGACGATCCGACCGATCAATCAGTATCAGGCCACGCTTTCGACCTGATGTACTTTATCATCGAGAAGCGATTGCGACTGAGCCGTCTTACGGTAACCGACGCCACGAACCTCAAACGCGAAGACCGAAAGCCTGTGATTAAAATCGCTCGCAGCTTTGGGTTCAACGCTGCGGCTCTGGTTTTCAACATCCCAATCGAACTGTGCCTTGCGCGCAACAGAGCAAGAACCCGCGTAGTGCCCGAAGACGCTTTGCGGGCGCAGTACGACCTGCTTATTAATACACTGAGAACGATCAATCGAGAAGGCTTCGATTACGTTTATGTGTTGGATGAAATCGCTCAGTCGGAAGCTCTCGTCAAAATCACGCGCTACGTCAATCGCCCGCCTGCATGACCGGATGTTTCTCCGATAGAGGCCCTCGCATGGCGCGCCTCCAGTGCACGATGGAATCTATCAAAACGATCACCACGCATAATCATCATGATGGCCGTGAGCGCGGTATTCAGGTATCCGCGAAAAGCTGTTTCAGGATTCGCCGCCTCTTTCAAAAAGTTATCGAATATCGAGCGCCATCCGGCTATAGAGTGTTGTCGTGGCTACGAAGGCAAGCGGCGTGATAGTAACCCACGCATATTTCGCGCGACCGGAATTCATTATAACCGTCGTGCCTACGCACAGAGCTATTGCGGCAAGCAGTTGATTGGCGATGCCGAACATCGGCCAGATCGTTGACACAGAACCCGTGCGAATGAAATAAGTCCAACCGATTACGATGAGCGCAGAAGTTATCACAGCGCCCGGCACCCAGTCGGGCCGTTCGAGCCGTTTATCGAATCTTCCCAAAAACTCTCCGAGCATGAAACGCGCGACACGAGTGCCCGTGTCAATCGTCGTGAGTATGAAGAGCGCTTCAAACATTATCGCAAAGTGATACCAGTACTTCATCAGCCCGCCCATCTTGGGCAGCGCTGAAAATATCTGCGCGATTCCGACTGCCAGCGTCACCGCGCCGCCCGTTCGCCCGCGCAAATTCTTCTCGCCCGTCTGCTGTGTCAGTTCTTCAAGCTTCTGCTCGTGCAGGTCGAATTCTGCCGTGCTGTGCGTTTCGACAAAAGCGCTGTAATCGGTTCGCGCGCGATCTACGTTGATCGAAAAGTAATCGCCGGGCAACAGCGATGTTGCGGCGATGAGCGCGACCACGCCGACAAGCCCTTCCATCAACATGCTGCCGTAACCTATCATTCGCGCATCCGTCTCTTTGGTAATCATCTTTGGCGTAGTGCCTGAACTGATCAGCGCATGAAAGCCCGAAATAGCGCCGCACGCAATCGTGATAAAGACGAATGGATAGAGCTTGCCGGGAATGATAGGGCCGCCGCCCGCGACAAACGGCGTGGTTGACGGCATATGAAGCTGCGGCGCGACAAAGATGACTCCGAGTATCAGGAACGCTATGGTGCCTACCTTCATAAACGAGCTTAGATAATCGCGCGGGCAAAGCAGCATCCACACGGGCAGAACGGACGCGATGAAACCATAACCGGCCATCAGATATGTGATAGTGGTTTCAGAGAGAGTGAAACTCGGCGCAAGCGATGATTCGGCGATGCGCCCGCCCAGAATCACTGCTATGAATAATCCGATCACTCCGATGATAGTCGCTTCACGGATTTTGCCTTTGCGGAAGCGATACATATAAAGCCCCATGAAGAGAGCGAGCGGAATCGTGAACCCGACGGTGAACGTGCCCCAGGGACTTTCTCCGAGCGCCTTGACCACGACGAGACCAAGCCCCGCAAGCGCGATGATGACGATAAACAGAATCGCTATGCCTGTGACTAATCCCGAAATCGGGCTTATCTCTGAGCGCGCGATTTCGGCGAGCGATTTGCCGCGCCTTCGCACGGATGATGCAAGTATAATGAAATCATGTACGGCTCCGCCAATGCATACGCCGATGACGAGCCACAACAAACCGGGCAGGAAACCGAACTGCGCGGCAAGCACAGGCCCCACGAGCGGCCCCGCGCCTGAGATGGCTGCGAAGTGATGGCCGAACAAAACCCATTTATTAGTCGGATAGTAATTGTGACCATCATACATTGTATGAGCGGGCGTTTCGCGCGAATCGTCCAGCGCCAGCACTTTCGCCGCGATAAATGCGCTGTAGTAGCGGTAGGCGATGGCTAACACGCAAAGCACGCCTATCATGATCGGGAGTGCGCTCATCGTTATCTCCTTCGGTTATCGGATTGCCGCTGTGAATACTATTTTTTTCGATCTGATGCTACGGGATTGAATAATCGTGTGTCAACGCGAGTCGCTCTGCCCGCGTCAATCCACATCAAAAAAATGAGGCTGGCCGCGCGTGGCAGCCAGCCTTCGTAGAACTTTCTTTCGTGCAGTCGAGATTTGCACGAAGAGTTACGTCTTTATCTTTGAGCGAACATCTCGCATGTTCACCGCTTTGAATCTGCCACAGGCATTACGGCGTATAGACCAGCACCAGCCGGGGCGCAAGATTCGGATTCCCTGCTAATGCTGCTCCTTCACGTGAGTAATACCTTACCTGCCCGTTCTGTCCTTCGGCTTGCTTCTTTATCAGCCAGCCGAAATTAGCTCCCGCCTGAACGTCAGTGGTAACGTTCCAGCTCACATCTCCGGTCAGGCCGTTTGTGTGGTTATTGCTTGGCGCAGTCGCTGCTGCAAAGATTCCTCCATTCCACTGCGAGAGGCAATCGTCATTGTGATTAGATATGTCGGAATCTTTCGCGCACTCCCACGTCACACCCTCACCTGTCCCTCGATTAGGAGGCCCGCCTCCTACCATGAAGTCAACGCGCCCGTTGCCTTCTGTCCAGTCAACAGTCAGACGATGAGCATCTACCGGTCGGCCCGTGGTGCCCCAATTGTTAGAGTTCTCGGCGATGTTCAGGATGAGCGTGGCTGACTGTAACCCTGTGGTCGAAACCCCTGACAGGTTGAACTTGACCACCGCGCGGTTATGGCCAGAAGCTTGAATGCGCAGCCTTTCGTTTGCACCTTCGTTAGTATTGTCAGCGCCGTCTCTGAGGAAGCTGTCGCCAACAATTAAGAACGTACCGGATACCGCTACTTTGAAAGTGCAACTGGCCTGGTTGCTTGATGTATCAGTGGCAGTACAGGTAACGTTTGTTACGCCTAGCGGGAAAGAGGAGCCGGAAGCCGGGACGCAGACGAACGTAGCGCCCGGGCAGTTGTCCGACACAGTCGGGGCGAAGGTGACGACGGCTGAGGTCTGACCTGTTGCCGCTGTTACTGTGATGTTTCCCGGGCAGGTGATCGAAGGCGGCTGAGTGTCAACAATCGTTACTGTAAACGAACAGCCTGCCGAATTGCCCGACGCATCCGTGGCAGTACAATTCACAGGAGTTGTGCCTTTCGGGAAGAACGAACCCGAAGGCGGGGTGCAGGTTGCAGCACCAGCTCCCGGACAATTATCGGTCACCTTCGGCGCATCATAATTCACCACAGCCCCACACTGATTAAGAGTATTTGGCTGGGAGATGTTCATCGGGCACATGAGCGAAGGTGGTTGCGTGTCGTTGACCGTTACATTGAATGAGCAGTTGCCCGGATTGCCCGACGCGTCTGTGACCGTGCAATTGACGGGCGTCGTACCTTTCGGGAAGAACGAACCCGAAGGCGGGGTGCACGATGGAGTTCCTACGCCCGGACAGTTATCGCTCACTGTCGGAGGCGGATAAGTCACCACTGCTCCGCATTGATCTGCATCGTTCGATTTGGTGATATTTGCCGGGCAAGTTATTGTCGGCGCTTGCGTATCGTTGACCGTCACAGTGAACGAGCAACTCGGCCCTGATTGAGTCGTGCAGGTAACAGTCGTAGTGCCAACGGGGAAGAATGCCCCCGAAAGCGGTGAACAGGTCACTGTCCCGCAAGATTCTGTCGTAGTCGGAGGCGGATAATTCACCACCGCTCCGCACTGGTTCGGATCGTTGGATACGGTTTGATTTGCCGGACAGGTGATCTCGCAATTTTGCACGGTGGTTATATCCAAGCACCATCCGCCCGCGAGGCTTCCAGCTTGGGTTCCCGTGTCATCTCGTATGTAAAGACTCCACGTCCCGTTCGGGCTTGTGCCGTTGAACACGCTCAACGCGCTTCCACCTGATGGCACAGGCGCTGGCGGTGGGAACACATCTACTCCCCCGGCGTTGGTCGGTTTGAACGTGCCAGTCACGAGCGGCCCTGAGTCGGGCAGGCTGTTTACCGCCGCGTCGTTCAATGTCAACGTCACACCGGTTACAGCTATGCTGCCTCCAACGTCTGACATGAGGATCGCGTTCTGGCCTCCCGGCCCTACCAGCAATATGTCTATGTCATCCGGGACGGTGTGGCTCAAGTTGTTGAGCGTCACCGTCACGTTACTGACTACTCCTGTTAATCCCGAAACTGCCAGTGATGACGGATACGGAGTTGCCACTCCAGCATCGTTGATCGTAATAGGATCGGGATTGCAGCCGCCGGGGCATGTGCCTGTTACGGTCACATTGAAGCTACAAGTTGCACCCGTAGCGGATGAGCAAGTAACAATCGTCGTGCCTATCAGGAAGAATGACCCTGATGCAGGAGAGCAGGTCACCGTCCCGCACGTCCCGCTCGATGTCGGAGCCGGATAAGTTATCGCCGCTCCGCACTGCCCCATACCAGCCGCTTGCGTTATATCCGACGGGCACGTCAACACGCACGGTGCCACTTCTTGCGTCATTATGTTCAGACACCATCCGCCCGCAAGGCTTCCAGCTTCGGTGCCCGTGTCATCTCTTATGTAGAGACTCCACGTCCCGTTCGGGCTTGTGCCGTTGAACACGTTCAATGCGCTTCCGCCTGACGGCGTTGGCGCGGGTGCGGGGAATATATCTACTCCTCCGGCGTTGGTCGGTTTGAACGTGCCGCTTACGAGCGGCCCGGTGTCGGGCAGATTGCTTGCTGCCGCATCGTCCAACGTCAAGTTCACACCGGTTACAGGCGTGCTGCCTCCAACATCTGACATGATGATGGCGTTCTGGCCTCCCGGCCCTACTAGCAATATGTCTATGTCATCTGGGAAGGTGTGGCTCAAGTTGTTGAGCGTGACGGTCACGCTTGTTATCAATCCTACTTGTCCCGATACTGCTATGTCTGATGGATACGGGGTTGCTATTCCCGCTGCATTGATCGTTATTGCTGTCGGATTACAGGGATTGGAAGTATTGCAAGTCCCAGTAACCGTAACGTTAAAGCTGCAAGTTGCGCCACTAGCAGACGAGCACGTCACAGGCGTAGTCCCTAGCGGGAAGAATGACCCTGATGTGGGCGAGCAGGTCACCGTTCCGCAAGCCCCGCTCGATGTCGGAGCCGGATAACTAACCACCGCTCCGCACTGCCCCACGTCAGCCGGTTGCGTCACATCCGATGGGCACGTCAAGGTGCACGGCGTTACGTCTTCTGTTGTTATGTTCAGACACCACCCGCCCGCGAGGCTTCCGGCTTCAAGCCCCGTGTCATCTCTTATGTAGAGACTCCATGTCCCGTTCGGGCTTATTCCGTTGAACACGCTCAATGTGCTTGCTCCTGACAGCGGAGGCGCGGGAGCGGGAAATATATCTACCCCTCCGGCGTTGGTCGGTTTGAACGTGCCACTTACGAGCGGCCCTGAGTCGGGCAGGCTGCTGGCCGCCGCGTCATCCAACGTCAAGTTGACATTGCTTGCAACCAGGCTGCCTCCAACATCTGACATGATGATGGCGTTCTGGCCTCCCGGTGCTACTAGCAATATGTCTATGTCATCCGGGCGAGTGTGGCTCAAGTTGTTGAGCGTGACGGTCACGCCTGTTACCAATCCTGTTTGTCCCGATACTGCTATGTCTGATGGATACGGGCTTGCTAGCCCCGCTGCATTGATCGTTATTGATGATGCGTTGCAGAATTGAGCAAATGCATCTAATTGAACTGGAGATTTTTTCACCTTCAGTGTTTCTGGTTGAATTTGATAATTCTCGATTAAAGAGTTCTTAAGTTCCCGGAACTCCTTTTCCAGCGCAGCCTCCTCAGCTTCTAGCGCATCCGTATTGCCGATCTGTTTGCGTAACTTAGCCAGTTCGATAAACCTGACTTCGATTTCTGTGCAACGGTCATCAACGGCAGATCTGTACGCCTTAAAAGCTTCCGTTGCTGCGCGGGCTGTTTCACTATCAGGATGAGCCTGCTGCTTTGCCCTGGCCTGCGCTAACGCACTGTGGGTTTTGTTTACAGCCGAACTAAGTTTTGATTGAGCGTGTTGCGTCGAAGATGCGGCACTTGGCATTCTAGGCATAAGCAAAGTAGCCAATCCCACTAACCCCAAACATAGAATAGTAATGTATCTCATTCGTTTTACTGAATAACGCATACGGCTATTTTCTCCTTTTCAAACAATTTACTTGACTGATCGGCAGCAAGGATGATGGGAGCACATGTGCTCCCATCATTCGGGACTATGGGCCATATTTGGCCTGCGGCTGAATAGCGGTGATAGCGCTCTTATGTGCGGCGCTTAGTTTCTGCTTGGGAATATGCCTTCCAGAGCTATGCAATAGTTTAGCGTCAGGTAAGGCTGTAAGAGCGAAAATGGCTGACTGCCTCCCGTATTGGTGATCGCAGTCGGAGCCATGAGATTATTAGCGTTCGCAGCGTAGGTAAAGGCATTGGCATCGGTAGGAACAGTCGTGTTCGCATGGAAGTTGGTCTTTGGCGTTGGTGAAGTAGCTTCGTCCGACAAACATGCGACTTGATGGTTATGCATAGGCATCTGGTTTATGGTCATAGTCGCGGCCTCTACGCCACCCACCTGTCCCAGGTCGTAGCTCGACAGGCCCGGGCCTTGACCTGAGCTATTCGACACACGGCCTCGCAAATCAGGCAATGCAAATGTCGTTTGCCCGTTTCCGCCAAACGTTGTGCCGAGAAGCGAAAACAGAGCTGTGTTCTGTGCTATAGGTAGAATCTGCCCGTTGCAGAATGCCCACCCACGCGGTGCAAAATTATAGGGGACTATTATTATCATCCCCAGATATGGTTCTGACATCAGTCTTTCCTCCTTAATGGATTTAGTTACTGCTTTTACGAGTCTGCCGTTACCGAAATAGAGGGTGCAACCTTCACTAACCTAAGAGGCGTGAAACGGGCGAACGGCTGTTCTCGCTTCTAATGCCCGCTTTCTGAAACTGACGACTCATAGCGTGTTGCGTGTATGAAATAGCACAATCTGTCAGGTCATGCGTTTTGTAGCATAAATACCGCAAAATAAGTGGTTTACGCTACATCAATACACTCATTCCCAAATCGCCGTAAGCGCCGAATACAATGTTACAAACCGAGGGCACGAGCGCAATTCTATGATTTGGCGGCGGTTAAGTCAAGCCGTATAAGTGCTGTAAATCACCCGCCGCAATAGAGGCAAATTAGAGTTGATAATTCTGTGTATTATTCATACACTAGTCGGCAAATTTGGCAAGGGGATGATCAGATGACGCTAACACGAAGAGTTTTTTTAAGTACGGGGATAATCGCAAGCATCACCACAGTAGCAACTAGCAACGCTTTCGGACAGAAAGCCGGTGACGGGAAAGCAGATTCCAGCAACACGCCTTTTATCAATACGGATTTGCTGAATTACATCACGGCCTCGGCTTTCGAAGAATACATCAACACAAGCTTCTTGATTCGTACGGATGCGTTGACCGAGCATAAGGTGGAACTGGTAGAGGTCAAAGTGATAGAAAGATCCGGGCGGACATACGGTTTTTCACTCCTGTTTTCTTCCGATGTGGAACTCCCGCAAGCAAGCTACTTGTTCGAGCATGAAAAGATGGGTGTCTTTCCTCTTTTCATCGTTCCTGTTAAGACGCCGAAAGGCATGCGGTATGAAGCCATTTTCAACCGGCTGCGCGAATCAGGAACGAAGGATTCAAAATAAGTAGTTTCTTCACTGGTCTAAGCCGATATCAACCGCTTTTCGCGGGACGAAGATTTTTCTATCTGAATCTTCGTCCCGCGATTCGGTATTGTCGAATTGCAGCTTTACAGTTATTCGGCGATTGATTGCTGCCACTGCATCAGGTAATAAAATCCTCTTTCCTCGACCGGTAAGAAGCCCATTCTTTCAAAGAGGCGAAGCGCACGATTGAAGTTTTCAACGTAAATGCGGACTGGCTTGCCGGTCTTTTTAGACTCGGCCATCAGGTCTTTAATGATGCGCGTTCCGATGCCTTTATTGCGATGCTCGGCCAGCAGCGCAATGTCGAGTATGCGAATCTCTTCAAGCGATCTGGCAACGTAGAGGCGACCCGCAGGCTTTTCGTTCAAGAGGATAAGGCTGTGCTCGCCTTGAGGGTAATAAGTGCGGTAATGCTGCTGCTGCGCGACGAATTGCAACTTGAGAAATGCTTGCTGTTGGCCGTCATCCCACCCGGTCTGGGTCATCTCATCAGAGCGCGTGTCTGCATAAACTTCAAGCAGGAACGCTTCATCTTCTTCCAGCGCGGGGCGCAAAGCCACTAGCCTGCTGTCATAGATGGACATCGTTTATTCGCCCTCAATTAAACGATTGAAGACCGATTCGTAATTCAGGCCCTGCTTATCCGATCTGACAGGGACTAGAAGCAGTTCGAACTCTCCAAGTTTTTCGTGCTCGATTTTGTACAGCCCCTGTCGCGGAGGGCGGTCGCGCGGAGTGCGAAAGAGCAATGAGAATTGTTCCTGGTATGACGTCGTGCCGTTATCTGTAACCTCGATCAGTTGCGCTTCAATCACCTCGGACTCATCAAAGTGAATCCGAAAACTGGTGTTCAAATGTTCGGAGAAGGTTTGCATTGTAAAAGTTTCAAGCATTATCGAGAACCTCGAATCAAGAACGGACAGATTCGTCCGCAGTCCACTCCATGACGTAATGTGTGCCGGTGTCGCCTATCTCGCGAAATCCAAGTCGGTCGTAAAGTCGCCTTGCGCGATTGGTTCGGACGACCTGAATTCGGAAGGGCTTACCTGCGCGACGAGCCTCATCGAGCAAGTCTTGAATTATGACGCCTCCAACTCCCGCGCTTCGATAAGCAGGCAGCAAAGCTATGTCAACGCCGCGAATCTCGTGGTCGCCGCGCTCGACCATCACCCTCCCAATCGCGAGGCCATCGAGAAGAATGATGTCATGGTCGGCGCGGGGGTACTGTGCTCTGTAAGAATGCTGCTGCCCGATAAACTGCATCTTGAGCAACATCTGCTGCTGAGGCGAATCCCAATCTCCCGCAGTCAGGTCTTCACTGCGCGTGCTACAGTAGAGATCATACAAAAAAGACTCGTCATCCGGGCGCGTCGGGCGCAGCGTAACAGACATGTTTTCGGCCTTTCTCAATTGAATTTCGATGCAACCTGCATAGAAGCGAGCACAGCTACATTAATGCTCAGAGCTTGCGTTCGTCAATAAAGTTGATTTAGTTGGTTTGAGTTAAGACGAGAAGCGACCGCCACGACGGTTCTTAATCAATTCGCGGTAATCGTCGCCTTCCATAAGTATCTGCCTGCACATCTCGTGCAGACGCGAGCGCAGCCGCACGCCTACGCGGTCTGTGAGCGATTCGTCATAGGAAGTGCCGATGGGCATATCAAGGTAGTTCGAAGTGAATATTGTGACCTTCTTTTCGTTATATCGCTTGTTGATAATGTGAGTCATCGTCTCTTGCACCCACTCTGTAGGCTTCGACGCGCCCAGTTCATCAAGCACGAGCACTTCGGCTTCAAACACGGGAGAAAGTATTTTCAACTCCGATGTGCGTGTGTTCGGGTTGTAACTATCCTGAATCTCTTTGAGCAAGTCGCGGAAATCATAAAAGAGTCCGTTGATGCCTTTTTTGATCAACTCTTTCAGAGCGGCAACTGCCAGATGCGTCTTCCCTACCCCGCACCTGCCCAGATACAACAAACCGACATCAACCAGCGGGTACTCTTCGACAAATTTCTTAGTGGTCATCATCGCGCGATGAAGCGACGGCTGAATCAAATCAAAATTTTCCAGAACACAGTGAGTGAAGCGAGTGGGAATCTGCGCCTGAGCAAGCAGCACATCGGCGCGCTCGCTCTTTTTGCACGGGCAGGGACGAACGCCACGGCCTTCGACCAGTTCCCAGCCGGTGCCGCCGCATGACGGGCAGGGTGCAAGATTAAGGTTCGCCGATTCTGCTGACACTAAGCTAAATTCCCTGTTTATTTCTCAGTGACCTGACTTTAGAGTGGGGATCTCTACATTCAAACGTGCGCGATTATATGAGAGCTACCTCGAAAAATCAATCACAATCGCCCCTGAAATGATTATATTTTTCATCTCAAATTCTAACGCGCGTAACAACTGGACTTAACGAGAAAGTCGCTTGAGCGCGCGCTTGAGTACGGCTTGGATTGTGCGCGTTCCTTCTTCTCGCAAGGCAGAGGCAACGGCCTTTTCCGCGACAGCCTTCGGATAGCCGAGCGACATCAGCGCCGCCGTTGTGTCTTCGCGTATCGCTTCTTCATCGCTTCCGGCTGCATGCGCGGCGACGAACTCCGGCTCGCCCTCATCAAAGGTCATCTTCGCAAGCTTGTCGCGCAACTCGACCACAAGGCGCTCGGCGGTCTTTCGCCCCACGCCGGGTACAGTTGTGAGCCGCGCAATGTCATTGTTCCTGATTGCTGAAATCAATTCGGCGGCGGCCATCCCTGAAAGCATCGTGATGGCGAGCTTCGGCCCTATGCCGCTCACGCTCGTCAATCGCAGAAAAAGCTCCTTCTCGCGAGCAGTCCAGAAGCCGAACAGTTGTATCGCATCTTCTCTGACGTTGGTATGAATCTTGAGCGATACATTTGATCCCGGCTCGCCCAACTCGTAAAAGGTCGAGACGGGAATGATGACTTCGTAACCCACGCCGCCAACGTCTATGATTATTGTGTTGGGTTGTTTTTGATCGAGCTTGCCGGTGAGTTTCGCTATCAAATCTGTGGCCCCCTGGTCTGTTGAAATTTGAGTTTACGAAAGCACCTGCAAGGCTGTCAATGAAGCGTTTGCGGGCGCTGACATAACTATTGAAAATCGCTGCGCGTAAGTTATACTCTGTTCGCAGTCAATTCCATCCATTACTGATGCCCCTTCCGGTTCACCCTGCCCCGATTGGTCTACCGTTATGATCTTTTCAAAAAAACATCGCGCTACGCTCAAGCGCGTATTATGGGTATTCATTCCTGCGGTGCTTGTTCTGGTTGTGGGTATCGGCGCACTCGCTTTTTACATGATTCATCGTCTGGCTCATCCGCCGGTTACTCAATTGTACGGCTCGCCGCGCGATTTCCAGATAATAATGCAAAAGCCCATGTGGTACGAAGAGAAATGGAATAACTCCGATTCGACACAAGCCGTGGGGTGGTTCTTGAGCCGCGACAAAGCTGCGCCTGCAATCGTTCTCAGTCACGGCTACGGCTCGAACCGGTCAGAGTTATTGACGCTCTCTTTTGAGTTGTGGAAAGCGGGTTATCACGTGCTTGTTTACGACATGCGCGGGCACGGCGAAAGTCCCGTGAAATGGTCAGGGCTTGGAACATACGAGAAGGACGATTTGCTCTCGGCAATCAAATTCCTCAAAGAGCGCAAGAACGAAAGCGGTCAGTTGCTTCTCGACGGTCGAGTGGGATTGTACGGAGTTGACCTCGGAGGTTACGTCTCGCTGGTAGCATCAGCGCAAGACCCTATGGTCAAAGCCGTCGCGGTTGATTCGGTTTACCCGGATGTGGCCCACTTTATCAACTCTCGATTGAAAACAATTGTCGGAAGCAATTCGCTGGGCAACCGTCTGGTTGATTCG
Source organism: Blastocatellia bacterium (assembly GCA_963726785.1). Classification (GTDB taxonomy): domain Bacteria; phylum Acidobacteriota; class Blastocatellia; order UBA7656; family UBA7656; genus DATEKX01. The sequence continues at coordinate 321,844 of CAVSDJ010000003.1, forward strand.
AGTTGGACGAACCATTTGAGCGAACTGGCCATGCAAATGTATTTACTGAGACGCGAAGACACCGCGCCTGCGATTGAATCCGTGTCAACAGGCGCAGGCCGCCGATTTCTTTTCATCACATCAAAAGATACGGGCGTGTACGATACGATGACGCGAGATTTGTACAACGCGACGAAAAGCGCGAAAGAACTCGTCGAAGTTGAACGCTCGCGCATGGATCGCCTCTACGAAAAGGCATCTTCAGAATATGATGCGCGCGTAGTGGCGTTCTTCCAACAGGCTATTCCTCTTGCTTCTGAAAAACCTTCTCAAGGAAAGAAGAGATAGAGGTCAGAAATATTGAGTTTCAAATCTCAAATTAGAGATTTGAAACTCAATATTTAGTAAGCCACACTCTGAATGCCAGCGCGTCGCCTTGAGTCGCAAGCAATTCAATCGCAAATCTCGGATCGCTTTCCAATCCTTTACGCCAATTAGATGTAGTGATGACGATCAGGCTCGATTCATTGCGGAGCGCGTCAGCCAGTATGTCCTCGCTAAGCGCGTTGAGAATATCGCTATCCTCGCCTCCGCAGAGCACTCGACCTTCGGCATAAAAGACCGGCGCGAACTCTTTTTTGATGTAGAACGTGATTCGCTCTGCTGGCCTGAGCGCGGCGGCGGCCTCCAGTGAAAGCGATTTCAGGGTTAACTTATCGCTGAGCGTTGGCAGCAGCAAAATCGCCGCTCCAAGAATAATACTTAACATCACAGCCGCCACACTGGTCACAAAAGCCTGTCTTCTCTTTTTGGCGAGCACAGCAATAGCTATTGCAGCAAACGCCAACGGTAAGCCGAAAAGGATCGAATGCCATCCGCTTGCGCCGATTTGTTCGCGCATTAAGTAAACGACAAAGCCTGCTCCGATTATCAAAAGCATTAAGGCAGTCAACCATGCGGCTGCACTCAACAAGACGCTTCGCTCGCCGCTGATGAATCGCTCAAGCTCTGCGCCGATTATGATTGCGAGTGCAGGAAAGATCGGCAAGATGTAGCCGGGCAGTTTCGACCCCGAAGCCGAAAAGAACAAAAGCGGCACCGCGACCCATATCCACGCAAACACGAGCAGCCCGTCAAGCCCACGGCTTCCGGGCTTGAGCGATCTAAGCCGCGCCGCCGCAGGCATCAAGAAGAACGACCAGGGCGCGACGCCTGCGATTGCAATAACGAAGAAAAAATAGAAAGGCTGCGGATGTCCGAACTCGTTCGACATGTAGCGTTGAAAATGATGCCGGATGAAGAACTCTTCAATGAAGCCCCAACCATGCCTGGAGCATGACCGGCGCGTACCACGTGCCTGCTATAACGAGAAAGACTGCTATGCCTGCCAAAGCTTCCTGCCATCGGATGAATTGCGTTTGTCGCATCACTGCGAAATAGACAGCAAAAATCGCGACCACAAGCGCGATGCCTACAAGACCTTTAGCAAGCACAGCCGCTCCCATCGCCGCGAAACACAACATCCAGTGCGCGGTTCGCGCTCGCACGCTCGATTCGCGTGCGAGATAACCTGAAAGCAGAGCGATGCTCATCGCCGCCGTAAGCAATATGTCAGGCGTAGCGACGCGCGCGTAAGCTATGACCAGCCCGCTCGTCACAAAGGCAATCGAAGCAGCGAAGGCTACGCGCTCCCGTACCGCGCGCTTTAGGGCGTAGTAGATAAACACCATCGTCAAGATTGCAGCGATGACCGACGGAAAGCGCGCGGCGAATTCGCTCACGCCGAATAGGTGATAAGACGCGGCAGCCAGCCAGTATGACAGCGCGGGCTTTTCAAACCACAAACAACCGCACAGTCGCGGAGAGATGTAATCGCCGGTCGCAAACATCTCGCGCGCGACTTCCGAATATCGCGGCTCGTCCGGGCCAACGAGCGCGAGGTGGCCTAATCCAAAAGAGAAGATAACGACGGCAAACAGAGTGAGGGCCAGCAAAGTGTATGGCCGTTGCTTGGCAGCGCGTGATGGTTCCACTATCATTTCTGCTTTGTCAGTGTGTTGACGGTTCAGTGTAGGCAGCCGTCGAGATTGGGTCAAGTAAAGCCGGGAGCGCAGCGCTCTCAGGATGGAGTAAGCATAGATGATTAGAGTTGGCGTGATAGGTGCGGGTCATTTCGGGCGCGAGCACGCGCGCATCTATTCACAAAGCGATGCTGCGCGACTGGTTGCAGTCTGCGACATTAACGAATCGCACGGAAAGCCTGTGGCCGATGGTTGCGGCGCAGAGTTCTTTTCCGACTACAGAGAGATGATCGGAAAAGTGGACGCGGTGAGCCTTGCCGTTCCGACCGTCTCGCACGCAGAAATCGCATGCGAGTTGCTCGACGCGCGGATAGCGGTTCTGGTTGAAAAGCCGATTGCTCGCACGCTCGAAGAAGCCGATGAAATGATTCGCGCAGCAGAGCGCACCAACACAGTTCTTCAAGTCGGACATCTCGAACGATTCAACCCGGCTGTGATTGCCGCCCGTCTGATCGCAACTCAGCCGCGATTTTTTGAAGCGCACCGTTTGAGCGTCTTCACGCCACGCAGCCTCGACATAGATGTAGTGATGGACTTGATGATTCACGACATTGACGTAGTGTTGTCGTTCGTTGAAAGCGAAGTGCTGGAAGTGCGAGCGGCGGGCGTGCCGATTCTCACGCCGCGAATTGACATCGCAAACGCGCGCATCGAATTTCAAAACGGCTCGGTGGCCAACCTTACGGCAAGCCGCGTCTCGTCGGAGCGCGTGCGAAAGCTCAGATTCTTTCAACCGCACGAATATGTTTCGGTTGATTACGCGACGCAGGAAGCCGCCACAGTTGCAGTGAAGCCCGACCGAACAGGTAAGCTGTCATTCGATAGCCGATTGCTTGCAGCCGAGCGCGACGAACCGCTGCGGCTCGAAATAACATCGTTTCTCAGAGCCGTCGCGGGCGCTCCTGTACAGGTGAGCGGCGCTGAAGGTCGTCGCGCGCTCGCGCTTGCCATTGATATCGTGGATAAAATTCGCGAGCACGCGCACAGGGCTGGCGTGCCATTCGCCGGTTGAGTTGCTTTTATGCAAATGATTATTCACCGCAGAGGCGCAGAGGACACAGAGGGGGCGCAGAGAAAGAATAAAACCTCTGCGCATCCTCTGCGTGATCTCTGCGCCTCTGCGGTGAATCCCTCTTGGGCACGGAGAACTAATTTCATATGAATCCTTGGCGCGGTTTGGGCAGTCTACCCAGAGAAGTGTGGGTCTTATCCATCGTCACGCTCATCAACCGGGCAGGAACAATGGTTCTTCCCTTCCTTGTGCTTTATCTCACAAAAAGCCTTAACCTCTCGCCGCAGCAAGCAGGTCTGGTTCTGGTCTTTTATGGGCTGGGCGCGCTTATTACAGCGCCGCTGGCGGGAAAACTTTGTGACCTTATCGGCTCGCTTCGCGTAATGAAAACGTCGCTGCTTTTTTCAGGCGTGGCTCTTTTCGCTTTCCCCTTCGCGCGCGGCTTTGTATCTGTTTCAGCGATTACGATCTTGTGGGCTATCATCAACGAAGCGTTTCGCCCTGCGAGCATGTCTATCATCAGCGAAGCCGTTTCATCAGATCAACGCAAAGCTGCTTTCTCGCTCACCCGGCTTGCGATCAATATCGGCATGAGCATAGGGCCAGTAGTCGGAGGCTTTCTTGCGGAAGCATCGTTTTTATCATTGTTCATCGTTGATGGCGTGACCTCGATCATTGCAGGCGTAGTGCTCTTCTTTACTCGATGGTCTGCGAAGCAGGAAGAAGCATCGCTTGAAATAAAGCCGCAAAGCGATTCGGGCGCGACTGCGAAACGATTAAGCGTGCTTGCTGATCGCCGTTTCCTCTTGTTTCTTGCTTTGATGATCCCGGTCGAGATCATATTCTTTCAGACTCAGGGGGCGATGCCATTGTTTGTAGTGCGCGATCTGGGCTTTTCAGAATCACTTTATGGATTGCTGTTGACGATCAATACCGTTCTCATCATATTAATTGAAGTGCCCTTGAATATGGCGATGGCTCACTGGTCTCACAAACGCGCAGTCGCATTAGGCGCTTTGCTTACGGGCGTAGGATTCGGCGCGCTTGTGTTTGCATCGAACGGTTGGACGATAGCAGCTACGGTATTCATCTGGTCTTTCGGCGAGATGATAATCTTTCCGAGCAGTTCCGCCTTCGTGGCTGACATAACGCCTGCCGAACAGCGCGGCGTTTACTCAGGTCTTTACGTTATGAGCTTCAGCGTGGCTTTCCTGATCGGCCCGTGGATTGGCATTGCTGTCCTCGAACGTTTTGGAGCCACCGCATTATGGAGCAGCGCATTCGTTTGCGGCTTCATTTCGGCGGCAACGATTCTGGCAATGAAGACTTTCGACGTTAAGGAAGCGCACGCCGCAGAGACGTAAAATCAACGATAGATTCTCCGACGATAAAAAGGTTGAGCATAAGACGATGATTAAACAAAAACTTTCACGCGCATTTATTCTCTCGTTATCCATCTGGTTCATCGCGGTCGCAGCGCCTTCGGCATTCGGCCAGGCGAACCAGTTTCGCATGGATTACACTGTCGCGCTTCGTGACCCTCAGGATCAGATCTTTCACATTACAACCGATGTGAAAAACATCCGTGAGCCTCAATTATTGCTTTCGCTTCCGACCTGGACGCCCGGATGGTACACGGTCGAAAACTATGCGAAGAACATCTTGCGATTCAAGATCACAGACGGCAAGGGCGCGCGCCTTCAACCTGTGATGACGCGCAAGCAGACGTGGCGCGTGGACACGAAAGGCATTGATCAAATCAAAATCGAATACGATTATCGCGCGGACATACTTGCGCTCAATCAGGCGAAGATCGCAAAAGACTATGCATTCTTCACAGGCATAGAGTTGTTCCTGATGGCAGAAGGTCATCGCAACGAGCCAAGCACGGTTCGCTTTGAACTTCCTGAGGGTTGGAAAATAATTTCGGCGCTGAAAGAGACAGACGATCAGAAAACATTTTTGGCTTCCGACTATGACACGCTTGTTGACGCGCCGACAGAGATGGGCAATTTTGATGTCACCAGATTTGAAGTCGCGGGCAAGCCTCACTACTTCGTAGCGAATCCGGCAGGCAGGTTCTCGAAAGAGAAGGCTGATAAATTCACAGAGATGCTGACGAAGATGGCCTTGACGCAGCGCGACATCTTCGGCGAACTGCCTTGCGACAAGTACGTTTATTTTTATTTCTTCGCGAGGCCGGAATCGAATGCCGGTGGCGCGCTCGAACATTTGAACTCGTTCGTCGCATTCGCTCCGCCCGCCGAGTTCGCTACGCCGGACGCGCTGATAGGAACTGCCTCGCATGAGTTCTTCCACCTGTGGAACGTCAAGCGAATCCGCCCAATCGAGATGTGGCCTTACGATTACTCGCGCGAAAACGAGACGCCGCTGTTGTGGGTATCGGAAGGCTTCACGAATTACTATGGCAGCATCGCGCTCTATCGCGCAGGTATTCGCTCGCGCGAGCAGTTTTTGCAGAGCGTCGAAGGAGCGGTCAGCGGAGTCGAAGGCAACGACGTGCGCAATTACACCTCGCCCGCGAACGCTTCAACGTCAACCTGGCTGGGCTACGACACACCCGTCGCTTTTGGAATTTCTTATTACACGCAGGGACAGAATCTTGGCGCGCTGCTCGACCTTTCGATCATTCACGACACGGCAGGCCAGGCGGGTCTCGACGACGTAATGCGAACGCTTTATCTGGACTTCTACAAAAAGGGCAAAGGGTTTTCGACTGAAGATATGATCTCGGTTATCAACCGTCTGACGAAGCGCGACTATCACGATTTCTATAAGCGATATGTTTGGGGAGTTGAGGTTCCGCCTTATGATCAGATTTTCGGTTACGCGGGCTACAAGGCAGAAAAGTCTGTCAGGCAACAGCCCGAGCTGGGCGTAGAGGTAACGGTCGCGGCTGACGGCAACATTCAAGTGACGCGCGTTCACCCGGACTCTTCGGCTGCGGTGGCGGGAATTGAAGCGGGCGATGTGTTGATGTCGTTTGACGGCATCGAAGTTCGCAGAGGATTTCAGGCCATATTTGAGTTGCTCGCTAAAAAGATGGGACAGATGGTGAAGATAAACCTCACACGCAAGAGCGAAAGTAAAACGGTTGAGATGAAGGTCGAAGGGGAAGAACAGGCGGGCTACAAAATTTCCGAAATGCCCGCCGCAAACGCCGAGCAAATGAAAGTGCGCGAGCGCTGGCTCAAAGTTACAAAGTAGCGACGCTTTGAACGCAAGTGCCTGAGAGGTTGATTGAGAAGTCCCGTTAGGGACGACCTGTCGATAGAACAACTGAGAGAAGCATTTCTGTAGCTCCGTAGGAACGACCTGTTGATTCAGAGGTCGTTCCTACGGAGCTACAGATCTATGGCTTGACTGCTGCTATAGACAGGTCGCTCCGTAGGAGCTACTTCATAAAACAGTTTCTGAGATGAAACCTTGATGAAACCTTCGGTATCAATTTGCGCGTGACTTTTCTGCCGATAAGGAGTATTACTCTACGCATCATCCCTGTAATCCGAATGACATCGAAAGGAGCTTCTTATGCCAATCTCTAAACGAGCAGCGGCGGAGTTTATCGGCACTTTCTGGCTGGTACTTGGCGGGTGCGGCAGCGCGGTGCTTGCGGCGAAGTACCTGGATGGAAGCACGCAACTCGGAATCGGTTTCGTAGGCGTCTCTTTTGCTTTCGGCCTGACTGTGCTGACAATGGCTTATGCAATCGGCCACGTTTCCGGTTGCCATTTGAATCCTGCTGTTTCAATCGGCCTGTGCGTGGCAAAACGTTTCCCCGCGAAAGAACTGCCACACTACATCATTGCTCAAGTGCTGGGCGCGATTGCGGGCGCAGGTATACTTTACCTGATTGCGAGCGGGAAGTCGGGATTCAGTTTAAGCGGCGGCCTCGCTTCAAACGGATACGGCGATCATTCGCCCGGAGGCTATTCGCTGGCAGCCGCGCTGGTCATCGAAGTAGTAATGACCTTCATGTTCTTGCTGATAATTCTCGGCTCGACCGACAAGCGAGCGCCGCAGGGGTTTGCGCCGATAGCGATTGGACTGGGGCTGACGTTGATTCATCTGATCAGCATTCCCGTCACCAATACATCCGTAAATCCCGCGCGCAGCACAGGCCCCGCGATCTTTGTCGGCGATTTGGCGCTCATGCAGTTATGGCTTTTCTGGCTCGCTCCAATAGTCGGCGCAGCGCTTGCAGGCATTGCCTATTCGATGGTGGCCGGTGAAGAGACGACTGAAAAGCACGCAATGAAGAAAGCCGCCTGAAGCTGGTTTCTCAGAAGCTGGTTTCTCAATCGTCCGCGTTCAAAGTCAAAAACAGACCGCAAAGCGCGCAGAACCCAATTCCTTCGCGCGCTTCGCGGCACGCTTTACCTTCCAGCCTCTCAACCTCGATTTAAGGCTTACTTGACATTTGAAATTTCCATTGTACTATTGTATTAGTACAATGGAAAAACATGAGCGTAGCATTCAACATAGACGCGCGGCACCCGACACCGCTCTATCACCAGCTTGAGCGTTCGATACGATTCGCCATAGCTACGGGCAAGTTGCGTGCGGGCGATCAGTTGCCCACTGTGCGGCAACTCGCCGTAGACCTGCGTATCAACGCCAACACTGTGGCCAAGGTATACGCAGAGCTTGAGCGTGCCGGGGTGGTCGAGACGCGGCGCGGAGTAGGAACTTTTGTGCGAGCGCAGCACTTCGAGGCGGCGCGCAAGGCTGACCGCAAACCTGAGTTGTGCGAAATCGAAGACCAATTTCTCGACCAGGCCGCCAGTCTCGGCTTCACGCCCGAAGAAGTTGTTGAGCATCTCAGAGGCAGGCTCGAAAAGGAGAAGTAAAAAACATGGCAAACATCAATCAGCCCATACAAAATTCGTTGACTCAGTCAAAGTCGTCGCTCTCCACCTCTAACGCCCCGCGAGTGAATATCGTAGCTGCGATGGCTTTCTTACTCCCATTAATAATCGGACTCGTGCCGACATTAATGTTGAACAATCCCATCGGGGTGATAGCAGGCTGTATTGTCGGACTGCTTCTCGCGCAAACGCCGAAGGTAGCAAAGCAATGGGAGCGTGCCATTATCCTGCGGCTTGGCCGGTACGCAGGGCTCAGAGGGCCCGGGCTTTTCTGGATAATCCCTTTTATTGATACAATCTCTGCATGGATAGACCAGCGAATCATAACTACAAGCTTCGCGGCAGAGCAGACGCTCACCTCAGACACTGTCCCTGTCAACGTAGACGCTGTGCTCTTCTGGATGGTCTATGACCCTGAGAAGGCTGCGCTCGAAGTTCAAGACTACCCGCAGGCTGTAAGCTGGGCGGCGCAGACTGCGCTGCGCGACATCATTGGCCGCACGTCGCTCACGGAGCTTTTGAGAGGGCGAGAACGCATAGAGGAAGAGTTGCAGCAGCTTATTGACGAGCGGTCGAACCCCTGGGGCGTGACCGTGCAATCTGTCGAAATGCGCGACGTGATCATACCCGACGCGCTGCAAGATGCGATGTCGCGCGAGGCGCAGGCCTCGCGCGAGAAGCAGGCGCGCATAATACTCGGGCAGGCCGAAGTCGAGATAGCTCACCTGTTTGACAAGGCGGCTGAGTCCTACAGGGACAACCCGACTGCGCTCCACCTGCGGGCGATGAACATGCTCTATGAAGGCTTGAAAGAAAAGGGCGCGATGATGATTGTGCCGAGCACTGCCGTCGAGTCAATGGGAATGGGCGGGTTGCTGGGCGCGGCGGCTTTCCGGCAGAAGGAGCTTACTGAGGCGAAGGAAGACGAGAAAATTGACTGACTTATTGAGGTGAAATTATGATTGCGATCAAGACGCTAATCTTCACTGTCATCGTGCCGGGCACAATTACTCTATGGTTGCCGCGCTGGCTGTTGTCTTCGGCTCCCGCGTCTGAGGGCAATCCTCAATATGTTGGCGCGATTCCAATTCTGATTGGCGCGGCGATCTATTTCTGGTGTGCATGGGATTTCACGTTCGCGGGCAAAGGCACGCCAGCGCCGATAGACCCACCGAAGCAGCTTGTTATGCGAGGTCTCTATCGTTACGTGAGAAATCCAATGTACGTCGGGGTCTTGCTCATCCTTCTGGGAGAAGCCGTGTTGTTCGAGTCGCGCGTGCTGTTCGCATACGCGGGACTGGTGTTCTTAGCGTTTTATCTTTTCGTCCTTGTCTTAGAGGAACCAATACTGAAGCGGAAATTCGGAGCGTCTTACGAGCAGTATTACAAACTTGTGCCGCGATGGATTCCGCGAACGAAGCGATTGACCGCACAATTCAAAGGCGTGAAAACATAAACCGCAGAGCGCATAGTAAAAAAACTCTTCATGCGCTCTGCGGTCTCTTCGATTCAAATCAAAACCACTTCTACATCACGGCGAAATCGAACTGCTCTTGATGCAGGTTCGGGTCAGCCTCAAGCGTGACGGGTGTGCCGAAGTAGGCTTCGATTTCTTCAAACACTTCGCGCTCTGCTGCGCGGAAAGCTTCTGCGACATTCGGCGACACTCTTAACATCACATCGTTGTTTCCTATCGCCTGCTTCGACATCGCTTTCGCCTGTTCGAGTATCTCGAAGCACATGGTTTGCGCGGACTTCACCATTCCCGCGCCCTGGCAATAAGGGCATGGCGCGCAGAGCGTGCGTTCAAGCGATTGCTTCACGCGCTTGCGAGTTATCGCAACCAATCCGAAGTCGTTGATCGAAAGAATCTTCGACGGCGCGCGGTCTGATTGCAATTCCTGTTGAAGCGCGGCCATCACTCGCTGGCGATTCTTGCGCTCGTCCATGTCAATCAAGTCCAGCACGATGATGCCGCCAAGATCACGCAAGCGGATTTGACGAACTATCTCTTTCACGGCTTCAAGGTTTGTTCGCGTGATCGTGTCTTCGAGCTTGTCCGACTTGCCGACGAATTTGCCTGTGTTCACGTCAATCGCGACCAGCGCTTCCGTTTGATTGATTACAATGTAACCGCCCGACTTCAGCCAGACGCGCGGGCGCACGGCTTTGTCAATCTCGGGCTGCACGGCGTACTTTTCAAATATCGGCTGATTGCCCGTGTACAGCTTCACGCGCTTGACGAGCTTGGGTTGAACGCGATTAACGAACTCGACTATGTGCGCGTACTCGACTTCATTGTCTATGCGAATGGCGGTGAACTCTTCCGATAGCTGATCGCGGAGTATGCGCTGAACCAGATCGAGGTCTTGATGCACCATCATCGGCGCTTTCGAGCGTTCGACCTTCTTCCTGACATCGGCCCAGGTGCGCAGCAGGTATCGCATATCGTCGTGCAACTCCTGCTCGCTGTGCCCCATGCATGCGGTGCGCGCGATAAAGCCTCCGGTCGCCCCTTCGCGCTCTCTGAGGCTGCTGACTATGCGCTTCAACCGAACGCGCTCAACGTCATTAGGTATCTTGCGCGACACGCCTACGTGATTGACCGTCGGCATATAGACGAGCAGGCGGCCCGGCAGGGCGATGTGTGAAGTTATTCGCGCGCCCTTCTTGGCGATTGGCTCTTTCGCAATCTGAACGAGTATCTCCTGGCCTTCATGCAAAAGCTCGCTTATGGTCGGAGGCAGATTGCGCTCCGGCCTGCGACTTTGTTGCGCTTCGGGTCTGCGTTGCCCGTCCGGCCTGCGCTGCGTGGCTGGCGGTCTACGGTCATCCGGCCTGCGATCATCTGGTCTACGGTCATCTGGTCTACGGTCATCTGGCCTGCGATCATAACGCGAGCCTTCGTGGCGAGGGGCACCTGACCGAGGCTCATTTGACCGAGGCTCGTTTGATCGAGTTTCACCTGACCTTGCTTCGCTCTGCCTCGCATCCGGCGTGCGCGCAGGCTCGACCGGCGCTTGCGCTTCCACAGCGCCGCCCTCTTCTTCTGAAACCGGAGACGGAGCGGCTTGCTCGTCATCGCTTGTCGCTGCGGTCGCACCTTCTTTCTGGTGCGGGCGGCGACGACGACCTCGACCTCCGCGTCGAACAGCGAACTCTGCGCGAGTTTTGCGGTCTTCCACTTTCGCACCCCGGTTTTCATCACCGGATGTTTCGCTCTCGGAATCTGAAGCGCCTTCGCCGGAACTGGCTATGCCGCTCACCTCGCCGATTTCGCTCGCGCCTTCCGATTGAATGCGATCAAAGATGCTTGAAGGCAATGCATCAGAGATATGGCGGAACGGCGTAACCGAAGCCTCGTCAAACTCAGACACCGCGCCTGCGCTCTCTGCCGTTTCATCAACGACGCGCTGGAAGTCTGCGCTGCCGTCAGCTTGAGAACGGAAGCTGCCGACGCGCCATTCCGGCTCCGGCTCAGAGACAGTAGTGGCGTACTCCTCTTTGTGAACCTGCTCAATGATTTTCTCCTGCACGATTGCATCCTTGAGATGCTCGCCCGCATCAATCGCAAGGTCTTCGTCAGTGATGCGATGATACTCTTCTTCGACCGCTTGCGGCGCTTCCGTCGAGCGACGACGCGAAGATTTCTTTACGGCGGTACGAGTTGCAGTCTTGCGAGCGCCGGGTTTTGCAGGTTTCTCTTCGGCCTTCACTTCTGCTTTGCCGGTCTTCTTTCTGGATTTGGTTTCAACTTTTTCGGGCTTATCTTCAGCGGCTTTCCTGCGAGTGCGTCGCTTAGGTTTTTCTTCCGCCATAGTCTCTTCGTCTGCCGCTGTCTCTTCTTCGGCAGCGGGCTCGGTTTCCGATTCCACAGTCTCAGGCTCTACAGTCGCGGGCTGTTCAAAAGGTTCATCGGTTATGCGCTCGATATAGAACTCTTCGACCTCGGCAGGCTGCGTTTCGACTGGTTCTGCTGACAGCTCGCGAATCTCTTCTTCGGTCGGCGGCGGCGGGATGACGCTCTCGTCGGCTATTTCGGCAAGCTGTTCGACAGCATCTTCGATGGAGATGCGAGCTTCAGCCGCTTCTGCTTCACGCGTTCGTTCTTCACGCGTCGGCTCAGGCGCAGGACGCGCAGCCGCCCCGTGACGCGGGCGCTCTCCGCGCCGCGTATCTCGCGGCGGTGGAGCAGCAGCAGCAGGGGCGACCCGGTCTTCGCCTGCTTCTTTAAAATCAATCTCGTCGTCTTCTTCCATGAACTCCGTGAAGTCCGAGACGTAAAGGAACGCATCGCGTTCAAGCCCTATGTCAACGAAAGCCGATTGCATGCCGGGCAGCACTTTCATCACGCGCCCTTTGTACAGATTGCCAACAACTCCCTGGTTCTCGTCTCTGCGCTCGACGTAGAATTCCGTCACCATACCGTCTTCGAGTATGGCGACCTTCTTCTCGTGCACGTTTGCGCTGATAATCAATTCTTTTGCCATGTATTCTCCTGGTGTAGGCGTGCTGGCTGGCTGGCAAGAGGAGGCGGCGATGGTGAATTATCACCTGGCCTTGCGTTGTCGCAGTCCTGGTAAGCGGTAACTGAGTTTTGATCCTTGAGCTTCGAGTCCGATCAATAATCTCATCTCGCAACTCAAGGCGAAAAAAGTTCAAAACCGTTTGGGCGACAGTAACGCTGTTGAACCGTAGCGTTTCAGTCGCAACTCAAGCCGATCCGCTCTTATGATGGCTGCTGTTCGCTTCGTAATTCAATCAGCGGATGCTTTCACGCCGAAAGCCGAAGCGAATGTCAAAACTTACCTATGCTGCCTTTCAGCACAAACCTTTATATAAAGTGACCAGTGATGCGTGATGAGTGGCGGTAGCCCGCGCGTAAGCAAGGGCGCGGGCCTTTTGCCCTTCCTCACGGTCGGGCTACTACCGCTCGTCACTCGTCACTTGTCACTAATTCTCATTGCACGCTCGCAATTGCGGCGACATCGTGACCGTGACTCTCCAATTCTTCCAGGTAGAGTCGCAATCGCCGCACGCGCGAGCTAAGCAAAATCTTTTCTTCCTCGGTCAGGCCGTAAACTGCGGCCAGAACCTCAACAGGCTTCACGCCTCCGTTCGACGATATTTCGGTCACTAATCGGAGACCGCCGATCTCAGCATTAAAGCCCAGGCTTTTCGTAAAGCGTCGCACATCAACCTTCTGTCGCTTGTCTTTGCGCACGCGCTCAATCACGCATGACTCACGAGCCATAAATTCACAGGCTAATAAGTTGTGAATTTCGTCCGCCTCTCGATCTGCCAGGTCGGCGCGCGCATCGCGCAATCTTTCCATCGCTGCTTGAATTTCGGGCACATCCAAAGCCATACAATATTCAGCGCGGTTGACTTCTTTAATAAGAGCCTGCGCTGAAGCGCCTAACTTTTGAAGATGTTTGAAGCGCAATCCTGCGGGCAGATTCGTGTTGATTCGATCAAGGAACTCGCGCTCGTCAAGCTCGTCGAATGAATCGAAATCTATAAGTTCGTTTTCGCCAACAGTGCCGACACCTAAAGCCGGACCATACTGAATGAGCGGCATCGGGTGAAAGCCCTGGCTATAGCCGAGATGAATGCGCGCGCGCCTGAATGCGCGCGGCAATGCGCGCGTCAAATCGAGATGCGAAATGTACTTCACTTCTTCGCCTTTCTCGAACGTAGCGCGATAGCGGTAAACAGGGGCCGGGGGTCGGGAGTCGGGGGCCGGAGATTTAGACTCCGTATCTTTCACCGGTCCCAGCGAAAGCTGCACGAGCGGTTGATTGATCGCGTCCGCGATGGGGGCAATTCGCTCCGCATAAGTAATGCGCGACTCTTCGTGCATCGCGTAAGCTTTCTGCAGGTGCTCGCGTGATAATGCAAGGTCGCACTCCAACCCGCACGCGTAACAGAGCAATGGCTGAGAAGCCACACGCTCGAAATCTTCGTGCGAAGGAGCTATTGCCGTGGGACGCCCATCAATCACCTTCACGGGCAATTCGCACGGCGGAGAAATACGAGCCTTGATTCCCTTCGTGTATTCGCGCGCATTGAACTCGCGTTTGACAAGCGTATCCAGATGATCCCACACCATCTGAACAAGCGGAGCGCCCGGTTTGTGGAATTCACGCACCGGAAACTCTTTCAAGTAGGCTGCGGTGCTTATGCCTTCGAGCTTGAAAGCTTCCATCCACTTGTTGAAATCAAAGTGCTCGGTCCAGCCATCGAACCGACACCCAAGCGTCCACGCGCGTTCGATCACTTTCGAGAGCTTTCTATCGCCCCGCGATATGATGCCTTCGAGCATTGATGTCTCTGCGTGATGCACCTTCACATCAATGCGATAGCGGCGACCAAGCTCGCGCAAGGTGCGCTGCTTTCGCTTGATCGAATCAACATCTTCCTGCTTGCACCACTGAAACGGCGTATGGGGCTTGGGCACAAAGTACGAAGCCGAACAAGTGACCTTCACATTCTTTTTGAATTTGGCTCGGCCCAACTCGCGCACCTTGCGGCCAAGTTCGGCTATGCCTTCGACATCGTCATCCGTTTCGGTCGGCAAGCCAATCATGAAATACATCTTCATGCCCGACCAGCCCTCTTCAAAAGCGACCGAACAGGAGTTCATCACATCTGCTTCGGTGACGTTTTTGTTTATCACGTCGCGCATTCGCTGAGTCCCTGCTTCGGGCGCAATCGTGAATCCCGTTTTTCGCACCTTTGCAATCTCGCGCGCAAGCGATTCTTTCACGCCTGACGCGCGAAGCGACGAAACCGAAAAACTCACCTTGCGGCGCTCAAGCTCCTGGCCCATCATCTTCACCAGCGGCTCAAGGCAGGTGTAGTCGGCGGTCGAAAGCGACGTGAGACTTGTCTCGTCGTAGCCGCCTTTTTCGATTCCGTCAATCAATGTTTTGACGATATCTTTCGGGTCTCGTTCGCGCACAGGGCGATAGATAGTGCCTGCCTGACAGAAGCGACAACCATCAACGCAGCCGCGCGCTATCTCAATCGCCATGCGGTCGTGCACGGCTTCGATGTTAGGCACTGGCGAATCCGAAGGGAACGGATACTGGCTGATGTCTTTCACCACGCGGCGACGGATGGGAAAAGGGATCTCTTTATCCTGCGGCTCGTCCACAACCAACAACCCGTGATGCGGGCTTTCAGACACGGTGTAGAGCGACGGCACATACATGCCTTCGATTCGCGCAAGCTCTTTCAGTATTTGCTCGCGCGTCAAATCCATGTCGGAGTCTTTCAACTCGGCGTAGCGTGTGACAAGTTCAGGAAAAGTCTCTTCGCCATCGCCGATGACGAACACATCAATGAAATCCGCGATAGGCTCAGATGAATAAACGGTTGGGCCGCCCGCGATGACCAGCGGATCTGCAAGCGTGCGCTCGCTCGTGCGAAGCGGTATGCGCCCCAGATCGAGCATGGTCAAGACGTTCGTGTACGTGAGTTCGTATTGAAGCGAAAAACCGACAACGTCGAAGTGATCGAGCGGCGTGTAACTTTCAATCGAGAGCAGCGGTACGCCGCGCTCGCGCAGTCGCGCTTCCATATCGGGCCACGGCGCGTAGACGCGCTCTGCCGCCCAGCCTTCGTGTTTGTTGAGCAGGCCGTAGAGTATCTTCAGGCCCAGATGGCTCATCCCGATTTCGTATGTATCGGGAAAGCACAACGCGATGCGCGTGTGAATGTCTTCGGGCGATTTGCGAACGGCATTCCATTCGCCGCCCGTGTACCGCGCAGGCTTTTCAACCGTTGGAAGAATCGAATCTAAAGCTGCCCGGTAATCAATTGTGCTGTCCATAAATATCAAATGTCGCTCATTGGGCTGACCTCAAGCTTTAACGCCACAATCGTATGCTCAATCAGCCAGGCTTTTACTCCCCGCCTAATTAACAAACCTACGCATTCGCACGCTGAGAGCCAGTCCCACGCCAAGAAACATTGACATGACGGCAGTGCCTCCCGAACTCATCAGCGGCAGCGGTATTCCCATAATCGGAAGCAACCCCACGACCATGCCGAGATTGCAGAGAATATGAAAAGCGATTAATGCTACAAATCCAATTATCATCAGAGCGCCCGCCCGGTCGCGCGCGCTTTGCGCCACCCGGATCAGTCGCCAGATGAATATCATATACAGAACCATCATCAGCAATATGCCGACGAATCCCATCTCTTCGGCCACAACCGCCGCGATAAAATCCGTCCACGCAAAAGGCAAAAACCCCAACTTGCCTTGCGTGCCTTGTCCTATGCCCTTCCCCATCAAGCCGCCCGACCCGACCGCAATCACAGACTGGATGGTCTGGTAAGCGAAGCCGCGAGGATCGGCCTTTTCAGGATGCAGAATAACATCTATGCGTTCCTTCTGATAGCCTCGAAGGTGCGGATACACGCCTATGAGGCCGACGACTATGGCAATCAGCCCTGCGGCGACAAGCGTTTTGCGAATCCCGCCGAGAAAATAAAACGCGCCGAGTATAGCGCCGAACGTCGAGCATGGTTCCCGTGTCATGTTCGAGAGCTATCAGAATAATGGGCACAATTGTTATTGCGCCCATCGTCACCATGTCTTTGAGCGTGAG
Organism: Blastocatellia bacterium; assembly: GCA_963726785.1. Classification (GTDB taxonomy): domain Bacteria; phylum Acidobacteriota; class Blastocatellia; order UBA7656; family UBA7656; genus DATEKX01. Next base: position 338,426 of record CAVSDJ010000003.1, read on the forward strand.
CGCTCCGGCGCGCTGCTGGGCCAGATGCCTGGCCAGCATCAGAATGGTCGCGACCTTTGCGAATTCGCTGGGCTGTATGCTGATGCCGGGCAAGCGCAGCCACGCTTTGTTGCCGTTGATCTCTTTGCCGACAAACAACACCAGCACAAGCATCACGACTATGGCTGCATAGAAGAAAGGCGCGATGTTGATGATTATCTTCCGGTAATCAATGAACATCACAATGATGGCGAGGGTAACGCCTATGCCTAAGGCTATGATCTGCTTTTGCAGTTCAGTGCTGGGCGCAGTGCTCTTGATGCCTATGCAGCCCAAAACGGTGAGCGCGATCGGCGCAAACAACAGCAGCCAATCTATATCCCTAAAAGTCTTTTGATTGATGTCAACCATTACCGCTTGGACAAATCCGAAATTCGAGGCTCCGGCTTCAGGATGTTATCACACATTGTAACCATCACTGCCTGACCGGAGCGCGCTTGCGGTCCACATCCGTCACCGCGCGCGCAGTTGAGGTTGAAGCTGTCGTCTCAGGCTTCCCGTTTACTGCTACGAGGTCGGGCAAAATCTGGCGGCCCAGTTTCTTCGAGTAATAAGCAGCCATTATGTATTTGACCTTTGGCCCCGAAGCCTGCGCGCCCCAGCCGCCGTTTTCGGTTATACAGACAACGCCGATGTCAGGCTTTTCGCCCGTGTGCATGGGCGCGAATCCTATGAACCAGGAATGATCTTTATGTTCTTTGGTTCTGACTTTTTCTCTGGCGATGACCTGCGCAGTTCCGGTTTTGCCTCCAATGTTCAGTTCGCGAGGAAAAGCGACGCGTCCCGCTGTGCCGCCTTCATTGACCACTCCCCACATCGCACTATCTATGATTTTGACATTGACAGAGGATAATTTCATCTCCGTGGGCTTGTCCTCGTAGTATGCGACCTCGGCTAGCGGCGTGGCTTTAGCTTCTTTGAGCAAGTGCGGCGTAAAAAACTCGCCGCCCATAATTATGCCCGACTCTGCGCGAATCAATTGAATCGGCGGCACGGCGACCGACCCCTGGCCTATCGAAGCAATCGCCGTATCGAAATCTTTCCAGTTGGGGTCGCGCGGATTGACTCGCCGCTTCCATTCGCGGCTGGGAATAATGCCCGATGTTTCGGAGGGCAAATCTATTCCGGTCTTTCGTCCCATGCCGAACTTGTACACCCAGTCGTGAATCATATCAACGCCCATCTTGAGTCCGAGACGGTAAAAATATCCGTCGCAGGAGTGAACTATCGCCGCATGAATATCCGGCATGCCGTGATTGCCGCCGCTGTCGTTCAGGAAGCGATTGCCCATAGACAAGCCGCCGCCGCAGACTATTCTCGAATTCTGCGGCGTGATGACTCCTTCTTCGAGCGCAGCCGCAGCCATCATAATCTTCCAGGTCGAGCCTGTCGGGTAGATGCTCTGCAGCGCCTTGTTGAAGAGCGGGTGAGCAGGGTCGTTGACGATTGCGCGCACGTCCTTGCGATTCTCCGTAGAGATGACGTTGGCCGCAAAGACATTCGGGTCGAAGCTCGGCACGGAGACCATCGCAAGTATCTCGCCGTTTTTAGGGTCTATAGCGATTGCCGCGCCCGTGTCATTTTTTGAATAGAACTGTTCTTCGGCGACCTTCTGCACATCAATATCAATAGTCGTTATGATGTCCTGACCTTTGATAGGCTCGATTCTTTCAAGCTCTGCTACGGGGCGGCCCCGGCTGTCAACGATCACGCGGCGCATCCCGTTTCTGCCGCGCAATTTAAGGTCGTAAACTTTTTCGATGCCGCCCTGCCCGATGATGTCGCCCGACTTGTAACCCGCGTCTTGATACTTGGGCAGCTCTAGCTGTTTCGGGCTTATTTCGCCGATGTAGCCGAGCACGTGAGCCGCAGTCTTTCCGTATTTATAAACCCGCTGCGGCTGATTCTCTATTGTTATCTCAGGGTGTTCGTACTCGTGCGAATTCACCCAGTCGAGGTCAGCCAGTGAAGCGTTTTGTTTGACGAGTATCGGCTGCGATTTCGGGCGCAGGTGATCGTTCAATTCAACGATAAGCTCATTGCGATCAATGCCGAGGTTTTCAACTAGCACATTGATCGTATTGTCTTTGTCCGTCATGTCTTCGGGTATGACGACGACGTTGAACGCCGGCCTGCTGTCAACAAGCACTACCTCGTTGCGATCAAGTATGTTTCCGCGTGTTGCCGGTATCGGTATTTCGCGGATTCGATTGTTCTCTGCACGAGCGACATAGTCGTCGTGTCTGGTGACTTGCAGAGTGTAGAAACGAATTCCGAGCGCGACAAATATTGCCAGTACGAGATACTGAATCGCATACAATCGCAGCTCGAAATTGTGAGTCTCTTCTTTTTTCCGGTTCTTCTTACTACTCATAGAACCTCTTCTTTATGGCCATGCGCCGGGCCGCCGTCTGTTCGGCAAACACCCTGTCAAGTATTAAGAATAGCACGACAGCCGTGCCCGTATCTCCTAACACTCGCCATCCGACGGTCTTTCCCAACTCCGCATAGGTAGAGGCATCGGCCAGCGGTTGTTCGAGCATCAAGTGCAGTCCCACATGCAGAATCGTGTTTACGACCGAAGCGACGGCCACAGCCGCGAGACGCGCGAGCGGGTTCTCCATAGACAATTTCACGCTCGTTACCGCTGCAAGGTAACCTATCAACGTCTTTGAGAATCCACCTACACCGACTATCTCCGATTTGACCGCATCGCCCCCAATCCCCAGCACAAGCCCCACCAACATGCCGAGCAACAGCGCTCGCTGCAAACCGAAATAGACCGTCACCACGAGGGCTAAGTCAACGTACTTGAAGAATCCCAGATAATTCGAGAGCAGCATCTGTAGCAGGAGCGCGACTAGAATGGTCAGGGCGATTTTGACAGTCTGCACTCTTTAAGCTACCTCGGCATCATATGGTGAATTTCAGATTTCAAATTTGAGATTTGAAGTTATCCGTGCTCATTTACGTTTATCTGTAATGTCTTCATCGAACTTCAAATCTTTTTGCTCGACCAGAAGCACTAAAACGTGCTCAATGCGGTCAACCGGCGCGGCAGGCTTGACGATTATCTTGTTGAACGGCGCATTCGGGTCGCTCTCTATTCGCTCGACGGTGCCGATCAACATCCCCTTGGGATAAATGCGATCAAGTCCTGTTGTCACAACGGCTTCGCCCTCTTGCACGGTTTCGTTGGTCGAGATGTTTTTAAGCTCGCACCGCGCGTTGTCAAGCCCGCGCAATTGTCCGGGCGCGCGCGAAATTTGCAGCATAGCGCCGACGCCGGCCTGCTTGTCCGTGATGACCTGCACCATAGAAAAGTTCGGGCCAACAGATATGATGCGCCCTACGATGCCTCCCGCAGTAGCAACGGGCATATTGAGCTTAACGCCGTCGAGCGAGCCCAGATCAATCGTCAAACGGCGGAACCAGTTGCTTGAGTCTCGCGCGAGCACGTTCCCGGCCAACTGGCGATACTTCGTATGTGAAGGCAGAGCAAGCTGTGTGCGCAGTAAGTCCAGTTCTGCGGCTCGTTCGACCGCGCGATTGAGGTCGCCTCTTAACTGCTCATTTTCCTCGCGAAGTTGCAGGTTTTCAGCGCGCGCGCCGCGCAGGTCCGTGTAGCTGGCTATGGTGCCCGTGATGGAAGAGAGCACGCCATTGGCCGCCTTTCCGATAGCCGACAAAGGAGTCATTACCCAGGTGCGCAGTAAGGATTGTTCGCTGTCACGGCCCTTGGCATTGTAGGACATCAGCATTATCTGCGACAGCAGCAGGACTGCTAATATCCAGGGCGCTTTCTGTTGCGCGGTATTTGCACTCATAGCAGATCGGGTTAGAGGTCAGAGGTTAGAGGTCAGAGATCAGTGCAGGAATTGCTGACTACTAACCTCTAGCCTCTAACATCTAACCTCTGCCTTAGAGGCTGTGATGAAGCATGGTGTTTTCCCAGCTCACGCGGCTCAGCAGGTCGAAGTCGGCCAGCATCTTTCCGGTACCGAGCGCGACCGACGAGAGCGGATTCTCTGCCAACGAGACGGGCACGCCCGTTTCATGCATCAATCGCTTGTCTATACCTTTCAGCAGCGCGCCCCCGCCCGTCAGCACTATGCCGCGCTCGGCGATGTCTGCCGAAAGCTCAGGCGGCGTGCGTTCGAGCGCAACGCGAACGGCGTTCACAATCGTCGAGATAGGATCGGCCAACGCTTCGCGCACCTCTTCGTCCGTGATAGTGATCGTTCGCGGCACGCCTTCGATCAGGTTGCGGCCTTTGATCTCCATCTGAATAGGCTCTTCGACAGGCCACGCCGAGCCAAGCTCTATCTTGATTGATTCAGCCGTGCGCTCGCCTATCAGCAGATTGTATTTGCGCTTGATATACTGGATGATCGCTTCGTCTAGTTCATTGCCCGCTACGCGGACTGCGCGCGAGTAGACTATCCCTGACAGGGATATGACGGCGATGTCGGTCGTGCCGCCGCCGATATCAACTATCATGTTGCCGTAAGGCTCTGTGATGGGAAGTCCTGCGCCGATTGCCGCCGCCATAGCTTCTGCGACAAGGTAGACCTTTGACGCTTTGGCGCGATATGCAGCGTCTTCGACCGCGCGGCGCTCGACCTGCGTTATCTCGCCGGGCACGCCTATGACTACGCGCGGGCTTACCCACGAGCGGCCATTGTGCGCTTTGCGTATGAAGTGCTGGAGCATCTTTTCGGTCACTTCAAAATCGGCGATCACGCCGTCCTTCATAGGCCGGATGGCTATGATATTGCCCGGCGTGCGACCGAGCATCTCTTTAGCCTCTTTGCCTACGGCTTCGACTTTATTGGTTACCTTGTTGATTGCAACTATGGAAGGCTCGCTGACAACGATGCCGCGTCCTTTGGCGTACACTAGAGTGTTTGCTGTCCCCAGATCAATGGCAAGGTCGCTTGAAAACGGATTAAACAGATTTCTCATCATTAAACTTTATCGCTTTTTTTCTCCAAACTATCCACAGGCTGCGCCGGGCTGTAAGAGCGGATATGGCGTGCCTCGATTTTTCCGATCACGACGCAGCGAGCCGAACATTATTCTTCTTGCGCTGTTTGGCTTCATACATTGCCGCATCGGACAGTTCGATCAACTTTTCAGCTTCGGTGGCGTGCTCAGGGAAGCTGGCAACCCCAAAGCTCGCCGTCAGATATATGTCTGCGCTCACACCTCCTGTGAAGCGGTGTGAAGCTATTTGAGCGCGGACTCGTTCAGCCATCTGAAGCGCGCTGCGAGCAGGCGTTTCAGGCAGCATCAGCACGAATTCATCGCCGCCGTATCGCGCTACGAAATCCGAATCGCGCACGGACATCGTTATCACTTCGGCCACTTCCGTAAGAGTGACGCTGCCTGCGCGATGGCCGTAAGCGTCGTTGACCAGCTTGAACCCGTCCAGGTCCATGAAGACCACGGATACGGACGAGCCGTAACGACGCGCGCGGCGGATTTCGTTATCGAGCGTCTGGTAGAGATAGCGCACGTTGTAGAGCCGCGTCAGATCGTCAATCAATGTCTGGCGCGTCGCGTTGTGATAATCAATCGCGTTTGCCAGCGCCTTTCCGAGCGACCCGCCTATCAACTCAATGGTGCGCGCATCTTCTCTGGTGAACGCCTGAGCGGTCGCATCGCTTCGGCGCGTGGCCTGCACAGCCCCTATCAAACGAGAGCCTGCAAGCAATGGCACGCAAAGCGTCGCAAGCTCGTCATCGCCCGGTGACTGATCCGCTGACTGGCTGCATCCTGCAAAGATCGTTCGTTGCTCGCTCACGGCTCGGACTACAGGTATAGAGACTGCGTCCATACGGACGAACGGGCCGACGGGAACAGCCGTCGCGTTTATGGCGCGAACCAGTTCAAGGTGGTCTGCCTGTTCCGATTTCAGGAATACGGCCCAGGATTCCGCCTCGACGAGACGCGGCAGAACCTCAAGCGCGTGGGCTACTACTTCGCCCGGATCGAGCGATTCGTGCAACCGCATCGCAGCTTCAAAGATCGAAATTTTTACCGACTCATCTTGCATCTGCGCAAATACCTAAATTCTGGCCAATAGCAAAAGCCCTCTCAAAATAATCTGAGGTTTAATGAAAGGCTGTTTGAAATGGTTGCCACTTGATCCATTACTAAACCGCTACCCAGCAGAGCAAGAGATTGCAAAAGGGAGAACGACGATTTTAGCGGTGAGTCGAAGCGGTGGATGAGCCTCGATAGGTGTAAGGTTTTGTTAATTTAAGCCGACGCCCCCTACCCATCCAAGACGCCGGTGCTTTTCAAATCTGATACCCGCCTCGCGCCTGTTCAGTCTGCCCCCATTCTAAGTAAACTCTTAGACAAGCAAATTTAGCACGCCCTCATGCAACGCGCAAGAACTATTGCCAAATAGTTGTGCAGTTTTAGTTGAAATTTTGTTTGATTCGGTGTGAAGCCTTCAAAAGCCGGTTTCTCGACGCTGCAAGCCGTTTTGTTTTCATCGCCGCTTAAATTACAAAGCACTAGACCGGCTACCAAAAAGTAATTTTAGCCACTATTTTTTCTTGCATTGAAATTCGCTTTCGCAGATAATCGGCTGCAATCGGATGCGAGGAGGATAATCCATATGAAGCATGTAGCGAGGGCCTTCTGTGCGGCGGTTTTCCTTGTCGGGCTTCTGGTATTTTCTCAGGCGCAAGATAGCAAACAAGCAGATAGCGCCGATAAAGGCTTTAACGATGTTGACTTTAACGATGTCGAGCCTGCTCGATCATTCATAGCAAAATCTATCCAATACCGCATCAATCCGGATGGCTCCAAGCAGATCATGGCGCGATTCACAACATACCACAGGGCTAATGGAGAATATAGACAGGTCTCCTATGGCCCCGACGGCCCCAAAAGCGACAACCCGTTGTATAAATACTCTAACGACACGATTATAAATGCGGGATGGGAAGATGAAGTTTACGTGAAAGGCAGGGGAACAAATGCTCTTTTCTATATAGGAGCAGGGGCCAAAAGTGACGATCAGATGTCAAAGTACTTCCGATCCACCAAATACTATATGAATGTTCGAAGCCTTGTTCGCACCGACACAATTGCCGGGCTGAAGGTTTACGTGTTGAGGCAGGAAATTCCCAATCCTGAAAGTAATATAGAATGGATAGAAGCAAGCCATTCGCCTGAAATGGGGACTAGCTCACTACGAGCAGTCACACACTTTCGTGACGGCTCGGAAGTAATATCAGAAGTCATAAGCGTCGAATTTACGGAAGTGCCCGAAGATTTGAACGATGACCTGAAGGGCCTTCCGATCAGTAATCTGGAAGAAAAAATACGGAAACAAAGTCAGAACTAAAAACAGCCTTCAAGTTTGTTGTATAACCAGGCATTGAAACAGATTCGAGTTTTTACCAGCCTTCATTTTCATAGGATAGGATTACCTGCTATAAGGAGATAGAATATGTTCTCCAGGAAAATATCCAAGGACAAGGCTCTTAACTTCGTTTTCTCTTTACTCCTGATAGGGGGAATTGGCCTCATCTTCCAGGCAGCAAGAATCTCACAAGTAGATGCTTTTACCGGTAACGGTTGTTTCCCAAACCAGCGTTGTCAAGGCAACGGAAATAACTGCGGGTTTAGGGATGATCTATATCGGCCTTTTTGTAGTAATAACTGTTTCGGGTGTCAACCTGCCCCTTGCCGCTGTTATCAACGTACTGGGGCTTGTACGAAGCCTGACCCTGTCCCTGGCCCGCCACAGTATGGATATTGTTTCGAGTATTTCTGCTATCCACATGTCGTTTGCCCAGAATATGTTCCAGGAGAGGGAACCTTAGCCTGCTGTCAGACATGCTTTGGCATAGGAGGCGAATGTATAGAGAACGGGCAAACCTGTGAATGTTGGGGGACACCTATAGTCATAGACATACTAGGCAACGGGTTTGACTTAACAAACGCGCAAGGCGGCATCGCATTTGACCTCAGCGGTGATGGCATACCCGAACACCTTGCATGGACATCTATAAATTCTGACGACGCTCTGCTCGCGCTGGACCGCAACGGCAACGCCACGATTGATAATGGCACGGAGTTGTTCGGCAATTTCACTCCTCAACCTCAATCATCCGAGCGCAATGGCTTTATCGCGCTGGCAGAGTACGATAAACCTCAAAACGGCGGAAACAGCGATGGTGTGATTAATCACCGAGATGCGATCTTTTCATCACTCCGGCTCTGGCAGGACATCAATCACAACGGCATATCAGAGCCAAGCGAGTTATACACACTGCCAACGCTTGGGCTGGCGTCAATGGACCTCGACTACAGGGTATCCAGACGCACAGACCAGCACGGCAACAAGTTTCGTTACAGGGCGAAAGTCAGAGACACGCGCGGCGCTCAACTTGGCAGGTGGGCGTGGGACGTATTCTTCGCGCATCAGTAGGGTTGTAATGACCTGAACCTTGAAACGGCCAGCGGACCTTCCGAGATTCGCTGGCCGATTTGTTTTCTCGACGATTACTACATCGCCTGCGGCTTAAAACAAGCTCCGTTTGAAGCCCGACTGCGCGCGTGGTAGAATCTCATCAAGTTATTTGGGGGATAATTGAGATGAAACAACTAACAACACGCGCTCCGCGTGAAAACCGCAGAGACCTCTTCGCCGATTAACTCCCCTTTTTGTCGCGCGACCACACAGGCGGGCTACTGGCCTGCGAACGATCTTCTATTCAGTTAAGTCGTGGAGGTTTTATGCAAACTATTACAAAAACGAATCTGCCTGAAATAAAAACGGCTCTGCCCGGCCCGAAGGCCAAACAGATGCTTGAACGCGATGAGAAATTCATCTCGCCCAGCTACACGCGAAGCTACCCGCTCGTGATGAAGCGCGGTTACGGCGCGATGATCGAAGACGTGGACGGCAACGTCTTTCTGGATTTCAACGCGGGCGTTGCGGTCTGCGCGCTCGGACACGCTCACCCGGAAATAGCCGAAGTGATCGCGAAACAAGCCAGCGAGTTCACACACATCTCCGGCACGGATTATTACTACCCGCATCAGACCGCGCTTGCAGAAAAATTAATCGAAGTGACGCCGGGCGATTTCGCCAAGAAAGTTCACTACGGCAATTCCGGCGCAGAAGCTATGGAAGCCGCGCTCAAAGCCGCTATCTATTCGACCGGACGCCAAAAGTTCATCGCGTTTCGCGGAGCCTTTCACGGTCGCACGTTCGGTACGCTGTCGCTTACCGCGTCAAAGTTCACGCAGCGCAAGGGCTTCGGCCCGCAGGCGCTCGACGTGACGCACGTGCCTTATGCGAACCCGATTCGATTCCCGCTTGAGCGGCGCGCGGGCGAAAGCATTGGGCTTCGTGTTGCCCGCTACATCGAGCAGACCATATTCAGAACAACCGTTCCGCCCGATGATTGCGCAGCCATCGTAGTCGAGCCCGTGCAGGGCGAAGGCGGATACGTAGTTCCTGACGCAGATTTCCTGCCCGAACTTCGCCGCATCTGTGATGAACACGGCATAGTGCTCATCGTTGACGAAGTGCAATCGGGCGTTGGCCGCACAGGAAAGCTCTGGGCCATCGAGCACTTCGGCGTCACGCCGGACATCATCTGCATGGCGAAAGCGATTGGCGGCGGCATTCCGCTCGGCGTTACTCTTGCGCGCGAAGATTTGATGCGATGGCATGTGGGCGCGCACGCTTCGACGTTCGGCGGCAACCCTGTTGCAATTGCTGCGGCGTTGAAGACGCTTGAACTGATCGAAAACGGCGTTATGCAAAATGCTGCGGAGATCGGCTCTTATATAATGGACCGATTGCGCGAACTCAAGGAAAAGCACGAAATCATTGCCGACGTGCGAGGGCTTGGGTTGATGATAGGAATTGAGATAGTGCGCGACCGCGAGACGATGGAGCCGTGGGCAGACCTCAGAGATAATGTCGTGCTCGAATGCTTCAATCGCGGCCTGATACTTCAAGGAGCGGGCGAATCAGCGATTCGTTTCTCGCCTCCTTTGATCATAGACCGCGAACAAGCTGACTTTGCGATAGACACGCTTGAAGCGGCAATCGAGCAATCAATGAAATAGATTTTAGAGGCCGGTGAATCTGAGATTTCAAATTTGAGATTTGAAATCTCAGATTATTCTTCCTTGACCTGCAACCGCTCGATGCCGACGGCCTTTCCTGTTCGCTCGTCAATATCGACGACCACTCCGCACAATCGCGCATCGCCTGTTGCCGTTTCAAACCGAGTCGGCATCCCGCGCAGGAAGCGATTGATGACCAGGTGCGATTCGACTCCGATAATGCTGTCATAAGGGCCGGTCATCCCTAAGTCTGTTATGTAAGCCGTACCGCCGGGCAGCACCTGTTCGTCTGCCGTTTGAACATGCGTGTGTGTACCCACGACTACAGAAACGCGGCCATCCAGATAGCGCCCCATCGCCTGTTTTTCAGAAGTCGCTTCGGCGTGATGGTCAACGATGATTACAGACGCGCGATTGCCTATCTCTGCAATGAGACGGTCAGCGGTTTTGAAAGGGCAATCCGTAGGAGGCATAAAGACACGGCCTTGAACGTTAATTACGGCAACAGGCGTGCCCGATTGCGTAGAGCCTAGCCAGACGCCGCGACCCGGCGTATCCGAAGCGTAGTTGGCCGGACGGAGCAATCGCGGCTCGTTTTCTATGTACTTGATTACATCTTTTTTGTCATAGATGTGATTGCCCGAAGTCATCACATCAACGCCCGCGCCCAGAATCTCGTCGCCGACGCGAGGCACTATGCCCGCGCCTTCGGCTGCATTCTCGGCGTTAGCCACAACGAACTCGGCTTCGTGCTGCTCTTTCAATCTCTTCAATGACGCCAACAGCGCCTTGCGACCAGGCTTGCCAACAATGTCGCCTATGACAATGACTTTCATCCAGCCTCCCTCATTGATATTCAATTAAAGCACATAACTGACGGGCAAGACTACGGGGGCGTTCATCGCGGCTTGATTTGATGGCTCCGACGCAGATGTTATAATGCCTGACCGGGACGGTCCTATCACTCATCAAGAAGAGACGATTTTATGCAACGAAAATTAGCTTGTTTAATTGCGATAGCGTTATTGGTTGGCTTATTCAGCATTGATGTTTCGGCTGGGAAGAAATCGCGCAGCGGCAAGCGCGGCTCTTCTCAAACGCGAGCCAAAAAAGATTCGCGCAGCAAGACGTCTCGCGGCAAGCCGTCTCGCGGTCGCGTAGCTCGCAGTGAGCGCCGTGGGCGCGGGCAAAAAAATTTATCGCGGCGTGAAAGAAGAGAACTGGCGCGCGGCAACGGGCGCGGGCTTGTGCGCGAAAGAGTCGTTGTTCGAGGCAGGCACGGACGCCGCCTTGTCCGCTATCGTTACGTAAGACGCGCGGAGCCGGAAACGACCGCCGCCGCGCCTCGGCCCGCTCCGCCTCGACCAACTGGCAGCGGCATTCCGACAGAGCGCGTGACTGAGATTCAAAATGCGCTGATTAAAGCCGGTTATATGGAAGGCCCGGCTTCCGGTCAATACGATGACAGTACCATTCAGGCGATGAAGCAATTTCAGTCCGCCAACAGGCTTTCAAAGTCGGGGATGCCGTCAGCTTCCACGCTCAAGAAACTAGGCGTTTCCAAACGCAGCAACGACGGTTACGCGATGCCTGTCAATCGCATCAGCGAGAATGATAAGAAAAAGCCTTCGCCTGTGCCTTAGGTTTGCGCCCCGGTTCGGCAAGCGAATAATAAAAAAATATAAATAATTGTCCCGTATCTTTTTTATTGCCCTTTCGCAATCCGAATCGCTGCGATATAATGCGATCATCCCATAATCAGGAAATGTAACCGATCAAAGAATCGGTCGAGTTGTTTGCAGGTGATGGTATCCCTCAGTCCATAGACCCTGAGACGTAAGGTTGTATCGAATATGCCAGAAGACTATTTCAAAGAGCGATTGCGCGCTCAAGAAGACGAGATAAAATCTCTTCGCGCGATATTCGAAGTGGCGCGTCAGCGTGGCAACAAAAAGCTGATGGGTATTTCGCGCAAGCGATTGGAATTGGCTCTTCGCCTGCGCGAAATGTATCGCCGAATGCTTAATCGCGAAGGCGCTTCCGTCTAATTGGCGCGGCTCGCAATCCGAAATTCAAAATCACGACTCAGCCTCGTAAGGGCGACCTGTGATTGAAATAGGTTGCTCAATAAAGAGATTTCACCGCAGAGACGCAGAGAACGCAGAGGGGGCGCAGAGATGAAATGTTGTTTCCTCTGCGTAATCTCTGCGTTCTCTGCGTCTCTGCGGTGAATAGGCTTCTTTTCAAAACTTCTGCTAACGTCTTACTTCCCGCCTCCGATTCTCACGCGCAGACCTGCGCTGAAATTCAAGCGATAAGCAGGAAAGCCTATTATTTCCTGATAGTCTTGATTGAGCAGATTCTCTACGCGCGCGAACAATGTCAAAAATCTGCTGACATGAACCGAGCCGGATCCATTCAATTTCGCATAGCCGTCGTTGAAGACCGGCCTGCCCGATAGATCGAATTTTGCGAACGGAAAAGGAGTGAAGTCGCGCCGACGCCCTACAAGCGAACCGTCAAACACAAGATCGAATCGCTTATCAATCCAGCTAACGTAAAACGTCCCGGAATGCTTCGGCCTTCTGAGCAGCGGCAGCCCAAGCTCAGGATTAGGAACTAACACAGGCTCGAAGGTCGGCGGCGGAAAATCCAATATGTCAGCCGCGCGATCAAGCCGCGAGCGCAGGTAAGTGTAGCTGCCCGTCAGATGCAACCGAGATAGTGGACCTGCCGGTCTCGCGCTTGCAATCAATTCAATGCCGCGCCCCGATGCTCGATCAGTGTTGATGAAGTTCGTCAGCACTCCATTAGGCAGTTGTACGGGGCCGAAGGTCGTCGTTGATGCAAAGGTGATCAGGTCGCGAAATCGGTTGTCATAGTAAGTCAGTTCCAGACTGAGCCTGCGATCAAAGAACTCCTGCACAATGCCTGCGTCAAAGCTAATGTTGCGCTCAGGGTTAAGTCCGGGATTGCCCAGAGCGAATAAGCTCGGGCCGAATGCTTCGTCAAGCGTAGGCTCTTTGATGCCTGTGCCGAAGCTCGCTTTGAATCTGGTAGCCCCAACCGCCTGCGCGCTGTGGCGATGCGCCAACAACGAGACGGCGATTTTCGGATTCGCGTGCCATCCGAATCCAATATCGCCGGATGGCACGCTCGACCCCAAAGACTCCAAGACTCTCCTTAAATCGTCAGGCACGCTGCCCGTGTTGTGTTCGATGCGAACGCCTGCCGTTATAAACACACGCTCGCCGAAAGCCGTCTGATCTTGAACGTACAGGCCGAGATTGTTTCTGTCAGGCGAGACGCGGCTGTTAGAGAAAGCGTCAACACTCGTAAAGACAGCCGCTTCGTGCTCGAAATCTATTCCCGCAGTCAAGAGGTTCGAGTTATTGAGCGCGGCTACGGCCTGGTAATGAACGCCACTGCGTTTCTCGTGGTCTATGAACGTCAAAACAGAATCCACGAAAGAGCCGGGCGGAAGCGGCGGTGTGCCGGGTTGTGTCAGGTCTTGCGCGTTTCGATCAAAGCTATTCGTATCCAGTTCCGAGTAGATGAATCGCGCTATTTGGTGAAAGCCGCTGGTTGTCTTCAAGTTTAGCGTAGCCGCAAGTGACAGATCGTGATGCTTCTGCCGTTGATCATCGGCAAACAGTATGGCAGTCGGGCCGGGAACTCCGAGCGTCGAGTTGTTCCAGCGCGAAGTGATTCTCAAATCTGTGCTCGGAGCAAGTTGAAAACCGAGATTGGCAGAGGCCGACCGGTTGAGATAATCACTGTTCGTAAAACGCCCGTCGGTCTTGTAATAGCCGAAGCTTGTCGAGTAATCGAACCAGCGAGCCAGTCCCGATAGTCGCGCCGTTTCACGATGAGAAGCGAAGCTGCCTCCCTCGCCTGACAGTTCAAATTCCGGTGTGGAAGTCGAGCCGCGATGCGTGATGAGTTGAATAGTGCTCGTCATCGCATCCGAGCCGAACAGCGCGCCCTGCGAGCCTCGCACAACCTCTATGCGCTCGACGTTTTCGGTTGTGAGAAATGCAAAATCGAAGCCTCCGCCCGCGCGATTGACCGGCACGCCGTCAATCAAAACCTTGTTGTAATCCGATTCGCCGCCGCGCGTAAATATCGAAGTTATTCCTCCGCGTCCGCCCGTTTGAGCAACAGAAAGTCCGGGAATCAAACGCAGAGATTCGGAAACTGTTATTTGATTCGCGCGAGTCAAATCTTCGCTTGTGATGACAGAGACAGAGCCGCCGAGTTCGTTGGCAGGCGTCGCAGTCCGCGTCGCTGTGATTATCACCTGATCCGAGATTGCTGCTACATCCAGGCGCGCGGCGACGGTTTCAGTCGCCCCTTCGCGGACATCAACATCGATCTCGTTTGATTGAGTGAACCCTGTCGCTTCAACCGTCATCGTGTAACGGCCCGGCGCAACATCGGTGATTTTGAATTGCCCTTCGCCGTCCGCACGCGTTTGATAATTGGTGGCTCCCGCACGGTCGCGCAACGTGATGCGCGCGCCGACTATCTTATCGCCCGAAGGGTCAGTCACGCTTCCTTCGATGCGCCCGCGATCTGCGGCGATTGCGATTGACGCGAGACTGAGAATGGATATGAACGCTAAAGCGAAGGCAACCGAGCGAGGCTTGTACGACAAGCTTGTTGAAAAAAGTTTGAACATGAAAATCTCCTTTCCGCGAAAGAGTTATTCCTTCAGATCGCCGCCCGGGTCTCCTGACTTAGCGCCCTTTGAAATTTCAAATCTCAAATTTGAAATGTCTACGCCGACGCCTTCCCACCTTTCGAGGCAGTGGCATTAGAGTCGGTTTCGTTGCGCATCACAGTTGCGGGACAGTAGCGGATTTTCACCGCCTTCCCCGCGCAACAATCCAGATTTGCAAACAGCAAGGTTAATTTCTTATAAGCGTGACGCGAGGCGCGCCGCTCGAAGGATTTGCGTCAACCATCAAGTTCGCTTCAAACGCTTCTCGCAAACGGCTCTCGGTCATGACTTCGCGCGTCGAGCCGTATACAAGCATCTCGCCCGATTTCAACAGCAAGGCGTGCGTCGCAAACTCTGCCGCAAGATTCAACTCGTGCGTTACTACGATGGCCGATATCGCGGTAGTCGCCGTAAGACTTTTCACAAGCTCAAGCATCTTTACCTGATGCGCGATGTCGAGATTCGCAACCGGCTCATCGAGAATCAGCAATCGCGGACCTGATGCAAGCGCGCGCGCGAGCATAACGCGCTGTCGCTCGCCGCCTGATAGTTCCGTGATGAAGCGATGGGCGAACTCTGTAGTCTCGGTCAATTCCATCGCGCGCATTGCTTCACTCAGGTCCGCGTCGCTCTCAAAACCGATCAAGCGGCCTTGCGCAAAGCGGCCTTGAAGCACGAACTCCATAGCCGTGAGCGGGAATCTCACGGAAGATTCTTGAGCGACATATCCGATCAAACGCGCGCGGTCGCGTCGCGGCATCAATGACAGGTTGCGATCATCAAACATCACGCTTCCGCTCGTCGGTCGCAGTATGCCAACAATGATTTTGAGCAAAGTGCTTTTGCCCGCGCCGTTCGGGCCGAGCACGGCAAACAACTCGCCGTTACCCACATCGAACGACAGCCCCTCAAGCACAGGCTTCGCGTAGCCAAATCTGATCTCTTTTACTTGAAGCATCTTTGCTTATTTCAACTCGTTCGTCGCAGCAAGTAGACGAACACGGGCGCGCCCATCAATGCCGTGATTACGCCCAGATGTAATTCACGCGGCGCAATCACTGTGCGCGCAACGGTGTCTGCGAGCAATAAGAACGCACTGCCTGTGAGCGCCGATGCGGGCACGACAAGACGGTTATCGCTGCCGCCCGCAAGCCTTATCGCGTGCGGAACGATCAATCCTACAAAGCCGAGCGCCCCGCTGACGGCCACTGCCGCGCCTGTCACGAGCGACGCGGCTATGTAAACCGTCAGCTTCACGCGATAAACTTCGACGCCAAGCGCGAGCGCGTCCTGCTCGCCTATCATCAACAGGTTCAAGCTGCGCGCGTTAAAATAGATTGCCAGTATGCCGACAAAAACGAGCGAAGCAACAAGTGGCAACAATCTTTCTTCACTGCCCAGATTGCCTATCAGCCACGAGAGCACATTGCGCTGCCGGGAGCCTGAAGCAGTCGTCACCAGAAAGATCACGATTGATGACAACAGCGCATTTGTAATCATGCCTGCAAGTATCAATCGCACAGATGAATCACCCTGATGGCCACGGCCCAATGCGTAGACAAACCCGATTGTTAAAACTGCTCCGATGAAAGCCGCGATGGGGCGACTGACAGGCAACGACTCTGCAAAGATGGTCGCTACGAGCGCGCCTATCGCAGCGCCGCTCGATATGCCGAGTATTCCGGGGTCTGCGAGCGGATTCCTGAGCAACGCTTGATATGCCGCGCCCGCGACCGAGAGCGCGGCTCCAACGATTATCGCCATTATCGCGCGCGGTATACGAATGTCTGCGATGATGATTCGTTGTTCAGGCGTCACGTCCGCCGGGTGGCCGGTTATTTCCGATGCGATGATCTTGAATATCGCGCTGATGCTGACATGTTCGCTTCCGACTGCGATGGCGAAAACGGCGATGACAAGGAGCGCAACCATAAGCGCCGCCAGCGTGATGACGAGCCTTCGCATCGTCAAACGATCACGACTTGCTGGTCGCTCTGCTATTGCATTGATAGTTGTTCGGCTCGTTGTCATCGTCATTCCGTCTTAACTGAAAACGCTTCCGGGTGAATCCGCGCAGCCATCTGTTCAAGCCCGTCAACGATTCGCGGGCCGGGTCGCATCAACAGGTTATCGTCAAGTTGAAACACTCGATTATTACGCGCAGCAGGCGTCTGGTTCAGTCGCTCCGGCAATTTCGATTCGCCTGTTTGAAGAAAGATGACTTCGGGGCGAGCGGCGACGGCGGACTCAAGACTATACTGCGGATACTCAGCCTCAACGCTCTCTTGAAATTGAATCGCCTCCGGCGCGTGAAATCAGTTCATTGATAAAGCTCTTGCCGCCGATGGTAATCAAGGGTTCGACGCCGAGTATGAAAAGAACTCCGGGCCGCTCTTTTATTCCGGCCAGACTTGATTCGATTGCATTGATGCGAGCGCGCATATCATCGGTTAATTCTTTTGCGCGACGATCTGCTCCGATGATTTCGCCTATCACTTCGATTGATGCGAGCACGCCCGCGAGGTCATGCGGATTGCTCACGTAAACCGGAATGCCGACTTTATCGAAGTCGAGGATGAACTGCTCAAGCTGGCTTGAGGTCGAAGCGATGACCAGATCAGGCTTGAGCGCGACGATTTTTTCTATGCTTGGCCTGAGCGTGTCGCCGATTTTTTCTTTACGGCGCGGCTTCGGGCGGATAATCGCAATAAGATGTCACGCCAACAACTCGATCACCGAGTCCGAGCGCGAAAAGAGTTTCGGTTACCGAAGGCGCGAGCGAAATTATGCGCTGCGGGTTCTCTCGGACATTGATAGTCCGCCCGATTTCGTCAGTGAATGCGCGCCCGCCCGCCGCAATGTCGCGATTGCTTGAGCAAGCCACGGCGACAAGGCACAACATTAACGAAAGAGCTTTGAAAAAAGCGCGCAAAAAGAAAGACTCCCGCCGACTCTGATTCGCGTTGAGTCGAACGGGAGTTCTCAAGGTGTGCTCCCGCGCGCCAGCCTTCTCACGCGAAAGGCAATCGGCTCGCAAAAGCTCCGGGCAGGTCTCCTGACTAAAAAAGTCAAAAGGAAAAAGTTAATTTGCCTTTTGCTTCTATCACAGTGGCGGGACCGTGCGGGATTTTCACCCGCTTCCCTATTCTCCCCTCGTTCGGGGCACCCAAAGCATAGATGAAGTATTAAAGAACAACCCTCTGAATCACAAACCTAGCACGCCTCTTCGCGCAGAGTCAAACGCAAGCATCGGCGCATTATCACGTCACGGCCTTCGATTCGATGCCGAGGCGTTGCGATTGGCTTGCGAGTTGCCAATTGAGGGGCGATTGATCTGACCGGGCATGGGCGGAATCTGATCTAGCGGTTTGGCAACATTGCTGCCCGTGTAGCGATCCATTATGTAAAAGTTTACGCCGCCCAGAAGGCAGCCTATCACAAGCACAGTCATAAGCGCTGCGATCTGCTTTTTGTCTTTTGAAATGTGCGCGCCCAGCAAGCTTGGAAAGACGATTACAGCAAAACTCATGAACATCAGCATCGGAGTCGCCGCCGAAAGCCTCAACGAAAATTGATTATGATTTAACAAGTCCGCCCAGTTGTAGGCGAACAGTCCCGCGCTCACGATAAAGCAGAGCAATCCGAATAAGCGGCCTTTCGTGGATGGTTGCATGGTGTAAATCCTCCAACTTATTTTCTCTTTGTGCAAACGAGTTTCGTGATTTCAGAAGTGATCGAACGGCAGAGACCGTTTCCAGATTCGACATAGAAGACGGCTCGCGGGCTTTCGAGGTTTACGTTGTGAAGAAGATGGATTGACCGGCAGGCTGTTAGAATCTGCCAGCGCTGGCATCTCTCTGTTATCGAGAGATGCTAGCGCTGGCAAAAGATGATTGGCTTTATGAATCAGTGTCCGCCAGCAAGTTTGCCGATGAGCGTGAACAGCGGCAAGTACATGGCGATTACGATTGTGCCGATGGTGACGCCCAGAAACATAATCATCGCGGGTTCCATCAAGCTCAACAGGTTGGCAATTGCAGCGTCTACTTCCTGCTCGTAGAAATCGGCTATCTTCGACAGCATCGCATCAAGCGCGCCCGTCTGTTCGCCGACTCCTATCATCTGCGACTACCATTATCGGAAAGACTCCGCTCGCCTTCAGCGGCTCGACGAAAGTCTGGCCTTGTTCGATTCCCGCGCGAACTTTATTAATCGCTTCCGACACGATTATGTTTCCCGCGGTTCGCGCAGTGATGTCGAGCGATTCGAGTATGGGCACGCCTGAACTTAACAGCGTTGAAAGCGTGCGGCTGAAACGCGAGACGGCGATCTTTCGCATGATGTCGCCCAGTATCGGCAGCTTCAAGATCATCGAGTCAATGACGTGAATCCCTTTGTCGGTCTTGTACCAGGCTTTCGCGGAGAAGACCGAAATGCCGACCACAAGCGCTATCAACCACCAGTATCCGGCCATAAACTGCGAGATGGATACGACGATCTCTGTCAACCAGGGCAGCTTCTCGCCGGCCCAAGCAACCCCTCGAATATGTTCTTGAATGCGGGGATGACGACGATCATGATGATCGAGATTACAATGATAGAAATCACGACGACCGCTATGGGTAGATCATCGCGCTCTTAACGTCGCTCTTCAGCTTGACCATCTTTTCGAGATAAGTCGAAAGTCGCTGAAGAATGATGTCGAGGATACCGCCGGTTTCGCCAGCCGCCACCATGTTCGTATACAGCGGCTCGAACACGCGAGGATGTTTAGCCATCGCGTCGGCAAGCGTCATACCCGATTCAACATCCGAGCGCGTCTGAAAAATTATTTTCTGAAAATGTTTATTGTCCTGCTGCTGGCCGAGTATCTCAAGGCACTGCACAAGCGGCAGGCCCGCGTCGAGCATGACTGAAAACTGGCGCGTGAACAAAGCCAGATCTTTGTGCTTGACCTTTTCGCGGCCCATTTTGGGCAGGCTGATTTCGCGGCCCTTCTCTCTGCGCGCTGGTTAAAATGACCTGCTCGCGTCTGAGCGTTGCTTCAAGCGCCGCGCGATCTGCTGCCACTCGCTCACCGACGACGATTTCGTTTAATCGGTTGCGACCTTTGAATACATAAGTCGGCATCGTTGTCTCCCACCAATTGATGTTCGTTAAATCGCGCAGGGGCACAATCGAAATGATGAATGCGGAATAATGAATGATGAATTAATAATTGCTCCTGTTCATCATTCAGCATTTCGCGTTCATCGTTCTAACGTCCTACTCGTCCGAGCGGAACTTGCGGGCGGTTGCCCTGCCCGCCGGTTCCGGGCGGTCTGAGCGGCGGCGTTTGAAGCGCAGCCGCGCCGCGATTGATCAAATCCTGCAACTCATCAGGATTCGACGAGCGCGTCAACGCCATCTCAAGCGTTATCTGCTTCTTGAAATACAGCGAAGCCAGAGCTTGATTGAACGTCTGCATCCCGTACTTGTCTTGGCCCGTCTGCATCATCGAGTAAATCTGGTGAATCTTGTCTTCGCGAATCAGATTTCTGATGGCCGAATTCGGAACCAGTATCTCCATGCCGAGCGCGCGGCCCTGCCCGTTCGCCTTCGGAAGAAGCGCCTGCGTGACAATGCCTTCCAGCACCATCGAAAGCTGCGTGCGAATCTGCGACTGCTGACCCGATGGAAAGATGTCAATGATACGGTTGATTGACGACGCGGCAGAGTTCGTGTGAAGCGTCGCAAAAGTCAGGTGGCCCGTCTCGGCTATGCGAAGCGCGGTCTCTGTAGTTTCGAGGTCGCGCATTTCGCCGATCAGCACCACGTCAGGGTCCTGGCGCAAGGCTGCGCGAAGCGCGTTGGCAAACGAATGCGTGTCGGCATGAACTTCGCGCTGGTTTACTATGCAGCTCTTGTGCGAGTGGAGATACTCTATCGGGTCTTCTACGGTGATTATGTGCTCGTGACGGTCGCGGTTGACCTTGTCGAGCATCGCCGCGAGCGTAGTTGATTTGCCAGACCCCGTAGGCCCTGTGACCAGAATCAACCCGCGAGGCTTATCACAAAGCTTATCGATGACCGACGGCAGGCCCAGTTCTTCAAACGATCTTATCTCATAAGGAATCGAGCGGAAGACCGCGCCAACCGCGCCGCGCTGGTTAAATATATTCGCGCGAAACCGCGACAGCCCTTTGATGCCGAACGAGAAATCAAGCTCCAGCGTCTCCTCGAACCTGTGTTTCTGCGCGTCGGTCAACACTGAATATGCAAGCTGTTTGGTCTCGGCTGGCGTAAGCTCGGCGTATTCGAGCGGTCTGAGCACGCCGTGAACTCGCACCATCGGCGATGAGTTCGTCGTTATATGCAAGTCCGAGCCGCCCTGCTCGATCATCTTCTTCAACAATTCGCTTAATGCAATCTCTGGCATAAACCCTCCGGGGATTTTGGATTTCAGATTTTAGATTTTGGATTGCGGAGTTGTAATGATTGTCCTTTAATCTAAAATCTAAAATCCAAAATCATTTCACCGTTTCTCTCACAACTTCCTCGACAGTCGTCATTCCCTGCCTGATCTTTTCCAGTCCGCTCTGGCGCAGCGTAAGCATTCCTTCTTCAATCGCTTTTCGTCGAAGCTCAAGACCCGACGCGCCGACCAGAATTAACTCGCGCATTTCTTCGGTAATTTCCATGACTTCATACAAACCGACTCGGCCTTTGTAGCCCGTGCCGTTGCACGTCGAGCAACCTGCGCCTTTGAAGGTTTTAATCTCTTTTATTTCGCTGGCAGCAAAGCCGACATCAATCATCGCCTCTTCGGGAGTGTTCACCTGCGCTTTGCACTCCTTGCATATTCGGCGCACGAGTCGCTGCGCTTGAATCAAGTTCACGCTCGTCGCAACCAGGAAAGGCTCGATACCCATGTTCATCAATCGGCTGATGGTCGAAGGCGCGTCGTTCGTGTGCAATGTTGATAAAACAAGGTGGCCCGTCAGCGCCGCCTTCACGCCTATCTCGGCAGTCTCGAAATCTCGGATTTCGCCGACGAGAATGATGTTCGGGTCTTGACGAAGGAATGAACGCAGGGCTGCCGCGAAGTTCAACCCGATGGACTCTTTCATCTGCACCTGATTGATGCCCTGTAGATTGAATTCAACGGGGTCTTCGGCGGTCATAATGTTGGTCTCAGGCGTGTTGAGACTTTGCAGCGCCGAATAAAGCGTTGACGTTTTACCCGAACCCGTCGGCCCTGTCACCAGCACCATCCCGTAAGGCTTCGTGATGTTTCGTTTAAATTTATCGAGGCTCGCAGGCTCAAACCCGAGTTGAGTCATGTCGAGCCGCAGGTTCTCTTTGTCCAGCAACCTGAGCACTATCTTTTCGCCGAATATCGTCGGCAGCGTCGAGACGCGGAAGTCCAGTTCGCGCGAGCGATTGTCAAGCCGCACTCTGATCTTGATGCGCCCATCTTGCGGCAGACGCTTTTCAGCGATGTCGAGCCGCGCCATGATTTTCATTCTCGAAGTGAGCGCATCGCGCATCTTCATGGGCGGAGCCATGATGTTGTAGAGTATGCCGTCCATGCGGAAGCGCACGCGGAAATCCTTCTCATAAGGCTCGATGTGAATGTCGGATGCGCCGCGACGAAGCGCATCAACTAAGATGACGTTCACCAGTTTGACCACCGGCGCGTCCTCGCTCATCCGTTCGAGGTTTTCGAGGTCTATCTCTTCGTGCGCCTCTTCTACTTCAACCTCACCTATATCGTCGCCGTAGTCTGGCATGCTCGTGGACTCTGCGACGAGGTCTTCCATGACGCGAGCAAGTTCCATCTCGCGCGAAGTGCCGTAGTATTTTTTGACAGCAAAGTTGAATGCGGTCTCGCTGACGACGACAGGCTCGACCGATAGCCCTGTCATGAATTTTATGTCGTCAATAGCGAAGACGTTCGTGGGATCAACCATCGCAAGCGTGAGCGTTGCGCCTACGCGCGACAGCGGCAGGACAGAGTATCGCTCGGAGGTTTCTTGAGGCACGAGCGCGACGGCTGCCGGGTCTACTTCAAACAGTTCGAGGTTAACTGACGGGACGCCGTATTGGCGGGAAAGCACGGCTGTGACTTCTTCATCAGAGAGCATGCCAAGCTTAACAAGAGTTGAGGCCAATCGCCCGCCATTGAGTCTCTGGTAGTCGAGCGCTTCCTTGAGCTGCTGCGGAGTTATGAGATTATCTTTAAGAAGTGATTCGCCCAGTTTTGCCGACATAATTCCCACGATGATTCTTTCGCCTCTGAATTAATCGAAGCGAAAGCAGCGCATCAGCCCGATTGCATGCAATCAAGCGCGCTATGAACAAATGCGCCTATTAGTGCAACAAGCTCGAAAAGCAAAGGAGCCATTCACAGTGGATACTTACACTCTTCTGAGAGAAGGCAATCTGGGAGCGACAAACGACAGGCTTAAGTTGATTATTTCAGAGGGGCATCGGGTGGCAGAAATTCAATCAACTCTACGGACGATATCCTTTTAACATCGACTCAATACCATGTCAATAATAATCGAAGTCCGCTATCTCAGCGAATTCATTCGATTATGTGTGCGGCGTGTTAAGGCTTAATGTCGCTCTGAAAAACAGATGCGGAGACAGTCAGAAAGAAGAAAAGGCGAGCCAGTAAGCCCGCCTTCTCGGTACCGAGGGTGGCAAATCAATTATCAGATCACATTTCGTGCAGGAGCTTGAATACGAAAAATGAAAGCGCCGCGATCAAAGCGGATGCGGGGATAGTCAGAACCCATGCCCAGACGACAGTCCGCGCGACTCCCCACCTGACAGCCGATAGCCTTCGAGTCGCACCCACGCCGACAATCGCGCCTGTGATAGTGTGCGTGGTGCTGACAGGAATGCCGCCATAGGTCGCCACCGCAAGCGTGACAGCGCCTGCCGTTTCGGCTGCGAACCCGCCAACAGGTTTGAGCTTCGTCAAACGCGACCCCATCGTGTGAACGATTCGCCACCCACCCGATAACGTGCCGAGCGCGATGGCGGCGTGGCAACTGAGGACTACCCACAGCGGTATTGAAGGCAGTTCGCCCGTCGGCCCTGACTGCATGGCATTGCCCGCGACAAGCACGGCTGTGATTATGCCCATCGTTTTCTGCGCGTCGTTGCCGCCGTGCCCGAGGCTGTAGAGCGCCGCCGACATGAGCTGGCCTTTGCGAAATATCCTATCAACCCGATCAGGCGAGTATCGCCGGAATATCCACATTATCGCGACCATAAACGAGAAGCCGAGTGCCATGCCGACGAGCGGCGAGATGATGATGAACGAAAGAGTCTTTATCCACCCTTCCGGTTTGAGCAACCCATCTCCAAAGCCTTGATACGCAGCAATGGCCGCGCCTGCGTACCCGCCTACGAGCGCGTGCGAAGAGCTTGACGGCAACCCGTAGTACCAGGTGATGACGTCCCATATGATTGCGCCTATAAGTCCGCACAGCAGCACCCCCAACTGCCACTTAACATCTATGAGTTTGATGTTGATGAGGTCGCCGCCGATGGTCTTGGCGACGCGGGTGCCAAACAGCGCGAACGCGACGAAGTTGAAGAATGCCGCCCAGACAACGGCCACGCCCGGCGAGAGCACGCGGGTTGACACAACGGTCGCAATCGAATTGGCCGCATCGTGCCATCCGTTGACGAAATCGAATATGAGAGCTACTACGATTATCAGCAAGACCAACGCAGACAGCGTTGTCATTCAGGGTGACCTCCGCAAAAGAAATGATGAATGATGAACGCCGAATGATGAGTGGCGAAGAAGGTGTCGGTCTTTTGATTCATCATTCGGCGTTCATCACTCATCACTTGTTCTTGACCATTACGGCCTCAAGCGCCTCGGCTACATCCTTGCAACGGTCAATCGAATTTTCCAGTTCTTCGTAGATGAACATCCATTTGATGACTTCAATGGGGTCTCGCTCTTCTTTAAAGAGGCGGCTGACGGCATCTCTGTAAAGCGAGTCCGCTCGCTTTTCAAGCTGATTGATCGTGCGCGTGTGCTCGCCTATGGCCTGCTGGTCTTCCAGCAACGCGAACACGTCGGCAATCTCGCTTGTCGCGCTGCCGAGCAGTCGCGCAATCTCTGTCGCGTCCTCGCGCAGCTTGGTCACGCTATAGATGTCGAACCTGCGCGCCAGGTCATTTATCATATCAATCACGTCGTCAAGCTCAGTCACGAGCAAATAAATGTCTTCGC
The DNA here is from genome assembly GCA_963726785.1 of Blastocatellia bacterium. Classification (GTDB taxonomy): domain Bacteria; phylum Acidobacteriota; class Blastocatellia; order UBA7656; family UBA7656; genus DATEKX01. The sequence continues at coordinate 363,541 of CAVSDJ010000003.1, forward strand.
GATCAATCGGCGTAATGAAACTCGAATTGAGCTTCTGCAAGATCTTTGCAGCCACATCGTCGCACGAAAGCTCTATGACTTTGATCTGATCGGCGTACTGCGCGTGATTTTTGTAGTCTTGAAATATCTTGACGAAGATTTCACCGCCCTGCTTCACCTGCGAGGCGAGCTGACTGAGCATGCTGAAGTACTTCTCTTCTTTCGGAATCAGACCGAACATATATCCCCTTTACTTGGACGCGAATCTCAATTTAACGATTTCGCCACATCGTTGTAACAAAACGGTTAAATCCTATATGCCAGCCTCCCCCCAGTCAACTTGGATTCCCTCCTCGAAAAAGAATTTGCTTGACACGCTACGACTGTTGTAGTAGATTCAGCCTCAAATGTAGTAGCATGAAATCGAGAGGTTGAAGGTGGCTCGAAAAGAGAACGTGAAACTGACGAAATTCGAACTGGAGATCATGCATGCGCTGTGGGAGCTTGGCAGCGCGTCCGTGAGAGAGATTCAGGAACAGTTGCCGGAAAAGAAGCGCCCGGCATATACGACCGTGCAGACAATCGTGCGGCGGCTTGAAGAGAAAGGCGCGGTGCGCAAGTTGAAAAAAATCGGTAACGCCTTTGTCTTCGAGCCTGTGGTGACGCGCAAGTCCGCGCACTTCCGACTCATCAATGAGTTGTTGGATTTATTCGGCGGCTCTGCGCGGCCTTTGATGGCGCATCTGGCCGAAGCCGGTAAGTTGAGCCTTGAGGATGTGCGAGAGATGGAGAACATGCTGGCCCGTCAAAACGCGCAAAAGAACGAAAGCGACGACGACGAACGGCGCGCGAAAAAGCGTTGAACGTCGCTCCGGGTGTAAGTCCGATTGAAAGGAACGATCTGGCGATGAGCTTTCACGACATAACAGCTCGCTGGTCAGAGTGGGGCTGGCCCTTGATCGCAAATCATCTGTGGCAAGCGACACTCGTATTTTTGTTCGCCCTGGCTGCCGCGCAATTGCTTAAACGAGGAGTGGCGAGGGCGCGCTATATCATCTGGCTCATCGCTTCTTTGAAGTTCGTCGTGCCCTCAGTCCTGATTGTCTTCCTGATGAGCCAAGCCGGTATCAAGTTCCCTCCTCTGTTTGACCGGGCAGCGCCGCCCGGCAGCGTGGCCGTGATTTACAAAGTTGCCGAGCCAGTATTGCAAAACGAAGAGTCGCCTGTTACATCAGCCGAGTTTGTGCGCAGTCACAATGAAATCTACTGCGCGATGACCGCCGTTTGGTTTACAGGCTCGGCTGTATTTTTTGGGATGTGGTGGAGAAGGCGACGGCATTTTTCGATTGCGATTCGCGCGGGCAAAGTGATGAGCGCAGGGAGAGAATTTGAGACTCTGGAGCGCGTTCGCGAATGGCTTGCGGTCAAGCGGCCTGTCAAATTGGCGCTCACGCCGAAACTCATAGAGCCGGGCGTGTGGCGCGTCTGGCGTCCCGTAGTGGTGCTGCCTCGCGAGATGCCAAATCATTTGACCGATGGCGAGCTTGAAGCGGTGATGATGCACGAGATGATTCACATCGCGCGATACGACAACCTCGCAAACAGCATTCAGATGTGTTTCTGCTGCCTGCTGTGGTTCCACCCCATCGTCTGGCTCATTGATCGAAAGCTGTTGGCCGAGCGCGAGCAGGCTTGCGACGAGTTAGTCATAGAGATGAGCGGCGCGTCAAAGGTTTATGCTTCGAGCCTCTTAAAAGTTTTCCGCTTTTGCTTAGGCTCAAAAGTGGCTGGCGTATCCTACGCTACAGGCTCGAATTTGCGAAGGAGGATTGAGCAAATCATGGCTGAGAACACGGATAGAAAATTCACCCTGTCGCATAGAATGCTGATCGCGGCAATCGCGGCAATAGTGATCGTCTTTTCAGTTGCTGCCGGACTGTTCAGCCGCGCAAGTTTTGCGGCGCAGAAGAGTAGCAGCAACATAATTGAATCAGGCGGCCCGGCTGGCGGCGTTCCCGGTGGTATTGCTGGTGGAGTTCCCGGCGGCGTGCCGGGCGGAGTTACCGGCGGCGTTTCAGGTGGTGTACCCGGCGGCATTCCCGGTGGGATTCCGGGCGAAGAAGGTCAGCGAAGACAGATGCCCCCGCCTCCACCTCCGCCTATGTCTCGACTTTCACAGTCCGAACTTGAAGCATTAGAGCAGGCTCCTGAAACTACGGCACATTTCACAAATCGCGATGATACGCCGCTTACAATCACCGGCTTGAAAATAAAGTGGGTAGAAGTTGCAGGAATCCCTTCGGGTGAAAGACCACCGACAAGCTATTACGTGCTAAAGCCGACAATCACGATGGTCAACAACACAGACCGGCGAATCACAGGCTTTAAGTTGCGACTCATAATCAAAGGGTCGAGGTTCTTTTTCATAACACACAAATCGGGGTTGCAGATCGAGCCGCGCGAGACATTCACATTAGGCGGGTCAGCGGACGATACTGTTTTTTACACGAGTAAGCCGGACAGTCCTGAATCTCCAGTTGCCGAAATCCTTGGCGTTATGTTTGCGGATAGAGGGCTGTGGGGTGATTACCTGACTCCGCCGCCTCCGCGCGGCGAGTCTGCTGATGCCTTGAAAGTTCCATTTACGTTACCTGACTCCTCGACGCCTCCTCCGGCTTCAAGCAGCGATTTGATTGATGGAGCTAAGACCATTCGCAAAGCTGGCGGCATGCTTATGTCCTCGGCTATAAAGCGCGTGAATCCTGAATACCCGGAGATTGCCAGAGCTGCGCGGGTGAGCGGCGCAGTCTCTGTCGAAATAATAATCAATGAACAAGGCGTCGTTTCATCTGTGCGCGCAATCTCAGGCCATCCACTATTGCAGAGTGCGGCGGTCGCGGCGGCTCGCCAGTGGGAGTTCCCTCCGACGACTCTGGAGGGCGAGCCGGTTCGCGTCATCGGAACAATTACTTTCAACTTTCAACCTTAATCTGTAATCGCTTTCGAGCGAGCGCAGAAAAACAAATAGCGGCGTGTCGAATCATTTCTGTTTCCATCAGAAATGATTCAGCACGCCGCTAGTAGTTTTCAGTCAGTCACGCCTTAAACCGGATTTGTGAATACCAGTTTCGGCATTATCAGCTTGAGAGGAGGTATGCTGATGTTAGGAGGGCGAACCGGCATAACATGAATTTCCGGTATCGCAACCGGAGCTATTTTAATCGGAGCAATTGTGATCGGAGCCATTGGAACCATTGGAGCAATTCTTATAGGAGCTATGCGAACTGCCGGAACAGCAATGCGAGGCATCGGAGCAAAGGGCGGCATCGGCGGAATTTCAATCTGCAATGGTTCGAGGTCAATCAGCGGCACTTCAACGATGATTTCGCCGGAGTCATCAAAGTCGTCAGGCGAGATGAAGAAAGAATTGGGTTCAGCTTTCTCAAGCTGAATGGTGAAGGTTCGTTCCTGCCTGTCGCGCATCACTCTCACTTCGGTCGGGCCTTCGGATTTTGATCTCAGAACCTGATGTACTTTAACAGGGCTTTCAACGGTCTCGCCTCCTATGGAAAGAATCACGTCGCCCGCTTTGATACCGGCTTTCGCCGCCGCCGTATCTGGATGCACAAAGACAACGAGCGCGCCGTTGCGGCTTTTCAGTCCGAAGTACTCAGCCAGTTGAGGAGACATTCTTTGAAGCGATATTCCCATTCTGTAATTGCGTCCATCTCTGGTTCGGGCCACGGCTCGGCTTGCCTGCCTGACCTGATCTCTGGCTAGCCTGGCCTGTTCTCTAACTTGCCTGGCCTGCTCTCTGATTTGATCTCGCATCTGGCTTCTTTCGACTCTGTAGCGATTCCGGTACTCTCCACGGTCGCCCATCGTCACGTTCACTTCAATCTCGCGGCCATCGCGCACGACTCCGAGTTTCACGGCGCGGCCAACGGGAGTTTCGCGGATATGACGCCCAAGCTGACCGGCAGATTCAATAGCTTCGCCGTTCCATTTGACTACCACATCGTCTTTTTGCAGTCCCGCTTTTGAGGCCGATGTGTCAGTGGTTACGTCAGTTATAAGCGCGCCACGCTCTTCGCGCAGTTTCAAACGCCCGACTACGTCGCTTGTGACTTCGGCCAGATCAACGCCCAGAAATCCGCTGCTCGAAAGCGTAACTCTTCGCGGGCGGTCATTTCGGTCTTGATCGGACTCTTTGGCGAACGCCGCAGAACTGCCAGCCAGCAGCACGGCTAAACAGAAAATCAAACTGCGTTTCATAATGACTGGTTCCTCCTTAGTGAAGTGATGGTTAAGTAATTACTCGCGCGAGCAACCCGTATGGTTCCAAATAATTTATCTGTCCGCCGCGCCTCTGATCGTGATGACCCCGTTGATGTGCGAGCCGCTGATCGGCGTTCCGCCTGTCCCTATCTGGCCTCGAAAACTCGAACGGCTAATCTTTTGAACGGACATATTGGACAAACTCGAATTGACAGTCCCGTTGAACATCTTCACATCGAGGTCAGCATTGACGCTGTCAAGAAATCGCAGGTTGATGTCGCCATTCATGTGTCGCATCTGAATGCCACGGTCGCCCAGTCGTTCGATAGTCAGAGCCATGTTGCCGTTTACATTGGAAAGCTCGGCAAAGCTGGCCGCGTGCCTGACTTCAAGGTCGCCGTTTATGTTGCCGAGATGCACAGGCCCATCCACTTCTCCGATGCGCGCGTTGCCGTTTATGTTTCTGACGGTGAGTTGGGACGGGCGCGGCAGTTTCAATACTGCGCGATGGCGGACATGCACGTCATTTCGGACTTCATCGGGAGGCTCTTCGGTGTAGACGCGAAGGCTCGTCGGAGTGCTTTCGACTATTACTTTGCGATATTCAAGATCGGCTTTCGTTCGAGCGGAGCGTACAACGTAAACTTCAACCGTGTTGCCGTTGGTCGTCTCGATTTCAAGCGGGCCGTTTATGTTGCGAACTTCCACAGTCGAACCCGTCGCCAACTGATAGCTCTGCCGGAATTCGTCGCGCTCTGACCAATCGCCTTTATCGCGCCCCTTATCCTGAGCCGCGACCTGTGAAGAGTACGGCGCAATAAGCAATGCAACCATTACGCAAAATAATGCGATGAATGTCCTGACTTTCATATCCTGTCTCCTTCGTTTTTGTTCTTAATGCCTGTGAGTGGCGGCGCGGCGAAAAAGGTTTCAGAAATATAGCAAGGCGAGTCAGGAAAGTTTCGCGCAGAGAAGCAAAGGCCGCAAAGACTTATTAGCTAAATGCTGCGCCGGAACAGGTAGGATGTCTTGATAAAAAACGTGCGCCCGTTACGGCGAAAACCCCGCTCGTGAAGGCCAGAGAATGGATTGAAGCCGTTGTAATTCAGCGTGTCGTTGTAGCCTACATAAAAAGACGTGCCGGGATTGGGCGTCCATCCCAGCAGGTACTGCCCGCGCACGCTCGAATCAAGCGTATCGTAATCGAGTCGCACACGAACGAATGTGAAACGCGTGAACTGGTGGGTTGCGCGCAACGAAGTTATGTTGTCTATGAAAACGGTTCGCCCCGTTTCATTGCGCGTGAATCGGTTTCTTCTATACTCAATCGAAGCGTTAAACGCATCGGTAAATTTGTATAAGCCTGCCACTTGCATATCGAAAGTGTTCGATGCGCCGGGGTCGAGCGGCGCGTCAGGGTCAATGAGCGCTGCCGGGCTGACGCGCGGGAAGCGCGGCCCCGCGCCAAAGTCGAAATCGAAAATATTCCAGCGATGTCCGACGAATCCTTCCAACGAAATTTTCTTCGTGGGAGTTATTTCCATGCTCAATGAAAGCGCCCTGCCGTGCAGCGACCGCTCGGAATCATTGCCGAAAAAAGCGCCCTGCCGCGTTGCTGTACGTTTCGGGCCGAACTCTTCTTCAAATATCCGCTCGTAGAAATCTGCATACTCCGTGCTGATGCGAAGTTGTCTTGTGAATTGCAGGTTCAAACTGGTGAAAGCATTCGCTTCCTGCGAGCGGCCTTGCCAATCGAAATTCGTACTTAAGCCGCTGAAATTAGTCCACCCGATGAAAGTGGATTTCGGCTTCGGGTCGGAGCTGAATCGAAAGAACGAGGCGTAGTTGTTAGTATTCGTGCGCGGAACGAAACCAACGTCCGCGCGGTAGTCGCGCGTGCGCCCCTGCCCCTGGATGAAGTACCCGAAATTGCGACCCGTATAATCAAGGTTCAAGTTATAGGCGACGGCGTTGCCTGCGCGATAGACATCCTTGTCCAGATCAGCATCGTAAAAGAAGCGGCGCGATGTGGTGCCGAGCATTTGAAAAGTGAAAACCGTCTTCTCGTCCAGCTTCAAGCGCCCGTCAATTCCGCCAAGCTGATTGTGCTTCTCTATAAAGTTGTAGCTAGTGGCTATCATACCGAGCGACGATTCTTTGCCAACATCGCGTTTGAATCTGAGCACGCCTATGTAGGCGTTCTTGTCCACGAATCTCGATATGTCTAAAAAGACGCTCGGGTCGTTCAGTTCTTCTTCAGAGAAATTGCCCGGCGCGTTGTCTGAGGCCAGCAACAAGCCGAACGAATTGCGACCGGTCTTGCCGCTGAGTTTCACTGCGTAATCGGGGTCAATTATCGTGCGCGTGTGGACTGCCTGAATCGGCGTTTGAAAAATGTCTGCGCCTTCGAGGAAGAACGGTCGCTTTTCGGCAAAGAAAATCGGGAAGCGCTGATTAGCGGTCACGACGGGCTGGTCGGCTTCGACCTGCGCGAAATCGGGATTGGCCGTGAAATCGAGCGTCACGTTCGGCGTGATGCCGAGTTTTACGCTGATGCCGGGATCAGCTTTGATCGGCTTATTGACGAATCGGCCATTGTCTATGACGTTTGGATTAGCGTCGAGAAAAGCTTGCGGATGAACCTTTACCCTGCGGCCTTCTTCGGAAAATGTGAGCGTTGGAATTATTTCAAGCGTGCGCTCGGTTGCGATGCCTTCAAGCCCAGTGATGTGCCCTTCCTGCTCAAGCTGGCTGGCTCTGCCGCGCACGATAGGCATCCACGAGTCCAGTTCGTCGTCAAACCGGTCAATGTTGCGCCATAAATGAAGGCCCCACAATTTGCCTTTGCCCGCTTCGTAGCGGAGCGACTTGAAAGGGATTGCCACTTCGATGGTGTAGCCGTCTTCCGTGATGACGCCTTTCGAGTCCATCACCACATCAACGTTGTAATCAGCCTCGCCGCTTGAGGTCATTATGCCGTCCTGCTGAATGCCGAGCGGGTTGAAGGCCAGCACATAAGCCTTGCGCTTGTCATTAAAAGTGTCGAGAAAGACTCTGACATTATCTTCGTTAAGAACGTCGTCGCGGGTGGCAATAGTAGCGCGTACTTTAGACGGGTCATCGTATGCGCGAAAGGCCATGTATAGGAACTTCGAATCAAAGCCCATCATCACTTCGGTCGGCTTTGACGGCGCGATATTGTCGCCCGGATTTGTCTGGTAAAAATCTTTGAGGACAACTGCCGTTTTCCAAATCTCATCGTCGAGTTTGCCATCAATGGTAGGCGGATTCGCGAATCGCGGAATGACGACGGGGTGAGCTTTCTCTGGCGGGAGCACGATGGCAGAGGAGGATGATTTAGTCGTTGCTTTCGATTCGGCGGCAGGGCGCGCGGCGGAAGTTTGAGGAGCCTGAGCGCGAGCCGGGAGCGAACACAGCAACATTATAAAAATCAGCACTGCGTATTTCATCCTCTAAAACTCCCGGTATAATTTATTATTTGAAAAGCGGATGGCTCTTTCCTGCTGCAACTGACCGCCTTCAAGCGATTCTCTTTTTAGACGTATAGGGGCACGCGTTTGTTCCATTCTATGGACTCTATTACTTGTAACAATTTGTCTCTGCAAGAGACTGGGCACGAGGGCACTTCATAAAACGTTTTATGAGCAGGAAGTGTTACATAATATTTAGGAAGTAATCCAGAAAGAAGACACGAAAGGTGGGAATTAAGTCACGAAAGGCTGTCCGTGCGGCGCGAGCGGCGATTCACCGCAGAGACGCAGAGGACGCTGAGGTTACGCAGAGTTTTCATATCAACCTCTGCGCCTCCTCTGTGTCCTCTGCGTCTCTGCGGTGAACTGGCCCTGTGCCTTTTTTACAATTAACCTGCCGACCCCGTTCGACCGAGTTTCAAGCTGCCGTTGATGCCTGTGACCACAATCGGGGTGCCGCCTGAGCCTATTTTCGCGCGGAAATTTTGGCGGCTGAACTTGCCCATCACCGTTACGTTGGCGACATCAGTATTCACGCTGCCGTTGATGCCCGTAACTTCGAGGTCAGCATTCAAGTCTTCGTTGAATCGAAGCTCGACGCCGCCGTTGACGCCGCTCACGCGAATGCCGCGCTCGCTCAGTTGCGAGATGTTTATTTTCACCTGGCCGTTGATGCCGGAAATATCCGAATACCCGACGGCCTGCGCCACATCAACTTTGCCGTTGATGCCGCTTACACGCACAGGGCCATCTACTTCGCCGATGGTCGTTCGACCGTTGACGCCGCTCACGTTGAGATCAACCTGGCGCGGCAGCTTGATCATCGCGCGCTGTCGAGTGTTGCGACCACTGGATTCCTTTTCATTTTCGCGGCGTATGATGAGACTGTTGGCCGTGTGCTCGACGATGATCCTGCCATAATTGAGGTCTTCGCGGCTTCGTGCAGAGCGAACGATGTGGACTTCGGCAGTGTTGCCGCTTGAAGTCTCGATGTCTACAGTGCCATTGATGCCTCTCACTTCGACGCGCGCACCCGCCGATAGCTGGTATGTTTGATTGATTTCGTCGCGCTCCGAATAATCGCTGTCATCGCGATGATGTCGAGGCGAATCCTGGCCGAAAATCTGCGGCGCGAGTGCGAGTGTCATCAAAACAAGAATTGATAAAGCAGTCAGTCTTTTTTTCATTCGGTGTCTCCTCCAAAATATGCGTTCCAGGTGTGAGTGCCGAATCAAGCCTCAAGGTTGCAGCGCCAGCAAGAAAATTAAGCGACGCCGACTTTCCGTCATTACTCGTACCTGAGCGCAACCAGCGGGTCTACCTTCGTAGCTCTTCGCGCAGGAATGTAGCTCGCCAGAAAAGCCACAGCCGCAAGCGTCGCCGAAATGATTACAAACGTAGCCGGGTCGCTCGCGCTGATCTGATAAAGCAAGCTCGCCATCAGCTTTGAAAGCATAAATGCTCCGGCCAGACCGAGGCCTAAGCCCGCAACTGTAAGCGCCATGCCTTGCCTGACAACCATCCTCATTACATCTCTGGAACTGGCTCCCAGAGCCATTCTTATGCCAATCTCGTGCGTGCGCTGAGTCACGTAGTAACTCATCACGCCGTAGATTCCCACAGCCGCAAGCGTCATGGCGATTGCGGCGAAGATAGCAAGCAGAAGCGTGCGAAAACGGGGTTGCGCCACGGATTCCGATACCAACTTCTCCATCGTTTGAACGTTATAGACGGGAACGTCTTTGTCCATTTGATGGGCTTCGCTTTTTATCGCTGCGGTCAACCGGGTCGGGTCGCTTGCGGCGCGCACGACCAGATTCGCCCCGCCAATAGGTGACTGGTACTGATTGACGTACATCTCTCGCCACGAATCCGCAGCCAGCCCATTGTGGCGAATGTCGCCGACTACTCCGACAATCTCGCCCTTCCAAGCCTCTCCAATATCAATTGCGAGGTGCTGACCGATGGGGTCTTCTTCGGGGAAAAATTGTCTGGCGAAGCTGTCGCTGATGATTACAACCTGCGGCGCGCTCAGTGAATCCGCATCGGTGAAGTAGCGCCCTTTCAAGAGCGGGATGCCCAGAGCGCGAAAATAATCCGGGCTTGCCACGCGCGAATTCGCATAACTTTGATCGCCAGGGCCGGAAGGTTTTCCTTCGATGGTGAAACGAGTATCTTCCTGCTGACCGCTCATCGGCAGTTGAGAAATAGTTCCGACCGCCTGCACACCCGGCAAACCTTCAACGCGGTGCACCAGTTGTTGAAAGAAGGCCGTCCGCTGTGATGGCTCAGTGTACTTTTGCCCCGCAAGCGCAACCTGCATCGTCAAAACATTCGCAGGCTTGAAGCCGGGATTAACTTCAGACAATTTCATGAAGCTCTTAATCATCAATCCTGCGCCGATCAACACCGTCAAAGCTATTGCCACTTCAAAAACGACGAGCGCGCGGCGAATCCACTGCCCCATTGCGGTTGCGGCGCTCCGGCCTCCCTCTTTCAAGGTCTCATTCAAGTCTGTCCGCGATGCTTGAATTGCCGGAATCAATCCGAAAACGATTCCTGTAAGAAGCGAGACGGCAAGAGTGAATCCGAGCACGCGGCCATCAATCCCAACTTCTTTGACGCGCGGAATGTTGTCCGAACTCAGAGCCACGAGCGCGTTGATGCCCCATAAGGCCACGAGCAAGCCGAGCGTCCCGCCAAAGATCGACAGCAAGATGCTCTCGGTCAGCATCTGACGAGCGATGCGAGCGCGGCTCGCCCCGAGAGCCGCGCGAATGGCAATCTCTTTTTGCCGGGCCGAAGCGCGAGCAAGCAACAGGCTTGCGATGTTGGCGCAGGCGATGAGCAACACGAAAGCCACCGCGCCGCTCAGAATCAAGAGCGGCTGGCGCATGCTGCCGATGATTCGCTCGGACATCGAAACCAGCCCCGCGCCGTATTCCCTGTTCGAGTCCGGGTACTGATCGGCAAGCCGGCGTGCAATCGAAGTGAAATCGGCTTGCGCTTGCTCAAGGCTCACGCCCGCTTTCAGGCGACCGACCGGTCGAAGGAAATGAAAGCGGCGCACGGATGTTTGCGGCGTGCCGAATACCAGCGGAACCCAAAGCTCGACATCACGCGGATACTGAAAGCCCGCAGGCATTATCCCGACCACCGTGTAGCTGCGATCATTGAGAGTGATGGTCTGACCCAGTATGTTCGGGTCGCCCCCGAATCGTTGCTGCCAGATGCCGTTGCCTAAAACGACGATCTGGTCGCGCCCGTTCTGCTCTTCTTCGCGTGTGAAAGTGCGGCCATAAATCGGCTCGACGCCGAGCGTCTCGAAATAGCCTTCCGAGACGCGGGCCGATTTGACGCGCTCCGGTTCCGCGCCGCCCGTAAGGCTTGCTTCCCACGAAACCGACGCGGCCAATCGCTCGAACGATTGCTGCCGCTCGCGGTAATCTATAAAGTCAGGAGGCGAAACAGACCCTCCGAATATCTGCCCCGTCGTCAAGTTCGCGCCTAAGATCAGGACAAGACGTTCGGCATCCTTGTAAGGAAGCGGTTTGAGCAACACGCCATTGACCACGCTGAAGACCGCTGTGTTAGCGCCTATCCCCAAGGCAAGCGCGATCACTGCGACGGCTGTGAAAGCCGGACTCTTCAACAGCACCCTGATCCCATAACGCAGGTCTTGAATTATGTTTTCCATAAGGCGTCTCTCTCAGGTGTCAATTGTTAATTAACTGACTCGCTCTGCCGCGTAGCGGCTTAATGAATTTAGCCGTGTACTTCAGTGCACGGGAAAAGTGTGAGTAGAGATTCTCGTCGCGTGAGCGACGATTGAGTTTCAGCCGTCGCTCACGCGACGAAATGGTGATGTCTATCAATTTACCGTGCACTGAAAGTACACGGCTAAACTCACGCTGCCGCTACGCGGCTGTGTAGTTCTAACCGATTGCTCACTTACATTGTTTCCATTCGGCGGGCGAGCCTTTAGATAATCCGACTGCTCCGCTGAATGAATCGAGCGTGATTTGCGCTCCACCGTTGCCGAAGCGTCCGCTTATGCGGCGATTGATGGGGCCGCCTTGTAGCGGTGTTTCGACTTTTAACGGAAAAGCTGTTTCGATGTCTCCGCTGTATGTTATCAGCGTTGCTGTGAAGCCCGGAGCGTCAGGCTGTATGAACATCGCCACTTCGCCTGATATTGACTTCAATCTGTAGCGACCGTTTGCGCGAATCGCTCCTTTGAAAGTCACATCGCCGCTCGCGGTTGTTGCTTCAACATCGCCGCTCGCTCCGATAATTATTATAGAGCCGCTGGCGCTGTTAAGCTCGGCGCGCCCTTTCACACAATGCACGTCAATATCGCCCGTTGCCATATTGGCTCGCACGTCGCCCGCGGCATTGCGCACTGCGACAGTGCCGTTCGTAGCGGCCACGTCCACAGCGCCTGTGACGTTTTCAATCGTCATATCGCCGTGTGTGCTTCTGGCAATCAGATCGCCTTTGATCTCTCTTGCAATGATTTCGCCGCCGCGCGTATTAATTTTCAGCGAGCCGACGCGATTGACTGTGACCGTGCCCGTGCCGTTGCTGATTGCAACCGGAGCATCCATGTCTGAAACATCAATTTCACCAGTGCTGCTTTCGACAGATTCGACTTCCGCATAACGCGGGACTTTCACTTCGATGTTGATGGTTCTCGCGCGTCGAGGAGTAGACAAGGGCACATAGAACAGGATTCTCGGTCGCGAAGCTTCTCCGCTCACTTGCGTCATCAAAGGCTCTGCGCCCGCTTCGCTCGTGGCTGCCGCTTGAAGCGTATCGCCTTCCACTCCGATTATTTTCACGTTAACAGTTTTGCTGGTCACTGCTATTCGTGTGCCTTGAGTGATCTTCCTGGTGATCGGACCCGATTGAACATCGGAAGTCTGCCCGTAAACTTTAGGCTTCGGCGCTGCTTGTATATCAGGCAGCGGTTCCATTGGCGATGAAGGAGGTATAGCTCTGGGCGATACAGGTGCAACCTTAGCGCCGGGCTTTGGGGCTTGCTTTGGCGCTTCTTGCCCCAGAGCATAAGAATTAAGGCTCAAAGCAATCGCCACAATTAATGATTTAATAGTTCTTCTACACATAAGATCGTTATTATCCGTAATCGCTGATTAATCAAGAGCCATATCTCTCAGCGCATCAACTTTCTTTGCGTAAGCAGAGAGCAAATACTGCAAAGCTACAGGATCATCTGGATGCTCGCGCACGACGCGACGCGTTTCTTTGATCGTGCGATCAATGTCTGACAGCGCGCTGTCGAATCGAGCGAGCACCGTAGGATCAATCTGCGAGCGGCGACGATTTACATCGCGCGATAAGATTGAAATTGCTGCAAGATATTTCTGCTCCGCTTCACGAACAAGCTGCGCCGGGTCGGCTTGTTTCGGCGGCGCTTTTGCTACGAGTTGCTTTTGAACAGCAGGCTTGTTCTCTTTTTCAACTATGGCTGGCTTGCCTGTTTCGGCCAATTCGTCTCGCTTTTCATCAGGCTTCGTCGCAGGTGGTTCGACCGCCTTGTTTGCATTGTTTGGGCTGCCGCTGTCAGAAGCAGGAGGATTCGTAGCAAGAGGCTGATTGTTATTGCGCGAATTCATCACGCTCATCACGACAACAGTAAGCCCTACCGCCAACAACACGAGCACGGCTGCCAGAGCGGGGCTGAATCGCGGCGTGGCGAACAACGCGGCCAGTCGCTCGCGCAAACCTGCAAGCCCGCTCGATGAACGCGCGGCCTTCTCTTGATGAATGCGCGCTTCGACGCCTGCCCACAGCGCAGGCGTTACTTCGACGTCTCGCTGATAGTGCGCGTAAAGCTCCTGCTCTTGCTTCAGCGCTTCGTAAGCCTTCGAGCAGTCCGAGCAATTGCTTGCGTGCGCGCTCACCCGCGCGGCGAGTTTCATCTCAAGCTCGCCGTCAATATATTCCTCAAGGAACTGCTGACACTCTTCACACTTCATAGCCAACTCCCAGATAGGGACGGATGCGTCGCTTCATCTCCGCTCGCGCGCGATGAAGGTCTGTCTTGAGCTTAGGAATCGAAAAGCCTGTTATCTCGGCTATCTCTTCGTAGCTCCGCTGATGAAACACCTTCAGCGTGAATACCATACGCTTATCTTCGTCAAGTGACGAGAGCGCTTCTTGAATCACGCCGTTCAATTCTTTGTCCAACAGCGCGCGGTCGGGCGGAAGGTTGTCGTCTTTCAACTCGATCACGCGGTCATCATCAAGCTCGACCTTATAGTCTTCGCGATGGCGTGTGCGAAGCGATTCGCGCGCTACGTTTTTGGCAATGCCGAAGAGCCAAGTCGAAAGCTTCGTATCATCTCTCAGCCCACTCAGATTCTTGTAGGCGCGCACAAAGGTCTCCTGCGTCAATTCTTCGGCCAGGTCACGCTGGCCCACCATATCGTAAATGAAACTGATGATTGGTCGAGCATATCGCTCGAATATTAGACGGAAAGCGTCATCATCGCCACGGCGAGCGAGTGCTATGATTTCCCCTGAACTGTTCATCAGAGCACCGGCGCGTGCGCTCGGCTGGCTCGCTAGGCTGACGGCCTCCATCATTCTCGGCTTCATCCTCAGTCCGCCAGTAAGTGACGCTCGCGCCCAAAAGGTTTCAACACAAGCTTATTTTACACAAAAATCAGCGGCATATCAGCAGGTGATTCGATCAGCATACGACCGCAACCGAGCACACGTTTCATCATCATCGTAAGTCTCAGAGGCGCAAATAGATTTTTCATTGCAACTTTTTCATCCGCGCTGCCACTTACCGGAGTGCCGTACTGTGCCTTTGCGTTCGAGGCTGCACCCGATTGAGATTCGCGGAACGTAATTAGGCCAGGGGTGGTATATCTCTTAGACACCGAATAAAGATCAAAGCTTTTCGATCAGGGATGTGAATCGAAGGGCCTCACTTTGCAATGCTCGCGGAGGTAATGAAAAAAAATGAGTTCTAACGACCAACCGCTGATACGCCTTGAAGGCGTGACGAAAGTTTTCTTAACCGACGAAGTTGAAACGCACGCGCTTTCAGGGATACACCTGGAAATAAAGAAAGGTGAATACATCTCGATTGCCGGGCCTTCGGGCTGCGGAAAATCGACATTGCTCTCCATACTCGGATTGCTCGATTCTCCTACAGACGGCAGCTACTGGCTCGACGGAAAGCCGGTCGCGGATCTTCCGCTTGCCGAGCGCGCGCGCATACGCAATCGCGAAGTCGGTTTCATATTTCAGAGTTTCAACCTGATCGGCGACCTCACAGTATTCGAGAACGTAGAGCTTCCGCTCACTTACCGAGGCTTGAAATCGAGCGAGCGTCGCGACCGCGTTAAAGCAGCGCTCGAAAGAGTCGGCATGGCGCATCGCGAGAAACACCTGCCCAGCCAGTTGTCGGGCGGTCAGCAGCAGCGCGTAGCCGTTGCTCGCGCAGTCGCAGGCGACCCGCTCATACTGCTTGCGGACGAACCGACCGGAAACCTCGACTCGACAAACGGCGAGGCAGTCATGGAACTGCTCGACGAGCTTCACGGGCAAGGCGCGACCATCTGCATGGTCACTCACGATCAACGATACATGGCGCATTCGGATAGAGCCATTCACCTCTTCGACGGTCTCGTTGTAGAGGAAGTACAAGAAAAACAAAAAGCTCACTCTGTGAAATAAAAGTCAGTGGTTATTGACCGCTGACCCGGAGGTCTGGCGATGGAAAAGCTGCTTCACGATATTCGTTACAGTACTCGTATGCTCCGAAAAAGTCCGGGCTTCACTGCCGTAGCAATCATCGCGCTGGCTTTAGGCATAGGCGCGACGGCAGCAATCTTCAGCGTTATTTATGCGGTCGCGCTTCGTCCCCTGCCTTTCAAAGAGCCTGACCAGCTTGTAAAAGTATGGGGCAAGTTCGAAAAAGACGGGATACCGAAGAACTGGATTTCAGAGCCGGAGCTTTATGACCTCAGAGAGAACACACAGTCTTTTGAAGACTTCGCCGCCTTTCAAACGTTCGGCGTGAACCTGACGGGAAATGATTCTGCCGAACGAGTATCGGCAGCCTTCGTCAACGCAAACCTCTTTTCGCTCCTTCGCATTCAGCCGAGCCTTGGCCGGACCTTCACAGAAGAAGAAGACAAAGCAGGGGCAGATCGCGTCGTGCTCGTAAGCAATGGGTTGTGGAAACGGCGCTTTGCCGCTGACCCGTCTATCGTTGAAAGCACCATCTCGCTCAACGCCCGCAACTACACTGTGCTCGGCGTTATGCCTCCCGGCTTCAATTACCCGGATGATGTTGACGTATGGATACCGATAGGATTCGATAAGGCTAATCCCGGGAATCGTGGCAATCACGGTCTGGAAGTCTTATCGCGCATCAAAGACGGCGTTTCAATCGAGCAGGCGAATTCCGAAATCAGCAGTCTTGCAAATGCCCTCGCGGAAAAAAATCCTAACTTCTATTCATCTGACGGAGGCTTCAGCTTTTACTCAATACCGTTACACGAAGAAGTGGTCGGAAACATCAAGCCGATGCTCGTGTTGCTTATCATCTCGGTCGCGCTCGTGCTGCTGATTGCCTGCGCCAACGTAGCCAATATGCTGCTGGCGCGAGCAACTGTTCGCGAAAAAGAGGTGGCCATTCGCGCGGCGCTTGGCGCTGGTCGCGCTCGCCTGATGAGACAACTGCTGACGGAGAGCCTGCTGCTCGCTTTTGTCGGGGGCGTGCTCGGCGTGTTGCTCGCAGTTTTGGGGGTGAAACTGTTCGTCGCTTTCGGCCCGCAGAACATACCTCGCATAGCTGAAATAAAAATTGATATGCTCGTGCTCGGCTTCAGCCTTCTGGTCACAGTTCTGACAGGAATAATCTTCGGGCTTGCTCCTGCGCTCCACATCTCGAAGCCGAACCTCAGCAACTCTTTGAAGGAAGGCGGGCGCGGCTCGACCGGCTCTCGCCACTTTGTTCGCAACGCGCTCGTAGTTTCGGAAGTGGCGTTCGCGCTCATGCTGTTGATCGTTGCGGGGCTGACGATGAGAAGCTTTCAACGACTTCTTGAAATCAACCTTGGCTTCCACACCGACAACGTTTTAACAATGCGGCTGACTCTGCCTCAAGTCAATTATCCGGAGAACGCGCAGGTCGCAACCTTTTACACCAGGCTGGCCGAGCAGGTCGAAGCTCTGCCCGGCGTTCAATCGGCAGGTGCTACGTCCATCCTGCCTTTGAGCGGGTCTTACTCATCGGGCACTACACTTGTAGAAGACACATCGGCTGGCGAAGGGTTGCAGAAATTTCAAGGTCATCCATTTCTCGAAGCTGACCGGCGAAATGTGACTCCGGGATACTTTGAAAGTCTCGGCGCAAAGCTTTTGAAAGGGCGATTGATAGCCGAAACCGATAACGACAAAGCCCCACGCATTGCGGTCGTTGATGAAAAGTTCGCGCGCCGCTTCTGGCCCAACGGCGAAGCGGTCGGCAAGCGCATTGCGGTCGGCGGCGGGCCGAACAATATAGAGTGGGGCGAGATCGTCGGCGTCATAGGTCACATCCGCCATTACGGAACGAACAAGGAAGGCCAGGACCGCGCTTACTTTCCCGAAGGCCGCGAGCAAATCTACTTCCCTCATGCTCAGAACCCTCAGCGCACGATGTACATGGCCATTCGCACTGCGACCGAGCCGTCGAATTTGACGAATGCCGTGCGCGGTGTTGTTCAGTCGCTTGACCGAAACTTGCCGCTCTATGAAGTGAAGACGATGGATCAGCTTGTTTCGGTCGCGGTCGCAAATCCGCGTTTGAATCTTGTGCTGATGGGGATATTCGCGGGCGTGGCTTTGATACTGGCAACGGTAGGAATCTATGGCGTGATGAGTTATTCAGTCACGCAGCGCACGCACGAAATCGGTATTCGCATGGCGTTGGGCGCGCAACAGACTGACGTGCTGAAGATGGTCGTAAAACAAGGCATGGCTTTGACCGGAGCAGGCGTTGTAGCAGGTTTGGCCGGAGCGATGTTGACGACTCGATTGATGTCGAGCCTGCTTTTCGGAGTCTCTGCTACTGACCCCGTCACTTTCGGAGTCATATCGCTCATTCTGATAGGAGTGGCTCTGGGAGCCTGTTTCGTGCCAGCACGTCGCGCCACAAAAGTAGACCCGATGGTCGCGCTTCGCTACGAATAGTCAGTAGCCGACCGTTGACAGTAGCCCGACCGTGAGGGAGGGCGCAGACACACGCCCTCCCTCACGGTCGGGCTACTGTCATAAGTCAGTAGCCCGCGCGTAAGCAAGGGCGCAAATGCTCGCCCTCCCTCACGGTCGGGCTACTGTCATAAGTAGGAGAAAATAATGGAGACCTTACTTCAAGACTTGCGGTATGGAATCAGGGCATTGCTCAAGAGCAGAGGCTTTGCGGTTGTGGCTGTCATCGCTCTCGCGCTCGGCATCGGAGCCACGACCGCCATCTTCAGCGTAGTTGATGCAGTGCTGTTGCGCCCCTTGCCTTACAAGAACCCTGAGCGGCTTACTCTGATCTGGCACAACTACCCGCAGATCAATCTGCCTCAAGCTTCAATCTGCGTTCCCTGCTATGCTGAGTATAGAGACCTGACCAGTTCATTCGAGCAGGTGGCAACTGTGACCGGATGGGCCATCAACCTCACAGGCGTAGGCGAACCTGAACGACTGCAAGGCAATCGCGTCTCCTTCAATTACTTTTCGACGCTCGGAGCCGAACCGGTGCAAGGCCGCACCTTCGTTGAAGAAGAAGACAGGCCGGGCAACAATTTTGTCGTCGTGCTGAGTCACGGCTTCTGGGTGCGTCGCTTAGGGGCTGACCCAAACGTAGTGGGAACACCGCTCACGCTCGGCGGCCAAGGCTATACCATCATCGGCGTCATGCCCGCTGATTTCGTCGGGCCTCAGCCTGTAGATTTGTGGTCGCCGATTGCGTTCACACAAGAAGATATGGCTCCGACCAATCACGGCAACGAATATCTGACAGTAATCGCTCGACTCAAGCCCGGCGTCACGCTCGGCCAGGCGCAGGCAGAAATGGACACGCTCGCCGAACAACTTCGCCCGCAGTTTTACGGCGCGAACTGGGGAATCTCGCTCGTGTCTGTGCGCGAACAGCTTGTCGGTGACATTCGGCTCCCGCTTTTGATACTGCTCGGAACCGTAGGATGCGTGTTGTTGATCGCATGCGCGAACGTAGCAAACCTGCTGCTTGCCCGCGCCACATCTCGCCAGAAAGAGATAGCAATTCGCGCGGCGCTCGGCGCGAGTCGCGTGCGTGTAGTCCGCCAGTTGCTCACCGAAAGCGTGTTGCTTGCAATGCTCGGAGGCGTTTTCGGTCTGGCCCTCGCTTATCTGAGCATTCGATTGATAGTCGTCGGTGTTCCTCAAAGCATCTCGAACTCAATCGTCGGGTGGAAGCAGATAGGGCTTAACCCGGAGGTGCTCGGCTTCACGCTGCTGGTGTCCGTACTGACAGGAATAATCTTTGGCCTCGTCCCCGCATTTCATGCATCGAAGACCTGACCTTCAAGACTCGCTCAAAGAAGGGGGCCGCACGGGAAGCGAAGGAGGTCGGCGCAATTTTGTGCGAAGCGTGCTCGTAGAATTCGAGGTGGCGATTGCGCTGATGCTGTTGATAGCGGCAGGGTTGTTGATCAGAAGCTTTGGACGGCTTCAAGATGTGAATCCCGGTTTCAATCCTCAGAACGTTCTATCAATGCAGCTTTCATTGCCGCGATCAAAGTACGCAGAGAATAATCAACTGTCTGCTTTCTACGAGCAGGCGCTTGAGCGAATCAACGTGATGCCCGGCGTGCAATCTGCCGCGTTCGGAACTAATCTTCCGATGAGCGGCAGTAATTCGAGCGCTTCATTTTCAGTCGAAGGCTTGCAGGTTGCGCAGGGCGAAAGCTCTCCGCACGGCGACCCGCACATGGTCACGGCTGACTATTTCAAGACTATGGAAGTTCCACTGTTGAGCGGGCGCTATTTCGATAACCGCGACTCTAAAGATTCTATGCCGGTCACAATAGTAGACGAGACGCTGGCAAATCGTTACTGGCCCGATCAAGACCCTATTGGCAAACGCATCGCCGCATTTTTCGATGAGCCGTAATAACCAGCTTAACTGGCGAACCATCGTAGGCGTAGTCAAAAACGTCAAGCGTTACGGATTGGACGGAAAGATAAAAGAGCAGTATTACTTTCCGCAATCGCAAAGCCCTCAGCGAGCCATGTTCTTACTGGTGCGCTCTGTGGCTGACCCGACGGCGCTGGCCTCGTCTATTCGCGATGCGATTCATAGCGTGGACAAAGATCAGCCGATTTTCCGCGTGATGACGATGGAGCAGGTGGTGTCGAATTCTGTGGCACAACAGCGATTCTCCATGTTATTGCTTGTCATATTCGCTGGCGTTGCGTTGTTGTTAGCCGCAGTGGGAATCTATGGCGTGATGAGCTATTCAGTCACTCAGCGCTCGCATGAAATCGGCATTCGCATGGCTTTAGGCGCGCAGCAGAGCGACGTACTGAAGATGGTTGTCAGGCAAGGCATGAAGATCACCTTGATCGGCGTCGGGATAGGACTTGGAGGGGCGTTTCTCGCAACGCGCATCATGTCGAGTTTGTTGTTCGGCGTAGGCGCGCGTGACCCGCTCACCTTCATAGCAATCCCTGTGATACTGGCAGGAGTGGCTCTGGGAGCCTGTTTCGTGCCTGCACGCCGCGCCACAAAGGTTGACCCGATGGTCGCGCTTCGCTATGAATAACCTGGGAGCGCAGGCGTCCCGCCTGCATGACTTGGCAAGAGCAGATTTCAAATCTGCGTGCAGAATGAATTCTTAGCGCTTCAGGTCATGCAGGCGGGACGCCTGCGCTCCCAGGTCGAGAGGAATATTGATGGACAACCTGCTGAAAGACCTGCGCTATGGCGCTCGCACTCTGTTTAAGAATCCGAGCTTCACCGTTGTCGCCGTGCTCGCTCTGGCATTAGGCATAGGCGCAAACACCGCTGTCTTCAGCATAGTCAATGCGGTATTGCTTCGCCCCTTGCGTTTTCAACAGCCTGAGCGATTGGTGACGATATGGGAAACCAACCTTTCGCAAGGGCTTGGTCACAGTCAGGTTTCGCCCGTCACCTTCACCGACTGGCGACAGCAAAATCAGATATTCGACGACGTGGCCTTGTGGTGGTATCCGCAGGTCAATCTGACGGACACGGGCACAGAACCAATTCGAGTTCGCACGATAGACGCTACGGACAACTTCTTTTCGTTGCTCGGAGTTCAACCGATGCTCGGACGGTTGTTTATGCCGGGAGAAGATAAGCGGGGCGCGGATTCGATTGCGGTGTTGAGCTACAATCTCTGGAAGAGTCGTTTCAACTCTGACCCCGATATGATCGGAAAGCCCATCTCGCTCGATGGTCGTGTGCATACGGTTGTTGGGGTGATGCCGCAGGGTTTTAACTATCCTGAAAACATAGAAGTGTGGCGACCGCTCGGATGGGACCCTGCTCAACACAATCGCGGCGCGCGTTTTATGGAGTCGGTCGCGCGCCTCGCGCCCGGAGTGACGATTGAACAAGCCCAGGTTGAAATGAGCGCGCTCAGTCGCCGGTTCGAGCAAGAGTATCCCAGGACGAGTATTGATTGGGGAGTTACGCTCATCCCGCTTCGCAACGAAATAGTCGGCAACTTCCGAGTTGCGCTTCTGGTAATGCTCGGAGCAGTCGCCTTCGTGTTGTTGATTGCATGCGCCAACATTGCAAACCTGTTGCTGGCTCGCGCAGGGGCGCGGCAGAAAGAGATTGCCATCAGGCTTGCGATGGGCGCGAGCCGTTCCCGGCTAATCAGGCAATTCCTCACCGAGAGCATACTGTTGGCAAGCATCGGGTGCGCGATTGGTCTTATGCTGGCTTATTTCGGCGGCAAAGCTCTGATGGCTCTTAACCCGATAGCGATTCCTCGACTCAATGAAATCGGGATAGATGGGCGAATGCTTGGCTTCACTCTTGGCATCACGCTTGTCACAGGAATCATATTCGGACTGGTTCCGGCGTTGCAGGCGTCGAAGCCCGACCTGAATCAAGTGCTAAAAGAAGGTGGCCGAGATTCAAAGACGAGTTCCGGCAATCGCATACGCAGCGCGCTCGTAGTTTCAGAGATAGCCATTGCGCTGGTGCTACTGATCGGCGCGGGCCTTTTGCTTAAGACGTTCATTCGCCTTCAGGGCTTAGAGCCGGGATTTAATCCGAATAGCGTTCTGACATTCAACCTGCAGCTTCCCATCTCGAAGTATTCAGACTGGCGTCAGGTGTCGTCGTTTTATTCGCGTATTCTCGACCGCATCAAAACTCTTCCGGGAGTGCAATCCGCCGATGCGGCCAGCTTCCTTCCGCTCGAAAGCGGCTGGCGATTGAAATTCTCTATTGCGGGACAGACTGCGCCTGAACCCGGCGAGGAGCCTATAGCCCAGCACAGGCCCATAAGCAAAGGTTACTTTCAGACGATGGGGATACCACTCGTCGGAGGGCGAGAGTTTACTGAGCGCGACAACGCGGACGCGCCGGGCGTGATCGTAATCAATCAAGCGATGGCTGATCGCTACTGGCCGAATGAAGACCCAATCGGCAAGCGAATCGGGTCAAACACTCGCAACATCGGCCCGCTTGGTCGAGTCATGCCGAAGACTCTCGAATTTGAAGTCGTCGGCGTTGTCGGCGATGAGAAAAACAACGGATTGAATGCGGCGGCTGAACCGGCTATCTATTTCTCTCACGATCAGTTCGCTTATCGAAGCATGAGCGTGATGGTTCGCAGCGCGCAAAACCCGATGAGCTTGCTGGGCGCGATACAAAACGAAGTGTGGGCGCTCGACAACAGTTTGCCGGTCTCTGATGTCAAGACTGCGGATCAGATTCTCGCAAACTCTGTGGCGCAGCCGCGCTTCAGCGTCTTGTTGCTTGGCATATTCGCTGCGCTGGCTTTGATACTGGCTGCCGTAGGAATCTACGGCGTCATGGCTTATTCGATTACGCAGCGCACGCGCGAGATTGGCATTCGCATGGCGTTGGGCGCGCAATCTTCGGATGTGCTCAAGATGGTTTTGAGAGAAGGGTTCAAGTTCGCGTTTATAGGAATAGGCATCGGGCTTGCGGGCGCATTTCTGGTCACGCGCGTGCTGACGAGTTTGCTTTACGGTGTGAGCGCGGCTGATCCCATGATCTATGCGGCTGTCTCTATAATTCTCGCCACAGTCGCGCTGGTCGCCTGTTACATTCCGGCCCGGCGCGCAACGAAAGTAGACCCGCTGGTTGCGCTCAGATATGAATAATCAGTAGCCCGACAGTGAGGGAGGGCGTGAGCGTTTGCGCTCTCTCACTGTCGGGCTACTGATTACGTTTCCTCCTCGTCCGTCTTCTCTTATAATCTTTTTATGACCACAGCATTGATTTACGACCGCGTGTTCATCAAACACGACACCGGCCATCATCCGGAAAATTCCGAAAGATTCAAGCGTATACTTTCTGCGCTCGAAGAGGATGAATCCTTGTGGGCTGCTCTCAACAAGCTCGCGCCCGAAGCGGCGACCGACGAAGACATCATCCGGTGTCATAGCCCGCAACTTATAGAACAGTTAAGCTCGTTGTGCGAGCGGGGTATACCGTTCGTTGATCTCGATACAGTGATAAGCGCGGAATCTTTTGACGTAGCTCGACTCGCGGCAGGCGCAGTCGTCGTGCGCAGTAGATCAGGTCTTCAGCGGTTCGTCTCAAAACGCTTTCGCGCTGGTCAGGCCGCCGGGCCATCACGCAACTCCGAATCGAGCCATGGGCTTTTGCCTGTTCAACAATGCCGCGATTGGCGCTCGCTACGCGCAGGCCCGGTACGGAGCCGAGCGCGTGTTGATAATTGATTGGGACGTGCATCACGGCAATGGCACGCAGGACATCTTTTATCAAGACCCGACAGTCTTTTATTTTTCGACGCACCAGTATCCTTATTATCCGGGCACAGGCGCAGCAAGCGAGCGCGGGCTTTGATCGCGGCGAAGACACTACGCTGAACATTCCTCTGCGCGAAGGAACATCTGCGCACACTCATCGCGAGGCTTTCACTGATGCGCTGAAAGCGATTGAAGAGCGATTCCCGCCTGATCTCATAATTATTTCAGCGGGCTTTGATTCGCGGCGCGGCGACCCGCTGGGTGGCTTGACGCTGGAGGATTCGGACTTTCGAGAGATGACAAAAGAAGTGATGGACATGGCCGAACGCCACGCCGGGGCGCGCGTCGTGAGTGTGCTCGAAGGCGGTTACAATCTCGACACGCTCGGCGAAACCGTCAGGACACATATTACGGCATTATCGTCTTAAGCTTTATACCAAGCGACGGTGCGGCGCAGCCCTTGCACGATATGCTAGGATAAGCTTCGACACTGTTTATGTCACGGAGGTTTCCAATGAACCGCCAATTACAATTCAAGACATAGATGACGCAACGGCTAAATGGTTAAGCGAAGAAGCCAAACGCCGAGGCGTCAATGTGGAATCGCTTATCGTTGAACTAATTCATAAAGGTATAGATGTCGAACGCGAAGGCGCGCCACTCAAGACTTATCATGATCTGGATTCGTTAGCCGGAACATGGAACGAAGAACAGGAAACGGAATTCTTGAATGCGGTTTCCGACTTTGAGCAGGTGGATGAAAAATTGTGGCGATAAGAGAGATTCTGCTTGATACCAATGCATAATCCGCGATTCAAACGTAATGCGCAGGTGGCCATAAGAGCTGATCTTAAAATGTTTCAGTGCTTCGATCCAGCCTGCGCGCGCAGGCGACAGCATAAAGCCTCGCACGGCCGTGACCTGGGTAACGCATGAACACTATCGAGCCCGTGAAACGGGCGACAGACGTAGTTACATGACTAGTGTCTGTCGCTCTTCACCACTGTTAGCTATCGCCCCTTACGCTAGACGATTATGGGCACGGACTCGACATCCGCTTGCAGTGGATGAAATACCCGCAATTAAAGAATCTCTACTGCGTTTGATACCAAGCGACGGTGCGGCGCAGCCCTTCTTCGAAATCGACTGTCACGCGATAACCGAGCGATTTTTCGGCGGCTTCGATTGAAGCTTGCGAGTCGCGCACGTCGCCTGCGCGCGCCGCTTCGTGAATCGGTTCAATATCGCTGCCGAGTATCTCTTTGATTTTGCCAAGTAGGTCGAGCAGCGAATAACGACCGCCGCAAGCGACATTGAAGGCTTTGCCCGATGCGCCTTCGGCTTCCGACGCAAGCAGGTTCGCTTCGACAACATTCTCTACATAAGTGAAGTCGCGCGATTGAAGCCCGTCACCATAAATCACAGGCTGACGACCTTCCATTAACGCCATGACGAATCGCGGTATCACCGCAGCGTACTGTGATTCAGGGTCTTGACGCGGCCCAAAAATATTGAAGTACCTGAGCGCAACCGCCTCGAATCCGTAAACGCGATTGAAGATGCTGATGTAATGCTCGCCCGCCAGTTTCGAGAGCGCGTAAGGCGATAAGGGCTGTCCCATCATCCTTTCGTGTTTGGGCAATACCTCCGTGTCGCCATAAACTGATGAGCTTGACGCATTGACCACGCGTCGCACGCCTGCATCGCGCGCTGCAAGCAATACGTTGAGCGTGCCTGTTATGTTGACTTCGTGCGTCGTCATCGGGTCTGCAACCGAACGCGGCACGGAGCCGAGCGCCGCTTCGTGAAAGACTATTTCGACGCCTTTCATCGCTTCGGCAACCGTTCGCGCATCGGTTATATCGCCTCGAATCAATTCAACGTCGCCGCCAATTGATTCGAGGTTCGCTTCTTTGCCCGAAACAAAGTTGTCGAGCACGCGCACACTGTGGCCATCTTTCAAAAGCCGTTCGCAGATGTGGCTTCCTATGAAACCAGCTCCGCCTGTCACAAGATAGAGTCGTTTTCCCATTTGTTTATTTCTTTATCAGGAAGTTTCCTATCGCAAGACAATCAATTCCTGAGCAGTAGAAACCGCGCACAGCTTCGCGCGGAGTCGAAACCACTGGCTCGCCGAAAAGATTGAATGAAGTGTTGAGAAGCACGGGCACGCCCGTCGCTTCCTCGAATTTCACAAGCAGTTTCCAGAATGCCGGATTCGTTTTGCGGCTGACGCTTTGAACGCGCACCAGTCCTTTGCCGAAGACCGCCGCCGGGATCAATTGCTCTTTGCCTTCGCGAATATGGCTCACGCCCTGCAAGAAATCGCTCAACTCGCTCGGCTCGAAAAACTCTTCGGCCCGCTCTTCGGGCACGGCTGCCGAAAAGGGGCGATACTCTTCGCGATGCTTGATGAATATATTCAAGTTGTCGCGCATAAATTCATTAGTCGGCGAAGCCAATATGCTGCGAGCGCCGAGCGTGCGCGGCCCGAATTCCATCGCGCCATGAAACCATCCCGTGATTCGCCCTTGCGCGAGCATCCGCGCGACTTCCGCAATCAACTTGTCGTCGGTCAAAAAATATTCATACGACAGCTTGCAATTGTCGAGCACGCTCTTGATCGCTTCTTCGTTGAACTGCGGGCCTAAGAATGCGTGCTCCATGCGGTAAACGCGCTCGCTGTTGCCGAGCAGTTGATGCCAGACGTAAAGCGCAGCGCCGATAGAACAACCGGCGTTTCCGGCGGCAGGTTGCACGAATAGATGCGTAAATCCTGCGCGCCGCTCGATGCTCGAACAGGCCAAACTGTTGAGCGCGACGCCTCCCGCAAGACAAAGATTTTCTTCGCCTGACCGTTCGCGATGGCGAATGGATATTTCGCACAACACATCTTCAACACGCGCTTGCAGGCTCGCCGCGAGATTGCGATGCTTTTGACTGATTGCGTCCTCTTTAGCGCGCGGCGTTTCAAACCGACACGGTTGAAAAAATCATCCGAAAGCGATAAATCTCCTCTTGAAGAGATTTCAAAAAAATTCATGTCCACAACGGGCAAGCCGCCAGCATCGACTTTGATCAATTCATTGAAGGCCTCTCGAAATTCATTCTCGCCCGTCGGCGAAATCCACATGGTCTTATGCCAGTCGTCGTCAAAGCCGAACCCTAGCGCAGCAGTCACCGCGCTATAAACCATGCCGATTGAATTGGGAAACTGCGCTTCGACATGAAGCATCAATTCGTGGCCCGCGCCCGTCATCAAGGCGGTCGTCGTCATGTCGCCACGATTGTCTGCGGCGATAACAGCCGCGCGCTCAAATCCCGACGCGTAGAATGCGCTTGCTCCGTGCGCGAGATGATGGCCCACGGCGACAAACTTTCCGCGAGATGAAAGCCGGGATTCGACAAGTCGCTTAGTCCGAAGTCTCTGTTTCAAACCGTTGAGGCTGTCAACGAAATAAGGCGGGAAGTCTTCTATTGAAGCGACGTTCAGCGCGTCAGTCGCGCGCGAAGAGTTGAAAGCGATCTCGCGGTGAAAAAGTTTGTGCGGCTCAAGGTAGTAAGCCACATAATCAATATCGCCGAACGCGATGCCGCCGCGCTCAAGGCAAAACTCGATTGCGCGAAAAGGCAATCCGCCTGCGTAATTCATGCCGACGTGGCGAATGCGCGCAAGCTTCTCTTCTTCGATGGCGGCCACCACTCGGCCATCCTGAACGAGCGCGGCTGCCGCATCTTTCTCCTGTCCCGATATTCCCAGTATGTTCATTCATGTATTCCGTTATGAATCTCGATCAATACCATTAACATCCGAGCGCAGGGTTTTCAAGGCAGCATTCGAGAGAATCAGAGTGTGAAACCGCCGTCAATTACAAAGTCAGCGCCCGTCACAAAACCTGCTTCGTCCGTTGAAAGATACAAAATCGCCTGCGCGATTTCTTCCGGCCTGGCAAATCGCTTGAGCGGTATCGCTTGAGACATTACTTGCCAGGCGGCCTCTTCGCTTCCGGCTTTAGCTTTGATCTCCTGCCAGAACTCCATGCTCTCCCACATTGGCGAAATGACGCCGCTTGGGAAGACCGTGTTCACTCTTATCCGGTCGTCGTTTTGAGCGCACTCAAGAGCAACGGCTTTAGAGAACATGCGAACTGCCGCTTTGCTCGCGCAATATGCGCTGGCTCCGGCGCTTGCTTTCAAACCGGAAGCGGAAGCGACATTGATAATAGAGCCACCCGTTCCTTTTCTCATCGCTCTCACTCCGTGCTTTGTTCCCAGGAATACTCCGTCCAGATTTACAGCCATCACGCGCTGCCATTCGGAGAGAGTCATCTCTGTGACGGGCTTCGCAAAAGATATGCCCGCGTTGTTGACGAGTATGTCCGAGCTTGTTCCAATTCTCAAGAACACTATCAAGCGCTGCGCTCCCAGTCTGTTTCTGAAGTCACGTCGAGCGAATAAGCAACTGCATCTCCTCCGTTCGATATGATTTCATTGGCGGTGACATGCGCGCCTGCTGCGTTAAGATCAGTGACGGCGATTTTCGCTCCTTCGCGAGCAAGCGCAAGGGCCGTGGCTTTTCCTATGCCCGAAGCCGCTCCGGTAACAAGAGCGACTTTTCCGGCAACACGCCCGCGATGCGCTCTTCATTGATGTCACTTGTCATCTGATGCGCTCCTCTCAGTAGCAGTCCCGTCAGGGACGACCTGTCGATAATTCGCGGCCAGCGCGATGCAATCGGGAAATTGCGTAGTAACAATTGCTCGATCTTTTACTATAGACAGGTTGCTCCTACGGAGCTTCCTCTAAAAATTCTCAACGATGTTCAAGTCAGCTCGCTCGCTTTCAATCCGGCTTTCATCGCAATCACAAGCAGCAACAGGACTGCGGCGGTCAATATCAACGACAGCGCAGAGCCGAAAGGCTGATTCAGTTGCGCGAACTGGTTTTGAATCAGATTTCCTATCATCACCGATTTCGCGCCGCCTAACAGATCGGGTGTAATGAATGCTCCGAGCGACGGAATAAAGACAAGCGCGATTCCGGCCATCAATCCCGGTTTCGACAGCGGCAGCGTCACTTTGACGAACGCCCAGAAGCGATTCGCGCCGAGGTCTTGCGCCGCTTCGAGCAATCGAGTGTCGAGCCGTTCCAGAGCCACATATATCGGCAAAATCATAAACGGAAGCTCGCCGTAAACCTGCCCGACAAGCACCGCGAAATCATTGTAGAGCAGCTTGAGCGGATCATTGATCAATCCAGTGCTCATGAGCGCAGAGTTAATCACGCCTTCGCTGCGAAGCAGAAGCATCCAGGCATAAGTGCGAATCAGAAAGCTCGTCCAGAACGGTATTACCGTCATCACAAGCAGCACTCGCTTCCACCTGGCTGGCGCGCGCAACGCGATATAATAAGCAACCGGGTAGCTGACAATCGCGCACAGCACAGTCGTTGCAACAGCAATCCAGATAGTGCGCCAGTACGCAGGCAAGTACAACGAATCGAGCGCGCGTTCATAATTAGCGGGCGTGAAATCGTAGATCGTTTTTCCATACGGCCCGCGAGTGGCAAGGCTGACAATGACAACGATCACGAGCGGCGCGACCAGAAACACGAGCAGCCACACGAGCGCGGGCGCAAGCAAAGGATTTCCGTTTTCTTTATTTCGACGATTGCTCATCAAGGTGTATGCGCTGATACTAGCCGCGCAAGATGACTGCGCTGCCCGGCTCCCAAATGATCGTCACTGTTTGCCCGATGCGACTTTGATCGGAGTGAAAAGGCTCGCGGTTCTGTTCAAGCGCAGTGATCGCCTGCCCGCCATCAAGCAAGACTCGCCATTGCGTGCTCTCGCCCAGATAAACGGCAGCTTCAATCGTGCCTCTTAGCGATTCTATTGAACTGTCCGGTGAAAGCCGAATCTTTTCCGGCCTCACCATCACGCGAACGCGTTGGCCCGGACTGACCCCATTACCTTGCACTGCTACTTTCATATCGCCGAGGCGGATGATCGAATCAGTATCCCTGATCTCTTCGACCGTGCCTTCGATGATATTCGATGCTCCGATGAAGCCCGCGACGAATTCAGTAAGAGGGCGTTCATAAATTTCTTCCGCGCGCCCAATCTGCTCGATGTGACCTGCATTCATCACGACCACGCGGTCGCTCATCGTCAAGGCTTCTTCCTGATCGTGCGTGACGTAAACGAAGCTGATGCCGAGCCGCCGCTGCAAGCCTTTAAGCTCAAGCTGCATCTGTTTGCGGAGTTTCAAATCGAGCGCGGCGAGCGGCTCGTCCAGCAATAGGACTCGCGGCTCAAGCACCAGCGCGCGAGCAAGCGCGACGCGCTGTTGCTGGCCGCCCGACAGTTCGCTCGGCTGTCGCTCGTCAAGCCCGGAAAGCCTCACCATTTCTAAAGCGCCTTTGACGCGCTTCGTTACATCGCCGCGCGCGACTCGTTTTCGCTCAAGCCCGAAGGCGACGTTATTGAAGACATTCATGTGCGGGAAGAGCGCGTACTGTTGGAAGACTGTTGTCACATCGCGGCGAAAGGGAGGAACATCTGTCACGTCGCGCCCGCCTAAAGTTACGTGGCCTGTGTCGGGAGTTTCAAACCCCGCGATCATTCTGAGCAAGGTGGTCTTGCCGCAACCCGACGGGCCGAGCAGAGTCAGGAACTCGCCGCGACGAACGCCGAGCGTTACGGATTCAACCGCCGCCACGTCGCCGAAGCGCTTGCTCACGTTTTGCAGTTCTACTTCATAAAATTCTTCCATCGCATACAAACCCGTTTGCATTCTTTTGCAATTCAGTGACTATTTTGATCGCGTGTTCTCATTTCGGCCTCTCGCTTGATTTAATTGAGCGTGTGCATAAAACCGCCGGTAGCGGCGTTGTGAATTTGCCCGGTCTTTTAAGGCCGGGTTTCAATATGCGGTTGATCCCCTGCGTCTCGTCAGCGACGAATGATCTGTTCAATGTCGCTGACGCGACGATTCATTCTCTTCGTCATTTGACCGTGCCTTAAAAGAACGGCTAAAACATTGGGCTGCTATCGCGGCATGATTTTGTATTTCTGATTTCTGTCACATGTTCGATTTAATTCATCCGAGCATATCAAGCATTTCTTGTTCGTTCAGCACCTGTACGCCCAGTTCATTCGCGCGGTCGAATTTCGAGCCGGGGTCTTCGCCTGCGACGAGGTAATCGGTCTTCTTCGTGACCGAGCCGGTCACGCGACCGCCGCGCTGTTCGATCATCTGCTTCGCTTCATCTCGCGTGAAGCGCGAGAGCTTTCCTGTCAGCACGAACTGCTTGCCTTCAAGGTTGCGATT
Source organism: Blastocatellia bacterium (assembly GCA_963726785.1). GTDB lineage: Bacteria > Acidobacteriota > Blastocatellia > UBA7656 > UBA7656 > DATEKX01. The sequence continues at coordinate 394,619 of CAVSDJ010000003.1, forward strand.
TGCGGTTGCGCGCTGTTGCTTGCGGCGTGTATTGACTCCGGCTTCTTTCAGTCGTTGGATCAACTCTGCGTTGCGCGGTTCGCGAAACCACTCAGCGATTGATGCGGCGACAACCGTCCCGATTTCAAATATGGCAGCAAGCCGTTCCTCGCTCGCGCTCATCAACTCGTCAATCGAATCGAATTCATTTGCCAGTAGCTGCGCCGTTCGCTCTCCGACGTGGCGAATCCCCAGCGCATAAATCAACCGCGAAAGATCGCTCGCGCGGCTGTCGTTTATTTGCTTGAGCAAATTGTCTGCAGATTTCTCGCCCAATCGTTCGAGCGCCATCAATTCGTCGCGCCGCTCTTCGAGGTGATAGAGGTCTGCGAAATCGCGCACGAGAGGCGGAAGCCGCGCCGGTTCGCCGCTCGCATCAAGCAACGGCTCGCCCTTCTTGTCTTTCGATATTCGCTCAGAGATGAGTTGATCTATCAACGCCTCGCCCAATCCTTCGATTCGCATAGCGCGGCGCGAGGCGAACTGTTTCAAACCCGCTTTGATCTTCGCAGGGCAAGCCGAATTCACGCAGCGCCACGCGACTTCACCGGGCGAGCGCACTACTTCTTCAGCCGCACACGGGGCAGTGGCTCGGCATCACAAACTCGCGCAGTTCACCCTCTCGCCCTTTGCGCTTCGATTCGATGACCTTCACTACTTGCGGAATTATCTCGCCGCTTTTTTCGATCAGCACGTAATCGCCGACCATCACGCCGAGCCGTTTGATCTGGTCTTCGTTGTGAAGCGATGCGCGAGAAACCGTAGTGCCTGCAAGCAGCACCGGCTCAAGTTCAGCGACAGGCGTGAGCGTGCCGATGCGACCGACCTGCACGGTGATGTCATAGAGTTTCGTCGTCGCCTGTCGCGGCGGGTATTTGTAAGCGACTGCCCAGCGCGGCGCTTTCGATGTTGCGCCGAGTTCTTCCTGCAACGCCGTGCTGTTTACCTTGACGACTACGCCGTCAATTTCGTATCCCAGGTAATCGCGCTCATCGCGCCATTGCTCGCATACGGCGATCACTTCTTCGATTGACGAGCAGCGGCGGCGCAGGCTGTTCACCTTGAAACCGGCTCTGGCAAGCCATTCCAGGGTTTCCCAGTGCGACCCGAAAGGCTTGCGACCATCAAATAACAGGTCGTAACAAAAAATACCCAGCTTGCGTTCAGCGGCAACGCGCGCGTCGAGCGATTTCATCGTGCCTGATGCCGCGTTGCGCGGATTCGCAAACAGTGGCAGCCCGGCTTCTGTGCGGTCGGCGTTTATCCGTCGGAACTCTTCGTTCGGAAGATAGACTTCGCCGCGCACTTCAAGTTCTTGAGGCAAAGCAATCGCCGTCCGCGCATCACCTGCGACAGAAAACAGCGAGGCTTGATCCGCGCTCTTTGAACCAGATGAGCCTTTGCGCTTTCCGGTTTTCTCCGGTTCGACGGGTTGAAAAGCTTCGGGGCGAATCACGCAGCGGCAGGGAACGAATCGTTCGGACGTTTTGAGTCACATCCTCTCCTGTGACTCCATCGCCTCGCGTCACGCCGCGCGCAAGCGCGCCGCCTTCGTAGATGGCCGATATGCTAAGGCCGTCTATCTTCAGTTCGGCGACGTATTCGACCTGATCGCGGCCAACTCCGCGCGAGACGCGGCGACCCCATTCGCGCAGGTCGTCATAAGAATAAGTGTTATCGAGCGACAGCATTGGCCGACGATGCACGTATCGCTCGAACCCTTCGGCGGGTCGGCCTGATACTCGCTGCGTGGGTGAATCCGGCGTGACAAGTTCGGGGTGCTTCGCTTCAAGCTCGCGCAACCGATTCATCAACTGATCGTATTCGTAGTCCCTTATCTCAGGAGACGCTGTGGACGTAATACCGCTCGTCGTGATAGAGCAGTTTCTTTCTCAGATGAGCAATCTCTTCATGCACAGGGTCTGTCTTTGTTCGCATAGCTCGAAGGAAAAAGAACAGCTTGAATTCAGTTAAGATGTACGGCTCTCGATCAAATCCAAGAGGCTGAGTGTCTGCGTGTCAACGGCTTTCTTCTTGTTCTTCGCTGGTGGTCGCGCATTGCTCTTTGCGGAAGGCTTGTGAAGATGTTCCGCGTCAATTCCCAACTGCCGCAGGTGCGAAGCGAAATAATGATCGCCGTAGAGTGTATAAACTTTCTTTGCGCCTGACTGAGTCACGTAACGCAGGAGGTCGTCAAAGCCAGCGTGATCTGAAAGTGGCAAAACCGAATTCGTTCCGTAACGGTAGCGCGCGCGCGTGTCCATTCCCCAGCCGCTCAGGTAAATCGTGTAAGGATTTTCAATCGCCTGCGCCTGATAGCCGCGCTGCGCGCCCGGCGGCATCAGCACGACAAGTCCGTGCGTGTCCTGATAATCGAGCGGGCGATAATCGCCCTCGAATTCGATTCCCATCTCGCGGTAGATTTCGACTATCGCCATGATCGAATGATGCACAGCGACCGAATAGCCGCCGCGCAAAAGTATCTTGAGCGCTTCCTGACTCTTGCCCAGCGAATAGCCGAACACGACGGGCTGTTTTCCTTCGACGAAAGCGCGATCAATCTGCTCTGTGAGCATTCGGTGGACGGCTTCGTCTTCGGGGAAAATGAAATGTGGATGGCCAAAGGTGCATTCCATTATCAGCGTGTCGCACGAAACTATTTCAGGCGGCTCGCACGATAACCCTGTTCGCAATTTGAAATCGCCCGTGTAAAGGAGTCGCTCGCCTTCGCGCTCGATCAAAGTTTGCGCAGAGCCGAGGCAATGGCCTGCCGGGTAAAACGTGAGTTTGAAATCAGCGAAATCTTTCGTCTCGTAAAAATCGAGCAAAAGGGTTTCGGTGGGCCTCACACGATGCTCGAATATTTTCGCTGTCGCAGGCGTAGCGATGATGCTTGCGTGTGATTGAATGTGGTCGGCGTGCGCGTGCGAGATGACTGAACGGTCGCGAGGTCGTTTCGCGTCCATCCATAAATCTATTTCGGGAAGATACAGCCCGTGATTGTAAACTACTTTCAATCGTTGCTCCTTTTATTAAATTATATCATTGGGCGGCTGGGTATCAGTAGCCCAACCGTAAGGGAGGGCGCAGATTCGCCCTTGCTTACGCGCGGGCTACTGATTGCGCGTGTGATAAAATCAGGTCGGGAGGAAACCGATGAGCGAAGTAATCAGAGTTTATCAAAAGCCCACGTGCAGCAAGTGCAGGGCTACGCTTGGAATCCTTGAACAGTGCGATGTTGAATTCGACTCGATCAACTATTATGAAACGCCTTTGACTGTTAAAGAGCTTGGCGGGCTGATAAATAAATTGGGCATCTCGCCGCGCGACCTGCTTCGCAAGGGCGAGCAGCTTTACCGCGACCTCCGCCTGGGCGAGCGCGAACTGTCAGACGATGAATTGATAAAGCTGATGGTAGAAAATCCCGACCTGATGGAACGGCCCATCGTCGTGCGCGGCGACAAAGCCGTGCTGGGTCGCCCGCCCGAAAACGTCGAGAAATTGTTGTAGAAGTTTCTGACCTGAACTTTAATCCGAATTTAAGAGATTATCCCCCTTCGGGGCAATGGCATTAAGCCGCGTAGCGGCAATATGAGTTTAGGCCGGTCTTTTAAGGCCGGTATCAAGTAATGCATGAAATTTCTTCGTCGCGTTAGCGACGATTGATTCACGCTTGCTTCAGCCGTCGCTGACGCGACGAAAATACTATGAATGGCTCGTTACCGGCCTTAAAAGACCGGCCTAAAGTCAGCCGTCCCTACGGGACGAAAGACAATGCCTGACTTAATTCCATTGTTCCACTTCTCTGCCTGAAATTTTTTTGCAGCAAAACGCAAATTGATTCCGTCTAAGTAAAGTGAGGGAATAAAAAAGAAAGAAGAAGGAATAAAGATACCAGGAGATAAAAATGAAGATACTCGCTTTTTTGAGAAACCACGCGCATTATTGGGGAGTTCCGCACCCCAGAGTCAGAGACAATCGCCTAATTCAGATATGTTATGAATGCGGGGCAGAACGCGAAATAAAGATCGAATTGCGCCCCTCGCCCGTTGAAAATATCACTATACAGATGCCTAACGATAATCTGGCTGCTTAAACAAACAGGGCAAGCGACGTTTGATTGTCGCTCGCCTGATGAGGACGCGGCTCACTGCCCCCGAGCCGCGTTCATCCTTCCAGGCTGCCGGTTGTGCCGGAGCCTACGTCTTCACTCACGACACCGCCTTTTTTCACATAAATTTTTCCACAAGCCGCGCAGGTTGCGTCTTCATCTTTTTGAGCATCACGCGAAAGGTCGAGCTTCACGCCGCACTGGCACATCCAACCATTGATGCGTCCGGGGTTTCCAACTATCAGCGCGTAATCAGGTATGTCGCGCGTCACAACCGAACCCGCTCCGATGAAAGCATAACGCCCGATAGTATGCCCGCACACGACCGTCGCGTTAGCGCCGATTGAAGCGCCGCGTTTGACGAGCGTCCTTCGATACTCGTCTTTGCGCGACACGTGGCTGCGCGGGTTCGTCACATTCGTGAAGACCATCGAAGGCCCGCAGAACACATCGTCTTCAAGTTCGACCCCAGTGTAAACGGAGACGTTGTTTTGAATCTTCACGTTGTCGCCAAGGCGAACATCAGGCGATATGACTACATTCTGGCCGATGTTGCAGCGGCGGCCTATCTTTGAATTGCTCATGACGTGCGAGAAATGCCATATCTTAGTCCCTTCGCCGATCTCGCACGGCTCGTCAACGTAACTCGATTCGTGAACGAAATAGTTTTTTTCCATATCAAATTAACTGACTATTGACCGCTGCTTCTCATCGCTTGTTCTTCTAAAACCGTAGGGGTCCCGCCCGCAGCCAGTGAACGCTCGGCAGCGTCGAGCACGCGCAAAACGCGCAGCCCGCTTTCGCCATCAGTCAGAGGGCGCTCTCTTGTCTCGATTGATTTCAAAAACTGAAGGCACTGGCGGCGAAGCGGTTCGGATGATTCAAGCTGTTCCGCTACGCCGTCGTTTTTCCATGTGACAGGTTCGCCGTTTACGAACTCGACGCCTTGATCGTAAACAATCAGCTTGTCGTCTTTGCGCACATCGTCAAACACAGCCATGCGCTTTGAGCCGACGACGACGAGCCGCTGCTCTTTGTAAGGATGAAGCCAACTGACGAATATGTGCGCGCGAACGCCTGTCGGAAACTCCATGTTAGTGACGGTCACATCGGCTATGTGCGGTTGAAGGTAAGCGCCGCCCATTGCCGCAACTGACGTGGGCCACGCGCCGACCAGCCTGAGTATGATCGCAATGTCGTGCGGCGCGAAACTCCAGAGGATGTTCTCTTCGCGCCTTACTTTGCCGAGGTTCAAGCGATTGGAATAAACGTAACGCAATTCGCCCAACTCGCCCGAAGCGACCAGTTCGCGAAGGCGTAGCACAGCCGGGTGATATTCGAGCAGATGGCCAACCATTAAAATCGCCTGGCGGCTACCGGCAAGCTCTACGAGTTGCGCGCCTTCTTCAACATCTAGCGTCAGCGGCTTTTCGACGAGCACGTCTTTGCCCGCTTCGATTGCCGCTCGCGCAAGTCGCGAGTGAGTTTCCGCTGGCGTGGCTATCACTACGCCTCGGATACTTTTATCATCGAGCGCGGCGCGGAAATCTTTCTCTATTCGAGCGCGCGGAAATTGCTCTGCTACAAGCGCAAGCGACGGCTCGCTCGTATCGCAAACCATGCCGAGCGCAGAAAGCTCGTAGAAATTCCTGACGTGATTGATGCCCCAGTAACCTGAGCCTATCACGGCAACGCGAGGGGAGTCCGCTTTGATTTCAAATGGTTCATTCATCGGTCGTGACAATGTACCAAAAGAGAGGCAGAATTTGAAATCTCGAATTGCAGATTAGATATCCTTTACTGGTTCGTGCGGTTCGGGTCATCGAATCCGAACGCGTCGCGATAGGCGATGGCGGAAGACGAAATCATCCACGGCACAGTGACGAATACGCCAATGAAGCATCCGGCGAGTCCGGCTGCGCTTATGGCTGAAAATACCAGCCCGACAATCCACCACATCAGCGCATCGCGCGAAAAGATCATTCGCCCGACGTCGTTGATGGCATTCGCTACGTCCACTCTTCGCTCAAGGATGTACGGGATGGTCAACCCCATCGCCGCTACCAGAAAAGGAGAGATGGCGAAGGCAAGCAAGCCAGCAAGCGGGCCGCCCTGGCTCGCCCCTGAAAAGCCCAGATGTATCAGCAGGAAGATTATGAATGCGAGAAACGCCTGCCAGAACTTGCCCGACCAGTTGAACAGGTCATTCATCTCGACCCGTTCCTGGCGCATCGCCTTGAACGACATCCGATACAATCCCATCAGCAGCGGCCCGGCTAAAATTCCAGCCGTGGAAAAGCTCAGTATCGCGGAGAGAAACGTAGCCACAGACATCATCAGCCAGTTCTGCGAATAAATCTTCCACCCGCCCGACAGCCAGTCGCTGAGCCTGATATGCGATTGTCCCTCCTGCACTGGCGGGTAGTACGGCTGCGGCGGTTGAGGCGGCGTATAAAAGCTCGCAGGCGGAATATAAGTGGGGCCGGTTTCCGCAGTCGGATTCGGATTGACCGGTCGAGTGTACGGGGACTTAGGCTGCGGCATATTCTTAGGGGGCTGTATATGCTGCGGCGGCAAATTAAGAGTAGACCGTTCGGAATCGGATAGAATCCATGTTGAAGCTTCTTCGCCGGTCAGATCGAGCGGCATGCCGCAGCCGCGACAAAATTTCTCGCCTTCTTCTGTTTGTCTTCCGCAATTCGGGCACCAGTTCATAATTCGTTTTCGCTCCGTCTTAACCTTAACGTTTCATGCTAAGGCATTGTTGCGCGATACTTCAACCGATTAAATGCCGCAAGTGTTTTCCATTGCTCTTTCCAAGAATAGAAGGGCTTTGCAAAGTTTAATATGTCGAATCGCAATCAGCATATTATTTTCTTGACTCATTTAGTGAGTAATGATACAAGCGTGATTGTTATTGTAATCTGATTTGCTTAATGTTCCAGTTAGTCAATTTCTCTTCCCTTCAAGGAGTTCCTATGAAGATAAACAAGAACATTATTTCGGATTCAAAGCTTATCAACCTTATTTTTGCAGTCGTTTGTTTATTGATCTTAGTTTTCGGAATCTGGTCTCCTAAAGCATTTTCCAGCAGGAGCGTGTCTAATCAACAAAAGCAGCCTCTCACTGATGGAGAGTATAAGACAATGATTGAGACACTAGACCCGAATAATGTCCCGATAAGAAATATGACACGAGCGGTCAGGATAATCTCAATTGAAAAAATTGAGGGCGGGTCGTTGCGTCTAACACTTCAGAACGGTTATGACAAATGGATAAATGGAATTGAAATTTCGATGGTCAATGTAGGAATTCATGAAGAGCTTGGTTCCACCAGAGAACATAACATCCCCCCCGGTGGAACTTATGAGCTTGATTTGGGTATCCAGGAACACACTGATACAGATGGCATCGAGATTGCGGCAGTCATATTTGAAGATGGAACCGCAGACGGAAATCTTGAGTTTGTAAAACCTGTACAAGAGCAAAGATTGGGCGAGCGCGTGCAGTATAAACGCGCACTGGCTCTGATTCAAAAACACTTGGCCGAGCCGGATGCGGATACGGTAGAAGGGCTCAACAGATTAGAGTCTAAACTGCAATCACTACCTGTTGATGAGGAATCTGGCAAAAGCAGTGATTATATGTATGGGTTAAAGCAGGCAAGAAATCTGCTGGTTGTGAGTATGCAGTTTATTCGAGAACAGAAGAATAGACCTGTTCGGAGTTTGCCGAATAATCAAAACGACCAGCCAGGTTTCTCTATTCGTACAGAGTTAAACAACCTATTCGATGACTTTAGAAAACTTGTTCCTGAATTCTGAATATTCTATTAGCGACCTTTCTTTAAATGATTGCGTACCTAGAGCTGCAGAATATAAAGATGGTGAAGACTCTGGTCCTAGCTGCACTAATATATGGAAAAGACTATATTGGGAGGTAACATTTCCTGATCTATGGTCTCAACGAACTGTTGCTACTGGGAACGGTGTTGGGAAATGTAATGTCAAAGATTATTGTTGCGAGCCACTTACATTTGACGCCATATGCTGGCCTTATTTTTTTACACCTGAAATTAGTCAGGGCCAATGGAAACAAGATGTCTATTCGGCGGTTATGAAGGTTCAAAATATAAACTGCGAAAGTCAATCTTGCCCAAATATCACTAAGGTTCTTGGTTGTGTTCCGCCACAGCAGTTACCTAAAAGAACTTTCAGAGTACCAATAACAGGAGGATTACATAATTGTATCTTTATCGCTGAAGGTGGATGCGATTTTATATATTGTGGTACGGGGAAGCACCAAGACCCGGCGACTTGTCTATGCGTACTTGATAACCCACCCTCTCCAATTTTAATAGATATACTTGGCAACGGTTTCGACCTGACTAATGCTGACAACGGTGTCAACTTCGACATCAACAGCGATGGAACCGCAGAACACCTTTCCTGGACTGCCGCCGGTTCTGACGACGCCTTTCTTGCTCTTGACCGTAACGGTAATGGCACGATTAATACCGGAACTGAATTATTCGGTAATTACACGCCGCAGCCTCCTTCATCAAATCCCAACGGATTTTTGGCCCTCGCCGAGTATGACAAACCTGCACATGGCGGCAATAATGATGGAATAATTGATAACCGAGACGCTATCTTCTCGTCATTGCAGCTCTGGCAAGACACGAACCACAACGGCCTGTCTGAGCCGAGCGAATTACACGCTCTGCTGTCGCTTGGTTTGGCTAAGATGGACCTTGACTACAGAGAATCCCGGCGCACTGACCGATACGGAAATCAATTTAAGTACAGGGCGAAAGTAAGAGATGTGCATGGCGCTCAGCTTGGCCGGTGGGCGTGGGATGTATTCTTTGTCAACCAATAGAACACTCAAGGCCAAGCATTCACGCTTTAACTAGCGAAACCGATTGCGAGCCTTCAATGACGCAGCTTATATTGTTGCGCGATACTTCAACCGATTAAATGCCGCAAGAATTTTCGTGACCTTTGAAAAGCAGAATGGCTTTTGAAAGCTTTAGCATATCGAAATGTAATCAACATACTAGTTCCTTGACTCACTTAGTAGCGGATGATATAAACGCGGCAGTTGTTATAACCAAATGACAGAAAATTCCTAAGCTTCTGCCGTGTAGGTTTGAATGGCTGATTGAAGAGGCTGAAATGTCTAGATCATTTATTTTGGGCTTTCTCGTAGGTGTGGCTCTTTTAATCGTTGTTGGCGTTGGCGCATCCAAGTTGCAAAGTAAAGAGGCGCAACGCATAGACGCAGAGGAAAAAGCTTATCAGGCAGAAATTGTAGATGCTAATCCTGTGCAACTTGGTATATTAACTCAGCAGCAGCGCATCCACAGCAAGCTTTACACCCAGTATTTGGAAAGACGCGGAGGAAAAACCATTAGCGGGCTTGTCGCGCAAGCCACGGGCAAAAGCAGGATTGTAGAAACGGTGGCGTTTGTCGGACTGACGGAAGTACTTACAGAGGCAGAGACGCCAGAAAACTATTTTGGCAATCTCACGCGTGCATCGGATGCAGTTGTCCGTGGCAGGGTAACGAGTAAGGTTTCGCAGATTACTGAAGATGATGCTTTTATCTTTACCGACTACGATATAACAGTGACAGAGGTTTTGAAAAACAATGCGATCACTCCGATTGAAATGGGCTCAACCATTACTGTCACTCGTCCAGGGGGTAAAGTATTAGTTAATGGAATAATCGTAAAGGCAACAGATAAGTCTTCCGAGGCATTATCAAGTAATGGTAATGATGTCGTTTTATTCTTGCAATTTATACCGGAAACAGGAGCTTATCGAGCAACACAAGATACTGGGAGCTTTGAATTAGATGACTCAAGTTTACGACCACTAACTAAATCTCAATTCCCGCCTGGGGTTCTTCAAAATAAGGACTCTTTTATACAAACGATCCGAGCAGTATCAAATCAGTAATAATCTACAGTGAAGTGATTAATATGAAGTCTCGCCAAATTTTCAGTATTTATCAATTCTTGTCGGGTCTTATTTGCAGTTGGCTGATATTTTTCGGATATATTGATATAACAGCGCAGGCAAGTTGTCCCTCGACTTATCACCAAGGATGGGTAGCAAGTAGTGATATAGGCTATGTAACTACATTTACAGGTATAGAACTGAACAATATAGGCGCGGCTCTAAGTAGTTGGACATTTAATAATACTACTCGATTAAATTGTTCAAACGTTAGCTTTTCTATTGTTACATCAGGGGCTCCGTTCACCATATCTAGTAACCCTGGTCAAGCCACAGGGCATTCCAATTGGGCAGCAAGCACAAGTGTTGATTTACTTGATGGAAAAGCTTGGACGGCAACAACAATTTTTTGGTGGGGCGCGATAATTAGTGGAAGCACCCCTGCAGGGAATAGAAATATGTCGCCTGCTTATTATTCGTGTATAAAAAAAACAATGCTTCATGAAGCGGGTCACACTATGGGGCTTGATGACCTGAGTGGCTCCCAAACCGCGAGACAAACTGTTATGAATAACAGGTCAGGGACCAATGATAGTGGTAATAATATGCCTACTTCGGTACAGTTTTGCGACAACAGTTCAGTAAATACCATTTTGCAATATACTAATAATTGCACCATTGGCGATGGCGGCGGCGGCGACGGCGGATGCGATTTTATATCTTGTTTTACGGGAAACCATCAGGACCCGGTGACTTGTCAATGCGTGCCTGATAACCCACCTTCTCCAATATTGATAGATATTCTCGGCAACGGGTTTGACCTCACCAACGCCGACAACGGAGTCAACTTCGACATCAACAGCGATGGAATCGCTGAACCTCTTTCCTGGACTGCTGCCGGTTCTGACGAAGCTTTTCTTGCTCTTGACCGTAACGGTAATGGCACGATCAATGCCGGAACTGAGTTATTCGGTAATTACACGCCGCAGCCCCCTTCATCAAATCCCAACGGATTTTTGGCCCTCGCCGAGTATGACAAACCCGCACATGGCGGCAATAATGATGGAATAATTGATAACCGAGACGCTATCTTCTCGTCATTGCGGCTCTGGCAAGACACGAACCACAACGGCCTGTCTGAGCCGAGCGAATTACACGCTCTGCTGTCGCTTGGTTTGGCTAAGATGGACCTTGACTACAGAGAATCCCGGCGCACTGACCGATACGGAAATCAATTTAAGTACAGGGCGAAAGTAAGAGATGTGCATGGCGCTCAGCTTGGCCGGTGGGCGTGGGATGTATTCTTTGTCAACCAATAGAACACTCAAGGTTAAGCATTCACGCTTTGACTAGCGAAACTGATTGCGAGCCTTCAATGACGCGGCCTACGAGGTAATGCGATTCTCCCTTCGCGTCCAGATGCGCGCGTACTCGTTCGGCATCCTCAGAGCTTGTGACCACGACCATGCCGATTCCCATGTTGAACGTGCGATACATCTCTCGCTCGTCCACGTTTCCGATTCGCGCAAGCAAATCATAAACAGGCAGCACGGGCCACGCGCCCAGGTTTATCTCGACCGCTGTGCCTGCGGGCAAGATGCGCGGAATGTTTTCCAACAAGCCGCCGCCTGTGATGTGAGCTAGCCCTTTGATCGCGCCTGAATCCAACAATCCGTCGAGCGCGTTCAAATAACTGCGATGCGGCTTCAACAATTCTTCCGCAGCCGTGCAGCCCAGTTCTTCAACCCGCGTGTCCGGTTTGTAGCCCGCGACTTCAAACAACAACTTGCGCGCAAGGCTGTAGCCGTTCGTGTGAAGCCCTACGGACGGCAAGCCTATTGCGACATCGCCCACTGCTATGCGCTTGCCGTCAATGACGCGCGAGCGATCAACTACGCCCACGATGAAGCCTGCGATGTCGTATTCGCCGTCCGTATAGAAGCCGGGCATCTCTGCCGTCTCGCCGCCGATCAGCGCGCAACCTGCTTCACGGCATCCGCGAGCAAGGCCTTCGACCACCGATGCGATTGTTTCAGGCACGAGCCGACCTGCTGCTATGTAATCCAGAAAGAAAAGAGGCCGCGCGCCTTGAACCAGTATGTCGTTGATGCAATGGCAAACCAGATCGTAGCCCACTGTGTTGTGAATGCCGGTCATGAACGCGATTCGAAGTTTCGTTCCGACCCCATCGGCTGAAGAGACGAGCACAGGCTCTTTCATTCCCGCAAAATCTGCGCGAAACATCCCGCCGAACGAGCCGATCTCCGTCAAGACGTTTGGGGTGAAGGTCGAACCGGCAAGCCGCTTGATTCGACTTACTGCATCGTTAGCTGCGTCAATGTCAACGCCTGCGTCGCGGTAACTGAATTCTTCTTTCATAAGTTTCGTGTAGGGGAGGCCCTCTGTGGCCTCCCCTACATATCTTTGCAGTTATATTATTCCTTAATCCTTCTTGCCTGTGAGTTCTTTGAGCAAGTCGGCAACTTTCTGTTTCTGCGACTGGCGGCTCTCTTTGTCAACGCTGAAAGTCATCTGCAAATGGTCGCCTTCCTTCACGCCTTCCGGGAGATGTTTGACCGGCAAGTTGAATTGCACGCTGTCGTCGTCGAAAAGCACGATGACTGCAAGGTCGCCTTCGACGCGGTCAATCACGACTTTCGATGAAGTCTTATCTGTCATCGCGCTTTTTTGCCTCCGCGTTTGCCAGATGATTGGCTACTATCATTGGTCGCTACCTTGCCAGCCACCTCATCGCCCGTCAAGTAAAGCTTATCCGTAGCGACTTGTTTTTCCGTGCTCATCTCTATGCTGTTGCCGTCGCAGATTGCTGTGATCGTTCCTTGCAGGTCTGTGCGATAAGGTTTGATGTTTTGATTCCTCTCAAGCAGGTCTACGACCTTCGGATGCGGGTGATGATAATCATTGCCGACAGCGCAACTGATAGTGAATATCGAAGGTCGCACCGCGTCGAGAATGTCTTTTGTCGTGCCGTTAGAGCTTCCGTGATGCGCGGCCTTGAGCAAGTCTGCGCGCAGTTTATCTTTTTCGGTATCTAACATCTGCTGCCAGGACTGAACCTCTGCGTCGCCCGTAAATAGAAATCGCTTGCTGCCGAATGTCAGCCTCACAACGATTGACGCGTTGTTCGCGTTATCGTCCGGCAGTACTGGCCCGGGATTAAGCACCTCGATCAGCACATCGCCGAACCGGCGCGACTCGCCCCGCTTGGGAGTTGAGAATTTTACGCCCTGGGCTTTCACCTCTTGAAGCATATTCGCGTAGGTGCTGGTCGGGTTATTGAACCCCGCGTCCCAGAGTTCATGCACCTTGAACGCGCGCATCACGTCTCGCATCTCGCCTATGTGATCGGCGTGCGGGTGCGTTGCAATGGCGAGATTGATTTCTTTCACGCCGTAGCTCTTCAGCAAATCAACAGTCGGCTTGCCGCGATCACCCGAATCAATCAGTATTGTTTCACCAGTTGGCAGTTGAATCAATTCCGCGTCGCCCTGGCCTATGTCCAGAAAGCGAATGACAAGCTTGCCCGAAACAGGCCCGGGCACGGATTCCGGTTCTTGAGGTTTTCGGTTGCGCAGGTAAGCAAATATCGCAAGCGCCCCGATTATCAACAGTATGATGAGGACGGTCTGTCTCTGGTTTTTATTCATTTTCGTTCCGACCGAAACTACGTGCGAGGCCAAACTTCGTCGTGAAGCAGCGCGCCCTCTTCCCTTTCGGTCTTGGTTCGCGCGGCGGAAGTCACAGGTATCGGATAGTTGTTTGTGTAGCAAGCGGTACAGTGGCGCATGCCTTGCGGGTCATCGCAAGCGCGCAGCATTCCTTCAAGGCTCAGATAACCGAGACTGTCTGCGCCTATATAATCGGCAATCCCTCTGACGCTCAAATTCGCGGCAATCAACTCTTCTCTGGTGGGCGTGTCTACGCCGTAAAAGCATGGCGCAATCGTGGGCGGGCAACTGATGCGAACGTGCACTTCGCGCGCTCCCGCGTTGCGCACCATCTGTACGATCTTCTTCGACGTAGTGCCGCGCACAATCGAATCGTCAATCAACACCACGCGCAAGCCTTCGATCAAATCGCGCACAGGATTGAGCTTTATCTTCACTCCAAAATTGCGGATTGATTGTTTAGGCTCGATGAACGTGCGACCGACGTAATGATTTCGCATGAGTCCGAAGCGGAACTTCAAACCCGACTCCGAAGCGTAGCCAATGGCAGCGGCAGTCCCCGAATCGGGCACAGGCACGACTATGTCCGCGTCAGCAGGGTGCTCGCGCGCAAGCTGCTTGCCCATCTTGTGACGGGTCTTGTTGACCGACTGGCCGAAGACTATAGAATCAGGCCGCGAAAAATAGACGTGCTCGAATATGCAATGCGCGGGTTGGGCCACAGGCAACGGGGAAGACGAGCGAAGCCCTTTGCGGTCAATGACCAGCACTTCGCCCGGCTCTACGTCGCGCAAGTAAATCGCATCAATCAAATCGAACGCGCAAGTCTCGCTCGCCACCACGTAAGAGTCGCCCAACTGGCCGAGACACAGCGGGCGAAAGCCGCGCGGGTCGCGCACTGCTATGAGGCTGTCTTTCGTAAGAAAGAGCATCGAATAAGCGCCTTCGATCTCTTCGAACGTCTCAACGATTGCCCCGACGAGGTCGCTTGCGCGCGAGCGGGCTATCTTGTGCAGCACTACTTCGGTGTCGGAAGTCGAAGAGAATATCGCGCCGTCAAGCTCAAGCTCCAGGCGCGCCTCTGAAGCATAAGGGAGGTTGCCGTTGTGACACAGCGCGATCTGGCCGCGATAACCGTCAACCAGAAACGGCTGCGCTTCGAGCAAGGATACGCTGCCAGCGGTCGAATAGCGCACATGGCCTATTGCTGCCTGTCCAAGCAAGCGCGAGAGTTGATCCTGTTTGAATATCTCGCTGACGTAACCCATGCCGCGCACCTGATGCAATCGCTTACCGTCGGATGAAACCATCCCGGCTGACTCTTGCCCTCGATGCTGTAAAGCATAAAGCCCCAGGTAAGTGAGCCGCGCCGCTTCTTCGTGGTCGAAGATACCAAATACACCGCATTCTTCTTTGAGCTTGTCCATCATATGGTGGTCCAATGTTTAAGTTCTATTTTAGCCCCATTAGAATCGAGTGGCAATCCGCAAAGTTCAGTGCGTCGAGCGGCGGCTGCGAGTTGCGCCGCACCTGGGAAGTCCAGATGAATGTGCTTATATATTTTTATCCGTATAACACGAAGATGAAAGAGGGGTGAGTGTCACAGGTGATTCAGCATTAATCTGAATCCACAAGCGCAATGCGTCAGGTTGAATTAAGTTCAGGGTCCCCCGATAAACTTATAACCGGCCCTGTGCACAGTCATAATATAGCGAGGGTTACTCGGGTCGGCTTCAATCTTCTGCCGCAGCTTCGCAATGTGCGTATCAACGGTGCGTGATAATGGGAAGCTGTCATAACCCCACACAGCATCAAGCAACTGATCGCGGCTCACAACCTCACCGCGATGGCTAAGGAAATACTGCAAAAGCTTGAACTCTCTATGCGAAAGTTCAAGCGGCTCGCCGCCTTTGCTTGCCTCGCATTTATTGAAGTCGAGCGTTAAATCTCCGATTCGGACACAATCTACTGTCTCGACCTGTCTTGACGCGCGGCGAAGCAGGGCCTCGACCCGCGCCACCAGTTCCATAAAACTAAATGGTTTTGTCACATAGTCATCCGCTCCGAGTTCCAACCCCATCACCTTATCTATCTCCTGTCCGCGAGCCGTTAACAAGATAATCGGGATGTAATTGCCGGAGTCTCTGAGCTTTTTACATATGTCGAGTCCGCTCACTTTTGGTAACATCACATCGAGGATAATAAGATCAAAATTCTTTTCTGACGCCAGGCGCGAGCCGTCAAATCCATCCCTGGCAACCTGAACTGAGTACCCTTTATATTTGAAACCATCCGTCAATGCGACGGCCATCGCTTGATCATCTTCTACTATAAGAATCCTTCGCATACCTCTATCCCCTCTCGATAGAAGAACGGATAAGCAGCCCCTACACCTATCGTCGAGTACTTGAGCCGCCCGGTCAAGCAGCTAATTCCATTCCCGCGCAAGTCTCTTAATCTTTTTTGCCCAGTACTTCATCGCATGGTAAGTGCATGGTAAAAGTGCTTCCGAAGCATGGCCGGCTCTGCACGGTAATCTTACCTCGATGGGCATCCATAATATGTTTGACGATTGTTAACCCGAGGCCTGTTCCCTTTACGTCATGCACAAGCCCCTTGCCGACGCGGTAAAACTTGTCGAAGATGCGTCGCTGTTCATCTCGCGGAATGCCTATGCCGTAATCGGTCACCGAAATCGTTACGTATCCCTCTTCCCGGCCCAGTCGGACTATAATTTTTTTCGATGATCTCGAATACTTGATGGCGTTGTCTATCAAGTTTACCAAAGACTGAGTGATGGCATCGCGATTGATGACTGCTTGCGGCAAGGGTTTTTCAGGAACCTCAAGCACTACGTCAAACCCGTTCTGCGCAAGTTGCATCTCGAACGCCTTCAGCGTCTCGTCAATTATCTCCTTAATGTTGATCCTCTTAAACTCATAGGCTTTTCCGCCTGATTCGATCTTGGAGAAATCAAGTATGTTGTTTATTAGATGCGTTAGTCTGCGGCTTTCGTTTTCAATATACTCGCCGTACTCTCTCGACTTCTGAGGCTCATCCACCCAGCCCGCTCTGAAGAATTCGCCGAATACACGTATCGAGGCCAGGGGGGTGCGCAATTCATGAGAGACATTGGAGACAAAATCTGATTTCATTCTGGACAACTTCATCTCGTGCGAAGCGGTTCTGAGCGCCATGTAGACTACGGCTACCAGCAGCCCTGTCATAACTACCGACAAAGAAAGATTAACCGCAACCAGTTTCTTAGCCCCATGTTCAGCCGAATTGCTGCGCATCACAATCCGCAGGCTTAAATTCCTGAACAGGTAAATCAAAGGCTCTGCTGCTTCGAAATCCGTACCTTCGTAAGGCCGGGTTTCAAACAATCTATTACCGCTTTCATCCTGAAGACTTATGATCATGTCCTGATAGTCATGCGGGAAAAACGTCTGGAGGGACTCCTGCACCAGGCCGGGGAGGAACTCTTCTTTGAAGTAAGTTTCGTCAACGATCATGCCTGCGACGCCGAGCACCGCTGAATTGCCGTCAAGAACAGGCTTGGTGATAACGCGGTTTTCCAGGTCTTGTTCATTTACTGCCGCAAGGCTCAGACTTGAATTCGGGTCTATTACATTTTGATACATATAATGAAAACTAGCCGTATAGGCTGCCTGCCGCTGAGCAAGGCTGGGATCGGTTTCAAGCTCATACGGATCGTCAGGATCATAAAAGTATATTTTCGAGTAAACCGTTTTATCGCGAATTTCACTTATAAAAAATATGAATAGCCTTTTTGCTCCTTTAACCGGGTGCTGATTAAAGTAAGAAAGGATACCATCTGTTTTTTTTTGGAGTCGTGCTTCGGTGATTATATCGGGAGGGATTGATAATGTTTGTTCGGCGCTGGTTCTATAAAAATCTCCTATCTTTGAGTTCAACGTCGCAAGATACCTCCGCATAAAGTCTCTTTTGACCATAGGCAATGTTTGCTCCAGTTGAACGAGCGAGCGGTATTGCACAACAAGAATGATAAACAAAGGGACGGGGACTGCCAGCATCGCTACACAGATGACATGCCGCTTCAGAAATATCTTTAGCTTTGGCATTGCAACAAGTCCCCTACACCGGTCTGTAATATACACCAGGCAGAGGTTTGGGCTAACAGCAAACTATATGGATTTTGCAACTTTTCACAAGTTTAACCGCTTTTAACAACTTGCCTGAGATCGTCTTATCTGAAAGCCGTTAATCTAGGTTTGGGATACGGATGTCGGCAAAGAGCGGCGCGGTCGGCGACCTGATAGTAAGGTGGATATGAATGGCATCAGCTTTTCATATCCACCCTATTAACGTCTGCCAATCGTAGCGGTTTAGACTCCCAAAGGTGCGTTACTCAGTTATAAAAGCAAGATGCTGCTTTTTATACCCATCAACGGCTTTGCCCAAGAGTCATCTGGTCTTCTCTTCGCAGCTTGCAGAAAACTCCGACACGACTTCGTCCTCATAAGCATACCCAATATCCACCGGCAGTCGTCACTGTAACAGTACCTGTCAGGTTGACTCCACCGTCATGAACATTATTCGCACCACTCTGGGTGTCACTGCGCGGGATATAAACTGCGTGGCGACATAAGCCTCCGGTCATACCGCCGCTACCGAATGGATTTGGGCTAAATCGGCGCTCTCTTACATTGAGACTTATTATATTTTGTATCAGGGCGTGATTCTTTGAAGCCCAGGCATTGTAATAGTCTTTACTGGCAAGAATCATTGCCTCGCGCATCTTGTTTGCGCGCATAATGGACGGGTCAACGCTAAACTTCTTAATATAGTGCTCCCATTGATAATTCGCCTCCGTGCGCGCAAGGTCAGGGGGCCAACCTCGGGCCGTAAGGTCACCAGTTATTCTATCAATATGTCCTTGATAGAGTACTTCGTTATTCCACCTGGCAAGACCTAAGGACATATTATTAACTGCAACGCATATAGCGATAAGCGTGAGGAGGGTGGCTATTTCAAGCGTCCCTTTCTCGGCGATTTTGCCGTCGTTGTAATTGAATGACAGGGGTAACGCAACGCCCGTATCACGTATCACTTCTTGCTCTATTTGCTTCATGAAGCTTGGATAGATGCTCTTGAGAACAGAATAACCGTTCCGGTCAAATCTCAACTGAACGTTAAATAGCTCTGAGAGATAGGCCAGGTAATCGCTCGTATTATTCTTCATGAGATAATTGTCGTGCGAAATATTAACCCAAGCCTGCTTAAAAGCATCCGCTTTGCAATTAACATCATTCGAGTCACATTCAAGATTACCGTCCTGATAGCTAGCAGGGTGGGGTTCGCCCGCTGCTGATGTTCGTGCAAGGGTTGGCAATAATATCGCCAGCATTACCATAAAGCAAAGTGTTGCTCTGGCCATCTTTTTCATCGTTGTCTCCTTTTCAAGTTGATACGGTTAAACCGGGATGCAGAAGATTGGCACACTCAATGACGCAAGCAGCCGATAAACACGGCTAATCTCATTCGTGAGTGTGCCAATCCTAGTTTTGGTTCAGTTGAACGGATCTGCCCTAAAGCCATTGCCATCTGTCTGGATACCAGCAATGCCCAATCCGAGATGAAAATGGTAGACCTTCAGAGTCGTGGAGCCTTTCAAGAAATCCTCGATGGCCAACATCGCGTCGCCGCGATAAATGTAATCCCTCGTAGATAGCCATGCTCCACCAGGATATGCGACGGTGTATTCGGTCAGCTTGCGCCCCGACTCGTCAGAAAAATACCAGGTTTTTTTGTTCTCGAAATGGTCCTCGATCTTGAACAGGCGATTCGTGCCTGTGTAATAGAGAACGAGCATCGGGAAACAAGAATCATCCGGCGTCATGCCGTTCGGTATTCCGAAGGGGTCAGTCCATGCGGCCTGACAAGCAGGTACATAAGATGATGGAAAAAACTGATCGGGAGGAGTTTGCTGATCATTCTGAGGAATGAAGTATTGCGTCCCTACTCTGACCAGATTCTGGTTCCCGTCGTATTGAAAATCACCCGAGTAGAAATTCTGATCAGTTTGATGCGGCAGCTTCTGAACCCCTGTTGTAGAAACCGACGCCACCCGAGCAAACCCGTTTGGATCGTTCGCGAACTTGTCCGTAACCCCGTTGGTATGGACTACCTGGCTGACCAGCCCATTAGGATGGTAGCTGATAGAGTTGGCCCACGTTTCGTTTAACGAATTCCGCGTGCCGACTACGGAGGTCACCTGCCCGACGGTATAATTGCTCGTCACTGTTCGCGTGCGGCCCAGGTTGCCGCTGCCTGCGATGGTGCTGGTCGGGTAAGTGATTTGCTGAATGTCACCCAACTCGGTGTAGGTGTATGACTGGATAAAGGCTTCACGCAGCCCCAGTCCATCCGAGAGCGACACGTCGTAATCCGAGACTCTGCCGTTGACTCCTCCATACGTGAACGTCTCAGTGACTACGCCTGTCGATCCTGTCCAGTTGACATTGACATAGTTATAACGCTTGCTGGTCCAGAGCTTCCCTGCCCGCCAATCATTCGCGCCGTTGCTGTCGGCATAGGTAAATTCTTTCCATACCTTTTGCGGATTGGCAGTCTCGCTTACACTGGTCACGCGGCCCGCCCGGTCAAACACATAATTCAAATCAGTAAATGCTGGCCGTTGTTTTAATGAATGACCGAGGGCGTCAAAGTTCTGGTAATATTGAGGGCTTCCGTAGGCATGGGTTACCCAAAAAAGGAAGCCCCGCCCGTCATAACTTTGAATCTCTCCCATCAACGCGCCATCACCATTGGTGGTCTTCGTCAAGTGGCCGGCAACATCATAATAATTGACCTTGACGACCGTTTCCCGATTCATCTCCTTCCACAGCCTGCCCTGACGGTCGAATATCTGTGTCTTTGACCTTGGCGCTTCCAGCACCTGGCCCGTGACCGGGTAGTACAGGATGCCAGTTGCTGCGGTGCGAGCGATACTTCTATCTCCCACATACTGGTAAGTGACATCGTGCTGCGCTCCATCCGGCGGCCTGACCGTCCTCGCCCTCCCGAACGGATCGTAGTTCAAGTACTGCGTATACCGGGGCGTGTCCATGCTGAAGTCCGAGGTTTGCGTCATCCACCCCATCGCGTTATAGGCTTTATAGCGGCTGGGATTGTTCCCTGGCACCGAGGTCTGCTCCCACCACACGCGACCGAATCCGTCGTATACCTCTGCGCTATTAATTAGCACCGCGCCGCCGCCGTTGCTCTTGTCGTAGATCAGTTTCTTCGCATAATCACCTGCTACCGCCGCCACATAATTGAACTGCTTCCACGCACCCTGCCCGAGCTGAGGCTTGATCCAGGTCTGACGGCCCATCGCGTCATACTCGTAGCCTGTCGCGATGCCTGCGCTGTCGCGGCTGGTCGTCATCAGTCCCGTGTTGCGGTCAACGTCCTGATCAAGGAATCTCGTCGCGAAAGGCGTGCAGGCAGCAGTATAGAATTGACTGCTGCTTCTGGTTCCATACTGATAGGTGTGCTGAATGCGGTACTGATCCGTCGCAGGCAGACCGAGGTTACAAAGCTGTGTCGTGCCAATCGCCTGCACATCCCCGCCGTAATACTGCTCCTTTATGACCTGTCCCGAAGCATCCGGCGTAAATACGCTCACCACATCATTGGCGCTCGCAGTGCCAGCAGGATTGGTCGTTGACCATTGCCTGGTTCGACTCAAGAAGCCGTTGCTGCGGTTGTAACAGAATTCGATGATTTGCGCTGATTGCCCTTCGACAATCTTTTGCAGGCTGCGGGTTTCCAAAATCCACGCGCTGCCCGGAGGCGGCATCACGTAGTTGGCAGACGGGTAGCTCCCGCTCGCCGCATCATAGTTGATGAAGGTGGTTCTGACGTCGCCGCTGCCGAAGTTGCCGCCAGTCGCCATCTGCCGATAGTGGCCCAGCCCGTCAAAGTTGCTCCGGTCGGTGTCTGCGAAGCGAGTCACCCCATTTTCTACATCGTCGTGATAGACCACCCGCGACGACGCCTCACGCCGGTTGGCACTTACCACCTCTGCCGATGCCGGGTCCATTGCCTGATCCTGCTCATAGCGAACATACTCAGATCGCATCAACTGGCAGTTGCTTCCCGCCTCGTCACAATCGAATACCTGTTTTGATAAAAACCGCGTATCGCCGGGCAGAGCTGATTCGAACGCCTCAATTTCTGCAATCCGGCTCGACAGGTTGGCCTTGTTCACCACGACTCTGATCTTGCTCGTCGTCAGCGGCGTGAACATAAACTGTCGCCACACCAGCGTATTGCCGACCACACTCCCACCCGGAACCGTCACCCAGCCTGCCCCGTTCCAGTACTGCACGTCAAAGTCTTTGATTCCTTGCGAGTCGAACGTCAGGTCGGGCGTCGGGTCTACCGGATTCGCATAGTCATCCTGCGCGGTGAAGATGTTGATTCGGTCTATCGTCTTGCTGGCGCTGAAATCCAACTGTAGCCAGTCGGGAAAGAAATTCGTCGTGCCGTCTTCCCATCCGCCACCGTTGCCCCAGTTCAATCCCTTGCGGTCGCCATTGATCGTCGCGCTGGCCGGGTAGCTGCTATTGACCACCGACGAGGCCGAGGCCACCGCCCCGTTCGAGGCCAGCGCCACATTGTTCGTGGCGGCGCGCGGGCGATCAAATTGATCCTTCGTCAACGGCAGCCCATAATCGGACTTGTTCCATTCCGGCCCGCTGGAGGTCGTGTCAACTGAGAAGTAATATACGGTCTTATCTCCCAAGGGCGTCTGGACAGTGTTTGTCATTTCACGCTCCTGCGTGCCCGCTGGCCTTAGGCTCGGCGTGTAGGTCCAGGTGCCCTCAACCCCTGCGCCGATGTTGATCAACTTGCGCGAAGCCACCCCTGTAGTCTGACGAAACATGTGGCCTAGAGCAGTCAGATTACCTGAAGTCGTGTAAGAGTAATTCTGATATGTCCATTCAATTCTGCCCATAGTAGCCAACCGCATGCTCGCAAGCCTGCCCGAAGAATTTACGGGAGCGCCTGTCAGGTTATATGTGAATACGTGTTGCGATCCATCCGGGGCGGTGATGCCGGTCAACAGCGGAAGATTAACTGTTGCACGTGTCGCGGTGTCATTATCAATATCGGGGCGAGTAACACCGGCGGCAGTATAATTGAAAGTATAAGTGGCAGTCGTTCCGCTGAATGCGGCAAGAACGATCCGGTCAATGATGGCGGGGTAGTATCCAGCCGAATCGGCCTTGAAATAAATAGTATGAGTGCGCCCACGATTATCCGTTATCACCCAGGCGTTCGGCGTGGAATAGGTAAACCATATACGGTTATCGAAGCGGTCGCCTATCTGAATCAGCTTCCACTCGCCGTTGGTAAGCTGAAACACGCTCTGTGTGCCGTCAGGGGTTTCAACGAACCGCGTGCTTTCATTGTGACTATACAGGCGATAGTAAGAGCCATCGCGAGTGTACATATAGACATCCTGAGGGTCGGCTTCGCTCAAGTCGTAATGAAGAGTTGAGTAGAATGGGTGCAGACCGCCATCCGGGCTGACGTAAACCCATGGCCCTACCTTTGATCCACTTACGACAGGCGCTATGAGCCTGCCAAACGAAAGGTCCCAGCCCAGTCCGGCATTCGAATACTTCATAGGGTTTGCGGTAATCGTACCCGCAGGCTGGTCTAAGTCCCAGACATTAGAGTTATAGTTGATAAAAAACTTATAGCCGAAATCTCCGGCTATCGGATAGTTGATGCCGAGAGGGACTGAAATATTCAAGTTGCCGTTGAACAGATTGACGCTGTCCCACGGGTATCTCTCCATTGTTTTATCATTCCCTGATCCGCGCGCGAGATTGGGATGCGCGTGTGCCAGTCCGAACTGAGCTAGACAGGTCTGACTTGAGATCGCGCAGGTGGCAAACGCAAGAAGCAGGGGAAAGAGTATTTTCCTGATTCTTTGAAAAGCGTTTCGGTCTCGTTCCAGACGAATAGAGAACTCCAAACTACTTAATATCCTGCTCATACACCCTCCCTTTAGACGGACAGGTATTCATTCGCGAACCTACTGCATCGCTTCGTCCAACTAATTAGTTGAGGTAAAGAGTCTCGAAAGGACTTTTAGCCAGGAATTCATATAACATTAATCTCTTTTGATATTGTTAAAGTCCTGCAAAAACATATTGCCTCCTGTTAAATCTTGATTCGTGCGCGGAGAGCCCTGTCCAAGGTGAAAGAGCTTTGATAATCTAGTGCGAGGCTATCTGAATGCAAAAATATGACATCGAATTTATGAGGAATCCGAATGAAACCAATTCAAGCAATGGCTTTGATTATTTTTCTGATGGGAGGCTCGCTTTCTACATTGGCCGATAACCGCAAACCGAAAGCGCCTGATGATACACCTTTCTGGGCAACTCGCCCGGACGGGGCCGCGTTCGAGAAAGAGATGGGCGAGCGACTTCGGAAAGCGCAACAGACTCTCGACCAGATGCTTGCAGTAAAAGGCAAGCGAACAATTGACAACACGCTTCGGCTTTACGACGAAGTCCTGATTAATCTGGAGGCCGCTTCTTATCAAACAGACCTGATTCAAAACGTTCACCCTGACGAGGCGTTTCGCGCGGTTGCCGAAAAAGAGAATCAGGAAGTTTTGGCGTTCGCCACCGTGCTGTCGCTCAATCATGATGTTTACAACGCGATTACTGCGCTCGAATTGAACGGAGCCGACCAGGAGACGCGTTACTACGTCGAGCGGACGTTGCGCGACTTCCGGCTGGCGGGTGTTGATAAAGACGAAGCCACACGCAAAAGGATCAAAGAGCTGCGCGACGAGCTTGTCAAGAATCGGGCAGGAATTTTCGCGCAATATACGCGACGACGTTCGCACAGTCACAGTAAACAATGCGTCAGAGCTTTCCGGCTTGCCCGCAGATTTCATCGCGCGTCACAAACCGGGCGCGGACGGTAAGATTACGCTCACGATTGATTATCCCGATTCGCTGCCGGTCTTCTCTTACGCGAAGAACGAAGACCTGCGCAAACGAATGTACATCGCTTATAACAATCGCGCTTACCCCAAGAACATCGAAGTGCTCAACAAAATGATAGCCAGGCGCGATGAACTTGCGCACCTGCTCGGTTTCAAAAACTGGGCCGACTACATCACTGCGGACAAGATGGTCGGCAGCGCCAGGAACGCTTCGGACTTCATAGATAAGATTGTCGAAGCATCGGGGGCGCGAGCCAAACACGATTATCAAACGCTGCTAAAGCGCAAGCAGCAGGACGCGCCCGGCTCGAACGCCGTCAATGCGTGGGAAAGCAACTACTATGCGGAACTGGTGCGAAAGTCCGACTACGCTTTCGACTCGCAATCAGTACGGCCTTACTTCGCCTACGACCGCGTGAAGCAAGGCGTGCTCGATGTAACGGGCCGTCTTTTCGGCGTGAGCTTTCGCGCGGTGAAGGGCGCGCCCGTGTGGCAACCGGATGTCGAGCGATGGGAGATGCTTGAAGGCGGGAAGCTGGTCGGGCGGTTCTACCTCGACATGCACCCGCGCGCAGGTAAGTATAATCACGCGGCGCAATTTGGGATTCGCACGGGCGTTCAAGGTCGGCAGATTCCCGAAGCTACGCTCGTCTGCAATTTTCCCGGCGGCGTTGAAGGCGAGCCCGGACTGATGACGCACGACGATGTTGTGACGTTCTTCCACGAGTTCGGTCACCTGATTCACTTCCTGCTCGCGGGGCGGCATCAATGGGTTGGAATAGGCGGCATCAGCACCGAACAGGACTTTGTTGAAGCGCCGTCACAGATGCTCGAAGAATGGGCGTGGGACCCTGCGACGCTTGCGACGTTTGCAAAACACTACCAGACGAACGAGCCGATACCGGCTGCGCTCGTAAAGCAGATGAAACGCGCCAGCGAATTCGGCAAGGGCTTGCAGGTGCGACGCCAGATGCTCTACGCGAAGCTGTCGCTTTCGATTTACGACCGCGACCCGAAACAGGTTGATACCGATCAGATGGTTAAGCAGTTGACGAGTCAGTATCAACCGTTCCCTTACGTCGAAGGGACACATTTTCAAACTGCGTTCGGACACCTGGATGGCTACTCGGCGGTTTACTACACGTATATGTGGTCGCTTGTGATAGCCAAAGACCTGTTCAGCAAATTCGACCGCTCGAACATGCTCGCGCCAGAAGTGGCTCGCTCTTACCGCGACCAGATACTCGCGCCGGGGGGGAGCCGCCCGGCTGCGGAACTGGTCAAAAATTTCTTAGGCAGGCCATTCGATTTTGCCTCCTGGCAGGCGTGGCTCAACGAAGGAAACTGATAAATCCGGAAAGAAGCTTTGAATATAAAAGCAGTTCACGGCAGAGACGCGGAAGAAATGATGAAGTATGAACGATGAATGATGAACAGAGAGCCTCTCTTTCGATTCATCATTCATCATTCCTACATTCATCGTTTCTTCTGCGCCCTCACTACTCGCCTTGCATTGCGGAAACACTCTGATGATATAATCCGCTCCGCTACGGCCTTTGCGCCTCAGTTCTAATCTTTAAAATAATGATTTGATGAATCCGAGTCATTATGAGCAAAGAAGCCTTATCAAAAAGCTGCCCGAATTGCGGAATGGCGGTGAGCACGGAATCGCGTTTCTGCATTAACTGCCGACACGAACTTTCGCAGCCGCCTGCTTCACCGGACAATTCGCGTCGGCCTACTGTGCTGGAGCACATCTGCCCGAATTGCAAAGCGACGGTGGGCCGAGCGGCTACCTTTTGCGGAAACTGCGGCGCGGCTGTAGGCCATCAGACAGGCCCTCAGGCCGAAGAGTTTCCTTTACTCGCACGCGTCATCCTGGCAGTCGTGGCGATTGCTTTCCTGATAATTATTTTCGCAGGCAGCGATCAGCCGCGAGTTGCATTCCGCGAAGCATATCTGGCACCGCTTCCAGGCGATACTAAATCAAGCGCGGTGCCTTCCCTTAGTTTCAATCGTGCAGAGCCTAAGGTGGCTTATTCAGCTAAAGACAGCGATCAGCCCTATGTCTACGATGGCGACAAAAGGCTCAGAGATTTCGATTCGGCTGAAAAGGCCATCTTCAGTCGAGACGGGAGCCGCTTCGCTTACGTCGCGAAAGATGATCGCAAAGCCGCCAATGAATTCGTCGTCGTTGATGGCAAGCGCGGGCCTTCGGTGGACGGCGTCGGCACACTCAGTTTTTCGCCCGACGGTAGATTAGTCTACGGCGCAAAACTTTCCGATAAGTGGTCAATATATGTCGAACACGAAAAGGGGCCGACATTCGATAGCGTCTATTATCCCGCGTTCGCTCGTGACGCAAAGACAATATCTTACATAGGCAAGTTGGGCGACAAATACGTCGTCGTTACAGACGGCAAACAGGGCGAGACGTTCGATGATGTCAGCTACCCTAACATCAGCCGTTACGGGAAGACCGTGGCATACAGGGCGAAGCAGGGCAACAAATGGTTCGTCGTTGTCAACGGTAAGAAAGGGCCGAACTTCGATTCGATTGAGGACGGGCCAGCCGTTAGCGATGACGGTAGCAAAGTAGCTTACGTGGCATATGAAAGCTCGTTCAGCCTGCTCTCGCCTCAGCGCGAATACGAGCTTCGAAATGCTTCGTATCAATCTTCAAAGAGCGCGACACGCAAATTCCTGATGATCGGAGACAAAAGTCAAGAGCTGGATTATGCGCCCACCATCTATGGGTTGCTGTTTAACCCCGAAGGCAGCCGCGTAGCCTACAAGGTGAGAAAGTACAACAAGTATTACGTCATGGACGGAGACAAGAAAGGCCCGGAGTATGATTTGATAACCTCGCTGGTATTCACGCCCGACGGCAGCCGTGTAGCTTACAACGCATATCAAAGCGGCAAAGCGTTCGTAGTCGTTGGCGACACGAGCGGCCCCTCGTTCGATGAAGTGTACTCGCCGTTATTCAGTCCCGATAGTAGCCAGGTAGCCTTTGTCGCAAAGAAAGCCGACAAGCGAGTGATGGTCGTCGGCGACATCAAGTATCTGACTTACATTTACCAGACAGGGCCGGAGTGTGATGTCATATACGCGCCATCATTCAGCATTGATGGAAGCTCAGTGGCGTATGGAGCGGTGCAAGGCCAGTCCATAATGTGGAAGGTGATGAACTTGAATGAAGTTTCACAGTTTCGTGTGGACAAATAGCAGTAACAACTAGGGAGGGATCAAGCGTGAAGTATTGCGCGCAGTGCAAGCTGGATCTTCCTGACAGCAGCAAGTTTTGCAGGTCTTGCGGCGGCAATTTAAGCGAAGCCCAAACGGTGATTGAAACCGGGCCGCGCTGCAAGATGTGCGGGACTGAAGTTCATAGGGATTGGAAGGCTTGCGGCCACTGCGGCTATCCGACTCAATCAGCCGCGCCTACAGTCAAGATGGCTCTTGCGCCGACCTGCTCGGGTTGCGGCATGACGCTCGGCGAAGGAATGAAATTTTGCATAGGCTGTGGCAGGGCAGAGACCGATCAAGCAGCAATACCCGCCTCGGAAACAGATCGCGGCGCGAAGCTGGCTACTACGATAATCGAAAGGGTAGTGATCCCGCCCATCCCGTTACCATCTCAAGCAGACGCGGCTTGTCGAAAGTGCGGCGCGATGGCGCGAGCGGGACTTAAGTTTTGCGAGAAATGCGGAACGTCAATCACGTTTCAAGGCCCGACGGTTAAGCCGGACAAGAATCGGAAGATTTTGTTTATAGCATCGGGCGCAGCCTTCGTGCTCGTCTTGATTGTCGTCGGGTGGCATCTGTGGGGAGTGAGCGTGACTGTAGTCTCTAATCAGCCGGGCGTGCAGGTATTCATTGACGACAAGATGGTCTCAAGCTCAAGCGACGGCCAGCGCATCACCATAAACCACGTGCTTCGCGGCCAGCGCACGCTCAGAGTCAAACGCGACGGGTTCGAGGATGGTGTATCGGCTCTCAAACTCGGTCTTGGCGATTTCTCGAAAACCGTCGAGATCAACCTGACGCCTTACCTTTACAGCCTTACGATCATGAGCGCCCCTACTGCCTGCAAGGTGTTGGTAGACGGAAAAGAGTCGGGGGCTACAGACATCAGCGGCCAGTTGACGCTGAAAAATATTGCGCGCGGCAGTCATACGTTGACCGTTCAGCGCGCGGGGTATCAAGACTGGACGCAGAATATTTCGCTCACTTCATCGCAAACGATCAGAGCGGAACTGACACTCGCCATCGGCGGTTCGTGGCAAGGCTCTTTCGCTGTTTCGCAATCATCGCCGCCTTCCGGGTTCACTCTCAGCATCACGCAGACGGGCGCATCTTTTACAGGAAGGGCAGACCAGCGAGATAACAACAACACGGAATCGAATGCCAGCCTTGAAGGCACGGTCAGCGGCAGAGAGATCAAGTATGTGAAGCGTTATACGAGTAGCGGAACAGCCGAATATAAAGGCACTGTTGATGCGAGCGGGCTGCGCGCGTCAGGGACATGGTCGTCGGGCGCTGCGTCGGGAACTTGGGTGATGGCCAAAGTTGAAAAAGCCGACAGCGGGTGGATAGCGCCTATCTATAGTAAGATTGACAGCTTCAATGCCAATGTAACCGATTTGAAGTTTTACGAAACCGGCAGCGAATCGCCGAAGCAAAAAACATATAGCACTCGCTTCAGCAGTTCTTCGTCCAGGTCCATTAATTACGACCTCTTTCTGAAGTATCCGGTGCCAAACCGTCGCGTCGAATTCGAGACCAGTGCTATATATTACAATGCTGACGGCACGGTTCTGGGCAGGAAGACAAGGCAGGCTAGCATAGAGGCGAGCTGGAATGAATCAAATCATTTTGACGGGTGGGGAGCCGGTACGTCGGGGTCATGGAAGCCCGGTCTGTATCGTGTAGATATTTTCGTCGCGGGCAAGAGGATTGCCAGCAAATGGTTTGAAATTTATTGAATTCGTTTGAAAGGCCACAAATACTGAACGACTTCGAATTGAGCGAAACAATCGTTACACAGCGCGCCAGCAAAAACCTGAGCGATTCTCGATCCGCGCACCTTGCACTTTGTTCGGACGAGCAGGGCGCAACTGACTTCACTAAAACGTCTCGAATTCTTTTCGCGCTTATTGCGATTTTGTTCGCGGCGGCCCGGCTCTGGAATTTCACTGCATACGGCTTGTTCAGCGACGAAGTATTCACGGCGCAGACCATCAGCCTGAGCTGGCACGATATGCTTGGCGCAATCACTTACGATGTCGTGCATCCGCCGCTGTTTTATGTGCTGATGAAAATTTGGATTCATATCGGCGGAAGCTCGCTCGTTTGGATGAAGCTCTTTCCCGTTGCGGTTTCGATTGTCTCGATAATTCCCTTCTATCTGCTCTGCCGCGAACTGAAGCTGAAAGCTGCGACAACAAACCTTGCGCTTTACGCGATGGCTGTCAACGAGTACATGGTCTGCTATGCGCAAGAGTTGCGAATGTACAGCCTGCTTTTGCTGCTGACTATAACTTCGTTGTGGCTCTTTGCAAAATTCGTCAACGCAACTTACGTATCGAAGAGACTGCTGATTGCGTTGTTTGCAGTCAGCCTGTTGCTTGTCTACACGCACTATTACGGCTGGCTGGTTATCGCGGTGGAATTTTTGTTCCTGATGATTTCCAGGCGCGACCGCGTGATTTCGTTTTCGTTATCGTTTGCGGGCCTGATCGTTTGCTTTGCCCCGTGGGCTTTTCTGGTGACAAAGGCTGCCATGAACAAGGGCGGGCTTGGACCTAACCTCAACTGGAACGGGCGGCCAAAGCTGTTCGACTTGATATGGTATTACGCGATTCTAAACGGGCCTGTATATGATCGCTTGAGGCCGTATGCCATGACGTTTGCAACGGTTTTATTCAGCGCGCCGATTCTGTTCTGGGCTTGGCAGGCTATCAGAAAACCGGGAACGAAAGACAGAACCATGCTGGAGTGGCTGATGCTTTTGTCTTTGCTTCCTGCCGTCATCACCTTCGGGGCAAGCCAGGTGCTGCCGCAATCTGTATGGGGCATACGTTTTCTGATCATCGTAGCGCCTTCGTACCTGCTATTGTTATCCATCGCCGCAATGAGGCTGCGACCGAAATGGCTGAGGGCGCTCACAGCGAGTCTTATGATCGCGTGGATAGCTTTCAGCGGAGGCATCCAGCTTGCAAACAGAGACAAGATAGCGTGGGAGCCTTTAGTCCGCCGGATGATTCAATCCGAGCCGGATCAATTAGAGCTTATAAAGGTCTACACAAAGCAAGGAGTCACAGCGACAACTATCCAGTATTATCTGGATAACGCCAACGAGAAGAAGCTGCGAGTCGAGTATCTGGGCGATTACACGGAGTCGAAGGACGAGCATTTCTGGGTAGCGTTTCTGAAGTATGAGCACGAGCATAATCCGCTGCCGCCGAGCGACCTGATTGAGCGTGGCTATAAAGTGGGCGACGCAATCGAAGCCGATGCGCCCGGCCACAAAGTATTTTTGCTTCCCGTCTGGCGGCATTAACGACCCTGCCGGTCGAATACTAAAGTTATTTGGCGACATTCATATTGTTGTTGCGTGCAGTGAAATGGGCCGGAGAAAATGTCGAGCGTGTGGCAACCGCTTAGCATGGTGAACTGAAGCGTTAAGTATATGGAATTCATCTTCGAGATTCTTTTTCAATTTCTTCTCGAATTCATTCTGGAAATAGGCGCAGAAATACTTATGGAATTGGGCTTGCACAGCGTTGCTCAGGTATTTCACGGGCGCAAGACTCGCAACCCTGTTTTCGCTTTCATCGGATACGCGCTGTTAGGCGTGATCGTAGGCTTCATAAGCCTTTTGATATTTCCGCGACCGCTAATGCGCAGCACGAGCTTTCGCGGAATCAATCTTCACGGAATCGGTTTATTGATTTCCCCGCTGCTTGCGGGACTGGTAATGTCTGCAATAGGGTCAATCAGGCGCAGGCGGGGAATGAGCTTGATACGGCTCGACAGTTTCGGCTACGGATTTATATTCGCGTTCGGCATGGCCTTGATCAGGTTTCTATTCACAAAATGAGTTCGACGTAGCTCTATAAGAGCGACAAGCTCACATGCCGAACTCACACTAGATCGTTCCAGCTCACAAGTCATGAAAGGCGTTATTCAGCGCCAATCAATCCGCTAAAAAGCGCGTCTTCGTTTCAAAGTCCCCTCACGAAGCAGTGAACAGCTATGAACAGTGTTGTTTCAATCCGCTATAGTCGCGTCTTCGATTCAAAGACCGGCTCTATCGCGCCAATCCATCTGACCCTGAACTGTTTCAATCCGCTATAAGTCGCGTCTTCGATTCAAAGAGACCCCATTTTGAGGCCTTTGTTCTCAGTGATTTAAGTGCCCATTCCGGCTAACCTCTTTTTTTTACCTCAAAATCAGTTCTCTTTTACATCGTTATAAAAAGTGATTTTTATTCTATTATCAAATATCTCAACAGTTAACCTCTTCCGGCTAACCTCCCCCCATTTTTAGCTTTCATGGGGTTAGCCGGAAACTGCTTTTCACGCGCGCCTAATTTATGCCCAAAAACGCCCTTTGTCAATTAATTTGACGTGAACATTGTCACGTTTCTTTGAAATGAGTGCCCGATATATTGAATTCCGGCTGCCTATACTGTAGGGACAAGAATATACCTTGTCTCTACACTCGCCTTATTCCCTATACTCATTTTATTTCGAAGATTGATACGCAAGATCACGGCTCTGCCAGGGGCACTATGTCTGCGCGCTGGCGCGTGGCCTCAAGCCACTTATCTATTTCCTGATTGATCTTCTCTTGCTTGATGATTTCGGTGATTCGCTCGCGGACGGTTTTGCCTTCGATAGTCTGATCGAGCGCGGGAGGAATCTGTCCCTGCTTGCGAATTTCCGGCACGAGCCGCTCATCATAATAAGTCTTGATCTCCTGCTCCGTGACGAAGACGAACGAGCGAAATCGAAAATCAATGAACCTTTCGATGTAAATCATCTGGCGTATCAGATCATCTATCCTCTGCGGCGTCAGACCCACGGCTTCGACGCGCTGTCGAAATTCCGCTTCCGATTTGAACTGCGAGATCAACTGCGTTCGCTTTTTGCCGATCTCTTCCGGCGTGATCTGAACACCGGGCACGCGGCGAGCTTCCTGCACTATCAATCGCTGGTATATCATCACGTCGAGTTTCTGGCGAAGTATGTCTGAACTTATATTGCCCGCAGGACTCGGGGCCTTCGGGTCAAGCGCCAAACTCCATAACAAATCCGTCTTTGTGATGATGTCTTCGTTTACGAGCGTGAGTATCTGATCGACCACCTGCTGCGCCTGCGCGAAGGTAAAAGTAAAAAGGCAAACGGCAACAGAACATAATACGCGCGATAACGCTTTGTTGAACCTGCGATGAATAGAAACCAGACGGAATCCGGTCATCACTTTTGCTTTTTGCCTTTTTACTTTTGCCTTCATTAAAACGTTGACCCTATCGTGATGTGGCGATGTGTGCCACTGATTCCCGCCGGTTTGTTGAATACTAAAAATCCGACATCGAACCTGACAGGCCCGATGGGAGTTTTGATTCTCAGGCCGACTCCGAAAGTCTGCGTCAATCCGCCGGGCTTGAAGTCGCGCACACGGCGAAACACGTTGCCCGTATCGGAAAAGATCGAGCCCCCAAGATTGCCTATTATCGGAAATCTCAATTCGTTGTTTATGACGATGACAGCGTTTCCGCCGAGCGGGCTGATCCTGCGTATGATGTTTCCGTTATCATCCCTTCTCACATCGCCGTTTGAATCGCGGTCAGGCACGAGTATCGTCGGCCCGGCTTCTTCAAACCCGAAACCGCGCAAATCGCGCGAGCCGCCCGCAAAGAACCTCTCGGAAATCGGCAAGCTTTGCGCGCCGCCGAACGGCGTTGCAAGCCCCAGCCGCCCCGACACCGAATATATCGTGTCGCGGAAGACCCGTTTGCCAATGCCGCGAATCGGGTAATAGCGATTGTGCTCTACGTTGAACTTTATAAACTGCTCGTTGCCGCCGAGAAACTTCGACGCGACGTAAAAACTGCCGAGCGTCTGCGACCCTGTCGTCGGGTCGAATTTATTGTCCCGCGTATCGCGCGCAAACGAAGGCCCGATTCGACCGAGCCTGATCGGCTGCGCGTTACGCTGAATCTCTTCCAGGCTTATGCCTTCGCAATCGGTCGAATTGAGCGTCGTGCACGGAAGATCGAAGACGCTGACGCGCTCGAAGCTATAGCCCAGATAGACGATGAAATCGGGTGACAACCTGCGCTCGGCTTGAATAGTTGCCGTGTAGCGATCTGTCTGGAAGTCTCTTTCGCCCAGCCTCCGAGCGAACAACGAAACCAGCGTTGGGAACTTAGTCCCGAACGGGCGCGGGTTCTGAAACGATATCTGCCCGAACAATTCGTTCTGCGCCACGCGAATCGCCGTGCTGCCCGTGTAGAGCTTGCCGAACATATTGTTGTCGGTCAATTGCACAAGCCCGCGCAACCCATTCAGAAATTCGAGGCCGGGAACTTTCTTACTATTGACGTTGGCCTGATAACCAAAGCCGAATATCACATCGCGCCGCTGAGCTTCCAACAAATTCACCGTCACATCGCGCTGCTCGACGCCGTTGACCGCTCGCCCCACTGTTTCCGAGCTTATGTTCACAGAGTTGAAAGCATTCGTGTCGTAGAGTTGCCGCTCGGTCTCTTGTATTTTGTCCGTGCGCAGCCAATCGCCCGCTTTGAACTCGTAGAAATCTTTTTCGAGCCGATCATTCTTCGTGTGCGCAGTGCCGCGCGTGCTGACTTTGAGGATGCGTATGCGATTGCCTTCGTTCACATTGAATATCAATCGCACGCGATCTTGCCCGTCAAAGCCGCCCAGTTCGACGTACTCTGAAACAACATCGGCAGTTGCATAGCCGCGCGTGGTGTATGCGGAGAGCAATCGGTCTGTGTCTTTCGTTACCTCTACCGCAAGCAGCGGGTCATTCTGTTTAATCTCCAGTCCCGCGCCCAGTTCATCGGTCGTCAAAACGTTATTGCCGCGTATGCCTACCTCTTCAACATAGGTGCGCGGCCCTTGCTGAACGTCGAACGTGAGGATGAGCCTGTCACCGGAAGGCGAGACGCCGCGCCGCGCATCCACGTGCGCTCTGCGATAGCCGACCTCTCTGAGCCGTTTCATAATCAGATTCGTGTCCTGGCGAATCAACTCGTCGCTCGTGATTCCGCGACGGTTGCCGATCAGAGGAAACGGCGAACCCGTTTTCGACTTCATTTCATCTTCAAGCGTCTTGTGCGGTATCGCATCCACGCCTTCAATCTCGATGTCGCTCAACTTCAGGCGGCCCCCCGCCTCGACTTGATAAACCAGTTTCGCATTCGGGAGCGACAGGTCAGGCTCGGGCGGCGGTGTCACGCGGGCGAAGAAATATCCTTTCTGCTGTGCGTAATCTCGCAGGCGGCGAGCGCCTTCTTCCAGCGTGAATGAATCTATGCCGCCCTGCTTGTAAAACGGCAGCGTTTGCTTTTTATCCTTGTCGTTGATGGTAAGGCCCTGCACTTCGACCGTAATCTTCGGCCCTGTTTCGACCGTGATGGTTACGGCAACCGTGTTGTGTTCCGTATCGGGCGTGATGTTCTGACTGACGCGAACCGCAAGATAATCCTGTTTGAGATATTCATCACGAATGCGATCCATCATGTCCTGTACGGCAGATTGGGTGAAGGGCTGGCCGACGACAATCGGGCGCGGCAATTTGGACAGGTCTATCTGTGTGCCTTTTATTTCGATATCGAATTTCGACACGCGAGCCTGCTCGCCGGGCGTGATTTTATAAACCACAGTCGCGCGCGTGCCAGACGGGTCGAGTCGAATCTCAGAGCGTTATTTGCGCTTTGTAGTAGCCGCGCGCAGAGTAATAAGCGATACAACTCGCCGAGCCCGCGCGTGACCGCGCCCGCAGAGAGTCGCTCGCCGGGGTCGAGTTGATTGAGTCGCGATCTGAGTTCGATGATAGGGAAAATGGTACTCCCTTCAAACTCTACGCTCTCTATGCGCGCTTGAGGTCGAACGATGAAACGCAACGCGACGCCATTCGAGGCATCGGGCGCGGCTTCGACTCGCGCCCCGCTTATAAGTCCTGAGCGATGCAGTCTGACGAGCGAGTCGTGGATGCGAACAGGCGAGAAATCCTGTCCCGGCGCGACATCAATCAGCGAGCGCATCTCTGTGTTAGTGCTGCCAGGCGCTCCTTCAATCTCTACGTTGACGCTCGTCACACGGCGACCGAGAAAATCGCTTACCTGCGCCTGAGCGCGGGCAGAAGGCAGAAGGCAAAAGGCAAAAGGCAAAAGTAGAAGAGAACAGAATAAACGAGCCGCTTTTAAGCGGCTTTCCCGAAGGGCGAATAGGCCGCTGGTTTGCAGACGAGCATTCATCTTAGCGCGCTTCAGCGTGCTTACTGTCAATGGCTTTAGCCTCTGAATGGTTGGAGTGGCTAAAGCCATTCTTAAAAGCCCGTTCAAACGGGCTAACGCGCACTGCATCACTCGAAACCAGCCGCAAAACGGCTGGCCTATTCGCCCTTCGGGGGGGCCGCTTAAAAGCGGCTCATCTGCCGGATTAATTTTTCTCCTTACTTTCACTTAAAACCTTTTTCTCAATCGCACATCGAATCCAAGCTCGCCACGCTCATTGCGATAGCCGACTACGGAAAACCTGTTGCTCAAACGATACTCGACCAGCACCACGCGCTCTATGCCTGACGGCCCGCTCGTCAGGTTCTGCGAATACGTCACGGTCAAATCTTTTGTGATGCGCTGCCCGATTGTCACTCTCGCAGTCGGGTCGTTGCCTCGTCCGACAAGCAACGGGTCAATCGAGAACCGGCTCAGGCCAAACAATCGCTGCGTGCCTTTTTCCAGTTGCTCTGAAAGTGAAGCCGATAGCAATGATTGAGCGAGGCCGAGTCCTGTTTGAGTGGCTGCGCCGATGGTCGTGGTCTCGCCTGATACGGTGCCTGTAAGCACCAGCGAGATGATGTCAATTTCAGGCAGAGGCGGGTCTGATTGAACAATCGTTTGCAATTTCGCCATCGGGCCGCTGAATGCAACCGTCACATGATAGCCGCTGATATCGGCTTCGGATTGAATATCTAAAACCGGATCGGCGTTGCGACCGGGAGGCAAAGTGATCAGCCCTCTCGATAGCTCGAATCGCCCTCTGCGAAATTCGACAGTGCCTCTCGAAAACAGCACGCGGCCTGAAATCAGAGGCGCATCGGTTGATCCGCGCACATTCAGATAAGCGCTGCCAACTGCGTCCGCGAGATTGTTTTTCACGCTCAACGTATTTTCCGCTGTTATGCGAAGATCGAGCGTCGTCGAAGGCCCCGAAGTTACGCCGCCGCCGCCGCCGCCCGGCCCTACGTCAAAGAATTCAGGCGCTAACGGGCCTCCGCTGCTGATCAATTCTTCAATCGTCAAATCTCGCGTGTAGGCTGCGCGTCGAATTTCAACATTGCCAGTCACTACCTGGGCTTTGCGATTGCCCCTGAGCGCCAGCTCGGCGTCAATCACTGTCTGCGTATCACGCGGGTATTCCATGCCGACCTGATCTAATTTGACTTCGATGCGCCAGCGGTCGGGCACTAATCCGACGAGCGCCGCGCCGCCTTGAGCAGAGATAGTTCCGCCGCCGGGCGAAGACGCGGTGAAATTTTCAATCACTGCCTGATTCGACGTGAACCGTATCTGCCCGTTGCCGCGCGCTATCGAAATCGGAACTTCAACGACGCGCACGCCGATGTCTGTTAGCGTCGCCACGCCCAGCAATTGCGGCGAGTCTAGCGGGCCGACTATCGAGGCATCGAGTCTGGCTATGCCGGTTGTGAATACCGTGGAAGTGAACGAGGAGAGCAGTTTGAGATTTACCTCACCGTTGAGAGCAAGGTTCGACTTCGATCCATCGCGCGAGATGCTTCCTTCGAGCGTGATGCTGGTTCCATCGCCAACGAAATGAACGCGATTAAGCGAGATGCCTTGCGGGCTGGCGGTCACAACTGATGTCGCCTTGATTGCTGATCGTGTAACGCTGTCGCTCGTTGATAGCGCCGCCGAATTCCAGCTTGCTCAGGTTTGCGACGGCCTGTATGCGGTCGGTGTCGAGCAACGGCCCGCTCAATTTTATCGAGCCTGTCGCGCGCCCTTCTATGCCTCCAAGTTCCGGCGCAATCAGCGCCAGATACGGGCCTATGTCCGTGTCCGTGAACTCGACGCTGGCATTGATGGGATAATTCTTTCCGGTCGCGCAGATCAATCGTCGCGGCAAGCGTGCGCGGCTGGTCAAGCACATTGCCCGTCGCTTCAACCTTCAGCAATCCGCTTTCGGTGAACGCAACGATCTTCGCATCGCCAACGTCGCGCCCGTTGATTGAAACGTCCTGACCTTGAATCGTCGCGTTCAGATTGAGTTCAGACCAGTCATCGTTGCTGCCCCACTTGCCCTGACCCGTGACATTCACGTCGGCCTTGCCCGCAAGCACCAGACTTTCAGACGCGGCGCTGGCTACTTGCGCCAGATCAATGTTCTTGCCTTCCGCGTTGACCGAATAAGCGTATGTATCAAGGTTGAACCGGCCTTCGCCTTTGATGTCGCTGTCGCCTACTCGCATACGCAGGTTTTGCACGCTCAATTCGCTATTCGCAATGCGTGATGTCGCCTGTGAATTCAGGCACATTGATTTTCTTTACTTCCTGCCCTTCTTCGGTTGAAGGCACATTGAATTCACCTGCATTAAGCGAGAGCTTCGCCGTGCCTTCAATGGTTCGCGGGCCGGGAAGACCTTTGAGGTCAATCATGCCGCTGACCGTGCCGCGACCTATAAAGTCTGCAAAGCTGGGCGAGGCCGCGCCAATGATCGTAGGCAGATCAAAGTTCTGAACATTCGCTTTGATTGCGATGGCATCTTTTTTATCGAGCGGCGCGTTGATGCTGAAATCTGCGCGCGAGCCGTCATCACGAACGAGCGAAGCATTATCTACCCTGAGCAGCGACGGCGAATAAGCGATGTCGCCTTCAAGCGAGCCGACCTGCCGCCCGCCTTCATCGGTTACCTCATCCTTCTTCGTTTCGATGTTCGTGAGCTTTATGTGGCCCGTAACAGAAGGAGCGGAGACTCTGCCTTCGACGCGACCATTGAATTCGCCCGGCCCGCTGACAGCGATTGCGTATTTCTCTTTAATGTCTTCGGGGATGAAGCCGAACGAATCAATCACGCGCTGCACTTCGGCCATGTCTTGCGATTTGAAATTAACATTCAAAGCCGCCGCGCCGTTCCAGCCAACTGTGCCGTTTGCTGTTATCTCGCTGTTTTGAGAGCGAATGAATGCGCGCTCGACATTGAAGCCGTTGCCGGTTGCGACGAGGCTGAGTTGCCCCTGTCCCGGCAAACTTTCAACGTCGGATGCGGGAGGCGAGATAGCCGCATCGAACGTCGTTTCGATTCGGCCAGTCGCCGCTTTGTAATTCAAGCCTGGAAACGCCAGTCGCGCCGTGCCGTTCGCCGTGCCGCGAATCTTTACATCTTGCTGAGCGGCAGCCGTTGCCGCTTGATCCAGATCAATGGATTTGAATTGAACATCAACCGACGATGAGCCTCCGCCGTAAGCGACAGTCGCAGAGCCGCTGACGTTGCCGCCAAGAGCGCCTGCCGTGAATTGTTC
Organism: Blastocatellia bacterium; assembly: GCA_963726785.1. Lineage (GTDB taxonomy): Bacteria > Acidobacteriota > Blastocatellia > UBA7656 > UBA7656 > DATEKX01. The sequence continues at coordinate 434,247 of CAVSDJ010000003.1, forward strand.
CAGACTCGCTTTCGTTCGATCAGCCGTCAGGCGACCGCGAAGCCCTGTGACTGTCACGACGGTCGCTCTTGAGCGCGGGAATACTGAGCGATGCGCTCGCGCCGAAATCATCGGCTTTGCCTTTGATAGTCGCGTCGCTCAAACGAATGGAGCCTATCTGGACGCCGCGCCCGCTGGCAGACCCCGTTGAAAGATCAGCCGTCGCGTCGTACTCGTCGCCTTTGCCATTCACATCAGTCTTCAAATGAATGCCGGTTACGCGAATGCCTTCCGCGATGATCGAACTCGATTCTATATCGCCCGTCGCTTGATAATCCGCGCCCGTGCCTTTGACGTTGACATCAACCTTCAATCCCGCGACTTGAATATTTTTAACCGTGAGCGAATCGGAAGTGGAAGTCAGCAAGCCGTTCGCTTCATAGTTTGCGTCTGTGCCGGTTGCAGTGCCTTTAAAACCCACGTCGCCTTTCATCGCAAGTTCGGGCGCAAAGACGCTGGAAATTTGTCCGAGATAGGCTGTCGTTTGCAACTCGGTGAGATTGTATTTCAGCGGAGTGAAACTTTCGATGTTGCCCTTTGCCAGCGTTTTGCCAACATCAGAATTGAATGTGAACTCTAACTTATCAATGCGTTGAGCGGCATCGTCATACAACACAACGCCGCTCAGCGACGATTCAATGTTTCCTATATTCTTTCCTTGATAGACGGCGCTTGCATGGTCAAAGTTGAGCGCAATATTGTGATTGATCTTGTCTTTAAGCGCCCTTTGTTCATTCGGCGTCAGGCTGAAGTTCAAGCCCGGCACGACGGCGCTGGCGTTTCGTTGAAGGTCATTATAATGAAGTTCTGCATTTTCGACTTTGAATAGCGCCGTGAAGAAAGTTATCGCGTCTTCCTTCTGTTCTGCTTTTGACGGCGCGGCGTGCAGCGCATCGAGGTTGGTCTTCCCTTCCGCATCAACGCTGTACCAGATTTGCGGATGCTTGATCTGTATTTCGGTGATGTCAATCTGCTGGCGCAGGTACGAGATTATCGAAAATTTGGCCGTGAATTCGTCAATTATGCCGAACTCTTTTTGCGCGTCGCCCGCATAAAGCTTCAGGTCTTTGAGCGTGACACGGTATCCGCTAAGGTCCAATTTGGTGCTGCCGATCTCTGCGCGAATGCCGAATTCGCCCAGCGCATCAATGACCTGGCTTTGAAGATGGAGGTCTAGCCGACCACTGCGTATATACCAGAAGACGGCGATGACAAGGATTAAGATTAAGCCTAAAAAGGAAAGCGCGCCGATCAGTAATTTTCTGCGCATAAACCGGTAGACCCCAAGACCCCAGGAATTGTTGATTTTAGATTTTAGATTTTGGATTGTTGGAGATTGTTTTCAGAAACCAATAACGGTAACTGATTCTTTAATCCAAAATCTAAAATCCAAAATCGTCAGACTTTCGTAAGCAAATGTCCGAGCTTCTCTTTCCTCGCGCGCAAGACTTTTTCGTTCGTCTCATTCGGCTCCATTTCAATCGGCACGCGGTCGGTTATTTCAAGGTCGAATCCTTCGATGGCCGCGCGCTTCACGGGATGATTCGTAATCAGTCGCATCTTGCGCACGCCGAGTTCATGAAGAATCTGCGCGCCGATGCCGTAATCTCGCGGGTCCATCCTATGGCCTAAGACCGCCGCGTCTGCTTCAACCGCGTCTTTGTCCTGCTCGTCCATCAAACGATATGCGCGCAGTTGATTGACAAGGCCGACGCCGCGACCCTCCTGCTTTAAGTAAAGCAACACGCCGCGTCCTTCACCAGAAATCACCTCCAGCGCGCGTTGCAGTTGCCAGCCCGTATCATCGCGCATAGAGCCGAACACGTCGCCCAACACGCACTGTGAATGCACGCGCACGAGCAAACTCTCGTTGGAATCAATCTCTCCCATTACAAGGGCGAGGTGTGTGTCATTGTTTATATCGTTGGTAAATGCAATGGCTCGAAACTCGCCGTAGACGGTCGGCACTCGCGCTTCGCCCGCGCGATGGACGAGCACCTCGTTCGCCATGCGATAGCTCACCAGATCGGCTACGGAAATAATCTTGATGCCGTGTTCTTTTGCAAAGACCCTCAACTCAGGCAAACGAGACATCGTGCCATCGTCGTTCATAATCTCGCATATCACGCCCGCAGGCGTGAGTCCCGCTATGCGAGCAAGGTCAACAACGGCTTCGGTCTGACCGGGCCTGACGAGCACGCCACCCCGCCGCGCTCTCAGCGGAAAGGTGTGACCCGGTCGCGCTATGTCCGATGCTCGTGTGCGCGGGTCAACCGCGACTTGAATAGTCGTCGCGCGATCCGCTGCTGAAATTCCCGTAGTCACTCCGCGCCTCGCTTCGATAGAGACGCAAAAAGCAGTGCCTCGCGTTGCCGTGTTGTCCGCGTCCGATACCTGAAGCGGTATCTGCAGTTCGTCGAGCCGCTCTTCGGTAAGCGACAAACATATAAGCCCGCGACCGTAACGAGCCATGAAATTGATTATGTCGGGCGTCACTTTTTCGGCGGCAATTGCCAGGTCGCCTTCGTTCTCGCGGTCTTCATCGTCAACGATGATGACCATGTGTCCTGCGCGAAATTCTTCGACCGCTTCTTGAATAGTTGCAAATGACATGATCTTGTCCTTCAATATCCTCTTTCAGTCAAATACTCAATAGTCAGATTGCTGGTTGCGGCTACGGCTTTGTCGTTGCGTTCCATCAACCGCTCGACGTACTTGGCGAGCACGTCTGTTTCGAGATTAACCGGGTCGCCGTCTTTCAAGCTCGCCAGCGTCGTCTCGCGCCAGGTGTGCGGGATGACGGCTACTTCAAACCAATCGTCGCCAAGCAATGCTACAGTCAGGCTGATTCCGTCAACTGTAATCGAGCCTTTCATGGCGATGTAGCGACCAAGCTCGCGCGGAAACCGAAAGCGCATTCGATAAGCATTGCCTTCCTGCTCGACTCTTAAAAGCTCGCCTGTGCCGTCAACATGGCCTTGAACCATGTGGCCGCCTAATCGCTCGCCGACTCCGAGCGCGCGTTCGAGATTGACGCGGCTACCAGCGCGCGTAGCGCCGAGCGTCGAACGTTTCAAAGTTTCAAGCGAAGCGTCTGCGCTGAAATAGTCCGTGCCCATTTCGATAACAGTCAGATCAACCCCATTGACGGCTATCGAATCGCCTATGCGCGTGCCTTCTAAAACTTTATGCGCCTCAAAGACAATGTAAGCGCCGCTTGCGCGCCGGTCTATGCGGCGCACGCGACCAACTTCCATTATCAGTCCTGTGAAAATTCCCATCTTTATTTATATGTGAAACGCGCTTGTGATAATTCCCCACGACTACGCGTGAGGAGGGCGCGATTGACGGCGGTGAGCTTTGAATTCAATTTCAGTTCATATCCCGCAGAGATGCAAAATGTTTTCAAGCGTTCCGACTTTAATGCCTTAGAAGTTTAGCTGCGCGATTTAACAATTTCAAGCACAAGGTCAATCACGGCTTCGAGCGGCATATCGGAAGTATCCATGTAAATAGCATCGTCGGCCCTTACCAGAGGCGTAGCCGCTCGCTCGCGGTCTCGCCGGTCGCGCTCTTCAAGTTCCGCTTTGACCTGTTCAAGCGAGACTTCGCGGCCACGCGAATTGTAGTCTTTCCATCGCCTGCGCGCCCGCGCATCGAGCGAGGCATCGAGAAATATCTTGATTTGCGCGTCGGGAAATACTTTTGTTCCTATGTCTCGCCCATCCATGATGACTCCGCCAGCGCGGCTCATGTCGCGCAGCTTGTTAACCACGGCTTCGCGCACTTCGGGAAAAACAGCAATGACCGAAGAAGCGCGACTTACTTCAGGCAATCTGATCTCAGCAGTAACATCACGGCCATCCAGATAAACATGTTGGTGCGCCGGATCGCCTTCAAATTTGATCACAGATTCTCTGGCAATCTGCGCCACTGCTGCCTCATTGTCCAGCGGCACGCCAAGCTTGAGCGCCTTATAGGCTATGCTGCGGTAAACCGCTCCCGAATCTATATAGAGGTAATCGAGTAATCGAGCCAAAGCGATACCCAGCGCGCCCTTTCCTGATCCGGCAGGGCCATCAATGGCAATGACATGCTTGTTCATGGTTTTTCCGGTGCACTTATTTGAGCTGCGCCGATTATGCTCATCCGATCATTCAATCAGTACAGGCGTGGATGTGTATGATAGTTACTTTGAACTAATTTTGAAGTGCTCAGGGTGCGCGAATACATTCTTCAAACCGGCGCGTCGAACTCGACCAGAAACGATTGCCCCCGATTTGAGATCAAAGCCACTAATAATGTCATCAGGAACATTCACCTCAAGTATCTCGCCCTCCGCCTTTTGCAGAAGATTAGAAAAGCCCTCTACAGGCTTTACATCTTTGACCGCAATCTTCAGCGTCGTAAACCCCGCCGTCGATTGGCTGGGGTGATGCCCCTTCACCTCTCCAACTATGTCCGACCAATTTTCTACGATCTGCATATGATTTACCTCTTCCCCGTTCCATTGGTCATATAATCAATGATGGCCTGCGCGATGGGTTGCCCTGTTTGCTCCTCATAGTAAGTATATGCCGGGGATGGATTCACTTCAAAGCAATAGTAGATGCCTTCGGGCGTAACCTTCAGGTCTATGCCGCATAATGGAAGGTTGAGCATTTTTGACAGGCTCACGCATCTGTAGCAAATCTCGTCAGGCAGTTCTACGGGTTGCATGATTACATCCTGACCGTCTCTGCTGGCATAACGATAATCTACTGCTTCCGTATTGATGCGAGTAGCGAAAACTCTCTCTCCTACAACATGAACTCTGACATTCGTGCCTGTAACGAATGCTTGAAACTGAGTCGGCAAATGTCGTACTTTGCCGAGATTTTTCAAGTCGCTTTGCTGTAACTCCCTGACGATGGAGCGGATTGAACTGATCGACTTATAAATTATGCGTTTATGTTCAAACATAAACGATTCTACCGCATCAGGATCGTTTGTTATTAGTGTTACTGGAACATGGAATCCGCTCTTTCTTATCAACTGAGCCTGATAGGGCTTGGACATGTTAGAGGCCATGTCGCTCGCTTTGTTGAGAACTTTGAGGCTGGACATCTCTATCCACTGTACGAGCGCCTCGTGAAGGAACTTCGATTTTTCGATCTGCCTGAGATCGGACGCGCCGTGCCTGGGCGAAGTATTCTCCGGCAAATGATTCCACTCCATAAGGCGGAGATAAACGCCTTCAAACTCATTCAAGTCCCAGTTCTTCTCTCTAATCCTTATAGTACCTTTGACGGTACCGGCCTCAACATCAAAAGCGATGTCGGAAAAGTGAGATTCCCTCTGATTGAAGATTACGTATCTAGCGCCAGCCTGTTCAGCGGCAGCAATGGCATATTCGAGCGGCGGCTCTGATGGGATTCCGCAAAACAATATCACGCAGGTTTAACCTCTTCGCCCTCTTCCATGGCTTTGGATTCGAGCATTTCCACGATTGCCGCAACCTCTTGCCCGTCGAGCGCATGCGGGAAATGATTAGCATTACAAAATGACCATTCTTCGCCCTTGTCAACGATTGACCTTAAAGGTTGCGGTCGCGCAAAGAAACATTCGATTAAGTCGCACCCGCTCATCCGAGCGAGCCGCAAACAATTTTCGGTCAACTCACTTTTAACATCGGGGCAGGTTTTATTGCCAACGACCAATATGCGCGACACTTCTTCTGCGACAGGCTCAAGAAACAACGCGGGAGATTTGCCGAGCACAGGTACTGACGCAGGTTGAAAGCTCTCCGCTTTGCTCAAGTGTGCGCCCTCGGAAGGAACATAAGGCACGAAAGACTTTCGGAAGAACAGACGCGAGTTTGTTGTGAATCGTAACTGGCGCGTTGGCAGACCGGCTTTGCCCGCAAGCAAAAGCCATTCGGCAAGACTTATTTCAGCGCCTCCCAGTCCTCGCACGCTCGCGCGATTCACCACAGGGCAGGAGAAACTCGCAAGCCAGCTCAATAACAGCGCAAACATTTCGCCAACAGCATAGTCGCGGTCAACAGCCTTTGCCGTATCGAAATGCGGCATTGTGATATAGCGCAAACGGTTGAACACAACTTTGATAGAATCCGATGAAAGCAATAGACCATCTGCCAGGCGCAGTAGAGTTTTTACCTGCTGCCCTTCTTGGCGATGAGACCACTGAGTCGAAAGCACTAAATCTTCGGCTGTCAACATTCGCACTCGTTCGTGACCGTGACGTTCGATCAGGGCATTGCCAACTTGCAAGGCTGTCGGGTCTTCTGCATGTGCGAGGATCAAGAACATATTCGTAGAGCAACGCAGGAAGCTTTATCACACACTCAAGGTGCGATTGAGCGGGAAAAAAATTGCGGCGCGAAGTCGAAGCCTTTTGCGCTATGCACTTCGACTTCGCGCCTAATAAAAGGACTCGCGCTTTTGGTTTATACCTCCGGCAGTTTCGAGTCGTAGTATCGTTTCGCTTCGGCTGACCCTATTTGCATCTGGGTCTGCACTTCACTCACATCGTCTTCGGAAAGCAACGCCCCGGTAGAAAGGTCAGGACGAATGTCAGCTCCGATGAATGGCTCTGCGCCCTGCGGGTAATAGCCTTGCGCGCCTGCCTGCGACCTGGCGGTGAACCCGCCGCCGAGGCCGCCTTCTCCGGGCTTGTCCGCAGGCTTGTCTGAAATTTTATCGCTGATCTTGTCCGTCGCCTTATCAAACCCTGCGGACTTGTCGGTAACCGGCTTATCCGCTTCCTTGACCAGTGATTTGTCTGAAGCCTTCTCTATGTCTTTGACGAATACTTTGTCCGAAGCCTTATCTATTTCTTTGGTTGCTTTCGGGATGACGGCACACTTCACGCTCAAGCGCGCGGTCATGTTAGGGCCGGAAGCGCCAATGTTTGTGACCGCCACGCAGGTGTTAACGCCCGCATAAGATTTCGAATTGGGGGTCGTCGAATTGCTGAAACTCGTTTTGTGGGCGCTGCCGGGAAATGGGTCTCCGGCATCTCCGCGATTGGTTCCCGCCTCCAACTGATTCAGCCCATCCGCCTGCATAAGCTTGACCTTCGGATGAATGCCATCCGAGTTGCCGCTGATTGATTCGTCGATGTGCCAAATCAACAACCCATCGGTCGGGAGTTTTTTGTCGTATTTGGTCTTCTGGCGATTTTCAACCAGAAAATATTCGCTGCCTCCCGTCCCATTCTTCCACAAGCGATAGACGCTGTTGCTGGTCTTCACATCCGGGATAGTAACATTGGCGTTCGCGGACTGGACAATCACAGAGACCCAACCTTGATTGGCTTTGCACCAGGCCGAAGGGTGAGCAGGGATGTCGCCGCCGCCATTCCAACTGCCGCCAGCCATGAGACACCAGTTGCCTATTCCTTCGCCCGGACCATTTGTGTCGTAGAGATCCGGGAAGCCGAACAGCAGATGCCCCAGTTCGTGACAGCAGACCCCTATCTTTGAATCTTCAGGGACTGTCAGATAAGCATATATTTTCGTGCTGTCGGCGTTGAATTCACTGGGGAGCACCCACTTGTGCGACCATATGTCGTTGACGCTGCCGGTTTGCTCCGCGCCGCCTCCGGCGTGTATCACGATGAAAGCATCAACAAAGCCATTACCGTCATTATCGAAAGGGGCGAAGTTGACAGATGGGTTGGCTAGTTGCGCCGCTTCCTGAGCCATTGTGCGGGCGTTTGGCGCGGCGTTGCCGAGACCTGATTCACCATGCGCGTAAGTGGCCATATTTTTTGACAATGTGAATGGGCCGACAACGTCACCGGCAATGCTGATTTTTCCGTTAGTGACCTCTTTAAAATATTCCTTAACGCTGCCGTTTGGCAAAACCCCGGTCGAAAAGAAAAGGTCTTTGAAATGTTGTTTGTTATGGGCGGCGGTCATCTTCTTGTCTTTGAAATTAACCAGAACAACTATGACTCGTACCGTACCACTCAGCGGGGCGCGGTCTGCGGCTGCACTGCGCACCACTCGCACGGGAGTGCCGAGCGGAAAATAGCTTCCCGGAATGATGAGACCGTCATTCAATCCAGGTGCGGTCTCGTGTCTGATTCGGACCAGATTCGCTATCAAGTCGTCAATGCCTTTGCTGGCTTTGCTCGCGCTTTTTTTAGCCGCCGCCTTGCGCCTGGTAGTTTTGACATCCGGGGCGTCCGATGGAGCCTCAGCCCTGAGCCCCATAGCTTCAATTCTTTGTTTGATCTTGTCTTGAAGCTCTGGGCTTGGCGCTACCAGGCATCTTGATTCGGCATATTCAAAATGAGAAGCATTATCCAAAAGATCGTCTATTACATCTCGTTTGTTGTCTGACATCTTTATCTCCTTAAGGGTGGTAATTGAAATACGTAGGCGCATCGTTGAATCACACCTGTCTGGGAAATGATCAGATCGAATGAACGATCTATCCTATACTGCTACATGACGCAAACTACGCGCGAAACACTTCAATCTTTTATGGAAATTTACACGTTATATTTCATCCATTACGATTCGGTGGGTGGAAGGGTGAGCTACGGTAAGGGTTTCTGATTTTTTAATTCAATTTCAGACTTGAGTTGGAAAGCGGCAAAATAATTATTAGAAAGATTCGCGCAAAGGTTCTTCCGCCTCGGAATTGTTTACACATCATTTTTCAGACTTACATGCATCTCGAATGACGCCCAATGCTGTTTTGCAGTCTTCACGCGAAACGTCGTTGTGCGTCACCACACGCATCTCTCGCGAGTTGATACCGATGGCGAGCACGCCGCGCTCTTTAAGCTTTTCGGGAAACTCTGCGATGCTGATTCCTGTGTCACTGATGTCGAAGATGACTATGTTTGTCTGTGCTTTCTCAGGATCAATCTTCACGCCGGGTATCTCTGCGATTCCGCGAGCGAGAAGTTGCGCGTTGGCGTGATCTTCTTCCAGTCGTGCGGTCATCTTCTCTAACGCGATGATTCCAGCCGCAGCCAACACGCCGACCTGCCGCATCCCGCCGCCGAACATTTTGCGCGTTGCTATGGCTCGATCAATGAATGCGCGCGAGCCTGCTATCAGCGACCCGACGGGCGCGCACAGCCCTTTAGACAAACAAAACATCACCGAATCAAATGGCCGCGCAAGATCGGCGACATCGCGTTTCATTGCCGTGGCCGCGTTGAATATGCGTGCGCCGTCAAGGTGAACAGGCAGATCAGCCGCGTGCGCTCGCTCGCATATATCTTCCATGCGGTCGAGCGGCATAATATTGCCGCCCGCAAAGTTGTGCGAGTTTTCGAGTGTCACAAGCCCAGTCTTTGCCAGGTAGTAAACCGAGCGCGGGCGAATCGCCGCTTCGATTGCAGGCCAGTCCAAAATTCCGTCTTCACCGCGAACAGGGCGCGCAAGCGTGCCGCTTATGACGGCCATCGCGGCCATCTCGGCGTTGAAGATATGGCTGCGCTCTTCTGTTATCACTTCCTGACCGGGCTGTGTGTGAAGCCGGACGCAGATTTGATTGCCCATCGTGCCCGAAGGAACGAACAGCGCGGCTTCTTTGCCGAGCATAGCGGCAGCCATCTCTTGCAGATGATTGACGGTCGGGTCTTCGAGGTAAACGTCATCACCGACCTCGGCCTCAGCCATCGCTTCGCGCATTTCAGGGGTCGGCTTCGTCACTGTATCGCTGCGCAAATCTATGTAAGCCATTACGCGCTCCGGTTATTGAGATTAATCAGGCGGGAATAATAACACGCGGGCTTTCGGCAACAACAGACGTGTGATCGTTTAGAAGAGCGAAAACTCTATGACCTCTGAAGCTGAAAATATTTGTCTGGTTAGATTAGCGAGCCGCGAACAAACTGAACGAATCATGCACGCTCGGCTCAAACCCGTCGTCAAACCAGTAAGACATTGCCGCTTGTCCTCGCTTGATCGCGTTGGCGTAGATGCCTCGACGGAAGCGAACCATTATGTCTGTCCGTGTGCCGTAGACTTTGATGGCATGAAATCTTTGATCGTCCGCCGGGCGCTCGGTCGAGTAAGCCAGCACGCATTCCGTCCCGATCTCTGCGATGATTCGAGTGCCGACTTTATCGAACTCTTCGCGCGTTTTTGGAATCCATATCATTCCGCCTGTCTCTTCCGCCAATCCTTTCAACTGCACTTCGGCGGCTTCAAGCTCGCGATAATATTTGCGAAGCCTATCTATGCGCTTGCGCGCTCCCGGGTCCAGCCGTTCGTACCAAGAAAGCGCGTTGAAGGCTAGCGGCTTTATTTCGGCCATTACGATTTCGTTCTGGCTTGCGATGTAGACAGTCGCGCGCGCGCGATGCAATGCCGAAAGCGCTTTCTCAAACGTCAGCGTCGCGCCTTCGATCACAGGTTTGTCGAACGAATCCACGCCGTCAGTAATTATCACGATGCTGCGGCGACCGCTGACTTTCGATAACACCTCGTCAGCCGCGTAGACGAGGCTGTTATAAAAATCGGCTTTGAGGCTAGGTTTGAATTTCCAGTCGAGCGCGTGACGAAGCGCGGCCTTGTCGCTCGTCCACACCGAGAGCAATTCGATGGTGTCGCCATAGGTGATGATTGCCGCTCGGTCTTCGCTTGAAAGCCCGCTGATCAGCTTCAGCGCAAGCCCGCGATTTATATTTGTGTTCTTGAGCACGCTCTCGCCGCTCGTGTCAATCACGAAGAGAATGTTTGCAGGCGTGCGCATCACTGCGTTGACTTCCTGACGCTTGCCGTCTTCTGTGATGATGAAATCTGATTGCTTGAGGTCTGTAGGCAGAAATCCGAAGTTGTTGCGAACGCTCACGGGCAGCAAGACTTCTTCGACTCTCAAGCGCACCGCCTCATCTTCGATCTGTTTTTTACTCGGCGCTTGATTTCGCAAGCGACCGCTCTGAGCCAGAGATTGTACTGCGATAGCTGTGATCAGCAGCAGCGCGTTTAGAAATCGGATTTTCAAACTGTCTGACGTCATAAACATCTCCACCGTCGGAATTAATCCGAGTTGAGCATCCTACCAGTCATTGCAAGCAAGGCTTGCTTATATTCTTATATGCTTATCAGACAAACGATACGAACACTTCATTCGACAGCAAACGGCCCGCATCAGTTAGAATCATCCGCCCACTTTCGATTTCAATCAAGCCCGCGTCGGCTAGTCTCGGGAGTTCCGAGCCGTAACGCTCTAACACGTCAACTCCGTGTTCATTGCGGAACTGGTCAAGAGCTATGCCTTCTTTCAAGCGCAAACCCATGAAAAGGGCTTCTGCCGCGCGGGTATCGACTGATAAGTCGTGGCGTTCGGCTACTGCCTGCCCGAAACGCTCGACCTCTGCGATGTAGCTTTCAGTTTTCAAAGTGTTGACCCATCGAGCGCGACCGTCGAAGGAGTGCGCACCACATCCCATGCCATAGAACGGCGCTGCCGTCCAATATTTCATATTATGTTTCGACCTGAACGGCGACAGTTGCAGTAAAGCAGATTCACCGCAGAGACGCGGAGGACCGAGAGGCGGCGCAGAGGTTGAGAAATTGTTTTTCTCTGCGTAATCTCTGTGTTCTCTGCGTCTCTGCGGTGAATTATCATTTGCTATTAACGCAAAGTTGGAAATCTCGTAATGCTCGTACCCTGCCTCGCGCGTCGCTTCTGAAATCCTTCGATACATCGTGGCCGCGAGGTCGTCATCGGGTTGAGGGCGCAAGCCCCGCTTGAGTTGAGCGAACAATTGCGTGCCTTCTTTGATTTCGAGCAGGTACAGCGACATGTGTTCAGGGCGAATTCTTAAAGCTTCTTCGAGGTTGAACTGCCAGTCCGCGAGCGTCTGCTCTGGCAGCCCTGCGATCAAATCGAGGCTTATGTTTTCAAATCCCGCTTCGCGAAGAGCGTCAACCGTGCGCCGCACATCCATAGACGTATGAGTCCGGCTCAATGAAATAAGCTCGCGGTCAATGAATGACTGCACACCCACGCTTGCGCGATTGATGCCACAGTCGAGCCACACGGCAATTTTTTTTCGGGACAAAGTCGCCGGGTTGATTTCGATTGTAACTTCAGCAGTCGGAGCAATGTCGAATGCTTCGCGGCACGACTCGATGATGCGTGCGAGTTGTTCCGCTTCTACGATTGAAGGAGTGCCGCCGCCGAAATATATCGTATCAACACTAGCAGTGTTGATTTCGCGGAGGCGCGCGCCCCACCATTTTATCTCGTTCGTGACGGCGCGAGTGTATCGCTCGGCAAGGTCGGCAAAAAAATCCGTCGTATTGAAATTGCAGTAGGTGCACTTCCGCTCGCAAAACGGAATGTGGATATAGATGCCCGGATGCTTTTGCACGCACAGATTATAACACGCGCGTTACTCTTCGGGTTTATCCGCCTCGAACGGCGCGAGCGTATCGCCCGGCGACAGATGTTTGTGATTGTCGTGATCGACCAGGGCATCGAGAAGAAAGAAATAAGTCTCCAGTATTTCGCGATGATCGGGACTGCCTCCCATGTGAACCGTATAGTAAGACCCGGTCAGGTTCGCGGCTACGAGTTCGAGGTGTTGTCTTCGTTCATCAACCATAATTTTTCTCCCGAATGAAAGTCTGCGATTTCGGCGTGGAAGTTTCAAGCAGAAACCAGTTTTATTTGTTGGATTGTCGCGCTGAAATCAGGTATCCTTCACAGGCTATTTCGCCAGCCTTAGCCAAGCATCAAAGTTTATGCAGTATAGTCGGACCGGCTGGTCTTTTGGAGAAACAAAGTGATGAGCAATCTGGATAGCCTGGCAGGCCAAAGAATTATCGTGACGGGCGGCGCGGGCTTCGTCGGATCAAACATCGTGCGGCGATTGTTGAAAGCCGGAGCCAAAGTAGTAGTGCTCGACGATTTTTACACGGGCGCTATGGACAATCTTCCGGCTGAAGACCCGACGCTTGAAGTCGTTCGCGGCAGTGTGACGGATTTCGATTTAGTCCGCGACATCGTCAAAGGCGCAAGCATAGTCTTTCACGAAGCGGCTCGCAATATCATCGTCTCGACGCGCAACCCGCGCGAAGATTACGAAGTCAACATAGGCGGCACTCTGAACGTTTTGCTGGCAGCGCGCGAAACGGGCGTGGGGCGAACCGTCTACGCTTCGTCGGCTTCTGTTTACGGCAATCCCCGCTACCTGCCCATCAACGAGGATGACGCGACCAATATGCTCAGTCCTTACGCGGTGTCGAAGTTCGCGGGCGAGAATTACTGCAAAGCGTTTTATGAAAGCTACGGGCTTTCGGTCTCGGCTGTGCGCTACTCGAACGTGTTCGGCACGGCGCAGCGCCCGGATAATCCTTACTGCGGAGTCATAGCGAAGTTTTTCGAGGCTGCAATGGCAAGCCAGTCACCGCGCATTCACGGCGACGGCGAGCAGACGCGCGATTTCACTTATATTGATGATGTGGTCGAAGCCACGATTCTCGCAGGCGTATCATCTAAAGCCGAGGGCCAGGTCTATAATGTGGGCACAGGGCGCGAGACGACCCTCAATCAACTCGCGCGAATGATAATCCAGTTAACGGGGGCTGAGGTCGAAACGTCTTATGTTGACCGCCGCGACATAGACAACATACGCCGCCGCGTGGTCAATATCGAAAAGATTCGCCGCGAGCTTCGATGGGTTCCATCCGTCACTATTGAAGAAGGGCTTCGTCGCACATACAAATGGCTGAAAGAAAACGTCAAAGGAACCTCACGGTGAGCACAGCTAAAGCGTTCGACAAGCAACCTGTGCCGAAAGCCGCGCCGCGCATATTATGCGTCGCGCCCGCGTGGAACGAGGGCGAACGAATTGCGCGCGTGGTGAAAGCCGTCCCTGCCGGTCTTGTGGAAACAATGTTAGTCGTAGACGACGGCTCGTCGGACGAAACAGGACATTACGCCGAGCAGGCCGGTGCGCTCGTAATTCGTCAGGGGGCGAATCTGGGCGTGGGCGCAGCGATTCGCAGCGGGATTGATTACGCCATCAAACATGGTTACGACATAGTGGCAATCGTATCGGGTGGCGGCAAGACTCCGCCTGAGCAGATACCGCGCCTGGTCGAGCCAATCATCAAAGGCGAAGCAGTATTTGTGCAAGGCTCGCGTTACCTGGAAGGCGGCGAGTATTTACGAATGCCGCTCCGCAGGAAGTTGGGCACGCGTGGGTACACTTTTTTGTTTTCGCTTTTCTGCGGTCGCCGAGTGACCGATGCGTCGAGCGGCTTCCGCGCGATTCACACATCTCTTTTTAAAGACAAGCGAATCAACCTGTGGCAGGACTGGCTTGATCGTTACGAGCTTGAGCCTTACCTGTTATTCAAAGCATTGCGCCTGCGTCATAAGGTCATCGAGGTGCCCGTTACAATAGAGTATCCGAAAGAAAATGACGGCATCGCTTATACGAAGATGCGCGCGCTGGTTGATTGGTGGAAGATATTCCGGCCCATCTTATACCTCGCTCTCGGAATAAAGCGATAAGATTCGATCAAGGCTGTCGCTTCGTCTGGTTCTGGGTGCGCGGGCTGCTCGCTGCATCATCCTTGAGATAAATATCGACAGGGTCGGCCAAGCTTTTAATCATCACAGGATTCTGTTTAGCTTTTTTATCGCGCTCGACAGCCCTGGGCACTTCATCTCTCAAGTAATCGTACAGCCCTTGAATCGAAATGGAATTTTGTCGCTTCAACGCTTCGATTAAATAATAGGTGAAGTATCCGTGTTGAATCTGCTCGCTCTCCCACGACTGCTCGTTTTCGCTGCTGGAAGCGATTATCACGCGGCCTACCCCCTGTTGCTTTCGCTTTTCTCCGGGCGTTGCAGGCCCTAATCCTATACTGCTCTCTGTCTGACGGATTTGGTCTTCGATCATTTTTACGCGCGGGCCGGAAGCGACCACTCTCAGCGCGCGCCCCCCCGTGGGCCATTCTTTCGGAGGCTCTTTGAAAGTTGCTCCGCTGTAGCATGTGTCTATGAAAACGATTATGCGCTCTGATGAAAAACGCCTCTTGATGTCACCGAGCAGGTCTTCCATCTTGAAGGCCGTGGCGTAGAGCTTATCTACCTTCGTATCATAAGTCACTATGTAACTGACTCCGGCCTTGTCGCTTTCTCCGGGAGAGCCGTGACTGGCGATATAGATTACGACTAAATCTTCGGGAGTCGCCTCTGCGGCAAGTTTGTCTATCGCGTCTTTCACATCTTCCGTAATAGCTTGATTGTCTATCAAAGTTTTCACATCATCGAATCGGCATTCTTTCCTCAAAGTGTCAGCAAAAACGCGCGCGTCATTGGCAGTGAAACGCAACTGGCTTATGTTCGGGTCTTTGAACGAGCCGACGCCGATGACAAGCGCAAGCTTTCTGCGAACGTAAGGGGAAACCGTCATGCGCATGCTCGGCTTTGCGATTGGAGCGCTGCCCGACGTGAACGCGTCAACCCGGGCTTGAATATCCTGCTCTATATTGCCCCTGATGGGGAAACGCCCTTTAGCCACACGCAGCAGGTTCTGCGGATTTTCAGGGCCTGTTTTTTTCAGCAGCGTCGCAAGCGCGATTCTGAGTACGCTTGCTTCATAAAAAAGCGGATCGGCGCTCACAACTTTGACTGTGTACTCGTAGGCTTGCTCGAAGTTTTTCGATCTTGCAAGTTCCAGAGCCTGGTCGTATCGCGCGCGCAAGTCCGCATCCTGAGCAGCCCCGACAAAAGAGGCTCCCACAAAAGAGGCCCCCATAAAAGGCAAGATCATTTGTCCTAAGATTATTGTTAAGGCAGTCGTCAATTTCATCCGGCGTTCTCCGCTTGATTCTCTACCGTCGCTTGCGGCGCGGCGGCTGAGATGTGCGCATCGCTTCCTTGATCGTCTCTATAACCTTTTCACTGACCTGGGCTTTATACAGGCGGACAATGCCAGCCGTGCTGACATCGAATTGTTTCACTTTGGCATCTTTGATCTGGCTTATGATCAGATTTTCAGGCAGCCCCTCTTTAACCATTGTTATGACTTCATCGTTTGTCATAGCGCCGGGCGTCATATTACCGGGCGCGGGTTTGTTTGGTTCTTGAACCGGCGGGGTGATTCCCCGCGAGTCCGGTTTAACGGAAGAGGCAGCGACTCCGCCTTGCTGCGGATAACGCTCTTTGAAAATTTTGAGATACTCTTCGCCCTGTTTCATTCTCGACTGCGCGACCACGTACTCATTTTCTCTCGGATCAAATTGCCGCGCTTTGCGAATAGCCGTATCGGCCAGCTCGAAATATTCCTTTGCGCGGCTGTAATCCTTGCGCATGTTTTCGTAGGCCAGCGCCTCATAAGCGATTGCCAAGCTATAGTTCCTGTCGGCCTCGAACTCGCTTCTCCCGCTCTTGTCGGGCTTTTTTTCTGGGAGCGCTGTGATGCTGTCTATGTACTCGTTCCATTGCCTGGCTTGAGCGAATTTTGCGAAGCGGTCAAGCTCGCCCTTTCCCATCAGCCTGACTTTCAGCGTTTCATCCTGGTCAGTCAGTTTGATGAGCATGGCCTTTATCGCAGACCGCATGAGCGTATCTTCTACTTCGGATTTCGGGGGAGAAGACTCTACGCCTACCTGATACTTTTTCTTGAATGGGTAAGAAAAGTTGTCGGCAAAGTAAGTAGAGTTCCCCTGCGTGCGAACAACTTTGTAAGAAACTTCGAGCACGGCAGTGATGGTCTTGAAAGTTCCCTTCTCTTTGACGAGCAACACTTTTTCCTGTTCGGTTTTTTCGTCATAGCCGAATTTCGTTATGGTGCAATCAACAAGGATTTGCGGCGAGCGGGGCGCTTCGCGCAATGTTCGATTGGCGTTTAGCATGCCGTTGACGACGATTTTTTTGAGCCGCTCTGTCAGCGGAGCGGCTTGAGCGTCTATCGAATTCACCTGGACTGAAAACGTCGCATTCGCCAGGTGTACTTCGGCAGGACGCGAACGCTTTAACTCCGTATGCTCCCTACCTATCCCCAGAACTTGCGCGTTTACCACATTGCTCAAAAAAAGCGCTGTGATTATTATCGCAAAACGTGGCCTCAAAGCAGCGTAACCGGACAACATAAACACCTCCCACTTTACCGCTGTAGGTCAAGCTATGATTCAACGACCTGAAATTGTAATTCTTTGCGGGGAGTTTGTGAGTGTAACGACTCCCGGCTTACTCGATTAATTGATATTTGGCATTCAACACGAATCACCACGGCTATGAATGCTTCTGTAAGCATTCATCCCCTGACGTGTGCAGAGGCTGCATTATACTTTATTTCATCGTTTTTGGTGATCTTTTTTCGTCGCTAAAATATAATAGTCAGGTGAGGCCACAGGCTGAGAAGCGTTGTGAAAAGTCTGCGGCGAGATGTTCGACGCATAGGCCGTAACACAGGCCAGCCGCGATGAATTTGAGAAAGCTTCTCGGCGCGTGGTATCGTTTTATTTCGAGATAATCTGCGATCCAGATCAACCCGCAAAAGCGATAACCGTTGTGAGGAATTCCCGGTGAGCAATGCCCATTTAGCGCGCGAGGCGCTACAACAACATTTCGGCTTTACGGATTTTCGTGAGGGCCAGGCCGAAGTCATCGAATCCGTATTGGCAGGCCGCGACACGGTCGTCGTCATGCCGACGGGCGGAGGCAAATCGCTCTGCTACCAACTGCCCGCTTTGATGCTGGACGGCGTCACGCTCGTCGTCTCGCCGCTAATCGCGTTGATGAAAGATCAGGTTGATCAACTCGCGGCGCGCAACATCGCTTCTACCTTCATCAACAGTTCGATCAGCTACGGCGAAACCAACAGGCGATTGAGCAAGCTGCGGATGGGAGAGTACAAGCTCGTTTACGTAGCGCCGGAACGGTTCCGCAGTCAGGCCTTCATGGATTCAATCGCGGAAACCGAGGTCCGCCTGTTCGCAGTGGACGAAGCGCATTGCATATCGCACTGGGGGCATGATTTCAGGCCGGACTATTTGAGATTGAAAGAAGCGGCGCACAGGCTCGGTCGCCCGCAGATAATCGCGCTGACGGCTACGGCTACGCCGCAGGTGCGCGCAGACATAAGCGAGCAACTAGGCATCACGGACCCGCACGTTTCGGTAGCAGGATTTGATCGCCCGAATCTCGCGCTGCGCGTGCTGCACACGGCGACCGAAAAAGAGAAGATGGACGTGCTCAAGCGTTTGATTCAAGATTCGACCGGGTCAGGAATAATCTACGCCGCTACGCGCAAGAGCGTTGAGCAGATTTCAGCAAAGCTCAAACTCGCGGGCCTGAGCGTCGAGCTTTATCACGGCGGAATGGACGAAGGCGAACGCAGCCGCGCGCAGGACGTTTTCATGAGCAGCAAAGCGCAAGCCATCGTTGCGACCAACGCATTCGGCATGGGAATTGACAAGCCTGATATTCGATTCGTCGCTCACTTTCATCTGCCCGGCTCGATTGAAGCTTATTATCAAGAGGTCGGGCGCGCAGGACGAGACGGATTGCCTGCCGAGTGCCGTATGCTCTTCAACTATGCGGACACACGCACTCAGCAGTTCTTCATCGAAGGCAGTAATCCGTCGCCCGAATTAATCAGCCGGGTCTATAAAGAGATCACATCATTCGGCGCTGAAAAAATAGAGCTATCTGCGCGCGAGATAGCCGAGCGCGTCGGCATCAAAAACGATATGTCGATCTATTCCGCGCTCGTCGTGCTTGAAAAAGCCGGTCACATAGAGCGCGGGCGACCGAGCGATGCAACGGTTCTCGCGCTGATGAAAACAGTTGTGGACGAAGCGCTGGGCGCAGTCTCAGACGAATCGACCGAAGGGGCTGTGATGCGCGACCTTGTCTTCAGCCGGAACGTGAACGAGCGCGAACAGACAGAGCTTGAAGTAGGCGTGATAGGCGGCGCGCTCGGACTAAGCGACGCGCAGGTGCGTCGCGCGCTCGGCGCGCTTGCGTCGCGCGGGCTTATCAGTTGCCACAACGCATATCAGGGGCGCGGCATTCGCTTGCTTGACGAAAGTCCTGCGCGTGCGCTCAGGATTGACACGAAAGACCTGGCCGCGCGCGCCGCCGCAGAGCAGTGGAAGTTGCGCAAGATGATTGACTTTTGCTATCACAAAAGCTGCCTGCGCCGCTTCATCCTGAATTATTTCGGCGACCGAAAACATCTGGGCAGTTGCGGCACTTGTTCAGTGTGCGCGCCCGACGAAGCAAACTATCTGGACACTGCGAAGGCGAAGAAGAAATCATCGGCAGGCACATTGAGCATGGGGCGTGGGGCCAGCGCTCCTAAGACTGGAAGCGCTCCTAAGATTGGAGACGCGACTGAGCTTGAACATTTCATAATTGATAATGCTCCGGCGGGTGAAACTCTCAGGGCCGATCTGAAGAACCAGGCCGAACGCAAACGCGCGCTCTCGCAGGCAGAGAGCAAAAACGAAATTCAAGCTTCTCGCCAGCGCCCGATCAACGAAGCCGAATTGATCGTGGTCAAAAAGACTCTGAGTTGCATCGCAAGAATCGAAAAAGAATTCGGCAAAAATAAATTCGGCAAAGGGACAGTGGCGGCAGTGCTGCGCGGGTCAACGAGCAAACAGGTGCGCGACAGCCAACTAGATAAGCTTTCCACTTATGGCTTGCTGCGTGATATGGTACAGGATGAGATAACAGCCTACATCAAAGCATTGATTCAAGCAGGCTGCATAGCCGTGCAACAAGGTATGTATCCGACCGTGGGCCTCACAGATTTCGGGCGTGACGTGATGACGGGTCGCGCAGAAGTAACGCTTGAATTGCCAAACTAGAAGAAACAAGAAATGATGAATGACGAGTGATGAACGGCAGAAGTAAAATTGCTAATTCATCATTCGTCATTCTGTGCTCATCGTTTTATTAATCTCGGAGTAATTAATGGAATCTCAACAGACAGCTTCCGGTGTGCTTCAAATCAACGAAAAAGGCTTCGGCTTTCTAAGGGACGCCGCCAACAACTATCGGCCCGGCCCGAAAGATATATTCGTTCCGCGTAATATCATTCAGAAATTTTCACTGCGCGAGGGCGTGATGATTTCAGGCGTCGCAAGCCCTTCTGACAACGAGCGTGGCCGACATCATGCAGATCAACTGACAGACATCGAGCATATCAACGGGCTTACCCTCGAAGAGTATTCGCGCGTGACTGAGTTCACCAAGCTTACGAGCGTTGACCCGACCGAACTGCTCGAACTCTCTACGGGCAACGATAACATTTCGCTGAGAGTGCTCGACCTGATAGCGCCAATCGGCAAAGGGCAACGCGGCTTGATCGTCGCGCCGCCAAAGACCGGCAAGACCACGCTGATCGAGCAGATCGCCGAAGCCGTCGCCGACAACCATCCCGAAACTCATCTTGTCGTGTTGCTCGTTGACGAGCGACCCGAAGAAGTCACTCACCTGAAACGTCGCGTGCGCGGCGAGGTGATCGCCTCGTCGGCGGACCAGAATTCAGATCTCCACTTGCAAGTCGCACGACTGGTTCACGAGCGCGTCAAGCGTATGGTCGAATCCGGCCAGGACGTGGTGATGCTGCTGGATTCAATCACGAGGCTTGCCCGCGCATCGAACCGCGAGACCAGTCGTCGCGGGCGCACGATGTCGGGCGGAGTTGATTCGCGCGCGATGGAGTTCCCGCGAAGGTTTTTCGGCGCGGCGCGAAAGGCCGAAGAAGGCGGGTCGCTTACGATAATCGGGACTGCGCTTGTTGACACGGGAAGCCAGATGGACGAAGTCATCTTTCAAGAGTTCAAAGGCACAGGCAATCTTGAAATCGTGCTTGATCGAAAACTTGCCGAGCGCAGAATCTTTCCCGCGATTGACATCTCGAAATCAGGCACGCGCAAAGAAGAAAAACTTTTCGACGCAGAGACGATGCCCAAGATCAATATGCTTCGCCGCGCGCTTGCTGGCAAGAAATCAGTAGAAGCGATGGAGCTTTTGCTCAAAGGGCTTTCAGACACGAGCAATAATAAACTCTTTCTCGAACGCTTGAAGCTATGATCGGGCGTTGCGCCCTTGCTGACGCGCGGGCTACTGACAAACTCATTCAGGGAAAATGAATGCTCATAATAGGAGTTCGCTTTTTCACCTGGGGATCAGACCGCACTGCCGATGCGATGCACTGCGGGCAATGCGGCGCGATAACGCCGTTCACAGTAAAAAAGGGGATGCGCTTTATCACCTTATTCTTTATCATTCCTGTGATTCCGATCAGCGGAATCAACCATATCCTTCAGTGTCCGAATTGCAAAACGCGCTATCAAAGATAGCTCGCACACATCCGTCACGATAGAGGAGGTGATTATGCTTCGCATAACCGGGAAGCTCGCGATTGCAATTTCAATCGTCACCCTATCGGCGCTCTTGTTTACGCTGAACGTTCACACGACATCGGCGGCAAAAGCGCCTGACACTCAAGAGAGCATGCTTGCCCGTGCCTCTCGCACGGAGCGCAACGGTTGGATTTATCTGCACCTCGAAGGCCCGCCTGAACATATAGGCTTTCAGCACGGCTGGCTGCTGGCGCGCGAAATTGACGATGCGTTGCGAGTGTTCAAAAAATATTTGCAGCGCGTAACAAAACGCAACTGGCAATTCTATCGCGATGCCGCGCACGAGATGTTCTGGAACAAAATCGGCGACGAATATCAAAAAGAGATTCAAGGCATAGCTCGCGGCGCATATTCGCGCGGCGTGAAGATTGACGCGGACGATGTGCTTGCGATGAACGGGTGGATGGAGCTTGCGTGGTACTACGTGCCTTCGCTTCAATCGGCGCGGGTTGATGATCCTGAGCTTCATCAATCGCCGCCGCCCGCCTGCTCTGCGTTCGTTGCCACGGGCAGTTGGACTCGCACGGGCGAAATCGTCATCGCGCACAACACCTGGATGGATTATTTGATCGGTCGCAACTGGAACATTATGGTTGACCTCAAACCTGAATCGGGCAATCGCATCCTGATGGATTCGTTTCCCGGATTCATTCATTCGGGCGATGACTTCTACGTCACAGGCGCAGGTTTGATTGTGACTGAAACGACCATCAGCGACTTCAAAGGCTTCGAGCCTTCGGGCCTGCCGGAGTTTTATCGCATACGCAAAGCGATTCAGTACTCGAATTCAATTGACGACTGGCTGCGTGTGATGACGGACAATCCGAACGGCGGCTATGCGAACGACTGGCTCGTGGCAGATCGCAAGACGGGCGAGATAGCGCGGCTCGAAAACGGAATCAAAAACAATATAGTCGAGCGCACAAAGGACGGTTACTTTGTCGGCTCGAACTTCCCCGTGCACGAAAAAACCATCCGAGAAGAAACTACCTTTGACCCTGAGAATGAAAAGAATGGAGCTAACGCGCGCCATCGCCGTTGGGACGAGTTGATGAGCGCGAATCGCGGGAAGATTGACATCAACCTTGCGAAAAAGTTCATGGGCGATCATTACGATGTAGTGCGAAAGCGCAACGCGGGTTCAGCCAATACGCTTTGCGGTCACGTCGAGCTTGACGAGCT
Organism: Blastocatellia bacterium; assembly: GCA_963726785.1. GTDB lineage: Bacteria > Acidobacteriota > Blastocatellia > UBA7656 > UBA7656 > DATEKX01. Next base: position 456,847 of record CAVSDJ010000003.1, read on the forward strand.
AGGCGCGGGCGGCGACTGGCGCAGCTTTTATCCCGGCGGCGCGTCGAACTCGAAAGCGACAAACGCTCAGCTTGCATCGCAGATGAAGATGTGGGCGGCTGTGGGCCATGCATGCGGAACAGATTTTAAGCTTGATGCATTTTTGAAAGCGCATCCGGAATACGAGTGGCAGCGCGAGATCGCGGGAGATTTGCCGAGCGGGCCGTGGACGATTTTTTCAACCACAGCCGTAACGCCACTCGGAAGAGACGTGCGTCCTGCGCCGGGGGTTCATAAGAACCCATATCCTGATCCCACTCAAAGACCCAGGGTGCCCGGCGATCCGGTGCCGCCGCTCCCAAGCGAGAAACGTCCTCCGCTTCCGGGCGACCCGCGAAAGCCTCCTCTTCGGCAATCGAATCAGTAGCCCGTCTGTAAGCAAAGGCGTGATTGTTTGCTCTTGCTGACAGACGGGCTACTGAAAACTTGACGGCTAAATTGATTAACGGAGTTGCAGAACAACGCCGGGCTTATTGATGTTAATATCAACTTCGTGTTTGCTGCCGCCGAACATCCGCCCAAAAGCCCCTGTGAAATAAAGCACAGCCAGCAACACAAGCAGAAACAGCATAACTGTGAGCGCAGTCAAAGCGCCGCTGCCACCGCCATCCGTATGTACGACATGCTCTTCTATAATCCTATCGGCCATCGTTCATTCCTCCATTCAGATTCGGTTTAATAACTACGATGATCAAAAAGGCAATTGCAATGCCATTAACCAATGCGTAAAAATGGCGTAAAAATGCACTTGATTTGTGAATTGTATACACTGTTTTGAATCGGCCTGTATGACAGAAGAACAGTAGCCGGAGGCTGGTTAATCACTACGCTACTTTTTTTGTTCGAGTGGCTATAGTAGGATTATTAATCAAGTTCATTCTTGGAATTCAGTGACAACTCAGGAGCGATTATGGATCAAACATACATCAGAGATGTATCCAGTCATGTTGGCGAAGAGATAACCATCAAGGGATGGCTTTATAACATTCGTTCGAGCGGCAAGCTCATATTCCCGCAGATACGCGACGGCTCAGGCATCATTCAGGGCGTCGTCTCTAAGCGCGATGTCAGCGAACAGGTCTGGAACGATTTCAGCAATCTTACGCAGGAGTCTTCCATCATCGTGCGCGGCACACCTCGCGAGCATCCAAAACAGCCCGGCGTTTATGAACTCGATGTCGCGGCGATTGATGTCCTTCAAGTAGCCGAGCCTTTTCCCATCACGCCGAAAGATCACGGCGTCGAGTTCCTGATGGACAATCGCCACCTCTGGCTCCGCTCGCGCCGCCAGCACGCCATACTCACAGTGCGCGCCGAAATCATTCGCGCCGTGCGTGACTTCTTCGACTCGAACGGCTTCCTGCTGATGGACACGCCGATATTTACGCCCGCCGCCTGCGAGGGCACGACGACGCTGTTTGCCGTTGATTACTTCGACGACGCGAAAGCTTATCTTACGCAGTCGGGCCAGCTTTACAACGAAGCGACCGCCGCCGCGTTCGGCAAAGTCTACTGCTTCGGCCCGACCTTTCGCGCCGAAAAATCCAAGACGCGCCGACACCTGACAGAGTTCTGGATGGTTGAACCCGAAGTCGCTTACGCAGACCTCGATGACATAATGAATCTCGCGGAAGATTTCCTTACCTTCATCGCTCATCGCGTGCTCGAAAATCGTCGCAAAGAACTGACGGAGCTTGAGCGCGATATATCGAAGCTGGAAAAGATTTGCGCCCCCTTTCCGCGTCTTCAATACGACGCCGCCGTGCGAATGCTTCAAGAGGGGCACGCGAAGGGAGAGGTTGAAAATCGCTTCGAGTGGGGCGGCGATTTCGGCGCGCCTGACGAGACATACCTATCGAGCCAGTTTGATCGCCCTGTGATGGTGCATCGCTACCCGGCGGCGGTGAAGGCGTTTTATATGAAGACCGATCCTGAACGGGCGGAGCTATCGCTGTCGGTTGATGTGCTAGCGCCGGAAGGCTACGGCGAAGTCATCGGGGGCGGCCAGCGTTCGGAAGATTTGTCTTACCTGCTCAAGCAGATCGAAACGCACAACCTGCCCGAAGAATCTGTTGACTGGTATTTGGATCTTCGCAAGTACGGCACGTTCCCGCACGGCGGATTCGGCATGGGAATAGAACGTTGCACGGCCTGGATTTGCGGCCTAGAGCACATACGCGAGACGATTCCCTTCCCGCGAATGCTCTACAGGCTGAAACCCTGAACCGTGGTTCAACTCAATCGTTAACTGGTTGGTGTGCCAGCCAGAACTCAAGTCCCGATTGAGTGAAATAAATGTAGTAGAACAAGGAGAATCAATAAATGGATAAGCTCAGAAGATTGAATTTTGCAATCTTATCTCTGCTGCTCGCAACGAACATGGCGAGCGCAAATCTTTTCGCTCAGTCGAAAGCAAACGAGCCTGGCGGGCACGGCATTGATGTCAAAAGCATTTCTACAAACGTGAAGCCATGCCAGGACTTTTACCAATATGCCAACGGCAACTGGCTCGAACAAAATCCTATCCCTGCCGAACGTACCTCGTGGGGGGCGGGCAGCGAGTTATATGAAAAGAATCTGGCAGTTCTTCATCAAATTCTCGAAGACGCGGCCAAAGATACAAACGCTCCCAAGGGAAGCGTGACTCGCAAAGTGGGCGACTTTTATCGCACGGGCATGAACGAAGCCAAGATTGAAGCCGAAGGGGCTGCGCCGCTTGCCAAAGAGTTCGCTCGCATCGCTGCCGTAAAAGATATTCAGAGTCTTCAGGATGAAATCGCGTACCTGCACAGACACAATATTTATCCGGGCTACATCTTTTTCGCATATCAGGACTTTAAAGACAGCACGCGAATTATCGCCAATCTCTATCAAGCGGGACTGGGTCTGCCCGACCGCGATTACTACACCAAAGAAGATGACAAGTCTAAAGAGATTCGCAAGCAGTACGTCGAGCACGTAGCGAAGATGTTCGAGTTGCTCGGCGACAAGCCTCAGCAAGCGGCAGCCAACGCCAGTACGGTGATGGAGATGGAAACGCGACTTGCTAAAGCTTCGATGACAAATATTCAGCAGCGCGACCCGAATGCCATCTACAACAAAATGACACTGGCCGAAGTCAATGCTTTGACGCAGGGCTATTCATGGGATCGTTATTTCGCAAGCATCGGCCTTACCAATCCCGGCGACATCAACGTAGGGCAGCCTGTGTTTTTCAAAGAAGTCGGCAAAATGATAACGACAGTCCCGTTGAACGACTGGAAGACTTATCTAAGATGGAACCTGATAAACGCGACCGACTACAAACTGAGTTCGCCTTTTGTAAACGAAGCTTTTCGATTTAAGGGCACGATACTGGGCGGAGCCAAAGAACTGAGGCCGCGATGGAAGCGCGTGCTGCAAGCTACGGATGAAGGCATGGGCGAAGCGATGGGGCAACTCTACGTTGCGAAAGCTTTCAGTCCCGAAGCGAAGTCGCGCGCACAGACGCTGGTCGCAAATCTCAAGGCCGCGTTGCGTGACCGCCTCTCGGCTCTGGACTGGATCAGCGAAGAGACTCGCAAACAGGCTATGAGAAAACTCGACGCGATTGCCGTCAAGATCGGCTATCCAGACAAGTGGCGCGATTATTCAGGGCTGGCAGTTGACACGGGCTCTTATGTGCTGAACGCCATGCAGGCCGACGAGTTCGAGTTCGAGCGCAATCTGAAAAAGATCGGGAAGCCAATTGATCGAACGGAGTGGGGCATGACGCCGCCGACTGTTGACGCGTATTACAACCCGAACTTCAACGAGATAGTCTTTCCAGCCGGAATATTGCAGCCGCCGTTCTTTGATGCAAAAGCCGATGACGCGACGAACTACGGCGCTATAGGAAGCATCATAGGTCACGAGTTGACGCACGGCTTCGACGATCAGGGTCGCCAGTTCGACGCCGATGGAAATCTGAAGAACTGGTGGACGCCAGAGGATGAGAAGAATTACAACGCCAGAGCGGCATTGATGGAAAAACAGTACAACGATTACGTCGCCATTGATACGCTTCACATCAACGGCAAGCTGACGATGGGCGAAAACATAGCCGACCTTGGCGGATTGAAGATCGCTTATCTCGCGTTCCAGAAATCGCTCGAAGGCAAACCGCGCCCTGAAAAGATAGAAGGGTACACGCCGGAGCAGCGTTTCTTTCTTGCCTTCGCGCAAGGGTGGCGGCGCAATATGCGACCAGAGATGGTGCGTATGTTGATCGCAACCGATCCGCATTCGCCCGCGCGATTCCGCGTGCTCGGCCCGTTGTCGAATATGCCGGAATTTTTGAACGCATTCGGCTGCGAAGGCGAAGCTTCGATAGCGCGGCCCGAATCCTTGCGAGTAAATATCTGGTAAAAAGAAAACAGAGAGTTCACCGCAGAGGCGCAGAGAACGCAGGATGGCCGATGATGTGCTTCGCACGCGGCGGGGGCGCAGAGTAATAATAGTTTTTCTCTGCGTAATCTCTGCGTTCTCTGCGCCTCTGCGGTGAAAACGTAGTCAAGCATCTCATTTTGAAACCGAACTGATCTGCGCGTATATTTAGGCTTATGAAAATCGCTCTTGCACTGCTCGGTTGTGTCATCTTATTGAACGTCGCAACGTTTAATGCAGAAGCCCGGCCCGCTAAAAAAGAGGTGAGCATTTATTTCGGTTCCTCACGAGAAACCGATTGCGGTAACGATAACCTCTTTTGCATCGAGCCGGTCTCGCGAATGGTTGATAGCCGCTCGCCTGCTCTGGGCGCGATGAAGGCGCTGATTGCCGGGCCAACGGCAGAAGAAAAGAGCAAAGGCTTATACGCGCCTTACACAGAGTATCTGTCTATAAAAAGACTGGTGATTACGAGAGGCACTGCGCACGTCAGTCTTCGCACAACGCGCAAGGGGTGGCAACGCTGGCCCGGCGATATGGCTCCCGGAAGATTCACGGCGGCGATAGAAAAAACTCTCAAGCAGTTTCCCGGCGTGCGCCGAGTCACCATCTGCCTTGATGGCTACTCGGACTTTGGTTCGGAGCGAGGCGGGCCGCGAAAGCGTTGCAATTGATCGGCACAAAGAAGAGCAACTGAACACGCATCGTAACATCTCGTTGCGAAAAGGCTGCACACAAGTCAGCCTAAAAAATTCTGCACTATACTTTGATTCGGAGTGTGAAGATGAAAACCGCCAAAAAAGTCTTTTTATTGTTAATGATCGCAATCCTTGCTGAAAACATGGTTACTGCATCCCAGGCAGGTGATTCCGCGCGAAAGTTTGATGAGTACGGAGACGTTTCCTTTGAAGATGAAAAGTCGAGACTCGATAATTTCGCTATTGAGTTGCAGAGTGACCCGAATGCGGTCGGTTACTTAATAGTTTATGGAGGACGCCGCGCTGTCAAGGGCATAGCAAAAACCCGCGCCTTGCGCGCTAAGAACTACCTTGTAAAGAAACGCGGTCTGGCATCTGATCGAATAGTCTGGGTAGATGGTGGATACCGTGAGGACTTAAACACCGAGATCCACATCGCCCCGCGCGGCGCAACTGCGCCAAGCGCATCTCCATCCGTTGATCCCTCGGAGGTGCAATTCGTCAAAGCAACAAAAGCTAAAAAGGGAAAGCCAAAGGCGGCGACGAAGGCACGAAAAACAAAACCTTAAACTGATTGATTGCTGCTTAATCGAAGTTCGCGCCTTCGGACGAAGCAAACGGCGAAGTTATATGAAACGAATTTGCGTCTATTGCGGGTCGAGCAACGGTACTCGCCCGTCTTACATTCAAGCCGCACGGGCATTAGGTACGTCGCTCGTGCGGCGCGGGCTTGGTCTTGTGTACGGCGGCTCAAACGTCGGGCTAATGGGCGCACTAGCCGATACCGTGCTCGCAGGGGGCGGCGAGGTGATCGGCGTAATTCCTGAGTCAGTGGTTATAAGAGAAGTCGCGCATATGGGGCTGGCAGATTTACGCGTTGTCGGCTCGATGCACGAGCGCAAAGCGTTGATGGCGGAACTCGCGGACGGTTTCATCGCGCTTCCCGGTGGCTTCGGTACGCTGGAAGAATTCTGCGAGATAGTGACATGGGTGCAGTTAGGGCTACATCGGAAGCCGTGCGGACTCCTCAACATCGAAGGCTACTATGAGGGGCTGTTGTTATTCATAAATAATATGGTGGCCGAAGGCTTTGTAAAACCTGAATATCGCTCCGTCGTGTTAACGGATTCAGAAGCAGATGGTCTGTTAGAGAAGATTTCAAAATATGAAGCGCCTTCCCTGAAAAAGTGGATAGACTCGGACGAGACGTAACTACTCATTAATTTCCCACTCTTCAAGACGATTGCTGCGCGACGATTGCTGTTTCGCGGGCGTGGCGCGGGCTTTCTTATCCAGTAATAATAGATGGCTCCGGCAACAAGCGCGATCAAAAGCACTATCGTCACAAAGCAGCCGACGCCGAGCTTGATTCCAGATTTCAATATTCCAAACATCGTCTGAAACTATTACAGAAAGCGGCTCGATTACTCAACCCTTCCATCTTTCGAGCCGCTCTCTCTTGCGATTCTATTGCAATGAATTGACACATCTCGACGGCGAAAATCCTTCTTGATAATATTAAGTTGTAACCTCGAAGGTTGCCGAAATGACGAACAAGGGTAAGGGTGCAGGCTTGCAGTTTCTTAAACGAATTCAATCTCAGGGAAACAAGAGTTCATATCCCGAAATCCCAATAAATTAAATAACTGAAATGATTGACTGACCCGGCGTGCCCGGCTTTACAGGATGGGAGTGTCAATGAAGCTGAACCGTATTTTTGCCTCAAGTTCGGACGGCGTGTACTCAAAGAAACTGATTGTAAAAAAGCTGATCTCGACAGTTATCACGACTGCTGTAATGGGAGCAGCAACGCTATTGTTTTCGTCCTTCCATAAAAGCTCACCGCTGCAAATGACAGCGATGATTGACGATGAAGTGGTCGAGCAGACTCAGCCGCGCGGACTCAGCCGCAAGCGCACTGATTTCGACAAAGCCATAAACATACTTGCAGACGCTGCGGCGAGCGACACGGATCTAGCCGATTATTACAGCCGCGTTGCGAAGCGCGTGAAAGGCGAGGCCGTCAAGCCTGAGAAAGGCTCAGGCGTTCGCGTCGTCAAAGCAAGGCGAAAGATCAATCCGCCTTCGAATTCAAAACCCGACATATCAGCCGCATCAGTGGACGGTCAGATCCCGCCGCCGCCCGATGGTTTAAAAGAGGTTGCGCAAGCCGCAATTGCAGCCGCTCCTGCGCCCTCGCTGCCTGTCCCTGATGGATATGTTTCGCCTTCTGATGTCGCGCAGATGCGATTGACCGTAGGCGACATGGCTTACAATATGAACCCTGCGATTGAGCGATGGGTGAATTACTACACGGCAACGCAAGGTGGCCGCAGAACAATGACCATCGGCATCGAGCGCAGCAATTCTTATCTGGCGATGGCGCGCGCAGAGTTTCGACGCGCAGGAGTGCCTGAAGATTTAGTCTGGCTCGCGCTTGTCGAAAGCGTCTGGAATCCAAAGGCCGTTTCGCCCGCCGCCGCAGGCGGAATATGGCAGTTCATTCCAAAGACCGCGACCGAGTACGGGCTTAGAGTCGCAAGCGGAGACGACGAGAGAGCAGACCCGATGAAGCAAACCCGCGTCGCGGCTGTTTACCTCAGCGACCTTCACACGATATTCGGAGACTGGGCGCTTGCGATGGCCGCTTACAATTCGGGCGAGCCGCGCGTGATGGACGCAATTGTGAAGAATGGCCGCGCGAATTTCTGGGAACTGTATGACAAACAGCTTTTGCCGAAAGAGACTCGCGATTATGTGCCGAAGATATTGGCTGCAATCAAAGTCGCGGGTCAGGCGAACGTTTACGGATTCACTTTCGATTCAGAGTCAGAAGTCACTGCCGGTAGTTAAAGATTGTTCCAAATTCCTCCTGTAAAGAATTGTAGAGGCTGCGCGAGGCGGCCTCTTTTTTTAGGGTTTGCGCCTGTCTTGCCACTGGAACACGAGGATGGGAAAATGATTCGGAGGTATTATGACAAAGAAAGTTAAAATAATAGGGGTGCCGATGGTCTCAAAATAGCACCCCTTCGTATGCCCGAAATTTCAGTGTATTCAATCGAAAACGGGCTTGTCGTCACCGTCAAAACCGGATGTAGGACGCGCAGCAAGGTTTGAAGTCAAACCTGTTGTGCAGTGTAGTAGGGGCTGTGATTGGATTCACGGCCCCTTTCCCTTCTCTGCCTGATAAAGCCATCAAAATATTTCTGACCGCTACATTGATGGATTTTTGAATTGGACATACACTGCTCGTGGTAAAGAAACATCATCGCGTGAGAGAACGAGCAATAAGATAATCAAAGCTCAAGGTCTTATCGCGCCTTCTTCTGAACCAACCAAATTTTTATTAAGTATAGATACAGGTTCGGGTTTGTGGGTGCGCGAATCTGAGCTTGCCGACTGGCGATGTATTGCCAAGCCATGCACAGTAAGCGGTGCTTTACAGGCTGTTGAGTTTCTAAGTAAGGATTAACAGGTAAACGCTAAAAGTCATCACAGATTTGGCGGTGTAAACCTTATTTTGATTGCCAAGCCCGGACAGTGATCTATCGGAAAGCGACTGAGTCTTAGCGGCTTGTACTTTTATAACGTCCAATTCCCTTTCCTTACTCTGATGCCTTGATCGCCTCTTATTCTTGCCATATCTTCATATGTTGTAATACATTCTCGAATCCACATCGTGATAATGTAAAAAGAAATGCAATGTGTCGCCGAAATAGTTCCAAGTCGGCAGAGTAACGAAAGCCCAGATTGAGTTATCCAGATACCTATAGAGGCTAAAGTAAATGAAGGAAGAACTGTTCGATGAGCTAAGAAAAGAAGTATATGAGATAAGAGATCGCCAGCCATCCCTTTCGCCAGATAACGCTTTTGTCGTGTGGTTTCTCAGAGCTTTCATTGTAGAAAACGAAGAGGCCGCTGTGCTTGCTATAAAAGGCGGTTCACGAGACAAAGGTGTGGATGCCATATATGTAGACCACGAATCGAGAACTGTGTTCTTACTGCAAGGGAAGTACCGACAGGGTCCAAAGCCATCTGCCGAGAAACGATCAGATATTATCTCACTAGCCGACTTGGGAAGGACGTTAATGCTGGATGATACAGCAGGATTTAAGGCACTGCTGAACAAAGCTGATGAAACTGTAGCCCAAGCACTTGAGCAAGCTCGCAGTGCCATTCATCGGCGAGATTACCGTCTAAGCCTTCAATTCGTGACCACAGGTAGCGTCAGCACTACTCATGAATATGAAGCAGAGCAGCTAATAAGGGATTGGGAAAAGGCGAGTTTTGAAGCCTTCTCAAGACGCGATCTAATAAGGTTAATGCAAGACTATGTGGAAGGAGCAGCCCCGCCAATTCCTAGCGTTATTCTACGCATTCAAGGTGAAGAAGTTTTCAAACGGGATGATGAAAATACCGGAATTACTTCTTGGATTTTTACAATGGCTGGCTCCGACGTTGGAAAGCTATTTAACGAACTTGGGATTCGCTTGTTCGCCAGAAACATTAGAGGATTTCTTGGGACTACTGAAATTAATAGAGGCATGCAAGCTACATTACAACAAGAGCCTCATTATTTTTGGTATTTCAATAATGGGGTAACTATAGTCTGTGATCGCGCCGAGCAAATCAGCAGGGCAAGAACGAATCAACTCCGTGTTACCAACGCCCAGATCATAAATGGACAGCAAACAACACGTAGTTTGGCTACATACAAGGAGATGGATGCTGAGGTCTTAATTAAACTTGTAGAGATTCCAAGAAATTCAGGCGACGGACATTCCAAGTATAGTCATGTTGTAAGTGAAATAGTCTCAGCCACTAACTGGCAAAATGCGATCTCACAATCGGACTTGAAAGCAAATGATATTGAGCAAGTTCGTATCGAAAGAGAACTTAGAAAGTACAATTACCAATATCTTCGCAAGCGGATGAATCAGGCTGAGGCGCGTCGGATTAGTGGCGGGCGATATAGTTGGATAATCAAGAAAGAAGATATAGCCCGTCCGGTGGGAGCTTGCCTGCTTGATCCGTTTGAAACCCGATTGGGGAAGGACAGATTATTTGAAGATGATGTCTATTACAAGATTTTCAATGGACGGCCTGCCGCTGAATACCTAACCTTTTACTGGCTAGATCGTCTTGTCTCTTATAGGGCTAGAGGCGATTCACGGCGCGGTTATGCTCGATGGATTGTTCTTAATTTTATTTGGTCACATCTAGGCCAGCCTCTACGAAGACATGAAATGCGAGATAAGTTCCGGTATGCGGCTGAGAGAGCAAGGTCTTTTGAATACGAGCTTGCGTCACTTTATACCCTTGCAGATTTGGTATTCACGGGTGCGATGGCATTCTATCGGGCAAACAAACGTCAAGATGGCAAACTCCAAGATGAGTCATCTTTTTTCAAACATAAGGGTTTACACAAAGCTTTCCAAGCTTATTGGGATGAATCAATGACCAATAAACATAAGCCCTTTGACAAACGCTGTGAAATATTACTTTCCCGCATCCAGTCCATCGAATTTTAGGCAAAGGACTGGCAATTGGGTTAGCTTACAGATCAGAACTTTCAGTAACATTCAGACAGCTTGAAAGCAGAGGGCTGATGATAAGAATGCTTGGAAAAGTTAAAGAGTCGAATTGATACTTTTAGCTTAATCCGTATCGAGCAAAGCGCCATTAACCTTTAGCCATTCTTTAGCCTTTTGATAATGTGGTAGTTGCGTTCTGATAATATTCCAGAACCTTTCTGTGTGATTCGGCTCCAGAAGGTGAGCCAGTTCATGAACGATGACGTATTCGATTACGCTCATCGGGGCTTTGATTAAACGCCAGTTGAAATTCAAATTATTCTTCGGAGTACAAGAACCCCAACGATATTTGAGGTTTGAAATTAAGATTCGATTGTAATCAACGCCCAAATTTCTCGCATAAAATTCAACCTTTGGCGTTATTTTCTCTTTCGCTCTTTTGAGATACCATTCCGCAAGCAATCTCCCCACTTCCGGTAGCGAAATTCGAGAAATGATAAACCTGCCGTCAAACTGGATGCCTTCTATTTGCTTTTTGGTCGTACTTAACGTGTAGCTCTTTCCCAAGTACCAAACGGTTGTCCCTGAAACAAACTTCTTATCATCCGATTGGGCATTGTATTTCTGTCTGTGATTTGTCTTCTCGTAAAGCCATAATTTTTTTGACTCGACTGCCGCATGAATTTTTTCTTTAGGCGTGCCACTTGGGGCGCGGACGATGACTGACCTGTCACGCTCTACTATGATCGTGATGCTTTTTCGATTTGAATAAATTACCGTGTACTCAAGATTCATATTAAACCGCGTAAAGAATAGTGTCGTTGTTTGCTTCCGCGAGTTCAAGAATCCTAGAGATTATCTCACTACGCTTCTGAATCACGTTCGGGATACGATTAACAAAGTCAGGTGATAGAAGCAATTCTTGCAAGGATGCTTTCAATCTGTTTCGAGCCGGAATGCTGTCCCAGAAACCCGCAAATTGCAACTCTGTTTCAAGACGTGCGGTGACCTCTTGCGTCAGGCTGACAAGGATGCTGATTTGGTCATCGTTTAATTCAGCATCGCCGAAGAACTTGTTCTTGAAAACCCTGAAAAATGGCATCTGTTTTTTGCGGTGTAACCCGTAAGTAGGCTCTTTTTCTGCGTTGATGATTCTTTCTCTTAACTCTTGGAGTTTTTCTCGAATGACCTTCCAATTATTTTGAAATTCCGCAAGGATTTTCTCGATTGCTTCCGCGAAAGATGCGTAAAGCTCCGGGTCTTCGTTGAAGTTGATGTCAATGAAATTTCGGATCGCGTGTTCTATACCTGCTGCTTTGGTTGATTCCCTATTGCGTTTGTTGATGTTCTTCAAAAAGTCATGGTGGAGAATGGAAATCGGCTCGACACTTTGGTCAATCCCTTTGGAGAGCAAATATTCATCGGCAATTTTTCGCAGCTTTTCGGGGATACCCTTCATGCTTACTCTCTTATCCATGAAATGCTTTTCAGCCATTACACTAATTTCCGAGAATTGTTTGAAGTCTTTCAAAAAGTCCAAAGCTTCTTTTTTCGGGAATACGGCATCAAGACATCTCGAAAATTCTTTGAAGGCCAGGACGAAATCGAAGCGAATGTCTTCATCATAGAATAAATCAAAGAAGGCGTCGTAATCCGTCAAATCTTGAATCCCATGCTTATCGAAAAACTCTCTCATTTTCTTATGTGCGGCAATTAAATCATTGATCGCATCTTCGTTGGGCTTTAATGATTTAAGTACCTCTTGTTGCTCCCTCTCGAAGTAATCTGCTAAAGCTTCTTTCAGGTGATAACCGACACCGACATAATCAACTACAAAGCCGCAGGTCTTGTTCTCATTCGCCACGCGGTTGACTCGCGCAATAGCCTGCAAAAGATTGTGAGACTTTATTACTTGGTCGAGATACATCACTTGCTCGACAGGAGCGTCAAACCCTACGAGCAGCATATTATTGACGATAAGAAAACCGACTTCGCCCGTAATCCCATCTGATTCGCCATCAAAAGGGAGCTTGAAACTGGCAATCGCTTTTTCATGATCATTCTGGTTCGTGTGCGCAGCGATATGGGGAAGATCGTTATGTCTGCCTGAAATGACCACAGCAGTTTTCAACTTCTTCAGTGTTTCAAGGTCGAGTTTTAAGGGGTTTTCGCTTTCGAGTTCTGCAATGGCTTCCGTCAATGCATCATCAATCGCCGCTTTGTATCTGACTGCTGCTTCTCTGGAATTGGCTACAACCTGAGCTTTGAATTTATTCGTGAAAACTTGACTGAGGTAATGACGCACCATGTCCTTTGCTTTGGCTCGAATCGTTTTTTCAGAATCGAGATAGGCATCACGCGAACCAAAGCCGAGAATTTGTAATCGTTCCTGCAAATTGTAATCGCTGAAAACATCGGCAAACTCAGAATCCATTTGGGGATGGTCGGAAACTTCGGCGTTGTGCGTTCGCCCTTCATAGATGATTTCCAGCGTCACCTTATCATCTATCGCTTCGCGCATGGTGTATTTGTCAATGTAATCGCCAAAGACTTGTTCGGCCTTATCGGTGGGCGTACCAGTGTAGCCGATGTGCGTCGCATGAGGTAAAGCTCTATCCAAGTTTGCGCGAAGTGTTTTGAACTGCGAGCGATGCGCTTCGTCTGTCATCACAAGGATGTGGGGGCTTGGGTTTAGTTCGGGAAATGTTGTTTCAAGATCATGCTCTTGAAACTTGTGTATCATTCCCATGACAAGATCGCTCGTCGTTGTTCTCAGCAAGTCTTTAAGAGCGGCTATCGAATTGGCGACTTTTACCGTTAGCCCAACGCCTTTACTGGTATCGTTCAACTGTTTTTCAAGCTGTGTGCGGTCTGTGATGTAAACGATCTTCCACTTCACCAACTCAGGATAGGTGTACATCTCGCGCACCATGAACATCATCGTCAACGACTTGCCTGAGCCTTGCGTGTGCCAGATGATGCCGCTGCGCTGCAAACTGTTCTGCCCTTCGAGCAACTGTTTGACTGCCTTCTTCACAGCACGGAATTGCTGATAACGTCCGCCTATTTTTATCGTCTGTCCTTTTTCATTAGTGCTGAAAATCATGAAGCAACGAATGATGTTCAACAGGTTATCTTTATCCAGCATCCCCGCGACCAGCCTTTGCTGCGCGTTCGGAGTCGTGCCGCCATGTTCCAATTCATTAAGCTTGCGCGGAAACGGGTCAGACCATGAATAGAACTGCTTTTCGTTGTTTGTTGTGATCGTTCCGAATTTCGCATCCGTTCTGCACGTCGCAATAATAAGCTGGTTATAGTAGAAGAGTTTTTGATTACCTTCGCCGCCTTCACCACGCTGTTCGCTGTAGCGCATCATCTGGTCAATAGCTTCGGCAATCGGTTCTTTAACCTTTGGCGATTTGCATTCAATCACGGCCACAGGCAAGCCGTTTATGAAAAGAGTAATGTCTGGAATGATGTGCTGGTCTGTGCCGGAAATGCGGACTTTGAACTGTGAAACGGCGATGAAAGAGTTTTTGTCCCGATTTTGTTTCGTGAAATCAATGTAGCGCACGGTGGGGCTTGGCTCCCCCGTCTTTCGATTCTCTGAAACGCTGGTGTTTTCAAGCAACAACTCTAAAACACGCTGGTTGTTTTTTATCAGATCGTTGCTCTGAAATTGCAATATGCGCTGCACGACTTCTTCAATCTGATCGTCATCCATCCAGTCGTTGATTTTGTGCAATGCTTCTCTGAGCTTGGGCAGCATCACGACTTCATCGAACGAATCACGAAAGCTCGCTTGTGCCTTTTGCCCTTTCATCTCAAGGCGTAAGATTTCCCACCCCAAGCCTTCAAGTTGATTCAAGAAAGGCTCTTCGACATGATTTTTCTCGTCAATCTTAATGTTTTGTGGCGTTTTGTCTATGCTTGGCATATTACCTTTTTATTCTGCGTAGAGAATCCCTTTCGTTAATCATTCCGAGATTGCCGACCCTTGCTTTTATATTTGCCCCTATCTTTGCCGTGACTGTATGATAGGGCGTGGTAAGCGGTTCAAGAGGACAGCAATTATGTCACAAGAAATCATCCCGAAAAAAACGGACATCGGCTGGATTATGGAAATCCCGCCTGATATGGCTGCGCTCCTCAAAGTCGAAGCAGGTTCAATAGCCGTTCTCTATCCCGTAGAAGGCGAATTAAAGACCGAAATTCTGCCCCCACCTTTCAGCCGAAATGAAAGAAGAATTCGAGCGATTGTCTGACAAATATCAAGATACCTTCACGGAAGAGCTTGGGAGCTGAAACAGTCAAATACATCACATTTATTGAAAGTATTATGCTTCGAGCAAAGCATTGACGCGCACCTTGCCTGTCAACAGGTCTTGCATCAAACCCGTTTTCAACTGTTTCAGTTTGTTTAGATTCATAAGCGTACTTTTTAAAGAATTCTTAATTCCTTTAATGCTACTTATTATTATATTTTGCTCCTCAATTGTATTCGGTATGAAAAGAGGTAACGAGTAAAAATCTCTATGCTTGAGGTCTGGGATAGTAGTTGTTCCTGCAAAGTCAAGAATTAAAGTTTGAATAGGTTCCCATTCTAAATAATTAATTAGATATTCTCTCAGAATCTGCTTGCGGTCATATATAACTTTGAAAAAATTGTTATGAAAAACCCCTTTAACATCGGTAATGATCTGTCCTGTATTTCCAGTTCTTGTAAACAATATATCCGTTTCGTCACAAGTGACTGACGCAGACGGATTTTCAATAAACTCAAGAAATCTCTCAGGGTCTTTGAGAAATTGAATTGTAATGTAGGGTAATCTGTTTGGAGCCTCTTCTTTGAATCGCCTAGAAATGGCTATTTGAAGACCTTGTTTTACAAAGCAGATATGTTTCATCGTGAAACGATGCCAATCAAGCGGTATTTTATAGCCTCTAAAGTTAGCATCCTTAAACTCGTAAGTTTCTTCTGAGCGGATGTTGCCGTGTTCATCAATGCCTTTGGTCAACAGGTCTTGCATCAGCCCTCCTTTGATACGTTGCTGCTTGATGATTATAGCTTCGGTCTGCCCAATCGCTTGATCTATGCAGGAAAGAACGGCGGCAATTTTTTCTTGCATAGAAAACTCAAGATTAGGAATCTCCAGTTTGTTAACCGATTCGAGATATATTCCTATTTGAGCCACTCCACGATTTTCACGCTCAATTTGGCTTTTGACACGATCAGACTCTAGCGCATATCTCAAGAAGCGCGAGTGCAACTTTTCGGGGTTTGGTCTAATCACACAAACGCTTCTTTGGAATACAAGGGGTAAGTCCTCACTTAATACTGCCGTTCTGCCAAGTGTCCCAACTATAGTTAAAAGAACATCTCCTGTTTTTGGGTGCAATCTCTTTCTGAAAATATTTAGTTCATCAATACTTGTAAAGCGGTCTGTGTTGAAATCCAACATACCATCTTTTACGTTTGTTGCACTTAAAACAGGGATACCCTCTTTATTGGCTCTTACAGGAGAGCCATGTGTTCCATCCTTCACAAATTCACAAACTTCTGAAAGCGCGATGTGGTTCATACTAAGACTCAGTGTGTAGTGCTAGATGCTGCTTGGTTATCTTCAATAAATCCTAGCCTTATCAAAAACTGATTAAGTTCACTAAAGGTTATCTCACGTTTTTGCTCAAGCTCTTGAAACGAGATTGCGTACTTGTCCCAAAGCTTTTCAAACACAGAAATCAATTCTCGTTTCTCTGCATTCAAATACCGCATTAGCTCGTTGTTAATCAAGTCATAGAGCTTTTTCAGAATCAACGTCTTCGCTTCGTTCGCACTAATCACGCCGCCTATAGCTTCAAGCTCGGCTTCGAGTCCATTAATCTTCGACTGTAATGTCTTGCGGTCTTTTGCCAGCTTTTCGAGCTTTGTCTTTCGCTGCTTTTCGGACTTGCTATCTTTTGCCTGTGTTGCTTCAACCTGAAGCGTTTCGCGCTCGTTGCTCTGAATTAAGGTTTGCAAATCTTCCTTCTCGTCTTCAACGCCGTCGCGCTTGAACCGCAGTTTGCGTTCTAACGCTTCGTTTTGCTGTCTCAGTTTTCTCTTTAATTCGATGATGCTTTCTTCACGCAATCTGATAGCATCGAGTTGCTCTTTCAGCTTTTCATGCTCTTTTGCAGCAGTCTCAGAATCGGATTCTTTCAAATCCTTGATTGCCGTTCTTAAATATTCTTTGACCTGTCTTGCGGTAAGCTCTTCCGTTTCTTCTTCATCGTTTTCAGCTTCGTATTCTACAGCTTCGATTGCTTCACCGAGCAAGCTTTCTGCTTCGCTGATCTGCGATTCGGTCGCTTCGATTGCTCGCACTTCGTCTTGAAAGAAAGCTTCAATCAGATACGAATCTGGAATCAGGCTCGAATTCCAGCCCGTACTAATAATGGTCTTCAAATCATACTTGATTGTTTGCCACCAGTTCACAAATACGCCTGCGGTTTGAAATTCATCCAGCACGCCCACAGGCTTAAGCTTCTCTTTAATTGACGCGATAAGTTCGGCGCGAACTTGCGAGAGGATATTATTGCCTTCGAGCTTTGCGAAATCGTCGCGCGCCAGATTCCACCAATCGGCGATCTCGGCATTCATCTTTCGATATGTCTTGAGCAGGTTTTCATCCGCTTCAATAATTGCTCTGATTGATTGCTTATTCTCGATTGCCGATTTGAAATTAAGATACCCCGCCGTTCTCGGTTCGAATATAACAGAAGGATTGACATTGAACTTCTCGAAAGCCTGCGCGTAAAGATTGACTTCGTATTCAGGTACGCCGCCAGTCAGGTGCGCCCTGACATCTTCCGGCTCTGGTTCTGGCGTATTGTCAACGTAACGACGGATATTCAGGTTGTAATCGTGTCCAACAATCTCGCTTTTATCAACGAGCCGCGAATACTTTGGTATTTTCAGCTTGTGAGTGAAAACGTAATCAATCTTTTCGATGTCTTCGGGTCGCAGCTTGTTTTGATTCTTGCCTTCCGCATATTCGCGGTCTGCGTTTATAAAGAGAATCTTATCTCGCAAATGGTCAGGCTTGTTTTTATTGATGACGAGAACGCAAGCCGGTATGCCCGTACCGTAAAAGAGCGCAGGCGGCAGACTGATGATTGCTTCGATAATATTATCGTTTATTATTCCTGCGCGTATGACTTTCTCTTGCCCGCCACGAAATAAAACGCCGTGAGGCATAATCGTTGCCATCATGCCTTGCGGGTCAAGGCTTGCAATCATGTGTTGCACGAACATCAAATCAGCTTTCTTGCCCGTCTCAGGCGCAAACCCGTATTTGAAGCGGTTCTTGAATTCCATATTCGCTTTGCTGTAGTTCTGCGAAAATGGCGGGTTGGCAAGCACCCGGTCGAATTTGCGTATTGTACCGAGATGCAAATGTAGGGGATTTTCGAGCGTGTCGTCATTTTCAATGTGAGCAGTCGTGATGTTATGCAAAATCATATTCATCTGGCAGATCGCCCAGACTGTGCCGCTCGATTCTTGCCCGTAAAGTTGCAGCCTGCGCGGATTCTGTCCCTGCTCTTCGACGTACTGGAAAGATTGGATGAGCATGCCGCCTGACCCGACTGTCGGATCGTAGATAGACATTTTCTCTTGCGGCTTGAGGATTTGAACCAGCAAGCGCACGACTTCGCTAGGCGTATAAAATTCACCGCCTTTCTTTCCTGCGGTATCCGCGAAGAATTTAATCAGGTATTCGTAAGCCGCGCCGAGCAAATCAGGAAACTCGAAGTTATCATTCGTGAGAACAATTTGATTGAAGTGAGCGAGCAAATCTATCCATCGCTGATCCTGAATCTTGCTCTTGCCTTTGACTTCGTTGAAATCAATGTTGTTCTTCAAAACCCCTTCAAGCACATCATTATTATCTTCGATTGCATGAATCGCTTGATTGAGCCTTTGCCCAACATCCTTCTTCACATCTTTCAACGCTGGGAAAAGCTTCCCTTCTTTATCCGTGAAAGAATCATTCCATCTGGCAATTTGAGGAACAAAGAAAGTTTCGCCGTATGAAGTTTTGTCTTCGAGCAATTCGTCTATGACATCGGGCGAAAGGTGAGAATAAACATACTTTCTCAGGCGTTCGCGCTCGACTCCAAAATTGTCAGACATTCTTTTGATGAAAAGCATTCCGAAAATGAACTCTTTGAACTCGGAAGCATCCATCTTACCGCGTAAAATATCCGCCGCTCTTAAAAGAAAGCTCTCTAATTGTGACAGAGTTATTTTTTGCTTTTTCATTTAACCAAAGCCACGACTGCAAAACTCTACTTACAACAAAATTTATTAAACCTGCTATCGTTTAAGGATTTTCCGCTTATGTGTCCGCCCTTTGTTTTCAACCTAAAGCCGACATATCACGCGAAAGGCGAAAGTCTATCATGCAAGACCATTATCGAGTAAAGGCAATAAGGATGGCTTTGAAAAGATGGGGGAATATCCTTGCTCAATTTCCTATACAACCAAGCTCATTTGTCAGTTTTATTTACTCGCTTTTCGATATTGCTCAATAAATCTACCCGCGATTCACGCAATTATAATATGCCCGTAACTTATTCAAAATAAACGCGTAATTCTTTAGCCGCTACATTGATGCTTTCATGAAGAATCTGTTATTATGTATGCGATTGAAACTTTATTTTTAACAGAAAGGGGAAGACATGAGTCGCAGTGTGCGTAAAGAACAAGAGGCGCTGAACAGCATTAGGACGACATTCGGGCCAAATGTAATCTTCTGCCGCGTTTCGTCACCGCCACAGGCTAACAAAGAAGATGGCGGGACCGCGAACAGAGATAACAAAGAGATTGATAAAGTGTCGCTTGGAGAACAAGAGCGAGCGTGTCTGCAAAGGGCCATAGAAGAAGGGATTACTGTTCATCCTCAAGACATAGTGAAAGATATTGGGGCCGGTGAGCTTTGCTTTGAGGCAAAAGGGCTTTTTGCTATCCGCGAAGCTATTATCAAGAAGCTGATTGTCTATGCTGTAGACCGGCTACCACGTAGTCAATTAATGGTTTCAGTGTTGCTCTACGAGTGCCATACAAATGGATGCCGGTTAATCATTGTTGAGCGTGACATTGACGAATCGGCTGAAGGCACAATGTATCTCAACATCATGGCTTATGGTGCTGAAAAAGAGAATCAGCGAAGGAGTGACAGAGCTATCATGGCAGCAAAGGGCCGAGCTATGAATGGCAGACTGCTCAATTCAAGCGAGAAGTATGGGTGGATAACCGACCAAGAGCGGGGCATCCGTAGCATCAGGACAGAGCCAATCGAGAATGACAGCTCCAAAATCAGAATCTTGGGGCATGAAGTATCAGAGGCGGATGTAGTGCGTCTGATCTATAACTGGTGCGACAAAAATGGGTGGTCATCACAACGGATTGCTACGCACTTGAATGAGCTTTGTGTACCAGCACCCGGTTCTGGTCGTGACTTCAAAGACGATAGGAAACCTGTTTGGCACAGTAAACGGATTATACAAATCCTTAGTGACTCTGCGTACAAAGGCGATGCCGTAGTGTGGCAACGCAAAACAGAAAGCAGGCAGAGCGAGATGATTTGCTTTCGCAATACTCGGCGCAAGAAAAGACCCACATCAACTACCTGGAGATTGCGGAAATGTGTTTCCGCACGTCACGCAATCTCGATAAAATCGACTTCAATGGTCGCCGAGAACTCTTTGAGAAATTAGGGGTTAAAGTCTTTCTCAACACCCGGAAAAACGTAGAAGTGAAAATGCGGTTTGATACATCCCTCAACAGGTTTCTTGACGAAGTTGACGAACCCATTACCGTCTACTATCGTGATGATAGGGAGAATAATAATGTCAGAAACGAAGGAAACAGCCACTTCCGAGAAGCGCCGTTGCAAGATAATCGGCGTGCCGATGGATTTGGGTGCGGGTCGGCGCGGCGTTGATATGGGGCCGTCTGCCATTCGCATTGCGGGACTCAATCAAGCGATAAGCTTGATTGGATATGAAGTGACCGATGCGGGCAATGTCCATGTCCACCCTCCCGAAGCGGTCGTTCAAACCAATATGCGAGCGCGTTACCTGCCTGAGATCACTGCCGCGTCAGAAGAGTTAGCCGAGATGGTAGAGGCTGCGCTCGAAGATGAAGCGCTTCCGGTCATACTCGGCGGCGATCATTCGATAGCGATTGGCAGCGTCGCAGGAGTCAGTTCTTTTTATCGCAAGCGCCGCAAAAAGGTCGGCATCATCTGGCTCGACGCTCACGCAGACAGCAACACGCCTGAAACATCTCCGTCAGGAAACATTCACGGGATGCCGTTGGCCTCGCTGCTCGGATATGGAGCCAAAGAACTGACTCACGTCGCGGGATTCGCGCCAAAAGTTTTGCCTGAGCACACGGCAATCATCGGCGCTCGCAGCATTGATCCCGGCGAGCGCGAACTGCTTAAATCGCTCGGCGTTCGCGTGTTCACGATGACTGAGATGGACGAGCGCGGCATGAGTGATGTGGTACAAGAAGCCATACAGATAGCCTCGCTCAACACGGCTGGCATTCACGTGACGATGGACATGGATTTCATTGATCCGTTTTACGCGCCCGGCGTGGGCACGCCCGAACGCGGCGGCGCGACTTACCGCGAAAGCCATCTGGCTATGGAAAAGATCGCAGATTCAGGCCACGTCCTTTCAGTCGAACTGACGGAAGTAAATCCGCTTTACGACACACAGAATCAAACGGCGCAGCTTGCAGTCGAGATGATACTTTCAGCGCTCGGCAAAAAAATCATGTAATTTTAGATTTTGGATTTTGGATTTTGGATTAGAGAGATTCGAGACTCTGGATTCATCCGAAATTCTGTCACTGCAATCCAAAATCTAAAATCTAAAATCCAAAATCGAACGGGGAAATCACTTGGGCAAAAAGATTAGGGTCGGCGTTATTTTCGGAGGTCGTTCGGGCGAGCACGAAGTATCACTGCGGTCAGCCGAATCCGTAATCAACGCAATGGACAAATCCCGCTACGCGGTCGTTCCCATAGGCATTACTCAAGAGGGCAAATGGCTCGTATCAGGCGACGCAAAAACCATGTTGCCTCAGACCGTGATGGCTTCAAACAATCACCAGCAAGTAGCAATCATCGGCGACCCGACCAGGCAGGGATTGACGCGGCTCGATGCGGGCACAAGCGAACCGCTCGATGTTGTGATACCTGTCCTTCACGGTACGTATGGCGAAGACGGGACGATTCAAGGGTTGCTGGAAATGGCGGGCGTGCCTTACGTAGGCTGCGGCGTGTTAGCTTCTGCAACGGGCATGGACAAAGTCGTGATGAAACAACTGTTCACGCAAGCGGGGCTGACCGTTATAGATTATGAATGGTTCCTTCGCGCGTCGTGGGAGAAAAATCCGCAGGCGATAATAAAACAGATCAGCCGAAAGCTCGGCTTTCCTGTTTTCGTCAAGCCCGCGAACCTGGGTTCGAGCGTCGGCATCTCGAAGGCAAAAGACAAAGAAGAATTGCGCGCATCCATCAATGATGCGGCACGCTATGACCGTCGCATCATAGTTGAGCGCGCAGTCGTCGGACGCGAAATAGAAGTAAGCCTTCTCGGCAACGATCATCCGACGGCGAGCCTGCCGGGCGAAATTATAACGGGCCACGAGTTCTACGATTACGAAGACAAATACGTTGACACTACATCGAGAACGGAAGTGCCCGCGCGACTGCCGAAGAAAATCCTGGAGCGAATACAGCGCGACGGCGTCAAAGCTTTTCAAGCGATTGACGGGTCGGGGCTGGCGCGAGTTGACTTCTTCGTCGAGCGCGAAACGAATCGAGTAATCATAAACGAGATAAACACGATGCCCGGCTTCACTTCGATCAGTATGTACGCAAAGATGTGGGAAGCGAGCGGCATATCTTACACTGAATTGATAGATCGCCTCATAGCCTTGGCCATCGAACGCCACCGCGACCGCTCGCGCAACCTCACGAGCTACAAGCCGAGGGAGTAGACCGTTAATTTGAAATCACAAATCTGAATCTGCCTGCTGCTCCTGTGGCGTATGAACACAGTTGGGTGTTTTGGGTGTGGACAGATTCCTCACTCGGTCTCGCGCAATATTGATTATCTTGGATTTAGCTCTGGCTCGGCAGTTGCTCCAGGCATATGCATGTCTTATCAATCAGGCGAAGCAGGTTTGTAAACAATGAAGTGGAGCAAGCACTCGACACGTTGTTAAAGAGTCTGCCGAGCAAGCTGATTGAACGCATTGACTAATGCATAGCCTGGGATCAAGCGTTAGTCACGGTGATTTTTCCCTTATGCTGAGTTTTCTCTTAACCATTCAGCCGCGCGATTTTGGTAGGTCGCGCGGCTTTTGTTTTACTGCTCGATTCGCTCGAAGCTGACCCGCCGAGTGACGCTCAAATCAGTCGCCCGTTAATGGCAGCGATCATCTCGCGCACAGCGCGTTCCATTCCGACCAGCGCGGCGCGTGCCACGATGTTATGGCCGATGTTCAATTCTTCGATTGGATAAATCTCGGCAATGGCGGCGACGTTTCTATAAGTCAGCCCGTGACCTGCTGCGACCAGCAAGCCCAGTTCGCCTGCTCGATTGGCGCACTCGCTGATGCGCTCAAGCTCTGCTTCAAGTCCGCTCGCCTGTCCGTGTCTTGTCGGGTCAGTCAGTTCCGCGTATCGCGCAGTGCATATTTCGATCTGTTTCGCGCCGACTTTATGCGCGGCTTCAATCTGGGCGAGGTCCGGGTCGAGAAATACGCTGACGAGGATGCCCGCCTCGGTTAATGCTTCGGTTGCATTTCGAACCTCTTCTTCGTGCGATACCACATCGAGACCGCCTTCGGTCGTTATCTCGTCCGCTTGTTCAGGCACGAGCGTCGCCGCATCCGGCTTCACTTCGCAAGCGATCTTTACCATCTCTTCGGTAGTATTCATTTCAAGGTTGAGGTGAGTCTTCACAACCGCGCGCAACACGCGCGCGTCTTCGTCTTGAATATGTCGCCGGTCGCCGCGCAGGTGAATAGTAATGCCGCTCGCGCCCGCAAGGTCTGCAAGCGCAGCAGCCGTCACCAGGCTCGGCTCGAATGTGCGTCGCGCCTGCCTGATGGTAGCAATATGATCGATATTGACGTTGAGTCTAATGTAGCTACTCCCTGAATAGCTATTGATGGGCATGTAGCAAGCTCCTGGTCCTGATTTGTCAACCTTGCCGTCTTAGGGTCAAAGCGCCACGTAACTTTATACGTCTTCCGGTCTCGATTGAAAGCCACTTGCTTCTATTAACATGCGCTTTCGCTTGAAATCAAACTCTGAAGGCCGCTTTCTCACCTGTCTGAAATAATCCGCGAGTTGGGGTGCATCGCTGTTGCTACTCTCCTTCTCAACGCGACCTCATCAGCTTCACTCTTCAACTGTTTGATTCTCTTCTCTGATTCCACAGTCTTCTGCCGAATAAACTCAGTCACAGATTCATCCTGAAAAATGGCAAGCCAAACGGGAATAGAATCAACTTCACCATAGATAACGGCAGAGTATGAAATCATTTCGGATCAGCCGATAAATTCGGGAAGTCAACTAATAGACTTATGGGTTGTGCGAATCGCACTCCTGCCGATAAAGCTGCCACAAACTCCTAGACACTCGTCCCTTCTAGTGCGGGACGTTAAGCATTATGCTCGCCACCATGAGCACTTCCGAGTTTGCGAATCAGTATCAACCCTGTTCGATACTTGTAGCCTGAAAATCTACTTGTTTAATTCTTCCACCTTTGATAATTCATATACGAACTTACCAGAGGCTGTAAGGATGGTTGAAACAGACGCCACATCAGATGCTTTTCTGAGTTATAACAATCGAGACCACTCAATGGTCGAGGCCATCGGTCGTGAACTACGAACACGAGGGCTTTCTGTTTTTTTAGACCGGTGGTATTTGGTTCCTGGCAGACCATGGCCCGATCACCTGGAAAAAGTTCTTAGCACCTGTCGAGCTGTGGCTATTTTTTTAGGCCCCTCTGGCATGGGCCGCTGGCAGCAACGCGAGCAGTACGTGGCGCTTGATCGTCAAGCGCTTAATCCATCATTCCCTGTGGTTCCTGTTCTTCTGCCTGGCGCGGATCCTCCTTTAGGATTTCTTTCCTTGAATACCTGGATAGATCTGCGCGAAGGTGTTAGCGACCCCCGATCATTAGCATCACTGGCGGCTGCGCTTCAAGGTGAGCCGCCAGGCTCTATCATCAAGCAACAAATAGCCGCCACACTAGCTTCCATTTGCCCTTATCGTGGGCTGCGTTTTTTTAGGGAGGAAGACGCCACTTTCTTCTTCGGACGCGATGCCTTTATTCAAAGACTGCTCGGCGAAGTAGATCAGCATCAATTGGTGGCAGTAATTGGGCCATCAGGAAGTGGAAAATCATCCGTTGTCCGGGCCGGGCTAATACCCAAATTAAGAGAAAGTAGCGGTAAGACTGTGTGGGATATAGTAACCATGGTTCCTGGGGATCGCCCCCTACAAAGCCTGGCGGCTGCTCTCGTACCGCTGCTAGAACCGGATATGACCGAGATTGATCGTCTCAAAGAGGTTGGGAAGTTAGCTGAATACCTCATGACAGGACAAATCAGATTACAAGACGTCGTTTCGCGAGCGCTTGAAAAGCAGCCAGGCACTAATCGCTTGATGATATTTATAGATCAGTGGGAGGAACTTTATACGCTTACGCGAGACGAGCAGGTTCGCCAGACCTTCTTGGATCAGATATTAGAAACAACGAAACAAGGGCCTTTTTCTGCGGTCCTTACCCTGAGAGGAGACTACTTCGATCAGATACTTGCGTGTCGGCCTTTGTCAGACCGTTTGCAGGGCGCAATTGTAAATATCAGTCGAATGACGAGAGAGGAGTTAAAACAAGTAATTGAACGCCCTGCCTTGAAGGTAGGCTTGCAATTTGAAACGGGCCTGGTGAGCAGAATATTAGATAAAGTGGAAGGACAGCCGGGAAATTTACCTTTATTAGAGTTCGTCCTGACCGAGTTGTGGACTGATCGGCAGGAGGAGTTATTAACTCACGCTTCTTACGAGAAAATAGGTGAAGTCCAGGGAGCCATAGCATCCCACGCAGAAGCAGTATTTGCAAAATTCTCAACTTCTGAACAAGAGATTGCGCGTCGAATCTTCCTCCATCTCATTCGTCCTGAACTGGAAGTAGAACAGCCGTCAAATCAGACCGACCTGGAATATACGCGGCGACGGACCAGTTTCACCGAACTGGGAATTGATAGCCTGCCGGTTGTAAGAAATTTAGCTGATGCTCATCTAGTGGTGACAGGCAGGAGTGAGGCAACGGGAGAAGAAGTTATTGACCTTGTGCATGAGGCGTTAATAAATGGATGGGGCAGACTGCAAAAATGGATTCAAAATGATCGTAAATTCCTGATCTGGAGAGAGCAACTGCGCACTTTGATATCCATATGGGCTGCTAATAACAATGATGAAAGCACCCTTTTACGAGGAAAGCTCCTAGCCGAAGCCAGGGAATGGTTACAACATCACGAAACGGATCTGGGGGCAATGGAAGAGGCATACATAAAGCGCTCGCTGGAGGCTTCTGACAGGGAAATACGCCTGACGCGAAATAAGAAGATATTCATCACCGGCGTTTTATCACTCCTGCTTTTTTTTATCATTATCTGGCTATGGCTATACTCTTGGAACAATCAGGGTAATGCGACCTCTACAACAAATTCGAATTCTCGAACAGATAATAATAACGCTCGGGCCGGAGAAGAGTTGCCCGAGGAAGAAGCAATGAGTCAACCCGGACTCAACGGTGCTGTCATACGCAGCCTTGTAGGGGTTACTTCCATAGAGATGGTTCATACACGATTGATAGCCGTAATAGGTCCTCCGCCTCCTAAAGGCATTCTTTCGGAAGAGCAGGTGCTGACCAACTCATCAAATAGTCAACCTGATAACCTGTTAAGTAATCATATAAGCCTGACAGTCCAATCAGTTAAGATTGTTGCCCCGAGAGTACAATTCGTATTTTTGCCCGTTGAAAGCACTTCGACTAATAGCGGGGCTGTTAATCCAAATGATCTTGCGAGCGCGCTCAAACGCGTCCTCAACGTTGTACCTAAACCAAATGTCCTTATTGTCCCGTATGGCCCTCTAAGAGAAGACCATATCTCCGCGATACTTCAAAACATTATTTCGCATGATATAACAATCGTCTTACCTGCCGGAAATGATCCAGATAGCGCAATCCCTTTTGCAAACAGCCCTCTCGCAGACTCGATTATAATTGTGTCTGGGGTTAATCTTCAGGGTCAAAGATCAGACTTTGCACCCAGTGGTAATAAAGTTTTTTGGGCACCAGCGGAAGATATTCCCTTCAGGCTACCGAATGGGAATAAATACGTATCGCGTAAAGGCACTACTACCGCGTCCGGCATAGCAGCGGGTATCGCAGTGAGAGTATTAGACCAATACCCCGAACTCAAGCCAGCGCAATTGATACAGGTTCTAAGATCGACATCCAAACCTGGAGTGGCGGGCGGCGAAAAGATTCTAAACCTCAACGCCAGTCTGGCAAGGCTTTCAAACGATAGGTGAGAAAATAAAGCAGCTACCTCTAATCAGGATAGTCGAGGCTGTTCCCCTTATTGCGGCTATCCGGTCGCATTCGATTGAATACCCTTATAGTTCACCGTCCTGGGAAGGCCTCGATCTTAAGCAATCCGGCAGCGTGGTTGTATTCTGTCTCTCTTGCGTTGATGCGAAACATTTATCTTTATTTCTTTACAGGTCCGACGCCTTGTGCGGATTCGATTTCAGGCGATGAATCGTTATAGCGGCCCGAGATGTCGTTGGCGCGAATGCGAATCAGATCCGCGAACATATTCACGGAGTCGCGCATATAATTGAGCTTGCTTTGCAATTCGCCGCCTTCGCAATGATTCCATTCGACGGGAACTTCAAGCAGTCGGTTGCCCTGCTTTTGCGCGATGTAGAGCACTTCGGCGTCGAAGCCGAATCGCTCGATTCGTTGAAGCGCGAAGACCAGCTGGGCTGATTCGCGGCGAAAAGCTTTGAAGCCGCATTGAGTGTCTTTGAACTTCAGCCCTGTTATCGTTCTCATAAACAGGTTGAAGACCTTGCCGCCGAACTCTCGCATAAACGGCTGGTGCACGCCTATCAACTCGCGATTCAAAGCGCGCGAGCCGAACGTAACGTCGGCGCGTCGGGCAACTATCGGATCAATCAGCTTAGGCGCTTCCGTGATCGGAGACGAAAGATCGGCATCAGTGAAAAGAATTATGTCTCCGAGCGCTTCGCTTACGCCGCGACGGACGCTGTAGCCTTTGCCGCGATTCGGAGTGTTGGTCAAAACGCGCAGGCCATGACCGGCTTCCTTGTAGTCCTTTATGAGACGAGCGACGACCTCGGCAGTATCATCCTTCGAGCCGTCATCAACAACGATGACTTCCGTGCGATAAGGCGCTTGCCGGAGAAATTCGAGAATCCGGTCAAGAGTAGGCCCGATTCGGTTTTCTTCGTTATACGCGGGGATGATTATTGATAAGGCCCAAGACATAAAAGTTCGATGCGGCCCTGACCGCAAGCCTGAATATAACACAAGGTCGAGCTGTCGTCAGTAGTTCGTTGCTCGTCATTATCAAACGACTGTATGCGGAATACTGGCAACGGATAACCGTTGTATGCTAGTATGCCTCAATTAAGTGAAGCCTGCGCTTTTATCACATTTGGGAGAAAAACATTGACGCGCCGCGCTATCTATCCGGGATCGTTCGACCCGATTACTATGGGACACCTCGACATCATCGAGCGCTCGGCCAGGCTCTTTGATGAGGTGATCGTCGCTGTGCTTCTCAATGTAGAAAAAAATCCAATGTTCTCAACCGAGGAGCGAGTCGAGATGATCGAGCAAGCCGCCGCTGCCTGCAAGAATGTGCGCGTCGGCACATTTGAAGGGCTGCTTGTTCACTATGCCGTAGAGCAGGACGCGCAGGTCATCGTGCGCGGCATACGCGCAGTGTCGGATTACGAGTACGAGCTTCAGATGGCGCTGATGAATCGCAGGCTCGAATCAGCGGTTGAGACCGTATTCCTGATGGCGGCTGAGGAGTATTCTTATCTCAGTTCCCGGCTCACAAAGGAAGTCTTCAAGCTGGGAGGCTCGATCACGGGGCTCGTGCCTGAATCAGTCGAGCAGCGAATGCGCGGGAAACAAGGAGGAAGGAGCGAGCAGTGAGCAAGGTGGTGTTCAAAGAATCAAGGACTATGTGGCGGATATGGAAATCTCTTCGACGCTTGCCGTCTTGATGGAGGCCGAACGATTGCGCGCCGAGGGCAAAGAGTTGATTGATCTGGGCGCTGGCGAGCCTGACTTCCCTACCCCGTCAAACGTCAAGCAGGCGGGCGAGCAGGCAATCGAAAATAACTTCACGCGTTACACCGCAACGAGCGGCATCGCTCCATTGCGCAAAGCGATTGTAGAGATGCTGGCGCGCGACTTTGGCACAAACTATGATCCTTCGCAGGTGATCGTGACTATGGGCGGCAAACAGGCGATCTTTAACGCCATGGCTACGCTCGTCAACGAAGGCGATGATGTGCTCATCCCTTCGCCCTACTGGGTCACGTTTCCTGAGATAGCGAAATTCTTCCGCGCGCGTCCCGTTTTCATAAATACGGAGCCGAACCAGTTTCATCTCACGGCAGAGATGGTGCGCGAGCACACGACGCCCCGCACACGACTGTTAATAATTAATTCGCCGAGCAACCCTTCGGGGCGAATCATTCCGCCCGACGAGTTTCGCAAAATAGTAGAGGTCGCCGCCGAGCGCGACTTCTGGGTGATAAGCGATGAATGTTACCTCTACTTCGCATATCCGCCAGCCATTCCATTCACGGCGGGCCAGTTGCCGGATGAGTTACGGTCGCGTGTGATGATTTGCGGATCGTTTTCCAAATCGCACGCCATGACGGGTTGGCGTCTGGGGTTCGGGCTTGGGCCGCAGGAGTGGATCAAGTCAATGCTCAAGGTGCAAAGTCATTCGACCTCGAACGCGAGTTCGATCACGCAGATGGCCGCCCTCGAAGCCGCGACCGGGCCGCAGGAAACTATGCATTCCATGATAAGCGAGTACCAGCGCCGCCGCGATTGGATTGTGCCCGCGCTGAATGAAATCCCCGGCATAGAATGTGCGATGCCCGAAGGCGCATTCTACGTTATGCCGAAAGTCGAAGGATTGTTTGGCGGGCGAGTGAACACATCCGCAGGCTTTGCGCAGCTTTTGCTCAAAGAGAAAGCTGTGGTCTTCACGGCTGGCTCGGCGTTCGGCATCGAAGGCTATGTCAGAATCTCTTACGCCAACTCGCTTGAAGCGATTCAAGAAGGCGTCAGAAGAATAGCCGATGCAGCCAGCGAACTAAGAAGATAGCGATGAGTTAGAGTTGTCTGTAGCTCCGTAGAGGGAGTGGCGCACGGCAGTTCGCCCTACGGACGCTGCGGGCAACTCTTAGCTGAAAATTGCTCGTCAACTCATCCATCATTATTGCCGGTACACTTTCAAATCTCTTATTCCGTTAATCTGCCAGCGGTCGCCGTTTTTCACGAGCCATAATCTTTCCTGCACAGTGCCTGACCACGACTGGCGACCACTAAAGTCCCATGCCTTATCATAAGTGGCAATGGCGCTTTTGCCCGATGGGTCAACCCGTACTTCGATATTTCTGAAACGAAATTTCATGCTGTCATACGACGACAGCGCATTTGTGATCTCCGAGCGCACAGTCGCGCGGTCAACATCGCTTTTCAAATAGAAAGTTCGCAGTCGCGGCGCATAATAACTCATGTGGCCGTTCAGGTCGTGACTTTGCAGAGCGCCCCATGCATTCAATATCATTGTCTGCACCTGCTTGTTGTATCGTTCCTGTGTCTACTTTCGTAGTCTCTTCGGTCGGCTCTCCGGGTGCGGGAGTCGTATTCGTAGGCACAGATCTGTTAGCCGATGACGCGTTATTTGCCGCTCTTTCAGTTTGCGAATCTGACGCGGGCGTAGATTCCGTAGCTTGATTGGCGTTTGAATCCGCAGGCTTTGAGCGATTGCCGAAAATCGCATACGCGACAAAACCAAGCGCAATCATCAGGACAAGCAAGCCAAGAAGCCTGACAGCGTTTCGGTATCTACCGGGCCTTTGACTGCGTTTGGATAATATAAGGCTGCATTGGCGATTGTGGATCGTGCGGGTCTGGCTCGCTCGGCAATAAATCGGCCTCTTCGCCTCTTACTCTACTGCGATATTCATTGCGATTTGTCTTGTAAGATACGGCTTCGGATAATTCAGATGCCGAATTGTTTTCTAAGCAGAAGTCGTTCTGCTTCTCACGAGCGTCTCTTCGTCATCCGGTTTTGCTTCTGTCGGGCGAAGCGGTTCGAACGCTTTCTCTATCTCGTTGAGCGGCACGCTGATGCGAGAGAAGGCGGTAGTGGCGCGGCTGGCATCAAAGATTCCTGCTGCCATTTCAAACTCGCGCGCAAACTCTGCTGCGCTCTGCTGTCTGAGGTTCGGGTCTTTCTCTAGTGCACGCATCACTACGGCTTCTACTTCGGGCGATATGTCAGGTCGTTTACGTCTGAGCGCGGGCGGCGGCTCCGCAACATGAGCCATCAGCAGGCGCGTGGAAGAATTTTCATCGAAGGGCGCATCGCCGGTCAGCATTTCGTAGGCCACTACGCCCAAAGAATAAATGTCGCTGCGCGCGTCAACCGGCTTCTCTTCGCACTGCTCAGGTGACATATATCGCGGCGTACCTATAATGAAATTTTCTCCCGTCAGGGCTGCGCGCCGATTCACATCCTCTTGAATTTTGGCGACGCCAAAGTCAACTACCTCTACCCAATCTTCGCCATCAACCTGAGCGATAATTATATTGTCGGGCTTGATGTCCCGATGTATGACTCCGACAGAATGCGCAGCTTCAAGCGCGCCGCTCGCCTGGCGCAATATGTTTGTAACCCGCTCGATAGTCAAGGGGCCATGCTCTTCGATCAACTCGCGCACGGTCTTGCCGTCAACAAGCCGCATCACAAGGTACGGAACGTTGTGCGCGCCTATGCCGCAGTCGGTTACATCAATCGCATGAGGATGGCGCACGCGGCTGGCGGCTCGCGCTTCCTGCTCGAAGCGTTGAGCTATCTTTGGGTCGGCGGCAAGCTCAGGTTTGAGGATTTTGATAGCGATCTCTTTATCCATCGCAATGTGCCGCGCGCGATAGACATCGCACATTCCGCCTGAGCCTAGCCGGTGTTCGATCAGGTATTTATCGTCGAGGATTGTGCCCGTGAGCCTGTCGGTTAAATCGTTCAACTGCGCCTTGCAATTAGGGCAGTGACGATCATAAGGTGGCGCGGGTGAGCCGCAACTTGCGCAAATCTTCATTCAAACCTGTATCCCAAAATGAAGTTAGATGGCAGCCCACAGCAGTCCACATAGGCCAGCTCAACAATAGAATCCTGGCCTCGTCATCTGTATTCTATCAGCAAGTGCTAAGACTCTACCACCGGGCAAATAATGCTTATGATAGTTTGACAGTAACAGCGCGAGCCGCAGCGCAAGACGGACTTGCGCTGCGGGTTTGTTTGAAAAGCGGATGTGTAAGGCCGAAGCAGGTTTCACTTTCAAACGGCAATAGGATATATCGGCTGGCTAAAACGCCTGGAGCCAGCCAAACCTGATGTCGTTCGCTTGCCGCCGCCTTCAAATCTCAGTACGGGACATCAAAACTTGGTGATGCTTATGTCCTGATCGCCTTCTTCTTTGAATTTCTGATAGAAGAAGGCGAATAAACAGGCGAGCGCGACTACGAAGAAAACGCCGCCGATTACCAGATCGGATTTTTCTGCAGCACCACTAGTCGCCGGGTACAGATATTTATAGATGAACCAAGACCCGATACCTAGTCCAATCACTCCCACCAGCAAGAGTAGGTTTTTCATGGCCCCTCCTTAGATTTTTTAAGAATGCCTATTGCTACTCAATTTCAGATGCGGTGCGAATTACTTAGACCCTGCACTTGAGATTATACAACAATCTTTCAAAGTCGAGAACCCCCTGACAGTATTGTTGGGGTTCTCAACATCTTCGTTCTTCAACGGTGAAATAATGAAGCGCTGCGACTGTCTTGAATCACCTCGCAGGCTATTTCGTAAACCTCATCGGTCCCGACGCGCGCCCGCGACGAGCCCTGGACCATGCGATGAGGCTTTGCTAAAGGCGATTTGCTGTGCGCTTCGGCTATCTCGATGACAGGAGTTCCCATATCCGCAGCCATCCGCGCAAGTCCCGGCTCGTCCGTGACGATCAGGCTTGCGCGAGCGATGGCGGCGGCAAGCTCAAGCGCGCGCGGGCTTGCGAGTTTGATGGCCGTTTGAGGCAGCAGCGCGCTTGCCGATTCCGTGAAAGATTTATCCGAAGGCTCGTCAACGGCGATTACTCGCGCCCCGAAGTTATTGGCGAGCCGCTGAGCCGATTTCGCCAAATGACTCAACGGGCCATCCGTTTCCAGCCGCGTAGAGCACGATGATCGGTTCGCCTCCGCGCGAGCCTTTTCGCTCAAGCAGCCGCTCGAACTGCGCGTGTTCTTCATCGGGCAACGAGATGGCAAGCCGAGTGTCGCTCGCCGTTAACTCCGATCTGTTTGAGGACGTTTTCATAATCAGGCACTTTGTTTGAACTGCCAAGCAGCATCTCGATTACGTGAGGCAGTCGCGAAGGCGTGATCGTGCGCGCGCGCACCACTAGTCGAGAAAGCATCTGCGTTTCAAGTCGCGGCGCAAAATCCAGCACCAGATCATAATCGCGGCGTCGCGCTCGCTGAAAGAGTTGAGCAAACCTCTTGACAGCGCTCCCGGCTCCGCCATCCGATGATTTGATGACGCCCAGATCAATCGCTTCATCAATAAGGCCGATGGCTGTCAATAACTCGCACGTCCCGGTTGAGGTGGCAACGGCGATGTAGGCATTGGGCAGCGCGGCCCTAAGCGACCGCACAACAGGCAGCAAAGCAATTGATCGCCCGAACGGCGATGCGTCTATTGCAAGAATCGAATTTGGTTGATAACGCATAACTTCAAAATAATTATACAGCAGAGCAGACCTGTAGGGGCGACCCTCTGTGGTCGCCCCAGATTCAAAGGTATTTAAGCCACAAGCTCAACATAGGCCAATCTGGGGCGACCACAGAGGGTCGCCCCTACAAGACCTCCTCTGATTTTGTTACTGCCCTGTCACATCAATCAGAGCTACGCTCAAGCGAAGCGGATTGTTCTGAGCGGCTGCGTGCGCTTGCCTCGATATTGGATAAATCACTATGCTTACCAATCGGTAGCCCGCGCGTAAGCAAGGGCGTGCGGGTTCGCCCTTGCTTACGCGCGGGCAACCGACAGAAGGGGGGTTGAGAATAATCAGCTTCAACTTTTTCTTGCTCGATGCGGCGGTGGATCATCGCAAAGTTCTGCTTGCGCTGTTCATCGCTCTGGTTGCGGCCAAGCTGATGGCCGAAGCGTTCGAGCGCATTAGTCAACCTGCCGTGGTCGGCGAGATATTGGCAGGAGTAATCATTGGGCCAGCCCTGCTGAACTGGGTGCAGCCGACAGAAGTGATGGATGCGCTGGCCGAAATCGGCATCATATTTCTGCTCTTCACGGTCGGGCTTGAGACTCGCCCAAGCGACATATTCAGGGTCGGCCCCACTGCGCTCGTTGTCGCAGTGCTCGGCGTCATCGTGCCATTTATCGCGGGGTGGGGATTGTTGTCGCTGTGGCCCGGGTACACCTGGATTGAAGCGATATTCTTAGGCGCGGCGATGGTCGCAACATCGGTCGGCATAACTGCGCGAGTGTTGTCTCACATGGGATTGATCACTGCGCAGGCAAGCCAGGTCATACTTGCAGCGGCGGTGATTGATGATGTGATAGGTCTGCTCGTGCTTGCGGTCGTCAGCAGTCTGGCACAAGGCGAGGTGAATTATCTTCACATTGCGCTCACGGCTGTGCTGGCTGTAGGATTCACTCTGTTCACAATCACTGTGGGAGCACGCGTCATCAAGCGCGTGAAGCAGCCTGTCAGAGACCTCAAAATAAATCACTCTCTGTTCATCTTCGCGCTGGTGTTGTGCTTTGGCCTTGCGGCGGTCGCAAACCTGATCGGCATAGCTGGGATCATCGGAGCTTTTCTGGCGGGCGTCGCTCTCTCTGAAGCATCGGACGGCACAAGACTGCACAGCCAGTCACAGGCGCTCACAGAGTTTTTGACACCGTTCTTTCTGATTGCCATCGGGATGAAACTCGATTTAAAAATATTTCTTTCATCGGAAGCGTTGCTGCTTTCGGCAATAGTCATCGCGCTCGCAGTGCTGTCAAAGTTTGTGGGATGCGGACTCGGAGCATTGAGCATGGGCAAACGCCGCGCTCTTCAGGTCGGCGTGGGGATGATACCGCGCGGCGAAGTTGGAATAGTCGTCGCGCAAATCGGACTTGCGATGACAGGCAACAGCACGCTCTACGCAGTGGCAGTCGCGATGGCTGTTGTAACGACGCTCGTGGCTCCGCCTTTTATCAAGATGGCGTTTCGAGGCGAGAAAGTCTCAACAGAGCCGACAGACTACGACAGCGAACTTCAACACAGCATAGGATGAATGGAGTTTATTATGAAAAAACATCTTGCACTGGCTTTTGCGATCATAAGCATTCTGGCAATCGTCGTTCAGGCAAAACGCGCTCCTGCACCTGACGATCTGTTCGCAATCAAAGATGTTGGCGACGCGCGATTGTCGCCTGATGGAGCGACAATCGTTTATATAGTCTCTTCGATCAATCGCGAAAAAAACAGCTCTACATCGAACCTGTGGCTCGTTCCGACAAACGGCGGTCAGCCCACTCAACTGACAACAGGCGAAGCGAGCGATTCAACGCCGCGATGGTCGCCCGATGGAAAGAAGATCGCTTTCGCGTCGAACCGCGATGGCAAATCTGCGCTCTGGATAGTTGATGTCGCATCGCGTGAGATTCGCATGATCGCGCTGTGGGAGCGCAGCAATTTCTTTCTGTCGAAAGCGGGCGAGATGTTCTGCTGGTCGCCCGACAGCAAGCAGATCGCTTTCGTCGCAGCAGAAAAACCTAAACAAACCGAATCAACAGACCCGCGCGTGATAACTCGCGCTCAATACAAAACACGCACGTCGTTTTCAGACAATCTTCGTTCGCACATCTTCATAGCTACGATTGCTGATGGCAGCATTCGCCAGCTTACTCGCGGGCGCGCAGACGAGCATTCGATCAACTGGTCGCCGCTGGGCGATGAGATAGTCTTTTTATCGAACCGCGAGTCAGACCCGGACATAAATCTCAACTACGATATATTCGCGGTCGAAGTGACGAATGGCAAAGAGCGACGAATCACGCAGACATCAGGAGTCGAGTTTTCGCCCGTCTGGTCTCCCGATGCGAATTTCATCCTTTACACGGCGACCAAACGAAACATCACGACGATTGACAGCGTTGCCGAAGACGCTCACGTCTGGGTGATTGACCGCAAAGGAACCGACCCGAAAGAAGTGAGCATCGCGCTTGACCGTCGCGCCAGTTCGCCGCAGTGGTCTGCCGACGGCAATACGATTTATTTTCTGGCAGGCGATCACGGCAAGACGCTTATCTACTCAGTAGGACGCGAAGGCGGCGCTGTCGCTCCCGTACTCGATGGGCAATATCAAATCGGCTCGCTTACGACTGCGGGTGGCAATTTTGCTTTCACGCGCACAGACGAGATGGCTCCGGCTGAAATCTTCAGCGCGAAGACTACGGGCGGCGAGATGCGCGCCCTTACGACTACAAACAAAGACGTGATTGCGGAATGGAATCTCGCGAAGCCGGAAAGAATCAGTTTCAAGAGCTTCGATCAAACGGATATCGAAGGCTGGTTAATAAAGCCGCCTGACCTGCAAGCCGGAAAGAAGTGCCCGATGATCTTGACCATTCACGGCGGGCCGCACGGCGCATATGGATATGGCTTCAATTTGACGAATCAAATTTATGCCGCGCGCGGCTACGCCGTGCTTTACTTGAACCCGCGAGGCTCGTCGGGCTACGGCCAGAAATTTTCAGACGGCTGCGTGAACGAATGGGGCGGCGGCGATTATCAAGACCTGATGAAAGGCGTTGATTACGCGCTGGCAAAATACAACTACCTTGACCAGAATAAGCTGGGCGTGACGGGCGGAAGCTATGGCGGATTCATGACGAACTGGGTCATTACGCAGACTCCGCGATTCAGAGTCGCGGTCGCCGCCGCGAGTCTCAGCAACCTGATCAGCTTCTATGCCACGTCGCTTTATCAGGATTTGATTCACGTCGAATTCAAAGGCCACCCGTGGGACAACTACGAACTACTGTGGAAGTATTCGCCCATTCGCTACGTGAAAGACGTAACGACGCCGACCATGTTCATTCACGGCGAGCAGGACAACGACGTTCACATCACGCAGGCGGAAGAGATGTACATGGCTTTGAAGCGGCGCGGCGTAGAGACCGTGATGGTGCGATACCCGCGCGAAGGTCATGGCTTGCGCGAGCCTGCACATCGCCTCGATCAAATCACGCGAATGCTCACGTGGTTTGATCGTTTCATAAAACCGAACGTCGAATAATCAAGCTCTTATTTTGATTCGACAGGGCCGCCTGCCTCAACCCAGGCGTCGAAGCCGCCGTAAAGCGGATGCACGTTCTTATAACCGCGATTAAGGAGTTCTTGCGCCACACTGGCGCTTGACCCTTCGTTCGGTCAGGTGCAGTAAGTGATAATCGTCCGGTCGGGCTTAAGCTCGGCCAGATGCTGTTCGACTTCGTCTGCCGGAATCCGAATCGCGCCCGGCAGTTTCGTATCGGCTTCGCTCCACGCCTTCGGGTTGCGCGTATCGAGAAACTGCATCTCCTCGCCGCGATTCATCCTTTCCATCACTTCATCAACTGTCACTCTCGTAGCTTGAGTCATGCTTTGTGTGTTTGCGCTCATACGAATGCCCTCCTTCATTTATCAGGGCAACGCTTATGCCGCAAATCGAAGCGATTAACTCGGTCTCTCCAATCAGTCGTAGCTTACCTTCTAAGCTACGACTGATGGATTTTGTATCACTTTAGCTGTTCGTTAATCCTACCTTGAGCCGCCGCGCACAGGGCGAGGGAATATCTGGTAGACCGCGCCGTCCGATAGCGAGACTACGAATAGATTACCGTTAGGCCCTGTTCGGATCTCTGTCACGATTCCGAAGTTTTGGCCGAAGAGCAGGCTTTCGCTCTCCGTAAGATCGCGCTTCGCAAGATTGTCTGCAACGCCGTCCGCAAGTCTTGAATCAGTGAAAGCAAAATTCGTTCGGGCTTGATTAAGCTTGAAGCGGAACAACGGGCCGCCTGCTGGCGTAGCTAGAAAGCCCGACGAACAAATCACCCAGGTACTGCGCCCCCAGAGCCGAGCTGCTCTGAAATCCGATGGCCGCAGGGGCCACTGCGAATTTCCAACTGAATTCAGGGTCGCTGTATTGCGCGCCGGGGAGCGTGAACAGACGCGACAGTGCTTCTGCTTGCGAGTTGGCGATGCGAGAGGGCGGCCATCGCAACTGCTGTAGCGCCATCGGCGGAAGCGTCGTCTCGATCTGTTTGAATTCCGCCAGCCGACTGATAGGCCCCATGACCTGAATCCAACCGCCGTTTTGTCGCGGCGTGATCAGATTAAGCTCATCGAAAGAATCGTCGCCGTTCTCCTGATCCCATAGATTTCCCGACAGCGGATCGAACGCCATTCCGAAGCTGTTGCGAATACCGTAAGCGAATATCTTCTGAATATTGCCGCCAGCTTCGCCGCCAATCGCGGCCCCCGCAGCAAAGAAGGGATTGTCGGTCGGAGTAGTGCCATCCGAGTTCAGACGGATGACTACGCCCGTGAAGTGCGCGTTATCCGGTTGAGGCCCGCCGAACTGATCATCCGGGACTGTCGGGCCAAGTCCTGTCTCGGTCGGGCCTGACGGCAGGTTCTGAAGTTGGCCGCGCCGACCGTTGTCTCCGATGATGATGTAGAGCTTGCCGTCGGGGCCGAAGCGAATCACCCCGCCGTCGTGATTGCCTAACGGGGGTTGCGCTTCATCACCCTGATTGGGAGGCACAGGCGCTCCATCGTTTTGAAAAGAGCGCAGACGGATGAGATTACGATCCCACGTAAGCGCGGCTCCATTAAAGATGAACCGGTCAACGCGATTACCGAGCAACGGCACCGCGAGAATGTCATCGGTATCGGCTCCGAGTTGAGGCGTATTGGAGCCTTCTGTTTCCGTAGGGAAGAAAGGATTTTCGGGCGGCGGGGCCGGAGCTTGAGCAGTCCAGTAGAGATAGACAAAGTGGTTGCTCGAAAAGCTCGGATCAAGAGCGATGCCCAACAGCCCACGCTCTGACGCATTATTGACGGCCAGATCAAGCACAGTCGTCAATGACCCGTTCGCCAGGTACATAACTTTTCCTGTGTTTTTTTCTATGAAGAAATACTGATTGGGGGCGGGAAACGCTATGCCAATCGGTGTCGTCAAGTTTGTGATCAAAGCTCCAACCGCCAGGTTCGGGTCTGTGACAAACGGCCCCGCCTGCGCTTCTGCTTTTTTGATCGGGCCGGAAAAACCCATCGTTAAAAACCAAAAGAAAAGCGCGCCTGCAATAACGTAAAGCAGGCTTTTCTGCCGGGTCGTCCGTGCGATGCGTAGATCAGTTGTGTTCGTTCTTGTTGCACGATGCATATCGAACCTCTTTGCCATGAAATTACTCTACAAGCGGTCCTCGGACTCAGAGTCTCAACAGGTAATATTGCGGAAAGATATTTGAACAAGCGTCTTGAGTATTAAGAGCGCGCTATGAGACAAAGAATACTCGCGTATGAAAAAAAACGTGATCTATTTTGTTATTATACTGTCCGGCTATCTCGTTCAAAGCCCCACGCGGTCGTTAAGCGATCATTTGCTTGAAACGAGCGAGAGAATTGCAATACCTGTGCCATCTGTACAGGAGCCAGATAAAATCACCAGCATGGCTGACAGGGGCGCAAAGTTGACACTCTCGGCGACAGGAAAGTATCATCAAGCTTATATCTCATCCGTGATTACGATTTCGAGGAGACCTTGATGAGCACCTTTGAACTGACCAATAAATTGCAAGAAGCCGAGCGCGAGTGGGAAGAGCGCACGTTGAACCCGACGCTCAAGCGAATGCCTGAGAGCAAAAAGAGTTTCACCACCACATCGCTTGTCCCCGTCGAGCGGCTCCACACGCCAAACAGCATTCCCGATTTCGATTACGAAACGGAGCTTGGCTTTCCAGGTGAGCCACCTTACACGCGCGGCATTCACGCGACGGGCTATCGCGGAAAGATGTGGACGATGCGCCAGTTCGCGGGCTTCGGCTCGGCCTTTGACACCAACCAGCGATTCAAGTACTTGCTCGAACATGGGCAGACGGGTTTGTCTGTTGCTTTCGACCTGCCGACCTTGATGGGTTACGATTCCGATCACCCGTTCAGCGAAGGCGAAGTCGGCAAATGCGGCGTTGCCATTTCATCGCTGGCTGACATGGAAGTGCTCTTCGACGGGATACCGCTC
Organism: Blastocatellia bacterium; assembly: GCA_963726785.1. Taxonomy (GTDB): domain Bacteria; phylum Acidobacteriota; class Blastocatellia; order UBA7656; family UBA7656; genus DATEKX01. Next base: position 497,306 of record CAVSDJ010000003.1, read on the forward strand.
GAACAGGTCACGACTTCGATGACGATCAACGCGCCCGCTTCGATGATCTTCGCCATGTTTTTGGCAGTCGCAGAAAAGCAGGGCGCTGATTGGAAGCGCGTCGGAGGCACGCTGCAAAACGACATTCTCAAAGAATACATCGCGCAAAAGGAATGGATATATCCGCCGCGCCCTTCGATGCGGCTCATCACGGACACGATTGAGTTCTGCTCGAAAGAAGTGCCGCGATTCAATCCTGTTTCCATATCCGGTTATCACATACGCGAAGCAGGCTCGACCGCGCTTCAGGAATTAGCATTCACCTTGCGCGACGGAATCGAATACGTGCAATACGCCATCAACGCAGGGATGGACGTAGATGATTTCGCGCCGCGCTTGAGTTTCTTCTTCAACGCGCACAATGATTTCTTTGAAGAGATAGCCAAGTATCGCGCGGCTCGCCGCATCTGGTACAAGGTGATGAAAGACCGCTTCAACGCAAAGAACCCGCGTTCGTGGACGCTAAGATTCCACACGCAGACGGCGGGCGTGTCGCTGACCGCGCAGCAACCTTTGAACAACATCGTGCGCGTAGCGATTCAGGCGCTCGCTGGCGTATTGGGCGGAACGCAATCGCTTCATACGGACGCTTACGATGAAGCGCTGGCGCTGCCGTCGGACGAAGCCGCGTTGATTGCGCTCAGGACTCAGCAGATTATCGCGCACGAATCGGAAGTGACTAACACGATTGATCCGCTCGGCGGTTCTTACTTCGTTGAGAAGCTGACGCGCGACATGGAAGAAGGCGCATTTGAATATTTTCGCCGCATAGATGCATTCGGCGGCATGGTCGAAGCGGTTGATGCGGGATTTCCGCAGCGCGAGCTTCAAGACTCTTCATATGAATACCAGAAGGCCGTCGAATCCAGGGACAAGATCATCGTCGGTGTGAATGATTACGTGATGAAGGAAGATCGGGCGGGAGTGAACCTTCTTCAGATAAATGAATCGGTAGCCGAACTTCAAGCCGAGCGTCTCAAGAAACTGCGCGGAGAGCGTGACAGCGCACGGGTTGAACAGACATTGAAAGCGTTGGCCGACGGCGCGCGCGCGGGTGAAAACACTATGCCGCTGCTGCTCGATTGCGTGCGCGCTTACGCAACGCTCGGCGAGATGTGCGACGCGCTCAAGCCGGTGTTCGGCATTTATCAGGAGCCCGCGTTCTGAGCCTCGCATGGGAAAACATAAAAGAGTCCGCAAAAGGATTAACAGTTTAGAATGGCGAATTCATCAGCACGAGCAGAAGATTGCTGTAGAGAAAGAGATTAAAGGCTGGCAATATCAAATCGAGCGCAAACGGAAGCGTCTGCCGGGAAGGAAATGAGCTATGTCTGTCATTGATGCCAAGAAACAATCTCTAGTTAATCCTTCTTCAAATCTGCTCGATATGCATCTGGCAGAATTGGAAGAAGAGTGCACTCAATTTCTTTCTTTGATCGCTGCTTTGCGTTTGATGGCGGAAAGCTCAGAGCCGACTAACGAGGATGAACGTGCCACAATCGAAGGAGAGTTATACGCTTCTCTATCGCATCTCAACAATCATGCCCAACCAGCGATGGAAGAGATGGACCGAATAGTTGATGAAATGCCGGATGACGAGAAAGATAATAGGATTGAGCAATCATGACCGAAGAGAGAATCAGAGTATTGCTTGCCAAGCCTGGACTCGACGGGCACGACCGGGGAGTGAAAGTTATCGCGCGCGCGCTGCGTGACGCAGGGATGGAAGTCATTTACACGGGGCTTCGTCAAACGCCTGAGATGGTCGTCAGCGCAGCCGTGCAGGAAGACGTTGATGCCATCGGGCTGTCAATTCTTTCGGGCGCGCACATGACTTTGTTCCCGCGTGTGGTCGAGCTTGCGCGCGAGCAGGGGCTTGACGATGTGATAATTTTCGGCGGCGGCATCGTCCCTAATGAAGACATCCCGCGATTGAAAGAACTGGGCGTGAGCGAAGTCTTCACGCCCGGCACTCGGATGGATGAGATAATCGAGTTCATACGCAACAACGCCCGCCGCGCAGATCACTGAACACTGAAAGCAACTAAGAGCTAGTTAATTTCGTCTTCCGAGACTTCTCGATAGACAATATTTATAGCTTCAGTTATTTCTGCCTTTTCACCTGTGAATTGTATGCGCTTTTTCAGAGGGACGCCGCCTATCTCTGGAACAAACCATCTTTCTATAGTCACATCCCCAGCAGACGCTCGAAAGACATAAGCTTTGTATCCGAGAATATCGACCTTTTCGCCGGTGAATTCCCCATGGGTTTCACAGAATTTGTGGCTTGAGAAATTTTCCCAGTATTTGCTGGAATAGGTTCCCTTCAGAGGTTTTTCGGATGCAAAGGCCGTGTCCGTCCGGTCATATTCAAGCTTCCATCTACCGGATGCTGCTACCTTGCTGACCCAGATTTTCGCCTTGTCTTCTTCCCCTTCTCGATAATGTCGATAGGTGACTTCAAAAGGCGCGGGCACTATTCTGGTTTCTTCTCTCCCTGTCGCGCGATGATTAGTGAAGGCAAGCGCTCCTGCTAAAAAAACTAGCAACGCCAATATTCTGAAAGCTATTTTTAACATAATTTCATTTTCCTCCTCTCTGTTCTTTCTTACCCCTGCCTTAATTGGTGTTTGCCAGACAACTCTGGGTACAGTATTTAATAACACAGCTATATCCATTGTCTGGACATCCTCCCACTATGACCATACATTTATTCGGCACAGTGCAACCTCCCCCTCTACAATAAGCGGGGTTTTCCTGAATACAGGGTTGATTCTTCGTACAATTAAAGGATACGCAATCTTGCGCCTGATATGGACTTGCCGTGATCAACATTACTCCAATAACCAAGAGACACAAACACATCAAGTTCACAAGCTTGTCTTTCATTTATCTTCACTCCGCAGCCAGGTTTGAGGTTTGTAGTGTACCGTACTGTTCCTTAAAGTACAACAAAGTACAACCATTTAGCGAGCAAGGTTAGCCCGTCTGTTTAATGGACTTGATCTACTCGCAAACCAGCAGCTTGATAGGCATCACTGGCTACCGATTTGTTTTCCGCAAGACCGCGCCGGGAAGCCTGCCCGTAGTTTTGCCGTTCTCCCACACCGGCTCGCCGTTGACAAAGACTCGTTCGATTCCAACTGAAAGCAGTTGCGGCTCCTTGAACGTCGAGCGGTCAATAACTCGTTTCGCATCGAACAAAACGAGATCCGCTTTCATCCCTTTGCGAATGAAACCTCGATCTGCAAGCCCCAATCGCTCGGCAGGCGCAGAGGTCATCTTGCGAACGGCTTCTCCGAGCGCAAGCCATCGCTTCTCACGCGCGAAGCGACCGAGCACGCGCGGGAACGTGCCTGCTCCGCGCGGGTGTCGCCCGCCTATTCCGCCGTCGCTTGCAACCATCACCCAGGGCTGCGTGTAAAACGTTTTAATGTCGCGCTCTATCATCGAGCGGCACACCACGCCTGCGCCACCGTCTTTGACTATTTGCATATAGACATCAACGGGCGTCGTGTTTTTTTCGCGCGCAATCTCTTCGAGCGTTTTGCCCTCGTAATCCGCGTGCGCTTTGCATCGAGTTATCAAAACATTCGCCGCGCCGCCCACATCAGCCAGCCCTTTTGCGACTGACTTCGGGTCGTCGTGGCGGCGATTCGGTATCAGCACGGTGATGGTTGAAGCCCACGCATCGTAAGGATAGCAATCGGCAGTTACGTCAACTCCTTTTCGCCGCGCGGCATTTATCATAGCGACGACTTTATTCGCTTTTCCCCACACGCCGACCGTGCCCAACTTGATGTGAGAAATCTGAACAGGGATGCGGGCTTCGCGGCCTATGCGAATGGCTTCTTCAAATGCCGCCATCGCATCGTCCGCCTCGTCGCGTATGTGGCTCATGTAAATTCCGCCGTGACGCGCAGCCGCGCGCGCAAGCGAGATCACTTCTTCCGTAGTCGAAGGATGTCCCACATCATATTCAAGCCCGCTTGAAAGTCCGAACGCGCCTTCGCTCATCGCCTGCTCTACGAGTCGGGCCATCTCGCTTATCTCTTTTTCATTCGCGGTTCGATTGTAATCATTTTTCATTACCATCTCGCGCACGGTCGCGTGGCCTACGAATGAGCACACGTTGACAGCCATGTGCTGCTCTGCGCGCTTTGCGAGGTAACCGGCGACAGGCCAGGGCGAATCGCCGTCAGGCCCGACCGCGAGCGTGGTGATTCCCTGTGACACCTGGCTCGACGCCGCTGGCTCCGTAGCAAGCCCGTCTTCCGAGTGATTGTGAATATCAATAAATCCCGGCGCGAGAGCGAGGCCGCGCGCTTCGATTATTTCTTCTCCGGCGCGCGGAGCGAACTGTCCGACTTCGGCTATGTGGTCGCCTACGATGCGAACGTTTGCGCGAGAGCCCGCCCGCCCGCTGCCATCAAAGATAATCGCTCCGACTATCACGCGCGATTTTATTTGAGGCGATGCCGCCTGCAGAGAAGGCTTTCCGCACATCACAGCAACAAGCAAGAATAGAAACGAACCCGTAATGATTTTGCGCATTAGCATCCTCGATTTTGAATCACAAATCTAAGTACAGGACAAAAATTGATCTTTGAAAATGCATAAAGGCCATCGCGCCGCTATCCTTATCAAGTTCATCTCCAAATGTTCTTGAAAGGATATTGCACAATGGCCAACATTCGCCCTCTTGAGCGAACGCTTGCTTCTAATGTAGCTTGGAACAAAGCCCGCATCAACTTCCTGGCTAAGTTCCTCATTGCCTTGATCCAAGTCAGGACCGTCAACCTCGCTGAGATTGCTTCGGCTTTCTGTGGTCCGGCTACAACGGATTCCAGTTACAAACGCATCCAGCGCTTCTTGCGTAGCTTTGACATCAGCTATTGTTGTATCGCTCGCTTTGTCGTCAAACTGGTCGGGCTGCCTGCTCCCTGGGTCATTAGTATTGATCGCACTGACTGGTGTCTGACTTCTACGCCGATCAACATCCTCACGCTCGGCATATGCTACAAGGGCGCGGCTTTCCCTCTGCTCTGGGTAGTGCTTGAGAAGAGAGGATGCTCTGACGACGCTGAACGTCTTGCTTTGTTGAGTGAGTTTGATCGCCTCTTCGGCTTTGATTCTATTGACTTTCTGTGCGCTGATCGCGAGTTTGTCAGTAAGAAGTTGTTCGCGTATCTGAAAAAGAACCATATAGATTTTCGCATCCGACTGCGGGCAAATACCCTGATAAGCAACCAAAGAGGGCAGATGGTGCGAGCCACGCGCCTGTTTTCGAGATACCGGATAGGCGAGGCCGTTGAGCTTAAAGAGGCGCGGCGAGTGATCGGTCAGCATCTGCATATAACGGGGATGAAGCTTAAAGGTGGACAATACCTGATCGTGGCAAGCGGCGAGCAGAGTTTGAGGGCTATAGAAGATTATGCGAGGCGATGGGAGATCGAGACCTTGTTCGGATGTTTTAAGAAGCGAGGATTCTGCCTGGAGCAGACGAGGTTGAGAGAGGCAGAAAGGTTGAAGAAGATGGTAGCGCTTTTGGCGCTGGCCTTTTGCTGGGCGCATAAAGTAGGAGAGTGGGTAAGCCAGGACAAGCCGCTTAAGGTGAAGCGACATGGAAGAAAAGCAAAAAGTATATTTCGGAGTGGTCTTGATCATATGCGGCGCATATTATGCAACTTGGCGAGTGCGACTCAACAGATTGCATTTCGACAAGTTATTCAACTTTTGTCCTGTACTTAGATCTCAAATTTAAAATTTGCGATTCGAGATTATCCGACTTTGAGCAGGCAAGCTACACTTGCCCATGCAATCAGGTCAAGTGTGACCACGCCACTCTCATTGAAAACTCGCACGGCCTGTTATTTAATGTGGGACTGTTTTCACATAAGGAGCCTGGAAAGATTATGAAGCTTGACCTGCACACTCATTACTACCCCGAAACATATTTTCAAATGATTCGAGACGCGCAGTCCGAGTTCTCTTTCGACAAAGACCCGACGGGCAGAACCATCATAACGCATCGCGGCGCGCGATTTTTCGGCATCACGCCGCCGATGACCGACCCGGCCAAACGGCTCGAAGACATGGATCGCGTCGGGATTGATACGGAGGTGATCTCGCTTTCGACTCCGAACATATTTTTTGCCGACGAAAGCCGTCAGCCCGAAGTGGCGCGAATCATAAACGACTCTTACGCAGAATTGATTGCGCGTCATCCCACGCGCTTCAAAGGCTTCGCTTCAATCCCGATGGATGCGCCCGATGATGCCATCAAGGAACTTCATCGAGCAATTGATGAATTAAAAATGAATGGCGTCATCCTTCTCAGTAACATACGAGGCCGCGCGCTCACTTCACCTGTTTACCGGCCTTTCTTTGAAGAAGCCAATCGAATGAAGCTTTGCATATTCCTGCATCCGATGCTTCCGGCAAACCCTGAATCCTACAACGAATATGTGCTTGGCCCGCTGGTCGCTTTTCCGTTCGATACGACGCTCGCGGTTGCGCGAATGTGTTTTGCCGGAATGCTTGCCGAACTGCCGGACATACGCTGGATCATAGGTCATCTGGGCGGCGCTGTGCCTTATCTGATGGAACGCCTCGATAACGGCTATCGCGATTTTGCCGAGTGCCGCGTGAACATCAATCAGTTGCCCAGCACCTATTTGAAAAAGCTGTATTACGACACGGTATCGTTCAGCCCTTACACGCTCTCGATGGTGCGCGACATGGTTGGAGTCGAGCACATGGTGATGGGAAGCGATTACCCGCACCTGCTTGGTTCAATCGAACGCGCAGTTACTTCGATAGAAGACTGGCACATTCCCGAACACGAGAAGCAAAGAATTTTCAGCGGCACGGCGCTTGAAATTCTCAACAATGTTTAACGACACATTGTGAACTAAGCTCACACCAGTTCACCGCAGAGGCGCAGAGAACGCAGAGATTTCGCAGAGAAAATAATTATCATCTCTGCGTCCTCTGCGCCTCTGCGGTGAACTGCTTCTAAATACAATTAAAGATTCAAAACATAATGCTGTTGTGTTACCACATCGTTCCACAACACGTGCGTGGTTTCCTCCGCCAGTTGAAACCCTGCTGATCGGTACAGTTTTGCTGCTGCGGTCAGCGCGCTGGCAGTCCAGAGAAAGACCTGCGAGTAATTGCTGTCTTTGCAAAAGCTGATTGCTTCTTGCATAAGTATGCGGCCAATTCCGTGCCCGCGCAGACTGGGGTGAAGCAAAAACAACCGCAGTTGAGCGTTACGCTCGGAAGCTTCAACGATTGCAATCGAACCTGCGACCGTCCCATCTTTTTCGACTACCCAGATCCGCTCTCGTTCATTATGCGATTTGGCGAATTCACCCAGAATGACAGCTACCTGACCTTCAAAAGTGTAGTCCCATCCGTATCCTTCGGCATACAACGTCCCGTGCAGATAAGTGAGATAGCCGATGTCGCCCGGCTTCAGATCGTTTCTTATTTTTATGCCTGGCGGAAGTTTGTTTGTGTCAGTCGCGCTCATTCAGTCTTTATTTTTTCAGGAAGCGCTCGACGCCGCGCTTGCAGTCTTCGGTCATTCGCGTGATCGCGTTCAATTGAACGCCTGCTTCGAGCGCCGTCTCGAACGTCATCGCGTCCATGTGATAAAGCAGGTTCTTTGCCAGACTCACCGCCGAAGCGGATTTTTTTGCCATCTCTGCCGCGTATGCTTCGACTGCTTGTTCAAACCCGTCATCTGAAAAAACGCGGTTAATCATTCCAACGTCTGCTGCCGCCTGCGCGGTTATAATTTCGCCGCGAGTGATCAACTCGAAAGCCCGCTTTTCAGAGACAGACCGGCGCAGTATTGCCATCACCATCGCGGGTATGAAACCTATGTTCACTTCCGGGTAGCCGAACTGCGCCGACTCTGCCGCGAGCACTATGTCGCAGGCGGTCGCAAGCCCGCAGCCTCCTGCGAGCGCGCGACCTTTTACCGCCGCGATGATGGGGCGAGGGTGATGGCGCATCTCGATGAACAACTCTGCAAGGTTCTGCGCGTCTGTGACGTTTTCCATCACCGTCGCTTCGCTGATGCGGCGCAGCGCGGCCAGGTCTGCGCCCGAACAGAAATCTTTGCCTGCTCCCGCAAGCAACACGACGCGGACGCTTTCATCGCGCGCGCTCACGCGAAGCGCGTCCTTTACTTCGCTGACTATTTCGGCGTCCAGAGCGTTGCGTTTATCCGGGCGGTTGAGCGTTATGCGAGCGATTGATTGCTCGACCGAATAGAGAATCTTTTGATAATCAATCATCCGTCCGGCCTCTCATATTCTGAGAAAAACCTGCTTCACACGACGCCGCGTTCCTGCGCAAGTCCACGCATTCGCATCAGTGTTGAGTTATTCGGGCGGCTCTTGCCATTGAGCCAGCGATCAACTGATGAGCGGTGAAGGCCGAGCGCCACCGCAAGCTCTACTCTGTTGTTGTGAAAAATCTCAAGCAGCTTGGGCAATAACTCTTCTGTGCTTTGATCGGATAAATCCGGCTTGGGCTCTAAAGTGTCTGCATACGCATCCGCTTTTGTCGCTCCTGCTTCCAGTGATTCGTTTTCGTCTTGCTGTTCTTTGGCTCTGGTGGTTGCTTCGCTTGTATTACTCATTTGATTCCTCAAATTATCTTTCAAATTGCTCTACAAGCGCCACATCTAGCTTATCAAACCGCCTCGAAAGCTATCAAGCAAACCCGATTGCAAGGACTGGAACAACGATTGCCATATAAAATCTGAACCAGCTATTAAGTCGGGGTAAAGTTATGAGCATTAAGGCCGAAGCCATAAAACGAGAAGGTTTCAGAGAGCAGGGAAAGGATACAGAAAGTATCGATTTATTACTGAGCCAGGCTCGTAAAAACTTAGAAAGAGCAGCAGCATTGCAAAACAAGAAAAAAATTCTCCTTGTTGACGATAACGCTTATATCCGTGATGTGTTGAGCCGACTGCTTGAACTACAGAACTTCAAGGTCATCACCGCCGAAGATGGTCGTTCCGGCATCGAGGTAAGCGAAGACATGTCGCCTGACCTTATAATCACCGATATCGAAATGCCCAGACTTGACGGCGTTGGAATGATAAAAGCGTTGCGCAGTCAATCGAAGTTCAACAAGGTTCCGATACTGGCAATAACTGCTTATGGCCATTGGGCCGAAGCGCGCGCGATAGAGGCGGGCGCTGACCGCGCCATGGTTAAACCTATCGAACCGGATATGCTGTTTGAATGCATAGACCAGTTATTGAAGCACCCATAATTGATTGGCGTTAAAACTTTCCGAGCAGAATCAAAACTCCGATGATGATGAACGCGACTGCCGAGGCGCGTTTGATCCATTCGAGCGGCACGTATTGACTGAGCACTCCCCCAACCAGTACTCCAATTGCTGACACGCAGGCCAGCGCAACCGATGCGCCGATGAATACTGCCCAGGGCTTCTTGGTCTGCGCGGCCATCGTCATCGCGGCAAGCTGCGTTTTATCTCCCATCTCAGCCAGAAAGACAACGCCGAACGTCGTCACTATCACACGCCAGTCCATTCGCATTCCTCCAGAATAAATGATGAACTCGGAATGATGAATGATGAATTTAGGAGAAAAGCAGTTCATCGTTCATCGCTCATAATTCATCATTTATTTCGATTTCCATCCTGAGCAGCGCAGAGCTATAAGTCTTGCCCTGCGCGTCCGTTTTTAGTGAGAGCGTGCCGCCGCCATCAAGGCTCTGGTGTAAGAGGAAATTCAGCGCGCCGAGATTCGGTATCTCGAATCGCTCGACCTCGCCGAAACAGATTCCTTTGAAGTGTGCTTTCACACGCTCTGCCGTCACCTGCTCGACCAGTACCGGATAGTGCTCAGGCTTGTAGGCAATCAACCCGACATTGGCCGTGTCGCCTTTATCGCCTGAGCGAGCATGGGCTATTTCTACCAGTTTAACTTTTGCCATTTCGATTAAGCCTCGATCACAGAAATCTCAGGACGGACTTCGCTCTTAGGGATGAGCGCAGGCCAGTAGGCGATGATCTCTTCAACCTTCGGACGTCCGCCCGCAAATCCCGTAACAGTCGGCGGGCCGTTCAACACGAGCGGCGCTATCTCTCGCGTGAATCGCTCGACCGCCTGTTTATCGTTCGACCGCACGCCTATGCGAAAAGTTACTTCGGCAATATCCGGCGACGGCTCTCCCGAAAGCGGGCCGTGACACGCGTTGACGCCAACGAACTCCGTCAACACGGAATCGAATTTCAAGCCGAGTCGATCAAGCCGCTCTCTCAACACGCGGTCGGCAGCTTGAGCCTTCTGGTATGCCTCAGGCCACGCGTAGACGAGCGAGCCTACGGCTTTCCACCCCGCGCTGTAGCTGATGCTCACTTTGTACAGATCAGTAGCCGGGCGGCCTTTGATTCCAGAAAAACGCACGCGGTCTGTCGCCTCCTGCTCAAGCTGAATAGTCGTGAAGTCCGCTACGCAATCCGGCGTGATGTATTCGCGCGGGTCGCCCATCTCGTAAACAAGTTGTTCTTTGATCGAAGCGACGGTGATGCGCCCGCCCGTTCCGCTATGCTTGGTGATGACAAACGAGCCGTCCGGGTGCGCTTCGATTATCGGGTAGCCGACGTCCGCGAGGTTCGGAATCGTCTGCCAGTCAATCAGGCAGTTGCCGCCCGTGCATTGCGCGCCGCACTCTACTGTGTGGCCCGCGATAGTTCCTGCCGAAAGCAAGTCCCAATCATCCGTAGCCCATCCGAATTCGTGAATCATCGGCCCAAGCGAAAGGCCCGTGTCGGTCACGCGACCACAGATGACTATCTGCCCGCCATCGTTCAAACACTCGGCGACGGGGCGACCGCCGAAGTAAACGTTCGCGCTTTGAACGAGCGGGCGAACGGTTGAAAGCGGCTCGCCCGTGTCGAGGTTTTTCAACTCGACGCCGCGCGAAATGAAGTCATCGAGGCGATGAAGGATGTCGTCGCCTCCGACAATGCCTATCTTGATTTTGCCGCCGAAGCCCGCGCGCCGCGCGACTTCGATGACCGAATCGCGGCAGGCTTCCGGGTTCACGCCGCCCGCATTAGCCACTACTTTGATGTTGCGCTCGACAAGGTCGGGCAGTATCTGCTCGATCATCGTAACGAAGTCGCGCGCGTAACCCTGGCGCGGGTCGCGCGCGCGCTGCTTCTGCATGATGGACATTGTGATTTCGGCAAGGTAATCAAGCCCCAGATAATCAATCGGCCCACGGCGCACCTGTTCGATAGGGGCTTCGAGCGAGTCGCCCCAGAAGCCTTGCCCGTTTGCTATTCTGATAGTCTTCATGAGTTCTGCATCCCGGTGTAGGAAAGATGAAAAGACGAAGAGGTGAAGACGTGAAAGAGTGATTAAATCTTTACTATCTCATCACCCTTTCACCTTGTCGCCCTATTACCCCGTCAGGGTTTCGGCACTGGCGGCGGCAGGTCTCTAGCTTCGACTACGGATTGGAACCCATTACGTCCATGAGAGCCGTCGCAGAACGGCTTGTTTGCTGAATACCCGCAGCGGCAAAGCGAGATCACCGTGCGACCCGCAAGGCCGAAAGTGTTTCCGGCGGCGTCTTTAATCACGACGTTGTCGCCGGTTATGCGAAGCGGGCCGTTGTTTATGCAGTTTATTGCTGTATCGTTTGTATCACTCATCAATCTTCTCCTCTGGATGAATTCTTGACTTGTCATTGTATCGCACGCCCAGCCTGCATAGAAAGCGAATCAAAGGTAAACGACTCTGTTGAGATTATCCGTGTTTATCTTTAATATTGCCGCGTTTCTTTTTGATGCGAGGCGGGACGGATGACTCAAGCAAAAGAGGAAGGACTGATACGCGGAATAGGTCGCTGGGACCTAGTGGCTATTGCCATCAACGGCATCATAGGCGCAGGCATTTTCGGATTGCCATCGAAGGTTTACGCTCTGACAGGCTCCTACAGCATTCCGGCGTTCATAGTCTGCGCGCTGGTCGTCATCTTGATAACCCTCTGCTTCGCGGAAGTGGGCAGCCGGTTCAGCGAGACGGGCGGGCCGTACCTCTACGCGCGCGAGGCGTTCGGTTCAACTGTCGGATTTGAAGTCGGCTGGTTGATGTGGCTCGCCCGTCTCACGGCATTCGCCGCCAATTGCAATCTGCTTATTGAATATCTGGGTTACTTCTGGCCGCGGGCTTCGACCATGTACTGGCGCGAAGCGATCATTATCGCGGTTGTCGCCTTGCTCACGGCAGTCAACATCATCGGCGTGCGAGACACCGCGCGCGTCAGCAACATTTTTACCATAGGCAAACTAATACCGATGATTTTTTTCATCGCGGCAGGTTTCTTCTTTCTCAACACTGAAAATTATTCTTTTGCAGACCGCCCGACTTACAGCGCTTTTTCGTCGTCGGTACTGATGTTGATTTACGCATTCACAGGTTTCGAGATGGCTGTCATCCCTGCGGGCGAGATTCGAGACCCGCAACGCAATCTGCCGCTTGCGATACTAACGGCCATCGGCGTAGTTACAGTGCTTTACATTTCAATTCAAATTGTGTGCATAGGAACGCTGCCCGGACTCGCCACGTCGCAAAGACCGCTCGCCGACGCAAGCAATCTTTTTCTTGGCAGAGCGGGCGGCGCAATCATTTCAGCCGGAGTGATAGTTTCAATCATAGGCAATCTGAATGTGCTGATACTTGCAGGCTCGCGGCTGCCGTTTGCAATGTCCGAAGGGGGCGAGTTGCCGCGCGTTTTTTCTGCAACGCACAATCGCTTTCGCACGCCGCACGTTGCGATTTTGATTACAACCGCTGTCATGCTGGGGCTTACGCTCTGGAGCACATTTTCCAAGCAAGTGAGCCTGAGCGTAATAGCGCGACTGCTGTCTTACAGCGTGACCTGCGCGGCCTTGCTCGTCTTTCGACGTAACGGCAATGCGCCGCCTGCGATGTTCAAAACGCCTGCAGGCGTGGCCGTGTCAGTAATCGCTCTTGCATTAGCCGCGTGGCTGTTGTCGAACAGTACATACCTTGACGCGCGCGATTCGGCAATAGCGGCAGCCATCGGATTGTTGATCTATTTCGGCTATAGGTTGAGCAAGGGCGAAAATCAAAAATCTTAAAGATAGAGCGGCGGTAATCATTTATTGTTCGCATCTGTAAGCAGAGGCTTGATGCTCCGCTCGAACTCTTCGGGGAAGAGTATGCCCAGTACGCGACCGCGAATCTTTCCGTCTCGATCAACAATGATTGTTGTAGGCAGCGCGCTGGTCGCGTAGTACGCGGCGGAAACTTTGTTCGTGCCGAACACTATGGGATAGTTGATCTTTAATTTCCGCGCAACGCTTTTCACATCTTTTCTGTCCATCGGGGGATAGGTGATACCGACGATTTGCAGTCCGCGTGATTCATATTCTTTTTGCAGCTTCACCAGATCAGGCATCTCTACGAGACACGGCGCGCACCACGTCGCCCAGAAATTGATGAGCAACACTTTGCCTTTGAAATCGCTCAGTTTCACAGTGCGGCCTCGCAGGTCTTTCAACGCAAACGCGGGCGCAGGTGCCGCCCGATTTGCTGCCGTTTGACTGATGGCCGTGACAGGTTGAACAGTTAACAACACAGCGAGAAGAATAAATCGCGTCATTATTATTTCCTCAGTAGAGAAGTTTGACGCCGACCAGTAAGACTCTTGTCTGTGCGCAGAGCAAGCGGCCCGGCGTTGCGCGCGACAGGAAATTGATAGCTTGCTTCGAGCGCCAGTCGCGGCGTCGCAGTGAATTGCAGGCCGGGCGCTAAATAAAACCCTGATGCGCTGCTGCCTGCCACCCCGCGCCCGCCGATGCGCCCTCTGCTGCGATACGAATAACTCGTCTCCAAAAGCACGAACAATTCTTTGCCGGGACTCTGATACTCGAAAGGCAACAATACATATTCAAAATCCGTGTTGATGCGAAACTCGTGGCCCGTGCGAAACCCGTCGCGTGCGCCTCGCGCAATCGTTTCGATGCTCGCTCCATAGATGATGCGGCGATAAGCTTGAGAGAATGACATATCCGCATGAAACGCCAGTCCGCCGCTGATTGAGCCGAGTTGTCGGCGCACGAACTCAGGCTCGTCGAGTTCCGCTTCTGTGGGCGCGCTCTTATTTCCTGTCGGCAGTTCAAGCCCGAACCTGATCGCCGCCTGCTTGTCTCCCCACGTTTCGAGCGCGCGATAGAACCTGTACTTGCCACGCAATATCACATTATCAAAGCCGCCATCTGAACCAGAGCGCCCGCCATCCTTAAACGAAGTTCTTTGATAAGCAGTCTCCGCTTCGAGTTGAAGCGTGGAAGTCGGCGTGTAGGAAACGCTCAGCCGCAACGCGTGGCTGTCTGCTTTCAGATTGCCGAGATGCTGGCGAGTGTAATAGTAGCGCGGTATGATCGCGCCGCCTTTATAGACAGTCAAGCCAGGATTTGTCGTTCGCACGGAAGAGAAAAACAAGCTCGGTTCGCTGCCTGTCCCGTTGAGCGAAACTTGAATCCCTTTCAATTCCCCGCTCGAAGCGGCAGCGTTTTTTGACGCGGCAATTTTTTTTACGGTGCGCGGTTGAATACGCTCGCGGCTCGTCGAGTCTTTGTCAATCGTCTGCCAGTCGCCGGTTATCTCGACGTGCGCGCCTGCGTCCGCTTCTCCGAGTATTTGTTTTATGTTCTCGCCTTCGATGAAAAACCGCTGTTTCGACAAGTCGGCTTCAAGCCACAACCCTGCTTCATCGCGCACGAGCGTGCCTGCGACAGTGATGTCGGCAGAAGCTAGCGCATAGCCTGCTTTTTTGAGAGCGGCTTTCAGCGCGGCAAACGAAACGGCTTTGTCAGGCTTGGGAGTAAATGCGCCAAGCCCGCGTTTAATATCTGTGACTTTGATGTCGTCAAGTTTAGGTGCGAAATCCAGACGGCTCACGGCCTTCTTGATATTATAGACTCAGTTGCCGCAGAGGTAGCCTGCGATCTTCATTTGAACCATCTTGACTTCGGCGCGAGCGATGCCTGCGCCAATCACAAGCATCAGCGCGCTAATCACAACTCTGAAAGTTATCATCATTAATGTGTCTCCTGTTTATTAGAGCCTGATGGGCAGACCGGCAATCACTCACCGACCTGAGTTTAGCTACCTCGGCTCTAAATCAGGAACGCACAACAACTAAGGTAAGTCCCTTCGCGATTGAGGGGTGATGGTGGGTCAACAGCGCGCGAATAATATGAGACGATAATCGGCGCGAAGAATGTATTGATCGCTGGTAATTGAATCACTGCGTCGTCAGTAATTCGTGGCACAACGGCAAGACCTGCATTCCGATTCGGAAGCAGAGTGCATCCGATTTCGCCTGCTGATCGAAAAGCTATTTTCGTGTCAGATGAAACGCTTTCGCATTTTGCTCGCTTACAGCAGTCTGATTCAGCAGCCGTTTTGTTCTTGTTAATACAACAAGATTCGGTGAGTCCAGTTGCGCAACACAGCGCACAGCCCATACCGCCCAGCCAAAGCGATAGAGCAATGACGGCAAGGCAAATGATTTTAATAGCTGTTGAAGGCGCTTTATGCAACGGGGCGATTATAGCTTATACACCATTCGCGTGTCGAGATAACTGTCCTCACTCGAAAGCCCTCCTTGTTGACTTGATGTTTGCTTTCTTGTCTAATCAATCGCCGATGACGAAGCGAATCTACACAGCAGAATGGGCGTTGCCCATCACATCGTCGCCTATCCGCGATGCGGCAGTCGTGATCGAAGACGACCGCATAGTTTATGCAGGCCAGAGAGTTGACATCCAATCGCGCGCTGAGTTTGACGAAGCCGAAAAGATTGATTTCGGTCGCGCTGCTATCTTGCCGGGATTTATAAATACTCACAGTCACCTTGAGCTGACGCTGATGCGCGGCTTTCTCGAAGACCTCGCCTTCCGCGAATGGATTCAGAAGCTCACGATAACGAAATATGAAGTGCTTTCGCTCGACGACCTTGCCGCGTCTGCGCTGCTTGGAACAGCGGAAGCAATTCGCGCAGGCATCACTACAATGGCCGACACAGGCGATACATGCTCGGCTTTCGACGCTCTGCTTGCGAGCGGGCTTCGCGGCATCGCTTACCGCGAAGTCTTTGGCCCCGACCCAAACGTCGCGGGTATCAGTATCGAAGAATTGAAATCAAAAGTAGAAGAGATGCGTGAACGCGAAACTCGTCTGGTTCGAGTCGGCGTGTCGCCGCACGCGCCTTACACGGTGTCGGCAAATCTGTTTCGTCGCGTGGCCGAATACGCCGCGCGCGAATCTCTAGACACCTGCATTCATACGGCTGAGTCTGAATCCGAGCAACAGTTTATGCTGGCGGGCGAGGGGGAATTCGCCGAGGGACTCAGAGCGCGCGGCATCGAATGGAACGCGCCGGGTGTGTCTACAATAAAATACTTTGCCTCGCTCGGAGTGCTCGAAGTCGCGCCGCTACTTGTCCACTGCGTCAGAGCCGATAGCGAAGACATCGCGCTTCTGGCCGAAAGCGGTTCGCGCGTGGCGCATTGTCCCAAGTCTAATGCGAAGCTGGGTCACGGCATCGCCCCGCGTAAAGCGATGATTGAAGCGGGCGTTAATGTCGGGCTTGGCACCGACAGCGTAGCGTCAAACAACCGTTGCGATTTGATTTCTGAAGCGCGATTCTGCGGTTTAATTCATCGCGCATCGTCCAGGGATTTCAAACATCCATCTGCGGATGAATTATTGAGACTGGCAACGATTGATGGCGCGCGAGCATTGAAGATAGAACACGAAACAGGCTCGCTCGAAGCAGGCAAGCAGGCCGACATCATTGCGATTGATCTTTCACGAACTCACAATACGCCGGTGCATGATCCCGCGTCGGCCATCATATTCAGCGCAGCGTCCAGCGATGTGATTTACACAATGGTCGCGGGCCGCGTGTTGTTCGATGGCCTTGAAGTGAAGTCGCTTGATGAAGCCGCGCTGAAAGAGAAAGTAAACTCTGCTTTAGCCGCAATGACGGCAGTGTCGCCAAAGGCAACAGGTTGAATCCATTTTGCATCTTCGCCCAGAGCTTTTATTGAAATGAGAGAGTGAAACAAAGAAACGTGAGAATGTTCAGGTCAAATTAATTGACAAAGTGCTGGTTTGGGCATAAATTAGGCGCGCGTGAGAAACAGATTCCGGCTAACCCCATGAAAGCGAAAAATGGGGGGAGGTTAGCCGGAAGAGGTTAACTGTTGAGATATTTGATAATAGAATAAAAATTATTCTTAATAACGATGTCAAAGAGTACTGATTTCGAGTAGAAAAATGAGGGTTAGCCGGAATGGGCAATTAAACCACTGAAACTAAAAGGCTGAAAATGGGGTCTCTTTGAATCGAAGACGCGACTTTTAGCGGATTGAAACATCACCGTTGATGGCAATACTAAAATCTTCTTCAAAAAACTTTGAATCGAAGACGCGACTTTTAGCGGATTGAAACCTCTCGGCTGTTGACCATATCCATAGCTAACCGGAGCTTTGAATCGAAGACGCGACTTTTAGCGGATTGAAACATATAGGTTCCGTGCTTTGCCGGATCTATGTCATTCCCTTTGAATCGAAGACGCGACTTTTAGCGGATTGAAACAACAGAAGGTTGGCACTCACGTCCGCAGCCTCGCCAGTGATATCTTTGAAACGAAGACGCGATTTTTAGCGGATTGAAACACGTGAACCTGATAACAAGGTATGGCTATCGAACATGTCCTTTGAATCGAAGACGCGACTTTTAGCGGATTGAAACAACCCAGCGGCAAACATCATGAAGTTGTAAGGATCGCTCTTTGAATCGAAGACGCGTCTTATAGCGGATTGAAACTCACAAAAGCAGCCGGGGCAACCGCAAGGCGTGCAGAAACTTTGAAACGAAGACGCGACTCTTAGCGGATTGAAACTTCATGTACCGAAACTGTAGCTGAAATTTTCCGCTATCCTTTGAATCGAAGACGCGACTTTTAGCGGATTGAAACATACGTCGTTTTAGGCTTATACATAGTTCGATCCTCTTACTCACAGACTCGCTATAGCTATTGTTGTATAATGCCAAGGTGACAGATTTGTTAAGAAAGTGGAGCGAGATTTATGAGTACAGATATAGGTTCTCTGATTGTATGCTCTCCTGAAATACGACATGGCAGACCTTGCATTGCAGGCACTGGCATCACTGTCCATCGCATTGCTATTTGGTATAAATCAGGTCATAGCCCGGAGGAGATTGCTCGTCGCTATGGTCATATAACCGAGGCACAGGTTCATGCTGCACTCGCTTACTACCATGCAAATCGTAATGAAGTCGAAGCTGAAATCGCTACTGATGCGGCAGAAGCTGATCGCATTGAACGAGAATATCTAAATGAAGAACAGACCGCCTGATGAGGATTCGACTTTACCTTGATGAAGATGCAATGGATGCCGACTTGGTACATGCTTTACGAATTCGGGGTATTGATGTGACCTCAGCCATAGAGCAAGGAATGATAAGGCGGTCAGACGCAGACCATCTTGAATTCGCCGCTTTACAGGGTCGAGTGTTGTATTCTTTCAATGTCGGTGATTTTCAAAGTTTACACTCCGAGTACCTCACACAGGGCAAGCACCATTCAGGAATCATTATGGGCCAACAGCAGCGTTATAGCTTGGGAGAACAAATGCGCCGGTTGTTAAAGATAATCGCGCATATTTCTGCCGAGGAAATAAACGACAGCGTTGTATTCTTAAGCGGTTGGTAAATAAAGACAAAGTAGCTTAATACTCCAATAACTTGCCAACTCTACCTCAACAAGCTACATTGCCTCAGATTATGAAACGAAGCCTTGCTCATCTGCCGAAACATAAACAAGAAGAACTCAAAGAGATTACTCGCGTCATCAAAGAAAATGCCGAAGTGGAAATTATAATCCTGTTCGGCAGCTACGCTCGCGGCGATTGGGTAGAAGACATCTACAAAGAAGGCCACATCACTTACGAGTACAAAAGTGATTACGACATTCTCGTTATCGTCAGAGAACATGTCTTAGTACGTAAATTAGGGCAGTGGCAGAGGATTGAAAGCATAATCCGTCGCAGCAGCACGATTAGGACACGAGTGACTTTGATCGTGCATGACATCAAAGAGGTAAACAAGGCGCTCAGGCAAGGGCAATACTTTTTCACTGATATAACAAAGGAGGGGGTGTTGCTGTATGACTCGAAGCGGTTCGAGTTAGCAAAAGCGCAAAAGCTCAGCCCGGAAGAGCGCAAGCAGACTGCTCAAGAAGATTTTAAATACTGGTATAAGAGTGCTAGTGGATTCCTAAAGCAATTTGAATATGCTTTCAAGACACGTAACTACAATATAGCAGCGTTTGAATTGCATCAGGCAACAGAACGATTTTACATGACTGTTCTACTTGTCTTCACGCACTACAAACCGAAAGAGCACGACATCAAGGTATTAGGGAAGCAAGCAATCAACCTCGACCCGCGATTTTTGCCAGTCTTTCCGCGCAAAACACAGGAAGAAGAACGGCTGTTTGAGTTGCTCAAAAAAGCCTACATAGATGCGCGATACAATCGAGACTACAAGATCACAAAGAAAGAGTTAGAGTATCTGGCCGAGCGTGTGAAGAAGTTGCAGCAAGTGACTAAAGAAGCATGCAAGGAGAAGATAGAGAGCTATGGGTAAAATGTTTTGAAGGAGCATAAGTCATGAAAGTATCCTCATTCTCTGAAATCGAAAAGGAATTCATCGAACGCGCGCACTCGATGATCTGGTGCAGCGTGGCTACTCAAGACACTCGTAATCGTTTGCGATCTCGGATACTTCACCCTATATGGGAATCGGCTACGGGATGGGTCGGAAGCCGTCGGCACACGCTCAAAGCAAAACACATCGCGCATAATCCGTATGTTTCCGTCGCCTATATTTCAGACCCGGCCAAACCTGTTTATGCAGACTGCTTCGCGCAGTGGATGGATGATGCGGCCACTAAAAAACATGTCTGGGATCTGTTTCGCTCAACCGCTCCGCCTTTGGGGTTCGATTACGGAACTTTATTCGACGGGCCGGAAGCTGCTGAATTCGGAGTGTTGAAGCTAACACCCTGGCGCATAGAATTATTCGATGTCGCAAACGTAGCCAGTCGCAAAGTATGGACGGCTGGCGAAGGCTCATAATAAAGTCGGATTTCTCTCACACATCTTTAAGCATCCAACCTGAACATCCCTGCATCAGAGCAGCCGACAAACGCAAACGGTGCACCGCGTCCGCGTTTAATTCTTTCAGGAGGCATCTCGTGGTTAAAAGAATTACCGCCATTGGATTCGTGTACTTTGTTGCAGTATTAGGATGGGTTTTTCTGGCAAGCACTATCACTTATCGCACAGGCAATCAAGACGCTAATCTTAAACGAGAAGTCGGGCAATTGTGGGGCACGCCGCTCGAACAACGCGCGCCCGCAGCTTCGCTCGTAGTCGAACGCAAGGTTCCGGTTGAAAAGTTTAATCCCGTAACTAAACAGAAAATCTTCGAGCAAACAAGCACGACTGATAAATTCGACGTTCCGATAATTCAAAACGACATTCAAGTCGGCTTTGAATTGGATCAACGTCAGAAAGGTCTGTTGTGGTATTCGACTTATCGCGTTCGTTTCGCCGCCAGTTATCTGTTCGAGAACGCGCAGGACAAGAGCGGCCAGTTGGTCTTGAACTTCGCCTTTCCAGCAGCCAACGGGCAATACGATGAGTTCAAATTTGAGGTGGACGGAAAGCCCGTTCCCTTCACTCGCCAGAACACAGATATGCTGGTCGCGAGTGTTCCCTGCGAACCCAGGTCGCGCCATCAACTCGCCGTCAATTACGCTTCGCAGGGTCTCGACCGATTCGTTTATCGTTTCGGCGACGGCATCAGCGAAGTGCGCAACTTCACGCTCGTCGCTACAACCAACTTCGACGGTTACGACCACCCTGACAACACGCTTTCGCCATTACTGCCTAAAGAACGCGCGGGCGAAGGCTGGCAGTTGAAGTGGGATTATAAAGACTTGATTTCAGGCAGCGGCATAGGCATCGAGATGCCGCAAAAGATAAATCCCGGCCCGATGGCCGCGCGCATATCTTATTTTGCGCCCGTATCGTTAGGCTTTTTCTTTTTTCTGATCTTCGTCATTGCGCTGCTCAAAGGGGTAGAGATTCATCCGATGAACTACTTCTTTCTCGCAGCTTCTTTCTTCGCGTTTCACTTACTGCTCGCGTATCTGGTTGACCACATCTCGATACATTCGGCATTCGTCGTATGTTCGATGGTTTCGATCATACTGGTCGTCTCTTATATGCGAATAGTCGTGGGCAACCGCTTTGCTTTTCTCGAAACGGCGCTGGCGCAGATCGTCTACTTGATAGGCTTCTCTTATGCTTTCTTCTTCGAGGGCTTCACGGGGCTTGCCGTGACGATAGGCGCTATCATCACGCTTTTCGTAGTGATGCAGATGACTGCGCGCATCAACTGGTCGCAAAAATTTCAGCTCGATGCGCCCAAAAGCACGGCCATTGATACACGGTAGCGTTCTTGCTGACGCACAGGGGCGTGGCTACAATATCAGTGGTGAAAACGATAACCGTAGGAATCAGCGGCGCGAGCGGCGCAATCTACGCGCAGCGGCTATTGATGCAGCTCGAAGAGAGCCGCGAAGTGGGCCAGATAAATCTGGTCGCAAGCGGCCCCGCGCGACGCGTAATAGCCGACGAGCTTGACATAGCTCCCACCTCCGACGCAGAGCAGATGGTCGCAGAGATGATCGGGCGGCCATCTGCTAAAACCATCGTCTTTCACTCAGGCGACATCGGAGCGGCAATAGCATCGGGGTCGTATCCCGTTGACGGGATGGTGATTATTCCCTGCTCCGCCTCGACGCTTGGCGCGCTTGCATCAGGCGCTTCGAGAAATCTGCTTCACCGCGCCGCAGATGTGTGTTTGAAAGAAGGGCGCAGGCTGGTGTTAGTCCCGCGCGAGACGCCGCTTTCGATCATCCACCTGGAAAACATGTTGAGGCTGCGTCAGGCGGGAGCGATGATAGTGCCCGCGATGCCTTCGTTTTATCACAAGCCTGCCGACATCAATTCGATGGTTGACCATTTCATTTATCGCGTGATGGATCACCTCGGAGTTTCTCACTCGCAAGAAACCGTGTGGCAAGGCGACTTGAGCCGGTATTGATAAGTATTGAGATAGAGACAAAAACTTATGAAGAGAATGTTCAAGTACCTGCTGATTTGTGCGTTTGTGATAACCGCGTTTCAAGCGACGGCGGATTCTCTGGCGGCGCAAGACAAAACCACTTTGCGAAAGAAAGTGTTTTTTCAGAAAGGTCGCACGACGGCGATTCTAAAGAACACGATCAGGAGAGGCACAAACCATCATTACTTGCTGCGCGCCAGCGAGGGGCAGACGATGATACTGCATCTGGCGGCAAAGCAATCCGGGCTTACCGTGTATAAGCCCAACGGCGGAGAAGCGATTGAGGATGCTGATGGTGTAAACGATTGGACTGGCACTCTGCCGGAAAGCGGCGAATACACAATCGAAGTAGCGACCGATGCGAAAGCCATGCCTTACACGCTCGAAGTAACTATCCGCTGATTGCGATATGACTGATACGACAGTAAAAGCAAGGATGACGATAACCGAACGGCTGCGGGTCACGCTCGAAATGATCAAAATCGAGCACACGCTGTTTGCGCTGCCGTTTGCTTTTCTGGGCGCGACGCTTGCCGCGCGCGAAATGCCTTCACAACCTGCTGGTTTCTGGATTTCAAAGCTGATATGGATAACCGTAGCGATGATAGGCGCGCGGTCTGCCGCGATGACTTTCAACCGAATCGCAGACCGCAAGATTGACGCCGCGAACCCGCGCACGGCAACGCGCGCTCTTGCGTCGGGACTGCTCGACCTGCGCTTCGCATGGATGTTTACCGTAGCCGCTTCCATGTTGTTTGTGCTCGCCGCATGGCAACTCAATCGTTTGACTCTGATCTTATCGCCCGTTGCGCTCGGCTCGGTATTCCTCTACTCGTACACAAAGCGATTCACCGCGCTCTCGCATCTGGTTTTGGGATGGTGTCTTTCTATAGCGCCGTCGGGCGCGTGGATAGCAATCAAAGGCGAGTTGAATCTTCTGCCCGTGCTGCTGTCTTTGGCCGTGATGTTGTGGACTGCGGGGTTCGACATTCTTTACGCCTGTCAGGATTACGACTTTGATCGTCGCTCAGGGCTTCACTCGATTCCGCGAGCACTGGGCATAAATCGCGCGCTGTGGATGGCGCGCACGATTCACGCGCTGATGTTTGCAACGCTGGTTGTGTTCTTCTGGATGGCCCAACTCAACTGGATTGGATTTGCGGGAGTGATTGCAACCGGCTTATTGCTCGTCTATCAACACAGCATCATCAAAGCTAATGACCTGTCACGGCTCAACGCGGCCTTCTTCACCACGAACGCTTTTGTGAGCGTCATTCTGTTCGTCACCTTCGCAAGCGATGTATTTTTGTTGGGCTGATCTATAGCTGTTTGCAGCGGCCCTGTAGGGGCGACCACAGAGGGTCGCCCCAGATTGAACACGGGTGAATCTGGGGCGACCACAGAGGGTCGCCCCTACATGTAACTTCTATTATTTTATACTTGGTTGGTCGGCAAACCCCATCCGCCGCAAGAGATTAAAGAACCGAGCGTCTGAGTGAAGACTGTCAAAAGCAGGATCAACTTTAAGCGACGCTATATCAGAATCGCGCTCTCGAAACGCCCGCTCAAGCCACTCGAACGAAGCGTCCTTTTCATCTAACTCTGCATAGAGCGCGGCAATGCTGTAAGGAGAAACGCTGCGACTCTTTGCGGTCTCAATTCTTTCCTTTAGCCGCAAACGCCCAACGTTTCTCAGACCAGCGATTGCGTCCGTACGGTCGAGCGCGGCCAATTCTTCGTTGCTTGCATCTTGGCGAATCATTTCCTTTCGCGCCAAGTCGAGCGCCTCTTTATACATTCCCTTCATTCTGTAAGCGCGTTCGAGACAGGCTTGCGCTGAGCCAAAGTTAGGCTCCAATTCAAGAGTCCTTTGAATCTGCTTTATCGCATCGTCGTACCTTCGCGCGCGGAGGTAGACCCATCCCACATCAGAGTTTGCAAGAGGCGAGAGCGGGTCAAGCTCTTGCGCGCGTTTGATCTCGGCAATGGCTTCGTCGAATCGCTCCATAGCTACAAGAAACCATGCATAATCGTGATGAGCGCGGCTGTAACTGGGATTGAGTTCAATCGCGCGTTTGAACTCTCGCTCGGCTTCCGGCCAGTCCCAATCGAAGCGGAAGCGTATGGTTCCTAAAGATGTGTGAGCTTCGGCAAGCCTATCATCAAGCTCAAGCGCGCGAGCCGCCGCCGCCTTCGCCTTTGCATAAGCGTCCACTGGTAAAAGCCTGTAATACATACCGAGCATGATGTAAGAGTCCGCCAGCCCCGCATAAGCCAGCGCGTAGTCGGGCGCGATTTCGATGGCTTGCTCAAACTGGCTTATGCTTTTTTCGATTGTATCCGACTTTCCTTTGTTCCAGAGATAACGCCCTTTCAGATAAGCATCGTGGGCTTCGGTTGAAATCACGCCCGCGCTTGTTTCAGCCTGTTCGACCGGAAGCAGTTCCAGCGCGAGCGCACGCGCGATGCTGCGCGCAACTTCGCTTTGAAGGGCCAGCGCGTTTTGCCCGTTGCGCTCGTAACTTTCAGACCACAGGTGAGTCTGGTCGCTCGTCTGTATGAGCTGAGCGGTGATTCGCACGCGGTCGCCTTCGCGTCGCACGCTGCCTTCGAGGACATAGTCTACGTTCAACTCGCTGGCTATCTGCCGAATATCTTTAGCGCCGCGTTTGTAAGTCATGGCCGAAGTGCGCGCGATAACGCCGAGCCTCGCAGGTTGCAGGCTGCCAAGCTGCGCTATCATCTCTTCGGTCATGCCGTCGCTGAAATAATCCTGCTCCGGGTTCGGGCTTAGATTCTCAAATGGCATCACGGCCAGCATCACTTTAGCTTTTGCGGGACCGGTTGTGGCCGCAAACCGCTGCCACACGAAATACGCGCCGATGATTAACAGTGGAATTAAAACAAGCGCAGGCGTGCGCCAATTTATCGCCTTACGTTCGGGCGCGGGGCTGATTACGGCTTCGACATGTGCGACTTGAGACGGAGCTTCTGTGCTGTGATTTGCGTCTTTTGACTGCTCAGATTTTTCTACGGACGCGATGAAGCGGTAGCCGCGCCGGGGCAGCGTTTCGATATAGAGCGGGGCTTGCGCGTTATCTCCGAGCGCCGTGCGAATCTGCTTTATGCAAAAGTTCAATCCGTGCTCGAAGTCCACAAAGGTCTCGCCATCCCACACGGCTCGTTGAATCTCTTCGCGCGTGACAAGGCGGCCCGCGTTCGCTACCAGAAGCGCGAGAACTTTTAGCGGTTGCGGCTGTAGCTTGACGGGACTGCCGTCCTTGCGCAGTTCGCCGCTTCTGAGTTCCAGTTCAAACTCTCCAAAGCGAATCGAAGATTGTCCGGCGATGTATGCTTGCATTGAGACCATCCTGGTACGCTGGCAATTAGTAAGGAACAGTAGCCCGACCGTGAGGAAGGGCGCAAGCCGCACGCCCTTGCTGACGCGCGGGCTACTGATTATAAACGCACAATGCCCAATGCGGGTTCATCCGGCTACGGCTGTAAATTGCTGAAAACTCTTGTCGCTCACCTGAAACTCACCAATAACTCACCTTCGATTCATTGTGTAAAACCACGGGCGACCCTAATCTCGCCTTTGGAATCGCTCTTATTCAGAAAGGAAAGATTATGAAAAGACACATTCTGGTTATCGTAACGGCTCTGGCTATCGGACTGCTCACAATCTCCTACTCGGTCTTGGGGCAATCGCCCGCGACTGCGGAGATTACTCTTAAAGGCGAGGTTGTTGATATGCACTGCTATGTGACACGTCACGGCGGAGAAGGCAGAGGAGCGGGCCATGCGGGTTGCGCCAACGCTTGCATAAACAGAGGCGTCACTCCCGGCTTTCTTGCGAGTGATGGAAAACTCTACCTGCTTTTCGATGAGAAGCCATTCTCTGTGAAAGAAAAGATAGCAGGGTTGGCCGGGCAGCAGGTCATGCTGACAGGAACGATTGTTGAACGCGACGGCGCGCAAGCCATCTTGTTTAAGAGTGTTAGCAAGGAATAGTAGCCCGACCGTGAGGGAGGGCGCGCGGGCTACTGATTTGCGAAGGAGAGTCATGAATCAAATGAAAGCACAGGATCGCTTACCCGAAGATTCTGCGGAGAGCAAAGCGCCGGGGTTCGTTGTAGAACGTCGCTTCTTTGTGCACGCCGCGCCGATTGCTATAGCCGCTTTGGCGCTCGGTCTTCCCTCAGCCGAGAGCCGAGAGCGATTGACAGAAAGCGCGTCTCTGGAGTTCGATGAGTTCGTCAAAGAATGTGCCGCGCTTGCGAAGCAGGCAATTGCCGACTCAAGCCTAAATGAAGAAGCTCACATCTTTCGCCTCTCACTGGCGGCGAGCCGACTTGCATTGAAAGGAGTGCCCAGAGGCAAGCTCGGGCAATTCGGAGGGTTTAACCCGCCCGTCGAAGCAGGCCCGCTGCACATAGCCGCGCCGCTTGCGATCATACAGTGGCGGCTGGCTCCGGGCGCAACGCTTCCGGCGCACAATCACACTCCTGCCGACATCATCTCGTTGTGCATCGAGGGCGAATGCGCGATCCGCCACTTTGACATAGTGGGTGATGCGCCAGAGTATTCATCCAGAGAAACTTTCCTGATACGCGAAACGCGCAATGATCTTCTGATGCCGGGCCGTGTGTCGTCGCTTTCGACAACGCGCGATAACATACACACATTTCATGCGGGCAAAGAGGGCGCGCTCGGAATTGACATCAACTCGATTTTGCCGGGCAATAAGAAATTCAGCTTCCTCGATTTTGCAGACAAGCCACGCGATTCGCAGAAGCGAATCTACGAAGCTGTGTGGAAAAAGATTTGAAAGGGTCTGTTGATGAAGCGCACACTGATGGTCGTCGCGACGATAGTAATTGTTATCGGCATTTCTTCAGGGCAAACCACGGCCAGGCAGGCGAAGATCGAACGAGAGTTGATGCAGATGGAGCACGACTGGTCGGCAGCTTATCTCAGTCACGATGTTTCGATTGTTGATCGAATACTGGCCGACGATTTCATCGGCACAGACGGGCGCGGAATAATGACCGATAAGAAACAGGAGTTGGAAGACGCCCGCTCTGAAAACCCTAACCGCAAAGTCTTATCCGAAGCCATAGACGATATGAAAGTCCGCGTCTATGGCGATACGGCCATCGTCAACGGGCGAACGACAGAGAAGATTCAATCCGGCGGTAAAGAGTTCGTCATTCAATACCGGCGCACGGATGTATTCGTGAAGCGCAACGGGCGATGGCAGTGCGTATCTTTCCACGGAAGCCGCATAATCGAACCACCAAAGTAACCCACCTGTTTTATCGTCTCATCGAGCTACGAACCCGCCCTCTGAATCAGAGATCCCTTTCAGCATCATAACAAGAGCAGTCAACGAGCGACCGCCGTCTGAAGAGATACTGAAGGCAGCGCGCTGGCGAGAAGTTGAGGCCATTAACAAGACGCCAACCAAAAGGTACTTGAAAATACTTTATACTGTGGCTAGTATTACGCCACTGCAACTGACCTGTAAGGTTGTAAACAGGCTCATACGAAGGTCAGGCCCGGAATTGAAAACTGAACAATACGTTGATTAATGACTGATAGGGTCAGACCAGTAATAGCTGGCATTCCTGGCAATGTAAGAAAAAGAAGAGACTCAGGAGCAAGATTATGGCCTATTTATCCTCATTCAAAAACGACATCTTTATCAGCTATGCCCGCATAGATGATCGGAAGCCTCCCGATCCCGATAAAGACAAAGGTTGGGTCACTCTCTTTCATGAACACCTGGAGTTCGAACTTTCGCAGCGCTTCGGCAGGGTTGGTGTCATTAAGATATGGCGCGATACGCGCGAAATAGGCGGCAGCACGTATTTCGATGAAGCAATTCAGAACCACATTAATAGATCGGGGCTTTTCCTGGCTCTTACTTCCACAGGGTATCTTAACTCGGAAAGCTATTGTTCAAAAGAACTGGAATGGTTTTATCGGCATGCGGAGGCCGACGCGTATGGTTTAAAGCTTGAAACCAACTCGCGGCTGTTCAACATTCTACTGAATAACATTCCTCCTAAGGAGTGGCCTCCTGAGTTTGCCGGGACTAGTGGACTGAAATTTCATGACGCTCAGGGGCCAAATCAAACCGGACGCCCCTCAGATCAAAAGCACAAGCTTTTCAAGAAACAACTCCGGAAACTGGTTGACGAGATTGAGGCGACACTGAAAGACTTCAAAAAGGTTATTGAGTCTGTTCCTCCTATTCCAGAAGTTGCAACGCCTACAGACAACTCATTCACGATATTTCTGGCGCACGCCGAGGGTGCGCTGCGTTATACCAGAAAGCGCGTGGTGGAGGAGTTGCGCCAAAGCGGATTGCAAGTCGTTACCGATACTCCCCCACCCCCATACGGCCAGAGAGCATGAACAAAAAGTTACGGCTGAGATCAAAAAGGCGAAGCTATCAGTTCATCTGCTTAATGGCGCGGCGGGTACGGAAGTGGTAGACGAGCCAAGTAAGTATTATTACCAGAAGCAGGTTGAGATAGGCAGGCAACATGCCAAAACGCAATTGATCTGGATACCTAAAACGCTCGATCTTCAGACCGTTGAAGATGAGGGACACAAAAATTTTCTGGTTCACTTGGAAAATGGCGACAGGGAAATAACCAATTACAGATTAATTCGGGAGTCTACGAGTTCAATCACGCGCGAGATTTTGGCGCAAGTTGACGAAATAAAGTCAAAAGAAAAAAAATCGGAGCCATCGCCTTCCGCCGCTTTAGTAGACACACATAGGAAAGATCAACTCTACGCGCTCGAATTAGGCAATTTCCTTCTCGAACGAAAAGTTAGGCATTCCTTCAGTCACGAAGGGGATGATCCACAAAAGAACATCGCGTCTTTTCAAGAAGCGCTAAAGCAGGTAAGTATACTGATCATTATTTTCGGTCAGGTTGCGAGCGAGTGGGTTCGCGAACGACTTCTCTCCGCGTTGCATATAGCCATTACCGACAAATGCCCCTTGAAACTTTTCGGAATCTACATGGCCCCGGTCAATGGTCAGGGGAACGATAGACGGGCTAGCCTGGGAGTTTTTCCTGATTGTCTACAGGTAGTTCTATTCGATAAACCGGAAAAGTTAGCTATTCATCTGGACACATTTGCAGGAAAGTAACCAATGGAACTGAATCCCACTCCCTTAAACTCAAAAGAAACATCTTCATCCAACAGTTCGGCAAACCCCTTTGTCGGCTTGCGTCCATTTCTGAGTACGGAAGGGCTTCTTTTTTTTGGGCGACGCGAGCAGGTTGTTGAACTTTTACAACAACTACACAGCACGCACTTCCTGGCTGTCGTCGGAAGTTCAGGGTCCGGGAAATCATCGCTGATCCGGGCCGGGCTTATACCTAAATTGAAGGCAGGCTTTCTTGTTGGACGGCGCGATGAGTGGCGCATGGCGATAATGAGGCCCGGTGATTCACCACTGCAAAATCTCGTTATAGCCCTGATGGAAGCTTTCTCGGAAAAAGCAACTGATGAACGTATCAAAGCTCTGCTAAAGGCTGTTGAGATTTCTGGCTTGAAAGCCATCATTGATTATTTGACGCCGCACCTGGAAAAATCCGATACCAACGTCCTCTTGCTTATTGATCAATTCGAAGAGATTTTTCGTTTCGGTTTCTACGCAGATAAAGATGCGCCACACGTCGAAGCAGATGATAAAGAAAAGCGCCGCGCCGAAGCTGCCGATTTTGTTTCTATCATGCTGGGATTGGCGCAGCAGCAGGCTCTGCCAGTTTATGTCGTAATGACCATGCGGTCGGACTTTCTGGGCGACTGTGATGCTTTCTACAGGCTGCCGGAAGCCATGAATCGCAGCCAGTATCTTGTGCCCCGTCTCACCCGTCAGCAACGTCAAGAGGCTATTGAAAGCCCCATACGGCTGTATGGAGAAGAGATTGCGTCGAGGCTCTTAGATCGTGTGCTGAATGACGTAGGCGAAGAGCCTGATCAATTGCCGGTAATGCAGCATGCCTTGATGCGCACATGGGAAAAATGGCGGGAAGAAAAAAATGGCTCTATAGATCTGAATCACTATAAAGCTGTTGGGACAATCAAGGACGCTCTCTCTCAAGATGCAGATAAAGCCTTGAGCGGTATGAGCGATGAAGAGATGATTATCACGGAGCGCATATTTCAGGCTCTTACCGAGATAGATGCCAGAGGACGCCGAGGGCGCAGGCCCGCACATCTGAGTGAATTACAGGCCATCACTGGTGCCAGCCGCGAAAAAGTGCTGGAGATTATCCAGCGTTTCCGTAGCAATAATCGAGAATTCCTCACTCTATCCGAAGACCGGCTCAAAGGAGATCCGCTCGTTGACATTTCTCACGAAAGTCTCATCCGCCAATGGGAAACGCTGCGCAAATGGCTGGACGACGAAGCTGAATTCAGAGAACTCTATTTGAGATTAGCTGGTGAAGCAGTCCGCTATCCGACACAAGCTTCACTCTTGAGCGACCCGGCACTACAACTTGCATTGGACTGGAAGGAGAAGCGCCAGCCCAATCAAGCCTGGGGCGAGCGTTATCATCCCGAATTCGCTCGCGCGATGGATTTCCTCGACGAAAGCAGAGAGAAGCGCGAGCGAGATGCGGCAGAGGCCGAACTATTACAAAAGGAGAAAGCCGAGCGAGAGCGAAAGAAGTTAGAAGAAAAGGCCGGTGCCCACCAACGCGAATTGGAAAAGCAAATCGAAGAAGCCAGGCGGATACGCAGATTTATGCTGGTCTTTTTAGTCCTGATGATGCTCGCATTGACGGCTGCCAGTTACGCCTTCATAACGAATAGGAAAGCAATAGCGACCCAGGAGGCGGACCAGGCGCACAGGGAAGCCACAAAATATCTAGAGAGGGTCGACATAGAAAAGGCTCGTGAGACTTTCCTCGACGCGATTAATAAATACGAAAACATTCCTAACCCTGACGGAGTCGCTCACACATACACAGAACTCGGTAGAATGCTGATCGGTCAAACCAAGCAGGAAGGTGATTCTCAGCAACAGGAGGGTGTCGCATACTACAATAAAGCAATAGACAATTACCGACTGCGAGGTGATTTTGACGGTTCAGCCGCAGCCTTAGCCGAACTCGGCGTGTTTCTCGGTAAAAAAGATAACAAAGGTATACGCTTTAATGACGAAGAATTATATGAATACCAAAATATAGAAAAGATAGATATTAGAGAAAGCACTAAAACTACGATAGGTTATTTTTGTGAAGCCCTGGGAGATTATGAAAAAGCAGAGAATCTCGAAGGGCAGATTTCGATTCTATCTAAGATAAGGGATGTTATTAACAGTGCGTTGAGCGACGCTAAAGATAACCAAGCTATGAATGAATGGCTTGAGTCCCTCAATTGTAATGGGAAAAAGATCGAGAGTGATCCTATCAAGTACTACGAACAAATAGTGCCGCTGTTTGAACGCCTGATCCAACAGCAGGCTCAAAACCAAACACAGGTCCAGAAACAACAGGCCGCATTTGTATCAATGCTAATCAAGATTGGAAAGAGCTATCAGCAACAGCACAATGAGCCTGAAGCGGCTGAGATGTTCGAACAGGCCATCAGTGTTTACAATAATGACGGCAAGCACAAAGAAGAAGCAGATACTCTTAAAACTATTGGGAATATTTACTTTAAGGAAGCAAGTCAACTCCAAATCTTTGATTTAAGGTATCCCTCGGCAATAGAACAAAACTATCGGAAAGCATTGGAGTATTACAATCGAGCGCTTCTGATTTACGAGAGCCCACGTGACAGCAAAAACAAGGCTGGATTACTTATGATTATCGGCGAAATGCAGTATTATCTAAAACTGTATGATGAATCTCTTGCATCTTTTCGATCAGTGCTACCGCTCTTCGAGGCCGAGAACGATCCTACTGGGCAGGGGAGAGCTTACGGTTTTATTGGCAAGGTTCACGCCAAGACGAACAAGACCCAGGAAGCAAATGATTCTTATAACAAGGCTCTCAATATTTTCCAGAAAACGAATGACGAAGCTCGAATCAAGAGTGTTCAAATCTCTCTCAATGCTTTAAAGAATAAGGCGAAGCGATAATCCGATTGATTAAAAGGATCTACCCTTCCACAGTTACACCGACTGGATAGCCACGCTCGGCCCACATATAATCCAAGTGTCGAGTTTAAGACTTCAACGGTTTAATGCTGAGAAATAAATCATGTGTGGCATCTGCGGAGTAGTCGGTCAGGCCGATGAACAATTAATTAAAAGTATGCTTGCGCGAATGGCGCATCGCGGGCCGGACGACGAAGGCGTCTACATCGCCGAAACATCAACGACCGAGCGCGTGGGGCTGGGACATCGAAGGCTTTCGATCATTGACCTGTCGCCTGCGGGTCACGAACCCATGCCTGATCGTAGCAATCAAATATGGCTGACGTTCAACGGCGAAATTTACAACTTCAAGGAACTGCGCCGAGAGCTTGAATCGCGCGGCCACGTCTTCAAATCAGATACGGATGCGGAAGTAATCATCTACGCATATCGCGAATGGGGTCGCGCGTGTCTCTCGCGCCTCAACGGCATGTTCGCGTTCGCAATCTGGGATTCGCGCGATGAATCTCTGCTGCTTGCGCGCGATAGACTGGGCATCAAGCCGCTCTATTATGCAGACACGCCTGCGGGGTTTGCGTTCGCTTCCGAGATAAAATCACTGCTCGCGATTCCGGAATTTGATCGCGCGGTCGATCTTTCGGCGCTCGATCAGTTCATGACTTTTTTGTGGACGCCCGACCCGAAGACGGTGTTTCGCGGCGTTCGGAAACTTCCGCCCGCGCACTATCTGGTTTATCGCGACGGCAAAGCCGAAGTGTTCGAGTATTGGGACATCGCGTTTGATGAAGACGATAGTATTTCCGAATCCGAATGGGCTGAACGGCTGCGCGAACAGATTACTCGCAGCGTGCGCGCTCAGATGATCTCGGATGTTCCGCTCGGCGCGTTCCTTTCGGGCGGGCTTGATTCATCAACCATCATCGCCTTGATGACAGGAGTCGCAACGCAGAAGGTCACGACTTACACTTTCGGATTCAAACAAGAAGACCTCCGCTACGACATACTGGAAGACGACGTTAAGTACGCGCGCGTCGTTGGCCGCAAATTTCAAACCGATTATCACGAGCAGTATCTCGAACCGCAGGTGATGGAATTGTTGCCCAAACTCGTCTATCACATGGACGAGCCTGTCGCAGACCCTGCCATCATCACGAGCTACTTGATCTGTCGCACGGCGCGCGAGCGGCTCACGGTTTTGCTCTCAGGGATGGGCGGCGACGAAGTGTTCGCGGGTTATCCTCGACACGCGGCGGTTAAGATTGCCGAAGCATATAATTTGATCCCGCCGTTTCTTTCAAAGCCCGTTGTTGCGGCGCTGCCCGGCGCAAAGCCCGGAAAATTCACGGCGCTTTTTAGAAACACGAAGAAGCTGGCGCGGTCGGCTGCGCTGCCTGAGCGAGAACGCTATCTGGGATTTGGAACTTACTTCACAGAAGACGAAAAGCGCGCGATGTATACGGGCGAGTTCGAAGAGGCCGCGAGCGGCTTTGATGCTTACGAGCAGCACCGGAAATATTTTGATCGCGTCAGCGGCCAAGACTTTATCAACCAGATGCTCTACGTTGATATGAAGACCTTCCTGCCCTGTTTGAATCTGACTTACACGGACAAAACGAGCATGGCGGCTTCGATGGAAGTGCGCGTGCCGCTGCTCGATCACGAGCTTATCGAGTTGGCGGCGCGAATGCCTGCGCGGTTGAAGCTCAAAGGATTGACGGGGAAACATATTTTGAAGCGCGCGGCTGAAGCGTGGCTGCCGCGCGAGATCATTCACCGCAAAAAGGCTGGCTTCAGCGCGCCCGTTCGCGCGTGGCTCGTGCGCGACCTGCGCGATATGGTCGAAGATTTATTGTCGGAGTCGAATATCAATCAAAGAGGTTATTTCAATTATCAAAGCGTGAGGCGTTTGATTGACGAGAACCTTTCAGGGCGCGAGGACAACAACTTGAAGATATTTCAACTGCTGACGCTCGAACTCTGGCACCGGACATTTATTGATTAATCGCATGGCTCAAGACTTAAAAACTCGCGTTCACGATTTCTGGCAGGCGAACCCGTGCGGGACGAAGTTCGCCGAGGCGGAAATCGGCTCGCGCGAATTCTTTGATGCGGTCGAGCGGCATCGTTACCGTACCGAATCGCACATCCCTGAAGTTATCGGCTTCGACCGCTGGCACGACCGCGACGTGCTGGAAGTCGGCTGCGGACTGGGAACCGATGCGGTCAACTTCGCGCGAGCGGGCGCGCGCTACACCGGCATTGATTTGACCGAAGCATCAATCGAGCTTGTGCGAAAAAGATTCGCGTTCGAGCATTTGACGGCAGACCTCAGAGTCGCGGACGGCGAAGCGCTGCCCTTCGCCGATAACAGTTTCGATCTGTTTTACTCTCACGGAGTGTTGCACCACACGCCGGACACCGAGCGCGCGATTTGTGAAGCGCATCGCGTTCTCAAACCCGGCGGCACGGCGATGGTGATGCTTTATCACAAAAACTCTTACAACTACTATGTGAACATCATGACGCTCAGGCGATTGGGAGTGAAGATGCTGGGATTTAATTGGGGGCCAAAGCTGGTTCACAAACTCACGGGCGAAGACGAACAGCGATTGCAAAAGCTTCAACAAATGTATCGCAACAACCCGAAGCAGTTACTCGAACGCGACGAGTTTTTGAATCAGAACACGGACGGCGCAGGCAATCCACTCGCCCGCGCGTACACGCGGCGCGAGGTCACAATGATGTTCTCGCGATTTCGAGAGGTTCGCACCGAAGTTCATTTCTTAAACAAGCGATGGATTCCGATTCTAGGGCGACTGTTGCCGCGCTCAGTGGAACGCAAGCTGGGGCGATTGATGGGATGGCACCTTTGGATCATCGCTAATAAATAATATGACAAACATTCTCATCACGGGCGGAGCGGGATTCATCGGCAGTCATCTTGTTGATTATTTGATGAGCGGGGACGTGATTGAAGCCGACCGCGTTCGCGTGACGGTCGTTGACAACTTTAACGATTTTTATGACCCGGCAATCAAGCGCGCAAACATCAATCGTTATCTTGAACGCGACGGATTCGAGATGGTTGAAGCGAACATCGCAGACGCGCACGCGATGCAAGAGTTGTTCGCCCGCTCGAAGTTCGACTGCGTCGTTCATCTTGCTGCGCGCGCAGGCGTGCGCCCGTCGCTCGCGAGTCCGATGGCTTACGAAGAGACGAACGTGAGCGGAACATACGCGCTGCTCGAAGCCGCGCGCCGCGCGGGTGTGCCGCGCTTCGTCTTCGGCTCTTCGAGTTCAGTCTACGGCGTGAATTCCAGAGTCCCTTTCTCCGAAGACGATTCAATAAGTCAGCCGATCTCGCCTTATGCCGCGACGAAGATTGCGGGCGAAGCGGCTTGTCACGTCTACAGTCATCTCTACGAAATGCGCGTTGTGTGTTTGCGATTCTTCACGGTCTACGGCGCGCGACAAAGGCCGGACCTCGCGATTCATAAATTCGCGCGGCTGATTACTGATGGCCGTAAGATTCCAATGTATGGTGACGGCTCGACGCGGCGCGATTATACGTACATTGACGACATCATCTCAGGCGTTGTGGCCGCGATGAATTATGATCAAAGCAAGTTTGAAGTGATTAATCTCGGCGAGTCCGAAACCACAGAGCTTCGCCGCCTTATCCAGTTGCTCGAACAGGCTCTAGGCCTTCGCGCGGTTATAGAGCACCAGCCGATGCAGCCGGGCGACGTGCCTGTCACTTATGCCAACATTGACAAGGCGCGACGGCTGCTGGGCTACGACCCTAAAACAAAAATCGAGGCGGGCATAGAAAAATTCGCCGAGTGGTTTACAG
>CAVSDJ010000004.1:0-111235 GCA_963726785.1 Blastocatellia bacterium
CGCTCGTCGATGCGATCAACCGCGATCCGAAGATGGACGGCGCGATGCAGGCGCTGCACGTGATGACCGACATCCTCGTCGCGAATCCGATCGACCAGAGCGCGATCCGCTGTCCTTGCAGGCGCTCAACATCGCGGCGCAGAAGCGCGCGGGCATCAGAGCGTGTTCCACCACCTCGCGTCCGTGCTGCGCCGCCTCGGCGACCTCGGCTCCGCGGTGCAGGCGTTCGACCAGGCGTTCAACCTCGATCCGACCCACGAAGGCGTCGCGATCCAGTTCGTCGACACGCTGCGCAACGCCGGCGACAAGGCCAACGCGTTCAAGGTCGCCCAGTTCGCGGTCGAGCACGGCAACGAGTCGCCCAAGGTGATCGCGCGGCTCGCCTCGCTCATGCTCGAGCACGATCAGTTCGACGAGGCCGAGCCGTTCCTGCGCCGCGCGATCGAGGAAGGCAAGGTGCCGAGCGCGTTCGGCGATCTCGCGAACGTGCTGTGGGATCGCGACGGCGGCGCGGCGGCGGGCGAGGATCGCGAGGAAGCGCTGTCGCTGCTGCGCACCGCCGTCGATCTGCCGACGCTCTCGAAGAGCACGCTCGACATCCTGCTCGACCTGCACGAGGAGGAGAAGAACGAGGAGGCCACGCTCCTGCTCTTGCGCGCCGCCGAGAAGCACCCGACCGATGCGACGGTGCTGCGCTACGTCGCGACGCTGTACCTCGACGGCGACGACCCGGCCAAGGCCCACAACTACCTCGAGCGGCTGCTTTCGCTCCCTCGAAGGACGCTCGACGACGACGCGTTCGCGCGCCGCCGCTCACTCGACGTCGAGGACTTCGAGGAGCGCTACGACGCCGCGATCGAGCAGGTTCGCACCAGCGACGCGAAGAAGCAGGTCGAGGCTGCGAAGTTCCTGCGGCTCATCATCGAGAAGGACGCGCGCTTCTGGCAGCCGCACCTCATGCTCGCGCTCGCGGTGCGGCAGTCCGACGGTGACGACCGCGGCGCTCGGCCACCTGCAGAACGCGGTGAAGCTGCGGCCCAACGACGCGGAGATCAGAAACCTCATGGTCCGCGATCTTGCGCCAAGCAGGGGCGGCCGCGCGACGCGGTCGAGCACCTGCGGGCGATCGTCGCGCTCAACCCTCGCGAGGTCGAGCCGGTCGTGAGCCTCGCGGCGTGCCTGCGCGACGCGAACATGTTCTCGGAGTCGGGCCAGGTGTGCCGCGCTGCGCTGCAGATGCTGCCGAACCATCCCGAGTTCAAGCGCATCCTCGAGAGCCTCCCGCCGGGCAGCGACGAGGACGCGGATCAGGACGAGGACGAGGACGACGAGAGCGAAGACGAGGGCGACGCGCCGCGTTGACGGCCGGCGCGCGGTCGCGCGACCGCGAGATGGAGCCCCAGGATAGGGATGGATTTGCGCCGTGTGCGCGGCCGCAGCGGCGGGCCGCGCTATACTGACCGACGCGTGTCCGCGCCTTCCTCCCAGCGGCAGCGATGGCTGACCCTCGGCGTGACACTCGGTGTCTCCGTCGTCGCGCACCTGCTGTTGTGGCCGCTCTCCGCCGTGTTCATCGCCGGCTCGGGAGGCTCGCGCGTGCCGCCGGCGGGGGGCGTCATGGAGGTCGCGCTCATGGACGAGCGGGAGGAGTCGCGCGAGGAGGATCCCGAGGATCTGCGCCCGCTCTTCGACGAGGAGGGCAAGCTGGTGCAGCTCGACCGCGTGCTCGACGAGCGTCCGCCCGAGGTCGACACCGAGCACCTGTCCGAGTTCGACAGCCGCACGGACCACGAGACGCGCGCGCC
Organism: Blastocatellia bacterium; assembly: GCA_963726785.1. Taxonomy (GTDB): domain Bacteria; phylum Acidobacteriota; class Blastocatellia; order UBA7656; family UBA7656; genus DATEKX01. The sequence goes on from CAVSDJ010000004.1 coordinate 1,806, forward strand.
CGACCAGCGACCGCAGCCCGGCGGGCCGCCGTCGATGGTCGGCGATCGACCCGAAGGACGACACGGCGAGTCGCGCGACACGAGCCCCAGCGATGCGACGTCGACCGCGAAGGCGCTCTCGCTCCTGCCCGGTGCGAACGACGGCGACTCGGCCTCGGACTCGAAAGACGACAATCCGCTCGGTCGCTCGAGCGAGCTGCCGCGGGCCGGCGGACGACTCGGCAGCTTGAGCCCCGCGGGCTCACCGGGCACGCGGCAGGCGTTGATGAAGTCGCTCGGCGAGCCCGGCACGTTCGACGATCTCGACGATTCGATCGAAGAGGGCAACGAGACGATCCTCAACTCGAAGCGCTGGAAGTTCGCGTCGTTCTTCAATCGCGTGCGCAACGGCGTCGCGAACCACTGGCATCCCGAGGTCGTGCATGCGGCCCGCGATCCGGACGGCAGCGTCTACGGCACGAAGACGCGGCGCACGAAGCTCGTCATCTCGCTGAACGCCGACGGCTCGCTGCACGGCGTGGACTTCGACACCGGCGGCGAGTCGGGCGTCGACTACCTCGACGAGGAAGCGATCCGCGCGGTGCGAACGGCGGCTCCGTTCGCCAACCCGCCGCCGGGCTTGGTCGGCAAGAACGGCAAGATCGAGTTGGCTTCGGCTTCATCTTCGAGATCCACGGCGGCACCCGGATTTTCCGCTACCAGCGGTAGGCTGTCCTTCGATCGAACCCTGATCGAGCTCGAGCGCACCGAAGGCGTGTGCTCGACCGTCGTCAGGCGTCTGTTCGCCCGCGAGCGCACGGAAGGCGTGCGCTCGACCCTCGTCAGAACTCTGTTCGACCTCGGGCGCACGCCTTCCGTGCGCTCGACCCTCGACAGACCTCTGTTCGCCCTCCGACGCACGCCTTCCGTGCGCTCGACCCTCGACAGACCTCTGTTCGCCCTCGGACGCACGCCGACGCGGCGCGCGGTAGGCTGCGCGTCATGCCGACCCCGCTTCCGGATCCCGAGATCGAGAGCCGTGTTCGCGAGCTGCCCGGGTGGCGCTACGACGACGGCAAGCTCCGGCGTCAGTTCGCATTCGTCGACTTCCCGGCCGCGTTCGCGTTCATGACGCGCTGCGCGTTCGCAGCGGAGAAGCTCAATCACCATCCGGACTGGTCGAACGTGTGGAACAAGGTCGACGTCGCGCTCTGGTCGCACGACGCCGGCGGCATCACGGACCGCGACTTCGCGCTCGCGAAAGCGATGGACGCAGCCGCGAGCGAAACTCGCTGAGAAGCTCCGGCTAACGCACGCGCGCATCGAACAGGATCGCCGCGTACAGGCCGCGGCCGTGCGCGAGCGCGCCGGCCGGCGCCCCGACGAGCGCGACCGTGTGCGTGTCGTCGAGGTCGCGTTCGACCACGAGGCCGATGTCCTCGCCGTTGCGCCGCAGCACGAACGCGCGCAAGACGGACGGATCGCCGCCGAGCAGCGCGTAGCGGCGCACGAGCACCGCCGGCACCTCGCCCGACACGGCGTCGAGCTGGTGCCGCAGCGAGGCATCCATCGCGAGCGGCAGCGGCGTACCGGCGTCACCGCGCTCGCCGACGACGACCTGCACGAGCTCGCCCGCCCGCGCCGCGAGGCCATCGGCGTGCCCCTGCAAGAGCGGCAGCGGCAGGCTCGGATCGCTCGTGTGGTCCGTCGCCGTGAACGTCGACGGCAAGCGCAGCACCGCCCCACCCTTGTCGAGCACGTCGGTGCGTCGCGCGACGAGGAACGCCTCGGCATCTTCGCGTCCGACCTGCAGCACGCCGAGCGCGAGCGGCAACACGAGCGCCGTCCCGACCGCCCCGAACATCGTGCCGACCCGGCCCAGCGTCGGCACGAGGCCGACGACGAGCACCGCCCACACCGCAGCGACCCACAGCCCCGCCCACGGCACCGCGAGCGCGAACAGACCGCCTCCGCCGGCGAGCAGCAGCACGACGAGCACGCAGCCGAGCGGCACCGCGAGCCCGCGTCGCGTCGCCGCCGGCAGCCCCGGCGTCCGCGAGCGCGGCAACAAGAGCAGCGCACCGCAGACGATCGCGGCCGCGAACAGCGACGCGCCCGACACCGGCGTCGCGCTGGCCGGCTCGAGCACGGCGATCGCAACGAGGCCGATGCCAGCGGCCCCGAGCCCGAGCAGCACGAGGCGCCCGCGACCGACGACCCGCTCGATCAGCGCCCCCGCCGACCACACCGCGTACGCATCGACGAACGCGAGCAGCGGATCGCCGGCGAGAAACGGCCCGACGGCGGCGCGGCCCCACGAGCCCGCGGTCCACAGCTCGGGCGTGAACGCGCCGAGCTCGAGCAGCCCCAGACCGCCGCGATCGAGCACGAGCCGCGCCGTCTCGACGAGCACGATCGCGATCGCGACGAGCGGCGCGAGCCAGGCCGCACGAGCGCGACGCAATCGCGGCGCCGCCTGGAGGAATGCCTCGAGTCGCTGCGCGACGGCATCGACATAGCGACCGAGCTCCGGTGCGAGCGTGACCGCGCCGTCGCCGACGCGCGCGAGCGAAGCCCGACTCGCATCGACGATCCAATCGTCGGTCGCGCCCGCGAGATCCGCGACGCGGCGCAGCTCAATCTCCGCCTCCGAAGGCGCTCCCGCGCGTGCGAGCGCGATGCCCCGCAACAGCGCCGAGCTCGCGGGTGACAGCCCGAGCACGCGTCTGCGTTCCTCGGTCAACGCCGCGCGCACCGGCTGCGACGCGCCCGCGTACGCGAGAAACGTGAGACGCGCTTGCGAGATGAACCCGAGCGCACGCGGATCGGTGCCGACCGGGCCGTCTTCGAGCGCGCGCAACAGACCTGCAGCGGTGTCGAGCCGTCCCGACTCTCCGTACGCGCGCAGGAGCCCGAGTGCGAGCGCCGGTCGGAGCGCGGCGTATCGCGGATGGAAGCGCGCCTCGTAGTGGGCGATCCCCTCGTCCCAGCGCTGCCCGTAGAACAACATCGAGACGATCTGCTCGTGGATGAGCATCGCCTCGTCCTCGTCGGCATCCTCGGCGAGGCCGCGGAAGTGCGCGAGCGCCTTGTCGACGCCGCCCTGCTCGAGCAGCGCGAGCCCGCGCAGGATCTCCTGCTGGCGGCCGAGCCCTGCCCCCGGCATGAGCAGCGCTCGCAGGCCCGACAGCCGCACGGCCCCGCGCAGTCGGCCGCGTGCGAACGCGAAGCGCACCGCGAGCTCGAGCAGCCACGGCACTCCGACGCCGATCGATCCGAGCGCGAGCGCGACCACGCCGAGGAAGCGCGATCCCTGGACGATCGCCGCGATGGTGATCGCGAGCAGCGCGGCCACGAACACCGCGTACCCGCGCCCGCGGACCTCGCGACGCAGCGTCCGCACGAGCACGAATCCGAGGGCGACGGCGCAGACGGTCAGGGAGTGCTCGACCAGGGCGGCGTTCCCATCGCTGCCCCTCAGAACGGATCGCACCGGCACGGTCTCGAGGTGACCGATGCGACGGAACTTGTCGTAGCGGGCAGCGAGCAGCGCATCGATCGGCTTCGCGCGCAGCTCGGCGAGATGGCGCGCCAACGCCTCGGCCATGCTCGCGGCCGTCTGCGACAGGCCGCGATGCGCCCCGCCGGCCGACTCCGGCACGACCTCGTCGCAGATGCCGAGCTTCAGCAGATCGACCGCGGTGAGCTTGAGCTGGTTGGCGGCGGCCTGCTCCGCCTCGGGATCCTTCCACAAGATGGATGCGCATCCGCGCGGCGAGATCACCGAGTACACCGAATGCTCGAGCATGAGGATGCGATCGGTGAGCCCGATCGCGAGCGCGCCGCCGGATCCACCTTCGCCGATCACGATCGACAGCGTCGGCACGCGCAACACCGACAGCATCTCGAGACACGTCGCGATCGCCTCGGACTGTCCGCGCTCCTCGGCACCGATGCCGGGATACGCACCCGCGGTGTCGATGAAGCAGACGAGCGGATGGCCGAACTGTTGCGCCATGCGGAAGAACCGCTGCGACTTGCGATAGCCCTCGGGTCGCGCCATCCCGAAGTTGCGCAGCAGGTTCTCCTTGGTGTTGCGGCCCTTCTGGTGGCCGATCGCGACGATCGTGTGCCCGTCGAAGCGACACAGCCCGCAGACCAGCGCGGGATCGTCGGCGTAGGCGCGGTCGCCTTTGAGCTCGACCCAGTCGGTCGTGATCTCGCCGAGGTAGTCGAGCGTGTACGGGCGATCGGGATGCTTCGCGAGCTGGACCTGCTCCCACGGCGTGAGCGCGGCGAAGCGCTCGCGCTGCAGCTGGCGCGCCTTCTCCTCGAGCCGCTCGATCTCCGCGGCCATCTCGCCCGTGCCGCCGGACAAGAGCTTGAGCTCGCGGATCTTGACCTCGAGCTCGACGATCGGCCGCTCGAACTCCAGCACCTTGGTGGTCACGACAGCCCTCCGGCCTTGTCGGGCCCGGAGGGCCGTGCGGACAGGAACGCGGCGATCTCGTCCGTGGGACACGCCTCGGGGGCCGCGATCTCGACGACGCGCGCCGCGGGCAGCTGATGGCGGACGTACGTGCGCTGACGACGGGCGTACTGCCGCGTCGCGCCGACGATCGCCGCGCGGGCGGTCGGCAAGTCGCAGCGCCCTTCCACGACGTCGAGGAGCTCGCGATACCCGAGGCTTTGCATCGCTTTGTGGGCGGCATGGTAACCCGCCCGCGAGAGCTTCTCCACCTCGGCCAAAAAGCCGCGCTCCAGCATGGCGTCGACGCGCCGTTCGATGCGAGCGGCGACTGCCTCCGGGCCGGGGTCGAGCACGACGAGCATCAGCTCGAGGCGCGGCCGCGGCGGGTCCGCCCTGCGCACCGCGGAGACGGGCGCGCCGTGGAAATCGCAGAGCCACAGGGCGCGCAGCGCCCGGACGAGGTTGTGCGGATGGATGGTCGCGGCGGTCTCGCCATCGGTTGCCGCGAGCGCGCGGTGGATCGCGCCCGGGTCCTCGGCCTCACACTCGCGCCAGTGGGCCTCGAAGGCCGCGCGCTCGGCCGACTCGGCGTCGGGCTCGTGCAACAAATCGGCCCCGGCGCTGTGGGTCCAAGCCGCCGCACGCAGGTAGAAGCCGGTGCCGCCGACGATGACGCCGCGCGTGTGCGTCCGCCACTCGTGCGCATGCGCGGCCCAGTCGCCGGCGGAGAACGGCATGTCGGGATCGACGAGGTCGAGGCCGAAGTGGGGCACGCGCGCGCGTGCCTCTGCGTCCGGCTTGCCGCTGCCGATGTCGAGGCCGCGGTAGACCTTGACCGAGTCGCAGACGAACACCGCGAGGTCGAGCGCACGGGCGACGGCGCGCCCGAGCGCGCCCTTGCCGGCGGCGGTGGGCCCGACGAATCGCGACGGCGCGCGGGAGTGCGTCGGTCATTCGCGGCGACCATGCCCGACGAGCTCGTCGGCCCGCCAGCGACGCACGCCCGGCACCTGTGGGAAGATGATGCAGGTCGGCGGTACTGTTATTGAGTGAGCAGCGCCCCATTGCTATAATCTCAGTGTGTCTTTAGCTCAAACAGCTTCACCGAGTTGACGGCCTGCTGAATATCTGAATTCATTATGAGCAAGGATTAACCGAATGGCGATTAGAAAAGTTATATTGGCAAAGCCGCGAGGCTTTTGCGCGGGCGTGGTTCGCGCGATTGATATAGTCGAACGCGCGCTCGATTATTACCCGCCGCCCATCTACGTCTTTCACGAGATCGTTCACAACCGCTATGTGGTTGATAACTTGAGCAGGCGCGATGTCATTTTCGTTGACAGTATCGAAGAGATACCGGACGGAGCGGTTTGCGTGTTCAGCGCGCACGGCGTTTCGCCTCAAGTCCTTGAGCTTGCCGAAAGCAAAGACCTGCGCGTTATTGACGCGACCTGCCCGCTTGTAACCAAAGTTCATATCGAAGCCGTTCGCTTCACCCGCGAAGGCCATTCGCTCGTTTTGATAGGGCATCCCGGTCACGAAGAAGTCGAAGGCACTATGGGCGAAGCGCCTATGCAACTGGTCAGCAGCGTCGAAGACGTGGAACATCTCGAAGTCGAAAACCCCAGCAAAGTGATGTGTCTGACCCAGACGACGCTTTCGCTAGATGATGTGGTGGAGATATCGGAAGCCTTAAAGCGCAAGTTCCCCGAAATGAAAGCGCCTGCGAAAGACGATATTTGTTATGCAACGCAGAATCGCCAGAACGCCGTCAAAGAGATGGCCGCCCGCGTTGATGCGTTGCTTGTCGTCGGTTCGCAAAACAGCTCGAACTCGCAGCGATTGTGCGAAGTCTCGACCGTAGCAGGCACGCCTGCCTATCTGGTCAATGACGAAACAGAGATCAAATCCGAATGGCTCAAGGACGCCGTAGTAGTCGGCGTAACGGCGGGCGCTTCTGCGCCTGAAGAACTGGTCATTCGCGTGCTTGAACATCTTCGCGCGATGGGCGCGACCGAATTCGAAGAGCAGATGGGCGAAGACGAAAATGTTCACTTCGCGCTTCCGCAAGAATTGCTTCACCCGGAAAGATTTATGGTTTGAAAAACAAAAACACTGCGATGGCAATGCCCTTGCCTTTTATAGTATCCTTTTGTACTTCAAATGGTCTGCGCCTCGGCCCTGAACGAATAAGAAAATACTAGGAATGAAATAAGAATTAGCTTCGAAAGGATTAGATGGCGGCTCCCATGCTGAATCAAAATCAAGCAAAACCTGCTTTAGCTGAAAAGAATTTGGAAAACGATCTCCGTCGCGCGATTCAATCTGCACAAAATTACTTGCTCGAAATTCAACACAGGGATGGTCACTGGAGCGGCGAACTTGAAGGCGACACCATTCTTGAATCCGAATACATATTGACGATGTATTTCATCGGGCGGGCGGACTCGGATCGTGTGCGAAAAGCTGCGAACTACATTCGCCAGAAAGCTCTACCCGAAGGCGGCTGGGCGATCTACGAAGGCGGCCCGCCGGAAGTCAGCGCTTCGACGAAAGCCTATTTCGTTTTGAAGCTCGCGGGCGATTCGACGGACGCGCCGCACATGAAACGCGCACGCGAAGTGATTCGCAATCTTGGCGGGCTGGACGCGACCAACAGCTTCACCAGAATTTATCTGGCGATCTTCGGCCAGTACCCCTGGGAAAGGTGTCCGGCTGTTCCGCCTGAAATTATTCTTCTGCCTCGCTCGGTCCCGATCAACCTTTATGAAATGTCTTCGTGGACGCGCGGCATCGTCGTCCCGCTTTCGGTGATGTGGGCGATCAAGCCTTCCCTGCCAGTGCCTCAGAGCGCAAACATCAAAGAGTTAATGGTTGAAAACTCGCCGCGCGTCTACAAGCGGCGCGGATTCTGGAAGTCTTTTTTCAGCACGACCGACGCAACGCTTAAGCTGGTCGAGCGGCGCGGATGGTCGCCCTCGCGCGAGAAAGCGTTGAAGGCGTGCGAGCAATGGATGATCGAGCACTTTGAAAAGAGCGATGGCATCGGCGCGATCTTCCCGCCGATCATCAACTCGATAATTGCGCTCAGGTGTCTCGGTTATGAAAACGATCACCCGCTGACGGCTTCGCAAATAAGCGAGCTTGAAAAGCTGGAAATCGAAGAAGGCGACACGCTGCGAATCGCGCCGTGTTTTTCGCCCGTTTGGGACACCGCGCTCGCGCTCAACGCGATGGTCGAATCGGGCGTGCCCGCCGATCACCCCGAAGTTTTAAAAGCCGCGAATTGGATTCTAGACCGTGAAGTGAAAGAAGAAGGCGACTGGAAAGAGAAGAATCCCGAAGGCCAGCCCGGCGGCTGGTACTTTGAATACGCCAACGAGTTTTACCCTGACGTCGATGACACGTTTCAGGTGCTTACGTCACTGAGCAAAGTCCGATTTCCAGATCAGCGCGACGAACTGCGCAAGCGTGAAGCGATGGAGCGCGCGCTTCGCTGGACTCTGACTATGCAGAACAAAGACGGCGGGTGGGCATCGTTCGATAAAGACTGCGACGAGCAGTTTCTGACGCAGATACCTTTCGCTGATCACAACGCGATGATTGATCCTTCGTCTTCCGACATCACGGGTCGCGGCCTTGAGACGTTCTCGGCGCTTGGCTTCAGGCGCGATCATTGGGTCGTGCAGAAGGCGCTCGCTTACATTGCAAAAGAGCAGGAGCGCGACGGCACGTGGTTCGGGCGGTGGGGCTGCAATTACATCTACGGCACGTGGCTCGCGCTGCACGGATTGAAGCAGATAGGCGAAGATATGTGGGAAGCCCAGTATCAGGCTGCGGGTTGCTGGCTGCGCTCGATTCAAAACGCAGATGGCGGATGGGGCGAATCGCCAAGGAGCTACGACGACGCTGCATATAAAGGGCAGGGCATAAGCACGCCTTCACAATCTGCGTGGGCACTGATGGGACTTATGGCAACGGGCGATGACAGCGACGGGCTTCATCGCGGCATCGAGTACCTGCTCGATAAACAGCGCAGTGACGGCTCGTGGGTAGATGATTCGTGGACAGGCACGGGCTTTCCTACAGTCTTTTATCTGCGCTACCATCTTTATGCGGTATATTTCCCGCTGCTCGCGCTTGGAATGTACGCGAAGCGGCAGGGCTGGAGTGATTGAAATGCGATTTCCATTGCACATTACGACAGACGCGATTCAACATCAGGTCAAGCAGGGGATGAAGGGCAACAAGCGATACCCGATGGTGTTGATGTTAGAGCCGCTTTACACATGCAACCTGGCGTGTCTGGGCTGCGCGATTGAGCGGCACACAGGCAAGCTCGAAGATAGAATGTCGCTCACGGATTGTTTGCAAGCGGTTGATGAATCTCACGCTCCGATTGTGTCGCTGTGCGGCGGCGAGCCGACGATTTATCCTGAACTGAAAGAACTGATCGAAGGCATAATCGCGCGCAAACGCCACATCTATCTCTGCACGAATGCGCTGCTGCTGGACAAGAACCTTTTCGGAAAAGTTGCGCCGCACAAGCGCCTGACGATCAACATTCACCTCGACGGAATGCAGAAGACGCACGATTTAGTTTGCGACCGCGCGGGCGTTTTCGACAAAGCAATCGAGATGATAAAAGAGGCGAAGCGGCTGGGTTATCACGTCACGACCAACACGACCGTTTTCAAAGAGACCGAGATGAGCGAGATAGAAGATTTGTGCAAACTCGTAGCCAGTCTCGGCATAGATGGGATGATGATTTCGCCCGGCTATCAATATGAATCCGTAGACCGCGATATATTCTTGTCGCGCCAGGAGATTCAAAACAAATTCCAGCGAGTGTTGGAGTTGTCGAAGCGATATCGTTTGATGTCAACGCCCATGTATCTGGAGTTCACAGCAGGGATGCGCGACTACAAATGCTCGCCCTGGAGCACTGTCACGCGCACGCCGCGCGGGTGGAAAGGCCCGTGCTATTTGATTGGCGTGAAATATTACAAAACGTGGGACGAGTTCTGGACAGGCGTGGACTGGCCGTACTGGGAATCGCGCGAAGACCGCATGTGCCAGAACTGCATGATGCACAGCGGGTTTGAAGCCTCGGCGATGTTCGAGCTACGCAAAAGCCCGCGCGACATGATGCGCATGGCAATGTGGAATCTGGCTGGATAAGTCAGGGCCATTGAGTAAGCCTATTCACCGCAGAGGCGCAGAGGACGCAGAGACTTCGCAGAGAATATTTTTTTATCTCTGTGCCGCCTCTGCGTCCTCTGCGCCTCTGCGGTGAATTGACCTTAAAACTCGGAGAACTAAAAGGTGAAAGCCCTGGTCACAGGCGGCACGGGATTTGTCGGCTCACACCTCGTTCGTTGCTTGCTCGAACGAGGCGCAGAGGTGCGTTGTCTGGTCAGACCTTCGAGCCGCTTAGATAATCTCAAAGACTTACCTGTTGAATTCGTTCACGGCGATCTGCGCGATCTGGATTCTCTAAGGCAAGCGATGCGCGGCGCAAGCGCGGTCTATCACTGCGCGGCTGATTATCGCCTGTGGTGCGCCGACCCGCGCGAGATGTACGAGAGCAACGTTGGAGGCTCGCGCAACGTGATGCAAGCCGCTTTCGCGGAATCGGTCGAGCGCGTCGTTTATACAAGCACGGTCGGAGCCTTAGGCTTAAACGACGATGCCCGCCCTGCCAATGAAGAGACGCACGTGACGATTGATGACATGATAGGCCACTACAAGCGCAGCAAATACATGGCCGAAGAAGAAGTGAGAAGCTGGGCCGCGCGCGGGCTTCCGGTCGTCATCGTCAATCCTTCGACGCCTATTGGCGAACTCGACATCAAGCCGACGCCGACTGGAAAAATAATCGTGGACTTTCTCAAAGGCAAAATGTTCGGCTATGTGGACACAGGGATGAATCTGATTGACGTTCGCGATTGCGCCGAAGGGCATGTGCTCGCAGCCGAACGCGGCAGAATTGGCGAGCGATATATTCTCGGCGGCTTCAACCTGACGCTCAAAGAGATGTTCGATTCACTCGCTCGCGTGACTTGCGTCCAGTCGCCCAAGACAAGAGTGCCTCACTGGGTAGCCGAAACCTATGCGCGGCTGGAGAATTTCTGGTCTATCAATATCGCTCGTCGCGCGCCGGAAGTTCCGCTTGAAAGCGTGCGGATGTCGCGCCACAAGATGTGGTTTGATTCCGCGAAAGCTGTCACTGAACTTGGCTTGCCGCAAAACCCAATCGAGCACGCGCTCGCTCGCGCCGTCGAGTGGTTTCAAGAGCATGGCTACACAAATCGTTGAGACAGAATCAACTCCCGTGCTTGTGGTCGCCGCGCTCGCGCGCGAGCTTGCTCCGCTTGCGCGCCAGTCTCATTCGGGTCTCGCGTTGATTAAAACGGGCGAAGGCCCGCGCAACGCAAGTCGCGTTTTGCGCTCCTGGCTTGAAAAGAAAAAGCGCGCGAGCCGTGATTAATATCGGATTTGCTGGCTCGCTTTCACCCCTGCTTCAGATCGGCGACATCGTAATTGCTCGCGCCGTTCGTAGCTACGCGGAATCATTCGATGCCAGCGCTTCGCCAGCTTTTTCAATTCGCCGAGCAGATTCAAAATGCTCGCTCTGCCGTAGCCATCACAGTTGACGAAATAGTATGCGAAGCGAAAGCGAAGCGGCGAATTGCCGAAAAATTCACTATGAATGAAATCGGATGGGTGGACATGGAATCGGCGGCAATCGCTTCCGTGTGCAGCAGCCTGGAATATTCCTTTCCTCATTGCTCGATCTATCAGCGATACGTTTGACGAAGACCTGCCGTTAGACTTCAATCGCTGCCGCACAAGCGATGGCAGGGTCAGTCGGCGCAAGGTCATTCAGTCGTTGATCTGGCGGCCTCGCGCGTTGAAAGGGATTGATCGAATTGCGACGGAGGTCTGCAATGTGCGCCGAAAAGTTGGCCGCGTTCATCAGCGAATTGCTGCCGCATATCCCGTAGAGCAAACCTGCTATACTCATAAAATGCAAATAAAGAATCAGAGTCTTGCCGTTAAGCGCGCACGCACAGGACTGGGCTTGTTCGCGCTAAAACGGATTCCAGCCAATAGACGGATCGTTGAATACACCGGCACACTATCTTAAGGGCGAAGAACAAGAAAAAGCGAGCGGCAGATACCTGTTTGAAATTGACGAGAATCGCGTTATTGACGGCAGCACCCGCAGCAACCTTGCACGCTATATCAATCATTCGTGCGAGCCAAACTCAAAAGGATTTATTTCCGGCAACAGTATTTGGATATGGTCGTTGAGAGTTATCGAAGCCGGAGAAGAGATCACGCTCGACTACTGCAAAGAATATTTAGAGCGAATTCATTAAGCCCGGAAACTGCAAGTGCGAAAAATGTGCTTCCATCTGACCGATGAAAGCCAAACGCGGGTGAAATTTACTGATTGACTATAGTATAATCGCGCTTCACTCAGGCCGGACTTTCAAAGACAACAACATAATAAACGAGCACAGGCAGTTATTTTTCAATCGGCGGGTTTAATTTGCAAACCGTAAAAGAACCTTCATCACCGGCAGGCCCCAGGCGCGGTCGCTTGCTGAAAATACTCGGCGTAGGCTTCGGGCTCGCCGTGATAATCGGAAACACCATCGGCGGCGGCATCCTTAGCACGCCCGGCAGCGTCGCCACTTATCTGCCGAACTCATGGCTATTCATCGGCGTCTGGATAGCCGGTGGAATCTATGCGTTGCTCGGAGTAGTTTCTGTCGCCGAACTTGGCACGATGCTGCCACGCTCAGGCGGGCAATACATCTTCGCGCGTTATGCCTTTGGCGATTACGCAGGCTTCGTAGTCGGATGGAGCGATTGGGTTTCGACCTGTGGAGCTTCTGCATTCATCGCTCTAGTCGCCGCCCAATACACAGCCGTTTTGTTTCCCACGCTCGAACGGGCGAAAATCAGCATCGCGCTTGCCATCGTGATAGCGTTCGCGTTGCTGCAATGGCGCGGCATTCGATGGGGCAGCGCGGCCCAGAACATCAGCAGCTTGCTAAAGGCGCTGGCTTTCATGGTTTTGATCGTCGCCTGTTTCGCGCTCGGCGGCAAAGGCGCAGCCGAAGAGTCAATTGCTGTCGCGCCCGCATCGAGTGCGCCGCTTTTCGCGTCAATCATACTCGCGCTTCAAGCAGTGATTTACACTTACGATGGTTGGACTGGCGTCATCTATTTTTCCGAAGAAGTGCGCGATCCCGGGCGAAACATTCCTCGCTCGATGTTCGGCGGCGTGCTGTCGGTCATAGCGATTTACCTGCTCATTAATCTGGCTGTGATTTATGTTCTGCCGATTTCAGAAGTGGCCGGTAAAGACCTCGCTTTAGGCGCGGCGGCTCAAGTCATTTTTGGCGCGCACGGAGATCAAATTTTCCGCTCGCTGATGATCGTTTCGCTGTTGAGCGCAGTGAACGCCTGTTACCTGATGGCGACCCGCGTATTGTTTGCGATGAGTCGCGACGGACTTTTTGCAAGCCAGGTGGCGCAGGTCAACAAAGGCGGCACGCCTGTGCTTTCTCTTTTAATTAGCGCAATCATCACCGTGCTCTTCATTCTGACAGGCACGATTGATCAGGTGCTGGCCGTCACGGCATTCTTTTTCGTGTTCAATTATGTGGTTTCATTCGCGGCAGTCTTTGCGCTCCGTCGGCGCGAGCCTGATCGCGCGCGGCCATATCGCGCGTGGGGCTATCCGTGGACTACGGGTCTGTCGCTTATAGGCTCGATTGCTTTTCTGGCGGGCGCGGTTAAAAGCGATACGCGAAACAGCCTCTACGCGCTCGCGTTGCTTGCGGCGAGCTACCCAACTTTTCATTTGCTCAAACTGCTGGCAAGATCAAAGGGAGGCGGACAAAGGGGAGAGAGCGATGAGCAGTCCTGAGTTTTCATTTGAAAAAAGATTAGAGAGAGCTTCAACGCTTCCGTCCGAGTGGTACACAGACCCGTCAATCCTGGAACAGGAAAAGGCAAAAGTTTTTTCGCGCGCCTGGAATCTGGTCGGGCGCATAGATCAAGTGGCAGAGCCGGGCGATTATTTCACCGCCACCATCGCAGACGAACCCGTCATAGTAGCGCGCGGCGCGGATGAAAAGTTGCGCGCTTTTTCAAACGTCTGCCGCCATCGCGCCGGGCCTGTCGCTTCAGGCGAAGGGAAGCGCAAAGTTTTTCAATGCGGCTATCACGGCTGGACTTATACGCTCGATGGCCGGTTGCTAGGCACGCCCGAATTCGACGGGGTTGAATGTTTCAGCAAAGAAGAGAACTGCCTGCCCGAATTCGCCGTTGACACTTGGGGGGCGCTCGTCTTTGTGAATCTCGGAACGAAATTGCGCGCCGCTCGCCGAAACGCTCGCAGACCTGCCTTCGCTCATCCATCACGATTTCACGAGCATGAAATTCGCTGCGCGCAAAGACTGGGAATTTGACTGCAACTGGAAGGTCTACGTTGACAACTACCTCGAAGGCTATCACATTCCGATAGTTCACCCGCAGCTATACCGCGAGATTGATTATGGAAACTACAGCACAGAGACGGGGCGTTATTACTCGATTCAGCATTCGCCAATCAGACGAACTAAAGAAGCGCGACTAAGACGCGATGAGATGGCCGAGACCAACGAAGCACAATTTTTCTGGTTATTCCCGAACCTGATGCTGAATGTTTATCCTGACAACTATTCGACGAATTTAATCGTGCCGCTTGGGCCTGAGCGGACGCTTACGATTTTTGAATGGTACTTCCGCGACGCTGAACGCGAGTGAGGTGCAGGAGAATATGCGCCGCTCGATTGAGTTCAGCGACGAGATTCAAATCGAAGACATCCAAATCTGCGAAGCCGTGCAGCGCGGTTTGCGCTCGCGTTCATACAAAACGGGCCGCTACTCTGTGAAGCGCGAAAACGGCGTTCATCATTTTCATGGACTGCTCGCAGAGTTCTTTGCAAAAGATTAGACGATAGTAGTGAATAGGTAATGCCGCATTATTCTGCCGCGTAGCGGCCAGATGAATTTAGCCCGGTGTTTCAACGCCGGGTATGGATGAGCGATCATCCCCGCGTCGCGTCAGCGACGATTGAATTCAGTCGTCGCTGACGCGACGCGAATTCATCAACTTCGCTTACCGTGCGCTAAAGCACACGGCTAAAATCAAGCCGCCGCTACGCGGCGCGGCGGTAGTCGTCGCATTACCTTTTCATCATTACCGATTAGACAAATGAAACATCGGCAGGCAGGCCAAGAAATTTAGCGTAGCGGTTTGCGGCGCGGGAGATCTTTTGTTGGTCGGACTTTGGACAGTGAGTTGAATGGGCTTACTTCAATCACGAGCGAGTTCTTCTTAAACTCGCGCTTCCAGACGCCGACAATTTGGCCGTCCACAACAACGATAGGCTTAAAGATGCCGTATCCTGTATTCATCAATTTTGCATATACCGGATCAAGCACGGCGCTGCGGTCTTTATAGGCGACCGTGTATTCGTCAAAGGGCGGCAGCAATAAGCCTTCGTTGAATCTTTTTTGATCGGCGCGGACTGAGAAAACCAGTATGTCTGATCACGGGCGACCTCTTGCATAAATTGTGGCTTGATCATTTCAAGACCATCTCTCGCGTCGGCTACTCTCAGCCCTGACCACCAGATAAAATCATTCAATGTTGCTGGCCCGTGACTCGTAAAATAACGTTTTGCGAGTTCAGCCAACGCCTCATCGCGTTCTATCGCCTTCGACTGCGGCACCCATTCATCGAACAGCGTAAACGTTAATTGTTTGCCTCGCCTTGCGCCGAAGCAGATGAGCCTGAGTATCGAAGCGCGATACAGAATATGCGCGAGGCGATAATTAGCTGTCGAGATGCCAGCCCGCTCAAGCGCAGACGCGAGTTCCGGTCGCGTCAGTTGTTTACCGCCTTCGAGTTTGCGAACCAGCACAGCATTGCTTTTCTTAAAAGTCGCATCGTCTAGTTCAAGCTGGCGATTTCTGAAGGCGGAACTCGCAATGGCGCGCGGCTCCATAAGCTTTAAGAGCCAGCGAATATCTTTCGCCGCTACGTAATGCAGCGTGCCGCGCATCGGCCACGTGCGAACAATGGTTTTGTCGGCAATCGCCTGTTCAATACTTGCTTCGGTCGCGTGCCGCATGCGAAGCCCGATTGCCCAGAGCACGCCGAGGTAGTCCTGACCCTGAGCAGCGCCTAACCACGCGATTACATCGCTCGGCTTCTCAAAATCGGCTCTGGAAATGTGTTGATTATGTAGTCGCTGATGCGCAATGTCCCGGTTTGCCATTATTAATGTGACCCTGTAGGGGCGACCCTCTGTGGTCGCCCCAGAGTAGCGACAGATGAATCTGGGGCGACCACAGAGGGTCGCCCCTACACGAGGTTTAATAAGCGAGCAATTGTTTCGCGGCCTTCATGATTTTATCAACCGAAGGCAGCATAGCCATTTCAAGCGGCGGGCTGAAAGGCACTGGCACATCAAGCGATGCGACACGCATCACGGGCGCGTCGAGATAATCGAACGCTTCTTCGGCGATTATCGCAGCCACTTCTGCGCCAAACCCGGCTGTCATATTCGCTTCGTGAACAACGAGCGCGCGGCTGGTCTTTTTCACACTTTCCAGAATCGTTTCTTTATCGAGCGGCGCAAGCGAACGCAGATCAACTACTTCAACCGACGCGCCTTCTTTCTCTAGCTCTCTGGCTACTTCGACCGAGTGATGAACAGTGCCGCCATAACTGATGATCGAAAGATCGCTTCCGATTGTGCGAAGCGCAGCAACGCCGATTGGCACTACGTGCTCGCCGTCTGGCACTTCTTCGCGGCAGTGGCGATAAAGGAATTTGTTCTCAAGATAGATAACGGGATTGTTGTCTCTTATCGCAGCCGTAAGCAGTCCCTTCGCATCTTTTGCAGTCGCGGGCAGCACGACTTTCAACCCCGGCGTGTGCGCGAACCACGCTTCAGGGTTCTGCGAATGATAAGGCCCCGCGTGAATGCCGCCGCCCGTCGGCCCGCGAAAGACAACAGGCATCGAGATGCCCCATCGGTAATGGCACTTTGCGGCGTAGTTCACGATTTGATCGAACGCGCAGGCTATGAAATCAATGAATTGAAATTCGACCACAGGGCGAAACCCGACCGTAGCGGCAGCACACGCCGCGCCTACGAAACCCGATTCGGATATGGGCGTATCAATCACGCGATCCGGGCCGAATTCGTCGAGAAAGCCTTGAGTGATTTTGAACGCGCCGCCGAATGTGCCGATGTCTTCGCCGAGTATGAATACGCTTGGGTCGCGGCGCATCTCTGTGCGCAGCGCGTCGCTTATCGCCTGTAAGTATGTGATGCGTGCCATTTTAATTTCGTTCTTTTTTTGTCAGAGGAAGCGCTTCTTTCACTGCATCAACCAGAATGTCCATGTCTTCGGGCTTATGCAGCGCCTTTATCGCGCCTGCGGCAACCGCTGCCGCCAGATAGGTTCTGTCATACGCCGACATCGCTATAATTGGAATGCGGTCATAATTCGTTATTCTTCTGACCTGATGGATGAACTCCAGCCCGGTCATCTCCGGTATCATCAAGTCCGTCACTATCACATCAGGCTTATTCTCCATCAGGTAATTCATCGCCGTAGCACAATCCTCTCTAGCGATGACGGTGAAACCCTCACCTTCCAGCATCAACCGCACGGCATCAAGAATATCCCGATTATCTTCTATGATTAAAATATCGCCCTTTGACATATCGACGCTCTCCTGCGAAAAAGTGAGTTAAGTCACAAACTATTATAATTCTAAAATTAAAAATGTTCTCCTGTTTCTTGATGCTGCGCGGCCATCAGCGCGGGTATCGTAGTCTGTTCAATAGGCTCGAAATTATTTTTGCGATCTTCGGGCGTAGGGTCGTGCGGTGATGGCGCGAACAATCTTTCGGTCACAGTTTCCGGTTTCGGAAAGGGAAGTGATTCGGCGTACTCGACCGCGCGTTCGACCTGCCGGGCAGCGACTTCATCAATTCGCACGATCATCCCTCGGTTGACGCGAGCGCGTTCGACCAGCCAGCGGCGATACATCGCGAGCGGGTCGCGCGCTTCCCAGAACTCTCTCAGCTCTTTCGGCACATAAGCGCAATCGTCGTGCTCGCCGTGCCCGCGCCTGCGAAACGTTTTGAATTCGATGAGCGCAGGCCCCTTGCCGCTTCGCGCATGATCGATGCCGCGCCGCGCCGCTTCGATCACTGTGAACAAGTCATTGCCAAAAGCTGTTTCTGCATAGATGTTGAACGCGGGCGCGCGGTCTGCAACATTCTTCACAGGCATCTGTTTTTCGAGCGGAGTCGAATATGCGAATTGATTCACTTCGCAGATTATGACGAGCGGCAGCTTGTGAATCGCCGCGAAATTAAGCCCTTCGTAAAAGTCGCCGGGGCTTGTCGCTCCGTCGCCTGTGAATGCGAGATAGATGTTCGGCTGGCGGCGCAGTTTGAACGAAAGCGCGTAGCCCGCGCCTGTCGGAATCCACGCTGCCATCGAGCCGTTGTGATAAGGGGCGATTCCGTAATTTTCAATGTCTGCCAGAAACAATCCCAACTCGCGCCCGTGCGATGGCTCTTGATCTTTGCCGAACCAGCGAGCCATCACATGCTCAGGTTTGACGCCGCGATAAAAGTACGCCGCCAGATTGCGCGCGACCATGCTCATCAGATCACCTTGTTCCAGCAGGCTTGTGCAACCGACAGATGTCGCCTCCTGTCCCGTGCCCAGATAGACCGCGCCGAATATCTTGCCCTGGCGATAGAGCGTTGCAAGTTTCTCTTCAAACGTGCGTGCGAGCCGCATTGCTGAATACATCTTCAGCAATTGTTCTTCTGTGAATGAAAGCTCGCGCGGGTCTGCCTGTATTTCATCCGGGTAATCCGGCAGTGTCACGGTCGGCGACATTTGGGCCATCGGCTTCGTCTCCTTTTCAACAGGCGTTCATTGCAGAATGTGTCCGCGCGTCGGGTCTTCGACGTACATTCCGAGTTGCAAAGAGCGCAGCACCTCGTTCCACACGGGTGCGAATTTTTCCGCGTCCTCCGCCCAGAAATCCATAGTGATCAACGGCTGGATGTTCGACCCGCGCCCAAGGCAGATTCGAGAGCGCGCATCGCGTTTTTCCACAGGGTCAATGAAAGATATTTCCGTCCACGCAAGCTCAAGGTCGGATCGTTTTGTTTCATGCATTTCGCTCTGATGAGTGATGCCGCGCTCGTCGCCTTCGACCACTGTTTGAACGAGTTGCGAAAGGGGCAGGCCGCTCCAGTCAATCGGCGCAAGTTGAACATAAGAAACCGCCAGTCGGCAATTATCATCGGGCGGATCTGCGTCATGAAACTTGATCGAATCCTCATCAGGAATAACAACCCAGTTATCCGGGAAGTCGAACCGCACAGCGCCCTTATCCGCGATAAAGATTCTGTAGCCGGGCTTGGCTTTCCAACTATGATTATTTTTCAGTTTGAGAACTTCTTTATTCCATTGTTTCATGACAGCCTCTTGACGCTACGTTTCAGGCAAGCCGTCTGCGCGCGGAGGAACTAATCGGCGGCGACCGTCTTCGCTCAAAGTGATTCCCGGTTCGTCCATCTGCGCGCGATCCCAGAGCTTGCACGTCACCTGTTTGTGCATCTGATCCAGCCCTTCGCAGTAATTCGTGAACACGCATCGGCGCACTTGCGCGCCTTGCCCTGATCTAGCTTTCAAGAACCAATCAGGGTCTGCGAGCGACTGGCGCGCGGCTGCGATTATATCAGCCTCGCCGTTCAGAAGAATCTTTTCAGCCTGCTCGAATGTAGCGATGCCGCCCGACGTAACTATGGGAGTCCGAAACCCCGCATCGTTGACTGCGCGTTTGATCGCCGTAGCAAGCGGCACATTGCGACCGAACGGCCCGCGCTCGTCCGACAACACGGTCGGCATGCATTCGTAGCCACTGCGGCCAGTGTAAGGATAAACGGCGTGGCCGACTTTCGGTTGCTTCGCGTCGTCGAACTTGCCGCCCTTTGAGACTGAAAGGTAATCGAACCCGGCGCGCGCGAATTCGACGCCGAAATAAACTGCATCGTCGAGATGGCTGCCGCCTTCGATCACTTCGTCGCCGAGAAAGCGCACGCCAACAGTGTAATCATAACCAACGCGCTCGCGCGCCGCCCTGTAAATTTCGAGGGGCAATCGCACGCGGTTTTCCCGCTCGCCGCCGTAGCCGTCCGCCCTCGTGTTCTTCGCGCTCAGAAAAGAGGCCATCGTGTAAGCGTGCGCGTAATGCAATTCGACTCCATCAAACCCGGCCTCGCGCGCCCTCGCGGCTGCGTCTGCGAAAATGCCCGGCAACACCTGCGGCAGTTCTCTGATGTGCGGCAAGTCCATGTCGGTCACGCGCTCGCGGTAGCCGTAGCGCAATGATTCAAACTCGCGCTCATCAAGAATTTTTTCGAGCACTTCATCCTGCGTATCAGCCAGAAAGCCGAGCACGTATAAATCACTCATATCAAGCCAGCTTGCATCGTCAAGTATTTCAGCGAGCGACTCGCGATGATGGCGTTTTAATTTGAAGAAGCGCTGGAAATATTTGTCTTTAGGCGGGCGGCGTTTGACGGCGAGAAAGTCAATAATCTGAATGAACAATCGCGTGTGGCTGCGGCTCGCTCGTCTGACAGCCTCTACGAGTTTGCGAAGGCCGGGAATAAACCTGTCGTGGCTGATGCGAAGCAGCGGGCCGCTAGCTATATCGCGCACGCCGGTCGCTTCGACTACGATAGCGCCGGGTCGCCCTTCGGCGAATCTGGCGTACCATTCGAGAATGTTTTCGGTGACGAACCCGTCTTCGGTCGCTCGCCAGGGAACCATCGCGGGAACCCACGTGCGGCTTTCGAGCGTAACCGGCCCGACTGAAACTGGTGAGAACAACAATGAGCACGCGGCTTCTTCTTCGGTCGGCCAGCGAGTTTCAGGTATCTGATGACGTATCGGCTTTTCAGTGTGCCACATATCAAAAGAAAATTATGAACAATGAATTATGAATGATGAACAGCGAATAATTATTTTAGCACGCGCCATCGCGGTTGAAGTACCTCGCTGTCAGTTATCTGTCAGCGGATGAGCGGAGCCATTTGTCATAAGCGGCAATGAATTCCGGGTCGCGCTTCTTCAATTTCTCGTAATCTATTTTTTTGCTGCGGGTCATCAGCTTATAAGCGAAAGGCAACGGGTCGAAGTGCATCTCTTCTTTCGCGTTTTCAAACAGCAGCAGGCTCGAATAAGCCGCGTCTTGATAAGCATCAATGATGGGTTTTCTGACTCTTTGAAATTCAGCGAGCGTCGCTTCTACACCGTGCCCTGCTTCAAAACATTTTGCGAGCGCGATTGAATCTTCGAGCGCGAGCTTCGTGCCTGAGCCGATTGAAAAATGCGCAGTGTGCAGAGCATCGCCCAACAGCGATATGTTTTTGTGATGCCACTGATGATTCTTTACAAGCGGAAAATTGAGCCAGCGAATGAAATTGTTCGCGAGAAGTTCGTGCCCGTTCAAATCTTTCTCGAACACGCGGGCAAGATACGCGCAGGTCTCTTCGTCTGATTTTTTATCGAAGCCTGCGTTCGCCCACGTGTCTTCACTGCATTCAACGATAAATGTGCTCGTCGTTTCGTTGAACTTGTAAGAATGTGCGATGAAGACCCCGGCTTCGTTTTCGCGGAAGATCAGCGTCAAGCCGTGAAATAATTGATGCGTGCCCAGCCAGATGTATTTGTTTTTTCTGAGATCAACCGTCGGCTGAAAGAAGTCCGCGTAAGCTCGACGCACGAGGCTGTTGGCTCCGTCCGCGCCGACGAGCAAGTCTGAATCTTCAATCTCTTTTACGTCCGCGATGTTGGTGTGAAAGCGCAACTCAACATCGAGGTCACGGCATCGCTGGTGAAGAATGTTTAAGAACGCGAGCCGCGCAATGCCTGAAAAACGGTTGCCGCGAATCGTGACCTTCTGATCTTTGTGAACGACATCAACGTTGTCCCACGTCTGGCACGCGCTTGTGATCGCACTGAACGACTCTTCATCGTTGTCTTTGAGATAAGAGAACGTTTGATCGGAAAAGACTATGCCCCAGCCGAAAGTGTCGTCCGGCCCGTCTCGCTCAATGAGTGTGATGCGGTGCGCGGGGTCGAGTTTCTTCATCAGGATTGCAAAGTACAACCCCGAAGGCCCGCCGCCGATGATGGTTATTTTCATGTAGAACTCTTAGGAGGATGAGGCAGCACATGCGGTTGTTCAAGCCCTTCATTGTTTGAAAGCTCGGCGTGTTTCATCCCTTCAGGCGTGAGATGAATCCAATCGTTGCCCTCTTCCGTGTAGCGAACAAGTAAGCGACCCTTCTTTTCCATATCTTCAAACGCTCTTACAAGATCGGCGTTTGAGTATTCGACAGCGCTGGCAAAGATATGTTTTGTCAGCAGCTTGTTTGTGCCTTCTTTGCGAAACAAATCAAAAATGTGTTGCTCGATTATCGCCAGTTTACGCTTTTCCATTGACGTGCACCGCCCTGCGCGCCCGACTATGGAATTATAGCAAAAGCGTTTGCCGCCGCGCCTGTCGCGCCGCGTATTCTCGGCGGGTTGAGCACTAAAACAAATTCGTAGACTTTCATATCCGCGAGCGCCTTCGCCAGTTCTTCGAGGTTCATGTTCTCGACCAGATAAATGCCGTTGTCGGCGATCAGGATTCTGTGGCAGGGAAAGACGGAGCCTTGTTGAGGAAAGACTTCGTAAGTCATCTGATCATCGCCCGTGAGAAAAATTTTCTTGCCCGCAAGCCATCGCGCAGCCGATTCACCCGGCCCCGGCCTCAGCCCCATGTACTTGGCTTTGTCTGCCTCGAAGAATTTGCCATAGCCTGTTCTTATCAACACAGAGTCGCCCGGTTGTATCTCTACGCCTTCTGCCTTAGCCGTCGCTTCCAAATCATCGGCGGTTATTTCGTAACCCGGCGCGAGCGCGTCCATACTCTTGAATCGCGCAACGTCTAGCAGCACGCCGCGATTGACGAATCGCTCTTTCGGGTACGCTTCGATTCCAAGCTTCAGCAACCCTGCCGCGTCTTCGCTTGTCGCGGCATCAACTCCGCCGAACAGTTTCATGTTGTCCGAGATGTGACCGAGCGCGTCCAGATTCGGCGAGCCATGCTGGCCGCTGAAAAACATCATGTCTGCGGCAAAGGCTATGCCGCCCGGTATCATGCCTTTCGTTTGCTTGTGGCTTGTTTGCAGTCCTATCGTGAAAGGCGGGTTCAATCCCAGCAAAGGTGAATTGCGATCCCAGATGAAATTCAACTCGATCACGCGCGCAGACTTCATAGTGTTGATGAAGTTTGTGACCTGCTTCTTTTTGTCCTGCGCCAGTGTTTCGAGCGACAAGCTCGCAATCAGGAGAATCGAAAATAAAATTGCCGTGTTTGTTTTCTTCATCGTCGTTTGCCTTTCAAAAAACTTCACGCTAGGCTTTTGCCGCGTGTCTCGCGCGCAAAGATCAAAAGAAATATGCCGAGCAGATAAAACATGCTCACTGCGCTTGCGGCTTTCGCAGTCGAGCCGAAGACCCCTACAAGCAAGCCAGCGAAGATCACGCCAACCGCTGTCACTATTCGCCCGAAGTTGTAGCAGAACCCCACGCCTGTCGTGCGGACGTGAGTGGGGAATAATTCAGGCAGGTAAATCGGAAAACCGCTGGTTATGCCAAGAGTGAAAAAGCCGACAATCGGCAACAGTATGAATACCTGTGTCAAATTGCTCGTCATCAGAAACGTGATGGGGAAAATAATCAAGCCCCCGATGAAGAAGATCAAAAATGCCGCGCGCCGCCCCAGACGATCTGCAAGCGGGCCGAACGAAAGATAACCGAATAGCGATCCTCCGTTGAGCAACATCACGGCATAGCTTGCCTGCGTCGCAAGATATTTTTGCACGCCACTGGTATCGAGCCCTGGTTCAGGCATTGCCATCTCGCGTACTGCGGCGGGTATCCACATCGTCGCGCCCCACAAAACCAAAAGCACTACGAACGCGAGCGCCGAAGCGATGATCGTGTCGCGTCTGAGTTGCGGGCCAAACAGTTGTTTGAGCGTGAACCGATCAAGCTCTGATTGAGGCCCGCGCTCGCCCTCTGCTCGCGCTCTCTCTGCTTTTCGAGCTTTGCGGCGGTCGCGCGCTGCGACCCATGCGTCAGGCTCTTTGACGAGCATTCTTATGAACAACACGAATATGGCGGGCGCTGCGCCCACAAGATAAACGTATCGCCAGTTCATCACCCCGACTTTTAAATTAATCAACGCGGCGAAAAAATATCCGAACGCGGCAGCTGATTGCAGTATCGCTCCTGCTTTCGCGCGCAGCCGGTCGGGCCACACCTCTGCCACCAAAGCGGCTCCGGCAGCCCATTCCCCGCCAAGCCCAAGTCCTGTGATGAAGCGAAACGCTGCCAGTTGCCACCAGCTTTGCGCGACGGCTGACAGCCCTGTGAATAGAGAGTAGATCAAGATCGTAGCGACCAGCGCCTTAGTGCGACCGATGTAGTCGGCGATTATTCCGAAGACGATTCCGCCCATCGCCCAACCGGCGAGCGTAACGGAAAAAACTATGCCGCTATAGAAACCTATGTCGGCATCGCTCGTGCCTGCGCCCATCAATTCAATCATCGAAGGCTTCTGAACGAGCGAATAAAGCGTGCCGTCCATGCTGTCGAATACCCAGCCGAGCCACGCGACCATCAACACCAGCCATTGATAGCGGCTGACTTCGCGCGTCCATGAAAAAAATGACGCTTTCTTTTGCATGGTTTTCATAGGATGAATCGAGGCAGCGCGATTATATGTTTGATCGAGCGCGAGGTCAAAGCGGATGCATGAACAGCTTGCGTGACTTCCTGCTCTTTATTCTTCGCAATCTCTTTGTTACGATTTTTTCCCGACAGTGGAAACCTTCGTTCGACAATTTTTACAAACCGAGAGGAAGCCCTACAAGGCGTAAGCTTAATGTCTCAGAAAATACAGGCTCCCGGTGAAACAACGACCGAAACCATAATCGTAGTCGAGGAGTTAGAGAAACAATATCCGCGCAGTCCCGTCAAGGCTGTTAACGGCATAAGCTTCAGCGTCACACGCGGCGAAGTGTTCGGCTTGCTTGGACCGAACGGGGCAGGGAAGACGACGACAATCGGTGTTTTGACAACGCGCGTAATGCCTACGGGCGGGCGCGCAATCGTGGCGGGAATTGATGTCGTCGGAGACCCCGTAGGCGTAAAGCCGCACATTGCCGTAGTCCCTCAGCGCAATAACCTTGACCGCTCGCTTACGGCAATCGAAAATCTCACGTTTCACGCTGCGTACTTTGGCATGGGGAGACGCGAGCGGCACGAGCGCGCGCTTGCATTGCTTAAAGAGTTCGGACTTGCAGAGCGCGCGAAAGACAAGTAGACAAATACAGCGGCGGCATGGCGCAGCGGCTTTTGATCGCGCGCGCGCTGATGCACGCGCCGAGCATTTTGTTTCTCGACGAGCCGACTACGGGACTTGACCCGCAGGCGCGTCTTTTTCTCTGGGAGATGATCGAAACGCTCAATGGCAACGGCCTCTCTATTTTGCTAACAACTCACGATATGGAAGAAGCCGAAAAGCTCTGCCATCGCGTAGCCATCATGGATCGCGGCAAGATTTTAGCGCTCGATACTTCAAAGAACTTGAGCAAGCTTGTTCCTGCAGGCACACGCGTAGAGCTTCGCGTCCACGCCGATTCTCACAACCTCTATCCGAAGAAAAAAAATCTGCCATCCTCGCGAGCGTTCACGCGCTTCCCGGCGTAACTAATGCCGAGTGGACAACTGCGCGGGCGAAATCAGCAGCGCAGGCAAGCGGGCCGCCCGCCTGGATGGTGGCCATGATGAGCGGCGCGCAAGGCAAGACGAAACCCGGCGCGGGGATGCCTCAAATGCCTCCGCCTGAAATCGGAGAGCCGATGCTTCGCCTGTACGCGGAACGAAGCGGCGAGTTAGCGGTGAAAGCCGCGCAGATAATTCTGGATGCGGGTCTGGAGTTGGCGGACCTTCATCTTGCGCAGCCGAGCCTTGAAGACGTTTTCATTCACCTGACTGGAAAGGGGATTAGAGATTGAGCGCGACAACTTTTTCAACAGATCATTCAACTCCGCTGCACAATCGCGCGGCAATGGTCGCGATTGCATTTTGGTTTCTGCTCTGGCGAGACATCTGGGTCACGTTCAAGCAGTGGCAGACCTTTCTTGCGATGAATTTTTTGCAGCCGATCTTTTTCCTATTCATCTTCGGTCGCATCTTGCCGATGCTTGGTCAGGCCGACGAGGGATACGGAACAGTTTTTCTGCCGGGCATCATCGCAATGACTACGCTGCTGTCGGCGATGCAGGCCGTTGCGCTTCCGTTGACGTTAGAATTCGGTTACACGAAAGAGATCGAAGACCGACTGCTTTCGCCGCTGCCTGTGTGGATGGTCGGCGTGCAGAAGATGGTCTTTGCGGCGATTCGCGGCATCTTTGCGGGCATTATGATAATCCCGCTCGGACGAATTATTTTAGGCAGCGGGTTTTCAATTGCCACAGATCATCTCGGCCTGCTTTCCGGCGTAGCCATTCTTGGCGCGTTCTCAGGAGTCGGCGCTCGGTTTGACTATGGGGACTTTAATTCAGCCTGCGCAAATAGGGTTGATGTTTTCGGTGGTGCTGACGCCGCTGCTTTTCACGGGTTGCGTTTATTATCCGTGGGCGTTGCTTAACAGGCTGCGCTGGTTTCAGATAGTAACCTGTTTCAGCCCGTTGACCTACACGAGCGAAGGATTCCGTGCAGCGCTCGTGCCGCAGTTTCCCACATGGCGATTCACTTCATCATACTTGGGCAACTGGTCTTTCTCTCGCTGTTCGGCTATTTGGGTGTGCGCGGCTTTTTGCGCAAGGCGATTGATTAATATGGACTATCACTTCACTCTCTACCAGGAGGCAAAATGCTCAGACGTTACGCAGTTATTGTTCTGCTAATATCCGCTCTCTTGATTTCAACTGCGCCTGCATTCGCACGCACGCCGCAGGAACGAGCCGTCTCTGCGGCCATCAACACGCCAAAGCCGGGACGCGCGCCCGATCAGCCTGTTGACGAGGAGTACACTAAAAAAATCCGCGAGTACACGACCGAGACGTTCTTCCTCTCGCCGCTTGTTGATTACTTGCCCGCATCGAAGACCGTGCCGACTCCTAAAGCCGTGCTCGGCGATGTAGCGGGCGCGCCCGGCAAACTGCCTTACTCGGCAGATGTCTATCGCTATATGCGAATGCTCGAAAAGGCCAGCCCGCGCGTTAAGGTCTTTTCGATCGGCACGACCGAAGAAGGGCGCGAGATGATTGCAGTCGCCGTCACTTCGGAAGCGAACCTCGCAAAGCTTGAAGAGAATCGCGCGCGGCTCGCAAAACTCGCAGACCCGCGCACGATCAACATGAATGATGACGAAGCAGACAAACTGGTGGCTCAGTCTACGCCGATCTACTACATCACGGGCACGATTCATTCGCCCGAAACAGGCTCGCCCACCGCGTTGATGGAGCTTGCTTATCGCATCGCGGTTGATGAAAGCCCATACGTCAAAGCTATACGCGACGGCCTCGTCACGTTAATCACTCCTGTAGTCGAAGTGGACGGGCGCGACCGCCAGGTCGATGTTTACAACTGGCATCTCGCGCACCCGAATGAAAACTGGCCGCCATTGATTTATTGGGGCAAGTACGTCGCGCACGACAACAATCGCGATGCGATGGGGCTGACGCTCAAGCTTACACAAAATGTGCTCAAGACGTTCGTCGGCTGGAAAGCGCAGGTGCTTCACGACCTGCACGAATCGGTTCCTTATCTGTATGACAACACGGTTGGCGATGGGCCTTACAATGCGTGGCTCGATCCGATTCTGACCGATGAATGGCAGATGCTCGGTTGGAACAATGTTTCAGAGATGACCAAGTTCGGAATGCCCGGCGTATTCACTCACGGCACGTTCGACACCTGGTCGCCGGGTTATTTGATGTTCATCGGCGCGACTCACAACGGCATCAGCCGGTTGTACGAAACGTTCGGCAACGGAGGCGCGGACACGGTCGAGCGCACGCTGTCGCCTTCGGAATACGGGCGAACGTGGTACAGGCAGAATCCGCCGCTTCCAAAAGTGAAATGGTCTCAGCGCAATAACAACAACTATCAGCAGACGGGGTTGCTGACGGCGCTTTCTTACTTCAATCAGAACAGCAAAGTGTTCCTGAAGAATTTTTATCTCAAGAGCAAGCGGTCAATCGAAAAACCGAAAACGAGCGGCCCTGCTGCTTATGTGTTTCCGGCAGACGACCCGCGACCTGGCGGGCAGGCTGAATTGTTACGCACTCTTCAAATGCAGGGCTGCGAAATATCGCGCGCGACTGCGCCGTTCACTGTCACGGTGAAGAAGAAAAAATCGCCGCCTCCTGCCAACGCCAACGGCAAAAAAGATGACGGCGAGACCGAGGCAGTTCCCCGCCGGAAGCTACGTCATCAGAATGGATCAGCCTTACAGTCGCATCGCCGATATGCTTTTGGATTATCAATACTGGAGCCCGAACGATCCGCAGAAGCAATGTTTATGATGACACGGGCTGGACGTTCGGCGAACTCGGCAATGTGCAGGTCGTGCGCGTGACGGACGCGAACGTGTTGAATGCGCCGATGGAGCGCGTCAGCGGAGATGTGCGCGCGACGGGCGGCATCAATGGCAGCGGGTCCGTCTTCGTTATCAATCACAACACGGACACAGCGCTTGCCACGTTGCGCTATCGTTTGAAAGACGCGGCGGTTCAAGTCGCCGAAGAACCGTTTGAAGCCGGGGGCCGAAAATTCAATCGCGGCTCGTTCATCCTTCGCAATGCGCCGAGAGCAGAGCTTGAACGCGCTGCGACAGAACTTGGCTTGCAAGTCTACGCGATGGCTCAAGCGCCTACGGTCAAGACGCATGCGGTGAAGGCTCCGCGCATAGCGATGATGCATACGTGGTTGAGCACGCAGGACGAAGGCTGGTGGCGATTGGCGCTCGATCAGGTGAAGATTCCTTACGATTACATCAGCACGCAGGACGTGGCGAAAACCAGCGACCTGAACGCGAAGTATGATGTGATACTGTTTGCTCCCGTGGGCCGCAGCCCGCAGCAGATCATCGAAGGGATTGCCAATGACCGGAAACGCCTTGCCGTGGAAGACTACGCAGTTGACTCCCAACCTCGGCAAGATAGATTCAACCGACGACATGCGACCCGGACTTGGATGGACAGGACTTTCAAACCTTCAGAATTTCGTGCGGCGCGGCGGGTTGCTTGTCAACGTGATGGACACGGCTAATTTCGCCGTCAATTTCGGCCTTGCGCCCGGCGTTTCGATTCAGCCAGCGCAAAGACTGAGAGTTACGGGCAGCATACTGCGGTCGAAGTTCGTTGATTCAAACAGCCCGATAGCTTACGGCTATGGCGACGGGCTTTCGATTTACTGTTACGACGGGCCGATCTTCAACGTGAGCAATTTCTTTGGCGGAGGTCGCGGGCGTCGTCGTTCGGCAGGATGACAGAGACCGCCCGACCGGGCGCGGCACGCCTGACGACCCGGACACGCCGCAAGACCGCGCAGGGATGGAATTGCCTGATGAGCCTAGCGTAGAAACCTGGCAAGCCGTGCCCGTGGCGGACGAACAGCGCCGCAACGGCACATACATCATCCCGCCCGAAGCGCGGCCTCGCGTCGTGCTTCGCTACGGTGACGCGAGAGATTTGCTGGTGTCGGGTTGCTCGATGGCGGCGGCGAGATAGCGCAGCACCCGGCTGTGATTGACGTGCCTTTCGGAAGCGGTCACGTGGTGTTGTTTTCGATCAATCCGCTCTGGCGCGGCGAAACGCAGGGGAGTTACTTCCTGTTGTTCAACGCTATTTTGAATTTCGACAACTTGAATGTCGGAAGAAAACTGGATGAGAAGTAGAAGTTTAGTTCTGAAGTGACATTGAAACGGATTCTGAATGTGTGTAGGGGCGGGGCTTGTCTTTGCTCCTACACACGATTGAGATTCGATAAAATCATTTCTTGACAAGCAGAATTTAGTTCGGGTAACGTTTTTTACTCAAGCTAAATCAGGTTTGGCTTGGAGAAAAATCGAAGGTCTAGCGAGCAAGGGTTGGGTTCAATGGCTCCTCACATAAAAACTTCAATTGTCCTGCCATACACCTATAAAGCGGTTAAGACCAGAACGCAACTTAAGATCAGCCTATTGAGTTGACCGCAGCAAACGGTCGAATATTCCATTGCTGCGTCCTGTTCTAAAGAATCGGCGCATGTATTTCAAATACGCAACAGCGCATCTTGAATGCAGGGCAGAGATTTGCCCTTTTGAAAACGAAATCAATTAATTAGGAGTCATATTGTGGCTTTTTCAGGTCGTAAGGTTAGCAAAATACATCAGGTAGTTGCCCGTTGTTTAATAATAGAGGTGAACCGGGCGCAATCATCGGGCAAGATCAGGATTTTGAAGCGCAGCGGGTTGAGCCTCCATCCGAGCGCGCGACCCGAGTAGCCCACCTGCGCCTTTGCCCAAGGCGCTTGTCACTTTACACTGGCGAGTCGTTCACGCTCGTGCCGCTGCCGCTCGACCGGGATAGAGAAGTCGTGCAAGGCGCTGGCATGACGTGGGGCAGTAATAACTCTGAAATAGCAAGCGTGTCGTCGTGGGGGGAAGTCGAGGCCGTCGCGCCGGGGCATACGATAGTAAGTGTGCAAGCAGGCACGGCGCGCGCCAACGTCGCCGTTGAAGTGCGCGCCGGAACGCGACCTGTTCAAAGTGATCTGGAATGGGATCTCGAACATGGCCGGGATTGCGACGAGCCTGAGACATCTCAACTGAGCGACTCGATCTCCTACGCTACGGAGGGCACTACTGTTGAAGACGAAGATATTAAATCTGATTTCAGTACTGAAAGGGCAATGGGCCGTGACACGCTCAAGCGATTGGCCCGGCCAGCCGCACTGCGCATCGCATCTTCGCCAAAAAGCCGCGCGGTAAAAGCTGCCGCCAGCAAGAAGATTCCTTCTACAAGGGTCTTCCCGCTGATAGACCCGGATGGAGACGATACGTATGCGGCTGGCGCTGCCCTGTTCAATAATGCGGTCGGCTCGACTCGGTTCGGCCCGCAGGAGGTCTCGCAGGAGTCCCCGACTAAAACGAGGCGACAACTCGGCAGCTACAACTATCTTTTCACCGCGCCGGTGTTGAGTCTGGGCGGCAGAGGCATGGGGGTGAACTTAGCTTTGAGCTACAACAGCCGTCTTTGGAACAAAGACAACTCCCAGATGACATTCAATAACGCGGGTCAGGTGACGAACGTCGGATTGGCGAACGGGGTGAGTGAGAGCTTCGGCTACGATGCCCAGAGGACTCAGATGACCAGCCAGACCGCGACCAAGTCTGGCAGCACTCTAATGAGCTTGAGTTACGTCTATCAGGCATTAGGTGGAACCAACGGAGCAGGCAACACTGCTGGCAACAGCGGGCAGCTAATCTCAATCGGCGGAACGGTCAACAGCTTCACGCGCGCTCAGTCATTCGGCTATGACAACTTAGGGAGGCTGAGCGTGGCGACGGGCTGGGGAGCGTGGTCGAGGCGCTACAGCTATGATCGTTGGGGAATCGCACAGGGATGTGGGATTCGGTGACGGGAGGCAATCAGTTGCAGAACGTAGCAATAGCTCAGACGGGCAGCGTAGCGAACAATCGCATCTTGAATGTGAATGGAGTGACCTACAGCTATGATGCAATTGGCAATGTGACCAATGACGGCGCGCACGCCTACGCGTATGACGGAGAAGGCAGACAGACGAGTGTAGACAGCGGAGCAACGGCGACGACTGTCTATGACGCGAGCAACCAGCGAGTGAAGAAGGTCATCGGAGGAGTGACGACGCATTACGTTTGGGAAGGCGGACAGGTCATAGCCGAATACAATGGCAGTACGGGCGCGTTGATCTCGGAGTACATCTATGCGGGGTCGAGGATGGTGGCAAGAGATCAAGGCGGAACGCTGAGGTACTATCATCAGGACAGGCTTTCAACGCGGCTGATCACGGATTCATCAGGCACAGTGATGGGAACAGAGGATCATATGCCGTTCGGAGAGGAAGCGGGGGTGATAGCGGAGAGCGAGAAACACCGGTTCACGAATTACGAGCGCGATAGTGAGAGCAACACGGATTATGCGATCAACCGCCAGCATCAGTATGCTAACGGCAAATTCATGCAAGCTGATCGGGTTGCCGGACACATCGGCAACCCGCAGAGCTTGAACCGTTATAGCTACTCGCTTAATGATCCGGTGAACGTTGCCGACCCGCGCGGGCTTGACCCGGTCGTGCTGATAGATGGGGTTGAATCTTTTAGGGGCGGATGGCATTACGGCCCGGATGGGGTTTACGGCGGTTACCTTGGAGATCTGAATATAATCATAATCCGTAAACCGGGGCTATGGACTGATGGTGACGGGATATACGAGGATGATTTCTATGCGGGGGCAAGATATGTAGGTACCCTTAGCGGTCAAAAGAGTGATTGTGAAAAATTTGTCAATTATCTTTTGCATGCTGTCAACAAGCCACTTGCGGACATAACTCAAAGATTGCTCGGCGCTCGTCTTGCAGGTATGGCTAAGAACGAACTCGCTCGGGATGCAAAGGCAGGTAAATTGGGGGTCAGTGGATTCAAAGAGAAGTATATAGCCGGTGGGCAAAATGGGTGGGCTTTGGTTCATATAGCGGGTGTAGCCGGTGCTGCTCTTGCTGGTGCCAGAGGCGAGATAGACAGGCAATTTGCAGAAGACAGAGCCCAACTTAAAATCGGACTCGACTTCAAAGCTATGGGAATGACAGAAATCAATTACCCCGACCCAAATACACCTTATTCTCTTGACAAATTCATAGCCGAAAAACAGGCAGAGATAGAAGACGACCGCGCAGGGGTGACTGTGGGAGACATACTTTCTGGAAAGATTAACAGTAGGCTGACTTTCAACAACGCGAGACTCAACGACTCTGCACTGAAAGTGCAGAGGTTGGAGAATCCGCAGGCGTCACTGCGGACTGAAAGCGAATGCGAATGAAATTCGGGAGTTTTCACTCCATCCGCACATTCGTGCGGACTGAAAGTTCGCTCGAAGAATAAAGATATTCAATCTGCTATGCGATAATTAAGTATAGCTTCGTTGAGTTCGCTCAACATTGCTAAAAGGAGGCATGAACATGGTATATAAGTATACATTCTTTTTTCTCTTTATTGCTCTTGGCAGCATATTCGGATTGTCAGGCAGGTGGCAATCGAGGGAGAAGTATGACGTTAATAAAACTTCACCGAATGGGATTTACCGCGTCAAGGTTGAGCTTCGAGAAGAAAAAGGAAACGGAACCCGCGACTACACCGAGCGACTCAAAGTTGTATTCTTTAAAGGACAGGAAATCATTCATGCTTATGAATCAGAGAATTCGGACCAATATGAGCCTTCTATACGTGATCGCATGCAAGTCGTTGATTGGGTTAATGACAATGTGCTACGCATAGGAGAAGACCGCTCGGATCAGCCTTTCTACGATGAGTTGATTGTATCGAATAATACGGATGAATATTTAAAGTATATTAGTGTCGGTTACGGCAGATTCGAATCATTTTGGGCGTTTGATTTAGCGCCCGGTAGCCAAGTCACGTTGCGAGCATCGCCTCGATTCAAACCGGATCGCTCGTCTAACTATTTCCTTGGTTATAGTGGCATGACCCAAAGTGGGAAAAAGTTCCATGGCACTATGGAGAACAAGCAGAGGAAATCTGCTGCCGATGGGCCGTTGAAATTCCAGATAACGATCAGCTCTAAGGATTTGAAATAGTAATCACAGCGAATCATCATCATATGCGTACTGCTTGCTTATTGATGGCTTTAATTCTGCTCATCAGTTGTAACGTGCCTCTTCGCATTCGCGAGGTGGCGCGCATTGCAACGGCTTCGGGTCGAGTTGAGGCTATCGTGATTGAAGCAAACACAGGCCCCGACTCGGCCTCCAGCTATGATATTTATCTTGTGCCTTCTGGAGAAGACCATAATAAAGGCAGCCACGTCGCATCGCTGTACTCTGCAAAGAGAAATGACAAATCTTACGGAGTGAACCTGAAATGGAATGATCAGGCAGAATTATCAATAGAATATCTAAAAGCAGAAGCAGCAGAAATATTGCAACAGCAAACAACAATAGAGGGTCAGGATATACGGGTGACACTGAGCAAAGGGATAGAAGATGCACAAGCGCCAGCGGGGATAATGCAAAATAATCTACGAAATAAGAATGGCAATTCGCATTAGAGAAAGAAAGATATGTCTTCAGCGGTTAAAAGGGTACTCCTGAATCCAATGGAAGCCACGATTCCTGAGTAAGAATTTAGACTCATCAAAGCGAACCAGTTTGGCATTTGTTTTGTGGCCATCCATCTCTCCAGATAACGTGATCAACTCCGGGTCTATCTCTTCAAAAGAGAACTCGGCTTTCCAGTCCGAATTGTCGCGCTTACCAAGCGAGAGTGATTTGTTTTCCATATTGAGATCGAGGACAAAGCCCTGATTCGGCCCGCCCATAGGTTGAATCGTAAGCGAGCCGGGGAACTGGAAGATCACACGTTGCCACCGAGCCGTGTCTGTCATAAGAGGTGGTCGGACTTGTCCATCTACTGAGAACTCATCAACCATCCATATCCCGTACAAGGGCGGCTTTGGCGCAGCGCTTCCGTATTTCTTTGATTGTTCTTGGGCTTGGTAAAAGCTCGACCCGATGACATACAAGCCGAACAGAATTTGCAGAGCCAGTATGCCGCGATTGAGCCACCTGCGCTTGAAAAACTGGATAAATTTAGCCGCTTCTACCTGACGGTTGAAGATAAACAGATTTGCGAGTCGTTTGAGTTCCGGCGCAATCAGGAAAACGCTCATTACCAGCAAGTGGAGCGAGTAAAGCTTAACCGGCACGTCGTAACACATGTTGAGGATGAATATCTCGGTCGTATCAACGAGGCAGACCAAAGCTCCCAGCAACGTCGTGCGCGGGAAAATCAGCAGCACGCCGCCCAGCATTTCCGCGAAACCCGTAAAGATTTCAAATCCTTTTGAGGCCCCGATAAACGTCCAGAGCAATCCCATCGGAGAGGAGTCGCCGTATGGCTCGATGAGCCGCGTGAGGAACGGAGCGGGCATCTGGATCGGGATTATCTTGTAAGTCCCGTAACTTATCATCGCGCTTGCAAGCGAGAAGCGGACATATAACTTCAGCCATTGATAAAGTCGCTCGTAGCTCGGTCGCCTACGGTCGAGCACTGACCAGATCACAGTCGCTAAAGCAGCAAGTGCTAAAAAGCAAAGCACCTGAACATAGTTATACGTCGTGTCTCCGCTGCCGTTTGTAAAGACCGTTATATCGTAGCTCAAGTGGAGAACATGCTTGCCAACCCAGGGCACGATTGTTTGCCATAGATCAGTATATTTTTGGATAAGGGTAGTAGTGAAAGGTAGATATTCAATCGGAAACGGGATGATATATAAGACAAAGTATGTGAAGACGAAGCGGAACGCGATGCGCTTTGCAAGATGCCAGCGTGGCCTGGCATCTATTTCCTGAATGTATATATCTGATTCTAGCTTTATTTTCGCGTTTGCCTGCATCTAAGCCTCCCCTGAAGAACGCTTTTTTGGGCGGGCACTTTATGATCGAAAGGGATTTTGCACGACAACGTTTTTTTGCGCAACTGCCTGCGGTACAAGATTATTGAATCAGCGTCCATCAGCGTAGAACAATTTTAAGCCGAGGTGAATGTATGGAGATTATGCGATAGTGTTTATTGTGCTTGTTGTGCTTTTCCTTGCGATGTTGCTGGCGGCCATTTTTCAGTGGCTCTGGAATATCACCATGCCTGAAGTCTTCGGTTTGAATCCGCTTAGTTTCTGGCAGGCGTTTCGTTTATTGCTCATTGCCCTGTTTTTGACTTCGGGCGGCTTCATAAAAATTCATCTTAGCTTGTAGCGATATAACAAACGGTTGCAGTAACAGAAACCAGTTATGATTACTTGAGCGTTGCGCGTCTTGCGCTGTTTCTCTGTTTCGCTCGCTCCACTAAAAGGCGATATATCAAATCGCCCGTAGCATCGGCTTCGGGATGCCATTCGATTGCCAACGTGTTTCCGCATTCGATGGCTTCGACTATCCCGTCTTCAGATACGGCGGCTGCGCGGAATCGAGGCGCGAGTTTTTTGATGGCTTGATGGTGAGTGGAGCAGACCGTCGCCTCGTGGCCGAACAGCGGGAATAACCACAAGTGTTCACGATTGTCACTCGGTGAGACGTAGCTTTGCCCAGCCCGCCGTGATCTAAAGCATTCTCAAATCCTGCGTGAAGGTCTTGATAAAGACTGCCTCCGAAATGCACGTTGATGAGTTGCATCCCGTAGCACACGCCAAGAAGCGGGCTTTCAGATTGAACGAATAGGTCGAGCACGCGCCGCTCCCAACGGATGCGCTCCGCAGACTCTTGATTGATTTCAGCTTCAACCGGCTCGCCATAGAGACTGGGCGGAATGTCGTCTCCGCCTGAGATAATTATGGCGTCGCAAATCTCGGCGGCGACTTCTGCCGTAAGGTCGGGCGAAATCAGTATGGGCTGCCCGCCTGCTTTTTTTACAGTTTCCGAGTACGCCTTTTTCACATACAGGTAGTCGTGATTTTTTCTGATGATCTTTCCATGGTCTATGCTGACCGTAATGCCGATGACGGGTGATTCGTTCATCTTAATCTACAGGCGCGCAGATTATGCGGTAAAAGTTTTTCCGGTTCTCCCGGCGAGGCTTGCTATGATAGTCGCCAGTTCCGCTGGCTCGACCGGCTTAGGCGCGTGCATCTGATAGCCTGCCGCAAGGGTTTTTACACGATCTTCGACGCGCGCGTAAGCCGTCAAGGCTACTGCGGGTATCGCTCCGCCTTCTTCCGGCTTCAGCGCCCTGAGCTTGCCCATCAAATCAAACCCGTCTTCGCCCGGCATGCCGATGTCTGAAACCAAGAGGTCGGGCCGCCACACTCGCAAGACCTCAAATGCTTCGCTCACAGATGTAGCCATTTCACTCGGCCCCACATCCGGTGAGCACAGTCTTGACCATTTCAAGCGTGTCAGCCTGATCGTCAACCACGAGTATCCGCAAACCATCGAGCGAAAACAAATTTTCAAACCGCATATCATACGCGGCTGTCGGATGCACACGCTCCGCGCCATCGCCCGACGAGGCTTCCAGCGAACGCATGCCCCTGAGCGGAATCATTACTGTAAAGATCGCTCCCTGATTGTTGCCGGAACTGTCCGCGCGAATAGTCCCGCCGTGCATTTCGACTATCCTTCGCGTTATCGCAAGTCCCAGTCCCAGCCCTGCGTGCTCTCTTGAAATTGTAGAGTCGGCCTGACGAAACGAATAGAATACGTGAGGCAGGAAATCGGCGCTGATGCCTTTGCCAGTGTCGCTGACGATAAGCTCGACATGCGAGTTGATGCGCTCAAGTCTAATCTCGACGCCCCCGCCTTTGGGTGTGAATTTGATGGCGTTGGAAAGCAGGTTCCAGGCGACCTGTTGCAGGCGTTCGGGGTCGCCCGACACAGCCCCGGCATTGGGGTCGAGCACTTTGCGGATTTGAATATCCTTTGCGTCAGCCGCCGGGCGCACAGCATCTATTGCCGCTTCGATTACTTTTACAAGGTCAACAGATCGAACATCCAGTCGCAGCTTGCCTGAAATAATGCGAGAAGTATTGAGCAGGTCTTCGACCAGTTGCGCCTGCGATCTTGCGTTGCGATCAATTGCATCAAGCCCGCGAGCGAAGCTCTCAGAATCGAGTTTGCCTGTGCGAACATGCGTAATCATCCGAGTATGGCATTGAGCGGCGTCCTGAGTTCGTGCGAGACCGTTGCGAGAAATTCATCCTTGAGGCGATTGGCTTTTTCGGCATCGTTTCGCGCTTGCTGTTCAGCTTTGTAAGCTGTTTCAGCGTCAGCGCGCGCAGCCTGCTCGTGCTCCAGAATCGTCGCGCGTTCCGAGATGTTGCGTTTGAATTGATAGTAAAAAATTGCGAGCATTGTCGCGGCCAGCAAACCTGCAACGAAGAATGTCCATTCGGCTTGTCGGGCGCTTGCGTTCGATTCAACATTGCGCTGTTGTAATAATCTGTCTTCTTCAATCTTCATCTTTGCGATGATATCGCGTATCGCATTCATCGCAGCCCTCCCTTTATTGGTGAGGACTATGTTCTTTGCGGCCTCGAACCCTTCCTGCCTGCGCAGCCTGAGCGATTCGGCAATTATGCTTAACCTTTCATTGATACTCGGTTCGAGGGTAGAGAGTAATCTTTGCTGGCTGGGATTATCAGCGGTCAGATCGCGAATACTTTGCAGATGGTCGTCAATAGTAGCGATTGCTTCATTATATGGATCAAGGTAGCTATCAATGCCTGTGATAAGAAAACCGCGTTGTCCTGTTTCAGCGTCTATGAGATTTGCGAGAGTTGCATCGAGCTCGCTTATGACCTTATAGGTGTGAGTCACCAATCGCTCGTGCTCGATGATGACGTGCGTGGCGCGATACGACAAAGCTATGTTGCCGAGCAGTATTATCAATATGACGATGAACCATATTACCAATGTTCGCTCTACAGGCTTGTGCATCAAGACATCCCTGGTTCACTCATCGCGACCACATTCGCAATAATATGCTAACGCAATAATATGCTAATTTGAGCAACTCTACAAGCAAAGATGAAAGGTTTTTAAAGTAGGCGCGGTACTGTTACGGAGCGGCTTGCATCCAGATGTCTTGCGTCGCAGATTGCATCCCGGCGATCACAACTGTTTTGCCGTTGAAAGCAATCACCGGGTACGAGGCTTCATCACGCGACAGGCTCTTTTGAAGCAATCCTTTCTGCAAATCCAGAAGCCCTCCGACGACCTTCACCTTTTCCATCTTCTCATCCCACGCGACGAAAACACGGCCATCGGATAGAGCGACTGCTTGCGCATGTTTACCATGTTTGATTCGATTCGAGAAGCTTGCGCGGAGAGTACGAAGCTCCGTGATTAGTGGACGCGGCATAATAAAGACCTTGCCGGTCTCCGCCCGTAAACCAGACGACCGCGATTTGCCCGCGACTGTCAACCGAAAGCCCCGGCCCTGTCACGGGACATGCGTTGATTGTCCATGCGTCTTCGCTTACTTTCACAGGTGTGAAGCTTTTGCCGGCGTCCGAAGACCGCGCCACTATTATGTCGCGATACATCGGCCCTTTTGCTGGAACCGTTCGATAAGCCAGAAACAACCTTCCGGCGGAATCAATCTGGATATTAGTCCGGCAACATTCGCACACGTCCGAAATAATTTTATGATCGCTTGAAAATGTTTTGAACCCATCAATTGATTGGCTCATCCATATCTCTGCGCCTCTATCTCCTGCCTTCTTGTTTCGCTCATCAATCCACGCAACATAGACGCGGCCCAATTTATCTACTGCGACGGATTGAAAAGCGTGACCGGTCGGTTCGCTTTCAGCATCCGAGTTGATCGTGATTGAAGGCGAGAAAGATTTGCCGCCATCGGTCGAGCGAGCGAATCGAATATTGCCTTTCCATCGAGCGCGTTCATTGGCCCAGCACACGTACACGTTGCCGTTTGGAGCTACAGCGATCTTTGGCGGATTTTCGTTCCGCACAGTCGCGTCGCCTGCGCGGTCGTTGACGCGCACAGCGTCAAAGAATGATTTGCCATCCGTTGAATGGCGAAGCATCACATCGCTTACGCCATTCGCGCGCTGAATGTAAGCGAAATAAAATCCGCCGCGCGCGTCCGGCGCGATAGAAGGATTGAATTTCCCGTCGCCCGATGGCTGCGACCATGCTGGTGAGTCTGCGCAAGCGCGGTGATGAAGAGAAAGAATGAAAGTATTATCCCTGCCGCTCGTGTCATAAGATCAGCCTCTTTGCTGGGAGCGCAGGCGTCTCGCCTGCATGGTTTTAAATTCAAGGCATTAAGGCTCTAGTAAAAGCTTGAATGCTTCTCATTTCAAGTCCGGCAGGCGAGACGCCTGCGCTCCCAGCTATCCCTTGTTCAAAAATCAACTCTCAGCCCGAACTGAATCTGTCGCGGGTCACCGGCGGCGGTCGGCTGCCTGAAACTTGGCAGCGGTGCGAGCCCCGACCCGAAGTTGTTGTTCGGAATTTGAAAGTTTGTTCGGTTGAGCGTGTTGAAACTTTCGACTATCGCTTCGATTCCAAAATGCTCTGCGAATCGAAACCGCTTGCTCAAACGCAGGTCGAGCGATGCGAAATCAAATCCGCGCCCGGTGTTTCGTCCCACTCCAAGCGGGCGGTCGTTGAAGTTCGTATCGAAGTTGCGATCTATATTGGTCAGAACGTTGAACGGCAAGGCAGAGGTGTAGGTAAAGATGCAGTTGAGCCCAAGACCTTCGACTGCGCGGCGAAAAACAGATTCCCCTCTTGCTCGCGGAACTTCCAACGTGCCGCTCACGGTCAAGCGGTGACGCTGGTCGTTGTCTGACAGTCCTCGCTCGTCGCGCAGGTTGGCATTGTTCTGCGGCGTGCTGAAAAAGAAATTGCCTGACGTGTCAATCGTCTTTGACAGCGTGTAAGAAGTTCGCAGCGATGCCCATTGGCTCATGCGTTTGTTGAAAGAGACGACCAGCCCGTTGTAATAAGAATCTCCCGAACTTTCAAAGCGACCGATGTTACCGAAACTCGGATCCGGTCGCCCAAGATTAGGCACGCCAGCCGATGCCGGAAATCTCGGCACGTTGACGTTGCGCGACAGGATCAGGTGCAGGCCGCGAAGATGGATGTAGCCGACAGATATCGAAGCCTTGCCCGGCAACTCTCGCTCAATCTGAAGGTTCGCTTGCTGGCTGTAGCTGTTCTTGATGTTCGGGTCTATGCGCGTGATGTTCGGCTTTATAGAAAGCGCGGCGGGAAGCGCAGACAGTGCGTTCGGAAAGACAGGCGCTCCCGGCTGAGTCGGAGAAACTTGCGCGACAAGATATTTCGAGCCATCTCGCTGTAATGCGTTGGACGTGGCGCGCAACGGAATGCGATCAAAGTAGATGCCGTAGCTTGCCCGAATGACTGTCTTGTGGTCTGCGGGCGCGTAGGCCACGCCGAGTCGCGGCGCAAAGTTATTCGCGTCGGTTTCGATTGGGTCGGGCAAGAACTGCACATCGTGTCTCAGGCCCGCGTTGATCGTTAAACCTGTTCGCGGCCTCCACTCATCTTGAACGAACCACCCGATGTTTGGATTCGATTGAAACTGCGACGGCGCTCCGAACGCCTGTTGAAAGCTGCCGTATGTGCCTGTCAGAAAGTTCGCCAGCGAGATGAACGAGTAGACGCCTTGAAGCGCGCCCGGAAACAAGATGTCCACACGATTGTAGAGAAGGTCTGCGCCAAGTTTTACAGCGTGCTTGCCGCGCTGGGTCGAGATGTTGTTTGCAAATTCGTAGAGATCAATGTCGCGCGCAAGCGGTGAAAACGTTGCAGTGCCAAAGCTCGCAACGCCGGTGATGTTGACCGCCGGGCCGACCTCGTCGTTTACGGGCGCTTCGAGCCTGCTGCGCGTATATTGAAAGCGCGCTTCGTTCATTGTCCGCGCCGAAAACGTTGTCACGTTATTGATGGCAATCGTTTGATCGCGGTCATCAATACTGGTTCCGCGACTGATCGCGTTCAGCCCTCCGACCGTGCGCGAGTTGATCGCTGAAATGTCGTAGATGCTGTAGCGCGCAGACAGGTTATTGGAATCATTCAGCCTGTGATCGACTCGCGCAAAGAAGTTCGTCACATCAAACCCCGAAGGCACCAGCCCCGTTTCGATGCGCGGGCCAGGAAAGTTGATCTGGTCAAGCCGATTGTTGATGGCCGAAACATTGGCAGGCGCGATGGTGATGATGAGCGAATCATTGCGGCGCGTCTGCTCGAAATTGGTGAACAGGAAAGTGCGATCACCGATGACCGGCCCGCCCAGGCTCAAGCCATACTGCGCCTGCGTCAAATTATCTCTGCGTGGAGCGAGCGGGTTTCTGGCGTCGAAGCGTTGATTGCGTAAGAAACCGTAAGCCCGTCCGCGCCAGTCTTTTGTTCCCGATTGTGTGATGATGTTTACCACGCCACCGGAAGCGCGTCCGAATTCAGCGATGCCGCCGGACGTTACCACTTGAAATTCTCGAATCACTTCCTGGCTGTAAAAAGTGCCTGCCAGATCGGCGGCATCGTCATTGGCCGAAAGCCCATCAACGATAAAACCGTTGTTGAGGTTGCGCTGTCCGGCAATAGAGATGCCAGTGCCCGGCACAGCCGATGTTTCCGCGAATCTCTGATTGCTGCCCGTGTTCGTGCGAGAGACTGCGGGA
Source organism: Blastocatellia bacterium (assembly GCA_963726785.1). Lineage (GTDB taxonomy): Bacteria > Acidobacteriota > Blastocatellia > UBA7656 > UBA7656 > DATEKX01. The sequence goes on from CAVSDJ010000004.1 coordinate 43,929, forward strand.
ATGAGCAGCGCGAGGTCGAGATAGTTGCGCCCGTTCAGCGGAAGATTGTCGATCTCTCTGGGCAGGACCGTGCCGGCAACCTGCGTGCGCGCGGTCTCGATCACGGGCACATCGCCGCCAGTGACATTGACACTCTCTGTCAGACTGCCGACCGTGAGTTTGACCGGCAGGTCGAGCGCCTGACCTACCAGCAGAGTCAGTTCATAGTTGTAAGTCGTGAACCCTTCGTGCTCGATTTTGACCTGGTATGGGCCGACAGGCAGAAGCGAAAAACGAAAACGCCCGTTCTCGTCGCTTTTCGCCGTCCACGATTGATTGCGGTCAAGATTGGTTGCCGTTGCAGTCGCGCCGCTGATGTTTGCTCCATCTTTATCTTCGACATGGCCACTTAGCGTGGCTGATGTCACGGCCTGTTGAGCCATCGCCGGAAACGCGTTTCCAGCGATGAGAATGATAGCGCAGAAGAGGATAATGGCTTTAGGGAGTCCTCTCCGGTGTTGCAATTTCATAACTCACCTCCCGAGTTGCATCCGTTTAGATCAGAGTAATCGCAGCCTGCAGCAAAGCGAAGCCCCAGGACAGGTCATTTGCAACAGGAGCGAACGCCTCGCACAATCAGGCAAAGAAAAACTGCCGCCGAATGCGTAAGTGTTCGATCAGTTAAGCAACAGGAGTGAAATTAAGAGGAGGCCCGCGTGGAGAGGATGAGTCGAGATCAACCGAAAACTGATCGCTGATGATCTGCTCGGAGCCGGTCGTAGTTGATGCGGAGAAAATTATCGAGTGGCTTGCCGCGCGAATCGCCTCGCGCGCAATCGTCTTAGATGACGTAGTTGGATTCGTGCATCCTTCGGGGCACGGAGCGGTTACTTCCGCTCCGATGAAACTCGGCCCCTCATGAGATTGCCCTTTGACGGAAGCGCGAGGCGGGCTGCAACAGCAGTGACCTTCTTCTATGCAGCAAGCCATCGCGCAGGCATCTGATGAGATGCTGGCAAGGCTGATGGATGCAGAAGTGGAACCGACAAGTAAGGCGATGACCGCGAATATCGCACGCAATCTCGCCGAATAATTTTGTCGGATTCTGGTCATGCCCGCCCATATTACACCAGACTGACTGTGATTGCCATAACCTAGCGGAAGAAATTATGAATTATGAATTATGAATGATGAACTGAGAGCCTGTCTTCCGTTCATCATTCATAATTCATAATTCATAATTTCTTCCTCAATGCTGCTTCGCCGCTTCTGACGGTTTTTCCTCTTTAGCCGGTACATAACTACGGCGAGCCGTCAGCGCGACGGCCTTCGCGCTTTTCGACTTCGGGGGAAATCTCGATGCGAACCTTTCGGCGCTTGCCGTCGCGCGAAGTGTTCGTTGATGTGTATGCGAGCGAATAACTGGCAGAGATGTTATCAACCATTCGATTAAGCGTCGCATCTATCTTTTCGGGTGACGCACCTGCAAGCTCGCCGCCCGTCTCTTTGACGAACATCTTGAGACTGCCTGAGCGCAGCCCTAAATGCCTGAGCAGACTTGTCGGCTTTCCGCGAATGCCTTGATCTATTCGCCCTCCGAGCGTTTGAACCAGAATGCCCGAAACCACCGCGCCCGATTCCAACACGGATAGAGCGCTTCTTTCTCTGAAACCTTCGAGAAATCAATGCTCGCTTCCAAACTCGTCAGCACAATGATGGCGCGACGGCCAGCCGGGTTAGCCGCGTGCTTCATGTACTCGGACGCTTCGTATATTGCCGCGTTGAAATAATGCTGCTCGCTTTCGTGTTGCTGTTCGACTGTCGCAATCTTGTTTGCGACTAGCTGACGGTCGCGCGTGAAAGGCTGAAACAACGCGACCTTGTTCGAGAAAGTCATTACAGCCACTTCATCTTCGGGCTTGAGATGGCTGATGGCTTGGATGGTCGCGGCGCGAATCTGTTCATTGAACGCATTGACGCACCCGGCTCGATCAACTAGCAAGACGACCGATACCGGAAGTTTGTCCCGGCTGAAATGCGAAACAGTTTGCTTCACACCGTCTTCGTAGATTGTGAAATCTTCTTTCTTGAGATCGCTGATGACGCGGCCAGTCTTCTTTTGAACCGGCAGCACATCAACAAGAACGAGATCTGTGTGGAGCTTCATTGATTGCTCGTCCGCAGGCGATTGCCTCGTGATGAAATTGGATAAAGTGAGCACAAGAAGGATTATCAAACTTAATGACTGAAACATTACTGAACTCGCTGGATGGATTATTGATGGTTCGTGCGGCGGACATGATAACACGGATTACAGGAAAACAAACAATGCTGTGAGTGTGCAATCCCGGATGTTCGATATTCGCCGGAACTTTCGCCAGGATTTGACGTTTTCTAAGACGTGCTAAAAAATTAGCATTTTCTTGTTGACATCTTTCACGCTTGATGCTAAAAAATTAGCATCTGACTGAAAGGAGCCGCCTTAATGGGCAAGAACCCGCACACGAATCTGAGTCGCCGCGAGCGACAGATCATGGACGTTATTTACAGGCAGGGCCGCGCTACGGCTGCCGAAGTGATGGAGAATATTCCCGACCCGCCGAGCTATTCAGCCGTTCGCGCGATGCTCAGGTTGCTGGAAGAGAAGGGCTATGTGCGCCACGAACAGGATGGGCCGCGATACGTCTACATTTCAACGCTCTCGCGCGAGCGGGCGAGGCAATCGGCGATGAAGCAAATGTTGCAGACGTTTTTCGACGACTCTACAGAGCAGGCGGTCGCCGCGCTGATTGACATGACTCGCGCAAAGATGACAGGAGACGAACTGACCGGCTCTCTCAGTTAATAGAAAAAGCTAGAAAGGAAGGACGCTGATGATGATCGTCATATTCGCACTTGCGCAGCTTGCGGCTAACGACAACAAGTGGCTTGAAATTTTGTTGTCAACGTCGTTGAAGGGGATGTTAATTCTAATCATCGCCGCCGCGTTGAGCTTCGCGTTGAGAAAAGCATCGGCTGCATCGCGCCACCTTGTCTGGAGCCTGGCGATTGCAAGCCTGCTCGCGCTGCCCGTCCTTTCTTTCGGCCTGCCTTCCTGGCAAGTGCCTGTGCTTCCATTCGAGTTCTCTGCCGGGCAATCAGAAATTGTGGCTATCACGCCTGCGATGAACACATCACAGGTGCAATTGCCTGAGCCTGTCGCCGTCGCCAGCCATTCGTCGCCGCTTCGAAAGGGCAAGCTTGCAACTTCACACGCGAGCTGGCCGGTGATCTTTGTTGGTGGCAGTGAGCATGCAAGCACAGTAAAAGCTGAATCATTCGGCTGGACGGTGTGGGCGTTAATCATATGGCTGGCAGGAGCGGCGTTGATCTTAGCTCGCCTGATTGTAGGAACTGCGAGCGCGTGGTGGGTCGTGAGACGCGCAGAAACAGTCAACGATGATATGTGGCTGAATCTTGCGAATCATCTCGCGCTTCGAGTCGGACTTACGCGACCAGTCGCTCTGCTTAAAAGCAAGGGCGTGACCATGCCTTTGACGTGTGGGGTGATAAGATCAGCGATTTTGCTTCCGGCGGATGCCGACGACTGGCCGGATGAGCGCCGCCACGTCGTACTGCTTCACGAGCTTGCTCACGTGAAGCGAAGAGATTGCTTGACGCAGATGCTTGCTCAAGTGGCTTGCGCGATATACTGGTTCAACCCGCTGACATGGACAGCGGCTCGCCAGCTTCGCATGGAGCGCGAACGCGCCTGCGACGATCAAGTGCTGGATGCGGGCACGAAAGCGTCTGACTATGCAGATCACCTGCTCGATATCGCTCGGCGGATCAGATCCAGGAACTGCTCATCGCTGGCTTCAGTGGCAATCGCTCGCCGCTCGCAGTTGGAAGGGCGGTTGCTCGCGATTCTCGACCCGAGCGTGAGCCGTCGCGGCCTTAGTCGCATTGGTTCCGTAGCGGTCGCTCTCATCGTCGCTTGCATAATTCTGCCGCTCGCATCTTTGCGTCCTTCTGCTCACACGCAGGCACGGTCTTCCGAGCGCGCAGATACGACTGCGCCCGTTGCGATTAAAGTATTCAGCATAGGCGCGAGCGAATCGGCGTCCAAGATTGCGCCTGCTCAAACAGCGTCGCAAGCGGAAGAAAGCGAAGTTGTTCCGCCTGATGCGCCGCCGCTTATTGAAATCGAATCTCCTGCGCCGCAGCCCACAAACGTTGAACCTCAACCAACAGCAGCGCAAGCGCAAGCGCCTGCCAGTCAGCAGGAAAAAGATTCTGCGGTCGCGGCTCTAGTTGAAGCTCTAAAGGATGAGGATGCAGAGGTGCGGGAGACATGCGTTGTTCGCGCTCTCGCAAATCGGCGGGCCGCACGCGACGGAAGCGTTGATCGCTGCTTTGAAAGACCCAAGCCCTGAAGTCCGAGAGAAAGCGGTCTGGGGACTTGGAATGAGACCGGGCGCGGGACAGGTGGATGCCTTGATTAATGCTTTGCGCGACAGCAGCGCGGGGGTTAGAGAGAAAGCCGCGTGGTCTTTGGGGATGGTAGGGAATCAAAGCGCAATCGAGCCGCTCGCAAACGCCTTGAAAGACGAAGACGCAGAGGTGCGACAGAAAGCCGCGTGGGCGCTTGGAATGAGAGGCAACAGCCGCGCAATCGAGCCTTTGATCAATGCTTTGAAAGACAGCGTGCCCGACGTGCGAGAGATGGCGGCATGGTCGCTGGGGATGAAAGGCAACAACAGCGCGATAAAGGCTTTGAACGCCGCGATGAAAGACGGAAACAAAGACGTGCGCCAGAAAGCCACCTGGGCTTTAGGGATGCTGTTGATGAGGAGCGGCGAATCGTTATCGCCCGATAACGACCTCGACCTCGATGGGACGTTGAGGCTGATGTTGATAACAATGACGATGACGATCATATCGGTTCTGGCTCCGGGTCGGGCGCTGGCAGCGGCGCAGGAGTCGGAAAAGGAAACGGGTCTGGGAAGGGAAGCGGAAAAGTAAAAGCCAAACATAAAGCTAAACCCGAATGAATGAAAATCGGGCCGCGTTTCATGTTTGATTAAGTTCGTTTTTGTTTGATTCTTATCATCTGGAAGTGCTCACCAGATGCTCAGTGAATAGTTCCTGAAAGCAAATCGTTAAGTGAAACACTTGATGAGGCGGCGCATTCACGGATGCGGACGGCAAATCTTTTAAGGACAGGTGTTGTCATTCATCAATCGCAAGGAGGTTCTCCGCATGAAAAAACTAACATCATTTGCAATCGCGTTGATGGTCTCTTGTTTGTGCCTGGTGTGGTATCAAGCGCAGGCAGTGGCAGCAAGGCAAGACTCATCACAAGCGCCCGTTGATTTAAGAGAGAAGATCAGCAAGCTCAGTTCATCAAACGCAATCGAGCGCGCGACTGCCGCTTGTCAGATAGCAGGCATGAAAACAGGCCGCCCCTGCTATTCCACAACTCATTCAATTGCTCGGCGACGACACGCCGATTAACGTGATACTCGATTGCGGAGAGCGGAACGAGTGGATGCGCAGGCACAACATAATTCAGGAGACTTCGCCCGGCAAAAAAGCTGCCGAAGCGCTCGCAGTGATTGGCGAAGCGTCGGTTGCGCCTTTGATTAACGTGATGCATGGCAAAGACGGAAAAGCGCGGGCGAATGCCGCATGGGCTTTGGGCATTATAAAAGACCCGCGAACGATTGAGCCTTTGATCGCCGCCTTGAAAGACGATGAGTGGCAAGTCAGAGAGCACGCCGCTTGGGGATTGGGACTCAAGAGAGACCGCAGCGCCGTCGAGCCTTTGATCAATGCTTTGAAAGACCGCGAAGCACAGGTACGCGAAAAGGCTGGCTGGTCGCTCGGTCTTGTAGGCGACAGTCGCGCCGTCGAACCTCTGGTTCAAGCTTTGCGTGACAACAGCCCGAAAGTGCGCGAGCAGGTTGCGTGGTCTCTGGGGTTGAAAGGCGATTCAAATTCTGTCGAGCCTCTGACCGCCGCTTTGAAAGATGAAGAATGGAAGGTGCGAGAAAAGGCCGCGTGGGCGCTCGGTTTGAAAGGCGATAAGCGTTCGGTCGAGGCTTTGATGTCTGCCTTGAAAGATTCGAATGATGAGGTCAGAGAGCAGTCGGCGTGGGCGCTCGGTTTGAAAGGTGATCGTCGAGCGATTTCGGCTTTGAATATTGCTTTGAAAGATCAGAGCAAGGATGTGCGAAAGAAAGCCACGTGGGCATTGGGAATGATCTTGATGCGCAATGGTAAAGCGGTTGATGCTGAAATCAACGGTGACAATGATGTTAATGTGGAGTAACATTGATGTGGACGTAGATGTAGATGAAGACAGGGAAATGGATGCAGATAGAGATATGGATGACGAGAGATGACGATGATGATTCGCCGAGTCCGTCTCCATCGCCCTCTCCAAGTCCATCACCTTCTCCAAGTCCATCACCGTCGCCTCGCGTGAGGATAAGCCCCGGAGTGCCTGCTGTGCCGACTCCGAGCGCGCCTCCCGCGCCGAAAGCAAAGCCGAAAGCGAAATCAGGTCACAGCATCGGCCAGTAACGCTTTTGCAGTTTGCAGACGAATGCGTACCTGTAGAGGGCGACGCACTGTGGTCGCCCCGGATTCATCTATTTCTAGTCTGGGGCGACCACAGAGGGTCGCCCCTACATGACTTTCAATAAAGAACGCTTCGTTAGTTCGTTGCCGTCACGTTCATATTCAGCGCGCGAACCAGAAAGCCCCATCGGTCGGCAATCTCTTCAATCGTCTTCTTAGTGGGTTTGCCCGCGCCGTGACCCGCTTTGGTCTCAATGCGAATCAAAATAGGATTCGAGCCGGATTGCGCCGCCTGCATCGCTGCTGCGAACTTGAAGCTGTGCCCGGGGACTACGCGGTCGTCGTGGTCTGCCGTGGTTATCAGCGTCGGAGGGTAAGCCGTTCCCGGCTTGATGTTGTGCAGGGGCGAATATTTGTAAATCGCTTTGAACTCTTCGGAGTTATCCGATGAGCCATAATCAGAAACCCACGCCCAGCCGATGGTGAATTTCTGAAAGCGCAGCATGTCCATCACGCCGACCGCCGGGAGCGTCGCGCCGAAAAGCTCTGGTCGCTGGGTCATCACCGCGCCGACCAGCAATCCGCCGTTGCTTCCGCCGTGAATCGCAAGCTTGGGTGTTGATGTGTACTTGTTGGCGATGAGCCACTCGGCAGCCGCTATGAAATCGTCAAACACATTCTGCTTTTGCAACTTCGTTCCTGCTTTGTGCCAGTCTTCGCCGTACTCGCTGCCGCCGCGCAGGTTCGCAACAGCGTAAACGCCGCCCATCTCCATCCACACCAGATTGCCGACCGAAAAACTCGGCGTCATCGCAACGTTGAAGCCGCCGTAAGCATACAGCAAAGTCGGATTGCTGCCATCGAGCTTCAACCCTTTTTTGTATGTTATGAACATAGGCACGCGCGTACCGTCTTTGCTCTTGTAGAAGACTTGCTTCGTTTCGTAATCTGCGGAGCGGAAGTCAACTTTCGGCGCGCGAAAGACTGTGCTCTTGCCCGTCGCCATGTCGTAGCGATAAGTTGTCGCCGGAGTCGTATAGCTTACGAAAGAATAAAAGGTCTCTTTGTCGCTGCGCTTTCCGCCAAAGCCCGATGCGCTTCCTATTCCCGGCAACGCGACTTCGCGCACAAACTTTCCATCAAGACTGTACATCTTGATTTGTGTGTACGCGTCTTTCAGATAAGATGCGACGAACATATTGCCGATGGCCTTGACGCTTTGAAGCGTTTCAGCCGATTGCGGTATCAACTCTTTCCAGTTCTGCCGCTCAGGTTTGCGCGTGTCTATAGCTATAACTTTCCCGCGCGGCGCGCCTCCGTCTGTCTGCAACCAGAAGACAGGCCCGTCATTGTCAATGACTCCGTAAGACGCATCGTCTTCATCAAGTAACTTAACAACCGCCGAGTCTTTCGCCTGCAGGTCTTTGTAGTAAACGCGATTCTTGTCGCTCGACCCTTTCGACGCGTAAATGATCAGGTAGCGACCGTCGTCCGTGACTTCGCCGTTAAACAGCCAGTCTTTCTGATCGGGCCGATCATAGATTAAAACGTCTTCCGACTGCGGCGTGCCGAGCTTGTGATAGTAAAGCTTCTGGAAAAAGTTCGCGCCGGACATCTTCACGCCCTCTTTCGGCTCGTCGTAGCGACTGTAGAAAAATCCTTTGCCGTCCGAAGTCCACGATGCGCCCGAAAACTTCACCCACTTGATCGTGTCGGGCAGGTCTTTGCCGGTCTCAACGTCGCGCACGTGCCACTCCTGCCAGTCAGAGCCGGATTGCGCAAGCCCATATGCCATAAGCCGCCCCTCATTGCTTATCGTAAGCCCAGAGAGCGCAACAGTGCCGTCGCTCGATAGCGTGTTCGGGTCAAACAACACCCTTCCTTCAGCGTCGAGCGATTCGGTTGTGTAGTAAACATTCTGGCTTTGCAATCCGTTGTTCTTTGAATAGAAATAGCGGTTGCCCTCTTTGAATGGAATAGTGTATCGCTCGAAGTTCCAGAGCTTCGTGAGCCGTTGCTCGATCTGCTTGCGGGCAGGTATCTCGTTGAGATAGCCGAACGCCAGCTTGTTTTGCGATTCGACCCACGCGTGAGTCTCTGCCGAGTCGAGGTCTTCAAGCCAGCGATAAGGGTCGGCCACCTTCGTGCCATGATAATCGTCAACCTGATCCACCTTCTTTGATTCGGGATAAGCAAGCTTTTGGCCTGCTTGCCCGTTTGATTGAGATAAGGCGATTGGAGTAATGGAAACCGTTAGCATCGCGAGTGTAGCCGCAAGGGATTTAATGGTTCTGAACAAAGCCATGTCAAGCTCCTTCTTGTGATTAATCTTTTGCAAAAGTGCTGGTGATATAGAGACTGTAAAACCGCGCTCTCATAATCCCGTTGTTTAACTTATTATCATATGCGATTAGTTCGTGTCGCAAGTCCATCGGCCATCAAGGTTCTGACGGAATGTCTTTCAGCGTCCGTGTAAAGCTGCCCGGAGGAATCTCCTGTGCCTCTCGCGGCGATATATAATAAAGATTCTTCTTCTCTCGATTCTCTCCGAAAAAAGTATCCGTGAGGAACATAATGGTTTGCGCTGGCATGGGGACTCCGTACACAGTCATCCCCCTTGCTTCTACGACCACGAACTTTGGCGTTTCATCGGGTAATGCATTTATCTCTTTCCCGGTTTCTACGTAATCGGCTCCGAAGAAGACCGGAAGATGCGGGTCTTTAGCCCACCTGACAAAGCAAGTGTGATAGCCGTCAACGAGCGCATATATTACGAGCGCAGACATCAAAGTTATAGCGAGCTTCTTGCCGACTTTTCTCTCAACAAACTTAGCAGCCCAGACAGCGGCAGCCGCAGCTAGAATCAAGAGGGGCGGCACCAGCAAAAGGCTGCGCAAGGCATGAGGCAATCTCTCTTTGGAAAGAATCACGGGCACTGCCGCTGCAATGAGCCAGATGAATAACATCACATAGGCAAAGCTATGTCTTGTTAAAACAAAAGCCGGTTGCGATGCAGCCCGGTTGCGAGCAAAGCGTTTTGCTATTCTGTTCACTCCAAGCAATACGCCGACCCAAAATAGCATGCCGACAGGCCAGAATAGCTCTGGTTTGCCGGAGACATTATGTCGCCAGTTGAGGTCTCCCTGCCAGTTCAACATCCCCACTGTTTTTACGGCGTTCGATAAAAGGTTTTTGACGGGCGCGTCAGAGTTGAAAACCGACAGCCCCGCAGCTCGACCAAAGAAACTGTCAGGATGCGCCGCAAAGTATAAGACCAGCGGAGCAACCACCACGACGGTCGTTATAATGAACGCCGCGACTCCTAACCGGAACTCTCTGTTGAGACCTGACTCGCGAAAGCGATGCATGAAATACAGAAGAACGGCCAGCAGGATGAAGGGCGTGCTGCGGTAAGCAATATAACCGTGAAAACCCAGCCCGTAGATAAGACCGGCGGCTAGAAAGTAAGCGCGCGCGTGCGAGAAACTTCTCGCGCGCCTGAGCTTTCTAAATCCCATAAGCAGAAACACAAGCCCCCAGATGATGAAGAACGGGGCGGTAATCACACGAAGTCCGATTCGAGAAAAAATGACGTGCCAGTGAGCGACTGCGAGAAAGAATGCCGCAAGAAGTCCGACTGCTTGCGAAAATAGCTCTCTGGCCAGGAAGTAAACCCCGGCGACGGTCAGTATTCCAAACAACGCGCTGGGCAGCCGCAGCACCCATGCTTCGCGCCTGCCCAGCGCGTTCAGGAAAAGCGCCTGAATATTTATGAACAACCCCTCGCGCCCGTTATTTTCAGGATAGAAAATCTTGTAGCTCCCTGTGGCAATCGCCTCTAGAGCGTTATTGCCATTCATGGCTTCATCTGGATAAAGACCGGGCGGGGTGTTGCGAATATCGTAGATTCTGAAGAAAGTCCCTGTGAGACATATGCCGAGAAGCGCCCAGAGAGTGAATCTTTTCATGCGATGCAGCATATCTCATGTGCGTTCCGTGCGCTTCAGCAAATACACCAGCACGCGAAAAAATTGCCTTGCTGGCTCGCGCCGTTCCTTTGCCGAGGGCGCGAGCCAGTTTATCTCTCGTAAGATGTGCGACCGTAGCCCTACTGCGACTGCATCGAATCGAGGAAGTCCGAATTGGTCTTCGTCCTGCCCAGTTTATCCAGCAGCAACTCCATCGCTTCCGTAGGCGAAAGCTGCGAAAGCACTCTTCTGAGCACGATGATGCGGCTGAAGTCAGCAGGCACAAGCAGCAACTCGTCTTTGCGCGTCCCGCTCTTGTTAATATCAATTGACGGGAATATGCGCTTCTCTGTGAGCTTGCGGTCGAGATTGATTTCGAGGTTGCCCGTGCCCTTGAACTCTTCAAAGATCACGTCGTCCATGCGCGAGCCCGTGTCAATCAATGCGGTTGCGATGATCGTCAAGCTACCGCCTTCTTCGATGTTACGCGCAGAGCCGAAAAATCGCTTCGGCTTTTGCAATGCGTTCGAATCAATACCGCCCGAAAGAATCTTGCCCGACGGCGGCACGACAGCGTTGTGCGCGCGCGCGAGCCTTGTGATCGAGTCGAGCAGGATGACAACATCGCGGCGATACTCTACGAGTCGCTTCGCTTTTTCAATCACCATATCGGCGACCTGCACGTGGCGCGTGGGCGGCTCGTCGAAGGTCGAGCTGATGACTTCGCCGTGAACCGAGCGCTGCATGTCCGTGACTTCTTCCGGGCGCTCGTCAATCAGCAAAACTATCAGCGTCACCTCGGGGTGATTGCGCGTGATGGAGTTCGCGATGGATTGAAGCAACATCGTCTTTCCGGTTCGGGGCGGGGCGACGATGAGCGCGCGCTGCCCCTTGCCGATTGGCGTCATCAGATCGAGCACGCGGCCTGCGAGGTTATCCTGATCTGTTTCGAGCTTCAGTTTCTGGTCAGGATAAAGCGGCGTCAGGTTGTCGAAAAATACCCGGTCACGCGCCATCTCGGGCGGCTCGAAATTGATGGCCTCGACTTTGATGAGCGCGAAATATCGCTCGCCTTCTTTGGGAGGTCGAATCTGCCCGGAGATGGTGTCGCCCGTGCGCAAATCGAACTTGCGAATCTGCGACGGGCTGACGTAAATGTCGTCAGGGCCGGGGAGGTAATTGTAGTCGGGCGCGCGCAAAAATCCGAATCCGTCGGGGAGAGTTTCAAGCACGCCTTCGGAAAATATCAGGCCGCTTTTTTCGGTCTGCGCCTGGAGTATCTTGAAGATCAACTCCTGTTTGCGCATACCGGTTGCGCCTGCGATGTCTAGTTCTTTCGCGATCTGAGTTAGTTTTGAAATGGACATGTCTTTCAGATCGCCTATGTCCATCAGTTGATTTACATCTTCTGCCATAACTATTCCGAATTCCTCTTCTGGTTAAGGGCCGGGCTCGAAGCACGGCACAAAGTTACTTCATGGGAGTCAAGCCATTTTGGATTGTGAATTGCGGATTTGACAGCGGATCAAAGATTGATTTGAAAGTCAGGATTTAGAATCTTCAGATTTGAAATTACAAATCTGCAATCTGCGATCTGCAATCTGCAATCCTTGTGGTGATTATTTTCCAGATGCGATCTGCTCCACTGCGCGTGACCGCTGAATATTCGATAAGCTCGTTTTCTTTTCCCAGCACCTCTGATGCGCGACGGAGATTTGCTCTCAACCGGTTGTTGGTGAGCTTGTCAGCCTTGGTTGCAACGATGATGAATGGTAGTCCCCTCTCCTGTAACCATTCTCTCATCAGCAGGTCTAACTTGGTAGGCTCGTGCCGCGAATCAGTGATGAGAATAGATAGCACAAGATTTGGCCGGGTTGCAAGGTATTTCTCGATCATCGGCCCCCAGAGCTTCTTCACATCCGACGGCACACGCGCATATCCGTAGCCGGGTAAGTCCACAAAGTAAAACGCCTCGTTTATCAAAAAGAAATTGATAAGCTGAGTGCGTCCCGGTGTGGAACTGGTGCGCGCAAGCCCGCGCACTCCCAACAGGCTGTTTATCAAAGAAGACTTGCCCACGTTTGACCGGCCCATAAAAGCTATTTCCGGTCTGGCGTCGCGCGGGTAATGCTCAAGGCTGGTTGCGCTCTTTACAAAATTCGCGCTCTTTATTTTCATATACGACGAGCGGTGAGCAATCCGTAGCCCGCGCGTAAGCAAGGGCGCAAAAGTTCGCCCTTGCTTACGCGCGGGCTACTGCCACTCGCCGCTGTTATTCCATCACTGGATTTGAAGTCGGCACGTCTGCGGGTGGTTGCTGGCCCCAGAGCGGGACTTCCGGTGTGGGCAGATCAGTCTTCGTCGAGCGCTCTTCAATTGCTATCTGCCACACCTCGTCAACGCTATCAACCGTGTGGATGGTTAACGCTTCCTTCACATCACTGGGCAATTCGACCAGATCTTTGGCGTTGTCTTTCGGTATCACGACAATGCGTATGCCTGCGCGATGCGCCGCAAGAAGTTTCTCTTTCACTCCGCCGATTGGCAGTATCTTGCCGCGAAGCGTGATCTCGCCCGTCATCGCCACATCGCGGCGAATCGCTGATTCCGTGAGCGCCGATACTATTGCGGTAGAAATGGCTATGCCTGCCGATGGGCCGTCTTTCGGTATTGCGCCTTCGGGCACATGCAGATGCAGATCGTACTTCTTGTGAAAGTCCGGCGAGATTCCCAACTGCTTTACTCTGGAGCGAACGCAAGAGAGCGCCGCGCGCGCCGACTCCTGCATCACTTCGCCGAGCTTGCCTGTGAGCGTGATGTTGCCGCGCCCCGGCATCAATGAGGCTTCGATGTGCAGCACTTCGCCGCCTACTTCCGTCCACGCCAGCCCGGTCGCAAGCCCTATTTCGCTCTGGTCTTCAATGGATTGCGGGCGGAAGCGCGTTGGCCCGAGAAGGTCTTTGACCGTTTCGCCGCCGACTGCTTCATGATAATTCGCAGCGTCATCGGACGTCAGCATACGTCGCGCGAGCTTTCTGAGCACCGAAGCGATTTCGCGCTCAAGATTGCGAACGCCTGCTTCGCGCGTGTAGTACTGAATGATCGTGCGAACGCCGTCTTCTATGAAATCAATCTGCTCCGCCTTCATGCCGTTCGCTTCGAGTTGCTTCGGCAGCAGATGCCGCATTGCGATTTCCAGTTTTTCGCGCTCGGTGTAACCGGGCAGCCGGATTATCTCAAGCCGGTCTTGAAGCGCCGCCGGAATCGTGTGCAGGACGTTTGCCGTCGCTATGAACATCACGTTCGACAGATCATACTCAACATCGAGATAGTGATCGTGGAAAGCGAAGTTCTGCTCAGGGTCGAGCACTTCGAGCAATGCCGCAGACGGGTCGCCGCGAAAATCCATGCCGAGTTTATCAACTTCGTCCAGCATGATGAGCGGGTTCACGGTTCCTGCTTTCTTCATCATCTGGATAATCTGTCCCGGCAGCGCGCCTATGTAAGTGCGGCGATGCCCGCGAATTTCAGCCTCGTCGCGCACGCCGCCCAAACTCAAACGAACGAACTTGCGTCCCGTGGCTTTCGCGATTGAACGACCGAGACTGGTCTTGCCGACGCCGGGCGGGCCTACGAAGCACAAGATGGAACCGCGCGGGCGCTCGACAAGCTGCCGGACGGCGAGGTATTCAAGTATTCGCTCTTTGATTTTCTCAAGTCCGTAGTGATCCTGATCGAACACTTCCTGCGCCGTGCGTATGTCGCGCACCTCTTCCGATTTTTCTTTCCATGGAACTGCCAGAAGCCAGTCGAGATAATTGCGCGAGACTGTTGATTCGGCAGACATCGGCGGCATCTGTTCGAGACGACGAAGCTCGGTTATCGCCTTCTCGTAAGCGTCTTTTGACATGCCAGCCGCTTCGATTTTTTGCTTCAACTCTTCAAGCTCGGCCTTTTCGTCTTTGCGGCCAAGCTCTTTATGAATCGCCTTGATCTTCTCGTTGAGATAATACTCTTTCTGCGCGCGCTCCATCTGTCGTTTGACGCGACCGTGAATGGCGCGATCCACCTGAATCTTTTCAAGCTCGACTTCGAGCACTTCGACGAGGCGGGCGAATCTCTCTTGAAGCGAGAATATTTCGAGCAGTCCCTGTTTGTCTTCGACCGACACCTTCAGGTTTGAAGCAATCGTATCGCACAATCGCGCAGGGTCGTCGTTGCGGAGCGCGGCTGTGAGCGTTTCGGGATTGCTCAACTCTGTGGATTGGCGCACGTACTGATCAACGAGCGAGCCGACGCGGCCAATCAGCGAGTTAAGGCGCGAGCGAGCCTCTACGGTTTCGGGCTGTTTCCGCAAAGTGGCAAGCCAGTAATCGCCGTTGTCTTCGACGCGCACGCTTCGAGCGCGCTCAAGCCCTTCGACCATGACTTTGATGTTGCCGTCGGGCAGGCGCAGGTTGTGCGTAATGCGCGCAATTGTGCCGACCGAGTAGACCTGCTCAACCGTAGGCTCATCAATCGTCGCGTCGTGCTGCGTTGCGAGAAAGATAGTCTTATCTCCGCGCAGCGCGGCTTCGAGCGCGCGCACAGAGGCGGGCCGACCGATTACAAAGGCAACTATTGTGTAAGGAAAGACGACCACGTCCCTGATCGGGACCATTGGGCATCTCACTACGTCGCTGGGTGTGCTATCGCTGAATTCAATCATGATTAATACCAGGAGTCAGGGGTCAGGGGCTGGGTGTCGGAAAAAAAGGGAAATGAAGGCTGGTCCCTGACTTCCGGCCTCCGGCCCCTGCTTGTTAACCTGCTTTTTCAAGGACAGGGAAGGTAGCGCGCCGGTTTTCGACCATCTCGCGCGTTACCACGAACTCTTTGACTTTCTTGTTGGAGGGTAGAATATACATCACGTCCAGCATCAACTCTTCGAGTATCATGCGCAGTCCGCGTGCGCCAACTTTGCGCAGGCACGCCATACGCGCGACGGCTTCGAGCGAGTCATCATTGAAGCGCAGCTTGACTCCCTCGTACTCGAAAAGTTTTTGATACTGCTTGACGAGCGCGTTCTTTGGCTGAGTCAGTATCTCGACCATCGCCACTTCGTCAAGCTCGTGTAATGTGCCGCATACTGGCAGGCGTCCTACAAATTCCGGTATCAGCCCGAACTTGATCAGGTCTTCAGGCTCGACCTGCGCCAGCGTTTCGCTCAAGCGTTGCTTGCGCGCGCTCTTGACGTTGGCGTTAAATCCGAGCGCCTTTTTGCCTATGCGTTTCTCGATCACTTTCTCAAGCCCGACGAAAGCCCCGCCGCAGATGAACAGTATGTTGGTTGTGTCTACGGGGAAGAACTCCTGATGCGGATGCTTGCGCCCGCCCTGCGGCGGTACGTTGGCTACTGTTCCTTCAAGTATCTTGAGCAATGCCTGCTGCACGCCTTCGCCAGACACATCGCGTGTGATCGAAGGATTTTCATCCTTGCGGCAAATCTTGTCTATCTCATCAATGTAGATTATGCCGTTTTGCGCGCGCTCGATGTCGCCGTTAGCCGCTTGCAGCAATTTCAATATGATGTTCTCAACGTCTTCGCCTACGTAACCGGCTTCGGTCAGTGTCGTCGCGTCAACGATGGTGAAAGGAACGTTGAGCATGCGAGCGAGCGTCTGAGCAAGCAAGCGTTTTGCCTGTGCCCGTCGGCCCGATGAGCATTATGTTCGACTTTTGAATCTCGATATCGGAAGTGCGTCGCTTGAGCATATCAACGCGCTTGTAGTGTTGATAGACTGCGACCGCGAGTTTCTTCTTTGTCTCTTCCTGGCCGATGACGTAATCGTCGAGAAATTCCTTGATTTCTATTGGCTTTGGCAGAGGCGGGCGACGGGCAGCAGTTTCCTGCTGTTGATCATCGGTAATGATTTCGTTGCAGATATCAATGCACTCGTTGCAGATATAAACAGTAGGTCCGGCAATAAGCTTTTTAACTTCATTTTGCGATTTACCGCAAAATGAGCAGCGCAATGTGTCGTCGCCTCGTCTCATCCATTCTCCAATCCTGCGGAAATTCTAAATCTCTACTCTGCTCTGGAGGCACTCTGAAACGATGAATGATGAATGCGAAATGATGAATGACAGAGTGCGCTCTCGTTCATCATTCATAGTTCATCATTCGTCATTCCCTGTGTGTTATCACCAGGTCAATAAGTCCGTACTCTTTAGCTTGCTCTGCGCTCATGATGCGGTCGCGCTCAACGTCACGCTCGATGACCTCAAGCGACTGCCCGCTATGCTTGGCAAGAATTTCACTTGTAAGCAGGCGCATACGCATAATCTCTTCCGCGTGAATTCTGATGTCTGTCGCCTGTCCCGACAATCCGCCGTGGATCGAAGGCTGATGAATCAGTATGCGCGAATTCGGCAGCGCGAATCGCTTGCCGTGCGCGCCTGCTGCCAAAAGCATCGCGCCCATCGAAGCGCATTGTCCGACGCATATCGTAGTCACATCAGGACGGATGAATTGCATCGTATCGTAGATTGCCATGCCAGCCGTGATCGAACCGCCCGGACTGTTGATGTAAAGCGATATATCTCGATCAGGGTCTTCGGCTTCCAAAAACAAAAGCTGCGCGACTACAAGATTGGCAATCGTATCGTCAATCGGAGTGCCTATGAAAATAATGTTGTCTTTCAAGAGTCGCGAATAGATGTCGAATGCGCGCTCACCGCGCGCTGTTTGCTCGACGACCATCGGCACTAGAGCCATGCGTGATTCATTCTCCTTGTGAAACTGATCGGTCACGCAAGTATTATACTTGGCTATGTCCATTGCGGGAAGTTACTTTTTTGTTGTGGCAATGAGGGACCCGATTTTAAGCCGCGAACTCGAACTCTCAATATCATCTTTGGGGAAGCTGCTGAAAGTCAAAGGCCGCTTGTAAAACTAACCCTACCCCTCTGCTTGCTCACCCTCGCCGGTTGCCGCATCAGCCCCGCTCAAACCTTCAATCTCTATCGTTTCAATTTCAGCGGAAGCTATTACAAGATCAAGGGCTTTGCGGTTTCTGACCTGCAATTTGATACTATCGAGCGCCCCTTCCTTTGTCAAGCGTGCCTTCAGAGCGGCTACTGTCTGATTCATGTTCGCGGCATAGTGCTCAATCTCGTGATTTAACTCTTCTTCACTGACTTCGATATTTTCGACTTCGGCTATGCGGTCGAGAATAAAAGTGCCGCGCACTTCGCGCTCGGCGCGTTCGCGCTGGCCCTCGCGTATGCCTTCCCAGTCAATCTGCAATTTGCGCGGATCCATGCCCTGATTGGCAAGCTGGCTCACCAGCGTATTCAACCGTGAATCCATCTGTTTCTCTACGACAAATTCGGGAACAGGGAAACGATTGCGATCAACGAGCGCTTCCATCACAGTCGAGCGAAATTCGGATTCAGTCCTGTTTTCCGCTTCGCGTTCAAGCGTCGAGCGAATATGCGCGCGCAACTCGTCGAGCGTTTTGAAATCCTCGCCAACGCTTTGAGCGAACTCGTCGTCGGCTGTGGGCAATTCTTTGACGCGCACTCCAGTCACATCAGCAGTGTAATCGAAACGGCGACCGGCGAAGTGTTCAGGCTTGTAATCTTCAGCATACGCGACGCTGAAGGTCTTGGTGTCGCCGGGGCGGGCATCTGTGAGCGCTTCCGAGAATTCTTTGAGCACTCCATCTCCGCCTATCTCTATCTCCATGTCTTCCTGCTTGACCTCTTCGCTCTCCGGCTTGCTTTGTTCGGCCTGCTGCTCTTCGGCTTTATCTGCTGCCGGTTCCGGGCGGCCTGTCAAAGTAGCGGTCACTATGTCGCCCGCTTGAGCGCCTCGATCTTCAACGGGCACAAGCTCGGCCTGCTGCCCGCGCAAACGCTCGACGGTCTGATCAACGTCTTCGTCTCTTATTTTGTAGACGCGCTTTTTGAGCGGAAGCTCTTTATAGTTAGACAGATCAATTTCCGGTTTGACTTCGATTGTGAAGGTCACATCTATTGATTCATCATCGCCGAATTTCAGATCTTCAATGGCAGGCTCGCCTATAACTTTCAAATCCTTTTCGCGTATGGCGTCGCCGAGCGTGTGCGGCAAAAGATGCGCGAGTACCTCGTCGCGCAGTTCTTTGCGGAAGCGAGTTTTGACGACGGACTTGGGCACGTGGCCGCGACGGAAGCCGGGAATATTGACCTGGCGAGCAAGGTTGGTCGCAACTTTTTCAGTCTCTTCGCGAACGACTTCGCCGGGTATTTCGATTCGCAATTGTTTCTTGCATTGTTCCTGATCGGTAACGGTTATGTTCATAATTGGTCATTAGTCAGTGGTCATTATAATGCCGGGGGCGGGACTTGAACCCGCACGCCTTGCGGCACAGGCTTCTAAGACCTGCGTGTCTGCCAGTTCCACCACCCCGGCTCTGATCGCTGAGCGATATCATGATTTCAATTTCTCGCGTCAGCGAGACAATTAACATAATCGAAACCAGAGTCCATTTGCAACTTCTACTTACATATATGATTGGCCGCACAGGTAGGATTCACCGCAGAGACGCAGAGATTACGCAGAATGAAGATATCAACCTCTGCGCCCTTCTCGTACTCCGCGCCTCTGCGGTGAATTTTTCTCTTAGTGCAATACTAAGAACAGGCGTTGACGCCTGGAATGAGCGGTCTGACGTAAGCGCCTTGTGTGTCTTCGTAGGGAAACACGTGGTTTGTCACAAGCGTATCTACGCGAAGCCCCGACGGCAGAGGTATGAATCCCATCCCGCCGCTGACTACCATCGGATTGAATGTTGACTTCAAGTCGTTTGGTTTCGGATTTGGCTCGACCGACGTATCGAGGACGAATCCCGGGCCTGCCAGAAAAGCGTCGAACGAGAGCGCATCAGAAGCCGGTACGATTCTGGTCGTGATGGTGTTAAGCTCGCCCGCGTTGCGCAAGTTGGTTGGGCCGAGCGCGAATTCACTGCCGCCGTTGCCTTCGTTGTCCAGAATACGGTCGTAGTCGTAATTGTATGTGAAATCGAGCACGCCATTGACATTAGGCTCGGCCAGCGGGCTGCCCACGATCACTACGATTGGAAGCCCTAGTGTAAGCGCGTCGGCTGGCGGGTTTGGAAGCGTCTTGTCTTCGCCCAAAAGATTAAGCGTGTGCCTGTCATAATAAAAGACTCCCATTCTGGCGATGCTCAACGTTATGAGCCAGAATTGATAGGCTGCATTAACTACCACTTCCTGATAATCAGGAGAGAAAGCGGTCTTTGGGTTCGTTCCCGGAATTCTGTGGACGGTCGGCCTGCGAGGTAAATTCTCCATGTGGAAACGAAGCGAAGCTTTGTTTGACGCTTTGTTCCACTTCACATCGGCAAAAGCGTTCCGCACGCCGGAAGCGAAATCAACTACCTGATCGCCCGGCACAGGCCCGATGCCTCTGATTAGTTTCACGCGAACCTGCCCCTGACCATTTCCTATCTCGTTTATCGGGCCGCCTCGCTGGCTTCGACCTATTATCGGCAATCCGGCCAGTGTGCCCGCCGCAAGCGTCGCCGTCTTCAGAAAGTTTCTTCTGCCATTGTTACTGTGCATTCTCTGTTCGTTGCTTTTCATAATCGTCTCCTTTTTTGTGTCCTCAGTCGGATTAGTTTCTTTCGGTGTAGATGGATAATGAGTTGAGACAGATAAGCAGTCGCTCAGGGCCTTCTTCTATGCAATGAACCCTCCCCGAATATGTCCATTGATAAAGGGTCGGTGTTTCTATGTCGGCAAGGATTGCTGCCGATTCCGGTGTAATCATCCAGCCCTGCTGGCCGCACTCGGCGCACCACCTGAGCTGCACGGTTTCGCCGCGAGCTATCTCAATCGTCTGGCGCGTGCGTATCTTTATCTGTATTCGCTTTATCTTTACCAAGTTCTCTCCCTCGCGCCCCGAAGTCCAGGCGAGGCGTTTTGCAATCTTTATTGCCCCGGTGATAAACTCTGCACCCAACTCAATGAGCGGGTTTGAGCACTGGCAGTATCAGCTCGGAGCCGAGAAAAAATCCTAAAAAGGAACCTAAAAAAATCCAAAAATATACAAAAACGCTATGAGTGATACCTTGAGCACCCACCAGTCCAATGCCGACCAGCCGAACCGTCCCGCGTACGAGTTCGGCTCGTTTCGCCTGGATGTCGCCAAGCGGATTTTGCTGCGCGAAGGTCAGACGGTCGCTCTTACTCAGAGATTGTTTGAGACTCTGCTGGCGCTGGTGGAAAACAGCGGGCGAGTGATCGCAAAAGATGAATTGATGACAAGGCTGTGGCCCGACACTGTAGTCGAAGAGGCCAATCTTACGGTCAACATCTCTGCGCTGAGAAAAATTCTCGGTGAAACAGCAGGCGAGCATCGCTACATAGCGACGATTCCGGGTCGCGGTTATCAATTCGTCGCGCGCGTGCGGCAGGCGGACGAAGAACGACCCCGTCTGATATTAGAAAAATTAACGAGCGCGGAAATCATCATCGAAGAGCACGAAGACCTGAACGCAGAGCAGACTGCCGAGATCGGAATTTCGACTGTGCGGCTTTCTCGCCGAAGACTGAAAATCGCTGTGGCTTGTGGGGTCGGGCTTTTACTGGTTTGCGCTTTTTTATACTTTCGTTTCGCAGGCGGCAGCCGCACGGCGGGAACCGGCGCGATGCCCAGATCAATAGCCGTTCTTCCGTTCAAGATGCTGGATGGAAAAAAATCGGATGAATACAGAGGCGTTGGGATGGCCGATGCGCTGATTACCAAACTTGGCGGCCTCAAACAAATCAACGTGCGGCCTACGAGCGCAGTGCTGAAATATGCGGGATTGGATCAGGACCCTGTAGTCGCTGGTCGAGAACTTAACGTCGAGGCCGTGCTCGAAGGAAGCATAAGAGAATCGGGTAACACTGTGCGCATAACGGCGCAACTTGTCAGCGTCGAGACTGGGCTTCCGATCTGGACTGATAAATTTGATGAGAGCCTCGCAAATGTTTTTGCCATCGAAGACCGCGTATCTGCAAAGGTGGCCGACGCGATAACAATCAATCTGACGAGCGAAGAAAAACAGCGACTCGCCAGACGCTACACTGATAATTTCGAGGCGTATCAAGAGTATTTGAAAGGCCGATTCTATGCGAGTCGCAGAACGCCGGAAACACTAAAGACGGGCATAGAGCATTTCAACCGCGCCATAGAGATAGATTCAAATTTTGCTCTTGCTCATGTTGCGATAGCCGATTCATACGCTCTGCTGGCGCTTCGCGCTTACAGCGTGCTTTCGCCTCACGATGCGATGCCGCGCGCAAGGTCTGCCGCGCTCAAAGCGCTTGAGATTGACGACGCTTTGGCCGAAGCTCATAACTCGCTGGCGCAGGTCAAAATGCGATACGAGTGGGACTGGAATGGGGCAGAGCGCGAGTTCAAACGCGCAATCGAACTCAATCCCGGTTACGCTTTTGCTCATCAAATCTACGCCGATCTTTTATTCATAACGGGGCGCAGCGCGGAAGCGCTTGCCGAAGTAAAGCTGGCGCAAAAAATAGACCCGTCGGCGCTCTCGTTTAGCGCATCTCATGCGCTCTATCTTTATTACCTCGGGCAATCCGACGAAGCGCTGGCTCAATGCTCGAAGGCGCTCGAAAAAGATCCGAACCTGTACACAACGCGACTGGTTTCGGCTCTGGCCTACGAGCAAAAAGCAATGCACAAAGAAGCCATAGCCGAAGCGCAAAAGGCTGTCTCTATGATGTCGGGCAGATCAGGCGAAGCGCTTATCGGATATATCTACGCGAAACAGGGAAGACGCGACAAGGCGCTGGAAATCATCGAACAGTTCAAGCAAGCGGCAAAGCAAAACTATGTTGATCCGATTTACATGGCGGTGGTTTATTCCGGTCTTCGGGACGCCGAAGCCGCGCTCATCTGGTTAGAGAAAGCGTACGGCGAACGATCTCCCGCTTTGATATATCTCAAGTATGATCCGCGCTACAGCGAGATTCGCGCGCATCCGGGATTTCAAGACCTGTTGCGGCGCTTAGGCTTCGAGCCTTAATCGAAAGAGCCTGAGGCAACGGCGCTTGACAACGCGCAAAGCGCAAAACTAAGATGAGCGTGCTGTAGCATGAATAATCCCAAATCTTCATCAGGTGACAGATGACATATTTGTTGGCAATCTTGCTTTTTCAGACTCAAGGGCCGAGACCACCCGCGCCAACTCCGACGCCAACTCCGGTTCCGACGACTGCCCCGCCCATCTACGGCTACATCCCGATAATCCTCTTTTTTCTGATAGCCATAGCCTTGCCATTCATATTGTTGGGATTGTCGCGGCTCATTCAACGTCGCGTGTACGAGCGCGAGAAGCTGCTGCCTTACGAGTGCGGCGTCGAGCCGATTGGCGATGCGCGCGACCGATTCAGCGTGCGCTTCTACATCGTAGCGATGCTGTTTCTCGTGTTCGATGTTGAAGTTGTATTCCTGTTTCCGTGGGCAATCATATATGACAAGCTGGCCATATTCGGGCTTGTTGAAATGCTCGTCTTCATAGGTATACTTGTCGTGGGATACTATTACGCATGGCGCAAGGGCGCGCTTGAGTGGGCTTGAAGGATTTATATTTCAAATTGATTAGGAGCGGGCATGGCAAAAGAGCGAGAAGAGATCATTGAATCATCGAGCGGCATCATCACTTCGACCGTTGATTTCGTATTCAACTGGGCGCGCAAGTCTGCGCTCTGGCCTATGACGTTCGGGCTTGCCTGCTGTGCCATCGAGATGATGGCGACGGGCGCATCGCGCTTTGACTTGGATCGCTTCGGAGCAGGCGTATTTCGTCCAAGCCCGCGCCAATCGGATTTGATGATCGTCGCAGGCACTCCGACTTTGAAGATGGGGCCGGTCATCAAGCGCGTGTGGGATCAAATGCCTGAGCCAAAGTGGTGCATAGCTATGGGCGCTTGTGCTTCGACCGGTGGCCCTTTCCCCACTTACTCGACCTTGCAGGGAGTTGATCGCATAGTTCCGGTTGACGTTTACATACCGGGCTGCCCTCCGCGCCCCGAAGCTTTGCTCTACGGGTTGATGCGACTTCAGGACAAGATCATGCAAGAGCACCCGACACGGTTCATCTTCGGGCGCGGCAACGTCACTCAGGAACAGGTCGAAAGCGCCGAAGCAGCAGCAGCCGAAAGCAATGAAACAGCCGCATAGGCTGAAAGCGAAATCTTATAGACTGTACCGAGAGCGCAGGGAAATAATAATCCCTGCGCTTTCTCTTTTGTGTTTATTAAAACGATGCCGTCAGAAGCCACCGCACTTGAACTGAATCTGATCGCGCGCGTCATGCGCGAAGGGAAAATTACGTTCTGCGAGTTTATGCAGGCGGCGCTTTATGACTCTGAGCTTGGTTATTACAACACAGCGCGATTAAAGATAGGCGCGGCGGGCGATTACTACACATCGAGCAACGTTCACCCTGCGTTCGGCGCAGTGCTTGCCCGCGCGTTCGCGGAATTATGGAATGAACTGGCAGGCGAGCGACCGCTCACGCTTGTTGAGATGGCGCGGGCACGGGCCAGCTTGCCTTTGATGTGATGACCGCAATGTGTGACGAGCACGATTTTGTATTCGACGATTTGAAATATGTGATTGTCGAATCAAGTCCGGCAATGCGCGCCAGACAGCAAGAGCGATTGACGGATTTCAGCGAGCTTATTTGCTGGCAGACGCTTGAGCGAATCGAGCGCAATCCGATTGCGGGAATCTTTTTTTCAAACGAGCTGGTTGACGCGATGCCTGTTCACAGGATTCGCTTCACGAAAAGTCGAATCGAAGAGCAATACGTGATCATTGAAGATGAACGGCTCGCGCTCGTCTGGGATGAGCCGTCTACTCCTGATCTGATTGATTACATCGAACGCACAAAGTTGAATTTCACAGAAGGCCAGGTGATCGAAGTCAATCTGGAAGCTGCCGGATGGCTCGAAAGTTTGTCTCGCGCAATCGAGCGCGGCTTTCTCGTGACGATTGATTATGGCGACATCGCGGGGCACTTGTACGGGGCTGATCGCGCAGGCGGCACGCTTCGCTCGTTTTATCGGCACACGCTTGTTGATTCAGTTCTCGAACGCATAGGCGAGCAGGATATTACCGCAAGCGTCAACTTCACGGCGCTGATCGAAAGCGGGCGCGATTTTGGATTTGAGACCTTGAGTTACGAGCGACAGACTTCGTTCCTGATTCGCAATGGATTGATTGAAAGAATCCAGGCGACCGCACACGATGCTGTGGATGATTTGAAAGAACGGCTCGCGATGAAAAACCTCTTCGTGCCCGGCGGCGCGAGCGATAACTTCCGCGTTCTGATTCAGAAAAAGATATAACCGCTGACATACCGGAAGCGCGAAAACCCTGTCTGTTTCTACTCCTTATAACGAGTCGTAGGCCATGCTTGCATTTGTTATTTGTCGGGAGTAGTATTGCCAGCCGTAACCAATATGACTACAGGATTGGCCGACTTGGCCAGTCTTATTGTTGCCCTGATCAAGGTTCAGAATCTGATCTCTAATAAACAACATAATGAGGTGAAAAATGTCTTATGCTTTTATCATTCGCCCTTTTGGAATCAAGAAGGGGATTGATTTTGACAAGGTCGAAAGCCAGTTAATTGATCCCGTGCTGACCGTCTTAATATAGAAGGTCGAACGACGGCGATTCGCTCAAGCAGGGAAACATTCGCACAGAGATGTTTCAGCGGCTGCTGACTGCTGATGTCGTTATCGTAGACATTTCCATTGGCAATGCAAATGTCTATTACGAGCTTGGAATTCGCCATGCCTTGCGCAATAAGCGAACCTTCATGATTCGATGCGAAGGCAAGGAATTACCTCCCGATGAAATTCCATTCGACCTGAAAACAGATCGCTATCTTTCTTATGATGTGGCGAATCCCGGAGCCGCGCTTGAAAAGCTGAAGGAGGGGCTGCGGCAAACACTCCTTTCGGATGAGTCGGACAGCCCGGTTTTTCAGTTGTTGCCGTATCTGGCTGAGCAGGACAAATCGCGCTTTTTGGCCGTGCCCGTAGATTTTCCAGAAGAAGTCGAACGCGCACGAAATCGAGAAGTGTCTCGCAGTCAATGGGGCGATCTGAAATTGCTGCAAACAGAGATACGCGGATTCCCGTGGGCGGTCGAAGGGTTGAGGGTTATTGGCCGCGCGCAGTTCAGCAAAAAGGCATACGAATATGCGCGCGACACCTGGGAAGCCATCCGCAAATACGATCCGAATGATAAAGAAGCTAATACCTTACTCGGCACAATCCATCAGAGAGTGGGCGATCTGACAGATTCCAACATTGCGCTCCAGCGCATTTTGAAAGATAAAAGCACCTCCAATGGGAGCGCGCCGAAGCGCATTCGTTGATCGGTCGCAACTTGAAAGAGAAGTGGAAAGAGCGTGGAAAGACCTGCCCGCCGAACAGCGAAAAGAAGCGGCATTGCGCTCTCCTTTTCTAAAAGAATCATACGATCAGTACAAGATGGGTTTTATAGCAGACCTCAATCATTATTATTCCGGCATCAATGCGCTGGGAATGCTTACTGTGATAACAGAGATGGCGATGGCTCTGCCTGATGTCTGGAATGCAGGCTTTGATGAAGAGGATGACGGAGCGCGTGAACTGAAAAAACTGAAGGACGAGTTGACGAAGCTGTGCGGCAGCGTGACGCTGTCTCTGGAAGCGGCAAAGGCTCGCGCTGAACGAGACGGAAAAGTAGACATATGGTTTAAGATCACGCTCGCTGACCTTGCCTGTTTGACTTCTAAACGCCCCATACGTGGCCGATCAATACGGCAAGGCGCTAGCTGGCGCGGAAGATTTTGAAATAGACGCCGCGCGCAGGCAGCTAGTCATATACGAGCAGCTTGAAGTTGTGAAAGAAAACGTCGCCGCATCTCTCAAAGCCATTCCCAGCCCTAGTACTCTTGAAGAGGCCGGGGGAGGAGCCGCCTTACGTCCTGTTGTTTTCAGGCCACAGGATAGATTCTCAGACGCGCGAAGAGCCGCGTTTTCCAGCCAGCAAGGAAGACGAGGCGAGGCGCGCAATTAAAGAGGCGGTCGAGAAAGAATTGGGGCGTGTGAAAGGTAAGCTGGTCGGCTTTGCGGGCGGCGCATCGGGCGGTGACATTCTCTTTCACGAGGTATGCGCGGAGTTGAATATCCCTACGACTCTCTATCTTGTGATGCCGAGAGAGGAATATGTGAAGGCATCCGTGCAAGAGGCCGGGCCTGAATGGATGGATCGGTTTAATGCTTTGTATGATCGGCTGCAGCGACGTGAGCTGAGTGACTCAAAAGAACTTCCGCGCTGGCTGCAAAGCAAGGCCAACTATGACGTCTGGAATCGCAATAATCTCTGGACGCTGTATAACGCGATGGCTCGCGGCAGCCAATACGTTACGCTGATCGCGCTGTGGGACGGCAAGACGGGAGCCGGGCCGGGCGGGACACGTGACATGGTAGCCAGAGCGGAAGATAGAGGAGCAAGAACAATCAAACTCAACACGAAGGAGATATTCGGGCTATAACACCCGAAGCTTGAATCGATTCGCTGAGACCTGAATCGTCAATCGGTCGTCGTGTGTTTCGGCTGATTGCGGCCACGGACGTAAAGCTCTGTTACTTGCCTGAGCCGCTTGCTCAGGCTTTTGGTCAGGGCCTTCTGCCCGAAGCGCCATCGCCAGTTGCCTTCCGTGCTGGCCGGAAGATTCATCCGCGCATCAGAACCGAGACCCAGCAAATCCTGCATCGGAATGATCGCAGTGTGAGCGACCGATGCCATCGCCGCTCTTATGAAATCCCATTGAATCTCTTTCCCATCCGAGTTCAGATACTCAAGACAAAACTGACGCTCGCGTTCGATCTGCTCTGCGGTTCGCGTAGAGCCTGCGCCCGCCTGACTGTTGAACCATCCGACAGCCGTGTCGTTGTCGTGCGTGCCCGTATAGACGATTGTGTTTGGGACGTAGTTGTGCGGCAGATCCGTGTTCGTGGAGCTACGAAAACCGAATTGCAGTATTCGCATTCCGGGGAATCCGAAATCGTCGCGCAGAGCTTGAACATCGGGCGTGATGACTCCCAGGTCTTCGGCTATGACGGGCAATTCATCGAAGTCGTATTTGAGCGCGTCAAAGATTTCGCGACCCGGCACTTCGACCCACCGCCCATTTTCAGCGGTCTTGTCTCCCGCAGGTATTTCCCAGCAGGCAGCGAAGCCGCGAAAGTGATCTATCCTGACTATGTCAACAACCTCAAGCGTCGCGCGCAGGCGATCTATCCACCACTTGTAACCGGTCGCGCGCAAACGATTCCAATCATAGATGGGATTGCCCCAGAGCTGGCCCGTCTTGCTGAAGTAATCGGGCGGCACGCCTGCAACAACTGTTGGGTTGCCTTCCGAGTCGAGCTTGAACAATTCAGGATTCGACCAGACATCCGCTGAATCGTAAGCGACAAAGATGGGAATATCGCCGATGATCTTTATTTGATTTTTGTGGCAGTAATCTTTAAGCGCCGTCCATTGTTTATGGAAAAGGTATTGATAAAACTTCTGCGCCTCAATACGGTCGTGCAGTTCTTCGCGCGCCGCAAGCATAGCGCGGGGTTCGCGTTTGCGAAGACCAGGCTCCCATTGATTCCACGACGCGCCGCCGTTGGCATCTTTCAATGCGCGAAAGAGCGCGTAATCTTCAAGCCAGCTTTCTGACCGTTTTATGAACGCCAGAAAACCTGAGCGCAGATCGGTCTCGGTCGTGTGCTTGAAATTCTCGAACGCGCGGGCAAGCAGCGCGGTTTTGAAATCTATCACGCGACCATAATCAACCTGCGCGGCGGGAAAGCGCGGAGTATGTTGCAGATCGTTTTCCGATAGCAGTCCGTCTGCGACGAGTCGCTCAGGGCTGATGAGCAGAGGGTTATTTGCGAACGACGAAAAGCATTGATAAGGCGAATCGCCGAACCCTGTCGGGCCGAGCGGCAGCACTTGCCAGAGGCTCTGACCGCTTTCGACAAGGAAATCAACCAGCGCATAAGCTGCATCGCCCAGGTCTCCGATGCCAAAGCGTCCGGGCAGCGATGTCGGGTGCAGTAGAATGCCGCTCGATCTGGTAAAGCTCACATTGACCTCCGAAGTTATTGACTCGCGCCGCGCGATTATACAGAAGACGGGGCCGGGTGTCGAGGCCGGGGGCGGAGTGATGAATGATGAATGATTTAAACAAGATTGTCCTTTCTCTATTCATCCTTCATCCTTATTTCCGGCCCCCGAACTGTGTTATCTTCATCAGCCGATGGCAGCAATAGATTGGTTTCCGCTCGTGCTTTCGATAAGAGTCGCGCTCATAGCCACCGCGCTCGTCGTATTGATTGGCGTAGCGCTCGGATGGCTGCTCGCGCGGCGGCGCTTCTTTGGGCGAGAGATGCTTGATGCACTGGTCACGCTGCCTCTGGTTCTTCCGCCGACCGTGCTTGGCTATTACTTGCTGGTGCTGTTGGGTCGCAACAGCTTTCCAGGTCGCGCGATTGAAGCGATAACCGGCCAGCCGCTGGTCTTCACCTGGAAAGGCGCAGTCGTAGCCGCTGCCGTTGGCGCGCTGCCGCTGGTTGTGAAGACATCGCGCGCGGCAATCGCATCGGTTGACGCGGAACTTGAAGACGCGGCGCGAACGCTCGGCCAATCTGAGTGGCGCGTTTTCTGGCGCGTGACTATGCCGCTCGCATCGCGCGGAATCATAGCTGCGGCGATGCTTGCTTTCGCTCGCGCGCTCGGAGATTTCGGCGCGACATTGATGGTCGCAGGCAATATCCCCGGTCGCACTCAGACTGCAGCAATCGCTATCTACGACGCAACGCAATCGGGCCGGGACGATTACGCGCTCGCCCTTGTGCTGATACTGTCGGCTATCGCGCTGACGCTCGTTTATGCGACTAATAAGTTAGCGACGAGTGACAAGTGAGCAGTAGCCCGCGCGTAAGCAAGGGCTAAGACTTGCGCCCTTCCTCACGGTCGGGCTACTGATTATGTTATCGGTAAAAATAAAGAAGCGGCTCGGCAATACAGAGCGAAGCGATTCGGCAGTTGACGGATTCCTGCTCGACGTAGAAATCAGCGCGCAGCCGGGAGTCACGATTCTGTTTGGCGCAAGCGGGTCGGGCAAGACGACGACGCTCAAGTCTATCGCAGGAATCATTCGCCCCGACGAAGGAATCATTAAAATAAACGGCGACACGCTTTTTGATTCAGAGCGCGCAATTGATCTGAAAATCCGGCAGCGCGGCGTCGGATACGTGTTTCAAAATCTGGCTCTCTTTCCGCATCTTTCTGCGCGCGACAATGTCGAGTTCGGCATGACTGACCAGCCAAAGAGCGAGCGTCGCAAACGCGCCGTTGCAATGATGGAAGCTCTGCGCATAGAGCATACGGCCAGCCGCAAGCCGCGCGACATTTCAGGCGGCGAAGCCCAGCGAGTAGCCCTCGCGCGCGCGCTTTCGTCGTCGGCCTCGAATCCTGCTGCTTGACGAACCGCTCTCTGCGATTGACGAGGCGACCAAACACGGCATCATCTCTGACCTCAAATCAATCAATCGTGAACTGCGCCTGCCGATCATCTACGTCACGCACAGCCGAGAAGAAGCAATAACACTTGGCGAGCGGGTCATCGTCTACGAGCGAGGTCGCATAGTGACCGAAGGCGAGCCGCTTGAGGTATTCGGCGTGCCCATTACCGCGAGCGTGGCGCGGCTCACGGGGGTCGAGAATATTTTTGAAGGCCGCGTCATCGCAAAGACTGAATCAGGCGGCACGATGACCGTCGAGATAAATGGCGAGAGCGAAGCTTGCCGCGTTGAAGTTCCCTTCGGAAGCGAAAGCGAGGGCGCGCGCGTCCGTGTGGCTGTGCCTTCGGGCGACATACTGCTGGCAACCGAAGAGCCTCGATCAACATCTGCGCGCAATCGCCTGCGCGGGCGCATCTCGGCGATTGAAGACAAAGGCAATCGCACAGTCGTCAGCGTCGCGAGCGGCGTCGTCTGGCGCGCAAGCGTCACCCGTCAGGCCGTTTCTGAATTGAACCTGTCGAATGATAAAGAAGTGTGGCTGGCTTTCAAGACTCACTCGTGCTACCTGCTGGACGAATAGTGCGAAGCTCTGCGATATGCGGCAGGTTGCGATAGCGTTGTTGATAGTCCATTCCGTAGCCGACTACGAAAACGTCTGGAATTTCAAAGCCGCGATAAGCGATTGGCAGATCAATGATGCGGCGGGCCGATTTATCCAACAATGTGCAGACCGCGAGACTGGCCGGATTGCGCCGTTTGAGGGTCTGCACCAGATAGTTCGCCGTCAGCCCCGTATCAATAATATCCTCGACCAGAAGCACGTTCCGGCCAGCTATGCTCTGATCCAGATCTTTGGTTATTTGCACGACTCCTGACCCTTGCTGACCCGCGTAACTGGAGATCGCCATGAAGTCTATAGAGACCGTAATTGTCATCGCGCGAAGCAAATCTGCGGCGAAAATAAAAGAGCCTTTGAGAATGGCGACAACGGCCAGATCTTTATCCGTATAGCTTTCAGATATTTCTCGTCCAAGCTCTGAAACCCGCTCCTGGAGCCGATTCTGCGGTATCAACATTTTTTCGGCATCAATTTCGTTATGCATAAAATTTTTTTCATTCGAGGTGCATTTTTTAGTTGACATCAAGAATTTCTGTGCTACTATGTGCGAGCTTGGTTGGCAACAACCAGGTACGATCCCGAGAGGTTTTTGTTGAAGTCTTCTGGTTCAGGCGAAACGTTGAGACCTCGCAAGAGGTGTTAACAGGAGCATGAAACTTCGGTGTGATGGCTGAGGCTCGAAAGAGTCTCAAACGCCAGGGTCCTTTGGATTCTGGCGGCGGAAATCCGCAAGGGTTTCCAACATTAACGCTGAGGGCCGGAAGACGGACACTTAGATCACTCGGGATCGTTATATTTTGGCTCGAAATTTTTTCCACTGCTTTCAAAAAAGATTTCAAAGCTCTTCCAGGCGGATCAATCAATCTCATAATCACAGGTTTTCCGGCCCAAGCTCTTCTTGCCCCTGTCTTGCCAGTTGCCGCTCCCGGCGAATTTCTCGACCAGCTTGCGATAATCCGAAGCATATAGAATTTTTATGTTTACTTCCGGGTATAGCTCGCGCAGCCGCCTGACTTTGCGATTTTTCTTTGTGACGAGCGACTGCTTGAGCGTCGTGAGTTCTATGTATAGATCGTGCTGCGGCAGATAGAAATCAGGCGTGAAGCTCTTTGTCGCATTTCCTTCCTCGTCCCACTCGACGGGAAAAGTGCGCGGCTCGTATTGCCACACTATGTGGTAGAAATCTAGAATGCGGGCGAATTCCGCTTCCGACTCGTGAGCAAAGCTGGCAGTCATCGGTTTTGTGCCGCCGGAATTCACTTCGAGCGCAGCAACTGCGCGCTTGATTTCCGGCAACAGCGATACGGGTATTTCGACCGATTGCCCGGAGGTCGAATCGCTCTCCGTTGATTCTTGCTCTTTTATGACTATGAACTGATGGCCATTGCGCTCGGTAACCTGAAAAGTTACGTCTCCGTTTGTCATCGCGCCTGAGCGGCTCGCATCGTCTCGCCGCCCTTCGGAATAATCTGCGGTCATAACTTAAGGACCCTTTTGCTCGAACCGAACCCAGAGGTCCTGCTCGTCGGAAGCGCTCTCAGGGCTTGATCGCGCTCCCTGTCTTATGAGCCTCGGCTGAGTGGCTATGGTCAAAGCGAGCAGCTCGAATCTAACGGAACCGGTTTGAGCGATTCGAGCTGCTCGCTTTGACTTTACTTATCAAAACAGAAACCCCCGCTTTGCGTTCAACTGGGAGCGCCAAAACAGGGGTCAATCACGGCTCAGTTTAGCGCATCAAAGCGGTTATTACAAATAATTATTCGCTCCTTCGGCAGTTCATTCATAAGCCTTCTTCATTCGCAGCGAAAGCAGGAATCGAGCGATCTCGTAACCCGCGAACGTCACGCTTTGCTCTTAATTCTTGACATGAGCAGAATGGTAGCCTAACATAAAACTCGTTGACGCGATCGCAAGTTTTCGACGAGTGCTGCGGTCGCAAGTTTTGTGACCTGTCCTCGTAAATTTCAATCCGCGTTCCCCCTGATTATAGCGAACGCCATAACTTTTCCCCTATACCGGATACTGTTCCCGCATCGAATGGACGCTTGCCATCACTTGCGAACAAGGGGCAAGGGTAATGCAATCAAAGCTCGCAATCTTTTCCGCCACGATTCTCTTATCACTGATTTCACTGGCTCAGGCGCAGACAAATGAAAATGCGCCCGGCTTCACACTACAAGTCGCTTCATTTCCCGACACGGCGTTGGCCGAAAATTTTGCGGCAAAACTTGCGCGAGCCGGAGAGCCGACAGGCTGGGGGACTGTTGAGTTGCCGGGGCGAGGCTACTGGACGCGAGTCTTCGTCGGCTCGTTTAAAACAATCGGGGCCGCGCGCGGGTACGGCGACGCTCTTGTCGCTCGCGGAATAGTTGCGGAGTATCTTGTCAAAACAGCTTACGATGTCAAATCGCTAAGCCGACCAAGAACCGTGAGCATCTCAACAGGCGGCAATCCTGTGACCGAAAAAAAGAAAGCTGTTTTGAATTCAACGGTGAATGCTTCGGTCAGGTTCAGCCCTTTGTTGTTTCGAGCCACAACGCCGAGACGATCAACGCCTTGCCAACTCTCTTGCCGACCAATCTGAGAAGCTACAACTCGGTGACGCTGCCTGTAGCTCGGAAGGTAAAGCTTTCGCTTGCGCCTTCCATTGACACTGCTTCCATACCGCGCCCTGACCCTGTGCGCCTGGCCTTCAATTTTATCGTCGGCGCGACTGCGCAGAGAGGCGGACTGTGGCTGACTGGCGATAAAAAAGAGGGGTTGGAGCGGTTGCGATGGATCGTGGGAAGCGAGAATATTGATCTGATCAGTCTCGATGAAAACGGGCGGGTGAAGCTGAACAAAAAATTGTTGGCGCAGCGGGGCGGGGCTAGTGAGGCGAACTCGCTTGAAGCGCCGCTCTTTGTGGCTGACTACATCAATTCAAACGAGGGGCTGTTGCTGTTGGTGCAACTTACGCAAGGGCCGCATCGCTACTGTTTGCACATAGGTCGTCAAGCGCAGACTGCCAGCGGATTGATTGAAGTGACTGGCAGCATCAATCTCGATAATAACTACGACAGTCGCATCAATCCTTACAGGCGTGGCGGCAAAAAACTCGGTAACGAACGCCCGCCGGAGGGGTTCGATTCTCTGATCGCAATAAACCCGGTTGCTCGATGGTTCAACCTGCGAACAAACAGCCTGGTGCCCGTCGCGCATATAACCTTTCACGAACTGTCAGAAGCGCACGCCAAGCTGGATATGCGTTTGGATTATCTCGAACATGGATCGCAAGCGGGGGCGCATAACGTAGCTATAGCTCGCGAGGAGCGATTGAAATTGCAACGTCCCTTTTCCGATGTGATCCTCACGCTAGGCTCAAACCGCGTTTTGAGATCGGAAGAAGAGATACGCCAGTTCTACTCACAGGTAAGTCACACGGGCGGCAGCAAAAGATAACCCCCGGTCTCCGCGCTGGTCTTTACAGCCCATAGGGGCGTGTGTTAACTTTTTTGGGTTCAACTAGAACTAAGATTTCTGTCTGTATAGAGGAGAATAGCGAAAGTGGCTTTAGCTAAGGAAGCTAAGATCGAAATAATCGGTCAGTACAAAACGCACGAAGCTGATACAGGCTCGCCCGAAGTCCAGGTTGCCCTGCTCACGAAGCGGATTAACGGACTCACCGAGCACTTCAAAACGCACGCGAAGGATAATCATTCGAGACGCGGACTTTTGAAATTGGTCAGCCAGCGGAGGCGCTTGCTCGATTACCTGAGAAGCAAGAACGCCGACCGTTACCGAGAAGTCATCAGCCGTCTGGGTATAAGAAAATAGAGATCACCAGGCAAAGGGCCGCCTTTAGCAAGTCGCTTTTGGCGGCCCATTCAGTTGTCGGTTCTCTGGCGCGCAGCCAGTTTGTTCTTTACTACTCATTTGCTAGTCGAGACAAAGCCCGTCGGGCACTTCTTAATCAGCGTGATGGTTTTTGGTCCGGCGCGTCAGCTTACAGTTCAGACATTACTAATTCATTGATGGCCACGGAAGCGCGCCGGCAGGCGATGTCGCTTACCGTGGTTTCGTCGTTTAAGCAGCAAAACGTAGAGGTTTCGCTTGCGAGATCGCAAGCCTGACATTTGAGTCAAAAAAGTCGCGCCATATTCTCAGAGCCACGAATCGCATTCGTCGAGGCTATTCAAGAATAGTTCAGGCGCGCAGCGGAGCGAAGAAGGAGATATTTATGGAGTTGAAGGAAACAGTTCAATTAGGCGGAATAGAGTTTTCAATAGAAACAGGAAAGATAGCAAAGCAGGCAGACGGCGCAGTGATAGTGCGCTACGGAGACACGATGGTTTTAGTCGCAGCGGTTGGAAGCGTGCCGCGCGAAGGAATAAATTTTTTCCCGCTCACGGTTGAATACCGTGAGTACGGTTACGCCGCCGGGCGCATTCCCGGAAACTATTTTCGTCGTGAGGGCCGTCCCTCGGAAAAAGAGACGCTTACATCAAGGCTTATTGATCGTCCCATACGGCCTCTGTTTAAGGAAGGCTACAACAGCGACACGCAAGTCGTCGCGCTCGTGCTTTCGGCGGACGAAAATTACGATTCGGACGTGCTCTCGATAACCGGCGCATCAGCCGCGCTCTACCTTTCGGACATACCGTTTGAAACCCCTATGGCGGGCGTTCGCGTCGGGCTTATCGAAGACCGCTTCATAGTCAACCCGACTTACGATCAAGTACGCGAGTCGAGCCTCAATCTCATAGTCGCAGGTTCGGAAGAAGCCATCGTGATGGTCGAAGCGGGTGCTAAAGAAGTCACCGAAGAAGTGATGGTCGAAGCGTTGATGTTCGGCCATAACGAAATCAAAAAACTCTGCCGACTTCAAAAAGAGATGTATCAAAAGCTTGGCGTCACCAAGCGCGAAGTCGTCAAACCTGAGTTTGATGCGGAGATGCTGGCAGAGATCGAAAGCCGCATCACCGAAGACCTGCGTGACGCGCTCGACACGGGCAAGCACGGCAAACTGGAAAGCTACGCGATGATGGACAAGCTGAAAGAGGCAACTGTTTCGGCTTATCCTGAAGAAGAGATCGAGAAGCGAAAAGTGGCCGGAAAGATTTTCGATCACCTGAAAGAGAAAGTCTTCCGCGAAGACATACTCAATCGCCGCCATCGCCCGGATGGCCGCCGCTTCAGCGAGATTCGCCCGATTTCAATCGATGTAGGCTGGCTGCCTCGCGCTCACGGGTCTGCGTTGTTCACACGCGGCGAGACGCAAGCCATAGTCACGGCGACGCTCGGCACGAGCGAAGACATTCAATACCTGGACGACCTGGAAAAAGGCGAAGTGAAACGCCGCTTCATGCTGGCTTATAACTTCCCGCCCTTTTCCGTAGGCGAGACGGGCCGCGTAGGCTCGCCGGGTCGCCGCGAGATAGGTCACGGCGCGCTCGCCCGCCGCGCGCTTGAGCCGATGCTTCCCGCCGAAGATGAATTCCCTTACATACTGCGTATAGTCTCGGACATCACAGAGTCGAACGGTTCAAGTTCGATGGCGTCCGTCTGCGGAGGAACGCTCGCTTTGATGGATGCGGGTGTGCCGATGAAAGCGCCTGTCGCGGGTGTTGCGATGGGGCTGGTGATGGAAGGGAACAAGTACGCGATTCTGACTGACATCGCAGGAGCCGAAGACCACTACGGCGACATGGATTTCAAGGTGACAGGCACGCGCAACGGCATCACCGCTTTGCAGATGGACATCAAGGTTGCAGGCATTAACGCGCGCATTCTCGCAGACGCATTGCAACAGGCTCAGGCAGGGCGTTTTTACATACTCGACAAGATGGACGCGGTGCTGCCAACACCGCGCGAGGAGATCAGCCAGTACGCGCCGCGCATACTCTCCATCCAGATACCCGTAGACAAGATACGCGAAGTGATTGGGCCGGGCGGCAAAGTCATTCGCGGCCTTGTTGAAAAGACCGGCTGCAAGATTGATGTGGAAGACACGGGCCGCATCAACATCGCTTCGGCGAATCTCGAAAAGGCGGAAGCCGCGCGCCGCGCAATCGAAGAGATCACGGCAGTGCCCGAAGTCAACAAGACTTATCTCGGCACTGTGCAGCGCATCGCGGATTTCGGCGCGTTCGTCGAAATACTTCCCGGCACGGACGGCCTGCTTCATGTTTCGGAGATTGCCGATTATCGTGTTGCAAACGTCCGCGACGAGCTGACCGAAGGCCAGCAGTTGTTGGTGAAAGTCATCAACGTTGATCCTTCGGGCAAAATTCGCCTCTCGCGCAAAGCTGTGCTGAGAGACGAACGCGGCGAGAGCGGAGAAGAAGGCGAGAGCCAACAAAGTTCTGACCGCGAAGGTAGCGGCAACGGCGGCAACCGCGAAGAAAGAGGTAATCGAGATGATCGCCCGCGCGGCCCGCGTCCCCCTGGCAACCGCGACCGTCGCCCTCCGCGTGGCCCGCGCCGATAAATTGCAAGCGAAGAGGCACGTTATTGATCACATGTAGGGGCGACCACAGCAGCGTCGCCCCTACATGTTTATCTGATTTGAATCTGATGAGCTTTGCCGTCGTCCGCAATCTGAATGATCAGATCATCTCCCGCCTTGCGCCATCCAATTCGGTTTTCGCTTCCCGCAATTGCACTGAGCGGCTTGCCATCAACCGACACGAAACGGGCTGTAGGAGCCGCTTTCAAGGCGAAGACCAGATTGCGCGCTCCGGGTTTGTAGCTCCCTTCGGGCGCGCTCAACTTGATTTGAGTCCCACTCGCGGATTTGGAAACGCTCACCATTGTTCGACGAAAGACGCCTTGTTTGTAAGCGGGACTCGTGCCGTCATCTTCGTATAGGCTTGCCGCCGCTTCGCCTTTCGTGTCTTGATAAATCGAAAAAGTGATGGGGTCGAAAGGCTTCTCGCCGACGTAATTCATCTCTGGCCCCATCGGAATTATCGCGCCCGCGCGGACGAACATTGGCACTACGTCGAGCGGCGCTTCTACTCGAATCATCGTCCCGCCCGCGTGCTTCTTGCCCGTCCAGTAATCTATCCAGGTTCCTTCGGGCAAGTAGACCAATCTGCCCGTCAGTCCCGGCGCAAGCACAGGGGCGACAAGCAAGTCCGTGCCTATCATGAATTCGTCATCAATCCCCAATGTGTTGTAATCGTTTTGATAATTCAGCACGAGCGGGCGAAAGATCGGCAGCCCCGTTCGGTGCGCGTCTTCGAGCCAGGTGTAAAGAAAAGGCATCATTCGGTAGCGAAGCTTCAAGTATTTGCGAATGATGTCTTCGTAGTATTTGCCGAAGCGCCACGGCTCATGATCGTAGCCCGTAATCTCTTTGTGATTGCGGCACATTGGCGTAAGGAATCCTACTTCGTACCATCTGGTCAACAACTCCGGGTCAGACCTTCCGATGAACCCGCCTACATCCGTGCCCACGAACGCCACGCCCGAAAGCCCAAGCGTTTGAAACATGGGTATGCTCAATTGAAGCGCGTCCCATGTGCTCGTGTTGTCGCCTGTCCACATGGTCGTGTATCGCTGATAGCCTGCGTAGCCCGCGCGCGTGATGACATAAGGCCGCTTGTTCGGCTCAAGCCGCTCAAGCCCTTCGTAAGTCGCGCGAGCCATCAACAGCGCGAACACGTTGCGATTCTTTGCGTGAGTCGAACGCTCGCCTTCGTCGTAGTTCACAACATCCATCTGCAATTTGCCCGTCTGATCTATGAAGTCCGAAGGCTCGTTCATGTCCGTCCAGATTCCCGCGACTCCGTTATCCGTGTAGGCGCGATGCATGTCGCCCCACCAGCGCCGCGCGTCTTCGAGCGTGTAATCAACGAAGACGGATTCGCCCGGCCACACGCGGCTGACGTAGAGTTTGCCGTCCTGGCGATGGAGAAAATATTTCTTCTCCATTCCTTGATTGAAGACGTAATAGCTTCTGTCTTGCGGCGCGAGTTCCGGCCTCATCGTTCGATCACTCGCGTCTTTTTCAGCCGGTTGATGCTTCACGCCGGGATCAACTATGGTGACGACCTTCACGCCCTGCCGCTTCAATTTGTCCGTAAAACTTTTTGGATCAGGAAAGCGATTTGTGTCCCACGTGAAGACGCGATAGCCGCTCATGTAATGAATGTCGAGATAGAGCACGTCGAGCGGGATGTCTTCTTCACGATAGCGGCGCACTATGTCTTCCGCGACCGCTTGAGGGTAGTAGCTCCAACGGCTCTGCTGATTGCCGAGCGCCCACATCGGCGGCATAGGCATGCGACCTGTCAGGTCTGAATAACGGGTCACGATCTTTTTGATCGAAGGCCCCCAGAAGAAGTAATAATTCATCTCGCCGCCATCGGCTGAAAACGCGGCGTGCTCCTGAGTTGTCGCTCCGAAATCGAAATGCGAACGGTAGCTGTTGTCGAAGAAGATGCCGTAAGCTTTCGCTTTTTCAAGGCCGATGTAAAAAGGTATCGTCTGATAGATCGGGTCTGTTCCTTCGCGATAGCCTGGGGTGTCGGAATTCCAATTCACGAACTGGCCGCGCCGTTTATCGAGTCGCGCGGCCTTCTCGCCCAGCCCGTAAAAACGTTCGTCGAATCCGAGCTTCTTTGCGGCGGCGATGTTTTCGCCTTTCGGATTAAACATCATCGGGCGCGCGTCTGCGTTAATTACTTCGTGCGTCTTCGCGTCTCGAAACTCTATGAGCAAAGGCGAGCGGCGAACCGCGATTTCCAATTCGTCTGTCGTGATGAGCACGTAATCTGTTTGCTCTGCGAGCGTCCAGCGCGGGGCGTCCCACGATGTTTTTGCGATGGCCCACGAATGGTCGCGCTCGGGCATCGCTTTTCTGAACGCAACTCTGACGCGCACAAGATCAGGAGCGAGTATATGGATTCGGACTTGCGAGGAGTCTTTGCAATTGAATGTGACTGATGAAGGTGTGCGCGTGAAGCTGGAAACGGGGCCGATGCTTTCAAGCCCGCCGAGGTCTATTGCTTCAACATTGGCGTAAATAAAAAATATGCAGCAGAACGATATGAGTATTTTCTTCATTACTATTTCCCTTTTGGACAAGAGATTCACCGCAGAGACGCAGAAGAAAACGATGAATGCGGAATGCGGAATGATGAACTGAATAGGATTTCTTAATTCATCATTCATCGTTTATACTTCATCGTTTTCTTCCGCGTCCTCTGCGGTGAATCTTCTTTTACTGCCGGTTGCTCACTACGCCCTTGCCTTCGACGATGGTGAAAACTCGGTCAAAGCTGTTGATGGTGATCGTTTCCGTCGCGCCGCCGGGCCATTTGATTTCCAGCTTGTCTACCTTTGTCGCCGCGCCAATTCCAAAATGCAATCGCTGATCGTTTTGCGAAGCGTAACTCGCGCCGCTTATCACATCCTGACGCTGGCGAATCCCGCCCGTAGTCACATAAGCAATCGCGCCTATTGCATCCTTCGGGCTTTTCTTCGTCACATCTCCGACAAGACGCAATGCTATCCAGTGGCCTGCATCCCTGGTCACGTTTTTGAGCACCGTGGGAGTTGTGTCAATGTTGTTGATGACTGCGTCGAGCCGCCCATCGCCGTCGAGGTCGCCTACGGCAAGACCTCGCGCAGGGATAGCAAGCGCCAGCCCGCTCGCGGGCGCTGCGTTGACGCGCTCGAATCTGCCGTTTTTGAGATTGCGAAACAGAAGCGATTGCTGCGCGTAGCTCGTGCCCCATTGATGCTTGTCAACCACAGGGTAGACATGGCCGTTGACTACGAACACATCTTTCCAGCCGTCATTATCGAAATCCAGAAAGCTAGTTCCCCATCCGAGAAAAGGCATGGTTACTTCACCGTGCCCCGCCTGGAAAGTTACGTCCGTGAAGTTCGCTTCGCCGTCGTTGTGATAAAGCGTGTTCGTGTCGTCTGAGAAATTCGTGATGTAAAAATCAACGCGGCTGTCGTTATCGTAATCGCCGACCGCAAGCCCCATGCCAGCTTGCTCGCGGCCATTCTCGTTCAACGCGATGCCCGACGGATAGCCGACATCTTCAAACGTGCCGTCGCCTTTATTGATGTAAAGCTGCTTGGGAGTGGAATCGTTGACAACCAGCAAGTCGAGCAAATCGTCTTCGTTGACGTGAACGAAGACGGACGAGAAGCCATAATATCTTTGCGAATCATTCGTGCCTGTTTTGACGCTGACATCCTCGAACGTGCCGTCCTGTTTCTGATGATAGAGCGTGTCGCCTTCGCCTTTCAGCCCTCGCGGCCCGCACATCACGGGCACGCCGCGAAACTGACAGAAGTTTTGCCCGACGCTTCCACTCTTGCCTGCGTTTGAAGGATTGGGCGGCAGGTTGTTCAAATCGAATTCGAGGTAACCGGGAACGAACAGGTCGAGTCGCCCGTCGCCGTCATAATCTCCAAAGCTCGCGCCTGTGCTCCATCCTCTTCGCGCGACGCCCAGCTTCTCAGCGACATCTGTGAACGTTCCGTCGCCGTTGTTGTGATAAAGGCGCGAGACGCCGAAGTTGCTGACGTAAATATCAGGGCGACCGTCGTTATCATAATCTCCGATGGCCAGGCCCATGCCCATCCGGTAGTTGGCCACGCCCGCTTTGTTTGTCACCTCTTCAAATTTCCAGTTGCCGAGATTTTTATAGAGCGCGGCTCGCGGCGGCGGCTCTTTGCCTTGCATAGCGTAGATGGTCGAACCGTTTAGCAAATAAATGTCGGGCAACCCATCACCATCATAATCGAAGATGGCAACGCTGCCAGATGCAGTTTCGACTATGTAATCTTTCGCCCCGCCGCCCGAACGATGCTTGAAACCCGCGAGCGCAGTGCGGGCTGTCATATCTTCAAAGATGACGGGAGCATTGGCGTCGGTGATGCCAACTGTGCGCCGCGAAGTGTAAGCTGGCGCGCCTGCGGTTGAGGCTCCGCCCATGCCTGGTTTAGCTTCTTTTTGCGACTGCGCCATGAAAGCGGCTGGCGCAGATAAAGCTAAAATGACGGCTAACAGCGGAAGCGCGCGAAAGAAACGAGCGAGCGATGAATTTAAATAAAGCATCGAAAATACCTTGTTTCGAGAGGGAATTATCAGTTCAACAGGTCAGATTGCAAGTTACAATAAAGAAGCTACGAGTGACAAGCACAGTTACAGAACGTGATGCGTGACGTAGGAGATTTGAACCGGAACTCCGCCATTGACTTTCACTTTGATGAGCACCTGATAAAACAAAGGCAGTTTTGGAGAATTGCCCGATTGCGATGTGTCGAGGTGGGCTATCAGGTCTTTTATATGCTCAGGTTTCGTCACGTACTCCGCCGCAGCCTGTGTGCCGAAGGTCGTAATTCCTGCCAGTATCATCAAACGGTGTTTCTCGTCTAGCCCGCGAAGTAAGCTGATCACAGCATAATCTTCTGAAATCTGACTTCGCGAAGGCCCCTCCTGTTTTGCCAGGTAGGTTGTTTGCTCTCCCGCTTTTGGCTTGGTGTTGACTATTCCCAAAGACATGTTTTGTTTGTCATCTTTAAGAGGCTGAAACACGAAGTCCTGTTGCTGAGGCAAATCACGCAGCACAAAATTCTCAGCCGGAGAGCCGAGTATGATGATGTTTTCAGTCTTCAAATCATCCCACGTCAGCATCAGGCTGCGCTTGACGCGAATCGAGCGACTCGCTTTGTAGAAAAGGTCTCCCAGAGAGTAAACCCCAAGCACCTCGCCGATTCCTGTGTAATGATCTGTGACGACTGATTCGCTGTCTGCTTTTATGCCGGAGGTATGAGACGCGGCGGGCGAGCCGACGTTTGTGGGAGCCGACCCCATGGGTTTTAATATCTTCATTCCCGTTTCAGCCGTGCCTCGAAAGAGCGCATTGCTGAACGCTACGAGCACAGGCTCCGGCGAATGCAGAAAATCGCCCCATAACGGCAAAGCAGATTTTATTTCTTCGGTTTCAGGTCCTGTTGGAGATGTAGAACTTTTTAGCCGGTTTGCCTCTTCCCCGTACTTCAACGCTAGAAAACCGAGCGCAAGCGAAGCGATTATGAGGCAAGCGATTATCGGTCGAGACAAATTGCGAGTCGAGCCGGTTTCAGAACTTTTTTTCTCCAGGCTCGCATCAGCGACAGGCAGTATTGTCTCGCCGGTTGCTTCAACCCTGTTGCTTGCCTCTATGTAGGAGAACACGGGCGTGTAATGGCCTTTGGGAAGATCAATTAATACGGGGTCGTCTTTTCCTTCTGTGTCATAGTACTTTTGCAGCTTGGACCTGAGCCGCCCTGCCTGCACGCGAACGACTGATTCGTTTCGCGAATCGTAGCCGCTGCTTCGCCCGAAAACCTCTGTCGCAATGGTGTACTCTTTCAGGTAACTGTCCCGGTCATCTATGGCTTTCAGTCCGGCAAATCGCAGGAATGCTTTGAGGCTTTCAGATTCTCGCAGAGTGCGACTCTGTAAGACCTTCTCCAACTGCTCCAGCTTTTGTTCCTTTAATACTTCCATTGAGGTCTCAGCAGTTATCAATTACGCAAAAACTAGATAATCAAAAGCACTTTCATATATGTAACGTCGCCGTAACTGAGAAAAGTAACGCTATTATACACACAGTAACTTCTGAAACAAACATGGAAGGAATATACTGGCAGCGGGAAATAGCCGGTTCCAAAGGTGTGTTTTTTCTGAACAGCTTTACGGGGACTATTTCAGCTTGGCCGTATTCTCGTTATCGCGTATCGCTTTATTTTGCATCATCAATCTTGATTTCAGCAGTGCACATTTGAAATCTGCTGAAAAGAAAAATTAAGAAGTCTGGCGAATTCGGCTTCTTGCAAACGTGAGTCGGATTGTTCGCTACAGATTTCCAGACCCGCTCATTAACGACAAGGAGGTTGTATGAATAAGAGAAGCTGGTTGCAGTTTTCCGGCCCTCCCTCATTTGCTGCGCTTGCTATTTTGTTGCTTGCGACGCTGGCCCAGGCTCAGGCCAACAAGTCTTCTATAGCAGGTGAAATTAAAGACTCGCAGGGAGCAGTGGTTTCAGGAGCGACCATCACCGCTACAAACGCAGGCACGAATGTCTCTAAAGTCACTCAGACGAATGACGAAGGGCGTTATTCGTTCGGCGCTGTCTTTGATCCGGGTGTTTATACGGTCAAGGTGGAATTACAAGGTTTCAAGACCGCTACGAGTGAACAGCTAACTTTGCAGATAGGCGACGTGCGTGAAATCAACATAACGCTTGAACCGGGTGGATCGGGCGAATCCGTAACTATCACGGCAGAAGCGCCGCTGGTCGAGACTGAAACAAGCTCGCGCGGTGATGTGATAACCGGTCGTCAGATTACCGAGCTTCCTCTCAATGGCCGAAACTTTACCAGCTTTGCCGTGCTCATTCCCGGAGTGACGCGCAGCACGCTCGGCGGCGTGAGTGACGCGACGGGATTTCAGGGCAGCGTTTCAGGGCTTGGCGATGCTGATACGCCTGCGGCGCGGTTCAGCCGTAGCGGAGGCTCGAACCTTTCTATAAACGGCGGCAGGCCGTCGAATAATAACTTCACGCTGGATGGCGTGGATAACAACGAGCCGAGTTATGGTCAGGCCGCTGTCTTCCCGCCGCCTGAAGCCGTTCAGGAATTCAAAGTCGAAACTTCTTCCGCTCCCGCCGAAGAAGGCCGAGGAATCGGATTCATCAATACGACTTTCCGTTCAGGGACGAACCAGTTTCACGGCACTTTGTATTATTTCCATCGCAACGATTTTCTTGATGCGACGCCGGTCTTTGCGCGGCAGTCTATTGTTGATTCAAATGGTGTGCAGGTATTGTCAAGGAAACCGCCTCGCCGGGAACATGAATTCGGCTTTACGCTGGGCGGGCCGGTCTGGGTGCCGAAACTTTACAACGGAAAAGAGAAGACCTTCTTCTTTGTGGACTATCAAGGCCAGCGCAACAAGTATCCGTTTGAGCGTGCCGCCTCGCCTTTCACTTCGGTTCCGACTGCAAAGACGCGAGTCGGCGACTTCACAGAGTTCATCGCAAACGGCGTATGCCCTGTGATTGACCCGTTGACTAATCAGCCTTTTCCGGGTTGCATAATACCTCTGAATCGCCAGGACCCTGTAGCTCGCAATTTCCTACAGGCATTCGATCT
This sequence comes from Blastocatellia bacterium, assembly GCA_963726785.1. Classification (GTDB taxonomy): domain Bacteria; phylum Acidobacteriota; class Blastocatellia; order UBA7656; family UBA7656; genus DATEKX01. The sequence continues at coordinate 88,851 of CAVSDJ010000004.1, forward strand.
GCCGACCAATGCCGGGACGTTCAATAACTTCCTGAAATTGAGGCGCATTCAAGAGACGATAAACGGATTCGACGTTCGCATAGACCACAACATTTCGGATAATAACGTTCTCTTCGGGCGCTACAGCACTGCGAATCAGTTCCGTTCCCGCGAAAGCTTCTTCACACAGCTTCCGGCGGGTTTCGGCGCGGGCGAAGAGGATGGCTCGTCTCGACAGTTGGCGCTTGGCGATACCTACTCATTTTCGCCGCACCTCATAAATGATTTCAGGTTTGGTTTCTCGCGCGTGAACATAGGCATCAACGAGTGCGGCGTGGGCGGAGCCTGCGGCATCAGCCCGACGATTTCGGCTGACCTCGGAATTCCGAACGTCAACGCCGGAGATGATCCTAACCGCCAGGGGTCGCTTGGCGTAGGAGCCAACAGCGGCGTAGGCCAGCTAGAGTTTGTCGGCGACGGTGGCCCGTTCATTCAAGACTCAAACAACTATCACGTGGCCGATAAAGTCACATTCATTCGCGGCAACCACACGGCGAAAGCAGGCGCAGATTATCGCGTCCGCCAGCAAAACTTTTTTGACGGCGGCGCTGGCCCCGCCAAAGGCTTCATCGGGTTTAACGATTCGGTCACGGGCAACACGCAGGCTAACGTATTGCTCGGTCGCTCCAGTTTTTCAAACGCGCCGTTGCAGAACGGCCCTTTCACCATCTCTTATCACGAGTATGACGTTTTCGTGCAGGACGATTGGAAGATAAGCCCGCGATTGACGCTGAATCTAGGACTGCGATGGGACTTGCTCACCAACCCTTATGAGCGGCACAACCGGCAGGGCAATTACAGCTTCGAGACGCGCACTATAATCCAAGCAAGTGATGATGAGCGCAATCTGGTCCACGACGATCACAACAACTTTGGCCCGCGCGTAGGCTTTGCTTATGCTGTGGGCGAAGGTCGCAATCTGGTTGTGCGAGGCGGTTGGGGATTGCTCTACTTCTATGATGCGACGAACACGCCGCCGCTTGTGAAGAATCCGCCCAACGGCGTTCCGTTCGCGGGCAGAACCGATAACACCTTTGCTCCTACGCTGAGCACAGGCCCGCCCGCGCAGGTGGCTAACACCGATCCGGTTAATCTCACTTCGTTTGCCACATACGTATTTGTGGACCCGAACAATAAAAACCCGTACACGCATCAGTACAACCTGACTGTGCAGTACCAGTTCGCGCATACCTGGGTTCTTGATGTCGGGTATCAAGGCGCTTCGATCAAGAAGCTGCTGGCGACGCGCAATCTCGGCAATGACGGCAACGGGCTTGGCCTCGCCACAGACATGAATGGCGCGACACTTGGCCAGTTGAAAGCTTACGAATACCGCGCCGCTTCGTCTTACAATTCGCTTCAGGTGAGAGTGGAGAAACGGTTGTCGGCAGGAATCTCGATGATTCACGCTTACACATGGAGCCATTCGCTTGATGAGACTGCCGGTGATTTTGGTGCGATAGCCGACGCGCGAGGCCAGCTTGGCGGTCCGCAGAATCCATTCTGCTTCAGGTGCGAGAAAGGCGATTCGAGCTTCGACATTCGACACAAATACACAAGCTCGATAGTGTGGGATATCCCGTTGGGCAAAGGCCATCGGTTCCTCAACACTACGGGAGCCGTTGACAAGATTATCAGCGGATTCGAAGCCAGTTTCTTCACCATCTGGCAGAGCGGCATTCCTTACTCGGTCGTGCTCGACAGCAACAATCAGATACGGCCCGACTTGAGAAGCGACCCCACGGCAAACATTCCGGCGGGACTCTTCTATAACCCGAACGCGTTTGCTCCTCCGTCGCAGAAAGTGAAAAACCTTACAGGCAAGGAGATAATTTTCGGCGGCGCGGGGCGCAACATACTCAGAGGCCCGCAACGCTTCAACGTAGACGGCGCGCTTTACAAAAACACAGCCTTTGGCGAGCGCGTCCAGTTACAACTCGGCGTGCAGTTATTCAATCTTTTCAACAACGTTCAAAGGGTTGTTCCGAACAACACGATAAGGTTCAACCCGGACGGTACTGTTGATTTCAGCAACAACCCCGGTCAGATATTCAACGCCTACCCGCAGCGACAAGGACAGTTGAAGGTCAAGCTCATCTTCTGAAGTCGCCGGTAGGCCGAGTTTATGCAGTAAGTCATGTGGGAGCGAACTGCAACTCGCTCCCACAGATTTTTTCGCGCTTATCGTTTATTCAAACTGAGTCGAAACGCCGTTCGGGCCAGTTTGCGCGCCCAACTACGGGGCGGTAAAATTGCAACTCCACTCTAACCTCGCGATTCGAACATTTTGCTTGTAACGATTAAAGTGGTTTAACGATGAAACAAGGTATCGGGCTAGCTGTCTTAATAGTTTTGTTTGCATCGCTGTGCGCGATGGCGCAAACCAGCGCCCCGCAGTCCTCGCCGCGCCAGGTATATGAAGACCGCGAAAGGCGTTTGCTTGCCGAAATCGAAAAACGGCCCGCAGATTCAAAACTCTACAACGACCTCGGCGTAGTGCAGTTTTATCTGGGCAAGGGTTCCGCAACCGAAGCTTCATTCAAAAAAGCCATCAAGCTCGATCCGAACAACACTGATGCGCGGGCGAATCTCAGCTTTCATTACTTTCGAATGGGCAATCAGGACGCCGCGCTCGAACTGCTCAGAGAGGCGCTTGCAATAGACCCGAACAATTTCCTGGCCAATTATTATTCAGGCTTGATCTATTTCAACCGGCAACAGCCCACCCGCGCAGAGATTTATTTGAAGAAGGCGCTCTCGATTCAGCCTAACAACCTCGATGCGCGGCTCGATTTCATCAAAGTGCGGGCGGCTCAAAATCAACTTGAAGAAGCCGAGCGCGAGCTTGACCGGCTTGTGACAGAGTTGCCAAATGATGCGCGAGTCAGGTATGCGCGGGCCGCGTTTTATGCAAGCCAGAGCCGCGCCTCGGAAGCGATCAGCGAATTCAAAACTGTGCTTGTGCTCGCGCCGGAAAGCTCAAGCATACGCCTTGAGATGGCTATAGTTTATTTTCGCCAGCGTAACTACTACGACGCGATAACGATGCTCGAAGAGTTTCACAAGACGGGCGTGAGCGCGGAATCCGCTTATCTTTTGGGGCACTCGCTTTCAGAGCTTGGGCGATTGGATGAAGCGGAAAGCTGGCTGAAGCGCGCAATCGAAGCGCGCGAAAATCTTTTCGATGCGCGGCTGCAACTGGGTCGCCTTTACTACACGCGCCACAAATATGCGGAAGCCATGGTGATGTTGCAGCGCGCAGTTGAGCTTGTGCCTCCAAGCGTTGAAGCGCGATATATGTTGGGCTTTTGCCTTGAACTTACAAACCAGTTGGATGAGGCGATGGCTCAATACACCGAAATAATTCGTATCGCGCCAAACCGCTTTGAAGGGCATCACGGCTTAGGCTCGATCAAATTCAAGCGAGGCGATGTTTCGGGCGCGATTTCGAGTCTGGTTCGCGCATCGCAACTGAACCCTCGCGATGCGGATGTTGAATTTCAGCTTGGGCGCGCGCTTGGCCGAGCCAGTAACAACTCCGGCGCAATAGATCACCTTCAACGATCAGTCGCCTTAGACCCGAAACGGGCTGACGCGCATTATCAACTTGCTCTGGCGCTCAGGAAAGCGGGCCGCGCGCGTGAAGCCGACGAGCACGTCAAGATAGTCGAGCGATTGAACGCAGAATTTCGCAATCGCGTCGGCGGAATGGATAAGCAGAATTAAGCGGCAGAGCCTGTTGCCTACTCCCTATGTCGAGCAGTAATTCACAGTTCAAGTTTGCTATGACCTTCATCACGCTGGCCATGTTCTGTATTTTTTTGCAGGACAGTCGGGCCGCGACGATTCAAGCCAATCCAAAAAACGAGCTTGAAACGGCGGCAGCCTCGCTGCAAAAAGGGGACCTGGGAAGAGCCGAGGCAGCGGCTCGCGCGATCATCGAAGCCGTTCCGGCAACAGCTTCGATGAAAGCTGTTGCGCTCAACATCCTCGGCATTGTCAGCGATCAACGCGAGAAATTTCCCGAAGCCGAAACTTATTACCGCAAAGCCCTCGCGCTTGATCCGAGCCTGATCGCCGCGCGCAACAATCTGGGCAATCTTTATTTCAAAACCAAACGCGAGCGCGAAGCCATCGCGCAGTACCAAATAGTGCTTCGCCGAGACCCCGCGCACACGGAAGCTAATCTCAACCTGGGATTGATCTATCAAGCGACAGGGCAGGCGGCGCTTGCCCTGCGCCATCTGGAACGCGCACGCGCGCGCGCCGCAGGCGATGCTCGATTGATGATGACGCTGGCAAGCATTTACTTCGAGGCGAATCAAAAGGATAAAGCCTTATCTGCGCTCAATGACCTTCTTAAATCATCAAATGATACGCGCACACATTTCACGGTCGGGCTTATGCTTGCGCGGCGCGGGCTTTACAAAGAGGCCGCCGACCGTTTCGGTTTCGTTGTCAAGCAGCAGCCGGATTCTTATGAAGCTCTTTACAACTACGGGCTGGCGCTTGAAAAACTTGATCGCACGGAAGAAGCGGAGCGAGCGTTTTCAGCCGCCGCCGATCTGAAGCCGGATGTGCCGGATATGCATTATCGCCTTGCGCTTCTCTACTCAGCCGCAGGAGACGGCAAGCGAGCCATCGAGGAGTTCAATCATACGATTGAGCGCGACCCGCAGAATGTGGAAGCCCACTTTCTTCTCGGATTAGAGTTTGCAAAGCAAGGACAGATGGAAGCCGCAGCCGAGAGTTACAAACGCGCGACCGAACTGTCGCCCAAAACAGTCGCGTACTGGATCAAACTCGCCGAAGCAAGCTTCAAGCTTTATCGTTACAGTCAGGCCGAGCGGGCTTATCGTCAGGCGCTTGCTGCGGGCGATGTTCAAAAAGGTGAGTTTTATTACCTTGTCGGTTATGCTCTGCGAGCGCAGGGAAAGGTTCAGGAAGCGGTGGAGTTTTTCAAAAAAGAACTCGCCATACACCCTGCTCATATTGAGTCTCTTGCGAACCTCGGGTTTTTCGAGATCGAATTGACGCAGTTTGCCGATGCCGAAAAACATCTCAAAGAAGCGCTGCGCTTGAAGCCCAATCACGTGACCGCGCTTTATGAACTGGGCCGTCTTTACCTGAAGCAAAAGCGTTATGCGGAGGCTGAAAAAGCGCTTGAGCAGGTTATCGCGCTGAAGCCGGATCATACTCAAGTGCATTATCAAATGTATCTGGTTTACGAAAGAACAAACCGTCCGGCTGAAGCTGCGCGCATGATGGAAGTATTTAAGCGACTCGAAGAAGAGGACAAGCGCGAACGCGAAGCGCGCGAACGTCAGCAAAGTCCAAGCAAACCTTAACCGTGAGCCGGAGTAAATACGACAACGGATGCTTTTCAAGATAACAATTTCGATCTGCTTGCTGGCCTGTTACGCGGTGCCTGTAATTCAACAGCATGCGAATCGACAAGGCGCAAAGAAAGCATCCCCGTCTCAGACTGCTGACACCCAACTGCTTCGAGAAGCTGCCGAAGCGATTGAACGTGGCAATCTGGAATCGGCTGAACGCGCCGCGCGAAATGCTGTCCGCGCAAATGCGCGATCAGTCGCAGCCCACAATATGCTCGGCATTGTTTTATCTCAACGCGGCAAAGCGCGCGAGGCTGAAGCGGCATTTGCGCAGGCTCTCAAACTCAACCCTTCATACGTTACAGCGCGAGTGAACCTGGGCAATCTGTATTCTGAAACCGGGCGCGCAAAGGAAGCCGCAATCGAATTCGAGCGTGCGCTTAAAGTGCAGCCCTCTGATCCGTTAGCGCACGCAGGCGCGGGCAACGCGTATGCCGCGCAACAGGAATGGGATCAAGCCATAGCTCATCTCGAACAAGCGCGAGCGATTCAGCCCGCGAACCCCAGTTACACGTTTGCGCTCGCCGACACTTTATTAAAAGCCGGTCGCGAAGAGAAGACGCGCGCGATCATAAGCGAGCTTGATCGCGCTGCCCAGAAATCGCCTGAACTGCTTGCGCCGCTTGCGATGATACTTGCGCAAAATGGTCGTTACGAAGAGGCTCTCGCTTTGTTTGAAAAGGCAGTGGGTCGCGGGCAGAGAACTTTCGACGCGCAGTACGGTCTTGGGCTTGTGCTTTACAAGCTTGGGCGCATGCGCGAAGCAGAGCGCCCGCTAAAGATCGCTGCGGATTTAAGACCGGATCATGCAGATGCTCAGTTTGCTCTTGGAATGGTCTTCGCCTCCGCAAACAACGACGAAGATGCCGTCGCATTGTTTGCGCGAGCCGCTACGCTGAAACCCTCGTTTGCCGCAAGCTATTTTGAAATTGGGAAGATATATGTCAAACACAGGCGCTATGAAGATGCTGTCAGCGCCTTCACGCGAGCTACGATTGCGGATTCGCGTGCTTCGATTTATCAAATCGCGCTTGGCGACGCTTACTATAGTCTGGGCCAGTTCAATCGCGCGCAGGAATCTTATATGCAGGCTTATGCGCTCGATTCTTCATCGAATAATATTAATTACAAACTTGGCCGGTATAACCTGAAGCTCAATCAATACGCGGAAGCAGAGAAGTACCTCAAGCGAGAAACAGATCTTCACCCTGAATATGCCGAGTCGTTCGCAAGCCTCGGCGAGTTGTACCTGCTGTCAGACCGTGACGCGGAAGCCGAAAGCGTGCTTGCGCGCGGGCTAAAGCTGTCTCCCGATCATGCCGCGTCGTTGTTTCAGATGGGGCGACTGCGCGTGCGACAGCAACGCTCGGATGAAGCGACTGCGGCATTTAAGCGTGTAGTCGAATTAGACTCATCAAACGCGCAGGTTCATTATCAATTGTTCTTGATATATCGCCGCGCAGGCAATCGCGAGCTTGCGGCAAAAGAACTCGAAATTTTTCAGAAGATGGAACAGGGCAAGTGAAGGAAAAGGCTGAAATCAGAAAAGTGTCCGGCATTACCGCAGTTCGATGCTGTGCGATATGGGTTTTCACCTTTGCCTTTGCCTCGAACGCCCTGGCGCAACAGAAGCCGGTTGTTTTTACTGATGTGACATCGGCGGCAAAGATTACATGGACGCACGACAATCTGGCGACACCTGAAAAATACCTGATTGAGACGATGGGCGGAGGCGGCGCGTTTTTAGACTACAACCAGGATGGGCTAATGGACATCTTTTTTGTCAACAGCGGAGCGACTCCGTATAACAAACCGAAAGCTCCCATCCGAAATGCGCTTTATCGAAATAATGGCAATGGCACGTTTACGGATGTGACGGACAAAGCCGGTCTTGCGGGCAAAGGCTATGGCCAGGGCGTGGCCGTCGGTGATTTCAATAACGACGGTTATCCCGACATCTATGTTACGAATTTCGGAAAGAGCCTGCTTTATCAGAACAACTGCGACGGCACATTTACGGATGTGACGGACAAAGCCAGTGTCGGTGGCAACGCATGGGCTACGAGCGCAGCTTTTTTTGATTACGACAACGACGGCAAGCTCGACCTTTTCGTATGCAATTATCTCGATTGGGATTTTTCAAAGAATATTTTTTGCGGCGAAACCAAACCCGGTTATCGCTCTTACTGCCATCCGAATAATTTCAAAGGCGTGTCGAATAAACTCTATCGCAATAACGGTGACAAAACATTCTCGGATGTTACGAAGAAAGCCGGAATAGAGAGCAACGACGGCAAAGCGCTGGGCGTCGTTTGCGCAGACATCAACGGCGACGGCTGGGTGGATATATTCGTCGCCAACGATGCGGTCAGAAATTTCCTCTTCATCAACAACAAAAACGGCACATTCACGGAAAACGCGCTTGTGGCTGAAGTGGCTTACAGCATGGCGGGCAAGCCGCAATCTGGAATGGGTTGTGATCTTGCAGACATAGACGGCGATGGCTTGAGCGATCTTGTAGTGACCAACATAGACCTTGAATCCAACAACGTCTATCACAACAACGGCGATAACACTTTCAACGACATAACTGTCAGCGCGGGACTCGCGCAGGTGGCTCTGCTGTTCAGCGGATTCGGCATTCGCTTCGCAGATTATGATAATGATGGTGACCTCGATCTGGTCATAGCCAACGGCCACCCGCTTGATAACATTCACCTGTTCCGCGACGGAGTGACATGGGATGAACGCCCCTTTGTTCACGACAACGTCGGAGGCCGCTTCGTGGATGTGTCGGACGAGCGCGGGGAAGCGATGAAAAAAAGATACTCCGCGCGCGGACTGGCAATGGGCGATTTCGATAATGACGGGGATGAAGACTTCCTGCTCGTTCAAAACGGAGGCCCGCCCGCGCTGCTTAGAAACGATGGCGGCAATCAAAACAACTGGGTCGGTCTTCAACTCAGCGGAACGAAATCAAACCGCGACGCAGTGGGCGCGCGCATCACTGTAACTGCGGGCGACCTGAAGATTGTCAGACAGATAGTGGGCGGATCGAGCTATTGTTCGGCGCACGACCCGCGCTTGCTTTTAGGGATTGGAAAACGAAGCAAAGTTGACTCTATCGAAATTCGATGGCCGAGCGGGACAGTAGACAGGCTCAAAGACATACGTGTGAATTCTTACACAACTATCAAGGAAAGCACTGCGGCAAAATAAGGCAATGAGAAAATCAAAACTATTTGCGCGATTGACGGTACAACTCGCCCTGATGATGGTGATCGCTTCGACGTGCCTTGCGCAGAGCGCCCCGGAAGTTATCAAAGTCGAGCCGCCAAACTGGTGGACGAATCACTCTATTAATCCTGTGCGCGTGATGATTCGCGGCCAGAATCTTTCGGGCGCGCAAGTCGCGCCTGTCGGCGCGGGGCTCAGCATAGCAGGCCCTGCGAAGGTGAACGAGAGAGGCACTTATCTGTTCGTTGATGTCGCGATTGCTCCGGCTGCCAGACCCGGCCCGCGCCGGTTGAGAATCACTACGCGAAATGGAAGCGCAGAAGCGCAGTTTGAAATACTGGCTCCGCTCGCTCGCGCAGGTCGATTTCAAGGATTGACCACGGACGATTGTATGTACTTGATAATGCCTGACCGTTTCGCAAACGGCGATACGTCAAATGACGACCCGCAAAAATCCAGAGGCATATTTGATCGCTCGAAAATGCGCTCTTATCACGGTGGCGACCTGCGCGGCGTGATTGATCGCCTGCCTTATCTGAAAGATTTAGGCGTGACCGCCCTGTGGCTCAATCCCTGGTACGACAACAACGACCGTTACGACGAAAAAGAAGTCTATGACGGGCAGAAGACGACAGGCTATCACGGCTATGGCGCGACAGATTTCTACGCGGTTGAAGAACACTTCGGCGACCTAACCACACTGCGCGAGCTTGTTGACAAGGCGCATGCTCTCGGCATCAAGATAGTTCAAGATCAGGTAGCAAATCATACAGGCCCTTATCACCCGTGGGTGAAAGATACGCCAACGCCAACGTGGTTCAACGGCACTGAAGCCAATCATATAAACGAGACGTGGCAGACGTGGGCGCTGAAAGACCCTTATCAAACGGAGAACGTGACTCGGCCAGTGCTCGATGGCTGGTTCATCAATCTGCTGCCGGACTTGAATCAAAACGACCCGGAAGCGCGGCGCTACATAATTCAAAACACGCTCTGGTGGGTTGGCATCTGTGGGCTTGACGGCATCAGGCAAGACACACTGCCATACGTGCCGCGCTCGTTCTGGCGAGACTGGATGGCGGCCATCAAGCGCGAGTACCCGAAGCTGAACGTGATAGGCGAGACTTACGACGGCGACCCCGCGCAGGTGGCTTTCTTTCAAGGCGGAGCGCGAGGCTGGGACGGCATTGATTCGGGCATAGACACGGAGTTCGACTTTCCGCTCTTTTTCGCAATCCGCGATGCGTTTGCCAAAGGCGATAATGTAAAAAAGCTCGCTGAAGTTTTATCGCACGATTACCTGTATCCGAATCCGGGAATCCTTGTGCCGTTTTTGGGCTTGCACGACATGCTGCGTTTCATGAGCGAAGAAAGAGCTACGCGCGAAGGGTTGATGCTGGCGCAGACTTTCCTGATGACGACGCGCGGGATGCCGTTGCTTTATTACGGCGACGAGATAGCGATGGAAGGGCGAAGCGACCCGGACAACCGCAGAGATTTTCCCGGCGGCTGGTCAGGCGACGGCCATAACGCATTCACGAACGAAGGGCGCAAACGTGAAGAGCGCGAAGTATTCGATCACCTGCGCCGCGTCATCAAGCTGCGCCACGAACTTGAGCCGTTGCGTCGCGGGAAACTCGTCACGCTCAGCGTCAGCGAGCAGCAATACGCATTTGCTCGAACCACTGCGCGCGAGTCTGTGATCGTCGTCTTCAACAACGATAAGCAAGAGGCGCGAGTGGAATTCGATGCTTCACCGATCAGGCTTGCGCGAAGCGCGCAACTCGCCGACAGGTTAGGCACGGCGAAAGATGTTCGCGTAGATGGAAACGTTGTGCGCGTCGTGTTGCCTGCGCTCTCTGCGAGCATCATCACAATCAAACCGAGATAGCGCAAGAGGGTCAGCTTGTATGTTGTTGCTAAAAATTTGTAACGACTTAGCTCCGTAGGAGCGACCTGTCTATAGTTGGCAGGCTATAGACAGGTCGTTCCTACGGAGCTACGGCTGAGTAGTTACTAAAAACTTACGATCAGAGGACATGAGAAAGGAGCGACCCGTAATGAGCAAACCGCGTTTGAGTTTCTGGCAAATCTGGAACATGAGCTTCGGGTTCTTAGGGATACAATTCGGCTGGGGTTTGCAGCTTGCCAACATGAGCGGCATCTATACGTATCTGGGCGCGGAGCCTGACAAGATACCGTACCTGTGGCTGGCAGGCCCTGTAACAGGTTTGCTGGTTCAGCCGATTATCGGTTCGATGAGCGATAGAACATGGAACCGTTTAGGTCGTCGCCGCCCATACTTTCTCGTCGGCGCGATTGTTGCCAGCATCGCGCTTTTCTTCATGCCAAACTCGTCGGTTCTCTGGATGGCCGCCGGTCTGCTCTGGATTTTAGACGCCAGCATCAACGTTAGCATGGAACCTTTCCGCGCTTTCGTCGCAGACAAACTCAATCCCGAACAGCGCACAACAGGTTTTGTGATGCAGAGCTTTTTCATCGGCGTCGGCGCGACGATGGCAAACGTTTTGCCGTACATCTTCAATAAGTACGGCACGGACGAAGCGTATCGCCAGCAAATTGATGCGGCGAATGCCACAGGCGCGGCATCTCCTCACCTCATTCCTCCGAGCGTCGTCTATTCATTCAAAATTGGAGCGGTCGCATTCCTTCTCGCGGTGTTGTGGACCGTGTTCACTTCAAAAGAATATCCGCCGGAGAACCTGGAAGAGTTCGAGCGCAAGAAGCGAGAGCATCGCGGCATCGCGGCAGGCTTTGCGGAAATCTCATCGGCCATTCGCGATATGCCGCAGACGATGAAGCAACTGGCCGTCGTTCAAATCTTCACCTGGCTTGGCCTGTTTTGCATGTGGATGTTCTTTGGTCTGACTACTTCTTATCACATCTTTGGCGCGACCAGTGATAAAGACCCGCTGTTTGTTCAAGGCCAGGCGTGGGGCGGAATCTCGTTCGCGATTTATTCGATTGTTTGTTTCGCAGTTGCATTCGTGCTGCCAAAAATCGCCCGCGCCACAAGCCGCAAGACTGTTCATGCAATCTCGCTTATATGCGGTGGCATTGGTTTGCTTTCGGTCTACGCAATTCACAATCAGTATGTGTTGTTGCTGACGATGGTGGGCGTAGGCATTGCGTGGGCTTCTATTCTCTCGATGCCTTACGCGATACTTGCTGGCTCGCTGCCCGCTGCGCGAATGGGCGTTTATATGGGAGTGTTCAATTTCTTCATCGTCATCCCTGAGATCGTCGCATCGCTCACGTTTCAACCGCTCGTCAAGTACGTGTTCAATAACAACCCGCTTTATGTAGTCATGCTCGGCGGCGCAAGTTTGCTTGTGGCAGCGGCGCTCGTAGCACGAGTGCATGAGCCAGTTGATCGAGATGTGCCGGAAGCTGCGGTAATCAAGGCCGATGAGTTCGAGCCTTTCGGCATACAGGAATCAGCGCAGCCCGTGCCGAGCACAGGGCTTGTGGATGAATAATAAAAGATTGCATATCACACGGAGCGTTTTAGATGCTTAAACAGTTTCGATCATTCTTATGTCTCGTTGTCGTTGTGCTTTGTTTGCCCGGCGCATCGCTCAGCGTTGCTTTCTCTCAGCGTGACGTATCGCGTGAACCGGCGCGGCAGACCCGCGACATGGGTACAAAACGGCGTCATCTACGAAATCTTCCCGCGCAACTTTTCGGCTGAAGGAAATTTCAACGGCATCACTGCGAGATTGGATGATCTGAAAACTCTCGGCGTCACTATCTTGTGGCTGATGCCGATTCACATAATGGGCACCGAGAAGAAGAAGGGGACCATCGGCAGCCCTTACGCCGTGCGCGATTACTATTCGATCAATCCCGATTACGGAACGAAAGAAGACCTGAAACGACTGGTCAACGAAACACACCGTCGCGGGATGAAGATAATCATAGACATTGTGGCGAATCATACATCGTGGGACAACGTGATGATGAAGACGCCCGAATTTTACAAGCGCGATCAGTCGGGCAAAATCATCTCGCCTTACGATTGGACGGACGTAGCGGCGCTCGATTACAGCAACTCCAGGTTGCGCGAGTACATGACGGAGATGCTGAAATACTGGATACGGGAATTTGATCTGGACGGCTTCCGCTGCGACGTTGCGGGCGAAGTGCCGACGGATTTCTGGGAGAATGCGCGCGCTGAATTAGATAAGTTAAAGCCCGACATCGTAATGCTGGCCGAAGCAGCAAAGCCTGATCTTCTGGTCAAAGCATTTGATCTCGATTACGCGTGGCCGTTTCACAGCGCGCTCACAGACGTGTTGATGGGAAACCGTCCTGCTTCTGCGCTTCGCGAAGTTTTGGAAACGGAGCGGGCGCGATTTCCGCGAGGCGCGCTTCGCATGCATTTTTCCGACAACCACGACGAGCGCCGCGCCATCGTGCGATTCGGCGAACGAGGCGCGCTTGCGGCTTCGGCTATGGTACTGACGATGAGCGGCGTGCCGATGCTCTACAACGGCATGGAAGCCGGAGACACGACCGAATCGGGCGCGCCCGCGCTGTTTGAGAAGTTGCCGATTTTCTGGCCGAACGCCGAACGCCGCCCGGAGTTCCCGCGCTTCTATCGCCAGATGATGGCGCTTCGCCGCGCGCACGCGGCTCTAAGTCATGGCGAAATGGAATGGCTGCGCAATTCAGACGATTCGCGCGTAGTGACTTACCTGCGGCGCGCGGCGGGTGAAGAAATTTTGATTGCGATCAATCTTTCAAATCGTCCGTTCACAGGTTTCGTCGAGGTGACAAACGGCGCAGCGTTCGCAGACGTGACTCCCGATATAGCAAACCCACAGCCTCCCGCCAGAGCGCGCACCGCAGGATTGCCTGCCATCGCGCTTGATTCGTGGGGATTTAGAATCTTTCACCGAGCGATTCGATAAACGGTTGCCGGTAATGCCGGATTTACCATAATGCTTAAGAGCCACGAATTGCACGAATGTATACGAATATTTACAAATCATTCGTGACCATTCGTATGCATTCGTGCAATTCATGGCCGAAGCCTCACTAACTGCATCGCTCGATGTAACTCTCGATTTTTCATGAACCAGCGCCAGACATTTCCTGTCATAAAATTTTCCGCGCTCAGTAACGTGATTCCAACATTGATGCCGATAACGTCAGGCCCAACCCATCCTGTGCTCGGATTGAAAGCATCAACAAACCCGTAGCGGCCATAGATGCGCTCGCCGAATTTCTCTTTCATCTCGCTGAGAGCGGGCAATGTGATGTCTGGCGCGAACATCAATGAACCGCCTGCCGCGCACGGGACAACAGTGCCGTCAATTTCCGGGTCGCGCGGAGGCCCGCCCCAGGCCACATACCCTTTTGCGCTGTCTGATGCCGTGATGCCCCATATGTTCGATGTGTAACCTGGAAACTCGCTTGATAGATTGATGCAAAAAGCGCGATGCGCGCGCGTCGCTTTAACAGAGTTGTCAAAGTAATCAATGTGCGGAGGCGACGCTTCGCGGCGATTGCGAAAATCAATCCACGCGTGGGAATACTGATGAATGAACAGAGGCGGCGCGCCGCTCAGGTAAGTGTAGCCCGCGTATGTGATCCACTCGCGCCTCCACACGTACCACGAGCGCGGCGTGATCGGATGAGTGGGGGAACCGATGGCGAGCAGGTAAAGAATTTTGTCTTCGCTGTAACTGTCCCACAGCGGTTTCAAGAATCCGCTCTCAGGCTTCCAGCCGTGAGAAAGCAGCGCCGGATGACCGTTGAGCATCCAGGCGAAATCTATTCGCTCATAGATCAAAGTTGCGAGCTGCGCGATTTCCATATCCTTGTGAAAATACTGTCGCGCAGTCAAAACGCCGCCCAGCAACAACGCCGTGTCTATCGAAGAGATTTCGCTATTCCATCTTCGCTCGCCCGTTACGGCATCAAGCCAGTGATAAAACCAGCCGTGTTCGTGCGTCGCTCGTTCGGCGAAAAAATGGAGCGTCGCTCGCACTCGGTCGCGCGCTTCGCTTGCGCTTATCCAGCGATGTTCGGCGGCTATGCAGATGGCCGTTAATCCGAAGCCTGTTGCTGCGATGCTTGCAATATTGCGATGAGTCTGGTCGTGCGGCGAGCCGTCTGTTCTCGCTCGATCAAGCACAAGCCCTGTGTGCGGGTCGGCCTGCTCCCAGAAGTATAGAAACGAACGGCGCGACAGGTCTTCAATAAACGCCCGTTCGCCGGGTGACAACCGGTTGCGCTGCGGTGTTGCCGCAAGGCTTGTGTGGCTGATGACAATTAAGAATATAGTTAAGCGAAATGCGATGTGTCGCAAATAATTTTTCATCGTTGCCATTCAAGGCAGTTCACCGCAGAGGCGCGGAAGAGAATGATGAAGTATGAACGATGAATGATGAATAGAAGAATCTCTCCATCAGTTCATCATTCATCATTCCGCATTCATCGTTTTCTTCCGCGTCTCTGCGGTGAATGTCTTTTTACTTCTGGACGACTGCAAAACTCGCTTCGAGTCCGTCAACGGAATTCGCGCCGACCATGACTTTGAACATTCCCGGCTCGACCACAAAACGCATATCCGTGTTATAAAATCCCAATTGCTCAGGCGCGAGCGTGAACTGGACTCGACGTTTCTCTCCGGGTTTAAGCGCGATTCGCTCGAAGCCTTTCAGCTCTTTCAAGGGCCGCGTGCGACTCGCTGCCATGTCCCTGATGTAGAGTTGCACAACTTCGTCACCCGCGCGCTTGCCAGTATTCTCTACTTCGACGCTTGCGGTGAGCCGACCATCAGCGCGAAT
This sequence comes from Blastocatellia bacterium, assembly GCA_963726785.1. Taxonomy (GTDB): domain Bacteria; phylum Acidobacteriota; class Blastocatellia; order UBA7656; family UBA7656; genus DATEKX01. Next base: position 104,341 of record CAVSDJ010000004.1, read on the forward strand.
GCTTTGCGCGCTCAATTGCAAGTTTGAGAGCTTGAACTCGGTGTAGCTCAATCCGTACCCGAAAGCAAAGAGCGGCGTCACCGGCACATCCAGATATTTTGAACTGTATTTGTTGTTCGGGTCCGGCGGGCGACCAGTGTTTTTGTGATTATAGTAGATCGGCACTTGCCCGACCGCGCGCGGGAAAGTTACCGGCAGTTTGCCGCCGGGATTTACGTCGCCGAACAAAACATCGGCAATCGCGTTGCCTGCCTCTGTGCCCGCAAACCATGTTTCAAGAATCGCAGGCGTGTTCTCAGCAATCCAATTGATCGTCAATGGCCGCCCGTTCATCAAGACTACGACAACAGGTTTGCCTGTGGCTTGCAAGGCTTTCACTAACTCCAACTGGCGACCCGGCAAATCAAGCGATGAACGCGACGAAGCCTCGCCGCTCATCTCTGCCGATTCACCAACTGCGACGATTGTTACATCAGCTTCGCCAGCCGCGCGCGCGGCTTCATTGATGCCATCAGTCGAAGCGCCTTCGATATCGCATCCTTTGACATAAGTGATTTTGGTGGCCGAACCTGCTTTCGCCTTGATGCCTGCCAGCAAAGTCACGGCATCTTCTGCTTTCCCGTCGCCGCTCCACGAGCCGATCATGTCTTTCTGAGAATCGGCCAGAGGCCCGACTACCGCGATGGATTTCACATCTTTGCTCAAAGGCAGTATGTCGCGCTCATTCTTCAAAAGCACCATCGAACGCGCGGCAATCTCGCGCGCCGCCGCTCGATTTTCGCGGCTCATAATGACATTACTTTCACGCGATTCGTCTGCATAAGGCTTATCGAATAACCCAAGCCGAAACTTGATCCGAAGAATTCGACGCACAGCTTCGTCAATCGTGGCTTGAGAGAGATGGCCTTCTTTTAGAAGCTGCGACCCGTGTTTGTTATAGAGTCGGCTGACCATCTCCATGTCAACACCGGCATTGAGCGCCGCTTGCGCTGCTTCCATTTCATTTGCGGCCAGCCCGTGCTTGATTAATTCTTCGACAGACGTGTAATCGCTGACGACAAAGCCATCGAACTTCCATTCGCCGCGCAACACTCGCGTTAGAGTAAAAGGGTTTGCGGAAGTAGGCACGCCGTTGAGGTCGTTGAACGCGCTCATAAATGTTCCGACGCCTGCGTCAACCGCCGCTTTGAATGGCGGGAAATAGATTTCTCGCAAAGTCCATTCGGATATGTCCGTCGTGTTGTAATCGCGGCCCGCTTCGGCTGCGCCGTAGCCGACCCAGTGCTTCGCGCACGCGACTATGCGATCAGGCATGCTGTAATCGCGTCCTTGAAATCCGCGCACGCGCGCACGCGCCATCGCTGATCCCAGGTAGGGGTCTTCGCCCGCGCCTTCGACTATGCGGCCCCATCGCGGGTCGCGCGCAATGTCAACCATCGGCGCAAACGTCCAGTGCACACCCGCTGCCCGTGATTCAGCCGCCGCGATGCTTGCGGCGCGCTCAACGGCAACGCTGTCCCAACTGCTTGTCTCGCCGAGCGGAACGGGAAAGATTGTGCGATAACCGTGAATCACATCGAAGCCGAAGATGAGCGGAATCTTCAAACGCGACCCCTCAACGGCGATGCGCTGAAGCTCGTTCGCCTTTTGCGCGCCGCGCACGTTGAGGGTCGAGCCGAGCAATCCTTTTCGTACAAGCTCGATGTGCTCAGGCCGGTAGTTGCCATTCGCTTCGCCGTCGAGTTGTTGAAGCTGTCCGAGCTTTTCTTCAAGCGTCATCCGCGCGAGCAGAGCGTTGATCTTCTTTTCAATGTCGGATTGAGGCGGCGTGGCTGGGACCGCAATCGCAGAAGCTAGGAATGCGAATATGAATAGAAAGATCATTGACCTTGCAAAATTCATTTCAAGCTTTCCTCCAGATTAACGATAAGTCAAAACAGAGAGTTCACCGCAGAGGCGCAGAGGACGCAGAGGCGGCGCAGAGGTTAAGAAAGCATAAAAACCTCTGCGTAATCTCTGTGACCTCTGCGCCTCTGCGGTGAACAGGCTTCTTTAGAAGCTGAATCGCGCTTGAAACTCGACCACGCGGCCAGACAGTCCGGCGGTTGCGCGACCGAAATTCACGCTGTTAACGTCAGCCCCCTGATCAAAGAACCCTATCGGCGCAAGGTTCAGTTGATTGAAAGCGTTGAAGAAGTTCACGCGCAGTTCCAGCTCGTGTGTCTTCGCCGAGAGCCGGGAACTTCGGAAATCCGAAATTCTTCACAAGGCTCAGGTCTATCGAAGAAAACTTCGGCCCTCGAAATGAGTTTCGCCCGATGCCCGGCGGGTTCAGATTAAAGTCAGGAGGGTTGCCCACAACGGTTGTGTCAAAGAAAGCAGGGCCACCGCCGGGGAAGTTGCTCCCTGTCAGGAAAGCTTCATCGCTCGTGTCATTGCCTGCTCCGCCGAAATACTGGCGCGGGCGTATCGGCCCGAAGAACTTGCCGCTGGGCTGACGAAGCGAACTGAAAATCTTAGGCGTCCAGGGGAAGCCTGAATGCTTAGTCCAGATGCCGTTTATTTCCCAGCCGCCCAATACTTTGCCTAAGAAATCTTCGCGCTTGCGAAATATCGGCAAGTCCCACGTTCCTGATACGATCAGGTTATGCTTGACATCGTAATCCGAAGGCCCTCGCTCAGTCCGCTTGATCGGCAGGGAAAGTCTGATTCGTCGGAGCGCCTGGGCCTTCATACGAGAGCGTATCGATAGACTTGGCGAACCGGTAGACAATATCAAATCGAATGCCTTGAGAGAATGCGCGCGACAATCGCGCTATCATCGCGTGATAGTTTCCGTTCACGTCCGGTATCAGGAAGAAGACCGGATCGAAGCGCGGATTGAGCGGCTGCACCAGTGTCAAATCGGCAATGCGAATGAACTTGTGACTGCTGCTTCCCTGATAGCCGAGCGCCGCGATGAAATTCGAAGGAAGCTGATACTCCATATCGAGCGAGAAAGAGTAGACGTAAGAATTCGGCAGATTCGGTTCCGTGCCCCAGATTTCGACCGTGTTATTGGGTATGCCGCCCGTGAGCGGGTCAATCCCCTGCGCAAGCACAGGGTTGATGGGAAAACTGAACGGCGAATTATTCGCGCCTAACGCAAAAAGAATTTTGCCGCCTACGAACGGAGTCCCGAAATCAGTGGTAGCCGTCCCGCAGCAGATGTTGTTGCGCGCAAAGAAGGGCGGATTGCCCGCCGTGTTGCCGAACAAAACGCCCGGCGTGCGATTGAAGGCGACGCCGAACCCGCCGCGCAGCACTAACTTCTCTTTGAGGAATCCCGGATTCCATGCGAAGCCCAATCGCGGCCCGAAGTTATTGGCGTCGGTATCAAACAGCTTGTTCTGTATTCGCACGCTTGCAAGGTCAAGTCTGCCTGCCGGGAAAACGAGATTGGTGATGCGCCCCTGCGCCTCTGTGAGCGGCGTGAATATCTCGTAGCGCAGGCCGAGATTCAGCGTCAGGTTCGGTCGTATTTTCCAATCATCCTGAAAAAAGAATCCATAATCGCTGGTGCGAAAATATCGTTGCGCATCGGCAGGAAGACCCGTAGTCGGTTCCGTGTTGATGGATTCAAAGATCGGCGTTTCGTTCGCAAGATTGAAAAGACCTACGAACGAAAAGAGCGGGCGCGCGCCGCCGACAAGGCTGTTGTTGTTTTGTTCCTTGCGAACCTCGAATCCAAACTTCATCGCGTGATTGCCGACTACTTTGTTCAAAGTGTCGCGAACCTCGAACGTGTTTTGAGCGAATACGCCGGGAGTTGTCTCTGCGCGAGGCGCTCCGAAACGTATGCGCTCGCCGCCGGGAGTCAGAGGCAAACCTTCGACCTCTATGCGAGGAATGCCGAAATTCGTATCGCTCGTATCAGCGACCTGATCATCGGCAAAGCGCGTGAAATTCCCGCGCAGTTCGTTGAGCATCGTTGCAGAGATCGTGCGAATCCATGTAACGGTCGCTGCCGAGTTGGCTGGCTTGAACCTTATATCGGCTATCGGGCGACCTTGAGCGCCTATGTCGCTGTTGAAATTATTGAGCTTGGTGAAGTACGCGCTCACTGCGAATTGATCGTTGGAGTTCGGATTGAAATCAACGCGGGCATTGAACTGTCTGCCGCGAAGCTGATTGGGAGTCGGTATGAGAGCAAGCTCGATGTCGGGGATACCATCCAGCCCGCCACCTCCGGGATTGCCGAGACTGACATACTGGCCTGTGCTGCCCGTGAGCGAGCCAATATCGAGCCGCCCATTGATCACTGCGCAAGGTCGTCCCTGAGCGATGAAATCCGCGCAGTTCGCAGTCAGTGTGCCAGCGGTGCGCGGCTCAATGCCTGCGGCGCTGAATACCTGCGCTATCTGGCTGTTCGGCCTCTGGCTTGCGATGAGCTGGCGAAACTCAGCCGTTTCGATGAAGCGAGAGGCTGTAGACTGGTTGTTTTCGCGAGCGGCTTCATACGAGAAAAAGAAGAACAGCTTGTCCTTGACGATAGGCCCGCCGAGGCTGCCGCCAAATTGCCGGAATCGGCGTTCGACGCGTTGCGGCCCCGCGCCGAAGATGTCGCCAAACTTATTGAAGGCGTTCAACCCCGGGTCTGTGTACTTGAAGAAAGCGCTGCCGTGCAAATCATTAGTCCCGTTCTGCGAAACAACCTGAATCTGCGCGCCGGAGTTGCGGCCATACTCTGCCGAATATGCGCTCGATATAACGCGCATCTCTTTTACGGACTCTTGATTCGGGGTTACAACTGCCGCGCCGCCAAAGCCGAGGCTGTTGACGCTGACGCCATCAATCTGAAAGTTGTTGGCGGAAATTCGCTGGCCGTTGGCGCTGATCGGAACCTGATTCTCGGTTTGAAAGATAGAACTGTTCGACCCGCCCGGCCCTGTCGTGTTAGGAAGACCGGAAGAGTTGCCGTTTGCTCCGCGCGCCGCATCGCCAAAGATGCCCGGCGTCAGGCGTAGCAATTCGTAAGGGTCGCGCCCGGCTTGCGGAATCCGCCGAATCTCCTGCGTAGTGATGGCGCGGTCAATGCTTGGGTTCTCTTTATCAAGCTGAGTTGATGCCGGCCCCGCCGAGATCGTTACGGATTCCGAGACCTGGCCCGCTTCAAGCGCGAGATTTATTCCTTGTGTCTCCTCTGCGTTCACAGTGACATTATCAATCACCTGTTTTTTAAAGCCTGCTGTTTCGGCGCTCACAGTGTAAGTGCCCGGCGCAAGCCCTGACACTCTGTAGAACCCGTCATCGCTGGTTGTAGTTTGCTGTGTTTTGTTTGTCTCTTGATTAGTGACCGTGACCGTAGCGCCCGAAACAACAGCGCCCGATGGGTCTGTCACCGTGCCTTGAATGCTTGCCTTGAATTGAGCGCTGGCAGGGACAGCAAGTGCAGAGACGAGGAAAGCAATTAAAGTTAAGCGGAAAAAACTGAAAAGCGGTTGAAGCATGAATTTATCCTCCATAACCAAAAGTGCTCGCGAGACTTTTTGCCTGCAGCAAAAGCCGCAGTGCTCAAAGTCAAAATGAATGGTTGAACTGGCCAAACGTCTCGTGAGGTTTTAGAAGTAATAGGTTCGGTTTGATTGTATCCCGAATGCTCGTCCAGATTTATTCTCATCTTCTGGTCACTGACTGTCAAGCGGCGCTTTGAAACATAAGAACGCTATCAGGCAAAATACCTGAGCCAATTGATACGGAGGCAGGGATGAACATAAAACGCCACTTGAAAATTGCCCTGACTGTCTTCACGCTTGCAATCAGTGCGAAAGCAGTCGTTGAAATTCGAGAGATTGAATTGCAGACATTGACAAGAGTAAGCCTGACGTGAGCGATAAAAAGTTTGTTGAGCAATTGAAGTTCGGCCCGTCGCCGATAATTACCGGTCAGTGGGTCACGTTCGTCTACAGAGGCGCGGGGCGCGACGTGGAGCTTGTCGGCGAGATGACCGATTGGGACAAACGTGGCGTGAAGCTTCTGTATCTTAACGGGACTAACAGCAGATATGTGTCCATGAAATTTCCCGACGATGCGCGCATCGAATACAAGTACGTCGTTGACAAGCAATGGATTCTCGACCCGTTGAATCAGAACAGGAAAGACAATGGCATCGGCGGTGAAAATAATTTCTTCACCATGCCTCGCTACAAAGCGACCGACTACACGCGCGAGCGCGATAATATTCGGCACGGTCGAACGGTATCGCTCGACCTGCCCGGCAGATGCTTCGGGCCGCAAGCGTGACGGGCGAGTCTATCTGCCGCCGGGCTACGATGAATCAAGCGAGCGATACCCGGTTATTTATTTCGGCGACGGCATCGAATACATCGAGCGCGCAAGCGCAACAGTGATCGCCGATAACCTGATTGCAGATCGAAAAATGCGACCGGCGATAATGGTCTTTCTTGCGCCGCTTGATCGTAACAAAGAATACTGGATGAATGCGGCTTACGTTGAATGGCTGGTGAAAGAGATTGTCCCGATGATTGACGCAAAATACCGGACGAAAGCCGCGCCCGCATCGCGCGCAATCGCAGGGGCTTCGCTCGGCGGTTTGACCTCGGCTTATGCTGCGCTGACTCACCCCGAAATTTTCGGCAACGTATTAGGTCAATCGTCATCGTTTCAAGTGGACGACAGTCGGATCATAACTGATTTCGCTACGCGCGAACGCAAGCCCGTTAACTTCTACCTTGAAACAGGCCGTTACGAAGATCTGGTTGACAGCAATCGAAAAATGAAAGAAGTGCTCGAAAAGAAAGGCTACCGGCTCGCCTATCGTGAAGTGAACGCGGGCCACAACTGGACGCACTGGGCCGACGCGCTGGCCGATGCATTGAGCTATGTCTTTGCCAGG
>CAVSDJ010000005.1:0-183910 GCA_963726785.1 Blastocatellia bacterium
TTCGGAGGTGCGTCGCGCGACCGTGTAGTCGCCGCGCTCGAAGCCGAAGGGATTCCTGCGGAGGGGCTGTTTTATGAGCCGGTCTATCGCAGTCCGCTCTTTCAGGTTGACCCGCGAGACTTCCCTGCTCTTGCCCACGTCGGCGCAGAAGATTTGCCGTGGGCGAAGACTCGCTGCCCGGTCGCCGAACGCGCCGCTTACGAAGAGTCCGTCTGGCTCCCGCATCAATTGCTGCTCGGAAGTGAACAGGACGTGGATCAGATCGTTGAAGCCATCGAGAAGATTCAAAAACACATTGATGAGTTGCTGCGCGCCGAGCATCCTTTGATTGACATCAAACAAATGAACCGCGCCGAGCGGCCTCGGCTTGACCCTTAGCGGCCTGTGAGAAACTGGTGATAACGGCCAAGCCAGTAGGGGAGAAGAAAGAATGCGCCGTCGTCTTCTCCGCGACCGCCCGATGAATCGTCAAGCTGAAACGGGTTGCTGTTCCACTTCATCACACGCCGCTCATCAGGCGGCAACAGCCGGGAGGTTTGTTGACTTATCATGACGTTCGGGCGAAGCGTCGAGCGGCACATCCCGCCGGTGAGAGTTTTTTACTGACCACTTGATCAGGTCCATTGGTATTCGATAAAGCGTGCGCGCTGCCGCTTCAAGCCGCACGCGCTTTGCGGGGTTGCAAAAGCCGTAGATGAAAATCCAGAGCGGATTATCTTCGCGTTGAATATTCACCCACCACTGCTGAAATCCTTCGCGGTAAACCTTGAGCAGCGCCGGGTCCTTCTCGTAGCGAAACAGCGGGTAGTAAGCGAGCATCGCCAACTCTTCGTCGGAGTAGTTGAGTTCCTGGCGAAGGCGCAAATACGTGGTGGTATTCTTGTGATAGCCCAGCTCGCCTATGAGCTTCCGGTACTCTCGATCATAGCGAGGGTTTCCGGTCATATGATAAGCGACCTTCAAATGCGAGAGCATTTCCAAAGATCGCAGCGCCCGCTCTTCGCGGCCATCGTCTGTTTCAAAGTAGGCGGGGTCGTAGCGTCCCCATCTGGTAGGCCCGCCATGCAGATCAGTCAGATTATATCCATGATCTATCAGGTGATCTGCGATGCGAGAGACCGCCGCGCGCAGCTTCTGCTTTAAGTCTCGGTCGGCAGCCAGATCGTAGACGACAGAGTAGGCGAAGAAGTGGCCGACGATCTCATCCGAACTGGTGTCAGCTTTCCACTCCCACTCGCCATCGTGCGTGAAGTGCCAGATGCCGTCCTTATGTCGCGGCTCGTCCTTGTGTCTGAACGAGCGCGCAGGGAAGCCGCTACGTCCTGTGATCGCTTCGAGCCGGAGCATCGCCTCCACAGACCTGCGCGCGGAACCGAGAGCCTGCCGGTCCTTTGTCACCGCGTATCGAAATCCTTCGGCGGCTACGTAGATTGCCGTCCACAATCCGTCGTTATCATTGGGGTATTGATGGCTGGAAGCGAGGTTGCCCGGCTCACCGAGTTCCGAATCTGCGACCAGGTCGTGGCGTCTGTGTCGCTCGGCTATGCGTCGCTCGAAGTCCGCCGCCTTGTCGGCGAGCGTTAAGGGACGGAACTCTATATGAGCGCAGCCCGCCGAAGTTTGCACCCATATCGCTCCGGCTTCACCTGCCACAAGCGCCGTGACTTGATCAGAAGGCAAATAGCGTTTGCCGCCAAAGTACTGCCACCTGTCCCAGGCGTGAGAGCGATTCTGATACCTTACCAAACCATCATCACCACCGACCCACACTGCTCCATCAGTGGTAATCGCTATCGCGCGCAGCCGGCCTACGGGTAATCCGTCGCCGAACGAAAGCCGCATTCGAGGAAAAGACTCTCGGATTAAGGCATCCGCCTCCAGGCTCCACCGATGGCGGCCACGGCGCGCTGTTCGCTGAGGCCCACGAAGCTGCTCGCGAATATGAATAGGAATCCGCGCGTCCTCGCTTGCGTAGAATGTGCGAAACTTCTGAGGCGCAGGCTGCAGCTTTACCGTAGCAAGCGCCGACGCCTGCGGAAACATCATGACGATCAAACTAAGGACTAAACACGAAGCTAGATGGCGCATTTGGACCTCATGAAGCTGTTTTGCAGTCCCGTTAGGAACGACCTGTCATAGTTTCAGCAGGGCAAATATTTCCTGTAGCTCCGAAGGAGCTACCTCGCAATCAATAGGTTGCTCCAACGGAGCTACAGGAAACTTTACCAAAAACGATACTATAGACAGGCCGCTCCTACGGAGCTTCTTAAACAGCTTCTCATGATCAAATCAGCATTAGATACCAGCGTTCACTTGTTGCGAGAGTTGGCTTTTAAGAAGCGTGTACCTTCTAATGCCATAAATAAGCAGCAATCCGATAAAAAGATAGATGATCGAACTGGCGCTGATACAGGCGCTCATGCCGTAGCGTTCGCTTGCGGCGGCTATAGCAACCGGAGCAATGCCGCCGCCAAGCCAGCCGATGGAATTCATAAAGCCGACAGCCGAAGCCCTATGCTCGGGGCGAACGACGTCATGCAGCGATGCCCAGATGTTGGCGTCATAAAGACCTTTGAAGTAACCGAACCCGACGAGGGCCATAATCAGCATGGGCACAGAAAGCGTCCAGCCGGAAAGGAAGATGAACGGCACACCCAGCAGCAGCCCCGTAGCCTGCGCCATCATTCTGCCGCCGCGATACCGATGCGCCAACCTGTCTGCAAGAATGCCGCCGCTAATGACCCCAAACACCGAGGCAATCTGCAAGTATGCGGTGCCACTCAAGCCCGCCATCGCCAGACTCATATCGAATTTTCGATAGAGGAAAGAAGGCATCCACGTCAAAAAGATCATTGCCACGAAGTTGGCCCCGACAAAGACGGCTGTAAGAACCCTTACCATGGGATCGCTGAACAGCTCGCGCACGGTCGCTATCACACTATGCTTTCCGGTCTCAACATCTGCGCGAGCCGCTTTCGTAGAGACCCGCGCTGCCGTCGGCTCGCGCAGCAATAAAAGTAATAAGGCCCCATAAAGTATCCCTGCCGCGCCGAAGAGATAAAAACTGGAGCGCCAGCCATAAACCTGTCCCATCACGCCTGCGACGCTGCCACCCGCAATGGTTCCCGCATAGACGCTCGATTGATGAAACGCCATGGCGCGCGACCTTGTATCCGCCTGGTGATAATCGCTCAACATGGACATGGAGGCCGGGAAGTAGAAGGCTTCTCCAAAGCCTTCGAGTGCGCGGAAGATGACCAGATGCGTGTAGTTTGTTGAGAGCGCGGTCGCGATTGTGATTAAAGACCAGAAGATCAGGCCGCCGATGATCAGCGTTTTGCGCCGCAGCCGGTCACCAATCAGGCCCGCGATGGGAGCCTACTCCAGCGTAGACCCACATGAAAGACGAGCCGACGATGCCGAGTTGCACATCACTGAGCCCCATCTCTGACTTGAGCAGCGGGAAGACCGAGAAGATAGCCTGACGGTCTGCGTAGTTGAAGAAGCAGACAAACCACAGCATTGCGACGACCAGCCATTTGTAGCTTCTTTCGTTCATGGCCATTCATTACCGATCACCTTCGATCACCCACTCTTCGTTGAAGTGGACGTGCTTGATAGATTTTCTTGCCGGTTGTCCTTCGGCGTCCGGCGGCAACGCCTTCTTATTCAGGTGGTAGCTGTAACTCGCATGCAGCGAACCGTCCTGCGCCTGAATGATCGACGGATAGTGGAAGGCCCCGGCTTCCGGGCCACGGGGTTCGACTTCGAGGTGCCGCGTCCATTTCCAGGTCTGCCCCTCGTCTGTGGAAATCGACACCGCCAGACTGTTACGACCCAGCTCGGTGTCGTTATAGATCAAGGCCCAGTGGCCGTTGCTGAGCGAGATGATTTCCGCGCCCGACCCCGGATTGGCAATCGCGCTATCGCGGTCGGCGCTCCAGGTCTTGCCATCGTCGCGCGACTCGCTCATATGGAGCCGCTTGGGCGGCGGGCCGTTGTCTCGCATCAGGGTGAATAAGGTGCCATCCCGCTTTTTGACTATACTGGGTTGAATGTTGCCAGCCCCGACTAACGGCGAACTGGTAGTCCAACTCTTACCCCAATCATCAGTGATAGCCATTAAAGAGAAAGAAAAGCCATCCGAATAAAGCGGCACGATCAATCGCTTGCCGTCGAGGATAAACGGGTGAGCCCTTGTCATCCAGCCGAGGCGTCGAAAAAACTTGTCGGCGGCATTCTTTCTGGTGCGCTCGATGTAAGTCGCGGCCACCTCTCGTTGTCCCTGGGGCAGGTCCTTGGCGGTCGCCTCAAACGCCGCGAGCGCTTGTGTCACGGTCGCTTCAAACTCAGGTCCCGGGGTGATGTGCAAGACCTCGTTCGCGTCCCAACGAGGCGGCCCCTTTGGTTTCTGATAGTCTGACGATATGCGATATTTCATTAACGCAGTGTGCCATTCGTTGGCGAGGATGGTGGGCCACAGCAACCAGAGCCGTTGCTGCGGGTCAATGAACATTGTGGGATTCGTATCCGGGTAGTTCGGTGTGTCAGCCAACGTAAACCGCTCCCACGTCTTTGAGCCTTTTCGCAGCCTGCCTCCCTCGATCTTAACGTCATCGGCTGTGCGTTCGCCTGAGCCGTGGAACCAGCAAACAAGCAAATCACCGTTGGGGCATTCGATAATGGTCGAGGCATGGTTGTGCCAATGTTCGAGCGGGAAGATTAACTCAGCTTCATAGAAGGCAAGTGTGCGACGTTGCATCGATGCGCCTGGGAGCAGCGTGAGCAAAAGCGCAAACACAGAGGCCATAATGGATTTGCTCATAACTTATTCAGACCGGTTGACTCTATGTAAAACATCTAAGCCCTCTCGATCAGCCGGGCCGCCCGCCAGCATATTACGAGTAGCATCACATTGCAAGCAGGCGACTGCTTGAACATGAAGATTCACCGCAGAGGCGCAGAGGACGCAGAGGCGGCGCAGAGGTTAACAATTCTCTGCGAAATCTCTGCGTCCGCCGTGTGCGAAGCACATCATCGGCCATCCTGCGCCTCTGCGGTGAATAGGCTTCTTTCAAAATATTAAAGAGTAATGAATAAACCCTGATCCTTATTTCTATAACATTGCTGAATGTCGGGTTGATTCGTTATAGTAACGAAGATGATTTCGCAGCAAATTTCATTTAGGAGTGCTTTGGCTGTAGTTTTGGCCGCGTCCTTTATTTGGATAGCTGCGGCCTGCGTTTCGCTCTGCTCTATTCATTGTGAAGAAACGCAAACATCACATCCAGCTCCGTTGAGCAATCAGATAGACAGTTCACATGATGCGGATTGCTGCCCGGTAACCTCCACCCTGCTGAGTCTATTGCCAGAGCGCCCCGTTATCCTGTCACCAATAAGTAGCGATCATCCGGCATCACTTGCTGTTCAGGTCCAACTGTCAAGTTATCTGGCCGGTCATTATGTCTATGGCTTTCGCCTGCTTCCCTCCAGTGATCCCCCTCTTGAGCGATTCTGTACCTTACGAATTTAATACTCCCTTCATTAAACGAGCCTGCTCAAGCGCGCTTCAATAATAATGAAGCGCGGCGGCTGTGGCTTTCCAGTTATTGAAGGAGATTATTTTATGAGACGATTGATATTTATTGTGTTGCTGACCCTGACTGCGTTTTCAGTCGTTGCTGCTCAGAATCAGACCCAAACAACTAGCCTCGAAGGACAAATTGTTTGTTGTCAGGATTGTTGGGCAAAGGCTGACCGCAAAACCGTGCCTTATGGCACAGGAGCAGATTTGGCTCAGGCCGCGCAGTGCATCGCCAATGGTGATCCAACCTTGCTTGCCGTGATGAATGCCGAAGGGCAAACCACGTTCTACCAACTTGAAGAAGGAAAGTTTAAGCGTCCCGGTAAAAATTGGCTCGATCTGGTGGGCAAGCGCGTAGCGGTCACCGGCACGACGCGCTCGAAAAAAGATGTACTGCACATCAAGGTTGATGAGTTAAAGGTGCTCGCATCACCGGAACTGCCCGCAGAGCCTTCCCCGCAAAGCGTGATAGGAACCGAAGCCGAATTAACGCTTAAAGATTTGTTTGGCGTGGAGCAACGCTTGAGCGCTTATCGTGGGCGGATCGTGGTATTGAACTTCTGGGCCACCTACTGCATCCCCTGTCGCAAAGAAATGCCGGATTTGGCCGCGATTCAAAATCAATATGCAGCGCTCGGAGTGCAGGTCATCGGCGCATCGTCTGATGATGCTAACGCGCTGCCGAAAGTGCGGCAGTTCATCAAGGACACCAAGATCAATTTTCCGGTGTGGATCGGAGCCACTGCCTCGGACATGGTGCGCTTCGGGTTAAGCTCGGCGCTGCCGGGCACACTTGTTATTGGCCGCGACGGGAAGATCGTCGCCAGCATCCGAGGCGTGATTAAACCGGCAGAACTCAAAAAGCAATTGGAGGGATTGCTGGCGCAAGCAGAGAAACAATCCAAAGACCAGCTTGCGGTCGTGAAAGAAAAACCCGCGAAGGCATCAAGCGTGCCCTCGTGACCGCTCTGACCAGGCGAAGGCCGCGCCGTGAGCGGGGCAACCAGTGAATCTCCAGATAAGTGGACGTTTGGGATACGGGCCTTGAGTAATCAAATCCCGCGTGCCAGTCTGCGTACTACTTTAACCTATCGCTTGCACCCGCGCCTTTCTGTTGGTGTCGAATACAACCCGCGAGCAAGCGATGTGGGGCTGTTGGCAAATGTGGTGGCAATAACTGAAACCGAGCACAGGCCCTCGGTGATCTTTGGCACCAGTTCAGACCGGATCGGCACGCCTCGTGGCCGGTCTATTTATGCCACGTTGAGCAAGAATCTCTCGGACGTGGTGCATCTGCCTATCGCCTCGTATGTGGGGGCGGCCTATAGCTCATATGAAGATCGCTTCCTGCCATTGGCCGGTCTGACGGTCAACTGGACGAATAACTTTTCATCGCTCGTGATCTTTGATGGCGTAAAGGTGCATCCGACTTTCACCTATGCATCAGGCAGACGACACGTCTTTACGTTCTTGCTCGCGCAAGGGAAAAATCCAGGCGCAAGCTACAGCATTTCGTTTTAGTGATCAGTTCGACTCGGTAGTGCGGGCCGCGCATGATTATCTGAGGCATTGATATAGCTGACTCGCGCGCCTGTAACGAAAGTCCTATTGACGAAATCATGGTTTCTTCAACGCTTCGTTGAACTGCGTCTCGTATGTGTTAACGGTTGTCATTGTGTAAGCATCGTCTTTGAATTTCGCCTTAAGCAATTCAAACGCTTCCTGCCCACGCGGGTCGGCGAGTTTGGTTATGAGCAAAACATTATTGAAAATGCCGTTGAGGTCATTTTCATCCATTGATTTTTTGAATCGCCCAAAGATAAGAGGATAGGCGGCATCGCCTTTTCCCAATGCGGCTATAGTTTCTGCGGCGACTATTCGAAAATCCCAAACCGGAGGAGTTGGTAGCCTCCAACGTAGCAAATTTGGGTCGGACAATGCCTTGAATGCTATGTCAAAGCCGCGTGGGTCGCCGAGTTGTTTTAAGCCACTCAACGCGCTCATAAGACTTTGATTTTTCCACGAAGGTTTGTTCACCAATTTTGCTAAAGCGTCAAATGCCTTGGGACTTTTACTCTTACCGAGAGCAGTGGCCGCCGTGTTGATTACACGATCGCTTATGTCGTTGAAGGCGTTGAGATACACATCCGTATATTTCGGATCTTGCGTCATCCCTAAGAAGTTTATCGCCGCGGCACGATTCCACGACTTTTCATTTTTTATGATAGTCAGAAGCATCGTAATTGTTGCTTCGTCAAGCGCCGCCGGTTTCGTTTCCGTCGCGGGGGCCAGCAGACTTTGAAGCTGCTGAATGGCCGCTTGCCGTAATCGCCAATAAATATTATTCAAGATCGTATTTCGGAATCCTGCGTAAATTTTCGCTTTATCTCCAGCCGAAGTTCTTTCGTTCTTGGCAAGACCAACGAGTTCACCTATCGCCCAGCGTTTGCCGAGAATGTCTTTGTCGTTGTGCAATTGATAAAGCAGTTCGTCAAGAGATTTTTCAAATTTGATCTCCTTGATCCACGCGCTTTCGTAATCAAAATTGACGAGTTTCGGCTCTTGCGAAGACGCAAAAGAAAAGACGTTTTCAGCTTTAGGCTCAAGCCAGACCGATTCGATTCGCCCGTCAACTTCGACCTCTACCTTGCCCTTAAAAAATTCGACTTGTGGATATTCATCATTCGGGTCAACTCTTTGTGTCTGCTTCACATTGAGCGTCAGTTGTTTTTTCGCTTCGTCGTAATTTTTGGTTACTTCAAAAATCGGATGCCCCATACGATAGAGCCACTGGTCGAAAAACCAATCCATCGGTTCGCCGCTAGCCTCTTCGATAGCCTCGCGGAAATCTTCGGTTGATACCGGCTTGCCAGCGTTTGATCTCACATAATGCTTGATCGCTTTCCACCAGTTTTCTTCGCCCAAATGTTTGCGCAGCATATGTAAAACCCTCGCGCCACGCACATAGGAATAGTTGTCGGTTGTGAATCCTAATATGTCTTCGTAGTTTCTGGTGACAACAGGATGACGGAACCCCGAATTCCAGTCAGCAAGGTAAGTACTTTGGTCGCCGAAAACATTCCATAGAAGGAACTCCTCGTGACCGTTCTTGTGTTCATTGTAAAGGCCATCAAAGTAATGGGCAAAGCCGCGATTGAGCCATATCTGACTCCAATCGCGGCAGGTCAGATAATTACCAAACCATTGATGCGCGAGCGCTTCAGCTTCCAAGCCATCCCAAAGATAAAAATAATCCGCGTGCGTTCGTTCATCGTCGATCATGTTCTCGGTTTGCGCAGAGACCATACTACTCGCCACGCCCCACTGAGTATCCTGGATGGAGACTTGCGAATAGCTCGAATAAGGATATTTCACGCCGATCATTTCAGAATAGAATTTGACCATATCGGGCAACCGCACGACGCTTGCCGCAACCGCTTCTGCTTCGTTCGAGTAGCCGAAATTATGAAGCTCTATACCGGCATAGTTCTGTTTTACGTCAACATATTCGCCGATAACAAAAGAGGTCAGATGATTGGCGTAAGGCGTGTCCATTTTCCAATGAAAGGTGCGTGTGCCATCTACGTTGTCTTTCGTTTCAACAAGGTTGCCGTTTGAAATAGCCGTCAATTTTTTGTCCACCGTCGCCGTCAGTTCGGTCGTCCGAAAATCATTAGGCGAATCGTAACCGGGAAACCAGTAACGATTTGCTTCGGGATCGCCCATTGACCAAATTTCTCGCGGCCTGTTTGGGTCATTTGAGGTTGGCTCAAAGAATCGAATGCCTTTCCCATTACTGCCGTTGAGCGTGTTCGGATCGGTCTGATTCACCCAATTTGTCCGGTAATCGATTTTGACAGTAACGTCTTCACCGGCGCGATAAACACGGTCGAGCGTGACCTTTAGATTGTCGTTTTTATCACCTCCATCATATTCGAATTTCAACGGCGTCCCGTTTTGAGAAGTTACCGAATTGATAGTGAAGAAGGCGGCATCAAGCATTATCTTACCGGTCAAATCAAATGGGGCAAGCGTGATGGCAGTTGCTCCATAGGCTTGTTTTTTCGCCCAATCAAACCGCAGATCTATCGCAATATGTTTGATGTCAATTTTTCGCGAACGTGTCCAGTTGACTGGTGGAAGTTTTTTCTTTTCAGCCTTTGTTTCTTGAGCAAAGATTTCGCTTTCAAGCAAAGACCGACTGAATGGATAAGCCGAAGCCACATTCGAAAAAACGAGTAATGACAACACAATTCGGCGCAGATAACTTCTCGGTTTCATAGCAATCCTCAGGGGCTTCTTAATTCTGTCCTTTTGAAGCATGGTTGGTGATGAGCGGTAGATATTTTTCTTCAACGATTTTCAAGTGATATTTTTGATGCCCAAGAATTGCAAATCCATAAGCCAGTGCCGACATCCGATTGCCGTTGATGACAGTAAATCTTTGCATTGCCTCTTCATTGAATGATTCAAACAAACGCTCGGTTGATTTTCGGATTAGTTTTAACTCGTCTACGATACTTTCCAAGCTTCGACCCTTCGTGCTTACGTTTGCGGCCAGGAGAGCTTCGTCGAAACCGGGAAGCTCCGTTTTATCGTTTCGCCCAATTCGCAGGGATCGATAAGACAGGATGTGTTCGGCGTCTATCAAGTGCTGAAAAATGTCTTTGATCGTCCATTTGCCTTCGGCGTAAACGTCATCGCCGATTTGATCGGATTTTTCCAAATCCAAATTTTCAAGTTCGATTTGTGATTGTTTGAAAGCCTCAAATATTTCGATGTCATCTACGCAGTTGATATACTTGTCGAAATAACAAGGCGGTTGGTTGATGTCCGATTTTTTCATTGTTTTTGCTGACTCCTTAATCTAAATAATTGAAGATCTCACCCCTGGCATTTAGTATCGTCCTCCGAATATTAGTAAGGCTGAGTGAGAAGAAGATAGAACAGGTTTAACGTAGGCGAGAAATTATGAATTAACTATTTTGCGGTAGGCCTTTGGCGTGATTCCGACAAACTTTTTGAAGCAACGGATAAAATGACTTTGATCGGCAAAACCGCAACTCAAGGCGATGTCAGTCAATGTAGCCTTCTTATTGCGAAGCATGGACACGGCCTTTTCGATTTTGATCATTCGAATATATTCGCTGAAATTACAACGAAAATATCTGGGGAAATCACGTGAGAGATGGGCAGAGTGGAGATCTAACTGACCTGATAATTCCCTTAAGGATAGCGTTCGGTCGAAATTATCGTGCAGGATCTCGTCTATCTTTTTTACCCACTCGGGTTTGGTTGAAGACGAAATATTTTCAACCCCGCGCATTGTTTCAAAAGCCTGCAAAAGCAGAGAATCAATCGTCAGATTCGATGTATCTTCAGACAATTTCGACTCTTTATAGATATTATAGAAAAGCAATTTGATCTTAGGATTGAGGATCTTTGAACTACCTGGCAATCTATCGGGATCAATTTCAAATTTTCGACACCAGTCGCGAGTTAATTCAAGTTGGAAATGGCGCGAGGTGCCGCCCGATTTGGCGCTGCAATGTGGTTCCTGATAGTTGTGAAATAATAGCGAATCTGTCGAACAATCAATAGTCCCTCGTTTGTTAATCTCGCGACAATCTCCCGAGATGACGAGCGAGAAATAAGGGTTTTCGTGATAATGCCAATCTATAAATCTGTAATCATATTCGGTTTCAGTCGTAACGATCCCGTCAAACAATGTCGTTTGAAAAGTGTCTCCGCTAAATTGTCCCGCGTTGGGGTAGTCCATCTTCACTCTTTCGTTATACGATTTTGTTGCGAGTAAAGTTATTTCATTACTCTGAAATATTAGCGGGTAGACACATACAAAAATAGAACAAATTTAACGTCGGCGAAAGAATCTTTCAGAATCTCTGTTCGAGGGCCGCCACTACATAAGTAACTGCGGGCCGAGCAGCAGAAAGAAATCGGCTGTGAAGTCCTGCCTCTTGCCTGCCACCTATTCATTGCGCAAAGCAATCATCGGATCAACCTTCGTAGCTCGCCGAGCCGGAATCCAACAGGCCACGAGCGCCACTCCGGTAAGCAATAATGTAATCGCTGCGAACGTCGGCGGATCGGTAGCAGACACGCCAAATAACAAACTGCGCAGCAAGCGTGTAAGGACGAGCGCAGCGGCTAAACCAATCGCTACGCCCATCAAAACCTGGCGCAGGCCCTGCACGATGACCAGCTTCAAAACATCGCGTGACTGCGCGCCCAGCGCCATCCGAATTCCAAACTCATGCGTGCGTTGCGTGACTACATATGAAATCACACTGTAAATCCCAACCGCCGAAAGTAATAACGCGACCGCACCGAACAACCCCAGCAGCGTCGTGTGAAAACGCGGCTCGGCGATTACATCCGATAGCAATTCATTCATCGTCTGTATCCCGGGCGCAGGCAAATCTTTATTCAGCGCCTTGATTTCATTTCGCACCGCATCGGCGACGCCTGCCGTGGCCTCATCCGTGCGCACCAGCAGTTCCGGCGTTTGCATCGGCCATTGCCAGTACGGCACATAAATTTCCGGCGCTGTATCCGCGTTCAGATTCAGCTTTCGAGTATCGGCGGCTACGGCTACGATCTCGCTCCACGGCGTAGCGGCTTGAGGATTCGGGCCGACAGGCTGCCCCTGCGTGCGGCCTTGCATCGCCAGCCGTTTGCCAATCGGATTTTCATCAGGGTAGTAACGCCGTGCAAAACTTTCGTTGATGATCACGACTGCGGGTGCTTCGAACGTATCGCGCTCGGTGAAGGCTCGGCCTTGCAGTAATGAAATCTCAAGCGTGCGAAAGTAATCCGGTGTGATGCCCACGAAATTGCTTAACACTTGCCCGTCGCTGCTCTGGCGGTTTTCAAACAGAATGGGTTGGCGCGGCGCGGTGTTGTTGCGCGGCAAGGCGCTGATGGCGGCGACTGCCTGCACGCCGGGCTGCGCTTGCAACCGCTCGATCAATTCCCGCAACGTGACTTGCGGACGCGTCGTGGTCGGTCGAATCCAGGTCGTAAAACCGGAAATTGAAAAATCCAGTCTCGCCACCAGCAGGTGATCGGTTTGAAAGCCGCGATTGACCGTGACCAGCCGCACGAAGCTGCTCGTCATCAGCCCCGCGCCAACCAGCAGCGTCAAAGACAACGCGACTTCCGCAACAATCAAAACGCTCCGCAATCGATTCTGTGTTGAACCGGATGTGGATGACTTGACGCCTTCTTTCAGCGCCCGATTCAAGTCAGGTTTGGTCGCTTCGAGCGCGGGCGCGAGGCCGCAGAACAGACTCGTCAGCAGAGACACAATCAACGTAAAACCGAGCGCCGCGCCGTCCAGCCGCACGGTTTGCAAGCGCGGAACCTGCTCCGCGCTCGTCGCAATCAGCAGTTGAAGTCCCCACCACGCCAGCAACAAGCCCAGTAATCCGCCCGCAAGCGCGATCAGGAAATTTTCCGCGAGCAATTGACCTACTACACGCCAACGGCTTGCGCCCAGCGCCAGACGAATCACAATCTCTTTTTGCCGCGCGGCTGCGCGCACGAGCGAAAGGTTCGCTACGTTGGCGCATGCAATCAATAGAACCGCCGCAATCACGCCCCACAACACCCACAACGCCGTTTGTAAATTGCGGCCCACGGTTTGTTCGAGCAACGAGACCACGACGACCTGCGAACCGATGTTTTGCTGCGGAAATTGTTCTTCTATGCGCGCCTGAATCAGGTTCATTTCCTCCTGCGCCTGCGCAAGCGTCACGCCGTCGTTGAGCCGCGCAAGCACCGACAACCAATGCCCGGCGCGCCGATCTATCGGCAGGCCGTTCCAACCCGCTGGCAGCCAGATTTCCGTTTTGCCGGGAAATTGAAAGCCGGGCGGCATGACGCCGACAATCGTGTAATCACGCCGCCCAAAGGTGTCGAGCGTCACCGTTTGCCCCAGCGCATTTTCATTCCCGCCAAAACGCCGTCGCCAGAATTCGTAGCCTATGACCGCTACGCGATTGCCTTCCTTCTGATCTTCTTCCTGCAATAGCGCGCGGCCTATGAACGGTTGCACGCCAAGCGTCGCAAACAGCGTTGAGGCTACGTAGCTGCACCTGACCTTTTCGCTGCCGTCAGAATGGACGAAGTTGAATTCGCTGTCGCCCGTCCAGAACGCGAGACGCGAAAAGCTGTGTTGCTCGGCCTGCCAATCGGCTAAATTCGGCGGCGTGACAATCTCCTGCTCAAAGCCGCGACTCGTCTCACTTGGAAGCTTGCGTTCCCACAGCATCACCAACTGCTCCGGTTCCGCAAACGGCAAAGGTTTTAGCAACACGCCGTTGATGACGCTGAAAATCGTTGTGTTAGCGCCGATGCCGAGCGCCAGCGTGATGACGGCAACCATTGTGAAGCCGGGAGTCTTCAGCAACATTCGCGCACCGTAGCGCAGGTCTTGCCGCAATGTTTCCAAACGCAGCCTCCTTTGTTTCAGCCCGCAATCATCACAGGTGAGCCAGATATTATCTGCGCAGCAGCAAGGTCACAGCCTTGCCTTCAAAGCTGGAAGCCACCACGTCGAGATAGCCGTCCTGGTTTACGTCTCCGGTTGCCAGGTAATAAGCGCCGGGGCCTGCGCCAAACGGCGAACCCGGCGCGGGTGCGAATCCGCTTTTGCCGCCCAGCAGCACCGTGACACTGTTTTCGGTCGCCAGGACAAGATCATTTTGCTTATCTCGATTGACATCGGCAACGAATACAGCCCACGCTAAAACACCAAGGTCATAGGGTGAAGCGGGCGCAGGCGCGAACTTGCCGCCGCCACGATTCAACAGGACGCTCACTTGATTGCTGCCGTGGGTGGTCACAATATCAGGTTGCCCGTCACCATCCACATCGCCTGTCGTCACGTAGCGCGGCGCTGTTGGCACTGGTGTTTCCGAAGCGTTTTTGAATGCGCCTTTGCCGTCTCCGCGCAGCATCACTACGCGGCCAGGTTCAGCAAATCCGGCCTCACCGTTCGCGATGACGACATCGAGATGCCCATCACCGTCAAGATCACCAAAAGTGAACGCATAGCGTCCCTGACCGGCAGGGAATGTCGCTGTTGGTCCTTGCGAGAAACCACCGCGCCCGTTTCCCAGCAGGGTTGCGAAGGTGTTCTGCTGATTGTTCGTGGTGATGATGTCGAGTTTCCCATCTTCGTTGATGTCTGCGAGCTGCAGGCCGTGTGTGTTGAATTCGACTGATGCGCTGGCAACGAAAGGCGAGCCGGGTGCCAGACTGAACCTGCCGCTACCATTGCCGAGAAAAATGTCTACGGCACCGCGTTCGCTGATGGTGACGCCGAGGTCGAGAATTCCATCGTTGTTGACATCTCCCAGTTTGATATCACCCGGGGAATAGCCGAGCGTTAGCGGGCTGCCAGGAGCAGGGGCAAAACGTCCCGTTCCATCCCCGAGTTGCACCGCCACCTCGCGACGTTGCAAATGCTGGGTCACCAGATCGAGTCGATTATCGCGGTTGACATCCACGAGAACTACGCGCCCCGAACCTTGGCCGACTGTCACTGGCGAGCCGGGCGCAGGGCTGAACAGCGGGCCTTGTGAGTAGACTTTCATGGCGCAGCCCATTGCTACAAATACAATCAGGATAGGAAAACGTTTCACTGACTTTCTCTCCATTTTCTCTGCTCCGTCAAAATTGATTTAGACTGGCCAGATTGTCCAGTCACCCATCAGACGGAGTTGCCCGCCATTTTCTTCCCGGTTATTTTCTCCGGATACGCCTACGTTTTCGTTTTCACAGACGGCTTTACTTCACTTACTCACACTATATTATGACTTGCCAAATTCAAAGCAAGGATAACGTCGCCGCCCCTGTCGATTGCCATGGCCATTCAGTTCTCGGAATTTGATGTCAACTCACCGCAGAGACGCAGAGTACGCAGAGGGGGCGCAGAGGATAATTAATCTTCTCTGCGTAATCTCTGTGTCCTCTGCGTCTCTGCGGTGAACAGTTTTCCGATTTCAAACCTCTGAATCTGAAAATTGCGACCGGTCCTTAAGCCACGAGTCCTTACGGCTTGGCGAGCCTGAAATTATCGAAAGTAACGATGCCTGCGCTATTGGCCTCCGCTTGCCAGGTGCCCGCTTTCAGCTCAAGCTGAACCGACGTTAAAGGAATTAACGCGGCGTTCCACACTTCTCTGAATCGCTCGGCCCACGAGCCGGGCACGCCGCCATTGTCGGAAGCCGTTTCGAACACGACTGTCCCGGAAGCTACGTCATGACGGATCCGCCAGTACCGGTGATTGATCGGGTTGAATGTCGCCGTAAACAGATTGACCTTCGTGCCGTTGATCCGTTTCTGACAAATCAAGCTGCCTGCTTCGACATAGATTCGGTAATAGCTATTAGCATCTCGACCGACCGTCAGCATGGCATCGGCAGCGGTGTTTGAAGCAGGGGCTTGCGTCAACTCGACATGACAGTAAGCGCCTGTGAAATCATACGACCGAGCGGTCCTGATGCCCTTGTAGTGCGAACCCGTCGCGCCTTGCGGCAGAGGGCCAATCACAATGCGCCCATTAGTTTCATTTAAGGGCAGGCTCAGGTCTGTATATCCGCTAAAAAGGTTTGTCGCATTCCACCTCGATGCGTCTAGTGTATTGTCGTTGAAATCATCAGCCAGCAAAACGTTTTCACCGGCAGGCGCAACGTATGTGAAACCATTTGTGAGCGTAGCGCTTTGCCCGCCCGAGTCCACAACCACTAGATCAACCACCCCCGCGCTGTGAGCAGGCGTCAATGCGGTCATGGAACTCGCGCTCAAGACATTGACCCCGCTCGCGGGCGAGCCGCCCACCAGCACGCCGGCTACCGTCGCAAAGCCAGTGCCGGTAATTGTAATCTGGCTTCCGCCAGCGGTCGGCCCCGAACTCGGAGAGACGGAATTGACTGTCAAGCCGGGAAGTGGCGCTCCGCCGCTTTCAGGAAGAATTGTTTGATCGTTGCGCAGGCCGCCCGGCGGTGAGTTCAGATAGGTGACGGGCGACAAAACGATCTGATCAATCGAGAGCCCGTCCTCGCGCGATTGCACTCTGATTGTATGCAGTCCGGCAGACTGGAAGTATATGTGCGGGCCCATCACGTTAACACCCCACCCATTATCTTGCCAGCCCCACCCTTGTAAGCCGCACCCCGAGCAGTCTTCCAGATTTATCGCCGTTGCCGAAGCCGTACCGATGCGATAGACGGCGCTGGCGCTCAAGTCAACGCTATCGGAGAACTGGACCCATACAGAGTCATTGTATGGCGAGTCATACTGCGCTTTGCCGCGCATCCATAAATGATACGCCCTGCTTGCCTCTGCGCTGAACGTCATTTCAAAAAAGCTTCCAGGGTTTGCGAGCGGGTTATTTACTTTCGACAGGCCCGCATCCGGGTTCAACAAGGAAGCTCCTGCCGCCGCAGTCGAATCCGCCGTCACCACCCACGCCCCGACTTTCACGGGGGCTTCCGAAGCATACAAAACGATGTCACCAGCGGCGGGCGGAGGCGGCGGAGGCGGCGGAGCCAGGCTGCCACCGATGGCGGCTTGAATCGCATCCATATCCGCACCTATGTCCATGCCGTCGGTGGCGGCTCCTTTATAGGGACTGGTTGCCGACAGACGATAATTGCCTCCGGCGAGATCAATAAAACCCACGTTGTTGAGAGTAGCGGGAAAAAAGTTGCCGCCCGGGTAGGATTGCGCCTGCCCCCCTGTCAGCACGTTTCCCACAAACACATTTCCGGGGAAGTAAGTATTCAGCGTATTTATGCCGACCGAGGTTCCGGTCCCTGCAACGCCGTAGTCATTATGCTTCGAGAGATTGTTGCGATACACAAAGCCTGTGTGAGGGCGTCCCTCGGCAATGATGACCTGCGCTGTGTGCAGAATCGTATTATGCTCAATCGTTACGTTAGCAGTGCCGTCCAGCATTTGTATGAACCGCCCGTTTCCGCCCCACCGAGCGCCGCCTATGTCTTCGAAGAGATTGTTGGCAAAGCGTAGGCGGCGGCTTTGCTGGCTCGGCCCGCCGTCGTCATACCCAATCAAGTTGATGGCCGCCGCTGCGTGGCGGACGATGTTATTGCTGAACGTAATATCCTGCACGGTGGCCCAGGGCGCGAGGCCGCCCTCGCCGCGCGGCGTGAGTTGAAGGGCCAAGCCGCTTTGTTCGGCCACCCAGATGTTCTCGAACGTGTTACCGTCTATAAGCACCCGTTGCGCGTTCTTCAACTCGAAGATGTTCTTAACGGACCAGCGCGTCCCTGCATAGCTCGGATCATCGGGCTTCCATGAAAGCGGCTTGGAGCAGGTGTTTCGGCGGAACTCGATGTCTGAAGGAATAAGGTTAGCGATGGCCGGGGGTGAGCCGCCGAACATGACGTTCTCCGCCGCGCCTTCCAAATAGTTATTGACGATCTTGAACGGGCCAGGCCCGTTCCACCCGGCAATGGCCTGCGTGTCATAGCCGATGCCGTGACATTCGGCGACATACGAATCAATTATGGCCGTGCGTGCGCTGTTGAGCGCTATCCCGCGAGAGACATTCACCGTCTGATTGCCGTGAACGTAACAGCGGTCAATGATGATGTCGTGCGGCACCTGACTGAGCGAGCTTTGTGCGCTCGACCCTTCGCCCAGCGTTATGATGCCATAGTTCGACGGGCGTCCGGCAGCGATGGCGAATTCGATACCAATAAACCTGTAGTGGTGCGCGGCGGGCGCGGTCCTCACCGTCGGCCATAAGCCATTGGTTACAACCTTAGGCATTGCGGCTGCATTCGCGGGAGATACGCGACTGCCTTCAGCCGGCAAGCCTTCGACATTTGATGTTTTAATTACAATCCATTCGGTGCCCTGTTTGTTCGGCAGGACGAACCCATCGGGCGGCGTCGTGTAAACGGCACCAGCTTGTAGGACAATCGTGTCGCCCGGGTGCGCGGCATTCAACGCGGCCTGAAGATCTCCTCCCCCCGAGACATTGATGACGCTGCCTGCGAGCGGAGAGTAATTCGTGTCGAGATGAACGCGGGGGAGTTCGGGACTGGATGTCTGCACCTCAACGGTGCGGGGAAAAACGAGAAAGATAAAAAATGCGATTACGCACAAAGCGAAACAAAATAGCGTTGTCTTTTTCATTACTTACCTATATGAAGCTAGTCGCCCATGAACTTGAAATGAGCAGACGATTACTCACAGCGGCTATGCCTTGTCTGCCGCATTAATAACTGGCGGCAGGCCGAGTTAGTTTGCTCATTTCCGAAATGTAAAAGAGAGGATCGGGGCAGCGACGCCTGGCTGGTCATTAAGTGCTCATAAAAAAGACAGCGCAGTCGTCGAAACAGGATCTTATTATTCTTTGATTCAACCAGTCCCGGGGCGAGGAGTTAACATCTTACAGTTTTTTGTGAGGTTGTCAAATTCAGCTTTCTCCCCGGCGAATTATTCTCGTAATTGTCTAATACAGAACAGACCGGGCTGCGCGCCTAGTGATAAAATGGTTAAGAACTGAGCATAGCTCACTCTCTTCTTCAGCTTCTCTGGAATAATCCAGTTCATCTGAATCCAACAGCTTACCTTCCAAGGAGCTAACAATGATTACTCGGAATTTTATTATGAAACCAAAGGCAAATCCTAACATGGAGTTTACCAGGCTTAGCCAGGAGGAAATCATCTCACAACTCCGCAAGCAGAGGGGTTTGACCCTTGTTGCACCGGATAGCTCGGAACCGAAAGTAAGCAGCTTATGGAAAGACCACTATTATGTCAGCTCAAGATAATGTTCTGAAGCTCGAAGCCACTTCCATCGGCGAATTCGTCCGCCTCCCGCATCCGTTCCGGTTAGTTGCTGCGGCGATGGTTGTGGCATATGACGGTGGTAATCAACAATTATTTACGAAGAGTAGGAGGACAAGGTCGTGATAGAAGATATCAAAGAACAAAAGAAGAGTTGTCCGATTTGTAATAAACAGTACTCCACAAATGACAACTATTGTCAAAATGACGGGTCGCCTCTGCAGGTCATTGATGCAGATTATGGCGCTCCGATGCTATCGAAAACTGAGGAGTAAATATGCTCTGGATAATCTTATTGATGTTATTGGTGTTCTGGTTGAGGATTAATTTATCTACCGCTGATTATGCCAGGTAACACATCTCAACTTGATACCTATCCTTACCAATTAAAAGAACACCGACAACTCTTTTCAATATCGTTCGCTATTGAACAGAAATCAAACCTGGGCAGGTATATCATTAGATTGATAGCGATCTGAGGGGAAATCCTCTAGCAAGGAGAGCTAGAAACTTATGAGTAGTATTGCGCTGATTATATTTGGCCTGATCATTGGGGTGATTGCCGAAATTTTTATGTTTGGCCACGATCTTGTTGGATTCATAATTATCATTCTAATAAGTATCGCAGTAATACTCATGGGCAGGTACATTGGACGGACACTGGGTCTGTCTCGGCGGCCTCGCAGGAGGCAGGGAGGGCGCAGCTATCGCCGCAGTGAGAGGGTCGATCTACACTTATAGCATTTGCGCATCATCGCCGTACTAACGCTTTCCCAGATAGAGAACTTCGCATTCGATTGCCAGGCATCGAAGGGCAAAGGGTGACGCTTTAGTTTAGCTGAGGAGTAGAACGTAATTATTACTACGAGTTGTTAAACCTTGGGGTACTTCGCTTCAAGCCTCAAGGAGGCTTGCCCGTCGAAGCGATTTGGAATAGTAAGGAGGAATTGTATGAAAGTTAAAATCTTAAACCGGATAGTATTGGCGTTTATAATCAGCGCAGTGTTACTGGTCGGAACGAGCGTACCGGCCAACGCTCAAGAAGACCAGAGTAAGCAGCAACGTAAACAGGAACGCAAGCAAAAGCGTCAAGCTGAGAAACAGCAACAGGCGCCTAATAACCCACAGAGTCAGCCGCAACCCCAAGCTGAGCAGCAACGGCAGGTTAAGAGGCAGCAAGCAGCAACAACATCAATAAACAGCAGCAGCAAGCAGCAAACAACAAGCCCAGCAGCAACAGCAAAATCAGCAACAAGCTGATCAGAAGCAGCAGCGTCAGCAAGAGCGACAGCAGCGTCAGCGCTCAGCAGCAACAGCCTGAGCATCAGCAGCAGCGCCTGCCTCAGGACCGCCAGAGGCAGCTTGTTGAGCAGCAGCAACAACGTATGACTAGGTATCGTCAACAACAGCCACAACAGCAGCGTGTCGCGCAACAGCGCAGATTGCTCCTGCAGCAACAAAAACGCAATGCGCAGTACCGTTTTCAGCAACAGTATTTAGCGCGTTTGCGTCAACAGCAACTACGTAACCAGAGAGTACGCAACTACAACAATGATCCGTTCTTCTACACGGCTCCGAATTATCGCTACTCTCGCGGCGGCAGCTACTACGAGACGAATCAATACGGTGCAAATTTGCTCCGGCAGTCAGTCAACAACGGCTATGAGGAAGGCTTTCAGGCCGGGCGGGCAGACAGGCAGGACAAGTGGGCTTCCAACTACGAGGACTCTTATGCCTACCAGGATGCGAACGTCGGCTATAATGGCTATTACGTAGACCAGGACAACTATAACTATTACTTCCGCGAAGGCTTCCGTCGCGGCTATGAAGATGGCTACAACAGCCGCAATCAATATGGTAGCTACTCTAACGGCAAGTACAGTATCCTTGCCGCCATCTTATCAGGAATCCTCAACCTGGAGTCGCTTAACTAAATCCTGAGACGATGCTGTGCTATACAAGCGCCCGGCCACTATCCGAGAAAAGATAGTCACGCCGGGCGCTGTTTTCACTTCCTGATCGAGACGATAGATCAGATGGCAGATCGAGTGAAAAGATTTTTAACCTCGATTAAGAAACGGCGAACACCCCTGTTGATCGTTTCGATACTGGCGGGCGCTTTGGGCGTGGCCATTGCAATATGGGCCAAAGGCAGAGGCAAGCGATTACACCACAGCCAGGGTTGCTCGCGGCAATGTAGAAGTGACTGTTTCGGCAACAGGCACGGTTCAGGCGGTGACGACCGTACAGGTTGGCTCGCAGGTGTCAGGCGCGCTCGCATGGCTTGGGGCTGATTTCAAGTCGCAGGTAAAGCGCGGGCAAGTTATAGCCAAGCTCGACCCTGCAATTTTCGAGGCTCAGCTTCGGAATCAACAGGCTGGCTTGCAGGATGCTCAGGCCGGTGTGCAAGCCGCTATGGCAGAGATCAATAATCAAAATGCGAATCTGGCAGCGGCGAAATCCAATCAGAGGGCTAGTTCGCGTTCAGCCCGCGATGACGCAATGAATGTCGTCAAGCGCTACCTGACATTGAAGGCTGTGCTTTCTGGCCGCGAGCTTGAATTGGCGCAGGCGCAGGCTAATGCCGCAGAGGCTCGTAATCAGCAGGCAACGGCTCAGACTAGCCAGGCTCAATCCGCCGTGTCATCTTCCAGGGCAAAACTCGAAGGAGCAAAAGCAGTAGTCGCGCAGGCCAGAGCGCAACTCAAACAAGCTCAGGTGAATTTAAGTCATGCGACTATAACATCTCCGATTGATGGTGTTGTCATATCACGAAACGTTGACGTAGGTCAGACCGTTGCCGCAAGCCTTCAAGCGCCTACCCTGTTTGTCATAGCGAACGATCTGACCGATATGCAGGTACTGGCTTCGATAGACGAAGCCGACGTCGGCCAGATTCATGAAGGCATCACAGCCAACTTCACTGTTGATGCTTATCCCGGCCAGATCTTTAAGCGGCCAAATATCACAAACAAGGCTCAACGCTCAGACGCTGCAAAATGTGGTTACTTATACTACCGTTATCGCAGCATTAAATCCCGCAATGAAATTACTGCCTGGCATGACAGCCAATATCACAATTCCGGTTACGCGGGCAGACAATGCGCTGATGGTGCCAAATGCCGCGCTGCGATTCAGACCTAATCAACAGCAGGTGAATCAACAGAATCGGCGGGACGGGCAGCGCCAGCAAGGGCAAACTATCTGGGTGCTCGATGCGAACAAAAAGCTTGAGTCACGTTTCGTGCAAGCAGGAATAACTAACGGCCGAGTGACTGCAATTATCGGCGGTGATTTGCAAGAGGGAGAAATCGTTGTAGTAAGCCAGAATCAATGAATCAATCGTCCGCACAACAACTTGAAACTGGCCGCAAGGCTACTTCTTTGGGAGGCTGCTATGAATATTGAAGAAAAAGCTAATGAGTTGGTTGCACTTGAGGTTGAAAAACGAAAACTGCTGCTGGAAGCGGAGATCGAGGGCATAAAGTTAGATATTGTCCTGGAACAGAAGAAGAAAGAGCTGGAGCTATTAATTGTAAAAGGCGAGATTAAGAGATTCCAAAACTATAAATAGTGATCCTCAGGCTGTCATAGAAGCGGCTTCGGCTTGATGCCCGGAACCAACGAGTGGCTAGAAATGGCCGCTTCATCATAACCGCCGCACCGCGACCGCTCGCCTACATGAATAAACTTCTCAATTGTCTGTTCCAGCACCCGAAGTCAAACGGCTTGGGGAGGTAGGCTTGCGCCCCCGATTCCAGCCCTTTCTGAATATCATCTTGAGAACCGTAAGCCGACAGGAAAAAAATTGGCGTGCGAGTATCGAACGCGCGAATTCGCTTGCACAGATCAAAGCCGAGGCCGTCGTGATACCAGCCAGCAATCATGAGCAAATCAAAGCCGCCCATTTCGGTTAAGGGCAGAGTTTCGGCCACGCTGCCCGCAGTTGTCACCTCATAGCCGCACTGGTCAAGCCAGAGGCCATCATTTCGCGGGTATCTTCATGGTCATCAGCGCACAAGATGTGCCTGCGCCTTTCAACAGATGAACCTCTAGCTCGCCTTTCAGCGGGAAAATCGTTTTACTCATATCAGCCTCCTCATTCGAGTTGGCTTGAGTATGGGTCACAGGAGTGAGTGAGGAAATCTATTGCCGTTTTTCGTGTTTCACTAATGTAGCTTGCTCAAGTATTTAGATAGACAAGTAAGATTATATGTGTTCATCTTAAAGAAGTCTGTTCAAAATAAGACGAAACGCAAAAATAATTCCGCAGCTAGAGCAGGCTTTGCACTGATAGCCCGAAGAGCGATTTTTCGAGATGGTGACGAAAGAAAAAGGGCAACCCCCACTGGATTGCCCTTCGTGAGGTAGGAATAGTGCTCTCGCCGGTCGGTATGCGGAAGCGTCATTGTGGTTGTTGATCCCGTACACCTACTGGTTGGCTCATGCTAAAATACCCCAATTGATTGTTTGAATCTGTTCAATATTGAACAACTGCGCAATATCTTATTGCCGGGCGCTTGCAATCTCCTCACCTGACTAATGCGGGCTTCACAGTAACCGGTTCAAGGGTAATGATAATTTCAGATATAAAAAGAACCGGCATCCGTTATGAGTGACTGTACCCTGTCCCGTCTGCACTCGTTGCCTCTAATTTGGGCTTCGCGTCAGCGGTAAAACTGGAAAGGGCTTCCGACTCTGAATCAAACGTCTCAAACACAGTTATCAACTTTGTGATTACCAGCAATTGATTCAGGCGCTTGCTGAGATTGAATAGCTTCATCTGTCCGCTCACCCGTTGCATTTTCGTATAGCCGGAGATGAGTTCGCCAAGCCCGCTGCTGTCCATATAGTTCACTTTCGCCAGGTTGATGAGCAGTCTGCGGCTTCCACCTGTGATGGCGGCCTCGACATGTTGTTTGAATTCAGCATGCCCTCCCAAAACAAAAGTGCCTTCGAGATCAAGCACAGTTATATCGTTTAGCTTGCGCTCCTCGATTGTCATGTTCATTTCTTCCTCTTTCTTAAATATGCGAGCCGTAGGGCCAGGGAGACTGGATGATTCCAGAGAAGCTGAAGAAGAGAGTCGATTTCTCCATGCGCCTGGCTTCCTTAATCCAGTGGACCACAGCGGGCGTCTCCGTTGTCACTTCGGCGACGCCCGCATCCTTTTGTATAATTACTCTCACTTGCCATGGCCCTCTAACACTCAGCACAATCTATTTTTCGGTATCGCTGATTACTATCTCGACTCGCCGATTTGTCTGTCTGCCTTCGGGCGTGTCATTGGTGGCCACGGGCCTTATCTTGCCAAAGCCGCGCACGCCAGCCATCCTGTCCGCTGGCAGGGCTGCGCCGATCAGATAAGCATGCACCGCCTCTGCGCGATCTTCTGACAGCTTCTGATTGTAATCCTGCGAGCCAACCGAATCGGTATGACCTTCGATCTGTATACGGTAAGCGCCGGGATAAGCTAGAAGGATGCCTGCCAGCTTGCTGAGTTTTTCGCGCGCGTCGGGCTTCAGCGTCGCCTGATTGAAGTCGAATAAAACATCAGACAGGTTAACGATCAAGCCGCGCGCCTCTCGCCTTGTCTCCAAGATTTCCGAAAGAGAAATGTAGAGACGTTGCTGCGCGTCGCTTTGATGCTTCTTCATCACCTGAGTATCCAGACGAGCGACCTGAGTATCCATACGAGCGCGTTCTGCATCTGCCCGCGCTAACTCTTCATTGGATTTTGCTTTGTCTGTTTCGTACTGCGCTTGCTCGGCCTGCGTCCGCGCAACTGCGGTCTCGATTTGTGCCCTGTTCATTGCCGTCGCGATCCTTCGCCGATTGCTGATTTGCTTTGTCTGTTTCGTTCTGTGCGCGGTCAGTTTCACTTTGGGCTTGAACGACTGTGAACACTGCGTCACGGCGTTCATCTGCGAGTCGAGATTGGGCGCTGCGCTCGACCGCTTGCGTTCGCGCATTTTCAGCGATGCGCATAACATCGTGGGCCGCGCCGCTGTATTTTTCTTGATCCTTGCGAAGATCGGGCCACATCTGCTCCAAAACTTCCAGCTTGACTTCGGCCTCGCGCAACTCTGACTCCGCATAGCGGCTAGCGTCAGCGTGCCTGGCGATCTCTACCGCTCGGCGAGCGCCTAAAATGAGAAACGGTGTATCGTAATCAGCGTTGAACGAAGGCTCAGATGGCGAAGAGGCTGCGTAAAAAGTGCCGGGGTCGCCGCTGTACTCGATGCTGCTTGCCTGTATGCCGCCTTCCGTGCCTTTACGCAATGTATTTTCCGCGACAATCACAGGGCTGGGCAGCTTGACCGCCGAGTGCGGCTCCGCCGTAATGATTAAACCAAAGGTCTGAAAGTTAGTCGTCACCTCGATGTCGATTTTGGACGTGACGGAAAGCTCAGCCAGATTGTCTGCCTGTCCTTCGGGGGCTATCGCCCAGAGCACGAAAGTTGTGTAGTACGGGCCAATTTTCTGCGGGTTTCCAAGGTTAGCCATCTCAAGCTTAATCCGCGTGCTGCCGTTTTTGTTTTTGATCTCGGCCTTTCCCACGGCTTGCGGGGCGATGGCGGAACCCACCATGTTGACCGCTGTGCTGTCATTATTCTTATACCCGATGGCGAGCGTTTTACGCTTAACCGCCATCCAATGTGAGTTCGCCGTTTCCTGTCCCGCCGCTACAATCTGGGCGAGGCTGGCGACTGCAATCATCACCGCGATCAATGCGCTTGCTATAAATATTCTCTTTGAGTTCATAAGCGTGATCCCTCCTTGGGATCTTGATTTTCTCAGAATGCCTACGATATGGGCAATACAATTCGACACTGCCGCACTCGCGCGACAATCTGGACTGAGAGATATGAATAGGTAGGCGCGAGCCGGTGCGGCTCTAGTGACCAATGTATCTCTATATACTTTATTACTATACTCCGCTTCGGCGTCCGGCGCTGTGCAATAATAGACAGTTTCCAAAATGGTTAATGTCTGGCAAGATTCCGCCATTGTCCAATAATGAACAGCGCCAATTCTTTAGCAGGCATATCCTATATAAGGGCCAGAGGTGTCGTTATAGACAGCGAACCCTGCCCAATACATCTGACCGAAAGGAGGCGCGGCCCATGAATTTTCGCGCCGTAGTATTGTCCCGTAGATTTTGTGCCATCTGGTTGTTGTTCCTGATTGGCGCGCTTCCCGCAGGAGCGCAGAACCTTCCCGAGAAATTTCAGAACCTCTTACAAACACAGATGAATATTTCCGAAGCGAATCTTGCCAGCCTGGAACGCGGGGAAGCTGTTACGAAGCTGCTGAAAACCAGAGCGAAGAAGGAAATCGCGGCTTTCGGCATCTTGCGTGTCAATGCTCCCGGCGACCTCTTCATTGAGAAATTTCGTGATATTGCCGATTTCAAGAAGTCAGCGACGGTGTTGCAGATAGGTAAGTTCAGTAATCCACCGAGCCTGGCTGACTTGAATGGTCTTACGCTTGATCCTTGCTGTCTGGAGGCCATCAGGAATTGCACGTCCGGCGATTGCGACATGAAGATGTCCGCCGAGATGATGGCGCGCTTTCGCCAGGAACTCAACCCGTCCGCCGCAGATTATCAGGATCGCGCTAATGCTCTAGCCCGCCGTATGCTCTTCGATTACCTGAAGGCTTACCTGCAAACTGGCAATGCGGCGCTTATCGAATACCGCGATGAGAAAAACGCTGTTCGGCTTGCTGACGAATATCGCTCGTTGCTGGACCAGTCCCGTTTCCTGGCCGATTATGCGCCCGAGTTCTATAAGTATCTTGAGGAGTTTCCGAAAGCCAGTTCGCCAAATGTAGAAGATTTCATCTATTGGTCGAAAGAGAAGTTCGGGCTGAATCCAGTATTGAGCTTAACGCATGTAGTCATATATAAACGAGTTCTTGGAGACAGCACGGAGGTTCTGATTGCTTCAAAACAACTTTACGCTAACCATTACTTCGATGGGTCGCTTGGGCTGGGTGTATTTGTGGAAGGTAGTCAAGGTCCGGCAACTTCGGGGTCGTACATGATGTACCTCAATCGCTCTCGGGCCGACGCTTTACAAGGATGGTTCCTTGGTATAAAACGCTCTCTTGTTGGAGGCCGGGTACGCGAGGGGCTGGCGAAGAACCTGAAGCTCGTCAAAAAAAGGATCGAGAGCTACGGGCTGCAGCGCGGGCAAGCTCCGGCTAGCAACAACAGATCGAATTCAAGGAGGTTGCCATGATAGCTAATCAAGAGACGCAATCGCACAATGCACAACAGCCAATTCCAACAGCCGATTATGAGAGAAGGCTGAAATTCGTCGGCAGTAATGATTTTCAAGTCGAGGTTCGGCGTCGGATTGATGAGTTTTTCCAAAGCACAGGGCGACGCCAGCGCGACTGCCCGCAAATGTATCTGAAGACGGCGATCCTGCTCGCCTGCTTCACTGCGTCCTATGTGCTGTTGGTCTTCGTAGCGCAAACGTGGTGGCAAGCCCTGCCGCTGGCTGTCCTGCTCGGGTTAACCACAGCGGCAATCGGTTTCAATACTCAGCACGACGGCGGACATCATGCCTATTCGAATTATGCCTGGGTTAACAAGCTGATGGCGATGATGCTTGATGTGCTCGGCGGGAGTTCTTATCAATGGCACTGGAAGCACGCCATTTTCCATCACACCTATGTCAACATCACGGGCCATGATACGGACATCGCTCTCCACGCTATTGGCCGGTTGACGCCGCATCAGAGGCGGCTCTGGTTTCATCGCTGGCAACATTTCTATCTCTGGCCGCTTTATGGATTGATGGCGATCAACTGGCATCTGGTTGGTGATTTCCGCGACGTCATCATCGGGCGAGTCGGTGAACATCGAGTGCCGCGCCCGACAGGAAAGGACCTGGGGATATTCCTTGCCGGTAAAGCGATTTTTCTTACTCTGGCATTCGGGATTCCACTGTTGTTGCATCCTGTGTGGGCTGTGGCGTTGTTTTACGCGGTGGCGGCGCTGGTGCTTGGCATAGTGTTGAGCGTCGTCTTTCAACTGGCACACTGCGTCGAGCAGGCGGAGTTTCCGTTGCCGCGACCTGAGACTGGACAAATCGAAAACGCCTGGGCCATCCATCAGGTAGAGACCACGGTGAACTTTGCCCGGCGCAGCCGTGTAGCATCCTGGCTGCTGGGCGGCTTAAACTTTCAAATCGAACACCATCTGTTTCCCCAATCTGCCACGTCAATTACCCGGCCATCTCGAAGCTCGTCGAGCGAACCTGTCAAGAATTCGGAGTTACATACAATGAGCATGCGTCTTTCCGGGCAGGTATCGTATCGCATTTCCGCTGGTTGCGGCGGATGGGAATGCCGGACACAAGCGGACGAGAGATAGCCTGAAAGGGCATTGGAGGCCAATGATTATGCTTAAACAATTTGAACCCAACCGATTCGACCTCGTAAAAGCGGACAAAGTGCGAATCGCTAACTATCAATTCGGGCACAACCGGCAGGGCGAGCGTGATGTCTGGATCGAGACCGGCATTAAAGGCGAGAGGTTCTTGAGTCAGATCATTGTTCAGGGAGAAACTTATGCCGTGCGCAAAGAGATCTATACAACGAAGTGCTACATCCTGCGCGAGAAGGCAACGGGTCATTATTGGTTCCTCGATAAGAACGATTGTGGCTTCTGGCTGCACGAAGAACAGTTTTCAGGAGCGGAGACATTCTTCGGCGAGCAATCCAGGGCAATCCAAAACTGGTTGGGCGAATAGGAAACGTACCGAGCGAGGCTGACAGCGCAGGATGGCCATAAGGGCTCGCACGCGGCGGGGGGCGAGTAATAATTGTTTTCCTCTGCGTAATCTCTGCGTTCTCTGCGTCTCTGCGGTGAATCAACCTCTAATCCAGAGAACTGTATGGCCTTATATTCAGAGTCATCAACAAGTTGTCCAATATTGTACAGACTTCCTTGAGATTTTCTGCGAGAATGGTTAGGAACCGAGCATAGCTCACTCCCTTCTCAGATTATCTGGAATTAACCAGACCACCTGATGATCACAGCTCAGATGCCATGAAGGACAGGGTTTTTACGTTCCTTTGTACGCTCTAAAAGGTTCGGAGACTTTGATTCTTGATAGAAAACCCGCAAAGGAGATTGGAGTAAAATATGACGACTAATATCAAACCTCTACACGACCGCGTGATCGTAAAGCGCATTGAAGAAGGCGAGCAATTTCGGGGCAGTATCATTATCCCCGACTCGGCCAAAGAGAAACCGCAAGAGGGCGAAGTAATCGCCGTAGGCGAAGGCAAGTACAAGGAAGACGGTTCCAGACAGTCATTAGATGTCAAGACGGGCGACCGAGTCTTATTCGGTAAGTACAGCAGTTCTGAAATCAAGATAGATGGTGAAGAGCTGTTGATTATGCGCGAGGAGGAAATTCTCGGCATCATCGTGCGCGCTGGTGTGGCCGTTAGCAGTGTCGCGAGCGTCAGCAGCAGCAAGAAAAGCGGCAAGTAGGCGCTGACGTCAGAATCCAAATCCCTTTGGGACATCACAAACAATTTTGATTGGGAGAACAGATAAAGATTATGGCAAAGCAAATAACTCAA
Organism: Blastocatellia bacterium; assembly: GCA_963726785.1. Taxonomy (GTDB): domain Bacteria; phylum Acidobacteriota; class Blastocatellia; order UBA7656; family UBA7656; genus DATEKX01. The sequence goes on from CAVSDJ010000005.1 coordinate 30,041, forward strand.
GGCGCGGAGTCGCGAGCGGCAATTTTGCGCGGCGTCAATCAACTCGCCAACGCAGTTAAAATCACGCTGGGTCCGAAAGGGCGCAATGTCGTGCTCGATAAGAAATATGGCAGCCCGACGATCACCAAAGACGGCGTGACGGTGGCAAAAGAAATTGAACTCAAGGATTCAATGGAAAACATGGGCGCGCAGATGGTGAAAGAAGTCGCGTCTAGCACTTCGGACATCGCGGGCGACGGCACGACGACGGCGACTGTGCTGGCACAGGCCATCTTCCGCGAGGGCGTAAAGACGGTGGCGGCGGGCGTGAACCCGATGGCGTTGAAACGCGGCATTGACAAAGCGGTCGAACGCGCAACCGCAGAGATCAAGAAGATGGCGAAGCCGGTCAAAGGTGACATGATCGCGCAGGTCGGCACGATCTCGGCAAACGGCGATGTGACCATCGGCAATTTGATCGCCGAAGCGATGAACAAGGTCGGCAAAGACGGCGTCATCACGGTCGAAGAATCAAAAACGATGGAGACGGATTTGGAATTTGTCGAAGGCATGCAGTTTGATCGCGGCTACCTTTCTCCTTACTTCATAACTGAGCCGGAAAGCATGGAGACAGTTCTCGAAAATCCAGTCATTCTCATCAGCGAGAAGAAGATTTCTTCGATGAGAGATCTGCTGCCTCTGCTTGAGCAAGTCGCCAAACAAGGCAGGCCGATGCTGATTATTGCCGAAGACGTAGAAGGCGAAGCGTTGGCGACTCTCGTGGTGAATAAACTGCGTAGCATACTTAACGTCGCGGCGGTGAAGGCTCCCGGCTTCGGAGATCGTCGAAAAGCGCATGCTCGAAGACATCGCTGTTTTGACAGGCGGCAAAGTTATCAGTGAAGAACTCGGCATCAAGCTTGAGAACGTCATGCTTGAAGATTTGGGAAGCGCCAAGAAGGTGACTATAACTAAGGACAACACGATTATCATTGATGGCGCGGGCAACCCTGACGATTTGCTGGGGCGCGTGAAAACGCTCAAAACTCAAATTGATGATGCTACGTCAGACTATGACCGCGAGAAACTGCAAGAGCGGCTGGCGAAACTCGTTGGCGGTGTCGCGGTGATTCGCGTCGGCGCGGCCACTGAAACCGAACTTAAAGAGAAGAAGGCGCGCGTTGAAGACGCAATGAACGCAACCCGCGCGGCGGTCGAGGAAGGTATCGTTCCGGGCGGCGGAGTGGCGTTGATTCGCGCGGCGAAGGCGCTCGACAAATTCAAGATATTCGAGCCGAACGAGGACGGCGAAGTGACAGGCGACCTGGATGAACAGATTGGCGTAACAATCGTCAAACGAGCACTTGAAGAGCCGTTACGTCAGATCGTCCAGAACGCTGGTAAAGAGGGCGCAGTTATTGTAGAGAAAGTTCGCGCGGAAAAGAGCATTAACTTCGGCTACAACGCCGAGACTGATACATTTGAAGACCTTGTGGCCGCAGGCATTATAGACCCTGCGAAAGTCACGCGCTGCGCGCTGCAAAACGCGGCGTCAATTGCGGGTTTAATGCTCACGACTGAAACCCTCATTTCCGAACTACAGACAGATGATAAGCCCGAAGCGATGAGCGGCGGGATGGGCTACTAAGACTTCGCGCGGGAGCATTCGCTCCCGCAGTGCACTAGCGCAGGCGTAATGATATAGTTAACCGCATCAGCATGAAACAAGGTTCCAGCAACAGTCCAGACGCGCTTCAGAAGGTTTTCGAGTATCACCAGGCAACCAAGCACCACCAGCATCGCTATGCCAGAGGGCCGGGCTATTTGGATTGGGCCAATCAGCCGAATCCTTTTCGTCGCTTTGAGGGCGCGTCGTTAATAGCTCTGGAGAAAATTCCGCCGACGGATGAGCCGCGCTACGATGATGCCTTTGCTCCAGGCCGGATACGACGAGCGCCGGTGAACCTGCGCAGCATTTCTCAACTTTTCTTCGACAGTCTGGCGATATCGGCATGGAAGAGTGTCGGCGAGATCAGTTGGGCGCTACGCATCAATCCTTCGAGTGGAAATCTCCATCCGACCGAGGGCTACCTGATCTGCGGCCCCATCACAGGGCTATCGGATAAGGCTGTGGTCTGCCACTATGCGCCGAAAGAACATGGGTTGGAGTTGCGCGCAGAGTTTGAGTCCGAGTTGTGGGAAAGGCTTTGTGCGCGACTGCCCAAGGATACACTGTTGATTGGGCTCACTTCAATTCACTGGCGAGAGGCGTGGAAGTACGGACAACGCGCTTATCGCTACTGCCAGCATGATGCGGGTCACGCCATCGGCGCAATGAGCGTCGCCGCCGCCGGGTTGGGATGGCAGACAAGGATTCTAGACGATCTAGGCACGGATGAGCTGGCGCTAATCACGGGCACATTTCGTAATCACAACGCCGAACCGGAAGAACCGGATGTGCTGATGGCCGTTGGCCCGCTTGTAGAAGAAATCAGCGAGACAGGTCTGCCCGAAGATGTCGTTCAGGCTTTCGAGTCTCTTGACTGGCGAGGCAGTCCCAATCAACTGAGTAAGTCTCACGTGGAATGGGGAATGAATGAGATTGCTCAATCTGCTCGAAAACCGCATGGCGCGGGTCATTATGAGAGCTTTCAAAAGCCGCCTGAGCCTGAAGCCATTGGAAGCTCGTCCAATTTCTCTGCGAAAGATTATTCATCAGCGACGAAGTGCCGTGGCAATGGACGGGCAGACACGAATTTCTCGGGACACGTTCTATCGCATCCTTCAAAGGACTCTGGCCGTCCCCGGCAATCTTACCTTCGGCACGATTCCCTGGAAGCCTCGCATTCACCTGGCCATTTTTGTGCACCGTGTTGATGATCTTCCCGCAGGGCTTTACTTTCTGGTGCGCGACCCGTCACAGAGAGAGCCGCTGGAGTTAGCGCTCACTCAGGCTGACAGGTGGCGTCGCCCGTCAGGATGTCCGGAGCAACTGGAACTCTACTGCCTCATCAAACCGAAACTGGCGAGGCCGCCCGACAGATTTCCTGTTTCCAGGAGATCGCGAGCGACGGTTGTTTCAGCCTTGGCATGATTGCTGAATATGAGGAAGCGATGGAACAGTTCGGCGCTTGGTTTTATCCTCGTCTATTTTGGGAAGCTGGGGTCATCGGTCAGGTGCTTTATCTGGAAGCTGAAGCGGCTGGCATCCGCAGCACTGGCATCGGCTGCTACTTCGACGACTCTATGCATGAAATACTGGGCCTCAAGGATCGCAAATACCAGGATCTCTACCATTTCACGATTGGCGGCGCGGTAGAAGACACTCGGCTAACTACCTTGTCGCCATATCCGGATGAGCGATGATAATTTATCACCAAGCCTCGACCGGGCGTATAGATGTTCCGGGAGAATTTGTGAGAAATGTTACGCCATACGACTTGGAAAGTTATTCTATTGGGTATCGGGTATTGTCCATTGTTGTGCTGTGATAAGACGTCGCCTTTCCTGCATAACAATGGACAATACCCGATGGCCTCACGCCGCAAACGCCTCTTCGCCACTCACGGAGGGTAACTTTCCAAAGTCGTAAACCGGCCCGCTTTGCGCTACGATTGCTACATGTTCAGTTCTGCAATTGCGCCAGAAAATATGCCAGATCAAAGAACTCTCTCTCCGATTGAATTTTTCCCTCCTGGTTGAACTTGAAGAAGCCGATGCCTTCCAGGAAGAAGACATTTCCGGTCTTGGTCTTAAAACGTAACCTCCATTGGACGGCGGCTTCCTGACCGCACACTTTGACGTCCAGTGAGTAGAGTTTGATTTTACTGAAGATAGAGGGGAACGTTTGCAAATAAGCGGTTATGGCTTGTGTTCCCTGGATCGGTGGAGTGCCGACCGGGTCTTCAACCACGGCGTCAGCGGCGAAATGGTTTACGACCCCCTGGGCGTCGAACGCAGCTAATGCGGTGAATACTTCCTCAAGCACCGCTTCGATCTGCTCCGAGGTCAGATCGAGGGTTGCAGCCGCCTCAACGCGCGTGACGCTCGAAGCGACCAAAAACATGAGCGCCATCACCAGCGCCGTCATCTTTTTCAAAAACAGACTTTGGATTCTCATTCTCTTTTCCTTTTGGATATTGGGTTGATCCGAGGCGAACATCGCAGTGCCATCGGCTTCGATGACGGCGCTGATCCGCAAAATTACCGACGTACGGAGAAGTTGCTGAACATTTCACCATATTACTGCGGCGCGAAATTTTTCAATTGACTCAAGGCAGGATGGGTTTATCGAGCGGGTTGCCAGGATTGCCGACGAACATCCGAAGCACGGCGAAATTAGCGGGATTCGCGCTGAGAATTGCGTGGTTGATGATCAACAGCGATTTGGTCCTGCTGTCGAATGCGACGACCAGGCGCTGCTACTACAAGCGGCGGGCTGCACAGCAGATTCATCTACAACTGTAGTAATAGTTATCCGTGAGGCTCGGTGGTAGGGCGTGCCGCGAAACAATCCGGGCCACCAGGGCCGCCATCTGCGGTTGGTGCCAGGTAAGTTCGGCATCCAACGAATCAAGCTTTACCGTTACCGTTGAAATTTCAAATTTCCTCTCACTGAGCTTGCATCACAGCCTTATGTCCTCTACTGGCCAGCCAAAAGGCTCTTGATCAGATCGATCATTCGGTCAAAATCAATCGGCTTTGTCAAATAGCCATCAAAGCCAACATCATAAGCAGCCTGGAGAAAACCACCAGTATTAAAGGCGCTGATAGCGATAATAGGAATATATGGAAGGGAAGAATCTGCTCTTATTTTCCGAGCCGCACCAAGCCCATCAAGTACTGGCATCGCAATATCCATCAATATCAGATCGGGTCGTGAAATAGAGGTGGCTTTAACTGCCTCCTCGCCATCGCTGGCAGTCACGACACGGTACCCGTTTTGCTGGAGGTGCAAGCTGATTGGGATAGCGCTGTCAGCGAAGTCTTCAGCCACAAGCACAAGCTGATCTTTTTGAGTCCCCTTTTCGATATTCAAATCCATAGTCTGAGGAAGACGATTTGTTAAAAAAGGATCGCTCATTAAACTTATTCCCCCAATGCTTAAAACTACTCCAATAATCTTATCACAAGGGACGGCAGGAATAAGGCCCGCTCAATATATTTCACGAATTGCGTCAGCCGACAGGGCCATTCAGTTGTCGGAATTTGATGTCAACTCACCGCAGAGACGCAGAGGACACAGAGATTACGCAGAGAAATTATTAACCTCTGCGCCCCCGCCGCGTGCGAAGCACATCATCGGCCATCCTGCGTCCTGCGGCGTCTCTGCGGTGAACAGTTTTCCGATTTCAACCTCTGAATCCGAAAACTGAATGGCCCTGGTTAGCCGACTACGCAAGTTCACTATTCTTGAAGGTCGGCCTTCACATGAAGTTGCGTGTATGCAGAGCAGACATAGCGGCTGCCTCATCCGGCGAGAAGCCAAGTTTTATAAGTCGCGCACGGCGATCTGCATCCATTTCTTCTTTCAGTCGTTGAGCTTTAGAGAAACCTCTAGCGATTGCTTCAGGCAGATAGTCACCAGCCGCAAGAAGGATGAGAGCATCGAACACTTCTTCGTTAAGGCCAGCAGTATGTGAAAGAGCCTGATGCCTGCGGTCTACTGCGGCGGCCAGCCGATCAAGCGTCCCCGCATCCTTCGAGATTTGATATTGAAGATGCCCCATTCCGAATGCGACATGCCGAGCCTCGTCTTGTGCTGCGAGTTGAGCAACCCTGCGAGTAACAGGGTCTGGCCCGTGCTGTTGAAGAAACCAGAGCAGGTTCAGAAATGTGCCTTCGCCGAGAACAGACAATAAGAAAGAGGCCAGCGTAAAGTCGGGCTCGTCAAGAAGCGTTTTCAGCGACGCCTGACCGCCGACCGTAGACAGTCCAAGTTCGCCGCCGCCGAGCGTAGCTCGACGCGTGAAGACCTCCACGTGGCGAGCCTCGTCGGCAACCTGTATGGCCAGCAACTGCATGACCTCTCGGAAATGTGGATGAACCTGGGCAATGAATCTTGCCGGAACAAGCAGCGCCGCATTCTCATTCTCAATCAGGTAAGTCATCACCTGCACGACTGCCGATTCGATCTCAGCCGTAAGCTCAAAAGGCTGATCCCAGTTGATAGCAGTTGCGGGATTCCACTGTGCCGCAGCCGCTTGAGCATAAAGTCGAGGAAGACCATCAGCCCATACTTGCTCTTTTGAGTCGAGTCCAAAGAAAAAGTCCGGCCCGCCCGCTTCTATTCTTGCGCCGCGCGCGGCCAGTCCCCATGTGGCCGGGGGATGATCACTTACTGCTCCTGAGATAAGAGGATCCGGTAGACCGGCCTGCTCTGCGCCTCGCCATCGTCCCGTAGCAGCACTTCCTCGCACTATCCATGCTATGAATGGATAGGCTTCAGAATCAGATGTCTTTGCAGCTTCCGGCCAGATCACATCGTGCCCCTGAGCGCGACACCAACCGCGCAGATGAACAGCCAGTGACGGGTCTCGACCTCTGATGCCCAGACGCTCGCCGACCGCAACATCCGCCAAAGCTCGCTTGATCAAAAGGTGCGCCCCTCGATCAAATCCCAGCTCTTTAATATCTATAATTTGGGACGGTGATGCGACCTTCTCGGTCATAGAACCCCTCTTCGTCAACCGCCCTTTCGAGCGCGCGGTAGCCTTTCGTTCGTCCCTCCCGCCAGGATTTAAGACCTTCAAGATCCATTAGCGGGCGAACTTCTGCGTCCGCATAAGACATGCTCAGCAGCAGTTCGCGGAATCGTTCAATCATCTCGCGGGGTGCGGATGGCCCGACAGTAAAATTACAATGATCATACGTTTCGGTTTGCGCCAGGATGCGGGTTGCGCTCGACGAAAGAGTTCCTTCTGTGATGAACAGAAGGTGATTGCCATCTATCATGCAAGCAGCATCTGCGCGACCGGCAACCAGAGCGCGTGCGGCTTCGCGCTCGCCTCCGATGTGGTCGCCATGCTTGCCAGAAAGCAGATCATTGTACTTAACCTCAAAATCAACTCCGGGCTTCAAACCTTGAGCGCGCAGATAAGAAAGAGGGATAAGAGTGGCCTGAGGGGAATCAATAGCCCCTACGGCTATCGTCTTGCCTTTCAGGTCCAAGAGCGTTCCAATTGGAGAATCAGACCGGACGACAATCACAGAAGTCAAATCTTGATCGGTATCTCGCATCGCGACGGCTTCAACCTTAGCCCCGCGCACGCGTGCGAGTCGCTCGGACCTGATCCAGGCCAGAGGCGAGTTCCATGCAATGTGAAAGTGCCCGGCCATGTGAGCTTCGACCTGGCGTTCATAGTTAGAGTAAAGCACGTAATCGAATGAGAGCCCGTGACGCGCAAAGTAGGATTTGAAACCTTCCCAGATCGTGCTGACTTTCGGATCATAGGCGACTGCTCCCATTACGAGAGTATCGGTATCAACAGACATAACCTTTTTCTAACCTCCTGTTGTATTACTGGCTATCGAAAAATAGCTACCCGAATAAAGGCATCCCGCAGAGCGCCTTGCCGATGAAGTCGTAGAGCACATCAGTCGTCGGAGCCATCACGGTTGCGGCTCGCGCATCGCGAAAAAGGCGTTCAACTCCAACTTCTTTCCGAAAAGCTGCCCCGCCGCATACGCGCATTGCGAGGTCTGTCACTTCGGTAGAAGCCTCCCCAGCCGCTGCTTTGACTTCAAGTATGCGCAGCATCGCGTCTTCGCGTCCCTGCTCCAGCCCGTCAAGGGCATCAAGCAGTAGGGCTCGCGCCATATCCGTTTTAATTCGCATGCGCGAAAGGTAGGCGCGTATCGTCGGCAGATCGGCGAGCGATTGCGAAAGATGCTCAAGCTTCGCGCCGGTGACATGTTGAGCCGTTTTGTTAATGGCGGCATTCATTATTCCCACAGAGACTCCTGCGTTCATCAATTGAAAATAAGGGAGGGTTACGCCCATCATAATGTCGAACCCGCCGCCGTCCGATCCTAACAATGAATCGGAGGGAATGATTACTCCCTCAGCCGTGACAGGCGAAGAGGAGTTTCCACGCAGCCCCAGTCCATTAAACGGCTGAGGAATGCTAAGTCCTGAAGCATCGGCAGGCATAAGCCATAAGGTGATCTGCCCATCTGTGGCCATAGCCCGGCTTGACCATATGTAAGAGTCGGCCTGTCCGGCAGAAGTCGCCCAGCTTTTCCGCGCGTCAATCTGAACACCGCCATCAACAATTTTAGCCGTGCTGATTGGAGCCCAGAAGTGGCTCCTGGAGCCTGTTTCAGAGAAGGCAAGTGTCGTTAGATGCTCTCCGCGAGCAATAGCTTCGCGCACTGCCCTTGCGCCATGCGCCTCAATAACTGCTGTCGCAGAGTAGTGCATACACATCACCATGGCGGTTGACGCGCAGGCGGATGCAATCCGCTCGACGACTACCGTTGCAGCGCGGTGAGCCTCTCCCAGTCCACCAACCTCATTGGCGCTAATAAGCCCTAAGAGCCTGGCTCGACCGAGCGCTTCAATGGCGGCTCGCGGGAAAGTTCCCGAATGATCTATCTCCTCGGCTGCTGGAGCTATGACGTCTTTGATGATCTGGTCAAGGGTATCCAGATGAGAGTTATCTGCGGGCGATTTAACTGTGGTCATTGAAGTATCCTTTCAGCTTATAATCTTTGCCGCTCTACCTTGCCGATAGAGTTATCGGCCAGAGGGTCTACAATTTTGCTTTAGGCTCGGAGCACCACTCTGCTCCGGGAAGGAGGGTAAGCGAAGCTACGAGGTTATATCGATTGCCGCAAAACTTGCGCGCGTCGTAAAGCGCAGACTCAAATCCTCAGCATATGTTTATCCTCATCATAAATGGCTAGATTTCACAGTACCTACAGGAGAGAGATTTGTAAATCTGTTTTCTAAATTGACAGGCTAATCGCAGCCTATTATCAGGGCCATTCGGTTTTCTGAAAAATGGAGTCAATTCACCGCAGAGACGCAGAGGACTTAGAAGAAATGATGAATGCGGAATTATGAATGATGAATTAAGAATCTCTCTATCAGTTCATCATTCATCGTTCATACTTCATCATTTCTTCCTCGTTCTTTGTGTCTCTGCGGTGAACTGGTTTTATGTTCAACACCTTGATTTTCGACAACTATAGCGGCTTGCGATTGGGTGCGACCAGATAATTGAATTTCATGTAGGGGAGGCCCTCTGTGGCCTCCCCTACATGGTCTCATTCATCTGCTAACAGCTATAAGTTGAAATTCGCACTGGAACCTGAACTTGCTTATTTGGGCAATTACCTGATGATCTTTTCCAGAAACTCTGCGGCTTCCGGGTCGTTGCTTTCGCCCAGCATCTCGATGGCCTTGCGTCTCATCTTCGGAGAAGGATCGCTTTTAGCCACCTCGATCAGTTTTTTCAAAGCGCGCTTAGTATCCGATTCCGCGAGCGCTTCGATTATCTCTTCTTTCATCTCATCGTTGCGCTCGCTGTTGTACAGTTCCGACATCGCATCGATGGCTCGATCATCGTTGATCTCGGCAAGCCCTGACAAAGCCTCCTGCCGTGTTTCATGATCCTCGTCGCTTCGCGCTACTTTCAGTAAAAAGTTAAGCGCCGCTTCTTTGTCGTGGCCCTCCGATATGGCGTCGAGTATCTCTCGCCGCACCTCACGGCTGGTAATATCCGAATAGAGTGTTTGGAGCATCTTTATCGCTTCCGCGTCCTGGCTTTCGCCTATCGCTTCGATAGCTTCTTTACGCAGGTCCAGGTTCTCTGATTCGTTGCGCGCAACATCGACCAGAAAAGAGAGCTGGCCGGGAATTTCGCCCAGGTGATCTATAGCTTCTTTGCGCACCTCGATGCTCTTATGCGTCTTTGCGATCTTCATCAGCAGAGGCACAGCCACATCCGGCCCCTTTTCGCTTATAGCATCAACTGCTTCTTGTTGCAGGTCGGAATCGGTGTTCGGATCGTTGATTAACTTTTCGAGAGCCTTCAGGCTCGCCGGGTCTCTGCTTTCGCCGAGGCCGTCTATCGCCTCTCGCCTCAACTCTCGGTCGGGCTCAGTTTCGGTAACTTTGGTCAGGAATCTGACCGCAGCGACTTCGTCCCTGTTCTCTGCGATTGAATCGAGAATCTCTCGTTTCACCTCTCGATTGTTCACGTCCGAATAGAGCGTTTGCAAAGACGAAAGCGCCGCCGCGTCTTGGCTATCACCCAAAGCATCGGCAGCTTCCTTTCGCACTTCGACGCTCTCGCGGTTATTGCGAACGATGGCGGCCAGGTATTCGACCTGCCCCGGAAAATGGCCGAGCCAGGAAATGGCAGTAATTCGCGCCTTTTCAATAGACGAACTCTTGATCAATTCTTTCAGCATCCCCTCGACGCGCTGGTCGTCGTGCAAACCTATCGCATCCGTCGCGCGCTCGGCCACATCAGACGACCGCGTCGTGGCGACCAAACTTTTGAGAAAGCTCAAGCTCTCGTCGTTCGTGGCGCGGCCAAGCCAGTAGACGGGATAACCGCTATAATCGCGTGGCCGCTCAAGGTTATATACCTCGGCTCGCGTCATCTGGCTGCCGTCCGCTTCATGCAACAAAAAGATGCCTACATTACGGGTTTCGTACTGATTGGAAGATGAATGAACTACCCCGTTTATGTCTACCCTGGAGCCTCCCGATCCTATTATCAAAATATCTACCCCGACGCCGGGCCTGACGTCGAATGTATAGGCAGTCCAGAAGCGTGACTGCTTTGAGCCTGAGCGCGCCTGTTTGATTGCGGCGGCGAGCCGGGATTTCAAATCAACGCCTTCTACTGGCGTGAAGCGCGAGGTTTGATCCGAGGTGGCTTTTGTCTGCGAGCCTGCATTATCAATTCTCATGTTATTGTCGCGATTATAAACCGTGTGCCCGGCTCCGACGCTTGCAACAAGCAGCGCAAATATGACCGTCATAAACTTAATCATTTCGATACCTTCCTTTCACCAACGATGAAAATTGAGAATACTCCGTAAGGCAATGTCAGTTGTTCTTCTTGAGAAGCTCTTCAAGAAACTTTATAACTTCCGGGTCGTCGCTGTCGCCCAACGCCTGAAGAGCCTTTTTCTTCAGCCGGGCGGGCGCATTGCTTTTGATTATGTCCACAAGCTTTCTCAGCGCGCGCTTGTTTGCCATATCGCCGAGCGCTTCGATTATCTCTTCTTTCATCTCATCGTTGCGCTCTGCGTCGTACAACTGTGCGAGGGCGTCTGCGGCCTGGTCATCCGTCCGCTCTCCAATATGAGAGATGGCCGTTTTGCGAGTCTCGATGTCGGCAGCAGAACGGGCAAGCTCTACAATCTTTGCCCGCGCGTGCGCGTCGTCGATCTCTGCGAGGGCAGAGATTATATGTTTGCGAACCTCTTCGTTTTTTTCCGCGTCAAATAGTTTTATAAGCTCGTCAACAGTAGATTTATCGTTATAGTCGCCTAATTCAGAGATGGCCATCACGCGCAACTCCGCGTCAGCGCCCGAGCGCGCGATCTCAAGCAGAATGAGGCGCGATTGCTGCCCTTCGTGCTCTGTGAGGGCACTTATGGCCGCGCGCACAAGCTCTCTGTCGGAAGATTTCATCACGAGTTCTTTTAACAATTCCATCACGCCCGGCGTCTTCACTTCGCCGAGCGTCTCAACAGCCTTTCTCCGCAGCCTCGAATCGGTTTCGCTGCGCGCGATCTCAAGCACCACAGCACCTGCTTCCGTGCTTTCGGAATCGGCAAGCAGCATAATGGCCCCCTCTTTCAACGTGGCGCTCGACCGGGAGCCGGGCTTGAGAATATCGATCGATACTTTGATTGCGCGCTCAGGGCTGGACTCAAAGAGGCTTTGCAAAGCGGCGAGCTTCATCTCTTCATCTTCTTCTTTTATCCCTTGATTGATCGCGTCATTGTTATTGAGCTTGGGAGCCATCTCGATTCGCATCGCGCGCGCGTCGTTGATCCAGCTTGAGGCTGGATGCTCTGTTATCAACTGCTCCAGCGTCTTATCGGCTTCAGGAAGCCTGTTCTGTTTCTTCAAGGCGAATGCCAGGTAATAGAGCGCGGCGTCCGCGTCTTTATTTTGCGGGTGCTTTGTGATGAGAGAGCGGAACGTCTGCTCTGCCTTTGCCCATTCGCCGTCTTTGATATAGTCCCTTGCTTCGCGGAAAGCCTTCGAGGCTTCGTCGGCAGAGTTTGATGCTTGAACTTTAGCGTTGAGCTTCTCAAACGCCTGAGCCTCTACCCTTGCGTTGAACCACGAGATAGCAATTACGGATGCCAGGGCCAGAGTTGTTGCCATTTGCTTCCTCGCAAAGAAATTTCCGGTGTGTGCGATCTTCAACATCAATCTCTCCTAAACGGTCATCAATAATTCCGGCTCGAAGCTTTCGCCGAATAGAATTGCAGCGCGGCCACGACCTCCTGCTTTTGAATCAACTCTTTTATAGAGCGCACGTCATCTTCAGCAGGGTTATCGGGCAAGTTAGCAATATCAAGAAGCAAAGGCTCGATGCCGGTGAGCAAACCTTCAATAGATAGAACTCTTTTGTTCTCCGCGCTGCGCCGCAGTCGCCTGTTATTGGCAAGTAATTGTTTCGAGAATTGCTTTTCGTATGAAACATCAAAGGTCGGCGGGTCTTCCGATAGCTTGATATTTCTGAACGACCTCATAAGCAATTCCGCCTTCTCTAAGTGGCTTGCCGTCTCTATCTTGAGATAGCCGCTAGAGTTGGAGCGTCGCTCAGAGATGACAGGTTCAAGTCCCATTTCAGGTTTCACATTACGCGCGGCATGAGTAAATGTAGGGCGCTGCCTTTTAGCTATGGTTTGCTTTTTAGCTGTCGCTTGTTCAGGGTCGCGCTTCCCGTCTTGAGGCTTGTTGTTTTCCCAGGGCGTTCTTTGATCACGAGCGGGATCAGGGCTGTCTATTGCCAGGTCTGCGGGCGGTTTCGTTCTTTCGATTTGATTAAAGAGCAGCCACAGCCCCGCCGCAAGAACTAGGCATGCAAACGCTACCCTTAAAGGTATCGGCAGCCGCGCCAATATGTCTTTTACAAAAAGAGGAGCGAACAAGTTTCGTTTTGGTCGCGCCTGTTCTGTCAGCCGCGCACGCAGTTGATTCTCGTAACCGCTCCAATAAGATTCTTCGGGAACAACGGTTCGGGTTACCTGATCGAAAACCGCAAGCGTCTCGCTCATAGAGCGATAAAGGCTATCGCAATTTTTGCAAGCGTTCACCTCCGCAAGCAGGCGCGATCTTTCACCGCCATCGGCAGACTCGAACAGCAGGTCAAGCAATTTGTCTTTGAATTTATTACAATCGTGCATCAAAAAAACTCCGCGCTAACAGCCTTCCGGGGTGACGGTCGGCGCATAAGACGTGGCCTCGATATTTACGCCCAGGCGCTCGCGCAATTTCAAAACAGCGCGAAACAATGCCTTCTTGACCGTTCCCGCCGAACAGCCAAGCGTGCTGGCTATCTCGTCGTAGGTCATCTCTTCGCGATATTTTAGTAAGAAGATCAACCGCTGCTGCGAGGTCAATTCTCCGAGAGCCTGCATCACTTTTTCCACAAGGAGTTTATTGTTGATGCCCTCTTCGACATTGATGATGCGGCTTGCGTCAAGACCGTTCAACTGCTCGAACAGGTCATGATCTTCTGTTTCGGTCGTTATGGTTTTTTTATCAAGCATTTTAGTTCGGCGTTTGTAATTCAAAAAAGTATTAACCGTGATCTGCCTGAGCCAGGTATAAAAGCTCGCTTCTCCCCGAAAGCTTTGAATATTGCGATAAGCCTTTAACCACGCCTCCTGTGAAAGGTCTTCGGCGTCGTGCGTGGAGCGACAATAATAAAGGGCGAGCGAATAAATCCGGCGCTCGTAGCGCCGGGCAAGCCTACAGAAAGCATCGCTATCGCCCGATTGGGCGAGCCTTATCAACTCGGTTTCGCTCGTCACAGGTAATTACCCTTTGCGCGACGTCAACTCTATAGACACACTCTACGAAATTTGGTTGGCCTGCGGCTGTTTTTTTTGCGGATTTCAGTTCTGAGATGAATTACTTTGATTGAGGGGGTCCATGCGTGCGTTTGTTAGCCGTCTTTCGATTACCGGTGCTGCTTTTCCTTCATCCTTCCTTCAATTCTGCTGAGTAAGAGCCTTGCGCCCATTTCGTATGTTCCTCTTAAAGGCGGCTCCTTCACATTCTCGATTAGTTGCATAGCAGTCTTATGCTGCTCTAAATCATTCGGCGCTGCCTTTGCCGCTTCATGATAGCTCTAGAAGCATTTCATGTTGATTGACAATCTTTTTCATCCCAACAGCTTCACAGAATCCCAACGTTCCCTCTGCTGACGCATCAATGTTTATCATCCGTCCAGTCTGCCCACTCCTGATTTGCATTTCCAGACTTTGCAGAATTTGAGTCCCAATCCTTCGTCTTCTATACTCCTTATTAATTGCTAACTGAGGTATATCCCCATTTGATGGGTATACTAAACCATACCCTACACAGGAACCCTCGGAGAATGCACATACCAGTACCTTAATATCCAAACTTCTCTTAATTGAATTAATAGAGTTCTGCCAGGATGGTTCCCAATCCCAAAAACTTTGAAACAGTTCCCAGTCCGGCTTGGATTCTATTCTCAACTCAATCCCGGTTGATTCTTCCACAGGGCTTCTTGTTACACTGCCGCTCAACGTAAAGCTTTCCAGCTTTCGAACCTCTCGGAATCCTATTTTCTTGTAGACTCTTATTGCTGATACATTGGTATCGATAACTTCGAGGATGTATTGTTGCGCCGATACTTGTTTTAATTTCGGAAAGCTAAATGCAAATATCCGGGAAGCAATCCCCTGCCCTCTGTATTCAGGAATGACTCCGGTACCTGTATCGTAGACTGTTAATCGGCCCTCCCATAGATCGAGCGCATTCAAATTGAAACCTACTAGCTGGTGGTCACTGAAAGCTCCAACTGAGAGGTCATATCTGATACCTCTTCGTGTCAGCATTTCAAAGAACTGTTCTTCCGAGGGTTGCATTTTAACCACATAGTCAGAGAAAGCCTTGATAAACGTAGAATATAATTGCGGGAAGTCTTCCTTTTGTAAAAACCTATATTCCATTAGTGTGTGCTCGCAACTAATGGTACGCCTAACGCTGGGTTTCAGCCACTCGCCGAGGCCGAGGTCGAAGTTGGTGTTTAGAGAGAGTGTTGTCAGGGGTATAATCGCGGTGGCGGCGGATACCTTCGCGGTTAGTAGCAGCTTGAATACAGAGCCGATAGAAGGAGTCTTAAGATGATGAACATAATTAGAAAAGCATCCTTGCACTTACTTATGTTACTCTGCTTGACCACTTCTCTTTCGTCAGTTGGCAGAGCCCAGCAGGACTCGCGGCTCAAGCGTTTTTACTCGGAGTTGAGAACTCTATTTCTTCGCCACTACCCCCAAGTCACATCCGACCTGCTTGGCGAAAAAATCCACTTTGAGCATAACACGCGGGTTTTCATCGTACACGAACCGCGGAAGACTGGTGAGTGGCAGGACCCGTGGGAGGCACGCGGACCTAAACCGGGAGGCATTTTGTGTGAAATCAAACTGCGAGATGGAAAGTACGAAGGGCGGCAGGCGTTCCTCAGATGTTTGACAAGCGATACTTCAAGCTCTTGTTAATGGCCCCTTATTCACCGAAGCACAACACTCACCTTTACATTCACCTCTCTTATCCTGGTAATGTGAGCGGTGATTTTTTGAAGCAGTTCACCGAGCTTGTTAATAGCTATGATAATTATATGGACTGAGCCGCCCAACAATCAAAAACGCTTTCGGATGCAGAACCTCATACCTTGGCTGCAACCTGGTTTCGACCCTGCGGGTCTATCATCGCAAAGACTTTCATCCCTTTCATCGCGCGGTTAAGAAGCCCACTTGATATCTCTTCCCACCACCCATGGCCTTGACCATTTCCAGTGCGAGGTCGGCAGCCGTCAATCCCATGCCGCTCAAATCCTCCATATAGATTATCATCAGCTCATTACGTTTCGCTTCATCAACCAGATGCACAAGGCGTTGTGACAATACATTATCGCTCGCCATGCGGTAGCCTTGCCCTCCAGAAAGGCGCGGGCGCGACTACCGTCAGAATCGGGGCGAGCTAGCATTAGCCTTGATGTTTCTGGCGTAGGCATCGGCGATGAAGTCCAGGCCTCCTATATTGACAGATTTATTAATCTTGTAACGGTAGGCGTTGGTATTGCTTGGCAAGTACCCTTCGAACTGCACCCAGTACATGCGTTTGATTCGCCCTTGTTTGTCCGCGTCAACAAAGAAGTGCTGCTCGGCTCGCGCGACATCATAAAGGATGAAATCCTGGCCGCCGACATACGTAAACCCCTTATCAAATTCGAGGAGGAATCCCGAAGGCATCTCAGTCGAGGTAAGACCTGCCCTTTAACGCTGCGCGCCTGTTGCATTTATGGCATTCGTTTCTTTTGCTTCCGATGAAGTGGCCGACCGGACGTATGCGGTTTGTAGTGATATTCCCAGACTGAAGAGGGCGATAATCAGCGAAAAAGATTTTCTCATTATTAGTTCTCCTTGATTTGCTTTGTATAGAAGGTACGAAAGAAAAATCCAAGCTGTTTCATGTGAATTAAGGTAACCGTAAACGCTTAATCTCGCCGGGCGGCTAATCTTTGACGCCGCCCGGCGAGTCGGCTTCTCACTGCTCACAGAAGTAAATGAAGAGACGGATCACAAGAGTGAGTACTCTATTCCAATTGATCTACATGCTGCCCTGCGACAGTGTGTAGGTCACTCCCTGATAGACCACTCTGGCCGTGCCCGTATGCTCACAGGGGTTGACCTGTGCGGTCACCTCGC
Source organism: Blastocatellia bacterium (assembly GCA_963726785.1). Classification (GTDB taxonomy): domain Bacteria; phylum Acidobacteriota; class Blastocatellia; order UBA7656; family UBA7656; genus DATEKX01. Next base: position 46,967 of record CAVSDJ010000005.1, read on the forward strand.
GATCCGCTGCGATGTGTTCCAGAAATACCGTGCAAGGTAAGATCGAAGGCAGGATCGCCCCCTTCCCTTTCAAGATGAGGCTTGATGCGCCTGCGTAGTGTTTGAAGATGTAGGTTCCGTTTGAATTGATGAACAATTGATCTCCCGTTGCGTCATCCTGCAACGAGTAATGATAGACACTGATCATAAATCTGTTGCTGCTGGGCCAGGCGTTTTCACTGCCGCTGTAAACGGCGCTGGTGAGGAAATAGCCGTAGCTGCCTCCGTCCGGGGCTGTGATGTTGATACTCGCTATGCCGCCAACCAACGGCACTGCGCTGCCGACCGGCGAACCATCCACTGCGAATTGCACTGTGCCGGTCGGTGTAATTCCGCCCGTGGCGCTCACCTGCGCTGTTAGGGTTACCTTTTGGCCGACGGTTACAGGGTCATTTGAAACAGTGAAGGTCATCACGGTGGCCGCCTTGACTGTAATCCCGTAGTTGCGCTCGCCGTAGCACCAGCCGTTGAATGTGCTGGTTGCTCTGACAGTGAAGTAATACATGCCGGTGGCTGTCGGTATCCCTGAAAGCACGCCGGTATCGTGATTAAGCGTCAAGCCGGGAGGCAAGACCGCTCCGTAGGGGATGTGCCAGGAAACTTCGCTGTAGCCTCCGCCCTGGTGCTTGAAGGTCTGCGAGTAAAACATCCCCGTCATTCCATTCGGCAGCGGCGCGTCCGGAGAGATAGTGATGGCCCGGGGAGGCACTGCGCCTTACCATCCGTACTAAGCAATCCGACAAGGCTGAGTATGACCAACAAAGTCAGCCTCAGGCTGCGCTTAATCCAGTTGCAACCGAGGCCATGATATTTTTCTTCAGTAGTGTTCATTGAGTTACGTTCCTCCAAATAATTTTCAAGATATAGTCTTTGCTTTTTTCGGTGAGATGGATCAAACCCCAGCCCCGGTAACAGCCTCTGGAGAGGAATTCAGTCCGCCATTTTTCAAACACCGAATGAAGAGAAGTTGCTGAACCTTTCACCATATTACTGCCCGGTTGAAATGTTATTCATGACCGGGGCGCACGCCCGGACAACTCATATAAGCCGCTTCTCGATCTGAGATATATTCCGCAAAACAGCCGCTCGCGGACGGGATAATTCTCTGTTGCGGAAAGTTGAGGTTTGGTTAAACGGAAACCACAAAGACACAAAAGGGTTCAAAGACTTCGTGCTCTTTTGCGTCTTTGTGGTGCTGACGCTCGCCAATGGATGAGACACAAGGCCGTCTGCCATGCGCCTCACTCTTTCATTAAGCGGACTTTGCTTTTCGGCTCACAGGCAGCCTGCCTGCGATTGCTTTGCCGACCCGTAGAGGCAGTATCATCGGCACGCGCTTTTGATAGCGTCTGTACTCGTCGCCATGAAAACTTATCAAATCCTTCTCTTTAAACTGTATCGCCATCAATATGTACAGGGTCGTGGCTATTGCAAAGACCAGATGTGGCACCGTCATCGTAGGCGTCGCCCAGAATGCGAACAGCCAGCCCAGATAAAGAGGATGGCGGACATGACGGTACAAAACCGGAGTCCCGAATTTCAATTGCGTGTACTGTTTGCCGAGCAGAAAAAGATAGACCCGTCCGAGTCCGAAAAGATCGAAATGATTTATCAGAAATGTGCTGATCAGGACGAGCAGCCAACCCATTGCGCATAGCTCGTAATATGTACCATGCGGAATGCCTGCCCTTCTATGTTCCAAATTACTCCGCCCATAGGTCGCCACTGCCAGAACAAGACGATCAACGCCAGAGAGGAAAACAGCACGTAGGTGCTGCGCTCGACCGGCTCAGGAATAAAGCGCGTCCAGACGCGCTTGAACCAGGGCCGCGCCATCAAGCTGTGCTGGAAGGCGAACAACGCGAGCAAGCCTGCGTTTATCAATAAGGCTTCGCCGAGCGGGCCGCTCCGCCCCGAATCAATCGACTTTGGAACGACCAGATTGCCGATGAAACCTGCCGCATAGAGGAAAGTCCCGAAAAAGATCAAGTAACACAATACGCCATAGACAAATGTTGCAATTCTAGTAAACATTAAAATCTCCTTTCATAGCCGGACATCAGGGACATAAAAATATAGTCCTTGCTTTCTCAGTAAGACGGATTAAAATCCAGCCCTTGTAGCAACTCCGTAGACGGGAATTTATTCCACCATTTTTCAAACATCGAATAACGAAGTTGCTGAACTTTCGGCCATATTACTGCCGCCTTGAATTTTTTTGGGAGTCCGGCGTAAGTTCTCTATGTACGGGAAGGGAGTGTGTTCTATGTCACGGGCATCCCGCGTGTTGCTCTGTATTCTGGCTTTGAGCTTGAGCTTCATCAATTCTCCCTTGGCACAGTCTCAGTCATCGTCCGCAGTTCCCAGTTCGCCTCAATCGTTAGCCGAATCAGCCGTGCGCGCTGTGGTGGAAAAGTATTTCGCGCTCTACGGGGCAGAAGATCTTAACGGCGTGATGAGCCTGTGGAGTGAGAAGTCGCCAAACTATGCTTCACTTAAACAGAATTTGCAGCGACAGTTTGCGACAGAGAATTTGAGCGTTAGCAAGCCTGGTGATCTCGCGGGTCAAGGTGGAAAGCGAGAAAGCCAGCCTGAGGGCGATGACCAATCTCACGACCATCAATCTGAAGACCAACCAGAAGCGAGAACAGCGGATAGTGCTCAACTTTGCTTTCGTCAAAGAGAATGAGCAGTGGAAGGTCTGGCGATCTGTAGCTGCGGAAGAAGACTTGGCAGAGGCGTTGGTGAAGGCCAAGACTGAATCGGAGCGGTCTGAGTTGCTGGCGGAAGAGAAAGAGTTGGTGGCTCTGGGTTTGGTGCGTGCGCTAAGGAATAAAGCCGACCGCTTTTATGGCCGAGGAGAGCCCGCGCAATCGCTGATGACTTACAAACTGGCGCAAAGCATTGCAGAGCAGATTGGTGACCGGTATGAAATTGGGCGTACGCTGCTATTCATCGGGCATGTCCACAGGTTAATGGGAAACAACGCGCAGGCTATGGAACACTTCCAGAAGTGTCTTGCAATTAACGAGGCACTTGATGAAAAGGTCGAAATCGGCTCCACACTGATCGGCATTGGATTGATTCACGATTCGCAAGGCAACTATACACAGGCACTGGAGGCTTACCGGAAAAGCCTGACGATTTTTGAGCCTCTCAATAACAAATCTGCTATCGCCACCGTACTGCAGGGTTCCAGCAAAGTCGCTTGACAATTGAAAAGAAAAGACCTACCTCGGTTCAAGATCAAATGTATTCCAAACTGAACCGGAGGAAAGTCTTGAATGAAGCATAACATGGCCGACTTCGCTTTGCCCCAAAAAGCTGAACCCTTTGTCTTTGATGTCGATAGTCTCTTCTATCACCTTGATTGCCTGACGGATCGCCGTAAACCTAAAGGTATACGTTATCCCTTGGCTATCGCTCTGGTCTTTGTCATTCTGGCTAAACTGGCTGGCGAGGATGAGCCGGATGCCATTGCTCACTGGGTTTCTCTTCGCAAGCAACTGCTCATTGAGGCCCTCAAGCTGAAGCGAAACACGACGCCTCACGCGACGACTTTCTCTCGCATCCTTGGACAAGCTGTTGAGGTCAACGAACTTCAACAAACCGTCACTCAGTTTCTGCTTTCGACGCTGCAAGACGGTTTGTCGGTCGAGTTGCCCATAGACGGCAAGACCTTGCGCGGGACCATTCCACCAGGCAAGACGCAAGGTATTGATCTGCTGGCCGCCTATCTTCCGCAGCAGGGAATCGTGTTGATGCAGGTTGAGGTAAACGGCAAAGAAAATGAGATAGTCGCCGCCCCGCGAGTACTAAAAAGCGTGGATTTGCAGGGGAAAATCGTCACAGGCGATGCGATGTTTGCGCAGCGCGACCTCTCTGAAATAGTCGTTGAAGGTGGCGGCGAGTATGTCTGGACGGTAAAGGATAATCAAGCGACCTTGCGCGAAGAGATCGAAGCCGCCTTTGAAATAGAGGAAGGCCAGACCAAATTGCCTGAGATGAAGAATGATTTCTCACACGCAGAGACGATAGAGAAAGGGCACGGGCGGATAGAAGTGCGACGGCTGACAGTGACCAGTCAGATGAAGGGCTACTTGCAGTGGCCGCACATAGAGCAAGTCTTCAGGATTGAGCGAGAGGTTGAAGAGATCAGCACTGGCAAGCAGCGACGAGAAGTGAGTTATGGTGTGACGAGCCTGATGAGAGAAGAAGCCTCGGCGGCGCGGTTGATGGAGGTAGTGCGGGGCCATTGGGGGATCGAAAATGGGTCGCATTACAGGAAAGACAAGACGCTGCGGGAAGACGCATGCCGATTGAAGAGAGGAGAGGCAGCGCAGGTGATGGCAGTGATAAACAATTTGATCATTGGGTTAGTGCTAAAGCAAGGGATGAGGAATCTGGCCAGGGCGAGGAGAATGTACAGTGCCTATCCGCTTGAGGCGCTGAAACTCGTTTTACGCCGATAGCCTTACTTTGCAATAGCCCTGCACCGTACTGAACAACATTGGAAATCTCCAGCGTTATCAGGGCGACTATGTGCAGGCCCTGGACTACTATCAGAAGAGCCTGCGAATATATCAGGAATCAGATAACAAATATGCAATTGCGAGCAGCCTGGGAAACATCGGCGTAGTCTATAGTTTGCAGGGCAACTTTGCTAAGGCGCTTGACTATTACCAGAAGGGTCTGGCGATGAGTGAAGCGGAGGATGATAAAGAGGGAGTTGCCATTATCTGGGCAATATCGGGGTACTCTACCGTAAGCAAGGCAATTATGCGCAGGCTCTGGATTATTATCGGAAGAGCCTGGCGATGAGTGAAGCCATTGATGATAAAGTCGGGATTGCCCAGATGTGGAATAATATCGGGACCATAAACCATCAACAAGGCAACGATGCGCAAGCACTGGCGTGCTATCAGAAGAGTTTGGCGATGAGAGAGGAATCGGGGGACAAACACGGGAGCGCCAGTACAATGATGGCCATCGGAGTTATCCACACTTCACAAGGCAACTACACGCAGGCGTCGGAATATTACCAAAAGAGTCTGGCAATAAAAGAGGCTATCAAGGACAAAGATGGGGTTGCACAAACGCTGCTCAGCATCGGAATTGATCGCGAGAAACAAGGACGTCATTCAGAGGCGTTGGACTTCACTGAGCGTGCTGCTACCCTGGCCCGCCCAATCGGCGACCTCGGTGTCCTCTGGAGCGCTCGCGTCAACGCTGGCTTGGCTTATCGCGCCCTGAATCAATTGGACCAGGCACGCCTGGCCTTCGAAGAAGCGATTGCCGTCATCGAGACGATGCGCGTTCAGATCGCAGGCAGCGAGCAGGAACAACAGCGATTCTTTGAAGATAAACTCTCCCCGTACCACGCAATGGTTGATTTGCTTGTAGCCCAAAATAATCCGTCTGGAGCCTTGATCTTCACCGAACGCGCAAAGGCGCGCGCGCTGCTGGATTTGCCTACAAGGTCGTGTCAAATTGTCAAAGCGATGACCCGCCAAGAACAGGAACAGGAACGCCGGCTGCGCGCGGAACTCATCTCGCTCAACACGCAATTGACCCGCGCCACGCAGTCGGACAAGCCGGACGCTGTGCGCATCAGCGAGTTCAAATCACGACTGGAAAAAGCTCGCCTCAATTACGAAGCCTTTCAGACTTCGCTCTACGCCGCGCATCCCGAACTGAAAGTCCAGCGTGGCGAAGCCTCTGATCATCAAAGCCGAAGAACTCGTGGCCTTGCTGCCCGATGCTACAACCGCTCTGCTCGAATACGTCGTCACCGACGACAAGACTTATCTATTTGCCATCACGAAGGCTGTCGGCAAAGCGGAAGCCGAAGTCCAGGTCTACACACTGGCGATCAAACGCGATGTGCTCGCCAAACAGATTGAAGCCTTTCGCGGGCAGCTTGCCGGACGAGACCTCGGCTTTCGCGCCTCGGCTGTCAAACTCTACCAACTACTACTCAAACCGGCTGAGGCGCAACTTCGTGGCAAAACCAATCTCGTCATAGCGCCGGATGACACATTATGGGACCTGCCGTTTCAGGCGCTGCTGACCGGCGCGAATCGCTTCCTGATCGAGGAGGCCGCGACCTCTTATGCGCCATCGCTGACAGTGCTCCGCGAGATGATGAAGCGACGGAAGAATCAAGGCGCAGATGCTGCTTCCGCAACATTGCTGGCGATGGGCAATCCGCTGCTTGGAAAAGAGACGATTAACCGCGTGGGGCCGTCGCTGCGTGATGGAAAGCTCGACTCGCTGCCGGAAGCCGAACAGGAAGTGAAGGCGCTCAGGCAGTTGTACGGCACGTCGCGGAGCAAGGTCTATACAGGAGCCGAAGCCCGCGAAGACCGCGTCAAGGCTGAAGCCGGTCAGGCAAGAATCCTTCACTTCGCAACGCACGGCATGCTCGATAACGCCTCGCCGATGTATTCACACCTTGCGCTCGCCGAGGGCGGCGCGGGTGAAGACGGGTTGCTCGAAGCCTGGGAACTGATGCAGCTTGATTTGAAAGCCGACCTGGCGGTGCTCTCCGCCTGCGAAACGGCGCGCGGGCGCATCGGCGCGGGCGAAGGCATGATCGGGTTGAGCTGGGCGATGTTCATCGCGGGCGTGCCCTCAACGGTCGTCAGTCAGTGGAAAGTCGAATCTGCCGGGACGCGCGACCTGATGGTGAATTTCCATCGCGCGCTGATCTCACAGCCAGAAGTAGGGAAAGCAAAAATAACAAAGACCGAAGCATTGCGACAAGCGGCCTTGAAGCTGATGAAGAATGCTGAAACGAGCCATCCGTTCTACTGGGCAGGATTCGTGCTGGTAGGCGACGGGAGATGAGGTGGAATGTGATCAAAACTCCTGACGCTGACTGATCATTCGCTTCGGCGTCGTAATGCCTGAACCTCTCGGAGCAGCTTGCGAGCAATCTCCGAGTCGGGATTAGCTTTTTCGAGCGCACGCAGTTCCTGTTCGGCCTCCTTCAGTAACCCTGCTTCTGCGTATAGCAGCCCCAGTACAAGATGAGATGACGGGTAAGCTCGCCTCGCTTTCGCCAGTTCGTTTGCTTTCGCTTGATCGAGAATGCGAAATTTCGCCTGCGGCGCGGGCGGACGAGGTGAAGTGAACTCCTGCCCGTCTTTTATGGCTTTCACCTGCCAGCCGTAAACCTTGCCGCGCGACAGTGCAGGCGCTGTCCACGAACGGCTGGTGAGTTCGGGGCTGGCGGCCACCAGATTGAACTTGCTGTCGTAAACCTCAACGACGTACACGCTCGCTCCTTCCATCGGCGACCAGCGGAAAGTCGGGTGATCAGTCATCACTACTTTTCCAGATGGCTCGATCACGGAGAACTCGCTTCTCTGTTTGTCCGTACTCATCAGCGAACTCGGTGGCCGCGTGAGCCCCTTCAGTTGTGATGACCTTTCGATCCGCCGACTGGTGAGCGCTTCACGCAGCATGCCCTGGTAAGCGGGCGGCAGGTCATCAGCGCCCGAAAGCTTGCCTTCCTGGTCTAGAGTCAACTGACCTTCGCCGTCATTAAGCTCGGCGACCACAGGCACTGGTGCGGGTTGAGATGGAGGAGCAGGTTCGGACGGAGGAGGGGGTGAAACGGCAATTTCCTGTTTCGGCCCGCTTTGCGTTGGCGTCCGCCAAATCAACCAGCCGGTCACCGCTAACAAAATGATCGCAAGTGCAGCGCCAAAGGCCAGGCGCGGAGTTCCCCGGAAGAGGGCCGGTAGAGAAGCAACCGTTCGATGCCACCAGCCTTCGGTTTGCGAGGGGGCAGTCGCCGGATGATATTCGCGTTCGAGTGAGGGCGCGATCTGATTTCTGAAAGCGCGCAGGTCATCAACCGCCAGGGTGCACTGCTCGCAATTAGTCAAATGATCGGCGACCAGTTGAAGCCCCTCGCCGGACAGGTTTCTATCAACATATCCAGCCGTCTGTTCTGCAGTCAGATGCGCGCGTGAAGAAATCTCCGCCGCCTCACCAAAGACTTCGGATCGCAGGGCGAAGAATGCCGCGTCGCCGTTCATAGCATATTCGATACGCCGCCGACATGCGTCGCACTCGCCCATATGATCAGACACCGACAGCAGCTCCGCAACGCGTAACTGTTGCCGACAGTAATCTTCAACCTGTTTTTGTGTCAGGTGTTCGATCAAGTCCTTATTAATCCCTTCAGTCTAGCCTCAAGCTGTCTTCTCACATGAATAAGTTGACGAAAGGCGATATTTATTAGCATTGATGTTTCAAATAAATCCTTTCAACCTCCGCGTCAACCGTTCACGTCCCGATTTGCGCGCGTTAATCACCTGCTGCCGCGTCAGTCCTAGCAACTCCGCTATTCTCGCGTCCTCTAGCGGCAACTCGTTCCATAACTGGGCAAATCCCTCCGCACTCATCTCCAGCGCATCCGCCAGTTGGCCGAGAGTCGCGACCCCCGTTGCGGGGAACAGCGCAATACAACCGCGCCCATCAGCATCTTTTAGATTCAGCAACAACGCCGCGCGCTGATTCAGCGGAAGCTGTTGCAGTTCTTCCCACAATCTTTGCAAAAAGATCCGTTTTTCGACTTGCCATGCCGGGTCTGGTTCGGAGGCAGCGGCTTGAAACATGACAGCGTCTTCGTTCTCAGGAATCGATTCAATCGGCTGATCCCTGATTCCCAGCAGCGCGGCCAGAGTGCTCACCAGTTCATCGAATTCAATCGGGCTACCGAGGTGATTGAAAATCGCGGCCAGAGCGTCGCCTAGCTCCTGCTGTCTGCTGCTTTTTAGCATCCGAATGTGGGCCAACAGCCCTCCATCATTCGACAGGTGTCCGAGTTGCGCTGCGTCCGCCGTCTTCTTTTGTCCTTGCCACACCGCAAAGCCAGCCACTAATTTCCTGTCTTCATCCTGCCAAAGCGCCAAACCGCGCTGGCGCGTCAGCAGGTATTGAAGTCGGTTTTTGAGCGCGTGTCGTTCAGGAAATTGGCGTCGCATCCAGCGGGAACATGTCCGATGCGCAATGACCGCCACCATCCCGCGCAAGTCAGTGATCGGATGTTCGTCGGGCTGTTTGCGAAGTTGCTGCAATTCCGCCAGTAATTGCGCCAGCACTTCCTGATAAATGTCATCAGCCTCGGCTCGCCCGTCCGCTCGATAAGAGTTGAGATGGAGTTTATAGCGGATAATACCTTTGATGACCGGCTCGGCATGTACAGTGATAAGTTGTAAGAGGAGTTCATCAGCCTGTTCGTCGCTGGCTTCCAGCAATAGAGGTTCGAGTAGGATATCGATCTTGGCTGACGACTTTTTCACCATTCATTAGTTGCCGCCTTTTTCAGGAGGTTCGGCGTATGTAGGGTCGAATTATATGCTCGACATCGAGTATTTGATCTCGGCTAATGTTATGTTCGGACATCGTGCCTCTGAATTCTCCGCATCACACAGGGAAACTATCCTATTTCTTAACTGGCTTCCCTTCTGCGTCGAGAATGACGATCTCTCCAAGTTTTAACTCGCGCACCCCTGACTCGACCTTTGACAGATCGCCGACAAGAAGCAGAGTCGAGCCTTTCGGCAGCGCGTACTTCTGAGCCATTGCGTTTACAGAACTAAGCGTCGTCTTGCCAAGCTCTGCCGTCTCGCGCTGCAACTCAGTCATCGGCAGTCCGGCAGCCCACAGCCCCGCGATCTGGCCCGCTATCCGTCCGAGAGATTCGAACTGCTGCGCGTATCCTCTTATCCTATTTGCCTTCGCGTGAGCAAGCTCATTATCCGAGATCGGTTTATCCCCTGACAGATGCTTCAACTCCTTTACAAACTCTTGAACGGACTCTTTTGTCTTGTTCGTTTGAACGCCCCCTGATGCCACCCATGCGCCGGATTTTGAATAGAGGATTGGAAATGAGAAGACTCCGTAAGAGTATCCTTTATCTTCAAACAGGTTCGCACCTGCTTTTTCGACGTATGTGAAATACTCCTTATCGGCGTTCTTCGATCCCTGGAACATCATGTGCTCGAATAGGTCGGCGAAGCCGGAGCGGCCAGCGCGCTCATTCTTTGAGCCTACATGGAACCACTCATTGACATGCACGATAGGCAGTTTGCGATCAACATGCAGTATTACTGAAAGCCCGTTAGGTAAGGTGTATTTTTCAAACTGTATCTTCGGCACGGATGAGGGCGCGCTCGACGATGCCGAACTCCTGGGGGATGGCCTCGCTTGACTTCTTGTCGTTTGAGCGATGGTAATGGATTGAATAAGTAAGATGACCAGAGCCAGGTAGACAGGAAGAGATTTATTTCCGAGCAACCTCATCGCGGACTCCTTTCAAGATAGTAAGGCTTTGATGGGCGACAAGTATAACACACGGTCAGGCTGACCCGACCTGATATGCGATTTCGGAATCAGATGATTTCAGCTATGTAGGAGGCAACCGCCTTTTGTGTGCTTTAGGAACGCCAGTATAATTTGCTGGTCCTATCTATAACTCGCGCATTGACCCTTTGCGTGATATCTTGAGCCTTTGAAGAAATCCTAAAAGGGCTACGCCAGCGAGATGGTGCAGGCTTTGTTAGAGATGGCATTTAGTCATGCACAAATAACGAAGGTGATTGCCCATACGACGGAAACGAATCCGGCTTCGGTCGGAGTGCTTTTGCGTTGCGGATTTCTGGCAGCAGTAGCCGGGCAGGGAGCTGGCACCCTTCGATTTGAGCGTGGTCGCATACCTTCTGCGCCTGACACACGTTGAAGATGACCTGCTGGCTTCGCTCGATATTTGAAACGTTGGATGCAGTTTAACTTCGTTATTCGGCAAGGGAGTTTCACATGACCTCAGACAACCGGCTCGTCTCCGAGCGCTTTCCCCGCTCCTCGCAATACCATCCCGAATGGGTCATAGCTAACGCCAGCGGTGGAGCCAATGCGCTTTGGATGATCGAGTGGCTCACGACAGCGCTTGACTTGCGGCCCGGCATGAGGGTGTTGGACCTGGGCTGCGGACGGGCGTCGTCGTCGATCTTCCTGCGGCGCGAATTCGGCGTGCAGGTTTGGGCAACCGACCTGTGGTTCAGCGCCTCAGAGAACATCCAGCGAATCCGCGATGCTCAGGTCGAAGACGGTGTTTTTCCGATCCATGCAGATGCTCGGTCGCTTCCGTTTGCCGAGGAGTTCTTCGACGCCATCGTGTGCATCGATTCCTACTTTTACTACGGGACAGACGACCTGTACCTGAACTATCTGGCTCGGTTTGTTAAGCCAGAAGGCCAGGTGGGAATTGCAGGTGCTGGACTGATGCGGGAAATTGAAGATTCCCTTCCCGAGCATCTTCGCGAGTGGTGGACGCAGGATCTCTGGTGCCTGCATTCGGCGGCCTGGTGGCGGCGGCACTGGGAAAGGACAGGCATCATGAAGATCGAACTGGCCGACACTATGCCAGATGGCTGGCAGCTTTGGTTGGACTGGCACAGGGCGGTAGCTCCTGACAATGAAGCGGAAATCAAAGCACTCGAAGCTGATCGCGGCAGCTACCTCGGCTATGTTCGCCTCGTGGGTCGCCGTCATGGCCCGACTAAGCTGGAAGATCAGATCGTCTCTTTACCCGTCCATTACACGAAGAAGCCTTTGCTTCGTAGCGAGGAGTAGTAATCAGGAAATCTTATTCAGTCGGTCAGATGAGTCACGCCTCCCTGCGCCAAATCCCTATACGTTCCCTAACCGGGTGTCTTTTCATAACAAATCACTAAACAACCCATCGCTGACGCATCTTCAAGGCAAAGAAAAGTATTGTTTTTCGGGCGTTTTTGGCTATGCTTAGGGCGAAGTTTGAGCGCCTCTCGCAGGCGCGACTGCCCTCGCACAACGACATCACTCATCGCTCGTCAGACATGCGCAACGATAACTTGTCCGGAGTCATTCGTCTTATCAGATTTTATTCGCGCGGAGGTGAATCGTGTTGACACGTCTTTTACATCAATTGTCCTTGCGGAGGCTTGCGTCCTTATTTTTGGCCGCAGCGATTTGCATGCCGCTTCATACAAGCAGCGCGCGGGTTGCCGTTCCGGTCTCGCCGACGCAACCAACGATTATGGCCGCGCCGGGCGCAGGCCAGGCTTGCATTCTCTATCAAAATGCCAAAGGGCTGGGCTGCCGAGATGCCAAAGGCGAAGAAGCGCAGCGACTTGCCGCGCCGCGCGACGGGCGCGGGCTGCGCGTTATCTCATCGCCGCAGATCAATCAAACGAACGGCCTGAAGATCATCCTGCGCGCCACCGAGCAACTCGAAAGCAACCCGGAGGCAAAAGCCGCTTTTCTGAGAGCAGCGGCAATGTGGGAGTCGGTCATTCAATCGCCCATCACCGTAGTGGTAGATGTCGATTTCGGGCCGACCTTTTTCGGCCAGTCGTTCCCTGACGGAACTGTCGGCATCACAAGTCCGCAATTGTTGTTCGCTGAGCCGGTCTATCTTGCATTGCACGGGCGGCTGCTCGACCTGGCGAACACGCAGAGGAAGAACGATCTTTATCTCAACCTGCCGGAACTGATCGTAAAGACTGATCTGGGAGACACGCAGGCCATCGTCGCGCCGTCGGCGATGTTCCGCGTCTGGGGGTTCATTAATAACAACGCAGACCCGGATCACGAGTCAGGCTCGTGGGGGCCAGCGCCTGCCATCGGCTTCGATTCGCGCGTCGCTTACGACTTTAATCCGAGCGATGGCATTGATCCCAACAAAGCGGATTTTGACGCTGTTGCCTGTCACGAGATCGGCCACGTCCTCGGCTTCACCTCTTACGTCGGCCAGTTGGAATTGAATCCTGACGGGCCGCTGGCGCTATCGATCTGGGATCTTTTCCGCGTCGGCAATGGCACGAGCCTGGAGGGCTTCTCGACCGCCACTCGCATTCTTTCTTCGGGCGGCGCGCAGTATTTTTATGGCGGCGGCGATTTTTATGCTCTATCGACCGGCAGGCCAGACGGCACGGGCGGCGACGAGCGGCAGGCAAGCCACTGGCGCGATGATGCCATTGCCGACGAGATGCGCATCGGCGTGCTCGACCCGACCATTCCCATCGGACGGCGCGAGGCGATTACCTTGAAAGACCTGGAAGCGCTCGATGCGTTCGGTTACTGGGTCAAGCCAATTGGCAATGCGCAGCCGACGGTCAAGACGCTGGCGGGCGATCTGAATGGCGGCGTGTTGACTTTGAGCGGCACCCTCAATGATGTGGATGGCGATGTAGTGAAGGCGCAGCTTGACATGCTGGACGCCAAAGACCGCCTGCTCGGTCAGACCGCTCCGTTCGCGGTTGATTTCGGCATCCCAACGACGCAGTACTTCAATTTCACCGTGCAACAGATGGGCAGCGCACCGGCAGTGACGCAGGTGCGCGTGACCTTGATCGACACGAACGGCAACAAGAGCAAAGCGATGGTGACAGACTTCAGCGGCGGCGACACGGGCGGGCCGCGACTGACTGCGGCAAATTACAAAAAAGAAGTGTTCAGCTTAAAGGGCAAGAAGTTCGGCAACCAACCGCAGATTGAAGTCAATGGAACGGTCCTTACGCCGCCTTTCGGGTTTAGCAACCAGTCGTCCAAGAAAGTTTCGATGAACGGACAGGCCACCGAACTGCATTTGCAGAGCGGGCCGAACCGCATACGCATCATCAGCAACGGTCTGCGCTCGAACCTGCTGGTGTTTGAAATGTAGCCCGTGCGCTCGTGACGGGCAGCAACCTTTGACTGCCCGTCACGAGCGACGCGATTAATAGTTTCATCCGTAAATTCTTCCGACTTGTGAAAGCCCTGTGTAAGAAGCATCTCACCAGTTCGCGCCGGATTTCCTCATCATCAATGACCACGCCTTTGCCCTGGACGAGTTGAGCAAGACCACACGGCGCGGACGGCTACTCGATTGGCACCCGTAGCGTCAGCGCGCCTACCCATTGCCCGGGGTTGTGCGTTCTCCTGAAGAACCGGTCAGTGAAATTCGTGTGGCAGAGCGCACAGCTCTGGTGGAAGGTGTTGCTGAGGGCAACCGAGCGCCGATAGTACCACTGGTTGTTCACACGCTCGACGGACGTGTGCGTCTGCCCCTGGAGCGCCCGCCCGAGCGCCGCCTGCTCGAAGTCGTCGTTGGGAAGGTCGTTGTTCCCACCCTGGAGTGGGCCAAAAGTTCCTATCAGCCTTATATCTCGGTTTGAGTTATTGAAGATGAGTGAAATGGCCTGCTTGCCCTCCTCCACGTTTTGCGGAGTCGTCTCGTCGAACTCCTTGAAGAGCGCCGCGAGCAGTTCGTTGAGCAAGAGATCACTCGTTCGCTGGGCGAAGGCAATCTCCCCGCTCGAAGGTGGGTCGTTATCGTGGGCCTTGCTTGCAGCGAGCCCGGACGCGGCAATGAGTGCCGTGACGAGGACGCTGCACATTACCAGTTTTTTTATACGCATTGTCTTTCTCCTTTGATTTTAAGTAGTTTTTTGACAACTTGAATTTTGAGGCGTCACCAGATGACTGCGAGTCTGGGGAGTTGATCCGGTGACGCCTTGATCCGCTGACAACCTTTTAAAAAACCATATCGGCCCGCGCCGCATTCTTCAGCGCGAGTGCCTGATTGATCAGCGCATTTCTTGTGCTTGTAGTCGGGGCTATGAGCGCCGCTGCATCCAGAACAGCAGCTTGTACTAGCTTCTTCCTCGCTTCAGGATGCAATCCTCCACCACTCAGCACGTCAAGCGCATCCTGGAGTTCTGAGATCGAGAGCTTGAGCAGTTCCCGCGCCTGTGAACCGCTGGTCGCAAGCTTAGCCCGATTCTCAATATCAACAGAGGACCGGATGTTTTCCAGTACATTGATGACCCGTAAAAAAGCGGCCACCGCTTCTACTTCAGTCGCTTCCAGATGTATTCCCATCCCGCTCGGATCGAGGTTCTTTATATTCTGACCTATGGGCGAGTTATTGAAGGAGTTGCTGTTGTAGAATTCTATGGCCCCTTCTATTGTCGTGATCGAGTTGTCGTGGAAGAAAGGCCCTGTGTCTGCCGCTTCCACCACGAC
Organism: Blastocatellia bacterium; assembly: GCA_963726785.1. Lineage (GTDB taxonomy): Bacteria > Acidobacteriota > Blastocatellia > UBA7656 > UBA7656 > DATEKX01. The sequence continues at coordinate 62,066 of CAVSDJ010000005.1, forward strand.
AGGCGTGTTGAAGGTGCGCAGGTTTAGATCAGCAGGAGGAACAGGCGAGTTTACATTCGCGTTTCCGAAGCCCAGGAATTTTCCGTTGCGGAATATCGGGTCTCTTCCAAAGCCTCCGTCCGCAGGTATCTTCTGCGCGGGAACCAGCAGAGTAGCCGGACGAAAAGGCTGATCCTCTATTCCTGTATCGAAGTTGGAATTGGTTGGCGCGGTGCCGGTCCCCGGGTCATTATTCCCGGTAAATAAAGCGCCCTCGACGAAGTCGCCTGCACCGGCGTTGAAATGGCACAGTATGCATCTTCCGGCTCCCTGCGAAGGGTTGTTGAAGAGAGCTTGACCGGAAAGGGGATTGATAATGGTTCCGGGATTATTGAATATCTCCTGTCCTTTACTTGCCTTTTCAGACTTCAGCTTCAATGCGCCTGCTCCGGCCAGCTTCAGATTCTGCCTGCGTCCCAAAGATTTCTGGAAGGCTTCCAGCGCATCAAGCTGTGCTACGGTCGGCATTGTGAAATCTACACCGGGGACTCTGTTCAGGGTCTTAGTGTAGTGCTGGATTATTGCCCCTATCATGAAATCCCTCAAAGTTCCCGTAGCCTGATGAGTCGTCCCGTCTGCAAGCGTAAAAGTGCCAACGGGAGCGCCGTCACCGCTCCATCCCACTCTTTCCACCGGCGGCACAACAGGCCCGAATGGAGGATGTGTTTCATCCAATTGCGACGGAGCAAGCGTGTCCGGGAGCATAGCCAGAGTGTGCGGCACACTGCGCATCACAAACTTGTTTGCCAGATCGTCGAACCCGTCCACGTTCTCAAGAATCAGGCCGAATTTCCTCATCAGGATGGGGTTCTCGAAATTCTGAGAGAGGGCCGGAGTGAATTCGGCGACAAACAGCGGATCGTTGGGCGGAAGAGTTGATATGAAGTCCGGGTCTATCGTGAGATTGTTTTCCTCTCGGTGGCACGAGCCACAGGTTCTTCCGTTACCGGCGAACGTGCCGTTGAAAAAGACATTCCTTCCCTGAGTGATAAGCTGTTCGAGGGCTGTTGATGGATTTGGCAGAGGCCCGACCTGAGCGTGAGCAGTGGGGCTGAGAAGATCAGCCAGCTTTTCAAGCAGTCCTTTCTCGGAAGTCGGCTGCGTGGGGTTGTCGCTACCTGCGAGCACACCGAATCGCCCCTCTTTTTCGCTGTGATAAAGCTTGTGAAATAGCGTGGTCTGTCCGGTCAATAGTCTATCTTCGATGGGGCTTTTGCCAGCCGAAGTGATTGCAATGAAATCGGGATCGAAGTCTGTAGAGACTTGATCGCCGAAGGCTGCATCGAGACTTGCAACGCCTCTCTTATTGCTCAAAGCGCCGACGCGAACCATAGCATCTCCCGGTTCAGGCGCAATAGCGCCGCCGGAATTGTCAATCAGCCAGAAGTCGAGCTTATCAGAATCAGAGAATCCTCTGACTTCAACCGAGACACGTTTATCAATAAGATTGAGCGTGGCGATGCCGATGGCGCTGGCCTTACCAGTCGATGTGCCGGGGCCAGAGACTAAAGGCATGACGATGTTGCGCTCGCCGCCGTTACGGTCGAAGTTAGCTGCCCATGCTTTGTAGTTTGCTTCGAGCGTTTCGACGCTGCCCAGGCCCGTGCTAAACAGGCGGTCGCTTTCGGAAGTTAACGAGGCTTCGCCTTTAGGGATGAGCGTTGCCAATGCAAACAGAACGAAAAAAGCAAGCAACACTAGTTTTACTTTCTTTGAACGCATGAAATCTATCTCCTTTTAAATAGATTGGAACTATTCGTATAGGGATAAGGTCGTCACCAGGCCAGAGTCTGGTCTGCCAGCGCCTCATCTCAGTTGGTAGGCCCGTCCTCTTTTAATAACCGGACCAATAAAGATCGTTAGACCAAATATCGAGAAATTTACTCTTTCGTTCGCATTCAACAATTGAATGTCGAAAGAAGAAGTTGCCGAACTTCTCAAGATATTACTGACCGCCCGATTTTTTTTGGCCGGTAAATAAGGCAAAGGACTGCTGAAGAGTAACGCCAACCCGGAATGACCGGCTTGAATTGATTGGCGCACCCGAATACAATTCGGAGCAACCAATTCAATCGCTCTTCTGCTTGGGAGGTACTATTGAACAAGGGCTTGGGTCACAAAGGTCTCATCTGGTTTGCACTTCTTTTTTTCATTTTTTCATCAGCCGTGGAAGCTCAAACAACACGGAAATTCGAGCTGCGAAAGAGCGGTCTGGAACTTGAGCGGCGCACTCAACTTGGCTCCTTCTTCGATGTTCTTGGCCGCCGGTCGGCAGTCTTCGGCTACGAAAATCGCGCGCTTGAAGCCTGGGTCTACCCGATGAAGATTCTCGACGACTTTAACCTGTCGTTTAAGCTTCAAGGCTATCCGCTGGACATTCACGGGCCTGACATCACCGTTTCAATCAACGCCCGACCTGAAGCCACTATATTCACTTACTCTCATGCGGCGTTCACCGTGCGCCAGATAATCTTCGCGCCAGTTGATGACTCAGGGATCGTGATGCTGCTCGACGTTGACAGCACTCTGCCGATGACGGTCACAGGATCATTCAAACCTAAGCTTCGATTGATGTGGCCCGCGGGGTTGATGACCGGATACATAGGTTTCGACGAAAGGTCACATGTCTACACTATATCCGAAGAGACCAATCGCTTCGTCGGTTTGATCGGCTCACCTGCGGCGCGCGATATTTCAGTCATGCCCTATCAAGAAGAACCGCGCGATGTTCCCGTTCAGTTCGTTATAGAAGTGTCTCCTGAAACGATGAAGTCTCAGTTCATTCCCATAATCATCGCGGGCAGCATTGAGGGTCGCGACAAGGCGAAAGCCGTATACGATAAATTACTCGGCTCTGCCGAATCGCTCTATGAAAAAAATGTTGAATACTATAAGCGATTTGCCAGTGAGACTGTGAGCATCAATACGCCTGACGAGAGGCTCAACCAGGCGTTCGAGTGGGCGAAGGTCGGCGTAGATAAAGGCATTGCGACGAACCCACTGCTCGGCACAGGTTTGCTTGCGGGGTTTCGCACTTCGGGCGAAAGCGAGCGACCGGGGTTCGCATGGTTTTTTGGCCGCGATGCGCTCTGGACGGCGCTCGCCATCACCTCTTACGGAGACTTTGCGGCGACGCGCACGGCGCTCGATTTCCTGAAAAAGTACCAGCGCGAAGACGGTAAGATTCCTCACGAAATATCTCAGAGCGCAGGGTTGATCGAATGGTTCAAACAGTACGGCTATCCGTGGGCGAGCGCCGACGCCACACCGCTTTACGTCATCGCTCATGCAGACTACTGGCGGGCAACGGGCGATCTGGATTTCATAAAAAAGAACTGGGATTCGATCATAAAAGCTTATCGCTTCACCGCCGCAAGCGATACTGACGGCAACAGTCTTGTCGAAAACACTAAATTCGGTCACGGCTGGGTCGAAGGCGGGGCGCTCTATCCCCCGCACGAAGAAATCTACATGCAGGGACTATGGGTAGAGGCGCTCACAGGGCTGGCAGAGATGGCCGAAGTTGTGGACCAGAAATCGCTCGCCGTAGATGCCCGCGCCAAAAGTGATAAAACTCGCAAAGCAATGGAGCAAACATACTGGCTTAAAGATCAGGGCTTCTATGCTTTCGCAACATCGCTGCCGCAAACTCGCGCGGCAGAGCCGGGGCCGAACCGCGAACGCCGTCAATTGCGTTTGAACGCGCTCAGCAATGCGCGGCTGATTGATGAAGATACAGTGCTGCCCGCCGTGCCGCTGTGGTGGCGCACGCTCGATGACGAGCGCGCGCAATCCGAGATTGATCACATCGGAAGCGGCGCTATGATGACGGACTGGGGCGCGCGAATCATCGCAAATCGCAGTTCGCTTTATGATCCGCTCTCATATCATTACGGGTCTGTGTGGCCGCTGTTCACAGGATGGGCGGCGATGGGGGCTTACCGCTATGGTCGTCCGCACGTTGGTTATCAAGCTTTGATGGCTAATGTACATCTCACCTATACAGGGGCGCTTGGGTATGTAACCGAGTTGCTGTCAGGAGATTTCAACGCGCCTTTCGGTCGCTCGTCTCATCATCAAGTGTGGTCTGAGGCGATGGTCGTAACGCCAGCTTTGCGCGGGCTGCTTGGAATTGAAGCGGGCGCGGGCGGCAACGCTCTTTCGTTTGCGCCGCAAATACCTGCCGACTGGCAGCGAGTCTCTGTTCGCAATTTCGCGACAGGCAGCGCCCGTTTTGATTTTACGGTTGAGCGTGAACGTGGTCGCGAGCGAATTCTGATCGCGCGACGCGCAACGGACAACCGGAACGGAGCGCGGCCCGTCCTTCAGCGAATAACAGTAGCGCCTGCGTTCCCGCTGGATGCACAGATTCGCTCAGTCACAGTAAATGGCCGCCAGCAAAAATTCCAGATCGTGCGCGCGGGCGATATCGCGCGGTACGAAGTTATAGTTGAAGCAATAGGAACCGCTACGGAGATCGTTTACGCCTACGATGAAGGCACAGAGGTTTATCTACAGCCCGAACCGCTACTGGCCGGACAAAGCAATCAAGGGCTGCGCGTGTTGCGGTCGCGTGCTGATAAGAATGCGCTTCGATTAACGCTTGAAGGCTTAGGCGGTCGCTCATACACTTTGCGAGTTCGCACCCCACAGCGAATAGGCGAAGCGAGCGGAGTGAAAGTGAGCGAGGCGAGCGGGCGCGATCCGCTGCTGACCATCGCTTTCGATGGCGCGGGTGATACTTACGTTCGCAGGGAAATAAGCATCCCACTACTTAAATGATTCGTGCTCATTCGTAAACATTCGTGCAATTCGTGGCTGATCTCTTTTAACATTCAAGGAGGGGTAAAGGTGACACTCAAACAAAAATTCCAAAAGTTCTCGATTAACCTTTTAATTCTTTTATCAATTCTGCCCAATCCTGCGATGGCGGCAACCGGGACCGCTACAGGCGAGGCGACAAAGGAGCAAATGCAATCCATACAAAACTATATCAAGAAGAGTTGGCACACGTTGATGCGTTCGAACGCCAGACTTGCAGCGGCGGCTGTTGATCCGAAATTTCAACCGACTACAGACGGGCGATGGCTGGTTTACGTGCCGAGCAACGAAGACACAGATCGCATAGCAACCTCGCTCAACACTCAAATGTCCGCCGCTGATTTCAGTAAACTCGAATTGCGCCGCCTGCCCGATGATGCGCGCGCGATTCAAGGGGCATGGACTGCTCTATCTGCCTAACCCTTACGTAGTGCCGGGCGGGCGCTTTAACGAGATGTATGGATGGGACAGTTACTTCATTCAAGTCGGATTGCTCAGAGACGGCGAGATCGAACTGGCGAAAAACATGATTGATAACTTTCTCTATCAAGTAGAGAACTACGGGAAAGTGCTTAACGCCAACCGGACTTATTACCTCACACGCTCGCAGCCGCCATTTCTCACGCAGATGATTCTAGGAGTCTACCGAAAGACGAAGGACATGAACTGGCTTAAAAGCACCGTCCCTGCGATAGAAAAATACTACCGCTTCTGGACGAGCGAGCCACATCTGACAGCACAGACCGGCCTTTCACGCTACTATGACTTCGGCGAAGGCCCTGCGCCTGAAGTCATTTCGGACGAACGCGATAAAGAGGGCCGGACTCATTACGACCGCGTGAAAGAGTACTATCGCACACACGAGATCAAGGACTACGATTTGAGTCAGTACTACAATAAAGAGAAGAATGAGCTTACAGACCTGTTTTACAAAGGCGACCGTTCGATGCGCGAATCGGGTTTTGACCCGTCGAATCGCTTCGGTCAGTTCAATGTTGACATCATTCATTACGACCCTGTGTGCTTGAATTCCCTGCTCTGCGAAATGGAGCAGGAAACCGCCGAGATACTGACTCTGGTTGGCCGCGCGAGTGAGGCCGCCGCCTGGAAACAAAAGGCCGAAGAGCGAGGGCGCAAAATCAACCGGCTGATGTGGGACGAAGGCGACGGGCTTTATTACGATTACAACTTCATCGCAAATAGAGTGCGGCGCTACGCCTTTGTCACAACGTTTTATCCTTTGTGGGCGGGGATAGCTGACCGCAAGCAAGCCGCGCGAGTTGTAGCCAACCTCCACCTGTTTGAGCGAGCAGGCGGATTACAGACCAGCACTAATGCGAGCGGCAATCAATGGGATGCTCCGTTCGGCTGGGCTCCAATGCAGTTGATAGCGATCAAGGGACTGCGCCGCTACGGATACGCGAAAGAAGCAGACCGCATCACCGTCAATTTCCTCTCGATGATTTTGAAAGACTTCATAGAGCACAACACGATTGTCGAGAAGTACGATCTCGAACGCCGCACTTCGCAGTTAGGCGCGGGGATCAAGTTCGGATACGAGACGAACGTGATAGGCTTCGGCTGGACCAATGCCGCCTTCACAGAGCTATACGCCGAACTGCCTGAAAGTGAGAAAGCGAAAGTGCTGAAGTTGGACGGCGTGGCGATCCCCAAGCGTCGTTCTAAGTAAATCCAGCGTGACGATAAAGAGAAAGGGAGAAGCCCGTTTGAGCTTCTCCCCTTTAGTTATGATGAGCCAGCGCATCGAAAGCGCTGGCTCAAATTAATGGTCCGCTTAGAATTTGAACTTCAAAGCGAACTGGAAATTACGTTGCGGGTCAGATCCGCCATACGTTGTCGAGTTTATAACGCCCGCATTGGCGTTGGGGTTAGCCGGATCACCAATGAAATCATTCGGGTTTCCGAGGTTTACGTGGTTGAACAGATTCACCACTTCTATGCGGAATTCAAGCTCTTTCGTTTCGCCGAACCCGAATTTCTTGAACAGCGATGCATCGGTTCTCCAGTATCCGGGTCCGCGCAACGAGTTTCTCTCAAGGTTGCCGAATGTTCCCACCGCCGGCTTACTAAACGCCGCAGGATCAAACCAACGGTTTTGTCCGCCCTCGCCGATCTTAGGATCACCGATTAAATCGGGGCGATTCGGACCTGTATCTGAAATTCCGCTGACATCGACGCCGACATTGAAAGGCAGACCACTTTGAATCATGGTATTCGAGTTGAACTGCCAGCCGCCAACGATGTAGTCAACGCCCTTTGATACATCACCCATGAATCGCCTGCCACGTCCGAATGGCAACTCCGCCACCTGTGACAAAACGAAGTTGTGGGTTCGATCAAAGTCTTGCGGGCCGCGATTCAGATCACGATCAAAGATAAACTGATCGGCATCGTTGAATAGCGCCCTCTGATAAGTGTAATGGGCGAGCAGCGAATAACCGCTGCTGAACCGCTTCGTGATCTTCGTCTGAAGCGCGTTGTAGCGGTTGTCTGCGCAGTTGCAGAAGAAGTCTATGCCTTGCGTCCAACCGAATTTCTGGAAGAAGGGTTTAGCGGTATTCGTATTTCTGTTTGGGACGAAACCGGCCAGGGTAGCCTGGTTAATATTGAAGGCCGGGCCGCCGCCAGCGAATACATGCGTGCCTTTGTTGCCGACATAAGCTGCTTCAGCGAAATGGTTTTTGTCAACTCGTGTTGCACAGTTACGTTCCACGCATCTACGGTAGGCAGCCGCTGCTTTTCGGGAAGCGCCCGCGCGAAGACGCCATCCGGCAGGAAGAAACGCCCGTTAGATGGCAGCGATGCATTCGGCACTCCTCCCTTATTGGGAGGGGCATTGAGGCCAAAGAACGCAGTGAAGGCCGGAGGACCTTGCGCGAGGTTGAAGACGCTCCCTGATTGTGTTGCGCGGTTTAACTCCTGTACAGCCAGCACAGGCAGGTTCTGCGTTACGCTGTGACCGAAGAGAGAACCGAAGACGCCGATGTCATAACTGCGTCCATAGCCCGCTCGGATCACCGTCCTCTCGGTCACCTGATAAGCAATGCCCAAACGCGGAGCCCAGTTCAAGCTGTTCTCAACGTCACCGTCCAGTCCAGTATCGCCGACTCCGACGGTTTTGATTTCACCGGTATTCAAATCGAGGAAGCCAGCATTACCAGGATCGTTTATGGACTGCGGATTGATAATATCTAATCGCAGACCATAAGTAAGCGTGAGTTTCTGGCTTGCGCGCCAGGTATCTTGCCCGTAATAGAAATGACGCCACTGCCGCTCTCTGGCATCTATGCTGGTGCTGACGTAGCGGCGGAAGCGCGTCACATCGCCAATCAGGAATGTAGCGATTCCGAGGCCCTCAGCGCCTGCTCCGCCCGTGCGCTGCGGGCTGAACTCAAGCTCACCCGCGCGGTGCGCGTCGCTCGGCACCCGCAAGTTATAAGCGCGGCGAACGTCAACGCCGAACTTTAAGGTGTGAGTCCCCGAAGTCTTCAACAGATTGCTGACCAATTGGAACTGTTTCTCCTGTTGATCGAGCGGGCAGTTGCAGCGGTTGACTCCGAGGCCGGACCCGAAGTTGAAACCCCGATCCCCCTGAACGAAGCCTCCGAATAAGCCGGAGCTGAAATCATCGAAGTTCAAGCCCGGAATGCCTGCGTCCGTCGCCGGGGTCGTGCCGAAGTCAAACGGCAACACGTTCACTCCATACTTGAAGAATCCGAAACGGAAGTCCACCAACATGCTTTGCGTCAGCGTATAATCGAAGCCGAGGGCAACGCTGTGATTGCGCACCTTCGAGGTGCCGCCAAGCGATACGAGTTCCTGACCCCCAGCCTGGCCAAAGGCGGTGGGGCCGTCGATACTGTAATCGGCGAAACTATACCGCCCGAACACATTCAGATTGTCCGTGAGCCGATTGTCTATGCGAACATCGAAGGTGTCGTTGTTGAAAATCTCGCTGCCGCTCGCAACGAAATTGTCGCGCGTGCCGTTGTCCCTGCCTGCCGCGTTGGGCGGAGGAAGCAGCTTTAAGATGTTGAGAGCCTGCGGGGACAGGCGATTGTTCGGAATCCTATTGCCTGGGAACTGCAGGCCCGTTAGCGGATCGAAGATGTTGACGCCATAAGCACTCAAATCCCCTGTGCGCGCCGCGTTTGTCGGGACTGTAAGCAGGCGCGAGCCGCCGACCTTGCTGCGCGTTCCCTGATAGTCGCCGAAATAAAAGAATTTGTCTTTTATAATGGGACCGCCGATTGATCCTCCAAACTGGTTCTTCAGCGTATCAGGCACGTCGTTGGGTTGCGAGAAAGGATTGCGCGCTTGCAGCACGTCGTTTTGCCGGAACTCGAAAAGGCTGCCGTGAATACCATTCGTGCCGGATTTGGTCTGCACCGAAACAACGCCCGCGATTGCCTGACCGAACTCGGCGTCGTAGTTTTGCGAAGTGATCTTCGTTTCGCCAATCGACTCGAAGTTCGGGTTAATGACGATGATGCCAAGAATCGGGTCGCGGTTCTCAGTGCCGTCCAGTTGATAGCCAGTGCCGCTAAAGTGCTGGCCGTTGACAATGGTTTGAATCGAACCCTGCGGGTTCTCGCTCGCCGCGTGCTGCCACAACTGCTGCTGTGTGCCGGGGGTGAGCAAAATGAAACGGGTAAAGTTGCGGTCGAGAATTGGCAGATCGGTGATCTGTTTAGTCTCGAACGTAGTAGCCACGTCAGCGCGGTCGGTCTTGAGCAGTTGGCCTTGCGCAGCCGTCACAGTAACCGTGTCGCTGACTGCTCCCGCCTGAAGCTCGGCATCCACTTTGGTTTGTGAATCAATGTCAACCTTAACAGACGAAACGAGGCCTTGCTTGAAGCCCTGAGCCTCAATCTTCACCTCATAGTTGCCGGGGAGCAATCGCTCCTTGACATAAAACCCCGAGTCGTTCGTCGTCACGGTATCGGAAGTTTTCCTTTCGACGCTTGTGATAGTAACAGTCGCTCCGGAAACTACTGCTCCGCTTGGATCAGTAACGGTGCCACTGATGCTTCCATAAACAGCCTGCGCCCTTGCGCTCACAGAGAGAGCGGTCATTGTTAGCAGCAGACTGAGTATTAGCAATGGTATCTTGCTTTTGTACATAAGGTATTGCCTCCTTGAAGATCGGCATACAATCGTGAGCTAGACAGTTAAAGGCTGGATCAACATCGGCCAGCCTATGTTTGAATCCGAGATGTCATGAAACATTCCAGATAACTTTCCGGGCTACAGAGACGTTGAAGGCTCTGGAAATTGCATTTCCAGATTACCTGCTCCCACAGAACTTGAGGACGTCGAAGAAGGCCCCGTGATAAGTCGGGGTTTGATTTTGACTTATTGAACTGCCCCTTAAGCAGCCGAGTTGCGCATCCTTATCTTCTACCACAAAGATAATTATTCATTTCGCGTCCACTCGATTGCTGTCTAGGGTATATCAATTTAAGAAGTCAGGTGTCAAGAAGTCGGCTTACAAAAATGTAAACCGGAAACTTACGCTCGCCTTTGGCAACACTTCGCGGTATTGCCCTGTGCGCCTCGGGCGATATACTCTTATCTGGCGCGAGAATGCAGTGTTTTTCGGGTTTGGGTATGATGAGGAAGTTTCCATTTCATCTATTATCATTTTATGTCTGGATAGCGCTGGCCGTCGCGAATGTGCAAGGTCAGACAGCCACAATCGAGCAGGCACAAGCGCTTTTGAGCGCAGGCAAGGTTGATGCGGCCATAGATATTTTGAAAGCCATCCCAAAATCCGAGTCAACGGAACCAAAAATAAATCATTTGATGGGACTGGCGCACTACCAAAAAAACGATTACGCTCGCGCGGTCGAGTATCTTTCACTTGCAGTCAAACGGGCAGAGCAAGGTAGCAAACAATACCAACAGGCCGCGCAATTTCTGGGGCTTGCTCACTACAGGCTCGGACAACTGAAAGAATCTATTCCCTATCTCGAACAGGCGAAGAACTGGGCTCCCGACAGCATAGAAATAACGAACGCTCTTGGCATCAGCTATATTCAAACTCACAATCCCGACAAAGCGCGCGAGGCGTTTGCGCGCATGTTCGGAGTTGCGCCAGGCTCCGCGTCGGCACACCTGATAAATGCCCGGATGATGGTCCGCCAGCAGTTCGAGGAGTTCGCAGAGCGGGAGCTTGAAAAGGCCATCGAATTAGACCCGAAATTGCCTGAGGTCAATTTCCTGCTGGGCGAGCTGGCCATATATCACGCAAAGATTGATCTCGGCATCGAGCTTTTACGCAAAGAGATAGCTATCAATCCGGCCTTCGCCATGGCTTACTACAGGCTCGGCGAGGCGTATAGCCGTCAACTCAAGTGGGACGAGGCGATTGCGCCGCTGCTGAAAGCCATCTGGCTGAATTCGGATTTCAGCGCGCCTTACATAGTATTGGGCAAGGTCTATCTCAAGAAGGGCGAGATGTCGAACGCGGAGAGCGTGTTGAGATATGCGCTGAAGATGGACCCGAACAACTTCTCAGCCCATCACTTGCTCGCTCAGGTTCTACAGCAGACCAACAGGCCGGAAGAAGCTAAGAAGGAATTTGAGCTTGCAGATCGCCTGCGCACAAGCTCGGAGAAATAGACGTGGTAGCCCGCCGAAGCCAGAAATATCCAAAAGCATGTTTTAGAAAGAAGCTCCGTAGGAGCGACCTGTCTATAGTAGCAACCGAGCAAGCGATTCGTAGCTCCGTAGGAGCGACCTCTGAGTCAACAGGTCGCTCCTACGGAGCTACAGAGGGTTTTAACAACGCCGATACTATAGACAGGTCCTCCCTGACGGGACTGCTAAAACACGCTCTTAGCATCAACTCTCTACTCATTCGAGTTCTATTGCTCGTCCTGCTCGTATGCGAACCCCCATCATCTGTTGAAGCGCAGGAAAACAGCGCAAGCGATTTTCCAGTTACTTTCGTTGACATCACAGAGCGCGCAGGGCTGAATGCTCCGATCACCTACGGCGGCGTCGCGCAAAAAAAATACATCATAGAGACTAATGGCTGCGGCGTCGCTTTTATAGATTATGACAATGACGGCTGGATGGACATACTGCTGCTGAACGGAACGAGGCTCGAAGGTTTTCCAAAGGGGAAAGAACCAACAAACAGGTTATACCGTAACAATCGCAACGGCAGTTTCAGCGACGTGACCGAAAAGGCAGGGCTGTTGCGCACGGGCTGGGCATCAGCCGTTTGCGCGGGCGATTACGATAATGATGGATATGATGATCTGTTCATCACTTACTGGGGACAGAACGTTTTATATCGCAACAACGGCAACGGCACATTCGCGGATGTCACACAGAAGGCCAAGCTCAAGACGACGGGCACGCGGTGGGGGTCGGGCTGCGTATTCATTGATTATGATCGCGACGGCAATCTCGACCTGTTCGTGTCGAATTATTTGAAGTTCGATCTGGCAACAGCGCCCGAGCCCGGAAAAGGCGCAAATTGCATGTGGAAAGGCATCCCGGTCAATTGCGGGCCGAAGGGGCTGCCGACTGATTCAAACCTTCTTTATCACAACAACGGCGATGGTACGTTCACCGATGTTTCCGAAAGTTCGGGCGTCAGCCGCGTCCGCGAGCGTTATGCGATGACCGCTGTGACAACCGATTTCAATGATGATGGCTGGCCTGATATTTATGTAGCTTGTGATTCGACGGCAAGCATACTCTACCGCAACAACCGCGACGGCACATTCACCGATGTAGCCCTTGAGACGGGTTCGGCCTACAACGAAGACGGTCAGGCGCAGGCCGGAATGGGCGTTGCGGTCGGCGATTACAACGGCGACGGCTTTCAGGATATTTTCAAAACTCACTTTGCCGATGATCTTCCCGCGCTATACAAAAACACAGGCCGGGGATTTTTCGAAGACGCATCGCGTGCGGCGGGCTTTGACCATACGCGCTACGTTCAATGGGGGACGGGGCTGGTTGATTTCGATAACGACAGTTGGCTCGACATTATGACTGCGACAGGCAACGTGTACCCCGAAGTCGAAAAGCTGTTCAAGGATTATCCGCATCGCAGCCCCAGATTAGTTTATCGCAATCTTGGGAACGGGCGATTCAAGGATGTAACCGGGCAGTGCGGGCCGGGAGTGTTAGTTCCGCATTCAAGTCGCGGCTGCGCTTTCGGGGATTTCGATAATGACGGCGACATTGACGTTCTGGTGATGAATATGAACGAGCCGCCTCAGCTTTTGCGCAACGACTATAAAGGCGCAAACAACTGGCTCAAGTTGAAACTGGTCGGCATGAAATCGAATCGTTCTGCGATTGGCGCGCGGGTTCGCGTGAAAGCGGGCGCGCGGCTTCAAGTTCAGGAAATCACCAGTCAATCCAGTTACTATTCACATAATGACATGCGTTTGAACTTCGGGATGTCTGAAAGCAAGAAGGCCGATCAGGTAGAGATACGCTGGCCCAGCGGTCAAACCGAGACTATCAAAGATTTGCCAGTCAATCAGATCATTACAATCAAAGAAGGCAGCGGGATTATCAAGCAGTGATATGGCAGTAGCCCGACCGTGAGCGAGGGCGTAGACTAACGCCCTCGCTCACGGTCTGGCTACTGCAAAGGCTTCAATCGCGGATCAAGCCGCAGGGCTTTCTGATACGCGGCCTGGGCGGCGATACGCTGCCCTTTTTGCTGAAGCGCTTTGGCCAGATTGTAATGCGCCTGCGCGCTGTCCGGGTCAAGCTTGATTGCAGCCTCGAACCTCTCAATGGCCGTGTCTAAATTTCCTTCTTTAAGTCGCGCTATGCCGGTGTTGGTTGCGAACATCGCCGCCTGCATATCCGATTTTTTCTTGTTCAGTCGAGCGGCTTCCTGAAACTCAACGCGAGCCGATTCCATGTCGCCCTTTTGCCGGAGCGTTGTGCCGAGCGTGTTGTGAATTTCAGGAGCATTCGGCGCGTACTTCAAAGCTTCGCGGAAAGCAGCTATCGCTTCATCCGTTTTGCCCTGTTGTTGCAGCACAGTGCCCAACGCATATTGAGCTTCGGCGTAATCCGGCTTGGCTTTCAGCGCGGCTCTGAAACTGGCAGCCGCTTCGTCAAGTTTGGATTGCTGCAAAAGGATGACGCCTAAAGTGTAGTGCGCTTCCTGCAAAGCGGGCTGCAAAGCGATGGCTTGCTTCAATTCGGTTATCGCATCCGTGAACTGGTCTTTATTTTTTAACGCGAGTCCGAGATTGTAATGAGCTTCACTGCTGTCAGGCGCGAGCGCTATCAGCTTTCGATACTCGACGACTGCCGCATCATAATCGCTCTTCTGAATGAAAGCCATGCCGAGATTGTGATGCGCAACGATATTATTCGGCTCGATCTTAAGAGCTTCATTGAAGACGGCTATCGCGCCATCGGGATCACGTTTTGAGACTAGCGCCAACCCCAGATCGTTATAAGCTTGAACAAAACCCGGTTTCAGTTTTATCACCGCTCGAAAGGCTTCGATTGCTTCGTCCAGTTCTTCGTTCTCTTGTAGAACCTGCCCCATCGCATAGCGAAGCTCGGCCATCTCAGGCGCGAGGCGCGCGGCTGTTGTCAGTTCGGTGATGGCTCCTTGCCGGTCGCCGCTTTTTCTGAGCGCAAGGCCCAGATAGTAACGCGACTCTGCGTGATTGGGCATCTGCTTTACCGCTATCTTGAGCGCGGCGATTGCGCCTTTTGTGTCATCAGAGAACCAGCGGGCCGTGCCGAGATAGTAGTAAGCCTCTCCGTAATCGGGCTTGAGTTTCACAGTAGCTTCAAACTCGGACGCGGCCTCTCGAAGCTGACCGCGCGCAGCAAGCATATATCCAAGATAGAAGCGCGCGTCGGCCATGTTGGGATTCAATCGCGCGGCTTCACGGTACTCTGCAAAGGCCGCATCGTTTTCCCCGCTCTGTTGAAGAGCAGCACCGAGCATGACGCGGGCATCTGCGTCATCGGGCTTCAATGCGATTGATTGCTTGAAGGCCGCTATCGCATGGTCCAGGTCACCAAGTTGTAGAAAAGCTCTGCCGAGATTGCGGTGTGTTTTGTATGCTCGCGGATCAATCTCAATAGCCTTGTTGAAAGATTCGACCGCGAGTTTTATTTCGCCCTTTCGCGCCAGCGCAAGCCCCATTGCATTGTGAGCTTCACTGTAACGAGGATTGAGTTTTATAGCCGCCTTGAACTCGGAAAGAGCACCTTCGATATTCTGTTTTCCTAAAAGCGCGATGCCTCGATTGAAATGCTGCGCGGCGGCTCCTGCTCGCTGCCCGTGCGCGAAATTCGGAGATAAACAAAAAAGCGCGATGAGAATGATAAGCTTGATAAGAGCGTGTTTTAGCAGTCCCGTCAGGGACGACCTGTCTATAGTATCGGCGTTGTTAAAACCCTCTGTAGCTCCGTAGGAGCGACCTGTTGACTCAGAGGTCGCTCCTACGGAGCTACGAATCGCTTGCTCGGTTGCTACTATAGACAGGTCGCTCCTACGGAGCTTCATGCTTAAACCGTTTATAAAAGATTGCTGATCGGTGCGGCTCAATATATGCCCTCGCTCGTCACTTGTTTGCAGGTTTACTGGCAGGCGGTGTTCGCACTATGCCGGAGCCTTCTTTGACAGTGATAAACTGACCGGCGGCAACATCATTTACGCTGTCCACCTGCCCGCTCGGCCAGCGTATTTCGAGCGATTTCACTTTCTGAAATTTACCAAGGCCGAAGTGAACTCGCAGATCATTTTGCGAATAGTAACTGCCGCCGCTGCGCACTTCGTCTATCTGGCTTCCATCTTCGGTGACGCATTTAATTCGCGCGCCAATCGCGCTGCGATTCGATTTCACGCCGATTGCTTTGATCGTGAGCCAGTTATTTTGATTTGTAGAATCGCACCGCAAAAGCTCAGGCAGCGCATTCACGGGATTGATGAGAATGTCTGTATCACCATCGTTATCGAAATCGCCGAACGCGCAGCCGCGCGCCGAAGAAGGTTCGATAACGGCTCCGCCCACGCGATCTGAAACGTCCTCGAAACGACCGTTCTGCAAATTTTTGTAGAGCACTTTGCGCTGTGCATACCCTGCTTCGGTTGTCAGCTTTTCGACCTCCGGGTAGACGTGGCCGTTGACCAGAAAAGTATCGAGCCAGCCGTTATTGTCCACATCAACAAAACCGCAGCCCCACCCTAACCAGCGCGTTGTGAGGCCCATACCTGCGGGGAACGTCGCATCATCAAACACGGCTTTGCCCGTGTTGTGATAAAGACTCGAAGTGTCGCCGGAGAAATTGGTCTTAAAAATGTCCAGCCAGCCATCACGGTCATAGTCGCCAGCCGACACTCCCATGCCTGCCTGCGGCTTGCCGTCCATGCTGAAAGCGCAGCCTGCTTCTATGCCTATGTCTGTGAACGTTCCGTTCTTGTTATTGTGATAAAGCGCAGCCGGAGCCGAATCGTTTGCAACGTAAACGTCGAGCCAGCCATCGTTATCAAAATCACCTACGAGAACGCCAAGGCCATAAGTGCCGTTGGTTTTTCTTATGCCGGATTTCTCAGAAACATCTGCGAAGGTGCCGTTTCCGTTATTGCGGTATAGCGTATTGACTCCGCCCGTTAGACCGGGAGGGCCGCAAGCCACAGTCAACCCTTTATAAAGACACGGGCCTGTTTCAGGCAGCGGGGCCGTCTTCAAGTCCAGGTCTATATAGCTTGCGACAAACAGATCAAGATAACCATCGCGGTCATAGTCGAGGAATGCGCAGCCCGATCCCCATCGAGTGCGATTGTTTGCGACGCCCGCGCGCTCTGCTACGTCCGTGAATGCGCCGTTGCCGTTGTTGCGATACAGCGCGTTCTTTCCAAAGTAACTTATAAACAGATCGTCGTACCCGTCGTTATCGAAATCTCCGACACAAACGCCCTGCCCCCAGCCCGTGCGGATCAGCCCTGCCTTTTGAGTAACGTCTGTGAATGTGTTATCGCGGTTGTTGCGGTAAAGATGATTGGTCGGCGTTTGATCTTGCGGCAGACCTGTCAGGCGAGTGCCGTTGACTAAAAAGACATCCTGCCATCCGTCATTATCGTAATCTATAAAAGCCGCGCCGCATCCTGTAGTTTCGAGAAGATATTTGTTTTTGCGCTCATCGCCATAGATCGTTTTGCTCGTCAGGCCAGCTTGCCGCGCCACGTTGACAAAGCTCACTCCCATTTCGCCGTTCGATAATCCCGAACCAGAAATTTGTCCGGCAATAACTATAAAACACGCGAGCGGCCAGAGCAGATTTCTTCTGAAAGCTTGCAATGAAAATCCTTTCCTTATAGATCATAGATAATAGACAAACGATAACTCAAGGAGGCTTTGAATATAGAGCCTATTCACCGCAGAGGCGCAGAGGACGCAGAGGCGGCGCAGAGTTTTTATATTTGCTTATCCTCTGCGTAAACTCTGCGTCCTCTGCGCCTCTGCGGTGAATCTACATTTAAACTCAGAGAACTGAATGGCCCTTGCTGCGGTCATAATCTCGGCGCGGCTGGTTTAAGTGGAGCAGCCCACGCTTGCGCGCCTTTAACTTTCAGCTTGCGCTTGTAAACTGCTTCGCTGCTGACTACGAAAAGCGTGTCAAAGTTCTCGCCGCCGAATGACACGTTCAAGACTTTGCCGCCCGGCGGCGAAAGTATGCAATTTACACGTCCCGCCTGATCGCAGATTTGTATGCCGACCTGCGATGCGACGTAAAGCCGCCCGTCACGATCTACGCACATGCCGTCTGCGCCGCTGTCGTCCGACGTGTCAGGAACATGAAGCCAGTAATAACGCTGCTTAAATTGAAGCGCGCCGTCCGGTCGAATCTGGTAGCTGTAGACCCAGTGCGAACGCGAATCGTCAACGTAAAGCAAAGTCTGGTCGGGCGACAGCGTGACGCCCTTTGCGTAGTTCAGTCCCATGTCTACGATTTTCTTTTCGCCGCTCGGTTTGATGAGCCCTATCCCTGTTCCGCTCGTGACATAGATATTTCCGTTGCTTGCGACAATCAGATCATTGCCGCTCAGTCCATCAGCAACGACTTTCGCTTTGCCTGCCGTATCATAAGCGACGATTTTTTTGCCACCTTCTATAAGAGCATAGAGCCGCTCATCAGGGCCGAACGCCTGCCTGTTGCGCTTCTTTGAATTGGCGGCAGATGTGATCATATTGCCATCAAGTCCGACTTTATAAGTCTTATTGTTCGCCACATCATTGAAGTAGACTTCGCCCTTTTGATTTACGGCTGGACCGTCCGCAGACCTGTATCCTTCCCCCACGAGATGCCAGCCTTCGCCCGGAACCAGAATCGTATCGAGCGTGTTGTTCTTCGACCGCCCGGCCTTCACAGGCTGCGGCCAATCCTTCCAGAGCCAGCGCATCGCATCGGGAAAGATGGCCGTGCCGTGATTGCCGTTATGAGCGCCATCGCCCCAGATATGATTTAATTCATAACCCGCGAAAGTGAGCGCGCGCTCCATTGTCTGGTTCGCCATCCACCAGTCGCCCGCGTAGATGTTGAGGTCATTCGAGCCATCTTGCAGATAGATGCGAATCGGTTTCGGCTCGAACTTGCGGATGAGCGTGTGATAACGGTCGCCGCCGCGCAAGCCCACATAAGTGCCAATCGCGCTGAAGACGCGGCTGAACTCATGTGGGCGCTCCCAGGCCGCCGTGAAGGCGCAGATTGCGCCGCTCGACGAGCCGCCGATAGCGCGGTCATTTCCGTTGTGCGAGAGGCGTATGGGTCGCCTGTCGGAAGTCTTTTTCGTTTCGACTTCGGGGAGAAGTTCTTCCGTGAGGAAACGAATATAGTTATCGCCGAGGCCATCGTATTCATAGCTGCGATTGAAACGGTCGAGCGCGGTATTGTCGTCTGTGGCTTTCGCGCGCCCGTGCATCACGAACACGCCGATAGTCACGGGCATCTCTTTTTTGTAGATGAGATTGTCAAAGACCGTTGGCGCTTGCCACTGGATTCCATCCTGAT
This sequence comes from Blastocatellia bacterium, assembly GCA_963726785.1. Classification (GTDB taxonomy): domain Bacteria; phylum Acidobacteriota; class Blastocatellia; order UBA7656; family UBA7656; genus DATEKX01. The sequence continues at coordinate 80,972 of CAVSDJ010000005.1, forward strand.
TCACATAAAGACACGCAGGCTTGTCAGGCGTATACTGCGCGGGCACGTACACCCAGTACTCGCGCCAGGTACCTGGAAAAATCTTCGACTGATCAAAGGTGAACTTGAGCACTTCGCCCTTCGGCACATCAGGCTGAGGCTTGGAGTCCGGCCCCGGCGGATAGTTTTCCTGTGTTTGCTGCGCATGACCGAGAGCGGTTATAACCAGGAAGATCGAAAGTGTGATCGCGAATCGTGCGAGAGTTGGTTTCATAGCGTTTATTTATAGAGGCTGTTTTAGAAAGAAGCTCCGTAGGAGCAACCTGTCTATAGTTAAAGCAGGCTGAATATTTACTGTAGCTCCGTAGGAGCAACCTCTGAATCAAAAGGTCGCTCCTACGGAGCTACGAATCAATTGCTTAATCATTACTATAGACAGGTCGTCCCTAACGGGACTTCTAAAAACTGAATGCTGTTCTCAAATGCTTGTGAGATGTTCGAGTCTTCCTGTGCTGTCGCCGATCTTTTCCGGCTGCACGCCCATGCGGTCGAGCAATGTCACGTACAGGTTAGTCATCGGCGTGCCTCTCCTGTATACGATGTGCCGCCCCGGTTTCAGGCTTCCATCGCCACGACCCGCAACAAGCACAGGCAGGTCTTCGTGAGCATGGCGATTGCCGTCACTAAGCCCACTGAGGTAGACAACCATCGAATGATCAAGCAATGTGCTGTCGCCATCCTTTGTTGATTTGAGCTTCTCCAAAAAGTAGGCGAACGTCTCCGTGTGGAGGCAGTTGATCCTGGCAACCTTCTCAATCCACTCTGCGTTGTTACGATGATGTGTAAGCGGGTGATGCGGGTCTGGAACATTGATCTCAGGGTAAACACGCATACTGCCTTCGCGGCCTAACATCAGAGTCGAGACGCGAGTAAGGTCTGCTTGAAATGCGACCACTTGAAGGTCAAACATCAGCTTCGCATATTCAGGAAAAGTGAACGGTATACCGGCAGGCTTTTCAATCGCGGGCTTCACTTCGTGATCGTCTTTCTCGGCGCTCTCGATACGCTTTTCGATCTCCCTGACTGCATAGAGGTATTCATCAATCTTGCGACGGTCAGCCTGACCAAGACTTTTGCTCAACTGCTCGGTGTCTTCACGAACCAGATCGAGTATGCTCTTGCGATACCCGGCACGACGGGCGCGAGTCTCGGCGTCGAGACTATAATCGGCTGTTCCAAACAGCCGCTCAAATGCCATTCGCGGGTTGACCTCAGGAGGCATTGGCGTCGTCGCTGTGCGCCACGAGATGCTGTTGGTGTAGGCGCAACTGTATCCCGAATCGCAATTGCCTACGGTGCGCGAATCCTCGCAGCCCAGTTCGATAGATGCGAACTTTGTCTTATCGCCTATTGCTTTTGCCGCGACCTGATCTGCTGAAATGCCGTTGTGAATGTCCGCGCCTGCCGTCTTCTTGCAATGAACGCCGGTCAGGATGGCAGCGCCCGCTCTGGCATGGTCGCCCGGCCCATCGCCCAGCGCGTTCCCATTACGATCATCCAGCCCCGACAGCACGAGTATATCTTCGCGGAACGATTCCAGCGGCTTGAGAATGCGTGTGAATTCAAAATCCTTGCCTGCTGTTTTCGGAGTCCAGTCCTTCATGACGATGCCGTTTGGCACATACACCAGAGCGAGCCGGACAGGAGCCTCTACATTCGTTGTTGCCATAGCAGGCACCATCCCGTCCAGCATCGGCAGCGCAATAGCAGTCCCCATACCTTTAAGAAATGTGCGGCGCGGCAGGTGTTTGCGTGTGATTATCATGTCTTTGAATTTCCTCTGCGCATTTGAAACGGCAAGCTCTTGACAATTTCCAGCACGAGGCTGGAAAAGCGATAATTTTCGGCAGCCACTCGGCTGGCAATCTTCTTCACAGCGGGCTTGTCATATCGCTCAAGTCCACGCCCCAGAGCGTATGTGAGCAACTTTTCGGTTAACCCTTCGGTGAACGCGGAACGGTCGGCTCGCAATATGGCTTTTAATTCCTGCGGCCCATTGAATGATCTACCGTCGGGCAATGTGCCGGAAGCGTCTATCGGAAATTTCCCATCCTGCGTGCGCCACGCTCCCGTGGCGTCAAAGTTTTCCAACCCAAAGCCCAGCGGGTCCATTCGCGCATGACAAGAAGCGCAGGTTGCGTTCTTCCTGTGCTGCTCCAACTGCTCTCGCATCGAAGCAGACTGGCCTATCTTAGCTTCGTCGAGGTTGGGCACATCAGGTGGCGGCGGAGGCGGCGGCGAGTTCAGGAAGTTCTCAAGAATCCATTTTCCGCGCAGAACGGGCGAGGTGCGGGTTGCATAAGACGAAACAGTTAATACGCTTGCCTGTGTTAATACGCCGCCGCGCTCTGTGCCTGTCAAATCAACTTTCCGAAATTCCGGCCCGGTGACACCGGGTATCTTGTAAAACTGCGCGAGCCGCTCATTCAAGAACGTATAGTTTCCATCAAGAAAATCGAGAATGCTCAAATCCTGGCGCACGATGTTCTCAAAGAACAATTCCGTCTCGCGGCGCATAGACCTGAGAAAGTATTCATCGAATTCCGGGAAACGCTCCCGGTCTGGTTTTACGGATTCGAGTTTGCGTAATTCAAGCCACTGACCGCCGAAGCTTTCAACCAGCGCACGCGATTTAGAATCTTTCAACATGCGCTGCACCTGAGCAGCCATCACTTCGGGCTTTTTCAATGTGCCCTGATCGGCGCAGCGCAGCAACTCCTCATCCGGCATGCTGCTCCAGAGGAAAAAGGAGAGTCGCGAAGCCAGTTCATGCTCGGCGATGTGATGCGCTGCATCGGCGCTTGCTGCAGGTAGTCCCTTCTCGATGCGAAACAGGAAATGCGGCGAAACTAACATGGCCTGCAATGCCAGAACGATTCCTTCTTCAAAAGTGTCGCCTTGACGGCGAGCCATATTAATCAAGCTCACGAGTTGATTGACTTCCTGCTGAGTGACGGGACGACGATATGCGCGGTGAGCAAGGTCGGTCACGATCTTGCGTTCGCATCCAGCCTTGTGATGACCGTCGAAATGCCCGCACGTGTAGACGCTCTTCAGACTCGCAGCCGAAGGCCCCTTTGCCTGATCGTAAGGGCCGCCTACCTCAAGCGAACTGATGCGAGCGTCGTTAGCCATCACCCTTTCCGCTCGACGGGCGTCGAATTCCTTTTTGAGTTCCGCGATTTTTTCAGCCGGTAGGTAAGGCGGCGGCTTGAATTCCGGCGGCGGCGGTATGGGCCGCTTTGACGGGTTAGGCCCTTTGTAATCAGGCGGCAACCCATCGTACAAATGCAGGATAGAAACCGCAATCCAGTGATCGCCTGCTGTGATTCTTGTGCGGAAATCTCGCGCCATGCCCCAGAGTTCCTGCCTGTCCAAAGCGAATGAGGCTACGCCTGCGGGGTCGAAATCAATTACCTTAACTTGCTTGCCATCTATCCACAGGCAAAGTTGAAGCGGCTCTGAGCCGGGCGGTCGAACGCCGCCCAGGAAGGCGCGAATGCTATACTCGCCTTCTACCGGAAAACGGTGCGTCGTGTGAACCGAGTTGGGCAGGCTCAATCCTGTCGCGTCATAATCGGATAAAGGAATGAGGCGGGAAATGATCTTCCTTCCCATTGTCCGCCCGCGAGCGAGCGTAGGCTTCAATAGCTCAGGGCCGAAGACGGCTGCTCGCGCCACTTTCTCTGCCGCCGCCAGGTACTTTTCCATAAGCACAGGCGATAGCGAAAGCACATCGCCAATATTGTCAAATCCGTAACCTGAATCGTCTTGCGGAAAATCATCGGCTGGTCTGAGGTCTACGCCGAGCAGGTCTCGCACAGTGTTATTGTATTCGGTGCGGTTCAGGCGGCGAGCAGTTACGCGACCGGGGTCAGGTTTTGCGGATTGATCGCTGCGCTCAAGTTCGCTTTCAATCAGGCGACAGACATGCTCGACTTCGCCCCGTTCGGGGCGCGGCCTGCCCTTAGGCGGCATCTCTCCCGCGCGCAATTTGTGCAAGACCTTTTCCCACCTGTCTCTGTCTTCGATCATCGAAGCTTGCGTCTTGTACGCTACGAGATCGAGTTCTCCCGACTTAAGACTTGCGTTATGACACACGTAACAGTTGGTCGCTAAGAAAGGCTGAATGGTTTTACTGAATGCGTCCGTGTTTTCAGTCTTCTGTGCTTGACGCGCTGGCGGCGCAATGGCCAGGCCTATCGGCAAAGCTAATATGATCAGCAACCGTGCCAGATTCTTCCTACTCATACGTTCTTTTCCAGTCAACTGAAAAGCAAAGTATCAAGCAGCCTTATTATACGGACTAAGCCCAATGCATGAAACAGCCGGACAGCAAAGAATCTGAATAAATAGAGGTTTAGAATTTAGAACCTATTCACCGCAGAGACGCAGAGGACGCGGAGGGGGCGCAGAGTAATAATAAAATCTCTGCGTAATCTCTGCGTCCGCCGCGTGCGAAGCACATCATCGGCCATCCTGCGTCTCTGCGGTGAATGCTCTCCGCAATTGCCATTCTACGATTATTTAGTTATAAAGATGAACGTTTCTAAGGCGAGCAGAAAAGCGGGGAATCAAATGGAAGTAATCAAACAATCTAAAGTGTATGACATTGTTGTCATTGGGTCTGGTGCATCGGGCGGGATGGCCGCATGGAATCTCACACGCAAAGGAATAAAGGTATTATTGCTGGACGCGGGCCAGCGTTTTAAGAAATCTGATTTCTGGATACACATGTTCCCCTACGATTATCGCGAGCGAATCAGCAAGGGCGAGCGCCCTCCAACATTCTTTTTGAACACTAAAGAGCAGCCTTATATAAGTTCCCCGGACCGGCCTTTCGACCTTGTTCGCGTATGGGGGATAGGCGGCAAGACGAATGCGTGGGGGAGAGTAAGCCTCAGGTATTCCGATCTTGATTTCAAATCCGCCGACCGAGACGGCTGGGAAATTCCGTGGCCCATAAACTATAAAGATATCGCTCCGTACTACGACAAGGTAGATCAACTTATAGGCGTCAACGGCGGCACGGACGATTCCGACGTGCTTCCGGGCAGTAAGTATCACCTGCCTCCTCCAAACCTGCGATGCGGAGAGGTGTTGCTAAAGAAAGCGGCAGGGCGGTTAAACATCCCCATAGTTAACGGAAGACGAGCAGTGCTGACACGCAATCACAACGGATTTGCCAAGTGCCATTATTGCGGACGCTGCGGAGACGGGTGTGACACTTCAAGTTTTTTCAACGCGGCAGATTATCTGATTGATCCGGCGTCAAAGACCGGCAAACTTGAGATAAGAAACAATGCCGTTGTTGCGCGCATACTTGTTGATAAGAATGGAAAAGCAAACGGCGTTCAATACTTTGACAGGTACAGCAAGCAAGAATATCAGGTGCGCGCAAGAGTGGTTGTTCTCGGAGCATCATGTATAGATTCAACAAGGATACTGCTGAACTCAAAATCAGACATCTTCCCGAACGGAATTGGAAACAGTTCGGGCGTTATCGGCAAGTATCTCTGCGAACAGGTGCGAATTAACGTCAAAGCATTTTTGCCTGAGTTGTACGGGCGACCGACTACCAATGATGATGGGATCGGAGGAGAACACATCTACCTCCCCAGATTCAACCATCGAGGCGCAAAGCGAGATTACCTGCGCGGTTTCGGAATACAATTCTGGGGATCAGGTTGCGTAAATCCCGGCGCGAGCCATTTCGCAAACCAGATAGATGGATTCGGCTCTGAGTTTAAGAAAAACGTCAGGCGTCGTTACCCCGCATGGGTCGAGTTGCATCCATTTGGCGAAACATTACCGCGAGCCGAAAACTATGTGACAACCGAGGGAACTCCACAAGATCAGTATGGCGTTCCGCTGGCTAAGATCTCTTATTCTACCGGCGACAATGAAAGCAAAATGGTTTCAGAAATGTATGACACGGTAGAGATGATATTAAAAGAAGCTAAAGCCGAAATGTTTGAATTTGAAAGAGGGAAAACCGACAAGAACGGGTCCGCTATTCATGAGCACGGCACATGCCGAATGGGAGATGATCCGAAAAGGTCTGCCTTAAATAAATTCAACCAGATGCACGAAGTCAAAAACCTCTACGTTGTGGACGGTAGCGCTTTTGCGACTGCGTCCGAGAAGAATCCAACGCTGACTATCCTGGCTTTGGCATGGAGGGCCACGGATTATCTGTCTGATGAGATGCACAAGGGCAATATATAAAGAGATGGCTTTGGAACGACAGCCAATCGCTCAGTCATCTCCATCTAAATCTCGCCGCGTCTTCAACGACGTTGAACCGAATTACCTCTTGTGGTATATATCGCCTGCCTTCAGGGATCGAGATTGATGCGTTGTTAAATCAGTTCTATGTTGCGCCCGGTCACATCGGTCGTTAGGCATGCCAGCAGCCTGTACTGCCTGGAGCTTTCAAGGACAAGCCTTTTCTGTTGAGTTGGCTCTGTCCCCCTAACGACAAAATGGGTGTTAACGCTTGGAACTTACCATGCGAGCTTCTTTTACCTCTGAATAATTGGGAGGAAACCATATCTATGGCCGCGATGGATGATAAAACCAGCAAGATGATCACGCTTGCCAATCAAGTTATTTCTGGAAAACTTACCTTGTCGTTTAGTGAATTGCAGGCATTGGCAGAGGATCTAAAACAAGAGGGACAGAAGAATCTAGCGCAAAACATCAGCTCGCGAGCCGATGAAATCAGACAAGCTGATAAGGATAAAGCCGTCAAGATTCTCAGCCAGGAAGGGTCAACTCCCGCAGAGATGCTGGAGCTGGCGAAGAAACTTGCAGGGTACAAAGAATTAGGCTATGCGCGACGGCTGTTGGATCGCGCGCGCAATGAATCAAACAAAACTCAACAGGCCAACATATACCTTGAGCTTTTCCAAAAGGGCGCAGTCTATACTTACAAAGACCCTGATCTTCCTTTGGCCTGGCGGCTCGACCGCGCCCTGGAAATACTAAAAGCTGCTGAAGACCTTTCGACCACGCGAAACCAGGAAACGCTTGGCATAGCCGGTGCCATCTACAAGCGTAAGTGGGAAGCAGACGGACAGCGTCATAACCTTGAACGATCTTTGCTCTACTATCTGAAAGGTTATTCGCAAGGCGCTCCGAAAGGAGAGCGTGAAAACATACTCGGATATCTTCAGAAAACTCGGAGGGCAAAACTGAGGGCTGATGAGGGCAGAGGTTATACGGGAATCAATGCCGCCTTTATACTCGATCTGCTCGCCCGGGAAGAAGAGGAAGAGGCGAGGAAGGCAAACCTCACTTCCGAAATCTCTAACAGAAGACGCGAGGATGCACGGCAAATCAGGAAAGAGATCATCAGATCAGTCCCTCCTCTAATCAAGCAGTATACATGGCTTGAAAAAGAATGGTGGTTTTATGCAACGGTCGGCGAGGCATTCTTCGCATTAGGCCGCTACAAGCTGGCTCTCGAATGGCTGGTGAACAAGCCCAGAGCCGCAAACTTGCTGGTTCCGGAATGGGAATATGAATCTACTGCGCGGCAGCTTACAAGACTCGCGCTTCTAAAGCATGAACCGAATATTTCAGAAGAAAAGTTTGAGCAGACAAGAACCGGGCAAGCCTTGAAAACTCTTTTGAAAGACGACGACAAGAAAGTCCGTAGCGCCTTTCGTGGCAAATTCGGTCTGGCCCTATCTGGCGGCGGCTTCCGTGCTTCCCTCTATCATATTGGTGTGCTGGCGAAGCTGGCCGAACTGGACGTGCTGCGCCACGTCGAGGCGTTATCGTGCGTATCGGGAGGCTCAATTGTCGGGGCTTATTACTATCTCGAACTCCGCAAGCTTCTTCAGAGCAAAAACGATGATGATATCTTGACTCAAGATTACATTGATATCGTCAAGCAGATTGAAGAACACTTTCTTGAAGGCGTTCAAAGGAATATCCGCACCAGGGTTCTGGCCGAGTTTACAACCAACTTGAAAATGGTCTTCTGGCCCGGCTACTCGCGCACCAGACGTGTTGGTGAGCTATACGAACGCGAGTTGTTCTCGCGCATTAATGACGGAGAAGGCAAATTCGAAGGGCCGCGATGGCTGCCTACCTTGCTGGCGAGGCCATTGGGCTTTAAGAGGGAAGATCGCTATATCACTAAGCTTTATATCCACCCGTTTATCCGCACGGGCGAATTGGATAAAGACTTCTATCCAAAGAATCATAACTGGAAGCGTAATAATAAGGTGCCGATCATGATTCTCAACGCCACCAGCTTAAACACAGGTCATGTGTGGCAGTTTACGGCTTCTTACATGGGTGAGCCGCCCGCCCCTATCAACAACAAAGTGGACAGCAACTACAGGCTCCGGCGAATGTACTATAATTCCGCTCCTGACAGGTATAAGGATTTCCGACTCGGCTACGCAGTCGCGGCTTCCTCCGGCGTGCCGGGCCTGTTCGAGCCGCTGATACTTGACCGCATGTATCCGGACAAAAGCACAGGACTCAACGAAGACGTCAGCGTAAGACTGGTGGATGGCGGCGTTTATGACAACCAGGGCATTGCAAGTCTAATTGAACAGGATTGCACCGTTTTGTTGGTGAGCGATGCCAGCGGTCAGATGGACCCCGAAAGCCTGCCGAGTAGTAAAGCGATTAGTGTACTCTGGCGCTCCAACAATATTTCGATGGCGCGCGTTCGCGAAATTCAATACAACGACGCGGTTGCGCGCAGAGGCGCATCCCTGCTTCAAGGACTGATGTTCATTCATCTAAAACAGGAACTCACGGGAAAGGCTATACCCTGGAAGGATTGCCCCGACGACCTCAAGGTATCAGAGTTTGAGCGCGGAAAGCTGCATCAGAATGGCAGAACGAGCTACGGAATCTCGACCGATATTCAGCAGCAACTCGCGGCTGTGAGAACTGACCTGGACTCGTTCAGCGAAGCAGAGGCCTACGCATTGATGGCAAGCGGTTATCGCATGACCGGTGTACAGTTTGAAGGAGATGAAAAGTGTGTTGACGGGTTTACTAAGAAAGTCTCAGGGCAGTGGAAATTCCTTGAGATAAATAATGACCTCGCGGGCCAGGGAAAGCGTAAGCAACATCTGGAGAAGCTGCTTAAAGCCAGCAGCAGCCTGGGCTTCAAGGTCTGGCGGCAATGGTTCCCTCTTATAATCCTCAAATGGATATTGCTGTTCGCGGCTGTGTCATTAATTAGCTGGGCGTTTTACCATTGGCGAGATGCAAGTATTTTTCTCGGGATAAATGTTGAATGGATACAGAAGCATCTCACAATTGGAAAGATAGGGCTGGCCATTCTTTCGATGATCGGATTAGTGATTTTGAGAATCCTGCTCTCCGCCATTTTCGGTAAAACGCCGGGCAAACATATCGTCAGAATGATCCGCTGGCGCGATGCGCTAAAAAAAATCGCCATCGGAGTTGTAATGTGTCTTTTCGGATGGCTTGCGGCCAGAGTCCATCTGCATGTTTTTGATAAATTATACCTGCGGCATGGGAAGCTCAAGCGTTTCCCAAAATGAACCTCGATAACAGCCTTGAGCCGCGCTTTCAAACAGCATTAGCAGGCGAGCCATGTTCACACCGCCTGCTGTAACGCCCGAATACGTTTCATAGCGCGCACCGCAGAATTGAAGGCTGTTATTATTGAACCGCCTGCCTTGCCTACGACCAGGTCTCCGAGCAGATAAAGTCCCTCCACATTCGTCGCTCCGGCTTCATCGAATATCGGCCCCTCATCGTTAAAGGCTATGCCCAACATCTTAAGGAAATTCGTCGGCGTACTGCCGCCCAGAGCATAGATGACGCGATCAAAAATGCGCGGTTCATAATGTTCTTCTTTGAATATAACTCGCGGGCGACTATCCTTATCCTCCAACTGTTCGATGTTGGAGCTTCGCAGTATTTCAACTTCTTTATTCTCTTCCATTGCAAAGAGAGCAATGCGGTTCTGCTCATTCAATCTTGTGAATTCCGACTGCCGGTATGAAAGAGTAACGCGATTGCCCTGCATGTATAGATACTGGGCATACTCTGCGGCTGTATCACCTCCGCCTACGACAAGCACATTCTCCTGTTCAATCACCTGCGAAGTCATATCGAAAAGTAATCTCTCCTTCAGAGAGAGTGGAAAGCGATACTCCTTCGGCTTGTTCGGGCGACCGAATATGCCTATGGCGACAGCCAGAACTTTGGTCTCGTATGATCCAATTGAGGATTCAATACGAAACCGCATGCCGGACTGGTTTTCGATCTGATGCGCGGCATAAACCTCTGCGCCGTATTGAATAGTAATCTCGTAGCCCTCGATGACTTCATCAAAAAAATCGATAGTCTCTGATTTCGTCATATCGGTTATGCAAAGCAGCCCTTCGCATTGCGGCTCGAATCCTTTGTAATTGGCCGTAGTGAGCTTCTGCTCAGGGTAGAGTTGCCTGATTGCCCAATTATGAGTTGCGCCCTTTTCCAGAATGAGCGTTCGAGACGGATCAATGCCTGAAGCGCGAGCTTCTGCCGCAAGAGCGATTCCGCCGGGGCCTGCGCCAATTATGATCAGGTCATACATACTCTGCTCAAGATACACCAGATAAGATTCGGATGTCTAAGCCAGTCATGGCCCTTTGAGCAGTATTCGATTAATCGGCTGTTTAACCGGATGAGAGCCAGAGCGATTTGCGAATGAATGTAGGGGATGCGTCAGTTACAGTACCGCGAGCGGGTAGTCTCACAACGCGACCCGCTCGCGGTACTGTGCAGTATACCCAATTGCAATTTGCTCTAAGGCCGAGGCGCAATGGTTTCTTAATATCTTTCACACCAACCCTGTTTCGCAGCCATACATCGTAATTATTCAGAACGAGTAAGACGGGCTAGGGTATATCATGACAGGACCTTATGAAGTCAGTGACTATCAACTGAAGAAAGTTGGCGTCACACTTCTCAGCGCAAACCCATTGACGCTGAAATGCTGCAAATGTGAAGCGATATGGCATGTCGCATCAAAGGGGCTGAGGCTGCCAAAGGGTTACTGGAAGTGCCCGAAAGGTTGTAACACGGCGAAAGATACGTGAGGCGGATTGTTCTCATCAGCGGGTTTTGCATATAACAAAGATTGTGCTATAAACCGAGCCGACTTGCTAAGATCAGTTGATGAGTATGGTTCAATGACGGACGAAAAGAAAGATCAGGAACGTAATGACGAATCGCCTGGCGACCTGTCACGCCGGGTCTTCGTTGCCTTAACCCTGGCCGCCGGTCTTGGCGCTGCTACTGCTTCGGCGTCGGGCAAAGAACTTCAAGTCATCGAGAATAACGTCGAGGTCAAAACGCCGGACGGCATCTGCGACGCGGTCTTCATTCACCCACCGAAAGGCTCTCATCCCGGAGTGCTGATTTGGCCGGATTCGCTGGGCTTGCGTCCGGTGATACGCGACCTCGGCAAACGCATCGCTGCCGAAGGGTATTCGGTGCTCGTGCCGAATCATCTCTACCGTGCTGCCAAGGCTCCCGTGTTCGACGAGTCGTTCAACTATCAGAATCCAGCCGACAGGGAGAAGTATCAGCGAATTGTTGCGCCTTTCTTCGCGCCTGGCGCGGCAGAGAGAGACGCTGTCGCTTACATAGCGTTCCTGGACGCGCAACGGCAGGTGAACAAAAAGAAAAAGATCGGGACGCACGGTTATTGCCTGGGCGGGGCTTACGTTATAAAGACCGCTGCGGCGTTGCCCGACCGTGTGGGTGCCGGAGTTTCGTTCCACGGCGGCTTTCTGGTCACAGACAAGCCAAACAGCCCACACCTGCTCGCGCCGAAGATCAAGGCGCGCCTGTATTTTGCAATCGCGTCGGATGACGACAAGCGCGAGCCTGATGTGAAGAATAAGCTCAAAGAGGCATTCGCGGCGGCGAAGGTTTTTGCGGAGATCGAAGTCTATCCAAACGCACTGCACGGCTGGTGCGTGCCCGATAGCCGTGCCGCTGACAACAAGGCAGACGCTGAACGCGCATGGGGCAAGCTCGTAGCTCTATATAAGGCAGCGTTGTGATCGCCATCATCACCACAGGATAAACCGACGAAAATATTATAAGGTCTTTACAGTTGGCTGGAGAGTTATCTCGGCTCGTTTCTCTTTAGCGCGATGTTCAAGGATTGTGGCCAATCGCTTTGCTTCGCATACGGGATCAAATTTAGACTCAATCGTCCGGCGCGCGGCTAAACCAAATTGCTGCGCCCGCTGCGGATCTTCGACCATCGCCTCAAGCGATGCCGTAAGAGCCACTGCATCGCCGGGCGGGACCAGCCAGCCATTGACATCGTTGCAGATCAATTCTCTTTGGCCGTTTGTGTCGGTTGCTATTACAGGCAATCCCGTCGCCATGGCTTCCATCGTCGCATTGGCCAGTCCTTCGAACCGGCTCGGCTGGATATAAGCATCCGCGGCTTGCATAAACATCTTCACGCGTTCGTGCGAAACAGGGCCTGCCAGATGCACGCGCCCCTTGCTTGCTTGCTTCAAGAGCTTTGCCAGCGTTCGATCTACGATGCGGCCAACGGCGATCAGTTGCCATTCGCGATGAACCGACGCGAAACTATTCCACGCTTCGGCCAACTCATAGATGCCCTTACGTTCGATTATCGAGCCGCAAAACAAGAGCAATCGAGACTGTGCATCAAACCCGAGTCTGCGTCTGACGGCGAGCTTGTCTTTAGTCGGTCGGAATTTCTCCGCATTGCATCCGTTATAAACCACTTCGATACGGCCTGCGTAATCCGGCGCAAGCTTTTCAGCTTGATGGCGCAGCCCTTCGCAGTTTGCCACAACCGTATCGGCTTCATAAATCACGCGCTTGACATAAGGCAGACAGTGCGGATGTATCGTTTGCCAATAATGCATTTCGCTGCCACGAGCAATGGCTACGACAGGCCAGCCAAAATAATCGCGCAGCATAAGCCCAGCCGCCCCGCCTGTCCAAAGCCAGTGAGCATAGACGACGTTAACTTCCCTGTGATCAGGGTGCGTTTTGATAAATCGGATGAGCGCCTCTGCGATGGAAGGAATAATGTCATCACTGCGCATTCGTTGCTGGGAATAAAAAGTGTGAGCAATGCTGACTCCATTGCTTTCATGAGATCGAAAGACCCATCGCCGGGGATGGCGCAACCATGAGAAGCGCGCGATCCAGTCGGGAAAACCCGGAGGCCCCGGCCTGTAAGTCAGAATGCGACACTTCACACCCTGACGCGCGAGATTCATTATCTGGTTATGGATGAATATGCCTTCGTAAGGATCACCCGGCCATGGGTAAATCGGTGTGAGGATGAGAGCTTTAGTCTGCATTGCCGTTTGCTCGCAGAAAAGTTTGTATAGAAGAAAGCGCCCCGCTATTGCTTCTCGATCACCAGATTGTTGATGAAAGGAGTAAAGGCAGTGATCGGCGCATCCAATAGCTTCACTCCTAAGCGATAGATCAGGAATTCAAAAACTGATCGCTTCCAGCTTCCGTGTGAAGTATAGAAGATATGCCTATCGTGCCCTTTGATTGTGTTTAAACAAACGCATCCTTCTTCACCAAGATAGTTCATGATCTCCCAATATGTAATGCCCCACGTGCCGCACTCCTCAAGCCCCAAAGACCCTTCGCTTATCCGGCGGAAAACCGTGTGTCGGCCTTTTCTTCGCGCGCGCGTATAGGCCCACTGCGAGCCGGGACTCGACCAGGGGAGCCACCATAGTTGAGTCGTGTGGAAATCAAATGGGTATAACCGATTGGGAGAGCTGTTAATGAACAAACGCCCTTGTGGCTTTAATAAGTGAAACAGAGTCTTGATTATTTTCTTCCTTAACCCTGGCCGCGTCAGCGGTATATGCTCGATAACATCATTGGCTAATATGAGGTCAAAAGTTCCGAGTTCGTCTTTGACCTTATCAATATCGTCAGCAGAGTAAAATGCCGGACTGTTTTTGAAACCGTGCTCGCGGATTCGCTGCTTGCATATGTCAATGCTTTCTTGATCTTTGTCAAAGGCTACTACCTCATCACAAAATTGCATGAGTGCCGCAGTGGTTGCCCCTGTTCCGCACCCAAAATCCAAGACTCTCTTAGACCTCAACTTGCCGCAGTGGTATTCAATTTCGGGGCACATGTAATTTGTAAATCGAACCAGTCGGCTGTCAGGGCCACCGAGATGATCTTTCAAATACTGTTCATAATTCGGCAAGCCCATATGCTCTTGATTGAAGGCATTGATCAAGTCCTCAAAATGTTTTGAGTATTGAAAACTACGCATATGAACTCACCCAGTGCTCGACAAAGATTTAATGATAATGAACGGAGTTTGTGCGGCGTCCTACAATCACCAATCCCCATCCCAGACCGCGAACGACCGGGATACGTGATAGTATCTCAAGCCTGCGAGCAATTTTCAAAGGCGGAATCCACGATTCCCTCACTCGACAAGCAAAGGTGTGGAATCGCCAGCCGACAACTGATATTCCGGCTGTCGCTAAGAGGCGACGAGCGCGACGAAACGCGTAAGCTTGATTTTCAGGGAGCGATGTCTTTCCTCTGATGAGTCGCTGCAGAAATCTTTTGACCGGGCCGGATACCCACCTGTAAGGACTGAGCGCATTGTTGAATGTGATTATTATAGGCGCGCCCGGACGAAGCACTCTCGCGAACTCGTCCAAAACAATCTCTGGTTCTTCGCAATACTCTATGACACCGGAACAGATAATGCCTCCGAGAGAACTATCGGCATATGGCAGCGATTCCAAATCGCCGACCTGAAAATCGGTACTGCTTGAAAGGCCAAAGCGACCGGCATTTGCCAGACAGCGTTTGATCATATTCATTGAAAGATCAACGCCGAGGATATAGAAATCCCTGGCCGCAACCTCGAAGGCCAATACGCCAGCCCCGCACCCGGCATCCAGCCACGGGCCGTCGCCCGGTACACAACCGAGCCGTTCCAACTCTTCGATTATTACGTCGCGTCGTCTGATCAGATGATAGCGGCGCTTCGGGTCGAGATAACCTTCATCGAATGTGTCTACGGCGAGGTCGAAATAATCGGAGATCAATTTCACAAACAGGCCTTTTATTGGTAGTTGATGCGTCTAGTCAATTAATGATTTTATCGCAAAACTTGATTACGAGGTTATCAAATTTGAAAGTCAGTTCACCGCAGAGACGCAGAGGACGCAGAGAGATGGCGGTAGCCCGACCGTCAGGGAGGGCGCAGATTAGCCCTTGCTTACGCGCGGGCTACTGCCTCTTAGCCTCTGCGCCCCCTCTGCGTCCTCTGCGTCTCTGCGGTGAACTGATTCTAAAGTTTCGCCACTCCCAGCCACAGTTCACGGCAAAATTTGCGCGTTTCGCCACAATACGGCAGAGTACTCATTTGAAACCGCGTATAGTGTGTGACTGAAACCGGCCATGAAAGTAGCCCGACAAAAGGAGAAGAGCTTATTGTCAAATTTCGTTGCAGCCGGGTTCATGCCGAAACGCGGGACAATTTGGGTTTCGTTCTTTTTGTTCTGGCTCGCGCTCGGCCTGTTTTCCGCAGGCACGTTTCTGGTCGAATTACCTCGGCTGCGTCGCACTGGACCGCCGCCGCAGGGGACGTCGAACATAGTATTGCGGCAGTTTTTATCACAGCTTGCGATCTGGCTCGTCTGGGCTGCGCTTGCGCCGGTAGCGTTATGGTTACGCCGTCGATGGCCGCTCGAACGAGGCAAGTTGAAGCGCGCGATACCTGTGCATCTGGTTGCCGTCATTCTGTTGTGCGCTGCGCATTCATTCATGGTTGTGTTGACGATGTGGCTGATTATGCAAACCGATCAACCGCTCGCCGAGCAGCAATTGACTGTGTTGCTGACTTACTGGTGGTTGCGCGACCTGCCGTTTTGCGCCTTGTTTTACGGTCTGATCTTAGGGATTGGCAGCGCGCTGGATTATTACAGGCAATTCCGCGAGCGCCAGTTGCGCGCGTCACAACTTGAAGCGCAACTTGCTCAGGCCGAGTTACAGATGCTGAAGATGCAATTGCATCCGCATTTTCTTTTCAATACGTTGAACGGGATTACCGGATTGGTGCGCGATAACGACAACGCCGCCGCTGTTGAAATGCTGGTCGGGCTGAGCGATCTGTTGCGTCAGACGCTCGACAACGCGGGCAAGCAGGAAGTGCGGCTCGGCGAAGAACTGGAATGGCTGGAGCTATATCTGAAGCTTCAACAAATTCGTTTTTCCGACCGATTGCAGGTGAGCATCAATGCAGAGCCGGAAACTTTGGATGCGTTGGTGCCTAACCTCATTACACAGCCGCTAGTCGAAAACGCCATCCGGCACGGGCTTGGGCCTCGCGCTGCTCCAGGCTCAGTCTCATTGTCGGCGCAGCGAATCAATGCGCGACTTGAGTTAAGCGTTTGCGACGATGGCGTCGGATTGCCTGAAGACTGGCACATGGCAAGCAGCAAAGGCGTAGGCTTGTTGAACACGAAAGCAAGGTTGCAACAACTCTATGGGCCGGACTTTGCGTTTGAGGTGCGCAACCGGGAACAAGGCGGCGTAGAGGCTTTATTAACTATACCGCTGCATCTGGTTTCAACTTTTGACGACGATGACCAGCACGCACAGTAGAAAGATCAAAGCGATGATTGTGGACGACGAACCGCCCGCGCGGCGCAACCTGCGCGCCTTGCTAAAAGCCGTCCCGGACATCGAACTCGTAAAAGAATGCGGCAATGGGCGCGACGCCGTCGAGTATATTCGCGCGCTCGAACCCGACCTGATCTTTCTCGATGTGCAGATGCCGGAGATGAATGGTTTCGAGGTATTGGAACAGCTCACGGATCAGCCGTTACCTGTCATCATCTTTGTTACAGCCTATGACCAATATGCGTTGAAGGCTTTCGAGGTCAGCGCGTTGGATTATTTGCTGAAGCCTTTCGACGATGCGCGTTTTCACAAAGCTCTGGCGCAGGCGAGGCGGCAGATTGAGCAACAAGACGCAAGCGAACTGGGCCGAAAATTGTTGACGTTGATGGGAACACGCGAGGTCAGGCCGGATGCGCCGCCGCTGCGATACCTGTCGCGGCTGATGGTCAAAACAGCAGGCCGTGTGATCTTCATTCGCACTGAAGAGATTGATTGGGTCGAAGCTTATGACAACTATGTCCGGCTGCACATCGGCGATAGAGCGCACCTGCTGCGTCAGACGATGAACGAATTGGAAGCGGCCTTGAATCCAGAACAGTTCGCGCGGATTCATCGCTCGACCATCGTCAATCTAGATCGCGTCAAAGAATTGCACACGCATTTCAACGGCGATCATCTGGTCATTCTCCGCGATGGCACAGAACTGAAACTGAGCCGCAGCCGCAGGGAGCAGCTTGAGCAATGGCTCGGCGCGGGAGCGAGTTGAGCAATATGAAATCATCTTTGATATTTGGTTTTGCTTTGTTGGCGCTGACAGGCGTTTGTACGTTAGAGGCGCAAAGTGCAGCGCAAGTTTCCAGCGCTCCGATAACGATTGGCGAGACGTGGCGAATCCATTCAAAGCGGCTCGGAGAAGACCGCGAGATTCGCGTCTACGTGCCGCATTCTTATGCCAACTCGAAACTTTCGCTTCCGGTCATCTACACGCTTGACGGTGAAGGCACTGGTCCGGCCACTGCGAGCGCCGTGCAATTTATGACCGGCTATTCCGAGTTTCCGCAAATGCCCGAAGCGCTGGTCGTCGCGGTTATCAATACCGACCGCAATCGTGACATGCCTATCCCGCAGATGTACGGCAAAGGCGGCGAGGAGAATTTCCTGGCGTTCCTCGCAGATGAACTCATACCCGTCGTTGAGCAGAGGTATCGCACACAGCCGCTGCGGATACTGGTCGGCCATTCGCAGGGCGGATTGTTTGTGCATTATGCGTTGACCGCGCGACCAAAGGTATTTCAATGGTATCTCTCGATGGACGCGCCGTTGGCGAGCTTTGTTGAGGCTCGCCCGCTCATGGAGAAAGCTCGAACGCTAATCACCAAAGACTCGAATTATCGCGGGCGGCTGGTGACGATTGAAGGGCAGCTTGGCTGGCTGAAGGAATGGCCGTCGCTCGTCGAGGCAGCGCCGAAAGGATTCTATGGCGCGCGCGTCGAAATCACAGACGAGACGCACGAAGCGATGGCATACAAAGGCATCTACGAAGGTCTCAAGCGCCTCTTTCACGACTACACGCCTGCGAACAAAGACGCAAAACTGCCGGTGCTGGAAGCAAAGTACAAGGGTCTATCGGAAGCTTATGGCTATCAGGTGGACATCCCTCAGCAAGTACTTCTGAGGTCTGCCACGCGGAACGCACAACAGCATGAGGGAGCTGAAGCGCTCAAACTCATTCAACGCGCCGTGGCGCTTTACGGTGAATCACCGACGACGAAACGAATAATTGCGGATGCGGAAGCGGCGATTAAGAAAGGGGGGCCTGATCCAAGAATTACGGAGTGGGCGAAGTTGCCGCCGCCCGATGTTGAGAAGATGAAGCCTTTTCTCGGCACTTGGGAAAGAAGTCAGGATGGCGCTAAATGGGTTATCACATTTGAGGTAAAAGATGGTGTGGTTCGCGCTCAATGTGCAGTGACCCCTCCCAGCGCGCCGCCTTTTCAACTGGAAATTCATTTCGTTCAGGTTCTCGAAGGACAGACATTGCAATGGGGAGTTCGCAACGGCAGAGGCGCAGGGGTCATGCTTTACACAGCCAAGCTGGTGGAGGGAAACACGCTTGAGGGGAGGCAAGAAGGGGTCGGCTTTGTGCATACACAGCCGCCCAGTAATTTTATTTACAAGCGGATAACCGGCGACAAGAAACCAGCGCCCGAGCAGGAATCAGAACGTAGCCGCAAGCGTGACGCGTGGCAACGGCCCGCAGAAGTTATGGACGCTTTGGCGGTGAGGCCGGGCCATCGCGTGGCGGACATCGGCAGTGGCTTCGGCTATTTCACTTTTCGCCTGGCCGCTCGCGTGGGCACGGAAGGTAAAGTCTATGCCGTAGACATCGACCAGGAGGCAATCAATAAAGTGCGGCAGCGCAAGGAACGCGAAAACCTGCAACAGGTGGAACCTATCTTGAGCGCGGAAGACGACCCGCGCCTGCCGTCTGATCTCGACGAAGTCTTGATCGTTGACACCTATCATGAATTCCGCAAGTACGACCAGATTATGCAGGCGGTCTTTCGCGCGCTGAAATCGGGCGGGCGACTTGGGATCATTGACGGCGAAGCATCGTCGGGCAAGCTCAGAACCACCTATCACAGGTTGCACGCCATCCCACTCGAACTGGTGCGCGAAGAGATCACCCGCAACGGGTTCGTCTTCAAAGAACGTCGGCCAGGATTCTACGACCAGGAGTATGGCAAGAAGATGTATTTTCTGATCTTCGAGAAGCCATAATTGAAAGCATTACCTGGCCGACGTCAACAGAGACGAAATTGCTAAAGGCGATTCAACTTACCCTCTGCCAGCCGTGGTCGTCTGGCGCGCTTTGTCGCTCACTCCGCTCCCTCGGTTTTCCTGAAAAGTTTTCATGACAATCTCGGTTGTCAGCGTTTTGATGGCTGTGAAGTTGCCCTCCTCGCTCTGCCCGCTTGCAGTATCCCCTTTGATCTTGATTACATCCAGAGCCGTTTTGCTTTCCCATTTCACGCGGATCTCTCCAAACTCTGGAAACCAGAAGCCCGCATCTATGATCATCTGCATATTGCCGGATGCGAGCCGAAATACGCGATGCCCTTTATAAAACATGTAGCACTGGCCGTTGCTGAGTTTCCAGACGCCGATAACATTATTCGGCGTCGGCGGCCCGGCGCTCGAATCTGAACTGTGGGCAGCCAGAGGATCATCTTTGGGCACTTTAGGCGCAGTCCCTGCCGACAGTTTATCTATATCCAACCACCCATAAAACTGGCGGCTATCCTTGGTGTCGTACCACGCGTCGCCCCTTTTCTCTACGCCGCGACTGCCTAAAATCTCGGCCTCTTGTTTGCCCACTAACCCCTGCCCCGAATTGGCAACTTCCCACGTCATCTTGTCTTTCGCCGTGCCGGTTTTCCCCCCAAGCACCTGGTAAACATGTTCTTTATATCTTTTCTCCTTGTGAGTCTCGCTCACGCCAAATTCATTAGTGGTCGTCACGTCAACCATTACCTCCCCTTCTGAGATGAAGATCGTATCGCCTGGTTTGGGATAGATTGCTCCGCTCAGGAACTGCTCCCGGGCTGACTTGTTCGACAGCACATTTACGAATGCATGATTGTGGAAAATCTTACTAAGGTTCGCGCTATCCGTGTATTTGAAATCGGTGTCCGGCTCGTAGCGGTTGACCAGTGATTTCTCAGAGCAGCCCAATCGCCATAGCATCCAATGAGTGGGGAATCCGCAGGTCGTCCCGATGTTCGTATAATCCTTCGCTATGTGATCAAACCCTACAGTACCCTGGCCGAATGTACCTTTAGCCGGGAAATACGCCCTCAGCAATGCAACGCCTCGTTCTCTATCAAGTCCCATGTCAGTCCTCCTGAATATATGTCGCGCTTCGTCGAACTGCGTAGCGACAGCCGTCGTCGGCAGCATCTGATGCGCAATGCTTACTCTCTGTTTACTCCTACGGGGCGGAAGTATAAGGGCTCGGCGAAATGAAATCACCACCCATACGGGTGGCAATGTAAATCAGACCTCTTTGCGCAAAACTGCATTACTGAGAGACTGCTTTACGTCTTTATTTAGTGACACAGAGAAATAGAAGTTGAAGTGAGGCTGTGAGCTATGAATATCACCCAAAGCACCTGGTTCCCACCTTGTGCCTACCTCTTGCCCGCTACCGCCTATTGCATGTCAAAAAAGAGACATTCAACCATGATTTGAAACGGGTCTAACAACATAGTTAACCCGCGCTACATGCATAACAAACGACGAGTTTATTGAAAGGAGAATGAAATGCCTAAGAAATCTTCATCGCAAAAGAAAGCGGCCCCGGCTGTCGGTTTAAGAGAGTTGAAACTGGCCGATAACATCCTGGCTGCCCGCACTCTGCGAGCTTATGCTTTACCGTATTACACCCGCGATGGTGCTGATACAGAGTATCTGATTTCCAACCCTAACCCTAATACGGTGAGTGTGCAGGTGATGGTGTTTGGAAAAGAATGCAAAGTTACAAAGAAGCTGGAATTTGAACTCAAGTCCAATTGCACACGCTCTATAAGGTTACGGGCTATCGAACCTGAGCACGCCGCTTTTTGTCTGGTGTTGGTCAAAGAAGGCGAATTGATTATTCATCTTCTGTACGCCAGAAAGGATGACATCGCCATAGTAGGTGGCGAGCTTGCGGGCCGAGACAACCTCTACGAATGGAAGAATGAAAAGTCTCGTACCTACGGCTTTGGCTATCGCACTGCGCCTCTCGGTCATGACAAAATGGGTGGTTCAGTTTTTGTCTCAAATCCCAATGGCGCAACCCTCACCGGCCAGATCATATTCTACGGTCAGAACTGCAAACCTGTAGAGAAGAAGCGGGTATCTATTAAGCCCGGCTGTACTCAGGAGTATCCTTTTCCAAAGGATGATTTTGGCTACGGCCTGATTGACGTCTCGGCACAGGCTGTAATTAACGTTCTGCATTTTGCCGATAGCGCCAAGGGACTCACTACAGCCGAACTGGTGGGCGAATCGAATCAGGTAACTGTTCCTTCCGAACCGCCGCCCCCTCGCTCGAAGGTGCTATTTGATGATACGCATGGATGCAGACCCGGTGCGGTAGGAGATTGGACTCAGTATGAAGCCGCCATAGTCGGCGCGGGTTACACGGTGGCCCATCACACAGCGGCTACCGTTACACTTGCCGCCCTGCAGCAATACCATGTGTTTGTGGTCGCAATGGTTCACGCCAGTTATACCGCGGCAGAGAAGCAGGCTATAGTTGATTTCGTCAACGGCGGCGGCGGTCTGCTGATCGTGCAAGATTTCGGCAATGCTCCCTGGTCAGTACCCACACGAGAGGTGCTCAACCTGTTCGGAGCCAACGACGACAACAACTTCATGCAAGACCCTACCAATCACTTTTCCCCGGGACAGTTCGACGATGTGGTGTTTGACTATCAGCGCAATTTCTTGCCGCATCCTATTGTGAATGGCTGGAAGTCTTTTCACGTGGATGCAGCCTCTTCGCTTTCAGGAGGCGCGGGCTGGGCCACCGTCGTAGAGACCGATGACGATTCCACACCTTCAAGGCGACCGGCAGTTATCGCTCGCCCGTTCGGTAGCGGGCGCGTTGTGGCTTTCGGAGATTCCAACACCTGGGCCAACCATCTTATCGCGAACCTGGAAAACAAAACTTTCGGTGTTCGCTGCATAGAGTGGCTCCTGTTCAAGATTTGAACCGGCAATCGCAGGGTGCATTCCGCAACGGGATGCACCCCTTTCCCTTTGAATCCAAACTCCCTTCTATTTTCCGCAAGAAATTCCCTCTCCTCTTGCTTACCGAGAGGAACAAGTATATCCTTCCCTCGGTAACCAAGGGGAAGATATGAGCAAACCATCGGATTTAGTTCAGGGCACTTTGTACCTTCTAATATTGAAGATGTTGGCGCTGGAATCGCTACATGGCTGGGCGATCAGCCTGCGGTTGAAACAGGTTTCCGGCGATGTCTTGCAGGTCAGCGATGGATCACTTTACCCGGCGCTGCATAAGCTTGAACAGGAGGGCTGGATCAAGGCCGAGTGGAAGCCTAGTGAAAACAATCGCCGCGCCAAGTATTACTCTTTGACGCGCCTCGGACGCAAGGAACTGGAGAGAGAAGCGGCCAACTGGCGGCGGCTGTCGGCTGCCATCACGCAGGTAGTTGAATTGACAGGAGTATGAGAGATGAACCTGGAACGATGGTTCTATACATTCCCGCTTCGCTTGCGTTCCCTGTTTCGTCGCGGGCGAGTTGAGCAGGAATTGGACGAGGAGCTTCGCTATCACCTTGAACGACAGATTGAGGAAAACCTTGCCCAGGGTATGTCGCGCGAAGAGGCCCGCTATGCCGCGCTCCGCGCTATGGGTGGAATTGAACAACAGAAGGAGAGATGCAGGGATATGCGACGTGTAAACTTTATTGAAGACTTAATGCAGGATTTACGCTACGGCTTGAGAATGCTGATCAAGAGCCCGGTTTTCACTACGGTCGCTGTGCTGTCGCTCGCGCTCGGTATCGGCGCTAACACAGCGATATTCAGCGTAGTCAATAACCTAATGCTTCGGCCCCTGCCCTACCCTGACTCCCAACAAATCATGGATGTTTGGCACACGCCGCCGCAGGAGAGCTTTCCCGGCTCGAAGACCTTTTCCGTATCACCGGCGAACTATCTGGACTGGAAAAGCCAGAACGACAGCTTCGAGCATATGGCAGCTTACACTTATGCAGGCTTCAGTCTAAGCACAAGCGAAGATCCTGTGTCTGTCATTGGCGCTGCCGTTACCTCAGAGTTCTTTTCAGTGCTGCGTTCCAGCCCAAGCCAGGGTCGCACCTTTTTGTCCGAAGAAGAACTGCCCGGAAGCAATCACGTAGTTGTTATTAGCCATGGACTATGGCAGCGAGCTTTCGGAGCCGACTCTAATTTGATCGGTCAGACCCTGACTTTAAACAGCCAGAGTTTCACGCTTATAGGAATCATGCCAGCCGCATTCGAGTTCCCGCAACAGGCTGAATTATGGATACCGCTGCCGTGGAGTGATAAAGAAAAACAGACCCGCTCGATTCATGATTATCTGGTCATCGCGCGGTTAAACCCGAATGTCTCACTGGCACAGGCGCAGGCAGAGATGAGCAAGATTTCCAGCAATCTCGAACAGCAATATCCAGAAGACAACAAGGGCTGGGGCGCTGTGGTGATACCGCTTCAAGAGGATCTGATCGGTGATATTCGTCCTGCGCTGCTGGTGCTTTTCAGCGCCGTAGGTTTCGTGCTGTTGATCGCCTGCGCAAATGTCGCCAACTTAATGCTTGCCAGAGGAGCCAACCGCCAAAAAGAGATCGCAATTCGTATGGCACTTGGCGCGGGACGGGCCAGGATTGTCCGGCAGCTACTAAGCGAAAGCGTTCTGCTCGCGACCGTGGGAGGCACACTTGGCCTTTTGCTCGCTAGTTTGGGAGGCAAGTTCTTAGTGCAATTAAGCGCTGGTAGCCTCCCTAATATTAGCGAAATCGGCATAGACAGATGGGCATTTGGGTTTACCTTGCTGGTCTCGGTCGGCGCAGGAATTGTGGCTGGCATTGCGCCAGCATTTCAATTTTCGACGGCTGATACGAGCACGATTCTGAAACAAGGGACAGGCCGAACCGGCGGCAGTTCCGTCAAGCAGCGCACACGCAAAGCGTTGGTGATTTCTGAAGTGGCTCTGTCATTGATCCTATTGATTGGGGCCGGTCTCATGATCCGAAGCTTCTGGAAGCTGCAACAAGTAAACCCGGGATTTAACGCCAGCAATATATTGACGATGAGCGTCGGCTTATCTCCCGTTAAGTACTCTAACGCTCAGCAGCGGGCGGCTTTCTTTGATCGCGCGCTCGAACAGGTGAGCGCCGTGCCGGGTGTCGTTTCCGTGGGGGTTACAACAACACTTCCTTTGGCAGGAAGTGGATCAACACAGCCTTTTACTGTTGAAGGCCGACCCGGGGCGGCGGTCGCGGAGCAGGTGATGGCGCTAACGCGCTATATAAGTCAGGACTACTTCATCACGATGGGCATCCCCTTGCGACAGGGCCGCTTCTTCACCGACCAGGATCGTGAAAACAGCGTTCCCGCGATAATCATAAGCGAAACAATGGCACGCCAATTCTGGCCGGGGGAGGATCCCGTAGGCAAGCGGCTGACGCCTTCTTTTCACCTTCAGCAAGGGCCGCGCGAGATCGTCGGCGTGGTAGGTGACGTGAAGGGACAGGGGTTGGACACCGAGGTGTCGGCGATGATGTATATGCCCTATAAACAGACTCCGCGCCCGTCTATGACGTTTGTGGTGCGGACTGCCTCTGATCCTCAAAACTTCACCCAGACCGTTTCCAAAGCCATATATGCGATAGACAAACAGCAAGCGCTTAGAAACATAAGGACGATGGAGCAGGTGCTGGCAAATTCGGTTTCCGGGCAGCGCTTCAACATGACGTTGCTGATGGCATTTGCCGCACTCGCGCTGATACTGGCGGCGGTGGGCGTTTATGGTGTGATGAATTATTCTGTCACGCTTCGCAGGCGCGAGCTTGGCATCCGCATGGCGCTAGGCGCACAGCCAGCAGATGTTTTGCGATTGGTTCTCGGCCAGGGGCTGACGTTGACATTGATAGGCGTAGGTGTGGGACTGGCGGGCGCATACGGACTGACCCGTCTGATGGCGAACCTGCTTTACGGGGTTCCCGCGACAGACTTTTTAACCTTCGCCAGTGTTTCAGGCGTACTGATGGCAGTGGGGCTTCTGGCTTCTTACCTGCCAGCGCGTCGCGCCACGAAAGTGGACCCGATGATCGCTCTGCGGCAAGAATAAGCCGAGCCTCGCAGATCAAGGCAATGACCAGGCTCGACAGTGTAATTGATATAGAGAACTGATCGGCAACACAATATTGTGTTAGTCCAGATTTGAGCTTCGGCCAAATGTCACAGGCAAGCAAGGGGCGGGGTCGCTAAAATCAAAGTCCCCCATATCGCAGGGCCCATATCTTACGGCGGTATGTGGACCCTTTGGGTTTTTGAGGTCCAATTCAAATCTATCTGACATCACTGGATCACTCGGATCAATTATATGATTGTAATACCTGTAGAACTCGGTCCTCACCTTCGGCTTAGCCGTTGTTCGACAAGAGTTGCTTATGGCAATTTCATATTTTGCCGTACCGTCCTCAATCAATTTTAAACGTGGTTCGTCTTCGCCATTGCATTTAAACTCGATAGTGCCAAGGTGATTAAGATAGATGTCAACGGCCAGCACAAGCCCGATTATCCTTTCCCTGACCGGGTCGCCGGTATTCTTCTTTTTTAACTTAAAGTCCGATTCGCTCACTTTGTAGGTATAGAAAAGGCCGTTATCAATGTGAAACCTCGGCCATAGGACATCGGATAACTTTTTAATCAACGTGCCATGCATTTCGTCGCTTTCCAGGTCGAAGCTGTAGTGTGTGTAGCTGTAACGATCATTAACAGGGTCTTCAACAGGGGCTTCGGGAGAACCAGGGGTATAGACGTAGACACCACCTATCTTGGGATTTTTCACCTCGATGTTCATAGTACGTTTGTTTGCGCTATCCACAAAACCATCTGGAAGGAGCAGTTCAACCGCGTCGCACGGTAGTAGTGTCCCCCGCTTACGCACCTGCACATTCAAATGATGATCTGAAGCCCGGCTGTTTACCCCTACTTCGCATTGTTTATCACCGTCGAAACACATAGCCAGGAATCCGTGGAAATAGATTGTCGCGAATGTTGGTCCTGTCGTATAAAGATCAGGTTCATCTGTCCAAGGTTTATATTTGATGTCAGTCATAATGTTTTCTCCTGATTTAGAATTCTGCAAAACCTCCAATGGTCACAAAAGCGCCCCAGGCATGCGGGTTTCGCATAACTGGTTCCGGGTTGGTTAACATATCGAGTTGAGCTTGTCGTAATGCTCGAATAGCGTTCATGCCATCCACTTTTCGGTGTCTGTGAAAAGCGATCATAAGTTGAGCGGCCTGCTGAGACTCGACCGGCCACAGGCTGGCAACAACCACCGGCGCACCCGCTTTTATAAAAGGGCGCGCGATTCCTATGGCTCCTTCGCCGCGATAATATCGCTCTATCCCTGTCTGGCAGGCCGAGAGGACTACCAGCCGAGCGCGACGCAGGTTCATGCCGTAAATTTCCGAAGCCGTCAGCCCCTCGTCCGGCTTGCCATCTGCTCCGCTCCTGAAAGCCTCTTTCGACAACAGAAGCTTCGATGACATTGGCGAACGTTCATCCGCAACATAATGACCGGCAAAATGGATTACATCGGCATCAAGCATTAGCGCCTTTACAATGCGCGACTGAGCTTCTTGCCCGGTGAGCGTAAGAGAAGTATTGTAAAAGCCAGCCACTGACCTGGCCTCTACATCGGCATTCGGCAGATCGGAAAGCGAAGAGAATTTGGCGCGGTCGAAACTGGGATTGCCGATTGCTAACATTTGTTCATCGCGTAGCTTCGCCTTCGCGCGGGCCTGCTCAGAACAACTGATCATAATGCTGGAACTTGGGGCGAGTCCGGACATGCATTCTTCAATAAAATACTTTCCGGATTCCGAGCAAACCATCGCGCCGAACGGAAGATAATTGAGAAGCTTATCCGGCACTATAAAAATCATGTGCTCCGGTTCCAGCCTGGATTTAATCGGCTGTATCAATAGATCATAAAGTGATTTTCCGAGGCTGATTACTTCCTGATTGTCGCCTGTGGCTGCTTTGGCTATCGCAACGATGAACTCGGTAACTTGTCTGGTAAGCTCGGCCAGTGTCACGGCTTGATAAGCGCTTTCGACCGAGTTTCTGGAGATGGCCCAGATGATCACCTTATCTTCCAGCACTGCATACTGTAGTAGCTGCGACTGATCGGGCAGTCTCTGTTGTATTTCGGCCACGCTCAGAGGACGCGCCACTGCGTTTACACGAACGTCGGCTCTGTCGCGGTCAGTGATAATCTTGCCACCGGCAATCACGAGGTCGAGCAGAGAACGCGCGTGGGAGGATTCCGAATAGCTGAACGCTAAACGGCTGTCGTTCAACTGGAAATAAGTAAAATCAATTGCCAGATCGTAAGTGCTTTGACCCAGATCGAAATAGTTACTTCTATTACTATCTTCCAGTATTCTGGTCCGATCCTGTTCCAGCAGGCTTAGGCATGTATTGATCTCTGCGCCAATGGCCTGTTCGTCTTTCAGCCCGATTAGTGATTGCAGTTTTCCCCTGTGGGCTTCGGCAACATAGATGTGCAGATTCATCTTCTGATGCAGGTCAATGGCTCGATTATAATAGGACAGGGCTTGTTGAAAGTCGCCCATTTCTCTATAAAGATGCGCCAGATTAAGCGTCGAATTCGCGATCAGATTGGTCTTGCCTTTCTGGTCTTCGACGGCTTGCGCTTCCGCCAGTCCAAGCTCGCTATTCCTGACCGCCTCCTGATAGTTATGAAGTTTCTGATGGATTAAAGCCAGCAGCGCGTAGGAGCGGGATTTCAGTAACGGCAAGCCCGTCTCGTCAGCCAGTCGAAGGGCCGATTTCTGAAATTCCAGCGCCGCCGCCGGGAAGTTTAGTGAATTAAGGTTGGAAGCCATCTGATGATAGAAAGGCCAGACTTCAGTAGGCGCGGGCGAAAACGTCTCGGCTACATCTAACCCTTGAATGGCAAACCCCATAGACTTATAGAACTCACCAAAGTGCTGACTCATCAACACTGTGGCTTGCAGGTTACGCAGTCCGCCGCTTACATCCTGGATGCTTTCATAAATCTCCATAGCTTTGGCCGCGCTATCGAGGCTTTTTGAGAATTCGCGCCCGGAAGCCTGTGCATCAGCTATGCCGGTATACGATTGCGCGAGCAGCAGTCTATGTGCGCGTTGTGAACTGGATGCAGCGAGATGCTCGAAGACAGCAATCGCCTGAGCGGTATCCGGCACTCTCAAAAAACAGGCTCCAACCCAGAATTGAGCGACTGTGGCTTCGTGCTCATCACGGGCCTGAGTAAATCCGCGCCTTGCTCGCTCATAAAACTGGGCCGCCTTCTCGTATTCCGTTTTTCTATAAGACTCGAAGCCCGATTTGAGCAGCCCTCTCGCAGGCCCAAGAAGCTTTCGCTGTGCCGGTGTGGTATGCAGGTAATAATCCGAGAGACCTTTTGTAAACCTGTCACCAGCTTTTTCAAGCTCCAATCTGCCCGCCAGTGAAATCAGGCGAAGCATTGCGCTGGCTTCTGCTGAATTGTCCTGCTCGGCTGACTCAATGTATCGGTCTATCAATCGCTGTGTGATGGTGTTGCTGATGCGGTCTCGATTCCTACTAAGTATTCTCCAAGCCGTCGCCTCGTCATCGCTCGTGGCCGCAGCGACAAAATTCTCAAAGTCCTGCTCTTTGTTCACGTATGAGCGGCTCTTCTTTTCTTCCAGCGCCTTGAGCCGTCGGCGGGCTTCATCAGCCCAACCGGAATTAGAATCTTTTTCGAGATAGCTTTGCCACTCGGCTTCCGCTCGTTCCGGCAGATGCATGTACTCATACCAGAGCGCGCGATTGAACCGCGCTTCCAGCAGCGAGTCGTCAAGCTCAAGCGCCTTGTTTAGCCGGTCAAAGCTCTCTGTCATTTCTTCAGCCCGTTTTTCCTGAACCGGGTTCTGCCGAGCGTTCTCTAAAAGAGCGGCTGCCAGGTCGCTTTGAATCCGGGCGTCTTCCGGTTTGGCTTCCGCAGCCTTGCGCAGCAACTCAAGAGCTTCTGCGAATCGCTGTTCGGCAAGGTAGACACGGCCTAGCGTGTGAAATGAACTGGCGCTCGGATGATCGGCGGCCTCTTTCACCGCGATTAGCTCGGCCTGGCTGAGATTTATCGTATCCGGATTTTGCCTGCCATCTCCCCTGGTCTCCGCCATTGGGGCATAATCGAGACCATACACGCGACTTTCAAAGAGTCGCCCGGAGTGGTAAGCCTTTGACAGCGCAAGCATGGCTTGCTGCTCCGGCGATTGAAAGAAAAAGGCTCTCCAAATGACAAACCCCAATGCAATCGCCAAAATAACCGATGCAGCAATGCCTGCATAAGATTTGGTGAAAGAATTAAACATAGCCCACGGCCTGTGCGAGATGGCAATCGTGTCGCGCTTCTCATCAGGCTCCAGCCTTGAGCCGTAGGCTTTCAATGCCCTTGCGAATCGGAGCTTTTCAGTTCTTCCGGGAGAGGACAGAAAGAAACTCTCGAAGCGAATTCGTTCCGTGTCAGAAAGGCTTCCTTCGAGGTATCTGTCTATCAACTCTCTCTCCATCGCTTGAAGCTCCTCGTTTAGATCATCGTTAAGAAGATACGCTTCTTCTAATTCGATCATCTCTTCTTCGGGCATAAGGCCCAACAGGTATTGGACCAGCCGATCTTCGTTGTTTGGGCTCCGGTTCATTCCGACTGCCTCACTTATTCAATTGGTAAAGTTGAAATTTTGTTTCACCGTGAATTCTTTCAGACAGCTTTTGAGGCAATGTTCGAGTTTTTCTCGAAGGCGAAAAGCTCGCAGCCTCAAGTTGGCGGGCGCAATATCGAGTTCTGCCGCAAGCCTTTTTCTATTGTTTATTTTCTGGCTCTTTTCGCCAACATAGTAGCCTATGATCAGGTCACGGTTTTCATCAGTGATGCCTTCGAGACATTGTTCCAGGCAGTTCAACTCTAAATCCGATTTGCTAAGGTCTTCATCACGTTGCAGGGATTCAACAGGGTCTTCCCAGGGGTGTTGACCGGCGGGCAAGTCTTCGAGCGAAGCCGCGCGCTTTGGCGACTGCTCCCAATACTCTTGCAGAATATTTCGCGCTATACCGATGAAGAAACTCAACGGATCGTTAGAATAAATTTCACTGCCTTCGCTGATCTTTTTTGTGGCGCAATTTATCGCTATGTCAGCATAGTCTTCCGGCAAGCGGCAGCCTCGATACTCAAAAAAACCGATCAATCTTTTCCGAATTCTTTCGTATTTTTCCGCAGCGACTTCACGGTTCGAATCCAGGCTGGCGAGGAGTTTATCAAAGGCTTCACGGGTCAGAGTTCCATACCTTTTCTGCAATGCAATGGAGTCCACGACAATCCCCCTTTCTGTAGGTGATTGCTCAGGAGAAGCTAATGGTTTCGGGTTTGAAATGCAGTGAGCTTGCGCGTCCGACCGTTATTTACATTTCCCAAGTGGCCGCAGCAATAAGCCCAAAGTATGTAATCACAACTCCAACTTCAAGAGCAAGTCTGGACGAATAGCAACACTTTGTTGCGCCATATGTCCGGCAATGTTTGGCGACGCTTGAAGCGCCTGTGAAACGTTTTGCCGCTTATGCCGATTGCAGAGTGTAAGCGATAGCAGTTCCAGCTTAGACAGTATCAAATTAACCGAGACTTTACCGCGAAGTTTCTCGGCTTCTTTGAGGCTCTCACCATTTCAAGGAGTGCAGTGGCGAGGGCGAACAACATAAATCGCATTCCAAATTATGAATAAGGAGAAAACAATGGCTCTTGATTTTAAACGTTCGACTCTTACCATTCCGAGGACTGTGGGAAGCTGGTACGAGGGAGACTTGCACTTCGACTTCCCTACCCCAGTGAATAAGGCAGAGGCCGCGATAACGGGCTTCGTTTTTAGATACGAAGATAGTGATCGTCCCTTTTACGATCAGGCGGCTCAAACCTCTGTGACCCATAGTGGTAACAAAGTAAGGGTGCATGTCTCTTTCTGGCTTAAAGATAGAAGTGGGAACTACGATGATGCATATACTGGGGCCGTACATGTGCTGGCGATTGTAGACAGAGCTTAGTGCGGCTCAGATGATAGCTTGTATGCTTGTGTGACCCGCGCGCTTGCTCGATGCTTTAAGGCTTCGAGCGCGCCTTGCGGGTCACAGTTTTATTGTCTTTGTTTAAGAGTGAATTATTTTTTGGCGCGCTGCTCAATCTTGGCCCAGGTATCGCGCAGCCCGATTGTCCTGTTGAAGACCAGCTTCTCGGATGACGAATCGGGATCCACGCAGAAGTAGCCCAGTCGCTCGAACTGATACCGCGCGCCCGTCGCCGCATCACGCAGGCTCGGCTCGACCTTGCAGTCAGTCAGCACCTCTAACGAATTCGGATTCAAATTGGCGGTGAAGTCCTGGCCTTCCTCAACCTCATTCGGATTCTCTTTCGTGAAGAGGTTGTCGTAGAGGCGCACCTCCGCGTCTACGGCGTGCGCTGCCGAGACCCAGTGGATAGTGGATTTGACCTTGCGCCCATCGGGCGTGTTGCCGCCCCGTGTCGCCGGGTCGTAGGTGCAATGCAATTCAACAACATTTCCTTCGGCGTCTTTCACAACACTCTGTGCAGGTGATGAAGATATCCGTAGCGGAGACGGACTTCGCGGCCCGGCGCGAGCCGGAAAAACTGCTTCGGCGGGTCTTCACGAAAATCGTCCTGTTCGATGTAGAGAACCTTCGAGAACGGAACCTTGCGGTTTCCCGTGCTCGCATCTTCGGGATTGTTGACGGCGTCCATCTCTTCTACCAGGTCGTCGGGATAGTTATCAATGACGACGCGCAGCGGATGGAGCACCGCCATAACGCGCGCCGCGCGCTTGTTCAAATCTTCGCGGACGTAGTGTTCGAGATGCGACAGTTGCACTGATGTTGTTGGTCTTGGAAACGCTGAGATCTTCGCGCAGAAATTGCGAATTGCTTCCGGCGTATAACCGCGTCGCCGCATCCCCGAGAGCGTCGGCATGCGCGGATCATCCCAACCATTTACGCGGCCTTCCTGCACCAGCTTCAGCAGCTTGCGTTTGCTCAGCAGCGTATAGGTGAGGTTGAGCCGGTCGAACTCAAACTGCCGGGAAGGGAAAATGCCGAGTTGTTCGATAAACCAGTTGTACAAAGGACGATGATCTTCGAATTCGAGAGTGCAGATTGAATGAGTCACCTGCTCGATCGAGTCCGACTGCCCATGAGCGTAATCGTACATCGGGTAGATGCACCACTCGATTGCCCGTCCGGTGGTGCTCCATGTGCAGAATGCGATACATCACCGGGTCGCGCATGTTCAGGTTCGGTGATGCCATATCAATCTTCGCGCGCAGCGTGCGCGAGCCGTCAGGAAATTCCCCGTTCTTCATGCGCTCGAACAGGTCGAGATTCTCTTCGATGGAACGATTGCGATACGGGCTTTCCTTGCCCGGTTCAGTCAGCGTGCCGCGATACTGGCGAATCTCATCCGCATTGAGGTCGCAGACATAAGCTTTTCCCGCTTTGATCAGTTGGACGGCCCATTCATAAAGCTGCCCGAAATAGTCCGAAGCATAAAACAAGCCCATCCCATTCGAATCCCAGCCAGCGGACATCCGCCATGATGGAATCGACGTACTCAGTCTCTTCCTTGGAAGGATTGGTGTCGTCGAAACGAAGATTGCATTTGCCGCCAAACTCCGCCGCCAGCCCGAAATCCAGACAGATCGCCTTGGCATGGCCGATGTGCAGGTAGCCGTTTGGCTCAGGAGGAAAGCGCGTCTGCACCCGCCCGCCATGTTTGCCCGCCTGCGATGTCCTGAATAATGATGTCCCGAATAAAATTAGACCGGCCCACAGATTCAACAGTGTCAGATTCCGATGAACTCATCAGTTTATATTCTCTCCTATGCTTTGAGTAAAACAGCAATTATATATCGAATCCGAGGAACACCGCGAGCAGAACATGACCGGGCGATGCCTTAATGAGCCGCCCAATTCAAGTCAGGCGGCTACTCGATTGCTGCAATATCAGAGCAGCCGAACTACGGGACGTGACTAAGGTTTTATCCTTGCTAATCACAATCCAACAGAATACATTTTCCCAGAACCGACTGAAAAGGAATGCCCTATGTCACAACTTTTGAATAATCGTTATCAGGTTCTTTCCATCTTGGGAGAAGGAGCTTTTGGTAAGACGTTTTTGGCAGAGGATATTCACATGCCATCTCGCCGCCGTTGCGTAATTAAGCAACTCAAACCCATCATCACGCCTGCTCAATACGATTTCGTAAAAGAGCGGTTTCAACGCGAGGCCGCCATCTTAGAGCATCTGGGCGAGTTGAATAAGGGCGTTCCAAAACTTTATGCCTACTTCGCTAACGAAGACCTCTTTTATCTAGTTCAAGAGTGGATTGAAGGCAAGACATTGGGGCAGGTTGCGCTCGATCAGAATAAATTGAAAGAAGATCATATCAAAGAACTGACTCTGAATTTGCTAACCATCCTTGATTTCATTCACTCGGAAAATATCATTCATCGCGACATCAAACCGGATAACATCTTGATCCGTCAACGAGACGGCAAAGCTTTTCTGATTGACTTCGGCATTGTTAAGGAAGTTATCAAGGTAGATGCATTCGGCAACCCGACAAGCTCAATAATCGCCGGGACGCCAGCCTTTATGGCCCCGGAGCAGGCGGCTGGAAGACCCGTTTTTGCAAGCGACCTTTATAGTCTTGGCATGACGGCAATCTATCTAATTACCGGGAAACCACCCGGAGATATGATTGATCGATTAACCGGCGATGTCAGGTGGCATCCGTTTGCAGAAAAAATCAGTCTTGAACTGGCCGGGATTTTAGACAAATCTACAGAGCCGAATTTCCGTGACCGATACAAAACGGCTAAAGAGATGATGGAGGCTTTGCAAGCCATGCCTGCTCCTGCGCATCTGACATATCGCTCAAATGATAAGAATTATATCTCCACTGTCGTGAGCCAGAAGCCGCTTGACACTCCTGTATCTAATCAAGCGCAATCTTCTGTTCCGGCGAATGTTCCTAACTCCGCGAAAGATTCATTTGAATATATTAAACCGGATGAAAAAGAACCGAGGCCACAAACATTATTAGAAACGAGGAATCAAACCCCTGCCACAATACAAGAAGAGATAAAACCGCTGACAGTGCAGGCGACACCCGCCCCACGCAGGCTTATCTGGAAGGCGGGTCTGTTTTTGGGAATCATCGGCGTTGTTTTGAGCCTCGGCATATATGTGAAAGGCAGATCCCAGACCATCAGCGTAGACCCGGGGTTCATGCCGAGAAATCTTTTATCTATGGATGTCACTCTGCCCAAGGATAAGTATGCCCGGAGCACTCAGCGGGAAACTTTTTATCGCCAGGTGATAGGGCGTATAGAAGCATTGCCTGGAGTTCAGGAGGCAAGCTTTATAAGCACTCCGCCATTAAACACCGATTACACGCCAATGAACCTTAGCGTTGAAAACCCTTCATCAAGTACGGCTACGAATCTTCCGGTAAAGCTTAGCGTGATAGAAGCCAGTTATTTTAGCACTTTGGGTGTCCCTCTTTTGCAAGGTCGCTTCTTTACTGAACAGGATACGTATCAGAATCCAGCGGTCGCTATTGTTAGCAAGAATTTAAGGGATAGATTGTTTCCCGGAGCGGAAGCGATAGGGCAACGTTGTTCATTTACAGATGCCATCTACAAAAACCAGTGGATGGAAATTATAGGGGTAGTCAGAGATGTGAAACACAATTTGTTCGCACCTGATTATACTCCTGAAGTCTACATCCCATACGGCCAGAACCCCGCTTTCTCAATGAGCCTGATTGTTCGTACAACGAGTGATCCTGCAACTTTCACTGATGCGATTAAAAAAGAAGTGCAAGCGTTAGACAATAGTATAACTCCGAATAACAACCGGGTGCTCGAAGATAAAATAAAAGAGCAAGTTGATCCTCAGGTGTCGCGCTTTCCACTGATTTGCGCGGTGTTGGCTGCGATACTGAGTTGCATAAGCGGGTATTTAATATTTTCTCGACGAGCCGCGCGGTTAGCATGAATAAGGGCCACACGAATAATAAACTATCATGTTGCCGGCTTAACAATAACGTAGCAGAGCAGAAACAGCGTCCGGCACATAAAGAATTAACTTTGGTCCTGTAAAAAGGGCTGTTTGCATAGCCATAATCGGATTTCGCAGCGGGCAAAACTCGTCCCGCACGCGTAAATGTCCTTTTCGCATAACAAAAGACGCTTCCCGCACGGGGGAAACCTCATACCACATGGGGGAAACTGCTTACAGCGAGGGGGAAAGTGCTCACTGCACGGGGGAAAAGGCTCACAGCAAGGGGGGATTTGAGTCCAACACGGAGGAAATCCCATACCGCATGGGGGAATTCGAGTACTGCACGCACAAACGCTCATTTCGCACGGAAAATCGCTCGTTTTGCGCCGCACAAACCAGAGGAAGCATTCACTGCGCCTCCTCGCGGCTTCGATTTTCCTTAGTCTCTAACCTTTAACTCTGCTTACAGGAGGTTTTGATTATGAACGATTTAGAAAAAAATCAGCTAGCCGCTCTCACGCGCGTCAGCGACTTCGGCGCGCAACATCCAACACTCTTTCCTGCCGCTCAATTCGCAGGTCAGTTGATGACTACGATTACCGCAGTCGCTAATGAACTGAACACGCACGCTGCTACGCAAGTCGCCAGCGCCAGCAGTGCGCGACAGGGCGCGACAAGCAAAGCCGCTGCCCGCGCAGCCTTGCGTGAAGACCTCGAAGCCATCAACCGCACCGCTCACGTTATGGCGTTCGAGATTGCAGGACTCGGCGACAAGTTCCGCATGCCACGCGCCAGCGATCACAATTTATTGACCGCCGCGCGAGCATTCGCCGTTGACGCTACTCCGCTAACCAATGTTTTCGTGCGTTACGGTTTACCGCAGAATTTCCTTGAGGATCTCAACAGCGACATCGCCGCTTTCGAGCAGGCGACCACCGAACGTAATCAAAGCCTTGAGAACCAGACGGCAAGCGGCGCGGCAATTGACGAAACGACAGAGCGCGGCCTGAAAGCTTTGAAGCAACTAGACCGCGTGATGCGCAATATATTGAGAGATGATGTAGGAAGGCTGACGGCGTGGATAACCGCCAGTCACGTTGAGCGCGTGCCGCACCGTCGCAAGCAATCACCCGTTGCGCCTGAGCCTCAGACCGCACAGTAGAAAAATCTGTTCACCGCCAGCCGCGTAGCGGCTTATGAGTTTAGCCGTGTACTTCAGTGCACGGAATGATTGTGATTAGATCGTCACGTCGCGTCAGCGACGATTGAGTCCCAATTCAATCGTCGCTGACGCGACGTGATTTATTATGAACCCGGCTTCCCGTGCACTGAAGTACACGGCTAAATTCACTCAGCCGCTAACGCGGCCATAAGAAATAGTCTCTCTGCGAAATCTCTGCGTCCGCCGCGTGCGAAGCACCTGATCGGCCATCCTGCGCCTATGCGGTGAACTCTCTTCTAATTATTGAGGCGGTAGAAACGGAAGAAAAAGTGTTCTATAGGGAGAATCTCGACATCGCGGAAGCCTGCGCTTTTTGCGTAACTCCGCAATGTGTCAGCACGCATCACGGTTCCTGTTTCTGCTGATGGCTGATCTGCCATCCCCACAGGCAGGCAGTGCAGCACGCTCCAGCCATACATCATCCACTCTACGTCATTCCCCTTTTCTGTGAATTCATCGCCGACACGCTCATCTGCAACAATCACGACGCCGCTATCACCAGCCAGATTGCGCATGGTTCGTAATGCGCCTACAGGGTCTGACATATCGTGCACACACTCAAAGGCGGTTACCAGATCATAGCGCCCTGCAAGCATGGGGTCGCTCGCGTCGCGTGTGTAAAAGCTCACACGATGACTCAAGCCTGCTTGCGAGGAATTCGCGCGGGCCATTTCAATAGAAGATGCATCCAGATCGTACCCGTCTACGCGGACTTTTGGATAAGCCTCGGCGATGCCTATGCTTGACCAGCCCGCGCCGCAACCAATGTCGGCAACGCGCGCCGGAGGATTCTTTCTGGAATCGAGCGTGAACGTCCGGGATAGCCACAAGCCATTCCGTTCCCAACTGCTTCAAGAACATCGCTCGATTCATCCCCGCCTGGCCTTCAAGCATGTCACTGCCATACTCTTCGTAAGGCACGCCGCCGCCGTTGCGATATGCATTCAAAATAGATTCCAGCGGATGGACTGCTCCAACCAGAAGTTGAGCGAGCGGCGTCATGTAATTCAGGCTGTCTCGATCAACGAGCACTTCGGCGTGTCCGGCAGGCAGGCGAAATCGGCGAGCCTTTCGATCCGCATCTGCATTCTCGACTTGCAATATCCCTGATACGGTTTGCTGTTCCAGCCATTCGCGCACGTAACGCTCGTGCGTGCCTGTGCGCGAAGCAAGCTCAGTTGAATTCAAAAAATCACAATCGGCCATCGCCTCATAGAAGCCGAGTCTGTGGCCAATGTATATGGTGAATATATCGAACACCCCCGCAGCAGACTTCATCAAACGCTCGATGAATGTGTCGCGTTGTTGAGCCGACTCTTCTGCCGTTGTTAAATATGTGCTTGTCATAAATCCCTCTTTTCTTTATCTGGCGTGCGCTCGATTGACGAGGCTACGGGTAAAGGCCACCATATCGGCGGCGAATCGTTCAGGATATTCCCAGTGAAGCCCGTGTCCCGCGCCCGTGTAAACCAACAGATGCGAGCCTGTGATGGCCGCCCGCAAGACTTCCTGATCGCTCGGAGGGCAAAACGCATCCCTGTCGCCCCAGACAATCAATGTGGGCGCTTTGATTTTGTAAAGCTCTGTTGAATGATCGGCTTCCAGAAGTCCTTCGAGCGCCGCCCGCCAAACACGCGCGGGCGCTTTCCGGCTTTCTTCTACGACCGTTTCGAGAAAAGTCTGCGGCACTTCTTTAGCCAGAGTGCTCTGTTGAAATTCAAGCGCAAAATCGCGGTCAATCGGATCTGTAAGGTTCGATACGGCATCGCTAAGTTCCATCACACACTGCTTGCCCCGGAAGCTGAAGAACGAGCCTATAAGCACGAGCCCAAGGATGCGCTCGGGGTAATCCAGAGCAAAACGTTGGGCGATGTGGCTGCCCATAGAATGACCGGCTATCACGGCTTGTTTAATGTTGAGAGCATCCATAAACGCTACGATATCATCAGCAAAATCACGAGGGTGATAGCCCGACGTAGGTCTATCCGAATCACCATGCCCCCTTTGCGACAGGGCAAAAGCGCGAATGGATGCGGGCAGATGAGATAGGACTGGCTCGAAGGAGTGCCAGGAATCTGTGATGCCGTGCAGAAACAATACGGGCGTGCCCGCGTGATTTCCCTGCTCGACGTATTGAAGCTTAACCCGGTTGGGAAGCTCAACGAATTTTACAACGGGTCTTATGTTTGTTGATTTCATAACAATCCGCTTTCCCTATTATGCAATCGGTAATCTCAGCAATAGAGTTGTGCCCTGCCCCTCGTCAGTCTCGACCTTGAGTTCCCCGCCCAGATCTCTTGCGCGCCTGCGCATGCTTGCAAGGCCGTTGCCGCCTCTCATCTGCGAAGAGAGCATTCCCGTGCTGGCCTTTGCCATCGCAGGGTCAAAGCCTTTTCCATCATCGCTCATCTTCAAACTCAGACAATCGCTTTTTACTTCAAGGTCAAGCATCACTTCGCGGCACTCGGAGTGTTTCACCATGTTGTTGATCGCCTCTTTGAAGATCAGGAAAACCTCGCGCCTGACGTTCGCTCCCATCGGTATCTCTCGTTGCACATCAGGCGTGCGAAAGCTCAAACGGATTTGGCGAGCCGTCAAGATGTCGCTGGCAAATCGCCGCATGCGCTGCGTGAGGTCGCTCAAACGGTCCTTCTGCGGGTTTATCGCCCACACAATATCGCTCATCGCCTCCACCAGTTCGTTCGAGATGTCTGTTATCGCCGCGAGAGTCCGGCAAGCCTCTTCACTTTTTTCACTCGCCTTCTGGTCACTCAACATCTGGCGCGCGGCTTCGCTGAGCAACGCGATCTTTGTAAGGCTTGCCCCTATGTCGTCATGCAGGTCGAAGGCGATACGCCTCCGCACCTGCTCCAGTTCGGCGAGGCGCTCCTGCTTGCTCTTGCGCAATTTTTCTTCTGCGCGTTGCGCCTGGATCAACTGGCCGATGTAGTCGAGCGCCAAAGCGCGGTTGGCTTTTCCAAGCTCCGCCCGCTGAATTACCAATTGCTGTATAAGGTTGCGGGAGTTTCGTGACAGCATCATTCACCTCCTTAAATATTTGGAGATTCATTGAGCGGGAGATGCAAAGCCTCGCGGACTTGCGGCCATCGCTCCAAAATCTCGTTCACATAACCCATCTTGTCGTCCACGGCATCGGCTTTCGCGGCTATGCTAGCCCAAAAGTTGAGAGTGATGATGGTCCACGTATAGCCGCCACCGCCAAAAACCATTTTTTCCTTCGCCGGACTTACGCGCCCGTCGGGAACCAGCCTGCCTAACGACTTGCAGCGATCTCTATTGTGGAGCCGTTGATATTTTTTGATGGCCTCGCGTGTTGGCGTATCAAAGCTGCCGGTAACCGAAGGACACTCCCTGTCGGGGAAGCCCCGCCAGAATTCTCCCAAAAACCAAAGCAGCGCCTGCACCACCATGACATCACCGGGCAGGTTTATCCCGTCCCGACCGCCGACAACTTCCGAGACATTCATGAAGTCGTGATAATCTTCTTCCAGGTTGCTGCCGAAATAGTAGCGATCTATTTTTGCCATTTCTAATTCTTGTCTCCTTCCTCAATGCTGATGAGCTACCTCTCATCGCTGATGACAATACAGTCAGCGAGCCATTTATGTATTTAAGGAACTATAAAGAAACTATAAATTCGAGCGCAGGCGCGAACTGGAAGGAGCAATAGCAGAGAGATAATATTAAGGCCGCGTTAGCGGCAGGTTGAGTTTAGCCGTGTACTTTAGTGCACGGAAATAATCTATCACGTCGCTCGCGCGACGATTGAACTGGGATTCAATCGTCGCGCGAGCGACGTGATTCATCATTAACAGACCGTGCACTAAAGTACACGGCTAAATTCACTCAGCCGCTACGCGGCTTTAAGAAATAGTCTCTCTGCACCTGAGGTGGTGAACTCTCTTATTATCGGAAGTTCTTAACCATAACGATATTCTTTGCCCAGATGCCGCGTATGCAGGCGAGGTGCTTGCCATCAGGCGACCAATCAAAATCAAATACTCTGTCTGTCTCCAGTTCAATCAGTTTTCTTGGCGGCCCGCCATCTAACGATTGAATCCATATCTTAGAATTGCCAATGGGGTTTTCGCTGTACGTAAGGGCGCGGCCATCCGGCGTCCACCGCAGCGCCGTCGCGCCCTGTACGCTGTTGGGGAAAAATTTGACGGGCTGGCCGCCTTCGACCGGGAAGACGGCTATTCGCCAGGGCGAATCCTGCTCGAAAGTTAAGGCAGGCTATCAGCTTTCCGTCGGGAGATACTGCGGGCATATGCACGTACAGGTCGGTCAGCTTTACAGGTTCGCCACCATCCATCGGCACTTTCCACAAATATAACATCCCCGGTTCCATGCTCACATAAAAGACCCACTTGCTGTCGGGCGAACAAGCAGGCTGATCTTCGCCGCCTCCATCGGTCAATTG
This sequence comes from Blastocatellia bacterium, assembly GCA_963726785.1. Lineage (GTDB taxonomy): Bacteria > Acidobacteriota > Blastocatellia > UBA7656 > UBA7656 > DATEKX01. The sequence goes on from CAVSDJ010000005.1 coordinate 122,294, forward strand.
AATCGCGTTGCTCCCGTCTATGTTCATCCTCCAGATGTGTCTCGTTCCCGTAAGGTCGGAAGCGTAAACGATGTAGCGGCCATCAGCAGAAACCGTCGAAGCGTGCACTCTGGCGCGGCCCGTCATATCACCCATCAAATGCTTCGAGTTGTTCCCATCAGCATCCATTATTGATATGGACGTTGAGTTGCCTACAGATGAGTCGTACACAATTTTGTTGCCGGACGTCCAGGATAGTTTCATCCTATGCCCGCCCGACCCGAACGTGAGCTGCTTAGCCCGGCTTACATCATCAGCAGGAATAGTCCACACTTTGGAATCAAGTTCTCTCTTCATCGCCAACAGAGTGCCGGAGTCGGCTGACATGCTGAGGTTATTATAAAAACTGGAATCGTTGGTAACCTTTCGAGTCTCACCGCTCGGGTAACGCAGATGCCATACCTGATAGGGCGTAGCCGGGTCTTCGCTTGCGACCATCATCAGGCCGCTTGAATCCGAAAGCCACGACAGCCGCCCGACCCACTGCCACCTTTTAGAAGATACAGGCTCGACCGACCTATCCTCCAGGGACACGCGAACTACGTACATATTTAGGCCGCCCATGGTGTGCCCCGCCGCGCTGACTATCGTCTTGCCGTCGGGCGACCAGGCCGGGTCGCTGAAACCTTCGGGGTATTTGATCGCGGCAATCTCTTTTTCTCCGGTCCCGTCGGCGTTCGCAATCAATAATGCGGATTCCCTTCTCTCATTAGCGCCGCGCCGAAAAACTATCTGCGTGCCGTCAGGAGAAAAAGAGATCGCTGTCTCAACATTGAAAGCACCTTCTTTGACGGCCCTCCTAAAAGCGATACTCTGTAGAGCGCCCGCAGAGCATTATTACTCTCCTTCATCACGTAGTAGATATAGTTTCCATCGGGCGAGAAAGTCAGGGCGTGATATTGAACTTCGGCGGGAGGTATCACACTCTGGCCGGTGAATGTTGCAAGCTGCATTATCCAAAGGCTGTTCTGTTTCAGGCTATCAGCCTGAGCATAGGCAACGTAATTGCCATCAGGCGAGATTGCCATGCAGACAATATTATCCGTGTTGGTGAGATTGGTTATCGCCATTCTTGAGGAAGGCTCGGCAGACATCGCTTCTGGCCGCGACAGTCTGCCGGAATTGTATAACCAGATGACGATGCCTATCGCCGCAATCACTATGAGCGCGGCGACAGCAATGGTCGCCTTGTATTTCCTTATACTGTCGGTTGGATAGTTATCGATTCGGCTTGCCTCTAGCGCCTGCATTTCAAGAGCGGTTGAAGTCACTTGCGCGTAGGCAGCATTTTGAGACGCGGCGTATTTTGGGCCAGCGGCATCTCGTAGAGTTCTTCTGTTTCTTCCTCGCTGACAACAATAGTTGTGTGCGTGCGCTCTGTGACTCTCAGGTCGAGGCTGTCTTCGGAAATCTCTCTTACTTCGGCGACAAAGCGATAGCCTTGTCCCGGCACGGTCACGATGTACTTGTGCTCTTGAGGCGCTTCGCCCAGAGCTTTTCTCAGCACATAGACATTGCGGGTCAGGCTCCCTTCTTCGACAACCGTGTCGGGCCAGAGCCTGCTCATCAACTCATCCTTGCTCACCAGTTGGCCGCTGTTTTCAACGAGCAGCAGCAGTGTATCGAATGCTTTCGGGGTAAGCGGCACAGTCTCGCCGTCTTTGAGCAGCAGGCGCTTATTTATATCTAAGCGAAAAACTCCGAACTCATAGAAACGCTTTGTCGGCCCGCCCATTCTATCGTCCTTTTTAATCCAACGCTCATTTTCGGCCAATAACCCCGTAGGAATCAGAAAAAATCACGACTAATCAGGCAAATAGCAAGGACTTCCGAACCGATCTCAGGTTATTGTCGGCTCCGACAGATGAGATCAAGTTCAGTCCGGCTCATTGTAACCCGGTCGGATGGCTGTAGCAAATCGGGTCACAGGACAAACGGAGAGGAACCTTGAGAAAGAGAGTGACGATAATATCGGTCGAGAAAGAGCGAGTTATTGAAGTTCGCTGGCAAGGCCGAAAAAGAGAAAGCCGCTGCGAGCAGTGTGGCATCCAGACTCGCTTTCTCACGCTCGATGAAGCAGCCCTTGTAGCTTGCGTCAGCTCAAGCCTGGTCTGCGACTGGATAGAGACTGGCTGCGTTCATTGTAAAAAGACTCCCGAAGAGTCGCTGCTCGTCTGCCTCAATTCATTAGGCCATTTGTTGAATGGCCGTGTATACAAATAAGGAGATAGAAAATGAACACCGCACCACTGTCGAGTGAGCCCGCTCCGAATCATCGAACTCATTTTGATGGGCTGCAGAAATTCTCAATGAATCGCGCGTCGCAGGCTCAGGTTAAGTCCGTTTATGAGTTCGGCCCTTACCTGCTCGACCCGGCTGCGCGATTGCTGCTCAAGAGCGGTGAGAAGGTCACGATTCCGCCGAAGGCTTTCGATATACTGGTTGCGCTCATTGAAAACTGTGGGCGCGTGCTTGGAAAAGAAGAGTTGATGCAAATCATCTGGCCCGATACTTTCGTCGAGCAGGCTAATCTCGCTGTGACTATATCTCTGGTCAGAAAAGCTATCGGCGAGCGACCCTGTGGCGGGCAATATATCGAAACTCTGCCGAGGCGCGGCTACCGTTTCGCCGCCCTTGTCCGAGAAGTTTCAGACGTTAGCTCGGACGTTGGGTTTGATGAATGCCGAATCAGAAAATCATTGAAGCGGCTAAACCTTCACCCGCTTTTATAAAGAACGCGCCTGAGACCAGATACGCAAAGAGCGGTGATGTCAATATCGCGTATCAGGTAATCGGCAATGGGCCGATCGATCTAGTCTTTGTGATGGGCTGGGTGTCGCACCTTGAGTATTTCTGGGAAGAGCCTTCTTTCGCCAGATTCCTTTCGCGGTTGGCATCGTTTTCGCGACTGATCTTATTTGATAAGCGCGGAACGGGACTTTCTGATCCCGTGCCGATTAACAGATTACCAACGCTTGAAGAAAGGATGGACGACGTGCGCGCAGTAATGAATGCCGTCGGATCAAAGCGCGCAGTTCTGGTCGGCGTATCCGAAGGCGGCCCCCTGTGCAGCATGTTTGCCGCTACATATCCTGAAAAGACCAGCGCGCTTGTGATGATTGGAACTTACGCGAAGCGAATTCGAGACCTGGATTATCCGTGGGCTCCAACGCGCGCAGAGCGCGAAAAGTTTTGCGAAGAGATACAGCGAGCATTGGGGCGGCCCTGTGGGACTGGAAGAACGCGCTCCGAGTAAAGCCTATGACCCGGATTTCAGAAACTGGTGGGCGACTTACTTGCGCATGGGTGCAAGCCCCGGAGCGGCTCTTGGCTCTGACGCAGATGAATGCGGAGATAGATGTTCGGCACGTTCTGCCGTCGGTGCGCGTTCCCACGCTTGTGCTGCATCGCACTGATGATCGTTGTCTGAAAGTTGAAGAAGGTCGTTATGTAGCAGAGCAAATTCCCGGCGCGAAGTTTGTAGAGATGAGCGGCGTAGACCACCTCCCTTTTGTTGGCGACCAGGACAGCCTCGTAGATGAAATCGAAGAGTTCCTCACAGGAGATCGCCAACACCTGGGCCGCGACCGTGTTCTTGCAACCGTAATGGTCGCTCACATCAATGATATTGCGGCGACAGGCGAACCGGACACTCAGCACATGGATTTCGTTGATCGTCTTCAAGCACACTTGAGAAAAGAGATAGAATTATTCCACGGTTGTTTGATCGAGATGACTCGCAACAAAGTCATGGCTACATTCGACGGCCCGGCCCGAGCAATCCGTTGCGCTTCGGTAATCAATGAAGTTGCCCGCCGTCTTGGAAGAAGAATAAAGGTGGGACTGCATACAGGCGAATGTGATCCGACAGGCGATAAGGTTAGAGGCGTGGCCGTAGACATAGGCACTCAATTAGCTTTCAAAGCGTCAACGGCAGAAATCCTTGTCTCTCGAACCGTGAAAGACCTCGTAGCGGGGTCTGGTTTTCGGTTTGTGGAGCGCGGCCTTCATTCATTCGACGAGGTGCAGGAAGAATGGGAGGTGTTTGCGGTAAGGCGTCTTATGTAAGCTGCACCCGTAGTGATTCTTCAATCTTGTTCCATCATCGTTTGAACTTTTGCCTGTAGCCGTCGCATCCCTCTAATCCATCGGTCGTAATCGTCTGCTTTGCGGCGGAAGTATTCAGCAACTTCCGGGTGCGGCAATATCAGAAATCGCTCATCACGAATCCCCGCGACGACCGTCTCTGCGACCTGTTCCGGATCAAGCGCGCCATCGCGCAAAAAAGCGCCGCCTCTTGCTCGTTCAAGCATATTCGTGCGAACTCCCTGCGGACACAAACAAGAGACTCGGATTCCCTGTTCGCCATGAGTAATCGCGAGCCACTCGGCAAAAGAGACAGCCGCGTGCTTCGTTACAGAGTATGGCGCAGAGCCGACCTGTGTGAGCAATCCCGCAGCCGACGCTGTTTGCAAAAGGTATCCTTCGCCTCGTTCGAGCATCTGAGGCAGCACGGCTCGCGCTGCATAAACATGAGCCATGAAGTTTATCTGCCATATGCGTTGCCAATCCGCGTCGCTCGCTTCCGCGCCGCCATCTACTCCGATACCCGCGTTCGAGCAGAAGAGATCAATCTGTCCATAATGCTCGTTCGCCTTTCGAACCAGATTGATGATGTCTGCCTCGTTGCTGACATCCGTAGTCACGGCCAGTCCATTTATCTCTTGAGCAACGCTCGCGGCTCCATCGCCGTCAATGTCCGCGACAACAACAGCGCGCGCGTTTTCTGCTGCGAAGCGACGACACAGCGCCCGCCCGATGCCCGTCGCCGCGCCAGTCACGATTACAACTTTGTCACGAAGTTCCATGCTCTGCCTTTCACACCCGAATAAAATTTGAACCAGATTCGGCAGACGATAACCCACTCGCGGCGCGTTGTCTAGGAACGTAAAGCTCGATCATTCTAAGGATACAGATGGAAACGAGTAAACGAGTTCAGATTGTAAACCTGATTGTGGCAGCGATATTATCGTGGTCGCAATTTCAGGTAGAGGAAAATCGGATTGCCACCCGTTGTGATTGCCGGAGGGTCTGGAGTTGTAGGAAAAGTGATGTGTATAGAATTTACCTGCGAAACCGGTTGACCCGCAGATCATGTTCCCGCTTTTCTTAATTACAGATGGCGGCTTTGGAAGTCCACATTATCGATAGAATATTAACGAGCTTTGAGCCCAGCAATGATCGCCGCTTTGAAATCGCGGTCGGAAAGGTCTTTTTTGCAAGTCTTCGCTTTCATTGGCCCTATACTTTACACGTTAACCCCAGGGCTATTATAATTTCCACTGGAATGTGACAGGCCCATGTTTCAAACGTTGCACCTGATGTTTGAGCAGCAATCCACAATTATCTTCGCATTAAAACTGTGCGATTCATCAGAGACGCGGAAACGAATCTCGCAAACGTTTAAACGGGCTTTCCGGCTCCCGGAACTACTATTGCAGAGCTTTCGAGGAATTGTTTTTCCGATAAGTAAGAGGAAGGCGAGTTAAACGCTGAAGATATGATTCGCAAATGATCAAGGCCAGGAGGCGGTCGTTCGCACTGCTCGAAGTTTTCCAATCGAGTGGAAAACAAGCGTATTGCCAGCCGACAGCAGCCCTGCTGACAAAGCGCATGCAAGTGGAGCGAGGAGACTGCCTGGATGCTAGAGAAGTTATGATGGCGAAGTGATACCTTGAATTGTCGTGCAACCAGATAATCGAACGTCTTGTAGGGGCGACCCTCTGTGCGTCGCCCGAGAAGATTGCAGGTGAATATCAATCTGGGGCGACCACAGAGGGTCGCCCTTTCAATAATCTAGCCCGCTTTATTAGCCGCTGCATACGACGCGGCCAGATCATCGAGCATCTTGCGAAGCTCGCTTTCCGCAAGCCATCGCCCGTTAACCATCACGCCCGCACGCTTCGCTACATTAGCAACATCTTTCAGCGGGTTGTCTTCCAGCAAGATCAAGTCCGCGCGCTTGCCTTTTTCAACCGTGCCGAAATCGTTTGCTGCTTTCAAGTAAATTGCGGGATTGCGCGTGCCTGCTTCCAACACTTGATACGGAGTCAGTCCCGCTTTGATCATCGCCTGCATCTCTCGGTGCAACGAAAATCCCGGCACGCTGAAAAGCTGCGGCGCATCAGAGCCGAGCATTATCTTTGCCCCGCCATCTTGCAGCGCTTTCAATACGCGGTTGCGCATCGCAAGTAATTTCACACTGCCTTGCGGGTCGCCATCCTGCTGCAACTGGTTGGTCTTCTGCTGCACCCACTGATTCACCATGCCTGCAGGCACGTATTTAATTTCGGGCCGTTGTTGCTTTAGCGATTCGGCGCTTTCGCTCGTAAATATCGTTTGCCACAACTCCATCGTTGGAGCATTCCAGGCACCAGCTTGAATCGTCGCAGCAACAAGCATCGGTATCTTTTTTTCATCGAGGTTGTAGACGAGCTTTTGCGCTCGCGTCGCTGGGTCTGCATTGCGAATCGGCGAATCGTCCGCTTCCAACGCTTCGATGTAGCCGTCGAGATGTTCGACCGAAGACTGCTTCGACTTCAATGCGTGCAGCAGCCCAACGTCATTCGGTATGTGCCCGCCGAAAGGCATGCCCAATTGATTAGCTGTGGCGACGATTTTGTCATACGCCGCGACCGACAAACCTTCGTGGATTTTTAGAAGATCAAACCCCGCCTGTTTGTGCTCGCGCACTTTTTGCTCGCCCTCTTCGGGATTCCTTACGCTTTGACCGCTCAACGCAGGCCCGGCGATGTAGAGCCTGGGGCCGAGCAGTTCGCCGCGACTCAAACGGTCGCGCAGAGCCGGGTGATTCGGAAAGCCGAACATGCCGCGCACCGTCGTCACTCCATTTGCGACGAACAACAGCAGGAACGAGTTTGAGACCTGCTCGCCGAGATTCGGATGCGGCAGGTGCCCGTGCATCTCTGCCAGTCCCGGCATCAGGTACTTGCCTTTCGCCTGAATCACCGATGCGCCTGCGGGCGCTTTCACTTTATCGGCAGATCCTATCTCAGCGATGCGCCCGTCGCGCACGATGACGGTCTGGTTTTTGATTATGCGCTCGCGATCCATCGGAACAACATTCACGCCGACGAATGCGACTGCCTGATTTTTGCCCGCCTGGTTTTTGTCCGTATCTGTCTGTGCGAATGCAAGGCAGTTAACAGCAATCAATATCGAGGCAAGCAACCACGCTTTGATTTTCATGCAGATGTTCCCTTGTACAATTGATGTGTTCCACTGGTGTTTAAAAGTTCGTGCACGAACAAGCCTTGTTCAAAATCAACGAGCGACGGCTGTTTTCCTGCTCGTCGCTTCGCCCATGACTATGCGCGCAATGTCGGCAATGTAGACCCTTAGACTTTTCTTCGGTCTGGCAGAGGCGTCCGTGTTGACTTGAACCGCGATGGCGATTTTATGGTCAGGAAAGTATTCCATCTCTGACAAGTATCCCGGAAACCAGCCGCCATGCCCGTAACTTGCGCCCCATTCGCTTTGTCTTATTTGAACCGCAAGGCCGTACTTGTTGCCGCCGCCGCCGCCTCTGCCTCCCTGCGCTTCGACCGGAGTCAGCATTTCATCGAGCGCTTCTTTCTTCAGCACCTTGCCTTCGTACAAAGCTTTCGCCCATCGCGCCAGGTCTCCGGCAGTAGAGACGAATCCTCCGCCCGTCCATTCCATCTGCGGATTGATGATGAACTTGCCGTCTATGATCGTTCGCCCTGCAAAACCGAACGGGCTATCCGGCCTCGAATATCCTGTTATCAAGTCCCGGAATTGTGCGCGAAACGGAAGGCCGCGTATGTTTGAGCGCGAGCGGTTTCAATATGCGCTTCTCGACTTCGCCATAAAAACTTTTGCCAGTGACGCGCTCGACGACGATTCCGACAACTATGTAGTTGGTGTCTGCGTAAGACCAGCCTTGACCAGCGGGAAACAGCGGCTTGGCGTCCAGAACATACGCAACGAGTTCTTCAGGTTTCCACACGCGGTCGGGATTGGCTCGCATTGCTGCGATGAAATCTTTGTCAAGCACATGTTCAGGGATGCCGCTCGTGTGATTCATCAGCATTCTGAGCGTTATGTCTTTGGCGTTAGGCAAACGATTGAACCACGCTTCGCGCCCAAGCCAACGTTCGATCTTTTCATCGAGCTTGAGTTTTCCCTCGTGAACGAGCTGAAGGGTGACTGCCGCAAAGTAAGTCTTCCCGATGCTACCGGCAAGCATTAAATCATTGGGCGCAAGCGGCGTTTTGTTCTCGACATCCGCAAGTCCCGACGATACTGATATTGATCTGCCATCGGCGAGAACGAATCCGACAGTAATGCCCGGAAGCTCTGCGCTCGTGCGCATCTCGTCGAGTTTCGATTGAACCAGCTTGCGAAGTTCGTCAAGTTCTTTGTCTGTTTTGCGCGCTGATTCGTAAGCAACAGTGCGATCAAGCCCGCGCGCTTGCTTTGCCTCGAGCAGTAACAAGCATCACGGGCAAGGCAAGCGCAAGCAACAATGAGCAAGCTCTTTTCATAAACGACTCCTTCAGTTGATAAATATTTCGAGACTTAAAACTTGATTTGGAAGTCCCGTCAGGGACGACCTGTCTATAGTATCGGCATCCGTAATATTTTCTGTAGCTCCGTAGGAGCGACCTCGTGATTGTAAGGTTGCTCCTACGGAGCTACGAATTACTTTTCCCGATTTCGACTATAGACAGGTCGTTCCTACGGAGCTTCATTCTAAATAGCCTCTTAAATCTAACTTCTCATCACAGGCTGCCGGAAATCAAAGGGAACCATCATTGCTGTTTGAGCCGCCTTAACTTCGCGTTTGCGCTGTCTCGAATGCCATTCCTCAACTGCTCGTTGAGATTCGAATCGCTTGATATCTTCTCCAATGCCTTCTCCGCGTTTTGAATGGCAAGCTCGCGGTTGCCGTCCGCTTCATAAGCATCGGCCAGACTGTCATAAACATTCGCGGAGTTCGGGTACGCCGCGACGTTCAGCTTGAGGACTTCGATGGCCGCTTTCGCTTTTTGAGCTTGCAAGAGTTGATAGCCTATCAAGTTGACAGAGTTCTCTCGAAACAATACGTCATCGGGATTGGCTTTCTTCGCCGCATCAAATTCCTGCAATGCTTTTTGCAGGCTTTGATTGTTTATTAAAGCTATAAACCTTCCGCCGGTCAGAAGGCGCGTCGTCTGGTAAGACGCATCTTTTTGAGAAAGGTGAAATTTGATGAAGCTGATCGTTTGTTTTATCACTTCGCGCGATTCGTCCGTGTCGTCCATCAGATCGAATGCATGCCGCCCGTTGACATAATTCACCACAGTCAGCGGAACGTCTTCGGTAAGAGCGGCTCTTACAAAGTTATCAATTCCGGCATTGAGCTGCGGCATATCGCGCCCGGCTCTCGCAAAGAATATCGGAACATCGTTTCGCATCGAAGGCACATTTGCAGCCCCGTAATAAACGACTGCGCAGCGAATGTAATTGCGCTCCGCCTGCATCACGAGCGGCAGGGCGACTCTGACGTTTGCTGAACACGACCACAAACATATGTTGTTTTCATCCACCTTCAGCAACGCGGCATTTTTGCGAACGTACTCGATCAACTCCCGGCTGTCTGTGTCAGGGTCTGACGGCCTGGCTTCGTAACTGATCGCGACGAACCCGGAAGCCGCCATCAGTTTTGGCCAGCAGGTATACTGGCCCCACTCTTTCACTTTCGCCATCTGCGGCGGGTCGCCCACGCCGTTGATGAAGATGACTAGAGGCAATCGCGCGTCGTCCTTCATGCCTGCGGGGTAGTACGCGTCCAACTTCAGCGCAGTGCCGTTTGCAGTTTTGTAAGTAATATCGCGTTTAACGCTCGCGTCGTCCATGCCTGGGAGTCTATAAACCACAGGTCTTTTTAGCGGGTCTTGTTGTTGTTGCTGGCTTGCGACAAGCTCGCGTGATATCAAGAGAAGAATGAACAGGCTGGCGATTGCCGTTGCTGCCTGAAATGCAAAGCGATGGCGACTCATACTTTGATTCCTCCGTCGTGAGTTGCCGGAAATTAAGCGAGCTTCCGGCAGGCAGGTAAGTGTAATTCCACTGTGGCTGAAAACCCAGACGGCCTGCCTATTTTAAGCGACGCGCTCAGGCGATAAAGCCTGTCGTGACGAAACGGCCCGATGTTGTGACGAAACGGCCTTTGACAGGGACGAAATATTCCAACGGGCAGGCTCAACTCAAAGCAGACTGACACAGGGGCGAGAAGCAGTTATTATAGAACGACTGACCGCGCAAAGATTCTTTAACAAGGGAGAAACGGATGAGTATTGATCGCAGAAACTTCATGAAATTTACGGCTATGTCGGCGCTCGCGCTCTCGATGGATGCGAAAGAAATTCTCGGAGATGACGGTAAACCAATTGAGAATATGGCCAAACAGGGCAAGCCCATCACGCGCGAAGAATACTTACAGCGGCAGGAGACTGCGCGGCGTTATATGCGCGAAGCCGGGCTTTCTGCCATCTTTATGACTGGCGGTTCGAGCTTGAGTTATTTCACAGGCGCTCAATGGGGCATCAGCGAGCGATTGTTTGCGATGGTCTTTCCAGAAAAAGGCGAGATGGCTTACGTCACTCCTGCTTTCGAGCGGGACCGCGCGCTTGAGCAGATCAAGTTCGGCTCGGACGTTCGCACGTGGGAAGAAGACGAAAGCCCTTACAATCTGGTCGCGGCGATACTCAAAGATCGCGGCATAGCCACTGGCAAGCTCGGAATAGAAGAGACCGTGAATTATCGTTTCTCTGACGGCGTAGCTAAGTCTGCGCCCGCCGTGATGCTCGCGAGCGCGGACGCTGTGACTGCGCGATGTCGTCGAATCAAGTCCGCGCATGAAATCGAGCTTATGCGACTCGCCAATCAGCTCACGCTCAAGGCTTATGAGATTGCGCTCAAGTCGCTCAGCGAAGGGATGACGCATTATGAACTGGGAGCGAAAATCGCACAGGCTCACCAACAACTCGGAGCGCAAGGCGGCGCGCTGGTCCTCTTCGGCAAGTATTCAGCTTTGCCGCACGGCACTGTGACGCCGCAAAAACTCCGCGAAGGTGACACTGTTTTAATTGATGGCGGGTGTGACGTGCTCGGCTACAAATCCGACATCACTCGAACGACTGTTTTCGGCAAGCCCAGCGAGCGACAGCGCAGCCTGTGGGAGATAGAGAAGCGAGCGCAAGCGGCGGCGCTGAAAGCCGCTCGCCCCGGCGCGGCGTGCGAAGACGTAGACGCGGCTGCGCGAAAGGTGATAGTGGATGCGGGATTCGGACCGGGCTATAAGTATTTCACGCATCGAGTCGGGCACGGCATAGGAATGGACGGCCACGAGTGGACTTATCTGGTGCGAGGCAATAAAACGAAGCTCGAACCGGGAATGACTTTCAGCGACGAGCCGGGCATTTACATCCCCGGCGAAATCGGCGTGCGACTCGAAGACATAATGGCGATAACAGAGAACGGCGCGGAGTTGCTAACAGGCCAAGCACCGTCAATCGAGCAACCATTTAATTGAGGCCTGTGCAAAAATCAGAAAAAATAAAGTCTTTGCCGCGTAGCGGCTATTGAATTTAGCCCGGTCTTTCAAGGCCGGGACGACTTCGATCCTGACCCCTTCTTCGTCGCGTGAGCGACGATTGAATTTAACCGCACGCCTCAACCGTCGCTCGCGCGACGTGAATTATACAACTGTCTGCTTACCGTGCCTTAAAAGACACGGCTAAAATCAATAGCCGCTACGCGGCAGTAGAACAAACCTAGCCGAGATTTTTCCGAGCCGAGATTTTTGCGCACGCTCCATTTAATTGAACGACCGCTTTAGTTTTGACTTTCCGCCTCGTCCATCCAGTCGCTCGACAGTTGGCGTTTGTAATCAAACCCACTGCGGCGGCCTTCCCATCTGCCTATCGCGTACAGCACAGTGCCAACCGCAATCCACAATACCAGAAGTTGCCAGACAGCGAGGCCGCGCTGGTCGGGCAAAAGGCTCTTTTGTTTATTCAGATTGCTGGCGATTATCGAGAACGCAAGATAGCCCATCGAAACAACAGAGATAGTCCCGAACAGCGCCAACAGTGATGGCCGAAGTCGAAAGCGTGCCTTTTGGTAAAGCTCAGGTCTGACGAATGGCAATGCAACAAGCGATGCGCTGTGCAGCGCGTAATAGAAAAATATAGCGACCAGAACTACGTCGAGGACGTATTTAAAACTCTTCGTCCATAGCAATACGAGCGCGATTAGGATGTTGACGACAAGGCTGATCCACGGAGTGCGAAATCGCTCACTCACACGCGCAAGCTTGCGAGGCAGCAAGCGGTCTTCGCCAAGGATGTACAGTATGCGCGAGGGAACGAAGAGCGTAGCATTCAAGCTGGTCGTAAACGCCATCAAAGCTCCAATCGTTACCACAGCGCCGCCCCACGCAGGCAGGAAGCGATGCGCCGCATCCGACATCGCGTAACTGGATTCAGCCAGTTCCTGATAAGGCATGACGCCAAAGGCCACAACCGACATCAGGACAAAGATCACCATCGAAATCAGTATGCCGTTGATGAAGATCACGGGAAGCGAGCGGCGCGCTTCTTTCGTCTCGCCTGCTGTCTGCGCCAGGCTCTCGAATCCTGCATACGAGAAAAAAAGCGGAGGCAGCGCGGCGAGAAATCCTTGCTCGCCTTCGGGCGTGCTCGTCGCCCAGAATCCATAAGGGAATAGCGGTGAGAAATTATTCCAATCAATTGCAAACAAGCCCGGCAAGACGAGTATGACCACAGCCACGCACAGCAATACGAACATCGCCGTCTGTAGCCATCCGTAAAACTTCACTCCCATCAAATGAAACACGAAGAAGAACAGTAGCGAGAGCGTAGCTATGCAAGCTTCGCCCAGGCTCGGCCCTGCCGTGAAGCTGGCAGCCAGCGACTGGCCGAACGGCAAGACCTGCGCGAATGCTTGATCCATGTTCGGGTAAAAAAATTTCAGGTACTTTCCGAATGATGTAGAGAGGATGACGAGCGCGCCGATATAGGCTATCCACTTCAACCATAGCGCAATGAAGCCCAGGTAGTAACTGCCCGTAGTGCGCGATATGTGCGTGTAAGCATCACCGGGTCTTGTGCCGAGCGGCGTTGATAAATAAACCGAGTAAGCGATGGCCGTCGCAAGTATGATCGGGGCGAGCGCGATATAACCGAGCGGCACGGAAGGCCCGGCAATTTTCCCCTGTTCTCCGGTGACTACGAAAATCCCTGAGCCGATCAGTATGCCTATGATAGTGGCATAGCTTTCGAGTTTGTTGAGGTCGCGTTTTAACTCAACTTTTTTCGGATCGTTTTGTTCTGCGGCTGTAGCCAATTGAAATCTTACCTTTAATCAATTCACCGCAGAGGCGCAGAGAGAGCAGAAGAAATGATGAACGATGAACAATGAACGATGAATTAAGAGTCTCTATTCAGTTCATCATTCATCATTCCGCATTCATCGTTTCTTCTGCTCTCTGCGCCTCTGCGGTGAACTATCTTTATCCTTATATGCCAACTCAATGCGCGGAGACTGCGGAGTGTTGTTCGTATGCTTTCGTCTCCAGAATCTGCTTGATCTCTCGGACGGTCAATTCAAGCTCTTCGTCTTTCGAGTAGAAATGCGGCGCGACTCGGATGCCTGCGCCGGGACGATAGTCAACCAGAAAATCTCTTCGCAAAAGCTCCGCCGTCACTTGCTGCCCGTGCGGCACATCAATCACAACAGTCCCGCCACGCTCCGAAACATTTTTCGGGCAGTTCACTTTGAAGCCTGCGTCTTCGGCAATCTCGATCAGCCGCGTCGTCTGCCTTATGGATTTCTCTCGAATCTTTTCGACGCCGACTTCGTTGATTATCTCGTAGCCGGACATCGCGGCGTACATTCCCGGCACGTTCGGCGAGCCGTTCAAAAAGCGATAGATGTTATCGGCGTAATCATTCGGTCCCGTCTCGAACGCGAACGGGTGTTTGTGCGCAAGCCAGCCCGTAAGTCGCGGCTCAAGCTGCGGCCACAAATCGCGGCACACGTAAAGGTATCCCGCGCCCGGCCCGCCGCATAGCCACTTCACCGACCCGCCCGTCGCGAAATCAAGCCCGACCTCTCGAACGTTGATCGGCACAGTACCTGCCGATTGATAGATGTCTGCAACGACCATTGCGCCTACTTCGTGAGCGCGTTCGGTGATGGCTTTGATGTCTTGAATGAACGAGCTTCTGAAAATTACGTGCGAGACGCTGACAAGCAATGTCTCTTCGTCAATAGCTTCGAGCATTCGCTCAAGCGGGACCGTGATGCCATCGTCCGAAGGCACGGTCACCAGTCGCGCGCCGTCTTGAACGAGCGCGTTATAGATGTAAAGATTCGACGGAAAGTTCAAACTTTCAGAGACGATCTTATTGCGTTTGCCTTCTGAAAAGCTGAAGCAGGAATTGATTATTGACTGGCAGATGGAAACGTTCTGATGCATCACCACCTCGCCCTCGCCCGCGCCGATGATCCTGCCTATAAGGTCGCCAACAGTCGTGGGCATCATCCACCAGCCTTCTTCCCATGAGCGGATTCCGCGCGTGGCCCACATGTCTGCGTACTCTTGCAAACGGTCGCGCGTGCGGCGCGGCATTGCGCCGAGCGAGTGAGAGATCATATAAACAGTGTTGTCCAGTATTGGAAATTCTTTTCGCCAATCAAGAAGTTCATCCATCATAAATCACCTCCGATTATCGGCCTGCTCCGGTTACAGGGCAGCCGCCGCTCGTATTGCCCAGATAATTTCTCAACTCCCAGAGTTCCGGGAAGAACTTTCGCTCAACCGTCTTCTTCAAATAAGTCGCGCCTTCGCTCCCGCCCGTTCCACTCTTGTCGCCTATCATCCGCTCGACCATCTTGATATGCCTGAGCCGCCATAGCGACAACATCTCGTCATACTCAATCAAACTCTCAGCGAGCAGGAACAGGTCGTAGTGGCGCTCTGCGTCCTGATAGATTCGCAACAACTCGCGTATGCGCTGTTCGTGCGCAGTGTCGCGGCCTTCGCTCCCCTGACCGTTGTTTGAACTAACAGGCAGATTGAAGCCGCGCCGTCTGAGCATATCGTAAAACGCATCGCCGAGCGAAGGCTGATTTAGTCGCGCTTCGAGGCGCGCACGCTCTTCAGAGTCTTGCTCGTACCCCTTGAGGTGGCGGGCATCTTTCAGACCCGAGATGTATTCCAGCTCACGAAACTGATGTGATTGAAACCCGCTGGCGGGCATTAGATGATCGCGGAAAGCGAGGAAGTCCATCGGCGTCATCGTCTCTAGTATTGCGACCTGGCTTACAAGCACGCGCTCGATTTCTATGCAACGCCGAAGCAGGCGATGCGCGGCGAGTGGCTCGTCTCTGTTGAGCCGCTCGATGATCGCATCAAGCTCGTGCAAAAGTTGCTTGAACCAAAGCTCGTAAACCTGGTGAATGATGATAAACAGCGTCTCGTCATGCTGCGGCGGAGCAGAGTGCAGGCGCTGAAGCGAAGTCAAATCACGCACTCTGAGATACCCGCCGTAAGTAAGCCGCTCTTCATCCTCTCTGGGTGGCAAACCAAATGACATCATTACTCCTAACGATGAATGCTGAATGATGAACGATGAATGAAAGAGTCCCTTGGTTCATTATTCATCGTTCATCATTCATCGTTTTATTAAACTCCGGCGCGCGTTTCTGGGTGAATGCTTCGTAGGCTTCGCGGAAATCCGGGTTGAGCATGCAGATGGCCTGTGCCTCAGATTCGGCTTCCAGAGCCGCTTCCAGGCTCATGTGAAGCTCGCGATTGAGCGCCGTTTTCGTCATCGCAAGCGCGAATCCTGGCCCCGCTGCAAGCCGCTCGGCCCAAGCGTTGGTTTCAGCTTCAAGCTCGCTCGCAGGAACGACTCTGTTGTACAGCCCTGCATCGTGTGCTTCTTTCGCGCTGATGAAATCGCCCGTATAGAGCATCTCCGTCGCTTTGCTGAGTCCTACGACTTTCGGAAGAAGAAACGCCGCGCCCATATCAGCGCCCGCCAGCCCGACTTTAACGAACAGGAAAGCGATCTTTGCGGTCTCGGCTGCGATTCTGAGATCACATGCAAGCGCGATCACTGCGCCCGCGCCCGCAACCGTTCCGTTGAGCGATGCGATTACGGGTTTGGCGAGAGCGCGAATGTTTTTGATGAGCGCGCAGGTCATACGAGTGAAATCGAGCAACCCGCTTATATCGCGGCTGAACAACTCGCCGATTATGTCTTCGACATCGCCGC
Organism: Blastocatellia bacterium; assembly: GCA_963726785.1. GTDB lineage: Bacteria > Acidobacteriota > Blastocatellia > UBA7656 > UBA7656 > DATEKX01. Next base: position 138,727 of record CAVSDJ010000005.1, read on the forward strand.
CCGAACAGAAACCGCGACCGCGACCTGTGATGACGACCACACGAACGCTCGCGCGCGAGCCGAGCGTGACGAAAGCATCTGTCAATTCGCGATAGACTTCAAAGGTGAGCGAGTTCAAACGGTCGGGCCTGTCAAAAGTGATGTAAGCAACAGGGCCGCGCTCTTCGTACAGGAAGCTTTTCGGGCTGATCTCTGTTGTCACTTTCGATCACCGTCTGAAGCTGGCTCTGTCTGTGTGGCTTCCGATTGTGCGTCCGCTTGAATGCAAGCGATTGCCTCTATCTCGACTTTGGCCAGGTCTTCGACCAGAGCATTGACTTCGACTAGAACCATCGCGGGAAAATGTTTGCCCATGATCTGGCGATAGATCAGGCCGATATTCTTGAGTTGCGAGGTGTACTCTTTTTTGTCCGTGACGTAGATGCGCATACTGGCTATGCTCGTCTGGTCGCCCCCGGCCTGGCGCACAACCGCAACAACATTTTCGAGCGCGAGCGCGAACTGGTCTGCGAAGTCGTCGCTGACGATTCGGCACAGACTGTCCCATCCTATCTGTCCGGCCACGAATAGAAGCCGTCCGCCTTCAACCAGCACGCCGTTGCTGTAGCCACGCGGCTCGGCCAGTTCTGCGGGATTAATAAAACTCATCTTCATAGCAAGGCTCCTTCGAGCTTGAATCGCATCATTCTTTGGGTTTCAGTCCGCTATATTCTTTCAGTTCCCAACCCGTGCCTTCGGCAGACTCGCGCTTGACCAGACCCAACCCGCGCACATAATAATCGGTCACGACACTCGTCCCGCCCTTGCGTTCAACCTTGAGAGCCTTGACCTTGCCTGTCGGCAGCGTTATTTCCTGCTCGCCTTTTACCGTAAAGCTCAGGACAATCGGCGCGTCTTCTTTTGCCGGAGGCTCGTCCCCTCTTTGTGAAGTTCTTTTGAAACCGTAAGACCATGTAAAATCTGGCTTAACAAGCGAAGAAGGTTCGATCATCACGTAAGAGTTCTCTCTGTAGTCAAACTGGCTTGTGGATTTTGGCTGATCGGCTAACCGGCTTTCAGTCTTTTCCAAAAGTATAATGACCTTGTCGCCGTCGCACACGAAATGTTTTTCAGTGTCTTGAACTATCTGCAACCCGCCGCTTCTATCAATTATTCGTGATCGCTCGACAAATCCTTTGCGTCCGTTCTCGTCTGACGAGTCAACCACAACCGTCACGTCTGCGACCAGACCGCTCGAATAGTTCAAAACGTATTTAGCCACAGAGCCGGGCACAAGCGGATAGTATTCGTTACAGGGTTTGGAGTTCGGATCAAAGGTGCTTGTGGGCTTGAGAGGAGTGGGGGGGGTGAACACCGTTCGATTCGCGTTGCCGTTTGCGTTGCCGTTCGCATTGCTGTTGCCGTTCGTATTGCCGGGAGTGCATCCGCTAAGGGCGATTGCCGTCAGCAGAATGATTAAAAAACCAGTTCGCATTAATAAAAAATTTCCTTTCGCATCATGGCTTGCGCCCGCTGCGGGATTTGGGGCGCGCATAAATAAATTAATTAACACCTTGCGCCGCCATTCGCAAGCAGGAGCGAATGTAGGCTTTGGCTACAAGACGCCGCGTGCTATAAGGAAAGCGTGATTGCACCCGAAGAGAAGGCCGAAAAATCGGAGCCAACTACTGCAAAAGTTTTCGCTGCGATGGGCTTTGCGGTCTTCGCGCTGGCCTCGTCATCCATCTTAATCATCAAGCTTGAACGAGTCCCTTCGCTAGTCATAGCGTTTTATCGCATGGCTCTGGCTACGGCTTTCCTTACCCCTGCGGCAATCGCCTTCAAGCGGCGAGAGCTTTCGGCGTTGACCCGTCGAGACTTTGCGCTGCTGGCGCTGGGCGGATTCTTTCTCGCGATCCATTTCGGCGCGTGGATAACGTCGCTCAAATACATCCCCATTGCTACGTCGGTTGTGCTGGTAAACAGCCATCCGTTATTCGTTGTGATTGCTTCCTATTTTTTTCTCGGCGAAAAACCGGCTACGCGCGGCCTCGCGGGAACAGCCCTGGGGCTGATTGGAATGGTCGTCATCAGTCACGATGCGTTAAGCGATGTTCAGATGGCAATCAAAGGCGATGGGCTTGCGCTTGTTGGCGCGCTTGCAGTCGTCGGTTATTTCATCGTCGGTCGCAAGGCGCGAGCGCGAATCAGTTTGCTCGGCTACGTGACACCGCTCTACGCGGTGTGCTCTCTATTTCTTTTGATTATGGCGCTGGCTACGGGGAGCCCGCTTTATCCGTACACGGCGACCGAGTGGGCTTACTTCGCGGCGCTCGCAATAGTGCCGACCATTCTGGGACACACAGTCTTCAACTGGGCGCTCAAACACGTGCGCCCGTCGTCTATCTCTCTGGCATTTCTTTGCGAGCCTGTCGTGGCAAGCATGCTTGCTTTTTTCATCTTCGGCCAGCGCCCGCCCTCGGCAACCTTCATCGGCGGCGCTTTGATTCTCGCCGGAATCTACCTGACAACATCAAAGTGAATTTTGGATTTTAGATTTTAGATTTTAGATTGACATAGATGAAGAATCCCGCGCTCATCTGAAACTTAGAGCGGATTTCTATTGAATGTAAGGTAATGCAAGAGGGTTCACCGCAGAGACGCAGAAGAAAACGATGAATGCGGAATGATGAATGATGAACGGAAGAGAAATTCTTTAATTCATCGTTCATCGTTCATACTTCATCATTCTCTTCCGCGTCTCTGCGGTGAACCGTACATCCATTTGCAAACCGCTCTAAATCCGGCAATCCAAAATCTAAAATCGAATAGTGTTATTATCAATGTGTAACACAGAGGCGCGAAAGCGAAGTTAATCGAAAATGAAGAGACTGATGCTCACTGCATTTGAACCGTTCGACGGCCAGTCCATCAATCCATCTCTTGAAGCCGCGCTGGTGATGACCGGGGTCGAGTTTAATGATGCGATAATCAGCGTAACCGAACTGCCTGTTGATCGGTTTCGCGCAACCGAGATGGCAATAAGCATCATGGGAAACCAGCGGCCCGACATCGTGATTATGCTCGGAGAGGGCGGAGCGCGATTTCGCGTCACGCCTGAACGAGTCGCAATCAATGTTGACGATTTTCGCATACCCGACAACGCAGGCAATCAACCCAAAGGCGAGCCGATAATAGAAGGCGGCCCTGTCGGTTACTTTTCAACGCTTCCCGTCCGCGCCATAACCGACCGATTGTTGAAAGCGCACATTCCGGCTGCGATTTCAAACTCGGCAGGCGTGTATCTGTGCAACAGGCTTTTCTATAGCATGATGCATTTCATCGCAACCGAAGAGTTGCCAATCACGGCAGGCTTCATCCACGTCCCCTACATGCACGAACAGGCGCTCGGCAGATATCCAGACGTGCCGAGCCTTTCGCGCGAAACGATAGTCGAAGCGGTGCGGCTCGCCATCGAAGTCACATTGGATCAAGCAAGGTAGCCCGTGATGCAGTACAAGAAACTTCACGATTGGAATTTGACGCCGACCGAAGCCGTAGAATTACAAAAAGAATTGCGCGGAAAGATTCACATCGAACCGCTCAAGCGCGAAGTCAATCTGGTAGCAGGCTGCGACATCTCTTTCAACAAATTCTCTGAAATAGTTTACGCAGGAATAGTTGTGTTGCGTTTGCCTGAGCTTGAAGTTGTAGACAGCGCAACAGTGATAACCCGAACCAGCTTTCCTTACATACCCGGCCTGCTTTCGTTCAGAGAAACGCCTGCGCTGCTCGAAGCGTGGGAGCGATTAGAGACAGCGCCTGATGTTGTGATGCTCGATGGGCAAGGACTTGCGCACCCGCGACGATTCGGCATTGCGTGTCATTTCGGATTGCTCGTGGGGCTGCCGACTCTCGGCTGCGCGAAGACTGTTCTGCGCGGAAAATATGACGAGCCTGACGAGAAAGCAGGTAGCTATTCGTTGATGACCGATAAAGGTAAAACAGTCGGCGCGGCGGTGAGAACGAAAGACCGCGTCGCGCCTGTTTATGTTTCAGTCGGGCATCAGATAGATTTGCCCGGAGCCATCAAGCTCGCGCTCAGGTGTGTGAAGGGTTACCGGGCGAATGATGAAGGCGAAACTTTATTCGACATAAAATCGGCATCGAAATCGAAATACAGAATTCCTGAGCCGACCAGACAAGCGCACTTGTTTGTAAACGAATTGCGGCGACGCGAATCAAGTCAATGAACTTCAAAGCTCTTTAGAGGTTCACCTGCTTGACAGAGATCACGGCGGGCAACGAAGAAAGCCCTCGCAAAGCGTCTTCATTCAAAGCCTGGTCAATCTGAATAAGCGAAAGCGCGCTCTCGCCGATCTTTTTGCGCCCGAGATAGAGCCGCCCGATGTTCACATTCTGATCGCCGATAAAGGTTGCGATGCGGCCAATCACGCCCGGCTCATCGCGATTGAACAACAAAATCATATGGCCTTTCGGAATCGCTTCGAGCGTGAATCCATTAATGCGAACTATTCGCGCATCGCGGCGACCGAACAGCGCGCCTGCCACGTCGCTCTCGTGATCCGAAGTTACGGCGCGCACTCGTATCAAGCTGGCAAAATCGCGCGCCCGTCGTGACAACGACTCCGTAACCTTGATGCCTCGCTGCTCGGCCACTATAGCGGAGTTGACCATGTTCACTCGTTCGATGACGGGACTGAGCAATCCTGCAAGCACGGCTTGAGTGATTGGCCTCACGTCGTTGTCGCTCACTTCGCCCGAATAATCAATCGCCACTTCGCGCAAATCGTGGCCGAAGACCTGGCCTTGAAACAGCCCGATCTTTTCGCCGAGCGTTATGTACGGGCCGATGACTGAAAGCAACTCCGCGCTGACGGCTGGCATATTCACCGCGCCGCGAACGGTCCCCTGCTTCAGAAAATCCAAAACCTGTTCGGCTATCATCGTCGCCACGCCGAGTTGAGCTTCCGTAGTTGATGCTCCGAGGTGAGGCGTGGCGATGACCTGCTCGAAGGCAAGCAGCGGATTGTCTGCGGGCGTTGGCTCCTGCTCGAACACATCGAGCGCGGCCCCTGCAACTTTGCCTGAGCGCAGGGCGTCTGCAAGCGCGCGTTCGTCTATCAATCCTCCGCGCGCGCAATTGATGAGGCGCACGCCGGGTTTCATCTTTTCGATTGCAGACGCGTTGATCAGCCCGCGCGTATCTTCCGTGAGCGGCGTGTGAAGAGTGATGAAGTCCGCGCGCGCGAATATTTCATCAAGTGACACAAGCTCGATTTCGAGATCGCGCGCGGCTTCGATTGTAAAGTAAGGGTCATAAGCGACAACATTCATGCCGAATGCGCGAGCGCGTTCGGCGACGGTCGAGCCTATGCGACCAAGCCCGATGATGCCAAGAGTCTTGCTCAACAACTCGACGCCGAGAAAACGATTTTTTTCCCATCGACCCGTCTTCGTTGATGCGACGGCCTGCGGTATCTGCCGCGCGAGCGACATCAACATCGCCCATGTATGCTCTGCGGTTGTGACCGTGTTGCCTGCCGCCGCGTTCATCACCACGATGCCGCGTCGTGTCGCCGCCGCTACATCAATGTTGTCAACGCCCGTGCCCGCGCGCCCGACTGCGCGCAGCTTTGTCGCGCTTTCTATCAACTCGGCTGTCACTTGCGTTTTGCTCCTGACGATCAGCGCGTCGTAGTCAGAAATGATGCGCTTAAGCTCATCGGCAGCAAGCGCGGGGCGTTCGTCAACTTCAATGCCGCTGACCGCTCGCAGTATTTCAACACCTGTTTTCTCTAACCCATCGCAAACTAAAACTCGCATGACTGAGACCGCCTCTTAATTATGAAATGAAGCCGTCATTGTAACTGACCGTTCGTCAGGGTTCCACTTAGCATTGTCGTTCAGGATTGTAGGCGGTCTATGTCGGGCTTAGAGATTTGACTTTGAATGTAGCGGATAGATGATAGCGCTTATCAAGACGTGCTTGTCTGGAGCGAGCCATCGAATGATTCAGGCTGGCCAATAGCTTCTGCCAATACCACAGTCCCCGGCACGAGCCAGAGTCTTACGTGAGACACTTCTTTATTCAATTCCCTTTTGATCTCGTTACGCTGCTGCGGTGTTAGTTCGATAACAACTTGCTTGAGTGCTGACATCTCTTTGCTCCTTCTTTATTCAGATTAGATAATGGATTAAGCAATCAATCCTCTTTCAGAAAATCTGCCGCTATGATCGCGCCGCTCATCGTGTGCGACATCGCCACGCAACGCCACTCTTCATTGACGGAATTTCTCAACCAGATGCCTGAAGCCGCATCAACACCTAGCTGTCGCTCGTTACGTTCAAAGATAACCCACTCCTGATCGGCGGCGAGCCTCACGCGCCGTGAAGGAATATCAAGCCCTCGCTGAATGAGAAGCTCTCGTATGTGACTTGCTGCTCGTGCTTGATTCATTCACTCCGACATGCTCTCGATAGAGGAAGAGGCGCGAGTTAATTGTTTTTCCCGGTTAGGTGAAAAGTCGCCATTGATAACAACTCTCGCCTCTGCCAATTACTACGCCTCTCCCTTGTCCTCGATCCGCCTCTATCGCCAGTTACTGCAATATCTCTATTTCGTGTGTGCCGCTTTACTGCCGCCACTAACATGCTGGTTCAATCGGTTTGATCAGCACTTCATTCGCTCCCATCTCCAACGCCTCTCCAGTCACATCCGGCCTGCCTGTTATCATCAATATGGGTGTCTCTTTCCGGTGTTCTATCTCTCTTATCAATCGAATCATCTCCACCCCGTTCGTAGAATGGAATCTGTAACTGACTGTAATCAGATCGTAAGGGTTGTCGCCCAGCAATGCTCTGGCTACGCTCGGTCCTCTTCGTGGCGTGCTTACATCCCAGCCTTCCTGCGAAAATATTTCTATAAACAGCCCCGCCACACTCTCGTCGCCTTCGATCACAAGCACCGCCAAGCTCATACCGCCTTCTCCGTCATCTATACAAGATGATTGATAAATTAGGGGACGCAGCAACTACGCTGATACCCACCTCTGGCTTCCTCTGCTGCTTCCCCTTTCAAGTGGGGAGTTACACCCGAAGGAGAAAATCCTAGCCTCGAATCATTCCTACTCATTCACAGCTTCACAAATATTGAGGAGGCGTAGCGGGCGGAGGGGGATACATCCGCTAATATCTATCCGCCGATACGCCCCCTCTCCTCCAGGCTGTCGCAGCCCCTCAACCGCGACAGTCCGTTCTGGATTGTAAGGAGGCTAGAGCACGAATTTATGCCGCGAGGGGACAACGTTCAGACAACGAGCTATTGACCAACTCGGCAACTCTGTCGGCCCTGGCCTTCCCAACATCGCAGCACTGACACCAGATTTGATCTTCAAGACTTGGGTATGACAACAACTGGCTAACCATGCCAGAACCGAGACAAAGTGCGCATAGCTTTGAATCCTGAACTTTCAATTAACCTTCCTTAAAGCTCAACGAGACGCAGTCGGTCACCAAGAAATTAAGCTCAAAACAATCTACACCTGATACTATCAACATAGGATTTTGTCCTATGAAAATGGGAACAGCGCAATACTAAACCAGAAGTCCGACAGTGTCAACTATAATATTATGCCAGCGTCCCATAAAAATAGATGCACGATAAAGGCGCATTCCATTAAGTTTCAACTTAGCGGCGTTGACATCACATCAAACGGCCCGCTATAATTTCAGACTTTCGTCATAAGCATTTTTTTGGAGGGAGCTTACTGTGGCATACGCTATCGTTCAAACGGGAGGCAAGCAGTTCCGAGTCAGCGAAGGCGACGTTATTCAAGTGCCTTCGATCACGGCTGAAGTCGGCGATTCGGTTGAACTCGAAACGCTTTTGCAAGGCGAAGGCCAGAACCTTGAACTCGGCAGCGGCACGATTACCGGTACTGTGGTCAGACATGGCCGCGCGCCTAAGATAATCGTGTTCAAAAAGAAGCGCCGCAAGCAGTACAAGAAGATTCACGGTCATCGCCAGAATTATACAGCCGTGCGAATCGAATCAATCGGCGGGGAAAGCAAACAAACAGATTCAGAAGCTAATGATCAGCAGTCAGAATAATTGACTGACCGAAGGCGACTGAATTAATGAACGAGGAATCATGGCACACAAGAAAGGTGTAGGCAGTTCGCGCAACGGGCGCGATTCAAATGCGCAGAGATTGGGCGTGAAGCGTTTTGGCGGCGAAAACGTGCACGGCGGCACGATTTTAGTTCGCCAGCGCGGCACGAAGTTCAAACCGGGCACTAATGTCGGTCGCGGCAAGGACGATACACTGTTCGCGCTCGTGACAGGCGTTGTTAAGTTTGAGGAAAAAGGGCGCAAAGGCAAGTTCATCAGCGTCTATCCAGCGGAGTAATAGTCAGTGGTCAGCGGCCAGTGGTCAGATATAGAACAATTCTGAACTGGCTACTGGCCACTGACCACTGACAAGATGCAGTTTTTAGATCGGGCCAGGCTAGTAGTTAAAGGCGGTGACGGTGGCAACGGCGTGACTGCGTTTCGCCGCGAGAAGTTCGTACCGCGAGGCGGCCCCTCCGGCGGCGATGGCGGGCGCGGCGGCTCGGTCTTCATGGAATCTACCACCCAGCTCAACACGCTTTTGCAATTCCGATTCAACCCCGAATATCGCGCTGATCGCGGCAGACACGGCGAAGGCAGCAATCGCCACGGACGCGACGGCGAAGATGTAACCATACTTATTCCCGTCGGCACGATTGTTTCGGATGCAGAGACAGGTGAACTCGTCCACGATTTTTCCCTTGCCGGAGAGCGCATCAACATCGCGCCGGGCGGGCGCGGCGGAAAAGGCAATGCTCGGTTTGCAACCTCGACTAATCGCGCGCCGCGCTATCACCAGGACGGAGAGCCTGGCATAGTCCGCTCGCTTCAGCTTGAGTTGAAGTTGATTGCAGACATCGGACTGGTCGGCTTTCCTAACGTGGGAAAGTCAACCTTGATCTCGCGCATATCGGCTGCGCGGCCAAAGATAGCCGATTACCCGTTCACCACGCTCGAACCAAATCTCGGCGTCGTCACTTATGGCGATGGCGACACTTATGTAGTCGCAGACATTCCGGGATTGATCGAGGGCGCGCACGAAGGCACAGGGCTAGGGCTTGAGTTCCTGCGTCACATCGAACGCACGAAGCTTCTGCTGCACGTTGTTGATGTCTCTTCGACAGAGCGCGACCCGGTTGAAGATTTTTTGACAATCAGCAACGAGCTGAAACTTTACAAATCCGATCTGCTCGACAAGCCGCAGGTCGTCGCGGCGTCAAAGATGGATGCGGTTGATGATTCGGCGCGCGTAGAGCGGTTGCGCCACTTCGCGGAAGAGCAAGGGCTTGAGATGTTCGAGATTTCAGCAGTGACCGGTCAGGGCATCAAACAATTGATCAATGCGCTCGGCAAGAAGGTCGAGCAGATTCGCACGAGGAGTGAGGAATTAGTTTCTGGTTTCTAGTTTCTGATTTCTGGTTGCAGCTTTCGACTTGTTTGAGGCGAATAAAGCATCTTGAACTGGAAACCGGGAACCATTAGCTTATGAACGAGCGGCGAATAGGAGCATATGGAGGCACATTCGACCCGTTGCACAATGGACATTTGGAAGTTTCGCGTGCTGTAGTTCGGAACTTTGCGCTCGACGAATTGCTGATTATCCCTGCGCACAGGCCGCCTCACAAAAATGCGCGCTCTATCTCGGACGCTTATCACAGATATGCGATGGCCGTTTTAGCCACGCTCGATGAACCGCGCATGAAAGTGTCAACCATGGAAATCGAAGCGCCGGAAAGACCTTACACCTTTGAAACTATTGAGCGGTTGCGCGACGTATACGGTTCGCAGACTTCATTGTTCTTTGTGATGGGCGCAGATTCTTTCGAGGAGTTGAACACCTGGCGCGAGCCTGAGCGAATACTGGCAAACGCAAATCTGATAATTGCTGCGCGGCCAGGATACGATGTCAATGCGTCGCATCTTTCAGCCGCGCTTCAATCGAATATAATTGATCTGAGAGAGAATCAGGACAAGGACGTTCGATTGCCAGATGGTCAAATAAATTGTTGTCGGGTTTTTTTGACCGATTACGTAAACGTGGACATCTCTGCTACGGATATAAGACAACGTCGGCGCGACGGAGAAACGATTGAAGGTTTGGTTCCTCCGCGCGTAATTAATTATATCGAGAAATACGAATTGTATAGGCGGTAATCTGATGAGTCGTAGGGCAAAAGAAGAAATTGAACTGCAAAACGCTGATTCGCCGCTTGAGCCGGAAGATGCAGTGAAGGTTGCCGCGCGCGCCGCGAGCGACAAGAAAGCAAACGATATCGTGCTGCTTGATCTGCGCGAGATCGCTTCATTCACAGAGTTCTTCCTGATCTGCACGGGAACCAACTCGCGCCAGGTGCAAGCCATCTCGGATGCCGTCGGCGAGCAACTGCGTAATGAAGGCAAGCGCCCATTGCATATCGAAGGCTATAGCAGTGCCGAGTGGATTCTGCTAGACTACGGCGATTTCATCGTGCATGTGTTCAGCGGTGCGTCGCGTCGTTTCTATGATCTCGAACGATTATGGCGCGACGCCAAGCGCGTAGAGATCAAAGAAGAATCATGAATGATTAGTTATGAAAAGCACACTCTCGCTTTTTAATTCATCATTCATCGTTCATACTTTATAGTTTCAACTGGCGGCAAGAGATATGAAGCTTGTCATTAATTCGCCCGCCATGCAAAGAGTGGCGGAGGTCGTCGAAAGGGTCGCGGCCACAGGCGCAAATGTTCTTGTGCTCGGTGAATCAGGAACCGGCAAAGATGTGGTCGCGCGCCTGATCCATGACCTCGGCGCGCGGCGCGACCGCCCTTTTGTCAAAATAGACTGCGCGTCGCTGCCCGAAGAATTGCTTGAGTCGGAACTGTTCGGTTACGAGAAAGGGGCTTTCACAGGCGCGACCGAATCTAAGCCTGGAAGATTTGAAGCAGCAGACGGCGGCACGCTCATCTTAGACGAGATCGCAAGCCTCAGCCCATCGTCTCAGGCCAAATTGCTGCGCGTGATCGAAGAGCGCAGCTTCGAGCGATTGGGCGGAAAGCAGAGCGTGCGAATTGACGTTCGCATAATCGCGCTCGCCAACGTCGACATGAAAGAGGCTGTGCGCGCTCACGCCTTTCGCGGAGACCTTTATTATAGGCTGGCCGTTGTAACTATCGAACTGCCGCGCCTGGTTGATCGAATCGAAGACGTGCCGCAGCTTGCAGAACAGTTCCTCAGACAGTTTGCCGCGCGCAGCGGGCGCGTAGGGGTTCATCTTTCAAGCGAAGCGGTTGAAACGCTCAAGAACTATGATTTCCCGGGCAATGTTCGGGAGCTGAGAAACATCATAGAACATGCAATGCTCGCGGCGCATAGAGAGGCTATCGAGCCGGAGCAGTTACCTGATTACTTGAGATCAGCAGCGCGATTGATGCAATCGCGCATGCGCAAGCCATCGCTTGCAGAGCTTGAATCGGTTTACATACGCGAGGTGCTTGAGCATACGCGTGGAAACAAGACACGCGCCGCCGAGATACTAGGCATCAGCCGCAAGAACCTTTATGAAAAGATGCGGCGCTACAACATCGGCAAAGCGAAGGCGAATCACGCGGGGCAAGGCTGAGTGATGAATAATGAGGTTGCGGTTCGTTTGGATAGGAAAGACGAAGCGTGCTCCGATCAAAGAGTTGATCGGGGAGTATATGGACCGGCTCGCTCGCTTCGCTCAAGTTGAAATAGTGGAACTGCGCGACCGTGATGACGTGGGAACAGTTGCGCATAGGATCATTGACAAAGAAGGCGAAGACATACTGGCACGCACGGCGTCCGACCCGTTCGTGATTGCGCTCGATGAGCGCGGGCGCGAGATGGATTCTTTGCAGATGGCCGAGTTCATTGAGAAACACCGTTTGACAGGCACCAAGCAGTTAACCTTTATCATCGGTGGTCATGGCGGTCTTTCCGACGCTGTGCGCAAACGGGCAAATTCAGTGCTGGCGTTGTCTCGCATGACTTTAACTCATGAGTTTGCGCGGGCGTTGCTTGCAGAGCAGGTCTACCGCGCATTTACTATCATCCATGACCTGCCGTATCAAAAATAAGGGAGAGCCGATCTGGTTACAGTGGATTCAGCCTGGGCTATCGGGTGATTCATTCAAATTCAGGGCCAGGAGATTTCGATGGATAAAAAGAGATTAAAACAATACGAGGCCAAGTTGATCGAGCGCAGAAACCAGTTACTCAACATGGTTGAGCGCACAGAAGATTATGGCCGCGAAGCTGACCGCGATGTCAGCCAGGATCCTGCCGATAAGGCATCGAACTCATACACTAAAGAACTCCTCTTTTCTCAAAGCACGAACGAGCGCAACACTCTCCGGCTGATTGAAGAGGCGATTGATCGAATAGCCGATGGGTCTTACGGTGAATGCATAAACTGCGGCGAAGAGATTCAGCCCAAGCGGCTCGACGCCATTGCGTGGACGCCTCACTGCATTCGCTGCCAGGAACTTATGGAACAGGGTTTATTAACCGAAAAAGAGATTTAGGATTTTTGAAATCGCCGCAGCTATCAAAGCCTGTCTGCTTCGATAGCTGCGGCGATTTGCTTTTCGCGCTTTCGATTTCCATCCCCTCATTACGGGCCGTGACCTCAACGCGTCCTTGCGGCCTTATCCCGCTGATATATCTATAGAGGCTCAAGCGTGCTTCTTCGCGTCATCAAAAAAGTGAGAGACGGGCTTATCGCTTCCATCTATCCCGAACAATGCCGCATGTGCGGTCATATGATCGAATCTTACGATGACGGTGTAGCCTGTCGCGACTGCTGGCTCAATTCATCAATCACCAAATTGATCACAGACCCTGCGTGCCTGAAGTGCGCAACGCCGCTTTATGCGAGCAGTGAGCGGCAGCACTGCGGCAGTTGCCAATCGCTTCCCTTCTCGGTTGCGCGCGCCTGCGCAGTCTATTCAGGCGCGATTGAAGCAAGCATACTATTTCTAAAAACTCAGCCGCACATCTGCCGCCGCTTGCGCGAAATCATCGCTCAGACTTACTCAAAGCACGGCGTGGCTCTAGCCAACGACATAGTCGTACCTGTCCCGTTGCATAGGTCGAGAGAGCAGGAGCGCGGATTCAATCAAGCGGGGATAGTTGCGAAAATAATCTGTTCGGATTTTCACCTCAACCTCGATGCTCGCCTGCTGATTCGCGTGAAGCGCACAGAGCGTCACCGCGCAGGGCTCGATGTGAAAGATCGCGCGCGGTCTGTCGAGCGCGCGTTCGAAGTAGCGCGTCCCAACATTGCGCGGGGAGCACGCGTGCTGTTAGTCGATGATGTGTTCACGACAGGCAGTACAATTGCGTCGGCAACAAAAGCGTTGCTTGATTGTGGCGCGGCGCGCGTGAGCGTCTTTGCCATCGCGCGAGTCCCGGTAAAAGCGTGATCTTTGCTGCTGAACTCTCAATGCAATTTTTCGCAATTGGACTTGTAATTTCCGGCCAGAAGTTGTAGATTCCACCCATCGAAAGCCAGAAGTAACTCAGCACTGGGGCAATCAAGGCGCAAAACATTCAAAGATAGTTCAGGTGCGGAGCATCTATCTTGTTTTCGTCAGTCACGTTTTCAGTCAATCTCGGTAAGCTCACTTAGGAAATCAGCACCTGTACAAACAGGTCTTGAGGAGGATGCATATGAATAAACGTTTCACAAGCCGCATAGGCTTGCTTCTGGTCGTGCTTTCGCTTGTGACTTCTACAGTCCCTGCGCAGGTCACGACCACCGGGCGACTCACAGGCGTCGTTACAGACTCTCAAGGCGCGCTCATCCCCAAAGCTCAAATCGTAGCCAAAAACGATCAGACTCAAGGGGAGTACAAGACCGCAGCCAATGATGAGGGCGGATGGAACATTCCTTCCATTCCGAACGGCACATACACTGTAACAATCACCGCTAACGGCTTTAAGACGACCGTGGCGAAAGAGGTGAAAGTTGACGCAAGCCAGGTCGCTACGTTAAACAGTACGCTTGAGCCAGGCGGTGCAAGCGAGCAGGTGGTTGTGACGGGCGGCGCGGCGGTTCTTCAAACCGAAAGCGCGACCGTGTCAACGACCATCGTCGGGCGTCAAATCGGCGAGCTTCCTTTCAGCACGCGAGACGCGCTCACGCTCGTAACCACGCTGCCGGGCGTAGCCACCCCAGGCGTTCCACGCGCTTCAACCATCAACGGCCTGCCGAAAAGTGCAGTCAATCTGACTTTAGACGGCGCGAATATCCAAGACAACTTCCTTCGCTCTTCGGACGGTTTCTTCACAAGCATTCAGGCAAAATCAGACGCCGTGCAGGAAGTGACCGTTTCGACCGCAGTGCCGGGCGCTGAGAGCGGCGGCGAAGGCGCAGTCCAGGTGCGATTTATTACCAAGAGCGGATCGCCCGAATTTCATGGCGGCGCGTTCTGGCAGTATCGCTCAAAGACCTTCAACTCGAATTACTACTTCAACAACATTGACGGCCTGCCGCGCGATGCGTTCATACTTCGCCAGTACGGCGGCAATCTCGGCGGACCAATAGTCATTCCGGGATTGTGGAAGGATCGCGAGAAGGCTTTCTTCTTCGTCAACTACGAGTACTTCACCTTGCCGCAAGATTACGGAACGCAAGGCACACCCGTAGGAAACGTACTTGTGCTGACGCCTCAAGCGCGACTGGGCAATTTCACCTACGCCGATCCAACCGGCGCAGTCAAAACGGTGAACGTGCTTCAGCTTGCAGCATCCAAAGTGCCCCGCTGGCGCGGTCTGCCATGGAACGGTTGACCCGACAGTCGGAGCGGGGTTGGATATAATCGAGAGTGCCATCCACAGGTCCGGCGTGCTGACAGAGTCGCATCGCAACTCTGGGCGACTTCAACCGTCTGGATTATACTTTCCAGGACCCTGGCAAAAACATCCGCTGGTTCCCGACTGTAAGGCTCGACTACAACATTTCGAGCAAGCATCACCTGGAGTTCATTCACAATTATCAACACTATTTCTCTGATCCGGATGCGGTCAACGGACAGTTGAGCACCTATCCCGGAGAGGGAATAGTCGTAGGAAGCCCGGGAGTGACCGGCTCGATTCACCGCAACTCGTTCTCGTTTGTCGCCGCGCACCGCTGGACGATCAATGATCGTATGGTCAATGAAGCGCGAGCCACATCGTCAGGCAACGGCACTTCGCTGTTTACGCAGGAGTTCGCACCCGGCCTGTATGATTTCTGGGGCGGGTACGCCGTTCAGAGCGGAACCTATCTCGGCTCGCAGGGACTTGCCACCGGAGCTTTCTACAATCGCCGCACACAGTCACGGCGTAACACTCCGGTCAAAGGTTTCAGCGACAACCTCAATTTGTTGAGGGGGCCGCATACGCTCAACATCGGATTTGCTTACACGCGAGTGGCATCATTCACTCAGGCTGTGGGCACTCAGACCGTGCCGCAGATCGTATTCGGCTTCGCTACAGGCGATCCGATAACGACCGGCGCGACAAACATATTCTCGACCACGAACTTCCCCGGCTCAACCGCGGCTCAGCGCACCCAGGCGTCACAGCTTTACGCTGCGCTGGTGGGGCGAATAAGCGGAATAAACGCCTCGGCTTCGCTCGACGAAAATACGCGGGCGTTCGGCTTCGTTCCATTTACTGAGCGCAATCACCAGAACGAATTTGCCTATTACGTTCAGGACACTTGGAAGGTCAAGCCAAATCTGACCCTGAACTACGGCTTGCGATGGGAGATTGATCCTTCGCCGGTCAACGACAATCTGGTTTACACCAGGACAGGGATTGAAGGCGTGTTCGGCGTTTCGGGCAACGGCAATCTGTTCAGGCCGGACATTATCAGCAATACGCCAACTTTCTTCCGTTTGCTGGAACCGTCCGAGAAGGGATTCAGAACCCGTCACACGGATTTCGCCCCGTCATTCGGCTTTGCCTGGAGTCCCAACTTCAAGTCGGGCATCCTTAACAAGCTGTTTGGCGATAGCGATCAAACGGTATTTCGCGGCGGCTACTCGGTCGCTTATACTCGTGAAGGCTTCAATGCGTACACGAGCATATTTGGCGCAAACGATGGGCCGACTATCACTCTCAATGTCAGCCCGACGCTTACGCCGGATATCTTCCCTGCGGGAAGCGTACACTTCCGAGATCGGCCCAATTTCCCCGCGCTCGCTCCTCCGGCGGATGACAGCCGATTCCCGCTGCTTGCCACCGCAGCAACAGCGGCTAACGATTTCGATCCGAACCTGAAGCCGGGTTACACGCAGTCCTACTCGTTCGGCCTCCAGCGCGAACTGACCAAGGACACTGCGATTGAGCTTCGTTATGTTGGCACGCACGGCACTCGTTTGTGGAGACAGTACAACTACAACGAAGTGAACATATTTGAGAATGGATTCCTCGATCAGTTCAATGCTGCGCGGAACAACCTGCTGATTTTTGCTCAAAGCAAATTGCGCTTGCGATCATCTGCAAAAGGGCGGTCTCATCTGCCTCGTTAAGGAACGTGCAACTACGGCAACACTGGTCTGGCCGGTCAAGTTGACATGCCGCTCATCCAAAATGCGATTAACTCGCCAACCGACCAGACGACAGCGATACAATTGTTACAGGGGCAGGCGGGCGCACTTGCCAACGGCATCGCAACAACCGCCGCGCGCATGAGGCAGACTCTTTGACAAGCCAATCTGGTCCCGTCGGTCACGCTGCCTAACGGTGCTTAAGGTGTCGAATCACTTCATCGCCAACCCGCAGACACTAGGCGGCGCTTTCTTGATAACAAATGGAATTGACACACAATTCCATGCGATGCAGTTGGAGGTTCGCAGACGACTGTCGAAAGGTCTGCTCATACAGGGCAGCTACCAGTTCGGCAAAGCGCTTGCCAACGCTTACGGCAGTTCGGCAGTGGTCGCAATTCAGCCGCGTACATTGCGCGACCTGAATGCAGACAAAGGCCCGTCGCCTTGGGACATTCGTCACTCGTTCAAGGCTGACTGGTTATACGAATTGCCGATTGGGCCGGGCAGAGCTTTCCTGAACGATAACATCCCGGTCGTAAGCAAAGTGCTCGAAGGCTGGCAGACGGGCGGCGTTGCCCGCATCCAGTCCGGCGGAGTTTTCCTGTTGACCAGCGGACGCACGACCTTCAACCAGAACGAAGCTGGTGTCACGCTTCACAACATCACGACCAAACAGCTTCAAGATCTGGTCAAGATTCGCAAGGAGACAGTTGGCGGGAACGGAGTGGTCTTCTTCCTGCCGGATTCGATCATCCAGAACTCGCAGGCAGCATTCGAAGTCGGCGGCAAGACGCTTGAAGATCTCGACCCGAGCGCGCCATACATCGGCCCGGCAACGACGGGCGGCGAGCTTGGATCGCGCATCTTCCTCAACGGCCCGAAGACCATACGCTTCGACCTCAATCTGGTCAAGCGGACGCGAATCACCGAGCGGGTCAACTTCGAAGCGCGCATGCAGATGTTGAACGCATTTAACAAGGCGGACTTCTACATCCTCAGCGCCACTGCGGATGCCAGAACCGTCGGGGTCAATGCGTCGGGCTTCGGTCAGACGCGCGCCGCATATCGCGACTTTACCGTGTCGGGCACGAACGATCCGGGCGGACGAGTCATAGAATTCCAATTCAGGCTGAACTTCTAATTAAAGGTTTTGCCTCTTAATTAATTGCCTCGGACACTGAGATGTCCGAGGCAATTTTTTTCTACGTCGGCCCGGCGCGGGCGGCGGGTTTGACATTGCTTCTTTCAGGCCACTACAATTTTTATCTCGACATTCTGAGTAATAAGGTGACTGTGAGCTACACTTTAAAAGAAACAGGGGATTTTCATTCATTGCAGAAATAATTATGACTACACTAACGATCACGGACGACCGGGAAACCGAGAGCCAGTTCCAGATTCAGCCATTCATTACACGGGGGGTTCAAAAGCGAGTTCTTTCAAACGGGCTTACCCTTATCACAAAAGAACTCCACGACAAGCCTCGTCGTCGCGTCAGTCATCTGGTATCGCGTCGGCTCGCGTAACGAAGAACTGGGGCAGACAGGCAAATCGCACTTTCTTGAGCACATGCTTTTCAAAGGCACAGAGCGTTACAAGAAAGGCGAGATTGATTTGATAACGCTCAAAAACGGCGGCGCGAATAACGCTTTCACGTGGCTGGATTTCACCGCTTATTATTTCACGTTCGCGTCCGACCGTTGGCAGGACGCGCTGGAAATCGAATCCGACCGCATGCGTAACACTTCGTTCTCCGAAGAGGAATTCGCTGCGGAAAAGCAGGTCGTGGAAGAAGAATTGAGCATAGGGCTTGACGGCCCATGGGAGGCGCTCGAAAACGAAGTGTGGGCGACGGCCTTTCGCCAGCACCCTTATCACTGGCCGACCGTCGGATGGATTGAAGACCTGGAATCGGCTACAGGAGCCGATATGAAGGCTTACTACGACAAGTGGTATCATCCGCGTAATGCCACACTCGTAATCGTCGGCGATTTCAACAGCGACGAAATTGCGGAGAAAGTGGAAGAGTTATTCGGTTCCATTCCCGCAGGCTCGGAAACGAAATCGTTCCGCATAATCGAACCAGCGCAGCGAGGCGAGAAGCGCGTCATAGTGAAAAAAGAGACGCCCGTCGAGCGATTGCTTATCGCTTATCACGCGCCCGCTGTAGGAGACAATGATGCTTATGCGCTGCAAGTCATGGAGACGATTCTTTCAACTGGCAAGTCTTCGATCCTTTATCAGCGATTAGTCGAGCGCGACGAGTCGGTCACATCCGCCAGCGCAAACTTTCACGATCACATAGACCCTTCGCTCTTTTACATCAAAGCCGAATTGAAACCCGGCTTCGAGTTGAAACGCCGTCGAGCAAGCGATCTATGACGAAATAGAGCCGATTGAAAGACGGGAATATCCCGGACGCAGAACTTGAGAAAGCGAAACGGCAAATAGAAGCCGACCTCGTGCTGAGCAACGAGGAGCCTTTGCAACAGGCAATCCTGCTCGGCCAGTACGAAACCATCGCCTTCGATGAACGAATACCTGAAGACTCGCGCGGCTACAAATTCCTTGACACTTTGCTCGACCGATACGCGCAATCACAGCAGAGGATGTAACAGGCATAGCGCGAAAGTATTTCATCGAAGACAACAGAACCGTCGGCTATCTGGTAAACGAATAATGAAGGAAAGAATAGCAACTAATCAAAAGCAAAGCACAGGGCCTAAACTCGATGTCGAACGCATAGAGCTTGCGAACGGGCTTGTGCTTCTGCTTTCAGAAAATCATTCGACGCCGTCTGTTTCAATCAAGACGGTCGTGCGCGCTGGCTCGCGTTACGAGCCGGACGAAAAAGTCGGGACTCGCATCAATCGTTGGCGAGATACTGGACGAAGGAACGACAACGCGAACATCGCAGCAGATAGCCGAAACGGTAGAATCCGTCGGAGGCCGAATCGGCACGTTTGGCGATTATCAATCGAGCGGCGTTGTTGCGGTGTTCCTCTCAAAAGATATTTCGCTGGGGCTTGATGTGATAGCGGATATCTTGATGAACGTTTCATTCCCGGAAGACAAAATCCGCCAGCAGCATTGACCGTCGGGTTGCGCAAATCCGAAGCCGATTGGATAGCCCTCGCACTAAGGCTTCGGATGTCTTCAACGAAATCATTTTCAAAGGCACTCCTCAGCACCGTCCCCGCCATTGGCTACGAAGAGACCGTGAGCAAATTGACCAGAGACGACGCGGTGGATTTCTATCGGCGCTACTACGTTCCCAACAACACGGTGCTTGCCATCGTCGGCGACATCGACAAAACGGCTATTAGAAATCAGATCGAAGAGATATTCGGCGCGTGGCCGCAAGCCGCAAAGATTGAGCTGCCGCAAGTGCCCTGCCCCGTTCGTCAGACAGAAGCCATCGAGCGATTCGTTCATGCGCCCAAAGAGCAAGTCAACATCTTCATAGGCCACATGGGCATAAAGCGCAATGATTCGGATTACTACGCGCTGCTGGTAATGGACACGATTCTCGGCTCAAGCCCCGGATTCACATCGCGCATTCCGCGAATACTGCGCGACGAGCAGGGCCTTGCTTACACTACTTTCAGCAGCATCACGTCGAGCGCAGGTATTGACCCGGGACGTTTCATCGCTTACATAGGCACATCGCCCGAAAACCTCGACCGCGCGATTGAAGGATTGCGCAAAGAGATAGTTCGCATAGTTCGCGAGCCTGTCAGCCAGGAAGAAGTCGAGTCGGCGATAGCTTATCTCACGGGCAGCTTCGTATTTCATTTTCAGAAGAACCTCCAGATCGCGGACTTCCTCGTTGAAGCTGAAGTATACGAGCTCGGCTTCGACTACCTTGAGAAATACCCGGAGATAATACGCAAAATCACGGTTGATGACGTTTCTGAAGTAGCGCGTAAACATATCGCCCCTGATTGCCTGACCACAGTGGTCGTTGGCCCGGTAAAAAAAGATGAAGAAGTGGGATGAATGACAAGTGATGAGTTGAAGGAGTGGTATTTAATTCATCATTCGTTTTTTTAGCTTTAAGGAGTCTTTAATGAAGTCTCACATTTCGTTAAGAAGAGTGCTGGCATCCGTGATGCTCGCGGTTCTCTTCACAGCAACACTGGCGGGAGCTTCAAACCTTCCGCTCCCATCACGTGAAGAGATGTTGAGCATCAACACGAGTGATCTTAAAAGGCATTTAAGCTTTCTTGCTTCGGACGAGCTTGGCGGGCGGTTCACTTTCAGCCCATCGAATCGAATTGCGGCGCGCTATATCGCTTCGCAACTTGAATCTTACGGCTACAAGGGCGCAGCGCGAGACGGATCATTTTTTCAAAAAGTGCCTCTCCAATACAACAGCCCTGACACTGTAAACAGCCGAGTCACGTTACATTCAGGCAGCGAAAAACTTGAGCTAAAGTATGGCGAGGGCTTTATCAGCACGGGAGGGATAAACACGGACATCTCAGGCGCGCTTGTATTTGCGGGCTACGGCATCTCTTCTCCGAAGAACAAACATGACGATTACGCAGGACTGGATGTTAAGGGCAAGATCGTCGTCATCGTTGACGGCGTTCCAAATAGTCTCGGAGATGTGGGCATCGGACCAGAAGAAAGAGATATGGAGGCCGCTCTCGCGCACGGCGCGATCGGAGTGATAACGATTCTTTCCGCCCCTGCGATGCTACAGTGGAACGAAGTCAAGTTATACATTGACCAGAAACGATCAGCTTGGTTTGCCGTCGCGCGCCACTCATCAGGCAAAATTCTGCCTGCCATCATAGCCGGGCCGGATTTAATCAAAGTCATTGCCAAAGCAATGGGCAAAGATTCTGCTTATCTGATGACATTAGGCAGACCGCTTCAACCGATGGCCCTTACGGCGACCGCCGACATCAAGACTAAGGCAACAGTGAAGGAAGCCCCGCCTGCTCAAAACGTCGCAGGAGTGCTCGAAGGCTCAGACCCCAAACTTAAAGATCAATACATCGTCTTCAGCGCGCATTACGATCATCTGAAGACCGAGCGACAATGGCGAAGTCTATAACGGCGCGGACGACGATGGTTCAGGTACAGTCTCTGTGCTTGAAATCGCGCAGGCGTTTGCCGTGGGGCCGCGCCCGAAACGATCAATACTGATTATCTTTCACACCGGCGAAGAGCTTGGGTTGTTCGGCTCTGAATTCAATACTGATTATGAACCCGTAGTGCCGCTCGAAAAACTCGTGGCCGATTTCAACATTGACATGATTGGCCGCAGCCGTCTGCGAAGGCGATACCGACCCGCGCAATAAAGAGTTGACGGATAAAGACAGCGTTTATGTCATCGGCGCAGATAAGCTTTCCACAGAACTGAACAAGTTGAGCGAAGAAACGAATGCGGATACGGCTCGCATGAAGTTTGATTATAAGTACAACGACGAGAATCATCCTGAGCATTTTTACTATCGCTCAGACCATTACAACTATGCCAAACATGGCGTGCCGATCATCTTTTACTTCACGGGCGTCCATCGCGATTATCACAAGACGACCGATGACGTGGACAAAATTGATTTCGATAAGATGGAGCGCATAACTCGAATGATCTTCGCATTAGGCTGGCGCGTTGCGAATCTCGATCACAGACTTGTAGTTGATAAAAAGCCATCAAACGCAACTCCTCCGCAATAAAAAACAAGAATGAAGGATGAGGGATGAGGGATGAATAAGAGAATCATAATCCTTTTTCATCCTTCATCCTTAGTTTTATAAACCTGCCGCAAGATTGTCCTGACACCTGCCGCGCAATTACTGCGCTCGATGCGCGTCGCAATTCATAAATGCTGGCATTACTGATTAACCCCTATGGCATCAGCATTGCTCTATAGGGATCGAAGGTTCCCTGCGAATCAAAATTTTTTGTTGGAGTGAATTATGAGAAGGATATTAGTTGCAATTGTGTTTATCGTACTGGCTCAAGGGTTGGCGCTCGGGCAATCATCGGACAGGCGAAAAGCATGGGTATATGGTTTCGGCGGCGTAGGCGGAGGAACTGGCTGCAACTCAGATGCGTTGATAAATGTGGGAGGCGGCGGCGAAGGGTATTTCGGCAACGGAGCCGGTGATTGGAGCCGAAGTAGGCTATCTCACTTCCACAAGGAACACGGGCAATGGGTTTGGCCTTGCATCAGTCAACGGTTCATATCACTTCAACCGATCAGGGAAGGCTGTGCCATTTTTAACGGGCGGCGCTTCGGTGGCGTTTAAGGGCTTCGCTTCCGGCGGCGGCAATTTTGGCGGCGGTGTGAATTACTGGATGAACAATCGCCTCGGCCTGCGCTTTGAAGTACGCGATCACATCTTTTCAAGCGACAGACCGCACACAGTCATCTTCCGCGTCGGGCTGTCATTTCATTAGAGCACTCCTGAGAGTTTGAGAGTTGTTTTAACCGCAGAGGACGCAGAGGGTACGCAGAGTAAAACCTCTGCGTACCCTCTGCGTCCTCTGCGGTTTATTCCCCTTTCAAAAACGCATCACAATACAGGTGGCGTGGAATTGACTCCCAGAGCCTGTTCCAGGTTATGTGCGGCTTTGAGCAACAATGCTTCGTCAAAGTGACGGCCTATCAGTTGTACTCCGATTGGCAGCCCGTTTGAAGAGAAGCCGCAAGGCAGGCTCACACCCGGCACACCCGCAAGGTTCAAGGTAATCGTGTAAATGTCCGATAGATACATCTCAAGCGGATTGTTTGCTTTTTCGCCAAGACGGAACGCGGGTGTCGGGGCCGTGGGCGTTGCTATCACGTCGCACGAAGCGAACGCGTTGCGAAAATCGCGCTCGATCAGCGAGCGCACTTTTTGCGCTTTGCCGTAATAAGCATCGTAGTACCCGGCAGAGAGCGCATACGTGCCGAGCATGATTCGTCGCTTCACTTCCGTGCCGAACCCTTCATCGTGCGTGCGGCTATACATCTCTTTGAGCGTAGTAGCATCTTCGGCGCGGAAGCCATATCGCACGCCGTCGAAGCGCGCAAGATTCGCGCTTGCTTCAGCCGTCGCAATCAAATAGTAAACAGGCACCGCATACTCAGTATGAGGGAGGCTCACATCTATGACTTTTGCGCCCAACTCTTCAAGCTTCTTGATGGCCGCCTCTGTCTTCTCTCGGACTTCGGGGTCAACTCCTTCGCCGTAGTATTCGCGCGGCACTCCTACGCGCAGGCCGCGCACATCGCCCGAAAGCGCGGCCACATAATCATCCGTTTTGATGTTGGACGATGTTGAGTCTGCGGGGTCGCGGCCCGCAATCACATTCAGCACCTGCGCCGCGTCGCAAATCGAATTTGCCAATGGGCCGATTTGATCGAGCGACGAGCCGAAAGCTATAAGCCCGTAGCGCGATACGCGGCCATAAGTCGGCTTGAGTCCGACCGTGCCGCTGAGGCTCGCCGGTTGACGAATCGAGCCGCCCGTATCAGAGCCTAACGCGGCCATCGCCATGCCTGTTGAAACTGCAACGGCAGACCCGCCCGAAGAACCGCCCGGCACGCGCGCATTATCCCAAGGGTTTTTGACAGGGCCGTAGGCAGAGTTCTCTGTTGACGACCCCATTGCGAATTCATCCAGGTTCGTTTTGCCTATAACGACAGCGCCAGCCGTTTCAAGTCGCTCGACTGCGGTTGCGGTGTAAGGCGGCTTGTAGTTGAACAGAATCCGCGAGCCTGCCGTTGTGCGCACGCCACGAATGACCATGTTGTCCTTGATGGCGATGACGGCTCCGGCAAGCGGAGGCAGCGGTTCACCTTTTTCTGCAAGTCTGTCAATGCGCTCTGCCTGCTCAAGCGCCGCGTCCGTTGTGACGGTGATAAATGCGTTCAAGTTTGCGAGCTTTTCAATGCGGTCGAGCGCAGCGCGGCACACATCAACAGCCGAAACCTCGCGCGAGGCTATGCGCTCTCTGAGTGAGTTGATCGTCAATCCTTTGAGTTCCAAATTTGTCTCCATGTTTGGTGGTGGCTATCGCTTTTATCCGCCGATGACCTTCGGCACTTTGAAGTATCCGGCTTCCGCATCAGGAGCGTTTTCGGTTGCGAGCTGCTGGCCCAGACATGGTCGGGCCTGATCGTCGCGGCGCGCATATTCCGTATCGCCATCTGATGTTGTCGAGTGCGACATCGGCGGGACATCTGTGGTATCAAGCTCATTAAGCTTATCAATATAGCTGAGTATGGAATCGAGTTGTTCGGTGAACGCTTCTGTTTCATCGGCAGTAAGCTCCAATCGCGCAAGCTCGGCAATTTTTTCGACATCAGTTTTAGTTATAGGCATATAGTCTCCTGTGCGAGCAGGTGATTAACCAGACAATTATAGGAAGCGTGTGACGAGCTATCAAGGTGGACGGCAGCGAGTTTGTACATTGAGGCTTTGTCGGTAGAATTGATTTTGCAATTGGATGTGATAAGCTTCGCTTTGAATATGAATAGAAAGATATCCATGCAATTTCTCACCGTTATGGCTTGTGTCATTTCGTTATGTGGGAGCGTCGTTTTTGGGCAAGCTCTACAACGCAGTCAAACCAAATCATCCGGGAAGGCCGCGCCGTCTCTGGTCTCATCGCCCCAAAAAATATTGCCTCTCATTGAAAAGTACAAAGCGCCGCCATATCCAAAGTCTTTGTATCTTACCGGAGAGACTTATGATTACCGTATCAAGAGCAAGAGTCCTCTTCCTGCCACACTCACAGACACGTTCGTTTGCGACATCTGGCAAAGAGTTACTATGGATCTGAAGTTGAAGATAACTCCTGAACAAGTTTCAGAGGATGTCATCAAGCAGGCAATGAATGTTTATTTAACGCGCAAGTGGGATGACATCGCAGGCTATCGCCCGTGGACGCATTGGAATTTTATTAAAAGCCTGAAAGCGCCGCAGCGCGATTCGCTTGCTAAAGAGTTTGTTGAGTACATAAGCAAGAATGGCGTGAGAGATGTCAAGGATTAATAAACCTTAAGGATGAAGGAAGTTCACCGCAGAGGCGCAGAGAACGCAGAGATTACGCAGAGGTTTTATTATTACTCTGCGCCTCCTCTGTGTTCTCTGCGCCTCTGCGGTGAATTAACTTTCAAACCCGGATAACTACAGGGCCATTCAGTTTTCAGGTTTTGATGCCGATCAAGGCAAGTGCTGACCAAGGCTGTGCTGCAAATCTTCTGCACGCCGCTGCTATATTACTTTCTCCTGCGCTTCGCATTAGTCCTATCGCTGTATTCCTCAACGCCGCCATCACCTGTGGCAGGCTCCCTCGCCTCACCTGACTTCGATCTTCATCCATCGTTACATCTCTCACCCAATGGCTCTTGTTTTCTATATGCCAATGCTGTCGGGCTATCTTCAACAACTCTTCGGCACTCGCCTGTTGCTGTCCTAAGCTTGTGCACCCATATACTATTTCCTGTCTTTTCTTGCCGCTCTTTTTTTCTATCACTCTTCTTTCTATTTCAAACACCTGTTGCAGTCCTGGCCACACAAGGCTGCCTGACAGTGCCGCACTCGCTTGCAACTTCCGATATTCTATCCGTCCGTGAGAACAATCTATCGTCTCAGCCACTGTAGGCGCTTCACTCAACCAGATTGGTTCGTCAAAGACAGCCTTGATCCAGGCTTTCAACTCTGCCTGGTTGTCTTTAGCAATCATCAGGTAGTGGCCGCGTTGAGCCAGTATCGCTTCGGCCAGTTTCCGTTGCGTAAGTAGAGCATCTACTGTGATTACTCTGCCTTCGAGTATGATCTGGCGAAGTAAGTCCAGAACAACTCCTATTTCATTGGTCTGGTCTGGGACTTCTACCTGACCGAGCGTAATTCCTAGTCTATGGCTGACAGCCTGAAGAAGGTGCGCGCCTGCTGCGCCTTGCTTTTGCGAGCCACGCAAGCTCTTCCCATCTATAGATGCAGCTTCAAGCTCATCATTTGAAGTGGCAGTGAAAGTAACTTCCGCCCATCGGCTCAAGTGATTCTCAAACAGATCTTTGTCTAAACGGCTGAAGATGGAATAGAGCGTAGAAGCACAAGGAGTTTTGTTGTGAGTAAAGCCGAGTGCGAGTGCTAAGTCGTGTCCATAGTTACGGCCCCAGTCAGCCATAGCAGAATAAGAGCGATAGCCACACAACATCGCGGCGGCGGCTAAAGCTAGAACAGATTTGAGAGGATGGCGTTTACCTTTAGGTTGACGAAAGTCTGGTATTTCTGAGAATACATCTATTAAAGCAAGACAAGGTCTTGTCATAGTCTCACCTCCGGTTTGATTGGTCTCGAACTCAGAGGTGAGACTTTATCTCATTTATTGTTTCTTATCACGAAAACTGAATGGCCCTGGGATAACTCAATAATATCTCCAATCGCTGTCGGCTGCGGTTGCAGCGAGCGCGTCTATTTGGGATTATAGTTATTTGCTCATCTCATAAACCGGAGAGATATTTTGATGCAAAAGTCTTCCCTTCTCCGCCATCAACTCATAAAGTTGCTTCCAGTGGTTCTATTGTTTCTTCCCTCGATTGCCAAAGCGCAATCTGACGCGACTTCACGCGCATTGAATCGCCCTGTTGAGCCTTTCCGCATAATTGACAACGTTTATTATGTTGGCGTAACGGAAGTATCTTCTTTCCTTATCACTACACCCGAAGGACACATACTTCTCGACAGCGGATTTGCTGAAACTGTTCCTCGCATTCAGGCCAGCCTCAAAAAACTCGGTTTCAAAATCGAAGACGTAAAGATACTGATTAACAGCCACGCGCACTATGATCATGCTGGAGGGCTGGCCGACTTAAAAGAATTGACCGGGGCTAAACTCATGACGAGCGAAGCCGACGCCGCGCTTTTAGCCAATGGCGGCAAAGGCGATTTTCAATGGGGCGATAAGTTTTCTTACAAGCCGGTCAAAGTTGATCGCGTGTTGCGAGACAATGATAAGGTCGAATTAGGCGGAGTCACACTGACTGCTCGCCTGACGCCGGGCCACACAAAAGGCTCCACCACCTGGATGATGAAAGTCAACGAAGCAGGCAAACAACTTGACGTTATCTTCATAGGCAGCACATCCGCTCCCGACTACAAGCTGGTTGATAATCCGAAGTATCCCGGCATCGTTGCGGATTACACTTACACATTTCGCCTTTTGAAGTCGCTTCATTGCGACGTATTCCTGGGGCCGCACGGCGCTTTCTTCTCGTTGCTTGAGAAGGTCAAGCGATTGAAGAAAGGCGAGAAGAACAATCCTTTCATTGACCCGAAAGGCTATCGTGAATTCATTGAGTACACAGAGAAATACTTCCTCGAACAACTTGAGAAGCAACGATAAGCCAGGAAAGCCAACTAGCGCCGCTTGTCGTTGCTTGATTCAATGCGGCTGGTCTATGCCCCATCTGAACTCCTCACTATTTTAAAAAGGAGATTTTTATGTCAACTAGTAAGAAGACTTTGACGACCGTTAACGAGGACAAACTCCATCAGCTACTCGGAAAGTTCGTGTCAGATTTCGGCGCTGCTTTTCACGCGGGCATGGTAGTAATCGGCATGGAGCTTGGTCTTTATAAAAATATGGCGGGCGAGGAGCCGATGCTTCCCTCTGAGTTGGCAGAGCGCACGGGCACGAGCGAACGATACGTGCGCGAATGGCTCAACTCTCAGGCGGCGGGCGGTTATGTTGAATACGATGCGGACACGGGCCGCTACTCTCTTAACGCAGAGCAGGCGTTCACACTTGCCGATGAAAATAGCCCTGCTTACATGCCGGGCGCATTTCTTCTCGCGACCTCTGCGCTGAAGGCTGTGCCGAAACTAATCGAACGATTTCGCACGGGCGAAGGGTTTGGCTGGCACGAACATGACACAGGACTGTTTCGAGGCACGGAATTGTTCTTCCGCCCGGGCTATGCTGCGAACCTGATAAGTTCATGGATTCCTTCGCTCGAAGGCGTTGAAGCCAAACTCAAGGACGGAGCGAAAGTGGCTGATGTAGGCTGCGGGCTGGGCGCTTCGACTATCTTGATGGCGCAAGCCTATCCCAATTCCTCTTTCACCGGGTTCGATTATCACGACGGCTCGATTGAAATGGCAAAAGAGAGGGCCAAAGCGGCAGGCGTATCAGACCGAGTGAATTTTGAAATCGCCAAAGCTAAAGATTATCCGGGAACGGGCTATCATCTGGTGACATTCTTTGATTGCCTGCACGACATGGGCGACCCCGTAGGCGCGTCGGCGCACGTGCTTGAATCGCTCGCCCCTGATGGCGCGTGGATGATCGTCGAGCCTTTTGCCGAAGACACAGTCGAAGGCAATATGAATATCGTTGGGCGAGCTTTCTATGGCGCTTCGACGCTGCTATGCACCCCTGCATCATTGTCGCAGGAAGTAGGACTCGCTTTAGGAGCGCAAGCAGGAGAATCGAAGATACGCGAAGTAGTAACTGAAGGGGGCTTCACCCGCTTCCGGCGAGCCACTCAAACGCCGTTCAACCTGGTATACGAGGCGAAACCTTAATTGAAAGTAGCCACGAATTGCACGGATTTATACGAATGAATATATTCGTGATAATTCGTAATCATTCGTGCAATTCGTGGTCGTAAGATTCTCGCCTGAGGAGGCGCGCATCTTTTGCCCGATTCGAATCAAAACTCGACTCCTACGGACGCAGGCAAACCAAGTCAGCGGCGCATGACGGTCATCGTGCTTTCGATAGTAGTGCTGCTGTTGATGTTATCGCTGATCGCGCAGAGCGGATTCAACCTCAGACCATTCGTCACGCCTGATACGGCTGCTGAAACGCTGCTGCTGTACGCGCTTTCGACGCTGAACTTTTTGGCATTCGTCACAGTCCTTTTCGTCTTACTGAGAAACGTAATCAAACTCGTGCGCGAGCGGCGAGGGGCGCGACCGGGCTCGAAATTCAAAACGCGGCTTGTCAGTTACGCCATAGGCTTGTCGCTTCTGCCCGCGCTGCTGCTCTTCTTTTTTGCATTCGGATTGTTGAATCGCAGCATAGACAGGTGGTTCGGCGAGCCTGCGCGCCAGATCGTAGACGACGCGAAGGCCATCGAGGAAAGCTATTTCAAAAAAGAAGAAGCCGAACTCGCAAGCATAGCCCGGGCCATCGCGCGCAGCCTCTCCATCTCTTCGCGCAGCGATTACCACAGCGCCGCTTTCGAGCAACAACTAAAGCAGGAGATGGACGAATACAACCTCGCGCTTGCGCGGGTCTACGCAAACGATCAGCGCATCACGGTTCAAAGCGACCAGAAACAAGTCGAGCCTGAGATCGCAGAGACGCTTGCCGCCGCCGAAGCATACTCGCTCACAGTCGGTGACCCGTTCACTGGCCGCGACGAAGGGGATAGCCCGCTCGCAATCTACGTCATCGCGGGTGTCAGAGTCAGTGACTCCGCGCGCGACCCTCGGTTGCTCATACTCGCGCGCGAGTTCCCTCCCGAACTCACAGCGCGCGCGGCGAACATCACCGAACAGCACGAGAACTTTCACAGCCTGCTCGGAAAGATCAAGCGCATCAATCGGCTCGTCGAAGACGACGACCGCGTCGACGCAGTCCAGGGCGGCCAGCAGCCGGCCGCGGTCGGCCTGCGCGGTGAGCGGCCGGTCCGGGCCCTTCAGCGCGGCCACGCTGACGCGTCGGAGTTCAGGCAGACCACCAGGCAGTCGCCGAGCTTGCGGGCGGCCTGCAGGGTGGCCAGGTGCCCGATGTGCAGCAGGTCGAAGCAGCCGCCGGTGGCGACCACCGTGCCGCCGCGGGCGCGGACCTCCGGCGACCACCCGGCGACCGCCTCCGCGGTCCGCTGCCCGGTCGGCGCTTCCCGGCCGGCGGCGGCGCAGGCGCGCGCGGTCACCCCGCCGGCCGCGACGTACGCGGTGGCCGCGGCGACCGCCGCCTGGACGGCCTCGGAGACCAGCGCGCCCGGAGGCCAGGGCCAGCGCCGGCGGTCGCGGCGAACCGGTCGCCGGCGCCGCAGGTGTCCCCGCTCGGCCTGCGCGGCGGCCGGCACGACCAGCGGGGTCGGCCCGGCGTGGCACAGCACCGCGCCGTCCGCGCCGAGCGTCACCGCGACCGCGCCGGCCCGCCAGCGCTGCCGCAGCGCCTGGCCGCCGCGCTGGGCGGTGGTCAGCGCGAGCCCGGCGCCGGCGTCGCCGGTCGAGCTTGCGGACCTCGGCCTCGTTCGGGGTGGCCAGGCGGACGCCGGGCACCGGCGGCCGGGCCGTCCGGGTGCGGGTCCCAGACCACCGGCGCCTTGGCCCGCTCCAGGGCCGTCGCGCAGCGCGCGGCTGCCGGGCCACGCCGCGGCCGTAGTCGCTGACCAGGATCGCCGAGGCGCGGCGCAGCACGCCAGGGCGGCCTCGCGAGGGCTCGCCCGGCGCCGCCGGCGGCGCCGCCGCGGTCCAGGCGCAGCAGCACCTGGCCGCCGGCCCGCAGCCGGATCTTCTCCGGGGTGGCGCCGGGCAGCGGCAGCGGCGTACACCTGCGATGCCGGCGGCGGTGAGCAGCTCGCTGAGCCGGGCCCCGCCGGCGTCGTCGGCGAGCGCGGTGACCAGCGCGACGTCGTAGCCGTGGCCGGCGGCGAGCAGCGCGGCCAGGCCGGCGCCGCCCGGGCGGTCGGTGGCGCGCTCCTCGTCGAGCACCGGCGCCGGGGCGTCCGGGGCGATCCGGCGCACGCTGCCCTCGACGTCCCGGTCGAGCAGGGTGTCGCCCGACGACGACCAGCAGCGGCCGGCTCATGACCGCGCCACCCGGCGCCGTCAGCAGTGCCCGTCGATCGGCGGGTCGCCGACGGGCACGCGCCGGTCGCCGAGCACCGCCGGCAGCGTCCGGTCGAGGTACTCGCACAGCACGTGCACCGAGACCAGGTGCAGCTCCTGGACGACCTGGCTGTCCGGCGGACGGGCAGTGCAGCGCCTCGTCGCAGGCGTCGGCGAGCGGGCTGGGGCCGGCGCCGGCCATCGCCCAGGTGCGCACGCCGATCTCCCGGGCGGCGCTGCGCGGCGGCGACCAGGTTGGGGCTGCGGCCGCTGGTGGACAGCAGCAGCAGGACGTCGCCGGGGCGGCCGTGCGCGCGGACCTGCCGGGCGAAGACCTCCTCGAAGCCGTAGTCGTTGCTGATCGCGGTGACCGCCGACGAGTCCGGGGTGCAGCGCGATCGCGGACAGCGGCATGCGTTCGTCGCGCAGCCGGCCGACCAGCTCGGCGGCGAGGTGCTGGGCCTCGGCGGCGCTGCCGCCGTTGCCGGCGACCAGCAGCCGGCCGCCGTCGGCCCAGGTGCCGGGCCAGCTCGGCGCCCCAGCGGGCCAGCCGCGTCGGCCGCCGCCCGGTACGGGATCAGCGCCGCGGCCAGGGCGGTCAGGTGATGGTCCAGAGGGGACAGTTCGTCGGCTCATCAGGCCACCGCCTCGCGGGTCTCGTCGGCGTCGGCGGCCGGCTCGGCCGGCGACGCTGGCGTACACGGCGGCCAGCTGCGGTGGCGACGCGGCGCCACGAGTAGGAGTGCGGGCCCGGTCGACGGCGCGCGGCCGCGTACGCGTACCGGCGCACGTCGTCGGCGAGCAGCCGGCGCAGCGCCGATGCCCAGGGCGCGCGGGTCGCGCGGCGGGCACCAGGTCGCCGGTGACGCCCGTCGACGACCGTGTCGATCAGGCCGCCGACCGCCGTGCCGACCACCGGCACGCCGCAGGCCATCGCCTCCAGCGGGGTCAGGCCGAACGGCTCGTACCAGGGCGCGGCGACCAGCACGTCGGCCGAGCGGTACCAGCGCGGGCATCTCCTGCGGCGGGCACCGCGCCGGCCAGGCGGACCCGGTCGGCGACCCCGCAGCCGCTCGGCGAGCGCGCGCAGCCGCGGCGTACGGGTCGTCGTCGAGCCGGCCGTCGGGCGGGCCGCCGACGATGACGCAGCTCGGCGTCCGGGCACCGCGCGGCATCGCCCGGATGACGTCCTCGAAGCCCTTGCGCTCGACCAGCCGGCCCACGGTCAGGATCCGCGGCCGGCCGCGGCGTCGCGGCGGCGGCCGGGCCGTCCGGGCGGAAGCGGTCGGTGTTGACGCCGGACGGGACCAGCGCCATCCGGGACCGCGGGCACGCCCAGCCGGAGCAGCTCGCGGACCTCGTCGCTGGCACTGCGCGACGACCCGGTCGACGCGCGCGGCCGAGCTGCCGCTCGTAGGCGACCCGGCGCGGCCGGGCTGGTGTCCGGCGGCGCCCTGGTGGCGGCGCTTGACCGAGCCGAGCGCGTGGAAGGTCTGCACCACCGGCACGTCGCGGCGCCGCGCCGGCGGTGACCGCGGCCAGCCCGCTCATCCAGAAGTGCGCGTGCGCCACGTCGGGCAGCCAGTCGTCGTCGCGCCAGTCGCGCGGCCAGCCACGTCGGCGAACGTCGCCCATGTACGGCAGCAGGTCGTCCTTCGGCAGCACCGGTCGGCCGGCCCGGCCGGCACGTGCACGACCGTCGACCCGTCGGCGCAGCGGCACCACCGCGGGCAGGTCCGGCGTCGTCCCGGCGGGTGTAGACCCGCACCTCGTGGCCCTGCGGCGGCGAGCGCGGCGGACGAGCTCGGCGACGTGCGCGTTCTGCCCGCCGGCGTCGGCGCCGCCGAGCGCGGCGAGCGGGCTGGCGTGCTCGGAGATCATCGCGATGCGCATGTCTTCCTCCTCCAGCAAGCCGGTCCCAGTCCGCGAGGAACCGGTCCAGGCCGTAGCGGGCCAGCGGCGACCTGGCGGGCCCGCGCGCCGAGCCGGCGGGCCGTCGTCGGGCTCGCTCGATCAGCCAGCGGGCGGCCTCGACCAGGGTGTCGACGCGGGTGGACGAGCACCCCGGCGTCCGGCGGCACGGCGGCGACCGCCTCGGTGGTGGCCAGCGCGAGCACCGGCATGCCGATCTGCATGGCCTCGATCAGGCTCAGCCCGAGCGAGGTCCACCGGCACAGGTGCAGGTACGCGCGCCGCCGGGCGAGCTCGGCGTGCATCCGGTGCCTGCGGCGGGTCGTCGTACGGCCGGTCGATCGCGCTCCAGGTCCGGCAGCGCCGGCGACGCCCATGCCGTAGACGTCCAGCGGGGCGACCGCGCGCGAACCGCGGCATCAGGTCGGTGCCGGTGACCCGGCCGCGGCGGACCGGCTCGTTGGTGACCACGGCGAGCCGGTCCAGCTCGCCGGTCCAGCGGGCGGCCGGCTCGACGATGCCGTGCTCGATCACCGTGGTGCGGGTGCCGCCGGTGTCCCAGAACAGCTCGTTGAAGTGGGTGACGTGGGCGATCGAGCAGGTCGTCGCGGTCGGCCATCGGGTGCCGGGTGTCCGGCACGTCGCCCTTGGGGGTGTTGTGCTCGACGTAGATCGCCGGCAGGTCGCGCCGGGCGGCGCAGCCACCGGCCGGTCGAGTCTCCTCCGGGCGCTGCAGCACGACGACGTCGACGTCGCGCGACAGCTCCGGCGGGGTCGACCTCCTCGACCGTGGCCGGCCAGTCGAAGGTGCGGGCCCGGCCGCGGCCCCACGGCGCCGCGGTCGGCGTTGACCGGCACCAGGTAGCGGTGCTTGCCCTGGACGAACGACGTCGTCCAGGAGCCGTGCACGTGCCAGAGCAGGATGTTCACGCGGCCACCTCCACGGTCGACGGCGAGCGTCGGCAGCGCGCGACGGCGGCCGACGACGTCGGCCGGGTCGATCGTCGGACAGGCACGGGATGGCCGGGCACCGGGCAGCGCGGTCGGCCCGGGTGTCGCGGCACGGCGCGGCGGCGTCGCCGAGCCGCACGTGCGGCACCCGGTAGGGCCCCCACTGTCCGAACGGGACGGTCGGGGCGAACAGGCTGACCACCGGCGTGCCGACGGCGGCGGCGAGGTGCGCCGGGCCGGTGTTGCCGACCACCACGCACGTCGGCGCCGGCGAGCGACGCCGGCCAGCCCGGCCAGCGACGGTCCGGCCGCCGTCGCTCGCCGCCGGCCGCCGGCGACGCACGGCGGCGAGCGCGCGCTCGTCCGGCGCCGCCGGTGACCAGGACCCGGTGCCCGGCGGCGGCCAGCGCGGCGACGATCGCGCCGCACGTCTCGCGGCGGGCAGGCCCGGGCCGGCGACGCGAGGCGCCCGGATGCACCACGACGTAGCCCGGCGCCGAGGTCGCCGCGACGCGGCAGGCCGGCGCACCCGCAGCGCGGCCGTCGTCGCCGGCCGGCAGCGCGAACCGGCGGCCGCGGCCACGCGACAGGGCCCGCTCGGGCTCGGGCACGCCGGCCGGCACGCGGTGCCGCACGTCGAGCAGCGAACCCGGGTAGTCGTCGCTGATCGCGGTGATCCGGCCGACGCCGGCCATCCGCAGCAGCAGCGCCAGCGGCAGCGCCGACTGGTGGAACGAGGTGAGGACCACCGCCTCGTCGGCGCCGACCGCGGCGAGCCGCGCGATCAGCGCGTCGACGTCGCCCGGATCGACCGGGTCCGGCTGCGGGTCGATCCACGGCAGCCGCCACTCGATGATCTCGTCGACGCCGGGCAGCAGCTCGGCGGCGGCCCGCCCGCGCGGCCCGCAGAGCAGCGACCACCCGATCGGCGCCGGCGGCGACGGCGCGGATCGCCGGCCCGGTGACCAGCACGTCGCCGGCCGAGTCGGAGCGGACGACCAGCACCGTGCCGGCCGCGCCGGGGCCGCGGCGCGGCCGGCGACCGAGCGCTGCGCGGCGCAGGATCAGGTCGACGGCGGCGGCCAGGTCGGCGGCGACGGCCGGCGCCGCGGCGACCTCCTCCGGCCGGGTGACCGCGGTGGGCACCAGGATGCCGGCGGCACCGGCGGCCGCGGCCGCGGCCGATGTCCCGGCCGATGTCGCCGACCACCACGCAGCGGTGCGGGCGTGGTGCCCAGCGCGGCGGCGGCGGCCGTGGACCAGGCCGGGCGCCGGCTTGCGGCAGCGCGCAGCCGGCGGCGTCGTCGTGCGGGCAGACCTGCCAGGTGTCGAACGGGCCGAGCAGCTCCTCGACCCGGGCGTTGACCGCGTCGAGCTGCGTCGGCGGTGAACAGCCCGCGGGCCAGCCCGGACTGGTTGGTGACCACGCCGAGCCGCAGCCCGGCGGCGCGGAGCCGGTCCAGCGCCGCCCGGGCGCCCGGGCATCGGCTCGACCAGGGCCGGGATCGCCGTTGTACGGGCACGTCCGACGATCAGCGTGCCGTCGCGGTCGAACAGCACGGCGTCGAAGAGCACGCGCGGCTCACCGGCGGCGGCACGCTGCCAGCCCGGGCGCGAGTCGCCGGCAGCCGGCGCCCGCGCACACCAGCCGCGCAGCCAGTGGGCGGTGGCGACCGGCGGGATCAGCGCGCTGGTGGCCAGCATGGTGGCCACCTCGTGCGCGGTCGCGCGGGCCGGGCGCGATCCGGGCGGCGGCGAACTCCGCGGTGCCGGCCGCCCAGCCGGCGGCGGCGACCGCGCCGACGGCCGGCCGGCGGCGCCGGCTGCGCAGGCGGCGACCGCCGCGGCCAGGGCGGCAGCGCCGGCCGCGGTGATCGGCGACGTGCCGGGGCCGGCGGCCGGGCGGGATGTCCAGCAGCGTCCGCCAGCGCGGTCCGTACAGCCGGCGCAGCAGGGCGTCGTCGGCGTTGCCGCGCTGGGTGCGCAGGCTGACCCAGCGGCTCTCCGGGCGCACCGGGTGGGTCGACCGGCCGCGGTGCCGCGGCGCAGCGCCCAGCCCGCCCGGCCGGACCCGGTAGGCCAGCTCGGCGTCCTCCCGGAAGGCCCGGGGCAGCCGCTCGTCGAAGCCGCCGACCGCGGCCAGGGCGGCGCGCCGGTACGCCATGTCGGCGGTGATCCAGCGCGCCGTCGGCCAGGCCGGCGGTGCCCCGTTCCCAGTCGGTGGGCGCGCCGGTCGGCCGGCAGCGGCACCCGCGACGCGGCCCTGCACGCCGCCGACGTCGCGCCGGCGCCGGCCAGGTCGGCGGCCAGCCGGCTGCACCAGTCCGGGTCCGGCAGCACGTCGTCGTCGAGGAACGCCACCCACTCGTGCCGGCGCCGCCCGCCAGCCGATGTTGCGGGCGGCGGCCGGTCCGGCCGCCCGCCCGGTGAGCACCGTCGCGCCGGCCGTCCAGCGGCACCGGCGGCTCGCGCCGGGCCGGCCGGTCGTCGACGACCACGACCTCGACGGTCAGCGAGCCGGGCGCCCGCGGCCGAGCGCCGTCGAGCAGCGCGCGCAGGCTCGGCCGGCCGAGCGTCGGGACGACGACGCGTGACACCGGCGTCGCCGCGCCCGAACGCCTGCGCCGCGGTGCACCGCGAACGGGCCGATCGCCAGCAGGTCGACCGGCGCCGACCCGAACAGCTCCATCGCCTCGCGCGGGGTGTCGACCATCGGCCGGCCGGCCGTGTTCAGCGAGGTGTTGACCACCACCGGCAGCCCGGTCCGCCGCTCGAACTCGGCGAGCATCTCCGCCACCAGCGGCTCGCTTCGGCGTGCACGGTCTGCACCCGGGCGGTGCCGTCGACGTGGACCACGGCCGGGATCCGGTCCCGCCACTCCGGTCGGCACCCCGTGCACGAAGAGCATGTACGGGCTGGGGTAGACGCCGTCGAAGATGTCGGCGAACCGTTCGGCGCGCACCATCGGCGCGATCGGGCGGAACTGCTCGCGGCCCTTGACGTCGTTCATCCGGGTCTGGGTGTGCCGCGTCGCCCGGGATGGGCGAGCAGGGACCGGTGCCCGAGCGCGCGCGGGCCGTACTCGCTGCGGCCCTGGTACCAGGCGACGATGCCGTTGCCGGCGAGCACCTCGGCGGCCTCGGCGGCGATCGACGTCCGGCCGGGTGTACGGGCAGCGCCGCCCGCTCGCAGCTCCGCCTCCAGCTCCTCGTCGGTCCAGCCGCGGCCGAGGTCGGCGCCGGCGAACGGCGCCGACCGGCGCCGGCTCGCGGCGCGACGTGCAGGGCCGCGCCCGAGCGCGGTGCCGGAGTCGCCGGCCGCCGGCTGCACCCAGACCCGCTCGAACGGGCCCTCGGCGGCGATCCGGGCGTTGGCCACGCAGTTCAGCGCGATGCCGCCGGCCATGGTCAGCGTCTGCGGGCCCGCCGGCCGCGTCGTACAGTCCAGCGGGCCAGGTCGAGCAGCACCTCCTCCAGCCGGGTCTGCACGCTGGCGGCCAGGTCGGCGTGCGCGTCGGTCATCTCGCCGTCCGGCCGTCGCGGCCTTGGCCAGCGCGGCCCAGTCGATCCGCTCGACGCGTGAAGCCGCCGTCGTCGGTGGCGTGCACCAGCTCGCGCAGCAGCGGCAGGAACCGCGGCGTGCCGTACGAGGCCAGCGCCATCACCTTGTACTCGTCGCTGGAGTGCAGGAAGCCCAGGTGCCGGGTCAGGTCCTCGTAGAGCAGGCCGAGCGAGTGCGGCAGCTGCTGGCCGGCCAGGGTGTCAGCTCGCCGTCGCGGTAGACGCCGGCCAGGTGGCTGGCCGCCTCGCCGCGGCCGTCGAGGACCAGCACCGCGCTGTCGCCTCGGCGGGCACGGCCAGCCCGGCCGACGCGGCGTGCGCGACGTGGTGCGGCACGAACCGGACCTGCTCCGGGTCGAGGCCGGGCAGCGCCGCGGCGAGGAACTGCGGCGCCCGCCGGGCGTAGTCGACGCGCAGGTGGTCCCACGGGTCGTCCAGGCCGAGGCTCGGCGGCGTCGCGGCAGAGCCCGGGGTCGAAGGAGTAGGCGACCGCGTCCAGGTCGCCCGGCCGCAGCCCGGCGGCTCGCAGGCACCAGGCGGCGGACAGCTCGGGCAGCTCCCAGGCGGAGAACGGCACCGGCCGCTTGCCGTGCTTGCGCCGGCTGAACCGCTCCTCCTCGGCGGCGGCCACCACCCGGCCGTCGACGACCAGCGCGGCGGCCGGATCATGGAAGATCGCATTGATCCCCAGCACTCGCATGGCGCGGCGGATACCCCGCGATCATCGACCTACTCGCATTGATCATCGACTTCTTCGAAGAACGTTCTCGGGCAGCGCGCTACCTGCACTGATAGCGCCAAGAACGGCAGCGAATGCGACGTTCCGGTGAGCGTTTGCATTCCGTGCAGCTCTGGGCAAGCGGCGCGGCATGTATGACGTCGGACAACTCATCGGCGGCGCCTGGACGCCGGGCGGCCGGACGCGCACATCTGACCGTGCTGAACCCGGCCGACGGCACCCCGGTCACCCGCGTCCCGATCGCCTCGCGAGGCCGACGTGGCCGCCGCGGTCGAAGGCCGCCCGGGACGCCGCGCCCGGCTGGGCCCGCACCGCGCCGGCGGCCCGCGCCGCCGCGCTGCACGCGCGCCGCGGACGCGGTCGAGGCGGCAGCCGGACGAGCTCGCCGCGATCATGTCCGCCGAGATGGGCAAGCCGGTCGGCGGCGCCCGCGGACTCGATCGCGCGCCGGCGTCGGCACGCTGCGCCAGTACGCCGAGCTCGGCCCCACCCATCGCGGCCGCGCGCTGGCCGGCGACGACGACGCCATCGACCTGATGGCGTACGGCCCGCGCGGCGTGGTCGCGGTGATCACCCCGTGGAACGACCCGGTCGCGGTCTCCTGCGGGCTGCTCGGCGCCGCCCTGGTCACCGGCAACACCGTGGTGTACAAGCCGAGCGAGCGCACGCCGGCGACCGGCTGGCGGCTCGCCCAGCTGCTCGCCCCGCACTTCCCGGACGGCGTGTTCTCGCTGCTCAGCGGGGACGGCTCGGTCGGCGCGGCGCTGGCCGCCGTCCGACGGTCGACGTGGTCGCCCAAGTCGGCTCCACCGCGACCGGCCGCTCGATCGCGGCGGCGTGCGCGCGTACCGGCGCGAAGGCGCTGCTGGAGAACGGCGGCAACGACCCGCTGATCGTCGACGCGGACGTCGACCCGGAGTGGGCGGCGCGAGCAGGCGGCGCTGGGCGCGTTCGCCAACTCCGGGCAGATCTGCGTGTCGGTCGAGCGGATCTACGTCCACCGCGAGGTCGCCGAGGCGTTCCTGGACGCGCTGGCCGCCGAGGCGGACGACCTGGGCCGCCGACTCGGCCCGCTGGTCGACCGGCGGCTGCGCGACGCCGTCGCACGACCAGGTCGCGGCGGCGGTGCGAGGACGGCGCGCGGGTGGTGCGCGGCGGCGCGGTGCCGGACGGGCCGGGCGCGTACTACCCGCCGACCGTGCTGGCCGACTGCACCGACGACATGGCGGTGATGCGCGAGGAGACGTTCGGCCCGGTCGCGCCGGTGGTGACCGTCGGACTCGTTCGCCGAGGCGCTGCGCCCGGGCGGCGGACTCGCCGTACGGGCTGGCGGCGACCGTGCTGACCGGCTCGATGAGCCACGCCCAGCGGGCCTGGCGGGAGCTGCCGGTCGGCACGGTCAAGGTCAACGCGGTGTTCGGCGGCGCGCCGGGCGGCGCCGCGCATCCGCGCCGGCGGCAGCGGGCAGGGCTTCGGGTACGGCCCGGAGCTGCTGGACGAGATGACGGTCGACGAAGGCCGTGCACATCGAAGGCCCCGCCGGCCGGCTGGTGAGTCATCACGACGACGAGGGTGACCAGCGCCGCCTCCACGGTCCGGCGGGCAGCCGCCGGCGGCCGCGCAGCGCCCAGGGCAGCAGCGGCAGCGCGTCGGCGACGCGCCCGGCGGTCGGCCCGCCACGCGCGCGGCGGCCGTCCGGGCCACCACCGCGGGCGGGCGGCGCAGCAGCGCGGTCAGCATGCGGTTGCGGGCCTCGACGGTGCCGCGGCGCCGCTGTCCCGGCCGGCCGGCAGCGGCAGGTGGCGCACGGTCAGCTCGGGCGCGTAGCACAGCAGCCAGCCGGCCGCGGCCAGGTCCATCGGCGAGCAGCGCCTCCTCGCCGTAGACGATGCAGCTCGGGGCTCGAACCCGCCGACTGCCAGGAAGGCGTCGCGCCGGACCACCACCGCGCAGGCCAGGAAGCCGAGCACGGCCGGGCCCGGCAGCGCCGGCCGGTATGCCGAGCGGCGCGGCGGCCATCGCCGCCGACACCGGGTCGAGCCGCCGCTCCGGGCCGACCAGCACCTGCGCGGTGAGCAGGCCGACGCGTGGGTGGGCGTGCAGCAGCGCGGCCGCGCCGGGCCAGCGAGCCGGGCGTCCAGTACGAGTCGTCGTCGGCGAAGGCCACGTACGGCGTCCGGGCCCGTTCGACGCCCACGTTGCGCGCGGCGGCGCCCCGGTTCTCCCCCAGCCGGACCACGTCGACGTCGCGGGAAGGCCTGCCGATCACCAGCTCCGGGCCGCCGTCGTCGGAGCCGTTGTCGACCAGGATCACCGGAGCCCTGGTGCTGGGGCAACGTCTCGAGCAGCCGGTCCCGGCGGTTGCGGGTGGCCACCACGACGGTGACCGGGCCGGTTCCGCGTCGGACACGGAGCGGCACCGACACGGCATGGGTAGATGCCCGGCGGGCAGAGCGCTCGTCAGCGGTCTTCAGTTCCTTGGCGAAGAAGTCGATGAAGCCGTCCGGGTCCGGGCCGGCGTTCTGCAGCACGATGTGGTCGAAGCCGGCCTCGGCGTACTCCGGACCGCGTCCACGTACGGCGCCGGCGTCCGGGCCGACGGCGAACTGCTCGCGGATGTCCTCGGCCCGGACGGTCGCGAGCGGCCTCGAAGTTGACCGGGTTCGGCAGCTCGCTCATCACCTTCCAGCCGGTCAGCGCCCAGCGGGTGGTCTGCAGCGCCTCCTCGACGCCGGCCTTCCTCGGTCGGTCGCCCAGGCCATCGGCACCTCGGCGTACCGCGGGCCGCGAGCCGCCGGCGCCGGTGAACGTCTCGACCAGGTCGGCGCGCGGCTCGGTGGCGAACAGCCCGTCGCCGAGCTCGGCGGCCAGCTCGGCCGCCTGCTTGCCGCCGGCCGCGACCGCGATCACCGGAGCGTGTCCGGCAGGTCGAACACCCGGGCGTCCTCGAGCTGCAGGTGCTTGCCCTCGTACGACTGGTAGCCGCCCTGCCAGAGCAGGTTGATGATCTCGAGCGCCTCGCGCAGCCGCTCGTGCCGGCCCCGGACGCTCGGGAAGCCCTGCCCGACGACGTGCTCGTTGAGCCGCTCGCCGGCGCCGATGCCGAGGGTGAACCGGTCGTCCGAGACGATCGCCAGGGTGGCCGCGGCCTGCGCGATGATCGCCGGGTGGTAGCGCACGCGTCGGGCAGGTCACGCCGGTGGCCAGGCCGAGGGTGCGGTCTGCGCGGCGATCGCGCCGAGCACGGTCCAGGCGAACGGCGAGTGGCCCTGCACGTCCAGCCACGGGTGGTAGTGGTCGCTGATCTCGACGAAGTCGAAGCCGGCCTGCTCGGCGCGGACCGCCTGCTGGATGAGGTCCTTGGGGCCGAATCCCTCGGCGGACAGCTTGTATCCGAAGTTCATGGCATGGGATCGTGGGCTTCCCACGCCAGGACGGAAGCCCACAACCGTCTGAGTGCGCGATCAGGAGGCGTTCGATGCGCCGCCTGCTTCGTCTGGTCCGTGGCGTCCTGCGCGGACGACTGGGCCTGCTGCTTGGTGGTCTGCGCGGCGTCCTGCGCGGTCTCCTTGACCTGGCCGGCGGCCTGCTGCACGGTGCCGGACAGGTCGTCCTTGCATCTCGTCGCGACGTCCTTGACCTTGTCGGTGAGGTCGCCGCTGTGGTCCTTGAGCTGCTGGCCGGCGCGGCGTCTCCGCGTCGGTGACCGGGATCAGCGTGGCGGCGAGCATGCCGACGCCGAAGGCGATGATGCCGGCGGCGAGCGGGTTGCCCTGCGTCTGCTGGGCGACCGCCCGCGGCGCGCTGCGCACCGCGTCGGCGGCGTCGCTGCGCCTTGTCGCCGGCCGGTCGCCAGCTGCGACGCCTTGTCCTGCACCGTGCCCGTCGCGGACGAGGCCTTGTCCTGCACGGTGCCCGCGGCGTCGCTCGCGGCGTGCCGGGCGTGTGTCGGTGCTGCCCATGACCTTCTCCTTCACCGAGGTCCAGCGCCGCTGGGCCACCTTCTTCGGGCTGGTCTTCTCGGCCAGCAGATCCACGTCGCGCGTCAGCGAGGCCCGGGTGTTCTCGATGTCCTGCTTCAGCCGGTCGGGTTCTTCAGCCATTGCGCGTCCTCCTTGAGCGTGTCGACGGTGCGGTGCGGGACCGGGTCGACGGTCTTGAGCTTCTTGCGGCCGTTGGCGTAGAGGACGGCGCCGACGATGCCCCAGATGACCGCGACGATGAGCGCGGCCCAGCCGTGGTCCATCACGTTGCCGAGGCCGAACACCAGCGCGAAGCTGAGCAGCACGCACGGTCATGTAGCCGGCGAAACCGGCGCGCGCCGAGCATCCCGGCGGCCTTGCCCGCCTTGGACGCCTCCTGCTTGACCTCGGCCTTGGCCAGCTCGACCTCCTGCCGGAACAGCGTCGACAGGTCGTTGCTGATGTTGCCGATCAGCTCGCCGATCGAGGTCTCCGCGACCTGTTCGGCGCGGTCGCGGTCCGTCGGGTACGGCGCGGTCATCGCTGCCGCCCGGATCGTCCGCGGTGTCTCGATGACGTAGCTCCTCCTCGACCACCACGCGGCGTGCCGGTGCCGGTCGAGGCGTACTCGGTGGACGCCGCGGGGTAGCCGGTCGTGCCGTACGGCGGCGGTGTAGCCGGGTCGGCCGGGTCGGCGTAGCCGGCGTCCCGGCGGTGTAGCCGGGTCCGGTGCGTGGCACGTCGAGACGAAGGAGTCGCTGGCGCGGCTTCGGCCTGCCGGCGTCCGGCGTCGGCCTTGGCCACGCCCTTGCCGAGCCGGCCCACCACGAAGCCGGCGGCCAGCGCGGTCGCCAGGAAGGCGCCGGGCCGGCGGCGGGCGAAGTCCTGCACCTCGCGCAGCACGCCCTCGGGGCCGTTGCGGTCCAGGTAGTCGGCGATCTGCCGGCCGCCGTCGGCGACCCGGGAGACGACCGCCGCGGCCGGCGAGTCGCCGCGGTCGCCGCGCATCTCGTCCAGGTGGTCGGCGGTCTGCGCGGATGCTGCCGACGAGCTTGTCGTTCTGCGTCCGGGCCTGGTCGCTCGACCTTGCCGCGGACGTCGGACGGCCACGTTGCGGGCCTGCGTCTTGGCCTCGGCGCCGACGCGCTGCGCCTGCTCCTTGGCGGTGTCCTTGACCTCGACGCGGCCTGACCGGCGGCCTGGGCGCTCTGCCCGGCGACCTGCTTGACCGCCGCGGACTTCTCGCCCGAGGAGCCCTGGCCGGCCGGTGTAGGTCTCGGTGGCCGGGTAGGTGGTCTCGGGGTAGGTCGTCGCCGGGTAGGTCTCGGTGACCGGCACGTCGGCGAGGGGGGTGTTGTCCGGCGCGCGGGCACCCGCAGACGGGTCACTCATTGCTGCCTCCATCGTGGTTCGTTCGTCCGTTTGCTGCTTCGCGACATTGATTACCCACCGGCGCAAGCACAAACGCATGATTGCCCTACGACAATGATGCGAATTCCGACTGCATAGATCAGTTCTTGGAGGGTATTCACCATCGCTTTTCGCTTCTCCTATTGCGCCGATGGGTTTAGAGTGTTAGAAAGATCGACACCGATCAGCGCACCGAGGAGCGGCTCCGA
The DNA here is from genome assembly GCA_963726785.1 of Blastocatellia bacterium. Classification (GTDB taxonomy): domain Bacteria; phylum Acidobacteriota; class Blastocatellia; order UBA7656; family UBA7656; genus DATEKX01. The sequence goes on from CAVSDJ010000005.1 coordinate 182,922, forward strand.
TGGACGACATGCTGGACGAGGCGAGCTACGACCGGCGCAGGCTGAGCCAGTGGCACGCCGGGCAGGCGGCCGGCTTCTCCCGCCGTGACCTGCTCAAGCTGACTGCCGCGGCCGGCGCCGGGCTGGCCGGCGGGGCCGCCACCGGCAGCGCCGCCGTGGCCGCGCCCGGCCCGATCGTCAAGCCACTGCCGCCGCAGTGGTTCACCGTCCTGGGCACGAACGCCGCGCCCTACATGCTGGGAAAGATGCCGCGGATAGCCATACAGGAGGGTGGTCAGTGAATCAGCTTCTGGATAACCGGGCTGTCGGGATCGAAGCCGTTTTCGGTCAGGCGCTGGCGGATTTCCGAGCTGTTGTCCCACCAGGCAAACGAAGCCGGACAGCCGCCTGACGCTGTTCGAGATCCAGGCCGAGGGCCTTGCCGATATCCTGGACGGCCGAACGGGTGCGGTAGGTGATGACCGTGGCGGCGATGGCGGCGCGGTCCCGGCCATATTTCTCATAAATATACTGGATGACTTCTTCCCGGCGCTGATGCTCGAAATCGACGTCGATGTCCGGTACCTCGTTTCGCTCCCTGGACATGAATCGCTCGAACAGCAAATTGCTGCGCTCGGGGTCGATCTCGGTGATGCCCAGGCAATAGCAGACTGCGGAATTGGCCGCCGAGCCGCGGCCCTGGCACAGAATACCTTGCGAACGGGCATGCCTTACGATATCGAATACCGTCAGGAAATAGGGTTCATAGTTGAGTTCGGCGATCAGGTTCAATTCATGCTCAACCTGCTTCCTGACCTTGGCTGAAATGCCATGCGGAAAACGGGTGGCGATGCCCTCTTCCACCATGCGCCGCAGGTAAGCGGCATAGGTTTCGTCAGTGCCGGTCAATTCATCGGGGTACTGGTAGCGCAGCTCATCCAGGGAAAAGTTGCAGCGGGTGGCAATGCCGCCCGCAGGAGCTGTGCGGGCGTGCCGGGTACGCTACGCGC
>CAVSDJ010000006.1:0-92352 GCA_963726785.1 Blastocatellia bacterium
CTCTGGTCGAGAACGGAAGAACGAACTCTCTCGTAGATCGAGTTCCCAAGAATGACTTTTGCCGCATTCAACAGCCCCGTGCGCGCACGCCGCGCGGTAAAGCCTTCGGCGCGACAGATGCGGTCGAATTCACCCGGCCCAATGCCTCGCAATACCGCGATGCGAGAGAGCGCAAACGTATCGGTCGCACGCGTGTTGACGCCTATGCGACTGGTCGCTACGGAAACGTATCCGGCTTCTCGCGCGATGCGAGCGGCGGCGTGCGAAAAGCGTCCTCCGGGGCAGGAAAAATGAGCGACGCGGTTGCCTGTTATCTGCTCTAAGCGATCTCTTGCTTCCGCAATCTCGACGCGCAGTTGGCTATCGTTCAGGTCGTCGAGATAGCTATGCGTCATCGAGTGACAGCCTATTTCAAATCCCGACTCGCTTAGTTCGCGAAGCTGGGTTCGAGACAAATAACCGCGCGTGCCTACTCGTCCCGCGATTGCGTAGAAGGTGGCGTTGAAGTTAGCTGCTTTGAGCAACGGCGCTGCAATGAGCAAGTCAGTCTCGCATCCGTCATCGAAGGTCATGGCAATTGAGCGGTTGTCATCATCAGGCCAGGCGAGAGCCTGGCTGACGCTCACGCCTTGAAACCCGCTCGCCTGCAATCGCGCGAGCATCTCGCGGAAGGCCGATTCGCTGATAACATAGCGCACGTATCCTTGTTCGCGCTCGCACAACTCGCGGCCCGCGCGCTCGATTTCGTGATACATCAAATAAACTATTCCGTCGCTCATCTGATCACCCATTCAAAATATTCTTCTAAGCTGCGCCTTCAACGGCGCGGGCACTGTCAGCCCCAGGCGATCAATCATCTTTTTCGCCTGCTTGATCAATCGCCGCTTGCGCGCATAACGCTGGTTCAGGCTGCCAAACTGCGCGAGCAAGTCTTCATTTAGTTTGCCGCTCGATGGCAATTCAAACTTCTCTTTCACGGCGTAGTAGTTGCCGCGCGCAAATGCCTCTAGTATTTCTTCGCGCGTCGCCGTTTTGCACTGCGCGATGTTGAACAGCCCGCGATGTTGTTTCTTCCAATGCAGGTCTTGCCCGTAGAAAGCGCGCATTTGAGGCTTACGCGCTTGCAAACGAGCGAGAAGACGAAACGTGCCGGATCGCGGCGCGTAACGACCATCGTATTTTGAGTTCCAGACTTCCATTCCGTCGGGGAGTTCTTCAAACGATTCAATCCATTCAAACGCGCTGTCCATCGGGTGCGCTATCACGGATATGCCGCCTTCATTTTTTATGTGGCGAATGACCTTTTGCGGATCAGTAGTCGTGACAGGCGATGTGACTCCGTATCCGAGAACATGCATTCGATTATCACAGGTGTATTCAAGGCCGGTTATGAAGCGGAAGCGATCATCGGAAAGCGAACGGCATTCATCAATGTAAGATTTAGTTTTCGCGGCATCGAAATATTCGGCGTGATCTGTCATACAGACGAAGTCACAGCCGAGAGCCGCGTAGACTTCGCGCAACTCGGCGAGCGTGAACTCTCCGTCAGAGTAAGTGCTATGAATGTGAATAGCGCCTTTCAACATTCAAATCCTTTCGCGCATTAGCTTTCTTTGCGAGGCCAGAGGGCAGTCGTCGAAACAGAAAATCTATCCAGTCGCCCAGTTCGGGCAGCGGGTCGCTGAGTGTGAAATTATCGTGGCAAGTGCCACGCACAGGAATAGTAAAATTTGCGAGCGTCCGCATACGCGATGGAAACCGGCCCGTGTACCCGCGCGGCGCTCCGCGCATCACTTCTAAGAGATGCCGAAAATCGCCGAGCATCCATCTGCATCGAACACCATTGCGATAATTCATCTGCGGAGCGACATCACCTTGTTCGGCCATGTGCGCGAGCATTGCCGGAAAATCAGCGCCCGCATAAACCGTAAGCGCAAGCGAATTCCAGAAGCGACCGTTGACCTCTAAGAAAACCGGCGTGCCGTCTGCGCGCTGTCTGAACTCGACCATCGCAACGCCGTGCCATTTGAGAGCGGTGAGAATTGCGAGCGCATCTTCGCGCATCTTCAGGTCCGGTTGAACGCTCACGCGCAGTGCGCTGCCCGAACCTGTCGGACGAACATCGCGCAGGCGAGCGTGAGCAAACTCTGCGCGCAACTCGCCTTCTCGCATCAACGCGAAATAGCCCGCGCCCGTGCCTTCGACGAATTCCTGTGCGAGCACAGCCGAGCAGCGCCTGCTCAATTCATCGTAAGCGGTCATGAACTCCTGCGGGCTGCGCGCATAAGCGGGCGCGCCTGTCGCAGTGACTTTGCGTGTTTTGGAAACTTCTTCCGAACTGCGTGGCTTGAGCACTACCGGATACGGAATAGACCCTGCGACATTGCGCGCTTCGTTGCTGTCAGAGATGAGCGTTGTTTGCGGCACGGCAATGCCGAGCGAGGCGGCAAGCCTGGTTGTCTGTTGCTTGTCAAATGCGCGTAAGACTATTTCATGCGGCGGCAGCACGAGCTTTGCGCCCGCGGCTCGGAGCGCATCACGGTGAAGAGAGAGGGGGAGCGTCGTTCGCTCGGTCATCGGCAGAATAAGCGTGCCCGGCTCGCGCGCGGCTTCTTCTGTTATCGAACTGATGAAAGCCATTGCGTCTTCTTGAGGCGCTGTGTAAGTGAAAGAGCTATGGCAGTAGCGAGACCAGCCAGCCTTTGACCAAGACGAGCTTGCTCCGACCGCTACGCGATGACCGGCGCGAGCGAGCGAGCGTGTGCTTGCCACCGCTTGATTTTCATTGCCGTCGAGAACCAGGACTTTCACTCTTTACTGTCCTCTTACCCAGACATCGCGTTTGCCAAGGATGAAATAGATCAGCCCGACGAGCGCAGCCGCGTTCATCACTGAAAAGACATAAGCGAAGTTCAACAGTCGCACCTTGCGCTTGTGTTTGAGCAGGTAGCCACCTGCAAGCACGCTTGCATAGAAGATTATTTGGGCCGTCAAACTCGCTTCATAAAAAAGCGTGTTTGATGCGCTCGAAGGGAGCGCGACTATCGCAAGGTTTGCTGCAAGCAGAATCAGAAAGAATATGGGGGCCGCAAGCCGCATCAGTTTGTGCGAGTAAAACTGAAAGAGCAAAGCGTTGGTTGGCAGAAGCAGGCGCGGCATCAACTGGCAGAGCTGATAATTTCCCGTGAGCGTGCGGACTTTGCGCGAGAACTCGCGGCTCGCAGAATCTGTTGCCCGGTCGTGCGCTCGCGCTTTCTCGTCGAACACGATGCGACTCCCCGCAAGCGCGATCTGCATAGGCGTGTAAACATCGTCGAGAATCGTCTCTTTCGGGAGCGGCTGCCAGAGCTTGCGGCGTATCGCGTAAACAGCGCCCGTCGCTCCAATCACAGAGTTGAACCGGCTCTCGTTTTTGCGAATCCACTTCTCATATTTCCAATAGAGGCCGACGCCTTCGCCGACGGTAGCATTCGCGCCGCCGTCAAGCAATAACTCGCCCGACACGGCTCCGACGCGCGCGTCTGCAAAATTCGATGTCAGTTCTTTGATCGCGTCCGGCTCGAACCACTGGCGCGCGTCTGCAAAAATGATTACTTCGCCCGAAGCGATTTCGGCCCCGATGTTGAGCGCGGTGGCTTTCCCTCTCTGCTCGTTATAAGCGAATACGTGAACGCGATTTGAAGCATGGCGGCGCGCTATGTCGGCAGTGAAATCGGTCGAGCCGTCAGAGATGATGACGATTTCAAGAAGGCGCGCGGGGTAATCGCTTTCTAGAAGGTTCTTGATTCGCGCTTCGATATTACTTGCTTCGTTGTGGCAGGCGATGACTACGGATACGCGCGGCGTGACGGCTGATTTAGAGACTTTCAGGTTGCGCAGACGCCCAAGCAGCCAGACAACAATAGGATAGCCGATGTATGTATAAAAAATTGCGACGATGGAAATCCAGAAAAGCGACTTAATCATGGGCGTCCTCGACTCTCATATCAGTGAAATGCTTAAAACGGCGGGATTTCCACGAAAAGAGGTGTGTTAAATACTATTCCCTTTTACCCCGAAATGATGGTATAAGGTTGCCCGGATACTCTGTGTAGAATCCGAAAGTTCCGGTTGTTGGATTGGCGAAAGTAGAGTAACACTTTACTTGCCCATTATATTGACAGCCCTCGCTGCTTCGGGTATTAATGCTCAGTCTGGGGTATGTAACAGGGATAAACCCTTCCGAAAACCGCATTCCTGCCTCCCGATTTTGTTGTTGATTTGCGTTTGAAGCTCGCACAACTTACGGCCCTCAAAGAACTCGCCGGTATGGTTGTCGCGACTGAAGAATAAAAGACGCGACACAAAGATCGCGTTTGTTTAGTAAAGATGAAACGCGAGCCATACTGACTCGCTTCAAAGTGGGAGAATCACCGATGACCGAGATTGACTGGGCCGGTCTGCTCGTTGAAGAAGACGTCGAAGGTCTGTGGAATGGGTTGTATCAACTGGTTTCGCGCCATCCGGCAGTGCGTCCACTGCACTTTGCTACGGATGGGGCTGCCGTCGCCTCACAGGCAGAGATCAACGCCGACCTCGCGCAGGAATTATTCCTGGAGCTTTTTCAAAAACAACGCTTCGATCATTACGCTAACAACCGCTACACGAGCACTGAGATTGAAAACGAGCTTGCTCACATCGAAGTGCCCAATCTTGTCGGCGCGCGATTGCGCAAACGTTACCCTGAATCTTTCCGAATGGCGCGGCGAGTGAGTTCTCTGCTTAAGACAAGCCCGCGTTTCGTGCGAGCAGGCGACGAAGCTGACAACGGGGCCGGAGAGCAAGTTGAGAACAAACCTCGTCGGCGCGGTCGCCCTCCTAAGAAAGCAAAGCAGGAAGCGAGCGAAATCAAACAAACCAGTTCAATTGAAGACGACGATTGTTTTGAATCGCTCGATGATTCCGGCGAAGAAGATTTTTCAAACGCAAAGAAGAATGGTGAGCCTCGCCGCCGTCGCATGGTCAATCAGGTCTTCGGACTGCGCGAATGGTCGCGATCAAAACCGTTGCGCGATTCGGGCCACTTCTCTGATGCGATAAAGAGCGTTCCGATCAGACGGCGCGATACGCGGCTGGTGGGCCGCAGCGGATCGTCGCAGTTGATACTATCGAACCCCGACCTCGAACAGTTAATAGTCGAAGTGCTCAAAGCGATAGATTCGCCTGCCGATGTGCGAACTATTCGCCAACTAGCGTTGTCCAAGATACCGCTGCAAGATTACAACGTCGCGTCGCTTGATGAAGAATTAAGCGCGGGCAGTTCGGGCGGGACGATTCGCCGCGAAGCAGCCGACACGCGCGAAACGCCCGAAGACACTCTGCTGCGCGGAGAGAAAGATAATCAGGTGGCGCAATTGGCCGATGAGTTTTTAACGTCGCTACGCCGCGCTGTAAATAACAACGAGCGGCGTTATACGCGACTGCTGACAACGCTGTGGCACTGCTACTACGACCCGCAGAGCCTGTCGCAATTGGAGATAGCGCGACTGCTCGGAGTATCGGATTCGCTTGTTAGCGACAACCGGCGATTGATCGAGCACGAGTTGAAAAAACTGAAGCTTTCACTAGAAGACGGGCCGGTCTTTTCCGAGTCGTTGCAGCGACTGGTCGCAACGCGAGTTCAGTCTGATTTCAAGAGAAGCCGACTCGCCTGAGCAGGTCTCGGAATCGCTCGTCAGTGCGAAGGCTATCAAGCGCGGGGTCTACTTTGAGCCAGGTCAAATACCAGGAACGCGCTTCATAAGCTTTATCGAGCCATGCAAAAGCTTCGTCACTCTCGCCAAGCCCTGTATAGATGACCGCGAAATTATACGGCGCTACATAGCTCGACTTTGATCGCTCGTTCAATTCTTCGAGCACACTCCGAGCTTCATCGCTCCTTCCGGCCACAGCATAGGCGCGCCCCAAATCGCCCAGCGTCTCTGGCATCGAGCCGCCTGACAGTTTGGCTTTCTCGAATTCCGCGATGGCATCTGCTATTGCGCCTGTTTGCTCATAAGCTCGTCCAAGGTTGATGCGAGCCAGCCAGTAATTCGCATCCATCGCGATGACTTTTCGAAATTGCTCGATAGCTTCGTCGTACCTGCGCGCGAAGAAGTAATTGCATCCCAGGATCACATTATTTTCGAGCGAGAGCGGATCAAGCTCGCGGATTCGTTCGAGTACAGTCGAAGCTTCATCGAATCGCGCCATGAAGATCAAATAAAAACCGTAATATGTGAGGGCATACGCATTGTTGGGACTGAGTTCAAGCGCCTGCCTGTAGAGTCGTTCAGCGCCTGCCCAGTCCCTGTCGTAATAGAACTTCACGACTGCAAGCGACGTGTGCGCTTCGGCGATCTGTTCGTCTATCTCTAAAGCCTTTTTGCCGCCTCTCTTGCTTTCGGCATAGCTTCGCCGGGAGGCAATAGCAAGTCGAGCGATTCGAGATAGTAATAAGCCAGCCCTTCATAAGCCAGCGCGTAGCTCGGATCGAGCGCGATTGCCTGATTGAAACATTCGATGCCTTTATCGAATCCTTCTCTGGTCAGGCGGCTCGCATAATATCGCCCTTTGATATAGAGCCTGTGAGCTTCCGCGTTTGCGGTGTAGCGTTTCGTGAGCAGGCTTTTCTCTTCGCTCGTCAGTTTCAGCGTCAGCGCTTCCGCCACTCTTTCCGATATTGAATCTTCGACCGCGAATATGTCTGTAAAGCTCTCGTCGAATTTGGCGGCCCACAGCGACGCGCCATCGGGGATGCTGACAAGCTGCACAGTCACTCGAATCCTTTCGGCGGCGCGGCGCACGCTTCCTTCGAGCACAGACCTCACGCGAAGCTCGCGCCCGACAGAGATCGGGTCTTGCGACGAAGCCGTATACTTCAGGACTGCGCTCGTAGGGCGCACGACGATCTGTCGTATATTGCTGAGTCTGGTTATCAAACTGTCGGCCATTCCCAGCCCTAGATACTCGTCCGTCTTTTCAAGGCTCAGTGATTTGAACGGCAGCACGGCTATGGCATTGATGACGGCGTCTTTTTCGGAAGCTTGCTCTTTGGGCGCGTCTTCTTCATCGGATTCTTTCACATCTGCGATAAACCGGTAGCCTCGCTTCGAGACAGTCGCGATATAGTTCTGCGCGGCAGCGGTTTCTCCCAGAGCTTTTCTGAGCGCGGAGATGCTCTGGTTAAGGTTGTTTTCTTCGACGAAGCTATCGGGCCACACGCGCTTCATCAACTCCTCTTTTTCGAGCAATTCGCCGCGATTTTCCACAAGCACCAAAAGCGTGTCGAAAGCCTTTCGCGTGAGCGGCACAATCGCTCCGCCGCGAAGCAAAACGCGCTTTGCAGCGTCTAAGCAAAACTGGCCGAATTTGTAGAAGCGTTTGCCCATATTCGTTTCAGAAATCTTTCAGAAAATTCAGCGAGTATCTAAGGACTTTCAGACCGCTTTCGAGAGATTATCTGCCACAAGCTGAACGCGGGTGTTCAGCCTTGTTGCCCTGAGCCAGCGCTGAATCTATCACGGCGCTTGTAGCGAGGCAATGTGCAGTGTGACATTTGCCCGCGCGTAAGCAAGGGCGAGAGACCTAAGCAATTGCTTACGCGCGGGCTAATTCAATCAATGAGAGGAGAAAAGTTTATGATAACGAAAAGAAGCTTTCTGATTATGGCGTTCATCGCAATGATGACGCCCATTTTAGTGAATGCTCAGACATCTGAGAAGGCACAGGGGTGGAACGCGAGGCGAATCTTTAAAAACACAGAGGCGAGACAAACTGACGGTGGCGACAGGCTCCTGCAATCGCAAGCGGGACGACAAGAGTCCGAATCCGGCGTAGTCATTCAAGCAAACGACGATAAGATCGTAGGCACCTGGATAGTTCATATACCTGCATCCGACGGCGGCGGCGCTCCGTTTGACGCTTTGCACACATTCAACGGGGATGGAACGTTCGTCGAAACTTCCAGCCTGCTTGCGACGTTGACCGAAGGCCCCGCGCACGGCGTATGGAAAGGCAAAAAGCGCGATTACGATTATACTTTTGAGCTATTCGTATTCAATCGCCGATCAAACCGTCGCGGGAAGGGTAAGAGTCTACGGCTCGATTCACATCAACGGCGACAATAATTTCACAGGAACATATACAGTTGCCTTCATCAATCTCGACGGCAGCGTGGATGATGGTATTGATGGGGGCGAGTTCGCAGGCACTCGCTTGCAGATCATAAAGTAGAGCGGGAAGCGCAAAACGATATATTGGTAGCCCAGGCGTCAGAAGTTGAGGGAACGCCTGGGCTACTGAGGTAGCCAAAGGAGATTTTATGAGCCAGCAATCTGCTGCGAAAATTTTACGCCCGGCGACAGATGATCGCGTGATTTGCGATGTGGTCGAAGCGGCTCTGGGTTATCAAGCCGTGTTCGTTGCTCACGACATCAAGTTGTTTTCAACTCTTGCCGAAGGGCCGATGACGCTATCGGAAATTTCTCAGGCGCTTGGCATTGCTCACCGCCCTGCAAGAGCGATTCTGGCAGTGTGCGTTTCGCTGGGGTTGATCAGCTTCAAAGATGATCGCTACTGTCTCGCTCGCGTTTCAGAAGATTATCTTCTCGAACGCAATCCGACTTATGCAGGCGCAATGCTGGACTTTGCCATTGATCAGAGCCGAGCTTTTTACACATTCGATAATTTGAAAAAGGCCGTGATGACGAATCGCCCGCAGGTCTATGACGGCACGTCCTGGGTAGAGATTCATCGAAAGCAATCGGAAGTTGCGCGCAATTTCACTAGTTTGATGCACGGGCACAGCCTGAGCGCTGCGCTTGTGTGGCCGGAAACTGTTGATCTGGCCGAATGCAAAACTTTTCTGGACATAGGCGGAGGCTCAGGCGCACACTCGATAGGCACTGCGCTTGCCTGGCCGAATTTGCAAGCAATCATCTTTGACATCGCTCCGGTTTGCGAGGTCGCCGAAGGCTATATTGCGAGCTACGAATTGCAAGATCGCGTTCGCGCGCAGGTCGGCGATATATGGAATGACATTTTTCCCCCATCCGATATTCATTTTTATTCGGATATATACCATGACTGGCCGCCGGAGAGATGCCATGCGCTGACCGAGAAGAGTTTCGCGAGCCTTGAACCGGGCGGGCGCATAATCATCCACGAGATGCTTTACAACGACGACGAGGTTGGCCCTTTTACGGTCGCCGCCTGCGCGGTTGAAATGCTCTTGTGGAACGAAGGCCAACAATACTCCGGCGGCGAGTTGAGCGCAATGCTGGCGGAAGCGGGCTTCATTGATATTGAAGTAAAGCCGACGTTCGGTTATTGGAGCATCGTTACGGGGCGCAAACCTCGGAACGCAATTGATTACTCGAATGCTAATTGAAAACAGAAAGGATCAAAACATGAGTGAACAACCAAACAGCAAAATAGTGCAGCAAGCTTACGATAATTTCAAAAGCGGTGACATACAATCTCTGGTCGGCTTGATGGCCGATAACGTTGAATGGCAATTGCCTGACGTAGCGAACATCCCCTTTGCCGGAAAGCGAAGCGGGCGCGAATCAATAACGCAGTTTTTTGCATCCGTAGCCGCGAATCAGGAAGCTCTGCAGTTTGAGCCTCGCGAGTTCGTCGAGCAAGGCGACAAGGTCGTGGCTCTGGGACATTATAAGTGGCGCATTCTTTCTACGGGCCGCGAGTACGAGAGTGATTTTGTGCATATCTTCACGGTTCGCGGCGGGCAAATCGTTGGGTTCAGGGAACACTTCGACACAGCTTTAGCCCAGGCAGCTTATCAGAAGGCAGCAAACGCGTGATCGGCAGAACCGAAGCGCGCGAGGCAATGTTTATGATATAACTTGAAGCCTGAGATGTATCTTTCCAAAGCTTCGCGCGCTCGGCCTGCGCGCAAAAGAGACACGGATAAATGGCAAGTAGCTCCGCAGTCGCAACCCCTACGGGCGAGCAGCGCGTCGAAGCGCGCAGCGACGCTTTCAAAAAAGAGCTTGGTCTTCGCGACCTGGCGCTCGCACAGATTCTGTTAGTCGTAGGCACAGGTTGGGTTGGCACGGCTGCAAAGCTCGGCGCATCGAACATTATTTTCTGGCTACTTGGCATTACGCTTTTTTATGCGCCGCTGGCGGCAGTGGTCATCCATCTCAACCGGCTCATGCCGCTCGAAGGCGGGCCGTACCAGTGGGCAAAATCAGCTTTCAACGAATTCACAGGCTTCATCGTCGCCTGGAATACATGGCTTTTTATTATTGTGTTTATGTCCGCTCTGGGTCTGAGCGTGTCAACAGGGCTGGCTTACGCGATAGGGCCAAGCGGCGGCTGGATGGCTGAAAGCAAATGGTTCATTACGGCTGCGAGCTTTGTCGTCATGCTTGTGCTCGCGCTTCTGTCTACACTTGGATTCGGCGTCGGCAAATGGGTGCATAATGCAGGCAGTATAATTTTGCTCGTCGTCTTTGCAACGCTCATTGCGCTGCCGATTTTGAGCCCCGGTCGAGACACGATTGCAGAGTCCTCGGCCCTTAAAGTAGAAATTCCCGAACTCTCTTTGCTGAACCTCACCATCTTCACAAAGATGGCGGTCTATGCGCTGGCCGGGTTCGAGTGCATGACGATACTTGCGGGCGAGTGCCGCAATGCGCGGCGCACAATCGGTCGCTCGGTGATGATTGCTGCGCCGATCATCGCGTTGATATATATTCTCGGAACCGCATCCGTGCTGGCATTCGTCCGACCCGAAGATGTTGATCTCATCAATCCAATCGCACAGGCATTCAGCATCGGCTTTCGCCCGTTCGGAGTTGCCGCCTATATTGCGCCTGTTGCAATCCTTTTGCTGATTGCGCGCGACATTGCGCAATCGAGCAATGTCTTTGCCGCAAACACGCGCCTTCCGATGGTTGCCGCCTGGGACAGATTGCTGCCCGAATGGTTCACACGCCTTCACTCGAAATATAAAACGCCGGTTAACTCTATCATCTTCGTCGCTGCCGTCACGCTTGCGATAGGCCTGGCCGGATTGACAGGTGTCGGGCAGCAAGAAGCATTTCAGTTGCTACAGAGCGCCGCTGGCGTGTTCTTCGCCACTACGTATTTGATTATTTTCTCCATACCGATCATTGGATTGAGGCGCTCTGATGTGCGCTTGCCGCTATGGCTGAAGATTGCCTCGGCATCTGGGTTTCTGGTCACGCTGCTGTTCGTGGCGCTCTCGATCTTTCCAATCGTAGAAGTGGAAAGCCGATTTACGTTTGCAGCTAAGATCGCTCTGGTAATTATTGCTGCCAATGCCATCGGCGCTTCGATATTCATCGTCGCTCGAAGCAAACGAAGAGCGCGTCAGGCAACTGCTCATACCTGATTAATACAACATTCCTATGCCGCTTTAATTACTCCGTAATCTTGGGCGGCGGCGGCGCTGTAGCAGGCTCCGAAGGTTGAGCGTTCGTCTGAGAAGAGGCGTCTACAGGTACTGTAGCAGCAGGCACGGACGTAACCTTCACGGCTGCCTTCGCCGTCTTCATCAGCCCGTAATACTCCTGCACATAATCTTTGATCGCGCCGTGTCCCCACCGCGAGTAGTAATCGTAATTCTTCATCTCTCTGTAAACCTGCTCGAAATCCCAGCCATATCGGTTGAAACGATAAATGGCCCCTATCAATCCTGTGCGATGGCGGCCACCTACGCAATGGACATAAACAGGCAAGCTCGATGCATCATTGGCGATTGCAAGAAAAGCTTCGATCTTATCATTAGCTGGCTTCCGCTTATCGCTCATTGGGATGTTTACATATCTCATGCCCGCAGCTTCTGCGCCCGACTTTTCATAACTCTCAGGATCATCTCGCAGATCAAGGACGGTCTTGATGCCGAGCGCGGCCATTGCCGTGTAATCATTCGGTTCGGGTTGCGCCCCTCTGTAGAAGTGCTCGTCCATCTGCCCGAAGTTCTTTATTGTTATGTTGGGAAATTGCGAAGGCGCAGTCTCTTTCTGCGAAGAATCCCCTGCTGCGATTGCCTCTGTTGAGGTGATCTGGTCTGTCGTCGGCCTTGATGATCTTAGAAGACCGAAAGCGAAAACAATCAATAGAGCTGCCAGACCGGCTTTTAAGTAATCTATCCGTGTCATCTTAGCAAAAGCATGTACTGTTCGATTCATATTCAGCCCTCCTTTGCTCAGTCATTTCACTGCGCCTCACAAACAGGTGAATTCAAATGAATCACCGGGCGGCTCTTGAAAGATCAGATCGTTCTTTTCTAAGACTATCTATTGCCCATTTATAATATGTTTCAACTTTCGTGCCATTGCCGGTTCAAAGCTATAAGAAAAGCTAATTGCAAGCGACGAGCGAATGGATTAGGATTCACCACGAGGGAGATTCGATTGCGAAAAATAGTTGAGTGCATACCGAACTTCAGCGAAGGCCGCAACGCCGAAGTCATTGATCAGATAGTTGCGGCGATAAAGACTGTTCCCGGCGCTGTGTTGCTCGATTACGAATCGGACGCGGATCACAATCGCTCAGTCGTAACTTTCGTAGCTCCGCCGGACAAAGTCGTTGATGCGGCAATTCAGGCGGCCAAACGCGCAGCGGAATTGATTGACTTAAACAAACACACGGGCGAGCACCCGCGAATGGGCGCGACCGATGTCATTCCGTTTGTGCCTATTTCGGGCGTGACGATGGAAGATTGCGTCGCGCTTGCTCGCGACTGCGGCGAGCGAATGTGGAGCGAGCTTGGCATCCCCGTTTATCTTTACGAAAAGGCTGCGACGAGGCCAGAGCGCGAGAATCTGGCGGCGGTTCGCAAAGGGCAGTTTGAAGGCATACGCGACGAGATAGCCAGCCGTGAAGCGCGGCGACCCGATTTCGGCGAGGCCCGTGTTCATCCCACAGCAGGCATCACCGCAGTAGGCGCGCGACCTCCGCTTATCGCTTACAATGTCAATCTCGGAACTTCGGACATCGAGATAGCTAACAAAATCGCGCGGGCCGTTCGCCATATGTCAGGCGGGCTGCGCTACGTGAAGGCGTTGGGCTTCGAGTTGAAAGATCGCGGCATCGTGCAGGTTTCAATGAACATGGTCAACTACGAAGGCACGCCGTTGTTTCGCGCGTTCGAGATGATAAAGCGCGAAGCCGAGCGTTACGGCGTCCCGATAGTCGGCTCTGAAATCGTCGGACTGGTTCCGCAGCACGCTTTGAATGCGGTCGCAGACTTTTATCTTCAACTGGAAAATTTCAGCGAGAATCAAATACTGGAAGAGCGATTGGCGGCGGCGCTGGAAGAGGTGAATGAATGAGCGAATCGAATTCGACTGAATTAGTCTCGGCAGATCAAAACAAATCAAACTCCGAGCCTCAAAATATTCGCAGGGTTGTACGATGGCGACTTGCCGATTCGCTCGGCCTATTCCCTGACATGGTCGCGGCGGGCACGCCGACGCCCGGCGGCGGAAGCGTCGCCGCTATGTGCGGAGTGATGGCTGCATCGCTCGGCCAGATGGTGTGCAATCTTACAATCGGTAAGCCTAAGTATGCCGACCGCGAGCCGCGACTAAAAGATATAAGAGACGAGCTTGAGCGATTGGGCATGCTCTTGCGCGAATTGATGGCGGAAGATGCCGCGAGCTTTGAAGCAGTGCTTAGGGCTTATCGCTTGCCGAAGGAAACCGAACAGCAGAAACAAGAGCGCGCACTGCAGGTTCAAGCTGCAACGCTTTTTGCGATCAATGTCCCTCTTGATACTGCGGAGCGTTCGTTTGAAGTGCTAAAACATTTGCGAGAGCTTGCCGACATCGGCAACCAGAACGCATTATCTGATATGGCAGTCGGCGCGCAGCTTGCGCAGACAGCCATCAAAGGCGCATCTTACAATGTTCGCGTGAATCTCGGCTCGCTTACCGATAAGGAAGCCGCCAGTAGGAATAGAGGAACAGATTGCTCGCCTGATTGACGGGTCACGGGCCATTGCCGAAGAAGTGGAAGCGCGATTGTAAGGGGCGAGAATTTGAGATTTCAATTTGAAATCTCAAATGTCCAGTTACCGCAAAGCTATGCCAGCGCATTACAAAGACATCCAGTTCTCAGTGACGGACAGAGTGGCGCGAATAACATTCGCCCGCCCGCCGCTGAACGTCTTCACCATCGCGATGATGAAAGAGATCATTGACGCGATCAACCGCATCAGCGCGACGCCTAACGTGTGCGCCATTGTATTTGCCGCGCAGCCCGGCGCGCGAACCTTCTCGGCAGGCGTTTCCATCGAAGAGCATCGCCCTGAGACCGTCTATCAAATGCTCGAAGCGTTTCATTCGATATTCCGCGCGCTAACGATAGTCTCAAAGCCTGTGATTGCGCTTGTCGGAGGCGCGGCGCTCGGCGGCGGGTGCGAGCTTGTCGCGTTCGCAGACATCGTCATCGCCGCCCAGTCGGCGCGCTTCGGCCAGCCTGAAATCAAGTTGGGGGTCTTCCCTCCGGCTGCTGCCGTGATGTTGCCCAGAGTCATAGGCGAAAAGAAAGCGCGCGAAATGATACTGACAGGCGAACTGCTCACAGCCGAGACTGCGCGCTCGCTCGGATTAATCAATTACGTTGTTGCGGAAGCTGAACTGGAGACGAAAGTTCAAGAGATTCTAGATCAGTTGAGGCAGATGAGCGTTCCCGTGCTTGAGTTGGCTCGCCGCGCACTCGTCGCCGGTTCGTGGCCCGGATTTGATGACGCGCTCAAGCGCACGGAAGACATCTATCTCAATCAACTAATGACACTCAAAGACCCACTAGAGGGCATAGAAGCGTTCATAGCAAAACGCCAGCCCCGATGGAAACATAAATAGAGTTATGCCGACCCCATTACCGCTTGAGATAACCAAGACGGGAGCGCAAGAGATAACCATTCGATGGGATGACGGGCACGTCAGCCGCTACTCTATCAAATACCTGCGCTCTGAATGCACGTGCGCGATGTGCGTCAACGAAATAACAGGGCGGCGCATGCTTGACCCCAATACGATCTCTGAAGACATTACTGTTTTAAGCGCAGAGCATGTTGGTCGCTACGGCGTGAAGTTTACCTTCAGCGACCGCCACGATAACGGTATCTACACGTGGGAAAACCTGCGCGCGATTTGTCCATGCGACCAGTGTAAACCTGAGTCGAATATTTTGAAAGAGAGTGATTATGAAACTGCGCGTGAATTGTGTTGCGATTCTGCTCGCCGCTCTGTTTGTTTGCCCGCTTTCAACCTTCGGCGGCGACATCAAGAAAAAAGAAGAAGTAGTCGCATCCGTCGAAAAACACAAAGCCGAACTCACAGGGTTGAGCGATCAAATCTGGGCATTCGCTGAGACCGCCCTGCGCGAGACTCGCTCTTCAAAAGTTCTCGCCGATTACGCAGAGAAGCAGGGCTTCGAGGTCAAACGCGGTGTTTCAGGGATGCCGACGGCCTTTGTTGCTTCCTACGGGGAAGGTCGGCCCCTGATCGGCATACTTGGCGAATTCGACGCCTTGCCCGGCATCTCGCAAAAAGCATCAACAGTCAAAGAGCCTCTTGAGGCAGGCGCGCCGGGTCACGGCTGCGGCCATAATATGTTCGGCGCGGCCAGTCTGGGCGCAGCAGTCGCCATAAAAGAATTGATCGAGGCGGGCAAGCTCAAAGGCACGATTCGATTTTATGGCACTCCCGCCGAAGAAGACGTAGGCGGCAAAGTTTACATGGCGCGCGATGGGCTATTCAACGATCTCGACGTATGTCTGGCGTGGCATCCCGACGACAGAATCAGGGCCGATACTCAAAGCTCGCAGGCGATAGTCACCTTTACCGTGGAGTTCAAAGGCAAAGCGTCGCACGCGGCTGCCGACCCCTGGAACGGGCGCAGCGCGCTTGCAGGTCTTGAGTTCTTCACGACCGGCCTGAACCGAATGCGCGAATTCGTCAAGCCCTCCGTTCGCATGCACTACACTGTGCAGAAGGGCGGAGACGTTCCCAACGTCGTACCCGAATACGCGAGAGTGCTGGTGTGGCTGCGCGATTCAAAGCGCACAGGAGTCGAAGAACTTCTGGCTCGCGTGCGCAAAATAGCCGAAGGCGCAGCGTTAATGGCTGAGGTCGAATCAAAGCTTTCGATTGTGGGCGGCGATTACGAATTGCTGGTCAACATGGCAGGCGCACGAGTGATTCACTCGAATCTGACATGGCTTGGGCCTATTCAGTACACGAATGAAGAGCAGGAATTCGCGCGGGCCATTCAGCGCGCGACGGGAGTGGAAACCAGAGGATTGAACGGCGCAATTCAACCGCTCGAAGAACCAAAGGGCGAGCCATCAGGCGGTTCGACCGATGTGGCCGATGTAAGCTGGATAGTGCCAACGCTTCACCTTTCGGTCACCACCGCGCCCGAAGGCGCGCCCTGGCACGCATGGCCCGTAGTCGCTTGCGGCGGCATGTCAATCGGTCACAAGGGGCTGGCGCAGGCGGCCAAAGCGCTCGCTACGACAATGGTGGATTTGTTTGAAGACGCCAAAACGCGCGAAGCGATTCAAGCGGAATTCAAATCACAAACGAAAGGACACGTCTACAAGCCTTACATCCCCGAAGGCCCGCCGCCTGTGCCTAAAGGGAGTGAGAACTGATACAAGTGACGATAAGCAATCCGGGTGATCTAAACTCATCACTTGTCACTCGTCACTCGTCACTGCTATATTTCGATTTCAGAATGAACTCGCGCGTTTTGGTTCTCAATGCTTCTTTCGAGCCAATCAACGTCTGCACGGCGCGGCGCGCTGTCGTGCTCATACTCAAAGGCGTGGCTTACGCCGAAGAGAGTTCGTCTAAGTGGCTTCACTCCTCGCGCTTTTCAATGCCGATGCCTTCGGTGATTCGCCTGGTCGAATACATTCATATCCCGTTCGAGCGAAAGAGCCTTTCACGCAAAAACATCCTGCTGCGCGATCACAATACCTGCCAATACTGTGGCCGAATATTCGCGCCGCAGGAACTCACGCTCGATCACATACATCCTCGCTCGCGCGGCGGCGATTCGAGCTGGGATAATCTTGTCACCTGCTGCCGATCTTGCAACAATCGCAAAGGCGATCAGGCGGCTGAAGATGTCGGTATGCGATTGCTCAAACGACCGCAAGCTTATAACCTGCACGTGAATCGTCAAATCATCCGTTATCTTGGCCGCGCAGATGAATCGTGGCGCAAGTACCTCTTTTATTGAATTTTGGATTTTAGATTTTGGATTGTCGGAGACGAGCCTTAAAATACAGTCCGGGTTCTCTTCTAATCCAAAATCTAAAATCTAAAATCCAAAATTCGGTTGACTGTCGTGTGCGAAAGTTTCATCATACTGACACTCAGCCAATTTGCGTGTTCGGCCTGAGAAGCGTGCGCGAAACTACTCAAAGAGAGGAAGAAACAAGCTCCGCGCCGGTAGAAACTGACTGAGTGATGAATCCATTCTTACAGGCCGTCTACGAACTCCAGGAAGCCACGTTAATGTCAGGGCGTGCGTTTCGCCGCGCGCTCTCAAAGCCTTATTACTTCCGCGAGATCATTACACAAATGGACGTCATCGGCGTCGGGTCTTTGACGATCATCCTGCTGACCGGTTTATTCACGGGCGGCGTGCTGGCGCTTCAGACCTCCAGCACCCTTAAAACTTTTGGCGCGACAGGCGTGACCGGGCAACTCGTGATGACCTCGATGGTGCGCGAGATGGGGCCTGTGCTGGCGTCGCTGATGCTGGCGGGGCGAGTCGGTTCGGCCATCGCCGCAGAGCTGGGCTCTATGGTCGTATCCGAGCAGGTAGACGCGATGCGCGCCCTCGGAACTGATCCGATCAAGAAGCTCGTCTGGCCGAGACTCTTTGCCTTGATGGTGATGACGCCCGCGCTCACCATCGCAGCCGACATGGTCGGGGCAGTTGGCGGATGGCTTGTCGCAAGCGCGCTGATGAACGTCGCAAGCTCCGTCTACATCAGCTCTGCGAAAGACGCGCTCACTTACAATGACATCATCGGCGGGCTGATTAAACCGACTGTCTTTGGTTTGATCATAGCCATCGTAAGCTGCCGCGCGGGCCTCAGAACTTACGGAGGTACGGTGGGCGTCGGTCGCTCGACTACGCAGGCAGTCGTCTTGTCGGATATACTGATTCTAGCATCGGACTTCTTCCTGGCGAGAATAATACTGGTGTTCAGTTAAGCGATGAATGATGAACCGGGGAAACCGTTCATCATTCATGGTTCAGCATTCATTAATTTATGAGCGAGCAGATTCATAGCGCCATAGAATTCCAGAACGTGACGATGGCTTATGATGATCGCATGATTTTGGATGACGTGAGTTTCATCGTTAACCCCGGCGAGACCAAAATCGTTATGGGTGGGTCTGGAACCGGCAAATCAACCATATTGAAACTCGTGCTCGGTTTGATTAAGCCGCAAACGGGAAGAATCCTGGTTGACGGCGAGGACTTGACCGTTTACTCGGAAAGAGAGATGACCGCCATTCGCCAAAAGATCGGTATGGTCTTTCAAGAGGGCGCGCTATTCGACTCCTTGTCGGTTTATGAAAACGTCGGCTTCAAATTGTTCGAGCAGGGAGTGCCCGAATCCGAAATCGAAGAGGCCGTCACGCGAATGCTACGCTTCGTCAATCTTGAGCGCGCGATAGACATGATGCCTTCGGAATTGTCCGGCGGAATGCGCCGCCGCGTTGGCATAGCCCGCGCGCTTGTCGGCAGCCCGAAATTGATTCTGTTTGACGAGCCTACAGCAGGGCTTGACCCGCCAACGGCCCGCACGATACTTGAGCTTGCGATGAAGTTGCGCGACCTCGAAGGCGTAAGCTCCATCTTTGTCACGCACAGGCTCGAAGACATCAAGATGCTGTCGTCAAGCTATGCTACGATCAATGATGACGGGGAAGTCGAATTCAAAAAGGAAGACGATAGCTTCTGCCTGGTCAATACCAGATTCATCATGCTTAAAGAAGGAAAAGTGATTTTCAGCGGAACGGATGAAGAGCTTTGGCAAGCAGACGATCCTTACATCAAAGACTTCTTCCGCGATGTTTGAGTGTTAGCCCATAGTCAATAGACAATCGCTTGTCTTAAGCAAACGATTGTCTGCTGATTAAAGGAGTATGTTATGGCTAGAAAGAAAACCACGTTCGCCGAGCTTCGCGTCGGCATACTGACGATTGCGACGATTATCATACTAATAATCTTCATACTGAGCGTCACGGGTGACATCTCGATATTCAAAAAAAGGCTGATCTACACAACTCGGTTGCAAGCAGCCGATGGACTAAAGAAGGGCGACGAGGTGCGGCTGGCCGGGAAGCTTATCGGCAAAGTCGATAATGTTGATTTCGGAGCGATTCCGGTTAGCGAAAACGACAAGCCTATCGTCGTAACACTGTCGCTTGATGGTGATGAGGTTCAAGACCGCATCCGCATGGACTCAAGAGCCGTGCTCGCGCAACAAGGCTTTCTCGGCGACCGTGTCGTTGATATAACGCCGGGCACGAGAGATAAAGAACCGATACCTCCCGGAGGCGAGATACCGAGCGCCGATCAGGCCGGTCTCTCGAAAGTCTTCGAAGGCGCAAACGATATACTCACGCAGTTCAACACGGTCGGCAAACAGCTTCAAGAGTTGATGGACAATATCAACAAAGGACAAGGGACCATAGGCAAGCTGCTGCACGACGACGCGCTATATGTGAATCTCAACCGCACTGTCGTAGAATTTCAAGACATCGCCGGTCGTATAGGCAAAGGCACGGGCACGATTGCGAGGCTGCTCAATGACCCGAAACTTTATGATGATCTTCGCGGCGTGACTAACGATTTTAAAGGCATAGTCGCGGACGTGCGGGCAGGGAAGGGGACGCTGGGCAAGCTCATGACGGACGACCAGTTTTATCGTCAGGCCAATGACCTGCTCGCCAAGTTCAATACGACAGCCGAAAAATTTGATCGCATCACTGCCGACATCGAAGCGGGGCGCGGCACTCTGGGCAAGCTAATCAAGGACGAGAAGATACACGATGATTTGCAGGCGACGCTTACGTCTTTCAGAAACATCAGCTTGGGTCTTGAAAAAGGCGAAGGCGCTGCCGGAAAGCTGCTGCACGACGATAAGCTATACAACAATCTGAATCAAACATCCGCCGAGATGGTGAAGCTGTTGTACGACTTCCGCCAGAACCCCAAGAAGTACCTCAGCATCAAAGTCAGCCTCTTCTAATCGAACGACGAATAATGAATGATGAAGGATGAACGGCGAGTTTCAGTTCATCCTTCATCATTCATTATTCCAGTTGACACGGCCATCGAATACAATGTCCGGGCCTGATCGTCGCGTCTTGAACTCGGAAAACGTTATCGCGTCTCGCAGTCGAGCGATACCCAAACCACCTATGGCCTCAGTCCCTTTGCCTATTATCTTCGGCGCTATAACGACGACCATGCGATCAACAAGTCGCGCAGCAAAAAGAGAAGTCACAATGCCTGAACCTCCTTCGACCAGCACAGACTCTATGCCTCGCCTTCCAACCTCTTGAAGCAACGCTCGAAGATCAACCTGTGATTTGTTTGCTGTCGTCGGCACGAGAAAGACTTCTGCGCCCAGGCGTTCAAGCTCGCTTGCTCGCTTACTGTCAGCCATTTCGGTTGTTGCTACGAGCGTGTGACGGGGAGCGCTCTCCGCCAACATGCGCGCGTCAGCGGGCAAACGCAGACGGCTATCTACGATTATGCGCAGCGGGTCGCGGCCTTTAACGAGCCTCACGGTCAATCGCGGGTCGTCGGCGAGCACAGTCCCTATGCCAACCATTATCGCGTCGTGAGTGCTTCGGAGTTGGTGCGCGAGCTTCAGTGACGAAGGACTGCTGATCCATTGCGAATCGCCCGAGACGGTCGCAATGCGGCCATCAAGCGATTGCGCGAGTTTCACTGTGACGAACGGCAATCCCGCCCGTGAATGCTTGATGTGGCTTTCTTCTTTAGTAATCATCTCGCAAACCGAAATCAGTTTACCTTTTGCCAGCGGTCGGTAGCCAGCGGTCGGTTGTCAGTTGCTTGCCCCGTAGAGCTTGCGAAAGCTAAGATTGAGCGAACATGATAGTCGAACTGGTTAAAGAATTTAGTTTCGAATCAGCGCATCGGCTGCCCAACGTGCCAGCAGAGCACAAATGTGCGCGGCTGCACGGCCATTCGTTCCGCTGCGAGGTGGCTGTGCGCGGAGAGGTTGATCCACATACAGGCTGGTTCATAGATTATGCGGAGATCACAGAAGCGTTCGAGCCGCTCAGGCAAAGGCTCGATCACTATTACCTTAACGAGATTGACGGGCTTGAGAACGCTACGAGTGAAAACATTGCTCGCTGGGTCTGGGAAAGACTCGAAGGACGTGTGCCTGGGCTTTATCGTGTGACTATTCGCGAAACGTGCACGGCGCGGTGCGATTATTATGGTTCCTGATAACCGAAAACCATGAGCTAAATTTTTACATCACTGTGTAGCGAATAAGTTCGGATTCATTCGCGAACTTCGATTCGGGAGGAGCCGATTTGCGTTTGAATTTGTCGCCGTACATCGCGCGGTCAGCCGCAATCAACAATTCGTCCAGCGTGTCGCCGTCAGTTCCATAACAAGCCCAGCCGATGCTTACCCCAAAACCTAAGCGCGCTTCTTTGAAACCGAAGTCGTGATGGTCTACTGCGATTTGAAGGCGTTGAACAAGCTCGCGCACCTCGTCAGGATGAACCTGCAGAAGAGCGACGAACTCATCGCCCGCGTACCGGCTCAGAAAATCTGTCGAGCGAATCTGTCTCGACAACAACTGCGCCACCTCTCTCAGCACGTGATCACCGGCTTGATGACCGAGCGTGTCGTTGATTCCTTTGAACCCATCCAGGTCCATCATTAACACAGAGAAGGTGTCTCCGTGTCGCCGTGCGAGGTTCGCAGCTTCCTCGAATTGATGCCTCAACGCGCGCGCATTCGCCAAGCCCGTCAGCGGGTCGGTCAACGCTTTCACTTCTGTTTGTTCGTGGTGCAAGGCGTTTGCTATGGCGTCCGACGCCAGCTTTGCCACCGCCTCAAGCAACCTGAGATGGTCAGGCTCGTATGCCTTCAACTCCGCTGAGTAGAGCGTGAGCGCGCCGAGCACTTCGTCATCCTTCAGCAGCGGCACGCACATCACCGTCCGGTAGTTCTCACTGACTTCCAGTTTCACAGCGTCAAAGTCAAGATGAGGGTCGCTGTTGTACATAGGCTGGCGGTTGGCTGCGACCCAGCCGGTTATCCCTGAACCGAGTATGACGCTCTTTCCTTTGAGCCGCTCTGCATTGCGCCCCGAAACGTGCACCGCTTCCAGTTCAATCGTGTCGGGCTTCTGAAGATACAGCGCGCAGGTCGTGTAGCTCACAATATCTTGTAGCCTTGAAGAGAAGACCGCGAACATGTCGCGGAGGTCGAGGCTGGTGCCGATGGTCTGGGCTATGTCGTAAAGCGTTATGACTTCTCGATGCGCGTTGCGTATGTGCTCGAAGACCATAGGGCGACTCTCTTCTTTTTCGGTCTTCTGCGTGGCAGGGCCGGGCTTTGCTGCTTTCACGTCCTGCCTTTCTTTCTTCTGTCGCCTTACTTCTTCTTCGAACTGAGGCAGGTGATCCAAAAAGACGCGAATGACTTCGGGGTCGTACATGGTTCCGCTGCTTGCCCTCAGCAACTCGATTGCTTCTTCCCGCGTCATGGCCTTGCGATACTGCCTGTCTTCGCGCACGGCATCAAAGCAATCTACGACCATCAATATGCGCGCAGTCACAGGAATCTCTTCGCCCTTCAGTCCGTCCGGATAACCATGTCCGTCCCATCTTTCGTGATGATGTCGCACGACGGGCATAACAGGGTAAGGGAATCCGACTCGCTCAAGTATCTCGGCCCCGACGACCGTGTGAACTTTCATTCGGTCAAACTCGGCGGGCGTGAGCGGGCCGGGTTTGTTGAGGATGTAGTCGGGCACGGCGAGCTTCCCTATGTCGTGAAGAAGAGCACCTGCTTTGAGCGCTTCTATCTCTGGATCAGAGAGTCCGAAAAGCCTCGCCATCTCCGTTGCGTAAATCTGCACGCGATGAACGTGATCGTGAGTCACTTCGTCCTTAGCGTCAATGGCTATCGCAAGCGCCTCGATTGTTCTGAGGTGCAGGTCGGCCATCTCTTGCGCGTTATTCATGGAAACCTGCACTCTATCCAGATAGTTCTTATATGTGAGATAGGTGATGGCAAGAATAGGCACGGCGATAATGAAAGAGTAAAACGAGATGAAGGTGATCAGCTTGATGACGAAGCATGCAGCTACGGCCCCGGCAAAGTAGGATACGGAAGTCCACAGGAAAGATTCCTGCCAGGTTTTTAGAATGTCTTTCTTGTTTCTTAGCGCGCTGACTACGCTGACCAGCCCCGAATTCAACACGTAATGAATCAGAGCCAGCACTTCAGCGGCGAGTATTAAACGGGCCAGATCAGGCCCCAACTCTCTGACGCTGCCAAACACATCCGTTGCTACTGTTGCCGAAACGAAAACCGATAGGCTCATCACTCCCGCGTTGAACGGAATGACTTTTCGCCTGTTCGGATAGTGAAGCGAACATACGGCAGCGTTGACTCCGGCCAGTACAACCGAAGGCCATACTCCGTAAAGCAAAACAGAAATGTAAATGAAAGTGTCTTCAAGCGTGACTGTGCTGGATATTTTTGGTATCTGGATGTCTGTCCGCGCGACGACAAGCACTGTCACCAGACCGAGCAATAACCATTCGATGTTGAAATGGTTTGTGGCAACGCTGTACAAAGCATAGGCGAAGACACTTAGCCCTACCAAAGAAACTATGTTGATAAAAAGCTTGGAAGCTGGGCTATCGATGCCTTTTGAATTGCTCTCCATTTGTTCCCTTTAACACCACCATCATTCGTGTGAGTGGTCGGGAGCGGGGGGCATACTGGAAGTATTATCACCGTTAAGCGCTGATTGCGCTATAGTAAACATTGACGATGTCGGTGTGGAGTCGGCAAATGTGCTGTCGGACACCAGAACGCCATCCGACACTAGCACGCCGTCTGACAGCATCACGCCATCTGATAGCATTACACCGTCTGACACGAGCACGCCGTCCGACAGCATCACGCCGTCCGACACGAGCACACCATCCGACAGCATCACGCCGTCTGACACGAGCACGCCGTCCGACAGCATCACGCCGTCTGACACGAGCACACCATCCGACAACATTACGCCTGAGCCGTATATGCCTTGATATTGTAGGATGAGATTATTCCCATAAATGAAATTCCATTTCTGGATTATCCCGCCGCCCCACGCGAATGTTTGACTGGCTATGGTGGTTGATTGATCGGGCGCTGCGCCGCTCAGAAGCGAGTCGCCAAGCGAGAGGCCCGCCAGATTGGTTTTGATCAAACCTGCAAGCCGCACTGCGCCTTCGATATTGAGTTGTCCGGCTCCCTGCTCCAGGTTATTAGCTCCCTGTACGGGCTGGGCCGAGTATTCAAGCACAGCCTTGACCATATTGGGAGTGAGCGCAGAGTTGCGTTGCAACAACAAAGCTACAGCGCCTGCGACGACAGGCGTTGCCATTGACGTGCCGCTCATATACATCATCTGGTGAGCGGCATACGAGCTTATGTTCGCATCAAGTGCAGGATTGCTGGTTACAATATGATTGCCCGGAGATTTGGCATCTATGATCTTGTTGCCGGGCGCTACAAGGTCAGGTTTGATGAGGTTGTCGTAATGCTTTACCCCGTTCTCATCCGTGTAATAGCCTCTGCTCGGCCCGCGAGAACTGTATGACGCTACGTTGTCATCAGAGCGCGCATCCGTCCCATGTGTATTCGTCGCTCCGACTGTAAGAGCAGACGGTTCTATGCCGGGAGTGTGAATCGATCCGTAGACTTTGTTTCCGTTTTCGTCTTTGCCGAGATTTCCCGCTGCTACGCAAACAACTAGACCTGCGTTAAAGGCCTGTCTCACGGCAAGGCAGAGCGGGTCGTTCACGTATGAATCAACCGCCACCGCTCCGAAACTCATGTTGAGCACGCGGATGTTGTAGGTGTTTTTATTCGTTATGCACCAGTCTATGCCTGCAATCGCGTCGGAAGTCGCACCCTGACCTGCTGAGCCGAGCACGCGAACATTGATCAAGTTTGCGCTCGGCGCGATTCCTGTGTACGCGCCATCTGATACGTGAGAGTTGCCCGCGGCTATCGCAGCTACGTGAGTGCCATGCCCGTATGGGTCATCCGTTCTGCCTTCGCCTGTGAAATCAACGTTGGCAACGATTCGTGATGTCGAGTTCGGGCCGAGGAAAGCATGATGAGAAGGGTCAATGCCGGAATCGAGTATGGCTATGCCGATGCCTGAGCCATCTATAGTGCCGCCACCGCCTGTCGAGTAGCTTCTTGCCTGGTCTGTTCCTGTTGCGGTCTCAAGGTGGCCTGTCAATGTGAGCGATTTATCGAGCGAAACATACTTTACATCATTGAGCAGCGATATATTCCTGACTGCGACTGCCGGAAGCTCAACTGCAAAGACGGGAAGGTTTTTAAAGCTCTTGTTTACCCTGCCGCCCGAAAGGCCGAGGGCAGTCGAAAAAGCTTTACTCACGACCGGACTGGTTTGAATAATGACGCGGACTCGTCCACCTGGCTGCTTGGCGACAGCGTCGCTTAATTCTCCTGACAGTTTCTCCTTTAATCTATCTGTTAGTTGCTTTGGCTTTGATGTTCCAGCGCGACTTGTTGTGTCAAAGAGCCGCCCAAGCTGAATGTTTGCCATCGAGAAAAATAGCAACAGTGAGGTTATCAGAAAGCGGAGGATAAACTTCTTTCTTCTCATAGGGTCTTTCCTTCAGTTCTATTAAGAAAACCGCGAAGCGCTGTTTCAATCTCCCATCTAAGTGGTTTCGAGATCATGTGCGCGCTTGTGATCGAAGGGTAGGCCCGGCTAGAACTGACAAGCCGGGCGCTCCCTGCTTTTCCCTTGCTCGTTCGAACCCAAACCGCATGGCTCGTCGTTGTTTTCCCTTTTTCATATCACTTCACAGTTTTGATTTGTGGTTAGCCGTCATACTCAATAAATGCGGCATACGTAAAACTGGAAGCTCGATAGACCCTAATTCAATACGTGTGCCAATGACTCTGGAAACTCAGAGCAACTGTGGGCAGGAGGCGGGGAAGACTTTAGTTAAAGATCAATATTTTGCAATAAAGGCAATAGCTTGGCCGCATACGAGAAAGTGACTGTTAGCAATCACCGATCTGCCAATGACCTCGTCACACTCAATTCATTTAACAATGTAAATTCCGCGCGTCGGTCATATTGACTTTAGGGTCACACTTAACTCGGTCATTTCACTACAACCACACTGCGCGTCTTACGATTTCATTCTTGTTTAGAGGCGATCAACGACCGCCCCTTTTTATCTGCTGTTTCAAAGGCGGGGAGAATCGAGATAGAATGGTGTGGCAAAAAGACTAATGCGAATAACAGAGATATATCGGAGCATACAGGGCGAATCGAGCTACGCCGGTCTGCCATGCATATTCGTTCGCACTACAGGATGCGACCTGCGTTGCAGTTGGTGCGATTCGGAGTTCACTTTCACTGGCGGCACGCGGATGACGATAGACGAGATAATGGCAGAAGTAGAAAAGCTCGACTGCCCGATGGTTGAATTGACGGGCGGCGAGCCGCTTTTACAATCCGACATCTACGAGCTTGCGGCAAGACTCGCTGATCGAGGGCATACAGTCTTAATCGAAACGGGCGGGCACCGCGACATATCCCGCCTCGACCCGCGAGTAATTCGCATCCTCGACTTGAAGTGCCCGGCATCGGGCGAATGCGAAAAGAATCTCTGGGCGAACCTCGAACATCTGCGCGCTATTGATGAAGTAAAGTTCGTGATAGCTGATCGCGGAGATTACGAATGGACTCGCAGCACCATACGCGAGCACGGACTTGAAGACCGCGTAAAGATTTTGATCTCGACCGCATTCGCGATGATAGAACCGCAGCAAGTGGTTGAATGGATGCTCGAAGACAAACTACAGGCGCGCTTTCAGCTACAACTGCATAAATACATCTGGCCGCCAGACGAGCGGGGAAGATGAGGGGGTGAAGGGGTGAGGGGGTGAAGGGGTGAGGGGGTGAAAAGGTAATAAGCTGAATCCACATTGCCTATCACCCCTTCACCCCCTCACCCCTTCACCCCCTCACCCCTTCACCCCTTCACCCCCTCACCCCTTCACCCCCTACATTCCCATAATGTTGTATCCGCTATCTACGTGGAGGATTTCGCCTGTCACGCCGCGCGACATATTCGAGAGCAGAAAGAGCGCGGCATCTGCCACTTCCGCTTGATCTACGTTTCGCCGCAGCGGAGCATGGTTGCGCATGTGTTCGAGGATTTTTGAGAACCCGCTGATGCCAGCCGATGCCAGCGTTTTGATTGGGCCGGCAGAAAGACCGTTTACGCGAATGCCTTTTGGGCCGAGATTGGAAGCCAGATAACGCACGCTCATATCGAGCGCAGCTTTTGCTATGCCCATCACATTGTAGCCGGGAATTACGCGCTCGCCGCCCAGGTAAGTCAGCGTCAATATGCTGCCTGCGCGGCCTTCCATCAGCGGCGCGGCGTGGCGGGCGATGGCTGTAAGCGAGTAGACGCTGATGTCTTGCGCCAGACCGAAGCCAGAGCGCGAGGTGTTAACATAATCGCCTTCGAGTTCTTCTTTGAGCGCGTATGCTACAGCGTGCACTACGAAGTCCAGCCCCCCGACTTCTTCTCGCACGCGCGCGAACACTGATTCTATATCTTCGTCTTTGGTGACATCGCACGGCAGCACGAGCGGGTCTTTGAGCGCAGATGCAAGCTCGCGCGCATTTTCTTCGAGTCGTTCGCCCTGATATGTCAGCGCGATTCGCGCGCCCTCTTCAGCCGCGCGTCGAGCGATGGCCCACGCAAGGCTGCGTTTGTTTGCGACTCCAAACACGATGCCGGTCTTTCCGTCTAATAGCATATTCGCTGTTCTCCAGTATGAATCTCGAATCTGAGATTCAACATTCTCATTGTCTTTTTTCAGGCGTGATCTTCAAAGTCATCTCGCGGCCATCGCGCCGAATCACTATCTCGACCTCTTCATTAGGCCGCAATTCGCCGAGCGCGTAGGTGTAATCGTAGACGTTTTTGATCGGCGTCTTGCCGAGCTTGATAACTATATCGCCAGCCTTCAAGCCAGCGCGTTCGCCGGGCGAGCCGGGCCGCACGCCGTCCAACTTCATGCCGTCGCTTTGATCCGAGTAATTAGGCACTGTTCCGAGATAAACTCGAAACCCGCCGCCCATCGGTTTCGATTGCACCTTCACACGGTTGAAGGCGATTCGCGCCGGTTCGTTCGCCACATCAACGGCCACCTGGCCTACGAAAGTGGCAATTTGCTTCAAGCCTTCCACGTTTATTTTGTCAGCCGTGTCCGAAGGTTTGTGGTAATCGTCGTGCGAGCCTGTGAAGAAAAACAGCACGGGAATGTCTTTCACGTAAAAAGCCTGATGATCGCTCGGTCCAAAGCCGTCTTCACCGTAGCTCAGTTGAAACCGGCTCCCAAGGCCGGTTTCAGGGCCTTCGGTCGCAGAGTTCAGTTTTTCGAGCAGTGGCTTCCACGCGGGCGAAGTGCCGACTCCGCCTACGAACAGCCCCTTATTTCGCAAGCGACCGACCATGTCCATGTTCAGCATGGCTACGGTCGAAGCGAGCGGCGCAAGCGGCGTCTTCGTGTACGCGCCTGAGCCTAGCAAGCCAAGCTCTTCGCCTGAGAACGCGATGAACACGATACTGCGCTTGGGCTTTTCGCGGCTCGAAGACAAAACGCGCGCAAGCTCTAGCAAGCCTGTTGTTCCCGATGCATTATCGTCAGCGCCGTGATGAATCTGTCCTTCCGGCACAGCCGCCAGCGATTCAGGCCCGCCCATTCCCAGGTGGTCATAATGCGCGCCGATGACGACATATTCGGATGCGAGTTGCGGGTCGCTGCCTTGAAGAATGCCCACGACGTTCGAGGCATTGCCGTTGATCTTCATAACATCTGCTTTGAAAGAGATCGTAACGCCTTTGACTGCAAAGCTGCCATGTGACTTAGTCCAGTCGAGGTCGTCTTTAGATTCGGCCTCAGAGTTATCATCGCTTTTCGAGCGCTTCAGCGTCACATTTCTTTCATTGAATATTGCGTTTGCGACTTCGCGGTTGACGACGACCACAGGTATGCCTGCATCCAAAAAGTTCAAATCGTGGCGAAGGCGTGAAAGCCTGTCGTGCTGAAATATTTTCTCTTCGCTGACGAAGATCACTCCGCGCGCACCTCTCTCTCTCGCTTTGAGCGTCTTGTTCTGAATCTCAAGTCCCGGATGAGTGTATTCGGCGAAGCGACCATGCGGATTGTCGCCATCGGGGCTGCCGCGAACGATCATCACGATCTTGCCCTTCGCGTCAACGTTCGCGTAGTTATCGTATTGAAGATCAGGTGCGCTGATGCCGTAGCCCAAAAATACAACCTCGCCTGTTGCCATCTCCGGAGAAGCGAACGCCAGCGGCATGAAATCCTGTTCCACTTTGAATTGGCGCGCGCCGCTCTTGCCTTTCAACTCGAAAGAGTTATGCGGCCCAAGTTTCACGCCCGCGACGAAAGTGAATGGCTGAAGAAAATCTGTCCCGGATGCGGGCTTGAGTCCATAACTGCGAAACTCTTTGGCTATGTAGCGACCGGCTTCGTCTGCGGCGGGCGTGCCTGTGCGGCGGCCCTGCAATTTGTCAGAAGCCAGAAACTGAACATGGCGCGCGATGCGCTCGGCAGAAATCTGCTCGCTTTGTTTTGCGGTTGCCTGGCTTTGATCCTTGAGACCATTGCTTGCAGAGCTAATTGAAAGCGAGGGCGATAGCGTTAGAAACGCAATCGCTAAAACGAGCAGTCTGTTTTTTCTGGTTAACATTAAGGCGTCCTCTCTACTATATGATTCAAGCGCATTAACGCGGAATCTCAATTCCAGGCGCATCGCATGATGAACTAAGATCAAATCATATCGAGCGGCGCGAATGAGTGTCAATTGTGCGAGGCGCGGCAGTTTGATCAGCCACAGTGACAAACTCAATATTTAGTCGGCCACGGCTGTAACAAAGTCGGTTGACAGGCAGGCTTGTCCCTGCCCGAATCGCCGACAGGCGATGATCAGTCATGATCTTACAACCATCCGAACAAAAATATTGGTCAGGACGTAGGAAACTCCATAGCCGTAGATGCAGGCGGCAATGCTTATGTGACGGGAGAAGCTTTTGCGTCCGGCTTCCCCACGACTCCGGGGGCATTTCAGATAAACCGAAACGGCCTGAATTCCGACGCCTTCGTCAGCAAGATTTCAATCTTCGACATCTGCCTGCAAGACGATGTCAACGGCAACCTGCTTGAATTCAACTCGACCACAGGCGAGTACGGATTTTCCAATTGCAGAAAGAAACGCCTGCCAGTAATGATGTTGAGTTGAAGCTGCATGATCTTTCTGTCATGCAGCTTCAACTCATCGCAGATCGTCATCAATCGCCGCAGCAGGTCGTCTGAAAAATTGTGGCGCGCCCGCAAGCAAGCCGAGCAGCGCGAAGGCCAGGAGGATTGCCGATGCATTGGTTCCGCTAGTCGTGCCCAGCATCGGCGCGCGCAGAATAGAGAGCAATTGCGACACGCCCATTGAAATCAGCAGCGCCCACCACGCCCATCGCTCGCCGCGACGATAAGGCCCAAGCACCAACGGCAAAGCAAGCAATGCATAAGCAAGCGCCCACGTAGCTGCAGTCGCGCGCCGCCCTTTGAATGCTTTGACCGCATCTTCGCCGCCGTGCTCTCTGATCAGATCGAGCGTGAATCCCGGAATCAGAGAGTCCTGATTGCCTGTGTAAGCTATCCGGAGCGACTGGAGTGAGATGAGCGCTACTGCTGCTACCACCACCACCAGAATGATCCAGCTTGCAAAGAACAAAAGTCTTGAGCCTTTCATTTCCGCCTCCTTTTATCTGACTACTTTCCTGTTAGCGCGACCGCAAGCAGTATGGTCTTTTTGATGCCGCGATAAAACGGTTCGATTTCGCACCATTCGGATAACGAGTGCTCGCCGCCGCAAGGCCCTGCTCCGGTCGAGATTGCATTGAGACCTGCCAGCAAGGCTACGTTTGCATTGTTCGACGCGGTCGGACTCACCGTCACGTTCTGAAACCCTATGGCTCGATGCACAGCTTCGCTCATTCGTACAGTGAACGATTCGCGGTTGCCCGGTAGCTGCGCCGCCGGAAGCTTATCTTCGGGCAACTCTGTCTTCAAAGTCATGCCGTAGCGTTCGGCTTCTTCGCGCAAAATGTCAGCGATGCGGCGCTCGTATTCGTCAATCGCTTTCTGATCGGTCGAGCGCAAATCAACAGTGAACCATGCGTCCGAAGCTTTCGCATTTACTACATCAGCGCCGCCGAGCATGCCTATGTTTATGTTCACCTCA
This sequence comes from Blastocatellia bacterium, assembly GCA_963726785.1. Classification (GTDB taxonomy): domain Bacteria; phylum Acidobacteriota; class Blastocatellia; order UBA7656; family UBA7656; genus DATEKX01. The sequence goes on from CAVSDJ010000006.1 coordinate 31,673, forward strand.
TGCTCTTTGGGAAGCTCAAGCGCATAGATGCGCTCGATGGCGCGAGCTACGGGGAGCGCAGCCGAATAGGGCGGCGTCTTCGAGCGAGTGTGGCCGCCCGGCCCTATGAAGTGATGCTTGTACCAGTTGATGCCGATGCCGCCATAGGTCAATCCTTCGTACCCGCCGTCAAGCGCGATGTACTGGCCTATGCGATCTTTGTTCTCGTTTATGAAATGCGTCACGCCGCCGAACGAAGTCTCTTCTTCGACCGTGAAGACGAATATCAAGTCGGCTTTCGTTTTGATTCCCGCGTGATTGAGCGCGCGTATGGTGGCAAGCAGCGCAACGACATTGCGCGTGTCATCTCCGACGCCGGGAGCGAAAATCTTTCCATCGCGTATTTCAGCTTTGATCTTCAAACCTTCCTGAAAGACCGTGTCCAGATGCGCGTCGAATATGACAGCCGGAGCTGTGCTCGTGCCTTTTCGGATAGCGATGACGTTGCCTTTTGCGTCCGTGTAGACTTTATCGAGCTTGTAAGATTCGAGCAGTTTCTTTACATGCTCTGCGCGCTCGCGTTCTTTGCCCGAAGGCGCGTTAATTTCGGTGATGGTTTTCCACTCCGCGAGTATTTCGTCGCGATGCGCTTCTATGTAATCGAACGCGACCTTCACATCTGCGCGCTCCATAATACGTTTTGCTTCTGCGTTCAAGTCTTGCGCTCCTGCTGATGCGCCGATCACCAAAGCGACGATGGCCATCGCCGCCATTATTTTTTTCATACCGGCTCCCTGTTGATTGATTGAAAATGACGAACGCTTATTCTAAAGGAAGAAGGTGGCAGAAGAAAGAGATCAGGCGTCAGAGGCTGTAGGTTAGAGACTTATAAACAGGCGGGAAACCGAAGAGTTCACCGCAGAGGCGCAGAGGACGCTGAGATTACTCAGAGAAAAACTCTGCGCTGTCTCTGTGTTCTCTGCGCCTCTGCGGTGAATCGGCTTCTTTTAATTACGGATTGGCGGCGCGGCGCGGGCGCTCGCTGCGCATAACGGAATCGGTTGCGCGCGGGCGGCCTGAAAGTCGCCACTCGATTCGCTTGATCGCAAGAGTCGCAAGATCGGCAGTCTCTGCGCCGGAAGTCTGCGCCACGGGTTGCAGTTCTTTAATGGTCTCTGTGTCGCCTATGCGGCCAAGTATCTCGATGACCTGCTGGCGCACCTCTTTCGAGCTTGAACGAATATAAGGATAGAGGTCTGCCGGAGTACTGGTTTCCATAAGGTATGTGCGCGCTTGCTGTTGTTGATCGGTGTCGAGCTTGCGCACGATGTTCTGAATATTCGGACGGCTGCCCATGCGATAAAGCGCCCAATACTCGGACATCTTCACGTCGCCGTTCTTTTCGGTCAAAACGAGCCGGGATATTTGATCGAGATAACGCGGGTCGCCTATGCGCGCCAGCCCCTCGAAAGCGTACTGGCGGCGGTCTGCGTCATCGTCCGTCATGTTTTCTACGAACACCTGCTCGGCGCGGTCGTCGCCTATGAGCGAGAGCGCCCACAGCGCGGCTTCATCGCGCGGCGGCAGATATGTAAAACGGCCTTTGACCTTGCCCACGACCTTTGACACCGTGCCCTTCTTTTCAGGTCCAAGGCCATAGACCGACAGCAGCGGCTCGACCGCAGGTTTGTACTTCAGCAACCCGGCTGCGACCATAGCTTGCGTTCGCACTTTGTGATCCGAATCGCGGAAGAAGGCTGTCAGATATGAGCCAGCCGACGGGTCGCCTATTTTGATGAAAGTTCGGATCACGTCAATGCGAACGTCCTGATCTGCGTTGAGCGCGTCGGCCAGTTGCGCTGTCGCGGTCTGGCCGCGAAGCACGCCCAGCGCGCGAATAGCGGATATGCGAACATCGCGGTCGCGGTCGCCGCGCGCCGTTTCGCCAAGCGCGTTGATGATTGACGGGTCAACTAAGATGTACGGCTCGATTACTTCGTGATCGCTCGTATCGAGGAAAGGATTGAACCAGCTCCAGCCCGCGCGGCGGTTGGTGATGAAATCTATGTCGTTCTCTGTGTAGAGCATGACGAGCGAGCGCACAGCCGTGTTCTTTACGTTCGCGCGCGAATCTTTTAGCGCGCTGATCAGGTCGAGCAGAGCAGAGAAGTCTTTGATCTTTCCGAGCGCAAGGACAGCTTCTTCGCGCACCTCTGCGTCTTCATCTTTGCGCGCGGCGACTGCGAGCGCCTCGACTGCCAGTTGATTGCGCTCGCGTCGTTCGCCCAGTCGCCTGGCAGCGTCGCGTCGCGTGTCTGTATTAGGGCTTTTCAAGTAGGCGAGCAGCGTCTCAAGCGATTGAGTATCGGCTGGCGCTAGTTGGGCCAGCACGAGGATAGCGACGACAAGCATTAAAATACACATGAGCGTCTTAGTAGTTGAAGGCATGACAAAACACCTCGACGGAAGAGACTGATGGCCGGGTTAAGCACAGGGCCTCGGGGCTAGTTAAAGTGGGGAACCTGTCCTTTCTCGCAAACATTGTTGCTTCGATAGAAAATTAAGTCAAGTTGCAATCAGGATATGTTTATTTCAATAGTTGACTGGCGATGACGAGTTTTTGAATTTCGGAAGTCCCTTCGTAAATCCTAAGAGCGCGAACGTCGCGGTAAAGATGCTCGACTACAGCGCCGCGCATCACTCCCACGCCGCCGTGTATCTGCACCGCCGCGTCAATGATGCGCTGCGCCGATTCCGTGGCGTAGAGTTTTGCCATCGCTGATTCCAGCGTGATCCGGTCTGCGGTGGTGTCTTTCTTCCAAGCGGCCCGGTAAACGAGCAATCTCGCCGCGTCAAGCTCTGTTGCCATCTCTGCCAGCTTCATTTGTGTGGCTTGATATTCGGCAATAGGTCGCCCGAATTGCACGCGCCGCTTTGCGTAGCTGACGGCTTCGTCCATCGCGCGCCACGCAAGCCCTGCGGCTGCGGCTCCGACCGTCGAGCGAAAAGTATCGAGCGTCTGCATCGCTATCTTGAACCCCGCGCCTTCTTCGCCTAGAAGGTTTTCGGCAGGCACGCGACAGCCGTCGAAACGAATTCGGCCAATCGGATGCGGCGCGATCAGCTCTATCTTCTCTTCAAATGAAAATCCCGCACGGTCGCGCTCGACTACGAACGCCGATATGCCTTTGCTGCCTCGCTCCTTATCAGTCTTCGCAAAAACAGTGTAGAAGTCTGCAAGCCCCGCGTTCGAGATGAAAGTCTTCGCGCCATCAATCACATACTCGTTGCCGTCGCGCCGCGCAGAGGTTTGAATCGCCGATACGTCTGATCCGGCTTCAGGCTCTGTCATGGCGAATGCGGCAATCGCTTCACCGGATTTAACCAGAGGGAGGAGCTTTTGTTTGATCGTATTCGTTCCGGCAATCGTGATCGGAAAGCTGCCCAGCCCTTGCATAGCGAACATCAAATCTGCGAGCGACGATTCATAAGAAAGGTGTTCGCGTATAACGCACAGAGCGCGCACGTCGAGCGTGCCGCCATTGAAATCCGCAGGGACTGTGTAATCGAGCAGGCGCGCGCGGGCAAGCAGGCCCACAAGATTTTTCGCCTGCTCGTCTTCGCTTTCGCCGAGCGAGGATGAGCGAATCTGCTCTCGGTTTACGCGATCAACTTGCTCGGCAAGCGCTAAGTGACGATCTTCAATAAACGGTGTGTTGATCATATATTTCTCATCAAAGTTTCAACGCGCGCCGCGCACTCGCGACCGCCATCGGGCGCAAGCAGCGCGATGCGAGTGCGACGCGATAGGAAATCTTCTACGGTCACGGCCATCTCTGAGCGGGCCGCGTATACGACTTCGGCTTCGATGTGCGGCAAGCCGTGGGTCAAAGTGCGTTTCAACTCTTCGGACTCGCGCGCGATTTCAAGAACCGCTCGGAAGTTGCCGCCATAGCTTTGCATCAAGTGTTCGATAGTAGCAACCGGCACATCGAATTCGGTTGCCGTTCGCGCTGCTTCTTTCAAATCTCCGGCGAGCGACGCGCTGTTTGCAAGGTGAATGCTTGCAGTGATGCTTCGACCGCTGCGCTCAAGCTTACGAGCAACCAGATCAACGACGCGCTCGGCCATTCGTCGCCACGTGGTTAGCTTTCCGCCAATGATCGAGATCATTCCCGATTCGTTTTCAAAAATCTCTTCTTTGCGCGAAAGCTCTTTCGTAGATTTGCCGTCGCCTGAAACCAGCGGGCGCAAGCCTGCATAAGAACTGATCACATCGTTACGCGAAACACCTGCGCCGGGAAAGTAACGCGCCGTCGATTCCACTACGCGCGTGATCTCTTCGCTTTCGGCGAGCGGTTCGTCCGGGTCGCCCGTGTAATCCGTGTCTGTCGTTCCGATGACTGTGCGGCCCTGCCATGGAATGACGAAGAGGAACCGTTGCTCGCCGAGCGAAGGAATCAAGACAGCCGCGCGGTTACCGAATTTTTCAGACGGCAGAACAATGTGAATACCTTTCGAGGGGCGCAAATGGTTTCGAGCTTGCGGGTTCTGAAGGCGCGCGATTTCGTCAGACCATACGCCTGTTGCGTTCACCACGATGCGAGCATTCAAATTGAATCTTCGGTTGTTGAATATGTCTTCAACTTCGACGCCTGTGATGCGGTTGGCGGTTTTTACAAGGCCGCCTGCGCGAGCATAATTCGCCACAATAGCGCCGCGTTGCGAGGCTTCTTTGATTACTTCGATCACCAGCCGTGCGTCGTCGGTCAGGCAATCATAATAAAGAAAGCTGCCTCTGAGATTTTTCGACTCTAGCTGTGGCGCAACCTTGAGCGCTTCATCGCGCCCCAGCCATCGATGGCGCGCGATGTTTTTTCGGCCCGCAAGCAAATCGTAAAGCCACAGCCCCAGGCGCAGCTTTAATTTACTGGCTCCCAACGGCGAGCGCGTGCCCGCCCCGTACACAGGCACTAAAAACGCGAGCGGCTCGCTCAGATGCGGAGCCATTTCTTTGAGCGTTGCGCGTTCTTCGAGGGCTTCACGAACGAGCGAGAATTGAAACTGTTCAAGATACCTGAGTCCGCCGTGAATTAGCTTGGACGAGCGCGAGCTTGTGCCGCTTGCGAAGTCGCGCTTTTCGATGAGCGCGACCGTCAGCCCGCGCGATGCGGCGTCAAGCGCGATGCCCGCGCCGGTAATGCCGCCGCCGATGACCGCGACATCAAACGCTTCGCGCTCCATTCGACTCAGGTTGGCCGCGCGCGTGTGCGGGGAAAGCTCAATAGTTGTATTCATCTCATTAGCTTCTGATTGCCTGTAGGGGCGGGCGTCTCTGCCCGCCCCAGAGTGAAGTAACGTCAATCTGGGGCGACCACAGAGGATCGCCCCTACAGGCACCGGAATGCGATCTGAAACCCGCTTCACAAAATTAGCGCAATGTATCGAGCTTGCGCTACACGGTTGAATAAAGAGTCTGCAAAAGGTAGGATGCGAAACCAAAGAAAAGAATTCGAGATTGTTTGATTATGGCAAGACTGCTTGAAGGAATTCGCGTGATTGACTTTGGCCGCTTCATCGCTGCGCCTTACTCGGCGATGCTGCTGGCGGATTTCGGCGCTGACGTCATACGAGTAGAGCGGCGCGATGGCGGCGAAGACCGCTCGGTAGGCCCTGTGACCGAAAGCGGCGAAGGGGGTCTGTTTCTCAACATCAATCGCAACAAGCGCGGCATCACGCTCGACCTCGCGCACCCGCTCGCATCAGAAATAGTCAACCGCTTAGTCAAAAGCGCAGACATAGTAATAGTAAATTTGCCGCTTGAGGTGATGAAGAAACTGCGGCTCGATTACGATTCGCTTCGCGCTGTGAAAGACGACATCATCCTCGTGATGGCTTCGACCTTCGGGCCTGACGGACCTTATCGTGATCGCGTTGGATTCGACAGCGTAGCGCAGGCAATGAGCGGCGCGATGAGCCTGACAGGTTTCCCGGAAAACCCCGTTCGTTCGATTGTGTCGTGGGCCGATTACGGCACCGCGCTTCACGCGGCGTTCGGAGCTATGCTTGCGCTCTATCACCGCGCGCAGACCGGGCGAGGCCAGTTGATAGATGTGTCGCTGCTTGCGACAGGCGTGATGTTCATGACGCCGCTGTTGATGGAACGGGCCGTGACCGAAATCCGCCGCAAACGTCAGGGCAACACCGCATACTACACAGCGCCGAGCGATGCCTATCGAGTGCGCGACGGCTGGATCATCGTGCCGACCATCGGCGATCACATGTTCAGGCGCTGGGCGCGACTGGTCGGCAGAGAAGATTTGCTCGACGACCCGCGCTGCAAAGATGACATTACGCGCGGCAACAATTTCGATGTTATCAACGATGTGATGAACCAGTGGTGCGCCGCCCGCACACGCGATGAAGCGATAGCAGAACTCGAACGCGCTCGAATTCCTTGCGGCCCCGTTTACGAATTGGACGAAGTATTAAGTGACGCGCAAGTGCGCGCTCGAAATCTGCTTGAAGAAAAAGAGTATCCCGGCGGCGCAAAGCCCATTCCTGTTGCAAGCACGCCCGTGCGGCTCAGTGAAACGCCGGGCGAAGTGCGACGCCGCGCTCCGACTTTGGGCGAGCACACGGATGAAGTATTAAGCGAGCTTGGCTTCACTGCCGACGAGATAATCCGGTTTCACAATCAAGGCGCGGTTTAATGTCATTTCAACGAAAAGGAGAATTCATGTCACAACGTGTTATTGAAGGAGTCGAAGAACTCAAAAGCCTGATTGGCGAAGAAGTCGGCGCGAGCGACTGGTTCGAGGTGACGCAATCGCGCATAAACGATTTTGCCGACGCGACCGAAGACCACCAGTGGATTCACATTGATGTTGAAAGAGCGAAGACCGATTCGCCGTTCGGCTCGACGATAGCTCACGGCTTCTTGACACTCTCGCTGTTGCCGCACTTCGCCGCGCAAGCCTTTACAGTGCGTGGCGATTTCAAGATGGGAATCAACTACGGCTTGAATAAGCTGCGATTCATTTCGCCCGTAAAATCCGGCTCGCGCGTGCGCGCCCGGTTTACGCTGCAAGCCGTAGAAGACGTTGCGGGCGGCGCGCAGATTACGTGGGCCGTCACCGTCGAATCGGAAGGCGGCGCAAAGCCCGCGCTCGCCGCCGAATGGCTCGTGCGTTACTATGCTTGACGGCCTGTTCGTTTGATTCTATTAATCTTTACTGAAACCGAGCCCCTATTGTCCGGTTATCGGGTTGTTGCGGAAGCGCACTATAATATGGCTTGCGTGCTTGCTCAGATGCATCGCAAGGCTGACGCGATTATCGCGCTGAAACGAGCCGTCGAGCTGGACGAAGAACTGGCTTACGAAATCAGCGAGGAGCAAGACCTTAAACCGCTCAGTCGCTTGCCAGCATTCATAAAACTGGTGCCAAAAGAAGAAGGCGAAGAGAAATGAGCTATGGCAAAGAGAGGCTTAAGGCTTACCGTGTTCGCGCGCGAAACACAGCCGTCGAGTCTGAAAACAAAATTCACGACGACCGCGTAGCTGCAAGATACGGCTTTCGCGGCGGGCTGGTGCCGGGCGTAATCGTCTACGGCTATATGACGGTTCCGATAGTCGAACAGTTCGGTCGCGCGTGGCTCGAACACGGCTCGATGCAGGTCAAGTTTCACCAGCCGTTTTATGAAGGCGAAGAAGTGATCGTGTATGCGGAAGTTGATGCCGACTCTGACCCGATAAAAGTAGCCGTGAAGGCAGAGCGCGAAGACGGTATCGTGTGCGCCACAGGGCTTGCGACCATAAACGATGACTCTGCATGGCTTGGCGAAGCGCGGCTTGATGATTACGCAGAAGCAGAGCCGCCTCCTGTTGACGCGCGACCTTTGGCGTCGAGCGAATCAATTGTGCCGGGCCGTGTGCTTGGCACGCTCAGAGAAAAGCTCGACTTGAAAGACACCGCGCTGATTGACAGCATAGGCGAGCGATTGCCGATTTACTACGGAGCGGAAGCGGTCGCGCATCCTGTGATTTTGCTCTCACTCGCAAATCAAATAATGATGCGCAATTTCGTGCTCGGCCCATGGAATTCATGCGGCGAGCGATTTGATTAACCATAGCGCGGCGCGCGACGAAGACGAGATAGCTGTGCGTGGCCGCGTCAAAGACCGATTCGAGCGCAAGGGGCACGAGTTCTTCACAATTGATCTGCTGCTTGTAGCCAACAACAGCCGCATCGTTCAACAGGTTAGGCACACGGCTATCTATAGCCCGCGAGCAAAGGCCGTTTAGTTCTCTGAAAAAAGCTGGAGAATTCACTCGTGGCAGAGGCGCAGAGGACGCAAAGGGGGCGCAGAGATAATAATTGTATTACTCTGCGAAATCTCTGCGTCCTCTGCGCCTCTGCGGTGAACCTATTCTATATTCACAGTTTCTTATTCCGAATCGGCTCTTAATCGGTTAAGCTAATTGAGAACCGGAGAGCGAGAACCAATGTCTGACACAGACAAAGTTTTACAGGGCCGCTACGCCATCGCGCGCAAGATCGGCGAAGGGGGCATGGGCGCTGTCTACCTCGCAAAAGATTTGCGATTGGAAAGCACAGTAGCTTTGAAGCAGACCTTGTTTACGGATGAGAATCTGCTCAGAGCGTTCGAGCGCGAAGCGCGACTGCTTGCCGGGTTGCGCCATCCCGCGTTGACGAAAGTCAGCGATCATTTCACAGAAGGCGGCAGCCAGTATTTGGTGATGGATTTCATCTCGGGCGACGATCTGGCCGCAGTGCTTGAGAAGCGCAGAGACCGCATACCGCCTCACGGCGAGCCTAAGCCGTTCACGCAGGATGAAGTGTTGAAGTGGGCCGACCAGTTGCTCGACGCGCTCGACTATCTGCATTCGCACCAGCCGCCAATCATTCATCGCGACATCAAGCCGCAGAACCTGAAGATAACCGAACGAGACCACGTCATACTTCTGGATTTCGGATTGGCGAAAGGCGCGGCGACACAGACCGCGCAGTTGACTTCGGGCAAAAGCATATTCGGATACACGCCCACCTATGCGCCGCTTGAGCAGATGCAAGGCACTGGGACCGACCCGCGCAGCGACCTCTACAGTCTGGGCGCTACGCTGTACCATCTGATCACAGGCCAAACGCCTCCCGATGCGATGAAGCGATTCGTCGCCGTGATGAACGGTCAGACTGATCCGCTCATTCCGGCTAACGCGCTGAACGGGAATGTGAGCCCTGCGGTCGCTTCGGTCTTGAATTGGTCAATGTCTTTGAAGAGTGATGAACGCCCGTCAAACGCATCGGCATTGCGTAAAGCGTTCAAGGATGCGCAACAATCTTCTGTTGCCACGGGCGGCACTGACAGGACGATTAAAGTATTGCCTCCGCCGGTTGCGAACTACCCGGCGACGCAAGTGTCATATCCGCAACCGGCCAATCCGCAGACCTCAAATTCGCAAACGTCGAATCCGCAGCCGTCGCCTCATTCAAGCTGGCCGCAGCCTTCTCAGCCGAGTTGGCCGCAGCCTGTTCATCCCGCTACGAGCCAGCCGCAGGCACATCAAACCTGGCCGCAGCCGTCGCCTAATTCGACCTGGCCTCAACCGCAGATGGCCGTGACACAAGCAGAGTATCCGCACGCGCAGCCCGCGAAAAAATCGAATAAGGGAGTGTGGATAATCGTAGGTGTGCTCGCTGCCGGAATTATCACGGTCGCCGTAATCCTGATCTTAGGCGTGTACAACCATAAGGGCGGCAGCACGGACTCAAGCCCGGGCCGCATCGCAGATTCAAAGAGCGCCGATTCGACAACCGTTCCCGGCCCCAACTCAAACACGACCGCGCCGAGCAAACCCGATTACAGCCGTGTACCATCCAGCCCGCCTTCTACGGATGCGCGCATTGATGAAACTCTCAATCACTACGTTCAGGCGCTGGGCGGCACAGACGCCATAGAGAGTGTGACAAGTCGCGTAGCCAGGGGCACGCTTGAAATGGGTGATCTTGAGGTCGGAACTGTGGAGATCTACGCAAAAGCGCCTGACAAATATGCGCTCGTGATGAAAATGGCCGGAGGCGTCATTCGCACCGGCTACAACGGCACGGTCGGCTGGGCGCAGGAGGCGAGCGCGGGAGTGCGGAGGTTAGAGGGCGCAGAACTGGCCGCGATGAAACGCGATGCGGAGTTCTATAGAGAGATCAAACTCAAAGAACTGTTCCCCACTATAAATTTCAATGGCAAAAGCTCAGTCAATGGACGTGATGCTTATGTCATGACGGCCATCCCGCCAGAGGGCGGCTCTGAAAAATGGTACTTCGATACGAAGTCAGGGTTGTTGATTCGCAACGATTCAGAACGCGAATCCACGCAAGGCATGACCGAGACTGAATCATACATCGAACAGTACAGAGTGGTGGATGGCATCAATCTGCCTGTCAGATTGAGCCAGTCGAACGGCGTGATTAACCTGACTATCAAGATTAAAGATATCAACCACAACGTCACGATAAACGAATCGGTCTTTAATATGCCGAATAAGTAATAATAGAAATCGGGTTCACGTCTGAAGCGGGCGCGTCGGGCAACCGGCGTATGAATGGCCCGGAAGCAGGCTTTCGCGTTTCATCACTACGCTGTGCGGAGCGACGCGAGACCGGTCGCCAATGTCAGCGCCGTAAAGCAGCACCGCAGCGCTTCCCACCGTAGCGCCGCCGCGAATCCTCACATGATCAATCTTGAGGACACGGTCTTCAAAAGTGTGAGCCTGGAACTGACAGCTCACAGTCGCCCCGTCTTCGAAGTGCAACATATCAGGGTCAACGACCTGAGCGAACCCGCCTCCAAGTATCACACCTCGACCAATCCGCGCGCCCATCGCTCGCAGATACCATGCAAGCAGTAATGTTCCTTCCACTAAGGTGAGCGCGCGTCCCGCATAAAACGCCCATGCCACGTAAAGAAAATCCCAACGACTGCACCAGCATGACCATAAAGGATGGATGCCCGGACGAACACGCCCAAGCAATCCCCACTTGAGAGCGAGTACCAGAAGGCAGAAAAAACTGATCGCACAGAGGCTCACCAGAGGTATGACACCCAACTGGAAAATCGGCTTTGAAAAGTTCGCTTCCGGCTACGGCAAGCAACTTGTACCACGCGAGCAATACCAGCATCGGAATTATCGGCAGCCCGAAACGCAGCAATTCCCAGAACACACGATCAAGGTAGCGAATCAAGGATGGCGCGTGCGTAAGACTGCGGTCGCATTCAACGATCTCGCGACGCGGAAGCTCGAACGGAGGATGGCCGAACCACGAAGTGCCGCCGCGCATAATAGTGTCATCTGCGACCGTGCAAATACCGAGCAAAACATTTTCAGGCAGCCGTTGCCCGCTCGCTATAACTACGTGATTGCCCAGAAAAGCATTCGTGCCAAGCTCAGTTTGAGCAAGCCGTACAGTGCCGCGATGAACCTCAGGCCCGCCAAGATAAATGCCATCGGCGAAAAAGCTCTCGCCCCCGATTTCAATCAGTTCGGGCACGACATCAATGATGGTGCTGATCTCGCACTCACGGCCTATCTTCATTCCGGCCAGCCTCAACCAGACGGGCCACATCAACGTGCCGCTGAGCCACTTGCCCGCCGAATGAATAATTCGCGGTTTTAACCAGACTCGCACATACCCGATGCTCCAACGACTGATGACGCCCGCGCTGAACTCGTCCCATCGCTCTCATGGCTATGGCTTCGAGAATCACCCTGAGCGGCACTGAGAGAGCCAAGATTAGAATTCCCGTGATTAAGAACGATATATCAAATTCAGGCTCGGAGAACCAATTCAATGCGCTTTCAGTATCAACGCCGCGAATGAAGGCGATGGCCATTAAGGGCAACACCAGCGACAGAGCGAGAAACAGTTCAAGCCCGAATCGCGATAAAGTGAGCGCGACCGCATGCTTTAAAGGTGAAATGATTCGCGCTCGCCCGGTCAACATTGGTCGAGGTGGCGCGTGACCTGCTGGCTCTGCGGGAATGCCGTGCCAACGCTGGCCGCGAGGAATGCGGCCACCATCGGGCAAAGATGATAACGCGCTGAGATGCGCTTCCGGCTCAAGCACAGTGTTGCTGCCAACACCCGCGCGCACCTCTAACGTGCTCCCATCTCCTAAAGAGACTGAGCCGACGATCACCTGGCCGCCGTCCAGGTCTACAAGCCTGAGCGAAGCATCCTGGCTGATCGTCACGTCATCGCCTATGTCAAGCAAATCCCATCCACCGTGCAGAAGGTTGACGCCGCGATGAATGTGAACGCGATGCCCGATTCGCGCCCCCAGAGCGCGCAGCGCAAGGATTTGAAAAACAGTTCCTTCGATCAGTCTCCACGGCACGATTCGCACAGTCTGCTGCACCATCCAGTTGCGCACATAGAAGCTTCCCCAAACAGGCGCTCGAAGCGCGCGGTAACGACCGATGAGGACTCTTTTAATCAGCACCGCCAGCCCCACTGCGGCAGGTGTATAAATCGTCAGAGTCGCCAATACAAGAATCGGCCCTGAAAGAATGAACTCGATTAATCCCAGTTTATGAATCAGGAAAGGCACGACACGAAAGGCTGTCGAGTAAGCGATTGATGAGACCAGCAATCAAACCAACGAGAAGCCATAAGTTTTGAATTGCTGTTACCAGAAGCGGACGGCCTTGCGGTCGCTCAGTCTCTTCTTTGATGGTTGCTTGTTGACTAACATCCGCGCGCACCCGTTTAGCCAGTATCTCGATTGTGCGCGCTTCGTAGAGGTCGCGCACAGTAATTGATTCAGTGGACGGCTCGTCGCGCAGCATAGAAATCAACTGAGCAGCATTCAACGAATCTCCGCCCAGATCGTTGAAGAAATCGTCGTGAATAGAGACTGCCGTTTGCGCGCGAAGAATTGCGCGGAAGGCCGCCTCTATTTTCTTCTCCATATCATTTCGCGGCAGGACAGATTGCTTGTCGCCATCGCGCTCTTGAGTTTCGATAATGGGAAGCGCTTTTCGATTCAGCTTTCCTCCCAAAGTCTTCGGCAACTCTGAGAGCATGGCGAAGCGGCTCGGAATCATGTAGACCGGCAGCACCTTTCGCAAAGACGATTTCAAGTCATCAAAGGACAAAGACTCGCAGCCATCTTCGGGCACGACAAAAGCCACGAGCGTCTGCTGCGAGCCGTTTGCCTGAACATTGCATATAGCCTCGCGCACGCCACTGCATTCGGCGAGTCGCGATTCAATCGCTTCGAGTTCTATGCGATAACCGCGCAACTTCACTTGAGAATCAATCCGGCCATGATAGAAGAACGAGCCATCCGAGTTGCGATGGACCAGATCGCCCGTTCGATAGATGCGCCCGAATCGCGGATGTGTGGGAAACTTTTGAGCCGTCAGTTCAGGCTGATTATGATAGCCGCGCGCAAGCCCGATGCCGCCCAGACAAAGCTCGCCTTGTTCGCCGTCCGCGACTTCTTCAAGCGACTCGTTCAACACACGGGCCTCAAGACCTCGGACGGGACTGCCTATCGTGATAGGCTCTCCTTTTCTGATACGGCCCCGCAATGCGGTCACAGTGCATTCGGTCGGGCCATAGCCGTTGACCAGACGACGACCCACAGACCATCGGTCGGCCACATCTCTCGGCAGCGCCTCACCGCCGACATACAGAAGCGATAGATCGGGCAACGCTGCTTTGGGGTCTTCGCATGACGTGGTGCGCAGCAGCGTGGGAGGCGGACATAGAACTGTGATGCGCTCGCGCACGAGCCAGGGAATCAAATCCGGCCCAAGCCTCGCCGTGTCGTCGTCCATCACTACGACCGTTGCTCCGACGGCGAACGCAAGCCATATCTCTTCGAGCGATGAATCGTAAGCCGCAGATGAACTCTGACCAATCCGGTCGTCCGGCGAAAGGTTGAACTCTTCGATGTCCGAGCCGACTAGATTCGCGATGCTGCCGTGCTCGATCATCACGCCTTTTGGCCGTCCCGTCGTTCCCGAAGTGTAGATGATGTAAGCCAGACTGTTGGGCGTGAGCCAATGTGGCGGCGCAGGCGCGAGAGCGAGCCTTTGATTTTGAGCCGTCAACTCTGCAACATCGAACACCCGCTCATCAGCGAACCTAAAGTTTCCGGCGCGAGCAAGACCTGAGCTGTCAGTAAGCAATGCTACGGCTTCGGAATCTTCGAGGATGCTGCGCACCTGTTCATCCGGGAAAGCCGAATCTATACAGGTGTAAGCTGCGCCCGCTTTCAGAACGCCGAGCTGACTGCTGTAAAGATGCTCCGTGTGTCGAGGGAGAAGAATAGCCACAACACATTCTTTCGTTATGGATGCGCGAAGAAATGCGGCCAGCGCATCGGATTGTTGCTCAAGTTCCGCGTAAGTGATTACACGCCGGTCGGGCCGATTGATTCCCGGAGGAATATCCAAAGCTGCGCGATGCGGCCATTGACGCGCGGCCCGCTCAAAAAACTGGTGTAAGAAAAGATACCCCTCCTCGCCGCGTGTAAACTCATCTAATGTGGTTTCGGCGAACAAACTCATCCGTATTCAGCTACCTCATGGCTGCAAAGTCGTAACAAGAAACCGCAAACAGACATACACATTACCTGCAACGGCAGAAACGGGGGTTAAAAACTGCCGCAGTCGGAAGAAGGCTTTCGCAGCGACTCGAATTGGATTTACTGGAATGCTTAACGTCGCAAACCCTGAGAGTCTTGCGCACATCAGCAGAAGCAACCGAATTCCTGCAGTTCAATTGCTTCTCGAACAGCACGCATTATGATTGATATGTTTCTAGTGCTCAAGCTCTAAGAGTGTGTTTTGAAAATAAAATTGAGACCAGAGTAATAAACTTGATCCTTGACTGGTGCAAAACGGCTCTGGTATACCACGCGCGGAGAAAAATCATGACAGGAATAACATCATTTGGCGCATACATACCTTATTACCGGCTCTCGCACAAAGACATCGCGCGGGCATGGGGCGGACGCGCTTCCGAAGACGAACGCGCTGTCGCCAACGTTGACGAAGACTCGATCACGATGGCTGTTGAAGCCGTGCGCGATCTGTTGTCTGATCGCGATGGCAACGAAATTGACGGCCTCGTGTTCGCCACCACGACTTCGCCTTACAGCGAGAAGCAAGCCTCTGCGCTCATCGCTACGGTCGCAGACCTGCGTCACGACGTGAGGACTGCCGATTACACGAACTCCCTGAGATCGGCCACCACAGCCATTCGCGCGGCGCTCGACTCTGTCGAATCAGGCTCGGCTTCTAAAATCATCGTCACGGCGGCAGACACGCGACTGGCCGCGCCGCGCTCTTCGGCAGAGCGATTATTTGGCGATGCGGCTTCGGCTATCGAAGTGGGCCGCGAGCGTGTAATCGCAAATCTGATCGCAAGCCATTCGACCGTAGACGAGATGACAGATCTGTGGCGCAAAAACGATGACCAGTTCGTTTCCGGCTGGGAAGAGCGTTTCTCTGTGACGCAAGGCTACCAGCGCGTCGTCGGTCAGGCAGTCAGCGAATTATTCGAGCGTACTGCCATCGGCCCATCTGAAATATCGAAAGCCATCTTCTATGCGCCCGATCAAGGCGCGCTTCGCGGCGTGGCTCAAAGTCTGAAGCTTACGCCGGAGCAGATTCCCGATCATCTTTTCTCGCGAGTGGGCAACACGGGCGCGGCCATGCCGATGCTTGTGCTTTCATCCGTGCTCGAAGAAGCGCGAGCGGGAGAAAAGATTTTAGTCACGGGCTACGGCTCAGGATGCGACGTGCTGTTGTTTGAAGTGACGGACGAGATCGAAAGCGCCCAGGCGCAATCGCGCAGAGGAGTCAAAGGGCATCTCGCATCGCGCGCCAGCCTCGGCAGCTACGAGCGATATGCGAAGTTCCGCGAGTTGATTCGCACAGAAGCGCCGCGCCGCCAGTCGCCTTCGGCTTCCGCTCCGCAAATCTGGCGCAGGCGCGACGACATATACAAGTTTCGCGGCTCGCGATGTCTGGACTGCGGCAAAATCCAATACCCGCAACAACGCATCTGCATCAGTTGCCAGGCGAAAGACAATTTTGAAAGCATCCGTTTGGCCGACAAGAAAGCGAGGCTGTTTACTTACACAGTTGATTTTTTGAACGCCGACCCCGACCCGCCCACTGTGATGACAGTGATTGATTTCGATGGAGGCGGGCGAGCTTATCTGATGATGACAGACCGCAACCCCGCCGAAGTGAAAATCGAGCAAGAGGTGGAACTGACTTTTCGCCGAATGTATGAAGCGGAAGGCTTCACGAATTATTACTGGAAGTGCCGACCCGTCAGATGAGCGTGTAGGGGCGACCCACTGTGGGTCGCCCCTACACGGTCGCATTCATCTAAACCTTATACGTGCCCGGCTCAGGATGAATCCATGGGTGACGATACTTACGCAATAGCAGTCTATTCGCTTCATCATCTGCGATTACTTGTTGCCGTTGCGAATCCCATTTCAGCGTCCGCCCAAGTTGTAATGCTATGTTGGCAAGAATACAACTCGCTGTTGAAATATGGCCTTCCTCAATACTGGCGACTGGACGACTGCGCGACTCGATGGCTCGCAGGAAATCTTTCATGTGATGCCTGATGGCCGGGGCGACATGCTGTTCCAGGTCTTTCTCTGTCTTGTCCTCAGGATATTCTTCCAACTCGTATTTTACGTCGCGGTGGACGGGCGAGCCTTGGTTTATCGGGATAAAATCATAGCTGTGCACGCTCACCTTTAGCGTGCCTTTGTCGCCATAAAACGTAGCGCCCCAGGGATACTTTTCATCACTCGCGTGTCCCCAGGTGCGGTGTTGCCATACGACTGTCAGATCATCAAAGTCAAAAGTAGCAGTTTGAGTATCCGGGATATTTGCTTTACTTCGTTTGTCCACCAGAATCCCGCCGCTGGACGAGACGCGCTTAGGCCAGCCAAGTTCGAGCATCCACCTGACCATATCGAGCATGTGTACGCACATGTCACCCAGTATCCCATTGCTGTATTCTGCGAATGCTCGCCAGCCTCTGGGGTGTATCAGGTTGTTGTATGGCCTCATAGCCGCCGGTCCGGTCCACATTTCGTAATCCAGGTATTGCGGGGGCGCGGAATCAGCAGGATTCTCCATTGTGCGCATGTGGTAGTAGCAGTATATCTCTACCAATCCGACCTTACCCAGCTTACCTTCACGTATTATTGAATCGCGAGCATGTATGATGTGCGGGGTGCTGCGCCGTTGCGTGCCTACCTGCACAACTCGATTGTGCTTGCGAGCGGCGGCGACCATAGCCTGACCCTCGATGACGTCGAGGCTGATCGGCTTCTGCACGTAAACGTCAGCGCCCGCCTCGACAGCCGCGATCATCGGCAGCGCATGCCAATGATCCGGCGTGGCAATGAGCACTATATCAAGGTCCTTTTCCTTGAGCATTGATCGGTAATCGCCATAGGTTCGTGGAACTTTCTTGGATGCCTGACGCTGAGCAATCATCTCTGCGGCTTCGGCCAGCATACGTTTGTCAACGTCGCATAAAGAAACGACCTCAACCGGAGCAACCTGAATCAGGCGAAACAGGTCGCACTTGCCGTACCAGCCAGTGCCAATCAGCCCAACGCGCGGCTTGCGATCCGAGGATTGGGCGGCGTAGAGCTGCCTGGCGGACAAGAGCACTGCGGCACTGCTTTTCAAAAATTGTCTACGGTCCATAACGAGGCCTCCGGCCTTGAGCGTATCACGAGAATTTTACTTGTACGACGATGGGGCAGACCGACGGTGCGGCGAAAGTAATGATATTTTTTATCACACCCTATGACTCAGATTGATTCTCCAACTCTTTAGCCATCTTTTCGGCGCGACTTTCAATAGTCTGAGCAATCTCTGCCCAGACCTGATCTCGCGCGCCAGTGTGTTTCGGGAATTTAATCACCGGCTTACCTTCCTTCGGCAGGGCTTGCAGATCACTGAGCAGGGGTTCACTTTTCCACAAACAGGGGCGGATGATAATTGGCACTATGCGTAGCCCTTCTTCTTTGCGGCGTTGGAGCAGATGGGGTAATTCTTTATCCCGGATAAAACGGGAGGCGAGAAAGTTCTTGCTCACTAACATCAACGCCAGATCGCACTCATTCATAGCAATTTGGATAGATTGAAACCATTCATCGCCCTCTTCAATGTGCCGGTCTTGCCAGGCCTCAATGATACATTTGCGTTGCAGGCCTTCAAGCATGGTGATCAATTCATCTTTGAATCCTTCGTCTTTGTGCGAGTAGCTGATGAAGATTTTCAGAGCCGTTGATTTCGCTTTCACCATCTCGTCTTCGTCTATCCGGCTCAAAGTATCTTCCCACTGCCTCTGCAATCCTTTCCGTAACGGTTCAAAGGCCGGGTGATTGAGCGGAATGGCGTACAAGGTCATAACAAGATCAAAAAGTCTAACTGCATAACGCGTTTGATTATTAAAGTCTCCTACATAACAACCGCGCAACTCGCTTGGAAGCGCCGCGTCCTGGTCGCCCTCCGGCAAGAGTGGAATTACGGTGGGCCATTGTGTAGCGCCTTGGTGAAGGCGCGCGCGGATCAGGCTGGCATCTGCCGCAATGGGTTCGGCAGAGCGGTCCCATGCCTGCTTGTAATCGGTCGCGCCGACCAGCAGGATGAAGTCGTTCGCCTGAATCTGCGCTCTATTTTCTAGAACGAACACTCCGGCGTCGCGCAGGTCGTGCGCCAGTTGCGATGCCCATGATGCTTGCTCGGGCATGTGGCTGATGTAGCAACGTGGTGCAACTCTGTCACGCCGGAAACCTTTGATCCGCACGAGGTGTGTCTCATATAAACTGCGCAAGCGCGCCAGTCTCTCCTCACGTTGAATCCAGCCTGCATCTCTTGCCCCGAGCGCGAGCGGCTTTTCTATATCGGGCAAGTTGATTTTCGCGCCGCACTCTTCGCAGTAGACAAACTTCTTACCCTCGCGCAGACGCTTGACCACAGTAGCGCGTTCTTGCCGATGGCTGTTCGGACAAACGACCGGCGGAAAGCGCGTCACCTCCACGTCTCTCTGAAAGAGAAATTTTTCAAACAACCCCTCGAATATCATTCGGCCAAAGGCGGGCATAGCCGTGCTGTAATAGAGCACCAGTTCAATCTCGCCTTCACGTTCTTCGATAAGGCGGAAACCGCAGATTTCGCCTTCACCCATCTCATACTGCACCTGGTTCTGCCACTGGTTGATGCGCGTGAACATCTGCGTGTAGCCGATCAACACAACCAGAGCCGCATAGACGTTTTCCACTCGGCCTCGAACGATGTATGACATATCCTCGACGGTTTCAACGTCATCGAGCAGAGGTCGCTTTTGCTTGATGAGACCGGGAAAGATCAGCAGCGCTTCTGTCCCCAGCGTTTCGCGGAAGCAGATGTTGTGCGAAAGAAAACGCGCTATGGCGGCATCCAGCAGGACTTGCTGTTCCGCCTGTTCCAGATTGGCTAATTCCGGGAACGGGTAGTTTCCCTGTAGCAGCGCGGTCTCACTCAACGCCCCAAGCTCGCGCGGGTGTTTAGCGGCTTGCAACACGATGGACGAAGCCAGGTCAACGAGAAGTTCTGGCGTCAAGAGAATGGATTCTTCGCCGGAAGAACTGCGTAGGATGGCGGCATAGCCGTGGGTTTCAAGATGTTTCACCGCCGTCATCATGTCGGCATCGGTGAATTGCCAGTCGGGGGTTGTGGTCTGCAATTGCTGTCGCAGTTCCGGCGGGCTCACCAGAACACCCTTGCGGTCAGGTTTCTCTTTGAGCGCGAGGACATATTCCTTGATTCTCTTGAAGGTGACCGTGGTGACTGTCGTCGTCATCTGATCCCATGGGATTTGGGACTTGATAATTTCCAGTAATTTATTTACGCCCTCTCCACTTTGGGCACTGGTGCTCAGGTAACCTCCGCTGATGCCATAATGCTCGCAGAACTGCTCAAGCTCTTGCTGAGAGAGAACCGCAGAGCCACGGTCAGCGCGCGCGCCGACTAGAACTGTTGGGGGAAGTTGCTGCTTACCAGATAGTTGTTCTAACCAGAATTGCGCACCCTTGAGCGGCTCCTGCCGGTTAGTAGGATCAAAGAGCACCAGCGAGAGATCAACGTCATCAAGGAAGATGGCATGGATGGAACGGTAGACGTGCTGACCGGCCAGGTCCCACAGCACGGCTTCACACTCTGTGTTATCTTTGCGTTTGGTGCTGAGTTCATTAATGACCCAGAACTGTTGTCCGTGCGTTGAAGGATGTTCCTTGAACTCACCGTGCGCCAAGCGCCAGCCCAGCCCTGTCTTGCCCACTCCCGAATCACCGACCAGAACCAGTTTGGCAGTAGTATAGCGCACCGATTCGGTGGCAGTCTGCCCGCCTAGCAGCACATCCATGTCCAGGTCCCAAATGCGTATTATGGTTTCTCTTTTGCCCAGGGTAGCGAGGCGGGGTAAGTGCGGGTGAAAGGCCAAGCCGGGAGGCCAGTAGGCAGCTTTTGTTTCCTGCAACACTGCCACAGTTTCCCAGGTATCGGTACGCCACAAGCGGATGCCATCGCTTGCTTTTGAGGCCAGCAAGTCGCCATTGGCAGAAAGGGACAAGCATCGTACATTCCCCGTGTGCCCTTCCAGCACCTGGGTAGTCTGGTAAGATCGCACATCCCACAGCCTAATCGTTTGGTCATCTGAGGTTGAAGCAAGGAAGTTACCATCTAATAACCAGGAGGTGCTATTAACGTCACCCCTATGACCTTCAAGAGGCCCGATCAGTTTTGCCTCAGATGATCTTACATCATACAGTTGAATTATGTTGCCGGTAGTAACAGCGATTGTGTCTCCGTTTCGAGACCAGACTATGCTAATAGCCGAACTTCTTACTTTTAGAGTCTGTTTTAATGAATAAGTGTTTGTATCCCAAAGCTGGATGACACCGCTATAATAAAGTAATGCCAATGAGTTTCCATCCGGCGACCATGCCGCGCTAAACGGACCATCAGCGCGCGCGTCAGGACTTTCGTGCTGCTTGGGCACCGCCAAGGGTTCCCAGGTATCGCAATCCCAGACCCGCACTATGTTATCCGCAGAACCCGCCGCTAGTCTGTGACCATCCGGCGACCATGCCACGCTGATATTATTTTCATGCCCCTTAAGCACAGCCACACATTCACCACTTTCCACATCCCAGATGCGGATATACCCGTCCTCAGATGGTGAAGCTAATCGCTGCCCGTCCGGTGACCAGGCAATGCGGAAAATTGCATCCGTATGTCCCGTCAGGATGCGCCGCAGGGTGAGACCGGGCACAGGCGAGCCACCTACGTCCATGAAATCTTCGAGGTTATCTTGTAGCTGTCTTTGTTGTGGTTCAGGCTCCGGCTGTGGCTGAATTGCTTTTGGTTTCTTTTTACCTTTTCGTTTTGGTCCGGCCATTGATTTATTCCCGGTTTAGTATAAGCAGGTAGGCAAAAATCTTGCAAACAATCAGCCGGTTGTTATGACCAAATTCGATAAGCTCATCTTAAGCTTTCGCCCGCACTGCTAAAGCATGTCGCCTGACTCATTATTGGAACAAACCTTTTCCTCACGCGTCTAATCAGACCAGAGTGCCGAAAGCAAGGCTGATGAACTTGCAAGACGCGCACCTGTGCCGCGTTCTCAATCTAGTAAGATTTCAGTCAGCCCTGCTCCCAGTCTTATCAAATAAGGAGATTCGCATGAGAACTATGAAAGGTCTCGTGGCGGGCGTTCTTCTGACTGGACTATCACTTGCCTGCTTGCTCTCTGGTCGCGTGTTCGAAGCGAAAGCGGAAAAAGGGCAGTCTCAGAATAGAGTCGCCATCAACGCAACAGCCAACCCTTTGCACCCTTCCTGGCGTATAAGCTCGGCCATCAGTTTCAACAATCTAACTGTCTTTCCGGTTGTATCGGATGAACCGACCAGCACAGACGAATTCATCACGCTCGACGAGGGGCTGCGCTCAGGCAAAGTTATCATCACAGAGCTTGGCGCAGATGGCCGCTCGCGCAGGATTCGACGCAACCAGCGGATCAGCGATGACGCGGAAGTGAACAAACTCGCGGTCACGAACAGGTCGGGCAAGATGCTTGTGCTGATCGCTGGCGAGTTGTTGGTCGGCGGCAAACAAGATCGCATAGTCGGCAACGATTGCATCGTCGCTTCTACTAACAAACCCGTGCCGATCAATGTCTTTTGCGTAGAACATGGCCGCTGGTCCGAAGAAGCATCGTTCGGCCAGAGCCGGAGTGTAGGGAGCGGGGAAGGTGTCGGCCCTGGAAGCGGCGGCGGTGCTGGCCTGGAAGCGGCGGCGGTGCGGCGGCAGCGGAGCAGGCCGCGGGGTGGCTCCGCCAGTGGTGGCACTGGCAATGCCGAACATTCGCGCTAAAGCTCAAGCCGACAAGAGCCAGTCCGAAGTCTGGAATGAAGTCGCAAAGGCGCAATCGGAAAATGTTGTTGTGACATCGACGGGCGATCTCACGAGCGTTTATCGAGACAGGCGCGTGAAGGGCAAGATCAATTCCTATGAGCGCGCACTCAAAAACAAGCTTTCAGCAGCCAACGTAGTCGGCGTAGTCATAGCCATAGGCAACCGCATCATCTCTACAGACGTATTCGCAAACCATTCGCTGTTTCAAGCCTACTGGCCGAAGATGCTGAAGTCTTACGCGCTCGAAGCGCTCAACTCGCCCGCAACGAGCAAGCAGGAAATTAGTCGAAGCGATGCCGAATTGTTTTTGTCGCGCGTTCAGGGAGAAAGCGCGATAGACGATAAGCCGGGCGTGTATAAATTAGCCGAGAATCAATCGAGCAAAGATGCCAGCTTCGAACTTCAAAGCACAACCAGGAAATCAACGCTCGTTCACTTCAATCGAGTGAGCAAACAATAATACAAAAGGGTGATGGGGCGAGAGGGTGATGGGGCGAAAAAGTAAACGGATGCTCGCCCCATCACCCCATCACTTCTCACTCTCTCACCCCTTCACCTCTTCAACCCCTCCGCTTGAGCTTGAAATTACCGCCGGATATGGGTAGCGTACACGCTTGCCAAATGTGAGCTATCACTGATGCCTCACACCTTGCGCCAAACGACATTGCGAATGAAAGGAAAACTTTGATGCAAAGAGTCATTGAGTCCTGGCATAGCCCCAGCTTGAACCGCCCAATGGAGATTGTTACCTACGGGTATTATGGCTTCCCTCTGCTTATGTTCCCCACGGCGGCGGCGGACTTCCTCGAATACGAGCGATTCTACGTGATCGATTCGATAAAAGATTTTATAGACGCAGGAAAAGTCAAAGTATTTTCCATCAACAGCATCAACCGCGAAGGCTGGCTCAACTCGCAACTGCACCCGCGAGATAAAGCCATTCGCCAGGTGCAGTACAACGACTACATCACGCGCGAGGTCGTGCCTTATATCTGGAATAGCTGTCAGGGGCGTTACGGCGTCATCACGGCGGGCGCGAGCCTCGGCGCGTTTCACTGCGCGAATCAACTCTTCCGCCGCCCGGACCTGTTTGATGGAATGATCGCAATGAGCGGCTCGTTCGACATTCGCGGTTACTATAAAGGCGATTACTACGACGACAATGTCTACTACAATAATCCTGTTGATTATTTGCCGAACATGGATGACAACGCCGTGAATGAGCTTCGGCAGAAAAAACATATTCACATAGTCAGCGGGTCAAGGCTCTTACGAAAACCCCGATGCTTCACGAAGGCTCGCAGGCATTCTCAGCCAGAAGGGCATTCCTTACGAATTAGATTTGTGGGGATACGATATGCCGCACGACTGGCCGACCTGGCGAGACATGATGAAATACTATCTGGCGGAAAAGTTTTAGCCGCCGCCTTTCGGAGGCCCAATGTGAGAAAGATATTTATTGCCTTGCTGACTGCGGCATTGGTTTATTCGGCATTTGCCCAAACGCCGAAAAACGATCTCGGAGAAGATGGCCTGAAAGGCAAAGTGCGAAGTGTGACGGCCCAAAGCGCAAGAATGTCTAGAGGCGGTCATTCTTTGGAAAGCCCGCAGTTATCAAGCACAGCAAGCTATGACGAGCAGGGCAATCTCACCGAGCAGGTTCTTTTTGACTATAAAGGCAATATAAGCCAAAAAACCGTGTACAAGATCGTTAACGGGGACAGAACCTCTAAGACAGAGCATATCCATCACGACTATGACCCGCCTGCGCCGTCCTCTAGCGGGGCTAAACCTCGCGACCCTCGATACGATATGAAATACAAATACAAATATGAGGGGAACAAGGTCGAGCGCGTCACCCATTTCAACAATGGCGTGCGAGGCAACAGAGACGTGTCAACCTATAACGAAAAAGGAAACCTCATAAGGATGGAACGCTACACATCTGTTGGGGAACTTAATTTCAGTCGCGAATCAGTATTTGATGAACAAGGCGCTGAAACAGAAAAGATTTACTACAACGGCGACGATAGCCTTGGCGAAGTGTTCAGGTATACGGATTACGAATTTGATCTGAAAGGCAACTGGGTCAAGAGAAAAGCGTGGCAGAGCAGAGGTAATAAAGCGAATTTTCAGCCATACGAAATCCAGTCCCGAACGATTACTTACTTTGACGACGCGGCCTCAAAAGCAGTGGCAGGCAGCGCCCAATCGGATGCAAATCGTCCGAGGGTACTTCGTCTGTCAACGGGCGTGCTCGCGGAAAGAACGACGAAGAAAGTGAACCCTATTTTTCCGCCGGGAGCGCCTGCCGGTGAAGTGCTGATCGAAGTCACCGTTGATGAACAGGGCGATGTCGCGGCTGCAGAAGGGGTGTCAGGTGATCGCAAGTTGGTAGAAGCCGCCATCGCAGCGGTGCGCCAGTGGAAATTTCTACCGACCCAACTTTCAGGCGTGCCTGTAAAAGTTATCGGCAGGGTGCGCTTCAAGCATTAGAAGCTCAATTCTGATGCAGGCTACGCCGAATCATCACCGTCGGCTTGAAATTATTCGCCCGCGCCGTTAGCTTACACGCCATGCCAATCGAAAATCATGCCAGGTGGTTCAGCCCGCGCCTGGGGCGCGAGATGGACGTATTAGTTCACGGGCACGCGGGCGCTCCGGTCATCGTCTTTCCCAGTTCGTGGGGGAGCTTCTACGAATGGAAAGATTTTCTAATGATTGACACTCTGGCCGACAAGATAGACGCGGGGCACATACAGCTTTTCGGCATAGACAGCCTTTGCGCTGAGTCCTGGTATAACGATCAGATCCACCCGAGCGAGCGAGTCCGCCGTCACAATGTATGGGAGTCTTATGTTCTCGACGAAGTGCTCCCCTTCATACGTTCGACTAATCCGAATCCGTTTCTCATCACTGCGGGCGTGAGCTTCGGCGCATACCTCGCCGTCAACTTCGCACTCAAGCACCCGGAGATCGTAGGCAAGACCGTAGGACTCAGCGGGTCGTATCGCATACGGCGATTGCTGGACGATTACTATGACGAAGAGGCTTATCTTAATTGCCCTGTTTCCTACATGGCTGAGATGAATGATGCGCGGATGCTTGATTTGATCCGGCGCATGGAAATATTTCTGGTCACGAGTGATCTCGACATTGGGATTTGCCGCGAGCGCACGTATGATATGTCGCGAGTGCTCAACGACCGAGCCGTCCCGCACCGTGTAGATGACTGGGGCGGCAATCTGGTTCACGACTGGCCCACCTGGCGCAAGATGATTCGCGAGTATTTGTAGTCTGCAAGGAGGCGCGATGGCAGAACTCAAAGGGCAGGTAGTAATAATCACAGGAGCTTCGGCAGGCATAGGCGAAGCCAGCGCTCGAATGCTTGCGCGAGAAGGCGCGACTGTAGTGCTGGTCGCGCGGCGCAAGGAAAGGCTCGACGCGCTCAAAGGTGAAATCGAACAAGCGGGCGGGCGGGCGTTTACAGTTGCCGCTGACGTCACTTCGCAAGAAGACCGCGAGCGAATCGTCCTGGATACAATGAATGAGTTTGGCCGCATTGACGCGCTCGTCAACAACGCGGGATACGGCCAGCGCGGCCCCATCGAAATCGTTCCAATCGAAGCGATTCGCCAGAATTTTGAGACCAACCTGTTCTCGCTGATTGCGCTCACACAACTGGTCATTCCCGTCATGCGAAATCAGAAGAGCGGTCGCATAGTCAATATCAGTTCGGTCGCGGGGCGCGTTGCCCGGCGGCTCTCTTCGATCTACGATGCCACGAAACACGCTCTGGAAGCCATTTCTGACGGATTACGCGGCGAGCTTGCCATGTTCGGTATCAAGGTCGTAGTGATCGAGCCGGGATTCATCATCACGGAATTTTTGGGCGTCGCCAACGAAGTCTCGAAAGACGTTATAGAGCGAGACAGCCCGTACAGCCCATTATATGAAGGCTTCGAGGCAGGCTATAAACGTATGCGTAAAATGGCGGGCAAGCCTGACGACATTGCCGAACTGGTCGTGAAAGCCATTGCGCTCGACCGACCGCGAAATCGTTACGCCGCGCCGCGCCACGCGAAACTGGCAATCGCCGCAAAGCGGTGGCTGCCCGAGCGCCTGTTCGAGTTTATCCTCTCGCGTCAGTCCGGCGTGAAAGAAGACAAACTGAAATCAAATCCCGAATTCGCAGGCGGCAAATAGATGGCAGACAGACAAGCAGAGCTGCTGAGCGCCGAACAGAGAGTCGAACAGCGCAGCGCCGTCTTCAAAAAAGAGCTTGGACTAACAGACCTCGCGCTCACGCAGATACTGTTCATCGTCGGATTGACGTGGGTCGGCGCGGCGGGCAAGCTCGGCCCTTCGCACATAATATTCTGGCTGCTGGCAATCCTGTTCTTTTACCTGCCGTCGGCTGCCGTCGTCATCTATCTCAACCGCCTGATGCCGCTCGAAGGCGGGCTGTACCAATGGGCCAAGCTCGGCTTCAACGAATTGACGGGCTTTATGGTTGCGTGGAACCTCTGGCTATTTGTCATTCTGAACACGTCGGAAATAGGATTGCAGGCGGCGACGAGTTTGTCGTATGCGCTCGGCCCGCGCGCCGCGTGGATGGCCGGAAGCAAATGGTTCATAGCGCTGCTGAATTCAGCGATCATCGGCATACTCGTCCTCGTCGCAATACTCGGACTCGGCGTTGGCAAGTGGGTTCACAAGGCGGGCGCTGTGATGATGCTTGTTATCTTCGCAACGCTTTTATTGCTTCCGATCTTGAACTTCGCGCGCGGGAACATCAGTGAATATCATCCGCTTCAGACTGCCGTGCCGACCTTCTCTCTGTTCAGCTTGAACATACTCGGCAAGATTGGATTCGGTGCGCTCGGCGGGTTCGAGTACGTAGCCATTCACGCGGGCGAATGCCGCGACCCTGTGCGCGCCATCAGTCGCTCTGTCGTGGTGGCCGCGCCAATAATCGCTGTGATGTTCATACTCGGCACAAGCTCCGTGCTGGCTTTGATTCCGCCCGACGACATCGATCTGATCGGGCCGATCCCGCAAGTTTTGAGCGTAGGCTTTCGCACGTTCGGAGCGGTCTCTTATATCGTGCCTGTTACGATACTGGCTTTCCTGTGGATTCGCATAGCGCAGTCGAGCGTCCAGTTTACAGGCAACACGCGGCTGCCGATGGTCGCAGGCTGGGATCACCTGCTGCCCGAATGGTTCACACGTTTGCACCCGAAATACAAAACGCCCGTCAACTCTATTCTCTTCATCGGCGCGATAACGCTGGCCATAGGGCTGATTGGAATGATAGGCGTCGGTCAGCAGGAAGCTTTTCAACTTTTGTGGAATGCGAGCGGCGTCTTCTACGCTATGGCTTACCTTGTGATGTTCGCCATACCTCTTTTCGGATTGAGAGCAGTGGGCGTGCGATTGCCTTTATGGCTGAAGATTGCGGCGCTTTCCGGTTTTCTGATGACGCTTCTCTACGTAGGGCTATCGGTCTTTCCAATAGTGCAGGTGGAAAGCAGGCTCGCTTTCGCCGTGAAGATCGCAACGGTCATCGTTGGGGCGAACGTAATTGGCGCAGCCGTTTTTCTTCTGGCGGGGCGAAAGCGAAAAGCCGCCGCTTGAATTATGGCTGACCGGCCATTAGTATCTTCTCTTCATATCGTGACAAAGATTCAAACGTACATACACGCAATAGCACGCACGCAGAAGGCCGCGTTGTCACTGTTTTTTGTGGCGGTCGCGGTCTTTTTTATTTCGACTTCGACCATCAAGGCGCAGACCCGTGCGCCTGAACTGATTATTGACGGCACACAGCGCGACTTCGGCGACGTGTTCGTTGGAGAAGAGCTTATGCATGTCTTCTCGGTTCGCAACAATGGCCCTGTTCCGCTCGAACTCGCGGAAAAATCGGCCACAACCCGGTCAAGCTTGCCTTCCTCGCGCGAGCTTATCAAAACAGTTTCGTTTAATCCGAGCGCGCAAGCCGTGCCGATTGTTGTAGCTGCAAATCGCGCGGCTCCGAGTTGATGCGCGCCTACTGACTTTTATTTCGAGAAAGTCATACAGCCTGGTCAGGCTGGCATCATCCGAGTAACTATAAAAACCGCAGACACAGCGCCAGGGCCGGTTGAGCGCAGCTTCGAGCTACAAACCAATGACCCGCGCCATCGCCTTGTTAAGGTAACGGTCACTGCTAACATTAAACCTATCCCTGCTTTTGTCGCTCGCACCAGTAATGCGGACATCGCGCATGGCGAAAAGGTTGGCGCGTTCAACGTGTGGCCTATCGCCCGCCCTGTTGTCACAGTCGAGCGCGGCGAACGGCTCGCTGTCACGCTCAGAATCAGGCCAGCCGAGCCTACAAGCGGCACCTTGAAACTGGCTAGTGCTTCCGAAGCCTACAAACTCCGTCGCGAAGCGAACGGAGAGGGTTACTTGCTGGACATGGCAATCGAACCGTCAAACGATTTAACGCAGCGCGTTATGCCTGTAGCTCTCCAAATCAACGACGGCGCTTCAGGCCAACTTGCTCTGCAACTGACGGTCAACGTTCAAGCGGAAAATCTGGTCGCCACGCCTCGCCAGATTGATCTCGGTGAAGTCTCGCTTGCGGATTTGCAGAACGGAGCGACGGCAGGAACCAGAGTAGGAGTCAGAAAGACCGTAGGCACATTTCATATCAAGTCGCTTACGTCAACACTGGGCTTTTTGAATCTGGAGCCGCGCACGATTATTGAAGGAAGCAACTACGTGATTCGCGTGGGCATAGACCGAACCAAACTTCCAAAAGCGGCAACCTACACGGGAGTTTTGAGAATAGAAACGGACGACCCTCTAACACCGCGAGTCGAAGTACCTATCAAGGTGATCGTGAAACCGTAAGCCTTGCAAAACAGTGCCGCGAGCGGTAGCGAGTGGGTCAGGCTTGTAAACATATCCACCCGCTCGCTACCGCTCGCGGTACTGTTTTCAAATTAACTGCTACTGCTGTTGCTGGTTCTGCTGCTGCTCGCTCTTCTCATCTTCACGGTCAAGCTTTTTACGCAGAGCCTCGACGCGGGCGCGGAGCCGCGCGACTTGAGCTTGCAACTCTGAAATACGTTCTTGCTGAAGAGACTGGCGAGTCTTAACGTCTTCGAGGGCGCGTTGAATATCAGCTTTCAGCGCCGCTTCAACTTCATCGCGACGCAATGCGCCGCGCAGCATGACTTCCTGCTGAATATTTTTCATTCGCCGCTGCAGGTCGGATTCCCGCGCATCGAGGTCCGCCTTGAGCGTTATCGCGGCATCGAGTTTCTCTTCGACTTTCGCCAGTCGTTCTTCATAAAGCAGAAGCTCGATGAGCATCGAATTGCGCTCGGTCGCTTTGCGCAACAATCGCATTTCTTTAGTGAGCAAATCCATTTGAGTCGTGAAGCTCGACAGGGAATGGCGCATCATTTCGTCCGGGCTTGAAGGCGCGCGTTCGATATCGGTCTTCTCCTGAGCTTCGCTCACGGCCTTTTGCGTTTGCCGAGTTGGCCGAGGTGATTGCCCGGTTGGTTCCTGTGCGAAGCTCGTTGTTGCGAGCGCCATCGCTGACAGCACGGCTAAGAAAATAGCGTTCAACTTTAATCGCATCACAATCCTCCGGTGCATGGTTTCAACTGCCGTTTACTGATTGAAAGCCGATCAACTCAGGTTAGTTCCATTATTTCGCGCCATCAAGCCAATGCGGTTTCACAGGAGATGTTGTGAAAGAGAAAAATTCACCGAGAACGCAAAGATTCCGCATCCGAAGAAGATGAGACGGAAGGACAAGCAAGCGAATGAAAGAGCGGGGCCGTGTGAAGAGCGCGGCCCGTTTATTTAATCACAAGATGGATGTGATATATATTTCACCTTCGGCGCTCCTGTTAGCTTGGCTGCAAGCTGAAACGGGTAGTATGTATACGCTGGCTACATTCTAAGCAGCAGGTGGTAAGCTTGTATACGGAATAAAAACTACATTAAGTAACTCAAGAAAAATTAATCCTCAATCTTCGATTGGTTTGTTTTTGTAGAATGAATAGGTTATCGCTTCCCCGAAATAGTAACCTTTAATTTACGTTTCGCGGCACGAAAAATGCGAGAACCGAAGCTGAGCTTGGCCTATTATCTGTTCCTCATAAGCTGACAGCCAAGACTCGATTGCAAACCTTAAACGCTAAGCCGAAAAACGGATTTTGTACGCACACTCTTCTACTCCGGCTTTCTTCTCTAACGAATTAGCTTCATTGGAAGCCGTACTAAATCCAAAGGGAGCACAAATCGAAACGTAAAGGGCCAGATGCGCTAACATCCAGCCCTTGAATTTCCGCCCGCGTTACCGGGCAGAAAGGACATCTTGCAATGTCAAACCATAACATACCATGACTCTGGAAGCAGTACCAAACCTTAGCACAAGTAGACCACATTTTAACTTCTAGTCTCGCTGGGAAATCCATCAGAACGATTCAAAAGGAGGTCCACATGTCAGATAATCTACAGTATGAAAGAAGTCCAGAACTGTCTTCACCTTGCAGTTGTCACGAGCAAGAGTTGCCTACCCACAAAAGCTCCTCGAAATGTGGGTGTCAACAAAAGAGCCGGCCTGAGGCATATGAGGGCAACCTGCTGCGAAGACTAATCTCACGAAGGGGAATGTTCGCCAGCTTGCTTCGGACTTCAGGCGCGATTGGCGCTTGGCAGATATTAGGAGCCAAGCAAGCCTCGGCGCAAACTCTGCCGCTCGACCCTGACTGGATGAACATGCTTCAAATCGCGCAAGCGAACAGCAAAAATCAAGCTGCGCTCTTCAAGAAGGGTAAGGGCTTAATCGCCAGCTTTGGAGATAACCTCTATAACCTCGATTTTCAGACAAATAGCTTCAAACTCTTCACGGGTTCATCTTTGATCTTCAACGGGACATACGGGATTGAGGTTGCGGGGGATCTGAATCGGATTGTAACAGGAAACACATTAACCTACTTCCAGACCATAGTAAGAGCAGGAGATAACAGCGGCCTTTTCCTCAAGAGCAAAATTGAGGTAATAGATCCCTGCTCGTTTCGTATCCAGGGCGACATGGAGGCAGGTCTGCTCAACCAGAACCCTACTTTACATCTTTCCACAATAGACGATGGCCGTGAAGGTCTGTTTCCACAGGGTGTTACGAAATCCGGCGTCGCACCCGCCTTTGACATCACACCCTTAGACTTCGCTGCACATTTAATAGCTAGCACCTTCAACGTTCGCATGCCCCCCAACCCAACAAACAGTTCAATAGTACCGCCGCCGCCACCCGGTACGACCGTTAGCAGCCCACCGAGGGGAGTCGCCTCATTTTGGAGAGACGCTGCAGCATGCTTTTTGTGCGGCCTTTCCGTGGGCTGTTGTTTGACTAATCCCCTTTGCTGCCCCGCTGTGGGTGTGTGTGCAGAATGGTTGGATGCACTATAGATTTTTGCGCCAACCGCTAGTTGTGAAAGAGAAGAATTCACCGAGAACGCAGAGATTCTGCGCGAGGTCATAGAGAAGCACACGCCGGCAGGCAACATCCGAAGAAGATGAGACAGAAGGACAAGCAAGCGAATGAAAGAGCGGGGCCGTGTGAAGAGCGCGGCCCTTCGCTTTTAACTATTTTGGCTTGACTCTGGACTTGCCTCTAGGGTGTACACTCTCTTTTGTGCTAGAAAATCAACTCCAAATCGGAGAGGTTGCCGCGCTCGCGGGTGTCAGTGTTGACGCGGTTCGTTATTACGAAAAGCGCCGACTCTTAACCCGCGCGCCTCGTTCCACAGGTAACTTTCGCTTGTTCACCCCCGAAGTCGTCGAGCGCATACGCTTTATTAAACAAGCTCAAGAGATGGGACTTTCCCTCAGTGATATTAAAGTGTTGCTCACGAGCGATGGCGGCGCTACTCAGTGTCAACGGGTGCGCGACTTGCTGAAAGAAAAAATCACCAGCCTCGATCATCAGATGAAAAAGCTGCGCGAGTTTAAGCGCGCACTCTCTCGTCATCTTGCGGCCTGTGAGAATGAATTGACCCAACACAGCGCGGCTATTTCCTGTCCTGTCATCGTGAAGATGAAACACAGACGCAAGGGGAAAAGATAATGAAGCAAAGACCAACAAGTAGAAGTCTCGCGCTATTGGCAGTTATAGCGTTTTGGTTTTTTCCTACTTATTTCGCCGGATCCTTTGCCACACAAAAAACAGCAAAGGGGAAAAAGCCGCTTGTCTCGAAGGGCGCTGGTAAAGTTATCAGTCTTCGCAGAATTGACCAGTTGAAAGAAGCGTTTCAACGCGACGCTGGAAAAATTCGGCTGGTGACTATTCTTTCACCTACCTGACCGGGATGTCGTTGGGGGTTCTCCAAGATAGAAAATATTCTCAAAGCAGTGACCGATGATCGAGTCCGCGTTTACGTCATCTGGGACCCGATTTTCGGCGGGGATTTTGATGGCGCGGCTAAGAATCTTTCAAAGAGCTTTCCTGACAAAAGAGTAAGTTATTTCAAAGACCCTGATTCACTAGCGGGTACTCTTTGGAAGAACGTTTTGAAACTGGACAATGATATAGCCTGGGACGTGTACTTCCTATATGGCACGGCTGCCAGTTGGGATCAAGAACCCCCACAGCCGGACTTCTGGATGCACCAACTCTATGGAGTGACCAAAGCCCCTCTTTTTAACGAAGAAGTATTTAAGAAGAAACTAAAAGAGATGTTAAGCACAGTAGAAGAAAAAAGCTCCACCGTGAGCAACAAGGATACGCAGACGAAAGAGCAGAAACTCAAGGTTGAGTTCTTTTATTTCAAGAGCTGTCCTTCGCACAAACAGGCGTTAGAGAATTTGAAAGCCGCACTGAGCGAAACTCACACAAAAGCTGATTTGGTTTTAATAAATGTTGATTCGCCTGAGAAAGCTGAAAGGGTAGGGTTTCAAGGCTCGCCTTCTATCAGGATTAACGGGAAGGATTTGGAAGGGCGAAATGAGGAGCCTAGCTTTAGCTGTAGGCTCTACCGGGTCAATGGGAAGCCAACACCGACTCCAAGCAAAGAGAGCATAATGGAAAGACTGAGAGCAAACCAGTAAGACATCAGAGCGCCTCTGTGAAAAAGAAGCCTATTCGCCGCAAAGGACGCAGAGGATAAGCAAATATAAAAACCTCCGCGCCTCCTTGTATGCTGCGGCGGTCAACAGGTTCTAAATTCCAAGCCTCTGGTTTCGACAACTGAATGGCCCTGCATGGTCAGAGGTCGGACTTGCGATCTTTGCGACGTCTCATGCTCTCGCGGGATATGCGGTTAACCATCTCTCTATGCCTGGCGCAGTGAGTTCCATTTACAGCTTTTTCTGAACAGCGGGCGCACAAGCCTGCCTCCTTATGTCTTAACTGATAAGCGCGCTGCTTGGAAATCTTCTTAGTCATCACCCATATTAGGGGTGATTCCTCCCTGAAAAATACCAGGAGCTAATTATTTTTTGCCTCGGATGCCATTTAGATTGGCTGTCAGCTTCCTCGGGCTAACTACGTCTGAACCGCGAATACGAAAGAGGAGGAACGTTGACGATGGATGTTTGCGATGATAAATTTCGAGCCGTGAATCCAATGAATGAAATGGACGACAAAGACGAAGCGCGCCGGTTCAAAGGGCCGGGAGGCACGCAAGGCGGGTTGGGTCTGTTTTTATTTGGCCTCGCGCTCGCCGTAGCGGGCGGCTACTTGATTATGAATCAAGTGAATGTGACGAGCGGTTACTGGCGCTGGTGGGGTGAAAACACTTTCGGGTTTACACTGATTCCGTTGGTGATCGGAATAGGATTGTTGTTTTTCAACGGCAAGTCCATAGCGGGCTGGTTGCTTGCGGGCGCGAGCGCAGTCATCATCTTCGTTGGCATACTTACGAATCTGGAAATATATTTCCGGCAGACGACTCTGTTCAATGTCATTATCATGCTGGTGCTTTTTGCGGCGGGACTTGGATTGATGGCTCGCGCGCTCAAACGTTTTTGAAAGATGAAAAACTCTCAACCGAATACTCTCGATAAACAGTTTCGCGTTCGGCTGGTCGACCTTGATGCTTTGCGTAATTCTGCCTCTGCCGCAAGCCTCAGCCTTTCGATCATTCCAAAAGCCCGTCAATGATGTGAAAAAGAAGATCGAAGAGCTTACACGCGCGAGCGGCGCAGAGACGGTCGGCGTAGCTTTTCACGATCTGGCTACGGGCGGCGAAGTCTTGATTAACGCGGACGAAAACTTCCACGCGGCGAGCACCATGAAAGTGCCTGTGATGATGGAAATCTATCGCGAGGCCGCTCAGGGCAAGTTTTCGCTCGACGACGTTATCCCGATCAAAAACGATTTTCTGAGCATAGCCGATGGCAGCCATTATTCGGTCTCTGTCGAAGATGATTCCGAGCCATCGCTCTACAAAAAAGTGGGCCAGACCGAAACCATTCGCGAGCTTATGCGACTGATGATTATCGCAAGCAGCAACCTTGCGACTAACATCTTGATCGAGCGGGTGACTGCTCCGCGAGTGATGGATTTGATGCGCAACATCGGCGCAAACCGGATTCGAGTTCTGCGCGGCGTTGAAGACAGCAAGGCTTACGAACGCGGGATGAACAACACGACTACCGCGCGCGACCTTATGATAATTCTTCGTCGCATAGCCGAACGCCGCGCCGTGTCCGAGAAAGCTTCGGATGAAATGGTCAAGGTGATGCTCGATCAAAAGTTCAACGAAGGCATCCCTGCGGGCTTGCCTCAGAACAGCGCGAGTCGCGCACAAGACCGGCTCTATTACAAAGGTCAATCACGACGCCGCTATAATTTATCTGCCGAATCGCAAACCTTACGTTCTGGTCGTGCTGACGCGTGGCATTCAGGATGAAAAGCGCGCGCATAAGCTTATCGCAGATATTTCGCGCGCGATTTACGAGAGCGCAGTCGGTATGCAACAATCTGCTCGCGCGAATTGAAAGAAAGGTAATCTTATGAAACATCCGCCCTGGTAAGTCCGAACACCATAACTCACCGCTATACGTATCACGCCGCCGATGGTTTTGTCTGGCGCGATCAATGATTCCTCCGCCTCGATAAAGCGCTTGTCTTCACTTGCGTGTTTATCACTACTGAGGAAAGGGGAATCATAATTTATGTTGCGTCACAAAGCCGTTCGCTCCACCTTGCAGGCAAGCAAGGTCGGGCGAAGCCTGTTGTCATTTACTCTCACGTTACTGTTAATCGAGTTTCTGGATGAAATAGTGTGCGGCGCTATCGGAGCGGCCTGGCCGCTCATCCGCAACGATCTCGAACTCTCTTACATTCAAGTCGGGCTGCTGCTCACAGTCCCTCACGCCATCGGCAGCATCGCTGAAATATTTCTGGGCGTTATCGCTGATGTGCGCGGCAGGCGTGTGCTTATACTGGGCGGAGGCGTGGCATTCGTTTCCGGGTATGATGCTGACAGCCGTCAGCAATAGTTTTCTGCTTTTGCTCGCGGCTTTCGTATTATTGAATCCGGCGTCGGGCGCGTTTGTCGGCCTGTCGCAAGCCTCGCTGATGGATGCAGACCCTGCGCGACACGAACATAACATGGCGCGATGGGCGCTGGCCGGGTCGCTCGGCTTGGTCGCAGGGCCGCTTGTCTTAAGCCTTGCCGTCGGGCTGGGCGCAGGTTGGCGAAGCGTCTTTTTTGCGCTCGCTTTTCTTGCGTTTCTGCTTCTCAGACTGGCGTGGCGCTTCTCTTTTCAAACAGCTTCTTCAGAAGACGATCAATTGAGCTTTGCCGAGAGCGCGCGCAATGCTTTTATCAGCTTTTCGTCGGAGCGAGGTGCTGAGATGGCTATTGTTGCTTCAGTGTTCCGACCTGATGCTCGATGTGTTAAACGGTTTTCTGGCGCTGTACTTCGTTGACATAGTAGGTGTGAGCGAAGCAAAAGCCGCGCTTGCGGTGGCCGTATGGACGGGAGTGGGTTTGTCGGGCGACTTTTTGATCATCCCGTTGCTTAAACGAGTTCGCGGATTAAGCTACCTGCGCTTGAGCGCGTTCACCGTTGCATTGCTGTTCCCCGCGTTTTTGTTAGCGTCCGGCTTTGCCGTGAAGTTAATTATAATCGGCTTGCTGGGGTTGATGAACGCGGGATGGTATTCGATTCTCAAAGCGCAATTGTATTCGTCGATGCCCGGGCGTAGCGGCGCGGTGATGTCTATCAGCAGCATATTTGAATTCGCTGGCGGACTTGTTCCGCTCGCTTTAGGAATGCTTGCCGAACGGTACGGACTCAGCGCGACTATGTGGCTGTTGCTGGCGGGGCCGATGGCGCTGTTGATCGGCATTCCGCGAAAGAAGTAATCGCTTTTGTCAGGCAAACGCCCGCGCGTCCGTCTAGCTCAATGGACTTGCGGAGCGAGTCGGACTCAATGTTAGAATGCGCACGCCGGGCAATCGGTCATATACGGTCGTCAAGAGTGAGCGCATGTCGAAGAGTTCAATAGCGGGAGCCGAATCTGAACGAGACAGGCTCGATAATTTGAGCGACGAGGAACTTGTTGACATGTTCCTCGCCCGCTCGAAAAGCGACCGCGCGAGCGCGCATCTCTGTTTTGAGGTGATAATCGCTCGTTATCAATGGCTGATCGCTCATGTCGTGCGCAATTCGCGGTTTCGTTTCCCGGCATGGGATTCGGCGGACGATGTGATTTCGCGCGTGATCTTTAAAGTTTATCGCGGGCTGGTGCAATGGCGCAGGCAGGGAAAGCTTTCGAGCTTCATCGCCCGCATCGCTTCGAGCGAGATGATTGACACGATTCGCCGCGTCGGGCGCGACAAGTCGTGGACTCCGCGAGCGGCGGCTGACCCGGACTCGGACGAACCGTCTGCGGTCGAGCTTGCGCCGTCGAAATCTCCTTCGCCTGAAGCGGAGGCCATCAGCCGCGAGCAGCGCGAGGTTGTTGAAAACTTGCTTTCTGACGTATGCCGCGACTGGACAGACAGCGTTATCGTCAACGAGTACATCATAGGCAATCAGAATGCTAAAGAGATTTCTGAGAAGTACGAGATTACGGAAGACCTGGTTTACCAGCGCGCCAGGCGACTGCGCGTGCGATTAGAGAAGTGGCTGCGCGAGCGCGGGGTTACTTCAGCCGAATCATTGCTCGGCGGAAAAAGGCTGAAGGTTACAGGCAGTAAGTGAAGGGGACAATGGCGAAAAGGTCAGCACATCCAGATAAACAGTTGTTCGATTATTTGAATGGCGCGCTCGACGCCCGCGACGGACAAGTGATTGAACAGCATCTGGCAGACTGCGCCGGATGCGCTTCGGTAGCTGACCTGGTGCGCTCGCTGAAGTCCGAAGTCGGTGAATCATCAAAGTTCAAATATCAAATCTGAAATCGCACAGGAGCATCCAGACGTAAGCGCGCTCGCTTCGTTTTTCTACGCCAGCCGGTCGCGCGTGCGCAATACTCAGGTAGCCGCGCACATCGCGCTGTGCCAAAGTTGCGCAACAGAGATAGCCGAATACGCAGAGGCCGAAAGCGCAGCCTCGCGCTACAACATAGTTCGAGGCGAAATGCCTGCGCGCGCCTGGGAGATGATTCGCGAATGGGAAGAGAGCAGTTTTGCCAAGCCAAAGCCGCAGGTGAAGCAATCGGCCAGGAGTTGCTCGCGAAGCTTTCAAATCTGTTGAGCGAGCAGCGAGATCAACTTGCTGAAGCAGAATCGGAGAATGCCGGGATGGTTCCTGTGATAGTCGTTGACCGCGAAGGCGAGATGCGCAGCGTCGAGATGTTTAAAAAGATTCGCAGCGCGCGCGGCCAAAATATTCTTGAGCACGCCGAAAAATCAGAGCGGTTCGATAACAAGCCTGTTCACGTGCTGCTGGACTTTGGGGAAGAGAGTCGCATCGTCGTATCAGAGCGAATTCACCGCGACACTGTTCGATTGAAACAACCGGCACGGAAAGAATCAGAGCTTCGTCACGCGGATTACTTCATCATCGAAGATTGAAGCTCCGTAGGAGCGACCTGTCTATAGTATCGTCGTCGTTAATATTCTACGTAGCTCCGTAGGAGTGACCTGATGATTTAGAGGTCGCTCCTACGGAGCTACAAACAGTTTATCCGATTGTTACTATAGACAGGTCGCTCCTACGGAGCTTCATTACCTAAACTTCTTAACTGCTTATAGAAGTATTCTTGCTTTTGATTATCTTTTCAATCGCGTAAATCGGCTTGCCCTGCGACTCGAAGTAAGTTCGGCTCAACATCTCTCCGATCAAGCCGGAGGAAATCAACTGCACGCCCGCCAGTATCAGCACTGCGCCCAGCAGCATCAACGGGCCATGCACTTCGAACAGATCTATGCCGTAAATAGCTTTCTTTGCGAGCATCCAGATCATGATCGCAGACCCTCCCATCGTGCTCAACAAACCGATGGGGCCGAAGAAGTGCAGAGGGCGCGTCACGTATTTGAGCAGGAAGCGAATCGTCAGCAGGTCGAATAAAACTCGGATGGTGCGCGACAGCCCATAGTGCGACCGCCCGCCGGGACGCTCTATGTTTTTGATTGGCACTTCGACTATCGTCGCGCCGTTCCAGGATGCGAGCGCGGGAATGAAACGATGCATATCGCCGTAGAGTTTTATCTGCTTGATCGTGTCTTTGCGATAGACCTTGAACGTCGTGCCGAAATCATGAATGTTCACTCCTGAAAGTTTCGACATCAGCCAGTTGGCAACGCGCGAAGGCGCACGGCGCAGCAGGAAATTATCTACGCGCTTCTTGCGCCATCCGCTCACGATGTCAGCATTCGTCTCTTCAAAAGTTGAGAGGAAAACGGGTATGTCCGCCGGGTCGTGTTGCAGGTCGCCGTCCATCGAAATAATAACGTCGCCTTCCGCGTAATCGAATCCAGCCGCAAGTGCTACGGTCTGGCCATAGTTTCTCTTCAGTCGAATCACCACAACGCGCGGGTCTAGCCCGGCGATCTCTTTGAGCATTTCAAGCGTCCGGTCTGTGCTGTGGTCGTCTATGAATATGAATTCGACAGGCTCGTAGCGCCCGGTCATAACTTTAGATAATTGATCGTGCAACTCGCGCACGCTCTCCTGCTCGTTGTGAAACGGGACGACTACGGAATATTTGGGGCTTTCAACATCCGCTTCAAACATGGCTTTCTGCAAACTCCCGATAATTGATCAGCTTCACTTCCTTGTTCATTAGCGCATTTTTGTGTCGCCGGATCAATCAATGCTTCAAGCTCTTGCTGTCGCTCACGCTTCAATCGCGTGTGCGCGCCTTCAAGCTCTTCATCGTGAATTCCGGGATGGCACATCAATTCGGTCGTGCCTTCTTTAAGCGATTCGATCACGCTTCGCATCGCTTCCGAATCAAGCAATCCGGTCAGCCTCACGCCGCAAAGATAATCCGGCGCTTTCAACCCGTGCTCGCGCGCGAGTCGCTTGAAAGAAAGAGCGCGCGGCGCGATTGCGGCAGACATCGCATATTGTTTCAGATAAACGGGCCTGCGGGCGCGCGCGGCCACGCCTGTGCGCGCGGGCGCGAATACGCTCTCGAACGGATTGCGCACGCAGGGAATTTTGAACTCGACGGCCACGCGCGCGAGAGCTTTCATAACTACCGGGATGCGTGTGCGAGTGTTTATGCGAATCAAGATGCGTAGGCCGTATGCCCGCCTGGATGACGCGCTCGACCTGCGCGCTGAACTCGCGCTCGATTACTTCGATCCTCACTCTTTTACGCATCAGCATCTTCATCAAATCGGTGAGCGTGCGCGGCAGCCGTCCTTCATCATCAACGAGCGAGCTGACTTCACTGGCTGGCGCAACGGGGCGACCGCCGACGGCGGCCAAGTGGCACCCAATGCCCAGACCGGGATTTGCGCGCGCAAGCTTGATTGCATCCTCGAAGGCATCGCCGTTGGCCATGATGGTCGCGCTCGTCAGTATGCCTTCCCCGAAAGCGCGCATGATGCCTAAGTTTACTCCGCGCGTGAACCCGAAATCATCTGCGTTGACGATCAGCTTTCTCATGCGAAAACTTCGAACCGGCAATCTGAAATTTCAAACTTGTTACGGGCCTTCGATCTCCGGCATGCGATCTCCAACCGAGTAGACCTCGGAAGCGGTCGCGCCATTATACGTGCTCGATTGCACGACCGGAAAATGGTTCTTTATAAACTTGTAGTTCTTTTCGTTTTCAAAATAGAGGCGGCCCGGCTGAAGCAACACATAGTCGGGACGGCCATCGCTCAAAGTGAAACTCGGCTGCGACATTATCTCCGATTGAATGTCGGGCCGATTGTATATCTGAAGATAATATTCGACCACGCCGGGAATCTCGCTCGCCATTCGCGCGCCGCGAGGGGCGGTATCGGCTATGTACTTGATGCTCTCCCTCGCGCCCAGATCGTAGAACTCATCGTGCGGGAAATAGTACCCAAGGCGACCTCTTCCCAAAGCATTCACGTAGAGGCTCGGATAAGGCAGTTCTCGAATCATCGTTATCGCAGGCACGATCAGGAAGACTGCGGCTACTGCGACGGCTGCCAGTACGCGCGCCGGTTGTTTCTCCAACAGTGTGCGCTGCCTGAGCGCAGACCTTAGCGCCCGCCAAATTACAATCATTCCAATCGCCGCGGTAATATAAAGCAATGGCATCAATGACAGCGTATAGCGCAAGAACTTCGCTCCCATGAGGGCCGTCGGAAAGAGCCAGAACACAAGCATCAGTCGCAGGAAAATATAACCGCGTGATTTAGAGGTAAGGGCCTCGCCGCCGGAATATCTCGACCAGCCCGACTAAGAACGCCAAGAGAATCGGCAGCGGCAGTTTGACCAGCATAAACAGATAATAAAAATACCAGGGATTGCCGCCCGGCGTTTGCGACATATCGTTCATGAACATCTGGCCCATTACTACATAGCCGTGATGCGTAAGCAAATCTTCGTTCACCCACTTCGACAGATAACGCAATGTTTGCGGCACGAATGTCGCCGAGTTGAAGACTGACGAAAGCAGTCACAAGTCCGCCGAAATATCGGCCCCACATGCGGCGCGTCAAAGGCCGATTGTTCCGGCTGTCGTATCCGACAATCGTATAATAAAGCGCATTCAACGCGAAGTAATGCGGGAAATATTTCGACGCCATCATCAACCCGAACGCGGCTCCCGCAAGGGCGTAGAGTCTTTCCTGCCCGGCAATGTCTGTAGCCGGAAGCGATTTGGCGCGGTGATAAAGATAAAAACCGCTGAACATGAAAAAGACCAGCAACGAATCTTCCTTCACTATGCGGCTGAACCAGATGGCGTCTATCCCTGTAGCCCATAGCAGAGAAGTGATCAGCGCGACTCTGAATCCCAGCAGCGCATTCGTGAGCAGAAGCAAAGGAATTATCGTCAGCGCGCCAAACAAGGCGTTAGGAAGCCTCAACGCCGCTTCTTCAGAGATCGCGAGTCCGACTTCGTTGCCAATCGCATTATTGTATGCGGCTACGGCATGAACAGAAACGTAACAGAGCATCTTCATCACCATCGGGTGCTCTGTGTTTACTGTAAAGTCGCCCTGCTCGTATGCGCGGATGGCGAATATTTTATTCGCTTCATCTTCGGCCAGACTCTGTGAGCCTAACTGATAAGCGCGCGCGACGAAGGCTATTGCGACGGTGAATATTATGACCAACAGTTTCTTGCGTTCGAGCCTGTCAAATAGCCCAGGCCGAGTCTTTACTTTGGGTGGCTCAAACTGAGTGTAGCTTACTTCCAGGTCTTTTACTGTCCGCATCCTCTATGTCTCCGCCCGTGCTCGAACACTACAATCGTCCTTAGAAATATAGCCTTAAATAATATGTTCACAATAAAACAAAAAAACTATTGACTGATGGGCACAAATAAATTCCGATTGCCCGGTCGCGGTATTAAAGCGGTCAAATCAATACGGGTCCTCCCGTGGAACCTTGGCGAGCTAAATTATTTTAGTGAGCCTATCCCGAAAACTCAAACGAAAAGCGCTCGCGCCCAGATTAGAATTACGTACCGGGCAGAGGCTTAAAGATGCGATTAAAAAGAGAAAATCACACAGTGTTGACAAGCCCGCAAACACCACAGTATGCTTTCTGGCGCTTACGGTATGCTTTAGATGTTTTAGTCCAGGGTGAATGAATGAGTGGGTTATGCGAACCGTCCCACCTGGAAAACTCAGCGCGCAGAAAATCATAACTCTTAAATCGAGCCTTTTTATGCGTTTTTGTGCCGGTAGTCTGGACTGTGAGTTTCTGGTAAAGTCTTAGCGTCGTTTGATCCCCCTAAACAGAGCACGCGCTGGGAACTTGGTTAATAGATGAACTGCTGCGTTACGCGGCTTCCCTAACGGGTTTAACACGCGAAGGGCGTGGTCTGTTCAGTCTCGCGAGCCAACCTGCATGGTTATTGAATTCAATCTGAAAAACATGGCGGCAAAGCTGCTCGTCGTGGCCCTGGCTCTGGTCGCGTTCGCGCTGCTTGTTGCGCTGATCATCTCCAGATTCACCGTGGGCACGCTCTCGGATGACCACTTCGTTTACGGGCGCGAGACGCTTGCGGTTCCTCTTGAATATTTTCCGAACTCGGCTCGACTCAATGCGAAACTTGCCGAAGCCGAATTGCTTGAATCAGACCGCGATCTGGCGCGCGCCGAACAACTCGCGCACCGCGCAATCAGTCTTTCGCCGTTCAATTATCGCTATCAATTGACGCTGGCTTCGATCAAAGAAGCGCAAGGCGACCGCGCGACGGCCGAAGACGCGCTCAGGCCGCGCTATTGCGCTTGCGCCTAATGACAGAGACGTCCACTGGCGACTGGCAAACGTGCTTTTGAGGCAAGGAAAGCTTGCGGCCTCCGTAGATGAATTTCGCATAGTCGTTGATGCGGATTTACATTTCCTGCCTGTGACGCTTGATTTGGTATGGCGAGCTT
Source organism: Blastocatellia bacterium (assembly GCA_963726785.1). Taxonomy (GTDB): domain Bacteria; phylum Acidobacteriota; class Blastocatellia; order UBA7656; family UBA7656; genus DATEKX01. The sequence continues at coordinate 75,188 of CAVSDJ010000006.1, forward strand.
CGCGCGGCAGCGTCGAAGCCATCGAGGCAGTCGCGGGCAACGATGCGAGAGCGCGGCTCCCGCTTGCGCAGTTTCTCGTCAGGCAATCGAAGTTTGCGGAAGCGGCAAACGTCTTTCGCAGCATTGATCGCAATGCGCGGCTCGCTTCGATGGAGAGCGCGGGATTGTTGAACTCGCTCATCGCTGCTGATAACCTTGCGCTTGCGCGAGACCTTTGGGCGAGCCTCATCGCGGCAGATGGCACCCTCTCATCTTGTTTGGAACGGCGGGTTCGAGTCGGACATACTGAAGAATTTTTCACAATTCGATTGGACGTTTGGTCGCAGCGAGTACGCGCGATTGACGATTGACACCAGCCGTCCGCATTCAGGCTCGCGGTCGCTGAGAGATGGAATTTCTGGGTCGCGATACGACTGAGTTGAAAGACGAAATTCAGACAACTGGTCATCGTGCGACCCGGCGCGCATTACAGAGTTGAGTGCTATGTGAAAAGCGAGAATCTGGTTACGCCCGACGGCCCGCGCCTGGTGGTGACGGATAAAGGGTCAACCTGGATAGCTCAATCCGACCCCATCGCCGCCGGGTCAAATGATTGGAGACAGCTATCGGTTGAATTCGTCGCGCCCAAAGTTGTGGACGATTCATCTGCCGTTTACATCTCGATAAAGCGAAAATCAAAGTACGGCTATGACGAGCCAACGCGCGGCGCTATCTGGCTCGACGATTTCACGATGAAAGAGCAGTAGGCAGAGATCAGAGGTTTGTAGTTTGAAATCTGAAATTTGAGATTCGATACCTCCAACCTCTAAATCTTATATGAGCAGAGCTCTCGATAAAATCATAGCAGTTGGAATGCTCGTGGTGGTCATATTCACCGCGCTCGCGTTCGGCTCTAACGAGCCGTGGTCTGTCGGGCTTTTCCAGCTTATGATCGCCGTGCTTTTGATGATGTGGGTCGTCAAGAGCGTCGCAGACAAGCGCGTCAAAATCAGCGTGCCTGCGCTCGCGCTTCCAATCGCTGGACTGGTCTTGCTCGGCCTTGCGCAGAGCATTGCATATATGGGAAGCGACGGGCGAATCCGCAGCCTCTCGATGGATGTTGAAGCGACACGCGGGGCTACACTAATGCTGTTCTTTTTGCTGGCTTCGTTTATAATTGCTCTGAACTTCTTTGTAACACGCGAGCGACTGGGGGCGATGGCCAATGTCTTGATCGTCTACGGGCTGGCGCTGTCGGTATTCGCACTTATGCAGTATTTCACATGGGACGGGCGGATTTACTGGACCAGGCCGACGCCCTGGCCTGTGGCATTCGGCCCGTTCGTCAATCGCAATCACTATGCAGGTTACATGGAGATGTTCGCGCCTTTGCCGCTCGCGCTGGTACTTGCGCGCGGCGTGCGCAAAGAGTCATGGGTGTTTTACGGATTTGCTGCGGCGATTATGGGTATGAGCATATTCGTATCGTTGTCGCGCGGCGGCATGGTCGGCCTGATGGCAGGCATGGCGTTTGTGATCGTAATGAGCGCAAGGTTTGGAAGAAAGACTTGAAAGAGCAAGAATGAATGCTGAATCAAGAGGCGAAAAGAGATTCATCGTTAAGCGTTCATCGTCCAGACTGAAAAGAACAGGCGCTGCCATTGCCTGCGCCATCGCAATCGCCGTTGGCATTTTTTGGATCGGAGCCGAAGGACTTGTCAATCGCGCTGCCCAATCAATTGACCAGATGAAGAGCAACACGGATGAGAAGGCTTCACTCTTCTTTCGCCAGGAGATATGGAAAGACACTTTTAAGCTGTTCAGAGCAAGTCCGGTTTTAGGCGTGGGGCTTGGCGCTTATGAAACGGTCTTTCCTATTTACGCCCGCCACGATGGATTGTTTGTAGTCAACTATGTGCACAATGATTATCTTCAAGCTTTGAGCGATGGCGGCATCGTCGGACTTGGGCTTGCGCTGTTGTTCATCGTGTTGTTGTTTCGCGCAGTCGCGCGCAGTCTCAAGAGCTAAGACCCGTTGCTTGCGGGGCTTGCGCTTGGGTGTGGCGCGGGAGTTTTTTCGCTTCTCGTGCATAGTATGTTTGACTTCAACCTTCAAATACCATCTAATGCTTTACTGTTTCTATTTCTCTCGGCAGTGCTCTCCCGCATTGCCGCAAGCGTGGATGAAAGCAAAGCAGAAGGCATCGTTAATACACGAAGCAAGCGGCTACGCAACAGGAGTTTAATGATGACCAAAATACAAACCTTTATTCGAGGAGCAATCGTTGCGGTTTCGATTTTGATTATGGCATCCGCCGCAAATTTCGCACAGACACGGCAACAGCCACAGATCAAACCGCCCGCGCAATCAAGCGGCGAATTCAATACTACGCCGACAATAATAGTTTCGCCCGGCGAAGATTATCGCATCGGCCCGCGCGATGTTATCGAGATCCGTATCGAAGACGCGCCTGAGTTGTCGGTTACGATCCCTGTGAACGCTGACGGCACTTTTCTTATGGGTTATCTCGGTCGCATCAAAGCGCAGGAAAAAACGCCGGAAGAATTGGGCAAGGAGATAGCTAACGGACTTCGCGGCAGATACCTGAAAAATCCGCAAGTTCTGGTCAGTGTGAAACAGTATTACAGCCGCTCGTTCTATATCAGCTGGAGCGGTGCAGCGCCCCGGCGTATATCAAATCGAAGGTCGCCCGTCGCTGTTCAAACTGATTACCGTGGCAGGCGGATTAAGAGAGAATTATGGCTCGACGGCTTTCGTGATGCGCGAGGTCAAAGATAAGAAGCCCGGGTCGGCGACCGATGTGCCTGATGTGAAACCGGTTTCGGCAAACGCACAAAACGCCGAAGAGCATGCCGAATACATGGTGCAGACGGTCAACATAAGCGGAATGATGCGCGGCCAGGTCGGCAATATGCGCCTTGAGCCGGGCGATTCCGTAAACATTCCGCCCGCGGATGTTTTTTATGTGGCCGGTGAAGTGAACGCGCCCGGTCAGTTCCCGCTCAGCGAAGGCACGACCTTGAGACAGGCGATGGCGCTTGCGCAGGGGACGACCTTCAATGCTGCTATGGGTGAAGGCGTCATATTTCGCACAGACCTGTCGACGGGCAGGCGAGAAGAAATAAAGGTTAACATCGGCGAAGTGATGAAGAATAAAAAACAAGACCTTATGCTTCAGGCCAATGACATCGTTATGGTCCCGAACAGCAAAGGCAAAACCATAGGCAACGCAATATTGAAAGCGTTCGGTATGGGCGCGGCGCAGCGCGGGCCTTATAGATATTAAGATTGCGGATTTGAGCGGCGTCTCAAATTCTCACCCCACACTATTTGGAGATTCACCGATGGCAGACGAGAAACACGATTTAGAGAAAGTCCTGCACGCGACGCCGATTGACATAATAGCGCGCGATACGGCAGGGATACGTCCTCATTATCCCTCATCATACGGCTACGGAGACGGCTACGGTTCAGGGGAACAGAAGATTCACCTGCGCGAATTATGGCGCACCGTGCGCAAGCGCAAATGGTTGATCGTTACTCTGGCCTTTGTCATCACCACGCTCGTCACCATCGAGATGTATCGCACAAAGGATATTTTTCAGGCTTCGACAATGATTGAAGTCGGCAAAGACACTTCCCGCCTTGGAAGCCCGGGCGGCAGCATATTCGGCGACGACTATGACCCTTTCTACATGGTCAACATGAAGACCAAAATGCTGATGGTCAAAAGTCACGCTTTGCTGGAAAGCGTCGTCTTGGAAAACAGGCTGGATCAAGACCCGCGCTTCCTCGGAGCCGGAGGGAAAAAATCGGTATGGGAAGCGCTCAAACTGATGGGCGCTAAAGTCGGCATAACTGACAGGCCCGCCCCCGAAGAACCTGCGGCGAATGACGCTGCGGCTGTCATTACATCTAACGATAGCGGCGGCCCTAGGACGGCAGATGAGAAGGAGAAGATAGAGCGTTGCATAGGCATGCTCAGTGGCGGAGTGGGAGTCGAGCCGGTCAAGGAGACCCGCGCGCTGAGGATTTATTACTCACACGCAGACCGCGAAATCGCCGCCGAGGTAGCCAACGCCGTTGCCAATAAGTTTCTGACTCAGAACTATGAGAACAAGACCCAGAAGTTCACCGAGGCGGCTCGCTGGCTTTCAGAAACGGCTAATCAACTCAAGGCTAAGATGCGGGAATCGGAAGAAAAACTCGAAGCCTACACGCGCGAGCATGGCATGATCTTTACCGACAAAGACGGCACTTTGACGATTACAAAACTGCAACGTCTGCACGAGCAGTTTATGAAAGCGCAGTATGATCGTGTCCTAAAGGAATCGCTCTACCACGAAGTCGCAGAGGGCCGCGTCAAAGAAAACCCGGAAGCTTACGCTGACCTGCTTTATAAGACTTCGCCCAAAATGGTTGATCTTCAAAAGCAACTCGGCGACCTTGAAACGCAAAAAGCGGAATTGAGCAATAAGTTCGGAGAAGAGAATCCGAAACTGAAGGAAGTCCATCTGAAGATAGCCGCAATACAAGCGCAGATCAAAGATAGCCAGGGTTCGCTTGAAGAAAAGCTCAAGACGGAATATGAGCGCGCCGTTCGAGATGAAAAGCAACTGGAGAAGCTGCTTGCTCAGGCAAAGGGTGAAGCCGTAACACAGAACCAGGCGGGCATTCAATACAACATGCTCAAGCAAGAAGTCGAAATGAGCAAACAGATCTATCAGGACTATTTGAACAAGACGAACCAGGCGGAAGCCCAGAAGGTCGAGCAGCAAAACAACCTGCGAATAATCGAAGCTGCCGAGGTTCCCGGCTCTCCCGTAAGCCCGCGCCGAATGTTTTCGATTATGGTGGCGCTTCTGTTAAGCACAGGCGTAGGCCTTGGGCTGGCTTTCTTTCTTGAATACCTCGACAACACTATCAAGACTGTCGAAGACGTGAGCCGCTACGCGCAACTGCCCGCGCTGAGCGTCATACCGGCTGTTGCGGGGTCTGCGGCGCGCAGGCTTTCGGCGAAAGGCAAGCGGGCCATTGCTGCTAGTGGCGGAGGTTCAGGGCAGGAAATAAAGAACTCGCAACTGGTTTCTCTCGACACGCGTTCGTCAGCCGCAGAAGCTTATCGCGTGCTCAGAACTTCTGTGCTGTTGTCTGCGGCGGGTCAGCCGCCTAAAACCGTGCTTGTTACGAGCGGGCAGCCGGGCGAAGGAAAGACCACGACCGCAATCAACACGGCCATCAGCCTTTCGCAGCTTGGCGCGAGCGTGTTGATAATTGACTGTGACCTCAGACGGCCCACGACGCACAAGGTCCTGGGCGTTGATAACATTCAAGGGCTTTCGACATATCTTTCGCGCAGTAATGTTAAACTGGACGACGTTATTCACAAGCTGCCCATAGCAAACCTCTCGCTACTGCCGTGCGGGCCGATTCCACCGAACCCTGCCGAGTTGATAATTTCCGACAGGATGAAAGATATGTTAAAGGAATTGGCCGACCGCTACGATCACGTAATCATAGACTCGCCGCCGCTGATAAACGTGACCGACCCTGTTATTTTATCAACGCTCGTGGACGGAGTGATACTCGTAGTTCACGGCGGCAAGAGCACGCGCGACATCGTTCGCCGCGCCCGCCAGGAGCTTTCAACCGTAGGCGCGAAGATATTCGGTGTCGTCTTAAACAATGTGGACCTTCGCCGCGAGGGCTACGACAGCTACTATTACTACCGCTATTACTCCGGCTACGGACAGGAAGGCGTGCAGGACAACGCGGAAGCGGGTTCGCAGTAATATAGTGTTTTAGCTTGAAGGATGAAAGAGCCTGATCGAGATGTCGGAAGAAGCCTCGCTGGCTGAAGCTACCAAAGTGCCCACAGTTCGGCTTCTTCGATTCCCCCTCATTGCTGAGCCGCGCGGGAGCCTTTCCTACGGCCAGTATGATGAGCAACTTCCATTTATTCCCAAACGCTATTTCATAGTCTTTGACGTGCCTGACAGCGAAGTGCGCGGCAACCACGCGCACAGAAGCGTGAGCCAGGCGCTCGTCTGCGTGAAGGGTTCGTGCGTAGTTACGATTGACGATGGGCGAAACCGCTACGAGATAGTTTTAGACCGACCCGACCGAGGAGTTTATATACCGCCGCTCGTTTGGGCGACGCAGCAGAAATTTTCCGGCTGGCGCGGTGCTTCTGGTTCTTTCCTCAGAAGGTTACGACCCGAACGAGTACATCAGGGACTATGATGAATTCATAAGAATGGTGAAACTTAGATGAGCATGACGAAGGCGAAAGTAGAAGTTCCGTTTCTGGATTTGAAAGCCTCTTACCTGGAACTCAAAGACGAGTTAGATGCGGCCTACCAGCAAGCGATGGATTCCGGCTGGTACATACTCGGCGACGAGGTGCGCGCTTTTGAAGAAGAGTTTGCGACATTTGTCGGCACGAAGCATTGCATCGGCGTCGGCAACGGCCTCGAAGCGTTGCAGTTGATTCTGCGCGGCTACGGAATAGGCGCGGGCGATGAAGTGATAGTGCCTGCTAACACCTACATCGCAACGTGGCTTGCAGTGTCGGGTGCGGGGGCCGTGCCGGTTCCGGTCGAGCCTGTCGAAAACACATTTAACCTTGACGCTCGTCTTATAGAAGCTCGAATCACGTCGAAGACGAAAGCGATCTTGCCGGTCCATCTCTACGGCCAGACTGCGGAGATGGACGCGATCAACGAGATTGCCAGGCAAGCCGGATTGAAAGTCATAGAAGACGCGGCGCAATCGCATGGTGCAAGGTATAAAGGTCGCCGGGCGGGCGCGCTCGGTGACGCCGCAGGGTGGAGCTTTTACCCGACGAAAAATCTCGGAGCCTACGGCGACGCGGGCGCGATTACGACTGATGATGCAGAACTGGCGGAGCGTGTGCGCCTGCTTCGCAACTACGGCTCGAAGGAGAAGTATTATAACGAAGTGAAGGGCATCAACAGCCGGTTAGATGAATTGCACGCGGCGCTTTTGCGCGTAAGGTTGAAATACCTGGATGAATGGAATTCGCGCCGCGCGCGTATCGCAGCGATGTATCTTACAGAACTGAGCGAGTCGGGTCTGTTGCTGCCTGCGGTTGCCGATGGCGCAGAGCCTGTATGGCATTTGTTTGTGATCAGAAGCCGGGAGAGGGAAAAGTTTCAGTCGTATTGAAATCGGCTGGCGTGAGCACGCTGGTTCACTATCCGGTTCCGCCTCACTTGCAGGAGGCTTACGTCGAAATGGGACTTGCCGAAGGAACATATCCGATCACCGAAACGATTCATCGCGAAGTATTGAGCCTGCCGATTGGGCCGCACCTGTCGAGCGAAAACGCCGCGCGAGTCGTTGAAGTCGTGCGGTCATTTGATGGCAATACTCGTTTCCGCAATAAGGCATGAGTAAACGAGCGCTTATCACGGGCATAACCGGACAGGACGGCAGTTATCTGGCCGAACATCTGCTTGAACTGGGCTACGAAGTGCACGGCCTTGTGCGCCGGGTCGCGCTTGAAGACCCCGAGCGCAGATTTAGCAGGATTATTCACATATTCGATGATCTGAAATTACATACTGCGACGCTTGAAAGTTACGCAAGCATCTTTCGCATTGTCAGCCAGCATGACTTTGACGAATGTTATCACCTGGCGGCGCAAAGCTTCGTTGCCGAAAGCTTCGCCGACGGGTTTTCGACCATGAACACAAACATCAACGGCACGCATTATATGCTTGCAGCGCTTAGAGAGTTGCGCCCGAACTGCAAGTTTTATTTTGCAGGCTCAAGCGAGATGTTTGGGAAGGTGAGCGAGACGCCGCAGCGAGAGTCCACCAGATTTCACCCTCGCAGCCCATACGGCATTAGTAAAGTCGCAGGGTTCGAGTTGACCAGAAACTATCGAGAAGCCTATGGGATGTTCTGTTGCAGCGGGTTGCTATTCAATCACGAAGGGCCGCGTCGCGGGTTTGAGTTTGTCACTCGAAAGATTACAAACACAGTAGCGCGAATAAAGATGGGGCTTGCATCGGAGCTTCGGATAGGAAATCTCGATGCTCGACGTGATTGGGGACACGCTGCGGATTACGTTCGCGCCATGCGCCTCATGCTACAGCAAAAAGAGCCGGACGATTATGTTGTGGCAACAGGGGAATCTCATACCGTGCGCGAGTTCTGCGAACTGGCATTTGCCGAGGTCGGCCTGGATTACAGAGAGTATGTAAAAATTGACGAGCGCTTTTATCGCCCCGCCGAAGTAGATTTGCTTGTTGGCGATGCAACCAAAGCAAGAGAAGTTCTTGGCTGGCGGCCTACGCGCACATTTCACAGTCTGGTCAGCGAAATGGTTCAGGCAGACTTAAACGCCATTTCTTCCAACCGCGCATAATCCTGATATGAGAATAGCAGTATGGCACAATCTACCTAGTGGAGGCGGCAAGCGAGCGCTTTATCATCACGTCAAAGGATTGGTCGAGCGCGGACATTCGAGTCGAGTGCTGGTGCCCCGAGCATGGCCGACCTCTCTTACCTGCCTCTGCAAGGAATTTGCCCCGGAGCATGTCGTTCCGTTTGACTATAATCCAACGACTTTGCCCGGAAAGGCGGGCAAGCCGGTTAATCGATACCTGAACGCCATGACGGCGCATGCGCGCAATGGACAAAGCCTGCAAACAAACCGCGGAAGAGATCGGGTCGGGAGGCTTCGACATCCTCTTTGCGAACAGTTGCCTCCTTTACTACATGCCGTACATAGTGCGATACCTGCAAGGGCCAAAGGTCGTATACTTGCAGGAACCTTATCGCCCATTTTATGAAGCCCGCCCGGTATTGCCATGGGTAGGCCGAGTCGAAAATAAAGACGTTTCTCTGCTCACCCGCATGGGTCGCTTCGTAGCGGATCAATTACAGCTACAGGGATTTCGCCTTCAGGCGCAGAAAGGAATGGCGCATGCACACTCGTGCGACAGGATACTGGTGAATTCTTACTACAGCCGCGAAAGCGTTCAACGCGCTTACGGGCGCGCGTCCAAAGTGTGCTATCTGGGCGTTGACTCTTCGTTGTTTCGCAATCTCGGCAAGAAGCGCGAAGGCTTCATCGTAGGTACTTGGCTCGTTCTGCTCTGCGAAAGGAATTGATCTGGCGATCAAAGCGATTGCGCTATCTCGAAGAGCCGAGGCCGAAGCTCGATATGGATAGGCAATGGCGGCATGATCGGGATATCTCGAAGATATGAAAAGGCTGGCCCTGTCGGTCGGGAGTCGAGTTTGAGGCAAGGAATACGATTCCCGATGCAGAACTGGTAGACATTTTGAACGAGCCGCATTGATGCTTTATACATCGCAACTGGAACCGTTTGGGCTTGCGCCTCTTGAGGCGAACTCCTGCGGCACGCCGGTCGTCGCAGTGGCCGAAGGCGGCGTTCGCGAAACGATCAAAGACGGATTGAATGGCTTTCTGGTTGACGACGAACCGGAAGCCATCGCGCAAGCAATCAAGCTGCTGCTCAGTGATGCAGAATTAGCAAGAACATGGGCGACCGCGGCTGCCAATACGTTCAGCAGGGATGGGATTTGGAGAAGAGCGTGGACTGTCTCGAAGAGAATTTGTTTAAAGTTTTTCGCGCGTCTCGCTCACAGGTAAAAGCAAAATGCTTCGCCCACTGATTTTCCGCACGCTGCTTACAAACTTTCGCGCTCACGGGATTGAATCTAGTGAATTCGATTTTGCTTTCGCGATGGCTGGGGCCGGACGGTCGCGGAGAGATTGCTGCTGCGATGTTATGGCCGATGTTGCTGGTCTATATCAGCAGCATGGGATTGATTTCCGGCAATCATTTATTTTACGGCGCTGCCTGAATCCAGGCCGCAACAGATTTTCGCTAACGCTTCGTGGTTAGCCCCGACGCAAGGCGCAGTTGCCATTCTCGCCGGGTTTTTTGCTTTGCCCTGGCTGCTTCACAGTCAAACCGCAGAAGTCATCACCGCAAGCAGAATCTACCTGCTCATCATACCGCCCTCGCTCCTAGCGCAATACGGGGTTAGCATATTACAGGGTCAGATGCGCATCGCGGCGTTCAACTGGCTGCGCGGCATTCTGCCTGCCGGTTATTTGATCGGGACAGTCATTTGATGCTGGCCGGTCGGCTTACGTCTTTTGAACATCATTGTGCTGCAATCTGCTGCTTACCCTTATTGTGCTAATTGCAACATTGACATCACTGTCGCGGGCGGGCATTCGTTTAAAATTCGGAGTTGACAGACTGCTGGCCAAACAGATGTTTAAATACGGCGCGAAGGTTCAGATCGGAAGCGTCATGGGCATGGCGAATATGAGCCTCGATCAGGTCATGATGGCTGCGTGGTTGCCGCCAGACCGTCTGGGACTGTACGTTGTCGCTGTGAGCGCTGCCAGTATGGCGCAAGTTTTTTCGCAGGCGGTGCAAATAGTTTTAACGCCGAGCATCACGCAAAAGGAATCGCCAGCAGAGCGCGCTTCAGTTTTGCAGGGCGCATTTCGCCGCTATTGGTTGCTCAGTTTTCTGGCCACGTTAGGCATTGCCGCGATGCTTCCGTTAGCGATCCCTCTGGTTTTCGGCGCAAACTTTAAAGAAGCCATATGGCCTGCCGAAGTGTTGTTGCTGGGCATCTTTTTCATTGGGGCAAAAGAGGTGCTGGGGGCGGGGCGCACAGGCATTGGGCGATCCCTGGCTCGGCACCCAAGAGCCAACTCTTTGCTCTGGTCGTTACGATAGCATTGCTTTATCTGTTGTTGCCCAGTCTGGGGATTATGGGCGCGGCCATAGCGACGGCTGCCGCTTACTTGACGCAATTGGCAGTTGTCGCATATGGCTTGCGGAAAAATCATGGCATTTCGCTCAGGCATTGTTCAGCTTCAATATGACGGACCTGCTCTCGGCACTAAACATCTACGGGTTGATCAAAGACCAACTTAAACGCCCGGCCACGGATCAAAGTTGAAAGTGTTTAACAGGGAATATGCCTGTTATTTTGAAACGCAACTTACACAGGAAAGACGCTGCGGAGGATAGATACAGGTCATGACCTACCCGCGAGTTTATATAATCATTCTCAACTGGAACAACTATGAGGACTCAAAGAAGTGCGCAGAGTCTGTCGAACAGGCTACTTACCCCAATCTTAAAATAGTTATAGCTGATAACGCATCGACAGATGGTTCGGGTAAGCGTCTCGAACATGAGTTTCCTCAGCATCGGTTCGTTTTTAATGAGGAAAATCTGGGATTCTCCAGAGGCTGTAATCGTGGAATTCGGGCTGCGGTCGAGGACGAAGATTGTGAATACGTGCTTTTACTGAACAATGACGCGGTGGTATCCCCACAATTCTTGGAAGAAGCCATTGATAAAGCAGAAGAGGATGACCGGATCGGACTTGTCGGCGGTAAGATACTCATTTCTGATGAGACAAGAAGAATATGGTATGCAGGCGGAGAAGTGTTGAGATGGCGTGGCGGCGTAAGTGTAAGAGGGGTCGGTGAGATAGATCATGGGCAATACGACGAAGCCGGAGAAGTCGGTTTTATCACCGGCGCTTTGATGCTTATCAAGCGCGAAGTTCTAATCAAAGTCGGGACTGCTGCCGGAGGAGTATTTCTTCGGGGTCGAAGAATATGATTATTCATACATGGTAAAGCGAGCCGGGTATAAGCTTTTCTATATGCCGTCGTTTCTCGCTTACCACGCATGCGAAGGCAGCCATAGCAATCAGGATTTGAAATATGTATATCTCGGCTACAGGAGTAAGTTGATACTGCAAGAGCGGTTGTTGCCTTATGGCTTCTTCCCTTTTTGGAAGCTGATATTCAGGTTCTATGGAAATTCCTTGCGCGCCGAACCTGGCGCAAGCACATGGAGCGGATCGGCACATACACCATTAATTTCAGTGAAATGGATTTCACTCTAAGAAAAGCTATCGCAGATCATGGCAAAGACAAAGTCACAGAGGCTACGTTATCGCGATTCGAGAAAGAGTTAGACCGGTACAGACAGCAGGCTTTACAGGTCCAAGACCGCTAGTGACAGCGCTGCTTAATTCTCAAACTGATATGCGCCATTTTGTACGCAATATTCTGCTGACTTTGAATTACTTACACCCCGCCGCGATGGCCGTGGCAATGCGGCGCGGCCCTCGCGCTACGAAGCAATATCTTTCTGAAATTTATCGTTGCAGCAAGACAGACGCAGGGTTGTATCTGCCTGTGATCTCGCTCGAAGAGATAGCCCCTGTGGCGACCGAATTCAAAGTTTCGCGCCCGCCGGATTGGGGCGGCTCGATGACCATAACCGAAATCAGTTCGTTGTGCCATCTGGTGGCCGTGCGCCGACCGCGCAAGGTTTTAGAGGTAGGTTCGTTCAGAGGATTGACAACGCTCAATATCGCTATGAATGCGCCGGGAGCTGAAATACACACACTTGATCTGCCTCCTGATTTCGACCCGACTGATACAAGGTTTGATAATAACGACGCGAGAATAATCGAATCGCGCGGCTTCTATTATTACGAAGGGCGCGAAGAGGCGGCGCGCATCCGGCAGCACTATGGCGACACGGCAACTTTCGACTACGCAGAGATCGGCGGCGGCGTGGATCTCTGTTTGATCGATGCCGCGCACTCTTATGAATACGTCCGAAATGATACGGCCAAGACGCTGCCATTGATGGCAACAGGTAGCCTGATGTTGTGGCATGACTATGGCCGCAAACGACTTCATGGCAGACCCCGAAGACGCATGGGGAGTGACAAGATTCCTGCACGAGATCGCCGATACGGGAGTCGGGATATTACAGGGAACCTCTTTGGGCATTGTGTCGCTGACAGATGACGCGCGGCAAAAACTGGCGCGGCATCTCGGCGTCTCTCTTAATCAATAATGAGATCGGCAAAGACTGTTAAGGATAAAGATGCGCTGGGCGCAGTAGTCTTCTGCCCGGGGCCGATGGGAATATTCGAGCAGAGCCTTGCCCTCGAAGAGCGGGGCTGGCTTCAAACGATGGCGATTGATTACTACTGTGACCTGTCGAGTCCCCGGTTCCGTTGGATGCCAGAAGGGCGAATCAAAAAATATCTTCGGAAGCGGTATCACGCGCCTTTAAATTCGCGGCGCGTGCGCACTCACCTTCTGCCGTCGGTGATAACGAAGGTCGCCACAGTTCGGGAACCTCGCATTCGGATACGAGCGCGCGAGCCTCTCATTTAGGAAAGCTATATCACGACAGATGGAGCGCGTAAGGGCTATCACTCTCAATCGCGATTGATTTTGGCAAGGAATTGGAGCGAATTCATTACTCCCCTTTTTCTTGCAAGAGATCGGGCAAGGAATACGTTTATATATTTCTAGGACAGAATTGCTTGTAGTTTTGGCCACAGTTAGGTTATGATGCGGGCGGCTTCTTCGGAAGCATTCGCCTACAACGAAGTCGAAGTTGATGTCAAGAAGATCAGCGAAGACCTTTACGTGATCATGCCGCTGTGGCCTCTGTAAGAATGGAAAGTACATATTGAATCAAATGCCGTAGCTTGCATACATGTCCGCGAGACCGTCATTCTCTGTGCCGGTTGGGGCCTTTGGAGTCTATGCTGAGCGACATCCAGGCGAGAAAAGTGAACAATAAACGCATGAGTTCATCAAGGTACAAGGTAGGTTACTTTGCCCGTGGGGGAAGCCACGGTGTCTGAAGTCGTGCACTGGTGGCTAGTTAAGCAAGTACACTTGCGGATCGCAACCGAACAAATAAAATTCGCCACTCGTGTAAGGAGCCTACGTTGACCGTGCATTTGGAGTCTGGAATTCCGTGGCCTTTGCAGAGGTCTTAGAAGGAGTTAAATAAAATGACCAAAAGTCGCCCCACCTTATTCGTCTTTTGTCTATTCGTTTTCTTTTTTTTGTTAACCTCAATACCAGCTAGAACAGCAAGCGTTCTAGATACCCAGACAAGTGCTTTCCCGGGTACTGTAATAACTTCAAAAAATTCAACATCTACATATGCCACTACCTTAAATGCCTTTTGGGTAAGCGATCATGCCCTGGCTGGGCAATGCACCTGGTATGCCTATGGGCGAGTAATTGAGCTATCTGAAGGAGGCTCTCTTGCCGCCTCCGCTGCCACAATCATGCACGACGCGTTTTGGGGTGAAAGCGGCAGAGATGCCAAGAATTGGCCCAGTTTCTTAGGGGGCGAGTGGACATCCACAAATAGCATTCCTCTGCCGATAGAAAAACGTAACCCCGGTATGTTGGCTGTGTGGCCCTATGGAACTCATGGCCACGTAGGATTTGTCGAAGAAATTAGCGCCGACAAGACGCAATATCGTCTATCAGATTTCAATAGAGGCGATGACGAAATTTACAGGAGCGTTTGGTACCAATTTGAAGGAACATCCGATTTCTTACTGGGTGGTTACCCAAGTTTTTACCAGTTACCTTTGGGAACCTCTTCACCTTATCAGGGTTATCATGACGGGGTTGACTGCAACAATATTTATGGCTGGGCTTGGAATAGTACTCAGCCCGGCAGCACTGTTAATGTGAACATCTACTATGACGGAAACAACCTGCTCGCCGCCAACGTGCCAGCTAACCAATTCCGGTCTGATTTGCCGGGAGGTGGGTTTCATGCCTTCAATTATCCGACTCCGGCGTTCCTCAAGAATGGACAGTCGCACTCAATCCGGGTGCAATTCTCGATCAATAATCAAGACCTCAACAACACCCCCAAGTCGTTTACCTTCAACTGTGGTGGGTGCACTGGAACGAAGGCGACGATGCAGAGTCCCGCCAACGGTTCCACCTTCGGTTCCTCTTCGGTGACCTTTACCTGGAACAGCGGCAGCAGCGCCACTCAGTACTGGCTCTACGTCGGCAGCTCGCCGGGGTCTGAAGATATATACAGTTCTAATCAAGGCACCGGTCTGTCGGCTAACGTCAGTAACATCCCGACTGACGGTCGAAACATCTACGTGACCCTGTGGTCTTTCATCTGCGGGGCTTGGCAATCCAATCCGTATAGCTACCACGCTGCAACTGGCTGTACTGGAACGAAGGCGACGATGCAGAGTCCTGCTAACGGCTCCACCTTCGGTTCCTCTTCAGTGACCTTTACCTGGAACAGCGGCAGCAGCGCCACTCAGTACTGGCTCTACGTCGGCAGCTCACCGGGAGCTGAAAGACCTGTACAGCGCCAATCAAGGCACCAGTCAGTCGGCTAATGTGAGTAACATTCCGACCAACAGTCGAAATATCTACGTGACCTTATGGTCCAATATCTGTGGATCGTGGCAATCCAATGCCTACAGCTATCACGCTGCAACTGGCTGTACTGGAACGAAGGCAACGATGCAGAGTCCTGCTAACGGTTCCACCTTCGGTTCCTCTTCGGTGACCTTTACCTGGAGCAGCGGCAGTAGCGTCACTCAGTACTGGCTCTATGTTGGCAGCTCACCAGGGTCTGAAGATATATACAGCGCCAATCAAGGTACTAATCGATCCGCTAATGTGAGTAACATTCCGACCAACGGTCGAAATATCTACGTGACCTTATGGTCCAATATCTGCGGGGCTTGGCAATCCAATGCCTACAGCTATCACGCCGCTAATGGTACTGGGTGCTCTGGTACGAGGGCCGTAATGTTGAGCCCCCCCGAATGGCTCAAACCTTACTTCCTGGGACAGTGACCTTCACCTGGAGCAGCGGCAGCAACGTCACTCAATACTGGCTGTATCTTGGCAACTCACCGGGGGCTCAAGACCTGTACAGCGCCAGTCAAGGTGCGAATACCTCTGTGACTCTGACTGGATTTCCAAGGGACGGTCGGACCATTTACGTGACCCTGTGGTCCTTCACCTGCCGGGGCGTGGCAATCCAACTCTTACTTTTATTTTAGTTTTTAGGACTACGAAACAGTTTCCTTTGGAAATCTTAGGGACATCCGCGAATGAATATAGTAGGTATCAAGGACTAGCAGCCGAGAAAGCAACATAGCATTTATCAAAGCGCACCTGTGCTTCGAGAGCATCTATGGTCGAGACAAGCGCGCGGGGTAATGACGCCTTGTTCATTATGGAAAAGAAACCTTGTCGGATATGAGGAACTGGGCTTCAAGCACGAAGTAAACGACGTCGCCCAGACCGATGAACTTCGCTAACCGATACCCCGCAGCCCAGATTGCTGCAGTCGAGCCGGAAAACTCCAATTTTGAACTGCGCGGCAAGCCATCGATGAATATTTTGCCAGGGTTAGGCCAGTGCCACTTTTGATTTTCGTTGATAATTCCGCGCGTGTTGCCATCAAGATAGTCGGTCAGTTCACACAGGATAAGTCTTGTGCCGAACTCCCTGACGGGGACGACGTTTTCGTCAACTGGCACGAGCCCTGCGCCATGTCAGATACAGTTATTGCAGGTTGAAATGAGAAGCTATTCAGCGGAGTTCTACGAAACGCTCGGGCAGAGTTCAATGGCGTCGGCCAGAGAAATTGTGCCGCTGGTTTTACGGCTCATTTACGTCAGGCGCGTCGTTGATGTCGGCTGCGGACTGGGAGATTGGTTGCTTGCTTTTATGGACTGCGGGGTCGAAGAAGTTCTGGGCATAGATGGCGGGTGGGTTGATCCGGCGATGTTGAAAATTTCGCCGACCCGTTTAATGCGTCAATGATTTGCGCACCCGTTTGTCGTTGACCGAAACGTTCGATCTGGTCATCTCTCTGGAAACGGCGGAGCATTTGCCCAAAGAAGTTGCCGGAAGCTTTGTCGAATCTTTGACAAAGCTGGGGCCTGTTGTGCTGTTTTCCAGAGCGATTCCCTTCAGGGCGGCATCGGCCATGTCAATGAGCAATGGCCCGCTTACTGGGCGGCGCATTTCCGCCAGCACGATTATGTGGCCATTGACTGTTTGCGAGAGCAGATATGGAACAATCAAAATATTGCCTGGTGGTATGCTCAGAACCTGCTGTTGTTTGTTAAAACGACTACTTGCAATCTTGCAAATTGCTGCAAGCACATTGTAATGAGATGCCACTCGCTTTGGTGCGTCTGGGACCAGCCTTATTTCAGAAAATAGAAGCGAAACTCATCTGCGCCGCCTCCTCAGGCTCAAGCTGTTTGCCCTTAAGCAGGCAATGAA
>CAVSDJ010000007.1:0-2912118 GCA_963726785.1 Blastocatellia bacterium
TTCTTCGAGAATCTCTTCGACGCGGTCAGGCGTGGGACGATTGTTCATCATTTCCGTCTCGCTCCACGCGCTCGTGTTCTTATCGCTTTCCGAGTTCCCTTTGATGGCCGGAGCCGTTTCGGTCTTCTGATCGCCGCCGCCTGCCAGATGATAAATCGAGTCCGACTTATACCCTCCGATGGGCGTGTAGACTCGTTTATAGATGTCTTCCGCAGCTATGTTGTAGCCGTTTTCGCTCGTGGGCTTTTACAGAAGCTCGTTGAATTTGTCTTTGAGGATGGGCAGGTTGATGCGGTCTTGCGGTCGCTTCGGCCCCGACACGCTCGGCACGACCGTATCGAGATCAAGTTCGAGCAGCGTGCTGTAGTTGCATTCGCCTTTTCGCGGAATGCCGAACACCATGCCTTGCGCTTTGAAATAATTGAATATCAATTCGACCTGCTCGTCCGTGCGGCCCGTCGCTTTGTAATAAGCGATGGTCTCTTCGTCCACAGGGAAAAATCCCATCGTAGCGCCGTACTCGGGCGACATATTCGCAATCGTCGCGCGGTCGGTCGCAGAAAGCGATGCCGCGCCTTCGCCGTGAAACTCTACGAACTTGCCGACGACCTTCGCTTTCGCGAAGCATCTCCGTCACGACTAAAACCAGGTCTGTTGCCGTCACGCCTTCGCGGAGTTTGCCGCTCATCGAAACGCCGACCACATCAGGCGTGAGGGAGTCGACGGGCTGACCGAGCATTCCCGCTTCGGCCTCTATGCCGCCCACGCCCCAGCCGACAACGCCAAGCCCGTTAATCATCGTCGTGTGCGAATCAGTGCCCACGACCGTGTCAGGGTAATAAACGCCTTCGCGCTCCTGCACGCCTTTGGCGATGTATTCCAAATTGACTTGATGGCAGATGCCTATGCCGGGCGGCACAACAGGGTGAAGCTATCGAACGCTTGCATGCCCGCTTAGGAACTGGTAGCGCGCGCGGTTGCGCTTGAACTCCATCTCCATGTTCTTTGTGAAAGCGTCGGCGGTGCTCGCAAAGTCAACTTGAACCGAGTGATCAATGACGAGATCAACCGGCACGAGCGGCTCGATGATACTGGTGTTGCTACCCAGCCGCGCGACAGCCGAACGCATTGCGGCCAGATCAACCAGCAGCGGAACGCCCGTGAAGTCTTGCAGAAGGATGCGCGCGACAACGAACGGAATCTCTTCTGTGCGCTCGTCGCTGGCCCCCCAGTTTGCAAGCTGGCGAACGTTTTCTTCGGTGATGCGTTTGCCGTCATAATTGCGCAGTATTGATTCCAGACTTATGCGAATGCTGACCGGGAGTTTTAAAAAAAGGGCCAACGCCTTCTTTTTCAAGTTGAGGCAGGGAGTAAAACTTGCCCACGCTATCGGCTGTGACGTTGAAGGTTTGAAGAGTGTTGAATAGATTGTGTGTCATAAGTTTTCAATCAACTGCGTCGTTTTGCGCGCTGCTTGATGCGCGGTTTGGTTAAGGCTCAACGAGCAGGTTGTTCAGTGAATTCTAGTTTAGAGTCCGCAAGTTGAATCGTCAAGATTGAGCGCAGGGTTGCTTCCCCGTGAATTTCACTTCTCTGTGGGGATCATCGTGATCGCATAAAAACGATGCCGCGCTTAATTCAAAGCGCGGGCATCGTTTTTAGAACCAGACGGACTTAAGGTGAGGATCCGCATGGTTTTTTAGGGGGCGACTGTTTGGCTATCCCCTGTCGGGCAGCTTGGGGCAATGAGTTTCAAGGATGAATCGCTCCGGGCGGCTATCCTGCATTATAGGACTTGGGCGACTCTTCGGGGCTTGTATTCACATCAACGTCATGCCGCGGGCAGGTACTGTGGTGCTCTAATACAATCGAACAGGTTCCTGTTCCCCGTTTGATCCGGCGGGTTAAGCGCCGATTCGTCAGCCTGTTTACCGCAGGCTGGCGATTGTACGAAGCTGTCGTTGGGAGGGTTTCGAATACCGCCATGGTTTAAATCCGAAGCCGGGACTGCGAATTACCACGAACTACCAATCCGGCTTATATATGGTAGAGCGGCATTCAGCGGCTAATCCCCTCATTTATTTTTCGATTTTTTTTGCGCGGCTGAAATGGCAGAAGGTTGATGGCCGAATTGTTCCGAATTCTCGACCGGCAGCACCGGAATATAACGGCAGGTGTCTTAACGCGCCCGGCTTGCTTCCGAGGGCGACTGCGGCAGTGTCATCTTATTGGCAACAAAGATACGAGCTAATAGCTCATTGTGGCTTCAAAGTAATTGTGATTTCAAAGTCCCCGCTACTAATTTCACAATTGCAGTCCTTGCTCACAATTTTTGACGCTTTCTATCGCCTGCGTACCCGCCAGAGTATAGACACAAGGCTTCATATCGATTGAAGTCGTTTCAAACGTGAAATCCAGCGGATACGTGGATTTTATAACAAACGATGTCTCGGCTTTGAGCCCCCCTTTTCACTCCCTTTAGATAGCCTCCCGGTCCTTGAGAGCTGCCTTTGATGATTATAGGCGCTTCCTCAGTCCCCACATCGCCTTTGGGCTTCTTTTTTTTTCGATTCTTTGACGCAACGACGTTCTTTTTTTCGACCTGTTTCTTAGCTGGCATGATTTAAGTTCCCTTTCATTTATTTACAGCCAGTATTCTATCGAGTTGCTGACGGCAGCCTGTAATATCGGGCCTCGAAAGATAACTCCTGTAATACTCTTCGCCCAGTTCCTGCTGTAGGCGTGAAAGCGCATCTGCTGCGCGGGTCGCGTGCGCGTTGGTCGTGGCCCTGTCGCCTGCGCGTTCGGCTGCACGCGCAGCAAGCAGCCATCAGCGCCACTCGAATCTTGGCCCCCTGTTGCGCAAACCTTTCCTGCGCTCGCAGCGCGGTCGCCGATGCGTTCTGCCAATCGCCCGTTAAAAGGATTGCTTCGGCGAGGGCTAACATCGCGTTTGCGAGCAGGCGAGGGTTGCCGAGTTCGTTGCCTTATTGACGGCCTCTTCACAGATAGATTTTCCATCGCGCGCCATTCCCGATAGCGCCTGCGCCAGTCCCTTAGTATATTGAGCCTGGACAGCTATATCTTTGTAGTCCGTACCGGCCAGATCGAAAGCTTGCTGACTGTTTTTTCCGGTTTCTGCAAACAGCTCCTCGCTTAAGCTCATCCGGGATTTCAATAAATATATCGAGGCCGGCAGGTGTTTGTTGCGCGTGTCAGAATTATTGGCCGCCGATATAACTTGATTAAAGGCGATTCGTGCTTCCTGGTATTTTCCGAGCTGCCACAACATTCCGCCGCGATTCATCAGGTCGTAGCCGGAATTCAATTTTGCGCCAAGCGCGTTGTTAAGCTTATAGCTTTCGTCAAAATGTGAAAGCGCTTCCGCGTACCTTTCCTGATAATACCCCAGCAGGGTTCCGATGCTTGAGTGCGAAGCTGCCATCTGCGACTGGTCGCCGCTCTCTCGGCAAGATGAAGCTGTTGCTCGAAAGCCTCAAGCGCAGCATTATAATTGCCCTTCTGTCGGTTGCCGCGCCCCAGCAGTATAAGCGCCTGTGAAGTCTCCTTCTTGAAGCCGCCCTGACGATAAAAGTCGAGCGCCTGTTCGATGTAGGGCAGCCCTTCATCAATATCGCCCTTTTGTATCAGCAAGCTTCCGAGCGACAATATCCCTCTGGCTTCGGTGCGGCGGCTTTTGGATCGCTGCGCAAATTCAGCCGCCTGCTTGAAATACTTCTCGGCCTCTGCTAATTCGCCGCGCAGGAAAAAGCTGTTGCCGAGGTCTATAATGCCGTCGGCGGCGAGGACTTCCGTGTGATCGGTTTGCGCCAGGTCTATCGCTTCGTCGGCATACAGGCGGGCGCGCGCCACATCGCCTTCGGTGCAGGAAAGGCTGTTCAACTGCAACAGGATTTTGATGCGCTGGTGCTTGGAGTCGGTGACCTCTGTAATACCGCGCGCCTTCTCCAATTGGGCTCGCGCATCCGCCGTTTTGTCCACGTTGTTGAGAAGATATCCGCGTTGAAATAATACTTCCGTAACTCCTTCGAGGCTGCTCAACGCCTGATAAATTGTTTCGGCTTTGTCGAAAGATTCATTGGCCTTTTGCATCTCCTGTCGCCTGCCATAAAGAATACCTGATCGCAGATAAGCTGCCGCATACTGCGGGTCGAGCGTTACCGCCTGCTGGTAGCTTTCGAGCGCCTTGTCCCCTTCTCCGTTCTTTTGATAAGCGCGCCCGAGTTCCAAATATGCGAACGCCTTTTGCGCGCCTGTGGCCATCTCTGCGAGCTGACGATAATATTCGACCGCGTTGGTAAAATCCCGCATCACGGTCGCTGTAATGGCGTTGATGTAAAGCACGTCCGATTGCGCGAGCAGCTCACGATCCGGTATCAGCGACGTGGCAATCAACAGCTCATCTTTTGCCTTATCGGGGTAATCCATCTCCAGCCATGCCTCGGCTAATCGCGCGTATGCCAGAGAGAATTTATCGTCCAGGCTGACGGATCGCGTCAGAATCTTACTGGCGTTGTAATATGCGCCATCGGATAAAGCATTTTTCCCCAGCTCGTATAACCGTTGAGCATCAGGGGATGGTTGATGCGGGGAGCCGCGCTGAAGTAGAAACCGACCCACACGGCGAGCACAACGGCAAGCAGAACGAACAGACCTGTTTCGAGTTGAGTGCTTCGCAAAAAAGAGAGAAAGGGCGATCTCGTCTTCACCTGCGTTGTGACAGGCGGGGGATTTGAAAGCGTCCTGTGAGCTGGCTGCTCAAGCTGAAAGGTCTCAAGCACTCCGCGCAGGTCCGTCAAGATTTCGAGGGCTGATTGATAACGTTTGCCGGTATCCTTAGCCAGCGCCTTGAAAATAACGTTCTCAAGTTCCGGCGGAACAAACTTGTTGAATCGAGAAGGCGGCGGCGGGTTAACATGAATGACTTGAGCGCATACCTCCATAAAGCTGTCGCCTGAAAACGCTGGCTGGCTGGTCACGCATTCGTAGAGCAGCGCGCCAAGGGAAAACAGGTCGCTGGAAGCATTCAGCGGAGCGTTTTTCACCTGTTCGGGCGACATATAGGCTGGCGTGCCTACGATTATTCCCGCCTCTGTCAGTAAGGCTTGCGAATCTCGTTCGGCGTCGGGTTCATTATCCTGCGGAAGCGCCTTTACCAGTCCGAAATCCAATACTTTTACTTTCCCATCGGGCGTGATAATTATGTTCTGCGGTTTTATATCCCTGTGAATAATTCCACTGGAGTGCGCGCTCGATAGCGCACCCGCTATCTGTATTGCGATGTCAACGGATTCTCTCAACCCTACTTCTTTTTTTTGCAGCTTGCTGGAAAGAGTATCTCCTTCGACGTACTGCATGACGATAAAGCTTTGATTGTCTTCCTCGCCGATCTCATAGATGGGGCAGATATTCGGATGATTGAGCATGGCCGCCGCCCTTGCTTCTCTGATCAATCGTTTTTTGGCGCGGTCATCGCCCATCAACCCGGCAGGCAGCGATTTTATAGCCACCTTGCGCCTTAGCTTTGTGTCCTCGGCAAGATAAACTTCGCCCATCCCGCCTCTGCCGAGTAACGATATGATCTTAAACCGGCTTAAAGACTGACCTATAATAGATGGCCGGTCAGTAGCTTTTGACAACATAGAGGTGCCGCCAAAGTCGGGAGGTTGAAGAAAGCTATCTGCCTCTTCGTGGGCCTTGAGAAGGGCCTCGACCTGCGCCAGGACTTCCGGCTGTGAAGCGCAGGCTTCCGACAGGAAAGCGGCGCGCTGACTCGGGTTGCGCTCAAGCACGGAATGAAACAGGTCTTCGACTCGCTGCCAGTAGTCGTAGTTTTCCAACTTACTGACTCCATTCCCGGAGGATTTGCGTTAAGGATTATTTGTTAATATTGCGACGAAGCCATGCCCTTGCAAAATTCCAGTTCCGCTCTACTGTCGCATGCGATATTCCTAATGCTTCGGCGGTATCTTCAATCGTTAGCCCGCAAAAGAAGCGTAATTCGATGATCTGACTATGCTGCGGCTTGATCGCGGCCAGATCGTTCAAAGCATCATTAAGAGCTATTATCTCCACATCCGATTTATCGCCGAGGCGCTCGGCTTTGCTTAAAGAGATTCTGTGTTGTGCGCCGCTGCGTTTTGCAGCCTGATGCTGGCGCGCATGATCTACAAGAATGTTGCGCATCACTTTTGCGGCCATTCCGAAGAATTGTGCGCGGCTTTCCAGCCTGAAATTTTTCTGGGCAATCAGTCGAAGATACGCCTCATGAACAATTGCCGTTGTCTGCAGCGTACCGCTGTGATGTTCCCGCCGCAAATAAGCGCCTGCCAGACGGCGCAGCTCCGTATAAACAAGAGGCATCAACTCATCGATTTTTATCTTGGTATTCTGGCCCGACTTAACAAGTACTTCAGGTACTTCTTCAGATTTCTGCATAGATACAGCTCAATATTGTTTTCCTGAAAAGCCTTGACCCCGTAGGCAGTGACTTATAATACTTGCCCGAATGTAGCAAGTCTGACATGAATTGCGCGTGCTGCAAATTAGAAAGTCGGCTTCGCTACGTCAAATCGCCTCTGCTTCGCTTTCGCTCGCCTTGCGCTTGCGCCATCTGAAGAGTTTTGCGGATAGGTTGTAAATGCGCTCCGATTCTTTAGTCATCAGCGGCCCAAGCACCGCAAGTATGAGAACGTAGAGGGCCGAAAACGGTTGAAGCACGGGCAGCAGGTTCCCCGTCTTTGCAAGTTCAGCCATTATGATCGAGAATTCGCCGCGCGAAACGATTGTCAATCCGATGTTCATCGAAGCCTCAGGTGAAAGTCCTGCGCTTCTGCCCGCCAGTATTCCTGCGGCGACGTTTCCCACAAGCGTCACAATCACGGCACCAAGCGCTATCCAAACGGCACCGCCCAACGTGAGCGGATCGATAGTCAGCCCGAAGCTGAAGAAAAAAAGAGCGCCGAAGAAATCCCGAAACGGCACGATCAGTTGTTCGATTCGCTGACCGTGCTCGGTCTCTGAGAGAACCAACCCCAAAAGCAACGCGCCAACGGCCTCTGCCACATGAATCGTTTCGCCGAATCCGGCCAGCAAAAACAGGCTCGCAAACAGTGTCAATAAGAATGCTTCGTTTGAAGGGATGCGAAAAAACCGATTCAACAGGGGCGTAGCCAGTCTTCCTAAAACGATCAGGCCGAATATGAAAGCCAGCGCGATGGCCGAAGAGGTCAACACACCGCCAAGCGAAGTCGCGCCGCTTAAGATAATGCCTGAGATGGGCGAAAGATAGAGGGCCAGAAAGATGTCCTGAAACATGGTGATGCCTAAGATCAGCTCGGTTTCAGGGTTGGCCGTGCGGCGCAGATCGAACAGAACTTTGGCGATTATGGCGCTCGACGAGATGGTGGTGATTCCGGCTGCGACCAGCGCCTCCAGCACAGGCCACCCCATCAATAAAGCGTAGCCGAGTCCGGCGACGAAGTTGATGATGATATAGATGCTGCCGCCTACTACTATCGAGCGACCTGATTTGATCAAGCGCTTTACAGAAAACTCAAGGCCGAGATAAAAGAGCAGGAACAACACGCCTACGCGCCCCATAAATTCGATGAGCGGGGCGCTCTCGATGAAACGAAAATCCATTATCCAGATTTTTGGGGCGTGCGGGCCGACCGCCATCCCTATCAATATCAGCAGCGGGACGTTTGAGAAACGAAACCTTGCAGCAAGCAGCACAGCGCCCGCCACCAGCGCCAGCGCCAGACCGACTTCAAAGACAAGGTGATCCATCTGCTAACCCGCCTTTCCATGAACGAGAAGTCGCTTGAGCGCATCAATGGTTCGACGGTCGCCTGCAAGGATGAGCGTCGCCCCTTCGTTGAGCATGGTGTCGGCCTCAGGGTTGGTTCGCTTCACTCTGTCCGGCTCGATCAGCGAGACGATGGACGCGCCGGTGACTGTGCGAATCTGAAGGTCGCGAATAGTCTTTCCGATGCAATATGATCCCGGCTCAATCGTGTACCACTGGAGCAAAAGATCGTCTAAAACTATCTCTGCCGAGGGCAGAGCTTTAGGCACGTAGGTCAACCCGCCGATGATGCCTGCGACCTGGCGTGCTTCGCTGTCTGTGAGGGTGACGACCGAAGCGACCTTGTCAGGAGTCTTGCGCATGAAATGATAAAGCTCACGCGTGCCGTCGTCGTGTATCACTATGGTCAGCCGGTCGCCGCTCGTAGCTTCAATCTGAAACTTGTGGCCGACGCCGGGAAGATTCGATTCTCTGATGGTAGACATGAAGATAACCTTTCACACGAATTTTTCTGGACACAAACGCGCGATCTGCCGCTCATCGGGCAAAGCAATTTGGTGAGGCGTAAATTACTTTCCTTTTTCTTTGAACTTATGCCCGCAGTAGCGACACTTGTAATACTGCCCCGGTCGTTTCAACTGATAGACCGATGCTTTCTTGCAATGCGTACAGATCTTCATCGCGTCTTTGACTGAATTGTATATCATCTGCGTCCAGATCGGATTCACTTTTATTACTCCTGCGGTTAGGGGGAGCCACAGGCCCCCCGATTGATTTCGGACTTTTTCATTGAGACTGGCTTTCGCTCTTTTGCTGTTTCTGATTTTTCTTGTGGCGTTCGTCGTTCATTCTTACCCACAAGATAAAACCGACAGCAATCGCGCATAAAACCACTACAATGATTATCTCTGAACTCATAATACTCCCCTTTGACGTCTTTGGCGCATTCACGCGCAAGCAATTAATGAATCATTTAGCTTTAGTTCCGTAGGAACGACCTGTCTATAGAAGCAGTAAGAGACCCGTTTTCTGTAGCTCCGTATCCGCGACCTCGCAATCAACAGGTCGCTCCTACGGGGCTGCAAAATTTCATAGCTTGACGACTATAGACAGGTCGCTTCTACGGAGCTACACAATTTAGAATTAAGCCGTTTAAACAGATGGACGCGGAGGAGCGCGATCACTGGGAGGCGAAATAGCGGTCAGGAAATTACATCGCTCATCTTGAAAAGCGCGGGCTTGTTCGTTTTGAACAACAAGCAATCCAAGCTCACTGCTGGAATGAAGCAAAGCGACAGGCGTTTGCCGCCTGAAGGTTTTGCTCTCCAGATTCAGAGCGCGCTTCTCCAAGCGAACGATGGCAGAATCGGTAAGCGATAACCGGGCAAGTAAAATTATGTGACCCGACGCAGCAGAGCTGACCTGGACAGGAGAAATCAACAGGCCAATGATGCTCGAAAGATAGACTCCGGTAAGCGCACAAAAAAGGATCAGCGCCTGCATCCGGGAATGTTTTGATCTTTGCTGCACGTATCAATCATATCATGTCAGGCTCTGGCAACGCGAAAGCCAATCACGATAATCACACGACATAAGTTCGCTCAGTTGACTATTGCAGGCGGGCGGGCGAAACTGTCAGTGAAAGCTTGTGAGAACTTTTTGCTAAGACAGGAGTTCTCGGCATGCCCCCCCTCATCCTCATCGTTGATGATAATGCAGACGCCCGCTTTATGCTCAAGACAGTGCTTGAAGCCGAGGGCTTTGTGATCGCCTGCGCCGAGGATGGGCAAGCCGCTCTCAATATTATCAAGACTATTCAGCCCGATTTGATAGTTTCAGACATTCAGATGCCTAACCTTAATGGAATCGAGTTGATAAAAATATTGCGGAGTCAGACTGAGACCAAAGATACGCCTGTCTTAGTAACGAGCGCTCAACATAGCGGCGTTTTGGCGGATGCGATGAAAGCCGGAGGAACTGCTGCCGCAACTAAGCCTGTGCAAATCGAATCTCTCATCAAATTAATCACACAATTGTTGAGGATAAACTGAAGCGAGCTAGGACGCAGGCTGCGTCCTAGCTCGCGCGGTTCGTGCTTTCCAGATTATTTCATCGCGCCTTTGCCATCGAGGTTCGGCGGCTTTGCTTTCGCAGGCGGGGTAGGATGCTCGTCTTCATCCTCATCATCATCATCTTCGTCCGTCGCTTCCTGATAATCTTTCGGCTTTTCTTCGTGCTTGAGCGATATGCCCATTATCTTCGGGTCGTTCATGAATTCGATCAGTTTTTCGGGGCTGACCTTCGCCTGAACGACGACAGCTTCAGCCCGTTGCATCGTCACGACCAGTATCTTTAAATCTTCTTTTTCGTGCAGCACGTAGACGTATGTCCATTGCTTCTCGCGCGGCGAACTGAATTGGACGAGCGGCGACCACACAGGCTCAATCTTGCTTCGTATGAAAGAATGAAACTCGCTTTGTCCGGGGCGCGGGCCGCGCGAATAATCTAGCTCTCTGAGCAGGACTACTTTGAAATTCTTTACGCCTGCAGGCTTGATCATCTTCACGGCCATGCGCGCGAACATCATCATCCCGAAGAAGCTTTGTTGCTTGCCGTTGTAGTTCGACTTTATGTGTTTGACGACCGTGCTGAAACTCTTGTCCCCCGCTAAAGCCGGGCCGCTTGCAAGCGATAACAGCACGATTATGATTACGACTTGTAGAAATCGCTTTTTGATTGTCATCGCTTATTGCTCCTGAGGTGGCTTTTCCGGTCTGATCAACTGAGGCGGCTTCTTTTCGGTGCGCTTGTCAGTTACCACGATTTTGTCATCGTTTTGTTTATTCTGATCTTCGTCTTCTGGCGATTTATTTCTGCGATTATCTTTAACGGTGACGCCGATGCCGGTCATCTGCTCAAGTCCGAAACTCGGAATGCCGAACTTGCCTTCAAGCTCGCGGAACTTCGCAATGTCAATCGTGCCGACGACGTTGACAACCGTCAGCGCGCGAGGCTCCGCCGCAAGCACCGCGATTCCTTTGATGATGCTTCCTTCATACATCATCACAACGTCATAGCTGCCTTCGCGTTTGCTTCGGACGTTGGCAATCCTCGTCCAGCCGGGCATGTTGAGTTGCGCGCGTATATATTCGGCGTCTGCCGGGGAGTATTGGCCTTCCTTCTCGAACTCGAACCGCCTGACGTAGACGCCCTTCAAACCTGAGAGTATCTCTTTAATCTTCGCTTCATCAGGCGAACGTTCCGGTTTAAAAGCCGCCATCGCAAGCTTTATCAACCCCTCGTCTACTGTCACGTCAATCACCTTGTCCGCGACATCGGCAAAACGGTCCAGTTGGCCGAGCTGTAAGCGAGCATCCTGCGCTTCGGCCTGCGTCACAGCAAGACCTAGCAACAGCAGGCCAGCCGTCATGGCTTTTTTCAAATATGTATTAAGCAATTTCATAAGATTCCTTTCACGCTATCTATTATTCAAAGGCTCCGGTTTATCCTTAGGGCCATCGTCCTGAATCGCTTTCTGCGCGTCATTGAAAGTTGCGCTGGCAATCTGAAGCGCAAACAGCACTCGTTCCTTTGCGGCTTCCGCTTCGGGGCTGGGGCGCGGCTCTCGTCTGATTGCGACCCCGTTCGCTCTAGTCTTCCTTGGTTCGTGTATGTTCGTGCCGGGCCGTTTGATGACGGCAAGTTTCGGAGCGTTATCACCCCACCCATTAATTTGATCAACTCCCATGATCGCCGGATTGACCGCCGCAATCTTGCCGCTCTCTTTGACCGTCGTTTGACGAAGCCTGCCGTATTGCGACGCGCCGATTGCGATAAGCATTACAGCAGTCGCGCCTATGGCGACCCAGCGAAATCGAGGCATCGAAAACCAAGCCGCGAGGCGTTGCCGGAGGCTGGGACTCGGTTCGGGCGACGAGTTGATTCGCTCAATCAGCCGCGCGGTGAAATCCGGCGACGGCTCCTGGCGACGGAACGCTATTTTCAGTTCATCATCAAGACGGCTCATACTTGTACTTCTCCTAACGAGC
This sequence comes from Blastocatellia bacterium, assembly GCA_963726785.1. Lineage (GTDB taxonomy): Bacteria > Acidobacteriota > Blastocatellia > UBA7656 > UBA7656 > DATEKX01. Next base: position 11,881 of record CAVSDJ010000007.1, read on the forward strand.
GGCTCAACTTGTCGCGCAACAGCGCAAGCGACCGCCGCAAATGGCTCTTCACGGTGTTGACCGGCATATCAAGCACGCGGGCAATTTCAGCCGGTTCGAGGTCTTCCTGATAGCGAAGCACAACGACCATACGCGCTTTCTCAGGGAGCGTGTCAACGACTCGACGCAGCATATCGGAAAGCATGAAGTCGCCTTCGCTTGTCTCCGCCACAGGCTCCGGCACGTCATCGAGGCTCACCTGCGGGCGCACCTTCTGACGGCGAGTCTGATCTATGCAGCGATGGCTCGTCACCTTACGCAGCCAAAACGTGAGGTGGGCCGGACTCTTGATAGCAGAGAGGTTCTGGTGGAGGTTCAGGAACACTTCTTGAGCCAACTCCTCTGCCAGCCACCGGTCTCGCAGAAAGTGACAGGCAAGGCTGAAGACCATTCCCTGGTGCTGGCGAACAATTTCTGCGAAGGCCAACTGATCGCCCAACGCCGAGCGTGCCAGCGCTTGTTCGAGTTGGGCTTCCGTAGCCTTTTCCAATGTGTAAGTCCCTTCCCACCCCACCATGCATTAGTACGCAGCAGGATTGTTGATCGAATGCAATTATTTACGCAGTGATCCGCAATGATAACAAGAATGGAAGATAGACGTCAGGAGTGCAGAGGGTGATTCCCCTTCGATGAACTTCACCCCCGGATTACTCGTATCATAAATACGGGAGGGAAAAATGAGAGACCCAGGGATAGCAGCAATTTTGAGTTTCTTCATTCCAGGCGTAGGTCAAATCTACAATGGCAAGATATTGCGCGGCATATTCTGGCTGATCGTGACCCCGGGCATCTGGCTCGGCACGGGCGGACTTTTCGGCTGGGCGTGCCATCTTATCTCTGCCTACACGGCTTACTCTTACGCCAGCCGCCATCGTTACGCAACGGAGTAGAGGTTAGACCGCCGATTTACAGCAGCCGCGAGTTGATTGTAGCGGCACTTAATTTGACGAATTGGCTCAGACACTTTATCGTGAGTCTATGAAAGTCAAAACCTCTATCACTGTAGACAAAGACTTATTAAAAACAGTTGACGCGCTATCTGGCAAATACAAGAATCGCTCGGAATTTATCGAAGCGGCGCTTCAATTTTACGTTGCTCAGATAACTCGCTATGAGCAAAATGCAAAAGACCTTGAAATAATCAATTATTATGCTGACGATCTCAATCAAGAGGCGCTAGATGTTCTCGATTATCAGGTGACTTTGTGAAGCGAGGCGATCTCTATAGAGTTTCCAACCCATCTTCAAGAGACCCTAAAAGATTCAGAGTATTCGTAGTAATAAGCCGACAAGTCCTGATAGACTCGCGTTTCTCAACCGTGATTTGCGCTCCTGTTTATTCGGCGCATCACGGATTATCAACACAAGTACTGATTGGGATTGAAGAAGGTTTGAAGCACGAGAGCAGTATCCACTGCGACGAACTGGTAAGCTTACCGAAATCGGCATTGACACATTACGTCGGCACGCTGTCTCCTGAAAAAATTGACGGCTTAAACAAAGCTCTACAGATGGCTCTTGATATACCAGATTGATTTCGGCTGAAGTATCCATACTGAAAATTGCATATTCTCTTCTTTATCTGGACATCGACTTTCAGGTGTGCAACCTCTACTTAATTTCTCCGCTCTTAGCCATTCTGATGATATTGTCGGCTGCGCGAAAAGCCAGAGCTTGAATCGTGCAGGTCGGCTGGCCTCGCCCGGATGTCACCAGGCTGCTGCCGTCACATAAGAAAAGATTCGATACATCGTGCGCGCGATGGTACTTGTTGATGACCGAAGACTCGGCCTTATCGCCCATTCGGCAAGTGCCGAGCAGGTGAGTTCCGAAGGTCTGCTCAGCTATTGGATAACTCCATTTCTTTTTCGCTCCGGCGGCGTCGAGCAATTCAAGCCCGCGCTGCTGAAAAAATTTCATCGTCTTTATGTCGTCCGGGTGATCTTTGTAGGTAACTCTCAAGGCAGGCAAACCCCATGCGTCTTTCACTTCCGTATCGAGCGATATGCTGTTGGTCTTCACAGGCAGCGAAGTTGTGTGCCCGTACAAAAACACAGAGCGCGTGTAGTACTGTTTCAGCATCGCCTTGAAATCAGCGCCCCATTGCGGCGCGTCCGGCGGCAGCCCGTTAAGAGCGAAAGTCATGGGCTGATAATCGAACCTGAAATCTATCCCGCCGCCGCCGTAAAACCCGCGCCTTGGGTCTGTGTCATAATAATCATGAATTATTCTGGTCACGACGACGCTCTTGTATTCGTTGAGCGGTTGATCGAACAAGGCTCCGGCAAACGCGCTGCCGTTGAACATCAGATACTTGCCTACAAGCCCGCTCCCGTTAGCAAGCCCCTGCGGAAAGAGATTCGATTTCGACATCAACAGTAGTCGCGGGGTTTCCGCCCCGTTCGCGCACACGACGACAGCTTTCGCCTTTTGAAAAATCTCGTTCTTCTTCTCGTCGAAATAGATCACGCCCGCGACGCGCCCGCTTTTGTCCGTTTCGATTTTTCGCACATAGCTGCCGGGGCGAATTTCGCATAGGCCGGTTTTTTCAGCCACTCGGATGACTGTTGCGAGCGTCGAAGATTTCGCTCCGACCTCGCAGCCAAAGCCTTCGCAAAATCCGCAATGAGTGCATGCATTGCGCCCGTTATACGGCTGAGACAGTATGGCCATCGGCGCTGGCGCGGCGTGAAGGCCGAGCTTGCGCGCGCCACGTTCGAGTAACGCGCCCGACGATTTGATGGGAAGCGGCGGCACCGGGTACGGTCGCGAGCGCGGCGGGTCGAACGGGTTGGCCCCCGCAAGCCCCGACACGCCAAGCTCCCATTCGGCCTTTGTGTAATACGGCTCAAGGTCTGCATAAGTGATGGGCCAATCGGCAAAGCCTGTGCCGGGTATAGGCCCGAGTTTGCTGCGCTCGATGAAATCAATTTCGTGAAAGCGCCAGTAGTTCGCCGTGAAGTGGACAGTCCCGCCGCCGATCATTCGCCCGTAAAGAACGGCCTGTTGCTGGTTAGCTTTGCTCGATTCTTTTTTGCGAAACGTGTTCGGCTGAAGCTTGAAGTCGTTGACAAGCGCGCCCTGAAAGTAGGTCTTTAATTCGTCGTGCTCGAAATCTTTTTCCTTGAGGTACGGCCCCTGCTCAAGCACTACGATGCGAAATCCTGCCGACGATAATTCTTTCGCGATTATACCGCCCGCCGCGCCCGCGCCCACGATCACGAAATCAACTTCGCTCGACGGCTCATACTTCGGCTGTTCTTGATTCATAGCCTCGACCTCCGCGCGAGTCTTATTTGTACTGGCGGTCGTAAAAACCGAAAGGCGGCTTGAAGTAATACTGATCTTCAAAGCCTATGTGCTTCCAGCCCATCCGGTCGTAGTTGCCGCCGTATTCGGGATTGGCAAAAAATCCCATGATCGTGTGCGTTCGCGCTTGTTGAAAGAACTCGGTCAGTTGAATGCCCTTGAGCAATTTGATCTGCTGCGCGGAGTTCAAGTCATAGAATCTATTTTTCGCCTTAGCCTGAAGCGCGGCGATACCTTTTTGGTAAAGCGGCTGTTTATCTTTGTCGAACGTAGTGAGCGCGCGATCAATGAAATAGATCACGCGCGCTTCACGCGCGCCGGGCGTGTCGTCGGTTGGAATGATCTGGGCAGCAACGGCTTCGACTTCCAGTGCTTGCTCTGCGGTGAAGAATTCAAATTTGACCTGCCGCTCGGTCTTGGCGGCTTCGTGCGCGTGCTGCCCGGTGGCCAAAACTTCGGGCCAACGCGCGGCGAGCCATGCAGCGCTGACACCCGCGCATGACTTTATGAGAAATATGCGGCGCGAGATTTCTTCTTTATCCATAAGCGCTCCCGGATAAAAGAAAAGTTGTGCGAGGCAGTGACGGTTGACGCGTGGAAGATAGCAAATCGCAGTTCCCGTTGCAATCAAAGCGGCGGCGTGCTTATACTTTCGCCGATACTGAAAGGTAACCATGAGCGCAAACAATCTTACTAATCGCAACCCGTGCATAGGCTTCGTAGAAACAAGCTCGATAGCTCGCGGCATCGAAGCTGTTGATGCAATGATGAAGATGGCCGACGTAGAGCTGTTGATGACCGCAATCATTCCACGCGGCAAGTACCTGATAATGATCGGCGGAAGAGTGGCTGACGTGGAAGCGGCTCTGAGAGCCGGTCTCAGGGCGGCAGACTCGACCGTGCTCGATCATTTCATCATTCAGAACGCGCACCCCGAGCTTGCGCCCGCGATCAAAGGCCGAGTGAAAGTAGAGCGAATGGAAGCCATCGGCATCATCGAGACGAAAGAAGTTGCTCCGGCCATCTACGCAGGCGATGCGGCTGTGAAGTCTGCGGCCATCACGCTGATCGAAGCGCGCAATCAGCCCGGAGGCAAAGGGCTGGTCGTGTTGACGGGCGAGGTCGGAGCCGTGCGCACAGCCGTAGCTGCGGGCGTGGCTTCGATAAAGAAAGATGGCATGCTGATTGCCGAAGTCATCATCCCTTACGCGCACGAAGCTTTAATGAAAACGCTGACCGCTTGATAAACACCGAAAGGAGCCGAGGCAATGATAAAGAAATTTTTCTTTGGTCTCGTCGTGTCGCTCTGTGCGTGTGTTGTCGCGATGGGGCAAAGCTATCCGACTCCGGCGCAGGGTGATTTCACCATTCGCGATTTCAAATTTGAAAGCGGCGAATCGCTCCCGGAACTGAAGCTGCACTATCGCACTATTGGAACGCCTGCGCGTGATCAGTCAGGCGTTGTACGCAACGCTGTGCTCATAATGCATGGCACGGGCGGCTCAGGACAGCAGTTTCTATCTCAGCAATTCGCAGGCGCGCTGTTCGGGTCGGGGCAACTGCTCGACGCGACAAAGTATTTCATCATCCTGCCCGACGGAATCGGGCACGGCGGGTCGAGCAAACCGAGCAACGGTTTGCACATGCGGTTCCCGCATTATAACTACAACGACATGGTGACGGCTCAATACCTGCTTGTGACTGGTGAGCTGAAGGTAAATCATCTGCGACTGGTGATGGGGACTTCGATGGGAGGCATGCACACGTGGGTGTGGGGCGAGAAGTACGCTGATTTCATGGACGCGCTGATGCCGCTTGCCAGCCTGCCCGTTCAGATTGCGGGACTCAATCGAATGCGTCGCAGGATGATAATTAATTCGATCACGAGCGACCCTGATTTCAACAACGGCGAATACAAGACGCCGCCTCGCGGACTTACTGCGGCGATCTATGGATTGATGATGATGTCGGCAAGCCCGCTGCAATTGCAGAAGCAAGCGCCGACCAGAGATGCAGCCGACAAGCTGCTTGAAGATCAAGTGCGAGCGCGGCTCGCAAACACCGATGCTAATGACATGATTTACCAGTTCGACGCCTCGCGCGATTACGACCCCGCGCCGCGACTCGAAAGCATCCGCGCTCGGCTTGTAGCAATCAATTCTGCGGACGATCAGGTCAACCCGCCTGAGCTTGGCGTGATGGAGCGAGAAATCAAGCGAGTCAAACGCGGGCGATTCGTGCTTATCCCAACGAGCGACCGGACGCGCGGGCACGGCACACATTCGCTTCCGGAAATCTGGAAGCAACACCTGGCCGAACTGCTTGAGGAGTCAAAACCTTAAATTAAAGATAGTTGTCAATGTTGGCGATTGGTTGTACCATAGCCACGTTGGACGCATATTAAATTGCCCGGCAAGATTGGTCGAGCCGGGCTGCGGCTGTCATTTCAAGTTTCCAAGAGTTGTTATAACGAACCGGTCCGGCAGCTTCGAGCGCGGACGTAAACCAATCCTTTCAGCATCGAGGTTCCAAAAAGTCATGACCGCTGAATCAGAACAATCCACTCCGGCCCCCGTCGCAGAAGGCAAATACGTCTATTGCATCATTGACTCGAAAGAACCGCGCGCGTTCGGCCATATCGGCATAGGTGGGCGCGGCGATGGCGTATATACAATTCATTATGAAGACCTCGCGGCAGTCGTCTCGAACACTCCGCTGATCGTATACGACCCGACGCGCGAGAACGTCTTCACTCACGAGCAGGTGAACGAAACCGTCATGCGCGAATTCACTGTTCTGCCGATGGCTTTCGGCGCGCTGTTTCGCACTGAACAGGACATAATCGAATTGATGCGCGGAACCTATGACGCCCTGCACGACGTGTTCGCAAAGATGGAAGGCAAGGTCGAGTTCGGGTTGAAGGTTAACTGGGACCGCGACCGGGTCATCGCCGAAATCGAGCAGAACAACGAAGAGATACGAAACCTGAAAGAGCAGATCACTTCGCGAGCTACGGGTTCGACTTATTTTGCGAGAATGCAGCTTGGCCGCCTTGTCGAAAGCGCGCTATCGGAACAAGCCGACGCTTACGTGCGCGAAGTCTACGCCGTTTTGCAAAACACAGCCGTAGCCTCGCGCGCCAACAAACCCATCGGCGACAAGATGATCATGAACGCGGCTTTCCTTCTCGAACGAGACCGCGAAGCCGAATTCGATCAGAAGGTTAAAGAGATCGCAGCTAAGTACGAAGGCAAGCTCTCGTTCAAGTACAGCGGGCCGTGGCCGCCTTACAACTTCGTTCATATCAGATTGAAACTCGAACGCGGCGAAGCGCAGTCGGAAGCCGTGCTGAGGTGATGGCGCAATGCTTTTCATAGACGATCTGCTGCTGCTTCCGTTCAGTGGCTTCAGGTTCATCCTCGGCCAGCTTCAAAAGCTCGCCGACCAGGAACTGAACGACGAATCTGTAATCAAAGAGCAGTTGCTCGAACTGCAAATGCGCCTCGAACTTGAAGAGGTTTCCGAAGAAGAATTCACCGAGCGCGAAGCAGAGCTATTCGCGCGACTGCGCGCAATCAAAATGCGCCAGCTTGAAATGATGGATCAAATTCACACCGCTCAATCAACTTCGATGGTCATCGAGGCGGGCGGAGATGACGAGGGTGGATTCTGGGAAAGGGACGAATAAAGATGAAGGGGTGAAGAGGTGAAAAGGTGAAGGGGTGAAGAAGAAAAAAAACAGCGCACGCGCTAATCCCTCTTACACCCCTTCACCCCTTCACCCCTTCACGCATCGCATATTGATCTTCGGCGGCAAAGGCGGCGTCGGCAAAACGACTGCCTCTTCTGCCGCCGCGCTGTTTCTGCTCGATCACGCCAGCACGCCAGAACGCATACTGTTGTTTTCCACAGACCCTGCGCATTCGCTTTCTGACAGTTTAGGCGTAGAGATAGGCGACCGCATCGTGGAAGTAGCGCGGCGAGGTGAGTCGCGCCTCGAAGCGCGAGAGATGGACGCAAGCGCCGCGCTTGAACAGTTCAAAGCGAAGCATCGCGATGTGCTTAAAGAGATAGCTGATCGCGGGACGCTGCTGGACGAAACCGATATAAATGAGTTGCTTGATCTGTCGCTTCCCGGCCTCGATGAAGTCATGGCCCTTTTTGAATTGAGCGACCTCGACCATTCAGAGTCCTACACGCGCATAGTGATTGACACGGCTCCGTCGGGCCACACTTCTCGAATGCTCCGCTTGCCTGAGGTCTTCACAGGCTGGTTGAGCGCGCTTGATCGCCTCGCCGAAAAACATCGCTACATCATCGCGCAATTCGTGCGAGATCGCGCCCGTCACGAAGATGAAGTAGAAATTTTCCTGCGCGAGCTGGATGAAAAAATCGCTCGCGTGCGCGGGATGCTATACGATTCGGAGCGTGCCGCTTTCACTCTTGTCACCATCCCCGAAGCGATGAGCATTGAAGAGACTGCTCGTTATTTTGATTTGCTGAAACAGGAAGGCGTGCCCGTCACAGACATCATCATCAACCGCATAGAACGCGAGCACGATGATTGCCCGTATTGCCGCACGCGCACGCGCAGCCAGAAACCTTACCTCAAACAGATAGCCCGCCAGTTCAATTCTCTACACTTCGGCGAAGTTCCGCTGCTTGCAGAAGAGGTGCGCGGCTTTGATGCGTTGCGCCGCTTCGCAAGCCATGCGTGGGGCGAAGATGAGGGGGTGAAGGGGAGAGAGGGTGAGGGGGTGAAGGGGAAAAGCAGCGATAGGTTGATGACGATAAAGTCTCCTCGTCTCTCAGTCACCCCCTCACCCCCTCACCCCCTCACCCCTTCGCCCTTTCTTCTAATCTTCGGCGGCAAAGGCGGTGTCGGCAAAACGACGGCGGCAGCGGCGGCGGCGATTGCGATTGCTGAAAGAGATGCCGAAGCGCGCGTGCTCGTCTTTTCAACAGACCCTGCGCATTCGCTCTCTGACAGTTTCGACGAGCGCGTAGGCGAGTTGAAGCGCGAGGTTGCCGGTCAAAAGAATCTTGACGCAATGGAAATTGACCCGGCCCGGTGGCTTGAAGGATTGAAAGAACGCTTCCGGCGCTGGAGCGACGAGTTGTTCGACTCTCTGACGGCAGGGTCGCGATGGGAGATTCAATTCGACCGCGAAGCGATGCGCAAGGTTATAGAACTTGCGCCGCCCGGCATTGATGAAATCGCGGCCTTGAGCGTGATAAGCGATTTGCTCGATGAAGGCCGTTACACCTCGATTGTTTTAGACACAGCGCCGACCGGCCATTTGATTCGTTTTCTGGAATTGCCTTCGGTCGCTCTGTCTTGGGTGCGCACATTCATCAAGCTCTTGTTAAAATACAAAGGGCTGGTGCGATGGGATGGGTTGGCAGAAGAACTAGTCGCGCTCTCGAAAAGCATCAAGCGTGTGGCCGCGTTGCTGATCGATAAAGACAAGTGCGAGTTTGTCGGCGTGGCAATACCTGAACGAATGAGCTTTGAAGAAACCATAAGGTTGACTGAAACGCTGGAACGGCTCAAAGTTCCTCTAGGGCATTTGCTGATAAACAATGTTGTGCCGGAACGAGCTGCCCAGGCGTGCGAGTTTTGCGCCGCGCGCCGTCGCGCTCAACAGCGCGTCATCAAGGATTTCCGTCGCACACTGGCTCGCTCGTGTCAGTTGATGTTAGCTCCACAACAACCGCGCGACATACGAGGGCGCAAACTGCTGAGTGAACATTTCGCTCACTGGCAAAACGAAGACAAATGAGCACACACGGGTCTAAAAAAAAGAGCAGTAAGGCAAGGAAGCCTAAGAAAGCGAGCGCGCTTTATGTCTATTGCATAGGCGAGAGCGAGCTGCTTGCGCCCTTGATCGAAGAAGACCTGCCCGGCGCAATCGAAAGCGACGCGCGGATTGAAATGGTTGCCGACTCAGGTCTCGGAGCGATTTTGAGCGCCGTGCCGATTGCCGACTATGGAGAAGGCGCGCTTGAAGAGCGACTCGGCAATGCATCGTGGGCAGCAGTCCGCGTGATGCGGCACGAACAGGTAGTTGAGCATTTCGCCCGTCGCGCAAGCGTCATCCCTCTGCGGTTCGGCACAATCTATTTGCGGCGTGATCGCGTAGAGCAGATGCTTGCGGAAAATCACGCGGAGTTTCTAAGCATCGTCGAGCGGCTCAGGGGAAAAGAAGAATGGGGCGTCAACGTTTATGTCACGCGCGCCACGTTGATGGAAGTCATGACGACGATCAGCCCGCGACTCCGAGAGTTTGCCGAGCAGGCGGCGACGGCTTCGCCCGGTCAGGCTTACCTGTTGAGGAAAAAGATTGAAGCTCTCAGAGCAGATGAAGCACGTGTTGAAATCAAGCGCGCGACCAGCGGGATAGAGCGCGAGCTTGCGACCTTCAGCGACGGGGCTTCGCGATTGCGCGTGTTGAAAGATGAGACCACAGAGCAAGGCGAAGCGGCGGCTAAGCTTGCGTTTCTGGTTTCGCGCGAGCGCTTTGATGAATTTCGCGGCGCGGCTGAAACGATGGCCGAAAAATATGCCGCTTCCGGATTCAGGCTCGAATTGACCGGGCCGTGGCCCGCTTACAATTTTGCAGATCGATCAGGTGAGTAACGAAATGTCTGATCACGACATTGAACAATTGGAAGAGCTATCGCTACTGGAGACGCTCGATCACGTGCTCAATCGCGGGCTTGTCATAGCAGGCGAGATAACCATCTCTGTCGCAGACATTGATCTCATCTTCGTAGGCTTGAATCTCCTGCTCGGCTCGGTCGAAGCGATAGACGAAGTGCTTGATAATAGAAAGAAAGTGACGAGTGATGAGCGGCAGTAGCCCGCGCGTCAGCAAGGGCGCGGCTTCGCCCTCCCTCACGGTCGGGCTACAGATGAACTTCTACGCATACTGCTTGAGCGATGAAATCACGCCCGCCGCGCTTGAATCCGTGTCCGGCGTTCAGGAAGCGGCAACGCGATTGATTGATTACAAATCAATTCGTGCAGTCGTAAGTCATTTCGACGGCGAACGGGCGGAAGTCACACGCGAAAACGCATTCCTGCATGATGGCGTCATTCGGCAAATCCTCGATCACACAACACCGCTCCCCTTTCGCTTCGGCGCGGTTGTGAGCGACAGACAACTTGAAGCTTATATTACAAAGCACCATGACGAACTGTTTTCTCAGCTTGCGCGAGTGCGCGGCTCGGTCGAGATGTCTGTAAAGATCCTTTGGAATGCGGAAACTATAAGGCAGGCGGGCGTAGAGATGGCCGAACGTTTGCGCCACAAAAACAGAGATGAGGCAATGGGGCCGGGGGCCAGTTTTCTCCAGTCAAAGCGGCGCGAGATAATCGGCGACAAGGCGCTCAAGGCGCGAGCAGAAGAGTTGGCCGCGTGGCTCGGCGAGCGGCTGGGCGACACTGTACGCGAATCAGCCGCGCGAGTGCTTCCCAGTCCCGCGATGGCTGTCACAGTCTCGCATCTGGTCGAGCGCGCAAGGCTCGACCAGTACAATGAACGGCTCGCAGACGCGCGCAAAGAGCGCGGCGAGCTTCGCTTTTTGACGAGCGGAATCTGGCCGCCGTACAGTTTCTGTAATCTCGACTCTTGAATGTTGGCCTGATTCAGGGTAATGTCTGAGAGTTGCGTGGACGCAGCTTGGAGATAATCAAGGTGGGAGAAGTGTTTCCTTCGTCAATCCAGTCGAAGGTAGAGACTGCGCACGCAGAGGAGTTCTTAGAAGAACTCCGGCATGTCTCTGAAAGCTTACCTGAGCGAATCAACATTGATGCCAGATCAGTAGAGCAAGGATTGGCTAAACTCGTTTTGAGCTTGATAGAGCTCATACGACGCTTGCTGGAGAAACAGGCAGTCCGCAGAATGGAAGGCGGCGATTTGTCGCCAGAGCAAATCGAAGAACTGGGTCTCGCCTTGATGAAACTCGAAGAAAAGATGGAAGAATTGAAAGCGCAGTTCGGGCTGTCGAGTGAAGACCTCAATCTCGACCTCGGACCCATCGGTCGTTTGATTTAAGCGCAATGACGAGCGACAAGCATTAAAAGTTGCTTCTTGCTTATCACCCGTCACTACTTCGCGGAGGAGCAAATTATTGTCGAGTGAGCGATCAAGTTTAATCACATCTCGTCCGCCGGGACTGGTGGACGTGCTGGACCGGATTCTCGATAAGGGGTTGGTTATAGCGGGCGACATCAAAGTGTCGCTCGCAAACGTAGAACTACTGACATTACAGATACGCTTGCTCATCTGCTCGATAGACAAAGCCGAGCAGATAGGCTTGAACTGGTGGCGCTACGATACCAATCTCACAAAACGCGCTGAACGGGCCGAAGAGGAGAACGCCGAATTGCGCGGGCGGCTTGCCGAACTCGAACGCCAGGTTAGGCAATTGACAGCGCCTCCGGGCAAAAAGCCTGCGACGCAACGCCGCAACGCGACTGATGCAACTAAAAAGAAGCGGAGTACACCTGAACGATGAATTATGAAAGATGAATTATGAATAAAAGAGTCAAGGCTCTCTCAGTTCATCACTCATCGTTCATAATTCATCGTTTCAGAGATACCTTCGCACTGCGTGCCGAGAGTATTAGATCGCGCGCAATCTGGTAATAGATTTTCGAAAAAAGGAATTAAGCGAATGGCCGTTGAAAGAGCTCCTGGTGGAAGCAGCCTGATAGATGTGCTGGACCGCGTGCTGGACAAAGGCATTGTCATCGACGCCTGGGTGCGCATCTCGCTTGTGGGCATTGACCTGATCACGATTGAAGCGCGCGTCGTTGTGGCTTCGATTGACACTTACTTAAAATACGCGGAGGCTGTCGGTCTCACAGCCCCCGTATCACGTCCCGTTCTTTCGACGGGCGCTGGCGAAGTCATTGAAGAAGAGACGACGCGCCGCCGCACGATTGATCGTGGATAGAGGACAAGGGGAGAGGTTAGAGGTTAGAGGCCAGTGGTCGACTAACCTTTAGCCTCTGACTTCTGACCTTGTGCGTATGGAAGACGGGCAGACACAAGCGGCAAAGGCGGATGCAGCGCTTCAGCAGGGCGAATCGGTGGACGTGCGCACTCGTCAAAACGATATCATATTCGAAATGACGACGCAGTTGCTCGCCACTCAGAGCCTTGAGGAGGGACTGCTGCTTGCGCTTGATACGGTGACTGCGGACCTCGGCTACCCTTGCGCCGCGATTGCCCTCATTGACAATCGCAACGCTACCTTGCGCATGAAGATGGCCGTTGGGTTCGAGGACAATGCTGCAATCGAGGCAATAGAGATGCCGCTGGATTCGGGTGCGCTGTCGGTCTCGATAGTTCACGACGGTCGCCCGGCCTGGATCAAGCGACAAGCGAACGGAGCGGCGTCTTTGCTTGCCCCTGACATGATGCAGACAGACCTGCTTGCCTTGCCGATGTTCGGCGGGCAAGGGCTATCGGAAAAGGCGGAGGGTGAGTATGCCCGCCGGTCTGCGGGCGACAGCAAATACTGGATGCCCGAAGCCATGTGCGTGGGCGCGCTTTATGTCGGGGCAGACGAAAGCGCGACGAATCCCGAAGCTGTTTTATTGCTCACGCGATTTGCAGATCGCCTGGGCGTCTGCATAGCCGCAGGCATACAGAGCGACCGCTTGCTCGCCAACGTTGACAAGTTGCAACGCGAGCGACAATGGGTCGAGTCAATCATGAAATCCGTCGCCGACCCTATTGTGCTCACCAATCTTGATAACGAGATTCTGTTGCAGAACCGGCGCGCTGAAGAGCTATTCAGCGGCTCCGTCAATGCAAACGAAGGCAAACGCCGCGCGCTCAAGATGAACGACCTGCTCTTTTCGGCTTATCTTTCGAGCGCGGTCGTTTCTTCACCCGAAGTCATAGGCCGCGACCTTACGCTGGTTGACCCGATTGAAGGCTCGGACATTCACTTCGAGGTTATCTCGACTCCCGCATTAAACGCGCAGAGCGAGCGCATAGGGCTTGTGTCGGTCTTTCGCGACGTGACCGACTTGCTGAAAGCCAACGAAGAACTCGCGCGCAATTACGGCAAGCTTCAACAGGCTGAAAGCGAAGCGCGGCGCGAGCGCGACCGGCTCGACCTGATACTGGAAAACGTCGGGCATCCGGTAGTAGTGACGGACGCGAACGGCAATTTCATCCTCTTCAATCGCCGCGCCGAATTGCTATTTCAACAAGCGGAAACGACAAAGCGCCCAACAAACCTGCTTCTTCAACAGGCAGACCCTTCAACGTCGCGCGCGCTGGCGTCAGTGCGTTCGAATCTGGTCAAGCTCACATCTTTCATATCAGGACTCGCTTCGGAAACCCGCAGAGGCCGACAGGCGGAAATAGAATTGATGGACCCGGAAACGAATGAGACTCTGCCGATGGAAATCACTTCGGTCGAAGTTCCTGACGCGAAAGGACAGGTGACGGCTGTCGTTTCCATACTGCATGACCTGTCCGAGATACGCGAGCTTGAGCGCCGCCGCGTCGAGCAGCAGTTATTTGAATCAGAGAAACTGGCGGCGGTCGGTCGCCTCGCAGCCTCCATCGCGCACGAAGTCAATAACCCGCTGGAAGCCATAAAGAACTCGCTCTTCCTTTTGCAATCAACGGCAGACGCGGATTCCAACGCGCGCTTCCTTGAAATCGCCCGCAAAGAAACTGAGCGCGTTTCGCACATCATCCGCCAGATGCTTGGCTTTGCCAGGCGCAGCGGCGGCGTCGAATGGATTAACGCAAATCAGGTGATCGAAGAGACGCTCGTTCTGGTTGACAAGAAGATGCGGCAATCGGGCATCAAAATCATCCGTGATTTCGATGACGCATTGCCCGACGTGCACGCGCGCCCGGATCAGTTGAAGCAGGTCTTCCTGAACCTGATTCTCAACGCGCAGCAAGCAATAGATCGCAATGGCGAGATCACAGTAAAAACATCGCGCTACACTACGGCGCTCGCGCCTTCGATTTCGGTCGAGATAAACGACACGGGGGTCGGAATAACCGAAGAGGAACTGGCGCGGATATTCGAGCCGTTCTTTTCGACGCGAATAAAAGGAACGGGATTGGGGCTCTGGGTTACGCAAGATATCATTCGCCATCATGGTGGTCGCATCGAAGTGTCTAGCGAGAAGGGGCGCGGCACAACTTTTCAAATCATTCTTCCGTTAGATTCGCCCGCGCTTGATAAAGACGAAAAACAATAAACGTTAGAATTTCTCATGGCTTTTGTCATAAAAACCGGAGATGAGTTAAACAGCGGGGAACGTGCAGGCACGTCGCCCAACATTCACCTGTTGGTGGTAGACGACGAAGAGAGCGTCGCTTTCACTGTCAGCGAAGTGCTGCGCCTTGACGGTTTCGTCGTGGACACGGCTTTGAGCGGCGAAGAGGCCGTGGTGCGCCTTCGCGATACGCAATACGATCTGGTGCTGACGGACTTGCATATGGAAGGCGGCGACGGGCTTTCGGTGCTGGGAGAAGTGAAACGCACGTCACCGCTCACGATAGCGATTGTTTTGACGGGGTTCGCTTCGCTCGAATCGGCAATCGCGGCCATGCGCCAGGGCGCTTACGATTACCTCGTCAAGCCCTGCATCATTGACGACATGAAGCACACGATTCAGCGCGGACTCGAACACCGCCGATTGATGCTTGCCGAACAAGACGCCCGCGCGAATCTTGAACTGCTCAATCGCGAACTTGAGCGCCGCGTCGAAGAACGAACAGCCGAACTTCAGCGCGTCAACGAAGAACTCGCGCGGGCCAACAACGTCAAGGATGTTTTCTTTGCCACGCTCTCTCACGAATTGCGCACGCCGCTCACGCCCATTCTCGGCTGGACCAAGCTGTTGCGTTCAAGCGCGATGCACGAAGGCCTTTTAAGCCAAGGGCTTGAAACCATCGAGCGCAACGCACGATTGCAAACGCGATTGATAGACGACCTGCTCGACATCTCGCGCATAGTGTCGGACAAGCTGCATTTCGATAACGAGCCGACCGATCTCGGCAAACTGGTAGAGACGGCAGTCGAGACCGTGCGCAACAAAGCGAACGAACGCAAAATCGAGTTGAATGTAGATATAAAAGGCGCGCCGCTTATAGTGCAGGGCGCGCCCGTCCGGTTGCAGCAGGTGATCTGGAATCTGTTGTCGAACGCCGTCAAGTTTACCGAAAGCGGCGGCAGCGTCCGCATCGAAGCTCATCAGCTAAACGGCGAAGCGCGCGTCGTCGTCACAGATACAGGGCAGGGCATCGGGCCTGAGTTTCTGCCGCACGTGTTCGACCCGTTCCGCCAGGCCGACGGCTCGACCACTCGCCAGCATGGAGGGTTGGGGCTTGGGCTTGCGATAGTGCGCAAACTGGTTGAGCTTCACGGTGGATGGGTGCGCGCTGAATCGGAGGGACTCGGGCAAGGCGCGCGGTTTACCTTCGCGCTCCCTCTCGCAGAGATTGAACAGGCGGCGGGCAAAGATGAAGCGCCAGCTCCGACAGCCAGATTGCCTGAGCCCGTGTTGATCGTAGAAGATTCTTTAGACACGCTTGAAATGATGCGAATTTTTTTCGCGCAGAACGGATGCCGCGTGATGGTCGCCGATTCTGTTAAAGAGGCTCTGAGGTTGGCGGCAATTGAAAAGCCCGGCATAATTATTTCCGATATTGGCATGCCGGATGCAGACGGTTACGAGTTGCTGGCGCAGTTGCGCCGGTTGCCTGGCATGAAAGATGTCCCGGCCATTGCGCTATCAGGGTATGCGATGGAGGAAGACACGGCCCGGTCTATCGCAGCAGGGTTCTCATACCATCTTGCCAAACCGATTGATCCCGAACAACTGATCGAAGTGATCCAGCGGCTGACCTCTTAAGAAATGATGAAGTATGAATGATGAATGATGAACGGAGAGAGGAAACGGATGTGGGATGATCTCTGGAACAAATCCGTCTTCCTTTTCCTCCCTAGTTCATCATTCATCGTTCATACTTCATCATTTCTTCCGCATCCTCTGCGGTGAATTGTCGTAATCAATCACGCTTACTATAATCGAAAGAAGCGCATGAAGAAGCATCCGATGCCGTCCAGCACCAGCGATGCCGAGTTCCTACTCGGCGGAGGTGAAATGGGCGAGCGAATGCGCGCGATGGACTGGTCAAAAACGCCGCTCGGTCCCGCCCGCCAGTGGCCGCAAAGCCTGCGCACAGCAATCAGTATCCTTTTAGACTCCGGCTACCCTATGTACATTGCGTGGGGCGGCGACTTCACTCAAATTTATAACGACGCTTATCGCCCCATACTCGGCGCGACCAAGCACCCTGCCGCTCTTGGGCAGAGCACGCCGGAATGTTTTGCTGAAATCTGGGATTTCATCGGCCCGATGTTCGAGCGCGTGATGACGCTTGGCGAAGCGACAACGCTGATAGATCAACTGCTTGAACTTGATCGCAATGGCTACCTTGAAGAATGCTATTTTACTTTCTCTTACAGCGCCATTCGAGACGAAACAGGCAAACCGGGCGGCGTATTGGTCACCGTAATCGAGACAACTGCGCGAGTCATCAGCGAGCGACGAATGCAGACCTTGCGCGAACTCGCGGAACAGGCCTCGCAAATAAAGAGCGCGGAGGAAATCTGCGAGGTCACAGCCGACATTCTGGAAAAGAATCCTCTAGATCTTCCTTTCGCGCTTCTCTACCTTCTTGATGAAGACGGAAACAGAGCAAGACTCGCAGCCACGACCAGGATAGAGAGCGGCACGCCAGCCACTCCCGCCCTCATCACTCTCGCAAGCGAACAAGCTGCGTGGCCGCTCGGCGAAGTGATGAAATCGGGGAGCACGATAGTCGAAGACCTGGAAGAAAAGTTCGGCCCCCTTCCGGGCGGCGCGTGGTCAGAGCCCGCGAAGCGAGCCATAACGCTTCCGCTCGCAAAGGCCGGGCAGGCGGCGCTCGCAGGTTTTCTAGTCGCAGGCATCAGCCCGCGCCTTTCTTTTAACGATGATTATCGCGGCTTTGTGGGTTTGATGGCAGGACACATTGCTACGGCTATCGCTAACGCCAAAGCTTATGAAGAAGAAAGAAAGCGAGCCGAATCGCTCGCCGAGTTGGACCGCGCAAAGACCACCTTCTTCAGCAACGTGAGTCATGAGTTTCGCACGCCGCTCACCTTGATGCTCGGACCAGCAGAGGAGTTATTAAATAACTCAGAGTTATCGCCTGCGCATCACGAGCAAGTCGAAGTCCTTCATCGCAACGGGCTAAGGCTTCTAAAACTCGTAAACACCTTGCTGGACTTTTCACGCATCGAGGCGGGTCGCGCGCAGGCTGTCTACGAACCCATAGACTTAGCCGCGCACACGGCAGAGTTAGCGGGCGTGTTCCGCTCGGCGGTCGAACGAGCGGGGCTGCAACTCGTCATAGACTGTCCGCCATTGCCCGAACCTGTTTTCGTAGACCAGGACATGTGGGAGAAGGTAGTTCTCAATCTCATATCGAACGCTTTTAAGTTCACAGAGAGAGGCGAAATTCGAGTATCGCTTCGGGCTGAAAAAGGCGCGGCGGTTTTGTCCATCCGAGACACTGGAATCGGGATACCAGAGGCGGAACTGCCGAACCTGTTCAACCGCTTTCACAGGGTTGAGGGAGCGCGAGGCCGCACACACGAAGGCACGGGCATCGGGCTTGCGCTGGTTCAGGAACTCGCCAAACTGCACGGCGGCACTGTCACGGTCGAGAGCGTTTACGGAAAAGGAAGCGATTTTATCGTCACCATTCCGCTCGGTAAAAACCATCTTCCAGCCGACCGCGTTGGCGGCGCGCGAACGACTGCGTCTAAGGCGCTCGGCGTGAACCCGTTCGTCGAAGAAGCGCTCAGGTGGTTGCCCGATGCAGATAAACCGTCTCCCGTTTCGGAGTCGAAATCAGATGATGCGACGGAATCGGCTGACAGGGCAAAAGTAGTCTTAGCCGACGACAACGCCGATATGAGAGGTTACCTGCAGCGGCTTCTCAGTTCCGATTACGATTGTATCGCTGTTGCTGATGGGCAGGAGGCGTTGCGGGCTGCAACCGAGCACAAGGTTGATCTGGTGCTCACAGACATGATGATGCCGAACCTGGACGGGTTCGGATTGTTGAAAGCTCTAAGGGAAGAACCGATGACGGCATCCATCCCCATCATCATGCTATCGGCTCGCGCGGGTGAAGATGCGCGAGTCGAAGGGCTAGAGTCCGGTGCGGATGATTATCTGATCAAGCCGTTCAGCGCACGCGAGTTGCTCGCGCGAGTGAAAGGGACGCTCGCTTTATCAAAATTGCGTTCCGAGGCGGCGCGGCGCGACGAGGAACTGCGGCGACTGGTGTTGGAATTGAAAGAGAATGATCGTCGTAAGGATGTATTTCTGGCGACGCTTGCGCACGAGTTGCGAAACCCGCTTGCTCCCATTCGCAACAGCCTTCAGATCATGAGGCTTGCTGACGACAATCGGAACGCGGTCGAACAGGCTCGCGAGACGATGGAGCGGCAGTTAAAACAGATGGTTCGCCTTATAGACGATCTGTTGGATCTCAGCCGCATCAGCCGGGGCACGATAGAGCTTCGCAGGGAGCGAGGTGATCTTGCGACCGTCGTGCAGAACGCCATAGAAATCAGTCGGCCACTGATCGAGCAGTCCGGCCACCTGCTTATGACCAGCATCCCGGCAGAGCCTATATTTGTGGATGCCGATGTGACCAGGCTCGCACAGGTATTCGCCAACCTGCTCAACAACGCTGCCAAGTACACCGAAAAAGGCGGGCGCATCTGGCTTACGGTCGAGCGCGAAGGAAGCGACGCGGTTGTGAGCGTGAAAGACACAGGCGTCGGCATTCCTGCTCATCAGCTTCCAAGAGTGTTTGAAATGTTCTCGCAGGTAGATGGGTCGCTGGAAAAATCTCAGGACGGACTCGGCATCGGCCTGAGCATAGTGAAGCAACTCGTAGAGTTGCACGGCGGCACGGTCAAAGCTCAAAGCGAAGGGCACGGCTTTGGCAGTGAGTTCATTGTCCGTCTGCCGGTTCTCATAACCTCAGATCATGAGCCGCAGCCTTCGAGCGCGTACGAACAGCAGGCAACCGCATCTGCGCGGCGACGCATTGTAGTGGCTGACGACAATGAAGATTCCGCGATCACTATGGCGATGATGCTCAAGATCATAGGCAATGATGTACGCACAGCGCACGACGGATTTGAGGCAATCGAGGTGGCGGAATCGTTCAGGCCCGAATTGATCTTGTTGGACATTGGGATGCCGAGGTTAAACGGTTACGACGCCTGCCGCCGCATCCGAGAGCAGTCGTGGGGCAAGGGCGTAGTCATGGTGGCTCTGACCGGGTGGGGCCAGGACGAAGACAAACGCCGGTCGCAAGAAGCAGGCTTTGATCACCACATGGTCAAACCCATAGAGTTTGAGACGCTTGAGAAACTGCTGGCCGCGTTGCAGACAGAGAAGGCTTGAGCCAGTTGGGTGCGACTCAATAATTGCAAATACTGTAGGGGCGGGCGTCTCTGCCCGCCCCAGATATCGGAGTGCTTTCAGTCTGAGGTTACCACAGAGGGTCGCCCCTACATGACCGCGCTCATTCTCAAACTGTTTATGCTTTGCTCCGATTTGAGCGGGCTTTTTTTGCCAGTGCCGCTATGCCTACCAGAAACAAGACTGCGCCCGCGCTGCCCGCGACCAGTGTGCCGGGGCGCGACTCCGCTTGTCCCACAGCGCCTGTCAAAGACTTCAACGCAGATTCTATGTCGTCGGATGTCGGTTTGCGATTGAAGGCGCGCGCGTGCGTGCCCTTCTTGTATCCGGCTTCGATTCGCGTGTCTGGATGAACTTTGCCACCATCGGCAAGATCAACAAATACGGTGCACGTCATGCCGTTGTATGTTCCTGTGAACGAAAGTATCCATGCCCCTTCGCTCTGCCACTGTTGCGTGATGGCATAAACGCCTTTCTCATCGGCTTTCAGTTCAAGCGGGATAGATGTGCGGCGACCGTTCACTATTCCTTCAGCCGTCGCCGTTACGTTCGCATCGGCAGGCGTGTGACAGCCATAGGTTCGCACGAGCAGAACAGCACCTTTTATGTGCGTGTAGTCGGAAGCCGGGGCTTCTACGGTAAGCTGAAAGCCTCCGGCGTAGACGGATTGGAAGCCTCCAAGAATTAGAAGTGATGCGAAAAAGAGATAAGCGAATTTCCCGGCTGTCTTGCTATTTGTGATTGCTTTAATTGACTGGTTCATACAAAACTCCTTTACATCTGCGGCTCATTGTTCGCCGCATGGTTAGTCATCAGTGATTGCAGCAGGCGCGTCGTCTTTCCGCCTCGAAGACTTCGGCCCTTTCTTCATCAGCGCATTTGTTGGTTAGACGAAGATGGGCGCGGCTTTCTTCCCTTGATGGCTTAGAATCCTCGCAAGTTTTTTCTGCATCGCGGTTCATAAGGGTGAGTCTCCCGTGCCATCTTCGAGAAACGAATCACATCACACACGAATTGAATTCATTCGGGAACCAAATGCCGCGAGTGGTGTCTAAGCCGTCACAAGTTTCGAGGAGGCGTTATGTCAAAAAAGCCCAGTTATTTTGATCGGCATGGTTATTGCAAACCCTTGTCCTGTTGATTGGAATAAAATGACCGGCAATGATCAGATGCGCTATTGCAGCGAGTGTAGCAAGCATGTCTACAACCTTTCAAAGATGACCCGCGACAGGGCCGAAGCTTTAGTCGCAAGATTCGAGGGGCAAATGTGCGCTAGGTTCGAGCGCGGAGCCGACGGGCATGATTTTGACCGAAGAGAAATCTTCAGGCATTCAGCTAATCAGCCGCCGCGCGTCACCTGTTGCAAGCGCCGTCGTCACTGCGATATTGAGCCTGAGCGGGAGCGCCGTCGCCGCGACTTCTTCGCAACAGGGCAAGATGGTTCCAATTTATGCATCTGCCAACGCAAAGCAGCCGCTATCGTCAGACGGTTCTGCAACGCTTTCAGGAGATGTGATTGACCCTCAGGGAGCTGTTATCGTCGGAGCCAAACTGACTCTCAGGAACGAGGGCACAGGCGAAGAGCGAACGACGACTTCATCGGACGAAGGCAGTTTCAGTTTCGCTTCATTGCCGGAGGGCAATTACACGCTGAAGGTGGAGGCAGGTGGCTTCCTCACATTTCAAGCTGTTTCAATTGCTCTGAAATCGGGTGAAACCACGCAATTGAATCTGGAAATGCAGGTTCAGGAACAAATACGTCTGAGCGGAGTAGTGTCATTGCCGCCGCAGCGGCCATTGCGAGAGCTTTACACCCAGAGCGATTTGATCGTTACAGCTCGCGTTGGCAAATCCGTGTCTATAAAGAAGGAAGACGATAACTCGTTGATGAAAACGGCGCTTGACGTTTCATCAACTATCAAAGGTGACCGCAAGCGATCAACTGTCTATGTTTATCACTGGGGCTGGGGCGATGATAAAAAATTTCCCGGCGGCTATACGACCGGAGACAAACTGCTAGTATTTCTCAAGCGGAGCGAAGAACACAAAGGCTACGAAACGATTAGCCCGAATTACGCCGTGAAGAAACTGCCTGATGCCGATTTGCACATATACATAAAGCGCATCGAAGAACTTGCCGCAATCAACCTGCAAGCAAAGCCCGACGCAACAGCCATAGTCGAGTGGCTTGTGCGCTGCGCCGAGCAGCCTGCGACCAGATGGGAAGGAGCATACGAGCTTGCACGCAACGTGAAACCGGTGAACGATGATGCTGATGAGGCCGAAGAGGCCGAAGATGTAGATGATACGGATGAAGTTTCAACCGAGGCCGTCGAACCGAACATCGTGTCCATCAAGCAAATAAATGAACTCCCAGCCAGAGCCAATAAAGATGACAGTGATACCAATTTTGACGCGCTGTTGACCGATCAGCAGAAAGATCGTTTGAAGCGAGCACTCTTTAAAACGACAGAGATAACATATGGCGATCTAGAACTGGCGCAGCTTGTGAAGAATTGGAAAGACAAGCAGCTTGTTCCTTATCTCGTATGGCAATTGCGCCACATCGAAACAGACCCGCCTCAAATTGCTCATCATATCATCCCCATCATAGCCGAACTGCTGAAAGACGAAGAGATCAACAACCTCGCTAACGAATACCGCGAAAAAGCTTCTTACGAAGATTTAGAGGAAGAGAGCGAGGACAAAGAGGTCGATGCTTTGAAAGCAGCAGATGATGAAGAATCTGAACCGGCTGAGGATGAAGACGCAGACACCAAAAAAATTGACGCGGCCAGAGCCAAACAACAACGAAGCGAGATGCTAAGGAAATTCCTCGCGGCTGTAGAAAAGAAGATGGCGAAGCGCTAATTCGTAAAATCCGCGTCCTCTAATTTCAATCACTCGCTTCGCTCGCCGTTTTGATTATCTGTTCGATGCGCGACCGGAGCTTCGCATCTGTTGTCCTTTCAAGAATGCTTTTCAAGACAGGCTCCGAGAAACGACCATGTTTGCGAATGATCATTCGAGCGATGCTTTGAATGTCAGGCGAAGCAGATTTCAGCTTCGCCACTTGCTGTTGTATCGCTCGCTCCATTTCGGGCGTGATGACTTCCATTCGACCTACAAGCACGCGAGCCAGCTCTTTCGGCGCAGGCTCAATCGTTATCGGGAGAATTCCGTCAGTCATCTTGCGCGGCACGATGTAGAAAATGCGCAAGCCTTCCTCGAACCACGAATCGCGCCAGGTCTTTAACATCGCGCGCGCTTCTTTTTCATAAAGCCCTTCCGCGACCAGCATGCTTACGAGATCGAGCGCGAGCCAGTCAATCGTTTGATCGAGCGCGGGCCGTTCAATCGCGGCGTTGCCATTCGACAGATCATAGATTTTGTATCCTGCTTTCCCGCCGCGATTTTCAAACAGGATGAACTTCGAGATGTTCATGTCTGTAGTGTTTGTCACTACAACTCTGTCGTTTTCAAGGCGCGCGGCTATCGGCAGATCGAAAGTTCCTACGCCGCGATAAAAAAGAAACTTCTCGCGCTGGTCGCCACTGTTGTCGCTCTTGTTGCGGCAAACGCGAATCGGCGCGGCATCGGTTTCGCGCGCGGGGTAATAATGGCTCTCTTTGGCTTCTGTGAGAAAGTTCTCTTCCGCGCCGGGCATAACCGTTATGCGGCCCCAGTCAATCATAGAAGGATTTCCGAGATTATATTTATCAGGCACGTAGATCATGCGCGCTTGCGGATACCATTCCGTGATCTGGCCATTTACAAAATTAACTCTGACGGAAACAGTGGTCTCGCGGTCGGCATAAAAATAGATGACAGGCGTTTCCATTCGAACTATCGCCGGCCTATCGCACTTGATACACCGCCCGTGTCGAAGCCCCGTCCCATCAGGCAAACCGCTCGCGTTGTAGACAAAGCCTGGCAAGTCGCTTGAGCCGTTCAGCGGTCGCCACTCGACCGCGGCGCCGCTTTTGCCTGCTATCGAAGTAAAGGTTCCCCACTCGTGCACGATCAAGCGATTGCGCCGCAACGTCCAATCGCTGCCGGTCACACTTGCGAGCGGGGCAACCTGCATTGTTAACATCAACGTGATAAGGATTGCTGTCAGAGTGTAAGCGGTTAAGCGGGAATATCTGTGCGTCATCAGGGTTGAACCTCCATTTGACTGCTTTCTTGTAGTGTCTGCCAGAAAGAATGAGCCGCGAGCCTCATCTTGCGAACGGGTAATTGATGTACTGCCGCGACCATGAATCAGAAATCTTCAATCGCTCGCTGTACGCCCGCGCAGGGTTGAAGAACAGCGCGCCGAGCGTTCCTCGATTGAATGAAAAATCGAGCGCGAACGGCGAGATGCCTCTATCGCTTCCAAACGGGCCGCTGAAACGGTTGGCGTCGTAAAAGCGCGGCACTTCTATTTCAACAAGCTCGTCTTGATAAAGATACGATCCGTCGAGCAATCGCCCGTCGCCCGTGAGCTTCCCGTCACGAAGCAGAGGCCAGAGCTTCACGGTTATCGAATCGAGTTGATAGGCAACAGTGCCCGCGCTTGTTTGCTCAGGCTCACGCACCTGCTCGTCTGCGCGCGCGGGCCGAAAAAGCAATCCGCTTTTTCCTTTGAAGCTGTAACTGCCGTCATCTTTCAAACTCACTTCGCTCGTTGAATCCATCGTGCCATAGATGCCGTGCCCTTGCGCTTCAACAAACACAGCCGCGTGCTCGCCCGCGTCGCTCGGCACGCCGCTTGAATCTAGCGATTGAAACTCGCCCTGGATTTTTGTGCTCGCGCTTTCGATGCTTGAGCCTGCGCGAGTATAAACGCGGCTCTTGTAGTGAGCCTGCGTCCACAACAGCACCGGACGGCTGTCGCTTTTGCGAACTACGACCTGAAAATTCTCGCCGTCGTTTTCGTGAGTGTCGTTCAACCAGAAAGTGAAGTTATTCCAATCCTTCGGATGAAACAGATGATATGAGATGAAGTAATGAGTCTCTGTTTCAAGCACGGCATAGTAGACCGTAGGCTTGAGTTGAAACTTCGGAAAGTTATCCCAGTTATTGTTGCCGACCAGATCGCCATCGAAATCATAGTTCGAGATTACGTCCTGCCGACCGCCACGCCGATCTGTCGCGTGATAAATGAATGGCGCGTACCGCTCGACTATCGGGGTAAGCGATTCAATCGCTGGCTTAGTGCCTCTGTTTTCAAACTCGGGCGCGCGCGCCTCGGAAAGTTGATGCGCGTTGGAAACGACGAGCGCGAGCAGCGCGATGCTTGCAGCCCAGCCAAAATATTTCAGTCGTCGTCTTCTTCGCGCAATCATAAAATTCAAACTCGCCTGTGCAGTCGTCTGCATTGAGCGCTATTCAGAACCAAACCGTGTCGAGATCGTCCTTCCACTCTTCGAGCATTTGTTTGTCGAGTTGCATTATGCCTTCGCGAGTCACGCCCTTTGGCAAGCCGACGAGCGCGATCATTCGATCAACCACAACTTCACGCGTCGTCTCGTCAACGCGCTGAATCAAGTGCCAGAGCGTAAACGAATCGCGGTCGCGCGCTTCACCAAGCAAGATATTGAGCGCGTCACTTGAGCCGCCTTCAAAATCAAAACTTGCAAGCGCATCTCGGAACGTGATGCTCGCGTCTTCAAAGTAAGGAGTGCCCGGCCCTACGCCAGGTCTCGTCTCGCACATCGCGCCTATCGGCACGTAAGACTCGCGCCCTTTGAGAACAAGCATCACCCAGCCTGACGTGACGTGCAGAAATCCGCGCCCCTCGTCATCCACTTCGAGCGTGTAAGCGCAGCCCAGATCAATCGCTTCCGCAGACGGCGTGTCAACAAAGAACAATCTCGGCGGCGCAGATATTTTTGCCTCTATCTTGCCGCGATCAAGCGCAAGGCGATGTTCGGTAATGCCCGCTTCTACGAGTCGCACGCGCGAATCAGGAGCAACTTTCACATGGCCGATTGCGCCGACGCTGATCTCTGCGCGCGACACGCCATCCGTTACAAGCGCATCTCCAACTCTGATGCGGCTTTCATCGTTTATAGTGTTGCCATCGACTTTGGGCGTGCCTGCGAGGCTCGTGACCGGCCACGAAGCGCGCGGCCCATAGTTTCGATAAACCATCACACCAATGGTTAAGACAAGGGCAAGCGCAATGCCCACGGCTGCGAACTTCCAGTTGAAAGCGAAGACGAAGCGCGGAGCCTCTGGCTTGAACGCAGGCTTGCGCGTTTGGGCATCCAACAGGGCTTCAATCTCGCTCCACATCTCGGCGGGCGCAGTGACCTGCGGCAATCTGGAGGCCAACTGCACACCGAGTTTTATTTCGTCATACTCTTTGCGGCACCGCTCGCACTTCAACAAGTGCTCTGCCACGCGGCGCGACTCCTGCTCGGGTAGCTCGCCGTGGCAATAAGCGGATAGCTGTTTGGCTACATGCTTGTTAAACATCTTTTATCCCTCATTGGCGATTTCGCCGCGCAGGTGGCCGAGCTTTTGCGCCAGCATCTTGTGGCCGCGATTGAGCCTTGAGGAGACTGTTCCTATTGAACAGCCCAGCGCCTCTGCGATCTCGTCATACGAAAGCCCTTCGACATATTTGAGCAGAATCGGCAGGCGCAACTTTGGGCTGAGTTCTGAGATAGCGCCTTTTACAGAGTCGGCCACCTGCCTGCGGTGATAATCTTGCTCTTGCGATCCTTTCGCCGACATTTTGCTAACCTCTATTTCAGGGCTGAACGGAATGAAGCGGCGGCGTTTTCGATGCTCGTCTGTGCAGGTGTTAGCCACTATGCGATAAAGCCATGTCGTAAACTCTGAATTTTCGCGAAACTGGCTTATGCTCGTAAATAGCTTCAAGAAGACCTGCTGCGTAACGTCGCGAGCCATCGCTTCTTCGCCACTATAATGATACGCGATTGAATAAACCTTGTCTTTGTACGTCTCATACAACGCGTGAAAAGCTGCGCGGTCGCCCTGCTTGCATGCAGTAATGATCCCGGTTTCTTTTTCGCGTTCACTCATTCGGGCAACTTGCTCCATCTTCGCAGCCATCCATCATATTCGCTGATTAGACGAACGCGCCTGCGATTTTCTTCCCTGCGTCTGACTTCTATAATCGCGAGCCGACATTGTATAATCTCCGTTCCGTGGTAGGAACCTTTTATTGGTAACGAATCAAGGGGGATTATGAGTAAAGCAGTAGCACTGCGCATCGGTCTAATCATCGGGATATTTTTTTCTATATTGGTGCCGCACGGGTTGATTTCAACTTCGGCTCAAAGCGGCGGAAGCATACAACTCGCGGTTGACACAGCGGACTTTAATCAAGATGGATTGCTTGTCTTATTCGGCAGCCTTAGATTGCAAGGCGATGTCGGGCTGCCGGTCGGCGCGGGCGACGTAAACGGCGATGGACGCGCCGATGTCATGTTCTGCGGAATGTTCGGCAGCAGCGCCTCGCGCACTAACAACGGAGTCGTCAATGTCTATATAAGCGATGGGCGCGATAGCGGCTTTGTGAATTCGGCTGACCTGCCGCCCAACATATCCAGGATTCATGGAGAAAGAGCAGGAGACCTGCTCGGCACTTCTATTTCCGCAACCGGCGACATCAACGGCGACGGACTGCGCGACATCGCAATCGGCGCTTCGGCGTGGGATAGAATTGGTGGTGATCCGAAAGACAACGCGGGCGCGGCTTACGTAGTTTTAGGCAAGAGTAATTTCAGCATGAACGTTGATCTTGCAACCGGCACCAGTGAGCCGCCGCCCGGCATAATCGCCATTCGCGGCCCGCAATCGGGCGGGCGCATGGGTATTTGGATTGACGAAGGCGATGTTGATGGCGACGGTTTCGCAGATATAATCATCGGCTCCGATCAGATAAATACAGCCGTAGGCCCGCACGTCGGCGGCGCATACATAGTCTTCGGATCGCCGTCGCTTCCATCTGTAATTGATCTTGCATCGCCTCCTGCCGGAGTGCGAACCGCGCGCATAACGGGGCAGCGCCGCGAAGAGCACTGGGGCGCAGCGCTTCAAGTGGGCGACATCAACAACGACGGCATAGGCGACATAATAATCGGCGGTTCGATATTCCGCGATTCCGCTTCTTATGTATCACCGACTGACGACACAGGGCACGACGCGCGAGGCGCTGGATTCGGCGGGCTGAGACCCGGTTGCGGCGAAGTCTATGTGTTGTACGGGCAGGCCAACTGGCCCGCTAATATTGATCTGAGCGCGCCTCCATCAAACGCCACTCACGTCATCGGGGCAAACTCGATAGACCTGCTCGGCTCGCAGGTTCACAGCGGAGACGTCAACGGCGACGGAAAGACCGATTTAGTAATGGGCGCTTTGCAGGCGCTGGCCCCGGCCCCGGACAATGTGGGTAGAACCGGCGCAGCTTATATCGTATATGGCGCGCCCGCCATAGTCGGAGCAACGATTGATCTTGCCAATCCTCAAGCTTCGGGATTGCATATAACAAGCATTTACGGCGAGCATCATCTTGATTGCGCGGGCGACTCTCTTCGCTCCTACGACATAAACAACGACGGCAAGAGCGAACTGTTCATCGGCAGCCCTGAGCGCACCTTTGAAGTAAATGGCGTGGAGCGCGAAGATTCGGGCGTGACGGAAGTCATATATGGCCAGTCTGATTTCCTGCCCGAAGTAATAAAACTTTACGACCCGCCCGTAAGCCCTAAGATATTCCGGCTGGCGGGCGCGCGAGACGAAGATGAATTTTCTTATCGCTTGACGGGCGGCGACGTTGACGGCGATGGCTACGTTGATTACATAGCAAACGCCATGCACGGCGACGGATTTGGCAATGGCGTGCTCAACGGCGGCAACGTCTACATCTTCAGCGGCAAGAAACTTTCAGCCAAACTAGGCATGCTCGATCCTGTTCGATCCTAACCCTACTCCCGCGCCTCAACTTGTCTCGGCGACGCTATCGTTAAACGGACAGACAGTGCAGCAGGCCAACGCCGGTCAAAGCGGTTTGCGCATCACCGTCACAGGAACGGAGTTGAGAGCGGACACCGAGGTCACGATAAACGGCAACGTCGCCCAGTCGCACCTGGAGAGCAACCCGACCAGGATAAGAATCGAGCTTGATGAAAACCCAGGCATAAGAAACAGCGCAGGCCAGCTCGTCGTGCGCGCGCGAAACACGAATCCGTCGCCGTCGAATTTTTCTAACGAGTTGACGGCTGGTCGGCTGGTCGGGCCTGAGATAACCTCGGTCACGATCAAGAGAAAGTCGTCAAATGGGCAGTTGACATTAAAGGTCAGCGGCGTGAATTTCCCGCTCAACGGCAGCTTGGAAGTCCGCGCAAACGGTCAGTTGATAAAACTTAAATCCGATAATATTGACGAAACGGGCTTCACCGATACTAAGGTCAAGCCAAAAAACTCGCCGCCTTCGGGCACTCAGCTTCACTTTGTCGTGGTCGGTTCAAACGGGATTCAGTCGAATGATTTTGTGGCCGTCGTGCCTTAATTTGCGATTGCAAGTTGACAGCTTGACAGCCGATGTGTAGGATGGGCGAGTTTTGATTTACAGTAGTGTGAGGAGGACTGAAGTTGAAGTTAAGGTTTTGCGCGTTTGTAAGTTTGACCGCGAACGCTCTTTGCTTTGGCTCTGATCATCACGCTGCAACTCACTTCAGATGAAAAGGAGAAGAAAGCATTGAGAGAAATAGGAACTGTAAAATGGTTTAACGCCACAAAGGGCTATGGGTTCATCACCCGCGCAGGCGGCGATGACGTGTTCGTACACTATTCGGCAATTGAGGCCGATGGGTACAAAACTCTAAACGAAGGCCAGCAGGTCGAGTTCACGATCATTCAAGGCCCGAAAGGCCTGGCCGCCAGTAATGTTACTGCCAGTGCAGCATAGCTCGTAAAGAACTCGAAGGCGAGTCCGGCAACAAAATCGGACTCGCCTTCGCATTTAGACGCTCGCTCTCACCTGCCGAAATTCAGCCTCTGACTTCCCTCATTTAAAAGACCGCAGAATTTCTTCCACACTGTTTTGTATGATAAACTTTGTTTGCCGTTGAAGTCTTATTGGTAATTATCAAAAAAGGGGCAAGGAGCATGGCGAACAAAGACAAAGAGCAATTCATTGACGCAGGGACAGCCGAGAGCGAACTGTACGAGCCGGATGAGGAAGTGCTTGAAGAATTTGCCGAAGCGCAGAGGCTGGCATCGGGCGGCGACCTGCTGAAACGCGAGTTGCGCGAGCATCATTCAAACACGCCGGACCTGTCGGCTGGCGACATTGACGCAGACTGGCGTCGCGCAGACGTAGGCGAAGAGACTGTGGGCGGCTCTACTCCTACGCCCGATCAAGACATTGTTGAAGAATTGGGCGAAGCTGTCGGACTCACCTACGATGACAACGAGCCATTGCACTCTACGGAAAAGGTTGAAGAGCGCGACCGTCGCCGATGGGAACTCGACCCGGCTTCTTCAGAAGACTACAACGACCGCGTTAATCACGAAGGTGAATAGCTAAGTTTCATAGCTCGCCGCAGTTTGATATAATGCGCGCCCGTGAGCGAAGGCTTATCCTTAAATAATCGTTATCCTGAAAATGCGGAGGCGTAAATAATCATGCGGAAGATATATATTCTCCTGCTCGTCCTGCTCGCGCTCGTTGCGCAAGTGGCCGAGGCCGATACCATACATTTGAAGAATGGCAGCATTCTGAAAGGCAAAGTGGCGAGCTTTGCAGACGAACAGTTCGTCGTCATGCTCGACACAGGCTCTGGCCGCTACCTCAGCCGCGCTATGGTCTACATAGGCGATGTGGCGCGAATAGAATTTGACGGAGCGCCTGCTGCTTCTGCCGAGCCTGTGCAGCCTTCCGGCAGATCAACTGATGCGCCAGCGCGTGTCGTCCTTGCGCCCGACATACCGCGCACAGATACATCAAGCGAGTCGTCGCGAACCACTCAGCCCACAGAGACGCGCCCCGCAGAAACTCGTCCTGCAGAAACTCAGCCGCCGCCGCGCGAGACGAATCCGCCCGACATACCGGTCAAAGAAAAAGAGAAAGAGCCTGAGCCGCAGCCTGAAAAACAGGTAACTCCTGACCCTTCTGACAATGATCGCCCAAGCTCGACACGCAAGTCGGCTGCCCCTGTCAGGACTGTGACCATAGATGTAGTCGGAAGGCGCGATTGGACCAGCACAGGCTTGATAGTCAAGCGCGGTGACCGCTTGCGCATCTCTGCAACGGGCACAGTTACGCTTGACCCTTCCAATGGGCAGACGACCGGCCCCGAAGGAGCGAGCGAATTATCTGATCCGAAGAAGCTGATGCCCGATCATCCGACGGGCGCGCTCATCGGCGTTATAAGCTCAGACAACGACGATTTCATCTTCATAGGCCGCTCGGCTGAGTTTACGGCAAAGCGTGACGGGCTTCTGTTTTTGTCCGTCAATGAAGGCACTCTCGGCGACAACACAGGCACATACAAAGCAGTAATCGAAGTGCAGGCGCAAAAGAAATGAAGAGGTGATGTGGAGAAGGGTGAGAGGGTGATGAGATGAAGCTCCTCACCTCTTCACCCCTCGCCCTTTTCGCCATCGTCCTTTCCCTCCTTTTCCCCTTTTTCCCCTTCGCTGATTTAACGCCTATTTTCCTTGACTTGATTGAGGCCATGAAGTAGCCTTTTGCTTACTCGCAAAGCAGTTTCAATTCTTTCTAGCAAGGTGGTGAAAACATCAGGTGAGCGTTGTTCCTGTTAAGCGCATTACTCAATCGCCTGATCGACTGCTGTCGAATTGGAAACTCGGCAAACGCGAGTCTGCTCATTAATCAGGTTGACTTGGAAATTCTTAATACCGCGCGGGCAATATGAATTCCGAATATTCATTGCAATTACCTGCTGTGGTTTGAATTAGAAGCTGGCGAGAGACGTACAGGCTGCTTTCAATTCTGGTATTCCGCACGGCTCGGCGCGTCTCTACGACCTATTGAGGTGAACTAGCAGTTGGAGTACGCACGGGCTTCAACTGAAAAGATTTATCATTAAGAGAGGCAGGAAAATGTCAAGACGAAAACCATTCCATTCACTTTGCGCATTGATGCTGGCGCTCTCGATGTGCCTTAGCGCGACTGCGGCGCTGGCTCAATCGCAGGCCAGCTCGGGCCAGATCGCGGGCATCGTAGTTGACAGCCAGGGAGCCGGTGTTCCCAACGCGGCTGTTAAAGCCACAAACACTCAGACTGGTCTTGAGCGCTCGACTTCGTCGAGTGATGAAGGACTCTATAGCATAGTGCTGCTGCCGCCGGGCATCTATAAAGTGGCGGCGGAGGCAAGCGGCTTTTCTTCGGTCACAGTCGATAATGTCGAAGTCTCCGTAGGCCGCACCATAGACATTAAACTGACGCTTGGCGTGAGCGGCGTCTCAGAAGTCGTCAACGTCACGGCTGGCGCTATACAGGTTCAGACCACTCGCAGCGAAGCAGACGCAATCCTCAACGAGCGAGCCATTACGAATCTGCCTATCAATGGACGGCGATTTCAGGACTTTGTCACGCTTACGCCTACAGCGCAGGTTGATCCCCAGCGCGGCCAGATTTCGCTCTCAGGCCAGCGCGGTATCTACGGTGCCAACATCAACGTTGACGGCGTGGATTACAACCAACCGTTTTTCGGCGGCATACGCGGCGGCGAGCGCTCGAACACAGCGTTTACTATTCCACAAGAATCTATCAAAGAGTTCCAGGTAATAGCTTCGGGCTACTCGGCAGAGTTCGGTCGCTCTACCGGCGGCATCGTTAACGCCGTAACCAAATCCGGCACTAACGATCTTCACGGCTCAGCCTTTTACCTCGGTCGCCCGTCAACCCTCTCAAGAAAGAACGAGTTCTTCAATACTCTCGAAGAGAGAGTGAACCAACTCGCAGGCAACACGGCGGGCTCAGGCGGCAGAGAGATCAAGCCTGCCCCGACTCAGCAGCAGTTCGGCGGTTCAATCGGCGGCCCAATCAAGAAGGACAAGATATTTTGGTTTGCCTCCGCTGAATTCCAGAAGGTCAATCAAGATCGCGAGACTCTTTTCCCCGACCTGATCGGATTTACGCCGGGAGCAAACACTCAAGAAGCGTTCGATTTCTACCAGACTCTTCAAGGCCCGTTTCAGGTGACCAATAACGCCCTCGCGTTGCTCGGTCGCGTAGACTACGAGGTCAACCAGAATCATCGCTTCAACGTCCGCTACAGCTACAGCCGCAATAACGCGGAGAACGCGAACGCCACAGGCAACGCGCTGTTCCCGAATACCATAAGCGCGCTCTCGAACAACGGCACCGAGAAAGACAACACCAACACCATCGTCGGACAGTTTGCGAGCATCTTCAGCCCGACGGTCGTGAACGAGTTCCGTGGGCAATACTCTCGCGAAGAGCGCCCGCGCGAGACTAACTCTGAGTTGCCAAACTTCACAACAAGCTTTGCGCGATTCGGCGCAGTCAACTTCCTGCCGACTACGCAGTTCGACTGGCGCGTTCAGTTGGCCGATAACATCACCTGGACGAAGGGCAGCCATGCCTTCAAATTCGGTGCTGAGTACAATCGCACTTTCGCCGACCAGTTGTTCGGCTTCAACCAGTTCGGCAGCTATTCGGTTTCCGGCAGCACGGTAGCCACAATTCTCGATCAACTTTCGTTCTCGCCCGGCTTTACACCTCCGACCGGCACGACAACAACTGTCAACCGTTTCGACACGACGGCGGTGTCATACCTGCGCGCTATCGGAGATCGCAAAGCGGCTTTCGGCACCACCGAGATTGCCTTCTTCGGGCAGGATTCGTGGCGCGTGCGCCCGAACTTAACGCTCAACATAGGCCTCCGTTGGGAAGGGCAGTACAACCCCACTCCCGAAGCCAACAACGACTCCGTGCTATCGAGGATACAGGGCTTCCGCTTCCCGTCAGGCCACGTCGTAGACCCGGCCAAGATCAACGACTCTTTAGATCAGTGGGGGCCGCGCTTCGGCTTCGCCTGGGATCCGGGTAATGATTCGAAGACGGTCGTTCGCGGATTCGCAGGCGTCTACTATGCACGCTCGCCGCTGCTTCTGTTTGCGAGCGCCGTCAACAATTTCCGCAACCCTCCCGGCGACGTTTCGGTGAGATTGCCGTTCTCAACAAGCAGCTTACCTACGACAGACCCGCGCCGCACCTGCACGACGATTTTCTGTCAGGCGAACCTGATCGGATTGAACTTCAACAATGTTTCTTTGGACAATCTTCCGAACATCACGCCGGAACAGATACAGTCCATAGCTCAGGCGCTTGGACTGAGCATTGATCCGTTCTTTAACGCTAACGTCCAGTTGATAGCGCCGGATTTCAAGAACCCGAAATCCTATCAGGGGGGCCTGGGTGTCGAGCGCGAGATCAACAGCAGCCTTACGATTGGCGTAGACTTCAACTATGTCAACACAGTTCAGTTGCAGCGCAATCGCGACTTGAACCTGCCGCTGCCGCTCTCTTCGATAAGC
Source organism: Blastocatellia bacterium (assembly GCA_963726785.1). Classification (GTDB taxonomy): domain Bacteria; phylum Acidobacteriota; class Blastocatellia; order UBA7656; family UBA7656; genus DATEKX01. The sequence goes on from CAVSDJ010000007.1 coordinate 46,328, forward strand.
CAGATGCCGCAGGCAGGCAATGCCGCACTGCTTGTCGCCATTACTGACCCGGCGCAACGGCCCTTCTTTGGCTTGCGCGGTAATAGCGCAGGTGCCGTCAATACGCGATACCTTGCGCGCGCGCGCCCGATCCCGTCGCTCGGCGCAATCGAGCAGCGCGAATCAACGGGCCACGCGCTTTATCGCGCTCTGACCTTGCGCACGAAGTTCCAACGCAAGTGGGGACAGTTCAACGTCTTCTACACGCTGTCGAAATCTCTGTCGGATGACGATAACGAGCGCGATTCCGGCGGACGCCAGTTCGACAATGCCTTCAACCTTGGGCCTGAGTATGCCGCAGCGCGACTTGATCGTCGTCACCAATTCGTTGCGAACCCGATCTTCTTCCTTAAAGGCGGCATTGATATTGCGAGCGCGATGCGCCTGCGCTCGGGCCGTCCGATTGATGCAAGCGTAGGCTTTGACGCCAACGAAGACATCGGCGGGCCGGATCGCCCGTTCCGCGCACCCGGCATCCCGTTCGAGCGCAATGCGTTCCGCAACAGAGCGCTCTACGACATAGATGTTCGCGTGCAGAAGCGGTTCAATCTCGGCGAGACGAAGAGGCTGATCTTCTCTGCCGAAGTCTTCAACCTCTTCAACCTGACGAACATCGAAATCAACGACAACGGCGGCACCAACGCAGGCGTGACGAATTACTGCATAGCCGTCGTGCCTACCGGTGCACCAGTGGGCACGGCAGCTTCGATTCCGCGCGATTGCGGATTCCTCGCGCCGACAAACCTGAACTTCCTACAGGTCAGGGATCACACGCTGAACGCAACAACCTTCGGCAAGCTCTTGCTTACGAACAATCCGGGCTCGCCGTTCCAGATGCAAATCGGCGCGCGCTTCACGTTCTAACACGAAGCTTTGCACGATAAATCACCAGCGGCGGCGAGGGCAATCTCGCCGCCGTTTTTTTTGCGCCCCGCTTTTTTTGCGCCCCGCCTTTTCCAGGCACCTTCTTTTCAACGCCCCGTCTTTTCTGCGCTCCGTCTTTTCTGCAAGCCGCCCGCCCCACAGCGTTCTGTCACCGTAGAGAGATTTTTGGAACTCAGAACGGACGATGGTGTCTAACCAAATAGCGCCAAACCAACACTGGGTCCGCAGCGTGCTACCGTGCAACGCTTAATCTAAGGAAGTGCGAGCCATCGAGAATTGATTCATTAGTCATTGGTTTATTGAACCAGTGAATCAATCTTCAATTGGCTCCGGAGGTTCATTATGCAACGGAGACTCACTCTGTTTTTTGTGCTCCTTTCAGTCGTTTGTATCGCAGGCTATATCACACTTGCCAAAGTAACGAAGATAAGAGGGACGGGCTTCACAGCCAACGCCTCAGGCCATATCACTCAGGGCGCGCTTCAAGTTCTCGACCCCGAAAAAGGGACTGTCGCCGCCGAATGCCCTCTTAAACACACGGACGTTAAAGCAGAGATCAGCGGATTTTTGTCGCGTGTAGTCGTCACTCAAGAATTCGAAAACCCATTCAAAGATAAAATCGAAGCCGTCTATACATTCCCCCTGCCGCCGAATGCCGCAGTAGACGATATGACTATGCGAGTCGGCGACCGAACAGTCCGCGGCAAAATCAAAAGACGCGAAGAAGCTCGCGCCGTCTATGAAGCCGCTCGCCGGGCAGGCAACGTCGCCAGCCTGCTCGATCAGGAACGCCCGAACATCTTTACGCAATCTGTAGCCAATATCTCACCCGGCGAGAAAGTTTCGGTGACGATCAGCTACGTCGAGACTTTGAAGTACGAAGACGGCGCTTACGAATTCGTCTTCCCGATGGTCGTCGGCCCGCGCTACGTGCCGGGCGCACCCACTGGCAAACAGGGTGGCGGATGGTCGCCTGATACTACTCAAGTGCCCGATGCTTCGCGTATAACCCCGAATGTCGCCCCCAGAGGCACTCGCGCGGGCCACGACATTTCAATCGAAGTCGCGCTCGACGCAGGTGTGCCGCTCGATGGGCTTAAATCAATTAATCACGAAGTTGACTCAGAGCGGTTGACTGCTCATAGCACTTTCGTGCGGCTCAAGAAGGGAAACGAAATTCCGAACAAAGATTTCATACTCAAGTTCGATGTGGCCGGTCGCAAAATAGAAGACGCAGTGCTGACGCATCGCGCGGCGCATGGTGATTCAGGCGAAGGATTTTTCACGATGATACTTCAACCGCCTGATCGAGTTACTGCCGAAGACGTGACTCCGAAAGAGATAGTCTTTGTGCTCGACACGTCAGGCTCGATGTCGGGCTTTCCGATTGAAAAAGCCAAAGAGGCGATGAAGCTCGCGCTCGATGGTCTCTACCCGCAAGACACTTTCAACCTGATTACGTTTGCGGGCGACACTCATATACTCTTCCCGCAACCGGTCTCTGCGACTAAAGAGAACCTGAGAAAAGCACAGGCGTTTTTAGAGTCGCGCCAGGGCGGCGGCGGTACGGAGATGATGAAAGCGATTCGCGCCGCGCTCGACCCAAGCGATGCGCAGAATCATATCCGCATCGTGTGCTTTATGACGGACGGCTACGTCGGCAACGACATGGAGATTGTTTCCGAAATACAGAAACACCCGAACGCGCGAGTCTTTTCATTCGGCATAGGCTCATCGGTCAATCGCTTCTTGTTGGACAAGATGGCCGAGCAGGGGCGCGGCGAAGTCGAGTATGTTTCCTTGAACGATGACGGCTCTGCGGCGGCGAAGAGATTCCACGAACGGGTTCGCAGTCCGTTGCTGACAGACATTTCGATAGACTGGGCAGGACTTCCCGTCACAGATATTTATCCGAAGCGGTTGCCTGACCTCTTCAGCGCGAAGCCTGTCTTAGTATGCGGTCGCTACACGACTGGTGCGAGCGGCACGATCAAGTTGAAAGGCAAAGTCGCAGGACGAGACTTCACGCGCGAGATCGCAGTTGATCTGCCTGAGTCAGAGTCACGGCGCGACGTGCTTGCGACCTTGTGGGCGCGCACGCGAATTGACGATCTGATGAGCCAGGACTATGCGGGCGTTCAAAGCGGCAACGCGCGACCGGATGTGCAGGAATCAATTACTGCGCTCGGATTGAATTACCGATTGATGACGCAGTTCACATCGTTCGTCGCCGTCGAAGAGATGACAGTGACGGATGGCGGCGAGCCTCGCAGGGTTGACGTGCCTGTCGAGATGCCCGAAGGCGTGAGCCACGACGGCGTGTTCGGCAAGGAGCGCGAAGAGGTATTTCAGAGAGCGCAATCATTGTCTTCGCTTCCACGCCCTCAGATGTCAGCAAACGGCCCGTCTGCCGGGGGAGGCGGTGGCTCAATAGGCATTCGGCCAGCCCCACTGCCTACAGCATCGCCCGCAGAGCCCGCCAAAAAAGACAAGGGCGTTGTTGCGCAGGATGCAGATGCCTCGCGCGGTCGCCTGTCACAGGAAGACCTGAAGCGGCAGCAGGTGCTTTCCAAGCTTCACCCGTCAATCGCAGCCGTAGTCGAGCGATTGAAGAAAAAGAACGCGCAGCCCGCCGCCGATGAATCGAAGTTCGTGCGCAATGGCAAGGCTGAAATTCAAATCTGGCTCGCCGACAAATCGCCGGAGATTATGGCAAAGCTCAAGCAACTAGGCTTTGAAATAGTGCTTGAGCCGAAGACAGCGAAAATGGTGATTGGCCGTGTGCCAATTGAAAAGCTCGCGGCGATTGCCGAACTGAACGGGGTGCGCTACATCTCGCCACAGATGTAGTCAGACTTTCCGTCTCCTCATTTATTCCGCCAGTTCATTGCGGAAGGCAAGCTCACGCGAGCTTGCCTTTTTTTTCTATGGTCACCGATAATTCAACGTTATGACTGATTCCGTTAGAGTTCGTTTTGCTCCTTCACCTACGGGCTATCTTCACGTCGGCGGCGCGCGCACGGCGCTTTTCAACTGGCTGTTTGCGCGCAAACACGGCGGCACATTCATACTTCGCATCGAAGACACTGACCGCGAGCGTTCATCGGAGGCGATGGTTCAGGGCATACTCGAAGGCATGGGCTGGCTGGAACTCGACGCCGACGAAGGCCCCTTCTTTCAATCGTCTTTCGTTGAAGAGCATCGCACAGCCGTCGGCAAGCTCATCGCCGATGGCAAAGCTTATTACGACTTCACGCCTAAAGAGCAGACCAATGACCGCACGATCAAAGAGCGAATCGTTAATCGCGCGCAGGCGGGAAAAGAGCTTAACCCTTATCGCGACCTTCCGCTCGAAGAAGCTATGCGACGAATCGAAGCGGGCGAGCAGGCTGCAATCAGACTGAAGGTTCCCGAAATAGGTGTGTCCCGATTTGAAGACATGGTTTATGGTCCGCAAGAGCGCGATTACTCGGACATTGAAGACCTGGTGTTGATTCGCTCGGACGGACACCCGCTCTATAACCTGTCGGTCGTGGTTGACGACATTAACATGCGAATCACTCACGTCATTCGCGGGCAGGATCATCTGACGAACACGCACAAGCAGGTATTGATATACGAAGCTCTCGGCGCGCCAGTGCCTCGCTTCGGACACTTGCCGTTAATCAATGCGCCGGGTGGCCTCAAGCTATCCAAGCGCAGGCACGGCGAGGTTGTGTCGGTTACGACTTACCGTGATCGCGGCTTTGTGTCCGACGCGTTTGTGAATTTCCTTGCGCTGCTCGGATGGTCGCCCGGCACCGATCAAGAGATTTTGTCGCGCAAAGAGTTGATAGAAAAATTTTCGCTCGAAGGCGTGAATAAAGCGTCAGCCATTTTCAACTTCAGCGAGCACGACCAGCGCGACTGGACAGACCCGAAGGCGCTCTGGATGAACGGCGAATATATTCGTGCCATGCCGCTTGATGAGCTTGCGTCGCTGGTTAGTGATCAATTGAAAAAAGCCGATCTCTGGCGCGACGAGTACGCCGATAGTCAACGGGAATGGTTCGCGCGCACAATTGATCTGCTGAGAGCGCGTTATCGCACGACGGTTGATTTTACTACGCTCGGGCGGCCTTACTTCACGGATGATTTCGAATACGAGCCGGCGGCTGTGAAAAAGAATTTAAAGGACGAGCGATTGAAAGACCTGTTTCCCGGTCTGGCAGATGCCATGAGTCAGGTCGAAGCATTCACGCACGACAACGCAGAAGCGGCTCTGAGAGCCTATTCTGAGGCGCAAGGCGTGAAAGCAGGGCTTCTTATAAACGCCGCGCGCACGGCGCTCACGGGCCAGTCAGTAGGTCCGGGAATGTTCGACATCTTCGCTGCTATTGGCCGCGAGCGTTCCGCTGAACGCTTGCGCCGCGCGGTTGATCTGGTTGGCACATAATGAGGAATCAGTAGCCCGACCGTGAGAGAGAGCGAGTTCCCTGCGTCCTCCCTCACGGTCGGGCTACTGTCGCTCATCACTCATCGCCGCATTGCCCCTATCTGATCCTACCCAAGCAGGTAAGTGCTGGTAGATTCGCTCCATTCTTCATTTAATAGAATTGAGCTGCCGGTTGACCTGTACTGGGTTCGACTCTATGCTCCGAATAATTAAACAAAAACGAGCGACCCTGGAAAGATGGATAAGAAAGCCCCAAACCTCATACCAAGTGGCATTGAACCCATTGACAAGTTGATGGGTGGACTTCAAAACGGCCAGTTGTACCTCGTCCACGGCGAAGCGTCGGGCAAGTCGCTTTTTGGAATCAAGTTCTTGATCGAAGGACTCAAGCGCGGCGAGAACGGCGCGCTCGTCATACGCTATTCGCCTGAAGATGCTGTGCGGCGATTCGCGCGTCTCGGCTACGATTGCCTTGAAGACGTTTATAGCGGTCGCCTCGTCATACTCGAATATTCGGATGACATAATTCAGCAGATTTCACGACTGCGCGAGCTTACGCCTGTGCTGCGCGAGCTTGAATGGTTGTTGGGCGAAACGCGACCACAGCGGCTTATCTTCGACCCGTTCACAAGTCTGGTAGCAGGCGAAGGAGACCTGCGGTCTCGCGTGCGCGAGTTCACCGACTGGGCCAGCTCTTTCGGAGCGACTGTAGTTTTCATCGCCAACGGCGGCGACGATGTGGTCGAAGCAATCAAACCGCACACTGCCGAAATATTTCGATTCGAAGTTAGAGAAATCGATGACCGCGCCACGCGCTTCGTCGCGTTCGAGAAATCATCCGCGATTCCCGACCATGCGGTTGAAGTTGATCCATCGCGCGGAATCTTTCTGCTTGAGCGAGCGAGAAACCAGGAACACTTCTTCTCCATGTTCCAGGCAACGCCTTCAACCATCGAATCGGCTCCGGTCGCCAAACCTGCGACTGAGCCTGTGACAATCGAACACGAAGCATTAAGATCAACTGCTGAAGAATCAGCCCCCACAGAGCAGCCTCTGCCCGCAAGCCCCCTTGAGACGGTCGCAGAAGCGCCGATCTCAAATGAAATCAGCAGTGAAAAAGATCCTTCAGATTTCGATATCATCACCGCAAAACTTAAGAAAAGGAGCGGTGCTCAACCAACAGCAGAAAGCAAACCGCTCGCAACTACCAGATTATTTGCGGATTCAGATCAGCCTTCCGTGCCCTCTGCTTCGACACCGATAGATGAATTCATCGAATCGCAGTCTGATGTGTTCGCTGATTTGGTAGACGAGTTGACCATCGCTATCGCTCCGCTCGATTTGGACGAGCAAGCCGCCGATCAAGCGACTGTCGAACCAGCAGTCAGCGTCCAGCAGGCAGATGAAGCCGCTGAACCTGTGGCCGAGCAGTCCGCAGACGAGCCGGTTGAGGCTGAAGCGCCGCCTGAAAGGAAACACATCCGCGCGTCTGATTTGAAGATAGATTCAACGATTGCGGCGCGAGCGGCAGAAATATTATTGCGCCCACCCGACTCGCTGCCGACTGCGCCGAAAGCAGAGCGCAAAGTCGCGCTCTCGGACGCGCCCGCTCAGACAGCCGCCAATCCGAAAGACTTTAATGTGTTGATCATCGAGGATGATCCTGTGACGCGCGAAATCATAGCTCACACTTTGAGCGATTACACGGTTGATACTGTAAATGATGGCGTGAGCGGACTGGCAAAACTCATATCCTTCAGGCCCGACCTTGTCGTGCTTGACCTCGATCTGCCAATCATTGATGGGTTCAAAATTTTACAGCACATTCGATTGAGCCTGAATGTGCCCATCATCATCGTGTCAGGTTCGCGCGTCAGAGCAACCGACCGCGTGCTTGCGGCAGAGCTTGGCGCGGACTATTACTTAACGAAACCCTTCAGTGTGGTAGAGCTTCAACATAAGGCCCGCCAGTTGGTAGCGCGGTATCGCGGCATAGACTCTTGGATATTATCTTCGAAAGCGGCACACAGTACGCACGCTCAACAGGACGATTCTTCGGCAGGTGACCTCACATCGGCCCCGGTCACAGAGCCCGTAGCCGTATCGGGCGGCTCGGAAGTCGAGCAGTTTATACCTTATCGAGATTTCGCTTCGCAGGTTGAAGAGCGAGTCAAGAAGGCGATGGACAGCGGCGCAGCATTTTCGATAGTCGGATGCCGTTTGGCGCAGATGACCGCAAACGCTGGCCTGCCTGCGCTCAGGCTTTACGAGTTAGTGCGAGGGCTTGTGCGGGAATCGGATTTAATATCTACGAACCCGCGCAACGATATGGTGATATTGCTAACAGACGCAAATGCTACGGGCGCGCAGGCTTTCGTAAACCGATTGCGCGAGCGAGTGCTGAACGAAATGAATCAAGAGCCGTCGGTGTGGCTACGCAGCTTCCCCGACCTCGAAGAAGCTACGGAAGCGACGACTTCCGCTTTCAAGCCTAACAACGGAAGCCGCGCAAGACGTCGCGCAAGCGATAATCAAGACCGGGATGACAAGACAGATGCGCCCGCTGACATTCAAAAGAAACTCGACCCGCGCGAGTCGTATATAGATTTTCTCGAAAATCTGTAGAAGAGATTCACCGCAGAGACGCAGAGAAAAACACAAGCATGGAGTACCGCCTTCAGGCGGAATGTTCTAGCCTTTCAATATTCCGCCTGAAGGCGGTACTCCTAACATCTTCTCTGCGCCTCCTCTGCGTTCTCTGCGTCTCTGCGGTGAATTATTCCATGACTAACGTCTTTTGTAGCGTCGCGCTTTGAATTCGTATCTCGGAAGGCTGCCGTTTGCGGCTTGTTCGACGCTGACGCGAATGTTGAAATGATGGCGAAAGGCGTTCAAGACGGAGCGTGATGTTTCTTCAAAAGGGATCGCGTCGGGTGTTTCTAATTTGATTAACAGATCGTCCATTCCTTCGATTCTGCGAATGTCCACTTCGTACTCGATGATGTCAGGCAAACTGCGAATCAGATCATCAATCGCGCTCGGATAAATATTGACTCCGCGCACGATTATCATATCGTCTGCGCGACCGAGTACGCCGCCCCTGATGCGCGCAAAGCTGCGACCGCAAGCGCATCTTTCATCAGTCATCTCGACCAGGTCGCCCGTGCGATAGCGAAGCACAGGCATGCAACCTCGACCGAGATTCGTTATCACAAGCTCGCCACGATTGCCTTCTGCCACCGGCTTACCGCTCGCCGAGTCTATGACTTCAAAGATAAATTCCGCTTCATTCAAATGAATCGCGCCCGTTTGAGCTTCGCAATCGAAAGCCCATGCTCCGGCTTCGGTCGCGCCCGCATGATCGAAACAGGTCGTGCCCCACGCATCTTCAATCGCGCGCTTTACATTAGGAAGGCTCGCGCCCGGCTCGCCTGCGTGAATGCTGCGGCGCACGCTCGAAGATCGCAGATCAATTCCCTGCTCTCTTGCGACTTCCGCCAGATGCAAGGCGTAAGTCGGCGTGCATACCAAGATAGTGCAATGATTGTCGAGTATCGCTTGCAACCGCTGCCCGGAGTTCATGCCTCCGCCCGATACGCATATCGCGCCGACGTGCCACGCGCCAGAGATAGCTGCCCAGTGGCTGAGGTATGGGCCAAAAGAAAAAGCGCAAAATACTATGTCGTCGGCAGTCACTCCCGCGCCGCGATAAACATATCCCCAGCAGCGCGTCCACCAGTCCCACGACTCTGCCGTGTCGAGACATTTGAGCGGGTGGCCCGTCGTGCCCGATGTTTGATGGAAGTAGCGATAATGGGACATGGGATAAGTGAGCAAACGACCAAACGGCGGATGTGATTGTTGATCTTCGACAAGCTCGGCTTTCGTCGTGAAAGGCAGAGCGAGTAAATCTTCGGCGCTCTCGATACTTTCGAGTTTGATCCCGGCGCGATGAGCTTTCGCCTTGTAAAATTCGTTCGCGGCAAGCTCACTTATGAGCAATCGCAACCGCTCGTTTTGCCGTTGTCGCAAATCGCTATTATCAAGAGTCTCCTGTTTGTGATCATAGAAATTCATCGCGCTTTAAGTAGTAGCGCAAGGCTGCAAATTACGCCACCCGATTCATGCTAAAAAACCTTTAACGATTTATTAAGCAAGTTTTCATAGGGCGTTTAGTAATATGCGTGCAGATCAAGCAAGGAGGTAGCAAAACTATGTTAACGCTAAGACGATGCGTGCTCCTGATGATGATGGTGCTCGGCGCGGCAACGGCCACGGCTTTCGGGCAAGAACCGACACAAGAGCGCGTGGATTTCACAATCAACTCTCCCTATCAATTGAGAAAGAGCGATGTTGTCTTTCCCGCAGGCAAGTACATCCTTTCTCAGGTAAGCGAAACGGGCGGCAACTTGTTTGCGCTTTACAAAGACGACCTGAGGCATTCGCCTGTGGCTTTAATCAAAACGACGCGCATCAGGTATCTTACCGATAATTACCCGACGAAAACGAAGATCATGCTCGATACGAATGAGCCTCGCCCAAACAGTTTTCCTGTCTGTGGAAGGATGGACTATTCCGGCAACCGAAGGGTGGGAGGTCATCGGCGTCGTCGCTCATCACAAGCACGTCGAATCTGAATCAGAGTAATCAAAGCCCCTTCCGAATGGCAGACAGTAAGCTGGTTTCCCCACCATTACATCCGGCAAGCCTGTAATACGCTGACAGGGCTTGCCGGACCCGCCATCATCGTCACTTGTCCAGCAGAGATTTGGCCGCAGCCAGCCGCATAGTAAAGCGCGCTCCATGACCGAGCGCACTTTCAACTTCCATTCCGCCTTGATGCGCGCGAATTATCTGATCGCAGATGGCGAGGCCGAGTCCTGTCCCGCCATCGCTTCGCGAGCGCGCGTGATCTACGCGATAGAACCGGCGAAATATCTTAGCCTGCTCTTCGATGGGAATGCCTATTCCTGTGTCAACGACATCCACGCGAATGAATTCGCCGTCGTGTTTAACGCTGACACTGACGCGCCCGCCTTTGGGGGTGTACTTCAGAGCGTTTCCGATCAGGTTGCGCAATGCTTGATTTATGCGCGCGCGGTCAGCATAGACCACGCAATCAGATTCGGCATTGAGCGTAAATTCGATGCCGCCATCTTCGGCCACAGGCATAAACTGCTCGTGAACTCCAGCCGCCGCTTCCGACAAAGACACTTCGCGCAGTTCCATAGACAGGTTGTTCGAGTCTGCGCGCGCAAGCAAAAAGAGATCATCCGCAAGAATCGTCAACCTGGTGGCATCCTGCAACGAGCCTTCGATAACCTGCCTGTACTCTTCTGCCGAACGAGGCTGCCTTAGCGCGACTTCCAACCTGCAACGCAGCGCCGCGATTGGCGAACGCGTCTCGTGCGATGCATCTTGAATAAACTGTTTCTGGCTATCGAAAAGCCGTTGCAGTTTATCCAGCATTTCATTCAGGACAGTCGTCAGGCGGATCATCTCCGAGCTTGAATCAATGTACTGGAGCCGCTGCCGCAAGTTTCCTTCGCCGATCAGATGCGCCCGCTCGGTTATGTGATCTACGGGCTTGAGCGCGTTTCCAATTATCAAATAGCCTCCGGCAATCGAGGCGATTATTGCCAGAATATCCACTCCCAGAATTATCAACCCTACTTGCGACATCGTGCGGCGGACGCTATCGGTTGCAACGCCGGTCACAACCGTGAAGGGCGCGCCATCGCGGTCTCCGCTGACGGCGACCAATCGAACAGGTTTATCGTCAAGAAGGAGTTCAGATTTTACTATTGCGCCAGACAATGCGGCAGAAAGCTGCGATTGATTTATCACGGAGCTTGATGTTGCGGGCAAGCCGGACTGGCCTATCACACCGCCCTCGGCGTCGAGGACTTGCACGAATTGATGTTCAAAGCGCGGGTACTGATCCGCGCGACGGCTTATCGTTTCCAGATCGAGCGTGTTGCCTTCTTTGAACGCGGCGCTCTCAAGCGTCGCCATTGACAGGAGGCCAGAGTCCAGTTCCGTAAGCATAACTGCGCGCAGCGCATTGTATGTCACGTAGTCTGAGACAAACAGTACCAGGCTGAAAACAAAGGTGAACCATAAGATGAGATTGACTCTCAGAGATTTGGGTCTCATTGCCTACTCTCGAATGCTTGCCGGGCAGCTATTTATCGCTGATGATATAGCCCATTGCGCGAACAGAGTGCAAGAGCCGAGAGCCGCCATTAGCTTCCAGCTTTTTCCTTAAATGACTGACCGATACGTCTATGACATTCGACAGCGGATCAAAATACTGATCCCAAACATGCTCGGCCAGTTGCGAGCGGCTGATTACTCGCTCTGGATTTCTGAGGAAGTATTCAAGCAGCGCGTACTCTTTCGCGGTCAGATCAATTCGCACGTCTCCGCGCGTAATCGCGTGAGACAGCAAATCCATACGCACGTCTGAATATTCGAGAGTGGTCGAAGCGACGAGCGGCCCTCGGCGCAGCAATGCGCGGACGCGGGCGAGGAATTCTTCAAACGAAAACGGCTTGGTCAAATAGTCTTCGGCCCCGCTGTCGAGTCCTTTCACTTTATCGGCGGTCGTATCGAGCGCCGTGAGCATGAGTATCGGCGTTTTCACATTACGACTGCGCAGGTCTCGACACACCTGCAACCCGTTGATTTTCGGAAGCATTATATCGAGCACGATTAAATCATAATCGTTAGTCTCAGCCAGAAACTCCGCATCCTCTCCGTCGGCTGCGCGGTCAACCGCATAGCATTCTTCTTTAAGGCCAGCCACAATCGAATGGGCAAGTCCCGTTTCATCTTCAACCACAAGTATGCGCATCTCATCCATAGTGTAGAACCGGGAAATCGAGCAGGCAACACCGAACGTCTGTGGCAGTCGAAAACTGATGGGCCATTGCGGCTGTGCCGACCCTTGGTTAGCCGAGGTCGGCACAGCCGCAGCAAAGCATTGGCTTAGATTCTTACCGTCTCGCGTTCGCTCTTCATGTCACACTTTGCCTGCGCTTCGCTTCGTCGTGGCGCGCAGGCGATTCATTCTCCTTTACATTATCGTCGCGCAAGCCCGTCTTGAAGCTACGAATGCCTATGCCGAGTCCTCTCATAGCTTCCGGTATGCGGCGCGCTCCGAAAAGCAAGATCAGCAGCACCGCCAGCACCAGCAATTCAGGCAAGCCAAGATCGCCCATTTAAAAACGCTCCTCTGGGCTGCGCCGGACGCATTCCAACCCGGCGCAGCCCCGCAGGCGTCTCTATTCAATATGCTTAAGAGGAACGAATAGAGACCGCCCTGTGCCCTGTGTGCGTTTAACACACATCCCTTGAACACTCACTATGATTTAGGCGGTTGCCAGGTCACGAAAACCACTCTTACAAGGCAAACCCTGGCAACCGTTTAAGGTAGGTTAGCCCTATACTATAAAACGGCTCGTGAAAACTCGATTAAGAGAAAGTGAAAATTTTTTCATAATCGAGCCGCCGGGTGTCTTGCCTCCCTCTGACAATCGAAATCTGACCAGGCAATGGCAGCGCCAACGGGAACCCGTTTATGGGAGTCTATCAATGAAAATGGCGGCTGCTCATTGCCTCGCCTTGCACATAATATTAAATGCTCGATTAAAGCGCAGTTAAAAGATCGTGAAAGTTTTTTAATGATTGTTGACCGGGCAGTCGCGCTCGAAAGATTTTGCCGGACGGATTTGCGATTAAGAATTTTTCACACTTCGTTAATCGAACCTTCACTCGCGCTTGAATACAATGGGCTGGAATAGATCGCGGCTCGCGCGCTCTAAGGTGAGCCCGGTCGTTCGATATCGAGAGCACATCAAAGAAGGAGATACGCAATGTTTGCTCATAACGTCACCTTAAGGCTCAAGCCATATTCTGCGCCGGAGTTTTCTCGCATTTTGCAAAACAGAGTCATACCTCTGCTTCAAGAGCGAAATGGGTTTCTTGATGAGATCACTCTTACTTCGTCGGAGCGGTCGGAAGCTGTAGTGATAAGCTTCTGGGACACGAGAGAGAGCGCAGAAGCTTATGACCGCATCAGATATGTGGAGTTTCTCAGAGCGCTGTTGAGCGTGCTCGAAGGGATTCCAAAAGTAGAGTTGTTTCAAGTCACAGATTCGACCTTGCGCAAGGCTGCTGCCAAAGTAGCTTGAGGTCGAGCTGTTTTGAGAGCCTGATTAACCGCAGAGGACGCTGGATGGCCGATGATGTGCTTCGCACACGGCGGGCACGCAGAGGATCATATATCTCCTCTGCGTGCCCTCAGCGTCCTCTGCGGTTAATTCCCTTTTCAAAAAACGCGCATTGACAAGAAAAGGCTGCGCGAATAGAGTGAGCGCGTCTTTTGAAGAAAGGAATCCGCAATGATTAAGAGGTCAATGCTTTGGCGTTTTTCGAGCTTGCTGATTGCGGCAGTAATCGCAAGCGGCGGATTGAGCGGCAATGAATCAAACGCGCAGGCGCAAAAAGGCATAACGGTAGAACTGCCCAAAGCGCGACATGCCAGTGTTGATGATGAAGATTTTAATAATGATTCTGTTATCTTGACGATCACTTCAACGGGCGAATACTACATTGGAAAAGATAAGATCAAGAAAGAAGAGCTTGGAGCAAGGCTCAGAGACTTGCTCGAAGACCGCGCTCCGACCGAGCAAATGATCTATATCAAGAGTGGGGCAAGCGCCAGTTTTCTCGCGGTCAGAGAAGTGCTGAATATCTTGCGCCACGCAGGCTTTGATCTCGTCGGCTTCGTCGTAGAAAACCTCGAACCTCCGAGCGACAGCGCGATATTAGAGGCGCGAATTTTCACGCCCTATGGAATCAGGATTGATCCCAGTGATGATCTGCCGCCCCTTCCTCTACGTCCGGTGCCACCGGGCACGTTACTGCCACCACCACCACCGCCGCCTCCTCCTCCGCCAGCTTATGCCCGCAGGCCGAAGCCGGTTCACATAGAGCCGCTAGGGTCGTCATACGCGCTCGCTGTTGAATACAAATCGGGAAGCGGCGCTGACGCAATGGTCGCGGTGAACACCCGGCAGATGCCTCTAACGGAACTTTCATCTTTTCTGTCGAGTTTCTTCGTTCAAAACGTCGAGGAAGCTATTTTTATCAAAACGTCGAGGGACAGATCATACGGCGAAGTGATAGCTCTAATAGATGAAGTGAAGGGCGCGGGCGTGGGATTCGTCATGCTTCTCATAGACGAAGTCAAATTGCCGAACAAGATGCCCCTTCCGGCCTCTCGCCCGACTGTGCCTGCCGGTGGCGTACCCGGTGGCGTACCCGGTGGCGTGCCGGGCGAGGTTCCTGACGAGCCAACTGTAATTCGCAAATCAGGAGGCGTGGGCCGAAGCCTTGCCATCAAACGTGTAGAAGCAAAGACGCCGCCGCTCGCAAAAGCGGCGCAGGTAACGGGCGCTGTCGTCGTAGAAGTGACGATTGATAAAAAGGGTAACGTAGAATTCGCGCGCGCGATTTCAGGTCATCCTCTGCTCAAAGACGCTGCGGTGTCTGCGGCGCGTGAGTGGAAGTTCACCCCAACAAAAGTTCGAGGAAGGCTCGTCAAAGTTGTAGGCACTTTAACATTCACATTCAAGTAGTAGATTGACCGAACATATTGATAGAGTAATACCGACTTGTAAATCGAATTAAGATCAGGCTCAGGCATCGCAGAATATTTATGCCCGGTGATTTGCAAGCCGGTATCATCTATAGCATCTTTCTGAGCCTTACATTTCTCCTTCTCCTATGGGTTCGTTGGCGTGAACCACAAAAGCAGGCGGGGAGACATCCGGATTGAATGTTACATTAATAGGCTTTTCGTTACGTACAAGATCAATGTAATTCGGATATAGCGCAATATCCACATACGCGACTCCGGTCTTTGTCCCTGTGCTGTACGTATTCGGTGGCAGTGGCTCTTTTCGGAAGAGGATATACAACCTGTAATCTTCAACGCAATAAAGGTTAATACGGGCCTTATCGGTTGTAGCTCCTGCAACCGGATAAAGAGCCGTGAAATATGTTTGGGCTTGCTTAATAAACGGCATGTTTTTCTCTCCTCACAGTTATTCTATTGGATGCAATGTTACTGCATCTTCGTTCATGATTTATTGACGTAATTACTAAGGTAGGCAATTCAGAATTTTTGAAGGTCGCAGGGATTTGTTGAATCTGCCTGTAAAATGTCTTTTTAATTTATTGAAGCAGGCGCAGATAAATCCCCGAGCGCGTGTTGAATCAAAGCCATCGCAACAATCGCGGCGGTCTCTGTTCTTAGGATGCGCGGGCCAAGCGTGATTGCTCTTGCGCCGCGCTCGTCAAACAAAGCTAACTCGTCCGCGCTCCATCCGCCTTCGGGGCCTATGATCGCGGTCACATGTTTTTTATCAATCGCTTCTGAAAGCGCCGTCGTGATCGAAACTCCGCAGCGTTCGCTGAAGACTAACAACGTGCCATCAGGAGCATTCGATTCAAGAAAATCTCTGAGCGCGAGCGGAGGCTTTATCTCCATAAGCCTGCGGCGGCCACATTGTTTCAATGCTTCAAGCGAAATTCGCCGCCACCTCTCAATTCGCTTCTCTGATTTTTCATCCGACAGTTTCACATCTGCATGTTCGGTCACGAGCGGAATCACACAACTCGCGCCCAGTTCTGTTGCCTTTTGAATTATGAGGTCGAACTTCTCTCCTTTTGCGATTGCCTGAACGAGAGTGAGATGAACGGGCGATTCGACTTCATCTGTGAGCGTTTCGATTATCTCAAGACGGGCGCGATTGTCTTTGATCGCTTGAAACGCGCATCGGTATTCACGACCATAGCCATCAAATACGAAAGCTTCGTCGCCGGGACGCAAGCGTAGCACGCGAGTAAGATGATGAGTTTCATCGGAGGACAGATTGATTGTAGAGCCGTTTATAGAATCCGGTGCGGCATAAAACCTGCGGCGTTGCATCAGGCAGCGCCTTTTTGCGCCACGAGCGCAGTCCATTCGCCTGCTTCGCGCCGTTCGATGATCGTCATGCCAGCTTCAAAAACCGCGCGCTCAACGTCCGCTCGAAGTGTGGTGAGAATGCCTGAGAGTATCATTACACCGGACGAAGAGAGACAGCCTGACAAATCGTCTATAAGGCCGATGATCACTTCTGCTGTGAGATTCGCAACGACCGCATCGAATCGGCGGCCAACGTAATCGCTCGGTTGACCTTCGGCTATTTCAATAGAGCCGGTCACGCCGTTGATCTCTGTGTTTTCGCGCGCGACGACGACGGCTTGCGGATCAATATCAATCGCCGTGATGCGAGATTCGGGCGCAAGCCGCGCGGCTGCGATTGCAAGTATCCCTGTGCCTGTTCCAACATCAAGCAAGCGTCCCCCTTGCCATCGTTTTTCTATTGCTTCGAGGCACATTCGCGTCGTCTCGTGCGTGCCCGTGCCGAAAGCCATGCCGGGATCAATTTGAATTACTCGGCGGCATCTGCTTTCACCGGGCAATTTCCACGACGGCGCGATCACCAGCCGCTCGCCTATCTCGACAGGCTCGAAGCCTTCTTTCCATTTCTGCATCCAATCCTGTTCCGGGATGTTTGAGATAGAGATGTCGAAAAGCGCGCTGTGCAGTCCGGCCCGCGCCAGTTCCGCTTCGACTGAACGCGCAATTGTTTCCATATCCGCATGCTCATCGAAGTATGCGCCGAGCTTCACGCTGCTCTCGTTTTCTTCGAGAGTGACGATTCCGCTCGTGCCCATATCAAACAGCGCAGCGCTGGCCAACTCCTCCGCGTCGCGTGCGATGTTGAGCGTAACGAGATTCCAGGCTCTCTTCTTGCTCGAAGCGTCTGTGGACATAATGCGTCAAAGATTTATCTGCGGCTCACCCCTGTATGCCAAGCTCATTCAGCGTGCGCTCATCATCGCGCCAGTGCTCGCGCACTTTCACGAACAGTTCCAGGTATACGTGGCGGCCCAGCAGCTTTTCAATGTCCCGCCGGGCATTTGTGCCTATCTCTTTCAATCGCGCGCCGCCTCGTCCGATTACTATTGCGCGATGCGATGGCCGCTCGACGTAGATCAGGCAATTGATCCGGGTAATCTCTTCCGTCTCTTCCCACTTTTCAGTCACAACGGCGGTCACGTATGGAATCTCTTCGCCGGTTGTTTGAAGAATCTTTTCGCGCACAAGCTCGGCGACAATCGCCCGCTCAGGTTGATCCGTCAATTCGTCTTCTGGGTAAAGCGGCTGGCCTTCGGGCAAATACTCGAACGCCTTTTCGATCAGCAACTCCGCACCGTCGCCGGTGAGCGCAGAGATCGGAATCACTTCGGCGAACTCCCGCTCGGCGCTGTAGGCCCCGATGAGCGGGAGCAAGGCGGATTTATCGCGGAGCGCGTCAACTTTATTCGGCACTAGAAACGCGCGGGCAGGGACGCGCTTCAGCATGTCCAGAACGAAGCGGTCGCCTGCACCCATCCGAGCGGTCGCGTCAATCATCAGCATTATCAAATCAACGGTCGAGAGCGCGTCGGTGACGATGCTCATCATTCGGCGATTGAGCTTATAGCCGGGTTTGTGAATGCCCGGCGTGTCGAGAAAGACGATCTGGCCTTCGTCTCGCGTCAGAACGCCGCTGATGCGAGTGCGCGTGGTCTGCGGTTTGTCGGATACGATGGCTATCTTTTCGCCGACGAGTTTATTGAGCAGTGTTGATTTGCCCGCGTTCGGGCGACCGATTAGAGCTACCGTGCCGGATTTGCCGCTTTGAGTTTTCATTCGTGTTCTTTATTCACCGCAGAGGCGCGGAAGAGAATGATGAAGTATGAACGATGAACGATGAATTAAAGAATTTCTCCTCCGTTCATCATTCATCATTCCGCATTCATCGTTTCTTCTGTGTCCTCTGCGCCTCTGCGGTGAACAACCATTCTTAATCTGGAATCTATCCTTCTACTGGTTCGTACTTATTGCTGCCGCTTGCAGAGTCTTCAATCTGTCGAAGCCGCACGCGATTGACGCGCTGGCTATCGGCCTCGACGACTTCAAACTGAAGACCTTTGAATTCGAGTTTCTCTCCGACGGCAGGCACGTGGCCCAGTTCGTTGATCAACAGCCCTGCGACTGTTGTGAAGTCGTCGGCTTCGACATCTTTGTTGTACAACAACTCCACTTTCTTTATCTCTGCGCTGCCGTCAACCAGATATGACCCATCTTCGCTTCGCACTACTCCTTCATCAACCGCTCCTTCATCCTCGTCTTCGATCTCGCCGAGTATCTCTTCAATTATGTCTTCAATAGTCACAAGCCCGGCCACGCCTCCGTACTCGTCAATCACCATCGCTATCTGCACTTTCGCCTTTTGCATCTCTTCGAGCAGCGCGCGAATCGTTTTGCTCTCAGGCACGAAATAGACGGGGCGCATGCATTCGGTCACAGGCATCTTGGCCTTATCGCCTTCACAATAAGCCAGCAGGTCGCGCACGTAGACAATGCCTTCGATGTTGTCGAGCTGTTCGTTGTAAACGGGGATGCGTGAATACTTTGATTCGATAATCAGGTTGCGCGCATCGGCTACTGTCGCGATTGCTTCGATGGCAACTATTTGAAGCCGAGGGCGCATTATCTCGCTGACGAGCGTGTCGCTGAATTCGATGATGGATTGAATCAACTCGCCTTCGGATTCTTCGATTATTCCTTCCTCTTCACCGACGTTGATGAAAGCCTGAATCTCTTCGAGCGTTTCGTCTTCTCCCTCTCCTTCGACCTCTTCTTCTTCGTCCCCGGGTTTTCTCAGCCTTCTGAGCAAAACGCTGATCGGAGCGACGAGGACTGAAAAGAGGCGATAAAAAATCTTGAACAGCGGAAGCAAACCCCACAGAACCTCCTGCGGTTTGTTCTGCGCAAGCAATCGCGGCAGGAATTGGCGAAACACCACGACGATAAGAAAGACTATGACCAGCGCAAGCAGCACAGCGCCGTGCGCGACAAAAGCTGAAAGCCCACTGGCCAGCATAATCGCAATCGCGGCTATCGAAAGCTGTGTGCCGAGTATCAGCATCAGCTCGAATCGCTGGCGATGTGCGAGTAATTCACGAAAGAAGCGCACGCGCGGGTGATTTTCGTGCTCGGCGGCCATCAGGCGTAGCGCCACTTCGCTCAACGATTCATAGGCGCTTTCGATTGTCGAAAGAAAGACCAGCACTAATAACAGAGCGCCGGTCACTATTAACTCGGTCAACATAATAAAAGTGATGAGTGATGAGTGGCAGTAGCCCGCGCGTAAGCAAGGGCTAAAACCCGCGCCCTCCCTCACGGTCGGGCTACTGTCACTTATTACTGTCTAACAAACGCCGCCTGAGTTTTAATTCGAGGCGATTCATCTCTCCGCCGTCCGTCTCGTGGTCATACCCGCAAAGGTGAAGCGTGCCGTGCAGAACAAGCTCGCTTACTTCGCGCTCGAACGTGTGATTTGCGTCCCCGGCCTGGCGAAGCGCCGCATCCGTCGAGATGACAACGTCGCCTATGTAGCCGGCGGCTTCATCAAACGCGACGGTCTTTTGATCCGTTTGCTCGTCGTCAGCCGGAAAAGAGAGAACATCGGTCGCATAGTCTTGGCCGCGATACGTGCGGTTCAAATCCTTGATCACACGGTCGCGCACAAAGGCGATTGCGAGCGACGCGCCCGTGTGACCCGTCGCATCAAGCGTCGCTTGAGCAAGGCGCGCTATGCGGTCTCTTGCAATCGGGCAGAGCCGCTGACGGTTTACGACTTCAATCGCCACGGGCTTCTCTGAGCTTGGGGGCAGGAGTTTCCGCGCTTGCATCGGCTGTAGATGCGGCTGGCGTGCCGCTGCGATTGAAATCATAGCCGGGATACGCTATGCGATGGTGATGAATTCCCATCACGGACTTCACGAAACTTTCAGCCACGATCTTCAGTTCGCGCAGCGTAATGTCGCACTCTTCAAGCTGGCCGTCGTCGCGTATGCGAGTGATGATCATGTCAATCATATTGCGCAGCTTTGTCGGCGTCGGCTCCTGCACAGTGCGCGCGGCGGCTTCTACGGAATCAGCGATCATGATTATCGCGGCCTCTTTAGTCTGCGGCTTGGGGCCGGGATAGCGAAATTCCTGTTCGAGCGCTTTCGAGTCCGAATCATCCGCGGCTTTGCGCGCCTTGTAATAAAAATACTTCATCAATCCAGTGCCGTGATGCTGCGGTATGATTGCGATAATTCGCGGAGGCAGCTTGTGCTGGCGGGCAAGCTCTATGCCTTGCTTGACGTGATTGGCGAGCACGATTGAACTCATCTTCGGCGAAAGCCGGTCGTGCCGGTTGTCCATGTAGGTCTGGTTCTCTATGAAATAAGTCGGTCGCACGCTCTTGCCTATGTCGTGATAGTAGCAGGCGACGCGCGCAAACAGCGCATCTCCGCCGATGGCTTTCGCCCCGGCTTCGGCAAGCAACCCGACCATTATCGAATGATGATAAGTTCCGGGCGCACGCTCTGCCAGTTGCTTCAACAGCGGCAGGTTCAAGTCGGATAATTCTAATAGCTTGATGTTCGTTGTTATCTCGAACAGCCACTCAAACAGCGGCAGCAATATCGAAGCGACCATCGCCGCAAGCACGCCGCTCATAAAGCCGCAGAAAACGTCGAACATCACAAGCACCACGCGCGGCTCGGTTGCGCCCAGAAGGTCGAGCGCCAACGCAGCCGTAGCGTTCACGGCTCCGATCCACAATCCTGCGCGCACGAGCGCCGTGCGGTCGCGCAGGTTCTGCAAATGGTAGATCGCGCCCGCGCTCGACACGAACGTGTAAGCCGCCAGATAAATGTTGCCCGAAAACATCCCTATGAAGACCGTGAATATAGCAGAGAAGACGAATGCCGCGTGCGCGTCCGTAAGTATTGTCACAAGCACTGCGCCCACTGCAAGTGGCGCGAGATATTTGTAACCCGTCTGCGAATTGAACGGCGCAGTAGTCGCCCAACTGCTCATGGCCGAGGCGTAACCGAAAAACAATCGAGCGAGTCCGAGCGTGATAATGAAGCAGGTGATTTGCAACAAAAAGTGGCGGCGCACTCGAAGATGACGGCGCTGGTAGCGCACAAGGTATTGCCATAACACCAGCACCAGCATCATCACGATTATCACAGTGCCCGCGAATTCAATCGCGCGTTGACCTATCGGGCGATTTCGGGCCGCCTGTGCAATCAGCGCAGCCTTTACAGGGCTGACCCTTTCATCGCGTTCGACGATGGGTTTTCCTTTCTCGACCGTTACGATGACGGGCGGAATGGCATCGCGCGCCGCTTCCTTGCGCGCCAGCGTTTCAGTATCGTTGTATTCGAAGTTTGGGACGATGAGCGAGCCAAGTATTTCGCCCAGCAGTTTCCGCTCGCGCGCATCGTAATCGGCGGGCCACAATGTTTTTTCAGACCGAAGGTGTGCGCTTGCCGTTATCTTGTCGTGAATGGAACTCAAGTCATTGATGACGATCTCCTGCCCGCTCTTTCCATCGTGACGCATTATGGATGTCGCGCCGAGCCTGCGAAACTGACTGCGGCTGCTGACAATCGGAGCCATAGCGACTGACTCCAGATGATCCATCATCAACTTCTCAAGCTCTGAGTCGAAATGGTGTTTTGTTAAGACCTTAATCTGCTCGGGGTCGAGGTTGATTCCGCTGCGCCCGTCTATGCTCTGGCGCAACTGATCAATCGAAGCGTCGGCAGGAGTCTCGCGCCCGGCGGCAAACATCTCTTGAAGGCTGGCGACGGCATCGCGCGCGTTCCTTGGATTGAAATCGAAAACAGGCAGCGATTGCGCGACCTCTTTATCACGCAGTCGCTTCGTTTCGACAGTGTCTTCAACCTTCAAGTCTTCGGGCGCGATGATGTCTGTGGCGGCTATGCTGCCTGCCGGAAGATGTTCGATGATGGGCCGCTGGTAGTTTCTGAGCAGCAGCATTGAAAGCGCGACGATGATGAAGAGTCCTACGCCCGCGTCTATGACTGCCTGATCTGACAGGCTCGCAGAAAAACTCTTCACGCCATTGACCATTTTGGCTGAAGATCGAGACCGCGATTTATCAACAGGCTTAAGCATAACGATGAATGCTGAATCGTGAGCGGCGGTAGCCCGCGCGGAAGCCATGGCGCGAGGCTTTGCCCTCCCTTACGGTCAGGCTACCGCCGCTCACGATTCATCATTTCTTTCACAGCTTGTCCTCGAACTTGGTTTTAGTGTGCCGATCATACGCCTGGACTATCATCTGAACCAGGCGATGGCGCACTACATCTTTATCAGTGAAATGAATAAATTCTATGCCTTCGACGCCGCCCAGCACGCGCTGCGCTTCGACGAGTCCCGAACGACGGCCCGCAGGTAAATCTATTTGAGTCACGTCGCCCGTAATCACGGCTTTCGAGCCGAAGCCAATGCGCGTCAAAAACATCTTCATCTGTTCGGAAGTCGTGTTCTGCGCTTCATCGAGAATGATGAAAGCATCCGCAAGAGTGTTATGTGTAAGGATGAAGTCGTCCGTGACGTACAGCGAATCGAAGGCCGCGATGCTGATGCACTGCGTTTCCTGTTTTCCGATGAACTCTATATTTTTGATAAACCGCATCGGGCGACCGCCGCCGAATCGTTCGTAAATTTCGGCTTTGCGCTTCAATCGAAACGGTTTGATATGCTCAGGCAAACGGATGTCCAAAACATACGAGTCATTGCGATATGAAACCTCTCTCCCATTCGCAAAGCCCGGCTTGCGACCTTCGGCTTCGCGTCTTCTCCAATGCGCCACGCCGCCAAGCGAGCGAACAAGGAAGATCACATCGTCTTTCAATCTCTCGGAAGTGGTTACATATTGAACCCTACAAGTCCGCCCCTCTTGAGTCACAGGCCCGCCATCCGTATCCAATAGACCCTGCAACAGCGCAATGCGAATTTCCGCTTCGTTGTAAAGGTAAACTTTAGGAATAAATTTGGTAGACGAGTAAGTCCCGGACAAGTTTAACTCGCGCAACGCTTGCGTGAGCGGATTGCGAATCGGTGCGAACTTGTTTCCACCTTTTCCCGCCAGCGGATTCACCAGCACATAGTCAATTTCTGATTTGCGGCGAATGTGCAAGTTCATATCCGAAAGCGAAAAGCTCAAGGACGAAACCAGTTCTGCATCGGCAGTCGCAAATAACGGCGAAGTTTTTCCCGATATGCAACCATCGCCCAACATCAATCCGAGCGCATAAGGCTCAACCGGAACGGTTCTGTATTCCCATTCAACGGGCGCAGAAAGTAAAGGCAATTCGTAGCGATATTGATGATGGCGTCGAAAATCGCCCGACATTTCCTGGGTTTGCAAAACACGCGACGACCTGTCTCGCCGTTTATCTTCCATCGTTTTGACTTGCCAGAGATGTTCTGCACAGGCAACCGCGCTTGAACCATCGGTCATGGTTAAACGATAAACCGGCTTTTCACCTTGCGGGAAAACGCCGACGACTTTGGTTGGCTTGCCATCCGAGCCGATTACTGAATCACCGATTTTGATTTCGCCCATCTTGCGCCAACCGTTCGGAGTCATTAACAAACTGTCCAACGGCTGCGCGCGTCCGCGCATGAAGGCAAGCGGCGCGATTTCGATAACGCGCTTTTCAAGCAGCCTTGTCACCTTCTCGTAATCAATGAGGTCGAACAGCGCATCGTAGAGCGGGCGCAGGTACGGATCAACCTTGTCTTGAAGATCACCCGGCAGAAATCCTAGCTTTTCACCAGCCTCGACCGCAGGACGCGCGAGCACTATGCGATTGACGCGTTTCTGCATCAAAGCTTCAACAGCTTTTGCAACCCCCAGGTACGTATTATGATTTACGAACCCATTGGCGACGAAGGAATGCGTGCTTGGGGCTGTCAGGTCATAAACCTGCGCACGCGATGGCTCGATAGAAACAATCTCGGCAAAAAGAAGATGATGATTTGTGAGACTGCGAATCTGATCGAGCGATTTTCCGCTAGCGCCGCGAGAATCCATAACGCTAACGATCTGTGAGAGCTTTGCATAGCTTGGCCTGCGTCGCTCTCTGCGATAATCCGCAAAGATTTGATGCTCGGCGCGAGTAAACGTCGTGGTGCGTGTGGCGGCAGTTATCAGAGAGCCTATATGCGGCACGACATCAACATTAGGATTCGATAGTCTGAATTGCCGACGCGCGCGTTTACGCTCAAGGCTGAAACCTATAAGCTCATGAAATTTCTCTGCTTCGGCTCCAGCCATCGTTAGCAGATAAGAAATGTGCGGCTTGCCGAGATAGCGCGTACGCTTGATGGCCTTCGATCCGACGACGCCGAAGTTAAGCAGTACGATTTGCGTTTCGGCAATCAGTTTTTCTGAAACAGAAGCAAGCGACACTACTCCATCACGCTTCTCTACTGTCCCATCAGTGTCGAACAGCCCCCGCAAGTATGCGGCGGCAATGGCTTCTGGGGCTGTTAATATTGAATGAGGAATACGTTTTGCGCGCGCTCCACAGGTGGACATGCCGAGGTGTTCCAATAGCTGGTAAAGCTGTGAACTCGCGATGATGTGGTCGTAAGGCCGGTCACCGCCATTGCGAAAAACATGCAGACCAAAGCGCGTCGCTGTGTCATGAAAAGCGACAACGATTGATTCGTCAGATGATGTAAGTATGACTCGATTGCGAAACGTCAGACAGCCATCGCCTGTCAACGCGCCCATGAGGTAAGCAAACTTTTCATCGAGATGTTCCAGTTTTACTGGCTTCGACAGGCAATCCCGAGGGCCATTCGGGCGATACGTAAATCCAACAGCAGTGCGCTCGCCGAACATTCGCTGTCCGCGCTGCAAAGCTAATGTATCTTTCTCGCGAAGATTATCGGCACGACGCCATGCGAGCAATCCATTCTCATCCATCATCAGCAAAGGATGCTCAGGGGTGACCTCGATTGAAAAACCGAATCGCGTATTAATGCGAAGCGTATCAGTCTCTCCGCCATTGTAAATGTGCGAAGCAACTTCCCGGCCATCAATCCCATGAATGATTACATCAATCGAAGCCTGATCTTCAGGCTTGATACCCAGACCGAGTTCGCCTATTTCAACCATTCCTTTATCGGTCAATACAAGCGAGTTTTCGGCAATGCACTTTCCAGTTCCGGCGACTCCTATTCCAAACACGACATCGGTTTTATCAATTGCTTCAAGATAGCGGCGCTGGTTGGCAGAGCGAGCGGTCACTTGCTTTTTGCCCGTTGGATTGAGCCGCGTCTTTGTGAAGTAATCGCGCAGCGTGTAGGCGCGGTCTTCGGCGATCTGTTTGAAGGCGGACTTCAACTCGTCGTTCGACATCTGCCGCCCTTCGTCGAAAAGCGCAGCGTAATCGTCGAGTATGTTCTGAACCAGTCCAACGTCCTGCTCGTCGCCTTCGATTATTAACTCATTGCCGCGCAGGTTGACGCGCACACCGAGCAGACCTTCGAGGTGTTTGATATTTTCGTCGTAAGGACCGAACAACGCCCTTATGGCATTTTCTGGCAAAGTTACTTTATTCAATACTTCTGAATCATCCCCCATAAGAAAAAAGCGCCCATCCAGCCTTTCGGCTCACAAGCGCGAACTTCAGTGCTCTTTCATTATAGCACGCAAACTAAATCAATCATTGGCAGATTGTCGCAGGTCACCGAGCAAAACTACTACAGATTTATCATCAATACAAGTCAGCCGCAAAAGCATTCCGTTGCATCTCCAAGTTCTTGCCGAACGCTATTTGGCTTGCCGCCTTCTCCCTTCATCCCATTCTTGTTCCCGCTGCGATTCTTCCAGGCACCAGGTTTCTCCCGGCTTGCTTATGCAGACGCGCCAACGCTCGCTTCCCGCTGCCACAAGCATCCGCCTGATCGGCTCATCAACCGGCTCCCGGCTCAACCTGAAAGTAGAGTGGTGCATCGGTAGAATATAGTCCGCGTTCATCTCCCGACTCATTTGCCAGGCCTGCTCAGGATTAGCATGTGCATAGATGTATGGGTTGTAAGCTCCTATAGGAAGAATTGCGAGATCAATCCGTGGCAGTCTTTGCCTTAAAAGTGAAAACGCTCGCGTATATGCCGTGTCGCCTCCGAACACGACTGCCCTATTGTTTTTCGTTATCAAGAAACCGCCGTAGCCGCGATGCCTGTCAGTCAAACGCCTGGCTCCCCAGTGATTCACTTCAAGGGCTTCGATCTTTACGCCTTCGACTTCTATCGCCTCTCCCCAGGAAAGCTCGCTCACCTTTCGGAAGCGGCGCACAAGGTCCGCGTTACCCTGCTGCACGACTGCATGCGTTTGCCGCGAGAGGCGTTTGAGAGTGCCGAGGTCGCAGTGATCCATATGAGCGTGCGATACAAGAACTGCGTCAAGTGAAGGGATCTCTTTGATCGCGAGCGCCGGTTCGACTAAACGGCGCGGCCCGATAGTAAGGCCCGCAAAACTCACACCGACGTGAGAGCGCAAGGCCGGGTCTGTCAGCAGCCAGGTGCCGTAGAAGTTGATAAGGACAGTCGCATGCCCTAGCCAGGCAACGCTTAGCTCATCATCGCGAAAACTGGAAAGGTCAGGCCGATTAGGCGCTGGCGCGATTGGAGTGCGAGAATCCTGTGCCCTCTGCTTAAAGAATCGGCGGCCATGCTGTTGAACGAATTTCGCGTACACCCTAAGATTTTTGAGATTCACACTTACTATGATGCCATAAATGAGTTAAGAGGCAAATCGAGCGAAATTGAGCCGACTCTGGCCTGGTTATTGCCCATTATAGAGAAGGCGGCTTTATATGCGGGTTAAGTGTTCAGTTATCGAACTGAAGGCCGTCATAACTGACCGGGAGGCAGACATTGAACAACGCTCTCATATTGAAAAAAAGGCGAATCCCTCTGCTAATTCTTTCAGGCTTATTCTTGACACTCGGCTTTGTGATCTTGATGAACCTTGAGCCTCCAAAAAATATTGTCAAAACGCAAGCGCCCAAAGATTCTTCTGCAAGCGCGCCAGCTACGGCCAGCGCTCCGAAAGTCACCGCTGCGCCCGAAAGCTCTGATGCGAAACCGGCTGAAACAAACGGGGGAGCGGTCGTAACTGTTCAGCCAATGGGCACGCCGCCGCCGCCTGCCGACAGCGAAGCGCCTTCATCTACGACACCTGCGCCGCCTGTTGCAAGCATGGTCAATGAAGCTGACATAGTTACCTTGAAGTTGAAGAATTTATTGATTCCAGTCCAGGGCATGACTACAAACCAATTGCGTGACACCTTCTATGATGGAAGGTCGGAAGGCCGACAACATCAGGCGCTCGACATTATGGCTGCCGGAGGAACGCCTGTTCTTGCCGCTGCGGACGGAAAAGTCGCCAAGCTTTTTCAAAGCGAGAAGGGCGGCATAACGCTTTACCAGTTGGATTCATCGGGGCTTTATTATTACTACTATGCTCACTTGCAGAGCTACGCGGATGGAGTAGTCGAAGGCAAGGAATTGAAACGCGGCGATGTGATAGCCTATGTTGGCGACACGGGCAATGCGGGCGCGGGCAACTTCCATTTGCACTTCGCCGTCAGCAAACCTACTACGACGGGCAAGTGGAGTCGCGGCGAAGCGATTAATCCTTATCCTTTATTAGTCAACCGATAAACCATTGAACAGCCTGTAGGGGCGACCCTCTGTGGTCGCCCCTACATTTTCTATAAAACCCTATTACTTCTTCTTCGCTCCTTTTGCCGGAGCCTTGCTCACGGCTTCTTTTGCGCCGCCAGTGTTCATACTCACAGGCGCAGGGTAGCCTTTCCCTTTGAGCGCGGCTATTTCGATAACGACCTCTTTACTGCCTTTGATTGTGCGCGTGACCTTGCCATTTGCGTTCCCCGGTTTTGTTTTGGATGACTGGTTTGAGTTTGATACATTATCCAGCTTTCCGCTCGCATCGCGCGACATTTCCTTGAGCGCGTTCATCACCTGCAAACGTTCTTGATCATTCAACTGCTCAAGCGTTGCGCCGTTGGCCTGAAGCACAGAGCGAAGGTTTTCTTCAGTGTTTGTATCGTGATCATAAACATCGCGATAGATATGCAGCTTGCCGTCTTCGATCATTATGGTTTCGTAGCGCAAATCAACGGGAATTGCTTTCGCCAGCTTAACATTTTTTGTTTCCGTCTTATTCTTTTCGTACTCTGCAATCTGGGCATCGTCAACGCTCGTTCCGCCGATCTGCGCCACCAGCTTTGCGAATTCCTGCGCTTGCTGGTTTGTCAGACCAACGCAGCCGTGCGAGCCGAAGCCGCCGAGTCTGGCTGGAATTTTGCCGCCGTGTATGAGCGATGGTAACCCTATCGGAATCTTGAGCGGGCCGAGCGGATTCAACTTGTCGCCAGCCTTAACCGTCTCTCCCACTTTCACCTTACTGCCGGGCGCTTCTACCCACGGCTCATCGGGAGGCGTCCAGGTCGGATTGAAGATTATCGTTTCGGCTTTGCGCATACCCGAAGGCAACGGGAACTCAGGATAGCCTATGGCGATCTTATAAGATTTGACTAACTGGCCGTTATCGAATACGTCCATTCTGAAAGCGGGGGCGTTGACAACAATTCGCGTGTCGGATGGTATAGCGCCCGGCCCAGTTGAAGCAGTCACGGTTGCATCTCCGCTGTAACGCTCGCTCACAAAAGTTGATAGCTGCCTCGTTTTCTCAGCGCCAATCGCGGCATTGATTTGATCTTCGGCCTGCTTGCGAGCAGCAGTGGTAGTGCCTTGATGCGAGTCGCTGTCACCCGTCTCGCGGAGCTTTGCAGTTTCCTCGCGCGCGATAGTGCGGAGCCGGTTGACCTGATCATCGGTCAGTTGGAGTTTCGTCTTCAAATCATTTGCGAATGTTTCCTGAGCAAACAAAGCATCGAGCAGCGGCAGTGTAATAGTCAGATTGCCCGCTTTTGCGTTATCGCGGGTTTCTGTAGCCGCTTTGTTGGCATTTGAAGTATTTGCGTTTGCGGTAGAGTTAGTGTTTGCGCCTCTGTTCGCGTTATCCGGTACGGCAGTGCAACCCGTCGCTGCTGTAATGATTATCAGGCAAAGAAGAGTTGTTGTTGAATGCGCGATTGTTTTCATAGATCAGTTTGTCCTCAGTTGCTTAGTGTTCGTGTAAACTTTATTGATTGAGCAATCGCGATACCACTCAGGTATTTCAAGTTTTTATCAGAAATTTGATTTTTAACACTCGCGGCGTGAATAGCTTCGATACACGAGCGTATGAATAAAAGACCTGTTCACCGCAGAGACTTAGAAGAAAAGATGAATGCGGAATGATGAATGATGAACCGAAGAGAGGCTCTTAATTCATCATTCATCGTTCATACTTCATCATTATCTTCTGCGTCTCTGCGGTGAATTACTGTTCCATGCTCTGCTTTCTCGGCGGGTTTTGATAAAATCGAAATGCTTAACACCGACAGGAGAACGTTGACCGATGGGGCAAGATTCGACTGCTAAAACTACTGAGATAAATGAAATCACATCAGCGGCGAGTGAGCGAAACGCTCAATTGATCAACGCGGCGCGAGACCGTGTGATCGAGCTTGAGCCGAAGTACTTAATTCAGATGGCTCACCTGACCACGCCCGCGACCGTTTGGAAATACATCGAAGGCGCGGCGACGAAATCGAAAGCCAATCTTGTGATGCTCGACTTGGAAGACTCAATCCCACGCGACAACCGCGAAATGTTAGAAGCCGGGCGCGCAAATGTGATTCGCGCTTTCAACGAGCTTGACTGGGGCCACAGGCTGCGCTTTTTTCGCCCGCGCGGGCTTGAGCTTGATCCCGCGCACGAAGACATCGCGATCATCGTCGAGCAGGCAGGCGCGCGGCTCGACGGCCTTATCTATCCGAAGATCGAAAGCGCGGACGAAGTGCGCTCGATTGATGAAACGCTCACCGCGCTCGAAAACAGATTCAACCTCTCGCAAGGTCGCCTGCGCGTCGAGGCGCTTATCGAATCCGCCGAAGCCGAGGAGAATATATTCGAGATAGCGCAAGCATCGAAGCGATTAGTGGGCCTCGTGCTCGGCACCTATGATTACTGGGCGAGCCTTGGTCTGAGCGCGTCAAATTACAGGTCGGATCATCCGATCATCAATCAAGTTCGCGGACGCATAGTCAAAGCAGCAGCATCCATAGGCGTGCCTGCGATTGCCGAGATGACGACTAACTATCCGACGCGCGACAAGAGCGAAGAGGAACGCCGCGCCGCCCTTTCCGAGTTTAGACGCGACGCCGAGCTTGCGCGCGATTTCGGGTTCGCGGGCAAGTGGACGGGAATACCTGAGCAGACCGCGCTTGCCGTAGAGATATTTCAGATTCCCGATCAAGAGATTGCCCGCGCGATTGAAGAAGCGAAATTGTTTTTGGAAGCTGAAAGCCAGGGGCGCGGCGCGACCATGATCGGCGGCAAGATGGCCGACCGCGCGACTGACCGTGTAAATCGCAATACGCTGAAGACGGCTTACGCGCTCGGTCGCATTGATGAAGCTATGGCGAAAGAATTGGGACTAGGGAAAGATTAAGAGGCGTTTATGAGCAGCACGGAAAAACAACCGCGAGTGATCGAGCCGCAATACGGTCGGCTGTTGGATGATTTCAAAGTCGGTGAAACATATCACCACCCCTGGGAAGTGACGATTGACGAAGGAATGCTCGCGATGTTCGCCGCCTCATTCCTCGACCCGAATCCTCTCTATTCAAGCCGCAGGTTCGCGCGCGACCTCGGCTTTCGCGATAGAGTAATCCACCCGATGGTGCTCATGAACCTCGCGCTCAGTTTCACAGTCCACGACATCTCGGAGCAAGCCATCGCGCACCTCGCATACATTGATTTAAAATTCCCGAACGCAGCTTATCCGGGCGATACTATATGCGTCTCAACGGAAGTGCTCGGCGTGCGCGCGAGTGAGTCAAAGCCTGATCGCGGCGTGGTGCACGTCAGAACAACTGCGGTCAATCAGGACGGCGTAGTGATAGTTTCATTCGAGCGCAAGGCCTTGATTCCCACAGGCACGCTCGACGGTCGCGCTCATCCGCCTTTAAGCGAGCACAAAAACAATCAACAGCGCACAAGCGGGCCGCTCGTTCAGCCTGCTCACCTTTTAGCCGAGCCGATGCCCGTAGAACTTGCCTTGCAAATCCGCGCGCCCAGATGGGCAGGCCGCCCGCTCGGGCTTTTGGAAGATTTCAACGAAGGCGATATTATACTGCACAGCACAGGGCGAACCGTTGGCGAAAGCGAGCATATGCAGCTCACAGTTCTCACTCGCAACAGCCACCCGTTGCATTTCGACGAAGTCTATTCGCAAGAGCGTAGTTTCGCACGCACACGTGTAGTCGAAGGCGGGTTGGTCTTTGCGTGGGCCGCTTCACTGGCAAGTCGCGATACGACTGCCAACGCGCTGTGGGAGCTTGGCTATGACAAGGGCAGTCATCCCGGCCCAGTGCTCGGAGGCGACACACTTTATGCTGCGTCGCGCGTAATCGAAAAGCGCGATCACAATGACCGCGCGGGCGTCGTGCGGTTTCAACTTGTCTGCGTCAAGAACGAAAGACCTGCAGCGCTGATGAATCGAGGACTCGATTTGTTTGAAGGAAAGTTCGAGCAAAAAGTATTCGAGATAGAGCGCACTATTCTGCTACCGAAAAGAACCATCGGAAGTTAGGCGCAAGCAACTCACTTTAATCCATTCATACCTGATGAGACGAGAGGATTAAACTCTTTATGAGTCAAACTCTACGCCGAACTTGTTAAGCCTCTTTATTGGAGCCGAGAAATGAGATTAACAATTCACGTGTTATTCCCGCTCGTTGTCATCTTGATCTTTCCTCAAGCAGGTATCGGCTTGAGCCATATCGCGTCTGGCAATAATGAAGCTTGCAATGAAGAAGAGATTCTTAACGCAGTTAACCTAATCAAAGAGCAGCATTATCGCCAGGGGCGGCGGCGTCTGAAGAGGCTGGTCGCCTCCAAATGCTCATTGATGCCCGTCGCCAGGCTCCTGATCGCAGATTGTTATTATCGTGAGGGTGGCTCCTATAACCTTGCAAAAGCGGAAGTAGAATACATGAACTGGTTGCAGTTGTTTCCTGATCATAACCTTACTCCTTTCGTTATGCAGAAAGTAGTAGAGATTCATTTGAGACAAGTCTTGAATAATGCTCGTCATCTTTGGCTTGCCAACAAGATATTGCTCAAACTCCAGGACTCTTATCCTCAGTTTAGGGATGATCCCATAGTCCAGGAGTATCATATGGTTGTAGAGGAGCTATTAGCTGAACATGACCTGAAGGTTGCCAAATTCTATCTTGAGGTGCGAGAGTCGCCGGAAGCCGCAAAAGCGCGTTGTATGAATATAATCGAGAAATGGCCGGGATTTAGCAGGCTTGACGTAGCACTATGGTATTTGGCGCAGGTCGAAGAAGCGGAAGCAAATAGCAATGATTTCGTTGAATACTATAAGCGCATTGTGCGGGAGTATGCATCGAGTGAATATGGAAATGAAGCTATTGCAAAGCTAAAGCACCTGGGGGCGAATGTGCCAGAACCGGATTTGGAGTTTAATGCAAAATCACGAGAGCGGTTATCAAAAGTGTCAGGCATTTTAGCGGATATAGACGCATACGCGAGGAGCATAACAAGGAGAGGCATTATACTCGATGAGAAGGTTGAGATAGAAGAATACAGGTATAAGCTGGCTTTACAGATGTGAGAGCATAAAGAGCAAATGTGCGTGGCCCCGCTGATGCCGGTCGTTAACCGCAGACCATTATCATTCACCCTGCGCGTTTCAATTTCCCTGTGCGCTTGGCCCATACCTTTATGCGGCTGAATACCCAAAGGCCGAGATGCGTTCAAGTGCGTACTGCCGCATTTTTCTTTCATGTGGCGCAAGAAGTTTGCGCTCGTACTCTCGGCAAAGCGTTCTTGCGGCGCTTTTCGCGCGGCATATTTATTGCCCGCCATTTTAACGCGCGTTCATCTCGTCCAAAAGCATTGGAGGTGTGCCGTGTCGCACTCGATCAGGTTTCGTGTGCTCGTGTCAACAATCTGGCTGTTGATTATTGTGATAATGATTTCGACCGCGCGAACGGCCCTCGCAGATTCACAGGCGCGGCGCGCTCGCGACATACTCAAGCAAAGATGCTTTCAGTGTCACGGCGCAAACGGCGTAGCGAGAAAAAACGTCTTTGTGCTCGACCGCGAGCGATTGCTCTCTTCTAAAGTAGTGATTCCCGGCGACACCAGTTCCCTGTTGCTCAAGATGGTTGAATCGGGCGCAATGCCTATGGGCGGCCCGGAATTGCCAGATGAGGAAAAGGCCGCGCTCAGAAACTGGGTCGCCAGTGGCGCTGTTGATTGGGATAAGGGCGAAGAAGCTGCTGACAAGCGAATCTTTTTGACCGAAGCGGCGATTCTCGCGCTTATCCGAGATGACCTGTTGCGAGCGCCTGAGCGCGGCCTTCCTTTCCTGCGTTACTTCAGCCTCGCGCATCTATACAACGCAGGCGTGCCGGATGACGAAATGGAGACTTACAGGGCTGCGCTCGCCAAACTCGTCAACAGTCTTTCGTGGCATAGAGAGATCACGCCGCTCACCGCGATTGATACGGCGAGAACGATCTTCCGCGTTGACCTGCGCGATTACAACTGGACAGCCGCTACGTGGAACATGATCATCGCGGCCTACCCTTACGGCATTCGCACCGAGCAGTCGCGGGTCATCGCGCAGCTTTCGGGCGCGGCGTTGCCTTACATTCGCGCGGACTGGTTCGCGGCTACGGCTTCGGTGCCGCCGCTTTATCACGACATACTGGGGCTGCCGAAAACGGCGCAGGAGTTAGAGCGACAACTGGGCGTTGACGCTCGGCGCGATCTCGAAGAAGAAAAGAACGTGGCGCGAGCGGGTCTTCGCACGAGCGGCGTATCGCAGAATAATCGCGTGCTTGAGCGGCACGTTTCCCCGCACGGCGCTTATTGGAGGAGCTTCGATTTCAGAAGCAGTCTCGACGATCAAAACATTTTCAAAGACCCCATCACATTGAGTCCGGCGGGCGGCGAAATCATCTTCAATCTGCCGAACGGGCTGCAGGCTTATCTGCTCATAGACGCGCTCTCGCGTCGCATTAACGAAGCGCCGATAGCGATAGTCGCAGACCGCAACAACGCCGACGACCCCGTGATACGCAACGGGCGCTCTTGCATGAGTTGCCACTACGAAGGCGCGCAAGGATTCAAAGACGATGTGCGGCCAGTCGTGCGAGGTCTGACTTTCGCATCGTTTGATCGAGAAGAAGGCGCTTGCGCTTTATCCCGCGCAGGAAACGCTCGATCATTTGATCGAAAGAGACCGCGACCGTTTTCAAAGGGCGGTGGCAACAATAGGAGGGCTTGCTCGTAGCGCGCAGGCAGAACCGATCAATGCGTTATCGAGGCGTTTTTTGGCGGAGATGCCCGTGGCTCAGGCGGCGGCGGAAGCGGGGCTTAACACGAGAGAGTTTCAAGCCCGCGTCGCAGAAAGCGCGAGGCTGATGGCTTTAGGCTATGGTCAATTGCTTGTAGCAGACGGCGGCATCAAGCGCGATGCGTGGGACAGGAATTTCGGAGACCTCGCGCGCGAGCTAGGGCTAGGCCAACACGCGGGCAGCGTGATCGTTCTTCCGCGAAAATTTTCAGAGCGACTGATTGATCGCGCGGCCATAATCCCGGTCAGCGCCGACCCTGCTTCGATAATGCGTTCGGCGCGAACGATCTCTGTGCGTTCGATGACGATTTATCTGGAGGCCGAACAGCTTGAGAGCGAGCTTCGCAAACGTCCCGAATTCAGGTTGTTGGAACTGGTGATAGTCAAAGACGAGGAGACGGCTGACATACGAATTGACATCAACAGAGCGGAGTTTTCATTCAACTACGCTTTTTCTGCCACCAGCCCGCAGACTAAGGTTGTTGTCGCGACCGGTAAAGTAACTGCGTGGAACGGTGATTTTGCTGCGCCGCGCATCGCAAAAGATTTCTTAAAACAAATGCAGACTGTGCGCGCTTCGCAGCGATAAAGAGAAAATGAGGAAAGAGCGAATGTAGCAGTGAATGAACTTTTGTAACAACTCAGCCCCGTAGGGGCGACCTGTCTATAGTTAAATGGCTATAGAAGTTTTGTAGCTCCGTAGGAGCGACCTATTGATTCAGAGGTCGCTCCTACGGAGCTACGGAAAATATTAACGCCACTGTTTCTATAGACAGGTCGCCCCTACGGGGCTAAAGCTGAAAAGTTATTTATTAGCGGTTTCGCTGCCGAGAAATTTCGCAAGCGCGGCGTTGAATTCAGCGGCCTTTTCCAACTGTGGTACGTGGCCGCACTTCTCCAGGACCACAAGCTGAGAGCCTGGTATCTCTTTTTTGAATCGCTCGCCCATCGCAATCGGAGTGAGTCCGTCCTCGCGGCCCCAGATGATTAGCGTCGGATGCTTCACTGCTCCAAGCCGGTTGTCGAGCACGTCTTCGCCGCGCGTTATAGAATCAATGAACCGCTGAATCGTATAACCGTCGCCTGCGGTCATCTTGCGCGCGAACAACAAATCTACAGCCGCATCGCTTGCGTAGATTTGCTTGTTGTAAAACACCAGCGACATCACCTGCTTGACCGCGTCGCGCGTCGAAGGGTTCAATCCGTTCAACACGCGAGGGTCAACGTCTCCGGTGATTGCAAAGCCCGCCGCGTCAACCAGCACGAGGCGTTCGACTTTTTCAGGATGCGCAAGCGCATAGGCGGCGGCAGTCCACCCGCCGAGCGAGTTGCCTACAAGCGACGCGCGATCAAGCTTGAGTTCTTTGTAAAACCCGTCCAGAAAATCAACCAGCGTGCCGACGCGATAATTGATCATAGGCTTGTCCGAACGACCAAAGCCTATCTGGTCGGGCACTATGACTCTGTACTTTTGAGAGAGCGGCCCGATGGTCTGCGCCCAGTTCGACACGTCGCCGCCCAGCCCGTGAAGCAAGATAACAACGGGGCCGCTGCCTGCTTCCTGATAATGAATCTTCACGCCGTAAACCGTCACGGATTTATCTGCGACGGCTGACTGCTTGACGGCGGTCGTTTGCGCGGAAGCTGTGATCGAGATCGCAAGCAGTGCGAGCGCGAGGTTGAGCGCTCGGCTGCGCCAGTTGTAAGCAGGGAGTCTTTGCATGGTGATATCTCCGGTCTGGTTATACCCAAACTTTTTCTATAGGCTCATTCGCTTTATCGGCGGGCCATTGGTCGGGCGTGTAGAACTTGGCGTCTATGTCGAGAAGCGAATAGTAAGGGACGCCGCCCGTATCGAAGTGCGCATCATTGAAATGCACGAGCGAGCCGACGGCGACCACTTCAGCGCCCGCCTGTCGAATCAAATCCAACATTGCCATCACGACCTTGCCTGACCGCACTATGTCGTCAACGAGTATGCACTTGAGGCCGCGCACGTCCACGTACTGGCGAAAGTGATATTTGCCTTCGTCCTTTTCCGCCCAGAAAATCTGATCGGCGTCGAGCGCTTCGCGTATGCCGAAGGCTACGGGTATGCCCCCCGCCGCCGGAGCTACTACCGCGCAATCGGGCAGCGCGGCCAACACTTCAGGTTCTTTGCGAAGCAGGCGAGAGAGTGCGACGTTCAACACGCGCGCGTTGCCGTGATAACGCATCGCGAGCGGCATCTGAAAGTAGTAATTCGATTGCAGCCCGTTGGGAAACTCGAAGCGGCCTTCGCGCAACGCGCCGGTCTCTCTTAAAAGGTCGAGCACCTGATCGGGCGAAGGTATGAGTTGAGGTCTCGGAATCAGCATTGGTCCTCCGTTTGAGCTTGAGAGCGCATGAGCAGGTGTGGCGCGCTTCTAGCTTCGTGCTGAGATAATATAAGAAACGATTTCACTAAAAGGCGCATTATATTGGCTCAACACAGTTGTTTCAAGGTAAGCAGACCGAAGACGATGGCTCGCAGCTAAAATGACAATGGCACGCTGTCACGCATGAGGTGATAAAAGTTAGCCGATGTGCGACTAAGCTCGGCAAACTCTGATTGCTCCCATCGGCGGTGAAGCAGGAACTGCGCGTGATTGTATGCGCCTATGAATGGAATCCTGATCAGGTCTTTCCGAGGCGCGCCTTTGACGAACAACGGGTTGAAGACTTCCATGTGCACTTCGACGCGACCATCTCCAAACAGACCGATGTGCAAGGCGGCAGTCGCCGCGTCCGTTTCCATCCATCCTTGCTCCCACGCTTTATGATTCCACGCATTCAAGTAGGCGAATAGCCCGTTGCTCAATGTGCATTCAGTATACGTGCCGCGCTTCCCCGATTTTGAATTCAGCACATCGGCAAGCGTGCCCGCTTTGGTTTCGCGCGGCCAGAAAAAGAAGCCTCCGTCCCACGGCCAGCCGTCTATGTGTCCTACGGAGTCGAGCCAGCCTTCGTTGTGAATCTTATCTATAAGCAGAGCCGTCGAGCGTTGGTAATGGCCGTCCCAACCGTCCCAGACATCGCGGGCGGTTTGTTCGTCTTCGGTGTTCGCAACAATGCGCGAAACGTGCGCGATCATCTCAGCATCGGGCGCGTCCCAAGAGCGAGTCACTTGATGCCACGCGGGAACAGGCGTGTCTGCATCCGAATGCGTCAGGTAAACAGGGTAATCATCGGGCACGCCGAACATATCTATCTCCTCCGCGCAGAGTCTACAAATTTTCAGTAAAAGCTTCAACGCGGCACACATATTGCCATTTCTCGTGTTGGCGGTGATTAAACGGTTTCGACGGTCTGTTTCGGTACGAACGATGATTATGTTTGCCGCGTTCCGATACGACCGCGACGCGATTTTAAGAATACGAAAGGTAGGGTAATAAAATGTCTGAATATCGAGAGAGGCGAGTCGTAGTTGAAGAAGCGCCGGTCGGGCGTAGGCCTGTAGTTGAAGAACAATATGATACGGTCGTTCACGAGCGACGCGGCATGTCGGGCGCGGCAATCGCTGCAATTGTGATAGCGGCAATCGCCGCTGC
This sequence comes from Blastocatellia bacterium, assembly GCA_963726785.1. Lineage (GTDB taxonomy): Bacteria > Acidobacteriota > Blastocatellia > UBA7656 > UBA7656 > DATEKX01. The sequence continues at coordinate 84,841 of CAVSDJ010000007.1, forward strand.
CGTGCTTATAACATTGATGGTAGTCAGCAGCAATCAACAGAGCCGCGAAGATGAACTTGCAAGGCAGCGCGATAAGGCCGAGGCCGATGCTAGAGCCGCGATGTCGGCAAATCAACAACAGCCTGTGCCTCAACCTATGCCGTCTCAGTCGCAGCCTTCCACTGTGGTCGTGCCGATTCCTGTTCCTGTGCCCAGCGCTTCGCAGCCTGCGCCATCCACAAGCGAGCCTGCCGTCTCGGATACGAGTATAGAAGTAGACATCAATACAAAGCTGATTGATGACGGGGATTTGCGTTCGCATCCGCTTAGCGTGAAATTCTCTGGCGGGACGGTGACACTGAGCGGCTCTTTGCCGAATGAAGAACTGAAGACGCGCGCTGAACAAGTTGCCAAAACCGTCAAGGGCGTGCGCCGCGTCGTCAATAACATTACAGTCAGCGCGCAGTAGTTAAAAGCAGAAGTCAAAGGATTCACCGCAGAGACGCAGAGGACACAGAGATTACGCAGAGGTTTTATTATTACTCTGCGCCCCCTCTGTGTCCTCTGCGTCTCTGCGGTGAACTGGTTCTATATTCAAAAGAACTGAATGTCACTGTATATTTTCTGCTTTTCAATTCCCTCTGTTTTATTCACGCCGCCGTCGCTTTTAAACATAACCTTCCTCGATTAAACAGGCCGCGTGTTATAATCAAATCGCACAGGATGGCCTCCCCAGGAGTGATGAATCCGACTCTCGACGTTCATCATTCATAATTCATCGTTCATAGTTTCTTCTGAGCTATGCCATCTGTTTACGATCTCAAACCGCGATTTCAAAATTTGCTAAGACCGTTGATGCGAAAGCTCGCGGCTGTGGGAATCACGCCTAATGTTGTCACTATAATCGCAATCGCAGGCTCAGGTATAGTCGGCGCGATTGTGTCGCAGGCGGGCACGCGAACCGGGCTTTTATTGCTTCTGCCCGCATGGTTGTTTGTACGCATGGCGTTGAATGCGATTGACGGAATGATGGCGCGCGAGATGGCGATGTCTACGAATCTGGGCGCTGTGTTGAATGAACTAGGCGACGCCGTTTCAGATTTAGGATTATATTTGCCGTTGGCTTTGGTCCATGAGCAGGCCGCATGGCCCATCATAGCTTTTTCAATCGGCGCTGTGCTGACAGAACTGAGCGGCGTGCTTGGGCGCGCGCTCGGCGCAAGTCGACGCTACGATGGGCCGATGGGCAAAAGCGACCGCGCATTCGTCGTAGGCGCGCTTGGGCTTGCGACCGTTTTCATCCCTGATGCAGGAAAGCTCTGGCCCTGGATATTCGCAGTCGCAGCGTTGTTGACAGTTGTCACCTGCTGGAACCGAGCGTCTAAGGCGCTCAAGGAGTTGAGCCTGGGCAAACAGTACCGCGAGCGGTAGCGAGCGGGTATGCTGTCGAGACCGGTTTCGCTACCGCTCGCGGTACTGTTTAAGCGGTTGATAAGATGACGATACTAACTGCCATTGAAAACCTATCGCCGGTAACGCGGACGGGCTTGCTCGTTTTAGGCGTGCTTGTGGTCGCGTCCGTCGCGGTTCGAGCGTTAAGGCTCGCGAAGCCCGAAAAAGATTTCTCGGAGTTGACCTCTCGCGTGCGAGCGTGGTGGATGATGGCTGCGGTATTCTTCGCGGCAATCCTCGTAAGCAATCATGTGTCGCTGGTCTTTTTCGCTTTCTTGAGCTTCTGGGCGATGAAGGAATTTATCACGCTGCTCAAGACTCGGCCCGCAGATCATCACGCGCTGGTCTTCACTTTTCTCGCCATTCCGATTCAGTATTACTGGATAGCCATCGGCTGGTACGGCATGTTTATCATCTTCATTCCGGTTTACATGCTACTGGCTTTGCCCGTGCGAATGGCGCTGTCTAAAGAGACCGCAGGGTTTGTAGCTTCAGCATCGCAAATTCAGTGGGGCATGATGATCTTCGTTTTCGGCCTGAGCCACATGGCTTACCTGCTCACCTTCCCGCAGATCGGCGAGACGCAGGCGAATGGCCGGACGCTCGTTTTGTTTTTAGTCTTCGTGGTCGAGATGAGCGACGTGCTGCAATACATCTGGGGCAAGACGCTCGGTCGTCATAAGATCATTCCGACCGTAAGCCCGAATAAAACATGGGAAGGCTTCATCGGCGGCATAGCTTCCGCGATGTTACTGAGCCTCGCGATTCGATTTCTCACGCCGTTCTCGATCATGGAAACATTGATGGTGTCGCTGTTCATAACGGTCGCAGGTTTCTGCGGCGGCGCGGTGATGAGCGCGGTCAAGCGAGACTTTGGCGTGAAAGATTTCGGCCAGACAATACCGGGGCACGGAGGAATGTTGGATCGTGTGGATTCGCTATGCTATGCCGCGCCGTTTTTCTTTCACTACGTTCGCTTCTTCTACACAAAATGGATGGCGTGAGAACAGGAGAAACCTATGTCGAGCGGCGCAATCACGTCAAAGGATGATGCGAGCGCGAAGCCGCAAAGAGTGACGGCCCGCGACATCGCGCAGATGATTCTTTTCGCGCTTCTGGTGAAACCGTTTATGGCGCTCTTCATCGGGCTTCGCGTGCGCGGGCGCGAGCACCTTCCGCGCTCGGGCCAGTTCATCCTTGTTGCGAATCATTCGAGCCATCTCGACACGGCTTCGCTTCTAAGCTTGTTCAAGATCACAGAGCTTCGCCGCGTGCGACCTGTTGCGGCAGCCGATTACTTCGAGCGGAACGCATTCATCTCGATTCTTTCAAAGACCATTTTCAACATACTGCCGATTGCGAGAAAAGATATTAAATCTGAAAACAATCCTCTGCGCCGTATGCAGGCCGCGATTGAAGCAGGTCAGTCGCTGATAATCTTCCCCGAAGGCACGCGCGGCACGGGCAGCGAGATCGGGCCGTTTCGATCAGGCGTCGCGCACTTGATAGAGAAGATGCCCACAGTTCCGGTTGTGCCCGCTTATCTTGTGAACATGGGCCGCAGCCTTCCCAAAGGCGAGTTCATACCGGTTCCATTTTTCTGCGAAGCTCGCATCGGCCCGCCGTTAATTATCAATGGCAGTCGCCAGGAAATAATCCGGTCGCTTGAAACTGCCGTGCGAGAATTGAAAGAACTCGATTGATGACTCAACAGCAAAGCGGCTTGATCGAAAGGGCGAGCTTTTCATTTGATCGCTTCCTGGCGAGCCGCGCCGCCCTGTGGTTTGCCTTCGCATGGGGAATTGCAGAAGCGAGTTTCTTTTTCATCGTCCCTGATGTGTTGCTGACTTTGATTGCATGTCGCGCGCTAAAGCCTGCGCTCAAAGCGACGCTTGCGGCACTTTTAGGCGCGCTCGCAGGAGGCGTATTGATGTATGCGTTTGGCCTGCGCTCGCCAGATGATGCGCGTGCTTTTCTGGATTATGTGCCCGCGATAAACTCGAATTTGATTGCGAGAGTGGCTGACCAGATTAACGAGCACGGATTGATCGCAGTGATGATCGGCCCGCTCAAAGGCATCCCGTACAAAATCTACGCTGTCGAATGGGGCGCGCAAGGCAGAAGCCTGATAGGCTTTCTTTTAATCTCAATCCCTGCGCGCTACATTCGTTTCTTCCTTGCAGCAGTAGTTGCTCGTTTGCTCGCTCGCGTTATCGAGCCTGTGACTGAACGCCGAGCGAGCATTGAGATTTCAATCCTTGCAATCATCTGGATTGCATTTTATGGATTTTATTTCATGCGCTTTGGCTGGCGATAAAGTAGAAGCCGACCCGCTTCGGCGCGGGTCGGCTTCTATGTTTTTGTTTTACTACTGATTCGGCGTCTTGTCCGTGTCGCTGATGACTATCTCGACGCGCCTGTTCTGCTGTCTGCCTTCGGGCGTGTCGTTAGTCGCCACCGGCCTTATCTTGCCAAAGCCGCGAACAGCAACGATGCGGTCCGTGGCGATGCCTTCTTTCACAAGATAAGCATGCACGGTTTCGGCTCGATCTTCGGAAAGCTTCTGGTTGTAATCCTGCGAGCCTACACCATCCGTATGCCCTTCGATCTCCATGCGATAAACGCCGGGGTAAGCCAGCATTATGCCTGCAAGCTTGCTCAGTTTTTCTCTCGCGCCCGGCTTGAGCGAAGCCTGATTGAAATCAAACAACACATCCGACAAGTTGACTATAAGTCCGCGCGCTTCGCGCCTTGTCTCTAAGATTGCCGAAAGCGAAATGAACAGTCTGTCTTGAAGCGCGGCCTTGTCCTGTTTAGCTTGATCGGCTTCCAACCGCGCTCGCTCGGCTTCTACGCGCGCCAGTTCTTCTCTGGCCTTGGCTTTGTCGGCTTCGCTCACGGCCTCTTCAACACGGCTGCGGGCGGCGCTGACTTCTGATTCTGCTTTAGCTAAAGCATCACGATATGCGGCAGTCTGTTCTTTTGCGCGCTCGGCTTCGTCGCGGGCGCGGTCAGCTTCACTTTGAGCTTGCGAGATTGCGTTGCTCGCTTCGCGGCGCTCGGAATTGAGTCTGGCTTGATACTCGCGTTCGACAGCAAGCTCGCGCGCTCGTTCGCCTAATCGCATAACATCGCGAGCGATGCCGCTGTACTTCTCTTCGTCTTTGCGACCACGCGTCCAGACTTGTTCCAATGCTTCAAGCTTTACTTCCGCTTCTCTGAGTTCCGGTTCGGCGAAACGACGCGCTCCGGCGCGATGAGCGATCTGCACGGAGCGGCGAGCGCCCAGTATGAGCAGCGGCGTGTTGTAATCCGCGTTGAGCGCGGGCGCATCCTGCGTAGCGACTACGTAGAGCGTGCCCGAATCGCCGCTGTAATCTATGCGGCTCGCCTGGATAGCGCCTTCCGTGCCTTTACGCAGAGCATTCTCTGCGATGATGACGGGGCTTGGCAGCTTGACCGCTGAATGAGGCTCGGCGGTAACGATCAAACCGAAAGTTTGAAAGCTTGTAGTAACTTCTATCTCAAATTTATTTTTAACCGGCAGCTCTGCAAGGTTGTCTGCCTGTCCTTCGGGCGCGATTGCCCAGAGAATGTAAGTCGTATAATAAGCTCCGAGTGCTTGCGGGTTGCCGACGTTTTCCATCTCAAGTCTGATGCGGGTGCGGCCTTCCTTGCGTTTGACATCAGCTTTTCCCATCGCCTGTGGATTCACTGTTGTGCCTACCATGTTGACCGAAGTGCCATCCTCATCTTTATACCTGATGGCAAGAGTTGCGCGCTTGGCGATAGTCACTTGCGCGGTTGGTACTACGTCTCTAACTTCGACCACCTGAGCAAATGCACTTCCGACGAGCGCAAATGAAATCAGTGCGCTTGCAATCACAAATCGTTTTAGTTTCATGACCTTGGTTCCCTCCCTGTTTGTACAATTCAACTTCATCCGAAAACGCTACACGTGTATGCGATATCTGAACGCAAGAGATACAGAAGCGCGCAAACAACGCGAGCAGTGCTTGTTATGGCAAGCCGCATTCCATGTTTATGAAGGAATAGAGATATTTCTTGGCGGGGTATTTTGTAGGGGCGGGTGTCTGTGCCCGCCCCGGCTTGAAAGCTGCTAAGTCTGGGGCGACCGCAAGCCTCGTCGCCCCTACAAAGTCACTTTGACGATGGTTTGTCTTCGGGTTTCTTTTCGCCCTGGTCGTCCTTCGTGGCTTCGCCGAGCACATACTTTGAAAACCAGGCGTACTCGCGGCGCATCTTGTCCAGCCGATGGCGCGGCTCCTGCAACCCGTGAGGCTCGCGCGGGTAGAAGACCATTTCAACAGGCACACCGTTTTTGCGAAGTCCCATATAAAGCTCTTGCGCCTGGCCCGGCGGCACGCGCGTGTCTGCTCCGCCATGCATTATCAACGTAGGCGTCTTCGCTTGTTTGATGAACGTCATCGCAGACGCGCGGCTGTAGGCTTCAAGATCATTCCAGGGTTCGCCGCCGAAGTAAGCTTCAAGCACGCTCTGCAAATCGTTCGTCGAGTACATCGAAAACATATTTGTCAGACCCGCGCCGACCATCACGGCTTTGAAGCGATTTGTCTGCGTGAGCGTCCACGCCGTAATGTATCCGCCATAACTCCAACCCGACTGGCCGAGGCGATCAGGGTCGGCTACGCCTTTGGCTACGAGGTTGTCTAATCCCGTTTGAATGTCTTGATAATCGCCGCCGCCCCAATCTCTGATATTCGCGAAAAGAAACTTCTCGCCGTAACCGGACGAGCCGCGCACGTTGGGATAAAAGACAACCCAACCGCGTCCCGCCCACACGTGGCCGAAGTTGCCCCAGGAACCCGGGAAGCTCTCTGTCCAGACTCCCGAAGGGCCGCCGTGAATCAAGGCGATTGTCGGGTAGCGTTTGCCTTGTTGGTAGCCAACCGGATAGATGACAACGCCTTCGATTTCCATGCCGTCTTTGCTCTTCCAGCGAACGACTTCGCTCGTGCCGAGCGAAAGCTCATCCACCTGCGGGTTGTGATTCGTAAGCTTTACCCCATCGTGCATATCGGGGAGTTTGGCTACGCAAATATCATCCGGGTGCTGAACATCCGAGCGCGTGAATGCGACGACAGAGTTATCGCGTGACAAGGTAGCCTGTCCCATGACGCCTGCGGTTTTTGATAACTGTTTCGGTTCACCGCCGGCGACAGGAACTGAAAACAACTGAGACGATGTACGAACGCTCGATGTGAAAAAGATCGTTCGCCCATCCTGCGACCATTTTGGCGCGCCGGATTGATACATGAAAGATGAAGTGATGGCGCGTGCGCTGCCGCCTTCTGACGAGATAACGCTCAAGCCCGCTTGACCTATCACGCCGAGCTTTGCCGGTCGCGTAAGGTAAGCTATCTGGCGACCGTCGGGCGACCATCGCGGCGAATTGTCCGGCCCATTGTTTTCGATTAGCTTTCGTTGTTTGCCCGATTCGATATCAACGATCCAGATGTCGGACAAACTGCCGTCATCAGCTTTAGGCGTGGGGAAAGTTGTGTAAGCCATCGAGCGACCGTCGGGCGACCACTGCGGGTCAGCGGCTACGTAGTCGCTCTTGACCACCTCGCTGGCTTTTTTCGTTTTAACGTCAATGACCCAGATGCGAGAGAACTTGTAATTTTTATCAAAGACCTGCGGGTCGTCCTTTTCTTTCTGCTTCTTCTCTTCATCGGGAGTCGGTTCCTGCTGCGCGACGTAAGCGATGCGCGAATTGTCGGGCGACCACGCGAATGATTGAACGCCGGATTTCGAGTCGGTCAGTTTTTCAGCTTCGCCGCCCGTGGGCGAGATCAGAAAGACCTGCGGCTTCTCTTCACGCGCGGAGATGAAAGCTATGCGGCGGCCATCGGGCGACCATCGCGGCTGGCTGTCGTTCTTTTTGCTGGTCGTGAGCCGGACAGGCTCGCCGCCTGCGGTCGAGACGAGCCATACATCCCCGTCCGCAGCATTTTCTTTCATGTCTGTCGAGGTCACGACGTAGGCAATCCATTTCCCATCGGGCGACACCTGCGCGTCAGAAACAGTCTTAAGCGCAAGCATGTCGTCAAACGTCATCGCGCGTTTCAGCCCGGCCTGCGCGGTCGCCAAACAGAGCAGAAACGAAAGCGCAAAAAGATAGATTGTGCGTTTCATAATTTCCCCCTTGCGATAAGAGTTTGAATACAAGTGAGTCAGCCACTATACCGGCGATTTATTCTTCGCAGGTCTGAGAAGATGGATTACAGCACTTTGAGCATAGGCCGTCAATCGCGCGCTTGACCTCGGCGCGCGAAAACTCATATCCTGCCTTTGCCTGTCAAAAGCTTTTCATTATTTCACTGGAGATGAACGATGAAACGAAGGTTAGTTATTGCCATCACGCTTGTTTTTATATTTACGCTGCTGGCCCCGGCTCTGCGGGCTCAAAGGTCTGTCGCTTCGTCCGTCGCGTCTCGCGAACAGCAAATCGCGCAGTCAGCCGAAGCCTTGCGCGCAAAGCTGATCGAGCAGCGCCGCGATTTTCACATGCATCCTGAGCTGTCGAACCGCGAAGAGCGCACATCGCGCGTCGTTGCCGAACGATTGCGCGCGCTCGGACTCGAAGACGTGAAGACAAACGTAGGCAGACACGGTGTGACTGCGCTGCTTCGAGGCGCAAAGCCCGGCCCTGTCATCGCCGTGCGCGCGGATATGGACGCGCTGCCGATTCAGGAAAATATCGATGTGCCTTACAAATCGCAAAACGCGGGAGTCAAACATGCCTGCGGCCACGACGTTCATATGACGGTTGAGCTTGGCGTCGCGGAAGTCTTAAGCAAGATGCGCGATCAAATTCCCGGCACGATCAAGTTCATCTTTCAACCGGCGGAAGAAGGCCCGCCTGCGGGCGAAGAAGGCGGCGCGTCGTTGATGCTTAAAGAAGGCGCGTTTGAAAATCCGCGACCTCAAGCCATCTTCGGTCTTCACGTCATGCCAAACATAGAGGTCGGGCAGGTCGGATACAACTCAGGCTCTGCGATGGCTTCTTCGGATCGTTTCGTCATCACCATTCGCGGCAAGAAAGTTCACGGCGCGTACCCGCACGAAGGCGTTGATGCCGTAGTCGTAGCCGCTCAGTGCATTTCGGCTCTGCAATCCATCCACAGCCGTCGCATCAACACTCAAGATCCGTTGGTCATCACTGTCGGCAGCATTCACGGCGGCAATCGCTTTAACATAATCGCTGACGAAGTGAAGCTCGAAGGCACTGTGCGAACGCTAAGTGAAACTGTGCGCAAGACGGTCAAGGCGATGATGCTTGAAACGCTCGGAGGCGTCACATCGGCTTACGGCGCGAAGTTCGAGATGGACTATAACGACGGCAATGCAGTCACCTACAACGACCCGAAGCTTGTCGAAGAAACATTGCCCACGATGAAACGAATAGTCGGCGAAGCAAACCTCGTCACGCCAAAGCCGCAGATGGGCGCAGAAGACTTTTCTGAGTATCAGAAAGTCATTCCCGGCTTCTTTTACTTTCTCGGCGTAGGCAACAAGGCGAAAGGAATCACGGCTTTCATCCACACGCCTGAATTCGACGTTGACGAAGACGCGCTCGTCTTCGGCGTAAAGCTCATGTCGAACGTGCTGGTGGATTATCTGGAACGACACGCTGCGAACAAGTAAGCGGCTGCGCAAAGGAAACCAAAGGCCATGAGCGAGCAGAGCGATCAAGGAAAAATTCTGGTCACAGGCGCAACGGGTTTCGTCGGCAGCCACCTTGTTGACCGCCTCGTAGAGCAAGGCCGACGGGTGCGCTGTCTGGTGCGACAGACGAGCAACCTGCGATACTTAAAGCACCCGCAAGTTGAATTCGCTTACGGCGGTCTCGATGACGCGACCGATTGGGGTGAAGCGCTTCGCGACGTGAAGACCATTTATCACGTCGCGGGGTTGACGTTCGCGCGGCGCGCAAAAGATTACTTCACGGTCAATCATCAAGGAACCGAAGCGATGCTGGCCGCCGCGATCAAGCATCGCAATCAGATAAACAAGTTTGTGCTCGTAAGCTCGCTCGCGGCAATCGGGCCGGGACTTGACGGCAAGTCTGTTGATGAAGAGACGACGCCCGCGCCCATCACGCCTTACGGTCGCAGCAAGTTGATGGGCGAAGAAGCCGTTCGCGCCGCTTCTGACCTGCTGCCTTTCACGATTGTCAGGCCGCCCGCCGTTTACGGCCCGCGCGACTATGCGCTTTACGAATTTTTCAAATCAATCGCGCGCGGCTTGTCGCCGATGATAGGGCGATACGACAAGCAGGTCAGCCTCGTTCATGTTAGAGACCTCGCACGCGGAATCATTCTCGCAGGCGAAAGCGAAGCCGCTGTCGGGCGCGCATATTTCATATCGAGCGCGGAAGTCTACTCGATGCGCGAAGTCGCAGCCAAAATCGCAGAGATGCTTGGCCGCCGCGCGCGCACTCTTGCGATTCCGCGCTCTGTCGCCTTCGGCGTGGCAATGGCAGCCGAAGCGGTCGCGGCGCTCACAAGAAAGCCGCCCGTAATCAATCGCGATAAGGTGACTGATCTTTCACAGCGATGCTGGGGCTGCTCGATAGATCGAGCGCGGCGCGAGCTTGGCTACGATCAACAAGTGCCGCTCGAAGAAGGACTGCGCGAAACGATTGATTGGTACAAACGCGAGGGCTGGCTGTGAAAGACGCGGAAACGCGAAGACGTACCGATCCGGCAGCGTCTGGCAATGACGATTCTCTGAATGCCGCATCGTTTGATTCGTTACACAAAGGCTTGCTCAATCCCATAGATAAAGTTGTCATTGCTTATCTTGTAATCATTGCCGTGCTGATTCTGCTTTTCAGCTATAGAATCCCGCTGTGGCCTCAGCTCATCGCGGCGCACGCAGCAGCAATCGCCGTCATCGCGCTTATCGCAAAATGGGCGCGTTCCTCTTCTCGCCTCGTCCCTTACCGATTTCAACTCAGCCACTTCATCAGAGGCTGGTACGTGGTCGCGTTGATACCGATGACGTACAAGGAACTGAGTTACCTGATTCCTCTGATTCACCTGCGCGATTTTGATGTAGAGCTTGCGATGATTGATTACCGCATATTCGGCGTTCATCCGACCGTCTGGCTTGAGCGAGTGACGTGGCCGCCGTTGACAGAGTTCCTTCAAATCTCGTATGCGACTTATTATTTCTGGCCGATAGTTTTGGGCGCGCTTGTTTGGCGCAAGCGATGGTTCGATAAATATCATTTCTGGGTCTTTGTAGTCGCGTTTGGATTTTACCTGTCGTATCTGGGATACATCGTGGTTCCTGCAATAGGGCCGCGCTTCCTGCCGATGATCAAAGACGCTCAGAGCGGGCCGCTCGCAGGCATCTGGTTTTATCAAACGATACGCGAAACTTTAGACCAGGCAGAAGGCATCACGCGCGATTGTTTTCCGAGCGGACACACAGAGCTAACGCTGCTGACGCTTTACTATGCCCGCAAATTTCATCGCCGTCTGTTCTGGTGGATGATAGTTCCCGCAAGCGCGCTGATTATCTCGACCGTCTATTTGCGATACCATTATGTGATTGATGTCGTGGCGGGCGCGATCTTAGCGATTGCGGTCATATTCATAGCTAAACCGTTATATCGCGCGCTCGGCGGTCATCTGTAAATTTCATGGAATGGACGGACTCACAACGCGAAGCGATAGAGACGCGAGGGCTGCGCGTGATAGTGACGGCGGGCGCGGGGTCTGGAAAGACTCGCGTGCTGGTCGAGCGATTCCTCAGACTGCTCGAAGAAAATCCCGCGTGGCGCGTCTCTGACATCGTCGCAGTGACGTTTACGGAAAAGGCCGCGCGCGAAATGGTCTCGCGCATACGCCGCGAGATCCGCTCTCGCATACAACAAAGCCACAGTCCCGAAGAGCGTGAAGCGTGGCGCGTGCATCGCAACGCGCTCGACTCTGCGCGCATAGGCACTATTCATTCGCTGTGCGCTTCGATACTGCGCGCGCACCCGGCTGAGGCGGGACTTGATCCCGCGTTCGAGGTGATGGAAGAAATCGAAGCGGCAAGCCTCGTAGAGCAAGCCGTCGCCGAAGCGCTCGATGAGGCCGCTCGTGAAAGCAACAACGAATCTTCGCACTCTTCTGCACCGCCCCTGAAGCTGATAGAGATATTTGCTTACCTTTCGCCGCGCGAAGTGCAAAACGCATTGACATCGCTCATCGCTCAAGGCGAGCGAGCGCGGCGTGCAATCGCGCATCTCGAAAATAAAAGCCCCGATGAAGTCATAAGGTTCTGGCAAGCCCGCCTCGATCACTTGCGAAGCGACGCCGCGCGCACGGTCATCGAAAGCGATTCGTGGACGAAGGATGCCAAAACAGTAACCCGTAATGGCGCGAGTTTGGATTCGGATAAAATAGAAATAATTCGCGAGCAAGTGGCTGCGCTGCTTGCTCGCATATCGCAAATCGCAAACGCTTCATCAGACACAGAGGTTGATGATGGAGCGATTCGGCGCGCGCTGCTCGAAATCGAATCAAGCATAGTGCTGCGCGGCGGCTCGAAAAAGAACTGGGATTCGGAAGAGATTTTCAACGCTGTGAAAGCGTCGCTCAGTAGAATGCGCGACCGCGTGCGCGCAGAACGGATTCTTGCGCTCGAACTGAACGAAGCGGACATGGCGGCGGCACAGGTAACTGCGCGATTGGCTCGATTGTACAAACGCGCGCAAGCGCGATTTACGCGGCTTAAACGAGAGCGCGCCAACGTTGACTTCAACGACCTCGAAGAGATAACCGAAGCGATGTTAGCCGCTCACCCGGAAGTGTGCGCCCGATACAGTGATCCTGAGAACGGACTTGTTCGCGCGATGATGATAGACGAATTTCAGGATACTTCACCGATTCAGAAAAACATTCTCTGGATGATCGCCCCGCGCTCTGACGAAGTGTTCATAATCGGAGACTCGAAGCAATCAATCTATAGATTTCGCGGCGCAGACGTGACAGTCTTTCACAAGACGCGCGACGAGCTTAAATCAAACGGCGGGCATGAAGTGCCGATGGATACATGCTTTCGCACACACGAGCGGCTCGTCAGTTTCGTAAATCACCTGTTCCCTGACATCTTCACGCGCGAGAGCCGCTATGACACGCCTTACGAAGCGATGAGCGCGAGCCGTCCTACGGCGCACGAAAATCCGTCGGTCGAGCTTCACATCATCACGCAGAGCAAAGAGTCTGAAAATAGATTGAGCGCCGTCCAGTTGCGCGAAGTTGAAGCCGGGATAGTTGCGCGGCGAATCAACGAAATCGTCTCGCGCGGTGAAGTGATCGTCTGTGAAAGAGACGATCACGCGCGCGCGGCAACGCATGGCGATTTCGCGCTGTTGTTTCAAGCCTCGACCAGTTTCGATATTTACGAGCAGGCGCTGGCGGATGCCGGAGTTCCTTATGTGACGATAGCCGGTCGCGGTTTTTATGATCGTCAGGAAATCACGGACATCACTAATCTGCTCGGCTTCCTTGTAAGCTCGAATGACAACCTGAGATTGGCCGCCGCGTTGCGCTCGCCTATGTTCGCGCTTTCGGATGAAACGCTGTTGAGGCTAAGGCTCGGCCCCCGGACGCGCTCACTTTGGAAAGCGCTTCTGGATGAGACGGTTATACACGCGGAGGCGGAGCGCGAGACGATCCGGTTCGCGCGCGAAACTTTGAATCGGCTGCGCGGCGTTGCAAGAAAATTGAGCGCGGCGGAAGTGATAATCGCTACGCTCAGAGAGACCGGATACCTGGCAACTTTGATGGCCCTGCCGCACGGCGAGCGGCGAGCGGCGAATGTCGAGAAGTTCATTGAACAAGCGCGCGCGCTCGCGACGCTCACGCTTGCGGAACTGGTCGAGCGCGCGGCTGATCTAAGATTCCGCGAAGCGCGAGAAGGCGAAGCGACCGTCGAAGAAGCGGGCGCGGTGCGATTGATGACTGTTCACAAATCGAAAGGGCTAGAGTTTCCCATCGTGTGGATAGCCGATGCGACTTATGGCGGAGGGCGCGACCGCAGAATCGTGGCGGCGCACGCCGAGCACGGCATTGCGGTAAGCCTTGGCGCAGACCACCTGGATACAGACGACGAGTCGTTGCGCGCGGCTTCGTTTGAAATGTTAAAACGAGTCGAAGAGCGAATGGACGCGGCAGAGAAAAAGCGATTGCTGTACGTAGCGGCAACGCGCGCGCGCGATCATTTAATTATCTCGGGCGCGCCGGGTCGCGCTAAGCTTGCGGGCGATCACTGGCTTGGGAAAATTACCGGCGCGCTTGGCATTGAAGAAACCGAACGCCCCGGTTCGATTGATTATTCAGGCGGGCGAGCAGTAATCAACTGGCACGGCGCGGATGAGACATTAGAAGGTTTAAGCGCGAGCGCATTCGATAACTCAACGATCCGTCATCAATCAGCTAAAACAGATGCGAGCGAAACAAGTGGCGATATGTTTCCACTGATTCGCGCTCTGGTAGGGTTAAAGAGTTATTGAAATTCATGTAGGGGCGACCGTCTCTGGTCGCCCCAGCGTGGCGTTACTTGACGCTGGGGCGACCAGAGACGGTCGCCCCTACATGATAACTGGTGTTAGAATCTTTTTCTGCAAATGAACCGTTTTTTATCGCAGGGGGCACATGGACTATAAGGAAAATATTCTTGGGCTGATTGGAAGAACGCCGCTCGTCAAGCTCAACAAGCTGACCAAAGGGATTCAAGCCACTGTGCTTGCAAAGATGGAATCGCTAAATCCCGGGGGCTCGGTCAAAGACCGCATAGGCATCTCGATGATTGACGCAGCCGAGCGCGAAGAACGTATCAAGCCCGGCGGCACCATCGTTGAAGCCACGAGCGGAAACACAGGCATCGGCCTTGCTCTGGTCTGCGCAGTGCGCGGTTACAAGGCCGTGTTTGTGATGACCGACAAGTGCTCTGTCGAAAAAGTCCGGTACTTGAAAGCGTTAGGCGCTGATGTTGTAGTCGTGCCGGTTGCGGCAAAGCCTGATTCGCCCGATCATTACATCAACACTGCGCGGCGCATCACGAGCGAGACTCCTAATTCGTTATTCATCTTTCAATACGGAAACCCTGCGAACCCCGAAGCGCATTACCTAACGACCGGCCCCGAAATCTGGGAGCAGACCGGAGGCAGCATCACTCACTTCGTTTCCGGCGTCGGCACAGGCGGAACGATCAGCGGCGCGGGGCGCTATTTGAAAGAGAAGGATTCGCACATTCGCATCATCGGCGCTGACCCTTACGGTTCGGTCTTCAAGACCTACAAAGAGAGCGGCAAGTTGATGCAGGCCACGCCATATCTGGTCGAAGGAATCGGGCAGGAGATCATACCTGAAAACGTCCACATGAAATACATTGACCAGATCATCAACGTAACAGACCGCGACTCGTTTCAGATGGCGCGAAGGCTTGGGCGCGAGGAAGGCATCTTCTGCGGCGGCTCTACGGGTACGAACGCAGTCGCCGCGCTGCAAGTCGCGCGCGACCTCGGCAAAGACGATGTGGTTGTCTTCGTCGTCTGCGACACGGGCGAACGATACCTGTCGAAGTTTCATTCCGATGAGTGGATGAAAGAGAAGCGAATGCTCGGCGCTGACAAAATGACTGTGGGGTTAATAGCTCAGCTCAAGCAGGACGACTCGACTCCGCACCTGGTGTCGGTCAGCCCTTCCGATCAGGTCAACGATGCGCTACAGATGATGAATAATTATGGGCTTTCTCAACTGCCCGTGCTCGAAGAAGGAAAATCCGTAGGCAGCTTGCGCGAAGGAAAGCTTATGTCGAAGCTTCTGATGAACCGCGACCTGATGCAGTCCAACGTTTCAGAAGTCATGGAGAAAGGCTTTCCCGTTGTCAACGAAGACATAGCCTTAGATACGGCTGTGAGGTATCTGAAGACTTCGCCCGCGCTGCTGGTCGAAGAATACGGTCGCATCGTCGGCATACTCACGCGCCACGATGTAATCAACGCGCAGCCTTAAACGAATTAAAAACTATTTAACCAAACTCTGACGGAGTCGTTTATAGCTCTCCATCGTTGCCTGCTCCTGCGCCTGCTCAATTCGATAGTCCAAGCCTTCAAGGGAGATCGGGAGGTCGGGCGAGGTGAAAACGTTCTCTGATGGCTCGCCCAAGCTAATATTCACGGCTTCCGTGACTATCCGACCTTCCGGTCCTGCAATGACTATTCTGAGCGCAATAGGACCGGTTTCAGGCGCATATTCAAACTCAAAGAATTCACCTTCAGTGCTGCCGGAGTTGCGCCAAACATAGGTCTTCAACCCTGCTACTTCGCTTTCCCGCACGAAGTCCGGGCTTGAGCGTAAAAAGCTGATTGACCCGTAGCCTGACAGGTCTATTCCGGCGGAGGCCGCGCTGTGGCCCAAAGCAACAAGCGATTTGTCCGTCTGCTTAAATACTCCGCGTTCATCACTGCGGGTAGTGTCCCGCGCGACTTGGCCTAAGGGGCCGAAACTGAGATGGTGCTCAACCCACTGGCCGACAGCATTAGTTAACCTCACGGATATACGAGTAAGCACCGGCGGCTCGTTGCCGTGATATTCGTGTTCCTGGTAGTAGATTGTGCTACCCTTGGACGGCTTCGGCGTGCGAGCAGCGTTGGCTCGGATATAACTCACAAGGCCAAAAGCGAATACCATTAAGCTCAACAGTAGAAATATCCTTTTGACCATAACCTACCTCCCTTTCGTTGGCCTTTCGCAGAAGCAGCACGAGCAACCAAAGAAAAAGCACTGTTGCAAAAACCCCGTTCGACTGGGGTTGTCCACGCAGGGTCCTGATTCGACATCGCAGCCTTTGCCTCCAGCTCGACCGCAGCAATCATCGCTAGTACGGCAGAATTGATTTTGTATGACAAAGTCGCACCTGCTGGAAGCGTTGCAACCAAACTGCGCCCGCGCTTGAGTTGATAACAGGAATAAAACCAGTCCACAAGTGGCGAGTATTATGGCAAAAAATTTGGTTAATCTTTCCATAAATTTCTCCTTTGTGACAAAGAGTGCGCTTCCCGTGATTTCGCGCATTTACCATAACAGCATGCCAGCTTACCATTCCCCCCCCCCCAGAATCAACGAAAATGTGATGAATCTCATATATCGGTAAAACTATATATCATGCTTGGCTGTCTAACTAAGAATCGAGGGTTTGAGATTTCAACTTTGAAATTTGAGATTGATCTTAATCTGTGGTTTCAGCATCCGGCCTTCGATCAACCCCGACGCCGTGCTTAAAGACCATCTCGCCTCCTAGCCAGCCTGATGCGAATATAAACATTACTCCGAGCAGCGATAGCAGCACAGGAATCGTCAGGCTTCCATCAACTACCCGCGAGCCTCTATCGGTTCGCAAGTAGAAGCTGCCTGCGAACACGAGCAGCGCAAACACATTCAAACGCGCGTGCCAGGCTCCTATCCTCGACACCCTTTTGTCCTTAATCGAAAAATAATCAATGATGCCCGGCACTGCCGCAAGCACGCCGCCAGCTATGCCGCCCGCCAGCGTGTAAAACGCCACCGTTTCCCAAACGTAGTCGTTAGCGCCGAAGTAATAAATCAAATCTGCGATCAGCGAGAACGTCCAGAGCGCGAATGGAAACGGTATGAGCATCGGGTGAATCGGATGACCTGCTATGCTCGCGGGAGTCTTCATAAGCGCCTCCTCGATTGTTGATTGTTACGGCTCTGCAAGCATCAAAGCCTAAGATAAAGCGTAACGAAAAGCAAAAAGGCAGAAAAGCCATTGGCCTTTCTGCCTTTTCCGTAACGAGCAAGCTCGTGTATTTAATTCGATTTGGTCATTGCCACTTTGCCGTTTATGTCACGCGCCATCTGCAAATGCTCGCGCAACGTGGGCAAGGTCTTGGCTGCCCATGCCTTCAAATCCGCGTCCTTTGCCTTGTTCGATGCACTCTCGAATTCCTTCACATCCTTAGTATGATCTTTAACCATCATACTCATGTATTCGCGGTCAAAATCCGCGCCTGAGTACTTCGAGAGTTTATCCTTCATCGCATGACCTTTCATCATCGCTTTATGATCTTTATCTGCGCTGCTCGACCCGCTGGTCGTGCTTTGATCTGCGTGGCTCATCGCCGCCTGATGGTCGCTTGCAAGCGTAATGCCTTTTTGAGACGCTAACTGCATTAACTCGTCGTTGGCTTTCGTGTGGTCGTCAACCAGGCGTTGCGCGAACTGTTTAACTTCGTCGCTTGAAGCTTTCTCAACGGCGAGCTTTGCAAGTTCTACTTCCATAATTCCGCCGTGCGCGGCTTCCATGATGAATTTCTTATCGCTGGAACCGAGAGTAGAACCGCCGTCCTTCTTCATCGAATCATGTTTGTCGAATCATGTTTCATCGGATCTTTTTTCATCGAACTGTCTTGCATAGTGTCCTGCGCGAGTCCCAGCGATGAAAATAGCCCCATAGTTAACAGTGTTGCAATTATCATTACCCTTTTGCTCATTGTCTTCCGTCCTTTCGTTTCAAGTTATCTGTTTATATCACTTTCAATCGTGATACGGTTTAAGTGAAAATTCATATTATTGAAATCACGCTGCCCCGGTTTTGTGTGAGGAACAAGCGCCGGACAAGTTACAAATGTGAACGCTGCAAACTGCTCCATTATTGCCTTAATATGAGACGCTATTGCTCGGTTTTTGAGTACAATAACTTGTCAAGGACACGCGAAGCCGCTTTGCTGAGGCGTTTAACATTAACTCACAGATAATGAGGGCAATAGCTGTGCCGTCAACGCTCGATTTGAAAAGTTGAGGGTGAGGCGTGTGAGATGAAGCAAATATTTCTATGCTTGTATACGCAGCGATCTGATGCCTACATAAGTCAGTCTGATGTTCGTCATTCTATGAGGCGTGGTGTTGACGCCGATCGTGATCAGGTCACCGCTGATCAATCCTTCGGTCTTCATAGTCATCAGGTATTCGAGCATATTGCCTTCCGGGCTGAGGTGTTTAAGATGATCAACAGTTACCGGAAGAACGCCGTTTTTCAGGAGCGAATCAATTTCCTGCAAGATAGAATGAATCAATTCTCGATCTATCATTGTTCTTTAACGCTTGTCTCCGATTGCTATTTACGCTATAGAAGCGTTGAGAGCCGTCGAATCGCCGTTGACATTACGACAGGGCATCGGCACTTTGAAGCTCCACAAGTGGTATCTTGTGAGGTCCCACCGGCTACCACTCAGACCGGATGGCGTTCTGCCGTATTGCAGATGCAATAAGACTATACCGCACGCAAATTCCGGTCAAGGCAGCCACGGTTGAGTAGATAGAATCTTCCATTTCTCATTTGATCTGGACGCTTAATGGTCTATGATGTTTGTTTCGGTGTAGGCAGTCCGGCCATTGAGGTTGTTTGAATCAGAGGTAATAAATGATCTACACGCCCAAGCCAATCGTTTTGCGCTGGCTCCAAGTTGGCAAAAGAGAAGGGGCAACACATATGTTGCTGGTGGAAGACTCTTTGGCTGATGAAACTATTCCTGTGTATGTCGCCCAGGGTGAAAATCTGGACTATAAGATCAGTCGCTTTAACGACGCGCGATTAACGCATGTGGTGGCGGTCTTTGACCTGTTTTTGAACCTCGAAAAACAATTGGACACGGTTTATCCGTAACAGCTTCTCTCAACCAATCAGCAAGAACGAAATACAAGAAAGCCGACAAGCAGAGCCAGCAAGACGAATGCGCCTATCTGCTGTGAGCGGGTGAAACTCATAAGATGAAGGGGTGAGGGGGTGAGAGGGTGAAGGGGTGAGGCGATGCTCTCTCATTCACCCCCTCACCCCTTCACTTCTTCGCCGCGTGATTGCAGACGTAATTAATCAGCGTGCGAATGGCGACGCCCGTCGGGCCTTTGGCCATGTAAGCTTTGCGCTCGTTCTCCCAGGCCGTCCCCGCTATGTCGAGATGCACCCACGGAGTATCTTCGGCGAACTCGCGCAAGAACCAGGACGCGGTGATAGTGCCCGCGTAACGACCCGCTGAGTTTTTGATGTCCGCAATGTCGCTCTTGATCAAGTCGCGATAGTCGTCATCCATCGGCAACTGCCAGAATCGCTCTCCCACTTCGCGCGCAGCCGCGCGCACTTCATCTACAAAAGCTTGATCGTTGCCCATGATAGCGACGTTTACGGGGCCGAGCGCGATTGAGACCGCTCCGGTCAGAGTTGCGAGATCAATTATCTGAGTCGCGCCGATTTTGCGCGCATAAGTTATGGCATCGGCCAGAATCAATCGCCCTTCGGCGTCTGTGTTTATGACTTCGATGGTCTTGCCGCTCATCGCTCGCAGCACATCGCCCGGCTTGTAGGCGCGGCCCGACGGGCATGTTCTCTGTCGTCGGCATCACGCCTATGACGTTGACGCGCGGCTTGAGCTGGGCGATTGCGCGCATCGCTGCAAGCGTCGCGGCAGCGCCCGACATATCGTACTTCATCTTCTCCATGCCTTCGGCGGGCTTGATAGAGATGCCTCCCGAATCGAAGGTGATTCCCTTCCCGACTATCGCAATGACATCGGCGTCATTGCCCATGGGCTCGGCTTCATCCGGCATATAGCGCAGCACGATGAGCTTCGCAGGTTCGTCCGACCCGCGCGCGACTCCAAGCAGCGCGCCCATTCCAAGTTCTTTCATACGCGCTTCGTCGAGCACATCTATGTCGAGGCCAAACCGATTCGCCGTTTCCTTCGCCCGCTCGGCCAATTCCGACGGCGTGAGCGTGTTGCTCGGCTCGTTCGATAATTCGCGCGCCATGTTTACGGCTTCGGCGATTATGCGCCCGCGTTCGACTCCGCTAGCGAGTTCGTCTTCCGAGCCGCTCGCGGCTGAAAGCAATAGAAGCTCATCAATGCGCCGCTCCTCTTTGTTCTCGGTCTTGTACATGTCAGGCTCGAACAGACCTATCAATGCGCCTTCGGTTGCAGCCTGCGCGCTCTTTCCCAGATCGAGTTGCGAACGGCGAAGTATGGCCATCGAGCGAGCGCCTTTGCTGCGCAGGAACCTCGCGGCGCTCCCTGCCATGCGGCGCACTGTATCGAACGAAAATTCTTCGCGCTTTCCCGCGCCGACAAGCAGCAAGCGGCGCGCGCGAATGTTTCCGGGCCGATAGATATAGACCATGTCGCCTTGCTTTCCGCGCATCTCATCCGTGCCAATCATCTCGCTTATCATGCCGCCCGTGCGCTCGTCGAGTTCTTTGAGCGCGCCGTCGCTAGCCCGTTCGCCTTCGTAGATCGTGATGACCAGCGCATCGGTTTCAACGTCGTAAAATTTTTCAAACTCTGCTTTGACTTCCATCTCTTCTCCTTAGCGGGGAGTAAGCCGTAACAAGTGATGAGTAAAAATCTGTTTTTACTCCTTACTGCTCACTCTTTGCTTCTCGTCTTCATCATCGCGCGCGCTTCGCGGTCGGCTTCGCGCCGTTTTTCGGTCTCGCGTTTATCATAAAGCTTCTTGCCCTTTCCCACAGCAAGCTCGACCTTAATTCGGCCATTTTTGAAATACATCTTCGTAGGCACGAGCGTGAGTCCCTTCTCTTGCGCCTTGCCTGACAGACGGTCTATCTCTTTTCGGTGCAGAAGCAGTTTGCGCGTGCGCGTAGGGTCGTGGTTTTCGCGG
Source organism: Blastocatellia bacterium (assembly GCA_963726785.1). GTDB lineage: Bacteria > Acidobacteriota > Blastocatellia > UBA7656 > UBA7656 > DATEKX01. The sequence continues at coordinate 106,011 of CAVSDJ010000007.1, forward strand.
TTGCCGTGAGTGTAGGGGCTTATGTGCGCGTTCATCAACCAGGCTTCGCCCTCGCGTATCAACCCATAACTGTCTTTGAGATTGCAGCGCCCTTCGCGAATGGATTTCACTTCTGTGCCCGTCAGCGCGATGCCGCATTCGTGCGTCTCAAGGATGTGGTAGTTATGATAGGCTTCCCGGTTAGTCGCCACAACTTTATCACTAGACATATGACCAGAGAGCGCAAGCTTCGACAAACCTCTTAATCGCGTCACAAACAAGTGGGACGCTCGCGCTCAATTCGGTTAGAAATATATCCGATGCCTTGTTGCCCGCGCAAACGTAAGAATGCAATTACGCGATTACCGATTCAGCAACAAACAGTAGCGCGAGCAGTAGCGAGCAGGTCAGCCGTAAAAGCCAACCCGCTCGCGCTACTGTTTAATCAGTCTCGGCGCATGACATATTGGAATATTAGTAGTAACCTACCCTTAGGTCAGTCGTATTAGGATTTGAAAGATATTGCAACATTCGCAAGGCTCCGATCAGCATTTTGCGGATAAAGACCGAAGCTTAATTGACAGGAGAAACGCTATGACGAGGAATCGAATTCTGCTCTCCCTTCTCGCTTTATGCATAATGTCCGCACTCGCTTTGAGCGCGGGAGCTTTCACAGACCCGCCCGAAGTGGGCAAGCCTGCTCCATCCTTCTCGCTCACGAGCCACGAGGGCAAGCAGGTAAGTTTGAAAGATTTCAAAGGACAGTGGGTAGTGCTCTATTTCTACCCGAAGGATTTCACCTCTGGGTGCACAATCGAAGCGCGCAATTTTCAGCGCGACATCGCCAGCTATGAAAAAGCCAAAGCAGTCATTCTGGGCGTGAGCACGGATGACGCGGCTTCGCACAAGAGCTTCTGCGAAAAAGAAGGCTTGAACTTCAAGCTGCTTGCAGATACAGACAGCAAGATTTCAGACGCCTATGGTTCTGTGATGGACTACAACGGCAAACAGTTCTCTGCGCGAAACACCTTCATCATTGATCCGCAGGGGAACATCGCGAAGGTATATTTGAAAGTCAGCCCGATGAAGCACAGCGAAGAAGTGCTTGCGGCGCTGGCCGAATTGCAGAAGAAGTAAATCGCATCTTTCGATTATCCCTCTGAATCAAGCGGTCTTCTCTATAGACGGGAAGACCGCTTGTCATTTCTGAACCTGCTGCCGTCAATGGTTTATGCGTTCCCGCGTCGTGGTGTAGAATCATTTAGACACAAGCGTATGAGCATAAAAGACAGATATTCGCGGCAGATACTTTTTGACGGGATCGGAGAAGAGGGCCAGCAGCGGCTTTCAAGCTCAAAGGTCGTCATCATCGGATGCGGCGCTTTAGGCGCAATTCAAGCCGAGACGCTTGCGCGAGCGGGCGTAGGAAAAATAATTCTCGTTGATCGTGATTTCGTCGAAGAATCTAATCTCCAGCGCCAGATAATGTTTGAAGAATCGGACGCGCTTGAACGTCTGCCCAAAGCAGTGGCCGCCGCCCGGCGCATCGCTCGCATAAATTCGGACATCGCGGTCGAGCCTATCGTAGCAGACGTGAATTTTGAAAACATCGAAGAGATAATCGCAGGCGCGCAACTGGTGATGGACGGCACTGACAATTTCGAGACTCGTTACCTGATTAACGATGCTTGTTTGAAATTGGGCATTGCGTGGGTTTACGGCGCGGCGGTCGGCTCTTACGGCCTGACCATGACGATTGTGCCCGAAGAGACGCCCTGCCTGCGTTGCGTGTTGCCTGATTTGCCCGAACCGGGCGCGGGGCCGACCTGCGACACGGCGGGAGTTATAATGCCCGTCATCGCGATCATCGGCTCGATTCAATCAGCCGAAGCGATGAAGCTGCTGACAGGAAAGCGAGACTTGCTTCATCGCTCGCTTTTGCGAATTGATGTTTGGGATTTCCAGATCAACCGAACCGATCTATCGAGCTTTGCCGCAGGCAAAGACTGCCGAGCGTGCGGGAGAGGCGAGTTCGAGTTTTTGCGCGGCGCTGCTCGCCAGGTGACGACTACGCTGTGCGGAAGAAACGCCGTGCAGATAGCCCGTACCGGCGCTCGAAAGATAGACTTTGCGCAACTGGCCGAGCGATTGAAATCATCAGGCGAAGTAGCATTCAACGATTTTCTGCTGCGCTTTCGCGTCGAAGATTACGACATAACGGTCTTCCGCGACGCGCGCAGTATAATTCGCGGGACGACAGACCCGGCTGTTGCGCGCGGCTTGTATGCGCGCTATATCGGGACTTGAAATATGCAAGCAAGTGTAGACATACTGAGCGCCGCCGCCATTGAAGATTTCGAGCGAGACTTCATGGGCGAAGGCGAAGTCGTTGTGCGCCGCGAAGGATACAGCCGCGCGCAGCATGTTTCATGGCACAGGGGCGCACGATAGCGCGTCTGAGGTGGCGAGGGTTGCGCCGCGCCGTGTACGAGGCTGATGGGTTCAGCTTTGACATAACCGTTGGCGCGCTCGACAAACGCATAGCGATCATTGCCGAAGACGGAAGCGAATCTTTTCTGGTCGAACGCTCGCGCGCGAATCCCAACAAAGCAGGTTTGCGAGTCGAGATGGCCGAAGGCGATAACTTCCGCCTGCTTCGAGCGCGCGAGAGCAGTTTGCGATCAGAGGCTTCTTTCGCAATCAACAAACCGTTTTACGCTTCGACCCTCATGATCTTTCGCTTCGACACGCAGCGCCGAACGCAGACGACCGCGCGCATAGAGGTCAGGCCGGTGATGAAATGGGAGGCGCGATTCGCTCATCGCCTGTTTGCGCTGGTCGTGTGCAGGATAATTCTCGAACGGAGGCATTCCGGCTCGCAGCCGCGCAGAGTCAAAGAAAGGCCGCGCCACTTTACCAGCAGCGACCGCGTGCGCAATCGCAAGAAGATCAAAGGATGAAATTCTAATTCATCCCTCAACCGAGTTAATGATAAGCTTCTGGCTGACACTCAACGTGATTATCAAGATTTATTTTTTATCATTAGGAGATTTATGCCACGAGAAAATGAGACGAAACGGCGCAAGATATTCTTTGTCCCGGTTATATTAAGCGTGATAGCTACAGCCCTAATGTTTACAGGTTGCGATTCTTCAAGCAGCGGCCCGAACGTAGGAAGCCCGGTGGCCATCGGAGCGCCTTCTGTGGTCGGCAACGTCCCGCAGAGCCTCGAACAGTTCAAAGGCAAAGTTGTGCTGCTCGACCTCTGGGCCACGTGGTGCGGCCCGTGCAAATATGAAATACCCGGATTTATCCGTCTTCAAGAAAAATATCGTGACCGGGGATTCGAGATCGTTGGCGTATCAATGGACATCGTAGATTCGCGCGGCGCTGGCGGCGCTGCGGCAGTCGGCCCGTTCGTCAAGCAGATGGGCATCAACTACACTGTATGGATGGTCAACAACGTACAGGCGCTCGGCCAATATCCTTTGTCGCGCGGCTATCCGACTACTTACCTTATTGGCCGCGATGGCCGCACCATAAAACGATACGACGGCGCAAAACAGGAGATAGAGTTTGAAAACGACATCAAGCCGTTGCTCTAATCAAACGGGCGGCGACAGTTGAATCGCCGCCCTTCCTTGCACATGAAACCCATCACCGAACAGACTAATCCTAAAACCAAAGATATAGACCGACGTTCGACTCTTGATATAGTCACGCTTATCAACGAAGAGGACAAAACAGTAGCCGAAGCAGTCTCGCGCACATTGCCTGAGGTGGCCGAAGCGGTTGACCGAATCGTAGAACGACTCGTTGCGGGCGGGCGATTGTTTTACATAGGCACAGGGACGAGCGGGCGTTTGGGCGTGCTCGACGCTTCGGAATGCCCGCCGACGTTCGGCGTCTCGCCCGACCTGGTGTGCGGCGTAATCGCAGGCGGCTACGACGCGCTGCGCAAAGCCGTAGAAGCCGCCGAAGACGACCCGGAACAGGCTGCGCGCGACCTGGAAGCAAACAAACTTACGGCGCGCGATGCGCTCGTCGCAATATCAGCGAGCGGCAACACTCCTTACACGCTCGGCGCTCTTGAATATGCGAAGCGATTAGGAGCGGCGGCCATCTCAATCACTTGCAATCCTGAGTCGAAGATGGCGGCGGCGGCTGAAGTGAGCATAGCGCCGGTTGTCGGGCCTGAAGTAATAGCAGGCTCGTCACGGATGAAAGCGGGGACGGCGCAGAAGATGACGCTCAATATGTTGTCAACGGCGACGATGATACGAATGGGGCTGGTATATGGCAATTTGATGTCTAACCTTCAGCCCAACAACGAAAAGCTGGTTCGCCGCGCGTGCGAAATACTTGCCGAAGAGGCGGACATCAGCAAGGAAGAAGCCGCGCGCGTTTTTGAATCATCTGGTCACGATTTAAGTCTAGCTCTCTTGATTGCGCGCACGAATCTTCCTCGCGACGAAGCCGAAGCGTTGCTTAAAGCGCACGGCAATTCTGTGCGCCGCGCGATTGATAGCCTGGGTTGATCATATGCATATTTTTCTTGTAGGGGCGACCGTCTCTGGTCGCCCCAGGTTCAAGTAACGCCATTCTGGGGAGGCCCTCTGTGGCCTCCCCTACAAGATATTCTTCATCTTATTATGAATCATCTTCTTTTGCACAATGCGAGAGTCGTTCTAGAAAACGAAATCCTGCACGGCGGCGTGCTCATACGAGATGGCCGCATCGCTCACGTGTTCAAAGACGAACAAACTCCCACGGGACTCGGCGCAAGCGAATCGATTGATATAAAGGGCCGGTATCTCGCGCCCGGAATGATAGACATTCACATACACGGCTCGGCTGGCGTAGATGTGCAGAACGCAGATCGAGCGGCGCTTCGGAAGCTTTCAGAGTTTCTGCTTTCCGAAGGCGTTACAGGTTACTTCGCCACATTCGTGCCTACGGATGAGCGCGGTTACAGCGAGGCGATTCGAGAAATCAATTCATACGTTGAGCACAGAGACGATTATCAGCGCGGCGCGCAAGTATTAGGTATTCACTTCGAGGGGCCTTTCGTGAGCCACCATCGTTGCGGCGCGTTGAAGCGCGAGCATTTCAGAAGTTACGATGGCGACCCTCGCTCAATTGAAATCTTCACTCATGGCTCATCCCTTGCGCGATTGATGACGCTCGCGCCAGAGACGCGCGGCGGCATTGATCTCGTGCGCGAACTGACACGTAACGGCGTGCGCGTATTTCTCGGCCACACCCAGGCAGAGCCTGACAGCCTCGACCGCGCAGCCGAAGCGGGCGCGCGGCACATCACGCACTTTCCGAACGCGCTCGACCAGTTGCACCACCGCAAGCCGGGCGCGGTTGCATGGGGGCTGGTGCGCAATGATGTGACCGTGGATTCGATAGCCGACTTTCATCACGTCGCGCCGTTAATGCTCAAGTTGATTTATCAATCGAAGGGCGCGCGCGCGATGGCGCTCATCAGCGACGCGATACAGCCGACGGGTCTGGGCGATGGAGAGTTTTCAGTGTGGGACATCAACATCAGTGTAAGCAGTGGATTGACCGCTCTCGCAGATGGCCCTGCTGCCGGTACAATCGCCGGTTCAGTGATAACCATGCGCGAGGCGGCCAAAAACATCTTGAGCCTGGGCGTGCCTGTTTATGAAGCGATTAGCATGGCCTCGTTCGTTCCGGCCCGCGCGGCAGGAATAGAGGGCGAATACGGTTCGATAAAAGAAGGCCGCCGCGCAGACCTGTTCGCATTCGATGAAGAGTTCGCCGTTCAACTGGCAGTCGCGGGCGGGCGTCTCGCATTGGATAAAAGATAAAGGCGAGCCTGCATCGTCAATGACTGACGATGCAGGCTCGCCTCAAACTTGTTTAAGTTTCAAGCCAGACTTATCTGCGTTTTGCTTCTCTCAGCCTGAAAGTGAAAGTGCCATCTCCGTTGTTTCTTATTGTGCCTTCACCGTTTGCTCCTCTAAAGGTGCCGGTGCCGCCGGTTATGGCGAATACGTCATCACCGTTGAGTCCATCAACGATAACATCAAACAATGTGCCTTGACCCGTGAGCGTGCCATTGAAACTCATAAGCTCGAAGTTCAGATTAACAGTGGCAACGGTATGGCCATCAATCAACTGCTTGACGCCCCATATCCTCACTACGTCACCATCGCCGCCCTCGCCGTCCTGCGTTGTCACAGAACCATGCACAGATACTGTAGATGGTGCAGCCGAAGCGCCGCTTGTTAAAACGGTTATATCTGCGTCACTCAGTGTCACAACCAAAATTGCGCTGTTAAATCCTCCGCCAGATTGGGCCTGTCCTTCGCGAACGCTCACTTGCCAGAATAAGACTGCCGTGACGAGAACTAACATCACTCCTAGGCCAAACATGCGCTTACCATTTATTTTCGATCTAATCATTGTCTACCTTCTCCTTTCAGATATTCATACCAAATTTCGGGGAGTAACCTGTACGGGCGACTCTCGACTTTACTAGAACTCTTCCATACTTTTGTATGGTATTTGTCGGAAAAACATTTCCACTATAGCATTAGTCGTGGTTGCTCTCCGCATTAATATAGACGTAAGTTAAAATCAAAGCAATGCAGGTTTTTCATTTTTTCCTTTTTTTTTCGTATGCATGGATAAGAAACCAGCGTGATGTTTTAGCCGAAAAGTCCGCTATTTATAACGAGATTTCTGTATTCCAGCGCCTATTTGCAAATTGAACCGTCATTCTCGCGGAATAAAATATCCCTTCACCGTCATTTTGCTATAGAGGCCCGACCAGTCTCCGGTTCGTTTCAAGGATGTGCAAAACCGGAATTTGAAAACTGAGAATTGGTATTCAAGTTATCGCCATTTAGTGGTAGACTTCCCGCTTTCAAACGCCGCCGGGCGATGTTCTTTTCAAATCTGATATTGGAAAAAGGAGTTTCGGATTATGAGTCAACCTATGCCGACCGATGACGCCTTAAAACACGATCAAAAACTCGATGAGCTATGCATAAATACTGTTCGCACTCTCGCTATGGACGCTGTGCAACAGGCGAACTCCGGCCACCCCGGTACGCCTATGGCGCTCGCGCCTGTCGCTTATGTTTTGTGGAACAGGTTTATGCGTCACAATCCGCACAATCCTGCATGGCCTGGGCGCGACCGCTTCGTGCTTTCAGCAGGCCACGCTTCGATGCTGCTTTACGCCATGCTCCACATTTCGGGCTACGACCTGCCGCTCGAAGAACTCAAACGATTCCGACAGTGGGGCTCGCTCACACCCGGCCATCCCGAATACGGCCACACCGCCGGAGTCGAAACAACGACAGGGCCGCTCGGTCAGGGCGTTGCCAACTCCGTCGGCATGGCCATTGCCGAGCGATGGCTTGCGGCGCATTTCAACCGGCCCGGCCATGAGATAGTCAACCATCGCGTCTATGCAATCGCAGGCGACGGTTGCTTGATGGAAGGCGTATCGCAGGAAGCCGCTTCGCTCGCGGGCCATCTCCAACTCTCGAACCTGGTCTGGATTTACGACAACAATCACATCACGATTGAAGGCAACACGGCGCTCGCTTTCACCGACGACGTTGCTTCGCGTTTCATGTCTTACCACTGGAACGTGATGAGAGTCGGCGACGCGAACGATCTCGAACTGCTCGATCAAGCCTTCCAGCGAGCGCAGAAAGAAACAGATCGCCCTACGCTAATCATCGTAGACAGTCACATCGCCTGGGGCGCGCCGCACAAACAGGACACGCATGCAGCGCACGGTGAACCGCTCGGCGAAGAAGAGATCAGGTTAACCAAACAGCGTTACGGCTGGCCGCCGGACGCAAAGTTCCTTGTGCCCGACGAGGTGCGAGCTTATTCAGAGCGTTCAATCGAGCGAGGCGAGCAGGCTGAACAAGAATGGAACGCTCGATTCGCAGCCTACAAAGAGGCTCATCCGGATTTGGCCGCCGAGTGGGAAACCATGCATCGCGGCGATTTGCCCGATGGATGGGACGCAGGGATTCCCGTCTTTCCTGCCGATGAAAAAGGAGTGGCCGGGCGCGATGCCAGCGCGAAAGTATTGAACGCCCTCGCAGAGCGCGTGCCGTGGATGATCGGCGGATCGGCAGACCTTGCGCCTTCGACAAAGACGCGAATGACGAATGGCGGCGACTTTGAAGCGGGTTCTTACGAAGGCCGCAATTTCCATTTCGGCATACGCGAACACGCGATGGGAGCTATCTTAAACGGCATGGCTTTGTCGAAGCTGAGAGCATATGGGTCAGGTTTTTTGATCTTCTCTGATTACATGCGCGCGCCTATCAGGTTGTCTGCTTTGATGGAGTTGCCTGTCAATTATATCTTCACGCACGATTCAATTGGCGTAGGCGAAGACGGGCCGACACATCAACCCATCGAACAATTGATCTCTTTGCGCGCCATTCCGCAACTACACGTGATGCGACCCGCAGACGCAAACGAAGTCGCCGAAGCATGGCGAATAATTATAACCTCGAAAGATCAACCCTACGCGCTGATCTTGAGCCGCCAGCCGCTTCCCACGGTTGATCGCACGAAATACGCATCAGCCGAAGGCACGAAGCAAGGCGCTTACATCCTTGCAGACAGCGACGGCACGCCCGATGTCATCTTGATGGGAACAGGGTCAGAGGTGCAGTTGTGCGTAGCCGCTTACGAGCAATTGAAAGCAGACGGCATAAAAGCGCGCGTGGTCAGCATGCCATGTTGTGAATTGTTCGAGCGCCAGTCGGACGAATATCGCGCGTCGGTGTTACCGCATGCTGTGCGAGCGCGAGTAGCGGTCGAGGCCGGTTCGACATTAGGATGGCGCGGGTATGTCGGACTTGATGGCCGCGTAGTCGCGCGTAGAGAATTCGGCGCGTCGGCTCCGCTAAAAGAATTGCTCAAACAGTTCGGCTTCACGGTCGAAAATGTCGTCGCCCAAGCCCGCGCGAGCATTGAGCAAACTAAAACGTAATTATCACGTAGGGGCGACGCTCTATAGTCGCCCCAATTTAAGAACAAATGAATCTGGGGCGACTATAGAGTGTCGCCCCTACACAACGAGGATAAATTATGAGCAACAATCCATTAGTAGAATTGCAAAAACTGGGACAAAGCATTTGGTATGACAACATTCGCCGCGCGCTGATTGACACAGGCGACATCGAACGCAAAATCAGCGGCGATGATCTGCGCGGAGTGACTTCAAATCCCGCCATATTCGAGAAGGCCATCGCAGGCAGCACAGATTACGACGAAGCTATGCGCAGGCTGATCGCAGAGGGCAAAGATGTCGAGGACATCTACGAAGACCTCGTCATCGAAGACATCCAGCGCACGGCAGATTTGCTCGCGCCGGTCTACGACCGCACAAGCCGCATTGACGGTTACGTGAGCCTCGAAGTATCGCCGCTTCTTGCTAACGATACCGAAAGCACTGTGGCCGAAGCCAAGCGATTGTGGGCGGCGCTCGGGCGCAAGAACGTGATGATCAAAATTCCTGCCACGCCCGCCGGAATTCCCGCCATCGAACAAGCCATTGCAGCGGGATTAAACATCAACGTCACGCTCATCTTCTCGCAGGAGACTTACGATCAAGTCGCCGAGAGCTATATTCGCGGCCTTGAGAAAAGAGCCGAAGCGGGAGAGCCTGTAGACCATATCGCTTCGGTCGCAAGCGTCTTCGTCAGTCGCATTGATTCGGCGATTGATAACCAGCTTGAGTTTCGCATTCGACGCTCAAGCGACGACGCGGAAAAAGAGACGCTGTCATCGCTGCTCGGCAAATCCGCGATTGCTAACGCGAGGCTGATGTATCAACGATTCAAAGAACTATTTAACAGCGAGCGATTTGAAAAGCTCCGCGCTAAAGGCGCGCAGGTGCAGCGCCCGCTGTGGGCGAGCACGGGGACGAAGAACCCTCAGTACAAAGACACCTATTATGTAGAAGAGTTGATCGGCCCGGACACGGTTGACACTGTGCCGCCTGCGACGTACACGGCTTTCCGCGATCACGGCGCGGTTCGATCAAGCCTCGAAGAAGACCTCTCAGGCGCGCAAGCGACTATCAAACGTCTCGGCGAGGTAGGCATTGACCTCGGCGCAGTCACCCAGAAATTGCAGGACGAAGGCGTGCAGGCGTTCGAGGAGTCGTTCCGCAACTTGATGGGGAGCATCTCGTCGAAGCAGGCGGCCATCACAAGCGGCATACTTGAACGTCAAACCGCATCGCTTGGCACTTACGCCGATGCGGTAAAGAAGACGATTGAACAAGCGGACAAAGAGACGTGGATTCGCCGCATCTGGCAAAAAGACGCGAGCCTGTGGAAAGACGACCCGGAGCATCAGAAGATCATTCGCAACGCGCTCGGATGGGTAACGGTCATTGATCAACTGGTCGAGAACGCGGACGAGCTTGCCGCCTTCAGCGAGCGAGTTCGCAATGATGGGTTCACTCATGCTGTGCTGTTAGGCATGGGCGGCAGCAGCCTTTGCCCCGAAGTCTTTCGCCGCACCTTCGGCAAAGTTGATAACTTCCCCACATTGCACGTGCTCGACTCAACAGACCCCGCGACGGTTAAAAGTTTTGAAGAGCGCGTTGACCTCGCGCATACGATGTTCATCGTCGCCAGCAAATCGGGCACGACGACTGAGCCGCTGATGTTCTACAAATATTTCTTCAATCGAATTCGTGAGATCAAAGGCGACCGCGCGGGCGAAAATTTCGTCGCGATAACCGATCCCGGCACGCTGATGGAAGCGATGGCAAAGGGGGACAACTTCCGCCGAATCTTCCTGAATCCGGCAGACATAGGCGGGCGTTATTCGGCGCTCTCGTTTTTCGGAATGGTTCCGGCTTCGTTGCAGGGCTTCGACTTCAAGGCGTTGCTTGATCGCGCAGAGCGCGTGATGCATGCTTGCGCTCCGGCTGTTCCGACGGCTGACAATCCGGCGGCGCGATTGGGCGCAATCCTCGGCACACTTGCGAACGCGGGTCGAGACAAGTTGACGCTTTCGATCTCTCCCGATATTTCGTCGCTCGGACTATGGATTGAGCAGTTGATCGCCGAAAGCACGGGCAAAGAAGGTAAAGGCATCATTCCCATCGCGGGCGAAACGTTAGGCGCGCCCGGCGTTTATGGCAATGATCGCATGTTCGTTCACATCAGTGTCGGCGCAATTGACGCTGATACCGAAGGCAAGTTGAAAGCGCTTGAAGCGGCAGGCCACCCCGTAGTGCGTCGCACGCTTAATGACGCGCTCGATTTGGGCGAAGAGTTTTACGTGTGGGAGCTTGCCACTGCCGTTGCGGGCAAGATAATCGGGATCAATTCATTCGATCAGCCGAACGTGCAAGAGAGCAAGGACAACACAAAGCGACTGCTCGAAGAGTACAAGAAGAACAATGCTTTGCCTGGGCAGGAGCTTGGCACAGAAGGCCAGGGGCTGAAAGTATTCTGCGAAGCCGAAACCCGCGCAGAGCTTGGCGAGTTGCCGCTCGACCAGTTCATCACGGCACACCTCAAGCGCGCAGGCGCTGGCGATTACGTCGCGCTGCTCGATTACATTCAGGAGACGTCAGAGCACGACCGTGTGATCCAGACGATTCGCACGCACCTCCGCGATGCGCTTCGCGTTGCGACGACTACGGGCTACGGGCCGCGCTTCCTGCACTCGACAGGGCAATTGCACAAAGGCGGCCCCGCGAGCGGCGTCTTCGTGCAGGTGACTGCCGATAACGCCGTAGACGTGCCCTTGCCGAACGAGCCTTTCACCTTCGGTATTTTGAAAGAGGCGCAGGCGCTTGGCGACTTCCAATCGCTTGCGAGCCGCAACCGCCGCGCGATTCGCGTTCATCTCGGAAAAGATGTTACTGCCGGATTGCGATTGCTGCTGGAGATAGTCCAGAACGGCTTACCAATCACTCAAGGCCAAGCCAGTTAAAATAATACATTGTAGGGGCGACCGTCTCTGGTCGCTCCGGCTTGACTACAAGTGAATCTGGGGCGACCAGAGACGGTCGCCCCTACAGGATTGTTTCTATGGATCAAGAAGCTCCTTCGTCGCATATCGCGCTTGTGATTTCCGACATTGACGGCACGCTCATCACTTCAAACCACGAGATTGCGGAATCAACCAGACAAACGGCTGCGCGACTCTACGAGCTAGGCATACGGCTATCGCTTGCAAGCTCGCGCCCGCCGCGCTCAATTCGTCCGCTTGCCGAATCGCTCGCGCTTCGTTCGCCGTTCGCGGCCTTCAACGGCGCTCTGCTGCTAACTGCCGACGGCGAAGTGAAGGCTCGTAGCGCCCTGTCTGTTTCGATTATCGAGCGCATTAAAGCAATCGCGGACGAGTACGGACTGGGCGTGTGGGCTTATGACGAGATTGACTGGTGGGCACCGTGGCGCGACGCTTTCGTGGACCGCGAAGAACACACTTCAGGCTTCAGCCCGCGTATTGAAGGATACGATGATCGAATCCGTCAGGAAGTAAATAAGCTCACAGTCGTCGGTAAACCTGAACTTGTCGCAGAGGCCGAAAGGCGAGTGTGGAAAGAATTGCCCAGTGATGTATCGGCCTCGAAATCTAAGCCTCGCTTTCTCGACGTGACCGCTTACGGCATTCACAAAGGCACAGTAGTCGTTCGCCTCGCCGAAGTGTTTCAGGTTTCAACCGATCAGGTAGCCGTCATCGGCGACGGGCCGAATGATATTTCAATGTTCGAGCAGGCTGGCATGAGCATAGCTATGGGCCAGGGCGTAGATGAAGTGATTCGAGCCGCAAGCTACATCACTTCTTCAAACGATAGCGACGGCTGGTCGCGCGGTATTGAAAAGTACGTGCTCGGCACTACGCAATCGGCTGGAGTATAGGATTGAACAATGTCTACTGAAGAAGCAAAAGCAAAGCAGGCGCAGTTCGGCATGATCGGCCTCGCCGTGATGGGCCGCAACCTCGCGCTGAATGTTGAAGAGCATGGTTTCCCTGTCGCCGTCTGGAACCTGGAAACCGATTGGGTTGACGCTTTCGTCAACGAGAACCCGGAAAAACAATTCATCGGCACAAAGACGCTTGAAGAGTTTGTCGCCGCGCTCGAACGGCCTCGCCGAATAATGATGATGATTAAAGCGGGCGTGCCGGTTGATCTTACTCTTGAGAAACTCAAGCCGCTTCTCGAAACCGGCGACATCGTTATTGACGGCGGCAATTCTTTCTACAAAGACACGCAGCGGCGCGAAGCGGATTTGCGAAGCGCCGGGTTGCGCTTCGTCGGCTGCGGAGTATCGGGCGGCGAAGAAGGCGCTCGTCACGGCCCTTCGCTCATGCCCGGCGGCGCGCGTGAAGCCTACGATCACCTTCGACCCATCTTAGAAGCAATCGCCGCAAAAACCGAATCAGGCCCGTGCGTCACTTATGTAGGGCCGGACGGCGCGGGCCACTTCGTCAAGATGGTTCACAACGGCATCGAGTACGGCGACATGCAACTTATCGCCGAAGCTTACGACATCCTTCGCAACGCGCTCGGCCTTGAAGCCTCGGAGCTTGCAGACATATTCGATGAATGGAATCGCGGCCCGCTCAACTCGTTCCTCATCGAAATCACCGCGCGCATCTTTCGCTTTCGAGACGAAGAAACGGGCAAGCCGCTTGTTGATCTCGTGCTCGACAAAGCAGAGCAAAAAGACACGGGCAAATGGACTGCGCTCGAAGCTATCGGTCTCGGCGTGCCGATTCCGACCATCGCTTCGGCAATTGACGCGCGATTCATGTCCAGCATGAGAGACGAACGCTTAGTGGCGAGCAAAAAGCTCAAGGGGCCTAGAAAGCAACGCTCAAGAGGCGACCGCCGAAAATTCATTCAAGCCGTTCATGACGCGCTCTATGCGTCAAAGATATGTTCTTACGCGCAAGGCATGAGCGTGATCGGCAAAGGCTCTGCGGCGCACGACTGGGGAATTCAGTTGAGCGAGATGGCGCGAATATGGAAAGGTGGGTGTATAATCCGTGCGCAGTTCCTTGACTCGATTATGAATGCCTACACGCGCCGCGCGGATTTGCCGAACCTTTTGCTCGACGATGAATTCAATCGCTTTATCACATCCGCGCAGGCGAACTGGCGACTGGCAGTGAAGACGGCGCAAGGCTCAGGCATTCCCGTGCCCGCGATGAGCGCGAGCCTCTCTTACTTCGACAGCTATCGCGCAGCGCAATTGCCGCAAAATCTGACGCAGGCCCAGCGCGATTACTTCGGCTCGCACACATACGAACGCACGGATCACCCCGAGCGCGGGCACGTTCATACTGACTGGATGCCGTAAGGAGAAACCATGACATCACAACAACATTCGACGGGCGACGATCAAAACGCAACGACTGAACAGACGCGGGTGCTCGCCATTGATATTGGAGGGTCGGGATTGAAAGCCGCGATTCTTGACATGGACGGCAATATGCTGACCGAGCGAGTGCGCGTCGCGACTCCGCATCCCGTCACGCCCGACGTGCTGCTCAAGGCGCTGGTGGATTTGATAGATCCGCTCAGGGATTACGATGTGGTGTCGGTTGGATTTCCCGGCGTCGTTCGCAAGGGAAAGATAATCACAGCGCCCAATCTCGGCACTGACGTATTGAAAGGCTATGATCTGGGTCTCGCGCTTGAGAAGCAACTGGGCAAACCCGTGCGCGTGCTCAACGATGCCGACATGCAAGGGTTCGCGGCCATCGAGGGACATGGAGTCGAGATGGTCATCACGCTTGGAACGGGCTTCGGGTCTGCGCTGTTTTTAGACGGCGAGCTTGGCCCTCATCTTGAGATAGCTCATATTCCGTTTCGCAATAACAAGGACTACGACGCTCAGCTTGGCGATAAAGCGCGCAAGAAGATAGGCAAAAAGAGGTGGAACCGCCGAGTCATTCGTGCCATCGAAACGATGCGGATATTGACGAATTTCGACAAGCTCTACATCGGCGGCGGCAACTCAGAAAAGATCAACTTCAAGCTCGACCCGGACGTTCAGATCGTCTCAAACGAGGCCGGGGTAAAAGGCGGAGCGTGGCTCTGGCGCAACCGTGATGAAGGCAAGCATTGAGAGGAAACGAATGTCTACGAAGATGTTGAACAAGTCCGACGCGCAGGTTCGCATTTACAAGGATGCGGACGAACTTGCGCTCAAAGCCGCGCGGCACTTCGCGCGATTGGCCGATCAATACTGCCTCGGCTGCGGGCGATTCACAGTAGCTTTATCGGGCGGCTCTACTCCGCGAAAGATGCTTTCGCTGCTGGCCGCAGAACCTTTTCTCGACACAGTGCCGTGGTCTTCGATCTATTTCTTCTGGGGAGACGAGCGCGCGGTTCCTCCAGATCATGCGGACAGCAATTACCGGATGGCGCGAGAGACGCTGCTTGAAAAAGCGCCTGTGCCTGCGGAAAACATCTTCCGCATACCGGCTGAATTGCCCGACCCTGCGAGCGCAGCCGAACAGTATGCGGCGACGCTCAGAGAATTTTTCCTTTCAGACCCGGAAGCGACTCTGGGCGACCCATCGGGCTACGTGCCTCGCTTCGATCTGGTGTTATTAGGCATGGGGCCGGACGGGCACACGGCATCGCTTTTCCCCGGCACAGACGCGCTGTACGTCAATAATCGGATAGTTGTCGCCAACCACGTCCAGAAGTTCAACGCTCATCGAATTACGTTCACGGCTGCGCTAATCAACAACGCGCGCAATATAACATTCGTCGCCGCCGGAGCGGATAAAGCGGACGCGCTTCGAGGCGTGCTCGAAGGCAGCTATCAGCCGGACGTTTATCCGAGCCAGCTTATCCGCCCGCGCAACGGCACGTTGCTGTGGATGGTGGATGAAGCGGCAGCCGCGCAACTCACAGAGAAGAAGTAAGGATTTGGCGGGCTTCTCGCTACTCGTATTCAATAACGCGCAATCTAAAAGATTGCACTACATCAATCTAAAAGCCGACTTTGGCATTGAGGTATAAAAAACATGACCGCAGAGAGCAAACCAGAATTAGCAAAAATCGGAATGGTAGGACTCGCCGTGATGGGCGAGAACCTCGCGCTCAATATTGCGCGCAACGGATTCCCCATCGCAGTCTTCAACCGCGACGCTACGAAAGTTGACAAGTTTCTTCAGCGCGCAGAAGGCCATCAGGTCATCGGCGCGCGCTCGATTCAAGATTTCGTCAACTCGCTGGAAACGCCGCGCAAGATGATCTTGCTTGTCAAAGCGGGTAAGCCCGTTGACGATGTTGTGGATCAACTCAAACCGCTCTTGAGTCCCGGCGACATAATCATTGACGGCGGCAACTCGTACTTCGAAGACACCCGCAGGCGAGAAAAAGATTTAAAGGCCGAAGGTCTCAACTTCATCGGCTCAGGCGTGTCGGGCGGCGAGTCGGGCGCGTTGTGGGGGCCATCGCTTATGCCGGGCGGCGACCCTGCCGCTTACGAGCACATTCGCCCGATATGGGAAGCCATCGCCGCTAAAGTTGATGACGGCCCGTGCGTGACATACGTAGGGCCGGACGGCGCGGGCCACTTCGTCAAGATGGTTCACAACGGCATCGAGTACGGCGACATGCAACTTATCGCCGAAGCTTATGACATCCTTCGCAACGCGCTCGGCCTTGAAGCCTCGGAGCTTGGCGACATCTTCACGCGCTGGAACGAAGGCGACCTCAACTCGTTCCTGATCGAAATCACCTCGAAGATTTTCAAAGTGAAAGACCCTCAGACGGGCAAGCCGCTTGTTGACCAGATACTCGACGCTGCTGGTCAGAAAGGCACGGGCAAATGGACGGCAGAGGTCGCGCTCGATCTGGGCGTAGTCATCCCGACGATGCAAGCGGCGATTGATGCGCGCGTGCTTTCGGCGCGCAAGAACGAGCGCGTTGCAGCAAGCAAAGAACTGCCCGGCCCCGCCGAATCGCGCTACAAGGGCGACAAGCAAGGATTGATTGATGCTGTTCACGACGCGCTTTATGCGTCGAAAATTTGTTCATACGCGCAAGGCATGAACCTGATACGCAAAGGATCGGAAGAGTACAACTGGAACATCAATCTGGGCGAGTTGAGCCGAATATGGAAGGGCGGCTGCATCATCCGCGCTCAATTCCTGGACAAGATCAAGCAGGCTTATCAGCGTCAAGCTGACCTGCCGAACCTGCTGCTCGATCCTGTATTCAAAGAGTGGGTGTTGGAAGCGCAGCCCAGGTGGCGGCAGGCCGTGACAGTAGCGCAGAGCTTAGGCATCCCTGCGGCGGCGATGTCTGCGAGCCTCGCCTACTTTGACACCTATCGCACGGCGAACCTGCCGTTGAATTTGACGCAAGCGCAACGCGATTTCTTCGGCTCGCACACCTACAAGCGCGTGGATAATCCCGAAGGCGAATCTATCCACACCGAATGGGAAGACGAATTAGCCAAGAATTAATTAGAAGAAGCTCCGTAGGAGCGACCTGTCTATAGCCGCAGTTGAGCACGAAATTTGTAGCTCCGTAGGAACGACTTCCTGATTAACAGGTCGCTCCTACGGAGCTACGGAGAAGTTTATGAACACAGAAACTATAGACAGGTCGTCCCTGACGGGACTGCTAAAACAACTTTCAAGGCATTGCGTTTGAATTGATGATTATTTTTTCGTCTGAGGAAGAACCACATGTCCAGCACAACTACGAATGACAACCCGTTAAGACAAGGCATAAGGCTTGAGCGAACGGCAGAGCCTTGCACTGTTATCATCTTCGGCGCATCAGGCGACCTTACGAAGCGCAAACTGGTTCCCGCGCTCTACCGCCTGACGCAGCAGCGGCTTCTGCCCGCTGAGTTTGCGATAATGGGATTTGCTCGCTCGCCGATGGGCGACGACGAGTTTCGCGAGAAGATGAAAGACGCTGTTGCGACTTACGGCGAAGCCAAGAGCGTTGACGAATCCGTCTGGCAGAGTTTCGCTCAAGGAATCTTTTACATAGCGGGCGACATCAATGATCCGACCTGCTATCAGAAGATGAGCGAGCGGTTGGATCAAATAGACGCCGAGCGCGGGACGGCGGGCAATCGCGTCTTTTATCTTTCGACTTCGCCGACGCTTTACAGCGAAGCCATCGAACAACTCGGCGCGGCGGGGCTTGCGGAGCCGAAACCCGGTGCCTGGGTGCGCACAATAATCGAGAAACCGTTCGGCCACGACCTGGCAAGCGCAAAGCAGTTGAACGAAGACGTTGCAAAAGTCTTTGACGAAGATCAGGTCTATCGCATTGATCACTATCTCGGCAAAGAGACGGTGCAAAACCTTTTAGTCTTTCGATTCGCCAACGGCATATTCGAGCCGATATGGAATCGCAACTACGTTGACCACGTGCAGATCACGAACGCCGAGGCGCTGGGCGTCGAAGGGCGCGGCGGATACTATGACACATCGGGCGTGCTGCGCGACATGATTCAAAACCATGTTTTTCAAGTCCTCTCGCTGGTCGCTATGGAACCGCCCGCGAACCTTTCGGCAAACGGCGTGCGCGATGAAAAGATAAAAGCGATGAGCGCCATTCGCTCGATTTCGCGTGACAGCGTTGCCGAATTCGCGGCGCGCGGCCAGTACGGTCCGGGCTCTGTTGCGGGCAAAGAAGTTCCGGGCTATCGCCAGGAAAAAGACGTGAATCCCGAATCGAATACCGAAACCTATTCTGCGGTAAAACTCTATTTCGACAACTGGCGATGGGCGGACGTGCCTTTCTACCTCAGGTCAGGCAAGCGATTGCCCAAGCGCGTCACAGAGATTGCGATACAGTTCAAACAAGCGCCGCTTCAATTGTTCAATCAGATTCCCGACCAGCAATTCGAGCCGAACGTGCTGATAGTTCGCATTCAACCCGACGAAGGCATCACATTGAGGGTCGGCGCAAAGATACCGGGACAGGTCACGCGCATACGTTGGGTGAACATGGATTTCCGCTACGGCGCATCGTTCGGCATATCTTCGCCCGAAGCTTATGAACGGCTCCTGCTCGATTGCATACTGGGAGATTCGACTCTCTATGCGCGGCGCGACATGACAGAGCGCGGGTGGGAGATAGTGCAGCCGATTCTCGACGTGTGGCAAAGCACCAAAGCCAATTTCCCGAACTACGAAGCAGGCACGTGGGGGCCAGAGGAAGGCAATGAGCTGATTGAAAAAGACGGGCGGCGATGGCGCAGGCCGTAAGAATTTCAAATTTGAAATTTGAGATTTGAAATTGTTAAGAGAGAGGCAAACCATGAGCGCAGAACAAACGCAATCCGCAATCAATGTCGCAGCAATCGAAAAAGAACTGACCGCGCTTTGGAAAGAAGCGTCCGAAGATGAAAAGGGCGGCGTCGTCCGTTCATCGATACTCAACCTGTTGATCTATGTTCCGAACCCTGCCGAGGCAAGCAAGGTTGACGACATAATGTTAGAAATCACAGGCTCGCACCCGTGTCGAGCAATCTTGATAATCGCTGATCGAGAAGCGCAGGAATCCGTGCTGACGGCGCAGGTCACTTCCCGGTGCACGCTGCCGACGCCGAACTCCAAGCAAGTCTGCTGCGAGCAGGTCACGATCACGGCAAGCGAAGATCATCTTGACGAAGTGCCGAGCGCAACCGTGCCGTTGTTGATTTCAGACCTGCCCGTTTACCTGTGGTGGCGCGCGGTGCCGCAAGTTTCAGACAAGCAGTTGTTCGGGAAGCTTGCGGAGATTTCAGACCGCATGATTATTGACTCGTCGCAGTTCAACGACCCGCGCGGCGACCTTGCGAGTATGGCTGCGGCGCTTCGCAACACAGAGCGATGGGCGGCCCTGAGCGATTTGAACTGGGCGCAGTTGACGGCGTGGCGCGCATTGATCTCAAGCTTTTATGATGTGGCGGATTATCGCCCCTTGCTCGAACAGCTAGACAAGGTGGTCATCAGGTATGCGCCGCCCTCGGCTGATGCTTCGGCAATTGCCACAAGGGCACTGTTGCTGGGCGGCTGGCTTGCGAGCCGACTCGGTTGGCGATTCAGCAGTGAACGGCGCGGCGGCGCAGAAGGTCAGACAATTTTTGAAATGACCGCTGACGATGGGCACAAGATCACGCTTGAATTCGCACACACGGAGCGAGACATCGAGCCGGGCCGCATCGCGCACGTGATGCTGACGAGCACGGCTGACACATCAACCGTCTTCAGCGTTCGTCGAAGCGCGGACGGCAATCGCATCGAAACGGCTGTCACTCGTGATGAAGAGAAGAAAGCGCAGCGCGTGCTCAGTTATGAAGGACTCGGCGAGAGCGCGTTGATAGCAAGGGAGCTTGAGATATTGGGTCACGACCGCATCTACGAACAAGCGGTGCAGGCGGCGGCAGAGATGATAAGCAATAAGCAATAAACAGTATAGCGAGCGGTAGCGAGCGGGGTGACTTGACTGCATACCCGCTCGCTACCGCTCGCGGTACTGTTCGGAGAGGGTGAATGATCCTTGCGGGTGATATTGGTGGTACAAAAACGAACCTCGGGTTTTTCGATATGCAAGAAGGGGCTTTGCGAGCGCGCGAACAGCAGAGCTTTCCAAGCCGCGATCACGTCGGGCTTGAAGCCATCGTCCAGAAATTCATGGCAGGCGTTCGCGTGCAGGTTACGGCTGCTTGTTTCGGCGTTGCGGGGCCTGTTGTTGACGGGCAATCAGTGACGCCGAATCTTCCCTGGATCGTAAGCGCGGAAAATCTCGCGCGCACTCTCAACCTCGAATCGGTCAATCTTATCAACGATCTCGAAGCGACGGCTCATGGGATTCCGGCATTGAAATCTGAAGAGATGCTGACGTTGAACGAAGGAGCCATCGAACAGGGCAACGCGGCGCTGGTCGCGGCGGGCACAGGACTCGGCGTGGCGAGCCTCTTTTGGGACGGCAAACGTTATGCGCCTTCCGCATCCGAAGGCGGCCACATGGATTTTGCGCCGCGCAATCTGCTTGAGATTGAATTGCTGAAATACATGATGACCAAGCACAGCCGCGTCAGCATCGAGCGTGTGCTTTCGGGGCCTGGATTGTTCAACATCTATGACTTTCTTCGCGCATCAGGCTATGGAACCGAATCACCTGAGATCGCCGCGCGGTTTGCTGAAAACGACCCCACCAGCGTCATCTCGCAAGCGGCCCTCGCTCACCAGTGTAAGATGTGCGTGAAGGCGCTTGATATGTTCGCCTCGATTTACGGCGCTACGGCGGGCAACATCGCGCTTACGTTAAAGGCCATAGGCGGCGTTTACATCGGCGGCGGCATCGCGCCTAAGATTGCAGAGAAGCTAAAAGACGGGACTTTCATCGGAGCATTCATGGACAAAGGAAGGCTCTCGTCGCTGGTTGCGACCATCCCTGTGCGCGTGATCTTGAATGACAAGACGGCGCTGCTCGGCGCGGCACGCGTTGCAGCGCAACAGTAAGTAGAAACACAGTACCGCGAGCGGTAGCGAGCGGGTGAATCGCAATGCAGACCCGCTCGCTACCACTCGCGGTACCGTTCCGTTATTTGAGCGATGAAGAAGCTAACACTGCCAATAACGATCACCGTACTGCTCATCGCAGCTTACGCGCTGGTCAGGTTTTTCAAACCCGACCTCGTGAAGATGCCGGGCACAAAGTACGTGATTGCGGCTTTGCTCGCAGGCTTCAGCATTCTTATCGTGCGAGCCATCAGCTACGTGTTCTTCGATGTCGTATTCGTAAAGCGCAAAGGGCGCGAAGCGCCTGCTCTGCTGAGAGGGCTGCTTTCGACAATCCTCTATACCATTTGTTTCGTCCTGATCTACAAGCTGCTGCTCGACAACGAACTGGGCGGGTTCGAGATCATCGCTACGTCCACAGTCGTATCTGTGATCATAGGTCTCGCGCTACAAGACACGCTCGGAAATCTCTTCGCTGGAATTTCGATTCACATCGAGCAACCGTTTCACATCCTCGACGCCATTCGAATAGACAAAGAGATTGGCAAAGTGGAGGCCGTTACCTGGCGCACCACCTCCATTCGCACGAACAACAACACGCTCATCATTTTTCCCAATAGCAAAGTGGCGCGCGAGCCGCTTGAGGTTTATCCCTTCAACGGTCTCAACCGGCGAGTGCTTCGCTTTCCCGCTCCATATCAACTTCCGCCGCAAAGGGTAATCCCTCTCGTGCGGGAAACAGTGCGCACCCTGCCCAACATCGCGCCGGAAAAAATTCCGGTAGTTCGCATCGCAGAGTTTCATGATTCGAGCATAACTTACGAGATACTTTACTGGGTTAAAGATTACATGTTGACTCCCGACATTGATGCGAAGATAAGAGAGCATATCTGGTACGTCTATCGCCGCAACGACATTGATATTCCTTACCCGATTCGCCACGTGTTGATGGAAGAACAACAACCGTCCTTGAAACCTCGGGAGGAAGGCTACGAAAAGATCATCGAATCCGTCGCCATATTCGAGCCGCTCACTACCGAAGAGCGTGATGCCGTGGTCAAATCCTTAGTCAAATATACTTACGCGCCGGGCGAGGTCATTCTGCGGCGCGGCGAACCGGGTGATTCGATGTTTGTTATCTCTCGCGGCAAAGCCGAAGTGCAAGTGCCTCAAACCAACGGCAACCTTCAGCGCCTCGCAGTTCTTGAGCCGGGTAATTTCTTTGGCGAGATGGCACTGCTGACGGGCGAGCCGCGCAACGCGGACGTGAACGCTTTAGACGAAGTGGAAATTTTGGAGATTAGAAAAAGCGTGCTGCAAAAACTGTTAAACAAGAATTCGCAACTGGCCGAAGCGTTAAGCCGCAAGCTCGCAGAGCGGCAGGCAGAACTGATCGAACGCTCTCGCGCAATGCCCGATGAAGAAAAAAGAATCCATTCAGAAACCCTGCTGCACCGCGTCAGGCGGTTCTTCAATCTCCACTAGCTCAGACCTGCAAACAGCGCCAGGTCTCCGGCCTTGTATACCTGTCTGACCTGTTTCAGCGTCGCGGCTCGGAGCGCATTTTCCTGCTCGATGGCTGTCAGAAAATGTTCTTCCTGCTTTGCTTCGTCGTTCACCTGATCGGCTATGAGCATCACGCCATTTTCACTGAGAATCAATTTCAACTCAGCGTATAGCCGGGGAATCCTGCGCGCATCTCTCACCTCGTGAACGGCCTGCAAAGATACAATCGCATCAAACGGGCCATCCAGCGCGAGCCACCAGTTTTCACCCAGAAAACTCCCCTCGTGAAAATGAACGCGATCAGTGAACCGCGCGAGGCGAGCGCGACTGAGCGCAAGCATATGAGGCGAAAAGTCGAAGAGATGATAAGTCGCAACATCGCAATGAGTGAGAAGGTGCTCTGCCAAAAAGCCAGGGCCGCTTCCGAGATCAAACACTCTAGGTTTTTCGAGAGTTGCCACTTCGGCAGCAAAAGCATTGAAAAACTCAGCGCGGAACGGCCTCTTGTCGGAAGCCGTGCGCTCCCATTCGCTGACGTAGGACTCATCGAAGTAATCGTGCGGGCCTGTATATTTGTGCATAGTCGTTTATAAATCCAGACGGATAATTCTTCTTCCGGCTGCTCTTGAAATTTTTACTCCGGTACAGGCCCGGAAGCAAGACCGCTAAAAAGGTGTATTCACCGCAGAGACGCCGCAGGACGCAGAGATTTCTGTATTTGCATATCCTTTGCGCTTCCTCTGCGCTCTCTGCGCCTCTGCGATGAATTTTTCTCTTTCACAACATCTATCGTGAAACCGCACTAAACTATTATAATCATCCCTTCGAGACTAAACGGGCTATAGAAAGTGTTACGCATCAGGTGAGCAAACAGGAAATCTACGACGCGATCATCGTTGGCTCTGGCGCGGCGGGCGGAATCGCTGCATATGTGCTCGTGGGCAAAGGTCTCAAAGTTCTGCTGCTTGAAATAGGGCCGAAGTGGGACCCGACCAAAGATTACATCACCGTACACAAGTGGCCTTACGAGATGCCGTTTCGCGGGCGAGGCAAGCCCGGTCAGTATGACGGGCTGTGGAAGATAGACGCTTACACGGAACACCTCTACGTCAACCCGCGCGTTGACCGCTACGGTGTGGCAGAAGGAACGGATTTTCACTGGACGCGCATTCACGCAGTCGGCGGGCGCACCAATACCTGGGGCCGCGTGAGCCTGCGGATGTCGGAAGCCGACTTCAAACCCAAATCAATGCAAGACGGTTATGGCGAGGACTGGCCGATTTCATACAACGAGCTTGCGCCTTACTATGATCGTGCCGAAGCGCTTATGGGAGTCTACGGGACGCGCGAAGGGCTTGCCGTATTGCCGGACGGGAATTTTATGCCGCCGCCTGCTATGCGTTGCGGCGAAGTGATGTTGAAGCGTGGATGTGAAAAGATCGGCATTGCGGCGATTCCAATGCGCGCCGCCGTGCTGACGCGCAATCACGAAGGGCGCGCGGCGTGTCATTACTGCGGCGAGTGCGGTCGCGGCTGTGAAACTTCGTCTCGTTTTTCTACGCTCGATGCCATCATTCCAAAGCTCATCGGCAAATCGAATTTCACGCTTCGCACTCATGCCGCGGCGCATCGCGTGCTGCTCGATCCGAAAACGAAACGCGCGCGCGGCCTTGCTTACATTGACACGAAGACCCGCGAGGAGCGCGAAGTCTACGGCAAAACAATCGTGCTCGGCGCAGGGGCAATGGAATCAACGCGCATATTGCTGAACTCGAAATCGCGCGAACATCCGACGGGGCTTGCGAACACTTCGGGCGCGTTGGGCCATTACTTGATGGACAACATCAAATCAGGTTTCGTCAGCGGTTACCTGCCGCGATTAAAAGGCGCGCGTGTGATGAATGACGATGGCGCGGGCGGCGGGCACATCTACATCCCGCGCCACACGAACATCAAAGGCGGGCGCAAATCTCATATCTTGCGCGGCTGGCAATTTCAGCCTTCGAGCGGCTCGCGCATGTTTCCCGGTTACGCGCGCGGCATCGCGGGTTTCGGCTCTGCGTTCAAAAATCAGGTGCGCGAACAGAATCCCGCGATGATCTCTGTGGCAGGATTTGGCGAGTGTCTCGCGGATTTCAAGAATTACTGCGAGATTGATCCCGACGGACTCAAAGACCGTTACGGCATTCCGCAACTGCGCTTCAATGCGCGGTGGGGCGACAATGATTTGAAGATGGCCGCAGCGATGTACGACAGCGCGGAAGAGATTTTGCGCGCAACGGGGTGCGAACTCGCTCCATTCAATCGCAAGTCGCTGCCTCCCCCGCCCGGCGATGCAACTCATGAAGTCGGCACGGCTCGGATGGGCAGCGATCCGCGAGCATCGGTGCTCAATCGTTTCTGCCAGGCGCACGATGTCAAAAATCTTTTTGTGATGGATGGCAGTTCGTTCGTTTCGATAACAGAGAAGAACGTAACGCTGACGATCATAGCTCTGGCGTGGCGAGCCTCTGAATACCTCGTAGAAGAATTGCGAAGAGGCAATCTGTAGCCACGAATGCAGACGAATGTTTACGAATAATTCGTGATGATTCGTAAACATTCGTGCAATTCGTGGCCGTTTATCATTTCAGATGACGATCAAAAAAATCTACCGATGCCGCGTATGCGCGCAGCCAGTTTTCGTGGCGCAAAAAGTCATGCACATCGTCGGGAAAAACCAGCTCTTCAAACTTCACGTTGCGCTCGCGCAGTTTGCGCACCAGTTCGACGGTTTGATTGAAAGCAACATTGCGGTCGTCATCTCCGTGAATGAGCAACACAGGCGATTTCCACTTTTCAACCGATGACAAAGGCGAAGACTCGCGCCCAAGCTTGATCAGGTCGCCGGTCGCCCACGGGGCTGCGCCAACTCTACGGCTCCAATCGTGAACGCCGTGCAGATCAACGCCCGCCGCAAACATATCCGAATCGCGCGCCAGCCCCATCGCAGTCAGGTAGCCGCCGTATGACCCGCCCCACAAGCCAATGCGTTTATCGTCAACGTCATTTCGAGATCGCAGGTATTTGCCGCCCGCTACAACATCCTGATATTCGGAAGCGCCGCGCGGCCCGCGATGTTTTGCTTCACGGAAAGCTCGCCCGTAGCCTATGCCGCTCCGGTAGTTGACAGACAGTACAGTGTAGCCGCGACTGGCAAGGTACTGATTGAATGCATAGGCGTTGTGATAATAATAACCGTAGTGCCATACGGGAAGCATCTGGCGAATCGGGCCTCCGTGCAGAAAGATGATGGCAGGCGCGCGACCTGTCACACCTTTAGCTTTGAACAACTGTCCGTGAATCGTCATTCCATCAGCGGCTTTAAAAGTCACTGACTCTGGCTCGACCAGTTGCGAAGGAAAGCCTGCCGTGAGCGATGGCGGAGTCAGCCCTTTCGCGCCTCGTCCATTGATAGGCACGATGTAGGGGAGAAACGGAGCGACGGCTGTTGCATGCAAAAAGGCGATATGCTTTCCGCCATTGATTATGGCCGGATACATTTCGATGCTGTCGCCTTCGGTCAGTTGTTCGGGTGCGCCGCCCGCGATGTCAACGCGCCACAGGTGGCGATGATTGATGTCGCCCGCGTTCGACGAGACGATGACGAACGAACGATCAGGAGACCACGCGACGTTTTCCACTTCGTAATTGCCCGGCGTGAGCGCCGTAGCCGTGCCGCCTTTTGCAGGGATAGCATAAAGATGCGCCCAGCCGTCATGTTCGGATGCGAATACAATCCGGTCATCAGCCGCCCATTGCAATATGTTGTCGCCGAGCGGCAAACGCGAGAACGAATCCATCTCTGTCTCGCCCGATTTCCAGATTGGACTTCCTTTGCCGCTCGCAACGTCAACAACGCGGATAGCCCACGGCAGTACTCGCTCTTTGTCTGCCGTGAAAGTGTCTGCGACATTGAGGAGACGGATAAAGGCAATGCGTTTTCCATCGGGCGACCAACGTGGCTCGATGTCTCGGTCTACGGACGGTTCAAGGAAGCGAATGCGCGCAAGCTTCGCGTCATAGACGGCTATGAAAGCGTGATCGCCGCGCGATGAAACGAAGGCGAGCAGTGAACCGTCAGGCGACCACGCAGGAGAATTGACCTCTCCGCGAATCTCGAACATCTTTTTCGCGTTGACTGGTTTCTGAGGAACGGTTGGTATGGTGGCAGACCACAGATGATCTTCGCTGTTAAAGATGACTCGGTCGCTGCGCGGTGAAAACATAGGCCCCTCGCCTTCGCCCATTTTCACAATGGCGGCAGTGCGCGTGTTGACTATCCAAATTTCCTGTTTAACGCCAGCCGGGTCGCTCATCGGATTAGGAATATCTTTATCGGAGTTCGGAGGGCCGCCGCGAGTGTAGGCTATCCAGTTGCCGTCGGGAGAAAAGATGGGTTCGGTAATTTCCTGCCCGTCGTCTTTGTTATAGTTGGTCAGTTGACGCGCTTTGAAAGCGGGCGCTTCACAAATCCAGATATTGCGCTTCCCCTGATGATCGAAGACCCAGGCAACCTTATCGCCTTGTTTTGAAGCGATGAGGTCTGCGGGAAAAGGCGAACTCAAGATTTGCTCAAGCGTGAACCCGTTGCCGAGTGCGAGTTGAGTTGAAAGCGCGATGAAAGCGAGAGCGAGCAGCGTGATTTTTGCGCGTGCGTAGCCGTTCATAAATCCTCCGATTTCGAAGCTAAGTTGAAAGATTGAATATGGCTAAGGCTTATAAGCTTTGGCGGCGACGGTGTCAAGCGCGGCGCGTGAAAACATAGTTGCTTTGAGAATCCATTTGTCCAATAATGGCTTTTAATGAGTGGTTCTATTATTACAACAGAAAATTCATTGCATGAAATATACCCTTTTGAAGTGTCCTCTATAGAGTCGGCAGTCTTTGGCATCCAACCAGAATCCTCCGATATAATCAAACAACTGCATAGCCAGCAAAGACCTATCCTATTTCAGGGACGCCTTGAAGTACCAGGTGTTCCATCAATTCCAGAACAGACTTTTACAGTTATACTCACAGACAGAGGCTTTAATATTGAGAGTCAACTCATGGACTCTTGGCCTGTGATAAATATTGAGTGTGAGGCTGATCCATCGTTGACGAAAATTAGAGTCATTAATTTTGTTTTCCGACTCGCAAATAAAACAGTAGACGGATACCTCTTACATACTCGCGTCATATTGTCTCTTGACAAGGCCGGTACATTTTCCATTCAGGCAGCGGACTTTGGGAAAATACTTGAAGTCAGACATAAACTTCTTTCGGAATCCCAAGAAAAGGAATTACGGCGGCTCGCCAAACTGATCCGTAAGCTAAAATATATCCAAGAGGCTTTCAATATTCAGTTTCCTCTTCCTGAAACGTTTTTTCTTCAGATGAAATAGCATTAGTGGACATTGTATTTCGTGGTATTACAGAAGGCCAATTTACTACACACGGTTCTAAACTCACGTTCAAGAATATTTCGGCCTCAGAGATTGATTTGACCAAGCCTCCTTTTAACGGTGTGGGCGCTTTTTTTCATGAAGTCGAAGGTAGTAACATTTTACTCTACAAGCAGCTTCCTATAGGTCCAGTGAGAATTCATCTCGATAAGGCTGAATTGGCAAGCCCAAAAGTAGTTGATCACATAAGAAAAGGCTTAACTAGCCCTATAGATGTGAGCTTTGAAGTGTTGGACAATCAAATTACCTATCGCTTTGAAAGCTATGCACGCAAGCCTCGAAGCCAACGGATGCAACGATTAAATCGTTTCAAGCACGAACTTGCACAACAGGAGCCGAAAGAATTAGTTAATTTGGTTGATGAGACGCTGCAAAACGATGTTTCTTCCGATGAAGCCCTTCAGATAGCTGTCGGCTGGACACAGTACAATGACTTGCCGGATCGCTACTGTCCTCAAGAGCCAGAGCTTGATAGCGATTCGAGACATTGGCGGGTGCCAATATATTTGATTTATACAAGCGGCGAAGGCGGCCCGGTTGGTGAAATCATCATAGATGTAAAAACAGGAGAAATAGTTAGTCACACACCGATTGAGGAGATACGCAGCAAGGGTCTCGCTCTTGCCGAACAAATCCTTCATGCCCTGAAAAGCCTCCTTTATATAAGCAGGAGACGCCATATTCTTGCGCGCCTGCCTGTCTGCGAATGGTGCTTGCTTGTTTTGGAATCCTCGAAACCGAAGAGAAATTAATTGAGATGTCAGATTGTATGCCTGACGGCACAAGGCCGCTTGGTCTCATAGACGCGGCAAAGAGTTATGGCTTCGAAGAAACGCGCAAGTATAATCAAATTTCACTCGATGATTTAAAGCACATACTTGAGCAAAAGTTGTATCCGATTGTTTATGTTGGTGTACGCTTATCGCTTCATAATCGACTTGAAAAGCATGCTATGGTCGTAACAGAGGTTAATGAAAAAGGGGTGGAAGTGCTTGACCCTTTGCGTGGTGATATTGTTCTCTCACACCAAGAATTTGAAAACGAATGGAGCGAGACGAAGCGCCTCACTATCCTAGTAAAGTAATCCTTGATAGAAACCTCCATAACAGCAATCGGGCAATTGATTTGTAGCTGATCGGAGCAGGTGTATACTCATTCGAAGCCTTAAGGGGGATTAATAATGGCGTTCAAAATCGCAGAAGAATTCGAGGTGCAAGCGCCGGTTCAACGCGTGTGGGAATACTTAATCGACCCTGCAAAAGTCGCTGTGTGTATACCCGGCGCTGAGTTATTGGAGTCTAAAGACGATGGCACATTCATAGGCGCTGTTAAGGTTAAAGTCGGGCCGATGACTATGTCTTACAAAGGCACTGTGAAGTTCACAGAACTAGACGAACAGGCTCATCAGGTGCGGCTGGTTGGCGAAGGTCGAGAAGCGGGCGGAGCCGGGTCTGCAAAGATGACTATGCTCAGTCGAGTCACGCCGCTTGCAAACGGCGGCTCGCAGGTTGTCGTCAATGCCGAAGTAGACCTCGTCGGCAAGATCGTTCAGTTCGGTCGCGGCATGATCGAAGAAGTATCAAAGCAACTGTTCCGGCAATTCTCGGCCTGCGTCAAGCAATATCTCGAAGTCAGTAATGAACCCGAAGTCACGCCCGCGCAATCCACCGAACCTCAATCTACCGAACCTCAACCTGCTGAACCTCAGTCTACTCATAAAGCTATTGCCGAAGAGCCAAAAGCCGTGAGCGCCGTCCCGCTTGTGCTGCGCGCCTTGCGGTCAATCATCGCGCGTTTCTTCATGCGTTTGTTTGGCAAACAAGCCGGGTGATTTGAGTACCTATAGCCATCATGTCGGAGCTTATCAACAAATTGCTTCGGTCAGAGGTAGAGCGACTCAGGCGCGATTTCCCAATTCTCAATCAAACCATAAATGATGCGGCGCTTGTCTATCTCGATAATGCGGCCACAACTCACAAGCCGCTGGCGGTCGTGGATGCCGTGCAGCAGTTCTACTCGTCGGACAACTCAAACATTCATCGCGGCGTTCACACGCTCAGCGAGCGGGCGACCGAAGCCTACGAAACGGCCCGCTCTCAGGTGCAACGCTTCATCAATGCTTCCAAGAGCGATGAAGTCATTTTCGTGCGCGGCGTCACGGAAGCAGTGAACCTGGTGGCCGCAGGGTTTGGCCGCAAGATTGTGAATTCGGGAGATGAAATCGTCATCACTGAAATGGAGCATCACTCGAACATCGTTCCATGGCAGATGCTGTGCGAGGAACGAGGAGCGACGCTCAAAGTCGTTCCAATAGATGCCGAAGGCGATTTACGGCTCGATGAATACGCAACGCTTTTGACCGAGCGCACGCGGCTTGTTGCAATCACTCACACATCCAATGTTCTTGGGACGGTCAACCCGCTCCGCAAAATTATCGAGATGGCTCACAGGCAAAACATTCCGGTTTTTGTTGATGGCGCGCAATCTGCGCCTCACATTAAAGTAGACGTGCAAGAGTTGGATTGCGACTTCTATGCTTTTTCGGGGCACAAGATTTATGGCCCTACGGGAATTGGCGTGCTCTATGGCAAGGCTGAACGTCTCGCGGAAATGCTTCCCTACCAGACCGGCGGCGGCGCGATCAATTCAGTCACATTTGCAAAGACCAGTTTCAAGCCGCCACCTGCGAAATTCGAGGCGGGAACGCCTAATATCGCAGGCGCGATTGGACTCCGCGCCGCTCTCGGCTATCTCGACGCGATTGGCCTTGAACGGATTGCCCCGTATGAAGATGAACTGCTCGACTATACGGTCACAAAGCTTTCCGAGATTCCCGATGTGCGCATCATTGGCAAGCCACGCAAAAGAATCGGCATCGTGTCGTTTGTCATAGCAGGAGTACACGCGCACGACGTAGCGACTATTCTCGATAGTCGCGGCATTGCCATCAGGGCAGGCCATCACTGCGCCGAACCGTTGCACGAACGATTCAAAACGGGTGCAACCGCGCGCGTCTCTCTGGCTTTCTACAACTTGAAAGAAGAAATTGACAGGCTGGTAGAAGGGATTCATCTGGTCAAGAACATTTTCAAACTGTGACGATAGATCGTCCCTTGCCAGGTATTGACCGATAACTAATCAACCCTATCGAGCCGCGTTAGCGGCCTGTGAATTTAGCCGTGTACTTTAGTGCACGGACCTGACGCCGACATCCATCCACGTCGCGTCAGCGACGGCTGAATCTTATCCAATCGTCGCTGACGCGACGTGATTGCAAATGTCTGCGATCTTCCGTGCACTAAAGTACACGGCTAAACTCACAAAGCCGCTAACGCGGCTCAAACAGCTAAATTCACAGGCCGCTACGGGGCTTGATAGGCTGCGGAATTACTTTGACTGCTTGTAATTTTTCACACCTGAGCGAAGCGCCTCAAGCGCAAGCATCGCGCACTTCATGCGTGAAGGCTTGATGTCGCTATTGAGCGATGAAAGAATCTGCTGACCGGAAATCAATTCGTCGTCTCTGTCAATATCTGCTCCAACAATCAGCTCTGTCAGGATGGAAGCCGCCGCGATGCTGATCGCGCACCCGTCGCCCGAAAAGCGCGCCGCTTCGACCATACTCCCCTCAATCTTCAATTCAACTCTGATGCGATCACCGCATAATGGATTCACTTCTTCGCAAGCGACATCCGCGTCGGGCAGGCTGCCGTAATTGTGCGGATGGCGGAAATGATCGAGGATAACTTCGCTGTAGAGCGCCCGCATCAGCCCTCCTATTGCTTCTTGCTCACAGGTGTTCCCGGTCGGCCCGCCTTAACCGCCATCGCCTCAGCCAGTACGGCCAGGGCGATGTCGGCAGCCGATTCCGCGCCGATGTCCAATCCCATCGGCACTCTGATGCGATCAAGCGCGGGCTGCTCAATGCCGCTTTCTTTGAGGAACTCCATGATGGCCTGACCTCGGCGGCGGCTCCCCAGCATTCCTATGTATGCGGCCTCAGTCTGAAGAACGACTTTCAGCACAGGAATATCGTACTTGTAATCGTGCGCGGCCAGAACGACAAACGTGGACGATGTGTAAACCAGGGTGCGAGCAATTTCAGAAGGAATTCCGATCAGCAATTCATCAGTATGAGGAAAGCGTTCTCTGGTCGCAAACCGAGGTCTGCCGTCAACGACTATGGTTTTCAGTCCCATCTCTTTTGCCAGATTCACCAGATGCATCGAAACCGGCCCTGCTCCAAAAATGATCAAAGTATCGGGCGGCCCGTGCAACTCGAAAAATACATCTTTCGAAGATGAATCAACTTTAACCGCGACGGTGCGAGAGATGCGCTTGCCGATCAATTCAAGCGCAGTTGCCCGCGCCTGCTCGTCAAACGCATCGTCGCCCAATGTGCCGATCACCCGGCCATCTTCAAAGACCACGATTCTTGATGAGGGGCGCTCAAGCAGCGTCGCAACCATCGCGCGCTTTCCATCTTCCACCGCTCGGCGAACTGCGCGGTACATGTTCAACAAATAATTATCAGTATCGGTCAGGTCCAAAGGCTCGATCAGGACCTGCACATTTCCGGCGCAGGTGAAGCCGGTTTCCCACGCATCCTCTTCACCCATGTCGTATAGAAAGAACTTGCGGCTTGAGTGTGGCGAGCACTTCTTCCCCGGCTTCGATCACTCGCGCATCAACGCATCCGCCGATGGTGACAGACCCCAGTATGCGACCACGTTCGCCTACCCACATCTTCGCCCCTTCTTTTTTCGGACTCGTTCCACGAGTTGCGACAAGCGTTGCCATCGCGACTCGCTTCTCCATCTTCATAAGAGTCTCAAGCTGGTCGAAGACCTCGTCCATCATCGCCTCATAAAATCAGGTGTTGCTCTAATGCTTTAAGGCTCGCCAGATTATGTAGCGGGGCGAGCACGTCTATGGAAGGAAGCGCCGCTTGCATACCGCGAACCAGCGGCTGATAGTCGGGACTTCCGAGCAAAGGGTTAAGCCATATCAAACGGCCCGCGTGCTTCTTCAACTGGGCAAGCGCAGCAGCAAGCTCTTCAGGCTCTCCGGTGTCCCATCCGTCGCTCATAATAATAACGATAGTGCGCCTGTCAATCAGTTTCAGCCAAGCAGTATTAAACGCCGCGAGGCTTTGACCGATCAGCGTGCCGCCGGACCAGCCGCGCACGTTGTTTGATAATCGCTCCAGAGCTTGTTTGTAGTTTTTTCGTTTCAGATGCGCGGTTATTCGTTCGAGTGAGGTGCTGAAGACAAACGTTTCCACGCGCGCGAAACTGTTTTGAAGCCCATAGATGAATTGCAGAAGGATGCGGCTGTAGATGTCCATCGAACCCGACACGTCGCAGATCACCACCAGTCGCGTCTTTTTTTGTCTGCGTCGCGCAAACGAAAGTTCCACCAATTCGCCTGCCGTGCTCAAAGAGCGGCGCAGCGTGCGGCGTAGCAGAACTCTTGGGCCGCGTCTTACAGGTTTCCACCGGCGGCTGGGCATGCGAGCAAGCCGACGAATGATTCTTCGCGTAAGCCTCGTGATTTCTTCAAGCTCGTCTTCTCGAAACAGACTGAAATCTTTTTCGGCAAATGACTCGATGTCGCTAGCACCAGACAATTTTGTTGATCGAGCGGAACCGGACTGCGTGCGGCCCCAATGCTCAAGAAAAAATGCTAACCCCTTGCCCGTTTGCTGCGGCGAAGAAAGGCGCACTTGATGCCCGCGCTCAACAGTTGGGCGCGCCTGTCGTTTTCGGCTAATTCGATTCCAGAAAACTTCAAAGAGTTCTTCGAAGACCGGATAGTCTTCCGCACGCGATGCGAGAACACTTCGTAAACTCAAGAAGGTCTCTTGCCGGTCGCTGAGGTCTATGAGCTTGAGCGTTGTGATTGCGTCAATCGCCTCGGAAGGCGTCACGGCAAGATCGCGCTCTCTGAGCGCCCTGCAAAATAGAAGGGTGTTAGTTAAAAGACTGGCTTCGGTCATGAGACAGAGTCGAGGCGACCGGCTGCAAGCTCCGATTCAAACTTGCGCAGATCGGATTCGTCCTTCAAAAAACAACCTGTGGTCTCGGCAATCACCGCCTGGTCTAGTTCTGTTGTGTTCAAGGCAACCAGCGCCGTGGCCCAGTCGAGCGTTTCGGCAACGCCGGGAACTTTCGTCATATTCAGTTTTCTAACTGCCTGAATCACACGCGTGATCTCTGTGGAAAGCGAGGCGCTTATTGCAGGGACTTTGGCGCGCACGATCTCAAGCTCTTTATCGAAGGACGGGTAATCTATCCAGAGGTAAAGACACCTTCTGCGCAAAGCGTCGGAAAGGTCTCGCGAACGGTTCGAGGTCAACACAGTATAAGGGCGATGAATCGCCTTGATCGGGCCAATCTCAGGAATAGTCACTTGAAACTCAGACAGCACTTCAAGCAGGAAGGCTTCAAACTCTTCATCGCTTCGATCAACTTCGTCAATCAATAAAACTGGCGAGCGCGTCTGATTGGTTATGGCTTCAAGCAGAGGCCGCTTCAATAGAAAAGGCTCACTGAATATCATCGCCTCTTTTTCGATGGCGCTTTCGGCAACGGATTCTTGCAGTTTGATGTGAAGCAGTTGCTTTGAATAATTCCATTCATAAAGCGCCGTCGCGGCGTCCAGCCCTTCATAACACTGAAGACGCACAAGGTTCGTGTCGAGCGCTGTTGCCAACACCTTTGCGATTTCGGTCTTGCCGACTCCTGCTGGCCCTTCGACAAGTAATGGCTTGCCGAGTCGCATCGCCAAATATAGCGACGTAGCGACCGCCGCATCGGCAATGTAAGTTTGCCGACCTAGCAATTCCTGTATCTTGCGTACTTCATCCCTCACACACGCCTCATATCCTGTTGAGCGATGCGCTCGAAGTCTTCCCGAGTATCTATATCTTCAGGAAAAGGCCGGTCGAACAAAACCTCGCGGAGAAGATCAGGGTTTGCGTCAACAATCTTCCACGCGGCTTTGTCGCCGTGCAGTCCTACGAGATGGTCGAACATCGGCTTCGCAAACAGCATCGGATGGCCCTTGCGCCCTTGATAAGAAGCCATCACGATTTGCCCGTCGCCTTGCCGCCACCCTTTGGCCACGCCATCAATTATTTCAGGCTCGACACCGGGCTGATCTCCTAGAATTATCATGATCGCATCCGAAGTGGGATTGGTCGCACCGATGCCTGCGCGGTACGACGATGCGCAGCCTTCGCCAAACACGGGATTATCTACAACCTTCGCATTGCCGAAGTTGACTCGCTCGCGTATTTCACTGGCTGCGCGGCCCAACACGACGATCACTTCATCAAGCCCAGTCGGCATGCTCGGCTTGTTGAATTACCCAACCGAGCAATGTGGTACCTCGAAAAGGCAAAAGCTGTTTGGGCTGTCCGAAACGGCTTGAAGCGCCCGCCCCAAGAACCAGCCCCGAGATGAATTTCCTCATGACTTACCCGCGCCCGTTGTTTTCAGATATTGTTCGGGTGATCGGTCAAAGGTTTCCTTACACCTGAGGCAGCAGAAGTAAAACGGCTTGTCCTCAAATAAGCTCTTGTATCTTGCATTCGTTATAGCTACGTTCATACCGCAGACGGGGTCGCGGCTTTCAGCAGATGACTCAGCCGTCTTTTGCATTACGGGCAGGCTCATTCCCTTTGAAGCTTTGATCGGTTCAATAATTTGCTCTGGCGTTCTACGCAAGCGAGTGATTTCGGCCATAACGCTGAGCGCGATTTCAGGCAGCGTCTCGCTTCCAAGTTCGAGTCCGGCTGGACACTTTATGCGGTCGAGATGTTCGTCAGTCGCGCCCTTATCGCGAAGATATTGAAAGAGGGATTTCGCTTTTTCTTTGCTTGCGACCAGCCCCGCATATCTGGGGCTTGTGCCGACGACTGCTTCGAGTCCTTCTTCGTCGCCGTTTCCCATCGTCGCAATCACAACAAAGCTCTGCGAGTTGATCGAGCAGCGGGCCGATTGAAGATCGGTCAGCACGCGATCCGCTTCCGGGAATTGTTCCGGCGTGGCTTCGGGGTCGGCCACCGAAACCTTGAAATCGAGCAGTCGGCCAAGTCCTGCGAGAATCTCGGCGACGGGCGAGCGACCAACGATTAATAACTCAGGTTTTGGCATCACAGGCTCAAGATAGATTTCAAGCGAGCCTCCGCCTTGACAGGTCATCTGATAAGACTCGACTCCTTTCCAATCCCCATGCGTTGATTCCGGGCTGATGCTTATGAGCTTTGGCTTGCCTGTTTCGAGCGCCTTTTGCGCTTCGCGAATGATGATAGGTTGAACGCACCCGCCGCCTATCCACCCGCTGATGGAGCCGTCAGGTTTTATTATGGCCTTTGAGCCGGGCCTTGCCGACTGTGGGCTTTTGTAGGCTACGACCGTTGCGATTACAAAGGGCTGCTCTTCGGCGCGTAACCTTGCGGCTTTGTCGAATACGTCAATCCACGAACCCTCTAAAAGCATTGTATTTAATCCATGCCTCGAAAACGCCTTGAAGTTTTACGATTCATCTTTGACTGCACAACATCCGAAAGTCAACAGCCTGCATATCTGTCAAATGTAACAGCCTCCACATTCGCTTCTTTGCCGCGTAGCGGCATTATGAGTTTAGCCCGGTCTTTCAAGGCCGGGAAAGTCATCGAAAGCGATACCTCGTCGCGTCAGCGACGATTGAATCATCCCCACACAAACCTTTTATCGTATTCAATCCCATGCTTCTCCAGAAAATCCATGTATTCTTCCTGAAATGTCTTTTTCCTATGATGCTCACGCTGGCTTTGTATATAACGGACGACTTCCGGCAAATTCGACTTGCTGACAGTGAACCCGCCGTAGCCATCCTGCCAGGCAAAATCGCGTAATGCCGGGAACTCTTCGTGAATCCATTTCGAGGAATCGCCCTTAAGGAACTGAGCTATCTGGCTAGGCGAAAGCGTTGCCGGAGCAGTTATCAACGTGTGCAGATGATCTTCAACACCACCGACTTGCAGGGCTACCATTTTGTGTGCTCGCGCAACGCCACCGATGTATGCCCAGACCCGCTGTTCAATTTCCTGAGATATGTGCTTCACGCGATTCTTGGTGCTGAATATGATGTGATAATGAAGCGAAGTGTAAGTATTGGCCATCGAATTCTCCGATGCCCGGCTCAATCGTCGCTGACGCGACGTGTCGAATGGAGACATCTCATGACCCGGCCTTAAAAGACCGGGCTAAATTCATAATGCCGCTACGCGGCTGAGTAGTTGCGCTTTATCTCAATTTGACAGACTGATGAAAACATATTCACGGCGCACGAGTTTACGAACTGATGAAAACATATTCTTTGCCGCGTAGCGGCGCGTTGAATTTAGCCCGGTCCTTAAAGGCTGGGAAAGTCATTCGCAAAATGCTTTCTCGTCGCGTCAGCGACGGTTGAATCATGTCGCGCCTACTCACTCACTCCCGCTTCTCTTAAAAGCTTCCACACCTTTGGCGGGGTGATCGGAATATCAATGTGCCGCACGCCAAGATGCCAGAGCGCATCAACTACTGCGTTGACGATTGCGGCTGGCGCTCCTACGGTCGCCGACTCACCTACGCCTTTCGCGCCGAGCGGATGATGCGGCGAAGGCGTGCATGTTTTGTCGGTTTCCCAATTCGGAGTTTCAACCGCTGTCGGAAGCAGGTAATTCATAAAACTGCCTTGCAGTATGTTGCCGCTCTCGTCGTATTGAATCTCTTCGTAAAGAGCCGGGCCGAGTCCCATCGCTAGCCCTCCGTGAATCTGCCCTTCGACGATCATCGGGTTGATGATGTTTCCGCAATCGTCTACGGCAACAAAGCGACGCACCTTCACTTCGCCGGTTCCTTTGTCAATGTCAACGACGCAGATGTAGCTGCCGAATGGATATGTGAGATTCGGCGGGTCGTAATAAGAGACAGCTTCGAGGCCCGCTTCCATCCCCTGCGGATGATTCGTGTAAGCCGCAAGCGCAATCTCTTGAATCGTCTTTGCGCGATCAGGAGATCCTTTGACAAAGAACTTGCCCGGCTCCCACTCAAGATCATCCTCGTGCGCTTCGAGCAGGTAAGCGGCGATCTTCTTCGCCTTGTCTCTGATCTTGCGAGCGGCTACCGCACAAGCCGCGCCCGCGACCGGCGTGCTGCGGCTCGCATAAGTCCCAAGCCCATAAGGCGCTGTGTCTGTGTCGCCTTCTTCAACCGCGATGTCGTCGGCAGGGATGCCAAGCTCTTCTGCGACGATCTGCGCGTATGTGGTTTCGTGTCCCTGCCCTTGCGACTTGGTCCCGAATCGCGCGATGACTTTTCCGGTCGGATGGATGCGAATCTCTGCGCTGTCGAACATCTTCAGGCCGAGTATGTCGAAGTGCTTTGATGGGCCTGCGCCGACGATCTCCGTGAAGCTGCTGATGCCGACGCCCATCAATTCTCCGCGCGCGCGTTTTTCGGCCTGTTCTTTTTTGAGTTCCGCATAGCCGATTTTCTTCATTGCCAGTTCAAGCGCGCCCGCATAGTTGCCGCTGTCGTATTCCCAACCGAGCGTAGATTTATACGGGAACTGCTCAGGCTTGATGAAGTTCTTCATGCGAAACTCAGCCGCATCCATCCCTATTTCGTGCGCGAACAAATCCGCCATGCGCTCGATTGTGTGCACGGCTTCGGTCACGCGGAACGAGCAGCGATAAGCGATGCCTCCCGGCGGCTTGTTTGTGTAGACACCGTCTACTTCGACGTGCGCCGCCTTCAGGTCATAAGACCCCGTGCAGACGTGAAAGAGACCTGCGGGAAACTTTGAAGGATTCGCCGCCGCATCTGTATAACCATGATCTGCAACGGTCTTGATACGCAGTGCTGTCACCGTGCCATCTTTTTTTCCGGCCAGTTCCGCAGCAATGTGATAATCGCGCGCAAACGAATCGGCCTGAATGTTTTCCATGCGGTCTTCGATCCATTTGACAGGCTTGCCCGTCAGCACAGAAGCCGCAACCGCAATCACGTATCCCGGATAGACAGGAACCTTGCCGCCGAACCCGCCGCCTATATCCGGCGCGATAATTTGAATCTTGTGTTCGGCCAGTCCTACGTGACCTGCGACAAGTGCAAAGACCGTGCGTATCGCATGCGGAGCCTGTGTGGTCATCCAGACCGTGAGCTTTCCTGAAATCTTGTTGAAAGAGGCGACGCAGCCGCATGTCTCTATTGATGAAACGTGAATTCGCGGGATGTAAATATTTTCTTTGACCGTGACCTCTGCGTCTTCGAAGGCTTTATCGGTTGCCGCGCGGTCGCCCCATTCCCAGTGCCAGATGTGATTGTCTTTTTTGTCCGGCTTGTCTGTGCGAAGAACAGGTGCATCGGGTTCAAGCGCCTTGAACGGGTCTACGACTACGGGCAGCGGGTCATAATCAACTTCGACGCCGTCAACGCCATCGGCTGCCGTGTAACGATCAGTTGCCAGCACCGCCGCGACTTCTTGCGCCTGGTACATCACTTTGTCTACAGGAAGCACCATCTGCGTATCCGACATCAGCGTCGGCATCCAGTGTAGGTTATAAGCGGCAAGGTCTTTGCCCGTGATTACTGCAATCACGCCGGGTGTGGCCAGCGCCTTCGACGTATCAATGCTCTTGATCGTGGCGTGCGCGAAAGGGCTGCGGACTATGTCCATATAGATCATATCGGGCAGCACTATGTCATCAACAAAAGTTCCCTTGCCGCGAATGAAGCGCGGGTCTTCCTTCCGCTTGACTGAATGACCCATGCCGCCGATTTCCGGTGTTGTTTTTGGAGCCATGATTAAACACCTCCCTCGCGCAGCTTTGCCGCCGCGTACTCATAAGCCTTGACGATGTTGACGTAGCCCGTGCACCGGCAGAGATTGCCGGAAATCGCGTGGCGAATCTCGTCTTCGCTAGGGCTGGAATTGTTATTGAGGAACGCATACCCCGTCATCAACATGCCGGGCGTGCAGTAACCGCATTGCAGTCCGTGTTCCTGACAGAATCCTTCCTGCAAAGGATGCAGCTTGCCGTCCTGCTCTAGCCCTTCGACCGTCAGTATCTCGCGCCCGTCGGCCTGCACCGCAAACATAGTGCAGGATTTGACGGCACGGCCATCAAGAACAATCGTGCAAGCGCCGCAATGACTGGTGTCGCAGCCTATGTGCGTGCCCGTGAGCCGAAGCGTCTCGCGAAGGAAATGAACAAGCAGCAGTCGCGGCTCGATTTCCGCCTGATGCTCGGCTCCGTTTACTTTTACGCTGATGCTGGTTTTAGCCATTGCCTACAGTTCCTCCATTCGCGCGCGTCAGTGCGCGTTTAAGCGCCCGCACGGTTAGAACTCGAACAACGTCACGCTTGTAGTCAGCCGAGCCTCTGATGTCATCGAAAGGCTGAGACTCGCCTGCCGCAATTTCAGATGCCTGTTTAATAGCGGCGTCATCAATCGCCTTGCCCTTGAGGAAGGCTTCGACCTTTGTGGCTTTCAATGGCATGAAGCCTACATTCGTAAGTCCGACGCCCGCGCGCTGACAAACGCCCGCACCGTCGAGAGTGACTTGCACGGCGACGCCTGCCGTTGCGTAGTCGCCGACTTTCCTTTCGAGCTTGAGGTAGACCCCACCGCTCAAGGGCGGCGGGACAGGGACTCTTATTTCTTTGAGTATCTCGTCAGGCTGGAGATCGGTCGCGAAGAGTCCCGTGAAGAAATTTGTGATAGGTATCTCGCGCTCGCCGCGTGACGAAACGGCGACGAGCATAACTTCGAGAGCAAGCATCGTTGCCGGGTGATCGTTGGCCGGATCGCCGTGAGCCAGATTGCCGCACACTGTAGCTTGATTTCTCACAAGAGGATCGCCGATGACCACCGTCGTGTCAAAAAGCAGTGGATAGCGCGACTTGATTAAGGGAGAGATTTCCAGATCGCTTTCTCTGGCCAGCGCGCCGATTCTTAAATAGTCATCCGATTGCGAGACGTAATTTAGATCCGGTATCCGGTTGATGTCTACGACAGCAGGCGGCGAAGCGAGCCTGAGCTTCATCATCGGGATCAGGCTTTGCCCGCCTGAGAGAATCTTGGCCTCAGGGCCAGTTGCTGGAGGAGAGATAATGCTTCATCTAGCGCGCGAGGCGCATGGTATTCAAAGCTACGCGGTATCATAGGGCCTCAACCTCCTGGCAACGCGCTCAACCTGGGGGCTTGCAGGCGCACAATCGTTGTCGCCCTTGCCGGTAGATCCCGAGGGTGAAGGTCGCCGGTTTTTGCATTAACGAAACTCGAATGAAAACAGTATGAATGATTACGCCTGTTTGCTAATTATGTTTAGACAATGGATTGTAACTGCAAAACTATTCAGCCCTCGCTCGCGACGAGATTAGCATACTCATTGTCGCCGAGACCGTCAATCTTACACAGACTCTGCGCCGCAATTAAACACCGCCTTGAATCTATCGAAGTTATGTTATTATAGCCGGTCTTTACCGCAAGCTATCGCGGTGATGAGCTATGGCGAACATTGTCAGGCAACCGTGCGACGAGGGTGTTATCAGATCAGAGCCTGCCGCCGCTCCATGCGCGCGAGCTGCCGAGCCTTGGATTCTGGCCGCAACAATCTTAGGATCAAGCCTCGCCTTCATTGATGGAACAGCCATCAATGTCGCGCTGCCCGCTCTGCAAAAGGACCTCAACGCTACAGTTCTGGATGTGCAGTGGGTGGTCGAATCATACGCGCTTTTTCTTGCCGCACTCCTTCTGGTCGGAGGCTCAGCGGGCGACCGTTTCGGCAGGCGATTTGTCTTCTGCGCGGGCACTGCTCTTTTCGCTCTGGCATCCGTATGGTGCGGCTTAGCGCCTGACGTCAGCCAACTGATTATCGCGCGCGCAGTGCAAGGCGTAGGCGGCGCACTGCTTGTCCCTGGAAGTCTCGCCATCATCAGCGCCTCATTTAATGAAGAGAGGCGCGGGCAGGCCATCGGCACATGGTCGGGGTTTACGGCTATCACTGCGGCGATTGGTCCCGTAGTTGGCGGCTGGTTGATTGAACATGTCTCGTGGCGCGCAGTCTTTTTTATAAACGTGCCGCTGGCAGTCGTGGTGCTGTTGATCTCTTTCCGGCATGTGCCTGAAAGCAGGAACGACCGTGCGGCAAGGCGGCTGGACTGGTGGGGCGCAGGGTTTGAAGCCTTCGGTTTGGGAGCGCTTGTTTACGGATTGATCGAATCATCACGCTTTGGATTCAGTCATCCGTGGATACTTGCTGCGCTCGCGGTTGGCGCTTTGTCGCTTATAGCATTCCTCGTAATTGAAGCGCGCAGTCGCAACCCGATGTTGCCGCTTACGCTGTTTCGCTCGCGCAATTTCGCGGGGGCTAATCTGCTGACGCTCTTTCTGTACACGGCGCTCAGTGGGGCAATGTTTTTCTCTCCGCTCAATTTCATTCAGGTGCAAGGTTATTCAGCGACCGAAGCTGGCACGGCATGGCTCCCTTTCATTCTCATCATGTTCTTTCTGTCGCGTTGGTCTGGCGGATTGGTAAAAAGCTACGGCGCGAAATTGCCGCTCGTGATCGGGCCTGTGATAACAGCTTTCGGGTACGCCCTCTTTATTATTCCGGGCATCGGCGGCTCTTATTGGACGACCTTCTTCCCGGCGATAGTGGTGTTGGGTTTGGGGATGGCGACGAGCGTTGCGCCGCTCACGACCACGGTAATGAGCGCAGTGCCGCAGGATCTGGCGGGCGCGGCTTCGGGCGTTAATAATGCCATCTCGCGCATTGCCGGGTTGCTCGGAGTTGCGGTTCTTGGCCTTGTGATGTTGCACGCGTTCAATCGTGAAACTGATCGCCACTTAGCGCAGTTGAACATCGCGCCCGAACTGCACCGCCTCATTGATGAGCAGCGCGTAAGGCTTGCCGGAGCAGAATTTCCTCTTGATATAAACGAAGAGACGCGAGCGGCGCTGAAGCAGGCGATCAATGAATCTTTTATATTCGGCTTTCGACTCGTAATGATATCTGCTGTCGGGCTGGCGCTGGCAAGCGCGTTCAGCGCATTTATTATGATCGAAGGTAAAGCGACGGCAACTGCTCCGGGCACAGTCGAATCTGAAAAGCCACCCACCCGGAATGAACAGACTCTGCTCTAACAACACATTATACTTGTCGTTCACTAACATTTCTGATAAAGTCCCGCACGCTTTTTGACTAAGGCTCAACTCAGGTGGATTTTTCCGAATTTAAATTGAGGATACACGATTATGGGATCAATTGATCAATCAAAATGGATGTCAGCACTAAACGGGAAAAAGTATATTTCAGAATTCTCCATTCCCGGAACGCATGATAGTTGCGCAACCGCCGCTAATCTTAATAAGAATTATATAAAAGGAATAGGTATTGGCGGTGCAGCCGGTTTCGTAGCAGGCAGTCCTGTGTTTTTCATAGGGCCTATACTAGGAATCGTGGTAGGCGCAGCGGCAGGCGCAATAACAGTAGCCGTTACTACAGACATATCGCTGACCCAAAAATTAACGATCATGGAGCAACTGAATGCCGGAGTAAGATATTTCGATATTCGATTACGATGGTTCAATAAGAAACTAAGAACTTATCATGGCATTGCCGATTTAAATCTCGATTTCGAAGATGTTTTGGAAGACTGTTATAACTTTCTGTCCTCTTCTTCGGAAGAGTGCATTGTGATGCAAATAAGTCAGGCAGGAAAGCCAGAGGATTCGGGGTTTGATAAAAAATTTGCAGAACAAATAAAGAATGATTTG
Source organism: Blastocatellia bacterium (assembly GCA_963726785.1). GTDB lineage: Bacteria > Acidobacteriota > Blastocatellia > UBA7656 > UBA7656 > DATEKX01. The sequence continues at coordinate 150,292 of CAVSDJ010000007.1, forward strand.
GATAAATGGTATCTTGACCATGCAATACCTCTACTAGGAAAAGTGAGAGGGAAAATAATCTTATTACGAAGATTCGATCTTAAAAACCCAACGACGGGTATATCTGGCTGGGATAATTCGGGGAACGGTATTGATGTAACAAGTTGGGGGAATGATACGACTTTCGAGATACATTTACCCAAGGGCCAAGGTGGCAACCTCAACCAGCTTATCGAGGTGCAAGACGAGTATAAGTTTACCGACGCTGATAAGAAATTAAAGGTCGTCCGTGATTCATTAGATCACGCCGAGCAAACCTATCAGGATATTAACTCTGTTTATAAGAATGCCTTGTATCTCAATTTTACGAGCGCTACTGGCTCAGGCGCACCCGGAGCTTCTCCCGAGCAACTTGCCAAAAATATAAATCCCAAAGTCAATTCCGTTATTGAGGGAGAACATAACAAGAGATTTGGTGTAATACCTATGGACTTTGTAAGTGCTGGGATTTGCGAGGCGATTATTAGAACAAATACGGATTTGACCGGGGTAATGGGTCGGCTGGTAAAGATTTTCAGAGAGACCAGCTCCAACAAAATAAATTTTGCAACAAGTTTTGATGGGGCTAACTGGTCTTCAGAAATTGATACGAAATTAACAGCAAATAAAAAACCCGATTGGGAGATATTTGGCTCCGCAGATAATTTATACACTGTTTTCATCAAGAATGATTCGTCAAACAAAATACAAATTGCCAGCACAGTTGATGGAAAAACCTGGAGCAATGCTACAGATATTATGGCAGGCGGCTCTCCTTTAACCTCGCAAGTCGCTCCTCGGCTGATTAAATACGAGAGTACTCTCTATTTGGTTTATACCAACAGCGATAACTCTTTTGGAGTAGCAACGTCTGAAGATGGAAGTAATTGGAAAATCTATATCAACCCCATCAAAATCGGTAGCCTTACACCACAAACAGACATTGATTTTGACCTCGACCTCCTCTCTTCTAATATATATATTCTTTACAAAACATCAGTCTCTTTTCGGGATCCTTCGAATTCTCTTCGTCTGGAAGGAACAATTTGTGTATTTTACTTTAACCAAGCAACAGGCTTTTCAAGTGATATTGGCGTAATAGACCGACGGATATCCAAACCGCCGAGCGTTTTATCTTTTAATGATAAATTAAATTTATTTCTTACATTTGACAAAACCATCAGCGTGTTCCAATCCGAAGGCGAACAACAAGGGCGCATATCATGGGATTACCAGTATGACATTAATCAAATAGAAGTAAATGAAATCGTGTCTGTTGATTCTTATATGGATAATGCTTATGTATGGTTTTATGACCCGAATGGTAACTTAAAGATTATGGCTTCCCCTCCTTTGACCAAAAACAACGAGTGGAAGATTGCGACATCGCTCACTAGGAACCCAAGAACAGGTGTAATACAAGAAGGCAAAGAAGCGCTTATTAATATAAACACTCAATACTCAGCCACGGTCTTTCAAAACAAACTATATGTTGCCTATAGAAGCAGCTTTAATAATTATCTATATACCGTCTCATCAAAAGACGGTATAAATTGGGACATACCTTATGGGATCACTTTCACAAACCACTTTCAATCTTCAGACGCCACACCGGCTTTGGGCGTTATAGATAATAAACTTCATATCGTATATAAAATAAACAATGAGTCTAACTACATCCTTGTTACATCATCGAGTGATACATTCTACTGGAGCAATGCGCTGTTTAATCTCGCTGAGTGTACCCCAGAGTCACCGAGTGTAGTCTTTTGGAATAACAAATTATATGTTGCTTATAAAGCCAATGACCCGTCCAACGCTATCTATCTCACCTCTTATGACGGTAATAGCTGGGGTAGCCCTTCCAAAATTATATTTAAGCAGGCGGGCGTACCGCCGGGTTACCACTCAACAAGCGCTGCTCCGTTTATAACTACATTCAACGGTCAATTGTGTATATTGTTAAAATCAAATGACCCCGGCAACTATCTTATTTTAACATCGTCAAGCGATGGGGTGAATTGGAATGTTGTATACGTTAAAGATGAGCATAATAACAATATTTCTATAGATACATCTCCCGGCGGCGCTGTGTACAATGGTCAATTATACATATTTTACACAAAACCGAATTCCAGCCGGATTTACGTCACGACTGTAAAAAATGATTTCTCTTTTGGTGCCCCTTATTCAATACCAAACCACGCTACCCTTTCATCTGTTACTCCTGTCCTTTTTAATAATAAGCTCAGTCTGATTTATACCGATATTATAAACTCTCCAACTATTATTAGTTCCAGTGATGGCAATAACTGGTCTGCTCCAAGTCCAATTCCTAATGAAGGCATAGAGGTGTACCCGCCTCTAACAGATATAGACGATAAAATCTATTCAGTGTATGTGGTGTCCGGTGTGGTGTATTATCAAATCTTCGATAAGACCTCCAATACATTATCTGATCCACAAACAATTCCACATGATCTTATCAATCAACCTCAATTCGTCATAACCAATCAATCTCCGTCCGTCACGCATTACGGCAGCAAGCTGTTTGTATTTTATAAATTATACCTGCCAATAGATAAGTTCGTTTATTATGCTTCTTATGATATGAGCTTAAACCAATGGGGTAAAACTGGTTTTATCACCGATATTACTGTGGATCAAGCGCCATCTCTAACAAATTTCTCAAACACGTTATGTATTGCTTACAAGATTAGTGATCCTTCTACTGACATTTATTTTCGTTACTATACTGACGCCGGCTGGCATACTCCAATATTGATTTCAGATAAAGCAGGCTCAACACCCACTTTAGCATTTTTAAAAGACACACTTTATATATTTTATAAATCCGGCAACAATAACGATGTATATGTTGCCTGTTCTAAAACCATCTTCACATGGGGCAGCAGTCGTTTCTATAATTCAACTACGCGAGGGCCTCTCAGTTTAGTAAACTATAAAGACAAACTTTTCCTGGCCTTCAGTCAAAATGATTCATCCAACAGAATTGTTATAGCCTCATGTGATACGCCAACTTCTGATATAAACAATGCCGGGACTTGGACGTTCCTACAGGATACAAATATTACGTCCACGGTAGCTCCTCAATTATTCGTGGCGGGTGATAAACTTATGCTATCGGGTAGAGATGAGCACGGAGTTTTGTTCGTTGTTTGTTTAAATGATTTTATATCCTCTTTATAGCAAGCTTGACCTTATCCGGTTTTGCCCTTTGAAGAATAAACGGCAGGCCGCCTAAGCTAATGACTTTTCCGCCACGTTTAATTAGCCCATTCGCGCCTCAATGAGAATTTGGCGATGAAAGAACAGGTCGCTAAACTGTAATTTCATGTCTCTACCTGCTCCTACTCCCGGCTCTTCCGGAGACACCGCACAGCGTAGCTCAACTTTCTCTACATTGCGTCACAGGGATTTCCGCCTTCTGTGGATAGGCCAGCTAGTCTCCGTCACAGGCTCTCAGATGCAGTATGTGGCGATTGACTGGCACATTTATCTGCTGACCAAATCTCCCGTGGCGCTTGGCGGTGTTGGCTTAGTCAGGGTCGTGCCGATAATTTTATGCTCGCTGCTTGGCGGCATTGTCGCCGATGCAGTAGACCGAAAATATCTGATGATAGTAACGCAAAGCGTGATGTTGATCAGTGCGGGCTTACTGGCGGCAATAACGGCTTCGGGGCTTGATAGCGTATGGCCCATTTACATTTTAACGGCCATCGCTTCGGCGGCCATCGCCTTCGATAATCCGGCAAGGCAAGCTATGCTGCCCACTTTAGTTCCCGCCAAAGAATTTCCCAATGCCGTTAGCCTGGGGCTGCTAGTTTTCAATTCCGCGATGGTTGTCGGCCCGGCGCTCGGCGGGTTGCTTCTAAGAGATCACGGGCCAGCGTTGATTTACGCGCTCAATGCGGCATCTTTTCTCGCGGTCATCGTTGCCCTGTTGCTTATGCGCGCAAGTGATCGCGCCGAAGTTGAAAAAGATATATCGAAGGTAAGCGTTGCCGCGCTCGGCGAAGGGCTGCGCTTCGTTTGGAAGACGCCGATCATAGTGCAAACGATGACGCTGGATTTCATCGCCACGTTCTTCGCATCGGCCACTGCGCTGCTTCCGATCTTCGCCGAAGAGATTCTGCACATCGGGGCAGGAGGACTTGGCCTGCTCAGAGCAGCACCGGCAGCGGGCTCTGTTATAACCGCGCTTGTGATGGCGAATCTAGGCGTTTTAAACAAGCAGGGCAAACTTGTCATCCTCTCCGTGGCTTTCTATGGCGCGGCGACAATCGTTTTTGGGTTATCTAGATGGTTCTGGCTTTCGATGCTGATGCTCGCGATTGTTGGCGCAGCAGACACAGTGAGCACTGTACTGCGACAGACGATTCGGCAGTTGGTCACGCCTAACAGATTGCGAGGGCGTATGACATCGGTGAATATGATCTTCTTTATGGGCGGGCCGCAGCTTGGGGAGCTAGAGGCAGGTATGGTTGCGGCGCTGATAGGGTCGTCGCTGTCGGTAGTCGCGGGCGGGGCGGGATGCGTTATAGCAGTCTTTGCAGCTTGCCTATGGGCCAAGCACCTGTGGAGCTATGAGAGACATTCACCAGAGCTTGAATCGGACTTCATCAACAAGCCTGACTAGAGGGGATTTCTTTTGAATGTAGGGTAATGCAAGAGGGTTCACCGCAGAGACGCAGAAGAAAACAATGAATGCGGAATGATGAATGATGAACGGAAGAGAAATTCTTTAATTCATCGTTCATCGTTCATACTTCATCATTCTCTTCCGCGTCTCTGCGGTGAACCGTACATCCATTTGCAAATCGTTCTAGGCGCTCCAAACCGAGCAAATCAGTCTGATGATAGCAGACTAAAAGATCTTCATGAGCCTGTAGTGTGACCCATTCAACAAGTTGTTGAAGCCTGAGTTTCCTCCACTTGCTTACATTTAATTTTGCTCATATACTGTCAGCGCTCAAATCACATATTATGTGAGACAAAGAACGGGCGGACCCATTTTTACAGAAGCTCAGGTTGCTTCATAACCATCGCAATGAATTAAATATGAGGTGCGTTTATGGCAGAAGATAAGTCGCCTCCGACGACGACAGCGCTTTTCTTGCTGATAGTAGGTTTGTGCAAACTGAAAGATATTCCGAAGGATGCTAACACAGGCGAAGAGTATTGGCTCAACGATGAAGGCTCCGCAGATGAAGGCACTCTGCGCACGCTAGAGTGGAATTGGGTCTGGTTCCTCAGCCCGGAAGAGGCAGGGAAAAAAGTCCCCTACCGCGACTGGCTGATGGCCAGGCTCGCGGCTAACGTCACGGGCGGCAAGCATGATTTCAGCGCGATCTCCGAGCCTATGCTCATTTCGCTCGATGTGCTGACCAACGAGTTCAAGCCGGATAAGCCGGGAGCCTCCGACGCCATCAAACAGATTCTCACCTCCAAGGCCCGCTATCAGCGCAGTCTATTGTCTACTTTGTCGCTGGGTCTTTCTAAACAGAAAAGCGACACACAGGAAGTGTTTGTCTTCGGCGCGGGGATGCGTCGTCGCCTGTGCACATGGGCTGAGGGCGTAGACGAGGAACGAGGCGTTCGAGCAGACATGGAATTCTTCGTGCCCTTTTATGTCCTTCCCAGCAAAGAGCATTTGGGGGCCGATTCTCTTCCGAACGCTCGCTCAATCTGCGCGGGCATCTCGCTTTCGCGGTCAAACGGCGACCCAATCGGACACGAGAAATCCGGTAAGGAAATTTTCGCGGTGCGCTTCAATTTCCGCATCCCCTTCACCGTGCGAATGGCACAGAAAATCAAGCGGGAAGATTACGAACTCGTAACCACTTTCGAGGCCCCTGTCATTGAAGTGCAAAAGCGAGTCAAGGCGAGAAGCAATTCCGACTGGGAGAAATTTGATGAATGGAAAGCCTTCGTCAAAGACTTCTGCGAATTGACCGATGGCCGCGAATTGCTGAACGCTCCCATCGGCCCTCTGATGCTTGAAGAAATTTCCGACCCCGGCGGCATCACGGACATCCTTCTCAGGCAGTCTAAACGAGATGAGATCAAGGAAGACCTGAAGGAAGCAAAAAAGGAATTCGGTCAGACGCTCGATTTTCTCAAAGGCATCTGGGATTACAAGCCTGGTGATAAAAAATCTATTGATCCAAGTTCCGGTCAGCACAGGCTGGGCATGATGCTCGAATGGCTGGGCTTGCTGGAGGGCAAAGCCATCGGCGGCGGCGATTTTGACTACAAGTTGGCAGACCTGTCTGAGGTGACGGTCTGGGATCTTGTTAACGGGCTATTAAGCGAGTTGGACGGCTTCCCGCTTTACGTAAAAGGCGTGGAGCGGAAAAACGATAAGCAGGCCCGCTTTGCCCTGTCGCTGGCTTCTCAGGTCGCAGAGACCAACGCCAACAAACATTACTTCGGGCTGGCAGGACTGGCTTACAACATCCCCGTCAAGACGGCTTCCGAAGACGACGCCGATGCCAAAGACGACCCCGATTCAGCCAAGCTCGTACTGGACAAAGGAAATTTCACAGACAATAAAAGCATACTGATTGACCCCGATGAGGACGAAGAAGAGGAAGAGGAAGTAGGCACTCCTCCCATCGTCGTGGAAGAAGATGAAACAAAGGCGAAGAGCACGGTTGAAATCTTTCTGCATCTCGGCAAATGGCTCAGCGGCGAAACGCTCGAAGATAATTGGTTTCGCCGCTTGCTGCCGAATATTGAAGACTCGCCACGAACTCCGCTGCCCGGCATTCGCATTTTGCCTTTTCAGAGAGAGCACCTCGTTGACAATACGCAGGCGAAATATTCTTTGGCGGCGCGCATTGATCTCTTGAGCCTTGGCTTCGACATCAAGAGCACGTCTAAAGACGGCCTCACGTTCCTACAGTTCAACAAAGGCCCGTTTGCCTACTTCGGGCTGGGCGCGATTGAAGTGCGCACGGCGCTGCTGCTGGCTTCCGAGCATGTCCTCTTTGACCGTCCCGCCTTTGGCATAGGGGTCATGTTTAAGGATATGCGTCTGTCGTTCGGCCCCAAAGGATCAGGCGAAGAGAAGAAAGAAGACAAGGATTCCGGCGACGAGATCACCGAGGGACTGCAAGCCTTGCTTGCTGATGAATGGGAAGTAGTCCCCGCGCCTAAAAAGCCCAAAGACAAGAAGCCGAAGACCCGGTTGAGCGCCAAGAAGAAAGATAAGTTTTCCATCTCGGTCGGCTATCTATCTCCGCTTTCCGAAGGCAGCCACGGCACGCTCGACATCCAGATTTATGACGAGAAGGGCAATCGCGGCAAGATGGCCTGGATTCCGATTGACCGGAGCAAAGGCCCTTTATATTTGAAGCACATCGGCATCGGATTGAAAGGCGTTGAAAACGTCGAGTTGAGCAAGGGGTTGAGCGATGACGCGCAATTGACTGTCGCGCTCACTGGCGGTTTGCGTTTTCCCGCTTTCGAGTTGGGCCTTATCGGCGCGAAGGTCACCATTCCGTTTAACAACCCGCTCGGCCTCAGGTTCAGTCTCGACGGTCTCGACATTTCGCTCAAGCTTGAATCCGTCGTCATCTCCGGCAGTTTTTTCAAGAGCGGCGTGGAGTACGCAGGCAGCCTCACGGTTGAACTGCCCAAGTTTTCCGTCGGCGCGATGGGCTTCTACGGCAACCTGCGCGAATTCAGCATGTCGCCCGACGAGAACGACGACAAAAAAGACAACGCCATTATCAGGAAATTGAGACGCGGCGAAGTGCACGACAAGTTGCGCAAAAAACTGCTCGAAAACAAGATCACACCGGCTGATAAAGATGCCGTCAGAGCAGGCTTTTCCATCGGTCAATGGAAACTCGCGACAGCCGACGGTAATGGCTACATCATCACAGATGACGATGGCAAAGTGAACGTCTTGAGTCCCGACAGGACCTTCTTCTTCTACGCTATGGTGAACGCGGCCAGCGGGTGTGGGCTTACCCTTGGGCCTATCCAGTTCACAGGAATCGCCGGTGGCTATGGTTACAATCGCGACATCATAATCCCACGCATTGAAAAGGTGGCCGAGTTCCCGTTTGTCCAAATGGTGATGGGCCAGGGCGGGTATCAGGAAGAAGCATCTCTCGAAGAAGTCCGCGACCAGTTGGGTAAGCCGGTCGAAGACCCTATCTCTGTGCTGGATAAGATGAAAGACCACCTGCCAGCCAAAAAAGGTCAGCAATTCATCTGCGGCGGCGTGCGCTTCACTATAAGCAGGACGGTGGACTGTTTCGCCCTGGCCATCGTGAAGTGGGGCAATGAAACTGAAATATCGCTGCTCGGCCTTGCGCGATTCCGTCATCCGCGCGACCTGAGCGCGAAGGCGATCTGCTACGTCGAGATGCAAATCTTGATGACGATCAAACCGAAAGAAGGAAGTTTCAAGCTGCAGGCGTTGCTGACTAATAATTCCTGGATCATCAACAAGGATTGCAGGCTGACTGGCGGCTTTGCGCTTTTCGTGTGGTTCGACGGCCCGCACAAAGACGATTTTGTTCTTACGCTCGGCGGTTATCACCCGCGCTTCCGGCGGCCCGATCATTACCCGCTGGTGCCGAGGCTCGGATTGAATTGGCCGGTGAATGACAATCTGACGATCAAGGGAGGCGTCTATCTGGCCATCACGCCTTCCTGCGGTATGCTCGGCGCAAGGCTTGAAGCGACTTTTCATTCGGGGCGCATATCGGCATGGTTTACGGCCTACCTGGATGTCATCGTCGCATGGAGCCCGTTGCATTTCGAAGCAGACATAGGCATCTCGATCCGGGTCGAAGCTGCATTCACACTCACCACGATCAAGGCAACGATTTCTGTGTCGTTGCAGATGTGGGGGCCGCCCGTGGGCGGAGTAGCACATATTGATCTGACGCTCATCTCGTTCGACATTCCCTTTGGCACGCCGCGCGATCAGGCCGAGCCGGAATTGATAAAGTCGTGGGGGCAGTTCTGCCGCACCTTCCTCAGCGCGAGTGGGTCCGACAAGCGAGCGGTTACTAAACCCGTGACGGCGTTTCCAATCGTGCAGCCCAATCTTTCAGCGGGGCGCAACAACTTCAATAACCTGCCGACCGCGCGTCGAGGATCAGCCGAGCCTGCGCGCGAGAACGATGTCTGGAAAGTGCGAGGAGATCAGTTGGAACTGGCGGCTTCTGCCTCAGTCCCCGTGACGACTTTGAACGTGGGGAGTGTGAAAACCAACAGCCCGCCCAAAGGCATACAGGATCGCGATTTGAGCGGCCAGCCTTTAATGGTCGCCTCTCCGATCGTGCTTGAGACCAAAGGGGTGTATGCAAAGAAATATGGCAACAAGCTCGGAGTTCACCCGATGGACAAAAAGCTGGAATCAGTGCTCAATGTCACGATTGTGCGCGATGAACTTTCAGGGCCGCAGGCGATTGATATATCGGAATGGACTATTGAAGCAGAGACCAGTTCATTGCCTGCTGCACTGTGGGACGCAGGAGAGATGGAAGCGAAACCTGAGCCGAGCGCGAAACTTATGAAAGATTGCATCACGGGAATCAAGCGGCTGAAGCCGCCTGTCAAAGATCGCGGCCAGCAAGTCATCCTTCCGGCATTGGAATGGCAGCCGATCACACAGGGTCTCGTCCACAAGTCCGGCGCGGTGCAGGAGTTTCCTTCAGAGACTCGTTCCCGCAATGTTCAAGCTGCCGTGGCAAGCAAGCAAGCGCAAACAGAGCAAAAACGGATCGTTGATGCGCTTGCAGGGGCTGGCTTCAATCTGAATTGGCAACCGGCGCAACGCTTCCGCGAGTTGAAGGCCGACCCGCTGGCTGGTGTGGTTGCAACGTCTGCTTAATAACAGCCATGCCGCCGTCACAGTTGACGGCCATAGTGAGGAGAAAAATGGCGACTGAGCATCAGGAAGATTCTACTTTCAATCGGATGATCTTCTACGACAACTACGAAACGCCTTTAGAGGCTGGCTCATACCGCTTCGTTCTGCAACAGACGGTCAGCGTCGGGAATGAAGAAGCCCGTCACTATTACCGCGATCAGACCTTTGAAGTCACAGCCCCGCGTTATTCAATCGAAGGCAGCGAAATCCAGGCCTACTTTCCTCCGCCGGGCGGTATCGCCGATTATCAAAACATCCTGCCGCATCTGGTGCTTCGCACGCGCAATCTGCCGTGGGAGCGCAAGGTCTGGTCGGGCGAGGGGCGTGAACCCTGGCTCGCTTTGCTGGTGCTCTCCGAGCAGGACATATTGGACGGTCGGGCTGTGGTAAAAGCAGGCAAGGTCGCTGACCTCGCGCCCGAACAACCTACCGCCGCCGAATGGACGCGCAAGGAAGACGGCGTAGCGGTTCTGCTGCCAAAGCCAAAATTCAAACGCGAAGAAGACCCTAACACCCCTGTGCAACTGCTCGATCTGAATCTCGATCTCTTCCTTAAGCTCTGCCCGCTCCGCAAAGAGTTGCCTCTGCTTGCGCACATTCGCTGCGTAGACACGACAAATAAGGTTCCGTTAGAGATGGTCGCTGACGGCGAATTCTCTGTGCTGGTCGCCAACCGTTTTCCACCCCTGGGCGCAAACACTATCCATCTGATTTCGCTCGAAGGGTGTAATGAATTAATTGACGCGCCCGCCAACCAATCTCATGCCGCCTCCCGCGTGAGGTTGATTACGCTGGCCAGTTGGAGCTTTTTGAGCGATCCGGCGGGGCACGATACTTTCGGCGGGCTGATGCGGCGACTGAGAGAGACCGCCGCAGTGTTCGCCGTCGCGCTGCCCGCGCCGTCTAGCGACGATTATGTGAACGAGGCGCTCGGGCGGGGCTACGTGCCAATAGACTATAAGCCGTCGGATAGCACGCCGACTTTCGCCTGGTATCGCGGGCCGTTGTCATCGCTGGCCAGACAGCCGCTAAAGCAATTGTCGTTTCAGCGCGCCGATGCGGCGCTGATCTTTGATGAACGCAAAGGCATCATGGACGTGTCGTATGCGGCGGCCTGGGAACTGGGGCGGCTGCTGGCGTTGGCTTCCCCTGCATTCTCGAAGGGTCTGCGCCTCTTTGTAGAACGTCGCCACAACGCCGACGAGTTTGCACGACAGGTAGAAGCTTTCCTTGCGATGCATCGCAGCGCTTTCGGAGAACTCACCTACAAGGACGAACAGATCGTTATCGCCGATGAATTAGTGGAGTGGATCGCGCGCCTCGTGCTGCTCTACCCCGTGCCGTTTCACTATCTGGTTCCGCATCAGGCGCTGCTGCCGCCCGAATCCTTGCGCTTCTTCCACCTGGACGATAACTGGGTTAATGCGCTCGTCGAAGGCGCATTCAGCATCGCCATACGCAGCCTCGCCGATACGGGCAAAGTATCACGGTCTGATTTGCAGGCGGCCTTGTCCAAGATCGTCTATCAACACAGGCTGCGCTTGCAGGGCAAGCACCCGACATCGAATCCATCAGAGAGTTATATGAGCATTCCGAAATCGGGGTTCCTGTTGCGTTCGAGCATCGTCACAGACTGGCCGGGAGTTGAAGTCACGGCGGAAACCAGCGCCGAACATCATGAAGTTATACCTAAAATTCTGCGCCTGGAGCAGATTGCCGACGGAGTGCTGTTCTGCCTCGCGCGTGGCTCTCTGAGTGAAGTGACCTTTCGCGAGCCGCGCGAAGGAATCACATTCGGCGTAAATAGCGATGGCGCGATCACACACAGATCGAAGAAAACTTTCAACGTCAAAAACGATTCGCTGCGCAAAGACGCTCGCCCCGGTTTGATTGACATCGCCAGGCTCGAAAGCAAGTTAGCTGAGATGGAAGGGACCGCCCGCATCAGACCTGCTGAATTTGCGCTGCAAATGATTCGCAAGCCTGAAAAGCAAATTATCAAATGGGCTTAACACATATTTGAAGAGGAATTCTTATGGTGGACAGAGAACATCTGCTCGTACCATCAAGGTGCAAGCGCTGGTCATTGACGACCTCGTCATTAATAAAGCAGGCGTCCTGATAGAAGACCAGAAGTACATCGCCAACGACGGTAAATGGTCGCCCCTCGCGAGCAATTACCAACCGCTGATTAATTCGTTGAGCGTGTCTGGCCCCAGGCCATTTTATGGAGCAGGCCACACCTACGAGAACAAATCAACGAATCAGCTTGTGCTCCCGGCGAATTCGTCCGCCTTGCCAAAAAATGAGCATCGAGGCGTCTACGTGCACTGGGTGCTGCCGTCCGGCCTTCGGCATGCTTACAAATCCGGCTCGCTGGATTTCCCGGTCCTGCCCGACCAGTGGTTGGTCGTGCGCTTCTGCCGTCGTGATGCGAAACTGCAAACAAAAGCATGGTTCATAGACAGCGGCCTGGTGGTCGGCTCGACCGGCAACGCTAACTTGATCGTCGCCAGCGGTGACAAATACGAAGCCTGGCGCGTAGGCAAAGTGGTTCAGCTTGAAGATTTCGCGCCCCCCGGTTCTCAAGAAAAGCGGACTTTCATCACAGCCACAGGCAATTCGCAGACTGGCTCGCCTACGTTCACCGCTTCTGTCGCCGAAAATCGCAACATACTATCCTGGCATGACAACCTCGAAGATTTGCGTAAGCAGACCAGCGACGACAAGGTTCCAAGAGATAGCGTGCTCAGTTATTTGTTGCTGGGCTGGTATTACAACCAGCAGACCGAGCCGCTGGCGACTCTTCAAGTTCAACTCGCCGATGATAACCCGCTTAAACCGTCTGCTCTGATTAAGGTGCTGGAACCGCTGGGCTGGCGCATAGATTCCACCTCGCCGCTGCTGCTCGATGATCTGAAAAAGCGCCGCTGCCTCTTTCACGGCATGGTCGCGCATATCAATTACTGGAGTACCGGCACTTATAAAGGGCCTATGCTCGGCTATCCGGGTTCGCCTTCGGCTCAGGGAGTGCTTGGTGGAACGCCGCCGTCTTTTAAGGTCGGCGTCGGCAATAATGCCGAGGACGCGATGGTGTCACTGGTTTCGAGCGAATACAGCCGCGATAAAGATGCGCCGGATCTGTGGAAGGCTCTGGAAGCCATCATCTATCACCAGCCCGAATCGCTGATCGGCAGTTGGAACGCCGCGCCGCGCGATCAGGTCGTTCATCAGAATTGGTTCTCGACCATAGAGGCGGGTAAGGTTTGGTTCATCCGTCCGCGCCCGGGAAAGGAAGGCGCGTTTTCTGGTGACCCTACGCTGAAGCAGCTCAACGAACTGCAATTGGCAGCCGACACTGTGACTGCTGCGCAAACCGCAGCCAAGCCTACGCGCGAACAACTCGCCTTGCTGAAGCAACTCAACGAACTGCAATCGGCAGCCGACGCCGCAGGCCGTGAGATGGCCGCGTTGCAACAGGATTTGTACGCGCGGTGGTGGAAGGTGGCTGAGAGATCTCGCTTCAACAAACGCAAGGTGCCGCAAGATGAAGTAGACGAATGTCGCGTGCTGATCGGGCGCGTCTCAACTCTAAAGAGCCAACGTGACAAACTGCTTACGCGGCTACAGCCGCTGCCGGAAGAGCTTAAGAAAAAGTTGCCGGAAGAATTGGAACTCCATTCTGACGCTGCGCCGCGCTTCTGGACGCCCAACGATCCAGTCATTGTTGTAAAGAACTGTGGCCTGCCGACCAAGCACCAATTTCCGGCCCGGCTCCCTTGCCGTTTACCGGAACAAATCGCCACTGCCGCAGAGGTTGTGGTGGCGACCCCAAAACAGTTCAGCACCCCTGATGGCGTAGCGGATATTGTCGTTGCGGCGAAGAGGCACTTTGCGCCTCACGCTGAAGTCCTGACGGGCCTGCTCAGAGAAGCCTCTCTAGTCGAGCAGGCGACAAGCGATCTTGCCGACAGAACCTTGCCGACCGAAAAGCAGTTCACTAACGCCGATGACTGGCAGAGATGGACTGAACATCTAGTCAAAGACATGACCTGGGATGGCAAATCTAATCCGCGCCCGCGCCATCAAATCCGGTTCGGCAGGTCGGACGCATTAAACGTGCAACCGTACCGCTTAGCTGAGCTATGGGTGCAACAGCCCTGGTCGCCGCTCTTCCTCGATTGGGAGGTCACGTGGTATCCGACAACAGATTCCGACCAGAGCTTCGACGCAGCATGGCAGATGGGCAACTACGATTATCAGCCCGTAGATAAACAGTCCGTGCCGACCAAAGGCCACACCATCCGGGGCCGCAGTCTACTCGCCCCCGTTGACGGGCGCATCTTCGATAAGCCGGTTGAAACTCTGCGGGAACTCCTCAAAGACAAGTCCGACCAAGACGGGAATGGAAACGGCAATCCGGCCTTCCCTGCCGCAGTGACGAAAGTTCTGTCTCACTATCGAATGGTTTGGGACAACGCGCTCAAAGAGCTTACAAGTGCGGGGCTGATGGGTCAGGCGCTGACTGGCTTCCATCAAACGTTGCTGCGCCGCGATGTCACGCTCCCGCGTGTAATGCCCGACCATCGGAAGCCCTGGATCTATGGTGATATCAAATCCCTTGAGGAAGAGGTCGAAAAGATACTCGACCTCTCGCTCGACAGCGAGCGGCTTGCGCCTCCCGCGCACCCGCCAGTACAGGCCACGCCTCCCCCCCTCCCTTTTACTATGCTCCGGGCAGGCGCGCTTCGGCTGAATGAACTGTGGCTCGTGGACGATTTCGGTCAATGGGCGGACTTGCTCCGTGGGACTTCCAAGGGCGGAGCCGCAGGTCAAATCTTCCACCCGCGCGCGCGCTGGCGCGATGACCCCTTCGTTATCGCGATGCCGCCGCGCGTACGTTCAGCCCGTGCGTCTCAATTTCCGTTTCACAGCAGCGGACAATCATCTGGTTGAAAGCGACTCTGACCCGGCACTCAGCCCCATCTGCGGCTGGATTTTCTATAATCCGCTCGACCGGTGCTGGTGGTCTGCGACAGGGATGGCCAGTTGGCAGGCGAACTCGTCAGCACCGAAGAACAACAAAATCAGTTCCGCATGAACTGGCAAGCTGGCGCGGGCGGCATTGCGCTTGGCGAGGTTCGCAATGCCAGTCTCAAAGCCTTTGCCGAGGCGCTGATCGAACCTTCTCCAACATCGAACCCCAAGTTACATGACCTGTTGCAATTGATTGACCGCGCGCTCGAACGCATTCGGCCCGCTGCTGCTCGGCGTGACACGGCGCTCTTTGGACGCCCGCTCGCTCTGGTGAGCGCGATGCTGGGTTTGGAACTCTTCGGCAAGGCGTGGACCGACCCTCGTGAACCGCCCGTCGCACGGTCGCCCTGAAGGCATGGGCGATAAGGCGCTTGATGACCTGATAGTCCGCGTCAATCTTGGTTGTTCGCACAACATCGAAGATGGACTGGTCGGCTATTTCAAAGAGGGCAACTACAACCGCATCGTGCCTGGTCCGTTGCCGAAAAAGATCGAGCCTGCGGGTTCGGGTTACATCGGCGATGCGGAGAAAGATGTTGAGCACGTCGGGTTTCGCGCGCCAAACCCGCTCACGCTGCTGATGGACCCGTGGGGTTCCGTGCAGGCGGTGGCGGGCCTCGTCCCTGCGAAGACGATCACTCTAGCGCAGGCCGAGATGGACAAGACTCTTGCGAAAATGGAAACCTCGTTCCGCATCGGCCCTGTTCTGCTGCAAGCTGACAGGCTCGCTTTGCCCACGCCTTCAAGTGACAAGGGGCAATGGAATTTCTGCGGGCCTTTGACAAATGATACTGCGGCTGCCGTCATCGCGTCCGACATCAGATATTTCAGTGACCAGCCCGTGGTCGCGACCGAGGGGCGATTGCTGCTCCTGACTACGGAAGAATAGCTTTGAGGAAAACACTATGACAGATAAATTACTCGAACTCACAGTCGCTGCTGTAACTGCCAGCCTGCTGGATATAAAAGTCAAAAACAGCAGCGGTGCAGCATTAACTAAGGGCTTGCTGATCGAAATCAATATCCCTTTAGAACTGGTAACCGATGATATAAAGAAAGCTGCCGAAGAAGCTCTCAACGTAGGCCTGGTGAGCTTGGACAAAATCGTTACCGCAGAAAAGGACTGGTCTGTATGGGCTTTCAACGAGCCGTCAGGCACTTTAGCCACTATCCAGGTATTAAATGATACCGATCAAACCGGCGCTCCGATTACGCCCATCAAATTTGAAGCAGGCGCTGCATTCAACCTGCGCATTCCGGTCAACGAGCAAGCCAAAAGCGCCCGGGTCACTCTTACCTATGGTTATGAGTATGAAGAGAAGCGCGTAAACGATACGCTCGATCTGATTCCAAGCGATGGGCCAAAGTGGGAGCCGGATGTCACGTTTACTACTAACGAGCAAAGCCCGACCGCGATTCCAGCCAAACGTGAAGTGACGATCAACTGGACGATCAAGGACGGCGTGAGCGCCACTCTGCGCGGCCCACTGTCGGGCGGCAATTCCAAGTTGGATCTCAGCACAAACCCCGAAGACCGCAATAAAGGCTACTGGATCGAAGAAGGCTCGATTGAATTTATCGCCGTCGGCCCGGCCATCTACACGTTGGATGTGCAAGTGCGCGCCCCGGATAAGAAGTCAACTGTGCGGGTGATCAAAACGCTCCAATTCGACATCCTCAGGGGCGACAAATACGGCTACCTGAGCGTGCGCCCGAAACCATGCCTGCCCTATGGTCTGGTTGACATTGATTGGGCTGTGTGGGGTGTCAAATCAATAACCCTCCAAACCGGCTCAGGGGAATATGACCCCCCTTTGACTAAACAGAATTTGAGCCGCGACTATCAAGGGTCTGGCACATGGACTCTCCATGCGCCGGAGCCGAACCTGAACACAGGGGGAGTCGAACATATCTACATGAGAATAAAACAGGGTACTAAACCCGTGGATTTTAAGGAAACGACTCTTAAGGTAACCAACTGGGAAAAGCGGGTCAAGCCCACTTTCACAGGCACGCCGCAGGGGCTTGCCGTATCGGCTCCGAAAATAGCACTGCTGACTACTGATGGGCTTTGGATAGCTCAGGTCGGCAATAATGACCAGGACCTTGTGAAGCATCCTGTCTTAAAAAAGGTCGAAGCGGGTACGGCCAAAGCATGGATTGCGCTCACGACATTAAACAAAGATTTTGTGGTCTTGCGGCAAACGGCTGAGGGCGGGCTGCAAGTGGCGCGTTTCAAGAACAACGACAAGGGCGACCGACAAGGGACGCCGATTGATCTCCCTTATGAGGTTCAATGGTTCGTAAAACGGAGCGGCACGGTCTACGATTTAGCCGCGTTAGGCAATCGCGTTTATGTCGTAATAGAAGCCGGTCGTTATGGCAGGGCGGTGCGCCGAGCATATTCGGTGAGCTTCGATCCAGACGATTGGCGACCCGAACCGCTGCTCCAGTCTCTATATCACTACAGCCTGGTGAACTTTAATGACGCGCTCTATGTTGTCAATCGCGATTCCGGCCAGATGTTTCGCTTCGAGCTGAACGAAGACAGAGAGCTTGATAAGCCCCGCAAAGCGGCAACCGCCATTTATGAGGGCAAATCCATGATCCGGCAGGGTCTGTTGGCTCCGGTTGGCTCTGTCCTCGCTGTCTTAAGCCCCAACGCGGTTCCGGACTTTGACCCAACGGCTATGTTGCTTATGGGGAAAATAGTGAGCCCGGAAGCGGACCCGAACGAGATTCCTCAGGATGTGGTCTACAACCCCCAAAAAGACATATGGGAACGGTGCGGGCACGGGCTGGATAACAAAAAGGGCGCTGTCGTCGCCTTCCGAGGAGGAGCTTCCAAGCGCCTGTGGTTGATGCAGCCTGATGGCGAGTTGTACTCGCTGGCGGGCGGGCGCGAAGAACTCTTCGTGTACGACTACGTTGACAACTACCCGTCCGCAGACCTGCCGGTCTACTTGAACAAGACGCTGAAGATTGATATCAAAAACGATACAAAGATGAGACTTTTCCAGATGATCGCCGACTATGTCGCGCTCGGTCTTGATACTCTCAGTTCAACAGGCCCGGTCGAAGCAGAACCGATGCCGAGTATGTTTCTGAACGACTCGCCATACCCGTTCGAGTTCAGTTACAACGAAGCCGATCCAACGCCTATCACAGTTCGCTATATGATCGAGATCGAATCTAAGTATGCGAAAAGCCCTGACTACATGATTGAATTCACCTTCTCCGGTCCCGGCTTGTCTTCGATCACTTCGGTCTTCAAACGCATCGCCATTGACAAGCAGGGCAGGCTTTCCATCGGCGAAGTGGCTGGTACTTTAGTGACCTACCCCGCCAACAGACCGTTCGATGACAATTACCTTCGCCGCTGGCGCAGACAGAATCCAGGTAAGCCAGACCCCCAACGCCCGATAGAGGTGAAACGCCCCGAACAATTCAAAAAGACCTTCAAGTTTATGGTCTTCAATGCAACTCCCTATACTCTGTACCAGAGTGGCCTGAACACACCGATTCCTGATATCGGCTATTACCGAGAGGTAAAGGTCGGGTATGACACTCCTCCTTTTTCCCTCAGCCATCCAACGATGGGTGATCTGCACTTTGACATTGATTTCACCAAGCAGTCCGGCATCGAAACGTCATCTGGAAGCGAGTCACAGAAAAACATGATCCGTATTGATCTCGACGAGTCAAAGGGGATGGCCCTTGAGATAGCCAGAGTGTTGAACCCCGGTGATCCGCCGCTGACGGTCGAGCATCGTAATGGCAAGGAAGAGATTTCTGCCACCGACGGCCCTGTTTACGTATGCCAGATCGTCTACAGATTCAAGCAGGAGTTGAATGCAATCTGCATCGGCGATGGAGTGGTCAATCCTAAAGGTGATTGGTTATACCTCCCCGTGTCCGACCCGACAAATGTGTCGGCGAAGTCGCTCTGGAAAGTCAGAGCCAGTGATCTTACAATCACCCCCGGCTACAAGCATTCCGGCGGGGGAGAACTCTTCTCCCTCCCGAACAGCATGATGATATGTCAGAAAAAACCTCTTGTCCTGTTTGGTGATACCAATCTGCTGGAACTGAACGATTCGCTGGAACGAGTCGAGAAGACGAGGAGCTATGGCGATTACACAGCGATTGCCGGTATGACTACTGACACGGAATATATTCACCTGTTGGCCATTAAGAAAGAAGGAACGAATGAGCAAAACGCCAAATATCATTACATGCTGGTGTCGCAGAATTATCATTCTCCGAAAGTTCGTGACGCAATATCCTTAGACCCTCTGGGCGGCACTCGCGGGGGGGGCGGTTTTACGAATCAACCTGCATGGGTTTCATCTTCGACCAACTTTCCTATGGCCGGGTTAAGGGTTCCTGCAAAGACCGCCATCTGCATTGATGGCGGTCTGATGGTAACTGATGTTCGGGACGGCACGGCCAAGGTGGTCGCTCTTGAATCCACTGGCAGAGAAGAAGCCATCGCGTTTGATGAAACAGGTGAATTCATCTACTGCCTGCATTCTCAATCAAACAACCAGGGGCTGAAACTCTCGCGCGTCCGCACTGACAACCCGCAGGCAAAGCCTACCACGCTCTTGCTTCCCTCAAGTGAGGCTGTCAGCGACCTTATCACGGACACGCGGGGCGAAGGGACTCCAAGGGAGCGACGCAAGCGTATGCGCGCGGCCAGTCTAATCATGACCCCTTACCGCAACACCATGTTCGTCTCACAGGGAAAATCTATTCTGCAAATTAATACTGAGTCCATGACGGTGGTCCGAAGCATAGCGGTCGAGTTACCATGCCGTCTCATTCACGTAACGCAACAGGATTCTAGCTGGATGATATACGCAATAGGCGCGACCGGCACAAGCGATGGCAGCAGCGTGAAGGAGTATAAGACTCATCTTTACAAGCTTGCGGTCGTGACGGGTAATTAACGACAGAGGCTATATGAATCGAAAGCAAAACCTTAATATGGTGACGCGCCGCGACATGCTGAAGCGAACGGCGATGGCCGGTGTTGCTCCGATGCTTAATCGCGGGCGCTACCGGATATTGGCAGGCGCGTCTGCTGAATATTCCGCCCGCGCGATTGATCTGGTGAAGCGGTCAACAGTGATAGATATGCTCAGCCCGATTACGCTCAACTTCCCGAAACAGGCTAAGTGGTTCGCGAACCCTGAAAGCTTCACGACGGCAGACCTCCAGCCATTCAAAGACTCAGGCATCAATGTTTTTCACATAGGCGTGGGCTTAGGCGGGCCGGATGCCTATCTGGAAACGCTCAAGTTCTTTTCGTCGTGGAACGGATTCATCGCCGATCAAAATGATCATTTCATGCGCATAGACAGCGCTGCTGATCTTGATCGCGTGAAAACTTCTGGAAAGATTGGCATTATGCTCGGGCTGCAAAACTCGGATCAGTTCCGCAACCGTGCCGACGTTGGATTCTTTCGCGAGCTTGGTCAGCGCGTTTCACAGTTGACCTACAATTCGCGCAACCTTATTGGCAACGGGTCTACCGAGCGGCGCGATGAGGGCATCTCAGATTTCGGCGTTGCGATAATCGAACAAATGAACAAAGTCGGAATGGCCGTTGACGTATCGCACTGCGGAGACAGGACTACGCTCGATGCTTTCGAGATTTCCAAAAGACCCGTGCTGATCACTCATTCGAACTGCCGCGCGCTCGTGCCGGGCCATCCCCGCTGCAAGACTGACGAAGCGATCAAGAAAGTAGGCGAGTCCGGAAGCGTCATCGGCATAACGGGCGTGCGCATGTTTGTAAAGGCCACCGAGCCTACGACTATAGAAGACGCTCTCAATCATTACGACCACGTTCGGAAACTGATAGGCCCGGATCACCTCGGCGTGGGCAGCGACATAGATCTTTACGGATATGATGCGATGCCGCCCGAACAAAACAGACAACTGCGGGCAGGTTACAAGGGAAGCTATGGTTTCCGCGAGAAGATTGATATAGAAGGCATAAATCACCCGAAGCGGATGTTTGATTTGACCGAAGGGTTAATTCGGAGAAAGTATAGCGATAAGGATATTGAAGGAATACTTGGCATGAATTTCAAACGAGTCCTTTCGCAAATATGGACAGTTTAACTTAGCAGGGCCTCGAAGGTGCTCAATACGTATCCTAAAACGAAACCCTTCTGTCTTATCACTGCCTTCGTTTTACTGTTCTTATGACCATCTCTGTTCCGCTGTCCAATATGAGATCATTGTTTCCCTCGACATAGACTGTGCCCACTCCAACGGCACCTCCCAGTATAAGACCTATAAGGGCACCTTTCCCTCCACCTGCTACACCGCCTATCACTGCTCCGGCAGCAGCGCCCACTCCACCACGCACTTCAGAGTCGCGAGTGCGACTGCCACTCTCAATGCGACCTTCCTCGTCCACTTTCTTTACTTGCTCAGATATCAGTATTCTCTCAAGATCTGCGCTGAGTGGTCCCTGCTGCCGATCCGCAAGAGTTATGGTATCGAACGCAAGTGCAAGCTCGGTCTTTCCAGTAACTTGTCCCGATCGGTTCAGAGATGCAATGTGACCTTCGACAGTGGCCCCTTCGTAGCGTGAAGGCGACGTAATGGCAGCCGTAAAACGATCACCGACCTTGTTGGTTTTTGTGTTTATAGGCGAAGTGAGCTTCAAGCGCATCTCGGTATTATCCGGGACGCTCAGCGGCGGATAGCTTTTCAAACGGCTTGAATTCTTCCACTGATCCCAGGAATCACTGACCTTTTGCCGGTTCCTCACTCGCTCCGCGTCTGCAACTGATGCTGGCTTAGACATGGCCGAGGCGTTGGTCGGGACAGTCGAGTTGCGCACACGTCCGTAATAACCATCGCTGTAGCCTAGTTCGAGGCCAAGATTGTAGCCGTGAGTGAAGTCATCTGATGAATTCTGATCTTGCTCAATTGAGCGGTCGCGCTGCCGGTATTGGTCCGAGTGCTGGAAGTCGCGAGACGCGCGTTTATTCCAGTCCGCTTGTCCCTGACCGAAGCCTTCATTGTACCCTTGCCGGTAGCTTCGGTCGTAAACGCCGGATCGTTGAATGATTTGCGAGCTTCGCGCAGTTCGCTTTTGCGAATATGCCAATGAACCGTTCGAGATTATCAACAGAGCTATCGTCACGAGCGTTAAACCAGCTTTGATCCGTTTATCGTTTTTTTGTTTGATCATTATTGTCTTCCTTTGTCTATTTCTAATTTGAATTAATCTTTCGCATCTGATTCATTGATCTTCAGGGGTAAAGCTCTTTTCTAACTCTCGCTTCAATGATTGCGATCTCCGCTAATGTTGGTTCCTGCGCCTTCTTATTTGGATGCAAGATGAGGTGAAGCCGCGCTCGCCACGCCGCCCTCATACGTCGCCAGCGAAAGCTTTTATGGGGAGAGGCAGACAGGTCTGTCAACCTGGTCGGCAGCGCAGGATTGCTGCCAATGCGTCGAAGGTTGCTTTTTTCTCTCATAATTTCACTTTAATCCACATAGGACGGCAGACTCCTCTGCAAATAAGAAAAGGCTGCAGCAGATCTGCAGCCCAATTTTGGAAGGTTAATCTATGCTACCTTGCTTATGATACACTCGGAAGTAATTCTTTACTGT
Source organism: Blastocatellia bacterium (assembly GCA_963726785.1). GTDB lineage: Bacteria > Acidobacteriota > Blastocatellia > UBA7656 > UBA7656 > DATEKX01. The sequence goes on from CAVSDJ010000007.1 coordinate 172,907, forward strand.
TCATTATTGCACAACTATAGAAATAATTTTTCGATGGATAGGGAGAGTCTAGGCAATCGAGGCCAGGTAAGCAGTGAGCTTCTTTTCTTTGATGATCAGATGGTGCTCCAGGCTCGTCTCTATAAGGCCGAGGTTCCGAAATCTTTGCATGAACACACTGATCCGGGGCCTTGTAGTGCCGACCATAGAGGCCAATTCTTCGTGTGAAATTCTGAGTTCGATGCGTATACTGCGAGGGTCTTTCTTGCCCAGCTTTTCTGGCCAGTTGCAACAAGGTCTTACCCAGTCGCTGCTCACTATCAACCGTAACCAGATTGGCTATGACTTCCTGCTGGTCTGCCACGCGCACTGTCAGATACTTAATGAAACCTTCAAGCAGCGCATCCGTGGCCAAACGCTCAAGGAACCTCAGGCAAGGAATTTGTTTCACGACAGAGTCTTCCATCGCGGTCGCTGTTTCGAGCCTCCCCCTTAACCCCGACAGACACAACTCGCCAAATATGTCTCCCGAAGAGTGGATGGCAAGTGTGCATTCCTTACCTTCTGATGAGAGCATAACCAGTTTGACTTCCCCGCTTTCGATGAAGTAGACCTGCTCGACTTCTTCGCCAATCGTGTAAACATGGTTGTTTTTGAGAATGTTTACGGCGCTGGAGTTTTTAGTCTCGCGCTCCAAAGAATTGCGCATCTTTTGTTTGAATATGTCCGTTTCGGGGTTACTCTGAATCACTTTTCTTCCCTTTCGGTTCGGGCCGCCAGCCGTAACAACTCTCTTGCCCATAGTAGTATACGCTCAGTATGCAACGAGCGCTGTTCAATAATGGACAATAGCTAAAATATTTCTCACTGGCCACTGTCAATTGACCAGGCTACCTGCCTGTGTATGTTCGGTATTGAACATACTTTCTCTGGTGAGAGTGCTATAGTCATTTGTTTAGGAAACCCGCTTGAGTGAAAAGAGGCGATGGTTATATATGAATATAAATGAGCGTAAGCTAAACGATATCACTGTGCTTGATGTCGAAGGCAAATTCGTTTTAGGGGGCGATGGTAAGTTCAAACGGTCCGTTACCACTAACATAGAAGGTGGAAATCGTAAGCTGATCGTGAACCTGGAGAAGGTAAGTTATATGGACAGCAGTGGACTCGGAGAACTTATCTCCGGCTATTCGCAGATGCAGCGAGTGAACGGACAGATGAAGCTGCTCAATCTCAACAACCGCCTGAATCAACTGCTGGTAATGACAAAGCTAATAACCGTATTTGAGACGTTCGACTCCGAGTCGGCGGCGATTTCCAGCTTTACAGCCTGACCCGAGAAAGAGCCATCCATAATGTTTATTTCTATCTATTGTCTAATATAGAACAGACCTGGCCGCTCGCCCGGTGATAAAATGACTGAGAACTGAGTATAGCTCACTCTCTTCTTCAGCTTCGCTGGAATCATCCAGTTCATCTGAATGCGATAGCTCACCTTCAAAGGAATTTGACAGCCCTGCGCAATGCCTCGCCGTCTTCTTTTGCCGAAAGGATAATTCTTATGTCAGTTAAATTGTATGTTGGAAATCTCTCCTACGAAACTACCAGTGATGAACTCAACGCACTTTTCAGCGAAGTAGGACAAGTGGACTCTTGTAACTTGATAATAGACCGAGACACAGACCGCTCGAAGGGCTTTGCCTTTATCGAAATGGATTCCAAAGAATCGGCTAATGCAGCAAAAGAAAAGCTCAACGGTCAGGATCTGCATGGGCGAGCGCTCAAAGTGAATGAGGCTAAGCCGAGGACTGACAGCCGCAATAATGGCGGTGGCGATTCACGACGATATTAACCCTATCGCAGCCCTCAGGTGAAAACAACAAAGCGACGACTGCATAAGGTATTCAATTCGAGGTGAATTATGCTTTGGACAGCCTTTGTTATTCTGATAGTTCTGTGGTTTTTGGGCTTGATTGGTAGTGTGTCGGCCAGTTTACTCACTTATTGCCTATTGTTGCGGGGGCAGCGTTCTAACGCAAGGACTGAAACACTATAATAGTCCTGCGGCCCGGAAGTGAGGTTCGTGTGACATTGATCGTTGGAAATAAAGTTAGCTATCCGTCTCAAGGCCCATGCCTTATCGGCGCTGTGGTCAAGAGAATCATTGATGACAGGCCGATGATGTTTTATCAACTGCTTGTCCTTAATAATGGCGGCGGAAACTTATTTATCCCGGTAGATAATGTTCAGACTATAGGCATAAGGGCGCTGTTGAAGAAGTCCGAGATTCCAATGCTTCTGGACAGATTAAAGCAGCCGACTCAAGCAGCCGACACTCCGAGGCAACGCGCCCTTAATAACCAGAAACTATTCGCCTCCGGGTCGGCGTTTGCTCTGGCCGAAGTCATTGAAGCGCTGACTGAGTTAAGAAAAACGAAAGCCTTATCATTTGGCGAGCACAAGGCACTTGAAAGAGCGAAAAGGCTACTGATTTGCGAAATATCGGAAGTGACGGGAGAGACAGGGGAAGAAGCCGAGCAACAGATAGAGCAAGCTCTCAAAGCGCGAAACAAATAATGAAGTCCCGTTCCAAGTGAAACTCGCGCCGTCATTTCAAGCCGCATACGCCGCAACGATTATCATTATGATTACAAGTTTAGTGGATATTGAAAATGCCAGAGCGCGTCTCGCATCCGGGGATCAGCCATATGCATTTGAGACAAGCGACCATATCACGATGGTTGGGCCTGCGTGTGGATACGGGGCAGATTACCTGAAACGGCTTCGGACAGAAGGGCGTTACTCGGAGAGTATCGAAGAGGCAACGCAAATTGCCGATCTAAGAGGTGCGACTATTACTGGAATATGGTTTGTGAAATCATAGCCTTGATGGCGAGGCTACAAAATGGTCCCAGCGTGAGGATGCCTATAAGGTTATAAGCCGGTCTATGATTCCCTTAGCGATTTTAAGCGCCGTTTCCTTGCTTGAGTACAACATGGAATTTCTAAAGCCGCGTATAGTGGAAATCTTGTACTCCCACCCTTGGCCAGTATCAATAATTTGAATTTCGTGTCCCTTATAATCTTCTATTTGATTTGCCATAACATCTTCCTGATAACTGATTCTATTTTTTGGAAAAACTTTATTGGCCGCTTACCCAGACGCGCACTTTATGCTCGGGATGGCTTTTAAGGTGGGTTACCTTTTCTTCTTTAGGCTTCGTTTCTTCTTTAGCTTTTACACCAGTCCAGCTACAGGTTTGGCAGTGAGCAATCCATTGTTTCATGAGTTACCACCTTTCTATACATGATTATACCATAGTCCATGGATAATTGACGTATGCCCTTTAAAGTTTCTACCCCTTCGCACCAACAATAAGTTTACGGGATTTTGAAAAAGAGCATCATTTGTGAGTCTTAAAATAGTGAATGCTTAAGTTGTCTTTATACATCCTTTAGATTTCGACGGCCCGTGGACAAGCTCATAAAGCTGGCGAGCTTGCATGGACGATTTGTACAACTCAAGTTGGCACTTACAAGAACGCTTCGACACCCTTCTTGTGATCGCGCGGTGCGATTTCTCAGATGCAACGTGCTACAGAACAGGTAATAGCTGTTGGTGACAGCAATAGTCGATTGATCAATCTTATCGCTGGAAAACTTTCAGTTAAGTATCTGGCTTTAGGGATTGATTGGGGACTGGCTATCTTCATGGTGCCCTTCAATTTAGATCACCTGGGGAAATCAGTATATGGATTGTGGATGCTTGTTGCCTCGATTCCCGCCTATTTCTCCCTGCTTGATCTAGGCTATAGCGCCGCCATAGTAAGATTTGCTGCTCAGTATCGCGCGCATGGCGACAATCAGGCTTTGAATGAGATTGCCAGCACGATCTTTTTTTTCTTCGCAGGCATAGGGCTTGCGGCTTACACGGTTGCCGTGTTGCTGGCATTCAATATAAGAGACCTTCTCAACTTGACTCCTGAGCAAGCTGTAACCGGGCGGCAGGTTCTATTAATAATAAGTATATATATCGCGGTCGGGTTCCCTTGCAGTGTATTTGGCGGAATCGTGAAAGGCTCTATGGACCCTTACATGACTAGCCTTATATCCATCGCAACAAGTCTGACCGTCGTGATAGTCAACGTGGCCGTACTGCTGGCCGGTTATGGCATCGTAACACTTGTTGCCGCAATCACCGCCATACGGCTCTTGAGCTACTTTGCATATTGGAAGAATGCTTGTCGCGTCTTTCCGCCATTGCAGATTCGCCTCAGTGCTTTTCGTTCAAGTCGCCTTCGCGAATTAACCGGCTTCAGCATCGCCTTGCTTTTGATAGACCTTGCCAACAAGCTGAACTACTCGACGGATGCGCTCATCATAGGCACTTATATGAGCACAGCCTCCGTGGCAAGTTGGGCCATCGCTCAGCGGCCTGCCGAGTTGATGCAGCGTTTCTCAGGTGAGCTTAATATAACGGTCTTTCCTGTTGTTGTAAGCAGCGCAGCCCTCGGGCAAGTTGACAGGCTTCGCGCAGTATTTCTGCGAGGGACACAGCTTTCGCTCGCCATAGTTATAATTCTTACAATATGCCTGATACTGCTTGCGCGACCGCTCATAATATTTTGGGTAGGCCCGGAATTCAGCGAGAGCATACCTGTCATTTACGTTCTGGCATTTGTCGTTATCATCCGAATCTGTTTTTCGCCTGCCCAGGTATTACTTGAAGGGGCTGGCAAGCACAGACTGCTAGCTATTTCGACTGTGGCGACAGGCATCGCAAACCTGTTATTGAGCATATTCCTTGTGCGGGGATACGGTCTGATCGGTGTCGCGTTCGGTACTTTAATCCCTCTTAGCGTCATGTCTTCGCTTGTTATCTTTCCGGCTGCCTGCCGTCGGATAGGGTTGAGCGTTGGCCGCGCCTTTTCAGTTGCGATATTGCCAGCCCTGTGGCCCTCATTGCCGATGGTTTTGCTTGTGCTATTTACACGTTCAATCTTTGCAAATGGCGTCCCTGCTCTGGCCGTCCAGGCGATTATAGCCGTGCTCAGTTATTGCTTAATCTTTTTTGGATTGGCACTTGGTCGTGAAGAGCGAGGATGGTATTTGCGTAACGTAAAACAATTAATCCGGCGGCCCCACGCCAGTGGCGCGCTCTAGCTTGAACGCTCGGCTTTGACCTGTCTTCGGAGTACGTATGTGTGTTGCTCTCATTATGGCCGGTGGTCGCTCTGAGCGTATGCGGGCAAGCTTAGGCCCGCAGCATAAAGGGCTTGTTCGCATAATGGGTTTATCCATGCCTGGAGCGGAATATTTACAAGCTGCTTTCATTCGGTTTTCGCGAAATCTTTATTGCGATCAATTCACACGAGTCGGAGCTTGAGCGCTACATTGAAAACCGCTGTAAAGCGTTGGCAATGGCGCGCGGCGCTACTCTTCGTTGTCTCAAAGAATGCGTGCCGCTGGGCACAATCGGCATCGCGCGTGAGATGAAGGATTACTCGCAAGCCATACTCGTCGTCAATGTAGACAATCTGACTGCGCTCAATCTCAACCGATTGGTTGCCGACCATCTGGAGTCTGCCGCTGCCCTTACAATAGCGACCCACATCGAGCCGTTTCAGATTCCTTTTGGTGAGGTCAGAATCAGCGACGGTTTCATCACAGACTATCTTGAAAAGCCTGTGCGGCGAATAAGCATCTCAAGCGGAACCTATGTTCTCTCTCCGCGTGCGTGCGAGTTCATCTATCCTGGTATATCTACCAATGTGCCTCAACTTTTCGCGACCCTCATCCAACAAGGTGAGCGCGTCAGGGCTTTTGAGCATACATCCAGTTGGATTGATGTCAATGATGCTGCGGCAGCCGGAAGGGCCGAAGAATTGATTCGCAATCGCCTCAGCGAATTTGAGTATTGGGATCAGAAACCTGATCATGAACTCGCCACACTATTGCTCTGTAAACCATCCGCGATATTCATAGAACAACATCTCGACACGGCCTCACGGTATCGAGGACTTTGGGATGTTCCCTCGATTCAGATCGCGCCTGAAGACAGCAGTCCGGTTCGCGCTGTTGCGCGCTGGATTAAGCAACAAGGGTGGCACTGCTCAGACCCGCGACCGCTAACTTCATTCGACGATCTCGACGCTTCTACGGGAAAGCTGCTGCGCCATCACGTGTTCTACGCCCGCACAGATGATTCATTGTCAGCACTGGTTCTTAAAGCGAAACAGCGGTGGATGGACTTGGAGGAACTTGGCGCTTCACAGATATTGAGCACTGCCGTCGTCAGGGCGGCTGCCTCATTGAGGAACGATTTATGACAAGGCGAATAAGGGTTCTTTCTCTCATTGATAATTTGCACTTCGGCGGCGACGAGAACCGCTTACTGGTTTTTGCTCAAACCATAGACCGGCGACGCTTTGATCATTTGATCGTTACCGTCAGCGGGGCTAACACCGAAGTGGATCAGCGTTGCGGCGGGATGCGTCAACAATTCCTCGATGCGGGAGTAGAAGTCATCTCTCTGGGCGAGCATTTATCAAACAGCCCTCCTTTATCCATAAGAGCGTTTCAATTGGCGCGCACGGGGGCGGTATCAGTTCGCGTCGTCCGAAAGCTCAATCGATTGATTCGGCAGCGAGAGATAGACCTGATTAACATTCATCTCAATGCCGCCAATCCCGTAGGCGTCCTCGCAGGATTGGCAACGGGAACGCGCTCGGTTGTGACTACTTATTCGGTTAGGAATTACGTAAAAGAACCGATAAGGCTTCTTGCAGCCAAGCAGTTCACCCTTGGCCTGGCCGATGCGGTCATCACAGACTCCGAAGCCCGGTCGCGCGATATAAAAAAATGGTCTTACCGACCCCGCAAAGTCGCCGTTATTCCGAACGGCATCTGGCCTCCGACGACTGCGCGGACTGCCGAAGAAATGCGCCGCGCATTCGGGCTGCCGACAGACCCGCGAGTAACAATCATCGGCCAGGTCAGCAGTCTCATTGAATATAAAGGGCAGAGCGTTCTGCTGGACGCGGCTCGCGCGGTCATTGACCAGTATCCGCATGTCGCTTTTCTTTTGGTCGGCTATAGCCGGGGAGGAGACTCCTACAGAGAGAAGCTTGAGAAGCAGGCGGCTGATTTAGGAATCGCAGATCGAGTTCGGATAGTGAGCTATCCGGGTTACATCGGCGATGTCTGGAAGGTTGTAGATATACATGTCCATGCTTCACTTTTTGACTCCTTGCCCAATGCGATCATCGAAGGGATGTCGCTTGCGAAGCCTGCGGTCGTCACCTCGGTCGGCGGGATTCCAGAGATGGTCAAACATGAAAAGACGGGGCTGGTCGTCCGTCCAGGAGAGGCTCAGGAACTGTCGCGCCAGTTGCTGCGGTTGCTGCGTGATAGAGAGTCGGCTCGAAGATTCGGGGAAGCCGCGCGCCTGCGATATGAGGAGCGGTGCAGGCCGGAGATCATGACGACAAAACTCGAAAATCTGTTTATGGACATCGTGGCTTGAAAGACTGTTACAGGATGTAGAACCGGGGGCATATGGCAGAGTGCTTCTTATGCAAAAAGGAATCTGACCGCACGGTTTGGCGGGAGCGCGCCTACGAGGGCAGATTGTGTTCTTGCGGCATGCTCTATACCCATCCAAGCCCGCCGCCCGGCGCAATTGATTTCACCAATGACCCGCATCCTCAAGACTTCTACTCCTGTTCGGCCAATTACAAAGCTGAATGGATCGCCCGTCATTGCCCGCAAGGAAAGTTGCTTGAGGTCGGTTGCGGCGACGGCTTCCTACTTGAAGCGGCCCGCGCGCGCGGCTATCAGGTCTTCGGGCTGGAGCCTGATGCTGACCGTGCGCGACGTGTCAGGGAGCAGATGGGGATAGATGTGCAACAAGACTTCCTTGAAGATGATCGGTTACCGGAAAAGGATTTCGATGTGATCTACCACTGCGACATGCTCGCGCATTTTCCCGACCCGATCAAATGTCTGAGCTTGATGTCTTCGGCGCTTCGCGATGGAGGCGTTTTGTGTTTTGAAGTAGGCATACTTGGTGGAATATCTGCGACCTGGTACAGGCTGATTGGCGAGATTGGCTTAGGTCCGCATCGCTGGTTGTATTCAGAGCGGGCGCTCGAAGAGTTGTTTGCGCAGTCGGGACTTGCCGTTCAACAAATCCAATACTTCAGCCTTGGGCCTTATGTGCTTCTGCATAAATTCACCAGATTGTTGGAAGCCGTAGTCTTTCGCCTGTTAGCGGCGCTGCCGTGGCTGGACGCGCGGGTCTCGCGAAAATCTTTCGCTCGTCTGCACGAAAAGTTCTTGTATCTTCTGCACTACAAGGTAGGGGCTTTCGCGCCGCGAGTCGGACCATTGAAATTGCTCGTCGTTGCTCGTCCTAAAGAGAATGATGCACAAAGTTGAAGGAAAGGAAATCTGCGTAACAGGCGCGGGCGGGTTTATCGGTTCCGCAGTCGTAGACGCGCTGCTTCGCAATTGCGCGAAGGTTCGCGCTCTGGCAGGAGCGCCCGACGACGCTATCCGCGACCTGCCGCGCGAAGTGATGACGTTGAAAGGCGAGATAACAGATAGAGCTTTGATCATGGACCTGATGACAGGAGTTGATGTTGTGATTCACATAGCCGGGCCGCCTTCGGTCGCCGCTTCATTTGATCTGCCAGCCGAATATGCTCGCATACACGTTAGCGGCACCGCCACAGTCTTGGATGCCTGTCGCAGATTGCCAGTCCGTCGTCTGGTTTATCTTTCATCGGCTGAGGTCTACGGGCAACCGCAGACGAATCCTGTTCGAGAAGATCATCCGCTGCAAGCGCGCTCGCCATACGCCGCGGCGAAAATCGGCGCTGAAAAATTCATCGAGAGTTTCGCGCTCGCCTTCGCGCTTGAAGCTGTCATCCTGCGGCCTTTCTCTGTTCATGGCCCTGGCCTTAGTTCCCAGTCTTTGATCGGTACTATCTTACGGCAAGCGCGCGCAGGCGACTCTGTGAAATTGGCTTCGCTTGAACCCATACGCGATTACTGCCATGTCAAAGACCTGGCGGAAGCCATCCTGCGCGCCTGCACCGCGCAGATTTCCACATGTAGCGCCATCAACATCGGCACGGGCGTCGGCACGAGCGTGGGTGAAGTGGCTAGGTTGATTCTCCAAATGCTCGACCGAGAAATCGCCGTGACTGAACAGGCAAAGAGACAGCGGCCTGCCAGTTCCGACATTCACCATCTGATTGCCGACACTCGAAGGTCTCGCGAAGTGCTGAACTGGACACCGACCTACACGCTGAAACGTGGGCTCGGAGAAATGATCGAGCAAATGAGGAACGCATGAGCAGTCGTTTTCTAATCACCGGCGCGCAAGGTTTCGTCGGGCGTTATCTTGCAGCGCAATTGCTCGGAGCGGCTCGCGGCGCTGAGAGTCTCGGTGCCGAGATTCTCGGCATTGGCAGGTCGGCGCGGCGCGGCGATCAGTTTACGCACACAATTCATTTTGGGGCAACGCATCTTGCGGCCCCGTTACCTGAAGAATTAAGCCGGGTTGATTGCAACATTGGTTACAACTACGTTGCTGTGGATATATGCGATTGTGCCCGGCTCACAAAGGTGATAAGAGATTTTCGCCCTCGGATTGTTATCCATCTCGCCTCGGCGCTACGTGATGATCCGCCGGAATCTTTATTCAGGACAAACATCGAAGGGACGGTTCGTCTGATAGAGGCGATTAGCGAATCCGGCATCGAAAAGCCGAAGCTGATTATTGGCTCAACTGGCGGCGTCTACGGAACTGCATCTCAAGATGAGCTTCCTCTAAGCGAGGATAATCCTTGCCGACCGGTTGATCTCTACTCGATCAGCAAGCTTGCAGCCGAGGAGGCTTCCAGAAGTTTGGCGAGGCTGCATAAAATCCCCGTGATATGGGCGCGGCTCTTCAATCTGGTCGGGCCTGGGCAGGACGAACGCCATGTTTGCGGAAAGTTTGCAAGCGCGATAGCTGCCATAATCGCGGGCGGGCTGCCGCGAAAAATCACTGCCGGGGCTCTCGACACCACTAGAGATTTCATCGACGTGCGCGATGCGGCTCAGGGCCTACAGATTCTTGCTGAAAGAGGCACGCCCGGCGAGACCTATAACGTAGGAAGCGGAACTGAGACAAGCATAGAGTCGGTTCTCGATAGAACGCTTCGCGCCGCAAGATTGACGAGCGTGATTGAAATCAACCGCGTCTCCGCTCGCGCTCAGGACGTTCCCCGCCATTTTGCTAATGTCGAACGCTTGAAAGCTCTGGGCTTTGCGCCTCGATACGATTTGGATCGGAGCATAGAAGACCTGTTGCGATACTACGTTGAAACCGTCGCAGAAAAGCAGTCGCGTCAAGCGAGCAATAGTTATTGAGGATAAGATTTAAGTGAACAGCAACGATCAAAATACACTCCTGAAACGCGCGGCGCTACAGCGCCGCGACGGTCAAAACATCTTATGCGAAGGCGTGCGCCCTGACTCTGTGTTGATCGGAGAACTTATCACTCCGGGGACAGATACAAGATACGGCGTCAACCTGATCTGCCGACCTCCGCAGCTTATTACAGATCACATTTTGACGCTAGAAAAGTATCTCCGTGAAGCAGAGCCCGATCAGTATTATTACCCACAGTCTGATTTGCATCTGACGCTTCTTGAAATCTGTCACAGCCGAAACGCGGAAGAAGCGCAGCGGGTCGCGCGAGCCGTGCGCGCGAACGCAAACAAGTTGTTCGCCGACCTGCCAGCGATAAAGATGGGATTGCCGGTGCTGGCCTTTGACCAGACCGGCTGCATATTGAGCTTTGCCACAGCCGGTCCAGAGCTTTCTCTCTTCCGCCGATCTATGGTTGAGAGGCTGACAGGGTGCGACGTTCCCATCGCCCCTCGTTATACGCCTCAGTCGGCTCACATTACGTTTCTACGTTACCTGCAGCCGCTAGGAATCAACCCGCAGGAATGGACGTGCCAGCTTCTGAATGCCCCGCGAATGCCGCGACTCGATTGGGTTTCATCAGAGGTCTGGATTACCTGGGGCGCGACCTGGTACGGGATGCGTTCTCGGATTACGGAATCTGGCCCGTTACGTCTGGGCAATGTCAATATGGCTGGCTTTAGTTAGCAGGAGAAAGGTTTATGCTGGCTATCGTATTTGATCTTGGCGGAACACATTTGCGATGCGCGGCGGTTGATGAAACAGGTGGTCTGCGCTTCATCGAGAAAAAGCGCATCGCAAGTTTCATTCACGGCGACCGCCCTGCGATGATCTGGCAGAAGATCATTTCATCTATTATCGAGTATGAATCCAGCCTGAGGTCACGGCTTTCTTCTGAAGCGCCGATTGTCATTTCGTTCCCCGGCCCCATCGCGCCGCCTTCGAGGATATTAAATGCTCCAACCGTCGTTGGTGAGAATGTGTCAATCCCGGACCTCGTATCTGACCTGAGCGCCTTGACCGGGCGGCGCACATATATCCTCAACGACATCTCGGCTGCGGCGTGGCACATCAGCCGTTTTGTTGAGTTCAATCGCTTCATGGTCGTCACGATCAGCAGTGGCATCGGCAGCAAGATATTCGACCGTCATCACCCGAAGGGCGTGCTGGATGATGTGCCCTACGCAGGCGAGATCGGCCATGCGAAAGTGGACGATAGGTTAGACGCGATGATCTGTGATTGCGGAGCGACCGGGCATCTCGGAGCAATCTCGTCCGGTCGAGGCATTGAACGATTCGCAAGGCGACAGGCCAGTGAAGATCACAGAGGTTTCAAAGCATCTCTGTGCGCGCAGAAATTCAATGCCACAGCCGATACTCTCAACAACGAACATCATCTGGTCCCAGCCGCTTTGTCAGGCGATGACTGGACACTCAGTCTCATTCGCGAGTGTAGCGAACCGCTCGCGAAGACCCTGCTTGCAGTGACACTCGCGGCGGGACTTGAAAAGGTGATTATCATCGGCGGATTCGCGCTGCAACTGGGAGAGACCTATCTTAATGTCCTTCGACCATTGCTTAGGTCAAACTGCGATTATCAGGTGTTGAAAGATTGCGCCGAAGGGCTGGTGATGCTCGGCGGCACTGAGGAGGAAGCTTGCCTTGAAGGCGCTGCCGTCTATGCGCGGCAGCATATGGCTGCGTTTGTATGAAAGTCGTCATCATAGGTGGTAGCGCGCAATCCACACCGGCATTGTTTGATTATCTTGCTGGCTCGGACATTCCCTGCGCGCTCGAAGTCATACTGGCAGGACGCGATAAGAACCGGCTGGAATCGGTTGCGTGCGCGGCAAAGTTGCTCTCTGATAACGCGCCTATCAACATAAGCCATACCATAATTCAGAGCACGGAGTTTGCCCGCGCGCTTAAAAATGCAGATGTAGTCCTGCTGCAGATTCGAGTAGGAGGTTATGAAGGCAGAGCATATGACGAAACGTTCCCTCTGCAATACGGCGTTTGCGGTGATGAGGGATTGGGGCCGGGCGGGTTAGCTGCCGCCTGGAGGGCTTGGCCCGAAATCGAGCTGATACTTTCGCAGGTCTACGGGGCTGCCCCTGAAGCTTTGCTTGTCATCATGTCGGCTCCGCTCGGCATTTTGGTGAAGGCAGCCGCGCGCAGATATTCGCATCAACGGGTCGTCGGCATCTGCGAGCTACCCTGGACGACGCTCAAGAATGTCTGTCATAGCTTAGGCGAGAATCCCGAGCAGACCTGCTTCGACTATTGCGGCGTAAATCATCTGGGCTGGTTCCACCACATCCGGGCAAATAGCCGCGACTTGATAAGTGAGTATGCTTCCGCGCGACAGCTAAACGACGAATTCCCATCAGGCAAACTGATCGCCGAGTGTTCGGGCGTGCCCTTGAAATATTTGAAGCTGCATTATCAATCCGAGGAAGTGATCAGACAACAGAAGAGCGCGAATCTGCCGCGAGCCAGGGCGCTTGATGAGTTGAGCCGCGAGGCGTACACGGTCTTCCGCTTTGGAACACGCGCGGAGATCAGCGCAACGCTTGAGCGGCGTGCCGCTCCGTGGTACTCGCATGCAGTGGGACCATTCCTGCTCGCGCTCATGGGTAAAGCGACAAATATTACTTTCTTCCTTTCTGTGCCTAACGAGAGCTATTGCCCAAGCCTTGCGCCGGATGACGTACTTGAGATGTCTTATACAGTAGAAGACGGGCGACTGAACCGGCGCGCATGCAACCACGCCGTACCTGAGCCAATTCGAAAGATGACAGAAGCCTTTGTTGCTTTTGAAAGAGAGGCAGCCGAGGCGCTCCTTGTGCGCGACCCTCGCGGCATAAAGCAAGCACTCGCGCTGCATCCCTGGACGCGCGAACTCAATAACCTGGAAGAGATGGTTAGAGATGTCACCAGACCTTCTTGATTCAAAATTGAATATGAACAGCGCAAAAACAAAACAAGCACCTATAAAGACGGTCGAGCGTTATAACTACCCTGCCCAGTTTGGCGAAGACCTGCACGCGCTTCTCGAAAACGTGAGGCGGCTGCTTGTCAACGGGCCTTACGTTTTGACCGAGGAGGTAACGAGATTTGAGGCTGAGTTCGCCCGCTACCTTGGCGCAAAGCATGCGCGCGGCGTAAACAGTGGCACCGACGCTATTGTCATTGCGTTACGCGCATTGGGCATCGAACACGGCGACGAAGTGATAACGCAGGCGAATACGTTTAACGCTACGGTAGCGGCTATATGTCTTGCCGGAGCTAAGCCTGTGCTCGTTGATGCAGACGAAGAATCATTCCTGATAAATGATTCGCAGGTGGAGGCGGCGCTGACGTCTAAGACACGAGTCTTGATGCTGTTCATCTATATGGCAAGCCCACGCCTATGCAAGGCCTGTTGAGCATTGCTAAGAAACACGGACTCCATCTGATTGAGGATGCCGCTCAAGCGCATGGGGCTAGAATTCATGGCCGCCGCGTCGGGACTATTGGCAGCTTAGGATGTTTCAGTTTTCACCCCAGCAAGAACCTCGCGGCTGCTGGCGACGCAGGGGCAGTAGTGACCAGTTCGCCGCTGCTCGACGAACGCATTTGCCGCATTAGAGAGTTGGGTCAGCACGGACAAAACAATCACATTCTTGTAGGCTTGAACAGTAAAATGGATGCCATTCAGGCGCTGGTGCTTTCCTGGAAACTGCCAGGATTGGATGATTGCAACGAGCGAAGGCGTATGATCGCCAGTTGCTATAGAGAGCGGCTTTGTCATCTCCCGTTGCGCTTTCAAAGTGTCGCGCTCGATGAAGAGCATGTGTACCACTTATTTCAGATTCGCACAGACCGCCGCGACCAGTTGCTCGATCACCTGCGACTGCGAAGGGTTGATGCCGTAGTCCGCTATCCCACGCCAATCCACCTGCAGCCAGCATTCGCCGATTGTGGCTGGCTCAAAGGGCAATTCCCCGTAGCCGAGCGATTGGCGAACGAGCTTCTATGCTTACCGATCAGACCGGATATGTCCGTAGAAGAGATTGAATACGTAACCGAAGCGGTATGTAGCTTCTTCCAATGAATTGAAACTGGAGAAAGTTGAATCCTTATGAACCAGCTTCGCATCGGGATTATAGGCTGCGGTCGCATGGGCAAGAGCATGCGCGGGCTGCGACAATACTTGGCGCTCGCGTATGTTTGCTCTATGACTGTGACATTTCCAGATCACAGATGCTGGCCGACAGATATCCGGCGAGCAGCGTGCTTCGAGACTGGAAGGCAATTGATTGGCGGTCGATTGATGCGGTCTTTGTCTGTACCCCTCCGTCGTGTCGGGGGCCTGTTGAGATGAGCGCCGCGAGCGCAGGCGTTCCGATATTCGTAGAGAAACCTGTCGGAATCTCTGCCGAGCAGTGTCGGCATCTTGAACTGGCATTGAAAACAAATCCGGTGATCAACTCTGTCGGCTACATGAATCGGTACAGAGATTCCGTTTTGCGTGCCCGCGAGTTCCTCGCGCATCGAGAGCCGATGGGCATCGCTTGTAACTGGGTGGGCGCACCGTACCGTGTCGCGTGGTGGTCGCAACGTGATCATTCCGGCGGCCCATTCAATGAACAAGCCACGCACTTCGTTGACCTGTGCCGATTCCTGATGGGCGAGGTAACCGAAGTTTTCGCTTTTGCGCGATCCAAAACCAGCATTGATGACACGATAGCGGTAACGCTCAGTTTCGCAAATGACGCGCTTGGCACGCTGCTTTATAGCTGTCGAGCTTCGGATAAGCAGATAGGCATCCGTATTTTTTCCACGACAGGCGGTCTGGAATTGGAAGGCTGGGACCTTCGACTCAAAGGTGATCAGGGAGAGAAGGACTACATTGAAGACCCTTATGTAAAGGAAGACGCTGCATTCTTTGCGGCAATAGAGGCAGCCGATCAATCTCTGATCAAGTCTTCGGTTGCCGAAGCCATTCGCACGCAGATGGTAGTGGACGCAGTTCACAGGTCTCTTCTTTCCCGCAAGCCTGAGAAGATCGCGCTGAAAGAGAAGAGTTCACCGCAGAGACGCAGAGAGCGCAGAGGACGCGCAGAGGTTGAGCAAATATAAAACTCTCTGCGTAATCTCTGCGCTCTCTGCGTCTCTGCGGTGAATACACACTTATTGAACATGCACTAGATCAAGCAACGAGGGAATGATGAGTCAAGGGAAGCATTTCAGCTTCGATTCGATTCGATTCGATACCGTAATAGCGCACAGAGGGATTCAACCCATATTCTTCCACCGCGCCAGCCGGAGGGAAGATGGGTGTTCATACAACTTTCTTGATTTCACAATCCTGCCGGTGGGCGCGGACATCGGCGTTCACACTCACGAACTCGATAACGAAGAAATATACGTCATTATGTCGGGACGCGGCCTGATGTATCTGGATGGCGATCAGTTTGAAGTAGAAGCCGGGCACGTAATTATAAACCGGCCCGGCGGGACACACGGTCTCAAGAATATCGGCAATGACGAACTCAGACTCGTAGTCATCGAAGTACCCCTTACTGCCCAGGCTCAACCACAGGGTCTGAAGTCTGGAACAGAAATTTTGTGAAGGCTACTTTATGAAATGCTTATCGGTCAGCAGTCAAAGAAGCGCATCGAGTGCCGACGTGATATTCAGCATGTTTTGCAGTCGAGATAGAGACTACAACGTCTACTTCACTGAGAGAATTCTGGAGCAAGGCGACTCATTGCTCCCGGAGTTGTTGCGGGACCGCAAGACGCTTATTGTCACTACTCCGACGGTCGCGCGCTTCTACGGAAGCCTGATTGCCGATCTGATCAAACAACATCGATTGACCGCCAGGGCGCTGGTAATAGCGTGCGACGAAAACAGCAAATCGCTTGAAAGGGTGAGTGAGATTTGTAATTCAGCGCTCGCATTCGAGCTTGATCGCCAGGGGTTGCTAGTGGCTGTGGGCGGGGGTGTCTGTTCCGACCTTGTGACGATGGCGGCCTCGTTGATTCGCAGAGGCATTGAGCATATTCGAGTCCCTACCACTTTGATAGGCCAGGTTGACGCGGCGGTCGGTATCAAGGGGGCCGTAAACTTTGGCGGGAAGAAAAGCTTTCTGGGAGCGTTTTATCCGCCTGCGTCCGTTTTGATTGACCCGGCTTTACTGAAGACTCTGCCTATCGCTCACTTGCGTTATGGTCTGGCAGAGGTCATTAAAATCGCAGTGATTTGTGACGGCGAACTTTTCAATCTCGTTGCGAATCATTCGGCGGAACTTCTCGCGAGCGGCTTCCAGAAACCGTTTGAGTATTCCGGGCGTGTGCTGCGGTTAGCGGCGTTGCGCATGCTTGAACAGTTGCAGCCGAACCCCTACGAAGATCAAGGATACAAACGACTGGTAGATGTAGGACACACCTTCAGTCCCGCCTTAGAAGCGGCGTCCGGATATGCTTTACATCATGGCGAAGCGGTCGCGATTGATCTGGCCATAAGCGCCACGATAGGGGCTGAACTTGGCCTGATGATTGACGTTGAGCGCAACCTGATTGTAGAAACCATTCTCGCCGCCGGGCTGCCGATTTTTTCAGAACTGGTGACAGAGGAGTTTTGTTTGAAAGCCTTGAGGGATGTTAGCCTTCACCGTGGCGGGTCAATCAATCTCGTCATACCGGTTCGCATTGGCGAAGCTATCTTCCTTGAGCATGAATATGAGTTGCCGGTTAAAGCGCTGCGAAGCGCTCTCATCCGATTGGCCGAGGAAAGCAGAGAGCTTGAGAAGTGTAAGGAAGCATTCCAGGCGCATTGCTGATTCGACAGGACTGGATTCACTCAGCGCAACTGCCGCACAAAGCGAGCGTTGAAGTACGGTCGTGCCGAGATTTCGGCGCGCGCCGAAATCTCGGCACAAATCTCTTCGGCACTTCTCTTCGCCATCCCATCGCTCATCAATCTAAATTCTATTCTTTCATTAACTTGAACGCTTTGCCTGAATCTCACGGCTTCTGGCAAAGCGATTGCCCTTCATCCCTGCGTCGCAACTGACACAGAATTAAAACAGAGGTGGTATATGAAGACAATTTCGCAAAAACTCATTCTTCTTTTCTTCGTCATTTACGGTTCTATAGCGTCATCTCCAACTTTCGCTCAGTCTTCTTTGCCGACTGATAAGGGATGGCCGCGAAAGTCGGTCAGTGGAGCAAACTCGTTCTCAGTCTATCAACCACAAATTGAACAGTGGCAGGGCAACCGGCTCGAAGCACGCGCAGCGGTTGCTATTACCGACGGGCAATCAAAACAAACAAGTTATGGTGTTCTCTGGTTTACCGCCCGAACCGAGATTGATAAGATCAACCGCCTCGTGGTGATGGCCGATTTTCGTATCACGAAAGTCAGCTTCCCTGGGGCAGCCGATAAAGCCAATTTGTATCAGAGCCTCATCGAGCAGCAGGTGCCGAAGGCGGGCGAGGTGATCGCGCTCGACCGTTTGCTTGCCGATCTGGCCAGCACTCAAGCGGAAGAACAAACAGCCGCGTATCAACTCAAGAACGATCCGCCTCAAATCTTCTTCAGCACACGGCCTGCGATTCTGGTCTTGATTGATGGCAGCCCTGTGCTCGGCCCGGTCAAGGACGCGCTGTTCAAGCGCGTGATCAACACGCGAGTGCTCATCCTTCAGGATGAATCAAAGAGCAAGTTCTACCTGCACCTGATGGACGGATGGATGGAAGCTGCCACCGTGACCGGACCCTGGGTGGTGGCAGAGAGTGTGCCCGCCGATCTAAATAAAGCTTTGACCGTGGCGGCAGAGACCAGGCAAGTGGATCTGCTCGACGGAGCGGCGGCGGGCGGTGACAAGAAGCCATCGCTCAAGGAAGCCGCTCATGCGGATGCCCTCCCGACAATCTACACGAGCCTCGGGCCTGCCGAACTGCTCCAGACACAGTCTGATCCGCAGGTCGCAGTCATCGAAGGAACGCATCTCTTCTATGTGACCAATACCGAAAACGATATCTTCGTTGACACAGCCGCGCATGATCATTACGTTTTGCTTTCTGGCCGCTGGTTCCGTTCTAAGTCAATGAGAGGCCCGTGGGAGTTTGTGCCGGGCGGCAACCTACCGGCAGATTTCGCCAGGATCCCTCCAACGCATGTGAAGGCCAACGCGCTGGTTTCTATCCCGGGCACTCCGCAGGCGAAAGAGGCATTGATCGCTAACGACATTCCGCAGACCGCGACGATCACGCGGAGCGAGGCGAAGCTCCAGGTCATTTACGATGGCCAGCCGCAGTTCAAGTCAATCGAGAGCACAACGCTCAAGTATGCAGTCAACACACGGACGCCGGTCATTGCGATCAGCGCGAACAGCTACTACGCGGTGCAGAGCGGCGTCTGGTTCGTGGCTGCTTCGCCCACCGGCCCGTGGACTGTGGCGACCTCGGTTCCAGCAGTTATTTACACGATTCCGCCAAGCTCGCCCGTGCATAACGTAACTTACGTCAAGGTCTACGGCTCGACGCCGCAGATAGTCTACGTCGGCTACACGCCCGGCTATTATGGGACAGTAGTCTCTTCAACTAACGTCGTGGTGTACGGCACGGGTTGGTACTACCCGCCTTATGTCGGCGCGGCCTGGTATGGCTGGTCTTATACCTACGGCTACGGCGTTGGTTTTGCGTGGAGCACGAGCGGCTGGAGCGTTGCCTACGGCGTCGGTTATGGCTGGAGCACTTATTACTATCCGGCCCCGTGGTATGCCGGAGCCGCAGGTTACTATGCCTATGGCGGTGTAGCGGCAGCCAATGTTTATGGCCAATGGGGAAACGTCGCCTATTCGGGAACGAGAGCCGCGTGGGCTAATTCTTACACTGGTAACTATGGCAAGGGTGGCGTGTACTCTGGCGTCAACACTGCCACAGGTACCAGGTACTATGGTCGCGGCGGAACCAACACCAACGTTTACACAGGCACTACCGTCACAGGCGGAGGCGGCGTCGCCTATAACCCGAACACAGGCAGGATCAGCGCAGGCCAGGCTGCTTCTGTCAGCAACGCCTACACAGGCAACGCTGCCGCTGGCGCCAGAGGCATCTCCTACAATCCTCAGACAGGAGTGATCACTGGTGGCGCAGCGGGCGCTACTTATAACGCCGCCACCGGGCAGACAACCGTTGCAGGCAGAGGCTTCGCCTATAACACGAAGACCGATACCGGCGTTGCCGTAGGCAAGAACAACGTCTACGCGGGCAAGGATGGAGAAGTCTATCGCTACAATAAGTCCAGCGGCGTACAGCAGCACACGGACAGCGGATGGCAGCCGGTCAATCGGCCAGCCAATACGCAGAATCTTCAGAATCAGCAAAGAGCGCGGGCTACGGGTGAGCATCGGTGGGAGAACTTCCGTTCATCAGGTAGCTCCAGGCTTGGCTCAGGTAGCCCCAGATTCGGCTCAGGCAGTCCTCGCCTTGGCCGTCGCCGGTAACACACGTCGCGTCGTCTTTTGTAGCTTTGCGGATACAGGGTTAGAGGCGCAGATCAGCGCCTCTTTATCTTGCTGTGAGCGAAAAACAGATCAAGCATCGGATATTTACAGAGCGGGTTCCACGGTTTGATCTCATCGCCTGCGTAATGAACGATGCAGACGCTGTCGCCGTGGTTCTGCCAATCCCAGCATTCTGCGATGGCGTTGTAGCCGTCGTCCAGAAATGTAGCGCTCGACCCATTCGAATTCATGATCATCTGTAGGGCAGACTGATCGGCGTAAGTGAAGGCATGGCCAATGCGACGATAAATTTTCATGGCTTCTTGAGCCAGCCTCGACCTACCCCACTTGCGATTGTCTATCGAGAAGACTCCGGCATTGAACGCGGGTGCGTCGGCGTCGGTACCGTATTCTTTCAACATTGTCGGATCCGGAAAATTCTCTTTGATCGGCCAATCGAGGTTTCTCACGGCGGCGAATTCCGCATCTGTCTCAAGCAGTTCGGGAATCTCCCGCAATAAGATTACATCGGCATCCAGGTAGACGGCGCGATCATAGTTGAGCAGCGAAACGTCGAAGCGCGCCCAGGCGGGAATGTCGGGGAGCGGGTTCGATGACCTTACAACTTCTGCATACTGCCGAAGAAAGCTGACCTGCGAGGAGGTCAGGCCATCATCAAATGATTACCAGCGGCACCTGCGGATGGAACTTTCGCACTGAGGCCATCCATGAACCGGCAAACGAAAATCTTCACGCTTCCACCTAGCGGTGGAATTGGTGGCCTCGGGCAGGCTCTCTGCCGGTCGCGACCGGTCGCACTTAATTCTCGGGGTTGGAGGGTGAAAATGCCCAACGGTGTGAAGATTACGCTCAGCATGCCCTCGGAACGAGGGCACCTTGACAGCATCAAACAGCGTCCTGTATCTTGAAAATTCCGCCCGAGCGCCGGAAAGCGGCCAGCGTAGCTCAGTTGGTAGAGCATCGGTTTCGTAAACCGGAGGTCAGGGGTTCGAGTCCCCTCGCTGGCTCCATAGAATCAACAAGTTAGAGTCAATAGCAAATAGCTTTTCTTGCTAAGTCAAACATATAGTCAAACATTGAATTGAAGGGTGTGGGCCACATCAAAATGCAGCCCACCTTTACCTTATTCCTGCTTCCCTGCCCTCAGTATCCGATCAGCCGCGCCGAATATCTTCATAGCTGACTTCTCAGAGATCACATCTCCCTGTAGCCAGTTTTGTATATACCCTCTGCAAAACTCTGATCCCGGCAGTTCTAAGGACTCGCACAGCAGCATCGCTACTGCCTCCGCCTCTGCCTCTCTGAGGCTGCGTGGCGTGTGCTCTGAGTCCGTGTAGGAGGTTTCTACAGTATGGCCTAGCTCGACGTGAGCCAGTTCATGCAGCAAAGTCTTATGTGGCATAGCTGCTAGAGGTGATATTGCTATCTCTCTTTTTCTAGCATACCCCTGAACATTACCGTTAGTTTCTACAAAGGGTACTTCTTGAATCCCTAGAGCGGCTAATGCTCTTTCTTTACTCCAAGAAGGTACTTCTAGCATCTCTACAGGCTCTCCACTTGTTTGCGATAGTACAAACCAATTAGGCTTCCAAACAAAGTTAGTGATGACCGTTTGATCTTCATTACTTTCCTTGTCCTTAACCTTTCTAGTAAGAGGCATACATAGCCATATAGCTTTCTCGCCTTTCTTAACTTGTCGGTTTAACTTCTGCCAACCGGGATAGGTGTTAATCGGGCCAGCTTCCAACTTTCTCTGGCAACATTGCACTATAGCTGCAATCTGATTGCCTAAACTGTAGGTGTGAAAGTTAGAGTAAGCTTTAAGAATCAATCCCGGTTCGCTTACTGCTGCTTTTAGTAACTCACTCCATTTGTTTTCGTTGTCCATAAACCCTCCATAAAGAAATAAGGGAGAGTTTCTAAGCTCTCCCTAGCCCGATTAATTGCCGTAGAGCATCAAGTAGTAAGCTCTATCAAAGTCGTAAGCGGGGTTATCTTTTACATTCTTTAGATTGAATGCCCACCTGCGAGTTTCTGAGCTTTGTTTGCCCCACCTTTTGAAATCGCCTTGCCTAGAATGAAATTCAACATGGCAAGTTTCGTGTGCGGGTTCTACTTGAGTTCCACCATTGCTCTTATAGGTCGGATGATGGAGGTTTATGGGTTGATCTTGAGTGATTTCTAGTTTGCAGAAATAACAAACTAGAGACTCAAGTTCATTAACTTCTGCTGCTTCTCTGTCTTGCTCTAGTTGCTCATAACCTTTATAGACCTGTTGGCCTATTAAGGTCTTGATGTCGGTTGCATCGTGGGTGTATTCTGACATTGGATTATCCTTTTAAAGCCTGTTCACTCAGGCTGGATATTCAAGGCTCAGGATGTTACAAGCATCTTGGGCCTTTACCTTTTAATACCTTGCCTTGTGGCTAACCTCAGAGTTAAAGCTACCTAATGGATTTCATAGCCTCTGGCTTGCTTATTAGTTCAAAGATCAATTAAGATAAGATTATTATACATTATGGATAATATATGTCAAGTATAATTATTCATATTGAATAATAAATCTAATTGTGCAATAATAACCTTAGAATTACATATTGTGTTGGAGGCGACTTTGATATGGTGAGACTTGCTATTGATGAAATATTAGAGAAAAAGTTTGATAGCGATGAAGCTAAAACTGCTTATCGCCTTGCTTTAGAGACTGGAATTAATCACGGTATGCTTTGGAAGCTCCGACATAACCAAGTCAAAACGATTAGGCTTGATGTTATTGAAAAGCTTTGTAAGGCTTTAGACTGTACACCTAATGATCTTCTAGTAATTGAAGAGGCAAAATCAGAAAGTAAGAAGAAGGCTAAAAGTTAGGTTAGTTGTCTAGGGGTAGCCGCTTCAATGCTTCTAGTAGAATTAGGATAGACCTACTTTTTTTCAAGTAGGGTAGTTTTTTTCTAACTGGTTTTTATTCTTACCAGAACCGCGAGTAAGTACCAAGTTGTAACTTGGATTGTTAGCATCTATGAATAAGAACATAAGCCGTTTGCCTGTTTCTTATTGAAAGGAAAAGATAATCCTCAAGAAGCTGCATACTGTGAAGACTCACGATAGGATTATTATCGAGAAGAAAGGTGAGAAGTGGCCGACTGAGTTTAGGGTTGAGAAGCATAGGGTAGAGTATTTTAGCCGTGAATTATGCTGAGGTGGTGATTTATGGGGATTGCTCCGATTTGAACGCAGCATCATTTAGATTTTCTGTTATAACGAAATATATTTCTTTGCTTATTGAATTGGCTGCTTCCTCGAACTGATCTTGTCCTGACTGAAACTCTACTGATTTGTTTATCAAAGCCACTGATGAAAGATCAGCATTAATCCTATTAACTCTAGTTTGTGCGGAGAACGTCCCATTTTCCAAATCCTCAACATAACCATAGATCATTATTGCAGGTGCAAGCTTTTTTGCTGCTTCGACATCATCCTCAGGAGGCCCACTACGACTTATAATCAAGAAAACCGAAGCTAAGGGATCGTTACTTGAACCTTTTCCAGCGTCAAGTTGCTTCTTCAATAAGTAGTCAAGTATTCGGCTTGAAAATCGTTCTCCCATTTCTTTTTCATGTGCTAGTTTTCCAGCATTAGCAAAGTTATAGACCTTAATTCTCCAAAGTGACTTGGGTGAGTTATCTAACTTTCGTGCTGAAGTGTTTACATATGATTCCAAGTTTCGTGGCCAAGAAAAAAAGTAGCTAGTAGTTCATCACGATAAAGTTGATGGTTGATCTTTGACTGGCATAAACTTCACAGATGCCAAAGAAAAAATACATTATCGATCTGAGCGCAGATGAGCGTGAGCAACTACAGCAACTCATACGGCGCGGTAAAACTTCTTCCCGTAAACTCACCCGCGCTCGCATTCTACTTAAAGCATCAGATGGTTTCACTGATGATGAGATTGGCTCTGCCCTTAATGTCGGTGTCGCTACCGTCGAGCGTATCCGCAAACGATTTGTCGAGGCCGGCTTGGATGCTATCAATGAACGACCGCGACCAGGCAAGCGACCTAAGCTTGACCACAAAGCACAGGCCCGCCTTGTAGCAGAAGCTTGCTCGAAGGCTCCCGATGGCCGCAAACATTGGACCTTGCAGTTGCTTGCCGACCGCGTCGTGGAGTTAAAACTGGCTGACTCCTGCTCGTATGAACTTGTGCGGCGGGCGCTGAAAAAAACAAGCTCAAGCCTTGGCTGAAACAGCAATGGTGCATTGGGGAAGTAAATTCCGAGTTTGTCGCTTGCATGGAAGATGTTTTGGACTTGTATGCTGAGCCTTATGACGAAAAGCGCCCGAAAGTGAACTTTGATGAGACCAGCAAACAGTTGATTGCCGAGACGCGCAGAGGTCTGAAAGCGAAAGCTGGTCGAGTACAACGCTATGACTATGAGTACAAGCGTAACGGAGTGCGGAACTTGTTTATGATCTGTGAGCCACAGGCGGGTTGGCGTCACGTTGCGATAACCGAGCGACGAACTAAAGTAGACTTCGCGCATCAGATGAAATGGTTGGTTGATGAGCGATACCCGGGAGCAGAGGTAATTCGAGTTGTTTTCGACAATCTCAACACGCACAAGGTAGCATCGCTTTATGAAGCGTTCGAGCCAAGCGAGGCAAGGCGAATAGCGAAGAAGTTGGAGTTTCATCCAACGCCGAAGCACGGCAGTTGGCTGAATATGGCAGAGATCGAATTGAGCATCCTTGAGCGGCAATGTCTTGATCGGCGTATAGGAGATGAAGAGATGCTTCGGCGAGAGGTGGAGGCATACGAGCAGCGTCGCAATGCTGAGAGAGCGACAATTGACTGGCAATTCACTGCTGCTGATGCTCGTGTTAAGTTGCATCGTCTTTATCCATCGCGATCATCGTGATGAACTACTAGTCATAAGAAATACTGATGCAAGTATCGTAAGAACTAAGAATGCCCATGATAATACAAGCGCAAATGGTCTAGTTGTTTTCCTCGACTCTTTAGCAAAACTAGAGAACATAACAAGAATGAACATCAATCCAAACATAATCAATGTTCCAAATACTGCCACTCTATAGTCCATACCTAAGCCAGCAACAATTGATACAGCAGCGGCCACTCCTGCAATGCCTAATGCATAACGAACAGCAGGCACAGCTTTGATTGCGTTTTTAAGAATCTTAACTGGTAGAAGTTCAGTATAGGAAATACCCTTTTTGTCGGGCATTTCCTCAGAATCTACAGGCATATGACTTTGATCTTTCTCCATATTTTACTCTCTAGATATTAGTATAAGTCGCAGTTTATCTACAGCTTCATAGAAATGCAATTTGCTATAATGAAAATAACTAAACGGTGTGGGCAAGCTGAGAATCCACGCCATCTACTCTCCTTAAATTTGATTGTTAATCACTATAAATCAAATATGATATATTCCATCTCCTAGAGGTATCTATGGCTATATGCGAAACTTGCAACCGAGAGATGCTATCAGCAGATAGTTGCTTAGAAGATCAAAAGCGTATCCCTTATGGTTTAGAAACTGTATGGGATAAGTATAATATTAAGAACCTTCCTTCTCGTTGTGATGATTGCAATGTCAAGCTAGGATCAGTTCATCACAAGGATTGTGATGAAGAAGAGTGTTCTAGCTGTCATAATCAGCTTCTCAGTTGTAGATGTTCGGTCAATTGAAAGGCCAAAGGGTAAGTTCTGGGCAGCTATGTTAGAGAATATCTTTTCTATAAGCATATCTAGCCGACTCGCTAGTGTAAGGGACAATCATCACTTAACAGAAAATTGGGCCTACATCTTCAAAGTTTAAGCCATAATCTTTGCACTGTGGGCAAAAGTAAAATCCGCTAGTCAAATCAATGTATTGGACATCTTTATCAATGGCTCTTAATTCTGAATTACCATAGCGAACTATATTCGTGCTTTGACAAAATTCACAGGTAGGCGCATCTATTCCAAAAAGAGATGATCCCATTTTTCCGCATTCTTTACATAAAGCGGGGGAAAAATAATTATTAGTGCAAGCCATACTCTCAAGCACGCCGACAAATATTTTTGCCTCATAACCACATTTGCAGCTTGCCTTACAGTTCGTTGCCATATCTACCTCTGTCTTTTGAGTATAACGTAATTTCCTTAAAATAGGTTAAGTGATTGACATTCCACGAAGGCGAGGAGTATCTTTACGCTTCACACCAACGAGCCTACCGGGTTGGGAAACAACTAACTGATACTTAGGAGATAAAAATGAAAAAGCCTCTTTTCGCTTGCCTCTTTCTAGTGCTTTTATTTCTAGTCCCATCCATTGTTATTGCACAGAGAGAAGGCCCAACCCTCATTAATGGAGATAAACGAATAGAATTAAAGTATAGCTCTCCTGATATGCGCGGGAGTGGAATGTTTAGCAATCCATTATCTCATAAAGTACGGTATGCTCTTAAGGGTAAGCAAGCAGAGCTTCGTATTTCAAACACTTCTCCAGAATTTGAGGTTCCGTTACGAGGAAATGCCCATCCTTCTGAAATACTACAACTCGTAAAGTTTGATGTTAAGTCAGACAGACGAGAAATAGAAATGTTTAGAGTAGGAATCACAGGATCAAAATCAGGACTTTCCGAAAAACGTGTTGTAGATATTTCAATTGAGGAGATACCGGATCGAGGAAATTCATACTATAAGTCGTTCAGAGTTAAACTTGCTAAACCTATGGTTTCTGGCGAATATGCTCTAGTCATGCATGGACGCACATTCTACGACTTCGGCGTTGATGCTGCAAAATAAGGATTCTGACTTATCCACAGGGACAGCCAAACTGGATTTGCTATACTTACTACTAAAGCTATTCTTTGGTTAAGAATTCCATAGCTTGAAGCGCACCACTAACATTACAAGGGGTAGCAAGACATCGCCAGCTTTCATTAATAGAAGCCCTTACCCATACACCTGAAGCCGTATCTATGCCAAGTTCCCTACCCTGATTTGTGTATACGATCCATTGTTTCTGATCTTCAAACATCATTGTGCGAGGGCTAATGTGAACTTTCCGGCTAGAAAGCAAATTTCTAATATAGTTACTCGCTTCTGTTTGTTTCTTGTCGGCCATTAGAACTCGCTCAACTCTTGCAAAGCTCGCTTATCAAGTATAGTTATTCGCTCACGGCCAACTTTTATGAGTTTGTCTTGTTTCATCACTGAAAGCACATTGGTTATTGTTTCTCGATATAATCCTATTCTTAATGCCAACTCTTTGTGGGATAGTCCTTCTATTACTAGATCATCATCCGCTAGTTCTAATAAAAGTGCTGATACTCTTGAATCTGCCAACTGAAAAGCCGCTCTATAATGTTCTACTTCAATCTCTGCTAACCTTGTTCCTATCATTTCTGTTATTGCTAGAGGATTCGAGTTCATCAACTCCATTGCTTTATTAGTGGTTATTTCTACAAGGATAGTTCCTTCAGTTCCAGAGATAGCCCTTGTCCCGATCATCACTTGCCCAAGTAGCGGCATATTGCCAAATAACATTTCTGATCCTAAAGTTTTCACTAACTTGTCATAGTGTGTATGCCATATTTCTACTGATCCTTCTTTAACAAGAAATAATTTATTCTTAGTGCTTATGATTCTATGAGGGTTGAAGGATTGGGTTTCTAGGTGTTCAACAATACCGGAAGGTACTATATCAGTGATTCTCAGGTATCCTATCTTCTTCGCCAGCGCAGCAGCAACAAGCGTCTTTTTCTTTTCGCTGAGAAGATGTTTTCGATGTAAGACCATAAGTTAAAAATAAGAGGGAGAGTGTACGTTGGTTGCATCCCTGACATAGAGATCGTACACGCCCCCTCTAAGCCACTCAGCCTCAAGAAGGAGAAAACTAAATGCCCTAGCCATTCCTATTGAGCAACTACAAGGGATGTGCTAAAAACAATTGCCATGTTACTGATTGAGTGGAAGGCTGTCAACCCTATATTGCTATTTATAGCCTTATAAGACTAAAGGAAGGTAATGATAAAAGAGTCGCTTGCAGAGTATCTTGATCGCGTGATGAAGCAGCGTAACTTGAAAGTTGCTGACCTACAGGCGTTGTCTGGCCTTTCTCAGACCTACATAAACCGTCTGCTTAAAGGTACTCAGAACAACCTGACGGTTGAAACAATCAGTATCTTGGCACAAGCGTTAGAAGTTGATGGATTTGAACTCTTTGCCGCAGCCTATGGAAAGACACCTGAGAATACAAACGTTGATCTGCTGATTCTAGCCGACACCATCAACAAGGTTATCTTGAATCCCTTTCTTGTAGAATTGGTACAAAATACGGCCAAGCTCAAATCCAAGAAGCATCAAAAGGTTGTGCTTGATACGGTACGGTCACTGGCAGCAAAGGATAAGGTCAGCAAGAAAAGTAAGAAGTAATCACTTTTTGGTCATAACCTCGACTGTGTACTTTACTACCTTGCGAAGTTTTTCCTCATCAATATCTTCTACGGTAGTAAGTTCGAGTAGTTTTACTAACAAGTCCTTTCTATCCATCTCGTCAATGTTTTCATCATTCGGTTCGTCGTTTTGCTCTTTGACCATTTTTTCTATCCACGCTTGGAGGTCTAATACTTTGGCGCGTTCCTGCTGAGGAAGGCTAGGATTATTATTTACAGGTATCAGAACGACATTATCTTTTACTTTTAAAGGTAGCTCTGGAACTAATACAACGGAGCGAGACTTATATCCCTTTAAAGCTATTTCTGCTCCAGTCTCGCGGTACTCAGGATATGCAAAAGCATAAGGTGATGCAAGGACTATATTACAAACATTCTGAGCTTCTTGTATACGCCCTACTTCCCCAAGTTCTACTGCATACGAGTTGAGATACTGGTAATAGATGTTAGGAGTTGCATACTTGACTAATGGAAACAAGCTTTCAATATCTTTTAGTGCTTCCCGACGAAATCCTTCTTTTGCTTTTACGATAGCAATGCATCGAGAAGCTTCTATTATAAGGGATATGTTATTTGCGTATTTGATTGATTGTAAGAAGTAGCTATGTTCGCGTCCATACTCTCTTTTCCTAGCTTCAACTGCCGCAAGAGACATCAATGCTTTGGCCTTATATGTCCTTGAATCCTCCACGACTTGTTCAAATATACTTTGGGCATCCTCGCCTCGATGGTGAACGCATAGCCCTTTATAATACTGGCCTATGGTCTGTACTTCTTTTAGCGGGAAGTTACAGAGAATCGTACTAATTTCTTCAAGCTTTTCTCTCTCTCGAAATGCTTGTGCAATTTCTGCTTGTCTGATAAGCCAACTCCCCAACTCCTGAGTTGTTGCAAAGTTACTTAAAGTTTGTTGATAGAATCGCGCGAAGGAGGAAGTAATGAAACGACTGTTGGCAACCTTAACGCTCATCGTGTGTTTATCCTTTCCTGTCTTTGCAGGCCATGTACAAGGGGGAGAATATGCCTGTAGCTGTTGGACAGCAGGATGTATTGAAGACTATGAAGGTGAATGTGGCGGTCATCAAACAAATCAACAAAGCATCCCCTCTGACTTAGGCTCTGGGACATTGTTGATGCTTGCTGCATTACTGCTAGGTCTGAAACTTAGAGCCTAAGTTTGTGTAATCAATTTAACCAACTATATCGCCGGGACTTCTTGGCGAATTAATATTTGTCTGCGCGATTGTATATCAAACTACAAAGCAGGTCACAAGTATTTTTTGATTTTAAGAGTTTATTCATAGCCATCCTAGTATGTTCGTTCGGATACTTACTATCTTGAATGTATGTCAAGCCAGCTAAGGTAAAAGCGATCTTGAAGATCATAGAATCTGAGAAAGATTGAATTTGATTCTCAGAATAACTAAGAATGGCTTTTAATCAATATAGCCGACTCGAATAGAGTGCTATAAATAGTTGTCTAGGGGTTGCCGCAAAACTTTGATAGGTTCCCTTAATCAAGTTGAGCTATGATTTTTTGAACTTATTGCAGCGGTTATAAGTCTTCATATCGTGGCAATAATTCAAACAATGCGATACTTACGTTACAAGAGCGGCACACATAGCCGTAATTCTTATCTAGTAGAACATCTGGCTCCATTCGCTTTTTACATCTAGGGCAAGCTACCCAAAGGTCAAGATTATTTCTAAAGATACTCTCTGGTAGGGTGTCATGAAGGTTGCATTTAGGACAATTACGAGTGATAAAACCACTTTCCATACTCTGTACTAATACAGTTGGCTCGCTACACGACCCGCAAGTAGAATGCCCTAGAATTCGTACCGGGTATGCTCTCCAACATTCTCGAACAATAGAATCAACATGATAACTTTCTACAGAAATGTTCTTATGCCCGAAGTCAACAGTCTTAGGAGCATATTTAACCCGTATACGCTCTGC
This sequence comes from Blastocatellia bacterium, assembly GCA_963726785.1. GTDB lineage: Bacteria > Acidobacteriota > Blastocatellia > UBA7656 > UBA7656 > DATEKX01. The sequence goes on from CAVSDJ010000007.1 coordinate 203,316, forward strand.
CACATCAGAAGTTATAGTATCCGAAGGCACACTAACATCTATTCCCTCGCGCTTCACTTCTTCAATGATAAACTTGTTGCTGCACCTTAATTCTTTCGCTAGATCGTAAACTCTTAACTTCTCTGTCATATTTATTACCTGAACATCTACTGGCAATTCATCTAACAACGGTCGTCCCTTTTATTTACTTCCAATGATTTCTCGCTGCTCTTTTCTTGCACGAAAAATAAAGAAACTAGGAGTACAACACCTGCTGCTACATCAATGTATGCCCAAGTTTTTCTATGAAAGCTAACTAAGAATATTGGATTGAACAAAAGAGCTAATAGCCCTAAGATAATCCCCCATTCATTCTTATTCTCTCTGAATGCGAGGAAAGCAGAATAACCCCCTACTCCAAAAGTTATCCAACGTAGCAATGTATAGTAATCATAGGCGTGACGTTTGAGTGCATAGAACAGTAATCCAGCATCAACTATTCTTACTAGAGATGAAATAGAGAGGTATCTTTTCACAGGTTTTATCCTTATCTAGGATCAGGCGGTTCCGATTCTTCGTCATCTGGCACTGCACGCCCTGATTTTTCAACCTCATTCCTCCACAATGCCCAAAGCGATTTCTCAAGTTTTGTTTTTAGGAGAGTCTTAGATTCCGTTGGGAGTTGGGCCGAGAGCTTCTCAACCTTTTTCACTTTGATGGCCTCGCCGCCTCTCAAATACCAGATTTCACCGTTTGAAACGACATAAGCGCCGCCATCAGCTAGTGGAACAATTGGATCAAAAAGTTCTCGTTTTAGATCATCTGATTGGGCAGCCTTATCCTCATTCTTTGGACTATCTGAGTCGCAAGAAGCAAATAGAACAAGGCTACCTGCAATAACTATTTTAAGAACACGCATTATAAAACGGCTCATAGTGAACCTTCTTTCCTTTATGCTATTCTATGTCCAATTTGAAAATGAATAAGTCTTCACGAAAAGGTTTCGGATGAAGACTTGCCGGAGAGTTATTCACTTTCCGGCAACCCAACAAAGCAATCCATCTATACTTCCAAATAGAAGCTTTTGCAAGCTTAAATTACTGAACTCATCAGGAGGTTTCTTCTGATGGGACGAGGGAGAAGGCTTCAACCAAAGTTATTGGGTAGTAAGCTCAAACAGGTAAGAGAGCTATTAGGCTATTCTCAGGAACAGATGGCAGACCGATTGCAGAATGATGTTCTCGAAGCTTCGATTCATCCCGGTCACATATCACAGTTTGAAAGCGGAAAAAGAGAACCTTCCTTGTTGGTATTATTGGCTTATGCGAGGCTGGTAAAAGTATCTATGGATGTTCTTGTAGATGATAAGATGAACTTGCCAAGAAAACTGCACAATAAGCCAAAGCCTGAAAGTGTTTGAATACCTTGATTTCTAGGATTGAATGGCATATCTTGGCTGATATTCAAACACCGAACCTCCTAAGAGGTAACAATGGATTTGACCAGTTTTCTAATTCGTATCGTATTTTTAGCTTTACCCGGTGTTCTGACAAGCCTGTTGTATCGAAAGCTGTTAGGGAAGCGAAGCGCAAAAGAGTTAGAGGACATACTGGAAATAGCCGTGTTCTCTGTATTGAGTTACGGTATTCTATTTCTTATTGCCACCATTCTCGATAAGTGGGGGGTATCCCACATCAGTTTAACAGCACTCCAAGCCTTTTCTGACGAAAAGATTCCCCTACAATGGCGAGAGATTTTACTAGCTTGTTTCGTAGGCGTGGTGCTTGCTTTTGTAGCAGCAGCAGTTTATACACATAAGTTTATACATAGAATTGGGCGATTCCTTAACGTTACTAGAAGGTTTGGAGATGAAGACGTTTGGGATTTCTTCCATAATAGCCCCGACATAATTTCACAATGGGTATATGTAAGGGATCATAAAACGAATTTGGTTTATTTTGGATGGATTAATACTTTCTCAGAGTCAGAGAAAGAAAGAGAGCTTGTATTGAGAGATGTTGAAGTCTACAATAATTTTGATTCTGAAAGTGGAGATTCTTTAGCAGGTAACTTTCTTTATGAAAGCAGTGTTGTTTACTTGGCGAGGAATAAAGATGATTTAAGTATAGAGCTTCCTGTAATTCAATCTGCACCTGAAAAAATGGATAAAGCAGCAATAGAGAAGGAGACGGAGAAAGTTTTAGATGAACGCAAAGACGATCACACCAAGCTATCAGGCCATTCGTGAAGGAACAACTAAGCACGGAAATGTAAATCCGCCGCCGACTTCTCCTCGTCCGAGCGTAAGACCAATCCCACAGCCTCCCCCTCCGAAGAGATAGAGTACCTATGTACGATACTAGCTCTATCCTTAGATATTTATCTTAATACTTCTCTGCCTGATTGTCCGTAAGAACATCCACAATCTATTCCTATAGAGATTTTTCTATGGAGAATCCTTTTATTAGAAGGTAGAAGCTAAACCATAGGCCAAAGAATAAGAACTTATAAACTTCTAACCTCGAAAGAAAGGAAAGGCAATTTTAACGTTTCTAAACAATCTATTGATAAAATACTCTAGAATGACAATTCCGCTAACTAGAAACTAATTCCAGATTGAGTGTTTTCCAAAAGGAAAACATAGAACCTTAACGGCATAAATTTTCCGTTGTTAATCTTGTGCTTTCAATAGTTTATGAGCTTTTCATTATTGATTATTGGAATAACTAGAATTTGCCTTTCAAAAGGAAAGCACAGGGCTTAACCTATTGTAAAATAACGAGATAAGATGGAATCAAATTTGCTTAAAAATATAAAGGAATCTCATTTTAAAGTATTGATCCTCTCATAAGAAACCCTTCGGAAGAAGATATTTCCCTACTATATCCTGAATAGAGAATATTTATTCAGCATTATCATATACGCAACAAGAGTGGTTTTAACAGAATTCAACTACTATATGTTGTATAGTTTTATAGAAAATGGCACATTTAGTATCTTGTATGTGAATAGGTATTGACATACAATGTAATGGATAGTTAAGCCACTCTTCTGTGTGCGAAAGTCGGCTCTACATGCCGTGCTCCCGGTAAACGGGACTAGCTACAGCGGGGTGGCTTTACCTACGTCAAAAGGATGTTTTCGATGGTATTTATTCTTAGGATGTTTTTTATGGTCGTAAATATCCATTAAGAAACTCACTTTGTCTTCTATGAATTTGTAATATCGCATCTCTCCTTTCGTATAAGCTCGATATACAGCCCAATTCATATAATCAATAATACTCAGACAAGGCTCTCCTTTAGGTGTTTGAGTTTGCATTTGAATGTTAGTAACCACCGATGTCTTATTCTGCTTCTCAAATCGTCGTATTCCTCTCTTGATTGCATTTGCCAAAGGAGCTTGGCGGTCGCGCGAACCACGTTGGGATAAATATACATAATTATTTGTGCATTTATGCAGGCAGTTTTGAAGTAGCAATGAAGTAAGGTGATCGTAAAACATAGTTTCCTTAGAATTGAAATTATTTCTGAATACGCGCTCTATTTTACGTGCAACTATGAATTGCGCTTTGTAATTCAATGAACTAAGTAGCTTATAGAAAAGGTATCGAACCTCCGGTGTATCATCTTTAGCGTGAAACGCATTAGCGGTCTTTGTAATCGAGGGGATATGCTCAAAATAGCGATCTGCAATTATATTCCGTTGAAGTTCTAATATCGCTTTTCGAGCGGTATGAGGATCATGAGTTGTAATAAATCCCAATATAAGTATTGGAGAGCATCCTGATTGTCCTACAATATAATTACCCCTATGATCATAAAAAGTTGGGTCGCCTGATTCATCAACGAAAAACCATGATTCTCCTTCTCTCGGTGTTTTCATACTATCGCGTACACTATACTACAATGCGGAAATCATTAATTTACAACTTTCCTACTTTTTAAGCAGATTTTTAGCCAAAGTATTATAGGCTCGTGTCTATAACCTTATGTAAACTTGTACTTCATGGTTGATAGACAGCTAAATCTTGATGCCACAATCGCAGGGTTGAACACATAGCCCACCTCGTACTTGTCTTCGTGCTATAGTACCAGAGTAACCGGAGTATGGCTATATCTTCTTTATTATCATTATTTATTACTCCGTCACCTTACGGAGTAGGCCGGAGTGAGCCGGAGTAACTAAAAACTCACTCCATCTACTCCGTTGCACTCCGTCAGCTACCGGAGTAATAACTTATTCAATATAAAGACCTTATGGACACACTCCGGTTACTCCGCTACTCTCACAGCTTTTCGTAGCCTTCCTTCTTGCCTATCTTGCGAACCAGCCCTAGACCAATACATTTATTCAAAAAATCCGTTGTGGCCTGATCTGCCTTGCCTAGCGCCTGCTTCGCATCTTTGAATTTGAACTTTTCCGATAGTTTAGCCAATGCCTCTTCTCGCTCTTTATTGAATAACAGGCTTGTACTCTTAACGACTCCATAGCCTAAAGGCTCTCCGTTCTCATCACAATGGCGCGATAGATATATCAAGGGTATATCGCCTCTGACTCTGCCAAAGCCTCGCATTACTAAAGCAATCTCTTCTTTGTTTTTCCCATCAGTTATTTGAAAATTGGCGAACTCAGGAATATCTACTCCAAGCCTGATGTCTGTTCCGTTGATTATAGCGCGAGCGCCACGAGCTTGCAGGAACCAATTTCTAACATTAGAACAAGTTTCTAGCGGTTTAGGCGCATACTTTGGATCATCCGAAGGCTTCTTTATGTGATGTAAAGCCAAGCTTGAAGTTCCAAACTCTCTAATAAGCTTTCGGAGTTGATGAAGGGCATTTAGCGCAGTCAAGTTCTTTTCTTCAATATCGGAAAACATTCCAGTGAGAGAATCTATAATCACTAAATCAGGTTTTGCTTCTCGGATAATATCAAGAGCAGTATGTCCATGCTGTCCATACTTCGATTCAGCATCATTGATATTCCATAGAATCAAATTCTTTGGCGGCTCACTAAGGCCAAGATGCTGATATAAGCTATCAAGAATCTCATCTACTTGGCCTATACCATTTTCAAAGTCCATACATAGTACGCGACCTTGCTTAACCGCTCTGCCTAGAAATGGAATTCCTGCCGCAATACAAACAGCCATTTGATAAACCAATGCACTCTTGCCCAAGCCTGAATCTCCTACAAGCAATCCTAATGATCTATCTGGTAATAAACCCTCGATTAAATACTTGTCGCTGCCAATTTCTTTGACTCGTTGTTTAAGATCACCGTGAGAGTAAACTGACCACTTTGCTTTTAATTTTGTTAATTGAAGATCAATAGTTAGATTGTCAGAGTCATTCTGTTGTATTTCATCGTCCACCTTTAGCTGCTCCTATAATCAGCGATCAGAGATTTGATTTTTGTGATTCGATTCTCAATAGGTGTGTTAATATATGCATAGACTAGATTTGTTAAATTGTGACCCTGCCCAGGCTTGAACTGGGATCGTCGGCTTAGTAGGCACGCGCTCTATCCGTTTGAGCTACAGGGCCACTTGATAGGAAAGTAAGAACGACCACTCTCCTATCAATCTCTTTAGTCCATTAAGAGAAAAGGGCAGCCACACGATGGCTGCCTTTTTATCATCTGTAATTATTCATCTGTCTTCGATCTAGCTGCTATGAATTTGATGCAGTTTTTCTTAAAATCTTGGATACTACGCTCATCATATAAGAGCTTCCGTCCGGCCTTGTAGTAAGAGATAAGGTTTTGCTTTTTCCATTTGTGTAATGTTCCACGAGAAGCCTTTATCTTTTGCAAAAATTGCTTCTCGGTCATCATTTCTGAAGCTTGTTCTATAGTAGTGCTCATTATCTTTTCTCCTGAAAATGAAATAGCTAGTAGTGATCTGGGCAGCAGTGTTCATCACTGGCTACAAGGTAAATCATGTTGTGTATTTCTGTATAAGGATACTGGCTATATATCCGGTTGTCCGAATTGGCAGGAGGAAAAACCGGATATTTTATATTTGCTTAATGTCCGGTTTTTTCATTCTTTGCTTTTGGACACTTCTTTCTTTTGAAATAAGTTTTTCAAGATAGACTTTGCTGTAATTCGTTTCCGTTGCTAATCGTGAATACGCTATTTTTGATGGAGTATTAATATAACCATCAAGACTGGCAAAAAGTATTAAAAAATCTTCTGGTTGGTTGTTATAGAAGTGTTTGGCAATATCAATCCAAATGGTTTCCCATTTTTTTTGGTTATAACCTTTACGCAAATAATTTTCTTTATACAGTTTTCTTTGAGAGTTATGATACTTCTTTATCTTTTTACAAACCAAATGCAGTTCATCATATCTTCGTAGAAGATATTTTCCCTCATCTTTTTTAATATCTTGCAATTCCTCTTTCCATCGGTCTAAACGCTTATTATTTAGAACCTCTATTTTGTTCTTAATGATTTTTCTAGTAGCTCCTTCTGATTCAGATTGTCCGAAATGTCTTGCCCTTTCTTTCCATATACACTCTTGAAGGCTTATTGCAATCTTAGGAAGGTTTATCACAGCATCTTCAAATTCAACATACATCTGCCTAGATAGTGTTTCGATAGTTTCAGAACTTTGTTGATACATCCAATATCTATGAAAATCAGACCGTAACGCTTCTTCGCCTCCATCTTCAAGCCCTATATCATCTAGATGCTTCGTAATTTCCTCATCATACTTCTTATATATCATTTCTGCCGCAGCTTGAGGTTGATAGTATATAACAGCGTTCCCTACGGGAGTCTGAACTACAAAAAGGAAATCAGTTTGCCCCTCTGCTTTGATTTTGTGTACACCTTCTATATTTCCAATTTTAGCCGCAGCATCCATCAAATCCTGCTTGGCATCATATTCAAATTGACTAGAATTCTTACCTATTTCTAGTGCGGTCTTCACTAATAGATTTCTTATGATTTGTGCATATTCATCAATCTCATCTTTCATGATTAGTCCTTCTACTCTATCAATTGATTACTGACCTCTCGTTCTTTATATCTATATTATTAAACTCATCAAGTGCAGCAGCAGCCCTTCTAGCAGTCTCTACATTCGCATTTACATACCTATAAGTTGTGTTAGCTTGAGTATGTCCTAACGCCCTTCCAACTTCTGACAAAGAGATATGTGCAGCAACTAACCTTGTAGCATGGGTATGCCTTAGATCATGGAACCTCAAATCAGGAACACCAGCTATTTGCTTTATCTTAGTAAATGCTGTTTTTATGCTGGTAGCAATATTAAATATAAGCTCATCGGAACTCTTGTTAGAGCTTTCATAGATTTTGACAAGTTCTTGAGAAAGTCTTTCGGTCATCGCTACCTGACGTTCTCTCATCGTTTTTGTGTTAAATGCCCTCACGAAAATCATTCGATTCGCAAAATCAATATCACTCCACTTGAGCTTGAACATCTCACCTCGACGCATTCCTGTATCCAAAGCGCAGATGATAATGGGTTTCAAGTGCGCGCGATAGTTTGTACACGCAGCAATCAATTTATCTTCTTCTTGTTTAGTTAATATCCTTTCGCGTGGTTTCTCATTGCCGGGGTTAATTAAGGACTTTCCCATACTAAATGGATTTTTTAGCATCCATCCATTTTCGACTGCCACGTTGAAAACTCTACGTAGCAAACTAAGTTCACGATTGACTGTAGCTATAGAGCGTTGACGTTGCACAGGATTTCCCGGTTTATCTGTGCCTCGTGTATTTCTACCAACAACAATAGGAGTTTTGAGCCGTGTTGTTCTGTACTTCTCTAAATCTCCGTGAGTTATAGAGCGTAGTTTGCGTCCTCTGAAAAAAATCTTTAACACATTAAGTCGCAGTTCAAAATCATATTTATTCCTCAAGCCTACGACTTTACGACCATCTATATATTCGGGATCAACAAGGTAGGTTTCTTTATAGAACTCGGCAAGTTGAGCAAAGGTCATATTAGCTGAATCAATCGCTTTCTCTCCCTGCCCTTCAAGCTCATCTAGCATCTTCTTTGCCAGTTCTCTAGCAGCAGTTTTAGTATTGCCTTCGTCAGGTTTTTTGAGCCATTGTCGCCGCTTGCCTTGCTCATCAAAATAACTCACACAGGCATACCAGAGTTTAATTCTTTTACCGTTTTTCTCTTTCCATTTGACTATCGCCGCGCCTGTCCGATGCCTTGCCATAATAGCCTCCAAGTCAAACAAATGGTCAAACATTGAAGCTCGACAAGGAGAATCATACATTAACAGACATGAACAAAGCAATCAAAAAAAGCTTGTAAAATAAGGGGTTTTTAGCTATTTTACAACAACCGTGAACACTCAAAAACATACGAACATCGGTTTCGTAAACCGGAGGTCAAGGGTTCGAGTCCCTTCGCTGGCTCCATATATTCTAATATTTGCGGTTGCTTTTTTTCTACAATCTACACGCCTATCTACACTTAAATGAGAAAACAGCAAGGTTATGGGCTATGCCTTTCTTGATTGATGACGCAGGCGCTCTCGGAGCAGGTTTTCTCTATTCAAAAATGAAGCTGCCCGTAAACTCCATAGGCCCGACCCGCTCCCATATTTGCCGCTCAGGTCAGCAGAGACGGATATTTTCTGAGCGATTACGCGGGGCTTGCAGGAGCAGGAATTCGATTTCATCTGCTATGGATTTCAACGCATCTCGCTTCTGCGTTGGACCCTGATAAACGCCAGCCCGATGTCTTGACCGCATCGTTTCAGTAGAATAGCGCGAAAGGTATAGACTCAATCATAGAGCATCACTTAGCCTCGAAAGAATTAGCGGCAGACAGCGTAAGAGGCTTCCATCATCAGAGGCTTCACTTCTTGCGAGATGCGGTTTTCTTACTGCCTCTCTTCTCGGCTGCGCCGGTCTTCTTTCGACTTCCTGTCTTTTTAGCAGCCCCTTTCTTGCTACTCGCCTTCTTCGCAGCACTACTGTTTCTGTCAATCTGCTTTGAAGAAATATTTTTAACGCTACTTTTCTTCGCCACTGCCTTCTTCGCCGCTGGCTTTTTTCCTGACTTACCAGTAATAGCTTCGGCTACCTTTGAACCTACAAAGCCTGCGGCCCCTCCAATTACCCCGATAGCTGTGCCTACTATCGTCGCGACATCGCCCATCAGGTCTACGTCCTTAATGCTTTTTGCAGTCTCTGGTTGGTCTTGCTGTGCGCCTTCTTTTTCTGCTTTGCCTTTCTTCGCCATTTTGTTAATCCCCTGTCTGATATAAGTCCGGCGGAATAAGAAGAGGTGAACCAAGACCCAAAGCCAACAGTTCACCTCCCCCCGAAAGATTCAAGTCCGCAACTCTTCTCAGGCTTTTGCAGATTGTTTATCACATTGACTCGAATCGTGAATGCCTGAACGCACTTTTTGCTGAACATCAGCGGGGATTTCATTAAGTCCGTGCACATCTTTTCCGTGCTGTGCGGCGTTTTGCATTACTTCATTTTCATCTTGGCCCTGTGCTACATAGTCACACCCCTGCATCACATCTGAACAATGAAATTCTTTAGCCATATCTGTCTCCTGCAAAGAAGGTGAGAATACTCAGAAGGTCACATTTCTAGCGTATGGGATGGATATTGGTAAGTCAACAAGGCAGATAGCAATGAGCAAAGAGATCAATATCCAGCGGTAAAATTGTCACGGGCTACCAGATGTAACTCAAGGCTTCGGCACGTAGTAACCCTGACGCGAGCGTATGCGCAGATCTGGCCTCTTTGGCGCACGCACAGTAATTCGCTTGAATCCGCCATCGTTTCGTTCATCGGTTGAGTAATAGCCGAACAGGTATTGCGCTTGAAGCTCTTCTGCGATCTGGCGGAAAACGGAGTCCACTTCTTCAATTTTTGTGAGGTTAAATGCTTGCCCTCCGGTTTGCGATGCCATGGACTCCATAAAACCCTGGCCCTTTGGTGCTGATCACGTTCAGCCTGATTCCTCCCCCGCTCGGATTGATTGAGTAGAAAAGGCAATCGTTTTTCTGTAACTCCCGGAGCGCATCGCCGATCAGATTATTCTTGCTATAATTTTCTTCGCCATCAGAGATTACTACGAGCACGCGCCGACTTCCCGACCTCAGAGGTTTTATTCAGATAGTGCGCGGCCGTCGACACTGAATCAAAGAAGGCTGTCGGTTCCTTCATAGGTGCCATAGCCATGAGTCCTGCAATAGCTTCCTGGCCGCCCGTGGCGCGCGCTCTTACCATCTTTGGCGTAATCCCGATTGAAAACAACGAGATCGCATCGCTCGGCTTGAGCACCTCTTTGATGAACCGAATAGCCGCTTGTTGTTCAAATGCAAATTGTCCGTGAGTGCTGCCTGAAAGATCGAAAAGCAGGGCTATTTCGACAGGCGTTTTTCCAGGTTCGCCAAGCGAGACGACTTGCTGTGGCTGTCCTTCTTCTTCAATCACAATGTCTTCAGTCTTCAGATCCTTGACGGGTTGGCCGGATGCGTCCGACGCAGAAACCGGTACCGTGACCAGTCGCGAACTGAGCCGTATGGAATCATCCTGATCCTGAGCGGGTCTTTCGGGGCAGGCTCTTTTGGGGCTGGCTCTTTGGTCGAGGCGGATCTTGTCCGATTATGCTGGCCGATCCGCTCAGCCCCATCAACAGGATTAAAGATATGATCAGCGATAGTGAATGCAAGATGGTTTTACTCCTGACTGAGATTCAACATCAACCCTAACACTCAACGTTATCTGAAGAAGCGTGAGGCGTGACCATGGATTCGAGAGGGACGCTTTACTATCGGCTTCCAATTTTGATAGCTAAGCGTGTCCGACCCCAGGGTCGCGCCTCGTACTCAAAGGCTTCAGTCGTCTTATTGACCGTCTCCGCTAGTGCTTTCACGCTCCACGTTCACCGGAGACGAAAGGCCACGGTTGACCAGATATCTTTACCTCGACGCGGCGATTCTGTTTTCGCCCTTCGCGAGTGGAGTTGTCGGCCACCGGTATCGCCTCTCCGTACCCGAACGGAAGTATGATGCGTCGCAGAGGAATCTCATGCTGCTGAGCAAGATAGCGAACAACTGCGTCTGCGCGGCGCTCGCTCAGACGATCATTCATGCTCGCAGAGCCATCGGCTGAAGCGAAGCCTCGCACTTCAATCACAAAGCCCTTCTCGGTCTTGGCTTGAGTCGCAATTTCATCAAGCATTGTCTTGGCATCGGGCGTAAGCACGGCGCTTCCTACTTTGAAGTTAATGGTTGCAAGCTTCTTCTCTTCAAAATCGTCCAACGATGTGATTCGGTCGTTGGTTTTGTTCACGCCTTCCGCAGCAGCATTGGCTGTTTTCTGCGCTGCCGCCGCTCCACCGTTGGCTAGATTGGCAACCTGCGCCAACTCTTCGACCTGACCCGACAGACGCTGCGCATTCTGTTCAGCTTCCGTACAGACGTGTTTCTGCCTGACCCACTCGATTCTCAACCGGCGCTACTTGCGAATCAATCGAAATAGCTACTCGCTGAGAGTCATTGGAAAATTTTATCTTGTCGGCAACGAGCGCGCCCGAAGCCATCGCCGCGCCCTTCGACTTCAACATAAAGGCCGCGAATCACTTGATCCGTAGAATATTTCTTGCAGCCACGGAATGGATTGCTCTTCTTTTCTTCCACCTTGGTCGTGCCGCCGAGCTGCACATTGAACTCAGACCCATTCATATCGCGCAGAACGAAACTATTGCTGTCTCGCTTGACGACCATGCCCTGTAGCTTTATCTTCTGACCAGACGCTATCTGCGTTTGCGCCATGCGCGAATCATTTTGATATGCCATAACAGAACCGGTCATTGTCAGGCACATTAACATCACGAAGGATTTCAAAACCGACATTTTTTTCATAATGTTCTCCAAATTAAAGTGAAATTGGTTTCATCTAGATTGAAAGCCGGATGGCTGCACTCTGTAAGCAACTGAAGCCGTCTCAGTTTTTGACAGGATGCCTTTGAATCAGGATTTACCGTCAGAGTTGAGAGGCGAGCAGAAGATCGATCTCCTGTTTTCAAATTACTAACGCACCAATTGCGTCCGGCAGTCGCTCTCATTTGATTTTCAAACCTCTTGCTCATCCTTCATAGATAAGGTGCAAACGCTGTGCACATCGCGAAAGGCCGTGTATCAATATTCCTTTATTACTGATAACCCACTTGTTTTCATAATTTCAACAACCGGCCGCAAAATGCCGATGGCTCACACTGTGTAATTTTTTCAGTGTTGTTTTAATACGTTGCTGTAGCTTTAAGCCTCTGGAGCAATGGTGGATCGAAGCGCTGCAATGAACTCGACACGCTTGACGGTGTTGCTTTGATGGATATAGCTTGAATAAAGATACATACAAAGGAGAACAGGCATATGAGAAAGGCTGTCATTATAGTTCTGGCTTGTATAATAACCGCATTGTGTACAACGGCGGATGCGCAGAGACGCAGTCGCAGTGCTCCAAGGCGTAGCGCGAGCGCTGCAAAGACTGCTGAAAAATCAGCGGTTGAAATAAAGGCCGGTCGTAACCGAATCGCCGCCCAGATCAAGACCCTGACACAATTCCTCTACTTGCTCGGAGGCATCGCAAAAGATATCGAATCGGCTGACAAGGCGACAACAGGTCTCGATGCATCATCGACAACTTCAATTGAGCAGAACAGAGCAAGTAAAACGAAGATAAGAGCAAGCATTCGCAACGTGCGTGAAGGGCTTGATAAGCTTGAAGCAGATTTTCGCTTGAGTCCTACGTTGAGAAGTTACTACCCTTACATATCAGGCGTAGCAATCATAGGCGAGACAGCCGAAAATCAGGCTGCGGCTAACAGGTTCAACGAAGCGGGAAGGTCACTGCTCAAGGTCGTAGAGCGCCTGGCAGATGCCCTTGCGGCAATGCGCTGACTTCGCGGTTTTATAGAAAGGTCTAAAGTAATTAAGGCTGCTGAAAAATTATTCGCTTTAACGGCTTTAGACCCAAGTCTATATTTACTCGACCGATTCACTTATTGTCGGCGTTGACGACCACTCCCTTCGCCTTCTTATCCAAGCGCGAGTAGTAGTCATAAATATAATCTTTGAGCGAGCCGTGGCCGAACCCGCGCTCGAAGCCATACTGCCTCATCTCTTTATAAGCCTGATCGGCATCCCATCCGTCATGTGTCATGCGATAGATTGCCGTCATAATGCCAGCGCGGTGTCGCCCGCCGTGACAGTGAATGAACACAGGCTGATTGGCCGGGTCGTTGACTATCTTTATAAACTGCGCGGCTTTTTCCGCCGAAGGCCAGGACGAATCGCTTAGCCCTATGCGATAGAATTTCATGCCCGCTGCTTCAACCATTCGCTGCTCATTGCGCTCGCCGTTTTGCTGAAGGTCAATGATCGTCTTTATGCCGAGCGCGGCAAGGTCTTTATAGTCGCTATCTTGAGGCTGCGCTCCGCGATAGAACTTCTCATTGATGCAGCCGAAGTTATCGACACGGATTCCTGATGAAGCATCACGCTGCGTAGCTTGCGCGACTGCAAAAACGGCCAGAGCCAACACGGATGCTGCGGCCCCGGCTACGACACGAGAGATTTTTCGATTAACACGCATTGCACACTCCTTGAAAACAAACAATCTAGCTGGTCTGTACTTGACGATTTTTTCTGCCGAAAAACGGCCTGATCTCTACATCTATATGGTAACTCACAGTAGATGAATAGAAGATGAACACTAATAAACGGAAAGCTGTTTTGGGGAAGGCGAGAATTTAGCGAGGCCGTGCCGCACGGCCTCGCTATTGAAAGCGCGAGAGTTTAGAACTGTATTCTCCCGCCAATTTGAATAGCCCTCGGCCTGTAAAAGGTTTGCGCCAGTGGGAAGCCGTTGGGGTTCGGAACAATCTGCGTGGTGATTACTCCGAAGTTAGTTCTATCCTCCAGATTCGGGACCGGGTCTAAGAAGTTTGGATGGTTAAATAGATTGAAGAAATCGAACGAGAGCGCGAAGCTCACTCGCTCGGTTATCTTCGTTTGCTTGCCCAGCGACATATCCACCTGCCACTTTCCGAGTCCTCTTAGAACCCCTCGTCCGGCACGGCCATCCTTGCTGAGCAAAATTGGCCGGAAGCTGTTGTACGCCTGTTCGGGATTACTGAAAACATTCTTTCCCGAAGAGTTGGTTCCGATGTTGTTCGACCCCTTTACGCCATCGTTATTTCCCGTGCTCACTCTGGCCGTAGGTATCGCTCCTGTGCCGTAGCCGAATATCACCGTGCCGCCAAATGTCTGCCCGGAGAAATTCTGAGTCACTTGAAGAGGCTGCGCGCTCTCGGCCTGATAAATGCCCGCAACATACCAGCCGCTCGTCAGATGATCTGCCCAGTTTCCTGTGCTGAAATGACGCCCCTTGCCGAACGGCAGGTCGTATATCCAGTTCGCGTTCAGCACGTGCCTGCGATCATAAAATGACGGGCCATACTCCACGTCAGGAAAGTAGCTGCTCGCGAGTTCGTTCGCTGAATTTTGAACAGCGCCTACCTGATCAAGCGATTTCGACAGCGTGTAATTAAGATCAAACGTCAGGCCGTTTGAACTGCGCTTGTGCAAGCTCAAAATCATCGCGTGATAATTCGACCTTCCGCCATTGGCGCGGAAGAAGAGGTCAAGCGCCTGCTGATTGTTATAAGGAGTCGGCGTGAAGAAATCTATGCCGAGATTCCAAATGTTGTTGAGGTTGCCGGATATGAAGTCGCCCGTGAAGGCTCCTGCAAGCACTCCGGTTGTGCCCGCGCCAAGCTGGTTTTCGAACCAGGGTTGCGACATTCACCTTGTCCGCCGCCACGCCGCCGCGCAATTCAGTGGCGACATTGTCAAAAGCTTCGGCGAATATCTGGCCGGATTTTTTGTCTTTGAAAAAGAAAGGATTCGAGTTGAGATTGTAGCTCTGGTAAAGCTCGCGCCCGAGTCTTCCGACGTACCCGACTTCAATCAGCATCTTCCAGGGAAGCTCGCGCTGAAGCGTGAAGTCTATGTTGTGATTGCGAGGGTCTAGCAGCCTGGGGTTGTCAAGAAACGAAAGCAATTCGCCGAATGGTTTATCAGGAACGATGGGCGGGGTCGCCGCAGTATTAACAGGCACGGGAATCGGGCCGTCAATGCCTGCGCGCAACGGGTCGCCGTTGTTATTCTTCGGCCCCAAAACCGAAAGCGTCTGCGCAAACCCTACGCCGAGCATCGGGATGATAACCGTCGCAACAGTATTCGCGCGATCGTATGTGAGCGAATAGCCGCCGCGAATTACTGTCTTGCGGTCGCCAAAGAATTTGCCGAGCCAGCCTGCTTTGAACGACGGCTCCCACGCGGCAGAGACGCGAGGCGAAAAATCTTTGCGGTTTATATCAAACACACCGTCGCGCCCCGCATCCTTGATCGGAACATAAGCCAGATCGGGATTGAATATTTCGCCTTGCTCGGCTGCGGCTTTCTTTTGCTCGCAGGTAATCATTGACGTCTACCAGCTTCCCCGAGTCCTTGAAGATAGCGACTGATTGCCTGCCTTGCGAATCTGTCGGAGGCGTGTGCCACTGGTAGAGCAACCCATACGACAGCGTGAATGAAGGCTTCACCTTCCACACATCTGCGAAGTAGAACTCCCAGTGATGCAGTATCGTGTCGTTGACAAGCCCCGTCCCAATCGGCAGCGGCTGAAGGTCAGCGTCGCGCACTGCCAGATAAGAGACGCGATCTACGATTCCCAAAATCGCCGCGTAGAGTTGATTGTATCGAGCAACGTCGCCGGGTTGGAGATTGGCAGGACGCTCGGAAGCGGGAATCGAGACGTTGCCGCTCGCTCCGATTTCTGCGACTGGCGTGCTTACGGAGCCTACCACCTTATCATCGCGGAAGTGGAATGTGCTGATGCGGCGGAAGTCTCCTCCAAACTGAAACGTGTGCGTTCCGCTCGTCCATGTCGCGTTGTCGAGGAACTGGTTCACCTTGCTGATAATGGACTGTCTGCGCCCTCGCTGCGTGTCAACATCTATAGGCTGATCGAGCAGAGGGGTGGATCGTGTTCGCTCCTGCAATATCGACGGCCACGTTGAAGCCAGCTATGGTGCTCGGAGAAATACTGTCGAATATCTGATTGTCAACTACGTGTCCGTAGCGGAACTCGTTCACCAGATTGCGGCGAAGCGTGCCGGTCGCAGACAATACCAGATTGCGCGGGCGCGATGGCGTATTGTCTCCTCCCCTCAGGTTAACGAGGTCGGTTTGAAAAGCGGCAGTTTGCTTCGCTTCCTGCGCCGCGCCCTTCGCAGAGATTGACCAGTTCTTGTTGAGTTCGTAATCGAGTCTCAGCACTGCGTAGTCGGATTCGAGTGTTGTCGGGAAATTGAATGTGAACCCGCTGGTGTTCAGCCCATCGCCAACAGAGTTATCATTCGGCGCTGGCAAAAGTCTGAGAGCCGTCAGTATCTGCGGGTTCGCTCCGATATTGCGCGGGTCCAGGCTCTTCGGGTCTACGGTAATGATTCCTCCTGAAGCGTCGCGGAATTTCAGTATGCCGCTCTTAAGGCTATCGGTCGGCACGACGCGGGTTTGCTTTTGCGTGCCGGGCAGTCGTCTACCTTCATAATTGAAAAAGAAGAAGAGCTTGTCTTTCCATACGGGACCTCCCGCTGAGCCGCCGAAGCGATTATCAACAACCGCCGGTCGCTTCAATCCTATGCGGTTGTTGTCCCACGTATTCGCGTTCAACACAGCGCCTTGATAGTACTCATAAAGCGAGCCGTGAAATTGATTCGTACCGCGCTTGGTTACGAAAGTAATCTGCCCGCCAGCAGAGCGCCCGAACGTGGCGTTGGGGTTGGACACCGTGACTCGGAATTCGTCGAGCGATTCTGTCGGAACCGGAATCACCGTTCTATAAGGTAAGCCGAGCACGTTGTCTGAAATATCGATGCCGTCAAGATTGAACGTGTTCTGGTCTGCGCGCGCGCCTGTGACTTCGCCTCCGCTAGTGACTCCGGGCTGGAGGTTAAGAAGGTCGGTCGCCTGGCGATTCGCATTCGGCAAGCGCGCAATGCGGTCACGGTCAATGACGTTGCCCAGGCTTGCGTCGTCTTTTTGCAACTGGACTTCGCCTGCGGCTGTCACGGTCACTTGCTCGGCAGTGCCGCCTGCATCGAGCAATATGTCAACGTTCAGCGATTTGCTCACCTGTGCGCTTATGTCGGATATTGTCTTCGACTTGAACCCCTGCTTTGAAACCGAAACATTGTAAGCGCCCGGGTCCAGGCTGGCGAATACGAAATTGCCATCGTCATTGGTCGTGGTAGTCTTTTTCGCGCCTGTTGCCTTGTCAATCAATTCGACGGTCGCGCCGATTATCACTGCCCCCTGAGCATCCGTCACTCGTCCCGATATTCTCGCCGTCGTTGCCGTCTGAGAGAAGACATCAGCAGGCAACGAAGAAACGATCAGCATAAGGATTAAAAAGCGAGCGGTTTTCATAGTTGGTCTCCTTGGCTTGGGTGCCTGGATCAGGTTATTCCCTGCCCGAATAGAAGCATGGTGAGTCTCTTTGCAGTCTAGGCACTAGCTGCAAAAAGTGATTCAGACCCTGATTGCATAAGCGTCAAACAGCGCGATGCCCCAGGGTCAACTGATTCTTCGACTGAAAGCCAGCCTCTGATAAGAAGCCGTATGAGTAGGTATTAAACTTCTGAGCCGGACGTTATTTATAAACCCCAAGTGAGGCAAGAAGACCGAAACCGGAAGATTCGAAACAG
Organism: Blastocatellia bacterium; assembly: GCA_963726785.1. GTDB lineage: Bacteria > Acidobacteriota > Blastocatellia > UBA7656 > UBA7656 > DATEKX01. Next base: position 221,092 of record CAVSDJ010000007.1, read on the forward strand.
TGATAAATTGCAATGAGCATAAAACAAAAGTAATAAAAGTAATAGATGAATTGCGCTCAAAGCATCCCCACTTATCATTTGATATGGGTTCTGTTTATTCCAATTCGCTGGCAAAGTCAAGACCGCATAAACTCAAGGCCACGTAAACTCAAGGCCGCGTAAAATTCACGGCTTCGGCATCAGTGTGATGCTGGGTTGCGCGCCTTGAATAAGCGTGAGACTCTTCACCTTGCCGTCGCTTAAATCGAATTGCACGAAGTAGCCCGCAGGCGCGCCTTCAATCTGAAAGCGAGTCGGGTTGACGGGCACGAGCGAATAGACAGGCTGACCCGGCACAACCGCCTTAAGTCGCCCGCCTATCATCTCTATGCTGACTTCGATTGGCGGCGTCTTCATCTCGTACTTGCCCGCGAGGCGCTTCAAGTCTGCTTCGCTTATTGAAACGGCGGCAGCGGCTGATGCTTGTTCGGGCACGGGCTTGAAAGATAGTTGCAATTCTTTCACCTTCATCGAATCAATCTTACCCTCATCATTCAGCGTGAAACTGACAAAGGCTTTTCCGAGCGTGCGATCTCGCCATGTCACTCGAAATGTATCGTAATGCCAGTGCTCAAGATCACCGGCAAAGGATGGCGTGCGCAGAACGAGCTTTCCATTCTCCTCTGTGACCTTCGCATCGCCATACATCTCGTCTTTATAAGCCCCGGCGTATTTCGCAAGCGCGAGCGACGGATTAGTTCCCTTGACACGCGACTCTTCCAGCTTCTTCTGAGCCGCCCGGCCCTGCGCCTCGAACCCCTTGATTGCTTTTAGAATCTCTGCGCTCCAGTCGCGCGCAGGCGCGCCCAGATAAGCATCAAATATTCTGAACATCAAAGCGGTTGGAAGTGAAGTGCCGTTCATGTTGGTGAGAATGATGAGGCCGAGTTTCTCTTCCGGTATCATCGCTACAAGCGCGCTCATGCCGTCAATGTTCCCTCCGTGTTGCACCACCTTGCGACCGCGATGGTCATGAAGGAACCAGCCCAATCCATAATTCATGAAATGAGCTTCGGGCCAAAGCAGCGACCACGGCGGCTCGAACCGAATGACCGTTTGCGACATATGCATCTCTTTGACAGCGCCTGAGCTTATAAGCCTCTCGTTTTTGTACGCGCCTTCGCCGAGTTGCATCCTCACCCACTGCGCCATATCTACAACATTCGAGTTGATTGATCCTGCGGGCGCGATGTTGTCAATATTTCGCCATGGTATAGCCTGAACTTTCTCGTCCATTTTGGCGTGCGGAGTCGCAACGTTATCCGAGCTACTGAGGCTCTTGATGCTCGTGCCGCTCGATGTCATTTGAAGCGGAGTGAAGATGCGATCACGAATAAAATCGTCCCAATTTTTGCCTGATACGGCAGTGATGGTTTGCCCCGCCGCCAGATACATGATGTTCTGATAGCCGAACGTCGAGCGAAGGCTCCAGGTCGGCTTCAAGTAACGGACGCGGCGCAATATCTCTTCGCGATCATAAGGCGAACCGTACCAGAGAAAGTCGCCGCGTTCGAGTCCGCTGCGATGGCAGAGCAGGTCGCGCACGGTCATCTCGCGCGTGGCGTATGGGTCGAAGAGTTGAAACCCGGGCAGGGCTTTCGTCGCCGGATCGTCCCACTTGATTTTGCCTTCATCAACCAGCATCGCAACCGAAGCCGCTGTAAAAGCCTTCGATGCAGAGCCGATTGCAAAAAGCGTCTTCTCGTTTACCGGCGTCGGGTCTCCGATTTTGCGAACGCCGTACCCTTTTGCAAAAACGATCTGATCGTTTTTTACAATCGCGATTGCAACGCCCGGAACTTCCCAATCCTTGAGCGCCTTGTTCACGTAATCATCAAACTCTGCGAGCGGCGATTCCTGCGCGCGAACGGGGTATCCGCTCGTCAGCACAACAAGCAAGAGAAGAGAGAGCCATATTCTCCGTTTTAATTTCATAGTTGCTCGGTCAGGTCTGTTTGTAATCATTTTCTCTCCTCTCAAATTGAAGCAATCATCCGAAACTTCAGGTTATCAGTTATGGTTTGCTCCTGTGCTGATCGAACCAGTTTGTTATATAGCTGATCTTTGCAGCATGATGGCTTGGTCGCCTGAGAATTCCGTGAGGCTCGCCGGGCACTCTCACCAGAACCGTCTCGATCTTCAGCAGCTTCAGCGCCGTGTAGTATTGCTCAGACTCGGAAATCGGCGTTCGATAATCCTCTTCTCCCGTCAACACCATTGTCGGCGTCTTGACGTTCTTAACCACCGACAGCAATGACCGCTTTTCATAATGCTCGACGTTATCCCATGGCAGACCCGGAAACCAGTAACGTGATACCAGAACGGGAATGTCACTGGTGAGCACGAAGCTGTACCAGTTGATCACGGGATAAACAGTGACCGCCGCGCGGAAGCGAGTGGTGCGCCCTATCATCCAGCACGTCAACACTCCGCCGCCGCTGCCTCCGGTCACAAACAGATTGTCGGCATCTATGTTTTTCAGTTTTGCAATCGTGGCGTCAACGCCCGAATTCAAATCGTGAAAATCGTCTCCCGGATACTTGTAGTGAATGAGGTTGCCGAACTCTTCGCCGTAGCTCGTGCTGCCTCTCGGGTTGACATAAACCACGACGTAACCGCGCGCCGCCATCAACTGCTTTTCGAGGTCGAAGCGCCAGCCATAATTGGCAAACGGCCCGCCATGAATCTCTAAGATCAAAGGATATTTTTTTGCGGGATCGTAGCCCGGCGGCTTGATTATCCACCCTTGAATCTTTCTCTGATCGAGCGAGGAGTTATACCAGAATTCTTCGACCTCACCGAGCTTTTTGTTCGACAGAATATCCGCGTTCACAGCCGTGATAATCTTCGTCTCAGGCTTACCGTTAGTCATTAGAGAGGCAATGTCTCCGGGGACCTTTGGGTCTGCGTAGGTGTATGCGAGACGACCACCTTTTGAAACGGTGTACGAAGCCCCGAAGCTGTAAGCGCTGCCGCCTGCCCCCGCATCACCTGCAAGGAATTTCATGTCTCCTTGCAAATTGCAGAAGTCTATCTTTGTGTGCCCTTGATCATCGTAAAGCACGTAGACGCCGCTGCCATCGGTAGCCCATAGCGGGTTTGAATAGTCTCTGTCGCTGTACGCCTGCTTTGGCAATACGCGCGCAGCCGTGCCGTCGCGGTTCATTATAGAGAGCTTTGTTACTTGATAGCCTTGATACTTATCGTCAAAACCAAGATATGCGATGTACTTCCCATCGGGCGAGACGGCAGGCGAATGATCCGGCCCTCTGCGATTGGTCAACGCTTTCATGGAGCCATCGGCTACGGAGATTTCATAAACTTCGGTGTCGAACTGCTCATACTCATAATCCGGCCTGCGATTGGCGGTGAATATCAAGTATTTGCTGTCCGGCGTCCAGACTGCATTCTCAGGGGCGAATGGGCCTTGCGCATGATTGAAGTTGCCGCTCGATAGTTGCCGAGGCGTGCCGCCTTCCGCGGGCAGCACGAACAGGTGTCTGAACCCGGGCTTCAAATATCCAAGGTCGTTGAACCTGTAGACCAGCTTGTCTGTTACAGTGGCTGGATCGGCCCACTTTGCGCCCGGCGGCGCAGCGGGCATTGTCCCGACTTGCAGAGGAGGCGCAGGAACTATAGTGGTGAAAGCTATCAGCTTGCCATCGGGAGAGAACTCGATTCCGTTCGGCGGCGTTTGCAGATTTGTCAGCTTCGCCGTTTGTCCTGTGTCCATCCACCGCTGGTAGATTTGAGGCGTGCCGGGACGATCAGAAAGATAAATAATTCGCGTCCCATCCGATGACCATCGTGGAGAATAGTCGTTGAAATTTCCAGTCGTCAGCGGGCGATTATTGTTTCCATCGAAGTTGATGATCCAGAGATTGGAATACCGCTTGTCCGTCATGATGTCGCTGAACTGCCGAACATAGATGATTTTTTCGCCGTCGGGAGAAATCTGCGGATCGGTAGCCATCTCCATATCGAATATGTCTGATACCGTGAGCCGGTCGGATTTTTCCTGAGCAGCGACAGGTGACAGAAAGCAAGCCAGAGCAAAGCATATAGCCATCAATACTCGCCCATAAGAATTGAGCATAACCCACCTCCGTATTGGGTGACGTTGTTTATCGCATTATGTGTCCGGGCTGAACTCTATTTGCTCGCTTGTTCTTTTCTAAGAGCGCGCAGCCCTCCGTGAATATATTCAATTTTGCCATCGGCTCCGCGAACCACCACAATTGCCAGCGGCTCAGGCGATATTGGCAGGGCCATTGATAACCGATTATTGCCCGTCTTGGTAACAGCGGCTTCCATGCCTTGTAGCTTGGCAAAGAGCTTGCCATCTTTGACGAACATCTCAAGCTTCAAAGTGTTTTGAGCGTAAACGCCGATATACTCTTTCATCTCGGCTTCGCTCATCGGAATCTCTTTCTTTGCGGCATCGTCTTTAGCTTTCAAAGGCAGCATAAGCTCCATTGCCTTGTCGGCAGCCTTGCCGAGCGACTGACCGCTCTTGTTGGCAAGTATGATGACTGCAAAGCGTTGCTCAGGGACCATTTGAAACAGGCAGCCAAATCCGTCTATCGCGCCGCCATGCTCGACCACACGTACGCCACGATGATCGCGAACCATGAGTCCATAGCCATACTTTGCGCCTTCAGAAAGGCTGGGGGCATCAACGTAACCTGTCGAAAGCTTCGTTATGACGGATGGCGAAAGAACCTGTTTGCCGTCAATCATACCTCCATTCATGAACGCTACGGCGAAGCGCGACAGATCGAGCACGTTTGAAAACATGAATCCCGCAGGCCAGTATGCCGCGTTGTCTGCAAAGGGCCTGACCACAACGGGCCTGGCTTTACCGAATGCATTGTGGCCTTGCGAGAGCGGGCGAGTCATCGCTTCCGTAGGGCGAAAGGTCGTGCTCGCCATCCCAAGTGGTTTGAACAATCGCTCGCTGATTTGATCCGCATAAGATTTGCCGCCGACTTCCTGCAATACGAACCCTGCCAGCGTGAGGCCGGGATTTGAGTACGACATGATGCGGCCCGGCTCTGTGAAAAGGTAATCGTCTTTCCACGAGCGTACAGTAGTCGCCATCGTCGATTCATCATGCGGCCCAAAGGCGGGGGCGTCGTCTTTCACTCCCGCGGAGTGGCTCATCAACTGGTGTGCGGTGACCTGCGAGAGTTTCGGGCTAAGCCCGTTCACGTAGTTGCCGATCTGCGAATCAAGCTTGATCTTCCCTTCTTCGGCCAGAGCCACAAGCGCGTAGGTAGTGTACATCTTGGTAGTAGAGCCTATGCGAAAGAGCATGTCAGGAGTGACAGGCGCGCCTGTTTCGATGTTTGAAGTGCCGAATCCTTTGACGAAGATTACCTTATCGCCGCTAACTATGGCGATGGCTGCGCCCGGCGTGTTTGTCGCTTTAAGTTCTTCCAGAATGACTTTTTCAAGCTCTGCGAAGTCAGACTTATGTTCCTGCGCAAACACTGGCCGAAGCCACGCGCTCGACAATAAAAGCCAAAGCAGGAAGTAAACAAAAGACCGTTTGATCATGAACGCTCTCCTCAACGACCTGAATACAAGTTCATCAAGCGGAGTTCCAGGCCACCCAGCCGCGACAGAGCTACGAGCCTGACTCGTACCTTCTTAGCCATTATGTTCGATGTGTCGCGGGTTATAACACCACCTGTTGCAGGATGTCAAGAAATCTACAACAAGCGTTGCGCCAAGGCTTGTTTCTAAAAATACGATGTGCTATCTTACGCCCGCTTAACGGATAGGGCGATATTCGAAACGGGTGAACCGGGGAATATATGGTTGCAAAGAGGGCTATCAAGGAAACGGATGTGAGGTAGAACATTCTAAACCGGAGAGATCACTATGAGTCGTGTAGCCATCATCGGAAACGCGGGCGGCGGAAAAACCACTCTGGCTATCAAGCTCGGAAAAGCGTTGCGGATCAGCGTCTATCCGATTGACAAAATTCAATGGAAGCCGAATTGGCAAAGGACATCACTGGCAGAGCTTAAAAAGAAACACGATGAGATATTGGCGACAGGCAAATGGATAATTGATGGCTGGGGAAGCTGGGATTTAATAGCAGAACGATTCAAGGCTTCCGACACAATCATTTTCGTAGACTTTCCCATCTACATTCATTATTGGTGGTCCTTCAAACGGCAAATCAAATCAATCATTGTTCCAAGACATGACCTGCCAGAGAATTGCCCGATGCTCCCGAAGACATGGGAATTGATTAGAGTGATGCGTTTAATCCATCTTCAGATGCGCCCTCAGCTAAAGAATATGATTGCGTCGTTCAGCGAGGGCAAGCACGTAATTGTCATTCGTTCGCCGAAAGAGTTGCGGCGCTTTGAGCGGCAGTACTGCTGAGATCGAATACTTATTCGGACTGTATCCCGCAAGTGTCTACCTTCGCGTTCCTTCGACCATCACGGTTATTGACGACGCCAGATTGCGCGAGCGATAAACGCGCTCGGTGGCTTTTTGATAATCCGCGGCAGCGGCTTTCGGAATCTCCATGAACTTCTGCGGGTTGCGGTCTACGAGCGGGAACCAACTGCTCTGCACCTGCACCATCAGTTTATGTCCCGCGCGAAAACTGTGATACACATCCGGCAATTCAAAACTGATTTCGCTTGGCTTGCCCGGAATCATCGGCTCAGGTTTTGCAAAGCTGTTGCGGAACTTGGCGCGAAACGGTTCGCCGCGCACTAACTGTTGATAGCCGCCCATCGCAACGTGGTTTGCCGGAACCGGCTGACCCTGCGGCAGCGCAGGCGTCGGGTAGTTGCCGGGATAAACATCAATCACCTTCACGATGAAATCCGAATCCGTACCCGTAGTTGATACGTGCAGTTTGACTTTGATCGTTCCGGCAATGGTCATATCAGATTCGAGCGGCTCGGTTTCATACGTCAGCACATCCGTGCGCGAAGCGGCGAATCGCTGATCTTCGGTCATGTAATCGCGCGTCATTCCCATCACTGTGTATCCGAGATACGGCACAGGCTTGTTCGGGTCGCTGACATATTCGTCAAACGCGTTCTGGCCGGCTTCGGTCGGCGCTTGATTATTCAAGCGACCCTCGCTGCGCAGGTAAAATGTCAGCGGCTGCAAATCCTTTGGCGGCCAAGCTGTCGAGTCGTCGCCATTCGTTCAAGCCCGTGACGAACATCCACGCTTCGGGTATATCGAACGGTTTGTCTTTCAGGTAGCGCATAAAGAACGGAAATTGAATCTGCTCGCGAAAGACTGCTGATGTCTTCACGCCGAAATTCAGGTTGCCTAATTTGTCGCCATCGCCGCGCGACCAGCATCCGTGACACCACGGCCCCATCACCAGAGTGTTGACCGTGCCGGGATTGTTCTTTTCGACGGCGCGATAAGTGTGAAACGGCCCCATCGGGTCTTCGGCATCGAACCAGCCGCCGACGTTGAGCACAGCCGGTTTGACGTTGGTCATAAACTTCCACAGCGAGCGTTGCTGCCAGAATTCGTCATAGTTCGTATGATCAACGATCTCCTGCCAGTAGGTCGCTTCGCCGTTGAAATATTTTTTATTCGATTCGGCGAGCGGCCCCATCTTCAAAAAGAACTCGTAGCCATCGGGCGTGCCAAAATCGAAATCGGCACTATCTTTTGGCGGCGTAGGCTGGCCCAGTCGCGGCAGAAAGAAACCGTAGAAGCCGAAGTTTGCCGCCAGCATGAACGCGCCGTTGTGATACACGTCATCGCCCATGTAGTAATCGGCGGTCGGCGCTTGCGGCGAGACGGCTTTGAGCGCCGGGTGCGCGTCCATCATGGAGGCCGCGACGTGAAAACCCGGCTGCGAGATGCCGATCATACCGACTCGGCCATTGTGATTGGGAATATTTTTCAGAAGCCATTCGATTGTGTCGTAAGTATCCGTGCTTTCGTCAATGTCTTTCGGCGTGCGCTTATTCGGTTGAAAAGGGCGCACCTGCGAGAACTGGCCTTCCGACATGTAGCGACCGCGCGCATCTTGATAGACGAAGATGAATCCTTCTTTCTCGAAATGCTCCGAAGGGCCGAGCGTCGAGCGATAATTATCAACGCCATACGGAGCGACGCTGTAAGGCGTGCGCGTCAACAGAAAAGGATAAGTTTGCGACGTGTCTTTCGGCGCATAGACTACTGTGAACAGTCGCACGCCGTCGCGCATAGGGATGCGATATTCATATTTCGTGTAGCGCTCTTTGACTCGTTGTGCGTCGGGCGCGGCTTCCTGCGATACGGCTGTGAGTTGTAATCCGAAGATCAGGCTTACTAGCCCGGCAAGCCACCGAAATTGTCGCATTACTTCCCTCCTCCTGTGTTAGCACAATTCTATATCGCCAAACAATACGACGGGATAATACCGCTTCGATAAATTCGGCGCTAGAGAGTTTCGCAAGGCACATATCGCTTTTTATTTCACAGCAGTATGATCGTCTAAATATAGTTGAATCCTTGCTAATGGCAGTGAGCGTAATTACCCTTGGAATTGAGAAACAGTTATGAGGAAGAAGACGCGGTTATTAAAATCACTCCTCTATGGTTTTGGCATAATCTTCTGCTGCTTCGCCATACCCCTGCTCCTCGGAGAGTTGACGCCATTTCTATCCTTATGGTTTAGGTTATGGGATTTCCTCTTACAGCCTATGTGGTTACTGGACCACCCGATAGGCGCTATCTATGACTACTTGTTCCCCGGCTTTGAGAAGAGTCGTCCTCTAGGAGAGAGCATGGTGGCGGCCATAATCTTTGACGCGGTTATGTGCTCTGCATTTATTTATGCGGTCCTTTATTGTCGAGACCGATTTGCGAAAGGCCCGATTGTTCCGGCCACCATTGAATAGTAATCGAAAACAGGTAATCAAGCCGTAAGCATCGGCAAGAAATGATAGGCGACTCGATCCTCTGGGTCTTGCCTAATCCGAGCGGGTTGAACGCGCATTACAACCTGAAAGAATTGGCGCGCGTCTTTGGTCAGTTGCGAGAATCAGCAGCAGCCAGCCTATAAAGGCTCAAACGAATCCTCATGACAACATCCTCATTTGGCCATTAATAGGCTAGAATAACAGCCACGAATTGCATGAATGTTTACGAATGAACACGAATTATTCGTAAACATTCATGCAATTCGTGGCTGAGAAATAGTTTTGAATCGTGGAGGCATGAATGTCATCTGATACGACTTCGCCGGAAGTCATTTTTTTAGACGGAGAGACTCTGACGCTCGAAGACATAATTGCCGTAGCTAGAAATTTTCAACGAGTTGAATTGGCCGAACAAGCCAAAGAGAAAATGATCCGCTCGCGCAGACTGGTTGAGCAGTGGGTCTCAGAAAAGAAGATCATCTACGGCATAACTACAGGATTCGGCTCGCTTCAAAACGAGATCATCCCTGCCGAAGATGTCGAGCAGTTGCAGGAGAATATTCTACTCAGCCACGCGGCAGGCATCGGTGAAGCGCTGCCCGAAGAAACGGTGCGAGCAATGATGCTATTGCGCGGCAATGCATTAGCCAAAGGATATTCCGGCATCCGCGTTGAGGTTGTAGAGCGGCTTTTGGAAATGCTCAACAAGCGCGTTCACCCGTGGATTCCTTCCAAAGGCTCTGTCGGTTCGAGCGGCGATCTCGCGCCTTTGTCTCATATGGCATTGGTGCTGATTGGCAGAGGCGAAGCCCTATATGAACATAAGCGGCTCAGCGGCGCTGAGGCATTGAGCAGAGCCGACATCCGGGCGGTTTCGCTCAAGGCGAAAGAAGGGCTTGCGTTGACTAATGGGACGCAGTTTATGACAGGCATCGGAGCTTTAACGCTTGCGGATGCTGAAAGCCTGACGAAGATGGCCGACATCGCAGGCGCTATGAGCCTGGAAGCGATGAAAGGCAGAAGCGCGGCTTTCAATTCTGCGCTGCACAGGCTTCGACCTTACACAGGGCAAATCAATTGCGCCCAAAACATCAACGCGCTTATTGCAGGCAGCCAGTTGATAGATAGCCAATCGAGCGGGGTAAGGCCGCAAGACGCATACTCGTTGCGCTGCATGCCTCAAGTGCATGGCGCATCGCGCGAAGCGATTGGGTTCGTGCGACAGGTGCTTCAAACAGAAATCAACTCGGCAACAGACAATCCTTTGATCTTGCCCGAACTTTCGGAATCATTTTCTGCCGGACATTTTCACGGGCAGCCGGTCGCGCTCGCGATGGATTTTTTGGGCCTTGCAGTTTCTGAGCTTGGAAATATTTCGGAACGGCGCACCGCGAGATTGATGAACAAGAACGAAAACTTCGGACTGCCTGCATACTTGATAGAGCAGAGCGGATTAAATACGGGGATGATGATAGCGCAATACACGGCGGCGGCGCTTGCATCCGAGAATAAAGTGTTGATCCATCCGGCAAGCGGCGATTCGATACCGACCTCTTCCAACCAGGAAGATCACAACAGCATGGGTTCAATAGCAGCGCGGCACGCAAGCCAGATTCTCGAAAACGTCCAGTCCATAGTAGCCATCGAATTGCTCTGTTCAGCGCAGGCGCTTGGGCTGAGATCGCGACAAAAAGAAACGCCGGGCGTGGGAACAAACGCGGCCTACAACTTTATTCGCGAGCATATAAGTCAGCGCGAAAGCGACAAGGATGGGGAAATCCATCTGGACATACAAGAGGCTATAAAGCTTGTGCGGAGCGGAGAACTTTTGCGCGAAGTCGAGCGAGCGGCAGGCCGTTTTCTTCATTAATCAGAGGCGCTTTTCTTGAACGCGCGCAGGAGTTGTTGAAATGATTCCGATTGAGCCTGAAAGACATACTCCGGGCGCGTCACTATAATTTCTTCGGCTCCGCATTGACGCAAGCGGCGGATCAACTGATGCAGATTGATTCGCGGGCACGTTATTCTGATTACGACCGAAGAATCACCCGCGCCTGATGCGAAGCTCTCCATAGAGAGAGAATATGCAAAACGCCCTTGCTGTGTGAGGCGACTGAGATCGCTCAACTTCGAACGGTTGATAACCGTCTGAAGATTGAAGGTATCTTTCCCCCGGAGATGGCTCTCGATTATATCGAGAAATGTTTCCAGGCGTTCAAGCTGCGTCTCGTCTAAAGCCGCTATGCGTTTGTTGCCTATCAGGCAAGCTTGCGACGAGACGACGGTTCCGTTCTTTATCGTCTTCAGATGATTATCGGCGAGCGTCTTACCCGAAGATGTCAAATCAATCACCAGATCAGCCGCTCCCGACGAAGGCGCGCTTTCAGTAGCGCCCAATGATTCGACTATTGCGTAATCTACTATGCCGTGCCCTGCAAGAAATTCGCGCGCTAAATTTGGAAACTTGGTTGCCATGCGAAGTGTGCGCCCATGCTTCAGCCGAAAAGCCATAGCGACTTCGGCCAGGTCTTCCACCGAAGATACATCTATCCAGGTGGTAGGCACTGCGACCACAAGCCGTGCATGCCCGTAGCCAAGCGCGCGAAGCACAAGCAACAACTTGTCCGAATGCAATGCCTGCTCTCGAAACAGGTCTTCGCCCGTCAACCCAAGATCAGCCGCGCCGGTCGCGACCTTCAAAGGCACTTCTTCGGCTCTTTGAAATAAAACCGATATGCCTTCTATACCGCCGAGCCGAGCAGTGTATTGACGCTGGCTTCCATACTTGACGGGCAATCCCGCGTCGCTCAGAAATTCCAGCGTGCCTTCGTAAAGACTGCCTTTGCTCGGTATCGCAAAAACAATGTCATTGCTCTTATTGGCTGCCATTTGACTGTTACACTTTATCCGGTTTTGTTTGCGCGATTGCTTCCTGTATGAACTTTTCGAGATCGCTTATCGCAACGATTTTCTCTTCGCGTCCGATCATGTCTTTTATCTTTACGCACTGACTGCGCAATTCATCCTCGCCAACAATTATGGCGAAAGGAATCTTCTCATCCGATGCATGACCGAGGACGGAACTCAGCCTCTTGCGATCAAGCTCGGAGCGGACTCGCCAGCCCGCCCGCCTGCAAATCTGCGCTATCTCGTAGACGCCCTCTTCTTCGACCTGCCCGAGTGTAGTCAACACGGCGTCCAGGGCGAGTGTTGACGCTCGGCGCGGGCTGCGCCTTAGATTTTTCAACCGCCATCAACAGCCTATCCATGCCTATCGCAAATCCTATTGCCGGTATCTGTTTTGAAGCGCCGAGCGCGGCGAGTAAATTATCATACCGGCCACCGCCGCAAATTTGACTGACCGGGCCCAAATCATCGTAGTGAATCTCGAATATGAACCCCGTGTAATACTCGATGCCTCTTCTAAAGCCCAGGTCAAAATCTATGTTGGCAGTCCGGCCTTCAGTTTTCTTTAAAAGCTCCAGGCGACGAGATGCATTTTCAAAAGCGGGGCCTGGCGATGCCCCGATTTTACTCAAGAGTTTTTCTAACCGAGCAAGCACAACGTCAGGAGGCCCGCTTATGGAAATATACTCTTGCAGAGCTTCGAGGCAATCGTTCGGCAGATGCATACCTTTGTTGGTAAAGCGATGAAGAAATCTTTCGGCAATCTCATCCAAATCGCGCTGCCCGATCTCCTTTTCTACAAACAGAGAGAGTATCTGCCGCACAAGCATCTGGCTTGCGTCGTCTCCGATAGATGATAAAGCGTCAGCTACTTGCCTCATCACCAGATCATCGCTTTCTTTGTTTTGAGAGGGAGACTCGCTGTATCGTTTGAGCAGAAGGTGAAAGGCATTGCGCCGCCAGAAATTTTCCAAAAGCCGCGCGCGAACAGGAGTAGAAACAGGTAAAGAATTGATGAATTCAGCTACCAGTTCGAGGTCGCCTGTCAGCAAGCGAAACTCTGAAAGCCCGGCTCGCTTCATCGAGTCAAGCGCCAGTGATACGACTTCCGTATCTGCCGCGATTCGGTTCTGGATGCCGATCGATTCAACGCCAGCCTGAATGAATTGCCGGTAACGCCCTTCTCTGATCTTGTCGTAACGAAACATGCTGCCCTGATAGCACAGCCTTACGGGCAGTCGCCTGGACGACATTCGTTCCAGGTATGCTCGCGCAACCGATATAGTCATCTCCGGGCGCAAGCATATCTCTTTGCCCTTCGGGTCGTTGAGTATGTACATACGGCTGCGAATCTCTTCTCCTGACCGTTGCAGGAAAATATCTGATCGTTCAAGTATGGGCAGAATGATTCTTTCGTAGCCGTAGAGCGCAAACGTCCGTGCGCAGGCATCGGTCGTTAGGAGCAAGCGACGCGCATCGTCTTCTATATAGTCCTTTGTGCCAGGTATGCGCTCAGGGTATCTCATCCAGAAAATTTCCGATGCTGATTAACGAGTTGTAGACTCACAATTCACGCTGCGTTGTGTGCGGCGTAGCGGTTTAATATGCCGCGCACTTCTTCCACCAGATTCGATATCGGAATGGTGATTTGCGCAGGCTGCTGTTTTGCCCAGTTTTCGCGATCAGTAATGTTTTTTGAAAGCTCGCGCCCAAGCCACAAGTCTTTGAGAGAAACCTCGCCCGCTTCAAATTCGCGCGACCCTGCGATCACTGCCACAACCGAGCCTCTGTCGTCGGCATATTGCAACTGCTTTTTGAATCCGCCACTCCCCAGATACATCTCCGCAGGTATGCCCGCGTTTCGCAGTTGGAAGGTCATCTTTTCATATTCCAGTATATAGTTGCGATCCATGACGGTTATCACAACAGGCGCAGATGTCTCTATGCCCGATAATTTGCCGAGATGTTTGAGCGCGGCAAGCAACCGGTCTACGCCTATGGAAGCGCCTGTCGCCGGAACCTTCTCGCCAACGAATCGCTCAACCAGATAATCGTACCGGCCACCACCGGCTACAGAGCCGAACTGTCTTTTCTGTCCAGTCTCATCTGTTGTTTCAAAGGTGAGCGCCGCTTCAAACACAGGGCCTGTATAATAAGCCAGCCCACGGACTACTGTCGGGTCGAAAACAACTCGGTCTTCGCCGTAACCCACCGCCGACAAGAAGCGATCAATCTCGCGCAGTTCCGCTACCCCTTCTTCGCCGACTGCGGAGCCTTTCACAAGAGCCTCGAACCTGTCGCAAACTTCGGAGCGCAGTTTCTCGTTGACGGAAAGCAAATCCACAATGAGCTGTATCTGCTCTTCGCGCAAGTTTGCGCCTTTCATAAAATCGCCTGATTCATCAACGCGGCCTTTCCCGAGCAATTCCCTGACGGCGCTTATGCCCAGCCGGTCTAACTTATCAATTGCGCGCAATACGCCCAGTGAAGTCTCTTCGTCTTCGGGCGATATTCCGACTACCTCCAATACGCCGTTGAGCGCTTTGCGATTATTGACTCGGATGATGTAATCTCCGCGAGCGATGTCGAGAGCTTCCAAAGCATCGGCCAGCACACAACAGACTTCCGCGTCGGCGGCCATCGAAGCGGCACCCACAGTATCTATGTCGAATTGATAAAACTCGCGAAAACGACCCGGCCCGGGCTTTTCGTTTCTCCACACAAGCCCGACTTGATAGCGCCGGAAAGGCTGTGGGATCTCTTTCCTGTACTCCGAAAATATTCGAGACAGTGGCGCAGTAAGATCGTATCGCAAGGCCAGCCAGCTATTATCTTCATCCTGAAAAGCGAAAATGCCGCCAGCCGGAGTAGAGCTTTCGGGCAGGAATTTGCCTAACGTCTCAACGTACTCGATTGCGGAAGTCTCCAGCGGGGCGAAGCCATACCTCTCGTAAACCCTGCGTATTTTATCTAACGCATGCCGTCTAGCCAGAACATCGTTGGCAAAAGTATCTCTGACCCCCTTAGGCAAACGCGGAATCGGACGGCCTTCGATTCTATCGCTACTCATCAATCGTCTCCTGACTTACAAATTTACCAAGATAAAAACCTGCACATTATACAGTGTTGATTTGCCACACACCATTCGGCGATTGAAGTGTGGCATTAAGGAATCAGTGATGGATTAAATGAAGAATCATTTGGAATGTTCAATGTGGGAAGTACTGCCGAATGGACTTGAACCATTGACCTCCTGATCCACAGTCAGGCGCTCTAGCCAACTGAGCTACGGCAGCATCTAAACTCTGGCTGATAAGCGGTTATAGGAGGAGCCGTAAAACTGTAATGGAAATTTTGACTTCCTGACTATCAACTACTATCCGCCTGCAAAAACTAAACAATAGCGCAGGTCAGAGCAGTTTATCAAGGAAGAGTTATGGATGATTATGGTCTATTGGGATGGTGATTCAGAAAAGAATAAGCGAGCAAGAACATTCCGTGTCCCTGCTCGCTCATCTCTCAATTTATCTTTGAGCTTAGCGTCCGCTCTTTTCTCTCAGCTTATCTCTGATTTCAGCCATCTTCTGTTGATAGCCTTCGTTATACCCCTGTACGAATGCCTCGCGGAAATGGATGCTGTCGGACTTCAGGTAATCCTTGTTCCCAGTTGCGTTGGCTGACCTGTCTTTCTTAGCATCATCTTTTCCTTCGTCTCGGCCTTCTCTATACCCTTTCTCCCTCTGATAGGCAACAGGGTCTACCGCTCGGTAGCGGGGATAGAACGGATCCCAGAACGGATCATAATGCCTGTACCAAAACGGATTGTAGTTTCGGTACACAATGATACGAGGCGGTCTGTGTACGCCTCTCCTCTGTTGTGCATTAGCCGTTGTCGAGCCAACACCAACCAGGAGCGTAACGACAAGAGATAACCCCATAATCAGAGCTTTAACTTTATTGGGTTTCATAGCTATTTACCTCCTTAACACTTCTGTTTATATTAGATGCAATTGCAGGATAGGGGTTGTCTTCAATAAATGGTGATTATATTACACTTAATGTTGCAGCTTATGCGTATTGTGGCTGGTCTTAGCGAGGTCATCTGAGTGACTTGCGTAACGGCTCAAAGCACAGTCGTTTCCTCTAACAGTTTGCCTTCACTGAATCGCTCGGCCCTGAGCGGCGAAGCGTCAATCAAACGCGACTGGCCGTGCAGTATCAACTCGGAAACGATGCGACCCGCCGCAGGCGAGTGCATCACGCCGTGCCCGCTGAATCCATTCGCCAGGTACAATCCTTCAACACCCGGCGCGCGGCCTATGATGGCGTGATGGTCGGGCGTTACTTCATACATACCTGCCCAACATCGGCTCGGGTTCACCTTCGCATCGGCAAACTCAGGCACACGATTGACGGCGCGAGTCAGTATCTTTTCGATGAACCCATAATCGAAATCCGTCCTGTAGCCATAAGTCTCTTCCTCATCCGGCCACGCAAGCAAAAAGCTTTCGCCTTCGCGCCGAAAGTGAAAGCCGTTCGACATATCTATCACCATAGGCAACCGCGCAGGCAATTGATGAAAGGCTTCGGTCTTGACTATTTGTCGCCGCAGCGGCTCAACGGGTATGTCTACGCCTGCCAGTCGCGCTACAACCTGAGCCCACGGCCCGGCGGCATTCACAACTACGCGAGTCGAAACATGCCCGCGCGATGTTTCGACGCCGGACACGCCCAATTGATCTATATCAATGCCTGTGACTTCGGTTTCGAGCCAAGTCCTTGCGCCTTGCGCCCGCGCTCGCTTCGCAAATCCCGTCATCACGCTGTAAGGGTCTACGAAACCGTCGGTCGGGCAGAAGCTCCCGCCCACAACATCATCAGCGACCAGTTGCGGGACGACTTTAATTATGTCTTCGCGCGTGACCATCTCGACGTTATTAAGCCCGCACTCCCGCAGCCGCTTGAGATTCGCGTTAAGATGGTCGAGGTGGCGGGCATTAGTCGCAACGAACAAGTAGCCGTCCGGCTTATAGCCTGCGGTTTGACCTGTAATTTCTTCAAACTTCGAGAAGAAATCCACCGAGTAAAGCGACATACGAATATTGACCTCGGTGGTAAACTGCGCGCGCACGCCGCCCATGCTTTTGGCCGTCGAACCCATCCCCTGTCGCTCTTCGCGCTCGATGATTAAAACATTAGAGCAGCCCGCTTCGGCCAGGTGATAAGCCACGCTTGTCCCGATTATGCCTCCGCCAATGATCACTACATCTGCCGTGTCTGTCATAACGTCTTCACCTTATGATCGTGCGCAACCTTCGAGCTTCGGCACATACCGACATTCGTTTATGCCGACCATCAGCGCGAATTTTTCAACTCGTACTTGTTCGGCCAGAACGTGAAGCGATGCGGCGCAGATCAATCCCAGGGCTGGAGCGAACAGCCGTTTACAAAGCTTCATACAACCCTTACCTCTTGATTAGAGTATCGAGCAGCCCAGTTTTTAACACACATTTTGCCGACGTGGCAAATTTCGGGTTGCCGGAGGAGCAGTCAAATTTTTGACGTGCGTTTCAGTTTTGTATTATGCTGATGTAGATGAGTCTTGAAGTTTTAAAGAAGCATCCGCTGCCCATCCTTGCGGTTTTAATAATTGCAGCGGCGACGTTGATCGGCGGTCATTATGGATCGGCGCGCACGGCTTATATAATGCCGTCCGACTCGAATGCTTCGGATGAGCTAACGGACGAATTCGACGAGGCGCTCTCGGAAATACAGGAAAGCTACGCAGGCAAACCAGACCTCGAAATGCTCGGCAAGACTTCCATTCAAGGAATGCTGCGCCAGCTTGATCCGCACTCCACTTTCTTCACCAAATCTGAATTCGATGATGTTCAAACCGAGCAGAGCAGCCGCACTTTCGGCATAGGCGTGACGATAGCCAAGCGTTATGATCGCGTCTATATATTGTCTGCAACTCCCGGCGGCCCAAGCCAGCGCGCGGGGCTTCGCTACGGCGACGCGATCATCGCCATTGATAAACAGAGCGCTGTGGATTGGAATACCGATCAAGTCATGCACCGCGTCCGAGGCGAGAAGGGCGAGCCGATAGAGATAACGGTCGAGCGCGCAGGCGCGCCTAATCCAATAACCGTCACTCTCAAGCGCGACGAGGTGAAGCTCGCCTCAGTCAAAAACTCTTTTATGACGGGCCAGAACGGCATCGGCTACATCGCGCTAACAGGCGGATTTTCCAGCAAGACAGATGAAGAAGTGACGGACGCCATGACCAAGCTAAAACAGGAAGGCATGCGCCAGCTTGTGCTTGACCTGCGCGATAACCCCGGCGGATTGCTTGATCAGGCTGTTAGCGTGTCAAAGAAATTCCTCTCGCCCGGGCAAAGAATAGTCGAGGTGCGCGGGCGCGACGGAGAGTCTGTCGTCAAGCGCGTTCCCGACAACAACGTGCCTGAAATGCTGCCGATGGTGATATTGATGAATCACCGCACAGCTTCCGCATCGGAAGTAGTGGCAGGCGCGCTCCAGAGACCATGACCGCGCGTTGATAGTCGGCGAAAACAGTTTCGGCAAAGGATTGGTTCAGGGCATATTTAACATCTGGGGCGGAACAGGGCTGGTGCTTACAACGGCCAAGTATTACACGCCGACGGGGCGCTCGATACAACGCGACTACTCGAAAATTTCATTCTACGATTACTACTTGAATCGAACCGAAGCCGAGCAGGCGACCTTGACGCAACGCGGCGACGGATTGCGCACAGACCTTGGCCGCACGGTCTACGGCGGCGGCGGCATCACGCCCGACGTCGAAGTTAAGTCACCCGAAATAGGCGCTGTGCGAAGCCGTCTCTTTTACGGCGCTTTCGATTTCGTGCGTCAGCTTGTCGCGGGGCAGATAACAGGACTGCGCGAGTATCGCATCGGTGATGCGCAATACAAATCAAAGCTCTCGCCCGAAGACATCAATCGTTATCCGGTAACTGATGAGCTTATCGCAGCCTTTCGTCTGCACATCGCCGCGAAGCCGCAATTCAATGTTTCCGATAGTCACTTCAACGCGCAACTGGAATACATTCGTTCACTGGTGCGCCGCGAAATCATCAATGCGGCATACGGTCCCGAAGCAGGCGATCAGGTATATCTCCCCGATGACATTCAATTCCGCAAAGCCATAGAGTCGCTCGATCAGGCGCGAATGCTTGCCGACAACGCGCGCCGCGCTCGCGACGAACGCCAGCAATAAAAATTACACATTGCACGAATGTAGTCGCTGTTGTTTCCTGTTCGATTTTGTATAACTTTCTACTTCCTTCTCTTTGCTTGTTCGTGTAGAATCCGGCTTGTTCAATCCCGTCTGGCCCTTGAGGTAAATTTGATGACTGCCGACCCGAGCCTGAGCGAGCAGATACTCGCCCTGACTCAATTGCAGAATCTTTCTCTGCGGCTCAACGCAGCGCTTGCGCTCGACCAAACCCTGGACGCGATAGTCGAGGCGGCGATTGCCATCTGTCGCGCAGACCGCGCTGCGATCAGTTACCTCAATGAAGCAGGCGAACTGGAGATATTGAACCATCGCGGCTTGTCCGAAGACTATATAAAAGAGCGACGATTGACGCGCCCCGATCCTGTGGTCGAAAAAATAATCGAAACTCGCCAGCCGTTAATCATCGAAGACATTGATGAGTTTCGAGGTCTTTCGTCCAACTACGATGCGTGGAAGAGAGAAGGCGTCGGCTCGATAGTGACTCTGCCGCTCGTGCGCGAAGGAGAGGTGTTCGGCGTTATCGGCGCGGGCTCGAATGCGCCACGTCACTATAGTCAGACTGAAACGGACGCTATGGCCGTACTGGCCGCGCAAGCGAGCGCAGCCATCGCCAACGCGCGACTCTTCGAGCAACTGCGCGAAGCGAACCGCGCAAAGGACGAATTTCTTTCAACGCTCTCGCACGAGCTTCGCACGCCGCTCACACCGATACTCGGATGGATGCATCTGATGAAGCCTTTCTCTAGTCTTGACCCGATGCTGGCGCAGGGAATCAAAACGGTCGAGCGCAACGCGAATCAGCTTGCAAGCTTGATCAAAGACTTGCTCGACCTTACGCGCATAACCAGCAGTAAGATAGAGCTTGTGCGCGAACCGGCAGACCTTTCATCGTTAGTTCAATCAGCCTTCGTCGAAAGCCTTTCGACGGCTGAAGAACTCCGCATCAAGATGGAGTTGAGCCTGCCGACTGACCCCATCGTAAGCGATGTTGATCCTGTTCGCATTCAACAGGTGATGTCAAACCTGTTGAGCAATGCTTTGAAATTCACTCCGGTGGAAGGCTGGGTCTGGGTAACGCTCAGGCGCGACGAGAGCCTTGCTCCCTGCGCCGTCATCGAGGTGATGGATTCCGGCATAGGCATCGAGACAGATTTCCTTCCGCACATTTTCGAGCGATTCACTCAGGCGCATGGCGGAATCAACCGGCGTTACGATGGTCTCGGTCTGGGGCTTGCGATCACGCGAGCGATTGTCGAAACGCACGGCGGGCGAGTGAGTGCCGAAAGCGAAGGCTCAGGGCACGGCAGTCGCTTCACCGTAAGGCTGCCGATTACCAACAGCGTGAACGAGGCCATTAAACCATCGAAAATGTCGTTTGACGGCCTGCCCGAAAATCTCGGCCTGCGCGTGCTTGTGATCGAAGATTCGCGCGATACGATAGACCTGCTGAACTTGTGGCTCAACATATTCGGATGCGAAGCGATGATGGCTACAGACGCGATTGAAGGAATAAGGCTCGCGGCAGAGAATAAGCCTGACCTTATTATTTCAGACATCGGAATGCCCGACGTTGACGGGTACGAATTGATGCGACGGTTGCGCGCGACACCCGGTCTTGAACAAGTGCCTGCAATCGCGCTGACGGGCTACGCGCGCGAAGAGGATCGCGAGTTTGCGATGATCGCAGGCTACAACGCTCACCTGGCAAAGCCCGCTGAAATAGGATACCTGCTTTATTTGATGAAACAGCTCACCCGCCAATAAAAAAAGCCGCGCGTTCGAACGATCAACCGCGCGGCAGCCCATTGCTCAGCCCTCAGGAGAAACTACATAACTGTGTTTGATGCTACATGCTCCTGGCTCATCAGAAACGACACCACCTCATCAAGCGCGTTCAATTCTATAGGCTTCGATAACACGGCATCGCATCCGACCGATGCCGCGCACTCTTCGACCTCTACGGTATTCCATCCCGTCAGCAGGATCGTAGGAATGCGATTCTCTGTAGAATTGTTCAAGCGATGAATTATGCCGAACCCGTCAATCTTCGGCATCACCAGATCAACGATGATGACGCCCGGTCGTTGCGCGCGAACTATCTCCATCGCATCGCACGAGGAGTTGGCTACCCGCACCTCGTACTTTTCGATAAAGTAGACCTTCAACAGATCAGTCCAATCCTTATCATCATCAATGATGAGAAGCGACTGTCGCTCGATAATATCGTGCACTGCTCTGCTCATTCGTTCCATACCACTCCTTTGATCCGATTAATGCTTCAAAAATCAAGCTATCCTCGGTTGTTTGAATCCCTGCTTGCGACCGAACGGCGAATCAAACCTGTTCGAGTAGATGCTTGCTGCGCTCTGCTTCTTGAAAACCAAACTGCATTGATCTTTGGCAAGATCAATCAGCACAATATCGCCTTCGCCGATTTGTCGCGTCGCCATGATGTTTGAAAGCGGCAACACCACGTTGCGCTCGATGGTTCGCTTGAGCGGACGTGCGCCATACTTCATGTCTGTTCCTTCGGTCAGAAGGAACTTCTTGGCGCATTCAGTGTAACGCAGCATGAAGCGTCCGCCGGTCGTCGCAAGCACTCGACGCTGAACCGCTTGCAACTCAAGCTCAAGTATTTTTTGCATTGACTCGTCAGAGAGTTGTTTGAAGACGACCGTCTTATCTATACGGTTCATGAACTCAGGCGAAAATTTCCTGCGCGCGGCTTCGACGCCTAACTTGCTCATGTGATTGTTGAGCACTTCGACGGGCGCGGCGCAAGGAACGCTGAAGCCAAGTTTGGTTTCAGTGAGCTTTTCCATTTCGCGCGCGCCGAGGTTTGAAGTCATCACGACTATGGTGCGCGAAAAATCCACGCGGCGATTGTCGCCAAGCGTGAGCGTTGCTTTATCGAGCACGCCCAAAAGCAACTGCCACAGCGCGTCCGAAGCTTTTTCAATTTCGTCGAACAGAACCAGCGTCAGCTTTACACGCTCTGTGTGATAGCTGTTGATATGTTCCTGTGTAAGAATTGGCGGCGTTTCGCGATGACCGAGATACCCCGGAGGCGAACCGATAAGCTTGGCTATTTCATGCGAGTGCTGAAACTCCGCGCAGTCAATTCTGATGAATGCGCTCTGGCTGCCGAACAGTATTTCCGCAGCAGCTTCGACCGAGCGCGTCTTGCCCGTACCGGTCGGCCCCAAAAACAGAAGCGTGCCGATTGGGCGTCCGGGCATGTTCAAGCCTGCCTGATAAACTTGATATAATTGTGCAAGCGCGTGAACGGACGCTTCCTGCCCGATTACGCGCGCGAGCAATTGCTGCTCGAATCCAAGTGACTCTTCCGACTTGATAGTATGATCGAGAGTTGTGTATTCAGGCTCGCCAATCGCTTTCAATGTTTCTCCGAAATAATTTAGTTGCGCTACCATGTCCCCTGCCCCCTTACTCGCCTATCCACTGTGACGTTTCGATTGATTTTATTTGCCGTCCGGTCTGGTGTTTCGCAAGCACTATGCCAATTGAATTTTTCTTACAATGTTGACAGTCACTTGTTACATTTGGTGTTTAACGCCTCGATCACCTTGCAACGTTGGCACACGTTCGTTTCTATTATTCACAAAACTCACTCTTGCTAACTCGCAAAGAACCATCAAGCTGCCATGTTAGAAACGACTGACCTGCACAGTTTGTACTTATAGAATCCATGCGCCTGCGCTCTGCGTATGCTATCGATTCATGAAGGCTGCGATTGTGGCGAATACGGAGAACAATAATGCGTGCGCTTTCATAGTCTACTTGTATTTTGAAACATCGAGCGTCATCCCATCTGTCTCTAAAGTGATCATTCCGTCGCGGCCTGTTTGAAGCAGTTGCACGCCGCGTGTCGAATAACGATTCACAACGACTGCGTGGGGATGGCCGAAGCGGCTGCGCTCGCCTGCTGAAATCACGGCGTAGCGTGGACGCACTCTGTCTATGAAATTGTCGGTTGAGGAAGTCTTCGAGCCGTGATGCGGGACTTTCAACACATCCGCTTGCAGGTCAACGCGCGACCGGCTGAGCGCGTCTTCGGTCGCGCGCTCTATGTCGCCCGCGAGCAATACCGAAATCGAGCCATAGATCAGCCGCAGCACGACTGAATCATTATTGCCCGAAGTGGCCGAAGGCTCAGACATGCGACGGGGCCACAATACTTCCAAAGTCACGCCCTCAAGCTCGAACCTTTCGCTCGCGCTTACAGCAGACATTGGAATCGCGCGCTCACGGGCTTCTACTGCAAAGCGCCTAAACTCGGCGTCGCTTCCCGGCGCATGGCCCACAAGCGCCTGGCCCGTGTCAAAGTTCTTCACAACGTCTGAAAGCCCGCCCATGTGATCTGCGTGCGCGTGCGTCGCAAGCACATAATCAATCCGCGTGCGACCCTGCGACCATAAAAAGCGAGAGACGACTGCTTCGCCCACAGAGAATTCGCTTTTGAAAATAGATTCACTCTCTTGATCTTCTTGACCATCATCAATCGCTCGTGGCTCGTGACCGAAGTGGAGTTCGCCGCCTGCATCTACGAGCATAGTCGTGCCGCCCGGGAAGACCACGAGCGCGGCATCTCCCTGACCGACATCAAGGAAATGAATCGTGAGCTTTCCACTCGGCGAGACGGTCGCCGGTCGAATCACTGCAATCAAGGCTGCCGACAAAGCCAGCGCGCACAGCGTCAAGAAGAGGGGGTGAGAGGGTGAGAGGGTGAAGGGGTGAAAGGGTGAAAGCGTGATTGAGTGATTGGGTGAGTTATGGTTCGATCCTCTTTCACCTCTTCTCCTTATCACCCCCACACCCTTGCACCCCTTCACCCTTTCATTCTCACCACGTTTGACCGTAAAAACGTGATCAACCGGACGCCATCGGTCTATCAGCACAGCGAGCGCCGCCAGAGGGATGAAGTAAAGCGCATAGATGATCGAATGCCAGCCTTCGTAATGCGCGACGCGGAATGTGGCAAAAGGGATGTCTGCGAAAGGCACAATCTGATTGACCAGTGCATCATGCGAAACGACGATTATCCATCCCAGCTTCGCCGCAATCCACGCGCTCGCAATAGCTCCCAAAGCTCCGAGCATCAACGCCGCCGTCAGCAAACCTGCCGTCACGTTCAACAAGATGCCTACAGGCGATACGCGATTGAAGTAAAGCGCCATCAACGGCAATGTCGAAAGCTGAATCATCGTCGAAGCAATGACAAGCACTACTACGCCTCTGACTAAAGGCTGCACACGCAATAGACCAAGCACACGAGCCGCAAGCGTTTTATCCAGACGATAACGAATCGGCGACCGGCTCATCTCTTTTCTGAATTTGCGTTCGTCCCAGAAGAGGGCTTCGGCAAGCGCCTTGATCGCGGGCGAACAACGCGGAGGATGCGGCGCGTGCGCAGCCGGACGCCATTCACCTATGCGGCGCAGAGTATTTATAAGAGGAAGCGCGAGCGTTACTATGGCCGCAACCGCGACGAAACTCAGTTGAAACCCAGGATCGGCCACCAGAGCCGGTTTCAAGGCCATCATAACGAAAGCCGCAAGCGAAACCGTGTTGATGGATGCAGAGCGACGGAATATCAGCGGCCCGATAAGTCCCGCTGTGATCATCCATGCGGCTCGCGTTACGGGCGGCGCAAGCCCCACCATCACGGCGTATGCCCATAACACGAATATTGAAATCACTATTCTTACAGGGCTGCGCCTTCGGAGCTTTGATCGCTCTTTCATAGACTTCCACGAGGCAACGCCGACCGGGACGCGCAGCAACATCCACGCGATTAAACTTATGTGCGACCCTGAGATTACAAGCACATGAAAGGTTGAGCTTTCGCGCAATTGCTCGCTGACTTTCGAGTCTAAGAAATAACTATTGCCGACGAGCATGGCTTTCAACGTTCCAGCTACGCGCGCTTCAACCCGGCGATCAATCGCGCTCATCATGCGAAGACGAAGATGATAGAGCCATGCAAGCAGTGGGTTCACGCGCGCCTGATCTAGCCGCTCGATGAGCAGCGAGCTTTTAATCACGCCTTTCAGGTCGTAGCCTCTGCGTTCGAGAAAATCGTTGAAGGCGGGCGAGCCGGGATTGCTATAGCTGCGCGCTCGCTCAAGCCTGACGAGCACACGCACGCGAGAGCCGTAATCGAGCGCAAGATTATTAAACTGATTCGTCGCTTCGCTGTCGGAAAGCCCGATCATCAATCGCGCGACGCCGGACGCCGGAATATCTTTGCCACGCACGCGAACGCTTTCTGCTTCTACATCCAGGAAGCGGGCTTCTGGCGCAGGCTCAGGCGGCACAAGCAGTGTGCCCGTCAACTCCGTTGCATCGTCAGGCGTGATGATCTGTTCGTCGAACAAACGTTTGAGCCTGGAATCCTGGGGGCTTACACGCTCGCACTCGGAAAGCAATGCGCCCATTGCAGCGAAGCTCGCGAGCAAGGCGAGCGTGGCAGCAGCGTTTTTTGCGCTGACGGCAAACTTGATCGCAACAGCGATTGAGGCAATGGCAATCAGCGCCCCGTACAACGGCGCAGGCTCAATCCATCGGTCAACTAGAATCCCCGTGACGAGCGCGATTGTCAGGTAAAGAAAAGGTTGTCGGCTCGGTGAAAGGTTAGATTCGACTGACGCGGCGATAGATTTTTCAGTTACCTTTGAACGCTGGAACAAACAAATTCATGGCCTCGTCATTGCGGCTTCTTGTCTATCGTCTCTGCGTCGCTCTGCTCGCAGGGGTGTTGACAATAACGCGCGCAGCGATTACTAATCTCAGTATGAGCGCCGGGCCATTAGATGACCTACAGCAAAAAGTGCTTGAATTTGCCAGAGCGACCGAAGCGCCTGAAGAATCGTTTTTGATGAAGCGTTTTTCACCAGACGACCGGGACCAGGTGCAATCTATTATTGATGGATTAACTCTTTCGCTTATCAGTTACTGCTATCACCGCCACCCGCGCGGCGAGAATGTGCACGAGGTAATGGAAAAGCTCGACTCGGTTGATCCTGATTCGGATGAAGCCCGCCAGCTTGAGAGCCGAGCAGATGATGCGGCGGCGCTTCAGATACCTTTCATTGTTACGCTCAACCGCCTAGTCGAACAGTACTACGACCTGCGCCGCCGCCTTGAAGACAGGCTCAACGCCAAAAAGTGAAAAGCCGGTGGCTCACGCATTCGGAAAATAATCATAATACTGCTGCGGCTTCACTGCTACATCTACGATAGCCCAGACATGAAGCCCGATGTTTGGAAGGAACAATAATATCCACGTCCATATGGGATTGAATACAGTCATGTGCAATCCCAGGCATACCCAGAATTTCCACGCATCTCGCTTGTAGGTATACAACCACGTCCAGAAGCCGAAAAATATCGCCAGCAAAATAGCGACTGTCTTGTCTTTTCGTTCGACGTAGGCAGGCATAGGAGCAGGCGCAAATCCATACCCCTGAGGCACAAGGGGCGATTGCTGCTGATAGTTCTGTTGTTGATAAGGCTGTTGCTGATAGTTCTGCTGCGGGTAAGGCGGTTGTTGATAAGGCTGCTGTTGATAAGGTTGTTGCTGATAAGGCGATTGCTGCTGATAGGTCGGCGGTGATGATTGATCAACAGCAGAGGGCGGTGTCCACGAAGGAATCGAACTTCCACAGCGCGAGCAGAATCGAGAAGTATCGCTGATAATCTGCCCGCAGGATTCACATGGCATTTGTCCCATTGGTTCGCCTCAACTTTTCTATGCCGGGTTTGATGCGGCACCGCGCCACGCATTCATCTATTAGCAACTGGAAAAATAATGACCGATTGCGGCTCGCCTGTCCAGGCAATCATCAGCCGGTCATTTTTCATTTCCGATGATTGCCAAATACGAATTCCTCAGTCGTTTTGAAGAGGGCGGGCCGTCTTATTCATCTGCATCATCGCTATCGTTATCAGTCGCATCGCCCGGCGAAGCCCCTTTTATCTCGGCAGAGATTTCCGCGCGTCTCTGCTTGGCGAGCTTCATTATCAGCGACAGATGTTTTCGCGCGCGACGAGCGGCGGCCTTGTTGCCCTTCTGGCGAAAGACCATGTTTTCGGCGGCAAACCGGCCTACTTCGATAAGCAGTTGCCCGGTAGTGCTGCCCTGCGCGCGGCGGTCAAACAGGCGGCGGTCTTGCATTGCGCGACGCTCTGGCATGCCGGGCGGCGGGCCGAGGTCTTGTTTGCGCCGGTCTTCGCCCGTGCGCCGGTCTTCCACTTCGCGACGTTCGTCCGGGGTAAGGTTGAAAGCCTTGTCGTCTTCCATCTCTGTCTCCACTGGAGTATGTTCTGTCCTGCTAAGTTGCGCAGCGAGCGAGTAGCTCGCTCATTAGGAGCCAAAATGTTTACAGCACGGGCTAGTCTATCATAGAGTGAGCCGGTTGCAAGATTAGTTTTAACCTTGCAAGAACCGTTAAGACTTGAGCATTTCTCTGGCATGGCGGCGCGCGCTTTCGGTTATCTCTGCGCCCGTCAGCATGCGCGCGATCTCTTCGACGCGCCCGCGACGGTCGAGTTTTTCCAGGCTGATCTCCGTGCGGCCCGCGACTACCTCTTTGCGCACCAGAAAATGAGAATCGGCGAAGCGAGCTATTTGCGGCTGGTGCGTGACGCAAAAAACCTGATTGGTTTCCGAAAGCTTCTTGAGTTTGACGCCGACGGCTTCGCTCACTCTTCCGCCGATGCCTGTGTCAATCTCGTCAAAGACAATCGTGCGCGGGAACTCCGACGCATTCGCAATCGTCTTCAGCACAAGCATCAATCGCGAAGCCTCGCCCCCCGATGCTACGCGCGCGAGCGGGCGAACGGCTTCGCCGATGTTTGCCGAAAAGAAGAATTCCACTCGATCAATCCCTCGCGGCGTAAAACAGGTTTCGGCTTCCGCTGTTTCCAGTTCCGCTTCGGAAGGCGCGATTATCTGCGCCTGGAACCGAGCGTGTTCCATTGCGACATCCGATAGGTCGCGCTCAACGGCGCGCTCAAATTTCTTTGCCGCGCGCACGCGCTCGCCGTTAAGCTTGCGCGCAAATCCGAGATACCGCGCGCGCGCCGATTGAAGATTGGCCCGAAGCTCCGCCTCGCGCTCGTCTGCGCGCTCGATGTGACGCAATCTTTCTTCGGAGCGAGCCAGATGATCCAAGGCGTTTTCAATCGAGCCGCCGTACTTGCGCTTCAATCGTGACAACTCCGCAAGCCTCAGCTCTATCTCCGCGAGTCGTTCGGGGGAAAATTCAAGTCGGTCTGCGAAATCGCGCAGCGAGAATGCCAGGTCTTCCAGCAACGCGCGCGCAGATTCAAGCCCTTCCAGGTAGCCGCGAAAGGTGGATTCGTACTGGCTCAACTCTTCGACTCGCCGCGCCGCCTGGCGAATTCGCGTGATGGCCGAATCATTGTCTTCATAAACAAGACCGAAGCTCTCGCCACAAATCGTCGTAAGTTTTTCGACATTCGTCAGTCGCCGCCGCTCTTCTTCGAGCCGTTCGTCTTCGCCGGTTGCGAGGCCAGCGCGTTCAAGCTCGTTGATTTGAAATCGCAGCATATCTATCAACTGAAACTTTTCGGCTTCGTCCTGGCGAAGCTCATCAAGCTCGCGCTTGAGCGTGGCCCATCGCTTTTGCGAAGCGGAGGTCTCTTGCTTGAGCGCCGCGACGTTTGCGTAAGCATCGAGCAGTTCAAGATGCGTGTCCGGGATGAAGAGTGTTTGTTGTTCGCCCTGCCCGTGAATGTCTACGAGAAAGGGTCTGAGGTCGCGCAACAGCGATTGCGTAGCAAGCTGATTATTGATGAAGATTTTATTTCGACCGTTGGCGGCAAGCTCGCGGCGAATTATGATTTCGTTCGTCTCGCGGCCTTCGATTTCTATGCCTGCCGATTGAAGCATCTCTTCAAGCTCAGGATTTCGCCCGACGGAAAAAAGCCCTTCGATGAAAGCGCGCGTCTCGCCCGCCTTGAGCAGGTCGGATGTAAAGCGGCCTCCGATCAACACACCCAGCGCGTCAACGATGATTGATTTGCCTGAGCCTGTCTCGCCCGTCAGCAGGTTAAGCCCCGGCTCGAACTCGACTCTCAGTTCATCAATCAGCGCAATGTTTGAAATGTTGAGCAGTGTCAGCATAAATCAGATGTCAGATGACAGAGATAATTGAATATCATGTAGGGGCGACGCTGCTGTGGTCGCCCCTACATGACTGCAAACATCTAACCTCAAGTCTGTGATATGTCAAGTATTCGCCTCACAGCATCCAGCAGATTGTCGGCTATGATCGCGGGCGCGCACGGCCACCAGTCCCGGTTCGCAAGCGTCTCGCGCCCGTAGCCGCTCATCACCAGCACGCCGCGAGCGCCCGCGTTCGTCGCAAGATTGATGTCGCTTGCTTTGTCTCCGACCACATAGGAGCGCGCAAGATCAATATCGTGTTCGCGCGCGGCTCGCACAAGCATGCCTGTGCCCGGCTTGCGGCAGTCGCACATTTTACGATAACGGTCATCTCCTATGCGCGGGTGATGAGGGCAATAGTAGATTGCATCTATGCGCGCGCCGTCTCGCGCCATCTCTTCGATCATTCGATTGTGAATCGCGTCGAGCGTCTCTTCCGTGTACATACGGCGAGCGATGCCCGATTGATTCGTTATCACTATCGCTTTCAAACCCGACTGGTTAATTAATCGCACGGCTTCAGCCGCATATGGATAGATGACGAGTTCGTCGGGCTCGGAAACGTAGCCGATGTCTTCGTTGATCGTGCCGTCGCGGTCTATGAATATTGCCGGTTGCGGATTAAAATCTCGGGTCATTAGCACAGAATCAAAGCACAAAAGAATTAACGAGCCGGTCGAAATCATAAATCCGCATTTCGCAATCTGCAATCCGCATTCTTAATATCACCGTCATCTTCCTTGACTCTTTTTGATTTTCCTCCGCAGTGCTATATAGATTGTGCGTAGCAAAATTTCTGCACTTTGGAAACATCGGAACTGAAATGATTGACATTTTCCTGAGCTATACGCACGTTGATCGCCAGCGCGCGCGGCCCATTGTAGAGCTTCTCGAATCCGAGGGATGGGCGGTTTGGTGGGATCGCGGCATCGAGCCGGGTACGCAGTGGCAGCCTGAGCTTGAAGTCGAACTCGCGAAGTGCCGGGCAGTGATCGTGCTGTGGTCAAAGACCTCTGTGAAGAGCAAATGGGTGCATCGTGAAGCGCATGCAGGACTCGCAAAAGGCGCATTGGTGCCGATCCTGCTCGACCCAAATCAGTTTCCAGATGACTTTGCTCACGTGCAGGCGACAGACCTCTCAAGCTGGAAAGGTGAGACACATCTCGCCGAGATTGAAGCCCTATTGCGCAGACTGGCCGGGCTTGTCGTGCCCTCGCGAATAGACACGGTTCGTCCGGGCTACGACCCGACTTTTCTGATTAAAAAGCGGCCCGTCTTTCTCCCCGGAGTCACTGGCGCAGCGGCTGTGTTGCGTTATCTGCACTTCACAGTCGTCATGAATCCTGCGCGACGGCTTGCGCATTATGTGGCTTACAACAGCGACGGTACTCAGTTTGCCGATGTCCCGCGCAGCGATGAATGGTCGGCTGATCCGTTGCTGCCGGAGTCGCTACAGATGAATATGCGTTTGCTTATGCAGAGTACCTATGATCGCGGCCACCTTATGGCAAGAGCGACCGGCTGCTGGGGCGAGCCTCGCGCTGCATCAATCTCGGAACGACAGGCGTTCTATTGGCCTAACGTTGCGCCCCAGCACTCGCGACTCAATCGCTATTGGTGGCTCGCGCTTGAGCAGTGGGAGCGCAGCCTGGCCCGCGCAAGAGGTCGCTTGACGGGTTTCAGCGGGCCTGTGTTTTCAGACGAAGACGAGCCTTTTCGCGGTGAGGTCGAGTTCGAGCACGGGCTTATTGCTTACGACACCTTTCGAGTGCCGCGCGCCTACTGGAAGGTAGTTGTTGTGGCCGCGCCGCGCGGGAAACTGGCAATGGCCGCTTACTTGATGGATCAGGTAGCGATGGTAGAGCAAGGTATTGGCTCCAAGATTGACATCGCCAACTATCGAATTGCGCTTACAGACCTTGAGAAGGTTGCACAACTTCGGTTTCCGAAACCGTTGCATGCGGCAACCGCGCTATAAATTTGCCCTCATTAAAGCAAAGATTGCGCGATGCCCAGCAGCGACGAAATGTTATGCTGCACGAAGTCTATTCGAACGCGCATCGAGGCCAGCCCTTCGCGGAAACCACCCGCCGCTCGTTCAGCGCCAGGTAAAAAGAAACTGTTGTCCCGGTCGAACTGTTGCGAGAGTTGAAACCTCGCGCTCAATTTCAACGCGCCTGCAATTCGTGATGCGCGTGTATCGTTTGTCAATCGCGCAATCCTGTATGCTGCGAGCATCCCTTCTGCGCGCGATGCGGCAGGCGTAGCGCGCGGAAGTCCCGGACGAAACCCGCCCACAAACCCTTCACGATCACTTTCTTCGTACTGGTCGTTGATCATCGCCTCTGCTAAGGCCATCGCGTGAATCCCGTATCTAGGCTCGCGTTCAATTGAATGCAACGCCTCAATCGCCTGAATCAGCCAGGCATCGGGCGGAAGCTGTCTTAGATGGCTCTGCGATTCTATCAAATACGCCGCGCCGCGCCGCGCCGCATCGAGCAATCGTTTGTCGCCGTTGTGCTTGTACAACTGCACCAGTCCGAGAATCGCTTCGCCGGGATAGTAAAGCGAAACGCTCTCGCGCGGCTCGTCGCCTCGAACCTGATAGTAACTTTCAAACGAGCCGTCCTTGCGCTGCATCGATATTATTAGATTAGCCAACTGCGCGGCGCTTTCGCGGTCGGATGATTTCGGATCAAGCTCCATCTGCTTTGTTAGCGCGACCAGCGCAAGCCCGTTCGCTCCCAGCTTCGCTTTGCCATCGTTATCAATCACGTAGACGCTGCCAGTTTCTCGCGCAGGGCGATAGCGAGTCTTTAGATAGCCGAGAGCGCGACGCGCAGAGATCGCGTAACGAGAGTCGCCCGTTGTAGCATATAGATCAAACAACGAAATTACAGTGCCCGCGTGACGCAGTATGTTGTATGCGCGCGCGCTCGCGCGGCCTTCGAGCGGATTGTATGAGTAATGAAAACTCCCATCCGTCTTCTGCGCGCGAATCAGATAATCGCCGCCCGCGTGCGCGGCTTTAAGAAGCTGCGCGCGGCTGATTTCGCCGACGGGCACGCAGGCGTTTACAACGCTCAGAGCTTTGCTGCGCGCGTGGTTTTCTACAAACGAGATAGTGCGAAAGCGACTGAGCTTTACGGCTGATGATCGCCAGGCTTCGGGCGAGAGTCCAAGATAAACTGCCGCGCGACTGAGCAGGTCAGAAGCTTTCTGTTCATCGGCGTCTTCTGCGACGATTGACTTATAGATCGCCTCAGACGGCAAAAGATATAGCATGCGGTTTTCGCTGTCGATAGCGATTCCTTCCGCGCCGACTGCAATCAATTCTGTCGCCGCCAGATTCGACTGGTCTTCCTGTTCAGACTGCACGGGCTTATTTATAGGCGTGGGGTTGCCGTCGAGTATGTCTATCTGAATTCGGTCTGGAAGATGGCGGCAATGATTTGTCAGAGCGATTTGCTGTCACGGAGGATTCGAGCGCGGACTTCAACGCTGCGACGAGGCTATCGCCAACTCCCATCAAAGGTAGTGAAGCCTGACCGCGAGCAAAACGTGTGACGAACAGCATCGCCCGGCGAGATGTTTTTGCTTCGTGCGGTGCGGATTGATGTTCTATTTCTTTGCCGCTGAGTCGCGCTCTTGCTTGCTTGAGCAGCCAGAGTCGCGTTTCGTTAGATATTGATTGAGCAGGTGATTGATTGCTGTCGGGGGTTCGGGGCGCGATGCTGGTTTCGCACGCCACAAATATAAATATCACTGCGACGAGAATCAGCCACGATTTTACTAACGGCCTGACCATCAGAAATAGCTTAACTGGAAAGCCGCCGAAATAAAAAGGAGCCGATTCACCGCAGAGACGCAGAGTACGCAGAGGGGGCGCAGAGAAAAGATAAAACCTCTGCGTAATCTCTGCGTCCTCTGCGCCTCTGCGGTGAACTCTCTGTTTTGATGGCTTTGGTTAAACGGGCGGGCCGCCCGATAAGACCGCTCGGCCCAAACCGTCTCGCACTTCAATATGTTGAATGTTCGTTAATGGTCGCAACTGCGAAGGCAGGTTGCCATCCTCTGTGCTCAACTTCAGTTTGAATGAGCCTGATCCGTCTGTCGTAACAGTGCCGAGCGAAAAGCTATCAATGATGAGCGTGTACTGCGCGCCAGAATCGAGCTTGTCGCCTTCAATCTCAAGCTCCTCTCGACTGCTCGACGATTTAATTTTCACCTTGCCTTCTGCATCATCAATTACGCCGGTCGAATTGAGCGACGTCTCTTTCTGCACTTCGCCGCCTCCTCCGCCTCCGCCGCCATCATCACCGCCGCCGCCTCCGTTATCATCGTCGCCGCCAAAGTCGCCGCCCGCCTGGAAAGTTCCCTGCAAGACAACCTGGCCCGACACGCGAACTTCGATTTGCTGAATCTTCGTCACAGGTCTGAGCGATTGCGGCAACACAAGGCCGCTCGACCCGTCGCTTGTGTACTCGACTCGGAAGTATCCGCCTTGAGCGACAGCCGTGCCGAGGCTTATCCCGTCGGCGATAATTTCGCAGACTGCGCCTGATTGTAATTTATCTCCCTCAACGCGAAGCTTCTCGCGCTCCGGTTCGATTTCAGCGCGCGCTTTGCCTTTTGCCTGTCCGCTGGATGTAAGGCGGGCTTCTTTTTCGATTGACACTCCGCCGCCCGGCTGAGGCGCGCCGAATGTATTAGCCAGTACGATGCGATCCGCCGCGTCGCGCACTTCAACCAGCTTGATATTTGTCACAGGATTGAGCGTTCCGGGAAGCGATATGTGATCGCTCCCGCTTGGCGAAGTCTCAAACTCGACCTTGAACGAACCGTAGTTGCTCGTCACGGCTTCGCCTTTGGTATCTATCAGGTTGCCGTCAACAACCAGCCTGTAAGCCGTATTGGGTTGCAAGCCCTGAGCTTCAATCTCGAATTCCTGCTCCGAGCTTGCGATGAAGACTTCTGCCTTACCAGTGGCCGTCGGCTCGATTCCGGTAGGAATCAAATTCATCTCGCTGCCATTGCCGGTCAAAGGGTCGAGACTCTGAAGCGCTTTGAGTGGGTCAATGCGGCCTTTGCCGAGTTTGCCTTTGAAGTTGGGATTGTCATCCTCAACGCTTGCGGCTGTGTTTTCGATGATGTCTCTGACGTTCTGCCGAGCCGGGTTGTTTTCGAATATCAACGCGGCTTCTGCCGACGCTAACGGCGCGGCAAAAGATGTACCGCTCCACAAGGCGTAATCAGGCGTGTTGTTCGTTTCTGGATAAAGGCTGACAAGGTTCACGCCCGGCGCGCTGACTGATACGTTGCTGCCGAAATTTGAAAAGCCCGCTTTGCGATTGCTGGAATCAAGGGCTGCCACGCCCATCACTTCCAGGTTCCAGTTTGCGGGAAACTGCGGGCCTGCGTCGTTGCCCTTGTTTTCGTTGCCTACGGCAGCTACGAGCAGCACGCCTCTCTGCTGTGCGTAAGCGACAGCATCGTGCAGTATGTCGGAATTTTCGGTCGTGCCGAAGCTGAGATTTATAACGCGCGCGCCGTGATCAACTGCGTACTTGATGCCTTGAGCGACAGTAAACGCGTTGCTCACGCCGTCTGCGGAGAAGGCGCTGATGGGCATGATCTTTGCCCCCGGAGCGATGAGCGCAATCAAACCCGCGATGAAAGTCCCGTGACCTGCAACGCTTGATTGCGGGCTGCCGGGGCGCTCCAACGTATCGCTGCTATTAGTCAAAAAATTCCAGCCGAAGACATCGTCAACAAGCCCGTCCCCGTCATTATCAATCTGGTCGCTCGGCACTTCTCCGGCATCCGTCCAGATATGATCTTTGATGTCCGGGTGCGAGCGATCAATGCCCGTATCAATCACTGCGACGATCACGCCCGCGCCGCGCGAGCGCAATTGCACGTCTTCAAAATTCGCGATCAGTTGTTGAGCTAGATATTGAGGTCTTCCCTGCCCGGTCGTCGGACGATCACCCGGAAAACCGATCACGGCATGTCCGAAGACATTGATCGGAGTGGCGATCACAGGGTTGAGCGATGCGCTCAATACATCATCGTTTTTAGCAAGCTTCTTGCGATACTTCTTCTCTTTTTTGCCCTTCGGAGTGGCAAGGCGATATATGTTCGTTCCATATATTCTCTGTTTCGTCGTCGTGCCATAGCGGGCGTTGATGGCGTCAATCGAAGCGCCCGGCTTAATCTCGATTACGACTTCGCCTTTAATGAACTCATCGCCGGGTGCTTGCGCATACGACCGCGCAGAAAAAGTTGCGATCACAAATAAAATCATCAGTGCGAATGAAACTGCTTTGAACATCCGGGTAAATCTGTGCTCCTTGTATTTCATAACTAACACCTTATTTGAACGAAACTAAAATCATACCTGAGCCGCTCATCATTTACTTCTGCTTCACTCAGGGTTTCCCATCAACACGAACGGCGCCCAGTAATAAGGGTGGCCGTATGCATCTTTGATCGAAAGTTGAGCGCGGCGAAGCGCCGTGCGTTTGGTTGCGCCCGCGCGGATGTGCGAATACATCTCGCGCATGAACTCTGCGGTCGAGCGGTCGCTCACGGCCCAGAGGCTTGCGACAACAGACGGCGCGCCCGCGTAGAGAAAGCCGCGCACGAGTCCATGAAGCTC
Organism: Blastocatellia bacterium; assembly: GCA_963726785.1. Taxonomy (GTDB): domain Bacteria; phylum Acidobacteriota; class Blastocatellia; order UBA7656; family UBA7656; genus DATEKX01. Next base: position 257,103 of record CAVSDJ010000007.1, read on the forward strand.
GTCGCCGGGAAAAACTTTGTTGACGCCTGTGTGGCACGCCGACAGCGTCACCATTTCGGCGTTGAGCTTCAGATCAAGCAAGTTGTAGAAGTGAAGGTGCGAGTCCGCCAGTTTCAAAAATGAAAACATCGGATTGTCGCGCCTGAAATAACCATGCGAAGCGAGATGCAGAAACCTGCCGCGCGGCGCGGCTTCCAAGAGATTCGCGCGCGTCGCCTTGTCTCCGGTCAGCATCACTGCATCAGGAAAAAGTGCTGCAAGCGCATCCATCTCTTCATGGATGCCCGGCGTTCCGGTTTCCGCAAGCCCGAGGGCGACCATCTCTGAAATCTCGAATTTGAAATCTGGAACTTGAGCCGAGTCGCGTCGAGCGCGGCAGAGCTTGAGCACGGATGCGCTCGGCGCGTAAGAGATTTCAAACCGCTCTATCAAGTAGCCACTCCCGTCAGTCAGCGCATGGAATGGAACGTAATGAAGCGTACCGTGCGGAACGATGATCAAACGATCAGTGGCGATCATCGCTTCGAGCGGCGCGAAGAGGGATTCATAAAGCTGATGCAAGGTTTCGTTTGCCCCGCGCCTGAGCTGGCCGAAGTAGGCTTCGACGTAATCGGGACCGTAGTTGAATTTCTCTATCTGGAACCTGAGCGTCGAAAGTGCTCGCTCTATTTCGCTCTTAGACGCAATCTTTCGCGCGACCTTGAAGCTTTCGCGCGAAGCGATGAACGCCGACACGTAATCACCCGTTGTGAAATATTCGATCACTGTCTCGGATGGGTCGAGCGCTTCGCGAAGGTCTGAGACGGATGCGGCCTGCATTCGTTGAATATCAGCAAAAGCGGGGGCTTCGATTTCCATGCGGCGGAAAAGCTGCGCTATCTGCCGTTCGCATCGCGCGACAGCATGGCGATAACGGTCGGCTACTTCGGCGCTTCGTTGATCACCTTTGTCTTCGGCCAGCCCCGCTTGCGAGCTATACCAGTTCAAGTCTGCGATCAATTTGGAAAGCCGTTCGCGCGTTTCGGGTTTGAGTCCGGGCGCAGGACTTTCAACATCATCACGAACTGTGCCTCGCGCGTAACGCGCGAGCAGGTCGGCCAGCGCGCGCGACTTGCTTGATTCGACCAGCTTGAAAGCTTCGACGATCATTTCATCGCTGCCTTCATCTATACAAGCGGCGATTGCGTCTTCATAAGCGTTGATCTTGTCGCGCAGGAAAGTCGCTTTGAACTCGTCAGCCGCGATGCCGCCTCGCATCTTTTCGATCACCTCGACCGCACGGCGAAAGCTGTCGAGCCCGAGCGAGCCGCGTTTGCGGTCGCGCTCGATACGACCGAGCAGATGATGGCACTGGTACGCAACTACGGGAGAGTATAATCCCTCAACTGATTCAAGGGCCGTCTTCCCCATTCGCGCCGCCTTAGTCAAATCACCCATCGCGTAAGCAGCGCGAGCAACAAGCAAGCGCGCATAAGCTGCTCTATAAGAGACTTTTTGACGACTGAAAACGCGCAAGGACGAAACGGCGGATTGGGCGGCGCTGGCCGGGTCATCGCGCCTGAGAGCAAGCTCTGCCAGGTACGTGTCTATGAGCGCAGTCAGAGTTTTGTTATCGCTTTTGACAAAAGTCTGGCGAGCTTCGGTCAGACTGTTTTGCGCTTTGTCATACTGTTGTTGACCCATCGCAGCAAGCGCATAAACCAAAGCAGCCTGCGCTGATTCATAAGGCAGGCCCAGTTCTGAAAAGCTCGCTTGCGCAGCCGCGGCGCTTTCCGCCGCGTCATCAAAAGCGTTCAGGGCAAACAGTATCTCAGCGATTTCCTGATTGCACCATGCAACAAGTTGCGCGCTGCCGAGTTCGTTCAACTGCTCGCGGGCTTGATAGTAGATCGTTAGAGCGGCGTTGTAATTGCCTCGCATGAATTGGAGATAGCCCGCATGAAAGCGCGTTTGAGCGGCCCAAAGCTTTTGGCCCGTGCGCTCCATCGCTTCAATGGCGCTCTCAAACAAGGCGAGCGCTTCACCGGGTCTGTCCATCTCCTTCAGCACGTGCGCGCGATTCGTATCAACGACAGCGCGTTTAGTTTCATCGCCGGACGACGCGAGAATTTCTCTGGCGCGCTCGTAATGTTCAAGCGCCTTCTTGTAGCGATCAAGGCGGTAATAGATTATGCCGACGTTGGTTTCAAGCTGCGCGAGATAAACAGGCTCGCCGCGCGCAAGCACCCTTCGAGCTGCGCGAGCCGCTCGGAGCGCCTCATCGTAGCGCCCCATCTGCGTCAGCGCGAAGACTCTGTGCATCTCGATAATTGCTGCGTCGTTTGTGAAACGCGCAGCGCGCAGCGCGCTCACGGCGCTATCGTAAAGCTGTTCAGATTGCGCGTACCGGCCAAGATGATGCAGGACTCGCGCGCGGCCTGCGTCAGCGAATGCTTTAGAGAGCGAATCGCCAAACGCATCGGCCAATTGCTCTGTGCGCTCTGCCAGAACTTGCGCGGCGTTAAGATCAGCGCCGATCAGACGGTCTACTTCGGACTTGAGAGCAGAAATCGTTTGCCAACCGGGAACGAGCGCCTGTTGGCGCAGGAAGGCATCCGCGCTTTCGGCCTTTATTAAGTTGTCTGCGAGTTCTCTGCTCATTTCACCAATTCACACCTGCGCCCTAGCTCGGGAATGCCTTCATAGCTTGTATCGAAATTGGGGAATTTAGGATTGTGTTACGGGCAACTGCGGAACGGTTATGCTGCCTTCGGGTAACTCAACTCTTAAATCGTATGTGTCGCAATCCATTCCGCTGACCTTGAATTCGCCCATCGCATCCGTAACGGTGGAGTATATTTTCTGGCCGCCGCGAGCGATTTCAAGCCGCAGCCCCGACACAGACTCGAATGTCGTTTCGTCTTCTCTGAGCACCTGCCCGATGAGGTCTGCGCGCGATTGATCGGACGGAGCGACTTGCAAATCTATGCTGTAATCGCCTGCGCGATAGAGCAACTGCCGGTTGGTCGTTTCAGTTGAGCGAACGCCAGCTACAGCCGGGCGCGCAAGGCTATCGAACACGAGCGAAGCTACTGCCTGGCCGATACGCTCAACAAGTCGAGGGCGGTTGTGCTGCGTCTCGAATATTCTGACCGCGCGCTTGAGAACCCAGGTCGGCGGCTCGATTGATTCGTCGCTTGCCGTTATGGCGCGCATGCGCTCGTACCAGTCACGCGTTTCGGAGCAAGTTTGGCAATCGGTAGCTAGATGCGCTGCTACGGGCGCAGACTCCGCTTCTGTGAGGCGATTATCCAGATAATCTACTAATTGCTCGAATTTAGGGCATTTCATTGTTTATTAGCTCCTGAGCCTTAGCCTTATCATGATTGTAGAGCGGAGAATGGACGAAAAAATACACAAAGTAGCTTAAATTTTGTCCTGTAATAGTTTTTTTAATTTTTCCAGGCAGCGCGCCCGCGTCGGGCCTACCGAAGGCACAGGCATATTCATCCTTCGGGCGATGTCTGCGTAACTCAGCTCGTCTTTTTCATAAAAAAGCATCGTGACAAGATTGCGGCACCGTTCGGGCAGAGCCTCTACGGATTGGCGAACTATCTGCTGCTGCTCAAGCGCCTGTCGCTGCTCGTCGGCAAGCGGCCCTGTGGACGGAATCTGGTTTATAACGTCTGCGCTCTCTTCATCGCCTGAGACAGATGTCACGTCGCGGCGATTTCGGGCCGCGATGCGCCAGACCTCGCGCGTAGTTGTAGTAATCAGCCACGAGCTTACACGCTCGTGATCGCGCAGAGTTGAGAGCTTTTCGTAAAGTTTGAGACAGACGGATTGAAAAATATCCGACGCGTCATCCGGCGACAAACGGGCTTTCATTGGAATTGAATAGATCAGTCGCTGGTAACGAGTGATCAGGGTCTCCCACGCCGTTGAGTCACCATCTAAACACGCGACTATAAGCTCGCGGTCGGCGCGTTGCGCTAATTCGTCACCTACTTCCGATAATGCCTGATTCTCCATGCCCGCTTGATGCTCCCCAATTTCCCGTAAGCAAGTGATAAGGCGCAGCGCCTTACATTGATACTACCAAAAGGATAACAGCGTTGGAAACCGGCAGGAATTCGGCTTTGAAATTCAAAAGGCTGCCGACCTTTAAGAAGGCGGCAGCCTTTAAGCTCCGATTTGAAATCTTCATTACGCAGTAATTGCGCGCTGCTGGAGCAGGCGGCGCAGTTTCAATCTCGCTTTGTGCAACTGCGATTTCGATGTGCCCGCGCTACAGCCCAGTATTCGAGCTATCTCTTCGTGTTCGTAACCTTCGACATCGTGCAGAACAAAGACCGTGCGATAGCCCCTGGGCAATTGAGCGATGGCATTCTCAAGCCCTATGCGGTCAACGATGGGCATGGCTTCCGGGTTGATCGTATCAGGATCAACCGAGTCGGGCATCTCGCCGTCATCTGTCGTAAGCTCAGACCTGACCGACCGTTTGCGGAAATGCATCAACACCTGATTTACGGTCAGGCGATGAAGCCAGGTCGTGAAAGCTGCTTCGCCGCGAAACGAGCCGATCTTGCGATGCAACTGAATAAAAACTTCTTGAGTAAGGTCTTCGGCTTCGGCTACGTTGCCCGTCATCCTCAGACATATCGAATAGACTCTGCGATAGTGTTTGCGGTAAAGCTCTTCAAACCCGCTCATCTGTTCGCCCGAAAGGGCCGCATTCACGCCAGCATCAGATTGAACCGAAATCGCGTTGGTTGCCATCCTTAATCTTCCTCCCTGCCTCTCCGACTATCGAGTCAGACTAATTAGAGCGACTGACGTGCCATCATCGAACGGGCAGGCGCAGTACGATTAAAATGATGTATAATTAGACTTAGCAAAGTAAAAGAGCTTTTCGACAGGTCGGTAAAAAACGCGGTGGCTCTTGTTTTGGGATGTGCTTACACCGTTTGGTGTGGAATTTAGAAAGAAGTTTGACGGCAAGATTCGGATAGAGACTTCTCTTGAATTTGACATAACATGAGTTCGGAGGAAAATCATGAGCCAGGCAATTTTAGAGATACCGAAGTTTGACGAAGAAGCGTGCTGGAATGCAGTACAAACAAGAGACGCGCGCTTTAATTCAAGTTTCGTTTACAGTGTGCGCTCAACCGGCATTTATTGTAAGCCATCGTGCCCGTCGCGCCGTCCTCACCGCGAGCAAGTGGAGTTCTTCGCCTCTTCTAAAGATGCTGAATCTAGCGGATTCCGGGCTTGCCTGCGTTGCAAGCCGCAGAGGACTGCGGATTATGATCCGCAGTTGGAAATGGTCAAGCGTGCCTGTCGCCTTATCGAAGATCAAGCAGAAGGCGCGTTGTCGCTTGCCGATCTCAGTGCACAGTTGAACATCAGTCCTTACCATTTGCAACGAACTTTCAAAAAAGTCATGGGCGTGTCGCCGCGTGGGTATGCGACGGCTCAAAGAATGAACCAGTTCAAGTCGCGCATAAAAGAAGGAGAATCCGTGACTGATGCCATGTACAATGCCGGGTACGGTTCGAGCAGCAGACTTTACGAGAAAGCCAATTCAGAGCTAGGCATGACGCCCGCAGTCTATCATCGCGGCGGAGCAGGAATGCTTATCAGTTATGCGGTCGTTGGTTGTGCGCTCGGTCATTTGCTCGTAGCGCGAACCGAGCGCGGCCTGTGCGCCGTCCGATTGGGCGACGCTGAGAAGGAGCTTGAGGCCGTGCTATTTGCTGAATTCTCTACTGCTGAGATTCGTCGAGATGAGGCGGCGCTCAGCCAGTCAATCGAAGCTCTCTTGAGTTATCTCGACGGGCAGCAGGGTTCACCCGACCTGCCTTTAGATGTGAAGGCAACAGCCTTTCAGCGTCGCGTGTGGGAAGAATTGCGCCGAATTCCTTATGGCAGCACTAACTCTTACGGCGACATCGCTCGCAAAATCGAGCAGCCGACAGCCGTCCGCGCAGTGGCGCGAGCCTGTGCCGCAAATCCGGTCGCGCTTGTCATCCCATGTCATCGCGTCATCCGCGAAGATGGCAGTTTAAGCGGCTATCGCTGGGGACTGGAACGCAAACGTAAATTGCTGATGCAGGAAAAAGCTGCCGCAAAATAATCTACAGTTCAAAACCTGCGGGCGAGCAAATCGGCCACTTGAGAGAGCAATGATTCGTCTTCGCTGTTGAAGGCGTTTGCCGTGTCGCTGTCAATGTCTATCTGCCCGAAGATAGAATCGCCGCGCCGGATGAGCACTACGATTTCGGCGCGTGTTTCCAGGCTGCAAGCCAGATAATTATTAATCTCCCTGACATCGCCGATTGTTTTGTTCTCGCGCTCGGCTACAGCCGTGCCGCACACGCCTCTTCCGACAGGGATGTGCGTATGATCGGTCGGCTTGCCGATGTAATTGTGCAAGACGAGCATATCGCCTTCGAGCAAATAAATGCCTACCCAGTTGTACTGCTCGCGCTCTTGTTTAAGCAGGCGAACTGCTTCGCCCAGCGTTTCATCGCGTGAGGCGTCAGAGCTGACAATCTGCTCGATGAGGCTTACTATCTCGTCGCTGCTCTTCATCGGTTCACCACTCCTTATTACATTCACCATATTGTTCAATGTCGGGAATTGCAAGACGCGTTGACGCAACCGTTTTAAGTCGAGATAATGACTCAGCATAGTTCAGTTCCAATCTGCTTCCGCTGCAAAGAGGTCGCTGAACTGAAACAAACTCAGAACAGAGGTAACTCATTATGTCAGAATTATCAGACAAGTATGCTTCAGTGATTTCAGCCGCGCAGAGCGCAGGCTGCAATGTGAACATCAGTGAGGATGGCGGTCGCTTGAGCATCAACGGCACATGCCCGACGCAGTATGCGGTCAATCAGGCATGGGATGCGCTCAAAGAAATTGATCCGTCCATGAACGCGGGTGATTTTGCGATCAATCTCACTGCCGACCGCCAGGACATCTATGGCGAGTATGAAGTCCAATCGGGCGACTCGCTTTCAGCCATCGCCAGCAAAGTGACTGCCGGAAAACTCAGCTATCAGCAGATTTTCGAGGCGAACCAGGACGTTCTATCTGACCCGGATCAGATTCAGCCCGGCCAGAAATTGAAAATCCCCAATTTCTCGTAATCGAGAGCACTAGATCAGTAGCCCGACCGTAAAGGAGGGCGAAAAATTTCGCCCTCCTTTATGGTCGGGCTACTGCCACATATCACAACAACAGATGATCGAGACCATAGCGATAGTCGAAAGCAACAGCGAGCTTGTGCCCGGCTATCGTCTTCTCACCTTGAATTTCGATCACGAAATCCACGCGCGCGCTGGCCAGTTCGCAATGCTCAAAGCGCACACGGCGTTTGAGCCGCTGCTCAGGCGCGCGCTGGCGATCTACCGCATTCACGGGCCGCGACAGATGAGCTTCCTTTATCAAGTCCTCGGTCGCGGGACTGAAGCGCTTGCGCAAATCAGCCCCGGCGGCAAGGTAGAAGCACTCATCCCGCTCGGCAATAGCTGGCCCGTTGATTCACTCAAGAACGAAACGGAAATCACAAACGAGTCCGCCGGTTTAAACACGCCTCAACGCGCAATCGTAGTTGCGGGCGGCATAGGCTCGGCCTCTTTGCTGATGCTTTGCAAAGAGCTGATCGAGTCTCGCGTAGACACGCAGATATTTTTCGGCGCGGCAAACGAGCGCACAGCCGCAGGGTGCGGACTTGAAGACTTCCGCGCGCTTAATCTTCCGCTTGCTGTCACTACAGACGACGGCAGCCTCGGTGAACGAGGATTCGTGACCGCGCCGCTCGAACGCTATCTGCGCGAAGGCGGCGGCGCGAACGCTGCCGTCTACACTTGCGGCCCCTGGGTGATGATGCGACGCACGGCTGAGATAGCCGCGCAGTTCGACGTGCCCTGCATAGTGTCGCTCGAAGCGCCGATGGGCTGCGGCTTCGGCGTGTGCGTGGGCTGCGTCGTGGCTGTGAAAACAGGCGAGCCGCTCGGCTACGGCTCGTACAAACGCGTCTGCGTTGACGGCTCAATCTTCCCGGCTGAGATGATTCGCTGGGAAATAAACGCCATGGCACATTGATGAGCACACCTGGCGCGACAACTCACGACCCGCGACTGGCAGTCGAGATTGCGGGCATACGTTTCAACAATCCTGTGATCGGCGCGTCGGGCACGTTCGGCTACGGGCTTGAGTTCGCAGAGTTAATTGATCTGAACCGGCTCGGAGGCTTTTCGACTAAGGGATTGTCGGCGCGCCCGCTTTCCGGTAATCCGCCGCCTCGTATAGTCGAAACTCACGGCGGAATGCTCAACGCCATCGGCCTTCAAAACGTCGGCGCGCGCGCGTTCATCGCCGAAAAACTCCCGCTGCTCAGTCGCTACGACACACACGTCATCGCAAACGTATTCGGTTACTCGGACGAAGATTACATCGAAGCCATCACAATCCTGAACGATGGCGAAGGCATCTCGGCTTACGAACTCAACATCTCGTGCCCCAACGTCAAAGAAGGCGGCATAGTCATCGGCAACTCGCCTGCGGCTGCGGCTCGGCTGACTGAAAAAGCCAAACGCGCAAGCTCGCGCCCGCTCATCGTGAAGCTCTCGCCAAACGTTACGGACATAACCCTGCTTGCCCGCGCAATCGTCGAAGCGGGCGCAGATTCGCTCTCGTTAATCAACACGCTCGTCGGGATGTCAATTGACGTGAACACCCGGCGACCGCGTTTGAATTACGGCACTGGCGGACTGTCAGGCCCGGCCATTCGCCCAATCGCAGTGCGCATGGTTTATGAAGTCGCAAACGCCGTGCGGGTGCCGCTCATAGGCATAGGCGGCATAGCTTCTGCGATGGACGCGCTTGAATTCATCATCGCAGGCGCGACAGCCGTTCAGATAGGCACAGCCAATTACTACGACCCGCGCGTCACAATGAAAGTCATTGACGGTTTATCAGAACACTGCGACCGCGCCGGAATCGCCCGCCTCAACGATCTGATTGGCTCAATCGTCAAAAAATGAGTTAAACGTAAACCTGGATTAAACCCGACTTGACTTCGGGCGCTGTCACAGCGTATAACGCTGGCTGCTCCCTTGATTCAAAACTATAAGCGATCTTGATTTGCATCTAGAATCACGCGCTGGCAGCCTCTTAAATCAACATGGGGATATTCAAGATGAAACTAGTCAAAGGCGATAACGGCAATTCCGACTTCGGATGGATAGGGCGTGGAATTGAAGTTACGGGCGACATAATCTTCGCAGACCGGCTTCAAGTTGATGGCAAAGTGTCTGGCAAGCTCTCAAGCGAAAGCGGAACCCTGATGATTGGTGAAATGGGCACGGTCGAAGCTCAACTCGACGTTGGCATATGCATCGTTCAAGGTACGCTTCATGGCAACCTGATCGCAAGATCGAAAGTCGAAATACGCAAGACGGGCCGAGTGCATGGCGATTTGATAACGCCTGTGTTGCTTGTTGAAGAAGGCGCTGTCTTTAACGGCGCGATTAAGATGGGCCAGGAAGCCGCGGGCCGATTGCTGGAAGAAGTGCCAAAGAATTCCGACAGCGGGCGACATGCAAAAGGCGCGTGAAGTTCTTCTCAGTATTCTCTGATTTCACACCCCGCATAGTTCATTACAAGAAAATACCGCGCGCGGTATTGGTTTTATTGCCGTTGCTTGAATCATCCTTTCTCTAAGGCTATAGTCGAGTAAGCGGCAATGAATATGATCAAAAACATCTTTGGCAAGAAAGATGACACTTCCCAAGACACGACTGCGCTAGAGCAGGCTGAAGCGTCCGGCGACATAATCGTCAGCCCCGATGTGCGACGAGACAATCGAATCCCGCCGGGCCAGTCGCGCACAGTCAAATGGCCTGTGCTTCATGCCGGTGGTGTGCCTTCCGTCAATCCCGCGACGTGGGATTTTAGCGTAAGTGGCCTTGTCAATCAGCCTCTCAAATTCAGCTTTGATGAGTTTATCGAGCTTCCATCCGTGAGAGTCCTGAGCGATTTTCATTGTGTTACTCGATGGTCGCGGCTGAACAATCTGTGGGAGGGCGTTTCGACTCGATTGATAGCAGAGCGCGCGGGCGTAAAACCGGAAGCGAAGTTCGTGCTTGTATTTGCAGAAGAGGGTTGGACGACCAATATGCCGCTCGAAGATTTTTTGGCCGAAGACGCGCTGTTTGCGTATAAACACGATAACGCGCCGCTTGAGGCGGATCACGGCGGGCCGATCAGGTTAGTAGTGCCGCGACTCTATGCCTGGAAGAGCGCGAAGTGGGTGCGCGGCGTCGAGTTTCGCGAAACAGACCAACCGGGTTTCTGGGAAGAAGGCGGCTATCACATGCACGGAGACCCTTGGACGGAGGAGCGATTCTACTGGTCGTGACATAACTAAAGGTAAGAGCGAGGGGTTCTATGAGCATCAACCCGAATCAAGTAAGCGAGTCTTTCAATATGAACATCAATCCGAATCAGATAAGCGCGAAAGACCGGCTCATAGTCGCGCTCGATGTTCCAGATCGCTCAAGCGCGCTCACGCTTGTCGAACACTTGAGCGGGCTGGTTGGAATGTTCAAAATTGGAAGCCAGCTCTTCACCGCAGAAGGCCCTGATCTGGTGCGCGAGATTGTTCGTGCGGGCGAGAAAGTTTTTCTCGATTTGAAATTTCACGACATACCGAACACCGTCGCGGGCGCAGTCGAATCAGCCGCGCGGCTCGGAGTTTCCATACTGAACGTGCATACGTTAGGCGGCTCGGAGATGATGCGCGCGGCGGCTCACGCAGTAGGTGATCGCGGGCTGTTGTGGATCACGCGCCCGGCTGTGCTCGGAGTAACGGTGCTCACAAGCATGGACAAGGCGGATCTGGCGGACGTAGGCATCCCGTCGGATTTGAGCGCGGAGGTGGTGCGACTTGCAACTCTTGCGCAGGATTCGGGACTCGACGGCATAGTCGCTTCGCCGCACGAGATTCGCCTCATCCGCGAATGTATCACAGCCGAGCGATTCATTATTCTGACGCCGGGCATACGGCCCGTGTGGTCTTCAAAGGGCGATCAAAAACGCATAGCCACTCCCGCCGATGCAATACGCGACGGCGCTGATTTTCTCGTCATAGGCCGCGCAATAACTGATAGCGATAACCCGCGCGCCGCCGCTGAACGCATACTCGAAGAGATCAATAGCAAGCGTTGACCAGAAGCAAGAAACACGATGCGCAGCGCAGCAAATCAACCGCCCGCGAATGAATTACTGACCGCCGCCCGCCGACCACCGGCCACTGTTGAAGGCTCAGGCCCGCTACTGATTTACGTCGCAGGTCTTGATGGAACCGGAGAATTATTCTTCAAACAATTGCCCGCTCTTTCGCGTTCTTACCGCGTGGCAACGTTTCGCTCGCGCGATAATGGCCGATTCACTTACGATGATCTAGCTCGCGATATAGCATCAATCATTCGAGAGCTGGGAGAGCAGCGGGCTACGATTCTAGGCGAGTCATTTGGCGGGACCGTAGCGTTATGGTTTGCGCTCGTGTACCCCGAGATGACGGAGCGGCTCGTCATAGTTAACTCGTTTCCGCGTTATCGCCGTCGAATCAGAATCAACCTTGCTGCGCGGCTCGCATCAATATTGCCGTTTAATTCCATACGCCCCGTGCGTGTCGCGGCAAGCGCGCTCGGTTTGTTCATTGACAGCGTCAGCCGTGAAGACCGCCATCGCTTTTATGAAGCCATTCGCACGGTCAAGCGCGAAGGCTATGCGCGCCGGTTGCAACTCATCGCAGAATTCGATGTGATAAATCGCTTGTCGGAGATTCAAGCGCCGACTCTTTTCATAGCGGGCGAAAACGATCTGCTCGTCCCTTCGGTGAAGGAAGCGCGTGTGATGGCCGCGCGTATTCAAAACGCGAAAGTGAAAATCATCAAAGGCGTAGGCCACGCCTGCTTGCTCGGCAATCGCGTCAGGCTTGCCGAATTGCTCGCCGAATAATTAAAGAGTTCACCGCAGAGACGCAGAGGACGCAGAAGATAATGATGAAGTATGAACGATGAATGATGAACTGATAGAGAGATTCTTAATTCATCATTCATCATTCCGCATTCATCGTTTCTTCCTCGTCCTCTGCGTCTCTGCGGTGAATAGGCTTCTCTTTTCGGAGAACTGAATATCAAGGCTGCGCGGCAGGGCTATTCTTGCGATGGTTTTTGACGAAATCTCTTCTGTGATAAATTATGAATCGCTTGATAATGCCTACATTCCTGTAACCGCTGATAATCTCGCGAAACTCCGGGTAGCTGCTGAAAGCCAGCTCGGCATTGAAAGAACCAAGTTCGTCCACAATATATCTGGGCCGCACCTGCTCCAACTCTCGCGCAAGTTCTGCGCGCGCCGCCTGGGTCACGCTCTCTTCAAGTACGGAGCGATACTCTTCGCGAAAGTAATGAACGTCTGCGGGCACACCTGTAAGCATTTGCGTGCTCAAATACTTTGACGCGGGGATCAAACCTGACCAGTAATAGATTTCGGGGCGATAGCCCCAGACGAAAAGATAATCAGCCGGGCCTTCAGCGCCACGCTCGCGAGGGCTGTCCGCGCGCAAGGCTTCTGCGGTCATTTGATCTTCCGCTTGCAACTCATCGTCAAGGCTTCTCACTGCTGTCGCCACTATTCGCTCTTCGCCATTGAGCTTTTCCTGAAACCACCCAAGCGTTGCGGCGCTCTTTGTCCCGCGCACCCAATCGGCTGCCAGTATCACTGTTCGAGAATGAAATCGAATGAGAGTGATGACAAACCCGACGGCGAGCAAGACTGCCAGTGCGTGGCGCAGATTCCACTTCCGGGCCGCTCGATCAGTTGTTCTACGTCGCAACTTGAGCGCAGAAATTATGCCGATAAGGCCGCGCGCTCCTATCAAACACAGGCTCGGGAGAATTTGAAAGAAGTAATGACCGAAGAATCTGCCGCCGACCGCAAGCCCCGCATAAGATACGCCGAGCCACACAAGCAACGTCACATCCGCCTTGAAACCGGCTCCTGAAGCCGCTTCCGTGTCGCTTTGTTTCTTCACTGATCGTTTGATCACACTTATAATGACGAACACCAGCGCGATTAGCAGAGTGTTATTGCTGGTGAAATAGTAAAAGCTCTGAGTCAAAGCTGACATAGCGATTTTCCACGCCGGATAATAGCGCGCATATCGCGCTCCCCAATCCCATACATAAAGCCAGTAGAAGGAAAACGATTTTGTTGCCGCAATGTAAATCAAAAAAGGCAGCGCTCCCGTTGCAAACCCCACAAGCGCAAAAGCGAAGAGCAACACGCCGCCCGGTCGCCGCGTCGCCATCTGCCACTTGCGCGCGACGAATAGAAACAGCGCAAAGAAGACGAGATTGAATGCTGCTTTGGGATTGATTTGAGAAGCGATGCCCGTAAGCATTCCACCACAAAATGCAAGCCACACGCTTTGTGCTCGCTCAAGGCCGCCCTTGAACAGATCGGCGCGCGCGGCGATCATCAGATACGCGCCTGCCGTGTAAGGCAGCACCATTAGTAAATCCGTATTGAGTCCTTGAAAATGGCCTTCCTGGAAGGTCGTGCTGAAAACCGTGAACATCGTGGCAGCAATCAAACCCGTGCGCTTGTCATAGAGTTGTTTGCCAAACAGGTAAAGTATGATTGAAATGACTATTGAACAAATGATAGTGAACAGGCGAATGGTCAGGATGTGCGCGCCGAACAGTTTGAACAATCCCGCATAGGCCAGAGCGATTGCGGGCGGCTTGTCGAAATAAATTTCGCGATAGAGCGCCTTGCCGCGCAGAATCTCTTCTGCCGCTGTGAACCACAGCCCGTCATCTTCGTACAGTTGGCCGGAATAAAAAATGCGGAGCAAAAATGTTACGACGGCGAGCGCCGCAAACAGTTTCAAAACAGTTGCGCGGTCAAACTGAGTTTCAGGGTTGGCAATCGAAAGCTTTGACGAAAAGGATGCGCGCACGGTGTTAATTGGTGCTGCCCAGCGTGACCGGCACAAGCGTTGAAGTGGCCGACGCATCGTGCAAGCCTAAGGCAGCGTCAAGTTCGTCGGCGAGGTCGGTCCTGACTGTAGAAAGCGATTGGAAGTCAAACAATCGCGTATCCATCAACTGCGACGGCGAGACGTTTCCCATAGCGTGCAGCATGGAATTGCGCACTGCGGGCATCTCTTTTTGAAGGTCAGAAATCAATCGCTTCACGCGCTTGCGTTTCAGGTTCTCCTGCGAGCCGCACAGATCGCAAGGTATTATGGGATAGCCTTGCGTTTCGGCAAACGCTGCGATGTCCGACTCCCAGCAATAAGCGAGCGGGCGGATTACCATGTTGCGCCCGTCGTCGCTTTTGAGCGCCGGTGGCATCGCTTTAAGCGAGCCATTGAAGAACAGATTGAGGAAAAAAGTTTCCAGCACGTCATCGGCATGATGGCCGAGCGCTATCTTCGTGCAGCCTTCTTCGACCGCCGCATTGTAGAGAATGCCGCGACGCAACCTGGAACAAAGCGAACAGGTGGTCTTGCCTTCGGGCACAAGCGATTTGACTATTGAGTAAGTATCGCGCTCTATGATGCGATAAGGCACATCGAGCGATTCAAGATACTGTGGCAATACGTGCTCAGGAAAGCCCGGCTGTTTTTGATCGAGATTCACTGCGAGCAAATCGAAGCGCACGGGCGCGCGAGGTTGCAGATCAAGCAGCAAATCGAGCAGCGTATAACTGTCCTTGCCGCCGCTCAAACAAACCATCACGCGGTCGCCGTCTTCGATCATATTGAAATCAGAGATAGCTGTGCCCACGCCGCGCAGCAGCTTATGTTTCAGCTTCTCGGTTTTGTTATGCTCAGTGTTATTCATCAGTAAACAGTTGATACTAGCATATCCTGACAATAGAGCGCATCAGTCGTTGCGGCGCGCAGGAGTCCACCCCTGTTCAAACCGTGTGCCCAGCACCAGCCGAACGAGTTGGCTGTAGCTTGCGACGCCTGCTTCGACGCCACTGGCTTTAAGAAAGCGATCATACATAGCCCATTGCGCGCGGCTGATTGTTTCGCTCCTGTGTCGCGCTTCTCGTTCACTAATGGCGCGCAAATCGGCGATGATTTCAGGCAGAAGGCGCGGCATAGAATTAGATGGCGCGGCCTGCTTCGCCTCGTCCGCAGGCAGCGCGGGCGTGTACTGGTACAGAGCCAGCAAGCCCGAATAACGCAGCGCAGAGGCGTTGGATTGAAGGCAGGCGAGAAGCCCTACGAAATTCGCTTCGGATTCATCCGCGAAACCTGCCAGGTGCGACCATTCGTGCGCGAGCAGAAACGGTTTTTCAAACGGCAACGCTTCTCGATTGAGAATAACTTCGTGGCCGAACGGGTTGACGAATCCTTCTATCCCCGCTGCCGCGAGGTAGAAATTCAACAGAGATGTTTTAGGAATCGCCGCAGCTATTCCGCGACGATTGCCCAACTGCTTGACGGCTTCGTTGAAAGAATCGTGAAGTTGCTTGCGCCATTCTGTTTCGTCGGGCTGAGTGCCGCTGCGCGCTCCGGCGTATTCAGCGTTGAGCCGCTCGATTGTCTGTCGCGTCAATTCACGCAAGTTATCGGATGATAATCGCTGCTCGTCATAATCCAGCTTCGCCACAAGCGGCTTGCGCTCGTAGTTGAATCCCCAAAGCACTTGAAAGCTGATGAAGATCACCGAAGCGACGACGAGAGTATGAAAGAAAAGCGAAGCCGCAGTCGGAAATCGTCGCCCGCGCCCTGATCTCGCTATGCGAGTGATCCACCACGCGGGCAGCGCGACGGCGAGCGCGATAGACAACACATCAACAACCGCAAACGGGAAAATATTGGTAACCGGCGTGAGCGAGGATTGAAAAAACGGATAGATGCCGTTCGAGTAGAAACGCTCGATGAACGATGCGGGAAATCGAACGAGCGAAAACACAAGCGCGACGATGATGATTACCGTCTTGACGATAATTTTGGCAGAGATGCTCTTAAAGAAATCTAGAACTGCCATTGACTAATTTATTCTGCAACGACCTCTTTCTTCATTCACTCGCGAGTTCACCGACAAGGTGCAGTTTCATCGAAAGCGAAATCGCCACGTCGTTCAAACGGCCGGCCATAACTACTATGCATTCGCCGCGTTCAGCCAGATTGAACTGAAGCAAAGCGCGGTCTGCGCACACAAGTAATTCGTTCGATTGAAAAGTCTCGTCTTCAAGCTTGTACGGCTCGACTCCCCACAGCACCGCAAGCTGGCGACGAGTCTGCTCGCTCGGCGTAAGCGCGATTATGCGCTGGCGAGGCCGGAGCGCGGCGATGCGCCGGGCCATGTGACCGCTCTCGGTGATGACTACGATCAAACGGCAGCCGACTTCTTCGGCGGCGAAAACGGCGGCTTCTGATACTGCGCGTCCGTAAGAACCCGACCTGCTGCCGAAGATCGTTTGCCTCAACATAGAGCTTGCCGGTTGCACCATCTCTTCAGTCGCGCGAATTATGCGATCCATCATCGAAACCGTTTCAACAGGGAATCGGCCTATAGCGGTTTCGCCCGACAGCATCACTGCATCAGAGCCATCTAGAATCGCGTTTGAAACGTCGGAAGCTTCTGCGCGCGTCGGTCGCGGGTTTTCGATCATTGATTGAAGCATCTGCGTCGCGGTTATGACTCGCTTTTCGGCGACCAGAGCTTCCGCAATTATTTTCTTCTGGAGCACAGGCACGCGCTCGGTCGAAGTCTCTACGGCCAGATCGCCGCGCGCGACCATAACGCCGTCCGAAACGACAAGAATGTTTGCGAAATCGTCAATGGCTTCCGGCTTTTCTATCTTTGCAATGAGCATCGCTTTGCCGCCGAATTCGTCTATAAGCGCGCGGGCGCGGAGGCAGTCATCCGCGCTGCGAACGAACGATTGCGCTACCAGATCAACGCCGCAAGAGATGCCGAAGCGCAAATCTGCAACATCTTTTTCAGTGATCGAAGGAATAGAGATGTGAGCGCCGGGCAGGTTGATGCCTTTGTGCTCGCCCAGCATCCCTCCATAAATAACGCGCGCTATCACATCGGTCGCGGTGGTATCTATGACTCGAAGCTCGATTTCGCCATCGCTGATCAGTATGCGGTCGCCGGGTTTCACGTCGCGCGCAAGCAGCGCATAGTTAGCCGAAAAGCGCGTGGCGTCGCCTTCTATCTCTTCTGTAGTGATTCGGACTTCCGTCCCCTCTTTGAGTTCAACACTGCCCTCACGCAATTTGCCTGTGCGAATCTTCGGTCCTGAAAGGTCGAGCATCACGCGCAACAGGTTTGTTCAACTCGTCGGCCACGCTGCGAATTCGCGCAATGACTTCGCCGTGATGCTCGCGCACGCCGTGCGACATATTGATGCGCGCAACATCCATTCCGGCGAGCATCAACGCGCGCAACCGGTCTTCGGATTCCGAAGCAGGGCCAATCGTTGCGACTATTTTCGCTCTACGCATTTTTATTAGTGATAAGTGACGGCTGTTTTTATGATCCTGCCAGCGCGCTGTTGACGGCTTCGTCCAGTTGGCGGGCGTGTGAGTCGCTGTAACCGACCATATGCAAAACTACACGGCCTTTTCGATCAAACACCAGCGTCTGCGGAATCGTATCTTCTTCGGTGCCGAGATAGGAAGTGAACATATCGTTGGTCGCCATCCCGACCGTATAGTTGATTTTGAAATAGTCCATGAATGTGCGAATGGCTTTAGGAGTTGAGCGGCCTCCGTCGTCAATGTGCATGCCTATGACTTCGACGCCGCGCGCTTGATTCTCTGTGGCGATGCGCGCGAGTTGAGGCGTCTCCTGTTTGCAAGGCGGGCACCAGGTCGCCCAGAAATCCATTACCAGAACTTTGCCGCGATAATCTGAAAGCTTGATCGTGCGACCATCAATTGTCGGCACATCGTAATCAGGCGGCACGATTTGCGAATTGGGGTCTGAAACGGGCGTGCCCGGCAGCAAAAGCTTCGATTCGCTCTTCACATCCGTATGGCCTGCCAATAACGTGTAGCCGATTGTCGCTATCATCACGCCAACAACAACAGTTGCGATGATGCGTCCCGTTGTCCAGAAAGTTTCACTCGATGTTGACATAAATCATCTCCGGCATTGTTCAATGCAAGCTTCGCCCTCCCTGACAGTCGGGCTACTGCCTTACTGCTGCTGCGGCTCGGCCTTGTCGTCCGTGTCTTTGAGCGGAGTCTTAACGCGATAGTCTTCCGACGCCCAGTTGCCGAGATCAATGACGCGACATCGCTCGGAGCAAAACGGGCGGTCGGGGTTATCTTTCCACTCTGTAGGCTTGCCGCATATCGGGCATTTCATAAATCCGCACCTCACCTTTTTCGCTTCAATAATAATACTACGAAATGATGTTTGCATGCAGTAAGGCAGTAGCCCGCGCGTAAGCAAGGGCGAGAGTGTTCGCCCTTGCTTACGCGCGGGCTACCGCTAAGATGAGGAGTTGATATAATAATTTCTCTGTGACGACCTCTGACGAACTAATCATTGAATTCGATTCGGGCACGCTCTTGCTCGACGGGGCTGACTCGTCCGCGCAACTGCCGTCTGCCTTCCGTTGGGACGAGCGGGTGCGCCGCTGGCGCGCCCCTGCGCTGGCCTACCGCCAGATCATCACAGAGATGACTCGCCGCAAAGTTCCTCACCAAGACCACGCGCGCCAGTACCTACAGTTCGACTTCAGCTCGAAGCTTTCGGTCGAGCCTCGCCCTTATCAAAAGGAAGCACTCAGCGAGTGGCAGCGAAACGGGCGGCGCGGCGTTGTAGTATTGCCTACGGGCGCGGGCAAGACTTTCCTCGCGCAGATGGCTATCGAGCTGATTGGCCGCTCGACTCTCGTCATAGTCCCGACCCTTGACCTGATGAATCAATGGTACAACCTGCTGTTGTCGAGCTTTCAAGCCGAGATAGGTTTGATCGGCGGCGGGTACTTCGAGACAGGGGCAATAGTGGTCACTACCTACGCTTCGGCTTTTCGATTCATGGAGCGGATGGGCAATCAATTCGGCTTCATCATTTTCGATGAATGCCATCATTTGCCCGGCAGCGTTTTCAGGTACGCGGCAGAGCTTGCAATCGCGCCTTTTCGGCTGGGGCTTACGGCAACGCCTGAGCGCGAGGACGGCGCGGACACATTGCTCGAAGAGTTGATCGGGCCAATCGTCTACAAACGACAGGCTCAGGATTTAGCGGGCGAATATCTGGCCGATTATGAAATCGTTCGCATCAATGTTAATCTGAGCGCCGCAGAGCGCGCAGACTACGAGCGCGAGCGAGCGGTGTTTCGAGAGTTCCTGCAGCAAAAGCAGATTGATCTGGGCGGCATTCGCGGATGGCAGAACTTTATAGCCGCGAGCGCGCGAAGCGAACAGGGACGCCGCGCGATGATGTCTTATCGCGAATCAAAACGAATAGCGTTGGGGACGGATTCAAAGATGCGCGTGCTGGCACAGTTGCTCGCGCGTCACCGCGACGAGCGCGTGTTGATCTTCACTGCCGAAAACGAGATGGTCTATCGCATCTCGGAAAAGTTTTTGATTCCCGCCATCACGCATGAAACGGCGATCAAAGAAAGACGCGAATGGCTCGCGGCGTTCAACGCGGGTGAGGTGCTCGCGCTCGCAACTTCAAAGGTGCTCAACGAAGGCGTTGATATTCCGGCGGCCTCAATCGCAATCGTGTTGTCAGGCTCAGGCTCGTCGCGCGAGCACATTCAACGGTTGGGACGCATACTTCGCAAGCAACCCGGCAAAGAAGCGATTCTTTATGAAGTGGTGGCGGCAGGCACTACCGAAGAGCACATAAGCCGGAGGCGCGGAGCCGCAGAACAATTTCAAGAGCAGAAGGGGCGCGGCACTCTGTGGTCTAATCGAAATATTCAAGACTGAAATATGCTGACTACGGACTTAGCTATTAATCGCGTGCGCGGCAATCGAATCGAGCCGCGCTACATCAATCCGAATGATAAAAGCCATCTTCAAATGGCGGACGATCTTATTGCCATCGTCTCTGAGCATACGGGCGCGCGGCGCGCAGAGCTTGACCGAGAGCTTGAAGAGTATGTCGGGGCGGGAACCGATTACAAAATAATTCGAGGGCTGGTCAAGCTGCTGGTGGATGAATGCCGGTTTGAAACCGCGAGCGAGATTGAACCGGCGGAGATTCGCCGCGCACTGTTTTTGAAAGCTCGCTCTTTTCATCCGGTCAGCGCAAACGCACAGGCCCGCGAACAAGTAATCGCTGAAACGGCCCGCGAGATCAACTGCGCGACAGAAGCTGTGGAAGAAAAACTATACGCAGACCTCTGGGGCAATCAAAGGCTCATTGATTTTGAAAGGCTCGAAGCTAGAGCTTTGCTTGACCGCTACAATCTGGCGCAGGCGCAGGCGTTGCTTTATCGCTCGAACGAAATGCGGCTGCGCGTAGAGCCTCAGGACGCGGCGCATTATCGCCGCTTGTTCGACGCCATCAAAGCTTACCGTTTGATTCATACGATCAAGGGGAATTCCATAAAAGGTTATGACATTCGGCTCGACGGGCCGGTTTCAATGTTTCATCAATCGCAAAAGTACGGCATACAGATGGCGGTGTTTCTGCCCGCGCTTCTGCTTTGCAAGGGCTGGCGATTTACGGCAGAGATAGCTATGAAGACGGGCCGTCACGTCTTCTTCGAGCTTGAAAGCAATCAGACTGAACTGCGCTCGCATTATCTCGATGATGTTTCTTACAAACCGGCGATAGAAGAAAAACTCATCGCAAACTGGGCGAAGTCGGAAAGCGAATATAGATTGGAAGCGGGCAAAGAAGTGATTGATTTGGGCGAGAGCGCGTTCATACCTGATTTCATAATCAACAATGCAGACGGCAGGAAATTTTATTTAGAGATACTCGGATTCTGGACGCCTCGTCATCTCGACGAGCGTGTGAAGGAGTTCGAGCGAGCAGGTTTTAAGAACTACCTGCTCGCAGTATCGGACGAGCTTCGTGGCAGCCGCGAAAAGCCTTTGAGTCCCCCAGGCAACGTGATCGTCTACAAGACAGCGCTCGCTCCTGCTGCAATCCGCATGGCGATGGAAGCGGCGGACTAAAACGGTTTGCAGATGGATGTACGGTTCACCGCAGAGACGCAGAGGACGCAGAGATTACGCGGAGGTTAAGCAAATATAAAAAACCTCTGCGCCGCCTCTGCGTCCTCTGCGTCTCTGCGGTGAACCGCATTGTATTACCTTACACTATTGTTCTAGTTCGCTGAATTCGCGCCTGCATTATTGTTCTTCAAGTTCTTTTCAAACAACTTGAAGATACTGTTTTCATTTGTACAACCCTATTTAATGGAAGTTTTGCATTAACTTTCCAGTCTTTTCCACTAGCCAAAACCTGTACCCCTAATGCCTCCAATGCCAAGCGTTTCTTATTAAAATCAAAACCTGTCAAATTCTGGGCTACATCTTGGCAGTAATCATACAGGGTTCTCAAGTTCAAAATCGTTTTATCTTGCTCAAGAATGCGCCCTTCAAGTTCGGCTATGGTTGTGAGGAGAATTTGCCTCTCTTTCTCAATCTGTAAAAGCTCGCGTTCAATGATTTCCGCCAAGCCATCATCAGCTTCGCGTAATCTCTTTACCAATCTTTGTTGACCTTGAATAGTACGCTTCAAAGCTCCTTCTGCAATCTGCTTGTCTAAAACCAGTTGAGAATCAGCCTGTTTACTTTCTATCCTTTCTATCTCTGCTGCTATCACGTCTGGCTTTTGAAGGAAGTTTAAGACTTCTTGCCAAACATAATTTTCGCACAAATCAGCCCTGACAACCTTATACGGGCATTTATCAAGTTGTACGCGAATGGCTGATGAGCAGCGGTAGTAGTGAATTTTCTTTCCGCTCTTTAGCTGTTTAGGCATTGGATACATTCGCATACCACAGAATGAACAAATGATGTGACCCCGTAGCAAATATGGTCGGTCTTGATTTCGTTTTGCTTCTCCATTGTTTGTTGCCAATCGCTCTTGTGCTTGCGCCCAAAGTTCAGGCGTGACAATGGGCGGTGTTGTTCCATCGGGAAGGGCGATGTGTTCGCTCTTAGGTCTAAGCTCCATTACATTCGCTTTGCCCTTGCGCCATTTGGTTCGGCGCACCCATTGTACAGTTTCACCTTTATAGGCTGAATTGGTGATGATGTTCCGAACTGCTGTCGCATTCCAACTGTTTGACATAAAGCCCTTTGCCGCATAGGGAGAAGGGATGTTTTCAGCCGTAAGACGTTTAGCAACGGTGAGCAATCCGCATCCATCTACAGTAACCCATTGAAATATCCGCCGAACTATTTGGGCTTCCGGCTCATAGATGATTCTCCTACCAAGCTCTTTATTCCTACGGTATCCGTAGAGGTTGGGACCGACATTGTGAATTTTTCCAGCTAGAAGGCGTTGCCGTTTACCTCGAATGGTACGCTCTTTAATCTTCTCGCGTTCAACCTCTGCAACGTATGATTGAACGCTCCTTAGCAATTTGCCTTGTGGAGAGTTGTCTAAATCTTCGGTCACAAAGATTAGCTCACAGCCTATACGCTCGAACTCTTCCGCGAGAATCGCAAGATGCGCGATGTCTCGTGATAGCCTGTCAATGGCATAGCAAACGATAGCTTGAAATTTACCTGCCTTGATGTCTTCTCTATCCTGAGCAAGTAAAGGTCTATCCCAAAGCTCTGCACCTGAATAAACCTCTTTCGTAATTCTGCCTACTGAATAACCAAGTGATGCCGCAAATTTGACACACTCATTAGCTTGAGTTTGTAGTGAGTATCCATCCTCTTGCCCTTTGGTTGAAACTCTGCAATAGACAAGAGCCATTTTTTGACCATTACTGCTAGGTACTATTTTCTTTCTCATTTTCTGCCTTTCTAACATTGGAGTATTGACATTACAATATTATCATATTAGCTAGAATTTTTCAATTTTACTATTGCAATGTAAATATTGACTTGTTGCAAGTTACAAGATGGTTATGGTATGCTTCGGGGCATTATGGGAAAGATACAGCTACAAGTTAAGGAAGTTTCAGAGTCAAAGGGAGTGGATAATCCATTTGCCCTGTCTCAGAAGTCGGGCCTTAATTATGCGATATGTTACAAGCTCTGGCATCAAAACCAAAAGCGCATTGATCTAGGCACACTCGAAAGGCTATGCGATGCGCTAAAAGTATCGCCGGGTAGGTTCTTCGCGTATGAGAAGGATTGATGAAGTTGTCACTTCAAAGTGATGACTGGCTTAATTACTTCACCCAAAACTTTTCGTATTCTTGTGGCCTTTTATTTGGTTGAAACTCAGAACGATTGGCCTCAAAACTAGCAACCTTTGTCTCTCCACCATCCATTGTCGGAAAGTTTGCGATTAAGCGAACACGCCTGATGTCAGGAACCGATAATGCAGCTTCAAGAATCTTTGGCATCCCTGCCAGAACTTTCTTTCTCATATCAGCTTCGTTCAGAGCTTTAGAATTATCAATGTAAACTACGCTGACAAATTCGCTATTCACCAGAATAGTCTTAATTCGAGCTAGGGGTTCTATAGCTGCTCTAATAGCCTGCTCATTACTCTTATTCTTTTCTTTGCCGCCAGAATATAACTGCTTTATCACTCGCTGACTAATCTCCTTTACCTCTTGTGGAGTCATCTGATTTCTTTTCGCAATTCGATTTATAGCCTGATCTTCGGATTCCGAAGCAGAGGCTTTTATCACCTCTTGATAGATTTCATACTCCTTATCGGTGAATGCCGAGTTAGTGGCTTCTGTTGTACCCGTGCCTGATTGTTTTGTATCTGATGGCTGCGGAGTGTCAGTCTTAGATGCGGTTGCAGTTTGTTCCTGTTTGGTGTCGGCTTGATTCTTGTTCTTATTGTCTAACAGACCTAGCGACCCAAAAACAATCGAGAGAACCAAGAATCCTAAACAGCCTATCCCCCCGAAGATGCCAAGCTTCTTTAAGGGACTGCGTTGCTTTGGTTGATTTGTCTGCTGTTGGGCTGGCTGTTGTGGTAGAGATGCGCTGCACTTCTCGCAGAATTGGGATTCAGCCTTATTAGCATTGCCGCAACTTGGACAACCGATAGTTGACATCGTGCCTCCTTAGCTTTCATCGAAATCCAATGTTTGTTATGTTGTGTTCCTAGAAATGCAAAAGGCGGTTTCACATCACCGATGATGGAAGCCGCTTGGAAGTTTGGAATCTGTAAACTTCCGGCGACAAGAACACGCAATAAAATACTAACCCTATTTTGGGTGAGCAATGCGACACTAATCCAAAATAGTATTAGTGTCAAGAACGATGTAAAAACGCTCCGCTCGTCAGGAGGAAATTCCTGATGGGAAGGGCCGCACGGTTAAAATCAAAACGTCTGCCTGAAAAACTCCTTCAAATTCGCCTTGCATTGGAGCTTTCCCAAAATCAAATGATTAAGCACTTGGACTTGGCCGATGTACTTTATCAAAGCAATGTTTCGGGATTTGAGCTAGGAGAGCGAGAACCGCCATTGCCGATTCTATTGAGATATGCCAGAGCAGCCGGAATCTGCGTTGATCTGCTGATTGATGATAAGTTGGACTTGCCGAATAAATTACCAAGCACACCGAAGCATACCAATAAGGCAAAACGAATACGCCGCTAATAGAACAAAAACTCGATACTTTGAATATGAAGCCGGATGAGTTTTTTGCGTTAGACTGACTTCGCTTGCTTTTGTTCCTTCCTACAGTATTGACATACTACTGCTTGGCTAGGAATAGTCTCTTGGCAATAGCGGCAAGTCTTAGTATCTCGGAGATATAGTCTTTGATCTCGTTTAGGGAGTTTTTCTTCTTCTCCCTTGATTGCTGCCGAAGCTATGAGCAAACCAGCACCAACCACAAGCATTGCCCATCCCCATTGAATCTGAATGCCTTGCATAGTAGCGTCTGCGATACCACGAAAGGGATTACCCTTCAACTGAGTTTCCATCTGCGCTTGCATCTCGGACATCTTGTTTTGAATGGCGATGAAAGTATAAGCGGTCATCCCTAGAGTGATAATGCCTGTTACCCACAGGCCGCGATACTTCTTAGCCAGTACAAGAACAATTACACCATCGCCTTTACCATTTTGAAAGTATGTGACGCTACCAAGAAAGGGCGCACTAATAATAGGAGTGAATACGGCAATAAACAACACCAGTGAGCCGATCAAGCCAAGAGTTTGCTTCTTATCCATAAGTTGTCTCGTAAACTGGATATACTTCTCTTCATTAAATAGGGTTATTTGAAAACCATTCTATTAAGCGAAACACAACCTCAAGAACAACGGGCAGACTTTGAATAGTTAGAAACACTTTAGTTTGGTTTACCTGCCCCGCCGCTGGATGAACGGCATCATTACGCTGAACCCTAATCATTTCAAATAAGGAGAGCAGATGTTCGGTGCTGCCCTGATGTACAGAGTATGGAATTTTCTTTGCTTTGATAAGCTCACTTATTCTGGATTCTATCTTTGAAAAGATTGTCGGTAGTCTTGGATTCTCTAGTAGCTTCTCTATATCTTTTCGTTTCTTAGTATCTGTCTCAGCATCCCCGATTGATTTAAGTAGAAGTAATACAGCCTTTTCTGCTGCCGCTCCAAACATAACTGCTGCGGCAAAGAAGAGGCGTTGCCTAAAAGCGTTTAATCCATCCCAAACATACTGTTTGATAACCCGGTCAAGATTAGGAGCAAACGAGTCTAGTGTTGCAAGGTATCCTGCCGGGTCGTAATAATGCGGTGTTGGCTGATTAACCACAGAGTGACCAAAGATGGTTAGTCGTAGGTTAGGCCACTCGTCATTAGATGTGTTGTATCCAATTGTTAGTATGCGCTCAACTACTAAATCCCAGATAATCTGGTTGACATTCATCAGGTCTATTGGGTTCAGCCTTCTCTCCTTATAATCTCTGTAATCAACTTGACGCTTTCTGCACTCTTCCTCCGAAGGAAAAACATTATGACGAGCGGCCAGTTCTCCAACAGCAATCATAATTCCGTGATATGACGTTTGAGGTTTAATCTTGAGAGCTTCTAATATAAGCGATCTTAGGACTTGGTAATCAATCATATTGCCATCAAACTCCGAGAGCGGATGCCTCTACTTTATAGACGAAAGCAGATAATTATTCAACGCGGTAAAGGTCACTTTGAGGTGACAAGTTAATACTTGCGGGGTAGCGCGAAATGGCTGCAAACGCCTTAGAATAAAGACTTACCCCTCTCTGGAAGGGCTATTCCCGACGCATATTTGAGCTAGGACGGGCTTTTATAACCTCTCCTATACCTACCTATGGGAAGCCTTATAAAAATCGTTTTACGCTGTTCGAGCGGTCTTTTTCTGATTCAGACATCTAATGTGCAGTTATCAAAACGTATGCTCAATTACAGTTAGGATTAACCCGTAAAAGCCGCTTGTCACTTTGAAGTGACAGCTAAACCAGTAATTCCATCGGTATATACTTTTCTGTATGAACTACTCCTTTTGGTAGAAGAGTGCAAAAACCATCCTCATAATGAATCAAGGCATCACCGTCTAACTCGCCTAGAATTTCTTTCTTGAATTTTGAAGAGTTAGAATATTTAGTCCATTTTAGAAGGTCAGTGTCTCGAACCTTAGCCGGGTTTTTATAATATAAGATTGCAAGCACCTTTTGCCGAAACCCAAGTGTTGTATTTTGAACACGCACAAACCCATCAACATCGGCGATAATGGGAATTGTAGATTCGTTTAAGCTGTCGGCTATTCTCTGCGCGGCATCAATTGAACAGCTATAGTAGATGCGAAGAATCTCTGTCAGTATCCAATCGGCACTATGCGAGATAAATAAAGAGTCAGACAGATTCGGGTTAACGTCGCCGCCAACGTGAGCGACATCTCTTCTGTTTCGCACATCGAGAAGTATCCTAGCCAAACGCGGTATAAACAGTCTTAACGAATCGTGCAGAGACGTATTGTTCTCAACTCTTCTAATTATGTTATCAGTATTCGGCAATGTGACTCCGAAGGCAGTATAAGGCGGATTATCTAAATGCTGGATTAGTCGGATAACACACTCTGCAAAACGACCACCATTTAGCTCGCTGGGTCGAAATTTACGAAAACCAAGATGCTGCTTTATGTCTTGGTATTCCTCTAGCAAATGGGTCACAACGTCGTTTGGCAGAGGCGGTGATAAGGCAGATATTACTTGATTCTTCGCTACACCCATTCTAGTTCCTCTAAGCTTCGCCGCCAGCAAGAGAGTCAAGCGACTGTCCCGCAATCCAACCTTCAACTTGTTTCTGCGCTTCAGGTGTCAGGAAGTATTTATCATCACTTTCACGGAAAATCTTGTCAATTTTCGGGCTTGCAAGTATCCGACTAAATGCCAAAGGGCTTGCAGAAATAGTTGTGTACTTTTCCTTCAAATAGTAGTAAGCGTCATTCCATCGGAGAGCGTCAGCCTTCTTTAGATGAATTGTAAGAATCCATAACGCGATCATAGCGTAATCGCGTGGCTTCTTAATCTGCCGTACATCCAAAGCCCCAAGATTAACATCTTCCTCAGCCCATTCTTTCCATTTAGCCTTATCCTCTTTGCTTGGCCGGAATTTCTTTTGTGATAGTTTTGGAGGGCGTTCCCAATATTTATGGCCCGACTCTACGTTATCATCCCTCATACGAGCAATAATTTTCTCAATCTCTTTTTCACCGTCAGAGTTTAATTTGAATCCGTCACTGAACTCAGTTATTAATTCACGAGCAAGCTCAGTCACGTACCTAGAGAAGTTACTTGCATCATAAATGTTATTCTTAATTGCCGCATTCTTATAATGGTCTTTGGATGGAACCGCGTTTTCCAATTTCTGGATGTATGCTGCGGTGTACATTAGAATGAAGTTTCTCTGCTGCTCGGCCCAATTTTTGCCCTTAAAATCTTTTACGTTTGCAATTAAATATTCTTCGTCTTGGTCGAAATAACTCCAAGCATCACTAGACGCTCCCTCAAGAGGCTTCTTTTCAGGCGATTTTGGAGGTAATTGCCGATGCTGATTTATTTCGCCGCTTTTTCCAGCTATAGCTCCTGCCTGTTGTTGTCTTTGCGCTCCATCCGGTCTCTGTCCGTAGTAAGGCGGCTGAATTGTAGGAGAAGTAATTTCTCTAGTCACAAACGGCGCGAAAACATTTACAGCGTGGTCAGATACGTTAAGCTCTGTATGTTCAGTGTAATCCCTCCCTTGCTGTGTCACCCGGCGAACGTACCTATTAGATGCTTGCGACGTACTAATAGCACCTATCGGCTGGCCGCAATGAAAGCAGAAGGTCTTTTCAGGAATAAGAAGTTCATTGCAATCGCGATTAAGACACTTTATTTGCTTTTCGCAATGAAGACAGAAGTTCAATTCTTCTGAGGTTTCTTTACCGCAAGCGGAGCAAGTCAAATTCGACATCAATAAAAACTCTCCATTGATAAACAATTTTACAACCTAGTTAGCATAAGCTTATCAGAGGGCTTGATTACGTTTCAATAAAAATTAAGACCCGCTCAACGCCGCGACACGTTAGAGCGGGCCTTTGCTGCTACGTAACGCCATCACGTAGCAGCACCTCAAGGATGTCACTTTGAAGTGACGGAAGGAACTCAAAAAGCAATCTATGATAACTTTTCTGTATGATGAACTAGCTTGAGCCATAGGCACTCTGCATATAGCGGCTTATTTCATCATTGTTTTCGTGTAAGAAACTCTACGGCTTGAAGCGCATTACTGACCGTACAAATTCCAAGTGTTTTCCATTTGCCGCCTGACATTCCAATCCACACGCCAGCGTTCGGGTCTATGGCAAGACACTTTCTATTGTAATCAAACACCTGCCAGTCACACTCTCCGATGAGCGAGATAGTTGATTCTATGCGTACACCTCGACTGGCAAGAAGATTTCTAATATACCGGGTAGCTTCTTCCTGCTTGGTCATAGCTCGCTTAATTCTTGTAGTGCTCGCCTGTCAAGTATGGTTATTTTCTCGCGGCCAACCTTAACCAGTCTGTCAGCCTTCATCAAGCCAAGTGTATTAGTCACTGTTTCCCGATACAGACCAATTTTTGATGCAAGGTCTTTATGCGCCAGCCCTTCGATTATTAAGTCCTCGTTTGCCAGTTCTAATAAAAGGGCTGCTACTCTCGAATCTGCCGACTGTAAAGCTACTCTGTAATGCTCGACTTCAATCTGCGCCAACCTCGCACCTATCCATTCTGATACGAGAGGATTTGTTCTTAACCATTCTTTGACTTTATCAGTGGAGATTTCTGCGATGACGCTTCCCGCTGTTCCAGAGATAGCTTTAGTTCCAAGCATCACTTGACCCAGTAGCGGCATCTCGCCAAACAACATTCCCGGCTCCAGTGTTTTTACCAGTAAATCATGACGTGTATGCCAGACTTCTACCGTCCATTCTTTGACAAGCAACAACTTATTTTTAGTGCCTATGATTTTATGCGGACTAACTGAATGGGTTGATAGATTTTCAACAATACCGGAAGGGACTATATCAGTGATTTTCAAGTATCCGATCTTTTTAGCCAGCATAGAGGCTGTCAGTTTTTTGCGTCTGAGTGTAAGAGTATGTCTTTCCTTCATAAAAAATATGAGGGAGAATGTACGTGGGTTGCGTCCCTGACATAAAGACCGTACACGCCCCCTCTAAGCCACTGACCCTTTCGAGCCTCAAAAGGAGAAAATCAAATGCCGTTTTCAGCCATTTCTGTTGAGCAACCACAAGGGATATACTAAAAACGAAAGCCATATTACTAATTGGGGGGAAGGCTGTCAAGAATATATTACGTGCTATTGAATATTAGACGTGAAGGACATTATGACCAAACCTGAAACTTTGAGCCAGTTCGTCAAGCGGGTTATGCGCCAAAAGAACATCAACCAGCACGATGTTGAACGCAACTCAGAAGGCGAGATTACCAATAGCTATGTCAGTAAGATCATGCGCGGCGTAGTCAAGAATCTGACCGCCGATAAAACCGTAGCCTTAGCCAAGGTCTTGGGCGTAAGTCCTTTTGAAGTTTTCGCGGCGATGTGTGGCGAGCCTATTCGTGAGGAAGGAGTCTTAGACGCAAAAGTGGCAGTAGATATGCTGCAAAAGATTGTATTGAATCCTCGCTTGATGGAGATAATGAGGTTGAGCGATCAGCTTGGAGAGAAGGAACAGAATAGAGTGATTACGTCGCTTAAATTCGTGAAGGTGAAAAAGTCTGTGAAAGAGAAAAGTAAGTCAAAATCCCGCAAGAAGAAAAAGGATTAATTCTCTTCGGCATTAGGGCGAAGCTTTTCCACAAAGTCTATAACTTGGCGAAGCTCCCAAGCGTTTAAATCTTTCAGGGCGATAAGCTCCATAAGCCTTAAATACAAGTCTCCCTCATCTGCGTCTGGTGGAATCTCATCCTTTTCTTCTTCGGCCATCTTTGCTCTCCAAGCTTGGAGGTCTAATACTTTTGCTGGCTTACTTCGTAAGCGAACTGGGGCAGTGTTTCGCTCAGGAAAACTCAAGACATTTTGAATCTTCTCGTTTTGAATCTTCGCTGGTTTAAAAAAAGACTGAATAACAGGTACAGATGAGCGAGACTTGTATCCCCGCAAGGCCAACTCTTGCCCAGTCTCGCGCCACTCAGGATATGCAAAAGCAAAGGGAGAGGCAAGGACAATCCGCGAAATGTTTGAGGCTTCCTCAATCCGTCCGACTTCTGTAAGTTCAACCGCAAGAGAGTTCAAATATTGGAATCGCTCAATAGGTGGACTATAACGCACCAGAGGCGTAATCCGCTCTAAATCTTTCCAAGATTGTTTATGAAATCCTTCTAGTACATTGGAAATTAAATAGTTTGAGAAACAAGCCTTCATGTTGTACGGTTTCTATATGGCAAGAACCGCACAGCCCATCAAACTCTCAAACAAGGAACTTCGTTCTTTGACAACTCTATTGAGTATTGGCACAACCAAAGCTCGCACTCAAACTCGCGCCCGTGCGCTCGACCTTCTTCATCGCCGTCAGCACCCTGATCTCATCGCCGCGACATTGCGCATCAGTACGCAGTCGGTTTTCAATATCAAACGGCGCTATCTCGCAGGCGGACTCAATGCCGCCCTCTACGACCAGCCCCGCTCTGGTCGCCCGGTTGAAATTGACGGCAGGCAGCGAGCTAAAGTCACCGCCCTGGCTTGCTCTCAGCCGCCCGATGGTCACGCTCGCTGGACCTTACGTCTGTTGGCTGACAAAGCCGTCGAACTCGGCTATTGTGAGAATCTATCGCACACTGGCGCTCGGCAGATTCTAAAAAAAATGAACTCCGACCGCACCTGAAAAAGACCTGGTGTATAGGCATTATGGACGCCAACTTTATCGCCCGAATGGAACAGATTCTTCATCTTTATGAGCTTCCCTACGACCCGCTCTACCCACTGATTTGCTTCGATGAACGCCCGTGTTTCTTGATCGGCGAGGTGGTCGAAGGACTAGAGATGAAAGCCGGACAAGTAGCTCGCCAGCATTATACCTACGAGAAAAATGGCTCCTGCGTCTTGCTGATGGCGATTGAAGCCAAGAGCGCCAAACGGCTGGCACAAGTTCACGGGCAGCGCACAAAGCGTGAGTACGCAATCTTCATGAAAGAGTTGGCAGCGCGCTACTCGGAAGCCAGGAAGATTCGAGTGATTCAAGATAATCTCAACACTCACAACAGCAGTTCATTTTATGCAACATTCAGTGCTGAGGAGGCATTCGCATTGTCGCAACGCTTTGAGTTTTACTATACGCCGAAGAGTGCAAGTTGGCTCAACCTCATCGAGATAGAGTTCTCGGCATTGAGCAAGCAATGCTTGAACAGGCGGATTGCGACGCGCGAGAAACTAACTGAGGAAGTATTAGCAATTGTCAACGAGCGAGAAGAGAAAGGAATCAAGATAGATTGGCAATTCTCAATCGAGTCAGCCAGAAACAAACTCAACAGGCACTATCAGCAAGTCAATGCTGAGAATGCTCAATATAAACGAACTTAATTTCCAGTGTACTAGCCCTTTAACCGCAGCAATGCTTCTCATTGCCTGTGAAAGCGCGCGAATATCAGGAGTATATTTGACTGCCTGTGCGTAATGCTTAAGTCCTATATCAAAGTTCCCTGCACCAGCTTCAATAGTGCCTAAATCAATTAAGGCTCTTGCTCTATACCTTGTAGAATTCTCAATAATATGCTCAAGCTTTTCCCTTGCGCCCTCCCCTTTTCGACACAAGCACCAACTAAGATAATATTGGCCTGCTAATCGGTATTCTTTTACGGGGAAGTGGGATAATATCAAGCCTAATTCTTCTAACTTTTCAGTCTGCCGAAAAGCTTGTGCATTCTCGGCCTCATGAATAAGTCTTTCGCCCAATGCTTGAAAACTTGAAAGATGATAGGTGAGGTATTTGTATAAACCCTTCAAGGAGGAAGTGATGAAACGACTCTTGGCAACTTTAACGCTCATCGTATGCTTGTCCTTTCCTGCTCTGGGAGGTCATGTTTTGGGTAGTGGGTATTCCTGTAACTGTGGGACACTTAACTGTATCGAGGACTATGAAGGCGAATGTGGGGGTCATACAAATCAACAGAGCATCCCCTCTGACTTAGGCTCTGAAACTCTTTTGATTCTTGCTGCAATACTGCTTGGTCTGAAATTTAGAGCTTAAGTCTGTGTAATCCAATCAACACAACTTGTCGCCGGGACTGCTGGCGAATAAATATTTGTCTGCGCGGTTGTATATCAAATTACAAACCAGTTCACAAGTGTTTTTCGATTTAAAAAAAAGTTGTTTCGCAACCTTACCATTGTGTTCGCTTGGATATTTGTTATCTTGAATCTGTAGTCGAGTCAGCTAAGATAAAAGCGATCTTTAAGATTGTTGAATCCGAGAAAGAATAAACGATCCCTTTAGTTGATGCGGCTGCGGAGCAAGCCATACTTGGGGGTGAGTATTACTATCGCTATAAGGGAAACGATGAGTTTTTTCATGGGTAGGATATAGATTTATTATAGCAAATTAAGAATTCAAAAAAGGAGAAGACCTGTGGATATTAATAAAGTGGAGGAACAATGGCCGTTCTTAACCCAAATGCATCCTGCTCATTTGGAGTATATCAAGAAGCTACCGTTGAATACTCTGGAATATTTCATTAAAACACTAGCTAAACTGGAACCTAAAAAACGGCACAAAATAGTTAGTATTGCCGCATATATGCTTTTTGTGCCATTCGTAGCTGAAGATGACCCAATGACAATATTACAGGATGAAGAAAACCTGTTTATGGAATTTGGTGTTAAGTGTCTTAAAACTACAAAGGTTTTTAATGAAGTTTTATTTGTTATGGCAATGGTTCAATATGTTCTTTATCTACTCTCAAGGATGGGGGATAAAACCAATATAGATACTGCGAAAGATAGCATCATCGAATTTGTCGAGTATATGCAACAGACTCCAACAGAGGGTCATACACAAGAAGAACGGGACGAATTTATTGGCAAGATGGTCGATCACGCGACAAATATACCGGAACAAACGGACGAATATCACAACTTGTATATCTACTTCTGTGAAAACGTTGTTCAGAAACTGTTAGAGCAAAAACTGACCTGAGACTATCGAGTAAAATACATTGCTTAATTTTTTATTCCTGATCCGACTCGTCAGGTTTCTTCTTTTTCAAAGCCGCACCACCTAAAAGACCGACAGCAATAGCTACGAGGTGGGAAAGCAAAAGAACACCAGCTTGCACATTTTTCTCTAAAAATATAAGACCTGCCGAAACGAGAAGAATAAAACAGACGACAATTAATCCAAGCCAGTAATACTTGGCAAATCTTTCCTTACTAAAATCATGTTCCTTAATCTCAAGGTCCATTGCTCTGTGATCGATCTGATTTGTATACTGCCTCTCCTTCTCAGATGCCACTAACTTCTTTTCTTCAAATTCTAACCTCTTTTTTGTAATCTCCATTTGCATTCTTTGAACTTCTAACTGCGCTTGGCGGTCTTCGCTTGCATTTTTCAAGAAGTCTTTTACGACTGGTATAAGAGGTTTCAAAGATTCAGTTAAACTATTCTCTTCGGTTTCTTGTTTTGCTCGGTGTTTTCTTAGCTCGTCGGTCATTTAATAGTCCTCTTAACTTTTGGGCTAAAAGCCCGGAAACGGCTTCGGTGGTGGAGGAGCGGCATTCAGATTGATTGGGATTATATCAAAACGCACATAAGTACTCCCATTGCTGATATAAGCACGAGATTGAAAACCAGTAGTAGGAGATTCACTGATATGGGTTTGTTCGCGCACAATGGCAGGATAAAGGTAAGTAGCGTATTTATCCGCTATTTCGACTGCAAGTTCTGACGTACTATAGACCCCTGCGGTAAACCGAATTTCGTTACTTTCCCCATAAGTGAGAACATAAACAATCATAATTACTCCGATAGTGCGGCTATAGGTGGAGGTTCATCTAGTTTGAAAGTAGAAACAGTATAAATCACAACCACCCGCCTTTGCTCATCTAAGTATGTCCTCTGATATGTATACTCGTCTGGGCGTTCTTCTTCTGGAAAAAGTGGATAATCAGGGGGTGGGGCAGTGTAATTGAAGTCAGTTTCAAGAGCTTCAATTGCTAAATTAAAGTCATCATAAACGCCCATCGGTGGATCAATACTATGTTCTGGTATTGAGCTATGAAGAACGTACAGTTTTTTACCTGAAATAGAACTCATATGCGGCCAATGCTCTTTAGAAATTCGTGACTTTTAATTCGCCCTTTTTCAATTTCTTCTGGGCTTCTAAAATCAATTATGCCTCCTTCGGTCCATTGGCAAGAAACCGCTAATTCGGGCAGCTTCCATTGGAAGTTGTAATCAAAACGCGCCCACTTAGTTACGTCCCTTATAGGCTCATTCAAAACTCCATCACATAGCAACACCCAACCTAAAGGAAACCACGCAAGCTCTGAGTTCACTGCAAATGTTTTCTCTCGCTCGTTCGCCATCACGTTAAAACCGGATGATCTACCCTTCAAACCAGCAACTAAATATAAATATAGCCTTACTCCATCAGGAAGTCCGGTTGCTTCTTTATTTAAAACAAACTTTCTAAGAGATGGCAGGACTCTAGCTGCTGCTGACAAGTCGGTAAGAATCCAATCTGGAGGCGGACCCATATAAGCACGTCGCGGAGAAGTTGCCGTTGAGAGGTTGCCAAAATCATGCTCCGTCTGCGAGGCGGCAAGGATACTACAGATCGCTTGCTTTACTACTCGTAAGGGGTAGAACGGAATAGTATCAATATACCCAATCACTCCTGCATTTCGTGGGCGCGCGAATGGCTCACAGGCTTGAGCAAAATCAATATAGTCTTTGGCATACCAGCTACCAGTGTTGTTATTGCAGTCTATGCACGTCCGATACTTCGCGTTGCCGCCATAATACCATTTATCATGCCATACGATTCCTTTTTTGGTCTTGTATTGATTGACACTGGTACTCTTAAACTGGCTATTGTTGAACGCTCCCTTTGGGGGAAAGTGTTCACGAGTAAGTTTCTTAGTTTCGCCACAGAGCCTACAAATTCCCGTTGTATTAATACTCATATAAAAATCCTCTAGACGATAACAAGAAACGATAGCGCGAAAATATCTACAATTTCAATAAGTTTTTAAAACAACCCGGCTTGGGCAATCTCTCTTACTGAATGAGCCTGACATACTGGAAGGATTTTATTGTGCGGATAAGATTAGGGTCAACGCTTCTTTAGTAGCTCAAACATCTCTTCAACCTTCTTCTCTGCTTGTAAGGTAAAAGGTGATTCCACAAATTCAACAAACCGCAGATGCAAGTCCTGGTATCTCTTTTTCACAGCCTTGTTTCGCTTATTTCTATCAAGCCATCCGGCAACAATCTTTGCCCTTTTAAACATCCTTTGCCGCCTGTTCTCGATTAGCCACAGGCGGTAGAGACATACTGCGTCGTAAAAATACATTCGCGCATATCGAATCATAAATGAACGCTTAACAATGAGGTCTACAAGTTCCTGATGCATGACTGCACAAGAGGGACAGAGTTGGCCCTCTGCTTCTGATGTCTGACCACAGACTCGACATTCAGGTGATTGGACTTTGGGTTTGCTTGGAGGTTTCTTGCCTTTCATTCAAGGGAAGGATTGTACCATTGGATTAGTAAATAAAACCACAGAATTTCTTAGAACAAGCTGGAGCGACTGAAAACTGGATTACAGCCGTAATTTGTTGGAGTAGTTTTCTTACCTGTCACTTCAAAATGACGCAGGAAGCCGAAAAGCGATCTATAGCAGTCAAGCTGTATACGGCTATTCTGTCACTTCAAAGTGACTTGTTGGAGTAAACTGATTGCGCTGCCCGTTGGGCTGTCTGCAACGCATATTTGAATCCTTGCTCTTTTGCTTTCTGACTTTCGCGTATTAATTCGTGTGCAGTTTCTTCGACACCAAATCCACGATCAATCGAAAATAGACAGAAGTGCCAATCTGCATTGCTCCTATCTCTTCCATCGTGATTTCTTGCTTTCGGTGCATCGCTCAAACATCGGTCATACGAGGGCCACGACTTGCTTCCGTTATGAGAGACAGGAGCAATAGGAGCATAGCGGGGGGCAGGTAATTTTCTTTCCTGTTCGGCCAACAACCCACTTGATTCAAGCTCTGCCGATGTTAAGACTAGGCCCGGAGTTGTCGCTATTAATCTGACAAGTGGATAGGATGGAGCGTGTTTTGATTTGAAGTTGCGAGAACCGGCAATCCGTGTTGCTCCACTCGCGCTCATATCTGCGCCAGTACCTTGTTTTAATCGCCGGATAATCTCTTTATCTGCACCCTTCACGGCTATCCACGCTTGATAGTTAGCGTCTGATGTTTCAAGTATCAGAAACGAGTAATCAGCAACCGTCTCGATTGTTTTGCGGTCGAGGTCATCTAGCTGAACGAGATCAATCTCGCCCGATGGTCTAACTATCGCGTTATGCTGTTTGCTCTCGCATTCTGAAAGCATTTCACCAAGCATCCCCCTAATACCATCGGCTGTTAGATCACCTTGATAGTTGATTTTGCGGCCTGATTCATTGGTAGTTGTCACTTCAAAGTTACAAGCTCCAACGCTTTCAAAAGCCTCTATCATTTGGCTGGCTTGGGAAAGAGGGCTGGATTCATCA
Organism: Blastocatellia bacterium; assembly: GCA_963726785.1. Lineage (GTDB taxonomy): Bacteria > Acidobacteriota > Blastocatellia > UBA7656 > UBA7656 > DATEKX01. Next base: position 294,486 of record CAVSDJ010000007.1, read on the forward strand.
TTCGTGAATGTAGATTCATCTACACCCTTTCGACCCCTAATCCCATTGTTTCCTAGAGTTTCCGGTTTTCGTAGGGTGTCATTTTGATAACCTAGATTCAGTTTTGACACCCTAGATGTTCTATAGGTATCAGAATTAATCTCTGCCCCGCTATGCTCCTTTGTTCCTGCTTCGGCTGGATACGATTCATTTAGGAGCAGAGCCTTTGCATCATCTGACATTTCCTTGAAAATCCATTTCCGAATTGTCTCTTCCGTGTAGTCTTCACCTTTCATTGCCGCAATAGTGCTTTCAAGCATCCCTGCTGCTTGCTTAACCATTCGGCGTATCTTGTCGGGCTTTCTCTCTTCCGGTTTGGTCTTCGCTTGATAGTTTGGTGATGCTAGAAGTTCCGCAGCATACTTGCGAGTCTCTTGGACTCTTATGTTACGTGAGTTTCGACTGTATGATGGACTAGCTCTTACTCTTCGGCTGATCTCTTCCAGATAATCGAGCAAGGGCAGTTCAATGGAAGTGGGAATCCGTGTACCATTGTCTTTCCTACCCGGAGTGATAAGCGCATAGATTACTCCTGTTCGCTCTTGGTCTTTGTTTAAGGCTTCAATATACCGTCTTACCTTTTGGAGCGCGCTTCGCTTCAATTCCCCATCTTGCCCTTTGAGTTTCGGGTCATACTTTTGTAGATGGAAGAAAATCATTTCATAGGTCGCATTGAAGGTGCGTCTGCCTTCGCTCAAACCGCAGAGCGCGAGCAATAACCTTACGCTTCTGTCTGATAGATTATGCTCGGCTGTTAAGATTGAGAGAATCGCATTAGATTGGCTACTAATACGCTTCTCGTTTTCGACTCTTGCCTGAACACTAAATGCAAGTGCAATTTCGTCAGGTTCATCATCAGGATACTCTTGAATTTTTGATTGCCAGAACTCTCGTCTTGATTGCGGATTTTGCGAGTTATTGACAGATTTTTCGACTAGATATAATCTGGATTTAGACATTGAATTTTTCTTTCTGTGCAAAATAGCACCGGAATCTGAGCCGCGATATTGGAAGTATCGCGGCTCAAACTGTTTGATTATTTGTCACTTTGCAGTGACATCAACAGAAGTGAGTTCTGACTGACACTCTTCGGTTGCTTGTTTTTCTTGGCTACTTGGTGAAAGTAAGATTTCCCAGAGTCTTTCCCAAGCATTGATTTGTGATTGCGGCGCAGTATCGGAGAAGTGGTTCATCCGACCACCTCCGACATTTCAACCGCAATGGAAGCGGGTTCTTCGCTTGCCTTGAGGTAGTCAGCGATGTGATGCTCGCCGAACAAGACTCTCCCTGCACCGACTCTATACTTGCCAATCTCGCCTTTTCGGATGATGCGATTGAGGGTAGCTAATGAAACTCCTAACCGCGTAGCTGTTTCAGGTTTGCTGAATAGACGCTCGCCAGCCATTGCAGACATATTCGCTCCTAATAAGAGCCGGAAAGCTATTTGATTTTCCGGGATAATTAGGCTCGACCTTGCGAGCTATATCCGTACCTTGACGGAGGATGGAATTAAGAACAAACCGGCGAAAGTTGTTCAAATGTAGTTAGAATCAGATTGACTTTATTGTATCGCCGCAATCTGTTTCTAGGATGACATAAGTATAACAAGGAGAAGCAGTTAGAGTCAAGCCGCGTCACGGAGAAGCGACTTGGCTCTATAGGTATCAATTAAGCTCAGGAAGGGCTATTTACTTGCTGCCTCTGCCTTGTGATGGCTTATAGTCAGGGTGTAGGTGTTCTGTAAACAGCTTGAATATTCGCTTGTACTCGTCGGCCCAGCTTGTCGGCTCCAGGAAGCCGTGATCTTCGACCGGGTAGACGGCCAGTTCCCAGTTCTGTTTGCGAAGCTCTATAAGTTTCTGCACTAGCCGCACTGTATCTTGAAAATGCACGTTCGTATCTACCATGCCGTGACAGATTAAAAGCGCGCCTTTCAATCCTTGAGCGAAGTAAATCGGCGACGACTTCTTATAAGCTTCGATGTCTTTCTGCGGAACGTTCAAAATGTTCGCTGTGTAGGGGTGATTGTAATGCGCCCAGTCCGTCACTGGTCTCAAGGCCGCGCCTGCCGCAAAGACATCAGGCTCCGTAAACAGCGCCATCAACGTGATGAATCCTCCATAACTGCCGCCGTAAAGCCCTATCCGCTTCGCGTCAATTCCCTGCTCGCGCACGAGCCATTGCGCAGCGTCAACTTGATCCGTAAGGTCTTTGCCTCCCATGTGGCGATAGATGCCCGTGCGCCAGTCGCGCCCATAACCGGATGACGCGCGATAATCGACATCCATCACCGTGTAGCCGTTCTCCATCAACAAGTGATGAAACATGTATTCACGATAATAGTTCGACCACCATCGGTGAACGTTTTGCAGGTAGCCCGCGCCATGAACGAAGATCACAGCAGGGCCGCCGCGTTTCGCCGTTTTCGGCTTGTACAAACGCGCGTACACGGTCGCGCCGTCACGAGCCGCAAAGGTGACTATCGGCGGGTCAATCCAGTTATAGTTCCAGAACTCAGGCGCGGGCGATGAAGTTATCTTCTTGCCTTCGGCGCTCGCGTGATTATCTTGAATGTAAAGCTCAGGCGGTTTGTTGCTGTAAGAATAGATCAGCGCCAGCATCTTTTCATCGGGCGACACTGTAGCCTGATTGTTGCCGGGCATCGAAGTGATCTTCACTCGTTCGCCGCCTTCGGCTGGCATAACGTAAAGGTGCCGCTCGCCGGGATGCACTTCGCTCGTGGTGAGAAAGAATTTCGTTTTGTCGTCAGACAAATCAATGCCTGTAACTTCCCACTTGCCCGATGTGAGAGCGCGGGCTTCGCCGCCTTCGTAAGCGACCGTGTAAAGGTGCGCGTAGCCGCTGCGCTCCGATTGAAAATAGATTCGCTGATTGTCTTTCATCCATCCGAGCGTGAATGCGCCGGGGCCATCAACCCAGGCATCGTCGTGCTCGTTTACGATCACGCGAGTCTTTCCTGTCGCCGCGTCCAGAGCCAGCACGAAACGATCTTTGTTATCGGCTGAACGCGCGGGTATCACAGCCTTAGTTCCGTCTTCGGACCAGAGCGGTTGAAAAAGTTGTATGTCGCGCTCGCGTTCGGCTGCGCTCGCGCGAGCCTGGTCCGTGTCAGTCGTGCGCCGCTCGCCTTGAGCCTGACGCCCGGTCGTTTGTTGTTGCGATTGCTCGGACTCGCGTCGCTCGACTCGCTCGGCAGTTTGCTCAGTTCTTGTTTCTGTTTTCGGAGCGACCTGCTTCTGGCCGTGATCTACCCACTTCACATCGCCGTTCTGAGCATCAAGTATCGCAAGCCGCGCGCGATTCTGCGCATCGCCCACTTTCGTTCGGCTCGGAATGTCTTCGGTGTAGGAAGACTCTGTGACGTAGTTGGGAACGATGGTGTTTTTTGCGCCGTCGGCAGAGTCAACGACGGTAGCGATGATAGACTTTTCATCGGGCGAAAGCTGAAGGCTTCCGACCGATTGGCGAGGTTGAAGATTAAAAGGCTTTCGTTTTTCCTGCTGCTTGCGCTTTGCTTCGTCCTCTTCGCGTTTTTCGGCGCGCCGCTTTATTACATCAAGCAGGTCGCGCTCTTCTTTCTTCAGATACTCCTGGCTATCTGTGCCTCGCTGTTGTTGAGACGAGTCGCGGCGCGCCTGCTGGCCGCCGCCGCCGCCAAATCCGCCTCCTCCTCCTGGCGTGGGAGGCGCAGCGCCAGCCGGGCGAATGTCTGTCATCTGCACGAGCGAGCCTGTGTCTAAAGACATCGCGTACAGGTTGCCTGAGCGCGTGAAGTAGATGCGCCGCCCGTCGCGTGTGAAATGCGCGTTCGATTCCGCGTCCGTTGTGTCTGTGATCTGCCGCCGCTGGTTCGTCGCGTTGTCATAAATAAACACATCACCGCTATCAGTGTAGAGTGTGAATTTTTTATCTTTGGATAGCTCGCCGGTTGTTGGAGGCGCGTTCTTGGCCTCTTCTTCCGTGAGTTTCTTGAGGCCGCTGCCGTCGCGGTTCACGACGTAAGTGTCGAAGTCTTTCGCTTGCGGCTCGGTGGCCTGCTTCCACTGGAAGTAGACGCGCTGATTATCAGGAGACCAACGGACTGCGCGCGGCTCGTTGCCGACAAGCCCAGGCCCGCGCATTATGTTGTCAATCGTGAGGTCGAACTTTTTACCATTCGACGCCGATTGCGCGCCCGAAGCAAATGCGGGCGTGATGTGTCCCGCGACGAGAAGATAAACAAGAAAGAGAACTATTTTTCGTTTGTACAGAGTCCGGCAGTTGCTCATCTGTCCTCCAGCAAAAATGGTTTGATGCTCGCCTGATAATAAGAGGATTTTGCAAAACGATAAAGGGCGGAGCGTCGTATGGCTCCGCCCTAACCTTTCGAGAATTATCATTCAGCCGCGATCAAACTCCGGGCATTGCCTTCTTGAGTGGTTTCAACAGCAAGAACAAAACGACCGCCATAACTAATGCAGCAGCGCCGAGTATGGCAAAGAAGGTAGAGTGCAGCCATTTATCCCAGTACACGCCGATCATCGTGAGTTTATTGCCTGCGGCAGTCGCAACGAACCAGCCGCCCATCATCAAGCCGCGCATTCTTATTGGCGCGACTTTTGACACGAGCGCGAGTCCCATCGGTGAAAGCATCAGCTCGCCTAATGTCACTATTCCGTATGAGCAGATGAGCCACATCGGTGATACCTTGAAAGCATACGGGTCGCTTCCCGTTACGCTCGCCTCTCCCACCTTCGCCGCGAAGTACAGAAGAAAGAATGACAGGCCGGTAAGCGTCATCCCAATTGCCATCTTGGTCGGGGTTGAAGGTTCTTTGCCTTTGCTATCGAGCCATTTCCAGAACCACACCAGCGGGAAGGTCAGGGAAACGACCCATATCGGATTGATCGCATTCGAGAGGGTGCCGGTGACGTTCCAGTCCGTGTTCTTGTCTGCCCAGTAGGTGAGCGTAGAACCGTTCTGGTGAAAGACCATCCAGAAAACGATGACTATGAGAAATATTACAATCAGCGCGGCTATTCGTCTCGACTCAGGCACCATCTCCATAGCGCTGGCTTTCGCCGCATGTGCATCCTGATGGCTTATGCCCTTTGGCGGGGCATCCACCGTAACAGGCGCTACATCGGCTATTGGCTCGGCGAGGATAGCGCCCTTCTTCGGGTTTTCGACATAGTTTTTGAACTTCCAGAGTATGCCGATAGAGATGAGCATCCCGAACGCGGCAACTGCGAAGGCAGGATGATTACCAACTTTTTGCTTTACAATCTCCATCACGATGGGCGCCGTAGCGGCTCCGATGTTAATGCCCATATAGAAAATGTTATATGCACGGTCTTTCAGATGGCTCCCTTCAGGATAGAGATTGCCCACCATCGTTGAAACATTCGGCTTGAACAGACCGTTACCAATCACCAGGCAAATCAACGCGGCATACACGGCTGTAAGCGACCGGAATGAAAGCAGGAGATGTCCGGCCATAAAAAATACGCCGCCAATCATCACGGCCCTGCGATAGCCCAGTTTCTTGTCGGCAAGCCAGCCGCCAATGAGAGGGCTTGCATAGACAAACATCAAGTAGTTCGAATAGAGAGTTGTGGTTCGTTCGAGAGACCACCCGAACCCTTCATCGGGATTTTGCATGTAAAGCGTAAAGAGCGCCAACATCGAGTAGAAACTGAAACGCTCCCACATCTCTGTAGCGAACAGAACGTAAAGCCCCTTTGGATGTTTGTTCAAATCGCCCGGCACAGCATTTACAACATCCGGCGTGTGAGTGCTGGTAGCCATAATCTGGTGACTCCTTTGGTTAAATTTGACAGCGGGATTGCAAACCAACAACCCTCAACTGATCACGGCAGATCAGCCCCCGCAACACCCCTTGCGGGAATAGCTCATTGGCAGTTCGAGAAGCTTAATTTTATACGAGCCGCAATGAGTGCAGCAAATATATTACTACAGTGACAGGTGACAAGTGACAGGTGACGAGCAGTAGGCGCTCATCGGCAAAAATAAGCCATGCTTTCTTCACTTGTCACCTGTCACTTGTCACTTGTCACTTTCTGTAGCTACACTCTAGCGCGTCAACATAACCGCGATTGCTTTGCGGAATAAATCCGATACGGGGATGCGCATAATAACATGTTTGAATGGGAAGCGGGCGGCAAACATTTCGTCATACGCGAAGCCGCAACCGAGGCTGAGTATCACGCTGTCGAAGATTTGCAAAAAGAAGCGTGGGGCTTCAACGATCTTGACATAGTTCCGGCGGCGACTCTCGTCGCAACACAGTGGGCTGGCGGAATGGTGCTGGGCGCATTTGATGGCAGTATGATGATAGGCTTCGCCTACGGCTTTCCCGCTTACGAAGATGGTCGGGCCTCGATTCACTCACACATGCTCGCCGTCAAACCTGAGTATCGCAACGCCCAGGCAGGCTTCAATCTCAAGTTGGCGCAACGCGATTTTGTGCTGGGCAAAGGACTAAACGAAATCACATGGACCTTTGACCCGCTTCAGAGCTTGAACGCACATTTGAACTTTGCAAAGCTCGGCGTCATATCCGAGCGTTACATAGTGAACTTCTACGGCGAGACGACATCAAGCCCGCTGCATCAGGGATTCGGGACAGATCGTTTGTGGGTGCGATGGTTGCTTGAAAGCGACCGCGTGAAACAGTGTATCGCTCTGCCTCGCCCCAGCCCTTTATCATCAGAAGAGATTTCACCATCGGCGCTTGTCTATAGCGCCGACGGTCTGCCGCGCCTCGCGGATTTCGATTCACCGCTGTCAAGCAATCGCTGCTTTATAGAAATACCGCACGACATCACTTCAATCAAAGAGCACAACCCGGAAGCCGGTCGCGTGTGGCGCGAGGCTACGCGCGCAGCTTTTCTGGCAGGCATAAAAGCAGGCTTCACAGTCGAAGACTTCTTAAAGCTTGAAAGCGAAACTCGCCCGCGCTGGTTTTACCTGCTCGCTCGCTAACGAGATTCAAGCGGGTCTGCGATAGTCCAACAAGCAGTACGAGTGATATGCTTCAACCTTAACTTGCGAAATCTCAAGTGAGGTCAATATGAAGCGTATTGCATTTGCAGCCTTCGCGCTGGCCGTTCTCCTCTATCACCCCACGACCGCGATAATTCAAGCTCAAACGTCCGGCGAGTATCGCCGCGCGCACGAAGCCGAGATCATCGCTGAGTTCGTTGACCTGCTTTCAATCCCGAACGTCGCATCTGATACAACAAACATTCGTCGCAACGCAGAGAAGCTGATCGAGATGATGAACCGTCGCGGCATACAGTCGCGCCTGCTCGAAGGCAATGGGCCGCCCGCTGTGTTCGGCGAATTGAAAATTCCAACTGCTACGCGCACCATTGCAATCTACGCACACTACGACGGCCAGCCTGTTGATCCGTCCAAATGGGCGAGCGAGCCTTTCAAGCCAACGCTGCGCGATAAATCAATCGAATCGGGCGGGCGCATAATTTCATTTCCAAGTCGCGGCGAAAAATTCGATCCCGAATGGCGGCTCTACGCGCGCTCTGCATCGGACGACAAAGCTCCGATCATCGCAATGCTTGCGGCGCTAGATGCGCTCAAATCAGCGAACAAGAAGCCGACGGTGAATCTCAAATTCTTTTTCGACGGCGAAGAAGAAGCAGGCTCGCCAAACCTCGAAGACATAGTCAAGCGCAACGCCGCGCTGCTTCAGGCCGACGTGTGGCTCTGCGCGGACGGGCCTGTTCATCAAACGCGAAAGCCTCTGGTCTATTTTGGCGCGCGAGGCATAGTGACGGCGAACGTCACAGTCTACGGCGCGACGCGCGCGCTGCATAGCGGGCATTACGGCAACTGGTCGCCGAACCCTGCGATGAGACTCGCAAAGCTGCTCGCAGGGATGAAAGACGATAGCGGGCGCGTGTTGATAGAAGGATTTTACAGCGATGTTGAGCCGCTGGGCGAAGAAGAGAAGCAAGCGCTAAAAGATATGCCTGCGACCGACGCTGAGTTAATGCGAGAGCTTGGGCTTGCGGCGACTGATGGCGCGGGGCGCGCTCTGGTTGAGATGATCAACGAGCCTTCGCTCAACATTGACGGACTGCGCAGCGAAGACGTGGGCAGTAATTCGCGCACCATCATCCCTTCGGAAGCGACTGCGACTGTTGATATGAGATTGGTGAAAGGCATTGACCCACGTCGCCAGGTAGAGCGGCTGATAGCGCACATCAAAAAACAGGGCTACTTCGTCGTAAGCACAGAGCCGGATAAAGCGACAAGGCTCGCGCATCCTTTGATCGCGCGAGTAACAAGCGTAGACGGTTATCGCGCAGTGCGAACGCCGATTGGTCTTCCGATAGCGAAGAAGATAATAAACGCTGTTGAAAAAGCTCTTGGACAAAAGCCAGTGCTTGCTCCTACGCTCGGCGGCAGCGTTCCGCTTTACATATTCGAAGATACTACGCGAGCGCCGCAGATAGGCGTGCCTATTGTAAATCACGACAACAACCAGCACAGTTCAAACGAAAACCTTCGGATTCAAAATCTGTGGGACGGCATAGAAATCTTTGCCGCGCTGATGATGATGGAATGAATTATTGTAACAACATAGAAACTATGCCCGTGCAGGCTGCGTTCAGCAGGAAGGTGATGCATGCTCCGATGATCAGTCCTTGCATGGTTTCAGTTTCGCCCTGTTTCTTGAAATAGATAATAGCCGGGATCATGTAAATGAGTTGGCTCAGGCCGATGAAAAACAGAGAGAAAAATCCTGTAACTGCCGCCATCGGGATTTGAAGCATGTGCAGCAGCGTCTGTCCAATCCCACTGGACACGCTTCCGCGATCCGAAGATATATCCGCTAGAAATTCATCGTTTGGAGGTTCAGGCTTATCTGGAAGTTTGTCAGACATACTCGATTTTCTCAATCCTTTGACGCAACGGCGCGAGCCGCGTTCGCTCAAGATCGTCGCGGTAAAACATGTTGTAGGTGTCAAATGGAATCAAGCGGCCATCGGGGTGAACAATGTGAACACAGCTTTTCTTAACCGACCTCACGTCGAACGAATAAGCGTCTATGAATTCCATGATGATGACGCGGAAAAGATTTTCGTACCCTAACCCTTCCGGCACCGCCGCCATTGGAAGACAACAAAGCAGATCACGCAAACTTGCAATGCCTGATTGAGGCGAATGATTGGTAGCGAACAATTTGAATATATGCGCTCGCACATCATCGTCGTATTCGTACACGATGGTGTTTCTTCGACCGTTAATCAGCACCTGCGGGTCAATCATGCTGGTCAATGCGACGACCGTATCGCCAAGCTTCAGCGCATATCCCATGGCAAGGCTGTCCGGGTGACAGGGCACGGGGATGATGTCTTCGGGCTGAAACACCGAAGTCTGTTCCAGTATTCGCCGCCGCACTTCGGTCAACGTCAAACGGTCAGTCGCGGCATCGTATTTTTCCAAACGGCCAGCCGCCTGTATAGGTTGAAAAGTGACTCCGCGAACGCACGGTTGTTTCAAAGCATAATCAATTATTTTACCGATCTCGCCATCGTTCAGTCCCTTCTTCAACGTCACGACAAGAGTCGTAGAGATGCCTAAACGATTGAGCCTTTCGAGCGCCGCTTCGCGCACATGGCGAAGATCCGCCCCGCGCAAAGCCATCAATGCATCTCGCTCGAACGAATCGAATTGCAGGTAGACCTCGAAACCCGGCATATACTCAGCCAGGCGATGCGCGAACTCTTCTTCGGCAGCGATGCGAATCCCATTTGTGTTGATCATCAGATGCCGAATGGGGCGCGCCTTAGCCATATCCAGCACGGCAAAAAAATCAGGATGCAGCGTCGGTTCACCTCCTGAAATTTGTACCACATCCGGTTCGCCTTCGTTTCGCACTACTGCATCAAGCATCCGCTCGATATGATCGAGGGCGCGGAACTGCTGTCGCACTGGGCCGCTTTCCGAATAACAGATCGGGCAACTGAGATTGCAAAAGTCGTTGATTTCGACGAGCGACAAACAGGAATGCTGTTCGTGATCCGTGCAGAGTCCGCAATCATAAGGGCAGCCCCATTTGACCGGAGTGTTGTAGACATAAGGCATTTCCGGCGGCTTGATGAAGATTTCGCGGCAGCGACTATCCACAGGCGGCGACCACGCGTCAAATGATCTCCGCTGCGTGCGCGCATGCGAGCGTACAGTTGGTAGCCCAAAAGGTAAGCGAGGCTCTCGAACACCCAATGCGGGTGCACGCTCAACGGCCCTAACCGAAAATAGAATGGAAAGCTCACTTCAAATGAAAGCCACGAAACCGGCTCTGGTGGCCGATTTCGTGGGCGCGATTAGTTTTTCAGAATTTAATTACTCTTCGCCGTTCCGGCTGCGGCTTTCGTTTCGACCTTGCGCTTGTGCGCGTCGAACCAGTCGAATACATCTTTGAAGTGCGGCGCGACCACGTCGCCGTGTGTGCCCTTCGGGACTTCGATGTACTTAATCTCGATGTTGAGCTTTTTGCCTGCCGCCACCACAACACGGGAACGCTCGACCGACACGGTCTTATCATCATCGCCGTGAATGATAAGCTCAGGAATATGCGCGATCTTCGACAGTGCCGCCAGATTCATCACACCGCCTGAAACCGGAGCTATCGCGGCGAACACTTCGGGGTGATTCATCGCCACAGACCAGGTGCCGAAGCCGCCCATCGAATGGCCCGTCAGATAAACTCTGTCGGGGTCGATGCGGTAAGCGCGCATCATGTCGGCTAACACATCCATCACGTCGCGCTCGGCATCGCCTATGTACATCGAAGCCGGTTTGCGACCTTTCGGGCACGCGACTATGTAGCCATGCTTTTCGGCTTCGGATGTGAACGCGCCTTTGCCGTAAGCATCGAAGTAACTGTTTTCGTCTCCGCCCATACCGTGAAGCGCGATCACTAACGGATAAGGCTTCGTGCCATCGTAACTCGACGGAACGAAGACTTTGAAGGGCTGAAGCGTGTTGTCTACCTTCGAGAGATACGCTTTGCGAAAATCCCCGCGCCGCGCGGCGAACGGGTCGCTGCCTTTATCAAGCGCGGTAAGAATCGAGATGGCTTCCTTGAATTCATTTTGAAAATCAATCCGGTCGAAGCCTATCTCGCCAGCGTTCGCCAGGTCGTACAACGCGATTCGATACTGAGCCGACGGCAGCGCGTAGGCGAGCGCGTCCTGATGTTTCGATTTGAGCTTCGCTTCAATCTTTGAGGCATAGGATTTGGCTCCTGCGGCTTGCGCGGCAAGCCCTCGCTCGATGTGAACAATTGCCGTTTTAGTCACCGGATCGCCTTTGGCAAGTTGAAGCTTCAACGTCACGCGATAATTTCCTGATTCGACTTCGGGCACAACTATAGAGGCCGTGAACGGGTGCGCGATAAAATCAGGCTCAACCGCGTCGAGTGTCTTCAGTTCGGCCACGCGCTCTTCGCCGCTCATCTTCATCAGCGCGACAGAGCCTGCCAGTTTGCCTTCGACCTTTTCGTCGAGCGAATAAATCTGGCTGAGCCGCACATCAACCGCCTGACCGGGTTCGAGCATTGCGCGGTCGAGCTTTACAGTGAGCGCCGATGACAGCGCGCGAGCGGGAGTCCACTCCGTTCCGCGCATCAAAGCTATCGCGTGGTATAGATGCTTGAGCGCATCGCCATACTTGCCCGCGGCATTCGCCTCTGTAGCGAGCTTGCCGAGGTTATCTACTTCGGCGCGCTTCTCCGGGGTCATCTGGACAGTGTTTTTCAAAGTTCCGTAGCCGACCGAAACGCGCAGCACCTGACCTGCGTCCTGCGCGACTACGATCACGGCGCAAGCGATCAAAACTGTAATCGAATAAATGAACCGGCGCATTGCTCTTAGGATCATAAATGACTGCTCTCCTCTTGCCTTCAGGTTTGATTCCACTGTCTTCGTTGATTTGCTATCCAATCAAGACGTTCCGGGTGACTTTGATGTTACTACCGGGGCTTGAACTCATCAAGCGGATGGCCTATGAGTATCGGTAAAAAAAATCGGGCCAGATAATGATTCCGGCCCGATTTCGATTTCGAAGAGGGATTGATGCTCGCTTCAGTTATTATCTCTAAACCAGGACATAGCCGAAGGATAAGGCGTATCTACTAAGGTTATATCCACTTGATTTGCGACTGGCTTGATAATTTGATATGTGGTTCCCGGGAAGAAGGGCGGCGAAAAAGTTCCGCCGGAAAACCGTGTGTCAAAGAAGATGTCGCGGTAGTTGTAGCCGATGCTGTTAATCTTGGACTGAACGCGGCTGCCAATCAGTTTCCACCGATCATTTGTGCCGGGGGTTGTGCTACCTGTGTAGACGATTGATCCTTTGATAGCGCCTCCATCATTACTCGTATTCTTGTTAAAGGTAATCACGGCAGCGTCTATTTCAAGGCCGAGGTCGGTCCCGCTAGTATTCGAATCCTGGAAAACGTAGTTCGCATTGGGAGCAAGGTTCAAGTTACCGTCATTGGTAAATATGCCTAATACATTTGCTATTGAGCCTACTCCCGACACGCTATTTCCGTTGCTGTCTACAACAGGGTTCTTATACGTGAGATCACCTGTCACTGTGATGTCGTTTTGCGCGGTAATTGTCAGCCTGGTTTTGGACGCAATCGCGGCCTGCGCTGTAGTCGTTGTGCGCCCGCCGCGCAGGCTGTTAATGCTGCCGTCAACAAACAGCGACACGCCATCTTTGATGTTGCTCGGGTCTGATCTATCCTGGAACACGCCGTCATAGGTTTTCGAGTCGCCATCGGAATTGGAGATGGTTGTCTTCAGGGTCGAATAGTTAGTGCGAATGGTCGTGGTCTTCGTGCCTTGCTTGATGACGTAGTATTGATCGCCGTTTTCGGAATAAATCTGCATGTCTGTTACGTCACCCTCCACGTATATTCCTGCGCCCTTAATAGCATTATCGTTTGCCGAAATGTATACGCCATCGGCCAGATCGTTTCCGCTCTTGCCCGCCGGTTGATTTTTCGCAGTGCGCAGGTTTGCGGCAAGGATATCAATATCAACGCGGCCCGAAGAGTCAAATACTGTAACAGCATTACCCTGCCCATCGGTCGGTATTGTGACAACGCCCGTTGAATCGTTGACCCAGCTACGCGGCGGGTCAACAGGCGTGCCGTCTGTCTTCTTTTCCGTTATTCCAGTCGAGTTGATTACCGCATATTCTTGCGAGAAATTGTTATCTGGCAGAGGAACTGTGCCCGTAGTTTTATACCCTTCGGTGCTGATAGTTATACCCGTCAGATTGGGCGGTGGTATGCTTTTGTTCGGAGTCGTAGTGCTCGTGTCATCATATCGTATCTTGAGATCAACCTGGCTGACGACATTGCGGAATGTAACGCTGCGATTGGATAGAAAAGCAAAGTGCGTATTGGTGTGCACAGGGCCGGAGAAAGTTCCATTAGCCAGCGGCGCAGTGGCCTGAGTATCGCCGTTATCGAAGAACGCGCCAAAACCAGAAAACTTGAAGTTGCGCGATGATTTTCCGTCGGCTTCCAAAGTGAGGGTTGCGGCGAGCATCCCCGTTTCATGAACAGTCGCGCTGCCGCCAGCGCTAGTTGTGCCCGTGATTTTTATCGAGTAACGCAGTCTGACGGATTCGAATGCATTGAACTGATCGAGCTTTGTTACCTGTACCGTGCCTGTTGGCGCACTGTATTCGACAGTGAATGTGCTGCCGCTGTCTTGGTTCATTTTTACCGTGCTCGTATCAGCTGCAGCCAGTGTTTTGGCGCGGTCACGCATGACGCTGTAAAAGGAATTAGTCCATGTGCCATCCGGCGGAGGGACTGCTTGCGCGTCGGGGAACTGGCCAGCCGGCGCAGGGAGAACCTTTTTGTAAAACGCAATATAACCCGCCTGATTTGATTTCAGGCGCAATTTGTCTATCTGCTCGGAAAAAGCCTGCGTCAGCGCGCGACGTGCGATGCCTATGCCCGCGTCTGCGGCAAAAAACGCCTGCTGACCTGCGCGCTGTATTTTAGTCGTCGTAGTGTCAACAGTAGCCGAAAATACGAGGGCCATGCCTAAAGCAAGCATTATGGTTGTGGCAAGTAATGCTGCGATGATCGCCATGCCGCGCTCGCCGTTATTTTGCGCTCTTTGATTATTTGTCATAATGCACCTATAAATTCGCCCTAGTTGATGGGCGCGCTGATATTCATGTTGTTCACGAGATTGAGGTTTCGCGGAGCGACATCGAAAGTCTGCGCGGCAAACCTGTAGCCCTTGTCTTTGGGCTGTAAATCAGGGGTTTCGAGCCTGATGTTGAACGTGACCGAACGAATGTTGGTGCGAACCGTTGGCTCGTCTACCAGACTATCAATGTCATTGCCATTAACATCCTTTCCTGTCACGATACGGTACTTCACCTGAAAATCCAACACGCCTCGCGCGACAACGTACCAGTTGGTTAAATCTTCCGTTCGTTCCAGTTCACGCGTCGTTTGATTGAGGCGGTAGGAAATAAGACTGCCCAACAGGGCTATCTTCGACTTATTGGTGGTCGGCGTTCCGGTATCAACGGGACATCCGAAAGTGGTCGCAGGGCTCCAGTAAGTTCCTGCATTAAATGACAGCTCAAGCTGCGTACCAGCGACGTTAATCTGACCATCCGCCGTGAGCGTCATGACCTTGGCTACTTTGTCATCATAAACGATATAAGATCGCTGAGAGGTGGTGAAGTTTTTGTAAAGCGGGGTGGCCACGCCCTTGGAATTAAGATAAGTCACCTGCGTGCTAGTCGTGTTGCCGGTTATCGTCACATCTGTCGGTGGAGCGCAGACAAACTTCGACCCACTCAGACTCGTCACCGTAACAGACGGCGCATATGGCTCACCGTTAGCTATCATGATCTTATCAGGAGCGCCGCTTGCGCCGCTTGAATAAAAGATAGCTGCGAATGTCCCGGACCCGGAAAATGTCGTGGAAACGCGGCTTGCCAAACCCATTCCTGCCGATTGAACGTCACGTGTAATCAGGTCTACTACTGTCCGCATATTCTGGTTCAAATCCGACACGCCGGTCTCATTGATAAAAATCTGCTGGTTGCGGTTCAACAGGGAAAAGACTGCTCCGACAAGACCTACTGTCAGCAGTGCAGCGATTGTTAATTCGATAAGCGAAAAGCCTTCTTCTCCGGTTGTTCTTCTCATGCTGTTTCCTCCATCACCAGGAACGAACAGTGGTGATCTTCGCCTCTTCAGCAGTTTTACTTACGCTCGGCTGCCTGGCTTTTACACGCACAGTAATGAATATAGATTGAGTGAGCGCCGCTGGATCATGTTCAATCTTCCAGTAACGGTCGTAGATAGGAGTTCCTCCCGTCGGGAGGGTTGTGGTGATCTCTCCTGTAGTGGGATTTACGTAAAGAGTATCCCAGTAACTGGGCTTTTTGGTTGCTTCGTCCAACCCGCCGCCGATAATAAGCTGATCATCTTCTGGCCCCTGAGAATTCAGGTCTTCGAGCTTTTGCAGGGCGAGCGCAGTCGCCGTGGTTTCCTGTTTAACAAGGCGGTTTTGCGCCATTGCTAATGTAAAGAGTGTCGCCAAAAAGACCAGACCGACCGTCATGATTACCGAAGCGACCGCCACTTCGATCATCGTGAAGCCACTCTCATTGTTCTTGTCAACCTTCATTCCCTCTCTCCTTTACTTCAATAAACGGCCCGCTATTTTTTCGCCGTTATCAATCGGTGGCGCTTCTGCCTTATGCTTAGCTGGCAGATTTCGCCGTTCGCGTGTTGACCCATTTATTGGTCTGCCACACCCAGGTACTTATGCCTCCGACGCTTGTTAAAGTCAGGGCGCGAAAGTTCCGGCTGTTGCTGAGATATATGGTGTTGATTGCGCCCGCTGTTGTAACTGCCGGAAATCCGCGCGAGTTGAAGTCCTGCTGGAAAACGGTTGTTGATGTGCCTTGCGCCGGGAATGAGATGTTGCTCGCAAAAGGAGCGTTCGTCATCGGAGCATTCACGTTCGCGGGCCTTGAGAAAATGATTCCTTGCGGGAGCGGAATATACTCAGTACTCACCTCGGTTCCGCTGCTGTCTTTAACGACGATACCGACTTTCCTATTCGCTGTATCAACTCTCAGAGTCACGGTTTTATTGTCAGACATGGCTTGTGTCTTCGCGCGCTGAATCAGGTCAGAAAACTGGCGCACAGCCATGCTAAGCCTGTACTCGCGCATCGCATTGGTAATCCTTGGGGCGGCAAATGCGGCCAGGATCCCAATTGCTAAAACGATAACCGTGGTTTCAACCACAGTGAATCCGCGTTCTTGCTTCCTGCTCTTCATAATTATCCCGGCGCTCCTTGTGTTGAAGCTCAGTGTTGAGACCTGCCAACGATTCAGTGAATGCTCAACGAGAGTCAAACGGAATTGCAAAGGGAGTGCCATGCGTAAAGCCAAAACGGAATTCGCAATTACGCATCATCTCATTACCCGAAAAATCAGCCGTCGCCAATTCATCGTCACTCAGACGCCGCTGCATAATGACTGAAAAACCGATCTATTTCAGTCAAATGTATAAAGGCCCACTTCATTTTGAAGTAAACGTAAAGCAGCTATGGCGCTTAAAGAGTCTCGACAATTGAGGCACATTTCAGGAGTAAAAGGGCAGGCTCAGGCTTTTCAAGGCCAACAGCATCCGTAGCGTAGCAATAGGTCACAGAAGTTGTAGGCCGTTGCATACTACAATTAGTGCGTTGAGTGTCAAGGTGGATGAAAGTCTGTTTAAAGATGTCTTTGCAGTCTTCCTTGTCTAAGTAAGGCGAATCAGCGGGCGGATAGCAAGACTATTTACAAATGAGATAATCGCATTTGAACAAATCTCGTAATGGATTAACGCAAAAAATAGATGAGAGATTGCCTAAGGTGACAAGTTCAAATCATGCCCTATTGGCGGTTTCTCACAATGGTTAATCAATTTCCTGTGTGATCCTCCAAAGGTTATAGCCCGTGGCCGAATAGCCAACCGTTATGATAGCTGTTGTGACGACCTGTACCGTGGTCGTAGCTGGAAGCAGGGCGTCTTCATCAATGTGGAACGCGCCGTTTCCTCTGATGTCTACGCTTTGGGAAGCAATGGCTCCGTAGAAATCCCCGCCTCCCCTCATTTGCAAGATATTATTAGGCGCGTAAAAAACACCTAAAGTATCACCCCCACCACCGAGATATACGGTTTCGCCGTTCCCGCCTTTGAAGTTCCAATGTATTGCTGATGCTGGCGTAGAGGGATCAGAGATACTGGCTTGACCTCCTATATCCAAACTGCTTTTGACATTAATCACTACAGGGCCTCTGTATATGATTTTTGCCTGGGCACCCGTGGTGAACCCCTGGAGGTTATAAGTGGTTGTTTGCCCAGGCACGCCAAGTACAATTGTCCCTTGTGAACTCACGTCAATATTTCCGTACGTGCCAGCCGGAACCGTGAGCTGACCTTTAGAGACGCTAATATTACTAAAATTACCTGACGGAAGCGTTCCTAAATTTTTGGAGGTGTACGAATAACTCGCTGAATTGGCGGCTGGGGCTGATACTGTGCCGATGTCGGGAAACGTCAATGCAGGTTGGCTGTAATACTTATGCGTTACGTCAAAAGCGACGCTTGGGGATTGGGTGTACAAGACTTTTGAAGGATCAATAAAGATCGGATCAACTGCATTCGGATTATTAGGATCAGGCGCGGCATATGTCGAATAGCCATTACCAGTCACTACACCATTACTGATATTGATATAACCAGTTACGCCATTGATCGCCTCGTTATTTGTGCGTACATCACCCCGGCTGCCTTTGTTGTGTGTGCCTATCTGCCCCGCATATGTGTTTGCCGCCAGCGTAATCCCATACGCACCTTTTGAAGACTTATAGCTGTCTATAGTGACGGTGTTGGCATTGATTGCGACCATACCGCGCGCGACAACACCTGGGTCAGCATTGACCGTCTGAGTCCCGGAAGTCACAGTTACCTGTCCTTGTATTCTGGTTACCGGCGCTGACATATAAGCCCAGACCGTAGCGTTGGCAATCGCCGTTGTCCCCCGCATCAATTTGCCCTCGGATTTGAGAAGCCAGGTAATCGTGCCATTCACCTGACCGGTAGGGGGCGGGAGTATAGATATAAGGATTGCCTTAACTGTAAAAGTGCCATCTCCTACTTGTTGATTCACAAGATTACTTGTGAAGTCGTTAACTACATTCGTATAGCTATATGATGTTGCAACGCCTGCCGAGTTCAGTCCATTCACGCTATAGCTGGTCGGATAGGTGTTGGTGCTATCTCCGGCAAGCACCAAATTCTGTAAATTGCCACTGACAAGAGTTTTCACAGACGTAGGAACGGCCTGCTCAGCCGGTTTGCTAGTAGAAGGGAACGCGCCTTGTTTGTAGTAAGGTTCAGCTTCAGTCACACCCAGGTAGTTCGCCTCGCCCGTCGTATAGCTGAGTTTCCCGACCGTTCCAGTAGTATTTGATCCCTTGTAGTTCGAGTCAAGATATCTTTCCGGCAGGACGTATAGCCCAGAACTGGGGGTGGCCCCAAATTTAGCGGTAAACCATCCTGCCGCTCGATTAATTCCCGCCTCGGCAATGTAGAAGGCTTGATTATTGCGCACATCATTGCTGCCTATCAGCGTATCTGAAGTCGAGGCGAGAAGCATTCCACCTACCAGTATGGATAGCAGTAACGAGAGCATTAAAGTCGTTACCAGCGCGATCCCTTTTTCGTTCCTGAGAGAAGATTTTTGTTTAGTTCGCATATCTCACACCTTCCGATACATTTTGTAGCTTTGAACCTGAAATCAATGTCCATGTCCCACACTCGGAACATATTGACCGCGAACCTGCACGAGAGATGTATAAGAAAAGGTCCTGTACTTTCCGGTTTGAAGATCGGGATGGGCGGAGCGAGCTTGGAGCTTGATTTGCACTTTCACAGTCTCTGACGGGTTTATTGTCCCATCTTCATAAACTGCCAGGGCTCCTGTGTCCGTAAAATAAGTGAAATTGAGTCCCGGATTGCCATTCTCATCAAGCACATTTCTCGCTATTATCTCTTCGGATTGTACGACGTTTCCTGCGGTCATAGTGTCTTCGTAGGCGACTGTGCGGGTGATCGCGCCAATGTTAGCGCCTTCGGTTATTATTTTGTAAGTCCTGCGCTCTATAACATTGATGATTGTGCCGGCGGGGAAACTAGTGGTGCTGTCATTGGTGATAGTGGCTCCGGACAGTAGTGGAAACAGGTCATCCTTATTAACCGAGATAGTCTTATTTGTGACATTGACTGCTTTAATCTTCACAAGGGCCGCCATACCAGTCAGGTTATTGAGCAATGATACGGTTTGTTCTGAAGCAAAACCATTCGTCGTGCCGACTGAAAATGTCGCCGTTGATCCTGAAATGGTGATAGGACTGTCGGACGTAATAATCGTAGCGATGTTGTTAAAATCTCCTCTGACAATCAGCTTTGTATCAGTACCTTCAATAACCCCGCGAGGAGCTGGAAGCCCCGCGCCCGCCATTCGAATTTCATTTGTAAAGCGATCAAAGACTGTGCGCATGTCTTGTACCAGGTCAAGCGTTACTCGCTCGTTGGTATAGACGACTTGAGTGCGTGAGAAGAACGAGAGTGCTGCGCTCAACACGATTAATAGCATGGCGGTAGCAATCAGCAATTCAGTGATAGTAAAGCCTTGTTCGGAACTCTGTTTCATGCCACCTCCATTATGCAGTTGGGAGCGGACGTATTATTTCAACTTTCAGCTTTACATCGCGCCCAACCTTACCCCTGTTTTGCAAATCAACCACTGTGACACTAAGAACTTTCACAAGCACACTCGTTACACCTGCAACAGTCTGGGTCAAAGCGCTATCTGATATCACAATGTTTACACGGAAAGCTGACGAACTAGTGAAAGCTTCTGTTTTATCCTGATCAGCGCCGATATAAGTTTTATTCCCATCAGCGTCAACGTAATAAGTAGTATTGCTGGCGGCTGTCGCGTCGAAAATCGTCTGTGATTGCGAAATTTCGGTCTTTAAGTTTTCGGTAAGATATTTGCATATATTCAGGTTGGCAATTCTCATCTTATTTTCGTTATTCATCTTAATGCCAAATGTCAGCGCTTGCCCCAACCCGACAAGCACTATACCCAGAACAATCGTACTTACCATTACTTCGATCAGTGTCATTCCTGATTCACTTGATTGTTGTGTCAGCTCTGCGTGCGATACGTCCATAATCTTCTAGCTCCGGTACAAGCTCAGTACGCCGTAGTTCCTTGTGAGACGTCTCCGATTGATGTTCTACCTGAATTGGATATCGTTATAGGCACTTGGCGTCCCCGACCATCGTTGACCACGATCGTTTCGTTTGTTGATTGAATGGTCCCGTTGCCTTTAATAGATATAGATGGATAAGCTGAAAGCGTAATACCTTTCGGCATAAGCAATGAAGGCAGTTCATTCCTGGGCTCTGTACAATTAGTGCAGGTAAGACCAAAGGTGGTATTTTCCGAGGTGAAGCCCAGTGTCAGTGTCTGATTGTATTTAATAGCGAGAGAGCGGGCACGCTCTATCTGCCTGACGAGATTCTGGGCATTATTCACCAGTTCGTAGTGCGCGCGAGCCTTGCCGAAAATGATAAGTGACATACTAGCAATGATTGCTACAATCGCAACGATTATCGCGAGCTCTATTATGCTGAACCCGGCTTCAGGTGACTTGTTATTTTTTGGCAACAAGAGAGACATAATTTTTCGCCATGCCTCTTCTTTTATGAGTAATACACCTTACGAGACACAAGGCACAGCCTGCACCACAATCGCAAAGATGATGCCAGATGCTCAGGCTGGGGGGATCGCGCTCGCGGAAATCTTCTTTATGAATTAAGCATTACCGAAAGAGGGAAGAAACTTCAAATGGTTGAATTGCAGGACGCGCTTTGGAAATTAGCAGCGATCTATTTAAATTCTCTTTGTGATAAAAGCCACGAAAATATATGTGACTATAAGCAACACAAAATGAGCGCGAATCCATAGGGCAAGCGCGTTCACACCCGTTATCAATACAAACGGCTCGTCAACGGCATTGGTGTTGATGTATGAGAGGTATCGTCTGTTTAGCGGAATATGTCTTTGCAGTCTCCGCCCTGAACTCGGTCCTGTATGCATCTGAGCATAAGGTCTTCAAGCTCGCCTTTCGACGCAAGCGGCACCCATTCTGTGCCGATGACGCCGTCGGTCATTCCTTCAAACTTTGCATAGACGCCGACCTGAGAAGCCTTGGGAGCAGCAGGCGAGAGTTGAAAGCGCAGGACGTAGCGCCCCTTGCTCCAGTTGCGCACGTCGCGCACAGGCAGATCCGAGTAATGCTGGAGCTGGCTCTTTGCAGGTATGCCTTTGGTGAAGATGACGGGCTTGCTGATGATGGAGCATTCGCCCGTATTCGCGTTGCAGTCTTCTTTGTCGAGCGGAATCTCGCGCGTTTCAAGCATCTGCTTGATTACGGTCATCAATTCATCGCGCGGCGCGCCGATGATCGAAGGATTG
Source organism: Blastocatellia bacterium (assembly GCA_963726785.1). GTDB lineage: Bacteria > Acidobacteriota > Blastocatellia > UBA7656 > UBA7656 > DATEKX01. Next base: position 316,178 of record CAVSDJ010000007.1, read on the forward strand.
GGCAACGGCTTTGCCGCTTTAGGCCGATCAAACTGGATCTGCCCGCCAGCAGGTATTGTAATCAGCACGAGAAACGACAGCGTGCAAAAGATTTGACAGAGACGAAATCGAGTTACGGTATCAAACATCAACATCAACCTCTCACGAAATGTGAATTGAACGATAGCAGCGCCGACCGCTTTATTCAAGGTTGTTGCCAAAGTTGCTGCTATTGAATTAACCTTATAGTCTCAAAATTTGGAGTTCTGATCGGATATTTCATCATGCAAACATCAATTAAAAGATTTGTCTATCTAACCGCAGTCGTTTTAATCCTTGCCTTGCAGGCGCGAGCGCAGCAGTTGACAAGCGGGGCATCCGCGCCGCATGCCTATGCCCCTTTCACAAGCTTTGACTTCGGAGATGTTTACAAAGGCGAAATCATCAGTCATATCTTCGTTATAAAGAATGAAGGGACTGCCGATCTTTTGATAAAAGATTTCGCCGGCGGCTGCGGATGCGAAATAATCAGCTCAGACAAAGTCATCCCGCCCGGCAAAGAGGGCAAGGCTCTGATAGAAATCAACACGGCGACCCAGGTCGGCCAGATATCGAAGCCTGCGACCTTGCGAACGAACGACTCCGAGCGACCAAACATAGTGCTCACCTTGATGGCTAATGTATTGACCAGTCCCGATGGCGGCCCGGTGAAGGGCGTCGCTATTCGCCAGGGCAAACACATAGGGCCAATATTTCTCGGGCCTGACGTGCGCGGAATCTTTAACATTGTTGCGGGTCAGAAAAGCAAAACGGAGTTCACCATCTCGGTTGAAAAAGGGCCGTTAAAAGTCTTGCGCGTCGAAGGCGCGGGCAAATATTTCGCCACGCGCCTGGAGACTGTAGAGGAAGGCAAAAGCTATAAGATCATAGTCGAGCCGCTCACTACAGAAACCACAGGCGCTTACGAAGAGCTATTGCAGGTCGTCACAGACAGCCGCGTGTTGCCATCCATTCCAATCTATCTATTCTTGAAAGTGCGGCCCAACATTAACCAGTAGTCAGTTGCCAGCGGTTGCTCAAGAGCAACTGCCGACCAGCAACTGACTGCTGATAAAATGTTCAACGTCGAGTGACGCGGACAAGCATCTCCGTACCGCTCTCAAGCTTCAATTCCTTGCTTCCCTGAACGGCGAGCGAGCCAGCGCCACCAGCGCCGCCAAGTATAAGACCAATCGCCGCGCCTTTACCGCCGCCCGCTATGCCGCCGATTATCGCTCCGGCTGCAGCGCCGATGCCGCCGCGCTTGATCGCCTGTTTGCCGCGACTGCCTGATTCGACGCGGCCTTCTTCGTCAACCCTGCCTGAGTCTCTGTCATAAATACGGATGACCTGCCCGCGCAGGGGCGCTCTGCGGCCTTCGGGCAACTCAATCGAATCGAACGCAAGCGTCATGGTCGTGCGACCCTTGACGGTACCCGATTTCTTGATGGAACTGATGTGCCCTGTCACTGTCGCATTTTCGTAGCGGGTCGGATTGACTACGGTCGTAGTGAAACGGTCACCCACGCGCGAGTCTTTGCTCGACAGGTCATTATTGAGCCTGACCCTTAAGTTGGTGCCGGACGGCACAATCACAGTGCTTGTGCCCGGCGTCCTTCTGCGCACAGTAGGCCGTCTCTGCGCTTCGGCGCTCATTGAATCACTCGATGCAAGCATTGGCAGTAGGCTTGCAAAAATCGTTGCGACGAGTGCCAGCAAAGTTGTTTTTGTGATATTCTGGCTCATAGCATTCCTCCAAAGATGATTTGATTCCTGGCAGAACACTCGCGTCCGAGAGAATTCTCGCTAGATCAATCATAATGCACATCGGCGCGACTGGCAAAAGCACCCCGCCAATAGCTATAATCCTTGCCCGTTGAGATATAATCCTGTTGGCCCTGATTGTTTTATATGAATCGTTCAACATCGCAAAAGATCAAAATGGCTCTGCTGGCTTTCGTAGCGGCGATGATGTTTTACACAGCGCTCGGCTCGCCGGTTACAGCTTCATCTAGTGGAGCAAGTCATCAGCAGGTCGCTTCATCGAATAATCCGAGCGCGATTCTGTTCAAACGCGGCGCGCTTGACACTCGCGCTCTAGCCGAATTCGACACGTCTGCCAGGGATTCGCGCGCGTCATCCGTTGAGCTATCTACCTTGAGCGACTCCGCGCGAAACGACATGCGCGTCATTCAGTTTGCAGGGCCGATCAAGCGAGTCTGGGTTGAACGACTTCAAGCAGCAGGCGCAGAGATCGTTGCTTATATTCCCAACAACGCTTATATCGTTCGAGGCACGGCTGGCGCGCTTAGCCGTGTTGCAATGCTCGACGGGCGAGAAGCCGCAGACGATCAGCGACCGGTCAGGTGGATGGGGCGCTTTCAGGCGATTCACAAGATTGACCCTGCATACACTGACGAGATGCTTGCGGCTCGCGCCGATGCGAACGTTGATGTTGAAATCGAGTTGCTTGATTCAGTTGATCGAAACGCGTCAATCGAGCGCATCACCCGTCTTGCATCGAGCGTCAATCGTGAGCCGCGACGATTCCTCAAGTATGTAGTCCTGTCGCTCACCATTCCCGCAGTAGAGTTGATAAATATAGCCGATCTCGAAGATGTTCTATTCGTGGGACCAGCTTTTCGATTCGCGACCGAAGACGAACGCAGCGCACAAATCATCGCTGCGAATCTCACGGTTGACGGCACGCAGCCGAGCGGCCCGGGTTACATGTCATGGCTCGCATCGAAATCATTGAACACTCAATCTGACTTTGTGATTGATATATCTGACTCAGGGCTTGATAGAGGTCTAACTTCGGATTTTTCGGTTCACCCGGATTTCCTCGACGCAGAGGGGCACAGCCGCGTTGCTTACAACGTTGACTATTCGGGAGAGAATCAGAAACAGGATCGCAGAGGTCATGGCAGTCTCGTTGCGTCTGTCGTAGGCGGGCTTGGAGCGAGCGACCGCGAGGACACGGGCGGTTATATGTTCGGGCTCGGCGTTGATCCGATGGCGAGGCTCGGCGCGTCGAAGATATTCGATACGCTCGGCAAACTTGCGCCTCGAATGGATTTCACGAATCTAGTATCGTCAACTTACGCGGCAGGCGCGCGGCTGTCGAACAATAGTTGGGGCAACGGCTCTAACGCTTATGATTCTGTCGCTCAAGAATACGACGCTCGCGTGCGCGATGCGCAGCCGGGAGTTGCAGGCAATCAAGAGATGGTCATCGTCTTTTCGGCTGGCAACGGCGGCGGCGGCGGCCACATAAGCTCTCCCGGCACGGGCAAGAATGTTATCACCGTCGGGGCAAGCGAGAACTACAGGCCCGAAGGAACTGATTCGTGCAACCTTGATGGGCAAGGCGGAATCGGGCCTGATGGGGCCGACAACGCGCTCGATCTTCTGAGGTATTCATCAGGCGGGCCGACTGCAGACGGTCGCGCGAAGCCTGACATCATAGCGCCCGGCACGCATATACAGGGCGCTATGTCGCGCGCCGCGCCTCTGACAGGTACTGGTTTGTGTCCGGGCACGCATTTGCTTCAACCTCCCGGCCAGCAGCTTTACACGTGGTCGTCGGGCACGAGCCTCGCTACTCCGCACATCACAGGCGCGGCCTCGCTCATAAGAAAATTTTTCACAGTGCACAACCTGCTGGGCGACAGCCGCGCGCCTTCGCCCGCGATGACAAAAGCTTTTCTCATCAACTCAGCTTCTTATCTTTCAGGCGAGAACGCGGGCGGCAACCTTCCATCAGACCGGCAAGGATGGGGGATTGCAAATCTTTCGCGCGCGTTCGACTCGGTCGCTCGCAAGCTCGTAGATCAAACAACGCTGTTTACTGAAAGCGGGCAGACATACGAGATTTCCGGCTCGATTGCTAATACGGGCGAGCCGCTGCGCGTAACGCTTGCGTGGACAGACGCGCCGGGCGCGCTGGCAGCAGCGGCGTTGGTCAATGATCTCGACCTTGAAGTTACGATAGGCGGCGTGACTGTTTATCGCGGCAATCATTTCGATGGCGCAACATCGGTCGAAGGCGGCGACCAGGACCGCTTGAACAACGTCGAGTCAATCACTATTCCGGCGAGCGCGATACCTCAAGGTTTCGAGGGCAACTTCAAGATCACGGTTCGCGCTGCTAACGTCGCAGGCGACGGCGTGCCGGGCAACGAAAACAATCTAGATCAAGATTTTGCGCTGGTCGTTTACAACATCACGGACCCGCTCCCGCCGCTGCCGCCGCCGCCAGTTAAAAAGATTCCTGTCATCACGAACGCGACCTACGTGAAGAAGACCATCACGATAACCGGACGCGACTTCACCGCTGCTGCCAGCGTCGAGATAAACGGCAAGGTCGTCAGTAAGTCTTTTTCATTCGACGCGGCGACCAACTCGCTCCGTCTCAAGCTGAAGGTCAAAAAGCTAAACTTGAACAAACACGGAGACAGTCAAATCGTGCTGATCGAAAACAATGAACGTTCAGCAGTTTTCACCCTGCATCTGGATTGACAAGCGGGCAGGTCGGGAGTAAAAAGACGGCGAGATTAAGCAACTGTCAGGGAGGGCCTTATGGCTAAGATATTATTTTGCGAAGACAATTTAATCACTCAAAGGTTGATTCGCGCCGCGCTCGAAACGACACCACACGAAATACAATTTGCATCGAACGGAAGCGAAGGAATAAAGCTTATCGAACAGGCGCGCCCTGACATAATTTTCACGGATGTACACATGGACGAGATGACCGGGCTTGAGCTGTTGAGCGCCGTTAAAGCGCGCGACGAGTTGGCGCAAATCCCTGTAGTTTTGATGACTGCCTCGGTTCAGAGTTCTTACCTCGAAGAAGGCTACAGCAAAGGGGCCGCAGACCACATCATAAAACCATTCACCGTGGATGACCTAAGAGCCAAGGTCGAAAAATTCGCCAGCCTACTTCATCAAGCCGCGCCATAAAGTTAAGCGCCCTAAAGCTAAGGCCGGATGTTGTAATACCTGATCTTGCTGTTAAGCGTCGTCGTATTCATCCCCAGCAGCTTTGCAGCGCGCGACTGATGGCCGCCCGTTATTTCAAGCGCGCGTCGAATCAACTCTATCTGAAAGCGATTCACTTCGTCGTAAAAAGATATGCCGCGTGACAGGTCAATCTGCGTAGCTATCTTCTGCCCGCCGACCTGTGCGACTGCGCGTTGAGGATTGAGCACCTCTTCGCGCAAGTCCTCGCGCTGAAGCTCGCCGCCGCGCGCTATGATGACGCCGCGCTCGATGACGTTTTCAAGTTCGCGCACGTTGCCCGGCCAGTTGTACGCCTCAAGAAGCGACAAGACTTCGGGGCTGAGTTTATCTGACATCTGCCTGGCATTTTCTGCCGTATACTTGCGAATGAAGTGCTGTGCGAGCGGCAGTATATCTTCGCGCCTGTCGCGCAGCGGCGGCAGGTTGATCGAGATGACGTTAAGTCGATAAAAAAGGTCTTCGCGGAAAGCGCCTTCATCTACTGCCTGCTTGAGGTCTACGTTCGTGGCGGCGATGATGCGCACGTCAACCTGGCGGCGCGTCGTATCGCCGAGAGGCGTGAAATCGCGCTCTTGAATCACGCGCAGCAACTTCGCTTGAGTCTCCATCGAGATAGTTCCGATCTCGTCAAGGAAGATAGAACCGCCGTCGGCAACTTCAAAATATCCTTTCTTGGCCGCGACCGCGCCCGTGAACGCGCCGCGAATGTGACCGAACAATTCCGACTCTAACAACTCGGTCGGCAGGTTGGCAGAATTAACCGTGACGAATGCTTTATCGGCGCGAGCGCTTTGATTGTGAATGGCGCGGGCGATCAATTCCTTGCCCGTCCCGCTCTCGCCTGTGACCAGGATGGTCGTGCGCGCAGGCGCAACCTGCTCAACGAACGCGAGTATGTCATGCATCTTATCGCTGCGCGCAACTATTTCTTTGCTCTCGGTGCTGCGTTTGAGCGTTTGCTTTAGAGTGCGTCGCTCTTCGTCTTTGCGACGGCGACGCATTCCTGCCGCGACCAGCCTGGCTATCTCGTCGTTGTCGAAAGGTTTGGCGATGACAGTGAAAGCGCCGCGTTGCATCGCGGCTATTGCGGTATCGAACGTGGCATAAGCCGTGACCATTGTGATTACAGCTTCCGCGTCGAGTTTGAGAATTTCTTCGAGAGTGCGAAGTCCACCCATGCCCGGCATTGATACGTCGAGCAAGACGAGGTCAAAGGCTCGCTGCTGAAACTTGTCCAGCCCCTCTTCGCCGGTTTTAGCCAGTTCGACCTGATAGCCTTCCGAGGTGAGCAGGCTATCAAGCACATCGCGCATCACTTCCTCATCATCCACTACGAGGATGCATCCTTTTTTTGCCATAAGATAAAATGTTACCAACTGGCAACCCGCGTCTGCCAGTAAAAGAAGTTGAAGTTATAGATGTTGGATTGAAAATCAATCGCTCGCGGCCTGCATCTGGCGCGCGAAGGCTGTGGGTAGTTTGATTGTGAAGTGCGCGCCCTCGCCGGGTCGGCTTTCTACAAATATGCGCCCGCCGTGCTCTTGAATTATTCCGTATGAAAGCGCGAGGCCGAGACCTGTCCCCTGCCCCACTTCTTTAGTCGTGAAGAATGGGTCATAAATCCGCGCGATGTTTTCGGGCGCAATCCCGCAGCCCGTGTCGCGGATGTCTACGACCAGAGATGTATCAACCAATCGCGTGTTGATCGTGAGCCGCCCGCCCGCAGGCATCGCGTCGCGCGCGTTCAAGACCAGATTCATGAAGACCTGCTGCAATTTCGATGCGTTGCCGTGAGCCGCAGGCAGGTCTTCGCCGAAGTTTTTAGTTATATCGAGCTTCGCGTTGCGCAGTTGCGGCTCAAGCAGTTGAAGCGTGTCGTCGAGCACGCGGTTAAGCTCGACTTCGCGGAACTGCACATCGCCCGTGCGCGAGAAATTCAGAAGGTTGTTGACTATGCCCGACGCACGGAGAGTTTGAATATGAATCTTTTCGAGAAGCTTGTGTTTCGGGTCTTGATCGGACACTTGTTGAAGCAGCATCTGCGCGTAAGAAGAGATGCCTGCGAGCGGCGTGTTGACTTCGTGCGCGACCCCTGCGGCGAGCAATCCGATGGATGAAAGCTTTTCGCGCTGCAGCAACTGCTCTTCGAGTTGCGCCCGCTCCGTGACGTTTTCGACAACAACGAGCGTGCCCGTCACGACTCCGCGCGCAGCTTCAAACGGCGCGAGCGATATGTTCAGCGTCAACGGGCGACCGTCTTCGGTCGAAGCATTGTATTTGTATATGTGGCGCGTCTCGTGTAGTGCCCATCCGTCCTGGCCCATCACATTCTGTATAGTCTCTATCAGGTCGTGGTCGAGCGTATCGTGAATGCTGTGACGCAGGGCTTGCGCGCGCGCAATGCCGAATATTTCTTCGAGCGCGCTGTTCCAGGTTGTGATGCGCCCGTCGAAATCCACCGCGAGAATGCCGACGTTTACGCTTTCGATGATGCTCTCGGAAAATTCTTTAAGCCTGCTCAGTTCTTCGGCCTTCTCCATCTCGGAGCGATAAAGCAGGCTGTTGTCAATTGCGACGGCGACGTAGCCGGAGAGCGCTCTGAGCAAATCCGTGTCTTCGCTCGTAAGCAGCGCGCCAGTAGTCGTGCGCCCTATGCCGATGACGGCTATCATTCGATCACGCACGACGCACGGCACATAATAGTAAAGCTCTCCCTGCGCGACCGTGTCGTCTGATTCTGTAGATGAGAGGTTGTATGCCCTAACGAAATGAGTTGCGCTCTCGATAGCCGACCCTTGAAGGCTGACCTCGCCTTCGCCCATCATCCGCGACGCCCCGGTCAAGACCGCATCGTTTGTTGGAATGTCGCTTGCCGAGATGAAGCCGCGCCCGATTGAGCGCATACGAATTATCTTTTTGATGTCTTCGGGCAGGTTGATGTCGCTGTCCATTCCGGTCGCGTGCGCAAGGCGGAAGCCCGACGGCGACATCCCGTCTTCGATGAAGATTGCCACCTTGCGAACCGAAAGCATCTCCGACAATCGCCGCACGAGCGAGTCTAACAGTTGTGGGAGAGCGGTGGTCTGCGAAAGAGTTCTGCCGAAATCCTGAAGGCCCGTTCTTAAAGTATAACGCTCGCCGTAAAACCATCGGTCGGCCCAAAGCTGAAGCTTATTTTTAATGGGCGCAAACAGCATCGTCACTATGAGCATTCCTATGACGACCACTACGCGAGTCTTGCCGGAATTCAGATCAGCCGTTGACCAGATGAATTTGACCAGATCGCCTACGCCCAAAAGCACGACCATGTAGATTGCGGCGACCGCCACAATCGCTACGACGTGGACGAAACTGCGACGCATTATCACGTCAACGTCCATCAAGCGATAGCGGATTATCGAATAGCCGAACGAAAGCGGTATCAGGATGAGCGGCGCGTAGGCTATTGTCCCCATCAGGTCGGTGATCTCGACGTTCGAGATGTAAGGGATAACGTAGAGCGCCGCAAACGGCAGGCCCGCAATCCCCATGCCCCAGATGATCCATTTGAGCTGCTGGCGCAGCAGCGGTTTTTCGGCGCGAAGGAAAGTGCGAAGCAGTAATGCGCTGCCTGCGATGAAGAAAATCGCGCCGTAAAAAAGCTCTATCTGATCAAATAGATTGCGCACCTGAATCAATGCGCCGCTGCCAAAAATACCTGCATCCGGTTTGTAGTGCCAAAGAATTTCAAAAGCGACGAGAATGATCGAGGGCAAGTAGAGCGCAAAGACGATTGGACGCGAACGCGCAGACAGTCCCTTGCCCGAGGGGAAATTCGCGCAGAAATGTAAAAACAGCGGCGCGAGTAAGACCCACGCAGAATTATCAAGCACGCTCACAAGGCGGTCGTGCGTTGAGAATTCGAGCGTCGAGCTATAAAAGTAATAGATGAAAGAAAGCAGCGACCAGAAGAAAAAATGATATGTCAGCGCGGCGCGATTCTGCCTGAATAAAACGAACAGCCCGATGGCCAGATAAACAAGCCCGATGAAAGCCAGGTAAAGACCGCGACTGAGATATTGAGGCGCGGGCAGAACTCTGAAATCAGTGTCGTAAAGCGGTTCTTCTATGCCGTAGATGTTTTGAAGTACAGGGTTCGGATGCTCTATTGCGTAGCGCGCATCGCCCGCGACGCCCTGCCTGTCGAGATAACGCTGGATTTGTTCAGCCTTCTTGATCTCCTCATAGTCGAGAACCCTTGAGCCCTCAACAACAGAGTATTTCCCAACAAAGTATACTGCTCGAACGTAATCGCCTTTTTTGACTGTGTAAGCGAGCGGCGAATCAGAATTGACCGATTTGGCTTGCACTCCATTTTCGGTATCAACCCAAACAACGCCATCAGAAGGAATCGGATCAGGACTCAAGCGGTCGCGCAGGTTAAGGACTCCTATGACGACAATGACCACTGTTATCGCCAGAACCGCGATAAGTTTTGTCTTTGCCATCACTTCTTTCATTTGCTTCAGCCCTTTGGGAAGCTATAGGTAATCTAAATGAATTTTGCAACTGCTATTCCGGCAATATTTTGGCTAACAGCCAATTAGAATCAAAGCTTTAAGCCCAATTCACATTATGTAGTTCACTGATGCTTCCATATTTTCGGAATAGCCTCCAATTTTTCGGATGCTGAAAATATACCCGGCTCGCGGTTTCCAGTACGAAAAACCGAATCTCAGGGGCACGAAGATCAATAGAGACGGCAAGCGTCAGTGAAAGAAAAACTGCCTGCAAACAAATAGCAATATCGAGATGTGACAATCCTTAGTTCGTTCTACCTGTGTTTAAAATCGAAGCGATAATCCTACGCGGACAAGCCTGTGGAAGCGGCTTGCTATCAACTCCTGACGTTCATCACCTATCGAAGTTTGCTGGTCAAGCAGGTTTCTGAGATCAACTACAGCTTGCCATTGTCCGGGGATGAAACTGAGGCTGGGAAGCTCTTGCGCGAACGACACGCTGATGTTCGGATCATAAGTGGCAATCTGTCCCTGAAACGGATCAATCGCAAAAACTGCCTGTCCGGGCGCAAACCTCAACACAGTCGAAACCCGCGTGCCCGTGCTGACGAAGTTCGCATCCACCCTCGCAGAGAAGATGTGGAACAAGTCGTTGCTGAACATATTCGCAGGCTCGGTTATGCCGCGCGCGTCAAAGCGCTGCCCTTCGCCAAAGGCATAACCGACTGCGCCTTCGATTACATTATTCACGCGACGATGGTAAACCACGCGAAGCCCGCGCGTTCGGCCCTGTTGTTCCGCCGTGCGCAAAATGGGTTCAGCCTGTTGATTGTCGTTCGGTATGGCAAGCAATCCGACGCCGTGACCTGAGACCGTGTCGAAGAAGGCCATCATCTCGACTGACGATTTGTCGGATAGAATCTGCTCTGCGCCGAACTGCAAACGGTAGCTGCGATCAAGCACAGGCTCCGGCTGCTCGCCGGGTTGGGCGGCCATTGCAACAGGCTTTGGCTCTGTGAATTCTATTTCGCCTGATTCGAGATTGACTCTTGATTGCGTGTCGCTTGACGAGCCGGGGATCAAGCTTGCAGACAACCGCGTGCGCGCTCGCGCATCAACAGCTATTCCGAATCTAGGCAGAATGCTCGTGCTTGATTCTCTTTCTGAAAAGCGAGCGACTTCCAAACCGTAAACGACCAACACAGGCCCTGATACCTGCCAGGTGTCCGTTGCCGAAACTGAAAACTGACCCAGTCGCGGGATGCCTGCGCTGCGCGAGAAAGTGAATCGCCCGTACCCCAAGGCTACCGCAAAGCGGTGACGGTCTCCTACGTGCGCTGTTGTGAGCGCTTCGAGCCGCTGCGGGGCTCCATTGCCGACGCCGACCTGACCACTGATGACCAGATTGGCATCTTTCCCGATCTGCTCGGAAACCGCGAAGTTCGTGCCCACAAATGAGCCTGCTTCACTGGAACTGGCCGCCGCCGTCTGCGCGAACGTGTTGACTACGCCGTGAATCTCAGGCGTGCGATCTGTGAGAGCTATTGCGTCATCGGCTTTCGCATCAGCAGGATTCTTTTTCGATTCGTCGTAGTGGAAGATCACGTTTCGCGCGCCGCGCGCCGCATATTTTGAATCCTTGTTGAGATTTGTCTCTTCGGCGAGCGTGCTGGTGCGGCGCAAATAGATCGAATCGAATACGGTGACCTTGTTCGGCCTTACATCTGCGTCTACTTCGACAGCCTTGAAGCCATCGGCTTCGGCCTTCACGCGATAACGGCCCGGAGTGATGCCCACCGCGATGAACTTGCCTTCGTCATCGGTGCTGGCCCGCTTGATTACCTTCGCAGGCTTCGCGTCTTCAGATTCGGGCCATCACCATTACAGCCGCGCCAGCCAGAGGAGTTCCGTGACCATCCATGATAAAGCCTCGGATAGACCCTCTCGCCGTAGCAGCATATGTTGGTGTGCTCACACAGGCTATCGCTCCGACAGCGATTAGCGCCCACAGTTTTAAAGCATGTTTCATACGTCACCTCTTAAGCGGAAGCAGAGGACTCATCAGTGGGAACAATAATTCTATCATTCGACCTCAGAGTGTCAAGCGCGCTCGACCGATTCAGCCATTGAGTAAGCTGGCCGAATGCCCGACCGCGATGGCTCACTTCCGCCTTTTCTGAGCCAGTCAACTCCGCGAAAGTTTTCCCGAGCGGCTCAAAATAAAAGATCGGGTCATAGCCGAAACCGTTTGAGCCGCGCGCCGCGTCCAGGACAATGCCGCGTACTTCGTCCTCGAATACTCTCTCTCCGCCGTCCCATACAACCGCAGCCGCGCAAACAAATCGAGCCGCGCGATTTCCCGGCGGCACATCTTTCAATTCGTCGAGCAGTTTGACGACACGCTCGGCGTCGGAAGCCGTCGGGCCTGCCCAGCGTGCGGACCGAACGCCGGGCGCACCACCGAGCGCTTCGACTTCCAGCCCCGAATCATCGGCAATTGTGGGCAGACCGGAAGTTTGATAGTAATGTCGGGCTTTGAGCAGGGCGTTTTCGGCAAAAGTCGCGCCCGTCTCTATCTCTTCGGTTGACGCCGAAACGTCGAGGCCGACAAGATCAATTCCCTGCTCGCTGAGTATTCGCCGCAATTCTATGATTTTCCCCTCGTTGGTCGTAGCAAGTAACATGCGCATTGCTTTAATATAGCACGCGCGCAGAAATGTCCTCACCGTAAGAACAGATCAACGAAGAGGCTCTTGCGAAAAAAGGTGATGTCTCGCTCTCTGATTACTTTTGCGATCCCCGGCTGCGTACAGTTGAGGGTCGCGAGACTGACCGGCTGCGCATTAGCGTTTGCCATTTGCTGCGCGGTATCTCTATAGCATCAAATTTCTCTATTGAATCCCTGAACGACTCTCCGCCTGCCTGGCGCGTCTTCAAGTATAAAAGTGCGGTCATAATCGCAGTCAGTGGCGTGACAAAAATATCCAATCAGCGCGTGGTCAATCCCTAACCACAAGCGGATCATCGTTTTTAAATATTTGTTGACAACATTACTGTGATTTGATAAAAAGGCGACGCTTTCCCGTGACAGTATGGTTAGGCCGCACTCAGGAATTGTGCAGACTGCTCGGCTATAAAAAAAATACTACATCACAAAGTTTGTGATGTAACAGCGGCGAATTATCAGGCCAGACTGTTTGATTGTGGTGCCCAAAACAAACAGTCACTCCTCCCCATAGCGCGAAGGAAAATACGAGTAATCACGTTATGATTTTAAATACTCGAAGTATAAAGCTGACTGCAATAGCAGTGCTGGCAGGGGTGTTTCTCGTTTCAATAGGGGTCGCGTCAAGCAACCAGGAGAATGTGGGCCGTCAGGCGCAATCCTTACCGTTACCATCCGAACCGTTTAGTCCATCTAACGCTCGAACTGAGGACGGCAACTTCATCCCCGAGGCACAATTTTTTCCGGCTGCGCGATGCGCCTCCTGTCATAGAGATACTCATACAGCCTGGGCGGAATCGCTGCATCGCAACGCGGCGCGCGAGCCTTTCTACAAAGAGAGCGTAGATATTTTGCTTCGCGCGCAGGGCGTCGAGTTCACACGACACTGCGAATCATGCCATGGGCCGGTCGCGCTCTTTTCGGGCGCTTTAACCAAAGACAGCAAACAGACTCGCGCAATGGATGATGAGGGCGTTACCTGTTCGGTATGCCACTCAATAACAGAAGCGCGGCTTGACGGGACCGGCAGCTACACCATTCGCCGCCCGGCATTGCTTGCCCGCGAAGATGGAACAGCCGTTTTCGGTGATGTGCCTGACGCGCAGATTATGGCAGACATACCCGGTCACCGCCGCGCGGTGATGCGACCCGTGCTTAAAGAGCCGGAGTTTTGCGCAACTTGCCATAAATCGAGCGCGCCGCCCGAACTTAATGGCTATAAGTCCATTCGCGGCTTTTCTGCCTACGACGAATGGCAGCAGTCCGGGGCCTCGCATGAAACGGTCACTCCTTTTTACCGTCGCGAGCAGCGGGCAGACTGCCGCGCCTGCCACATGCCGAAAATCCCCAGCAGCGACGACCTCGCAGCAAAAAACAACCTGATCGCTTCGCACAGATGGCTAGGCGCGAACACCGCTGCGCCTTTGTTTTACGGTCAAAACAGGCAGGTCGAGATGACCGAAGATTTTCTCAAAACGAATGTTCTGGGCGTTGACATCTTCACGGTCAAGAGCGAAGCGACAGGCGCTCGTTTTACGGCGCTCTCTTCTTCCGAGGAAAACTCTGTCGCGGTTAGTCCGGGTGAAGAGATGACGGCTGAAGTCGTCATCTCGAATCGAAATGCCGGACATAGCTTTCCCCCCGAGTTGCGAGACATGTACGAAGCATGGGTCGAGTTCGAAGCGACGGATGCATCTGGCAAAATGCTGTTTCATAGCGGGTATTTGAAACCGGACGGCACGCTCGACGAGAGCGCGCATGTATACAAGGCGGTTCTGCTCGATGAGTCGGCGCGGATGATCACGCGCCATCAGGTATGGGTAGCCAACATCAAGGCGTATGACAACGCCATCCCGCCCGGACGATCAGATGTTGCGCGCTTTCGCTTCTCGATTCCGGCAGATAAAAAGCAAACATCATCAAACATCATCACACTGCGAGCGCGGGTCAATTATCGTCGCTTCACACAGGAATACATAAACTACGTGCTCAACAGGCGCAAGGCGCAGTTGGTAGTGCCTCCCGTTAATATGGTTGAGTCGCAAGTCAGGCTCAAAGCCGACGGTTTAGACAAGGCGAAAGCGACACTTAATCCTCAACTCGTGGCTTCCGCTCTCCGGCGACCCATGGCCAAACGGTGGAACGACTACGGCATAGGTCTTCTTGAGCATGCTCAGTACGGCGAAGCGAGCGAGGCGTTCAGGCGCGCGAGCGAATTCGACCCGACCGAGCCGAACCATCTGGTCAACGCGGCCATCGCCGAAATGAAGACCGAAAGATTCGGCCTCGACCGTTTGCAACTGGCGAAAGCGGCGGCCCTGCTCGATTCCGCGCTGGCGATTAATCCTGAGCACGCGCGCGCGCGTTTCTATCGGGCGATAGTCCTGCGCAGCAAAGGCATGGCCGCAGACGCGGCAGAAGAAATGTTGAGAATTGCGCGTGAGTATCCGCGAGATCGTGAGGTGCAGCGTCAACTCGGCCAGACGCTTTACGGGCTGGGGCGCTTGAATGAAGCAGGCACTGCCTTTGAAGCCCTTGTTGCCATAGACCCGACAGATGCGGGCGCTTACCAGTTTCTCGCTCCAATCTATTTCAGCCAGAAACGGCAATCCGAAGGCGAAAGAGTGCGCGCTCTGTACCTTGAGTGGCGCGACGACCCCCGCGCAGACGTTATCGCTGCCCGCTTTTTCTCTGCCCACCCGGAATGGGCCGAAGAGCGCATTAGTAAACATTCGCATAGTAAGGATTCTGCATATCGCCCGATTCTAAGCGGACGGTTCGCGGCACCATAAAAATAATCACAAATATCCTTCAAAAGATAATCACAAATATCCTTCAACGGCTATCGGGTTCACGCTTATTGATCTATAGGCGAACGATTGTAGAGAGGCATAACGTGAAGAAAATCCTGCTTCTTGTTCTCGCAATGGCTGTATTAATTGCTGGCTTCGTCATCGTACCTTCGCTGGTCAGCGCCCAGCAGGGCGGCATTGCTTTCTACTTCTACGATGACAACGGGCGATTGAGCAGTGTGGTCTGGTCAACTGGCGAGGTGGCAAGGTATCAATATGACGCCGCCGGAAACCTCATAGGCATCTCGCGGACGCCGACCCCAAGCTCGATTACCGATTTAAGCCCGGCAAGCGGCCCGGTCAATACGCTGGTTACTATCACAGGAAATGGGTTTGGCCCTACAGTCAATGACAATACAGTCCTGTTCAACGGCGAACCGAGCGAGATCATCTCGGCCTCTTCAACGCAGATTGTCGCCAAAGTGCCTGCCACGCTACCACAGGCCCGATTGCAGTTATCATGCGGACGAGCGCGGCCATAAGCACTCCGTTTACTGTGACATTACCTTCGACGGGGCTTACGATCACCGAATTCACTCCAACCATAGGCACGCCCGGCACAGCCGTTACAATCACCGGAACAAACTTTGAAACGACCCCTCTCAACAACGCAGTCCAGTTCAATGTTTCTAATGCCACGGTCGGTTCGGCGACCGAGACTTCGCTCGCCACAACCGTTCCGGCTGGAGCTACGTCAGGTCGCATCAAAGTGACCACGCCTTCCGGCAGCGCTGTAAGCAGCCAGGATTTCTTCGTGCCGCCGCCTCCGAGAACTCCAAACGATGTGAAGTTCACAGGTCGAATGGCTATGGGCGAAACCAGGACCGTAACAATTAATACACCTGGCATAGGGTTGATGGTCTTTGATGCGACAGCGGGACAGAAGGTGAGTTTGCTCGTGGGTACTTCGTCAATCCCAGGCTCGATCCAGTTGTTGAGCACGTCCGGCGCGTTTCTGGGCAGCTCCCAACTGTCCAGTGGAAGTTTTATGGATGCCAGGACATTGCCGGTAACCGGCTCTTACACGCTTCTTATCAATCCAGTTACCGGCAGAACAGGCTCAGTCACTTTCACCTTGTTCGACGTGAGTGTGGACGCTTCGGCCAGCATAACGCCCGGAGGGCCGTCGGTGACCGTGCCCATTGCAAGACCGGGACAGAACGCTACTCTGACTTTTGACGGCACAGCCGGGCAGAAGATAAGCATACTGGTTCCCTCATTGCCGGGAACCAGTTCTGTAACGCTGTTCAATCCCGCAGGGAACGTCGTGGCTACTGATTCAACGAGTAACGTCAGTATCAGTTTGACCGCCACTTTGTTCATTGACGTTCAGCAACTATTAGTGAGTGGAACCTACAAGATCTTGATTAATCCCGCAGGCCCGACGACTAACAGTGTGACGTGCACGGTCTACGATGTGCCCGCCGATATAACAGGCAGCATAACGCCGGGCGGCCCGCCTGTGCCTGTGACTGTCACCACTCCTGGGCAAAGCGCAAGGCTGACCTTCGGCGGCGTTGAAGGCCAGAAAGTCAGCATCAAGGTCACAGGAGCCGAGGCATTCTTATACGAAATTCGCCTGCTCGGACCGGGCGGCAATGTTCTGACTGGCGCAACGTTGAATATTCCATTGCAGGAATTTTTTCTTGACGCGGAGACATTGCCTGAGACGGGAACCTATACCATTTTCTTCAGCCCAAGAGCCGCAAGCACAGGCACCAAGACAATCACTTTATACAATGTCATAGACCAGACCGGCACGATTGATGTCGGCGGCGCTCCTGTCACGGTCAACCTCAATACGCCCGGTCAGAATGCTGAATTCACCTTTACCACGCCCGGCCAACTGATAACGATCCATGCGACGAATAACATCACAGGGTGCGTCACTGTAGCGTTGATCGGGCCGGATGGGGACGGCTTCACGGGCGTTTTTTCGTGCGACATCGGCGGTAGTTTTGATCTGGAGACGCTGGACCTGTTCGAGGGCACTTACACGATAAGGATAGACCCTGAGGGCACAAGCACGGGCAGTGTGACCTTTAGTGTAACCAGCCCCTGACATCACGAATCACCTTTGAGCGCCGAAAACCGCAGGCGAATGGTCTGCTTACAAGTGAAAAGCAAGAGCGATGAGGATTAGAGCAATGAGGAATATGGAAGGCTTTAACAGATTGAATGAAACGATCATCTTGCGGAAAGCCGCGGGGCGTCTGGGCGCTCTCGGCGCAAGCTTGAGATCCATCAATGCGTCGAGATATTTCAAGCGAGTCAAACGCTCGATACGCGCATTCCCATACTCGATTCTGATAGCTTGCCTTCTGACATTCGTCATGATTTTCCAGGCTGTTATTACTCCCGTCGCGTTCGCAACAGGCTATGGCGCGGCAGCAAAAAGCATGGAGTTGCGAGACGAAGCCGCGCAGTCTTCAGGCGCTTTGCGAAATGATATCGCGAAAGCTCAGGACTTTGCTCAACAGGCGGTGACCGTAGAAGCAGCCGTAGTCAGACACGCGCCAATAGTCAACAATGCGCGCATCGAAGGGTCTGTGCGTCAACTCACGGGCGAGTCTGTCACGCTCAACACGGGCGCTGTGATCACATCAAATCTGCTCGTTCCCGGCATGCCGCAAGTGATTATCAATGGGAACGTGAGTTTTGGGGGGATCATTCAAGGCACAGGCAGCGCTCAACCATCCGGCTATCCGGTAACGCTCAATGGCACGGTTACTCTCGGCCATCTGGTCACGCGAACCAATCCTATTGCGATGCCCAGTGTCGCGCCACCACCCGCGCCGACCGGCACGCGCAACGTAACGATTAACGCTCCGGGTCAAAGCATTGGCGATCCAGCCACCTTGCGAAACCTGACGTTAAATTCGAATGTCGGCACGGTGGCTGTGCCTCCCGGCACCTATGGCTCTTTCATCGTCAACGGCGGCGGCCTACTCGCCATAGGCGTTGCGAACTCGACGCAGCCTGCGGTTTACAACCTTCAATCTCTTACTCTCAACAGCAGCAGTCAACTGCAGGTGGTCGGGCCTGTCGCGCTGACCGTGAACTCTGGCATGACGGTCAACGCGTCTACGGGGTCGCCCACCAACCCGCTGTGGTTGAAACTCGATATAGCATCCGGTGGACTGACGCTCAATGGCGGCGGTTCGCTCTACGCCATTGTGCGAGCGCCTTCCGGCACAATCACGCTCAACGGCAATACGTTGCTCCAAGGTTCCGTCACAAGCGACAGGCTAACGCTTAATGGCGGCACTCTGCGAGGCTCAGGTGGCGTGATCGATTCGATCAGCCCGACCAGAGCCACGCAAGGGCAGAGCCTCACGGTGACGCTTAAGGGCGTGAATACTCACTGGGTAGCGGGAAACACAAAAGCATCATTTGGCGGCGAAGTCTCTGTTGGCGGCGCTGCCGCAGGTGAATTCGGGCCGGTGCAGGTAATAGACGCCAACACCGCCACCGCTCAAATAAGTGTCTCTTCTACGGCGGCGCTCGACGTGCGCACGGTTCAAGTATCAACGACGGTCTTCTCACCCGATGAGGTCGAGACAGAGATGTTGATTGACGGCTTTACGGTGGTGAGCGCAACGCCGCCCGGCTCATCTCAGTCTGCCGTTACAACCGTTGCCGGACTTGCGGGCGCGCCCGGTTTCGCCGATGGCGCGCCGTCTGCGGCGAGATTCCGAGACCTCGCGGGCATCGCCGTCGCTTCTGATGACACTATCTATATAGCCGACGCAGGCAATCATCGCATCAGGCGAATTGGCGCAGGCGGCAGTGTCAGCACGCTTGCGGGCAATGGGACGGCAGGCTTTGCCGATGGGCCAGGTAACGCGGCGAAGTTCAATAACCCGCAAGGCGTCGCGGTGGACGCAAATGGAATTGTCTATGTGGCAGACACCGCCAACCATCGCATTCGGCGCATCGCCGCAGACGGCAGCGTCAGCACGATTGCAGGCGACGGCACGTCAGGCTTCGTCAATGGCGCAGGCGCGCAAGCCCGGTTCTCTTCACCTCGCGGCCTTGCGATTGATCCTACGGGCAACATCTATGTTGCTGATAGCGGCAACTCTGCCGTGCGCGTGATTACGGGCGGTAATGTGAGCACGATTGCAGGCGATGGCACAATCGGCTTAACCGACTCTCCTGCCCGCTTCAATGGGCTTACGGGTGTCGGCGTTGACGGAGCGACGCTCTACATTTATGCGGCAGACACGAACAATCATCGCATTCGCCGTTTGACACCGGGCGGAGCAGTTATCACCATCGCGGGCGCAGACAGAGGCTTCGCGGATGGTTCAGCCGCTAGCGCGAGGTTCGCAGACCCTTCGGGCATTGCCATAGACGGCGCGGGAAAGATAGTCGTAGCCGATGCGACCAACTCGCTCGTGCGACTTGTGGATGCGGAGCTGGCTATCGGCGGCTCGCCTGTAGCCGTAACGACGATTGCAGGAACCGGCGAGCGTGGCGCTGTGAATGGCGCAGGCAATGTAGCGCGATTTTTCACTCCGCGAGGAGTCGCCGTCTCGCTGTCGAGCGCGATCATCGTCGCAGACACAGGCAACCAGGTAGTGCGCCGCATTTTGCTGCCGCCAATCATTTCTGCGATCAATCCGGGGCAGGCGCGAGCCTCTGAAACAGTAACAATCAATGGGGAGCGTTTTGATGGTCGCTCGCCTTCTGCCAACACAGTCAGTTTCACAAAAACCGGCGGAGGCCAGACTACAGCGCAGGTTACTACAGCCTTGCGCACTCAACTGACGGTCATCCTGCCTGCGGATGCGGCTACTGGTCCTGTCACTGTTCAAACGCAAGGCGGCACGGCAACGAGCACGGCAAATTTCGTAGTGCTTTCTGCTGCGCCAGTGATAAACGATTTCAATCCTAAACACGGCGCTATAGGAACCACAGTCATACTGACGGGCACTAATCTGAAAGTAGACAGCGGCCCGACCACGGTTACGTTCGCCGGTAGCAACGCGTCAAGGGTGTCCGCATTGGTCTCGTCACTGACTGCTACGCAGGCAGAGGTGATCGTACCCAATGCGGCGGTGACAGGAACAATCCGGCTGACTACGCCGGGCGGTCAGGCTGAAACCAGTCAACCTTTCACGGTGGATTTCCAGGGGTATCAACTGAACATATCTCCGTCATCGGCTTCAGCCGTGCAGTTAACAAGCGCCGTTTATGTCGCTTCGATCACAAGCTCGACCACTTTCAGTCAACTGGCGAGCCTTTCGGTAAATGGATTACCTCCGGGTGTGGTTGCAAACTTCAATCCCAATCAGATTACCGCAGGCGCAAGCTCTACGCTCAACATCAACCTTGCGAACGGCAATCTATCTCCGGGAAGCTATCCGTTCACCATACATGCAACGGCTCTGGTTGAAGGAAGCCCACTGGTACGCACCGCGTCAGCCACGCTGACAGTGATCGCAGCGGGGCAGACGACGCTCAGCGGCAGGGTCTTATCCACAGAGCGAGAGCCGATCATCGGCGCTACAGTATCGCTGGATGGGAAGACCGCCACGACGGATGCGGCGGGAGGATTCCTGCTGGTAGGCGTGACGGCAGGCGAAGCCCGCCCGCTGATGGTAGATGGGCGAACGGCGAGTGCGCCAAACCGCACTTACCCGGTGATTATCGAGCCTGCGACTGTCGTAGCCGGTCAGGCCAACGCCGTGCCGTTTACGTTTTACCTGCCGCCCGTTGACACGCAATTTGAAGTTGATGTTGTGCCGGGCCAGGACACGATGGCAACAAACCCGCGCGTGCCCGGTTTGCAGATGACGATCCCTCCGGAAGCGAACCTCCGCAACCGGGACGGCTCGCCCGTAGCGAGGGCTTCGATAACGCCGCTCGCGATAGACAGGACACCTGCGCCGCTGCCAGCGACGGTCGGCACGTCAATGGTCTACACCAGCCAGCCCGGCGGCGCGCTAACCGATATCGCTATTCCGGTGGTCTATCCGAACCTCGCGGGGGCTGACCCTGACACGCGAGTCGAGTTGTACGCCTTTGATCACGACACGGTCGAGTGGTACATCTACGGCTATGGGCGAGTGACTGCGGACGGGCGGAGCATCGTGCCGGAGATCAACCCGGCGACGGGCAGGCAGTACGGCTTGAGAGATTTCTCGTGGCACTTCCCCAACGTCGCGCCGGAAGGCAATCCGAGCGACAAAGACTGCGGCAACCAGACACATAATACGGTTGACCTCTCGACGGGAACAAAAATTGAGAGGACGACAGACATCCTCTTTGGCGGAGCGCGCGGCGGTATCGAACTGACGCGCATATACACAAACGACCTGGCGCAAAGATGCGATAACTGCCCGTTCGGGCGCGGCACTACGCATAATTACGACATCAAGCTCACAGGTACATTCCAATCCGGCGGAGCCGGGCGCGTTGTTTTTCCCGGACAAGTGACCGGGCGTTTGTTCAATTACCTGCGCACAGAAACGGGCGGCACGCTTGTATTCTCGACCACAGCGACTAAGTCTCAGCTTGGCGATCTGGTAAGAAAATTCACCAACGGAACGTTTGAATACCGGAGCGCGGATGGCAGCCTTATGCGTTTTGATAGCAGCGGCAGAGTCACAGCAATAGTTGACCGCAATGGGAATACTACAACGCTCGCCTATTCTGGAGGAAATCTTACACAGATCACAGACCCTGTGGGGCGGTCGGTTATCCTCACTTATGACGGATCAGGGCGCATTTCGCGCGCGACTGATCCGCTAGGTCGCGCGTGGAGCTACGCCTACGAGGGCGAGCCGAGCTTAACGCGCGTTACCGACCCGCTCAATCAAGTCATGCGCTACGAGTATGTGGTGGGCGGAAGGCTGTCGAAGGTGATTGATAAGCGCGGCAATGCGATGAAGGAGATCTTTTACGACAGCAACAGCCGAGTTTCCAAACAACGATTCGCTGAAGGCGGCTTCGAGCAGTATAGCTATACGCTGTCGGGTACAGTAGTGACATCCGTTACGATAACGGATTCGCTGGGCCGCAGCATCAGCAGGAGATTCAACGCTAATGGCTATGTGATCGAAATGACAGACACGCTCGGCCAGAGAGCGCGCATTGAGAGAGACATAGCGACGGGCCTTCCGGTTTCTACAATCGGGCCATGCGGCTGCGCAGAAGAGACTCGCCAGTTCGATAATCGCGGCAACGTAACTGCTGCAACTGACCGGCTGGGACAGGCCATTCGGTTCGAGTACGAGGCGACTTTCAATAACGTGACCAGTATCACGGATAACGAAGGGCGAGTGTCGAGGCTCGGTTACGACTCCAAGGGAAACCTCACGTCTGTAATCGATGCGCTGAACCAGGTGACGACCTTCGCATACGACGCTTTCGGCCAGCTTATCAGCAGCACTGACCCGCTCGGCCACACCGCCCGACTGGAATACGACGCCCACGGAAATATTTCCGCTGCGATTGATGCGCTGGGCAATCGGGGCGTAATTGAACAAGACATCATCGGGCGGGTGACAGCAATCGTTGATCCAATGGGCAGGCGGTCAATTAGGATTTATGACCATCTTGGTCGAGTCATTTCCGCTACTGATACGGCAGGCGCGACCAGCATATTCGCATACGACGCGAACGGTAATCTCATTAGTACCACCGACGCGCTGCAGCGCCAGACAAGAGCCAGCTACGATTTAAGGAACCGGATCGTCTCCATCACAGATGCGGTTGGGCGCGTCAGCACGGTTCAATACGACACTGAAAATCACACGACGGCTTTGTTCTCTCCATCAGGCCGCGATGTGCGCTATACCTACGACCGGCGGGGGTTAGTCGAAACTACCAGAGACTCGCTCAACAACGTGTTGCGGATGAGTTACGACAGCCGAGGGAATGTCGTTGCCGTTATTGATCAGCGAGGCTTCGCGACGACTTACGGTTATGACGAACTACACCGGCCCATTTTAAAGCGCGACCCGCTTGGACGAAGCGCAACGGCCAGTTATGACTCTTCGGGCAACCTCACAGAGACTGTTGACAGGCTTGGCCGACGGGCGACGACGACTTATGACGCGCTGAATCGAATCACACGTACCGCTTTCGATGACGCAGTCGTAACATACGTCTACGACGCGGCGTCAAAGCCGACGCGTATTGACGACACGCAAGCAGGCAGCATTCAGTGGACGTATGATGACGCCAACCGCTTGTTGTCAGAGACGACTCCGGCAGGCGTCGTGAGCTATACATATAACCCGGCAGGGCAAGTGACCTTGATGGCCGCGGCTGATCGGCCTGCGGTGGGCTACGGTTACGACGCGGCAGGCAGACTACAGACGATCGCGCAAGGAAGCGAGACGTTCACTTACAGTTACGACGCGTTGTCGCGGATGACTGGGATGCAAAGGCCCAACGGCGTGGCGACCAGCTACAGCTACGATACAGCAGACCGGCTGGTGAGGATGACGCACGCTAAAGCAGGTACGCCTGCCGTAGAAGATTATCGGTACTCATACACCGTAGAAGATGAGATTGCTACAACCAGGTCGCTTGCTTCGCAGCCCATCCAGCCCGCAGCCAAATCCGCGAGCGCGGCGGACGGCGCAAATCGGATTGCGCAGTTCGCTAACACGACCTTCAGCTTCGACAATCAGGGCCAGACCATCTCGAAGATTGACGCGGCGGGCACTACTAACTACGAATGGGACGCGCGCGGGCGGCTGAAGCGAGCAACACTGCCCGATGGACAAGCGGTCGCTTATGGCTACGACGCGGCGGGCAGACTTTCGAGCCGAACAGCAGGCGGGGTGACGACCAGCTTCCTCTATGATGGAACGGATGTGGTGCTTGACCGCACCGGCGACGGCAGCGCGATTGATTATTTGAACGGTGCAGGGGTAGATAACAAGCTGCGGCAGACGAGCGGGGCTACAGGGCCGCTATACTTCCTGCAAGACCACCTGGGAAGCACCATCGCGCTGACAGACGCTATGGGTGCAGTGGCCGAACGGCAGCGATACGAGCCGTTCGGGGCGACGGCGGGCAGTTCTTTGACAAGATACGGTTACACGGGCCGCGAGATGGACACTCAGACCGGCCTCATGTATTACCGTGCGCGTTGGTACGACCCTCAACACGGACGCTTCATCTCGGAAGACCCCATAGGGTTTGCCAGCGGCGAAACGAACCTTTACGCGTATGCCGCGAACAACCCGTTAAGCTTTAAAGACCCATCTGGGACATTCATCTGGTTTGTGGTAATCATAGGGGCGGGGGCCGCAATACTGTTCAGTGCAAGTGTGGCGAACGCTCCGGGGCCGGGCGACAAGACCTACCCGTGTGAGAACACGCTGGCAGAAACAGTGTTGGTGCAGGAAGTCGGAGGGGCGGTCGTCAACAAGGTGATCGCCCCTGTAGTCAAGCCGCTGGTGGGCAAAGCAGTAGGGGCAGCCGGGCGGGCGATCAACAAAGTGTTGGGGCGCGGGGCTTCGGAAGGCACGGGCGAAGCTGTCGGCGGGGCTACAGGAGAAGCTGTCGGTGGCACTATTGATGACGTTGCGCGCCCAAATGATCACGGCTTCTCCATTCGCGATGTTAACCCCGAAGCCGGTGCGGCGGGGCGGGCGAGTAATTGCGCTAACTGCGCGGTTGCCACGGATGCAACTCTAGGCGGGAGGCCCGCTATGGCACTGCCTGGTGAAGCGACTTCGGCAGCAGAATTAGCCAAGCTTTATGGGCGTAGCTGGATCGGGGCAAACGGAGTAAGAGGAATGGAAACCATAATGAAGCAATGGGGCAAGGGCGCACGGGGTATCGTCTGGGGCTATCGTGGAGCCAACACGCAGGGCCACTTTTTCAATGTCGTCAATCAGAATGGAGTAATAAGGTTCCTGGATGGGCAAACGGGCAAAGCCGCAGACTTGTCGGGATTCGAGCATTTCCTCATAATCAAGACAAACTGATTGTATGTTTCGGAGGAATTATGATTGATTTGGAAACGGCAAAGAAGATTGTCCAAGAGGATCTCGACTCGATACGCAAATACGAAGACGACCGCTTCGTTATAATTGACGAAGCGACGATAGAGAAAAGCTATGGTTGGATCTTCTTCTTCAACTCCAAGAAGTTTTTAGAAACCGGCGATTTCTTATATGCGCTTGGCGGAAATGGGCCGATAGCCGTAGAAAAAGAGACCGGCCAGCTTCATAAACTCGGGACCGCTCACCCGAGTGAGTATTACATCAAGGAGTTCGAGCGGAAGAAGGGGTACTCTTAAAGCCTTTCGCCGAGTTTGTCCGTCAAGCAAAGGCGCTGAGTCGATGAATAAGAAAAATATAGAATTTGGTGTTGAGTTTATTACTGAGAGATCTGGTGACCGAATAGGTATAGCCGGGCGGTGCTACAAAGGGCCTATCGAGATAGGCGATGTTTTCGAAGCGGTCTATCAGTACGTTCCAGTAAAGACGCTGGATGATTATGCGCGTCCGAGCGAGAGGATAGGGGAAACCCTCGTTCGCCTCAAAGTGGAATCTATGCGGGCCTATGGCCGATCATGGCAGGAAATTCATGAAGGGCTGACGGCTGAAATGGAGGTGTCGGGCGAAGGGGCCGAACTGCTCAAACCCGGCGACGTGTTGGGTCAGCTTCTCACAAATTGACATTAAGCCATGAGCAAGATTGAGGTATTTACGAGATGCAGCGGCGGCTGTTTATTCTCGACCAGAGTCTGTCCGCGCGACGGCTGGTCTTCGGAAGACACTCGCAAAGTGTTTGACGCAAAAGCCAGGCTCAAGGCATCTGGCGTTATCCCTACAGTAGCTCGTTTGCGGGAAGACCTGGTTGGGAAAGTTGATCAAAATACGCTTGATTGGCTTGTAGAAGTGAATTTCCCTGATGAAAACTCCATAACTGATTGCTTCATTCCGCTGAATGATTCAGATTGAGTAACTGTCAATGGGGCCTTGCCCAAAAGTCGGTTAACTATTGGTAGAAATTTTCTTCACGGCCTGTAGGAGTCAGCAAGGCGACTTTTTGAGCAAAGCCGTTCGGTCAAGCCTCCTACACCTTCGACCGCGAAGGTCTGACTACAGCAATGGCGATTACAGAAAGATCGCGTGGTAAATATTTCATCCAAAATATGTATTTTTTACACGCAAAGACTATTTTTTGAATCGAAGAGTCAGGCTCGAAAGTATATAAGTTTGCTGAAATGTTGGACATCATACCCGAAACGAGTCCCCGTCCTTGTGTGGCATCTTGATTGCTCAAGCGATAGTGGGGCAAGAGATACGGGTGATGACAACATCACTTCCTGTTCTCGATTCTCGGTTACTGTGGTGAGGACAGTAACCGGACACAAGGCGACGCAGTCTTCCCACGCTGCGTCGCCTATTTTTTTTACTAATAGACAGATACAGCCTAAAATCTTGAGTTTGAGATTTCAAATTCAAGTCTCTTTCACGCCCCTGCCTTGACACTCCCCCTCCACGTCGATATTTTCACAGTTCACTCAATTCGAGGATTTGAATGCTCGACGAATACAGACGCGAATACACAGACTTCAATACAGCCTGCCTGCGCGAACAATATCTTTTCCATTCGGGCCAGAAATCGGGCCTTGAAATCGCGCCTATCTACGACCGCTATAGCGATCTTTTCTCGCTCGAATCGATCACCAGGTTGAAGAAGAGCCTCGAAGATACGCCTGCGCATTTCGAGACCGAGCGCGCATCGCTCAACCGATTGCTGGCTTTCGCGGTAGAACAATTCCTGGAGAATTCGGTGAAGGAACTCACCGAATCCATCAGCGAGTACGAAGTGGCGGCGGCAATCGAATCACAGGGTCGCGAGATGACTTTTCACGATGCAGCCGCAGCCATCACAACCGAGCCAGACCGCCAGTCGCGCCTCGCGATCTACAAAAAGCGGCTTGCTGTTATTGATGCCTCAAACGATTTGAGGGCACAACGACTTGCACGGCTGCACACGGCTGCGCGCTCGCTCGAATATGCGAATTACACGTCTCTATTTGAAAACTTGCGTCATCTCGATTACGAAAGGCTTGCTCGCGAATCAGAAACTCTGCTGGCGCGCACCGAATCGCTTTACGTCGCGCGGCTTGATGAGGGGTTGAGGCGCGACGTTGGAATTCGCGTCGAAGAGGCAGAGCGACCTGATTGCACTTACTTCGCGCACCTGACCGGCTACGACGACCGTTTTCCTGCTGCCAAACTCTTAGAAGTTTACCGCGAGACGATGGCCGGTCTGGGCATACAGGTGGCCGCGCAAAAAAATATAGAGATAGACAGCCTTGCGCGGCCACGCAAGAATTGTCGCGCGTTTTGCATGCCCATATCTGTTCCCAATGACATAAGACTCGTGATTCGGCCAACGGGTGGACAATCGGATTATCAATCGCTGTTTCACGAATCGGGTCACGCGCAACATTACGCATGGGCTTCGGAAAGTCTGCGCCCGGAGTTCAAACACACGGGCGATTATGCGTTGACCGAAACTTACGCTTTTTTGTTCAATCATTTGATCTCTGATAGAGCATGGCTCACTGAATTTCTAGGCTTCCGAGATAACCAGGATTTCATTCGCTCAAGTTTGCTTGCGAAGCTCATAACGGTGCGGAGGCACATAGCAAAGCTGATGTACGAACGCGAACTCCATGCCGGTGAAGACCTGGCGCGCTCGGCCCAGGTTTATGCGGAACTCCAAACGGCTGCCACGAAATTCAAGACCGGCTCGACGGAGTTTTTATTCGACCTCGACGACGGATTCTACTCGGCAAGCTATATGCGCGCGTGGGCATTTGAAGTCCAGTTGCGTGAACACCTGAAGACTCGCTTCGGCCAGCAGTGGTGGTCTTCGCGGCGCGCGGGCAATTTCCTGAAAGAGATTTGGGAGACAGGAGACCGCTATACCGCAGACGAAATGGCCACGCAGATCGGCACAGGCCCCGTAGCGTTCGACCTGCTCATTGATGAGTTCAACCAGGCCCTGAAGAATTAGATATCCGGTATCGGAAAGAACGATCTATTATTTCAAATCTCAAATCTGAAATCGCAGATGCGCTGATCGCCTATGAAAACCGTCACTGTCAAACTCAAAGAGCGCAGCTACGCGATTCAAATCAGCGCGGGGTTGCTCGACGAGACAGGGGCGCTCGCCCGACAAGCTGCTGGCGACAAAGCGCGGCAGTGCGTCATAGTCAGCAACCCGACCGTTGACGCGCTCTATGGACGCCGCGTTGCGCGCTCGCTCGGTCGCGCCGGATTCAAAGTTCAATCGTTTCTCGTAGGCGACGGCGAGCGGTACAAGACCCTTCGCACGGCAGAATCGCTTTACACTTTCTTGATCAAGCAACGCCTGGAGCGCTCTGATTTGATAGTCGCGCTCGGCGGCGGCGTAGTGGGCGATCTTGCGGGACTGGTCGCGGCAACCTATCTTCGCGGCATTCGCTTCATTCAAGCGCCGACCACGCTGCTTGCTCAAATAGACAGTTCAATCGGCGGAAAGACGGGGGTCAATCACGCGCTCGGCAAAAACCTCATCGGCGCTTTCCATCAACCTTCGCTCGTCGTCATTGATACAGAGACTCTGCGCACGCTCCCGCCGCGCGAGATGCAGTCGGGCCTCTACGAAGCCATCAAATACGGCGTGATATGCGACCGGCAGATGTTTGATCGCATCGCGCACAAAATGGACGAACTGCGAGGCTTTGACGAGGCGGAGCTTGTTTACCTGATCGCGCGCTCGTGCCGCATCAAAGCCGACGTAGTAGAACGCGACGAGCGCGAAGGCCATCTCAGAAAAATATTGAACTTCGGCCACACGGTCGGCCACGCTCTCGAAGCAGTCACACGCTATCGCCGGTTCCTTCACGGCGAGGCAGTAGGTCACGGAATGCGAGCCGCTGCCCGCATAGCAGAACGAATGAAAATGCTTTCGACCGGCGAGCGAGAAGCCATAGATGCCGCTGTCACAAGCGTCGGGCGATTGCCGAGCACTAATACTCTTGCGCTCGATGATATAATTTCAGCAATGAATCACGACAAGAAAGCCGAAGCCGGTCGCACAGCTTTTGTGCTGCCGACCGAAATAGGCCGTGTCGTTATCAGGTCGGACGTGCCCCCGCAGGTGATTCGATTGGCCCTCAATGATGCTCTATTCAAGCATCAGCTTTAACAAAACAGAAGCAGGCAGGATAAGCAGGACCGGGTGAAGAATTATTCCGGCGACCTGTTCGGCAGGTCTTCGCGCTCGTCTTCATCAAGTATCTTGCAAACTTGATTCGCCTCTGTTCAAGCGGAGAAAAATCATGAGCGATACAATAAGCACAGGTTCACGCGCGAATGAGCGTGGGGCGGTAAATATCAAAACTGTAATAATGCTCTTCGTCGCGGCGTGCGTCGTCCTACTTGCACTCAAGCTCGTGCCCGTCTACATAGAACAACGCGGAGTCATTTATGACGTTGAAGAGTTGGCGCGAATTGCGGCGGTGCGAGGTTGGAAGGAAGACAGGATCACTCCTGAGATAAACAAGATTCGCGGAAAGTACGAACTGCCCGAAGGTAGCATCAGCTTTGCCGGTCGCGATCAGAGCGTGCGAATAAATGTCGGCTACAGCAGAGCCGTCGATTTGTTTGTGACAACTTACGCCTGGAAGGTCGAGCGCACAATAATAGGCAAGGAAATTTAATCGGCTTAGAAGCGCCTCTAGTTCAATCCAGTCGCGCGGCCATCTCTCGCGCGAAATAGGTAAGTATCACGTCGGCCCCTGCGCGCTTGATTGACGTGAGCGACTCTCGAATCACGCGCTCTTCATCTATCCAGCCCAATCGAGCCGCGGCTTTTATCATCGCGTACTCGCCTGAGACCTGATAAGCCGCAACAGGCAGGTCGAACCGCTCGCGCAGCGCGCGAATGATGTCCAGATAAGGAAGCGCCGGTTTGACCATCAGCATGTCAGCGCCCTGCTCCAAGTCGAGTTCCGCTTCACGCATGGCCTCGCGCGCGTTCGCAGGGTCCATCTGATAGCCGCGCCGGTCGCCGAATTGCGGGGCCGATTGGGCGGCTTCACGAAACGGGCCATAGAAGGCTGACGCATACTTCACGGCGTAAGACATGATCGGCAAATGCTCGAAGCCCGACTGGTCAAGCGCCGCGCGAATCGCTTCGACGAATCCGTCCATCATGTTTGAAGGCGCAATAATATCCGCGCCCGCTTCCGCCTGCGACACGGCAGTGCGCGCAAGCAGTTCGACCGACGGATCATTGAGCACTTCGCCATCCCGAATCATCCCACAGTGGCCGTGATCCGTGTACTCGCACAAACAGTTATCAGCGATGACGAGCGCATCTTTCACTTCGCGCTTGATCGCGCGAATCGCTCGCTGCGTTATCCCGTCTTCGGCATAAGCTTGAGAGCCGACCGCGTCCTTTTCGTCGGGCACGCCGAACAATATCACAGACCGCACGCCGACCTTCACTGCCAACTCGGTCTCTTTGACAATTTCGTCTACCGAGAAGTTGAAACATCCCGGCATGGACGAAATCTCTCGCCGCACACCTTCGCCCTCGCAAACGAAAAGTGGGTAAATAAAATCATCCGGCGTGAGGCGTGTTTCGCGAACCATCGCGCGAATGGTCGCGTTGCGTCGAAGTCGTCGCGGTCGCTGGGTGAGATTCATGATCGGAGGCTCCTTGGTCGTGTAAAGCTACGGCTCGTCCACTTCATCGCCAAGGCCGAAAAAGAAACCTTTCGCGCATGCTTCGCAGCAGAATTTGTGAGAGTAGCGGCGGATAGCACACTTCTCGCACACCATGCGGAAGCACTGCACGCACTTCGTCAGCCTCAGCACCTTAGACACTTGATTGCACTTGAAACAGACGGCCATTACAGCCATCAAGTATATCAAACCGCGCGCAATCGGCTAGAGTTATTTGAGAAGCGATGAACGATGAATAATGAAAGAGAGTTCTTAATTCATCGTTCATCACTCATCGTTCATCATTTCTTTCAGCGGCGACGAATCGTATTGAGCCAGCAGGTCCGCCGGGCCGTCGTAAATTGCGATGGCGCGGGCAAGCTCAGCATCATTCCAGCCGCCAGACCGAAATGCGATTGCCTTCAAACCGGCTCTGGTAGCCGCTTCTATGTCATAGGGAGTGTCGCCTATCATCACCGCTTCATCCGCCGAAAGCCCCGACTCATCAAGCGCGGCTTTCACTATGTCAGGATCAGGCTTGGAGTTTTCCGCATCGTCTGACGAGGTTTTTTCTTCGATAAGATCAGCCGCGCCAGCTATTTTCAAAAGCGGCTTCAATTCGTCTTCTTTGGCCGACGTGGCAACGACAAGCTTCAACCCGCGCTCGCGCATTCTCACGAGCAATTCTCTCGTCGCCGGAAAAGCTTTCAACCCAGGCAGGTAACGCGCTTTGAATATTTCGCCTCGACGCTCGCCGATTCGTTTGCCACGCGCGCTGTCTTCTTCAAGGCCCGATACGCGTGGAAGCAGCTTATCGCCTCCCATTCCTATCAAAGGCCGGACTTTTTCAAACGCAACCTCGATGCCTTCTTCGGCCAGAGCTTCAACCCAGGCTCGCGCGTGAGCGTCGTTGCTGTCTACAAGAGTGCCGTCTATGTCGAGTATCACACCGCGAATGTTTTTCAATTTTCGAAATCACCTTCACTATTGATGACTCAACAAGCGACTGACATTAGAGCGGTTTGCAAATGGATGTAAGGTTCACCGCAGAGACGCAGAGGACGCAGAGATTACGCAGAGGATATGCATAAAAAAACTCTGCGCCGCCTCTGTGTCCTCTGCGTCTCTGCGGTGAATCCTATTGCATTACCGTACATTCAAAAGAAATCCGCTCTAAAAGTAGCGCAAGCCGTCCCGGTTGCGCTACGCCTAGCCCGCTCTTTTGACGAAGCTTATGTTTCTGACGCGACCCGCATCCAGCGTGAAAGCGCTGACCTTTTGTTGCTCGTTGCGTTTGAAGTTGAGCGTGACGCCTTGAATAAAAAATGTATCCTTGAGCGTAGGTTCGAGCGCATTGGTCGGCAGTACTTTGTATTTGTTTTCATGCCTGATGTACAGCTTGCCGCCTTCAATCGCGACTTTATAAGTCACGCCAAGTTCATCGCTGTAATAATCACCCGCGTAATCGGCTAACTCGACAGGCGAGGGCGACACAAGTTCTACGGCTTCAAACTTGACAGGCTTTTGCCCTTCGGGGGTCACCCACATCAACTTGTTCTGCCCTTGTTTTTCAAACTTGAGCGCTCTTTTAACCGGCCCGCTCAAAGAGTGAAACTCGTTTGCGTTGACAGCGGCGAACTGCAAAACAGCGCCGGGGACATCAGCCGTCAACTTGCCTTCTCTAACTCTGAATTTCCATATAACGCCGTTGACGGTATTTCGGAACGCGCCGATTTTATCTTTCAGTTCTGACTCTGGCAGTTCGATGAATTTAGGCAATTCATCACTCTTCTTTGCCGCCTCTTGTTTGAACTGATCCGCGAGGTATACGTCTGCAACGCGATGCGCGAGCGTCATCGGGTCGATGGTCGCAAGGTTGCACTCGCAGGCGACCGAAAACTGCTGATCGGGAAGTCGAAGTAGCCCTGCGCGGTATCCGACAAACGCGCCGCCGTGACTGACTTCTTTCAAGCCCTTGTAGCTTGTGACAACTATTCCTGCCGCGTATTCAAGTTTCTCGCCGCTGTTGAGCACGCCCGTCCTTAGAGCTTCGTTGATTAGCTCCTGCCCGCCTTTGCCCAGCTTGTTGCGATAAAAATTCTGATCCCACAAAAACAGGTCTTCGACCGTCGTGACGACATTGCCGTCGCCAACCATGTCGAGCGGGCTTACGCTGATCGAGAAGCCGCCGCCCCGGCGCGGCGCGTACCCTTGAGCGCGATTCTTTATGACCTCTGTGTGGTCGTCGTTGAAGCGGGTGTTTTTCATTCCGAGCGGCTTGAAGATGTTTTCATCCGCAAACTGTCTGAGCGTTTTGCCGCTCGCTCGCTTCACAATCTGCGAAAGCAGAAAATAACCCGAGTTGCTGTAGAGCCACTGCTCGCCCGGTTTGAAGTTGAGTTGCTTCTGCCGCGCGAGCAAGTCAACGACTTCTCCGTCAACATAAAAATCCTCATCGCGCCCGCCGCCCGCAAGCACCACCAGCGTCAGGTAATCGCGCAGCCCGCTCGTGTGATTAATCAGGTGACGAATCGTTATGGGGGATTCGTACTGCGGCATCTCCGGCAGGTATTTGCGAATGTCATCATCGAGCGAAACCTTTCCCTGTTCGGCAAGCAGCAGCAGGCTCATCGCCGTGAACTGTTTCGACACAGAGCCTATGTCAAATGCGGTTGTTGAAGTGATAGGCGAGTTCTGCTCAAGGTGAGCCATGCCGTAGCCGCGTTTGTAAACGATCTGGCCATCTTTGATTATCACGAGCGCGCACCCCGGCGAATCCTTTTTGTCCCACCCGGCGAATATCTTATCCACCTGATCGGTGCGAGCGTCTTTCGTCTCCTGGCCCAAAGCTACAGAAACGAGAGCAAAGATTAACAGGGCTGATAGCGCAAGCTTCGATTTTAACATCGCGAAATTCATGACGGACTCCTTACTTGATATGTGCCGGTGACAGGCGCAGGGCGGTCATATTTTATATGCTTGCGCATGAGAATTGAAAGCAGAGGCTACAAAGAATAGATGCAGTTCACCGCAGAGGACGCAGAAGATAATGATGAATTATGAACGCGGAATGATGAACTGATAGAGAGATTCTTAACTCATCATTCATCATTCCGCATTCATCGTTTCTTCCTCGTCCTCTGCGTCTCTGCGGTGAACTGACTTTTTTTGAATGGCCCTTGAATTAATTTATCTAAGGTTGACAGCCGCCAGCGATCCACTGTTTGAACATATCCACTTTGTCTTGTGGCCAGGGGCCTTGCGGAGGCATTCTTCCATTCGACACCGAATCCAGAATGTCGTCCGCGTTGTCTTTCACGTCCTTGTATGACCACAGATCGAACATGAATTCCATATGATTTTTGTCCCTCTCTGTGAATAAAGGCTTGATGTCGTTTGCAAAACTCACTGTTCCTTGTGACATATCTCCTCCTGCTGTTAACAATCAATATGCGCCGAACTCTTCTACGCGGATGTTTTCATCGCCGACTCCGGCATCATTCAACATCTTTTGCGTAACGGCTACCATCGCTTGCGGCCCAGCAATATAATAAACAGGCGATAGCAAATCATCAATGATCCTGGCAATCATCTCTCGATTGATATATCCGGTTTCGCCTTGCCATGCCTGTTTCGAGTTTGACATCGCCGTCATGGAGCCAATGAATTTGTAATTTTGGCTCTCTGTTTCAAGCTCACTAAGCTCTCTGAGAAAAGCGGCATCTTCGGGTCTGCGATTGCAATAGAGAGAAACAACTTGTGAGCAAGTTTGTCTTTCGCCGCTTGCAAAAGAATGCTTCGGAAAGGCGTTATTCCGATGCCGCCCGTTAGGAAGACTGCCGGGCGCGTCGCGTCATCGTGAAGAGTCAAAGACCCGTAAGGCCCTTTGAAGGAAATCTCTGTGCCAAGCGGTATCGTTCCCATCACGCGCTTGAAAGCCGTGTCGCGCAATCGAGTGGCTACCATCAGATCTTCTTCATAAGGAGCGCTTGCGATTGTAAAAGTGCGCCCATTGCCTTTCGCGTCTGTTTCGGGCGGATCAATAAGAGTAAGGCGCGCAAACTGCCCCGCTTTGAAATCAAAGTCCACGGGCTTTTCGAGAAAGAAAGCCATAGTGCCTTCGGCGATCTCTTCGCGATTCTTTAGTTTGAGTTTGTAATTAGCCATGATTTCATTCTCGCGCAATGGGTATGCACATCGTTACAACCTGGATTCAATGCTAAATACGCGAGCGCGCGGCTGTCGGATTGCTACTTTAATGACATATCCGTTTGCAGTGTGGTATCTTCGGAATCGAAGCAAGCGCTATGGCCCCTTGCTTTACATTACGCCCCGCATTCAAGACGACAAATATTTATGATGAACATGGATTTTGAATCTCAGCAAACGGCGCAAGCTCAGTTGGAGATGGGCGAGCGGCTGCTGTGGTATGGCAAGCCCGACCCGAAGCGAGGCTTATGGGCTACGATACCCCTGGTGCTGTTCGCCATTCCGTGGACAGGCTTCGCAGTATTTTGGATGGCGGCTGCTTCAGGTCTGTTCTTTACAGATTCTGCGCCGGGATGGATATCGCTGTTCGCATTGTTCGGTGTGCCGTTCGTGTTAGTAGGACTGGGGATGCTGACCTCGCCCTACTGGTTATACAAAAAAGCCAAACAGACAGTCTACGCCTTGACCAATCGCCGCGCGATGATAATTACGGGCGGCTCGACAAAGAAGATTCAGTCATATACGGGCAACGACATGGGCATCATTGAACGGACGGAGCGTTCTAATGGCACGGGCGATATTGTTTTCGCAACTATCGTAGGCAAAAAGTCGGACCAGCCAGTCGGCTTCATGGGAATTTCTGAAGCGCGCCGCGTCGAGCGACTCCTGCTAGATACATTCAAGAAAGATAAAGAAACAAAAGACGATCTTGAGTTCTCAAACCAGTTTTCACGAAACTTCGATTGAATGCCTCAACAACTATTCGCCGCTTGAAGCATTGAGCTTCCACCCGCGCTCGTCAGCCACCGTTTCGCGAGCGGCGCTCTCTGAATGTTCAGAGGTCGCTTCGTCGCGCAGGCGATGTTCGTAAGCAGCCTGAATGAACGACACGAAAAGCGGGTGAGGGTCTAAGGGTTTCGATTTGAACTCAGGATGAAACTGGCATCCCAGAAACCATGGATGATCTGGCAGTTCGACTATCTCGATGAACTTTCCGTCGGGCGATTTGCCTGAAAATACCAGCCCGTGCCCGCCAAGCTCATCTTCGTAACGAGGATTGAATTCGTAGCGATGGCGATGGCGCTCGCTGATTTCAGGCGCGCCGTAAATCTTTTCTGCCAGCGACCCCGCTTTCAGCTTGCAAGGATATGCGCCCAATCGCATAGTGCCGCCCATGGCTTCGACTCCGATCAAATCGCGCAGCTTGAATATGACAGGGTGCTTCGTATCATCATCGAACTCAGTCGAGTCAGCGCCTTCAAGCCCTGCGGCGTTGCGCGCAAACTCAATCGTCGCGCACTGCATCCCCAGACAAATTCCGAAGTAAGGCGTCTGTTCGCGCCGCGCATAGTTGATCGCGCGCAACATTCCCGATATGCCGCGCTTGCCGAATCCGCCCGGCACCAGTATCGCGTCGAGGTCGCGCAGCCGATCTTCCCAATTGGCGTCTTCCGTCATGTCTTCGGATTCGACCCAACGAACCTGCACTCGCAAGCGATTGGCGACGCCGCCGTGAACCAATGCTTCGTGCAGGCTCTTGTACGAATCTTCAAGCTCGACGTACTTGCCGACTATCCCGATGGTGACCGTTCCATCCGGTTTCTTTATCGTCTCGACCAGTTCAGACCAGCGATCGAGGTCGCGCTCGCCCGCGTTCATATGGAGTTTCTTGACGATCATATCGTCGAGTCCCTGCCGCGCGAACATCAAAGGCACTTCATAAATCGTGTCCACATCCTGCGCGGTGATGACTTCGTTTTCGCGCACGTTACAGAACAAGGCTATCTTGGCCTTCATGTCGTGCGGCAGCGGGCGGTCGCAGCGGCACATCAGGATGTCCGGTTGAATACCTATTTCGCGCAACTCTTTAACAGAGTGCTGCGTCGGCTTCGTCTTCAATTCGCCCGACGCCGCGATGTAGGGAACGAGCGTGAGGTGAATGAACAGAGCGTTTTCGCGGCCCACTTCGTTGCCCAGTTGGCGGATGGCTTCCAAAAACGGCAGGCTTTCGATGTCGCCGACCGTGCCGCCTACTTCGACAATGACAACGTCGGGGCCGTCGGCCACTGCGCGAATAGCGTCTTTGATTTCGTTAGTGATGTGCGGGATGACTTGAATCGTTTTGCCCAGATAATCGCCGCGCCGCTCTTTGTTTATGACCGACAGGTAGATGCGCCCCGTAGTCCAGTTGTTCGCCTGCGTCAGTTGCGAGTGCGTGTATCGTTCGTAGTGGCCTAAGTCGAGGTCTGTTTCCGCGCCGTCGTCTGTGACAAAGACTTCGCCGTGCTGGAAGGGCGACATAGTGCCGGGGTCAACGTTGATGTAAGGGTCGAGTTTTTGAAGCGTGACCTTGAGGCCGCGCGCTTCGAGCAGGCACCCGATAGAAGCGGCGGCCAATCCTTTGCCGAGGCTCGAAACTACTCCGCCTGTAACGAAAATGAATTTAGTCATGACAAGTTCTCCTCTATCAACCTTTTTACTCGTTCGTAATCCTGCTCGGTGTCCACACCTATCGCGGCGTGGTCTACCTTTACGACCCGTATACGGAATCCGTTTTCAAGCGCGCGAAGCTGTTCGAGACATTCAAGGCGTTCAAGCCGGGATTGCTCCATTCGAGCGAACTGCTGCAGGAACCGGCTGCGATACGCGTAGAGTCCAGAATGCTTACGATAATTAGACAACAGCGCAGTGTCGCGCTGCAACGTTTGCTCAAGCGTCAGGCCGGGGGCGAGCCTGACATAAGGCACAGGCGAGCGCGAAAAATAGAGAGCGAATCCTTGAGCATCGGTCACTACTTTGACCACGTTTGGATTGAAAACATCTTCGATTGAATTAATAGGTTCGGAAGTCGTACTGATTTGAATCTCGGAATCATTGATGAGCGGCTCAATCGCAGCGTCAATGGTTGAGGCTTCGATCAGCGGTTCATCTCCCTGCACGTTGACGATGAGTTCCGCGTCTAAAGTGGCAGCAATTTCAGCAACTCGGTCTGTGCCCGATTGCGCGTCGGGCGAAGTAAGTCTCGCTTCGCCTCCGTGCGAGTGGACTGCTTCGAGGATTCTCGTATCATCGGTTGCGACGATGACGCGAGAGACAAGTCGAGCGTTACGTGCTCGTTCGACTACGTGCATGATCATAGGAAGTTTTGCCAGGGGGAGGAGCGGCTTGCCCGGCAATCTTGTCGAGTTGAACCGCGCAGGGATAATCGCTACGGCTTCTCCCTTCACGGGTTTTCAGAGTATCGGAAACACGTGCGGATGTCAAAGAGTATGCGCCATCAGCCCGACCGTGAATGCGCAAGGGCAGGGCCATTCAGTTCTCGGATTCAGAGGTTGAAACCGGAAAACTGTTCACCGCAGAGGCGCAGAGGACGCAGAGATTACGCAGAGAAAAGCGGTCTTTAACCTCTGCGCCCCCGCCGCGTGCGAAGCACCTAATCGGCCATCCTGCGTTCTCTGCGCCTCTGCGGTGAGTTAACATCAAATTCCCAGAACTGAATGGCCCTGGCGCACGGGCTACTGACTTTTGAAGCTGCGAAAGATATAATTCCGGCGATTTAGCGACCGTCATCAGTAAACATTTGAACCGATTCGATGAGTAAAAATATTAGCTCAGACACCATCACCATAGCCGCTGAAGACCCGCGCAGCGACTCAGCAACTTTGTTGATGAAGAACCTTTCAGCGGAACTCGGAGCAATTTATGGCGATGACGGAGGGTCTGGCTCGTTCAGCCCTGACGATGTTCTGGTTGCCGGTGGAGCTATGCTGATAGCAAGGCTGAACGGCGAGCCCGTCGGGTGCGGAGCGATTCGCCCGATGGAAGCAAGCGTTGCTGAAGTAAAAAGAATGTACGTCGGGCCACAAGCAAGAGGGCGAGGCGTAGGGCGAATGATACTTCATGAACTCGAAGCAGCAGCGCGCAGGATAGGTTATAGCCGTGTGCGGCTTGAGACAGGAAATCGCCAGCCGGAAGCAATAAAGATGTACGAGACATCCGGGTATGAGCGAATCAACTGCTATGGTCAATATGCCGACAATCCCTTGAGCCTGTGCTTCGAGAAGCGCATTGATTGAGAAGGGGTTCAGATGAAAAAAGGGCGAAGCCATCTGACGGCTTCGCCCTTAGAGGTAATGAGAAGGATGCTGGTTATTGCTCTTCGGATTTTCTCCTCGAACGCGTAAGATCTCTTTCCATCTTGAGCCGCACATCCGCGTCAACTGACTCTTTGATCGTGTAATCGCCCGGCAGTTCAAACAGCGTGCGCGAAGGCTCGCTGCGATTTATTCCCGTCAGCCGATACGTGTTTTCGCCCACGCGCGGGTCAGTGTGCTTGCTCATCACGACCACTTGCAGTTCCGGCGAGTACCAACGCTCGGAAACGATGTTGATAGGAAGTTCATTGCCAATTTCGCCCGCAGCGATGGTCAGCGTGTCGCGCGTGCCTTCCGCTTCGACGCCATCAAACATCTGCTTGCCGAGAGATTCGGTTTTGGGATCCTTGAGCTGGATATTGAAAGTGCCTTCACCGCCTACCCAGACTCTGTCTCTCATCATAGGCGGCCTGCGCGGCCCTGCCACCACTACATTTGCGGTTCCGTTTGTGGCTCCGCCAGCGGCCTCTGCGCCGTCCGTCCTCTCTCGTATTCTTTCAATGCGAGGAAGGTTCATCTTGCGCGCGGTTTTGTCGCGTGCGTCGAGAATATAGCTGGTGCCGCTCACGGGGTCATTGATGAAGATCATTTGTCTCGGTTCACCGGCCACCGCATAAGGCCCGATGTTGCCGACCGACTGATCTTGTCGCGTGCGTCCTTCGCCGTCTCGATAAACCGATGCTGTCATCTTGCGGACGATGCGATTGCCATCAGCGAGTGTTTGGACTGTTTCCGTGACGGACTGTGCCGAGTAAGGCGCACCCTTGACCACCTTGCCGCCAAACCCGACTTCAGACGCGACGAAGACGGACATGCCTACATCAGGCCCCATGATTCTGGGCCGCATTGGCTGGCCGCCATCCTGTCCAGCCGAAATGATTACGTCTGCGCCTCGCTGTATATAAACCTCTTGAGTTCGCTTTGGCGCGCTCTCGTGTTGCTTATCCTGCGCGGATACGACCAGGCCGGTCGCCATCAACGCGAGCGCGAATGTCGCTATCATCCATCTCATATGAATTTTCATAATGTCCTCTCTTTCTAACTCAGATTCCCAATTTATAGTTACTGGTTTGTGGTTTACGATTCCTGGTTTCTAGTTTCGACTGTGCGTACATAACCACAAACCAGAAATTCCCTTCAGCGCACGAATCGAATCGCCCGCGCAAGCCCGTCGTTTCCGACAACCACATCAGCTTTGACACGCTGGTTTGCGCGCTCCATATTCATCGGCAAGCCGAACGATACGAGCGCCGAGCGCGGCAACTCTACGCGAACAAGCTGCCCGCTTTCCATAAAGTTCAGGCTGTCGCCATGCACCAGTGGAATGAAGTCCGTTGCTATTTCCTGCATCGCGCCCGAATCAACTGCGCGCCTGGGCGATTCTTTCGGATGATGAATCACGTTGCGCGGCGAAAGCTTTTGTGTCGAGCGCTGCTGATTTCCAATCGCAAGCGCGGGCTGGCGTTCGACAGGCATGACTTTGTTCGGCTCGGCGAGTTGATCTTTGAGACTCAATTTTTGAGCCTGTTCAACGCGATCAACCCTGATTGATTGATCGAAGCGAATCGCAGCCAGCGCAAGCACTACGAGAATCGCCGCCGCCGCAGAAATCGCCAGTCGCCGCAAGCGATGCGAGTACCGGTTAACGTAAGGCGCGAGAGTCTTTTGTTCGCGCAACGCTGCGAGCAACCGCGCTTCGACGCGAGCCGGAGCCTCTTCCGCACCGGCGCTTGCGGCAAGGCGGCGAAGTCCTGCGGTCAACATTCTTTCGTCGGCCAGTCGCACAGCGCATCGCGCGCAGGCAGATGCGTGTCCGAGCGCAGAGTCGCGCGCCATTGCGTCCATCATCTGATCGCGCGCCAGATCGTTAATTATGGTTTCAAAGTTTTGGCAGTTCATGCGAAGCACCTCGCCTGATTGACTACACCGGAAGCCTTGCCATCGTTAGTCGCGCGCAGCTTTTCGACAAGCAGCGCGCGCGCTCTGTGCAGCCGCGAGCGAACCGTTCCGACTGCGCAGCCGATCACGCTTGCAGCTTCTTGATAACTCATCTCGTGCAAGTCGCAGAGCACGACCACTTCGCGATAGTGCGCAGGCAGAGCAAGCACCGCTGTGCGCACTGTTTCGACCATCTCGTTTCGCGTCAGGTCGGCGAGCGGGTCCGCATCGGCAATCACACTGACCTGCGCAAGCGCGTCTCCGTCTTCGGAAGCGTCGGCCATCTGAATGAACATTCGCTCGCGTTCAAGGCGGCGCAGAACATGGTTGCGCGCGATGCCGTAGAGGTAAGCGGCAACCGCTCCTCTTTGAGGGTCGTAACGAGCGCCCTCGCGTATCAGCGTTATGAAGACTTCCTGCGTGACATCTTCGGCAACGGTTTTCGACCCGCTCATCTGCAAAGCAAAGCGGTAAACGCCAGACTGCCGCCGCCTGTAAAGATC
Organism: Blastocatellia bacterium; assembly: GCA_963726785.1. Classification (GTDB taxonomy): domain Bacteria; phylum Acidobacteriota; class Blastocatellia; order UBA7656; family UBA7656; genus DATEKX01. Next base: position 357,811 of record CAVSDJ010000007.1, read on the forward strand.
GGTGAAGGCGTCTTCGTCTCCGGCCATGACGAGCCGCAGCAGATCTTCATCGCTGGTAATTGAAGCCAATGTCATCACTATCTTTTTTAGCATCCAGCTATCGGCTGACATAGTTGATTCACACGAGGCGCTCGAAAAGTTCCATAAAGATAGTTTCAAATCACCGCCGGTCAATAATGACGCTTCCCTGTTTGATAACAACCCGCGCGTGATTGATGCCAAAAAAGTAAGGTATCTGGCGGAAATCCGGGCAGTCGAACACGACGATGTCAGCCTGCTTACCAGTTTCGAGCGAACCCAGCCGTTCGCCCAGATCAAGACTGTAAGCCGCGTTGATGGTCGCCGCAGTCAAGGCTTCTGCGGGCGTCATTCGCATCTGCGTGCAGGCTATTGAAAGGATCATTTGCATCGAAGGCGTGGGAGAACTGCCGGGATTGAAGTCCGTAGCAATTGCGACGGAAAGCCCGGATTCGATCATCTTTCTCGCAGGCGCGTAACACGCAAGGCCGAGATTGAAGACAGCGCCGGGAAGCAGCACTGCGATGACGCCTGCCTGTTTAAGCGACTGGATGCCTTCGTCATCAATCCATTCCAGGTGATCGGCGGTTGCGGCTCGAAGCTCTGCCGCAAGCCTCCCGCCGCCTGACAACGTTAACTGATCTGCATGAAGCCGCGCGCCGAGGCCAAGCTCGTTGGCGCGCAAAAGTATTGCGCGCGACTCGTCAACGGTGAAGACGTGCGATTCGCAGAAGATGTCTGCGAACCGGGCGAGCCTTTCGCTTGCCACTCGCGGCAGCATCTCGTCCATCACGATGCGTATATACTCGTCGCGCGACGCACGATGCTCGTCCGGTATTTCGTGCGCGCCCAAAAACGTGGGCACAAGTTCGAGCGGAGTCTCCTGATCGAGTCGCTTTATGACTCTGAGTATTTTCAATTCGTCTTCTACGGAAAGCCCGTAGCCGCTCTTTGCCTCGATGGTAGTCGTGCCATGTTCAAGCAGCCATCGAACGCGAGGCAGCGCGGCCTCGAACAACTGCTGCTCTGTAGCCTGACGAGTCTTTCTGACAGTCGAACGAATGCCGCCACCACGGGCGGCTATCTCCTGATAAGTCGCGCCTGCTGCGCGCATCTCGTATTCATCTTCGCGCGTGCCTGCAAAGACCGGATGCGTGTGCGCGTCAACGAATCCCGGCATGACGACTGAACCGCTTGCGTCAATACGCGTGGCATCAGGGCTTGTCAGCGGCTCTACCGCAGAAGTGGCTCCCAGAGCCACTATCAAGTCATCGCGCACAAGCATTGCTCCGTCTTCTATTATCGAAAGCTCGCGCATCTCTCGGCCCGTGCGCGGACGCGCTGGTCCGGCCATCGTAACAAGCTGTGAAGCGCGAGTGATGAGAAGTTCGTTCATCATTAATTGATAATGCAGGACTCTTCGGTTCTCTGAGATTGAAAGTCAATTCACCGCAGAGACGCAGAGGACGCAGAGATTTCGCAGAGAAAAACTCTCTGTTACCTCTGCGCCCCCTCTGCGCCCTCTGCGTCTCTGCGGTGAACTGGTTCTTTATTCAAAGCATCCTTCCGATGTGCTATAGTGAGCGCCAAATCAGTTTTATATTAGCAAAGGCAAACAAGAATGTCCGACACACTTGTAGGAACAGTCAAGGGGCCGGGTGAAAAGCCCTCCGAGTTCGTCTTCATCACAACCGATAATCATCACACGCGCGTCAGCGAATTCATCTATTACTCGGCAAGCGCATCGCGCGCAGAGCGAAAGATACTCGGCAACATCACCGAACGGCGGCTTGTGCGCGCGCTGCCTGACAGCTTTCTCGCAGACCCCGCAACCCCGCCCGCCGCCATCGCCGCGATAATCGGCCTGGAAGACGAAGGCGCAGAGCTATTCGAGATACTCGTGTCAGTCATCGGTTATTACGATGAAGAGCTTGGCGACTTTGTTAATCCCCGCATACCGCCTATGCCGGGGCAGAGTGTTTACCTCGCGCCTTCGGAGTTGCTTGCGCGCGTGCTGTCACCGAGGCAAGCGGGCGAGCGCGGCGCGGCGCACATCGGCAGCTTACTCACGCGCGAAGCAGGTGAAGTGCCGGTTGTTCTTTCGGTCAAGGATGTCGCGTCAACTCATCTGGCCGTGCTCGCTTCGACCGGCGCGGGCAAAAGCTACACCGCGTCCGTGTTGATCGAAGAGTTGATGAGGCCAGAGAATCGTTCGGCAGTTCTCGTAGTTGATCCGCACGGCGAATACGACACGCTTCAAGAGATCAAGGACGCGAAGTTCAAGCAGCATTTTTCAGCAGACGGCTATGCGCCCGAAGTAAAGATATTGCGGCCTGAAAAATTGAAGGTGAGATTCGACACGCTTGAATTCGCGGACATCTGCTACCTGCTGCCTGAGATAACGGACAAGATGCGACAGGTGTTGAGCAATGCGTTTCGCTCTGTGAGAGAAAAGGCGGGCCGTTACGGACACTACACCATTCAAGATTTTATGGACGCAGTAGCGGAGCTTCGATACGGCAACGAAGATTCAGAGCGTTCAGGCGGCAACATATCGACGATTGACGCGATTGAGTGGCGGCTCGACAGCCGTTTCGGTCGCGGGCATGCAAAGCATCAGATTTTTTCCGACTCCGAGCACAACCTGCTCACAGACCTTTTCATGCCCGGCCAGTGCACAGTGCTTCAACTGGTTGACATAGCCGAAAACGAGCAGCAGGTGATCGTAGGCACTCTGTTGCGTCGCGCGATACTGGCTCGCATGGCTACGCACAAAAATGAAGTGACAGACCCGACGAGCGAGCGTTATTTGCCGTTTCCGATCTTCGTCTTGCTCGAAGAAGCACATCGCTTCGCGCCCGCAGGTCAGACCGTAGTATCAACCAACGTGTTGAAACAGATTCTTTCCGAAGGCCGCAAATTCGGCGTGGGCGTCGGGCTGATAACTCAGCGACCGGGCAAGCTCGACGCGGACGTGCTTTCGCAATGCATGACTCAATTCATAATGCGAATTGTCAATCCGATAGATCAGGACACGATTGCAAAGACGGTCGAAGGCGCGGGGCGAAGAATGCTCGACGAACTGCCCGCGCTTACGAAAGGGCAGTTGATAGTCTCAGGCGTAGCGATAAACACGCCCGTCATGTGCCAGGTGCGAAAGCGATTGACGCGTCACGGCGGCGAGACGATTGACGCGCCCGCAGAGTGGGCCAAGTATCATTCAACGGCGAGCCGCGCACGCCGCGATGAAGAGCGCGCCGTTATGGTCAAGCCGCAGCCGAAATCCGGCGGTCGCATCGGCGGAATTGAGATTTAGAACCTTTCGCAAATGAAGAGTTAGAAGATAGAATCTTCAAACAGTCATGTTTCAACCGAAAGGGAATATCCGCTCTTACCTACTGAAAAGGGCTATCATCTGCTTGATCGTGCTGATCCTGTTCGCCATTACAATTCCGACGCGGGCGGTCGGGCTACTTACAAATCCCAACGTGCTGCTGATATTCGCAGATGATCTTCGACCCGTACTCGGAGCTTACGGAGACCCCGTAGCCCGGACCCCGAACATAGACCGGCTCGCACGTGACGGCGCTAAGTTCACAAGAGCGTATTGCCAATTCCCGCTTTGCAATCCATCCAGGGCATCTTTTCTGAGCGGCAAACGCCCCGCCACCACAAGAGTTATTGATAACAGCACTAATCCCAGAACACGCATGGCCGGGCTGGCATTTATGCCTGAATACTTCAAGGCGCAAGGATACTACACGGCGAGGATCGGTAAGATTGAACACAACGCGTGGCCTAATGTCGTCCGGTGGAATCTGGCGGAAAACGGCATCAGCCTGACCGAAGAGGTGACGAACCAGACGCGCAATATGGCGGGATGGAAAGTATCCGACCTCCCGGAAGAGAAACTGCCCGAAGGTTATGCGGCGCGCCGCGCGCTGGAAATGCTTAAACAAAGCGCGGACAGAACTTTTTTCATCGGCGTCGGTTTCCGCAGGCCGCACAGGCCGCTCGTAGCTCCGAAAAAATATTTCGATATGTACAAGCTTGACCAGATTGCTCTGCCCGAAGCCGCGCTTGTTGATGATGGGATTCCGCTCGATCAAAAGCGAGAAGTGATCCGCGCTTATTACGCCTGCGTTTCATTCATTGATGCTCAAATAGGCATGCTGCTGGATGAGCTTGAAAGGCTGCGCCTCAGACAAAAAACTATAGTCGTGCTGGTGAGCGATCACGGAGTAGACCTGGGCGAAAGGAACCGTTTCGTGCGAAAGCAATCTCTGCACGAGGATGTTGTGAAAGTGCCGTTGATACTGTCCGGCCCGGGCGTGCCGTGCGGGTTGTCGCTCAGTCAACTGGTCGAACTGGTTGACGTTTATCCGACGATGGCCGAACTGTGCAAGCTGCCGCAGCCGGTAGGGATGGAAGGATTGAGCTTTGTTCCGGTTTTGCAGAACCCTACTCTTTCGTGGAAGTCCGCTGCTTTCACGGACAACGAAGCGGGTGAAAATCCAAGCAGGAGCATTCGTACAGATCAGTACCGGTACACATCGTTTGAGGATGGCCGGGAATCGCTTTTCGATTTCAGCGTCAGCCCTAACGAGACTGTTGACCTGGCGAAGTCACCCGAAAACCACGATCTTCTGGATGAGATGAAAAATCGGCTCAAGCAAGGATGGCAAGCGGCGCTCCCGTCACATAGATGAACAAGCAATGAGCAGAACTCGCAAAACATTTTTGTGCGTGACAAGCGCGCTGATCGCTTTGATCGGGTGCAATCGCGCGCCGGATAATTCAAATAACAACCCGGCATCCTCTTCACCTGACATGGTTTTCATCCGTGGCGGCAAATTTCTCATGGGCACAGACGACGGCTTTCCCTATGAAGCCCCCGCACACGAGGTAACGGTTGAATCGTTCTGGATGGACGCGCACGAAGTTACTGCCGCCGAGTTCGCGCGGTTCGTCACAGCTACAGGCTATGTCACAGAAGCGGAAAAGTTCGGCTGGTCGGGCGTATTCGATTTGGAAACGCGCGAGTGGAACCGAGTGGACGGCGCGACCTGGCAACATCCGCACGGCCCGCATTCGACGGCTAATAATGATGAACCCGTTATGCAGGTCTCTTATAACGATGCGCTCGCTTACGCGCAGTGGGCAAAGAAGCGTTTGCCTACGGAAGCCGAGTGGGAGTATGCCGCGCGCGGCGGGCTTGCCGGAAAGATTTACGACTGGGGCGACGAGCTTAACCCGGATGGCAAACCTGCTGCCAACTGGTGGCAAGGCTCATTTCCGGCGCGCAACACAGGCGAAGACGGATACATAGGTTTAGCTCCTACGGCCAGGTTTGCTCCGAACGGCTTTGGGCTTTACGACATGGCGGGCAATGTGTGGGAGTGGTGCGCCGATTGGTTTGACGAGAAATATTATTCGAAGAGTTCGGAGATAAATCCTACAGGGCCGAACATGGCGAAGAGCGAGTCATGCGCGGCGGGTCGTGGCTATGCAGCGAAGATTATTGCCAGGGGTACAGGGTCGCGGCTCGCAGCCACGCGACCCCTGACACGGCGCTGAACAATCTCGGTTTCCGTTGCGTTCGGGCCTCTCAGTAAGCGCAGCGATAACCATAAAACTCGTAAAGGGTGGCCCACTGGCCCTTCTCCTTTCGATAGATTTTATAAGTAGCGCCCTCGAAGCTGGTGGTCATCGTGATGACCTCGGCCATCTTGTCGTTATTGATATCGAGCTGATCTACGAGGACTTCAGTTAAGACCGCTTGATCGACATCATCAAGACTCGCCCCGCCCGGCAAATCGCCCGCAGTCGTGCGCGAGTAACGCATCAGGTCAACGTCGAATCCATCAGCTTCGGGCGCGGCTATTAAAAACAGGTGATGCACCGCCGCGCTCTTTTGCTGAGTCCTTACGATGAAGCTCGCGATTATCTCCGCCTTGCCGTCGCCGCCCAGATCAGTCGCAGTCATGTTGATCGTCTTCATGTCTTCGAGCGCGACTGCTGCGACTCCCTTCTGGCGAAAGATTCCTTTGGCTATGTCCGACACGTTTGCTCTCTCGTTTGCAGTCGGAAATCGGCGCGACGATGGTTTTCGACCGAGCGCATCTGACGCGGTCGCAAGCCCCATCACAAGCCCGTTTATCTTTGCAGTCGTTTCAAGCTCTACGCTTGCTTGAGCGCGAGCGCATTCGCTCTCTTTATCGGGGCCGGATTTCACAGTGACCGTTCCGGCCTCGCCTCCGCCAAAAAGCAAGCGATACTTTCTGGCCTGCGCGATAGTAACGGGAAGCGAACTCTGAAAAGGTTTCCGATTCAGCAGACGGAGGCTCGATCAAGCGCGCTTCGATTACGCCTACAAGCGGCGCTATGTGCGCGCCCGAGCGGTCTTGCGTGACAATAAATATAGCTGCGCCCGCGCTCTTTGCAGGCGGTTTCGATTTCGTAGGGCTCGATTGCGGCTTGGCTTTGGATTCCGTCGCGGACTTGGGACGCGATGTGTTTGTATTCTTTTTGGTCTGCGCTGCGCTCTCGCTTACTGCGAGCAGCAGCAAGATTGCGAGCGTTGAAATCGTAAGATGATTGCGAATAGTCATAGCTCGGTTTTCCTTTATCAATTTGAAACGCTGGCTGCCTGAGAAATTTCATCTCGATTGTCTCAATAAGAGTGCGAGCACGCAATCAAACTTCGGGTGGTTTTATTGAAGGTTGCTGTTGCCTTCTTTAGCTTATAAGCTACAATCTATATGAGCTTATTACTAAGCTCATATAGGTAAAAAAAGAGATCAACTAAGAACAACCAAGAACATTTAAAGGAAAACCCAATGGAAAACGATCAAACAAAATTCAGTTCAAGGAGAGCATTCAATGCAAGCGGAAGCTATAACCATTCTGCTGTACACAGCGGCAAACAAAAAGTCCCCCTTCGAGGAGTGGGTTAAACGCTTAAAAGATCGTAAAGCACGCGCAAAAATAAATGTGCGAATAGCGCGAGTCAGGCTCGGCAATTTCGGCGATCATAAAAGCGTTGGAGAAGGTGTTTACGAACTGAGAATTGATTACGGGCCCGGTTACCGAGTCTATTATGGAAAGTTAGGAAAAACCGTTGTTTTGCTCCTTTGCGGAGGAGACAAAGATAGCCAGGTTGATAATATCAAAAAGGCAAAAGAATATTGGCGAGATTACAAAGTGAGAGTTGGAGACGTATCAAGCAATGGCAACGAAACAGAAGAAAACATCTAAGGATTACAAAGCATATCTACGCGAAACATTAGCTGATCCGAATGAGGCCGCTGAGTATTTGAATGCGGCTCTGGAAGAGGGTGATGAAAGTGTGTTTCTGCTCGCTTTACGTGATGTGGCCGAGGCGCACGGCATAGCAAAACTAGCGGAACAGGCAAACCTTAATCGGGAAAGTGCCTATAAAATGCTCTCAGAGCAAGGTAACCCTCGGCTATCCAGCTTGTGGGCATTACTGGATTCAATAGGGCTTAGATTATCTGTGGAATCAAAATAGTTTCATCTTTATATTTTGGGCTCTCTTATTTCGCGCCTTATCGGGTGGTCAATTTCAGTCTCAGCGATTATATTCTTTTCGTCAATCTCATCCACAATTGCGGGAGAAAAGATTATGCCATTTACAAGGATGGATCAGGGCAAACTTGAAGATTGGAAGGTGATAGGCCAGGCTATCGCTCAGCGCCAGTCAACTATGCCGAATATAATCAAAGCAATGCTCGCTCAACTCGAAGAGCAGGTAGATGGCTTCGCCGTCAATCAATTAGAGCATGGCTTGCAGACAGCCACGCGAGCAGAACGCGACGGGGCTTCGGAAGAGATGATCGTCGCGGCGCTTTGTCATGACATAGGCAAAACGATATCGGTCGCGAATCATCCGGCGATTGCCGCAGAGATTCTCAAGCCTTACGTCTCGCGCGAGACATACGAAATAATTCGCACGCATCAGGATTTTCAAGGCCGCCACTACTACGCGTTGCTCGGCAAAGACCCGGAAGCGCGTCACCGGTACGCTGACGAGCCGTGGTTCGAGATGGCTCGCCGCTTCACAGATGAGTGGGATCAGACTGCGTTCGACCCTGAATATGACACGCTGCCGCTCGCGCACTTCGAGCCGATGATCGAGCGTGTATTCGCCGCGCCGCAAAAAGAAGCCGCTCGCAGCGCATAAATCCAGCCGCGTTGGGCTTGTATCGTTTCAATGAAGAAACGTATCTCAGCCGCGTTAGCGGCAGGTTGAATTTAGCCGTGTACTTCAGTGCACGGGAGAAGTTTGAGGCGTCATCCTCGTCGCGTGAGCGACGATTGAACAGACAATCGGCAATGATTCAATCGTCGCTCACGCGACGGGCATGGTGAAGACATTTGACTACCGTGCACTGAAGTACACGGCTAAACTCATATGCCGCTACGCGGCTGAAGAGTTGCGATTAAAGTTATAATTTACTGAAAGGTCGAAATCATGTTTAGTTTAAAAATCAAAGCAACTGCCATAACGATGTTTGCAGCGTTCGCGCTGGCCTGTGACGCGCCCGCGCCCACGGTAGTGCCTCCTGGCTCTGCGCCGCCTGCTCAACCCGCATCTGCGCCCGGTCAAGCGAGATCTATGCCTGCTCAACCGAGCGGCGGCGCAAGCTCAGCGAGCGATTTGAAGCTTCAAGCTCCCGACGGCTGGATAAGCGAACAGCCTTCATCGAGCATGCGAGTCGCGCAGTATAAACTGCCGGGCGATGCCGGAGACGCGAACCTCGTCGTCTATTACTTTGGCCCCGGTCAGGGCGGTTCGACGGATGCCAACCTCGAACGATGGATAGGTCAGATGCAACAGCCCGATGGCAGTTCGTCCAGAGCAAAAGCCCGAACTGAAACAACCACTGTCAACGGAATGAATCTTACTTTGCTTGATGTCACGGGGACTTTCAGCGCAGGAGACATGACGGCTGGCGGCGGTTCAGGGCAGGCCATGCCTAACGCACGCATGCGCGCAGCCGTTATCGAAACTCCAAAGGGCGCGTACTACATCAAACTGGTCGGGCCGGAAAAAACCGTTGAACGATGGGATGCAGGCTACATGGCTTTCATCAAATCCGCTCAACTCAAATAGAAACAGTAAGGCTGCTTTACTCACATCTGAGCGCAATCATCGGGTCTACTTTCGTAGCTCGTCGCGCAGGAATGTAGCAGGCCAGCAACGCAACCGCAGTCAGAATCAATGAGACACTGACGAACGTTACTGCGTCGGTAGTGTTGACACCGAACAACAAGTTTGACATGACGCGGGTCAATATCATGGCTCCGGCCAGACCCGCGCCGACTCCAATGACAACCAGCACCAAGCCTTGTCGCACCACCAGCTTCAATACATCCACCGGTCGCGCTCCCAGCGCCATGCGTATGCCTATCTCGTGCGTGCGCTGAGAGACCGAATGCGATATAACGCCGTAGATGCCAACTGCGGCTAGCATCACGGCTATAGCAGCAAAAACGCCCAGCAAGAACATCAGCCCGCGCCGACTTGAAACCGAGCCAGCCAGCACCTCATCAAGCGTCGTAAGCCATGCGACAGGCTGGTTTTTATCAACTGCTTGAATCGCGCTTTTAGCTGCGCTCGTCAAACTCAACGGGTCCTGGTCCGTGCGCACAAAGAAAGTCATTGCCGGATGCGCGCCCTGAGCGTGCGGCACATATATCTCTGGTTGTTGTTCCGAATCCAGGCTGATTTGTTTGACATCACTGACGACGCCAACGACCTCTAGCCATGGCGGCTGCGGATCACGCGTACTGTAAAATCGTATGCGCTTGCCAATCACCTCTTGTTCGGGGAAGAAACGGCGCGCTAACGTTTGATTGATGATAGCGACGCCCGGAGCTTGCGTGTCATCTCTCGATGTAAATGCGCGCCCTGCGATAAGAGCTATGCTGAGCGTGCGGAAGTATTCGGGACTGGCCGACATATAGTTAGCGAAGTTCTCCTGTCCCGGTTCGGGCAAGGGCAATCCTTCAATAGCAAACCGGCGTCTGGAAACGCCCATAGTCCAAGTGTTAAAAGCGGCGCTCCCGACCGAACGCACCTGCGGCAAAGCCTCTATTCGTTCAAGAGTCTGCCGGATAAAGTCGGCTCGTTGATTTCTTTCCATATACCGCGACGGAGGCAGCATGACATTGATGCACAGCACACCTTCGGATCTGAAGCCGGGATCAACGGCTCGAAGATTGAAAAAGCTCCTGAGCATCAAGCCCATGCCGACCAGCAATACGAGCGAAAGCGCAATCTCTGCTACGACCAGCGTGCTCCGCAAACGTTGCCGCGAGCGGCCTCCGGTCGTTCGGCCAGTTCCTTCTTTGAGCGCTTCTCGCAAATCTTTCTCTGAGAGTCGAAATGACGAAAGCGTGCCAAATACAAGGCCGGTCAGCAACACGATCAAAGAAAGAAATCCGAGCACACGACCGTCTATGCCGATTTCTTCAATGCGCGGTATTCTCGTCGGACTGAAACCGATGAGCAGGTCGAGACTAAAAAAGGCGAGCAGCAAACCAAGCCCGCCGCCGATTGTTGCCAATAAAACGCTTTCGGTGAGCAGTTGCCGGAACAAACGAAATTGACTTGCGCCCAGCGCGATGCGAACAGCTACTTCTTTCCGTCTGGCCGCAGAACGAATCACGAGCAGGTTCGCAACATTGGCGCAGGCGATGAGCAAGACGAAGGCAATCGCGCCCAACAACACAAGCAACGGAGTCCGCGTATCGCCCACTAACTGTTCGTGAAGCGACATCATGCTAACCGGAACTTGATTCGGGTATAGCGGCTCAAGAATTGTCTGCAGGTTTGTTTGGGCCTGCTCTCTCGACACGCCCGGTTTGAGGCGCGCGACGACATTGAGGAAATTATTCCCGCGCGGCGTGGTTGGATCGTTGGGGTCGAACACATCTGTGGCCCAGAGCCGAGTCCCTGTCACATCAATCGGAAATTCAAAGCCCTTTGGCATCACGCCGACGATCCTGTATGGTTGCGCGTTGAAGGTCAGCGTCTGGTCAATGATATTCGGATCACTGCCGAAGCGCTGCTGCCAGAGCGTGTGACTCAACACTATCGCGGGACTTGCTCCCGGCTTATCTTCGTCCGGCAGAAACAATCGCCCCAGTAACGGCTCGACGCCAAGCAGGGTTAACGTGTCGGCAGAAACGACCGACCCTTGAATCGCTTCCGGCCCGCCTTCGCCAACAAGATTGAAGACGCTGTATAGGCTGAAGGTTCCCATCTGCTCGCAGACCTGATTCTGGTCGCGCCATTCGACGAAATCCGGCACCGATACGGAGTTGTTCGCGTTCTTCCACACCCTGATGAGCCGTTCAGGTTCTTTGAACGGGAGTGGTTTCAATAACACTGCATGAGCGAGTGTGAATATCGCAGTGATCGGGCCAATGCCTAATGCCAGCGTCAGCACTGCAATCGCAGCAAAGCCCGGTTGCTTGCTTATGGCGCGAAGACTGTAGCGCAAGTCTTGAGTCAGGTCTGCAATCATATTTATTCTCCTCGTGCCCAGGACTACGGGTTCGGCGCTGACTGGCCGCTCAACCTGGCGCAGTTCTCGCGCAAACAATTCGTTATCGCTCAATTCATCAATCGCCGCGCGGCTGGCTTGTTCTTCACTCGCCCCGCCAGCAATCAACTCTTCATAACGATCATCGAGATGCTGTTGCAACTCCTCGATGATTTCAGCTTCGCGCGCAGGCGCGAGCTTCAAACTTGCTAATCGCTTTTTGATTTCTTGCTTCCAATCCGGCATGGCTTCTCCTGTGTCATCGCTAATTCGCAAATCGACGACTCACTCGTTTCTTAGAGCAACCATTGGGTCTACTTTTGACGCCCGCCGCGCAGGAAAGTAACAAGCGGCGAGCGCTACTGCGGCCAACAGCAGCGAGATAGCAGCAAAAGTCGCAGGGTCTTTCGAGCTTACGCCGTAGAGCGCGCCCGACAAGAATCTGGTCAAAATCAGCGCCCCTATTAATCCGAGGCTCAGGCCAACAGCGATCAACATAAAGCCGCGCCCGATCACCAGCTTGAAAATGTCTCGCGGGCGAGCGCCCAATGCCATGCGCAAACCGATCTCCCCCGTTCGCTCGCTGACCGAATAAGCCATCACGCCGTAGAGTCCGAGCGCAGCCAGCACCAGTCCCAATGCCGCCAGCAATCCCATCAAGACTGCGCTGAAACGTTCCGTAATCAGGACGCCTGCCAGATGATCCGTCATCCTCGTCACATTGGAAATCGGCTGACTCGGATCAATAGACCGAATTGCGTCGCGAATTGCAGCCGTCATGCTCGCAGGATTGCCTGTAGTCTGAATAACCAGATTCAAAGGCAGACTGTTGTCGAGTTGCGCATAAGGCAAATACCAGGCTGGCCGCGCGATTCTGAAATTGAACAGGTCTTCTTTGACATCTTTGACCAGACCGACAACAGTCATCCACGGTCGGTCGGTCTGATCCGGTCTGCCGCGTTTGATACGTTTGCCAAGCGGGTCTTCTCCCGGCCAGGCCTGACGCGCCAACTCTTCACTGATCACCACGACCGGCAGGCTTTCGGCGCGGTCTTTTTCATCAAGCAGGCGACCGCTTATCAACGTGACTCCTAATGTCTTCAGATAATCGGGGCTGACCAGCCGATGAGCAGTGATCGGCACATCAGCCGGGTTAACGGGCGGACGGCCTTCCACAGTGAAGACCGCATCGAAGGAGGAATGGCTGAGCGGAATGTTAGTCGTCGTTCCGGCAGAAATAACTCCGGGCAAGTTTTTGACTCGCTCAAGAGTCTGCTCTATGAAAGCGACGCGCTGTTGATGCTCCGGGTACCTGGCAGGTGATAGCACCATCCGCATGGCCAGCAGATTGTCTGTACGAAATCCCGGTTCGATTCGTTGAAGGCGCTGAAAGCTTTGCACCATCAACGCGCCGCCTGCAAGAAGTGTTACTGCAACAGCCATCTCACTGACGACCAACGCACTCAGCCAGCGGCGGCCAGACGACGCTTGTCCCGACCGATGATCTCCTTGCTTGATGACCCGCATCAAGTCGCCAGAGCCAGCCGCTTTCATAGCCGGAATCAAACCGAAGATCAATCCCGTCAGCAGCGAAACGATTAAGGCGAAGCCGAGCGCGCGTATGTCAATATGAAAATCGTGAAGGAAGGCAGAAAAAGAGCGTCTCTCAATCGGACTCAACGAGCCTAAGAGCGGAGTTATCCAGTAGGCCAGCAGCAATCCGATCAACCCGCCAATCAGCCCAAGCATTATGCTCTCAGTGAGAAGCTGACGCGCCAGTCGCCAACGGCCCGCGCCCAATGCACGCCGGATGGCCAGCTCACGCTCGCGCGCCACGCCGCGAGCCAGCAACAGATTGGCTACGTTGGCGCAGCAGATCAATAACAAAAAACCGACCGCCGCTATCAACACATAAAGCGCCTTTTGAATGCGGCCCGATAAATCGCCCAGTAGTTGCTGGCGTAACCAGACTAGCTGGTTGCTCCAACCGCGTCTGAGTTGTGAATGCTCTTGCTCTAACTGACGGGCAATGCCTTTCACTTCCGTATCAGCTTGTTCCAGACTGACGCCGGGTTTGAGACGCGCCACAATCTCCGAATTACCTACAGCGCGCTGCGCCAGCGGCAAGCTGTCAATGTTGACTTGCAGCGGAACCCATATTTCCGCAGCCGCAGGTAAATCGAATCCCGGCGGCATGACGGCGATGATGGTGTGGTTGCGGCCTTCGAGATTCAACGATTGACCGACGACGTTTGTATCGCCGCCGAACCGTCGCTGCCATAAACCGTAGCCGATGAGCGCCACTGCTGGCCCGCCTGCCTGATCTTCTTCGGCACTGAAGCTACGGCCCAACATAGGTTTGATGCCCAGAGTGTTTATATAATCAGAAATGACTTCCGCGCTTTGTATTCGCTCCGGCTCGCCTCTTTCAATCAGGTTGAAAGAGCGCGACGTTGCCAACCCGATGTTAGCAAAAGACTGGCCTCGGTCGCGGAATGCCGCATATTCCAAAAGCGATGCCCCGAACGGATCAAAGCCTTCGCGCAAGGCAACGCTGAAGACAAGGCGGTCAATATTTTCTACAGGAAGAGGACGCAGCAACAACGTATTGATCGCGCTGAAGATGGCCGTGTTTGCGCCGATGCCGAGCGCAAGCGTCAGCACTGCAATCAATGTGAAACCGGGTTTCTTGCGCAGCAGTCGCAAGCCATAGCGCACGTCTTGCAATAAGTCTCCCATCACGCTCCTCCTCCCTGCTCCCAAAACGACAGGGTCATAATTGACCGGTCGCTCAACACGGCGTAGTTCTCCCGTCAACAATTCGCTCTCGCTCAACTCTGCAATCGCAGTGCGATAAGCCTTCTCATCCGTTGCGCCGCCCGCGAGCAATTCCGTGTAGCGGTCTTCCAGATGACCGGCCAGTTCTTCGACAATCTCGGTCTCACGCGCGGGCGCAAGTTTCAAGCCCGCCAGTAGCTTTCGGATTTCCAGTTTCCACTCAGGCATGTTCGGTTCCCGTAATGCGATTGATGGCTTCGACAAATGATTGCCACCCGCTGCGTTGCGCCGCCAGCACCTTTTTGCCTTCGGGCGTCAAACGGTAATAGCGCCGTCGCCGCTGCCCTGCTTTTTCCACCCATCGGCCTTGAATCCAGCCGCGCTTCTCAAGCCTATACAGCAGCGGGTAAAGCGAAGCGACGTTGAAACGAAGCGCGCCCTCTGAACGCGTCTCTATCAATTTGCTGATTTCGTAACCGTGCCGAGGCCGGGCTTCGACCAGTGAGAGGATCAATAATTCGGCGCTCCCTTTTTTCAATTCGCGATCAAGCATCTGAGATTTGGTATATTGCATAGCGATATATTATTCAGAAACACATACTCAGTCAAGCGAGTATTTGTTCCGTTATTATTTGAATATCGAAGGCATGATGAAGGGGGCGAGGCGGGGATATAAAAAACAAACGACTGCTCGACGGGGGCCTGCGAGCAGTCGTGAAATCTCAGAAAAGGAGCTATGGGTTTCCGCTGATTGTCAGCGGCTTCATTTAATAGAAATAGAAAATACCAGAAGAATTCCAGGAGGCGCGCAGTAGTTTATTTTTCTTTGAGCCTGCCGCGTTACTGCATGCGCGTTAATTCCATTTCAGAAGCGATGAATCCGAAGGCCGACCAGTATTTGCCCGATACTATCTTTTGAAACTGCTCTTTTGCTTTTGCCTTGTCGCCGTTGTAGAGATGCCAGTTCGCCATGCCGTAGCCTATGGTCGCTATTTCCAGGTCGGTCATTTTGTCGTTAATCAGATCGGATTCTTTTTTCACCCCTTTGTAAAACATCAGCCGATCAAAGTAAGACTTGTTCTCTTCAACTTTCAAATCGGGCGTGATCCGTTCGAGCACTCGCGCGGCCTCTGCGGCCTTCCCTCCCCTGCGGTATGCCATATAGAGCCAGTCCGAAACGGCGATCAGCGAATCGTCTTTTTCAACCACTGCGCGGCAACGCTCGTAAGCCGCCGCAGCTTTATCGAATTTGCCTTTCAAGTAATAGGCAAGCCCCAGGTGATACCAGATGTCGAAATTCTTGTCGTTGAGTTTCGCCGCGCGTTCGAGATCAGAGACGGCCTTGTCGAACTGCCGCGTAGAGATATAACGGTGACCGCGATGACGATAGAGCATGGCGTTTCGAGGGTCTATCTCCATGCCGCGCGTGTACGTGGCTATCGCATCGCGGTAGCGCCAGAGGCTCGCCTGCGCGCGGCCCAGTTCGATTATCAAATCTACGTTCTTTGGATCAGCCGCGAGTTTCTTTTCGGCTTCCGCCACCGCGCCTTTTTCATCCGCCTGCGCGTAGAATTTCGCGCCGAGCGAAGAAACGACTTCCGGAGATTGCGCCGCCGCCATCGCGGCAAGAAGTGAAACTACAAAAGTCACAAATAAGAATTTGAAGAGCATCTCGTCCTTTCTCTATCACAAGTCAGATTCACTGAACCTGAAGTTCATAGCTACAGATGCCTATCTTGTCGCCCGGCTTCACTGGCGCGCTTTCGTTATTCAATATCTCTTTTTCATCATTGATGGTGATGGCGTTGGCCCCCTTGCAAGTGAGCGTATATTCGTCGCCGCTCTTTTTAATTGTTGCGTGCTGGCGGCTCACTTCAAGGTCGCCTTCCAGTCTTAGATCAACATCAACCTGCCGCGAGCCGCGCCCAATCGTGATTTCATCTTTGAAGAAAGGTCGCACATCAGGCGGCGCGGTACCGGCTCCGGGCATATTGCGCCGCACAAGCACAGAGAAGTTCGGCTCGGCGGACTTGCGCGGGCGAACGATGGTCGCTTCTTCCTCGCGCTCTTCGGCTATCGTAGCAAGGCCTTGCGACGAAGAATCCTGCTGAGTTCGCTTGCGAGGCTTCACCATAGTCTTCTGCGCTTCCGTATCCCAGACGTGTTGCACGCGGAAGTGGCCCGACTCAAGTCCCGGATCAACGCGAAGCTCTACGGTGAGAGTCTTGGTTTGAAATTCGTTTTCGCCCGCCAGTTCGCGCGCGCGTTCCGATAGCACGTGATACAACCCGCGCTCCAGCCCTTCGCGTTTCTCGCCTTGCCATTCGGCGTCGTCCGTCGTGCTCATAAAGACCACGTACTCGCGCGGCACATAAGTCGGCCCGCCCGGCGGCGTGAACATCTCGCGCTGCATGGTCTGTTCGACTTCGCGCGCGACCGCCACGAGAAAGTCGTCCCACTTCGAGCGAGCGAGCGGCTCGCCTTTCTCGTCTATGTCCTCTTCGCCGTCTATCCACTTCCTTAGACTTTCCAACCATCCCATCTTTGATTCTCCGAGTTTCTGGTTTAATCATTTAACTTCACGAACTGCCCGTCTACCCATCCGCGATCAGGGGCATTCGCAGGCGGAATGCCTTCCCAGTTCAGCACTCTTATCCTCAGCCATTTGCCGCGATCTTCGAGCACGCGCACGCGCGTTCCGGCAGGCATTACACCCAGCACGCTCGCGTTTTTGTCCGGCTCGCTTCGCAGATTAACATTAGTCGCACTGCCGCCTATCGAGCCTTCCCTGCCTTGAAAGCTTTCTACCAGCCCGCCTTTATGCTCGGCAAAATAATAGTATGTAGACGCGGCCAGCCCAATCAGCGCGGCCACGAGAAAGACTATAAATACTCGCCGCAACCAATCCGACCCGAGGCTTCGGCGCAGGTTGTCAAAGAAACTGCGTTCAGCCTCTCTTCTATTACGCAGTTCTGCCGCGCGTTTCTCTTTCAAGCTCGTGCGCTCGACGACTCCGGCTTCAGTATTTGTGATCGCATCATCTTTTGTCGCTACGCGAGCGCCCATCCCGAAACGCGCGCCTTCGGAAGATGAAGACGAAACGTGTGGAGGCA
The DNA here is from genome assembly GCA_963726785.1 of Blastocatellia bacterium. Taxonomy (GTDB): domain Bacteria; phylum Acidobacteriota; class Blastocatellia; order UBA7656; family UBA7656; genus DATEKX01. Next base: position 375,293 of record CAVSDJ010000007.1, read on the forward strand.
CATACGAAGGGCTGCCATTATTATGTTCCTTGCCTGTCGTCGTATCGTCGTGTCTGCGCGTCTCTCGTTCGTGCTGCGGCAGTTCGACAACTATTCGCGCCTTCTGCGGTCGGCTTCCTTCGAGCGGCGTGCTTGATATCGTTTGAAAATGAGGACGGGCTGCCGCGCGTTCGGCAGTGCTCGTTGCGTTCAAACGCGTTCGCACCACTGTCGCTTCGTCATCTTGTTCTTCTTCCTGCCTGAGCTGCGCAAAATCTTCCCAGAACCCTTGCACCGAATCGTAGCGATCAGCGACGTACGGCTGAGTTGCCTTGCGAAGCGCGCGAAGCAGTCCTGCGCTCCAGACTTGCGCGGCGAGACTCGCGGGAAGCTCTGTGATGGGCTGTCGCGCGAACTGTCGCGGCGCGCGTCCCGTCATCGCCGTGTAGATGGTCTTGGCAAGCGAATAAATATCAGCCGAAGCGGTCAGTCGTTGTTTCGAGTGATCAGACGATTCGTCGGGATGATGTTCAGGCGGAGCGTATACGTTCGTGCCAACGCGAGTGATTTCAGCAGTCGAGTCATCAACCGTCATCTTCGCCACGCCGAAGTCCGCTATCTTAACTATCTTTTTATCCGCCGAAAGCAAAAGGTTGTTAGGCTTGATGTCGCGGTGAATGATTCGCTGGCTGTGAGCATAGGCGAGCGCTTCGGCCACCTGTTGAAAATAAAAGAGCGCGTCGTCGAGGCTTAAAGGTTTGCGGCGACACAGGTCGAGCAATTCGCCGCCCGGCATGTATTCAAGCACCAGATAATGAAAAGGCGCGCCCTTAAGGTCTGCCGCCGTGCCGTGACCCAGACGGCGAATGATGTTCGGGTGTCGCACCTTGTCGAGCGCGACAGCTTCGTTTTGAAAATTCTCTACAAGCGTCTGCTCAAGCTCAGGGTCGGGCGTGCCCTGCAAAGTGACGTTGAGGGCTTTGATGATAACAAGCTCGTTGTCATGCAACTGATCGCTGGCGAGAAAAATCTCTGCGTAGCTGCCGTGGCTCAGGCAGCGGTCTACCAGATAACGATCATCAAGTATACTGTTTTCCAGTTTAAGCTCAGGCACGTTTATCTATACGCCTCAAACAGCAGGTCTGTGCAATGTTTTATACGTTCGCTATCGCTCGCGGTTCTGCTGAGAATTCGAGTTATCCAATCGCGGCGCAGGTTGCTTGCGTCGCTCTTCCACGTAACGAGCGAGCATCTGTTCGGCTTTTGCTCTGTCGCCCGCAGCTTCATACGCCGCCGCCGCTTGAACGTATGCGTCATAGAACGCAGGTTGACGGCTGATCGCGTTTTCAAAATTCAGCGCGGCGCGCGCGTATTCACCCGACTCAAGCTGCGCGCGGCCAAGCCAGTAATGCGCTTCTGCGTTCTGCGGGTCGCGCTCGGTTGCCGAAGCAAACTGAATTGCTGCTGCCTGATAGCTTCGGCTATCGAAAGCGGCGCGTCCGGCTTTGAGCGGGTCGTTCATTTCTTGAGCCCTCTGACCAGACGTTCTCGCCTTCAACCAATCTGACGCGCGCAAGCCTCCGTAGAAAGCCGCGCCCATCAGAACGATAAACAGTAGCGACCACATCAATCTGCGCGAAAGGGGCGAACTTTCGCGCGAATCAAACCCTGCGGCGGGCGCGCTCGTTTGAATGTCAAACGAGCGCGCTTCCGGCAGTTGTGCTTGCCTGTCTCTGCTGAAGTCAACTTGAATGCGACCGCCGCGCGGTGACGCAGGCATTGTTTTGCTAACTTCTGCGGCACGCGCTCGCGCAGTCTGTCCGCCGCGATAACTGGCCATCCCGTCTTCAATCGCAAGAACTGCGCTTTGCCGCGCGCGACCCACCTGCACGACCACAGCAGTTAGATTGTCGTCCGCGCCGCGCTCGTGAACTATGCGTTTCAACTCGTCCGCCGCGCGCTGCGGGTCTTTGGTCTGCGCAAGCACGCGAGCGATCTCCTCATCAGATATATGACGATAGATGCCGTCGCTGCACAGCAGGAATCGCGCGCCGTCGCGCACCGGAATTGTTTTGGTTTCTACATCAACATCGGCTTCGACGCCGAGCGCGCGGTTGATGACGTTTCGCCCACGGTCTGTCGCCTGCTCTTTGCCCGCAAGTCCTGCTTTGATGTCGTCGTTGTAGTCCGTATGATCCAGCGTCTCGCGGTAAAAGCGGCCTTCTTCGAGGCGGTAAACTCGGCTGTCGCCCACATGAGCTATTGTCGCGCGGTTGCCGTCAATGTGGAGCAGCGCAATCGTCGTCGCCATTGTTTTATACGCAGGGTCGCTTTCCGCCATCTCGAAGATGTCTCGGTTGGCGAACTGAATGGCGCGGCGAATTAGTTCGAGCGAAGAGTCGGCTCGTGTGTGCGTGAGCGCCTCTTCGATAGTGTCTGCCGCCGTCTGGCTTGCGACCTCGCCCGCGCGCTGGCCGCCCACGCCATCGAAGACTGCGAAAAGCCCGCGCTCCGCAATTGCCAGGAAGCGATCTTGATTGACAGGGCGCTTGGGATTCAATCCCCTGTCACATACAAAGCCTGCCTTTAGCTCCATAAGCTCTCTCTACCGGTTGCGACCTCGATAAACCCTTAACCCACTTTCAGATGCTCGAAACATTTTATCACCACCATGCACTCCGAGCGAAAGATTGCGCGCACTGGTTGCTGAATTCATCGCACTATTATGTTAGAATCACGGCCAAGTAAAATGGCTTGGGGGACACCATACGGAGGATTTATGACAACTCACATCTCACCGCTTGTCACCGTAGACGATCTCGATTTGATGCCTGATGACGGCAATCGCTACGAGGTGATCGAAGGAGAAATATTTATGTCCCGCGCCCCCGGTCTCACGCATCAGCGAATATCAGGAAACCTGTTTGCAGACTTCATCTTCTATCTTCGTGAAAACCCTGTTGGTGAAGTCGTAACCACGCCGGGTGTAATCTTTAACAAATACAACGGCGTGATACCGGACATAGTTTTCATAAGCAATAAACGGCGCGACGAAATTGCTTCGACGGAGCGAATAACAGGAGCGCCGGACATTGTCATCGAGATAGTCTCTCCGGGCGCGGAAAACGAACAGCGTGATCGCGTTGTCAAGCGACGACTCTACAGCAAGTTCACGGTCGAAGAGTACTGGATTGTTTACCCAAAAAGTCGCACGGTCGAAATCTATCGCCTGCAAGGTCTGGCACTGGAACTCGTCGCCACGCTTACAGAACAGGATGAAATAACGTCGCCGCTTTTGCCGGGATTCAGTTGCAGCGTCGCGAGCATCTTTCACTTTTGAGTTCACTTCTTCGCAATACAGCGACTCATCTTTGCATTTTGCCTTATTGATTCGTTAGCCTTGTTCTGGTGAACGACCTTGCATCACAGATCAAGAGTGCGGCGCGAGCGATTGGATTTGAGGTCACTGGTATAGCTTCAATCGAGCCGCTCGCACGCGACGACGAGGCTTTTCGCCATTGGCGCGAAGAGGGATTTGCGGCTGGCATGGACTATATGACTCGCAGGCCCGAACTGCACGCTTATCCCAACCGCCTTGTGCCGTCGGCTCTGTCGCTCGTCACGCTCGCCATCAATTACTATGCAAGCGCGCCTGATTTCGCGCACGAAAATCTCTACGGGCGCGTGGCTCGATATGCGTGGGGGCTGGATTATCACGATGTAGTAAAGCCGCGATTGATCGCGCTCGCCGCTGAGATTGAAAAACTCGCGGGGCGCAAGATCAACGCTCGGTGTTTCGTTGACGCAGTGCCGCTGCTTGAAAGGGCGATTGCCGAGCGCGCAGGAATCGGTTTTTTCGGCAAGAACACAAACCTGCTCCAACCAAAAAGCGGCTCGTGGTTTTTTCTTTCCGAGATACTCGTTGACCTCGACCTGCCCGCAGACCCCAGCGAAAGCAAAGTCAGTTGCGGCAGTTGTAGTCGTTGCATTACGGCTTGCCCGACTGATGCTTTTGCCGCGCCTTACAAACTCGATTCCAGGCGATGCATCTCTTATCTAACAATCGAAAACAAAGGTGCGATACCGCACGATCTCAGAGAAGGCGTTGGCGAATGGGTGTTCGGCTGCGACGTGTGCCAGGATGTGTGCCCTTTCAATCGCTTCTCTTCCGACACCGCCTGGCCTGAGCTTCACGCGGAAGCAGGCGCGGGCGCGAGGCTCGATTTAGCCGAGCTGCTTTCAATAGACACGGATGAGCAGTTCCGCGCGCGATTTCGCGGCACTCCGCTCACGCGGCCCAAGCGCCGAGGTCTGCTGCGCAATGCTGCCGTCGTAGCCCGTAACATTGACTGCACGACGGCTGTGCCCGCGCTCGTCGAGCGAATAAATCATGACCCTGAACCGCTCATTCGCAGTCACGCGCTGTGGGCGCTCGCGCGCCTTGATCCGAAGAAGGCGAACAGACTTGTTGATCTCGCGCTTGACGACACAGACCCGCAAGTGCGCCAGGAAGCGTTGTCGCTCAAGTCTTGAATAACCGGGCAGCCTACTCTGGCACAAGCGCCGTGCGAAACCCAAGCAGAGTCCAGTCAGAATCCGTTTCAATATGGTGAATGTATGAGAAGTCGCCCGGCGCGTTCGAGCCGACCGCGTAGCATTTAGCGTTGCCGTGAGCGTCGCGATAGAAGCCTAGTTCGAGAGACTCCGTTTCGCTCCACTCCGAATGAAAGACAGTTCCCAGCAGGTTGAACACGGCTGGCGGGCATATCGTGAGACGATAGCCGCGCGGCAACAAGAAAAGCTTCTGCCATTCGTTGTTAATAAGATTGACCAACTCGCGAAGCGAAGCATAATTGTGCGCGAATCGCGTCCCGGTCAGCAAGCCCGCGCGACCCAGGTACTGCGCAAACGGGTCGGCAGTGGAGTCAAAGCCATAAGGCGTGCCATAGACTTGCCGGTTGCCGGGAAGGTACTTGGGTTTTTGTGTGGTTTCTACTCCAATGATGCGCCCCTGATGGCGGCTGTGGCCCTGGACGAGCGCTTCGCGACAGCTTCGGCTGTAAGCGCCATGTTTTGCGAAGTTTCGCGCGCACATCGGGTAGAGCCGCTTTATGTAAGCGTCATCTAAGGGCACAGCCCGGTTGGATGGGATAACGTGCCATTCCAGGTTGAACCGGGAAAGATGCTCTCTTATGGGCGTGGTCAATTCTATTTCGGCTGCTTTTTTAGATATAAGCTCATCCTGCGGCGAAAGCCCGAAATACTCGCGCAGCCTGTCTTCCCGCTCCTTCAGTATCTCTTGCATCGTGCCTCCTCCTATGCCTGTAGAGCGTGCAGTATTCAGTCTAATACCGAAACGCGAAGTCAGGAAGCCGCCTTGACGCATTCAATCGCAATCACTATGATAATCTGTTAGTAAGTAAACACTCACTTACATCCGAGCGAGGAGGGATAGGTTGCCACAAGAACTCAGCAAACAATCTTATCGTTCAACTAAGGCTAAGGCTCCGGGCACAAGTCGCATGTCGGCAAAAGGCCGCCGTCAACAGTTGATTGAGACCGCCTTTCGGCTCTTTTCTCAAAAAGGGTTTCGCGGAACTACGACGAAAGAAATAGCGATTGCCGCGGGAGTAACAGAAGCGATAATTTTTCGCCACTTCAAGAACAAAGACGATCTTTACGCCGCCATCCTCGATTACAAAGCTTCGGAGGCGAAACTTAATGAAAGTCTCGACGAGTTGCGCGCTCATGCAGAAGCCCGGGACGACGAAAAGCTGTTTCGCACGCTTGCGACAAAAATATTAGACCATCACCGGTGCGATAGGGATTTTCTGCGATTGATGCTCTACTCTGCTCTTGAAAAGCACGAGCTTGCACAGAATTTTCGCAACAAGCAACTGCGCCCGCTTCATGATTTTCTTCGCAATTACGTTCTTCAAAGACAGCGTGACAGGGCTTTTCGTAATTGCGATGCGACGGCGGCTGTGCAATCATTTTTAGGAGCAGTACTACATCATTCCATGATGACGGGGCTATTCAGCGCCGACTTTGTGAAGCTCACCGACAAGGACGCGATAAAGAATTTCACCAGTTTATTCTTAGCCGGTCTGCGACGCGTTCCCTCAGCCAAACAGCGCGCAAAAAAGCCTGGAACAAAGTAAAGGTGTTAGCTCAAATGCAACGTTTATTTTCTGATCGCAAAATCTACCTCGCAGTGTTTTTATCCGCCGCCCTCGTTTTGCTATCTGCCTGCGGGCGGTCGAAAGCGAAGACGACGGAAAACACGAATTCAGCCGCGCCCGCCGAAACCGGGCCGGTTGCCGTAGCGACAGCCCTTTCCGTTTCACGCGAAGTGCCCGCTTACATACAGGCGACGGGCAGTTTCACAGCCGTTGAAAGTTCGGACGTAGCGCCGGAAACTTCCGGTCAGGTGATCGCCACCCCTGTTGATGTCGGCGCGTTCGTCATGAAGGGCGCGGTAATTGCGCGCCTCGACCCGCGCGACGCCCAGTTGCGACTCAGGCAGGCCGAAGCCGCAGAAAAACAGGCTCTATCCGCCGTGCGGCAGGCCGAAGAGAAACTCGGCCTTCGTCCCGGTTCCCGCTTTGACCCGAATGCTATTCCCGAAGTGCGGGCCGCGTATCAGCAATATCAAGCGGCGGAATCGCAAGCCCGATTGGCCGAAACGAACGCAGTTCGCTATGCGAATCTGGTTGAGACGGGCGACGTATCACGGGCCGTCTACGATCAGGCTCGAACTCAAGCCGAGAGCGCACGCGCTCAAGCCGCATCGGCGAAGCAGAACTATGAGGTGGCTATAAACGTCGCGCGTCAGAACAATCAGGGCATTGCCGTCGCTCAAGCGCAACTCGAAGCCGCGCGCGCGCAAACGGCGCTGGCAAAAAAGTCTGTCAGCGATACTACGGTCACAGCGCCCTTCTCAGGCTACATCAGCGACAGACCCGTTGCGGCTGGCGAATACGTCACGCCCGCGTCAAAGGTCGCAACGCTGCTGCTTACCAATCCGATCAAATTAAACCTTCAACTTCCTGAAACGGAAGCTGCGCTCGCGCATGTGGGTATGGATGTTTTGGCAACCGTCTCTGCTATTCCCGATAGAGAATTCAATGGCAAAATCACGGCTATTAATCCGGCGCTGGATGTGACTTCGCGCACAATTAATGTTGAAGTCGAAATCACCAACCCGAACAACGTACTGCGTTCTGGAATGTTTGCTACTGCGCGCATCATTCAGCAGGGCGGCGTATCGGGCGTGTTCGTTCCGCGCGCCGCTGTCATCAAGGATGAAAACACGAATTCATCATCAGTTTACGTGATCGAAGGCAACAGCGCGCGGCTGCGCATAGTGCAGACGGGCGAAGAAGATGGCGATTCGGTGCGAGTCGTATCAGGAGTGGCCGCCGGAGAAACGGTTGCCATCAGCAATCTCGACAAACTCTACGATGGCGCTGAGGTCGTGCGGCAATAGTGTAAAGAGGAATTATGCAGAAGCTAGCTGAGATATGCGTGCGGCGTCCGGTATTCGCGGCGATGTTGATTTTGGCGATGACAGTCGTCGGACTCTTTTCATTAATGAGTCTCGGCGTTGATCTGTTCCCCAAGATAGACCTGCCGACTATTACGGTCACGGTGACCAATCCGGGCGCTTCTCCGCAAGAAGTCGAAACCGAAATCACAGATAAAGTAGAAGCTGCGGTCAACACCATCAGCGGCATAGATGAGTTGCGCTCGACTTCGACCGAAGGCGTTTCGCAGGTCTTCGTCACATTCATCCTCGATAAGGACGCAGACGTTGCGGCTCAGGAAGTGCGCGATAAAGTAAACCTCGTCATCCCCGACCTGCCTGAGACAGCCGAAGAGCCTGTCGTCCAAAAACTGGATACGGACGCCGCGCCTGTGCTGAGAATCGCAGTCTCTGCGCCGCGCAACCTCCGCGACGTGACAGACCTTGCTGACAAGCAGATTAAGAAACGCATCGAAAGCATCAACGGCGTAGGCCAGGTCGTGATCGTCGGCGGAAGCGAGCGCGAGATACGCATACTGGTTGACCCCGACCGGCTGCGCGCATTCAACGTCACGGTCAATCAGGTGGCCGATGCCGTCAGGCAGCAAAACATGGAAGTGCCCGGAGGCCGCGTGGATGAAGGAGTGCGCGAGCTTACTGTGCGCACAATGGGAAAGATCACGGAGCCTGCGGACTTCAATAATCTGGTCGTCGCAACGCGCGGCTCGTATTCAGTCAAGGTCAGCGACATTGGCCGCGCCGAAGACAGCGCGGAAGAGTTGCGAACCTTAGCGCGTTTGAACGGCCAGTCAGCCGTGACTCTAATCGTCTCCAAGCAATCGGGGCAAAACACCGTTGCCGTGGCGGACGGAATAAAGGAAAGGCTGGCCGAGATTCAACCGACGCTGCCGAAGGATGTCAAAACTCAAATCGTTGGCGACCAGTCCATATTCATCAAAGCGGCGCTCGATTCAATCGAGACGCACCTGTTTGAAGGCGGGCTGCTTGCGGCCATCGTCGTCTTCTTATTCCTGTGGAACTTTCGTTCTACGCTTATCGCGGCCATTGCTATTCCGACTTCTATCGTCACAACTTTTGGGTTGATGGCGGCGATGGGATACACCTTGAATCAGATCACCATGCTCGCGCTGACATTGATGGTGGGCATAGTGATAGACGACGCGATAGTCGTGCTCGAAAACATCTATCGCTTCGTTGAAGAAAAAGGCATGTCGCCGTTTCAGGCGGCAGTAGAAGGAACGCGCGAAATCGGCCTTGCCGTCCTTGCGACAACGCTCTCGCTGATGGCCGTGTTTTTGCCCGTAGGTTTTATGGGCGGCATCGTTGGCCGATTCATGTCTTCGTTCGGTTTGACTTCGGCTTTCGCAATCGGCGTTTCGCTGATCGTTTCCTTCACTCTGACGCCGATGCTTGCCGCTCGACTAATCAAGCCGCGCGAACGGGCAGAGGTAGCCGATGGCGAGGTCGAGGATCAACCCGCTGGGGCAAAGGGCTCTTCCAAAGAGCGACGTTTCTATAAATATATTGATCGCACATACACGTGGATGCTCGAATGGTCAATGGCGCATCGCTGGACGATTGTGCTTTTGTGCGGGCTGGTAATCCTCAGCATAGTGCCTCTTTTCATGTTCGTCGGCAAAAACTTTCTGCCCGTGGACGACCAGTCGCAGTTTGAAATAAACGTTCGCACGGCTGAAGGCACTTCGCTTGCGGCAACGTCCACAGTCGTTGATCGCATAGCGAAGGATGTTAAGCAATTGCCCGGCGTCACGGATACGCTCACGACAGTTGGCGGCGGCCAGCAGCAGCTCGTCAACAACGCTTCCATCTACGTCAAGCTCGCAGACATTAAAGACCGCGAGCTTTCGCAGGACGACTTGATGGCGATGTCGCGCGACCTGCTTGGGAAATATCCGAAAGAGTTGCGTACATCCGTGCAACAGGTGGCGGCGATTTCCGGCGGAGGTTTTCGCAACGCGAATATTCAATTCGTAATCAGCGGCCCCGGTCTGGATAAGCTTCAGAAGTATTCCGACCAGATGCTGGAAAAGATGAAGACCATTCCCGATTTGGTTGACCTGGATACAACGCTTGTATCTGGCAAGCCTGAATTGCGCGTCGTGATAGACCGTGCGCGAGCGGCTGATCTGGGCGTGACCATTGGCGACATCGCGCAGACGCTGAACATTTTTGTCGCGGGGCAAGATGTCTCTACGTTCAACGTGGGCACAGATCAATATGATGTGAACGTCCGAGCTACGGGAGAGTATCGCAAGAGCGCAGACGATGTGAAGCGAATGATCGTCTCTTCGACCAAGGCCGGATGGGTAAGCCTCGATAACCTCGTGCGCGTTGAAGAATCAACCGGGCCGTCTGCTATTGAGCGGTTGAATCGCCAGCGGCAGGTGACTTTGTTAGCCAACGTGAAGCCCGGCGGTTCGCAGGCGGCTGTCATCAATCAATTGAACCAGTTCGCCAAAGATATCAACGTCGAGCCAAGCTATACGACGGGACTTGCCGGGCAATCGAAAGAGCTTGGCAAAGCAGGCTACTACTTCGGGCTGGCCATCATGCTCTCTTTCAGCTTTATGTACATGGTGTTGGCCGCGCAGTTTGAATCATTCATTCACCCCGTAACGATTCTGATGACTCTGCCGCTTGCCATCCCGTTCGGCATCCTGTCGCTGTTGCTGACGGGGCAAACGGTCAACATCTTTTCAGGTCTTGGACTGCTGCTGCTGTTCGGCATCGTGAAGAAGAACGCTATTTTGCAGATAGATCATACGAACGGTTTGCGCGCGCGCGGGATGCAGCGTTACAACGCGATAATTCAAGCAAACAGAGATCGGCTCCGCCCCATTCTGATGACAACCATCGCGCTGGTCGCAGGCATGATGCCGCTGGTCGTTTCAACAGGGCCGGGGGCAGGAACTAACAGGTCAATCGGCGTGCTTGTGGTCGGCGGACAATCGCTCTGTTTGTTGCTCACCTTGCTCGCCGTGCCGGTCTTTTATTCGCTGTTTGAAGACCTCGGCGAATTGCCTCTGTGGTCGGCTATTGGCAATCGCTACAAGAAAGCGACGGGCGCGATGCGCCGCCGCTTTGCAGAAGCTGGCTCGTCTGTGTTGGGCGCTTTCAGATCGAAATCGCAAAGTGGTTTAGCTAATAAACCGAAGAAGGAGGGGCATATTGATGGACTATCCGGTGATTAATCTTTTACCCCGCAGGCCGAGCGCATTAGTGCGACTGATGGCATCAGGCTTAATCTGTTTGCTCGTTATCACTGCGACGGGCGCGGCTGAGACGAAGAGGCTGCGCCGCTCGCAACAACAGCAACAGCAGCAACCGCCGAAACCGCCTCCGCCCGGGCAACAGAATCAGCCGCAGCCTAATCAGCCGCAGCAACAACAGCAACAGCAATTGCAACAGCAGCAACAACCGGCAAACCCTAACATACAGAATCAGCCGTCACAGTCTGCTCAACCCGGCATGCAGCAGCGCGTAGGCGATGCGGGCGCTATAATTTCGCCGCAGTTGCCGACCGCGCCGCCGCCCGTCGCACCCGATTATCAAGCGCCTATCCGCCCCTTGCCTTCTGCCGAAAGAGTAGGCGTTGACGTAGCCAATCAAGCGCCGATCACTTTGAACGAAGCTATAGCTTTAGCCTTATCCAACAACAACGACATCAACGCTTCGCGCATAGATGTAGAGATGTCGCAGTTCGATTTGAAAGCGGCGCGAGGCGTATTCGATCCGGTGCTCTCTTCAGAAAGCTACTACGAACGCCGCGTCACGCCAGTAAGCTCGCTCATCGGCGGAGGCGCTAACGGCAAGACGACGACGGTTGACGCAACGGGCAATGCGCGGTTGAGCGGATTCTCTCCGTTCTTTGGCGGCAACTATCAAGTAGATTTCACGTCGTCGCGGACGACAACAGACAACCTCTTCGCTTCGCTCAACCCACAGTTCCCTTCCGCGTTGACCTTCACCTACACGCAGCCTCTTTGGCGCGGGTTGAGAATTGACGACAACCGCCGTCGCATTCAGATAGCGAAAAAGAATGTGTCGCTGACCGATGCTCAGTTTCGCCAGCGAGCGATTGAAACTATCACGCGAGTTCAGCAGGCATACTGGGATTTGACGTTCGCGCTCAGGAACCTGCAGGTGCAGATTGATGCGGTCAAACAAGCTCGCACGCAGGTTGAAAGCAATCGCAGGCAAGTTGAGCAAGGGATACTTGCGCCGATTGATGTAGTCGCAGCCGATACGCAGGTGACGACCTTCGAGCAGAACGTCTACGTCGCACAGGAATCGGTGACGCGCGCAGAAAATACTTTGAAGTCATTGATGCTTGCAAAACGTGTTGATCCGTTGTGGTCGCGCGCTATCCTGCCCATAACTCCGGTCACGCTTGAGCCGCCGCGCGTGCCGATAGATCAAGCTCTGACCGGCGCGCTCGCGAACCGACCGGAGCTAGATCAGTTGAAAGCCAGTCGAGACATCAACCAAATCAACACGCGCTTTTATAACGATCAAACGAAGCCGCAGATTGATCTGATCGGCACATACACGGCGACGGGGCTGGCAGGCACTCCAATTGACCGGGACACAAACTTTTTTTCCAATCAAGCGCTTCAAGATCGCGTCAACGAGCTTTCGGCGATTGCGGGGCTTCCGGCGCTGCCGCCTTCTTTGCCTGTCGGAACGATCTCTGATGTGCTGATAGGCGGCTACAACCAATCACTCAGAAATATCTTTAATCGAGCTTTTCCGACGGCTCGCGCAGGCGTCCGCTTTTCTTTTCCCGTTGGCAATCGAACGGCTGAAGCAAACTATGGGCGCTCGCTCGCAGAAGGCCGCCGCATAGATACGCAGCGCCAGCAGCTTGAGCAGCAGATCGAAACCGAAGTGCGAAACGCGCTTCAAGCAGTGCGTTCGGCGGAGGCGCGATTGGCCGCAGCAGCAAGCGCGCGCTCATCGTCCGAGCAGCAATACGCGAGCGAGCAGCGCCGCTTTCAGGCGGGCCTTTCGACAACGTTCCTTGTCCTGCAACGTCAGACCGATTTGACAGCCGCGCAAGGCCGCGAGCTTCAGGCGCAGACCGACCTCAATAAGGCGATAGCCGATTTTCAGCGCGCGACCGGCTCGACGCTGCAAGTAAATAATATTACAGTGCGAACTGATACGCCGACTCGCCAACTGGAACATCGCGCATTGGCGTCTCCTGAATGAATCACGAGAGGTTTAAGATATGCGCGCAGATCTGCTCGAATCGAAGCAAGCCTGGTCGTTTGAGAACGCTCGACGGTTGCTCGGACTTATGTCGCTGTGTGCGTTTGTCGCAGCAGCGACGGCTTGCCGGTCGTCAGATAGCGGCGAACGCCCGCGCGGACTCGTAGTCGTCAATGCGACCGCAACGGGCATAGTGCGCCGCGTGCTTGCGAGCGAAGGCGCAGCGGTGAATGAAAACGCCGTCATCTTAGAGATCGCCGCGCAACCGGAAACGCCAGCCGCGCAACAACCTCAGGCAGATGATTCTCAGGCGCGAGCGCAAGCAGCTAACGCTGCAGCGCAAAGAGAGATTAAGGCTGACGAGGCGGAGGTTCAGCGCGCAGCCGTCGAGGTTCAGCGCGTTACGCCGCTTGTCGCTTCCGGCTCCGCATCACGAGCGGAATTGGACGCCGCGCGCGCGCAGTATCAGCAAGCTCAAGAGAAATTGCAACGCGCGAAAGAAGCGGCTCAAAGCGCACAGCGCAATTTGATAGTTCAACAGGGGCGCGCTCAAGCGCCGCCGCCCTCAAAACCGAGCGAGCAGGTCATCAGCGTGCGCGTTCCTTCGTCCGGCGTCGTCAGGGTTATCAGCGTGCGCGCAGGCCAGCGTGTTACAGAGGGGCAACCAATTGCCACAATCGCCTCTGACAAGTAAAAAATGAGAGTAAGAGCCGATAAAAGCGGAGCAGATCAACTTGAGATCAACATCGGCCCGCGCGAACAATTCAAGCGCCGCCTGCTTGGAAGAGTCGCGTTAATTGCGAGCGTGGCTTTAACGATTGTGATGATCGGGTACGGTGCGCCGCGACTCGTTCGGCTAGTCATCTTTTTCCCGTTATGGATGGCTGCGCTTGGATATTTTCAGGCGCGCGAGAAGACCTGCATAGCGTTGGCAGCGCGCGGAACATGCAACATGGATGCGGGCGAACAAAAGATTGAAGACTCCATGCGAAAAGCGAAGCTACGCGAGAAAGCACGGCGCATTCATCTGCGTGCTCTTATTATGGCCGTTGCGCTGACGCTACTGATATTGGCTTTTCCGTAAACATTGATGGAGAAATGAAAATGCAAATCATAAGAATTGGTGTTTGGATACTGGTTTTCTGTGCCGTAGTGGCGACAGGAGTCGAGGCTTATCGAGGAAAAAATTCTTCCGAGCCTGCTGCCATCGGCGCGCAGGATGTGACCGGCCTTGACCGTCGCATCAGTTCGCTCGAACAGAGATTGTATTCCATCGAGTCGAACATAAGCAGACTGCAACAGCAGTCTATCGGTTCAATAAGTTCGGCTCCGTCTCAGACCGGGCGCAATCCTGAGATAGATAGATTGCGCAGCGAAGTAGAGCTGTTGAACGCTCGCGTGAGAGAGCTTGAATGCGGAGTCGTGCATCTGGATGAGCGCACGTTGTCTGCGACTGCGAAAGAGGCGCGCAATCGAGCGGGCGCGCAATCGAAAGACCCTTGCAGGCTAAACCCTGAGACGCCGGTTCGACTTTCGTCGCGCCCGTGAGATTTCAAGGTAGTTCACCGCAGAGGCGCAGAGGACGCAGAGATTACGCAGAGAAAATATTAACCTCTGCGCCGCCGCCGCGTGCGAAGCACATCATCGACCATCCCGCGTCCTCTGCGCCTCTGCGGTGAAATTTCTTCTGTATGTTAAGTGACGCGCTTGCGATTCAACATTGCATAAACGGTCGGAGTCACGATGAGCGATAGCAACAACGCTATCGCCAACCTCCTGAGGTTTAAGACACCCTGGCACAGAGACAGCAGAGGATTGATCTATTAATTTTTATTATCCTCCTGAAGATCATTTCCCGAACACGAGTATCACAGTGATACAGAGCAAACGGGATATTCATATTCCGCTCAGTGCTTACTGTCTTTCCATAGCCGGTACTTTATTGCCGAGTCTTTGGAAAATTTGTTGCCAAGTTTACTTAAAGGATTTACAAACTGCAAAGATTAAACTGGCAAACATGCAGCGAAAATGAAGATTGCGCGTAATGCATTTCGATTTCGTCTTGATGGCATATTATGTGCTATCTTGAAATACCTTCAGTGCATTAAAGTCGTTTTTGCAGTTCGATCTCTTTTTACGCGTGATGTGCCCAGGTCGGCGGACTCTCAAATGGTCGTAAGTCGCTATTTGCCTGTTTGCGAAATTCAGGCGCTGATGCGGCTTATCTGGTTGCTGAAACTCAAGTCAGGGTAACTGCTTTGACATTAGGTGAATGATTATGAAAAAAATAATTGCCCCCGCCCGCGCTTGCACTCTGTTGATAGTGCTTGCGCTCGTTTTGTCCTATTCTTACTTTCAACACACTTCAACTTCAATTGTTACCGCGCAAAGTGTGACACCAGCCGCGACGAACGAGATTTCGATTGACGATGGCGCTGCCGACTGCATACTGGGTACGCCTCCGGCGATCAGAGGCGTAGGCGGTTTCGGATGGGTCAACCAGCTTACGCCCGCAAGCTATCCGGCGACATTGCGCTCAGTCAACATCGGTTTCAACCGCACAAACGCTATAGGCCGCGAAGTCAAACGCGATGCGCTGTTTCGCATAGTCGTCTTCGTTGATCCTGAAAAAGACGGCCCGGACAGTGAACAGCAACCGGACGCCTCGTTCGTCGGGCGCGTGCGTGGCGATTTTGAATCTACAATGACTTTCAGTTTGGTCACGCCTTTGACGATTCAAAGCGGCAGCTTTGTTGTCGGCGTACTAGATGACTTCGGCGTCGCAGATTTCGCCGCGTTTTATGACATCCCAGGCAAATCAAACCCCGCCGGTTCGGAATCATTCTTTACAGTCAACAATGGCCTTTTGTGGACACAATTTTCCGACGTGCAATTTCCCGGAACAACTTTCTGCGAACATCCGGGCAGCTTCCTGATTCGCGCGACGGTCGAAACAGGAGCAGTGGATGCGGTGACGTTTGCGAAAATCCAGGACCCGCTCGCGGTCGAACCCTGGTCAGTGTTTAGTACTTCCCAAACCGTTTTTGTAACCAATCTTGTTTCAGACAATATAACTGTAATTAAAACGGCAGATAACGCTTTCCAAAACTTTGAGGTGGGTGATGGCCCCGGAGGCACGCCGGATGGACCGTTTGGCATTGCGTCTATTGTCGGGGCCAATAAGCTGTTCGTCACGCTATTCGGTTCCAACACCGTTCCATCGAAAGAGTTCCCCATAGATTACTCGACGGTTGGCGATGGCAAGGTTGCTGTTATGACGATAGCGGCTGACGGAACTTTAACTCAGGCGCTCACGGTCAACGTCGGCAAAGGGCCGCGCTTCCCGGCAATGGTGCCTATCAATGGCGGAAAGATTTATGTTCCCTGCGGAGGCGCAAACCGCGTTGATGTGATAAGCGGCACAACGAATCAGAAGATCGCTGAAATTCCTGTGGGCCTTGATCCGTCGAGTTGCACTGTCTCGATCAACAATTCCAAAGTCTATGTCACCAATTTCGGCGACGGCAGCATTTCAGTCATTGACCCGAAGACCGATAAAAAGATCAAAGATATACCGGCTCCTCACGCAACGCTTCCCACCCCAGCCGGAGCGACTCAACCGCCTGCGGGTGCGCTTCTCAAAAATCCATGGAAGGGTGTTGTGTCATCGGCGAACGGCAACCTTTACGTCACGTACTGGGGGACCGAAGGAGATGTCTTTCCGAACGGCGCTATCGCGGAATTCGACACCTGCGAAGATGAGTTTGTTCGCGTTACTTTTGACGACACGACGCGCGGCAACGGGACAGGCAGCCCAGGTGTGACAGGCATAGCCGCGCCGGATGCGCCGCTCGTGCTCGACCCGATGACAGGTACGACGCCGGGAGCGGGCGGCGGTGGCGGCGGGCCATTCGGCATCGCACAGTGCGACAACAACCTGTTGGCCTTCACCAACGATGCGCTCGGAATCGTCGGGCTGCTCGACGCGCGCATAGATCAGGTAGTCTCTGCTCCACCCTTCACCCTGGCTTCTTGCCCCAAGCCGCGCGGCATAAGCTGCATACCTGACCCGAATCAGGTTCCGCCTCCAGGCGTGCAGCAACCTCGCCTTGCTTATGTTGCCTGCGGCCAGCCCGACAATTCTGTGGTGATAATCAACGTGCCCAGATTCACTCCGAATGTAATCGCGGGACTGCCTGTGGTCGAATCAGTCGAAGCGGCTGGCAAGGTAAAAATCGAAGGCTCAGGCTTTGTCAACGGAATAAAACTTGAAGTGATTGCGCCCGGCGTGCTCGACTGCCTGACGTTTAACAAAGATTTCAAGATTAAAAAGAAGGGCCGGTTTATAGAGCAAAAAGGCAATCTGAGCAATGGCCAAAAGCCTCGCGACATTCCGGGCGCGTTGCTGAGATTGACCCATACGGATGGAACGGTGTTGCTCTTTCCCATTTCAAACTGAGCGCCGTAACTGAGATTGACTCATTGACAATTCAAGCGATGGATGAATGATTAACTCAATGAGTCAATCGTTTCAGTTCCAAATCACTGAAGAAGATGCGGGCCGCCGTCTCGATGAATTCCTTGAATCGAGGTTCGGCGGCCTGTCGCGCATGCGAATAGCCAATTTGGTCGGCGCGGGCGTTTGCACGATAAATCGAATCGCGGCGCAACGAGGTTGGCGCGTCGCAGCAGGCGATCTTGTAGAGATAGCTTTCGATGAAGGCGCTCCGACGGCGATGGAGCCTGACGTTGTATCGCTTGAAATCCTGCACGAAGACGAGCATCTGATCGTAGTCGTCAAGCCAGCCGGGATGCTCGTCCATCCGACTCTGAATGTCAAACGCGGCACGCTCGCCAATGCGCTCGCTTATCATTTCAATCGGGACTTCTATAACAATCAGCAATCAGCAATCACGACTCCCGCGCACGGCCAGCAGCATTCGCTCGAAAGGCCCGGCCTCGTTCACAGGCTCGACCGCGCTACATCAGGTTTGATGGTCATAGCCAGAACCGACCATGCGTTGAGCCGTCTGTCGCGCCATTTCCAGCGAAGACTTGTTGAGAAACGCTACCTCGCGTTGGCTCGCGGGAGGATGAGCGAAGACGAAGGCGAGATGAATGCTCCGATTGGCCGCGATGACGAACGACGCCCTCGTTGGTGGGTGATAGAGAATGGCAAAACCGCTGTGACCAGATTCAACGTCCGTGAGAGATTCGATCAGGTAACGCTTGTTGAGTTAGAACCGGTCACTGGCCGCACAAATCAACTGCGAATACATTGCGCTTATTACGGCCATCCGATTCTCGGCGACGAGCTTTACGCAACAGCGGCCAGTAAAGACTCATCTCTAATCACTGACCGATATCCTGCGCGGCTGTGCCTGCACGCGTGGCGGCTCGCGTTTCATCATCCGGCAAACGGCGAGTGGATGGAGTTTACTTCGCCTCTTCCAGATACAATCACTCGATTCGTTGACGCACTACGAGAAAAATTTAATTCTGAAAATCAGAGTCTATGAATGGTGGAGATAGTTCACCGCAGAGGCGCAGAGGACGCAGAGGGGGCGCAGAGAAAAGATAAAACCTCTGCGTAATCTCTGCGTCCTCTGCGCCTCTGCGGTGAATCCCCTTCTAACTGAATGGCGCTGACATTCATTCGCCGCATACTGTTTTCCTTTTCGTCGCGCCGCGTGTGATGTACCATAAAACACGCGATGAAGTCTCTATGTCGCTCGAAGATTTCATCGCGCGCATCAAGAGCGAAATGACCGAAATCGTCCGGCTAAATCCTGACCGTCCGCAAGAAGAGGCTATTGAGCAAGCCGCTCGAATCATTCGCAGCGGAGGGTTGGTTGCATTTCCTACAGAGACAGTCTACGGGCTTGGCGCAGATGCAATGAACGAACGGGCTATTCAAAAGATTTTTGAAGCGAAAGGCCGCCCGGCAGACAATCCATTAATCGTTCATGTGAGCGACCGAGATATGCTCGACCGCGTAGCGAGCGATGTTACTCGGAAAGCCGAAGCGTTGATTGCAAAATTCTGGCCCGGCCCCTTGACGCTCGTGTTAAAGCGCAGATCTGAAGTCGCGTTGTCAGTTTCGGCGGGCTTGCCTACGGTCGCCGTGCGAATGCCACAGAGCAAAATCGCGCTTGAATTGATTGGTCGAGCCAGAACTCCGATTGCCGCGCCGAGCGCGAACCGTTCCGGCAGACCCAGTCCGACCTCAGCCGCGCATGTTGCGCTCGATCTCGGCGGGCGAATCGAAATGATTTTAGATGGCGGCACCACAAACATTGGAATTGAATCAACGGTGCTCGACATGACGAGCGATGTCCCGCTGCTGCTCAGGCCCGGTTGGATCACACGAGAACAGATCGCAGAGACTACGGGGCCGGTTGAGCACGCAAAAAAAGAAGAAGAGTTTGCGCGCTCGCCCGGCACTCGCCACCGCCATTACAGCCCGCGCGCCCGCGTCGTCTTGGTCGAGCAAGATTCACAACAATCAATCACACAGCTTTGCAAAGATCATCTCAGAGAAGGTGTTGTGGGTTTCATCGGCCACACTCCGGTTGACATCGCTGACCAGAACTTTCAACCGGTCGTTTTAGAAAACAGCGCCGACGTTTACGCGCATTCGATTTACTCGACGTTGCGCGATATGGACGAGCGCGGCGCAGACGTGATTATCGTCGAAGGCATCGGCGAAAGCGGCGAAGGCGCAGCCGTCATGGACCGCTTGCGCCGCGCCGCGTCGGAGGTCTTGTAATCAATATGGACAATGAATCTATAAGAAGCTTTTGCCTTGCGCTTCCGCACGCGACCGAAGGCGTTCAATGGGACGATGACCTGTTGTTTCGCATCGGCGGAAAAATGTTTGCCGTGATCGCTCTCGAACCGGCGGCTTCAAACAAGCTCGCATTCAAATGCACGCCTGAAAAGTTTGAAGAACTGATCGAACTGGACGGCATCATCCCCGCGCCTTACATGGCTCGGAACAAGTGGGTCTCGCTTCAACGATTCGATGCGCTGAAGGATTCCGAAATCAAAAGCTTGATCAAGAATTCATACGAGATGGTCTTTCAAAAATTGCCGAAGAAAGTTCAGGCCCAACTCAAAGAGAGTTAAGCGTTGCCGTTCGGGCATACTTGGCCGCTATAATCCATGTGATAGGAGAAATGTATGCAAGCACTCAAAAAACAAAGTCTCACAGAAGACGGGCTACAGTTTGTCGAGACAGAACCGGAGCCGCGTGTGGGCCACAGCGATGTGAAGATTCGCGTCGAAGCTGCTTCGATTTGCGGCACCGATCAGAGCATCTATCAAATCACATCCCGACCTGGCATGCGCGACGAAATGCTCGCTTACAACGGCGGCGACGTTGCGCTCTATCAGCCGATCATCGTCGGCCACGAATTTTGCGGCGAGGTGGCAGAGATGGGCGAAGACGTTGATCCGGGACTCGTCAGGATAGGCGATTACGTCACGAGCGAAATGCACATCAGTTGCGGCCACTGCCAGCAATGTCGCACGGGCCAGCGACACATCTGCAAAAACATCCGCGTCAAAGGTCTTCATCTGGACGGCGCATTCGCAGAATATGTCGTCGTGCCGTCGGAAAACCTGATCAATCTGGAAGACTTCGGCGGGCGCGAAATAATTCCGCCGCGCTTCGGCGCTTTCCTTGACGCGCTCGGCAACGCCGTCCACACGGTTATGGAAGGCGGCGTCGAAGGCAAAACGGTTGCGATACTTGGGTGTGGCGCGCAAGGATTGATGGCCGCGGCTGTGGCGCGCACGCTCGGCGCTACGCGAATCTACATCACGGACTTTTCAAACCCGCACGGCAGCTTCAGCGCACAGCATCTCGCAAATAGATTCGAGACGGCGCGCGAGCTTGGCGCAGATTTTTGCTTCGACACGAACGAAGAAGCCGCGCCCGGCCAGCGCAAAGAGCTTTTCGAGCGGGCGAGCAGCGAACACGGCGGCGGCATTGATGTGATACTGGAGATGAGCGGAGCCGAAGCGGCTTATAACGACGCCGGAGGGTTGGTGAAAAACGGCGGGCAGATTTTATTGCTCGGAATACCCGCGCGCCCGCTGCGTTCATTCGATTTCGGCAAGTACGCCGTATGGAAAGGCGTTACGATCAAAGGCATATTTGGAAGAAGAATGTTCGAGACGTGGCACGCCATGCTCGATCTGCTCGCTTCTGAAAAGTCGCAACTGAAATCGCGGCTCGAAAAGATAATCACGCGCGAGCCGGTTCCGCTCTCAGAGTTCGAGCGAGGATTTGAGATGGTGCGCTCGCACGAAGCGGTTAAACTTTTCCTCGCGCCCGATGGCGGAAGCAAATGATTAGTCTATTCACCGCAGAGACGCAGAGGACGCAGAGGTAAATACAAAAATCTCTGTGTAATCTCTGCGTCCTCTGCGTCTCTGCGGTGAACTGCTTCTATATCTTGTATTATTCAAACGGTTCCAACTCACCGAGCATAGTCGGCAGATACTCTGCCACTGTTGGATGAATGTGCATCGCGCGCTGGATCACTGTGTAAGGCGCTTTGGCGTACATCACATCGAGTATTATATGAATGATCTCGTCGCATTCGATGCCTAACAGCGACGCGCCCAGTATCTGTTTCGTTTCGGCGTCCACAAGAATTTTCATGAACCCTTGAGTCTCGCCCTTCTCGAATGCGCGGCCAACGCGCTCCATAGGTCGTATCGCGCGCAAAGCTTTTCGCCCGGACTTTCGCACTTCGGCTTCGCTCATTCCGCCTCGGCCCAGAGGCGGATCAATGTAGAGAGCATAAGCCGTGATGCGGTCGCTCACGCGGCGCGGATCGTTGTCTAATAAATTAGCCGCTACGATCTCGAAGTCGTTGTACGCCGTATGAGTGAAAGCGCCGCGCCCGTTGCAATCACCCAGCGCATACACGCCTTCGACGTTGGTGCAAAGTTGATCGTCTACCTGTATGTAGCCGCGTTTGTCTACATTGATGCCTGCTTTTTCCAAACCCAGATCATCTGTGTTCGGGATGCGACCGACTGCAAGCAACAGATGAGACCCGGTAATTTTTTCGCCGCTGTCGCAATTGAGATTCATTGCGATCTTATCGCCCTGCCGCTCAACGCCTATGCACTCGGCGTTGAGCTGAATATTGATGCCTTCGTTTTCCAGAATCTCTTTGATGGCCGCAGAGACATCCGTGTCTTCGCGGGCAATCAATCGCGGCCCTTTCTCAACAATAGTGACTTCGCTTCCGAAGCGGCGATACATCTGGCCGAACTCCAGACCGATGTAGCTTCCGCCGACGATGAGCAAGTGCTCAGGCAGAAAATCCACATCCATCATGCTCGAATTGTTGAGGTAGGAGACTTGATCGAGGCCGGGCATCTGAGGAGTGGACGCGCGACCGCCGACGTTGATGAATATTTTTTCGGCTTCCAGCAACTGATCGCCGACTCGAACAGTGTGCGCCGACTCGAATCGCGCGTGGCCTTCATAGACCGTTATGTTTTCTGTGGTCTTCATCCACTTCTCTACGCCTTCGTTCGAGCGGCGCACAACATCGTCTTTACGCGCTTTGACTTTTTTCATGTCAACAGTGACAGGCGAGTTAATCATCACTCCGAAATCCGCGCCGCGCCGCGCCACATAAGCAGCGCGCGCGCTTGCGATGAGCGTCTTCGTAGGTATGCAGCCGTTGTTGACGCAGGTGCCGCCGAACCGCTTGCGCTCGATGACCGCCACTTTCATTCCTGCGCCTGCCAGCCGCCCCGCAAGCGAAGGCCCCGCCTGCCCCGTGCCGATGATGATCGCGTCATATTTTGTTGCCATCTGGTGAGTCTCCTATCAATATGGGTCTCTCATCAATGCTCTTCTATCCGATCCAGGAAGTAATCGCGCCAGCTTGCGGGCAATGCTTCAAGCACGGCGGCGCGGCGCAGCAAGTCTTGATTTTTACCTTTGCTGACATACAACTGCGTGATGTCGGTAACGGTAATATTGTTCTCGTCTTTGCTTACAAGCTCGATGGCATCGCCCACGCCGACTTCGCCTTCTTCGATTACTGAAAGGTAGAATCCCGAGCGCGCGCTTCGCAAGAATCGCTTGATGATGTCGTCGCGTCCGAACTTCGCCGCGAGCTTGTAACAGGGCATGCGCGGCTGGGTCACCATAAACACAGCCTCGCCCGCGCGAAAGCGGTCGCCGATGTTGACCTCTTTTTCATTCAAGCCTTCGACTGTAAAGTTCTCGCCGAACATTCCCCATGGAAGTTCTGTATCCGGCAACTCGTCGCGCCAGTAGTCGTAATGCTCCGACGGGTAAGCGTAAACGGCCTTTTCCGCTCCGCCGTGAACCCTGAGATCAGCTTGCCGGTCGCCATCGAGGTTGAGCTTTCGCGCACGGACGCGCCCTTCGACAGGCTCTTTAAATATTCCTGTTACGATGCTGCGATCTTTGTAGACTATCTCTCGCGGCAGCCCGACGTTTAATGAAATGATTTTCATATTACACCCATTGTCACAGCACTTAAATATGTATACTTCTGACCATCAAGATTATTCCATGAGACATTAACTGACATGTGGCTTTAGACTCAAATTTCGATTTATGATTTTGTCCGTTTGAAGAAGGAGCGCGAGGCGGGTAAGCTAGATGTTCTTTCGATTTTGAAATAATCAGGAGCTTGAAATGAACCCTAGCGAACTTTACACGACGCTCGACCGCGAACTCGCCAACATCCAGGAAGCAATGACGTTCAAATATGAAGTGCCGCTCGAAAGCGAGCAGGGCAGCTCTGTTACGGTCGAAGGCCACAGCGTAGTGATGCTTGCATCGAATAACTACCTGGGTCTTGCAAACCACCCGCGCGTTAAAGAGGCCGCGCATCGCGGCCTGGACGAGTGGGGCTATGGCATGGCGTCTGTGCGTTTCCTTTGCGGGACCGAGCCGATACACCTTGAGCTTGAGCAAAGAATTGCGAAGTTCGTCGGATGCGAAGCCGCGATACTGCATTCATCGTGTTTCGCTGCGAATGAAGCGTTTTTTGCGGCGCTCCTGGCTAATGATTTTGGGCAGACCGATTATCAAGATGTCATCTACAGCGACATGCTCAATCACGCCAGCATCATTGATGGCGTGCGCTTGTGCCGCCAGATTGCAAAGCCTACTGTCTCGCGTCTCTACCGCAGCCGCGACCTCGATCATTTGCGCGAGATGCTCGCGGAAGACCGCGACAAAAATTATCGCATCAAGATCATCGCGACCGACGGCGTGTTCTCGATGGAAGGCTTGCTTGCGCCGCTGGTCGAGCTTGTCGCTATCGCAAAAGAGAACAACGCGCTTTTATTCGTTGACGAATCGCACGCCTCGGGCGCGCTCGGTCGCACAGGGCGCGGCACGCCCGAAGAGCTTGGCGTGTATGGCGAGATTGACGTGATAACGGGCACGTTCGGCAAAGCTTTAGGCGGCGCATCGGGCGGCTTCATCGCGGGCCGCGCGCCGCTCGTCGAGTTCCTGCGCCAGAAGTCCCGCCCTTATACTTTCTCCAACACGATGCCGCCATCCGTAGTCACGGCTTCAATCGAAGCGATCAATCTGATTGAAAACGACCCTTCGATAGTCAACAACCTGCGCGAAAACACGGAATATTTCCGCCGCGAGATAGTGCGATTGGGTTTCGAGATCATCGAAGGCCGTCACCCGATTGTGCCCGTGATGCTGGGCGAAGCCGCGATTGCTCAGGACATGAGCCGCCAGCTTTTAACTGAGGGCGTTTACATCAAGGGGCTGTGGTATCCGGTTGTGCCTAAAGGCGAAGCGCGATTGCGCGCGCAGATTTCTGCCGCTCACGCGCGCGAGGAACTAGACCGCGCGCTTGAAGCGTTTCAGAAAGTAGGCCACCGATTGGGCGTGATTTGAAATGCCGAGTTGTAAAAAGTTGTCAAACACTCGCTGACAGCCTTAACCAAAGAAACCTCCCGCCGGAGTAGAACGTTATAAGAGTTCCGGCTCAAGTTCAATCTTTGTGTGTTCGCGCTAACAGTGCCCTGATTGCGCAAAAGACAAACTATCCAAACAAGGAGCGAGAGGATGAAAATCAGCAAATTTCTTTATCACACAAAAGTGGTAATCGCTGTAATGTTATTCCTGTCTGTGAGCGCCTTTGCCGCATCTGACAAAGCGAACGGCAAAAAGAAGATCGAGTTCACCACAGACTCCAAAGAGGCTAAAGAAGCCGTCGCCCAGGTCGTCTATCGCATCGAAACTTTTCAATTCGGCCCTGATGTTGCTGCCTTAGCCCAAAAAGCTGTCACAGCCGACCCGAATTTCGCATTCGGCCACTACCTGGTCGGCACAACCGCTAATTCACCCGCCGAAGCGAAGCCCAGCATAGACAAAGCCGTCGAGCTTTCAAAGAAAGCATCCGACGGCGAACGCCGCTACATCGAAGCCGTGCTGCTTACGCGCGCGGGAAAGCCTGATGAAGCGCTCGCCATCTTCACAGACCTCAGCAAGCAATACCCGGATGAGCGCATGGTGCAAATGCTGCTCGGCCAGGTCTACACGAATAAAGGAAAGTTCGACGAAGCGAAGGCAGCATTTGAAAGAGCTATTCAGATTGACGGCAGCACGCCGCGCGCCTACAGCTTCATTGGCAACCTTTCATTACTCAAAGGTGATTACGGCAAGGCTCGCGATATGTTCAAGGTGGCGCTCAGCAAGAAAGCGCCGAACACCGCGCCGTTCGGCCCCGGTTACGGGATAGTTTATACCTACATTTATGAAGGCGATACGAAAGCGGCGCTGAAAGCGCTCGGGGAGTATGAGGCCGCGTATGTGCAGGCGGGCCAGGACAAGCAATTCCCTCCAGTCTTCATCTGGAATTCGATTGCTCGTGTGCATCTTGAATACGGCAGCCCCGAAGAGGCCATCAAGTATTACGAGAAGGGCTACTCGACCGTGCCCGGCAGCAGTATAGATGAGACTCAAAAGAAGACCTGGCTCGGACGCTTGCATCACGGCAAAGGTCGCGCACTCGCAAAGATGGGCAAGCACGAAGAAGCCTGGAAAGAAGCCGAGCTAATCAAGAAGATGATCGAAGAAGGCGGCAAGGATGGCGAGCCGTTCTGGCCTTCGTATTATTACATCGCCGGTTATCTGAAACTGGAAGCGGGCGATTACAAAACCGCCATCGAGTATCTGAAGAAAACCGATCTGACCGACCCGTTCCATAAATTACTGCTCGCTCGCGCTTATGACAAATCGGGCGATGCGGCCAACGCGCAGACGATATACAAAGAGATCGTCAACACGAATGCGGTCACTATTGAAAGAGCGATTGCCTACCCCGAAGCGAAGAGGAAGCTCAAGGGCTAACCGAGCGACCGATTGATAGGTTTTGATTGACAGCAAAAAGAGGGCGACTCGCGCGGGTCGCCCTCAAGTTTTTAATAGGCGTTAATCGTCGCAGATAGAGTTTAAGAATTGAATAGAGTAAACTATTGAGGATTATGCTGATGAACAAGTTTTCGTGAAGTGAATCATCAAATTCGGTGTAAACGAGAGGTGAAACATGAGTTCCACAGAATCTCCGCTTAAAGGCAAAGCGATAGCATCGGGCATTGACCTGCGAAAAGCGGATGCTGCTTACAAACCGTTCCCCTCATTTGAAGAATGGTTGAAATGCCATGTGGATACTACTCGCTGGGATCGTTACACCGCAGAACTCAAACAGCGAAGAGAAAATTCGCCCAATCTTCTGCCGCGCGCTCTTGAAATAGTTAAACGTGCTGCGTCCTTCGATACAGGCGCGATTGAAGGTCTCTATGAAACAGATCAAGGCTTCACTATCACGGTGGCAACCCAAGCTGCGATGTGGGAGTCAGCATTAGAGCAAAAAGGGCCACAAGTCAGAGCGCTTTTCGAATCGCAGCTTCACGCTTACGATTATGTTTTAGATTTTGCTACTCAGGCAGTTCCTATTGCGGAAGCATGGATTCGCAATCTTCAGGCGCAGATATGCGCTTCTCAAGATACTTATAGAGTTTGGACTGAAATGGGATGGCAGGAGCAGCAGTTGCCGAAGGGCGAATATAAACATTTGTCAAACCATGTCGTGCAAGCTGATGGAACAATACATTCCTATGCTCCGGTAGATATGACACCGACGGAAATGTATAGGCTGTGCGAAGAGCTTCGCAGCGAAGCCTTTCTTTCAGCGCATCCTGTATTGCAGGCTTCTTATGCTCACTATGCGCTGGTCGTTATACACCCCTTTGCCGATGGAAACGGGAGAGTAGCCCGCGCGCTCGCATCGGCATTTACTTATCGAGATCGAGATGCGTCAGTTCCTCTATTGATTCTCGTAGACAGCCGAAGAGAATACTTATCATCGTTGCGCGCTGCCGACAGTGGAGACTTTCAACCTTTCGTGGATTTCATTCTTGAGCGCGCTCTTGATGCAATTCAAATGGCAAATGAAAGCATTCGCGCAGCAGCTTTGCCGTCAATAGAAGAAGCAGTGGCCGACATCAAGCGTTTGTATACAACAAAAGGCGGATATACTCATGAGCAAGTTGATACTGCTGGCCTAAAATATATGGAATTGTTTCAACAGGAGATTGAGCGTCAGCTAAAAAAGGTTAAAGTTTCTGCCGGAAATGAGTTTGACTACCGTGTTAGCTTTGACGGAAATAATTATTCACCTGCGAAACCCACATCGAGATTGCCTCTATCAGGGCCTCGGCATATGAGTGTTAATTTCATAACGAAGAAACCTGCTCAATCTCAAGTATCATTTACTTTTGGAATAGAAGTTCCGAAAGATTGTGGTGTTGATGACGACTTAGTAATCCAGAATTTAAATACGGGAGAGCTATTCGAAACTCGCATCACAACTATATTGCCTGATCCTAGTACATCTCTTTTAATGAGAGTTTCTATATGGGCTGAGAGAATTATCCGTGAGTTACTTCAGGACGTAGCAATAAAAGCATCTGAAGAAGCCCTTAAGGACAAAGGTTATTGAAAATATTCTATTTCTAATGATCCTTATGAAAAAGAGCCTGTCCGTCGCGTTGTTATTCGCCGTTGCCTGCATGAGTCTTCAAGCTGCACGCGCGCAATCGTTCAAGATTCCTTTCTCGCAATTTCAACTCGACAACGGATTGCGCGTGGTGATGTCGGAAGATCACACGGCCCCGGTCGTCGCCGTCGCAGTCTATTATGATGTCGGCTCGCGCAACGAAGTCCGAGGGCGCACGGGGTTCGCACATCTCTTCGAGCACATGATGTTTCAAGGCTCGGAAAACGTGGGCAAGGCCGAGCATTTCAAATACGTCGAAAGCAACGGCGGGTCAATGAACGGCTCGACTCATTCAGACTTCACTAATTATTACGAGTTCCTGCCGTCGAATCAGCTTGAGCTTGCGCTGTGGCTCGAAAGCGACCGCATGCGCTCGCTCAAGATCACTCCCGAAAAATCTGAAGAACCAGCAGGAGGCAGTCAAAGAAGAGAAACGACTCAGTTATGATAATCAAGCTTATTGGCCTGCGCTCGAACGCATGGACGAAATTATCTTTCACAACTGGGCTAACGCGCATTCGACCATTGGTTCGATGCAAGACCTCGATGCCGCAAACATCGCGGACGTGAAGCAGTTTTTCGATACTTATTACGCGCCCAACAACGCAGTGCTGGCCATCGCAGGCGACATGGATTCGGCGCAAACCGAATCGCTTGTGCGAAAATATTTCGGCACGATTCCTCGACAAAAAAGCCCTCCGCCGGTTGACGTGTCCGAGCCTGACGGAGTCGTCAAACGCAAAGCAGTGGTTGATGACCCGCTTGCCGAAACGCCTGCCGTCGCTATTGCCTGGAAAATACCGGAGCGGCGCACGCCGGGCTTCTACGCGATTGCGCTGTTGAAATCGCTTCTGTTTGATGGATCGAGCGCGCGGCTATATCAAAAGCTCGTGAAAGAAAAAGCCGTGTCGCTCGAAGTGCAAGGCTTCCTTGAAGAGCGGCGCGGGCCGGGGCAAACGTTAATCTTGACAATCCACAAGTCTGACGTGAAGAGCGAAGACGTTGAGGCAATAATCGAAGCCGAAATTGAGCGCGTGAAAAAAGAAGGCGTGACCGCAACGGAATTGAACAAGGTCAAGAATCAATACCGGTTGAGCCGTTTCATATCGGGGAGCGAAGGCGAATACACGAGCTTTCAGACGGCTTTGGGGCGGGCGCTCGCCCTCGCAGAATTTACTTTGTTTGATAATGACCCTTCGCTCATCAACACCGAAATAGACCGCTACCTTGCAGTCACGCCTGACGAGGTGCGCGACGTGGCGCGCAAATATTTCGTGTCGTCAAATACTGCCTCTCTCTACATCCGGCCCGCGAAAGGAAAATGAGAAGTTTGATTAAATCACGGTCGTTCATCATCTCGATCATTATCAGTTTGATTTTCGTCGGCACTGTGCAAAGCGAGCAGTCGGAAAGCTGGCGAAATCAAGCGCCGCCCTCCAGTAACGTGCGACCGTTCGACCTTCCGACTGCGCGCGAGGTGAAGCTTGAAAACGGGTTGACGCTTGTAATGATTGAAGATCATCGCACGCCGCTGGTCACTATGAATGCAGGCGTATCTCAGGTAATGTGGCCCGGCGACCTGACAAGCAAAGTGGCGCTTGCTGAAGCGACTGGAGAGTTGTTGACGGAAGGCGCAGGCTCTCGCACGAGCGAGCAACTGGCTCGCGAAGTGGAAACGCTCGGAGGCCAGATATCTTCATCCGCGTCGAGCGATTACGCGGTGGTGAGCGCCGCAGTGATTTCCCAAAACGCCGATGCGATGATTGACGTTTTAGCAGATGTGCTGGCGCGTCCGGCGTTTCATTCGAGCGAAGTCGCGCTCTATAAAGATAATCGTATAGAAAATCTTACAGTAGACAGGCAGAATCCTGCTTTTCTGGTGCGCGAACATTTCAATCGGGCGATCTACGGCTCGCACCCTTACGGCATAATAGCGCCGACGCCTGAAACTATTCGATTGATGACCAGAGCAAAGATCGCTCGCTTTTATGAATCGAGCTACTCGCCAGCCGCGTCGGTCGTAGTCATCGTTGGCGATTTCGATTCGACAAAGATGGAGTCGAAAGCACGCGCAACGCTCGGTAAATGGAAGAAATCTCTCGCTACAGCGACAAAACATATTGCTTCGGCGACGCCGCGACCAACAGCGCGGCGCATCTACTTGATAGATCGGCCCGGCTCTGAGCAGGCAGACTTTCGCGTAGGCAATCTGGCCGTCGCGCATTCGGATGCGGACTACTTTCCGCTGATGGTTGCGAATTCGGTGCTCGGAGGAGAGAGAACAGGGTCGCGACTCTTTATGAACATTCGCGAGCAAAAGGGCTACACTTATGATGTGTACAGCGCTGTGAGCGCGCTCAAGCAAGGCGGGACTTTTTTCGGCGGGTCAGCAACGCGCACAGAAGTCACGATCCCGGCAATTAAAGAGATGCTCGCCGAATTCGACCGGTTGAGAAACGAAGAAGTTCCGGCTCAGGAATTACAAAACGCAAAGAACTATCTGACAGGAACGTTCTCGATATCGCTCTCGACGCAAGGCGGCATTGCCGATGAAATATTGCAAACTCACCTGCTCGGATTGGGCGCTGACTATCTAAAAAACTATCGCGCGCGAATTGAAGCCGTCACGGCAAAAGATGTTCAGCGAGTCGCGCGCAAATACATACTTACCGACCGGCCAACAATAGTAGTCGTTGGCGACGCAGCGAAACTCAGGAAAGAGCTTTCAACGCTCGGCCCAATCGCAGTGCTAAACGCGAAAGGCAAACCCAGAAAGTAAGCGGAGATACTGATGTACAAGGATGAAAGTATGAAGCGGAGGGGACAGGACTCGAACCTGCAAGAGCTTTCGCTCGGTAGTTTTCAAGACTACTGCCTTGCCATTAGGCTACCCCTCCGAATAACTGCCGCCAGTGAAGTATAGGGGAGGCTACATCAGCATTTCAAGATGAGTGACATCATGTTTTCTGTTTCTTCTTAATGATAGTGGAATTCAGTAAGCCATCAGCTCAAATCCCGTCTTAGACAGTACCGCAGACAAAAAAATGACGGAAGAGATGACTCGGGCGAGTGCTCCCTTCCGTCTTTCTGCGTCCCTTCTCTGGTTGTGTCCCTCAACCAGAGAAGAAGAGGAGGTTATTTGACAGCCACAATCCAAATTCCCTCATGGTTGCCGAGTTGACGGCACTATACCAGAGACCTCTTTGCTATGTAATTGCTACCTTTGCAAAAAGCAAAAAAAGTATCCTCTATGTTCGCAACTAAACTTTGGTTTTCACTATATTAAGCAATGCGTGATATATTTAACTCGAAAATCGAGGGTTGAAAGTCGCTTGCCCTTATAATTATCCAGCAAATATTGTTTCTAAAGGCCTCAATTTAGCTCAACAGAAATTCAGTCTCAGGCAACCGGCGCTTGATTCCTTCATCAAAATGCTCGCCCGCGCAAGATGAAACAAGGCTGAGGGCTAGCCGGGCGTCCGGCTTTGCAATGCGGGCAGGCACGATTCACACATTCTTTCTGGCGTTATGGGGCTTGTGTTATGATTCGCCAAGTAGCAAGATTGGAGGCGGTTAGCAATGTTTAGTCACCTGTCTTCAATCGCCGTGGCTCAATCGCAAGTTTCGCTTCAGCCGTTTGCCTCTCAATTCCTTACGAACGCGCTGAAAAATTCGGACGATGATTCGTAGCAAGGAAAAATTCATGAAAAGATCGCAAAGCGCAAAGCAATTCTTGACGCTGTTGCTCGTTTTCCTGTTGGGGCTAGCGCCGCTCGCCCAGCAAGCGAGAGCTTCAACCGACCGACCGTTCAATCAAAACGAAGCCGACGAAGACGGCGTCACTTTCGACAATTTGCTGCAAACTTCGAGCTACAGCCTTTACATCGAGGCGCGCAATATTGGCCAGCATGCGCGCTCCGGCGGTTTCAGCGAAATCATCGAGCCGCTTTTGCCAATAGTTAATCAATTGCCGAAAGAGGTTGATGCGCTTGCGAGATTTATCGTCACAAATGCGGATGTGCTTTCGCGTTCGCGATTGATGATAGCAACCGAACCTGCAAAAACTTCTCTCCCACCTTTGTTGATAGCCTTAGAGCTTGCTTCGGCTGACGCAGCGCAGGAGTTCGAGGGGAAGCTTCAAGAACTGATAGTTTCACTATTCGCACCCGCGCTCGCAGTCAAACCTGGTTCGGGCAATAACACAGGCACGGTTAGTCAAGGCCAGCAACCAGCCATGCTTTCCCCAGTCGTCATCAAGCGCGCCGGGCGGGTGCTCGCGTTTTCTCCAACCCCGTTCACCTTCAAAGGACTCAAGACCGAAGGCGAAAGGCCTATATCGGATGATCTGAATTTCCGCGCAGCGCACGACCGCTTTTACTCAGAGGCTTTATTCCTCTATTACGACATCGCGCTCGCAACGCGCGTAACGCGCGAGCGGAGGGAAGCCCTTGAGGGGGATAGAGAGTCAGGATATTCGACCAGAACAAAGACTACGCCGCCGCCTGAGCCAGCTTCGCCGGAAACGCCGCCCGCAGAATCTTCAACGCCGACTCCTCAAGCAGAAACTGACGCTCAAGCAGAAACCGGGTCGGACAAACGTGTGGCAGGAGCAACAACAGGCACGCCCTCTACATCCGCCGCGTCAGCCGTGAAAGCTGCATCGGCTACGAAAGCTGCAGCGGTTCCTTCTAAATCGGCGCGCGCGGCATCCTCGCCCAAACGTCGCGCGGGCGAGCGCGGCGTCGAGACTTCGGTTCCGCCTCCACCCGCAATGCCGCAAGAAGCGCAGTCCGGCAACTCGGATCAGTTGGGTTCCTTTTTAAGGATGATCCTGACAGGCGGGATGACAAAAGAAACAGCGCCCGATGCTGCGGCTCTGGCCTTGACGCTTGAAAGCGACTCGCTCATTCTTCGCGGGCTGATAATTAACGCTCAAGGGACACCAGTTGGCCCGATTCCGTTTATCTCTCTTCTGGCATCGGGTCCCGCGCAAGCTTCCGATGCAGCGAATTACCTGCCTGCTGACACAGATATCTTCGCCACAGCTTCGCTCGACCTGCCGCGATTATATGACACGGTTCTGACGCTGTTCAGCCCTTACGAAGCTTCGCTCTCTGCAGACGTGAAAAGAATCAGCGCGTCAGACTTTGAATCGAAGGTAGCGGCATTTGAAAAAGCGAACGGCTTCAAGATAAGAGATGAGATTGAAGCAACGCTTGGCAACGAGGTCGCCGTAGGGCTGCCGGCGCACTATCTCTCAGGCGCACCCACACCCATCGGGAGAGTATCGCTCAATTCGCAAACGTCGCAAACCGGGCTTGTGCTTCTGATCTCTGTTCGCAACAAAGAATCGCTTCAGTCAAAGTTGCGGCCCGTGCTCGAAGCAATCGGGGTGAAGTCGCCGAATGAAAAAGGGCTGATGGAAAAATATAGCGATATAGAGATCAGCAGCTACTCGAAAGTATCGTTCGCGTTCATCAACAACTATCTCGTCATCGGAAACAACGCAGCTACCGTTCGCCGAGTGATTGATGCGCGGGCCAAAAACGAAACGCTCGCGACGAGCCGCGACTTTCATAACTATATGCAATGGCAGCCACGCGAGACGCTCGCCCAGGTCTACGTGTCGGGAGCAGTCTTAAAAGGACTGTTCCGAAATCCGAAGGCGCAGGATGACAGGCTTGATGACGAGGGCAAGCAATTCCTCGCGCGATTCAGCTTCGAGCCTGAGCCTATCACTTATGTCGCTGCTTCGGATGGTCCGGGGGC
Source organism: Blastocatellia bacterium (assembly GCA_963726785.1). Lineage (GTDB taxonomy): Bacteria > Acidobacteriota > Blastocatellia > UBA7656 > UBA7656 > DATEKX01. Next base: position 408,917 of record CAVSDJ010000007.1, read on the forward strand.
GCTTTATGAATTGCGCATTCCGAAGAATCTGCTGATGCGAGCATTCGCCGAAATAGCAGTTGATGAACTGCGCGGGCGCGCGCCGAGAAACGAGATGGTTGTCAGGAGTCTGATTAATTCGCTCGGTGAAATGGAGAAGGCTTATAAAACAGAACATGCAAGGTATGGAACGCTCGAAGAACTCGAAGAATTTCAATTCGCCAAAGCTTACATGGAAAAATCAGGATACAAGTTCGACCTGATAGTTTCGGGCGACAGGTATGAAGCGACGGCGACGCCAATCGAGTACGGCAAGAGCGGGCGACTGTCTTTCTACACCGACCAGAGCGGAATAGTGAGAGAAGGCGACCACGGCGGCAAACCGGCAACTGCTGCGGACAAGCAGTTGGGTTCAAATAGCGACAATTGAATGAAACAATATCAGTTCCCGTTCAAAGCTGCTGAGTGCAAGCATTGACAATCAGCAAAGCGCATCAGTAATATTTTGCGCGTGGGTCGTTAGCTCAATTGGCAGAGCACCCGGCTCTTAACCGGATGGTTGTAGGTTCGATTCCTACACGACCCACCAGAAGATTCAAACAGAGACTTCTAATCACGCTAACGGTAAAGACTTGGCCAGAAAGCTAATCCCCCGCTACGAAGGCTGTTAATAGCCACTTTCCATTTTTCTTTTCAAAAATTGCTCGATAATCAATAGGGCTTCGTATGTAATCCTCTGCGATGTATCCCTTTGCATTGCCAGTTAGCGTCACAGTAATCCATGCCTGTTTTTTCCCAGCTTCGGTTATAGGTTTCCAGTCCGTTACTTTCACTATGTCGTAAGATAATGTCCCTATTACTTGACTATCGAGTTTCGGCTCTTTGCGTACTTTCACATTTTCCCCTATGACGACGCCATGCTCGAATGCATCAAATTCATCTGGAAATTTGCTGTAAGTATACGGGGCCATAAAAGTGGCGTTTCCATTAAAAGAACCTCCGAGCGCGAGCACTCTGATCATCGTCTTCCAGAACTTACTATCCGGGCGTTCCGGCTTCCAGTATTGCCGGAATTCCGAGATACCATCGTTCCCGCCAAAACTATTCTTGATGTTTGGAGAGAGAATACTAACGACGAATGAAGCATCACGCTGCTGCATCGCCTCAAGCAGTCGAGCCCGGAAGATAAAGAATGATGGATCACGAGAAGCATCATCATAGGGGTGTAGCTTTGCTTCTTTTGCAAAGGTTGGTGAACAAGCTGAAAGGAGGAAAAAGATCACAAGCAAGTTAAGAGTAAAACGATATGGCATGACAAAAATTATACAGGACGCGAGGCGGAGCGAGTAAAGCTGTCTGGATTGATTAGCTTTCGTCCCTTCCTATATCAGATGCGTCTGGCGCGCTCTTATCAATCTGTTTTTCTGAACGAACCTCTGCCAGCGCATCCATCGAAATTAGTTTCTCCGCCGCGGCATGCACTGCTGCAGCTTCCGTATCCGGCGCAAATATCAACTGGCTTCGCGTTTCCCGCACTTCTTCTATCAGCTTATCTATAGCTGTAATTCGCGATGGGTCCGGGTTGACGTTACGAATGTAAATCGCGCGGATTCGATCAGGGAATGCTTTGACTACATCTCTGTAAATCTCGGGTCCTGCTCTCCGCTATCGCCAATCAAAATAAACGGCAGGTGCGGATAGCGATTCAGAATCATTTCGATGCGACTCATCTTATGATTATCGTTGGAAGGCTGATTGCTGCCTAAATCTCTTAAAAACAGCGGGCCTATAGGAATGCCATGTCATTTTTAAGAACTCTACGAGCAAAGTGTAGAGATTCCACGGGCTCTTAGAAACATAGAATATGGGATTGTTCTCATTTCCGCTCCCGCCTTCTTGCAGCGCTCGGTAGAAGGCTGCGACGCCCTTGAACGGCATGCGTGTGCGCTCATTCAAGAGGGTGACTGTTAAGATCAATTTCAATTTGTTAGTTACATTCGACCATATAACCGTGTCATCAATATCGCTGATAACACCGAATTTTGCGGTTGCGGGCGGTATCATTATCTGCCCGGTAGCGCGAACGCTCTGCCCGTCTCTGGTTAGCGGATCTAGAAGTTCCAGATCAACCTCCTGCCATAGGCGCGCGTCCGAATGATTACTCAGATTAAACACGAAGCTAAAATATCCTTCTTGATCCGTAGAGGCTTCTTGCTCCAGATTGCCAAACCGAGCACGCAGGCGCGCGCCGCGCACTTCATCGGTTTCAAAGCGTTTGTACATATTAATGAGGTTTTCCCAACTTGTATTTGCATCTTCGGATGGGATAAATCCCTGGTCTTCCAAGACTCGGCCATTGAGCACGACTTCATCTGTAGTCCCGTAGCCCGAGTACGCATGAATTATCAGAGGATCGTTGTGCCCTGTTATTTTCTTTACTCGTGATCTTAAACTATCGGACAGCCCATCAACGTTTGCGATCAGGCTTTGAAATTTTGATTTCAGGTTTCCCATTTCTTTCTCCTTTAAGATATGGACGCGCTTTAATGGCTTTTCAGTCTTCTCGCAGTGGTGACTTGTATCACTGCCCGTTGCGAAATTCAACCATGTTCTTGCTTAGACGCTTTGCCAGGTTGCTCGATTAATACCGTAGATCAGAACCTCGTGCCCGAATATCTCTGCCCGCCCTTCCAGTTCCTCTCCCAACCGCTAGCTACATGGATTGATCCATGATTGTCAGGATGAATGAGGCTGATGACGTGTTCTCGCTTCGTCTCTGTAAACACATATTCCAGCGCTCGGCTTGCGCCTTCACTCGCATAGCCTTTTCCCCAGTGGTCTCTGCCCAGCACCCATCCTATCTCGAAACCTGGCCACCCTTCGGGGTTGAAGAACCCTATCCGGCCCACTAAACGCCCTGTCTCTCGTTCTTCGACAGCCCAAATTCCGTAGCCCCGCAGATGCCAATGGCCGATTATCATAGCCATTTGCCGCCAGGCTTCTGCGCGGTTGAGCGTTTTACCGTCTCCGAGGTAGCGCATCACCTCAGGGTCAGCGCAGATGTCGGCATACGCTTCAAGATCATCTTCTTTCCACATCCGCAAGAGAAGCCGTTGTGTCTCTAATGTAATCATGTCTGTTTATATCTACTCCTCATAGAAGCAGGTATATGGATATTCAAAGCGTCTGTCAATTACCAGGCCATTATTCTTTGAAGCAAGCATCGCCTCATAGTAGAATGCCGTCGTAGCATATCTCACATTTCAGCCACACGAGGAGAATTGAATGGAATCGAAGAACAGGAAGCCGAACTTTATCATTTTCATGGTGGATGAAGAGCGTTATCCGCCCTGCTATGAAACTGAAGGCGTAAAACTCTTTCGCAAAAAGAACCTTAAGGCGCAAGAGGCCATGCGCAAACAAGGCATTGAGTTTCACCGGCACTATGCCGCTGCCACCGCTTGCACTCCGAGTCGGGCCTCGCTGTTTACGGGCCAGTATCCTTCACTGCATGGAGTCAGTCAGACGACCGGCGCTGCAAAAGGCTCGTTTGACCCGGACGTATTTTGGCTGGACGCGAACTCTGTGCCTACGATGGGCGATTACTTTCGGGCAGGCGGGTATCGCACTTTCTATAAAGGGAAGTGGCACGTGTCGCACGCCGATATCATCCTTCCCGGTAGTCACGATGCGATTGAAAGCTACGAGGTTTTCACAACTAAAAACGGTAAGAACATTCCCCGCCCTGTCTCGCGCGTCATCGACCTCTATCTGAATGCCGACCGGCTTGATGATTATGGGTTCAGCGGGTGGATAGGCCCCGAACCGCACGGGAACTTACAGCAAAACTGTGGCACCAATCGCGACCCGGGATTTGCCAACCAAACCTTACAGGTGCTTGAAGAACTCGAAGCACAGCATAAAAAATCGCCCTCAGAGTCAAGTCCCTGGCTCATCGTCAACTCATTCGTCAATCCGCATGATCTGGTATTGTTTGGCCTGGCCTGGCAAAGATTCGGCTATCCCTACACAAGAGGCTGGGTTCCTGATATACCGCCTCCGCAGACTCAAGGCGAAAAACTCGACACCAAGCCGCGCGCCCAGCAGAGCTATGTTGATGTCTATCCAAAGATGCTCATGCCGCAGCCTGCCATCGAGATCTATCGCCAGTTCTACTACTACCTTCAAAAAGAGGTAGACCGGCACATCATGAAGGTTTATGAGAAGCTCGAAAGTTCTGTCTTTCACGAAGACACCATCGTGGTTTTCACCTCCGATCATGGCGAGTTATTGGGCGCTCACGGCGGTATGCACCAGAAATGGCACAACGCTTACGAAGAAGCGACTCATGTGCCTTTGATCATCTCTAATCCGGTGCTTTTCAATGAGCCAAAGTCAGCGGAGATGTTAACAAGCCACGTAGACATAATACCGACTTTGCTGGGGCTGGCCGGAATAGATGTGAAAGAGGCGCAGAAAACTTTGAGGCGCGATCATAACGAAGTTCGTCGTCTGGCAGGGCGCGACCTCTCGCGTGTTGTAACGGGCAAAGTGAATCCTGATCGAGTTAGTGCGCCGCTCTACTTTATGACCGACGATGAACCCAGTAAGGGATTGAGTCAGACGAATCAAGTTACAGGAAAGCCCTATCACGCGGTCATCGAGCCGTGTCATGTCGAATCGGTTTTTACCATGCTTCCGACTGCGGAAGGCGGGCAGCTTTGGAAGTATTCACGCTACTTCGACAATCCACAGTTTTGGTCTAATCCGTTCCAGTCTGACACTGTAACTATAAACGGTAAGACCAAGACGAAGACCAAGCCTGTTCGTGCTGAATTCGAGATGTACAATGTCAGCGAAGACCCGCTCGAAGAGGACAACCTTATTAACCGGGTCGGCAAATCTCCCGAACTCAAAAAGGTGCAGCAACAACTGGAAGAGATGCTTCACAAACAGCGAGCAGCGAAGAGAGTCTATCCAGAGCCTCTGAAAAAATATGCACAGGATGTAATAGCATCCGACTAGGGCTAACGACCGCACGTCACCGGGGCCGCGTAGAAAAATAAGAAATTCGCTTGCGCGGCTTCGGGGACTCTCGCAGATGTGTTATAGAATTGAACGACATATGAACCGCAGAAAATTCATCCACCAGACGATTATCGCAGGCACGGCAATGACTGTTTTGAATGCTACTGAAACTCAAGCCAAAGGCGTCAAATGGCAGATCGGTTGTTTCAACCGCCCGTGGACGAAATGGTCTTTCGATCAAACGCTGAAAGAGATCAAATCAGCCGAATACAAAACTACGGGCCTGCTAACGCGCACGAAAGAAGAGCCGTTCATCAGCACAGCCGCGACAGTCGAATACCTTCAACGTTTGAGAACACAAATTGCGGCCAGTGGACTCAGCGCAAACATGGGCGCGTTGTCATCGCGCCACAACATCCCGCTCGAAGACTCGATTCGCGAAGTCCGCAAGCAGATTGATAACGCGCATTTCCTCTCGCTCAAGTACGTGATGTCATTCGGCGCGGACAACCCCGAACAGTTCGCGCACTACTCCAAAGTGATGAGCGACGCGGCTGCCTACGCTCAAGACAAAGGCATCAAGCTGGTGATGAAACCGCACGGAGGCATTAGCGGTTCGTCGGGTGAAATTCTGCGGGTCATCAAAGAGGTGAATCATCGCAACTTCTCGATCTGGTACGATGCGGGTAACATCATTCATTACACCGGCAAAGACCCCGTTGCCGAAATTGAACCGATTGCCAGTCACATCACGGGCTTTTGCGCCAAAGACTGCGGCGAGATAAAAGGCGATGTGATGATTCAATTTGGCGAGGGCAAAGTTGACTTCGTCGCCGTCTTTAAAAAGCTGAAGGCGACGGGGTTCAAAGGGCCGGTGATGGTCGAATGCTGTAAGGTCGGACAGACCGCAGAGGAGACTGCGGCCAACGCTCGTAGAAACCGCGAGTTTCTCGAAAAGATTCTGGCATCACTTTAACATCTGAGCAACTGCCTGTTCTACGTGAATCCTGGTCGTGTCAAAGAGCGGAATCCCCAGGTCATTCACGTCTCGCAGAATCAGAGGCAGCTCGGTGCCGCCCAGAATCAGGCCTTGAATTCCTGTCTTTTCTTTCATCCGTTCCGCTATCGCTAACAACCCTTGTCGCGTTTCATCAAGAAAAATACCATTGATCAGCTCGTTCATGTATTTACCGTGAATGTACTCTTGATCGTCTATGTCAGGCACGACAAGCTCGATTCCCCGGCTCGAAAAGACCTCAGGATAGAATTGCCCTTGCATAGTGAATCGTGTCCCAAACAGGCCTATCTTCTTCAACCCCATCGCCTGCGCAGCTTGGCATGTTGCCTGCACAATACTGATCAGTGGAATTGGCGATTTAGGTTGAAGCTCATCAAAAACAATGTGCGGAGTATTCGAAGCCAAAAGTCCAATGTCGGCCCCTGCGCGTGCAAGTTTCTGCAATTCACTCAGTAGATACTCTGTGATTTCGGCCAGCTTATTAGCTTCTATCAATTCGATCATCTTTTTTAAATTGATGCTGTTGATTATGAGTGGAGGATAATTACCATCCGGGTTCTGCGCGCGGTATGACTCGATGATTAAGCGATAGTACTCGATGGTAGATTCAGGCGCGATGCCTCCGATTATTCCAAGCGTCTTCATTCTATGCTCTCCATTAATTTCTCATTCAGTCTTTGCGGTTCTCAACAAAATTTTCGCGCCACTCAGATATTGCTCATCACGAGCAGATGACTTTATAACGACATCAGGCGTAATCCCATTGCCCAAAATATCAACGCCTTTCAGGCTTTGAAAACTTCCTGTCGAAAGCTCTTAAGATTCGCCGCTTGCAGTCGAACGATATATCAGGCGGACTGGCGCGGCTCAAGCACCATCTGCGTCTGCGTGATTATTGCTAATAGTCGCCCTTCTTCTGATGTTACTTTCGTCTGCCAGGCCATTGTTCTCTTCCCTCTATGAAGCGCGATACACTCTCCTGTTACTTTGCTGCCTACCGGAGCAGGAGCAAAGAAGTTTGTCTTAGACTCAATCGTGGTTGTGCCAAACCCCTCTCGCAGATTGATCACTGTTGCACAAGCCCCAAGCGTGTCTGCAAACGACATGATTGCTCCGCCATGCAATATTGCCGGTGTCGTGCAGAGTTCTTCTCGCACTACCATCTCGGCAACCAAGCGTTCTGGCGTCGCGATCAGGAATTTGATGCCAAGCAGTTTTGAGAATGGAGGTATTCTCTGTTGCAGGATGGATAGAATATCAGAATTCTCTTGCATAGTTTCTCCCGTTTGATTTTTTTTTACCATCGAACCTGTTCGGCCAGCAATCGCCCTAACCACACCGCGCCCAACCCAAGTATCAGATGGCCTGCGATGTTAACGATAGCCATCAACTCTTTGCTTGCTCGCCATAAATCTATTGTCTCGTTGCCGAAACTTGAGTAAGTAGTGAAACCGCCCAGGACGCCTACGAAGATGAAGACTCTGGCTTCGGCAGTGAAAATACCGCGAGCCTCTCCCAGTTGTGAAAGCATGCCGATAATCAAACACCCTATGACATTCACAATCAGCGTCCCGAAAGGAAACCTTGCACCATCGGCCCACTGATTGACACAGATGACAAGCAAATACCGAAAGATTGATCCGATGAAGCCCCCCGCTCCGGCCAATAATACCTTAGTCATGCCCGATTCCTTCCCTACAATAGTTTGATAGGTAGGAGTCATCAGCACATAAGCGGTTAAAGGCGGACCCCATCGCCGCGCGTTGTTATAACATAGTGGTTCTGCTCTTAACCAATCTTGATGCTGCTCAACTCAAGCCTGAAACCACGTTGCGAAGACATGCTGAGTATCGAGGTATTCTCTGACCGCGCTAATTTTTCCGTCGCGGATCGTTATCAAAAAGTGATACCCCTGATTATAGATGCGACCGTTTTGCAGTTCGCCATAAGATTCGGCTTCAACAGCCACCTTGTCGCCCTCTGCAATCGCGCCCTTCACAGTCATCTTCAATCCGTTCTTCAACTGGCCGCCCATGTTGTGCAGAAGGCGAGCAACACGCTCTTTGCTATATTCGCCTGCCGCCGGTAGCTGATCCGGCTTGCCAGCGATCCACCAGGTAGCATCATCGGTCATAAGGTCTAAGGCTCCGGCAATGTCGTTGGCGCTGAAGCGGGCAAAGAAATCAGCCGCCAGCTTCTTGTTTTGTTCGATGTTCATTTATGAATCTCCTATTTCCGAAATTGCAATGATAACACCCGGGGTAAATCGCTTCGCACATCATTCGAGTTGCGCCACTCGCCCATGTGCATCAGTTCAAGCCCTGACCGCAAGCCCGCATTCACGTACTCTGATACGTCGTGCAGGAAGGCAGATATACGCTCGCACTCGCCGGTTTCCGGGCTTGTAAATTCGGCCTGACTCCCCGACATCTGCCGCATGGGATGTAACTCGCAAACGAAGAGTTCTCCGCCTGAACTGAGCGCGCGGACTGCTTCGGCAAAGATCGGTTCCAATTGCTCAATATGTTCCAACACGAGCATAGCAATCACCAGGTCAGCCGAAGCGTCCGCCGTCGGCCACGCGGAGCGAATATCATGCTGCACGAATCGGACGTGAGCGGAATGCACACGCGCTTTTGCCTGCCGCAACATCCCTTCAGAAAAATCCATCGCCAGCACGCTACTGGCGCGCGCGGCAAGCCACTCGGTGTTGTGCCCTGTGCCACAGCCGATCTCGATCACGTCGCGGCCAGCTAGTTTCAGGTTGCTTTGTCTGAGGATGGCTGCAGCCAATTCGCGAGTCCGGTTCAAATCAGTATCATAGGTTTCGGCCCAGCGATCATAGGCATTGGCTATTTCGGTTTTATCTGGAAGGCCGGTCATTATTAAAACGTAGCATGTACGCCAGTCAGGCGTCTAACGACCGCACAACACGATGAGCGACCAGTTTCGGTCGCCTCTGTCACTCGTTCAAACACATCCACACTGGCCCTTCGCTTTAACAGTTGCCCGACGAGCATCTTTGCTCACGGTAATCGTAACGTTATAGCCGATTGTCTCGCATTCAGGGCTGTATGGTATGCACAACCTATTTACTACCATAACAAGCATCGCTTTTATTCCTTCGGCTTCATACGTCTGTGTATACCGGCTTCCTATTCTTTGTACCTTTGAACCACCGGAATGCGTGAGTTTGAGTTTTACATCTTCTCCATCAATATTCATCCAAGCTATTTCACCACTGGCATCGGCAGCGAAGGTATTCCCCCGGGCGCTGGTTCGGTGTTCAAAAGTGCAGCCGCACATATCCACAAGGTCTTCATTTTTTATGTAACCGATCATGGGCGTTGATGAAGCGGATAATAGTTGTGATAGGCCGACCATCAGAAAAACTATAATTAGCCTTGTCATTCGGTTTTACTTTCTCGCCTTAATGATCGCAGACGGCTTAATCCGTCACGATGCGATATTCTGTGACCTCTTTCTTTTCATTCAGTCGCAGCACAAACCACTCTGAATCAATGCTGATAAAACTGCGTTCCGGCCCCAGCCAGTAAACCATATCCCATTCATCTTTGAAGTATTCAGTTTTGTCTGGCTCACCAAGTATGTTCGTGACTTCATCGCGACTCATTCCTTGAAAGGAATATTTCTTTAACAGGTCATCTATCATTCTTATGCGGATTGGATTATCTAAATTAATCCGCGCCTTATCCTGCCATTTGGCTGAATCGAACGCGGTTCGATTGTACCGCTCTTTAACAGGTCCGAGCATCATTGAGCCATAGATGTAGACGAACGGCGATAAGACCAACAAAGTCAGTATCGCAATAGTGGCGAATGTGGCCCTCTGAAAGGGCGAACTAGATGAAAGCATCTTTTACCTCTTATCGTTTTACAATAGCGAATGCGCGTACCGGAAAGCTTCCCATCCCTTTTACCTTTGCTGGCACTGCAAAGAAGCTGAAACCATTTTCAGGCAGCCGGTCTAAACTTCTCAAATGCTCTACAATTGGAATCTTGTTTCCGAGCAAGATCGTATGAACGGGCCGATTTCCGTCTCTCGTGTCATCTATGTTGAATGAATCTATCCCCACAAGCGCGGCTCTTTCTTTCACTAAATACTCTGCTGCTCCTGCCGTCAGGTAAGGATGCCCTTCAAAATACTGATCTGTTCGCCAGTGTTTTGCCCACCCAGTGTGAATCAAAATAGCTTTATCTTTTATATCAATCCCTTTGAACGCTTCTTGACTGATCGCCCGCTCGGTTGCGCCGGTTACTCGTATAACTATGCCGTCTAAGTTTGCAAGCGACTTAAGACTCAACTCTGATAGGTCATCTCCGTTTGCATAGCGATGAAACGGGCTGTCAAGGTAAGTGCCCGTGTTCGCAACCATTTCGATTTTGCCGATTTGAAACTCTGTACCTTCTGAATAGTTATTCCTTGATTGTTCGCGACTTAAATAATCACAAATGACAGGCCCCGGCAGTCCTTTATACGTAATCATCCCGTCTTCAATCGTGTGGCTCACATCTATCAGTTCGTAATCTTCTGTCATTCGATTTCACCTATGCTTTAAACGTCAGAACCTGACACCACTTGCCATTCCTTTTGACATACTTGTCTCTATCTCCATAGCAATTGATAGAGTGAACTCGTATGAGAAATGAATCACTATCGGGCAATACTTCGTGCACAGTGTTTGGCAAGATTATAACTTCATCGCCCGCATCAAGCGTCAACGGGGGATCCGTTTCATCTATCCTCATCCGCATGCGGCCTTCGAGCACAGTATAAATCTCTGTCGCGATAAGGTGCTTGTGACAGTCCTGCCCGGCTTCGTGTGTGAAGGTCGAGACTTCAATACCGCCAGCGCCTGATTCAAAGACCGGGCTTTTATCCGTTTGTGAACCCGGCTTCCATTCAGTTTCTTGTGCATGAAAATTCTTTCGATATGTATATTTTATTTACAAGAACCCTCCTGCCGTTGTTTTCCTCTTTGGTCTGGACGTGCAGTTTCCAATCAGCCTTTACATTCTCTTTCCTTAACACGAGGTGGGATATTCTCTCAGATGCCATAGCTTCATTCCTGTCTAAACATATGGAATCTCATGAACGATAATATTTGTTTGATTATCTCGCGAGTCTCCTCGCTATCGTGAAGCAGGTCAAATGCGTGCGGGGCTGCGGCGTGATTCACAAACGTAACCGGCAGATTGTAAGTCAATGCTTTGGATAAAAAACGGTCAAGCGTTTCGTTAAGATGAGGAAGTTCGTCTTGACCTGCTCTCGCAATGAACAGCGGTATATGCTTCGGAATGTCATCAACTAAGCTCCCCGCGCACGGGTTGACAAACCCAACTGCCCTGGCCATCTCAGCCACGCCTGTAGCCTCTTCGAGGTCCAGCATGTACCCGTAGCACAGGACAGCACACTTCAGGTACTCCTGCGCTTCACTGATCAGAACCGACAATGCGAGCGGAACATTGCCAGAGCTAGACCACAAGCCGATTCTGGTCTCGTCAATTCCCAATGACTCGGAGTTCTGCCGAACATAATCAAGCAATGAGTGAAGGTCTGCTGCCGGTTCTCTATTTGTATAAGTGATTGCCACCAAACCTGAGGCGGCCATCAATTGCCCCCACGAAACGGACGAACCCATCTCTTTAAACTTGCAGCCGACTTTTGCCGCGAACCCTAAATCGGGATATCCAGTCACAATGACAACAGCAGGTGTTTGCGCGCCGCTTTTCCAATCGGGCGGATAGTAGATGTCCATCGTTAAAGCACCGGCGTCGGTCTCTTGGTATTCCACGTCTCGGCGAATTGTGACGGCATCCATGCCGGGCATTTCGTAGACCACCTTTTTTTTCGATATATCATTTTGCCGGGTTTCTTCACTCATGCGTATTCCTCCTTTGCCGGTGGGGTTGACAGCCTTCCCCTATTCAAGAGTATTTTGCTGCAATCTTTTTAACAGTGGTTGAGTTTCGCAGGGTCGTTTGCACTCCGAGCGCCTTCGCAAGCAATGCCCCGGAAACTTCCGACTCGCTGAACTTCTTACGACAGAGCCAGTAAAGCTCGCGCCCATGAACATGGAACTCATCAACTTCCGTGGCCAATGACAGCACTTTCTGTTTCGCTTCGCCGCCGGGCTTGTCCGCCAGAAAAGCAATGTACAGGACGCTGCCATCAGCTTTCAGCTCCTCATCGGGAAAGGGCTTGTAATCAGCGATCACCGCCAGTTCAGATGTCGTTCTAATAAAGGTCGCCACCTCGTAACCCAGCGCAGCTTTCAGATACTGCTCTATCTTCTTTTCGATAGTCTTTGTGCTTTTGGATTTGGAGTCGAATATAACATTGCCACTGGCGATAAAGGTCTGCACATCAGAGAAGCCCAGCGTTTCAAACAGGCGGCGTAGCTGGTCCATCTTTACGGTGTGGCCGCCAACATTTATAGCTCTAAGGAAAGCAACATATTTAGGCATAAGTTTATTTCGTTCTCTGACTCATAGAGTCTCACGTCATTCTGTGTCAGACCTTTGCTCATTTTGCAGCGCTTAACAACTTATTCCAGCCCAGGCCGTGAATCAAGTTTTTAATGGCAATCCTTAAAGTTGACGGTGGTAATTCAGAAAAGATGGTGTGGAGCAAGCAGCACCAGTCAAGCTAATGTTTGATTGTGCAATACAAACCAATTACCTGTCCCAGGTGCCGCTCGCTTTCCATTATACGGAAGCAGGAGTTGCCGGGGCCGACTTCATTCCGATCTCACTTGATTAGTGTTCTGCCGATCAGGAATGAGAAGGCGTCTATATTCGTTGCGTTGGTGTTGCCGAGGATAATAATCGTCAGATCATCATTCAGGAAACGCAACAAGACGGTATTCGCTCCCATGATGCTGCCCGGCCTATGCGCTATCCTGTGTGGTTTTCCCTTGATGTCTACGGTCGCGGCCCAGAGGCCGTAGCCGTAATCGTCCAGGCCGGATTTCAACATCAGGCTCAAGGTCTCAGACTTTAACAGCTTGGATCCAAACAGGGCGTTCGAGAATTTAAGCAGATCGGCAGTTGTTGAGTACATGCCGCCTGCCGAATACCAGTTTTCAATGTAGACTGGCAAATCGTTTATCAACGGCTTCGTTTCGCCGGTTTTCCAGTAGGTGTTCGCCAGATTTCTTACGACGTTTTGCTGATAGAGCATGCCGGACTGCGTCATTCCCAGTGGATCGAGAATGCGCTCTCTTAGCGCCTCTTCGTAAGTCTTCGCGGTTATTTTCTCGATGATCTTTCCCAGGATGATGTAGTCGGCGTTATTATAGTCAAACACCTTCCCCACTTCATGGACGAGTTTGCCGCTGCAATATTTGGTCAGGAGGTCGGCGGTGGTGTGAGGCAGTTGATAGACTTCCATCCCGTTCTTGACCGCTTCTTCATAACTCTTAATCGTATCGAAATTCTGTATGCCGGACGTGTGGTTCAAGAGATTGTGGATGGTCACTCGCTCCGCGCCTTCGCCGGTATAGCCCGGTAAATAAGTCTTGATAGTCGCGTGCAGATCGAGTTTTCCCTGCTCATAAAGTTGGAGGATCAGGACTGCGGTGAAGGCCTTGGTGATCGAAGCGATTTTGAACTTTGTGTCGTTGTTGACGGGGATGTTGAACGCGCGGTCGGCGATGCCAAAACTCTGTTGGTAAATCTGCTTGTTCTTGTGTTGGATAAGAATTGTTCCATTGAAGTTGTGTTCTCTGGCGTAATCGCGAATCGTGGTTTCGAGCGTTTGAGCCTGAGCCTGCGCGAGCGTCGCCTGTGAACTGGTGGCGAACAAAAACACGGCAGCCATCAATAGCACTTGTCTTCCCATCGTTTTGCATTCTCCTCAGGTATATACCCATACAAACTATTAATTGGTTATACGGACGACGGCGTCGGGAAGGATGCACTTTCGCTTGCTGGACATTATGATACGCTAGATGGAATTGCGAGAGGATCTGGATTGCAATGAGTAGGGTCAGACAGAAGTCTGAAGCAAGAAAGAGTAATGGAGCTAATCCTGGCTTCGAAGAAAAACTATGGCAAGCTGCTGATAAACTACGCGGTCACATGGATGCAGCCGAATATAAGCATGTCGTCCTCGGACTTATTTTTCTTAAGTATATCTCCGATGCCTTTGAGGAACACTATAACCGGCTTCTAAAAGAGGGAACTGAAAATCAAATAGCAGAAAATTACACGGACAAGAATATCTTCCGGGTCCCTGAGAAGGCCAGATGGTCTTATCTGCGCGCTAATGCTGATGGGGAAAAAATTGGCCGCATAACAGATGACGCGATGAAGTTGCTTGAAGAGCAGAATCCTTCTCTCGTTGATATATTGCCCAAGGGGTACAACCGACCAACGCTTAATAACTGCCTTAACGGGTTAATTCAACTTGTTAACACTATTGGGCTGGGGGATGAAGAAAGCCGATCAAGAGATGTATTGGGCCGCGTCTACGAATACTTTCTCGGTCGGTTTGCTAAAGCTGATAGTAGAGGCGGCGAGTTTTACACGCCTCAATCGGTCGTCAAGCTTCTGGTTGAGATGGTCGAACCATTTCAGGGCAAGGTCTATGATCCTTGTTGCGGTTCGGGCGGCATCTTCGTGCAATCGAAAAGATTTGTGCAGGCACATGGCGGACGCGCAGCAGATATATCAATTTATGGGCAAGAATCAAATCATACGACATGGCGACTTTGTAGAATGAACTTGGCCATCAGGGATATAAACGGAAACATAGGCGCGTCCAATGCTGATACTTTTCATGCTGACCTTCACGAAACGCTTCAGGCTGACTACATCCTGGCCAATCCGCCTTTCAATATAAGAGAGTGGCGAGGGTTAGAACTTAGAAAGGATAAGCGATGGGAATATGGCGTCCCCCCGCAAAACAGCGCCAACTTCGCGTGGGTGCAGCATATAATTCATCACCTTTCGCCATCAGGGCTTGCGGGGGTTGTGCTGTCTAATGGTTCCTTATCGGCCAATCAGGGAGAAGGCGACATTCGAAGAACTCTCATTGAAGCCGACCTGATCGACTGTATAGTTGCGCTGCCCGGCCAGCTTTTTTATAACACACAAATCGCTGCCTGCTTGTGGTTCCTGGCGCGCAACAAGAACGGGCGAGAACTCCGTGACCGAAGAGGCGAAACCCTCTTCATCTACGCACAAAATTTAGGCGAGATGATAGACAGAACTCATCGAGAATTGACCGAGGACGACATAAATCGTATTGCAGACACATATCATAACTGGCGTAATAAGAAAGCGCCTTTTAGATATAAAGATGTTCCCGGCTTTTGCAAATCAGCTTCTATAAATGAAATCGAGTCCCATAAATGGGCGCTGGTTCCCGGAAGGTATGTTGGCTTTGATAAGAGTCTGATCCAGGGGTGGGATATGGCGCGGCTTAAGGAAGAGATTACGGATGCCGAAGTTCGTTTAATGAATATTGACAAAGCATCTCAATCCGCGCTCCAAATCCTAAAGGAACTACTGAATGGCTGACCCACTTCTGAAATGCCCTGGTCATTGGTTGCAAACTACCCTTGAGCCTTATCCTTCAGGCGGCATTATTAATAATGTCGATAGCGGCGGCACGCCTAACACAGCGGAAAGCGAGTACTGGGATGGGGATATACCGTGGCTCACCCCAAAAGAGATAACGGCTCTCACCGATGGGGTCTACGTATCCAAGACAGAAAGAACCATTACGTCAAAGGGACTCAATAACAGTGCGGCTAAGATACTTCCACCCGGGACGGTAATGTTAACGAAGCGCGCTCCGGTTGGTTCAGTGGTTATAAACGCGGTGCATATGTGCACTAATCAGGGCTTCTTAAACTTTCAGTGTGGCCCTAAGCTTCGACCTCTATATTTAGTTTACTGGTTAAGGGCCAATAAGCTCTATCTTGACAGGGTCGCAAATGGTTCAACTTACCCTGAATTATATAAATCAGATTTGTTCGAATTTGAAATAGCGGTTCCCCCTTTACAAGAGCAAGATGCAATATTAAGTGTCATCAGCGCTTTACAATATATCTTGCTTCTCGGACTACCCTTGGAACAATCTGTTACTACACCTGAACAGATGATTTCCATGCAGGAACAGAATAGACGTTTACAGTCTATTCGCGATGACTTACTCCCAAAGCTTTTATCCGGAGAATTGGATGTATCACAAATCAAAGCTAGATTCTGGGAAGCCGTTTAATGACTTGCGCCAATCGCGTCGGACACATCACTAAGAGAGCGGATAGCTATACCCGAATCGGAAGCGACAAGGATGTTGCGTTCTTCATTCATAGATTTCTCTTCGCTTCATCCATATTGAGGCGCTGCTAATGTTCTGTGGCTCGAAAAAATCAACCTGAGACATCAAGGATGTAAAATAATCACCATCATCAGTAAACAAATATCCTCCGGCAGGCATTTGCTTGCCAAATAAGCGCAGAAGTTGACAAATAGTAGGCGCGGAAAAATATATAAATACGTTGCGACAAAAGATGATGTGTGAGGCAGCTAGTTCAGCTATCTCGCTTTCGATCATCAGATTCTTCACTGACCACTGAATTCTTTTATGCAACTCAGGCTTAACCTGCCATTCTCCATTTACCGGGATGAAGTATCTGGACCGCAATTCAGGAGATACATATCTCATCCTACTTTCGCTATAGACTCCTCGCTGTGCCTTTTCAATTACAACAAAGTTAGCATCGCTTGCATAAAATTCGATCTGGATGCGGTCTAACCATCCGGCTTCAGAGAGCGTCATAGCAATTGTCAGGGGCTCTTCACCGGTCGAGCAGCCAGCGCTCCAGATTTTCAATGTCTCTGTGCCATTGTTTGAAAGCCACTGCGGTATTACGGTATTAACCAGCGACTGCACCAGTTTCGCATTACGCAAGAAAAAAGTTTTCGAGTTTGATAACTCGGCTACAACACAGAGCCATTCATCGGCTGCGGCTGCTCCCCCTTTGCTCAGCAGGCGGTAATATTCTGAGAACGATTGGCATCCGCCTTTTTCAAGCCGAGGCGTGAGCCTGTTAGCTATCACCTCAAGCCCCTGATAGTCGCGGAAAAAGAGGCCCGTGCGCTCTTGAATCAAGTTACGTAAAAGCAGCAATTGATCAACAGCATCTTTATTCTCGCTCACTGCTTTCGTCCTATCGCAAACAGGCTTGTTGACGAGCGCACATACATCACGCCCTCAGACAAGGCCGGGGTGGCCATCAGCAACTCTCCCATCGAGTTCGTTGCGATTTGAGTGAATTTCTCACCGGCTGCAATGACAAGCATTTCCCCGTCTTCGTTCGAGAGGTAAATCTTACCGTCTGAGGCTACCGGCGATGCGCTAAAGCCGCTGCCGACCAGCGACAATCTCTGTCGATAGACATCTTCGCCGGTTCGCAGGTTGTAGGCATCCAGGAGGCCGTTGTTGGCGAGCACGTAGAGAATGCCGTTATAGATTAGCGGCGTCGGCATGTATGACCCGCGACCCGTGCGGCTCCACGCAATCGCCTCGCTGTTCGCCTTACCCTCAGGCATGGTAAGGTCGCCTCGCGCGCCAGACCGCACTACGAAAATCGGACGTTCAGGTGCGCGGCCACTGACGACAACGAACATATCATCGTCAAAGATGGGCGTTGGCGCTGTGATCTTCGAGCTTCGACCGAGCCGCCACAACTCCTTCCCTGTGCGAGGGTCGTAACCCCGAACGTAATTCGACGCGTTCGTGACCAGTTCCGGGCCTTTCGATGTTGCCGCAACGGTCGGCGTGCCCCATGATGGAAGCTCGTCGCGTTCGGTCTTCCACACAGTCTTACCTGTATCAGCATCCAGAGCCAGCATGAATGAATCGTCCTGGGTATCACACTGAAGAATGACAAGACCGTTCCAGATGATGGGTGAACTGGCCGGACCCCATTCGTATGTCGGAATATCGTAAGCGCCAAGGTCGAGTCGGCCCAGGTCTACCTTCCAGAGAAAGCGCCCGTTGATGTCGTATGCGTGAACGCCTTGCGATCCGAACCACGCCACAACTATGCGCCCGTCGGTGGCGGGAGTCGAGTTGGCGTAGGTGGATTTGATGTGGCGCTTTTCGATTGGCACGCCCTGATGAGCGACGCGCTCCCAGAGGACTTTGCCGGTTCGTTTATCGAGCGCGTAAATCATCCATCGGTGCTGCGAGCGATCTTTAGATGCGTCGCCGTCGCCATACAGACCGGGGCGGAAGGTCGCTTTGGCGTCACTGCTGACAGCGCTTGTTACGAATATTCGTTGCCCCCAGACAACGGGGCTGGAATGTGCGAGTCCCGGAATCGGCGTGCGCCAGAGAATATTCTCGCCCGTCTTGCCGTCCCAGCGGTCGGGTAGACTCTGCCGCTCGGCTATGCCCGAAGCCTGCGGCCCGCGAAACGAGGGCCAGTTACCCTTGGGAGCGCTCGGATCAGGGCGCACAGGCGTGCGCGTGCCAGCGGTTCTGACGATGCGCCGAGGGGCTGTGGGTTTTACCTCTCCAGCGGGCGACCATGTGCTGCGGTCGAGGATCATTCGTCGTGGCGTGCAATCATCCGATAAGAGGTCGAAGCTGACATGGCTGCCGTCGCTCCGAATCCGATATCGCGCTGGCACATCGCAACCCTTGGGGCCACCCGGTGTTGACATCTCAATCTCATCACCCTTGATTTTCCAACTGCCAGTTATAGTGGGCCAGCGGTCGCCTTCCAGTTTGAATGTGCCGCCAGAATCGAACTGCACGACAAAGACGCCAAACTTCAATGGTGAGGATGGAACCTGCACGTCGGCCTGCTGGCTGGCAACGGCTGGCCTTGAGGCGCTGGCGGCCACAATTCCTATCGTTAGCATCAGCGCAAGCCCAAGTCTTTTGCAATTCATTCTTTTCATATGATCGTCCCTTTCGCTTAACCTGAAACCAAAGGCGCGCAGTCTGGAAGACTGCATGCGTCGTCAATTTTCTACGCTGGAGCCAAATCGCGCAACGCGTTTTTTTCAATTACTACACCCAACCTGAGAAGCCGTCAGAGCAACATTGCGGAATAGCATCATAAGTGCAAGTATTACACATCTGGATATTATTTAAGGAAAGTACTGATCAGCTTTTCTTTATAATCTATGGATGGTGGATCGCAACAATCACAACCCGACATCCGGTCTGAAAGCGCCCGCGCGGCTGACACAGAGCTGAAGCACCATCTGGAGCATATGCGGCTGATGCTCGAAATCACTACCGCGGTGGTTTCGGAATTAGATCTGCGGGAACTCCTCAAGGTCATCTCTTCCAGCATTCGCAAGGTGATGGGGATTGACCTCATCAGCGTGGCGCTGTTCGAGGAAGAAAGCGGCGGGCTGCGCACTATTACGACTGATGCCACGCCGGGGGAGGTCGCCAGAAAAGTAGGGTTTCGAATCCCGCTCGAAGACACTCCCGCCGGACTGGCCTTCACCTCCGGTCAACCGGTCTTACTCGATACGCTCGATTTAGACAGGTTCCCTTCTGATGTGTTCAGGGCGGTCTATGAAGGCGGCTACAGATCGCTTTACGTCATTCCTCTAACGGTTCAAGGACGACGACTGGGAGTCTTGGGCTGCGCCAGCAAACGGGAGAATGCCGCTTCCGATGATGACAAGGAGTTGTTGGTTCAGGTCGCCAATCAGATCGCCATCGCGGTGGATAACGCGCTCAACTTCGAGCGTGCGCTGAGGGCCGAGAAGCAGGCGGTACAGCAGTCTGAGCGCATTCAGTTGCTGCTCGAAATCAACAACGCGGTGGTCTCGAATCTCGAACTGCAAAGCCTAATGAAAACCATTGCGACTTGTCTCGCCAAAGTATCACATTACGACGCGGTGGGGCTGGCTCTTTACGATCCCGAAATTAATCAATTGCGCGCATACGCCAACCCCACCGATCAGGCATTTATTGACGAAGGACAACCGATTCCCTTTGAAGGCTCCGCCCCCGGTCTGGCCTTCACGACGGGCCGTCCCGTCTTGCTCGACCGGCATATAGGCGAACGCTTAAACTCGGATTTCAGCAAGCGATTCCGCACAGCCGGTTTCAAGTCAGGCGGCGCGGTCCCGCTCATCGCGCATGGCCGCAAGCTCGGCACCCTCGGGTTTGCCACTCTTCGTGAAACCGTCTTCTCTGATGATGAGGTGGAGTTGCTTTGCCAGGTCGCCAACCAGGTTGCGATTGCGGTCGAAAACATCCTGGCGTTTCGTGAGATCGAGACGCTAAAGAACAAACTCGCGAGCGAAAAGCTCTATCTGGAAAATGAAATCCGCACCGAACACAATTTCGAGGAATTGATCGGCGCGAGCCCGTTGTTCAAGCGCATACTTAAACACGTCGAGACGGTAGCGCCAACTGATTCCGCCGTGCTCATTCGCGGCGAGACAGGCACGGGAAAGGAACTGCTCGCCCGCGCCATTCACAACCTGAGCGAGCGCCGCGAGCGCACACTGGTCAAACTCAACTGCGCGGCGATTCCGACGGGCTTGCTCGAAAGCGAATTGTTCGGCCATGAAAAAGGAGCCTTCACAGGTGCAATCGCGCAACGTATCGGGCGGTTTGAGCTGGCGCACAAAGGCTCGCTCTTTCTCGATGAAGTCGGCGACATCCCGCTTGAGTTGCAGCCAAAACTATTGCGTGTGCTTCAGGAGCAGGAGTTCGAACGATTGGGCAGCACGCGAACGCAGCGTGTTGATGTGCGTCTGATCGCCGCAACCAATAGCGACCTCGAACAGATGGTGGCCGACAAAAAGTATCGCTCAGACCTCTATTACCGGCTGAACGTCTTTCCGATTACGATCCCGCCGCTGCGCGAGCGAGCCGAAGACATCCCTGCGCTGGCTCGATTCTTCGCGCAAAAATATGCGCGGCGTTTGAAGAGGCGCATCGAGACCATTTCAGCAGAGGCGATGGCTGCGCTCACAGGCTATCACTGGCCCGGCAACGTGCGCGAGCTTGAACACTTCATCGAACGCGCCGTCATCCTCACGCAAGGCGCTGACCTGGAAGTTTCTATCTCCGAGTTGAAACCATCTGCACAAACCGCCCCCGCGAATATCTCCACGCTCGAAGCAGCCGAACGCGAACACATTCTTCGCGCGCTCGAAGCGGCCAACTGGGTTATAGGCGGGCCAAACGGCGCGGCTGCGCGGCTGGGAATGAAACGAACGACACTCCAATACAGAATGCAGAAGCTGGGTCTTGAGCGTTCCGGGTCATAACCACTGTTGAGTTCACTGAAATTCTTTTTCTTGAAGTAAGCGCCGAAATATTGGCGCGAGCCGAAATATCGGCACAAAACTCTTTGGCACTTCTTTTCGTCATTCCGCTGCTCATCAATCTAAATCCTGCTGTTTCATTAACTTGACCTCTTTGACTAAGTCTTATGTCTTCTGGCAAAGCAATTGCCCTTTATCCAATCGTCGCAAGCAGTAGCCGGGGATGCAGATGACCAGATGTCAGGGCATTCCACGATGTAAACCATTTTAACGATCTCGGCTCAGACGAGATCAATTAACTGAGAGGAAAAAAATTATGAAATCAGCTCGTCACTTAGATCAATCAATTGAGAGGGGCGAATTTATGAAAACACTTCGTCTCTTATTCTGCTGTAGTCTTCTGCTGTTGATCTGCTCAATTGCCGCCAATGCTCAATCGGTGCAAACAGACTATGACCACTCATTTAATCTCGCCAAGCTGAAGTCCTATAGCTTCCTTAAACAAACGCGGAAGCCTGGCGACCCATTAGCGGCAAGCTCCATGAATGATTACCGCATCTACAATGCCCTTGACGCTCAACTGAAGGCCAACGGCTTTGCCGACGGCGCGAGCGGGCAGCCCGACTTTTATATCGCCTACTATGTTACGGCGCAGAAAGGGTTGAATATTCGGGATAATCGCTTCGGCTTATTGCAGAGGAGAGGAAGCATCAACGTGGGCCAGGTGACGGAAGGCACGTTAGTAGTGGTTTTCCTTGACAGTGCGACAGAGCGAGAAGTCTGGCGCGGGTTTATGACTGGCACGATTGACCCGAAGGATCTGGATAAGGATGTCAACAAGGGCGTAGCCAAACTCGTGCAGAAATTCGTCAAGGATCAAGCCAGAAAGAAATAGCCTGAAAGAAAGAAGAATATTATGAACAATCTTACTATACGTCGCGGAATTGAATTGGGGGTGGTGATCCTGTTGCTCGCAACCGTCGCCATCTCCTCCCAAATGGACCAGAAATTTGCCCAGTCTCGGCAACAAAACGCTCAGGCGCTGAGGCAATATGCCTGGAAGTCGCGGACGGAAGTTCAAAATGGAGGCGAAACCAGAAACGTTCAGGTGAACCTCATGAAGCTATGACATGAACGGGACGCTGCATAAGTCGCTGATCTCCAGAACACCGCAGCAGAATTTACCGACGCGCGGCATCCGGGGTTTTATCGCTCAGAAGAAGAAAGAAAATTTCATGGAAACGCTGGATAGACTGGGCGCACTGGCTAAGTCTTATAGCGAGCTTTCACCGGAAGAGATGCAACGCTTTATGGCAACCGCGATTGTGACGCCGGAAATGAACCCGCAGCAAAAGTTGATTCGCATCAAGGGCAGCAATGTCGTGCAGCCGGGAGATTCAATGACGTTGTGGGTTGATGCGGTAACACGTAAACAGCGAAAGGTAGAAATTCAGACATCTCTGGATAGGAAGCCTGTGAGGGTCGTTTCAGATTTTCAAGACCTGCCGAACGGCCCGACCTACATGGCTCGCTCTGTGGTTGACTACCCTGGCGAGGAGCTAACGTTAATCACAGAAAACTTCGACTACGAGCGAGTGATCAGGTAGCAAAAGTTCTATGCTATGAAGTTCATTTCGCCAAAACTCAATCTTCTTTTCCGAGGCCGGTTGCGGAAGCGGTACTGTAGGTTTGCTTTTCACAGTCAAAGACTACCAATCAGTCCGCTTCCGTCATATTTCTTTGCTTTCTTATAAAAGATGCGAACAAGCTGGGAATCGTTGACAGCCTCAGTGTAAGTCGGCGAAGTGTAATAAGAACTGGTAGGAGGAGATTGGGGTTGATTTAGATTAAAGCTCATAACATTTCCTTTTAGAAGAAAGTCTTGGACAGGGATATATAATAAGATGAGGAAACCTGCAATCGAGATTGTTAAATTGCCGCCCGAAGGATTGGCGCGCCAGTATGTCTAACGCCTCGCACCAGCGGGGCCGCGCTCAGCAATGAAAGCGACCATAAGAGATTCGCTTTGCGGCCCCACTGCATGCAAGTGCTAGGCGGGCTTGCTCGATATTCTTCATCCATTATTTACGGCTTGAACTCTCGTCGCTTTTTGTCTTCTCCCGTTTCTTTCTGCTTCTCCATTCCTTTATTGTGCTCCGTATCCCGCACTCTGATTGATCCGCCTCCACCCTGTATCCCTGCTTCGATCACCACCTCTTTGCACTGCAGAATCAGGTTCGGATTCTCGTTCGGACCTGCTACCCATCCTCTGGAATTCGGCAGCCCGAAGGTCTCTGCAAGCTTGTCTACCCATTCATTAACTGTCCGCCATGTCGGGCCAACGTAGGAGACAGTAAAATCTACTACCTGCCCTTTGTAAACCCCGGCCAAAACCGAATCAACCCCGCCGAACTGCTCGCCGCCGCCCTCACTGACAGGGTTGAATGCTACATAAACCGTCTCATTACCGGTAGCTGATCTTGCCCTCTCAAGCATATCCTGCACCTCCTTCCTTTTACTGCTAGCCGGGAACAAGGCGATTAACTGTTGAACGTTCATGCCCAATCGAATCTCACGAACGGTTAGCTTGCAGTTAGATTGAGCAGGTGATTGGCTTGTAACTTGTGCATAAGCCGGGATCAAAGCTAAGGCAAGTGCAAAGAAACTCATAACCATTCTTTTCATTTTTTCCTCCAGTTTTCTGTCAGCGGGTAACGCTGATCAATGTGATTCACTGCTGCCTAACGCCGCGCATCACCGGGCGCTGAATGGAATGATTCGAGACCCGTTCGCCACGTTCCATTGCTTCTCCTTGTTAGACGCGTTGTGGCGGATGGCTCGCTTTGATAGCTGAATATCTCAGCGCGACTCTTGAATCTATCTTTGCTGCTCTGCGTGCAGCGATGTAGCTTGCTATTATAGCTACAATAGGAAAAAAAGGAAGCCGTCAATGCCGGCCCTGGATCAATAGCCGACATCAAAGCAAGAGCGTCTAACGTCACGCATCGCCGGGGCCGCGTGTAATGATCAAAAAACGATAAGAGACTGGCTTCGCGCCATTGCCTGCGTTTGTCAGGCGCTGTTGGCAGCCTTCAAACTCTTCTGCCCTGCTTCATTAAAATGCGGATTCAATGCTCTTGGAGGCAGCTAAAATGACTAATCCTATTGCTACTACTACAGCCCCTACTCCTATACCGATTTTCGCAGCCGTCGAAAGCCCTTTGCCGTCCACCCGCGTAACCTCGCGATAAGCTATCGTAGTCTTCGCGCCTGTCTTTGCATCCGTGACTACGAAGCTATCTTCGCCTGTTTGGGAGACGTACCCTTTCACTTCTGTCTTATCTTGCAACTTGACCTTTATCCTTGCCTTTTCGCCAACCCCGCGCCTGGCAACCTCTGCTTTCACTTTTGCAACTCGGGCGGTCTCTTTTTCTTGCTGCGGAATAGCAAAGGCCGATCTGACATTAATGTGCAGTAGTGAAATGGCGAGCACAAGTAACAAACCTTTTCTGAACATTGTTTTGTCCACCTCCTCTTGCTTTATTAGTGTGCTTCTGAATTTCAGCCAGTGAATTTTAACTATCTCCATCATCGAATGTGCCTCTGTTGGGCGTTCCGGCTCAACGATTTCTGCCCCTGATGCTGACTCGTGTTATGCCTCCACACAATATCAAATGACGAGAATCTTTGTTGCCCATCCCATTGTATCGGCTGTCAGCTTAGGATTCGTATATTGCGCATTCTTTCCGGCAAGATCATCTTCCACTACCCCCCGGGCAGTTGCACACGCTTTTCAAACATATATTGGAATCTTTAACTCAATTACTTTTGCCAATGCCTCTTTGAATGGAGGCCACCCTGACTGGAGTCACGCTATTTGACACGGCACTCCTCATTAATACCGTTGCGTCTCCGGCCAACTCTATTCGCACTTCGTTGCCTGCCTCTTTCAATGCTGTAGCCCAGACGAATGGGAAATTGGCTCGCGTAGGGTTCTCTGAGCCTACCAGTCCAATCAAGAGAAACTTCTGTGCTTCGGCGACATTAGGATTAGCCAGGTCTGTTGCGCCCGCTACGACTGCCGCAGCACAAGCATGAGCGCCTTTCTTTAACAACTCTCGTCGTTTTGTCATAAGGCGTCCTCCTTTTGATCAGTTTAGCTATGCAGCACTCAGGAAACCATATAAATTCGCTTCGCGGTCGCCCGGTGCATACCCTTGTTAGGTGCGCCATCGGGCGTTGCTGCATAAATCGAGTAAAGAATACACCTCATCTGTAAAGAATCAAACACTGCTTACAGGGCATAGCTTTCTGGCATTCCCAAACCAGTCATTCGGTTTAACGCCGCGCATCTGACCCTCATCTCTGTCGCTTGATTGTTAAATCTCCTCATACTCAATCCACTCCCGAATATCGTTTTCTGCCTCATCATCTGAGTCTCTACGAGTGACCTCCGATGATACCTACTCTGTTTCTTCCACTTCTTTCGTCCTACTTTGCGGATTGCTCGCAGGTTCTTGTCTCTGGCTCGAAGTCATTCGTCTTGCGGGTGTAGCCTACCATTCCTGCGCGGCGGGATCACGGCGCGGGCTTTTCGTTCGGCTATCACCTCATAACAGGTTGCGTAGTCATATCCTCCGTCACCGGTCAGTTGCGAAATCTCTTCTGTGATTTGCTCAAGCAGGACGGGCAGCACTTCTTTATCACTGACATTGCTTGAGGTTGCTACTGTCGCAAGGATTTCTCCTGTATTTGCATCCATTGCTATGTGCAGCTTTCGCCAGATCCGACGTTTTCCGACACCATGCCTTCTTACTTTCCATTCACCTTCGCCAAAGACTTTCAAACCCGTTGCATCAACGAGTATGTGCAGAGGCTCATTCTTATTCTGTCGCGGTAATCCAACACAGAGGTTAGCTGCGCGACGGCTCAGAATTGTGGGGTGAGGCACAGGCAAATCTAAGTTCATCAACTGCAAAAGAGAGCAGACCAGCCCATAAGTAGCTCTCTGAGGTAGATAATAAACTGCTTTTAGCACAAGCATGATTGAATGCATGCGTCGCCGTAGGTGCGAGGCTTACGACGCTTGCCGGACTTTCTGTGATTGAGCCAGGATTGAATGGCGTGTTCATCAAACCAGAATGTAATGCTACCTCGATTAGATAAAGCTTTGTTATAGTGAGGCCAGTTACGGATGCGGTATTGCTGTTTGTTCTTCTTTTTCACAGATTAAGAATATCAGTTTCATCGCATCCTTATTCTTTTTATGCAGCAACGCCCCCCGCGCGGCATAACGCTTGGGTTGACCGGGCGCGGGAGCAGTATTGTAGGTAATCATGCAAACTCTAATTCCCGCGCTCCGGTCGAACTCAGATTTTGCGCAAACAGGTTACAGTTTCTCCCGTTTAATGTTGGTATTGCAACCATTTGCCCCAACCTGAAATCAACAACTTACAAGCTTAGACTAGTCAAATTCTACAGACTCAGACCTGTGACAATCGAGCAACAGAGCTTACAAGCGTCTAAGCCAAAAAAACTCCAAAATGAGACCTCCCTTGAAACCATCATTAAGCTTTTTATCCGTGATGTTTATACAGGCCATATTCATCCTGTTTGCGCAAAATCTGAGGTCGAACCCGGATTTTGCGCAAACAACCCCGCCTTTTCACGTTTTTACTTCTGTCATGATTATCTCACTCCAACTCTTTAGCAACTGCTTCACCAATGTGTGCTGCGCGGGCATCTCTATTATCCACTTCTCTCCATACTTGCGCACCCTTGCCGGTATCTGCATCCCTTGATGTATCAGCCTGCCTACTCCCATCTTCTCCAGTACTGTCCCTTTGAATGTCGTGTGCTTCAGCCATCTCAGCAGATTGCTCGTTGTCGCCACTATAAACTGGAACATCGCTTCTCCTGCGAAGTGTCGCGTCCTCACTTGTTTCGCTCCCAACGAATACTGCTCATCATAAAAATACCGCTCTATCGTCGGTCGATCATTGTACGTCTCCAGCACTCTCTCTACCGGCAACTGCCTCTCATCCAGGTCCGTCAGGATATAATCTACTTTTACCTCTCTCTCCACTAATTTTCCTTCTTGCTCCAGCCTATTTCTTTCCTTCGGGTCCGGCCTTTTGCTGCGGCTCATGCGCAAGTATCTCACTATCAGCAGCGTTCGCGCTTTCACCCTTATGCCAGTCCATCGCGCCCTTCCTTCTCTATGCTCGACTTCCCCCATATCGCACATCCACGCCCGCTCTTGCTGCGGCCCGTTTGAGACACTCCAGAAAATCGCTTCATCTGCTACCTCTCCCAGCAGTTTCCTCGCCCTTGGCGATGATAACCCTTTCAGCAAGTAATGAAATCCTTTTGCCTTTATTTTCGCTATATTTGCTGCCGTTCCGAGTTGCGCGTCTCCTCGGATAAGTATGCAATCTTTTGGTATGCGAGTGCGGCGGCAGAACTCTTCCGCGCTTGATAATAACTCATCCATTCGTTGTGCTATCTGAGTATTGCCGCTGTCAAAGTATTCGTCTAGCACCTCACCGATCTGTCCGCCTATAAAGGCGAGGCTGAGTTGATAACCTCGCCTTGCCCGTTTATGGCCGAAGTACCCTTTAGTAGCCAACTCGAACTGCTTGCCACGAACGACCACTGCCCGCTGGTCAATATCAATCGGAAGTATCCTTTCTCTATTAGAAAGCATCAGCCACCTTTTACGTGCAACGGCACGTGTGTGACGACACAGCAAATCCAAGTGAAGACGCCTCCACTCGTTGACGTGTTGGGATTCGAATGCCCAAAGCAAGCGATTGATCTGTGACTGGTCAGGGAAGCGTTCCAATCCAACCATCGCGGCGGCTGCTCGCTCGTGAGAGCCGAGCCTGATGTTAATGTCGAAGGTGTGATTACAGCCAACGACAATAGAAGCCCAAAGCGTTTCGAGTTTCTGTGACCAGCTATAGTGAACCTTCTTCATTTTCAGATTCAAGGCTTTTTCAGCCCTGGAAAACAGGCCGATGCTACGAGCTTTGTTAGAGGCGCACACTAGAAGAGCGTGAGCGGTGTGATCCTGCCACTGGTTAGTAGCTTCAAAGAGCAGATTGGGATTAGAATGCTTCATAAACAAGACCTCCGATGTTTTGCTATAAGATAGTTAACATCAGCATTTTACACCGGAGGTTGTTTTCTTGTTTGCGCAAAATCTGAGGTCGAACCCCTTGTTAGGCTGCCCTTGGCAAGCCGTGAGCAATGCCTTTCTGTACTCAAACCGCTTTTAGCATCAGAACCATTTTACTCGTGCCGTTATTCACCCTTAGCTCCTGGCGGTGCTTCCAAATGCCATATCTCTACTTCTCCTGGCTTGTCTCCCTCTTTTGCAAAGAATGCGTGATGGGTCAGCCCTTTATACCTTTTAGCTTTCTCCATCAGGGTATCTATCAGCAACCGTAGGATTTCAGCATCTGAATACTCCGGCAACCCTCCGCATCTTGACCCGTGTGCGGACCGTCCCATCACGGTTGCACCTTGTTTCTTACAATAGTCTGGGGCTTGGTGCTCGTCCCTCATATTGGGCGAGCCCCCTACACCTGTGTGTATCCAGTATTCGGTAGGCTTTAGTTCGGCCACTTCTTGAAATCTTTGTTGCACTGCCTGGTGAAATCGCCTCTCGATACACATCTGCAAAAACCCTAATGACTTGTACTCGTTAGGCTCATCCATAACTGACCAATCGCCTTCACCCGTAATGCTCGACTTATGATCTGCGTCCTCATCGCTTTGCACAATGTTCTCGCTAGTGTCGTTATCCATCTTTCCTCCTTCTACAGTCAAAGGTTGATAATCAATCAGTCCCGCCATTCTATTCCATGGGAGGACAGAATGAAGATCACTGAATGAGATATGCTCATCTGGGGAGAAAGTCAATGTTAGTATCTGAGTAGGCCAGTAGCGTATTAAGACCTAGAGTTGCTTTTGCTGCCTAACGCCCAGCATCAGC
Source organism: Blastocatellia bacterium (assembly GCA_963726785.1). Classification (GTDB taxonomy): domain Bacteria; phylum Acidobacteriota; class Blastocatellia; order UBA7656; family UBA7656; genus DATEKX01. The sequence goes on from CAVSDJ010000007.1 coordinate 438,229, forward strand.
GGGGCCGCGACGTAGCACTCAAAGTAACCATGAGAAACTCGCTTCGCGGCCTCCGCTGCATGCTCTAGTTAGACGGCGTTTCTGTCAGAACATATTCACCAAAGCCTTTTTACACCATATGAATCCAACTGATTATCTATGCTCACAATCGTCAACTGCTCGATGGTTGCTTGTGCAATAAGCAATCTGTCAAACGGGTCGCGATGATGAAATGGTAAAGCTGAAACCAATGCAAGATGTTCTACTGCTATCGGAAGTAGCTCGACAGCGTTCTTTGTGAGTTGGTCTGGAATGAATAATTTGTACGGTTGAGTTAGAGCTAGCTTTCCTACGCTGATCTTGATGGCAATTTCCCATAGACTGGCAGCGCTGATTAGCAAGTCCACGTCCGATTCAAGCAGACGCTTGACCTCTGCGCTCAGGCGCGGGCTATCTTCGATGAACCACAAGAAAGTATGGGTGTCGAGTAGCAGCTTCATTGCATATACTCTCGAAAGTCTTCCAGCGGTTCATCAAAGTCTTCTGATATTGCGATCATACCCTTAGCGCTTCCAGCTTTTCGACGGATAGTTGACTTTGAAACAGGCACAAGTTTCAGGACAGGTTCATCATTGCGTGTTATGACAACCTCCTGACCATCAAGAGCAGTCTGGATGAGAGCCTCTATCTGCGACTTTGCTTTGTCCAATTCGATCTGATACACAAGAGTTATCCTTAGTCATAGATTCTTACAGGAGCATTCTATCACAGGTTGTGCGTGGTGGCGTGCAGCCGTCTAACGCCCAGCATCAGCGAGGCCGCGCGTCATACTCAAACTACGATGCGAAACTCGCTTCGCGGCCTCCGCTGCATGCTCTAGTTGGGCGGCCTTCTCAAAACAGGCGCTCACAAGTTGCTTTCATACCATCTAGACGACCTAGCAACGTCCCTCGATTCTTGGCGTGGGGCCTTACGCGCGCAGAGGTCAACATCGTCACGCATTACCCAAATGGGGTAACTGTTTGCTATATCGGTCACCTCACATTCGCGTCGATAGATCTCGATTTCAACGGCATCTATCCCAGCCACATCATTCTTGATGTCCTGTAGCTCACGCCATGATCGAATAGGTGTCTTGTCTACTCTCTTGATAGCCAGCCTATAAGCATATGGCTCGTCGCCTGAAATAAGGTGTAGCTCGACAATATATGTCCCGTCCGTAAAGACTGGCTCGTGGACGGGTCTTGCCACATCGCTTTTTCTGTATATTTGTTGTTGAGCTTGAATCGCTCCATTGTTCTCCATTTCAAACGACGACGCAAGACGCCCAACGCCCGGCATCAGCGGGAGCGTTGATTCAGACTAACTCAGCCAAACCAAGCCATTTGAAATGTGCATACCGCGCTTCGCTGCATGCAGTAGTTAGACATCGCGTCATTGTCACACGCCGCCAAGCCTGCCGCGCTGCTTGCTGCCGATTCAATCCAACACTACCAGCTTGTACGAGGCTGCTCAATGTTGCTGTTTGCTTACCTGACTTCAAGCTACTGCGGCGCGGCGATCACTCGCAACAATGTCGCCGACTTGCGGCGCGGCGGCGTTCGTTCTCTCACTTCATTTCGTACGCGACTGTCTAACGCCCAGTATCAGCGGGCGCGTTGCCGTAGATCAATCTAGCCAGCGCAATCCTTGTGAAACCAGATAACCGCGCTCCGCTGCATGCTGTAGTTAGACGGCGCGTCTTTGCTGGCACGCCTCCGCGCACTCACGCCGCGCCTCCAAAATAGAATCGAATCCTGTGCCAGTCAACTCAGGCGCGGCACCAAGCTGAAATCGATTGCAGACTCGCAAGCGCGGAGGCGTTCGAACATCTACGGCATTCAGTACGCGAGCGTATAACGCCTCGCATCAGCGGGGCCGCGCAGAACACTCAGGGACATATACGAGACTTGCTTCGCGGACTCCGCTGCATGCGTTTGTTAGGCCATCTTCATCGTTCTGCTAACAAACTCTGATCTACTTCCATAGATTGCTTGGTGGTATAAGGTTGAGTTCCTTATACATCTGTATCTTTTGATACTTATCAAGCCAACGGCTAAGGCCATTAAAGTCATGCCCTTCAAGAAGCCAATTTGCTTTTCTCAGCGTTTCTAGTGCTGGCTTAGTGAACCGAGATGTTGTAACTATCACGCCTTTATCAGCACCCTCAAGATAAGTAACTCCAAAAAGCCTTTGGACTATATCGATTCCAACAGGATTGTTCGGCCCATATCTTTTACACTCGATTAAGTACATAAGCCTCTCAGGCTTGCTTCGGATCGCTATGATGTCTTTACCACCGTCCCTTGTTCGCCTAGTGAGTTCAACTTCAAACCCGAAGGCATCCCAAATTTCAGCAATCAGTTCCTCGAATTGTCTAGAGCCAAGGCCATAGAGATGCTTTGGGTATCGTGCAAAGTATTCAAGAAGCTTTTGGTTGACAACAGCAGAGACGTCAATAATTAATTGACTGTCAGTGCTTGTACTTAGATCGAATTCAGAATAAAAGGAAAAGAACTGAGACGGGATAGGAGTATTATCAGTCCACTGATGCTCAATGGCGATAGAAGAAAGTAGGTCAAGGTCACGGCGAATAGCAAGCCTAGCCCGTTCTATTCCTTCCTTACGGGATAGCGTTTGTGCCTCAAGGGATAGAAAATAGTCAGCTTCGGAAATGGCTTTGTATGCATCACTAGGGTCGTTAGCCCCGAAAAAGGCAGCTTCGGCTGTCAAACCGACTGCCCCATACCAGTCATCCAAGTCACTCCAATTATCGTCATAATCAACAATGTCAGAACTGCCAGCAGCGGCAACCTTCTGACAGGCAACGATTACCCCCTCGGCAATAGGTACACGTTCATAATCCTGACCTAATACTGAAGCGTTATGCATTTGAACTCTGTCAGCACACCGCGCTGCGAGTGCTATCCTAGCCCATCTTGGCAGTGCTGCAATATCCTGCTCTGTTATACTCTCAGCAATCGATTTCATAAGTTCATTCTTGGCTAACGTCCAATAGCATCAAGTTAAGAAAAAGCTGAATGGGAGCATTGTAGCAAATTCAAGTGCTTATGGCTCAACAATTTCTTGATTTCGACCTAATTCGCGCTTAACTTAATGCCATTGGGCCTAACGTTCCCAATCAGCGGGCGCGGGAACGGCCTCGGTGGAACGATAAGAACTGCGCTTCCCGCGCTCCGCTGGATTGGGTTGTTAGGCAGCGATTTGGCCAAGCACTTGATCATATAATTCCCTGTGCTCATTTACTCTATATGGATGCGTTTCGACACCAAACGATTCTAGAATAGAAAGCTTCGCTTTTGCTTTTGCTTGGTCATCAATATCCCTTGGCTCAAAGTCGTAGTAGATAGTCTTGCCAACCATATATTGACTCATGCGTCGCAGCCTCTCTTTGTAGGCAAGCAGCCACCAAAGATCGATTTCAGTATAGTCTAGCGACAAGCCTATTATATGAATATCATCTCGAAAGAAGACATCTACCCAGGAGTAGGGGCTTTGCTCATTTAAATCAAAGTCAAGGTTTCCAATCTTAAATGGTGATTTTATCTTCTTCTTCGACTGTCTGTTAGCAGTAACATAGGCTCTTAGATTTTGAAGCTGACCAGCATACTGTTCATGTCCAAGAGTAATACTATTTGGAACCTCCGATTCTCCATGAATATGCCAGATGTATTTATCTCCAACTCTGCGCCGTCTGAAGACATTATATTTAGTCTCGGAGCGAAGATCAGCCCGCTCATTAGCGAAGCCCGATGCACTTTCAAGAGTATAGTCATAGTTCGTAGTGATGATATGTCGTGAGGCGGCATCGATTATCTGTTTGTGATAGGGATTGGCCTGAAATAGATTTATACGTCTAGCGACCTCTTTCTTAAGATTAAGTTCATCGCTTTTTCCATTGAGACATGAGCGGAGGGCAATTTCTTCATATATAAGCGAGAAGGGTTTATGCTTCACGAGATGCATATCCATTAATTGCGGACAGCCTGCCCAGTCTGCCAATTCAGCAAGTACCTGAGACCATGCTTGCTGGCCGCAAAGGCGATTAACACCATTGCCGATCATTAATACATTTCCCATCAGTCTTCCCTCCAATTGCACAGTTCACATTAGCTGCCTAACGCTCCGCATCAGCGGGGCCGCGCGAAGCATTCAGGGAATGATAACAAACTCGCTTCGCGGCCTCCGCTGCATGCGTTTGTTAGGCGCGGCCCCTCAAGATACTACTTTAAAAATTATTACCCCAATAGCATATGTGCTAACAGATTATGTATTTTCTCCTCTGAAAACCTCTCACCCTTTTCAATATATAAAATTCTCCACCCTCTTGAATATCTGCCACTAGCCAGAAGAGAACGAGCACTGTCATTCAAGAGTAAGTAATCGCTTGGGAATACGACAAGCCGACATTCTGGATATGCATTCGCAATCTTGATTAGTTCTTCACCTTGGACGGAGTTAAGAGTTTCTTCGGCATCCTCATAAAGCAAAACAATTCCTATCTTTTTGATTGCCTGAGATTCGTAATCAGCAGTTGCAGCCTTAACATATTTTTGATTTTCTGTTTCGTCGGATGAATTGTTGATGGCCTCCGCTTCGAGCAACTTCTCATACAATAGATCAGGGAAGTATTTCTTACGACAAAGATACATCAAAGCTTGCCTGAACTTAATTGCTTCTTGAAGTCTGCCTTCAATATCGTGTGGTTGCTCTTCAGAAAAAGGGTATTGCTATGGAAAAGGATTGTAAGGAATCCCAAGTTTCAGGTAGATTCGCAGACATCAAATCAATTGTACTTGTTGCTTGGCTCTGTTTAGCTGGTTTAGAAACTAAGCTCTTAATAGATTGCCATAATTTCATTGTCAGCCTCCTTTAGTTGATAGCGCCGAACGCCCAGTATCAGCGAGCGCGTTGCTATTGACTTACTCAGCCAGCGCATATCATTTGATACCAGCTTATCGCGCTTCGCTGCATGCAATAGTTAGACGGCGCGTCATTGTTTACACGCCTCCGCGCTTCTGGCCGCGCTCTCAAGATAGATTTGTTTAAACGGCCAGTCAATAATAGCGCGGCATCTCACTGAAAGCGATTGCAGACCTCCCAGCGCGGAGGCGTACAGGCTTTCAATTCATTTCGTGCGCGACTGTCTAACGCCCAGCATCAGCGGGCGCGGGGCTGTTGACCAATCTAGCCAGCGCAACCCATTTGAAGTTTGCTTACCGCGCTCCGCTGCATGATGAAGTTAGACGGCTGCTTGCTTAGCATTACATCAAATCTGACCCCCTGCCCAAGCATGGCTCCCATGATAGAATGCTCTTTCCATATCTTCCCTATCTTGCCAACAAAGCTCATGCTCGCCTGCACTACTTGCATCATTACTGAATTCTGCCGCGAAAAAGGTCGCCTCCATTCGATAATGTCGTCCATCCGCATAGAAGTATTGAATTGCTTCTCCGATCTGGCCAACTATTTCTACCTCCCTGCCTAACTCTTCTCTGACCTCACGCCGGAGCGTCTGCTCTGGTGTTTCACCGGCCATCGAACCTCCACCCGGAAGGAAGTAGCCGGAATCCCCCTTTACTGTGGCGATCTTTCCCTTCGGGTCTATTATGACTGCATAAGCCGCTCGGCGAGGGCTATATTCAATAGCCGGGTTCAGTGAACCGAAAACTGGTATTGGGGGTTGGCCTGATCGCATAAACTCAAATTTGTGATCGCTGCCGTCTAACGCCCTGCATAACCGGGCGCGCGAGCGGCGCTGAAAGAAACCACGAGAAATTTGCTTCGCGCGCTCCGGTTGATGCGATTGTTCGGCGGCACGGCACAACCAGCTTGCAACCATCAACGCATTCACTTTGCACTCATCGCCTGTACCTTAGCCGGGAACCAGTTCTAGCGTCGTCAACTCACGCCCTAGCTCGGCGAATCCCTCAACCCACTTCCGAGATGCTTTCGTGTTGTACTTCTGGCCCAATGCCTCAGTCACTGCCTTGCGGATTCGCGCGCTTCGTGTGAGCTTGGCTCGCACAGTCATCTCCAGCCCTGCCACCTGAATGCTCCCATTGGGTTCTTTTATGAAGGCGCGGTACCACCCTGTCGACTTGTCATTCCAAGAACGGACAAAGAGCCTGCCTTCAACAACCACGAGCCAGACGCCCGTATATCGGTGCACAGTCTCCGCTCGGACGCCGATGATCTTGGATTGTCGCAACAATTCGACGACATCATCAGAGAACGTATCATTCTTAGGCATAGCTAATCATAAGTCGGCTTCGGAGCCGGAACATCATTGACATAAGCAAGCAAGTTCCATATGAGTTCATTTGCACGGAGCGTCCATCGTAGTGACGCCGAACGCCCTGCATCAGCGGGCGCGCGGCGAAAACTGGCTTCATACTAGACCTTGTTCGCGCGCTCCGCTGCATGCTTTTGTTAGCTGTCTGTTTGGTTACAACAGCTTCTTGAATTCTTCGACCGTTAGCCCAGCGTCACGCGCTATTCCACCCATTGTTATTGCATTTACCGGATTGTGACGCGGAATTGTTACTATTCGAGTGCCGTTACTCATTACAATATGTTTGCCTTGTCTTAGTATGCGGAAGCCTGCCTTCTGCAATGCTTTAACAGCTTCCAGATGATTTATCCCTGGAATCTTTGGCATGGTTAAATAGTGATTTCCACTTCTCTTAATTCGCCATCTTGTATTAACTCGTCAACTGCCGACAAGTATTCCTTTATTGCATCTTGAATGTTTTCTACAGCCTCTTCTTCGGTTGTCCCTTGTGACCAGCAGCCAGGCAGGCCGGGGCAGGATACGCTGTAGCCTTCGTCAGATTTGTACAAAGCAATTTTGTATTTCATTCTCCGACCTCCAGCTTGATTATACGCACAATGACTTCCGACAGCTAACGCCCTGCATCAGCGGGGCCGCGACGTACACTGAGAGTACGATAAGAGACTCGATTCGCGGCCTCCGCTGCATGCGTTTGTTAGACGCCGTGTGGGTATAGTCCAGGTACATAGGTAACAGATTAGTCCAGGTACATGGGTAACACTTTTCCGGCATCATGTCCTCCTTTAAGGAGGTGCATCATGCCCTGGAGTAATTTATCACCTATGGACCAAAAAACTCAGTTCATCGCTGATTTCCTTCGCCACTCTCAATCCATCGCCGAATTATGTCTCCACTATGGCATTAGCAGAAAGACTGCTTATAAGTGGATCAATCGCTACCAACAAGACTCCATCTCCGGTCTCGAAGATCGTTCCCGCAGGCCCAAGTCTTGCCCTCACCAAACTGACCCTGACATCGTCGAGGCCCTGCTTGAAGCCCGTCGCCTTCACCCTACCTGGGGCGCTAAGAAACTCCTTAAGCTTTTATCCAAGCGACTCCCCGACCGCCTATGGCCTGCTCGAACAACTGTCTGTGACCTACTCGCCCGTCACGGGCTTGTAAAGAAAGCTCGCAAGCGCCGCCATCTTTCTCATCCCGGTAAACCCTCTTCTATTATAGTCTCTCCCAATCAGGTCTGGTGCGCTGACTTCAAAGGCCAGTTCAAAACCCGCGACGGCATCTATTGCTACCCTTTGACCATCACCGATGGATTTTCGCGCTACTTGCTTGGCTGCCAAGGCTTGCTGACGACTGAGTGTGCTTCCGCAAAATTAGTCTTCGAGAAGGTCTTTAGCGAGTTCGGCCTGCCAGAGCGCATCCGCACTGACAACGGCGTGCCGTTCGCCACTGTCTCGCTGGCACGGCTGTCGTCGCTGTCAGCCTGGTGGATTCGCCTCGGCATCCTGCCGGAACTGATCGAGCCCGGCAAGCCGCAACAAAATGGCCGACACGAACGGATGCATCGCACGCTGAAGGCAGAGACCACGCGCCCGGCGGCTGGAAATCTGCGAGCGCAGCAGCGCAAGTTCAACGCCTTCCGTCAAGAGTACAATCAAGTCCGCCCTCACGAAGCTCTCAAGCTTGAAACACCGGCTTCGCTTTACCAGCCAAGCCCGCGCCCGTACCCTAAGAAAGTTCCGGCGTTGGAATATCCCGCGCACTATGAAACGCGCTACGTAAGCTACAACGGAGGAATCCGCTGGAACTGCGACTGGGTAAATGTCAGTATAACGTGTGCCGGTCAATGGGTCGGCCTCGAAGAAATAGATAACGGTATATGGAACGTCTACTTCGGCCCGGTCAAACTCGGTCGCCTAATCGAGGAGCAAATGCGAATCGAAGACGATGCCGGGAAGCTGTGGCGACATAAGAAAAAAGTGTAACCCATGTGCCCGGACTTTTTTGTTACCCATGTCCCCGATCACTCAGTGCTGTTACACAATCGCTTCAATTTATAAAGACTCTATTCTCCCAGATACAATTGGACCAGCATATTTGAGCATAGCAATGCGCTTCAGGTTCTGGTCAGATCCTTTAACAGCTTTCTTAATTTCGGTAATCACCCGATCAAAGGCTGCAAAATTCACGATAAGAATTCTCTTTGCGATGGTATCTATAGTTTCATCAAAATCCCAATTAGCAGATATAAAGTATTTTTCACGTGACTTACGCAGAATGGTAGTCAATGCATTTAGTCGTTCTGTTATATTAGGCTCCTGCTTATGGAGGTGCGCGATAATATTCCTGATGTATTCATTAAGCTGGGGTCCACGGTCTCCATAGACAATTAGAGCATCAACTTCTTCTGAGATTGCACTCAATTCAGAAGCCTTTTGGTATTTCTGCATATTGAGCCCGGATTTGAGAACATGTAATGATGCGTTAGTTACAAGAATCGGGCAAAGAAAACCAATTAACAAATCCTCGTCATGCCGGCTCTTGATTTGTTGCCGAAGAAGGTCGGATGTAAGCTGGGGAATTGCCCATCGAAGCTGGTGCAATCCTCTTGTAATGCTTTGAGTATTGGCATCATTCTCATGAAGCTCAATCCCCTTTACACAAAATGGCCAGTCTTTATCAATTGCATATTGGATCAGACTGTGAAATTCTCCTAGTACACAGGTCTTCTAGCGTAGTAATAACGCCAGTAACTATTACTGCACCTTTAGGGTGTGGTGAGAATACCCATTTGACTCCAGGATGGTTGTACTTGCATTCCACTAATAGATCTAGGCTTGCCCAATGATCATCGGAACGCTTCTTGAACAGGTCAACAGCATGCAAATCAACCGAGAATTCCGTTTCGATGCCCTGCTCATTTTTCCTTGTATATGAGTATTCTCCTCGTATTGAAAAACCTTTTCTACTGAGCTTTTCTGCCACGAGATACTCTAAAGGAAGGCTGGTCTTGAGGAGCGCATCTTTCCACTTATTACTACCTTTAGAACTCATTGCAATATTATACTGATTTTATTAATCACTTAAAGTAGCTGTGCGAGTGAGGCGTCTAACGACCGGCATCAGCGGGGCCGCGCAAGGCACTCGTTTTCATTCGAGTCATTGTTTGCGGCCTCCGCTGCATGCAAGTGTTAGACGTCTTTGTTGCGACGAGTTCATCTAATTCTCTGTTTTTGTAGCAGAATCGGCTGTGACTTTAACACTGATTGTTTTTCTGTATCCAGGCTCGAAATAGCAGTCAACCGTCAACTCCTTCTTTTGACCACCCGTATCAAGATACTCGATTACTATGTTTGACTCGCCTGTTGCGTATGTTTTGACTGTGCAGGTGTCTGATGCAGCAAGCTCCCCAAAGGAATAAGCATTTCCTGTCACGCGAACTACGACTGAATGCAAGGGAACTGTGCCGACATTATGCAGAATGACTTTGGCGCCGTATGGATCAGGTGAGCAGCCAAAAGGTAGCAAAAGTATAACTGCAATAAGTGTCAGTATTCTCATTCGTTTTGTATCCGCTATATTCATAACGACCTGCCCCACAGACGCCCAACGCTCCGGTTCAGCGGGGCCGCGCGCAGTACTCAAAGAAACCCTGCGAAATTTGCTTCGCGGCCTCCGCTGCAACCGTTTGTTAGGCGTCGGCCTCTGCGGCAGAGATATCTCTTTCCTGCAAGTAACTTCCTTATAGCTACGAGGAGATAAAGACCAATCATTCTATCAAGGTTTTAATCTGCCTCTGTCCTATGCCAGGGATGCTTAAAGTCGTGACACCTTCCCCAATGGCGCTGACCTTGGGCCTAGAGAGCAATTTAAAACACAGGGCGACAAGGCCTATCACCCCACCTGCAACAACCGGCACATAGACGTAATCGTCATTGCCCATCACGGCTGAGGTTATTACAGCCCCCGCACCCGAAATCAGGATGGCCGTCACTATAATGGCAGCCCTAATATATTTCCTTACCAAGCATCGCTTCCGGCAGGGCTCGCAAAAAAGCAGATCGTAATTGACCCGTATGCTTCTATACCTGTAATAAAGGACACCGGCCCAAGACCCGGCCATAGCAGCAGCTTGAAAGCTACCCTGGTCGCCCGCAGCGGAGTAATATAGGCCAATTCCCCAGCCAACGAGCACGCAGACAAGGAGGCCAATATAGGAGTCGCGAGGGTGGTAGTATGCATATAGCCTTTCTAAACACAGATCATCTTTAGTCCCGCAACTGATGCAAGGGTCTAGCGTTCCTCCAAACATTTATCAGCTTCCTCCTCGGACAAATTAAAAAGTCTACCGCAGTTTGCGAATGAGTATGCAGAGTGGTGCCGCGAGTAGGCCCCTAAGACAGGTTCGGTACGCTTATTCACAAACCGCTATGATGATCATAAGGTCTCTCTGAATGTGCTGGCCTCTGCTAGCGATTAGTGAGGCATGTTTCCTCGCTCTGCTGATTGCTTGACGCCTAACGCTTGGGTTGACCGGGCGCGGCATGCTGCACCGAAGCAATCTTAAGAAACTCGATTGCCGCGCTTCGGTCCAACCCTTTGTTAGACCCGCCTTCTTTTCACCAGACCTCTTCTTTCCCTCTTCCCTCTTTCCCCCAACTGTTTCTCTGCTTGTCCGGCTTCCTCTCTGCCCGCTGTTTCTGCTTGATTGCCTATATGGCTCGACTCTCCAGCACCACATCAGTCAAGGACTTCTCACCTAGCAAAAGCATAGTTTCGTGCTGCCGCTTGTTCAACCAATCTGATCTGTCTGACCAAGGCAGCAGCAGGGCTAGCAGACTCCGTAGCAAGATAGTAATTGCAAGGAGCAAAGCAGCAGCCAGTAATAGAAAGAAGAACAAGCGGCAGCAGCAGAGCAGGATTGAGCTAAGGAAGCGGAGATTGACTGCAAGCTCAATTAGCAACCCGAACATTGATCCTCCGCCACGCTGTCGCAAGGGTATAACGCCCAGCATCAGCGGGGCCGCGTGGGGCACTCGCTTTCATTCGAACCTCTGTTAGCGGCCTCCGCTGTATGCAATAGTTAGACCCCTACTCATTTCACCAACCTCCTTCAATCCATGTTTCTTCCCCTGCCTGATGTCATGTGCCTCTAATTCTATTCGCTTGTTTCACTCTCCTTGCCTCGCATCCTTCTCTTGCAATGCTGTTGGCTTGCCCTCAATCAGGCACACACCCAGCAGCGATCTGTAGCCAGGCGAAGCATAGCCTCCTGCTGTCGCTTGTTCAAGCTAGGCTGCCTGTTTGCTCAAGCCTGCATCAGGAGTGCCACAGCTCATTGCAAGTCTGAGAGCACTATCAAGAAAGCGAGAGTGAGCGGTTGGATGTTGAACAAGCGGCGGCGTGAAGCGGGGATCGAAACAACAAAGATGCGAGTGGCTGGAATAAATCATAGGCAAGTCGAGCATTGATCCTCCGCCGCACTCACGCAAGGGTATAACGCCCAGCATCAGCGGGAGCGTTGATTCAGACTAACTCAGCCAAACCAAGCCATTTGAAATGTGCATACCGCGCTTCGCTGCATGCAGTAGTTAGACATCGCGTCATTGTCACACGCCGCCAAGCCTGCCGCGCTGCCGATTCAATCCAACACTACCAGCTTGTACGAGGCTGCTCAATGTTGCTGTTTGCTTACCTGACTTCAAGCTACTGCGGCGCGGCGATCACTCGCAACAATGTCGCCTACTTGCTGCGTGGCACCGTCCGATCACTTACAGTATTTCGTACGCGACTGTCTAGCGACCAAGCTGACCGGGCGCGGGGCTGTAGACCTACTCAGCCAGCCCAAGCCTTTTAAGATGTGCTTACCGCGCTCCGCTGCATGCTATAGTTTACATCGTGTCCTTTGATACGCCGCTGCGCCTTCTCCCGCGCCGCTTGCCTCTGTCTGATTGTTTTCCTCTCGCTTCTTACACGCTTCATCTGGATTTCCATTTGCTGACTCAGCTAAACGCCCCTGCGGCGCGGCATTGACTCAAATCTATCTCGCCGACTCGCGGCGCGGCGGCGTCCCATCACTTACAGTATTTCATACGCGACTGTCTAACGCTATGCGTCAGTGGGCGCGGCGCGGAACACTCGTGGAACCATAAGAAGATCGCTCGCCGCGCTCCACTGCACGCATTTGTTAGGCGCGGCATCATCATGACGCTTCAACTGTTTTTACTCCGCTTACTGGTATCTCACCTTCGTTCAGTTGTTCGGCAAACGCCGGTATCAATTTCTTTATGTTGCTCTCATATGCAGCAGGCCACAGCGCTTTCAGCCTCTCCCTTGCCTGCTCATTGATATGTACTTGTCCTGATTTCTCTATCAATACCATTGCCACGTGGCCGCTATTTTCTGTCACTGCAAAGATGTAGTCATCTTTGTCTTTAGCCATAGATGCCTTCCATTCATCTAATAGCTCTTCCAACTCATATTCATAAAGCTCGTGCTGCATTTCACCTTCGTCGAGCAATGCTTGTTTCAGGAGCTTCTCAGTTCTTTTTGCTGTCATATGTCTTTGAGTTATTCGTGGAGTGTTTTTCCTCTTTCTCTATCCTATGCTGCGTCTGCGTTTGGTCGCAAGCGCCTAACGGCTGGGATGACCGGGCGCGTTGCTGCAGACCAACTCAGCTAACCCATACCATTTGAAATCTGCTTATCGCGCTCCGGTCGAGCCCCTTGTTAGACCCGCCTTCGTTTCATCTTGCCTCTTCTTTCCTTCTTCTTTCTTCTGATTCTCTCTCCTCGCTTACTTTAGCCTCTCCTGCTGGCTGAGGCTGGTTGTTTCTTGTGCCTGATTGCACAAACACCTCATCTCACCAGCACTACACCGGGAACAATCTGTAATCAGGCACAAGCATATCTTTGATGCTGCCGCTTGTTCAGCTATGCCTATCAGTCCCAGCAATGGTACATCGCGATTGCGAGTCTCGATAGCAACAGAGTAAGGGCAAGCAGCAAAACAGCAGCCAGTAGGGGAAGAAACAACAAGCGGCAGCAGGGGAAAAGCAATGAGCTAAGGAAGAGGAGATTGGCTGAAATCCTCAATTAGCGATCCGAACATTAATCTTCCCAGACAACCGCGCAAGGGTCTAACGCCCAGCATTAGCGGGCGCGTTGCTGCAGACCAACTCAGTCTCTGAAACCATGTGAAACCAGCTTACCGCGCTCCGCTGCATGCTGTAGTTAGACCGAGTGTATTTTCCTGCACGCCTCCGCGCCCCTCTGCCGCGCCTCCAAAATAGTTTCGTTTCAGCAGCATGTCAACTCAGGCGCGGCTACTCACTCAAAGCGATTGCAGACCTGCGAGCGCGGCGGCGTCCAGGTATTCAAGTCATTTCGTACGCGAGCGTATAACGCTCAGCATCAGCGGGGCCGCGACGAATACTAAGGGTTTCATTCGAACCTCTGTTCGCGGCCTCCGCTGCATGCGCTTGTTAGCCCTCGTCCGCGCATCTAGTCAGTTCGACTTGCTACAACTGCTGCGATAGTCAGAGTATTTACCTAGAATAGTCTTTCCTTAAGATCTATGCTTTACTTGATACCTTTAATCCTGATGAAGATGGAAAGCCAAGCGTTAACCTAAGCCGCCTAGATTGGCCAGATGTATTACCTAGAGTAGTGGCTGTCTGCAAATTGCCATCTGTTGCCTTCCTCACTGACCTCGAAAGAGCGTTGTCGCCCAAGGCAACAAAACTTGCTACAATCTTGGCGTACTCGATGGGTTTGTTTTCATAATTTAGGGTTACCTCTGCGATATTCAACCCTCCTCCCTTCGGCAGTCCAGCCAAAAATACACACTCGATTGTTATGTACTCGCCATCGATGTTGATGCTTCCATCCGCATTCGAATAAAAGACATCATAAAACTCATCAGCACGAGTACCGAAGTCAGGTCGGGAAACGAGAAGTTTATCAGATAATCGTGTGGATAATCTGGAATCATTAGCCGAAAAAGTGCGCTCATCCGGCTTTGTTCCACCTGTGCGTTCCCAGAATGTTATAGATTGCAAATTGGGAATCAGGCGGATTGGACTACGAGCTTGAGCGGCATAATAGTGAGAACCGTGAAGTAGTAGCAAGGTTAGTGTTAAAGCGAGTAGGAGAATCTTCTTTTTCATGCGTTTACCTCCATATCTGGTTATTCAGGGAATTGTTCTGCTTCCATTTGATTAGACGTATTCCTTAAGAAATTTGCATGCAATTCACATAAATAAACTTCAAATCCATATAGGAGGGATTAAGGCATTCAGATTGGTTTACCTGTTGCAATTTACAGGATGTAACCTTTCCCTAGAGGGCTAACGCCCAGCATCAGCGGGCGCGTTGGCTACAGATCAATTCCGCTAGTGCAGGCCATTTGAAGCGTGCATACTGCGCTCCGCTGCATGCGTTTGTTCGGCGTCACGCCGCAGACTGTCTCAGATTTCCTGGCCGAACATGATCCGGTGTCCGTCTGGAGTGCCTACACCGAACTCGCGCATTCCCCATGGCTTGTCGGCTAGTTTCTGTATCAGGGTCGCGCCGTTCCCTACCAGTTCGCCATAGAACTCGTCGATGCCTTCGACCGTGACGTACACGAAGTAGGAATGATCGCCTGTCTCGTGGGCTGGCATAGCGTCCGCACACTCGCCGAGCATCACTCGCAACGACCCGCGTGAGAGGAACGCCCAGCCTGGCACTGTAAAGTCGATCGCCATGCCGAGGACACGTGTGTAGTAGTCGACCGATGTGGCAAGATCCTGGACAGCAAGTACACATCGAATACGAGTCAGATCAGCCATTCATTTCTTCTCACTAGCGAGGACGTTCAAACTGCGTGACGGGAGCGGGTCGCTGTTGACGCCGAACGACTCGCATCAGCGGGGCCGCGCACAGCACTCAAGGAATGTTAAGAAACTCGATTCGCGGCCTCCGTTGCATGCGTTTGTTAGACCCGATTTCAAGGCGTAGATAATTAAGTTTATGGTCTAGAACGACGAAATACCACTTGGTCAAACGTTATATATGAAGCCTTGGCTCCGAACAGACTTGCCAGACATCCAGGGGTTACTTCTATATCAATCTTGGCGATATTGTGAAACTCCCACCCTCGCTGCGAATACTGATTAAACAGGGATTGCAATTGCCTGCTTACTGTTTCAGCATTCTCAGAGCTAAAAAAACCTCTTTTGATTTTGCCGATAAAAGGAATAACAAGGTAATCTCCATTGATGGCTTTAATCTGTTCGTCGATCCTTTGTAGTTCATGTACCGGTTGTGGTTCTGGCGTAGAATCATCTACTGGCAAAGTATCCGGTCCTTCAACTCCGCAGTACCAGCATGTATGATCGCTATCATTGTAGTTATCGCTTTTGCAACCAAGGCATCTCCACATAGGCCCTCCAAGTAAATAGAATAGATTGCAGTTTAAGCTAGAAGCCGCCCAATTCCAATGCAAGGGTCTAACGCCCCGGTTGACCGGGTGCGCGTGAGATACTTAAACAACGATAAGAAACTTGCTTCGCGCACTCCGGTCGAACCCGGATTTTGCGCAAACAACCCCGCCTTTTCACGTTTTTACTTCTGTCATGATTATCTCACTCCAACTCTTTAGCAACTGCTTCACCAATGTGTGCTGCGCGGGCATCTCTATTATCCACTTCTCTCCATACTTGCGCACCCTTGCCGGTATCTGCATCCCTTGATGTATCAGCCTGCCTACTCCCATCTTCTCCAGTACTGTCCCTTTGAATGTCGTGTGCTTCAGCCATCTCAGCAGATTGCTCGTTGTCGCCACTATAAACTGGAACATCGCTTCTCCTGCGAAGTGTCGCGTCCTCACTTGTTTCGCTCCCAACGAATACTGCTCATCATAAAAATATCGCTCTATCGTCGGTCGATCATTGTACGTCTCCAGCACTCTCTCTACCGGCAACTGCCTCTCATCCAGGTCCGTCAGGATGTAATCTACCTTCACCTCTTTCTCCATCAACTTTCCTTCTTGCTCCAGCCTTTTTCTTTCCTTCGGATCCGGTCTTTTGCTTTTGCTCATTCGCAGGTATCGCACTACCAGTAACGTTCGCGCTTTCACTCTCAGGCCTGTCCATCGTGCCCTTCCTTCTCTATGCTCGACTTCCCCCATATCGCACATCCACGCACGCTCTTGTTGCGGCCCGTTCGACACGCTCCAAAATATCGCTTCACTACTTACTTGATTCAACAGCTTCCTTGCTCTGGGTGAAGATAGTCCTTTCAGCAAGTAATGAAATCCTTTTGCTTTTATTTTCGCTATATTTGCCGCTGTTCCAAGCTGTGCATCTCCTCTAATTAGTATGCAATCTTTTGGTATGCGGGTGCGGCGGCAGAACTCTTCTGCACTTGATAACAACTCATCCATTCGTTGTGCTATCTGAGTATTGCCGCTGTCAAAGTATTCGTCTAGCACCTCACCGATCTGTCCGCCTATAAAGGCGAGGCTGAGTTGATAACCTCGCCTTGCCCGTTTATGGCCGAAGTACCCTTTAGTAGCCAACTCGAACTGCTTGCCACGAACGACCACTGCCCGCTGGTCAATATCAATCGGAAGGATTCTCTCTCTATTAGAAAGCATCAGCCACCTTTTACGCGCAACGGCACGTGTGTGACGACACAGCAAATCCAAGTGAAGACGCCTCCACTCGTTGACGTGTTGGGATTCGAATGCCCAAAGCAAGCGATTGATCTGTGACTGGTCAGGGAAGCGTTCCAATCCAACCATCGCGGCGGCTGCTCGCTCGTGAGAGCCGAGCCTGATGTTAATGTCGAAGGTATGATTACAGCCAACGACAATAGAAGCCCAAAGCGTTTCGAGTTTCTGTGACCAGCTATAGTGAACCTTCTTCATTTTCAGATTCAAGGCTTTTTCAGCCCTGGAAAACAGGCCGATGCTACGAGCTTTGTTAGAGGCGCACACTAGAAGAGCGTGAGCGGTGTGATCCTGCCACTGGTTAGTAGCTTCAAAGAGCAGATTGGGATTAGAATGCTTCATAAACAAGACCTCCGATGTTTTGCTATAAGATAGTTAACATCAGCATTTTACACCGGAGGTTGTTTTCTTGTTTGCGCAAAATCTGAGGTCGAACCGCGTGTTAGACGTTCCTTCACGGCTCTGGAACCTGTAAGTCTTTACATATCTTTCGAGCTAGGAGTTCGTTGATCTCTCGATGCCTCGGAACCGTAGATGTCTTCTGAAATGCACGATTTACATATACACTATGCTTGCTGCCTTCGCGCAAAAACTCGCAACCGTGTTTCTCCAAATGTTGAATCAAGTCCCGTCGCTTCATGCCGCAGAAATGGAAATCGGCTCTCGGATTACATCTTGCCCCTGTAGCGATTCTTCTGCGAGTGCGCGATTCGCCTCTAGTACAAGATTGATTGCCTCTTCTAGATTGGTCTTTGCCTCTTCCAGGGTTTCCCCTTGAGTGTTAGCGCCTGGTAATTCTTCAACAAATCCGATGTAGCCTTCAGGCACTTTCTGGTAAACGGCTGTTAATTTCATATCTATGGTCATATAAATATCTCCGTCAGCATTTGCATTATACTCAGAAATGGCGTGACGCGGTAGAACGTCTAACGCCCTGCATCAGCGGGGCCGCGCAGGGCATTGGTGGAACGATAAGAGACTCGATTAGCGGCCTCCGCTGCATGCGCTTGTTAGACCCCGTTTTAATGTGCAGGCCAGTTACTTTACCTGTTTGAGAAATCCATCAATATCTATGCTGGCATCTCGTAGCGCACCTTTTAGCGTGTATCTGTCAACTTCGTCGTGGAAAGGGAAGACTATTATTCTTCCATCTCGGTGCGCCATCTTTACGTGGCTTCCTTTTCGGTGTAGTTCGACAAAACCGAGACGTTGCAACGCGGCCAATACTTGTTTCCCTGACAAAAGTGGTAGCTTCATATTGTCAGTTCAACAACTTCCATGATCTTTGTCAGCTAACAGTTCTGATGGTTCTGGCTCCAGGTATAGATCAATGGCTTCTCTGATATTAATTAGCGCCTCTTCCCTCGTCTTTCCTTGAGACCAACAGCTTTTCAAAGAGGGGCAGTGTGCCACGAAGTATCCGTCTTCACCTTTTTCTACAATTACCTTTATTGGCATATCAATTCTCTTATTGCTCATTTAAAGTTCCACAGTAAGGATATTAGTTCTGTCTGGACGCGCCGTCAATTCATCGCACATTGCGAGCAGGGGTATAACGCTCCGTATCAGCGGGCGCGCGGTGGGCATTCAAGCAACGATTAGAACCTCCCTTCGCGCGCTCCGTTGCATACGGTTGTTAGACCCTTTTCAAATCACAACGCTACTCTTCTTCTTCGCTTCAAACAACGTCAGAACATTAGCCGCCTGACTCGGCCTGTTGAACATTTCGCTTTCTCTACTTGCCTGGCGAAGGTCTAACGGCCTGCAAGCAGCAGAAGCATAGCTTCGTGCTCTCGCTTGTTCAAGCAAACCCGCCTGGTTGTCCAAGGATGCATCACAGGAACCAGACCGCGTTTGAAGAAAGAAATGTCAACCACAAAATGAAGTGCGAGTGGCTCAAAGATGAACAAGCGGCAGCGCGAGATGAGGGCAGAAGCGAAGAAGATGCCGTTTGGTTGTAATAATGACTGGCAAGCGGAGCATTCATTTTCTACCGCGCAGTCACAAGGGTCTAACGCCCAGCATCAGTGGGCGCGGCATGTTGCCTCCCCCGCATCATATCAAACTCGATTGCCGCGCTCCACTGCATGCTGATGTTGGGCGGCGTGTTGGAGCAACAATATGAATCTACATAGGCAAGGACTCAATGAGCGAGCAAAATGCATCAGGGATGAAATCCGGCAGATTTTCACCGATGCCGCTTATTGCAATCAGCACGTCAGTCAAGCGTGTGTGACTTCGATTGATCTTAATCCTGAGGGGCAGTTGATGCCTTATCTTGACGCGATCAATCAAGGGCTTGGACTCGAAAGAAAAAGGTTGCAGCGATTGACGGTGTTCATCCGCCCGGCGAAATATATATCTACATCGAAGGCGCAGAAGGCGACACAATTGAGGAACTTGCTTGGCCGTAGGATGGGCCTTCATGGGTCAAGGTTGAGTTTTTTGAGCTACAGGGTTTGCAGTTCGCACAGCGTAGACGCCCAACGCCCAGCATCAGTGGGCGCGGCATGTTGCCTCCCCCGCATCATATCAAACTCACTTGCCGCGCTCCACTGCATGCTCTAGTTGGGCGGCTTATCGCGGCAACAAGGTCTATCTACAAAGGCAAGGTCTCAATAAGAGAGCAGAATCCATCAGGGATGAAATCCGGCAGATTTTCACCGATGCCGCTTATCGGAATCAGCACGTCAGTCAAGCGGGTGAGGCTTCGATTGATGCTGATCCGATAGCCAGTTGAAGTGTTGCCTTGGCGCGAACAATCAAGGGATTGCATCCTAAAGGAGAAAGGTAGCTGTGGTTGAGGGTATTTATCCGCAGGCCGAAATATATCTCTACATCGAAGGGGCGGACGGCGGCACAATTGAGTGACTTGCTTGGGGTGGGAAAGGTCTTCAAGGTTTAGCGACGAGATGCTTGAGCAGTCGGGATTTGCAGTTGGCAGGGCATAGACGCCCAACGGTTGGGTTGACCGGGCGCGTTGACACAGACCAACTTAGCCAACGTGAGCCATGTGAGATGTGATAACCGCGCTCCGGTCGAACTCAGATTTTGCGCAAACAGGTTACAGTTTCTCCCGTTTAATGTTGGTATTGCAACCATTTGCCCCAACCTGAAATCAACAACTTACAAGCTTAGACTAGTCAAATTCTACAGACTCAGACCTGTGACAATCGAGCAACAGAGCTTACAAGCGTCTAAGCCAAAAAAACTCCAAAATGAGACCTCCCTTGAAACCATCATTAAGCTTTTTATCCGTGATGTTTATACAGGCCATATTCATCCTGTTTGCGCAAAATCTGAGGTCGAACCCCTTGTTAGACGTTCGGGTTGCCACATCAATGTCCTTCCCTCGTTGGAAATTGTTTCAAGTCCTCTTGTAAAGATGCTGCCGCTTCCCTTAGTTCTTCTTTGTTGATCTCAAATTCTGCCCACAGGTCTTCCATTCCGGCACTATCGTAAGGTGCCCAACTGGGCCTGGATTCTAGCTCAAAATAAACTTTAAGCTTCTTCGGCTCGGTTTCGATTAGCTCAAATCGAAGATTGGGCTCCATGAAGCTTTCTTCTGAGTCTGCAGGTTTACCGTCTGCAATTGACTCAAGCCAGTCCGTTAGACTAGTAGTTCATCACGATAAAGTTGATGGTTGATCTTTGACTGGCATAAACTTCACAGATGCCAAAGAAAAAATACATTATCGATCTGAGCGCAGATGAGCGTGAGCAACTACAGCAACTCATACGGCGCGGTAAAACTTCTTCCCGTAAACTCACCCGCGCTCGCATTCTACTTAAAGCATCAGATGGTTTCACTGATGATGAGATTGGCTCTGCCCTTAATGTCGGTGTCGCTACCGTCGAGCGTATCCGCAAACGATTTGTCGAGGCCGGCTTGGATGCTATCAATGAACGACCGCGACCAGGCAAGCGACCTAAGCTTGACCACAAAGCACAGGCCCGCCTTGTAGCAGAAGCTTGCTCGAAGGCTCCCGATGGCCGCAAACATTGGACCTTGCAGTTGCTTGCCGACCGCGTCGTGGAGTTAAAACTGGCTGACTCCTGCTCGTATGAACTTGTGCGGCGGGCGCTGAAAAAAACAAGCTCAAGCCTTGGCTGAAACAGCAATGGTGCATTGGGGAAGTAAATTCCGAGTTTGTCGCTTGCATGGAAGATGTTTTGGACTTGTATGCTGAGCCTTATGACGAAAAGCGCCCGAAAGTGAACTTTGATGAGACCAGCAAACAGTTGATTGCCGAGACGCGCAGAGGTCTGAAAGCGAAAGCTGGTCGAGTACAACGCTATGACTATGAGTACAAGCGTAACGGAGTGCGGAACTTGTTTATGATCTGTGAGCCACAGGCGGGTTGGCGTCACGTTGCGATAACCGAGCGACGAACTAAAGTAGACTTCGCGCATCAGATGAAATGGTTGGTTGATGAGCGATACCCGGGAGCAGAGGTAATTCGAGTTGTTTTCGACAATCTCAACACGCACAAGGTAGCATCGCTTTATGAAGCGTTCGAGCCAAGCGAGGCAAGGCGAATAGCGAAGAAGTTGGAGTTTCATCCAACGCCGAAGCACGGCAGTTGGCTGAATATGGCAGAGATCGAATTGAGCATCCTTGAGCGGCAATGTCTTGATCGGCGTATAGGAGATGAAGAGATGCTTCGGCGAGAGGTGGAGGCATACGAGCAGCGTCGCAATGCTGAGAGAGCGACAATTGACTGGCAATTCACTGCTGCTGATGCTCGTGTTAAGTTGCATCGTCTTTATCCATCGCGATCATCGTGATGAACTACTAGCCAATTCCCAAGTCAATAAACATGGATCAACAGCAGTCCAAGAACCCTGCGGAAGTTTCACTCGAATGCTTATGTTAAGCCAGTCTGAATCATATTGCTCGTGCTCAAGATGTGGGAACTGATAACCCACAACCTTCATCTCGAACTCTGTATCGTTGTTTCCTCTTAGCAACATAGCTCTTCACGGATAAGAACGTCTAACGCCAAGCATCAGCGGGCGCGTTGATTCAGACTAACTCAGCTAGCCCAAGCCATTTCAAGCCTGCTTACCGCGCTCCGCTGCATGCAATAGTTAGACATCGTGTCTTGGCAGACGCCGCTGCGCCTTCTGCCGCGCCGCTTGCACATGCCTACTTGTCTTCCTCTCACTTCTAGTGAACCTAGCCTGTTCATTTGCTAATTCTACTATACGCTTCTGCGGCGCGGCGATGACTGGGATCAAGCTCGCCGACTCGCGGCGCGGCGGCGTTCGTTCTCTCACTTCATTTCGTACGCGACTGTCTAACGCTATGCGTCAGCGGGGCCGCGACGATTACTCACGGTTTGATAAGCAACTCGCTTCGCGGCCTCCGTTGCACGCATTTGTTAGACGGCGACTTATCGCTGCTATCTCTTTCCTCTAAATTGATCATTTAGCGCTCTCGAATCTTCACTTCGCAGGGCTACTGGCTCAAAGTATTCGTAACCAGACACGAAATAACTTTCCACAAGTTGCAACACCGCACCGTACTGTTGCTCGGAAAGTTGATCTACACTGAAGCCATGCGGGTCTTCGTGATGGTCGAGATAGCCGTGCATTAGGAAATCGTCCCAATGATCGATTGACTTGGTGACTGGCTCTGGCAGTCCGGCTGCATAGATTAAATTCTTGTTGCGAGCTACGAATGTAGTCCACCTCCCTGCCGCTTCTACTTTCTGCTTTGACCTGCGGTATCCCATAGTGTTTTCCCGGTAACTGAGTCTGAGCCGTCTAACGCTCCGTATCAGCGGGCGCGCGGCGAACATTGAGGTAACGATAAGAACCTCCCTTCGCGCGCTCCGTTGCATACGGTTGTTAGACCACACTCAATTCACAACGCTACTCCTCTTCTTCGCTTCGGGCAACGTCGAGACTCTAGCCCTCTGCCTCCGCCTGTCGCCCATTTCGCCTGCCTTACTTGCTTGTCGTGGGTCTAAGCCTTGCCATGACCGGTCGCCTTGCTGTTGGAAACCCTCACAAGCATAGCCTTGTGCTGTCGCTTGTTGAATCAAGGCAGCCTGTTTGCAGAAAGCTCCATCCGGCAGCCAGACCTCATTTCAGGAAGGGAAGCGCGAGCAAGAAAGCGGCAGCTATTGGCAGCAAGAAGAACAAGCGACAAGCGCCAGATGAGGGCTGAAATAGAGAAGAAGCCTATGAGTGAAAGCAATCAGTGGCAATCCGAGCGCTCATCTCCTACAGCACTGACGAAATGGTCTAACGCCCAGTATCAGCGGGCGCGTTGCCGTAGATCAATCTAGCCATCGCAAACCATGTGAAACCAGCTTACCGCGCTCCGCTGCATACTGTAGTTAGACGGCGCGTCTTTGCCCGCACGCCTCAGCGCCCAAAGGCCGCGCCTTCAAAATAGAATCGAAACCCTTGCCAGTCAACTCAGGCGCGGCACCAAGCTGAAATCGATTGCAGACTCGCAAGCGCGGAGGCGTTCGAACATCCACGGCATTCCGTACGCGAGCGTATAACGCCCAGTATCAGCGGGCGCGTTGATTCAGACTAACTCAGCTAGCCCAAGCCTTTTCAAACCAGCTTACCGCGCTCCGCTGCATGCTGTAGTTAGACATCGTGTCTTCTCACACGCCGCTGCGCCTTCTGCCGCGCCGCTTGCACATGCCTACTTGTCTTCCTCTCACTTCTAGTGAACCTAGCCTGTTCATTTGCTAATTCTACTATACGCTTCTGCGGCGCGGCGATTTCTCAAATCAATCTCGCCTACTTGCTGCGCGGCGGCGTCCGATCACTCGCAGTATTTCGTACGCGACTGTCTAACGCCTCGCATCAACGGGGCCGCGACGAGCACTGGCAAGCATTTGAGCATTTGTTCGCGGCCTCCGCTGCATGCGTTTGTTAGACCGCCTTGCAGGATGCTATCGGCCATTCCCTACTTGTTCACAGGGATTAACTCGATGACTTCCTGAGGGTGTAACCACAGATAATCTCTTACTTCTAAGTTCATTCGATCCAACTCAGCCAGGTATCCACCGGCTGACAATCGGTAGTTTTGGGGATTGTCTTCGACCTGACGCAACTTCGTTACCTGCTCTTGAAAATACTTGATTCGCTCTAAAGCTGCTTGAAGTTCCTGGTTGTTTTTGATCATGGCCAATCACCTCAATAATTCCTCGGTTTCCTCCGTCACGCTTTATCTGCCAGTATTCTACTGCTTCTTGCTCTCCACCGATAGCCGCCTGTCGCCTAATCCAAAATATACTGGCTCCTTCGTAATTGTGAGCCGCTAGGTGATCGAAGATAATTGCTGATTCCTCAGTCAATTGACTAGCATCAAAATTATCATTCATCAGCAAAAAGATATCGACATCATTCGGTGCTGGTTTGGAAGTTATGAACGAGCCGAAAACTATGAATCGAGCTAAATGGCCTGTGCTTGTTGCCAGTCGATAGATGCGAGATAGGCGTAGTGCCATAATTCGGCGTTGCAGAGTGGCTGTTCCGAAATGCTCGATTATTTCATCAAGAGTTGCTTGATGGATGCCAACAGGAAGATCACCGTTACTGTCAAACTCTGGCCAGTTAGTCATCAGTGATTCACTTTAATTTTGTTCTTTGTGTGATGTCAATACGGTTCGACTTGTGGCGGTCTAACGCCCAGCATCAGCGGGCGCGGGGCTGTTGACCAATCTAGCCAGCGCAACCCATTTGAAGTTTGCTTACCGCGCTCCGCTGCATGATGAAGTTAGACGGCTGCTTGCTTAGCATTACATCAAATCTGACCCCCTGCCCAAGCATGGCTCCCATGATAGAATGCTCTTTCCATATCTTCCCTATCTTGCCAACAAAGCTCATGCTCGCCTGCACTACTTGCATCATTACTGAATTCTGCCGCGAAAAAGGTCGCCTCCATTCGATAATGTCGTCCATCCGCATAGAAGTATTGAATTGCTTCTCCGATCTGGCCAACTATTTCTACCTCCCTGCCTAACTCTTCTCTGACCTCACGCCGGAGCGTCTGCTCTGGTGTTTCACCGGCCATCGAACCTCCACCCGGAAGGAAGTAGCCGGAATCCCCCTTTACTGTGGCGATCTTTCCTTTCGGGTCTATTATGACTGCATAAGCCGCTCGGCGAGGGCTATATTCAATAGCCGGGTTCAGTGAACCGAAAACTGGTATTGGGGGTTGGCCTGATCGCATAAACTCAAATTTGTGATCGCTGCCGTCTAACGCCCTGCATCAGCGGGGCCGCGCGTGGAATCGGCATTCATTTGAGCAGTTGTTCGCGGCCTCCGCTGCATGCTGAAGTTAGATTGCGGCAGTGGGGTAGCCTATCTCTTTAATCTCTTTGCTCAACCCTCTTAGCCGCCGCCTTGGATTTAATTCTCGGACTACTTCTTTCATCAAGGGCTTCTGCTCATAAATATGCTTAACTGCCGATATGCTTACTTCTGTCTCGTAATAGTCCTTCGCGAATTTCTTGTATGTAGCGGGCTTCCCATCCAGAATCGACAACAATTCTTTTGACCCATCTGGATCACTGACTCTGGGATATTTGATGTTCCCAATTTGCCACCCTACGTCAGTATGCTTTCTCCATATGCAAAACGTAGTATCTGAGATTATAAATGCTGGTTCTCGAAGAAAGTCTTGAAAGCCATCGGGGACGTTTTCAAAGACTCCCGGCCACACCATTCTATCTTCAGCATTGTATGGACTCATCGGTGATTCATGGTCAAACCCCTTCATAATCGCGCCGTGTTTGTTAAATAGAATGAAGTAATCACCTCCTGAGCCATCACTCATGGAAGCCATCATTTTACCTTTAGCCCATTGAGAGTCGAAGGAATAGAAACGGTAAACCCGAGCCGGGGACAGGATAGTGTCGAGCACTGCTAAAGATTGCGAGAGCCTCCTCAACGGCTCTATGTCTGGGAGAGTGTGTAGTATTTTCTTTGTTACCATAAAATGGCCTTTTTCGAGCGCGAAGCAATCTAACGACCAGCATCAGCGGGCGCGTTGTTGTAGACTAACTCAGCCTTCGCAAGCCATTTGAAACCAGCTTACCGCGCTCCGCTGCATGCTGTTGTTAGACTGAGCGTCAGTCTGCCACGCCGCCGCGCCCTCTGGCCGCGCTCTCAACATAGATTTCAATCACAAACCAGTCAACTAAAGCGCGGCTCCTCACTGAAAGTCTCTGCAGACTCGCAAGCGCGGCGGCGTATGAGTATTCAAGCCTTCTCGTACGCGAGCGTATAACGCCCAGCATCAGCGGGGCCGCGTGTTGCACTCGCTTTCATTTGAGCAGTTGTTCGCGGCCTCCGCTGCATGCAATAGTTAGACGCGTCTTAGCTGCACCTACCTTAACCTCATTTCAACAAATTGTTTTAGCACGATCCATACTATCTCGCGCTTAAAAACCTACGAAGCACATCGGTATCTATCTCTTCTCTCAGGCTTCGATCAAATCTCACTTCTTTAACTGACACAATTCCCAAGAAAGCCGTAGCTTGCTTCTCAATGTCACCCCAATGCATCTTGATTTGATCTTCAGGGATATTGGGTAAGAGAAAAACTCTATACTTGTCTTGATATTCATCAAGTGATTCATCGAATTCACGCAGAAACAGGAACTGCCGCTTGCCATGCGAAACTACAAACGCAAGCGGCGTGTCATAGAATCCGCTATAGATGATCCTTTCACTTTTGCTCATATTATCGCGCACGCTTTACCCTAAAGCGTCTAACGCCCTGCATCAGCGGGCGCGGGGCGGTTCATCTACTCAGCCTTCGCAAACCATTTCAACTGTGCATACCGCGCTCCGCTGCATGCAATAGTTAGACATCGTGTCTTGGCAGACGCCGCTGCGCCTTCTGCCGCGCCGCTTGCACATGCCTACTTGTCTTCCTCTCACTGCTAGTGAACCTAGTAGTTCATCACGATGATCGCGATGGATAAAGACGATGCAACTTAACACGAGCATCAGCAGCAGTGAATTGCCAGTCAATTGTCGCTCTCTCAGCATTGCGACGCTGCTCGTATGCCTCCACCTCTCGCCGAAGCATCTCTTCATCTCCTATACGCCGATCAAGACATTGCCGCTCAAGGATGCTCAATTCGATCTCTGCCATATTCAGCCAACTGCCGTGCTTCGGCGTTGGATGAAACTCCAACTTCTTCGCTATTCGCCTTGCCTCGCTTGGCTCGAACGCTTCATAAAGCGATGCTACCTTGTGCGTGTTGAGATTGTCGAAAACAACTCGAATTACCTCTGCTCCCGGGTATCGCTCATCAACCAACCATTTCATCTGATGCGCGAAGTCTACTTTAGTTCGTCGCTCGGTTATCGCAACGTGACGCCAACCCGCCTGTGGCTCACAGATCATAAACAAGTTCCGCACTCCGTTACGCTTGTACTCATAGTCATAGCGTTGTACTCGACCAGCTTTCGCTTTCAGACCTCTGCGCGTCTCGGCAATCAACTGTTTGCTGGTCTCATCAAAGTTCACTTTCGGGCGCTTTTCGTCATAAGGCTCAGCATACAAGTCCAAAACATCTTCCATGCAAGCGACAAACTCGGAATTTACTTCCCCAATGCACCATTGCTGTTTCAGCCAAGGCTTGAGCTTGTTTTTTTCAGCGCCCGCCGCACAAGTTCATACGAGCAGGAGTCAGCCAGTTTTAACTCCACGACGCGGTCGGCAAGCAACTGCAAGGTCCAATGTTTGCGGCCATCGGGAGCCTTCGAGCAAGCTTCTGCTACAAGGCGGGCCTGTGCTTTGTGGTCAAGCTTAGGTCGCTTGCCTGGTCGCGGTCGTTCATTGATAGCATCCAAGCCGGCCTCGACAAATCGTTTGCGGATACGCTCGACGGTAGCGACACCGACATTAAGGGCAGAGCCAATCTCATCATCAGTGAAACCATCTGATGCTTTAAGTAGAATGCGAGCGCGGGTGAGTTTACGGGAAGAAGTTTTACCGCGCCGTATGAGTTGCTGTAGTTGCTCACGCTCATCTGCGCTCAGATCGATAATGTATTTTTTCTTTGGCATCTGTGAAGTTTATGCCAGTCAAAGATCAACCATCAACTTTATCGTGATGAACTACTAGCCTGATCATTTGCAAATTCTACTATACGCTACTGCGGCGCGGCGATGACTCGGAGCAATCTCGCCGACTGGCGGCGCGGAGGCGTGCGATCACTCACAGTATTTCGCACGCGACTGTCTAACGCCTCGCATCAGCGGGGCCGCGTGTGGCATTCAAGCAACGATAAGAAACCCGTTTCGCGGCCTCCGCTGCATGCTCTAGTTAGACCCGCCTTCAATTTACTAAACCTATTCCTTACTAACCTATTCCGCATTTATCTGTTTTCTTGCCTTCGTTTCACCTCTCTTGCTGGCTGTTGCTGATTGTTGTCTCTAATGCATTGCGAAATGGCTTAACTCGCAATCGCTTCAACAAGCAACGATCTGTAGGCAAGCAAGAGCATAGCTTTGCCCTGCCGCTTGTTCAAGCATTGTTGTCCGTTTGTTCGCAACTGCATCTGTAGAGCGAGATCGCATTGAGAGAGCGCTATCCTGAGCAAGAAGGCAAGAGGGGTGTGACCCAGAGATGAACAAGCGACAGGGCAAGATGAAGGCCGAAACTGAGAAGACGCATTGTGTTGGAAGGAATCATTGGCAAGTCGAGCATTGATTTTCCTTCGCACTGACGAAAGGGTCTAACGCCCAGCATCAGCGGGGCCGCGTGTAGCATCAGCATTCATACGAGCGGTTGTTCGCGGCCTCCGCTGGATGCTGAAGTTAGACCGATCTGATGCCGCAATCAACATGAGTTTGCCTCTTTAGAGTTAACCACGTATCCGTGCTGGTCCCTCAATATAACCCCAGCCCTACTGGGGCTCACCTACTACTATGGACACCACTCTTCTATACAACTCTTCAAACTCTTGCTCTGCTTCTTTGCTTACTATAGACGCATGAATACCTCCTCCTAACTGAGGCTCCTTCATCTCTAACCGCTTCCCAGTCCACAACGTCACTTTCAAATCCTTCAATGCGCCATAACGCCCTTCGAGAATGACTTGTTCTTTTGAATCCGACGAGGAAGAGGACACTTCACGGAACCCTTTCATCAATAGCTCCTGCTTAAATTCATTAATGCGTTGATTGCCCTCGTTAAGTTGATCTTGAGTAGCTACGGTGGACGACATGGTCGAGCCCTTGCCGTAGGATTTCTCCCCGGAACAGCCGATTGCAAGTAAGAAGAAGGCAATCAATGCGAAAACTCTTTTATTCATATAGCTGTCGCCTTTTTATTTGATCGGTCTAACGCCTAGCATCAGCGGGGCCGCGTGTAGAACTGGGATTCATTTGAGCCGTTGTTC
The DNA here is from genome assembly GCA_963726785.1 of Blastocatellia bacterium. Taxonomy (GTDB): domain Bacteria; phylum Acidobacteriota; class Blastocatellia; order UBA7656; family UBA7656; genus DATEKX01. The sequence goes on from CAVSDJ010000007.1 coordinate 467,666, forward strand.
GCGGCCTCCGCTGCATGCGCTAGTTGGGCGGCTCGTTACGAATATTCACGCCTCGTATGATTCTTCGGCGCGCAACTCCAGCCACATCGTATAGCCGATCAGCCCCACCGCCGCTATCGCTTCGATCAAAATCAGCAGATTCATTTTCATCGACATCTCCCACATTGAACCATAGCCGTAATGTCCAAGAACCAACAGGCTCATCAGCCCATACAGATAAAGGCAAAGATATGAATATCTACGCAAGCCTTTGCTATAAAGCACGTAGCCTAAGACTGCGAAAGGCGTCATCACAAACCAGAAGGCATCAATAATCTGCGGATTTATCCAATGTGGTTCTGGATAGGTATGGAAGAACAAGATGTTATCCACGTAATGCAAGATGGATGTGCCGATATTTATGACGAGTATGATAAGTAGCCATCTGTTAGCAAAGTTCATCACATAACCCTCCCCTATTTGAAGCGAAGACGCCCAACGCCCAGTATCAGCGGGCGCGTTGATTCAGACTAACTCAGCTAGCCCAAGCCTTTTCAAACCAGCTTACCGCGCTCCGCTGCATGCTGTAGTTAGACGACGCGTCAGTCTGCCACGCCTCCGCGCCCTCTGGCCGCGCCTTCAAAATAGAATCGAAACCCTGCCAGTCAACTCAGGCGCGGCACCAAGCTGAAATCGATTGCAGACTCGCAAGCGCGGAGGCGTTCGAACATCCACGGCATTTCGTACGCGAGCGTATAACGCCTCGCATCAGCGGGACCGCGCCGATCACTGAAAGTACCATGAGAGGCTCGCTTCGCGGCCTCCGCTGCATGCTGTTGTTGGGCGTCGCGTGGCTTGCAACAAACTCCTTTACCATATCCGTGTGGTTTGGTAGGCATTGAAGGTCGAGTCTATACTCAAAATTTGCATCTGCTCGACTATAGCCTGTGCTATCAAAAGCCGATCAAAAGGATCACGGTGGTGAAACGGTAGATTTATTAACGCCGCAGCATGTGCCACTTCTAAATTGAGCAATTCAAATCCATTCACACTGAGTTGTTGCGGTATCAAAGTATCGAATGGAGCAGATAAAACCAGTTTGCCAATACTGACTTTGATTGCTATCTCCCACAAACTTGCAATGCTCAAAAACTTCTCATTTGCTTGGTTCTCTATCAATACACGAGCATTGGCACTGAGATTGGGATTGCCCATTATGAACCAAAGGAAGGTGTGCGTGTCTAGAAGAAGCTTCATTTAAGGTATTCTTCAAAGTCTTCGAGTGGCTCATCAAAATCATCCGACATGGTTATCAACCCCTTGGCGCTGCCAAACTGCGGACGCGGCCTTGTAGTCGGAACAGGAACAAGCTTTACGAGGTGCTGTGGGTCTTTCGCAATAATGATCTCTTCACCGCCGACGGCAGCATCTATGAGATCGTGTAACTGAGTTTTTGCTTCTTCAAGACTAACTTGATGCATATTACTTACCTCGCGATTAAGAGGATACCATATTCATGCGGTTGATGTTTAGATTAGCTGAGGGCAAGACGCCCAACGCTGTGCATCAGCGGGGCCGCGCGCAGCACTAGCAAGCATTCGAATAGTTGTTCGCGGCCTTCGCTGCATGCGTTTGTTAGACCCCGCTTTCGAACAGCGGGCATATCTCAGATTTGTTGATCACAACAATGTATTCAGCTTCTGTAATACGTCATTTATTACCGATTCCGGCAGTTTGCAAATCAATTCTGCTTTTCTTGCTTTCCAATCAAGGCTTTTCGCTTGGTCAGACAAAACTGCTCCAGTTACTTTCAGTCCCTTCGGTATTATCACCTCGAACGGATAGCCTTTGATCTGATTGGTGACAGGACATAATATTGCCAGACCTACTTTGCCGTTGTAGGCAGCCGGAGAAATTACAACTGCTGGCCTTCTGCCTGATTGCTCGTGTCCCGCTTGTGGGTTAAAGCTGATCCACACTACATCACCGCGATGAGGTACATAAACCCTTGGCATCACCACACCTCTTTGCCGGTCGGACTGCCAGTGTCAACTTCCGCGTGGATGTTTTCTTTAGTGATTCCTGCCAAGAGTTCTTCAAGAGAATATGTCGGCTCAGAGATAGGTTCTATAACTAACCTTCCCTCGATTATGGACATATCTACAAGAGAACCTTCTTCAATGCTTGATTCTGTAGCGAATGACTTGGGTATCCGAAGAGCAAGGCTATTGCCCCATTTTTGTATTTGAGTCCGCATTTGTCACCTCCCAATGTTTCTACAAAGAAGATACAATCATTTTTGTGATTTATCAAGCAGCACAGGCAGGCAATTGAAGCTTGCAGTCAAGGGGTCTAACGCCTCGCATCAGTGGGCGCGGCATGTTGCCTCCCCCGCATCATATCCAACTCGCTCGCCGCGCTCCACTGCATGCTCTAGTTGGGCGTCGTATTGGAGCAACAAGATAGATTTACATAGGCAAATACTCAATGAGCGAGCAAAACGCATCAGAGATAAAGTCGAGCAGAATATCACCGATGCTGCTTATTGCAATCAGCAGGTCGGGCGAGCGGGAGAGACTTCGATTGATGCTGATCCCGATGGGCAGTTGAAGCGTTGTATTGACGTGAACAATCAAGGGCCTGGACTCGGAAGAAAAAAGGTTGTGATGATTGATGATGTTGATCCGCGCGGCGAAATATATCTGTACAAGGAAGGCGCGGCGGGCGACACAAAAGAGGAACTGACCAAGCCGTCGGATTAGGCTTCAAGGGATAGGGTTGAGTTTGTTGAGCAGCAGGGATTTGCAGATCGCCTGGCATAGACGCCCAACAACCAGCATCAGCGGGGCCGCGCCAAGTATTCAAGCAACAATAAGAAACTCGCTTCGCGGCCTCCGCTGCATGCTCTAGTTAGACCCGTCTTTATTTCTATGACCTGTTTCATTGCCAGACTCTTCTTTCTCCCTTCTGCTTCGACTCAAATCTGTTGGTCGCTGTTGCTCCACCCTGTTTATGCCGCATGGCCTCGTTGTTATCAAGCGCTACAACAAGCAACGATCTGTCGCCGAGCAAGAGCATAGCTGGCTGCTGCCGCTTGTTGCCCTCCTGCTCGCTTCTTGCCCGAGCCTGCATCTGGACAACTATAGACTATGGGATGAAAGAAAAGGCAACGAGCACACACAGAGCGCATAAAGGAAGGAAGAACAAGCGGCAACGGCAGCCGTGAAGTGAAGCGAGAGGAGGCATCTGGCTCGAATGAATTGATTAGCAACCCGAACATTGATCCTCCGCCACGCAGTCGCAAGGGTCTAACGCTTGGGTTGACCGGGCCGCCGCGCAGTACCCAAACGACCATGCGAAATTCGCTTCGGCGGCTTCGGTCGAACCCTTTGTTAGGCATCGTTGGAGCCAAGAAAGTTATAATGCCTGTCCTATCTTATGGAGAGCTTCATCTATATCTTTATCAGCGAGTAACTGCTGAACCCTTCTTCCGAATTCTGTCACTCTAATTGGCTCCATCGTTCTATCAACTAGGCCCAAAGACTTGAGCTTTCGAATTGCTGTCTTTTCTTTTTTAACATTCGCCTGAAAGCTGTCTGACGGTTCTTGTAATAGCTTTAACAGATCAATATCTGTATTTTCAAGCTTTGGCAGTATTTCCAACAATAAAGCTGAACTAGTTGCAATCTGTTCAATTTTTCGTGGGCTTTCAGATAATTCTGGATTGTTTACAACAGTATTGATAGCATCCTTCACTACCTCTTTAGTTAATGTCACAGAAACCTTCTGGCCCGCAACTTGAAGATCTATCTGTTTGCTTTCCAAGAGTACTCTTACCAATAGCTTGCGAATAATATCTCGGAACCAAAATGCGAAAGCCAAAACTACAGTGGGCCAGATTAATACCGATATGTACTGTAATACTATACCTGCAATTTCCATAAGTTGCTGCTCCTCTATCGATACTTTGGTCAGATGCCTAACAACCAGCATCAGCGGGGCCGCGAGCGATACTAGTAGAAACATACGAGGCTCGCTTCGCGGCCTCCGCTGCATGCGCTTGTTAGGCGGACCAGTTGAATGCTCTGAGTGCAATGTATATAGACGACCCAAGCACGCCCGCAACAAAGAAAAGCATAGATGCTTTCTCGCTCCACCTTTTTTGTTTGTGCCACCGATCCACCTCCCTAGTCCACTTAGTAGTTTTTGTTTCGTTAGATTTATCTGTTTTGCACTCTGCGTCCTCTCTAAACTTTGCCCAAAAGTAACTCCATTGTGCGTCAGAATACGCTGACCATAAACCCGAAAAGATAGCCAAAGCCATACAAATAAGGGCGACAATCACCGATGTTTTTTGTGTCTGGCTTAATTCCGGATCAATTTTCGAGGTAAGGGCTAAAAAGAAAACTGCTAGGCTGCCTGCCGAAAGAGTAATGATGCTTTGTCGAGTCTCCTTGGCAGATTCAGCCGCGCGATTGTGCAATAATTGTGAGGATGGTTTAGCTGATGAATTCCTATATTCCTCTTCAGACATTATCTGCCCTCCAATGACTCTAAGACTGATGCACAATCAGCTTGGAGTCAATAGATACATTGTCCGCCTAACGCCCAGTATCAGCGGGCGCGTTGGCGTAGACCTACTCAGCTATCGCAAACCATTTGAAACGTGCTTACCGCGCTCCGCTGCATGCTGTAGTTAGACGGCGCGTGCTTGCGGGCACGTCTCCGCGCCCCTCTGCCGCGCTCTCAACATAGATTTCAATCACAAACCAGTCAACTAAAGCGCGGCTCCTCACTGAAAGTCTCTGCAGACTCGCAAGCGCGGAGGCGTATGAGTATTCAAGCCTTCTCGTACGCGAGCGTATAACGCTCCCAATCAGCGGGCGCGCGTGAAGAACTGCGGGTAACAATGAAGTGTAGGTCGCGCGCTCCGCTGCATTGGGTTGTTAGGCCGCTTCGATTCATGTCAAACCTTTCGCCTCATCACTGAAAGTATAGTCCCCTTAACAATATCTGCTTTACGAAATTGAGGCATTGAAATGATTCTTACTTTATTTAAAGTACTTTTCCTCCAATTTCTTCCTCTCTGCTTCTTTTACGTTTCTTTCTTCCTCCCAGCGTTGCTCAAGTTCTTTCACAATTCGCTTATGATAAGCTTTAAGCTCTGTGTAGTCACTGTCCAATCCAAAGCGTCCCCCATCATAAGAGTAACGAAAGAGTGAGGTATGCTCCCTATCTGAACTTTCCAGATAGGCCTCCACAGAATACTTATATTCCCATTTCGTGCTATGTCCTGAATAACACATGGTATCGTCTTTAATACGCACGACTAACTGACCGTCGGGCGTATTTTTCTTACCGTACAAAACCTTTCCCCGCTCAAGCTGCCAGGAAAGATCGAGCCTTTCGATTTTCGCTATGACTGTCGTTACGCTTTCATAATCAGATGCCATTCTCACTTCCTCCATTCGATACGTAGCTCGATGGCAGAATCGGGGCCTAACGCCCAGCATCAGCGGGGCCGCGTGTGGCACTGGTGGAACGTTAAGAAATTCGCTTCGCGGCCTCCGCTGCATGCGCGTGTTAGGTGGCGGAGTAAAATCTCTATTAAAAAGGTTGATACTTCCAATAATCCAGCAACTCTCGACAGAGACCGCCCAATTCAGGAAAAACACTCGTTTCTGTTATACCAGCCATCACTAATTGCTCCTTAATTAAGCCTATTTGCCCACGCGCAATTTCAATCTTTAATAGATGAGGCTTTAGGGTAGCGTATCGCTCTAACGCCTTTCGCGTACTACCATGAAGAGTAAAAACACCTCTCTGAGCCGTGATGCGACTCGAATTCATCGGGGCTTCAATAGCTATCGGGCTTCTTGGAAGAGAATGAAGGGAAAAGGGTTCCCTCAGATAGCCTTGGATTCCTTTTACAGCCGGTGATAATAATTTCTGACCCTTTCGTCCTATTTTTTGATTAAGTGCCCATGGATCTAAAACCCAAACTGCCGCAGGATTTTCTTCATTCGCGTCTCGAACAGCAAAATATAGTGCTACAAGTGCGCTTCGAGTCCAATCTAGCAGACGTGTAGGTAACCCGTGGTGTTGCATCAAGAAATACCACTCCCATTCAGTGCTTGGCTCTCGTGCTGTGCCAGCTAAGTAAGGAAAGGCTCGGAGTTTGAACTCATATCGATATTCATCTTCTTCAAGAATTTCGCGATAGCCGGGGCGATAAACGCTTGGAACAAGCGACCAATTCGTATTTCCTTGTCCACGAAACCAAGGATAAAATTCACGGTCGGGTGCCCAATCAAGTGTAATCTTCTCAATTTCACGAATAAAAGCCGCGAGATTTTTAATAGGTCTATTCAATTTACTCGTTAGACCTTTATTTACAGGCATAGGTAAGTACCTCACCGAGAGTTTAGCCACCTAACGCCCAGTATCAGCGAGCGCGTTGCTATTGACTTACTCAGCCAGCGCATATCATTTGATACCAGCTTATCGCGCTTCGCTGCATGCAATAGTTAGACGGCGCGTCATTGTTTACACGCCTCCGCGCTTCTGGCCGCGCTCTCAAGATAGATTTGTTTAAACGGCCAGTCAATAATAGCGCGGCATCTCACTGAAAGCGATTGCAGACCTCCCAGCGCGGAGGCGTACAGGCTTTCAATTCATTTCGTGCGCGACTGTCTAACGCCCAGCATAACCGGGCGCGCGAGCGGCGCTGAAAGAAACCACGAGAAATTTGCTTCGCGCGCTCCGGTTGATGCGATTGTTCGGCGGCACGGCACAACCAGCTTGCAACCATCAACGCATTCACTTTGCACTCATCGCCTGTACCTTAGCCGGGAACCAGTTCTAGCGTCGTCAACTCACGCCCTAGCTCGGCGAATCCCTCAACCCACTTCCGAGATGCTTTCGTGTTGTACTTCTGGCCCAATGCCTCAGTCACTGCCTTGCGGATTCGCGCGCTTCGTGTGAGCTTGGCTCGCACAGTCATCTCCAGCCCTGCCACCTGAATGCTCCCATTGGGTTCTTTTATGAAGGCGCGGTACCACCCTGTCGACTTGTCATTCCAAGAACGGACAAAGAGCCTGCCTTCAACAACCACGAGCCAGACGCCCGTATATCGGTGCACAGTCTCCGCTCGGACGCCGATGATCTTGGATTGTCGCAACAATTCGACGACATCATCAGAGAACGTATCATTCTTAGGCATAGCTAATCATAAGTCGGCTTCGGAGCCGGAACATCATTGACATAAGCAAGCAAGTTCCATATGAGTTCATTTGCACGGAGCGTCCATCGTAGTGACGCCGAACGCTTGGGTTGACCGGGCCGCCGAGCAACACTCAAAGTAACCATAAGAAACTCGCTTCGGCGGCTCCGGTCGAACCCTTTGTTAGGCGGCTTTGGTGAGAGCATTATGGTGAGAGATGCCTTTGCCATATTTTGTATAAAGCCTTCCGCTCATTTTCCCAGAACTGCTTATCTGTAGCCTCATCCCTCTCTGTGAGACGCCCCAGCGATTCTGCCAAATCAAAGAAGCCTTCGCTCGACCTGCCATCTTTACTCACTGCAACTGCACTGAGCATCGGTCTGTCATTGTTCACTTCGTCTTCAGAAATTTCTCCAAGAATTTGTCCGACCTCGCGCGCCATATGGCTACCAGTCAAAGGCAATTCCATTATTGCAGCGATCTCCTGATATGTTATAGTCCCGCGATAAGTAGCAGCCGTGATAAGTTCGCGATATACGAGAGCATATTTTATTGTACCTCGATATTTGTCTTTGCAAATTGACATAGACAACGCTCCCTTCATCTGGTGATGAATCGTTATATTGCAATTCCAATGCTGTAGTCAATCATAGTAAGTACATTGGAAATTAAATAGTTTGAGAAACAAGCCTTCATGTTGTACGGTTTCTATATGGCAAGAACCGCACAGCCCATCAAACTCTCAAACAAGGAACTTCGTTCTTTGACAACTCTATTGAGTATTGGCACAACCAAAGCTCGCACTCAAACTCGCGCCCGTGCGCTCGACCTTCTTCATCGCCGTCAGCACCCTGATCTCATCGCCGCGACATTGCGCATCAGTACGCAGTCGGTTTTCAATATCAAACGGCGCTATCTCGCAGGCGGACTCAATGCCGCCCTCTACGACCAGCCCCGCTCTGGTCGCCCGGTTGAAATTGACGGCAGGCAGCGAGCTAAAGTCACCGCCCTGGCTTGCTCTCAGCCGCCCGATGGTCACGCTCGCTGGACCTTACGTCTGTTGGCTGACAAAGCCGTCGAACTCGGCTATTGTGAGAATCTATCGCACACTGGCGCTCGGCAGATTCTAAAAAAAATGAACTCCGACCGCACCTGAAAAAGACCTGGTGTATAGGCATTATGGACGCCAACTTTATCGCCCGAATGGAACAGATTCTTCATCTTTATGAGCTTCCCTACGACCCGCTCTACCCACTGATTTGCTTCGATGAACGCCCGTGTTTCTTGATCGGCGAGGTGGTCGAAGGACTAGAGATGAAAGCCGGACAAGTAGCTCGCCAGCATTATACCTACGAGAAAAATGGCTCCTGCGTCTTGCTGATGGCGATTGAAGCCAAGAGCGCCAAACGGCTGGCACAAGTTCACGGGCAGCGCACAAAGCGTGAGTACGCAATCTTCATGAAAGAGTTGGCAGCGCGCTACCCGGAAGCCAGGAAGATTCGAGTGATTCAAGATAATCTCAACACTCACAACAGCAGTTCATTTTATGCAACATTCAGTGCTGAGGAGGCATTCGCATTGTCGCAACGCTTTGAGTTTTACTATACGCCGAAGAGTGCAAGTTGGCTCAACCTCATCGAGATAGAGTTCTCGGCATTGAGCAAGCAATGCTTGAACAGGCGGATTGCGACGCGCGAGAAACTAACTGAGGAAGTATTAGCAATTGTCAACGAGCGAGAAGAGAAAGGAATCAAGATAGATTGGCAATTCTCAATCGAGTCAGCCAGAAACAAACTCAACAGGCACTATCAGCAAGTCAATGCTGAGAATGCTCAATATAAACGAACTTAATTTCCAGTGTAGTAAGTATGGTCGCCTAGAAAGCTCAGCCGCCTAACGCCTCGCATCAGCGGGCGCGGCATGTTGCCTCCCCCGCATCATATCCAACTCGCTCGCCGCGCTCCACTGCATGCTCTAGTTGGGCGTCGTATTGGAGCAACAAGATAGATTTACATAGGCAAATACTCAATGAGCGAGCAAAACGCATCAGAGATAAAGTCGAGCAGAATATCACCGATGCTGCTTATTGCAATCAGCAGGTCGGGCGAGCGGGAGAGACTTCGATTGATGCTGATTCCGATGGGCAGTTGAAGCGTTGTATTGACGTGAACAATCAAGGGCCTGGACTCGGAAGAAAAAAAGGTTGTGATGATTGATGATGTTGATCCGCGCGGCGAAATATATCTGTACAAGGAAGGCGCGGCGGGCGACACAAAAGAGGAACTGACCAGGCCGTCGGATTAGGCTTCAAGGGATAGGGTTGAGTTTGTTGAGCAGCAGGGATTTGCAGATCGCCTGGCATAGACGCCCAACGCCCAGCATCAGCGGGACCGCGCGGAAAACTGGCATTCATACGGACCTTGCTTCGCGGCCTCCGCTGCACGCATTTGTTAGGCGCGCTTGATAGGAACCTAACTTCTCATCTTCAGCCCTTGTGTTCTCCACACAAGTCTTGACAATTACCGAGTGAAGAAGTATGGACCGCCGGACGACTTGCAGGATGGGCAAATTGCGCCACCCCCTCCAGGCGGCATTGCACATGAAGCGCACACAATAAATCCACAGTCTTGGCACTTCAATGCTTGGGTTTGTAGAGCCTCGCGCATTGCGAATACTTGTTTGCCCGCCTCATAATATTTCACGGTAATTGCTTTGCCGCATTTACCACAGTTAACTGATTCCCCTTCAGAATAATCTTTCGACATTGAATTCTGAGCGGAGCTGGAGCTGGAGCTTCTGTCCGGTGATGCCGCGTTCACAATTTGCTGTATTTCATGAGAATGGTTTTCTAGTACCTTGATGTATGGAGAAGCCCTCGGGTTCCTGTCGCGGGTCGTAGTTTACGATCCACTTTTCAGCCCCGTGGTTCAGGATTTTCCCGAAGAATACGGGTGCTCTTCTATCCTTGGGATACCATTCCTTGATGAACTTCTCCGCTTCATCCCTAGTGTCGAAATACTCTGCCATTTATTTTCCTCCTTTGCATCCATTATTATATCCATTCAAGTGCGAATCGAAGCGCCTAACGCTCCGGTTGACCGGGTGCGCGAACGGCACTGGCGAAACGATAAGAAACTCGCTTCGCGCACTCTTAAGAAACAACTCGTTGAATGATGCTTCTGGCTGCTCTCACTTTATGCTGCAACCGACACCAACTCATAGCCTAACCCTTTGGCCCGCTTCCTCAAGTTCGCTACCATCCGCTCTCGCTGCTTCTCTTCATACGCTCTCGCCCCACCCTCTTCGTACTCCCGTCCCTGCTTCACTAAATTGTAATACAACCTGGCCAGCTTATGCGCTGTCGCTGTTATCGCTGCTGCTGGCCCTTTGCGCGCCTGCATCCTCCTGTAGTACGCCCCTATCTCGCTTTCGCTTCGTCCTATGTTTACTGCTGCTTGCCGGAAGGCTGTCGCTGCCCGGTTCTTGCTCGCCTTTGTCTTGCTCGATAACATCTTCCCTCCGCTTACTCGCCGATTCGGACTCAAGCTCAACCAACTCGCAAAATGCTTCTCGCTGGCAAATCCACTCAAGTCCACACCCACTTCCGAGATGATCTGCAATAAGGTCTGCGAGTTTAGTCCTGGCACCCGAAACAGATCTACCCCTAGAAGCTTGTAGGCATACTCTCTCAAGTTGAAGCTACAGCGCTGTCGCTTCTCGCCTCCCGCAAGCGGCGGTGGCTCATCGTCTCGCTTCCCAGACAAGCCCTTTAGGTACTTCTCCATCTCGGCTTCGCACTCTCGTATCTTCTCTTGATAGAACTCGAACAACTCTACGGCCTGCTTCAAGGCAAACAGATGTTCCTGACGATAGTTGCCTACTAACGATTGCGCGATCACTTCCGCAGATGCGTGACAGCGACGGTCGCGCATCGCACCCAACTTCTCGACATCGCGCTCGCCTTGAAGGATAGCTTTCAAGATACGCATCCCGGTTTGCCCTGTAATGTCACTGACCACATTATCAAGTCGCAGGTTCATCTGTTGCAACGCTTTCTGCATATGCAGTATGTGGCTTGAAGCACTCTTGACGAGCATCTCACGTTGGCGGACATAGCCGCGCAGTACAACCATCTCATCAGCGGGCCGATAGGCGGCAGCCAACAAGCCATAGCTTTCGAGTTGCTGCAGCCACTGGCAATCCATAACATCACTCTTGCGGCCCGATACATTCTTCACTTTGCGGGCATCCACTAACTTCACAGCAAAGCCACGCCCTTCAAGAACCTCGTACAACGGCACCCAATAAACGCCCGTGCTCTCCATCGCTACAGTCGTGACCCCGCAGGCTGCCAACCAATCGGCGATAGCGTACAAGTCTTTGGTGAAGACTGAGAACTCGCGCACTGCTTGCTGACAGGAAACTGGCGGCACAGCAACGTAATGGCGCTCAGCGCCGATGTCAATCCCGGCAGCGTGTTGATTGATCTGGTGAAGGTCGCCGCTTGAGTTGGCGGCAATAGCGCGAGAGCCAGTCCTGGTTAGCTTGCGGTTACTCTTTGATCGCGGAGATGGGATTCGCTTCTTCATGAGGGCTGGCCTCCTGACGAGATAGAGTGATGACCGAGTCAGCGCAGCGGTAGGTTCTGAAAAGTAATCTCTTAAACGGGATCGGCAACGGCAATGAAGGCCGCGTCGTCACCACTGATCGGCACACTGACCGCTGATACCAAACTCCGGTACGGGCTTTCTAGCACCAATGCCGCGACGGTCATCGCGACCGACTCGGTCATAGCCTATCTTGCAATCCGAATCGTTGGATGTCCAATAAGTTTCATCCCTTTCGGTAAGTGCATAGCACGTAAACCAACTCCGGTCGATCCCGTTGTTCGGCGGCGCGATAGAACCAGAATCATTCCCTGTAAAAACGGCGGCACAAAACAACCACTGCTGCCCCAGGCGCTAGATACTCGTTTAGCGGACTGGACAGGGCCTTGGAGATTTGAGTTGTGATAGCCGTTTAGCAGTTTTGCTTAGTCAACAGTCGCCACCCATGCTTGGCATTTCTTGTTCGGATCCGCTTTGTCATGCGCATCGGCATCCTTCTGTGCGTCAGCGGATTTATCGCGCTTAGGTCCATCCCAAGTGCGATTTGCATGGGCTCTGCCAGGACCGCCTGATACGCACGTCGCTTGATATTTGGCGACCGGATTATTCTCTCCGACTTCCACTAGAAGGTTTTGAGCTTTGGCAGATTCCAGCTCAATCTTGGCAGTGCCTTTTGTGATCACAGCCAAATCGTGAGTTGCTTTATCTCCAGATTGAGCTGAGGTTAGCGTCATCAATACCAAAATGGCGCCAGCTGTCGTAACTAGAAGTATCTTTCGCATCGTAATTGTTCTCCATATTTAGAGTGAGGCTTCAGCCAAGCGGTTTTCATATCGCCAGCCCCATTCAGGCGATAGCCCGCCGAACGCTTCGCATCAGCGGGGCCGCGCCGAACACTCAAAGTACCATGAGAAACTAGCTTCGCGGCCTCCGCTGCATGCGCTTGTTAGGCCCGGACTCGGCTTTTTATTACCACTTACCTCCTTATCTTTCTTGCTTCTGGAATTGATACTGTTCATACTCAGGCTCTTCGGTCAGTTCATATTTCTTCAGGTAATTCCACAACTGCTCGTTAATTTTCGGAGCTAGATCATAATACCAATGGTTGTGACCTTTCATTATCGTCATTTCAACATCAAATCCTTTCTCCTTCAATCGTTCACTTGTGGATCTCACTGCTGGCAACGGGAAGAATTGATCTTGGTCACCAACGACGATTGCAAGGGGAATCTTGCGCTTCGCATAATCAATCAATGAGAACTCCTGTGTGTCTCGCCAAGCACCTGCATGGATTGCTGTTGCAGCGAAGTATTTTGACTCAAACATTGACATACCTAAGGCGAATACGGCTCCGCCTGAGTGACCGAACAGATAAACCCGGCGAGGGTTAACTGGCAACTTAGCCTTTAGCTCTTCAACCAAATCACGCAAAAAGGCTGGTCCATCTTCTGGGGTTTTCCAAGCTTGAGAATTCTCGGAGTCTGGACCAGCGATAATGAAGCCTTCCTTAGAAGCAAGGTCTTTCCATTTTTCTACCAACGAAAGGCCATTACGGCCTGAACCATGAAGAGTAATCAGCAAAGGGGCAGGACCTTTGATGTTATTAGGAACAAAAAGATAGTAGGCACGTTTATTGCCCTGTGAAACTATCACTTGCTTTGAAATCTTTTCGGAAGCTGCCAGCGCAGTGATAGGAAGCATCAAGGCAATCAGGATTAAGAAGCAGAAGTATTTCATCTCATCCTCCAATTCTATGAAACTAATCTCAAGCCTTGCCGCAAGGGCCTAACGCCAAGCATCAGCGAGGCCGCGAGCGGCAGTCAAGCAACCATGAGAAACCCAATTCGCGGCCTCCGCTGCATGCGCTTGTTAGACGTCGCCTCGGCTGTCACTAACTGAGGGCTTATTCTCTTTAGTCACTCTTATCAGGAACCGTAGCGCCTCGTTCACTGACTCTGCATCTGGAAAGACCTCTGCAACGTCTGGTTCTAGGCGAACCACTAGCCCTCCGAAACTCTTACGTCCTGGTCCTAGCCTTCTTACACGCAAGCTTTTCAGCTCATATTCTGGCCGAAGATCATCATCCATTTCTGTTTCAACCTTCTTCATACGCTTCCCGCTCCGTTGCTGTTACTTCTCTCGAACTGATAATTCGGATAGTATCATTTCTTTCCGTGTACGACACCATCAATAAACGACCTTGCTGAGACTGCCCAATAATGATGTAGCCATTCTCCCCGTCTGAATGATCAGGATCATAAAAATCGACGTAGAGCGGATCGTCAAAGACAGTCTTGGCTTCATCGAATGAGACTCCGTGCTTTGATAGATTAGCCGTTGCTTTTGTTGAGTCCCACTCAAATTGCATAGGTGAAGTATATCATTTCGGCCTTCGCATTGCGGCAGATTGGAGAGTTGCTGAAAAGTCAGACGTCTAACGCCCAGCATCAGCGGGGCCGCGCCAACCACTCAAGGAACCATATAAAACTCGCTTCGCGGCCTCCGCTGCATGTTCTAGTTAGACTTTGACCGGTTCGCAGGGGCTCGTTTCTTCCTTTGAGTCACTTATGATTCTGTCTTGATACTTCTTTTGAAGCTTGCCGTAATATTCAACTATCCTTTGCGCGTCATGCCCACACTCCTCAGAAATCTGGTGCCGCGCTTCTCTTATCCTCGCTATTGTTGGATCATCCTTCGCTTTCATCTTGTCCTCCGATTAGCTCCAATGGCGTAACTAGTAGCGGAATATACAATCCAAGCATAGCATTTACCCGTCTGATATGACCAAATTTATTGGCATTCGCAAGATGACGGCAGTTCCAGGTAAGCAGAAAGTCGCACTTATGGTAGGAGGCCAAAGCCAAATGAAGTGCATCTCCGACGGGATCATTTGGCATTACCTTATGCTGTATGTAAGCTGCAACTATCTCGGCAATAGCGTCCTCAACGGGCAGCAGAGGCAAATCATCTATCAATTCAACGGCTTTCTCTTTGTTCGGGTAATCACCACGATTAAGTTCATCGAGAACCGCCACGCTGGTTACAAGCGAGTAATCATCACTAGCGTTATCCCACCATTGGCGTGTCCACTGTTTACGCGCTTCCATGTCAGGCTCTGTACGAATCTCGTGATAGAAGCTCGGGATGGAAGTTTCGATGTAAACCTTTGGCTTCATAGATCGAAGGCTATACCCGTGGCGGGCGATAGTCAAAGTCTAACGGTTGGGATGACCGGGCGCGTTGATATAGACCAACTCAGCTAGGGCAAACTATCTGAAACCAGCTTACCGCGCTCCGGTCGAACTCAGATTTTGCGCAAACAGGTTACAGTTTCTCCCGTTTAATGTTGGTATTGCAACCATTTGCCCCAACCTGAAATCAACAACTTACAAGCTTAGACTAGTCAAATTCTACAGACTCAGACCTGTGACAATCGAGCAACAGAGCTTACAAGCGTCTAAGCCAAAAAAACTCCAAAATGAGACCTCCCTTGAAACCATCATTAAGCTTTTTATCCGTGATGTTTATACAGGCCATATTCATCCTGTTTGCGCAAAATCTGAGGTCCAACCCTTTGTTATGCCCCGCTTTCGACAAACGATCAATCTTTTAATAGAGATCTGACGGCGTTTTGAAGCTCGGACTGACTGGAACGATAAATTCGATTAATCTCATCTTTGGCAGCAGCACATATGAACCCCTTTGATTGAAACTTCCGAATCTCATCAGGGCTAATATGTAAATCAATCCGCTGCCCTGGATTGAGTTGCCGATGTGAATTTAGCTCACCTGTGACAAAATCTCTTTTTAGGAACAACCATTCGTTTGTTTGTAGCTCAAGGAAGATTTGTGACAAATAAACAACAACGGGTGAATGATTCTCAACTATTATTATGAGTAGCTCTATTGGTTCGCCAATAGGTGGCGCAAAGATGCCTACGCGAACATAGACACGAACGTCAGGCGCAGGCGCAGTTAAAGTCCCTGAAACTGGAATGTATGTAGTTGCCCCACGATCTTTAGATAACAACTGAGTTATGACATTTGTGAGGTGGAGTTGTACTTGCTCACGTAGGTTTTGAACGGCTGTGTAAGTGGATAAAAGCCCCTCGTCCTCAAATCTTTTTCGAACCTCTTGAAGTTTGGGAAATTGATCATCCCGTAAAGCTTCCTGAGGAATGGGACGATTACAGAAATAAACCAGTACCCGTGCACCGTTTTGGATAAGTCTATAAATTTTCTCGACAGAGCCGGACAGATATATAGCTGTCGGAGTACCGAGTCTCGACCAAAACACAGCAATGCCTAGATCACAATCCCCTACCAATTGAGTATTTATGATGGATTGTGCAGTACCCGACATATCCGGTGTTGCATGAGATTCCCACCTGACAAGTTCCACTCGCGTGTTCAAACCGGCTCCGATTTGTGCATTCCAAGAACTTATCATTTGAGTAAGCGTATCGCGCTCCTCTAGTACATCTCCAGGAGAGATCAATAGGCATCTGTATTCGATTACCTGCTTTGGCATATTGTTTCGTTGCTACATACTACATACTTCGAGCTTGAAAGTCATCAGGAGTGATTATCATTGGCCAAGGGGCATAACGATGTGCATCAGCGGGGCCGCGAGCGGCACTTAGGGAACGATACGAAACTCGCTTCGCGGCCTTATAGTGTCTTAATTGTGTGTGGCTGGATTTGTAAATGGCCGATTTCAATAGTTCAAAAATGCCAGCCACACACAATTAAGACACTATAAGGCCGCGAACAACTTCTCGTATCATTACCAGTGCCGCTCGCGGCCTCGCTGATGCTGGGCGTTAGACCGCAGCGTGACATATCGCAGAATGAGTGTTATAAGTTCCGACTGATTATTGATTCTAAGTTGTTACATTCCCCACTGAGGATACTAATGGGAGTTAATAATGCTCAAGTATTTTACAATGCTGCTGGTCACCGATTTGACCGTTGGCAAAAAGCTATTGGTTATAGCATAACGCATAAGGTGCTAGGCCAAGGAACGATAGCAGAACTTATTCCTGATCCAACAGGATTCGCCGTTGAATTTGTGATTATCGACTTTAAAGAAGGACGCAAGAGGTATCGCCCTCAACATATTGCTGATCCTACCTATTTCGTCAACATGATTATCCCTTCTGACCTGAATGGCTTAGAATCCTCACGTAAACAACTAGAAAAAGAGTTTGAGGAAAGAGAACTTCGCAGAATCGAAGACGAAAGGATTAAAGCTGAGGAGCAAAAGCAAAGAGAGGAGGAGATAGAGGCAAGAAAGGAATTTGAAGAGTTAAAGGTAAAGTATCTGGCTGGCCATTTCTCCAGCGATTTGCTAATAAGCCCTCTGTATAAGATTCTTTTACAGATGGAATCGACAGACATACTTGATAAAGACCAGTTAGACTGGCTGGATGCACAACGCCTCTTTGGAACGCTAGCTATCTACTATGAGTATCGATTCCGTCAATCTCCTAGATGTTGGGATGTAGTGATGGCAAGTAAAAACTGGAGAAAGTACGGCAACCCTGAGAGAGCAATAGCTGTAACATCCAACCTGGTGGATAAATCGAATGTCTTAAGCCCGAAAACACTTTCAGGTGAAGCTAACTGTAAGGCTGCATTGTTCACTACAAGAGGAGCTGCCTTACTGGACATGAATATGATTCTGGAAGCAGAGCAATGCGCGTGTAAGGCGCTTCAATATCGGGAAAGTCATTATCCTTATAATCTATTGGGAAAACTCTATTACCAAACAGGTAATCCAGAGCAAGGAGATACACATTTCTCGAAAGCTCAATCTCTTGGCGCAACTGCTACCGACCAAGAAAAGGATATAGAATGGGCAATAAAGAATGCAGGCAGGGATCAACGAATTAGAGTGATTGATTATTTGCTGCAAAAGGACCCTAATCGCTATGGATGGGCACGAAAGTACTTGCCAAAGTCCTGACTTGGATTACTTCTCCAATGCAGAAGCGAACTGGTTAAACATTAGGCGGTCTAACAAGCGCATGCAGCGGAGGCCGCGAAGCGAGTATCGTATGGTACGTTGAGTGTTACGTCGCAGCCCCGCTGATGCTGGGCGTTAGATGGCTTTCTTCCCAACCCGCAAGCTTGTCGTGAATAACCAGATATAGTTACACTTCCTTTGTGAACTTTGAATGGGACGAAGAGAAAAGGCAAAACAACGTCAGTAAGCACGGCCTTGACTTCGCTGATGCGTGGGAAGTATTTGAAGGCCCAATGCTGACAGGACTCGATGAACGAGAAGACTATGGCGAAGATCGTTGGATAGGAATAGGCTTATTAAGAGGGTTAGTTGTCGTGATCGTTTTCGCTGAACGAGGTGAAGATACGATAAGAGCAATCTCGCTACGAAAGGGATTAAAACATGAGCGGATCAAGTATGAACAAGCCATCAGAGACGGACTGGAAGCGAGTTGACGAGATGAGGGACGAAGAAGTAGATACCTCAGATATCCCACCTTTGGATGACAGCTTTTTTGCGAAGGCAAAGTTGCGTATGCCGAAGCAGGTGTCAGTTACGATGCAAGTTGACGCCGACTTACTGGATTGGTTTAAAGCACAAGGCGAAGAATACGAAAGCCTCATCAATAGTGCGCTCCGCAGCTATGTAGAAGATCATAAAGAGCAGAGCCGTTGACCCACAACGCCATCTAACATCAGCATGCAGCGGAGGCCGCCAACAACGGCTCAAATGAATGCCAATGCCACATGCGGCCCCGCTGATGCTGGGCGTTATGCGCTTGACAAACCCAAGTGATGCAACCTTGCAATCCCAAAATTATCTATAGCATGCCCTAGCGCGACGTTGCTTACTGAGCCTGCATGTGATAAGCATAGAATTTTAAAGAACAGGTGGAAATGAGCATGAAGGTATTCCTTAGTTGGTCAGGCACTAAAAGCAGACTCATTGCGGAGACATTACATGAGTGGCTACCGAATGTGATACAAGCAGTACGCCCTTGGCTGTCGGCATCAGATATTGATAAGGGTGCTCGTTGGAGTTCCGATATAGCTTTACAGTTAGAGGAAACTCAGTTTGGTATTATATGCTTAACTCCTGAAAATCTTGACGCTGCCTGGGTTCTTTTCGAGGCAGGCGCGCTCTCTAAAACATTAGAGAAAACGTATGTATGTCCTTACCTCTTTGCTGTTGAACCTGCAGAATTAAAAGGCCCATTGGTTCAATTCCAAGCTGCAAAGGCAGATAAAGAAGATACTAGAAGACTGATTCAAACCATGAATCAGGCACTAGGCGAAGGCTTTCTTTTGGAAAACAAAATTGACAAAGCTTTTAATGTTTGGTGGCCTGAACTAGAAGCGAAACTGAAATCAATTCCTGATATTAAAGAACAACAACCGCCGCAAAGGGCGGAAAGGGAGCTTCTAGAAGAGATTCTCGACCTCGTTCGTAATCAGACTAGAAACTCGCTCGGAATTTCGAGAGAATTGCTGGAAGGCCCTCAGGAGGAAATTGAGGCAGAAATTCTATCATTGCTTAAGCAAGAGCCAAAAGCGTTGACTATAGTAGCCATTGCAAAACGTATAGACGCAACTCCATACGCTGTCTCAAGAGCAGTAGATAACCTTCGCTTCAAGGGCCTTTTAGGTCAGGGTGCAAGCAGCACAATTCCCAGGTACAAATATATTAAAGAAATTTAGATTCTTTAATCCCCTCACCCTCGTAATCAATAACCCCAGCCTGGCAAATAGCGGGGCCGCGCCTAACAATCCATCTGAGGTGTTCGTGTTAAGAAAAAACTGATTCAGGATTGCTGGCCGCATACTTCAACAGCGGCGAGTTTCTCTTTCTCAGGCTTTTCAGATACTTCACCTCATCATACTCGGTCTTGCTTTGCCAGCATCTCCACATGATCCTTATCCACTTGTATGCCAATGCCCGTACCGCTTTCGCATGACTCTTTCCTTTTGCCCGTTGCGACTCGTAATACGCTTTCGCCCAAAACGAATGCAGCACCGACTCTCCAGCATATTCGTGAAACGTCTGCCTGAGGAACTTCGGGCAAAAGTATCTCCACCTCACCCAGCAACTCTTCCCGCTTCGCTCAATGACAGGAGCTATTCCAGTCAAGCAGGCCAGTTCATCGGCACTTGAGAACTTCTCGCGGTTAGAGCCGCCAGCCGCCAGCAGCCGCGCCGCATAGACTCTTCCTGATCCCGGCAGCGATTCAAACAGATGGTAATCTTGATGTTGAGAGCACAACTGCTCAATCTCCCGGTCGAACTCTTTTATCGCCTCCATCAGCACCTTCATTTGTGTCACATAAGCCACGGCTAGCAATGCACTGGACTTGACCACTGCCTGGTCGGTCACAAGCGGCAGACTTTCTTTAATCGACCTGATCCGCCGCTCGACCGTCTCCTGACGATTCGAGTTGTGGGCGCGGAAGAACTTCTCAAGCGTATTGCGGTGGGCGCGCTTGACTGCTTCCAGCGTCGGCCAGCGCCTAAGGAAATCGCAGACCAGAATCGTTCGCGGATCGGGGAACCATTCTAAAACCTGTGGGAAATAGCCCTTGAGCAAGGCCGTCAGGCGATTGCTCAAGCGAGTGCGCTCGCCTATGAGTTTGCGGCGATGCTCGACCAGATGCCGGAGGCTGCGAGTCTTCTCATCATCTACAAGCCAAGCCCGTAGCCTCTCACGATGCGTGGAGACGATCTCGGCCAGGAACTCCGCGTCCGTAGGATCATCTTTAGCGCCGCTGGGTGAAAAGGATTTACGGTAGTTTGAGAGCGTCGAAGGGTTGATGGGGTAAAGCATAAGGAAGTCATACTTCATCAGAGCGAAGATGAGCGGGCCGCGAGATTGTTCGAGGCAGACGGCGAGCTTTTGGCCTGGGAAGCGAGCCCTCAGGCCAGTGACCCATTTATCTATGGCCTCAGGCGAATGGTTGAGTATAGAAGATTCCTTCCTGCCCGTAGCCGAATCGATCAAGCAGCAGTCGTGCTTTTTGTCAGACCAGTCAATCCCGATGCAAGCAGCAAACTCATCCATAGCAGACCTCCGGAAGGAAATAGATGGTGGAGCAGGAACAAGCTTTATTAGCTGCGGCGAAAGACTTATATTAGAGCCGAGCAAGGCAACAACATCTGAGGATTCGTTGTCGAGCTAATGAGCGCGGGTGTTCGAGCGAATTGTTAAAAGCGTTGCGAGCGCTCACGGTTCGACACTCGTAACACCCGCAAGCTTGTAGAAGGCTCCTCTGAGAGGTTACGACCATCTCAAATGATTGTCGAAGACTGTCAGAGAGTTGCCCTCTCGAAGACTTATAATCGGTTCGACTGGAACGCGCGAAGCGAGTTTCGTATGGTTCGGCCAGTGTCTCACGCGCGCCCGGTCACCCCAAGCGTTGGGCGTCTTTACGCGCTTCGTGGTAAATTATTTCAGCAGAAATTGAGCTGAGGAGAAGGCTATGTCGTCGCAACCTAAAACTAGATTCACTCCCGAAGAATACTTGGCGATTGATCGCCAGTCAGAACAAAAGAATGAATATTTCGACGGGGAAATTTTTGCTATGACTGGCGCAAGTCGTCGGCATAACTTGATCTCCGTAAACATTGCGTCCAAGCTTAACACTCAACTTACAGATCGAGACTGTGAAGTATACGCTAGCGATATGCGAGTCAAAGTTCATCCCACTGGGTTATACACATACCCGGATGTTGTCGTTGTATGCAGTGAGCCACAGTTTGAAGATAAAGAAATAGATACCCTGCTAAATCCGACTGTAGTAATCGAAGTTCTATCGAAGACGACCGAAGGCTATGACAGAGGGGATAAATCTGAGCATTACCGCAAGGTTGAATCATTGGCTGAAATAGTGCTCGTAGCCCAAGATAAGTACCATGTCGAACACTATAGGAGGCAGAATGGGAGTCAATGGCTGTTAACCGAGACTAACAGCTTACAAGATAAGATCATATTGAGTTCTATCAGTTGTGAGGTGTCTCTGAGCGATATATATAGAAAAGTTTCTATTGATTGAGGCAGGTTGCAAGCCCAAGACGCCCAACAAACACATGCACCGGAGCCGCCGAAGCACAATTCTCATCATTCTATCAGTGTCGCTCGGCGGCCCGGTGATGTGAGGCGTTAGACGCTTCATGTTCAACCGAACTCTTGTGCTACAATGGGAGGCACACTAAGGATCTGTTTTAGGAGCGTGTATGAGTAAACAGTATGTTGAGCAACGAGACGGAGGCTATTGGATAACTGGCACTCGTATCTCATTAGATTCAGTTGTCTATGCGTTCAGAGATGGTCTGTCGCCGGAAACTATTCAGCGAGAGTGCTTCCCTCTCCTTTCACTTGAGCAAGTTTATGGAGCGGTCACGTATTACCTAGCTCAGCGTAAAGAAATTGACTCTTATTTAGAACATGCGAAATCAGAATATGAAGCCTTGCGAGAAGCTTCTCGCCAAGCAGACCCGGAGTTTTATCAGAGACTAGCCGAAGCCCGCCAGCAAATGCAGATCACAAAATAATGAAGATACGGTTCCAAGCCGATGCCGATCTGAGGGAAGTAATAATTCAAGCCATACTACGCCTTGAACCAACTATAGATTTCAGATCAGCACATAAAGCAAATTTGGCTGGCCTTAATGATGATAAAGTACTAACCATAGCCGCAGACGATGAGAGAGTGCTTGTCACGCACGACCGCAAGACAATGCCTTACCATTTCGCGCAATTCATAGATGGAAGGACCAGCCCTGGCGTTATAGTTGTTCCTCAAGATATGTCGGTAACTGCTGCCGTAGAAGAGTTGCTCTTGATATGGGCAGCAAGCGAAGCCAAAGAATGGACAAATAGGATATGTTATTTGCCGCTTTAACCGATATGGCATTGCAAGGTCGCGTCTAACAAAGGGTTCGACCTCAGATTTTGCGCAAACAAGAAAATAACCTCCGGTGTAAAATGCTGATGTTAGCAAACTTACAGCAAAACATCGGAGGTCTTGTTTATGAAGCATTCTAATCCCAATCTGCTCTTTGAAGCTACTAACCAGTGGCAGGATCACACCGCTCACGCTCTTCTAGTGTGCGCCTCCAACAAAGCTCGTAGCATCGGCCTGTTTTCCAGGGCTGAAAAAGCCTTGAATCTGAAAATGAAGAAGGTTCACTATAGCTGGTCACAGAAACTCGAAACGCTTTGGGCTTCTATTGTCGTTGGCTGTAATCATACCTTCGACATTAACATCAGGCTCGGCTCTCACGAGCGAGCAGCCGCCGCGATGGTTGGATTGGAACGCTTCCCTGATCAGTCACAGATCAATCGCTTGCTTTGGGCATTCGAATTCCACCATGTCAAAGAGTGGCGGCAACTTCACTTGGATTTGCTGTGTCGTCACACACGTGCCACTGCGCGTAAAAGGTGGCTGATGCTTTCTAATAGAGAAAGGATACTTCCAATTGATATTGACCAGCGGGCAGTCGTTGTTCGTGGCAAGCAGTTCGAGTTGGCTACTAAAGGATACTTCGGCCATAAACGGGCGAGGCGAGGCTATCAACTCAGCCTCGCCTTTATAGGCGGACAGATCGGTGAGGTGCTCGACGAATACTTTGACAGGGCGTTGCTGCATAATTCGAATAGAGAATACACCTCATCTGTAAAGAATCAAACTCTGGTTAGATCGCATAACTTTCAGGCATTCCAAGTTGTGTCATTCTGTTTAGCACCGCACATCTGATATTCATCTCTGTTGCTTGATTGTGAAATCTTCTCGATCTTAATCTACTCCCGAAGATCGTCTTCACCCTCATCATTGCTGTCTCTACCAGACTTCTCCTGTGATACCTGCTCTCGCGCTTCCATTTCTTCCGCCCTCTCCTGATCCGCCTCAAGTTCTCATTCCTCGCTCTTAGTACTTCATCTTTGCGATGTATTCGCCCTGTTCGCCGGGGCGGGATTACTGCCTTGGATTTACGTTCGGCTATTGCCTCATAGCAACTTCTATAGTCGTATCCTCCATCTGCTGTGACTTGCTCTATCTCACCCGGGATCTGCTCAAGGAGGATCGGTAGCACTTCTTTATCACTGACATTGCTCGTCGTAGCCACGCTGGCCAGTATTTCTCCTGTCGCCTCATCCATTGCTATGTGTAGCTTTCGCCAAGTCCGCCGCTTGCCTACACCGTGAGTGCGTACTTTCCATTCTCCTTCTCCGAAGACTTTCAAACCAAAAAGTGATGCTACCTCGATTGGCTAAAGCTTTGTTATACTGAGGCCAGTTACAGATGCGGTATTGCTGTTTGTTCTTCTTTTTCACAGATTAAGAATATCAGTTTCACCGCATCCTTATTCTTTTTATGCAGCAACGCCCTAGTTGACGCCTAACAATGGCATTCAGCGGAGCGCGCGAAGCGGAGTCTTTATGGTTTCTTTCAGTGCCGCTCGCGCGCCCGCTGATGCAGGGCGTTAGACGCTTGCCTGTTGCCAGCAATCCGATGAACAGATATGCTGATTATCGAGGCGAGGTAATCAGATATGATGAATACGGTCAAGGCCATTTTCAAAGAAGGTAGAATCGAGTTGCTTGAACAGGTAGATATTCCTGAAGGAACAGAGGTCTTAGTAATGATACTATCTGACGAAGCAGAGTTTTGGTTGCGAGCTAGCGAGTCTTCATTAGCATCGGTTTGGGGTAACGAAGAGGACGATATCTATGAGCAATTACTCAAGAGGTGAAGTTGTACTTGTGCGTTATCCGTTCTCAGATTTATCAGGTTCGAAAATCAGGCCAGCCGTCATTGTAAATTCACCTCACAGCTCTAAAGATGTTTTCATTCTTCCGCTAACGAGTAAGACTACGTTACTTTTGGCAGGCGAGTTTGTATTGAATGACTGGAGCCAAGCTGGTCTGAATGTAGAAACAGCAGTAAAGCGAGGCATCTACACTGTACATCAAAATCTCATAGCACAAAGAGTAGGGAAGCTGTCGGTCTCAGACCTATAGCGATTTGCACTTGCATTGATAATCAATAACCGCAATGCCTAAACCAGCCATCAATATCATCAAGCGTCACTGCTTTGAGCGCGTCGTTGACTGCCACGTTCGATTCCTTCGACGTGCGGGGCTGGCACCCGCGCACCAGTGCCTTGATCTTCGACCAACAGTTCTCAATCGGCGAAAAATCCGGCGAGTAAGCAGGCAGCCACAAGACTTGCGCCCTACGGGTGGCAACCGCTGCCTCGACTTGGCTCGCTTGATGCACTGGCAGATTGTCCAGCAGCACAATATCGCCTCGTCGCAATTGCGGCAGCAGCAACTTACTGACGTATGCATCAAAAACCAAAGTATCAACTGCGCCTTCTATACTTAAGGGGGCGACCAGCCCTCGCAAACTCAAAGAACCGATCAACGATACACCTGTGCCGTGATTGCGTGGCACGCTCTGCACCACACGCTGCCCACGCGGAGCGCGTCCATACAGACGAGTCATTGCCAGATGAAAGCCTGTTTCGTCGGTGAAGACGAAGCGACGGCGATCCAGCGGTGCAACCTTTTCGCGAAAAGCGGCACGGTCGGCTTCGACCCGCTCGGCAGCCGCGAGGCTTTTTTTTACGCGGCAGCCCTAGCTTTTGTAGCGCCCGACAAAGAGTCGAAACATGCACCTGCACTTTGGCATGCTTGTTCAAGTATGCTGCTAATTCAAGGAGCGTGGCGTCTGGGTGTGACTCGACTTGCTCGCGTAGTGACAGGAGCAGTCGGTCTGAGAGGGCCGCTGGGTAGCCGCCACCGTGCGGCTTCGGAGCGAGGCTCTTACCAGCACGATAGAGTTTCAACATCCTGGCTACGGTACAACGACCAACCCCGAAAGTATCGGCAATTTCGTCGAGTGTGCCTTCACTATTTTCATAAGCAAGTACAAGTTTTTCTCGTAAGTCAGTTGAATACGCCCTCATAGCTAATGAGTCGCGTAAGTCATAGTATCAATGCAAGTGCAAACTGCTATAAGACTGCAAGAAGCCGTCGCAGTGTTCCAATGTCTCCGCAACTGCTCGATATTCTCAAGCAGCATTTGAGCCGTCAGGCAGAAGAGAGATTGAAAGCAGGGCCAGCATACGATGACAAAAGCTTTCTGTTCGCCAGCGTGCTAGGTCAACCGCTACGCGAGCACAACGTCATTGTGCGCCACTTCAAACCAATTCTGAAACGTGCGGGACTGTCGCTCTCGATTCGGCTTTATGACTTGCGGCATTCGTGCGCGACTGTTTTGCTGGAAACCGGGACACATCCAAAAGTTGTAGCCGAGCGCCTCGGACACTCCAGCGTTACTCTCACACTCGACACTTATTCGCATGTCACACCAACCATGCAGCAGAATGCTTCTTTGAAAATTGCTAATGCGATTTTCGGGGGTCAGTCACACTCCAGTCACACAAAGGGGAAGAGGTAATGAAGATGAAAGCTCTAAACTATTGTGAGAATTGGCTGGGAGGCAGGGATTCGAACCCCGATAAGCAGATCCAGAGTGTGTTCGGAGTATTTTCGGCTGAGTTCGGTTGAGTGCTTATGAGTCCGTTTAACGTTGTTTCTATTAGGCTTACCGAACTCAGCCATATTTATTCAGTTTGACTGAATTTATATCTGTTTAGCTGATTTGACACACCACTGACACATCAGGATTCAATTATCTAATTCTGCCCTAATGTAAGGTTTAGGTGACGTGTTATCCTAAATACTCAGGAGAGTAGAAGAAAAATGAAAAGGGCAATCGGACTCGATTTTGGGACCACCAATAGCACAATTGCCATTGCAACGTCTGAAAAAGATATAAGAGTGGCCCAATTTGAGCTTGATGGGAAATTCACTGAAACATTTAGATCTGTACTCTATTTCTATCACCCGCATGATCTGGACAGTGGCCGGAATCAGGTTGTCGCTGGCCCGGAAGCCATTACGAAATATCTCGCAGCTGATCCAAAAGGACGCCTCCTACAATCTCTAAAGTCATTTCTAGGCAACCGCATCTTTACAAATACAAGTCTGTATAGATCAGCTTATACACTTGAAGACCTCATTGCCGTAATTATCCGGCAGCTTAAAGCCGCCGCCGAACGTCAATTCGGCGAAGTGGGCGCAACAGTCGTAGTGGGGCGACCAGTTCATTTTTCCGGAGCAAAAAATGAAGACGATGATTTATTTGCGCTTGATCGTCTTCGCAAAGCCATCAAAGCGGGAGGGTTTGATCAGGTACATTTTGAGTATGAGCCAATCGCTGCGGCCTACAGTTACGAGCAACAGCTTGACTGCGAACAGCTAGTATTGATAGCTGATTTCGGGGGTGGAACAAGCGACTTCTCACTCCTACGGCTAGGGCCTTCGCTAAAGGGCGGGAAATCCAGCCGCAGAAAAATACTTGGTACGGAAGGGGGGGCAATTGGTGGGAATGACTTCGACGGCGCTATTGTAAGGCAACTGGTATCACCAAGACTCGGATTGAACTCTAAGTACAAATCCCACGGAAAGCTCCTGCCGACTCCTACAAGTATTTACAAGGAGTTTGAAAGATGGCATTACCTTTCTTTTTTAAAGAACCAGAAGACTATAAAGATGTTGGAATCTATCAAGGCGAACTCGTTAGAGGCAGACAAAATTGAGAACTTGATTCATATCATTGATTATGATCTGGGCTTTCAACTCTACAGGGCTGTCGAACGCACAAAATTGAACCTCTCTTCCAATGAGAACAGCACGTTTGTTTTTGAAGGCTTGCCAGCAGATATTATCTGCGACGTGACGAGGTCTGAGTTCGAGGCTTGGATAAATAATTATATAGTGGAGATTGATCTAATCGTTGACCGATTACTCTTAAATTGTCACGTAGAGCAGAGAGAGATTGATAGTGTATTCCTGACGGGCGGATCGTCTTTCGTCCCGGTAGTAAGGAATATTTTTGAGAATAAGTTTGGAGCGTCTCGCTTAAGAAGTGGGAAGGAATTAACCTCTATTGGAGAAGGACTGAGCCTAAAAGCACTCGACTTATCAAACGGGAATGTCAATGCCCCTTGTGAGGATAGCCCTGTGATCACCCATCAGACCACCAGCTCGGCGAATTTACAAAATCAATGATGCACTACTCTTTTCAGATGCTCTTGTCCAAAGGATTAGCTAATCATATACTTCAAAACATGTTGAAAGAGTAACTATGTAAGTACTAAATATTGCTCTTGAAGAGTCATTGGAATACTACTGGATGTTGTATCTTTGGTACCATTGAATTATGCACCTGGCGAAATGGTTACAACCAAATATAGAGGAAAACGGCGTTGGGTAAACCATATAACACAGAACTGCAACAGCTAGACGACACATACAACTGGGCAATGAATCTGGAGATTTCTCTTTTATCAAATTCTCTTGCAACTGTTTCTTCATTCCCTTTATTTTCTATAGGGTCAGGAGGGTCTTTAACAGTTGCTCATTTTGCTTCAGTACTACATCAGAAATACACAGGTAGGATTGCAAAAGCAATAACCCCCCTAGAGGTTGCTTCTTCATCTGCTGGACTGAAGGGTGCAGCTGTCCTTATGATAAGCGCAGGGGGAAAAAATCCAGATATAATAGGTGCTTTTAAACAAATAGTTGTACAAGAGCCGAACCGCTTTCTAGTAATTTGCTCTAAATCAATAAGCCCTCTCACTCAGCTTGCCTATGAGTATCGGTATGTTGATTTAGTAGATTTTGACTTACCCAATGGTAAAGATGGCTTTCTTGCTACTAACTCTCTTCTTGCATTCTCAGTTATATTAACTCGCGCTTATGAACGCGCATATTCGATTGATACTAAGTTACCCGCAGTGCTGCCTTCATTAATCTACCCAAATGGTGATGAAACCACATTTCTAAGTGAACTGCATCGTAACTGCCTTCCGCTTTGGAAACGAGAAAATCTGGTTGTGTTGTATGGTCCATCTGCTCACTCTGCAGCCTTAGACTTGGAGTCTAAATTCTCTGAGGCTGCGCTTGGAGCCGTTCAAATCGCTGATTATCGTAATTTTGCACATGGTCGCCATCATTGGTTAGCAAAGCGTGGTCACACGACTGGAGTCTTAGCGTTCATAACTAATGATGATTACGAGATCGCAAATAAAACGTTAAAGCTTATTCCCCCAGATATACCAGTGATAAGAGTAGTTGTCCCACATGCGGGAGTAAAAGCAAGCCTTGCATCGCTTGTAAATGTACTGCACATTGTTGGATTCGCTGGTAAGGCACAGAAGGTTGATCCGGGACGCCCTGGCGTCCCTGCATTTGGAAGTAAAATATATAATCTGCGCGTTTTCGGGCGGTCTCCAATTCGTGGTCTTCCTGTTACTTGCTCTGAAGCCGTTGCTATTCAGAGAAAGACTGAAAAGAGTCTCGATCTGCTTGCAGAGCAGGCAGAGCTAAGCTTTTGGAAAGATGCATATAGAAAATACACTAATAGGATTCAAACAACCTTCTATAAGGGCATCGTTTTTGATTATGACGGCACCCTATGTGATAGTAGGAGGCGGTACAAAGGTATTGATGACGAAGTAGCTCAGCATGTAATACATTTATTGGAATCGGGGATCTGGATAGGTATAGCCACTGGTCGTGGGAAATCAGTCAAAGAAATCCTGCGATCTAAAATTCCTCAAAGTCTTTGGCCTAGAGTTTTAGTCGGTTATTATAATGGATCAGATGCAGGATTGTTAGGAGATGATTTGATCCCGGACTCAAGCGAGACTGTCTCGAAGGAGTTAGAAGCGGTTAGAAAGGTATTAGAAACAAATACCTCATTAGCTCATTTAACAGAATTTATATCAGAAATAACATTTCGGCGAAGTCAGATAACAATTGAAATGAAAATGTTCGCACCTGTTGAGGTTATCTGGGATTCTATTCAGCAGGTCATGCATAAACTTTCTATTCCAGGAGTCACGGCTCTTCGTTCGACACATTCGGTTGACATCCTTGCTCCAGGAGTATGTAAACGAGCTATTGTTGACCAGATAAAAAACCTTATCGGAGATCATTCCTCTCCGATATTATGTATAGGTGATAGAGGAGATTGGCCTGGGAATGATTATGCTCTTCTTACCGATCCTTATTCTTTGAGCGTTGATGAAGTGTCACCTGATCCCGAAGCCTGTTGGAATCTTGCTCCTGCTGGTCATCGCGGGGTTCAAGCAATGATAGATTATTTCGACTCTTTTCTTATTAAGAATCATATGCTAAGTGTTTCATTAAACGTGAAATAATATGAAGGCTGTTTATGAATCAAGCTCTAGCTCTAGACATACTAGGGAAAATTATGAACTGGGATATAAACCGAGCGCGAGAAGAAGATGCTTGGCTTCGTTTACTATCTCGTATTAAATATGATGCTTATCAGGACTATCTAGCGGGTGTGCGTTTTATAGAGAGCTTGGCCGATTGGCTTCAACAATTTGAGCCTAAGGAAAGAGAAACCGCCTATGAGTTTATTAGAAACCATTTAGTCTATTTCAGCACTGCAGAAATACAGCATTTAATTGAGCTTGTTTATCATGATACTGTGCAGCCTCATCTTCTTGCTGCTGTTGCCCAAGAATTAAATGTTCCATACTATCTTGTCTGGGCTCAGCCTCATACATCGAAAGCCTATAATTTACTTCTCCGCAAAACATTGTTTCTGGGCTTAAGCGAAGGGGCACGAATAGACAGCTTTCGACGTGCGAATGCAGGGATTATTAGTAATGAGCAAGTTGTGCTCGCCACACAAATAGATTCAGATAAATGGGACGATCTTCTAAAAGATCTACGAAAAGATTTAGAGGATGAATCAGCTAAGTTTTTGATTATCTACTTGCTAGATGATTTTGTTGCTAGCGGAAAAACTTTGATTAGAAAAGACGAGGAAAAGTGGAAAGGAAAGTTAATTCGTTTCCGAAAGTCCATCCAGAACATTATTGATACACATTTTGAGAAGTATTATATAGTTCGCATTCATCATTATATTTCTAGCTATAAAGCTAGTATTGAGGTGCCACGGCGCTACGGCTTAGCACTGAGGGAGCTTGGGGCAAATCATCTATTTACAAATGCGGAATTCACTTTCAGCATGGTCCTTCCAGAAGATCTACCTATAGACAAAGAGCGATATGGTGATTTTATGAAGATAATTGAAAAATATTATGACCCAGCTATTCATACAGAATCCTTAAGTGTAGGTGGTGACGATGCGCGACTAGGGTTTGGAGCATGTGCACTCCCTGTAATCTTAGAACATAATACACCAAACAATTCAGTTGCTTTGCTCTGGGCCGAAAGCGATGGCAATGATAATTACCATTCGATGCGGCCTCTCTTCCGCCGGAGACAGCGACATTTATAACTCTTGAGGGGTCTAATGGAGAATCCTTTTCTCAAGCGCGCTACAGAATATCTTCGTGATGAAGAAGCTTTTTTGGCAATTGTCAGCCCTGAGCCAGTGAAACACTTCTTGAGTCGCCCTGGAAAGAATGGATTACTCTACGACCGGCTTGTATATGTTCGAGGCACACCGGGCAGTGGGAAGACAACACTAGCAAGACTCTTTGAGTATCCTACATTAGCGGCACTTTTACGCAATAGGAACATATATGCCCATCGGGCCTTAGTTGCTGCGTTGGTCGACTGCAAAGCCATAATTGATGAAGCCCCAGTAGTAGTCGGATGTCGACTTGCAATGGAAACCGATTATCGTGATTTTTGGGAGTTCCCCTATTCGGATGAGCTTAAACTCTCGCTTATGAATACGCTAATTCAAGCGCGTGCTGTGCTGAATTGGATTAACAATCTCGTTTCAGCAGGCGTTGAGGTAGAATCAATAAGAATTATTCCCCGGCAGAATTCAGAAATAGCAGTAGAGACTATCGGGGGTACTGGTGCAGCACCTCTATTAGCACGCGCAAGGGCAGTTGAGTTATCTATTTATAAAGTAATTGGAGCACTTGTTGCGCCCGATGTTTCAGAATTGGATTCGGATTGCACTGGTGCTTACCATCCATTTGATATCATAGAAAGCTTCCATATTCAGACTGGAAGCGCAGAGAATGAAAGAACTATAGAACTTCGACCACTGGTCATTTTGGATGACGCTCATTTATTGCACCCTAAACAGTTTGAGGGTCTTGAACGCTGGCTCATTCGGCGTGAGCTAAGAGTAGCACGATGGATACTTACTCGCCTTGATGTGCTCTATCCTCACGAAGCTCTTTCAAAAATTACCGAAGATCGCACGGAGACAATCCAATTACCTGGTATTACAGCTACACGGGATACAACAGAAATAATGCTTCAGAGCGGTGCCACAGATCGGCGGGGGCAACGGACAGCCTTTCGCAAGATGGCAAAAGATATGGCAAACCGATATCTCCGTAAAATGCCATTGTTTGCCAGCCGTGACCTTGTGAACCTTTCTGATCTTCTAAGCACAGTACCCGAGTCAGTCCCTGTATCTAAGCGTAGAGAGCTTGAGAATAGTATTACGACCACGCAAAACAAGTTAGCTATATCGGATTCCCGTCGCGAGGTATTGAAAAAACTAATAGAAAGTTATAAACCCGGTAACAAATCGGTCCCTGCCGATGTTCATTTGGCGATGCTTGGCATTCTTATGAATCGCTATGCTAAACGCACACCACAGCGCAACCTCTTTCAACAAGAATTGGATCCCGACCCGCCCAAACAATTGACCGCTGATTCAACCGTTTATGATGCCGCCCGCATATACTTATTGCACAAATATAGTAGACCCTATTACACAGGGATTGATGATTTATGTGATGCTGGCTCAGAGAATGCAGAACAATTCCTAAGACTTGCCGCAGTTCTTGTAGATGCAGTTGCCGCTCGTTTAATACACTCCAAGCAACCATCATTGGATACCAGCACTCAGCACAAACTCTTAAGGCGCTCTGCAGAAGAAATAATTGAAACTTGGAATTTTCCTCAGTACCAATTAGTTCGTACGGTAGTCAACCATATAGCTGAACGCTGCCTAGCAGTCAGTCTAGAACCAAATGCATGGTTAGGCGCAGGAGCTAATGCTTATGGTATTGTTCAAAACGAATTTGATGAGATACCAGCGAAGTACTCAGACTTAGCTCGCGTCCTACAATTCGCCATAGCATATAATGCCTTCACAGTTGTGCCACGATACGAATGTAAAGGACAAAAGTGGTGCTTGCTTGAACTCGGTGGAATGGTAATTTTGAAGCATGGCTTAACCTTAAAACGCGGCGGTTTTCTGGAAGGTACAGCGGAAGACCTTAATAGTCTAATACAAGAGGCAGAGCAATGAATGGTCTGCGATTTTGGGATCGCTGTATTAATCACAGGGGTGTAGAAACACAGCGATTTGTCGCGGAATATTTTAGCGATCCTAATCGTCAAGCACTGTTAATTGCAGGCGCTGGCTTCGATCCACGTACAACAACCGTATGTAATCTAATAGCTACAACCATGGGACCTCATTTAGAAGGACTATTCATACGCGAAGAGCGCCCTAATCCAAGCCGTGAGCTTATTAAACAATCTACACAAAATATAGGAGTGATGACTCAGACTCTACCTAATTCCAAAGTGATACCTATTAATGTTTTTGCCTCCGATGGCGCTGTAGTCGGAGGAAGGAATGCAATCCAAGTAATTAGTAAGCTAGATTTTGGCAATGTGACGGATATCATAGTGGATTTTAGCGCGCTTTCAATTGGCGTGGGCTTCCCAATTGTTCGTTTCCTGTTTGAACGTGCCAAGTCAATCAAGAAGCCTTTTAATTTACACTTAATACACTGGAAATTAAGTTCGTTTATATTGAGCATTCTCAGCATTGACTTGCTGATAGTGCCTGTTGAGTTTGTTTCTGGCTGACTCGATTGAGAATTGCCAATCTATCTTGATTCCTTTCTCTTCTCGCTCGTTGACAATTGCTAATACTTCCTCAGTTAGTTTCTCGCGCGTCGCAATCCGCCTGTTCAAGCATTGCTTGCTCAATGCCGAGAACTCTATCTCGATGAGGTTGAGCCAACTTGCACTCTTCGGCGTATAGTAAAACTCAAAGCGTTGCGACAATGCGAATGCCTCCTCAGCACTGAATGTTGCATAAAATGAACTGCTGTTGTGAGTGTTGAGATTATCTTGAATCACTCGAATCTTCCTGGCTTCCGAGTAGCGCGCTGCCAACTCTTTCATGAAGATTGCGTACTCACGCTTTGTGCGCTGCCCGTGAACTTGTGCCAGCCGTTTGGCGCTCTTGGCTTCAATCGCCATCAGCAAGACGCAGGAGCCATTTTTCTCGTAGGTATAATGCTGGCGAGCTACTTGTCCGGCTTTCATCTCTAGTCCTTCGACCACCTCGCCGATCAAGAAACACGGGCGTTCATCGAAGCAAATCAGTGGGTAGAGCGGGTCGTAGGGAAGCTCATAAAGATGAAGAATCTGTTCCATTCGGGCGATAAAGTTGGCGTCCATAATGCCTATACACCAGGTCTTTTTCAGGTGCGGTCGGAGTTCATTTTTTTTAGAATCTGCCGAGCGCCAGTGTGCGATAGATTCTCACAATAGCCGAGTTCGACGGCTTTGTCAGCCAACAGACGTAAGGTCCAGCGAGCGTGACCATCGGGCGGCTGAGAGCAAGCCAGGGCGGTGACTTTAGCTCGCTGCCTGCCGTCAATTTCAACCGGGCGACCAGAGCGGGGCTGGTCGTAGAGGGCGGCATTGAGTCCGCCTGCGAGATAGCGCCGTTTGATATTGAAAACCGACTGCGTACTGATGCGCAATGTCGCGGCGATGAGATCAGGGTGCTGACGGCGATGAAGAAGGTCGAGCGCACGGGCGCGAGTTTGAGTGCGAGCTTTGGTTGTGCCAATACTCAATAGAGTTGTCAAAGAACGAAGTTCCTTGTTTGAGAGTTTGATGGGCTGTGCGGTTCTTGCCATATAGAAACCGTACAACATGAAGGCTTGTTTCTCAAACTATTTAATTTCCAATGTACTTAATGGCTGTTGATGAACCAGCTACAGATGATGAGATATATCCGACTGCCTGCGATATAGTTGAGGCAATTCATGGCTTCAAGGGTGGTTTGAATTTGTTCGATAGTGCTAAAGCCGCGAAACTCTGGTTACCCCAACTAATAAAAGGACGACGTGCGGTATTAGAAAGGATTCATTCTTATGTAAGGCCTCATGATGTTTGCCCTATCCTACCATTTCCCTCTATCCATCCTAGAATAGCTGATGGATTAATTGAGCATTACTCAGTCGAGTTTGAAAGTACCTGGGAAGTAGATCCACGTAATATTATTTATGCAGATGTTAAAAAGCCTCTCGATCTATATAGAACTATATTGCGCATTGCTGATGCCCGGAAGCGGGTATTTGCTGAGACAGGAGGATCATTAATTGTGTTGTCTCCTATCGGAAGCAAGATTCCTGCAATAGGTGCTCTTATGGCAGCCATTGAGCGAGACTTTCCTATTGCACATGTAGAAGCAATCGCGTATACAGTTGACTTCAAAAGAATAAGAGAGAAACGAATTGGCCCCGGGGATGTAGTACACATATGGTTTTATGGTGAAGCATATACGAACTCATTAGAGCAAAGAAAATAAGGCAATGGTACAAAAACTGTTTAAAGTTGCTTCCGATCAACCTTCTATAGTAGGAACTGGACTGATAGCATTAGATGTCGTAATTAGCAATGATACAAATAAGGCACCTATGCTTTGGGCGGGTGGAACTTGCGGTAATGTGCTTACTATTCTGAGTTATTTAGGTTGGAAAGCATTTCCAGTTTCTAGAATGAATGGTGATATTGCTTCGAAGCATGTGATTAAGGATCTAGTGAAATGGGGAGTTTCTTTAGATTTTGCCACTTCATCACCAAGTATTGATACACCTATTGTAGTGCAGCGAATCGGACGTAACTCTTCAGGAGAATCTTTTCATAAGTTCATTTGGAATTGTCCTAACTGTGGGGCAGACCTACCAAGCTATAAAGCTATCACTGTGTCTGCAGCACATCAGATTGTTAATAGTATAAGAAAACCCAGAGTGTTTTTTCTTGATCGAGTTTCTCGTGGAGCAATCATTATGGCAAAAGCATGTGCTGAAAAGGGAGCTTTAATCATCTTTGAGCCTTCAGGAGTCGGAGACCCTAAGCTATACCGTGAAGCTCTTGGTATATCTCATATTTTGAAATACTCTTACGAACGGAAGAAGAATATGAGAGAAATAGGCCCTGTAGAAGGACCTCCCTTAGAGATTGAAACCTTAGGTCGAGAAGGGATTCGCTACCGTAGCAATTTACCTTTTTGCAAAACAAATGGATGGCAGCAAATTAGTGCATACAAAATTGAGCATATAGTGGATTCTGTTGGCTCGGGTGATTGGTGCACATCCGGCATTATTCATATCCTTGGACAGAAAGGATCAAAAGAGTTTCAGAATATAAGTGCTAGTGATTTGCTCAATGCCATACGGTTTGGTCAAGCCTTGGCTACTTGGAATTGTGGATTTGAAGGCGCCCGAGGAGGAATGTATAAAATGAGGAAGGATACATTCCAGCATGAAGGTCATGAAAATCTTAGCCGGTAATGGGTCGGAAGCTCTACCTACAGATGTTCCACATAAATTGGTTAAGAAGGTGTTCAAGCGGATTTGTCCAGAGTGTACAGTATAGTGAGTAGATTATTTGATAATTGCTGAGCAAGGGTACGCCGCCCCGAAGATATGTAGGCTTTCCTTCTGACTCACCTTTTCATCCAGACCATAACGGGAGAGAAGAATGATGCGCTACTAAGAATAGCTCTTTCAATAAGAATACCTTTATCGATCTAAGGCTTTATCTTCAGTCTTCATTAACCCACCGTTCAGACTAAAATCATAAGTGCTATCTACACTGGTCTATGCAATTTCTTATAAAAACAGTATGTAATGTTTCCACTAATACTCGCATAGAAGGTGGAAGCACTGGCCGGTATAGTTGACTGGGCAGAACTTCCATCATCAGGAAATCAAATGCTAACGAACAAAGAAAGCATACAGGATTTAATTACAAAAGCTCTAAGCTATAGGGAGTCAGACCAGCTAGATAAAGCTAAAGAATGTTTGGATAAAGTGCTAAGGCGGTTGCCTCGGAATGTTACCGCCCTAAAGGAAATGACGGCAATTCTTGTCCATCAACGTGAATATGATAAGGCTGCTCCCTATCTAAAAAAGATACTAGAAATTAAACCTGAAGATCTATGGTCCTTGAACGAACTGGGGATCGTGTACAGAAAACAGGGGAATTCTAGAAAAGCCATCGAGTTTTTCAACAGGGCGTTGGAGCAAGATCCTAATAACATGTACATTTTGAGCGAGTTGGGCCTGACATATAACTACCTTTATGAAACTGATAAAGCAAACTTGTGTTTCGAAAAAATATCGAAGCAATCTCGCGGGATGCTAACAGAGAGACTTAATGATTTACAGATAATCAGAGATCAGGAAGATTCATCCAGGGAGGGGAATGTCTATCTGCTTGCATCAGGTCGAATTACAACTGCAAACGCGATGGCAACCTGCTTCGCACATCAAATCAATACCCCCTTACAGATTATTCAGGGCATTATCTATAGATTGCTGAAGAAGCAAGAACAAATTGACAAGGCAGAATTCGTTAACGGATTGCTTAAAATCCAGCAAACTGCGGATACAATCAATGCTTTTACTAATCACCTCAACAACCTTATAAAAGATGACTCCGAAGGACACCGCTTCATAAAGATCGGCGAGGTTATTCTCGGTGCTTTTGCGCTGTTTGAGCTACAGTTGCGCAATAGAAGAATTAAAGTAGACCTAAGCGAAATAGAAAGCGGCAATAATAAAACCTTCGTATTCGGCAACCGGATAGAGCTGGAGCATGTCTTCATCAACATGATTGCCAATGCCAGAGATGCTTTAGAATCCGCAGCGCAAAGTCAGACCAAAGAACGTCAGATCAAAGTTGGCATCCGCTCGGATGAAAGAGAGGTTACCATTTCATTCTCTGATAATGGGCAGGGTATATCCGAAGAAAACGCGAAGCGCATATTTGACTCACTGTTTACTACGAAGCCCAAAGGGACCGGACTGGGGTTGTGGTTATGTTATAGCGTTATTAACGGCATGAGCGGAAAAATAGAAGTAAAAAGTATCCTTGGAGAGGGAACAACCTTTATCATCCGTCTGCCAAATAAGAGGATCATTCATGGAGAAACGTAGAATACTACTCGCCGAAGATAAGGAAGAGATACGTAGCAACATATCGGAAATAATATCCGATGAAGGATATGAAGTAGTGACTGCCGTAGATGGAGAGCAAGCCCTAGAATTTTTTCAAGGATCAATCTTCCTTGTCGTGATAACTGACATAGGAATGCCCAAAAAGGACGGGATTGAGATCCTTGAAGAAATCAAGAAACACCACCCCCCAACGCGCGTGATAATTATCACAGCAGAGGGAGGCTATGATGAAGCCGTTAAGGCATTAAATCTAGATGCTGAACGCTATATAGATAAAGGAAACGCGGCCTTTTTCGATGAATTAATATCTGCGGTCAAAAGCGCTTTTGATAAGGCTGAAGCCCAGGTAGAAGCCGAACAGCAAATGCTTTCTTACCTGACGCATACGCTGCGTAGCTCTCTAAGCGGCGGTCCCGAGACAGTAGATCAAATCCTACGATTGAGTCATAAGCTTATTGGAGAGAAATATCAAGAACCTGAGATCTATAAAATAACTAATAATCTTGCGAGCCTGTACTCTATTTTTACATCCGTTGAAAATATGCTTAAGACCTACAAGTTTTATGTGACCGAGCCGAGTGAGATTAATCGCAAATGGCAAGAAGACGTGACCGGCTCTATGTCATTGGAATACTTGCTTTCTTTAGTTTTGAAACAGGGTGTCAGCCGCATTCTGTTTGAAGAGTCTAATCTGGCTCAATTCAGGAGTTTGGTGGCCGCGCAAACGAGCCAGTCTATGAAGGATGTTCGCGAATCGTTTCTTAACGAGGTTCTTTTAGCCGAAGGAGAGGGGCAAGATGCATATCAAGTACTGGCCTGGCTTGCGCGATTTTTTCCGGTCACCTCACTCAATGTTCGAGGTTCAGACGTGCAGTTCGATCCCGATGGCATAAGGTTCAATTTATTATTCGCCATCCTTTCGGAAATAATATACAACTCCTTGAAATATACAGACAGTGGCCAGCCATTTGAGATTGAGTGGAATAAACAAGGTCAACAACATGTTTTTTCCTGCCGCAATAGATTCAGCCCCGACAGCACTAAGAAGACAGGCTCGCAGAAAGGGCTGGCGTTCGTCAAAGCACTGACAAAAACGGTGGTGGGAATCACGTTCAGTTATAAGTCTGAGAACAACGTCTTCTCGGCCCAATTGTATTTTAAGGAATCAGCGCTTAACAGGAAGGAGCGATATGAAAATTCTTTGGATTGAAGATTTCGGCGGTGACTTAGCGCCATCAGCGTACGTGCTCGGAATGTTCAGCAACATAATTCCGAAAGAGAAGCTCGATACTGAATACAATTCTGATAAAGACGTGTGGGATCAATTGCCGAACCTTTTTGAGAAATATACTCTGCATCAAATTTATAT
Source organism: Blastocatellia bacterium (assembly GCA_963726785.1). GTDB lineage: Bacteria > Acidobacteriota > Blastocatellia > UBA7656 > UBA7656 > DATEKX01. The sequence continues at coordinate 507,168 of CAVSDJ010000007.1, forward strand.
TTGCAAGTCCTATACAGAATGGCAGGAAATCTTCGAGCAGCAGGGCGGAGATTTTGACGTAGCCATAATAGACCTCAATTTAATAAGCTATAAAACGCCGCCTGACAAAATCCCTGAAAATATGGAACGGTCTGTTTTCGACAAGAAGGCTGGATTTTATATTTATCACCAAATGATAAAGAATGGCTTCCCCGATGACGACATAGCATTCTTTACAGGTGAAGAGAATACGTTAAAAGAGTTCTTAAGATATTGCGGCAAGATGTTAATCGAAAAGCCGAAGAACATATTTGAAAAGAGATATGCCGATTTCGAGCGAATAAGAGACTGGTTAGATAGGAAGGCGACCAATGAGACATTGATTCTCAGAAGGGGCGTAATTGAAGGTTGTCGGTACTTGAAAGAAGAATTGAGAGCTATTAACGACTCTAATATCGAATCCCGCTTAATTTTCTATAAATCTACTTCAATAAATATCAAACAGGAAGCCGAAGCGTACAAAGCTGACGTGATAGATTACTTGACAAAGTTGGAGTCGTTTTTCACTAATCCTCGGCGCAGCAACGTAGACCACACACTTTACTTTTTTGTAAATGCGCTCGCCGCAAAATGGCACATGAACGCGGGGTATTTCAAGAAGTCGAAAGCTACTCCTGTGTTCAAGACTAAGCTGGAAGACCTATTCCACCGGACTAGCCAGTTCCAGATGAAAATGTTACGCAACTGGTGCTCTCATGAATTACTGTCACCTCATATTACGGAAAAGGATGCGGCGTTCTTTTTTATGCTTGCAATGCGTTCTTGGATAGTCTTTGATCTGGAAGAAGTTCTTGGATACGAAAAAATCCTTTCTGGACTATTCCCGGAGCGACTGAACAAAGAATTAAACATCCAGATAAATTCGGTGCTTGAGAACTACCTTGAGCAATCATACTTTGAACTGAAAGCATTTGTTTCAGACATACAGAGGTATTTGAAAGATACTCCCTTGGCAGGTCATTTGAGCGACAACTACTTTTTCTCAAATATCAAAGGTATAAGCGAAGTGGCCAAGAAGTTGGAGGGCAATACGGCCGAGCAACTTACACGCAGAGTCAGAAATATATCCGTAAGGTTGGTTTATCAAGGTTACTGGCACGGCCTGTTTCCGCTTTGGATAAAGTCAACTTACTACGCTGACATGCAAACCATTGATTTTAATATTGAGCCAATACCGCCTGACTCGTTTCTCTACTTTTTGGGCAATCTAATATTTGAAGAATCTTTCAGAGAGCAACAGCTTTCTGTCGCGGCAGGATGATTATATGATCTGCTGCTTTTTGTTACGTTAGCAACTCAGACTATATGGAGGATAACCATGCAAACAATGAAACAGATTATCGAATCTGGACTCACTCCAGTACAGCCAGATTATGTTTTCGTCTTGCTGACAGAAAAAACGAAGGAAGTTTATGAGGGATTCGTAAAAAAAGCTGCCGAGCGTTTAGGCTTAACCTGCGAAAGCTTCATAGATTTCAAACGACCAGGTAATGCTTTGACCGAAGTTTTAGAAGGGATAAAGAAAGCGGAGATATTAATTTATGATATAACCGACTTTACTCCTAACGTGATGTGGGAACTGGGCGTTGGGCTGACAATAAAGGATGAGGACAAAGTAATAGTAATTTGCGAAAAGAGCGATAAGCAAATCCCCTTCAACATATATAGTCACAGGATCAGTTTTTATAATGCCGCCGACCAAGATAACCTTGATGAGTTGCGCGATACTCTCATTGACTCAATGCGTAATATAAGAAAGACTAGTAGGGGCAATAATCCTATACAATCACGCGAAGTAAGAAAATTGGTAGAAACTTCCATCAAAGCTATTAAAGATAGAGACTGGATTCTTGCCGAGGTTCTGTTTAAAGAGATGGACAGTAAAGAACCCAATAACTGGTTCATCCACAACCAATGGGGAATAATGTTTAGAAGCAAGAACGAGTTTGAAACCGCAATCAGTAAGTTTAACCAAGCCATTCAATACACAAATTACGAGGATCAAAAAGCTAACATTTACATAGAGCTTGCCATACTCAACAAGATGAACGGCAATCACGGCGAGGCAGAAGTCTGGTTCAAGAAAGGAGAAAAAGCCGACAGTAAGAACAACAAGCTATATATAGAATGGGCAGAGTTCTATGATGAACTGGGGAACTACTTTGAGGCCCAAGGCAGAATAGGCAATGTCCTAGCAAGAATGAGAGATATGGAACCGGACTTCGAAGAGTTCAAGTTACGCCACAATTACTATCATAAGAAGATTAATGAAGGCTATAAGAAGAGCTTCGCAGAATTCAAGATGGAAGAACTCAGGAAAAAGAGAAGAGATGATTTCAATAAAGTGCCGGAAGGGCCTGCTACGGAGATGAAAAGTAAGTCTCAGTCCATGGGTCTCAATCCACAACTTCCTGGTCAATTCTCTACAGGTAATGGCAAGCTTCCCTGGACAACAAACTGGGAAGATATAAGAAAGTACCACCTTGGAACCATTGTGGAAGGTTTAGTCAGCGGCGTCTCCAGAGACCTTGGCGTATTCGTACAATTATCCAGCGATTGTACCGGGCTGATTTTCTGGAAGAACCTGCAACCAGGGTATGAAAAACAATTCTCAAGAAATCAGCCAGTGAGAGTGAAAATACTGAATGCTTTTCCAAATCCTAGGACTGGTCAGAAGAAAATAGATTTGCTTCTCGCTCCCTAGTGGTCAGTATGATTGAATCAAAACTGAGCTTTCTTCAACGGCAAGTTGGCTTTCAATCCTAAATACTCTTTCGGTGATTTGATTCAGGCCGGAGATTCTTATGAAACTAACCGTCTTAGGGTCAGGAACACTCGTGCCAAGCGGAACTCGCAATTCAGCAGGTTTCTTTGTTGAATTACCATCGGCCCGCTTGATGCTCGATTGTGGCTCAGGTTCGGTGCATGCCTCGGGGCGATTCGGAGTGCCCTGGCAGGCAATGACTCACATATTTATTAGCCACTTTCATGTAGATCATGTAGGAGAGTTAGCTGCGCTCTTTTACGCTCTGAAGTATGGAATACAAAACCAACGCAGCGACCCGCTAACTATCATCGGACCAGAAGGACTCACAGACGTAATGAGCGGATTGAGCGAAGCTTTTGGCTGGAAATTATTCGAGCCAAAATTCCCGCTGCATGTGCAAATGCTTGAGCCGGGCCAACAGATACAGATCGGAGATGATTGCTATCTTTCGGTCGCCAAGACCATTCATACCACAGAAAGCCTTGCTGTGAAAATCCAAGCCCCTGGACAATCTCTTTGCTATACCGGCGACACAGGCTTCAGCGAAGACTTGGCGAACTTCTTCAATAAGACAGACCTGCTAATTTCAGAGTGTTCCTTCCGGGAGCGGCGCGCGGGAGCTCCGCATTTATCTATTAAGGATGCAGCCGTCATAGCTCGTATGGCTGATGTTGCTCGACTTCTGCTAACTCATTTTTACTTTGACGTAGATGAGGATGAGCTAAAGGCTGAAATAGAGAAATATTATTTTGGTGAAGTACTAATCGGTGAAGACGGAATGAGCTTTGAGCTTTGATGCTGCTTAAACTATAACGCCAGTATGTAATGTTTTGCCTTTTATCAACATAGGAAGTGAGAGCGTAGTGAAAGGTTCTCATTTCCCAAAGCTAACAAAAAAGGAGCAAGTCTATGCTATCCACCGATCCCAAGGACGAAAAGGAACAGAACAAAGATATACGCACTCCTGGAAACTCGAAAGGAGGCGGCTTTGCTTCAGGCAAAGACATGGATGAGCAAGAAGATAGCGATGATGAAAAAACACCTCACTGGTGAGTATATTTCAACATCAACCTGAAGAGGCGACTGACAAACAAGCCGCCTCAACAAACTCCAGCATCCGTTTATGGAAGATCTATTCATCTGAAGTCTATGGGTATTGCGCCCCGCATCTCCAATGTGGAGCTTAAGCCTGAGCACTGGACTTGTTTGTAATTTTTTCCGTTTGTTAAATCCCCTATGCGTTGATTATCTAACCGCCGTAAAAAGTCCAATCCAAGTAACCCTTCGTGTTATTGAAACCTCATGTTATACGTGGTAAATACTAATCAAGCGAACTGAGGTCCGCGGAAAGGGTCTGTTCGATTCTGTAATGTAAGTTTTGCTTGAGACTTGAATACCTCATCTCGCTGATCCCATCTTCACCTCAGTGTTATGGCTGGAGCATCTCGGATGGCAAAATCTACCAGACGGATCCCTATAGCAATCAGGCGTACGTGCAAAGTTGTTAAGGCCTGCACTATTTGGCATTTATTGCCGCTCATAGTGGTTTTCGCAATCTGTAAAACAGAAGCACCATCCTATAGGACCAACCTCTCAATAAAAGTAAACCTGGCGCAAAATGACGGCACCAAACAACTCGTATCCGGTTCATTAATAACAGGGGAGATTTCCGGCAATGAGTTTCATCAATACCAGACCCGGCTCAAACTAGGCCAATACTTTCAAGCACTCCTTATCAAAGGAGATTTGAATATGTCTGTATCTGTTTACGGGCCAGATGGCCAAAAATGCGCAGAGTTTGTCAGCAGACGATTTAGCCCTTTGAGAGTGTCACTCATTGCAGAAGATTCTGGCATGTATAAATTAGAAATACGCTCTCTAGAAGTAGGCATAGACAACGTCCATTATGAATTGAAGATTGAAAGAATACAGATAGCGACTGAGCAGGACCAAAAGTATTTAGTTGCATTGAGTGCTGTCGCTGAAGCAGACAAGCTGCGTCAAGAATGGTTGGAAGAATCATTGAGAAAGTCTATTGATAAATACAGCGAGGCTGGCAGGATCTGGCAGACAATCGGTGATCTGAGCAGAGCATCTGAAGCTCTCGAAAGCAATGGAGAAGTCCACTTCACATTAAGCGAGTACTACTTGGCTATAGAGTCTTACAAAAAAGCGCTTGTGATGAGACAGGCGTTGAATGATCGACTGGGGAAAATAGCGGTGCTTAACAGTATTGGTTATACATATATTTACCTTGGTGAAAACCAAACAGCTCTTCAATATATCAAGAAGGCGCTCGCCTGTTATAAACAGTCAGGACTAATTGACCGAGACCGAGAAATCATGCGAAGAGAGGCTGAATTATCCAACAGTTTTGGGGAATTATATTACTCCCTCAGCATTGTCAAAAAAGCTTTGGATTCTTTTAACAAGGCTCTGGCACTTTGGACAACTGTTGGTGACCGTAGAGGACAAGCGCTGGCACATCTCAACATTGGTTACATGAATTATGATTTTGGAGATATGAACGGAGCTTTAGATCAGTATAACCAAGCATTGGCAATTTGGCGTAATGTCAATGATTCCAGGGGTGTGGCGCTATCGCGCACTGCTATAGGCGCGGTTAATTACTTCCTTGGTGAAAAACAATCAGCACTTGATTCACACAATGAAGCTCTGCTTATGTTTCGTGCTATTGGAGAGAAGCATGGTCAAGCGGCCACACTCAATGGAATTGGCACAGCCTATGCTGGGCTAAATAAATCGCAGATAGCCTTGGATAGTTTCAATGAGTCATTGAAATTATACCGGGCCATTGGCAATCGTGATTTCGAGGCTCTCACAAGATTTTACATCGGTTGGATTTATCGCTCACTAGGGCAAAACGACCTTGCACTTGATGAGTACAAACAAAGCCTCTTGCTACTACGAAAAGTCGGAGACCGTAGAATAGAAACTTACGTCCTCAAGGATATTGGAACGCTATATCTTGCTTCCGGCGAAAAGCAGAAGGCGCTCTCTCAATACTATAAGGTATTAGGATTGTATAATGAGTTTGAAGACAGAAGAGGACGGGCCGGTACGCTCAATAGTATTGGGGATATCTATTATTCATTAGATGAACGACAGAAGGCGCTTATATATTACAACCAGGCACTCCCTCTTAGCCAAGCGGCAGAAGATATAGACGGGCAAATATTGGCTTTATATAACATGGCTCGTGTAGAGCGCGATCTTAATAACAGCAAAGATTCGCTTTCTCACATAGAATCTTCAATCAGAATCATCGAGAACCTACGCGCCAAAGTTGTCGGCCATGAATTACGTGCATCCTATTTTGCTTCAGTCCACCGGCACTACGAACTTTATATAGATTTACTAATGCGGATGCACAAGCAAGATCCGGCAGATGGGTTCGCGGCGGTTGCTTTGTATGTCAGTGAATGCGCTCGCGCCCGCTCTCTACTTGAGATGTTGACCGAGGCAAAGGCAAATATCTACCAGGATGCGAGCCCGGATTTGATTGAGCGTGAGCAATCATTGCAACAATTGCTCAATATCAAAGCGGAGTATCAGATGCAGGTGCTCAGCGGCAAGCATACTAAAGATGATGTGGCGGAGATATCCAGAGAAATGCGAGAACTTACGACCGCATATCAGGAAGTTCAAGCTCGGCTAAGACAACAAAGCCAAAGGTATGCGAGCCTAACTCAGCCGCCAATTCTTCGCCTCGAAAGTATTCAAGCTGAACTGGCAGATGACGACACGATCTTATTGGAATATGCGCTCGGAGATGAAAGGAGTTATTTGTGGGCAGTAACCCGGACATCGTTATTAAGCTATGAGTTGCCCAATCGTGCAACCATCGAAGAATTGGCTCGCGCTGTCTATAACCTGATAATTGCGCGCCAGCCCGTAAAGGGGGAGACGCTCGCAGAGCATCAGGAACGTGTAACTGTAGCAGATAGAGAGTACAAGAAGTGGGTATCTGAATTGAGCCAGGTTCTACTCGGCCAGGTTTCTAGCCAACTCCTCAAAAAACGACTTCTAATCGTTACGGAAGGCGCATTACAGTATATTCCCTTTGAGGCTTTACTTATACCTGGCTTACAGGAGAGTAACGAAGGACAGGCTGATAGTCGAAATGCGGAGCTTGTTCCGCTGGTTCTAGAGCACGAGGTGGTCTATCTGCAATCAGCCTCCTTGCTGGCAGCTTTGAGGCAAAATGAGAATCCGCCGGAATTTGATCAGAAGGTGGTAGCGGTGCTGGCCGATCCGGTTTTTGAACGAGATGATCCCAGAATTATATCTTCAGGAAAGCTGTTAGCAAATAATGCTACAAACGAATTTAAGATCGCACAATTACATAACACTTTAAGAGATTTCGGTGAATTGACCGATGAATTGACTATCCCTAGATTGTTAGGCACGCGGCAAGAAGCTAATGCCATTATGGCAGTTACTAAGCCGGGAAAGGGTATGGTAGCAACAGATTTTAGGGCCAGCCGCGTTATAGCAGTTAGTGATGAAGTTAGTAAATACCAGATATTACACTTTGCTACACATTGTATTATAAACGATGAACAACCAGAGTTATCCGGTATTATTCTCTCGCTTGTAGATGAGCAAGGAAACTTACAAGATGGTTTTTTGCGACTACATGATATTTACAATCTTCGTTTGCAAGCAAAGTTGATAGTTTTAAGCGCATGCAAGACAGGGCTTGGTAAGAATATTCAAGGTGAAGGACGAATCGGATTGATACGCGGCTTTATGTATGCCGGATCGAAGAGTGTAGTAGCCAGTTTATGGAAAGTTGATGATGAAGCTACATGTGAATTAATGAAGCCATTCTATAAAGCAATGCTGGAAGAGGGATTGCCACCTGCAGCAGCTCTTCAGAAAGCCAAACAGTCGCTCTTGAAACAGCAGCGGTGGCAGTCCCCCTATTATTGGGCAGCTTTCGTTCTCCAAGGTGAATACAACGAAAGGTTCCAGGTCGATAGTAATAATATAAGCGCAGGTGCTCAACTGGGGATATTTGCTTTTATATTTGCTTTCTCATTGACTGTTCTTTACCTTACGAAGCGAGTTAGAAGAAAGGCTAAGAAATCTTTGTAAAAACTGGAAATATTTCTCTGCCAGAATTATTGATTAAACTAAATGGCTAACGAATCAATTTTAACTCAGGAAGATTTAGAACGGCTACTTGCCTGGCTCAATCCAGAACGTGAGCAGGCTGGAATTGAATACGAACATATCCGCGAAAGTCTAATCAATATTTTCACTTGGCGTGGCTGTAGCAACGCTGAAGATTTGGCTGATGAAACTATTGACCGAGTAGCCAAAAAGGTTGAGGAGCTTACAAAGACATATTCTGGCAAACCGGCACTTTATTTTTACGGAGTTGCCAAGAAGATCGCTCTGGAAGACTTCAGACGAGAATCGGTTTATACAATGCTGCCTTCAACAGATCTATCAAATGATTATAAAAAAGGAGATAACTTGGAAATAGTTTATGAATGTTTGGATAAATGTAGGGAAAGGTTAAGCCCAGAAGATCGTGATTTAATCTCACTCTACTATGAAAAAGATAAAGGGGCAAAAATAGCCAATCGCAGGGAATTAGCTGATCGGTTGGGACTTGATGCTAACGCTTTGAGAGTAAAGGCATACAGGATTCGCATGCTCCTTCAGAAGTGTGTTCAGACGTGCATAGAGCAAAACGACTGTTAACGGATGATAGGAGATGCTTTGTCACTTTATTCTATTTTTTTGCGAAGGAGGTGTTTTTATGGAGAATTCTGACGAAAAGCAAAATTTGATTAGGCAATATCTGCTCGGCGAGTTGGATGAAGGACAGCGGAATACCATTGAGGAACTTCTCATTATAGATCGCCAATATCTGGAGGAAACCCTGGCAGTAGAAAGCGAGTTGTTCGATGATTATGTAAATGATGATCTATCTGAGAGCGATCAAAAGAAGTTTGTCGAGCATCTCCTTTCTACGTCTATTCAACTTAAGAAATTACAGTTTGCCAAGGCATTAATCAATACTGGTATCGAGGCGGCAGCGAATTCACCGCCAGCGATCGGAAAGGTATATCAGACCGAGAAGTGGTGGATACCCGCTTCAAAAAAATCGGCATTAAGCTTTTCGATTGCTGCAGTAATTATAGTTGTGCTTGCTGCCTCATTCATTATTTATATTATATTTAATCAACATAAGTCTCTTGAACGAGAGCTAGCTGAACTCAATAGTGAGGAACGCCAAAGATATGAAGATATTCCTAATACTCTTATTGCAGGGCCTCTGCAGCCTTGGATTGTCAGAGAATCAGGGGAGATGAAAAGGGTCTTTATTCCTATTGGAACAGAAATAGTGCAATTACGGCTCGACATCCTAGTAAATGCATATCAAAGCTATCTGGTGGTGCTACAAACTGGTGAAGGCCAGGTAATATTTACTCTAAGTGGGCTTAAGCCCGGAGACATAAAAGGTGATGCTGTCGTTTTGATTAACATACCTGGCAGAATTCTCACATCGGGAGACTATCAGGTAGAGCTAAGTGGGATAAATGCCGATGGGCAGCTTGAAAGAGTCGGGCGATATACATTCCGAGTAGTAGCAAATCATTCACCGGATAAATAGTGGCTCCGAAATGCTTGTTGCGGGATATTTCCTACCCTTCCACCAGCACCTTATATACTCAAGTAAATGCATAAAAGCTTGTAACCTGTGCTTCTTTGAGTGCAATGATTTATTTGACCAATTCCGTAATGTTTTACCCTATTTCTGCATAGTAAGTGAATGTTAGACGCTTTGGAGAGTGAGCAGGATTATTCATCGCCGCGCCAAACCGTGCTCGCGCTGATCGGCGCGACAAGCTCATTGAATCAACAGAAATAGAGCGCGAGTATCGAGATCGTATTGAAGCGACGGTGCGGCTAGTGATTCAATTCGCGCATAACATAACCATGCAGCGGAACGCGGTAAGCATTATTCAAAACGTTTGCGCTGGCTGAACACGACTGCATTAACACGCTCGCTAATGCTTGGCGTTACTTTTCTAAGGAGGAAGACAATGCAAGATTCTCAAATAGACGATGATATAGCTATTAAAGCCTTAAGAGATCAACTCGAGCAGGCAGGAATATCTACTGCTGATTGGGGCAAAGGTCAGGCGAAGACTCTTCGACATCTGGTTAAGGAGATAAAAGATGGAGAAACTATTCTGGTAAACGATGCAAGAGGACAATTAGTCAGGAGTGTCGTTGTTGGGAATGCGGATGTGTATTACAAATTGCCAAATGGCAATCTCTTGTGTCTAAAAGAATATAGGCAAGTTTTTAACGACGGCAGGGAGAGAAGAAGAAATTTAGGATGCGCTGTTTCAGAAAAAATGAAGCCAAATGAAACACCAGAGGAAGCGATGATTCGTGGAATTCAAGAAGAACTGGGCATAGCTGGCCCCATTGACATAGCTGCGGAAGGAACCAAAGAGGAAACTATTGATTCACCGAGTTACCCAGGTCTGAGATCTCGGTACATACAACATAAGTTTAGAATAATGCTGAATAGTGAGCAGTATAAATTAGATGGGTACACAGAAGAGCAGGGCGAAATAAAGACATACTTTATTTGGGAGGATTTTGAATAGGCTTTGACCGGGAAAAGTAACAATTATATTGAATTGAGGTAGGACGCGCCGCGTTCCGCTTCTATTCATCCTAAGCGTTATATGCTGGGCGAAATAAGCAACGTAAAAGCCTCGCCCACCCCATCTGACACAGCTCAACAGCCGGTCCAATATTGTGCGGGCTTGTCGTCTGCCTTCCAGCAGCGGCGTAGCCGATGTTCGACTGAGTGATCGGGGACATGGGTAACAAAAAAGTCCGGGCACATGGGTTACACTTTTTTCTTATGTCGCCACAGCTTCCCGGCATCGTCTTCGATTCGCATTTGCTCCTCGATTAGGCGACCGAGTTTGACCGGGCCGAAGTAGACGTTCCATATACCGTTATCTATTTCTTCGAGGCCGACCCATTGACCGGCACACGTTATACTGACATTTACCCAGTCGCAGTTCCAGCGGATTCCTCCGTTGTAGCTTACGTAGCGCGTTTCATAGTGCGCGGGATATTCCAACGCCGGAACTTTCTTAGGGTACGGGCGCGGGCTTGGCTGGTAAAGCGAAGCCGGTGTTTCAAGCTTGAGAGCTTCGTGAGGGCGGACTTGATTGTACTCTTGACGGAAGGCGTTGAACTTGCGCTGCTGCGCTCGCAGATTTCCAGCCGCCGGGCGCGTGGTCTCTGCCTTCAGCGTGCGATGCATCCGTTCGTGTCGGCCATTTTGTTGCGGCTTGCCGGGCTCGATCAGTTCCGGCAGGATGCCGAGGCGAATCCACCAGGCTGACAGCGACGACAGCCGTGCCAGCGAGACAGTGGCGAACGGCACGCCGTTGTCAGTGCGGATGCGCTCTGGCAGGCCGAACTCGCTAAAGACCTTCTCGAAGACTAATTTTGCGGAAGCACACTCAGTCGTCAGCAAGCCTTGGCAGCCAAGCAAGTAGCGCGAAAATCCATCGGTGATGGTCAAAGGGTAGCAATAGATGCCGTCGCGGGTTTTGAACTGGCCTTTGAAGTCAGCGCACCAGACCTGATTGGGAGAGACTATAATAGAAGAGGGTTTACCGGGATGAGAAAGATGGCGGCGCTTGCGAGCTTTCTTTACAAGCCCGTGACGGGCGAGTAGGTCACAGACAGTTGTTCGAGCAGGCCATAGGCGGTCGGGGAGTCGCTTGGATAAAAGCTTAAGGAGTTTCTTAGCGCCCCAGGTAGGGTGAAGGCGACGGGCTTCAAGCAGGGCCTCGACGATGTCAGGGTCAGTTTGGTGAGGGCAAGACTTGGGCCTGCGGGAACGATCTTCGAGACCGGAGATGGAGTCTTGTTGGTAGCGATTGATCCACTTATAAGCAGTCTTTCTGCTAATGCCATAGTGGAGACATAATTCGGCGATGGATTGAGAGTGGCGAAGGAAATCAGCGATGAACTGAGTTTTTTGGTCCATAGGTGATAAATTACTCCAGGGCATGATGCACCTCCTTAAAGGAGGACATGATGCCGGAAAAGTGTTACCCATGTACCTGGACTAATCTGTTACCTATGTACCTGGACTATACCCACACGGCGTCTAACAAACGCATGCAGCGGAGGCCGCAAAGCCAGTTTCTTATGGTTCCATCAGTGCCGTTTACGGCCCCGCTGATGCTTGGCGATGGCAATAAAACCACAAGGCAAGGTTGACACCATTGTCTTATCTATCAGTAGGCTTTGGCCAATTAATCGAGGTTAGTTTATGCCAGGACGAGCCCTTATAGTTGGAATCAACACATATAATCATGCAAGGAATCTCAAGCGGTGCGTTGCAGATGCTGAGGCCATAACAAAATTACTTGAGCGAAACCATGATGGCAAACCGAATTACGATTGCAGAACCTTGCTCGACGTAATGGAAGATGGAACACCTATTACTCGATCCTCACTCCGCAAAGCCTGTTACGCGAATTTTTCAGATTTCAAGGATGAAGTATTGTTCTACTTCTCCGGACATGGCGCGTTGACGCCATTTGGTGGTCATTTATGCGCTTACGATTCCGAGAAGGACGACTATGGCATACCAATGCAAGAAATAGTTCAGATGTGTCTGGACTCGCGCGCAAGAGACATCTTGCTAATCCTAGATTGTTGTCATAGTGGGGATATTGCGAGTCCATCTTTTTTTAACGCTGGCCAGAAGGATCCATTGTCGCTATTAAGAGAAGATATGACTGTTATCGCCTCGTCTAGGGATTCAGAGGCTTCTCTTGAAGGTAGCGATCATGGGGTATTTACACAAGCGGTAATTGACAGTCTAGAAGGGGGCGCAGCAGATCATATGGGATGGATCACCGCCCCATCAATCTATGCATATGTAGAGCGGCGATTCGGCCAACATATGCAGCGCCCCATCTATAAGTCTCACGCAACTAGAGTAGTAGTAGTACGTGAATGCGCGCCACTCATCAACCGCCTCAAACTGCACCAGCTTACAGGCCTGTTCCCGACATTTGACTATAAATACCAACTGGATCCAGAGCACGAACCAGAAGATCAGAATGGAAATATTCAGGAGCCTGTGAATAAGGATAAAATTGAAATCGCTCAACTCTTTAAAGATTACCGTGACACTGGCTTGTTAAAACCTTCCATTCATGGAGAGCAACTTTATTGGACTGCGCGGCACAGTCACACTGTTGAGCTTACTATTCGCGGTCGTGAATATTGGATGCTTGTGAAGGGTAAAAAAATATAAGTGCATATCGGAATAACAGGGCACCAGAAACTTAAAGACTCTCAGGTTTGGTATTGGGTAAGAATTGAACTGGACAAGTTCCTCAGTCAGACAACGCTACCCTTAATTGGAATAACCGCACTCGCAGTAGGTGCGGACCAAATGTTTGCAAAATCTATTTTGCGGCATGGTGGTGAACTCAACGTCGTTCTGCCTTTTAAAGGATATGAAAAGAAATTCTCGGAAGGTCTTATAAGGAATGAATATTACGAGTTGCTCAGAGTCGCGTCGAAGTCTGAAGTATTGCAAAAGATGAGTTCTGATGAGGAGAGCTACTATGCGGCTGGAAGGCGTATAGTTGATCTTTCTGATGTCCTACTTGCTATTTGGGATGGGAAGCCAGCTGCTGGCTTAGGCGGCACTGGCGATATAGTGGATTATGCTAAGAGAGCAGGTAAAAGTATTGTACATCTCAATACGGTATTACAAATCGTGACAAATTATTAGGATTGAATTATTGATGAGTACCTATCACTTCATATTGAACATCGACATATTGGCACAGCATGAAATCGGATCGTAAGAAGAATAGTTTCTGGAACGGAAAACAGAATCAATAAAGAGCGTATCTGGTCCTTTGTGTAAACGGGCCTTGTTCAACAATTGATAACTTCCCTTTAAAAGCAATAGCAGATCGGTTCAACGCTGCCTTCCATTGCTTTATTGGCATTGTCCATTTCTGGCTGACATTCTGCGACAGGTATAAAAGCTTTAAAGCTGACTCGTCGTTTGGAAACGAATTTCCCGTTAGGGTTCTCCGGCCAAGGTATTCGATTGTCGTCTGCAATTTGAGGCCGGTTGCTTGATTCGCTAGACTCTGTTCCCAATTCGGATGTTTCAGATTTCTTGTTATTCATAACTCACGTTTGTGCGCGCAGGCGCACAAACGGATGTGGTTATTTCTGGCGGGCTGTAGATGCTACGACAGCCCGCCTTCTTATTTCGCTTTAGCGGCTGACTGCTGAATCAGGAGAATGTTGGATCAATCTAGCCTTCCAGCCGATTGCCTCATCCTCTCAACTCCTTCTTCGTAAATCAGCTCATTGCCGTAGCTCGTCATGTAGTTGAACCCGAAATCCATCACGTGCATGGCCGTGCTCTGAACTGCCCTTATCCCTTCTTCACCTTGATCTATTGCTCGGATCATCGCCCCTATCACCCGCTGGTAGCCCTCGCTTTTGTCCTCGCTTGCAACGAAGCGAATCAACTGCCAGTTCATATCAAGCTGTTCGCCTTCGGCAATCTGCCGGGCGGCTTGGGCTAGGATGACTATTCGCTTTGCCGTAGCTTGTGCTTGATACAGCGTCTGGTTGCCGATGAATTCTTCGAGTTCTTTTTGACCGACGACGAAGCCGTCAATGTTGTCAGGCCAGGGGACGCGCCTGTCAGCGCAGCCGTCAACGAGTGGGAATTGTCTCGATTTGCTGTTGAGCATAAGTATCCTTTCCAGCGCGCAAGCGCATTTGCACAAGTGCGCGCAATAGGTAAGGGTGGGCTGTCGCAGCGGCAACAGCCTGCCCTTGAATATCTGTAGGTAAAGGCTTTGACTACCAGAAGGCGGTATCAGTAGCGGAAAAAGGGTTCCATCAACTCAAGATTTTTTCAGTGAGTTGAATAATTTGATATACTCATACCGCTCTTTCAGTGCGCGGTCGTGGTTCGGACACACCAATCCTGAGGCACGACCGTGCGTGTCTGGGCGAAGTGGGTCGTCAGAGCCACTGGCGGCCCGCTTCAAAGTCAAAGTTGATTTAATAATTGCGAGAAAGTTCAGCAGCAGGGAGGAGGGCCGCGAGTATAGATCGAGTATCGCACCCGGTCAAGGATGCTTGCAGTAGTTTCCATACGAGCGATTGCTGTGACTGCAACCGCCATTGATGTTTGAAAGAAATCTGTTTCGCGAGCGGGCTGAATGAATGCGGCCAAACGGACTGGCTTAACTTTGTGCTGTGTTTGAACTTCAGCTTCAGGCTTTTTGCTGACGGCGACTATTGAAGGCGTAGCATCAGTACGTTTCTCTTCGATCTCGTCGCGCGTTTCTAGCCATTCAGGGTAAGCATGAGCAAATGGTGAAGCAAGTGTAATCTGACACACACGGCGAGCTTCATTTACGCGCCCGACCTCGCCTAGTTCTACCGCAAAGCTGTTGAGAAAACTGTAATACAGTACGGGATAGCGCTTGGCTATCACGCGAACGAGCGGGAATAGATTCTCAATATCTTTGAGTGCTTGCTTATGATCGCCATGAATACTGCGAATCGCAGCTATGTTTCGTTGAGACTCAAGTAGCGTCAACAAGTCGCTCTCATGAGAAATTTGCTCTGCTACGAAGTAGAACGGTAATGCTGACTCGATTTCACTGCTGTCGAAATATGTAGCTCCGATTGTAAGCAGTGCTCGCGCTTTGTATTGAGATATAGCTTTTTCAACAACGCTTTCAAGCAATCTGCGAGCGCCATCAAAATCGCCTTTTCGTTTTGCGCAAATAGCTTGATAGTAATGAGCAACTCCTTTTAATTCTGTTGAAATTGGCAAGGTAAGCATTAATTGGCTTACCTGATCTATTGTTTCTATATTTCTTATCAAATAGGCATAGTGGGCAATATTAGAAAGCTGCCTGCCCAAAGAATCAAAGCTTTCGGCTGTGTGAATGCTGCGAAGTAATAAAGAATTAATCAGTCTTTGATAATAAGAATGCTGCGCAGAAGTATCTTGCAACGCCAAAGAATTGCCGCTACTGGAGGAAGAAATGAAATTGAAGAGGACTCTTGCCTGCTTGTTCATTGTGGCCGCTTTCCCCTTGCTGACCTCATCTTCTCATAACAGCTCTGCCCCGTTGGCTACGGTTGCCTTCGCTGGTCATGTAACTGGTGGCGGCGCTTGGTGCCACTGCGGATGTGCGGCTTGTATATGCGATCCGGGTGAAACTCCCGGAGCCTGTACTAACAGCATCAATCCAGTTACTAAAAAATCTGATGGCTCGTTCGATCAAAAGGCCTCTTTTGACTTCGGGTCAAGCGCGTTGATGATGGCGCTTGCTTTCTTAGTGTGGGCAAGGTTCCTGCGGACATAAGTTTTAAGACTGATTCTCGGCCCACATTCCAAAGGATTGACGCATTGCCGCAGAGGATATGGCGACTCAGTAAACGTGTACCCTGCGGCGGTTCGGATTCTATATCATTTGCCACATAATTTCACTCGAAAAAGTGAAGATATTTTGTTGTTTAACATACTAAGCAAAATCTAATATATTGAACGAGCGGCGGATTAAAGAATTAACCTCGTTGGAATTCTGAAAGCATGCTTGATGACGCAGAGTTTTCTCTGCATCTGCGGCGTTGAGCCGATACTTTATTCAAACTTTCTTTCCGAAAACTAGATGACCCCGTGCAGGTAGGCTGAGCAAGTTGGTTTGCACCGGCCATCCTTAACTCGAAAATCGTTGTAATAGGTTCGTGGAGAGTGGCGTTTAAGATTTGATGTTATTGATCGAAAGGGGAGAAGCTTATTCGGGAATGTTATGATTTCTGTGAGGATAGTTTGATGACCGATCATTCGACCACCAGTTCGATGAATTTACGGAAACGATGACGTATTACTCACATATCAAGGGCGATGGTAAGGGAACCACTCAATAATGGCATTCAGTAACTCAGGTGGTAGGAAAACCGCTCGTATACAGTTTGATGTTGGCGAGCAGGAAAAGAATCAACCTGATAGCTTATCGCGGCGGCAGGCTCAAACACACTTCCTTGTGACAATAGGCCAGACGTACCCTCGTGTGCTTAAGGATCTATTGGATATTTTTGATGACTACTGGGATTTTGCTTTTACCTATCTTGAAAAGAACGATGTTCCTTGTCCCTCGAAATTCACTCTGGCGAATATAGTGGAACTCTGCCCTAACTGGGAGATCATTAAAACAGTAGATGAGGCCATCACTGTTAGATCAAAGCTGCTGAATTGGTCACAGAAATATAGTTTAAATGCGGATTGGTGCTTGGACCGTGCAGTAAAGACCTTACAGCTATGGGTAATCAACAAAGAAATCATGCTCCTTCTGGGATGGTACGTCTATTTTGATGAGACCTTTCTTCATGCAGCCAGTAAGACGAAGCAAAACCCTGAATCAATAATACATAACTGGCAGGCTTTGCTATGCAATGATGAACTCATCGATCATCGATCTTTTCCTTTGCCGAGCGCTGATGAGTTAAAGATTATGAAAGCCCTGACTTATCTCGTCTATCAAGGCGACGGCGAATCACCAGCCAAGACTCCCGTCATAGAAACAAGAGAAGCATATTCGGAACGCGCTAAACTGCTTGCCAAGTATGATGTCGAAAGCACCCGGCTCCGCATAGGTAAGCGGTCTATTCGTTTAAAGCTCATCAACTCAGTTACAGATCAAGCCCAGAAATCTTTCGATCAGATCGCCAAATCGTATGACGAGCGACCGGAATGGCAACGTGTAGAAGTTAAATCTATTTTATTGAGAGATTTGGTTATGACCGTCGGCTTTCAGGTCGTCGGTAAGTCTTACCAAGAGCTTGCCAGAGATTTAAAGCTAAATGCTTCAAACGTTCACAGGCAGATCAATAAAACTCTCAAACTCATTGGCCTGAAACCCCGCACATCACGCCAAGTCTCAGTCCGAGCGCCACGTGGTACTTCACCAAGGCGAAGGAACCGCTCTCTTGAACAACTCACTCCAGATGAGCGCCGACAAGTGAAACGTATCCTCCTAGAGCGCAAAGGCGAAAGATCGCGCACCATGCGTGAAGAAGCCAGCAAATGCGTTTTGGCAGACCGCAAAAAAGGCGACATGGTATGTCACGGAGGCACGATTCGGACTCTGTAACTTCCTTCTACCATTGATATATTCTTTCGAGCCGAACGTTCTTTTTTATCATCTCCACTATTGCTGTTATCTCACTATTGCGTTCACCCACTCAAATTTCTGCTATCTATGCAACAGCCAACTTAACCGCTTTTAGGCAGAGTTGTGATAAACCTGAGTCAGATACTTTGATTTTTTCGGAGGTAAATTGCGAATGACTGAGAAATGTCTCGAAAGCATGGAATATGCCGCCCGACGGTTGAATATCAGTGAACAGCGTGCTTATGAACTGGCACGCCAGAATCTCATTCCTGTTATACGACTAGGCCGACAACTGAGAGTAGACCCATATGAGTTGGAGAACTTTATCCGTAGCGGTGGCCAAAGCTTGCCAGGCGGCTGGCGAAAGCAAGTCAAGTAGCA
This sequence comes from Blastocatellia bacterium, assembly GCA_963726785.1. Taxonomy (GTDB): domain Bacteria; phylum Acidobacteriota; class Blastocatellia; order UBA7656; family UBA7656; genus DATEKX01. Next base: position 525,630 of record CAVSDJ010000007.1, read on the forward strand.
GTGAAGCTCTGGCTCACAGCCGATAATCAATCAACTAGCCAAGCGGGTAAAAATGATGAAGCAGTCTACAGATGTAGCTTATGATGTGACGCAGATCGAAGAGATGTTGTTACCACATCATCTGAAGTCTCTGCGAGAAAAGAGCGGTATTAGCGATGCCGTGATAGCCGGGCGCGGGTATCGCTCGATTATCCATCCAAGCGAGTTAATTTCTTTTGGGTTCAAGAGGTATCAATCTCGTACGGTGTCGAAAGCCGCGCCTACATTACTGGTGCCTCTGCATGCACTGGACGGTACAGTGCCTTACTTTCTTCACCGCCCTGATGTCCCTCGTATAAGACGGACGAAGAAGCGCAATGGAGAGATTAAGGAAGTCGAAGTTAAGTATGAAACACCATAAGGTGTGAGCCTCCGCGCGGATTGCCACCCGCTTTGCCGCGAGAAGCTCAAAGATCCCAGCGTGAGGATCATAATCACTGAAGGACAGAAAAAGGGAGACAGTGCTGTCAGCCGCGATGAAGTAGCCATCGGTCTTCCCGGAGTCTGGGGCTTCAAAGGCAAAAATGAGTATGGAGGTATAGATTTTTCGGCAGACCTGGACCGTATCCCGCTCAATGACAGCCGCCTGGTAATAATTGCCTATGACAGCGACCTGCTGAACAATCGCAACGTTAAAGACGCCTGCGAACGACTCATCGTACATGCGCGGCGGAAAGGTGCAAATCTAAAAGTTGCTCGATTGCCTGATGGCAAGAACAAAAAGAAGGTCGGGCTTGATGACTTCTTCGTGAATGGAAATACAGTTGAGGATTTGCTCAAGCTCGCTGACTCTCCTTCTCCGCCTCGCGAGCCTGTACCACCAAAGATCGAATTACTGGATTTGCCACCCAGTAAAATCAGTAAGCCGCTTCAATTGGTTGATGGCCGGGCGTATGCAGCGACCTGGCTCTATACCAAGATTCAGCGTGAGGAAACAAAGGATAAGGATGGCACGATCAGGAAGCATGATCCGCCGCTAGAGGCAGTAGAGAGACACCGGTTCATCGTGCGAGATGACGGCTTCATCTTTGCTAACATCGGCCATGATTATGCATACAGCCAAACGATTCGCCCGCTTTCTGAATTGGGTTTTGAGGTCCACCTTTTAGAAAGCCCGAAAACGGATAGGCTCTGGTCGAAAGCCGGGCTGGCCGCATTCCACACGGGCAATCGCCCTGATCCTGTTAAAGTGTTTAACCAAATCGCGGACATCATTAATCGCTTTGTTGATTTCGAACACAGTCTCGCCGGGCAGAAAGAAATGTCTAAGCTGATTGCTTGTTACATACTGGCGACTTGGTTCCTTGATGCCTTCACCGTGATCGGTTTTCTCTGGCCAAATGGTGATAAAGGCAGCGGCAAGACCAAGGTCTTACTGCTCGTCTCGGAGTTATCTTACCTCGGCGAAATGATGGGATCAGGCGGCAGTTATGCCAGCCTGCGGGATTTAGCCGACTATGGCGCTACGATGTGCTTCGACGATGCCGAAGGCTTCGCGGATGCCAAGAAGTGCGACCCTGATAAACGCAACCTGTTTCTAGCTGGGAATCGTAAAGGCAGCACAATTCCTGTAAAAGAGCCGACTGGCGATAAAGATCATCCCTGGAGGATTCGTTATCTGAACAGCTTTTGCCCGCGCTTGTTCAGCGCTATACGTCTTCCTGATCCTGTTTTGGAGACTCGCACAATAGTGATCCCCCTAATCCGCACTGATAACAAGGTCAAGGCGAATGCTGATGCAATGGAATATGATCTCTGGCCCCACGACCGGCGTGCATTGATTGATAACTTGTGGGCGCTTGCACTGGCTCATCTGAACGAGTTACCCGCATATGAGCGCCGCACGAACGAGCAAGTTAAACTAAGCGGACGTGATCTTGAACCTTGGCGCGCGATTTTGGCCGTAGCGCTTTGGCTCGAAGACGAAGGCGCTAAAGGTTTGTACAAACAGATCGAGGCGATTGCTTTGAACTACCAATCCGAGCGCCAGAATTTAAGAAGTGATGACCTCACAACACTGATTATCATTGCCTTGTGTGAAATTGCTGCTGAGGAGATGTCTCAAGGCCATAGCGAGGAATGGTCATTGGCAACTCAAGATATAACTGATCGGGTCATACAGATCGCAGAAACGACGGAATCTACAATCAGCCGTGAGCGGATCACTTCTATTCGTGTTGGTAAAGTTTTAGGCAAGATGCGGTTCAAGTATGATCCGCGTTCAGGTGGCCAGGGTGGCCGAAAGCGCATTGTAACCTACAGGGATTTGCAGCGCTGGACAACCACGTATGGAATAGACCTCTCGGTACACCAAACTCGAACGGGAGTCAGACTCTCTACACTTATCTGTACTGCTCAAAATCAAACTGGCTCACTTGGCCCACTTGGCTCATCTGGCTAAGGTGTCGGTGTTAACGATGGGCCAGGTGAGCCAGTCGAGCCAGATGGGCCAAGTTCGAATATGCCGCTTAAGACTGAAATATTATGTTACACGGACAACTGCGGAAGTCTGGTCGGTTTAACAAATGGGCGAGGACATTGCGAGAAATGCGGAATTGATCTGGTCTTTTGCTAGATTCAAGTCACCAATTGAGGTCTTCGTACACTTGTCTATTTTTCTAAGGATTGCGATGAAAAAAGATACTAGTTGGTTAATGGGCGATGAGGCATCGCTGCAAGAAGAATTTGGAAAACAGGTCCCTAAGATTGATGGAATCCAGGGATCGCTTGAGGCGCGGTTCGTCAAATGCGGGCGTAAAAACTGTAAATGTGCGAAGGGAGAATTGCATGGTCCATATTTTTATCATCGCTACCGGTCCAAAGGCTGTCGGCGAAAGCGATATGTTAAAGAAAGCGAATTGGAGGCGCTACGGGCTGGCATTGAAGAATACCGAAGTCAAAGAGCCGAGATCATTGAGGCAAACAAGTTCGTGAGAGGAAGATTCAGAGAATTGAAGGCACGCTTTCGCGATCTGACGAAGCGAATGCGAGCAGAAGGATTTGATGTATGAGCAATCGAACTAAAGCTCGTGACAAAAAGCAGACACAGGCCAAAACAAAGATAGCCGTGACGCTAGAGCAAGATTCTATAGAAATCTCTACAAGCGATGAGGTTTGCCAGGATACATCCGCGAACCTTACTCGCGTTGCCGATCATCCTGCTAAGGCAAGCGACCAGAAGATTGATCGTCTGGACCCAGACTCTCTAGCGGCTCGCTGGCTGCTGGAAAAACGTTCTGTCATCCGCGAGTTGCATCATGCTTACGTTGCCCAGGTCATCTTCTACACCAAGCCTGAAGGCGGCAATCTCTCGATGGAAGAGGCGATCAAAAAGGCTGGTGGCCGAATGGATGCCGGGTTCGACCTGAGCGCCTTCTACGATAAGCTGGTTAAGCAACCGCCGAGTTCGATCTCCTGGTATCAGATCGAGAAGATTTTTCGGGCATGATCCGTCAGCAGCGCAAATCATCTGGGAAGACATCAAGGGTGCAGCCGATGCAGACTTTAAGAGCGGGCACATGGCTGCCGAGGTATTTGAGAAGTCGGATTGGCAACGCGATCCTTGGAAGCGTGCCAGATTTATCGCCATTCGTGACTCTTTCGTTGATCAGTTCAAGCCGCAAGGCGGAATCGATTATTCGATGATAGATATGCTGGCGGTGACCTATGCTATGTGGATGCACTGGTCTGAAATTCATATTCATAGAGCAACAACCGCAGGACTTGTGCCGATGTCGAAAGGCGAAAAAGAGCTAGCCGCAGAACAGCAGCACGAGTGGATACCACCGCGCGTCTATGAACAGCAAGCCATCGAGCAAGCCGCGCAGTTGGCCGACCGATGGCGGAGAGCTTATCAATCTACATTGCGCCAGATGCGCGATTGGCGACGTTACAATACGCCAGTGACAATCAATAACCCTCGGCAAGTTAATATCGCAGCAGATGGCGGTCAACAAGTAAATATGCAATCAGGAGAAGGAAAGGATTGATTTTGTTATTGGATCGCGATCTGGTTTGAGGATAGGAAATTTAGAATTTTCTTTTCAAGAGAGGATTACCTCATGTAGCATTATTAGGATCATGGGTAAGAATCGACGTAAATCACCAGCAGCGCGAGGTCGCTTTCGCAGAGAAAGTCCGAAGCGACATATTGTCACGCCTGATTTCCAATCGGAAATTCCAGAAGAGGAGAGGGGCAAATATTGGATGCTGCAATATGCCAATGGGTATACGGTAAAGAAGGTGGTGAAAAAAACGCCAATTGGAGTATCTATCCGATCCAATATGCAACATGTGACGCCGCTCGCGTTTTACAAACCTAGTCCTTGCGACTTAGATGAAATCCTATGGCGTCGGTTTCAGATTAAGAATATGAACGATGACTGGCGTTCATGGGATGAAGCGGATTGGATAAGGAAACAAATCAGAGCCAGGCAAAAGAAGGTTTTTGCTAAACGGAACAAGCCGAATGCTAAACAGGCGATTACTCCATAAAAAGAATGCTAGGATTTGCTAATTGCAATCAGTAATTGGGAAGGGATTGATCTCTTAAAATAGATGTCTCAGGATATTCCTGATTCACTCCTTCCCATTCTATTCATAAGAACAGAAGACTTCACTTAGGAATTCGATTTCTTGTAAGACCTGCTTGATATTTTGTTATTGATGTATATACACTTATCGTATATATAAGAGCAAATGATTAAAGTATTGATCAACGAGCAGCTACAGAAAGAAGGGCGTACTTTGTACTGGTTGGCCAAGCAGGCAGGAGTAAGGTACGCGACTATTTGGAATCTGAGCAGAGGCAATGTGGGTAGGTTGAGCATAGACGTCTTGGATCGCATGTGCGCAGTGCTCGACTGTCAGCCCGGCGACCTGCTCAAAAGAGTGGCCGATCCGAAGGCCAGGAAGAGAGGTAAATAGATGGCAGGACAAATTATTCCTAAAGGTAAAGGGAAATGGCTCGTGAAGGTCTTCAGAGGTAGAGACCCAAACACGGGAAAGAAGAAGTATTTTAGTAAGCAGGTGAGCGGCAACAAGAAGGATGCTCAGTCATACCTGAACAAGGTGCTTCGAGAAATAGATCAGGGCAGCTTTGTTGATCCGTCGCCGATCACCTTAGATGAGTATCTGAATAAGTGGCTCGAAGCTGCTGCAAGGCCGAGGCTCGCGCCGAACACTTTCGAACATTATGAGGATATGCTCAAGCGGTATGTTCGTCCGGCACTGGGCAATCATAAATTGTCAAAGTTGACGGGGCTTGATGTGCAATCGCTGTATTCAGAAATGCTACAACGAGGTTTGTCAGCTCGCGTTGTGCGTTACACGCATGCTGTCCTCAATTCAGCACTGAAACAGGCAATCAAATGGGGATTCATAATGCTGAATCCCGCGAGTCTCGTCGAGTTGCCAAAGAAAGAACGCAAGGAGATGCAGGCGTTAACGATTGAGCAAGCAGCAAACTTTCTCACCGTTGCGTCCGGTGATCGCTTCTACGCTTACTTCCAGCTCGCGATTGTGACCGGAATGCGCCCCAGTGAATGTCTCGGCTTACAGTGGAAAGACATAAACTTTCAAACTGGAATGCTGACTCTTCAGCGTGCATTGATCTGGAAGCGGGATGGAACTTGGTATTTCGGCAAACTGAAAACAAGCAAAAGTCGGCGCAGCCTGCCTCTGCCGCAATCCGTTTTGTCAGCTCTCAAGGATCATAGGAGAAAGCAGGCGGAAGAAAGACTGAAGATAGGTGCAAAGTATCAGAATCTCGATCTGGTTTTTACTGCTTAAGAGGGTAAGCCGGTGATGCCCCACAACCTGATCGTTCGCCACTTCAAACCGATTCTCAAGAGCGCTGAATTACCGAAGTCAATCAGGCTGTATGACCTTCGCCACACCTGCGCCACTCTGCTACTCATAGTCAATGAAAACCCAAAAGTGGTCAGTGAGCGGCTGGGGCATGCGAGCATTACACAGACGCTTGATACCTATTCTCACGTTTTACCAACTATGCAGCAAGCAGCATCAGAAAAGTTAGAAAGAATCCTACGAGCAAAAAGTTGACACACCACTGACACACCAGAGGGGATTTGCACTCCTAGCTTATACCTGTAAATGATTGAAGGGATTTGGCTGGGAGGCAGGGATTCGAACCCCGATAAGCAGATCCAGAGTCTGCTGTCCTACCGTTGAACGACCTCCCAGCAAATACAATAACTTACAAGCACAAAACCTAACGGTTTTGTTAAGGTCTGCTGACCTGCGAACAGTCGAGATTGTACCTTAAGAATTAAAGATATTTCAACTAACAGAGCGTTTTAATACCTCTTAATCATCGTTTACTTAGCCTCTTCTTTGCGCTTGTTTTCTGTCTTTTCCTTACGTAGCTGCCCCGAATTGCGGCTTATGTCCGAAGAAAATTAACGTTGCTTTCTTCGGGTAGATTTTGGACAGCCCAAACAAGTCCATCCATCGAGAGAGTGAGGGGTGCAACATCGCGGCGCACCTGAAAAGAGAAGAAGCCGTCCTCATCCGTCACGGCTACGGCCATGCTCTTGATGACAGATTCGCCAGTGTCACTTCCATAATTATCTGCGGAGCCAAGCGCAAGCTGTACAGTTACACCCGGCTGCGAATTGCCTGAAATGTCTTCGAGGATGCCCCACACGGTACAGAGATTTGTAGAAGGCGGAGCGGGCGGATTCACAACTACTATCTCCACGCCAACAGCCTCGTCGCCGCCCTGTGTGCGCTTCACGCGATAGCGGATAACCTTGCGTGTGCCGAAGGTAACGTTCGTATCAATAAACATCTCGTGCGCCTTATAAACGGTCGTGCCATCGTTATGAGCCGCAGGAATAGTGCCGCCTACACCGCGTATAGAGCTTGTAAAGATATTTGTGCTTTTCGTTCCTAGTTTTATATTTTCCTTGTCCATAACTACATAGTCGCCTGCACTAAAGTTACTAGCACTCGCGAGAACTACTGTGGTGTTTGTGCTATTAAGTGCGCCATTGAGCGTGGTGATGTAGGGCATGTAAAACCCATCGCCCCGATTAGTGGCATGGGTAGTAGTCACTGGCACGAATAAACCGGAAACTTCCTTATCGGCGTCTATATTATACTCGGTGTCAACGTCAGCGTTAGTCGCCGCGACCTATCTTAAAGTTACCTGTGCCATGTTCAGATTACTTATTACTCCTTTGCTTGCTGTCCGACCTCGCGGGCGCTTTACGTGGCCGCCCTACCTTTCGGTCTGCGACCAGCTTTAAATCCTTTTCATCAATAAACAAATCGCGTCCCAACTTCTGCGCCGGAAGCCTGCCGTTCAAGACAAGTTGACGGATTCGTGGCGCGGTTACGCCTAACCTCTCCGCCGCCTCCGATGTTGTTAGTAGTCTTGCCATGCTTCTCTTTATACCATGCAGAAAATCATAACGCAAGGGTAAGAATTTTCTTGATAAATTATAACTTTTGGGTTATAGTTTTCTTGTAAGTTAATTAATATTTGAAAAGATAGCGCGAAGCGGTCAGGTCGGAGTTGAAGGAATAACCCGGAAGGCTGCGACGAGCGCAAAGCGGGATTGAGTAAGATACTCTAACGCCGACAACAGCAACCGAGATGAATTTAGGCTTTGGACAGTAAAGGGCCAGATGTTACCAGCATCCAGCCCTTGAATTGCCACCCGTGCACTAACACGGGAGAAAGGTCAACTCAATGACTAGCATACTCACTTTTGAATCTAACGTCTACAGCGAAGAATTATTCGCTGGCATCAGCAAAGCCGACTATAACGAAGTCATGGCCTCAAGCGCAGTTGATGACGGGTGGCAAGGCTACTCAGAATGGTCACAACAGCTTGAATCCGGCTTTATGATAGTAGCCGAGTCGGAGAACTTCATAGCCTACTCCAACGGAACGGTGGGCTATAGGACAGAGCCGAAGTCTAACGGCAGATTGGAGGGCATAGACCTATGACATGCCATCTCTGCCGCGAGATTATCACGCCACGTCAAAAGGTTGAATACCATCATCCGGTTTACAAATCACAGGGCGGCAAGAATGTCGCCCCAACGCACAAACAATGCCATCGTAGCCATCATAGTAAGCAAGGCGACTTCAAGGCTTGGGGAAAGAAAGCGGCTTCATCGAAGCGATGGGCTTTCCATCTCAAGAATGTTAAAAACCATCCCCAGTATGCTGAGGCGAGACAGTTCTACTTGATGAACTTTGCTAATGCAGGGTGGAGCACGGGGATAGTGATGTAATACGCAGCAGGGGCGCGACTGCTAAACCAACGCGCTACTCCATAGTAAAACAGAACTCTATTATTTTTGATGCCGCATGAAAAACCTGATGGAGTTAAAAAGGTTCCTTTTTAGCAGCACAAAGTTTGATTGCGTGCGAGAGTGCTTTCGCAAAGCGGGTCGCCATTTCCTGCTCTTGAAAGCCAATGAATCCTTTATTCGCTTTACGGCCATTTCTGTTAATAGCCTGTCTGGAATCAAGCGTATTATAGCCTACAATGAATCCGCCGAGGAACTCTTCAACCTTTAGACTTGAGGGGTCAATATCTTTGAGTTGGAAAGAAGTCTCTATATCATCACCTCCCGCTCCGTCACTGTTAAAGTATTCGGTATATGTAAGAGTGCAACCATCCACTTTAACACCGTAAATTTTGATGCGCGTTTTTTCCTCCTTACTATAAAACCCCGCACCTGTAATCAGCTTTTGGCGTATCCAGTCTAGCGTTTCATTTAAGGATGGTTCGCCCCCGAATCAAGTTTCTTTTGAATTGTCGTAGATTGTTCTTTGGGAAGGGCTGTTGGCTTTGGGGCATTCGCTCGTCCAGTCTGAGCTAAAACAGTGACCGACATTGCTAAGAATGTAAGCGTTAGGCTTGTACATATCAGTTTATAACATCTAGGGTTGCCCAGTTTCATAACTCTCCTTTCGTGTAGGGCCTTTCTCTGATATCTTCTGCCCAAGAATATGGCTAAGGCGGTTTCGCATCACTCATGACGAAGGCCGCTTGGGAGGCAGGTTTCAACAAACTCCCAGCCAACGAGCGCAATGGTATCCAAGAGCCATTTGGGCCTAGATGCAAGCAGAATCTTTTGATGCCTATACCATCAGGAGGCGCAGTCTGATGGGGCAGGCTTCACGCGAAAAACCAGCAAAGCTCGCAGAGAAACTGCTGTACATCCGCACGGCTCTGGGCCTTCCCAGAACGAGATGATTAGCCGGATGCGGTTAGAGGAAAAGCTTACCAGGGAAAACATTTCGGCGTTCGAGCGAGGTGTGCGTGAGCCTTCCTTGTTGGTTCTACTGCAATATGCGCGGGCTGCTGGAGTTTATGTGGATGTACTGATAGATGACGAATTAGAGTTGCCTGAGAGAATACCAGCAAAAGCCAAACATTGAGAAATAGACTGAGCATCTTAATGCCATAAAGCTAATACTTGCTTTGTTAACTTTGTAATGATAAATTCTCGTCGTCATCGTAGCGCCCTAACAATTCCTCCTTCGGAGAGAATTAAAATTGCGGAGTCCAACTAATCTAAATAGTTTGGGCACATCTAAACACTTACTTACTAATTTGCATGAGTGTTGCCGAGGGTACTGAAAGATACTCTGTAGATGCAGTTCCAGTGCTGGCACGAGGCTTGTCCTATACACCTGACGATCTCACAGAGGCTTTGGATACAGATATTGCGAGCTTATTAAGAGATGATGAAGGAATCAGAGACTTACAGGAAATGATGGGGAAGCTTGCTACAATGGACTTTCAGGTAGCGACATTAGAAATGATATTATCTGCTCCTGACGATTTGCCCGGCTGGCGAGTAGGTGAAGCACTTGCAGAAGTATATCTAATAGAGCATCGTCAATGTGAGTTTCCGTGGCCCGGCGGACGTGACCTCAAGAATCCCTCTGCCAGCCCAGCAGGAACGGACTTAGTCGGGTTTTATCGTTATAATGATGAGGTGAGATTTGCTTTCGGGGAAGTAAAGACTTCGAATCATAGTGATTCTCCACCGTCTGTAGTGACGGGAAGGCATGGATTAAGTGAGCAGTTGTCAGATTTGCGAGACTCAACTGACATAAAAGGCAATCTAGTACGATATTTAGGGCATCACGCAACTAGGGCAAGTTGGAGGCCCACATTTGAGGCTGCGGTTTCGCGGTTTCTCGGTAGTCGCCCTGTGATATTGGGGATTCACAAGAAAGGGCGGAGTGTGGAAAGTGTCTGGTTGCGATGCCTAGACACAAATCCATATTCCCTCCGCCCCACCTGCGCTGCCCCGTTTGTGGAGCTACCGCGCATCATCTGTTTTACCATAGCACTTATAACACGCGCGACGGCCCTCGCTCCCTTTTTAAATGTAAGCTCTGTGGCAAATGCCTCTCCGAACGTCGCGGTACCGCTTTCTTCAACTTGAAGACTCCTGAGCGTGAAGTCATCAGTTGTATTGATTCTATTACTCGCGGCGATACTCAGACCTCCATTGCTCAAGCACGCCATCACAACCCTGACTCCTTACGCAGATGGCGTCGTCGCGCCGCTGCCAATGCTCAAGCCTTAGACTCCGAACTGCTTGTTGATCTTTGTATCAAAGACCTTGAACTCGATGAGCAATGGTCATTTGCCGGTAAAAAGAAAGCCTCGCTTGCCGAGAGTAACTTCCGAGGCGAAGCCTGGTGGCATAAAGCATTTGCTCGCCAGAGCCGATTGCTCCTAGAGCAATTCGTCAGCCCTCGCACCCCTCAAGCGGCACGCCAACTCGTCGAAGATAGCTTCGAGCGGCTGCGCCTGCATTGTTTACCGCGCGTCTCAAGCGATGGCTATGATCAATACAGAGAACCACTTTCAGAGCAGGTGCGCCCGATCAAACTGCATCAATTGAAGTTGGCGCTCAAGAAGCAAACTCATTGAGGGAGGCCTCGCAAAGAGAGGATAATACCAGACCCGAAGCTGCTCTACGGACAAGTCATAAAGACAGAAGAAGGGCGAGCGGTAAAGATAGAGAAAAAGTTGATGCTGGGAGCAGCGGGAGAAGATTTAAGGTGGTGTTCAACGAGTTTGCTGGAGAGGGAAAACTGCACGGCCCGATCACGCAATCGGTATGTGGTGAGGAAGACGATAGCCTTTGCGAAGCTGGTCGAGTATATGCAGGATCAGTGCGTATTGGACAAAGTATTCTACAACTTCTGTCGGAAGCATAGAGGATTGAAAGGTGAGACACCGGCCCAGAGGCAAGGGATCAGTGATCACGTCTGGTCGATAGCAGAGGTATTGTGCTATAGAGCCGCTGATCCATAATCATTTCTCCATATCATAGGGTCACTACCCACTTTCGCCTTCAGGTGCTAATGTATTTCCTTCATCTCGAACTTGCGCCTGTGCCCGGCGCATAAATGATCTGCAAGGCGGCTAAGGCTCAATCGCTCGCCGCCTCCGCTACGGAGGATTCCATGTTACGCTTCAGGAAATCAGGCATCTACAGTCTCACACTTTCGTTGCTTATAACATCTTGCTTCATTAACACGACTGCACTTGCTCAAAGCACGCGAACAACTGTGACTGATTCACTCCCTTATTTCACAGAACCCGCCGTATCGCCGGATCGCTCGGAGATTGCTTTCGTGTCGGGCGGCGACATCTGGACTGTTCCGGCGGCGGGCGGCGAGGCAAGGCTGCTTGTCTCAAATCCTGCGAACGAATCGCGCCCGCTTTATTCGCCCGATGGGAAACGCATGGCCTTCATATCTAATCGCACGGGCAACGGAGACATCTATGTGCTTACGCTCGATACGGGCGACTTGAAGCGGCTCACGTTTGACGACAGCCTTGATCAACTCGATGCGTGGTCGCGCGATGGCCGATGGATTTATTTCTCGTCAACCAGCCGCGACATCGCAGGCATGAACGACATCTTTCGCGTAAGCACCGAAGGCGGCACGCCTATGCAAACGAGCGCAGACCGTTATGCAAATGAGTACTGGGCCGCTCCGTCGCCAGACGGCACGGCTGTGGCCTTCACCGCGCGCGGCATTACTTCATCGCAGTGGTGGCGCAAAGGCCACTCGCATCTCGACGAAAGCGAAGTCTGGTTGATGCGCGACACTGCCAAGCCCAGCTACGAACGCATCACCGAAGGCGGCGCGAAAGAGATGTGGCCGATGTGGAACAGCGAAGGCCGCGCGCTCTTTTATGTCTCTGATCGAAGCGGCGCGCAGAACATTTGGAGCCGCGCGCTTCAAGGACAACCAAAGCAAGTCACGAAATTCAAAGACGGGCGCGTGCTCTGGCCGAACATCTCTTATGACGGTCGCCTGATCGTCTTCGAGCACGACTTCGCCATCTGGAAACTCGACACCTCAAACGGTCAGGCAACCGAAGTCCCGATCACAAGACGAGGCGCGCCCGCAAGCCCCGCGGTCGAACACCTAACGCTCACCAATCAGATTCAAGAGCTTCAGCTTTCGCCCGATGGCAAGAAGGTGGCTTTCATAGTTCACGGCGAAATCTTCGCGGCTTCAGCCAAAGACGGAGGCGATGCGGCGCGCATCACTACAAGCGTAGCCGCCGAATCTCAGATCAACTGGTCGCCCGATAGCCGCCGCATCTGCTATGTTTCCAACCGCGAAGGCGCGCCGCATCTTTATCTTTACGACTTCACGACGAACACTGAATCACAACTCACACGCGACAATGCGGGCGACACTACGCCGCGCTTTTCGCCTGACGGAAAGACGATTGCTTTTGCGCGCGGAGCGAGTGAACTTCGCGCGCTCGACGCGGAATCGAAACAGGAGCGCTTGCTTGCGAAAGCGAGCCTCGAACGCCAGCCATTTATTCGGAGCGCCCGTTCGCATGGTCGCCCGACAGTCGCTGGGTTGCGTTTACGACTGTCAGCGGCAAGCTCTTCAGAAATGTTTATGTAGTCTCAGCCGCGGGCGGCGACGCGCGACCTTTAAGCTTTCTTGCAAACTCGTTCGGCAATACAGTCTCGTGGAGCCCTGACGGAACTTATATTCTTTTCGACACGGGTCAGCGCACGGAAGATTTTCAGGTCGCCCGCATTGATCTGTTGCCGCGCACACCCAGATTCCGCGAAGATCAATTTCGCGACCTCTTCAAAGAAGAGACTCCGAAAACTTTAGCGCCTAATCGCCAGCCTCAGGAGATCCGGCCTCAAGAGACTCGCCCCGCAAGCGCCGAGCCTCATGCCCGCCGAGGAACAGAAGAAGCCGAACGCAAAGCAGGTTGAAATAGTCTTTGACAATATTCGCCAGCGACTCAGCCTCGTCCCCGTAGGCGTTGACGTGGACTATCAAACGATAAGCCCCGACGGCAAATGGCTGCTCGTGATTGCAAGCGCCGCCGCTCAGCAGAATCTTTACATCTACTCGCTCGACGAATTGTCGAGAGAGCCAGCCGTTGCGAGACAATTGACCTCGACTCCGGGCGTCAAACGCAGCGCACAATTCACGCCCGACAGTAAAGAAGTCTTCTATCTTGAACAAGGCCGCATCAATGTTATACCGCTCGACACAAGGCAAGCGCGCGCGATTGCGGTCACTGCCGAGATGGATGTTGATTTCGCGCGCGAAAAATTGGAAGCCTTTCGCCAGGCGTGGACTTATCTGCGCGACAATTTCTATGACCCCAACTTTCACAATGTTGACTGGGAGGCGGTGCGCGCAAGTTACGCCCCGCGCATACAGGGCGCGCGAACGCCGGACGAGATGCGAAGGCTCATCGCGCTGATGGTAGGCGAACTCAACGCATCGCACTCGGGCATCTCAGGGCCTTTCACGGGGCGCAGCCCGTGACCGGAAGAATAGGTCTCAGCTTTGATCGCGCCGAGTATGAATCAACAGGCCGATTGCGCGTGACAAGCGTGTTGCCGCTCAGCCCTGCTGCGCTTGCAGGCAACATCAAGCCGGGTGATTACCTGCTCGCGGTTGACGGCGTGCAGATCAATGCCCGCACGAATCTCGATGAGCTTTTAAGCTTCAAGGTAAATCGTCGTGTCGCGCTTGCCATCGCGTCTTCGGCAGACGGAAGCCGACCGCCGCGATGTCGCGGTGCGGCCCGTGAACGCAGGTACAGAAAAGGCTTTGATGTATCGCAAGTGGGTCGAAGACAAACGCGATTACGTGGCGCGCGTAAGCAACGGGCGATTGGGCTACGTTCATATGTTCGATATGGGCGCGGCGTCGCTCGCGCAGCTTTACGTTGACCTGGATGCGGAGAATCATTCGCGCGAAGGCGTAGTGATTGACGTTCGTAACAACAACGGCGGATTCGTCAACGCATATGCGCTCGACGTGTTTTCGCGAAAGCCGTACTTGACGATGACGCCGCGCGGCTTCGGGTCAGTGCCCGCGCGTACTGCGCTCGGCCAGCGTTCGCTCGAAGCCCCGACCATTCTTGTAACGAACCAGCATTCGCTCTCTGACGCCGAAGATTTCACCGAAGGCTATCGCGCGATGAAACTCGGCAAGGTCGTAGGCGAACCTACTGCCGGGTGGATCATCTACACGTCAGGCGCTCAACTGATAGACGGCTCGAACTTGCGCATCCCGTTCATAAAGATCACGGCGAGCGACGGGACTTTGATGGAATTGAAGCCTCGCCCGGTTGATGTGCCGGTCGTTCGACCAATAGGCGAGAGCTACACAGGCAAGCGATTCTCAACTCGATGCGGCTGTCCGCGAACTGCTCAAACAGATGGGCGGCCAGCGTTGAATAACGATGAAGTATGAACGATGAATGATGAATTAAGAACCTCTCTTAAGTTCATCATTCATCATTCCGCATTCATCGTTTCTTCATATGTGCCTTGCGCGACAGGGCTTGCGCCAATTAGCATAGAAGTGGCGCTTGTAGGTTCTGTGAGGTTCAATGGCACGTAAAAGACGATGGCTCCTTCGCCTGCTGCTCTTTATTGCAGCCCTCGCCATCGCGGCATTTTTTCTAGCGCCGTTCTTGCCGCTCGATTCATTCAAACCGCAGGTCGAATCCCGACTATCGGCAACACTCGGACGCAAAGTGTCTATAGGCTCGATGCGATTGACACTCTGGGGCGGCCCTTTCATCACCATAAAGGGGATGACTGCGAAAGAAGATACGGCGTTCGGCGACGGCGATTTCATGAAAGCAGATCAGGTGCGCGCGAACTTTTCACTGAAAGACTACGTGCTGCATCGTCAAATCGTCATTGACGGAATAACGATCAATTCGCCTGAATTCAATTTCATTAAGAACAGCGACGGCACGTGGAACTGGGCGACTCTCGGAGCGGCGACCAGCACGCAAACCGCATTTCTACAATCACTCGTTCAATTGATTGCTGCTGCAGTGGGCGACGTCAGCAAAACAAGATTCAACAGTATTCAAATCGAAGGCGCGACCATCCGCGTTATAGACAAGACGGGCAAGCAACCGGAAAGCTTATATAAAAACATCGCGCTGAAGCTTGCCATCGCTGACGCGAAAGACGCAGCAAATGCGAGCCACGCGACAGGCGAAGTGCGCGCAGAGTCCGATGAAAGCGATGGGGCTGAGAAGTTGAAAGCCGTGATGCCATTTGATCTGGTCATAGATCGCGGCAACGGCGCGGGCTATTCAACCAAAGGTGTCATCGGACCAGGCCCTCTCGAAACAAAAAATCTTACGGCTAAAAGTTTCAAACTCAATGGGCAGTTCGATACTCACGCTTCATCAGAGATGAGCGGCAGCGGTCACATCTCGGCTAACGAGATATTCATTCCAAGCTTGAACGTGAGCCAGCAAGTGGCAGGCGCGGCCCGCGTCAACCAGATCGGAGACATGAATCAGGGCACGAAGATAGGCGGGCTTGAAACGGACTTCAACTTCGATCACGATCTGGTACAAGACGACCAATCTGCGCGTGCAGCAACTCGATGGACTGGGCGATGCTTTAGCCACCGGAAGGCTGGTTCAGAATAGAGGCTGCGCTTATGCTCAGTTATGCCGCAAGGATCGAGCTTTCGAGCGAAGCAACATCGCAGCTTAAAACGTCAGCCAATCCGTTGATTGGCGCGGCTGTCGCAGTTTACAAACAAACAATCGCATCGCCGTTCCGTTGAACATAACGGGCGACGTGCGCAACCCAAACATACAAGTGGATGTGCTCAGGGCGCTTGCTCAATAAATAATGTTGATTTTAGATTCTGGATTTTAGATTGACGGTTTCCAATTAATCCAAAATCCAGAACTAAAATCAAAAATAATGGAGGATTGGATGTTTAATAAAACTCAACGAATCTTTACGACACTGGCGGCGATAGGCTTGCGCTCATTTCTTTCGGCTGCACAAGCGCGCCTGTCGCAAACAGTAATTCCAGTGCCAACACAAATACAAATGCGAATGCAAATGTAAGCGATACCGCTAACGCAAATACTGCGGCGGGCGGCGCGACTTCGCCGATTTCAGCCAAAGAGCCTGAACGCTATAGCATGAAGATGGCTATTACAGGTCAGGCAGAAGCGAGCAATCGTCAGGGCAATGCGCAGTGGGAAATTGATTTCGCCAGGATGGATGCGAATCGCCGATGGTCGCTCAAGATTCCAAGCATCAATCAGGAAGTCATATATCTTGAAAAGCCGGGACTGAAGTATCTGGTGCTTCCGTCGCGCAATCAGTACGTAGAGTTGGACCCGGACGCGCTCGGGTTTCCGCTCGGCAATATGATGACGCCGAGCGCGATGATCGAAAGATTGCAATCGCGCCCGCACGAAAATCTTGGCGTCGAGACGGTCAACGGTCGCCCCGCGACAAAGTATAAGTTTTCGGGCACGGCCAACACAGGCACACAGGCGGGAACGGTTCAAGCCGATAGCTTTATCTACATTGATCAGGAGACGGGCCTGCCACTGCGCGCAGACTTGAACGCTGTGACATCAAGCGGCGCTAGCGCGCGCGGGATGCTGGAAACGCGCGACATTCATTTGAATCCCGATCCTGCTTTGTTCGAAGTGCCGACCGGATACAAGAAAGTAACATCCGAAGAATTGAAGCAGCAGATTCAAAACTTCATCATGTTCGTCCGAGCCATCGCGCCTTATCTCGGCCAGCAGATAGCCGTACAGCCTCCGCCTCCGCCGCCACCGGCTTCAGCAGCAAATTCCAACAGTTCGCCTGCCAACGCAAACCGGCTTAGATCTGCCACGAATTGCCACGAATGTTCACGAATTAGCACGAATTATTCGTAAACATTCGTAATGCATTCGTGCAATTCGTGGCTACTCGTATCTGCGGAGTTTGTCCTGTGCTTGCGTTTGGCTTATAGTTTTCGCCTATGCAAAACAAGACTCGCTCTTTGATTCTTCTAATCGCGATTTTGGCCTTCGCCCTGCAAATCGCGTGTCGCGACTCAAGCGTCCGCAACGCAGACGGCACGCGCGCGTTGAGCATTGCCGTAGCATCAGGCGTTGAAGGCGAGGCGCTGAAACAGGCAGCGCGCGATTACGAAACGCAAACCGGCACGCGCATTCAGATAGCAGAGTTTCCATATGAAGAATTGTTTGCAAAAGAGCTTGTTGATTTGAATGCGCGAACGGGCGCATATGACCTGATCATGCTCGACGACCCGTGGTTCCCTCGATTCGCAACCGCAGAATTGCTTGCAGACCTCGCGCCGCTTTACCAGAAACGAAACAAGAGCGGGCCTGACGATGATTTCGTTCCCGCGTCGCTCGCGCTGTGTCGTCATCCTTACGAGAAGGGCGCGCTTTACGCTCTGCCTTATGTCGGCAACTCGCAATTGTTTTTCTATCGCAAAGACCTTTATCAAAAACACAACTTGAAAGAACCCGAAACGTGGGACGATGTGATGGCGGCGGCAAAAGCGATTGACGAGCACGAGCGAACGGGGTCGCCTACAGGTGATCGAGTCTATGGCTACGTGATGCGCGCGGCACGCGGCAATTCTGCTGTGGCAGATTTCATGCCCATATTCTGGGCGTTCGGCGCAGAGATGTTCGACGATCAGGGCAAGCCCAGAGTCAACAGTCCCGAAGGCATAAACGCGCTCAAGTTCATGCTCGAATTAGGCAAGTACGCGCCGCCCGGTTACGCCAGCTTCAACGCCACGGAAGTGTCTGCGCATTTGCTGCAAGGCACTGCGGCAATGTCTATCAACTGGCCCGCGTGGATAAGCGCGTTCAGCGATGCGGCAAAATCAAAAGTCATAGGAAAGATGGCTTTCACAGTGATGCCGGGGGCGCACGCGGCGGGCCGCGCAGAGATAGGCAACTGGCTCATCTCTATTCCTAAAAGCGCGCAAAATGTTGATGCGGCATTCGATTTTCTGCTGTGGGCGACCGAGCGCGAGCAGATGAAAAAATCGGCGCTCGCGGGCAATCCCCCAACTCGTCGTTCAGTGTTCAACGACGCAGAGTTGCTTGCGAAGTATCCGGCTTATCCTGCGCAGCTTCGTTCGCTTGAAACATCGAAGCCTCGCCCGCGCACGCCGCTTTGGAACGAGATCGAAAACGTGTTCGGCATATTTTTATCGCGAGCCAACAGCGGAGAACTTACAGCCGAAGATGCGATGACGCAGGCGAATCTGGAGATTGCAAAGATCGTCGAGCGCAGCAGGTGACAGGGGGCGCGATGGACAGGATCAAAGAAATAACGATTTCCAGCTACAAAACCGAAGACATCTCTGTGCGCGTGGTCGCAAAAATTGACGAAGAAGAAAACCTCGTGCTCGAAGGCTATGACATAGGCCCGTACGTAAAAGAACACTGGGGCGACAGCGACTATGAATACTGGCTGCGAGTCGCTCGTGAAGACAAAGACAGTGTGCTGCTCTGGCTCATCAAAGAACGATTCACGACCAGTTCCCAGTTCAAGCAATGGCTCGATGACAAAGGCATAGCGAACAAGTTCGACAGTTGGGTGTGACGGATTGCAGGCTGTGAAATTTATTCGCCGGTTATGAGCGCAGAAACCTCACACGGGAGCAGATTCTCGCGATGGCGTGATAGCGGGCTGCCTTATTTTCTCATCGCGCCGACGGTCGCGGTGCTCCTCGCGCTTTCCATCTATCCTTTGCTTTATGCAGTCAGAGTCGCATTTCAAACCGAATCAAGCTCATGGACTTTTGCAAATTTCACGCGGCTCGCGTCGGACAGTTTTTTTCTCTCTGCGCTCTGGCACACGCTCATTTATGCGACGGTCGCGCTAACGTTTGAATTCCTTTTAGGACTCGGCCTCGCGCTTCTGCTCGACCGGCCTTTGCGCGGGCGCGGAGTCTTTCGCGCCGTCTTGCTCATCCCGATGATGCTGCCTCCGGTCGTGGTCGGAGTCGTCTGGCGGTTGATGCTCAATCCTGACTTTGGCGCTGTCAACGGCACGTTGAAAAGTGTCGGCATAAACACAGACGCATTGACATGGACTGCATCGCCCACGCTTGCGTTCGCATCCGTCATCGCAGTAGACATCTGGCAGTGGACGCCGTTTATGTTTCTGGTTCTGCTTGCGGGGCTGCAAGCCATACCGCAGGAGCCTTACGAAGCCGCGATGATAGACGGCGCAAACTGGTGGCAAACTTTTCTCCACGTGACGCTGCCCATGTTGCGGCCTGCTATGCTGATTGCGTTGTTGCTGAGAACGATGGATCTGCTTCGCGTCTTCGATCAGATATTCATACTGACGGAAGGCGGGCCGGGATTCGCTACCGAAACCGTCAGCCTGTACATCTACCGCTCTGCGTTTCGCTTTTTTGATTTCGGCTATGCGGCGGCGATGTCTTTTGTGCTGCTGATTGTGACGAATATGATAAGCGCAGGCTATATTCGTCTGCTTCAGAAACAGGAGGCAGCGTGACCAGTCGAGCGCAGCAATCAAAACTATCTGTTAATGAATCTGCGCGCCACGCTCGACGGCTCGCGCTCGCGCGATGGGCGAAGTATGTTTTGCTTGCGTGTGCGGTCTTCGCATCAATCACGCCGGTTTACTGGCTGGCGACCATCTCGCTCAAAACGGAAGTGGATCAGTTCGCAGTGCCGCCGCGATGGTTTAGCTTTCATCCGACGCTCGCGCACTATTCAGACGCATTCTTAACTCGCTCATTCGGCCAGTACCTGCAAACGAGCGCGATTGTCGCGGTGCTTTCGACGCTTGTGCGCGCTGGCGCTCGGCACGTTTGCGGCTTATGGTCTTTCGCGGTTTCGATTGCCTGCAAATTTAGACAAGCGAATCTCGATCTGGATACTTTCAACGCGAATGTTTCCGCCCATTGTGAGCGCCGTTCCGCTCTTTCTCTTGATGCGCGACGTGCGGTTGCTCAACACTATAACATCGCTTGTGATCGTCTACACTGCATTCAATCTTCCGTTCGTCGTGTGGATGATGCGGGGATTTTTCCAGGAACTGCCGCGCGAGCTGGAAGAGGCGGCGATGGTTGACGGCGACTCGCGAATGGGCGCGCTCTTGCGAGTGATACTGCCGCTGGTTACGCCGGGACTGGCCGCCACAGCCGTCTTCTGTTTGATAATGTCGTGGAATGAATTCCTGCTTGCGTTAGTATTGACGCAAACCGATGCGGCAATGACGCTGCCAGTTGGAATCGCAGGGCGCGTAACTCAGTACGAAATAAAATGGGGCGTGATGAGCGCGGCAGGAGTCGTAGCGATGGTGCCGATACTGGTATTTGCGATGGCCGCGCAACGCTATCTTGTTCGCGGCCTCTCGCTCGGCGCAGTAAAGGGATAACGAGCGAGGGCTACTTCATTTATGAATGCAAGATTCGATAACGTAACGAAACTTTTCGGCAAGCGCGCGGCGGTTGATCGTTTGAGCCTTGCGATTGATGAAGGCGAATTCGTCGTGTTGCTTGGGCCTTCGGGATGCGGCAAGACGACTACGCTCAGAATGCTTGCAGGGCTTGAAGACGCAACATCGGGCGACATCTTTATCGGCAAAGCAGCGCGTAAACGATATTCCGACGCGCCATCGCGACGTTGCGATGGTCTTTCAAAGCTACGCGCTCTATCCGCATATGACGGTCGCCGAAAACATCGCTTACCCGCTGCGCGTACGAAAGACTGCGAAAGATGAGATCCGTAGTAGAGTCGAACGGGTCGCAAAGATGATTGAAATAGATGGCCTGCTCGCCCGCAAGCCGCGCGAGTTGAGCGGAGGCGAGCGCCAGCGCGTAGCTCTTGCCCGCGCCATCATCCGCGAGCCGCGCGTTTACCTGATGGACGAGCCGCTATCGAACCTCGACGCAAAGCTGCGCGTCTATATGCGCGGAGAACTGAAAAGGTTGCAGCACGAGCTTGGCACGACGACCGTTTACGTCACGCACGATCAGGCGGAAGCCATGACGCTGGCTAAAAGAGTTGCGATAATGCGCGAAGGAAAACTTCAACAATTCGACACGCCTATGAACATCTATCATCGCCCGGCAAATCGCTTTGTCGCAGAGTTCATCGGCACTCCCGGCATGAATTTCATCAAGGGCAGTGTGGACACAGAGTCGCGCGTGTTCACCAATAATGTTGTCGCGCTTCCGCTGACAGAATCTCAGCTTGATCGCTTGAGCGGGCGCAAGCGCGTGACGCTCGGCTACGTCCTGAGCACGTTTGCGTTCAGACACCAGAGCAGAGCGACGGACTGCATGCAGTAGTACACGTGACCGAGTTGATGGGCAACGAGACGCTAGTGTTTCTCAGAATAGGCGAAGAGAAGATAATCGCGCGCGCGGCGGCTGACTTTCGCGCAGAGATTGAAACAGCAGTGCGCGTGCGGCTCGATATGGACAAGGCGGATTTTTTCGATTCGGAATCTGGTCTTGCGTTGCGGTAAGGTTTAATTAAAATTGCAGGTGATTCAATCAGATTTATCTATTGGCCTACGAAAAATACGTCCCAGGCCCATCTGCCAAGTTGTGCTCCATGTGTATCTCTTACTTTTGCCCGATACTTGAATTGATTTCCATACCGGTCGGTTCTCCTTGATTCTTTGTAATCAAGGTCTATTGATTGCAGGCCAAGCGATGTCACGGCACGCAACTCGAACATTTCCGAACGTCCGTTGTGGTTGGTGTCTTGCCAGAGTCGTAACGACGCGAAGATTGAATCTCGCCCATCAATCACGCCATCACCGTTCCCACCATTGGCAGGTTTGTCATACTCGGCAAGAGCTAAGAATCCGTTTGGTTTGTTTGAAGGAGGCTGCGGCGTGTAGTTGCCGAATAATTCTGTTCCCGTATCAATAGTCCCGTTATTATTCCGGTCAAGCGCAAGAAAAGCATCATCAGAGCCGAAAGCCGTCCATGAGATGTGTTCGGCAGTGCCATCGCTGTTGATGTCGAAGTTGACTCCATCCTGAGCATTAGTTAGATCGAACCCATTGCCGAGCACATCAATTAATATTGGAGAGGGCGGGTTGTCAGGCACGCATTTACAGGTCACAGGGTCTTGATGCTTCCCAATAAAACAAATATAAAATCGCAAAGCCTACGCCACCACCTCCGTCATCGCCGCCGCCACCGCCCCACTGGTGCACGCAGCCTGACACTGACTGAGGTTGGCATATTGCCCATTTGCGTTTGCAACACAAGTGCCGTTTACGCAATGTATCTTGGCGCATTACAGTCCAGAGTGACGCTATGCGTGACGGTTTCTCCATTACTTGTATCACAAGTAGTAACAGTTGCTATACACCCACCGTTGGGCTTCGGTGGGGTACCTTGACCTGGCCCAAGCGAATTGCATGTACTTCCCACCACACGAAGCTCTGGAGCAATCTGAGACTGAAGGGCTGCCTTACAGTCGCGTGAAGAGGGTGAACGCCATCCTTGGGCAGTTAGATGAACACCCCGGCCAATTCTGCTCCTGACTGCATGCCTCCTGAGAAAATATAACATCATCGGGAGGCGAAGATTTATCAATGGAGACACGATAGAGCCCGTTGTCATAAAGGATATAAGCCGATTGATTCCTGACAATAATATCCGAGATTCTGGTAATCCCAATAGGAACAATTGATGGTAAGTTAAGAATAAATCCGTATTCATTGAGCTTCTTCCCTTTAGGAGAATACTCGTAAACGATGCCTGATCTAGAAGACCCATTCATACATACCCAAAGATGATTGGTTATCGGGTCAATAGCAGCAGAGTTGATTATATCGATGCTGCCAACTTCTTCTGCTGGTTTAGTTGCCAGATAGTTGCGAGCCATATCCAATTGAAGATTTATAGCTTTGCCCTCAATACTTAACTCAGAGATAAGATGCCCGTCCTTAGAGAACTTCAAAACAGTTGGCACAAGCGCATATTTAAAGATGTAGTAGATATTGTCAGATGAATCAACTACTACTTTCCCTCGATTCAAGAAAGCATTTTCTATACTGTTTTTAGAATCAAATAGTTTAATATCTCCGATGCTTTGCAGTTTATGTCCTGACGAATCATATATGTGAATTAATTTTCCGTTATTAGGTGAAGCTACGACTATATTCCCATTACTCAAAACGGCCATTGAAAATGGTTGGATTACATTTAAACTTCCAGCCAATTCTCCGCTTGGAGTGAGAATCATGATCTGGTTCGCTGTCGAATTAAAAAGATACGCCTGACCTTGAGAATCAACGGCCACATCGCTGGGATAATGCGCAAAGCTAATATCAATTTTGGCTAGGAGGCTTCGATTCTTGCTATAAATTGACAAATTATCACTGTGATAAATATAGAATTTTCCGTCTTCACTGGCAGCTACAGCTTGCGCATCATCAAAGTAGGATTGCGAGATAGAAAGCATACGAAGAGAAGTGCTTGATTTCTTAGCGCTGACTTGATTAATTCCAACTAATAAAAGACTGGGGAGGAGGGAAAGCAAAAGTAGTTTCTTCAAGGAAATAACTCCTTTTGAATGCGACGGGACGCATAGTAACTAATAATACAGCCGCACTATACTATTCACCAATAAGTTTGTCAACAAAATATTCCCTTATCGCCTCAATGCTTTACTAAAGCGAACACAGCGGCGGCTGACTTTCGCGCAGAGATTGAAACAGCAGTGCGTGTGCAATTTGATATGGACAAGGCGGATTTTTTCGATTCGGAATCAGGCCTCGCGCTGCGTTGATGAATGTTGTCGAGCTGAGACTATAGACAGGTCGCTCCTGCGGAGCTTATTCTCTAAACCGCTACAGAGCATTGATATTGCAATCTCGAATCGAACAACCGGGAGCAACCGATGAAACTGGCACTGAATGGCGCGACGACGATGAAAGCCGATTTGACGACGGACATCCGCGCAGCAAACACGGCGGGGTTCGATTGTCTTGAAATCTGGGCTTCTAAGCTCAGAGACTTTCTCAAGTCGCGCACGACCGCTGAACTCAAAAGCCTGTTCACTGAACAGGCAATCGAGCCATACAGCATCAATTCAATCGAGCGCATCACGTTCAGAGACGCCGAGGGTCATGCGGCGCTCTTGCTGAATGCGAAGAATTGTGCCGCATCGCATCCGAGATTGATTGCCCTTACATTGTCGTGGTTCCCGGCTTGATGCCTGAAAACGCGAGCCGCGAACTTGTGATCGAAGAATCTGTGCGCGTGTTGACTGAACTGGCGCAGTGGCCGCAAACACAACGTAGCGCTTGGCTTTCGAGTTCCTGGGCCAAACCGATTGCAGCGTGCAGACGCTCGAACTCGCAGATGAAATCGTTCGCCGTGTGTCGCGGCCAAACATTGGGCTTGTAATTGACAGCTTTCACTTTTACGCGGGCGGCTCGAAGGTTGAATCAATCAACGAGCTTGATCCTGAAAGGCTTTTCATCTTTCACATCAACGACGCCGAAGATCGCCCGCGCGATGAACTCGAAGACCGTCACAGGTTTTGCCGGGACTTGGCATACTTCCGCTCAAAGAGATAATAAAAGCGCTTCGCTCGATAAACTATGATCGCGTGACGAGCGTGGAAATATTCCGGCCTGAATATTGGGAGCTATCGCCCGCAGAATTAGCGCGCGACGCACGTCTAGCAGTCGCTCGCGTGCTTGACCTTGCATAACCCGAAGAGGCGACAGATGGATAGGTTGAATATAGGCATAATCGGCGCAGGATACATCGGCGGAGTTCATGCTTCCGTGCTTGCCCGTGACGAGCGTGTGCGCGTTTCCGCAGTGCACGACATCGTTACTGAAAAAGCAGAACAACTGGCACGCTCGACATCTGCGACCGTCTATCCGAACGCCGAAGCCTTGATCGAAGCGAGCGACGCGATCTACATAACCACGCCGAACACGAAGCATACAGCGCTTACGCTCGAAGCCACGGCGGCAGGCAAACATATCTTTTGCGAAAAACCTATGGCGACAAATATCACTGATGCTCGCCGAGTGATGGACGGGGCATCTCAAAGCAAACAGGTTTTTCAGGTCGGCCATAATCGCCGCTTCGCGCCTGTCTACGCAATGCTAAAACAGATGCTCTCTGAATCTTTCGCGCCTCATTCGGCGCACATCAAGATGAATCGCGGCGAGTTGATCAATCCCGTTTGGGTCAAAAATCCAGAAATCACCGGCGGCTTTCTTTACGAGACAACGATTCATATGTTCGACATGGCGCGCTTTCTGTTCGGCGAAGTCGCGCAGTTGGACGCGGCAGGTTCATCACACGAATACCCTGAAGTGGATGATTTCTCGTGCCTGCTTCGATTCGCAAACGGTTTCCATGCGACGTTCGCTTCGTCGGCTGATGCAAGCTGGCTCTTCCCTTTCGAGCGCGTGGAGGTCTTCTGCCATCACGCGACTATCGCAACGCGCGAGATGGAGAGCCTTGTTTGCAGCGAAGCATTGGACGCGAGGCACACGACGCATTCGATGCAGCAGTTGTCGAAAGAAGAAAAATGGGGATACGTTCAGGAAGATCGCGCTTTCGTGGATTCGATTTTCAACGGCTCGCCCGCAGCAGTCACCGCGCTTGATGGCTTCAAATCAGTCGAGCTTGTTGACGCCTGCTACCGCGCAGTCCGCACAAATGAGCCGGTTCGCTTTTCGCCCGCCGCTTAAGAAAAATCGGATATTGCTCTCGCGTCTATTGCGGTGTGGTGTAAAATGATTTTGCGGGCGCGCATCCCCGGGTCCGCTAATTCCTCACCCCTCTAAGGAGGGCTTATGATTTCGTCGGAAACATCTCACCAGGCTCCGCGCAAGCAATGGGTTGTGAATTACACCCAGAGCGATGTTGATACAATCAGAGAGCAGATAGAACAGAACGAAGCCTTGAAAAGGCGATGGTTGCTGCTGTTTCTCATCCTAGCTGTCGGCGCGCTTGTCGGGGCAGTCGTGTTGCTTTCGACAAGCTACGCGCTGTATGCAAGCAGCGAATCCGATAAGAAAAGACTCACCGATGAAAACGCCGCGCTGAAGACAAACGCGGAAAGCTGCCAGCAACAACTAAAGGCCGCGACCGCCGCGCAAGAACGCGAAGCGCAAGCTCGCGCAGAGGCACAGTCAAGGCTTGATACGCTGCTTCCGGCAGTCATCAATTCCAGAGCCAGCGAGAGCGACACCGCCGCCTTCGCGCGAATGGTCAGCCAGCTTCCCTTTAGCCGAGTCGAGATAGACGCGAAGCCTCCCGATAAACTCTTTCGCAACTGGAGAGCGCAGGCCGGTTCGGCGACGGAAACTTACACGCTGGTTGGCGGGTTTGTAGACGGCAAGTGGGTCATACATTCGAACCTCGTGGCTCGAAAATGATCTTACTTTAAGCTCATAATATAGATGTTGCTCGTGATCTCAGCTTGTTCATAAACGATTTGACTGCCTGTGGGAGACCAATCCGGGAAACGAATTATAACGCCTGCATTAGTGTTATTCGTTACTTGCTTCTCTGTTTTATCTGAGAGTGAAATCCACCAGACGTTCCAAACGCCATTGCGCGATCCGGCGAAAGCGATCTTGTCTCCGCCGGGCGACCAGCTATAAGGCCAGCTATCGCCGTGCTCGAAAGTCAGTTGTGTGGGCGTGCCGCCACTGCTCGGCATCAGCATGATCTGCATATCATCTCCGCGCCTTGTCTGGAAGGCGAGTGATTTTCCATCCGGCGACCAGCAAGGCAGACCCGCTATCGTCTGCTCAAAAGTCAATTGCCGCTGCTGTCCGTCTTCGACATCCATTATTCCTATATTGAATAGATTGTCGGGAGCATAGGTGAATGCAACCTGCTTTGCATCGGGTGATAGTCTAAGCATTTCCAGTCCTTCAGCTTCAACCAGCACTCTTTCCTTACGGCTATCAAGCATAAGAGCCGATAGCGTGCTTCGGCCCCGGCGCATACAGTAGAATCCAATTTGACTGCCCGAAGGATACCAGGCGGGGGAATAGGCTGCCTCAGAATCAGTGGTCAGTGGCGTTTGATTCTTGCCGTCGGAATCCATCAGCCAGAGTTGATAGCCGATTCCTCTACGCATTGAGGTGAAGGCGATCTTTTTCCCGTCAGGTGAAAAAGCCGTCAACCCGTTTCGCGAATTCAGCTCGTTTGTAAGCGCCACAGCAGGCCCCGTAGCCTCGTGCGCGCGCGGCGAGATCGGAACCGACCATACATTGCTCTTAACCGTCCATGCGCTATAGGCGACCTTGCTGCCATCAGCGGAAAAAGTCGGATGGCGAAAAAGCGTTGCCCCCAGGTCTGCAACCTTGACAGGGCGGCCCACCGGATCACCCGTGTCCGGCGAAAGACGCTGTTTGATGAGCATCATGCCTGCCGTGAAGAATATGCTCTCGTTGTCAGGGCTGTATATAACGTCCGCCTTATCTCCCGTCTCTTCAGTAGTCAATCGTTTCAACTGATCTCCCGCAATAGAGACTGACCATATCTGCATTGATCTCATGTCGGCGTTCAAAAAGGCGATGCGTTTCCCATCCGAAGACCAACTCGGAAACAGGTGCCCGCCCGCAGGGCTTCCCGCTTGTGTGACCTGCCTCGGCGTGCCTCCCTGAGACGGGATCACCCAGATAGTTGCCGCGCTGATATAAGGTTGAATCATGTCGTGGAATGACTCTGATTGAAATGCGATCATCGAGCCATCGCGCAACCACGTAGGGCGGCAGCCAAACTCAGTCAGTTGTTTAGCCGTGCCGCCCAAAGCAGGTATTAGCCAGATGCCGCCCCGCTTCGCTGAATGAAAAGCTATAAAATCGCCCTCAGGCGACCACGCCGGCTCCATGTTTTGATTGCCATCAGCAGTGAGCTGGATTTCACGCCCCCCGGAAGCAATCGGCCTGACATAAATTTCAACAGAGCCGTTGCGGTCAGAGCTATACGCGAGAGAATTCCCATCAGGCGAGAACGTCGGGTTAAGATCAAGCTCCGGCGCGGCGGTGATTGGCGTAATCTCAAGCACAGTGGGCGCGACCGCAGCATCCGGCTCGAAATAATAATTCAAGGCGATCAAGCAAGCCGTCACGACTACAAAAAGCATCGCGACCGCCAGCAGCCATTTGCCCTTTCGCAAATGGCGAGAGCTTGAAAGCGCATGTAGTTCGGCAGGCTGTGCTGTCTTAGTGGCCGAGCCGTTTTGAGACTGTGCGGCAGTAATCAACTGACTCTCACTGCGTTGATCTGATTTATGGCCGTTGCTTATTTTCACTTCCACTTCGGCAATGAACCGATAGCCGCGCGTGTGTACTGTAGAGATGTATTTTGCAGCCTTAGGATCATCGCCCAGCGACTTGCGCAATTTAGCCACTTCGCGCGTCAGGGCGTTCTCCGTGACAACGACATCTTTCCATATAGCGTCCAGTATCTCACCCTTTTCGATCAATCTTCCTCTATTCTCGATCAGGAAGATCAATAGCTTTAGCGTTTTTGGCTCAAGCTGCACAGGCAGGTCAGCTTTGTAAACTCTGAATGTTTGAGGCTCGACCTGAATATCGTCGAACAAAAATACAGATAAATGGTTGTTCATCATAATTTCGTCACAAAACGCGCAAAAAATTCAACATTTTGTCAGTACATCACTGTGCGTTTGATGTTATAGTGAGCCGGGGTGAAAGTTTAGGAGAATCCCATCCCCAAAACAGCTACACCTATCCGGTTTCAAACCAGCCCAAACAATCTTCATACAGGAGAACCTATGCCTAGATACACTCTTGCGATCTTCTTCGTTTACTGGACTTTCTTTTTGCTCGCGCCGCATCAGGCTTTCTCTGCTCTCTGCGCTGACTCTGTTAACTATACTCTTAAAAGCCCGCAGCAGCAGTCAACTCTTCATAGCAGGGTGGTTGACGCAAAGACAGGCGAGCCTGTCGCTAAGGTCAAGATCATCGTTAATGGCTCCCAACAAAGCACAACAACGGATGAGAACGGCTCCTTCACCCTCTCAGGCTTACCGCCGGGCGAGATCGAATTATACGTCACGGCTGTCGGCTATGGGTTTGTCAAAAAAACAATCCCTCTCAAAGAGGGAGAAAATACGGAAAAAGATATTCCTATTAACCAGGAGGCCGGAACCCTGACCGAGCAAGTCACAATCACCGCCGATCAATACGAAAAGACCGAAACCAATGCGCCTTCCGAGCAGAACCTCGATAAGAAAGAACTGCAAACGCTTTCTATGGTCGTCGTGGGCGACCCGTTGCGCGCGGCTCAAGCCTTGCCCGGCGTCACGGCCAACAATGATTTGCGCAGCGATTTTGCCGTGCGCGGCGCAGGCTTTGATCGGATCGGACTTTACGTAGACAGTATTCTTACGGAAGGATTCGTGCACAGGCTGGTTGAAAGCGATACTACTGATGAATTATCGCTTTCAATAATCAATCAAGACACCATAAGCGAGGTGTCGCTGATGAGCGGAGCTTTTCCTGTCAAGTTCGGCGGCGGCACGGCGGCGCTGCTAAAGCTTGAGACTAGAGAAGGCAATCGCATAAGACCATCGGGGCGGTTTTCTACGGGACTGCTTACTACGTCAGGAGTTGTTGATGGGCCGCTTGCGAATCGGCGAGGGTCGTGGCTGCTGGCGGGCCGCACCAGCTACGTTGATTATCTGCAACGACTGATAGAGAAAACGACCGGCACAGGTCGCGATCAAACGAATCAGGATGACGAGGCAAATCTCGATTTCAGCGATATGCAAGTCAAAGCAGTTTACGATCTGTCGTCTCGCCATCAGTTAGGCATATCGACCATCTTCGGCGTTTTTCAAGGCGATCAGGGCGACGGCAATCGCAATGCGAATCAGAATAATCTGAATTTTATTGATAAACAGGATTCGCATAACCTGTTCGTCAATGCTCATTGGAACTACACGCCCGGTTCCAGATTGTTCACGCAAACACGCGTCTTCCTTTTAGAGACAAGCTACAAAAATACCAGTCAAGACAGGCTGACCCTTGACGACATAGACCGGACTCAATTCGGTGTTCGCAACGATGTGAGCTTTCTCGCGCCGCACAGCCAACACATTGAAGCGGGTTTATATGTTCGGCGCGTTCACGCAGAGAAGCTGACCAACTTCTTTCGAGTTTCTCAGCCCGCTACGCCTCTCGTGCTGGAATCTTTCGACCGCCGCGCGACAGAGCAAGCCTACTACGCTCAAGATACCTGGAACATTGAGCGTCTCAGGCTGGCTGTAACAGCGGGTGGCCGCGTCATTCATAGCGACCTGACGGATGAGACATTGTTTTCGCCGCGCGCTGCATTTACTCTAGCGCCCGGTAATAACTGGAAGATTCGCGCAGGCGTTGGCCGGTATTATCAGTTTCCCGATTTTGACAGGCTGTTTGGATTCTTAGGCAATCCAGACCTGCGCGCCGAAAGCGCGACACATTACAACGTGAGCGTCGAACGCGAGTTTGGAAGCAGAACGAGACTGCTCGCCGAAGTTTACGATAGAGAAGATCGCAACCTGATCTTCAGCCTCTCAGAGCTGCGCCTCGAAGCGGGCCAGCTCACAGCAAGGGCAAATCCATACGGCAACCTGCTCGACGGGTATGCGCGCGGGATCGAATTAACGTTGCAGAGGCGCAGCGCGAACGGGCTGACGGGGTGGTTTTCTTACGCTTACTCTAAGACACTGCTCAAAGATCAACAGGACAATCTTAATTTCCCATCCGACTTCGATCAGCGTCACACCTTGAATGTATTCGGCAGTTATCGCTTCACAGGAACTTTTAATCTCAGCGGACAATGGCGCTATGGCAGCGGCACGCCGCGAGTTGGTTTTTTGCAGCAGGAAGGGGAGATCGTTTCTATAGGAAGCGAGCGCAATCAGCTTCGAGTGCCGGATTATAGCCGCGTTGATCTGCGGGCCAACAAGGCATTTCTGTTTAAGAAGTGTAAGTTGACCTTGTCAGGCGAAGTCCTGAACGTTTTTTATCATAAGAATGAGCTTAACATCGCGTCTAATCCGGTACGGTTCAGGGCTGCCGGAATATTCTTTAACGGCTTGCGCGAATCGTTTCGCATCTTGCCTTCAGTGGGCGTGGCAATCGAATTCTGAACCGCAGGCGGCTATGATTTCGGCGGCTCGTAAGTGACTTTCTCTTTCTTATCGTCGAAATAAAGCACGCGCCCTTCACGATACGATTGCACGCTCATTCCGATTGTCACCATAGCTTTGTACGCCGTGAGCGCGTCTAGCACGGGCTTTTCGCGCGTGCGTACACAGCGCAGAAAATTTTCCATGTGCGACTCTCTCGGCTCGCAATTCATCTTCACTTCGCCCGCGCCGTACTTCTCTTCAAACTGCTTTTTCGCTATTCGCTGAGGCGTGACGGTGATCGAATCAACCCTGCCTTCAAATTGCCCGTTGGGAACCATCATTATCGTTCCTTCGTGGCCGCGAATCAGGCCGGGTATGTGCGTTTCGTTAGCCATCGAAGAACTCAAGACGAGCGTATGCCCTTGCGCGTAGTCTGCCGTGAGCGTAAACGTGTCGGGCACTTCGCGCTCGTCTTTGAATATGTATGTGCCGCCGCTTGCCATAACGCGATACGGGAATTGCGCTTCGCCCCAGCAGATGTTGAGCGGGGCCATCACGTGATAGAAAAGATCGGTCGCTATGCCGCCCGAATAATCCCAGTACTTGCGAAAGCGGAAGAAGCGGTCAGCGTTGAAGTCGCGCTTTGGCGCTGATCCCAGCCACATCTTCCAGTCAATGAAATCATCATCTTTGCCAGCGGGTCCGGCAGTCGGGTCAATTTTCCAGTTCCATTCGCCTTCGGTCGAGTTGCGATGATAAGACCCCTGGCTCATGATGAGCTTGCCGATCATTCCGTCCTGAATCGCTTTGCGCGCTTTCCACCATTGATCTGAGCTTGTAGTCTGCGAGCCGACTTGCAGCACGCGTTTCGTCTGCATGACTTTTTCATTGACTCGCTTTGCTTCTTCAACCGTGTGGGTCATCGGCTTTTCAAGATAAACATCTTTGCCTTTGTCCATCGCTTCGATTGCCATGCGCGCGTGCCAGTGATCAGGGGTCGCGATGATGACCGCGTCAATGTCTTTGCGTTCGAGCAGTTCTCGGTAATCCAGATAGCCATCGCATTTCGCGGCCTCTTTCGCAACGCGCAATCGTTTGCCGTAAACATCACTGACTGCGACCACGCGCGCGGGCGTCGAGGGCTGTTGGCCAGTATGCATCGCCCAATCGAGCAGGCCGCGACCGCGACCTCCTACGCCGATCACCCCCACATTGATATTGCCGTTCGCGCCAATCACGTTTCCTAAAACCGAACGCGTGCTATTGAGCGTTGAAACAGCAAGGCCAGCGCCGACCGTCAGCTTCACAAAATCTCTGCGATTCACTTTCATGTCAGACATAATCTTCACCGCCTTTGAATTGTTGATGAGAATGAATGAGCTTTGAAATCCCGCGGGCAATATATGACACAGCCAGGCGTTGCGGCGCAAGGCGTTGACTCGCACTACCGGCTTTGAATAGACTTGCTTGAAAGATTCAACAGGAGATGCGACATGAAAAATCTCAGCGACCGGGTAGCGATCATCGGAATGGGATGCACGAAGTTCGGCGAGCACTGGGACAAGAGCGAAGAAGACTTGATAGTCGAAGCCGCTTACGAAGCGTTCGAGGACGCTAACATAGAACCGCATCAAGTCGAAGCCGGATGGGTGGGCACATTAGTATCGGGCATTTCCGGGCAAGCGCTCTCGCGGCCTTTGAAACTTCAATACATTCCCATCACCCGCGTCGAAAACATGTGCGCTACGGGACAGGACGCGCTACGCAACGCAGCGTTTGCAGTCGCGGCAGGCGCTTACGATGTAGTGCTGGTCGTGGGGTTCGAGAAGCTCAAAGACAGCGGGTATTCGGGACTGCCCGGCGCGGCTTCAACAGTGATCGGCGCGGGCAACACTGCGCCCGGAGCTTTCGCGCTGGCGGCGAATCGTTACTTTCACCGCTATGGCGCGGGCAAAGAAGAGCTTGCAAAAATTTCTGTTAAGAACCACTACAACGGCGCGCGAAACAAGAAAGCACATTTTCAAAAAGAGATCACCGTAGAGCAGGCGATGAAAGCTCCGATGATTGCTTCTCCGCTTGGATTGCTGGATTGCTGCCCGACGACGGACGGGGCGGCTGCGGCCATCATCACTCGCACAGAGCTTGCGCCGCAATTTACGAAAGACTACGTGACGATCAAAGCGATGGGGCTTGCGGTCGGGCCGGGCACAGGAAAGCTGGACACGGATTTCGACTTCACAAGTTTTCCTGAAACGAAAGCGGCTGCCAAACAGGTCTACGATCAACTGGGCATCCGCGACCCGCGCAAGGAAGTGAGCATGGCCGAAGTGCATGATTG
The DNA here is from genome assembly GCA_963726785.1 of Blastocatellia bacterium. Taxonomy (GTDB): domain Bacteria; phylum Acidobacteriota; class Blastocatellia; order UBA7656; family UBA7656; genus DATEKX01. The sequence goes on from CAVSDJ010000007.1 coordinate 559,488, forward strand.
CTTCTCGATTACAGAGATGATCATTTACGAAGACCTGGGATTTTCCGAACCGGGCAAAGCCAAGGCCGACATTGATTCAGGCGCGTTCACTCTCGAAGGCGATTTGCCCGTGAACACAGACGGCGGGTTGAAATCGTTCGGCCATCCGATAGGCGCAAGCGGCCTGCGGATGTTGTACGAGATTTACGGTCAACTACTGTCACGCGCAGACGAGCGACAGGTGAAAGATATGAAGCTAGGGCTAGCGCACAACCTGGGCGGCAATCCCGGCTCGTTCACCTGTTCGATCATCGCGCTCGGCCATGCATAATCAGTAGCCCGCGCGTAAGCAAGGGCTTGCGACTGCGCCCTCCCTCACGGTCGGGCTACTGCTGTATTTTGTAAGTGAGAAGAGAATTGATGCGATATTTGATCTTTTTCATTGCGCTCATTTTCTGTCTGTCCGCAGTTGGCTTTCGCGCGACTGGCAATGACCAAACCGGCGCGGAAGCAATCACGCCTTGCGATGTCGCAGCCTATGTCATAGACCAGGACCCAAACGGTTTGAACGTGCGTTCCGGCCCCGGCAAAACTTATAAGACTATCGGGAACCTGCCTAATCGAGCAGGTTGATGGGATAGCTGTACACATCACAGGTTTTCAGGGCGACTGGGCGCGCATTGATAAAGCTGTTGAGGAGGGTGGAGATCAGGAGCGGACTTTTTTTGAAGGCGACGGTTGGGTCTATGCGCCTCTGCTGGGAGTGGGTGGCATGCAAACCAAGCTCTTCGAGCAGCAGTCTGCGAAGAGCCGCGTTGTAATCATCATCCCTGCCGGTGACGACACGTGATAGTGCGAGGCTGTCGGGGGAAATGGATGTATGTAGAGCACAAGAAAATGAAGGGCTGGGCTGCGCCGGGCACTCTGTGCGCAAACTCGCTCACGACTTGTAGCTAAATTTCAATGAAAAGAAGTACACTCAAAGAGAAATCAGCAGGAGATATGCAGTATGGATTGGCAAGAGTTATCTGCGACATCACATTATCAAACGGCTCTTGAGATCGAGCAGGAATTGGAAAAGGGAAATGTAGAAGAAGCGTCTACTGGTTTGAAGGAGTTGATCGAGGCATTGGGAAGATCAGAGAAAAGAGCGTTGAAAAGCCATCTCACTCGCCTGATGGCTCATATTATCAAATGGAAAACACAGCCGGTAAAACGTTCACGAAGTTGGGTTGCAACCATCTACAATGCGCGCGATGAGATCAAGGATATTCAAGAGGAGACGCCAAGCTTAACAAACGATATGATCGAAGAGATATGGAACAAGTGTTTGCAAGCGGCAAACAGAGAAGCTGAAGCGGATATGAATCAAGACTCATCGGTATCTGAATTAACCTGGCAGGAAGTCTTCGAGGGTGATTACCAGATAGAGTAATCGGTGAAAGATTATTTTCCATACCTTATTGCTCGGAGCGTGAAGGATGTTTGCAAGCGGCGTAGGGGAATACGCAAGAGCATCATTTCAGGCGAGTCATACCCGGCGATATAGAAACCGTCCGCCGAAAGCTCTGCGATGTGCTGGAGGATTTCAACTTCATCGTACTCAGTGAAAATCCACTTCAGGCAAGGCGGCCCGCGCAAAAAAACATAATGACTGCCACCGTGATCGAATACGACACCCGGCTCACCATCGCGTTGAAAGCAATCAGCCCCGCCTCGACTCTCGCCACTTTCGATTACGCCGTGCCTTACCTGTTCGGAAAAGGCGACCGCATCGCGCTCGAATGCGAAGCCGATGCGATCATCGCGCTCGCTACGAATGTGATGAACGAAACGTTGTGTTCGTCGTGCGGCGCGCAGAACGCTGGGAAAGTTCGATTCTGTCGCGTGTGCGGCACGCCCATAGCTCATAAGCTACCGGCAGAGCTTGAAGTCAGGCGATTGACGGCGGGATTGAGCGCAACCTATATCGAGGTTGGCTGGGGCATTGCCTTAGTATTCTGACGCTGCTCATCACGCTGCCAGATGATTTTGTTCGGCAACCCGAAAGTCGTAAAGATCGGATGGATGCTGTTTGTGATAGGCGAGAATTTTAGGATGGGCCATGCTGTTGTCCGGCATGTTTCGCTTACGTCGCACTATAACTGCGACTAGCGCCGCGCAGCAAAACCAGCAACCGGAAATGACGCATACTGCTACGACACAGGAGCGAGCAGCCCTGCCGCCCACGCCCGCCTCTATAACAGAAGGCACAACCGAGCTAATGAATCAGCCGCAACCCGTTTCGCTTTCTGCCGCGCGGGGCAAAGATACGGACGAAATGGAATAGAGTCTCCTTTCAATTCCCTTTTTTTACGGGAGTGAATTTCAGCGGCGCAAGCGCAATGCGAGTCGTCGAAATTGGCTGTTCCTTCATAAACTCCAGCATCACATCTTTGATCTTAGGCGATGATAAAAACAGCGGGTCGCTGTGCACAGCGCCGTCAATAATCAAATGCGCGCTGTTTGAAAATCCCTTGCGAATCTCTTCGGCATTGCTCGGCGGCGTGCGAACGTCGAGCGTGCCGCTGATGAAGAGCGCGGGCACACGGGATTTCACAAGCTTGCGGAAAGATGGGCCTAAATCGGGGCTGTTCCAGGCATCGCAAACACCCTGGAATGGAAAGTTTATCGTGTCGCCGAGCAGCGTAGTCTTCTTTTCACGATCAACTCGGCTTTGCCGCTCGGCAGACACGCCGGAAGCGCAGTCCATCATAAAGGCCATAGCCGAGCCGACCGGCAACCCCTGCCAATAAAGCGAAACCAGGCTTGAGCCGCACTCTGATAATCGCCTTGCGCAATCCTGTAGAACCGCACTGGCACTTCCGCTTCGTCCGAGCCGAATGAACTCACGGTTAACAGTTCAAGCGCAAATCTGTTGAGTGTGACTTTTACCTTCTGCTGAGTTTGAGGGTTCGTCACTTCAACTGTCACAGGCTCGCGCTCGATTCGATCAAGGACGCCTTTCATCAAGCCGAGCAGGTCTGGAATATCCTTGCTCAAATCAGGATCGGCTTTGACGAGTTTGTCCAGATGAGCGAGATGGCTTTGAATGTTGCTCGGCAATTTGATCGAGTGGTCGGGGCCTTCGATGCCAGCCAGTATCGCGCGATGAATATTTTTTTCGTGTCGTCTGATGGTCGCCAGCGCCAGATGCGTCCCATAACTGATTGCCCACAGGCTTATCTTTTCCGCGCCCAGAGCTTTGCGCAGGTCGTCCAGATCGTCCGCGCTTTCGTTCGTGTTATAACCCGTCAGATCAACGCCCTGACCGAGCCATCGGTCTCTGCAGGCGCGCGATTGTTTTCTGAAAAGTTTGAGCACCTCTTCGCGGTTTGGCGCACGGTCAACGGGGTAATTGATCGCTTCAAGGCAAATCAGGTTCGGCTTTGATGCTCCCACGCCGCGCTGGTCGAACGCGATCACGTCGCCGATTTCACGCATAGCCATAAACAGAGGAAAGCGTGTGCCGCGCGCCGCACCGATGCCTGAACCGCCCGGCCCGCCTGCCAGGTAGATGATTGGCGGGCCGGGTTTTTGAGCCGTGCTCTTGAACCGAACAAAGGCCAGTTCGATCAATCGGCTGTTTGGTTTCATCCGGTTTTCGGGCACAAGTAGGCGACCAAACTCTGCATCAACTTTCTGCTTGTTTGCGGCTTCAAACACGTAAGGCTCGATTTTCAGATCGCCCGCTTTCTGCGCGTTTGCCTGCTTTGCCGAAAGCAAAAGACCGCTGATGAGCAAGACTATAATCGCAACTATTCGAGGAAATTTCATTGCCGGTTGTTCTCCTGATTTTCTTGATGTCGGGTCAAACTGCGAGCACACGTTCGATTGGATAACGGCCCTCTGTCGTAAAAAGTTCTTGCGGTTCTCTATTAAAACCGTAGGCGATGGCTTCGGTTTTCAAGTGCGCTTCTTTGAAACTTGCAAGCCGTGCTATTATTGCGCCGCACCGGAGACGGCTATGGCTTATAAGCTCAATGAAGAAGAACAACTCATACTCGCAACAGTCAACAAATTTCTCGAACGCGAAGTCGCGCCTGTAGCGTCTGAACTGGAACACCGAAACGAATACCCGACTGAAATCGTCGAGCGGATGAAAGAGATCGGTTTGTTCGGCGCAAACGTGCCCGAAGCTTACGGCGGGCAAGACCTCAGTTATACAGTCTTTGCCATGATCTTCGAAGAAATCTCGCGCGTGTGGATGGGGCTTGCCGGGATACTCGGCACGCACACTGTCTTGTGCGATGTGATTGCGCGATTCGGAACCGAAGATCAGAAGCAAAGGTTTCTGCCCGTTCTTGCGCGAGGCGACAAGCGCGGCGCTATATGTTTGTCTGAAGCGCACGCGGGCACAGACCTTCAAGCCATTCGCACGACCGCGACTCGTCAAGGCGACGACTATCTGATCAACGGCTCGAAGATGTGGATAACGAACGCGCGCCGCGCCGAAGCTCTGCTGATACTGGTAAAGACCGACAAAGACGCTCGCCCTGCATATAGCGGAATGAGCGCGTTCATCGCAGAGAAAGGCGAGCCGGGGCTGACCGTGAGCCGCGATATTGACAAGCTCGGATACAAGAGCCTGGAAACCTGCGAGTTGTTGTTTGAGGACTTTCGCGTTCCTGCCGATAACTTAATCGGCGGACGCGAAGGCGAAGGATTCAAGCAGGTGATGACAGGGCTTGAGGCCGAACGATTGAACGTAGCCGCGCGCGGGCTTGGAGTCGCGCGCGCGTCGTTTGAAGAAGCAATCAAATACGCGCAGCAACGCCAGACGTTCGGTAAACCCATTTGCGAACATCAGGCAATTCAATTGAAGCTCGCAGACATGGCTACGAAGATCGAGGCGTCGAGACTTTTGATTTACGCGGCGGCTGAAAAGAAAGATCGCGGCGAGCGGTGCGACCTGGAAGCAGGCATGGCGAAATTGTTTGCGACAGAAACGGCGCAAGAGTGTTCGCTTGAAGCCATGAGAATTTTCGGCGGCAACGGCTACGCGAAAGACTTCCCCGTCGAGCGATATTATCGAGACGCGCCGCTGTTGATAATCGGCGGAGGCACGAACGAGCTTCAGCGATTGGTGATCGCGCGCAACCTGCTCAAGAAATATTCGATAAAACCAAACCGATAGGCTCGGCAAGCCATGAAGAAATCACGCAAACCTGCGCGCTCGAAACCGGAGCGCGGAAGCAAGCTTGACATCGCCCTCTTCTGGTTATCAATGTCACTTTTAATTCTGGTCCCGCTTGCGCTCAGCACATCTATCTACACAAAATACGTGCTGCCGAAATTCGTGATCTTACTCGTCGGCTCATCTGCGCTGTTGTTGCTGTTGGCGATGATATTTTTCAGCGCAGGCGCGCATCCCAATCCATTCCGGTCGAACCTTACAAAAATCGTTTGCCTCTACTTCATCGCGGTTGCGGTTTCAACTCTGTTCGGCGTAGCTCCGGTTACATCGCTGTTTGGCAGCCACTTCAATTACATGGGTTTGATTACTCGAATATGCTTTCTTCATCTTTTTCATCTCGTTGATAGTCGGCATAGGCGCGAGCGAGCATCGGCTGCAAACGGCGCTGTGGGTAGTGTCGGCGGCGGGTTTTCTGGTCGCCTTATATGCCGTTGGGCAATCACTAGGGTTTGATCCCTTCGTGTCTCGAAACGTGTACACATTCGCCTCGCCCGAAGGGCCTGTAGTTCGCGTAAGCGGTTCTCTGGGTCACTCAAATTATCTCGGCAACTTCCTGCTTTACACGACGCCCGTGAGCGCAGGGCTTGCGTTCGTAGCGCGAGGCTGGCCGCGTTTGTTTTTCGTAATGACAACACTGCTTTCGATGGCCGCCATCGCATTCAGCGGAACTCGCGGGGCATGGATAGGCATCATCATTGGCGTTGCCGTGTTTGCTTTTCTCGAATTGAGAGGCGCGGCGACCAGCTTGATTCCAACGCGCAACCGTCGAGTGATTTTTGCAGCGGTGGCGATTTCAGCAGTGCTTCTCGTTTCAATAGTCGTTATAAGCCCTGCGTCGCGCAGCATCATCAAACGGGCGCGCGCATTGACGACCGAAGGAGTATCATCATCAGGCCGCGCTCTGTTATGGCGCGATTCTCTGAAGATGGTGCCGTCGTTTGCTCTAATCGGTTGCGGCCCCGAAGGGTTCCGCAAAGTGTTTCCGAGCTTCAAATCCAAAGAACTGGCCGACCTCTCTCCCAAATCCAATAACGAAAGCTCGCATAACTCTTTTCTGGATGCGGCCATTTCATATGGCTTGCCGGGCGCGGCGCTTTACGGCGCAATCATCACATTGGCGCTTGCGCTTTTGATTCGCGCGCGACGACGCGCGCTCGCGCAAAACCAGCGAATAATAATCACAAGCCTGTTGTCATCAATTGTGGCGGCGCTCGCACACAACATTTTCATCTTCGATCAAATCGCAACAGGCTTTTACTTCTTCGCCTTCGTTGCGCTTGCCGAAGTCGCCTCTAATATCTTTGACGAGAAAAGTGATAAAGCTAATGTTGCGCAACCGGCGCAGGCGACGGCCAAAGCAAAATCCAGTCAAAGACCTATGAGTTGGGCGGGCCGAGCAACGATTGCTGCTGCTTGCCTGTGCGTCGCCGTCGCAGTCTGGTACTCAGCCGGATTGATAAAATCTGAATTAGCATACAAAGAGCTTTTCAATCCCGCTAAACCGGTTGATTACAACGGGCTGGTCAGACTGGGCGAGCGCATCACGAGTAGCCCAATGCCGACCGGAGCTTATGATTTTCTTTTTGCTCGTGGCGTTGACATCTTCATCAGCAAGTTGCCCGCTGATTCTACCCTGACCGAGCAATCGCGGCCAACGGCCAGCGAGATCAAAACGATTCGAACTGACGCTTTGAAACTGGCAATCAGGCATACCGAGCGGTCGCTTGCTCACACGATAACGCCGGACTTGAATTACTCGCTTCTGGCGACGCTTGCTATGTCTTCGGGCGATGTAAGCAAGCTGCGCGATGCGGCGAGCGAGGCCGTGAAGTGGGACCCGAATAACTACCGCACGCGATGGTTGATGGCCGAAGCTTACCTGGCTCGCGGCGAAAAACAGCAGGCTGCGCGTGAAGCCGAGATTGCTCTTGAACTCTATCCCGCTTCGATGGAAGCAGCATCGGCGCTTGCGCGGGCGCGTGGCGAAAACACGACAAATGATTCCGCCGCTGTAAACCTTATCGCACAGATGCGCAATCGCAGAACAAACCGCGAGCACAGCGCCGAAGAGTTGCTTGAAATCGCTCGCGGCCTTTCGCAAAAGGGCGACTTGCAAAAAGCGCGCATCAAGCTGCTTACGGCCATAGGCCGTGCCGAAGGGCCATGTCCTGATTGTCATCGCGAGCTTGCTACGATCTACGAAAAGATGGGCCGCTACCCGGACGCGATTACCGAATGGGAAACCTTCATCCAACAGTCCAATGAGACGCGCCACCGTCGAGCAAGTCAAAGCGCGAATCGAAACGCTCAAACAAAAGAGCAATCCAAGCCATTAACCTGTTCACCGCAGAGACGCAGGGGACGCAGAGGCGGCGCAGAGGGATGGCGGTAGCCCGACCGTCAGGGAGGGCGCAGATTCGCCCTTGCTTACGCGCGGGCTACTGCCTCTGCGTCTCTGCGGTGAATCTCTTCTTTTTACGAAAGTACGCGCGTATTGCCAGATTAGACACATTTCAAGGGCAGTTGATATAATCACCTGATCTTATAATTAGTGAGGAGAATACTTTGCCGCTGAGGAAAAGAGAAATAAGTTTTGAACTGGATAGGATGCGCCACTCTGCCGCGCATCTGATGGCTGCTGCTGTTCAGGCGCTTTGGCCGGAAGCGAAGTTCGGAGTTGGCCCGACCACTAAAGATGGTTTCTACTACGATATTGATCTTCCCACGCCGCTTGGCATCGCGGATTTAGAGAAGATCGAGAACAAGATGCGAGAGCTTCGCAATAAGAAGCTGGAGTTCAAACGAACAGAGCTTCCTATAGATGATGCGATAGCCGAGATGCAGCAACTAGACCAGGCTTACAAGGTTGAACTGCTACAGTTGCTGAAAGAAAAAGGGTCTACCGCGATAGTCAAAGAATTCGGCGACGAAGGCGTTGCCGATGCAGCGGGCGCAACTGGCGCTTCGACAGTATCTTTCTATCAGACGGGCAGTTTTCTCGATCTATGCCGAGGGCCGCACGTCGAAAACAGCAAAGAGGTCGGGCCGTTCAAACTTTTGAAAGTGGCTGGCGCTTACTGGCGCGGCAGCGAAAAGAATCCTCAGCTACAACGTATTTACGGTGTGGCTTTTGAAAAGCAGGAAGACCTTGACCGCTACCTCTGGCAAATGGAAGAGGCCAAGAAGCGAGACCACCGCAAGCTCGGCAAGGAACTTGAAATCTTCTTCTTCTCAGAAGAGATCGGTCCCGGTCTGCCTTTCTGGCTGCCGAACGGCATGTCCATGCGAAAAGAGCTTGAAAAACTCGCGATTGAAGAAGAACGCAAGGACGGATACGTCTCGATAAGTACCCCTGTGCTTGCGAAGGACCATCTCTATTATCGCTCAGGCCACCTGCCATACTACAAGGACGACATGTTTGCGCCTCTTGAGATGGACGAAGAGAAGTATTATCTGCGGCCTATGAACTGCCCGCATCATCATCTGGTATACGGGTCGCGCCCGCGCTCTTACCGCGAACTGCCTGTGCGTTTGAGCGAATGGGGTCTACTCCATAGATATGAAGCGAGCGGTGTTTTGAGCGGGCTGATGCGCGTTCGTTCTTTCTATCAGAATGATGCTCATCTCTACTGCACCTACGATCAGGCGAAAGACGAGTTCATTCGCGTCATGCAACTGCATGCGCGCTATTACGAATTATTCCAGATCAAGGACTACTTCATGTCGTTTTCCAAGCCAGACCTTCAGCGGCTGGATAAGTATGTTGACGCGCCGGACAAGTGGCTTGCGGCTATGGCGATAATTCAACAAGCTATGGACGAGACGGGGCTTCCTTATGAAGAGCGAGAGGGCGACGCCGCTTTTTATGGGCCGAAGATTGACTTCATCATAGAGAACGCAATCGGAAACGAGTACGCAATCTCGACTAACCAGTTAGACTTTCTTGCCACTGAAAGGTTCAACCTCAGCTACGTTGGGAATGATTCTAAGGAGTACCCGGTTTACGTAATTCACCGCGCTCCGCTCGGGTCGCACGAACGGTTCATAGCTTTTCTGATAGAGCACTATGGCGGTAACTTCCCGACGTGGCTCGCGCCCGTGCAGGCGCAGATCATCCCAATCAGCGACCGGCACGTTGAATACGCAAAGAAGGTGCACGAGACATTGTTCACAGCGCCGATTATGACGGCGACGGGCGGGCTGCGCGTTGAGACAGACTTCTCTTCCGAACGCATGCAGAAGAAGATTCGCAATGCTACTTTGATGAAGGTTCCTTATATCCTCATCATCGGGGACAAGGAAGCGGAATCAGGTCAGGTAGCTGTACGGCTGCGCAATGGCACGGACCTTGGCGCTATGCCTATCGAGACATTGCTCGGACGTATGCGGACAGAGATCGAAGCGCGGCGCGACCTGGAATAACAGCAGATGCATAAGACATTGTAGGGGCGACCGTCTCTGGTCGCCCCAGATTCAAGTAACGTCACTCTGGGGAGGCCACAGAGGGCCTACCCTACAGGACTACACCGAAGGCTGCTCCTGTTGAGTCGTGCGATAGCTCGGCGATGAACTGAGAACCAGAAACAGATAGACTATCGCAGCCAGAATCAGGTCGGCCAGTACAGTAAACAGCATCACACGCGGCCCTATTGAATCGAACATCTGCCCTATAACTAAAGGAACGATCATACCGCCGGTACTTCCGCCGACTATGAGAAAGCTTGTCACCTGCCCCGTGATCTGCATCCGGCGTTCGGCAAATGTAAGCGCAGTCGGATAGATTGAAGCCATCGAAAGTCCTATCGCGGCGGTCGCAATGGTGATGGCAGTGAGCGATGATGACCACAGGATGGCGATGGCAATGCTGATGAAGCAGCCGATTAAATCTGCCAGCAGAATCGTGCGCGGTCTCAGCCACGCGGCCACAGGCACGCCAATGAGTCTTCCGACTGTCAGCGCACCCCAGAATACGGATGTCAGATACGCCGCCATATCTTCATCGCCGAGTCCCATCTTTAACACATAACTATAAATCCAACTGCCGTAGCTCACTTCCGCGCCGATGTAGAGACAAAGCAACATGGCTATCAACACGACAAGCTTATAATTAATCCGGCCCGCGTCTGACTGTTCGTTTGAAGCCTGCTGATTTTGCGGGCTTGGCAATCGCAACAGCAAAGCGGCGGCTGGCAGTATGAGCAGCGCCAGCACAAAGTAAGGCGCAGCCGTAGTGTTTTTGAAAGCAAGCGCTCGCGCGACGATCAGCGGAGAGATGACACCACCTACTCCGTAAAAGAAGTGCAACGCGTTCATAAATGGCGCAACGCGGCTTTGATGAACCCACACGAGCAGGGCGTTTCCGCCTACACCAAGCGCCCCTTCTGCCATCCCCAGCGCCAGCATCACTGCCAACAAAAGGATGAGCGTAGGCACAACAGACATAAGCGACATTGTCGCAGACATAGCAATGATCATCGCTGCCATTACCCTATGGCCGCGCATACGATCATAAAACCAGCCGCTGAAGATAGAGCCGAGCAAGAACCCGAAAGAGCGCGCAGTGAAGAGATAACTGATTTCACTCGTGCCCACGTGCACCTGACTTGCCAGGCCGGGGAGCGTAGGACCCAGCGCGGCCATCGCAAGCCCAAGAGCAACGAAAGCGATGAAGTAAGAGACGGTTTGAGCTGTTTTAAGGTTTTTCAAAATGGTGGAATCCTTCCAGTGAAGCCGCAATCGTACCAGAAGCGCGAGCGGTGTTAAAACACTAATCCCAATTATTCCCAATAGCCTGTTGCGACGGCCCGCGCTTGACAAAAACATATAGATGGATGTATATATATACTGGCATCGCAAAAGGAATATTCATGGACGCAAAACAGTTTCAACGGATCGCCAAGGCTCTTGCAGACCCGCGCCGATTCGATATTCTCGAAGTGATCGCTTCCGCAGGGGATGATATATGCTGCGGCACGGTCGTCGAATGCTTTCCTGTCGCCCAGGCGACAGTTTCACACCACTTGAAAGAGTTGACCGACGCGGGGCTTATAGAGACTCGCTCGGAAGGGCAATTCAAATACCTGCGCGCGCGGCCTGATGTGCTGACCGCGTATGTCAACGAACTCCAGCGTCGCATCAGCCAGCCAGCCACTAAAGGCCGAGGGTTGAAGGTCGCAAAACGCCAAAAATCAGCGAAAGTTTAGCCGAAGGAAGCTTGTTACGAGCTTTTGCAATTCATATAGATGATTGTATATGTCTACAAATTCTGAAATGAACAGATGAAAGGAAGTAAAGCTATGAGTGAACATATCCGAGAAGTGAGCGATGGTTCTTTTGAGAAAGATGTTCTCCAGTCGGAAAAGCCGGTTCTTGTGGATTTCTGGGCGGCGTGGTGCGGCCCATGCCGTGCGATGCTGCCGACGGTCGAGGCTCTGGCGACAGAGCTTGAAGGAAGCGCCTCAGTCGTCAAGCTCAACGTTGACGACAACCCCGCCACCCCACAGCATTATGGCGTCAGGGGCATCCCTACGCTGATCCTCTTCAAAGGCGGCAAAGAGGTAGAACGAGTGGTGGGCACGACTTCCAAGGAATCGCTTTCTAAACTGATAGAAAAACACGCCAATTTGCAGGCGGCTTGAAGCTGCTGCCGGTTTGCCCGCGACTGATTGCCGAGCTACAGGTGAGTGGCTCGGCAATTGCCAAAAGAAAACCTGCTCGTGACATCTGAGGGGAAAAATGAAAGTTTACGAAGTTAAGGAATTTGGAATTGAAAACCTCGCTTTGGTAAACCGCGAAGAGCCGCAGCCCGGTGCGAACGAAGCCCTTGTCAAATTCCACGCAACGTCCTTGAATTACCGCGACCTGATGTTCGTCAACGGCGTATACAACCCGAAGGCGAAATTGCCCACCGTGCCGTTTTCAGACGGGGCAGGCGAAGTCACGGCGGTAGGCAGTAATGTGACGCGATGGAAAGTCGGCGACCGGGTTTGCCCCATCTTCACGCAAGGCTGGATTGAAGGCGAGCCTTCGTTGCAGAAAAATCGCGCTACGCTCGGCGCGGGAGCATTGGACGGTGTTTTGCGCGAATACGGCGCGTTTGATGAAAACGGTCTTGTCCGAATCCCCGAACATCTTTCGTTTGAAGAAGCCGCAACGCTGCCTTGCGCGGCGGTGACGGCCTGGGACGCGCTGGTTGATTCCGGGCGATTGAAAGCGGGCCAGACGGTTTTGGCGCTCGGCACGGGCGGGGTTTCAATTTTCGCTTTGCAGTTAGCCAAAATGCATGGCGCGCGGGTGATTATAACTTCGAGCAGCGACGAGAAGCTTGAAAGAGCTAAGAAGTTGGGCGCAGACGAAACAATCAACTACAAGAGCGCGCCGGATTGGGACAAAGAGGTCTTGAGCCGTACAAACAAGATCGGCGTTGATCACGTGATCGAAGTAGGCGGCGCGGGAACTTTATCGAAGTCTTTGAACTCTGTGCGCGTAGGCGGGCATGTCGCTCTGATCGGCGTTTTGGCGAGCGGAAATGATTTCAACCCGCTCACCGTTTTGATGAAATGCGTTCGGCTGCAGGGCATTCTTGTCGGCTCGCGCAAGATGTTTGAAGACACGAACAGCGCCATCGAAGCGAATAAGTTAAAGCCGGTGATTGACAAAACTTTTGCTTTTGAAGAAGTGCGCGAGGCTTTGAAATACATGGAAAGCGGCTCGCACTTTGGCAAAATCGTCATCAGATTCTGATGTCAAAGAATCTAACAACAAGGAGTGAAATAAATGCTACAAACACGAGGATACGCAACCGGAGGGCCTTCATCAGCTCTTGAGCCGTTCAACTTCGAGCGGCGCGAGCCGGGGCCGAATGATGTGCTTATCGAAATTCTCTACTGCGGAGTCTGTCATTCAGACATTCATCAAGCGCGAAACGAATGGGATAACTCTATTTACCCCATGGTTCCCGGACATGAAATTGTCGGGCGTGTGACTGGCGTCGGGTCTGACGTCAAACAGTTCAAAGAGGGCGACATTGCCGGGGTCGGTTGTTTCGTTGATTCCTGCCGCACATGCGCCAATTGCAAAGCGGGTCTGGAGCAGTATTGTGAAGGGCATCTCGTCGTCACGTACAACGGAACCGAGAAAGACGAGAAGACTCCGACCTTTGGCGGGTACTCATCTCACATCGTGGTAGACGAGAACTACACGCTCAAGATTTCCGCTGATCTTCCGCTCGCGGGTGTTGCCCCGTTGCTCTGCGCAGGGATCACAACTTATTCGCCGCTCCGTCATTTCAAAGTTGGCGAAGGGCAGCGAGTTGGAGTAGTTGGCCTGGGCGGACTGGGACACATGGGTGTGAAGTTCGCCGCCGCGATGGGTGCCGAAGTAACGGTCTTCAGCACGTCGAACTCGAAAGAGAAAGACGCGCGCGAACTGGGCGCGCACCACTTCGTCGTCACAAAAGACCCGAAGAATCTCGAACCGCTTGCCAAAAAATTCGACTTCATTCTCGACACCGTGTCGGCAGATCACGATGTGAATACGTATCTCGACTTGCTGCGCCTGGACGGCGTGATGGTGCTCGTCGGAGCGCCGGAAAAACCGGCAGAGGTGCGAGCCTTCTCGCTGCTTGCGAACAGAAGAAGCCTTGCCGGATCAATGATCGGCGGCATTCGCGAGACGCAGGAGATGCTCGATTACTGCGCGAAAAACAAGATCACTTCAGATGTTGAAGTGATCGACATTCAGCGAATCGAAGAGGCTTACGAGCGTACAATCAAAGGTGATGTCAGGTATCGTTTCGTCATTGATATGAAGTCGCTGTGAAGAGGGTAAAATGAAAAAACGTAAACTGGGAAACTCCGGGCTGGAGATTGCCCCGCTCGCTTTCGGAGGCAACGTCTTCGGGTGGACTGCGGACGAGCCAACATCGTTCCGGCTATTAGACGAGTTCGAAGAAGCAGGATTTGATTTCATAGACACTGCGGATGTCTACTCGCGTTTCGCTCCCGGCAACGAGGGTGGGGAATCCGAAACCATCATCGGCAAGTGGGCGAAGCAAAAGGGAAACCGCCAAAAGGTCACCATCGCCACCAAAGCCGGAATGGACATGGGGGATGGTAAGAAAGGGCTGGCGAAATCTTATATCTTGCGCGCGGCGGAAGATTCGCTCAAGCGTTTACAGACAGACTACATTGATCTGTATCAGGCGCACATAGACGATTCCGAAACGCCTTTGGAAGAGACTCTGGAAGCTTTCGCGCAGTTGATCGAGCAAGGGAAAGTCAGGGCCATCGGCGCTTCCAACTACAACGCAGAGCGGCTCTCTGAAGCGTTAGAAGTCAGTCAGCGACTGAAGATTCCAAGATACGAAAGCCTACAGCCGTTATACAACCTCTATGATCGCGCCGAGTTTGAAGAGAAACTCGAACCGCTCTGCCTTGAAAAAAAGATAGGTGTGATTAGTTACTTCTCGCTGGCAAGCGGTTTCCTCACAGGCAAGTACCGTTCGGAAAATGATCTGTCAAAAAGCCCGCGAGGCCGACGCGCCAAAACTTATATGAATGAGCGCGGCTATAGGATTCTCGACGCGCTGGACGAGGTTGCGAAACGATATAGTTCAACTCCTGCGAGAGTATCGCTCGCGTGGCTGATTGCGCGCCCGAGCGTCACTGCCCCGATTGCCAGCGCTACGAGTTTGGAGCAATTGAATGACCTGATCGAAGCTACCAGACTTGAGTTAGATGATTCTTCGATAGAGTTGTTGAATCAGGCGAGCGCTTAATTTGCGGCACTACTTAATCTGTGGCGCTAAGCGATTGCTGATTGGCTACATAACGGGCGCGCTCGGCTTCCTCGGCTTGCTTGCGAGCCAGGCCTTCGCGCCCGTCATACTTAATAAACGCCGGCAGCAGAAATGCCAGCAAGCCTGAACCTACTACGCACAGCACGCCGCCTGAAACGACTGAACCGCGCAAACCGAAAATACTCGCCATCAATCCCGCTTCTGCATTGCCCAGGTACGGACCAGTCGTGTAACTGATCATCTCTATGCTTGCGAGGCGGCCTCGCAGATGATCGGGTATTGTCTGATTCCAAATTGTCATTCTGAACAGTCCACTCACCATGTCGGCTGCGCCCGCCAGCGCCAGAAAAAACAGAGCCAGCCATAGCCATTTCGCCATTCCAAACGCGATGATTGCTAACCCCCACACCGTCGCGGCTATCGTTACTGCAAGACCGTGCTTGTGAATATGTTTCGTCCATCCCGAAGTCAGCGTGACTGTCAATGACCCGACTGCGGGCATTGCATAAAACAATCCGACTGAGGCTCCGCCAAAGCTTTCGGCAAGCGCCGGAAACAACGCCATCGGCATCCCGAAAAACATCGCGTTGATGTCAATCAAGTAAGTTCCGAGCAATTCCTGTCGGCTGCGCGCGTACTTCAATCCTTCGATGACGGAGCGCAAACTCGCGCGGTCAGCATTCACAGGTACAGGCACGGAGCGAATCAAAAGAATCATGGCTATGGAAACGATGAACGTTGCTGCGTCAAGCGCAAAAGCGAATGAAGCCCCCAGGCTCGCCGCGATCACACCCGCGATAGCAGGCCCGACGATGAAGTTGAAGTTGAAGCGCAAGCTGCTCAGTGCAGAAACAGCAGGCATTAGCCGAGGGGCGACAAGTCGCGGAGTCAAAGCTTCGAGCGCGGGACGATGTATTCCGTTGAGTCCGGCAAACAGCGCCGCAACCAGAAACAACACCGACGCATGCGGCGCGGCCAGCATCGAATTCAAAACTAGCACGGCGCAACAGAGCGTCAGCCCTAGTTCCGAAAACAAGATCAATCGCCGCCGATCAATATAATCAGCAAGAGCGCCGCCGACAAACGACAGCAAAAACATCGGCGCGAATTCCGCTATGCCCAGCATCCCGACGGCGAGCGAAGATTCCGTCAGTTGGTACATCTGCCACGGGAGCACGACATAGCTGATGGCGGAACCGAAGCCGGAAACGAACTGCCCTGTGTAAAGGAGCCTGTAGTCGCGCGAAGCTTTCAACGGCGTGATGTCAATTGTCAGCACGCCTAACAGCCTGCGACTGATTTTGTCTTTTGAGCTTGATGTAGTGGGAATTTGATCTGACATGATCTGTCGCAGGTGAGAAATTATTTACACTACTTCGCTCCGTAATTGCGGGAAGACCTTTGAAACTTTATTCAGCAGGTAATCACCGTATGTGCCGCGAAATTCATGGACGCTTGCGCGATCCCATCGCTCGTCTCTGTTGTCGGCGACATCATGTGCGATCTCCACTGGCTTCACTTCAGCGTTGAAGTTCGGGTCGAAGAAGAAGGGAAACGATAAACGGTCCTGCTCGGCAACTTTCTGCACGCGATGAGGCGTAGACAGATAAAGCCCTCCGGTCATCCGGTCGAGCATGTCCCCTATATTGCACACGAACGAATTCGGTATGGGAGGAGCGGCTACCCATCGAGACTTTACTTTCACCTCAAGACCTCCCGACATATCCTGCTTCAGCATAGTGAGCAGGCCGTAATCTGTGTGCTCTCCGACCCCCCAGGTTGATTCAAGCTCGGGCGCTCGTCGGGCGGGAGGATAGTTGAATATGCGAAACAAAATAAGCGGGTCTGATGTGTAGCGGTCGGCAAAATATGATTCCTCCAGTCCGAGGCTGAGCGCGATGCCGCTCATCAATAAGTGACCGAGCCGCGTCATGCTATTCATGTAATCGAGCACTACATCGCGCAGTTCCGGTATGCCGGGTGGGAAAAGATTAGCGCCGTGCATTGGCGCGCCAGCCTTCACCATAGGGTGATCGGCTCCGAGTTCAGCGCCGAAATATATTCCCTCCTTCAGATCAGGCTTGCCGCTTGTCAATTCATTCCCAACCGGAAAATATCCGCGCCACGCTCTGCCTCCGCGCGACATGCTTATTTCAAGCTTCGTTTCAGCAGCCTGCGCGAAAAACTTTCGACTGACTTCTTCCAATCGCTGTTGCAGTCGTTCATCTACGCCATGACCGACAACATAAAAGAAGCCGCACTCGCGGCACGCGCGATGGATTTCAAGGGCGACTTCGCGCCGCGCATCTGTTCCGCGCACGAGCGCAGTGATGTCTATGACGGGAATGCGCGAATAACTGTCTGTTGAATTATCCATTTCACGGCTACCTGTTTGCCTGAGACACTAGTTTTCATCAGTCTTATGTTCCGCGGGGAACTGTTCTGGTCAAACAATTCTATATCTTATTAAGCCGTGGAATCCATAGGGCTTATCTGCGTGTGACTGAGCGCCAACTGAAGAGAATAGGATACGTTTATTGACGATAGCTATGGCCGCATTGAATTCTTTTGGCGGCTGGCGAAATTTCCCCCCTTCCCTTGTCACCTATTCAGTGAGCAGCCTTTACTGCCCGAACCAATACATCTCGATTAAGGAGCTACGATGGCAGATAAAATCAAAGTGTTGTTCATGGCAGCTAATCCGTTAAATACCTATCACTTACGCGTAGACGAAGAGGCGCGCGAGATTGATGAAAAGATTCAAATCGGCACGAAGCGGGATTGCTTTGAGTTCATCTCGGTTGAGGCTGTGAGGACAGGAGACCTGCAAAAAGCATTGCTCCGCCACCAGCCGCACATAGTTCACTTCAGCGGCCACGGGCATAAGACCAACGGGATCATATTGGAAGATAATTCCGGCGATATGAAGCCTGTCCGTAAGGAAGCTCTAGCCAGCTTATTCAATGTTCTCAAAGATAACATTCGGATAGTGGTCTTAAATGCCTGCTACTCAAAATATCAACTGAAATCGTTCTCTCAGATAATCGATTTCACTATTGGGATGAACAAGGCGATAGGAGACAAAGCGGCAATAGTTTTTGCCGCTTATTTCTATCAGGCTCTTGCCTTTGGGCGTTCCGTAAAAGACGCTTTCGATCTGGCTAAGAGTCAATTGCGCATCGAAGGTATTCCTGCATTCAAGATTCCTGAAATGCTGATAAAAGATGGGGCGGACGCTTCGCAGCCGTTATCAAATACGGCAGCCTGCCAAAGCGACCAGCCTGAGCCTGAGAGTAAGCAGCGAACCAAAAGCGATAAAGACGCGCATTCAAATCAAGGCGGCTTCTCAGTGAAGGTCAAGGGCTCGAAGGTTGGACAGGTGAACAGGGTTAACGGAGACGGGGCTATGATTATTGGAAATCTAGTTAACAAAAACCAAGGTGATCGCTAAAGGCGCTAGAGAGTTTGACAGTAAAAGGTTTGCCCGTGGCAGTCGGGAGCGGTTCAGGCAGAATCTTTCTAGAACTGCTCCCGGCATACTGCTATCGCTTATACAAATTCCGGTCCAATGAAATTTTCCACCCCCTTCTGTCACTCATGAATTATCAGTGGCAATAGCAGTATCGAGTTATAGATTTCGTTTGGCGGAGGGAACCCGAAACGCTCGCTTTAAACCTGAGCCGTCGTCAGCATTTAAGGCCGCTTACTAAAGACTTTTTAATTATATCCGGTAGATGTATTTAAACCGTCAGTGCTTTTGCGCTTGAGGATAGTTTTGTTTGTTGAGATTGGCAGGCGCAGAAAAGGATGACTATGGATTTTGTTTGCTCTGAGTGCCAACAAACGTCGCCTGATTCCTCGCATTGCATTCACTGCCCTGCGCCTGTGCAAAACAACAACCCGGTCGCGAACCCGATAGCGGGTTCGCCAGGACAGGCATTGCCGCAAAGCGGCTCAGCCTCTCAGAACACACCTCAGCAATTAAATCCGTCAGGTGGAGCACAGGCCGGAAATGCTGCGCAACAGAATCAGGGTAACAAGAAAAAAAAGGTCGAAAATAAGCCCGGCATAAAGAAGTCAGACCTGGAACAGTTCAATCTGAAGAGCGACAAAAATATTTTTGCGAAAAACTTGAACCGGATTCAGGGAAATGAAAAGAAGATAGAAGATAAAACAGTAGTACAACATTCGACTGTGGGGCAAATCACTGCGGTGCAGGGTAACGATGCCATCATTGCGAACAATCTTACTGTTGTTCATGGGACTGCGGAGGAAATTGAAAGCTGGTCATTTATACAATTTACTACGGAACTATATGAGAAAAAATATCAAGACATACCTGAATTCTTCTCGGAAGAACTCGCGATCAAATCCAACGCATTGAAGCAAGACCGCCTCGTACTACTCAGTTGCATAGACCATAAAATAGCTCAAGCCGCTGCCTTCGCAATTATAGAAGAGATCGGGATTGAGGATAAGCACAGGCGGCTGCTCAATTTCGAGAGGGTAGGGAAACAGAATACCGATCTGGGCATTTACCTGTTACTGAAAAAGAAGGTCGAGGTGGAATCGCAAACCGTTATCGTCGTGGACGCGCTCAGTGACATGGCGCAAAAGTTTTTGGATTCGTTGTTTAACGCGACAGTAAACGGGTGTGGAGACATTAAGCGGGATTTGAAAAGCAACGACCTGTTATTGATCTGCCTTGTTGATGCAGAAAAGATTGGCAGCCGGTTCAATGGCAAAAATCAGGAATTTCATTTCAGCCTGTGGGGGCTTCCTTTTTTACCACACCTGTTGAGACGGCATTACCCCGATCAGTACGTTTATCTGGGAGAGCAGATACAGCGACAACGACAACAGGGAAAATGGAGTAAAGACGAGCGCGAATTTTGCGGGCAGGTAAATACCTGCATTAAAAACGGCGCGTTGCTGAATGTAATTGAGCAGGGCGGAGTATCCGGCGCTCCGATTCAAAACGATCCCGTATTCAATGATGAAAAGCCGATTCACAATACGGTCTTGTACGCCGCCACATTCTTTCCAAACTTGAATCCCAACCAATTTAATCGCCTCGTGTCAGTGTTGCTGGGCAATCAAACGATGACGATTACCGTTCCAGTCAATCAAAAAGCCGAAGACGGAACGGTCAAAGCAGTAGAAATTCAAAAAGAGAGGTCACTCATTCAGATATGGAAAGAAAGCTCGGATAAGATATCAAGGGAATGTCGCCTTATAGCCAGCAAAGATTCAAAGACCATGATTTTTTCCGACATCGGGCGCAGAGATGGTTTGAAGAGTTACCTCGAAGAAGAGTATAGCCTATACATTCAGAATAAGTTCACATCCGTTCAAGACAGCGGATTGCTTTTCGACTCGTCAAAAAGCATTGCGAAAAATGTAATCAATCTGATCGTGGACATGGCGTTAAGCTACCCGGATTATTACGGCAAGGAATGGCTGCCGGAAGTCATTAGAATAATCAGGGATTATTTTGCGTTTGATGAAGCTGCCGTTTCGCATTCAAGAGAGCCTATAATTCAACTCATAAACAAATCGGGGGGGCTGAGGACAGAAGCCCAGGTCTATGAGCGTATTTCGGAATTGATACGCGAGATGCTGACTTACCCGCAACTGGCGGAAGTCATAAGCGCGCTGATGAGCCAACTGCTGGTAACAAATCTTCACGACACGGCGTTGAAAATAATCCGGCATTTGCGATTCGCTCCGAACTTCGACGAATTCTACTGGATGAGCCGACTGCTCAATCAAGGCGACGAAGAAATACGCATTCAAACATACGATTACCTGTATGGCGAAGTGAAGAAGATGGGGCGCAACATATATCAAATTATGGGCATGATTCAGAAGTGGCTGCCTGCTTCGGATTGCGATCCTCAAAAGTATTCGTTCTGGAACAGGTTCGCGCTGCGTTTGATGATCGAGTATTGCCTTGAGACAACATACAGATACGATCCGAAAAATTATGGCGTATGGCCTTGCCGGTATCCGCTGTTTGCTGCCGAAGATGCTAACGCAGCCGCGAGCGATTTTGATCTTCTCACAAGATGGCTTTTCCATCCCGGTATGAAATATATAACGGATGGTAAAGATTTCGACGAAAATCTCAACCAGTTGCTCCCGGCTTTGATTTCCATATGGATGTTCATACTGCTTGGCCAGCCTGTGCAGGACGCCGCCGAATCAGGCTTCGTGGTTTCCGGCAACTATAACATGCTCTACTCCGAACCCGGCGAAGACGATGTGACTGGCAGCCAAGCCAGCGCCTCATCGAATCCCGATTTCACTGCCAGCACGGTGATGAATATGTTTTTGGGGCAGATCATAGAAAAGACTGACCAGACTAATCAAAAACATATTCAGCATATCATGATCCTGTATTGGGAACAGATGAGCGATCTGATCATGTTTGCCCTCGATGACCTCGAATATGCGGATCGCAACCAGCGAAAAGAATTAATCTGGAAGCGAAACCTTATAAGAAAACTGTTAGTGAACTTCAGAAGGTTGCAGAGACAACCCAAAACTTTCTAACTCCGGGCGAAAAAAAGGAGATCAATATGGCTCAAATCCTGGCCTTGGACACTGTCATAAAAAAAATCAACGCCTACGAGAAACCGGATGCCGACGCGCAGAAGATAATCATCATAAACGCTAAAAACAGGAAGGTCGTCAAAAAGAACATCTTGGGGAGCTTCGGTAATTTGAGATATTACCGAGTTTCTAACGACAGTGACGCTCTCAATATTGTCGATAAAATTGAGATACCCGGTTTCCGGTTGCCGGGTCATGAAAACAGCGTTGATGTTTCTTTGAGTCTTATGGCGGTAAGTTGCAGGCCCGGAAATGAAGAACAAGTCGCCAGCGCGCTATTTCATAAGTCCGACTCGCCCGTCAAAGTTCTTGAAGGCCACATCATAAGGTGGTTTATCGAATACAGCCGCTATGACCTGAATCGATTAATCGAGAATTATTTTAAGAGCAGAGGCGGTCTGCAAGATGAGATAAAAACCTGGGTACTGAAAGAGACTGGCTTGAGCCTTTTTCAGGTTACGCTTTCACTGGACGCTGAGAAATCTTCCGGGCCGATACCTGTGGTTAAAGATCACCTTGCCATCCGCGTGAAGGATTATGGCGAGGAACAGGATCTTAGCCTTGAGGCCGAGTTGGAAGTTGACGAGGGTAACAAGACCAACGCCATACTGCATTACTCTAAAAATCAGGAACTGAACCAACTGGTGCTTCAAGAGGTCAGGAGCTACATAAAGCAGAATGTATCAATGCAACAGTTCTGCACGGAACTGAACCATGGGCCTGTAAAAGAGAAGCTCATCAATCACCTCAATGACGCGTTGAAACCGGCGGGGCGGAAAGTATCGCCCCTCAACCTTAAGCCTGCGATTCCCGATAATCTGCAATTCTTCTTTCAGGATCAAAGGGATGTCATATGCGAAGTGCAGGAGTACCCGGAACCAATTCTCATCAATAACAAGGTTCAGATGATCCTCACAGACATTGCCAGATACAAAGCTGCAAACTCTCCCGACCTGAAATCCTGGCTTAAGGAAAGACTTGATCGGATTGTTTCTCAATGTCTTTTCTATACCAGGTATATTGACCTGCTCATAAGATTTGAGCCGATTAAAGAATGTATAAAGTTCTCTTTGAGCGCCGAAGCGGAGATCATCGGGTACGAGATAAAACAACTTATAACGGTGCCCGACCTTGAGCCAATCAAATGGAAAGATAATTTCCCTGTCCCCTCAGAAGATGCGACATTTGAAACCAGGCTTCGCAATGTCCATGTCAAGTTACACATCGTAGTTACTGCGAGAATTCCCGACTTGGAAAAAATAGAGACCTTCCTCAACCAGCAGCAGAACATCCCGGATTTGATGAGACAATCTGTTATAGATGTAACAACCCAATTCCTGCACACCGTAGAGCCTGAACGATTTTACATGCAATTCAAATTTCCTGACAAAGTCGGCGAAAAGTCAGTGGAGAGAGAGTTGATCGAACTGATCAGAAAAGAGCTGACGGAGAAATACCACGCAGAGGTCATTAATGTAATCCCAAAAGTAGTTGATACAGACCTGATGATAAGGTTCAAAGAGCTTCAAGAAACGATATGTCCGTTCACGGTCGAGATACGCTCGCTGCACGGCGGGGAGAGCGTGGTCTTCAAAGGAAAGTTCAATGTGGATACCGTTGATCCGCTGGGCTGGCACAAATTTCAGATGCGCAATTACAAAATAGATCAAATCAAGCAACATCTGGAAGAATATGTCGGCGCAACATTACGGACTTTCCCGAGTGATTTACTGGTGTATAAAGACCATGATCGCCGGACCGAGATAGAGACTTTGATCAAGGCCCTGGTCGAGAAAAATGTGGCCGAAGAATTCGGCCTGATCATAAATATAAACACTGTCTATCGAGAGCATACCGTCTTAGAGGCAGCTACAAATCAGCAACAGATCGGTCGCTATGAAGAGAGGCTGAGACTGGCCGGAAGCTATCTTGATGACAAAGCAGCCGCCGACATGGAGATCAATCAGGAGAAGCTGACGCAGGTCAGGAAGCTGCTGGAGAGACGCACTTATCTGACGACGCAGACGGGCACAGAGGAGGAAATCGCGGAAATAGACGAAAAGATAAGACAGATTAGAGAGGGATTTGCGCCTGAATCCATACCTTCCATCGAGGAGGTCGAGAATATTTTCCTGTCGAATTCCGCCAGAAAAGCCAGCTTGACAGAGTTCTCTAGGCTTCTAGCCGCGCCAAAATCCACCAACAACAATGGGCAAGAGGAGGGCGATTAATGAGAGACTGGGGTTCCATTGATTCTGCTTTACGACAGGCAGTTGCCGGGGCTTCGACGAATGACCTGTTGAAGCAGGCGTCATTCTGGCGAGGTCAACTCTCTTTCCTCGTCATAGTCGGCATTAGCATCATTTCTATGTATATCCTTGCCCCGTACACCTATGATTTTTCTGATGGATGGGGGGCTTTAACCATCATTGTTCAGCTTTTGGCTTTATGGGGCGCGATAATATCGATAAAGGCGCTGGCAAAGCTCGACATGGAGACAGCCATTATTTGCGAGATAGAATGGCGAGGGGCAAATTGCCTGCGGGAGATTGAGTCGGGCAGAAGGGCGCGCGTCGAACTGGAACACTTGGAACAGGCCATCGTGCCTAACAATCCAAGCAATCCGCCTCCGGCGATGATTCGCCTGTTTCAACACATTTGCAAAGAAGCGAAAGATCGCAAATTTGAATCGAGCGTCAACGTCATACAGTCATATCGCGAAGAGCCGCTCGATGATATTTTCAAACTACAGAACCTGCAAAAAATCGCGCTGTGGCTGGGCATACTCGGAACGTTTATCGGCTTGCTGATCGCTATAAGAGCCGGAAATTTGAGCAACCCGCAAAGCGGCGACGCTTTACTGCGAATCATCCAGAAGATGTTTGATGGGCTTATCATATCTTTCAGCGCCAGCCTCGCAGGACTGGAAGTTGCCGTGATACTGGGATTCTTTCTGCTGCTGCTGCGCAAACGGCAGGAATCGTATTTTAAGTACATGGAAAGCGCGGCTATTATCATGCTTTCTCTGGCCCGCAATTCAATCAACAAGGATCACTTTCTGGCAGAATTCAACCAGATCAATGCCACTGTGAGTGACTTGAGTAACAGGGTTTACGAACAAACCAGGACACTCTCTCAACGAATCATAGACATTCAGAAACAGATTAAAGATCAAACAGATCAGATTCAGACAGGGATCGGCAAGCTTTCCGTTGCCGGAGTGCAGTTCGACGGGTTTTTGAAACAGGCCAGCAGCGCGCAACAAGAATTCATTGATGACGTCAGAGGCGTATACGACGTGATTTCACTGAAGAACCTGGGCACAACGTTACAACAAAGCGTCATCCAGGCTGAAAAGCAGATGTCGGATGCGCTTGGCGTGAACGTCTTTCAAATATCAAAACAGTTGGCGACCTTCAATAACTCTATCAGCACGCTGAATGGGGCCTTGCAGGGCCAATCACACAGAGCGGCGGAAGACTTGAAAAAGATTGAAGATCACATTAAAGCCTTAATAACTGAAAGCATTATTGCAATCAAGACCGTCTACAAACAATTACAACAAAACTCGAACAGAGACGCCTATTCAGCTCATTCGCTCAAGACAGATTTACAAGACCTATCACGCAAGATAGGAGATATGAGCAGGGCGATCGAGCAGGCCAGGTATTTAACCCGGCCAAGACGACGGAGCTTTCGGGAATTTATAACCTCTATAAGATGGTAAGCACTGTTCGGGCAGATTGAAACGAGGCTCGTCTATGAAGCGATTGAATGATTTTTTGTCGGAAGATAGTAATCAGTTCGGGCCGGGAACCGATCTGATTCTGTCGCTGCTGGCCGTGCTGCTCGTCATCACACTAATCAGTTCCTACCTATACAGCCAGGAGAAAAACAAGAATGATTTAAATCAGCGTGAAGGCGGCAACTTCAAGCTTGCCTCGGAATCCTTTTTGGCCGCTGATTTTTATACTCGCCCGGTCACCAGACTTGTCGATCCGCAGAAGACTGATTTAAGAGTGAAAAAAATAGCTCGGGACTATAATCAATCGCAGAAAGAGTTTCCTTATATATTCATTATCGGCCATTCCAATCAAATGGATGACCCAAAGGCTGAAGACAAAAGTTATCTTGGAAGATTACAGCGTAATTGGGAATACGCGGGGCGACGAGCCGCTGTGATAGCTGCGTTGATACAGCGACATCTCGCGAACAATCAGAAGGATAATGTCATAGTTATGACTACGGGTGAGTTTGACATGAAGAATCCGTCCAACCCGACATCGCTGGAAAATGCCTGGGTAGAAATCGTATTCGGAAAAGATTGGAAACCACCCGGACGAAAGGCCGGAACCTGAATAACATGACTTCGATATAGAATGCCCTTTCAAGGCTTTCTATTCTACGCTTATATCAGGCAAGGGCCGCAGGGTTGTTCGTCTGCCTTGTCATCTCGCGGAAGCGCGGGTCTGTGCGCAGCAAATCCAACTGCGGGTCAACCAGGAACCAGCATATCCATGCGTCGCCGATTGCGATAGCTTCCTGCATAAGCGCGAGGGCTTGCTCCTTCTCGCCGAGGCTGCAATAAATCAAAGCGAGAAGATATGGCGAGATATAACCTGTGCGCGACCTCTCTTTTAACTGGTTGATGATTTCGCGCGCTTCGTCCGTCCGGCCAGCGCTTGCATAAGCCGCGCCAAGCCCTGACACATAGATCTGCCCGTCGCCTCCTAATTCAACTGACTTCTCTGCCTGAGTGACGGCTTCTTCGTACTGCCCCGCGCATCTCAGCACCCAACTGTAGACCGCGCGACCGTAAGCAAAACGCGGATCACTCTCTGTCAGCTTGCGATGAACGGCGAGCGCCGCATCAAAGCGGCGAGCGTGATAATAACACCACGCAAGCGTCAGCGTGATGAGCGGAGAGACAGGGTCCAGCTCTATTGTGCGTTTTGCTTCGTTGATAGCTTCATCAAATTGCGCTCGTTGCAATAGATGAAAAGTGTGCCAGTTGTGCGCCGTCGCGCTGTTCGGATTAAGCTCAATCGCGCGAAGATGCTGCTCTTCCGCGACGGGCCAGTCAAAGTCGTGGCAGACGATAGCGAAACCGAGCGCGGCGTAAGCTTCAGCGAGCGTGTCGTCCAACTCTATAGCCTTCTGTGCAGCTTCTTTGGCAGCGGCAGAACTTTCGGCAAACGGCAGCACGGCAAAGATGCCGAGGAAGATGTAATAGTCGGCTATTCCTGCGTATGCCAGAGCGTAATCAGGATCGAGCGTAATGGCCCGTTGATAATCTTTTATCGCTTTTACAAAGCCTTCTTCGCTCAGGCTGTGCCAGTGATAACGCCCGCGCAGGTATGCTTCGTAAGCCTGCGCGTTTTCGGTGCCGCGTTTGGCTAGCTGTTGTTGTTCTTCGCCGGTCAATTGTGGAATCAACGCGACGGCGACTTGCTCGGATATGGAATCTTCAAGCCTCAAAACATCTGTGAATCTTTCATCAAATCGCCCCGCCCACCGCGTCGCGTTTTCGCTGACTTCGAGCAACTGAACGGCAACTCTCAGAGTCTCGCCTACGCGCCGTATGTTGCCGTCTATGATGTAATCAACGCCGAGTTCATTTCCGGCGGTCATCGGGTCGCCCGTGTCGCCTCCGCTGTAAGTCAAGACGCTGCTCGTCGGTCGCACAACGAAACGACGCACGTTGCTCAATCTGGTAATCAGCGCATCGGCCAGCCCTATGCCGAGATACTCGTCGCCGGTATCCTCGCTGCCTCGCGGCCCGATCAATTTGAAAGGCAGAACGGCGATTGACAGTTCATCCGCGTTCGTCTTTGCAGTATCGCGCGTGCGTCTGGTTGAAGAGCGAACAAAGGGCGGCGCAACGACAGGGCTGCCGTCCAGGTAGCGCGTTATGTCGTCGCGCAATTCGGCGGCATTCTGGTAACGATGGCGCGGCTCTTTTCTGAGAGCCTTCATGATGATGCGTTCGAGGTCGCCCGAAAGCTCGCGGCGCAAATTCTCGACGCTGGAATTGCGAGCGCGGTAAAGATATTCGAGCGTCTCGCTTTCGATTGCATTGCTCGGCACAAGATTGTTTTCGCGCGTCAGGCTCGCGATCAATGATTCCGGCTCTTCTTCGCATATGACGCGCGCGACCTCGTGCAGCGCGCGGTTCTTCAGACGATACGGGCGATGTCCGCTCAGAAGCTCATAAAGCAGCACGCCCATGCTGTAGATGTCTGAGGCGGGCGTAACGATTTCGCCCAACACCTGTTCAGGGCTGGCATACTCAGGCGTCATCAATCGCATCGCCGTCAATGTTACATCAATTGTCTCGACGGCCAGTTCCGGGTCTAATAGTTTTGCTATGCCGAAGTCCAGAAGTTTCGGCGTGCCGTCGGGCGTCACCAGAATATTTGATGGCTTGATGTCGCGGTGAATGACTTGTCGCTGATGCGCATAATGAATGGCATCGCAGATGGGCCGAAAAAGTCTCAATCGTTCAGCAATGCTCAAACGTTGTTCGTCGCAGTAATAATACAAAGGCCGCCCTTCGATGTATTCCATAACGAAGTAAGGCAAGCCATCGTCGGTCGTGCCGCCGTCCAAGAGTCGCGCGATGTTCGGGTGATCGAGCGTAGCCAGGATTTGTCGCTCGTTGCGAAAACGGCGCAGGATGAAATCCGTGTCCATGCCGCGTTTGACCAGCTTGATCGCGACGCGTTTGCGAAACATGTTGTCGGCGCGCACGGCTTCGTATACTGCGCCCATGCCGCCCCGACCGATTTCGCGTTCGATGCGATACGCGCCGACGCGACGGCCAATCATCGGATCGCTTTCATCATCAATGAGCGCAGCCAGCGCGTGCATATCGCCGTGCACGCTCAACGTTTCATCGAGAAGCTTATTTGTCTCGTGATATTGAGTGAGCAGCGTTTCCACTTGTTGTTTTAAATCCGCATCTCCCGCGCACGCGTTTGTGACGTAGGGATTGCGTTCTTCGGGCGCGAGGTCGAGCGCGGTCTGAAAGATGTCTTCGATTTGTTGCCAGCGTTCGGGTGACATAAATAATCGGTTATATGAAGAGTGCGCGAAATTGGCCGATCACTGCGCTTTCATCTGACCTTGAAGCCAGGCTTTCGCCATCCGCCAGTGACGATTGATGGTAACAGGAGTGACGCCCATAACCTCTGCAGTCTCTTCGACCGTCAAACCTCCGAAATAGCGCAGTTCGATAATGCGCGCTTTTTGCTGATCTATTTCGGCCAACGATTCCAGCGCGCGGTCGAGCGCGATGATCTCCGAGCCGCGCTCGACCGCTTTATCTATATTCTCATCCAGAGCGAGTTTCTGGAAATCTGCGCCGCGTTTTTCCGCATTGTGTTTGCGGGCATAATCTACCAGCAAACGACGCATTATCTGAGCGGCGACGCCGAAAAAATGCGCGCGGTTCTGCCAGGTGACTCTCGTCTGGTCTACCAGTCGCAGGTAAGCTTCGTGCACAAGCGCGGTCGGTTGCAGTGTGTGATCCGGGCGTTCGCGGCGCAGGTAATTCGCCGCCAGACTTCGCATTTCGTCGTAGATGAGCGGCAGCAAAAGGTCAACCGTGGTGTGGTTGCCATTCGATAGCTGGATCAGCAGTTGGGTTGCGCTTTCCGTCCCTTGTTCGTTCATAAATATCTGTGCCCTCCCTCACGGTCGGGCTACTGCTAACTGCCTGCGCTGTTTGATTCGATGAGAAAGGAGCCATTCCCAAGCTTAATTTGTGATTCGCTCCGCTCGGCAAGCTGATTCGCACTTTTAATCGTAGCTTAACGGCGCGTCGCTGCGCAACCGCTAGCAAAATCACGTTTTCGCGCATAAGATTTTTTTCGCATGATACTTTTTGCGCTCTTGTTGCGCGTTAGCTATATGAGAGCAAGCACGCCTCATAAAAACGAGCGTGCTGCCGCGAAAATAAGAGTTTTGCATCGAAGGAGATTTATTTTATGGAAAGCATTATCAGGCGAGCAGCAAGCGCGATTGCCGTTATGATTTGCCTTGCGGTTTGCGACACTATCGTTCGCGCAGACGTTAAGATCAAATCAAAAAGCACACAGGGCAGTAGCATTTCCGAACAGACTACGTATATAAAAGGTCGCCGCCAGCGCACGGAGATGGCGAACGGAATGATGATTTCCGTAATACAGTGTGATCTTCAGCGATCTTTACAGATCATGCCGCAAACAAAAACTTATATCGTAACGGAATTTAATCAGCCAACCCGGAACGCCGAGCGTGCCACGAATCAGCCTCGCGCGAAAGAAACCGCGACTGCGCGCGGCGGCGTGATAACAACCACGATCACTACCAAAGACACGGGCGAGCGCAAAAAGATTTTCGGCTACCCCGCGCGGCATCTCATTATGACGATGACGACCGATTCTTCGCCCGACGCTTGCAATAAGATCAAAAGCAAAATGGAGATTGACGCATGGTACATTGATTTCACGTTCGGGCTGGACTGCGACATGAGTAATGCTTATCAGGGCTATAATCCTGCGACTCAATCGGGCTGTCAGGATCGCAATGAAGTCAAACAGGTTGGCCCCGCGACTAAAGGTTATCCGGTGTGGACGAAGACCACGATGTTCGATGAAAGCGGCAATCCGAGCTTTACCATAGAGCAGGAAGTCATCGAGATTTCCGAAGCAACGCTCGATGCCGCGCTGTTCGACGTTCCTGCCGATTACCGCGAAGTCAAAAGTTTTTCGGGAGCTTCTTTCAGCAAATCAAACAATGACATCGCAAATGCAACCACGCGGCCAGCAGATGAGAATTCCAGCGTGAAAGACGCGGCAAGCAAGCAGGCGGATAATGTGACTCGCGAAGTCGGCCCGAAGAAAGAAGGAGTAGTTCGCCTCGGTTTGGTCGCTGTGAAGACGGGCAGCGTCGGCGACGGACTCAGCGCAACGGAATTAGCCGCCGCAGTTCAAAACGCGATGGCTCAAAACTTGAAAAGCCCTGACATCGAACTCGTGATGATCGAAGCCAAGTTGCCGTCTTTGATTGATGCGGAGGCTAAGCAGAAAGAATGTGACTTCGTGATTTATACGAACGTCGAGCATAAGAAAGGCGGAAGCCGTTTCGCTTCATTCGCGCCTGCATTAAGCAGTGTCGCATCATTGGGCGGCATTGGCGGAAGCACAGCAGGCGCAGTAGCGGGCCAAGTTGCTTCGACGGCAATCATAACGGCGGCGGAAGTATCGCAGGACGTGAAGGCGAAAGATCAATTGACGCTCGACGTTAAATTGCAAGCGCCGGACAATGCGACTGCGGCTATTGAGAGACAGTTCAAAGCCAAAGCCCAATCCAACGGCGACGACATCATCTCGCCTACGGTTGAGCAAGCCGCGCAAGCGGTTCTGAGTGCGACGGCGAAAAGATGATTTCGTATTTCAAATCTTAACTCTCGAATCTGAGATCAAACGGAGAGCCTGCAAATCGGAATGACTTCCGGCTAGCCACATCCGCCTCGCCGTTGAGCACCAGAACAGGAACGGCGAATTTCTCCGGCGGCTCAACCATTCCCGCGCTTTTATATAGCTGTGAAATGTTTTTCCCCTTTCATCTTATAAGAGTAGGCAAGTAGCTTTAAGGAAAGATTCCTTTCTTGCCGGTATGAAGTTTATTAATCAGCTTGGCTGTATCCAGGCAAAAAAATAGAGAATGAGTTTCGCTCTATATTGCGTCTATACAATCTAGGAGGTACTTTGCGCCTGACACAACCGAAATTGACAAACCATCTAACAACCTATGCAGCGAAGCGCAGCCCAGGTGATACGAAGCATTAATCGTAACGCTCGATGAGGCTGCTTAAATTATTAATTGAACCAAAACTGGACACCCTGACATCTTAGCAGGGAACAAAAAGGAGAGACTATTATGGCATCAATTCAACCCATAACTTTAACAATACAACGCATACCCAACAGCACTAACGTTAGTGTCCAAGTTGGCTATGTGGTTTCTGCCAGCAATCATGACCTGGCTTCTGAGCAGAACTATCGTGAGGTCTGTCAGCTTATCGGAGACGATACGCCGGGTGACGGCACAGACGACATCCTGCGTACTATATTCGAAGCGACTACGGTATTCAGTGGGACAAGCGTGCATTTCACACGGGCCATCCAACTCTTTTTGCCCGCAAGCGTCCTCGATGAGGACAACAACGGGATTTTTCTTCAGGCCGACGAGATCCGGGCGCGGGTAACGTTGACACCGATACCAACCAGCCGAGAAAGCAATTTAGTCACGATTAATGAGCCTGTGATCGCCCAGGCTACCAGACGGGCGGCAGGCTAAAAACCTTTGCGGCGGGCTTATTACGCCCGCCGCTTTTCTTTGATTGTTTATTCAGATGCTACCTTATTGAATTAGAATTTTCCGGGGTCAAGCTTCGTCCAATCCCTGTTCATCTTTTCGTCTGTGGCGCGAGCGGTAAATCATAAAGATCAGACCTCCGACCACAGCCAGCGCGATCAACACGATGAGTATCGTCACATAATGCTGCGCAAAAAGATTGATCAACGACCGCCCGTACAGCGATGCCAGATATGCAACGAGCGTGAAACGGATCGTTCGGCCTGCTGTCAGCGCGAGCAGGTATTTCTTTCAACGGATAATTCAGTCGCGCCCGCGCCGAGTAAAAAAGGGCTGAGTGGAAACGGCGGCGGCATTATCGCAGGAATAAACACTGTACCGAATCCCCAACGCTCGAATGCGCTATGCACGCTCTGCAATCTCTTTTTCGATAACCGTCGCTCAAGAGCTTCTTCGCCGCCTTTGCGCCCCAGACGATATGTTAAATACCCGCCAAGCACCGACCCGATGACGGCCATCGCTGCGTAGTAAAACCATAGCTCTTTCTCTCTCGCCGCAAGGACTATCGTGAGAGCATCCAGCCCGCCCGGTGTCGGAATCACAGAGCTGTCAAGCACGCCCATCAGTATCAGCCCAAGCCCTCCGAGCCGCCTCAGAGTTCTCCAAACATCAAAGAGCAGTAACAAAAAAATTCCCATGCTTGATCGCTATTTCAATTTTTTAAATTAGTTTCGCTTTGCCGTGATCGCTCTTTCCATGCTTTCACGTAACGCGCGGCCTTCGGGTTAGCTTCGTTCCACTTCGGCTCTTCCGGGTTGTTGGCAATCATCACTAGCCCCAATGCCACGCAGCGATTCACTTTCGCCATGTTCGCGTAATCAATCTTATCCCAGTGGTCTCCGAGTCCGTGATAATCAGGGTAAACATACGCAACGCACAATGTATGCGCGGGCACGCCTTGATCCGCTAAAGCCTGATTGTCGCTGCGGCCAAAGAAGGCATCGCTGTTGCGCTCGTGCTTGTAGACTTTGACATCCGTCATCTCTCCCGCAGCCTTGAAGGTCAAGCCTACAGTCGGAAAAATCGAATCCCGTCATCGAAGCGTTAGAGAGTTGCGGCCCTTCGTCGCTGTCCGTGCGGCCTACCTGTTCCAGGTTCACATCGGCGACGGTCTTCTCGATGGGAAACACGGGATGGCGACCGTAATAACGCGAACCGAGCAAGCCTTTCTCTTCACCGAAGACAGTCATAAAAATCAAGCTTCGTTTTGGGCGCTCTTTGAGAGTCGTTAGCGCCGCCGCCAGTTCGATGACAGACACAGTGCCGCTGCCGTCATCATTCGCGCCGTTGAAAATATTGTCTCCCGAATTTCCGTGCTCGCATACCTAAGTGATCGTAATGCGCAGTCACCAGCACATAGGTGTCTTTGAGCACAGGGTCGGAGCCGCGAAGCAGGCCGATGACGTTGCGAATCTTGACGGGCTTTTCAACAGGAGCAGGCAGTTTCAACGTAGCATCAATCGGAGCCGCGCCCGCTTTCATCGCGTCGTAAAGATTCACGACACTTCTGATCGTGGACTGTAATCAAAGGCACGCCGTAGATTCATGCATCGCCCGGCGGACTTTCAGGATCAATCAATCGCCCCTGTCCTGAGCCGCTGCCAACCGCGTTAAGCCGATCAACCGAGATGACCAGCGCAGCTTTGAGCGCGCTCACTTTCGATATGAATCCGCTTTGAGCCTGATACAACTGCATTCGCTGATCCCGAGGCGCGCTGCGAAAGTCCGGTATTTCGGTTATGATGATTTTGCCTTCTACCTGCTCAGGTTTGAGCGCAGAAATCGCCGCCGCGTCTTTGTAATCAATCTTGATGATTGCCGCTCGCGCAAGATTGAGCGCGCCATCAAACGACAGACTGATCTGATTTTTGCTTACGATGATCATTTCTTTGCCGTCGCGGATTCTCAACTCGAAATCATCCATATTGCGCTCGGCCACCATCCAGTTCGCCGTCTGGAAATAACCGTCATCGCCTACAGGCTCAAGCCCTGCGCGACGGAACTGAGCGGCTATGTATTCGGCTGCGATGTCGAGACCTCGCGACGGCGTGTTGCGTCCTTCGAGCGCGTCGGAAGCGATGAACGAAAGATGGCCGCGCAGCGAATCTGCGGATATGCGCGCGAGCGCCGCCTTCACATCGTCGGTCAAGACTGTGGTTGAGGCGATTGATATGCGCTGAGACTTAAAACGCTGATAGCCAGAACGCAAAACGCGAATAATTTACTCATAAAGTGGGACTGGAACACATAGACGGTTGCCTCCAAATGGTGTTGATCGTTTTAACGCGATGAAGCATTTTGCGTTTCGCGAGCGCGATTGAGCAAGCCGCTTCGCGATTATTCTACGGCTTTAACAAAGAAGCAGGGACAAGCCTCTGCCCCTACAATTCTTCAACTTATTTCTTCAACAACGGCTTTAGCGATTGATAGACAGTTTCGGCCACGATCTTTGTTCCTTCCACAGTCGGATGAACGCCGTCATCTTGATTGAGCGATTCAATGCCCGCGACGCGATCAAGGAAGAACGGTATGAGCGCAACGTCATGCTCTCGCGCAAGCGTTTGAAACGCTTCGTGAACTGAACGGCGATAATCCGGCCCGGAGTTCGTCGGCGCTTCCATGCCCGCGAGTAACACCTCAGCGCCGCGCGCTTTCACGCGACTGATGATCTGGCTGAGGTTCTTCTGCATCGCGCTGATCGGCTGACCGCGCAAAAGATCGTTTGCTCCAAGCTCAAGTATCACTATCTTCACATCGCCTTCCAGCGACCAGTCAATGCGGCGGACTCCGCCCGCAGACGTATCGCCTGAGATGCCTGCGTTGACGACTTCGTATGCGTAGCCGTCCGCTTCGAGCTTCTTTTGCAAAAGCGACGGATAACTTTCTTCGGGCTTTAAACCAAAGCCTGCCGTGAGGCTGTCGCCGAAAGCGATTATCTTCGCTACACTCTTAGAAGACGTTTGAGGCGCGGGCGTCGCAGCCGAGGGGGGTTCCGATGGCGCAGAGGCGGCTTGTTTAGATGTCTCGCCCTTGCAGGCTGAAAGACCAAAGATTGCTGGTAACAATATACAGAGTAGAAAAAGTTTCATGATCGAATTATACAAGGTTTCCAAGATTGTTCGCTCAGGCACGGAGATGCTCACCATTTTGCACTCGCTCGATTTGAACATCCCTGACGGACAGTTCATCTCGCTGGTCGGCCCATCGGGCAGCGGTAAATCAACGCTGCTCGGTCTAATCGCGGGGCTTGATGAGCCGACATCGGGCGAGATTTTAATTGACGGCGAAAACATCACAGGGATGAATGAGGACACGCTTGCAGAACTCAGAGGCGAAAAGATCGGTTTCGTCTTTCAATCTTTTCACCTGATGCCATCGCTCACTGCGCTTGAAAACGTTCTCGCGCCGATGGAGATTCGAGGACTGCGCAATGCGCGAGACCGCGCGCAACGTTTACTGGAAGACGTTGATCTGGTTGCGCGCGCGCATCATTACCCTTCGCAGCTTTCGGGCGGAGAACAGCAGCGCGTAGCCATCGCCCGCGCTTTCGCCAATGGCCCGTCAATTCTTCTGGCGGACGAGCCGACGGGCAATCTCGATTCGCGAAACGGACGCCACGTATTCGAGATGATGGTCGAGATGAATCGAAAGCGTAACGCTACGCTCGTCCTTGTCACGCACGACCACGAGCTTGCCGCGCTCGCAGACCGGCAAATCTCTTTAAGGGACGGTCGCGTCGCAAGCGATAGCAGCGAGATGGATTTGAGCCGCGAGATTGAAGACACGTCAATGGAGGCATTGTCTTGAAGTTCATTTTTCAAATGGCGCGGCGCGAGCTACGAGCTTCGTGGCGCAGGCTGGTCTTCTTCTTCCTCTCGATAGCCATCGGCGTTGGATCTATCGTCGCCGTTCGCTCAATGCTTCAAAACGCGAGCGTAGCGATTGCGATAGAAGCTCGCGCGCTGCTTACGGCAGACGTGCAGGTTGATTCAAATCGTCCCTGGAATAAAGAGACGCTCGAAACGATTGATCGCATCGCACAGCCGATGATTTTGTCGCGCGTCGAAACAATCGAATCGGCGACGATGATTCGCCCCGCAGACAGCAGACGCGAAGGCGCGATGATGATCGAGCTTAAAGGCATCGAGCCGCCTTTTCCGCTTTACGGCGAGTTCAAGCTGGCCGACGATCAGCCGTTCGATTACTCGCTAATCGCAAATCACGGCGCGCTTGTGTCGCCCTCGCTTCTTGACCGCCTGAATGTCAAAGTCGGCGACGAAGTCAGAATCGGCGACACGACGTTTCAGATTCGCGGCGTGGTCGAAAAAGAGCCGGGCGGCACGAGCGGATTTCGATTGGGGCCTCGCGTGTTCATAGAACGTTCGGCGGTTGAATCTGCGGGGCTGACAGGATTCGGCAGCCGTGCGCGCCGAAGAATTTTATTCAGCACGCCCGCAGACAAAATGGAACCGCTTGTCAAACAACTGCGCGCCGAACTGAAAAATAGCATCGTCAACGTGCGCTCGTATAAAGATTCGCAAGAGAATCTGAGCCAGCAGTTCTCGCGCGCCGAAGATTATTCATCTTTGACCGGGCTTATCATTCTGGTTCTGGGCGGCATCGGAATCTCTAACGTCACGCGCGTCTTCATCGAGCAGAAGAAAAAGAGCATTGCCGTTTTGAAGTGCATAGGCGGAACCGGGCGCAAGATAACAGCCGCTTATCTGATTCAGACAATTGCGATGGGAATTGCGGGAAGCTTTCTCGGAATCGCTTTCGGCATAAGCATGCTGTTTTTCATCGAGCACTTTTTTGCGGAACGATTGCCGCAGTACATGACTTACGGGCTGCGTTGGGGAGCCGCCGCTCAAGGTCTGGGCGTGGGGTTACTGATTACGATTCTCTTTTCCGCGCTCCCGCTCTTGCGCATACGCCACATCAAACCGAATGTTCTGCTGCGCGAAGATGTGGCTCCATCTCGTCGGGCGTTTGATCTCTTTAGATGGGCTACGGCCTTGCTTGTTGTCTTAGGGTTGTTGCTCCTGGTTTCGTGGCAGGCAGGTTCTATTCGCGTCGGACTATTCTTTCTCGCGGGCCTGGCCGTAGCGGCAGGCGCTCTGTATTTGGCAGCAACTTTTCTTATCTATCTTGTTCGTCGCGCAAAACACATCGGCTCGTTCCCGCTCAGTCAGGCGATCAACAGCCTTCACCGTCCTGGCAACCAGACTCGCGTGATCGTGATGGTCGTGGGGCTCGGCGTCTTTCTCGTCATAGCGATTCAATCCCTTCAATCGAATCTCGTGAATGAATTCAACTCGGCGCTCGGCGGCAATCTGCCGAATATGTTTTTGATAGATGTGCAGAAAGATCAGGCCGAAGGCGTCGCCGAACTTG
Source organism: Blastocatellia bacterium (assembly GCA_963726785.1). GTDB lineage: Bacteria > Acidobacteriota > Blastocatellia > UBA7656 > UBA7656 > DATEKX01. Next base: position 596,933 of record CAVSDJ010000007.1, read on the forward strand.
TCCAGCGGGAAACAGGCCAACGCCCGTCGCTTATTCCTACAATTCGCGCTCGCATCCTTTCGATCAACGGGCAGGAAATCGATTTCGACAAAGAAGAGATGAGGCGCGAGCGCGGGCGTTTGGGGCGCGAATACGTCGTGACTTATCGCCCGAACCTTGAAGCGAACGAGACGATCATCGCAGGAAATTTCTGGGACGCTGAGCCCATCTGCCGAGCCTGAGATTTCAATCGAAGAAAGCATGAAAGGATTGAACGGGCTGGACGTGAATGGTTCAATCACATTCGACATTCAAGGCCGCAAGATCACGGCTCGCGTCACGAGCATTCGACATGTTGATTGGCGCAACTCGCGCACAGGATTCATGGTGCTGTTTCGACCGGGCTCGCTTGAGAACGCGCCGCAGATGTTGATTGCGGCAATCAGCGGGCCTGAGGAAGAAGTGGCGCGCACACGTTTTCAACGCGCGCTGCTCGACAAGTACTCGAACATTTCAGTGATCGATGTGGCCGACATCATTCAGGCCATCACGCGAATCGTCAATAACATCACGCTCGCAGTCTCTTTCGTAGGCGCGTTCGTGTTGTTGAGCGGCGCGCTCATACTGATCGGCTCTCTTGCGATGACGAAGTTTCAACGCATCTACGAGACAGCCGTCCTCAAGACGCTCGGCGCAAAGCGGAAGACAATTCTGATGATACTTCTTACAGAATATGGCTTGATGGGATTGGTCGCAGGCCTGATCGGTTCGCTTGCAGCCATCGGCCTTTCCTATGCGACCGCCAAGTACGTGTTCGACATCAAATGGAGCTTTACGCCTGTGATTAATCTCACAGGCGTTGCCGCGACCGTCGCGCTCGTCGTTGTGGTAGGAGCAGTTTCGACATTGGACGTGCTGTCAAAAAAACCGCTTGCGACACTTCGCGCGCAATAAAAATGCTCTGCCTTACTGAGGCAGAGCATTTTTATTTTGCAACTGACTTTCGCCCTAACGGATTAGAAGCCGCCCATGCCGCCGCCCGGCATCGGAGGAGCCCCTTCCTTTTCAGCTTCAGGAATATCCGATACCAGAGCTTCGGTCGTCAGCAGTAGACCTGCGATGGATGCAGCGTTCTGCAAAGCGGAGCGCGTCACCTTCGTGGGATCAACGACGCCCATCTGAATCATGTCGCCGTACTCTTCCGTCTCGGCGTTGAAGCCGTAGCTGGCGGACTTACTTGCTCTGACCTTGTCCACTATGACTGCGCCTTCGTGTCCCGCATTCGCAACGATCTGGCGAAGCGGTTCTTCAAGCGCGCGCTTGACGATGCCGACGCCGATTTGCTCGTCGTTCGTTATCGAGCTTCAGTCCTTCGAGCGCTTTCTGCGCGCGCAGGAATGCGACGCCGCCGCCGGGAACGATTCCCTCTTCAACGGCTGCCTTCGTTGCGTGCATAGCGTCTTCGACGCGAGCTTTCTTCTCTTTCAACTCCGTCTCCGTCGCTGCGCCGACTTTGATGACCGCCACGCCGCCTACGAGCTTCGCAAGCCGCTCCTGCAATTTCTCGCGATCATAATCTGAAGTCGTGTCTTCGATCTGCGCGCGAATCTGTTTGACGCGGCCTTGAATCTCGCTGTCCTTGCCCGCGCCTTCGACTATCGTCGTGTTGTCCTTGTCAACAACAACCTTCTTCGCGCGACCGAGGTCTTGAACCTGTATGCCCTCAAGCTTGATGCCGAGGTCTTCTGTGATGGCCTTGCCGCCCGTGAGAATCGCGATGTCCTGCAGCATAGCTTTGCGGCGGTCGCCGAATCCCGGAGCCTTGACCGCGCAAACCTGCAAGGTGCCGCGCAGGCGGTTCACGACCAGTGTTGCCAGCGCTTCGCCTTCAACGTCTTCGGCGATGATGAGCAGCGGCTTGCCCTGACGAGCAACTTGCTCAAGCAGAGGCAGGAGGTCTTTCATCGAAGAAATCTTCTTCTCGTTAATGAGAATGAAGCAATCTTCAAGCGTCGCTTCCATGCGCTCGGGGTCTGTCACGAAATAGGGTGAAAGATACCCGCGGTCGAACTGCATGCCTTCGACTACTTCGAGAGATGTCTCAAGCGTGCGCGACTCTTCGACGGTGATGACGCCGTCCTGGCCCACTTTGTCCATCGCTTCTGCGATCAATTTGCCGATTGTAGCATCGCCGTTAGCCGAAATGGTTCCGACCTGAGCAATCGCTTCGTTGTCTTTAACGCGCTTCGACAGTCGCTGAATCTCTTCGACTGCCTTCTCGACGGCCTTATCAATGCCGCGCTTCAAAGCCATTGGGCTTGCGCCTGCGGCAACAGTCTTAACGCCTTCGCGGAAGATCGCTTGCGCGAGCACGGTCGCTGTGGTGGTTCCGTCGCCTGCGATGTCGGAAGTCTTCGACGCGACTTCGCGCACCATCTGCGCGCCCGTGTTTTCCAGTTTGTCTTCGAGTTCGATTTCCTTAGCCACTGTGACGCCGTCTTTGGTGATCGTGGGCGAGCCGAATTTCTTTTCGATTACGACGTTGCGCCCTCTGGGTCCGAGCGTCACCTTCACGGCATCAGCCAAACGGTTTATGCCGGACAACAGACTGCGGCGAGACTCTTCGCCATATGCTATATGTTTAGCCATAGTTTTACTCTCCTAGTTATGAAAGATTACTTGTTTGCCTTCTTTGACTTTGAGCCTTCGCTCACTCTCTCGATTATGCCGAGGATGTCGTCCTCGCGCATAATCAAGAAATCATCGCCGTCGAGCTTGATCTCATTGCCCGCGTACTTGCCGAAAAGCACTCGGTCGCCCTCTTTCACATCGAGCGGAACGCGCTCTCCGTTGTCCAGCTTTTTGCCTGCGCCAACAGCAATGACTTCGCCCTCTTGCGGTTTCTCTTTCGCGGAATCGGGGATGATGATCCCGCCGCGAACCTGCTCTTGTTCCTCAATCCTCTTGATGATTATCCGATCTTGAAGCGGTCTTATGCTTGCCATGTTGCTTCGAGCTCCTTTCTGATTAAGATAATGGCTACTTTGGTCGGTTGAATTTGCATAGGTGCGTTAGCACTCTCCCCTTGAAACTGCTAATTATATTTTCTGATAGGTGGCCTGTCAACATTTTCGGTAGGATTTTGCTGGAAATCTTACAATTGCTTTAACGGAGACGGCGGTCGAGGGCCTGAGCTTGCACGGCAGTGATGGCCACTGCGTCGCGTATGTCTTCGGCTTTGCAGCCGCGCGACAAGTCGTTGGCCGGACGCTCCAGCCCTTGAAGTATTGGGCCTACGGCTGTAGCTCCTGCTAATCGTTCGACAAGTTTATATCCGATGTTGCCCGCTTCAAGGTTAGGAAAGATTAAGGTGTTAGCGCGTCCGGCCACCGGACTGCCGGGCGCTTTGCTATCGGCGATTGCAGGAATTATTGCGGCGTCTACTTGAAGTTCGCCGTCAACTAGTATCTCTGGCGCGCGCGCGCGAACGGTTCGCACGGCTTCAACGACTTTGTCTACAAGCGGGTGGCTTGCACTGCCTTTGGTCGAAAACGAAAGCATCGCCACGCGCGCTTCCCGGTCGAGCAGCGCGCGCGCCGAATCTGCTGATGCTATGGCAATCTCCGCAAGCTCGACAGCCGTCGGATTTATTACCACAGCGCAGTCAGCAAAGATGAAGGCTCCCTGCTCTCCAAGCGTGCTGCCGGGAACAGCGATGAGAAAAAAACTCGACACAACTTTCAAACCGGCCCTCGGGCCTATCGCGCGAAGCGCCGCGCTGACCGTGTGTCCTGTTGTATGAGTCGCGCCCGATACGCTGCCATCGGCCTGACCTTCGCGCACCATCATATTGCCGAAATAGAGCGGATCATCCATCTGCTGTCGCGCCTCTTCCATAGTGACCCCTTTCGCGCGACGGGCTTCGTAGTAGCGTGCGGCATACCGCTCTCGTTCAGGCGCGCGACGGTGATCGAGTATGGAAACGCCTGTGAGCGCAGCGCCCATCTGAGAAGCTTTGCTGCGTATCGCATCTTCTCGACCGATGAGCGTGACGCGAGCGATTCGCTCTCCAACAACAAGCGATGCTGCGCGGATTGTTCGTTCGTCCTCGCCTTCGGGAAGGACAATGTGCTTCAGATCAGAAGCTGCGCGTGCGCGTATGCGTTCCAACACCTGCATCGAGTAGTGAGACCTCCGGGCAAAAACTCAAGAGCGAGATTGTAGCGGAAACAGAACTAAAACGCTCGCCCTTTTCGCCTTCAACTTGATCTCTAAATCAGGCGCAGGCTCTTAATCTTTTCTGAATCAAATCGCTTTCAAATTCCGTCTATTGATCATGAAGGTAGAAATCCTTACTGGATTTAAACTTGGTGGCCCGGTAAGACTAACTTTCAACTCCTCTAGCCGCTAGTCTGAAAGGCCGCTATTTTTTCCGGCTCGATCAAAACCTACGAATATTCAAGAAAGGATAATATATGCCACTAGCGAAGTACGGAGTGTTGAAAGGTAAAGCCATAGCAGCAAAGCGTGAGGACGGCGACTCGACTCCTCATTACCAGGTTCACATTACTTCTAACAACCAACATTACCGCATCGCGGTCAATGTAAAATCCAGTGCCAGCCCATCAGAGCTTCTTTTTCTCGTGAATGACAATTTCGAGCATCCTGTTACTAATGGCCTGGGGGATTTGTCGCTCGGATTTAACCCTTTGCAGAGCAAGCCCGGAGGCCAGGCGCTCGATTTTATAAGAGGCAATCTTTTTGATCGGACGGAAATGAGATTGCTTCCTCCCAGTCTTCCCGGCCCCGATAATGATTTGAGCGACCAGCTTGAGCATTACATCAGCCGAGCCATTCAAGAACCTGGCGCACTGATTTATGCTTTCGGTCAGCGATGGGGACCGGAAACAAATACCAAAGATAAAGTATTCAATTTTCTGCCGGGCAATGGAATCCATGACATACATATGAATCAGGGCAACGTCGCGCCTTTTTTAGGCGATGACGGAGTGTGGCAGGACGGAGGTTTGCTCATTCGTTTTCCATCTACGGATCAATGGGTAGCCGTCTTTCTCGCTTTCCAATCGCAATCCTGGCATACGGATGATGTAACAGGCCACGCGATTGTTGATATTCCCAGCTCTGATAATGTCGTTCGGATTGTAGGAGCGTTAGTTAATCCCATCGGCCCCGCGCCCGAACGCGAAACGGTTACGATACTCAACGCATCGCCTGCTGCTATTAACTTGCAAGGTTGGCAAATAGCAGACAAGTTGAAAAATAAGCATAACCTTTCCGGCACGATCAATGCTGGCGCGACGTTGATGGTCGCACTGCCGCCTAAAGTGCAACTGGGAAACAAAGGCGGCATCATCACGCTGCTAAATAATAAAGGACTCAAAGTAGACGGTGTGTCCTACACAGAAGTGCAAGCTAAAAAAGAGGGCTGGACTATTGTGTTCTAGGTCTATCTATCAACGGGGCTGGCTGGCGTCGCCGCGTAAAAGTAGTTTGTCATTTCATATCGGTATTGCTGACAAACGCCACTTTCTTACTGTCCGGTGACCAGGAGGGCACGTTAATCGTGCCCTGGCCCCCATATAAATAAGCAATTATTTTAGGTTTGCCTCCGCCGAAGGGCATCAACCGGAGATAAACCTTTTTATAGAATGGATGATCGCCTGAATCAACTTCTCTGGAGAAGGACAAGTATATAATCCATTTACCATCCGGGGAAACGTGAGGGAACCAGTTGTTATATTCGTCACTGGTAACTTGCTCCTGATCGCTCCCGTCAGGTTTCATACGCCAGATTTGCATGCTGCCTGTGCGATTCGAGTTGAAATAAATATATTTGCCGTCGGGCGTATATTCTGAGCCATCATCCAGCCCCTTAGCATTTGTAAGCCGCGTTTCTTCGCCCCCTTCTGCGGATACTTTATAAATGTCAAACTCTCCGTTTCTTTCTCCGGTATAGATTAAGAACTTGCCGTCGGGCGACCAGCCGTGCAAATAGGAAGGCCCTTTGGAAGTAACTCTCTTAGGCTTGCCTCCGTAAACAGGAAGAACATAAATAATGGATTTGTTTTGATCTTCTTTGCCGTGATGGCTGATGCCAATCATTTTGCCATCGAAAGACAGAACGTGATCATTGTTGTTACCGGTGGCAAAATCCGTATTTAAGACGACGGCCTTTTCTTTGGCGAGGTCGAAACGATAAAGACGGCCCCCGCTGTTGTAAATTAACGCTTTGCCATCCGTCGTCCAGTTTGGAGCCTGCAAAGATTCGGGCGAACTGTATATAATTCTCCGGCTCCCGCTCTCAACGTCCAATATCTCAAGATTACTTCCGATGTAATCTCTATAAGGAACGAAGTCATCCTTAACGGGCACGGTAATTCGCACATCACGAAAAACAGCTTTTTCCATCACGTCTTTATTATGCGAACAAACGTACAGCCCGACGTATACCTCGTCGCCCAGCGTTAAATCTGAAATCTGTTCGGTCACGAAGTCTTCACCGAAACGGGCTACAGACATGCGGTAGGTGTTGCCTTTTCTCTCCAGTTCAATTACGTCCGCTCCTTTGAGCTGCGACTTCAGCTCTTCCGTAGCGCCCGCTTTAGTTCGCCGGAACTGCAAAGATGTAAGGCCATCGCCATGCACAGCGGCATTAACATGCGGAGAGTCAGAATCGAGACTTGAGCGCACTGTCCATCCGATTTTCCGATGATCTTCAACTCCTTTACCGATGAACTGCGCTTTTGTCGTCAGTATAAAATTCCCTTTCATGCGCTTCCATACGAAATGAAATTCATCCTGGCCGCCCCACATATTCGTGCCTGAGCCTTCGATCACATATTCTTGCTTTTTAGAATCGTAGGTGACAGAGCCGGGCTTGCGGACTGCGCCAATATCGTCGTGCTTCTCAAACAAACCGAGCTTTGAATCCTGATAATATGCAAGACTGGCTGGAAAGAGTAGACGGAAGCTCAACAGAATCAAAGTGAAAAGTTTCATATCAGGATCGAAGCCGTCTTCAAGTAAAAGCGTTTATCTTTAGGAGCCTTAGAATTTCACTTGCTCCAAATAGCGCAGGCTTTGCGGAATTTGTTCGACCACACTCTGCGACTCGTCTTCGAGGAAATACCATTTCACGCCAGCCTTTCGAGCGGCTTTCAAAATGGCGGGCCAGTTCATGACGCCTGTGCCGACAGTCACATCGTTGTTCACATCGGAATTGCCCGTGAGCAATCCCGTAGGAGTGCCTTTCTTCATGTCTTTGACATGCATTAACTCGAAACGGCTGCCGTATTTTTCAAACAGTTTCACAGGGTCTTGGCCGGGGTGAACAATCCAAAAAACATCCATCTGGTAACGAACAAACGCAGGTTTAGTCTCAGCCATCATCAGGTCGAGCAATGTGCCTTTGCCGTGCGGCTGAAATTCATAACCGTGCGTGTGATAGAAGAATTTCAAGCCGTGTTTGGCTAAGGCTTCACCTGCGCGGTTGAAGACCCGGATAGCCTCGCGACAGGTTTTTTCGTCGAACTTATCGTTATGCGGAATCCAGGCGCAGCCGACATATTCAAGACCGAGCGTCTTCGCATCGCGCGCCACATCCTCGACCTGATCGCGGAACTGTTCAAAAGAGAAATGGCCGCTGACGGGTTTCAGCCCTCTGGCATCAAGCATCGCTTTGAATTTCTCAGGCGCGAGGTTGTAGGTGCCAGCCAACTCGACATACTCAATGCCAAAGCTGCGGACTTGATCAAGCGTCACCGAAACATCTTTGGCGAACTGGTCTCGCAAACTGTAAAGCTGAAGACCGACCGGCCCTTTAAAACTCGGGCCAGTGCCGGTCGAATGTTGATCAAGGCGTTGGTATTTGCCGAACAAATTAAAGCGACAAAACCAAGCAGACAGAGCGCGGGCCATAGTAAGTGTTTCACACGATGTCTATAACATAAATTGGCGCGAAGGGAAACTTTCAGTCGAGGGGTTAAGAGAATTTCAAACTCGCCTTAGCTTATCCAAAAATAACCACAGCGCCTGTGGCGAAAAGTTGAACTGGAGCGCGCGTGAACTCTCCCCTTTTCCCGCGCAATCTCGTGCGAACTCTCCCTGACTCGCCCAAGACCCGGCCCAAATTCTTCGCCAACCGGCGCTGTGGCATCCCGTAAACAACTTGATTGATTCCAGCTATTCGCCGCCGCTTTGAGCGCCTGATCGCGGGCGCTCCGGTCTCGCGTTAAACTCGCTGAAGAGTATGTCTGTAAGATCAGACCCTTCGCGGCGATCAATGTCGCGCTCAAGCGTTCGGAGCTTGATGTGATGTTCCTGGATTCGCATGGCTATCTTCGCCAGATCAGCCGAGCGCATGTTTTGAAACTGAGATTCCAGACTGACCAACTGCGCCTTGAGTTCATCCTTCTGCTGGCGCTCGCTTTCAGCGATCATCTGACTGACAATGGCCGTGAGGCTGGCCCGCATCTGCTCAAGTTGATCGGCGCTCACATAATCAACTTTTTGATTGCTCGTAGAAGCTGCTTCTTTAACTGTAGACTCGCGACGCAGTAGATCGGCGCGCAACGAGACTCCGCCGTTGCCTATGCTCACGCTCGTTCCCATCACTGCAAACACGAGCAAGGCTGCCGCAACAGCGCCAACCGCTTTCGCCCAGACAGGCATCACTCCGAGCAGTTCTTTGAGCGCATCAAGCGCCGACCGTCGGCGCGAAAGCGGTTCGGTTACAACGCGCACGATTGGCATGTCATCAAGCTGCCACTGCTGCAGGTGATCGCGCACGCGCTCGAACGACGCAAGCTCATGCTTGCAGGCGGCGCACTGAGCCATATGCTGTTCGACTCGACGCGCTTCTTCTGCCGTCGCCTCATTGTAAAGGTACGACACCAGCGCTTCGTGCATGTCGCAGGTTGGAGTCTTATTTATATCGGTCATTTCGTCACCACTCGCTTCCTTCACACGTTCGAGCATCTTCAGATCAACGCGCCTCCCACTTTCATCACACTGCCTCGCGCAAATGCTCTAACCTCTTTCTCAACTCCGACAGTCCCGTATACATCCTGGTCTTCACAGTCGAAATCGGGATGCCGAGTATTTCGGCTATCTCTGAAAACTTCAGTCCTTCGTACTCCTTCATTATGATGACCTGCCGCATATCTGCGGGCAGCCCTTGAAGCGCGCGGCGCACGTGCCGAGTGATTTGCTCCTGCTGAAGACGACTGCCCAGATCATCCGAACTGGCCGCAAGCTCAAGCCCGCTCTCTTCCCGCTGCTCGTCAAGCGAGATTACGGCTCTTGACCGGCCACGCAGCTTTGTATTGCAGATGTTAAGGGCTATGCGATAAATCCAGGATGAAAACTTGGCTTCGCCGCGAAACTTGGAGAGGTTGCGATAAGCTGACAGAAATGTTTCTTGTGTCGCGTCTTTGGCCTCTTCGTCTCGACCGAGCATGCGAAGCGTGAGACCGTAGATCTGCCTTTCCCAACGACGCACCAGCATATTGAAGGCGTCGGGTTCGCCTCCAAGCGTGCGCTCAATGATTTGGCTATCGCTCAAGTCCAAGCAACTCCCGCGCTACTTACCCTTACTTAAAAACCCTCCATCTGCTTCATTAGTATAGACTGATTTGCGGCAGAAAAAGTTTGAAATTAAATCGGTAGCCCGCGCGTAAGCAAGGGCGTACGTATTCGCCCTCCCTCACGGTCGGGCTACTGAAACATTCGAGCTAGGCAGCGCAAGCAACGCTAATCTATAATCCCGATGAAGCACAAATCGAAGAATTTAATCAGAGGTGCTCGGTGCCATTCAAAGCTCTGCTCAAAGAACTGGTTGCCAGCGTGCAAGGCGCGAGCGGCGCAATGCTTCTCGAAGCTGACGGGGAAGCTGTGCAATGGTACACCGAAACGCAAGTCGAGCGATTCCGGCTCAGGGGCGCTTATATCGCTATGGTATTGCGAGGCGCAAGCCGAGCGACCGCACACGCCAATCTTGGCGACACAGGCTGCACTATTCTTCAATATGACGGCGCAAGCTTTCTGGGGCAACAGGTCGAGCGCGATTACTTTCTCGTGCTTGAGCTTGATTCATCTGCGAACATGGGACAGGCTATGCATCGCATACAGCCTGCAGTGGCAAGCATTCGCCGCGAGCTTACGGCGTGATGATTTTAGTAGATGATGTGAATTGAGAACGTGTTAACCAATCAGTAATGCACTTCTTGTCTGACTAACACATTGGTTAAAGTGATCGGCTTACCGTTCATTGTGGCAGGGCGAAATTTTGATCGCTCCAACGCGTCAACAGCCGCTTCGGTCATATAAGGAACCGGGTTCACAACTCTGATATCGGTTATCCTGCCATCCGCATGGAATGTAGCTCTTAAGAGAACTGTTCCTAAGGCCCTGTGTTCCTGAGCTTCGGGTGTAATAACCGCCCTTGCTTTATAAGTCCAGGTAAAAGGTGAGTAGCCGGTTTTAGGAGCGTTACGCCAATCAACTACAGAAGGAGTTGCGTCTGGCTCACCAGTTGATCCGGAGTTGCCGGGTTTAGTGCCTTTATTTCCGCTTCCCGGCCCTGCGCTGGGGCCTTCGCCCGGGCCTGCGCCGGGACCTTTTCCGCCACCGATTCCGGGGCCTTCGCCGAGGCCTGGAGCAGGAAGGTCGCTCTGAACACCTGTCGGAATGCCTATCGTAACACCGTCTGGAGGCTGCTGGCTTTCAGGGCCTTTTATTATTGGAGCCATCGGAAGCACAGGCGTTGGCACAGGCGTCGCAAGAGGTTTAATGATCTGAGGCGCAGGCGCTATTTTAGGCAGCACGCCTTTAGTCGCTTGCAGCGTACTTTGATTGCCGCCGCCACCGCCTCTGCCGTCTCCATCTTTGCCGTGAGGAACCGCGACATCAGGCTTATCGAGAGTTTTTGAAGGTAGAATTGTATCGACTTTAAGATTGCTTGCGGCTTCTTTAGGCTGGATCAGATGGTGCCATCCCAGGAAAGCTATCAACGCTATCACTGCCGCATGTGCAACCAGCGCATAGGCGAGGACGATGCGAATTCTGCGGCGGCGTTTCGTGTCCTTTGTATCATCGGCAAATATAGCTCGAATGAAACCGCGCGGGTCTCGGGCCAACTCGCTCCAGGCGCGAGCGAATTCTTCAATGAGCCGCGCGATCAGTCCTTTTTGTTCGAGCAGAGAAAAAGGTGGCGCATCCAGGCGACCGGTTGTTCTAACAAACTCGCTTGTAGTCACTGAAGCCATCTTGAGGTGAGTCGTTTGAACAGGAGTGATGATGCCAGCAACACGAGGGCCGTGATCACTCGATAAGATAATCACGGCCCTCGTCAAATCAGATCTTCTATCTCAAGTTGAACTCTATATCAACCCCGATCCAATAGGATACTGGCTGACCGCCTTTCATAGCAGGTTTGAACCGAATCTGATATGCGCTGCGAATCGCTTCTTCGTTCAATCCGTCGGGCAATCCGCTGGTGACTCTTACCTGCTTGACTCCTCCGTCAGCGCCGACCAGCACTTTCACACGAACGACGCCCTGGATTTTATTCTTGCGAGCCTCTTCCGTGTAGTTCGGGCGCGGGTAGTTCAAAGCTATAGGTCTTTGATCCACGCTCGTCGCAGGAGCATTAGATCGGGTTCCGCCGCCGAGGCTCGGATCGCCGCCGCCCGTATTAAACCCATGCCCCGGCCCCAGGCCCGTTCCATCGCCTGAGCCGACTCCGCCGCCTTTGCCTGTGCCGATTCCGCCGCCTTCACCGGGGCCAGCCGAAGGCGGGCCGATCACGCCTTTCGGATCGCCCGTTGGTATATCTGGAAGCCTTGGCGGCTCAAGTCGAGGGTCAACCTGAATGGTTTCCATCACGGGCAATGATGGTGGCTTGAGTTGAGGTTCAGGACGCGGCGCTATGATCGGAGGCGTTAGATCAAATTTGGGTGCCTGCCCTTTTGAAGGAGGTGTGGGCGTGTTGCGCCCGCCGCCGCCGCCGCCGCCAGCCTTCTTTTCGGCCTTGGGCATGTCAATTTCCTGCGCCGCGAGGTCACCGGGATTGATCATCGTGACCTCTATTTCTTTATTAGATTCTTCCTTGGCTCTCGCCTGCATAGTCCACAAAATCAGTATTGCGCCAAAGAAGAGCGCATAAACCACAATGCCCGTTGCGAGGCCGAACCTCAAAAGCGTCTTGCGGCGATGTCCACCAATTCCATCGCCTTTGAAAGCACTCAACATATATGCTTTGGGATTTTCGCGAAACTCGCTAATGGCTTCTTTAAAACCATCTATGAGCCGTCTCAACATTGACGGCGGATTTACAAAGGCACCTTCGAATAACATATCTTCCCTCCAAGAACCCTATGCCACGGCACGGGCTGACAACCACCAAGGCTCAGAGGCTACAATAGGTCTTACCTCTTCCATTCTGTTCCTGCGCCGCTCCGGTCATCCTTAACCTGAAATGGCCTACTATATTGTCCCTTGACGCTCCAACTGGTGTCAAGATTATTCACCTTTAAGATATTACGATTCAGCAATGATTTTCATTTTTCAGGACTGATGGCGCAGCAGTCTCATTATCTCCACCTATGTTAGAATGGCTCAAACAGCCTGCCTTGCAAATTTTGTCCTGAACCATCAGATGCTTAGTGCTTCCTGCAAGCGTTTAAGATGCCCGATAAGCTTTCACCCTCACGGTTCGTATTTCACGATTGCGCCGCTCAAACCTACAGCCCAACCTGCGCGATTGTTTACGAACACAAGATCAGTCAGCTTGGCCGGTATCGGTGCACTCGCAATGCTCCATTCATCGCCGCCATCCGGTGTGTAGAGTATGACTCCGTCATCGCCAACGGCCCAGCCGTGATTGCGGTCAGTGAAGAAAACATCGCGTATCTTAAATTCGTCCTTCACCTTGAAAAGCTTTACCCATGTCTTGCCGCCATCCGTAGTTTTGACCATGCGCCCGCTGCGGCCCACGACCCAGCCTGTGTTCTCGTCGGCGAAAAATATATTCAGGAAGACCAGGTCGCCGGGCGGCTTGGTTTGAGATTTCACCCAATTGACTCCGCCATCCGTCGTCGCGTAGAAGCTGCCGCCTTCGGAGCTTGCCCATCCGCGCAGCGTGTCCAGGAAGAAAATAGAATAAAGGTTTTGATCGAACGGATATGGAACTTCATTCCAACGCTGTCCGCCGTCAACTGTGACTAAAAAAGTGCCCGGCTGCTCGGCGAAGTCGTCCTTTTTGCCGCCGCCCCACGCCCAGCCATGGCTCGTATCAATGAAGCGAATGTTTTCAATCTGCTCAGGGCCTTCTATATCAGGATACTTGGTCACTTTGACCTTGACCTTGCCAGCCTTGCGTTGAAGCGACCATGTTGCGCCGCCGTCTGTTGTGCCCAGTATGTCTCGATCAATCGTCAGCGCCCAGCCCGTCTGCGGGTCTATGAACCAGACGGAGCGTATCTTGTATTTGAACTGGTCGGGTATCTGACGCCATGTCGCGCCGCCATCCGTAGTCTGCAACACCTCGAATCCTTCATTTAGTTTGAAAGGGTCTTCAGGCTTTTTGCCGGGGGCTTTTGGTTTCGCGTTTTTGTTCGAGTTCTTGTTTGCGTTCGCGTTCTCATCATAAGGAATGAAATCGCGACCCGTCTGGCCGTTAAGCCATCCAACGTTTTCGTTGACGAAGTTGACGCTATAAAAAGCGTCGTCTGTTCCGGTATCGAGAGCGACCCACTCGCCCGGCGCTTTAGCGTTCGAACAAGCAGCAGCAAAAATCAAAGCGGCAGCAATCGTAACCAATAGAAATCTTGTTTTAACCATTCAAATGTCCTTTACACGGGCCAAGCCATTTCATCAATAAATGATTTTAGCATTGCGCCGCAGCGCACATAAACCGAGGTCAGAGGGTATAAAGAAAAAGCCTGTTCACCGCAGAGACGCAGAGGACGGAGAGATTACGCAGAGAAAAACTATTAACTCTCTGCGCCGCCTCTGCGTCCTCTGCGTCTCTGCGGTGAATCGACTTCATTTTCAAGTGAACTCAATCAACAATCTTGAGCGTCACTTTGTTCGACCTGCCGCCGTCCGCGTGGCGAGCTTGCAAGGTCAGGTTGCCGGACTTGCTTGTCATCTCCGCAGGTATTCGAGCAGTAAACGACGTGTCACTCACGAAAGTTGTTCCGACAGGATTATCGTTGACGAATAAAACTATTTCGGGTCTGAATGCTACGCCGCCTATCGTTAGCTCGACCGCGCCTGCTCCCGCTTTGATTCGTTTGCGTGGCAGTCGAGTGATGAGCGGGCCGTTTTCAACCGAGAGCATTAAGGCATTGGAGAGATTATCGTCTTCGTTCATCACTCGCGCTTCGAGCGCGCCTGCCGATTTGAAGAACTTTGCGGGCGCGTGGGCTATAAGCAATGTTTTTGATACGAACATTGTTTCTATCGCTTCACCTGAAATCATCACTTTTGCGCCGCGCTGGAATCGCTCGCCGGAAATCGCCAATTCCAGATTCTCTGCGCCTGTTCCCGCCTTCTGCGGTGTAATCTTGAGCGCGCGAGGCGGGTCATCCGCAATCACGAACCTTGCGCTTGTCGAAAGCTCGCCCTTCGGATTTCTCACTCGCAATTCGATCAATCCGCCTTCCGCAATCAGACCTGCGCTCACTTCTGTTTCAAGCATTGTGTCCGAGCGAAAAGTGGTCGCAAGCGGTGTCTGGCCGAACAACACCATCGCAGACTGCAAAAAATTGACGCCCGAAACCGCGAGCGTAAATGCCGGGCCGCCCGCGTGAATGCTTGCGGGCACGAGCGCGCGAATCGAAGGCTTGATGGTGAACGTTTCGCCCGAAGATTTCGCGCCGGGTGAAAACAATCGGCTTCTGTCATTGGCAACAATCGTGTGAAGCGAAAACTCCGCGCCTCCTGCGTCAGGGTTGCGATTGATAGATTGATTTGCGCCGCCTTGCGCTGCGTCGAATTTGATCTCTTGCACGACGCGACCTTGCGCGTCTTCGAGCTTGATAGTGTCGCCGCCGTTGTTGAGCGAGAACCCTCCCGTTGAGGCTGTGAACACGAGGCGATTTTCAGCCGAGTTTCCAAAGCTGCCCGCAGGCTTGCCGCCGCCAAAAACAACCGTAGCCTCGAACGGCGGCAACATCGTTCCTGCGGCGAACACATGCCGCACTTCATCGGCGTCCGACAACTTATAACCCGACAGGTTTATCGGCTCGTTTGTGCGATTCACTATCTCGACAAACTCGTCTTGTGCTGCGCTGCGCGAGCCGTCGCCGTTCGCGTCGCCTGCCGGGCCATCGGGCGGGTCGGCCATAAACTCGTTGATGACGAGTGGGTCTTTTATCAAGACTTTCAGCGTCGCATCGTTCGAGAAGCCAAAGTCGGGATTCTCGACCTTGAATAAAAGATTGCCCGCTGTTTGAGTGAACGCGGCGGGCAGTCGCGCTTCCATTCGCCCGCTGTTGATGAACAATGTATCGAGCCGCGCCGTGCTCTGCCCGTTTTCGATTATGCGAACGACAGCGCCGGGCTGGAACCGCTCGCCTGTTATCGCCATTATTACATCGCCCGCGCCTGCGATTACTGACGGCGGATCAATCGAGTGAATCAGTGGCGGGTTTGGCAATACTTCAAAGATCGCTTCATTAGAGCTTCCGCCATCAGCGTTTTGCGCCGTGACGATGTGAAGGCCGAGCCTTACGATGAGCGATGCGGGAACTTCTGCTTGAAGCTGAGTTGCCGAAATAAATTTTGTTGCGAGCGGCGCGGCGTCAAACATCACAGTCGCACCATTTTTGAAATTCGAGCCTCTGACTATGAGCGTGAAGCTCGGCTCGCCTGCGACCACCTGTGTGGGAAACAGGGACGTGATGCGAGTGTTTACGGGCACGACATCAAAAGGCATCTCTTTCGATTCCTGCCCGTCGCTATTTCGCACCTTCACGCGGCGCGTGCCAAGCGTCGCCGCAAACGCCGAGGGGACTGTCGCTCTCAACTCGCGCGCGTTTATGAACGCGGTAACCACCGTTGAGCCTTCGACTAATACGACCGATGCGGAAGTGAAATTTTCACCCATCACAAACAATGTGAAGTTACTGGCTCCGACCGGCACGACCCTCGGCAGCACAGCAGAGAGAGCGGGCGGCGGCGGAATGATGAACAGCACGGCGATGTTTGAGCGGTTGCCGCTTTCGTTGCGCACTTCGACTCGATGATCTCCGGCAATCGCGGTCACGCTCGCGGGCACTCGCGCAATCAACTCACTCGCGCTTGCGAAGCTGGTGTGTACAGGCGCGGAGTCTATCAAGACTGATGAAGTCGGCTCGAATCCGCTGCCTTGAATAGACATATCGAAAGGCGCTCGGTTAAGCGGCGCGCTGTCGGGATTGATTACTGTGATGCGCGGGCCGACCGTGAACGGCTCGCCAAAAACGCGCGTGCCGGGCGAGAAGAGTCGCCCGTCGCTGCTCGCTATAGTCGAATGCGGAGCGAAGCTTGTGCCGCTGCCATCGGGGTTGCGATTGATAGATTGATTTGCGCCGCCTTCCGCCGAGCCGAAAATGACAGTCTCGACAATATTATTCGCGCCGTCTTTCATCGTGATAGTGTCACCGGAGTTATTCAGCGACAAGACGGATTTAAAAACGAGATTGTTTGCTCGCGCATTGCCGAACTCGCCCGTTGGGTTTCCGCCACCGAAGATGACTGCTGCTTCATTTGCCGGAATGATTGTTCCCGCAGGGAACGTGAACCTGACCGAGTCAGCATCGCTGATGGAAAAGCCTCCGACATCAACAGGGCTGACCGTGCGATTCATGACCTCGACAAATTCATCCTGCGAGGAATCGCGTGTGCCGTCGCCATTTGCATCGCCTGTCAGACCGTCGGGCGGGTCAGCCAGAAATTCATTTATCCCGATTGCGCTGATCACAGTGAACGCAACGGAGTTAGAAACGACCGGGCCGGGATTTTCAATCGTGATGGAGTGTGCGCCTGCCGCAGCCATCACTGACGGTGGAAGCTCTGCGCTCAATTGATTCGCATTATCGAATGTGGCGCTGATGGGCGAGCCATCAACTCGAACGTGCGAAGCAATTTGAAAATTACTGCCTGTGATTGTGATGAAGACCGCGCCGCTTCCGACGACTGCCGAATCAGGTGAGATCGAATCTATTACCGGATCAGTCGTAGTAAACGGGCTGCCGTTAATTCGCGTGCCGGGCGAGAAACGCTTATCGCCGCTGCCTGCTGCCGAACGGTGCGGAACGAATCCGCCTGTTATATCAGGGCTGCGCGTTATGGATTGATCCTCATCACTATCGGGTGGCGGATAAACTTTCGAATCTACTACAACTCCGAAGCTGTCTTTGACAGTAATCGTGTCATTGGCATTGTTAAGAGACAAGCCTGCGCCGCTTGCGTGAAAGACGAGTCCGTTGGTTGCCGCATTGCCGAACGCCCCCGTAGGAGTGCCGCCGCCGAACACAACAGCCGATTCGCCCGGCGGGACGATTTTGCCCGAAGGAACAGTGAAGCGGATTTGAATCGCATCGCTTATCGTAAACCCGCTGATGTCCAGAGGAGATGTTCCGTTATTAACCAGTTCAACAAACTCATCCTGCGTAGTGTTGGTTGTGCCATCGCCGTTTGCGTCGCCTGATGGGCCAGCAGGCGGGTCGGCCAGATATTCGTTAATGATGAGCGTAGCGGATTGTAAGTTAGTTTTCGGTTCATAATCGCTCGCCATTAATTTGAGCGAACTACAAATCACAAACAAGAGGCTTGAAGCCAGAAAGCAAGAACACACGAGCGTCGTTGTTTTTCTTTTGAGCATGGCGAAGCTCCTCGAAGTCACCAGCGATGAATTCGACCTCAGGCGAGGGAACCTAAGAGTGAGTGGTGATTTTGCGGATTAGAAAGTGGCGGTGAAGTCCCCACAACCTTATATGACACAAGACGCGGTTTTGACAATGCAAAATCGCGCGCGCTCTGTGTGCTGATCAACGGACAAAAGAATCGGCATCAGCGGGGCCGCGCGCTCCGGTCGATCCCCTTATTAGATTTCTACTTTCGATTTTGGTAAGTCCAACCAAGTTCCGTATCTGGAAAATCATGCAGTAAAATACCAGCCGTATGTCTTCTCGAACTGCGAACCGAGCCGTCCGGTCGTGCGACACAAGCCTTTGTAAATGAATATCGAGCCGACGAATTGGAATCCGAAATCCATATTTGATTGTCCGCCGCGCGCGTGCGAATTTGAGCTAACGCCACTTCCTGAAGAAGCGGTTTCGGTTTTCCCGAAACATTATGGCAAGAATGGAAAATCAACCGCGCGCCTTTCTTTCGGTAAGTTTCAAACAAAGCGGGAAAGCAAGCCTCGTAGCAAATTAGAAATCCACACTTTATGCCATTGATGGTAATGACTAAAAAGCCGTTTCCGGGTGTGTACCAGGCAGTTTCACCTGGCGTAAGGTGCTGCTTATTATACACGCCGACAATTCGCCCTGCGCTCGAAATGACGTAAAGACAATTCGCTGGACTTTCCCTCTCTGCAACTCTCCGGCACGATCCCAACACGACCCATAAACCGAGTTTGCCAGCCAGCTTTACAATTTCTTTTGTTTGTTCTTCAAGTTCTTGCCAATTGTCTGTGCTTGATGGCGTGAAATCCGAACGCCCGTAACCCGATAGAGCCGTTTCCGGGAAATGGACTACATGAGCGGCGGCATCGGTGGCTTCCTTCATAAACCGGGAGATAAACTTTGCGTTGCTGGCAATATCAGAGGAGACGGGAAATTGGCAGATTGCAATTCTAAGTTTCTGCTTCATATCAATCTAAAATCTTACGGCAGAAATGACGCGCCGGCAAAACACGCAGGACTCATGAAGCAGCTTGCGTCCACTGACTGTTAGAGATCCAATAAATACCTCGCAAGCGGGCCGATGCGAGCTAGAGCTTCAGGACTCATACGAGCAGGCAGGTTGCCTCCCGACTGGGCTTCACGCCGGATATAAGCGCCTTGTATCGAACGGCGAGGCTTGCCGGACAAATTTGCCGTATGTCCATGCCAGACAGATCCGTTAAAAACGATGATGGAACCCGCCGGACCACAAGCCAGGACTTGGTCTTCGTAGTCTGCTCTGCCATCCTTCAAGAGTTCGTCTGGAAGAACGTCCCACTTGTGCGAGCCCGGCAAAAATCGAGTAGCACCGTTGTCGCTCCGAAACTCATCCACCATAAAGATGAAACCTACCATCGGATACCCATCGGGGTCGCGCTTAAAGTCCACATGAAGCGCCTGTGCCTGCGAGCATGGTCGCAGAGTCCTCGCGTGCATTGTGCTGAGCTTAAACGGCTGGCTGATAATGCGACAACACGCTTCGAGGATTGGTTGATATACATATAGCTCATCGAACTCTGATCCTCGATTGACGAAGTCGTTGACACGAGTTGTCGAGCTGCCAATCGACACGTCGTCTGAACTCGCGGAGTCCGCCGCCGAATCGTAAGCCGCCGCCAATTGTGCCAACCCGTCAGGGGCCACCGAACCGGGAATAACGACGAAGCCAACATCCCGCAGTTCTTGGATAGCATCCGCCGAAGGTTCGCAACCCGCGCCAATTATGCTGAACCAGTCGTGCATATACGAGTAATTCCTGAGATCTAACGCCTCGCATCAGCGAGGCCGCGTGTGGCATTCGCTTTCATTCGAGCGGTTGTTCGCAGCTTTGCACAAAAAGTCGTCTGCTGGCCTTGTAGACAGGCGGAAGAAAATTTTTTACAACAGTAAGCAGACTTTTTGTGCAAAGCTGTTGTTCGCGGCCTCTGCATGCCTTTGTTAGATGCGGTTTTATGTAAAGCACAATCCTTCTTTGATGAGTTTTCATTTATCAAAGGAAATGTAGATTATTTCTCATCTCTTCAGCAGATTTTGTGTTTATCAGGTTTGATAACCGTCTGATCTGTTCGCCTACAGAGTACCTTTGCCTGTAAACTACAATTATTCCTGCATGGCTCTTACTTTGGGTAAGATATTCAGTATGAAGCTGACAAAAGTGCCCAACATTGAATGTATAGATCGCTCGCCCCTGTTGAGTCGCATGTTTAAGTTGGTCCAGGTCGTCTTTCTCTGACATCTCTTCTTCGAGTACTGTCGCTACATCTACTCCGCGTGCTCGAAGGCCTGATACTACTGCGCGTGCCATCGCGTCTTCATCTACATACAAGCGAATCTGCATTGACCTTTTCTCAGGCTTTAGTAAATTCCCGCTCCAGCCGGATAGCTTCTGCCTTCTCAGCATCCAGATCGGCTTCTACCTCTTCTTTGTTGGCGTGGAAATAAGCCAGTGCTGTATAAACCTGCGCAAAAGACAAGTGTGAATATTGATCTGCAATCTCTTCGGGAGTGTATCCCTGTTTGTACAGAGCAGCTATTTGGTTAACAGTGATGCGAGTGCCCTCGATGCGTAACCGTCCGCCACAAAAATCTGGCGAGCTAACTAACAGAGTTTCAATAGCTGTGCTCATAGATCATAACTCCATCTGATCAATCATTTCAGAAAACAATTCTACGCTTTTATAACCGCAAATGCGAATAGAGTGAAGGCAAGAAGCGCAAGCGTCTAACGCCACGGTTGACCGGGCGCGCGAGCGGCACTGGTGGAACGTTAAGAAACCCGCTTCGCGCGCTCCGGTCGAACTCAGATTTTGCGCAAACAGGTTACAGTTTCTCCCGTTTAATGTTGGTATTGCAACCATTTGCCCCAACCTGAAATCAACAACTTACAAGCTTAGACTAGTCAAATTCTACAGACTCAGACCTGTGACAATCGAGCAACAGAGCTTACAAGCGTCTAAGCCAAAAAAACTCCAAAATGAGACCTCCCTTGAAACCATCATTAAGCTTTTTATCCGTGATGTTTATACAGGCCATATTCATCCTGTTTGCGCAAAATCTGAGGTCGAACCCGGATTTTGCGCAAACAACCCCGCCTTTTCACGTTTTTACTTCTGTCATGATTATCTCACTCCAACTCTTTAGCAACTGCTTCACCAACGTGTGCTGAGCTGGCATCTCTATTATCCACTTACCTCCATACTTGCGCACCCTTGCTGGTATTTGCATCCCCTGATGTATCAGCCTGCCTACTCCCATCTGCTCCAGCACTGTTCCTTTGAACGTGCTGTGCTTGAGCCATCTCAGCACATTGTTCGTCGTTGCTACCAGAAACTGGAACATCGCCTCCCCTGCAAAGTGTCGCGTCCTCACTTGTCTCGCTCCTAATGAATACTGCTCATCATAAAAATATCGCTCTATCGTCGGTCGATCATTATATGTCTCCAGCACTTTCTCTACCGGCAACTGCCTCTCATCCAGATCCGTCAGGATGTAATCTACCTTCACCTCTTTCTCCATCAACTTTCCTTCTTGCTCTAACATCTTCCTTTTCTTTGGGTCCGGTCTTTTGCTGCGGCTCATGCGCAAGTATCTCACTACCAGCAGCGTTCGCGCTTTCACTCTTATGCCGGTCCATCGTGCCCTTCCTTCTCTATGCTCGATTTCTCCCAGGTCACACATCCACGCCCGTTCTTGCTGCGGCCCGTTCGACACACTCCAGAAGATCGCCTCATTTCCTACCTCTCCCAGCAGTTTCCTTGCTCTGGGTGAGGATAGCCCTTTCAGCAAGTAGTGGAACCCTTTTGCTTTTATTTTCGCTATATTTGCTGCGGTTCCAAGCTGCGCATCTCCTCTTATTAGTATGCAATCTTTTGGTATTCGGGTGCGGCGGCAGAACTCTTCCGCGCTTGATAATAACTCATCCATTCGTTGTGCTATCTGAGTATTGCCGCTGTCAAAGTATTCGTCTAGCACCTCACCGATCTGTCCGCCTATAAAGGCGAGGCTGAGTTGATAGCCTCGCCTTGCCCGTTTATGGCCGAAGTATCCTTTAGTAGCCAACTCGAACTGCTTGCCACGAACGACCACTGCCCGCTGGTCAATATCAATCGGAAGGATTCTCTCTCTATTAGAAAGCATCAGCCACCTTTTACGTGCAACGGCACGTGTGTGACGACACAGCAAATCCAAGTGAAGACGCCTCCACTCGTTGACGTGTTGGGATTCGAATGCCCAAAGCAAGCGATTGATCTGTGACTGATCAGGGAAGCGTTCCAAGCCAACCATCGCGGCGGCTGCTCGCTCGTGAGAGCCGAGCCTGATGTTAATGTCGAAGGTGTGATTACAGCCAACGACAATAGAAGCCCAAAGCGTTTCGAGTTTCTGTGACCAGCTATAGTGAACCTTCTTCATTTTCAGATTCAAGGCTTTTTCAGCCCTGGAAAACAGGCCGATGCTACGAGCTTTGTTGGAGGCGCACACTAGAAGAGCGTGAGCGGTGTGATCCTGCCACTGGTTAGTAGCTTCAAAGAGCAGATTGGGATTAGAATGCTTCATAAACAAGACCTCCGATGTTTTGCTGTAAGTTTGCTAACATCAGCATTTTACACCGGAGGTTGTTTTCTTGTTTGCGCAAAATCTGAGGTCGAACCCCTTGTTAGGCGGGCAAGCGGCGAAACCGCTATGTGTGTGAAAGAAACTTGGCTCAAGCCGCCTCGCCTTGTAATCTTCCATAGCGCGTCCTGGTTGCCAAGACCTTCGCGCCAGTGGTGCCTTCTGCCCGCTTGTTAGGCTGGTCCCGGAGGTTTGCGTCGGTGTCTTTGGTGAAGCTTCGGCTCTCCCGTTTAGAAGAGTGTTTCCTTTGACAACCTCCGCTCCTTGACGCGCTATTCCTGCTCATTATGGAGGTATATACTAATGAAAGCCAAGTCTAAGCCCCGCTCTTTTCGCAAACCATCTCTCAAGCGCAGGAAGCTTACAATCACACATCCCAATGCCTGTGGCATTGATGTCGGCTCTGCTTCTCACTTTGTTGCTGTTGCTGCTGATTGCTGTGATGAAAGTGTCAGAGAGTTCTCCTCTTTCACATCTGATCTCTACAGGCTGGCCGAGTGGCTTGAGCGGTGTCGAGTTTCGACGGTTGTCATGGAATCTACTGGCGTCTATTGGATCCCTCTTTTCGAGCTACTCGATAGTCGGGGCTTTGAAGTTAAGCTTGTAGATGCTCGCAGAGTCAAGAATGTGCCTGGCCGCAAATCGGATGTTGTAGACTGCCAATGGCTGCAAGAACTTCATACCTACGGCCTGCTCGAAGGTGCTTTTCGTCCAAAAGATGAGATTGTCGTGTTGCGCTCTTACTTACGTCAACGAGCAATGCTTGTGCGCTCGGCGGCAACGCATATTCAGCACATGCAGAAAGCGCTTTCACAGATGAACCTCCAACTTCACAATGTCATCAGCGACATTACCGGAGTAACCGGCTTGAAGATCATCCGAGCCATCGTGGCTGGTCAACGTGAGGCTCAAGTGCTTGCCTCCTTGCGCGACCCGAAGTGTAAGAACTCTGTCGAGACCATAGCAAAATCCCTCGAAGGCAATTACCGCCGGGAGCATCTGTTCTCACTAAAGCAAGCCCTTGAGTTGTATGACTTCTACCATCAGAAGATCACAGAGTGTGACGGCGAGCTTGAGTTGCAACTAAAGACCATGACGAAAGCAGCCGTTACGACAAACAAGCCGTTGCCTGCGGCTCGATGCGCCCGCAGACTTGAGAGCAACCGGATAAGATTCGATGCGCGCAAATACCTGTTCGAGATGAGTGGTGTAGACCTCACTCAGATAGATGGAATAGATACCTCGACCGCACTGGTAGTCATCAGCGAGATAGGATGTGACATGACGAGATGGCCGACTGGAAAACATTTCGGGTCCTGGATGTGTCTGTCGCCAGGCTCGAAAATAAGCGGCGGAAAAGTCTTGTCAACGAGGACTAAGCCGGGAGCCAATCGAGCAGCCAATGCACTGAGACAAGCTGCGCAATCGCTACATCATAGCCAGAGCGCATTGGGAGCCTACTTTCGCAGAATGCGTGCGAGGCTGGGAGCGCCAAAAGCGATAACAGCGACAGCTTATAAACTAGCAAGGATGATCTACTCAATGTTGAAGTATGGGACTGAGTATGTGGATGCGGGGCAGCAAGCATATGAAGAACAATATCGAGATAGGGCGCTGAGAAATCTACAGCGGAATGCTCGTCGCTTCGGATACGAACTGGTTAAAGCAGAGCCAAATGCCGTTTGCCCCACTTCCTAGAATCAATCACTTGTCGGGTTGTTTCTTAGAAGGCGCGGTCGAGTTGGCACATCATTTCTGGCTTCGGAAAGTTTTATCTTCAGGGAACATCTTATTCCACAACTCTATTATTTCATTCTTCTGCTCCTCTGTCTTCCCAGGAAGTATACTCAACAGTGCTGTCTTCGCATTAATAACGTCAGGGCCGAAATTAGGGACATTGTCAGGATCAAATTGTTCAGCAAAATTCTTCGGCAGGCGATCAGGGAAAATAGCTAATAAAGCCTTTGCCGTGTCTCGCGCCTCACGGGCGGAACCGGTCTTCAAAACGATTTCCGCCGCTTTAATCTCAAACTGACTTTGGGCTTGTTTATATTGACTCCATATTCCAAACCCGACAGTCAAAAGGGCAACTAGAGCAGTCCCAACTATTGAAATGGTAGTCCATTTAGCTTTATCGCGCTCAACATCCACCTTGTCCCTCTCAAGTATTAACTTCTCTCTTTCAAGCTGAAGTTTATCGTGTTCGATATCTAATTTCTTTTCGTCAAGACTAGAAATCTCTTGATTTGACATGTGGCTCCTTTCCAATTAGCACATTATCTGCCTACAGCCGAGCGCCTAACGCCCGGCATCAGCGGGGCCGCGTGTGGTACTCGCTTTCATTCGAACCTCTGTTCGCGGCCTCCGCTGCATGCTTTTGTTCGGCGTCTTTGCTATTTGATCCTCCATTGATATGGGTAAATCCCTGTTACCATGTAATCGAGAGGACTCGATTCATCCGTCTCCAGGTCTCCTGTCAGCAGCTTTCGCAGTAGTTCGGCTGTCTCTTCAACCTCTCGTCTGATGTCGTGTCGGGATCGTATGGTTCCCAAAACCGCGAGAAACCTCTGGCACCGCTCGTCACTCGTAAGGTACTCATCGAAATTTGGGTGTATCCATCCGCTGAAGCTGCCCGACGACATCTTCAGCCAGTGATCGCGTGCGTGAGCGAGCCAATCTTCAGCAGGACTGGCCCCCACGGCTTCCGCAAGCAGAGCCAAGAGGTGTTCAAGGTATGCATCGTAGGACCAGTACCCGCGCCTTCTATACTCAACGAAACTTGATCCCATATCACTTCCGCTCAACGATAGACGCCGAACGCCCAGCATCAGCGGGGCCGCGCCACTCACTCGCATTCATTTGAGCGGTTGTTCGCGGCCTCCGCTGCATGCTGGGGTTAGACCCGCTCCTATGGGGCGCTATGTCTTGTGAGCTTCCATGTATGCTCGAAGCAATGCGTTGATCTTTGTCTGATATCCTTGACCCTGCCTTCTGAACCACTCCAGCACATCGCTGTCTATGCGCAATGTTAGCTGTTCCTTGCGTGTCACCGGCTTTAGTCCCTTCCTCACCACTGCTCGCGCAAACATCTCAGGTGTGATCTCACCACTCTCAGACAGGTCTATGTCTTTGTCTTTCATTGCATCTACTCGCGCCCAATCAGTCCGCGATTTCTTTGAAGTAACTAATCTCTTCATTTTTGGTTGCCTTTCTCGCCGAAATGATTCGAATTACATCATCAATCTCAGTGTGTATGATGACTACAACACGCCCTTCCAACAAGCCGAGTGTGATGAAGCGTTCTTCTTTATAGTTGGATCGATTATCGAGAATAGTGACCGTTTCTCCATCAAATATCCCTTCGACGTCGATGAAATCAAATCCGTGTTTGAGAATATTTGACTCGCGTTTGATTTCATCCCACTCAAATCTCATAAATCGATTGTAGTTACAATGCGTAGTGACGTCAAGGAGAGTGCGGTTAGCCTGAGCGGGTCTAACGCCAAGCATCAGTGGGCGCGGCATGTTGCCTCCCCCGCATCATATCAAACTCACTTGCCGCGCTCCACTGCATGCTCTAGTTGGGCGGCTTATCGCGGCAACAAGGTCTATCTACAAAGGCAAGGTCTCAATAAGAGAGCAGAATCCATCAGGGATGAAATCCGGCAGATTTTCACCGATGTCGCTTATCGGAATCAGCACGTCAGTCAAGCGGGTGAGGCTTCGATTGATGCCGATCCGATAGCCAGTTGAAGTGTTGCCTTGGCGCGAACAATCAAGGGATTGCATCCTAAAGGAGAAAGGTAGCTGTGGTTGAGGGTATTTATCCGCAGGCCGAAATATATCTCTACATCGAAGGGGCGGACGGCGACACAATTGAGGGACATGCTTGGGGTGGGAAAGGTCTTCAAGGTTTAGCGACGAGATGCTTGAGCAGTCGGGATTTGCAGTTGGCAGCGCATAGACGCCCAACGCCTCGCATCAGCGGGGCCGCGAGCCTCACTGGCCATTGATACGAGACTCGCTTCGCGGCCTCCGCTGCATGCTATAGTTGGGCGTCCTCCTTCTGACCGACCTATCCGCCTTCCCATTTAGTAATGCCTGTACCCTTTTACTGATGGTTTATCTTTTGCCTCGTCTCCTGTGATAGCTTCCAGATATGTTCCTCTGTCAGGAGTTGCTGCTCTCGCAACGAGATCACCTTCAAGATTATATTGGACCTCCGCCAGTCATCAAAACAGTCAGCGATTATCTGATTCTTTTTCATGACGTGCTGGAAAAGTCGTAAGAACCTTTCGTGCTGGCTGGAGGGCGAGTCAGTTATAATCCGTGACGCCTCGTCGTTTATGCGTCTACACAAAGTATTGAGCAACTCATCTTTGAGGTTTCTGAGATACTTCCAATCCGATTCAGGCATGGTGTTCATGGCCGTATGTTAATCAACAGCTTAGCCTTTGCCAACCTGTTCGTGCAGACGTCCAACGGTTGGGTTGACCGAGCGCGTTGCTGTAGACTTACCCTGCCAAGGCAAACCATCTGAAACCCGATTACCGCGCTTCGGTCCAACCCTTTGTTAGACCCGCCTTCTTTCCACAAGCCTGCTTTAATCCAGCATCACTGTTTCTGCTTTTTGCTCTCTGATTTCTTCCCTTCCTCTCTGCTCCCTGTTTCTGTTTGATTGCCTATATGCCTCGACTCACCTTCGCTTCATCAGGCAAGGATCTGTCAGCAGGCAACAGCATAGCTTTCTGCTGCCGCTTGTTCAACCTATCTACTCTGTCTGAGCAAGACCCCATTAGGGCTGCCTGACTCCATAGCAAGATAGTAATTGCAAGGAGCAAATCAGCATCTAGTAGCGGAAGAAAGAACAAGCGATAGCAGGAAGCCAGGAGTGAGGTAACGAAGAGGTGATTGGCTAAAATCTTCGATTAGCAACCCGAACATTGATTCTCATCCACACTGTCGCTAGGGTCTAACGCTGTGCGTCAGCGGGGCCGCGCGGAACACTGAGGGAACGATAAGAAACTCGCTTCGCGGCCTCCGTTGCACGCATTTGTTAGGTGTCTTCTGGGCTAATCACCCTCTGCCTTAACAGTTGCGAATCCGGGTGCAACTCCTTTAACAGTATGAAAGCGAATTTGAGATGAATAAGAATATCTCTTACTACCTATTGCTCCCTCGCTGGTGTAGGACAATCGTATATAAATGTCTAATAGAACAGAGCCATTCAGAATCTCTTCCATCTTTACTGGCCCTCCCACTTCTGTATATTGTCCTAGCAATTCTACAGTCTGACCCGGCATAACATAGCTAACAGTATCTCCGATGCTACCTAAGGTCGGAAGGGTTGAGACTCCACTTGGTGTAGTCAAAGTACCCTTGCTCTCATCGATATGCAAAACCCCTGGCTGCGAACCTGTATTCTTTACGATGAACTTCCAAACAATCGCGCGTGGAGGATTCTCAATCAGTTGGAAACTGCTATCAACTACTCCGAGGTATGGTCTGTGAGAAACTGAGTATGTGCGAATTGTGTATAGGAACCCACCAACACTGATTATCAATGATGTGGCTGAGATTATAATAGGCGTA
The DNA here is from genome assembly GCA_963726785.1 of Blastocatellia bacterium. Taxonomy (GTDB): domain Bacteria; phylum Acidobacteriota; class Blastocatellia; order UBA7656; family UBA7656; genus DATEKX01. Next base: position 625,072 of record CAVSDJ010000007.1, read on the forward strand.
ATTGCCGCCCAATTTCGTTTTTCGCTTGGCATCTTCTTTTCAGTTGACGTTTTTTTAGCTCGCATACTATTTACCGGACACCTAACGCTAGGGTTGACCGGGCGCGTTGATTCAGACTAACTATGCCAACCCACACCATGTGAAATGTGCTTATCGCGCTCCGGTCCAACCCTTTGTTAGACAGCCCTTTTCGTCGCTTCATGAATGTATCGGTATGCTTCACCTCTGCCAGCAATCTGCTCGATTTTGAAGCCCTTCATTTTCAGTATCCGTCGTAGTTTTAGGTTTGGCTTGGCACAATCTACAGCATGCACGATCCATTCTACTTTTGTTAGCCGCTTTCTTGTAGCATACCGCTCTACTAAGGACCAAATAGTTGGAAGCACCCCTTCGCCACCACCATCTATGTGAGCAAGTTCAACGGTCAGAGTATCGGTATCAATCTTGAATTGCCCCAGAATCCCAGCAGAACCTAACTTGAAAATAATAGGCGAGTTGCACAGAATGAATGCGTCAATTTGTTCCTCTGATAATCCGAGCAGTTCATCTTCGGTGTAGCCTTCAATTGTGATCTGTTTGTGTTCAGACATTGATTGTTACCCGAACATTTCTGGGATGTCTAACGCCCAGCATTAGCGGGCGCGGGCTGGTGACCTATTGAGCCAGTGCAAGCCTTTTCAAACCAGCTTACTGCGCTCCGCTGCATGCTGTAGTTAGACGACGCGTCCTTGCGGGCACGCCTCCGCGCCCCTCTGCCGCGCTCTCAGCATAGATTTCAATCCCGAACCAGTCAACTAAAGCGCGGCTCCTCACTGAAAGTGATTGCAGACTCGCAAGCGCGGCGGCGTCCGTCTATTCAAGTTATTTCGTACGCGAGCGTATAACGTTTGGGTTGACCGGGCGCGTTGATTTTGCAACACTGGCTAGAGTGAAACATTTGAAATATGCTTATGGCGCTCCGGTCGAACCCTTTGTTAGACGCAGGCCCTGTTGAGCACTCTTATTGCCCCACAGCTTTACCTCCTCGGATTATGAATGCGCCTCCCCCTCCGCCAAGTCCTCTTACAAAATGATATGTATACCTCTTTTCTGCTTCAAGCATAGGGGGACGTTCTCCATTCTTGGGAACTATCTGTGTGAATCCTTCAGGTACTGTTCCATAAGTAATATCTAGCGGCCAACTCTTGTTGTGATCGCTGTCTGGTGCAATCTGCCAAATGGCATTCTTTTCATTGCGCTGATCCTCAGGCAGCTCAGAACAGACGAAAAAGTGACGCAAGGTATCATCACCATCGAAGTGAAAGGTGGGAGGATAACCTTCCAACACTTTTGCAGTAAGTGCAGGCTCACAAGACGGGAACGAAAGGCAGAGAGATAGAATCAGCATCAGTTTGAAATGTCTGTGTTTCATACCGTTCATAGTGTACGCGAGCATGGTCTCTGCGTCTAACGCCCAGTATCAGCGGGCGCGCGACGATCACTGACAAGCATGAGAAGCCTTGTTCGCGCGCTCCGCTGCATACTGTAGTTAGACGTCGTGTCTTTGCCCGCACGCCTCCGCGCTTTCTGGCCGCGCCTCCAACATAGGCTCTTTCTGTTGGGGAGTCAACACAGGCGCGGCATCTCACTGAAAGCGATTGCAGACCTCCCAGCGCGGAGGCGTTCGAACATCCACGCTATTTCGTACGCGAGCGTATAACGCCCAGCATCAGCGGGGCCGCGTGAATAACTGGCTAACGATGAGAAACTGGCTTCGCGGCCTCCGCTGCATGCGTTTGTTGGGCCACCGTTGGAAACAGAATATTTATAGCTTTGCGTATATCTCTTTGACGGCAAGCTCACAAGTGATTGAATTGAGTTTAATTATATCTTTAGGAGTGTGAAACTCAGTCAACAACCATTGAGTATCATTCTGGCGTACATACTGATCTACTCTATGTAGCTCTTGGAACACTAAGATGTATTCACGCAAAGACTCTATCCGCCGGTAGTGCTCAAACTTATCTCCTCGATCATAATTGGCTGTGGATTCAGATAGGACTTCTATCAATACAATAGGGTTTAGCAGAATGTCACTATTTTCGTCAGCGAACTGTTCTTCACCGCAAGTCACAACAACGTCGGGATAAGCATACATCCCAGTTTTGCTAATCCTTACTCGCATATCACTCGGATACACATTACAAGGCCGGTCTATTAACTGGCGATGGATACCTGCAAGGACATTGGCGACTATAAGGTTATGTCTTTTACTAGCACCTGCAAAAGCTATAATCTGACCTGCATAATACTCGCTTTTAACATCAGCTTTTCGATCAAGTGCGAGATACTCTTCAGAGGTGATATAGGTTTTAGGTAAAGATGCCACTTTGTTACCTCCAAGTTCTAGTACGGCAATAAATATATCACTGCCTCTTCAAGAAGGCACGAGCAGGGGCCCAACGCCCAGTATCAGGGGGCGCGCGGCAATCACTGACAAGCATGAGAAGCCTCCTTCGCGCGCTTATAGTGTCTTAAATCTGTGGAGATGCCATTATCGAGTTCCTGAAATCAGCTATTTACAAAACCAGTACCACAAATTTAAGACACTATACGCGCGCTCCGCTGCATGCTGTAGTTAGACCGAGCGTCTTTTCCTGCACGCCGCAGCGCCCCTCTGCCGCGCCTCCAAAACAGTTTCGTTTCAGCAGCGTGTCAACTCAGGCGCGGCATCTCACTATAAGTGATTGCAGACTCGCAAGCGCGGAGGCGTCCGTGTATTCAAGCCATTTCGTACGCGAGCGTATAACGACCGAGTTGACCGGGGCCGCGAACGGTATTGAAGTAACGATATGAAACTCGATTCGCGGCCTCTTAAGAAACAACTCGTTGAATGATGCTTCTGGCTGCTCTCACTTTATGCTGCAACCGACACCAACTCATAGCCTAACCCTTTGGCCCGCTTCCTCAAGTTCGCTACCATCCGCTCTCGCTGCTTCTCTTCATACGCTCTCGCCCCACCCTCTTCGTACTCCCGTCCCTGCTTCACTAAATTGTAATACAACCTGGCCAGCTTATGCGCTGTCGCTGTTATCGCTGCTGCTGGCCCTTTGCGCGCCTGCATCCTCCTGTAGTACGCCCCTATCTCGCTTTCGCTTCGTCCTATGTTTACTGCTGCTTGCCGGAAGGCTGTCGCTGCCCGGTTCTTGCTCGCCTTTGTCTTGCTCGATAACACCTTCCCTCCGCTTACTCGCCGATTCGGACTCAAGCTCAACCAACTCGCAAAATGCTTCTCGCTGGCAAATCCACTCAAGTCCACACCCACTTCCGAGATGATCTGCAATAAGGTCTGCGAGTTTAGTCCTGGCACCCGAAACAGATCTACCCCTAGAAGCTTGTAGGCATACTCTCTCAAGTTGAAGCTACAGCGCTGTCGCTTCTCGCCTCCCGCAAGCGGCGGTGGCTCATCGTCTCGCTTCCCAGACAAGCCCTTTAGGTACTTCTCCATCTCGGCTTCGCACTCTCGTATCTTCTCTTGATAGAACTCGAACAACTCTACGGCCTGCTTCAAGGCAAACAGATGTTCCTGACGATAGTTGCCTACTAACGATTGCGCGATCACTTCCGCAGATGCGTGACAGCGACGGTCGCGCATCGCACCCAACTTCTCGACATCGCGCTCGCCTTGAAGGATAGCTTTCAAGATACGCATCCCGGTTTGCCCTGTAATGTCACTGACCACATTATCAAGTCGCAGGTTCATCTGTTGCAACGCTTTCTGCATATGCAGTATGTGGCTTGAAGCACTCTTGACGAGCATCTCACGTTGGCGGACATAGCCGCGCAGTACAACCATCTCATCAGCGGGCCGATAGGCGGCAGCCAACAAGCCATAGCTTTCGAGTTGCTGCAGCCACTGGCAATCCATAACATCACTCTTGCGGCCCGATACATTCTTCACTTTGCGGGCATCCACTAACTTCACAGCAAAGCCACGCCCTTCAAGAACCTCGTACAACGGCACCCAATAAACGCCCGTGCTCTCCATCGCTACAGTCGTGACCCCGCAGGCTGCCAACCAATCGGCGATAGCGTACAAGTCTTTGGTGAAGACTGAGAACTCGCGCACTGCTTGCTGACAGGAAACTGGCGGCACAGCAACGTAATGGCGCTCAGCGCCGATGTCAATCCCGGCAGCGTGTTGATTGATCTGGTGAAGGTCGCCGCTTGAGTTGGCGGCAATAGCGCGAGAGCCAGTCCTGGTTAGCTTGCGGTTACTCTTTGATCGCGGAGATGGGATTCGCTTCTTCATGAGGGCTGGCCTCCTGACGAGATAGAGTGATGACCGAGTCAGCGCAGCGGTAGGTTCTGAAAAGTAATCTCTTAAACGGGATCGGCAACGGCAATGAAGGCCGCGTCGTCACCACTGATCGGCACACTGACCGCTGATACCAAACTCCGGTACGGGCTTTCTAGCACCAATGCCGCGACGGTCATCGCGACCGACTCGGTCATAGCCTATCTTGCAATCCGAATCGTTGGATGTCCAATAAGTTTCATCCCTTTCGGTAAGTGCATAGCACGTAAACCAACTCCGGTCCAACGACTTGTTCGGCACCGTCACAGATCAAGGCCGAGGTATCTTGTGCCCTCAATCGGGTTGTGACGGTAGGCCGCTATGTCCTTAAACCCGAGCATCTCATAAAGCCGTTGCGCGCCTCCCATCGTAGGCAGCGTGTCGAGGTACATACGACGGTAGCCAATCGCCCGCGCCTCGCCCATCACGCGCTCAGCGAGTTGCCGCCCCACTCCCCCTGCCCGAGACTGCGGCCTCACGTAGAGCCTTTTCATTTCACAGGTCTCGCTCGTCAAAGGCCGCATTGCGACGCACCCGACGATGGCACCGCCGTCTCGCGCGAGCAAGAGCCGCCCGCGCGGAGGCGAATACTCTCCTGGCAGTGTCTCAAGCTCTGTTGCGAAGCCTTGAAAGCTGAGATCAATGCCGAGCGTTTGCTGATACTCCTCAAAGAGAGAGCGAGCCGCTCTGATGGATGCTGGATCATATGCGTCTCCGATCTCGACCATGTCTTTAGAATGCTCAAGAACTTAAGCACACGCAAGGGGCCGAACGCCCAGCATCAGCGGGGCCGCGAACGGCAATCAGCAAATGATGAGAAGCTCGCTTCGCGGCCTCCGCTGCATGCGCGTGTTAGGCACCGACCTTGCGGATAGCTTCTGGAGAGGTTCCAAAATAGTTGCAAAGTTTCTGCAAGTGTAAAGTTTCCTCAAGATTGAAAAACAGTTGATCTGCTTCAAAAGCATCGAGCCAAATGTAAAGATGTATTCGTTTCTTTTCTTCTCTTATACGCCCCTCTGAATACTTTCGGTAGATGGGGTGTACCCCTCCACCTTCGGCCATGAAGTTTCCAGTTGTAACAGCTACCAAATCAAGACAGCCCGTGTTGAAATCTCGGTTCACGATGGCCATAACATTAGGATGTTCTAGACTAGTAGTTCATCACGATAAAGTTGATGGTTGATCTTTGACTGGCATAAACTTCACAGATGCCAAAGAAAAAATACATTATCGATCTGAGCGCAGATGAGCGTGAGCAACTACAGCAACTCATACGGCGCGGTAAAACTTCTTCCCGTAAACTCACCCGCGCTCGCATTCTACTTAAAGCATCAGATGGTTTCACTGATGATGAGATTGGCTCTGCCCTTAATGTCGGTGTCGCTACCGTCGAGCGTATCCGCAAACGATTTGTCGAGGCCGGCTTGGATGCTATCAATGAACGACCGCGACCAGGCAAGCGACCTAAGCTTGACCACAAAGCACAGGCCCGCCTTGTAGCAGAAGCTTGCTCGAAGGCTCCCGATGGCCGCAAACATTGGACCTTGCAGTTGCTTGCCGACCGCGTCGTGGAGTTAAAACTGGCTGACTCCTGCTCGTATGAACTTGTGCGGCGGGCGCTGAAAAAAACAAGCTCAAGCCTTGGCTGAAACAGCAATGGTGCATTGGGGAAGTAAATTCCGAGTTTGTCGCTTGCATGGAAGATGTTTTGGACTTGTATGCTGAGCCTTATGACGAAAAGCGCCCGAAAGTGAACTTTGATGAGACCAGCAAACAGTTGATTGCCGAGACGCGCAGAGGTCTGAAAGCGAAAGCTGGTCGAGTACAACGCTATGACTATGAGTACAAGCGTAACGGAGTGCGGAACTTGTTTATGATCTGTGAGCCACAGGCGGGTTGGCGTCACGTTGCGATAACCGAGCGACGAACTAAAGTAGACTTCGCGCATCAGATGAAATGGTTGGTTGATGAGCGATACCCGGGAGCAGAGGTAATTCGAGTTGTTTTCGACAATCTCAACACGCACAAGGTAGCATCGCTTTATGAAGCGTTCGAGCCAAGCGAGGCAAGGCGAATAGCGAAGAAGTTGGAGTTTCATCCAACGCCGAAGCACGGCAGTTGGCTGAATATGGCAGAGATCGAATTGAGCATCCTTGAGCGGCAATGTCTTGATCGGCGTATAGGAGATGAAGAGATGCTTCGGCGAGAGGTGGAGGCATACGAGCAGCGTCGCAATGCTGAGAGAGCGACAATTGACTGGCAATTCACTGCTGCTGATGCTCGTGTTAAGTTGCATCGTCTTTATCCATCGCGATCATCGTGATGAACTACTAGGATTTACGGCGTTGAACTGCTTCGCTGCTTCGTGGATGTCAGAGGTTAAGCGGTTGAAAACAGGATCATTTCTCAAGCCATCTAAACCTGTATCCGCATCAATAGATTTGACCTCGCAAAAGAAAGCAAACTCTTCTTCCTTGAAAACTCGAAAATCAGGTGTCTTGCCATTTCCGAGTTCCGCCTTTGAGAATCTTTCTAGGCGAAATCTTCGTTCAGTCAAATATCGCTCTACTTTTTCTTCATTCGCGTCCATGATCCGTAAGATAGCACAAGGTGTTCGTAGGTGCCTAACGCCAAGCATCAGCGGGCGCGGCATGTTGCATTAGATGAAATGTTGAGAGACTCGCTTGCCGCGCTCCACTGCATGCGTTTGTTAGACCGCCTTTTGCGTGAAAGCCTTTTGTCTTTTTCTTTTTCGATCATTCAAATATGTCTTTCACTGCAATAGACCATCCGGCTATAACATCACTACAGTCTAGCCTGTCAGCCTCAGTCAAGACCACAATCTCAGTAAAAGAGCGATACACTGTAACTACCCGCTTTCGCGGATTCACTACAACTACCATCTTGGCCCCTGCTTCCAGCCAGTCAAAAACTTTCTCCTCGACCTCAGTATAGATATCGCTAGGAGAAATAATCTCTACAACCAAATCGGGCGCACCAGGCCAATATCCTTTCACCCTACCCACCTGTTCAAGCCGTTTCTGACTGACAAAGGCAACATCAGGTGCTCGTACTGTATCTGGATCAGAAGCGAGTTTGAATCCGGTTTCTGCGGCATAAACTCTGCCCAGTTTGTTTGTTCTAGCATGTTGATCGAGAGGTGTTGAAATGTTTATGGCAATTCTTCCGTGCTCATGGCTAGCTGGGGCCATTTTTTTCAATTCTCCTCGTAATAGTTCATATCGGAATCCATCATCCGGGCTACGGAGTAGATCATCTGCTGTCATCAGTGAAGTAGTTGCAGTCATATTGTATCCTCGCGACTGAATAATATCACAATGGTTGCTTGAACTTGGAATTGATTGATGTAGCTGACTGATCGTAACGACGCTGATTTTAGGCGGTCTAACGCCCAGCATCAGCGGGGCCGCATGTTGCACTCGCTTTCATTTGAGCAGTTGTTCGCGGCCTCCGCTGCATGCAATAGTTAGACGCGTCTTAGCTGCACCTACCTTAACCTCATTTCAACAAATTGTTTTAGCACGATCCATACTATCTCGCGCTTAAAAACCTACGAAGCACATCGGTATCTATCTCTTCTCTCAGGCTTCGATCAAATCTCACTTCTTTAACTGACACAATTCCCAAGAAAGCCGTAGCTTGCTTCTCAATGTCACCCCAATGCATCTTGATTTGATCTTCAGGGATATTGGGTAAGAGAAAAACTCTATACTTGTCTTGATATTCATCAAGTGATTCATCGAATTCACGCAGAAACAGGAACTGCCGCTTGCCGTGCGAAACTACAAACGCAAGCGGCGTGTCATAGAATCCGCTATAGATGATCCTTTCACTTTTGCTCATATTATCGCGCACGCTTTACCCTAAAGCGTCTAACGCCAAGCATTAGCGGGCGCGGGCTGGTGACCTATTGAGCCAGTGCAAACCATTTCAAATCAGCTTACTGCGCTCCGCTGCATGCTGTAGTTAGACCGAGCGTCATCGCCTCCACGCCGACGCGCCCCTCTGCCGCGCCTCCAAAATAGTTTCGTTTCAGCAGCGTGTCTACTCAGGCGCGGCATCTCACTGTAAGTGATTGCAGATCAGCAAGCGCGGAGGCGTTCGAGTATTCAAGTCATTCCGTACGCGAGCGTATAACGCCCAGTATCAGCGGGGCCGCGTGAGGCATTCAAGCAATGATAAGAAACCCGTTTCGCGGCCTGATAGTGTCTTAATTGTGTGGTAGTTTCATCCGCTTACTCACGCGGCGGAATTGTTCTTCCTTCTGGAATCCATATTTTCACGCTACTATCTCTATATATTTTAGCAAGAAATGGGGATTCGCAATTCTTAGCGGTATAGATAATGTCGGGTAATGCCTTTATTATTATAGCGGTGTATTCCTCAACCGTAATCTCTCCATCATTCAGAACAAAAGCACGCGCATTTGCCCGTAATAATGTTGTCCTTTCCAAAACGTTCCATCTTATTTGCTTATCTTTTTTTAATATTACCCAACGTCTTTCGCTAACCTCTCGAATCCATTTCACATCAGGTGTTCTAGGTTTGTAAATTTCGGAGTGAGGTTTTACTTGCGCGCTAATCTCTCTTAGCGCCTTAACAAGAATTGGACTGTTTAGTGAGCGGTCTATGAAGAAAACAATTGATTTAAGCTGCCTTTTTAACTCGTTGCTCGTATCTGATTGCCGCTTCGACCTCCGCTTTCTCACACCCATAGTCAGCAACTAGAGCGTCTATTGATTCACCCGCATTACGACGATTAGCAATTGCAGCAGTAGGAATTCCTGAATTTACCAGGATAGGTTGCCCAAAGGCTACTAGCGGGTCAATGACAACTAGCTTAGGCTCCTTGTTGAGGTTATCTCTTTGATCTTTCGTGATGAAAGGATAAAGACGGGCAATTGCTCCATGATCAAACTCTACTCGCCTTAAATATGCCTTTATGACTTCTTCCATAACGGTCTGTCCGAATTTTGTTACATTAATCAGTAATCCAGACTCTCGTATAAACAAATCCCATTGGTTGGTATGGAATTCGTATTCTGCTAAAGGATGCTTTGAACCGTAGTGCGAGTCTAGATAAGAAATAGCATGTCTGACATTCTTCATTGGGATGCGGTGTTCAAATCGAAGCGCGTCCAATATGTGAGCCTCAATCAGATTTATAAATGAAACAAGAGGACTGTTAATATCAGACAGATGAATAAGCGGCTCTGTTCTTTTTCTGCCTATACCGCCGCGCCCACGAATCCAAGAGCGAAACGTAACAACAGGAATACGCAGATGGCGAGCCGCATCTGTAATATTATACGCGGGTATATAGCGCGGGTCTTCCCCCCCGTATAAAGACAAGTCTGCGTCGCTTAATAATAGCTTCGACATGAGAAATACATTCCTGTTAAACCTAGTAGTTAAACAGCTATGATTCCTTGTTCTTTCTTACCTTTTCCCATCTTGCTAATACAGCTTTTCGGGCGCTTTCTGTGCGTTCTTCAGGAGTCATTTTAGCGGCCCTAGCATGACCGCCTTTAAGCCCGCCTTTACGTCCTAATGCTACCGCTGCGGGGTCTTTTTCTTTGTGTGGGGTTTCTGATGACATGCCTGCATTATACGTGACCGCTTAGGAAAAAATCAACAAAAATCTTTGAAAAATCAGTATTATTATATTGATTATACGTGAGCGGTCACGTATAATATGGCTCATTGAAAAAGGGCATGCTGGCTGGAACCAACAAGCCCTTTATTGAAAACCAAACGCGATTGCTCGCATTCGATCTCAGCAAAGACATTGTGAGCCATCGCCAGATGAAAGGCAAGGCTCACGATATGGTATGTCATAACTGTCAGAACGAAGCTAAGAAGCGCGGCAAAGATCGTCATGGTCTTCAACGCTATCAATGCAAACCCTGCAAAAAGTCTTTTATCGAGCCGCAAGAAAAACCGCTCGATAATATGTATCTGCCGATTGAGAAGGCTGTTCAATGTCTAAATCTCCTACTTGAAGGCTGTTCTCTCCGATCTACAGAAAGACTCACTGGCGTAAACATAAACACGCTCATGAAGCTTCTCGTCATAGCTGGCGAAAGGTGCGAGCGATTACTAAACGAGCGCATCCAGAACATGCCCGTTAAAGACGTTGAATGCGACGAGCTTTGGTGTTTCGTGCAGATGAAAGAAAAAACACTCAAAGCAATGCCAGAAGAGACTAAAGAAGAATTAGGCTGGCAACAGATTGACAAACTCGGTGATGCTTATACGTTCGTAGGATTCGAGCGCAACACAAAGCTAGTCCTGGCATGGCATTTAGGCCGTCGCACAGCCGAAGATACATGGGCTTTCACAAAGAAACTTGCCCGCGCTACCTATGATGAGAGATTTCAAGTCACGACAGATGGTTTCTCTCCTTATCGCTGGCACATGATAAAAGAGTTGGAGCATAAAGGCTTTGACTTCGCGCAACTCATCAAACACTATGCGGCTCCCGACAGCGACGATCACAGATATTCGTCACCCGTTGTGGTGAAAACAACATCGGAAATTATCTTTGGCAACCCTGACCCTAAAAGAATCTGCACCTCTATTGTTGAGAGACAAAATCTCACAATCAGAATGCAGATGCGAAGATTCACAAGGCTAACAAACGCTTTCAGCAAGAAGTGGGAGAACTTGAAAGCCGCACTTGCTCTGTTCTTCGCTTACTACAATTTTTGCCGCAAGCATAGCAGCATCAAGAAACAAACTCCTGCGATGGCTTCGGGATTAACTGACCATGTTTGGAGCATCAGCGAGCTATTAGCCGCATAGGAAAAATCATGACTATAGATCAACTAACAGACCTCGCATGGGAAGTGACAGACGAACTAGAGCCAGCGCAGAGCTTTGATGTTTTCGACGTGAGCGAAACACAAATCATTTTCCAGAACGAGCATGGGCTGAAACGTGTATGTGTTGAATGTCTTAATGGCTCGCTGAAAGAACAAATCAAAAAGGAATTACGAACATGAGCAACCGACCCCGCAACAGATCATAACCACAAGCATGAGCGCCGAAAGGCGCTTTTCGCTTTTCCTCAGAACAAAGCGGCTTGCTTATCGCGGCTCTTGCTCTTTCGCTCAGCTTGCTTGAATGTCACTTCTTTAAGGCTAGGATAGAGTAGCTTCTTACCCGATAGTAATTCTTCAATGGTTAAAATCTGCAATCTCGGATACTCTCTGCCTGCGTAGTGTGTAGCTTCATAGAATCCCGCTGACAGGGCTTCTTTAATCATTTCTCGCGTTGGCTTCTTGAGAGTCACGAAAGCTCCGATAGCGGCCTTTTCACGCTCTAACACCAGGGCCATTCAGTTTTCAGGTTTTGATGCCGATCAAGGCAAGTGCTGACCAAGGCTGTGCTGCAAATCTTCTGCACGCCGCTGCTATATTACTTTCTCCTGCGCTTCGCATTAGTCCTATCGCTGTATTCCTCAACGCCGCCATCACCTGTGGCAGGCTCCCTCGCCTCACCTGACTTCGATCTTCATCCATCGTTACATCTCTCACCCAATGGCTCTTGTTTTCTATATGCCAATGCTGTCGGGCTATCTTCAACAACTCTTCGGCACTCGCCTGTTGCTGTCCTAAGCTTGTGCACCCATATACTATTTCCTGTCTTTCCTTGCCGCTCTTTTTTTCTATCACTCTTCTTTCTATTTCAAACACCTGTTGCAGTCCTGGCCACACAAGGCTGCCTGACAGTGCCGCACTCGCTTGCAACTTCCGATATTCTATCCGTCCGTGAGAACAATCTATCGTCTCAGCCACTGTAGGCGCTTCACTCAACCAGATTGGTTCGTCAAAGACAGCCTTGATCCAGGCTTTCAACTCTGCCTGGTTGTCTTTAGCAATCATCAGGTAGTGGCCGCGTTGAGCCAGTATCGCTTCGGCCAGTTTCCGTTGCGTAAGTAGAGCATCTACTGTGATTACTCTGCCTTCGAGTATGATCTGGCGAAGTAAGTCCAGAACAACTCCTATTTCATTGGTCTGGTCTGGGACTTCTACCTGACCGAGCGTAATTCCTAGTCTATGGCTGACAGCCTGAAGAAGGTGCGCGCCTGCTGCGCCTTGCTTTTGCGAGCCACGCAAGCTCTTCCCATCTATAGATGCAGCTTCAAGCTCATCATTTGAAGTGGCAGTGAAAGTAACTTCCGCCCATCGGCTCAAGTGATTCTCAAACAGATCTTTGTCTAAACGGCTGAAGATGGAATAGAGCGTAGAAGCACAAGGAGTTTTGTTGTGAGTAAAGCCGAGTGCGAGTGCTAAGTCGTGTCCATAGTTACGGCCCCAGTCAGCCATAGCAGAATAAGAGCGATAGCCACACAACATCGCGGCGGCGGCTAAAGCTAGAACAGATTTGAGAGGATGGCGTTTACCTTTAGGTTGACGAAAGTCTGGTATTTCTGAGAATACATCTATTAAAGCAAGACAAGGTCTTGTCATAGTCTCACCTCCGGTTTGATTGGTCTCGAACTCAGAGGTGAGACTTTATCTCATTTATTGTTTCTTATCACGAAAACTGAATGGCCCTGTCTAACACGCCTTTTAAATCACGAATCTGACTCACGCTAACATGGCCGCTCTTGACTTGCACTATAATCTTCTTTGCCTTACCGCTGTTATCATCGAAAAAGTTTATATAACCATCTATGCCGGAATCAGCCCCCTTCTTTTTGTCTTGTCCCGGCATGGCATCAACAAGGCTGACCGCCCACACTTCAAACTGGTAACGGCTCTCTTGCGCGAGCGCTTCAGCACTTGCTACGTCCTTCGGGCCACCTATAACTACGTATGGCGATAATTCGGAGCGGAAAGCACTGTTGAGCCGATGACGCATTAGAGCAATAGCGATATGTGTAACGTCTATACCAATCCAATTACGGTGCAAATGCTCTGCAACGGCGATGGCAGTACCACAACCGCAGAAGGGGTCTAACACTATGTCACCTGGATTACTGCTCGCATTAATGATTCGATCAAGTAAGGCTTCAGGTTTCTGTGTAGGGTAACCGAGGCGCTCTGCGGAAATGTTATGAATGGGTTTCAAGTCAATCCACACGTCCTGCATGGGAATACCTTTGGCATCCTCAAGCAATCGCTTTCCTTGTGGTACTCCGCCATCCTTCTTCGGCCAATGGATGAGTCCGATTGAATCCAGTTTATCGAGTCGCCTAATCAATTCGTACTTAGCGAGATCATCACCTGTCAACGACTTGTACTTGTCATAAAAGTACGATGGCGGCTGCCAATGTCGGCCACCGGCTGTCGGGTCGAACCCGCGCCAAGGCAGCCCTGAATCCCCCTTTCGAATGCCAGGCCCGGTCAGGTCCGTTCGACGCCACCGACGCCCCTGTTCATCGGTGTGAGTGAAGAATGCATTCACATACTCTTCATCGTATGGCCCGTACTGTTCATTCCAAATGTATTCGTCAGTCTTGGAATAAAATAAGATAGAATCGTGGACAGGCCCATAGCGACTAGCCCCGCTGTGGGCGCTAGTGCGTTTCCAGATAATCTCGTTGCGGAACTGCTGTGGACCGAATACTGCGTCGAGCATGATTTTCAAATAGTGGCTCGCCGTAGGGTCGCAGTGTAGATAGATGCTTCCTGTAGACTTCAATACGCGATGGAGTTTTACAAGACGCGGAGCCATCATCGTAAGATAAGCCATCATATCGTTCTGGCCTAAGAAAGCGCGTAGAGACTGCAACAAGTCAGCTACCTTTTGCGGTCCTTCCGTGACTGTTTCATGAAAAGCCTTTTCCGATTCGATACTCCAGTGCCATGTGTCTTCAAAAGCCGTTATTTGTGCAGCAGACTTCTCCCCGCTCTTCTCAGCAAATAAAACGTTATAACTTGCGTTCGAATTGAAAGGAGGATCGAGGTAAATTAGATCAACGCTTTCATCCGAAACATGCTTTCTCAGCATTTCCAGATTATCACCAAAGATTAATTGATTTTGCCATCCGTCCTGCAAGCGTCGTCACAGCTTTCTCGGAGGCCAAGTTATATCTTGTAAAGTCTTTATAATTTGAATCATAGAAAAGTCAATAGTTATGTGAGTTGAGCTACGCATGCCTGCTACAAAGACGCTCTAATTTCAATCTTAGGCCCGCCTAGCCATCTTACTCTGAATTGGCTTTCAAGGATTTCTCTAGCTTACGCACAAACCCTTCCAGCGTAATTCCAACCGCCTTGCATATCTCGCGTAGTTCAAGCACGTCAACCCGCCTCTCGCCAGATTCGATTTTAGAAATCACCGTTTGATCTGTATTTAGACACTCTGCTAATTGAGCTTGTGTCAAGCCAGCTTCCAGCCTAATCTCGCGTAAAAGGGCTAGTAGTTGTTTGTGTTGGGCAGTGTGAATGCTCTTTCGCACTCGCTTTTTATATTAATCTGTTGACTGTTATGCGAAATTCGCATACTCTCAGTAGCTGCAATCACAGAAGGAATAATGTAAGCCTGTGGTAGTACGAATTACAATCAACAAACCAATATCTAGCCGCCGCGAGTGCGGCATGTAGCAGTTAAGTTTTTGTTCCTGCTTAGGCTACTGAGATTTCAGCCTAAGCCAAAGCAGCAAAGCGACAACCACTATGCCTAGCTCAACAGTTCCAGCATTGGGAGGCTGACTTTGTTGATTCGTGCCCTGTCCAAAACATTCGCCGGGAAAGTCTTCGATGCAGCCGACTGTCTCGCATCCGCAGGCATAACCACCAATCACGTTATGACCTGCAAACGCCGGAAAGGACAAACACAGCATGAGCAAACAGATTGATAAAAACCTTTTCATACTTCCCTCCATGCCGCGATTGTATCAACAGATACTCACTGGCGTAGCCAGCTATGAAGCGTTAGGGAAGCGTATTCTCAGTCAGATCAAAGCAGCGCAGGCTTTTAGACAGACCGAACAGGTTAGAGAACTTGCAGGAATCCTGATTAATATTCCGATCAAGGAATATCAGTTAATTGCTCAGTATTATCTAGCATGGTGCAAGTGCCGAGACTTGGAATATCACACTGACATTTTAGAAAAGATCATTGAACAAACTCAGACCTACAAAGCAAAGGCACTTATAGCAAGAGCAGCGTTTGAAGTTTATCGCGGCAACAGTGAACAGGCTTTTTACTTTTACAATGAAGCTCTGAAAACAAACCCTACCATCTCGGATTATATAAAGGCATCAACAGGTATCGCTACATTGAAATCATTAGAAGGCTTCAACAGGTCCGCACTAACAGACCTTGAAAAGTTGATTCCATTACTTCGCCATGCAGACCCGTTGAATTACTTTGAAGTGATTAACTCTTATGCGGTGGAGTTGATTCAAAACAACAGATCATCAGAAGCTCAAGAGGCATCACTGATAGCTGTAGCTTCGCCGTTCGGCTCGTTCTATCCAGAGTGGCAAGAAACATTGTCAGATGCCAGATTAAGCCGCAAGAGCCGTTCTACGATGAGTGTTTCTCAACTACGATATGTTCAAGCTAAAACCGAACAGCCATCAAATCAAGAAACCGCTGTTGAAATCTACGAGCCTGACATTGAACCCGACACCAACCTGCTCATGTTCAGAGGGCAAAAACCTCTCTATACCCAAGTGCCTCATTACAGTCACATCGAAGCTGCCGGAGATCAGTTCACCGCCCATCAAAAACGCACCATCGTTGTAGACATTGTATGTAATCTCGATGACGCGGATTTAGAT
Source organism: Blastocatellia bacterium (assembly GCA_963726785.1). Taxonomy (GTDB): domain Bacteria; phylum Acidobacteriota; class Blastocatellia; order UBA7656; family UBA7656; genus DATEKX01. The sequence goes on from CAVSDJ010000007.1 coordinate 641,170, forward strand.
CGTCTATTCGCTTTCGCAATAGAGATTGACGATGAGCCAATCCGCTCTCGTAGGCCAAGACGGATTGATCTTGAATCGCACGGCACTCTGGAAGATTTAATGTGCCTTTGGGCTAACAACGATCTTGACCCTAACGACTACGTTGCAGTGTTGTCGGCTCTCAGAGATTGCAAAGATAGCCTCCGTCGCCAAAACATCATAGACGAGATGATTAGTTATATATTCCGCTTCACACAGGAACGCTTGCAGGGAGAAGCTATGTGGCGAAAGCGCGTTGAAGCAAAGCTTATTACTGAAGACGATTAGTCTTTTGCTCACCGAAGTAGACAACACTGCGCCATTTTTTACGACTCAAACTCTTAGCACAACTTCATGTTCAACGTGTCAAATACCGCTGATTCCGGTAAGTACATGATTTTCCATGTACTTACCGTACATTATATAGTGTCTTACTCTTGAAATACGCCTGTAGCTTGTGGTAAGGTGCGAAGTAGCAATTAACGGCAAGGACTGCTAAAGAAGTCGAAGCTTGCGAGTGCCAGATTCTTTAGCAGTCCAGGCGTGTTTTGTATTGCTCTGTCAATATAGCACACGCGTTGTCCTTCGTCTACATAATCTCGCCGGAGTAACTGTTCAGACTCCTGTGTAGGCATGAGGCCGTACAGGTTGACAATGGGTGTAAACTTCCGACGTTATGCTTGATCTGCAACAGGCAAGCCGTGAAGAGTTGATTCAACTCAACCAGCAGTTGATTGCTCGTCTTCAAACCCTAGAAGAGCAAGTCAAGCAGTTAGAAGTAGAATTGGCCTCCTTGCGGGGCGGCGGCGGCGGCCAGAATAATCCTCCAAGCTTCGTCAAGGCTAATCGGCCTGCTCGCAATAAGAAAAAGAAGCGCAAGAAGCGACTGCACGGATTCTCGCGCAGGCTTGATTCGGTTACTGCCAGCGTCGAGCACTCGCTTGAGCAATGCCCGGAGTGCCGAGTCTCGCTCACAGGCCGACGGGTGATCAACTCTCGACAGGTCATTGAACTTCCACCGGTTCAAGTTCAGGTCGTTGAGCACAAACTTGTAGAGCGGTCTTGTCCCAACTGCCGAAAGCGCTGGGCACCGCCTCTGGATTTATCATCACTTGCAGTAGGCCATCAGCGATTCGGCATCAGCGTTCAATCCGAAGTAGCTCTATTGCGCGAGCAATGCAGGCTTCCTTTTAGAGTCATACAAGAGTACCTCAAGGCTAGATTCAACCTGCGAATAAGTCTTGGCCAGATAGTGTCCTTAGTTGAAGGTGTGGCTCGGCGAGGCAAAGCGATAGTCGAGTCTTTCAAAGACGAAATTCGAGCCTCTGCGGTAGTAAACGGGGATGAAACGAGTTGGCGAGAAAACGGGCAAAACGGATATGTGTGGAGTTTCTCGACCGATAAGGTGAGATATTTTCTATACCGCAAGAGCCGGTCAGCAGAGGTTGTGAAAGAAGTTCTCGGCGAGCAGTTCGAAGGCGTTGTGGTGAGTGATTTCTACGCGGCCTACAACGCGCATTTGGGATTGCACCAGCGATGCTGGGTGCATCTGTTAAGAGACATACACGACCTCAAAGACAAGCACGCCAAAGCTAAGGGGTTGAAGAAGTGGGCAGTAGCAGTCAAAGCGATCTATGAGGAAGCTAAGGCGTACAAAGGAGCAAACGCGAGGTTAGGGCCAGTGGAGCAGAAAGCAGAGCGAGTAAAGCGTCAGCGAGAGTATGAACAAAAGTTGATGAGAGTGTGCCGACCACACTTGAAGAAGAAGAGGCCACAGTCGAGGCTTTGTGAGCGGATAGAGAGATACTTGCCGGAGATGTTCGTGTTCATAGCAGACGCTCGTGTGCCGTCAGATAATAATGCGGCAGAGCGAAGTGTGAGACATGTAGTTGTAAGTCGCAAGATCAGTGGAGGGACGAGATCTGAAACGGGGAGCGAGACAAAGAGTATATTGGCATCATTGTTTGGAACGTGGAGATTGCAAGGACTCGATTTCTATCAATGCTGCTGGAATTTACTGGCAGCAAAAAATCCGACACTCTGAACAGTTACTCGCCGGAGATTACCTCAAAATGGCAAAATCAACGCCAAAGAGAACGATCTATCGTAGTTCGGAAACTGGTCGGATTGTAAAGAAGACATATGCCGACAAGCATCCGAAGACTACGGAAAAAGAAAAGGTACGCACAGGCAAGTAGTAGCTATAACTGCTTGTGCTTAACATGATGGGGTAGTTTGTATTCCTGCCCCATCACCGATATTTTCCAATGAGGAGACGCAGAGGAGATAAGTCCATAAACGAGAATACCGACACAAAAACCAAGCAGGAAAGCGAGAATAAAAAGCAACAAGAACGCTCGCTTTATAAGCATAGGAGAATCATGCAGATTGCTATTCTGATTTGTTTGGCTATCGCTGCTATTGGTGCGATAGCCATTGGCGTATTGCTTTACTATCATAAGCAAACTCTTACAGTATGGGTTACGTTTGCATCCGTGATGTCTATAGCTCTAGCTACCTGTTTAGGTTGGCAGGACAACATCTGGAAAGCCGAAGCCGAAGCTCGCACTACGGCTGAGAAAAGTAAACCATCTACACCAACTGAGCCTAAACTTGAACAGCCTAGATTTCGCGAGAAGAGTGGCGAAATGACAATCACATTTGGAGGCTTTACTATAGGAACCTATATATCAGAAAAACCTTACCCTGCTGCTCAGTTTGGCGATAAAGCCATCATGATGTATGTAGAGGATGAAATACTGTATGTAGACGTTGAGCTATTTAGCAGCATCGGCATACCGCCTATAGAGATAAAACATAATGAATTCAAAGTGAACTATCCAGGCTGCGATCAAAATTCAAACGACAAGGCATTTGAGGTTGTAAACGAAAAGCAAGAACCTATTTTTCAATTGATTTACCGATCTCCGCGCCATGCCTTAATCAACGGTATATTCCCCACGCCAGGCGGCGGTTTCATGTACGCTACAGGCTCACGCACGTTTCAGAATTATATTCCGCCTGACGCATCTATTAAACGAATCTTCAAGTATCCATCTTGGCAATATCCAGGTGAGTATGAGGAACAAATACCAAATAGCACAGCACAGTCACAACCAATGGTTGATAACAGCGCAGAGGCACCATCTATGCCCGATAAGAAAGAAAATCAAACTCCATCAATATCTCAAACGATGACCAATTCTCCCGGAGGCGTTCAAGCTGGCGGGAATGTAACTATCAATCAGGGCAAACAACCACGCACGATAACAACGACACAACGCAGCCGTTGCCTTTCCATGCCACAAGGTAAACCAAAAGGGTCACTCACAATTAGTTGCGTTTTAGGCGATGGTGAATCACTCTCTTTTGCCCGCGAACTGGAAAAATTATTAAGAGCTGCGGAATGGAAAATCGAAGACTTCAGGCAAGTTAATTTTAATCACACCCCTAAAGGAATACTGCTTCAAGTACGCAACCAAGATGATATAACTGATTACGCTGATAGCTTATACCAAGCACTTAACACTCTATACAAGACAATAGGTGATATTAATCCCAAAAGCGCAAAACATTCTCTTACGCTCATAGTAGGTCAACAGCCCTAAGCCTAAGATTTTCAACTTAGGACTTTGCCTAGCACCTCACAATTAAGACACTATCCGCGGCCTCCGCTGCATGCTCTAGTTAGACCCGCCTTCAATTTACTAAACCTATTCCTTACTAACCTATTCCGCATTTATCTGTTTCCTTGCCTTGTTTCAACTCTCTTGCTGGCTGTTGCTGATTGTTGTCTCTAATGCATTGCGAAATGGCTTAACTCGCAATCGCTTCAACAAGCAACGATCTGTAGGCAAGCAAGAGCATAGCTTTGCCCTGCCGCTTGTTCAAGCATTGTTGTCCGTTTGTTCGCAACTGCATCTGTAGAGCGAGATCGCATTGAGAGAGCGCAATCCTGAGCAAGAAGGCAAGAGGGGTGTGACCCAGAGATGAACAAGCGACAGGGCAAGATGAAGGCCGAAACTGAGAAGAGGCATTGTGTTGGAAGGAATCATTGGCAAGTCGAGCATTGATTCTCCTTCGCACTGACGAAAGGGTCTAACGCCCAGCATCAGCGGGCGCGGCGCGTAACACTCAAGGAACGATAAGAAACTTGCTCGCCGCGCTCCACTGCATGCGCTTGTTAGATGCCGTTTCTCGTTAGCACTTACTTTCAAACATAAGAAATCACTTGGAGGTCTGGATAATTCAATCCTACGTGGTCTCGATAATGTGTCAGTAGAGGTATCTTGTAACGAACTGCCGTTGCTGCTATCCAAGCGTCTCCCGATTCTAAACGTCGGCCTATCCTTTTACAATGCGTTTCTACTTTGGCCCACACCTTAGCCAATTCAGCGTCATAAGGAATTATCAAGAAGCTTTGAAGAAATACTGTTAATCCATCGCGCTGCTTTGCGCCCCAGTTATTCTCTTCCGCCCACGACCAAAGTTCAGCCACGCTCTGGAAACTTAGCGCCAGGATTTTATTTTTCATATCAGGTTCGTACTTTGCTCGAAGTATGTTGTTCTTCTTTTTCGGGTGAAGCAGACTGGCTACTGTTGTATCAAGCAGAACCGTACTCATCCGATCAGTGCTCTTTCTGGTTTAGCTGGCGTCGTTCGCTTCTCTCATTCAACACATATTCTAATAGTAGATCGGGATCATCGTCAGCAGGCCATAGGCTGGAAATCTCATCAAGATTATTGATTGGAGAAACATGCTGCTGTTCGATCAAATCATTGAGCAATACGGTTTCTTCATTTTCTATAATATTTTGTTTACTCATCCTCCTACTCCTTCATCTTGCACCCTTGTGATTCCCAATTGATTTTTCCAGTTCTTAGGCTGCGAAGCAAGCTCTGTATGCGACCTGCAGGCATCTAACGACAAGCATCAGCGAGGCCGCGAGCGGCAGTCAAGCAACCATGAGAAACCCAATTCGCGGCCTCCGCTGCATGCGCTTGTTAGACCGCGTTGGTCGGCTGACTACTCGCTTGCCAGTTCAGGCACCTGAAGGTTTTCATAATGCTCAATTAGCACGCCCAGTATTTCCATTAGTGACGCAAGTGGATGACTTTCGTTTTCCCCTACCTCGTCAATGAGATCGTCCAACAATGACACTATTCGGTTATACTCCTCCTCTGTATGAGGAACTATTATGGTTCCTGCTAGAGGAGCCCACGCATCTACCGTTTTCTCTACATCAAGGTTCTGCATCTTCTATTCCTTCCATTTATCTTCGTCATATTCTTTATGTGTAAGAACGGCTCTGATGTAAACCTTCCTCCTATTATAATGAATTGCCGCTATCAATCGCACCTTGTTTCCGCTGATATTAAACACAGTCAGTTTACCAACTTGGTCAGCGGAAGGGAAAGCGGACCGTAGTTCAGCAAACGAATTAAAGGTATCCTGCTTGACTAACTGATACCAGTGCGCCAGTGCGTTTCTTGTCTCCGGATATTTGTCTGCGAATTCATTAAGTCGCTTGCGGGTAATAACGTGCATACAAAATGGTACAAATCCTACAGCTTACTGGCAAGCGGTCTAACGCCCAGCATCAGCGGGGCCGCGTGTTGCACTCGCTTTCATTCGAACCTCTGTTAGCGGCCTCCGCTGTATGCTATAGTTAGACCCCTACTCATTTCACCAATCTCCTTCAATCCATGTTTCTTCCCCTGCCTGATGTCATGTGCCTCTAATTCTATTCGCTTGTTTCACTCTCCTTGCCTCGCATCCTTCTCTTGCAATGCTGTTGGCTTGCCCTCAATCAGGCACACTCTCAGCAGCCATCTGCAGCCAAGGCGAAGCATAGCCTCCTGCTGTCGCTTGTTCAAGCTAGGCTGCCTGTTTGCTCAAGCCTGCATCAGGAGTGCCACAGCTCATTGCAAGTCTGAGAGCACTATCAAGAAAGCGAGAGTGAGCGGTTGGATGTTGAACAAGCGATGGCGTGAAGCGGGGATCGAAACAACAAAGATGCGAGTGGCTGGAATAAATCATAGGCAAGTCGAGCATTGATCCTCCGCCGCACTCACGCAAGGGTCTAACGCCCAGCATCAGTGGGCGCGGCGCGTAAAACTGGTGGAACGATGCGAAACTCGCTTGCTGCGCTCCACTGCATGCGCTTGTTAGACGTCGTGTTGAGCAGGACGACTGGTCTTTGCCACTTTTATCAATAGCCTCAACGCCTCATTCACAGACTCCGCGTCAGGAAAAGCTTGCGCCACATCAGGTGCTAGCAGCACAAGATTCGTTCCCTTTTTGTATCTCTCGGCGTACTTGCCCCTTACTCTATTCTTTAATTGTGAAAAGTCGTACTCTGGCCGAAGATCGTCTTCCATTTCGCTATTGGTTTCCTTCTTCATAACTCCTTCTTTCTTGCTTTGTTAGTTCACGTGCGCTGATGATGCGAACGCGGTCTTCTCGATCTGTATGCGCTATGACGAGCAGTCTACCTTTTTCTGATGTACCAGTGGTGATGAATCGATACTCTTCTGTTGAATGGTCAGGATCATCAAACGTGTCTGACAATGGATCGCCAAAAACAGTGGCTGCCTCTTCGAAGGACACGTTGTGCTTCTGAAGATTTGCAGAATTCTTCTCCTCATCCCATTCAAGTTCCATAATTTGAGTATAGCATCAGCTCGCATTCTATCTACAGACGTCTAACGATGTGCGTCAGCGGGGCCGCGCCGACCACTGGCATTGATTCGAACCCTTGTTCGCGGCCTCCGTTGCACGCATTTGTTAGACGCCGGGCCGGGCCATATGTTATTCGTTCTCTGGAATCTGCTGCGCTCCGTGAATTACAGCAAGAACATCTATCTGGTCTGGCTTTATGTAGTAGATGATTCTATATTGTCCTTCAATAACTTCTCGTATTTGAGCTTTATTGAATTCAGGAACCACTCGGCCAGATATAGGAAAAGTTCTTATCTGTTGAGTTCGTCTTGTGAGGCGATCTACTACTCTTTGAGCATATTCAGGTGAGCTTTGAGTTAAGTATTCATGAATCGTCCAAAGTTGCTCCAAAGCGGCATCTGTCCATTCAACGTTCACTTGTTAAGTCCGAATTTCTCACGAACATCTTCAACGCTAGTAGTTCGTCCAGCTTCGCTGTCAGCCATACCTCTTTCTATTGCTTGGCGAACGTAAATCTCGTGCATTAAATCATCCCAAGTGGAATTCTCCGGTAGTTGATCCACTAAGCGTCGTGCTTCTTCTTTAATGCTAATAGTCTCCATAACCGCTCCTATTAATCTCAAAGATCATGAGGAATACTACAGAACCTTATGCTGAGATTCAAATTGTCTTGCAAGGTCACATAGAGGCGTCTAACGCTTGGGTTGACCGGGCGCGCGCACGGCACTGATGAAACCATATGAATCTCGCTTCGCGCGCTTCGGTCGATCCCGTTGTTAGACCGCCTCCACCTACTAACTACAGATGTCGCCATCACACACCTTGCAAGTTACAATCTATGTCCTTAAATCCGCAACAGGGTTAACTCTTTTCCAGGGAGGATATCTATGTCGCAAGCAAAAGCAATGGTAAATCCGAGCCTCAAAGAAGTTTTTGTTTCGGTTTGTAGGTTCAAGCATCTTAGCTTGGAAACTGAGCGCCGTTACTGGAGCTACATCAAGCGTTTCTACGCTTTCCACAACAAGCGATACCTGCGCGATTTGGGCGTGCCCGAAATCAGGCAGTTCCTCACACACTTAGCTGTTAATGATCGCGTCACCGCTTCAACACAAAATGCAGCTCTGTGCGCTCTCTTGTTCTTATACCGCGAAGTCTACAAAGTAAATCTACCATATATCACTGAAATAGTGCGGGCAAAACGCCCCTCGCGCGTACCGGTAGTTTTCAATCGCGATGAAGTGGAAGACATACTGACGCGGCTTGAGAAGACGCCTCGCTTGGTAGCAAGTTTGCTATACGGTTCCGGGTTGCGGTTAATGGAGGCGTTGCGACTGAGAATCAAAGACGTTGATTTAGGATCAAATCAAATAATCGTGCGCGATGGCAAAGGTCAGAAAGATCGCCGCACTATGCTTCCATTGACAATCCGTTCGTTGCTCCAGGCTCAGGTCGAGAGAGCAAGGATCATCCATGAGATTGATAGGCGTGAGGGCCTACCTGGCGTAGAACTACCATATGCGCTGGAAAGGAAATATCCGAAGGCAGGCAAAGAGTTCGCTTGGTTCTGGCTTTTGCCTGCCCCAAAGCTTTCACGCGATCCCCGCAGCGGCATTATTCGCCGTCATCATATTTACCATAGTGGTATCCAGTCTGCTGTCAAAAGAGCCATCAAGGAAGCAAGCATCTACAAACACGGAAGTTGCCACACTTTCAGGCATAGCTTTTCAACACATCTGCTAGAAGAAGGTGTTGATATAAGGACACTTCAAGAGTTGTTGGGGCATAGCGACATCCGAACCACGCAGATATATCTACACGTGATGAGTAGTCCGGGATTGGGCATTATAAAGTCCATTAGATTCTTGGGCAAACAATGAGGGGTCTGACAGGAAAGTACCTCTGGCTTCTTCCTTTGTGAGCTAGCCAAGGCCTTACTTCACTAGGCGGTCTAACGCCTCGCATCAGCGGGCGCGGCATGTAGCCTCGCTCGAATGATAACAAACTCGATAGCCGCGCTCCACTGCATGCGCTTGTTAGACGCCGTGTTGGGTTACCAAGTTTCTATTACCAACCCCTCAACTTCTCCAAAGTGGCCATCTCTCGTCACCAATGCTAAGTCGTATTGCATCGCGATGGCCGCTATCCAAATATCATTCTCTGGAACTGGTCGCCCTTTCGCACGTAAGCCATTTTTTATCTGCCCATATGCTTGTGCTGTTGCCGTATCACTTATTAGCACAGCATTGTTTGCTGCAAATTGATTTATCTTTGCGATGTTCTCACTTACACGCGACGATTTATACGCGCCATAATAGAGTTCGCCTAGAACAATGACAGGAACAAATACCTCTGTAGCGTTTACCAAATACGCCTGCACCTTAGCTTCTTTAGCGAAGATCGCGATAACTATGTTTGTGTCTAGCAGGAATCTACCACTCATTAATGTTGACCTGTTCGCATCCTTCTTCGATAGCTTGGGATATTGCTTTAATATCTTCTGCTTCTATTGTTCCTGCAAAACTTAATAGTTCCTTTCCGGCCTTTCCGATAGGATTAGCTTTAGATAGGGAGCGGGCAAAGTCGAGTACTTTGCGCTGATGCTCAAGCGGGAGCTTATCGAGTTGATCGAGGATTTCTTTTTGTAGCGTTTGGTTCATTATCTTTCCTCCCGTCAAGTTGAAGCGAGTACCGGGAATTCATTTTACACTGTATGGAGAGCGGAGGCGAGGATTCAGGCGTCTAACGCCCTGCATCGGAGTTTGTTGCAAGCCACGCGACGCCCAACTTCAGCATGCAGCGGAGGCCGCGAAGCGAGTATCGTATGGTACGTTGAGTGTTACGTCGCGGCCCCGCTGATGCGGAGCGTTGGGCGTCTACCAGTCTAAAAATATCCAGGAAATACTCAAATTTAATCATTATGGATTTTCATCGAACCTGAAATATAGCCATACTGAAATTGATAACTCATTCTTGTCTGTGAGGAGTTGTTTTAATGGCGTGGACATATTTGGTAATCGCTGGTCTGCTGGAAATCGTATGGGCAATCGGTCTGAAATATACAGAGGGCTGGACTAAACTGTATCCGAGTGTGGTAACGGCAGCAGCGTTGATTGCCAGCTTCTACTTTCTGTCGGTTGCAGTCAAGACATTACCTATCGGTACAGCCTATGCCGTCTGGACTGGCATTGGGACAGTAGGGGCAGCTATTTTAGGGATAATGATTTTCGGTGAATCGCGGGAAGTAAGTAAAATCGTATGTATAGTCTTGATAGTAGCAGGCATCCTGGGTCTAAAGTTGACATCTGCTCATTAAGACCGCCGCCCAACTTCAGCATGCACCGGAGCCGCGCAAGCAAGTCTCGAATCGTTCCATCAGGGCTCCATGCGCGGCCCGGTTATGCAAAGCGTTAGGCGGCGCAGGTTATAATAGCGCAGGTCCGCACTCGAACTGCGGCGAGGTTCCAACCTAAGTCAGTATGAGGAGGTTTCTATGAGTCCAAAGAAAGACACGCAGAAGTCCGCCAAGAGCACCACCGCGATCAACAAGAAGTCCAAGGGATTCACGGATGAGGAACGAGCCGCGATGAAGGAGCGCAACCAAGAGCTGAAGGCGGTCGCGCGCGCGAACAAGGACAAGGCGGACGGGGAAAGCGCCGTGCTCGCGAAGATCGCCGAGATGCGGGAACCGGATCGCGCCATGGGCAAACGGCTCCATGCGATCATCAAAGCCAGCGCGCCAGCCCTTTCGCCGAAACTCTGGTACGGGATGCCCGCGTATGCCAAGGACGGCAAGGTCGTCTGCTTCTTCCAAAGCGCGCAGAAGTTCAACACGAGGTACGCGACGTTAGGCTTCAGCGACACGGCGAACCTAGACGAAGGTGCCATGTGGCCGGTCGCTTTCGCGCTGAAGGAGTTGACTGCCACCGAAGAGGCAAGGATCGGTGCGCTCGTGAAGAAAGCGGCGAGCTGAGGACTGATCTCGCCACTGGCCTCCGCCCCCTTTTATGAGATATGAAATAACATCCAAGCCCTGCCTAACAACCCGTTTCAGCGGAGGCCGCGAAGCGCAGTTTTTATGGTTACCCGCAATGCCGTCCGCGTCCCCGCTGAACGGGAACGTTAGACCCTTGCCTGTAAGCCGTTGCACTAATGCTCCGAATTATGGAATGATTTGCAAAGAGAGGAGCCTTAATTATGAGTACGAGCGTAGAGGAAATACTTGATTCATTCGATCATCTATCCGAAGCCGAAAAACGCGAGTTGGCATCTGAGATAATTCGCCGCACAGTAGAATTTGATTTGCCTCCATTGACACACAAAGAGCTTGTGCTGAATGCTGAGGCGTTATTCTTAGAACTCGACCAAAGAGAATCAGCCAATGATTAAGCCAAATCGAGGAGAGGTTTGGCTGGTTGATCTTGGAATGACGGCAAAGGTTAGTCCCTGTCTTGTGCTCAGCATTCCAGCCTTAGATCAAGATCGAGCATTAGTCACTGTATTGGCTCATACAACAAGCGCACGCGGCTCAAGATTTGAAGTGGATGTTAATGCGAGGTTCTTACGGCCTGGAGTTTTTGACGCTCAGAACCTCGTTACAATCCCGCACGCAAAACTAATGAGGAAACTCGGAATACTATCAGCCACACAACTCACTGTATTAGAAGATGCAGTGCGACTGTGGATAGGCTTATAGAGAAGTGTCGGTTGCACCACTGAAAGACCTTAGACATGGGTAACAAATCTGTCGGTAGACATGGGTTACACTTTCTTCCTTACAAGCCTCCCAAGATGCTCTTCTATTCTTAGCTTTTCTTCAAGCAGTCGTCCTAACTTCACTGGCCCAAGGTATACATCTCATATCCCGTGATCGACTTGCTCTAGCCCTACCGGCAGTCCTGCACACGTTTGACTGACGGCCACCCATTGACTGTTCCACCTCATCCCGCTGTTCTTGCTCACTAGCCTCGTCTCGTAGTGTGCCAGGTAGACTAACTCAGGAATCTCTTTCGGCACAACCCTCTTTGATGCCTCATACCTTGAGGCCGGTGTCTGCAACTCTATTCCCTCGTGCGGTCTGATTTCGTTGTACTCTCGCATAAACCTATTGAACAATCCCTGCTGCTGATTGAGGTTGGATGCCGGTGGGCGCGTTGTCTCTGCTTTCAATGTTCGATGCATTCGTTCGTGCTGTCCGTTCTGTTGTGGCTTGCCCGGCTCGATTAACTCGGGTCTTATGCCCAGCCTTATCCACCAGACTGACAACTCTGACAGCCTCCCCGGAGCCGTCGAGGCGAACGGCGTCCTGTTGTCTGATCGGATCGCAGACGGGAGTCCATACTTCCTAAACAGATTTGCGAACACATCTTTAGCGCCCAAAGTCTCGGTTGAAAGCAGGCCCCGGCAACCTAATGAGATAGCGCCAATAGCTGTCGGTTACGGTCAGCGGGTAGCAGTATCGCCCGTCGCGAGTCTTGAACTGTCGTTTGAAATCAACGCACCAAAGTTCATTCGGAGCCGTAGCAACGCAACCGGGTTTGCCGGGATGTCCGACCTTGCGCCTTTGAGTTTTCTGCCTTACTAGCTCTTCACGTTTTAGGATCTCACAGATGGTCCATCGGGAAGGCCAAGCAGTTTGAGGCTCTTTTCTTTGAAGGAGCTTGAGCAATTTCTTAGCGCCCCAGGAGGGATGGTGCCGCCGGGCATCACAGATGGCCCGGCGTAAGGCATCATCAGTCTGACATGGAGAAGAGTGTGGGCGGCGAGAGCGATCTGGCAAGGCTGCTGGGTCGAGATGTTCGTAGCGAGCGATCCATTTATAGCCGGTCTTGCGAGAGATAAGGTAACGCTGGCAAAGCTCTGTGAAAGATAGCGAGTCGCGGAGATATTCGGAGACGAATTGAGTTTTCTGATCCATAGGTGACAGTTCTTTCCAAGGCATGGTCGCAGCCTCCTTTCAGAGGAAGATATTGCCCTAAAAGTGTTACCTATGTCTCCCTACTGATTTGTCACCTATGTCCCCTGTCCATACAGTTGGCGAGCATACCCGCTGATGAGATGTTAGGCGTACATTAAACGCCCTTTCGACTCTGGTATTGGTCGCCCTAACTCTTTGGCTGTCTCTATCCATTCCTGAATGATTACATCTACATTTGCTAGAGCCTCAGCATAAGTAGCCCCATCTGCAGCGCAACCTGGCAGTTCTGGTACTTCGGCTATGAATGCCTCATCCTCGCCGCTCCAATATATTACTATTTCGTACCGGTAGTTATTACTCATAGCTTTCTCCTGCAAGCTTATAACGAAGAATTATACCGCGAACTTGCTTCACTTGATATGCTTTGGCTTTGGTGCCTTTTGGTTGGAGGTTAATGATTTCCTCTACATCTAGTTTTGTAAAAATGTGATGGCTGCCTCGTATCCGCTCATCAAAGCCTAAGTGACGCAGCAAACTGCATAGTTCATCGAAAGATACATTCGAGTCAGAAGATCCTCGTAGAACCTGAAGTAAAGTTTTCTCGTGCTTAGCCACGCAGGTAATCTAGCACATTCTCGGGTGGCTACTCCACGACGTCTAACGACCAAGCTGACCGGGCGCGTTGATATAGACCATCTCTGCCAGTGCAAGCCATTTGAAACGTGCTTACCGCGCTCCGGTCCAGCGTTTTGTTAGGCTGCGATGTTTTGAAGATCAAACTAGCTGTTGTATGGCTTGAGCCTGGGCCACCAACAACGAACCTCCCGGCGATACTCCTCGTAGGCTGAACCAAAATGCTGCTGCAGATCTTCCTCCTCTAGTGGCCGCACTAGGCATTGCCAGATCCAAACGCCTATTAGTACGTACACCAGCACAAACGCTGAACTCAGCCACATCCCAACTGCGATACCCTGGCTAAATGAAGCTATCGCCATTGGATTACGAACGTAGGCGTAAGGTCCACTCACTACTAAGCACCTTGGACTATCAAGTGGTAGGGGCGTCCCGCTGCCTCTTCGGGACATAATAACCCCACTCCACAAACCAAGGCCACTAAAGCAGAAGAACATAACCGAAGCGAATGCCTGCTGGAGTGGAAAACCAAAGCGGACCAACCCGAGCCGCTCCTCTATGCGCGTAATCAGATATGGAACGAGAAAGAGGAGCACCCCCCAAAAGATGACGATCTGGATGCCGGTCTTCGCTAGATTCCACGCAATCGATGCCGGCCCAGCTTGCCGGAAGAGCTTGATGCTGAGTGCAGACACCGCCAGTGTAGAAGCGAGGCTAAGAAGCATCGTGGGCAGCATGAGAATGACGCCAAGCCAAGCAGCATTGGTCAATAGCGCAAACGCTAGGCAGTACAGGCTGGCATAGCTAATAGCACCACACACAAGCCATAGCACAACCAGTTCCATGCTGTTACCGCGAAAGCAGAAACAACTTGCAACCAGAGAGCCAAAGGCGAGTAAGAGCAGGTCGGGAAGCCAGAAGGCGAGCAACGTGGCTTCAGAAGCGCTGTCCATCTGGAAGTAGGCTCGAGACAATGGGTATAAGAGCAGTAACAGCCACCACAAGATAATTGCGACACCCTGCAAAGCGAAGTACGCGCTTGCCCATCGTCGAACATTCATAGAATATAACTCCGATGTCGAGCAATTAATGCAACACATCGCTGCAAGCAGCCTAACGCTGTGCATCAGCGGGGCCGCGCGCAGCACTAGCAAGCATTCGAATAGTTGTTCGCGGCCTTCGCTGCATGCGTTTGTTAGACCCCGCTTTCGAACAGCGGGCATATCTCAGATTTGTTGATCACAACAATGTATTCAGCTTCTGTAATACGTCATTTATTACCGATTCCGGCAGTTTGCAAATCAATTCTGCTTTTCTTGCTTTCCAATCAAGGCTTTTCGCTTGGTCAGACAAAACTGCTCCAGTTACTTTCAGTCCCTTCGGTATTATCACCTCGAACGGATAGCCTTTGATCTGATTGGTGACAGGACATAATATTGCCAGACCTACTTTGCCGTTGTAGGCAGCCGGAGAAATTACAACTGCTGGCCTTCTGCCTGATTGCTCGTGTCCCGCTTGTGGGTTAAAGCTGATCCACACTACATCACCGCGATGAGGTACATAAACCCTTGGCATCACCACACCTCTTTGCCGGTCGGACTGCCAGTGTCAACTTCCGCGTGGATGTTTTCTTTAGTGATTCCTGCCAAGAGTTCTTCAAGAGAATATGTCGGCTCAGAGATAGGTTCTATAACTAACCTTCCCTCGATTATGGACATATCTACAAGAGAACCTTCTTCAATGCTTGATTCTGTAGCGAATGACTTGGGTATCCGAAGAGCAAGGCTATTGCCCCATTTTTGTATTTGAGTCCGCATTTGTCACCTCCCAATGTTTCTACAAAGAAGATACAATCATTTTTGTGATTTATCAAGCAGCACAGGCAGGCAATTGAAGCTTGCAGTCAAGGGGTCTAACGTTCCCGTTCAGCGGGGACGCGGACGGCATTGCGGGTAACCATAAAAACTGCGCTTCGCGGCCTCCGCTGAAACGGGTTGTTAGGCAGACATAGGGGCGTTGCTGCATAAAAAGAATAAGGATGCGATGAAACTGATATTCTTAATCTGTGAAAAAGAAGAACAAACAGCAATACCGCATCCGTAACTGGCCTCACTATAACAAAGCTTTATCTAATCGAGGTAGCATTACATTCTGGTTTGATGAACACGCCATTCAATCCTGGCTCAATCACAGAAAGTCCGGCAAGCGTCGTAAGCCTCGCACCTACGGCGACGCATGCATTCAATCATGCTTGTGCTAAAAGCAGTTTATTATCTACCTCAGAGAGCTACTTATGGGCTGGTCTGCTCTCTTTTGCAGTTGATGAACTTAGATTTGCCTGTGCCTCACCCCACAATTCTGAGCCGTCGCGCAGCTAACCTCTGTGTTGGATTACCGCGACAGAATAAGAATGAGCCTCTGCACATACTCGTTGATGCAACGGGTTTGAAAGTCTTTGGCGAAGGTGAATGGAAAGTAAGAAGGCATGGTGTCGGAAAACGTCGGATCTGGCGAAAGCTGCACATAGCAATGGATGCAAATACAGGAGAAATCCTTGCGACAGTAGCAACCTCAAGCAATGTCAGTGATAAAGAAGTGCTGCCCGTCCTGCTTGAGCAAATCACAGAAGAGATTTCGCAACTGACCGGTGACGGAGGATATGACTACGCAACCTGTTATGAGGTGATAGCCGAACGAAAAGCCCGCGCCGTGATCCCGCCGCGCAGGAATGGTAGGCTACACCCGCAAGACGAACGACTTCGAGCCAGAGACAAGAACCTGCGAGCAATCCGCAAAGTAGGACGAAAGAAGTGGAAGAAACAGAGTAGGTATCATCGGAGGTCACTCGTAGAGACTCAGATGATGAGGCAGAAAACGATATTCGGGAGTGGATTGAGTATGAGGAGATTTAACAATCAAGCGACAGAGATGAGGGTCAGATGCGCGGCGTTAAACCGAATGACTGGTTTGGGAATGCCAGAAAGCTATGCCCTGTAAGCAGTGTTTGATTCTTTACAGATGAGGTGTATTCTTTACTCGATTTATGCAGCAACGCCGCGCCATCGTTTACGGCTATTCCGTACTGCTCAACGAGCTTTGTACCGCTTCGTCCAAAAAGTAATGTTGTAATTCTCACTTCACCTGATTTGAGGGAACAGGAAACGGAGTGCCCTTTTTCGTAACTCTGCCTGCCATGGCTTTGCCTTCGGCGGAAGTCCAAGGCTGGCCGTAGAAAAATCCTTTCGCGGTTGAGTCCGGCACAAGTCTTTTATCCAGCGGGCTGCCGCCTGCCGGGATCTCCATATCAACGATGAATGAATTGAAATAAAGATTGACGTTGCCTTTTTGTTCGGGGTGCGTTTCGGGCATCCCGTTACTGCCGACTCTCCAACGCCACGTGCGCCAAACTTCGCCGTTGTTCATCAGACTGCATTCCCAGTTTCCCGGATAATCTTCGAGCGCCAGGCGATTCGAGGCGCGCACCCCGCCCCACGTCAAGGGCGCGGACAATTTCACCATGCGAAAGCTGATTTCGTCACGATATTCCGTTCCGCGTTTGTATTGCGCGGCTAATCTGTCGGTGTGAATGACCTGAAAATTTCTTTCGGCTCGGCTTATTGCCTGATCGGCATAGGGCATCGGGCCGGGCATCGAAAGACGTTTTCCATCAACCGAACAACGCATGTAGCCGTGCGGCAAATCCTTGCCGATGTCGCTCGGCGATATGCTGAAATGAAGTTCGACGTGATTGGCACCCGAGCGTTCGGGACGACTGCCCCAATCGAAATACGAGATGTACCCGCTAGGACGCAGAAAGATAAAACTGACCGGCGCTTCGGCGTGGCGAGGGATGTAATAATGCGGCGGACCATTTCCGGGTTCCTGCCCCGGTTTCACGCGGTCAACCGTGCGGACTTCGATCTTGTACGTGCGGACGAGTTTTTCTTCGTCGGTGTCGCCGTTCACCGCAAAGACCTGCACGTCGAAATTGCCGACCTCCTTCGTCGCCGTGTCTTTGCGCCAGCAATCGTTCGTCCACATATAACTTTCGTCAACGTCTCTTGCCGTCTTGCGATACTGGTCAGTTTCGCAGCGCGTCGTCGCCACGGCCTTTCCGGCTCTGGAAACGACAAGCTTAATCGCACTGCGATTCGGGTATTCGCCAATAATTCTCAAATGCGTTTTCAACACCCAACCTGTGCTGTATGGAATATTGTTCTGACCAAGTGCTTCGGTGCTGACTGCTTCAAACCAGGTGAAACCGTCATCAGCTTTTCCCGAACGGCTGACGCTTTGCCCAAGGACGGCGACATTCACCAGAATGACTATGCAAAATATAAAAATAGACTTTCTCATTTTCCCTTCTCCGCTTACAGACTCAACGCCGGGGCAACTCTTAGCCTGGCTAAAATCTCCATTCCAGCTTGCTGCCTTGACCATAGAGATATGAATTCGGGAATGCGCTGTTTCCGGCAAAACTGCCGTCGCGTTGCGTAGGTTGCGGCGGTTGCAACACCAGATTGGTTTCGCCGATGCCTTCAAAATAATGAAGCTTCCATTGATAGGTCACGGTTTCGAGCGGGTTGGCTTGCGATTTTTTAACCACCCCTGCCCGGTTTCGCAAAGTCGCCGTGCTCGTTTTGGGCGAAACCGTCAGTGAATCGCCGGTCACGGAATAGACGCCGCTTTCCTCAATCGTCCAGAATTCATCCGAACGTAAGTAGCCCCCCCAACTCTCGCCCTTAAAACGATAAGTTCCATCGGCGTTGAATTGATATTGACCTTTGTAATAGCCTGCATTGGTCGCCAGTGCGCCGGGTGAGATTCCCCACGGGCTGCTGGCGCTCTTACCCCAAACGCCGACGATTTTTTTATTAGTTGTACCCGCAGATTGAGCGACGACGTTGTTGCCTTCGATAGAAAATTTATCGCCCTTGAAATTTAATTTGCTGGCTTCAATCCCCAACACCAAACTGATTGCATAATTGGCAAACTCGCGGTGAGTGCTCAGGCTGTTTTTGTCGCCCGTTTTTCTGGCATCTATATAACCGCTCATCGTAAATCCGCCCATACATACTAGCCAATCGTGCATCTTCTGTTTTTCGAGATTCGACATTCGGGCAAATTCAGGAATGCTGGCAATGACTGCTTGCAAATCTGCGAACAGAGCTTCTGAAGCCTGATCGGAAGGCTGGTCGGATTGCGCATAAGCCATGACGTTTGCGGCGATAAAGAAAGTAAAAGCGGCAGCAAGATTATTTGATTTGCCTTCTTTGGCGACCTCGGCTTCGTACCCTTGTATGATCTGTTGGAATGCTTCGGTGAGCGCAGCTTTCTGTTGCCCGCTGCCGCCAAGCACATCGGCTAAGACTTTAGCGACGCCGGAATCGCCGACTGGTTTGAATTTGACGACCGATAAATCAGCCGTTGTCGCAGCGCGTCGTTGTGCCTGTCGGTCGCGCAACAGATTTGTGATTAAAGACGAATTGCCGGTGTTCAACGATTCGCCGATGCGCTGAACAGATTGCGCGTTGACCTGAACGTCAACGAACAGCGCCAAAACTAAAACGCCGATGACGATTGATAAAATTCTAGAGTTCATTTTTCTAGCCCCAAATTTTTATATGCGACATTTCATCAAAATGCCAGCCTGTTCTAGCACAATACGCGAATGTAATCCGCTTTTCTCAAACCGTCTCGCTGAATATTTGTTTAGCTGCCTTCGATACTTTATCGCAGGACGGAGTTTATCATTTCTGCATAATTCTTCTAATGAATTACGTCTTCTAGTTTGGAAGGAGCCTATCTGAAAATGATTTTTGGCAAGGATAAAACTTAAATGCCAATGAAGTATAAATGTGCAATAAGCTACAACACAGCAAACTCGCGCGGGTGTGAATAAGTCATACCCTGAAAACCTTCTGACTACACGATGGGCAATCAGATCCCAAAGGAGATTTCTATGCCAACTAAAAAAGTCACTTCTAAAAAAGTCGCTTCTAAGAAAGAAAGTTCAAGTAAGAAAGGGAGATCAAAAAAAGCTACTTCTGGAAAAAAGACCAGGGCGGAAAAAAAGACTTATAGCATATCGGGCGAGCATCTTGCATCAAGCAAGGTGAAGACCAGTTACATTTCGGGATCAACATTTGGGTTGAAAGAGGTACAGTATGCAGCGGTTGATGGTCAGGCCATCTTTGAAGGCGATATCGTTCTTGGCAGCGTTGCAGAAATGGAAGCCATCAAAAAGCAGGTTGAACACCCTCAACCGGGCCTGGCGGCTTCGGTCATAATTTCCGGCAACCAGTTCCGCTGGCCCGACGGCGTGATTTTCTTCCGCATAGATTCCAGTCTCTCAAATCAGCAAAGGGTCACTGATGCAATTCGACATTGGGAGGAGAATACTAACGTCAGATTCAGGCAGCGAACTACCCAGCCGAATTTTGTGACTTTCACACCGGGGGGAGGATGTAGCTCTCAGGTCGGTATGCGAGGCGGAGAGCAATTTGTCACGCTCGGGGCAGGCTGCACGACCGGTAATACGATTCACGAAATTGGCCATGCTGCCGGGCTATGGCATGAGCAAAGCCGCGAGGATAGGGATAATTTCGTCACGATCAACTTTCCTAACATTCAGGCAGGGATGGCACACAACTTTAATCAGCACATAACGGATGGCGATGACATTGGACCTTATGATTACGACTCAATTATGCACTACCCCCGCAATGCCTTCGCGATCAATACGAGCGTCGATACCCTCACTCCAAAGCCCGATCCGAGCGTGGCTATAGGGCAGCGCACAAGATTAAGCTCAGGTGATCTTCGAGCAATAAACTCGATCTATCAGAGAAAAGCCATCCTTGGGGATACAAGCAGCAATGGGCCTGCGCTGACGACGAAGAACAACACGATTCTTCTCGGCTGGACAGGGGTTGGAAATTTGCGCCTCAACTTTATGAGTTCAACCGACGGGCTCAATTACTCTAACAAGGTGACTCTGAATGACACCTCGCCCACCGCGCTTGCTCTTGCGGTTTTTCAAAACAGGTTTGTAGTTGCCTGGATAGGCGTTGGCAGCAACCGGCTCAACGTCATGCAGTCGAGCAATGGGTTGAACTGGACAAATAAAGTAACTCTCAACGACACGTCTCAGTCATCTCCGTCGCTTGCCGTTTTAGGCAACCAGCTTTTCATCGCCTGGCGTGGAGCCGGCAATAACCAGCTAAACGTCATGCGAAGCGCGAACGGCGTGAACTGGGGGAATAAGGTTACTCTCGGCGATACGACGACATCAGGCCCCGCGCTGGCGACACTTGGGAATCGCCTGTTGTTAGGATGGCGCGGCGTCGGCGACAACCGGTTGAATGTAATGCAAAGCCCTAACGGATCGAACTTCACCGGCAAGGTCACACTCGGAGAAACCACCGTCTCAAAACCCGGACTGCATGCAAGCGGCGGGCGTGCCTTGCTCACCTGGCAAGGAGTGGGCAATCGCTTTCTCAACGTGCTTGCCAGTAATAATGGGACAAATTGGGCGAGCAAGCAGACTTCATCACAGACTTGCATAGATGGGCCGGTGATTTCAAATCTTGGCAATCGCCTTGTCTGGGGATGGACTGGAACCGACGCCGCTCACCGTCTCAACTCCATGCTTTTCAATGTTGTTTGATTCTTTAATCGCAAGTAGGCAACGCGTGATTGACATCGCGCGACCGGGCATAACTTCAAAATGCGGTTAGCCCAATCGCGCGATGTCATCTTCCAAAGTAAAAGCAGTAACATGAAAAGTGGCAACTTTATTCCCTTGCGGTGAATAAGCTGCCTGATTGAGAATTATTCATGAGCTGGCTGGATAGCATCAGTAAAAGCGAAGTTGATGTATGAGTAAGCCTCTAGTAAGCGGAGAAATTCAATTTGATCAGCCGTCGCACCTGCCTTCTGATGCAAAGGCATATGTACATCTTTCGGATGTCAGCGCGGCAGATGCGCCATCCCGCATGATTGCAGAGCAAGTGCTAACAGACATATCGCAAAAAGCAAACTCAGGGCAATCTATTCCATTCGTTTTATACGGCACGCCCCCGGACGAGCGCGGCAGCTACGCGATAAGCGTGCTTGTAGACCTGGACGGTGATGGCAAAATAAGCACGGGCGACTTTATCAGCATGCAGAGTTATCCTGTCCTTACTTTTGGATACCCGAATCGCGTCTCTGTTCAGGTGAAAAAGGTAACCTGAGTCGTCAATTTAATTTAATTATCCCTCTTGCTCTTTTTCCATTAGCCCGTCTCTCCTGGCCTTCCTCGCCATCCTCTTTGCTTTATCTTCTCCATATTTCTTTGTTGAGAATTTTGCATTCCTTCGCCTTCCCGAACTATCTACCCAAGCCGCCTGCCAATACTCTTCTCCGGTACTATTCGTTGCCCGATTTACTCCAACTATCCCGCTCGTGTTTCGCGCACTGGGTTTCTTCCGTTTCTTTACCTGCGACTCTGCCCATCGTAGTAATTGGCTCTGGCATTCTTTAGCAGCTCGCAATGCTGCCCGCTTGCCTCCGTTCGATTTATCAGGAAAGAATTTTGCTTGCGTTTTGCCGTTGCGGGTAACGCGAACATAATATCCATGATTATGCTTTTGCGGTTGGTCAATACGACTGATAGCCATCTGCTAAATTCTCCTTAGGTCCAGTTTATAGACGAGCTATTCTAGCATGATTGCTTGCGAGCGCCTAACGCATCACATCACCGGGCCGCGACGTTGCGCTCAAAAAAACCTTGAGAAGCTCGCGCGGCCTCCGCTGCATGCTCGTGTTAGGCGTACAACGAACTTACCTTTAATTCAATTCTTCAATCTCTATCATCTATTCTCATTCAGACTGCGGCTTTCCGCTCACGCCACACTCCGCCCCCTCCGAATCTTTAAACCTCGCTATCCGACTGCCGAATAATTCAGTCGGAGCAGTTGTAAACTCCACACCATTGTCCTTCTGCTCCTCATAGAATTTGTCAATATCGGGCACTCCAAACCCTAACTGTGACGTACCGGCGGGATTCTCTTGTGAAGCTAAATGCAGAGCAAGAGTTGTTTCTCCAGTTTCAAACTCGCTCCAGCCAGGAGATTGAAATCTCAAAGCGAATCCGAGCTGATCTTTGTAGAATTTGATGGCTCGCTCCATGTCGCCGACGTATTTGATTACATAGGTTAACTTCATAAACATTCTTCCTCCATTCGAGTCTCGATACTAGAACTGTATTCGGTGTTATCGGGCAAGACGAAAATCTCCGCCATGCGTTTATGATACATCCGGCTAAGCTCATAAGCCATCAAGACAAATTAACTTGTAGAAAGCTTGTTCTCGCACCTGAGCGAGGATATGCTAAATTAAGCTTGAGGATGTTGATATGGCGCATAGGAAATATGCAAAGTAGGATAAAAGGAAAGATTGAGCCGCTTAATGAAAGGACTCTTCTTCGTGCAGTTGACTGTTTAGCGAGACTTGATTCGGACCTCGCAAAAATAGCTGCTGATCTTGGTCCGCCGCCCCTTTGGGCGCGTCACCAGGGCTTTCAAACGCTGATACATATCATCCTTGAACAACAAGTCTCTTTATCATCAGCCAAAGCTGCCTTTGATAGACTGCTTTTGGCTGCAACCCCTCTTACACCTGAAGGGTTCTTACAATTTGGCGACGCCGAATTGAAATCCATAGGGTTTAGCCGCCAAAAGACCTCATACGGTCGCTGTCTAGCGCACGCAATAGTCCAGGGAGATTTAGATGTCACTTCGCTAAATGCGATGGACGACGAGAGCGTCCGGTCAGAGTTAATGAAGATCAAAGGGATAGGGCGATGGACATCGGACATATATTTATTGATGGCACTGCTGCGCCCTGATGTTTGGCCTAGAGGAGATTTAGCATTGGCTCTGGCAGTGCAACGGGTTAAAAAACTAAAGCAGAAACCGACAGAGGAAGAACTGAGTGAAATTAGCAGTGAATGGCAACCGTGGCGGTCTGTAGCGGCTCGGCTGTTGTGGCATAACTACTTGAGCCGTCGTGCTGGCGGCGCAATCTAACAAACGCCCGTAGCCGAAGCCACGAAGAGAGAAAACGAAATGCAGTACACATCAAAGCTCGACTATCATTCACATCAAACACTTCGAGTCTCAAAATCGTAGAAGCTAAAAGTGATGCAAACGCGCGCCGAGTAGCAGGCGCGAAGATTGAAAAAGAGTGTCGCCATTGCGAAGCCAATAGCCTTCATCTATGCTAATGCTTCGCCTAATAAAGAAAGGGATGGATAAATGAATAAAGAGCAACGAGAAAGCTTAATCAAATTATCACGGCGTTCATTTCTGATGACTTCTTTAATGGCTTTGCCCGCAGTTACGCTTGCTTCCTCCAAATCCGAACAGAACTGGCCGGGGTTTCGCGGCCCTGGCGCGCAGGGAATCGCAGATGGTTATCCAACGCGAATTGCCTGGAACGCAGATACGGCGGCGGGCAAGCTCTCTGGCATATTATGGCGCGCTGAAATTCCGGGCCTTGGCCATTCCAGTCCCATAGTCTGGGGAGATCGAATTTATGTCGCTACGGCTGTTCGGCTGTCAGGCAAAGCGCCCTTGCGCATAGGCTATTACGGTGATGTCAAACCCGCGCAAGATAATGATGAACAGAAATGGATGGTTTTGTGCTTTGATAAGAAAACAGGAAAGCGACGTTGGGAACGCATCGTCCGCACGAGCAAGCCAGCGACGGAAAGACACGAGAAATCAACTCACGCGAATACTACGCTCATCACGGATGGTCAACGATTAGTAGCTTTCTTCGGCTCGGAAGGGCTTTATTGCTTTGACCTCAACGGCAAACTGCTTTGGCGCAAAGACCTTGGAGTCATCAACAACAGTTGGAATGGCATCGGGTGGGGGTATAGCAGCTCTCCAGCGTTATACAAAGACCGCATTGTGCTGCTTTGCGATGATCCTAAAAATCCGTTTGTGGCGGCCTTCCATCTATCCACCGGGAAGGAGTTGTGGAGAGTATCACGCAAAGAAGATTGCAAAGGAAGTTGGGGAACGCCCTTGATCCACACTGATGGCGCAAGGACGCAAGTGGTCACCAACGGATGGCCTTACATCGTTTCCTACGATCTGGAAACCGGCAAAGAACTGTGGCGTTTGCGCGGCGGCGGGGACATTCCTATTCCGACTCCATTCGTCGCCGACGGGTTGATTGTCATTTCCAATGCGCACGGCGGGAAAGCGCCTTTGTTCGCTGTTCGCCCGGAAGCAAAGGGCGACATATCGCTTACGGAAGGCCGCACCAGCAATGATTCGATTGTCTGGAGCGTTCCCAACGGAGGCTCTTACATTTCCACTCCTGTTGTGTACGACGGATATATTTATCTTGCCAATCACAACGGCGTGCTGCGCTGCTTCGATTTTAAGACGGGCAACAAGATGTATGAAGAACGGCTGGGGGCGGATGCTTCCTGCTCTGCATCGCTTGTCGCGGGGGATGGTAAAGTCTATTGCCCGACTGAACAGGGCGTCATACACGTCATCAAGGCCGGGCCTAAACTGGAAGTGCTGGCGAAGAATGAGATGGGCGAACCATGTCTTGCAACGCCCGCAATCTCGCAAGGAGTAATCTACTTTCGCACATCTGGAAGTCTTATTGCGATAAAGTAAAAGGGGAGTCTTAACGTACTCTATGTTTGAAAGTCTTTAAGGCCATCACAAGGAGATGCCGATATGTTTTGCCCGAATTGCGGAAGAGATAACTCGCACGAAAGAAAGTTCTGTGCTTCCTGTGGCACTAATCTAGAAGCTGTATCCCAGGCATTAAGCGGGGATAGAGGCGATTTCTTTACTAAGACTGATGCGGCGCTCGATCAGTTAATAGCCAGATATGCCGAACACGTTTTCAAGGACGCCTCTTCTAAACTTCATGACAGAGAAGTGGGCAACTCGTGGAAGGTCCTTGGGCAAGGTGTTGTTACTACACTTGTAGATATGCTTCTTTTCAGCTTGATGTGGAACATACTCCCTTTAAGATTTCTGATTCTTATAGTCTCGTCCCCCTTTAGATTGCTTTCACGGCGAAGAAGCGGGCAGGTGGCTACGACAGCAGAGCTTGAGGAACGTAAGAGATCGAATATAGCCGAGCCTTCATCAAACAAATGGCTGCCCGGGTCAATTCCAAGTGTAAGCGAACACACCACACAGCATTTGGAAGAATACCGCCAACCAGAACGAAAGCGAGTTGCGGGAAGCGAATAAACATCTACTTTAGTCCTGAGGGCAAGCGCGGCGAGGAAAGAAGTATCTTGAATTCCTGCCATCGCTTATCGGGTTGATTTGAAGTGCCGCCTCTCCTTTCGATGTATTTCCTTACCAGGTCTTGCCCCAGATTGTAATTGATCACGTAGCTCCGATATTGATCAAAGAACCGGACGCGCTGCCCTGCGCGCTCGGGTGTTGAAAGGTTGTATTTGACTAACCACTCAACCGCTTGATCTCGATTGATCTCTCCGTTCAAGTATCGCCGCGCGGCTTCATTTCCGGCATAACTTAATTGATTAAATATAGTCTGGACTGCGTAATACTGCGTAGCTTTGGATGGGTCAAGCCCGGCCAGAGGAAACAAAATCTCGCGTTCAAATGCTATACGCTGCTCGCCGGGAAACGCTACCTCGATACCAAAGTTGGCGCTTCCCTCTGCAATCAACGATTGCGGGCTAAACAGAGGATAAACAGAGAACTCGACCCAGCCCTTCTCTTTAAGGAGATGTTGTTCAAGCAGCACATTGTAAACGTGATGACCGGGGTATCCTTCATGGCAGGCGAGGTCTATAGCACGGTCAATATAAATAGGAAAGTCTGTATTTATTTGAATAAGACTGTGGCTATTTCCTTTGTACCAGTTATAACCGCTCCATGATTTACCTGTGACGTACTCTATCTGAAAACTTTCCTGCGCAGGCAAAAGGATATATTTTTTAGTCCTTTTGCGCGCTTCCTCTATAGCTGCGTTGAAGACAATATCGAGCTTATCTTTTGGAATAATGAAATCTCGCTTGAAGCGATCAAAGCGATCAGGCAACGGCTCTTTGCCTGGTAGCAATCGTTCCAGTTGGCTTAACACCTTTTTGAAATGGCTTTCGGGATATGTAGGCGCGACGGCATCGTACAGAGCTTTCGATTCTTGGTCGAACGTAAGCTTTGCCCCTTTCAGCATTTCAACTCGCGTAACCAGCGCCTCAAGCTGTTTGGTCAGGTATTGTTGCCTGAGCTGTATAATCTCTTCCGCTTTTGACAGGTTCAATTCCCTCAATTGCTCAATAAGCGAGGCCGCGTCGCCTTTGATTTTGTCAAGAGGCGCTTTCTCTGCTTTTGCCTCTGCCTGCCAGGCTTCCGGGCCGTAATAAGCATCAACATAGTTTTCGTCGTGTTGACCCAATGCAAGCACAAGTTTGACGTAACGTTCAGCTATTTGGTTCATATCTGATAAAGAATCTGCGCGGCCTATACTTCTCATGGAATGCTCCTGACACTTAATAAAACCGGCGCTGATAATCGGAAGGAGAATCAAAGCTATAAGTCTCTGACTAAGAGCAGCTAACAATTTAATCATAACGCATTATACCTCTCGCGCAGCACGGTAGCCCAGCGAAAGCACATAGTCAGCTTGGTCGTGCTTCACAAAAGATGATGGCCAGCATTTAAGTGATTGATGTAAAGCTTTGTCACCGCATAATACATATCCTCTCCCTCTGCATCGAGGGTGTCCGTGATTATGTATAAATGAAATTCGTCGTTCATTTGATGAGTAGAGCTATTCGATTCTCGGAAGCAGGAGTCGCCGCACGGACGCGCGGACGCAGAGAAAACGTCTGCGCCTGCGCGTCGCTTTGGCGAGGGTCAATTGCTTGTACTACCTGCTTCTTCCATCTTCTTTCTAAGGCTGAGCGGTCTCATATCCGTCCATACTTCTTTTATGTAGGCGAGACATTCTGCCTTAATGCCGGTTTTGCCCACGTCTTGCCAGCCAAGCGCGTTCTCTCTGTCAGCAGGCCAGATCGAATATTGTTCCTCGTGATTAACTACTACTTTATAGATAGTGGTGTCTTCTTTTTCGTCCACGTTCGCTTCTCCTCCTTTTGGTTATTTTTATTATAATGCCTCCAGCTTCAAGCTCTATCAAGCCACGACTTGGGCAGAAATGATTTGATCCGCATACCCGCGCCTTGCTCCAGCGCGAGATTACATGTCAGTTTGCTTACTGCCAGTTGTCCGCAGATATCATTTCCGGCGAAAGCTCGCGCAACGAAATATCATCCGTGTTTCCTTAACGATTGACCCAATACGCGGTTGATTATTTCCAGCAATAGGCGTTGAGAGCTATTCAGAAAGAAGTGATCGCCAGGTAACATATGCATTGAGAAGGATCGAGCGGTCTGTTCGCGCCAGGCTTCCAGGTTTTCCTGACTGACTTCATCATCTTGCAAGCCTCCATAAGCTGTGATTGAGCAGTCGAGCGGAGGCTCTGGCAGATAAGAATAAGTTTGAATCAATTCAAAATCTGCTCGCAGCAATGGTATCAGTATCTCCATCAACTCAGGGTGCTCAAGCACCTCTCCCGGGGTTCCGTTGAGGCTACGCAACTCTTCTACGAATTCAGAATCCGGGAGTCCGTATGTGGGCGGATCTTCATAAGGTACGGTGGGGGCAGAACGACCTGAAACAAACAGGTGCAGGGGAAGAGGTTGATTATGACGTCTTAGTTCACGAGCCAGTTCGAAACTTATCATTGCGCCCATGCTATGACCGAAAAACGCAAAGGGTTTATTCAGGTAAGGCAAAATACCTTCTGCAATGGCTTCGACCAGAGGCTGAATCCGAGTGAAGGGACTTTCGCGCAACCGGCCTCCTCGCCCGGGAAGCTGGACTGGGCAGACTTCGATTTCCTGCGAGAGAGAATCCGGCCACGTGCGATAAATGGTAGCCCCGCCCCCTGCGTATGGGAAGCAGAACAAACGAAGAACAGCGTCAGGATTAGGTCTAAAAGCCGCCAACCACGGAGTAATTATTGAGTTGCTTATCATATCCAATAAAGCCTCTTCATATACCAGTGATATTTAAGTCGTCCTTCATCTCTCGAACGAAGAGTCAGCTACTTCTTCAATTTTTTTTGAGCACCTTCATTAATCACTGTGGGGGTAAGTTACCTTACGAGTATGGTATGAATCAAGAGGAGTGAAAGCTCAGAGGAAAAAACGACTCTGGCGCATCCGGCTGCGCAGATATTATTAGTGAAATGATTAAACCTCACGGGGAAGCCGCTATGGGCGAGCATATTCGGCTTGCTCGATTGCTCTGCTGAAACACCAGTTGTGAATGAGTCAAAACGCGATTTGTTTTCTGATCGCCGATCAACGACGCCACTCATCTATCAACGACGCTACTAGCGCCGTCCATCCAGTCTGGTGCGATGCGCCTATGCCCGCGCCGTTGTCGCCGTGAAAATATTCGTAAAATAATATGTAATCGCGCCAGTGCGGATCTGTTTGAAACTTCTTTGAGCCGCCGTAAACAGCCCTGCGTCCTTCATCATCTTTCACGAATATTTTTATCATACGATTGGCGATCTCTTCGGCCATTTCAGTCAGCGTTGCCTCGCGACCTGACCCGTCCGCCAATTGCACGCTGAACTGCGGGCCGTAAGCCTTGCCGAGTTTCCTGAGCGATTCGATCAGCAGAAAAGTTGTGGGAAACCATACAGGCCCTCGCCAGTTCGAGTTGCCGCCTTTGATCTTGTTGTCCGACTCGGCAGGCTCGTAACGTACTTCACGACTGCCGAAAATGAAAGGATGTTCTTCGTGATATTTCGACAGACTGCGTATGCCGTAATCACTTAAAAACTCATTCGGATCAATCAGCTTTTCGAGTATTCCCTTCAATTGATCCTCGTCCACTATCGCTAGAACGTAAACATCCACGCCATCGTGCTTGATCAAATGAACGCAGCGCTGGACCAGGTCCTGACGATTGCGCACGAACCATTCCAGGTTGCCTTGGAAAGATTCAAAAGGCCGTATCCAATCTATCTCAAGGCGCTCAATCGCGTAGAGTGGAATTAGCCCCACAAGCGAGCGCACGCGGAACTTATGAAAATCCCCGTTGGGATAGCGCAGCACGTCGTAGAAGAAATTGTCTCGCTCATCCCACAAAGAGTAATCACGCCCGCCCATTCGCTTCATCGCCGCGCCGACGTAGACATAATGCTCGAAAAATTTCGTCGCCAGACTCTCGTACACCTTGTTCTCTTTCGCAAGCTCTAACGCCATGCGCATCAGGTTCAGACAAAGCATCCCCATCCAGCCCGTGGCGTCGGATTGTTCGAGCACTATGCCGCCTTCCAGCTTCTCGCTTCGATCAATGACCGTGATGTTGTCCAGTCCTAGAAAACCGCCCTCGAACAAATTGTTTCCCTCGCGGTCTACTTTATTCACCCACCAGGCGAAGTTGATCAGCAGTTTGTGAAAACATTTTTCGAGCCAGTCGCGGTCTGCGCGCCCGCTCGCGATGCGGTCCATGTTATAGATTCGCCAGCAAGCCCACGCCTGCACCGGCGGATTCAAATCCGAAAACTCCCACTCGTATGCGGGTATCTGCCCGTTGGGATGCTGGAACTGCTCGAACAGCATCAGCCATAAATTCTCTTTCGCAAACTCCGGGTCAACCAGCGCAAGCGCCACGCAATGAAACGCCAGATCCCACGCCGCAAACCACGGGTACTCCCATTTGTCAGGCATCGAAAGTATCCGCATCGAATTCAGATGCATCCAGTGTTGGTTACGAATATTACGATGCGATTCAGGAGGCGGGTCCGCGGGGTTGTCGCCTTCCATCCAAACGTGCACGTCGAACAGATAGCTCTGCTTTGTCCAAAGCAATCCAGCGAACGCCTGACGTTGGACGCGCCGCTCGTCTTCCGAAGCCTTAGGCGGATGAATAACGGCGTAAAACTCGTCCGCTTCCGCGCGCCGCTCCGCGATTATCTGATCAACGGTTACGAGCGGTGACTGGGTTTCGTCAGGCGTGAGCCTCAATCGCACGACGACAGACCCCTGCGCGGGAACCATTCGCTCGTATCTGAGGCAGGCTTTCGTTCCCTCGCGCTCGTGATTGATAACGTCTTCGCCGTTGATTATATAGCGATGAAATGCGTCTTTGAAATAATCGGAACGAATCGTGGGGCGCGGCGCTGATTGAATCCTCGGATTAGTCTCGTTGTTCGTAAACAACATCTCCGCGCCCGGCTCGCCGTAAAGGTAGCGCTCGCCTATTTGATACTTTACGGGAATGGTCTTGAGCATTTCGGCTGGCGAATGATCGGCCATCAAGCTTATATAATCGTCGCCCTGCCGTCCCTCTGTAATCTTAGGCTCAGGGCCGGGCGGGTCGTGCCATCCCCACGTGTTTCGAAACCACAGGTGAGGGATGATCTGAATGGGCGCATCCTCAGGGCCGCGATTGAATGCTTCAATCCTTATCACGATGTCGTCGGTCGAAACCTTCGCGTATTCGACAAAGACATCGAAGTAACGGTCTTCATCAAACACACCTGTGTCCAACAACTCGTACTCGAATCCTCGCCCTTCTCGGCGCTGGTTCTCTTCGATAAGCTGGCGGTAAGGAAACTCCGCTTGCGGATATTTGTAGAGATATTTCATGTAGCTGTGCGTCGGCGTCGAGTCGAGATAGAAGTAATACTCTTTCACGTCCTCGCCGTGGTTGCCTTCCGACGGCACCAGTCCGAACGCGCGCTCTTTCAAGATGGGGTCGCGCCCGTTCCACAGCGCGAGCGCAAAGACGAGCAGTTGATAGCGGTCACAGATTCCGGCCAGCCCGTCTTCGCCCCAGCGATAAGCTTTCGAGCGAGCCTGGTCGTGCGTGAGGTGATTCCAGGCATTGCCGTCGCGGGAGTAGTCTTCGCGCACCGTCCCCCACGCGCGCTCGCTGACGTAAGGCCCCCACCTGCGCCACGGCGGCACGCTCCCGCCCGTCTCTTTCAATCTTCCGTGCTCTTTTGTCAATGAAGATGATGCCGCATCTTTGTTTTTCATCTTGCCTCAATGATAGAAGAAAAGCTTTCCGGTCGCGCCGTAATATAGATTAGTGGCAGCCTGATGACAAGAAGAAACGATGAACGATGAATGATGAATGATGAAAAAGCGGGCCGTCAATTCATCATTCATCATTCATCGTTCATCGTTTGTGGTTAGAGCCTCTCGAATGAAAGCCGATACTTTATCAATGTATTCGTGGCCGCCGAACCCCGCAACATTATGGCCAGCGCCCTCGACTATCACCAAACGCTTGGGGTCATGAGCTGCGGCATAAAGCGCGCGGCCTTGCTCAGTAGGAATGGTGTTGTCAGGGTCGCCGTGCGCGACCATAACGGGACAGTAAACGTCGCCCAGTTTGCGAACCGACTCGAAACGATTCCTGCCCAGCCCGTGAAGCAATCGCGGCATCCACGGCAGCATTGCTGATGCCATGTCGCTGGCCGAACTCAAACCCGATTCAAGAATGATCGCGCCGACCTTCAACCGCGATGCCAGATCAACGACCGCCGTGGTCCCGAGCGATTGCCCGTAAAGCGCCAGTTTCTCGGGCTTCGCTCCGCGCTCGCGCACCACGTAATCATAAGCCGCATCCGCATCAATATATATTGCTCGCTCATCCGCCACATCTCCCGCGCTGCGACCATAGCCTCGATAGTCGAACAACAAAACGTCGAATCCGTTCGCAGCCAGTCGAGCGCCAATCCATCCCACATGGCTTAAGTTGCCGCCGTTGCCATGAAAATAGATGACAGTCCCGGCTGCCTTATCTGCGCGCGAGTTTATAAACCAGCCGTGCAAACGCAAACCGTCTGCAGTCTGAAACCATGCGTCTTGGCCGCCTTGCGGCATGTTCCATGACGGGCCGGGCGCATAGCCTACGGGGTGAAAGGTTGCTGCTTTTTCAAACCAGCGCAGGCCGAAGAAAGCCGAGCCGCAGGCGACGACCAGAACAAAGCAGAATATGTAAAGAGTTCTGAGGCTCAGAAAACGACGCTTTGCCCGCAACAATGTTGGATGAAAATTTCGATCACGCGTTGTGGCTTCTTCTGAATTCATGAATACTACTGCGTAGCCTGTGCGCTTCGGTTGCCGGTGATTTTATTCAGACAAAAATAAATACGCTGCTCATTAGATTACTGTTCCGGCGCACAAAAACTCGCCTCGCGCTATTGAATTCGTTCTCTTCAGAATTAACATTGCGCTACGCGGCTGGATATTCCTAGAGGCCACAATCGAATTTTCTCACATTAGCAAGCGGCTCGTTGATTGAATGGTAAAGCACATTGAGTATATTAACGATCTGGAACAAGGAATACATCCCACGCCCATCGCCCGACCTGTGCCCCGTGTACATCACGCACTTTTGCCCGGTACCGGAATTGGTTGCCATATTGGTCAGTACGTTTCGACTTTTTATAATCAAGCTCTATCCTCACAACCCCTAACGATAGAAGCATGTATAATTCATCAGGTTCGGAGATGCCGTTGTGGTTGGTGTCCTGCCAGAGCCGCAAGCTAGAGAAGATTGCATCCCGGCCATCTATCACACCGTCGCCGTTGCCACGTAAGCGATACAAAAAGTGAGAGAAATAATATGTTTTGGTCATAGCTGATTCCCATTATTTATCTTTGCATCCGCTTGCGATAGAAGCGCGTACCTGATTCATAAACAACGTTGGATCATCAGTTTCTCTGTCCACTTGCATCGTTTCTTTTGTAAGTGTAGATACTTTTTTATCATCTACCTCAAAGCTGCTGAAGCTATTGACGGCTTTATATGCGCCTGTAGTTGGAATGTGATTAAGAAACAGCAGGTAGTGTTTTCCTTCATTTAATGGCATAAAGGAAGCATCTATGGCCTGAACTATTTTCCCTTCAAGTTGGACTTTACCCCCGGGTCTAGTTACAGTGATTTCAGTTTGAGGAATAATGTGATAAGCGGCGTAGTCTTTCAAAACTTCCTCGATAATGAACTGATAATCAGTAAAGACAAAATCTTCATTTTCTGTCATCTGGGATGTATTATCCTTTACACTCCCGATGACCACAGCGTTTGAATCACAAGCAAGTTTTCTAAGAAACTCTTGCAAACTAATAGGTATTGGATTTCGGGTCATACCTTGCAAAGGCGGCCCTACCTTGATCAACACACCCGGCATTCCAGACGCTAACTGCTCGGGAATGCTCTTTAGCCCCCTGCCGTATTCCTGATAAAGTCTGCTGTGTTCCTTTTGCTTTGGAGTGATTACTCCTTGTTTTATCACAGTTGCCTTTTCTTCCTGCGACCAATTCGCAGAACTCTTTGTGATTATCCCTATCGATACAAGGCTGATAACAAGAAGCGCAAGCAAAACTAGGACTACTGATTTCATGAGCACTAACTCCTTTTGTGGCACAGATGCTTACAAATAAATGTTGAAAATTAAATACAGCTTACCTCATAGTCAGAATAGGCAAAAGGCTTATATTAAGAAACTTTAAAGGATCAAACATTTATTTAGTTTAAAAATTAAGCGAAGTTGTTAGGGTTTTAGCTTGGTTTTGCTAGCGTCCAGGCAAACTTTAAGCATATTGATTTTCCTTGTCAAGAAAATAACAAAAGTAACTTTAGTCTAGTCTAAAGACTCAAGTTGATGCGGTACGCAATTGAGCGGTGCTAATTCAAGGAATAAGATCATTATTCGCACATTTACGTGCGAGAGGCGGCGGTAACGTTACTCAATGATTTCTTATTCCTATACTTAACTACTGGTTCGCCGGTTCTGATGATGTGGGCTGATCGGTGCTTTCAGGCTGCGTGTTTGTCTTCGTGTACTGAACGTAGAAAAAGTACAATGTCGCCGCAATCAGTATCAAAGAGAGCAGCGCGGCAATCCATACGGCGGCGTAACTCTTTTTCTCCGGCTCTTCTTCTACCGCAGGCGTGAACTCTTGATGCATGAGAGGCGTTACTTCATCCCCAATAGACGTTTCCGAATCAATCGGTTCGGGCTCGAATTCATCGGGAGCCGTGAGCATCGTTGTGACTCCGGGGTCGGGCATTGCAGCCGCGCGCATCCCTGCGCTCTCGGACATATAGTCTTGACCGAGAGTGCCAAAGCTTCCCGTGATTGATTTCACTTCGCTTGCCGCGCCTAAAGCCTCGCCATCGAATCGCGCGATGACGACTGTTATGTTATCTTCTCCGCCGCGCTCGTTGGCTGTGTCTATCAGCCAGCGACAGGATGCTGAGAGATCATCTTTCTGCTCGACCGATTGTTTCATCTCGCCCGGCTGGATTTTATTAGATAGCCCGTCGCTGCAAAGCAACAGGCAATCGTCGCGGCAAAGCTGCACTGTGGTCATCGCCACTTTGACAGTAGGCTGCGTGCCGAGCGCCTGCATTATCACGTTTTGAGGAACCGACGCGGCCTGTTCCGGCAATATCGCCCCTGAATCAATGAGCATCTGCGCGAGCGACTGGTCTTTCGTGAGCTGTTTGATCTGGCTGCCTCGTATCAGATAAGCGCGCGAGTCGCCCACCTGCGCGATGTAGATTACCGGCCCGTGCACGAGCGCTGCCGTTACGGTCGCGCCCATGCCTGAAAGATCGGGGTTCTCCTGCGCGTGATTCCAGATGCGCTCGTTGGCAACCTCTGTCGCTATTCTGAGTCTGACAGGAACATCAAGGTCGGAGGGACTCTCCATCAAAGATTCGTGTATAGTCGTGACGGCAAGTTCGCTGGCTATCTCTCCGGCTGCGGCCCCTCCCATACCGTCAGATACGACCAGCAAGCTTCCGCGTTCGCCTATCGCATGTGTGTTTGCCTCAGCCCCCGTCGCCGCAGCGCCCGCTGTCAGGTCTGCGACCAGGAAAGCATCTTCATTTCCGGTGCGCTGCATCCCTACGTCCGTGTTGCCAAAGACTGAGACTTTAACGTCGCTCATTTGCGCCTCTGAATAGATAGTGATGAGTGTTGAGTTGAAGACAGTATCAACTCTCAAGCCACTCATCACTCATCATTGTTTATTATTGTTCAAATCTAAAAAGCTGTTTGCCGATTAAAATCATGTCGCCCGACTTGAGTTCGACTTCGCCGTTGATTCTTATAAAGGTGCCGTTGCGGCTTCCTTCGTCAACCAGCACAAAGCTTGCGCCGCGCCGCTCTACGCGCGCGTGCTTGCCCGACATGAAACCGTCGTGAGGAAAGGTTATATCACCATTTGCGCGGCCTATCACAGTATTGTCACCGAGTTCGTATGCTTCGCCTTGCTGGCCTCCTTCCATAACGAGGTGCAATTTGCCTCTCGGCGCGGCAAGGGGCGAGGCATAGATCATCGTTTTTGCAACCGTGATGGTTGCGCCGCAATTGGCGCAAAAGGAGTTGCCCGGCCCATTCGAGTGGCCGCATTGCGGGCAGACGTTGCCGCCCGGTTTGACAGAAGATGACTCGACTACCTCTGTCTTCATCTGCGGCTCGTGACTCGGAGGCGGCACGGCAGGCTTCTGTTCAGCAATCACAGGCGGCGGAGCCACGACCGTTGCCTGAATATCGCGCTCCAGTGAAGGCGGCGTGCGAGGAGGAGGCGGTGGCGGTGGCGACGGTTCGGCAAAGATAGTGGGCGCAGTAGGCAGCGGTTTCTCGGTCGGTCTTTTAGGCGCTGGCTCGGCCACAACTGTTTTATAGCTCTGCTCAACTGCAGGCACTTCCGTGGGAGTCGTTCTGAATCCTTCCTGCACACCTTGGTCGCTTACAGGCGGCGGCGGTGACCATTGGGGAAGCCGATTGCCACATTGCTGGCAGAAAGACCATCCGGCCTCATTCATCGTATGGCAATTGGGACACTCAATCTCTTCTATAGCCACAGTGTCTGATGCCTCCTTTTCAAGTTTGCGGTTCGCGCTCGACGCGACATCGGCGCTCGGCGCTTGAGCATAGAAAGCAAGCGCAGGCTCTTCGAGAGAAGTCGCGCATAACCGGCAGACCGATGATCCCTCTATGTTCCCAGCCCCACAGTTCGGACAGGTAATCACCATTAAGCACTCCATGCTTGCCGCTCGACATTATACGTAAAGCCTCATTTGATGGAAACCTAAAATCAGTTTTGTGTTATTCTTGCGCGAGCGCTTCTCCAAGAACTATGCCAGCGCCCCTGCTAAAAGAAATTTCCACCCAGAAAGAACTGGCTCAAAGACTGGCACAGTTTGCCCGGCAATTACGCGATGCAATAAACGACGCCGCGAGTGACAGGGGCGCGCAGCAGGCAATTCATAAAGAACTCAGCGCGCCAGAGACCGTCATCAACCCCGCTGAATTCGCTGATATGTACGCTCAAACAATAGTATATAGCCTGTTCGCCGCGCGTTTCATGGCCGCTCGTGGCGCAAAATTCACCTCCGCAGATGCGGCGGGGGCTGTATTAAAAACACATCCTTTCTTGCGAAAATTATTTCAAACGATTGCGAGTTCCGACCTCGACCAACGGATTGCCCGGCTAGTTGACGAGTGCGCTTCTTTACTAGAGCGGACAGCTATTCATGACTTTCGCGGACGGGATCAGGTCTTATACTTCTACGAAACTTTTCTCGAACAGTTCGACCCCGCGCTGCGCATCAAGAGAGGCGTCTATTACACTCCTGCGCCGGTTGTAAACTGGATGGTTCGTTCAGTTCACCATCTGTTGATTTCGCATTTCAAAAAACCGCTCGGCCTTGCTGACAATAAAACGATAATTCTCGACCCTGCCACAGGCACGGCGACCTTTTTGTGCGGTGTCATCCAAAAGATCTATGAAACAATAATTGAGCAGGGACTTGCGAGCGATTGGAATAGCTATGTCAGCCGGAGCCTCCTGAACAGGTTGTTTGCCTTTGAATCACTGATGGCCCCTTACGTCGCGGCTCATCTCAAAATCGGCCTCTTGCTTTCACAGTTAAACTACAGATTTAAGACCGAAGAACAACTGGGAATATTCTTAACCAACGCTTTAGCTGACGCCTCAATTGCCGAACAACGCATAAGGTTTACAGACGAGTCTGTATTAGTAGTTATCGGCAATCCCCCGTATTCTAAAAAGTCTCATAACAAAGGAAAGGGCGTCGAAAAGATCGAAAAATTCATGGAGCGTTACAAGGCGACGATAAAGAATGAAGAGATTCAGATACAAGCCCTGTCGAATGATTATGTAAAGTTCATTGCTTTCGCTCACGAGCAAATCCAAAAGGCGGGTAAAGGCGTTATAGCCTACATTACAGATAATAGTTATCTTGACGGCCCTTTATTCAGAGACCTGCGCCGGGACTTTTTGCAAAGCTTCACAGACATTTTTATCTTGAACCTTCACGGCAATATGCGTAAACGCGAGGACGAAATCGAAAATGTCTTCGACATAAAACAGGGCGTGGCCATCATGCTGCTGGTGCTGGGTCCCGAAAAGAACAAGTCTCTCGAAATTCATTATTACAGTCTTAACTGTTCACGCGAAAACAAATACAAATACCTTGACGATACATCTGTTCAAACGATCCCGTGGGATCAGTGGATGCCGAAGCCGCCCCGCTATTTGTTTTTGCCAACAAAGGGAGATTTTTCTGAAGAATGGGAAAACGCATTTTCTATCACTTACATATTCAGAGGAAAATCTCGCAAAGTAAAGAAACTCGCATTCTTTGGCGCTGGCTTTGCAACCAGGCATGACCGATTTGCCATAGCTTTTTCCGAACAAGAGCTTCTCGAAAAGGTAACCGCTCTTACCAACCCATCGGCGACCGAAGAAGAGTTGCGCGAAAGATTCAAGCTCTGCACTACAAGCCACTGGTCATTTAACCGCGCGCGGGCGGGTCTGAATGAAGATTACGCAAAGTCCAAAACAGTAAGCGTGCTTTATCGCCCGTTTGACCTCAGATTCACCGTCTACTCTCCCCTCGTGATAGGCGAGATGCGAAAGACGGTGATGTCGCACCTGCTTGCGCCCAATCTGGCCCTTGTAACTACGCGACGCTCAACGGGTCGCCCGTTTGATAATTTCTTCGTTTCTGATCGCCCGGTCGAGTATAAAGCAGGTTCGCACGATAGAAACACACAGGTATTCCCGCTCTACTTGTATTCTGCCGCCCGCCGTCAGCCCAACATCAACCCGGCATTCGTTTCCGATGCGGAACAACGATTGTGCATGAACTTCATCAGCGATGGAGGAGGCGATCTTACAGCGACCTTTGGGCCGGAAGACATTTTCCATTACGCGTATGGAGTATTTCACTGCCCGACCTATCGTCAAAGATACGCTGAATTTTTGAATCTCGAATTTCCGCGCCTGCCTGTAACACAAAATAAAAAGTTGTTTGCTGAGTTGGTTGCCAGAGGCGCTGAGTTAGTAGATTTGCATCTATTGAGACCGCCCGGCTCTGTTGGCGTAGGCGGAGCGGGAGGAGCAACTGCGTTAACTCAATCGGCAAATCACGGAATTAAATATCGAGGTTCGGGAAGCAATACTATAGTGCGTGTTAATTATGTCGAATCATCAGGACGAGTAAATATCAACGACGGCCAGTACTTTGAGGGGCATGGACAAATCCATTTGGGGGATGGAGCTTTGCGGATACAGACCGGCTAAAGACTGGTTGAATGCCCGCAAGCGCAGGGAGCTTGTCGCGGATGAAATCCAGCACTATATGAGAGTAATAATCGCCCTTCGCGAAACCGAGCGAATAATGAAACGGATTGACCAACTGATAAGCCGCTGGCCTTTGAAATAATCTCTACTAAGATGTCTTCACCCAGCTACGGAGCATTTCGGCAACGCTCCACGCCTGCGCAATGCAGCCGCGAGGCGTGAAAGGCTGTTCGGCATCGAATACCTCGCTGATCGTACCGATGCAAGCTTCGTTGAGGTGGGGCAGCAGGCCTTCGAGAAATCGGCGAGCGCCCACGCGGTCTTCAGGGTGAATCTTCAGCCATGCATCAACGAACGGCCCGATCAACCACGCCCACACAGTCCCCTGATGATACGCCGCGTCGCGCGTGCGAAGGTCACCATCATACATCGCCTTGTATGCAGGCTCGCCCGGCGCAAGCGACCTCAAGCCTACGGGTGTCAGCAGGCGCGTTTTGACTACTTCCACAACAGGCTCCCAGCGCGAGCGGTCGAGAATCGGATTCGGAAGCGAGATGGCAAAGAGTTGATTCGGGCGACAAGATGGGTCGTCTCCCTGCTCGCCGTCAATCACGTCATAGAGAAACCCTGTATCCTCATTCCAGAAACGCTGGTTGAACGATGCCCGCGCGCGCTCTGCATGTGCAGCCATCGTTTGAGCGGCTTCTTCTCCATGCTCTTCGCGCATCCATCCTTCCAACAAACGCAGCGCGTTGTACCACAGCGCGTTGATTTCAACTGCCTTGCCGCGCCGCGGAGTGACTACCCAATCATCCACCTTCGCATCCATCCAGGTCAGTTGATAACCTTCCGCGCCCTGTGTGAGCAATCCGTCTTTCGGGTCAACGTGAATTCCAAACAGCGTGCCTTTCAGGTGATGAGCGACTATGTCGATAAGCTGAGGCAGAATGAGCCTGAGCGTTACTTTATCGCCTGTGGCTTCGACATATCGACTGAGCGCATGAAAGAACCAGAGCGTCGCGTCAGTCGTATGATAAAGTCCTTCTTTCTTGCCCTCGGGAAACATATTGGGAATCAGCCCCTCGCGGATATAGTGCGCGAACGTTCGCAATACGTATCGCGCTTGAATATGGCGACCCGTCGTGAGCGTCAACCCTTCGAGGCTTATCATCGTGTCGCGACCCCAGTCTGTGAACCAGTGATAGCCCGCGATGACTGTTCTCACTTCGTCTCCTGCGGCGCGCGCGCGCGTGGCGTCTTCCACGCGACCTGCGGGAGTGATGACGAACTGGTCTGCCGCGAGAGTCAATTCCGCAACCGTTTTGTCCTTCGTCGCAAAGTCCGGCCTCTCAAGCAATCGCCTGCGCCGCTCGTGCTCGGCGGCGTGCGCTTCTGTGGGCTTGAGCGCCTGAATAACCTCCCACGATTCTGTAGAAGCTACTATTGTTGCTGAATCTCCTTGCGATAAATCGACGTGAAAGTAACCGGGGCTCCACAGGCTTCCCGTCCAGTCGTAGCCGCGACTCTTCTCCATGTTATAGGCCAGACTGTCAATCATTTCCCTATTGAATGTGAAGGCCGCTTTGCGGTCGCAAAGCGACATTTTGAGCGGCGGCAGCCGAGTGCTTGGCGCGCATAACTCATAGCGGTCTTCGGTCACTGTCAATTCGTATGGCTCTCCGAACGGATCGCCGACTCTGCTTTCGTGCGCGCGGAACTGTATGGCCGGGCGCAACTTCAATCGCACGTTTCCTTCACCCGATTTCAGCGTGTAGGTAATGAGCGTTGTATTCTGCCCGTGCGGAAGCATGAGGCGCTTCTCAAGTGTGAGTTCGCCTATCTCGTATCGCCAGACGGGCAGCCCCCATTCCAGTTTAAATTCGGCCAGATACTTCGCGCCCTTTATGCGGAGCCTGCTGCCTTCGCGCTCTTCAGTTTCGAGCAGAACAGAGCTTCCGTCAGGCAACTGCACTATCTCCATCAGGTCGTTAAGCATCATCATTCGGCCAAAAGGCGCGGGCAGCGCGGCTATGAGAATCCCGTGAAAGCGCCGAGTGAGAACGCCTGAGATAGTGCCCGATGCATAACCACCCAGCCCGTTGGTTACAAGCCATTCGCGCGTCGGGTCGAAGTTCTCGCCTTTCTCGCGTCGTGCGGGCCAACGTATGCTGCGAACTAGTTCATCCATTCTTTTCGCTCCTCAGGGCTTTTCTTACTTCGAGAGATTTCTTGTCTCCCATTATGTATCGCTCAGCTTTCGGCTCTTCATAAAAAACGGGAGCGAGCGCGACCGCCGCGTGTCCTGGCATTCGCCAGTTGTCTTCCGTGTCGAGCGCGGGGATTCCGCTGCCTCCGTAGCGCGCCGATTCGCTTGACCAAAGCGTCTTCCATCGCGTGCTGTCGGGCGGAGCAAGCAACGGCTCAGGCGCGGGGTCGAGATTAAGATCCGTGCCGAAGTTGACAATCAATAAACGGTCGCTCCCGTCATCAACAAAGTAACGTAACACGAACGCTTCATCCGCAAGCACTGCGCCGTCAATCCCGCGCTTCGCTTGCGCGCTGAAGGCAAGATCGTCTCGCCGCAGCTTCAATAAATCAATATGCATCGCGTAAATTTCCGCGTGGCGTTTGCGCTCCGCAAAGTCCAACTTGCAACGCTCGAATGTATCGGGGTCAGCAGGATCAGGAAGAATAGTCTGTATTTCTTCGGTGGCATAGCTGCGGAACTGTTCCAGAAACTCCGCTCGGCCAATGCGCACGAGCCGCGCGAGATCAGTCTCGTGACTTGCGAAGTATAAAAACGGAGCGGACGCCGCGAATTCCTGCCCCTGAAAAAGCATGGGCGTTCCCGGCGCGAGCAGCATGAGCGCAGTCATAGCTCTATACCTTCCGGGCGAAGTCAATTGGTGACACCGCTCGCCGCGCACCGTGTTGGCAACCTGATCGTGGTTCTGAATGAATGTAACAAATCTCTCAGGCTCTAAATCGAGCGCAGGCGTGCCGCGCCGCTGCCGCTGCCATTTATAACGCTGGCCTTGATACAGGTAGCCATGCTTGATTGCAGATATGAACTCCTGCGCCTTGCCTAAATAATCCGTATAGTACGCTTCGTTGCGGCCCGTCATCGCGACCATCGCGCTGTGATGAAGATCATCGTTCCACAGTGCATCCATTCCGTAACCGCCCTGCTCCGGCGGTCGCACGAGTTGTGTTTGTTGCGGCTCGTTTTCGCCAACAACGATGATCGAGCGATTGCCTGCCGCGCAACGCGCGCGCCTGATAAGCTGCGCAAGAATGTGATCGGGTGATTCGTCGTAGATGTTCTGCGTGGCGTCCAGTCTGAGGCCGTCGAGGTGGAACTCGTCAATCCAATAACCGGCATTGGCAATGATGAACTCGCGCACAGGTTCGGAGTTCTCACCGTAAAAGTTGATGGCGTCGCCCCATTCCTTGACGTGATCGTCTGTGAAGTAGTCTTCGGAAAATTGCCTGAGATAATTCCCATCCGGCCCGAAGTGGTTGTAGACGACATCGAGTATCACGCCTATCCCGAAGCGCATGCGCGCGATCAACGAAGCGGCGAAAATCGTCCGCCGTGCCGTAAAGATGAATCGGCGCGAACAGATCAACGCCATCGTAGCCCCAGCCGAAGCGACCGGGAAATTCGTCGATGGGCATGATTTCGATTACTGTGATGCCGACGCGCGCAAGCTCTTCAAGTTCATGTGCGGCTGCTTCCCATGTCCCTTCGCGCGTGAAAGTGCCAACATGCATTTCATAAATGACCTGGCCTTTGAGCCGCACGCCCGGCCAATCCGTATCTGTCCATTTGAATCTATTCGGATCAATTATTTGCGAAGGGCCGTGCGGGCCTTCGGGTTGAAAGCGCGAAGCCGGGTCGGGGTAAAGCTTTTCGTCCGTATCCAGCTTGAGCTGGTAAAGCGGGCCATCGCTTGCTGCTTTTGCTGTGCCTGAAAAATATCCGTCAGGCTCGCTGCCGAGTTCGATCACCTGTCGCGCCCGTCCGTCCTGGCCTTCGATGATGACTTTTACATTTTTTCGCCGGGGTGCCCACACTCGAAAATGAACGCCGCCCTGCGGCAACACTTCGGCCCCGACAGGGAGCCTGCGGGCGCGCTCCTTGCTGTCACTCATTCATTTGCCTTTCTCGCTGTAAAAGTGATCGCCGTTTCGGAGACCTCATCTCGGGTTTGTCACAAACGACCCGCGTGATGGGGTCGAGCGTGCACATAAACTAGCCTGCCTCATCACGCGCCGAGATGTAAAGAGCGATATGCTAGAATCAAATGAAATTCATAGGGAGATAAAAATGAGATTCGCCAGATCGAGCGGCATTCTTCTGCATCCTACATCGTTGCCCGGCAGGTTTGGCATAGGCGATCTTGGGCGCGAGGCTTATCAGTTCGTTGATTTTCTTGTCGCAAGCGGCCAGAGCCTGTGGCAGGTGATGCCGCTTGGGCCTACGGGCTACGGCGATTCGCCTTATCAAAGCTTTTCCGCATTCGCAGGCAATACGCTTCTCATCAGCCCCGAGCGATTAATCAGTGATGGTCTCTTATCGGATGACGATCTGAAGAGCGCGCCCGCGTTCGATTCAGAGCGAGTTGAATTCGGCAAGGTAATTCAGTTCAAAAAAACGATTCTCAAAAAAGCGTTCGACAACTTCACACGCTCATCCAGCAACAACCTGCGAGAACAGGTGAACGGCTTTCGCCATTATGCGAGCGCGTGGCTTGCCGATTATGCGCTCTTTACTGCCATCAAAGACGAGAAAAATAGTGCCGTGTGGAACACGTGGGAGCCTGAACTTGCGAAGCGCGAGCCTAAAGCGCTGGCCTCTCGGCGTGAAGAACTCGGCGCTCAAATCGAAGCGCAGGAGTTCTATCAATATTTATTCTTCAAACAATGGCTTGAGCTTAAAGCTTATTGCATGCAGAAGGGCATAAAGCTGATTGGCGATATGCCTATCTTTGCCGCGCACAATTCGGCTGACGTGTGGGCGCACCCCGAACTGTTCAAGCTCGACAAAGAAGGAAACCCCTTAGTGGTCGCGGGCGTGCCACCTGACCTGTTCAGCGACACGGGCCAGCTTTGGGGCAACCCGCTTTACAACTGGGATAGGATGCGCGCCGCAGGCTACCGCTGGTGGATAGAGCGAATGCGCGCAACGCTCAGAACTGTAGACATAGTGCGCGTGGATCATTTTCGTGGATTTGCGGCATCGTGGGAAGTGCCCGCAGGCGACGATACTGCCGTGAACGGCAAATGGGTCGAGGTGCCGGGCAAAGAACTCTTTGAAACTTTGAAGGCCAATCTGGGCGACCTGCCTGTGCTCGCGGAAGATCTGGGAACGATCACGCCCGACGTTCATGCCTTGCGCGATGGACTGGGATTTCCCGGCATGCGTGTTTTGCAATTCGCATTCGGCGGCACAAGCGACAACACTCACCTTCCGCACAATTATGTTCCGAACACTGTCGTCTACACGGGCACGCACGACAACGACACGGTCGTCGGCTGGTTCAACGCGGAAGCGGGTGATAGCACTACGCTCGATGCCAAGCATATCGAGCGCGAGCGCAAGTTT
This sequence comes from Blastocatellia bacterium, assembly GCA_963726785.1. Taxonomy (GTDB): domain Bacteria; phylum Acidobacteriota; class Blastocatellia; order UBA7656; family UBA7656; genus DATEKX01. The sequence goes on from CAVSDJ010000007.1 coordinate 685,748, forward strand.
TGCAAGAAGTATCTTCACTCCAGTGGAAAAGAGATTCACTGGGACTTCATACGCACGGCGCTTGCGTCTGTGGCGGACATCGCAATCATCGCGCTTCAGGATTTGCTTGGGCTTGATTCTTCCGCGCGCATGAACCTTCCCGCGAGCGAAGAAGGCAACTGGGGGTGGCGGTTCGAGTCCGGCGCGCTGACCGGAAAACTGGGCAGCAAGCTTAAAGAGATGACCGAAATTTACGGGCGCGCCGCCGATTGAAGATCAGATTTTCAGGTATTTCTCTCTAAGTGCATTCGCGGACGAAATCGGCAAGCGCGTCACGCCAGTGGCGCAGCGGCGCAAGTCCGATCTTCTCTGAAATCAGGCATCGCATCGCGGAGTTTTGTGGGCGCAGGGCCGCTTGACCTAACGCCTGACGCGTGACAGGCTCGATTTCAACTCCTTTAATTCCTGCCATCTCAAGCGCCAACAGCGCGAACTCCAGCCAGGTGGCGACGCCTGTGTTTGTGACTTGATATAACCCGTGCGCTTTGAGGTTGATAATCTCTTCTATGCGCGCGGCGAGGTCAGGCGCAAAAGTAGGGATAGAAGTCTGATCGCTCACGCCTTTCAAGCGGGGCGAAAGGCTTGCGTATTCAAACAACCGGCTCCCGAAATTCTTTCCCCCCTTGCCGAATAGCCATGAAGTGCGAATGATGAAAAACGTCCTGGCTTCTTCGCGCACGGCCATCTCGCCAGCCAGCTTGGATTTTCCATAAATGCTTCGCGGATTCGGCGCGTCTTCTTGCGTATAAAACCCCGGCTTTGCGCCGTCGAAAACATAATCCGTGCTGGTGTGAACGATCTCTCGGCCAAACTCGCGGCACGCGCGAGCCAGAAACCTTGGGCCTGATTCATTAACGGCGAATGCCCATTCAGGCTCGCGCTCGCAACGGTCCACATCGCCGGTCGTGGCGCAGTTGATTACGAAATCAGGGCGCTCTCGCTCGATCAATCGCATCACGTCGTCTTCGCGTGTGATGTCCAGTTCGGCGTGCGTAGGCGCAACTGCGCGCCAGCCCGAAGCATTCAATCGTTCGCGCATAAAGCGAGCCAGCAACCCGTTGCCGCCCGTAATCAATGCGCTTTTAGTTTGAGCAGTCAGGTGATCGTTGTTTTCGAGCATGCTTGAGATGATCCAGTCGGCTGATTCATTTGACTCGCGCGAATCTGCATTTTAATCGCGCATTCCGACTTAAATCAACTTCCGCTCGTTTTCGTATGCGGCTCGATGCTCTTTCACAACTCGCTTAATTCTTTGAGCGCCTTCCGGTCGAGGATTATTATCTTCATACGACCTACTTCAATAATTCCGTGCAGTTTCAAGGCGTCAAGCATATTTGTCACCGTTTCACGATACAGGCCGATCTTTTTGCCTATCTCTTGGTGGGTCAGCCCAACGATAGTCAAATCTTCGCCCGCAAGCTCCAGAAGATAAGCCGCTATTCTGGAGTCTGCCAACTGGAAGCGCGACCTGTAATGATCGTCTTCGACTTTGGCGAGCCTTCTGCCCAACATCTCGGCTACCCAGAGCGGGGCGCTTTTTATCCACTCCTTCGCCGAATCAGTATCAATCATAGTGATTGTAGCTCCCGGACTTCCCGTAATTGCTCTGGTCCCCATCATAGTCTGACCGAGCAGCGGAAAATCTCCGAACAGCACGCCCGAACCGAGGTTTTTCACCAGCGTGTCGTGTCGTGTGTGCCAGATTTCAACAAGGCCGTGCCTCACAAGAAATAATTCATCTTTGCTGCGAATGATTCGATGGGGGCTAAATGATTTGATCGGGAGCGCTTCGAATATTTGCGAATCAGGCAACTCCTCGATGTGCAAATAGCCAATCTTTTGTGCGAGAGCAGAGGCGGTGAGCGCTTTCTTCCTCTGCGTAGGTTCGTGCTTTTTTACTCGCCCATGTGGTTTCGGTCGTTTGGTCATATCGGTCTCAGCCTATCCTCATTATTCAGATAGCATCACGATTGAGGTATCCCTGCAATCTTCGGATCATCTATCGCCGACTACCTCTCGCATACAGGAAGCAAATCTATAAATGAAGCCTTCTACCTTCTCCGTCATCTATACAAGATGATTGATAAATTAGGGGACGCAGCAACTACGCTGATACCCACCTCTGGCTTCCTCTGCTGCTTCCCCTTTCAAGTGGGGAGTTACACCCGAAGGAGAAAAACCTGCCTCGAATCATTCCTACTCATTCACAGCTTCACAAATATTGAGGAGGCGTAGCGGGCGGAGGGGGACACATCCGCTAATATCTATCCGCCGTTACGCCTCCTCTCCCCCAGGCTGTCGCAGCCCCTCAACCGCGACAGTCCGTTCTGGATTGTAAGAAGGCTAGAGCACGAATTTATGCCGCGAGGGGACAACGTTCAGACAACGAGCTACTGACCAACTCGGCAACTCTGTCGGCCTTGGCCTTCCCAACATCGCAGCACTGACACCAGATTTGATCTTCAAGACTTGGGTATGACAACAACTGGCTAACCGCGCCGAACCGAGACAAAGTTTAAATCCCACCCTTTCAACGAAATTTCCTCGAAGACGGACATATCGCAGGTGGTGCTTAAAAAATTACCTGTACTTGATACCATCAACGTAGTACACTGTCCTATGAAAATAGGAACAGCGCAATACTAAACCAGAAGTCCGACAGTGTCAACTACAATATTAGGTCGGCGCTCCATAAAAATGGCAGCGCGATGAAAGAGGCTCATTTATGATCAAAGGCAAGTCGAATAAACAACCGAAAGTCGAAACGCTTGGCGAATATCTAAAACGCATCATGAGTGAAAAGCGGCTCACGATGATAGATGTTCAGGAACGCAGCGATAGGAGAATAACCGATGCCTATATCGCCAATATCATGAAAGGCATAGCCAGTAATCCTTCGGTAGACAAACTCAAGGCGCTGGCGGTCGGGATTGGCGAGCCTGAGGAGAATGTATTCAAAGCCGCACGCGGAGTGCCGTTGGATGGCGCGCAAGAACAAAACGGTGAGCCGTGGTCGGCTGGCGGCATCCTAAAGGCGATGGAGATGATTATGGCCAGCCCTGAGAGGACACAGATATTGCGGGCGCTGATCGAAATGTCGATCAAGGACTTGAAAACAGTGTTGCAGTTTATTGAATCTATGAAGAAGCCAGCATCGCCAGAATAAGGCATTTCGTCAAAGTAAGGCACTATACACAACTGCCTGCTTCGTGTAGTAGCAATCAAGTTTTTGACACCAAACATTCCGCCTGCGGGGCGGCTTTTGTTGCCTTTTGCCCCGATCTTCTATTGAGAGTACGCCCAGCCTATGATACAAAGCTTGGCTGCGGGGATAAAGTTTACGTGCAGCCAAGCATGAGTCATAGGAAACTGTAACAACCCTGACAACCCACTATTACAGGAATAGTTTCTATGTTTATGGCTCAGGCGAATTACTGACAGACAGATTCGATTGTGTCCAAAATGACATTCCTGAAAAACAGGGTGCGCCCTGAAAGGATAATCTATGGCCCATGACAGGCCCGACAAGCCCCAGAAAATCGAAACCCTCAGCCAGTACGTCAAACGCATTCTCGAAGAGAAGCAAATGACCATGAAGAATGTTCAAGAACGCAGCGAGGGGGGTATAGCCGATGCATACGTAGGCAGCATCGTAAACGGCGTGGCACGGAACCTTTCCGTTGATAAGCTCAAGGCGCTTGCAATCGGACTTGGCGAGCCTGAGGATGATGTCTTCAAGGTCGCGCGCGGGCTGCCTCTTGATTATGAAGAAGAAGCGACCCGTGACCCCTGGCCGGGAACCGTCCTTGCAAAAGCAATGGGGAAAATTGTATCGAGCCCCGAGTTGACAAAGATACTAAAAGCGTTGCTGCAAATGTCGCTCAAGGAATTGCAAGCGGTGTTGAAGTACATAGAATTCATGAAGAAACCAAAGACCAGAGATTAATCGAGCCTGGACTTAAGAACTTAACGTGGCGTCTGGACTTAAGGCGATGCCTCGACCACAAGGCTTCGATTTGCATGCGTTCCCATGTGAGAAGCTGATCATATCGTTGACGGATGCTCTTGAATGGCTTGCAAATAAAAACGTAAAGATTCGCTATAGTCCTTAAAATCATGTGATAGGTTCCGCCAATGGCCTGGAGCGGCTGCGATCTATATTTAAGAGGCGTGATCTGCGGTTTCAAATATTGCGCGCAACACTGCTCGGCTCTCCGCGTCTCGGTATGCCCGTTGCCCGGTAATTTCCGGCACTCGCGCGGCGGCGACCTATCAATCAACATATTACTGATTCGGTTCAACGGTCTACGCGTAGCGTAAGCCCGGAACCTTGATCAGCAATTCTCGTGAGATGGTTTACTACTCTGCGCATTGCGATTCATTGGTGCCTTTCAGGATGGCCAGAGCAGTGCGCTGATACAATCCTCACTGTTTATACCAAAGGAGAAAAGTCTGATGAAAGTAAGATTGTTATTAGCCGCAATTTGCATTTTCACTTTCCCGATGTGGTTTTCGCTTGCCCCGAATAAAGCCACGATGAACCCGACTCCATTTGCTATGGTTGCGCTCGCAGGCCATATAGGCCCGAACGGCGCTTGGTGTCAATGCGGCAGTTTTGCAGAATGCATCTGTGATATAGGTGAAACAAGGGCCATCAATAACCCTGTTTCAAAGGAGTCTTCCAGGAATGGTAATGCCTTGTCAGGCGCGGAGGTTTCTACTGGACTCGACCCCGGCGCTAGTGTGCTGTTCATCACACTTGTGCTGTTATTAGTGTTAAGAATGCGATTCTAAAAACCGCTTTCTTTAACCTTTTCAGCTAATCCTCTTGAATATCCGCCTTCGGCGGCACGGGTGAAGTGTGAGATCCGAGCCGAGCCGCATTGGAATCCTTAACGGACTCCGATCTACGCTCTTCTTCGTGTTAGATTATCTTCATAATGCCAGTGAACGCAATCGAAGCATTCATCGACACGCTGCCTGATCCACAGGGCGCGCGGTCTTTTTTCGAGAGGCTACAGGTTGATCTGAGTCGCGATCCGTTATTGCTTTCTCGATTGCTTACGATTGCAGCATACAGCCCGTTTCTCGCCGAAAACCTGCTCCGCCACCCGGAGCACATTGACTGGCTGCGACACGAGACCGAGCGCGATTTTGATCGCGTCAAAACGACGGAGCAACTCTCGGAAGAGCTTGCGCGCTTCGTCACGCGGATGATGGACGCGGATCATCCTACGCGCCTCGGAAGATTCAAGCGCCGCGAGCTTCTCAGGATTTACTTGCGCGATTGTCTCGCTGTCGCCTCGCTTTCGGAAGTTACTGAAGAACTGTCGAACCTGGCCGACGTGATACTTCGGCGCGCCGTAGCGATTGCACATCAAGAGATGACCAATCGCTACGGCGCGCCGCTCACGCGCGACGAGCGCGGGCGCATAAAGACAGCCGAGCTTGCCGTAGTCGCGCTCGGCAAGCTCGGCTGTCGCGAATTGAATTACGCTTCTGACGTTGACTTGCTGTTTCTATACTCAGGCGAAGGCGAAACAGCCGGGCGCGACCGCCGCCCTGAATCTATGATAAGCAACAAAGAGTTTTTCAAAGCGGTCGCCTCCGAGACGGTTCAGATCATAGGCAGCAGCGCGGGCGAAGGTGCCGTCTATCGAATAGACCTGCGGCTGCGCCCTTATGGCCGCGACGGCGATCTGGTTTGGGAGATAGAGCGCGCGGCAGATTACTATCACAACAAGGCGCATAACTGGGAGCGGCAGGCGCTCATCCGTGCCCGCGCATCGGCGGGGAGCGACCATGTCGTGGCCGAATTTTTAGACCTCGTGCGCGACCAGATATTTGCGCAAGACGCGCACGCGTTCGAAGAGATAAGGCTCGCGAAAGAGAAAATAGATCGCCGTCTGGCCGCGCGCCCCGGCGGGTTCAACGTCAAGCTAGGTCGCGGCGGCATACGCGAGATAGAGTTCATCGCTCAAGCATTGCAACTCCAGCACGGCGGGCGCGAGCCGTGGGTGCGAACAGCGCAGACTTTAATAGTGCTTGCGCGACTCGCCGAAAAGAGCTACCTCACGGAAGCGGAGCGGGCGCGATTGAGCGCAGCTTATACCTTCCTGAGAACTATCGAGCACCGATTGCAGATGGAACACGGCGCGCAGACGCACACGCTCCCCTTGGCGCGCGAGCGATTGGAACTTGTCGCCCGCCGCTCGGGCTACGCGGATACAGATCAATTCGTCCGAGACCTCGAAGATCACACCGCATCTGTGCGAGCAATTTATAACCGCGTGTTTGCCGCAAGCAGCGAGCCTCAATCTGCGACCACAAGCGAAGAGCGAGAGTTTGAAAAGGAAGTTGACGACGAAACAGACCGGCTGATCAGGCACGCCGCCGTGGCGCTAGTGAAGTTGATTCGAGCGCAAGACTCAGTTGCTTTGGATGATAAAGCAGTGCGCGTTTTAAACGATAGCGATGTGGAGCAGATCATCAGTCGCGCGCTGCCTTCTGCGATCAACCCTCTGCGTTCGCTTCGCAACCTGACCGCATGGGCCGAGTCGTTTGCCACCTATGCGCGCGATCAGGTTAAAGAATGGAGAGTTGTTAACAGAGATTGGGCTGAGATCATCAAAAGATTGCTTCCCACTTTAAGCAGTCATTATCTTTCTCACATGCTCACATCGCGGCCCGCGCTTGCCGCGGCGCTTGTCGGTGAGACTCAACGCGACCGAGCAGATTTTCTACAGGTGATGCGCGCCGCAATCAATAAAGAGCATCCTCTGGCGGCGAAGACCGATGCGCTGCGCCGAGCCTGGTACCAGCAGATTATCTCCATAGGCCAACAGGACATGATGAGTGTTGGAGGCCGTGAGCCGGGGGCTGGGCAGGATATGCCTTCATCAGCCACCGACCTGCGCTCAAATAATCTTGCTCAGACGGCGCTTGCCGAAGCGGCATTGCGACTGGCTGTAGATATTGCGCTTGAATCGCTCGGCATACATAAACCGGCACCCGCCCTGCCTTTCACCATTCTGGGGCTTGGGCGATTAGGCCACGCAGGAATGGATTACGGCTCGGACCTTGATCTGCTGGTGGTATTCGATGACGCGGCAGAGTGGCTTCCTGCCAGTGAAGGCGATGCGCTCAAAGGCTTTCACTCTCCACACGAATTTTATGCGAAGCTCACATCCGAAGTCGTTCACGCGCTGTCATCAATAACTCGTGAAGGTCTGCTCTATCGCATTGACCTCAGGCTCAGGCCCGAAGGAAAGAACGGCCCGCTCGCTCAAGGGTTTTCTGGATTGCTCGCCTATCTTTCCAGCCGCGCATCGGCGTGGGAGCACTCGGCATATCTAAAAGCGCGCGAGGTCGCAGGCGACATGGAGTTTGGCGCGCGAGTGAGAGCCGCCGTTTGCCAATCATGTTTTGACGCCGCATCAAACAACCCATCGCTCAAAGAAGAACTGGCCGACATCAGAGTGCGGCTCGAAAGCGAGAAAGCGCGTAAAGGGAGACCGAACATCAAATGGGGCAGAGGCGGGATGACCGATGTTTATTTCATAACCCGCTATCTTCAGCTCCGCGACCGAATCTATTTTCCGACCGAGCAAGGGACTGCGGCGCTCATCGCGCATCTAGGCGACGTGGGCTCGCTCGACGATGAATCTGCGCGAGTGTTATTTGAAGGATACTCTTTCTTGAGAAGGCTCGATCACTGGATGCGGTTACTGCTCGACCGGCCAACGCCGCTTCTGCCCGCTTCAAATGTCGCGCTGGATGATCTGGCGCGGGCGCTCGCCTGCGCGTCTGTCGAAGAGTTCGAGCAACAACTTGCCGCTCACACATCAGCCATTCGAGAAGTCTACGAACGCGTGTTCAGATAATAAATCTAAAGCACTATCTAGATGCGCTGACCAGCAGTTCACGGGCGGCGCGGTAAACATCACCGACTCCGACGCGAGTCATGCAACGATGATCAATCGGGCATTCGCGCAACATGCAGGGCGAGCATTCGACCTGGTGGCGCACGACCGCAGCCACGTCCGAAAACGGGCGCGTTGACACATGTTCAGTTGGCCCGAAGACGACTACCGTCGGGACATTCAGCGCCGCCGACACATGCGCCGTGCCTGTGTCGTTCGATAAGACCAGAGACGCGCAAGCAAGCGTAGCCTTCAACTCTGCGATGCTCGTTCGACCCGCGAGCACGACCGCGCGCGCGCGCATATGTCGCGCGACTTCATTAGCCGTCTCGATGTCGCCCGCTACTCCGATTATGATCGTTTGAAATCCGTTGCGCTCGCTCAACTGGTCTGCCGTCTCGGCGAAGCGTTCGGCAAGCCATTGCTTTGCGCGGCTGTTGGTCGCGCCGGGATTGATAGCCACTATGCGCGCCGTTCGATCAACGCCCGACTCTTCAAGCAGATGTCGAGCCTTCTCTTTTTGCTCTTGAGTGACGCGAAGCAGTGGTCTGGAAGTTTCCATTTCAACGTGACTCGCGCCCGTTAGTGTTCGCTCGACGTGAGACGCGATGTTCAAGTAGTAGCGGACTTGATGCAGAGCCTTGAAGTTTTCTTCAAATGGAATGACGTAATCAAGAAGCGCGCGGCGGCCATCGGTCGCATAACCGGCAACTTTAGCGATGCGGCCTGCGCGAGCCATCAATGCCGCCCCGTATGCGTTTTGAAACAAGATAGCCAGATCGAATCGTTCGCGGCGCAAGCGACGCGCATCGCTTATGAAATGCTTTGCTTTTTGCGCGAGACTTTGAGCGTCGCGCACTGAAATCAAATCGTCCGCCAGCCCTTCGCCGTCGAACAGGCCCGCGACCCATGGCCGAGCGGTCAGCGTGATATGCGAATCGGCAAAAATGCGCCGCAACTCTCTGAGCGCGGGCACGGCCATCACCGCGTCGCCAACCCAATTCGGCACGCGAATCATTACTTTCATAAGAACTAGACTTTTAGATCTGGCTGTAATCAGTGATGACAGATTTATCGCCGAGCACCGCGCCGCCTGCGATTGTGACCGAGCGACCGATGTGGCAACTGCGGCCTGCGACCATGCCTTGAAGCGTTGCGCCTGAGCCTATTCGCGAACTGCCGCGCACCACGCAGTTTTCGATTCGCGCGCGTTCTTCGATGTAAGAGTTGCGGCCTACGACCGAGTTGATTATCTGCGCGCCCGCTTTCACGGTGCACGATGGGTCAACAATCGAAGTCTGATCAATCTCCGCCGTCTCATCGAATTTCTCGCCGCGCGCGGCAGGCAAGCGATCCAGCAAATTCACCTTGCCAGCAAGCACATCCATGTTCGCTTGAAGGTAGCTTGAAGCAGTGCCGATGTCGCGCCAGTAGCCGCGCCACGTGTAAGCATAAAAAGGCTCGCGGCGTTCCAGCAGTTGCGGGAAGACTCCGTACTCGAACATGAAAGGCTCGCCTTCGGGGATGTAATCGAGCACGCGCGGTTCGAGTATGTAGATGCCAGCGTTGATCGTATCACACGTCACTTCTTCGGGCTTCGGCTTTTCAAGGAATCGCCGCACATGATTTTCGCTGTCTGTTTCGACAAGCCCGTAGGCAGTCGGATTCGGAACGGGCGTGAGCACTATGGTCGCGGCTGCGTTGCGCTCGCGGTGAAGGCGAATCACTTCGTTTATGTCAATGTCTGTGAGCACGTCGCCGTTGAAAACAACGGTCGTTTCGCGTATCAGGCCCGCGGCGTTGCGATACGCGCCCGCAGTGCCGAGCGGAGAGGCTTCTACTGTGTAGCTGATTTTTACATCGTAATCAGTGCCATCGCCGAGTTTGTCTTCGATCTTTTGAGGCTGGTACGAGAGCGACAAGATAACGTCGCGCACGTCCGCTCGCTTGAGCAGTTCGAGTTGATAAAGAAGGAACGGGCGATTGGCTATTGGAACTATCGGTTTGGGCGTGTGCATGGTGAGGGGACGCAGTCGAGTTCCTTTTCCGCCCGCTAGTATCAGTGCCTGCATTAGAGGTTATAACTCCTGTTTATGAAGTGGTGCTTAACAAATTAAGCGAAATTTTATCACCGCCGGGCGCATGGTGACAAATGGGGCTTTCCTTGCCCGGCATTCAGCCGCGCCATATAATCAATATTAGGAGAAATAAAGATATGAAAGATGCAGTCATCTTATCAGGCGCGCGAACGCCCGTAGGCAAATTCATGGGCGCGCTCGCGGATTTCAGCGCGATTGATCTAGGCGTCATTGCCGCTCGCGCTGCAATCGAGCGCGCGGGCATTGATCCGCAACTGGTCAACGAAGTCATTTATGGCAACGTCGTGCAGGCGGGCAACGGCCAGAACCCCGCTCGACAGGTCGCGCTCCGCGCTGGCATTCCCGATGCCGTGTCGGCGCTTACGATCAACAAAGTATGCGGCTCGGGACTAAAAGCCGTGATGCTCGCGGCGAACGGGATAAAGGTAGACGAAATTGAAATAGCAGTCGCGGGCGGAATGGAGTCAATGACCAACGCGCCTTACCTGCTGAAGAAAGCGCGGCTGGGTTATCGAATGGGCAACGGCGAGTTGATTGATTCGATGATACAGGACGGATTGTGGTGCGCGTTCGACGACTGGCACATGGGCTGCACTGGCGAAGTCGTGGCCGAACGCTTCAACGTCTCGCGCGAAGAGCAGGACGAGTATGCTTTCAACTCGCACCGCAAAGCGATTGCGGCGATGAAAGAAGGCCGCTTCGACCAGGAGATAGTGCCGGTCGAAATCCCGCAGAAGAAAGGCTTGCCGCTCGTGATTCGCACGGACGAAGGCCCGCGCGAAGACACATCGCTCGAAGCTCTCGCGCGACTGAAACCTGCGTTCAAGAAAGAGGGTGGAACAGTGACTGCTGGCAACGCGCCGGGCGTAAACGATGGCGCAGCCGCGCTCGTCGTGACTTCTGATGAGGTCGCGCGCCGTTTGGGTCGCAAGCCTATGGCTCGCATAGTGGCGCAGGCGACGAGCGGAGTCGAGCCGAAGCTTGTAATGATGGCTCCCGTGACTGCGATTCAAAAGACGCTCGAACGCGCCGGGTGGGATTTAGCCGATGTTGACTTGATCGAGTTGAACGAAGCATTTTCAGTTCAGGCCGTAGCGATAACGCGCGAGTTGGGGATTGACCCTGCGCGATTGAACGTCAACGGCGGCGCAGTAGCGTTGGGCCATCCAATAGGCGCGAGTGGCGCGCGATTGCTCGTGACTTTGCTGTACGAGATGCAGCGGCGAGACGTGCGTCGCGGGCTTGCGGCGTTGTGTCTTGGCGGCGGCAACGCAGTGGCGATGGCAATCGAGCGATAAGTAAATTTACTCTGAGAGCGCAGACCGGACTGCGCTCTCAACCCACCTTTGATTCTGCTATGTTGATTGCATCACAGATTGAGTTGTGATAATTACCTTGGCATCTCTTCACGAGGTGCCCTGAATGACTGAACGCAAAGTAGTAATAGTAAGCAGCACCGCTCGCGATTTACCTGAGCATCGCAAAGAAGTATTGGACGCCTGTTTGCGGCAGGGAATGTTTCCGCAGATGATGGAACACCTGACTGCTGCTAATGGCGATGCGATTGCCGAGTCGTTGAGGATTATTGACGAGGCTGACATTTATCTGGGCGTCTTCGCTTATCGTTATGGCTATGTACCGAACGGTCATAAAGTTTCTATCACCGAGATGGAATACAACCGTGCCGTCGAGCGCGACGTTCCGAGATTGATCTTCTTGATGCATGATGATCATCCGGTTAAGCCATCGGACGTTGAAACGGGCGAAGGCGCGCAGAAGCTGAAGGCATTCAAAGAGCGGCTCACAGTGGAGCGAGTTGTCAGCTTTTTCAAATCACCTGCCGACCTGCGTGCCAATGTTATTGATAGTCTGTCTCACTATCGCGAACGCGCTGCAACGGCCTTTCACTACGTCAGCGACATACCCGGGCCGCCCGAAATATATGTCGCTCATCCTTATACTCTTTTGCAAACGCGCGATCTGGTTGGTCGTCAGCAGGAACTCAGCCTGCTGACCGATTGGGTATCAAATCCAAGCTCGGAAGTTTATCAAGCTCGCATCCTTAATATAGTCGCCCTCGGCGGCATGGGTAAAAGCGCGATTACCTGGAAATGGTTCAACAACATGGCTCCAAACGAAATGAAGCCGATGGCGGGTCGCATGTGGTGGAGCTTTTACGAAAGCGATGCGACGTTTGAGAATTTCATCATTCGCGCGCTTGCTTATGTGACGGGCCGGGCGAGACAAGACATCGAGAAAAACACAAAGCCGGTCGAACGCGAAGATATGTTGCTGGCCTTTCTTGACAAAGAGCCGTTCCTGTCAGTACTCGACGGGATGGAACGAATCTTGATCGCCTACGCGCGAATGGACGCAAACAGGCTCGCCGATGATGATCTCGACCAGCGGACGGCCAATTTTGTAGCTAACGCACAGGGGGCTGCGCAGTCTTTCACCGGTCAGCATAACTTGCGCAAGACCGCCGACCCGCGCGCGGGCAATTTCTTGCGCAAGCTGGCCCGCGTTCGAGCATCGCGGATACTGGTCAGCACGCGGCTTTACCCGGCAGATTTGCAAATCGGAACAGGCGCAGGCGAACCCATCCCCGGCAGCTTCGCATATTCTTTGCGCGGTTTGAGCGATGGTGACGCCTTGAATCTGTGGCGCGCATTCAAAGTTAACGGCTCACAGAATGATTTGCTACGCCTATTTCAAACATTCGGGAAGCATCCGCTGCTGATACACGCGCTTGCCAGCAAGATTGCCAATTACCGTCCCGCGCCAGGTGACTATGACCGATGGAGCAAAGATAATCCTGATTTCGATCCTTTCAGTTTGCCAATGGACCGGCGTAAATCGCACGTGCTGGGCTTTGCTTTCCACGATTTGGATGCATCGGCTAGAAGAGCGTTGCATACGATTGCCGCGTTTCGCATGCCTGCGACTTATGACACCCTCGTCGCAGTGCTAGTTGGTGATGACAAAGTTTTCCCGAATGAACCGGCACTGGATGCTGCGCTCACAGAATTAGAAGGTCGCGGGCTGTTGGGATGGGATAGGCCCGGCAATCGGTACGACCTGCATCCCATTGTGCGCGGGGCAATTTGGAGCCTCCTAGAACATACAACCAAACATGATATTTATGGCACGCTGGAATCATATTTCAAATCTCGGCCTTTAAGCCTGAAGAAAGTTGAAAGCCTCAGTGACTTGACAGTAAGTATCGAGTTGTACAATACCCTGATTAACCTGAAGCGTTACGAAGATGCTTTCATTATCTTTCAAGACCGCCTCGATCATGCGATGTTTTACCTTCTTAGCGCAAACAGGGAGCGCGCCGAACTATTGAGGGCGCTCTTCCCAAAAGACGCTCAAGGAGATGAGCAGTCGCCAAATGTCAACGGCGATAATATGAAAGCAGATGTGCTCAATGCGCTGGCAAAAAGTTATCATTACAGCTACGCCGATAAGCCGAATCAAGCGTCAATGTTGTATCGTCGCGCAGGGCTACTCTATCAAAAGCAAAATGATTCTAATAAATTGAATAAGAACCTCTGCAACCTGTCAGGGGCGTTTCGCTTGTCCGGCAAATTGCGCGATTCGGAAGCAGCAGCCAAAAGCGCGCTCTTTAATGCTACCACCGATTCGGACATCTATCGGAAAATGATTGCTCTTGGATATTTGGGGTTGGCGCTATCGGTCCGGGGCGAGATTGACGATAGTAATAAGGCGCTTGAGCAAACTTTGAACATGTCTCGTAACCAGAATTCCGTGCGAGTCGAAGGCGCTACAAACACTGACCTCTCCCAGAGATCAATCTGGATCGGTGAGTACGAGCACGCTCTTTCATTTGCAGATCGTGCATGGCAGATGGCTGCCGCTTTTCGATTCGAGCGCGATTTCATCCGGGCCGCACGGTTACAGGGTCAAGCGGCAATGGCGCTGAATGATCTCCAAATGTCAGAAGAGCGCCTCCGTCATGCTTTGATGCGCGCTCGCACTGCGAATTTCATAGCTGAAGAGTTCCAGGTAGTGGTCGCGCTGGCCGAGTTACGGCGGCGGCAGGGCAACCCCGAATCCGCGCGTGAATTGCTCGATGACGTTTGGGAATCCGCCGAGCGAGGGCCGTATCCGACTTTTCACGCCGACGCCTTAAATATATTGGCGCAGATTGAATGCGATGCGGGCAACACGGACAAAGCTGTTCAAGCGGCTACCGAAGCTTATCGCAAAGCGTGGTGCGACGGGCCGCCGTTCGCTTATCACTGGGGACTCGAAGCCGCGCGCAAACATCTCGCGGAACTTGGCGCGGCGGAACCAATAGACCTGCCGCCCTTCGATGAATCGAAATATGAGCCGATGCCTGATGTAGAAATTGACCCGCCGGATTTGCCCGTTGAAGTGGAATCGAAGGACTCGCCGGAAGAATAGATAGTTTTCAATCATCAAGCGTTGAAGATCAGGCTCTTGCAGGTCACGCCGCCTTCGGCCTTTTGAAATTCGGAAACATCTACTACACGAACACTAAACCCACGATCTTCGAGCATCGCTTTGGTCTGTGGAAATGAATCAGGAATGATGACGACTTCACCCACCAACAATGCGTTCGCGGCGTTTGGCTCTGTCGCGGGAATATCAATCAACTCGAACCCTTCAAGCTGCGCCGCGTCTATCCACGAACGATTTATGAGTATCGAATTTCTCCCTATGTAAGTGCACGCGCTCTTTAAATGCAGACAACCTGTGACTTCAACGGCTCTCACCTGATAATCGTAAGGCGCGAGCAGTTCACGAAGCCCAGACACACCGTCGGTGTTCGTTCGACTCGATCCTCCGACAAAGAGCGTGCGACCAATTCGCATCACGTCTCCGCCGTCGAGCGTCGCCGGTGACTCTATATACTCAACAGGTCTGTACTCTGATAGCACACGTGCGAGGCTTTCAGTTTCGCCGCGACGACTTGCGGTTCCCATCCGAGTCATGATCGCTACTTCGTCAACTACGATTGCCGCGTCTTCTACGAAAACGGCGTCGGGCAGGTCAGGTTCTTCAGCAAGTGAGATCACACGGACGCCAAGCTCGCTCAAACACTCTTCATAGGCTCGATGCTGGCTTGCGGCTCGCGCCACGTCAATCTCCTGCCGCAAATGAAATGTCAGTTCGCACGCGTTTATGCTGGGGCTTACGGCGCGCGTGATGGCTGTTAGCATAACGTCTACCTTTGTTGATTTACTTTCTGGTTACGACAGGCTTCCGCGTCGGGCGTCTTTCCTTCGAGCAACGCGGCGGCGACGCAAGCCCACAGCGGTGCCAACTGCGAGCTTGCGGAGTTTGTCTCATGGTAATGATCCGGCACGCCCTTCGCCTTGCACGGGTCTTTCGCTTCGATCAGACCTCGCGTCGGGTCAGCCGCAGGAGCCAGAAAGTCGTAGCCCGGCACTATGTAGCCGAACTCGTCCGGGCACAGGCCAAGCACAAATTTGTACTTCTTAGTCATTCTATCTCGCACGCTCGGCTCTACGGCTCGCCGCGTGTCCGCTTCAGGGCAATCTCTCCGACGGGTGCGCTCGACGCCATAAAAAACTTCGGGGAATAATTCGCCCGGCACTGTGATGATCTGTGCATCGCCTATCGTTATCGCGTGCACTGTTGTTTCTATCTCGATCTGCTGGCCTTCGCGCGGAGGCTGCAATGTGTCAAGCACGCCTTTGTTTGCCAGAAAACTGTACGCTTGATTGTCCATCGGCGCGCGCAGGACCGCTTTACTGACAATAATGTTATTGACTGGGCTCAACTCTCCGTGTTCAAGAGCATCGAAGACGGCACGCGCTACATCGCGCCCGATTGCTTCGGTTCGCTCAAATGTATAAGCCGGGCGATTCTTGCCCGACTCGAACGGAAAATCTTTGCCGTCGAATCTTATCCGGTCGCTCGTCTTGTTGTTCGAGTCGCCGATGATTTCGACCGCGCCGATGTCGCCGCTTATATAAAAGCCCAGGCCGCCGAATTTTTTCTCGACGCTTTCGCGCACCGCATGAGGGAAGTCTGATGTGATACTCGTGTTTTTGCTCTCCATAGACTCAGGATGAGTGTTCCAGTTGATGAGAGTCGCGATTACTTTTTCAAGCCTGCCGCGATCGCCGTCAAAGAACTGCATCACACGCATCTCTTCATCGAAAAAGTTCGGAGGCCGCCCGTGCGTTCTGGTCTGCATCCCGCTGATCGACGCTGAAGCTTGCGGGTCTGTGCGTCCGAGCTTCATCACGGCTCGCACGGTCGAGCCTGCGGCTTTGTTGATTGCTTTCGCAATCTGACGATCAACGAATCGAAGATACTTTGGATACTTGCCGTCGCTTAAAGCATTCACACCCCACGCGCCTATCGTGTCGGGCGCTTCGTGATTATGCGTGCTGGTGATTAGTATTTCGGTTACGCCGAGGCGCGGGTCTACGAGTTTTTTAATCTCTTCAAGCCCGTAATAATTCGCTTTCGAGTAATAACCTATCAAATCAATCGAGACGATGACGATTTTAGTCGCGCCCGACTCTATGGCAATCGCTCTTGCCCACAGGTCGTCGTGGGTGGCAGTTGCGATTCGATTGTTGCCAAAGCCCGCCAGATATATGCCGTCGTATTTGCCGCGAGAACTTTCGTCGAGCGACGTGTTGCCCGAATCATCTTCAAACGGCTCGCCTGCGTCCCATCGGCCATTGCGATTTGCGTCCGTGAATCGCTCGCCCCACACGCCGGACTGTGTGATCGTGCCATCCCAATCAGGGTTCGGCCCTGATGGAGTTATCCGAATGGCTGCAACTCCGACTTTGAGTCCCTGCTTTTGAGCAGGCTCGCTCGGCACTGCCATCAACGAGAGCGCTACGGCGAGCGCGAAGGCAATCAATCCGTGCATGGCTCCTCCTCGATTGAGATGATTTATCAACTGATAACAGGCGCGCTTATCATAGCCTTAGATTCATTTATGACTCAAATCGAATTCGTGCGCTGAAACTGATTTCAATTTCAAGTTATAATGCCCACGCGATAGAGTTAGACTCCGAAGGGTGAGAGCCGTTTGACCTGTCCGAACGGTAGGTTGATTTGTAAAAAACGGCTTGACAATTCAGCCTGAAAACACAATCATATGCCCGTTCACGGCTCTCAAGATATTTAATCATATTTATTCTAGGCGGAAGTTTTATAGCTGCTCAGCTTTTATCGATGTACATGGCCTAATATCGCGAGGCTGGTCTTGACTGGCGTCCTCGACGGTTCAATTGCGAGTCCAGCTCAGGGGATGACGATCAAAGAATCGTCCCGTATCGAGTAATAGGCAACCTTACCCGCTCACAGGAGTTGAAAGGAGATGAAGTATGCGTAATAAGTTCAAACGCTTGCTGCTGACAGTCACCACGCTGGCGCTGGTGGCGAACATGATCTTCCCAGTCATGGCGCAAATTCCAACGGGGGCAATTCGAGGCACGGTGACAGACCCGCAAGGGGCTGTCGTTACGAATGCTACCGTCACGGTTACCAGTAAGGCTACAGGAGAAAGCAGAAAAGCCAACACGGGTGGCGACGGCATATATGCGGTCGAAAACCTTCTGCCCGGCGAGTACGAAGTAAGGATAGAGGCTCAAAGCTTCGCGACTCAGGTTATAACGGCGCAGGTTCAGGTTGGCAACACGACTTCCGGCGACGCCGCTTTGCGCGTAGGCGCGAAGGACGAAATCGTAGAGGTTCAAGCCAGTGCGCCGGTCATCAATAAAGAAGATTACAAGATTGACGGCGTCATCACTCGCCAGAAGGTAGACGCGTTGCCGCTCAACGGGCGCAACTTCCTTCAACTGGCGCTGCTTGAGCCGGGCGTGGCTGTCTCGGCAGGAAACCCGGGCGCGCAGAACAATCTCTTCAACGTCTCAATCGGGGGCGGCCCAGCGAGCTTGACACGAATCACGGTTGACGGCGGCAACATCGTTGATCCGGTCTGTGGCGGCGCGTCACAGAATTTCTCAACCGAGACGATTCAAGAATTTCAGATTTCGACATTCAACTTCGACCTCTCGACCGGCATCACTTCTGTCGGAGCCGTGAACATAGTATCGCGCACGGGAGGCAACGAATTTCACGGCAATGCATTTCTGTTCTTCCGCGACCACAGCTTCGCGGCTCTGCCGACATTCTTTAGACCGAGTGCGAACTTCGACCCGTTTTTCCGTCGTTACCAGTGGGGCGGATCAGCAGGCGGCCCGATTAAGAAAGACAAGATTTTATTCTTTGGCAACATCGAAAGGCTCGATCAAAATGCTGCCATCTCGTCTTTCATCACAGGCTTTGCTCCGTTGAGCCAGTTCTCGACAGTGCTCAACAGCCCTTACAAAGGATGGCTGACCAACATTCGCGTTGACATGCCGACCATAACGAAGAAGAACAACTTGTTTGTTCGCTACAGCCGAGATCAGAACGACGTATTTGCGCCCGACGACGAAAACACGCTGCCGTCGAACTGGCGAGATAATAAGAACCGTGACGACAACGGCGTCGTAGGGTTGACAACGATTTTAACGTCGAATCTGGTCAATGATTTTCGCTTCAACGCAAATCACATCGTAAACGATGAACTCACCCCGTCTGCGGAACAATGCCCGGAATCCAACATCGGCTGCATAGGCCTTGGCGGCCCGCAGATTCGCGTGGTTGACAGCAATATTCGACTCGGCAACACGATCAACGCGCCGCAGAATCGTGATCTCCGCCGCTTCCAGTATGTTGACAATATGAGCTGGCAAAAGGGCGCGCACAGAATTCGCTTTGGCGGCGAGTTCGAGCACGGTTACGGCTTCGGCGGATGGGGCTTCCTTAATCCGGCGCTCATCGTAGTGCATAACCCGGCGACTGTTATTGGCTTGAACAACACAATATCAGCCGTAATCAACAGCATACCGAATGCGGCGCTGCCTCCGGCAGCTAAAGCGGCTATAATCGCTGGCACGAAGCTGCCCGTTCCTGTGAATTTCATCACTCCGGGCGCAAGGATAACTATTGAAGACCTGCTCGGACTTCCTATAGTCGCAGGCCCATCAGCGGGCGTTACTCTTCCGCTGGTTGGAATCGGCGACCCATCGCAGCCGCCTCCGTTCCAGACTGAAAACGCCCGGCGCACCAAGCGATTCCGCTTCTACGGGCAGGATTCGTGGCTGATCAAGCCTGGATTCACCTTGAGCTTCGGCGCTTCATATCAGTTTGAAACCAATTTGCAAAACCACGATTTGGCAAAGCCCGCGCTGATTGCTCCGCTGATCGGCGATCTGGGCAAGCCCGGCAAAGACAGCGACAACATCGCGCCGTCATTCGGCTTCGCGTGGGATGTCGGCAACAAAGGCAAGACCGTTATTCGCGGTGGAGCAGGCATCTACTATGACACGATTCTGTTCGTAACCCGCTTGCGAGAGCGCGCAGCAATCGGCCCGCTCGGCAACGGGCGTTCGCAAGTGCCTGGCCCGTTCTTCACCAACACCGTGGCTTTCCCGCAGATTCCCGTACCGGCGATTCCCGGACTGCCGCTCGCTTTGATCAACGTGCCGCTTGGTACTCCGATAGCCTTTGGATTGTTCCCGACCAAATTCACAGGGCAGAATTTTGTTGATCTTCTCAACGTACAGGTTCCTGCCATACTCAATCAGTTCGCGGCGCTCGGCTCTTCGGGGCTGACCAACATTGACTTCTTCAAGACCGGAACCGACCTTCTCGATCCCAATCTTCAGAACTCCTACTCGGAGCAGTTCTCATTCGGCGTGCAGCGCCAGTTGCCGCACAACATGTCGGTTTCGGCTGACTTCGTTCTGCGCAAGCGGTTGCACACGCTTTTCCAGAACGACGCTAATTACTTCAACAGAATTGCGTCGCTCGGCGGCTCGGTTATTCCGCGCTGCACGCCTGCGCAGGCGGGTAACCCGTCAGTAGCTTGCTCGAACGGCCCGATAGGCCTCATTCAAAGCAGCGGGCGCGATCAGTACAAGGCGCTGCTGGTGAAAGTGGACAAGCGATTCTCGAATCGCTTCCAGTTCACCGCAAGCTATGCGCTATCGAGCCTGACGACCTTCTTCACGGGCGAAGACCTCAACGACTATTTCGCATTCCACGGCCCGGCAGGCGCGGATGCGCGCCATCGCTTAACAGTCAGCGGCGTCTTTGATATGCCCTGGGGGTTCCAGTCATCCGTCATCGCAGTCTATGCCAGCCGCCCGCCGTTCAATGCTCGCGTAAGCGGGACCATTGATATCAACGGCGACGGAACAGTGGGCGACACTCTGCCCGGACTCGAAATCAACTCGCTCAACCGTGGAACGAGCAGAGAAGATTTCCTCCTGCTGGTGAATCAGTTCAACGCCAACTTCGCTGGCAAGCCCGACGCGCGCGGAACCACCATTCCGGTTGCGGTCGTGCCTGCTGACTTCTCGTTTGGCGATGACTTCCAGTCGCAAGATATCCGTATAACGAAGACCATCAGGTTCCGTGAGCGTTTTTCGGTTCAGGGATTCGTCGAGGTCTTCAATATATTAAACATCTCGAATCTCTCTGGATTCGGCTCGACGTTGAACTCCAGCTTTGGTCGGCCTACGGTCAGGGCTGGTCAGAACTTCGGGACGGGCGGGCCGCGAGCTTTCCAGTTCGGCGGTCGCTTCAGCTTCTAAGCCTGTTTACGGATTCGTAAACGTGCGCGCGAGAAAGCTTCGAGTTTTCTCGCGCGCTTTTTATTTTTGATAGCGACTTATTTTTTAGAGCGACTTCTTTGTTAGAGTGGCTTGTTTTTAGGATGGTCTATTTTTTGAGCGCAGCAATCCGCGCTCGCGTTTGTTGAAGTTCGGGAAGGTCCACATCGGCGTTTCGCCAGAGCTTTTCCGCCGCTGCGAATTCCTGTAAAGCAACCGTGCTGTCTTTCTTCTGCTCGGCTACGAGCGCAAGCGCATAATGACTGCCCGCGTATGCCGCGTCATGCTCGATCATCTGCCGCGCAAGGTATTCAGCCAAGTCCCAATCATTTGCCGCGCGAGCAGCCCGCCCAATCGCTTCCAGTCGGAACAATGCTTGAGTCCATGCATCAGGGCCGGGCTCTGAGCGAATCTTGCCCGTAACCTGTTTGAGCATCGCGCGGCCTTTTTCAGCCTGCCCTGTTCTGATGTAAAACTCTCCCTGCAAAGCTTCGACGTAGACGGCCACGAAAGCGGCTCGGCCTCCTGACAGGCGCAACTCTTCGAGCGCAGCCTTTGCTTCCGTGCTTGCGGCCTGAAGGTTATTCATTGCCAGATGCGCCTGCGCCGCACATATGCGCCCGATTGCGCGGACAATGTCGGAACGGCTTTCGGAAAGCTTATTTGCTGCCGAAAGAGCTTCTTCGTTGCGGCCTCTTGCGATTAAAAACTCGGGCCACTGTTTCTTGTTGAACTCAAGCGTGTCCTGCATTGATGGAATGGCGAACGCCTGTCGCATGACTTCTTCAGCCGCTTTCATCTGGCCTTCGTGTTGATAAGAAGTCGAAAGCAAATCCAGATTATGTTCGTGATGCCAGTCATATTCAGCAGGAATGTTTTCCGATTTGTAATAAGCCCGTTCCAACTCGTCTGCGCGGCGAAACTCGGCTATTGCGTCCGCGACTCTTCCAACGCGCCTGAGGTCGTGGCCGTACATATGATGCGCGTGCGGGATGGCAGGCGAGAGCCGCGCATAAGCTTCGCCGTGTTTGAGCGCCTCGGAAATCCGGTCTGTGTTTTCTAAGGAGTGAGTCAGGTAGTGATGCGCCGCAAAATTGTCGGGCGAAAGCTGCAGCGCTTTTTCGTAAAACTGAATTGACCGCTCGCCGCCGTGTTGCCCTCGCCCTGCGGCGTTCGCCTCTTCACTGATGCCGCGCAACAGCCACAACTCTACGTCCTTCGGATCAATCGCAAGCGCATCATCAATCGCTTGCTTGTACTGAAAATGCTTTTCGACGTTGCCGGGATCTGCGATGGCGTCGAGATGCTTTGCGCGAATACTGATGCGCCGTTGCTCGCGTTCAGATGCACCAGACGCGAGGGCCTGCGCTCGCTCAAGCGAAGCCCGCGCTGCCCCGTAAGCATTCAAGCCTGAAAAAGCGCGGCTCAAACCTATGTATGACATGGCGAGTTTTCCGTCGTGCCTCAACGCTTGATTGAACGAGCGCGCAGCCTCTATCCACACGTAAGAGTGCAGGTATGCAAGCCCTTGATTGTAGAACGCCTGCGCTTCTTTGGATGAAGTCGTCACGGTTTCATAAACCGTGCCTACACCAGCGCGAAGCGGCACGGGTCGCTCAAGCAGTTCGACCGGGAACGTTGCGGCGGGCGCTTCCGCGTGATTGTGTGAACTGTTCTGCGCAAGGCCGTGTTGCAGACTGAAAAAAAGAAGAAGGGCAATTAAGAATACAAAACCTGAAACCTTGTTATACGAATTATTGTTCAATGCTATCACCGAACCTCGACCGTGCGACGGTCAACCCAGTTGTTCGCGTAAGGCGTGACGATTGCCGGGTCGCGCTCGAACGGCTGCGTAAGCCCTCGCGCGTCGCGTGCCCGCGCGATTATTTCATAAGTGCCATGGGCTTGCGGCGTCCAATCGAAAGACCACAATCTCCACGCGAACGGCGCGCGTTCATCCGAAAGCTTCGCTTCTTTCCACGTGCGACCACCGTCAAAGCTCACTTCGACGCGCGCGACTTCCGCATCGCCGCTCCACGCCGCGCCGACTATCGTTGTCGCTTTGAGCGGAAGCACCTCTTCATTGATGGGCCTCGCGATCTGAGATTTTAATCGCATCGCTCCGAGCGGCCCACGCTCAACGCCCGCGCTCGTGCGCCGCGCTTCGTAATAACGCTCGGTTTGATAGAAGCCTTTGAACGGCTCGCGCGAAAGCGTAATCTGTTTTATCCATTTCACGCAGTCCATGCCGTACCATCCCGGAACTATTGCCCTGAGCGGCCCTCCGTGAATCTGTGGCAGCGGTTCATTGTTCATCTTGTACGCAAGAAGAGTATTTGCGTCCAAAGCTTTTGCGAGCGGAACGCTGCGGGCGAACGAGCCGACCTGCCTGCCGCCTGCTTCGCGTTCTGCTCCGCCGTCAGCGCCAACCATCACGACTTCGGTTGCGCCTGCGCTGACGCCAGTGGCTTTCAGCAAATCGCCAAGCCTTACGCCCGTCCATCGCGCATTAGACACGCCTCCCCAGCCGACCAGATTGCCCGCGCATTCAAGCGTGACGACATGTTCTGCGGCAGGCATCTTTAATAACTCGTTGATCGTGAAGGTGCGCTCGCGCTCGACCGCGCCTGTTACCTTTACAGTCCAGGGTGAGCCGTCTGTTTTGGGAATGCCGAAGTGACTGCGAACGAAAAACTCCGCGTTTGAAGTGATCCAATCTTTGAGCGAGGCAAAGTTGAATGCTCGACTGAAGGGCGCGTTGGGCGTAGTGATAGGCGGCTGCTGCGCGGCAAAACCTGAGCGGCCCAGCTTGAGCGCAAAAGGCATTGCAATGATTCGCGCAATAAAACTGCGCCGCTTTATATCCGCTTTATCGCCTGTTTGCTTTATCTTCATCGTCTCAAAAATAACTTGAAAGAAAGCTGACTGAGAGTTGAATTTATAACCGGCTGTGAGTACACTCAACGCAGTCATTATTGTATTACAGCACGGTTGATTTCTACACTCACAATTTAGCTTTGATTCTGAAGTGGACAGCAATCAACGCGGGGGTGCGGAGATTTCACCAATGCCCATCAGCTTGAAATTAATCAGTTGATTCGAGAAAGGAGTACCTATGTGGAGACGAAAGTGCTACGTGGATGCGGAGTCTGACATCCAATCGCCGATACCAACCCGCATCGTATCGAACGAAGAGTTCATCCCGCCTGAGCAAACTGCCCGCGAGCGCGAGATGGAAAATCGCCTGCGCGTGATGGCCGACCGCAACGCGAAGCGTTTGGGATTGAGCAGGCGGCGATTCCTACAAACTTCGTGCGGCATGGCTGCGGCGATGATCTGCTTCAACGAAGTCTTCGGTAAGACCTACGAGGTTGATGCTGTAGAAGCGATGGAACCTGCGGCTTTCGATGAGAACTGGCCGAAAAAAGAATTCATATTCGACAACCAGACGCACCACGTTGATGTCGAGCCGGAATGGTACAAGAACAGCGAAGAAGGTCGCCTGGCCGCAGGATTCTTGAAGAGGCTGCGACCCGGCTTCGACGATATGACAAAGGCCGTATCGGAACTGAACCGCGCGCATTATACAAAGGAACTGTTCTTCGATTCCGATACCGTCATGGCGATCATCAGCGGCGTTCCTTCCAGCGAATGGAAAGACAACATCCTGCCGCCCGACAAGATGATCAAAACTCGCAACGACATCAACTCATGGGCAGGCTCTCAGCGCATGCTGTCGCACGGCATACTGCGCCCGAACAAGGGACTGAAAGAGCTTGAAGAGATGGAGCGCCAAGCTAAAGTGCTCAAGGTTGATTCGTGGAAAATGTATCCCGGCAGTCTGGCCGGAGAGCTTACCCCTTACGGGCTTGACGATGAGAAAATTGCTTACCCGTTCTGGGAGAAGGCGCGCAAGCTCGGCGTCAAAACCGCCTGCATTCACAGGGGGCTGCCTCTTGGGTTGTTCAACGAAGACAACTGTCACCCTCGCGACGTAGAGAAAGCCGCGAAAGATTTCCGCGACATCAATTTCATCATCTATCATTCGGCGTGGCACCCGACGGCCAAGCGCAAAGAAGGCGCTCCGGTTGATCCGCAGTACATCCCATGGATTTCGGATTTGATGGACATAGTGAAGCGCAATAACCTGAAGAATGTCTACTTCGAGACAGGCTCGACCTGGAACGCGCTGTCGAGCGCGCGGCCTGAATCGGCGATGCACTACTTCGGCCAGTTGTTGAACATGGGGATGGAAGACAACATCATCTGGGGCACGGATTCGATTTGGGGCGGCAGCCCGCAGAGCCAGATCGAACGCTTCCGCCGCTTCCAGATCAGCGACGAGATAGCCAACAAGTATGGCTACAAACAGCTCACTCCCGAATTCAAAGCGAAGGTCTTCGGCTTGAACGCGGCGCGCGTCTATAAGCTCGACGTGAAAGCGAAACGCAACGCGATCCGAGCAGACAAGGTCGCCGCGCTGAAACAAGAGTACAAAGAAAACCCCTTGCCTTCCAACACGCAGTTCGGCTGGGTGTGGGCGTAAACTCAAATGCTGAAACTCAAATGCTGAATGATGAACGGTAGAAAATACTCATCGTTCATCATTCAGCATTCGCCGCTCATTCGTTTGCTCCTTTCGATTAAAGCGAGGCTCACCATGCGAAATATTCGACTAACTCTTTCTCTCCTTATCATCCTCTGCTTTGGCTCGTTCACGCTTGCGCCCGCGTTGCAGGCTTCTGCGTTGCAAGCTTCTGCGCAGCAAACAATACAATCCGCGTCAGCAAAGCCTGCGGAGCAGATGGTTGCGATGCGCGACGGTGTGAAGCTTTCTACCATATACTACCTGCCTGCGGGCGCGGGGCCGTTCCCTGTCGTGCTCATTCGCACGCCTTACGGCAAAGGCACGCAGGCCATCGGCAATGCGAAATGGACTGAGCGCGGGTTCGCGCTGGTCGTGCAGGATTGTCGAGGCAAAGGCCAGAGCGAAGGCGCGTACCACCCTTTCGTTGAAGACCCTGTTGACGGATACGACACGGTCGAATGGGTGGCGAAGCAGCCCTGGTCGAACGGCAAAGTCGGAATGTTCGGCGCATCGGCTATGGGCATCACGTCGAACCTCGCGGCGATGATGAACCCGCCGCATCTGGTGGCCATCGTTTGTGATGGTTGCGCGTTCAAGCATCTATTCCCAATCTGCTTTCATGGGCGGCGTGTTTCGCAAAGAGTTGAACGAAATCTGGCTCAAGCGACAGGGCGCTATGGATGTGCTTGAAGAGACGTTCAGGCATAACGTCTACGATCACTTTTATGATTCAAACGAATTCTCTCTGCACTGGCAAAAAATGCACGTCCCGACTTACAACTACGGCGGCTGGTACGACATCTTCGCGCAGGGCAACATAGACAACTTCGCAGGGTTGCAGCAGGTAGGCGCGGGGCTTGCGGCAGGCAATCAAAAACTGATGATGGGGCCGTGGGGTCACGGGCAGATTGAAGAAGTGAAATATCCAGCAAACTCCGCTGTCAATGTAACCGAAGAAGCGCTCAGGTGGTTCGATTACTGGCTGGCCGGAAAAGACAACGGCATTATGGATGAACCGGCGATCAAGTACTACGTCATGGGCGATGTGACCGACCCGAAAGCCGCGGGCAACGAATGGCGCACCGCCGTTTCGTGGCCTGTGCCTTCAAAGACTACTTCTTACTTTTTAAATGCCAATGGAAGTCTCAGTGAAAGGATGCCCGCCGAGCAGGAGAGCGCAGACACTTACAAGTATGATCCAAAGAATCCTGTGCTGACGATTGGCGGCGCTAATCTCAACATCAAAAAAGGGCCGATGGATCAGCGCGCCATAGGCGATAGAAAAGACCTCTTGAAATTCGTAACACCCGCGCTTGCCTCGCCGGTCGAAGTAACGGGCCGCGTGAAAGTAGAACTGTGGGCTGAATCCGACGCGCCTGACACGGACTTCATGGCGAAGCTCGTAGACGTTTATCCCGATGGCACTGAACGTCTGGTGCTGGATTCGGCTGTGCGCGCCAGGTTTCGCGAAGGATTTGATCGCGAAGTGCCAATGAAGAAAGGCGAGGTTTATCTTCTTACGATTGATCTATGGTCAACGAGCATCATCTTTAACAAAGGCCATCGCATAGCGATTCACATCACAAGCTCGAACGACCCACGCTTCGACCCGAACCCGAATACCGGAAAGCTGCTTCGCGCGGACAATGAAACCCGCATAGCGACGAATACGATTCACCACGACCGTAATCATCCGTCTCGCGCACTGCTTCCGGTAGTCCCAGTCTACAACGGCAAGCGTCCATAACGGGTAAGCTGACCGGGCGTGCGAGTTCGCGCGCCCGGCTGCGAATCAATCAATCAAAAACGTAAAAACTGAGGAAGCATTCCCCGTTTCTGGAACTGAAACCGCATTTTCTCTTTTTTCTAATCAACCGATAGAGGTTATTCAGAAAGAGGAATAAATGCTCAGGAAAATTTCCTTCTTGTTTATAGCGATAATAGTATTGAGCGCGGCCAGTGCAGCGCCGGCTCAAAACCCTTATAAATTTCTCGGCCCAAAACAGAAAACAGAAATCAAATACTCTCCTAAGTACCGCATACCTTATAACGACAACGGGTTTTCAGACCCGGAAAAGCGCAAGTGGAAACAGGCCGCGAAGCGCGGAGCCCAAGGGTTTGTGATAGAAGAGATTCAGATTTTTCCGGGCACGCCTGACGCAATAGGCGAGTGGATAGATGAGGCGTGGGATGAAGCAGTAGCGTCGTTCAGGAAATGCGGAGGTTCGCGCGCAGAGTTTGCCGCAAGGATGTCGCCTTCGAGCCTGAAGGGCGGCGTGAGCATCCAGCCTACGATCTGGTACGAGCCCGTTTTGAGATCTTATCTCGCGGGCGGCTATTACCCCGAGACGCGATCAATCAAGGTGGTCAACATCTATTACGGAACCACAGGCGATTACCGTCACGCGCGGCTGTTGTTGAGGTGGGAGATGAAGAACCATTTCGCATTCCTGGCCGGAATCCAAAGCGAGCCTTACGCTCCAGACTGGCCGTGCAATGCGAGGTGATTGAGCAGGCAGAAAAAAGCAGCGCCGCAGCCATCGTCGAGTGATGGCTGCGGCGCTGGTGGTTTTTAACACAGGCGATAAGATACTTGATTCAGCGATTCATCTTTGCAAATGATTCGATAAAACAACTCTCGATGCCTCATGGCACAACCTGGCTTGGTCTGGGCGTAAGCGGGCTGCTGCTGCGACTGTTGTCGCTGCCTGCAATAACGCCTGCTGTGACGGCAGTCGCAACCCCGGCCAGGGCGATCACGCCTACGACACCGCCTGAAACATATCTGCCGTGAGACGGCGCTTGGCCTTCCTCGTTCTTGTCGGAAGACCTGTCAGCCACCAACACGGCATCACCGGTTGTGATTACTTCAGCCCGATTGTTGAACGTGCTCTGTTCACCAGCGTGAAGTGTACGCGCGTTCCCGGCTGAATTGACTTCGACCTCTCCGCGCACGACGCTCAATCGCGCGCGCTCGCCCTGAAGAATCAATTGTCCTGCCACACCTGTCGGAAGCGACTGGGCCATTGATCCTGCGTGGTCAAGGCTCACGCTCACGGAGTTATTCGCGAACGTGACCTTGATCGTAGTGTTGGGTCGAAGTTCTATGCGGCCAAGCGAGCCGAGGTCAACGACGGCGTTGCCGTCCGGTCCCGTAGCGATAGTGCTGCCGCTCAGGACGCTTGCTCCCGGTTGCGCCTCTTCGCCGTCAATCGTGAAGTGGCCCGTGCCCATCAGCTTTCCGGCGGGCGCGCTCGGCATGTCGTCGAGGCGACCGGCAGAAGCTGCTTCACGCGAGGTCGAAGCCGCAAACGAGCTTAACGCAAAAACGCTTGCTACTGCGAGCGTAAGCGCGAGGCTGATTGCGGCTCTGAACTTCTTCGATTTACCCATAACTCCTCCAAGCGGAAACGAACCAGGGAGCGATTCCCTTGCGCGTTAATCCGCTCACAAATTGATAATGCAGGGGCAGCGCAAAACCAGTAAGCCCACGCTTGCGCGCGGGCTTACTCTTTAGAAACAGTTTTAGAAGAAGCTCCGTAGGAGCGACCTGTCTATAGCAACATGATGCAAAATGATCTGTAGCTCCGTAGGAGCGACCTGTTGATTACGAGGTCGCTCCTACGGAGCTACGTAACCTTGTCTATCCCACAAAACTATAGACAGGTCGCTCCTACGGAGCTTCTCAATCAACTTCTAAAGATATAATTTGTCGTGCAGGCTACTTCGATTTCACAGCCTGCCTGTTGATACGTAATTGAAGCCGACTTTTCGTATGTCCGCTGGCTCGTAGATGTTTCTGAGGTCTACAAGATTTAATTCGCTCATCACCGACTTCATCCTGTTGAAGTCGAGACTGCGGAACTGGTTCCACTCCGTCACTACAACTAGCGCGTTACTTCCTCGCGCAGCATCGTATTCATCTTCGCAGAACGTCACATTACTGAGCATGCCGCGCGCGATTTCCATCGCTGTAGGATCATAAACGCGCACCTCGGCTCCGGCTTCGAGCAGGTCGCTTATGATCTTCAACGAAGGGGCTTCTCGCATATCATCCGTTTCAGGTTTGAATGAAAGTCCGAGTACGGCAATGGTCTTGCCTTTAAGGTCGGGCACGGCCCGTTTGATTCGATTAATGACCGCCGCGGTTTGCCTTTCATTCACTTCGAGCACTGCATCCGTGAGTTTCATTTCGTAGTCGTTGCGGCGGGCGAGCGCGGCAAGCGCCTTCACGTCTTTCGGAAAGCAACTGCCGCCGAATCCCGGCCCCGGATGCAGGAACTTCGAGCCAATGCGTTTATCCATTCCCATGCCCTTTGCCACATCGCGCACGTCAGCGCCCAGCAGGTCGCACATATTCGCAATCTCGTTTATGAAAGAGATTTTCGTAGCGAGGAAAGCGTTCGAGGCATACTTTATCATCTCCGCCGATTCGGGATTCGTGATGACGAACGGCGTCTCTATCAGGTAGAGCGGGCGATAGAGGTCTTTGAGTATCTCTACGGCTTCTTCCTCCGCGCAGCCGATCACCACGCGGTCGGGCCGCATAAAATCATTTATGGCCGCGCCTTCGCGCAGGAACTCAGGGTTCGACGCGACCGAATAACGGCAGCTCGATTTCTTGTTTTCGTCTATGATCTTTTTGATGTATCCGGCAGCGCCGACCGGCACAGTGCTTTTTGTTACAATAACTTTATAGCCGTTGAGCGCGCGTGCGATTTCAAGCGCAACGGCTTCGATTTGGCTGAGGTCAGCCGAGCCGTCGATTGACGAAGGCGTGCCGACGGCCAGCATTATGACGAGCGATTTTTCAATTGCGCTTGCGATGTCGATTGTGAATTCGAGCCTGTTTTCGCGGACGTTCTTGGCGACCAGCGCGTCAAGCCCCGGTTCATATATTGGCATCTTACCCGATTTGATCATCTCTATTTTGTCCGCGTCGCTGTCAACGCAGGTGACGCTGTTGCCAAACTCGGCAAAGCAGGCCCCGCTCACAAGCCCGACGTATCCTGTTCCGATTACCGCAATGTGCATGATTTCTTAACTCCGTACTCAGTCAATGTATCGCTCTTCGGAAAGCTTGAAATTATAAACTATAAAACGGCCTTCTGTCTTTAAAAGAGAGACCGGGCATGCGAATAATACAAGTGACTTTTCATGCGGTTTCAAATCCCAACCGCGAAACTCGCTCGCTCCCGAACGCGCTGACAGCTACGTGCATTTCGGCTTTCTCTACAGACGGCTCTGAGCGATTCGTCAAGCGGACGACTGCATCTGCAAGGGCCGCGCTGAATTCTGAAGTTAGCAAGTTCAAGTCAACCATCAGCGGGCGGGCGGATGTCGCGCGATAAAGCGAAAAACATCCGCAGCGTTGATTGTCCCCTGTCTCAAGCTCAAGCGTGAGCGTCCAGCAAGGCGTAAGCGACTGCTCATCTATTTCGTTTTCGACAGGCTTGTGCCACGCATAATGTTGCTGGTCTTTGCGTTCGTGCGCGATCATCGCAAGCTCGCTTGTCGTAGGCTTTTGGTCGCAAGAGCGTGTGAGGCTCAGTTGGTAGCCGTCGAAATCATTCGCCTCGAACGCCTCTTGCAGTACGGAGCAAACCTGAAGCAGGCTCTGAGCTTCGGCCAGTTTATTGGCTGCGCGCCGCAATGCGAGGTTGTTGCCGATGATGCGCTTTTGATCTATGGTTCGCTGCGCTACGCGCCCCAGTTCATTGAACTCGTGATATCCGAGCCTTCTGACTCCCATCCAGATGACAGCGCCGAGCGTGAACAGCACTATCGCCATGACTCCGCTTCCGGGCTGCAACAGAAAAAGACTCAGCAGTCCGCAAAGCGCCGACGCGCCGTAAAGTATTACCACAGCTTGCCGCTGTGACATGCCGCGCTCAAGCAGTTTGTGATGAATGTGTTCGCGGTCTGCGCCAAACAGAGGCCGCCCGCTCAAGAACCGTCGAACGACCGAAAGTGAGGTCTCAAGAAGCGGCACTCCGAAAGAGACTATCGGAAGCGCGACGGCCACAATCGTCGGCGTCTTTTCGGACGCGGCGAGCGCCAGCGCGCTCAACATGAAGCCGAGAAACAGGCTGCCGCAATCGCCAAGAAATATAGTTGCGGGATTGAAGTTGAATCGAAGAAACCCGAGAGTCGCGCCCGCCATAACGAGCGCGAGCGGCGCAACCATGCTATTGCCGCTGATCAAAGAGACTGCGAAAAGCGTAAGCGTCGAAAACAGACTTGACCCGGCGGCCAGCCCATCCAGCCCATCAATGAGATTGAACGCGTTGGTGATCCACAGCACCCAGACAACTGTCATCACCAGAGATAACCATTCGAAACCATGTAATCCAAGTATCGCAGGTAACTCGAACTTCCCTATCCCGAACCAGTAGAGCATCAGCCCGGCCACCGCCTGCACAGCGAATTTCACACGCGGCTTTACCGAGTAAATGTCGTCGTAGAGGCCGAGCAGAAAAACTAGCGTGCCCGGAATCAGGATGCAAAGAAACGTGCGCAACTCGATGTCTATCCCCAGCTTCCAAATCGTCGAAGCTAAGAGCATCATTCCCGCGATAGCCATAAACGAAACGTAAATGGCTATGCCGCCCAGGCGCGGCACGGGGCCGCGATGAATGTGATGCGAAGACGGAGCCATTACCCATCCGCGAGCGAGCGCCATGTCTCGGACGCATCGCGTGAAAACGGCTGAAAGTATCAGGGCGGCAATGAAAGAGACAAGGTATATCTGTGCCATAATTTACTCGCTTTACCTTGTTGAGGTTTGTGCCGGGATCGCTTGTTCTGCTTTCCGATTGCCTGCCGCAATCCGGCTCGACGGCAGCGAACGTTGATAGACCTGGAATGTTTTATTTATCACCTGCTCTTGTGAAAACCCGTCGCAGGCGAGACGGCGCGAATGCTTGCCCATTCTGGCCCTGCATAAATCGTCCGGCAGGATTTCTTTTATGGCGCGGGCAAGTTCCCGGCTATCGCGCGGTGGAATCAATATTCCATTGAGCCTGTGCTGCACGATCTCGTGACAGCCCGGCATATCCGTAGCCACGAGCGGCTTTCCGCTTGCCGCAGCTTCTATCAGGATTCTCGGCACGCCTTCGCCGTAGTAAGTAGGCAGCGCGACGAGGTCAACTTTTTCCAGAAGCGATTTGATGTCTTCGCAATGACCGAGCACTTCGACATCGCCCTGACGTTTCCATTCGTCAATCACTTCTTGAGGCACGGAAGCGGGGTTGCCCGAATCAGCTTCGCCTGCAAGTAAGAAAACGGCTTCGGGAATCTGCCTGCGCACCAGTCGCGCAGCTTCGACGTATTCGGCTACGCCTTTCGCCCAGAGCAGGCGCGAAGCCAGCAGCACATATCGCTTATCGCTTGAGTTATTATTTGCGCGCGGCTTGAATCGTTCAACATCAACGCCTGACCCGCGAATCAAGTGGCTGGCGCTCGCGTCCACAAGCCCGCGTTTGAGAAAGGCGTGATAATCTTCCGGGTTTTGAAAAATCACCTGCGTCGGGCGTAAGAACGATTTGCAAATTATTTGAATGATAATTCTCAGGAGTCGCGCCTGCACACCGCCGTCGCTAAAAACATGGCCGAGCCCTGCAAGCGCGTTAACGACTCCTCCTACCCTCGCGAGCCGCGCCGCAATCGAGCCGTACATCACACACTTGATTGTGAAGTGATGAGCAACGTCCGGGCGCTCGCGGCGATAGAGTAGAACCAGGCGAAGAATTGTAATCAGTTCAGCAAATGGATTGAGCCGTTGCCGCACGAGCGGCAAAGCGATCCAGCGGAACTCTGCTTGTTTTAATCGCCCGCTGTACTTGCCGTCGGGCGATACCAGCACGACTTCATGCCCTTGCGAACGAAGCGCCTCTGCCAGCGGCAGGCGAAAGTTGTAGAGATACCAATCCGTGTTTGCGAATAATAATACTTTCAAAGCGGTTACCGGTTGCCTGGGGAAGACTGTTTGAGAATTATTGTTCGATGGGGACAGGCTGGTTAGTGGCTAAGTTTGAAGCCCTTTTGTTCTAGCTATGATTCCGATGGTAAAGTTCAGGCTGAGAATGCCAATTCCCGGAAAGACTCCCGATACACTGACGACATCGAAATACTTTTCTACCTGCTTGACCAGTACGCGATCATCAAAACCTTTATGCTCACGCCGTTTCACTTTATTCATTCTGCCCAGAATGCAGTTGATGAATTCCATCTTGTGAAAAATGTCATCTTTCATGCCGAAAATCTTCTTGAGACCATGCTTTATAAGAAATACCAGCCCGCGCTCAATCGGGACAGTAATGAACATATAGCCTTCGATTACCTGGCTTAGTTTTAGAAGGTAAGGTTCAACCAGATCAGGCGGAACGTGTTCGAGTGTTTCCATGCACACGCCGACATCGAAAGCTTTCTGTGTCGCGGGTATCTCTTCAGGCTTTTTGCAACGTTTCAACTCAATATTCGAAAAGTCTTTCCATTTGACCTTTCCCGAATCGAGGCCGCCTTCCCAGTTGGCGTCAAGTCCCAGATACTTTTCCGGCGCAGCGTCGAGAAACTCTATCGTCTTTCCGTCATAGCAGCCTAATTCGATTATTCTTACACGGTTCAATTTAAACCGGCGCATTTGAGCAGTCAGCCAGTAAAACCTGCTCAAATGAATGCGCGACCGCCAGTTTCCTGAAAAAAGCCTTTGATTATAATCTCCTCTAGCTATTGCAGTCATAATTATTCCTTCTCATGCTGCCGACAGCGTAGTGTTTGACAGAGCAGAGGATGAATGTTCGGCCAGCCATGACTGAAACATCAAAATATTCCACAGGCCGTGTTGCCAGTTACGTTTACCCGACAGGTGCTCGGCCCACTTCTTTCGAACCATTAAAGGATTCAAAAACCCTTCGGCGCGCAGACGCCTCTCGTCCAGTAAAGCTTCTGCCCAATCTTGAAGCGGGCCGCGTAGCCAGTCGGTGATTGGAACGCTAAAGCCTTTTTTGGGGCGTTCGATCATTTCCTTTGGCACATACTTGTGAAGCACCTGGCGCAGCAGCCACTTCCCTTTCCCCTCGCGATACTTCATCGAGATTGGCAGCCGCCACGCAAACTCGACGACGCGATGGTCGAGGAAGGGAACGCGATTTTCGAGGCTTGTCGCCATACTTGCACGATCTACTTTTACGAGTATGTCGTCAGGCAAGTAGCTCACCGTATCAAAGAACATCATCCGATTGTTGAAGCCAGGGATATTACTTACGGCCTTCGGGTTCGTGAAGACAGTCTGCGGCTCTCTAGAACCGGGCACGAGATGTGATGTCTCTTTCCAAATCGAGATCAGCCGCCAATACATCTCTTCGGCTGTCGTAACGGTAAGCGTTTCTGCCAGCTTGTGAACTCTATCGCCTGTGAGTCGAATATCCCGATTCAAAACAGGTGAGGCAAGATTGAACATCCCGTTCCACGCGCTTATGGGTATTGCTTTTACTGTGCTTGAAAGAACGTGTCGTGCCACGCCCGGCAAATGATACATCCGGTCTTTGAGGCTGCGGCTTATCTCGTAGCGCCTGTATCCGTAAAATAACTCGTCGCCCGCATCGCCTGAGAGGCTGACTGTCACATGACGCCGCGCAAGCTCTGCGATCAGAAAAGTGGGTATCTGCGACGAATCGCCGAAAGGCTCATCGTATATGGAAGCGAGGCGCGGAATAACGGCCATTGCGTCCCGTGCGGTCACATACATCTCAGTGTGATCAGTGCCCAAAAAACTCGCCACAGATTTGGCGTGAACGGCTTCATCATAGCCTTTTTCGCTGAAACCGATTGTGAAAGTCTTAACAGGCTTATCGCTAATCGCCTGCATTAAAGCGACAATAGTAGATGAATCAATACCGCCTGAAAGGAACGCGCCGAGCGGAACGTCTGCGACCATTTGCTGGCTGATAGCATCTTTAAGCAAAGTTTCTAACTCATCCGTCGCGTCTCGCTCGCTTCCTTTGAATGGGTTCGCTATTCCTTCTTCGGCTACAGATTTTATTGACCAATATTCGCTAAGGCTGCCCGCTCCAGGCTCGCGCGCGCCTGCAACAGGCAGGTCGAGAATCGTTCCCGGCGGCAGTTTGTAAATACCTTCGTAGATCGAATGCGGCGCGGGAATGTAGCAATAGCGCATGAACATGGCAAGCGCATTGCGATTGATTTCTCCTCGAAAGGCCGCGTGCGCCTGCAAGGCTTTCAGCTCCGATGCAAAAAGGAATACTCCATCCATCCAGCCGTAATAGAGCGGCTTTTCGCCCATGCGGTCACGCACTAAAAACAGCCTTCGCTCTTTGCGGTCAAGTACCGCGAACGCAAACATTCCCACAAATCGCTCGACCGCCGCCCGGACGCCCCATTCTTCAAAGGCCGCCAGCATTATTTCCGTGTCCGAGTGGCCGCGAAACCTATAGCCTGCGCGCTCCAGTTCTTCTTTGAGCGCGCGGAAGTTATATACCTCGCCGTTGAATGTGATTTTGTAACGCCCGCTTGGGGAAGACATCGGCTGATGACCTTCGGGAGAGAGATCAACAATCGAAAGGCGGCGATGTCCGAAAACCACACCCGTTTCGCCGTCAAAGAATTCTCCGCTATCATCCGGCCCGCGATGCGACAGGGCCGAAGTCATTCTTGCGATGCGCTTGCTCCAATCTTCATTCTTATTCGAGTCAACGAACCCGGCTATACCGCACATTGTCGCGCCTCTCTTTCTTCAAATGCCGAGGCCACCTGCTGATAAAGCGATTCGTATTGGCTGGTGATGGCTTGGATTGAAAAATTCTCTAAGACGCGACGACGCGCTGCCTGCCCCAACTCGCGCCTCGACGATTCGCCCATTTCAATCAACTCGCGCCAGGCGGCGGCGAGCGTCTCTGAATCGCAGGGTGGTACTACGCGACCGGTTTCGCCGACGACGAATGCCGAGTCACCAACATCAGTCACTACACATGGCACGCCACAGGCCATCGATTCGCCAATCACATTCGGGAATCCCTCGCCGTAGGCCGAAGACAAGGCCGCAATATCGAGCGCGGCTGCGATGCGGCTCATATCGCTGCGCTCGCCGAGCAGATGAACGCGTTCGGCGATTGACAATTTGCTCACTAGCTCGCGCAATTCTTCGTTGCTCTGGTCAACTCCGTCGCCCGACATTACGAAGTGGAGTTGCGGGTAGTTCTTCAGAAGCAGCGCCGTTGCCTGCAAAAAATTCGCATGATCTTTCATCGGATGAAAGCGCGCCAGCAGCCCGATCAACATCGCATCGCCGGAGAGCCCAAGTTCAGTTCGCAGACCGGCGCGAGCTTCCTCTGAAGGCGCAAAGCCATCCGTGTCGAAGCCGTTAGGAATGATTACCCGCTTGTCTGCCCGGTAGCCCAGTCTCTCTTCGTGTTTGACCGCGCTTACAAGCGAGTTGTTGATAATCAGATTCGGCAAGCTTGAAAGTTTTCCGCCAAGCCAGATGATTACGGCTGTGAAGGGTTTTATGTCCTTGAGATTGTAACTCGACCCTCTAACATTCCACAGCACCGGCACGCGCCTGGGCGAAGACGCAGAAGCGAGTTGCGCGGCCAGATTGCCGTGATACATCCAGCCCTGAATCAGGTCCGGCTTCAGGCTTTTCATCAATCGGACGAAACGATAAATTGTCGCAGGGGTCGGGATTCCCTTTTTCATCCCGACGCTGTGGACAGTCACGTCAATGGCGGCAAACTGGTCTCTGAGCGCGCCGCCATCTGTCAGAGAAACAACGACTGACTCGAAGCGGCTGCGGTCCATCCTCGACAGCACTTTGTAGAGCATCATCTGCGCGCCATGTCTGTCGAGAGAAGTGATGATATGGACGATTCTCATAAAAGGCTCACCCCGAGGTAGATAACTCGTCTTTGGGCTGAATCGGGAAAAACGACTCGACCCCACTTAAGGGTTGTTTATGCCATGCCTCGAAGCGGGTATAGGCAACCTTGCGCAATTGCTCCCGTTCAGATTGCCATTGCCCTTCGGCAAGCCCAAGCATGAGAGCCCAGATGATAACCTCCTTCGGCTTATAAAAAGTGAAATCAACACTCTGAGACAGCAGGAAGAATGCAAAGATGAAGAAAGAGGGATAACAACGATGAGACATTGTTTTGAAAACTCTGTTGAATAGATAAAAGAAGATGGGGAGTGAAAATATCCCGAGGCCGAAACCAAGCTCTAGAAAAATGCTATGAAAATGAGCGGGCGAGTAGCTGCGTCCGCCATCAATAATCGTGAAGTTATTAATGGCAAAAAGAGAGGGGGCGGCATTGAATCCGACGCCGAAAAGCGACGTATTTCCATTCCTGACTACCTCCAAAGCGTATTCCCATATCAATGTTCTACCGCTAAGATTAGAGACTCCTTCCGAGTTGAGCCGCTTGGAAATGATGAAATCAAACTGTGGCCCTCCAAAATTGATTAACAGAAAAGTAGCGATGGTCAGGAAAGATAAGATGAATAAAGAGTATTTTATTTTGGTCTTGAAACGAATCTTATCTAAGCTGAGAAAGTATATGAACAAAAACAGCAGGAAAGATAGAATGGATGTTCTGCTGAAGGTCAAGAACAGAAAGCATAACGAGATTATCAAGACTACTTTCTGCTTCCTGACAAGCGCAACGAGGCTCGTTACTACGGCCACTTGACTAAAGCTGGCCACTGACATCCCGGAAGCATATATTCTGTTAAAAATGCCGAACTGCAAGCTGTAAACAACCAGGGCGCTAACTGCCAGTATAAAGAAAATCGAAATCATCAGGCTCTCAACAACCCGGGCAGATAAAGAACGCACTAACGAGGCCGTTAGTAAAAAGACGAGAGAGAACCTCAGCATGTAAATAAAGCCGTCCAGCATAAAGCCGGAGTTAAACCCCGCGCCCCCAAAAAAGCTGACCAGGACGATGAACGAGAAAACAAATACAAGCGTCAGAGTAGTCTTGCGAATAATGATTGTGCCCTTGATTATGCTTATACAAATAGATAACACGAGAAGAATGTCATACCAGCCCGGATAAGAGAGATGCCAAAGCGAGCGGTCGAATTTTATTAACTCCATATCTAATGGGAAAATCATCGTGCTGCGCAATCCCATATAGACGTACAAAGAGATTACTATTAACGGGGCAAAGTAGAAGCACTGCTTCAAATCTCCGAAGAACGAGCTTACCAGCACTTTGTTTATGCGAGGATAATGCTTTGTTAACATGTCGCTTTAACGAGGCGAAGCAGCGCGGCTTCCGTCCTTGATTGCATCTCGATGACTGAAAATTGATCAACAATACGCTGGCGATTTCGCCAGCGGTCATAATGGCCTGCGCCGATTTTATCGGTGAGTCTCGCAATAGCTGCTTTCAGGGCTTCCGCATTTGATGGCGGAACGACTTCGCCGCCGTCGCCTACAATGAATGCCGAATCACCCACATCCGTCACGACGCACGGCACTCCGCACGCCATTGCCTCTCCGATAACATTTGAGAAGCCTTCGCCGTAAGAAGAAGCGGAGACGATCATATCCATAGCGTTGTAGACTGCGGGCATATCCGAACGAGCCTTTGACCAGATCATATGCTCAGTCAGCCCAAACTCTTTGCTCATGCTGATCATTTTGTCGCGATATTCCTCAGTACCATTGCCCACACAAAGGAAGAGCAGATCCTTGTGCTGCTCGGCAAGCATCGCCGCCGCTTCGAGAAAAGTGGCATGGCCTTTCATAGGGTCTAGCCGCCCTATGATGCCGATTAGCTTCTGGTTTGCGGCCACTCCCAACTCGGTTCGCACCTGCCGCCTTAAATCTTTATCCGCTCTGAAGCAGTCCGTATCTATGCCGTTGGATATGACGATCATCTTACTTTCCGGGAAGCCATTGGCGATTGCATATCGCATCC
The DNA here is from genome assembly GCA_963726785.1 of Blastocatellia bacterium. GTDB lineage: Bacteria > Acidobacteriota > Blastocatellia > UBA7656 > UBA7656 > DATEKX01. The sequence continues at coordinate 725,045 of CAVSDJ010000007.1, forward strand.
CCGCCTGCGAGTTGACGACAATCAAATCGGCAAAACGAGCTAGCCAGCACTCTAACCCGTATAAAGCTTTCCTGGTCCAGTCGTAACGGTTAAGGTCCATGTTGGAAGCGCGAACGCCCCAGGCTATTCGCATACTCGGGAAGAGCGGCGAGATCAAGGTTGCCAATACATTTGGCACACAAAGATAGCCGTGCAGCGCGTCCGGCCTTTCTTGCTTGATAAGCTTGATTAAGCGAAGAAGGAAGCCGAACGTATCCCAGCGACCTTTTTTATTCAGCGGTCTCACAGTAACGCCCGCTTCGCGCAAGCCCTCTTCTAGTGGGCCTCCCGAATAGAAAGCTGCAATTACTACCGTGTGACCGCGATGCTTCAACCCTTTGGCAAGCGCGACAAGCTGTCGCTCGGCCCCGCCGTAGTTCAAAGATCGTGTCAGGAAAACAATTTTCACTTAATCAAGTCCGTTCCTGTATGCAGGTTTACTAACTGCGTGGCCTTGCCGAATCCTCGCTTTACGCCTGCTCTTTCCAGAGCCTCTTCCCACATCCCCATCACTTTTTCCATACCGAAGCGTTCTGTCACCTGCCGCGCGCCGGAAGCCAGGCGCTTTCTTTCTGCTTCATCTCGCATTAATCGGTCCATCGCTGCTGTCAGCGCGTCCACATCTTCGGTTGGAATCAACAGGCCATCTATACCGTCTCTTACTATTTCCCTCGGCCCGCCTGAACAAGCGGCGCAAATTACCGGCAAGCCACAGGCCATTGCTTCACATAAAGCCATAGGGAAACCTTCACGCCGTGATGGCATCACAAACAGATCGCCCTGCCTGAGCAAATTCTGAGGATGTTTCACTCGCCCCGGTAGATGAACGCGATCATTAAGCCCCAAACTATCTCGCAAAGACTCCAACTCTACGCGCAATGGCCCATCGCCTATAATCGTCAAAGTCCATTCTCGATGTTCATCTTTCAAGCGCGCAAAAGCCTGTAGCAGCAGATCGAACCCCTTCTCCTGGCCGAAGCGCCCCATGGCTATAAGCGAAGGCTTAACCAGTTGTCCGTATACCTGCGCGTCTAGTCGTGGTCGTGATATAGGGTTGGGAATAATGCGGGCGCGAGACTGCAATTGAGGCGGGAAATAATCGAGCGCCGATTCGCTTTGAACAATAATCAGATCGGCGAGCGGATAAGTCCATCTACGCAGTTGATTCCAAATGCTGCCTATAGATTTAAGAGCCGGGTCAGTGCGCTCCGATATAATCACCGGCACCCTCAATCCCTGCGCCGCCACCAACGTGACTATATTCATTTTGTCCATAAAGCTGATCACAATATCCGGCTTGCTATTGCGGATAGCTTGTCGCAGTCCCGAGATGCGCCTGAGATTGTTCTGAAGCCCGGTTGCTCTGTTATCCGAATTTCTGGCTAATCCCAAAGCTTTATGACAGACTCGGTCATCAAGCTCATAAAAAGGCGGAACCGAACCATCATCCAGTGTCAGCAATGTGATATCACGCTCTCTGGCCGCCCAATAATTGGCTATGGTAGTCATCACGCGCTCTGCCCCGCCGCAGGCAAGAGAGGAAATAACTAAAGTCAATCGCATTTTTCTACCTTCCTCAGCAATCGCGATGACATCACAGAGATGTAAGAGAGCGAGGCCGCATAGACAATGGTAGTTGATAATGCGATGCCGGAAACTCCGAATGGCTTCATCAACAAGTAATCCAGAGTTATGTTCAGCAAGAAGCTTATGACAGTTCCCCACATCAAAATGTGATTGGCTTTCAGCGCGGAAGTCAGGCGCACAAAGACTCTGCCAAGGACATAAAAGGGCAGTTGCAGCAGGTACATACTCTGCACTGAAGCCACCTGAGCGGTATCACTGGCGGTGAAAGCTCCTCTCTGAAATACAAAGGCTGTCAAGGAGTGCGAAAACAGAATCAGGATTAACGTAGCCGGAATGGTTGTGAGCAGAATCAAACTGGTATAAGACTTAATGGTACGTTTCGCGCCGCTCCAATCATTGGCGGCTACGATGCGCGACAACTGAGGCAGGATGACCGTGCTCACAGCCGTAGCGCCTATCCCCGCTACTACAGCCGACATCTTGTTGCCGTAATTTAATATGGATACGCTGCCAGGGCCAAGCATTGCGGCCATAGATTGATCAACCAGTCCTGTGCCGCTCATTATCGAAGCGCCCGCAATCATCGGGGCATACTGCTTCATTACCTGCTTCATTGCCGGGGTGAAGCCATACCAGCGCGGCAGGAGCGGAATCCCTTGTCGCCATAATCCTATTGCCAATAATGCGCCCTCTAGCACAGAGCCAGCTATTATTGCCAGGACAAATGAGTAAATGCCCAGAGTTCCGCTGAACAGGTAAACGGCTATCATCACGGCGAAAGAGGTTAACATCGGCGTCATCGCTGCCAGAGCAAATCGCTCGTGCGCATTAAGGATCGCGGCCCATATCGTGAACAGGCCGCTAAACGGAAGACAGATGAGCAGGATGAGGAACATAGAGCGTGTCAAAGCCAGTTTATCGGGGTCAAAACTAGACCCCATTATACTCAGGGTGTACGAAGATGTTAGTCCCATCAGTACGGCAAGGCCGATCAACAACGCCAGGCTAAAGACCACGACGCTTGAGAAAAGTTGTTGCGCTGCCTGTTGCCCTTCTTGCTCTCTGACCTGAATATAAGTTGGGATTAGAGCGGCATTAAATGAGCCGGACACCACGTTGATGGCGAACAACGGAAGCAAATAAGCTATCAGAAAAGAGTCCAGGTGATCGCCAGCGCCGAACTGGTGAGCAACCACAGTCTCTTTGAGGGCAGCGATTAGCTTAATACCGAAAGTTATCCCGCCTACTGTGACAATCGCAGCAAAGATGTGGCGATTCACGCCTCTTTCACGCCACACAATGATATGTCTCGCACGCTTAATCAGAGACGCCAGTGCGCTTTGCTCGATTGTGATGTGGTTTGCTTTCCGAAGGTCTTCCATCTGATCTCGCGTTTAAGCCTGATAGTAAATATGCGCCCTTATATAGCTGTTTGCTTCGGCTCCTGCTCGTAGCCATACGAAGAACGCGCGTAGTAGTAATCGTCGTAGCCTTCGTGGCGCAGGTCTACGTTGTTGAGCACCACGCCGAATATCTTCGCCCCTACGCTTGCTAGCTCCTGTCGGGCGCGGCACACAACATAGCGAGTGCTCTTGCCGCCGTGAACCACGAGCATTACCCCGTCAACCATCCTCGAAAGTATCACCGGGTCAGTCACGTTTATCAGCGGCGGCGAATCAATCAATATGTGATCATATCGCTCCGAAAGCATCGCCAGCATATTTCGCATCTTCTCGGAACTGATCAACTCAGCGGGGTTCGGCGGTATCGGGCCGCACGGAAGCAGCGACACGTTGTTAATCGGCAAGCGCTGAATCAACCCGTCAATCGTCACGTCGCGCGACAGGTAAGTAGAAAGGCCGAGCACGTGATCAACGTTAAATACTTTATGCGTCGTCGGCTTGCGCAGATCGCAGTCAATTATCAACACGCTTGCGCCAAGCTGCGCGAGGCTTATGGCCGTGTTGATGCAGGTGGTCGTCTTGCCTTCGCCGGGCTGACTGCTTGTGACCAATACCATCTTAGGCGGGCGACCAGCCGCCGAAAGCAACACGGAAGTCCTCAGCGCGCGATATGCTTCGGCAGCCGTCGAGCGCGTGTCGAGCGCCATCAACTGGCCGGGCTTGAACTCGCCCAGTCCCGGCAGCCGTGTCCCTTCGGAAAACGCTTTGTGCTTGCTTGCATTCTTAGACGCAAGCTTTCGCGCGGCGCTCGTGCTTATCGCAGGTATCACGCCGAGCGCGGGCAGTTGCACATAGCGCGTCACATCCTCGACATTCTTGATCGTGTTGTCGAGGTATTCGAGCAGGAAGACAAGGCCGATGCTGCCCGCAAGGCTTACCATAAACGCCAGCAGCATCATCAGCGCGCGCTTCGGGCCTACGGGTTTCTTTGGCACGGCTGCGCGCTCTATCACTCGTATGTTGTTGTGCTGTTCTGCGACCTGCGCCTTTGCCTGATTCGTCTTCTGCAAAAAATCTGTGTAAAGCGCGCGGGCCGTGTCGAGGTCTTGCTTGAGTATGTTGTACTGGATTGCCGCCTGATTCTCTTGCGCCGCTTCGCCCTTCGATTTTTCGAGAGCGCCCTTCAAGGAATTTTCATCTTGCACCGCGCGCTCATAATCGAGTTGCAGTTTCTTTTCGAGGTTGCCGCGCGTGGTGTTGATCTGTTCCTGGACTGTGGCAATCTGCTGCTGCACTTCCATGACGCGCGAGTTCTTCGGGCCATACTTGACGCGAAGCTGCGCGGCTGTGGTTTGAAGCTCGTTGAATTGTTTTTGTAACTCGCCAAGCCTCGGGTCAGAGAAAGCATCGGGCAGTTGCGCGATGTGGCCGTCTTTCACTTCTTGATAGAGCGTCTGCTTGAGCATGCGGTCGGTTTCAGCGCGCAGAAGCTGATCGTGCAACCTGGCAAGCTTTTCAGTTGTGAGAGTAGCTTGTTGATTCTTTTCGTCGTTGATCGAAAATATATTGTGATCGCTGGTGTAATTCGCAAGCGCCTGCTCGGCCTGTTCGACTTTCGCTTTCAACTCGCGCGTCGAAGCGTCGAGCCAGCTTGCCGTATGAGTATATTTTTCGGTCTTGGCTTGAAAGTTTCGCTGCTTGAACGCCCGCGCGATGCCGTTGACTACGGCAGCCGCAAGCGGCGCATCCGTGTGAGTGAAGGCCACCTTCAACGCTCGCGTGTCCCTGAGCGGCTCAATGGTCAAATTCTCTTCGAGCGCTTCGACATAAGGCGCAAGTCGCGCAGTCTCTTCGGGCGAGCGCGCGGTTTCGTCTTCGTCAATATCTTCCTCCATTATTTCCGACTCTTCGGATTCGCTTCTATTTTCATTCTTGCCGATAAAAGACTTGAGCGTTTTCCAGAGAGATTTCTCGTCGGCTTGCATAAACTTCGAGTTCTGATCGAGCTTGAGATTGGCAACCACATCTTCGTGCAACTCGCGGCTGTTGAGCATGAGCACCTTCGTCCTGAGATTGACCTGATACTGCGGGTCGGAATCATCGTTGATGACGAAGTCGCCGGATTTTACGACGGTCGAGTTCTCTTTCCCTATTTCGATGATGGTCGCCGCTTGATAGATGGCTTTGGCGCGAATCATCTCGATGCTAACGAGCGATGTAATGATAAGCACTATGCTGGCGACCAACCATTTGCGCTTACGCAAGGCGCGCCACATTTCTCTGAGTTGCGCTTTGTCGTCACCCGTGCCGTAACCGTAACCGTAATCTCTGTACCCGACCGGAATCGTAGTTCCAGATAAATCGCTTGAAGTGATTTCTACCGGGCTGGTTTTTTCAATCTCGAATCTTTCATCTGCCATTGCGAATACTCCAATTCTTTAATAACCGTAGCGTCCAGGTATGCGCGCGGCGTTGACGCCGAATGCTCTTAGCAGCGTGCCGCCAACGGATTTGAGTCGGCTGTTGGGGATGATGATGATGTCGTTAGCCAGTATCGGCACATCGCTTTTCTTGCCGTTCATCACGGCAGGTACGTCTACAGGGATTTCCTGTCGCTTGCCGCTCGACATCTCTTCGCGGAAGATGATCGCGCGAGTCGCCGCCGCTTGAAACGTCGTGCCTTGCGCGAGCGATATGGCCTGCCGCAGTGTCGTGCCTTCTTTGAGCGGGAACGAACCCGGCGCGTTCACTTCACCGGCAACGAAGAAAACATCCGTAGGCGGAATGTGAATAATGTCGCCCGGCCCTATACCCATGTCCTGATCGAAGTTGCCGCGCAGCAACCCGTTGATGTTGACCTTCAGCAATTCGTACTTCGCTTTTGCGTCAACATTCGAGCCGGGGCTTTGCTGCTGAGCGTCACTCGTGATGTTTGAAACATCAGATTTGACATTTGGGCTTTCAAGCTGCGTGGCAGGTTTGATCTCTCGGATAACGAACGCGGTCGAGCCGTAGTTTTCGCTCAACCCGCCCGCGATGGTTAGCAATTTCAACAGCGACGGCTGCCCTTCGACTTGATAAAGACCGGGACGGCGCACGGCCCCTTGAACGAAATAGGTGTGACTGTTTATCTGCAAGACGGCGACGCTGACTTGCGGGTCTTGCAGATAGTCGCCGCGCAGGCGGTCTGCGAGAAATTTAGATAATTCATCAGTGGTCTTTTGTTGAACAGGGATGCGGCCAACAAAGGGCAGAGTTATATGGCCGTCACTGGCAACTCGAAACGCGCGCGAAAGTTCGGGCGCGTCTTCGACGACGATCTCGATCACGTCGCTCGGCCCGATTCGATAATCTTCGCCCGGCGAAACGATGATGTTCGGCATCGTCGTCTCGGAGTTTGAAGATTGAGCAGTCGGCTGGTATAGCTTCTGCTGGCGGCGCTCCTGCGCGTCCGTCTTCGAGAAGCCTCCGGCAAAAAGCGCCATTGCTGCGACCATTGATGCTGAAACTAATTTGCGGATGCGTGAGCTTGTAGTTTTTGTCATCGCCTCGGGTACTCCTGTTACAAACGCGTATTCGTTTACTTTCTCGACCGGACTTCGAGCGCTTTCGATTTGGCGCTCGCGCGCAACTGCCCCTATGTGCGAAACGATTGCGGCCAACAGCAGGAACAACAATGCGTTCGACGGCAATTGAAGATTGAAATCGAAGAGGCTGTGTGTAAGCAGGCCGAACAGCCCTGCGCCGCCTCCGAGCGCGAACGCTCGAAGCAGAGGATCACGAGATTTAGCGCCGAGCGCGACTGCGCGAAACAACGACACGATGAACCACGCGATGATAATACCGCCGATGATTCCGCAATCGGCCAGCGTTTGCAGGTAATCGTTGTGCGCGCGGTCTACTGAATAAGACGCGCCCGCCGCGTTCATCACATCGGCTTTGCTGTAGAGCGGGTAAGCAGTCTCGTAAGCGCCAAAGCCTACGCCCGTGATCGGGTTTGCGCTTATCATCGCAAGCGTGTCGCGCCATATCCATCCGCGACTTGCGAAAAACGTCTCGGCCTTCGGGTCTTCGCTCAAGAGGTTTGTTCGAGTCACGCGATTAAGCACGCGCTCAGGCCCCGTCCAGTAAATGCCCGCAGCAATCGCAGCAACGATGAGCGCGACAAGCGCGATCGATTGCAACGACCGGGCGATGGGGCGACGCGGCTCGTCCCTGCGAATACTCATCAAAGCGAGGAATACCAGTTCAGCGGCTAGGCTTATCATTCCTCCGCGCGACAGCGAAGCGACGGCAGCAACGATCATCATTGTCGCGGCGAACAGATGAAACAGTCGCGCATCGCGCTTTGCAGCCCGCGTGATGACCATTGCAAACGGCAACGGCGCGAGCAGTTCCATATAACCCGCGAAGTGGTTGTGATTCACGAACGGGCCGAACGGCGATGTCACGCCTGCTGATGTCTGCCTGAGCCAGTAGAAGTGACCGTTCCATGTAAAATGCTGGGCCAGCGCAAAGATTGCCAGCGCCAATCCGTATGCAGTCAAAATTGCGGCAATCGCGCGCACTCGCTGGTAGCTCGTAAAAAAGTTCGCGGCTATGACGAACGCGACGAGCAAAAACAATAGAACCAGCGCCACAGCGCGCGTCGCTTCAACGTCCGTCGAAAGGCTCACCCTGCGCCCATCGCTCGTAGTGAACGCAAGGCTTTGAACAAAGACGAAAACGAGCAGAGCCGCGAGCGGCAGCGCAGTCTTCGGCACTCTGACGGCCAGTTGTTTATCTACTATCGCTTTCGCGCCCCACACCAAAACGAGCGCGACTATCATCAACTCGAAGATAGCGACTGCCCACGCCTCGACCGCTCCGTGAGCGAGCGCAGTGAAGATTATTGCGAGAGTGAGTCCTATGAATATGGCTTTATCGAGTCGCGTGCTCATCGGTTCTGTTTCACCTCAGCGAGCGTGAAGTCGTCGAACCAGACAGTGCCCGTTGTCGGTTCGTCATAACTGAACTTCGATTTGCGCTTGACGGTAACGTAGAAAGAAGGTTGCGCGCCTTCCGGGATTTGAGGCGCGGTGAATTCGATTGACAGTTGTTGCCATCCGGCTTGCGCCAAAGCGACAGGCTCGGATACGGCTATCACATCACCGGCGCGCGTCGTCACCGCGATTCGCGGGCCTTCGGTCGTGACAAGCTTTTCTGCTTTCGCGTAGCACTCGATGCGGTAGCGCGCGCCCGAACTGAGGACGGTCAACTGGCGAATCTCGTTTGTAAGGCGCGTGGTGTCGCGGCCTGTGAAATCCACTCTGAGCGCGCGCGAGCCGCTATGCGCCTGGCCCGAAGAGATTTTGATCTTCGCGTAATCGCTCCGGTCAAGCGTCCAGTCGAACTGCGCGAAGCCTTTCACGATGTCGGATTCAAAGCTGCCGTTCCAGATGAGCGGGCGCTCTTTGCCGTCATCGCTTGCGAGATCAATCCAGAGCGTGCGCGCAAGCTCTGAGTGATTAGAAGCAGCGAGCGCATTTATGAACTCGCTCGTTTCGGGCAAAGCTAATCGCGCTTTGCGTTCGATCTGGTTGAAGACGTTTGCAGCGTCGTCTGCGCGCGACTGCTTTAACAGAAACCCGGCGAGCGCGAGTTTCGATTTCGCATCTGCGGCTGTGACAGCCTCTACTGCTTCGAGCTTGCCGCCTGACGCGCGCCAAACAATGGCAAGCGTTACGGGCAGTAATTTCTGATTCATGGCGCATACGGCGCGAAACTCGTAGATAGCCTGTCCGAGCTTGCCCGTTCTGAGCAGAAGGTTAGCAAGCTGCCAATGCGCCTCTGTTTTATTGGGCGCGAGTTTGAGCGCTTCTCTGAGCGAGGCTTCGGCTGCCTGAGCCTCTCCGTTCGATTCTTTGATCGTTGCGAGGAGAATGTGAAAGGTGTAGTTGTGCGGGGAGAGATTGATGGCCCGAAGCGCATAAGCTTCGGCATCAGTCATCTGGCGCTCTTGCTCGGAGGCTTCTGCAAGCCGTGCGTTGAGTCGCGCAGAGTTGGGAAAGTATCGAACAGCGGACCGAAGCGTGTCGCGTGATACGCTTGCTCGCTCGTCGGTCAAAGCGCTTACGATAAAATTAGAGATGATGGCGTAGGAAAGCATGGCGCACACGCATGAAATCACGAGCGCCAAGACTGCCTTCGCTGCAAGTTTGTTTATTGATAACTCGAAGAACATTGCAATTTGAATCCCGGATGATGCGAACACCTCAAGACACACTGAGGACGTGAAGTGTTAAGCCCCTAAGGGAAGTCGCGAATTGCGACAAACCGGGTTTTGACGCGAATGCCGTTGGGAGAAAGGCTCGCTTTTATTAATAGGGACAAGCGACAATTTGCTCAGACAGTTTCAGCGTTATAATGAGCTTAATGCAGCTATTGCCATATTTTGTACTGCACCCGGCTTACCGAAGGGCTTGTTCGATTTATTTTTTTCTTGCGGCATATAGCAATTGGTTAAGCTCATGTCCGATATAACAAAACTTAATAATGCAATCTTTTTCCGACACACCTCGCACACACGCTCATGTATTGAACAAACCCCGTGCCGGGAAGACGAAAAACCTTCAAGTTGTTGCTTTTTAGCTGTGGATAAAGCATTTGCTTGTTGCTTGTATTGATTGTTTTCATTGCGAATCCACGCTCTGCTCGATAAAGAATTCCAAATATTTTTTCTTAAACGTAAATAGAGAATGCCAAAATCTGAGACTTTGCCGAAATATGTCGCGCCCATCTGCCGAAATATGTCGCACGGGGCTGTCAAATAATGCTACCCGTATTCGGTATTCCGGCGCGCATTTCGCTTTGTTTCATCGCTTCAGGTTGACCTCTGATAAACCTGCAATCAAAATCTGTAGCGCAGCTCATCAGAGATTCAGTTGGGTGTGGCGATTTCGGCGTTATCTGACAGGTTGGCCGCGTCCATTCGCAGGTTATTCTGGCTTTTCAAAACTGTGAGGATTGCTTATGTTAAAAATCTCTCGACTTCTGGTTGCTCTCGGCATAATGATGTTTGCCGTGCTCGCCGCGCACGCGCAGTTGTCAGGCGTTGATGGCAAGTCGCAATTCATCAAAGTAACAGATCGTGTTTACTGTGCTACGGGCTACGCGCTTGGAAATATCATCTTCGTCATCACGGACAAGAGCGCGGTCGTCATTGATACGACCGAAAGCATGACATCAGCGCGGCGCGCGTTGGAAGAGTTTCGCAAAGTCAGCCAGTTGCCCATCAGCTACATCATCTACACTCATCATCACGGCGACCACATCAACGGCGCGCGAGCGTTCAAAGCCGATTCGACGCGCATCATCGCGCAAAAAGAGTTGCCGACTGAACTGGGCAGGTTAAGAATGCTCGCAGCGTACAATCAACGTCTCAACGCAGTGCAGTTCGGCATGTCATTGCCGGAACGCGAACGTGGCGCACGGCTTGCCGAGCGATTGGAATCCGGTTACGTGCAACCTGATATTCTCTTCGATGACAAGTACATATTTGAAGAAGGCGGCGTGCAGTTCGAGCTTTATCACACCCTTGGCGAAACGTTCGATCACCTGATGGTGTGGATGCCGGGTGAGCAGGTCTTGTGTCCGGGCGATCTTTTTTATCAAAGCTATCCGATGCTGGCGAGTCCGATGAAACCTGCTCGCCCTGTTCTGGGATGGGCAGAATCACTTGATCGGATGCGCCAGCTTCATCCGGCTTTTCTGGTCGGCTCGCACAGCGCACCGCTTCGCGGCAAAGAGAGCATTGACGAGACGCTTGCGAACTATGCAAAGGCGATCCGCTACGTTCACGACGAAACGATCAAGCGCATCAATCAGGGGCAGCCGCTTGAAGAGATTCGCGCGGCAGTGCGCTTGCCCGAAGAGCTTGCGCGACTGCCTTACCTCGCGCCCGTGTATGGCCGAGTCGAGTGGGCTGTCAACGGCATATTCAAGCAGTACACGGGCTGGTACGACTTCAATCCCACTAACCTGAATCCCGGTTCGTCGTCAGCTTTCACGCGCGCGCTGATCGAAGCCGCAGGAGGGTCTGCTCCGTTCGTCAAACGGGCGCTGCAAGCGATGCGCGATGGGCAGTTGCAACTCGTGCTCGATTTGACGAGCGTCATACTCACTACAGAACCGACGAACCAGGAAGCGCACGGCGTTCGCGCCGAAGCTTTAGAGAAGCTAGCCGGGATGGCGGTCAACGGCGTCGAGCGCAATATCTATCTTGCCGCCGCCGCTCAACACAAGAAAGCAGCGGGAAAGGTTGCGCGAGTAGCTAGATGATTGTAACCGTCGAGCGAGCTTCGGCGTTATAAGCAGTAGCCCAAGCGTAAGCGCGGGCAACCACATTCGCCCTCCCTTACGGTCGGGCTACTGCTACAATTATTTTGATTCTTCGACGAAAGAGAGTGTTATGAAAATCAAGCTTTCGGCGCTAATGTTCTGCATTGCATTCATAGCTTCGGCCTCTGCCGAGACCAGTCAACTCCCTGCGATCAGTTGGAATGATTCGACGCGCGATGTTTACATCAACAACGAACTGGACCGCAACGCGCAGGTTATGACTGCGGACGGCCCCTCTCGGCTCGCGTTGATTTCACCGAAGCTCGAACGCGCGCTCATACTCGACGTGTCCGAACACACGGTCAGCGTTGTTTCAAAAGATGCTTTTCATATCGCAGCGGATCACAATTCGGCCTCTTCGAATGCAGGCGTCGCTGTGGAAACGGTCGGCAAGTTCACGCGCGTTGACGGCCCCATTTATTTCTTTGCCGTAGACGGGAAGCCGATCCTGATTCGCGCTCATCCGGGGATCACGGGCGAGATGACTGCGGACAAATTGTGGGAGGCCGTGCCCGTGTGGCGCTCCGTGATGGAATGCTATCAGCCCGATGCGGGCGCGGTTGCGACGATCAAAGCAAATACGGCGGAGACAAAAGTTACTTTGCTCTATGGGACGTGGTGCCCCGACAGCAAGAACTATGTGCCGCGATTGATCAAAGCGCTGAAGCTGGCCGGAAACGATAAAATTCAAGTGAAGCTAGTCGGGATAGACAATCAATTCCACGAGCCTGTGGATGCAGTGCAGCCTCGCCAGATAACAAACGTGCCGACTGTGATCGTTGAGCGCGGCGGGCGCGAGATTGGCCGCATAGTCGAAACGCCAGCGGCGGGAACTATGGAAGAAGATCTGGCGTCCATCTTGAGCGGCAAGCCTATCGTTCACAATGGCCGTTGGGATCGCGGGCCGAAGATTGCCAGCGGCGTCTATTCATATCGCGACGCGACAGGCCGCGAGCACGGGACTGAAAGCTGGGAATTGTTCAGCACGTCGGAAGGCGGCTATCTCGTCCACAGCCGAGTGGTCGCAGGCGATGTGACAACAGATGTCTTTCATCGCGTGGACGCAGCACGACGGCCCACGTTTGTCGAAGTGACGAAGCAGCGCGGCGACGAAAGAACACGCACACGCTACAACCTCGACCGCCACACGCTGACGGCCCGCATGCGCGGAAGCGTATCGGGAGTAATATCGCAAACGATTGAAGTGCCCGACGGGTTTTGTTTGTCATCGCCGAGTTTGGCGGCTGAGGGTTTGCAACGGGGCGGTGGCGATCAAAAATCATTGATGGTCTACTTTGCTCCGGCTGATTTTGACGAGGCGTTAGGCACGCTTGCGGCTTCGAGCTATGAAAGCAAAGGCGAAGAAACAGTGCGCGTGCCTGCCGGAGAATTCCGCGCGCGACACGTCAATATCAAAACCGATAAAGGGACGAGCGAGTCATGGTTTCACTTGCAGCTTCCAATTCCCGTGCAAGTGAAGGCAGGCGCGATGCAGTACGTTCTAACTTCGCTTGAATCGTCGCGCGGCAAATGATTAGCCGCGAATTGCACGAATGGTTACGAATTATCACGAATATATTCATTCGCGTTTATTCGTATAAATTCGTGGCTAACTATTACAGTTCCTGTTTTCGCCTTCGCGATAATTTAAGCGCGGCGTCCCAGCGCCTTCGCCAGAAGCCGCGACGTCCGGCCCTCCACCGTTTGAATGCCGCGCGCATTCGCAGATTCTGTTTATGCGCAACCTTGTAAATGGCTGTGGATTTTATTGCTCCGTAGAGTCGAGTCTTGAAAGCCGTGAATCGTTCATACAGCCAGGCAAACCATCCGATGCGCAATAGCTTTGGACGGGTCAAGTTGAATATGCGCGCGACTAAGGCTGTGCCTGCGATCTTAGCCGCGATGACTATGATCAACCCCAGCGTTGGTCGCCCGTGAGAGATGAAGTAAAGAGCGGCGAGTTTCACTGGAACGAGCAACAGCGACGGAGCGCCGAAAAAGCAAAGCGCCCAATAAGGCGGGAGCCTGACGATTAAAGATTCAATCTGATGAAATACCGGCAAGCGCCCGATGGCGGCGGCAAGGCGCGCCAGATCATCCCACAACCAGTCTTCAAGCAGCAGGAAGATTGCCGCCAGAAAGACAAAGGGCGCGGCCAGTAATCTTTTCAAAAACTTTGCTACAGAAGCTCCGTTCTTATTTTGCTCAGTCATCGTTCGCTTTCAGACGCCGCGCGCCGCCTGTTTATGACAAGAACTTCTCGTAGTGCTCGATTACCACATCTCTGGCTGCGACTGCTCGTCCAACTTCTTGAAGCTCCGGGATATGCTCTACCGAATCGAGCGCCTGAACATCCTCCGGTACGATATGCGTCAAGCCCAATTCATCCAATCCCGCGCGCGACAGTTCCGCGTTATACCGCATGTAGGTGAACAGTTTCGATTGCGTAGGGCCTTTCTTATCAATCAAGTTGCCTACTTCTCTGTCAATCATATCCCCGGTCAGGCATTTGCCGAAGACGCGACATAATAAATCCTGCTCGTTCTGTGCGGCGAACATTAATGCCGAAGGAATAGAACTGGCGTTATAGATCAAGTTCATTTCATTGGGCTGCAATAAAGCGTTAGCCTTAGGGTTCAGCCCTGTTCCGATTGACACGAGCAGCATTTGATCTTCGCCCGTCGGCCAGTTCAGGTTGTAAGGCTCGACGGTCGCCATAAGAAATAATTGAAAGGCGGGGTTGTTATACATCGTGACGCCGCCATCTACGAAGATGAAATCCGAATCCCCAACCTTAACAACCTCTGGCGGAAAATAGACCGGCGCGGCTGTGCTGGCGCGAACAAGCTGCCATAAAGGCAGGTTTAAATTGCAATCGAAGCGATTACAATCATTATACTTGGCCGCAGGATTGTTGGAGACGGGCCACGGCGAATCCGTAGTGGCGTTGCGCATGACGAGCAGCAGCAATGTCTTTAGCTTGTCAGTGCCGAGAGTAGCTGCAGGCTCGCCCGTCTTTTCCGCGATCACGGTTTGAAGCTGTTGGGCGAGATTTTTGTCCTCAAATTTATTGCGATAAAATCGAGCAAGCAATCTCGCTTTGCTGAACATGGCCGGGCCGCTCTTGATGTAAAAATCTCGAATTTCGTCAACTCGCATCCCCAGCGAAAGACACGTTGCGATGATCGCGCCCGTGCTCGTGCCCGCGACGTAATCGAAGTAGTCCGACAGCACAAAGCTGTCGTCGCGCGACAGAGCCTTTTGAAGCTCGTTTTCTATTTTGGCTAATATTTCCAGCGTCATTATTCCGCGAATGCCGCCGCCGTCAAGCGCAAGAAGCTTTCGCTGCCCTGTCTTTTTGAGTTTGTCTTGAACAGACATTTCTATTCTCCTTTTGCGGTTAAAGTTTTGTAGGATTGATAACGCTGACTTCTCCGCCCAATTCTTCTATCTCTTTGGCGAAGTGTGAAGTGCCGCCGGGGCCGTCGCCCGCTGACTTCTCGTCCCAGACCAGCACGGCATAGAGCTTTGCTGAACCGGATTCTTTGCGGGCCGTATCTATCATCCAGAGATTATTGCTTTCAAATGGCGACAAGCCTTCGGCAACGGGTTTGCCGCGTTCGTGTTGAAACCAGGTCTCGACGTTCGCGTTATTTCGCAATGCGAAATAACGCGCTTCCCAGTTGCCGCTATTTAATCTCACGGATTGATCGAGGAACTCTTGCTCAGGAAGCGCTACGAGCAATCGGACGTGAGCGCCTCGCTCAAGGCAGCATTCGGCAAACAGTATGTCTGCGCCGCGCGCGCCGCCCGATATACCCAAGTCTTTTTCGCCTATCTGCCAATCCGCTAGAGCTTGAGCTATGGCCTTGCACACTACTGTCTCTTTTTCGGGAGGGAAACGTGGTTTAGGGCGATCCGGTTTATCAATCATATGGCCGCTCGCCGCCACGACTTTCTCAAACTCAGATTTCGGTTGCATAATTTCAATACCTCCAGCCGTATTCATACTTGAATGACTGCTCAATTACAAGAAAGTTGCCGCAACCTGTTGATTCGCGTTCGGCCCTCAGCTTGACATACATCGTCTCAACACGGATGCTATTTATTTGGCTTGAAGCGTTGGTTCTCGCCAATGCGCATCATGAGTTCACAATCGAAATGAGGAACTGTTGAATGGCGAACAAGTACGTCTACATTTTTGCGAACGGAGAAGCGGACGGTGACGGCGACATGAAAGACCTGCTCGGCGGCAAAGGCGCGGGGCTGGCTGAGATGACTAACACGGGGCTGCCTGTGCCTCCCGGTTTCACGATCACAACCCAGGCTTGCAATGAATATTACGCAGCGGGCCAGCAATTCCCAAACGGAATGTGGGAGCAGACGCTCGCGGCCATGATAGAAGTCGAGCGCGCATCGGGAAAGAAATTCGGCGACCCCGAGAACCCGCTGCTCGTCAGCGTGCGCTCAGGCTCGAAATTTTCCATGCCTGGGATGATGGACACTGTGTTGAATCTCGGACTCAACGAAGAGACGCTCAAGGGATTGGCCGCGCTCACCTCGAACGAGCGATTTGCTTATGACGCATACCGCCGCTTCATTCAGATGTTCGGCAAGATAGTGCTCGGCATTGAAGGCGGCATCTTCGATCAGGCATTCGACGCGGCAAAGCGCAAAGCCCGCGCCGAACTCGACACGGACCTCAGCGCGAAAGACCTCAAGCAGATATGCAAAGAATTCAAGAAGATTGTCCGCCAGCAAACAGGCAAGAATTTTCCCACAGACCCTTATCGCCAGCTTGAAGAAGCGGTGCGCGCAGTCTTCCGCTCGTGGAACGGCGAGCGCGCACGAGATTACCGTCAGATCGAAAAGATTCCCGACGACCTCGGCACAGCGGTCAACGTAGTCACGATGGTCTTTGGCAATATGGGCAACGACAGCGGGACAGGCGTGGCCTTCACACGCAATCCCAAGTCGGGCGTGAAAGAGTTGTTCGGCGATTATCTGACGAACGCGCAGGGCGAAGACGTGGTCGCGGGCATTCGCACGCCAAAGCACATCAACCAGTTGAAAGATGACATGCCCAAAGTCTACGACGAATTCGTCGCAGTGGCGCAGAAACTCGAACGCCACTACCGCGATATGCAAGACCTCGAATTCACAATCGAGCGCGGTAAGCTCTGGATGCTTCAGACGCGCAACGGCAAGCGCACAGGCCCGGCTGCCGTGAAGATCGCGGTTGATATGGCGCGCGAAGGATTGATTGACGAAAAGACTGCCGTGAAGCGCGTGCCCGCTGGCGATCTGGATCAACTGCTTCACAAGATGATTGACCCGAAGGCAAAGCTCAACGTGCTGGCTCAGGGAATTGACGCAAGCCCCGGCGCAGCGACAGGTCGCGTCGTGTTCACGCCGCAAGAGGCGGAAGGCTGGGCTGCCGAAGGTCATCCGGTGATACTTGTTCGCCGCGAGACTTCGCCCGAAGACGTGCGCGGCATGAAAGCTGCGCAAGCTATTTTGACTTCAACAGGAGGCCCGACATCTCACGCGGCAGTCGTAGCGCGAGGTTGGGGCAAGCCGTGCGTTGTCGGCGCGGGCGAGATTTCGATCAACTATGCAAAGAATGAATTCTCGGTCAACGGCACGCGGGTTCGTCGCGGCGACTGGGTCACGGTTGACGGCACGACCGGTCACGTGATTCAAGGAGAGGCTCCGCTGGTTGATCCTGAACTCGGCGATGATTTCTATCAGTTGATGGAGTGGGCGGACAAGTATCGCCGCTTGAATGTGCGGGCAAATTCCGATACGCCTGAAGATTCAAAGATCGCGCGCGAATTCGGCGCTGAAGGCATTGGCCTTTGCCGAACCGAACACATGTTTTTCGAGGGCGACCGTATTGATTATGTCAGGCAGATGATTCTAGGGTCGATAGATTACAAACGGCTTGAGGGCGAGATTGCGGATGTTGAAAAAGAGGTCCTTCGCACCACCGCGCCAAAGAAACGCCAGGAGCTTGCGCGCCGTCGCAGAGAATTGAAGGAGCAGATCGAAGAACCTAAGCGGATGTACAAAGGCGGACTCGATCAACTGCTCAAGCTTCAGCGCAAGGACTTCGAGGGAATCTTCAAAGCGATGGACGGGTTGCCCGTAACTATTCGCACGCTCGACCCGCCGCTGCATGAATTCCTGCCACACGATGAAGAAGGCACGCGCAAGCTGGCTCGCAAATTAAAAGTGAAGCCGCAGCACCTGTTGGCGCGCGTCGCGTCGCTTCACGAAGCGAACCCGATGCTTGGGCATCGCGGCTGCCGGTTGGGAGTCGTCTTTCCTGAGATAACCGAGATGCAGGCGCGGGCTATATTCGAGGCCGCCGCTCGCGTGCAGAAGAAGGGCGTGAAAGTGCTGCCCGAGATCATGATTCCGCTCGTAAGCGACGTGAATGAACTGAAGTTGCAGGCAGAAGTCGTGCGTAGGATTGCCACAGAAGTGATGGAAGAGACAGGGCAGAAGATCAAGTATCTGGTCGGCACGATGATCGAGCTTCCGCGCGCGGCGTTGACGGCGGATAAGATAGCCGAGGTCGCAGAGTTCTTCTCGTTTGGGACGAACGACCTGACGCAGACGACCTACGGAATATCGCGTGATGATTCGGGCAAGTTCCTGCCGTTTTATGTTGATAATCGCATCTTTGCAAACGACCCGTTCCAGGTGTTGGATCAGGAAGGCGTAGGCCAGCTTGTGAAGATGGGCACAGAGCGCGGGCGAGCGATTCGCGAGGATTTGAAAGTAGGCATCTGCGGCGAGCACGGCGGCGAGCCTTCGTCGGTTGTGTTCTGCCATCGCGTAGGATTGAGTTACGTGAGTTGCTCACCCTTCCGCGTACCGATTGCGCGGTTGGCAGCAGCACAGGCCGCGTTAGGAAGCGAGCAATCAGTCTCGCGCACTGCATAAGATCGAGCGCAAGAACCATCAGCAAAATGTTAATAAAGGGTGGCTCCCGGGAGCCGCCTTTTTTATTGGAATCCGGCCATCATTGATAGTTTAACTACTTAGCGCGAGGGTTGTATTACTGGACACACCTGACTCGACTTAGAGGTTTTCAATCGGCTCAATCAGGAATGCGCTGAAATAAAACCATGTCTGAAGAAACGCGGCCCTCATTACCAGAAGATTGCGCCTGTGCCGAATCAATGCGCCCCGCGTGTCACGGGCCGCTGGATTATGAAAATGCTGAAGGCAAAAAATATTGTGTGCTTCATTTTTTGGGAGAGAAGAGTAATGATTTCAAGAAAGCGCTTCAGAGTAAGCTTAAATCCAAAAACTTCAACTTCTGCGGCGCGATATTTCCTGACGAGGTAGACTTTTCTTCTCTCAACTTCAATACAAAAGCAGACTTCTCAAAAGCTACGTTCGTGAAAAACGTGTATTTCAGTTCTGCCACTTTCAAGAATGTAAACTTTCACAAGACCATATTCGGCGGAGAGGCGTACTTTGATAACACCACGTTCGACGGTCTGGCAATCTTTGTCAATGCTGAATTTCATGCAAAAGCAAGCTTTAAAAGAACCTACTTCAAATCCAGTAAGCGGGTGTTCTTCTTTGAAGCTGTTTTCATTAAGGAATCCGTTTTCCGTGACACCCGCTTTGGCTCGCCAGCAAATTCAAACCCTGCCAAGTTCGAGAAAGCACCTCCTGTTAAATCCAAATTTTTTAAGAAAGTAGAATTTATCACTCCCGGCTTTGACAAGAATGCGGAAGCGAATTTCCGCAATGCCATATTCGAAAAAGAAGCTGGTTTTAGAAAGGCCAAGTTCAAGGGAAAAGCGGACTTCAGTTCTTCTATTTTCACGGAAGCCGATTTTCGCGATGCTACCTTCAAAGAAGCTGATTTTAGCCATACCAGATTTATTACTGAAGCCAGCTTCAGCTATACCACGTTCGAAGCAAAAGCGGACTTCAGTTCTTCTGCTTTCAACACCCTTGCGTACTTCTTCCAGGTAACTTTTGGCACAGAGGCTAACTTCTCGTATGCGCTGTTCGGAAGTCACGTTAAATTTGCGGGAGACGAAAAGGGGCAGAGCTTTGGTTTGAAGGAGGACAAAAACGAGCAGGGGTTTGCTAGAGAGCCATCTTTAGATTTCCAGCACGCTAGAATAGATAATCCCAATCGCGTCTCTTTCTACGCACTCAAGTTATTTCCTCACTGGTTTGTCAATGTAGATGTACGCAAGCTGGATTTCATTAATGTGGAATGGGTTGGTGAGATCAGCGAGGAAATAAGCAACCTGACGAAAAAACAGGAAATAAGTACGCCGACGAAAAAAGACATCCTGCCGCCGAACCTGCTGCTTGCCGTGACGTATCGGCAGATTGCGATTAACGCTGAAGAGAATCATCGCTATGATGAAGCATCTAAGTATCGCTACCGGGCAATGGAGTTGCAGCCAGAGTGGGGAAAGTACGACATCGAGTTCTTGGATAATTGGAAGAAACGCTTATCAAAACTCTTCAAAGCCTTTTCTGAGCATCGCTTTATCACTTTCTTCAAACAAAACTGGTTGTACTGGCTTTACCGGCTGGCTAGTGGTTACGGCGAGCGGGTCTCTCGCGCATTCCTGTTGCTGGTACTCATATGGGTTCTTTTTGCCTGGGCCTACACTTGGACTGAGTTTATGCAACCGGACCTGAAATTTGCACAGGGTACTGATGAGGCGAGATTACTACAGGATGAAAAGTACCCTTTGCAAGACACCAAACGCGCGCTCATCTACAGCCTCGCGGTAATGAGCTTGCAGAAGCCGGAGCCACACCCTCTGACAAATACCGGGCATACGTTAGTCATGCTTGAAACGATTCTAGGCCCGGTACAAACGGCCCTGCTTCTGCTCGCCATCCGTCGCAAATTCATGCGATGATGCGCGCCTTCAGCTATACTCACTTTTCAAATCAACACCCTCGAAAGGCGATGTGTGATGAAGAGAAGGAAACTGACGGCGAGGCGCAAATCCGAACTATGCTTGATGTGCGGAAAGTGCTGCATGTCCATGACGTTTTTCGGCGGCGAAGTAGACGACGAAGCGCGCGACGAGATTCAATGGATGGAGCTTCACGGGTTCAAGATTGATTACGTCGAAACCGACGGGCAAACCGAGTATTACTTTTCCATCCCTCAACGCTGCAATGCGCTTCAGGAGATCAAGGCTGCCGACGGCGCTACAAATTTTATTTGCGGTGTGTACGAGACTCGCCCGCAGATGTGCCGCGATTACGACGGCAGCGTAGACGGCCCGCTCGGCGTTAAGGATTGTTTCTGGCGTCTTGAAAAAGAAGGCAAGCCTTTGCCTCTGACAACTCAACCGGCGAGTCTGGTAAAGATCAGCCCGGCACGTTAAAACCGACTACAAAACAGGGAAAGAACTTGAAAGACAATCTTCGCGGAATCAAAGCCATCTTCTTTGACGCAGGCGGAACGTTGATTCACCTCGATTCATCTCACATCTGCGGCTTGATAAACGATGAGTTGGAAGCAATGCCATCGCCCGATAGTTTTCGACACGCGCAGTTTCTTGCTATGACAAGAGTCGCCGAACTGGTCGCGGCGGGAGCAGGCTCTACTGAAAGTTTGAAGCGAGAATTTTATTCAACACTTCTGCCAAAGATTGGCGTTTCGGAAAACAAGCTTGATGGTGCAATCGAATGTGTGTTGAAGACGGCGCTGGCCGAAATGCTCTGGCGCACGGCAGACGAGTCAACCGCTTTGGCGCTCGATCAATTGAAAGAACGCGGACTGATTCTCGCAGTAGTTTCAAACAGCGACGGGCGCATCGAGCGCGCTTTTGAACAAGCGGGGCTGACAAGTTATTTCGACTTCTTCATTGATTCATTCATCGTCGGCGTAGAGAAACCCGACCCGGCAATCTTTCAACTGGCAATCGAGCGCGCGGCTGTCGCCCCTAACGAAGCCGCATACGTAGGCGACCTCTACGCTGTTGACGTGATGGGCGCGCGCGCGGCGGGACTCGTGCCTGTGCTCTACGACCCTTACCATCTCAACAAAAGCGCAGACTGTTTGACCATTCGCGCAATCAGCGACTTGATACCGATGCTCGATGATACTCAGCTTTTATCGTTGCTCTGAATCGTTAACGCTGCGAGGCTTTGCTAAGGAGAGCGAGCAGAGCGGGTCTGATGTGATGTCTGCCCATCGCAACTGTTTGGGAGGATCGTTGGGGTTGTTTCGATTGCCGTCTGAATTATCGAAATACGCGATGACCTCGACGCGCGTCCCTTTGGGCAGCGCGACCGCGCGTTTGAAATAATAAGTCGTCTGCCAACCGAACCCATACCCGCGCGTCCATATCATCACTTCTTCTGACCCGTCGGGACGATACGCAGTCGCTTGAAACGAGACTATCAGCGGATTGACGCACGGGCGAATCATTACTGCTTCAACATCATCGGGTGCGGTGAAAGACGCTTTGACCGGATGAAACGGCGCGGCGGCAGGTATCACCGTATCGAGATTTGTGACAGCGACTTCCTGAACCATCTTGCGCGGCGGCGTCTTTGTAAAATAGATGCCGACTTCGCTTCTGTCTTCAGCCGCTTCGCCCGCGCCACGGTAGTGAATCTTTACTACGATGCGCGACCCGGCGGGCAGCAGTCGCCCGACCCCTTCGGGCAGCGCGACCGTCCTTTGACCGGGCGTCCACGTTCCTAAGACGAAAGACGAGTCCGAAGTTTGAATCTTTCCATCCGACATCATCGGCTCATCCTTCGACAAATGAAATGCTGCCGAACGGACGATGGCGCGGTTGCCGGGTCTTAAATCAATGGCCGTTATCCAACGGTCTTCTTTCAGATTGGTCACAAGCTGGATGGCGCGATGCTCGTCCCCATCCGCTGTGATTTTAGATACAGATTCCGGCTTCAAGATCAAATCGGGCTTGCCTAGCTGCCAGTCGTCTGAATAGAGCGGCTCGGTCGGTAAGTCTTTGTCATCGCCTTTGGGCGCGCCGCCTTCGACCCAGTTCACTATCATATCAATCTCGCGTTGCGTAATCAGCGGCGCGCCCAGAAACTCGCCGTAGCCTTTTATGGCGTGCCAGGGCGGCATTCGCTTTTCGAGCATCTCTTCTTTGATTGCTTTTGCCCAGGGCCGCGCTTCTTCGTAAGTCGCAAGCGACATCGCAAGTCCGCCCGGACGATGGCATCCAAGACAATTCCGCTCGAAGACGCGCACGACTTCTTTATTAAATCTTACTTTCGTGGTGATAGGTTCGTGTGCCAGGGCAAGAGGCAAGAGGCAAAAAACAAAAAGCAAAAGACAACTCACGCGCAGCATTCCGGACGCGCCAGAAACGCGAAGTACAATCTCGCAAGAAGCAGGAGCGGACTCTCCTATTTTCGCCTTTTGCATTTTGCCTCGTGCCTTCATAAGAAATTAAGGGCCTTCCAACTTCAAACCCGATTGTTGGATCGGCCCTTCAATTCTAACCAAAACATCTGCTCAACGTAACTAATCGTTTGCGCCTTTCGCGTTCGGTTGCTGATTGTCGTAAGTGAAGCTCATCCAACCGATCATCATCTCTTCCCATGTTTGATCGCCCCATCGCACTTCTTTCTTCGGGTCGGGGTTGTGCTTGTTCTTCTCGGAATTATCGAAGTGCGCTACGCAATCCAGACGCGTGCCCTTGGGCGCGGCGACAGGTTCTTTCAGCATGTAATAACTCTGCCACGCGAAGTCGTATTTCGGCACTGACAATATCACCTTCGATGTGCCGTCGGGATAAGTCATGCGATACTCGAAATCTTTGCCGCGCAGGTGCATATGCGGCATCAAGGAATGTATGTGCGAGTCTTCGGTGAAAGTGTAAGTTGACTCCACGAGATGATTCGGCTCGCCTGCGGGGATGACGAATTTCATGTTCATCACGGGACGAGTCAGCAGTTCTTTCTTGGGCGGCTCTTTCGAGAATATCAATCCGACGTAGGAACGATCTTTCGCCGCCGTGCCGGTCGGCGTGTAGTGAACCTGGAAAACCAGATTCGAGCCAGCAGGTATTTTGCGAGCCAGCCCCTTTGACATTACGGCTGGCTGCTCTCCCGGCGCATAACCTACGAGCAGGCGCTGCGGTTCGCGTCCATTCTGTACGAAGACGATGATGTGATGCACAACCGTGCGTGTGCCCGGACGAATCTCTGCCGCCTGCACCCACATATCTTCTTTGAAGTTCGTCGGCACGCTGAAGTATTTGTACTCGACTACGCCTGTTGCAGGGACGCTGTATTCTTCAGGCAGATAAAATATCTTGTCGGGCTTGCCTATGTTCCAGCCGTCGGCGAACACAGGCTGAGGCGGCAGGTCTTTCGCATTACCTTCACTGGCTCCCCCGTCTACCCACGCCACTATCGTATCCACTTCTTTCTGAGTAAGGCGGCGGTCGTTTGAGAACTCGCCGTAATGCGGGTCCGCGTGCCACGGCGGCATCTCTCGATTGATGACCTTCTCTTTGATAGACTTTGCCCACGGTCGCGCCTCTTTATAACTCATAAAAGACATCGGCGCGATTTCGCCCGCACGATGGCACTCGACGCAGTTTTTGAAAATTATCGGCGCAACGTCTTTATTGAACGTTACAACCTTGGCATTTTTGTTAGCGTCGCTCGCTCGTGTCACAGGAAGCACGACGAAGCATAGCGCTGCGAAGAAAAGAGCAAGGGTGAAAACTGAAAGCCGATTTCTCATGCAAGCCTCCCAGATATTTTGTATTTAGAACCTGTTCACCGCAGAGGCGCAGAGGACGCAGAAGAAATGATGAATGCGGAATGATGAATTAAGAATCTCTCTATCAGTTCATCATTCATCATTCCGCATTCATCATTTCTTCTGCGTCCTCTGCGCCTCTGCGGTGAACTATTCGGGCTTCAAGTTCGCAAGCGTGTTACTTGTTGCCGCTTCGCGCGGCGGCATCGGGCTTAACCGTTTTGGCTTTTGCCGGATTGTCTATGAGGATGTCCATCCACCCGATCATCATTTCATCATAGGTCGGGTCGCCCCATCGAATATCCTTGGTCGCGTCCGGGTTGTACTTGTTCTTGGTCGAGTTATCGAAGTGAGCCGTCACGATAAACTTCGAGCCTTTCGGAACGTTGAGCGGCTCCTTCAAATAATAAGTGTCTTGCCAGTTGAAGTTGAACTTCGGAACCCAGAGCAGCGTTTCGCGCTTGCCATCCGGGTAAATTATCTCGTACTTCATGTCTTTGCCGCGCAGGTGCATGTGCGGCATATAGTTCAAGATTTGAAAATCGCGCGGGACGGTCTGGCAAGCTACGACTTCGTGGCTGTCGGCTCCGGCAGGAATCTTGAACGTCGCGTTAACAACGCCGCTCGTCAGAATCATTTTGTCAGGAGGTTCTTTGGCAAATATTATCCCTACTTTCGTGCGATCTTTTTCAGGCTTGTCGAGCGAGCCACGGAAGCTTGAATAGTGCATCTGGAACATCAAGGTCGAACCAGCCGGAACTTTCTTTGCCATCCCAACGGGCCACGAGTCCACTTCTTTGCCCGGCGCATAACCGGCAAGCAGCGCGCCTTCGTTCGCTTCACCGTTTCCTCCGCCGCCTCCCGCCGGTCTTTGAGCCGAAACCTGTTCGCACGTGTCATTCATAACAGGCGCATCCTGGCGCACGCGACGCAACGTTCCATCCAAATAAAACATCGAGCCTTGCGCCGAGCGAGCGCCGAGTTTCTGGCCGCCCGATTTGGCGGCTTCTGCGCGCTTGGCCATCATCTGCGGAGTTTGAATGAACGCGATCACGTGATGCACAACCCTGCGATTGCCCGGCATGATTTCTGCCGCCTGAATCCATTTGTCTTCAGTGAAATTGGTTGGGATGAAGAAGTTGATATAGTTGTCCGGCGCATTCGGATCAACCGTGTACTCTTCGGCCATTTCGAGCACGACATCAGGCTTGCCGATGCTAAATCCGCCTTTCGCCATTTCGGGCACTGGCGGCAGGTCTTTCGGATTGCCTTCCTTCGCACCAGTGTCTACCCATGCGACTATCGTATCAATATCTTTCTGGCTCAATCGCTTGTCATTTCTGAAATCGCCGTGCGCGGGGTCAGGGCTCCAGGGCGGCATCTCGCGACTGACGACTTTCTCTTTGATGGATTTTGCCCAGGGCCGCACTTGTTTGTAATTGAGCAGGGCCATCGGCGCGATGTCATTAGGCCGATGACATTCGGCGCAGTTCTTGAAAAATATAGGCGCAACGTCCTTGTTGAATGTGACCTCTTTTTTGCCGCCGCTGTTGGCGCTGCCTGTCGGCATAAAGGCAAAGCAGAGTGCCGCCACGAAAGCGGCTGCAAACGATAATAAAAATACCTTCTTCATTGAATCCTCCCGATTCGACTTGGGTAAACCTGAATGTTAGTGCCGATTAAAATTCTTATTTCTTCGCCGGGCGATTGTTATTGATCGCAACCTCGTCTTTGAGGTGCTGGCTGTCTACTGTGTAGTTGATCCAGCCGATCATCATGTCGTCATAGGTCGGCTCGCCGAAGCGAACAACCTTCGTAGGATCAGGGTTGTACTTGTTCTTGGGCGAATTGTCGAAGTAAGCCGTCACGACGATCTTCGTCCCCTTCGGCAGCGCTATGGGCTTCTTGACGTAATAAACGGTCTGCCAGGAGAAACTATAGTTTGGAACGTTCAACAGGACTTCTGAACGACCATCGGGATAGTAAGCTTTGTACTCCATCGCCTTGCCGCGCAGGTGCATGTGCGGCATCAGAGTTTGCAGATGTATGTCTTCTTTCGTAGTCCAGCAAGAGGTTACTTTGTGATTTTCAGCGCCCGGAGGAACCGAAAAATACGTGTTCGCAATTCCGCGCGTGAACAGGTGTTTGTCGGGCTGCTCTTTGGCGAAGATCAGGCCGATCATCGAACGATCTTTTTCAACCTTGCCAGTGACTTTCGAGTAGTGCATCTGCAAGACCAGTTTCGCACCGGCAGGAAGTTTCTTAACTGTGCCCGGCTCCATGACGCCTGGATTCATGCCCGGAGCAAAGCCTACAAGCAGATCACCGTTTTGTTGCTCCTCTTTGAAATCGAGCGTGTCACCATTGCCGCCGTTGGGAAGCGCACACCCGTCATCATAGGCCGGGATGCCTTCCTTCATTCGCATCAGAAATCCGTCTCTACGGAAGATGGATTTCTTCTCGCGCTCGGCGCGGAACTTCTCCATATCTTCTTTGGTGAACTTCTGCGGCTTGGCATCCTTCGGCGGCGGAGGCTGAATGAATGCGATGATGTGATGAACTACTTTGCGATTGCCCGGTCGCGCTTCGGCCATCTGCACGTAGCGGTCTTCTTTAAAGTTCGTCGAAATCTCGAAGTACTGATACTCATCCGGCCCTGATGCGTCGAGCGTGAATTCTTCGGGCATCTGAAGCACGACATCAGGTTTGCCAATCGTCCAGCCGTCAGCGAACACAGGCTGAGGCGGCAGGTCTTTCGCATTACCTTCACTGGCTCCCCCGTCTACCCACGCCACTATCGTATCCACTTCTTTCTGAGTAAGGCGGCGGTCGTTTGAGAACTCGCCGTAATGCGGGTCCGCGTGCCACGGCGGCATCTCTCGATTGATGACCTTCTCTTTGATAGACTTTGCCCACGGTCGCGCCTCTTTGTAATTCATCAAAGACATCGGCGCTGCTTCATTCGAGCGATGGCACTCGACGCAGTTTTTGAAGATTATAGGAGCTACGTCTTTATTGAACGTGACTTCCTTCTTCGTAGGAGAATTTGCGCTGCTGGCTGCGGCAAAGGTCAAGCCGATCAAACCGATGGCGGCGATTAAGAGGGGGAGGGTCAATTTCTTAGATGTCATTCCAACGATCTCCTTCGGAGGGTGCTGCAATCCATTGTAGAGCCTAAATTCCGAGCGGTACTATGCTATGACGGCCCGCTTTTCGTGTCAAGGTTTTTCTGAACGTCATTACAGAAAAACAATAAAAATATTGAGCTAGACTTCAGGTATTTCCAGTTTCAGGCAAAGATTAGTACGCATTATAGGCGAATCAGGATGCGATAAAGTAAGAGGCGCGCAAATTCGCGGATTCGTCTGTATAATCAGTTACGAGTGGGCAATCAACAACAGAGGTGGGGAGTGAGCACTCGATATGAACAGACAAAAATTCGTTGCAGCGCTGGTGGTTCTTTCTTTCTTGATAACTCAACTGGCCTGTGGAAGGTCGGGCGGCGGTGGCGGCGCGGGAACAGGCAAAGCAGTCCCGCATTTCAAACCCGGCTTCAATCTGTTCAAGCCTGAACAAGACATCGAACTGGGCCGCCAGTCGGCGCAGGAAGTCGCGCGCCAGATGCCGCTTCTAAACGACTCGAACATAGTCGGCTACGTGCAGCAACTCGGCAAGAAGCTGGCGGCGCGGGCCGGTGGCTATAACTTCCCATATCAATTTAGCGTTGTGGCTTCAAAAGACATCAACGCCTTTGCGCTTCCCGGCGGATTCATCTTCGTCAACGCGGGCGCGATTGCCGCGGCGAAGAACGAAGGCGAACTTGTGGGCGTGATGTCGCACGAGATTGCTCATGTCGCGCTTCGTCACGGCACAAATCAAGCCACAAAAGCTTACATCGCAAAAGCTGGTATAAGCGTCTTGAGCGGGATACTGGGCGGCGAGTCTAGTGACCTCGGCCAGATCATAGGCGCGGTCGGCGGCGTGGGCGCGAACGCGCTCTTTTTGAAATTCGGTCGAACGGCTGAATCGCAAGCTGACATTGAAGGCGCTCGCATCATGGCTGAGGCAGGTTATGACCCGCGCGACATGGCGAACTTCTTCAAGACGCTTCAAGAGCAGGGCGGGCAAAGGGTGCCCGAGTTTTTAAGCGATCATCCAGACCCGGGCAATCGAGTCGCGGCTGTGAACGCTGCGCTCAGCTCGCTTCCAGTGAGCGCCAACCCTGTTCACGACACGAACGAGTTCCAGCAGGTCAAAGCGCAAATCACAAACAACCGTGTGGCGATGCGGTCTTCCGGAGAGCCTGCGCGCGTGGGGCCGCGCGATCCGGGCAACAACAAACCCGGAACGAGGCCTGAGCCTCCGGCCTCTTCATTTGGTCAGTTCCAATCGCGTGACGGAGCGTTCGCGTTGGAGTATCCGCAGAACTGGGACGCGTTGACCGCAGATGAAGTGAATATGATATTCGCGCCCAAGGGGGCTTACGGAAAACAGGACGAGAACGTTTTCGTCACGCACGGCATCTTCGTAGGCGCGTTCAAGCCTGAAGGCCATGACCTGCGGTCTGCTAACGCCGCGTTCGTCGAACAGCAGATCAGGAGCAATCCCGATTTCCGCATCGAGCGAGGCCCTGAAAATTACGACTTCGGCGGGCGACAAGGATTCGCGACTCTTGTTTCGGGGCCGTCGCCCGTGACCGGAGTAATCGAGGTAGACGTGATCTATACGACTGCGATGAGCGACGGGCGAATGTTTTACTTCATCACGATCTCGCCTAAGGACGAGTATCAAACCTATAGACCTGCTTTCGAGCACATCATCAATAGCATAAAGTTGGCGCGGTAAAACTGATTGGATGATCTCAAATCTTGAATTCAAGATTTGAGATCATCATTCTGCGGTTGCCAATCGGAAGAACACATCTTCAAAGGGCGCGTCGGGCATATCGGTCAGGGTTCGCAACTCGGCGGGCGTGCCTTCGGCTACCAGATGGCCCGCGCGCATGACTCCAACGCGGTCGCTCACTCTTTCAACGAAGCTCATGACGTGCGATGAAACCAGCACGGCTCGCCCCTGCTTGCGCTCATCTGCTATTCGCAATCGCAGCTTGCGCATCATCTCGACATCAAGCCCGTTGAGCGGCTCATCTAAAATCAAAACATCGGGCGAGCCGATCATCGCGGCAGCAAGCCCGAGCTTCTTGCGCATGCCGAGCGAATAGCCGCCCGCGAGCTTGTTTTCAACCTGATCGAGTTCAAAGAACTTGACCTCTTCGGGAATCCGCGAAGCGTCCGCCTCCTTGAGTCCCGCGACAAGCTCAAGGTACTCTCTGCCGGTCAGTCTGTTATACAGCGTCAACTCTTCAGGCAGATAGCCGAGGTGTCGCTTGGTTGACGCCGCGCGATTCGAGTGATCTTCGCCGCAGATCAGGATTCGCCCCGAATCAGGCAATGTGATGCCGACCATCATGCGAATGAGCGTAGATTTGCCCGCACCATTTGCGCCGACAAGCGAATAGACCTGTCCCGCCGTTATGCGTAGGCCCACGTTATTTACTGCCGTGATTTTGCCGTATCGCTTTGTGACTGCTTCGACTTCAATAAAGCTATCCATCGCCCTCCGTCATCAGAAGCAATCGCGCCATGTGCTTGCCTCGTGCGGTCAAAGAGTGCATTGCTTGAAAGTATATTATCAATCCTGCTGGCCAGAACATCACAGCGAATGCGCCCGCTGCGAGCGCTATTGTTTCTATCACGATGATTGCAAGTCCGGGGCGCTCGGGCATCTCGAAAGCCAACGCGCCGAACAGCGAGCTTATCATCCACCACAGAAATAAACATTCAGCAAGCAACGGCAGCCCGTAACCGACCGGCGCTTTGCCCGTGAGCATTCCCACTGCCCAGATGATAAGCGGCGCGGGGCTTGTCACTATGCGCCCGTACCAGAGCTTCGCCTGCCAGAGGTTTAGTCCCGCAGCTCCCGCCGCGCGCTCAAGCCACATCATCGGCAACTCGTATGCGACAAGCAAAGGAACAAGCGTGGCAAGCGTTGCCACGACCAGCACGCACGCCGCCTTGATCGCCATCACTTGCGGCAGCCACGTTGCATCAAGCCAGCCGGACGTGTTGACTTCGGTCGGAACCAGATTCGTCGTGAGCGCGGCGACCAGAGCGATTGCCCAGAGCGCCGAAATACCTGAAACGACATACACGGCTGACGAGAAAGCGCGCAGCGTCAGTTGAAGATCGCGAGCGAGCTGCGCGGCTACGACCTGCGCGAAGCGTCGCTTGAGAGCTTGCGCATTGAATGCGCTCCAACGGCTCGCGGATTGAAGCCGCTTTGCATATTCAATGTCCGACGCTCGCCATCGCTCGTGCATGCGATGAACGATGAAGCAAATCACTGCGCTCCAAACGGCTGAGACAGTAATCAGCCAGAGCTTGAACGTCTGAGAAAAATAGTCCGGTTTGATGATCAACGCGAGCAACGCTGCGCCGAGAATCACTGCAATCAGGACAGTAGCGACAGCCACAAAAGCAACGAGCTTATCTTTCATGTGGCCCCAGTGAATCCAATTGAGCGCGGCAAAAACTTCTGCAAGCGATGTGAGTACGATAAAGACGATGAACGGGAGCAAATTGTTTGCATCAAGCAGCGCTCCTGCGCTCGCACGCGAGTGCGCAAACAACGCGGCAACGGCTATGAACAAGGTGCGAATGAGCCGCGTGATTATTGCTGCGCGCAGATGAGTGGCAGTGTCAACAGGCAGAGCGTCGAAGTAGCTTTCTGCTCGCCGCAGGTGATAAATCTCTGCGCTCGCGCGCGAAAGGCTCAAGGCTATCAACACCGCCTCGAACAACGCGGCAAAGGCGACGGCGACCGGAGGCGACGGCTCAAGCGGCGGCAGGTTATCAATCACGCGAGCCATTGTGAAGTAAGTGAAGCCGACGACCAGCGGGCCAAGCACAAGCCACCAGTAGATGTGCTCTTTCGCCCAACGCAGTTGCGAGCGGGCGGATGCGCCGATTAGCAGTAGAAGTTTCTTCACGCTGAAACCAGTTTACTTCACGTCAAGCAACTCTAGTTCAAAAAACAGAGTAGCGTTAGGTGGAATCCTCGGTGGATTTCCCTGTGGGCCATAGCCGAGGTTGGGGGGAATAATGAGACGGCGCTTCCCGCCCGGTTTCATCGTGGACAGAGCTTCGTTCCAACCGGCGATTAATGAAGTAACCCCGTATCTAAAAGTATATGGCTGGCCTTTATCAACAGAACTGTCGAACTTCGTACCGTCTTCGAGCGTGCCCGTATAATGTACAGTGACGGTCTTGCCCCGCGTTGGGCTTTCGCCTGTGCCTATGGCTTCTTCAATATATTTCAAGCCTGACGCAGTGGTTACCTCTTCGCCGACCTTGCCAGTGCCCTGACCTCCCTTTCCTGAAAACAGAAGGGCGGCTGCGCCGATTACAAAAGCGGCAACGATGGCACAGATGATTATTATATTTGTCTTGTTCGATTTCTTGGACTGTGAATAAGTGCTTCTCGATGAAGCCCCGCCCCGGCGGGTTTTTCTTTTGCGACTTTGCGGCAACTTCTTTCTCCTCTCTCGAAAACTATTTTGCGCTGACAAGAGCGCGAACTGCTCGACCGGGTGCAACGCCCGTTTGCAACTGGCCCTCTCGGACTACGAAGACTCCGTTTACTAAAACATACTTCATGCCTTCCGAATAGTTCGCGGGCTGTTCGTAAGTTGATTTATCCGTGATCGTGTTGGGATCAAATACCGCGATGTCTGCATCCGAGCCGACGCGAATTCTCCCTTTGTTCTTCATCGCAGGCGCGCGGCCTTCTAGCCTCCGCGCTGGCATGGCTGTCATCTTTCGCAAAGCGTCCATGAGCGTCAAGGCTTTCTGCTCGCGCACGTATCGCGAGAGCACGCGCGCGAAAGTCCCTGATGCGCGCGGGTGGCCTTTGCCGTTTTGCAGGAAGCCATCGCTCGCGATCATCGTCAACGGGCTTGCGACCGAAAGTCTAGCTACTTCTTCGGGTATCGCGTGAGCGATGACCGCGCCGCCTACTTTCCTGTACCTGGCGAAGCTTTCTTTATTGAGTCGCTCGCCCGTCGCCGCCCATTGCAGGTCTTTGTAATCTATCCCCAGCAACTGCTGCCACCCTTCGTCGTAAATCGCGGACTCGATGAGAGTCTGCGTCGCCGTGTAAGGATACACTTCCGTCGTCACGTCCATGCCGCGCGATTGCGCTTCGCCGATCATTTGGAGCAGGCGAGGAGTCGCGCGCAAACCGCTACTTGAAATATGCACGACGTGAAGCGGCGCGCCTGTGATGGCTGCCGCCGCGATCAACTCTTCAAGCGCCTGGATGCTGCTGCCAGGTTCTTTATCTCCCGCGTGACGCATATGAACGTAGCACACCCCGTTGTAGCGCGCAGCTACGCGGAATATTTCAAGTATCTCCCATCTCGAAGCGAGGGGCGTGTATTGAATGCCAAAGCCGACGCCCAGGGCCCCTCGCTTTAAGCCCTGCTCGATGTCGCGTTTAAACTGTTCGATCTCGGAATCCGAAGCCGCTTTATACGCCGCATTGCCGCTCGGCAGAAAAGTGCCTGTGTCATGCATCACGCTCATCCGCACAGGGACCTGGCCGACGCTTACGCCGTAGTTGATAAGCGCCTTCCCTTCGCGCTCCGCGTTCCAACGATCTACGTCCGAGGTTCCGACTTCAAGCTCAAGCGCCGTAGTCACTCCGTCCATCGCCTTGTAACGATAGTTCTCCGCGTCCTGGCCGTGAGAGTGCAGATCAATAAAACCGGGCGCGACCACGAGTCCCGTCGCAAGGATAGTCGTTCGCCCTCGCAGGCTTTTTTCACTGATGGCTTGAACGCGACCGCCGATGATGCCAAGGTTGCGAATCGCGTCAAAGTTGGATTCAGGGTCAATGACTCTGCCGTTGAGTATGACTAAGTCGTACTCTTGCTGGAGAGTGCTTGCGGGCAGATTTCCGGCCATCAGAATCAACGCGCAGCAAGCAGATATCGCAAACCTTTTCAGCATCCAAGCAACAGTATTACGCATAAGCCGTTTCCTTTCATTCGCGATGCTTAGGTAGAAAGAAGCCCAATCATTTTGACCCGCAGAGCATAAGTTTTTACGAGACAAACGAGAATAATTCATATTGCCGCGCAAGGCAAAGTTTTTCAGGTAAGCTTGTTTGCTCAATCGAGAGGCGGGTAAATCGAGCCCGGAAGATGAGAGGGCTGGCCTTTGCAAAGGCCAGCCCTCTCGCCGTGAATTCAAAGCAACTCGTCACGGACAACTGCAGGTGTTGTTCAGGGTATTCGAGTCAGTGATCTTGAAGGACACTATCGAAAGCCCGTTCCTAAAAGATATATTTGCGCTGCCCGTATTGGTAGACGTATTCTTGGTGGCCGAAATGAATCGGTCATTTCCTACGTTATGCGTGAGAGTTATATTGCTGCCGTTAGTCGTCACCGTGCCTGTTCCTGATCGCGTGAGGCCCGTGGAGCACTGCTTGACTTCGTAGGCTCCTGTGATCGTATTGAACCGCACGAAGTCGTTAGTGACGTTGTCTTGGATGCAGACGTTGAAAGCCTCCCCGCAGACAGAGATGTCATCCACGTGCCAGCCCGTTGTAGAGTTGGCAATGTTATCTACACTATCGAACCGCCATCGCAGGCGTATTGAAGTGGCTGCGCCGACGAAGGATGTCACATTTCTGACTACGTTGTGCCACTGGTTATCATTAATCAAATTGGCTTTGGACAAAATCTGCGTCCACGTCGCCCCGTTATCGGTCGAAATGTCAACGAAGGTTGAGTCGAAGCCGCCTCCTTCTACAAACAACAGGTAATTAAACGATACGCTGAAGGGAGCGAACTTGC
This sequence comes from Blastocatellia bacterium, assembly GCA_963726785.1. Classification (GTDB taxonomy): domain Bacteria; phylum Acidobacteriota; class Blastocatellia; order UBA7656; family UBA7656; genus DATEKX01. The sequence goes on from CAVSDJ010000007.1 coordinate 759,135, forward strand.
CTGCAAGACTGATAGCCGGAGAGATCAGGTTCGCGGCATTCCTTGCGCCCGTGTTGTAGTTGCAGAATGCATCCCTGCCGTAATAGAAAGTGAAAGGCGTCGAGTGACCCGCAAGATTGGCGCGGCAGAAACCGTTTGTAGGATGCCACAAGATCAGCGGCGTGCCGAATACCGGAACCGTAGTGAACCCCTGGGTTGCGCCGCCTGCGAAATCAAATACCTGGCAGGCAACCGTAGTACCGCCGCCGGATATCAGACTGGGAGACCTCACTTCCGGGACTCCTTCGGTTGGTGCCCATCGTTTTTGTGCTTTTTTTTCTTTCTTAGCTTTCTTCTCTTTTCTCTCTGCCTTGTCTTTTTTCAGTTTTGTTTTCTTTATTACATCCTGATTATTGGCTTGGACGGAGCCACTTGACTGAGTCGTTAGGCCGCTCGACAAAACGACCCAACATAATAAGCTTACTAATCCTATTTCCAGGATTAGTAAGGCTCTTTCGCGTTTTACTGGCTTCTTGGCCATAAATCTTCTCCTTCTAATTTTGAAGTAGGAGCGCTATCGGATTTCCTGCTACGCGTACATGACTAGAGAATCGCAATTGACGATAGAGGTCATCTTCTGCGCATCATCATTCATTCTCCAGATGCTAATAGAGCGAGCCATTCGATCTATTGAAGTGGCCACGGCGGATTATGCCAGAGTCATAAAGAGCCAATCGGAATCATATTCAATGATTCCTACTTTATATAAAATACCCTTCCGAGCCTGGGGGAGTAAGTCTGCAGGTGACAGGCAAGTGGGCGTTTGTATCAAACGACCCTGAGTGTAAAGGCTCGGAACCCTTTGATCTGCTTGACGGCGCTACTTTAATTCTTCAGCAAAAGGATTGTCAATCAGAAAAGCGTTCGATTTGGCGCGCGAGGCTGTTGATTTCGTCGCTTCTTGTGTGATACCTATTGCCTTCTCCTGACTGCTCAAACATACATCTGTAGAGAGGACTCTATGATGAAGACTCGGAATGCGGTTCGACGCTTTCAAATCTTCCTGTTGATTTCGACGCTGCTCGCAATAAGCGGGTCTGCTTCCGCTCAGACAAGCTCGCGCACGACATCGGACGCGGCGCTTCAAAGGCTTGAGCGCGAGATTGCGCGGCTCGCAAAAGTCGGAGGCGGAGTCGTGGGCGTGACGGCTATTCATCTTGAGACTGGCCGCAGGGTTTCGCTGAGCGGCAGTGACCGTTTTCCGATGGCAAGCACGTTCAAGGTTCCCATCGCCGTACAGTTGCTCACGCGCGTTGATGCGGGCGAAGTGAAGCTCGACCAGATGATCGAGATCAAGCAGAGCGACCTGCATCCCGGCAGCGGCACTCTTTCGGAATTATTCAACAAGGGCGGGATTGCTCTGTCTGTGCGAAACCTGATGGAGTTGATGCTCCTGATCAGCGACAACAGCGCGACCGATGTGCTGCTGAGGGTTGCGGGAGGAGCCGAGGCGGTCACTTCTCGAATGAGGCAGCTTGGAATCGAAGGGATCAATGTGAACCGTTCGACTGCGCTTTTGATTGCGGATTGGATTGGCGCGACCAACCTGCCGCCCGAAGATAAATGGTCGCCGGCCACATTTGACATGGCATTCGAGATGGTGAAGCCGGAAGATCAAAAAGCGGCGGCGAAGAGATTTGACCTCGACGCGCGCGATACTTCCACTCCAGACGGGATGGCTGCGCTGCTTGAACGCATCTATCGCAAAGATTTGCTCAAAGAGAAAAGCGCCGACCTGCTGTTAGACATAATGAAGCGGTGCCGGACCGGTCAGGCGCGGCTGAAAGGGTTACTTCCCGCAGGCACAGAAGTCGCGCACAAGACGGGAACCATCGGCGGCTCTACGAACGACGTAGGGATAATGACGCTTCCTGATAACGCAGGGCACGTCGCCATAGCGGTGTTCGTGAAATCGTCGGAGAAAGAAATCTCTGCGCGCGAGCGGGCTATTGCAGAGATTGCGCGCGCCATCCATGATTTCTTTCTGTTTCACCCGCAGTCCACGTTGTGACAAGCATACTTTTGCCGTGCGCGATGAATCCGATTTTCGGACTGTGGCGTAAGTAAGGATGTGATGTAACGAAGCCGATTCGGTATCAAGTGTATGAATTCTGACGGATCTGTTTTGTTTTTTCCGCTATTGAAAGTAACTCGATGCTGAAAGGCGTTGATATCAACCTATAAAAGAAAAAAGGAGTGTACCCGCAAATGCGCAAGACATTAGTTGCAATCACAATCGCAATGGCAGTCAGCTTAGGCTGCATCGCCCCGGCAATGGCTCAGGGTGCGATGGCTAAACAACAGAAATCGCTTTATTCAAGGCTCGGCGGCAAGAAAGCTATCACGGCAGTCGTTAATGAATTCGTGGGAATAGTCGCCGGTGATGCCCGCATTAACAAGTTCTTTGCAGACACGGTAAAGGACCCGAAGCGAGTTGAAAAATTAAAAACGAACCTCGTTGACCAGATTTGCCAGGCATCGGGCGGCCCTTGCAAATACAAAGGCAAGGACATGAAGACTGCTCATAGAGGTATGGGCGTAGATGAGGCGGCCTTTAACGCGCTGGTCGAAGACCTCGTAGCAGCATTAAACAAGTTCAACGTCGGCGAAACCGAAAAGAACGAGCTTCTTGGAGCGCTCGGGCCGATGAAGTCGGATATAGTCGAAAAGTAAATCAAAACCATATTCAAGTAAAACGGCGGGGAGCGTCAGCGGCTTTGGGCAGCTAACGCTTCCCCGATTTTTTTTGCGCCTGCATCAGGGCCATTCAGTTGTCGGAATTTGATGTCAACTCACCGCAGAGGCGCAGAGGACGCAGAGATTTCGCAGAGAAAAGTGGTCTTTAACCTCTGCGCCCCCTCTGTGTCCTCTGCGCCTCTGCGGTGAATAGGCTTCTTTTTCACACGACTAAAGAGAATGAATAGCCCCTGTCTCACAAACAAAGATTAGGTTATGATTCTCTTGATGCGTGCTATACTATCCGGGCATGCGCTGGTTTAGTTGATGGAGGAAACGAACGCTTGAGAGTGAGGCTATTGCCAAGCAGCGCCGGGCGGGAGTCGCAGCTCCAATCTTTGACTTCCTTTATAATCAATGACCGCCTGGCCATTGACGGCGGCAGCATAGGCTTTGCGCTCGCGCCGGATGAAATGGGCGTCATTCGCCATGTCGTCGTCACCCATGCTCACTCCGATCATACCGCTTCGCTACCCATTTACATTGCCGAAGCATTCACCTTGCTTGACGGCCCCATTATCATTCACGCCATCGAGGAGGTAGTTTCGGCGCTCAGGAAGTTTGTCTTCAACGATCACATATGGCCCGACTTTCAAAAGATTCCTCTTATGAATGGCACAGGGCCTACGATTGAGTTTCAGACGCTGGAGTTGGGAAAGAAAGTCAGCATTGCCGGAATAGACCTGACGCCGATTCCAGTCAATCACGTCGTCCCGACCGTCGGTTTGCTCGCGGAAGACGACCGATCAGCCGTGCTCTTTACATCCGACACTTACACCACCGACGAGATATGGGAAGCGGCAAGGCGCGTTGATCGTCTCAAAGCGGTCTTCGTTGACGTATCTTTTCCGAATGAGCTGGGCGCGTTGGCTGCTGCGTCAAAGCACCTGACGCCGGAATTGCTCGCCGAAGATCTGAAGAAACTGGGCCGCGACGTTGATGTTTACGCGGTGCACATCAAGCCGACGAATCGCAACGACGTTGTGCGCCAGCTTAGCCTGCTGAACAACCCGAAGATTGTGGTGGGCGAAATCAATCGCGTGTACCAGTGGTGAATATTTTTACGCAGGATATAAATTGTTATTCGTATGCCCTCAAGTTTTTTTGTAAAAGACACAGAGACACATCGCACGTTTAATTTCGACCTGACGCTCGATCAAACGCGCATCGGGCGAGCCGCAGACCGCAACGACCTTGTGCTTGACGACGCACAAGTCTCGCGCGAGCACGCCATCCTCAAACGCATTCGCAATTCTTACATGCTCGTTGACCTCAACAGCGCCAACGGCACATGGGTCAGCGGCCAGCGCATCAAAGAGCGGATACTTGCAAACGGCGATTCCGCTACCATAGGCAAATACACTCTCGAATACAGGGCCGAGCCGGGCGCGCTCTCGGTTTCTTACGACAACCACCAGCTTGGCAACACCGTTTTCCTGCGCACGCCCGGCGAGGTTATGTCCGTCCTTCCACAGATGGACAAAGCGGCAATCGCGGCGGCTGACCCGAATTCAAAATCCGTCCTCAATTACATCGAGACGTTGAGGAAGAAAGCCGAAACCCTTGCGCGCATCTACGAATTGAATCAGGTGCTGGGCGGAGATTTCTCGCTCGAAGCGATATTCAAAAAAGTTAGCGAGACTGTCTTTCGACTGACGCCCGCTGATCGCTTTCTGGTTCTGCTGAAAGAGGCAGGCACCGGCACGCTTTCGACTGTCGCAACCGAGTTTCGCAACCCTGAGCGGGCGAAAGCGGGCGGAGAGATTACGATCAGCCGCACAGTGGTTGACCGTGTAATGACGGAGCGCATCTCTCTGCTTTCGCTCGACACGATGGCCGACGCGCGATTGCACGAAGCAAAGTCAATCGTCATGCAGAACATCCGTTCGGTGATGTGCGCGCCGCTTATGAGCAAAGATGCTGTGCTTGGAGCCATCTATGTTGATTGCCAGGAGAAGCTGAAGATACTCAGAGAAGACGACCTCGATCTGCTGAATGCAGTCGCAGCCGTGACTTCAATCGCGGCAGACAACGCCAGGACTCACGAGCGGTTGGTCAGAGAAGAACTGGCTCGCGCGAAGTACCGGCGCTTCATGCCGCCGCATGTCGTTGACGAGATTCTGGCCAACCCGAACACGCTGAATCTCGGAGGCACGAACACCAACGTCACGATGCTATTTTCCGACGTTCGCGGTTTCACCACCATGTCTGAAAAGCTTGTGCCTCAAGTCGTAGTCCAGATACTGAACGAGTATTTCGCCGACATGACTCCGATTGTGTTCGAGCATCAGGGCATGCTCGACAAGTACATGGGCGATGGATTGATGGCGCTGTTCGGCGTGCCTTACGAAAGCGAGGACGCTGCGGTGAACGCCGTCTCTGCGGCTGTGGCCATGCAGCGAAGGATGGAGTCGGTGAATCGGGATTTGAGGGCGATAGATTTATCTGAGATCGCCATCGGTATCGGCATAAACACAGGGCCTGTAACGGTCGGCTATATTGGCTCGGAAGAGCGCACGGATTATACGGCGATAGGCGATGCGGTGAACCTGGCGGCGCGATTGGAAAAACAGGCTTTAGGCGAACAAATCATAGTCAGCCGTTCTACATATGACGCGCTCGGCGGGAAATTCCCCGTGCGTCCCGCAGGCGAGATACTGGTCAAAGGCAAGATGCTCCCCGTGCAAATATACGAAGTCCTGTGGAGAGAAGCCGTCTAGGCGACCGGCTTGCTCGGAGGGTTATCATGAGAGAGTAAGGTTATGCAAACCCGCGAAAAGTTAGCATCATTATGTTTCACATCGCTTCTTTTCGCGGCTTGCCTTATATCACTTGCTCAAGCGCAACACCGCCCGCGCTTTGCCACAAGACCCGTCAATATTTATTTGTGGTCAATCAACGAGAAGGGATCACAGGATATATCCGAGCTTGTGCCTGTTCAAAGAAGAGTGCAACGAATGTTACCGGCGCGAGGTGCTATCGAGGCATTACTCGCAGGGCCGACGGAAGAAGAAAAAAGTACCGGGCTGCGCGCGCCGCATACAGAGGGGTTAAGAATTAAGGAATTAACAATTTCAAATGGGGTAGCTCGAATAAGCCTTGTCTCAGACTGCCCGACCTGCGCTCATTGGGCAGAAACAACGGCTCCGTTCCGGCTCAAAGAAGCCATAGAGTTGACGCTGAAGCAGTTCGATACTGTTCAACGGGTGAAGGTAATCTTCAACGGCAAGGAGAATGTGAAGCAATGGTGAGGCGTTAATCTCTGGCACGAAGGTTTGAATATGCAGTTAACAGCATGCATTTTGTTTTTCCTCCCATTAATGTTTTACACACCTCAAGAGAAGGACGAATGGCAGCGCCTTTACACACTCGAAGATTCGACAATAGATGTGAGTAATTCAAACATCGTGTTCGGAACCGATTTCACAGGGCGCATCAAATTTCGCATTACGCTATCGAAGCCTCAGCCCATATCAAAAAACGCAACAGTCAAATATAAGAGCGTTATAGAAACCATAGAGTTCAAATGTACAGAGAGGCAATATCGCATATTTGATGTAAAACGATTCGATAGCAAAGGGAATACAATTGATTCAAACGAAACGCAACGATCAATGGAGTGGAAAGATATAAAACTCGGAAGCATGATGGACAAGTTCCTCGCACCGGGGTGCGAAACGATATATAAGAAGAAGCGAAATCCATGAAGAGAAGGCCGTCTAATTCAAGTGCCGCCGATGCCCGCGTCATGTGCGAAGCGCGCAACCAATCAGGTAAACTGAACCCATGATCGTAATGAAATTCGGAGGCACTTCGGTCGAAGACGCCGCGTCAATCGAGCGCGTTGCAGAGATTATCCGAGCGCGCCTATCTCTCAAGCCTGTTGTCGTCGTGTCGGCGATGGGCAAGACCACGCGCAAGCTGCTTCAAGCTGCGGAAGCGGCGGCTGCGGGCGACAACCGCACTACGCTCGCCGTCGTCGCCGATCTAAAGACTCGTCACGTGAGCGAAGCGCGTCGGCTAGTAAAAGATTCAGCCGAGCGCGAAGTCTTCCAGATAATCGAACGTCACTTCGACGAGTTGAAGAAGTTGCTCGAAGGGCTCGCGATACTCGGCGAAGTGCCGCCGCGCGGGCTGGACAAGATTCTTTCATACGGCGAGTTGCTATCGTCGGCCATAGTCGCAGACGCGCTTCGAGAGCGCAATATCCTCGCACGTCTCATGGACGCGCGCCAGTTCATCAAAACGGATGATCGCTTTGGTCAGGCGTCGCCTTTATTCGACACCACAAACGCGCTGACTCAAGAAACGCTCGCGCCCGTGATCGAAGCGGGCGGCGTGCCTGTCGTTCAAGGTTTCATCGGCTCGACTAGAGAGTCTGCGACGACAACGCTCGGATTTGAAGGCTCGGACTACACGGCTGCGATAATCGGCGCGGCGATGAATGCCGACGACATTCAAATCTGGAAAGACGTTTCGGGATTGATGACCGCAGACCCAAAAATATTCCCCGGCGCGCGGACGGTGAAGGTCTGCACTTTTGCCGAAGCCGCAGACCTTACTTACTTCGGCGCAAAGGTGCTTCACCCGAAAGCGATTCACCCGGCAGCGCGACAGAATATTTCAGTCCACATCTACAACTCGAAAAAGCCTGACGCGACCGGCACTGCGATCACTCGAACCGCGCCCCCGTGCGCGAACTTCATCAAGTCAATCGCCTACCTGAGACCCGTGACCATCATCCACGCGAAAGCCGAGCGAGTCGCGGATGTGCCACCGGCAGATTTTTTGAAGACCTTGCTCAACACGCTCAACAAACATCGCGCGCAGCCGCTAATCATCGCCGTCTCTGCTTCAAGCGTAGCCCTTGCGATTGATTCGCGCGAAACGGGTGAACATACCGAGCGAGATTTGGTTGAAGAGATTTCCCTGTTTGCAACTGCAAGCCGACAACCGGGCAAAGCAATCGTCTCACTTGTCGGCGAACAGCTTCGAAGCGACACTGCGGTTGCGGGCCGCGTCTTTAAGGCGATTGACGAAATTCAACTGGGCGTAATCCTGCACGGCTCGTCGCCTATAAGCATGAACCTTGTCGTTGACGAGCGCGACGTTGAAAGCGTGATAGCCCGGCTGCACGAAGTATTCTTCTCTCAGCCAGACCCACAGGCTTTCGAGTAAATTGCGATCTTTGCTAGGCAAGGTCGGAGTTTCGAGTTTAGAATCTAGCGATGAAGTTACGAAGCCGTTTTATTTTGGCCAATATATTCGCGATCAGTGTTTTAGCGCCCGCGCAGGTTGTAAAGCCCAAGGCAATAACCGGTGAGGCGCGAGCCGTTGTGATTAAAAACTCGTGGCGCGGAATCACGCCGCTGCAATCATCTATAGCAGAAGTAGCAGAAATCATCGGGGTTGACTCGGATGTTTCAGAGTCCACAATGACCGGCCCGTTCAAAGTGGAGGGCGGCGAGGTGACGTTCTCATTTCTGACGGCGAGCCTGGCAAAGATGTATCGCGCGCCGCGCTCGATGGTCGGCAAAGTATTCACTATCTACTTCAAACCGGAAGAGGTGATGACGCGCGCTGATTTGAAACTCGCGCCGAGCTTTAAGCAATGCGTCGAGCAGCAAACCAGAGGCTACTACTATCTTGTCAACGACGTGGGCTTGGCGTACCTGTTCCGCCGCAACAATGATGAAGTCGAGACGATCATCTATCAACCGTCGCGCGCCGAAGTCCGTCGCCTCGCCGTCAACGCTGAATGCGTGTTTTGACTCTCTATGAAAATAGCTCTACTCGGTTATGGAAAGATGGGGCAGATGGTGGAGGAAGCGGCCAGCCGTCATGGCGTAGAAGTCGCTTGCATCATTGACCCTTTTCAAGCGTCGCGCGGGCAACTGAGCGATGCCGATGTGTGCATAGATTTTTCTGAGCCGGACGCGGTGATTGAAAACATAAAGACGGCAGCGGCTCAACACGTCTCGATGGTTGTCGGAACGACCGGATGGTACGACCGTATGAACGAGGTTCGCCCTCTGGTTGAACAAAGCGAAATCGGGTTTGTCTATGGCTCGAACTTTTCCGTAGGCGTGAACCTGATGTTCAAGATCGCCGGTTACGCCGCGCGATTGTTCAGCCGGTTCCCTTCTCATGACCCGTTCATCGAAGAAGCTCATCACAAGTTCAAAAAGGATGCGCCGTCGGGCACTGCGATTTTTTTGAAGCGCGCAGTCGAAGCTGAATACGAGCGCGAAGTGCCGACCACAAGCACACGCGCGGGCTACATTCCCGGCACGCATAGATTGGGATTCGATTCCGAAGCCGACACGCTCACGATTACGCACACGGCGCGCAGCCGCGCTGGATTTGCCGAGGGGGCGCTTATGGCCGCCGAGTGGGTCGCCGGTCGAAAAGGGTTTTACGAGTTTTCAGAGATCATTGAAGAAGTATTGAGAAGCCACGAATTGCACGAATGATTTCAGGGAGAAGATAGATGTTAGAGATTGCGAATTTGAGAGGCTGCGGGACGGCTATAGTGACGCCGTTTCGGGAAGATCAGTCAGTTGACGAAGAAGCACTCAGCCGCTTCGTCGAGTTTCAGATTTCCGAAGGTATAGATTTTCTCGTGCCTTGCGGGACTACGGGCGAAAGCGTAACGCTGAGCGACGAAGAACAATGCCGCGTGGTCGAGCTGGTCCTTCAAGCGGCGCAAGGGCGCGTTCACGTCGTTGCGGGCGCGGGCGGCAACAACACGGCTCACGTCATCGAGCTTGCGCGCGAGTATGAACGATTGGGCGTGCGCGGTCTGCTTTCAGTAACGCCTTATTACAACAAGCCGACGCAGGAAGGTCTCTATCAGCATTATCGCGCTATAGCCGAAGCCGTTTCGCTTCCGATCATCGTCTACAACGTGCCGCCGCGAACTGCTGTCAACATTCTGCCTGAAACAATCGCGAGGATTGCAGAGATACCGAACATCATCGGAGTTAAAGAAGCGTCGGGCGACATCTCGCAGATTGCAGACATCTGTGCGCGCGTGCCTGCGGAGTTCAAAATCTTTTCGGGCGACGACTCGACCACCTTGCCGATAGTCGCGCTCGGCGGAGCGGGTTTGATTTCAGTCGCTGCCAACGAAGCTCCGCGTCAGATGACCGCGATGGTGAAGGCTACACTAGAAAATGAATGGGACGAAGCGCGTCGGCTCAACCGCGAGTTGTTCGCGTTGATGAAAGCGAACTTTATTGAAACCAGCCCTGGCCCTGTGAAAGCGGCGCTCGCAATGATGGGAAAAATAAAAGAAGTCTACCGGCTGCCGATGGTTCCTGTGAAAACAGAAACGAAAGAGAAGCTGCGCGCCGTGCTGGTTGAGTTGAAATTGATTTAATGCAAGGCAATCTCGATCAGGAGTGATTAATAACCAGGTTATGATTCGAGTCAGCATAGAAGAGATCGAAAATGATCTCTCTGCCTATCTTCAGCGCGTAGAAGAAGGCGAGACACTCATCATAACGCGCTTTGATAAAGCGGTGGCGGAAATCAAACCGATGACTCAGCAGTCTAGATCGCCGCGTCCTTTCGGTTTGTGTGCTGGAGAATTCAGCGTTCCTGATGATTTTAATGAATCATTGCCGGAAGATGTAGTTGATTTGAAATTGATTTGACATGGAAATAGCAGAAAAGATCCAGCAACTATTCGACAATGCTCCGGGCGAATTTACTGATGAGCATTTCGCACTGTTTGATGAGTTCAAACAGCAGCTCAATCAGGGCAAAGTGCGCGCGGCAGAAAAAGCCGATGGCACCTGGCGCGTTAATCATTGGGTGAAGCGCGGCATACTGCTCGGCTTTCGCATGGGGCGCATCGAAAATTTTTCCATCAACAATCAGTTTCGCTTCTACGACAAACACACTTATCCGCTCAAGCAACTGACAGCCTTAGACGGCGTGCGAATAGTGCCGGGCGGTTCGTCTCTGCGCGATGGATGTTATATCGCTCGCGGCGTGACCTGTATGCCGCCGATGTTCGTCAACGTCGGAGCGTTCGTTGACGAAGGCACGATGATTGATTCGCACGCGCTCGTAGGTTCGTGCGCGCAGGTCGGCAAACGAGTTCACATCTCGGCAGCCGCGCAGGTTGGAGGCGTGCTCGAACCCATAGGCCAGATGCCCGTTATAATCGAAGACGACGTGCTGGTGGGCGGCAACTGCGGCGTGTACGAAGGCGCGATCATTCGCGAGCGCGCAGTGCTTGCGCCGGGAACGATCATAACGGGCGGCACGCCTGTTTATGATTTAACGCGCGACGAGTTTTATCGTAAATCCGAAGCCGGGCCGCTCGAAATTCCTGCGGGCGCGGTCGTCGTGCCCGGCTCGCGCGCTATCACTAAAGGCAGAGGCGAAGAGCTTGGCCTTTCGATCTACACTCCGATAATCGTCAAATACCGAGACGAGAAGACGGACGCATCCGTGCGCCTCGAAGATTTTTTGAGGTAGCTATGTTCACACCGGCAGAACGATTAAGAAACGTTCGCAAGAGCGCAACGCGCAGGCTTTATGACAGCGCGCCGAAAGGCTCGATCAATCTCGGACTTGGCGAGCCTGATTTTCCGACGCCCGAAGTAGTGCGCCGCGAAGCCATCCGCGTCATCCGGGAAGAGCATCTCGGCTATACGCCGAACGCAGGCATTCCGGCGCTTCGCCAGCATATCGCGGCTTATCATAGCCGTGGCCTCGCCACGCCATTCACGGCTGATTCAGTCTGCGTGACTAACGGGTCTGAAGAAGCGCTCTTTACGGTTATGATGAGCATACTCGGGCCGAATGATGAAGCGCTGCTGCCTGACCCGTGTTATTTAGCTTATCCGCCGATTGCCGAAATTGCAGGAGCCGAGGTCAAGTATTATAGTATGCCTGCTCGACGCGGCTTCACTTTTGATCGCGAGAGTTTCAGTCAAGCTTTAACAGACAAAACGAAGATAGTCATAATTCTTTCGCCGTCGAATCCGACGAGCCGCGTGATCTCGCGCGACGATTTGCAATTCATAGCCGAGCGGCTCGCAGGATCAAACGTCTACGTTGTCGCAGACGAAATTTATCGCGAGCTTTATTTCTACAATCGCCCCGACACGATTTCAGAGTTCTATGACAAGACCGTTATTGTTTCGGGTCTCTCAAAGAACATGAGCATGATGGGCTGGCGGATAGGCTGGGCGGTCGGCCCGGAAGAAGTCATACGCCACGTCACAGTCCTGCATCAGTATGTTTCCACCTGCGCGTCTGCCGTAACTCAAAAGGCCGCCGTCGCAGCATTCACCGATGAAGGCAGCAAAGCGACTGCCGCAATGCGCGATGAACTGAAGCGCCGCAACGACGTGACGGCGCGGGCTATCGAGCGAGAGTTAGGACTGCCTTACGTTCAAGGCGAAGGCGCGTACTACATAATGCTCGATGTGAGCCAGTTCGGCCCTTCGATGGATACGGCGCTTGGGCTGCTCGACGAACGAGTGATAACAGTGCCCGGCTCGGCTTTCGGCTCCGAAGGAGAAGGCTATTTGCGAATCTCGTTTTCGATAGATTCATCGCTGATCGAAGAAGGCATACGCCGCATCGCAAAGGGCCTTGAGCAGAAGAAACGATGAACGATGAACGATGAATGATGAATGATGAACGGAGAGAGGAAACAGACGTGTGATGATTGCTAGAACAAATCCGCCTTCCTTTTCCTCCTTAGTTCATCATTCATCGTTCATACTTCATCATTTCTTCTGTAAGGAGATGACCGATATGCCATCAAGTTCATCATCTGTACGAATCAACTTCTTAAAATCCGCACTGCTTCTTTTTATCGCATGTCTGATTGCGCCGCGCTTCGCTCTTGCGGCAGACGGCGCTATGCACCCACTCGACCCTTTGAGCAAAGAAGAGATCACCGCGACGGTCGAAATCCTCAGAGCAAGCGGCAAGGTCAATCAGGATAGCCGGTTCGCTACCGTCGTATTGCGCGAGCCGCCTAAATCCGAAGTCCTCGCTTACAAGTCAGGCAGCCCGTTTCGCCGCGAGGCTTTCGCCATCATCTATGAGCGAGCGACGAATAGAACTTTTGAAGCGATAGTTGACCTCAACAAAAAATCGCTCGCTTCGTGGAAAGAAGTGATGAATGTGCAGCCGCCTTTTCTCATCGAAGATTTCTTTCTCACTCAGCAAATCGTGCAGAACGATTCGCAATGGCAGGCGGCCATGAGAAAGCGCGGCATAACGGATTTCAAGAACGTTCAAATAGACGCTTGGGCCGCAGGTTTTTTCGGCACGGCGGACGAGCGTGGCGCGCGTGTGGCGCGTGCTGTTTCTTACTACAACGAAGGAACGAAGAACGCTTACGCGCGACCTATAGAAGGCGTTGTAGCTTACGTCAATCTCAACACAAAGAAAGTCTACAAGTTCGTTGACACCGGCGCTGTTCCGGTTCCGAAAGAGAAAGGCGAGCTTGATATGAAGTCCATAGGCAAGCTGCGCGAAGCCCCCAAGCCTTTGCAGATTGTTCAGCCGCAGGGCGCAAGCTTTGAAGTCAACGGCAACGAGGTTCGCTGGCAGAACTGGCGACTGCGTTTCAGCATGCACCCGCGCGAAGGGCTTGTGCTTCACACCGTCGCCTACGAAGACAAAGGCCATCTGCGACCGGTTCTCTATCGCGCGTCGCTATCAGAGATGGTCGTGCCTTATGGCGACCCGCAGGCGGGGTGGTTCTTCAGAAACGCTTTTGACGAAGGCGAGTACGGCATAGGCCATCTTGCGCTTTCGCTCGAAGCCCAGACAGACTATCCCGACAACGCTCGGTTGTTCAGCGCCACCTTTGCGGGCGAGACAGGCATCCCACAGCAACTACAACGAGCCGTGTCGCTTTATGAACGTGACGGCGGCGTTTTGTGGAAGCACGTTGATTACACGACGTTTCCTTTTCTGCATAACGAATCGCGCCGCGCGCGTCAGCTTGTGCTTTCGTGGTTTGCCAACGTGGGTAATTACGAATACGGATTCGACTGGGTCTTTCATCAGGACGGCACGCTTGAGATGGAAGTTTTGCTGACAGGCATCATGGCTGCGCGAGGCGTGGGCGACGATCACGCGGAGCACGACGAAGCGAGTCACGGCCATAAAGTCGCGCCGAATGTAGAGGCCGTGCATCACCAGCACTTTTTCAATTTCAGATTGGACATGGATGTTGACGGCGTAGCCAACAGCGTCGTCGAGATGAACACGGAGCCGTCGCTTGCGGGCAAGAACAATCCTTATAACAACGCCTTCACGATGATAGAAAATTCTCTTCGCACAGAGCGACAGGCGCAGCGCCAGATCAATTTCGCATCGAGCCGCAAATGGAAAGTCATCAACCCGGCGAACAAAAATTCTTTGGGCCAGCCTACGGGCTACACGCTCTTTCCGGGTGAAAACTCCATGCCTTATGCCGCGCCCACATCGTCTGTCAGAAAACGCGCGGGGTTCATCAATTCGCACCTCTGGGCCACCCCGTATGATGCGGCGCAGGCGTATGCGGCGGGCGATTACGTCAATCAGAGCAAAGGCGGCGATGGGCTGCCGCGATGGACTGCAATGAATCGCTCGATTGAAAATCAAGACATAGTGTTGTGGTACACGATGGGCGTGACGCACATTCCTCGCCCCGAAGAATGGCCCGTGATGACAGTCCACCGCGCGGGTTTCAAGTTGATGCCAAGCGGATTCTTTGCGCGCAATCCCGCGCTCGATGTGCCGAAGTAAATCGCGACCTAATAAAGGAGAAAATAATGCAACTGACAGGCAAGTGGATTGATCATGATCTCTCCTTCATTCGACGACGCTATGATCAGATTGCCGGATTCTTTGTTTTCTTTGAATGGCTTTTCCTGCTCCCGCCCGGCATACGCAGCAAAGCGGTCACCCGGCTAGAACTCAAGGCGGGTGATCGCGTTCTCGAAATAGGATGCGGGACTGGCAGAAATCTTTCATTGCTGCGCGATGCGGTTGGAGCCGAAGGACACGTCTATGGCGTAGACCTGTCGGAAGGAATGCTTGCGAGAGCCAAGCGGCTTGTGGCTCAACGAAAATGGGACAACGTAACTTTAGTAAATAGCGATGCCGCCGGGTACGCGCCGCCAGAGATCGTTGACGGCGTGATATTCAGTCTTTCATACGCGACCATGCCTCATCATCGCGCTGTGCTCGGCCACGCCTGGAATCAGTTACGTCCTGAAAAATTTCTTGTCATCATGGACGCAAGACTGCCAGCCGGAATCAGTGGCAGACTGCTTCGCCCGCTTACTTTGTGGATGATGAAGCTGACTGTTCTTGGAAACCCCGACCTGCGCCCGTGGGATGAGTTGCGCGAGTTGACTGCGGATTTCGACATGCAAGAGTTAATGTTCGGCACATACTATGTTTGTCGCGGAAGGAAATCATCGAGCGCAATTTAGAGAAGCTCTCTAATTTAGAGGAACTCTCTTTTGACTTGTCACACTAACCGGCCATAGAATTTCTTTTGTGAGAGCCGCTATCAGCCGACGGCAAATCTCACCCGTCAACTGAATCAATTGGAGGAACCGTGATCCGCAATTCAGCCCTGCTCGCATGCATTCTCTTCACCGCTTCCGCTGTTCTGGCGCAGGTGGTGACATCTAACGAAACAGTCAAAAAGCTCCAGGCGCTCTTTGAAGAAGACTGGCAGTGGAACCTCAAAGAGTTTCCCGAAGGAGCTACCATGTTTGGCGATAATCGTTACAACTATCTTTTGACCGATGCTTCGCCGGAAGCCTACGAGTGGCGCAAGGCGCACGAGCGCGAAATGCTAGACCGTATTCAGAAGATTGATCGCTCTCGGCTCACAGGTCAGGACGCCATTTCTTACGACCTTTTCCTGCTCGATAAAAAACTGAATGTCGAGGGTCAGCGATTTCCCGCTCAGTACATGCCTATGGATCAGATGAACGGCGTGCAGATATTTTTCGGCCAGCTTGCATCAAGCACTCCGTTTCGCAATGCGAAGGATTACGAGGATTACCTGGCGCGGCTCGCGGCGTTTCCGAAACATATAGATCAAGTTATCACGCTGATGAAGCGAGGAATTGAAACCGGCTGGGTGCAGCCCGCCGTGCCGCTTCGTTCGCTCGCGTCTCAGATCGAAGGGCAGATCACGGATGACCCGCTCAGCAATCCTCTCTACAAACCGTTCGAGAGTTTCCCGCAGGATGTTTCAGACGCAGACCGCGCGCGACTCGGCGAGGCCGGGAAGCGCGCCGTCGCCGAATCATTCATACCGGCCATGAAAAAACTCGACGCATTCATCAAGGAGACCTATCTGCCTGCGGCGCGAAAAGAGATCGGCGCATCATCGCTTCCCGACGGCGCGGCTTATTACCAGTACAGTATTCGCCGCCACACGACGACCAATTTAACGGCGAAAGAGATTCACGATATCGGATTGAAAGAAGTCGCGCGCATTCGCAAAGAGATGGAAGGCATCATTCAGAAGGTCTCGTTCAAAGGCACGTTTCAAGAGTTCCTGACTTTCCTGAGAACAGACGGGCGATTCTATTACAAAACGGCTGACGACCTGATGGCAGGCTACGCTCTGATAGCCAAGCGCGCAGACGGAAAACTTCCCGCCCTGTTTGCAGAGCTTCCGCGAACTCCGTATGGACTGCGCGTGATTCCTGATTACGAAGCGCCCGCGCAAACGACCGCTTATTATCAACCCGGTGCGGCTGACGGTTCGCGCGCAGGGCTTTACATGATCAACACCTACAAACTGGAGACGCGGCCAAAGTACGAGATGGAAGCTTTGTCGCTGCACGAATCGGTTCCCGGTCATCACCTCCAAATCTCGCGCGCTCAGGAGCTTAAAGGACTGCCCGATTTCAGACGCAACGCGGGCTACACGGCTTACGTCGAAGGATGGGGACTTTATGCCGAGTCCCTGGGCAGCGAGATGGGTTTTTACGGGGACCCTTATTCGAAGTTCGGCCAGTTGACTTACGAGATGTGGCGCGCGTGCCGATTAGTCGTAGACACGGGGATGCACGCGCTTGGGTGGAGCCGCGAGCGTGCGATTGATTTTATGAAGGATAACACCGCCAAAACCGAAAACGACATCATCGTCGAGATAGACCGCTACATCGTATGGCCGGGTCAGGCGCTCGCTTACAAGATGGGCGAATTGAAGATCAAAGAACTGCGCGCGCGGGCGAAGCGGGAACTCGCGGGCCGTTTCGACGTTAGAAAATTCCATAACGCCGTGCTCGATGACGGGCCGCTGCCGCTCGACCTGCTCGAAAGGCGAATCAATGATTGGATAGCAGAACAGAAGAGGTAAACAACCAAAATGTCTAAGCAACACTTTCGCACAACGATTCAAAACGGGCGAGCAATAATCGCCCTCACGCTGCTCGGCCTGCTCGGATGCTCAAGCATGGGCCAGTCGAGCGTGGCAAACAGCAATCAATCTTCAAACCAAAACACCAGTGACACGGCTATGAATGAAAATCAAAATAAGCCTGCGGACGTTAAATTTGACGCCCGCCTCGCCGCAGCAAACACCCGGTTCGGCTTCAATCTTTTTGCAGAGATAGAGAAACAGGGAGCGAATCAAAATATATTTATTTCGCCCGCGAGCGTGTCGCTCTGTTTGGCGATGGCTTACAACGGCGCTGATGGCGAGACGAAACAGGCCATGGCGCGGGCGCTTGAATTTCAGGGCTTGAACCTGGATGAGGTGAACCGCGCTTACGCGGATTTGAAATCGGCGCTTGAAAATCCCGACCCGAAAGTGCAGCTTCAGATAGCCAACTCGCTGTGGGCGCGGCGCGGTCTCACGTTCAAGCCCGACTTCATTCAGCGAACCAAACAGTTCTTCGGCGCAGAGGTGACAGATTTGGATTTCGATGACAAGAACGCGCCCGCGACCATCAATCAATGGGTGAGCGAAAAAACGAAAGGCAAGATTCAAAAGATCGTTGATCAAATAAGCCCCGACTCGATTCTGTTTCTAATCAACGCCATCTATTTCAAAGGCGCGTGGACGAAAGAATTCGATAAAGCCCGTACGAAAGAAGACGATTTCACCACAGGCGCGGGCGCGCAAAAGCGACTGCCGATGATGTCTGCATCGGGAAATTACAGATATTACGAAAACGGTGACTTCAGGCCGTAAGCCTTCCTTACGGCGCAGGTGCGCACGAGCATGTACATCTTTCTTCCGAAGGCGGCGAGTCTGGCAGGCTTTAACAAAAAGCTTTCAACAGCGAACTGGGAAGACTGGATGAATCAGTTCAACGAAATGGAAGGCGATTTGAGTTTGCCGCGCTTTAAGATCGAGTACGAAATCACGCTCAACGACGCTTTGAAAGCTCTTGGAATGAGCGTGGCTTTTGACGGAGGGCGGGCGAATTTTCGAGGCATGATCCAATCAACGCAAAACGTTTTTATCAGCCAGGTGAAGCACAAGACTTTCGCCGAAGTGAACGAAGAAGGGACTGAAGCCGCTGCAGTGACTTCGACCGAAATGCGCACGACATCCGGTCAATGCGCCCGCGACAAAAATTCCAGATGGTCGTTGATCATCCGTTCTTCTGCGCGATTCGAGACAACACGACCGGAACTGTTTTGTTTATGGGTTCGATAACCGACCCGAAGTAGCAATTTGTTTTCTCCACTTTCATGAGTTGAACTGCAAGGGATGAATTCGTTCTAAGGATGACTTTCCTGCTGGGAGCGCGGCGTCATGCCTTGCGCTCCCAGCGGAAATGTTTGAAGTATGCGAGAACCAGTTGAAGATTCGCCTGATGACCGAAGATAAATCGCGGCGGCGATGAAGCTGAAACAGTTGGAAAACTGGAGACAGACCGAAAGTGACTGGCGACGATTAATCAGGTTAGAGCCGAACGGTTGTTTCACCGCTTCGATTGACGAGCGATTGATTGAGGACTACAACGACCACGACTTATGGCCGCGACCTGGCCTGGATAGAGAATGGTGCTCGTAGACCCTGAATATCGTCGGCGCGGCATTGCAACACGATTGCTCGGCGCGGCGATTGATTACTTGAAGAATGCAGGTGTTCCCTCTATCAAGCTCGATGCTACTCCTGCGGGGCAACCGCTTTACGAAATTCTGGGATTTGCGGGCGAAGTGATGATCGAAAGATGGCAGGCAGTCGCCCGACCGGAGTGCAAGCGAGAAATCGAATTGCTATCGAAGATGGTGAACTTTCAATCGGTGCTTGCGTTTATCGGCGAGCGTTAGGAGCTGATCCGGAAAATTGCTCGAACTCTTCGAAACCGATTCGCGCATCAAGCCATTGATCGCATCCGCGACGGACGGGCAGATTCCACAGGCTACGTGCTGGCGCGGCGCGGCTCGCAGGCTACTTATATCGGGCCACTCATAGCTGCTGGCGAGCAGGCAGCTACAGAACTGCTTGATATGCTGGATCAATTGGCCGAGAATGTCTGCTATTAATTTTCACACAGGCTTCAAAACCACTGATGCGATGCTGGGCGAGCCGCTTCGTAAAGCAGCGCAATCTGCTCCGAATGTATTACGGCAATCCGAGTCCTGCGGGAACATCACCGATGATCTTCGCCATAGCCGGGGCTAAGTTCGGATAAGCAGTTCAGAATTTTGAGCACTGAAGCAAAGAAGATCAGGGCAGAAAAACACGAAGGCGCAAAATATTGAAAAGCTTTTCAATATTTTACGCCTTCGTGTTTTCTAAGGTTGAATCGTTACGGCGTGACGGCTTTCTTAACCGCTTTGCCCACTTTCTTCGTACCCTTCACTGTGCCTTTAGCTATGTTCTTGCTGCCGTGAGCAACGTGTTTTCCAAACTGTTTGCCACCGCGCGCTACGCGACCACGTTTGACGTTGCTGCCAAGGCTTTTGCCAGCCTTGCCCATCTCTTTACCGCCTTCTTTCATTTCGCCTTTGACGGTCGGCTTCGGTTTCGTCGTGTCATCTTGTGCCATCGCATAAGGCGAGAAAACGGTGAACGCCACAAGCGCTGCACCTGTCAAAAATATCTGGCTCATCTTACGTATCATAATCGCTCCTCTAAAACTGATTTATGTCCATAAACGTTTTACTATCGTCCACTATGTATTCCGATATTTTAATTGTGCAAGCTGCGTTCCTTTTCACCAAACGTCACGCGAATACAAATCTTCGTAAGTCTCGCGGCGGCGCGCAAGTCGGACTTCGCCCGACTGCATCACCATCACCACAGCAGGTATCGGGCGACCGTTGTACTGCGATGCCTGGTCGAGCGCATACGCCCCTGTGTTCAATAACGCCAACACATCGCCTACGTCAGTGCTTTCGGGAAGCAGACGGTAATTCGGCAACCTCGTGCCTTGTTCCATGTCGAAGTACACATCGCCGGAATCGCACAATGGCCCGGCTACTTTGTAAGGCAGTGTATGAAGCGCTTCGGCGCGCGATGCGTTGATCAGGTGGTAGTACCATTTGTACGTATTGATCGAAAGCATCAGCGAATAGCCCGCGTCCGTCAACAGCCATGTGTCGCCGGTTTCGGGACGATCTTTTTTGTTGCACACTTTGGTCACAAGCAGCCCCGCGTCGCCGATTATTCTGCGGCCCGGCTCCATCACTATTGTCAGCCCTTCAAACAAGTCTCTGTTTTCCTGGGTCACTGCTTCAGCGAGCGCAGCTTCCAGCACAGCCTTCGCATCAAGCTCCGCTGATAACATCTGCCGCTCGCGCTCACCGATGCTATCGGCCATCGGAGTATCGGCAGATAATCTACGGGGAACCCTCCGCCTATGTTGATGTGCGTCAGGCGGTGGCCTGTTTTTTTGTAGAGGTCAACCAGAAACAGCCACATCTCTGCGAACGCGCGAGCGAACGGCTGCGCGTCGGGCGTTTGCGAGCCAACGTGAATGTGAACGCCCGCAAGGTTGATCGAGTCGCTGTGACTTAAAGCCACGCGAAACGCTTCTTCAATCTGCGACGGCGACAGACCGAACTTTGACGAGAGCAATCCCGTTTGAAGCCCTATGTGCGACCGCGTGATTATTTCGGGAACTATGCGAATTGCTACATTCGCGCGGCGGCCTGCTTGACGGGCCACGCGCGCGACCTGATCTAACTCGTAGAGCGAATCAATGTTGATTGCAAGTATGCCGTACTCTGTGGCATCGCGTATTTCTTCGTCAGTCTTCGACACGCCGTTGAAGACTATCTGATCGGGCCTGAATCCTATAGTCTTCGCTTTGTGAAGCTCGCCGCCTGAATTGACTTCGATGTCGCCGCCCGCCCGTCGCACTGCGTCGAGCACGGCCATATTCGAGTTAGCCTTTGACGCATAGCACAGCTTCGCGCGAGTGTGGACTGTTTCGACTGCGCGCCGGAGGATGCCAACATTTTCTGCGATGCGCTTTTCGGAAAAGACATAAAGCGGCGTGCCGTACTGTTCGGCCAGTTCGATCACGTCTGCGCCGTCAACTGTGAGACGGCCCGCGCGCGTTTCGAGATAGCCGCGCACCTGCCAGGATTGCGCCTGTGAATCTGCCATTAATTGACCTCGAATGAATTAATCAGACGCTAGATTGTAAGCGAGCGAAGCGCAGTCCAGCAAATAAGCAAAAGAGTGACGGGAAAGATTAACAGACATTCACCGCAGAGGCGCGGAAGAGAATGATGAAGTATGAACGATGAACGATGAATTAAAGAATTTCTCTTCCGTTCATCATTCATCATTCCGCATTCATCGTTTCTTCTGCGTTCTCTGCGCCTCTGCGGTGAACTCTCTATGACGGAATTGGGATCGCGAACTATCCGCTTCTCCCGTGGAACCGTTATTCAGCGAGTTCGACAATCCCAAATCCGATCCGGGCGAGTTCTTAAAAAGGCAGCGCAAGAATACTTAAATAATGAAGTTCTGTCACGATACCAGAGTTAGCCGGTCGAGCATAACTTTCGATGGGTAAGCTTAACCGAGGTGAACTATGCCGCGCTGAAGCGCAGTCGTCACGGCCTGCGTGCGGTCGCTGACGTTCAACTTGCTCAGTATATTGTTGACGTGGCCTTTGACTGTGCCTTCGGTGATGTCGAGCGCCGCGCCGATTTCCTTGTTGCTTTTGCCTCCGGCAATCAGCCGCAACACTTCAAGCTCGCGAGAGGTCAGCTCAGTATGACTCATGCGCTCGGCCAGCCGCGTTGCCACTGCGTTAGGTATGCGCCGCAGCCCTGCGTGAACGGCGCGAATCGCATCGAGCAATTCTTCGCGAAACATATCTTTCAGCAAGTAGGCTTGCGCTCCCGCTTGCAGCGCGCGAAATATGTCTTCGTCGCCATCGTAAGTGGTCAACACGATGAAGCGGCTATCAGGAAATTCCTTGCGAATGGCCGTGATGGCTTCAACTCCGTTCACGACCGGCATGCGTAAATCCATGAGCGTAACGTCGAGCGCGTGTTGCCGGAATGATTCGATTGCCTGCTGGCCGTTGTTGGCTTCGGCAACTACGAGCATATCCGGTTGGCGATTAATTATTGCAGCCAGCCCTTCGCGCACGACCGGATGATCGTCAACTATGAGAATGCGTATCGCGTTTTCTTTGCTCATGCTCAACTTAAAACCTCGACCACGATTTTTGTTCCCTTGCCGGGACTGCTTTCAACGTTCAACTGCGCGCCGATCTGTTCGGCACGTTCGCGCATGCTGATCAGGCCGAACCCTCCTCCCACTCGCGAACCCGAGCCATTTGCATCGAATCCGCACCCGTCATCTTTCACGCTCAATCGCACTGATTGATGGTCAAAGCTCAACTCCATTTGAATCGCGGCAGCTTGCGCATGCTTGACCGCATTCGTCAGCGATTCGCGCCCGATGTGAAGCAGGTTGTTTTCAACCAAGGAAGAAAGCCGCCGCCGAGCGCCCGACACTTTAACCTGCGCCTGAACGGATGCGCCCGCCGTCAGTTGTTGAGCGAAAGCTGAAAGCGCGCCCACGAGGTCAGTCTTCTCCAGTGCCTGCGAGCGCAACTCCCAGACCGAGCGCCGGGCTTCGGCAAGGCTGCTGCGGACAAGAGTGCGCGCGCGATCCAGATGATTGCGGGCCGTCTCGGGCGAATCAACTAATGTTTCGTCCACCGCTTCAAGTTGCAGAGAGATTCCGGCGAACCCTTGAGCGAGCGTGTCGTGAATCTCGCGCGCTAAACGATTGCGTTCTTCGAGCACTGCCGAAAATCGCGATTGCATCTGCCTGACACGAAGGCGATAAAACCCTAAACCGAGCAGGCCGACCGCCGCCGCACACAAACCGTAAAACCAGTACGTCTGATAGAACCAGGGCTTCAGATAAAAACTGAACGCCGCGCCCGTTTCATTCCATACGCGGTCGTTATTGCAAGCCATGACGCGGAACCTGTAACTGCCCGGCGGGATGTTTGTGTAAGCGACTTCGCGCCGCGTGCCCGCGTCAATCCAATCCGTGTCAAAGCCTTCGAGCTTGTACTTGAATCGCACTTTTTCGGGCGCGATGAAACTTAGTCCCGTGTAATGAAACTCGAATTTGCTTTTGCCCGGCGCAAGCCTTGTGTCCTGCGCTATGTCAATCGGCTCATGGTCTGCGAGGACTTGTTCGATCATTACGGGCGGGGCAAGCCGATTGATCTTGATGCGTTCAGGATCAATCACGGCTGCGCCTTTGATCGTGGGAAACCACAGTCTGCCATCACTGGTCTTCCACCCGGCGGGCTGAAAGCCTCCGTTGCACTCGCGACTCTTCATGCCGTCAGCCGTGCCATAAGAGACCGAGTTGATGGCATGCAGTCTGCCTTGCGCGAAATCTTCAAGCTCTTGTTTGCTGACTCGAAAGACTCCTTTGTTGCAGCTCATCCACAGGCTATCTTTCGCGTCTTCGAGAATCTGAAACACGACATCATCAAACAACCCGTTCGCCGTTGTGTAAGAAACAACACGCGCATCTTTCAACCGGCTCAATCCGCCGTTCGTCCCTATCCAGAGCGTGCCTTCCCGGTCGGCGTGAAGCGATAAAACTATGTCATTGGCAAGACCGTCTTTCGTCGTCAGCGCAGTAAAGCGGTCGTCCTTGAAACGATTGAGCCCGCCTCCGTCTGTGCCGATCAACAATGCTCCTTCGCGGTCTTCGTAAAGCGACCATATGCTGTCGTTCGTCAACCCGTCGCGCGTGGTGTAGGCAGTGATCTTTTCATCCTTCAATCTATTCAACCCGCTCGCAGTGCCTATCCATAAGCTTCCGTCGCGGCTTTCGCAAAGCGACAAAACAGTGTTATCGCTCAACCCTTTTTCAGCCGTATAGGAAGCCATCCGCCCGCCTGTCAATTTATTCAACCCGCCGCCCGTTCCTATCCAGAGCGAGCCCGCGCGGTCTTCCAGAAGCGCGAGCACATTGTTATCGGCAAGACCGTCTTTCGCGGTGTAATTAGTGATCTTCCCGTCGCTTAAGCGGCTCAATCCGCCTGCAGTGCCTATCCACAGAACGCCTTTGCTGTCTTGATAAATTGGTCGCACGATGTCGTCGGCCAATCCCTCTTTGCGGGTGTATGCGGTAAAGCTTCCTTCCTTCAAACGATTCAACCCGCCTTCGTATGTGCCTATCCACAGATTGCCTTCTTTATCTTCAAAGATCGAAGCAACGCTGTTTTCCGACAAGCCTTCTTTCGTCGTGTATGCGCTGAATCGTCCTTCCTTGCGCTTTGCCAAACCGCCGCGTGTGCCTATCCACAAACTGCCTTCGCGGTCTTCGTAGATTGACAACACGCTGTCGTCAACAAGCCCGTCTTTCGCAAGAAAGGTGGTGAACTTACCGTCTTTTAAACGGCAAAGACCTGCGCGAGTGCCTATCCACAGATTGCCTTCGATGTCTTCGTGCAATGCGCGCACAAGGTTGTTGGCCAGTCCGTCTTTTGTAGTGTAGCTAACGAACTGACCGTCGCGCAGTCTGCTCAATCCGTCATCTTCCGTGCCTATCCACAGGTTGCCCGCGCGGTCTTCGCAGATCGAAAGCACTGCGTCGCTTGGCAAGCCGTCGCGCGCCGTGAAGGTAGTGAATTTTCCATCCTTGAACCGGCTGAGTCCGCCGAGCGTGCCTATCCACAGATTGCCCGCGCGGTCTTCATAAATTGCGTCAACGATGTTATCGGCCAATCCATCTTCGGTTGTGTAAGTAGTAAAGACGCCATCTTTCAAACGCACAAGCCCGCCGCCTTCCGTGCCCGCCCAAAGGCTTCCCGCGCGGTCAAGGTAGAGCGCCTGAATGTTGTTGTCTTTCATCTGAGGCGTATTGCGTTTGTCGAACACAGTAAACCGGATGCCGTCGAAGCGAACCAGCCCCTCTTGCGTGGCGAGCCAGATGTAGCCATCGGGCGTCTGGGTTACGGCAAAGACAGTGTTTTGCGGCAGCCCTTGATCGGTCTGCCACGCGTCGTGAATGTATTGAGAGAGCGGCTTCTCAGAAGAATCAGATGAAACGACTGCCGACAGGAGAAGAAGGCAGAAGATAGTTTTTGAAACAGAGAACTTCATAACAAGTTCCTGCGAGCGCAGTAATACTCTTTCAAATGATTTAAGGGAGAAACGGCTGCCGACATTTTAGATGAGCAAGCAGTTTTGTCAAGGAAGGCTACAGAAGCGATGTAGGGGGCGACCGTCTCTGGTCGCCCCAGATTGATGTTATTTAACTCTGGGGCGACCAGAGACGGTCGCCCTTACAAGGTTAAAAGTTGAATCGCGCTCCGAATTGAAACTGGCGCGCGGGGGCTGCCGAAGTGAAGCCCAGCGGTTGTGTCGGCGCTCTTCCGCGAATGCCGGTCGGATTCCCATCCGTGAGCGGCGTAACGCCGATGATGTTGTTTATGCCGATGAAGTTCGTGTGGTTGAACAGATTGAACGACTCGAACGTCAGCTCGAAGTATTTGGTTTCGGCAAGACTGAATCTCCTCGCCAATCTGAGGTCAACGTTATAAAACGGCTCACCGCGACCCGTGTTGCGGCCAAGGCTCGAACCCGGATTGCAGGGCGCAGTGGCTGAGTCGCGAAGACACGGACGGTCTCTGGTTGACACGCCATCGCCGTTGGCATCAATGCCCAGAAGCACGTTGAACGGTCGCCCGCTTCCGGCTATGAAGATGGGCGACAAGACCCAATCGCTCAGCAGGCGTGACGAAAACGATTCGCCTTTTACGGGACTGCTGAACACGGCGCTGAAAACGAAACGATGCCGCTGGTCAAAGGCCGAGAGCCCACGATCTGCGCGAAGGTCGAGCGGATTCTGCGCGGAGAAGTCGCTGTTGAAATCCGTCACTTCGTCAATCGTCTTCGAGAAGGTGTAGTTCGTGTTGATCGAATAAGAGTTCGAGAACCGCTTCGTCAACTGAATCGTACCCGCGTGGTAAAACGTGTTTGCCGTTGATTCGTAGTGGTTGTCCTGAAGCCTGAATGGATTTAGGAAATCCGAAGTCAATCCGGCAGCAGCCTGCGCGGCTGTCGGGAAACGAATAAAAGTCGGCGTCCCCGACAGCGGGCTAACAGGCCCGGTCGCCTTGAAGGGATTTATGTCGTGGTTGCGCGGAATGTGCGCCCCGCGACTAAACAGGTAGCTGACTTCCACGCCGTAGCCCGCGCCTACTTCGCGCTGAATGGCAAAGCTCGCCTGCTGCGTGTAAGGGTTCTCGAAATTCGGCCCCTCGCGGAAACGCACTTCGAGCGTCCCGTTCGGGCCGGGATTGAGTCCGAACTGCGCGAGGTCGGATACCAGAATCGGGCGCGTGCCGATAATGCCTTGTGCAAGCAAGGTCTGGTAGACCTGAATCGAGCTTGGAGCGCGCGGGCCAAGGGGATTGGCAGGATTGAGCGGCAGAGCGTTGGAAGTGGCGGTGGCGAGCACTATGTCTATATTGCTCGGATCGCCCGTGCTGCTCAGTTCGTTGACCACGTTGATGATTTGATTATCAACCTGGCCTACGAAGACTCCATAGCCGCCGCGAATCGCCGTCTTGCCGTCTTTCCACGGGTCCCACGCGAACCCCAGGCGCGGCTGCACATTGTTCTTGTCGAGCGGTATCGGGTCAACGTCATTTTCAAGGAAGTAGCGCACGCCCAGATTCAAGGTCAGATTCGGGCGCAGCTTCCAGGTGTCCTGACCGTAGATGCTCGTGCGATGGCTGTTTGAGGTGAAGTGCGATTCGCCGAAGCCTTGCTGGTAGACGACCGGGGCGTTCGCGTTGAATGCCTGCACAGAGGTAATGGCCGAATTAAGAACGCCTATTAAGTCAGTGCGGCCCGCGCCGGTCAAGGTGGCGATGAGTGGAGCCCGGACTGCTGCCGGGACCAGAGCAATAAGAGTTAGCTGGGCAGTAAAATTGAATCGCCCGCCAAAGAATGTTTGAGAGTCGGTCGCGTTGTTTATGTATTGATACTGCCCGCCGAGCTTCAATGTGTGATCGCCGCGCACAAGCGACAGGTTATCGCTTATCTCGTAGCGCCGCTCTATCGCGAACGAGGGCAGGAAGATGTCGCGGTTGAAGTTACCGAAGCCGTCAATGTTAATTTCAGGACCAAGCAGGTCGTTCGGTATGACGTCGTTATTCAAGTAGCTGGCCTGCGCCTTCACTTCGTTAATCGTGAGAGGCGAGAAGAAGTGAGTTTCCGACAACAGCAAGCCCGTCGTGAAAGTGTTGATCGTGCGCCCGCGCGACACGGCGGTCAACGCGCCTGCGGCCTGGTTCTCAAAATGAGCGTCGGCGACATTGAAGCGAATGTAACCGCTGTCGTTCGCGTTGAAGGTGTGATCAACTCGAAAAGAGCCGACCACGTCGAACGAATCGAATGGGAATTGGCCGCTTGCCTCCTCAAACAGTTGCACGGTGCGCGGCTTGACCGAAATAGCCCCGCGAAGCCCTGCCGAAAGAGGCGCGAAGGCCGGAATGTTGTCGAGGAAACTAAACAGCGCTGTGCGGTTCACGTTACCTGAGTTCAGGCTGAAGATGGTTGGGTCGTTGAGCAGGTTGACGAAGCTCGTCTGCTTCTGCTTCAAAGCTTCGAATGACGTGAAGAAGAATGTCCTGTCTGATTTGATTGGCCCGCCGAGGCTTCCGCCGAATTGCTGACGGTTGAACGGCGATATGCCGTCGGGCGATTGATCGAAGAAATTGCGCGCGTCGAACCTGTCATTGCGGAAGTAACCAAAGACGCTGCCGTGCCAGTCGTTCGAGCCCGTCTTTGAAACTATGTTGACGACTCCGCCGAAGGCCCCGCCATATTCGGCGTTGTAGCTGTTGCGATTGACCTGAAACTCTTGCACGCCCTCCTGGCCTATGACTTCGCGCACTGCGCCGGAGTTGGTGTCGGTTGACGCGCCGTCAACAAGCACGGAGTTGCCGCGCCCGTTATTGCCGCCGAACGACAGACCCGATTGCGGCGTCTGCGCCACGCGAAAATCGGTCGAGTCGTTGATGTTGTCCGCATCAGTAACGCCCGGAGTCAGCAGCGCAAAATCCAGATAGCTCCGCCTATTGATAGGCAGGTTGTCTATCTGTACCTGATTGATTACAGAAGACTGTTGCGTGCGCTCGACTTCGACCACAGGGCCGCCCGCCGTCACGTTGACTTCGGCTTCGACTCCGCTCACGCCGAGCGCGACAGGGATGTTGGCTACCTGTCCTACGTCGAGCTTGATGTCGTTGATTGTCCTTGCAGCAAAGCCCGAAGCTTCGACTTTCAAATTGTACGTTCCCGGCTGCAAGGCCAGAAGAACATAAACCCCATCATCGCTGGAATTGACTGTGCGCGTAGTGCCTTTGCTCACGTCAGTGATGGTGACGTTAGCTCCGGCAACTGCCGCGCCGTTCTGGTCGGTGATTTGTCCCCTCAGCTCCGAAGTTGAAACGGACGCCTGAGGAAACACAAGTTCTACTCTCACTGTTAACATTAGAATTAACAGCAAGGCCACTTTTTTCATTTTTTTCATAACAAACTCCTATACCTTAAGATAGGACATGAGATGGCTGGACCACGCCGAAAAGCGTAAGTTCTTCAGGGGTTTAAGTCAAGAAATATTTGACGAATGGGAGGTTGGCAGGCTCGAATCATTTCCTTCCTGACACGAACTGATTTCACACGTGAAATCGAGCGGCTTCAAATCCGGCTCGACCCAAAAGTCGCGAGCCTCGTCGGAACCCAGCCGCTCGCGCGAGTAGTAATTAAAGATGATGCGCGAATCGCTCAGCGCCTCCATCGAATCATTGACCAGTTCAAGAGCCGTGTGGCTCCCGTCCGCGCTAACAACAAAACTGCGAGCCAGTTTCATCCAGAACAGGGTTATTGTTTCGTTATAAACGGTTATTTGATGGTGACGGATGAATCGCTGCAATCCGTGATAGATGCGCTCGATTGCTTCTGCTTCCGGCAGTCGTAGAAAATACCAGACGCTTAAGGCCACGTGAGCGCGATGGTGTAATTCGTCTCCTTGCAGTTCACAGGACTCGAACCTATGTGCGAGCCGTTCAAGCTCCGCGTTGCTGTTGTATTGAAAGGTTTGATCTTTGTTCATGCTTTCTCCTTAAGTATTCACCGCAGAGTACGCAGAGTTAAAACTCTTTATCATCTCTGCGCCCCCTCTGCGCTGAATCTTTCTCTTACAAAATAAAAATCCGCCTGCGCTTGAATCACGCAGGCGGATCGTTTTCTTTCGTGTCGAGAAGCAGTATATACGGGCAGCGCGTGTGAATTCAAGCTCATCGCGCTTTCAAATTTCGTCTGCTGACGTGTAGAATATTGCTTCAATTATGTCGGTCTCTATCAATCCTTTCAAAGTTGGAAGCGTCGAAGTGGGCAGCGGCAATCTCTTTTTGATCGCAGGCCCATGCATCGTCGAAAGCGAGTCGCACGCGCTCAAGATGGCCGAAGCCATCAGTTCCATAACGAACCGGCTGGGCGTATCTTACATTTTCAAATCGTCCTACGACAAAGCCAACCGCACATCAATCAACGCTCATCGAGGACCCGGCATCGAAGAGGGCTTGCGCGTACTTGGCCGCGTGCGAAATGAGATCGGGATTCCCGTGCTCACAGACGTTCACGAAACGGGGCAAGTGCGCGCCGCCGCAGAAGTAGCCGACGTTTTGCAAATACCTGCTTTTCTTTCGCGGCAGACCGATTTGATCGCCGAGGTCGCGCGTTCGGGCCGCGCCGTCAACATCAAAAAAGGCCAGTTCCTTGCGCCGCAGGATGTCGTGCACGCCATTGAAAAAGCCCGTTCGCAAGGCAATCCGCGTGTGATGATAACCGAGCGCGGCACGAGCTTCGGCTATAACAATCTCGTAGTTGATTTTCGCGGGATTCCCATCATGCGCGGCTTCGGCTATCCGGTCGTATACGACGTGACGCACAGTCTTCAACGACCGGGCGGATTGGGAACCGCATCGGGCGGCGACTCCGAGTTTATCGAGTACATGGCGCGCGCAGGCGTAGCGTGCGGAGTTGACGGCATATTCATGGAAGTGCACGACCGTCCGGCGGCGGCTTTATCGGATGGGCCGAACAGTTTGCCGCTTGAACGCCTCGCGCCGCTACTTGAAAAGATCAAAGCCATCCACGAACTCGTGCGGGATGATTTGTAGAAGTTTCATTAAAAGGTCTCAGCGCTAATGTTCAAAAAGTTTTCAATCGCTCTTTTCATGACACTCGTTTTGGCGGCGAGCGCGTCGGCGCAGGAAATCGAGGTTGATCGCTATCAGATAACTGCTCGCATAGACACAGCCGCGAGCGCCGTGGATGCGCGCGCGACGCTCGCGGTTTCAAATCTGAGCCAGTCGCCGAAACCCAAGCTCTACCTTCGGCTAACAAAAATGGCGAAGGTCAGCGCGGTAATGGTCAATGGTGGGACGGCTCAGTTTGAAACAGCAGAAGACCGTCGCACGACTTCGCTCAATCAGATCATCATCACGCCAGGTGCTCCCATAGCTGGCGGCGCAAGCGCGCGGGTCGAGGTGACTTATAGAATTGAAGCGCCCGAATCGTCTCCCTCGATTCACATCTATCCGGGCGAAGTGTTGCTCGCTCCCGAAGCCGTCTGGGTTCCAATGCCTTCGACAATGTTCGCAATGTATGGCTCGACGACAGCGCCCTTCACGCTTGAGATCACAACCGCTTCGACCGCAAACAGCTTTCGCGCAGCTTCGGCAGGCGCGCTCAAATCGAGCAGCGGACAGACCTTCACATTCGAGCAAACGTTCAACTCGCTTCCCTTCATCGTCGCAGGCAGCTTCGATCAGCCCGCAACATCCGATCACGGCGGAGTCAAAGTTGAAATTTACGCGCAACCCGGTCTGACATCACCAACCGGGGCAAAGGCGCAAGCAAACATTGCGCGATTGAACGATGAAGCCGGGCGCATGATTAATTTCTTCACGAAGACGTTAGGCCCGTTGCCCGAAGGCGCGACGTTTCGCATCATCTCTTCCGTGCGCGCAAACAACATCGCTGTGCCCGGCGCGCTCGTGCTGAACGAACAGACGCTGCGCCGCGATACGCTCAACGAAACCAACATCGAAGCGATGGCCGATGCGATTGCTCGATTGTGGATTGATGGCCGCGTGCGCGTGCGCGGGCAAGAGGCTCGCCAAGCGGCGGAAGGTCGCCCCGGACAAAAAGCCCGCAGCGCTGCGTTCATACACGACTCGCTGCCTCGCTATCTGGCCGCGCTCTATTTTGAAGACCGCTTCGGCAAAGATGCGTTGCACGATGTCTTCACGCGAATGCGTTGGAGCTACACGCCCGTTGCTCAATCGGGTCGCGATGCGGAGCTTGGAATTCAGAACGTCACCTTTCCCAGCTACAGCGCGGCGGCGTTCGGCAAAGGGCCGCTCGTGCTTCGCCTGATGGCCGAGACCGCTGGACGCGACAAACTCTTGAGCACAGTCAAAACCCTGTTTGCAGCAGGGCAAACGAAGGTCGTGACAACGGATGATTTTCGAGCCGCGCTTGTGAAAGCTACCGGCCCGGAGGTCGAAAAACTTTTTCAGCAGTGGTTGGATACTATCGTCGAGCCTGACATAATCGTGGGCGCGCCGCTGCCGTCTAACAAGCCCGGCACACAGCCCGTCAATCTCCGCAATCTCGGCACGGGCGACGTATCGGTCACGGTTGTGTCCGTCACTGCTTCGGGCAAGCAGGTGTCGGCGCAGGTCACGGTTCCGTCTGAAAATATCACCTCGATGGACATTCCGACCGTTGAAAAGATCACTTCAATCGAAGTTGATCCCGAAAAGCTCATCATCCAATCTAACTACGATAACGATGCGCGGGACGGCGAGATGAAAGCGACGCGAATTTCGGCGCAAACGCTCTTCACTCAAAGCATCGCCGCGTTCAACAAAGTTCAATACGGTGAAGCCGAAGCCAGCCTCAGAGAAGCTGCGCGCCGCGACCCGCGCAATGCGCTCATTCACGCATGGCTTGCGCGCGCGCTTGCGGCACAAAAGAAGATGAGTGAAGCGGCAACCGAAGCCGAAGCGGCGATAAAAATCGAACCGCCTGTCGGGGCGGCGCTTGCGTGGGCGTACATAACGCTTGGGCAAGTGGCGATGGCTTCAGGCAAGGCGGCAGATGCAGTGCAGCACCTGCGGCGCGCGCTGGTCGAGGCCGAAGAAGCGCCCGCGCAATTCGCATCGCGCGAAGCGTTAGTTCAAGCAGAGCGCGCCGCGAATATGCTGCCTCCCGTCGAAGAGTCCGTGCGCGCTTTCATCGCGCAACTCGACACGTCCATAAAAGACCCGTCTTCCGATAAATTGTTTCCTTTAGTCGTCAGGAACAATATGAAGCGATTCGTGCAAGGGCTGACCGTTTCGAGGCCGACTGCGTGGGCAACTGAAATTCTGCGCGCGGAACCAATCGACGCCAACCGCGTCGCGCTCGATGTCGAGTTGAAGGTGAAATCGGAGGGGCGCGATCAGGCAGGCACCGCGCGCTATGTGCTCAATCGTTCGGGCGGCGGTTGGGTGCTCGAAGAAGTGCAGTTGTTCAACGTGAAATAGTTTCCACCGAAGAGATGAAAAAAAACACGGGCGCAATCTTGCTGACACTCGGCATCTTCTTTGTGCTTGTTGCGCTCAATTTTATCTTCTTCGTTGACACGCGCGAGGCTCAAGAAACCGAGATAAAAGGTAATCGCTCGTCGTATCGAACAACTCCATATGGAACGCACGCCTTCTACTCGCTGCTCGAAGAGAGCGGCTACGAAGCTACGCGGCTCGAAAAGCCTTACACAGATATAACAGACCGTGATCAGATAGGCACGCTAGTCATCATCTCTTTGCCCGATTCGAACAATCCCGACGAAGAAGAATTCAAAAGCCTGATCGAATGGGTCGAGTCGGGCAAATTGCTTGTCATCATTGATCGAACCATTCATATAGAGAATCTGGGCGACGCGAGCGCCAATACCGGAATGGCCCCTGGCAAATTCGAAGTGCGCCCGCTCCAGCCGACGATTTACACGCGCAACGTCGAGCGCCTCAAGACTTCCGACTACGCCACGCGTGTGAAGGTTGACAGCCACACCGTAACTTATCACATAGGCGACGATCAGGGCGCGTTGCTTGCCGATGCGAAGCTGAAAGAAGGTCGCGTCGTGATGCTGACAGACCCATTCATCGTCGCAAACAACGGCATCAAGCTGGCCGATAACGTAGTGCTTGCGCTCAACATGTTTGCAGACAGGCCGGCAGGAAAGATCGCCTTCGATGAATACCATCACGGTTACGGGTCGCGCTCGTCGGGCGGCGGCGTGCTCGCATATTTTCGCGGCACTCCTGTGCCGTGGATGCTGGCGCAGGCAGCGCTGATTGCCGTGCTCGTCGTTTACAGTTACGGGCGAAGGTTTGCGCGCCCCGTTCCGCTCAAGCGCGAACAGCGCACGACCAACCTTGAATTCGTCTCTTCGATGGCAAACATCGCCCGGCTTGCTTCTGCAAGCGATCTCGCGATGCAGAACATCTACGGAGAATTTCGCAAGCGGCTGTGTCGCTTCAGCTCGCTGCCGTCGAACGTTGACGATTCAAAGCTTTCGGCGGCGGCGGCGCGGCGCGCAAGGCTTAATCAGAATGAGCTTGCCGAGTTGCTCGCGCGATGCGACGGAGTAGCGCGCGGCGCGCAGGCCAGCGACGCGGAACTGCTCAAGTTAGTCACGCGCATACGTGAAATCGAAACTCAGATTGGCCTCTAGCTCGCAAGCAATCGTGTAGAGGCGACCGTCTCTGGTCGCCCCAGATTAAAATAGCATCACACTGGGGCGACCAGAGACGGTCGCCTCTACATAAAATTTGGAGTGAAAATGAAAGCTCTGTTCTTATGTTTGGCTCTCTGTTTTTTGTCCATTGGTTTTTCTACAAAGTCGGAGGCGCAGGCGAAAAAGATGAAGATCTACATCTCTGCCGACATGGAAGGCATTGTCGGCGTTGTTACAAACGAGCAACTCGGCCCGCAGGGGTTCGAGTACAATCGCGCGCGCGAATTCATGACGGCGGAAGTGAGCGCAGCCATCGAAGCCGCTTTCCAGGCCGGAGCGACTGAGATAGTCGTGAGCGATTCGCACGGCAACGGGCAGAATCTATTGATTGAAAAGCTGCCAAAAGCAGTGACAATCGTGCGCTCGTGGCCGCGCCCGCTGATGATGATGCAAGGCATTGACGAGACATTCGACGGCGCAATATTCATCGGCTATCACACGGGCACAGGCAATTCTACGGGCGTGCGCGCCCACACGATTTCGAGCGCGCGACTTGCCGACGTGCGCTTAAACGGCACGTCCATGCCCGAGGCCGGGATCAACGCGGCCATCGCGGGACACTTCAACGTGCCTGTGATCATGGTTTCAGGCGACGATGCGGTTATCAAAGAGACAACGGCGCTGCTGGGCGACATCGAAGGCGCTGTCGTAAAGTGGGCTTACGGGTTTCACTCAGCGCGCACGCTCACGCCCGAAATGGCTTATGAAGTGATCAGGGAAAAAGTCAAACGCGCCATTGGCCGTGTCAAAGATTTCAAGCCGTATCATGTCAAAGCGCCGGTTCAACTCGACGTGCGCTTCAAGAGTTATCGCCCGTCGGAGATGTTGAGCTATCTCTCCATAGTCGAGCGCACGGATTCGCATAGCATCCGCTTTACCGGCAAAGACATCGTTGAAGTGTCAAAGTTCCTTGAGTTCATAACGACCTACGAGCCGTCGCTTGAGCCTTAACGGCGTCAGGAAAAATCCGGCAGCGGCGTCATAACCGAGCCATCTCTGTTGTGGTAAAATATTATCGAAAAATCACACGGTTTACGTTCGGGCAAAAGATTATGAACGCGCTTAAAAAAATCTTCACCACTGCCGCGCTCCTGCTACTGATGACAGCAGCGGGCGCAACGGCGCGCGCGGACGTTCTGCGTCTCACGCTCGACGATCTGATAACTCCCGCAAGCGCCGAGGTCATTGGGTCAGCAATCGGGCGTGCCGAACACGAAGGCGCTACGGCGCTTATCATCACGCTCAATACGCCGGGCGGACTCGGCACATCTATGCGCGAGATCGTTTCTCGCATAGACGCTTCGCGCGTCCCCGTCATCATCTATGTTGCGCCAAGCGCGGCGAGCGCGGCTTCCGCAGGGTTCGTCATACTCATGGCCGCAGATGTTGCTGCGATGGCTCCGGGCACAACGACGGGCGCGGCTCATCCTGTGATGTCGGATGGCCGCGACATGGATAAGACCATGTCTGAGAAGGTCACGAACGACGCAGCGGCTTTTGTCCGAAGCCACGCCGAAAAACACGGGCGCGACCCTCTGGCGGCAGAGTCCGCCGTCCGCGAAAGCGCTTCGTTTTCAGAGCGCGAGGCGCTCGAAAAACATTTGATAGAAATAATCGCGCGCGACGAATCAGACCTCCTCGCGCAACTAGATGGCCGCAGTATCACGCGCTTTGATGGGAGCAAAACGACGCTCCAACTCGCGGATGAAAAGGTGGTGGAAGCCACGCCGTCCGTGCGCCAGCGACTATTGATGGCGCTGGCAGACCCGCGCATGGCTTTCATTCTTTTCGTGATAGGCGCGCTGTGCGTTTATTTCGAGTTCCAGCATCCCGGCGCAATCGTGCCGGGCGTTGTCGGTTCTGTTTCGGTCGTGCTTGCGCTCTACGGTTTCCACATGCTGCCGATAAACCTGACGGGCGTGCTGTTGATGGGAGTCGCAGCGGGTTTGTTCGTCCTCGAAGCAAAAGTTCAGGGCTTCGGCATATTGGGACTTGGCGGCATAGTCGCGGCGGTCACTGGCGCGATGATACTGATTGACGTTCCGAACCCTGAGTTGAAGTTGCCTTTGGGATTGGTGCTTGCGGTCATCGTTCCATTCGCAGTGATACTTGTTTTCATGCTGAAGCTTGCCTTGCGCGCGCGTCGCATGAAAGTGACGACAGGCACGGCGGGGATGATCGGACTCAGAGGCAGAGCGCATACTGCGATTGCTCCCGAAGGAACGATCTTTGTGCGCGGCGAATTATGGCGCGCGCGCTCCGACATGAGCATAGCGGCGGGCGAGGATGTGCGTGTCACAGACATTGACGGTCTCACGCTTGATGTTGAAGCGGAGAAGAACACGGCAGTAATTCCGAAAAAAGCTTCCGCGATTGAATGATCAGAAACTGGAAATTAACAACCTTTCCCTCGAAGCGATAAGCAACTAGAATAGGAGGTGAGTATGCCAAAGGAACTTTTAACGCTGCCAATCATAGCGGCTGTGATCGCCTTGATTTACATCCTCAGCGTCATCAACATCCTGCGCGAATACGAACGTGGAGTCATATTTCGGCTGGGTCGCTTGCTCCCCGAAGCGAAGGGGCCGGGCCTCATCCTGGTCTTCCGCCCGATTGATCGCATAGTTCGAATCAGCCTCCGCACGGTTGTGCTCGACGTGCCGCCGCAGGATGTCATC
Source organism: Blastocatellia bacterium (assembly GCA_963726785.1). GTDB lineage: Bacteria > Acidobacteriota > Blastocatellia > UBA7656 > UBA7656 > DATEKX01. The sequence continues at coordinate 795,918 of CAVSDJ010000007.1, forward strand.
ACGCGCGATAACGTAACGGTCTCGGTAAACGCGGTCGTCTACTTCCGAGTAATTGACCCGCGCCGCGCCGTCGTCGAAGTCGAAAATTACCTGTACGCAACTTCGCAACTCGCTCAGACCACCTTGCGATCAGTCCTGGGCGAAGCCGACCTTGATGATCTGCTGGCGGAGCGTGATAAACTGAACGCGCGATTGCAGGAGATTTTAGACCTCCACACAGACCCCTGGGGCATCAAGATATCGTTAGTCGAAATCAAGGCCGTAGACCTGCCGCAGGAGATGCGGCGTGCGATGTCGCGACAGGCAGAAGCGGAACGAGAGAAGCGCGCGAAGATCATTCACGCCGAAGGCGAATATCAGGCTTCCGAAAAACTGCTCGCCGCCGCGCGCACAATCGCCGCCGAGCCTATCGCCCTGCAGTTGCGTTATCTCCAGACGCTCACGGAAATCGGCGTGGAGCAAAACACGACTGTTGTATTTCCGATCCCGGTTGATATCATTCAAGCTCTGTTGCATCCGAAGCCTAAGCAGGAAACTTTTACGGTTCAGCCCCGCGAGCCGGTGGGAGTGAGTTAGACCGAAAGCCATGAGCAATAAACAAGTCGTAGCAATTTTCGTCGTAGGCATAGCTTTGCTTTTAGGCGCTTTCTGGGCAGGGCTTTACGTCGTAAAGCAAGACACAGCGCCAAGCGCGAACACGAACACCGCAGGAAATCAGAATCAGCCAGCGAAGCAAGCAGGCGAACAAGAGGCGACAAGCGATACAGCCTATGTCGTCTGGGTCGGCGGGTCTTTCGGCACAGAGGCGCAGGCTAATCAGTATATGATGGAGATTCGCCGCAAATACCCGAGCGCTTATACGCAAGGCCCAAGCAACCGGGACACGCTCTACCGCGTTCACATCGGGCCTTACAAGACGCGCGAGGACGCTCAACAGATCGCCAATGAATTGTCGAGCCAGGGCAAAAAGGGCGTGATGATATATCCCTGGCCGCAGAAATAAATGGACATGCTTGTTCAACTCGAAGGGCTGAAACCGAAAGTCGGGCCGCGATTGCCTGAATGGCTTCGCAAGCCGCAGCGCAACGTCGAAGCCGATCACGAACTGAAGAAGATGCTGCGGACTCGCGGGCTGCATACCGTGTGCGAAGAGGCGCGATGCCCGAATCGAAATGATTGCTTTGCGCGCGGCGCGGCTACTTTCATGATACTGGGCGACATCTGCTCGCGCAGTTGCGGCTTCTGCTCGGTCAAAACGGGTCGAGGGCTGCCGATGGAGGCGCTCGCAGGTGAGCCTGAGCAAGTAGCCGAGGCTGCGGCTCAACTATCACTCCGCTACGTCGTCATCACTTCGGTCAATCGAGACGAGTTGCCGGACGGCGGGGCCGAGCATTTCGCAAGAACCGTTCACGCAGTCCGCCGCCGCTTGCCGCTCGCAAAAATCGAAGTGCTCACACCCGACTTCAAAGGAAACCTCGACGCGCTTCACACTGTACTCGATGCGCGGCCCGACACTTTCAATCACAACGTCGAAACAGTGCCTCGCCTTTATCGAAGAGTGCGCCCGCAGGCAGAATACCAGCAATCGCTCGACGTGCTACGAGGTGCGCGTTTGCATTCGCCTGAGGTGCTGACGAAATCCGGTTTCATGGTCGGGCTTGGAGAAACGCGCGACGAAGTGAAGCGATTGCTCGAAGACCTGCGCGCGCACGGCGTAGACGTTGCGACCATAGGCCAGTATCTTCAACCTACCAGACACCATCTTCCGGTCGAAGAGTACATCCACCCTGATGTGTTTGAAGAGTATAAAGCGCACGGAGAGCGGTTGGGATTTCGCGCGGTCTTCGCAGGTCCGCTCGTGCGCAGTTCGTTTATGGCCGAGCTGGTACACGAGCAGGCCCTTTGATGGAATCGCGTGTTCCATTACTAGAACCTGAATCGCGCAGAGTTTATAATGCGCTATCACAAGCTGTCTAATGTTGAAACCACTTTCAGCCTGATAGTTTGGCGGTTTCGTTCAGAGCAGGCTACCCGTCGCGCAGATCAACGAAGCGATATGCAAGAGGCTTTGCTAATAAACTGCTCAAGAACTAATCCGGCTAAATAAGTCTGAGGTCTGCTCAAAAAGTCTGATTGACCGCTTTACATATCACCGCGTTAGAGCTAAAGTAGCGGCCATCACGTTAATCACTTCGCAATATCCCGAAGCAAGTTCATCGCTTGTCAGCTTGCGAAGCAGAATGAAAACTTTTCCCGAATGTTCGGAGGAATATCATGTCCAAATCCCTTGTAGTAAGGCTTTTGATATTGTGCCTCTTAGTCATGTGTCTTGGCTTTGTAGGTTCAGCCCCACAAGTCAAAGCTAAGGCCGCAAACATGGAGTGCACGCCACAGGTATGTCCACCCTATTATCATTGGAATCGAACTCAGTGCGCATGTGTATGCAATCTTCCTTGCCCCTGATTCCTACACTTAATCAGGCGCTTTGATTCGCAAATCTAAATAGCTTGCCTATGCGGACATCTACCGTTCGTTAATTAGTTGAGGTGTGTTCATAGAGATTGAAACATTACTGCTTAACTCCTACCTTACTTATCCACCCCATACTGAGCGAACAGAGCAGAGATAGAAAGCTCTAAAGCGCTTGCGAGCTTCTCCACATTCTCAATCGAAACATTCCTTATCCCGCGCTCTATATCCGCAACATAGGTACGATGTAGGCCAGAACGCTCAGCAAGCTTTTCCTGAGAGATACCAAGCTCAGGCCTTGCCCAAAAAGTAACCAAGAAGTAAAACCAACCAAAAAGTAGGTAAGCCAACCAAAAAGTCCTACATAGGTCTATTATGAATCGCTCAAGTATTATACAAGGGTAGTTACTTCTTAGGCAGGCTGCGCTCGACTCTAGGCGTGGCTGATGCTCCCTCTGTGTCATCGCCATCCGGCTCTGGCTTGTAAGGCTCAGTCATAACCTTCATGGCATACTTGACGATCTTGCGGAGTTTTTCTTCATCAGCATCTTCTCTAGCGGCGATTTGAATCAGGGTAGCTAACAAGTCTCTGTCATCCATCTCATCAATGTTTTCATCAAAGATGTTTTCGCCGTTGTCCTTTTTGTCTTTTTTGCCCTTTTTGCCTTTAGCCATTTTCTTTCTCAATCGTTGGAGGTTGAAAACTTTCGCGGGTTGATTATAGCTGGTTTGCTCTATTTCTACATGCTCACTTGCTGGCATGGGGAGTACGTTGTTAGGGGTAAACTTTGATGGCCCGATAATAACGAGTGAGCGGTTAGGCTCTTTCAGATCGTTGGCCGTTTCTTGCCATTCGGGATAGGCGAAAGCGAAAGGCGAGTTTATTACAACCTGTGAGATATTGCGAGCCTCAGTTATTCGGCCAGCTTCGCCAAGCTCAATAGCATAAGAGTTGAGAAAGTCATAATACAATCGCGGCTCAACATGCCTGATAAGTGGTTCTAAGTTTTCTAAATCTTTCAGAGCGGATTTGTGAAAGCCTTCCGTCGCTTTCAACACACCTATGGTTCTGGATAAGTCAACGTACTCTGAAATAGTGGGAGAAGTTTTCAGAGCCTCTTTATAGAAGTATAAAGCGGTTTCGTTTTTCCCTTTGTACCATTCAATCGCGCCTCTTGAGAATAACGCTTCGGTTTTATAGGTCTGCGATTGCTCAATGATTCTTTCTAGGGTTGTGGCTGGATATTCATATTCTCGACACTTGCACCAAACGAGATAATACTGAGCAATTAACTGATATTCTTTTATCGGAATATTAATCAGGATTCTTGCAAGTTCTCTAACCTGTTCAACCTGTCGAAAAGCATGGGCGGCTTTGATCTGGCTAATAATGCGCTTCCCTAAAGCCTCGTAACTGGCTACGCCAGTGAGTATCTGTTGATACAATCGCGGCATGGAGGGAAGTATGAAAAGATTGTTAGCTGTTCTCTTGCTCATTTTGTGTCTTTCGTTTCCTGCTCTTGCGGGCCATACGGTAGCTGGCGGTTATGCCTGCTCTTGCGAGACAGTGGGATGTATCGAGGATTATCCAGGCGAATGCAGAGGACATAACACGAATCAACAAAGTCAATCTCCTAGTGATAATAGTGCCGCGCTAGGTATCGTGATTGTGGCTCTGATGTTTTGGCTCAGACTGAGAGCCTAAAAAGTATTAGGTATTACACAGCTTAGTTTTTCTGTCGCTCTATTGGCGACTTAATATCTGTCTGGCAAAGTGTAGCGCAAAATACTCAGGAGTCAAATGGAAAGTGAGATTCAGAGGCGAGGTTCTAGGCGGGAATCAAATTAGGTTTTTACAGACGGCACTTTTTGGCAAAGCTAAGGGTAAAAAGAGCCGCGCTCGCATCGCGACTCCATGCCCGCTGGTTACTCTTTCGGCTTCACCGCTTCAGTCATTCGATCTGGCATAGGTTCAGCCGTGTTGATGTTGGTTGCCAGTCGGGCAATAAAAAGCCGACTAATCAGCAAGCGGCGACCCTCACAACAAACTGCGGGGATTTTAAGATTTAACAAGTTTCAGAGCCGCAACAAGTATTTATAATCTCCGTTTGATAGTACTGCGAGGTGGTTCCAGTAAGACGGGACGTTCCATTACAGCTAATCTCACGGATGCCAACCACTGTTGTGTGGCTCGCGCTACTGTAGTAGGTAACCTGCACCGATGTCGGAAAAAATCGTGCTGAAGAGCTAACTCTGCTTGATGGAAGGAAAGCACCTGACAGCACCAGTGTCAAAACTAATACTGCAAGACCAAACGGCTTCTTTACTCTAGAAAATAGATTCATGGCTTCTCCTAAATTTGTGGTTTTGTAGTGACGTTTACCGAACCCTCACAAAGCGTAGTGCGATGTATATCACAGAAACTATACGAATAAAAGCAATGAGCGCCTTTCGGCGCTCATTGCTTGCGGCTGTTTGGCTTAGGCAGAATATTAAGCGGTTGCGAAGTCTGGCTCAATCCCTAGCTCATACATGCTCTGTATCAAGCAACAGATATTATGCGCCAAGATTTTACATAACACTTCATTCGTCTGCGCGACTGGAAGTTTTGATCTCACGAAGCCACCGAATTTAGCTTTTATCATGCTAAAGGTTGTTTCAACATTACTGCGCTTGTGATAGTGATTCATGAAATCAGTTCTATTCAGATTGTAGTAGTAAAACATCTTGTTCCAGATTTCACACTTACCTTTATCAGTAGCGTTGACTTTGAAATCAATGTAAGGCACTGCGCCCTTGTTATCAGCGACTCTCATATTGGCATAGCTTGAATATGCCTTGTCTGCGCTGACTTCTCGCACGTTGAATCGCTTGGCAGTCTCGTTGAAAAGCGGTGCAAAGAAGTTGTGATCTGCGCCATGCGCTCCGCTTATCTCGGCAGAGGTTACGACGTTCGTAGTCACTCCGCACATAACATGGGCTTTTACCCAGTCGCGCTTGCTCTTTTCTTCGCCATATTTTTCATCAAACCATCGGTCAAACTGGCTGCTAGAAAATCCCGATGAGTCAACGGCGAAGTCAGTTTCAACCGATTTCAAAGGCAAGCTGGATTGAGTAATGAGCCATTGCAGATAAGGTGTCAGTTCGTCCTTTTCGAGATAGCCATTTACTGAGTTGTAGCATGGCATCCGAGAGATATAGCGTCTGGCGCAAGCGTCTTTAAGATCACTCATGAATCGTCTGGAAGAAACAGAGTCATATATCTTGAACACGGTAGCGAAAAGCATGTCAGACATTGGCAAACGAGTACGGCCCATCGTTTGGATAGGTTCATCCACGTTAGAGCAAAGGGCATGAAGCAATTCAAGGAACTTTGTCTTTTCGTTAATCTGCGCCTTGTTGTAGGCTTTCCACACTTGTTTGTATCTCAGTTTGACAGTTTCGGTTACTGTCGTTGTAGTGACTTCGCCATCACTGGTTTTGGTTTTGGTCGTAGTCGTCTTTTTCTCGCGCTCAATCGTGTATTCAACCGCGTAAATATGCTTGCAGTGAATGCGCCTCAACTCATAGTCTGGGCATGTGCAGGTAGGCCAATCGGGATTGGAGTTATCAACCTTGTATTGCGTACCATCGCCAGTCTGAGACGGCACAATCCAGTTGTTACCGTTCTTTTTAAGTTTCGTTCTCGCTGCTATCTCAAGTGCTTTCTGTTGCCTTTCGCTCATCGCCATGCCTCCATAACCTGCTATTTACCGTCAGCTATTTTACTACAAGGTAAATAGCAAGTCAATCAAAATATTTACCTTTACATACGATAGTCAGAGTAATATACTCTCAGTATGGCAAGAGTAAAGGTAAGCGTATGGGCATGGCTATGTGAGCGATGCGGGCATCAATGGATACCTCGTGACACAGAACAGGAGCCGCGTGTCTGTCCTAAGTGCAAGAATCCTTACTGGAATAGACCGCGACAGACAAAGGCCAAAAAATAGGGCTGAGATTTTGATTACGGTGTAGGCATAGGGGTTGAGACGCTATGAAAGCGGATTGTCTGACGTTAAAAGAATATTATGATTATTCATTGACCGAGATTGCCCAATTTATTCACATAATTTTTTAGCCATTCTCTTTGCTCTGGCAGGTTATCAGGGGGCGTATAATCCCCACTGCCGAAAATTTCGATTGCAGCATCTTTCCCAAAATGGAATATTAACATGGCAGTCGCGTCACTTCGCCACATAGCAAGGCGCGTTGGGTTGATTATTTGATCGTCAACTAACTGCGCGAATAATGTTTGACCGATAGAAACTGTTGCGATCAATGCCGCATAACGACGCTCCTGTTTTACTTTCTCTGTTAGTTCCTGTTTTGCCTGATTAATTTCATTTTCTAGCACTATAATCTTGTTTTCTAAGTCGGCATGTTGCATGCCGCGTGTTAGATCAAGTCGAGCGGTTTTAGGGTCTGATTGCCCATCAGTAAAACTGATATTAACAACCAACTCGGAAAAATCGAATAGATTGCCGGACTCTTTGAATGCTTTGGATATACGCATGGTCCTCATCTGTAAAGACACTCTGGCGGATTCTAAAATAATTCCTTTCCCCAAGAGGGCAATTTTCCATTTGGTTGTTAATAATCCGCGCTGGTTTATCAAGCGGTGCTCCCTTGAACTTTATAAAGCCACTTACTGAATCAACTACAGATACCTTGTAAACAGAGCCATTAAAAACATGGAAATCAAATACAATATAGGGAGCTTCTATTGAAAGAGAGTCGAGGCTAACTGTGCATCTTTCCACTACTACAAATTTGCCTATTTTCTCTCGCTCTTTTTCAGCGGCCTCATGCAGCCATTGAGATTTGGCTTTGTGCCATGTTAACTGGTTTTTTTGAAAATCCTCCGCAGTCTTCAAAATCTGGGATTCTTTTTCAAGTTCCTCTATTCTTGTTTTGGATTGCTCTATGATTTCAGCATCTTGTTCTGTTTTGGCTTCCAGTTCTGTTATGCGATTTTCTAGCTTCTCAACAGCCGCAGCCGAAGTTTTGATGGCTTGTAATTCTTGCGCTGTTTGGTTGGGCAATTCTCTGTTTAATGCATGGCGTTTTTCTTTCTGGATTCTCACAAAGTATCCCACTAATACGAAAATGAGAAGTACTAAACCGCCAATAATGATAACCATAATAGGTGAATAGCCAACGAGGTAGGCAAAGACTGTTGCAATCCACGCCATCATAGCTGGCACCCCTTGATAGAGAAACTGAAACAGAGCGTTGCTGACAATGCCTTGCCTAATGGGTTTAAGACCGTCATCAGGCTTTTTTTCCATAGATGTTTTTTCCATTTCGCAAGTGTACATCCCTTCGCGTAAAGTGTGTACGGAAAACGACTTTTTGGTTGAAATCGCCTTCCAACCAAAATGTACAAAGGGGCTGTAACTGGCGGTAACAAATCGCAGACTTTTTGGGCAAGGCCCAGAGCTTCGGCTTTGCCCAAAAAGTAACCAAGAAGTAAAACCAACCAAAAAGTAGGTGAGCCAACCAAAAAGTCTGAGCGGTCTTACTTGCCTGTCGCAGACTGGCGATGGTACAGAGTATAAGGTTGATAATACCGACCCCGATTGGCCTACCTGCACATGCCCCGATTTCGAGTTGAGGCGCATTCACTGCAAGCACATCTACGCGGTTGAATACACGATTGAGCGTGAGCGAAAAACGACTACGACCACGAAGAAAACGAACGATGGCAAAGTCACTACAACCACTGTCACCGAGACTGTCAAACTGAGATACAAACAAGTGTGGAAAGCCTACAACTCCGCTCAGATGAACGAAAAGGCCCGTTTCCTTGAACTGCTCCATGCCCTCTGCTCTAACGTTGATGAGCCTATACAAACGAGGGGCCGTACTCGCTTGCCGATGTCGGACATGCTTTTCGCCACTGTGTTCAAGATTTATAAATCGGTTTCTTCCAGACAATTCATGACCGATCTGAAAGATGCTTATGCGCGTCGCTATATCTCGAAATTCCCATGCTACAACTCCGTGAATGGCTATCTCGAAAAAGAAGAACTCACGCCCTATCTGCAATGGCTGATAGTTCAATCTGCGCTGCCTCTCAAGTCTGTAGAGACTGACTTCGCGGTTGATTCGTCGGGTTTTTCTGCTTCTCAGTATGACCGATGGTATGACGAAAAGTACGGGAAAGAAGCAAGCAAGCGCGAATGGGTCAAAGCCCATGTTATGTGCGGAGTCAAAACCAATGTTGTAACGTCTGCTGAAATCAGCGGGGCGCATGGCGCAGATCACAACTACTTTGCACCGCTCGTAAATGAGACTGCGAAGCGATTCAATGTGCAGGAAGTCAGCGCAGATAAGGCTTATTCGAGCTTTGCCAACATGCGATTGGTAGATAATAAAGGCGCAGTCCCTTACATTGATTTCAAAAGCAACTCGACTGATAAGGGCAAGTGCGAAATCTGGAATCGCATGTTTCACTACTATAATCTGAACCGCGCAGACTTCATGGCTCACTACCACAAGCGGTCTAACGTCGAAACGACCTTTAGCATGATAAAAGCCAAGTTTGGCGGGTTCGTCAGAGCGAAACTTCCAGTCGCACAAACTAATGAAGTGCTTTGTAAAATCCTTTGTCACAACATCTGTTGCTTGATTCAGAGCACGTATGAGCTTGGGATTGAACCCGCATTCTCTGATTGATTTTCTCACTCTCATTTTCTGTACCGTCCGGCCCGTCATCATTCGGTGGCGGGCTTTATTTTGCCCATATTTCAATAGGCTATAAAACCGTACTAAAACCGACTTTTTGGTTAAAATAGCCTTCCAACCAAAATGTCTAAAACGCCTGTAACTAGGGGTAACGATTGACAGACTTTTTGGGCAAGGCCCAGAGCTTCGGCTTTGCTAAAAAACTGCCCAAAAAGTATTTCTGCTAAAAAAGTCGGGAGTCTGCTCAAAAAGTCAGCCGTAATGTAGTAGTGGAGTGTTAGGGGTAAGTGACGGCCCTTAACTCGTCAGAATGTTCTCTCATTTCCTGCTTGAGCAGGTTATGACCTAACGTTACTAGAATGACTTGCACGCCCTCACGGCGGGCAAACTTCATTGCGGGAATAAAATCGCTATCAGCCGTAACGAGAATTATTCTTTCAATGATTGATTTGCTAGAGAGCCAAGCGACATCGAGACCGATTTTTATATCAACAGCTTTTTGTTTTAGATCAGGCACGAAGTCACTTGCAATTAACGCCCTGCCGGTTTTGACAATCTGTTTTGCTGAGTAAGCTTTTATTCGCCAGCCATCGAAAGACAATTCACCCAAGCGAACGGCTACATGGTCGCTGGCCTTCAGGTCTTGAATGAGCGCGCGCATGGCTTTGAACATGGGTGTGGTGGCGAAATTAATATGTGCTTTCGTTAGAGGATGGGTTTGAGTGCCGTCATAGGGCAAGCAATGATAGCAGTAGATTCTGAACAACTCTTCATCACCAGCTATGCAGCGTTTTGCAAATTCTATAACTTCTACGGCTGTAGGGTTCCTATTGCCAAGTAGTGGGTATAATTTCACAAGTGCAAAGCCGAGATCGAGAAGGACGGCTGTCTTCTTCATTTGTAGTCCTTAAATGCGAAATCCCCCTTCTGCTGTATCAGTCGCAGAAGAGGGACTTCACGATTTTTAGTGCCGCCCTAGCGGCGTTCGGATGATGGTACTATAGCTGTTTGCTTGACGAAATTCAAGCAAAAAATGTGGAAAAACTGTGGAAATAATCCTTGACATGCCTTTTGAGCCTCATTACGATACCAAAGCGCATTCTGGAACTCGGCAACTATATAGGCGTTTAATACTTTGAATACAAAAGGGCCTAAAGCTAAGTACTTAGAGGCCCCCAGTTAGCTCTAGCTACTTCTTAACGGGTACTAAAAGCGGCCAGGCTTTTACCCCGTAGTCTTTAGCGTAGACTCGGTTTCCGTTCTTGTCGGTATACCAAGCTCTAAAAATGAGCCGGAATCCCGCAGGAACCTTTGGCTTGTCTGCCATACCTTTCACCCCTTTCCGGCGGTAAGTGACCGCACGCATAAGCAGGTCTGACTTACCCGAAAGAGGCAAACATCGGGGCCTCTAAGCAATAATAATATACCTCATGGAATCAACAGTTTGCAATAAATAGAGGTTCACTTATGTATATAGATAAAAGCAGGTTCACTCATTATGCTTCCTATTATGGCATTCCCTGTTATTATAATCTTGAAAGTGGCATGTTGGTTGGGCGAAATATCCTGTTTGATAAGTTGATTCCTGTAGCAACTAACATGCATAACCATCTGATTGCGCCTTTCAATAATCAGGGATTCCCAATACGTTTGAAAGACGAAATTCATTAGGCCGCCTCGTGTTAAAATGAGGCTTCAACCCCAAGCTCAAACATGCTCTGAATCAAACAGCAGATATTGTGACAGAGAATCTTGCATAGCACTTCGTTAGTTTGAGCAACCGGAAGTTTAGACCTTACGAAACCTCCAAACTTTGCCTTAATCATGCTAAAGGTTGTTTCTACGTTGCTGCGCTTGTGATAGTGATTCATGAAATCGGTTCGATTCAGGCTGTAGTAGTGAAACATCTTGTTCCATATCTCACACTTGCTCGTACCAACCGAGCCAGCTTTGAAGTCAATGTAAGGTACTGTCTGTTTATTCTCAGCAACTCTCATATTGGCATAGCTTGAGTATGCTTTATCGGCAGAGACTTCCTTTACGTTGAATCGCTTTGCGGTTTCATTAAAGAGCGGGGCAAAGAAGTTGTGATCTGCGCCATGTGCCCCGCTTATCTCGGCAGAGGTCACAACGTTTGTTGTCACTCCGCACATGACATGGGCTTTTACCCAATCGCGCTTGCTTTCTTCTTTGCCGTACTTTTCGTCATACCAACGCTCATATTGGCTCGTGCTGAATCCCGATGAATCAACCGCGAAGTTAGTTTCTACAGACTTCAACGGCAAGGCCGATTGAGTAATCAACCATTGTAGATAGGGCGTTAATTCTTCCTTGTCGAGATACAGATTAATTAAGTTGTAGCATGGCAGTTTCGAGATGTAGCGACGAGCGCAAGCGTCTTTCAGATCGGTCATAAAGCGACGAGAGGAAACGGAAGCATAGACTTTGTAAACAGTGGCAAACAGCATGTCAGACATCGGCATGCGCGTGCGGCCCATGTGCTGTATAGGCTCATCCACGTTAGCGCAGAGGGCATGCAATAGCTCAAGGAACTTTGCTTTCTCTTGCATCTGTGCGCTGGTATAGGCTTTCCAGACCTGTTTGTATCTCAACTTAACAGTCTCCGTTACGGTCGTTGTAGTGACTTCGCCATCGCTCGTCTTGGTTTTCTTCGTGGTCGTTTTTTGCTCACGCTCAATGACGATTTCAACCGCATAGATGTGCTTACAATGAATGCGCCTCAACTCAAAGTCTGGGCATGTGCACGTAGGCCAATCAGGATCAACATTATTAACCTTGTATGTTTCATCGCCTGATTGTGAAGGTACTAGCCATGTATCACCCTTCTTTGTTAGCTTGCTCTTTGCCGCGATTACTAATGCTTTCTGTTGTCTCTCACTCATTGCCATGTCTCCGTAGTTTTAAGCTACGGTTATACTGCTACAAGGTATATATACTGTCAAGCTAATTATCACTTGACCGTATATATTATTCGATGGTATATTAACCCCGTTATGCCAAAAATAAAGATGACCGTATGGGGTTGGAAGTGCGGGCGCTGTGAACATGAATGGCTGCCCAAAGATTTACATTCTGAGCAAGAGCCTCGCGTATGTCCGAAGTGTAAAAGCCCTTACTGGAACAAGCCACGTCAGCGCCCTATAAAGCCCTGAAGATCAGGGCTAATTCTCATATGGGTACTTTTAGAGCGATGGTAACGAAGCCAATACGGAGCGTGATAACTCTCTTATGGCGGTAACGGCGAACCTTGTATTTAACCTTGACAAGTCGTAGTTTTAACCCTATTTTTAACAAAGCAACCTCCATGCCCGCAGTCCTATGCGGGTTGGTTGTGAAACCGGAAAGTCAGTTTTAGTTTTAGAACGGAGTGATGTTAGAGCATCACTCCAGTTCTCTTCATTTGCGCTCAATTCTCTACATCGTCAATCTCCCTTACGCAAAAAGTCAGTTTACTCTCATTAGAGAATTCGTCAATTGGGGAGTTGTTTGCTTTCAACAATCCCCATTGGGGAATTGTTCGGGCTTAACAAGTCCCCAGGGGACTTGTCGGAACGGAACAAGTCCCCACCTAATTTATAGGGGTTGATGTAGGGGGGAGCATTTGTTCAAGCCATTGCCGAACAGCCGTATCATGATCGCCAAATTGATGATTACTGAGATAGTCGCGCCATCCTTTGGGGGTGACGCCTAACGCTTTGGCGAACCGCCTCTGTGATGGTATCTGTCCTGTATCTCTGAACATTGGGTAAAATGTACTCAACGCAGTTTGAACGCTCAACTGGTTGATCTTCGGGTTTTGTTTTTGTTTGATTTCGCCGAAATAATTGCGTAGTTTTTCTTCAATCATTGCCATAGCCGATTTAATAAGCCCTCTGGCAATGTCGGGTCTGCCGATTACTTTCGTGCTTCTAACGCTAGTTATCGTTTCTCCAATTATGCGCGCCTGCCACATCGCGTCAGTAAAGACATCAGAGGCAGACATAAGCATTTGAATTATTTGTCTCCTGGCAATATTTCGGATAGCTATTTGGGCGATTCTTGCATCACTCGCTAAGTCAGGGTTCAATGTAAACGCAGTGCTAATCACAATCTCGGTAGCTTCTGCGAGTGGATTAAAACGAAAAATCGAAGGAGACGTAGGCCGCTTAACTAAGTGAGCGTACCGATAAATAGCTCTAGGCTGTAAAGTGAATTCAAAAATGTAAGAGTCGTTTTCCTTAATAATGCGGACGATAGGCGTCTCTTCCCAATCGGGTGCGAGTTCACTAATCAAATCTTTGGCAATTTGCTCGGCATCCTTGTCGTCAATATCCATGTCAGGCTTCCCCGTAGCCAGTCCCTGATAAATGTTTCGGCTCGCCCGTCACATCAGGGAAGTTGTGACCTTTCCTCTCGTTAGCTAGACGAGAGTAAGGCGAGCCGATTTTGATGAAGGGATTATATCAAAAAAGAAAAGCGGCGAGCTATTACACCCGCCGCTAAGATGTTCACCTAACCCGTTAAGGCGAAACATGAAAACAGAAAAAACGGCCTTAACGATACTCCTACAATAATGGAATGTCAATCACGTAAATAATGCTTGAAAGGACTAATCAGATTCAGGGCTGTCTGTCTCGCCTTTGATCTTGGCGATAATGCCTTCTCGCCATCGCTGCTTTGCTTCCATGCCTTCTGGCGTGAGCCGGAATGTGTTCTCAATAACCTCTTCGATAATCATGTCTCGCTCAATATCATCTTCGCTTTCTGCGATGGCTATCATAAGCGTGCCGAAGTCGTTTGCTTTCATTGAGCCGTAAACCCAATCTTCTACTTTGTCTCGAATGTTAAAGTCATCACTGATGAAACTAGATAGAGCGAATCGCGTTTCTTCTGGCTCCGCTTCCGTTTCTTCGATTGCTTCAGGTTCTGGCAACTCTTTAATGGGGAAAGCGATTACATTCGATCTGTTGATTGTCAGCATTGTTTTTCTTGATGACTTCTCGCCTATCTCTCTTGCGGTGTCAAGCCAGTTCCTATAAGCCGATGTGTAAGGACTGACTATAACGGGCGTGATTACCTCAGATGCTAGTTCTATCTTGCCGATTTCTGCTAACTCTGTCGCGTAGCTGTTAAGCACATCAAAAGGTAATGGCACATTGCCAAGTTTAGACAGGAGCGGCAATACTCGCTCAAGATGTTCAATAGCTTTTGGATGTTCGCCTTGCGAGCCAAGAACCGAAGCTATACCGATTGCGGCTTCAACATGTATCGGAAGGAACTCGCTTTTTGATGCGGCAAATCTCAGCTTGATAGCTTCATCAATGTTATGCTCTGCGTGCTCTATTGCTCCAAGAGTGAGTAATGCCTTGTCTTTATACGCTTGCGCGCCTTCATCAAGCACCCTTTGTAGCTTCTCTCTGGCTACGTCCTTTTGACCGGATTTGTAGAGATAATATGACTGGTAATAATCGCCTATGAGATCAAACGGAGGGGCGAAAAGCGATAGGGCTTTGCCGAACTCGAATTTACCCTTCTCATTTTTGAGGCAATAGCAATACTCGGCTTTCTCTATGAGTTGATACAATTGCTCACGCTCCAAATTTCTAGCGGAGGATAAAAGCATGAGAAAACGCTTGATCGTGGTTGTGCTCATGATATTCCTTTCGTTTGTCCCTGCGTATGCGGGGCATTCGGTAGCTGGCGGTTCTGTTTATTGCACGTGTGACAATCCAGAAAGTCACAACCTGTCAACTTCTAGTATCGGGAATCAAGATACTCAGCAAGATTCAGTTTCAGAGCTAGAGTTGCTTGTGATGCTACTTACTGCATTGACGCTTAGATATAAAGGTTAAGCGTTAAGTTACAACTTAACTACTCATCGTTGCTCTTGCGGCGACTTAATATCTGTGTAATCGCAACATCGCGTTATGTGTGCTAATATCGGCAACATATCCCTATGAATAAGATGGCTCCGCATTAAAGATCATGCGAGCCGCCAGAAAGCTTCAGACCGGGCGATTTCTGGCGAGCTTAAAGTACGATTCCATACTAATCACAAATGTGATTAGTGGCAAGCTGAAAATAACTCATCAGGGAGGTTTATCCTGATGGGGCGTAAATCAAGGCGGAAACCTGCCAAGCTTGCAAAAAAGTTAGCTCGTATCAGAAACGAGCTAGGGCTTTCGCAAAATGGTATGATTCGGGAATTAGGGCTGGCTGACGAGCTTGGACAATCTCACATATCTATGTTTGAGCATGGGGAGCGCGAGCCTTCACTGATCGTCTTGCTGCGCTATGCACAAGTAGCAGGCGTTTCCACAGATATATTGATTGACGATGATCTGGATTTACCCAAACGTCTAAAAGGTAGGCCGAAACATTAAGGGGTTAGAGGCAGGATTAACTATCTACTACGGGTGTATCAAAACCGACTTTTTGAGCAGAAATGGCCTTTGCTCAAAATGTGGAAAACGTGTGTTTCTAGGGGTAACATTTTCAAGACTTTTTTAGCAAAGCCCAGAGCTTCCTATCTCCTTAAACCACAATATATTGTACTTTTTGATTGACAGACGGCTAGGTATAGAGTAAACTCCGAATCCGCTGCGAGGGATACAGCAGCACAAAAGATAGCAGGTAAGCCGTTGTGGTCAGTCCGCCCGAACCTTATTGTAAGGTTTGAGTTTAGGTCGGTTTTGACCCGGGAGTGCGTAGCGAAATTTCGCTATAAGCAGTGAGCAAGAAGTGGGCATTAAGAGTAGTCACACCTGGAAGCAGCCGGTCCGGTCAGCAGGCAGGAAACCAGGAGCCGAGCTGTAAGACAATTCCAAGTCAGAAGGAAATCCCATAGCCCCGACTTACCCGGCAAGCGCAGGGAACCGGATTGGTTTCTCTCAAACAGGCAGGATTGCGCCAGCATTATAGATTATAATGATTGTGAATAAGGAGAAATAAGTAATGTCTACCCGATCTGTCGGCGATCCACAGAATCCCAACAGCCAGACCTCACTCGAAGATTCGATTTCACCTCTAGTCCCACACGCTGATGTGCGCAAAGCCGGGGGAGTCGTTGATAACAATCAACTCAGCGAACTTGGACAGAAGATATTCCTCGACCGCTACGCTATGAAGGATATACGTAAGCGCACGCTCGCCACAGGCGATATGGTGATCGTCTGCGTTGACATAAAGACCGGCCAGCGCGAGATCGGCATGGTGAGCTGGATGGACGAAACAGCCGCAGGCGGGGCCGGGCGCGTGACGGTTGAATTGCGCGACGGCACGCAGATTGACTGTTTGTCCGAGCATGTATCGAAGCCGATTGAAACCGCGCCCGAGCAGATGATGGAGCGTGTGGCGCGCGGCATTGCGGCAGTCGAAGGCGAGCGCGCGGACGAGTGGTATCATAATTTTCGCTGGCTGTTGAACGGGTGGAAATTCGTCCCCGCAGGTCGAATACTTACGGCTGCTGGAACCGACCAGGAGCTAACATTCTATAACTGCTATGTAGTCCCCCCGCCGCAGGATTCACGTCGCGGAATAGTCGAAACGCTTTCACAGATGATGGAGATCATGTCGCGCGGCGGCGGCGTCGGTATAAACGTCAGCAGTTTGCGACCGCGCCACTCTTATGTGAAAGGCGTGAACGGTCGCTCGTCAGGGTCTGTCTCGTGGGGCGCGCTCTATTCATTCGTAACCGGCCTTATAGAACAGGGAGGCTCACGCCGTGGCGCTCTTATGTTGATACTGAACTGCTGGCACCCGGACGTTCTCGAATTCATCAATTCGAAGCGCGAGATGGGCAAGATCACTAACGCGAACATCTCCGTGGGCATCACTGATAAATTCATGGACGCCATGCATGCGGACGCGGATTGGGACCTTGTCTTTCCCGATGCGTCAGACCCTGACTACGAGACAGTGTGGGACGGCAATCTGGACAAGTGGCAGGCTGCGGGCAAAGGGATAGTCGTACATAGAACGGTGAAGGCGCGCGAGATCTGGGATGCGATCATCGAATCGGCCTGGTCATCGGCAGAGCCCGGAGTGTTTTTTATCGAGCGCTATAACAAGATGTCCAATTCGTGGTACTACGATTCCGGGTACATAGGCTGCACGAACCCTTGCGGAGAGCAAGGACTGCCGGGCTGGGGCGTGTGCAATCTCGGCGCGATCAACTTGTCGAAATTCGTAAGCGACGGTGATGTGGCGTGGGACGATCTGGGCAAAGCCGTTCGTTATTCCGTGCGCTTTCTAGATAATGTGATTGACGCGACGCCTTACTTCTTCGATGAAAACTACTCGCAGCAGAAAGCCGAGCGGCGCGTTGGCCTCAATACAATGGGGCTGGCAGAGATGCTGATTCGTTTGGGGATTCGCTATGGCTCGGACGAATCCGTACAGTTCATAGACAGGCTGTATCGCTTCATCTCTGGAGAAGCCTATAACGCTTCGGCGGACATCGCGGCAGAGAAGGGGCCGTTCCCGATGTTCGATGCGGAGAAGTTCCTCGAGTCGGGCTACATGCAGAATATGCCGGAAGACGTTCGTGAAGCTGTCCGCGAAAAGGGCGCGCGCAATGTTACATTGCTCACGCAAGCGCCGAACGGAACGATAGGAACTCTCGTAGGCACCTCGACAGGCATCGAGCCGTTCTACTTCTGGAGCTACTTCCGCAAGTCGCGTTTGGGCCAGCACGAAGAGCGCGTGAAAGTTCTCGAAGAGTGGCAACAGGCAAATCCCGGCGCGCAGATGCCGAGTTACTTCGTTACGGCGATGGATCTGACGCCGGAAGAGCACGTCAAAGTGCAGGCGGTCATCCAGCGCTGGGTTGATTCGTCAATCTCAAAGACCTGCAACCTGCCTGCTTCATACACCCTGGATCAGACGCGCGAGGTTTACGAATTGCTATATCGTTCGGGATGCAAGGGCGGCACGATCTACCGCGATGGCTCGCGCGATGTGCAGGTGCTCAATCTAAAAGAAGAGGATAAGAAGGTGAGCGAATCGGCAAAGGCAGAGTCGAGCACGGCAAGCCAGGCGTCGTCGAGCGTGACCGAAGCGTCTGTAACTGAAAAATCTTCGAGCGAGCTTATTCAAAGCGACGCAGGGATGCAGCCGAAAGTCCGCCCGCGCCCGTACAAACGCCGAGGCTACACCGTCAGCAAAGCGACGCCTTCGGGCACTGCTCACATCACGATGAACGAAGACGAAGAAGCCCAGCCTTTCGAGGTCTTCCTTGAAATCGGCAAAGCGGGCTCGGACATCAAGGCTATGGCCGAAGCGATGGGTCGTTTGATGTCGCTCATTCTTCGCATGGCTTCGCCCGTATCGCCGGTCGAGCGCGTGCGCGAAATCGTCAAACAGATAACGGGCATCGGCGGCGCTCGTTCTTACGGCTTTGGCAAACGACGAGTCTTGAGTTTGCCCGATGCGGTAGGCCAGGCGCTTGCGGAAAACTATCTCAACGTGACATACGGCAACGAATCCGACGGGCAAGGCTCGGAGATGGGAGTCGAAGCAGCGCTGCTCGCGGGAGAGCCGAAATCGAAAGAGATGGCGATTCCTGTCACATCGGCTGACCTCTGCCCAAACTGCGGCGACTCAACTTTCGTGCGCGCCGAAGGATGTCATACCTGCTACGCCTGTGGTTACTCCGAGTGTTAATCACACGGGTGTTAAAGAAACAGGGCGAGCGATTTGTTTGCTCGCCCTGTTTTATTGATTGCTGTTCGGCTTGAGCTTAACGCTTAGATTGATGTTGTGTACTTGGGATAAGTTTTGAGAATCTTCTCTTCAATCTTAGGCCGCTCGCTTTCGTTTGCAGCCGCGAGTTTCGCGCGAAGCTTTTTGCGTTTCTCGTAACGCTGGCGTCTTCGTTTTATCTCTCGATCACGCTCTCTCATCTCTGATGGATTCTCCTTTGATGAAATAATCCGGCCCTTCAATCCGACCGAAGCCGGAATTTTAGCCGTCAAGCCGCCGCGCGGTCAATTCCTGTCGCTACTGACGGGCAACTCCGACTTGATTTTCATGAATCTTATGTATATAAAATTTATATAAAATTTATATAGAGCAAAGTTAACATGCAGAAGACAAAAGTGAGAACCTATTCGGCAACTGACCGGGATGTGGCGATGCTGGAAGCCGTTGCGCGCTATCATGGTCTCAATAAGAGCGCGACCATAGCCAGCCTCTTGCGAAAAGAATTCTGGAGGATATTCCCTGCGGGCACGGATAAGATAAGACCTGATCGCGGGGCTAAAGTGGAGGATAAATGAGCACTCAAATCGTTAACTTGAATTCACCGGCGCACGTTCCGGGCGTAGATCACAAGGCCTTGATAGAAGAGATTCGAGAGCTTGCGCGCAGGCGTAATGCCATCATACTCGCGCACAACTATCAATCGCCCGAAGTGCAGGACGTTGCCGATTTCGTAGGCGACAGTCTCGGCCTTGCGCTCGAAGCGCAAAAGACCGACTCCGAATTGATAGTCTTCTGTGGGGTTCACTTCATGGCCGAGTCGGCGAAGATATTGAACCCTGAAAAGAAAGTCCTGCTGCCGAACCTTTCTGCCGGGTGCTCGCTGGCCGATTCGATCACGCCCGAAAGCCTGCAGGAGTGGAAAGATCGCTATCCCGATCACACGGTTGTCACTTATGTGAACTCGACTGCGGACGTGAAAGCGATGAGTTATATCTGCTGCACATCCGCGAACGCCGTGTCGGTCATTCGCAGTTTGCCTACGGATAAAATTCTGTTCACGCCTGACCGCAATCTGGGAAACTGGGTCAAAAAGCAGGTGCCCGAAAAAGAGGTCGTTATTTACGACGGCGCGTGCCCGACTCATGATGTGCTCAGAGGCGCAAACGTCGAAAAAGTGCGTTCGGCTTTCCCTGATTCGATTGTCATCGCTCACCCCGAATGCCGCGAAGACATAATCGCGATAGCCGACGAAGTTTGCTCGACCACGGCGATGCTTGGCCGCATAGCGAATTATCCGCACGCTAAGACTTTCATCGTCGCAACTGAAAGCGGCATCATTCATCAGATGAAGAAGCGCTATCCTGACCGCGAATTTGTCATGGCAGACGGCTGCATAGGTTGCCGTTTGCATTGCCCTTACATGAAGATGAATACGCTTGAGAACGTGAAGCGGTCGCTCATCGAAGACAAGTTCGAGATAACGGTCGAGCCAGACGTCATGCAAGACGCGCGGCTTGCGCTTGAACGTATGCTCGCCGTCCCGCGAGACAACTAATCAGGGATCAGGGGATGGAGGCAAGAACCAGCCTCCGTCCTCTGACCTTCGGCCCCCGATTAGTGGTAGAATTATTCAGACTTTCGAGCTTACGGCATGGTCTAAACACTGGAGAAGCTCCGTAGAGCCGAGGTTTGCGTAACATGAAAAAGCATTCCGTAGCCCCAGTTTTAATTGTGATCGCGATTTTACTATCCTTTGCATCGGGTAGCGTGAGCGCGCAAGTCCGACCTAATCCGAATCGCCAGCGAAGAATTGAACGCGCAGAGAGGATCAATCAGCAAATCGAGCGGCGACGCGATCAGTTCCCAAACAATCAGCGGGGAATAAATCGCCCACAGCTTGGAGGCCAGCCAAAGCTAAATCCAAATCAGAAAAGAAAACGACTTCAGCAAATGGTTATGCAGGCTATTGGTCTCACGCCGGACCAGCATGCGCGTATAAGAAATATTCATCTCAGCCACGACGACGAGCGAATCACTATTGGCCGTCGCATTCGTCAGGCTCGACAGGCGCTCGACCGCGCGATTATGAACGAGCGGTTCGACGAAGCCACCGTGCGCAGGGCTACCGATGAGTTGGCATCGGCGCAGGGCGAAAAGATCAAGCTGGAATCTCGACTTCGCTCCGAAGTTCGAAACGTGCTCACCACAGATCAGGTGATGCGCTTTCATCAGTTCGAGCGCGAATTTCGCCGTCGGATGAGGCAAGAGCAGTTGCAGCAGCAACAGCAGATGATGGAAGAAAAAGAAACGGGCTCGGAAGGCACGCGCCCGCCGCAGGAATTCGATGAGCTTGATTTGCTGAGCCTGCTTTTTTTTAACGACTAGCTCAGTTTCCTTTCCAGATTCGCTTTCACCTCTGGCCATTCAGTGTCAATAATGCTGAACAGTATCAGGTCTCGCGCTCCCTTATGATCTGACAACATGTATTTGCGCAAGACGCCTTCCTGTTTGGCTCCAATGCGGATAAGCGCGCGGCTCGATTGCTCGTTACTAAAATCGACTTTGAACTCGACGCGGACACACTTGTACTCTTCAAAAGCATGTTTCAGCATTAAATA
The DNA here is from genome assembly GCA_963726785.1 of Blastocatellia bacterium. Taxonomy (GTDB): domain Bacteria; phylum Acidobacteriota; class Blastocatellia; order UBA7656; family UBA7656; genus DATEKX01. The sequence goes on from CAVSDJ010000007.1 coordinate 817,436, forward strand.
TTTTGCTTCCGTGTTAACGCGGGTTCGCTGCCACTCGGCGGCAATCCAGGTGAACCCGATTTCCAAACGACGATGCGCCTGGTTGATGCTGTGGTAGCGAGTCGTGCCAACAACTTTGTCTGAATCCTTTTCAATAATGACGAATGGTAGCGCATTCCCTTCGGCCTGGCTCTGTAATGCAGTTTGAATATACCTGAACATATCTTCAGAGGTTTGGAGCTGAATCGTTGTTGATCGCCAAAGTTGTTCGTCTAACCCGATCTCGCAAAGCCGGGCGTGATGGGCTAAAGAAAGCGGAGCAAGCCTTATATGCGCGCCTTCTAAAGTGATCGGCTCAAGGCTCATAGTCACGGTGATATTATCACAGCGTTTTATCGTTCAATTCTTGTTGATTATTGTGAAGGCTTCGGGGCGGCTTGCGTCGTCGTTCCATCGCTTGAGCGCAGTGCCGTAATCTTTTGCGTCAGCGCCGGGGCGAATGTGAAGAAAGGTGTACGTCCTATCATTGCGAACGTCCGCGTTCGTCGCTTCCACTATAGGAATCCATGTTCCAGTGTTATAAAACCAGCGATCATCCTGATTGAATTGATCCGGGTTGTGTGTATGGCCGAAAGTCATCAAACGATAATCGCTGTTTTTGGCGAAGACTTCATGCGCTTTTTTCGAGAGCGAATCAGGCTCGACGAGCTGAAAATACGCGACGAAGCGCGAGAAGACATATGACAACACGAGGACACCAAAATTCTTCATGACATCACCGCCTCTATCAAGGATGAGTCTGAAAAGGCTTGCGGATTGCTCGTTCGTCTTCGGTCTTGAAAACCATAAATTTATCGTATCCCATTGCAAGATGATAACCAGCGCGACGGGAAGGCCGACGGCCAGCAGCACTCCCAGCACGCGGCGAAACATGTAGCGATAATGCTTCTTTGGAATCAGCTTTAACGTGAACGGTATGTGATGAAATATTACTTTCAACGCAAGCGGGAATCTCTCTCTAATCAGAATCGGCAACAAGTTTTCTCGCGGTCGCACGTTATCGAGAAACGGGTAATGTAATTCGATTTTGTTCAGCAGGTAGCGATTAAAAAAAGAGCCGAAGGGGATGTTCAACTCTTTGCCTTGGTTTACTCGCGGCTCATTGGCTGGCACGTGAGAATAAGGATCGAATTGATGGCCGTGCTCTATGTAAAAATCTTTGTCAATGACCAGCGAGTGATCTATGAAAGTGATGTTTGGAAGAATGATTTTTGTGAGTATTGTTTCAACGTTTCCGTCTGACTGTTTAGCCAATCGCTCGGCCAGAGCCAGACGAAAGTAATTTCTCACATCGCGCCAGTACCATTCGAGGTCGTGATTGCCTTTGACTATGATTAGCTTGTGGCCGCGTTTCAGCCACAGCGCGAGCGCGTCGAAGAATAACGAATGACCGTCGATCACGCGCGCGAGCTTCCAAACGGATTTGTAATCGTGAGTCTTCAATCCGTACTTATCCTTCTTCTCTTTTTCAATCGAAGTTTCAAGTTCGTCGCTCGTCTGCTTCGGCTCATAACCGATTTTATTAAGAAGCTCTTCCCACGCGACGAACTCGTCTTTCTGCAACGGAATTTCTCCCACGCGGAGAAAGTCTACGAAATCGCCGTTGATGACAAGCAGCGCGCGCGGGTCGTTCGGTTCAATGTTGCTGTTGAGATATTCGAGAAAACACTCGAAGGATTGATCGTAGAAAAAATTCTCGCAACCGTTGTACGTCCCATCATAGCGTTTGCCTGAGGCAAGGTGGAGATCGCTGATCACAAAAATATCGCCGCCGCGCGAATCAATTTGCACGGGAGGCGTGTCTAAGTAGTTCGGCGCGAGGCCGCTCTTTTCGCAATTGCGCAGAAGCTGGGCTATGTGAGACGCAGAATCTGTCATGGCGTGACTACTCCTGTCACAAATTTTGAAACCAGCTTGAGACCAAAGGCCGAAAGAATCGGATAAAGCCCGTCGATCAAGCTCCAGCCGACGAGGTAAGTGAGATTGCCTTCAATGAAGAAAAAGTGATCCAGCTCCCACGTGCCGAGGATCATCTGCTCCGCACATTTAACGATAAAGCTGAAGATTGCGAATAGCGCGAATTGCTCCCAGCGGGGTTTTCGATAAGCGCCTGCGTAGAGAAAGCTGAGGCAAAGACCTATCCAGATGAATGAGTGAAAAAAGTTGTTCAGCCAGGGCAGAAAGCTCATTATTCCGAGCTTGTAAAAAAGATAGTTGCCAAAGAACACGCCAACGCCCCAGCCCACGAAGAGAATCCAAAAAGTCTTGCGGAAGTTAAGCTCAACTCTTTCGTTCGCGTAGCGCATCACGATAAAAAGCGCGCCGTAGACCGCAAGGACGCCCAAGTAATCTATGATTTTATTATCCGCGCCGAGAATTTCCGTCATTGTTCATCCCTCTGACTCATTTGCACGAGGCGACGAAAGGGGCGGCGTATTGAGCAAGCGCCATAACTGTAAGCTGAGGATTTACGCCGAGGCTCGTGGGAAATACGCTCGCATCGCAGACAAAAAGGTTATCGTAGCCATAAGCTTTGAACTCCGGGTCTATGACGCCAAGCTTCGGGTTGCCGCTTAAAATATTTCCGCCTTGCGGGTGGCCTGTGCCGATGGTGATATCGCTCGAATCTTTGACCCACTTGCGCAGGTTCTCAAGCTCGTCAGGGCTTTTGATCTCGAAATAGTCGAACGTGTTCGGGATTACGCACTCCGCGCCTTCCGCAAAAAAAGCCTGGCCGGAAAGTATAAGCCCGTCGAGAAGTTTTTTAAGATCACCTTCTGTGGGCACGTAATTTATCTCACGACCTGTAAGCCCTGCGCGCCGCACCTCGCCATTCGACTCTGTACCCACCAATACACCTGCGCAAGTCATGCGATTGTAGCGAAGCATATTGTTGAAATGATCTTTGAACCAGCCGGGCATGGTGAGCGCTTGCGAAACGGGCGGGTTGAACCACGTTTCGATTACGTAGCCGCGACCGGGAGAGGGTTTCAAGAAATGAGAAATTTGCAGGCCGCAATAGGAGTTGATTACATCCGGGTACACGGCGGTCAAAGGCGATCCCATGTTGAATGACAGGTGTTTTCCTGCGCGGTTTCCTCCAATGCCTGAGCGCAACAGCAGGATACTTGACGAAACTGCGCCCGCCGAAAGAACGAATGTGTTGGCTTTCACCTCGACGAGCCTGCCGTCTTTCAAACGACACGTCACGGAAGTGATTCGCTTGCCGTTTGCGTGAAACTTCTCAGCCTCGCATCCGGCCAGTATGCGGAGCGCATCACGTCCGACATCTCTTTGCGTTTTGGGCAGCACCGTGTCGAGCATCGAAAGCTTCTTGCCATACTTGCATCCGATGTTACAGTAGCCGCACCCCAGGCATTCGTGGATGTTGGCATCAACAGGCCTTGAGCGATTCTGAGGGTCGTGCGAAAAAATCTTTTCGACACCATTGTTAAAAAACCGCGCACCTTCATTCAAAAACCTGTCCTGAGTTTCGACGCCAACCAGGTGAATCACTTCGTGAAACGACTTCCATATTCTGTTTTCATCCAGCCGCGCGTCAATCGAATCTTTGTCGTTCCACCGCGCCAGCACTTCTTCGGGCATTGTGAAACAAACAGCGTTGTTGATTACGGTCGTGCCGCCGACGCAGCTTCCCTGCAAAACCTGAAACCTGAAATCGCGGCTCAGTTGCAAAGCGCCGTCGCGGTAAAGGCGAGTCAGCATATCCGCTTCGTCTTCCGAAAATGTGTCTGGAATTTCGTGATCTCCGCGCTCAAGCATCAACACCTGCCGCCCTGCGCGCGTGAGGTTGTGCGCCATTATTGATGCGGCAGCGCCCGATCCTATGATTACGACATCAGCCGTGATTGTTTTGCTCTTGATGTTTGAAGGAGTTTCAACGTGCAGAGGAATTCGCTCTGGTATCGGTGATTGTTCGAGTTTCTTTTTAGTGTCCGGGCGCTCTGTGAATGGGACATATCCTACGGACTCATAGGTTCGCTTGTCGTTGTAATAGCCAAGGTAAGAAAGCTGTTTGCCCATGCGAATCATGCCTTGAACTAACGTCCGCCAGAACTCCGGCACTAACCTGAGCGTGACTTCTTGATAGAAACGCTTTCTTAGGAATTGCAGCCTGTCGTCAAGGTAAAGATGCGACAGTGGCGGCTTGAACGAAAGAAGCGGATAGATTTCTATCCCCATCAAAACGACTTTCATGATCCACTTTGACTGCGCGTTGAATTTTGCGAGATAGCCGTCAACGTTGTAAGCAATCTCTTCGGGTGTGAGCAGTTTAGTCTTATCAGTGCTGACTACGACTTCGGCAAGCGCTGCGAGCGCGCGAAACTGCATAGGTGACAGGTATTGCAAGTTATAGCGCGCTTGTTCCGCATCCAGGTAAAACCATACGAGCAGAATGATGATAAGGCCATCGAGAATCATTGATCCCCACAGCAGTGTCGTCACCGGAGTAGAAATAAACTCGGATGTCAGCGGATTGATAAAACGCAAGATTGCGTCCGTGTCACCCCATAACAACACTGCGGCTACGGCAAGCTCAGAGATGATATGCGCTATGATGACCACTACTACAAGCAGCCTGTAACGACGCACATCACCTGATGCGATGAAAGCAATCAGCGCAAGCACGCCGACCTTTACGACAGAATTAGTGACGAATGGGAGATGAATGAAGGTTTTTACGTTTGGCCCTACGAGCGCGGGCAGCAGATAGGCCAGTACCGCAAGCCCGAACAGAAAAGCCAAAACCCTCAGCAATATTTTGAGCCTGCGTTCCTGTGGAGTGAATTCGCGTTCTTGTGAAGCGGTCATGACTTCTCCTCTCGGGAAGTTTATTCTGTTTGCCTGACCCTGAAACTCCGGGGCGCTGATACTGAGCTTTTCAGTTTTCGTTCAACACGTGTGTGCGAGATTACGCCAATTAAAGTTCACATGCAACTTCCTTCAGAGATACATGACGGTAAATGCGCGCACGACACTGCAAGAAGTTTTCCTTAGCTCTCGCTGGACAGAGCGGAATTGTGACCATTAGAATTCAAGGCTGGACTATTAATGACAGTCATATCTTAGGAGGATTAGATGGAAGAGAACGAGTCAACTTATCATGCCGTCGAAAAAGATGGAGTGGTTACGGCAATCTGGGAGATGCAAGGTCGCAAACACCTGCGCACGATTGACCCGCGCAGCGAAGAAGGTCGCCGGATACTCGGCACCTACACGGTAGACGAAGCAGTACATGGACACGGCGACGAACAAGCGGCAACTCAGTCCTCAGAGCAGGGTGAATCCGCGTAGCAGTTTTCGAATCACGCTCTGCTGCATTGCTGTGCGCAGTATCAATGCAGCAGAGCCGATGGTTCAATAGACGACAGCTTTCGATCAATCACAAAACACCAGCCCGCGAGCCTCTTCAATTAGCCCGCATTCGTGCGCCAGCTTGTAATATAGTTCCAGTCCGCGCAGGCTTTCGCCATCAAGGTCGTAGCTGATGTTTTCGGTCAAGTATTTGAAGAGGTCATCACGAGGCAATCCAAGCTGCGCAGAGTAAATATCTGCAAGCTCGCCTGCGTGCTCAACGCCTTCACGCTTCGCCGCGAGAAAATCTACTTTGTCTTCGCCCGACGGTTCATCATTTGACAGCATGGTCGAATCTTTTCGGATAGCCCAGAACGCGAACACGAATGGCAATCCCGTGTGCTTGCGCCACTCTTCGGCCAGGTCGTAGACGTGCAGCCGTGAGCGGTCTATCAACATCGCAGGGTCGCCGATGATGAGCGCGGCATCGTTGGATTCGAGCATCTCTTCGATGTGCGGCGGCGACGTTTGATACGCGGGGCTGAGACCGTAGAAGCGACCGAGTATTATTTGAATCAGCGCAGCCGACGTTCGCGAAGAAGTGTCGAGCGCGACCGAACGCACTTCTGCGACAGGCACGCGCGAAGCCAGAACGACGCTTTGAACTTTGCTCTTTGAAGCGACGCAAGCGTCCCGCGCGACCTTGAGTCCCGGAATGCGCTGGTATTCGATCACTGGAATCAGCGCCGCGTCCGCGCGGCCTTCCGCCAGCAGCTCGGCGCAACGCGCGGGCGCAGCGTCAGACAAAAAACCGCACCGCTCTTTCTGCTCGCCGTAGATGAAGCTGTAACAAAGAGGCGCTGCATTGAGGTAACTTGATGCAGCGATGTAAGGCTTGTTCATAATCAGAGGTTAGAGTTCAGAGGTCAGCAATCAAATCTCAAATTTGAAATTACAGGTTGCTGGCCTCTGCTCTCTACAATAAAGGCATTTTCACTCCGCACTCAGGGCAGAATTTCGGAGCGCCTTCGGGTTGAAAGCCGCATCCCGTGCAGGTGAGCTTGATTTGCAAAGGGCCGCCGCATTCAGGGCAGAATTTGCTGCCGGTCGTTTTTGCTCCGCACGAGGGGCAGGAAATCGCGCTTTTCGGGGCAGTGGCTCCGGCGCGCATGTCCACGTCTGCGGTGTAGTCGGTCTGGCTCGCTTTCGTACTAAGCTGATCGCGGGCGGCGTTGCTCATTGCCTGCGCTTTGTTCGCTGCAAAATCCTCTTCGAAATCGGGCGCGCAACCTTCGCACAAGCCCGCTTTGGCGTTCCAGCAGACTTCGGGGCATACCCATTTGCCGCAGCGCGTGCATTGCTTGAAATAACCCTTTGCCTCTTCGACAGCCTTTCCAATTGCAGCGTCGTGCTCTTTGCCTCCCGTCGCACGCTGAATCTCGTAGGCGCTATTGCCTGCGCTCGAAAGGATGCCGCCGAATATGTTCCCTGCCGCGCGCAGCAGTCCGCCCGCCGTGCCTGTGAGCGAAGTCTGAAATTCAGACATGTATCCATTGCCGCATTTGTCACAGAAAAACTTGAACTGATAGCCCCGATCTGTTGATAAATCTTCGTGATTGGCTGTGAATTTTATCATTGCCATAAAGCTCTCCTACTTCTACTTCTGCTCGTTCGACTTCGAGGGCAACCCCGTTTTCAAGGCCGAAAAAGTTTTCAACAAGAATCTGTGGAAAAGCCTGTTGAAAACTCAGGTTTTAGCCCCGCAAACTTTTGAAATTCACGGACTTTTAGCACTTTGCACACATTTTGTTCAAATTTTGTTTACAGCGAAAAGTCTAATCATTCCTCGACTTGCAGCAAAAGCATAACGATTTGCTGGGCTTTTTACAATCCTTTTTTCAATTGTAAAGGGGGATTGCTGCAAAGCTGTGCAAAACTCGGTGAAAAACTTCAATAAAAGGGAGTAACTTCCTCAATCCAAATCCTCTTCTAGAATCTGCCCTAATCGCTCTCGAAACTCGTATGCTCCTTGCAGCACTTTTCGCGGTTTCGACCCTTCGGCTGGCCCTATGAACCCCCGGCGCTCCATTGTATCCAATATTTTCGCCGCGCGCCCGTAGCCGATTGATAGCCGCCTCTGCAGCACAGATGTTGATGCTCGCCCCATGTCTGTCACTATCTCAAGCGCTTCGCCGAACAACTCATCCTCCGGCCCCTCGAACCCTTCGCCGTCCTGTGCCTCCGTTTCGCTCATCGTGACTTGTTCGTTGTAATCCGGCTCGGCCTGCTGGCGCGTGTGATCGGCTATGTGTTTGACTTCCATCTCGTTTACGAACGACCCGTGCACACGGATCAGCCGCGCTGTGCCGGGCGGCAGAAACAGCATGTCGCCTTGACCGAGCAATGCCTCTGCGCCGTTTGAATCAATGATCGTGCGCGAGTCAACTTTGGACGAAACCCGGAAAGCTATGCGCGATGGAATGTTCGCTTTGATGATGCCAGTGATAACGTCAACCGATGGGCGCTGCGTCGCAAGCACGAGATGAATGCCGACGGCGCGTGCCATCTGAGCCAGTCGCGCGATGCTGGTTTCGACATCGCCTCGCGCGACCATCATCAAATCCGCAAGCTCATCAATCGCGATGACTATGTAAGGCAGAGGCTTGCGCACTTCCGGGTTGTCGTTTGAGGCGGTCGGGTGAGTCATCTCCTCGACCTGGCGATTGTACTGCTCGATGTTGCGCACGCCGAGCGTGGCAAGCTCGCGATAACGATTCTCCATCTCGTTGACAGCCCACTTCAAAGCATTAGCAGCGCGTTTGGGGTCAGTGACTATCGGAGTGAGCAGGTGCGGGATGCCTTCGTAAAGACCAAGCTCGACGCGCTTGGGATCAACCATTATGAACTTCACATCTTCGGGTGAAGCTTTGTAGAGAATCGAACAGATGAGCGAATTGAGCGTGACGGATTTGCCCGCGCCCGTCGCGCCTGCAATCAAGAGATGAGGCATCTTCGACAGATCAGCGATGTACTCTTCGCCGTTGATGGTTTTGCCGAGCGCAATCGTGAGCTTGGATTCATTGCGCTGAAACTTACTCGATTCGATAATTTCGCGCAGGCAAATCTTTTCACGGCGCATGTTCGGGACTTCGATGCCGACAGTTGATTTGCCGGGAATGCGATCTATGCGAATTGATTCGGCTTTGAGCGCGAGGCAGAGGTCTTCGGCAAGGCCGACCACGCGGCTGTACTTGATACCGGGGTCAGGCTTGAACTCGAACGTAGTGACAACAGGGCCGGGATTGATCTTGTGAATATGGCCTATGACTGAAAACTCTTTGCATTTTTCGGCGAGGATAGTAGCTCGCTCGCGCAGTTCTTCTTCGGCTTCTTCGTGATGAGAGATCGGCGTTTCGAGCAGTTCCATTACGGGCAGCTTATAAGTTGCGCCCGACGATGTCTCGATTGTCTTTTTGCGAGCGGCCTGTGCTTTGGCTGCTTTCTGCTCAGCAGTCTCGGTTGGAACCGTGCGGACGATTGAAGCGGTCGAGACCATTTCGGCCACTTCAGGGTCCATCGTGATTTCAGAAGGGCGCGATTGATTCGAGCGCGCCTGTTCCTGTCTCGCGGTGCGAGCGCGCAAGATGGCCGCAGCCCTCTGGCGGTGCGTGGATGTTGTTGCGCTGGCGGCCTCTGCCATCTCCGGCTCCGCATCTTCAAATGAATCCGGTTCCGTTTCGATGATGGCCGCGCCCGTAGTCGCAACCGATGGGCTTACGACAACAGCCGAAGACATAACCGGCTCTTTGATGATCGGCTCTCTGATGATAGGCTTTGCGATGACTGGCTGTTGCTCTTTCAGCCTGCGAGCCTCTTCGGCTTTACGCTTGCGCTCTTCCTCCTGTAGCTTGCGCAGTTGTTCAAGCCGAACTTGCTCTTCACGCTCGCGCTCTTTCCTCTCTTCTTCAAGTCGCCTGCGCTCTTCGGCTCTTTCCGCTTCTCTTTGTTCGGCGTGGATGCGGCGCTCTTCTGTTCGCTCTGCCCACCGCGCTCTGAAATGCCTGAAACCTTCGGCGAACACTTTCATAACGGGCCTGAGCCAGCCGTTGATAGAGGCGAATGAAACTTCCATCGTCAGCATCAATGTCAACAGCGAAGCGGCAGTCAACACAATGGCCGCGCCGATGATGTTCAACGCGCTGGCAAGCGTGCCTTCGATCACATAACCGACTCCGCCGCCGTTGCTGCGCGAATGCTCAAGTATGCCGAAACCGAACTTAGGAAAGAGCGCGAGAAACCCTGACAGCGCCAAAAGCAGCAGTCCCGCCCCTAAAGCTTTTCGCACAGGAATCTCTGTGCGTTCAGAGAAAAACGCGCGCGTGGCGATGGCGATCAGGACGAGCAGCACAGGGATTGCTAGCGACGCAAGCCCGAACATTTGCAGGAAGAAGTCTCCGACGTATGCGCCAAAGATGCCGATGATGTTCTTGGGCTGCTGCGAAGGGCCGATTGAGTTCCAGCTTGGGTCTTTAGGGTCGAAGGTGAACACGCTCAACAACAGCAGTATGGCTGCAGCAACAAGCACGACGGCCAGCGCTTCGCTGGCGTGCGATTTCTTATTCGAAGACTTTATTCGAGGTTTTTTAGCCATTGCCGTCGCCCGTCAAAACATTACTCGCAATCTTACAGAATTGCTCACAGATAATACAATAGACGGTAGATAAAAAACAGCAGGCAGCAAGATATAGCACAAGGCTATTCAGTTCTGTAAACAGAGAGTTCACCGCAGAGGCGCAAAAGAAACGATAAACGATGAACGATGAATGATGAACTGATAGAGAGATTCTTAATTCATTATTCATCATTCATCGTTTCTTCCTCGCCTCTGCGGTGAACCGCCTTTCTTTTGCGCTTCTCGCTATTTCGTTGTTGCTGCCGGTGTCGCTGCCTTTGCGAAGTCGCCTGCTTTGACAATGGTTATCTTCGCAGGATCAATGTAGCGGCGCATCGCCGCGTTGATCTGATCGGGCGTGAGGGCTGCGATCTTTTTCTCAAACTCGGCGTCCCACGCGAGAGTGCGACCCGTGAAAGCAAGGGCCGTCAGCCTGCGCATAAGCTCTGCGTCCTGCGCGCGGCTGACTTGCCGCGATTGCAGATAGCCCTTCTTTGCCGCCTCTACTTCTTCGGCGGTGAAGCCGTCCTTGAGCATTCGCGCGATCTCTTCTTTGAACCCGGTTTCGAGTTTGGCTGCGTTCTGCGGCGCGTACTGGGCGAACGCGCTGAACGTGCCGTTTTTGTCTAATGAGCTTGCGCCCAGATTTGACCCGACCGAATAGCTCAGGCCGTCTTGCTGGCGAAGCCGCGTGCCTAGCCGCGAATTCAAAAATCCCCCTCCGAGAATGTAATTGCCCAGAACGAGCGCCGGGTAATCCACATCGTCGTCGCGCAGGTTCAACCGCAGCGATGCAAAAAATACGGCGTTGGCTTTGTCAGGAGTTTCAATCGCTTTGTTCAGCGCGGGGATGTCCCGATAGTCGGTTGCTATTCGAGTGAACGGGCGCGGACTTTTCCACGAGCCGAACAGGTCGGCGATCAATTTCTCGACCTCTTTAGCGTCGAAGTCTCCGACGACAGCTACTTCACCGTTCGACGCGCCGTAAAAGTCCGCGTAGAACTTCTTCGCATCATCGAGCGTCGCGGCTTTCACTGCTTCTATGTCCTCGTCAGGCGTTGAGACATAGCGCACGTCGCCTTTCGGGAAAGGATTCATGTGACGCTGAAGCGCGACCGCTGCGGCGACTTGTGGCTGGCTGCGCTGCGATTCGGTGTTGGTGATTATTTCCTGCTTGATTTGATCGAACTCAGCGGCGGGGAAAGAAGGCTCGCGCAGGATTTCGGCGACGAGTTTAAAGACCGCAGGCAGATTCTCGCGCGTGGTCTCGATTGAAACGTTGGCTGATGTTGCGCCGCCAAAAACTCCTGCGCGCGCTTTCAATTTGTCGAACTCGTCTTGAATCTGCTGGCGCGTGTGTTTAGCCGTTCCGCGCATCAACATCTGTCCGGCAAGCTCTGCCGCCGTTTCGCGATTCATCAAGCTTTTCTCATCTCCAAAGCGTAATGTCATCACAGCAACAACGGTGTTGCCGCGAGTCTTCTTCGGCAAGAGCGTAAGCTTCAAGCCGCTCGGTGAAGTCGCACGCACCGCGCGCGATTCGATGTTGGCGGGCGACGGGTCGAATGCCTCGCCCGCCACGACTGCCGCTTCGCCTTTGTAATCTTTGACCAGCGCGGCAACGTCAGGCACGGGCGGGATTTCAGCGCGATCAATTTTGTCTACGGGCAGGAAGACTCCGACCGTGCGATTGGCAGGTTTCAGATAAGCTGCGGCTACGCGCTGCACATCGGCGGGCGTGACTTTTTTGATTCGATCACGGTTGAGAAAAAACAGCCGCCAGTCGCCCATCGCCATCCAGTCGCTCAACTCAAGCCCCACGCGTTCAGCCGAACTCAACGTCAAATCAATGTTCTTCAACATGCCTGTGCGCGCTCGGTCAACTTCTTCAGCGGTCGGCGCTTTGGTTGCGAACTCTTCAACGGTCTGAATCAACGCATCGCGCGCGGGAGCGAGCGGATCGGTTTTTCTGAGTTCTGCCAAAAAGAACACTACTCCGGGATCGTGCAGTTGAATGGTGTCCCCGCCGATTGAACTCGCTTTTTTCGTTTCAACTATAGATTTGTACAACCGCCCCGATGGCTCGTCCGACAGTATTTGAGCCATCACGGCAATCGCGGCGAAATCCACATGCGCGCCCGAAGGGATGTGATAACCAGTCATAACCATCTGCGTATCGTCCGTGCGCCGCACAACGACTGTGCGCTCGCCGTCCTGTGTCGGCTCCATTGTGTAGATCGTCGGAAGCACTCGCTGAGGTCGAGGTATCGGGCCGAACTTGTCGGCTATCAGTTGCAGAGTCTTCGCCGCATCGAACTTTCCTGCAACAAGCAGCACTGCGTTATCGGGCTGGTAATATTTCTGATAGAACGCCTTCAACCTGTCAATGGGAACATTCTCAAGATCGCTGCGGTTGCCGATAGGCATCTTTGAATAGTTGTGCCAGTCGAATGCCGCGCCCAGCAGTCGCTTGATGGAAACGAGGAACGGCGAGTTCTCGCCTCCTTCGTATTCATTGCGCACGACGGTCATTTCGCTATCGAGATCTTTTTTGTCAATGAACGAATTGACCATGCGGTCGGCTTCGAGATCAAGCGCCCATCGAAGGTTCTCGTCGGTTGCCGCGAATGTTTCGTAATAGTTGGTTCGGTCCCAACTTGTAGTGCCGTTCGGGCGCGAGCCGTGTTCGGTCAACTCCTGCGGTATGTTCCGATGTTTGGGCGTGCCTTTGAATGCCAAGTGTTCGAGCAGATGAGCCATGCCCGTCTCGCCATAATTTTCGTGGCGCGAGCCGACAAGGTATGTGATGTTGACCGTCGCGGTCTGCTTCGATTGATCTGGAAAGAGCAACACGCGCAATCCGTTTTCGAGACGATATTCGGTTATGCCTTCAACAGACGTGACGAGCGCAACGCCTTTGGGAAGCGCCGCCTGCCCAACACGCGCCGCAAACAGAGACGGCGTCGTCAAGGCGAATAGAATTAAAGCGATCAATGATCTGATCTTTGCTGTTTTGAGAGACATCTTTTTACTCCTTTAAAAGAACTACGCTTTTTCCTGTTTGACCAGAAGGCGAAACGAGTTTAAGAAATGCATCGCTGGCTTTTCATAATCATTGCCTGCGCGGGCAGCGCCTTTGAGCACCTCTACCTGCAAAAAGTAAATGCGATTTTTAACGATGACGAATTTATGCCAGACGAATTTATTATTTCTCAAACCTATCTGAAAAAACCTTCCCGGATGACCTTCAACTGAAATATCAACTTCTTTAATGATTCGAGGTGACTCTTTTAGTTCGATTGCTATTGATATTGCCTTATTGCACGCGCTATCAAAAATTTCCTTTGCAGAGGCGGGGTTTTCAATGTCCCCTTCATATTCGATATATAGGGCTAGATATGAAAGAAACGATTTATATATTACGTAGTAAGTAGGGTGACGGTCGGGCGAGAAATTCTCGTCCACGGTTGATTCTTTCGGAGTGCCGGGAAAAAGAATCTTGAACGTGCCATCTTCGGGTGAAAACTCTTTCCACCTATCAGGGAAATAATCGGCTGCCGATTGCGGAGCTGAACCTTTCGCAGGTTTTTTCCGCTGCGCGATTCCATCAACAGAACTGCCGATTAAAACCAACAACATTAAGTGAAAATATAAAATCCTTCTCACTAGCTTTCCTTGAGCTTTCTGCTATGTGCTCGCCGCATCGTTAGAAGTTTCGCGCGCGCTCTTGCTCTTCAGTCTCAGGTACTGATTGATGAATTCGTCTATGTCGCCATCAAGCACCGCGTCAACATCGGAAGTCTCGTGCTTGGTTCGCACATCTTTCGCAAGGCGATACGGATGCATCACGTAGTTTCTTATCTGCGAACCGAAAGAGATGTCGCGCTTCGTTTCTTCAAGCTGCGCCGTTTCAGCGCGTCGCTTTTCCATCTCTAATTCGTACAATCGCGATTTCAAGATTCGCATGGCCACTTCGCGATTCTGATGCTGAGACCGTTGATTCTGGCACGTCACGACTATGCCGCTCGGCAAGTGCGTGAGGCGAACAGCCGAATCCGTTACATTGACGTGCTGGCCGCCCGCGCCCGATGAGCGATAAGTGTCAACACGCAGGTCTTTCTCCTGCACTTCGATTTCAACATCTTCTTGAACGTCCGGGTAAACGAAGACGGATGCGAAACTCGTCTCGCGGCTCGAACCGGCGTTGAACGGGCTCAGTCTGACGAGGCGATGCACACCGGCTTCTGCCGACATCAATCCGTAAGCATAATCACCGGAGAGCGTGAACGTGGCAGATTTGATGCCCGCCTCTTTGCCCGGCTGTTCGTCTACGATTTCGGCTTTGAACTTGTGGCGCTCGGCCCACCGCAGGTACATCCTGAAGAGCATCTCGGCCCAGTCTTGCGCGTCGGTTCCGCCCGCGCCCGCGTTTATTGTGACTATCGCATCGCGCGCGTCGTTGGGTCCCGAAAGCAGCATCTCTGTCTCTGTCTCTTCGACCTCGCGTTCTAATCGCTCAATCAAGGTCTTCAATTCGCCCAGTGAGCTTTCGTCTTCCGCGGCGAATTCAAATAGCACCGCAGCGTCTTCAATATCCCGCTCGAACTGGTCGGCTTTATTAGCGGCAGTTTCAAGTCGGCTGCGGAGGCGCAGCACTTTCTGCGCGCGTTCCTGGTTGTTCCAAAAGTCGGGCTTTGCCGTCTCTTCTTCTATTTTCTGAGCCTCGGCGCGTTTGGCTTAGGGTCAAAGAAACCTCCGCAACTCGGCTGCGCGTGATGATAGGTCTTCGTATTTTTGTCTCAGTTCTTCAATCATAATAACCTCGGTGTCGAGTGATGGCAGTAGCCCGCGCGTAAGCAAGGGCGCAAGTCTTCGCCCTTGCTTACGCGCGGGCTACTGTCACTCGTCTCTCGTCTCTTTCTTTCTTATGAACGGCGCGATTGCAAGTCCCAGGCTCAACACCGCGCACGTGATTGCGAATACGTCGCCGTAGCGAGTGTAAAAAGTCAAACCGTTCTGTCGCGCTTCATCCGTAGTCTTGATCTTCCACGTGCGCGTCGCGGTCTCGAACATCGGCGTTTCACCGCGTGCCACGCCGTAGCGATCTATGCGCGCAGACAGCCCGGAGTTAGTTGCGCGAATCAACTCGCAGTTGTTTTCAACTGCGCGGAAGGCTGCGTGCGCAAGCATCTGTCTTGCGGCAGCCGTCGGGCCGAACCATAACTCGTTCGAGATTTGAATAAGCGCGGAAGCGCCTTCTAACCTCATCCTTCGCGCGATGTCGGGCCTGGTTGCTTCAAAGCAGATGGTCGTTCCAAGCTTCGCCTCTGCAACATCGCTCAACGTAAAACTTGTGCCCGGAGTGATGTCGCCTGCGAGCGCATGAATGTCTTTCACAAAAGGAAGCCAGCCGCGCGCGGGAACATATTCTCCGAAGGGAACAAGAGCAATTTTATCATACTCCGCGATTTTCTCACCAGAAGGGGCAATTACGAGCGCGCTGTTGAATTGCGCTTCGCTCGCGTCTTTCGGAAATCCCCAACTGTTCATCAACAGATAAACATTGTTACGCCGGGTGAACTCTGCGACGCGGCGGCGCAGTTCATCATCGCGGTCGTATTCAAAGCTCATCGGCGATTCGGGCCAGATTACCAGACCAATTTTATCGCGCTTGACGGCGGCGTTCGATGACGTCACCTCGCCATTCTCTTCGGCCTTTGCTCTAATCGCCTGCTCGGACAAAGAGAAAAAGCGCAGCATCATCTGCTCGTTGAAATTCGGGTCGCCCCAGTCGCCGTCAATCGGAATGTTCGGTTGAATGACCGCGACATTAACCGATCCGGCTTCGTCCGTATGAGGCCGGAGCGATTGACCGTAGAGCACTGCGGCGATTGCTATTACGCCTGCCGCCGTCAATACTATGATTCCGCGCCGATGTTCGAGATAGATGAGCGCGAACACGAGCGCAGCGCTTGCGGCAACCATTATCGCGCCGACAAGGTAGACGCCCCCCATCGCGCCACCTGAATCACCGCTGGCTGCAGTGTTTGCGAATAGCCGAGCGCGTTCCAGCCCATCCCCGTCACTTCAACCCGCGCCCATTCGCTCGCAGCCCAGATGACGGGCGCTGAAAGTATCGCCCACCCGCCGAAACGCTTGATCGCCTGCGCGAAGACCGCTGCAAACAATCCTGTGAATACGCCGAGCGTCAGCGAGAAGACGACGAGGATGATGTAGCAAAGCCACATGGGTATCTCGCCATAATTGTGCATTGAGTGCGTGACCCAGTGCGAAGAGCCTGCGTAAAAGATGGTTCCTGTGACGCTGCCGAGCAGGAGCGAGCGCCAGAAACGCCGCTCGCGCACGACCGCCATTACAAGCGGCGCGGTGCCTACCCATCCGAGCGACCAGAGGTTCCAGTCGGGAAAGGCGAAGACCAGCAGCAAGCCTGAAAAGATTGCCAGCGACAGATTGCTGATGAACGGAGTATGCGAGCTTTGATAAGGGAGCACCCGTGCGACTCGGAACCGCGCGGCGAGCATATCTTCGCGCGCATAAACGGGCGGCGCAGCCTCTTCCAGATGCGGATTGCGCAGTGCGGATTTCGAATCGTTGGGCTTCAAATTCATAATCAGCTTTTCTCGAAGGCAGGCTGGAATTCTTTGAGCGATTCCATAAGTCGGCAAGAATTTCTTCAAAACTTTCCCGGAATTATTTCAGAACTTCCAAAATATTTTATGGTCTGCTCGGCGCGCGTGACCGAAAGCCGATTTTAACACACGGCTTAGGTTGGGCGAAGTCAGAAGGAGATTGTGATGAAACGAAGAATTGAAGTCGTTTAACGCGGGAATATTTTTTGAGCAGCTTTTATGTATTGAACAGCCTTTTTTGCCGCTTCCAGAAAAGCAAAAAGCCGCTTGAATCTCTATCAGGCGGCTTTAGTCAAATGATCTTATTGACAAAAAAATTTTCAGGCAACTGCTTTGGAGTTAGCCGAATTGCGTCGCATCTTCTTCTTGATTATGAATTCAATGCTGACGTTGTTGCCCGCTCCGTTCGGCACGATTGAGTATTCCAAAGTCAGAACCGAGTCGCCGGAAACGCGCCAGCCCGCCTGCTGGAATTTCGATTCAGACCGGTTAACCTGAACCGGATCGCCAAAGGTTTCCGTCACTTTGAGCACGATTGAATCGAACGACTCGCTGCGGCTCGATAGCCCTGCGCTGCAACTCAACTCGACCAATCGCTCCGGCCTGCGCAACGCCGCATCAAGAGTATCGAATTTGAAGGAGGCATTCCAACTGCCCGGTCCCGGCAAGTCCACACTCAAAAAGAAGACCTCTTCGGTTGTGATGTAAGAAAGAATATCTTGCTCGACGCTTTTCGGAAGCGCCGATTGTACTTCCGCGTAGCTCATTCCTATTTTGAATCGCTTGATGAACTCGATAGGGTCGAAAGCTTCGTCGCATTTTGCAGTTTTGTTATTTGCCTGGCCGTTTGCGGAAGGCATCGACATGAAAATCACCAGCAGCGTCATAGCCGCTGTAACAACTTTATTCGATTTGTACATCATTCCCACCTTCTACTTCCAGCGACTCCCGGCCTGAGGTTGACGGCTATACTGCCGCGATAAGCACACCTTTCGCACAACGTGTGCTTTAACCCGTGGTCAAAGAGTTTCAGTTAATCAATTAGGGGCCTGACAGGAGTCAGTCTGGGCGTAACTATATCATCGATTGGGCGTTTGTCAATGTTGTGAATCTATTGCCTTGTGCGAATCAATCAACGCGCGAAGCTCAGCGGGCGTATAAATGCCGGGCTTGAGACTTTCATCGAACATACGGTTTATGACCTCAAGCAACGTCGAATTGTAAGGCGTCGGGACGGCGAGTTTTCGGCCAAGCTCGACTATAACGCCGTTGAGATGATCCGCTTCGCCACTCTTGCGACCAATCTGCAAGTCCTGCCACATCGAAGCGTAGGTTCGCTCCTCTTCGGGCAGATTAGCTGCGGTGTTTGTGGCTCTGGGCGGTAGTTTCAGTTTTTCAGTCGACTCGCGCAGCTTTATCGGGTCGGGCGTGCCTTCGGGCGGCTCAACCGCTATGCCTGCCGCATCGAGCACGCGCAAACCTTCACTGCGCACTTCAAACATAAGATTGCGCATACCAGAGTCAGCCATTCCCTGTTCGATATAGTACCCGGTGATGGCATGCGTAGCGTTGTTGAGGTTCATAACGAATTTACCCCACTTCATCGCCATCACGTGTGCGGAAGCGATTGCCTCGAATCCCGCGCGCCTCAGATCGTCCGAGATTTGCTCGGCCAGCGGGTCTATGCCTTCGGGATAACGGCTTATGGCTATCGTGTCCCCTTGCGTTCGATTGATTACCGAAGGCTCAATCTGCGTGGCGCTTAGAAAGACCAGCCCCGCATAGACGTTCTTAAACCGACGCGCGGCGATCTCTTCATTGTCCACGCCGTTTTGAAGGCACACGACAGGCGTTTGACGGTCATAGATTTCAGCGAGTTCTTCAATCGCCGATTCGGTCGCCTGAGATTTGGCTGTGATAATCAATACGTCGCCGCTCTCAGGCTCAAGCTCGCGCGCTGCGGTCACAGCATCAAGCTTCACGATAATATCTCCGCCCTTCTGCCTGATGGTTACACCGCGTTTGAGAGCTTCTCGATAAGCAGGTCTCGCCACGCACACGACGCGCGCGCCCGCTTGATGGAGCAGTCCGCCTACGGGGATTCCAATTGCGCCCGCGCCAAAGATGACATACCTTGTTGCCTTTTCATTGCTCATATCCTCAGATAATATCGCACTGCACGGCGACTAACACAAAGGATTGAAAGATGATCACCGAGAGAGCCACACAGCAGCGCGTTAATCTGTACTATGACCTGTACGTGCCGGATGAAGAGACCGAAAAAGCAAAGCCGCTCATAATCGCATTGCACGGCTATGAAGGAAGCAAAGAATCAATGATGGCCCTTGCGCGCAAGATCAATTCGCGCGACTTCATCATTGCGTCAGTCCAGGGGCCGAACGGCTTTTTTGTCCGCGACCGCGAACCCACAAGCAATCCAAAGATCGGTTTCGGATGGATGATGCAATACAAAGCGGAAGAGACCATAAGACTTCATCACGAGACACTGCTCGCGGTCATCGAAGACACAGCCGCGCAGTATCCGCTTGATCGCCGCGCAATTTTTCTCGTGGCTTTCTCGCAGTCGGTATCGTTGAATTACAGGTTCGCTTTCACTCATCCGAATTTGATAAGAGGAGTGATCGCGGTCTGCGGCGGCATTCCCGGCGATTGGAACGAAGACAAATATCAGCAGAGCGCGACTGACGTTCTGATAATCGCAGGAGAGACAGACGAATTCTATCCGCTTGAGCGCACTCGCACTTTCAAAGATGCTATCGCTCGGCGCGCGCACGCGGTCGAGTTCCGCAGTTTTCCCGCCGGTCACGTCTTCCCGCGCGAGTCCTTGCCGCTCATCAATGAATGGATGATTGAGAGGGTAAATAATGATTGATAATCTCAAATTTGAGATTTGAAATTATCAATCATCCTTCAAGCGCAACACGCGGAAAGGTCGTTGCGGATCGGAGAGGATGCGGCCTTCGTCTCGATAATTTTCTTTGATGAACTTAACTATCTCAGAGTACGGCAGGTCACCCATTCTCCCGGATATGTCGAGTATCAAACGAGGCCGCGTGCGGCGCAGGTCTTCGATAAAATTCGCGCGCGTTTCTTTCCAGAACGGCGCATCAGGCGGTGCCAGGACAGCTTCCGCATCAGGAAATCGCCCATCAATGTAGTACGGCGTCAGGTAGCGCGACGCCGGGCGGCAGCCCGTGCGCCAGTATACGTCATGCGCGTAACCCCAGATGTAAAGCGGCTCGCCGAACTCTAAGCGATCCCTCAAAGCCTCTTTAACACGCTCGGCTTCGTGCTGGCGCTCGGTCATTCCCCAAGCTTCGCTCCATCGGGTTCTCGCGCCTGTTAGGGTCTCATAAGCGAGTATTGCCGTGCGATGATGCGCGCGAATAAAACCGATCAGAAAAAACAAAGCGACTATGGCTGCAGCTAATTTTGCTCTGCCATCGCGCAAGCATATCTCCAGTTGCCGGGCAGCAGGCGCGGCCAGCAGCGAGAGCGGGGGCAGCACTGTTATGAAGTAGTGGCCGAAGAACCGACCGCTCATCAGCACGCCGACTAGCGCCGTTGCGCCCCAGAGCGTTATTGCCAGATTTACATCAGTAGCATTTTGATTTTGTCTGTCTGCAAGCTGGCTGCGCTTGAGCGAGCGAACAATTGTCCACGCCGCAAACGACCACAGCGTCAAATTAAAAAGAACATAGCCCAATCCGCGCCCGATCATGAATTTGATCCATAAGCCCGGTTGTTCGGAGTCTATGTAAAACATGTTTATCTCGACTGCGTTGCGCCAGAAATCAGCGAGCGTGCCCGTTCGAACAAGCCACAAAACAAATGCCGCAATCACTAGCGCAAAGCCCAAAGCGATTAGCGAAAGCCGCGCAATCAGTCGCACTAAAGATTTTTTTATCCAATTCGTTTTAAGGATTTTTCGAGTTTTATAGGTTTCAAAAAGATCATACAATCCAAAGAAAAGCAGATTCAGCACGCCCACCTGCTTAAACATCACAGCCAGCCCCGTCATCAACCCGGCAGCTATCAATAAAGCATTTCGACGGTCGCCCGCGAGCGAAGCTCTCAGAAAAAAGTAGAGCGAAGCGGTGTACGGCAAGATCATGAGCAATTCGGTGTTAGCCGCCATCATGTCTTGCGTGAAATAGTTCGTGCTGAAATAAACGAACAGAAGCGCGGCCCATAACCCGATTCGTTTGCCGTATGCGAGCGTGGCCGTCAGGTAAATGAATATGGAGGTGACAAAATTCCAGAAGATGGCAACCAGATGCACGGCTTTCATGCTGCGACCAAAAAGCGCGAAGACCATTGCATAAAAAAGAGTTGTGCCCGGCGGCTTGTCCGTAACGACATCAGCGTAAAGCCGCGCGCCTTCGAGCATCCTGACCGCTGTGAGCGCGCGCACGCCCTCATCGCCGTTCACGAAATCGTAGCGAAGATAAAAGACCCTCAGCAGCAGGTTCAGCAGGCATATCGCGGCGAACGCCCACATGACCTGCCGCGAAGTAACGCTCTCGACCCAGTGCTCATTATCGGTTGCCACGACCTCTTTATCAGTTCGCGCTATCAAATTCGCTCTCCAATCGAATTGCGCATGGTAGCATATAACAGGGATGCGTGATGAGCACTCGTCACCATCCTTGACGCTCGGCGCGCGTGTTTGCTCTAATCGGTTAGGGAAGTAAATTCGATGGAAAAGAGTGATTTGATTTACGACTGGAACCAGGTAGGCGTGGAGCAGATGGTGTCGCGTCTTGTAGAACTTAATGATGAGACGTTGCGCGATGGGCTTCAATCGCCTTCGGTCATTGATCCGCCAATTGAAAAGAAGATCGAACTGCTTCACTTGATGGACTCGCTCGGCATAGAAAGCGCGGACATAGGATTGCCGGGCGCTGGCCCTCGCGCAGTGGCCGATGTGACAAGGCTTGCGAAAGAGATTATTGATTGTAAGCTCGACATAAAACCGAACTGTGCCGCTAGAACCGTGATCGCAGACATCCAGCCCATCGTGGACATCTCGGAAAAAGTCGGCGCGCCCCTGGAAGTCTGCACCTTCATAGGCTCAAGCCCTATCCGTCAATACGCCGAAAACTGGTCGCTTGAGATGATGCTTACGGCGACCGAAGACGCTGTGAAGTTTGCGGTCTCGCATAATCTGCCCGTAATGTATGTGACCGAAGACACGACTCGCGCTCATCCTGATACGATTCGCGCGCTCTATACGACTGCGATTGAAGCGGGCGCGCGTCGCATCTGCGTGTGCGATACCGTAGGCCACGCCACGCCCGAAGGCGTGCGCGCGCTAATCATCTACATCAAATCAATCGTTCTGGAAACGGGCGAAGATGTGCAGATTGATTGGCACGGCCATCAAGATAGAGGGCTTGGCGTGATTAACTCAATCGCGGCGTTCGAGGCGGGCGCTGATCGTTTGCACGGGACGGCGCTCGGAGTCGGAGAACGAGTCGGCAACACGCCGATGGATCAACTGCTCGTGAATCTTCAATTGAAGGGATATGTGGAGCGAGACCTGTCGAACCTGATGCGCTACTGCGAAACCGCGAGCGAAGCGACAGGCGTGCCGATACCGATAACATATCCGATTGTCGGGCGCGACGCGTTTCGCACGGCAACAGGCGTTCACGCGGCGGCTGTTATAAAAGCGTTTCGCAAGGGTGAAGAGTGGCTGGCCGATGCTATTTACTCCGGCGTGCCTGCAAAGATGTTTGGCCGCGAACAACTGATCGAAATCGGGCCGATGAGCGGAAAATCGAATGTCATTTTCTGGCTCGAACGTCACGGCGTCACACCATCGGAAGAATGCGTCGAACGCATATTCAATCATGCGAAACAGTGTCAGCACGTTCTCACGGATGAAGAAGTGAAGGCGCTCATCTGATTGCGGATTTTTCGGGCAAATGTTTATCTCTAATATCACAGCACAATCGCAGACTGAAACCATTCGACTATGCAACAATCACTAAATCCGCAATCCGCGCTCTACAACCCGCAATCGAAAGACCTGCTCGACCTACCGGAAATCCGGCAGGCCTTTCTTTTCATAGAAAAAAACGGCCAGGAAACAAATGATGAATTGATACGCATCTGCCAGATACCTGCGCCGCCCTTCAAAGAACACGCGAGGGCCGAATACGTAAAGCAAAGATTTGAAGAGTTGGGCCTTGCGCGCGCGCGAACGGATAGCGAAGGTAATGTGATTGCCGAACGCGCAGGGCGCTCGCCTGCGTCGCGCGTGATCGTGTCGGCGCACCTCGACACGGTATTCCCCGAAGGCACGGATGTCACAGTTCGTCGCGAAGGCCACCGTTTGTATGCGCCCGGCATCAGCGATAACACTGCGGGTGTGGCAAGCCTGACGGCTCTTGCGCGCGCGATGGATGCAGGCAGTTTGAAAACCGAAGCGACGATATACTTCATCGCCACGGTTGGCGAAGAGGGCGAAGGAAACCTGCGCGGCGTGCGCCACCTGTTCACCAAAGGCGAGTTTCGATCAGGGGTTGATGCATTCATTTCGCTCGACGGGCCTGGGGTCGAGCGCATCACGAATCGAGCGTTAGGCTCGCGCCGCTATCGCGTGACGATCAGTGGGCCGGGCGGCCATTCATGGGGCGACTTCGGCGTTGTAAATCCCGTTCACGCGCTTGGCCGAGCGATAGCCCGATTTGCCGCATATCCTGCGCCGCTCGCGCCGCGCACGTCATACAACGTCGGCATAATAGAAGGCGGCAGTTCTGTCAACGCCATCCCTGAACGCGCAAGCATGATCGTAGACCTGCGCTCTGTCTCGAATCAGGAGATAAGCAAGCTTGAAGCGTACCTCAATCGCGTCGTCGAACTGGCAGTGCGCGAAGAGAATTCGCAACGCGCGATGAGCGGCACAAATCTGAATTGCGAATTTGAGCAGGTCGGAGACCGCCCGTCGGGTGAAACGCCCGTCGAATCACCCATAGTGCAGACGGCGGTAGAGTGTTCTCGCGCGTTAGGGATAGAGCCGCGACTCGATTGCTCTTCTACAGACTCGAATATTCCCATCTCGCTTGGCATTCCCGCCATCACCATCGGCGCGGGCGGCGTGTCGAACAACTGTCACACGCTGGCCGAGTGGTACGAGCCTGTTGGCCGCGAGCTTGGACTCAAGCGACTGCTTTTGCTCGCGGTCTCGCTCGCGGGCCTCGCCAGATAAGTTTTACCAGGAAAATATCGCTGTTAATCGAGCGGGGGCTTAACAGGAACGGGCGGCTGTTGCGGCGGCGTTTCAGGCTTCGGATTATGCGTGGCGCTGACGTAGGCCAAAATCTCCTGTCGCACTTCCGCATACGGTTTATCAATCGGCTTGTTGTTTGGGTCGCGCCAGCCTTTCACTATCTCGTTGACTATCGGAAACTGGCCGTATTGATAATTGGCCGTGTGAAACAAACTATCTTCAGGCTCAAGAAAAACGATCAACTCCTGGCCTTCGATGTAGTTGTCTTCCGCGCAGCGCACGTTTGTGCGGGCGAGTACGTTGATCTGTTTTAGTGTGAAATCGCCTTCGATTATGTCAACGGGTCGCAGGATAGCTATCTGGCTGAACGAGCCGCGATAATTTGCTTTATCGGCTTTTTGAACTTTCACGCGCCCGATCAAAACGGAATTGCGAGTCAATTCATCCATCGGCATGATGCGCAAACAGTTGCGCGACTGCGCAACTGCCTGTAACGCGAACAGGAGCAGCGCTATTGTTAAGGCAAGCTTTCTCATGTAGGAAACTGTCACTCCTCCCAAAGTTATTTATGCTAACACACGCACTAACGCGCAGGAAAGTTCCTTTTTTCACTGAGTTATCAGGGGCAGTAGTGCTGCCGGTTCAATAACTCTGATGCCGCTGGCACCTTGCGGTTTGCTTGCGTTCATTGCCGCGATTGAGCTTCATCTGGCGCACGACGCGCGCGATATAACTTAAACGCGATGACCATCGTCACGATCAGGGCGACTGCAATCAGCACCTTCAAGCCATGCTGTTTGATTCGATCACCCGCCGCTTCGCCTAATTCCACCGCAAGCCATCCTTCAATCAGGAACCGCGCTGCGCGGCCCATAAATACCGCGGCTACGAATCTCGCTATCTTCAGTTTGAACACGCCCGCCGAAAGCACAAACGGTTTGAACGGAAACGGAGGCGGCAAAACTGCGGGCACCATTATCGCAAGCATGTCGTAACGCCCCAGCAAGTTTTCAATTCGCTCGCGTCTTTCCGCGCTTACACGCTTGAGCGCCATCACGCCTGCGCGACGCGCAGCCAGATACATCAACGTGCAGCCGATGGTCGAACCTGCTGTCGCCGCAAATGCATAAAGCGGCATCAGCCAGGGGCGCTCGGCGCTCAGAAAAATCATCACGGCATCAGGCCCGCCCGGCAGCGGAACTCCCGCCGAATCAACAAGCGATATAGTGAATAGTCCTCCCGGCCCTAATGTTTTAAGCCATGCGCCCAGACTTTCCAGGCTTTTTTTGATTCCGAAAAAAAATATGAAAGCGAATTTATTCATTCGTTGGCCGATTTCTGATTTCAGTTTGCGGATAATAAAACAGGAGAATCTCCCTGTAGCTGCGCCCGGCCCTGGCTTGCGCGGCTGCGCCTGCCAGGCACAACCCGACCTGGCTGCCGAAACCTTTGCCGCGAAAAACAATCGTGCGCCCGCGACGCTCAATCGTGAACGTAGGACTCAGCACAGTGCTCCATCCGAGCTTTCGCCCGATGGCGCGGCGGAATTCGTCTGCGCTCATACGAGCCTCGCGCCCTCCATCTTTGATAACGACTGATCGCACAAAACCGTCCGGCTCACTACGCTCCAAAGCAATTTCTGAAGCGTGCGACAATCTGAATCCCGCAGCAGTTGACAGCGCGTCAAATGCTAAGGCTTCGCTCGCCGACCGCTGCCAGTTAGCGTAAGGGGAAGCGCGACACCATCGGCAATTGACGCGATGGTACCCGTAGCCTTTGCCGATGGCTCCGCCCCACACCATCTCAGGCGTAACAGACCGCCCGCCGCATACAGCCGTGAAGTAGCTCTCGACCGGCTTTCGCCCGTAGCTCAAATATTCGCCCTCGGTTCGAGCGACCGCGCTTCGAACAACAGGCGAAGCGATTTCGGCAGAGAGGTCTGCTTCGCCTCTGTAAAACTGGCAGTGAGTCGTATCACAAAAATCGAAACCTTCGTCCGAGTGCCTGCCTTCGTGAGAGAGCATGAAAGTTCGCACGACGACTGAAAGAGCCTTGACGGTTTCCGACTCGCGGCTGCTTCCTACCTCTGCGGCTGTGACTGACGCGACCGCCGATTCGCGGTCGGTAGTCAGTATGATCTTCAACGCGCGCTCTGAGGCTGCGACTGACAAACGCCCGCGCACTGCTCGCTTCATCTTGCCCGGCAAGATCAGCTCAATCGTCGTCGAACCGCTGGGGGTTATGCGCGCTTCCGTAGCATTGAGCGATTTCCGAATTCTGCCGAACGAATCGCTGAGCGCAATGCTCAGATGATTACCGGAAAGCCCAATGCGAACCACCTCGCCGGGCGCAATCGTTTGATTGCCTGCGATGCTGCCCGTGTCCAGCATCGCCCGGTCGCCCGTCGCGATTCGCGCCTCGCAGACCTGAGGCTTGAACAAAGTGAACAAGCCTATGCGAACCGTGTTCGCGCGCTCGATTGCAGGCGCGGTCAAAGCAAGCAGCGAAAATATGGCGATGATGTTCGGCATAATCTCAAATCTCAAATTTCAAATCTGAGATCACTAATAATACTTCCTCAAATAATGAAGCCCGGCAATACTAATCTAGCCGGGCTTGATGCTTGAAAAGATGGTTTTCGGGCGCTCCTACTTCTCAATCGCTTTGAGCGGGGCTGTAGTCAATCCGCCGTCGCTTGCCGCTGCTTCTGCAGCACGCTCGTCTTCGCCGCTGTCGAACATCTCTCTGTACTGGTCGCGGTAAGGATCAATCAGCGCGCCGCCTTCTTCTTTTGTGAAGACCAGCTTCCCGCTTCCCCCGTCGTAGTCAATCATCACGAGGTCGCCGGTTGTCACTTGCCCGGTCGCCACCAGATTCGATATCGGGTAGACGAGGAAGCGCTCTATCGCGCGTTTCAAATGGCGCGCGCCATATTTGAAGTCTATGCCTTCGTCGAGCAGAAACCTCTTCGCTTCGGTCGTACAGCTGAAGACGAATTTTTCTCCCGTCCCTTTCATGATCGCGGTCTTGCACCAGCCCAAGCTCAAGTTCGAGTATCTGCTTGAGGTGGTATTCCTTTAGACTGCGAAAAACCACGACCTTGTCAATGCGGTTCATGAACTCGGGCGAGAATTTCCGCTTTGCCGCTTCCGACGCCGTGCGATAAATCTTCTGATCCACGTCGTCGTCCAGCATCCCTTTGCCGCGCGCGGGAGCAAACCCGATTGAGCCCGTGATCAACTCGCTCATCTCTTTCGCGCCCAGGTTCGACGTGAGGAATATCATGCAGCGCGAGAAATCAACTTTGCGATTATCACCGAGCGTCAGCGTCGCTTTGTCGAGTATGCCGAGCAACAACTGCCACAGCGCGTCCGAAGCTTTTTCTATCTCGTCGAACAAAACGAATGTAAGCTTGTCCACCTCTGAATGGTACTTGTCGAGATTCTCCTGCGTGAGCATGGGAGCCGTCTCGCGGTGGCCCAGATAGCCTGGAGGCGACCCGATCAGTTTGGCAATCTCGTGCGAGTGCTGGAACTCCGCGCAGTCTATTTTGACGACAGCGTTGGCGTCTGAAAACAGGACCTCGGCAGCGGCTTCGACCACGCGCGTCTTGCCAGAACCGGTAGGCCCAAGAAAGATCATTGTCCCGATAGGCCTTCCGGGATTCTGCATGCCTGCAAGGTATATTTGATAAAGACCGGATATGCGCCGGACGGCTCGCTCCTGTCCCACGATCAGAGAGCCGAGTTTTGTCTCGAACTCCTGAGCGCGCGGGCTTTTCAAGTCGGGGTTAAGAGGCACTCTATTTTGTGCGTGTTCTCGTATTTCTTCCACTTTAATCTACTCCAAAACAAAACAGAAGGTACGCTCTCCGGCACATGCACAGGGCATCGCTTTCAGTAACCGGAGCCGACCTTCTTAGTTGGCAAACAGCAACCTGTGCTAGCTATGGATGCGACACAGCTTCAATGAGTTGGAACGATTATCTCTGAAATAATTATAACCCTGGCACGCGTGGCAGACCACGCGCTCCCTCCTGCGCAACCGGGGCCATCAATTCCTTACTGCCCTTTTATGCCAATGCCTTTTATTTGTCAAGAAGAAAAAGCTTCACTCGCCCTCGAATCTCTTACTCGGATGGGTGATGACTGTCAATTAGCAACCGGAGTCTTGCGCCGGAAGGGTTAAATCGCGCCCTCGATTTTTTCGAGATGCGGCGCTTGATGAAAAACTCTGTCCAGCTTAACTTCTCGACAGTCAATCCAGCTTTGCACCAAAAGTCACGTAATTGTTGGTGAATTATTTCTTCTGGCTCTCAACAAGGTTTTAAAGTGACTTTTGATGCAAAGCTCCAGTCGGGCAAATGATCTTTGAGAATCGAATATAACAAAAGCAACAAGGGCGGCGCTTTCAGGTTGCAGGCGCATTATTTTGCAAAACCACGGGAGTCCGCCCCGGCTGAAAAATTTCTAAAAACCGACCATGACTATCTGCGCCACAATGGTATAATCACCCTCCATCGAGGTGGTATAATCTGTACGCCATTGGATATTACCTCGTACAGGTTGGACCCATTCAAAAGGAGATTAGTCATGCTTAGATATAAACTCATCACCTTAATTATGCTATTGGCCGGGCTGACTCTTGCCTCAAACTTCAGAGTGAGCGCGCAGCAGGTTTCCGAAGGCCAGCGACTTGCCATGTATTCAAAGCCGTCTGTCGTCCGCATACTGGATGGCTACACGGGCACGGTCTTCTGGCAGCCACCTGATAAGCAGGGCAGGACTTATCAGGTCTCTCATGTCGCAAGCGGGTCTGGCTCGTTCATCAATTCAAACGGCTACATCGCGACAAACGCGCACGTCACAGACCTGACGAAGCAGGGCGAGGACAAAGGCAAAGAATATTTATTCAGAGACTTCATCAGGCAACTCGCTAAGGATTACGGCGAGAACCCAACCGCGATATTCAACAACGGCCCTTTGATTCAGGCGCTTAGCCAGCAGTCCCGCCTTCAGAGCTTCAATCACATACATCACGTCATACTTCCCAACGGCAAAGCCTACATGTTCGAGATCAAAGCGTTCGGCGCGCCTACGGGCGAAGGCAAAGACGTTTCCATAATCAAAATCGAAGTGAAGAACGCGCCCGTTTTGAAACTTGGCGATTCCGACAAAGTGCAACTTCAGGATCACATCACGGTAGTGGGCTACCCGGCTGCGGCGGACACGGCGGTGCTTGATGATAAATCTGCGCTCGAAGCCTCGATCACCGACGGCAAGGTTTCTGCGAAAAAGAACTCTGCTGACGGCGCGCCTATCTTGCAGGTCAGCGCGCCCTCGACGCATGGCAATTCCGGCGGCCCTGTTCTTAACGACAAGGGCGAGGTCATAGGAATGCTCACGTTCAGAGGCGACACCGTCAACGGCCAGGAAGTTCAGGGCTTCAATTTCGTAGTGCCTTCGAGCACTTTGATGGAATACGTCAAGCAGGCGGGCGCTCCGAACGAAGAGGGCATCGTTGACAAGCGTTACCGCGAAGGGCTTGAGTTGTACTGGAACAACGAGTTCTCTGCTGCTATTAGTAAATTCAATGAAGTGAAAGTCCTATTCGCGGAACACTCGGAAACGGAGCGGCTCATCCGCGACAGCCAGCAGGCGATTTCCGAAGGCAGAGAAAAATCTAACCTGGGCCTGATTATCGGCGTCATAATCGGCGTGATTGCCGTTGGAGGCGGCACGGGAGCGTTCTTAATTCTGCGCAAGAAGAAAGGGCAACCGGCTGTAGGACAGATGCCGCACCAGCCATATCAGGCGCAGCAGTCATATCAACCGCAACAGCCCTATCAACCACAACAGCCCTATCAACCGCAGCATCCGCATCCGTCGCAACCGGGCGTGACTCCCGGAGGCACGCAGGTGCTGTCAACGCCTGCAAGGACCGAAGTGGCTGGTGGCGGAGCAGCGGCAGCGGCAAGGTCTGCATTCGGAGCGATTCGTTGGACGACGGGGCCGCTTACGGGACAGCGATTCGACATTCGCCCGGAAGGCATGTGGATTGGCCGAGACCCCAATCAAGCGCAGATCAAAGTAGATGACACGCGCGTTTCAAGCCGTCATATGTGGATAGGGCCGCGCGAAGGCCGCGTCGTAGTCATAGATCAAGGATCAACCAACGGCACTTTCTTGAACACGCTCGGCACGGAGCGCGTCCGAGAGGTTGCCCTCAATCCGGGAGACACGGTCATACTCTCGCAGGCAGATGCCGCGCGATTCGTTTACGAGAGATGACCGGTTGTTCACCGCAGAGGCGCAGAGTACGCAGAGCGGGCGCAGAGAGTTAATAGTTTTTCTCTGCGTAATCTCTGCGTACTCTGCGCCTCTGCGGTGAATCAGAGATCAATCGCTTCACAATTGCGCTGCATACAAAAGCCACGCACACGCCCGCGACCACGTCTGCAAAATAATGCTGCTTTGTCGTCATCGTTGAAAGACATATCAATCCAGCCCAGATGACCGCATAGGCTCGAAATCGCGCGTGTTCTTCTGCGATGCCAAATGCAATCAGGCACGCCAGTGCTACGTGGAGCGAAGGCAAGCAGTTTGAATCCGTATCAATCGAATAGAGAAATTGGAACGCTTGCGCCGTCAGACCTTCCATCTCGACGGGCGGGCGCGGCAGCGTCGTGGGATAAAAGAAGAACACGCAAAACGACATCAAGCTTGCAAGCCCCATTGAATAAAGCGTGCGGCTGATGTTTGCCGTGCTCTTCAACGCCCAGACTCCAAACAGCAAAAAGAAAAATTGCGTGTGGTATATCCAAACAGTCCAGCCGATGAACGGGATGAATCTATCAACGGCCCACGACGGCAAAGGCGTTGCAGATCGCAGGTGAAATCTGCCCGTCAGCATATACAGCGCGCAGAAGACCGCATAGCCTGCCGCAAAAGCAAACCATTTCCTTTTGCGAGAAATCTGAGGCGCTCCGATCAAACAAACTCTCGCTTCTTCGTGCCAGTGATTTCAGCTTGAGCCAGTTGATACGCTTTCAACTCGTCATTCGCCCGTTGAATGTCGCCGCCGTATTTGCCTGTGATTATCCTCACGAACATTTTATTCAGGCAGCGCGATGCGCGGAAAGAGAAGACCGCATCTTGCAGATCAATGTGGCTGCGCTCGAAAAAGTGGTGCCCCAGCAAACCGACTGTTTGCGATAGCGGCAGCAGCAACAGCAACCAGGGATTGCGCAAGATCAAGGCCAGCGCGAGCAGGCCATAAAAGATGACGACTCCGAGAAAGTGAAGAGCGATGTTTGCGCGGCTCTGATGCTTCATCACGAATATGTCCCAGTAATCAGTGAACGGATGATCCGCGACCGAGCCGCTGATGCGATTGCGATCTTTTCGCTTCGCCGGTTGATGGTCTTCGAGACTGAGCGCCTCTCCGAGTTTTTCCTGGCCGAGCGTTTCCATAATCTCTCCGCGTCGAACTGCGAGCTTGCCTCTGATATAAACCGCTTCGATGATTCGTTCAGAGCCGCGCTTCACCATTCGCACGTGGCCGTCGAGCAGCGGGTCGTTGATCGCTATCTGATGGCTGATAGGCTCGCCCAGATGTTCAGGATTGATCAAAACGAAATCTGCTTTAGCGCCTTCCGCAAGAACTCCCGCGTCGAGTCGAAACCATCGAGCCGCTTCGCCGGTCACGCGCGAGATTGCTCGCTCTCGGCTCATAAAGCCTGTCGTCACCGCTTGCTTCAACAAAGAGAGAGCGCCGTCGTAGTAACCGAGATTTTGAACGTGCGCGCCTGCGTCCGTAAACCCCGGCAGTATGTCGGGCGCGTTCATCAAAGCAAGCCGTTCGCGGTCGCGGTCGTTGGCTCCTGTCGCTACCCATCGCAGGTCTGTGTCGTGCTGCTCAAGCAGTCCCATGAAGAACTCTGTCGCGTCGCGGTTCGCTTCGCTTGCGACTTCGGCGAATGTCTTTCCTTCAAGTCGAGAATCGGGGCAGCTTTCGATTCGCATCAATTCAAGCTGGCGGTGAAAAGTTTTGCGATGCCCGCTCGTCCATTCGCGCCGGAACTCTTCGCGAAAGCCTGAGGATTGCCATAGCGCCTGTCGTTCGCGCCGCGTGTGGCAATCGTTTAACTTCACGCCGCAGGCGAACTCTTCAAACAGCGGCGTGATGGGGCCGTCCGAATAAACTGTGAAAGGTTCAGTAAGCGTCTGAAACCGGATGTTACACCTGAGCAGACGATTCAAGACGAACAGCATCGGGCGAAACACGCGCCACAGCCTTCTATCAGCTACAGAATCGAGCGCGGCAAGCACTGTGATTCTGAGAGGCCGTCGAAACAAGCCGAGGCTGATTCTAAGAATTTCAACGAGCGACATCGAACGTTGAGGGTCGGGCGTGACCTGAAACACCGCGTCGCGCGAACGGCAAACGTCAGCCAGCATCTTGCGTTCGCGAAAGTCGGCGTGTTGCGAAGGGATAGTCCGCCCGCGATGTTCGCCGCTCATCATATGCCACGGCACCATGTCTATCGAGATGCCAATGAATCCTGCGTCGAGCGCGTCGCTTGCGATGCGCTTCATCTGTGCTAACTCCTGAGCGGTAGCTCGCTGCTTGAGGCTGCGTTCGAGTCCCATCACGTGAGCGCGCAATGCGCTGTGGCCGAACAACGCGGCGACGTTCGGCCCCATCGGCAATTGTCGAAGGTGAGCAAGGTAATCGCGCGGCGTTTGCCACGACACGGAAGAGGCGAGCCATTTTTGAATCAGCACGGGCGATAGCGTTTCGACTCGCTGAAAGATATTCGCAAGCTCGGCGGGCGAGCCTGCGGCAAGCGACAAACTGCAATTGCCCATCACGATGGTAGTAACTCCGTGACGGACGGATTCGACAAGTCCCGGCGCGATTTCAAGCTCGATGTCGTAATGAGTGTGAATGTCTACGAAGCCCGGCGTGACCCACAAACCCGTAGCATCAACAGTCTCTCTTGCCGCGCGAGAAATCTGCGGCGCGATAACAGCGACCTTGCCATCAAGAATGCCTATGTCCGAGCGAACAGGCCGAGATGCAAGGCCGTCAAAAAAAAGACCGTTCTTGATTACAAGATCAAGCATGCGGAGCTTCTTTCTAAAACTAACATCTAATAGGTGGGCGATTTTTCGCGCGGCAATTCAACCTGCGCATAGCTGGCTTTGAATGGAACTGTGATGTCGTAGACGGCGAGCGAGACTGTGATGTCTCCCTCGACTCTGAATGAAGCGTCATGGCCTTTGAGCGACTCTATCACGCTTGCAAGGACGCTTGAACCGTCAAGCCTGAGCGGCAGGTCGAGCGCGACATCTTCGTGCGAAGGAAACGCGGCGGGCGCGCCTTCGGTCGCAGTCCAGTTGCCTTTCCCAATCTCTTTGTCGCCCATAAAAATCGAATAGCGCGCAGCCGTGATGTAGACCGAAAGCGCCGTGTTGTTTCTCACACTCAGCCGCGCTGTCAGGTCGCCTTTCCCAATAACTGCTTTTGCTGCGCCTTTGACCTTATCTAGGATTTGCCCTACGGCGCTTGAGTCCGTGCCGTCCTGCCGCGCGATTGAGATGTCTTCAACTGTGACCTCGACGCCGCCGCGCATGTAATAGCTCAACGCGAAAAATGCCGCGGCCAGAACGACAACAACGCAGCCAATCACAATCAGCAGTCTGGTTGACCTCGACGATAATTTTTTCGGCACGTTTTATTCTCCTGTCGCCTCTTCCGGCTCAAGCATTATGAATGTCCAGACGGTAGCGCCGGTTCTGATCTTCGCATAATTACGAAGCGGCTGTTTCACATCAACGCTCTTATCGTCGAGGTAAGTCCCGTTCATGCTCTTCTCGTCATCTATGATGAATTGCGTTCCCTTCCCTCGATAAATGATCGTGGCGTGACAGGCTGACATTTGCGTATCGCTTTTGACCGAGACTTCGCAATCCTTGTCGCTTCCGATATAGTTGCGACCTTCGCGAATCGCGAACACTTCGCCGTTCGGTTGCCACGTGTAGGTCACCATAATGGCGGCGATGCGGCGGGCAGGCGTCTGGACTTGCAGGCCGCGCACAGTGGGCATTACATCCGAGCGAATCGAGCCATCGCCGAATTCCGTCTTGCGTCTTGAGGCCCCCGCCTGAGGCTGAGGCGGCATCTTGCGCTCGACCTCTTTGTGCTCGGAGCCTTCGGGAACAGTCGGCGCGCGCCCGGCTCCCTTCGCAGTCGGCTGCTCGTCAGAGTTAGTTAAGAGATTGTCGCTGCAATAAGGGCAAGCGCTCCATCCCGGGTCCATGACGTGACGACCGGCAGGGCACATGCGCGCAGAAACCTGCTGATCCATAAAAGCATAGTTGCAATTTATGCAAAACCTGGCAGGGTCTCGGTTTTCCTGATTGCATCTGGGACAGCTCTTGCTCATGGTTTTCTCCGCACGCTAAGGATGGATGATTATATCGTAATCCTGGAAATCATTTGCGAGATTATTTGGCATCGGCATCACCTGCTTCCTGCCATACCCAAGTTTCAGTCGAAGGGTTTCGGCCTCATCCTTAGAAGAAATATCTCTGTAATAGATGCCTTTCGATAGTTTCCATGACGCTGAAAGGATGACGAGAAGCTTCTTGTCCTTAACATTCAGGGCTGCAAAATTCTTTTGCATATCTTCCGCGACGGACGGAATGGCTATCGCGACAGGCTTGCGCAACTGGCCTTCGGGGTTGATGGGCCGTCCGGATTCGGGCGATTCGCTCTGACCGCCGCCGCCTCCAGTCTGAGCAGCACCTTCTTGCCTGCCATCGCTTTCATCGGAACGGGCGACCGCGTTGGAATTAGCCTGGGAGTTCTCCTGATTAGTATCCTGCGCCCGGCTGCCTCGGTGATTTGCGTTGGCGCGAATGTTTTCATTGACGTTCGATGTTGACGACCCAAAACCGGGAATCAACCCGGTCATATACAATACGATTAAAGTTACCACAACAGCGCCTGCCACAATCAGACCTATCATCATCATTTGAGAATTGCCGCCGGATGACTCGTTCGCAACCGGCCTTTTGAACATCTCTTTCGTGATGACGGCTTTTCTTCTTCGCTGACCGAACTGTAGGAACTGAACCGTTACGTTGTCTTCTCCGCCGACGGAGAGCGCCAGGTCTATCAATCCATCTGTGATTTGCTGCGCGTCGCTTTGCCCACTGATCACGCGCTCAATCGTCTGATCGTCCACATAGCCGCACAGCCCATCCGTGCACAGCAGTATGCCGTCACCTTCTCTTAAATCGAGCGGGGCCGATACCTCCAATTCGATTTCGGGTTTCTGCCCGAATGCGCGAGTGATAACGTTCGCGTCTGGATGGTCGCGCGCCTGCTCTTCCGTGAGCATATTGTGGTCAATCATTCGCTGCACGACGGAGTGATCGCGCATGAGGCGGGATAGCTTGCCGTCGCGGAACAGGTAAGCGCGGCTGTCGCCCGCGTGCGCGATTAACAATCGCGTGCCGATTACAAGGCCGAGCACGAGGGTCGCTCCCATGTTCGCTGTCTCGGGGTCGCCGTCTGTGGCTTTCTGGTAAATCTCTGCGTTAGTCTTCTGGGCAGCAATTTGAAGCGCCTGCTCGGGCGAGCTTCCCTGAGGAATGCTTCTGAGGTGAGCTTCAAGCCCGTCAACAGTCATGGCTGCCGCCGTCGCTCCGCCTTTGTGCCCGCCCATGCCGTCAACGACTATATACAGTTCTCCGAACGGCGAAGGGAACCGGCCCATGCGATCCTGATTTTCGGTTCGCACATTTCCGGTGTGAGACTTCGCGCCGACTCTGAGGTTTTGCAATTTCGGTGTCTGGTTCACATCAGTGCTCCTTCAATGAACGTCGCGCAGCTTGAGAATCAACATCATTGCAGAGGTGAGCGCCGCAAGCATCACCGCAAGTATGCCTATGCAAGCCGGAACTCCTATTCGATTTTTTTCGGGAAAGAGTCTTTCTGCCATGTCGTGAATATCATCATCAGCACTTTTCAAATCCGGTGTCTGGCTTTGATCGAACTGCGATTGGAGTCGCCCTGTGTTGCAATCAACATCCATAGCTTTCGGTTTCGGCCTCGAAGATTGAAGGTCCTGAGAAGGGAAAATCCTCCAGCAGCCGCGCTCTTCGCTTTCTGAAACCAGCAGCGCCTCGAATGCCCAGCGCGAAACGATTGGATCGTTGACATGGCTCGCCGCGCCATCTTCAAGGTGAAGAGTCGAAAGCAATCCGCCGAATATCACCATCGGAATCAAAATTACAGGGATCAACCCGATGGCTACTTCTGATGTCCGAGCCAGCGACGACACGGTCAGCCCCAGCGCCAGCCCGACGAACGAGGCGAGCGTCAGCACCGCGAGCATCAATAGCGGCGAAACCTTCAACCCGATGCCGCTATGAATGATTATGACCAGCACCGCGCACTGTATGAAACAGAGTCCGCCAAGCACCGCGAGCTTTGAAGCAACGTATGATGGAATCTTCAAATTCACCATGCGCTCGCGGTGATAGATCGCCCATTCGCTGACGACCTCTCTTGCGGCGTTCGAGCATCCGAACCAGATCGCCGATACGCAAACAAGAAAGATTGTAGCGATGGTTTTACCGAAATCCGGAGCTGCTTCGTTCCTCGCTGCTCCGCCGAATCCCAGCACAAGCATCAATGCGATGATCGGAGCCTGCGCAAGCAGGATGGCCGTATACCAACGGTCTTGAATCTTGATCGCAAGGTTTCGTCTTACGAGCGTCCACCACTGCGACAAGTTAATCTCGCGCCCGATTTTCGGCGCAACGGGCTCTGCCGAAGCGGACGGACGCCTGCCCGCCCGCTCGTCAACATACTGGCGTTTGTAAATTGATGCGTTGTAGCGCGCAACCCATTCAAGCGTGCTTGCGCTGCGAAGCCCTCTGAGCACTTCGTCGGGCGAAGGCTCTACATTCGGCTTCGCATTCGGGATTCCATCGGGATTGAAAAACTCAACAGAGTTCGGATAGGCCGGGCCGAAGTAGACCATGCGCGCGGGCTCCGGCGACCGCTTATCTCTCGATACGATCACAAGGCTGTCCATCATTCGGAAAACGTCGAGGCCCGGTTGATGAATCGTAAGGATGATGGTCTTGCCCGCGTCGGCAAGGCTCCTCAGCACCTGCATCACGTTCATCGCGTCGTCTGCCGCGAGTCCCGACGTTGGCTCGTCGAGGAAGAGTATCGAAGGGTCGCTCAACAACTCCATCGCCAGGTTGACGCGCTTGCGCTGGCCGCCGCTGATGCCTTTCTTTTCAGGCGAGCCGATGACTACGTCCTCTGTCCCTTCCATCTCAAGCAAGCTCAACACGTGTTGGATTCGCGCGCGTATATCGGCGTCCGTGTAATCAGCGGGCAGGCGCAGCCGCGCCGCGTAATAAAGCGCCTGGCCGACAGTCAGGTCGCGATGCATGATGTCATCCTGCGGCATATAGCCGATGTGACCGCAGAATTGATCGTGGTTTTGATATAGGTCTTGCCCGTTAACGAACACCGTTCCTTTGGCAGGTCGCGTGTAGCCATTGAGCGAGTTCATCAACGTCGTCTTGCCCGCGCCAGCCGGACCCATCAACCCGACAAGCTCCGAAGGGTAAATCGTAAGCGACACGTCTTCGATCAATCGCTTTCGCTTGCGCGTCACTTCAACCGCGACGCCCTTCGCTTCAATCGTCACGTTGCCGCGATAGTCGCGTTGCTCGATGTTTCCTGCGGCAGTGAAGACGAACGTGTAGCTGCCAAGTCCTATCGCATCGCCCGCGTTGACGCGGACTGCGCCCGATATACGCTGCCCGTTGACGAAAGTGCCGTTGGTCGAACCGAGGTCTTCGACCATGTAATCGTTATTCGTTTTTGACAGCCGCGCGTGATGCCACGAGATCATCGGATGATCGAGCGGGTGATCGCAGTCGGGGTCACGGCCCAGCACCATCGAAGCGCCTTCAAACCTGATCGAGGTGTGTGGCTTCTCGCCAAGCGAAACTTTTTCGAGCAAACGCGAAGCAGGAATCGGAAACGAGCCGAAGTAAACCGTGTCGTCTAAGGACAATTCAGTTTTTGAAATCTTTTGTTCAGGGCTGCCCAGGCCTGTGCCGTTGGTCGAGCCGAGGTCTTCGATGAAGTGCTTTCCGTTTTGACTGACGATGCGGGCGTGATGAGCAGAGATCATCGGGTAATCAAGCACTACGTCATTATCGGTGTCGCGCCCGATGCGAATAGTTTTAGATGACGCCAGGCGTACTGTGCCGCCATCGGTTTTGGGCCAGGGCATGGGCGTGCCGCGTCCGAGCGTGATTGAATCAGTCCGAGATATTTTTACTTTTGCTTCTATGCAAAAGCCGTTGACGAAAGTGCCGTTGGTCGAGCGAAGGTCTTCGAGCGTGAACTCGCCGTTTGCTTCAGTGAGCTGACAGTGATGGCCCGACACG
This sequence comes from Blastocatellia bacterium, assembly GCA_963726785.1. Lineage (GTDB taxonomy): Bacteria > Acidobacteriota > Blastocatellia > UBA7656 > UBA7656 > DATEKX01. The sequence continues at coordinate 855,866 of CAVSDJ010000007.1, forward strand.
GTCGGCTGCGCGACGACTATGTCGCAATCTTGTGCGCTGCCGATTACCCAGGACTGCGCCTGCGCGCCAGTCTTTAAAGGTGCGCCGCACGATTCGCAGAAATTTGCCTGCGACAAATTTTCAGAATGGCAATTGGAGCAGTTGATAGTTGCCATGCGTGTTGCCTTCGCTTACGCTTTCTCGAATCGAGTAAAACATATCGCCTGAGCAAGACCAAGCGCGAGTCCTGCAAAAAATGATCTGATGAAAACGGTCGCCCAGCTTCCGGCTGGCGATAAAACGAGCGTCACTAAAAACCAAATGGTCGAAGCTGCAAAGACGGCGACGATCAATTGCCCGCTGCCTTTGACGAATCTGCGCATCGCCAGCCATTGCACAACGGCTGCGATCACCCAGCTATAGATGAAAACGAATGTAGTCGTTTTTAACAATCCGAAAGCGCGATATGCCACTACCAGTTCAGCGAATATATAGCTGAGGGTGAACCCTGCGACGGTTGCAATGGCCCAAATCTTCGCAGCCTTCGTGTATTTCTTCAGCAGTAAGAATTGCGTGACGGCAAGAAGAGCGCCGGTCACTGTGCCTTCGAGCGCGCCTATCGAAAGAGATGTCAATAACGACAGGCTACTGAAATCCAAATACCTGACGCTGTCGGCCATTATAGCCGAAGTCGATGTTATGCCTATTGCGCGAGCAAGCGCGCTCAATGAGGCAAACAGCGCCGTGAACTTCCTGCGCTCGCGCGGGCTGATGAGAAGCCCTTGCGAAATCGGCTCTGGAAGCGGTGGAAATGGCTTTGGAATCGGCGGCATCGGCCCTGGAAATGGAATCGGAGGGTCGGGCATCGGAGGCGGCACTTGAACTCCCATACCGGCGAGCGAGCGAGCGAATTCTCCGCAGCCTGAATATCGGTCGTCAGGGTTTTTGTTGAGCGCTTTCAAAAGGACGCTGTCAATGCTCGGGGGAAGCATGCGGTTTTTCAATCGCGGCGGGTCAGGCCTGCGGTTCACGTGACCGTCTTTGATTACGAAATCGGTATCGCCTTCTTCGTCACCTTTCTCGAACGGCGTGTGCCCGGTCAACATTTCGTACAACACGCAGCCGAAGCTGTAAACGTCCGTGCGATGATCAATCGAGCGAGGGCGGCGAATCTGCTCAGGACTCATATAAAAAGCAGTGCCGATGGTTGAACCCGTGCGCGTCTTTCGTTCCGCGCCGACCATCAGTACGATGCCGAAGTCGGCCAGGTAAGCACGGCCTTCTTTGTCGAGCAGGATGTTCGATGTTTTGACATCGCGATGAATCAACCCGCGTTGATGCGCGTAGTCGAGCGCCGCAAGCACGTCTGCCGAAATTCGCAGCGCTTCATCTAAAGGCATGGGCTTGCCTCTTGTCAGGCGTTGTTCTAAAGACTCGCCTTCGACCAGCGCCATGACGAGATAATACTTGCCGTTCTCCTGAAAGAAATCCGTGACCTGTACGATGTTGGGGTGATGAAGACGGGCCTGCGCTCTGGCTTCGCGCAGGAATCGCTCTTCAAATTCGGGGCTGGTCATCAACTGATCGGAGAGAACCTTTATGGCAACGGGCTTGTCCAGCAGGGCGTGACGCGCGCGATAGACCGCGCCCATTCCGCCCTCGCCGATCTTCTCCTCAAAGATGTAATCGCGAATCTTCTGAGATGGGGTCATGAGATTTCAGCCTGTTTCTCGTCTGTTGTTCTTCGGAGCCGGGAAGCCGTCAGATTATAGCCATGCCGCATTTGCGTCAAGCTCAAGTGCGCTCCTATAATCCCTCAGCGCAAGTCATGAATTTAACAACCGACATTAATGTATTCAACAATGCGGAAAGAATTGTTGAAGGCTGGTACTGGGCCATGCGCTCTGTCGAAGTCAAACGCGGCAGGACGAAAGCGCTTTCGTTTTTTGGAAGAGAGATGGTCGTCTATCGCGGCGAAGATAACGCGGTCGTCGCGCTCGACGCTTATTGCCCGCACATGGGGGCGCATCTGGCCGAAGGCAAAGTGGAAGGCAACGACATCCGCTGCCTGTTTCATTACTGGAAGTACAACGCAGAAGGCCGCTGCATAGAGATTCCATGCCAGCGCGATTCATCTTTCGTACCACCCGTTCAGTCGTGGCCCGTCCGTGAGCGATACGGCCTTGTCTGGATATGGGCGGGAAGCGAGCCGCGCGCAAGCCTGCCCTTAGTCCCGGAGTTGGAAAATCAAGAGGTCGAGTTTCGTCTCGCAAATCGTTTCACGAAGCGATGTCACCCCAACGTTATGATGATCAACGCGATTGACGCGCAGCATTTCAACTCTGTGCACAACCTCCCCGTTGATTTGAAGCTTGAGCCGACAACCGTTAACGACAACTGCATAATCTTTCGCAACACGACGAAGGTGCAACCCTCTTCTTTGTTCACGCGATTCGTCAGTCGCTTTTATAAAGACGCGCTGACTTACGTTCTTTGTTACTGGTTCGGAAGCACGGGAACTGTAACAATCGGGCCGGATTTTTTGCACTTTCACATCATATTCGCGCTCAGGCCGACGCGTGATGGAAAATCCGAAGGGCAAACGATACTTGTCACTCGCAAGAGAAAAGGGATTTTCGGAAAGCCGTTTAGCCGCGTCCTGCTTTTTCTGACGCGCTTAGTCGGAGCCTATTTCGCCAAAGGCGACACGCTTATATTCGAGACCATCAAGTTCAACTTTCGCACTCCGATCAAAGCGGACTCATCAATCATTCGATTCATCGAACACGTTGAACATCAGCGAACCATTACTTGGGGCCTGCCGATTGAAAGCGACGATGAGCACAAAGCGAAAGACATTAAAAGTTATTCTTTCAAGTCTTCTGCTTAAAGATAGAAGCAGTCGAATTTGTGAGCGATGTTAGTCATATATTTTGAAAGCGAATGTAGACACTCAGCCCCGTAGGGGCGACCTGTCTATAGCTGCGGAATGCAAAATGATTTCGTAGCTCCATAGGAGCGACCTGCTTGATTCAGAGGCCGCTCCTACGGAGCTACAGGAATTTCTCTTTTGCTGATTCTATAGACAGGTCGCCCCTACGGGGCTGAGTAATTACAAACGAGTATTCTATGTCCGTTAAAGCATTATTCAAAACTCGACACGCTACTTTAAAAACCGCGATTGTATCTATCAGCCGACTCACGCTCGAAGACAAAGCCCGCATGCTTCAATTGATGCAGGTTTATTACGATTCGGTCACCGAGCAGCAGTTTCTCGCAGACCTTTCAAAAAAAGATGCGGTCATTTTGTTGAAAGATCGCGTCGGTGAGATTCAAGGTTTTTCTACTCTAGCCACTGTGCGCGTGAAACTCGATGGCAAAACGCTTCGCGCAATCTTCAGCGGCGACACCGTTATTGACAAACGGTACTGGGGCCAGCGGGCGTTGGGCAAAGCGTTCCTGCGCTATCTTTTCATCGAAAAGTTGAAATCGCCTTTCGAGCCGCTCTACTGGTTATTGATCTCAAAGGGATATAAAACTTACTTGATGATGGCGAACAATTTCTCTGAGCACTACCCGCGATGCGAGCGACCAACGCCCGCTCGCGCTCAGCTTCTGCTGGATGCGTTTTACTCGACTTTATACCCTGAGCATTACGACTCGAAGACGGGTTTGATCGAATCTCAAACGGACGGCTGCCGGTTGAAGCCCGGTGTTGCAGGAATTCCAACTGCGATTTTGAAGTCGAATCCGAAAGTAGCGTTCTTCCAGCAGCGCAACCCGCGATGGCCGCAGGGCGCAGAGTTGGCCTGCATCGCGCGAATGACTATGCTGATGCCTTTTCAATACGCGCTCAAGGTGTTGATGAAAGACCGTGTGATGAAAGGCGGCACAGCAACCGTAAGGGAAGGCTATTGAACACGGAGGAGCGACCTGCCTGTGTCTGACACGATCATTCAAATAGATGCAAGCCTGGAATCAGCAGACCGGCGCGAAGGCTACGAATTACATTCGGTGCTACAGTCTGCGCTCAAGAGCCGCGCCGTTTTCGAGCGTGAGCACAGAAACGATTCGCAGATCTTCTGGCCCGCGAAGCATTTCAATCTCGACCGAGTAACGATCTTTCGCGACGCAAGCGAAGCGGAAAGAGAGCAAATTCTTGAAGGGTGCTGCCGCGACCTGCTCGAAGAGGCTTATTGGATTGAAAAGTGCGGCATGTACTTCGCAGCTAAGATGAGCCTGATGGCTTCGAGCACCGAAGAAAGAATGCTCTATAGTTTGTTCGCCGCAGACGAGGCAGTTCATTTCAGTTGGATAAGCGGTTACGTTCCGGCTGAACGCGTTATCGCGTCGAGCGGGAACCCCTTTCATAAAACTGCTGGACGATGTTCTACGCGGCGAAGACAGGCTGACTTTAACGTACATCGTTCAAGTCATACTGGAAGGCTGGGGCATCAGTCACTATCACGCGCTGTTGCGCGATTCGACGGACGCAGGATTGAACAAAATTTTCGAGAGCATCATCAAAGATGAAGCGCGCCACCACGCAAGCGGGTTGATAATGTTCAACGAGCAAGAGCCTTCTCCGAGCCAGATCGCATCGCTTATCGAAATAATGAGCCGGCTTCTTTTTATGGTTCAGGTCGGGCCGCAATCAGTCGTTTCTCAAATCGGGCGAATCAAAGGCCACCTTTCGCGAGCGCAGAAGATAAAAACATTTGAAGAACTGCTGTGCGAGATAGAAACGGCCAAAAAGCTCGACGTGCTGAAGTCGTTGATTCGTTCAGCCGCGTGCGCGGAATCAATTTCTGAGATGCTTGATCGAATCCACGCATTCAATCCCTACTCAGCTTTCGAGTGCGCGAAGGCTGGCAGTTGATTCATCAAGCCTTGCTAACAGGCTTGATGCGTCTTCTATATTTTTGATCAGGTACTGATGCTTGATGTCGCCCCATTTCATGCCTTTGCTGATGAAATAATCGTAATACGCATCTCTTGCACGTGATGCTACGCAAACTCGCGCCGCGTCGAGCTGCCCAAGCTTTCGTGCCGTTCGATAGTGATAAGCCGTGCATAGAGCTTCATCCAGTTGCGCTTCAATCGAAGTCGCGCATGCAGGCAATTTATCAATCACCAGAACGTAATGGCATCGCCCTCGCTGAGGCATCACGGGCAGTAGAGTTTGAAAACCGCTTGACCCAATCGGGAGTTTCGCCAGGCAGCTTTGCGCGAAAGTTTCGTTCAGCTTTTCGCCTACAAGGTCAGAAACCGCATCGCTTCTTCCGATGAATTCAAAGCATGGAGTCGCTTTGTAAAAATGCGTGACTCGAATTCTGTCGCCGAATCATATAGCGATAGAGGCCGCCTTTTTGAGTCAGAACTATTTCGTATTCGCGCGCGGCTTCGAGTTCGTGAAGCAGCGAGATGTTTCCTCGATCATCAAGGAACTCGTAGAAGACTTCACCTATCAGCGGCACAAATCCGCGAGCTTCGATTAGCGGCAAAGTCATCGGCGCTTCGGTCGCAAGCAATCCTTTTCCTTGAAGGTAAACGCCTGGAAATTTGTCGCCGATTCTTAGCGCGGCTTGACGTGCGCCAGCGCTCGTCCAGCAAGAAATCAGTTTCAACCTGGGCCACAGTTGCGCCCAATCAATCGGATGCGCTTTGAGAAAAGCCGCGCGGTTGTCGGTTAACTGTTTAAATTTAAATGTGACGCCATCGCAAGTGATAAAGCCTGATCTCAAATCATGAATTAAATCATCGCCGTGCGTTTGAATATAATCGAGAATCACTTCAAGCAGCGAAGGATTCCAAATCGAGATGATTTCAAGCTCAGGCTCGGCCACGAGCAACGCCGACAAGACTCGCTTGAAGTCCGAAGGGGCGCTGAGTTTTTTGATCGAAGCGGGCGCGATCAAGAATCGCTTCAACAGCCATCGCATCACTAAATTTAAATAATCGGAATCATCATCGAGATTGACTTTGACGCCGCGCTCAGTCGCTTGACCTTCGCTGAACGCGGGCGAAATGCTGATGAAAGTTTTCGCCGTTTCAAATCGCGGCCCGTGTTCGAGCAGGTCATACAACCAGATTGAAAACATTCGATTGAACGAAGCTTTCAGCCGACTGGTGTAAGGAATGTATTTCTGAGGCCCGGAGCTTCCCGAACTCTTTTCGTAAAACAAGACCGGCTCGGAAACTATCACGTTTCCTTCGCAACGCTTTTGCCTTTCAATCCAGTGGCTGATCTGATCGTATCCGGCAACCGGCGCTTTGTCCGAGAAAGCCTCGTAGTCATCATCTTTTTTCACTCCAAGCGAGCGGCCATATTCAGTTGCTGCGAGGTTGGCGATTAAAACTTTGAGCAGAGATTCTTGAACACGCCGAGGATTGTCCAACTGCTTTTTGAATCGAGCATACGAATGCCGCAGCAGGGGTTTCAAAGATGCGCGAATCATTCCGATCATCTTTATGACTCGATTTCCTGATTGATATAAACATCGGTCAGCACAGGCAAGTAACTGCCGTCGCTTATAACTGCACCGGGGCCGATGCGACTGCCCGCGCCGATGAAAGCATCACTGCCGATTTTGATTCGTCGCAGGTAAAGAATAACAGCGCCGCCTTTTGGTTTGATTGCGTGTCCGAGCAATTTGCACTTGTGGCCGAAGACGACGCGATCACCTATTTCCAAAAGGCTGCGGTCTGTTATTTCGACGTTCGGAGTCCAATGGACCTTGCTCCCTACGCGGCTTCCCCACAACCTCAGCCACGCGCTATAGAGTCCGGGCACCAACCGCAACAAGGCTTCAAGCTGCGGTAGCGCGATATAAATTAATTGAATCTGATGCGCGCCCCACCAGTGCGAATACTTCGGCTCTGAAAGTTTCGACAGCCCCTCGCTGAGCGGAAAAGACATCTCGTGAACGCGAAGCGTGATGGGCGGAAGCAAGTAAACTACAAGGATCAAAACTACAGGTTGAACGGGCGAAGGCTCGCAGGCGAACCAGAGCAGCAGCGCAGCCGAAAGGCTCAGAATCAGGGCTGGATAAAAAGACATCACTCGTCCCATCGCGCTCATCGCGGCGACTCCGGTCTTCGGTTTCTGAACGGGAAGAGCAGCTTTCGATTGAGTCCGAGTTGCAATGGTATCCCGAGGCTTTCAGGACGATTAAAGCCGTCTGATACGTGCCGTGTATTCGATCCCAGATCGAAAGGTTCGCGCCGAAATTCGCATCTGCGCGGTCGCTGCTGTGATGCCATATGTGCTCGTTCGGAGTAATTATCACAATGGAAACTACGCGATGAAGCAAAGAACCGGGAGCCGTGAAAAATTGCGTGTGCCGCCACAAGTCGAGGCTCGCGGTAATTGAAACAGACAATAAAAACGGCACAGGGTCTTTTAATAGAAAAAGAAAAATCCCGTTAGCCCAGACGTAAACGATCAACAGCGGAGCCCATAACGTATTTCTCGAAGTAATGAAAACATCAACACGGTCTGCCGTGTGATGGACTGCGTGAGTCTTCCAAAACATTTTTGAATGAAGCAACCGATGATTCCAGTAGTAGAGGTAATCAACGACTACGAAGTTGAGCAGGAATCCGAGCGCCCACGATGTTTCAAGCAACCCTTTCGCCTGGGGCGCGATCACGTTCAGCAATCCATAAATCAGACTGACTTCGAGGGCTGGAATCACGAATCCTTGAACGAGCAAACCGGAAATGTCGAGCGTCCAATCCGAAGCATTTCTTCTGAGCGCAGACGCGCGCTCGCCGTTCAAACAAAACGTGAGCGCGACAAGCAGCCAGAATGAAATGAAGACTATCATCGTCAAACCCAGAATTCGATGTCGTGATTTTTTTCAGGCAACAAGCGGGGGTCTCGCCCGCTGGCTATCTCGTCGCGAATGGACTCTATCAAAACGTGAATCACATCGGCTTCGGTGTTTGAAAAATGCGCGCCGTACTTTTTGATCGTCTCCATCTGGTTGCCGAGAATCGCAATGTCCTGATTGATTATCGTCTGCGCCTGCCATCGAATGATCGGTCGAGAAAGCCTGTTCCATATTCCGTAGTCGTAAGTCAGGTCTGTGTAGACGAGCGTTTCTTCGTCCGTCAGCGGGACGGATTGCGACGTGATGATGAATCGCCGCCGATGCCCGAAGTTATAATCCACGCTTGTTACGTTCGGCATATGAAAAGAATCCGTGTGCTTTATCTCTCGCCCGCTCGGATTCAAGAACCACGCGAACATGCCGAGATTCGCGCGCTCGTTGCTGTAACTCACCGTGACCGACCCATTGCGCCGAGACGCGCGAGCCGCGAGCTTTTCGTTTCGCGTAACACGAAAAATTTTCGGATGGACGAAAGCCGTGTGCGGAATGTCAACGAAGTTCTCGACGCAATTCGTCACGTTGTTTCGGAAAAGATTCTTCAAACGAATCGCGCCCCAGCCTTTCTCGCCGTAGTGAGGAATGCTAAAGGGGCGAAGCTCTGCGCCCGCCGAATCGCATAGCCTGACGTAGACGTAATCATCAACTTCGCAAACTGAAAACGCCTTCGCCGCGCGTTTTGTGTTCTTAGTTTTATCCGGCCCTTCGGACGGCACACTTACGACTTGCCCTCGTCCATCATAGACCCATCCGTGATAAGCGCATTGAAGTCGGCCCGCTCGCACGCTCCCATTTGATAATTGAGCGCAGCGGTGAAGGCATCGGTCAAGGAGCGCGACCGCTTTCCCGTTTTCGTCTCTGAACACGGCCAGCCATTCGCCTAGCAGCTTTGCGCTCACCACCCGGTCGCGCCGGACATCGCGCGACTGGGCAACTGCATACCAGAAGTCTTTGAAGTTCATCTTCAACGAGGCCCGATGTATTTAACTTTGATGTCGGCCCGTAGCTCCACCTGGCAGGCGAGCCGCGCGCGACTGATGTCCGGCGCGATGATTTCGAGCAACTCGCTTTCGTCCGCCGACGGGGCGAGCAGTCTCCCGTTCAGCTCTTCTTCAACTTCGACAAGGCACGTCCCGCAGATGCCTGTGCGACATCCGAAAAGCACGGGCGAATTCTCTATCGTTAAATGCTCGGACAAAACTGAGCCGCGCGCGAGCCTGACGTGCGATGGCTTTCCGGCGAGAAGCTTATTTTGTGCTGTTGAGGCTCGGAACTCATTGCGCCTCTAACCGAAGAAAGAATTTCTTGAGCGCGCGGCGGTTGGCGTCAAGGTGGCGGGCTACGGAATTGCGGTTCATTATAGCCATCTCTTTGTTCGCGCGATCAACGTAATCAATGTTTGCCAGATACTCTTTGTAAGAATCCATCGCCGTCTTGCGGCTTTTGGCGCTCAGGTGCAGCCCTTCGCTTTCTTTTGTAAAGCACGATTGCATCATCTCTTTCGCCTGCTCTCGACTCATAGAAAAGATCGGCGAGCGAAGAATCTTGTAGACTTTCGGATAGAGCGCGGGGTCGTACCAGAACAGCCCGTTGATGGCCGTCGAAAAATTGAAGTGATCTTTCTGTGTCCCATGCAGCGTAAGATTCCCCACTAATCTTTCAAATCGCGTGGGATGGCTTGAGCGAATTCAAAACGTCGTGCGAGATTATCGTAGAACTGTTGAAGTGAAACGATTCGTCAAGGAAGTGGCAATAACTGATGCGAGATGGAACGGGAGCGCTATCTTTATCCTTGCTTTTTGCGTAGAACTGGCTGAGTTGATGTTGAATCAGTTTGCCGTTCAGCGTTCTGACGCCGCGCACTGCGAAATACTGGCAGCCGATGAATGCGTTGTCCGACGAAAGGCTCGCATAAGCGTGAAGCTCAATCCACCGCCAGAACTGTTTTATACGATTCGTGTTGTGATGAATCATCGTTTCGACGAACGGCCCGCGCATCGAGTAAGTAAAAATTCGCTCGCCAAAGACTGCTTGCTCGAACTCTTCACCGACTTTTTTGAATGCGCTGATGTGCGCGCGTTCCTGAGCCGATTCCAGGTCGAGCGTGTCGCAGATCAGGCGAAAGTCTTCGATGGAGTAAAGCCCTGCGGCGCTCGTCTGATTGAAGAAGATCGTAGCGATTTCAGCAGAGATGATTTGCGAGTAATAAGCTACCCAATAAATTTGATTGAGCTTGATTCGCTGGGCTTCGGTTGATTGCTCCCAGAGCGGGGTTCCATAAAGCAGAGAGAATTGCTCTGGGTTCCAGTAAGAATCTTTCGCGTCAGTGTAGTGGAAATCTGCCGCAAGCTGGTCAATCAACGCAGTGTTGTCCTGCGCTTTGTTTTTGCGATAGTTCAATTCGAGCTTGCGCAGCGTCTTCTGATCATCGAGTAGAGATTTGTCCTGGCGTTGCGCAAGCGTTCTGTTCATGGGTGAACCTTCCTGCTGAAGTGGCGAAATTATATGGAGCGCCACATTACGGCGCAAGCAAATCGGAAAGCGCGATTGCTAAATATCTGCGAATGCGCCCTGCATCTAACCCAAAAAGTTTACAGATGTACGAAACAGTGTCCGTCTATCGTGCGGGCGAAAAGAAAAACTCAATTATTATTGCACTTAGTGAATGGCATGGTATTTGCCCTACTATTTGTCGGATTAAATTTGAATTGTGGAATCGAACAGAGTGGTACGGAGGTGGTTTCAATGAAGAATAATTTCTTTAAACAAATGATCACGGCGTCTGTCCTTAGTGGGGCATTGCTGTTAGGGTCAAGCGTGTCAATCAATGCGCAAAACCAGGATCAGCAAAAGGCTCAAAGGCAGCAAGAAAAGCAGGCCCAGAAAGAGCAGCGCCAGGCGCAACGTAAGGCTGCGCAACAGCAACCGCAGCAACAACAGCAACAGCAACGTCAAGCTGAGAAGCAGCAGCAACAACAGCAACGTCAGGCTGCGCAATCACAGCAGGAACAACAGCGTCGAGCGCAAAAGCTACAAGAGCAGCAACAACGACAGCAGCAGACGACAAGCACAGCAGCAGCGAAGTCAACAGCAGCAACAGCAAATCACAGCAGCGCCGAACGCAGGAGCGTCAAACCAGGAGCAACAACGCCAGGAGCAGCAGCGCCAGCAGCAACAGCAACAGGAAAATCCACAGCAGTGGAATAGATCAGCGACGACGCGATCAGCAGCGCTCGGTGGACCAGAGACAGGACCAACAGCGTCGTTCGCAACAGATCACCGCGCAACAGCGACGGCAGCAGGAGAATCTCCAGCAGCAACGTCTATCGCAGTATCGCCAGCAGAGAGACTGGCAACAGCGCCAGTGGCAGCAGCGTCAGCGTTCACTGGAACAACAACGTCGTTTAGCGCAATTGCGTTTTCAGCAACGATACTTTGATCGTCTGCGTCAGGACCAGTTGCGTCTGCAAAGCTCGCGCGCATACTACGGCCCTTATAACTATCGCTACAATCGTGGCGGCAGGTACTACGAGACGAGCCAGTATGGCGCCGATATGTTAAGGCAGGCCGTAAGGAACGGTTATGAGGAAGGCGCACGCGCCGGACAGGCAGACCGTGAGGACGGCTATCGTTTCACCCCTCAGGACTCTCTTGCTTATCAGGATGCGTCTTACGGCTACAATAACTACTACGTTGATCTGCCTGAGTACAACTACTATTTCCGCGAAGGTTTCCGTCGCGGTTATGAAGACGGCTACTATGGCCGCTCGCAGTATGGTAGCTACTCTAACGGCGTGTTCAACATACTTGGTAATATACTGTCGCAAATCTTCAACGTGCAGCCTTACTAAACCATAGGAAGGCTGTCTTAAACGAAGCGCCCGGTCTCGACAACCGGGCGCTTTTTATTTGGCCTTGAAATTGTTTCTTCTGTCTGCCTGCGTTCATTGATGTCATGAAAAAAACAGAGAGGCCATATTCGGAAGGGTATGCCCTGCGTCACAAGAGCGATGAATCAAGCGGCGCTATAGCATAGGCTAAAGGTGGAAGCGAAACGCAAGGTTGATTGATTTGACAAGCGCGCGGAAACTGATAACCTCTCAGTGCATTTTCAAGAAGCGGTCACTACAAAATCAATCGAGGAGACAAACGAATGAAGACGCTACGAGTAAAGTGCTTGTCGCTTTGCTTCATCATGGCGCTTGCCGCGACAAGCGCTCTTGCCGAAGATAGACAGCAAGACCACGACGAGCTTCGACAGATGCTTAAAACGGCGACCGACGCAATGAACTCTAAAAACTTAGACGCGCTCACGCCGCTCTTTCATACCAAATTCTCAATTACAACCGTAGACCAAAAACTCTTCACAAACCTCGCCGATTTCAAAGCTTATTACGAGAGCCTCTACAACGGCGATAAAGCCCCGCTGAAAAGCATAGTCTTTAAGCCCGAAGCCGATGCGCTGACGGAATTCGTCGGCGACAACATCGGACTCAGTCATGGCACCTCGACCGACACCTACACTTTTTCCGATGGCGACACTCGCGTGATGACAAGCCGGTGGACCGCGACTGTTTTCAAGGAGAACGGCAAGTGGAAAATTCTAAACCTCCACATCGGCGCAGACCTGTTGACGAACCCTGTGGTCTCCACGCTCAAGAGCTATGTTTACAAAGCAGGAATCGGCGCTGGCCTGGGCGGCCTTATCGTAGGATTTGCAGTTGCCTGGTTTTTAAGAGGCAAAAGGCGCAGGTGAAAATGAAAACAAAAAATGCGCTGCTCAGAGTTCCAGAGTAAAGCTCCATTCATCCCTAACGGGACTGCTGAAACAACCTCTTAGAGTCTGCTTTATTCGAACTGTCTTTTGAAATCGAGGAACTGTTGCTTAAGCTCCGTCAATTCCTGTTGCAGGGTTTCAATCTGGCTTTCGAGCCTGGCGACTCGTTCGTTTTCGGCATGGACTTCGATTGTTGCGGCTTCGAGTCTGGGGGCGACCGCGTGTTCTTCGATGTGGACTTCGCCGGAAAGCAGATGCGCGTACCGGGATTCTTTCGTTCCGGGCAGGCGCGGCAGTTTTACAACCAGTGGCCGAGGCTCGGCGTTCATCAATGATTGAAGCGTCATCTCGACTTCTTCAAGCTCTTTGAACTCGTACATTCTCGTAGTGCGTCCTTTGATCTCGCCTATTGTCTGCGGCCCGCGCAGTATCAATACGCAAAGCGCGGCGGCTTCCTGCTCGGCAAGGCTCAAAGCTTCCGTCAAACGGTGCTCGTATTTCGGCACGCGGCTGCCTGCTCCCGTCACCATCCAGGCCAGTTGCTTTTCTCGCAAACTGTCGAGCGCGCGCACCACCGTCTTTTCGTCATAAGAGACAACCGGGTCGCGATTGGAAATTTGATTGCAAGCATTCACCAGCGCGTTGAGCGTCAGCGGATAGTATTCAGGCGTGGTGATCTGCTTTTCCATCAATGACCCGATGACTCGGGCTTCCGTCGCATTCAATGTCGCATCCATAAACGCTTCTGACCTCTTCTATCTTTCAATTGCCGCGCCGAAGCTTGTTCCAGAAATCGCCCATTTCATATTCGCGGTCTACGCCTTCATAACGAGCGAAGATATCAGCGTCTACCAGTATGTGCCCTTGAAGCCATATGTTCGCGCTCAACCCTGCGCCGATCTTTATTTCCCCGCGAAGCGCGTCGCGATTGATTAGAATTTCGAGACGAATTTCTCCCGCATCAATGTAAGCCCAGACAAGACGGCTGTCGGTCACGGGGTTATGCAAATCACGCCACGCCAGCACGCTGCCGCTGATCAAGTAATCATTCTCGCAAGCGTCGTCGGCCAATTCCTCCAACCTCTCGGCCAGCTCGAACCGGCGAGGATATTTCGCGGCAGGAATCGAATCCGAGTTGGGCATTATGTAAGCCGTATAGGCAAGCCCGGCAAGCGCGATGTGCAGGTGCGATTCGCGGAAAATGTTTTGATTTATCTCCGTGAGATTCTGTAGCTCGAATATGACTTCCGGCCCGCCTTGAATCGATCCCTGCACGATGGCCTCGCCGTCTTCGTCGTATTCGATCAACTCCCAGGGGAGGATTGAGCGGACATAGCGGCTGCGAAAAGCGGGACGGCAATCGGCGTAATAAAATTCCGAGCCGCGCTCGTAAAGGACTGACCAGACTTCCAGCCCGTCGCCTATCTTCCAGCAGCGCCCGTGCAGGCTTGCTTCGCCGCGCTGCGCGCGGGTTCGCGCTCCGTTGCCGTCAATGAATTCGACGAGCGAGTTATAAGAATGCTCATCTGTAATTTGAAAACCTATGGCCTCGAATAATTCGGCCATCACAGCGCCGTTTTCCAACTCAGGATCAATTGGCTGTTCGCTTGTAGTCATAATCAGAAGTCAGCAGGTAGTATTTAGTACAGTACCGCGAGCGCGTAGCGAGCGGGTCGGTTTGACGGCTGACCTGCTCGCTACGCGCTCGCGGTATTGTGTTAATCACCGATCACCGCTTACTGCTTCTTCGTCTCGTCGCCTATTTCGACGTTGAGCGTGTATTCGCGTCCATCGCGCAATATCTGTATTGAAACTTTTGCGCCGGGAGCTTTGGCGGCGATCAGGCGATTGAATTGCACATACGAAGTGACGGGCTGGCGATCAACGGTTGTAATCACATCGTCTTTTCTAATCCCCGCGCGAGCGGCAGGAGTCCCTCGCTCTGCGCGAACGACCTGCACTCCGCGCAACTCCGCCGGGAGTTTATAGAGTCCGCGAATGTCGTTATCAACATCGCGCGTCTCGGCCCCCAAATATCCGCGCGCGACTCGCCCGCGCTCGATCAATTGAGGCAGTATGGCTTTCAGAGTGTTGATTGGTATGGAAAAACTCAACCCTTGTGTGCGTTCAAGCACGAGCGTGTTTATGCCGACGACCTTGCCCTGCGCGTTGACGAGCGGGCCGCCCGAATTGCCCGGATTGATTGCCGCGTCGGTCTGAAGAAAATCGTCGAACTGCCCGCCGAACCCCGTGCGGCCTTTCGCGCTCACGATGCCGAGCGTGACCGTGTGGTCGAGTCCCAACGGGTTGCCGATTGCGATAACCCATTCGCCAACGCGAAGCGCGTCGCTGTCTCCGATCTCTGCAACGTGCAGCGGCGGCCCCGCCGGCAGCTATCTCCAGAATCGCTATGTCGGTCGCTTCGTCGTAGCCTTTGATCGAAGCAGGCAATTGCCGACCATCGTGCAAGGTGACGGTCACACTGCTGACCAGTTTCGTTCTAGAGTTCGATTCCGGCTCTTTCAAAATGGTCGAACGTCGCTGCTCGGAGGCATTGATCAGGTGAAAGTTAGTGGCGATGAGCCCCTTTGGATCTATGATAAACCCGCTCCCGAGGTTCTCTCCGCTCTCGGAAACCGAGCGCACGTTGACGACCCAATCGTTGACCCGCTCGGCTATGTCGGTCACGTCGAGCACGATCATCTTGCCGGGCTGAGACGAGGCGGTCACAGGTCGCTGCGCGGAGATTGCGGGTTCGGATTGCCGGTTAGTGCTGGCCTTGTCTTGATTGATCGCGGGTAACGAGTAGCCCGCGACCGGCAGGATCAATAAAGCCAGTGCGATTGGAATTGAACATAATTTTTTAATCATTGCTGTGACCTGAATGGGGCTGTTCATCTTGAAGACCAGCCGCAGGCGCGCGCGAGCGCAAGCCTCGGACGTTTCGAGCAGGCCCGTAATTCGGGCGATGGCCTGAGCGCACCATCTCCGCAAAAAGATCCAAGTCGTAATCGCATTCGCGCGACATCTCTTCGCGGATGGCATGCAGTTCTTCCAGGAATCTCGGTTTGCGATACATAGACTCGCTAGACTCAAAACTCTGCGTTAATCAAAAACTCCGGCGTCACGATCATCGGCACGAAAAAACCCGCTATCGTGTTGAACAACTTTATGCGCGCCTGCTTGTGAACATTTGCTATATAACCGAAGTCCCACGTTACAAGCAGGTCGGCTTTATTCACGGAAGCCACTGCCACGTGCAACGCGTTGCTTATGTATTTGCGATGGAATATGCCGCGCGATACGTAGCCTTCGGCCAGTATCGCCGCTTCCTCGCTGATCTCATAATGCGGCATATCGCGTATCAAGTTCAAATAAGCTGTGCGGCGCGGCTCGTCCATTCTTTCAAGCTCGCGCACGACCAGAGGCGAGACATAAGGCGTATAATCGGCCATCTCGTGTTCCCACCAGCGAATGGTCAGGTCACGGCGAAACGGTTCGCCGTTGTCTAGATACGCGCCGATCACAGATGTCTCGATATACAAACTCTTTTTCATGTTCAGCCGCAGAGATATTCTATCACATAGATGGAAGTAAAAAGACAAAAGGCAAAGGGCAAAACTTCCGTAAAGCGCTTTACGGAAGTTTTGCCCTTTTGTCGCTTACTGTTTCGTCACTGCGTTGGTATGGGGTTGGAATAGCACCTGTGTACGAGGGAAATCTATCGTCACTCGAAAGTGTCTGAGGAAGTCGCCGCCGAGTATGCCGCTCTGCTCGAAACCGCTCGTCTCGTTGATCGCTGCGAAATCAAGGACGAGCGCGCGCAGGTTGCTCTGCTTGATGTCGGCCACGCGGCAGTTGCGAATAAAGAGCAGTTCGACGTTGTTGGTTATGCCTGCGGCCCCGATGACATTCGCCGTCTGCCCTTTGATTATCTGACCGCGCATATTGAGCCGCTCGACTGCGGTCAGCAGAGATCGCCGTCGAGCTTGCGCCCGAATCCAGAATCACATTGATGAGTTTCGTCTCATCGAATTCGGTCTCGATGCTGATCAGCCCGTTTTGCGTGGTGCGGAACGGGATCGCAGTCGTATCAGGCGCGCTCGCGGCAAGCAGCGGCTGGACAAGGTTGCGATCAAGCCTCATCCGGCTCTCTTTATAATCAAGCTCCGTGATGAAGTGCGAAAGGATTGACAGCCCGATAAAGCCATCGGCGCGTTCTTCTACGGACCGATGTTCGGTTCCATGAAACGGGCGTATGAAGCAGGGGACTTGTCTTACTTTCGTATCGCCGAGATTGAGCGATTTGATCAGGCCATAGACTATTTCGAATTTGCCTGTGCCGCCTACGCCTTGAGAATTGCCGCCGCGCGAAATCTCGGAAACGCCCAGCCGCTTCGCCGCATCCGCAGATACGACGGTAAAGCCCGAACCTGTGTCTATGACGAAGAGCGCATCGCGATTGTTGACCTTCAATCTAATATAAGGTCTGCGGTCGCTGCCCAGACGGAAAGGCAACTCGGTCGAAGCTGGCCCGCTTATATCGTGGACTCTCAAACCTGAGAGTTGGCGATAAAATCGAATCAACCCGCGAATGCGGTCGCGGCGCTCCTTGTCGCTTTCGGGGGCCACCTGCAGAAAGAGTTCATACGCATCGGCGGCTTCTTTGAAATCTTCGACCCGCGATGAGGCCCGCGCGTATGTCATTATGTAGTCAGGCTCGTCCGGGTCGAGGCGATGAGCGTAGATGGCCTTGGCGAGCGATTCTTTCGCGCGCCCTTCAAAGTAATCCACTTCGGCAGCGCCGCCAAAAGCGAGCGCTTCTTTGGGATTGAGATTGATTGATTGCTGAAGCTCAAGGACGGCGGGACGAACAAAACCTGAGCGCAAGAGCGCAATGCCTGCAAGCGCGTGCGCGCGCGCATTGTTTATGTCGAGTTTCAAAGCTTCGGTCGCATGCCCGAAAGACATATCGTAGTTTTGCTGCTTCAGGTAAGCAAAGCTCGCGCCGAGTTGAGCCTGAATGTCTTGCCCTCTTTGTCGAGCAATTCGCGATAAAGCTCAACCGCCCGCTCATATTTACCTTTGCGAATGGCTTTCCTGGCTTCGCGATGAATCTTTTCTCTGGCATCGTCCTCTTTGTCATCTGCAAACGCGATGGCCCTGTAAGGCGCAACTGCGAACAGGAACACAGACAGTGTGATGGCAAAAAGGATTGCAACTCGTAATGTCGGACGCTCGGTTGCCGATTGCAACCGGCTATGTTTCCCAAGTCGAAACCCGGATAGTGCGCTCTCGATACCTTTGACCTTCATTTCAAAATCTCCCCGGTCTTCGTGTACCACAAGAGCAGGTCGAGTTCATCGAAATCCAACCCGATGGACTCGGCAAAGAGTTTCATCTTTTCTTCCAGAGCAACGTACTTCTTTTTCGTCGAAGGCGGCTTCGCGCTTTCGATTGTGCCGAATTCTTCGAGCCGCGCCAAAACGTGTTTGTCTAGTATCGCATATCCGCGAAAACCGACGTTACGCAAAAAGTGGCTCCCCTCTTTGTATCCAAGCCCGCGCACGCCGCGCGATGCCGCGAAGAAATCGCGCCGCTCGTCTGGCGTAGCAAAGCTCGCAAGAAGTTCGCGCATCTTCAGGCCGCAACACTCGCGCAGGAATTCGCGGGTCTCGTAAACGTAAGCGCCGCGCCCGTCGGGCCAGCGATGCTTATGCTCAAGCGCGTGCTGAATATCGCTCATAGAGCCCGTCATCAGCACTGGCCGCACCGCTTCCACCGAGCGCAAGCCCATGCGCGCGCTCGCGCCTGCCGTGTAGATGCAAAAAGTGAGTTCCTCAAAGAGCCGTTCATCGCTTGCCGTCCGTCCTACTTCAGCGAATTCGGCCAATCTCGTCTGGATCGCTTCCCGTTTCTGCTGATAGATATGTTTTAACTCTTCGACGTTCAAGCCGGTTGCCCTTTCGGCCTGCGGTGGACGGTCAGATTCTATGACCGTATCTATTGAAAGTCAATTGATGATATTTCCGCGCTGAAGAGTGCGAGGCTCGAATGGTGTCCCTGGCCATCCGAGCCTTCAATTAGCCATCCCGGGCGGGATGGCATTAGTACCATTAGGGAGGATTGTGTGTCGGAGAAATAATACATTTAAGGAGTGCACTTTTCAACAGCTCAAGCCATCGTAAACAACTACGGCTTTTAATAAATTCACCTTCGCATTTTGCTGTTGAAGTATCGCCTGTCATTTTTTATTCTATTGCGCCTCTTTCTAAAAAAGCACTAAGATTAGCTTGTCTGCAAGCAGCAAGGTGATAAAACGACATGAGCGCTTTAATTGAAACTACAACTCCAATCACAGCTTCCGTTCTAGCCGGAGCGTTTCCTCTGCCTCTACCTGAAATTCAACCTGAAGCTTCGTTGATAATTACTGTGCCTGATTTTCATGGTAGACTCTCAGCTACTTTAACCGATATTACTTCGATTATTGATTCAACCCTCATAATCGCCAAATCAATCCTTGATCAACATGTAAACCTAAGTCTTACACTTACCGGCGGGTTGGCTGACGGTGGGACAGTTTTCCAAGTAAAGCAAACCTCCTTACAAATGGAACTGGCAAAGGAACTCGCCCGTGCCGATTTTGTTGCCTCAACCCTTGACGCGTTACTCGCCCTCGCGGGAGGAGTGAATTTAGCAATACCAGAAATTGGCCTCGATCTAAAAGGTTTGAAATTTGATAAGTCGCTTATAGAAATTAGCCGGATGCTACAAACTAGACAGACAGCTTACCGACTGATGGTAATTGAGCGAACAACAGGCATACGGTTCGCACTCCCACCGAGTTTTTCGGGTAATGAGATTTCCAACATTACCTTTGCATATCGTGCTATTTTTGATCGTGCTTTTAATTGGCAATTTGATACTTTCCCGCTTCGAGTTCCTGCAAATCAAGATACGCTAAATCGCATAATAGCCATGAATCAATCTCGGTCAATGACTTTCAGCATAGCGCAAGATGAAATTACCATTTTAGGTAAATCCATTCTTTTAGGAGATGCAAGAGTAATAGTTGAGGACGGATTCATCGAAAACTTTGATGAAGTGAAGAAGGAGTTAGAGAGATTAGACAATCATGAAGTTGAAGTTGTAATTAGATCGGTTAATGGTCAAGCCAGAATTGAAATGCCAGATGCGCCGCGCCTGCCTGACAACGCATGGGATTCAAACATTCAATCTTTGATTGATTTGGAATCGGAGCTAGATGCCCGGCTCGTTGAGCGTTATCACGCTCTCGCGGCTGCTACTTTGGAAGGCTTAACAGAAGAAGAGAAAGCGGCAGTGACAATACGCCCTGAATTGGATGAAGAAGCTTTTGTTATAAAAGACTGGAATAAGAGAGAATAGCTGATGGCGATCATCCTAGCGTCCCCAGAGATGTCGCTTGCACTCGATAATGATGTATTCAGTCAGTGGAGATCAAAGCATCCTTATGTACTGAAGGCGATTGCTGGCTATCAATCAGTACATAAACTCCTCCCGGTCTTAACTTCAACAACGGTTTTTGAAACGCTCAGTGGGATTGAAGCGGAAGCAGCCAAGCTCACGACGAATCACGAAGCTACAAGGCAGTATCGCATTAGGGCCGAATTGTTAATCCAAAACTGCATAGTGCTGCCTTTTGACCAGAATGCAGCCGCAGTAGCAGCATACATATTCCCTCGCATTCCTAGAAAGATAATCAACAAGCTCTGGCGCGATGTATTCATTACTGCAACGGCATTAGCTCATCGGCACGGCATAGCGACAGGAAACAAAAAAGACTTTGAGTTCATATCCAACCATTTGCCTCCGAGCCATCCAGTTCTACGACTTACTATTTGGAAGCCATAAAATCACTTGCTGTCTTCATCCAATAAGCGTTTCGATTCATCAATCAACGCGTTGTTTCGCTCATACGAGAGAGTTGACTGGCCATCGCCAGCCTCAATCTTCGGCGGATAGCGATGTCCGTTGTAGACCGGATAAGCCTCAGTCCTCAGATGAGCCAGCATGTGATGACCGCGTCGCGCGGCTCGCTCGTGGCGAAGAGCCGTGATGTCAACGGGCGCGACGACTATTCGCTCGCCGGGGCCGGGCGACGCTTGCGCCAGCATTCGCCCATCGTAATCTACAACCTGGCTGCCACCCGGCCACGAGTATGGCGGATAGAACTTCAAGCTCGCGCCTTGATTCGCCGCTACAACGTAAGCCGTGTTTTCAATCGCGCGACAACGATTCACTACAGTCCACCAGTCCATAGGCTCCGTCGCGCCCCACGGGTCCATGTATGCAGACACGCGCACAAGCACTTCCGCGCCGCCCGCTGCCAGTTGCCGAATTGCTTCGGGGAACAACCAGTCATAACAAATCGCGCAGCCTATGCGACCAATTGGAGTGTCTGCTACAGGAAACAGAGGTTCGTCATAGCCTTCCAGATCGTGAGGACTCGAATGCACTTCATAAGGAATCCAGGTGTTTACCTTGCGATACTTGTAGAGCACGCCCTGCGGCCCGATAAGACAAGTTGTATTGAAAACTACGCCCGGCCATTTCGAATCAACTTCCAACATCGAGCCTGTCTGAATATAGATGTCGTGTTCGCGCGCCTTCTGCTCTAACGCTTCGGTGTGCTCGTTCGGAATCGGTATAGCAAGTTTTTGTATCAACTCTTCAACGGTCGGAAAGACTGGCGCGGCGTGCGCGAATTCAGGAAAGACGACGAGCCGCACGGGCAGAAACGGCGCGCTGCCCGCCACGGCTGAATCAATCATCGAAAGCATTCTTTCTGTGTTGGCGCGCATCTGTCGGCGCTCTATCGGGTTGGGCATATCGGTCTGGCACGCGGCCACTGAATAGCGAATGTGTTCCATGATTTTTTATAAGCCGTAAGTTGATGGCTTCATCTGAGCTTCTTTTGACTCCTGACTTCCGGCTCTGTACTCCTTGTCTCTGTAAACGTCGCTTCGATCTTCTGCACTGGCGCGGCAACTATGCGAGTGTTGTATTGTTCGATGTACTGGCGACGCGCGCTTGTCATCGGATAGGACTGGTTCGCACTGTAAGGATAACTTTTCATTCCGTGAAACGGCAGCGGCGCGACCGCGTCCGGGCTTGCAGAATTGACGTCCATCTCTTTGCTGAAGCCATCGGCATAAAGCAAGAACGTGCGCTTCCAGCCCGCAGGCAATGGTGGAAGTTTCGACGCGTCGAATGACAAGACTATCTCGTCGCCCGGACGCGACACGACGAACATATCATCAGTGCGCGCGAGCAACTGCCTGACATCGCCTTCGCGAGTGTAGCGGCCCGGCGCTGTTTTCCAGGGCGATTGTGACGAAACGCGCGCGTAATCGTAACCGAACGGCTCGCGCCCATCGGGCGTCACTTCGGCAGAAAATCCTCGCCAGCGCAAATCGGCTACAGTTGCATCGAGCCGAGTCATCTGCGTCGAATCATTACCAGTGGAATCGTCAACGAGAATCTGATCCCAGTAGATTCGCATGTTCGTAACGATGCGAACTTCGCGGCTCTTAGAAAGGAACTTGCCCGTCAGATCAACCGTCACCGTTTGAGGTCGGCCAACGGGAATGCCTATGTTTGCGATGACGGTCTGCCATTGGCCTTGTGAGTTCTTCACCTGAATTGCGGGCGGCGTCATCTCAAGTCCGCTTTGATGAGCGGCTACGTTGTCGCTCGAAAAAGCGTAATCGGTCCATCCTGTCAACAGCAGCAAGGTTCTCGCTTTGTTCGGCTCGCCTAGATCAAGCGTAAGCGTGTGCTCTTCAGCGTAACCGCGAACACGCAAGAGCGCGAAATCATCAGGGAACTGGCGATCAAGTTTAGTGATGCGCGAAAGAACATCGTGGCCGTGATTGTCAACAGCCGTCCGAGGCGCGTGCGCGCCGCGAGTTGTGTATAACTTGAACGGCGGCAGCGGCGGGTCAATCATTCCTTCGTTCGGATAGACTTCTACTTCCGCAGGGTGAGCTACTGCGACGAGTTGCAAGCGGTCAACATAGAGAACTTCTTCAAGCTCGTTTGTGACGCGAAGCTCGTAACGGCCATCGCGCTCTTTGAGTTGATCTCCGCGAATGCGAACGTATTCGTCTGGGTCTGGATGGTTGCGCTTGCCGGGCGCTTCCCAGTATCCCATCTCGCCGCCGCCCATGAAATCGGTCACGAACTCGAACCGCTCGCCGTTCCACGTATAGAGATAAGGGCACGAAGACGGTTTGCGATCAAGCTCTGTTACAGTCAAATTCTGCGCGAGCTTTTTGTCACCCGGCTTCGTTATTTCCGTTTCGGATTGAACTATGCCTGCGGGCCACAACACGCGCACCGCATCAA
Source organism: Blastocatellia bacterium (assembly GCA_963726785.1). Classification (GTDB taxonomy): domain Bacteria; phylum Acidobacteriota; class Blastocatellia; order UBA7656; family UBA7656; genus DATEKX01. The sequence continues at coordinate 878,903 of CAVSDJ010000007.1, forward strand.
CCCCGGCGCGGGTGCCCAATCCGAAAACAACATCGGCAGGCGCAGGGGCGGGGCTTGCCGACAAGGTTTCAAGTTTTTGCTTCAGGCTTCCCGCTCGCGTTTCAATTTTGGCCCCGACCGCGCTGCGGTTGCTGACTCGTCCGGCAAGCTGCACGCGCAACGAGCGATTGCGGTTGCCCCCATCGTTTCGCGCGACTTTCAATTCGCCGGTCGCGAGATGTGCGATCATGTCCGTATCGCCATCGCCGTCAATGTCTGCTGAAGCGAAAGCGCGAGCGCCAAGGCGAAGCTCGCTTGCAACAGCGCGGTCGCTCGCATTCTCCCATTTGTTTGCAAGGTTGCGAAACACGCGAGCGCCTGCGTTTGAAAAGAGCGCGAGGTCGAGCAATCCGTCGTTGTCGTAATCTAAGAACTGCGCCGCGTTTGCCGATTCCGTTCCGGCAACTGCTGCCGAGGCGACGAACCGGCCACGACCATCGCTCATCGCAAACACGCCCGCGCCATCAGCTTTGCCAAAGAAGAAATCCGTATAGTCATCTTTGTTCACGTCGCCCGCAGCAACGCAGGTGAATCGCTCTTTAGCGTTAAGGCCGACTTCCTGCGCGACGTTGCGAAACGTGCCGTCGCGCAGATTGGCGAACAAGACGGGCGCTTCGTTGTAGTTCACAACAAGCAGATCAATGTCGCGGTGATTGTCGTAATCCGTAGGCACGACGGCAACGGCGTGGCCGTTTGCGCCCACAACTTTCGCCTGCGCTGTGATGTCCGTGAATTTGCCGTTGCCGTTGTTGCGAAGCAGCACGTTAGGCGCGCCTGCGAAATCATCAGGGAAGGCCAGCGAGCCGCCCGTCGGAGATTTGTTCAGGTCGGCAAAGCCTGCGATGAACAGGTCGAGGTCGCCATCGTGATCTACGTCAACGAGCGCAGCAGAGATCGCGAGATAAGAATAAGCAGGAATGCCCGCAAGCTGGGTCACGTCGGAAAATTTCCCGTTACCATCGTTATGATAAAGCGTCGAACCATTATATCGCAGCACAAATAAATCAGGTTTGTTGTCGTTGTCGTAATCGCCTGCAACGGCATTGATGCCTGCGGCATTCGCAGGCATGTTCGCCAAACCCGACGCTGCGGTCACGTCAACAAATTTGCCGCTGTCATTTCTATAGAGCCGCTGCGCGTTTGCGCTCGTATCAAACAGGTCAAGGTCGCCGTCGCCGTCATAATCGAAAAACGTCACTCCGCCTCCAATTGCGGCAACGAGGTCGCGCCGGGTCGCGTCGTTCCATTGCGCGCTATCTATGCGGCGACCGAAGAACTCTGCGCTTGCGGTCGCAGCTTTCGCCTGCGACTGGAACGCGCTTGCGGTCGCATCAGTGAAAGCAACTTCGGGCATCACGGTTTGCACGAGGTCGCTTTCCATGCCTGTCGAAGATATGGCTTCACCGTATCGGCCTTGTTCGAGATAGCTCTGCCCGATGGTTGTGCCGTAACCGGCTTCGCGCAGTCGTTGAAACTGTTGCATCACGCGCGCGCCTTCTTCGCGCTGGCTCGACCGCATAAGCGCGATGCCGAGATTGTAGACAGCCGTCACATTGTAGTTTTCGCTGTCTAAAGCCACGCGAAACGCAGCTATCCCGTCCGCATAGTTGCGCTGCTGCACGTAAAGCTGGCCGACGTTTATGTTGGCTCCGGGGTCGCGCGGGTCAACCTCAAGCACTCGTTTGAAAGCCGCAATCGCATCCGCAGTTCGGTTCTGCGTTCTAGCGATGAGGCCGAGCAGGTAATAAGTTTGCGGCGTGTTCGTCGCTTCGGCGGCCTTCGCTTCAACCAGCGCGCCTTCGATATCAGGCACATTGAACAGCGCGATGGCGAGGTTTACGCGCGCAAGCGCAAGCCCAGGATATAGCTTCAGCGCGCGACGAAATTCCACGGCGGCTTCTTTGTATTTGAACTGTTCGAGCAGCGCTACGCCGATGTTGTTCGCGCGATAAGCGTCTTCGCGCGCAGTTTGAGTTTGCGTCTGCGAAATTCCGCTGAAGGTCGCAGCTAAAATGCCGATTGAGATGATTGCAGAAAGCAGGAACAAGCGCCTGATGCTCATACTGATTGTTATAGTGGCTTCACGCGCGTATGTCCATTGCATCTGTGAATATAGAATCTGTTCACCGCAGAGACGCAGAGAACACAGAGGAAGCGCAGAGTAATAATAGTTTTTCTCTGCGTAATCTCTGCGCTCTCTGCGTCTCTGCGGTGAATCCGTTTCTTTTCGGAGAACTGAATGGCCTTGATCGCTACTCAGAGATTTTCTGGTGCGCGGCAGCCATTGACTCGCAGAATATTTCTATGGCCGATTCTATCTGGTCTTTCGTGTGAGAAGCCATCACCTGGAACCGAAAACGCGCGCGATTGCGCGGCACGGCAGGATACTCAACCAGATTGGCAATCAATCCGTTCATCTCAAGGAAGTGGCTAGTCCATTTCGCAAGTCGCTCGTCGCCGACTGTGACAGGAACAACGTTCGACGGCGCGCCCAAACACTCTACGCCTTTCGCAGCGAAATCGTCGCGCAATTGATTGATGTTCGCTTTAGAGAGGCGGCGCAACTCGTCGCCTTCCGCAGACCGAATGATTCGCATCGCCTCTATGACGACGCCGCATTGAACCGGAGAGATGGCGTTCGAGTAGGTGTGTGATCCGCCGTAGATTCCGAGAAACTGCTTGACGGAAAGATCATGCGTAGCCACAAATCCCCCGTTGCTTGCAAAGGTCTTCGAGAAACTGCCCATAACGATGTCAACTTTTCCGAGCATGTTCTGTACGCCTATCTGCCCTGTGCCGCCCGGCCCTTGCGCGCCAAGGTCGTGCGCTACATCAAGCATCAGGACTGCGCTGTACTCTTTGCACACGTCCTGAAGCGCGGCAACCTGCGGGCTGTCGGAGTCCATCGAGAATAATCCTTCCGATACGACCAGTATTGCGTTGGTGGTGTCTTTCGCTCTTATGCGCTGGAGCTTCCTGCGCACGTCGGCAACGTCGTTGTGATGAAAGAGGCGAATGTTTCCCGTCGCCGCGCGCGCGCCCTGCATCAGGCAGGCGTGAGCAAGCTGATCAATGACTACGTGGTCATTGGGTCGCACAAGCCCCACAATCGCGCCGAAACCTGCTGCCCACCCGGTCGGGAAGAGCAGGATATGATCCATATTAAGAAGCTCGGCAATCTCTCTTTCGAGTTTGCGAGAAAGCGCCGTGTTGCCTTGCAGCATTGGTGAGGCCGCCGCGTGAGGGCCGTATTCGACGAGCGCGCGGACTGCAGCATCGCGTATCGCGTAGTGCTGAGAAAGGCCGAGATAATCTTGCGAGCCGAAGTTGAAGCCTTCGACGGTGATTCCATTTTGACTCTTGATCCTGGTCGTGGCGGCTGGCGCTTGATCGAGCGCGCGAGCGTAAGGCCAGGTGCTCAACTCCGTTCGCTGGCGCACCCATTCGCTAAGCGCTCTTGTTCTTTCGATCAGGTGCGCTCCCACTGGTTCGATGAACATCCCAAGATGCTTTGCGAAAGCATCCGATTGATTGCTGCTGATAAGTGTATCTTGCTCTAACATGTCGTTTGGTCTCTCACAATCCTTCTCCATTTTCGTAACCTTTCCTTGTACGTTAAGCTGGCGGCAAATATCACAAAAAGCCGCTCGCACTTTCTTGCGAAATAGTTGTTTCAGCGAAGCCTTTCGCACAGGGATCACAGCGAGCGCGAAAGGCTCGCAAAAGCTTTAGTTTTCGCTTAGGGACTTAAGCGGTAAGAGAAACAGGCCCGGTCGTTATGAAGACGGGCGCGATTTCCGACTCGGCTGGAAAATCATCCCCTGGACGCGACTTGACATCAGTCATCGCCCCTTTATATGCAGGAGGGCTTTCATGTCTTCCCACCACGACGCGCGCTGGTGGCGCACGTCTTCCGACAGCGAGGCCAGGTATCTCATCAATGCTTGAGTGAACATCAAACGTTTGCGCCGCGCCTGCGATCTTAAAAAATAAGTCTCCATACGTTTGCGCTCTTCGTCGGGTGATTCGTTTCTCGCATACCTGTTTATCAGTTCGTCCTCGACTGCCATGAGACGCTCGAATAATGCGTCGTCGGTGAAGTACCTCTGCTCAAGCTCCGCTTGTTGCTCCTCGGGTAGCTCGCCCAGAAGATATTTGTAAATCAATTCTTGATCGTTGTCTTTCGCCATTAGCTGCCATTTCGCTAAAACTTTTTCAACCTCTTTTTAATCACTAATGGCTAGAATTGAAATTCATTTCAAATACCTTGCAGGGACTGAAGCCTTTCGGCAACGCTTTGCTCTAATTTCTCTCGAATCCTGTGGACTCTGATTCTCAACGCATTAGTGGGTATGCCGAGGCGTTCAGCTATGAGCCTGCGGTTTTTTATGCGTTCGCCCTTCTCTCCTTGATAATAGTTGATAATGATCCGGCGGTTCTCGGGCGACAGTTGCTGCAAGCAGTATTCAAGACAAGCGAGCTGGTGTTCGAGGTTATTTCGCTCGAACTCCATCTCCTGCTGCCTGAGCGCGCTTTCGCAAGGATGAGTTAGCGACGAAACGGTTTCGAGTGGAGAAAAGTCTCTTTCGGGGTTTCCTCTGTATTCCTTCAGAACGTTGCGCGCTACTCCGTAGAAATAATTGGCTGGCTCGCTGGTCCAAATTTCCTTGCCCTCAGATATTTTCCGCGCGACACGATTAATAGTCTCGTCGGCCAGGTCTTCGGGAGAGCAGCAGCGGCGACATTCAAAATATTTCATCAGCTTGCGCCGGATGATTTCGTAGCGGCTTGCGGCCTGCTCGCGGTTCTTGTCCAGACAAGCCAGCAGTTTGTCCAGAGCCTCTCTGGTCAAGACCCATTCTTTTTTCCGCGATGTCTTGACTACCTGGCAGGTCGTTTCTTTGAGAACCTGGACGGCTTCCGACAGTTCGGAATTTTCATCGCGGGCTGCCGCCTTGATCAATCGGAGCGGCGGCTCGACGACGCATTCTTTGCTTATATCTTCCGTCGCCTTGCCGCTGACAATAGCAAGAGAGTTGAGGCAAACGAGCAGTCGGCCTTCAACGGTTTCGAGGAAGTGAAGCTTTCCGGCTTCGACCGCGCGGTAAACTTCGCGCGACCTCATTCCGGCCAGGTTCGCGGCGTCTTCCAGCGCAGCCATCTTCACCACTTCCGAGCAGGTGGCGCACCATGTTTGAATGAGGGTGCTGCGCCGCCGGATGATAAACATACGGTCTGTCTCGATGGTTATCTCTGTTTTACTTTTTCCTAACATGTTGACTCCAATTCTTTTGCTTCGCCAAATGGCTCGTGATAAATTTCCCAGCCAGCAAAGCGAAATATCTTTGAAATACTTTCGGGCCTTGGGCATATAATCCATGAAGGCGTAAGAAAAGTCCTTTAAGAGGACCTTTAAATATCTTAAAACTTATTAAAGGCAAGATATGCACGAACAACAAAAGCGATTTTATGATTTCGCCCCCTACCGTTTGGACCCGGCTAAACGCGTGCTGTTGAAAAACGGCGTGCCGGTCCAGCTTACCCCGAAGGCTTTTGACACGCTGCTTGTGCTGGTTGAAGAGCGAGGGCGTCCGCTTCAAAAGGGCGTCCTAATGAACCGCGTATGGCACGACAGCTTTGTCGAAGAAGGTAACTTAGCCGTAACCATCTCGATGGTGAGAAAGGCGCTTGGCGAAATTCGCGGCGAAAACCGCTACATCGCGACAGTTCCGGGCAAGGGTTATATCTTCGTCGCCGAGGTGCAGGAGTTTTTGTACGAAGAGACTGCTGATGTGATCCTTGAGAGAAAACGCATGCACGTCGTTATCGAAGAAGATAATGGCTGGAAAGAACGCATCACGCGATTTTTTCTCTCAGTCGTTTCGGTCTTTCGACACCTCTCATTACGCCAGAAGGTCGTGGCGGCGGCCCTTGCCACATCGGTTTTAATCACGGCAGTAGCCATCTGGATATTTGTGCTTAAGCCTCCAAGCCCGAATCGCGGGGCTCCTATAATTATGCCGCTCACAAGCTGGAAGGTGGAGTTGGGAACGCCAGCCACGTTTCCTCGCTTTTCGTCTGATGGGAACATGATTGCTTTTTCTTCGACAAAATCCGGGCACAGCAATATCTGGATCAAGCAAGTCGCAGGCGGCGAGCCGCACCAGATCACCTACGGCGACTCAGCGGATTTGACGCCGATCTGGTCGCCTGACAATCAGAAAATCGCATTTATCTCGGATCGCGCGAATCAGTACGCCATCTGGACGGTTCCATCTTTGGGCGGCCCGTTGACCCTGCTCAAAACCATTGAGAACACGTTCGGCAGACTTAGACATTGGTCGAAGGATGGCCAAACCATCTACTACTCAATAGATCATAATCTCTTCACACTTGATCTTGCATCAAGACAGACGACTCAGCTAACCAGCTTCGATCCGGCAACGGCACTGTGTCAGGACTTTAGCATCTCGTCTCAGGAAGACCACATTGCATATGCCGACAGTAGAAATGGGCAGTTTGATATATGGGCAATGCCAATTCAAGGGGGCGCTCCCGTTCAAGTCACAAATGATGCGGCGGAAGACATGCACCCGGTCTGGGACCCGAACGGCGAGAGAATTATCTATTGCTCTAATCGCGGCGGCGCTTATCAAATTTGCGTGGCTTATCTTGACGGGCGACCCGTAGAGCAGATCACTTCCGGCGATAGCGACAGTCTGGTTCCTGATGTTTCGCCGGATGGCAGCCGCATCATTTATAACTCCACTGAAGAAGAATCCGATTTATGGCGGGTTAAGCTCGACGATGGCAAAGAGTTTGAGGTGACATCTGACATCGGCCCGGAATTCTGGCCTGACATTTCGCCCGACGGCAAGAGCGTTTTATTTCAAGTGGGCGGCGGAAGCGAAAGGCTGACGAGTTGTTTAATAAAAATCAGACCGACCGCAACCGAGGGTCAACAAGTTCAGGTCGCTGCTGATGGGTTCGATTCAAAGTGGTCGCCCGATGGCAGCAAGATATCCTTCCTGCGCGTCTCGGCTGATCAGTGCAACATATGGTTGGTCAACGTGGCTGGCGGAGAAGCCAGTCAATTAACAAGCGCGGGAATGACCCCTGCCCCATATAGCATGCTCCCTTATAACCGGGCAGAGGTCGGCGGATATAGCTGGTCGCTCGACAGCACAAAGATCGCTTACTGTTCCTCGAAATCCGGCGAGGGAAATATCTGGGTAGCTTCTGCCGATGGTTCGATAGACCTGAAGATTTCAAACAATACCGATTCGAAGTCGGTTTATCATCGCCCTCTCTGGTCGCCGGACGGTGTGCGCATTATCAGCATTCTGGCCCCGCGCGCAAGTTTCATTGATGATAATTCAACCTGGCAGCTCTGGTTAGGCGATGCAGAGAACTCTGGAATTATATACAGCAGCAGGTCTCATTTGCGTCTGATTGGTTGGTCGTCTTCGGGTACTGTGATGTTCACTGCGGATGAAGCCCCGGACATGACAATGAAGCCGAAAGACATTAATCTGCTTCAAATCCCTGTTACGGGTGGCAGCGAGCAGTTTATCGCTACGCTTACAATGGCGTATCCAACCAATATTAAAGCATCGCCGGACGGTGAATACCTGGCATTCGTATCGCGCCAGGATGGCAAAGATAATGTCTGGATAATTCGAGCCATCGGAGGCACAGCCAGGAAGCTAACAACCAATACCGATCCGAGGGTGTATTTGTCCAGCCTCGCATGGTCGCCGGATTCAAAGGGTATCTATTACGGGAAGCAGTCGAAATCGAGCATCATCTCACAGATTGATAACTTCAGATGAAAGGAGCACTCTCATGCAAGACGAATCAACCATTAACGGAGCAGCGCCCGATGCTGGAGCGGTTGTAATAACTGACCTATCGGCGAAGCTGAAAGCTGATGATTTGACTTCATACCTGACGCTCAGACAAAGTATAGACCTGTTTGAAGCAACTGCCCTTGCTTACTATGCGACGGGAAAGACTCTACAGGCACGAGCCTATCGTGCGCTTGAAGTACAGGGCATCGTAGACGCGGTTAAGGAGAATATAAAGCCTGATGATTGTCCGCCCGGTATGCGTCCTGATGGACACGGAAATTGCATTCCCAAAGACGCATACTTCAGATCGGAGTAAAAGAGCTTCTGCTTGATTAAAGGCGGAGCGTCTCAGGATGGCCTGAGACGCTCCGCCTGATTGTTTACAGGTCGCGCATCCATCGTTGCTAGGCCGTGGGCATATTGGTATTAACGCTTTTAATGATAAACCCATTTTTTGCGTACCGGCGCACGTAATCGTAAGATAAGAAAAAGTAGCCGTTTTTGCCTTCCTCCTCGCCCCAACTGTTTTTCATGATGAAGAAAGGCTTGGGGCCGGTTCTATCGTATCCCACCGCCAACATTGCATGCCCGCCCTCAGATGGAATCGGTTTTCCAAACCTGTCCAAGATCACATCATAGACAAAGTTCTCGTCATGATTGCCCCAGGCGACATGCATTCCAAACACAATGTCGTGTCCATTATGAAGAACGCTTTCGAGGTAATCCGTATTGCCCAGACTTGGGCCGAGCCGACCAAACCCTTCGATGACTGCGAATTCTTTTATGCCAAACCTCGCTTTATTCTTTATATTCGACGAAGGCTCTATGCAACAGTGCCCGAAAACTGTGATTCGGTCTTCGTAGTTCAAATCCATTTCTTCGCAAACTCCACGCTGCGATAGATAGCGAGCCGCGAGCGTAGTCCGCAACCCATCATCACATTGAGTTTTACCTTCCCCGGACATTAAAACCCAGTTGGCATACTGCTCGGAGAGATCTACTTCGCGGCCTTCCTGAGCCTTGATAATCGCTTCAATACCGGCAAGGGTCGCGAAACAGACACAAGTGCCCCGGTCTTTCTGATACCGAATAGGCGTCTGGTTATTCCTGTGATCTACGACAGGAGGCAGCGCGCCGAAACCTTTCGGATGATTACGCTGCTCATCCCAAAACGGTATTGTCCGCATAGGGTATAGTTCTTTCTATGGCATTTCTTCTACACCCTACATGCCAATAGCTTTAAAACATTTCCTTAGAATGAAGAAGTTTTTTGTGGGGCTGAAAATTTTATTTGAAGAGTATGAGGGTTACGATCAGTAAGTGGTTATGTCGTTATCCGCCCAGCGTTATCATCTCGATCTTCCTGTGCTGTTTCGCTTGATAGCCTTCGGGCGAATGCATCGCTTCAAATCGTTCATCAGAGTATCTATCCGTTCTCTTGTTCCATATATTGCGAACGACCTCTGCCACTTGCTCATCGGTTGCGCCGTTTCTCAGCAGCGCCTTCAGGTCATGTCCATGATCTGAAAACAGGCAGGTCACAAGTTTTCCATCAGCCGTCAGTCGCGCGCGCGTGCAGCTTGAACAAAACGGTTCGGTCACAGACGCGATTACTCCGATGTCGCCAAGACCATCAACGAACTCGTAATCCACGGACGGCGCGCTGCCTTGATCTCTTCCGACTTCCTTGAGCGGATAACGAGAGTTTATCTTTTCGACGATCTCGCGCTTCGGGACCATCTTTTCCGATATCCAGTTGTTTGAATTCCCCACGTCCATGTACTCGATGAAGCGCATCGCAAATTCATGTTTTCGCGCGAACTCCACCAGTTCGATGATGTCGTCGTCATTGACGCCGCGCTCTATCACAGCGTTGATCTTGATTGGTTTCAGCCCATGAGCCTTTGCCGCAAACAGGCCATCGAGCACGCGGGCGAGGTCGCCGCGCTGGCGTATGCGTTTGAACTTCTCGGGGTCGAGCGTGTCAAGGCTCACGTTGATTCGCTTCAGTCCCGCAGCGGCAAGCGACTGGGCATGCTCGGCAAGAAGCGCGCCGTTCGTAGTCAGGCATAAATCTTTCAAGCCATCCAGTGCCGCAAGCGTGCTTATCAGCTTCGCAATCCCGCGACGCAAAAGAGGCTCGCCGCCCGTCAGCCGAATCTTCTCTACGCCTAAGTTGACAAACTGTCTTGCGAGCCGTGTGATCTCTTCAAACGTCAGTATCTCGTGTTTGTCTATCCACACGTACTCGTCATAAGGCATGCAATAAGTGCAGCGGAAATTACACCTGTCCGTCACGGAAATTCTGAGGTCTTTCAGGGGCCGACTGTAGCTATCTCGCAACATTACAGTTATTGTATAGCACAGCAGCAACATCGCGCAAAAAACGAAGATTGCTATTCGTCAATATTCGTACCAATTCGTGCAATTCGTGGCTCGGATAACTCTTGTGCTCTTTCGGCTTTCAATCTAATATAGGGCGACTGACTCCAGAGCAGAATCTCGCCCCCGCGGTGCTATCTTCGATCAGCCTGTGATTTTGGCTATGGAACCGGCAATGCGCGGATATTTAGGCGAGAAACTCCCGGCAGATTTGATCCGCGAGATCGCCCGCCACAGAATGAGCGGCCTGCTCCGCTTTTCGCAAGACAAAACAATCAAAGCCATCTTCTTTGAATCGGGCACGCCCGTTTTCGCCATCAGCAATCTTGCGAACGAACAAATCGAATACAAGCTCGTCAAAGAACGCTTAGTCACCTCAGGCCTCGTCGAAGCGGCCCGCCAGCGCAACCATAACATGCAACGACTCGGACAGACGCTCGTCGAGATAGGCGCGCTCGCCGAGCATGCCTTCAGACAGGCCGCGCGCGAATTGGCTGTGCAGATAATTAAATCGATGTTCGAGTGGCAGCAAGGCGAATACATCCTTGATGACAACGTGAGCGCCGCTCACCCTGTGAAGCTCGGTTGGACAGCCGCCGATTGCATACTTGAAGGCGCGCGTCATGCGTCGGGCATAAAATCTATGGCCGCTCTAATCGCTCCCGAACAAAAGCTGGTCGCGCCATCTGACGCGGCCCACAGCCGAGTAGGCAGTTCGGCCAATCTCAGCTCTACCGAAGGCTATGTGCTCTCGTGCATTCAATACCCGATTTCTTTCAGCGAGGTGAGCGCGTTCACGGGCCTTTCTGAAGAGGAAGCGCGCCGCGCCGTATGCGTGCTGTTGTCGCTCGGTGCATTGATGCTGTTTGATGGCGGAAAAGAGAAGACCTCCGCTGATGTAAAAAATCAAATGCCGGTTGAAGCGAGTGAGATAAAGAAAGCGCCCGCCGCCGCCGCGCCAGAGAGCGATGATAACCACGCGCGGTGGGTGATGGATGAAGTCACGCGCAAGCTGGAACGTTTCGAGACGGCTGATTATTACGAGATGCTCGGAGTAGACAGGCTCGCGACAACCACAACCATCAGACAGGCGTATTACGATCTGGAGATGATGTTCAACTCTTTCAGAGAGCGATGGCCCGCTCGCCACGAGCTTAACATCAAGCTTGATTCTCTGTTCGCCAAGATCAACAAGGCGTATTACACCTTGAGCGATCTGAGCAAGCGCCGTGTTTACGATATGCCCAGCGATAAACGACTCGGCAAACCGGAAACTACTCGCCCGCCGCAAACAGCAAGCCCGGCACAGCCAGTCGTTGTGCAATCTGTTTTGCGGTCGAAGCCTCCTGCTGCGATAGATCTCAAAAAGGCCGCCTCGGAAAAATATCTTCAAGGGCGCACGCGTTATGAAAGGAGAGATTTTCACGCCGCCGCACACCTCTTGCGCGAAGCAGTGAAACTGGATTCGAGCCGCGCAGAGTATCATTATTATCTCGCCAGCACGCTAGCGATTCTCTCGCAGGCGCGACACACGCACGACAATCACGAAGGGTGTCACGTGAGTTGCAACCTTGGCGGCTCGCTCATCCGTAATCAGCGCGTGCGCTACGAAGCCGTGCAACACTTTCAGGAAGCCGCGCGGCTTGAGCCGACGAATGCCGACGTGCGAGTGAAGCTCGGCCTGATTTACAAAGAAGCGGGGATAGGCAAGAAAGCCGAAGCCTGTTTCTGGGAAGCCTTGTTGCTGGACGGCAACAACTCGGTAGCGCTTCAAGAGTTGGGACTCGAAGATCAGCCGGAGATCGCGAAACAGGAAAACCCGCTTTCCAAAAAAGATTTGAAGAAGAAGAAGACTTCGTAATAGGTTCTAAATCGAATCCAAAACGGGCAGCGTAGTCAAGTGTGGCCGCGCCATATGACGCGACTCGTGCAGGCGGCGAATCTCTGCGGCCACAATTGAAAGGTCTCGCTCAAAATAGATCGGCACTTCACATAGCGCCGCGCCTCTCCCTATCAAACGATTGCGAATAAGCTCTGCCGTCGCCCGGTCAGGTTCCGCTCGATTCACGATGAGAGCATTCATCTTCGACATCACGCTCACCGCCGATGATTTGATGTCTTTGATCTCAGGGCTTGCGACCATGATCGAGTAGTCCGCGTCCATGTGTTTCAAAAAGCTGCCGCCTTCTATGAACACGCCTTCGCCTTCGACCCTTTCGATGGCGTTCATAATTCCCTCTTCGATCTGCTCGTCAACGCCTATGACCCAGTGGACACGGCTTGCGCCCGAGGCCCAGTATCTGCCGGTATCTTTGCCGGGAACGCACGTCTGTTCGGGGTCGCTCAACACGATAGGTTTTTCTCCGAGCAGGGGGCTGACGCAGCAAGCCTCCGGGTTTTTGCCGCAAGATCGATAGTGGCCGCGCGTTATCTTGATCGCTTCCCAACCGGGATTGAGGCGCAGAAGCTCGCACAAGATGTGAGTTTTTCCCACCTCTGACGAAAAGCCTGATATGGAAACCATCGTCGCGCGCATCAAAGTTACCTCGAAAGCTCGAAGCGAATAATCATTCCTTGAACTGAATGTAACTTGATTGAACGAGAAGGCACAAGCGTTCATTCGCCCGCGACGGTTTGCTCGCGCTCGTTGGCTATGTAGGCGCGGCAAAGCTTGAGAAACGATTCGAGAGCGGGCGTGATGTAATCGCTTTTGAGATACGCCACGCCGAATTCCCATTTTAAGTTCAACTCGCGCACCCTTACCGCGTGCAGCGTTCCGCGCGCAACAGACGTGCGGATCGCCGCCTGCGGCAGTATCGTTACGCCGAAACCCAGTTCGACCATTTTGATGATGGCTTCCGTGCGCTGAAGCTCCATGATGATCTTCGGCACAAGCCCACTCTTCTCGAAAAAGAGGTCAATCAACCGGCGCGTGTTTCCGCCATGCTCGCCGAGTATCAGCGGCCCTGCGGTCAACTCTTCGACGGTGATCGAGCGAGCGCGGGCAAGCTTGTGCTTCGTGCTCATGACGGCGACTAGGTTATCGCTTCGCAAAGTCTCTGTCAGCACGTCGGAAGCTTCTACGGGAAGCGAGACAAGTCCCGCATCGATCTGGCCCGCAAGAATCTGCTCGATGATTCGCTCGCTCGTTCCGCCGACGACAGACAAATCTACAAGCGCATGTTTGCGTTTTATCTCGCTCAATATTTCAGGCAGAGGGTGAACCGTAACGGCAGTCGATGCTATACCGAGGTGCAACCTGCCGCGCGACGGGCCTGATAAATTAGTAAGCTCGGCTTTCGCCTCGTCGTGCGCGTGGAGGATTGTCTCTGAATGCGCGAGCAGCGCGCGGCCCGTTTCGGTCAGATAGAGTTTCTTATTCACTCTGAGAAAGAGCGGCGTGCCGAGTTCTTCTTCGAGCTGTCGAATATGGACGCTCACGGCGGCTTGCGTCAAATGCACGCGCGAGGCGGCGCTTGTGAAAGAGCCTGCATCGGCAACCGCTTTGAACGTCCTGAGTAGTCTAAGCTCCATAGCAATCAGGAAGCTGTAAATGCCATTTCAAATTTGAAACCTGAAATTTGAAATCTCAAAGTTCCCGTCCCCTACAAAGAATCATTATAGAAACCATAAAAACAATTCGTTTTACAACCCGCCTGCCTTCACTTATAACATTATCAAGGCTCCCGTGTAAGGTAACGCCTAATGCTTGCAAGAAACTCAAATCTACAAAGCGCGCTCGCAAGCGAGCCATTATGCGCATATCGTAATCGAGTCGCTGAAAGATGTTCGGAGCAGAAAGTAATTGTGTAGAAAGTAGTATTTATGTCCAAAAGCCTCACCACTCACAGGGAAGAATCCACCAGAATGAAATCCGCATTGCCGCGCGGTCTTGATCAATCATCGCGAAAGAAATATTTCCTTGGCATTGACGGCGGCGGCACTAAAACTCATGCAGTCATCACCGACGCGCAATTGAATGTAGCAGGAGAAGCCTTCAGCGGGGCGTCTAATCCTGTGCGCGTCGGGCTTGAAGAAGCTGTATCAAATATAGATCAGGCGGTTATGGAAGCCTGTCTTCAAGCGGGGATTGAATATTCTGACATCACGTCCGCGTGCGCTGCTCTGGCCGGCATCAGCCATCCGATTCATTACGAGACGATCAAAGACGCGCTTGATCAACGGCTCCGGCTCAATCATCTCGAAATCGTGACGGACGCGCGCGCGGCGCTTGAGGGCGCTCTCGACGGCCAGCCGGGAGTGGTTTTAATCGCAGGCACAGGCTCGATAGCGATGGGGATGAACGAAGCAGGAGAGCAAGCACGCTCAGGCGGATGGGGGCCGACGCTCAGTGATGAAGGATCGGGATACGACATCGCGCGCCAGGCCTTGAGAGCCGTCATCGCATCCTTCGATGGCCGCGCGCCCAAAACTCTGTTGACTGATTCGATATGCAAGGAACTCGGAATCAGCGGCGCTAAAGATTTGCCGGGCGTCATCTATAACTCGGATTCCGAAGCCGTAGAGATTGCGTCGCTGGCGAGGCTCGTCGCCGAAGCTGCCGAAGCTGCCGACCCGACTGCTCGCGACATACTGACGCATGCAGGCCGCGATCTTGGCGAGCTTGTTATCTCTGTCATCAAAAAGCTCGGTTTAGAATCTAAAAAGTTTCGCGTCGCCTGCGTCGGCAGCGTATTCAAATCAGGGGAATGTATTTTAGGGCCGCTCGGCGAAGTAGTGCTTCGCGTTGCGCCCGGAGCCGAGATCGGCCCGCCGCTTTTTCCGCCGACCATCGGCGCAGTAAAACTCGCTCAGGCATTGGTTTAGTTTTTCTATCAAGCAGGGAAGGCAAAGCAAAAGTAAGAAGGCAGGTAGCTACGCAGCCGCGTAGCGGCGTTTGAGTTTAGCCGTGTACTTCAGTGCACGGAACAGCGACAATCAACACCAATTCGTCGCTCGCGCGACGGCTGACCGAGAATTCAATCGTCGCTCGCGCGACGAGGTTGATCGCTCCCGCTTAACCCGTGCGCTAAAGCACACGGCTAAACTCATTCAGCCGCTGACGCGGCAGTCGGACTAAGTAGTTACAACAAAGAATAATTACTTCATTTTTACTTTTTACTTTTGCCTTTATCTGTCCATTCCTGCTTAAATTTTGCAAATGCAACTTCACGCGTTAGACCTGATAATTATTGTCGCCTACATGGTCGGGGTCGTGTTGCTTGGCTGGTTTTTCAGCCGCAAGCAGAAAGACCTCCGCGATTATTTTCTCTCCGACCACGACGTGCCGTGGTGGGCGCTGGCCGCTTCGATTGTAGCTACTGAAACTTCCGTCGTTACATTCATCAGCGTGCCTGCTTTCGCTTATGCGGCCAACGCGCGAAGCGAAGGCGGAAATTTCACCTTCCTGCAACTCGTGCTGGGCTATCTGGTCGGGCGATTCATCATAGTGGCGCTCTTCATACCACTGTACTTTCGCGGCGAGCTTTTCACGGTATATCAGATTCTTGATCGAAGATTCGGCGGGCGCGTCAAGCGTGTAGCGGCCTCGCTCTTTATCGTCACGCGCTCGCTTTCCGATGGCGTTCGCATCTACGCGACGGCAATCCCGCTGGCCGTGCTGACGGGATTGGCCGATTGGAAATCTATTCTGATAATCGGCTTTGTGATGATCGTATTCACTTACCTCGGAGGCATAACGGCGGTAATCTGGATAGAGGTCATTCAACTATTCATCTACATCGGCGGCGCAGTCGTGGCAGGAATAATTCTGCTCGACCGAATACAGGGAGGCTGGGGCGAAGTCATGGCCGTGGGGTCGGCCTTTAATAAATTTCAATTGTTCAACTTCTCGACAGACATAGCGCGCAGTTATACGTTCTGGGCTGGCGTGATTGGCGGCGCATTCCTGACGACCTCGACGCACGGGACGGATCAATACATGGTTCAGCGTTACCTGTGCGGCAAGAACGCGCGGCAAGCATCCGTAGCATTGCTTACGAGCGGCGCAATCGTTTTCGTCCAGTTCATAATGTTCCTGATGATCGGCGTGATGTTATTTGTCTTTTACAATCAGAACACGCTGCCCGCAGATGTCACGCCTGATCGCATCTTTTCATACTTCATAGTTACGCAACTTCCGACGGGAGTCATAGGTCTGGTCATCGCAGCCATGCTTGCGGCTGCAATGTCATCTTCGCTAAACGCCTTGGCCTCAACCACGCTCACGGATTTCTATCAACCGCTGTTTGCGCCGAACCGCACGGAAGCTCATTACATGCGTTTCTCGCGCGTGGTGACAGCCGTATGGGGCGCTGTGCAGATTGCGGCAGCGCTTTACGTCATTGGAAAAGACAGGCGTATAGTTGATACAGTTCTTTCGATAGCTTCGTTCACCAACGGCCCCATACTCGGCTTGTTCTTCCTCGGCGCTCTCACGCATCGAGTCAGGCAATCGGGCGCGATGGCCGGTGTCATCACAGGCATCGCGGTAATGGTCTTTGTCTGGTGGAAGCTCAACATGTCGTGGCAATGGTACGTTCTGATAGGCTCGACCGTGACGTTTGTGGTCGGCTACGCGGCGAGCCTTGCATTCGAGCGCGAGCCAGTTGCGATCAAACAGGCAGGCGATTAGCTGATGCGAATTATACTGAAACGAAATCATCCGTTCGAGAGGGTTGATTGCGATTGCGGCGATCATCTCGATGTTTGCCTGCGCCCCTCGCGGCGCAACGCGCGGCAAACAAACCAACTGAAGCGACTCCCGAATCAGTAGGGATGTCAGCCGAGCGACTGGCGCGAATTGACGAAGCAGTGCTCGCATCAATCGAGCGAAAAGAGACGCCGGGCGCAGTTGTGCTGGTCGGGCGCAAAGGCCGCATAGTCTATCGCAAGGCTTTCGGCGACCGCGCCATCACGCCCAAACGCGAGCCGATGACGACGGATACAATCTTTGATCTCGCGTCGCTCACCAAAATAGTCGCGACGGCGACCTCGATGATGATACTGGTCGAGCGCGGCAAGGTGAGTTTGCCTGATCCCGTATCGCTCTACATTCCTGAGTTCGGCAAAAACGGAAAAGAGCGAATCACGGTCGAGCAGTTGATGACTCATCGCGCGGGGCTTCTGCCCGATAACGAAATCGCCGATTACGTCGGCGTAACGATTAACCCGCTCGAAAAGATTTACGAATTGCAGCCCTCGTATGAGCCGGGCACGCGATTCGTTTATTCGGATGTGGGTTTCATAGTCGCGGCTGAAATCGTTCGCCGCGTGTCGGGCAAACCGATTGACCAGTTCGCGCGCGAAAACATCTTTGCGCCGCTCAAGATGAAAGACACTGCTTATTTGCCGATTGAGCAGGGGCCGGAGCGGGATGGACTTTCAACCTCCAAATCTCAAATCTCGAATCTTCCAACAGAGCGAATCGCGCCGACCGAAACGCGCGAAGGCCGCATGGATGCGCGGCGAAGTCCACGACCCTCGCTCTTATGAAATGAGCGGCATAGCAGGTCATGCGGGACTGTTTTCAACAGCGGACGATCTGGCCATCTTTTGCCGGATGATTTTGAACAAAGGCGAGTCGGGCGGCGTAAGAATACTTGCGCCCTACACAATCGAGCGGATGATCAGCGCGCACTCGCTTCCAACTTCGCAGATGCGCGGCATCGGATGGGATGTGAACAGTTCGTTCTCTTCAAATCGCGGCGACATATTTCCGGTCGGCACATTCGGCCACACGGGATTTACGGGCACGAGTTTGTGGCTTGACCCCGCAAGCGAAACGTTCGTCGTGATACTGACGAATCGCGTTCATCCGACAGGGCGCGGCGATGTTACGCGCTTGCGTTCGTTCGTCGCTTCAATCGTCGCAGGCTCGATCATCGCGCCGCCATTACGCGCCGCGTATTCGATTCGCTCGGCGCGCCAGTCTCTTACATCGGAATCGCCGCGAGCCGCCATAAGTCGTAGCGGGCCGCCCGCAGGACCACTTCATCCGGTGCTCACAGGCATTGATGTTTTAGAGCGCGACGGTTTCAAACAACTCGAAGGCCGTCGCATAGGGCTTATCACAAATCACACGGGCCGCAACCGCGCGGGGCGTTCGACTATTGATGTGCTTGCAGCGGCGAAGAACGTGAAACTGGTCGCGCTTTTTTCACCGGAGCACGGTTTGCGCGGAATCGAAGACACGAACATCAACGACGCGCGCGATGAAAAGACAGGGCTTCCAGTTCATAGCCTCTACGATAAAGACAAACGCAGACCTTCGGCTGAGATGTTGAAAGACATTGACACGCTGGTCTTCGACATTCAAGACATCGGCGCGCGCTTCTACACCTACATCACGACCTGCGGCTACGCGATGGAAGAAGCGGCGCGCAATAAAATCAAGTTCGTCGTGCTCGACCGCCCCAACCCGATCAACGGTTACGAAATCGAAGGCCCCGTAGCCGATAGCGAACTCGTCACGCAGCCGCAATTTTCGTTCACTTCTTATCATCAGATTCCAGTGCGCTACGGCATGACGATTGGCGAGCTTGCGATGCTCTTCAACAGAGAGCGAAATATCAACGCCGACCTGACGGTGATAAAGATGGAAGGATGGCGGCGCGCGGATTTCTTTGACGGCACATCGCTCGTGTGGGTGAATCCGTCGCCCAACATGCGAAGCCTCGCAGAGGCGTTGCTGTACCCTGGGATAGGCTTGCTCGAAACAACTAATCTGTCGGTCGGGCGCGGGACTGACACGCCGTTTGAGGTGATCGGCGCGCCATGGATTGACGCCGGGAAGTTGAGCGATGCGCTCAATCGCGCGGGTCTTGCTGGCGTGCGATTCGTGCCTGTAAAATTCATACCGAAATCGTCAAAATTCGCCAACGAAGAATGCAATGGGGTGAATATCGTTATCACTGATCGCGGGTCTTTCCGCCCTGTGGCAGCAGGCGTAGAGATCGCTTACCAGATCAATCGGCTTTATTCGGGCACATGGAAAATTGACGATTATCTTCGACTGCTCGTAAACCGCGCGGCGCTTGCGGCGCTCAAGGAGGGCAAGTCGGCTTCCGAGATTGCTGCCACGTGGCAAGCGGGACTGGCGGAGTTCGCTCGCACGAGGCAGAAGTATCTCATCTATTGAAAGTGTAACGCGCGCAGCGGCTTGCGCGACCGAGTTTTAAGCCGTGTTGATTGATAAAGCAATATCCCAAACCCGAGTGGAAGCAAACGAGACTCGATTCTCGACTGCCTGTGGTTGGGATCAACATTCCGTTTTACTTGAATTCTGGAGGAACTAAAAATGAAAAGTACCAAAAGGCTTTTCGCTCTGTTTTTGACGCTGCTCCTTTTGACAAGCGCGACGAGCGTGATGGCGCAAGAGACGACAGCGACCATCAACGGTCAGGTGGTTGACCAGTCGGGCGCTGCCGTATCGGGAGCCGAGGTCAAGGTCACAAGCCTGAAGACTCAGGAAACCCGCACCACAACAACAGGCGATGATGGCTATTACTCGTTAACCTTCATAACGCCCGGCCTCTATGATTTTTCGGTCAAGGTGCAGGGCTTCAAAGAATTTTTGAATAGAAGCATTGAGCTTTTAGTCAACGACAGAAAATCCATAAACGTGCAACTGGAAGCGGGCGCGGTCAGCGAGATGGTGAGCGTGACCGCAGAAGCCCCCATCGTTCAAAGCACGCCCACTGTCGGCGACGTTGTAGACAATCGAAAGGTTGTCGAGATACCGCTCAACAATCGAAACTTCCTGCAGTTGATCACGCTCGTTCCCGGCGTCACCGCAGATGACACAACCGAATCATCAATCGGGTTGACGAGCACGACCAACATTTCCATCGCAGGCAATCGCCGCAACTCGACTAACTACCTTGTTGATGGCGTAGCGAACGTTGACGTGGGATCAAACATCACGTTGCTTTCGACGCCGACGGTTGATTCGATTCAGGAGTTCAGAGTAATCACGTCCGTGCCGACTGCGGAATTCGGTCGCGCGTCGGGCGGCGTCGTCAACGTCATTACTAAAGGCGGCGGTCGCGATTTTCACGGCGGCGCTTACGAATTTTTCCGCAACGACAAGCTGAACGCAAACAGCTTCCTGAACAACGCGCAGGGGCGTTTCTGTGATGACGGACTGCCTCCCGCGCTTGGCAGACAGTGCGGCGACCCGCGTTCGGCGCGTCCTACGCTGCGATACAACAATTTCGGTTTAACCTTTAGCGGACCCGTGTGGATACCGGGGATTTATTCGCGCGGCCACGACAAGACTTTCTTCTTCTTCTCGCAGGAATGGCGGCGCATCATCCGCCAACCGGCTGAAGCTTTCCTCACAGTCCCCAGCCTGCGCGAGCGCACCGGCGACTTCTCGCAGAGCAGCACGCAAATAATTGATCCGCTCACGGGGGTGCAGTTTCCCGGCAACAAGATTCCGGACAACCGCATAAACCCAATCGCGAGGGCTATACTGGCTCTCTATCCTGAGCCGACGATTGCTGCGACGACTGCGGGCCTCGACCCGAATCGTATTCAAGCCTTAGCGCCCGGCATCCAGAATACGCGGCAAGAGACCGTGCGCATAGATCACAATTTCAACAGCAATCACCGTTTGATGGGACGCTACACGCACGACCTCAGCCAGACTCGCGAGCAGGGCGGATTGTTCAATCCTCTCGGCGCGGCACCGGTTCTTCCCGGCATAGCGACGACGAATACGGCTGTGCCCGGGCAGGTGTTCTCAGCCAACCTCACAAGCACTATTGGCTCGCATATCGTCAATGAGGTGTCTTTCAACTTCTCAAGCAATAAGATTTCGGCGGACCTGATCGGCGCGTTTACGAGCGCCAACGTCAACATCCCTAACGCGGAGTTGTTCCCGCAAAATAATTCCGCGCTGCCGCCGTTCATCACGGTCACGGGATTGCCGACCCTCGGGGCCAATCAGCTCATCGGAATTGAATTCAAGAATTTCAATCCCAAGGATAATTTGACCTGGGTGAGCGGCCCGCACACGTTCAAGTTCGGCGTTGACATGAGCTGGGAATCAAAGAACGAGAATGCGGCCAACGTCACTCAGGGCAACTTCACATTCTCAGGGCTTCAGACTCGTCGCGCGGGTGTGGCAAGCGGCATCGGATTTGCCGATTTACTGCTCGGTCGTGCGAGCGCCTATTCCGAATCGGAGTTCGATATTACGAATCACCTGAGATTCGGGCGCACGGAATTCTACGCGCAGGACACATGGAAGGCGCGTCCGAATCTTCAGCTCGATTTCGGCGTGCGCTACCAGTATTTCCGCATGCCTACAGACAAGCTCGATGTGCTGGATGCGTTTCTGCCCGAACTGTTTAATCCTGCCAATGCATTGCAATGCGCGAACGCGACCTGCACGGCATTCACTCGCGGCGTAGGCGACCCGCTCAACGGGATTGCGATTGCAGGCATCAACTCTCCGTTTGGTCGTCGTCTACAATTTGATGACCGTAACAATTGGGCGCCGCGTTTCGGGTTCGCGTGGAGTCCTGCTCCTAAAAGCGGCTTCCTCGGCACGCTTGTCGGAGGGCCGGAGAAAACAGTCATACGCGGCGGCTACGGAATCTACTACGATCAGGTGCTGGTAGGCATCATCGAACAGAACACGTTTACTAATCCGCCTTTCAGCAATACTGCATCATTGACCGGCACGGTCGCTGCGCCGATACCGATCGGGAACCCGGCTGCGGGCAGCCCGCCGGGCACGCTATCGCCGCGCTCGCTGATCACAACGAGCAATCCTTTCGTCACTCCGATCACGCAGCAATGGAACCTGACGATTCAGCGACAATTCGGCAATTCGACAGCTTTCGAGCTAGGCTATCTCGGCTCCGGCGGTAATCACCTGGTGCGCCCTGTTGACATAAACGCGCCGACGCCGCAGGAAATTCTTGCCGCGGCCAAAGGCATAGCGGGTTGCGACCCTGCGCTGGTTGCCACGAACAATCCGAACAACTGCATCAACCTTGCGCGCCCGTTCCGAGGCTACACGACGATCACGGATCGTCAGACCACAGCGACGTTCCGCTACAACGCGCTTATAACCTCGCTCAGAGTTCAGCGCGTGCATGGCCTTACGGCGCAGTTGTCTTATACCTGGTCAAAGAACCTGACCGATTCGACGAATGATCGCGATGCGGTAGACCTTCCGCAGATTCGCACAGACTTTGCAATCGAGCGGGCCGTGGCACGCTTTGACCGCACGCACGTTTTCAAGGCGAGCTATGTTTACGAAGTGCCGTATCCGAAACAAGGGTTTATGGCGCTGCCCGTATTGCGTCAGGCTTTAGGCGGATGGGAAGTTGCGGGCATCACCACTGCGATGACGGGCCTGCCTTTGAATCGCGTCGTTCAGCAAACAGGCCCCGGCCCGCGCGGCACTCGTCCGAATCAGGTTAGCGACCCGTTTGAGAATGTTCCGACGGGCGTGAGCCGTATCCCGTACTACATCAACCCACTCGCGTTCCGCCCGACAGCGATAGGCGACATCGGAACATCAGGCCGCGCGCCGTTCCGGTTCGAGCCTGTTTATGAAACGGATTTGAACCTTGCTAAGAATTGGCGATGGGCTGAACGATTCGGCGTGCAGTTCCGCGTAGAGTTCTACAACATCTTCAACAAGACAACGATCAGCGACATCAATCAGACAATTCCGAACCTGTTGCCGACTGATCCTGCTTTCAACAGTGTTGAAAACCTTCAGAAGAGCGGATCAAATGCGCTCTTTGGACAGGTCTTCGCCACAAGACGAGCCAGAGAAATTCAGTTGGGATTGAAGTTCAGCTTCTAACCTGATTCTCTAAGAACGTTGAAAAGAGCAGGCCGGATTAAAATCCGACCTGCTCTTTGTTATTTCTTCCAGTTCTTAATGTAGCCGTTTTCTTTAAGCCGTCGGCCTGACATCTCGTAAGCGGAGGCGGGCATATCGTGGACGCCTGTCGCGTCAATCCAGCGATTGTAGAAATTGAACAGAGCGCACACGTTGACGGCGTCATAGATCGCTTCGTCAGTCCAGCCCGCGCGCTTCGCAGAGTCCACGTCTTCCTGTTTGATTTGATTCGACGTGTGATTCACTTTTTCGATGAATTCAAACAGAGCTTTCTCTTTGTCTGAAAGCCGCGAGGAACGGAAGTCTTCCAGAACAGAGAGGACGAGTTCGCTATCTTCGAGAAGTTCCGCAGCACCTGCGGCGTGCGAGCCTATTCAGAAGGGGCAGTCGTTTCTGCGCGAAGTGAATGCGGCTATCAATTCGCGTATCCCCGGCGAAAGCGGCGAAGGCCCGCGCATCACGCCTTGAGTGAAATCGGCGAGGTGCTGCGTGACATCAGGCTTGAATGCGAACAAGTGCCAGATTTGAGGAATAGGCGCGCCAGCGGCTTTCATCCGTTCGATCATCTCGCCGACCTCGCCTTCGGGTTTCTTCTCTTCAACATCTTTGAGAAACATCGGCTCCATTCAGAAATTCTCCTGTTGTTGTTTTTGCGCTGGGCTGGAAGATAAATGATGAACAGGAGCGAGTCAATAGCGAGCGGGGCAAGTCTTGACGAAGCGCGAGCAATCTACTGGTGGGATGACTAGCTAAGGAAGAAAAGAGAACAGCGCAGGCAGTACGGATGAAGACACAGCTACAGGTTCAAGTAATTGCCGCCTCCGTATTACCCGCGCTTCTTGGATAAAGAAAGCGTTGCACAACTAATCGCTAATTTGCATTACTGTGCTCACGCTTAAAAACACTCGGCTTCGACTTTTCAGGCAAAGCTATGGGTTGTGTATTCGAGAGGGCGGACTTGCCTGCCCTCTCGAAAGCTGCTTTACGCCGTTTTAGCAGCGACCTTGTGGAAAGTCGAGTTGGAAAGTTCAAAGGTTTCAACCTTTGGAGTTCCATCAACAACATTCGACATGATCTTCAGAACCTCAGGATAGCCTGTGCGATTGTAAGCTTCGGCACTCTCTTTCGTATCCCAGAGACTGATTGCAATGGCTTCCGAGCGTTGCGGTGCGACAAGGGTAAGCTCATCGCGGAATCCATTCTGCTTGCGTAGCATCGGGATAATCTGGTTCTCGTTAAGTTGTGTAAACTCAGAGGCAGTATTCGCCTTGAGTTTCAAAGTTACATGACGTGTAAACATTTATAGCTCCTTTTGTAAGGTGAGCTGTTGGATTCAGATGAACTGGATTATTCCAGAGAAGCTGAAGAAGAGAGTAAGCTATGCTCGGTTCTTAATAACCCTATGCTTAATGAACAGCAATGTCAAGGGCGGGTAAGTTGCGGGGTAATAGTGGGTTGGTCGTTTGCCCGAAAGTGGCTCAGCGTCGGACTCGAAAACCGGCAAATCCATATAAGCAATCTTCATCGCGGCAGAGGAATGCCGTTAATACAAACTCTGTTTATACGTTGACGATTTTAAGTAAAAGGAATAAAACCATATAGGACATTGTGAACCTTTGACGAAGGCTTCAGTCTGTGAAGAAGCAAATCCTAGTTGTAGACGACAATCCTGATTCACGAGAGATGCTTTCATTTATTCTCACCGGCGAAGGCTTTTCCGTCATTGCTGCCGGGGATGGTCTAGAAGCTCTCGACCTGGTTAAGGAAGTCCACCCTGACCTCATAATTACCGATATTAATATGCCTAATATTGATGGAATCGAATTGACGAAGAAATTGCGCGAACAGTTTAAGTCAACCTTGCCTATTATGGTGGTGAGCGCTTTCGGCGGCGAGTTGGTTTCAAAGGCTATTGAGGCTGGAGCTAACGGGGCTATTCAAAAACCATTGCATGTAGATTCGCTGCTCACCCTCGTCAAGCAAATATTATCCTAACTTCCTCAATCAACGTGTGAGCCTTCACCCGAATCTCTATTTACAAAGCGTGATACATTCTGCACTAAGTCTTCAATCCCAACCGGCTTGATTAAGAAGCCTTGCGCGCCCGCGCTAATTGCCTGCTTTATTTCATCCTTCTCAACTACGCCTGAATAGAAAAGTATTATAGTCTGGGAATCGAAGGCGCGAATCATCTTGCACAATTCAAGGCCCGTCCCGTCACCAAAAAACCAATCAAGCAAGATCAGATCGAAGTGCTCTCTTCGGGATAAAGTTAATCCATCGGCTATGTTCATAGCCTGGATCACCTCATAGCCTGCCTGGCCAAGTAGCAGCGTTATCATCTCGCAAGTATCTTGATCATCATCAACGCAGAGGATTCGCCCTTTGTTTTTTCCCATCACCCAACCCCTCAGAGCTATTATAGACGATTGATTTTTCGTTCTTCCACTGAGCTATCAAGTTCATAGCAAAATTCTAAAATATCATATGGTTTGCATCAAGTTTATCAGCCCGCAAACTCATCGTCTGTACGCTAGGAGACGAACGGTGGCTAACCATTGTGTGATATACTAATTGGTCTGGTTGTTCTTTCTTAAATTCAGCCTGCGACATCAGGATAGGATTTAATCAACCTTCTCCCTTTGCCGTCTGTTGGGTTTTACCCGAACGTGATCGGTCACAAAGGAGAATGCACGATGACTCTATCCAATCCACCGCCTCAGTCCGAAAACAAACTGCTCGCCGCGCTGTCTCGACAATCTTATGAGCGTCTAGTTCCTCACCTTGAGTTTGTCGACTTCGAACTTGGGTATGTCCTCTACCACCCGAAACAGCCAATTAAACACGTCTACTTCCCGTATAAGACTACCATCTCTATGGTAAACATCTTGGAAGACGGCGCGATGGTAGAAATAGGGGTAGTGGGAAGCGAAGGTATGATAGGTACTGCGCTATTATCAGGAGATGATATAAGCCCGCATCAAGCGATTGTACAGATAGCAAATGGCGGCATGAAGATGAAAGCAGTGGCATTCAAACAGGAAATCAGGAACAATGCCGAGTTGAATGAATTAGTGCATCGGTACTTGCAGGCGCTATTCACACAGATAGCGCAAACGGGAGCCTGCAACCGTATGCATCCGATAGCTGAGAGGCTGGCCCGGTGGATGCTCCTGTGCCAAGATCGAATGGAATCAGATACACTACAACTCACTCACGAATTCATTGCAACGATGCTTGGTGCGCGGAGGGCCGGGGTGAGCGTAGCAGCGGGTACACTGCAAGCGGCAGGCATAATCAGCTACCATCGAGGGAAAGTTATAATTCGAGACCGCGAGGGGTTGGAAGAGCGTCCTGCGAGTGCTACAGGACAGTCAAGGATGAATATGATCGGTTGCTTGGCAATTTCATTCTTAATAAAAATTTGAGTTAATAGAGAGAAACTAGCCAATATAAGAGGCGCGCAGTTCAGCAACCTGACTGGCTAAGGAACGTGAAGACGTTTCAAAGAAACGTGCTGGCAAAACAAAGGAACGCCAGCACGTTTCTTTATAACGTGTACCCATTTCAAAGAAACGTGCTCATAATTAGAACCGAGGTCATACGGTAGCCTCATTCACCTGTGGGAGAGGCTGGAAAACACCTTGGCAGAGTTGGGATGTTTCAACCAGAATTATTTTGTTATTATCCATGTATACATTGTCTTGGACAGGTGTGGACTCTTGGCAATGAAAATATCCGTGAAGTATTTTTATCTCCTTTGAAATACTAAGGTCCACAATATGTCAAATTCAGACAACTCCTACCCGCCAGAAGACGAGAAAGAGACCAAAGAGCAAATATCAACTCAGGACCTGTTACACCAGAGTGGAGATCCCTTTCGTTTATTGGTCCAGGCCGTAAGCGACTATGCGATCTTTATTCTCGATAAGGAAGGCTATATCGTCACCTGGAATTTAGGGGCGCAGAAGATCAAGGGTTATAGTGCTGATGAGATTATCGGGAAGCACTTCTCAATCTTCTACCCCGAAGAAGACCTCCAGCGCGACAAGCCCGGCTATGAACTGAAGGTGGCGGCAGAGGTAGGACAGTTTGAAGATGAGGGCTGGCGCATCCGCAAGGACGGCACACGATTTTGGGCCAATGTCATCATCACCGCGCTGAGAGATAAAGACGGAATCCTGCGCGGCTTCGGCAAAGTGACCCGCGATCTGACTGAACGCAAACAGGCCGAGGAGCAGCGCCTGCAACTCGCACGCGAGCAGGTCGCACGCGCCGAATCGGATGCAGCCAACCGCGCTAAGGATGAATTTCTGGCTACAATCTCACACGAACTGCGCACGCCGCTAAATGCGATACTTGGCTGGGGGCGGATGCTGCGCAACAGCAAGCTGGATGAAGCAAGTTTCGCTCGCGGGCTGGACACTATCGAGCGCAACGCAAAGCTGCAGGCGCAGCTCATTGATGACCTGCTAGATGTGTCGCGGATCATTTCTGGTAAGGTTCGACTAACGGTTATGCCGGTCGAACTTCGCCCGGTCATCGAGGCTGCTATTGACTCAATCCGGCCAGCGGCTGAAGCTAAGGACATTCGACTACAGGTAACGCTTGATACAAACACGGGCTTAGTCTCCGGCGATCCTGATCGCCTGCAACAAATCGTCTGGAATCTGCTCTCCAACGCGGTGAAGTTCACTGAGAAAGGAGGCCGCGTACAGGTAAGGCTTGAGCGTATTAATTCCCACGTTGAGATAACGGTAAGCGATACCGGCAAAGGCATATCGCCGGAGTTTCTGCCATACGTGTTTGATCGTTTTCGTCAGGCCGACAGTTCAATCACACGGCTGCACGGAGGGCTTGGGCTTGGGCTGGCAATCGTGCGTCATCTGATGGAGCTACACGGCGGTATCGTACAGGCGCAAAGCCTGGGAGAGGGGCAAGGGGCAACCTTTTCGTTGCGGTTGCCGGTGATTATCGCCCACGGTTCAGGCCGCTTCGCCATAAATGATGAAGAAGCGAATGCATCTGGCGCTGCGCTTGAGGTAGACTTCGGCTCCTCACCATCGCTTGAAGGGTTGAGCATCCTCGTAGTTGATGATGAGGGTGATGCGCGGGACTTATTAAGGGTCATTCTCGAAGAACGCAAAGCTCAGGTTACAACTGCTGCGAGCGCTGCCGAGGCGTATGAAACGCTTGAGTGGTTAAGACCGGATATAATCATCAGTGACATCGGGATGCCCGGTGAAGACGGCCACTCCCTCATACGCAAGGTGAGACAAAAAGAAGCCCAGAGGCGACAGGGATGGAAGCCAGCGATTGCGCTGACGGCGCACGCGCGCGTGGAAGATCGTCTGCGGGCGCTATCAGCAGGCTACCAGGCGCACGTAGCAAAGCCGGTCGAACCGACTGAGTTGGTGGCCGTGATTGCTAGTCTTGTGCGTCCACTCGCATAAATCGGGGCTTGATGAAATCTCAAGCGCGTGCATACCAAGCAAGACTGATTCTGTAACTATCAGGTATACAAATTTATCACGCGCTCGATGCTGCGGCGGCACACGGCGCAAAACGTTTTGCTGCGCGTAAACATTATGCAATCCACTTCGGGCCGGTAGTAGCCTTTCGCTTCGTACATCGCGCCTTCAAACGCGCCGACCTTGCCCGCGTATTTTTCAGAAGCGAACAGCTTCACTTCAAACTCGCGGTTCTCGCGAAAGAGCGCTTCCATCTCTTCTTCGGGCCGGTTCTCAGCGCGAATGCGAGCGCGGCGAGCGCCATACTCGCGCGAGTGCTTTTCATATTCTTCCTTCTGCCACGGAGTCGGAATGGGAGTGCCGGGTGCGACGAGGTCTTTCCATTTCAAGTTCGCAGGGTCGAGCATCGCTGTCACGTTCGGCTCCCACGGTTCCGTCTTCACTGCGGGCGGCGTGTAGGCGACGGGCGATGTGTAATACTCGTCGGCAAGCCCCGCGAAGTGATGGCCGAATTCGTGAACGAAAACATAAGCAGCCTGGTCGCTGTCCGCCGCAACTGTGCTGTAGAGTCCGAATATCCCGCCGCCGCCATACGTGCGCGTGTTCGTGATGATCTCGATGAACTCGTAAGGCGCGAACTGTGCCGCGTTGCGAAGCGCGCGATTGTCGAAAGTCAGCACGTATCGCTCTGAACCGAACGCATCGTATGTCGCGCCCAACGGCGATGCGCGATGAATGCCCGTCGAGGGGCGCGAGATGCCGGTTTCGGCAGCCGCAGGACAGAGCGCCCAAACGTTGAAATCTTTTCGACGCTCTTTGTAGGGCGAGGTGGCAAATAGGATTGCAAGCAACCGGCGCGCGTCACGCTCGAACTTGCCGCGCTCGGCAGCCGTGTAGCCGTCGCCTAAAATCAAGAAGTCAACTTTCGTGGCAGGGTCGCCGTTCTTTTCGATTTCGATGAGCGGGCCGGGCGATTGCGCCTTCGCGCGGTCTACGAACATATCTTTCGGGTCTACGATTGCAGACCAGATTTCGCGGAAAGCGTTATCTTGATCGCGCTTCTTTAAGACGATCTGAACTGCTGCTGCGGGCGCGGGAAACCGAAGCGATTCATGAAACGTGCGATTGATGGATTTAGCTTCATCGGTCGTTTCCCATTCGCCATAGATGGAAGCAAAGCCGCGCGAGTACAAGACGCGATTCGTGTTCCGGTCTCGCACTTCAAAGAAGTATTTTCCGAGATTCGTATCATCGATGTTTTTTTGAGGATTGCCGGGCCAGGTGCCGGGTTCGATCACCACGCGATCAAGGCTGAACATCTCTTGCGCCTGATTGCCCGTGTGGTAGTAATCAACTCGCATTACTTGCGAAGCTGCGTTTGCCTCTACGCTCGAAACAAACAACAGCGTCAGAAAGCTAAAAGCGAATAAAGATTTTCGATTCATGCCGGAGATTGTACCAACACCTCGCGCCTTACCCCAACAAGATTTCATGCCAAGTTTTTCAGTATTGCGCCGTATAAGAATGTATAATAGCGACGCAACCAGTCTGATGAGTAAGCCCATTCGACGAAGCGGATTAAGAATCTTGCTTGAGACCCTCACAAGGTACAGGATCATTGAAAAGCTCGGCGCGGGCGGCATGGGCGAGGTCTATAAAGCCAAAGACCTCACACTGCTAAGGACGGTGGCAATCAAAGTAATATCGAAGACAAACCCTCGCACGCCCGCAGCCGAGGGGCGCTTTTTACTCGAAGCGCGCGCCGCGTCTGCCTTGAACCACCCGAACGTCATCATAATTCATGAAATAGGCGAGACGGACGAGCACGCCTACATAGTGATGGAGTATGTAAGCGGGCGCAGCCTGCGCGACCTGATCTCTTCACGCGCCCTCACATCTGAGCGGATCATTGACATATGCCGCCAGATTTGTGACGCGCTTGTCGAAGCCCACTCGCGAAAAATTATTCACCGCGACATCAAGCCGGAGAACATACTCGTGAATGAACGCGAACAGGTCAAGCTGCTGGACTTTGGGCTGGCAAAGCCTCTCGATGCGCTCAGTATCGAAGACCCGGGCGCGTTACCCCTTACGGGAGCCGGGGTGATCGTCGGCACACTCGCTTATATGTCGCCCGAGCAATTGCGCGGCGACCCGCTTGATGAACGCACAGACATCTTCTCGTTCGGCATCCTGCTTTATCGGATGATAACGGGCAGGTTTCCCTTTTCCGGCGCGACGCCCGTCGAGATAGCTGCTTCCATTCTTAAAGAAAGCCCGATTGAAATTACGACGCTGCCTGCAAGGCTGCCGCGAGGCATTATCGCCGTTATAAAACGATGCCTCGAAAAAGATCGCAATGGCCGCTACTCGTCGTTTGTCGAGATCAGGCGCGAGATGGAGGCGCTCAAAAAGGAGTTATCCACACAGTCTGAAACTGTAGAAACGATTCTGTTGCCGCCGCCTGATAAGAAGGAGCTTGCTCTATCAAAAGCGCCGCCTAGAAGAGAGGCGTCAAAAGGCGAGTCACCGGAGACGCCTACCATAATGGTGTTGCCGCTTGAGGCGATGGGCGCAGACGAGAGCGGTTCATTCATCGGCATCGGGCTGGCGCACGCGATAAGGACAAGCCTCGCAAAAGTAAGAGGGCTGGCTGTGCTGTCTAAGCTGGCAAGCCTGGAGCGCAAAGCGCAACCTGAGCAAACAGCGCGTGAGCTCGCGTGCGAGTTGGGCGCGACTATAGTGCTTGAAGGCGAGGTGATGCGCGCCGGGCAAATGATCGAAGTGATGGCGCGGTTGATTGATGTTAAAAGCGGTCGCGTCATCTGGGGCGATCAGCATCGCGCCAACGCGTCGGATATTTTCAGCCTGCAAGACGCCGTGTGCGAAGGCGTAGCCGCCGCGCTGAAAGTGAACATATCGAACACCGCCCGCCATCAGCTCGCCCGGCCCTCAACCGATAACATTGAGGCGTTCGAACTCTATTCAAAAGGACGATCTTTTCTTGAGCGATACGACGTCAAAGAGAACGTAGACCTCGCCATACAGGCGCTCGAAGAGTCTGCCAAGCTCGATCAAAAGTTTGCCCTGGCTTATGCAGGTCTGAGCGAAGCCTGCTGGCGAAAATACAGGATCACGCTCGACAATAAATGGGTTGCGCGGGCTATTGCCGCAGGCGACCGCGCTCTTGTCCTCGACCCCTATCAAGCGCAGGTGCACATCTCGTTAGGAAACATTTATTACGAAACAGGAAAGACCGACAAGGCCATAAAAGAATACGAGCGCGCCATAGAGCTACAGTCAACGAGCGGCGATGCCCTGAGCGGTCTCGGCAAGTGCTATCAGCGGAAAAGCGATATGAATCGCGCGGTCAGTTATTTCGATAAGGCTATCGAGACGCGCCCGGGCTATTGGGAGTACTACAACAATCTTGGGGCTTGCTATTACAGTTTTGGCCGCTACGACGACGCAGCCGAACAGTTCCGTCAGGTGATAGAGCTTCAACCTGACAACTATAACGGCTATAACAATCTCGGCGCGACCTACTACCTGCTTGGCCATTACGAAGATGCGGTAGCCATGCACAGGCAGGCCATAGAGATTTATCCGACCGAAGAATCTTATTCCAACCTCGGCACAGGGTATTTTTACCTTGGCCGTTACTCGGAAGCCATAGAGGCTTACAAGGCTGCCGTAGGTCTGATGCCAACAAATGATCTACTTTATTCCAACCTCGGCGATGCCTATTTGCGACTTGGGGATAATCAAAGCGCAGTGGAGCAATACGAGCAGGCAGTCAGACTCTTAAACGAGTTATTAAAAGTCAGGAGAGATGATGCGGACCTGCGAGGGCGGCTGGCCATCTGCCAGGCCAAGCTTCGTCGCAAAGAAGAATCGCTGGCGAGCATCGAGCAAGCAATTGCCCTTGAGCCTCGCAATATTACAGTAATGTACCAGCAGGCCACTGTGTATGCGCTCACTGGCCACACCGACAAAGCAATACAATGTCTGGCAGGCGCAATGGCTAAGGGCTATAGCCGCTCTGAAGCCGAGCGCGACCCCGACCTCGAATCGCTTCGCAACAGCGAAGAATACAAATCCCTTTTCACCGATGGCGGCTGGAAAGACAGCCTCATTACCCGGAAATAATGATGCGAGGGTCTATGGACAGCTCAATGGTTGTGTCTCCCCCGATAGCTTTTATCGTATAACTCCATTCCGAAGTTTGCGCAATAATAACACCGCCCGGCAAAGTAGTGATCCCATTGCCAGAAACGCCGGAGGTTAAAATGGGTACGTTTTCGAAGAATGGAGATGAGTCACCGCCCCTGCCTCTGCCAACCTCTCCCCATTCACCTACGACCATTTTGTAGGGTGCACCGGTTTTATCCAAGGCAGCCCAGGTAATTTGATCCCCGGTTGTCACTTCAACTATTTCAGGGATAACACTGAGTTGCGGTTGATGTGATGAATCGAGAGCTATCGTAATTACTACGGTGTGATTTTGCATGTCAGAAATCTCCCTTCATATCAAACTTGACCAGCAGGGTCACGATCAGCAACAGTTATAAGCCAGGGACAAGGACGAAGATTCTTCAACTTGAGAAATTCGACTATCTCGAATCATTGCCAGCCGTTCGCCTTATGCGGATTGAATCTATCACCATGAGGATTACTAAAGTGCGACCGCATTTTATTCAAAACTAATGTGGCTGTCTAGTAGCGATATTGCAGCTACATTTCTTGACCGTCGCTTACGGGTCCCCTAGAATTTCATGCGCTAGAGCTGAACCCCCTCTAGCCGCGAGGATAGTCCCTTGCTCAAGCTTCAAACTCCGATTTACGAACTGCACCTGCACGAGATTCCGCGTCTTGCAATGAAGACGGCGCAGAAACTCGCGGCGGGCGTTGCGGCTTTTGTCGGCGCGGGCAATCCGCTTCATGTGACAATCGAAGACCTGATTCACTATTTGCCTATGCGCTACGAAGACCGCTCGAATCTCGCGCACGTGCGCGACCTCGAACATAATGTGTATGCGACCATCGAAGTCGAAGTGCGAGTCGCGGGAACATATCCGATTAAGGGCGGGCAGCTGCGCATCTTCGAGTTTTCGGGCGTTGATGAAACGGGCCAGATACGCGCTTACTGGTGGAATCAGGCTTATCTGCAAAACTCGTTTCCGAAAGGTAAGCGCGTGTTGCTCTATGGTCAGTGGAAGCGCGGGCGACGCGGATTTTTTGAAGTGGAAAATCCCGATTATGAATTCATCTCGGATGACGACGAGGCGACGGATGCGATTCACACGGGCCGCCGCGTCCCGGTCTATCGCAAGCTGGGCGAAGTGCGCGCAAAACAACTTCGCTCCATCATGCATCACGTCATCGAGCGATTGGATTTTTCCGAAATCGAAGAATCTCTTCCCGATGAATTGATCGGGCGCAACGCGCTGATCTCGCGGGCTGACGCGCTTCGCCAGGTTCACTTTCCTGCCGAAGATGCGCCGCTTGAAATCTACAACAAATTCCAATCCTCTGCGCATCACCGGCTGATCTTTGAAGAGTTCTTCTGGCTCGGCCTTGCGATGGGGCTGCGTCGGCAGGGGCGCGAGCAATCGCCAAAGGGAACAGTCATCGAAGTCAACGACCGCGTGCGCGAGGCTGTGCGCTCTGTGCTGCCTTTCAAACCGACGAACGCGCAAAAGCGCGTGCTGCGCGAGATAGTCACTGACATGACCGGCACAAGCCCTATGAATCGCCTGCTGCAAGGCGATGTCGGTTCGGGCAAAACAATCGTCGCCGATTCAGGCGTCCATCGTCGCGATTGAGAACGGCTATCAGGCCGCGATCATGGTGCCGACCGAAATACTCGCCGAACAGCACGCGCGAAACGCGAAGCGCATTCTGGCCGCATCAGTTTATCGCGTGGAGTTGCTGACGGGGTCGCTCACTGCCGCGCGCAAGCGAGAGCTTCATGCTGCTATAGAAGCGGGCGAGGTTGATCTGGTCATCGGCACGCACGCGCTGATTCAGGAAGGCGTGAACTTTCACAAGCTCGGCCTTGTGGTTATTGACGAACAGCATCGCTTTGGCGTGCTCCAACGAGCGGAGTTAATCAATCGCGGCTACAACCCCGATGTGCTGGTTATGACGGCGACGCCTATCCCGCGCTCGCTTGCGATGACCGTTTATGGCGACCTCGATTTATCCGTCATTGACGAAATGCCGCCCGGCAGAAAGCCCGTGATAACGAAGGTGCGAGGCGAAGATGCGCGCAACAAGATTTATCACTTCCTCGACACGATCATCCGGCAGGGGCAGCAGGTCTACATCGTCTATCCGCTCGTCGAAGAATCGGAGAAGCTCGATCTGTTGAACGCTTCTCAGATGGCCGAGCACTTGCAGACGGCAGTCTTTCCGAACTTCCGCATAGGGCTGATTCACGGGCGAATGAAGCAGGAAGAGAAAGACGCTGCGATGGAAGATTTTCGCAAAGCCTCGATTCACATTCTCGTCGCGACGACCGTGATCGAAGTCGGCGTTGACGTGCCTAATGCAAGCGTGATGATTATCGAGCACGCCGAACGGTTCGGCCTTTCGCAACTGCACCAGCTTCGCGGTCGCGTGGGACGCGGAGACGAACAGGCGTTTTGCATACTGCTTGCGGGCAACAAGCGCACGGCTGAAGCGCGCGAACGGCTCGCGATAATGGAAGAGACCAGCGACGGGTTTAAGGTGGCGGAAAAGGATTTGGAGATACGCGGGCCGGGTGAAGTGATGGGCACGCGGCAATCGGGCGTGCCCGCGTTTCGCGTTGGCAATATCGTGCGCGACTATAAGCTGCTCGAAGCGGCCAAGCGCGAAGCAGATTATATGTTGACCGTGCGCCGCAATTCGCGCGAGACGGCGCGCATGGTCGAGTTAGTTCGCAGCCAGCCTAAATTCGGATTAGCGGCGGTCGGATAAAGAGGCTCGCATACGCTAAGTACAGCGAGCGGGTCTGCGATCAGGCCAACTCCGATCGCTTACTTAATATAAAAAAGGCTGGCAGTTTACCTGCCAGCCTCAATCGAACACTCACATTTCTATTTTATAAGCATCAAGCTGCGATGCGATCACCGTCGTCACCTGCATGGCATGGACGGATTCCATTGCCGCCGCTGCGCGGCTCGTATCTGCCTCGTCGCGGTAGAACGTAAGTTTCTGCGTCTCGTCGTTGATGTCAACCACAACCACGTCGCCTAAGTCGCACTTGTCCCGTTGCCGACAGGTTCGCAAGCGGGTTGACCAGGAATCGCTCGATGGCTCGTTTCAAATGGCGCGCGCCGTAACGATACTCTATGCCTTCGTTCAACAGAAACTCTTTCGCAGGCTCAGTAACCGTGAAATAGAACTGCTCGCCTGCGCCTTCGTTAATTCTTCGCTGCACGCCGCGCAATTCAAGGTCGAGAATCTGTCGCAACTGCTCGTGCTTGAGACTGCGGAAGACTACAACCTTGTCAATGCGGTTCATGAACTCAGGCGAGAACCTTCGCTTTGCGGCTTCCGACGCCGTGCGATAAATCTTCTGATCAATATCGTCGGCCATCATGCCTTTGCTCTTGGCCGGGGCGAATCCGATTGAGCCAGTGATCAACTCGCTCATCTCCTTCGCGCCGAGGTTCGACGTCATAATGATTATCGTCTGCGAGAAGTCAACTTTGCGGTTGTCGCCGAGCGTCAGCGTCCCTTTGTCCAGGACGCCAAGCAACAACTGCCATAGCGCGTCCGAAGCTTTCTCTATCTCGTCGAAAAGCACAAACGTGAACGGGTCGCGCTCGGTGTAATACTTCTCCAGATTTTCCTGCGTCAGCAACGGCGCGGTTTCGCGGTGGCCCAGATAGCCCGGAGGCGAGCCGATCAGTTTGGCGATCTCGTGCGAATGCTGGAACTCCGCGCAGTCTATTTTGACTACGGCGTTCCTATCGCCAAACAACACTTCGGCGGCGGCCTCGACTATGTGGGTCTTGCCTGAACCCGTAGGCCCAAGAAAGATCATTGTGCCGAGTGGCCGTGACGGATTTGTCATCCCTGCCTGGAAAACCTGGTACAGTGACGTGATACTGCGAATGGCTCTGTCCTGTCCGATCACGCGCGCGCGAAGCCCAGCTTCAAAGTCCTGCGCGCGCGGACTCTTTGTCTCAGGATTGAGTGCCACCAATTTTCTTATGCTCCCGTTGCTAGTCATTTCCCCACCTTCTTTCAGCGCCCTTTGTTATCTCGTTTACGTCCGGCCTGGCATTCTAAGTTTTCAATATCAGCCAATCCGGCTCTTATTCTGCTCACTTTCAATCGGCGTCGCTTCATCCCCTACCGGCTTGCGACTACCTATTAGTAGTTCGCAAATTTGATGCCCATTTTCAGAATTCGGTTTCCTCGCAGGCGGCAACCCGGCTTCACTGGGTGAATGCGTTAGCCAACTTCACTTGCATCAATGATTATGACGAATTGAGGCTTAAATCGTCCGACAAGCGCGCCGAAACGCATGGCCCGACAGTTACAGAATCTGCGCCTGCTGCGCCTTGTGAATGACAAATCGTGTCACCCTTTTGGGGTAGCGGCTTGACGCATTGCTTCAATCGGCTATTAAAAGCGTCGTTCAAATATCCATCCTCTAAAAATGCCGCGAAGATTCAGAATTATTCCCCGTGTAGTGGATCGCCCTACATCGCCGCTTCCGACTGAGATTCGCTTAGAATATTAACGCGTGATGGGCTATCATAAGCGCGTTTGAAAACGGCTCTTGGAGGAACGTATGAAGCTCGATGGCAAAGTCTCGATAGTGACAGGCGGAGGACGGGGGATTGGTCGCGTAATCTCCCTCAGATTCGCCAGCGAAGGCGCAGCCGTGGTCGTATCGGGAACGACGAAAGAGAATCTCGATCGGGTCGCCCAGGAGGTACGCGACCATGGTGGCCGCGCGATTGCGGCAGTCGCGGACGTGGCAGATGAAGCGGCGGTCGAGCGACTTGTCGCCGCAACGCTTGACGAGTTTGGCCGCATTGACATTCTGATAAATAACGCGGGGATTGCAGGGCCGACTGCGCTTGCAACCGCAGTCACGCGCGAGGATTGGGACCGCACTTTCGCCATCAACCTGACGGGCGCATTCCTGTGCGCCAAGCACGTATTGCCTCACCTGATCGAGCAGCGCGGCGGTCGCATCATTAATATAACATCCATTGCAGGATTAAGAGCTTATGCGCTGCGCAGCCCTTATTCGGCGTCAAAGTGGGCGATGATCGGACTCACACGAACACTCGCCGAAGAAGCTGGTCGTTACGACATAACCGTGAACGCCATCGCGCCCGGCCCTGTGCGCGGGCCTCGAATAGAGAGCGTAATCCGCAATCGCGCGGCGCAGTTGAACCGTTCGTTTGAATCCGTCGAGAGCGATTACGTCGAGCCGACTGCGCTCAAACGCATGGTAGAAGAAGACGATATAGCGGCGATGGCCCTCTTCCTCGCGTCGGAAGAAGGCCGCAATATTACGGGCGAGACGCTTAACATCTCAGGCGGTTATCGCCTATCTTAAGACACCTTGCGCGCTTCGCCTGTGAAGTCGGGCGCGACAAGCATGCCCGTGCTCTTTCTTTGACGTTCCGCGATTATCGATGCTTGAAGCAAATGGTCAATGGTTTGCCCATCCTTCGGGTATTCAGCCACGGCGAAGCTGAGCTTGACGCGCGCGCGCTGCCCCTGTCTCACTTCAAACATAAGGCGTTCGACTTCTAATTGCGCCCGCTCGCCTAGATCGATGGCCTGAGCGCGGTCGTAGTTCCTCAACAGACAAATGAATTCATCGCCTGCTATGCGACTGAGCATGCTTCGCTCATCAATGACGCGGCGCAATCGTTTGGCTGTTTCAGCAAGCACACGGTCGCCTACTTGATAACCGTAACTGTCGTTGACTGCGCGCAGTCCGCCTAGACTCAACGAAAGCACCACGAGCGAGCCTCCGTCCTGTTTCGCTTTCGCAATCTCTTGATCGAAACCCGCGTACAGCGCCCGCCCGTTCGGCAATCCCGTCAGCGCGTCAATCTGCAAGCTTGCTCTGGTCTGCTCGTACAGCATTGCGTGCTGAAGCGCCGTGGAAGCGAAACGGGAAACCGATTCGAGCAGATGCAGGTGATCGCTGCTGTAGCAGTCCAACTCGCTTGTGTAGAGGGCGAGCGCCCCTATAGTCTCTTCGCCCTTCATCAGCGGATAGACTGCTGCCGTGCGATAGCCTGTTTCGTTCGCGTCCAAAAAATTATGAAGGTCGAGCATAGCGTCCGTGTTGCTCATTGGCAGCCCGTTGATGACGACCCATCCGGCGATGCCGTGTCCCGCCGAAAGGCTTCGACCGCGAACACGATCTGCGTTCTGGCCGAAGGCATAGGCTGCGACCGCCGAATCATCGCTCTCTTGTTTGAGGTAAACAACGCAGGTGGTGAATGGGATCATTCGCTCGATGCGATTGACCGTGAGCGTCGCAACGTCGCGCACATCGAGACTCGTGCTGAAGGTCTGGGCCATCTCGTAAAGCGCGGCCACTTCCGCGTGCGCCGCGTGAATCTGCTTGACGTAATCGGGAGTTGAAGTGGCGGCCTGCGCCAGCCCCGCTGCCGGAACCGCTTTCATCGCGCTTTCTGACAAACCGGCCTGCGTCGTCGGCGTGAGTACGGGTTGCTGGCTCGCTTTGTGCGCGGCGATTTCTTCTTCGTACTTTGACAGATCAGTGAGAAAGGCTTCGACTATTTCCGGGTCGAACTGCGAGCCTGAATTGTTTCTGAGAAACTCGCAAGATTCATCGCGGCCCATCCCCTTGCGATATTGGCGGTCTTCACGAATCGCGTCAAAGACATCAGCCACCGTCAGAATGCGAGCAGTAATCGGAATCTGATTGCCTTTGAGACCGTCAGGATAACCCTTGCCATCCCATCGCTCGTGATGATGGCGGACGATAGGAACGACCGGATACGGAAAGTTGACGCGTTCCATGATCTGCGCGCCGACGACCGTGTGTATCTTCATCTTCTCGAATTCGGCGGCAGTCAGTTTGCCGGGTTTGTTTAGGATGTAATCTGGCACAGCGATCTTGCCTACATCGTGCAGCAGCGCGCCCGCTTTGAGCGCTTCAATCTCAAGCTCCGTCAAACCAAAACGGCGAGCAAGCCCCGTGGCGTAAACTTGCACTCGATAAACGTGATCGTGCGTGATCTCGTCTTTGGCATCAATCGCAGTGGCAAGCGCTTCTACCGTTGCCAGATGCACGCGGCTGATCTTCTCCATAGTCTTTGCGCGTTCGTCGGCCTGCTTGAAATAGAAGTGGCACGTCGCAAAGATTACAGCCACCAGTGGCCCAGCCGCCAACAGCGCACCCATACCATAGTTGATGATCGCGAGATAAATTATCCCGGCTGCGGAAGCGCTGGCCATATAAGTCAAACTAGCCCATGAATAACTGGCCCACCAGAGCGGAAGAAGAGCAGTCCGCTTCTTGAGCGCATAAACTACGGCCATGAGCAATGAGTGAAGCATGAAATGCGTGGCCGAGAAAATCAGTAATGCTGCAAACAGAGTGGTGTTAGGCGTGAATGATTGATTTTGCTGCCAGTTTACGAGTAACCACTGAAACAAACTTCCCGATGCAAAGACTGATATGGATACTACAGCAGGGCTGCCCAGCCGACTGGTCCATCGCTGTGAAGCGCGATGCGCTCCGGCCAGCGCGTCTGTCGCTGCGACCAGCGTTGCGGCTGGCGGGCCATAAAA
Organism: Blastocatellia bacterium; assembly: GCA_963726785.1. Lineage (GTDB taxonomy): Bacteria > Acidobacteriota > Blastocatellia > UBA7656 > UBA7656 > DATEKX01. The sequence continues at coordinate 919,306 of CAVSDJ010000007.1, forward strand.
CAGCGCCGTCAGAAATATGAAAATGTCGCCGGGAGTGATTGAAGATTTTGTGCCCGGAATGCTGATCGGACGCAGCCCGGATAAGTAGACAATCCCCATCAACGCGGCAACTCCCAGCACTCCCTGCGTGTCGAGGCGCAGCACACCTGCCACTGCCCAACTGAACGCGAGCGTGCCAAAAATGACCGTGGCAAACCAGCAAATGCGCGCTCTCCAGTTGTAATCCGACATATCAATGAGTTGCATGTACCCCACCTTTATTCCACAAATTCTTTCGCAAGGCAGAGGGGCAGCCGAAATGGAGTTACTGAAAAGAGCACGAGCGGCGTTTCGGGGAGCCGCTCGCGCTCTTTCTGAATTTTTTCGCCTATACTACTCGCCAAGATTGAAGCTTTCGCTCATCACTATGCATTCCGACATCAGCAAGCCTTCCGACAATCACAAGGCCTTCCGGCAATCACAAGGCCTTCCGGCAATCACCAGGCCTTCTGGCATCACTAAGCCCTTCTGGCAATCACTAAGCCTTCGGCAATCACTAAGCCTTCTGACATCACAATGCCTTCGGCCATCACCAGACCTTGCCCTGATATGATTGCATTGCTGAGCGTCGAACCGTTGGTGAAAATGCTGTTTGAATACCCGAGGATGTCCGCGCTGATGACACCCGATGTTACCAACTGAGCGTTAGCAGTAGATGATCCGCTGAGCGTTACAACACCGCGCACCCAAATAAGAGCGGGGTTATAGATTGCCTGGTAACGCTTAAACAGATTAACTCCCGCAAGTATGTGCGAGCCGCCTGCAAAGATGTAGCGACCCCACGCAATGTTCTGGCCGTTGACGTTGGAGACAGGAGCAGGCATCGCAGCTCCCGCGACCAACATCGACTCACCCGGTCTTAACCGTCCTTGACTAACATCCGTGCGTAACACACCGGCCAGTCGCGCTGCGCCTTCTATATTCAAAAGGCCCGCGCCCTGCTGACAGATGTTCGCGTTCGGCACCTGGGTTGCGGTGTACTGCAAGATAGCTTTGACGAGCGGCGGCGTCAGTCCGGGGTTTTTCTGCAAGAGCAGCGCAACAGCGCCAGCCACCGCAGGCGCGGCTATCGAAGTGCCGCTCAATTCCATGAAAGCATTCGCGCCTGAGCCGTTCTCGTGCAGTTGCGGATATTGCTTCACAAGCCAACCGCTTCGGGATTCGGCGGCGACGATTTTATTGCCCGGCGCTACAAGGTCAGGCTTGAGCAGATTGTCGTAATTCTTAACGTTCGATTGAGTAACGGAAAAGCCGCGCGTGGGGCCACGCGAGCTGAAGTAGGTGATTGATTCATCATTGCGCGCGTCTGTTTGATGAGTGTTGGTCGCGCCGACCGTAATGACTGTCGGGTCATTGCCGGGCGCGGAGATGCTTCCATATCGCTCAAGACCGCCTATGGTCTGGCCGTAGTTGCCGCCTGCCGCCACTACAGTAATGCCAGCCGCGACTGCGCGCCGCACTGCGCGGCACAAGGGGTCGGTTTGCCACGATTCGGACGAAGACGCGCCCAGGCTCAAATTCATCACCTTGATGTTGCGCGATGTTCTGTTGGCAATGACCCAGTCAATGCCCGCGATTATATCGCTGGTCTGTCCAAGCCCGCGCCCATCGAGCACTCGAACATCTATCAGGTTGGCGTTCGGAGCAACGCCCATGTAGCCGCGAGAATTGCCTGAGCTGGCTGAACGCCCCGCGGCTACACCTGCGACGTGCGAGCCGTGCCCGTAGTCGTCAGTGTTACCCAGGCCGAGCAGGTCGCCCAAAAGGTTAGTAACTATCCCGAGGAGCCCTTCAAATTTAAGTAGATTAAGATTGCTTGAAACGATGTCGGTCGAAGCCGTGATGCGCGGTATGAGCCCGAGCGCGTTGTCGAAATTATTGTGACTCGACATGATGCCGGAGTCGAGTATGGCAATGCCAACGCCGCTGCCGTCGAGTCCGTTGAATGACCTTGTCAGCGGTCTATATTCCCGCACGGCATCTGCAAGTGTCGCGGCCTCAAGATGGCTCGCGCTCTGCTGTGCAAGATGGTCTCCTGTCATGCGCTCCACGTCCGAGCGAGTGGCAATAGAGAGCACCTGATTCTTAGGCAGTTCGACCAGCATGCCGTTGATCGAAGAGAACTGGCGAACTACTGTTCCGCCCGCGCGAGTCACCGCCGTAATCAAGGCTGACGAAACAGGCCCATTGGTCTGAATCAAGGTGCGAACAGTTCGCCTTGACGGATCAGACCACACCAGCAAGTTGTTCGCGCCTAAGACTTGCTGCAGCGCGAGTGATAGCTTGTTTGTGGCATTGCCCTGTGCGTATGACCGGGTTAGAGGGAGTAAGGTGCTTAGTAAAGCTAATGTGAGGCAAAGCGCGAAAAACTTTCGAGCGCTTAATCCTTTATTTGAAATCCTGCTGAAGAGCTTTGTCATCTCTTTATCCATTTATCCTTAAGGGTCTGAGAGGCCATGATTTACATCCACTGCCGCCCGTTTAAGAGCAAGCCCGGTGCCAGATGTGGAAAATTTCTTCATGACAACGCGATAGAGGCTGTAGCGTTTTGCATCATCAGCACTTATAAAAAATCTCCCCGATTCAATTTTGCACTGCGATTTGATAACACGGTCACTTCGGGTAATAAGCTCTTTCAGAATGATAGAATATAAGCGGTCATACTGACCGAGCGGTCGGGCGAAACGGACAAGGCTGTCAAACTCGGCTCCTTTTGTTATACAGTGCATTTAGATTATGGCCAGACCTGAAAAGCTCGACCTCAAAGAACACATATCCTCAAAAGAAAAGAAGCAAAGCTACGCCAACCGGCTGTTTGAAACAATCGCATCGCGCTACGACTTCTTCACAGCTTTCATGTCCTATGGGATGGATAGCGGATGGAAGCGCGAGCTTATCAAGATGCTCAAACTCGAAGGAGATGAGGCTGCGCTCGACATAGCCTGCGGAACGGGTGACATCACATTCGCGATTGCACAGCGATTGAACTCGGGCCGCGTCACAGGGCTGGACATCACAGCAGGGATGCTCGACATCGCCGAGCGCAAACGGCGAGAAAGGCAGATCGCAAACGTCAGCTTTCATCGCGGAGACATCATGCACATGCCTTTCGCTGATGAAACTTTCGATTGCATGACAGGAGGCTATGCGCTGCGCAACGTGCCGGATGTGGCGGCGGCGCTCATAGAGATAAAGCGCGTGCTCAAACCGTGCGGTCGTTTCTTCTCGCTCGACTTCGGTCATCCTCAGAATAAGCTTTATCGCTGGGCTTATCTTCGCTATCTCATCGTAATCGGTTCAGCAGTAGGAATTGTGATGCACGGCGATGCGGACACATATCGCTACATACCCGAAACGCTGAAGCTCTATCCGGGCCAGCGCGGCGTGCAAGAGTTAATGGACAGGGCAGGATTTGTTGAAACAGGCTTTCGCCAGTTCGGCGGCGGCATCATGGCGATCAACTACGGCGCAAAGCCACGATGAGAAGCGGAGGATAATTAAAAGCGTGTTTTATATCCTCGCAGTGCCTGAAAGCGCGGACGGGGCAAAGCAAAGCGGCCAGCAAGCCTGTGTGACTTGCTGGCCGCTTCCTGTTTCCTCTTATCGCCTGCTTATTGATTCACGAAAAACACATCCCACGCCCACCGGCCAAGCTGCGCGCCCTGTGCGTCTCTGACTCTCGCTCGATACTTGAACTGATTCCCGTACTGGTCAGTCCGTCTCGACTCTCTATAATCGAGGTCTATCACCTCAAGTCCCATCGCTGACAGCCTCCGCAACTCGTTAGGCTCCGATATGCCGTTATGATTAGTATCTTGCCAAAGTCTCAGTGATCTGAAGATTGAATCTTTGCGATCAATCACTCCGTCACGGTTGCCGCCGTTCGTCGGCTTATCGAATTCTGCAAGCGCGATGAAGCCATTGGGACTTGTCGAAGAGGGCTGCGGGGTGAAGTTGCCGAATAGCTCTTGCCCGTTATCTATAGTGCCGTTGCCGTTCCTATCCAGAGCCAAAAACGCTTCGTCTGAATTAACAGCCGTTCAGGCCATCGGTTCAGCAACGCCGTTGGAGTTAAGGTCGAATTCGACGCCGTGCTGAGGATCGGTTAAGTCGAACCCGTTGCCGGAAGTGTCTATGAGGATGGGGCTAGAGTTGCAAACGCACATGCACCACCTGGTGCTCCAATGTCCGGTGCTGGGGTCGCATGAAATATCAGGCGGATCGCAATTATAAGGTGGCGGCTCACCTGTAGGAACACTACAGGCCAGCCCACCTCCACCTCCGCCCCCGCCGCCAGTGCTACTACAATCATCTCTACTCACCACTTTGAACTTTATATCTCCTGTCGAAGCGCAGGAGTATGCCCAATTAGCTGTTTTACCGCTGGGGTTGCAAGTTACATGAGCTACTATAGACGAGCCCGATCCGCATTCAATGGGGATTCTTTCCGCTCCAAATCTATCATCGAGTCCGCATCCTTGTGTAAAGCGTTTACTACAATAAAGATTGTAGTTCCATACTCCCTGCAAATCCTTATACGTTTCACAGCGATTAACTCCACAGTTGGCTTGCGCAAATGTAATTTCAACCGGAGGTATTATTAGGAATATTACACATGTAACTCCTAAAATAATTATGAGAAGAGATAGGGCTATAGATGACTGCTTCATTGCCGCCTCCTGCTCTCTAATGCATCAATAGGCTTTTGGAGAATGGATTCTATTTCAGTTAAACTCCGGTTGGTGTAAGATTGCCTGAGATGCCCCTTTATGATTTCAATGCCTTGTCGGAACCCTTCTAGCCATTCTTGAGAATGATCAGATGGTGGCAGAATATTAATGGTTTCTCCTTCAGCTATCTTCATCACAGCTTCCGCGCCAGTCTTTTGCAACACTTTAAGGAGATAGCTTGTTGCTGCAATTGCTCCTGCACGCAAACCGTTTAGCCGTTCACCAGAGTTATATGTATCCGGCCCCCATCTGGTCCCATCTATGAATTCGATAAAGTCTACAGAAAGCCTGATGACTTTAATTTCCGATTCGTAAGTCCCTTCTCCCACATTTACTATTTCTGACTGACCGGGCTGCAAGACAAAGTTAAGCAGTGCCTTGTTGGAGAGTTCTAGGCCGCCTGATTTAGAACCGTCATCGCTGGTGTCATAGCGAATAGCGTATGCGCTAATAGGCTTTGTGCCCATATTAGCAACGATAACTTGTACTTCAGGTGTATGACCAATTGGCCGATTAGGGTCAATTAGCTCTATGCTCAAGGGCGAGTTAGGCTGTGGTTTCACGGATACACTTGCGGTCTGCGAGTATGCCTTGAATATCTTAGATATGCCTAAGATAGGAGATTTGGTAAAAGCTGCGAAGAATGTCGCCATGAGGAGAACAGCAGAAATAAGAAGCAACTTTCGCTCCCAGTGCTGACCTTTTCGAAGTTCTTTCATGAGTTATACCTCCTAATAGATGCGCTCATCTTTGAAATCGGGTGAATGTTGAAGCTCTTTTTCGACACTGCTGTAATCTCGGCCTTTGCGGCGCACGCGCTCGCGCATCCACTTAACGCCAGTACTGAAACTATCCAGCCATTCAGAAGAGTGAAGCGACGATTGATCTGCTTGTGGCTCGATTGTATCTAGCGACTGCACAACTGCGTCTACTCCCCCAGCTTTTAGAATCAGCAGCAGAGCGTCTCTTACCGCTTGCGCCCCTGCCCGTGTGCCGTCAACTCGCTCGCCGGTTTTCATCGTATCAAGCCCCCACCGAGTCCCATCTGCAAATTCAACAAAATCAACTGACAGAATCATCGTCTCCGGCATACCAGAGTATTCAATACCGCCAATCTCCATATGTGGAGATCGTCCCGGAAGCAAAGCGCGTTCTGAGTCAGGGCTGATGTTTGTGATAGCGCCGGCAACTGCTCCTTGTCCGAAAGCGCCTTCATGTTTTACTGCGTAGGCGATGATCACCTTATCGCTCTTGTTTGTGACGGTAAAAGTGATTTCCGGCATCCGCCCGTCTTCTGATTCGGCAATTACCATATTGCCTATGATTAAAGGCGAGCCGGGCTGTTTCTTTTTCTCAACCAGTACAGGCTTTTTGACCAGAGATTTGTCATCGGGCGATTGATCTTTTACTGGCCCATGTGCGCCGACCGTCAAAAGTGCCAGGCATAATAGAGCCAGAATGACAGGCGCAGTAAACCTGAGTTTCGCTATTTCATATACGAACTCTTTCTTATTCATAGATACCTCCATTGAAATGAAAATAACAGGACGTTTCGGGTCTTGATGTTTTCATTTCAGCCACCTCAATCCAGGCACATCAAATGGACGTTGAAGTGCACGTTCCATCTCAGATATTCCCTTATCTTTATAAGTGTTCTTAAGACGCCCTTGTATCAGACCAATCCCTTGATGAAAACCATCTAACCATTCTGGTGAATGGTCGGCTGGCGGGGTTATATCAATACTTTCCTTTTCAACTGTGCTTATTACTGCTGGCAGGCCATCGGTTTTCATTAACTTTATCAGTGAGCCGATTGCGGCACGCGAACCAGCGCGCATACCGTCCAGACGCTCTTTAGTCTTACCTATGTCAGGCCCCCAAATAATCCCGTCCTCAAATTCGACAAAATCAATTGCGACAGTTATAGAATCAATAGGACTTGAGTAAGTAGCACCAGCACCAATATCTACCGTCTCGGATTTGTTAGGCTGTAGATCAGCCCCACCCCCTGCTCCTATAGAAAGTTCCAGCCCGCTAGCGTTTGTTTTTCCAATCCCAATATCATATCGGATTGCATATGCGCGGATAGATTTAAAGCTCGTGTTTTGGACAACTACATTAATTTCGGGTGTATACAAAGAGGTAGAGTTATCCTTAATATTCAAAACTCGCAGCGGCGTATCTGGCTGATCTTTTACCAAAACTTGTAGAGCCTGCAACACTTCAGAGTTGTTCAGATTACTACTTGCGTAACGTGAATCGGTTGACATCAGGTAGAACGAAACCAGCATGACAGGCACTGCGAACATGAGCTTCGCTTTTTGATACACGGACCCCTTCTTACTCATAGATACCTCCATTGAAATGAAAACAACAGGACGCTTCAGGTCTCGTTAAAGCGGGCTTACTACTCACAAGCGGACGAGGTAACGGTCACTATCGTAATATTGTTCACTTTGGCTGGGGCAGAGTATCTCTTAAAACATTTTTTGATGCAAGCAAAAAGATTTGGCCGATTTTACTATTTTGCCTCGCGAGTAATATCATTAGAAGAACTTACACGTACGAAAAATCTGATGGTTCTTTCAATCAAGGGGCGTCTCCATCCGGTTTAGACTTCGGCTCAAGCGCGTTGATGCTGGCGCTCGCTTTTCTAGTGTAGGCCAGATTCTTGTTGAATCCCGCTTTCGATCACGCCCTCAGAAATACTGAACCTGTGCATTAAATTGACAACTCACCTTCACAATGATCGGTCATTTAGAAGTTAACCCCGGCTCGTGCGCTGGCCGCTTCAGGTAGTCAAATCATCTATTACGGCTTAAATCTGCGCACTCTTCGATATGGCACTTTCCTTGCAATGATTGAATGCCGGATTTTTTACAGAATCTGGGCTCCCCACAGCAGGTAAATTCGTAAGCACCCCCGCGTCCTTGAAAAATTGAGCGAGATGTTGGCAATGAACTGGCAGCTAATTGGAACTTTAGAGAAATTCGGTAATCAATTTTGCAAGTAATAACAACGCACGAAAAATATAACGTCACAGCGCCGCTGCCTGATAACGAGGCTGAACGGCTCGAAGCCCTGCGTCTTTATAAAATCATTGAAAATGGCTCGGAAGAGATATTCGATGATCTCGCGCGCCTGGCAGCGGATGTCTGTTCGGCTCCCATGGCGTTATTGAGCATCGTTGAGGAAGATCGCGTCTATTATAAATCGCTCGTCGGGTTGAATTCGTTTGAGACTGATCGCGAAGCCGCTTTCTGCTCGTGGACTATCCTGCGATCCGATCTGTTCATCGTTAATGACGCGCTCAAAAATACCCGATTCGGCGCTGCTAGATTTGTGACTGAAGATTTCGGAATTCGCTTTTATGCAGGAGCGCCTCTTTTGACCCCCGAAGGCTATGCGCTCGGCGCGCTGGCAGTGCTCGACTGAAGCCCGCGCGAACTGAGCCAGTCGCAAGCGAAGGCTTTGCGCACACTGGCTTCTGCCGTCGTAGCGCAACTCGAACTCAGGCGCAAGAATGCGGAGTTCGAGCAGGTGATCGCAGAGCATCAGCAAGTGTTAAACATTCTTGAGGTGAGTGAAGAGCGTTTCGCGCTTGTCGCTCGCAGCGCCAATGATGGGCTGTGGGATTGGAACCTGCAAAGCAACGAAATGAGCTTCTGCCCCCGTTGGAAAGCGATGCTCGGCTACGAAGAAGACGAGGTCAGCAACCGCCCCGACGAATGGTTCAAGCGAGTGCATTCCGATGATATAGAGATGCTTCAAATCGAGATCACGTCTCACCTGATGGGTTCGACGCCTCGTTTTCAAATAGAACATCGCTTGCGAAAGCGCGATGGGAATTATAGCTGGGTGCTCAGTCGCGGGCTGGCCGTCTGGGATGCGACGCGCGCCGTATACCGCATGGCAGGCTCGCTGACGGATATCACGGAACAAAAAGAAGCAGAGGAGCGATTACTGCACAATGCTTTCCATGACGTGCTCACGGAATTGCCGAATCGCGCTCTGTTCATGGACAGGCTTGCGCGCTCGTTCAATCGAGCTAAAGAGCATGACGATTATTTATTCGCAGTGCTCTTCCTCGACCTTGATCGTTTCAAAGTAGTCAATGACAGTCTCGGCCATCAGGTTGGCGACCATTTGCTCGTCAGCATCGCACGCCGCCTCGAATCGTGTCTGAGACCGGGCGATGTGGTCGCGAGAATAGGCGGAGACGAATTCGCCATCATCCTCGATCACTTAAAGCACGTGAGCGATGCGACGCAGGCAGCCGAACGCATTCACAAAGAATTGGCGCAGCCTTTCAACTTGAGCGGGCACGAAGTATATGCTTCGGTCAGCATCGGCATAGCGCACAGCCTCACGCCTTACGAACAGCCCGAAGACTTTCTCCGCAACGCCGACACGGCCATGTATCGCGCAAAGGATCAGGGGCGCGGGCGATTTGAACTGTTTGATAAGGCATGCACAATCGCGCCGTCGGGTTGCTTGAGATGGAGACAGACCTGCGCCGCGCTTTGTCTCGCGACGAATTTCGCATTCATTACCAGCCCATCGTGTCGTTGGAAGATTGGCGCATCGCCGGATTTGAAGCATTGATCAGATGGGAGCATCCGCAGCAAGGTTTCATCACGCCTTTGAAATTCATTCCCGTCGCAGAAGAGACGGGGCTCATCATCCCCATCGGCCAGTGGGTAATGCGCGAAGCCTGCCGCCAGCTTCGCGCGTGGCAGGAGCAGTACACTGCTGACCCGCCGCTTACAATCAGCGTCAACCTTTCAGGCAAACAATTCTTGCAGCCTGATCTCATCAAGTGCATCGAAGAGGTCTTGACTGAGACGGGGCTTGCCGCCAGCAGCCTGAAGATCGAAATCACCGAAAGCGCGATCATCGAGAACATAGATTCGGCGGCTGAGATACTTCGCCAAATAAAAGCGCTCGGCATTCAGATTTCGTTAGACGATTTCGGAACGGGCTATTCGTCGTTGAGCTATCTGCACCGCTTCCCCATTGACACGCTGAAGATTGATCGCTCGTTTGTAACCGCAATGAACCTGCCGAAAAATTCCGAGATCGTTCGCACAATAATCAGCCTCGCAGTCAATCTGGGCATGGACGTGATTGCAGAAGGCGTGGAAACGCGCGAGCAGATAATTCAGTTGACGGGTCTGGGCTGCACCTACCTTCAAGGCTTCTTGCTATCGAGGCCCGTTGACGGGCTGGCAATGAGAGATTTGATAGAGCAGACTCATCAAAAAGCTGGCGGCGAAGACATGGAGGCTGATCCCGAATCATTCAACGCGCATGCGGATTTCAGCACGTCTAACGGCTCTTCGCTTCCTCAATCATCCGTCGCGCCGATGATCGAAAGGGCTAAAGCATTTCTGAGGGAAGAGCCTTACGCTAAACCAATCAAGCCCGCCGTCACCGGGCAACTTACTTCTTCAATGCCAGCTCAGGCGAAATTGGATGCTCAGGTTCAATTAGAGCAGCAAGCCTATACAGGACTCTCAAAGGGCGCGAACGGCGACAACCGGCGTCACCATGAACGATTCAAGCTCTCGATACCCACGCGCGTCATAGGGCATGACTTGCAAAGCGGCAAGTGGGATGAAACGACGCAAACGATTGACGTAAGCCGTGCGGGAATCACGCTTCGCCTGCATCGTCGCGTGCGGCATGGGATGGTTGTGCAATTGATGCTGCCTCTGCCGGTGAAGCTTCGCAGTCACGGCTACTACGACTCGAATTATAAGGTCTACGCAATTACAAGGCGCGTAGACCCTGTGAAAGGCGGGCAAAGCATCGTGGCGTTCGAGTTCATCGGCGAGAATCCGCCCAAAGGGTATCAAGAAAAGCCCTGGACTCTCTTTCAACACAAAAAATGGGCAGGCAGCGAACGCCGGCGCGAGCCCAGAAGCGAAAAGCCCGAAGTAGTCGCCATCGAATATCTCAATGAAGAGATGCAAACATAGGGCGAGACGTAGTGTTGTCTGAAAATCACAGTCGAGGCGGCATTCGTGTTCGATTGCAGGAAGCTCCGCCGGAATTTTATATGGTCAAGGTCATCGGCCCGGCTACGCAAGGCGAGAAAATAACGATTGTGAGCAATCGCTATCTAGGCAGCGATGGCTGCGAGCGCTTATGCCTGCGCTATGTGAATGAGACCGATCTCATTTCGCCTTAGGAATTGCCTTGCCGTTCAGCGCTTGACGTGCGCCAACTCGGTTGTCACTCTTTATTTCATAGAGGAGTGAAACTTGAGCGAAGCGACTGCCCAAAGCCTTGATTTGCAATTGCGTCAATACAGAACGCTGCTTGATCTTTCGAAAGCCATAGCGTCGCACCGAAACCTGTCAGACCTGTTTCACGAACTTGCCGACCGCCTGCACGAACTTTTCGATTTTCACAATCTGAGTCTCATGCTGTCACGACGGCGCGCAAAACGTTATGCGCGTCCATGTGCTGGAGACGAGCAAACCCGTTATGCGGCAATTGCCCACAGAGATTCCGGTCGAAGGTTCAGCCGTCGGCTGGGTCTGGCGAAACCAGACTCCTTTTGTCACTGGTGATGTGGAGAAGGAAACCCGTTTCCCTGTGACGAAAGTTCTGCGCGACTATCCCGTAAAGTCGCTCTGCATTCTCCCTCTGACCACTGCTCGCCAGAATCTCGGCGCGCTTGGAATTGCCAGCGATAAGTTCGATGCATACATCCAACCTCGATCATCGAATTTGCTCAACTGGTGGCGGCCCAGATAGCCGCTGCCGTTGAGGCTCAGGTTTATCAATGCCAACTGGCGCACGAGCGAGACCGTTACGAGCTATTGCTTGAAATCAACAATATGCTGGTGTCGAATCTCAATCTGCGAGAACTTTTATCGGCCATCTCCGTTTGCCTGCAGCGCGTGATTCCTCACGATCATGGCCGGTCTTTCTCTTTACGATGCCGAAAGCAATAAGCTTCGAGTGCTGGCACTGGAATCGACCATGAGCGAAGACTTCTTTATAGAGGATGAAATTCTTCCGGTTGATGGAACGCTGCTTGAGCAAGCTCTAAGAACGCGCCAGCCTGTCATCAGCAACGCTCACGATCTTGAAGGGCGTCCTTCATTGAAACGCTTCTTAGCCGCGGGGGTGAAATCAGGCTGCACCGTTCCGCTCATTTCACGCGATCGCGCGTTTGGTGTTCTGGGCATTTCGAGCCTGCGCGAGAATGCTTTCACCCAAGAAGATGCGGAACTGCTTGGGCAGATCGCTCAGCATGTCGCCATCGCTGTAGAGAATGCTCTTGCGTTCCGAGAGATTGACGCGCTCAAAAACAGGCTTGAAGAAGAAAAGCTTTATCTCGAAGAAGCGATTCAAACGGAATACGACTTCGAGGAGATCATCGGCAGCAGTCGCGCGCTCCGTCGCGTGTTGCAGGAAGTGGAAACCGTTGCGAAGACCGATTCGACCGTCTTGATTTATGGCGAGACAGGCACGGGCAAAGAACTTCTTGCGCGTGCCATCCATAATTTAAGCCCGCGACGAGGGCGAACTCTGGTCAAAGTCAACTGCGCGGCTATCCCGACAGGGCTTCTCGAATCGGAACTCTTCGGCCATGAACGAGGCGCTTTCACAGGCGCGATTGAACGACGCATAGGGCGATTCGAGCTTGCTCACGAAGGCACGATCTTTCTTGATGAAGTCGGCGATGTTTCACTTGAATTGCAATCGAAACTTTTGCGCGTGCTGCAGGAACAGGAGTTCGAACGATTAGGCAGTTCACGCACTATTCGTGTGAACGTTCGCGTCGTGGCTGCTACTAATATTGATCTCGCTCAGATGGTGGCCGAGAAGAAATTTCGCAGTGACCTTTATTATCGCCTGAATGTTTTTCCGATCACTTTGCCGCCGTTGCGCGAGCGCCCGGACGACATCGTTCTGCTCGTTCATTTCTTTGCGCATAAGTTTGCGCAGCAGATGAAGAAGCCGATAGACCGTATCCCAATTCAAACGCTTGCCGCCCTGACCGCTTATAGCTGGCCGGGCAACATCCGCGAACTGCAAAATCTTATCGAGCGAGCCGTGATACTTTCGCGCGGTACTACTCTTGAAATCCCGTTGGCTGAATTAAAGCAGTTGGCGAAAGCCGCAGCGGATCAATCCGATCAGACGACGCTCGATGCGGTCGAGCGCGAGCATATCTTGCGCGTGCTGCGCGAATCCAACTGGGTGATTGGCGGCGCGACAGGCGCTGCGGCGCGACTCGGTCTTCCTCGAACAACTCTCAACAACAAGATGCGCAAGCTCGGCATTGCCCGCCCGCGTTCGTGACCTTAATAAGCCAGTTGACCACATATGGTCACTGGGCAATGACCAGTTTCTAATAATCCAATCGCTTCGTCTATTCATTATTCGCTTTAACCTCTATGGCTTGGGCCTCTGCTGTCAGTGACCACTCTATTTGGCAAGCTGATTGCCAAGACGATGTAGGGGCTACAGGCGATTCTAATTATGAGAGCCCGGCAGCAGCAAAACATGAGGTGAGCTTAGGATGCTCAGAATTGATATTCAGCACGGAACCGAATCTACGAGTTTTACAGTCGCAGGAAAATTGACGGGAGCGTGGGTCGAAGAACTGGAGAAGTGCTGGCGCACAGAGACCGCTGCCGCCAACTGCAAATCCATCCTTGTGAATTTAGCTTCAGTTACTTTCGTTGATTCAACGGGCAGAGACCTTTTGGCGAAGATGCGCAAGCAAGGCGTTGTGCTCGTGCCAACAGGTTGCTTGATGAAAGCGATTGTCGAAGAGATCGAAGTTGAAGTAGGCAACTCGCAATAATCACTTTTCGGGAAAAGAGAAATATTGATGAATACAGCTTCAAAGACGGCTCTGATGGCAGAGGTCGCCACAGCAACTTTGAAACAAAGAGCAGCGGCGACCTCTTTGATAATCCTGGCTTTGATTGCAGCCGCCGCTTGCGCGAAGACTAAAGCAAAATCGCAACCGCCCGCCCCGCCCGAGGTCGAAGTGGCGCTGGTCGAACAGAAAGATGTTCCGATTTACAGCGAGTGGATCGGCACGCTCGACGGCATGGTGAACGCGGAAATCAAGTCGCAGGTGACCGGCTACCTGCTCAACAAAACCTACACTGAAGGTTCTTTCGTCAGGAAAGGACAGTTGATGTTCGAGATTGACCCGAGGCCGTTTCAAGCAGTAGTCGAGCAGGCAAAAGGAGACCTTGCGAAATCTCAAGGACAACTTGGACAGGCAGAAGCTCAACTTCTACAGACTCAGGCTCAGCTTGCGCAGGCTCAGGCAAATCAAGGCAAGACTCAGCTCGATGTTGATCGCTACACCTTGCTTGTAAAGAGCGGAGTTGTCACCAAACAGGATTATGATAACGCTGTTCAGGCCAATCTTGCGGCCCTTGCTCAAGTAAAAGCGGCTGAAGCCGTAATCAAAACAGCCAGGGCCGGAATCGAGTCCGCCAAATCACAAATCAAAGCCTCAGAGGCCGCCGTGAAGACTGCGGAGATCAACCTGAGCTTCACGCGCATAGTTGCTCCGATTGACGGCATCGCGGGCATCGCTACGGTGCAGGTCGGAAACCTCGTCAATCTCAACAACCCGAACAGCCCGCCTCTGACGACTGTCTCGACCGTTGATCCGATAAAGGTCTATTTCACAGCAGGCGAGCAGGATTACCAGAAGTATATCAAGAGCAGTTTGATTTCAGGCGCGCGAGGTAAGCTCGAACTCGAATTGATTCTGTCCGACGGAACAACTTATCCGCAAAAAGGCCAGTTCTATATGGCTGACCGCAGCGTAGACCAGAAGACAGGCTCGATCAAGCTGGCCGGGCTGTTTCCGAATCAAGGAAACATCTTGCGCCCGGGCGAGTATGGGCGAGTTCGCGCCGTCACCAGTTTGAAAGAAGGCGCGCTGGTTGTTCCTCAACGCGCCGTCACTGAACTGCAAGGCCGGTACAGCGTTGCGGTCGTGGGCAGCGATAACAAAGTAAGCATTCGAGAAGTAAAAATCGGAGACCGCGTCGGGTCAATGTGGATCATCGAGCAAGGATTGAAAGCCGGTGAAAGCGTAGTGGCCGAAGGCACGCAAAAAGTCAGGCCCGACACAGTAGTGAATCCGAAACCGTTTACCGCGACCGCCGAAGGAAAATAAAGGACTGATTTCATGATTTCCAAGTTTTTCGTCAATCGGCCTATAGTGGCGATGGTTATCGCCATCATCACAATCATACTCGGACTGGTCTCTATGCGAGGGCTGCCGCTGGCGCAGTTCCCTTCGATAGTTCCGCCTCAGATTATCGCTTCGACGACCTACACGGGCGCGGACTCTGTAACAATCGAGCAGTCAGTTGCGACGCCCATCGAACAGCAGATGAACGGCGTTGACAACATGCTCTACATGCAATCGACCAACGCCAACGACGGCAGTATGCAATTGACCGTGACCTTCGACATTTCGACGGATGTCAACACGGATCAGGTCAACGTGCAAAACCGATTGGCGCAGGCGCAGCCTAACCTGCCCGCCGACGTGAACCAGTTCGGAACCACTCTGCGAAAATCAACAGGATTGCCGATGATGGTCATCTCGTTGTTCTCGCCAAACAATTCATACGATTCGCTCTTTCTTGCCAACTACGCGAACATCAATATCAACGACGCGCTGTACAGGGTTCCGGGCGTAGGCGAAGTCCGCCTGTTCGGAGCGAGCGATTACGCGATGCGAATCTGGGTAAAGCCTGACCTGCTTGCCAAACTCGGATTGACGGTTCCCGACATCACTCGCTCAGTTCAGCAACAGAGCACAGTCAACCCTGCCGGACAGGTCGGCGCTGAACCTGCGCCAAAGGGAAAAGAGAAGACTTACACGGTTCGCGCGCAGGGGCGACTGCAAACGCCCGAAGAGTTCGGCCAGATCGTCGTTCGCTCAAGCCCTGACGGTTCTGTCGTGCGATTGAAGGATGTCGCGCGCATCGAACTGGGCGCGCAAAACTATCAGCAGATTGCGCGAATCAACGGTCAGCCCGGCTGCATCGTCGCGGTCTTTCAATCGCCGGGGTCAAACGCGCTGGCAGTCGCAGACGGCGTGAAGAAAGCCATTGCCGAATTGAAGAACCGCTTTCCGCCTGGCCTCGATTACATCATCACGCTGGACACAACGCTTCCGGTTACCGAAGGCATCAACGAGATCGTTAAGACTCTGGTCGAAGCGATGTTGCTTGTCATCCTGGTTGTTTTTCTGTTCCTGCAAAACTGGCGCGCAACGCTGATACCGATGGTCGCCGTGCCCGTTTCACTGATCGGCACATTCGCCTTTTTTCCGTTTCTGGGTTTTTCAATCAACACGCTGTCGCTGTTTGGATTGGTGCTGGCAATCGGACTGGTCGTTGATGACGCAATCGTCGTCGTTGAGGCGGTCGAGCATCACATCGAAGAAGGGATGTCGCCGCGCGAGGCGACGCTCCAGGCGATGAAAGAAGTTTCCGGCCCTGTCGTAGCCATCGCATTGATACTCTCTTCGGTCTTCCTGCCGGTCGCGTTTCTGGGAGGAATCCAGGGACGCCTGAACAATCAATTCGCTGTGACGATTGCTATTTCGGTTCTCATTTCGGCTTTTAACGCGCTGACGCTTTCGCCCGCGCTTTCTGCGATGTTGCTCAAGCCGCGCAAGCAATCCAGAGGGCCGCTTGGCCGTTTCTTCAAACTCTTCAATCGCTGGTTCGATAAAGCGACTCACGGCTACGTCAAGTGGAGCCACGCTTTGATACGCAAAGGGCTTGTGGCGATGCTTATTCTGGGCGCGTTCGTAGGGTTGGACGCCCTGCTGGGCAAGCAATTGCCCACGAGCTTTCTTCCTGATGAAGATTATGGCTACTTGTTGCTGAATGTGCAGTTGCCGCCTGCGGCTTCGCTCGAAAGGACAGACCAGGTGTGCCGGAAGGTCGAAGCCATACTCGGTGAAACCGAAGGCGTTAAAGATTACAATACGATTGGCGGATTCAGCCTGTTGACTCGCGTATCGGCCAGCTATAACGGCTTCTTTTTCGTGATCCTCGACCCCTGGCACGAGCGGCATACTTCGGAACTGGAAGCTCAGGCAATTGCAAGGAAGTTGAATGCCGCATTAACAGCCCAGATTCCCGAAGCTGTGACAATAGCTCTTATGCCGCCTTCGATTCCGGGACTCGGAGCGGCGGGCGGGTTTTCGTTGTGGCTTCAGGATAAGAGCGGCGGGTCGGTAGAATTTCTAGATCAGAATCTTCAGAGATTTCTCGAAGCCTGCAGCAAGCGACCTGAACTCGCGGGCGTGAATTCGGCATTCTCGGCAGGCGTTCCGCAAATCTATGCCGACGTAGATCGCGATAAAGTCTTGAAGCAAGGCGTCGCAGTAGGCGATGTGTATCAAACGCTTCAAGCTTATCTCGGCGGGCTGTTTTTGAATCAGTTCAATCGCTTTGGGCGACAATGGCGAGTGTTCCTACAGGCAGAGGGCGAAGAGCGACTCACCGACGATAACATCAAGCAATATTACGTGCGCAATAACGACAACAACATGGTTCCTCTGTCGTCGCTCGTGACAACGCGGCGCGTCAGCGGGCCTGAATACACGAACCGGTTCAATGTTTATCGCGCGGCGCAGGTCATAGGTGCGGCAGCAGCGGGCTACAGTTCCGGTCAGGCAATGGATGCGCTCGAAGAAGTGGCTCATGAAGTTCTGCCGCCTGAGATAGGGTATGATTGGGCCGACCTTTCATATCAAGAAAGGCAAGCTTCGGGTGGAGGCGCTACAGGATTTGCGCTGTCATTGATCTTCGTCTTTCTGATACTGGCTGCGCTTTACGAAAGCTGGTCGCTTCCTTTCTCGGTTCTGCTGACGGTCCCGGTTGCCGTGTTCGGCGCATTCATCGGTCTTCTGCTCAGAGGATACGACCTGGATGTCTACGCACAGATCGGATTGATCGTGCTGATAGGACTCGCCGCAAAGAACGCTATTCTGATAGTCGAATTTGCCAAAGCCGAGTTCGAGAAAGGGCGTGATCTGGTGGACGCGGCGCTCGAAGGAGCGCGGTTGCGCTTGCGACCGATTCTGATGACATCACTCGCATTCATCCTGGGCTGCGTTCCGCTGTGGATAGCGTCGGGGTCGGGCGCGGCGGGTCGGCGCATACTCGGAACTGTCGTCATAGTCGGGATGCTCGCGGCGACGGCGCTGGCTATTTTCCTTATACCTGTGACCTTCTATGTCGTGGAGAAGCTGTCAGGCAAAAAGCATGCGCCGGGAGTTTTGCCGGAGTCGCCAGAGCCAGCGCCGGGAGACTAAAGAGAAGAAATGATGAACTATGAATGATGAATGATGAATTGAGGGCCTCTCTTCTGTTCATCATTCATCATTCATAGTTCATCATTTCCTATTCGCCGTCGGTTTGTCCGACTGCTGCTCGAACCTGCGCGAGGTATTGCGGCTCAGGCAGTGCGCCAACAAACTCAGCCGTTTCATTGATGACAATCTTAGGCACGCTGCTGACCATAAATCGCCGCGATAGGTCGGGGAACTCCGTTGCTTCGATCACGTCCGCCGTCACGCGCTCGCTTTCAATAGCCATCTGGTGGGCCAATCTGGCCGCTGGTGGGCAGTAGGGGCAGCCGGGCGTTGTGAAGACTTTTATGTTTACGTCTTCGGTGAGCGAGGCCAAAAATTCGAGCGTCTCTTCTGAAAGATTCGTCATGCCCTTCGATACGTCAATCAAGTCTGCGATCAAAGTTGAAAACTCGTAGCCCGACAGGTATGCCGAAATAGCGCACGTGCCCGCGCGATGCGCCTTTGAGAATGAAAGCCGGAACGCGATCAATCTTGTGGCTGTCAGCCTCTTCTTTCGCCTCTTTGATGTCGTGAACAGTAAGCGACAGTTTGCCTGAAAGCGCGGTGACTTCTTTGAGCAGTTCTTCGGTCTGCTCGCACGTTTCGCATTGTTCTTGACCCGGAATAATGATGGGCGAAACACGTTCCGTAAACATCACTATCTCGACATCGCCCGTGAGGTTGTTCTCAAAGTGCTCTCGTATCTTTTGCTGATCGTTGTCTGGTATGAGTGGCATTAGATCCTCCTTATTCATCGTCAATCAGAGCGTCTAATTTTTCGGCCAGCGAAAAATCGCGCTCGGTTACGGCGTTCGCCACGTGCGTCCAGTTACGCAGCGTCACTTCGTTATAGTGAATGATGATGTCAGGGTGATGATCGACCGATTCGGCAATATATGCGACCGCGTTCACAAAAAACATCGCGCGCAAAAAGTTTTTGAACCGGTATTTTTTCTCAATCCAGTTCTCGCCTTTTGACCACCCTCGAAGCGCGGCCAGCTTTTCATTTATCTCTTCTTCATTGAGCTTCATCATACGCCTCGCTGTCAGTGAGTCGGTATTCGCACAGATCCGCCGGGCATGGTTCCGAATACTGTGATCAGCAGAGTCGCCTTCGCAGTTTCGAAACGGCGAAAGGCGGGCTGTCGAGACTCGCGTCTTCAAGAAACGTTTTGACTGTGATGAGCTGGTACTTGCCTTTGCGATTTGCAATGACGGATTCGGCTGCGACTTTGACCTCGGGCGGCGTTGATGTTTTCGCAACCTTGATGATGACCATAGCGCTGCTGGTCGCCGAGTCTGGATACTCGGACACAATCGAAAACGATCGCGCCTCGTCGCTCTCAGGCCGGGGCGCATCGCTGCAAGCAACGAGCGACATCAAAACAAAGGCGATGATCACAGCTTTAATCATTATTCAGTCTTCCTGCGCTATGTTTATTGTGTTACCTCTGCGGGTGCTCGGTCAACCATCGCCCGTGCAATCGCCAGCCTGCGCAAACAAAACCTGAAACCTTTCTGTTCGACCTGTCACTCACTCGACGTAGCAATATCTGAAAAAATTAAGAAGGAGCCCGTAAAGATATGATCAAGAGATTGTTCCGTCTTTCAGTTGTTTCAGCGATAATCAGCCTGGCTTTCGCAGCCACGGCTTCGGCCCAGGATTTCGAGAAGAGTTATCGCATCAGCGCTGGCGGCCAAGTCAGCGTCTCTAACATCTCAGGCGATGTCGTAGTGACCGGCTACGACGGCGACGCAATCATCGTGCGAGCATAAAGAAAGGGCGCGACAGCGACCGCATCGAGATCGAAGACAAAAGCAGCGAAGGTCGAGTCCATGTGGGCGTGCGTTACCCCAAGGAGTGTAACTGCGATGCGAGCATCAGGTTTGAAGTCCGTGTGCCGCGCTCTGTCAGCTACAACTTCGATGGCTTCTCTTCGGTGAGCGGCGACGTTGACGTGAGCGGCGTGACTGGCCGGTTGCGCGCTTCGTCTGTGAGCGGCGATGTTAAGGTTAAGAACGTCTCCGGCTCGGCAAATGTTAATTCGGTGAGCGGCGATGTCGAGGTTGAGGTTGATCGGCTCGACGGCTCTGACGACATGAAGTTTTCATCCGTGAGCGGCGATGTAGTTGTAAAAATGCCTTCTAATCTTGATGCGGATGTTGACATTTCAAGCATGAGCGGCTCGATCAAAACAGACTTCCCGATTGAAGTGCGGGAGGAACGACATGGCCACGCACTTATGCTCGCGGTCGGCTGGGAAGCGGGTCGCGCCGTATCAATATGTCCAGCGTATCGGGCGACCTCAGCCTCAACCGCTTTTAGTCTCGCCTCGAAAATAGAGAGTTCACCGCAGAGGACGCAGAGATTTCGCAGAGAAATTATTAATCTCTGCGCCCCCTCTGTGTCCTCTGCGCCTCTGCGGTGAACCGACTCAAGCAAAAGAGCCCTCCTTGACAGCCCCACATGCAATCGGTTACATTTAAGTGTTCGATTATGAGAGAAATTCCTGATAGGAGCATGGACGTGAAGCCAGATATTCATCCAAAGTACGTGAACTCGACTGTGCACTGCGCGTGCGGCGAGACGTGGCCGACGCGCTCTACAAAACCTGAGATTCGACTTGAAATTTGCTCGAACTGCCACCCGTTCTTCACGGGCAAGCAGAAGCTGATAGACACGGCTGGTCGCGTCGAGCGTTTCAATCGCAAATACGGTCGCAAGACAACAACCGAAGCTTAACTCATCAACAACCGAATATTGGTTGCCGGGTCGCCGGTCGCCTCAACGGGCTGACCGCTCACATTTGAAAGAGCGGTGAGCCGATTGATAGCGAAACATTAAGCGGCATCCGGCAGCCAATATTTTTTTGTCAGCAAGACAGCGCAGCCGGGAGGCTCGTTATGAGAGAAGATCAAATCATAGTTGGCGGGCAGGCCGTCATCGAAGGCGTAATGATGCGCGCGCCGCATTCTTATGCTGTCGCTGTGCGTCGTCCCGATGGGCAGATTGTCTCTAAGGGCGAGCGGCTCCCTGTGCTTTCGGATAAATACCCGATCTTGAAACTGCCGGTGCTTCGCGGGTCGGCTGTGCTGATTCATTCAATGATACTCGGCATCAAGGCGCTGAACTTTTCTGCTAACGTCGTCTTCCACGAAGGAGATGACGAATCAGTCGTCGAAAAAGAAGCCGAGTTGCAGGCGGCGGCTCTCACTTCGGGCATAGCAGCGACAGCGCCCGTAGCCGTCGCGACGAAGCCAGCCGTCAAAGAGAAAACTGCGAAGAAGACTTCGACCGCAGCCGCAGCAGGCTCGATGATATTCGCCGTAATTTTTAACGTAATTCTGTTCATCGTGCTGCCGTTGCTGCTGACGAATATGTTGTTCGTCTATTTCGGCGGTGGAACGATTGACGCGCATTCGGCGAGCGGCACATGGTACGCAAACTCCTGGGCGTGGCTCAAAGCGGCTCTGCATCCCATCCGCCCGTCCGTCTCTTTCAACCTGGTTGACGGGCTGATACGCATGACGTTCTTCCTCATAATGATCACGAGCTTTTCGCTGCTCAGAGACATTCGTCGCGTGTTCGAGTATCACGGCGCAGAGCACAAAGTGGTCTACACATGGGAAGCGGGCGAAGAGTTGACTGTTGAGAACGCGCGGCGCAAACGGCGTCAGCATCCGCGATGCGGCACCAGCTTTTTGATGGTGGTGATGCTTGTCTCAATCATCGCGTTCTCGATAGTGAAATTCGACTCGCTGTTTTTGAACTTTCTCGTGCGCGTGTTGTTGATGCCTGTAGTAGCCGGAGTCTCATACGAGATAATTCGAGCGTCGGCCAATAGCAGCGCGCAATGGTTCTTCTCGGTCATCACGAGGCCCGGATTATGGCTTCAAAACATCACGACCAAAGAGCCTGACGATTCGCAGTTGGAAGTAGCTATCTACGCGCTGAAAGAATCGTTAAAACTCGAACCTTCTATAGAGCATGAGCCAGCGCCGCTGGCATGAGGCAATATGTTCGACAAACTGGATTCAATCGAAGAGAAGTACGAAGAGTTGGCACGGGCATTGAGCGACCCCGAAACGCTCACGGATCAGCAGAAGTATACTCGCATAGCAAAGCAGCACCGCGACCTTGAAGAAGTCGTGGCGAAATACCGCGAGTACAAAGCTCTTGTTCGCGGCATAGGCGAAACAAAAGAGTTGCTCGACGCGGAAGACGACGCGGAAATGTTGCAGCTTGCGCGCACGGAGTTGGCCGAACTCGAACAGCGTCGCGACACTGTAGAAGCCGAGCTGAAAGTGGCGCTTATTCCCAAAGACCCGAACGACGAAAAGAACGTCATACTTGAGATTCGAGCGGGCACGGGCGGCGACGAAGCCACGCTCTTTGCAGCCGAGATCATGCGAATGTTCTCGCGCTACGCCGAGCGGCAGAAGTGGAAAGTGCAGGTTCTGGAAGCTTCTGAATCAGGCATAGGCGGACTCAAAGAGGCGATACTGCTGATCGAAGGCAATAAAGTATACTCAAAGCTGAAGCACGAATCGGGCGTTCATCGCGTGCAGCGCGTCCCGCAAACCGAAGCGAGCGGTCGCATACACACTTCGGCCATAACGGTTGCCGTACTGCCGGAAGCCGAAGAAGTTGATATCAAGATTGACCCGAAAGAACTGCGCATAGATACATTCTGTTCATCAGGTCCGGGCGGCCAGTCGGTCAACACAACTTATTCGGCGGTTCGCATAACGCATTTGCCGACCAACACTGTGGTCTCGATGCAGGACGAAAAATCTCAGATCAAAAACCGCGAGAAAGCCATGCGAGTCCTGCGTTCGCGCCTGCTCGAAATGGAGCAGGAGAAGCAACACAATGCAATCGCGAGCGAACGTCGCTCGATGGTAGGCAGCGGTGACCGCTCGGAAAAGATTCGCACTTATAACTTCAAAGACAATCGCGTGACCGATCATCGTATAGGCTACACAGCGCACCAGCTCGACCTGTTTATGGAAGGCGACATTTCTGAATTGATTGACGCGCTTGTCGCGCATTACCAGGCCGAAAAGCTCAACGACACCGAAGCTCCCGTATAATTTTTGCGATAAGCAAATTGGTATTTCAATCCGCGTTCTGTAATTGAGAAACTTTGCCTACCATTTCTGAGGCCATTGCCGAAGGCTCGCGCCAGCTTCAATCCTCCAGTGTAGATGAAGCGCGGCGCACGGCTGGCGTGCTGCTGTGTCACGTGCTCGGCATTGATCGCACTCGTTTGCTGACGAATTCAGACCAGCAGATTGAGGAATCGAATTATCATTCGTACCTGCAATTGATCGGGCGGCGCGCGGCGGGCGAGCCTTTGCAGTACATCACTGGTCATCAAGAGTTTTACGGACTCGACTTCATCGTTACACCCGCTGTGCTCATTCCTCGCCCCGAAACGGAATTCCTCGTCGAGCAGGTAATCAAGCTCTCCAGCGAATCACACTTAATCGCGCCGCTCATAGTTGATGTGGGCACAGGGTCGGGTTGCATCGCTGTGGCGATTGCGACAAGCCGACCGAATGCGAAAGTCATTGCCACTGATGTTTCAACTGCTGCGCTCGCAGTCGCGCAAAAGAACGCAGAACGAAACGGCGTTGGAGGTCGCATAGAATTTCTCGAAGGCGATTTGTTAGAGCCGCTCGGTCGTAGCAATCTTGAATTGTCGGTTGATATTCTGGCATCGAATCCACCTTATGTAGAAGAAGGCAGGCCGGAACTGGTTCAACGCGAAGTGCGCGATTGGGAGCCGCACACGGCGCTTTTCGGCGGCGCAGACGGCCTGGATTTTTATCGTCGTTTGCTCGCAGACGGTTTGAAATATGTGAAGCCCGGCGGCTATCTTATCTGCGAGATAGGGTACACACAACTTGATGCCATAAGCGATATGATAGCCGGGCCATCGTGGGAGTTGATCGAAGCGACAAGCGACCTGCAAGGCATACCCCGCACGCTCACTGTTCGCAAAGTGTCAGGAAGCCTGTAAGCGGTTCGTTTTATACTGTCGGCAGTCGTCGTACTCTTTCCTCAGCACGAACACAATTGGCAGCGATGTAATGACTCTGCTCGGCGATTGGCTGCAACAGAAGTTGAAAGTGAAGAAGTGAAAAATGATTTGCGCTCGCATCATCACAGGCCTGTTATTAATCTGCGCGACAGTCGGGTGGGTTGATGGAGCGACTCAAGCGACAACGCAAAGAGCGTTGCGTATCGCATTGATCGGCTTCGTTGATGGCTCGCTTGCAAACGAACAGGCAACTGTCGCTCTGAGACTCGAAGACGCGCTCGAAGCGGCGCTCAAACGCGATGTGCGAGTTGCTTTGATTGAGAGAGCGCAGCTTCAACCTGCGCTCTCAGGGATAGGCTACACCGGCTCTATCAACATGACTCGCGGCGAAGCGCGAGGGATAGGCGCGGCGATTGGCTGCGACTTTTTCATCATAGGCAAGAAAGATGTTTCCACGCGCAGTCAGGCAAAGGGCGAATCGCATGAAGAAGCTCTGGTCGGTGTGATGATCGTTGATGGTCGCACAGGCGCGCTCGCTGCGTTCGATTTTCTGAGCGAGCGCGCGGCTACGAAAGAAGCTGCGTTCGCCGCTGTGATGAAAGCGATTGAAGCCCACGCTCAAAACTATGTTGATCTGAATGAATGAATGCCGCGCTGCGCGCGAGGCGACGAATCAGTCGAACACTGCAAGCTCTGAACGAATAGAAGACGTGCCTGACACAGAATCGGCTCTGGGAGCCGGATTCAACTCTCCAGAGTTTTCAAACCGCGTGAAGCCCGAATACACCGACGCAGCCGACCGGGCAGACGTCAGCGCAACCGTAGAAGCTGTGGCAGTCTTTCGAGCGAACGGCGAGATTGGAGCAGTAGAGATAACCCGGTGGGCAGGTTTCGGATTGGATGAATCAGCCCAGGCCGCTATACGCAAGCTCAAATTCAAACCCGCCATGCGCGACGGTCAAGCCATAAGCGTGCGCGCGACTGTGCGCTACAATTTTCGCCGCACAAACGAGCAGCCTCGCAGACCTGACGAACCTGCCGCGAAGCCTCAAGACCCGCCTGTGCCTGACCTGCGAAAATATTTCAAGCCGGGCTATCGCCCTTAATCTCCCTGAAGCGATCATTGCTGTTGTGCGTCGGCAGTGCTTTTCTATCGCTCCGCCATTTCACTTTATGTTCTTTGCAGCGCGGGCGTCTCGTGGCTCTTCGGGCGAACTTCAATTTGACGCCGCACACTTCGCACTCGCCACCCGCGCGGCGATGCGCCATCAATATCTCGCGCGCGGCCTCATCTTTCTCTGCTCGCTTTAACTCGGCAAGCTCGCGCGAGAGCCACGCGTCTTCTTCTTTCATTCTAAGCGCGCGTTCTTCGCCTGCCTTCACTTCCGCGTATTGATCTTCGGTAAGTATCGCCTTCAGCCACAACTGCACATCGCGGCTTGCAAGCGCGAGCCACTGGCCTTTGGGGCTGAAGACTACGGGATGCCAACTGATCTCTCTGAACCAGAGAGTCTTTATCACGCGCCCCGTAGCCAGTCGCCATATCCTGATCGTCTGCCCAAGGCTTCCGCCCGCCACAAGCTCGCCGTCCGGGCTGAACGCTACAGAAGTCACGTCGTTGACGTGTCCTTTGAGGGTCTGCACCTCGCGGCCCGTATCAACTTCCCAAATCTTCACCAGCTTATCTTCGCCGCCCGACGCAAGCCACCGCCCATCAGGGCTGAAAGCAAGCGACACAACGCCATAAGTGTGACCTTCAAACGTTCGCACTTCACGCCCGCTCGTCACTTCCCACAGCTTGATAGTCTTGTCCAGGCTCCCCGACGCGAGCCATCGCCCGTCGGGACTGAAAACAGTCGAGGTCACGGCCTGCCTGTGTCCGATCATCTCTTCGGCTTCCTGGCCCGTGACCGCGCGCCACAAGCGGACAGTTCGATCATAACCAGCCGAAGCAAGCCATTGCCCATCGGGACTGAATACGACCGCGCACACTTCCGAATCGTGCCCCTCCAGTGTGCGAATCTCCTGGCCCGAGTAAACGTCCCACAGCTTGATCGAGCGATCACGGCTGCCTGATGCCAGCCACTGGCTATCGGGGCTGAAGGCAATCGAGTTAACGCTCGACGTGTGCCCTCTGAGCGATTGGACGGGAATGCCCGTGTCCACTTCCCATATTTTGATCCCTTCGTACAGGAAACCTGTGGCGACAAGCTGACCGTCGGGACTGATGGCGACCGAGCGGGCATAATCGCGCGTGTCCATCTCGTACTGCTTATAGAAAAGGTCGTAGATGCCCTTCAGTTCTTGCTGTATTTGCACGAGCGTTTCCATGAATTGAATACCCGCGCGATAAGATTTAGCGGTCGCCAACTGATCTTCTACAGTTCGAAACACGCTAGAAATGCTCTGCTGTTTGTCGGGTTTTACGACGACATATTGCTTCAGCAACTCTGCGTCTTGTTTAACCTCGGCTATACGCTCCTGAACCGGTTTCATCAACTGATTTAGCAGAGCTTGAACGCGAGGTCGAACCGCGTCGAATACTTGATCGCACCGCGCGCGCTCGAAGTATCGCGGGTCGCCTTTGATGGCAAGCTCAAGGCTATAGATCGTATCGTCTTCCTGTTCGAGCATCGCGGCGAGGCATGCTTTCTGATAGTAAGCTTCGTATAAATGAGGATTGAGCGCAGTGGCTTCGTTCAGATGATCGAGGCCCTCTTTGAATCGTTGCTGTATGGCGCACACGATGGCTGCGAAGTAGTGAGCTGCTGCCGATTGCCGCATGTCGTTCGGGCGCGCGTACTTTGCGGCCTTGCGAAAATATTCCAAAGCATTAGAGAGATTAACCAGATGATAAAGACAGATGTTTGCGATTGAGCGAAGGACTGCGAAGTCTGGATAGTTGCGCCGTTCGGCTTCCAGAAAATCGGCGAGCGCCTCTTGATACCAGCCGTTGAGATAAGCTTTTTCGGCGCGGCTGCGATAGGCTCGCGCCTCGCGCTCGAATTCGGCGAGGCGAATCTCTTGCAGGATGTTGTTAAGCGTATCCTGGTGCAACTCTATCTTCCATACGATGTCGCCCAGGAGCGGGTGAAAATCTGCGTTAAGCTGATCAATTCCTCCCGCGAGTTTTGCGAATCCCACTTCTATTCGGTACTGCGACGGAGCAACGGAATAATCCAGCATCGAGCCGAGCGCGCCCAGTCCCGATTCGATAGCCATTTGATAATCGCTTTTACTGAGATCAACCCGCATCGTGCCTGACATGACGAACGACTCTTCGAGCGTCGCGGTCTGCCCTCCGAGCGAACGCTCGAAGCTGCGAACCAACTCGCGGTTGCTGAGATAGTCCTGCCAGGTTTCATGACCGAGATAAACTTCCGAAAGTCCCACGGTGGAAAGCTCCTTCGCCAGAACAGCGCAGGCACACTTGTGTAAGAATAGAAGAGATCAGGCCGCGAGTCCAGCCTTAAGTTCCAAGACCGGGTCGCCCCTGCGGCGCTAAGTTGCTACTATAGATTAAATTCCCTCTAAGGCCGATTTGCTAAATTGAGCTTGGAGAATTGCTGAAATGACGAAGCCTATGCCCGCTATTTTCTTCGGTCACGGTAATCCGATGAATGCGCTGCAGCGCAATGTTTATACGGAAAGCTGGGCCAGGATTGGAAATGAAATTCCGCGACCGAGTGCCGTGCTCTGTGTGTCTGCTCACTGGTACATTTCAAGCACTAAAGTAACGGCAATGCCTGCCCCGAGAACGATTCACGATTTTGGCGGCTTCCCGCGAGAGTTATACGAGGTCGCATATCCCGCGATGGGTGATCCGCCTCTTGCGAGTTGCGTGCAGGCTTTGCTCGCGCCAATCCACGTAGGACGCGACGAGCAGTGGGGCTTAGATCATGGTACATGGTCTGTGTTGTGTCACGTCTTCCCCAATGCCGATGTGCCCGTAGTACAACTCAGCATAGACGAAACGCAACCGGCGATATTTCACTACGAGATCGCGCGGCGGCTCGCGCCCTTGCGCGACGAAGGCGTTTTCATTATCGGCAGCGGCAATCTCGTTCACAACCTGCACACTTATGCATGGGGGCGGCATGCGGTTAAGCCTTATGATTGGGCTGTGCGATTCGAGAATCTGGCTCGCGAGCTGATGTTGGCAGGCGACAACGACCCGCTCGTCGCTTATGAAACTTTGGGGCGTGACGCAATGATGTCGGTTCCCACGCCGGATCATTATTTGCCGTTGCTTTATGTGCTGGCGCTCAGAAGAGAAGGCGAGGCGGTCAGTTTTCCGGTCGAGGGATTCGATGGAGGCTCGATATCGATGCTCACAGTTCGCATCGGCTGAACCGAATCATCACTACATCGAATAAGTGCTGGCGAGCGGAAAATCAAAGTCCTCCTGGATGACATCTTG
The DNA here is from genome assembly GCA_963726785.1 of Blastocatellia bacterium. Classification (GTDB taxonomy): domain Bacteria; phylum Acidobacteriota; class Blastocatellia; order UBA7656; family UBA7656; genus DATEKX01. Next base: position 947,923 of record CAVSDJ010000007.1, read on the forward strand.
AAGCCAGGGGCTACGCGGTTGATCTTCTAACATGGTCTGAATCAATCTTCCGGCGGACTCAGAGTCAACAGGCCGCGAGAAGAAATACCCTTGCCCATGCTCACAATTCAATTCTCGTAATCTTTCAAGTTGCTCTTTTGTTTCTACCCCCTCTGCGATCACCCCCATCCCAAGATTCTGAGCCAGCAGGATGATGGTTCTGACTATCTCTTTGTTTTCGTTGTTCTCCTGTATGCGACTGACAAAAGAGCGGTCTATTTTCAAAGTATCTATCGGCAAGCGGTGCAGGTAACTCAGCGAAGAGTATCCGGTGCCAAAATCATCTATGCTCAACTCAATGCCGAGCGAGCGAAGCTGTTGCAGCATCTGACTGGCGGCTTCGACATTTTCCATAACCACGCTTTCTGTAATTTCAAGTTTCAGCTTTCTCGGATTCATGCCGGTTGTTTGTAGTATTTGAAGGATCTGTTCGATAAGCTCTGAATGAGTAAATTGCTTGCTCGACAGATTCACGCTCATCAACAGAGGCAAGCTTGACGTGTGATGTTGTTCCCAGACTTTCATCTGAGCGCATGCTTCGGCCAACACCCATCGGCCTATAGGCACTATCAATCCTGTCTCTTCCGCCACGGAAATAAATTTATCGGGCGGGATTACCCCACGCTCCGGGTGATGCCAACGCACTAATGCTTCGAACCCGCACAGCTTCCCTGTCTTTAGCGACACGATGGGCTGGTATTGAATCGCGAATTCCTGCCTGTCAATAGCTCTGCGCAGGTCCGTCTCCAGGTGCAAAAGATTCATGGCGCGGGCATGCATGCCTTTATCGAATATCACGTACTGAGCCTTGCCTGCGGATTTTGCCTGATACATCGCAGTATCAGCATCGCGCAGCAGGTCTTCCGGTTTGTCATACCCTGCGTTGTAAAGGGCTATTCCAATGCTTACAGTCGTGAACGTTTCATAGCCGCTCAAACGGAAGGGTTGAGTGACCTCTTTTTGTATGCGATTGGCCACTTCGATTACTTCCGCAACCTCTTGAATGTCATTAAGCAGGATGGTGAATTCATCCCCTCCCAGCCGAGCGACCTTATCGCACGGGCGCAAACACCTTCTTAATCTTTCCGCAATGCCAACCAGTAGCTGATCGCCATACATATGGCCTATGCTGTCGTTGATCACTTTGAATCTGTCGAGGTCCAAAAAGAGAATGGCAAAAAGCTCCCCGTCGCCCTGTTTTGCATTCTTCAGCGATATTTCCAACTGCTCAACAAACCAGGCTCGGTTCGGCAATTCGGTCAACGCGTCGTGATAAGCTTCATAAAGAAGTTGCTTCTCGGCGCACTTGCGGTCTGTTATATCCTGGATTTGAAGAATAAGGTGAGCCGTCTCATCCTGAATGCCGCTTAACAACGAAACACCTAAAAGCGTCCAGACTTCGCGACCGATCTTGTGAACAAAGCGAAGCTCTATTTGTCGAGTCAGAAACTTGCCTCCCAACATCTGATTGATTTCCGACATGAAGTTAGGAAGGTCTTCCGGGTGCACGAGAGTTTCGTAATTTTGTTTAAGAAGTTCAGCTTCCGAGTACCCGACGATTTCGCATAAAGAGTGATTGACCTGCAGCCAGCGACCTTCCGGCGAGGCGAGCGCCATTCCGATGGGCGCATGGTCAAATGCCTGATGGAATCGCTTTTCGGTTTCAGCCTTTGTCGTCGAAGACTCTATGTTTTTAACATACGTAATGTATGTCAGATAAACTATTGCGACAATGGGTATCATTGCTATGAAGGCATAAAATCCAGCTATCTCAATGAGCCTCGCTGTTATGCCTGCAGCCGATGCGCCCGCGAAATAGGTTATCGACGTCCAAAAGTAATGTTTCTTCCAGGTCGCCCATACGGGCCGGTTATTCCAAAAGGCTGCGGCTACTGCAACGATGCTTGAATTGAAGATATATTGCACGGCGGCCATTACAAGCGTCGCCATAATCAGTTTGGATGAGTATTCGTTACGGGTTAAATCGGTGATCGTCCCGAATGCCATGCGCAAAATTGATGCTGTGACAAACGTAGAACACGCCATCGCAGCGGCATTGAACGCCATTGTTAGAGGCTTCTTGGTTATGCGAAGCGATGAATAAAAGCTCTCGGCTGCGCCGATCAAAATCGCGGCTTCGCTGCCGAAAAGCAGCAACGCGAGAAAGATGAACACATCCGAAATAGAGATGTGAGAACTAAAACGAAAGAATTTAACGACTATGCGTGACGGGATAATTATCGTCGCCAGCGAAAACAAGATAAAGGAAAGCCCGAGTTGATTCGTGGGGAACAGAAAAGCTGAGTGGACGCAAATAAGCGCGCCTATGACTACTATGGTCCAGACGTAAGGCTTATAGAGTCCCTTTCCTTTTTCTTGTTTCATAGATCACCGATCAGCCGCTAACGGTCTATAAAAATAGCCCGGTAGTAGCCAATGTTTTTGTACCCTGCTTGTTCGTAAATGAGTTGAGCTGCCTTGTTCTGCTCTTGAACGAGAAGGCAGATGGCCGAAGACCGCTTTAGAAACTCTCTACCTAATTGAGCAATGCATCGCAATCCGTAACCTTTGTTTCGTTCTTCGGGGGCAATCCACATGCTCTCCAGATAGATTAATTCCGGAGTATCTGTCAGTATCTCGACCTTGAAAATCAGCTTGCCATTATTTATCCAAACCCAGGTGTGTCCTCGCTCTATTCTCAGGGCGCAACGTTGAGGGAAACCCAGAGGGTCTTGCTCAAGTCCGTTCACACCTGTTTCTTCGATGCCCGATTGAGCGTGCGCTCTGGCAACAAGGTCGAGGTCTTCGAGTCTTGCCTTTCTAAGGCCGGATATGGGTTCGCGCGCTTCTGTAGGCCAGCTCTGCTTTAACAACGCATATCTTTTTTCTTCAAACCCGACGCGCTCCGTTGCGCAGTAGTGATGCCAGAACCTTCTCATCACCGATTCTTCCGCAAGCATCAAGTAAATATGAGGACACGCACGCGCAAGACGAGCGAAAGCCTCGATTGCAAGATCACTGCGCACTTCCATCAAAGTGTTATGCCCGATGAGCGCCACGCCTTCTATATTTCCGTTCGAATCGTGACAAACGTAAAAGCTGCCACGGTTCAACGGGCTTATCCATCCGTTATCTCGAATCAGCCCCGTCAGGCCGAAGGTGTGGATTGGGCGCTCGGAGAGAAACGCCAATGCCTTCGCTCTCTCATTCGATGTCAGCATCTCTACTGCTACGGGTAAGCTTTGCGAGATGTGATCGAACCCGGCTGCGTCTTCTATATTATTTCTTAAAGCGCTAACGTTCATTGCTTTCTCTACTGTCTGTGAAACCAATTAATCAATGAATGAATGCAGATTTCGGTCTGAGCGATACTTGCTACATTCCGCCCGGGTCGCCGTTTATCTGCGCATTATCCGACTGAGCTACGGCATCGCTCAGCAAATGGGCATTGCTCAACAGGAATCCGTCGCTGAGCAATAATCCATCACCGAGCGGCACACCATTGCTCAATAGATGGCCGTCGCCAGTTAGCAAGCTGACGGCAAGAAACGGATTACCGTTGCTCAACAGGTGACCGTTGCTCGTCAGAATGTTTTCACCAAGCGAGACGCCGTTCGTGAGCAGCAACGTGTTGCTGAGAAGGTGGCCGTTACTGAGAAGGTGACCGTTGCTGAGTAAATGACCCAGGCCATATATCAACTGGTACTTGGTGATCAGGTCAGTGCCTGTCGCATAGCTGTAACCGAGTATGATTCCTTGCCCCCAGGTAATTGTTTGCCCACAGATTCTTGATTGAGGAAAGGCGAGGATGCTTACGGTCAACAAAGGCGAGCCAAGAAGAGTCAAGGCCGTCAGATTCGTGCGTACCAGTCTTGCCAGCCTGACCGCCCCTTCGATATTTATTACGCCTGCGCCTTGCTCGAACATGTTGTATCCGGCAAGCGGTTGCGCCGTGTACATCAAGATGGCTTTGACCAGATTCGGCGTCAGGCTCGGATTGGCCTGAAGCATCAAGGCCGCAACGCCCGCAACAACGGGCGCGGCCATTGATGTGCCGCTCAGATACATCATGTCTTTCCGCGCGTCATTTTCTTTGGTATCAAGCTCAGGATGCTGTATGACGAGATTGCAGTTGTCAGCCTGTGCTGAGATCAGGCGATTCCCCGGCGCTACAAGATCAGGCTTGATGAGATTGTCGTAATGCTTCTCTCCGTCTGCGTCTGTCCAGTAGCTGCGCGTAGGCCCGCGAGAACTGTAAGTCGTCACAGCATCATCATGGCGAGGATCAGTTCCATAGGAATTCGCAGCGCCAACTGTAATTGCCGACGGCTCATTGCCCGGCGAATGAATCAATCCGTAAATCTTTTGGCCCTGGCCGTCTTTCCCATTATTGCCCGCGGCGGCAACGACAACGATCCCCGCGTCAACCAGGCTACGGGTCGCGCGACAAAGCGGATCGTTGGTATAGGAATCAACAGCCAGCGCGCCAAAGCTCATGTTGACTACGCGAATGTTATAAACAGCGCGGTTGGCCATGATCCAATCAATCGCGCTCAACACGCTTGAGGTTGTGCCTCGGCCAAACGCGTCCAGCACCCGAAGATTGATGATGTTGGCGTTAGGCGCGATACCCTCATATTTTTCGCTGATGCCGTTGCTATGGCCGTTTCCGGCAGCAAGCGCGGCAACATGAGTGCCGTGACCGTAGGGATCATTTGTTGTTATTGCTTCGCCGGTAAAATCCCGGCTGACTACCACGCGGCTATGGTCATCAGAGTCTTCAAACGAGTAATGACGGGTATAGAGACCTGAATCGAGTACGGCTATGCCGATACCCGAACCGTTGAGATTACTATTGCCGGGCATTTTGGACATGTCATCTGCGCCCGTCGCCTTCTCGACGTGTCCAAGCATCGCTACATCTCTATCCGTAGAGATGTAGCTTGACTGTTCACTCGCTGCCAACTCTTCGACGGCGCTCAAAGGTAGCTCGACCACGAGCGAATCGAGCTGACGCAAACGCTTCTTTATTTTTACTCCATGCTGTTTAAGGATGCTTTTAAGCGTGAGAGGTAGCTCACCATTTCTCATCGCTTCTGTCTGGATGATAACGCGCACACGGTCTACGCCAGCCGTGCCGTTTTGTAATAAATGATCCAGATCGGGCGATACTCTTTTTCCAGAAAACTTATTCTTGCTATTGATACCTCCTTCATCAAGCACAGTGGTTGTTACCTGGCTCAGGTTTTGAGCCGATTGCGCCTTCACATTGTTGTCCGCAGGAATACCTGCACACAGTTGAAAAACCAGGGAGAAAGATGCAATCCAGGTGGCGAGTTTCAGATGCTTAAATGTGTTTTTCATATCTATTTTTGTTCGATCATTAGCCAGAACCCGCCGATCATCTGAGCAACCCTTATGCCACCTATAGTTACACTCAGATTTAGAAGTTCTATTAAGAAAAAGGCTTATGTGGAAGGGGGTGATACGTAAAATATGAATTGTAACGCGGTCAATTTGAGTGACTAACTCTTGTCAATTTGACAGATTATGAAAGGAATCCGGCATGCCCCAAATGGGGCCGATGAGTATAACCCAATCATGCTTGCTCAAGTCATGCTTGCTCAAGCTCTGCAAACAATTGCTCGACTGTTTGACTTGCGATGCCGCGCGTGCCATCGGGTGAGCGCACAGACGCGGCGGCGGCGGCCTGACCGTAGCGCGACGCTTTCAATAAATCATATCCCCAGACCCATCGCGCGAGCGTGAATCCTGCGTGCACCGCATCGCCCGCGCCAATCGTTGAGTAAAGTGTTTGAGCTTCGATGCTCGGCACTCTGACTGACGAATCGCGCGAGCGGTTTTCCCACACGCGACACCCGGAGGTGTCTGTCACAACGAGCGCGCCTGAGAAATCATTCCAAAGAGCCGCGTCAACCGATGCGTACTCGCTCTCGTTGATCTTAACTACGTCAGGCTTCGACTGCGCGCTGAGGCAATTTGCGAGCGCGCCTTTTTCAAAGTCAGCCGAAATCAATCCGGTGCGAGGGCGCACTTCTTCGATGATCTCTCGGTAAAGCTCTACAGCCATCTGGCTTGTCGCTTCGATTACCGGCGGATTGCCTGCGATCACAAGCAAGTCGGTTGATATGCCGGTTGCAAATTCCAGAGCCACATCGCGCGCGCTCTCTTGCCAAACAACGCGGGGGCCGATGTTGAATTCGACTCGGCTGTCTCCTGTGGTCGCCGGGTCGGTCAGATCAACGCAGATTCGAGCGCGGCCTTCGATAATAACTGGCCGCACTCGAACGCGAGCCAAAGCCGTCGTTTGAAGTTCGTGAATGTAGCGGCCTTCTGCCGAATCGGGTCGAAAGACGACAAGCTCTATTTCAACAGCGTCGTCCGTCTTGAGCAACTTGTCCATCACGCGGGCGACGTTGGTAGCTTTACCGCCTGCATGTGTAGAGACTGCGCGCGGGCGAAGCGTTGCGCCCGACCTGATTTTTATCGTGCGCTCGTCGCTTGCGATGTAACCTTCTACCGCGTCGCGTCGCACGTGATAGATCGAGTCGGCGCACGGCGCAAATTCGAGAATGGTAATTCGCATAGTGGTCAGTGGCGACGGCTGTTGAGCAGTTCCTGCGCTTGAGCGAACACATCTTGGAGCACTCTGTTTGTGTCGGCTCTCGGCGTTTTGTCAACGACTATAACACGCGTCTCTGCTGTGCCTGCCGGTCGCCAGCGTTCAGGCATGCGCGGTGAGCTGAAGCCTGCAAACACGTCAATCAACGCAGTGCCGAGCGCGGCGGCGATGTGCTGGCCCGCCGAATCGTAGCCGATGTAAAGATCGCTTTCCGAAATCAAAGCCGCAAGCAAACCGATGCGCCCGTTCCAAACTATTATGTCGCCATCAATCGAATCACGGCTCAACAGGTTTGCCAGGTTCCCTTCATCTACTTCGATCACTCGCGCGGAGAGAGATTCAATTGCATGCCGGATGACCGCATCGGCGCGGCGCGTTTCGTCTTCGCCTGCGCCACGATCCAGGATGACGGCAGCGCCTGCGCCGACAAGCTGGCGAACAAGCGATCTTTCAAACTCGTCGCCGATTCGCTTCATCGGATTTTCTCCGATGCCGAAATTTATCGCCACAACCGGGCGACTCAATCGCTTAACCAGACTGCTTGCCGCATTGATGTCAGAGCGAGCGAGGCTCAAGCGCGGGTAGGTCATATGCTGCGCGCCAAAAACCGTATCGAGCCAGCAGGAGGTCAACTGACCGAGCGATTCGGCAGTCGAGTTGCCGTATTCGCGGCTTGGGAAGAAAAGATAATCAGCTTCGTCGCGCGCGAGCGGCAATAGCCCAAGCTGAGTGAGTCTTGTGTCAGGGTCTGCGATTAAGAACTCTCCGCGCTCAAGCCCATCCGTCAATTCTCGAATAACATCGAGAAGGTCAAGCCAGCTCAACAGCCTTTCAATCGTAATTCCCGCGCGACGGTAACCGATCTCCTTGAATGAGAGCCGACTATCGCCGCCGAAAAGCTCTGTAGCCTTTCGCCCACCAACAAGCACAATTTCCGCGTTTGGAAACTCGCGCTTCATTCGCTCGATGATGACACTCGTGATCGCTACGTCAGCGCCAAGCGTCACGCGTGAAAGCACAATGATGCGCCGCAGGCTCGACTTTGAATCGCGCAGCCTGTCGGGAGCTTGCCTGTGCCTCAGGCTTTCGGCGCGAGCGATTAAATCCGTTTCGCTTTCGAGATTGAAGCTTGCCAGCGCGCGATCAATTGCCCGGCCTCGCTCAGTCGCGCGACTGTGTTGTATGACTTGAGCAACCACGCGGTTGTAGAGAGGCACAGCAGCCGCGTCGAACGAATCAGCCAGTCGCTCTACGAGAGACGTGAAAAAGGCTCCTGTAGCCAGTTCTGCGACTTCGGTTGTTTCAGAAACTGCAAGTTCTGCGAGCCTCGAAATGTTTTCGCGCAGGTAGACGCCCGACGAGCGAAACTCGCTCAGAAATTCTGAGACGAGTTGCTGTGGGTCGCGCCCCTGTGTGTGTCGCCCTGCGTCGTTCATCATTAGACCGGAGGCTGATTATCCCAACAGCCGTGACTGGTGACAAGTGACGCGCGGGCCTGCGTGCCGCGTCGCGCTGATGGCATTGCTTCGATGGCCGGATGGGCGTAGGATTTATGCTGCAACAATCATGTTAGTAACCAGTCCCTAAAGGAGATCACCAATGAAAAGGACATTGATTTACCTGGCCGTTACGCTGATGGCCATGAGCCTGTCTTTCGCAGTTTCGGCGCGTAGCGACAAGGAAGTCACGATCAAAGGCGAGGTCGTTGACCAGCCTTGCTTCGAAGGCAAAAAAGAAGCCGGTAGAGGCGAAGCTCATAAGACTTGCGCTTTGTCATGCGCCAAGCGCGGCAATCAACTGGCAATAGTCGAAGACGGCTCAAACGCCGTTTACTCGATCACGGGCGATTACTCTGCGAACAAGAACGAGAAGTTGATTCCGTTCGTCGCAGAGATGGTAGAAGTGAAAGGCACGGTCACAGAAAAAGATGGTAAGAAGATGCTGGCCGTGACTTCGATTAAGAAAATAGAAACGAAATAGCCTCACGCACAACAGCAGCAGGAAGAAATATCACGCCCTGTTTTTTCTTCCTGCTGCTGTTGCTATCACACCTTTTCTTAAAGCAATCAAAAATGAGCCTGTAACAGCCGTGCGGGATAACAAAAAGAGGAACCCGTAACGAGCGCGAGCGTTTTCACTCCTGACAGCGTTGCAGCCGTGACGGTTATGGCCAGTTCAATCTCCATTTGCCAGGAAGGTAGTTATGCGTGTCAAGCTCTTTACTTTTGCCCTCGTGTTCTCTCTAGTCAGCACAGGTTTTGCAACTAACAAAATCTCTTTAAGCTCGTTTGCGCGCAAAGCCGCTTCTGCCAATTCATCGGAATCCGCAGAAGCAATCAATGCATTGCGCGCGGAAGGCGCACCCGGTCTTGAAGCATTCCTGAACGAGTACGCCGCCGAACTGAACTACAGGCGACTTGAATTGGCCGGAACGAAGCCGCAAGCCGCAAGCCCATCGTGGCAGCTTATCAGCACGGCGCTCGATCAGATTTGCCAGCAACGCGATTGCTACGCTTCAGAGTTGTACTGGCATACAGATTTGGAGAAGGCGAAAGCTGCTGCGCGAGCAAGCGGAAAGCCCATACTTTCGCTCAGGCTTTTAGGCAAGCTCGACGAAGAACTCAGTTGCGCAAACAGCCGCTTCTTTCGAATAACGCTCTACGCGAACGAACAAGTGTCGAGGCTTTTGCGCGAGCGATTTATCCTTCACTGGCAATCTGTGCGGCCCGTTCCGAAAGTCACAATTGATTTCGGTGATGGCAGAAAGCTTGAGCGCACGCTTACGGGCAACAGTATTCACTATGTTTTAGACAGCGACGCGCGGCCCCTTGATGCGCTGCCCGGACTGTACGGCCCCGGAGCTTTCTTGCGCGAGCTTACGCGCGCCGAAGCATTGCTATCTCAATGTCACGAGGCGAAGACGACCCAGGAGCGCGCGGCACTGTTGCGTCAGTATCACAGCGCTCGCGTCAAAGAGCTTGATAACGCATGGGCAGCCGACATCTCTAGAGCCAGAATAGCTAACCCTCCGTCGAGGAACGTAGCAAATGCGAATGAAGAAACAGCGAAGCCGCCACGCGCGGAAGTAGCCGCTCTCGCGGCACGCACCAAGGTAGTAATCGCCGAGCGCCCTGTGCTTCGCGGTATCTCGACAGATCCGAAATTGCTCGACCCGAAAGTCGAAGACGCAGCGTGGGCAAAGATCGCAGCGCTTCATCTTGAAGATGCGCGACTTGATGCATCGAGTCGCGCATTGATGCGCGCCAAGAGCCTGAGCCGATACACGACTCCTGATTCGCTCAACCGCGCAGTGAGCGATTTCGAGCGCGTCATAGCAGAAGACACTGTGCGCAACGAATACATGATGCGCCGTCAGATTCACGAATGGTTTGCTGGCTCAGTTGTGACGGATGATGTTGCTGCATTGAATGAGAAGGTGTACGCGGAATTGTTTCTCACACCTTCATCGGACAAGTGGCTGGGGCTTTTTCCCCAAGAGAGTTACACAGGCATAGAAAACGACGGCATTCGCAAATAAACAACAGTAGCCCGACCGTAAGGGAGGGCGAAAGTCTGCGCCCTTGCTTACGCGCGGGCTACTGCCGCCATCCTTCACGGTCGGGCTATTAATTAGAACCGAATCTTCAAGCCGAACTGAATATTGCGCGGCCCGCCTGTTCCGATCACAGGGTTGGCTCCGGCCACGTCCGGCGTCGCTGTAACAAGGCCGAATGTGTCCAGAATTCCCAGATCGTTGTTGAACAGGATGGCCGGGTTTGCGAAGTTCGGGTGATTCAAAATGTTGAAGAACTCAGCGCGCAACTGAACGCTGAAACGCTCGGTCGCCTTCCAGGTCTTCACAAGCGAAAAGTCCCAGTTCTTGAGACTCGGCCCGCGAAATATGTTGCGCCCCGCGTTCCCGAAATTCCCGAATGCAGGCTGCGATAAAACCTGCTCGACCGGAACCGGGCCAGAGGTCGAGAAGTTCGGTATCGAACTCGGATTGCCTATCACGTTCCAACGGTCGCTGAATTCGCCTGTCAGGCTCGTGTCGTTTTCAAAATCAACGCCGCTGAACGGCGTGCCGCCTTGAAGCGTCACGATTGAATTCACTTGCCAGCCTTCCAGCAACTGCGCCCACGATTTGATCCCCGGCAGAGCGTAGGTCAAAGAGAGCGTGAAGCGATGGCGAATGTCCAGGTCGCTCGACGCGCGCTCAAGGTCAGGGCGTCCGCTGTCTTGCGGCTGGGCCGCGCGGTGCAGCGAAACGAAATCAATCGCGTGCGCCCAGGTGTAACCCATCACGAAATCCAATCCATTCCATGCTCGCTGTGTCAGGGTTGTTTGCAGTCCGTGATAGTTCGATCTATATCCGTTCTCAAGAAAGTTTATGTAACCCAGGAACGGGAATTTCGAGTTGAACGGGCGACCTGTCTGTTCGCTACCGTCGTCGGCAGCAGGCACGACCTGATTGATGTTGCGTATGTTGTAGAGCTTGACTCCGTGATTGCCGACGTAGCCTACCTGTATGGAAGCCTTCGACCAGAGGGCCTGCTGAACGTTTAAGCTCCATTGAATCACGTAGGGCGTGCGCAGATCGTTTTTGACGCCCAGGATGTCGCACGGTGTGCCGCCCTGGTCAGGGTCGCAATTCGCCTGCACGTTGAATATCGGCCCGGCTACGGACCAGTTCAAATTTCTCTGCGTGGTCGCAGCGCCGACGATGGTTCCCGCTATGTTTGAACCAATAGCCCCGGTCGGTATCACGTTGATGCCGGGCGTGGTCGCGTTGTTGACTCCGTTCTGCCCTAAGAACACGGCCAGTATCGGAATCTCGTAGGTGATGCCCGCGCCCGCGCGAAACACAGTGTTACCCTTCTCCCAAGGGTCCCAGACGATGCCTATGCGCGGAGCGAAATTATTGTGGTCGCCTTTATACGGCGCATCTATGTTGACGCCAACCTGTTGAAGCCCGACCGACGGGTCGAAGTTGCCCAGCAGATCATCCTTCTCTTTGATGACGCCGTTGAGGTCGTAACGCACGCCGACGTTCAGCGTCAGGTTGCGCTTCACACGCCAGTCATCCTGAATGAAAGCGCCAAACGAATTCATGGTCACGAATCGCCTGGAACTGCCCACGAATATGTCGCCGCGAGATGGAGCGCCCGCAAGAAAATCTTCGAGCGGCGTGCTGCCGTCGAATGCCCCGTCACCCTCAAACCGCACGCGCCCCTTGCCGCGACGGTTGCGGAGATTGTCCGTCGAGCCGTGACGGATTTCGCCGCCGAAACGGAAAGCGTGATTCCCGCGAATGTAAGAAACGTTATCAACGAATTGAAACGTCTTATTGGGAGTCGTAAGCAGCGGCCAGCCGCTGTTGCCTCCAAGTTGATTGAAGCCTGAGATGTCTATGGTCGGCATTCCGAAATTTACAGGGTCCGTAACGCCTGTGTTGATGCCGTAAGTTTGAACAGGGTCGAGCGCGTTGTCTGCGGTCAGTATCGCCTGCCAGAAACGGTTAAAGCCGAACTTGGCTTCGTTCACCCATCGCACGTTCGGCGTCCATATCCAGTTGACGCCGAAAACCTGCGCGTTGAGGTCAGAGGTCGAACGCCATTCGGGACGAAGCACGGTTATGTCCTGCTCCGTTTGAAGGCTGTCGCCAAAGAAGTAACGGCCCGTCAGGTTGTTCTTCTCGTTGATTACATGGTCAACCTTGACGATGAAATTATCCATCCGGTTGAGGTTCGGAAATCCCGAACTGATCTGCGTAGGCCCAGCCGGATTGGTCCCGTCATTGCCCGGAAATAGTCCCGGGAAAGACCCGTTGCCGGTGAACGAGCCGGTGCCGATCAGGTTTCTGCTCAGGGCGTTCACCGCTATGCCGCGCGCGCCGAGCGAAGCAATCGCATCGGGGATGCTGTTTTCGGGGTCTCCGCCCAAAGAGACAGTTGCAGGCGTTGTGACCTGATTCGAGTTGCTGACGAAAGCGCGCACGCCTTCATACGCGCCAAAGTAAAAAGTCTTGCCGCGACGGATGGGGCCGCCTACGCTTGCGCCGAATTGATGCTGGCGCAACGCCCTTTGCGGCTCGTCCTTTGTGTTGAAGAAATTGCGCGCATCGAAAAAGCTGTTGCGCTCGAAGTCATATATGGAGCCGTGAATTTCGTTCGTGCCGGACTTCAATCCGAGGTTGACGATAGCGCCGGGCTTCCATCCGTATTCGGCGTTTGGGTGTTCTTGCGCGTTGAATTCCTGTATGGCGTCAATTGGCAAGATAGTGCCGGGAGTCCCCTGCACGCCTTCTGCGTTGACTACTGTAGTGCCATAGTAAGGGTCGTTGTTGTCTGTGCCGTCAATGATGAAGTTATTATTCTCGGGGCGGTTGCCGTTCGAGCTTATCGAGAGAAAGCCGCCGCCCGAAGAGCGCTGCACGCCCGGGCGAAGGACTACGAGGTTTTGAAAGTCGCGCCCGTTCAGCGGAAGATCGTTGATCGCTTTATTCGAGAACGTTCCGCCGAGCGTCGTAGTAGTCGTTTCAATCGCGGGCGGCTCGTTTACCACGGTGACGGATTCCGTTATCTGCCCGGCGGGCAAGGCGATATCAATGCGCGCGTCCTTAGCCACTTCGAGCCGAACCTCGGCGCGCTCGACCTTCTTGAAGCCGCTCGCTTCGACGACGATAGAGTAGAGGCCGGGCGACAGGTTCGGGGCCGCGTAATCGCCTGAATCATTAGTTTCAAGACTGCGAGATACGCCTGTTTCCGTGTTGGTGATTATTACTTTCGCGCCTCTTACAACGCCGCCGCTTTCATCTGTCACTGTGCCGAGAATTCGACCTTGATAGGTTTGAGCAAGGCTTGTTGCAGAAAGAGTAAAGATTAAAAGCAGTGAAAAGAAAACTCGCAAGTGTCTCATAGAACCTCCACTGTGCCAATGTGAGTAGGGCGTTGCGGTGACGATACTCTTTGCCGAAGGGCTTTGTCAATCTGCGGCAGAAGTCATAAAGAATTCACCGCAGAGGCGCAGAGGACGCAGAGATTACGCAGAGAAAAACTATTATTACTCTGCGCCTCCTCTGTGTCCTCTGCGTCTCTGCGGTGAATAGCTTTTATACTTGCGCCAATTCAGCCATCGCGCGAATTGATTCAATGTTATTTGCGCCGCAGATGATCGTAGTTACTCCTGCTTCGCGCCAAACGGCTAGTTGGTCTTTTATTCGCTCGCGCGGGCCGCACAGCGCCACTTCGTCCACTAACTCGTCAGGGACAGCATTGATTGCTTCGTTCTTCTTGCCCGAAAGATAAAGCTCTTGAATTTTTGCCGCAGCCTCTTCGTAGCCGTAGCGACAGGCCAGATCGTTATAGAAATTCTTACCGCGCGCTCCCATGCCTCCGATGTAGAGCGCAAGCTGCGGCTTCACCTGCATTCGACACACGTCCACATCATCGCCTACGACTACAGAGACGGTCGGCGCGATGTCGAATTCAGCGAGCGTATGGCCATCCTTGCGGCGCGCAAATCCTTCGTCGAGCGACGGACGAAAGACATTCACGCGATGAGGCGAAAAGAAAACAGGCAGCCATCCGTCGGCCACTTCTGCCGCGAGCGCGACATTTTTAGGGCCGATGGCCGCGAGATAGATTGGAATCTCCGCGCGCAACGGATGAACGATGAGTTTGAGCGGCTTGCCCAATCCCGTGCCGCCTTCGACTGGTATATTGTAATACTCGCCCCTGTGCTCAAGCGGGCGTTCGCGCTTCAAGATTGTTCGCACTATCTCGACGTACTCGCGCGTCCGCGTGAGCAGCTTGCCGTAAACGACGCCGTGCCAGCCTTCGACGACCTGCGGGCCTGATGCTCCGAGGCCGAGAAGGAATCGCCCGCCGGTCAGAAGATCAACCGTCGCCGCAGTCATCGCAGTCATCGCGGGCGTGCGCGCAGGCATCTGCATGATCGCCGTGCCGACGTTGATGCGCTCTGTTTTTGCCGCAAGCCACACGAGCGGAGTGACCGCGTCAGACCCGTAAGCTTCAGCCGTCCACAGCGAATGGTAACCGAGCCGCTCCGCTTCCTGGGCGATTGCAATATTGTCGGAAGGGCCGGAACCCCAGTAGCCGAAATTCAATCCGAGTCGCATCAAGCCTCCTTAGCCGCTGTTTGCGCTTCGAGCGTGACTTGTTTCTCGACCGCCTTATCCTTAAACGTAAGCGCGAATAACAAAGAGATCGCCGCAGCCAGAATGCACGGTATCCACCATATCATCTTCCAATCCTTAACGTCGCCCACGGTAAACACATCAACGATCTTGCCAGCAAGAATCGTCCCAAGCCCTATGCCGACGCCATACGTGATCAGTGCGATAAATCCTTGCGCGCTGGCGCGAATCTCTTTGGGCGCTTTTCTATCAACATAGATTTGTCCTGTGACGAAGAAGAAATCGAAGCAGACGCCGTGCAAAAGAATGCCAATATAAAGCAAACCCACAGAGCCCAAAGAACTCACTAGCTGATCCGCTGTTAAACCGGTCATGTTTATAGTTGGATTGTTGCCTGTCGCAAAGAGAGCGTAGCGCACCACCCAGGCCAGCATGCCCACGAGCAGCATTTTTTTCACGCCGAGCCGCACGAAAAAAAACGGCATGAGAATCAGGAAAAAGACTTCTGACATCTGCCCCATACTTTGTTTGGCCGCCGCACCTTGCATTCCAACTTGGTTCAGGAAAAGATTTGTGAAGCTATAGTAAAACGCGAGTGGTATCGATATTAGCAGAGAACATAGCACGAAAATAAGGAACGATCTTTCCTTGAGCAATCTGAACGCTTTGACTCCCAGAATCTCGCCTGCGCTGACCTTCTTGCCGACATTTTGCGGCGGCGTATTGGGAAGCGTGAAGGAGTATAGTCCGAGCAAGATGGAAGAAAACGCAGCCATCTTTATTGGCACTGTGCTTTTTTCAACCTCCGGGTAAAACTTCGACAGGACAAATGTGATAACCAGTCCGGCAGCGATCCAGCCAAGCGTTCCCCAAGCGCGCACCTTGGGGAACTCGGCATCAGGGCTTTTCATCTGGTTGAACGACACGGCGTTGACCAGCGCCAGCGTAGGCATGTAAGTGAGGTTGTAAAGCAAAAAGCCGAATATGATCATCCCGACCGTAGTAACATCAGCCGTCAAATACAAGATGACGCCGCCCAGCAGATGCAATATGCCCATGATCTTTTGCGAAGCGAAGAACCGGTCGGCAATCATTCCGATAAAAAATGGAGAAACAATGGCCGCGATGTTGTTCATTAAATATGCATAGCTGATGTCGCTGCCGGAAAAACCAATACTGTTCAGATGAGTTCCTAGAGTCACAGCCCACGATCCCCAGACAAAGAACTGGAGAAACATCATGATGCTAAGTCGCCAGTAAGTTTTCGCGTCCATTCTTATTCCTCTCTTGTTTGGAATTTTGTGAGTTCGTCTGAACCCGGAATCTACTTAATCTCTCTGACCCGCACGCGGCGAAACGACACGCGAGAGATGGGGTCGTGATTCTGCAAACCGATATAACCATCAAGCCCGCGAGAGCCGTCGAACTCGTTGACCTTTTCGCCGTTCAACCGAACGGTGTAGTGCTGACCTACGACTGTTATCTGATAAAGATTCCACTCGCCCGCATTCTTTGAAGCGATCTTCGTCGCCGGATGAAAGCTGTAGATTGCGCCCGTTTCGTACATCAACCCTTGCTTGTCACAATCGCATATCTGAATTTCGTAGCCGTTGTTTACCGAGTACCTCGGGTCGTCGCTCTTTTCGGGAAAGCGAACAAAGATGCCTGAGTTGTTGCATTTGTGATTGACCTTCCACTCGATTTCAAGCTCAAAGTTCTTGAACTTTCTATCTTCGTAATAGAGCATCCCCATGCCGCCCTTGCTTACCAGCGCGCCGCCTTCAATAATGAACTCGCCCGGCCCGATGTGCCGCCACCCGGCGGTGTCTTTGCCGTTGAACAGTTCAACCCATTTGCCCTTTTTCTCTTTCTTCTTAGTCCCGCCCGCAATCGCACACGGCGCAACAAGGATGAGAGCAAGCAAAGCGGCTAAGATCAGCCTTTTTTTGTATAACATAATCAACCTTATCTATAATCACACGTTGCTTTTTACGGAAGACGTTTTGGAAGTCCCGTAGGGACGACCTGTTTATAGTATCGGAATCGCCAACATTTTCCGTAGCTCCGTAGGAGCGACCTACTGATCAATAGGTCGCTCCTACGGAGCTACGAATCAATTGTTTGATTGCTGCTATAGACAGGTCGCTCCTACGGAGCTTTTTTCTAAAACAGTCTGTCAATTCGCAAATCCGCAATCACAAATTCCCTTTCTTATGCTGGTCAGCGATGTAATCGCACGCCCGCACGGTGATTGCCATCATTGTGAGCGTGGGATTCTGGCATCCTTGCGAAACGAAAGCCGCGCCGTCGGTCACAAACAAATTCTTCACGTCCCAGCTCTGATTGAATTTGTTAAGCACGCTCGTCTTTGGGTCGTTGCCCATGCGCGCTGTGCCGACTTCGTGAATGCACAGACCGGGCGTTGCGCGATACGGGCTGCTGAAAGCGGTCTCGAATTTGGCTTCGCGCGCCATCTCCTGCAATTGCTCTAAAGCGTCAACCGCCATGGCCTTCTCGTTATCGCCGTGCTCGCATTCGACGTGAAGCACAGGGATGCCCCATGCATCTTTCACATCTTTGTTGAGCGTCACGCGATTCTCTTTTCGCGGAAGCATCTCGCCCCACGCGCCTATCCAGAACGTCGCGGGAGACTTCGCCTCGCGCACCAGCTTCTTGAAATCCGAGCCAAAGCCGGGGATTGACCTCATAGTCGTAGGAAGCATCCCGCGCGATACGCCTCCTTGAATGCCGTAACCGCGAATGAATTTCTGCTGGCGCTCGGTGACGTTGCGGAACTTCGGAATGTAGATGCCGTTGGCTCGCCCGTCTTCGTAGTTGTAAGGATAATTCGCAACCTGCGGCACAAACCCGCCGACAGAAATTTGAAACATGTGATCCATCAAATAATGACCCAACACGCCCGATGAATTACCCAGCCCTTCAGCGTGCTGTCGAGTCGCGCTGTTCATAAGCAAGCGTGTTGATTCGAGAGTCGAAGCGCACAACACAACGACTTTAGCGAATACTTCATGGGCCTTCTTCGTGTTTTGATCTATAAAAGCGACCCCTTTGGCTTTGCCCGTGTTGGTGTCAATAATGATATGGCTTGCGACGGCGTTTGGCCTGAGCATCATCCTTCCGGTCTTCGCCGCTGCGGGCAGCGTCGAGCTGGGGCTGCTGAAGTAGGAACCCGTTGTGCAGCCTCGATCACAGTGTCCGCAATAGTGACACGCCGCGCGCCCGTTGTGTTTCTGCGTAAGTATTGCCGCGCGACCTATCGTGAGGCGGCGGTCTGTCCACCTTTTTTCAATCGCCTTTTTCAACAGCCATTCGCCGCAGGTGAATTTCATTCCCGGCAGGAATTTTCCGTCCGGCAGAGTCGGGTAATTTTCATAATTCCCGCTCACGCCGATGAACTGTTCGACGCGGTCGTAATAGGGCGCAAGCTCAGCTGTAGCTGACGGGCCAGTCATCGCCGTACCCGTCGTGGCTTGCGGCTTTCAACTCGTAATCCGACAGCCTATAGCTCTGGCGGCCCCACATAATCGAGCGGCCTCCGACGTGGCGGCCTCGAATCCAATCGAAAGGTTTTCTGTCAGCCGTCGTGTATGGGTTGTCAATGTCGTCAACAAAGAATTGATGGCTGTACTCGTTACAGGCGTAACACTTCGATTGCACGGGCTGGCGTTTGCCGAACACCGTCGCGTTGCCGAGCTGGCCGCGATACTTCATTTCGTAAGGCCACTTGTGCTCTGTGAAGTCTTTCATCGGGTCGAGCTTGCGGCCCGCTTCCAGCACGATCACGCGCATGCCTTTTTCAGCAAGCTCTTTCGCGGCGTATCCGCCCGTCGCGCCTGATCCTACGATGATTGCGTCATAAATTTCCTGTTTAGCCATGATGCCCCTTCTACTCTTTAATAATTTCATGCGAGCGCGCGCTTGAGGTAATCCGTCGCCTCGCGCACGGCTTCGGTCGGATTTTCCGACTCTGGCTCGTATTCGATGTTTGCCGCGTACTTGAACTTTATCTTTTTAAGCAGCTTCATCGTCTCTTGAATCGGCGTCGCTCCGTGACCGAATCTTTTCCCAGTGCGCGCCGCGTCTTTGTCTCTATCTTTGATATGCAAACTCACGATGCGACTGTGATGCTCGCGGATGAAAGAGACAGGGTCAAAGCCTGCGGCATAAAAATGTCCGATGTCTAGATTGATGCTCAAATACTCTGACGCGCCTTTGAGCGCGTCCATAAAATCCTGCGGCGTCTCGAACTCCTGCGTGCGGTCTCCCTTGTACCAGGCTTCGCCGAACCAGTGATTATGAAGACCCATTTTAATCTTATATTTCTGACACCACTGGTCGAGTCGCGGCACGATTGGTTTTTTCACCGAAGCCGTCATGACGTTTGTGCCTAACAGCAGCGCGCCGCTGTAACCGCGATCAAGCAACTCGTCATTTGACGTCGCGGGAAAGTTGACGCAATAGGCGCTGACGCGAATGCCTGCGTCATCGAATTTTTTCTTCGTCGCCTTGAAATCGGCTTCCGAAGCCTTTTTCGGGTCAAGGTGCCCATCCCAAAGCTCAATGCTGCTTAAACCGCAGGCGCGCATCGCTTCGATCATCTTGTCTATGTCGAAGCGGCGAAACGTATAGCTCTGCACTCCGACCTGTATGCCAGAAAAGACAGAAGGCTTCACCTTGCCTTGCAGGCTCAAACCTGCGACGGCTCCGAGCAGTCCGACAGCAAACTCTCTGCGAGTGAGATAATCCATTGCGACTTCCCTTTCGCCCGATCTTGATTATATTGCGTTGCGATTGGTCGCATTATATGAGCGAGCGGGGCATAGGTCAAACCAACCCGTTCGCTACCGCTCGCGATACTGTTTCTATATAATCGGTCGCGCTATTATCAACAGGAGGGCGAAAGTGGCAAAGCAGAAAATCTATGACGCAATCATCATCGGGTCGGGAGGGGCTGGCGGCATGGCTGCCAAAGAATTGACCGAGCGAGGACTCGAAGTGCTTGTGCTGGAAGCAGGCCCGCCCGTAAACCCGCAGCGTGATCTCAGCGGGCATCGCTGGCCTTATGAATCAATGTATCGCGGATTCGGCCCGCCGGGCTGGAAAGACCGCGATCAGTGGATGCAGGCGACTGCGGGCGAATTCAGCCGTCACTTTTACGTCAAAGACACAGAGCATCCTTACACGACTGAGCCGGGCAAGCCTTTCCTCTGGGTGCGCGCTCGAATAGTCGGCGGCAAGACTCTTCACTGGGGCAGGATGTCCTATCGCTTCTCGGATCTCGATTTCAAAGCGGCTTCCAATGACGGTTTCGGCGACGACTGGCCCATCTCTTACAAAGAGATGGAACCTTACTACACTCGCGCCGAAGAGTTCATTGGCGTTAGCGGCAACCGCGACGGGTTGCCGCAATTGCCCGACGGAAATTTCATGCCGCCGATGAATCTCAATTGCGGTGAGCAGATGCTTAGGAAAGGAGCAAATAAGACGGGACGGGCAGCCATACCGATGCGGCTTGCGATGTTGACGGCAAAGCCCAAGCCGCATATGAGAGGCCGCCAAAAGTGTCATTACTGCGGTAACTGCGGCGACGGCTGCGACGTGGGCGCGATGTTCAATTCTTTAAGCTCGACTCTTCCTGTCGCGCAAGCGACGGGCCGAATGACGCTCAGGCCAAATTCCGTTGTGCGCCATATCCTTGTTGATACGAACACGGGCAAGGCGAAAGGCGTGGCAGTCGTTGACCGTGTGACGCGCGAAGAGTTTGAAGCTCTGGGCCGCGTCATAGTGCTCGCGGCTTCGACGCTCGAATCAACGCGCATAATGTTGAACTCGAAATCGCGCCAGCACCCAAACGGCATGGGCAATTCTTCGGGCGTGTTGGGTCATTATCTTGTTGATCATTTCGGCGGAATAGGAGCGTCGGGATTTTTCCACATTCTCGCGGGTCGCGCGACGGTGAACGAAGACGGCAAAACTAGCGGCCTGCTCGTGCCTCGATTCCGCAACATAAGCCGCGAGACGAAGCAGCAGCGGTTCATTCGCGGCTACGGGTTCGAGTGCGGGTCGGGCGCGCGAATGTTTCCCTCGCTGGCAAAAAATCCCGACTACACGGCGGGGTTCGGCTCGGAGTTCAAGAAGCGCGTGCGGCATTACTACACTTCGCCCATCGGGATGACCGTGCGGGCAGAGATGCTTCCGCGATTTGAGAACTACGTCGAGATTGATCCCGACGGGGTTGTTGATGCGTGGGGCATCCCTGTGCTGAAAGTTCATATAGAGTATTCCGACAACGAGCGAGAGATGGCGCGCGATGCCGCAGCGACAAGCGAAGAGATGCTGCGCGCGGCTGGCGCAGAAGTGGTCGCGACCGGGGGCCGTATGAGCGCGCCCGGTCGCATCATTCATGAAGCTTGGCACGGCGCGCATGGGCAGCGATCCGAAGACGAGCGTGCTGAACAAATTTAATCAGAGCTGGGATGTGAAGAATTTGTTTGTAATTGACGGCGCTTCGTTCGTGTCGCAAGCGAACCAGAACCCGACGCTCACAATACTCGCGCTCACCATGAGAGCGTGCGAATACATGGCAGGCGAGAGCAAGCGCGGCAACTTGTGATTATAGATTTTGGATTTTGGATTAAAGGAATGATTGTATTGGTTTCATTTTGGATTCAACTCCCGCAATCCAAAATCTAAAATCCAAAATTGGGAGGATTCGATGTTATTCAATAAGCAAAAGCGCGCACCGCAGCGAGCAGCGTCAAAATTAAAACTCCATTCGTTCGCCGCGCTGTTGAAAGAGCGTCGCTTCGACGGGAGTTTTGAGGTCGCAGGATCAAGCTACCGGTTCACATACGCTCCGGCTAAGGCAGAAATCGCAGGGCAAAAGCTTCTACTGCGGGGCCGGTTTCAGGTGACGAATTCGCGCGGCCAGACCCGCTCAAGGGAAAACGTAGGCGCGTTGCTTGCGAGCACTCAAGGCGGAGTAGGCACGGCTCCGGTCAGGTCGCAGGCTCTTATCGGCGGAGTCGTCCCTTCTCAGCCTGCGGTTCCCACACCTCAACAGCCTTCGACGACAAGCGCCGACAGCAAACCGCTGCCTGTAGTCGAGAGCACAGGCCCGCTCTCATTTTGCGGCGTGATGTATTTTCGGCTTGAGCCGCTCGATGGGCCTCAGCTAGGCGTAGCGGCTGATTTGAGCCGGATTCAACTCAACGCGCGGCTCGCGCCTGCCGATAACGCAGGGCGCACGCTGCATGGAATTTACAGCGCGATAGTCGAAGCGCTTTACGTCAGCTCGGCAGACCGAAGACTCGCGACCGCAGCGGTCGCCGAGCTTAACAAGGCGCTCGAAGGATAAGCTACTTCGATACGTACAGGTCGGGAAATTCTTTGCGAAGATTTGCCAGCTTCGGCAGATCGTGGTGCCTGATGTATGGCTCGTTTGGATGATTTACGGCGTAGTCCTGATGATATGCTTCAGCTTTATAATACGCCTTGAGTGCGACGACCTCAGTCACGATAGGCCGATCAAAGATTTTAGCCTTGTTTAGCTGATCTACGTAGCTTTCTGCAATACGCTTCTGGTCTTCGTTAGAGTAAAAGATAGCCGAGCGATATTGAGTGCCAACGTCAGGGCCTTGCCTGTTTAGCTGCGTAGGATCATGCGCTATGGAAAAAAAGATTTTGAGAAGCTGACCATAAGAGATTTGCGACGGATCATAAGTGATCTGGACGGATTCGGCGTGCCCCGTGTCGCCTGCGGAGACCTTATCATAATGAGCAGTCTTGGCTGACCCGCCGGAGTATCCAGACGAAGCGCCTATGACTCCCTTTACGTGATCGAACACGGCTTCGATGCCCCAAAAGCACCCTCCGGCAATGACAGCGGTTTGCTCGCCCTTTGCCGTCGCGAGAGGCGAGTCAACGACCGGGTCAGGGATTCGCACAGAGGCAGTGGCCGTATTGCAAGCTAACGAAGTGATGAGGGGAAAGATGGCAAGCAGACTGAAAAGAAAACGGAACATAAAAAAATCCTCCTGAATATTAATACCATAAAGCCTTTGAAATAATCCCGCCGGTATAACTAATTTGTGGAGAAACTGCTACGGCCACGATCGCTGTGGTGAAGCGCGGGCAGCACATCCGGCATCGGCATTGATGGATAAATGAGAAACTTGCTTCGCGGCCTCCGCTGCATATTACTGTTAGACGCCGTTGTTCTTACGTGTCTGTGGTTACTTCTGAATATAGCTCAGCCTGTCCCATTAGCCAGTTTGCAGCTTGGTGTCGCTCTTGTGCAATACTCAGACATTCCTGCCAGGATTCCTCTGACGCTCTACTGATCGGCTTGTCTCCGATTGCCAGATCATTCTCAACGAAGCGCAGACCATGAAGTTCCAGCGGGCCAAACCAACTCTTCTTTGCAAACTCAACAAAATCCATCGGAGCGTGATCGAGTGAGTATTGGCGAAGTCTCCAGTGCAATGAAAACATGGATCCAGCAAACCGCTTCAACTCATCAAGATTTCGTGTCTCTGGATTATTAAGGGCTGTAAAGGCTTCATCCTGCATAAATCCCAAATCTTCTGCTATCCCTGGCGAATCCACTATCTCGTCATGAGGAAGGAGTTCGGTTTTCTTCAAGGCCCAAGCCAGAACTGCCAATCCTTCGCCACGCCAACTTGCATCAATAGTCTTTTGTCTCGGCAGAGTCCCTAAAGGAGAAGTAAGTAGATCGGATTCCTGTTTCTCAATTTCATCTGCCAATCCCAAATCATAAAGCCAATTCAGGAGGTCTTCGCGGAAGCGTTCTGCCTCGTTATTACCGGCATCAGGTTCGATACCGCTACGGCATACAACGGCTGAAAGCACGAGCGCTCTTTGTGCAATGCGAAGAGGATTAGGAGGCACCAGGATTGGTTCATCGGTTTCTGACATATTGCTCGCCTTCTGCATTCAGACGTCTAACGACTCGCACCCCGATGAAATTGCCGTATGAAAGTATTGGGTCCATAGTTTTCTCTTAAACAGATAAAACACTGGCTGGCTTAGGCGCTCCTTGCAGTTGAACTGGCATCTGAGGGGCGCAGCAGACTTTTATAAGCCGCTCCCGGTCGCGCTGCATCTCTTTGTCTTGCGCGAACCAAGCCTGGGTATCCGCAAGCAATTGAGCGGCATACTGGTCGGCAGGCACGTTGATACGGTAGTGCATCCACTTCCCATCACGTCTGGCCGCAACGATACCCGCACGTCGCAAGTAAGCCAGATGCCTCGATATTTTGGGCTGGTTCGTTCCCAAGATTTCGACAAAGAAACAGACGCACACCTCACCGTCACTAATCAGGTTAAGAAGCCTCAAGCGCGTGCGGTTTGCCAACGCTCGAAACAGCATCTCCATATCAAACTTCTTGTCCGCTTTTCTCATAATAATAGTATAGCACGATAAATATGTCTTGACATATATGATTTCTGAAACTATCATCCGTCATATTCGTTTGGACAGATATGAAAGGTGGATAGAAGATGACTACAGATACAGATAATCAAATAAAGACTCTCAAAGCGCACCTCGCGCTTAATGTGAAAGACGTAAAGCAGAGCACAGAGTTTTACAAGAAGATGCTCGGCATTGAACCTAGTAAAGTGCGAACCGGCTATGCCAAGTTCGACGTGCATAACCCGCCGCTTAACCTGACTCTTAATCAGGTGCCGTTTAACGAGCGCGGGGCATTGTCGCACTTAGGGATACAAGTTTCTTCAACAGATGACGTGCTCAAAATGCGCGAAAACTGGATGGCGGCAGGGCTGGTTACTAAAGACGAAATGCAGACCGACTGCTGCTACGCGGTGCAGGATAAGACCTGGGTGCATGATCCTGATGGTAATGAGTGGGAAGTCTTCGTCGTACTCGAAGACAACCTCCCTGAAAAAGCAGCCGCTTCTTGTGAACTAAACGCGTGCTGCGCGCCAACGGTTTCGCTGAGTAAGTAGTCTCGCTTATCAAACGCATAGTATGGAGGCAAGTGATGGAGAGACCGGAAGCCAAACCCATAAACACCTTGAAGGCGCACATTGCTATTTAAGATTTAGTGAGGAGTTATGAGTAAAAATCAGCCGTATAAAATCTTGTTCTTATGCACCGGCAATTCAGCCAGGAGCATACTGGCGGAATATCTGATTAGGCGAATCGGGCGAGATAAATTTGAGTCTTACAGCGCGGGCAGTTTTCCCACCGGCCAAGTGAATCCGTTCGCTCTGCGCGTGTTAAAAGATCTCTACCACATTGACGCGAGCGAGGCCCGGAGCAAATCGTGGGATGAGTACAAAGAGATACAGTTTGATTTCGTGGTGACGGTTTGTGACAACGCACGCGAGTCGTGTCCGTACTGGCCCGGTCAGCCGATCATTGCACACTGGGGGCTTCCCGACCCGGCAGAAGCCAAAGGGAGTGATGAGGAGATAGTCCGAGAGTTCAAGCAAGCGGCGTTCACGCTTCAGCGACGCATCGAATTATTTTGCTCGCTGCCGATAGGGAAGCTGGACCGGCTCAAGCTGGAGCAGATGACGCGAGATATAGGCGAGGCTGAATGATTGAGTTTCAAGCATTAACTTAGAAAGCGAGGGTTAAGAATGCGTGTTTGTAGAATAGGATTAATCATCAGCGTTTTGGTCGTCAATTCGTTTGCTCAAGACCCATTGAAGACATTGCCAAAGGCATATAAGTTACAGTTTGAAAATGAATGGGTGAAGGTGGTTCGCGTTCACTACGCACCGCATGAGAAGCTTCCGGCGCATGAGCACACGCCGATGGCTTCGGCCTATGTTTACTTGACCGATGGCGGCCCTGTCGTTTTTAACCATGTTGATAAAGATTATGGAGCCGTCACGAGGCCAGCCACCAAAGCGGGAAGCTTCCGCGTCTATCGTGGCATTCAAGAGCATCACGAGGTTGAAAACAAGTCTGATCTGGCGAGCGATTTTCTGCGGGTCGAGTTCAAAACTGATCCCATAGACGAGAAGACTTTAAGAGGTCGTTTCTTCCGTGAAGAATATCCAGCGGGTGAGAACTTTCAAAAGGTGCAGTTCGAGAATGAGCAAATCCGCATCACGCGCCTAGTATGCGCGCCGGGCAAAAGGCTTGATATAGACACAAGCTCAGGCAAACCAGCTTTAATGATCGCCTTATCTTCTGCACAACTAAAAGTGAGCCAGAGCAAAGGCGGCTCTAAAAAGGTGAAACTCGATCTGGGGCAATCGAGATGGATTGATGGAAACCAGCAAGAACAGCTCACACATGCGGGTGATGCGCCGGTGGAATTGCTGAGGTTTGATTTCAAAACCATGCCACTTTCTAAAGAAGCCATTGAGAAAAGCAAGAAGCATGAGCATCCAAAAAGCTGAGTTTAATGTTGAGTTGATTCACGGCGGTTTTTACAAAGTGCTACACGGAAAAATAAAGGCATTGAATCTCGAATCGTTGGCAAAGCCATGTAACGTGCTCGAATGTCAACCGGGTGATTTGCTGGCGCTTATTGAAAATAATGACAACGCCAAGCGAAAGAAAAATGAGTGAATTGCGATTCTTGAAACCGAAAGGTAGAAGCCCCGCGCAAAGTGATGAACGATGAAACAGCTAAAGGCAGCGAGCGAGTGAGCGCCGCGAAGGCTGTAATCGAATTCGCGTTTATCGGTGGCTCCGCTGCATATGTTTGTTAGGCGCTCGTTGCCTATTGCCGTCTCGGTTTGCTTTACTACCGCGCTGCTGCTGACCGACGCAACATCCACCCGTACAACCAGACGATCGCGCCTACGAAGCCGAGCATTCCGAGCCAGGGCGCAAGCGCAAAGTCGTCGGGCACGAGCCCGATCGGCGCGTCCTTCGAGAATCCGACGATCAGCCCGGCGTTGATCACGCCCCACAAGCTCTCGCCGACAATCAATCCCGACGCCACGAGCGTGCCCAGTCGCTCAGCGCGATCCGGGTTCGCCGCCGAGCGTGCTCGCTTATCGTACCAGTGAGAGATCACCGCGCCGACGACCACAGCGAACGTCGCCGACATCGGGAGATAGATCCCAATGCCAACAGCCAGCGGCGGGATGCGCAGTTTCTTCATCGCACCGAGCGTCGTGTCGAGCAGAATCAGGCCGACGCCGACGAGCGCGCCAATGCCGATCATCTTCCATTCGAGGCTGCCGCCGATCACGCCCTGGGCGAGCGCGGAGATGAGCGTCGCCTGTGGCGCCGGCAGCGGATTCGGCGCGACAACGCCGACGTTCGCGGCGCCGGCGAACCCATACGCTTTGGCGAGCAGGTTGAGCACCGACGGGATCACCGCCGCGCCGGCGGCGACGCCGACGATGAGCGCGATCTGCTGACGCATCGGCGACGCGCCGACAAGCTGGCCGGTTTTCAGATCCTGCAGGTTGTCGTTCGAGATCGTCGCGCACGCGAAGACGATCGCCGTCACGAAGAGCGCGAATGCGACGAGCGCGGGCCGCGTCTCCGGCGTCGGTGATACGGCGAGGACGAGCACCGATGCGCATAGCACGATCGACAGAATGCCGACGCCCGAGATCGGGCTGTTCGAAGCGCCGATGAGCCCCGCCATGTAGCCGCAGATCCCGGCGATCAGAAAGCCGCCGATCAGCACGAACGGTACGGCGATCAGCGTGAGCGTCATGGCACTTGGCGCGAGCACCGTCGACCGCGCGAACGTGAACGCAAGCCACCCGGCGATGAGCAGGCATGCGACCGTGAGCGCGAGAATCCACGGCGGCGAGAGATCGCGGTCGTTATCGTCCTCCACGCTCGCTGACCGAGAGGCGGCAAGCGTGCTCACGAGCCCGCCGACGACCGGCTTCGCCAGCCTGGCCAGCGTGTAGATCGCGGCGACCGCAATCGCGCCGGCGCCGATGAACCGAACCTGATTGCGCCAGATCGAGAGGGTGTGCGCGGCAAGCGCCACGCCGTCGGCGGCGGGCTGCATCGACGTCAGGATCGGCACGGCGATCCCCCATGCGATCACGAGGCCGATCAGCATCGCCATCCCGACCGACAACCCGACGAGATGGCCGGCGCCGAGAAGCGCGAGCGACCAGGCGATGTCGTAGCCGCTCGACGCCATGGTCCCGATACGGAAGAAGCCCGTGACTTGCAGCGGCGGCGATCCGCGTCGCCGTCAGGATGGCGAGCCCCGCCGAGGCGACCGAGCCGAGGATCACGGCGACGAGGCCTTCTCTCGCTTCGCCCGTCTCGTCCTTCGTTTCGCCGCGCGTGCCGGATCCGACTTTCAGCACTTCGGCCGCCGCGACGCCTTCGGGATAGGGCAGGTCGGAGTTCGTTACCAGCGCGCGTCGGAGCGGGATCGTGAACAGCACGCCGAGCACGCCGCCGCTCAGGCAGATGAGAAACGATTGCCAGAAGGGGAATCCCGTCCACCAGCCGACGATCACGAGACCCGGCAGCACGAAGATGATCGCCGAGAGCGTGCCGGCCGCGGACGCGACGGTCTGGACGATGTTGTTCTCGAGGATCGACGAGTCCTTCACTGCGCTCAGGATCGCCATCGAGATCACCGCCGCGGGGATCGACGAGGCGAAGGTGAGGCCGACCTTGAGGCCGAGGTAGACGTTGGCCGCCGTGAAGACCGTCGTGATGAGCGCGCCGAGAATCAGGCCGCGTATAGTGAGTTCTTTGGGTTTCATAAGCCCCATCTTATACTCAGGGAGCGATCCGCGACAATCCGTTACGAGTACAGCCTTTTCGACAGCTCAGTGATTGCCTTGAAGTTGAGCCTCCATGAACCATTAAGCGTATATCATTAGACCCCTAAAGTATGATTACTTTATCGCCGACATAGTCTTTTACTTGCTATACAACCCCTCCAGTAAATCCTGACATTATAATCCCTCGCCTGTCAGCCCTATTCTCCAACTTTCCATAAAGCTCTCTTCTTTTCCGATAAACTTTGACAAAATCTAATCTTATACAAGTAATCTTGAAGCAAGCATTTCCATCGCGGGGTTTATGTGGCAGGCGCTGCGGTGAGAGCAGGTATCGTTGCCGATTGAGAAGAATCATACGCCAAGGCCTACAAAAATTTATCCATAGCGTCTGACGCCTCCGAACATTCTCTTCTTCGATTTTCGGAACATACCTTATACTTCTACACGTACTGCTTTAATGTGTAGAAGGAGGAGGTAACAGCAATGACCCCGACGAAATCAGATCTTCCCCAAGGCACGTTGGATCTGTTGATCTTGAAAGTTGTC
The DNA here is from genome assembly GCA_963726785.1 of Blastocatellia bacterium. Classification (GTDB taxonomy): domain Bacteria; phylum Acidobacteriota; class Blastocatellia; order UBA7656; family UBA7656; genus DATEKX01. The sequence goes on from CAVSDJ010000007.1 coordinate 977,055, forward strand.
GCGCTCGGTCCTGTTCACGGCTATGCCATCGCCCAACGCCTGCAACAGGTGTCGCGCGGCGTGGTTCAGGTTCCGCAAGGCTCGCTTTATCCGGCGCTGCATCGGCTTGAAAACCGCGAACTGCTGGCCGCCGACTGGAAGGCGACCGAGACCGGGCGTGAGGCCAAGTTCTATCGCTTGACGCGCAAAGGGCGGGCACAGCTCGAAACTGAAGCCGCGGGCTGGCAGCGACTGACTGAAGCCGTCAGTCTCATCCTCAAAATGTCTGATGGAGGCGCGAAATGATGTGGTGGCATCGCCTGTTTAAACGAAGCAAGATGGAAGAGGAACTCGAAAAGGAACTGCGCTTTCATCTGGACCAACACACTGACGACCTGATCGCCCAGGGCTATAGTCCCGAGGAAGCGCGACGACAGGCCCGTCTTGCTCTTGGTGGTCCGGAGCAGGTCAAGGAGATGTGCCGCGATGCCCGTGGGACACGGTGGCTGGGGGACCTGCTGCAAGACCTGCGCTATGGCGCGCGAATGTTAGCGAAACAACCTGGCTTTACGACGGTTGCCGTCCTGGCCTTAGCGTTGGGAATCGGCGTGAATACCGCCATTTTGAGCGCAGTTAACGGCTTTGTCCTGCGCCCGCTGCCCGTGGAAAAGCCAGCGGAATTAGTCTCTCCGTATTGGGGCAAAAAAACTGATACGCAAGTTTGGGAGCGGTTTTCCTATCCGAATTACGAGGATTTGCGAGAGCAAAACAATAGCTTTTCCGACCTCTGCGCGTGGACGGAGACTTCGGCAGGCATCAGTTCCAGCGAGAGCCGCAATGCCGGCGACAGCGAGCGCGCGGAGGTCGTCTGGGGAGAATTGGTCAGCGGCAATTATTTTGACGTGATAGGCGTCAAACCGGTGCTGGGGCGCGGCTTTTTGCCGGAAGAAGATCGCACGCCGAATGCTCATCCGGTGACGGTGATCAGTCATTCGTTGTGGCAGCGGCGCTTCAATGCAGACACGGGCGTTGTGGGCAAGACGATTTACCTGAACGGCCTGCCATTCACCGTCATCGGTGTCATGCCGGAATCGTTTCTCGGCTCGGTATTTTATCTCCGCGAGGCGTTCTGGACGCCTTTGATGATGGCACAAAAATTTGGCCGCCGCGCGGATTGGAAAACGGATCGCAGTTATGCCTTATTCAATCTGTACGGGCGTTTGAAACCCGGCCTGACGATGGCGCAGGCGGAAACGGATTTGAATCTGGTGGCTGACAGTCTAGCGAAACTATATCCCCGTGAGAATGCTGACACCAAAATCCAGCTCACTACGGAAGTGGATGGGCGGTATCAGGGGGCAACCAAAATTATCAAGTACGGCGGTTTGCTGGCTTTGTGCATCGCCGGTCTGGTGTTGCTGGTGGCCTGCGCCAATGTGGCGAATTTGATGCTGGCACGGGCAGTCACGCGCGCCAAAGAGATTGGGATTCGGCTGGCGCTTGGCGCGGGCCGTGGACGCATAGTGCGGCAACTGCTGACGGAAAGCGTGTTGCTTGCCTTGCTGGGCGGCGTGCTGGGTTGTGCGTTTGCCTACCGGGGAGCGAATGTGATATGGGCGATTTTCCCTCCTGTTCCGTACCCGATCAGTATAGACTTTGCGCCGGATGGATATGTGTTGAAATGGATGCTTGTGATTTCTCTATTAACAGGCGTGATCTTTGGTTTGGCTCCGGCGTGGCTTTCTTCGCGGACTGATCTGGTGGCCGTGATCAAAGGTATGGCAGGAAGACCATCTAACAGCCGTCGTCGTTGGAATCTGCGTGGCGCGCTGGTTGTAGCACAAGTCACGATTTCCATCATCGTGTTGATTTGTGCGGGGCTGTTTATTCGCAGCCTGAGCAAAGCCCTCAAAACCGATCCCGGCTTCCAGACCGAAAATCTGGTCACGATGATGATTAACCCCAATTTGCTGGCCTACGACGATCAGGAAACCACCAAGCGATTTTTTCCCGAACTCCTGCGCCGCATCGAAGCGCAGCCCGGCGTGCGGATGGCTTCGCTGGTCAACGAAATGCCGCTCATGGTTGGCCACACCTCACGCGGCCCGATTGTGAAAGAAGGCGAGACTGACCCACCGCCGAATCAGGGCGTCAGCTCCGATTGCAGTTATGTGACGCCGAAGTATTTTGACACGCTACGGACGCCGCTGGTAGAGGGGCGCGATTTCACCGACCGCGATACGGTCGATGCGCCTCCCGTCGTGATCGTCAATCAGGAATTTGCGCGCCGGTTTTATGGCAGCGCCGAGCACGCGATGGGGAAACGCTTTCGTCTTTCTCAGGGCACGCCGTTGATGCAAATCATCGGCATTGCCAAAGACGGACGCTATCGCAGTTTGTACGAAGATCGGCAACCGTTCATGTTCCTGCCCGTCTATCAGCAGCCACGCACAGCAATGACGTTGCTGATCAGCGCTCAATCGGCTGGCGCTTTACCAGCGGTGGTGGAAAGCACGCGCCACGAAATCGCGCAACTGGACGCCCGGCTGCCGGTTGTGGGCGTGATGATGGCGGAAGAGAATCTGTCGTTAGCGTATTGGGGGCCGCGCGTGGCGGCGGGAATGGCTTCGACCTTTGGAGTGCTGGCGTTGGTGTTAGCGACGATTGGGCTGTATAGCGTGATGACGTATGCCGTCAGCCAACGCACGCGAGAAGTGGGCATACGGATGGCGCTCGGCGCGCAAGTCCGCGATGTGTTGCGCTTGATTGTTAGTCAGGGGATGCGAATGGTGGTGATTGGAATCGTGATGGGATTGTCGGGCGCGTTTGCATTGACGCGCGTATTGGCAAGTTTGTTATTCGGCGTAGGCGCGACTGACACCGTCACCTTCTTTGGCGTAGCGGTTTTATTGGTTGCTGTTGCTTTACTGGCTTGTTACATCCCGGCGCGCCGTGCAGCCCGCGTTGATCCGCTGGTGGCCTTGCGCCATGAATGAACCAGTTCAAATCAAGCAGGATTATGCAACACTGGAAAGCAGAAATCAGATAGCTATTGAAGGAGTCAGGAAAGCACTGACATTTTCGTCATCCTTAGAGTGAAATTTTTCGTAAATAAGAATGCTACCCAAAACTGATCGTACCAGCGAAGGGCAGCAAGATCTAAAAGCAATTCCGATAGTCAGAAGGAGAAGACAGTGAAGTTAAGATTACTAACTACCATAGCAGCGTTTTGTTTGTGCTTTTCATCCGTATCCGTCACGGGGACTGCCAGCATGGGTACTTCGACTTCCGACTGGCCTCAGTGGCGAGGTCCGCAACGTAACGGGATATCGCAGGAGAGCGGCCTCCTTAAACAATGGCCGGCGGAGGGACCGAAACTGCTCTGGCAAGTCAACGACATAGGGGACGGCTATTCGACGCCGGCGGTCGTCGGAACGCGGATCTACCTGATGAGCAACCGTGGCATGGAGAATGAGTTTGTTCAGGCTCTCTCAACTCAGGATGGAAAACCTATCTGGACAACGCGCATCGGCAACGTAGGAAACCCGAGTGACTTCCTTTACGCGAAGGCCCGGTCCACGCCGACCGTTGACGGAAATTTCATCTACGCGCTGAGTTCGGACGGTGACATCGCATGCCTCGAAACAGGGAGCGGCAAGATTCGATGGCAGAAGAACATCCGAAAAGAGTTCGGCGGCCAGCAGGGCGTGTGGGCCTATGCAGAGTCTCCGTTGGTTGATGGTGACGTCGTTGTCGTAACCCCCGGTGGCGCGCAGGCCACGCTATTGGCGCTCAACAAAAAGACGGGCGCGGTCATCTGGAAATCGGCGGTCCCGGGTGGCGACCCTGCGGGTTATGCGTCGGCGATCGTCGTTCAAGTGGGTGGTCGAAAACAATATGTGCAGTTTTTGAGCAAGGGCATAGTCGGAGTTGATGCGAAGACGGGCCAGTTCCTCTGGCGCTATGCGGAGGTTGTCAAGGGTATGGCACAAATGGTGACTCCAGTTGCTCGTGACGGATATGTGTACGGCGGGGCCAATGGCATCGGAGGGGGGCTCGTCCGTTTAAAGTCGGATCGCAGCGGAGTCGCCGCAGAGCAGGTCTACTTCGAGCGCGGGCTTCCGAACAGCATGGGTGGATCAGTGCTGGTTGGTGAATATCTTTACGGCACGGCGAGCACAGGGCTGGTAGCAGTGGAGTTCACTACGGGGAAGCTGAAATGGCAGGCTGAGAGTATCGGCAGGGGTTCAGTAGCCTACGCCGATGGGCTTTTATATCTTCACGGGGAGAATGGAGAAATGGCGTTAGTCGAGGCGACGCCGGAGGCCTATCGCGAAAAGGGCCGATTCACTCCACCGGCACAGCCGAAGCATAATCGCCTGGGGCCGATGCCGGAGAAGTCGTGGGCGTATCCGGTGATTGCTAATGGGAGGCTTTACATTCGCGAACTCGGGACATTGTGGGCCTACGACATCAAGGCAAGCCGTTAGGTACACGCCGCCCACGCCAAATGTTGATTAACGATGTGGGCTATCAACATGCGTTCACCCTAACCTGCCTTGTTGCCTTAACAGCGCCTTAGGCAAAGAAACACCGGAGCCGTTCAAGAGGAATTGGCAACAGGCAAGAAGGTTGTGCGAAAGCAGGATGTAGATTTTTACCGGGGTAACATCCACGTCACCCAAACGAAGATAGATGAAGATCGCGACATCCCGATGAATGATATCAGTATTCAAAGTGCATGGGATCGGAAACACCGAAGCAACGCCCCCAGCGGAAATGGAACGCCTCAAATAATGCCGTGATGCGCGGATCCATACTGCCTGTTGTGCGTTGGCCGTTTTCAAACGAGTTGAAGTCAATTGCAATTCCGAGACTGTGATTAGACATCCTGCGCGCTGCCGCATGACGTCGCTGCGGATTGCTCGGGTCGGCGGGAAGCTTTACTCCTCTGAAGCAGCCCGCACCTGCGGTCTGGAATAATAGGTCGTTCCAGCCCAAGTCATGAATAGTCTGAAACACCTGTTCGACTACAGGTTGAATAGCGCTGAGAACCATCAGCCCGCTTATGAGTCGATCACCTATCCGCGCCGGAAAATCGTATACCATCTCCAGCCTACCTAGAGATGCTGTGCTGGTCAGGTGTAACGGGCGTAGATAATCGTTGTCGCACGTGGTTAAAGCGTGAGTCAGGCGATCAGCGTCATTCTGGTATTGCCCTTCAGTTTGTGCAACTCTCCGCTCCCATACTTGCTCGACCTGTTGTCGCTGCGCGGATATGTCAATCGCCGCCGGAATCGTGATCAATTGAGTATAAAAAGGTTGTCCCGCGCCCTGACTGCTATGGTCCAGGCCCGTTTCCAGCCGCCAGGCCCTGCAAGCTAGCCCATTGGACCACACGTTGAAATGGGCATTATAGTCATTTGCACTCAAAGTCGTATCTATGAGACCCGCGAGCGTGATTATGTCATGCACTGCCTGGCTAAACGGCGGCAATGGGTTCGCGAAGGGAGTCACAAATGATGGAGGCGGCGGCAGCCACCAGTTCACTCCGGTAGCTGTGTTAACAACGGCCAGTAGCGCCCTCATAATCAGCCAACCGAGGTTTTCAAGCGCGAAGGCTTCCTGAGCGTTTGGCGCACGCCGCGCAAGCTCACGGAAATGCCCCGGAATAGTAAGAAGCAGTCGGGGCGCAAGCAATGTCGCGTTGCTCGTAACACCGAGCCGTCGCCTCAAGACTTGCTGACCATCATAGGTGTTCGGAGGGTTCGCGATTTGACGCTCGTTATATCGCAACCGTCGGAACAGTTCTTCAAGAGCAGCGGGGCCAAACGTACTCGCTATCGGGTGCAATGCCTCCAGACCGCCGGTCTTAAGGCGTCTAATTGCCTGATCGCTCAATCCCACTCGTTGCAGAGCGATGCGGGTCGCTGCGTCAGCATCGGAAGTTGGTGATGGAAGCAGCGTGGCCGGAGTTACTGTGGCAGGGTCGGGTCTGCATCGGAAAGCATAGGTCGCAGGAGTGTATTGCCTGCCTCCCGGAGGCGAGTACTGCGCCGCAGTCGCTTCAGTCTGCGGTTGGGATGGCACCCGATGTGGAGACGTGGCTCGCTGCGTAATCGGAACATCTGATGACTGTTCGCCGATAGGATCACCAGAAGATGTTTCCCACGGAGCATCTCCCAGGCCAAACTCGCGCGCCAGATCAAAATCATGTCCGTGGACCTTGCCTCTGCCTGCGGCAATTGTCATACGTCTTCTAAGAACATTATTTCGCCATCGAGGATTCACTGTGTCTGCAAGCACGTTGGCGATGATCTCAAGAAGCTGTCGCTCATCAGACGGATGCCCTTGCTGTTGCTCAAGTTCGGCGCGACGCGCATCAATCCGAGCGTGTCGCGTTTGGTTATTACACCCATGGCAGCGTCGGTTGTCGAGCCAGCCTCCGCCGTGCGCGGTCACCACATCAAACATGAACGCAAGGCCGCGTTCGCTTCGCAGGCCAAACTGTCGGGCATATCTTTCGGCAGCCCGCATGCGCGGGCGGACTTGCGCGATTTGAATTTGCTGAAACGTCGGTTCATCGGCGAGCGCACGAAAATAACCTGCCCAGGGTTCGATAATATGATTGCGCGAGTCATTTATCGAACCGATAAATCTCATTTGCTCATCTCGATTTTGGGTCAGCACTTGCCGAAGTCGCGCCGCATCCGTGCCGAAGATTGCGTCAAAGTGCTGCGCATGATCTCGCGCGAACTCGTTTAGCAGCGGCTGAAGACTGCCCGTGCCGATGTTCCACTGGAGCATGCCGAATGACAGCCCCTGACCATCAAAATTACCAGACAGCCCTCCGAAATTCAGCGGCCTGCCATTCTCGAAAGTCGTCGTCATATGCAACGCCTTCATTTCAGCGGGCGTGAAGCCAGCAAGCCCTCCGGAGGCGGCAGTCGCAGGTTGGCTACTCGAACCAGATGAAGTCTGATCGGCTTGAGGTGGGCCATCGGCAGATGGGCGGTTGCCTGCTTGAGTAGCGGTCGAGCCGCCTTGCCGACCCTGTGAGCTAGTGCCTGTATTCGTAGCCGATCCTTGAGGGCGATGAGAGGGTCTGTCGGTCTGCGATCGCGTGTCGCATGTGAGTTGCGTTGCGTCGGGCACCGATACACTTGCATCTGCAAGAAGTCGCCACCCGAATCGCCGAGGTATCTGATTGTGGCTGACCCCTGTGCGCTCCACTCGATACCACTCCGAGAGGATGGCTGATGCTCGTGGCCTCGGTGGCAACGCCGCGCAAACCGCGCGATGCACTGCGAGACTTTGCGCTTGCGTACCGGGTCTATAAAAAACACGCAGCGCGCCTCCTCCTTCTTGCATGTACTGTCGCGCATCACGGCTCATCGGTTGATCCAATTCTGTTTGATCGCGAACAATACGACTTCGCGCCCAACTGATGAGGTTCGAGGCATCACCATAAAGCGCGTCGAAGGCGTGTACTTCATGAGGGTCAAGGTGTTGCAGGATGCGCATCAAGGGCGCGCCGCCGCCGGAATGCGCCGTTATGATAAGGCGATTCATTTGCAAGTTCTGTATTCCGTTTCCTGTAGCAAAGTGCCTTAACGAAAATTCAATCAGGTCCCGCAGCCCTGTAGGAGTGATCAGGGCGGGGAAATTGTAGCCTGCTCCTGAATCGCCTCCGAAGTAGTTGCCGCGCGGCAAGACTGCGAGCGTCGGGCGAAGCCGCTCAACGGACGTATCGGCAGGATTGTCAGGGTTGCGAAAATCAAGCCCGCTTGCCGGTTCCTTATTCACTCGAATGCTCATCCGCTCGCGGCGGTCGGAATACCCGTGAAGATGCACAACTACGTCTATAGATGTCGTGGCGCTATCGATGTTATTCCATCGGAGGATGAGGTCAGGCTGAGTCCCTCTGTGGCCGCGCAGGAGCGGAATATTTGAAAGCTCTTCACGGCCAGCGGGAATGATTATGGACTCGCCAGTCACTTCAGGCCAAACGACGCTTTCCACCTCACTTTGATGTTCACTACTGGCTCTGTCTCTGTACTCCCAGTGCCAGGGTTCATTGATTGACGTATTCTGATAATAGTTGAAGCGAGAAGCATTCTCCGTCAACCATGTGAAAAACCATGAGCGACGCCAGTTTTGTATGCTCGCAGTGCTAGTGCTCGCCCCCAAGTTTTGCCCACCGGCGCGCGTGCCGAAATCCACCGCGCGCCCATTATTGTGCAGGCTGAAGCCGGGTGCAGCCAATCTCGCTCCAATGTATTGCGCCAGATAATCTGCCGCCGCCGCGCCGTGCTCGCCGCCGCCGAGCGTGGCTCTGTGCTCGTGAGTCTGTTGATAGTAACGAGGAAAGTTGCGTTGCCAGCCGGAGAACTGTTGCGACGCAGAGCGGTAAGCGCTAACGAGGTAGACGCGTTCAACTGTCCGGGCAAGCTCAACACCATCGCGCTTCTGTTGATCGAGCGCTGCGCGCGCTGCCGCCAGGAGTTCAACGCAACTGGCAGCCGCTTGTGTTCGTGCTTTGTACGTCTCCTCGATGATGGCAAGCTCCGATTCGGGCACGTCAGATATGAAGGAGCGGCGTTGTAAAGCTCTCCTAACCTGGCTTTCGTAGACGTTTCGCATGAAGTCTAACTGCGGTTGTGAAGCTCCCGGCCATTGAAGGCGTGACGCAGGAATGCCCGTGCCGTTATCTTCCTGGAAACCTTCAAAGCTAGCGATACCGGGCTTGAGTCGAACGATCATCTGGTCATGGTCCAACCGGCGAGCGCCATTAGATAGCCTGCGTGCGAAGCCGTCTCGACTGCTGTGCGGGAACAGCCCTGATTCCGCCACCTGAACATAAAGACCTTCGCGATTCCCTTCGGGCGTCATCCTTGCTTCGCCCAGGTCTTCGGAATGAATCGCCTGCCCGTTGACCATCATCGCCAGATGACCGAGGCTCCCTTCGCCGCGCCTGACCAGAAAATCTCCCGGTTGTAAACTCTCAGGGTCAACGACCTCTGCCGGAGCTGCCACCAGGTCCAGGAACTGCTCGAAGTGCTGGCGCAGTGAGGGACTTCCGGCAGGCGCAAAGGCGTCAAAGATCGCTGCCGGTGAATGAAAGGCTCTGCCTCCGGCGATAGTGGAGCGCAAAGGCTGATCAATTTCAGCCCTCGATAGAATATGATTAAGCAGCGAACCCGGAGAGCGCGAGCCTGTTCCAGTAGTTACAACTGCATCAGCCAGGTCTATAAGACTTGATTCAACTCTTTCCTCTTTATCCAACTCGGTGATCATGATTAACGCCTCCTTTAGAGATTTCGCTGTCGAATGAATCATCCCTCATCAATTCGATTCGTCAGGGTTGATTTAGAAGGTCCTCGACAATCGCATCTCTTATTGCGTTTGCTACCTGCTGACGAAAGTTGTTGATATTAGCGCCTGTGTTGAAAAGCTGGTCCACTGTCGGGTTCGTAATGAATTCAAGCTCGACCAGGCATGAACGAATGGGATGTAACGCCGCAGTGTTTCCAAGAGAGATATCACTCAACACGGCAAGGCTGCCGGGGTTTGTAGCCGTATCATCTTTCACCCCCCTGTCGCGAGAGCCAATGACGCCGACCACTGCGTTTTGTATTCGTCTGGCGAGCCCAAGGTCTTCGTCGCGATTTACATTATTATTCGACAGCGCGCGAACGAATGTTTCTATGCCTCTAGTGTTGGCATTAGAGTCGGCGTTGAAATGGATGCTTAGAAGAACATCCGCTCCATTGTCTCTCGCCACATTTGCCCTTGCCGCGCCTGCAACATTAACGTCTGTGTCACGGGTCATGAAGACGCGGAGGTTGCGCGTATTGCTCGTCCTCAGAGCGTTCAATGCGTCACGAACGCGAATCCCAATGTCCAAGGTCATAATCTTTTCGAGGACGCCGCTGACACTTGTGGCATTATTAGAGCTGGAGCCGCTCAGGTTTGCATTTCCTCCGTGACCTGGATCTATGACGACTATGCCCGGCACTTCGAGATTAATCGCCGTTTTCACCGTTGGAGAATCAACCGAAGCAATCTCAAGCTTGCATTTATTGAATGCTACGGGCGGCATGTTTACGCGCACGGCAGCAGTGCCATTCGCATTGATGACGCTTCTTTGATTTGACGGAGTGAAGTTGAAACCTCGTTCCTGTTCCAGATTCGTATTGTGTCCCGCTATGAGCCTTCCTCTCACGCGACCTATTGATGTGAATGTCCATTGCGCTGTCTTCCCTGCCCAGAAGCTAGTAGGCTCGAATTTGACTTTAGCCGTCCTGTTGGCCACACCCCTCAGCAATATAGGTCTTTCCAGATCGTTGATCCCGGGAATGGCATCGGGCCTGCCGGGCGGATTTTGGAGTTCGATCATCTCCACTTTGACGACTGTGAGACTGATGTCGGCGGTCGCCGTTGCTCCTGATTGATGGCGATAGGTGACAGTGATTGTCGCTGTGCCCGGCCTCAATCCCGTAATCGTCACGTTGTTAGGGTGAGTCTGTCTGTTATTGGCCGGATCAACCACTCGCGCCACACTCGGATCGGTATTCGCCCATGTATAAGCAGGCGTGCCGACCGGAAGAGGGCTGCCCGTTGCGGTAGCGACGACCACTTGACCGACCGGCAGTATCAAATCTATGTGTGATGCCTCTCCAAACATGTCGAGGCTTTCTCTTTGCGAGACAGGTTCAGAAAGGGCGATGCTTACGGTTGCAGGGCCTTCAATCGGAGGCACATGCTGCGGGTTCGTGCAAAGGATTGACGGCACAAGGTTGCTGATAGCTGCGCCGAGCAATGCTTGAGATTCAACCGAAGCGCCAAACGATGGCGGCCCGCCCGGAATCAGAAGATTGCATTGCACCAGTCGTCCGGCTCGCAGGAGTTGGAATGTTGCCCATGCCTTCCTGAGCGCCGGATCGAGCCGCTGAGGAATGGATCGCACACCGTCCCGGGGCGGCCTTCCTTCTCCGCCTCGGAATATGATCGTAGGTGGCGCAACAGTCGGAGCCGCCGGATCGAGCACCAGCGCGGCGTCTTCTCCGTTGGGCACCAGCAGCCACCTCTGAGTGTTCAATCGCCTCGCCAGGTCAGCCGCTGCGCGCAGATCATCTCCAAAAATGCCCGCGAGCTGATTTGTAATCTTTATCGCTTCGAGCATCTGCGCGGCATCAACGGCTGCGGCCCCGCCTTCTCTCTGCATTCTAAGGAGCGCGAACTGAGCGCTGACATCAATTCTCGAATCAATCACATCATGCGAGGAGAATTCTCCCAATGCAGGTTCGAAAGATTCATTAGCAATCAAATCCTGCTCGACCCAAAGCGATTCATCTGCCGCATCAGCAAACTCAGCATGGCAGTCATGGCAAGCGCATCCTTCGCCGCAGGACTCCAATTCATCAGATTCGGCTGGCACGGACGAGTCCACATAAGAGTAGTCTTCCTCTTGCCTAACCTCTTCTTCGAAGAACTCGATAGTGTGTAGTCCGTCAAAAAAATCCTCTTGCTCCAAGCTCTCTTGGCCCGAGAACTCATAGTCTTCTTCAAAACCTGCCTCGCCGGATTCGTACTGCTCTTCGTCGAATAGTGCGAGAGGCGTCAAATGCTCGCCGGAGTTGTCCGCCTCAGAGATATGCTCTCTGGGATCTGTAGTTGCTGTGTCTTCATACACTGGATTCATGGTTAATTCTCCCTCCACGTTCTCTCGCTTAACTTGCGGACCAATGCCGCCAACACGGCCCGCTGCTCTCACCGCGTGCTCCATGTCACAGTAGCCGCTGCCTACGCGATGTATGCTCTCAATCGGCGCAGACGCCTTGCGTGTGCTGGCAAGCAGGAGATTATGCGTCTCTTCGATTCGCAGCGGGCGTTGAGCGGCTTCGAACATCAGAGCCACAGTTCCCGCCACGTAGGGCGACGCCATGCTGGTTCCCGACATTCGTGTGAGCAGGGGCGTGTCGCCGTGCGGTTCTTTAGGCGCGGAGCGGGCCGCAAGTATGAGCACGCCGGGCGCAATCAGATCGGGCTTTTGACGACCATCGCGCGTGGGGCCAGAACTGCTGAAAGGAGCTAGCTCTCTCCTCGTAGAATGAGGATTGTAAGCGCCCACAGCAATTGTTCTAAAGCCATTGCAGATAGTGCCTGTCGTAGAGAGGGCTACGGCGTCCTCTTTGCGGAATCTCGACTGGCAATTCGGGCAGACTGCATCACGCTCGATCCACGCGTGGAAACGCCCATCAACCACGTCCTTGCCGGTGAGCGTCACTTTCCATCCGCCTTGCGGGGCGTCAGAGTACAGAAATATCTCAATATGATTACATAGGTTATTTGGCTCAGAGCGCCTGTGGTAAATCTTGCCTATTAACCGGCCTTCTATCGTGAGTGCAGCTTGTTTCCCTAGCGTAACCTGCGTTAATAATTCATCGCCGGGCGAGCGGATTTCAACGTCCAGGCAATCCAGGCCGGAATACCATATTTCCATCTCGTTGGCCGTAACATCGCCTGTATGGATTTCCCATACAAGAGTCTTTTCTTCGGTAGGCCGCATTTGACCCGAAGAATGTATTCTGCGGTCGAAGTAGTTGCCCGTGCTTTGTACGATTGCACGCCCCGGTGCGACTCTTAAAGCCGCATCGAGTCCCTGCTCTACCAGCGTTGAGCCATCGTGTTGCTCGCCGTGGCGGCCCATGCTGAGATTGATCACGCAAGGGCGATTCCCGGCGGTTTGCAGGATGAAATCTACGGCTTCGAGCAGCGTGACCGAGTCGCCAAGTTTGGCGAGCCCTTCAGGCCCCCACGTTGACGAGTGGACAAAAACGATATCTGCTGCGGGAGCTACTCCCGGCGGCCCGCCTGCGCGCCCGTTTCCACAGGCAATGCCTAAGACGTGCGTGCCGTGTGCGCCTCGCCCCGTATCCGAATCAGCCGGATGATAATCAAGGGCGACGTAAGGGTCATCAGCTTCTAACGCCCGGTTGATGGCTTCGCGTGTGTGAATGCGGCCATAGCCATAGCGGTTAGAAGGCTCTGTGGTAGAGCTTGGTCGCTGGTCCCACAAGGCCAGAAGCCGCGTGCTGCCATCAGCGTTCCTAAAATCGGGGTGAACAAAGTCACATCCCCAATCCACAACGCCGATGACGACGCCGCGCCCTGTGGCAGTCAGGTTTGGCGGGCGGCGCTCATCGACGAACGAACGCGAACTCTCAAAATCCTCATAATCATCAAGCTCAACCTCTTCCTCAGGAGCCAGCAGCCGTGGCGCTTTAAAGCTTACTACCTCTTCTTCTTCCCTGACGGCGGGAATGGCTACACGTTTGAGACGGCAGGTTGCTATATCTGCGAACTGAGCAACCAGCCTGACTCCATCGGGCGGGGTTCCGGGCTGACCCAGGCGAATAATTGCGGCTATCTCGTCATCACCGTTTCCTTCCTCAATCAATTCCCAAAGCGCGGGATCCATCACTTGACCTCTCAAGAGAATTGTTGAAAGTCAATGGCGGAAGAGAGCGACCAGAGGCCGTGCCTGCTTCAGCCTTGATAAAAATCATGACCGGCGAGGTGAGGAGCTAGCTCAATTAAGTGTTGCCCGATTTCGAGCAAGTCTGCTTGCGGTCTTCATTGATACGGGCAGCGCCGAGCAGTTGAAATACTTCTCTGGTAAACACAGGTCATATTCGCGCGGCTGATGTTGGGCGGGCGGCGGCGGCAGCCGCGCAGGCAGATTCATGCGGTGCGATGAAAAGACGAGAAGCACGGACGCCTTGAAATAGGCTCCTGTAGCCTATTTCAGCTATCCACCTCGCCCGAAGATGCTCTTGAGCCTTCGCGCAGAATGAGCCTGGCAAGGTGGATCGTCTTTCTTAGCGCCCGGCGTCTCAAACTTTTCAGACAACGTCTATGAGACCGCCGCCCGGTCAGTCTACCTGGTCTGTATCTAATATCACGCTGCTACCGGGGACTACTAATGTCCCTGCCGCTGGAGTCTGCTTGATGACCTGGCGCTCTGCGCCCTGCGTCCCCTCGCCTTGATTGGCGACCAGGCCGACCTCATTGATCTTTTCCACTGCTTGGGTGAAGGTCAAATTTATGACGCATGGCACCGGCACCGGGACCTGGCCCGTGTCGTCTCTAGCAATGCCGACAATAACAGTAACCGCGCTTCCTGGCTCGGCCTTTTCGTCTGCAGCCGGGACCTGAATCATGACCTTTTCCGTGAATGCGTCATCGGCTTTGAGTTCTAGTCGAACTAAGGTAAAGTTCAGACCTTCAATCGTCTTCTTCGCTTCTGCAAATGGTATGTCCGTGACGTCCGGCACTTTGACAAACCCGTCACCCGTACTGACGGTTAGTGTCACCGCACTGCCTGCGGAGACCAGTGTGCCTTCCTTGGGGTCCTGGGCAACGACAATACCCGGCACTGCGTTGCTGCGCACTTCAGCAAGTTGAGCCTGTAATCCGAGATTATTAAGCTCTGCCTTTGCGACTTCGACGGACAGATCTACGACATCAGGAACCTGAACTTTCGCTCCGGGTTGGGTGGCGGGCGCGGCGGCAGCACCCTCGCGTCGAGCCAGCTCTGTCGTCAGCACTACCCCGACTGGCGAAAAACCCATGACCCCGCCGATTAGCCCGATCCGATTCACAGCGTTCTGGTCAGTAACATTTTCCCGCTCCGCCATGGTGCGGCCAAGCAAAAAGCCTACAACATTAAACGTAGCCATATGGTCGTCTCCTTTCTACAGCATGGTTTAGTCACCCTGCACAGGGCTTACTTTCCCAGTGCCAGTACCATTGCCATCATCATCATGCTGTTGTCGGAACCGCCCTCACTTCCAGACCCGGTTCCCCCTCCCCCCATGCCGCCAAACAGCATGAAAGGCAACAAGAGGCTGAGGCTGTCGCCGGAGTCTACGGCCACTTTCGTGCCCGCAGGTAAATTATCTACCGCTGTCGCAAGCGTGATGGTCTTGGGCCTGGATAGCAGAGGAAGGATCGCGGACATGTCGCGAATCTGGCGGACATCCTTCTTTGCTTGATCCGACTCCTTCCTGCGGTCAGCGGCCTCTTTCTTCAGCGCGGCGGTCTGGCGTGTTTGTTCCGTGCTTACCGCGGTGACTCGGGTAGAGACGGTTTTGATCGCCTCGGAATTCGTCTTTATCTCAGAGCTGACGCGCGCAAGAGCCGTCTGCAACTGGACTTGCGTGACGTAGTTGCCGGTCGCGCCCGTGCTGGGTCGCGGGCGGAATAAGCCCTTTCCCTGCGCTACTCGCGGAGGGCGGCGATTGACTCGACGACCTGCGGCCTCCAGATCGGACTCATCAGTTTCATCAGACTCAAAGTCTTCAAGTTCTCCAGCAAGGTATTCTAAAGTATCCGCTTCGTAGCGGGAGCCATTACCGTTCATTGTCTTCTCCTTTCGTTGATCCAGAATTTGATGGCAAGCGCGGATTCGTCTTTTTGGAAGTACGACGAACAGCGCCCTCTCGCTTTTGAAACCGGCTCGCCGCCGGTTTTATCAATTGCGCAAACAACTCTCTATCAGGCTCGAAATAACCCGGTTGCCCATTTCCCAAACAGACAGGGCATTGCACATCTTGCCCCCAACACAAGTAACAAGCTCCAAGCGCCTCTGCGAGAGAGTCATTTCTATCGCGCAATACTTCAAGTTCCGCGTACATGGATTCGACATTGCGGCGAAGCTCGCGGAGTGCGCGCGCTCTTTCGACAGACTGTTCGTGCGTTCTATCCAATTTATCCGAGCATTCAGCCAGTTCCAATTCGTCCTCTTCCTCATCCGAAGATTTGCTTTCTCGCTCTTCGGCCTGCCTTTGAGCCATGTACTTTGCTATCAAACCGATGGTCGGGTCTGCGTCCTCCATCTGCGCGAGCAGCATTGCGGGGTTAATGCTGGAACGATTCGTGATTGCTTCCAACAGAATTGAACTAATGTCCATGCTCATAAGAACCTCACCAGGACTCGTTTTGGCTATAGAACTCATCAAGCTCTATTGCGTCGTATATCTGTTCGTCCGTTTCCGGGGTATCCTCGTAATCTTCCGGGTAGTCCTCATAGTATTCATACTCTACAGAGCGCTTCACTGAGTACGAATGATTCTGCTCCAGGTCGGTTTCTTGTAGCATCTCAAGGAGTCTTTCGGCCCTGTTCTCTGCGACCGCAGGATCGCTTTCTATCTCACCTGCATAATTCTCCATGTAGCGTGGAACAGATTCTCCTGTAGCGCCAATCGTGGCGTTGTATTCTGCTGAAGCCCGGTTTGCCAGCATCCCTAAAAGGTTTGTGAATGCGCCGACAGGAACAGGTGTGTTTCCAACCGGGACATTCTGCCGACCAGCTCCGCCCATCATCATGGACATCAAGGCTTGAAGCGTCTCCGGTCGAAACATTGTCTGAAATAATTGATTGGCGGCAGCACCGGCTCCTCCCGCTCCCCCCGTTCCCCCCGCTTGCGGAGTCCCTGAGGCACGCCTTCCACGTTGACTTGGTTGACCCGGCGGGCGCTGCTGCCCACTCAACGCGCTGCCAACGCCGCCAATTAGAGCGCCTCCGAGCGCACCAAACGGGCCCAGGGCTGCTCCAGTAGTTGCGCCTTGAATGACACCAGGAAGGACCTGTGGCACTGCCCTAACGACGCTTCTGCCAATGTTGCCCAGGGTGCTGAGAAAGCTTTCCAGATCCTCGGCTGGCATATCGGCACTTTCAAACATAGCTTCGATCTCTCTTGAGGGCCTATTCCTCAAGTGCGGGGCTAAGACTTGCCGGATATTCTCATACTGACGTGGCGATTCACTGTAATTGGAACGAGGCATATTCTCTTCTCCTCTCTGTTGCGTGCGCTTATCAGAAGCAGACTGGCAAGAACTTTAAAGCGACGAATTCTCATGCTTGGCGTTGACTTTGTCATCGTGGTAGGGCGCAGGCCACAACGGAATCACTACCGAAGAGGCCGAAGCGCGCTCATTCAAGCTCCGGGCCAAATTTCTTCGAAATAACAACTGTGGTGAGAGCCGTCTAATCGGGATGCCTTACTCGGCATCGCTGACTGACTCCAATTGCTGAAAGTGCGCCCTGAGCAGCGCCGAGATCGCTTTGGCTTTGCGGCGATTGATTCGATAATAGACTCTCGAATCTCTCCCCTTGCGCTCAACAATGAATCCTCCAGCCATAAGCTCGGCGAGCCCCTTCTCGACTTTGGCGACTGACCTTCTTATATCTTGCTCCAATAACCACCACTCTATTATCCCCTCCAACGTATCTTGCGCGTCAGGATTGCGGTGCAAGTACGCGAGGATCTGGTAGGCAATGCCTGATTTTTCAGTTGTGGAATAGTTCTGTGCCAATTTTCATTTTCCATCTCCGAGATCATCTATTTGCAAAGATCGGGCCGTAGTCTTAAGTACTTGATATCCTGTGAGGGGCGAGGTTGCGGCAGGCCATTTTTGTCCTGGGTTCTCGATTCGGAGAGGTGAAAGCTTCTAAATTATGGGGCAGGAGAGCAGGACAAAAATGTCATACTGAAAGCAGCCAGTTGTCCTGCTTTATGAACCGCCTGATTTGAACATCTGCGGGTCAATCTGGTATTTGCGAATCAATTGCCAGAAGGCCCGCCGATTCTTGCGCGCGGCCTGCGCGGCTTTCGTGATGTTTCCATTATGTGTTCGTAGAAGACTCTGAATGTAAGTTTTCTCAAACTGCCTGACGACATTCGCCTTTGCTTCCTGAAGCGATTCCTGGTCTGGGCTATCTTCCATTTGCGACAATAGGAGATCGCAGCCCCGGATATACTCTTGATTGGAAAGCGCAACCGCACGCTCGATGGTATGCTGCAATTCCCGCACATTACCTGGCCATTGATAGAGCGCAAGTTTTGCCATAGCCTCTGCGGTAAAGTCACGGACATCTTTATTAAACTCGGTCGCATATTTGGCTAAGAAATGGCTCGCCAAGAGGGGGATGTCTTCTCGTCGCTCTCTGAGCGGCGGGAGTTTGAGCGGGACTATATTCAATCGGTAGTACAAATCCTGGCGGAGTTTCCCTTCCCTGACCGCGTCTTCCAAGACGATATTGGTCGCCGATATAACTCGCACATTTGCCTTGCGGGTCTTCGCAGACCCGAGCGGGCGATATTCCTTCTCCTGAAGGAACCGCAAGAGCTTGACCTGCGCTAGAAGTGGGGTGCAATCCACCTCGTCGAGGAAGATCGTGCCGCCTTCGGCCTCTTGAACCAGTCCGACCTGCGAGGTTGAGGCACCCGTGAAGGCCCCTCGCTCGTGCCCGAAAAGCTCGCTTTCGATTAAGTCAACAGGGATCGCCCCGCAGGTCACGGGGACAAAAGGTTTGTTGGAGCGCGGGCTAAGATAATGGATCGCCCGCGCAAACAGTTCTTTGCCGGTTCCGCTCTCTCCTGATATCAAAACGCTTGCATCACACCTCGTTACTGGGGAAATCTTTTCGATTTCGGCACGAAGGGTTGCGCTCTCGCCAATGAGGTTTTTCAAGCCAAGCTTTTCTTTAAGCGAGTGGGTTAATGCAGTAGTTCGACGGTTATGTTCTAACAATCTCCAGGCGCGCGGCAAAATATCAAAAGACTTGAGAGGCAAGGTTATAAAATCGCTCGCCCAGAGTTTGAGCAATTCGAACGTCTCACCTGGATCGCCCTCCTCAAGAACTACAATAATTAGTGCGTCTGGCATTGCTCCCCTGATTGATTGAAAGAGCCTGGCGACGGTAATCTGCGCACGTAGTGGCAAGAAGACGAAGATCAGGTCGGGGCTGACATTTGAGATGATATTAGAAAGATGCTTTTCGCAGAAAGCAGACTCACGAGCACTTATTGGTTCCCTATATAGTTGAAGAATCGGACTGCTTGATGAGTTAAGTATCGCGTACAGTTCTTGACTTAAATAATCGGAAGAGTTTGAATAGAGCAGAAGTATCTTGGCCGCCTTCATGATGCCCTCTTCTGTTATTTCCCACCATTGAGTCGGCTGTTGGTAGATTGCCAGCGCCTCTAATTCTATAAATCCGATTGAGGCAACTTCATATTGGATACTGCTGAAGTTCTCGATCTGGCAACCGATTAGAAAATCCCAATTGAGACTGGAAGGATTAATGAGTCAACAGCAATGATGGTATTGGTGATTTCAGCGTGCAAACATTTGCGCGGTGCTCATTTAATCAATTAAGTACCCGTGGTCACATTATCCTTCAAACAGTTTGATACACTCTACACTTAATACATGACGAAAATTGCGCGACTATTTCTATGCCTTTGATTTGGAAAATGATAATACTCTCTTCGCAAAACGAACGAGCCTTTGGCGCAATGCGTTATTCCATCGCTGATCTTCAATCGGACGCCCGCCGCTTTTCTACTAATTCCCACCAGTTTTGTTGCAATAACTCCTTGCTAGTGCAAATGCACCAAAGATGTTGTGGTAGCCAATTTGTATTCATCAAGATATGAGTCGTCGCCCTTGGATAAAGGAAGGCTTGATTTGTTGGTCGAGTCCTCGGACGCCCGACTTGGTTTCGATACCTGTCTACGTGTCATTTATACACCTATATTAGCGGCCCAACGACCCAGCATCAGTGGGGCCGCATGTAGCATCGGATTTCATTCGAGCAGTTGTCTGCGGTCTCCGCTGCATGCGCTTGTTAGGACGCTACCGAATACCAAACGAACTCCGTTATACAGGGCATTATAAAATCATTTTCACGATCTGCTCGATTATGCGCTTGGTATGCCGATGTTGACGCAATTTTTTTCTGTATCCAAGAAAAACTTATAAAAGTAGATGTCGAATTGTATACATCTTCGGCTCGGTATTTTGCGTACGCGCGTCAACATTGGGGCGTACCAAGTATTTCTATCAATACCCGGCATGAGTTCCCATACTAATTGGGGGAAATCCCACTGGGCTCCATCCATAATTTGACAGCTTAATGCTTCAACCCACTTTGATCGAGAGCGAGGATTCTTTTTCTTCCATTTTTCTATAAGCTTTTGAAAGGGCATGCCCGATGAAAGGCTGGGGACGCCGAATAGCTGTTCAGCTGCTTTATCTCCACCACTAATCAAACATTGTTGTTTAACTATATTCCTAGCAACTTGAGAGCGTTTCTTTGGTGTTGCATTACAAATACTATCTACATGATCGAAGCTTATTTCGAGTTGTAGGAATGGAAATGCTGGCCAATCTTCAATCGCTGGCTCATCTGCTAAAGGTGGTGCTTCTTTCTGAAGCTTATCATATAGTTCCTGTGCGGCATCAAGTACTTCGGGACTATTCTCCTGAAAACCGGGGGCAATCGCCCTTCCATATCCTGGGAAAAAGGCTGGATTGGTTAAGAATTCGTTGCTAAATCTCTGTATATCTACCAAGTTTCGGATATCTACCCTGACCTGATCGGCGAATACTGCGGGAGTGCGACCGGCACATTGAAATAGAATAACCCTTGTGTCGGGGCTTTCAGGGTCCATAGCGACGCCACATTCCCACATACAGTAAGACCAGTCTTGATCCGGAGTTGTATACACCAGAACTACAGCGCTGGCTTTCCATAGATATTGCATCAATTGTTGATTCAAATTCTTGCCTATCTGAGGCCCTTTGGTTGAGCATGATGATGATTGAAAGATTTCCACTCTGCCGCCACTCTTACTTTTCACAAACTTACTAATTACATCTGCAATGTTTTTATCAATGTGTCGGTGGCTAATAAACAACAGTGGTTTTGGGGTGGATTTCAGATTAGACTTTAAAACGGGCTTGCTGTTCATAATGGCCTCCTATGAACTGTTTCTCCAAGAAGGAACGCCTCTGAATGAGATTAGCTAAATCAATACGCTTCTGCTCATACTAAGCATTTCGGCATCTTCTGGCTTGGCATAATAATGTGCAGGACTATGAGTGCTGTCAAGGGGTTTCGCAAGTTGCTAGACAACAATAGTCTTTCTACCTGTCATGCCGTTCCAAGCGGCCTAACGCCCCGGTTGACCGGGCCGCTGCCGAACACTGAAAAACCATACGAACCCCGCTTCGGCGGCTTATAGTGTCTTAATTGTGTGTGGCTGGATTTGTAAATGGCTGATTTCAATAGTTCAAAAATGCCAGCCACACACAATTAAGACACTATACGGCGGCTCCGGTCGAACCGTTTGTTAGGCGTGGCTTTTGAAAGACCGTGGACAGTCTTTTCTTTCGAGGATCTTGAGCAGCTTCTTTGCGCCCCAGGAAGGATGACGTCGCCGAGTTTCAATGATGGCCAAGCACATAGCCTGCGGCGTTTGCCCAGGAGAGGAGTGAGGGCGGCGGGAGCGGTCAACCAGCCCGGCAGTACCATAGCCGCCGGTTGGAAGCAAAAGACCTTGTGCGCCTGCTTCAAATCGTCTTTCTCGACGTGGATGAAGCCGCCGACCTGTTGCGAGTTAAGTCCTCAACCGTCTCGACCTGGATCAGCAAAGGATTGATCCCGGTCCGTTATGCGGGTGGCCGCCCTGTGTTTCTTCTTTCCGAGCTTCTCAACTGGACTTTGCCTGAAAATGATAAGCATTCACGCCATAGACTCACCTCTGCTCAGCAGTGTAAAATTACTCTGTCAAAGCTGTCTATCGGTCGTGAAAGGAGTAACGACTGATGGCAGTATTCAAGAGCAAATGCAAGTTGTGCGTTAAGCCATGCGAGCACGGCAAGCCGCGCCTCGTGCCAATTCACCCGAACATCCGTCCGCTGTTCCAACGCCTCTGCAACGAAGCCGGGCCGAACGGTTATCTGTTTGAGAACCCGAAGACCGGCAAGCCCATCACTGATATTAAGACGGCGTGGAGGAGTGCATTGGAGGATGCAGGCATCCCTCACATACCTTTTCACTGTGCGGGGCGTCACACGTTTGGCACTTGCGCGGCGGAAGGAGGCGCAAGCCCGAAGGACATTCAGGAGATCATGGGCCACGCCAGCGTCACTACGACAATGCGCTATGTCCATGCTACAGATCAGGGCAAACGGCGAACGGTGGATGCTGCTGTAAGAGCGGCGGCACAGGAAAAATGTGGCGGAAATGTGGCGGAAGTAAAAAGGGCAACCGGATAGGCTGCCCATAAGCTATTGAATTTAGAGTAGCGGGGGGGAGACTTGAACTCCCGACCTTGGGGTTATGAACACAACTGCTAACCTATCCGCCGATTACTATCCCTTCCCTTAAATAACCATTAATTGCAGGTTACAGCCAACCACAACTGCGCTAGATGGCTATGGATTACCATAAAGTTTGACCAATGTGGGCCACAAGGTAGGCCACACGGTTTTGGCTCGCTCTCTTCGCGTGAACTTGATAGCTTACGTTGGAGTAGGAGAATCGTTATAACAGTATCAAACGCTCGCATCGCGTCTTCCGTAAATCTGGAACAGGAAATCAGCATGGGTAGTAAAAACAGCACACGATGGAAGAACCACACCCCGAAGCTCACCGTTGAAGAATGCTTCCGCTTGTCCGCTTCTGATCTGGCTCAGGCTCGTATCATCCCTCCTCAATCTACTACAGGCAAACTTCTTTGGACAGATCATGATTCCCGGCTCTGTCTCTCTCTCAGTTACACATTCGGCAGCATTATCATGAGCCAAAGCGGGCAGAAATTCTATTGGCTTTCAATCTACTCACCTTTCAGCCAATCAATCAGCCTTCAACAGCTTTCAACCACTAGCGGGCGCGTCCGGTGGTTTCTCAGATGCCCTGCTAAGAAAGCAATTGGGTTATGCTACAAGCGGGTCGAATCGCTCTATTTAGTGCCCGATTCTTCGCAGTTTTCCTGTCGAACTTGCCTCAACTTGACCTATGCAAGCAGTCAAAACAAGGTGAAACAGTGCCGATTTACCTCCTGTTTTAGAGGCTGGCCCTTTCTACAATCAACTGCTAAGAGCGTTTTTGATTCTTATTACCGAAGATGATTTCGATAAATCCAAGTTGCGATTACGGAGGATTTTGATAAAAGAGATTCAGAGAGGCCAAAATCAGCATTGGAGGGGGATGGCAGAAAATGGCGGATAATGGCAGGCAGACGGCGATTGCTCTTAGCGATGAAAAAAATATTGCTCGCGGTGAAGGCGCTTTGATCGTCGCTCTGGCGTGCGGCGATACAGTGAAAGAAGCGGCTGAAAGGGCAGGCGTTGGCGAGCGCACGGTTTATCGTCGGCTTGCGGATCAAGAGTTCATGCGGAAGGTGAACAAGGCCCGCAATATGATGATTGGTCAGGCTGTTGGCAAGCTATCGCTTAATTGTGCTAAGGCTGCTGAGACGCTTGAAAAGCTGCTCGATAGTGATAATCCTCGAATACGGTTGCAGGCTGCAAAAGCGATTATGGATCACGCCATCAAGCTGTCAGACAACTTGGCTATTGAGATGAGGCTAGGCCACCTCGAAGGCTTAATGACTCCACTTTCAGACAAGAGGAAAGAGCGCGAGAAGCAGAAACAGAAGCGGGAGGGGCGGCGATGAAAGGCAGTCAACTCAAGCGGCTCAAGAAACTAGAAAAGTATTACATAGATGACTATTCCTATCACGGAGAGCGTGATTTAGATGAGATATTCAAGCAGTGCCCAGAGATTGCGGCAGCAAGAACCAATCTGCAAGATCACATAATCAGATATGGGTCTGATCCGCCTCGATTCTATCAGTATGAAGAAGAAGAGAGCATGAGACGGTTTCTGTGGGCACTGAGAATAGATAGGCGAGCGCAGATGCTATATGGGCGATTGAGCAAGATGCTTGAAGATGAGGTAGAGCGGAGAGCGAGCGAGCGAGAGCGAAAGGCAAAGCAGGAGTTGATAGAGAATTGGGAGTGGCGACTTGGAGCGCCAGAACGAGAAGCGAAAGCAACGGTAGAGCTTGAGGAGCGCAAGCGGAAAATGGAAGAAGAGCGGCAAGAGCGCGAGAGGAAATGGGAGGAGGAGCGGGCCGCGAGACAACAAGCGAACGCAGCAAACCAGCAACCGGGCGGGTATGATCCATACCGCTGGCAGTCTAATTGATAGAGGGTTGAGTGATGAATGAAGGTGGTATGGGATTAAACTTTGGACTCGATCCATTGCGAGCATTGAGGCTCAAGAGAGAGATTGGTGGCGAGTGTACCTGCTCTGGCCGAGGGGTGCGAGTTTACTATTTGGATGAAGGGGAGAAGCCTTCTGATAAGTGCGAAGTGTGCGGCGGGAAGGTGAAGATTATCGAAGTAGTGTATGAGGACAACTGGCGCGGTATATGAAATCTTTGGTTTCTCCAAATCGCGTTTCCTTGCCCTGTGAGCGATTTTCCCTCCCGGCCTACTGCGACTCGGACAAGCGTCACCCGGCTTGAAATAGGCAGGTTTCCGCTTCAGCACAGGCCATCGTAGAAATCGGGTAGCGATGCGCCAGATGCGCGACCTGTGGCGATACTCACATCATGTCATTTGTGCAGAATGCAGGGCAGGTAAATATTCAAGAGTAGAGAAGAAAAAGGCTGCGCGCCGTCTATTGAATAGAATAGGCAGTAAGCCTTTTCTCAACCCTACCCCGACAGATGGCTTGGCATTAGCAGGTCTGATGACAAAGAGATGTAATTTACTGCCTCTCGAATTGTGGTCGTCTGGATACTGTTTTCACATGCCTTTTAAGGAAATCCTCTTGGAGAATCATATCGAGGTTAGAGTGTAGTTCGTCAGCGGAGTTTATTTGTATCGGCCCTATGCCGCGCTCATCTGCGATCCGCATTTCAGCCGGATAATCCTTCCCCGTTTGTGAGTCCACAGCGAACAACGGGTATGGGTTCTCATGGCCTTTCTCGAATAGATAAGCTGCGTAATGGGAATATCTTTCAAGGCTGTTTGGATTTTTCTTCATGTACTGGCCAACTTCAATGCGGAAGTGACTGTTTGTGCGTTTACTTAATTGGCCAGTTTTCTGCTGTATAGAACGCAAAAGGCTCATGATTGCCTCCATCGCAGGCTCAATGAGAAATGAAGCTGCATTCTGAAAATAGCACATCATCAAATTATGTTCGACTGAGGAGCAGTACCTTGCAAAACGAGGGTAGGATACAGGGCGACGGCACGAGAACTCGGACAAGCGCAGGAAGGATTGAAGTAGGCAGGTTTCCGCTTCACGGCGGGCCATCGTGGAAATCAGCGCGACCTTAGGCGATGCGCCACGCCTGTGATTGTGCAGAATGCCGGGCAGGTGAATATTGCGGCTGATGGCGGGCAGCAGGTGAATGTCCGGCAAAAAAGGAAGAAACGCGCAAAGGATAAAACGGCGGCCTCTGGCTCGCGGCGGTTAAGGGTGGCGAAATGAATACAGTCGGCTTCGAGAATATGCTCCCGTCAGGCTGTGAATGACAGATGATGCTGTATGACCGTTATTGCCATAATGTCGAAGATGCCGCCAGTATCAATGTATTTGGGGTCGGATAATTCCTCGTAGCGTCCATGCTCATCATAGGCTGTCTGAATCTCCCCATTGACTTGTCCGCGATAAGCATTTTCGAGATAGATGAGGTCTTCCTTATGCGTGGTGACGGTACTGCGGATGATTGGGTCGGCTGCTTTTTCCTCAGTAATTTGCTTGATGTAGAGGGCTTCCTCATCGCTGATGTCGAACTTGGTACGAATCTCCATGATCATGTCTTGGACGGAAACCTTCTTTGGCGGCGGGCCAGAGCCTTTCTTGCCTCTGCCCGGTTTGAGCTTCACTGGCCCGCCGCTGTGGATTTCGCCTTGAAATTCTACGGCAGCCTTGATGACTTTCGTCTGCCGAATCTGCTTCATCAATTCGGATACGCTGCCTTCTTTGATAAGCTGCGGGCCAACGTATTCAGCGAAGGTTGCAAACTCCTTGATCTCCGGCGGATAAGTAAAGAAGGATGTGAGGAAGTGGAAGCTCTTTACAAAGCGGGCGAGCAGGTAAACGAAAGCCTTGCGCTCATCCGATCCTGTGATCTTTGCTAGGAAGCGCATTCGCAGCGTGTGTACCAAAAATTGCACTTGGGCATCTGTGCCTGTCGTGAGCAGGTTACCAACATCTGTGGCATCCTTCTGTGTAAACACGCCCGCCGCTAAAATCTCGGTGCGCAATTTCAGACAAAGCTCTTGGTCTGGCTCTTCTGGCTCGAACGGCGTGCCTTTGCGGTATTTCCCGAAGGCTTTGAGGATGGCCTTGGCGTTGTTGGTGAAATCTACGACTACGACATCTCTCTTACCCTCGTAGCAGCGGTTCAGCCGTGAAACTGTCTGCACAGCATTGCGGTCCACAACTGGCTTGTCGAGGAACATTCCGGCGAGCAAAGGCTGATCGAAGCCGGTCTGGAACTTGTTTGCCACAATCATCAGCCGGTAATCGTCGCCCTCGAATCGCTCCTCGATCAATTCTCCATCCTTCAATTCGTTGACGGCGTGTTCGCTGATCGGCTGCGTTGGTTTCTGGGTGGACGAAATCCGAAAAGGCATAGAGTACCTTGTAGTTAGCGCCACGCTCTTTGAGTTTTTCCTTGATAATTTGAAGATACCGCAGCCCGGCGACGCGCGAGGTGGCGACAATCATCGCTTTGGCGCGTCCGCCGATAAGTGGCATCACGTCTTTCTCGAAGATGCGTAGCATCACCTCGGCCTTGTATTGAATGAGGCCGTCGTCCTGAAACGCTACGTTCTGAAGCGCCTTGGAGACGACACCTTCGGGATAGAGCTTTTCTTCGTCTAGCTTAGGGACGATTGGACAGTGCAGGTTGTAGAGCGTCTTGTAGGAAATGATGCTGGCGGCTACATCCACAATGTAGCCTTCGGCAATGGCTTCGGCTTCGCTGTAGGTAGTCGAAGGGCTCGCCGAATAAGGAGACAGTGGCCGGCGCGGGCGTAGCGGTGAACGCAACGAAAAGCTGATTGCGGTCATGCTCCCGAATGACTTTAGCGATTTGCTCTTCTGGGTCTAGCTCTGGCGTATCGGCATCGGGTTCGTCCGCTCTTACGAAACGGCAACCGAATGGCGGCGCCCATTTGGCCTTCCTGCGAGCGGTGGGCTTCATCAATCAGGAAGGCAACGCGCAGATTCTTCAGTTCGGGGTTCTTCTCGATCTCTTCCAGCACCCAGGCGAACTTCTGCTGCGTAGTGACGATGATCGGCTTGCGCGCCTTGAGGAAGCGAGGAAGATCATCAGCCTTGCGCGCCAGCCAACGACGTCTTTCAGGTGTGTGAAGTTCTCGATGTCATCCTTGATGTTCGTATCGAGCGACTTTCGGTCGGTAAGGATGAACACTGAAGTCTATCAGCTTCTCGCTCGTGCCAGGCTTGAAGAGGCTGTGGAGCCGGTCTGCCAGCCAACAGATGGAGAGCGTCTTGCCGCTGCCGGCGGAATGGTCGACGAGATACTTGCGGCCAATGTCACTGTTGGCTCGCAAAATGTGCTGTGATGTCATCGGCCACCTTCCGCACCATGCGGCTCTGATGGTAGCGCGGGAACAATGGTGAAAGCCGGGCGCTCTGGTTTGTCCTCTTCGGCTTCGCGCTTCGGCACGCGGACGAGAAAGAACGAGAGCGCTTCGAGCAACTGTTCTTTGGACAGTACCTCACGGTAAAGAAACTCCACCGGGTATTCGCTGCCGTCTGTAGTGATTGGCGTAGTTCGTCAGTCCCGTGTTGTGCCAGCGGAAATTTTGTTCTCGGCGTGGGTCGGTGGCGGCCATCACGTCGCTTGTGTCGGCGGCAAGGTAAAGGAACGGATGTTGGAAAATCTTGCGCGTATGGTCGCGAGCGGCGAACTGCGCGACGGCATCATGCACGTTCTGGTTCTTCTCGTGTTTCAACTCCAGCGCGACAATCGGCAGGCCATTGAGGAAGAAAACAAAATCAATCTCCTGATTAGTCTTGCCGAAGTAGAAATGCGGGCGAAAGGTGATACGATTCTCGCCGTATTTACTGGCGGCAGCACTTTCGCGGGAACGGGGCTTGGGGTAGTAGAGCCGGAATTCCAACCCGCGCACCTTCAACCCGTGACGCAGGAGCATCCATAGCGGCGTGTGCGCCAATTCGTTTCGCAAGGCGCGGAAAACTTCATCGCGCGCGTCGGTTCCGTAATCGTCCGCGAGTTTCTTGAGCGTGTCGGCCTGCGTGGCGTTTAGGAAAGCCCATAGTTGATCTTCAGCGATGGAATGCTCATTGTCCGTGATGTCTGTCTGTTCGAGCACGCCAAAGCTGATGCTCGCGAACGAGGAAATCCGCGATGTGTTGCTGAAAGGCAAGTTCAGGTGGTTTTTTTCGTTTAGCCATGCGCTTTCATATACTGCACGTCTGCCTCAGTAATCCGCCGCTGGCCGGTGACGCATTCATGAATCAGCGACTTGCGGTAGGCATTGAGGGTAACGATCTGCGCCTCGATGCCTTTAGCAATCCGTTTCACGTCAAATAGCTTTTCGTCAAGATAATGAGCAATTATCTCTTGCTCTTTCCTTGGCGGGAACGCCGCGAAGTTCGTTCCGATTCGGACATAATTCAAGTTGAATTGTGTGGTCTGAACGGCACTGCGGAGTAAGATGCCCCTCATGGCACGCATTAAGTAATATAGGAAGTCGAGGTTTGTACGATGGTCAGGAACTAAGCCGACCATACTATCGGGAAAACATGCCTCGAAATCTAGAATTGCTACATCACCCACGTTGGCCGCAATAGACATGACCAGCGTTCCCTTTGGAAACATCTTGCTGACGCTGAGGCCGAATTCGTTTAAGGTCTGCGAATAGCTGAGAATGTATTTCTCCGCCGCTGTGATGTTACCTGTTTGGATAAAGGGGTAAGCGCCATCATATAGAGCGGGATCATTGCGAGGGCGATGAGTAAACTTACCTCGCAGAAGAGCGCATCGGCGCTTTATCTGCTGAACTTCCCAATGGCGCGGAACATCCGGCAACCAATCCAGCCCAGATAGTTTCAGGCTGACACCCGAATCTACCCCCTGCGTGACCGCGTTATGAATCAATGAATCAGTCATCACGTTGAGGGTTTCGAGTTGGTGGCGCTTGGCTGCCACTGCCGCATCGATTGCCGAACAACTCTGATCCAGATATGTGGCGATGCGCTGTTGCTCCGAGAGCAACGGGAGAAATAACCGAGTGTCTTTCAAGAAGCGGCTAGAGACACGCTTTTGACCGGCTGCTCCGGTCATGTTCTCGGCTGCGTATGTACGATAAACAGGATTAAATGTGACATAGTAGAGGAACTTTCCGTCCACCTTTGGCGATGGGCGAAGAACATGAAATTCTGTGCTGCCAAATGCATAGCGGGTTGGCAATTGACTGACGAAAGCTCCTTTACCATTTTCCATGCACGGCGTAATTTTGGCGAAAAGCACATCGCCTTCCTCGAAAAGTGTAAGTCCTGATTGCGCCCCTTCAACAGACTGCTGGTTTGACACATCAATCTTACCATCTTCTGATAGCAACTCCATTGGCACAATAGTGCAAGGCTCGTCGCCGGTCGGTGGAGTGTCCGAGTAGCTCGGAGACAGCGCCGCCACGTTCCGAATACGACTTCGAATCCAATCCGCTGAGACTTGGCCAAGCCAGGGGGCGTTTGAGTCTACGAGCGTCATTGTGCTAGCCTCTCCAATATTTTCTCTGCCGCTTTCTCCAGCCGCCAGAACTCCACCAACAAATCCTTAGCAGGTGTGGGCGGCTGGTAACGGTAGAAGTATTTGTTTGGCAGGATTTCATAGCCAAGCTGCGGGCTGTCTGCCCAACGTATGATGGGCTTGGCAATTTCACGGTTCAGAAACGCTTCGATGTCTTCGCCGTGTGGGATGTATTCATCATCCTGCACGTAATGTCGGTGCGTCCACTCAACTTCTGCGCGAAGGCCATCGGTGAATCGTTTTACGGCCTTCTTGCGTTCCGTAGCTCCTACTACCTTTTGCGCCAGGGCCATTAATTCGAGCGCAAAGGCATTCGCTACTACCTTCTCAAATACCTTCAAGAAGCTATCATCCGGCATGAGCACGAACGATACTGCGGCAGAACGCCTACTTTCCGGATCGGTGAGCCGCACATTGAATGTCAACTCGCTATCATAGAATGCCTGTTCCTTAGCGATGTTTGCAGCGCTGAATACCTTCTCATATCGTTCGGTGATGATGGACGGCTGGTCGTGTTCATCGGTCTGCCAGAAGACCACCTTGACCTTGTGGTAAGCAAAGTCCTCACGGCGGAAAATCTTTACCTGCTCGTCTGCATATCCCTTGGTCCAGCCGTCGCGGTAACGCTCTTCGATCCATTGCCGGTGTGCATCAGTGATGCGATTGCGTTTATTGCCAAACGATTTCGGCTCTTTCTCAAACTGCTTACGGGCATCAATGAGCATCACGCGCCTGCGATGGCTGGCGGGCTTCTCGTTTCGCAGCAGCCAGATGTAGGTGAAGATGCCGGTATTGTAAAAAAGCTGGTCGGGCAGCATGACAATGGCATCAAGCCAGTCGTTTTCCAGAATCCAGCGGCGAATTTCGCTCTCTCCTGAACCGCAATCGCCATTGGAAAGCGGCGAGCCATTATAAATGATGGCAATGCGGCTGCCGCCTTGTTCGGGCGCTTTCATCTTGGCCAACATGGTTTGCAGAAAGAGCAGCGCGCCATCGATGGTGCGTGGCAGTCCGGCCTGATAGCGAGTCTTCTCCAACTTGCGCGCCTCGGCCTCGTAGCCATCTTTGCCACCCCAAGTGACGCCGAAAGGTGGATTGCTGAGCATAAAATCGAAGCTGAATTTATTTTCAGGAAGCTGATCACCTGACTCTTTGCTATGCAGGTCGTGGGGGATCAGAGAGTTACCAAGAAAAACTCTAGCTTGCTGGTCGTTCTTGATGAGCAGATCGGCCTGACAGATGGCATAGTTGGTTGGGGAAAGTTCCTGTCCGTGGACAGTGACAAACTTATCAACGCAGTCCTTCTGCTCAGGTGTATCTGCGCGATCAAGCAAATGCTCCTTGGCTATGGACAACATACCACCTGTGCCGCACGCAGGATCGTAGATGGAGATGTGTCGGTTTGGAATGGGTATCTCCAGCAATTCGACCATTAGCCGTATGACTTCGCGCGGGGTGAAGTGTTCTCCTGCTTCCTCGCCACTTTGCTCAGAGAAGCGCCGCAGCAGTTCCTCGTAGATGTAGCCCATCTCCAAGCCAGATAGCTTGTCCGGGCCAAGCTCCAGTTCCTTGTATTGATTCAAGATGGGAGCAAGCCGGTTGTTCTTCACTATCTGGCCGATGGTGGCGCGGTAGTTGAAGTGTTCAATGATGTCGTCAACGTTGTTGGAAAAGCCATTGATGTAGGCCCGAAAATTTTCCTCCAGAAGCGTAGGGTCTTCCTCATAGACTTTCCGAAGCGTCCAGTCGGTCTTGTTCGAGAAGGGTGACTGTTTGGGATTCAGTTCGAGCTCTTTAACTAGCTTGGCGAGATCCTTCTCTATGAGATTGGGCCGTTTTGCTCTCACCTCAGCGTGCTTTGCTTCGCGCCAGGCAATCAACACGCACTCCAACCGTCGGATGACGATGATGGGCAGGATTACGCTCTGGTATTCGTAAGCCTTGAACTTGCCGCGTAGCCGCTCGGCGGATTTCCAGATGTCGCCTGCAAGGTTATCGAGTTTTGGTTTGTTGAGAGTGAGAGACATTAGAAAATTTACCTACTTGTATATTTATGAACATCTGGTAAGTCACTCGAACTTACCGCCCCGCAGCATATTGCGAGATACTCCACTTTGCAAGAAAAAATCGTGTACCGCACTAGCATCACGGTTTATTGAAGAGTGTTGCGCGATGGCCGCGCCATTTCACATTATGCGTTGTAATGAAGGAGCAAGGCTCATTGTTCTCATACCAGTAGCGATGCTCGCGCGGCTGTCTCGCGGCGGCTACGGCCCAGAGATGTCTTAGACATTCTTTCGTTATCTAATCTGGCTTTCATAGACGGAAGCTCACCCGAACCGCCAAAAGCGGATAAAGCTAACGATGAATTTGCCTTGTCTTATCTGTTTGAAGTGTTTGAATAATCACATTGAATGCGTATAATCTTGCTGAGCGCACTACAAGCCTGCGGTGTAAAATGCGCGCCTCTTGGGTAAGTTAATTCGGGACTAGAGCATTCAAAAATTCGGCGATAATCTATGGCTGATAATACTTCATCGGGCAAAGAATTCTTGAGTTGGCTAAAGAGTATTGGCAGCGCAATAGCTGGTTTGATTGGGTTTCTGGTCGCAGTAATAGGCTTTATCAATATCGCAGCAGGCAACAAAGGGATAGTAACGATATTTATATTATGCGCAGGTTTTATAATCGTTGAAGGCTGGCTTTTATATGTCTGTTTTAAGAAGAGAAAGCCTGAAGATAGTTTCATAATATCGTCGGAAGCTTCCTCTGGTGGCAATAAGAATTGGAGCTATTCAAAAAAGAAGCGGCGGCTGGCTCTGATTTCTGCTCTAATCATTCCTCTCATTATCGTAGCGAGCGCTACTATGTATGTATATAAGCCTGCTCGCCCTTCTAATAAGTTTGTTATCCTGATTGCGAACTTTGATGGCCCTGAGGAGGATAAATATAGACCGACTGACATTCTCGTGAAGCAGATACGCGAGGCAACGCGCCGATACTCGGAAGTTGAAATTCAGTCACTAGGCCAATTTATCAGCGAACAACAAGGCTCTACAGAAGCGCGCAGAGTTGGAGAGGAGCATAAAGCGAGCATCGTATTGTGGGGCTGGTATGGCAAAACGAGCAGCAATGTCTATCTCACAATTTATTTTGAATTATTGACTGACCCGAAGATATTACCGGAAGAGATAAGCAGCGGAGCGCGGACATTGAATGTAGCGCTGGCTGATATGGATAGTTTTAAGATTCAGATAAATCTATCAGATGAAATGAGCTATTTGACGCTTTTGATAACAGGATTAGCACGATATAAAGCTGAGGATAATAATGGCGCAATAGAAAGGCTTACAGATGCCTTGAAGCTTCCAATAAATCCAAAGGAGATAATCAATCCTGCTGTAATTTATTTCTATAGAGGCAACGCATATTTAGCTAAGGATAATTTCGGCAGTGCTATAGCGGATTACAACCAAGCTATAAGTCTTAAGCCCGATCATGCTGGTGCTTACAACAGCCGGGGGGTTGCCTATGAGCATAAGGCAGAATACTATCTAGCACTTGCTGATTTAAACAAAGCGATGAGCCTCGATCCTGATAATTACCTCATATATATGAACCGTGGAGCTGTTTATATTGGTACGGGCGAATATGACCTCGCCATTTCCGATTGCAATGCGGCGATACGCCTCAAGCCCAATTATGATGGAACCTACATCAACCGTGGGATTGCTTATAAGAATAAGGGCGAACTTGACTTGGCTATAGCCGACAGCAACCAAGCGATAAACCTCAACCCCAGTTCTGGAGCCTATAATACACGCGGAAATGCTTATTACGAAAAGGGCGAACATGATCTCGCCATTTCTGATTACAATGAAGCGATACGCCTAGAGCCTAATGATGCTGTAGCCTACAACAACCGTGGGGTTGCTTATAAGAATAAGGGCGAACTTGACTTGGCTATAGCTGATTATAACCAAGCGATAAGTCTTAAGCCTGATTTGGCTGATCCTTATAGCAATCGTGGATATATTTATACGGATCGAGGAGAATACACTCTGGCCATAGCTGATTACAACAAAGCGTTAAGTCTCAAGCCCAAAGATGCTGAAACCTACGCGAGACGTGGGGTTATTTATTATATTCAGGAACAATATGATCTAGCTATAGATGATTGCAGCATAGCAATAAGGCTTAACCCTGACCTCGCTGAAGCTTACATGGGCCGTGGGATTGCCCATAAAAATCAAGGGAAATATAAATTGGCCACGGCAGATTTCAATAAAGCGATAAGCCTAGAGCCTGATAATGCTTTAGCTTACGAGGGTCGTGCGTTTGTTTATCGCGATCAGGGGAAATATAATCTGGCCATAAAGGATTACAGCAAAGCGATAAGCCTAATGCCCGATAATCCTCAAGACTATGTCTACCGTGGGGATGCTTATTGCGATCAGGGGAAATATGATCTAGCCATAAAGGATTACAGCAAAGCGATAAGCCTTAACCCTAATGATGCTTTAGCCTACAACAGCCGTGGGGATGCTTATAAGCATAAGGGAGAGTACGACAAAGCCAAAGCCGATTTCAATATGGCTGAAGAAATCGAAACATGCCAGTGCTCAATAGAACAACTCAAGCCGCAGCCCATAGATGCCAGCATTTCTCTTGATAATCCGATCATCCCTGAGTGAGAAACTCCACCGCCTGCAACGCTCCGCTGACATTGCAAGGCGTGGCAAGGCATTTCCATTCGTTATCCTTAACTCTGATCCACAATCCTGATGCCGGGTCTATTTTTAACTCTCTGTCCTTATGCTCAAAGACTATCCATTCCTTATTTTCAAAGCTCATCGTGCGAGGGGTGATATAGAGTTTTCGACTGGCGAGTAAATTCCTGATGTAGTTACTGGCTTCTGTTTGTTTGCTCATTACAGTTCGCTCAGTTCACGCAAAGCTCGCTTATCAAGTATTGTGATCCTTGTTCGCCCAACTTCAATGAATCCGTTCACCTTCATTTCATGGATTGCATTTGTTACTGTTTCCCGGTATGCCCCAATCTGCTTTCCTAAATCTTTGTGGGTATGCCCCTTGATTGAATTGGTGGCATCAGCCATCTCTAAAAGAAGTGCGGCTAATCGTGATTCCACAGTTTGGAACATTATCCGGTAATGATCTATTTCTAAGAGTCCAAGTCTCGGCCCAAGCTCCTGGAAAAGGTTTAATCCATCCTGGCGTATCCAGTCAGTTACTTTCTCAATGTCTATGACCGCAACGGTCACTCCGTTAGATTCTACGATTGCCTTACAACCAAGCATTGTCTGCCCTAACAGGGACATATCACCAAAGATGCTATTCAGCCCAAGCTCGCTCACCAGCATATCGTGGTATGGGTGCCAGATTTCAACCATCCCTTTTCTTATGACAAAGAGTTCATCATGTGGTCTTAGTATTTTATGTGGGCCAAACTCCTGAATGGGAAGGGAGTCGAAAAAACTCAAGCGTGAAAAGTCCTGTACTTTGAGATAGCCTATCCTTTGCGCAAGTATAGAGGCAGCTAAATATTTACGCTTGGCTGTGAAAGTATGTCGTCTTTTAATCATAAAAATAGGAGGGTAATGTACGTTGGTTACTGTTCCCTGACTTATACCGTACACTCCCCTCTAGCCCTATCAGCCTCAAAGAAGGAGAAAACCGAGCATTCCCGTTGAGCAAGTCCAAGGGATGTGCTAAAAACGAAAGCCATATTACTGAAGTGATAGTTTGATGTCAAGCCTTTAGGTAGTATTTGTACCTATAGGCCAAAGAGGAACCGTGAAAGAAACACTTGCTCAGTATTTGGACCGGAACTTGAAACAGCGAAACCTTAAATCCGTAGACGTGGCCGCGATGACCGGACTTTCTGCCAGTTACATCAGCAGAGTCTTAAAGGGACAAAAGAAGAACCTCACGATAGAGACGATTAGCATCCTGGTTGAGAAGCTCGACCTTGAACCGTTGGAACTCTTTACGGCGGCGTATGGGAAACCCGTCAGGGTTGGAGAAGGGATTAACCCGCTTCTGTTCGCGGATACGATTCAAAAGCTCATACTGAATCCTGACCTGTTTGATTTGATCCAAGACATTACCAGATTACCCGCAAAGCAGCAGAAGGCGATAGTTTCTGTTATCCGGCTTATGGGGCATAAGTCACAAAAAGCCAAAAAGAAAAAACGCTAGTCTTTCTCTTCAATGATCTTGATGGCCGATTTTACAACTTTACGGAGTTTCTTTTCACTCAATTCCTCATGAGTCGTCAGTTGCAGGAGTTTGACTATCAATTCATTGAAGTCCATCTCATCTAGGTTCTCGTCTTCTCCGTTTGGTTCTTTGACCATTTTCTCTCTCCATGCTTGGAGGTCTAATACCTCAGCGCATTCCTCTTGAGAAAGGCTGGGATTATTATTTACAGGTATCGGAACGACATTATTTGACTTTAAAGGCAACTCAGGAACTGATACAACTGAGCGAGACTTATATCCCCTAAGAGCCAACTCTTGCCCAGTCTCGCGCCACTCAGGATATGCAAAAACAAAAGGAGAGGCAAGGACAATCTTACATACGTTGGTAGCTTCTTCGAGCCTTCCCACTTCGACCAATTCTATTGAAATACTATTTAACAGTTGATACCAAAAAAATGGATGTTTCAAAGCTACGGCGCGAACAAGGGGGATCATACCTTCTAAGTATGAAAGTGAATCAGTATGATTGCCGTCAAGACTATGTAATATCGGATGGGCTTGCTGTAATACGACAGTAGTAATCGGATCAAGATGCTTCAAATACTTCGCTGCTTTCCCGGCTTCCACATAAAAAGGTAGTGCTTGATGAAAGTCTCCCTGCTCAAAGAAAGTCGTACCGAGTGACATTATTGCTCGCGCTCTAAATCGAAGCGGAGCATCATCGGCAACACGCTCTAGTAACTGACGTGCCTCGGCAATGTTACCCTGCTTTTTTATATACAACGCTCGGTAATAGTCACTGACACTTTCATAGTGGGGCAGAGCAGATAAGAGTTGGCTTATTTCTCCTACTTGCTCCATTTGACGCAACTGGTAAGCATGGTCAGCTAAATCTATAAGATTATTAGCCAATCTAGGAACTGGATTTTTGTTGTAGACCCCTTTTATAAGTTCGTAAAGGAATTGTTGATAAACTTCACCCTGACTGCTGGGCATTTGTGATCCAGCCAATACTACTATGGAGGAAAATTCAGTGAGAACAAGATTTCTTGTGGCGGCTGTCTGCATTTTCACACTCCCGTTGTGGGCTGCGCCTTCTCTGGGCAATAGACCTGTAAAAATGGCTCCCTATGCCACAGTTGCCTATGCAGGGCATACGTTGGGCGGGAGTTACTATTGTAATTGCGAGACAGCCGGTTGTCTCGAAGACTACCCCGGCGAATGTAGCGGTCATAATACGAATCAACAAAGCACTCCTTCTGACTTAGGCTCTGGGACGTTGTTGATTCTCGCTGCACTACTGCTGGGTCTAAAACTGAGAGCCTAAGCTTATGTAATCTACCAGACTTAACGTATCGCCGGGACTTCTGGCGAATTAATATTTGTCTGCGCGATTGTATACCAGACTACAAACCAGTTCACAAGCATTTTCTGTTTCAAGTGCTATCCCTGCGTGATTAGGTGGCTCGCCTCACTTCCGCCGCGCTCGATAATCTACATTTGCGGCCTGATAAAGCGAGCCAATTCTTACGCCTGTCAAAATAACTTCTGCTGCTGAAACGTATGAGTCAGCATCACGGGTGCTGTTAGTTGGAAAGGCGGCGTGATCGGCTCTGAGCCTCGGCACTCGATCTGCTCGGCGGTCGGCAATTGCGGTTCCGGCGCGGTGATGATTAGCAGGGCTACGTTGACGTTCGTATGCGCTTGCTTGAATGATCCAGCGGGTAACGCTTCCCACCTGTCGGCAAGCGGCTTTAGCCGTTCATGCTGACGCGGCCCATTGGCGCACAGGGCAACAAGTCTGCCTCCGGGTTTGAGGAATGTAATTGCGTGCTGAATGTGCTTTATGTCTGCGCCGTTCTCATAAGGCGGGTTCATGATTATTCGGTCGAAGAGTCTAGGCGATGACCACGAAAGAAAATCAGCGCAGTGTATTTCGTCGGCCCAATCGTTGAGACTCGCTGCGAGGTCGGGATTGATTTCAACAGCAACGACAAATCCGCGCGGCCTTACACAAGGGAGAGCCTTTAACAGGTTGCCAGTCCCGGCAGAGGGTTCTAACACATCATGCCCCGGCTCAATTTCCGCCTCGTCAATTACCTGCTCGGCTATCTCGCTTGAGGTCGCAAAGAGTTGATTTGCGACTACTACCTTCACGCCTGCCTTCAAGCTGTCCTTCATATCATCAAACTCGGTGCGCGGCGGTTCAACGTAGGTGCTAACGGTGGCGCGCGGCTCTGGTAGCGTTATCTTTTTCTCTATCACTTCGGGCTTCGCATGCGTCTTGCTGTCAATCAAGAAAACGACAACCCACGGACGCGCGTAGTACGGGCCGCTGGCTATCGGGTCGAGGGTTATTCTGACGCGGTGCGAGTTCTCAATCGTCCGCGTGCCTTTGCGGTCTTCGCTGATTGATTTGTATTGAGCTTGGGTCATCTCGACTTGCTTGTAAGTCTCAAACTGGCCCCGGTGGTAGATGTTCTCTACTTGGAAGCTCTCTTGTCTGTAGTTGCACAATGGAAGCTGCGCGGGGCGTTTCTTCTTCTCAATCAAGTGGCTCGCTCCCTGCTCGTTGAGCATCGCCTTCTCATACGCCAGGCGGTTCTCATAATGATTTAGCCATCGGTCGCAGTGGGCGATGGTGCGAGGGTAGGATCGGCGCGCAACTTCGATCACTTCTTCCAGCGTGCGCGGCGCGTAAAGGCTCGGATATGAATTTGTCAGCGCGTCGTGGGCTGTCGGGTTCTGCTCGTGGTCGGGTCGGTCTCCTTCCTTGCGTGGTAGTCGAAGCCATCCTGCGTCCGTGCGGCTGCATATCAACAGGGCTTGCTCCTGCGTCAAGCCTTCCTTTGTCCATAGGACGAAGTGCTTTTCGGCTGTCGCCTTGCTGCGCTCGGTGGCTCGCTTGTCGGCTTCAATCTTCTTTATCCTTCGCGCTCGCACGTCGGGCCGCGCTTTGTACTTAGCATGACGAATCGCGCCTTTTGCTCGATCAATCCAGTATTTGCTTGTTTCCCACAAGTTGATTGCCTTCCTCATGCCGTTCTCGATCTTCGCTGCGTCCCGGCGTGCGTGGCGCTCGCTGTGGTGGCCTACAAGTATTGGCTGGCCCATCGGGATATGGTCAGCGATTGATGAGACATACTCTCTGGCGCGTTCTGCTTCGTCGGCTCGCCTTTCGCTGTAGTCCTCGAATCGGTCTGCGCGTTGCTCGGCTCGGTCAACTAAACTGGTGTCTTCGTCGCCTATCTCGTCACACAGTTCAATCAAGAGGTCTTCGCGGCTCGGTGTCCACATCGGGGCAACAAATAGCTCTTGTTTTGGCGCGTAGATGAAGCCTGCCGCGCGTACTCTCGCATAGAGTTCTGCATCCAGTCGCGTGAGCGAATACAATCGCAGCTTGTTGTCTTCGGGTGAGTAGGTTGCTGTTAAGTAACTCATATTTGAATGCCTCTCTCCGCGTGTAAGATGCGCGGCCCCTGTTTGCTCTCAGTTGCAGTCAATGAATTTGCCGCGCTTGATGGATGACGGCGCGCGTAGATGCTGGCTGTGATCGTATCTCGCTCGTGTCGGTGCGATTCCTTCCTTGCAGGCTCCGCATTGTGACGAATCGCCGCCAAGCTTCACACCGCATTCAAAGCAGTAGCCTTTCGGCGGGTTGGCCTGCCATTCCCGCTCTTGTCGTTCTTCTCTCACGCCGCGCCAGATGTTCTTCAATAACGGCAAGGCGAGTTCATCAAGCGGGCATCCACCGTAAAGGCAATCGCTAAAATTCTGCGCGCTTGATAGGTAGTCGGTATCGGCTGTGATCTGCGCCAGAATCGCGCGGCCTTCGTCAGTGTCTTTCGCTTTGGTTTCCTGTGCTGTTGCGCTCATGTTTGTCTCTCCGTAGAAGCGGGCCGCAATCGCGCGGCCCTTGCTCCGGTCAGTGCGCGTAGTTCATCAAGTAATAGGCGCGGTCAAAGTCGTAGGCTGGATGAGAGCGAACATTCAAAAGATTGAATGACCAAGCGCGAGTAATCGCGCTCATCTTTCCCCAAGCCCGAAAGTCACCTTTATTGCTATGGTGCGCTCGGTGACATCGCTTGTGAGTGGGGGCAACCTCAGTGCCCCCGTTGCTCTTGTAGATGGGGTGATGGTATTCAATCTCATCCTGTGCGGTTATTGGCAGATGGCAGAGATAGCAGGTTTTCATACTGCGATACCTCCGACTCTGACATCGCGCTCACATCGGGTAGTGAGACAAGCAGGATGCGCGCATTCCTTGTTGATGAGGATTTGACCGCGCGGTGTGTCTATTACTTCGCCTTGCTCAAGCTCTTGGCTCCATTCGCTGTAGCCTTGCCATTCATCTTCAACAGCACTAGCGGCCATGACTTCGGCGTACTCTGCTTCGCTGATGCCTGCGAATAATTCTTCGGAGTAGACTGTGGAAAGAAATTGATTTAACATTGTGGTGGATGTACTTTCTGGGATGTTGAAGCATCCCGGTTGTTAAGGCTCAGGATGTTAGTCGCATCTTGAGCCTTTAATCTTTTTGCCTGACTTCGTATTGATTGCGTGTTGTCAGCAAGCGAGTCTCTTACTCTGCTCTTGCCTTGCGCTCGTCACAGCCTTTCGGGTTATTCCTTCAACTCCGACCTGACCGCTTCGCGCTTAATTTTCAAAGAACTATCGAATGATTAGTTTATAGCATATATGCTATGATTATGTCAAGCAAATAATAGCTGATATGCTATAATTTATTTACTATATGATTTCTTCGGCGATAGAATCAGCTTGATGTGTTCATAGCATATTTGCTATGATTGCGGCGCTATGAAAAAAAAGGAGCAGCAGATGTTGAGTATCAAAGAAGCATCGGAAAGAACTGGCGCGTCACCATCTAGCATACGGGTTTGGCTCAGCAATCCCGAAGAGAGAGATAAAAGGTTTCCCGGCGCTGAGCTAATGCGCCCGCCAGTAGGCGTACCCTATTGGCTTATACCTGAAGATGCGCTTGAAAGCTTTCAGTTAGGCAAGCCGGGACCAAAACCTGGAAGCAAGAGAAAGCGCCAACGTAAATGACCTGCCCACAATCCTATTCCTGAGTGGGGAAGCCGAGTTGCGACCGCCGCGAGCCTGAGATGGCGAGACGGCGGCGCGAAAGGAATGATCTGATACCGGAATGGAGAGCCGGAAATCTGCGTAGATGGAAACTTTCTTAATCTTCTTTCGGCTGTTGATTATCTACGTGGTTGACTGCATATCTAAGTTTATGGGATTGTTAGGCACAGCAAGCCAAAGGAGAGTCTAATGTTGCGCGCAAAGAAGAACAATCCAAACTTTGTATTGTACGCGGGCTATGACCCTCGTGAATTGCCAACCTATAGCATTCCAGAGGCCGCGCACTATCTCAGAATCCCTAGAGCTACGCTTCGCTCTTGGGTTGCTGGGCGTTATTACCCAGTTGAAGGCGGCAAAAAATTCTTTAAACCTATTATATCCCTCCCTGATAAAGATCGAACTCTGCTTTCTTTTATGAATTTAGTTGAAGCGCATGTTCTCGATGCAATTAGGCGAACTTACAATGTCCCTTTGTACAAAGTGAGAAAAGCTCTGGCTTACCTTCAGGAGCAATTCCCCTCCAGTCACCCCTTAGCAGACCAGAGATTTGAAACTGATGGTTCAGACCTTTTCATTGAAAAGCTTGGTCAGCTTATTAATATCTCTCAGGCGGGCCAACTGGCCATGCGCGAGTTGATCGAGGCTCATCTGCGCAGGATAGAGCGTGACCCGGCTGGTTCTGCCGTGCGTCTATATCTATTCATTAGGAAGCGCCAACCGGAAGAGCCAAAGTTTATTGTTATTGATCCGCTCGTCTCTTTTGGCAAGCCTATTCTGGTAGGCACGGGGATTCCTACAGCAGTTATAGCCGAGCGTTATAAGGCTGGAGAATCTATAGACGAACTAGCGAGTGATTATGGCCGCCAAAGGCCGGAGATCGAAGAAGCGATCCGATGCGAGCTTGAAGTCGAAGCAGCATGAAGCGCTCGTTTTCTTCCTCGACCGATCATTAGGCAAGAAAGTAATAGCTGAAGCACTCCGCGCAGCCGGGGCCGATGTGCGTATCCATGATGACATATTTAATCAGGATGCCCAAGATGTTGAATGGCTACCAGAAGTCGGACGGAAAGAATGGGTGGTTTTAACAAAAGATAGTCATATCCGACATCGTTTTGTTGAACGCATGGCTCTGATAAGTTCGGGAGTACGAGCATTTATATTAGTATCGGGTAATCTTAGCGGGCCGGAAATGGCTGAAATCTTCGTCAAGGCACTTCCTAGAATCAGAAGATTTGCAATCCGACATTCCCCTCCTTTTATCGCTAAGATTCTCAAGGATAGCTCTATTGAGATGTGGATAAGCGAATCAAAATAGATAAAGGTTGCCAGTGTGATCGAATCATTAATTTCATAATTGAAAGATTGGCAATAGTGAATTGACTATTTTCAGCCTGAACAACATTCATCTAGCTAATGTATGAGCAGCCGCGCAAACCTGAGCGGGCTGGCAGGTCGGTGTTCAAATCAGTAAACGGCTACAGTAGAAGGACATGTAATGATGGACAATGAGCAATTCGGACTGGATGATGAAGCAAAGCGGATAATACAGGAATGGGAATTAGAAACAGCAGACATGCAATTCCCTCCTGTGCCTGGCAAATGGGAAGAACGTATGATGGAGGTCAACACCACCTATCGCGATCCTAGCTCATCATTGCTTGCTCGTTGCGGCATGCCACCGGGCCTTCCTACTGTTGTTGCGGCACGTTGGGGCGGAGAATATCATCCTCGGTTTTCTAACTTTCGCGTTGAAATGTTCGGTATATTAGGGCAACTGCGTGAGGGGCTTTTAGAAGACCAGCCTCCAGGCTTTTTTGACCCGCCTGATCCTTCGCAATTAATCGCAGGCTCTTATGGAGTTTTTGAGCAGCATACATTCGATGGCAAGATCATAACCCTCTCAGTTCATATCTGGCGAACAAGGCTGTTTCTACGCGATGAGTTTATGTACGTAGAGGAAATATACCATGCGCCCAGCGATAGATTTTTGCGTAACGTGTTTAATATGAGAAGCGGGCATGGGCCGGATATTGAAAGCGATGTTGTGAGCCTCAAGAAGCTAGCAGATGGATTGCCACTGTTGAATTTAGTGCTTAGTGAAGTCAAGCCTCGAAGTGAGAAAGCCTACACATTGGAACAGTTCAAACGTGACGCTTACACCGCAATCGAAATACTGGCACGGCAGCATCAAAGAAAAGGCCCAAAGGGAAAGCGGCGTGCTCGGCGCGTTCTGGCAATGGAACCTTTTGCTAATAAGATTGGTTGCGGGAAACAAACTGCATATAACTTTCTGAAAGAAGCTGATGGACTATGGGATCATTTCTCTGCACTGTTCGACATACTGAAAAATGAACCGCAAACAACACTAACAGATGCCCTTAACCGTCTTAAACCGTCTTAAACCGTCTTTAAGTGTACGTACTAAGGATGGGGGTAGGGAAATTTCTTGTATCAATATCTTGTTACTGGCAGAATGAAATCGCGTAAAGATATTTGATTAGACTATCGGACCAAAACGGGCCAGAAATAAAATTAAGGCCCGCGACGATTCAAGAAACTTGCCGGAATCCAGATCGTCAACGGGCCTGATTCGCTCAGCCGAAGCTGCGCTACGGTATTCTGAGAGGCTTGATAACAATAGTCAAGCAACGAATCGCCGCGCGGCCTGATCGGTTGAGCCAGAGACAGGGAACACATCCCGCTCTGGCTTTTGCTTTTGACCAAGCGCGAAGCCGCGCGCATATGACAAGTCTACATTCGCTTGCCAACAATCATAGGCGAGCAATTAAGGGTAGTAGGATGATGCGGCTTCATCAATCCTGCTGCCCTTTTCAATTTTCAAGGAGGCAAGCTGCGGCGTGAACGGTTCGGGCCAGCTACAAGTGAATAACACTTCAGCGGAGGCTTATCGCCTGCGGGTAGCAATAAACTCGGAAATCAAATACAAAGCCGACCTGAGAAAAGATAAACGCGCAGCAGCGAGCCTCACATACAATTATCGATGTTGTGCGAATTGACGGTTGATGAGTTGGTCAGAGAAGTTGCGCGACCGATGCAACATCGCTTCTGTTTGTCTTGGTGACGAATGGGCAATTTCACGTATGGCCGAGTAATTTCAAATGTGCATTTATGATTGGTGTAGATGTAGACAATGATAAAGAGATAACCTTCATCGTGAAAATGGCAAGAAAAAGAAGGATCAAAGTCAAATGCGAAGGTGAAGAATATCTGACATTTCGAGCAGAGCTTTGAATCATCCTATTGTTAAGAGGTACGGTGGGATAGTTTACACAACCGCAAGTCACAAACCGGACATCACAAATTCCGTATCTTGTTTATTTTTGTTGATGCGCTGACTGACAAGCGCAGTTTGAAAAGATCGTGCGGGCGCTAATCTGGATTTTCAAAAGTGATGATTCCTGCAAGGATGCAAGCCGATTTTACTACGGGACTGGCGAAGGCGGGAAAGTAATCTCATCGGGAACGTATGACGGATGAAAGAGTCGAAGAGGCTCCTTAAGAGATTACGACTCGCGCACACGCCACGTGAAAAGTGGAAAGCGCAACGGGATGCTGACGATAAAGGCGATATGGTCAAGTCAAAACGACCTCACCAATGCAAGCGAGCGCCGCGCGATGTATGGCCGATGGG
This sequence comes from Blastocatellia bacterium, assembly GCA_963726785.1. GTDB lineage: Bacteria > Acidobacteriota > Blastocatellia > UBA7656 > UBA7656 > DATEKX01. The sequence goes on from CAVSDJ010000007.1 coordinate 1,021,700, forward strand.
CGATTGATAACACGGTTCGCTTGATTGATGAATCTGTCGGCCCGATTTATGACAGTGCGGGGAATGTTTCCATTCACGGCAACAGGCATTCTGCAAGATTGCGGGCCGCGCGATCTACTGGGTGGATATATCGCTGAGCGGCTTACTCAATCACTCAGAAGCGCTGGTGGCGTTGGCTGATGCGGTCAAACGAAATACTGATGATTTCACATCAGCAATGCAGACCATTGATGACGGATTGGAGTATGGGCAAAGTGCGCCAATTACATTTGAAGATAAAGAGCGCGAGCGAGAAGCATATCTGAGGCGAAAGGCATCATTCGCAGTCTTCTAAAGTTTCAGATGAGAAGCGGAGGGCGTAGCGGAAGCACTCCGCGCCGCGATATCGGCAGCTAACGGACAGGGGCAAGATGCAATCGCAACGGCATCACTTTCAGAGCGTGAATTGAGTGAGATTCAGGATTTCTTCAACTTCCTTTATTCGCGCGCTCGCATTCCTGACAACGTTCAGCGATTCGTCAATGCTTCGATAGGTGCTGCACAAGAAAACTTAAAGCCAGGACAAGAGTCAGATCAATTTGAAGTACGCGACCTTGAAATGGGCCTCCGATTGCGCTCTACAAACAATGATGTAAAAAGAGCCAGCATCAAAAAAACCGCTTCCAGGTACAGACATGCTTGCGATGAATGGCAGGCCAAAAATGGCTATGTGTTTGTCGAGTCAGAGGATGGAGGTAGGAGCATCGCCGAGAATGGGGAAGAGGTCTATTGCTCAACACGCTATCGAGTGCCGATTCTATCAGTGGCCTTTGAGCAAATTATGCAGATGCGCGCAAGCTTTGTTTACTCCCACAATCCATCGTTGGCCATCCGGCAGTATTCAAGGCGAGCATCAAGGTTGCTGGAAAGAACACCCTATAAGCGGGACCGATTCAGACGGCGCAAACAAGACCCGGATTCAATCATCAGGGGCAACCATAAGCTGATACTTACCAAGCTAGAAAAGAATCTCAATTTGATAGCTGCCAATGAGAATACGGTTGCTGATGATCCTGTTGATTACGTTGAACTGTTGAGGGATGCAGCCGTTGGCCTGCTTGAAAAAATGGGCTTCAAGGTGACGTTGGAAAAAATAGAGGCGACGGCGACGGAAAAAGCAGTTGTCCATACTAAAAAGAAGATTGTTACTGGACAAGGCAGAAATGCGGCTGATGATCCGGTTTCGGTGGAACTGTGGGCGCGTTTTGAGCAGCGTATACAGAGCAAGAAAAAAGACTCCGCCATACTGGACAAACCTGTCCACCCCCCTCAAGTCACTCAAACAATTGAAACCACAACAGCTAATAGCAATATCATAAAAACAGACCCGAAAAAACAAAAAAGACAAGTATTTGAAAATCAAGGATTTGCAAATAAGGATGAGAACAAAAAAGCAGAAACATCTGTGCTTGAAATATCGCCTGTAAATTCGGCGAAGCGTTCAGATGAATTGGTATCTGAGGTATACGCCGCGCCGTTGTCGGCTGAAGAACTCGAAGAGCAAATGGACGATGTTATGGCATCAATTCTGGCAGAGGATAACGCAGCATAGTGAAGCGGATCAGGGGAAGGGATACTATGGCTAAAAGTAAAAATTCATCAGCCAGCAAGCGAAAAACAGACGAGCTTAACGTAGCGGATAAAGACCTACGCAGTCTAGTCCCTGAAGCTGGAAACTCCTCACAAAGCTTGATGCAGGCCAACGGCTCTTTTGCTTCGGCAATTCGGTTGTCAGGATTGATGAAGATCAGGACTGCAACCCGATCTTAACGCCTCTCGGCCTTGAAGGATTGCGCTATGAGCTTTATCGAAAAGCTAACTGCATAGTATGGAAGCAAGATAAAGATGACAAGTGGGAGTCTAAGCCCGCCGTCCCGCCTAATGCACTTATCAATGGGATGCTCTCGACACCTTTGAATGAAACCGGGCTGCCCATCTTGGAGCAGATCACGCGGACGCCGCAATTTGACGCTCAGGGAAAACTCATTGACCGACCCGGATACGCACAGTCCGCAAGAGTGCTCTACCGACCATCATCAAACTTCAAGCTTCCCCCTGTGAATCCTAAGCTTGCGAAAGGGCAAGTCACCAAAGCAATTGATTTGATTGATAGCTGGCTTGAAGGCTTCCCCTTCGTCTCGGACAGCAACGAAGCAGAAAAAGTTAACTTCCTGTCGCTTCCGCTTGAGCGGTTTGCCAGAGGGTTAATCAGCGGCCCGCTACCGATTCACCTGATTGAAAAGCCGACGCCGGGAACTGGAGGCACATTGTTGGTCGAACTCGCGAGCATCGTACTGACGGGCGGCATTTTTCCGGCAGCCACAGTGCCGGAGACGGAGACGAATTGGCAGAGCAAGCTCCTTTCTATGCTGATGGCCGGACCTGCAATGGCGATCTTCGACAACGTGAAGTCGCTGACATCTCCAACCCTGGCGTCAGTCACCACACTTGAGACCTATCAAGACAAGATTCTACATACGAACAAAATGGGCGTTGTGCCTGTCAGGTGCAGTTGGATAGTGACGGGCAACAACGTTGCACTCTCAGGCGAGATTAGACGAAGAATTGCCCGCAGCCGGATGGATGCCAAGTCGCCTACCCCTCATATCGGAAGAACGTTCCAACATGAGGAACCGAGATGGACCATAGAGAATAGAGGCAAGCTGGCATGGGCATTCCTGACGCTCATTCAAGCCTGGATAGCAGAAGGCAAACCACTGGCTAATAGTAAAGAAGACCCATACCTCGGCAAGTATCCGGCGTGGAGTGCGGTCGTAGGCGGCATTTTCAAGGTGTGCGGGATTAAAGGATTCCTCGGCAATCTGAAAGAATTCTACGGTGAAGCGCAGACAGAAGATGATGAGATTGTGCCATTCATTGCTGCTTGGTGGGCAGCGGAGAAAGGTAAATCGGTTACGGCGGCTGAGCTTTATGAAAGCGTGTATCGTGCGGGAGATGCTGTGCTCGACTTGGGAATGGGTGACGAGCAAGGCCGGAAAGTAAGACTGGGCAAACTGTTGGCAGACCTGAAAGATCGACAATACGAAATCGGCGACCATCCGTTTATCGTGACTGTGGTTTTAGATGGGGTTTTACATAACGCAAAGCGTTACCGACTCAATGAGATTACTACAGAGCAGGGCGCTACAGGGCAGAACGCTACGAGTCCGTTTCCGCAGGTTCCAGTAAGCGGAGGGCTTCAGTAAGCAGTAATAAAGGGGAGGTAGGGTAGGGTGTATACAAATATTCTTTGGAAGAGAATAAGTATATGTATAGGAGAGAATTTATCGAATCATCCTACCCTACCTCCCCTTCTAGGAATTGGAGACGCGATGAACAGGTACAGATGAAACCGAATCGGTGGCACTTACGATTTGATTCAAGAGGTAGTAGCTAGGCGCGATGACGCGACCTGAATATTGTGAGGTTGAATCATGAGTAGTCAAATAACAACAGCCAGTGAATACGAACACCCTTCAGTAAATGAGATTGCGACCGAAGTAGCTTTGATTCTCAAGCGGCACATGGATGCGAGCGATGTGTTGAAGCTTCTTGAGATTGTTTTTCTTGATACAAAAGAAGCTGCGGCGCTCTTCAACGTGAAGGAGAAGACTATCCGCTCATGGGTCAATGATGACGTGATCCCATATCGCAAGGCTAATGGCAAAATTATATTCTTGCTGGCAGAGCTTCTGCTGTGGACTCTACCCAAGAATGATAAACATGCCTCCCATAGACTGGCGACGGCTGCACAGTGTAAAATTGCAGCTACTAAGGTTGGCTGTGGCCTGCTGGAAGGAGACAGCAGGCAATGAGCGTGTATAAGAGAGGCGAGAAGTGGTACTTCTACATCAAGATTCGCGGCGCACGTCATCGAGGCGTGATACCAGAAGCTCGAACGAAGTATCAGGCCCAGCAGGCAGAGAATAGGATTCGAAATGAACTCTTCGAGGGTAAGTATGGAACCCGTCAGAGCAAGAAAACACTTCAAGAGTTCACCGAGAAAACTTTCCTGCCTTGGGCTAAAGAAAACAAACGCTCCTGGCGAAATGATTTCTCACGAGTCAAACCGATACTTGCTTTTTTCGGTAATAAGAAACTCGTAGACGTTAGCCCGTTTCTGATTGAGAAATACAAAAGCCAGAGGAGCAAGACGATAACCACGCGCGGCGGGCTGCGCTCTAAGGCATCGGTCAATCGCGAGCTACAATTGCTTTCACGTATCTTTTCACTTGCGATCAGAAACAGAGAGCTAAGGGCAAATCCTTGCTCTGAGATTGAGCAGTTCAAAGGCGAAGTTCGACGCACCCGCTACCTTTTGCCAGATGAAGAAGAAAAACTGATGGCGCAGTTTGTAGGCAGGCGGGCGCATTTGCGACTAATCGTTTTGGTGGCGCTTCACACTGGTATGAGGCGCGGTGAAATTCTGAGATTGCGAAAGCAGGATGTAGATTTTTACCGGGGCAACATCCACGTCACTCAAACGAAGATTGACGAAGATCGCGACATCCCGATGAATGATACCCTCTACAAAGAACTGATGACGCATTGCGTGAATCTGAAGTCGGATTATCTATTTCTCAATCCGAAAACAGGCAAGCCGATAGGCGACATCAAGAATGCCTTTACTGGCGCGTGTGAGGATGCGGGGTTGGGTGATTTCAGGTTTCATGATACCGCGACATTCCGCAGCAACGCGGATGGGCGAATCGGGAGTTGACCCGTTCACTATTGCAGCGATAATGGGCCACAAAGACATTAAGACAACTTCCGGTTACACCCATGCGACAATCAAGGCCAAACGAGAGGCAGTGGTTGCATTAGAGAAAAGTGGGCCACAAATGGGCCACAAACAAGAACAGCGGCCAAAGCTGACCGCTGCTAAATGATTGAAGGGAAAGTAGCGGGGGGGAGACTTGAACTCCCGACCTTGGGGTTATGAATCCCACGCTCTAACCACCTGAGCTACCCCGCCGTAAGAGGTAAATTATAGCCGAGCGAAATAATATCTGCAATTATCGCACGCACTCGCGCAGGGTCTATTCATTCTCGGAGATCAAGCCCAAGGGCCGCCATCGCAAGCCCCGGCTGCGCCGCATACCTCCGACACGCTGCCGCTATATTTGTTGCTCCCGCCATTCTCATCAATGTTATTGCCGTGTTCCTCAACGTCGCCATCACCTCCGGTATATGTCCTGCTCTCACCATTGATTTGTCTTCTTTGAATGTCACATCTCTGACATAGTGCAGCTTGTTTTCTATATACCAGTGCCCCCTCCAGATCTTCAATAATTGCTCCGTGCTTGCTCTCTCCTCTTCCAGACTCGTTATCGCGTAGGCTTCTTCTTCTCTGATTACTCCTGTCCGTTTGAAGGTTATCTTTCTTTCCATCTTTAACACTCTTTTCAATCCCGGCCAATCGCTGTAGCCTTGCATTGCCGTTGACGCTTTCAAAGTCCTCTCCTCTATTCGGCCCGCATACACATCCACCTCCCTGTACTGCGTTAATGTATCCGACATCCACCACTGAGCAGTGAACGCCTGCTTTATGTCTTGCAAAAGCGTCGGCTGATTCGCTTTCACGCTCAACAGGTAATGGCCGCCCTTCGCGGTTATCTTTCGGGCCGTCTCGCGTTGGGTAAACATCGCATCGCCTGTAATTACCAGCCCCTCCAACACCAGCATTTCTATTAAATCATTGGCCGCCGTTATCTCGTTTGATTTTTCTGCAACGGCGACCTGGCCGAGCACCAGACCGAGTTTATGAGAGAGAGCGGCCAGCAAGTGGGGTTGAGCGGCTTTTTGTTTGCTGCTTCCGCATAACAGCTTCCCATCAAAGGAAGTGCCTTCGATCTCAGCGGGCGTGGTTAATCCGATGGCGCGAAAAAGTAGCTGGCACCAGTCACTGAGTAGGAGTTCCAATTTTTCGGCATCAATGCCTTTGAAAATGCGATGAAGAGTGGACTGACTGGGTGCGCAGGCACGCTTGAAGCCGAGCCGCTATAGCCAGTAATGAGAATAATTACGTCCCCAATCAGCAATGGCAGATTGACTAGTGCAGCCGCACATCATAGCGATGTAGCAAAGCAAGAGAATAGGAAGAAGGTCATAACGTTTACCTTTAGCTTGTCTGAAATCGGGGAGTAGTGATAAAGCTTGAGCTAGAGAGGGCACTTGAGTGCTGACGGGCGTTCCTCCTAAAGAAGTTGGTGTTAGCAACCTCATTCTACAGAGGAACGCCTTTTTCTTTTAGAGAATGAATAGACCCTGCGCACTCGCGCCACTTTCATTTTTTCTCAATCAGGATTGTATAATCTTTGTTCTCTGAACCCAATGCGCAAAAAAACTTTTACACTACTTGCCCTCGCCGCGATATTAATCGCTGGCGCATTCGCCGCGTGGTACTACTGGACTCATCGCTACGACAAGCTGATCGTCACAGTCGCACAGAAGCATGGGCTTGACCCACTGCTTATAAAGGCTGTTGTTTACGAAGAGTCGTTCTTCAGCCCACGGGCGCAAAGCTCGCAAAAGGCTGTAGGGCTGATGCAGATCACGCCCATCGTTGCTCAAGAGCTTATCGAAGTGACGCGTTCGAGCACGCTCGCACAAGCCATCGCCGATGTTTCGGGCAACGCTATGCAGGGCGACCCTTCTTTTGAAGAGGCTCTGAGCGACCCGTCGACCAGTCTGCACGTCGGCTGCTGGTATCTTCAAACCTTGCTCAATCGCTATCGCGACGAGCCTGATTCGCTTGCTCGTGGCCCTTGCCGCTTATAACGCTGGCCCGGCCAACGTCGAGCGATGGGCCTCGAACGCCGACCGCTCCACCTTATCGCGCGACGAATTCATCAACCGAATTCAGTTTCCCGTTACCCGCGATTACGTGAAAAAGATCATCGAGCGATACGATTACTACAAGCGAGACCAGGACATAAAAAATTAGAGGCTAGAGGTCAGAGGTTAGAGATTAGTGACTACCGGTACGCGAACTGCTTTGCACTAGCTTCTAACCTCTGACCTCTAGCCTCTAACTCATCATTCAGATTGAATGAACTTGACTGACGGTGATTGCCAGTTTGACCGCAGCCCGTAATTCACACCTTGATTGCCCGCCAATTTCTCGCCGCTAAATCATCCCAGGAAAGGCGTTTAAAAAAAATTCAGATGGTCGCCAGCGCGGCACGAGCGTTGAATAGTATTTCATTGCGCTGAGTGCTGCCCCTCTTGAACATTCACAGCGGCGCAGCTTGCCCGTGTTTTGCACTCACCTTCGATATTCGGATAAAGAGGTTTATCCGAAGGTGATCTGCTAGAGCGCCGTTTGAACATTTGATTCTCAGTTTTGCGTTCCGCCAGGGGTGAAGAGATTGTGCGGAAAAGTAATGACCTCCAAATAAAATTATTTACCTGGTCTGTCTCAACGGCGGGCGCGTTTGCGCTTTGCTTCGCCATCTATCGGCTGGCGCTCGAATCTGTCCGGCTCGACTGGATGCTGATTCTCATCTTCATGGTGCTGGTGACGTGGCGAGCCGAAGTGTGGATACCAGGAATCGGCAGCAAGGTCACGCTTACCGACACCTTTATCTTCATCGGCGTATTGCTGCTAGGCCCATGGGCCGCGACGGCGCTCGCCTCCATTGACGGGCTGGCCCGTTCGCCCCGAGGCTCTAAAAACAGGCGCGGTGCAACGGTCGGCATAAACATGGCGGCGATGAATCTGTCCGTACTTGGCGCTTCATTGCTGGCTGTGAAAATCTTCGGGCCGCTTAACGACCTGGTTTATGGAGGAAACCGTCTCGATAAACTCGCGCTCGCACTCGGAGTGATCGCACTTGTCAATTACCTTATCAACACCGCCATCGTTGCGACCTGCATTGCGCTCTGGCGCGGACGCAATGTCATAAAGACGTGGGCTGAGAGCTACCTTTGGACATGGGCAGTATTTCTGACGGGCATGTTTGCCGCAGGCGTGATCGTCAAAGCGATTATCCTGTTCGGCTTTTATCTGGTTGCTTTGTCCGTGCCGATACTGGCGCTCTCTTACATCACTTATAAGACTTATCTCGGAAAAGTCGAAACATCGAACAAGCGCATTGAAAAGCTGACGAAGCTGCACCTTGCGACTATCGAATCGCTGACGATGGCGATTGACGCCAAAGACCCGCTCACGCGCGGACACATACAGCGCGTCAGAGTGCTCGCCGAAGGGCTGGCGCGCGCAGTCTCTTATCCCGAAGATCAGATGGAAGGCTTGAAAGCCGCTGCCCTCCTGCACGACATAGGCAAGCTCGCGGTTCCTGAACACATCCTGAGCAAGCCTGGAAAACTCTCGACCGCCGAGTATTCAAAGATAATGATTCACCCGGTAGTCGGCGCTGACATCCTGAGCAACGTCGAATTTCCTTACGAGGTCGTGCCGATAGTCAAACATCACCACGAGAGGTTCGACGGCACAGGTTATCCAAGCGGACTGAAGGGACAGGAGATTCCGTTCGGCGCGCGAATACTGACGGTCGTTGATTGCTATGAAGCGCTGACGACGAACCGACCTTATCGCCCGAGCTACAGCCGCGAGCAAGCCCTTGACGTAATGCGCAGCGAGGCTGGTCGCACACTCGACCCGGTTATCTTCGAGCGCTTTCTCTCAATAGTTGACCATCTCGAAGGCAACCTGCCGCAGCCTTCCACTTGCAACGTTTCGATCATGGGCGTCGAACCTATAATGACAGGGCAACTGCTCGAACAGAATTTCGGGCCTGTGCCGAGAACGCGCGCTGAAAAAGCGCTCCGCGACATCACCGCCGCACAGCGCGAAGTATTATCGCTTTACGAAATCGCGCAGACGCTAGGCTCGACTTTGAAGCTTTCAGAGGCGCTTCCGATAGTCGCCACCAAGCTCGAAAATATCGCTAACTTCACAACGCTTGTCATCTATCTGGCCGAAGGCAATCGGCTGCACGCCTCTTATGCAATCGGCAAAAACGCGGAAGCGCTCAAAGGCATGGAGATGGCTTTAGGCGAAGGCGGAACGGGTTGGGTTGCGGAGCATCGCCAGGTTCTCATAGGCGGAAGCCCGCTTGCCGACCTGGAGCGACCGCTCGGCCAGCTTGCCGCCCGGTATCACTCGACGGCGATATTCCCGCTCCTGCACGAAGACACGCTCGTGGGCACGCTCGCGCTCTACTCGGAAGAAGATTGCGGTTACTCAACCGATGAAGTGAGATTGCTTGAAACCATCTCCTGTCATGCGGCGACTGCCGTTCACAACGCGCTCACATTCGAGCGCACGCAGGAATCTGCGCTAACAGATAATCTGACGGGCCTGCCGAACTCGCGTTATATGTACAGCTTCTTCGACCAGGAACGCAGCCGCGCAGAGCGACACGGTTATCAACTCGTATTGATGATGATGGACCTCGACGGCTTCAAAAAGGTCAACGATACGTATGGCCATCACGTCGGCGACGAGATACTGCGCCGCGTGGCTCATGTAGCGCGCACGCAGGTGCGCAGCGGCGACTTGCTGATCCGCTATGCGGGCGACGAGTTCGTCGCAGTGCTTCACCGCGCTACGCCTGAAGTGGTTCTGGACTTGAAGATGCGCCTGCAAGATTCGGTTGACAGCCTCATTTGCGAAGTCAGACCGGGTCGCGTAGCGCGCGTGGGGATTTCGATAGGTTATGCCACCTACGGCCAGGATGGCACGGCTATAGATGAATTGATGGAAGTGGCCGACGGGCGAATGTACGAAGACAAGCTCGACCGCAAGCGCATCGCAAGCGCGCATCGCGTGGCGGCTTTTCCGGCAAGATGAACCGATTTTAGATTTTAGATTTTAGATTGCGGGATTTGAATCTCAGACGAATGAGCAAGCAACAGCTCTCGAATCCAAAATCTAAAATCTAAAATCCGATGGGTGATGTATGAATATCTTAAATGACTTTGAAGTAGTGACGAGCGCGCCGCCATTGTCGTCGCGCGTGAAGATGAGGATGCTTGAGCAGATGGCCGAAGTGCTCGAAGACGAAGCAGCGGGACTTTATCGCCGCGCTGCCGCCTTCGAGGAAGAAGAGTTTCTGCTCAACCGCGAGATAGAAGAGCGCCAGACGGAAATCAATCGCCTGCTGCTAAAGCTCGAATCTCTCAGATCAGAGCGCGACGGCGTGCTCGAAAAGATTGAATCCATAACGAGCGAAGCTTCTCAGATGAGAGACGAGGCGTTCAAAAGCGAAGAAGATGAAGTCGCATTTCGAGCCATAGCCTGCGCGCAGGCGGATGACCAGATGATGGAGCATTATATTGCGGCTTCCGATCAAAATAATCAGTCGAATGGTTCCGTTTACTTTCGGCGATTGACATTGGCCGATAGCGCGTGCTGACGTGCCCGACTTTTACGGATGACGAGTGGGAAGTCAGGCGTTCGCAACCGGCAATCCGATATTTTATTCGGATTGCTGAAAGCTCAACCCTAATAGTCATTTTATTGGTATGAGAGAGGGCCTGTCTCAATCAGAACGAGTCGGAAGAGGTCATTATGGCTTTATGGGATGGAGTCGAGCGTCGCGCCTCGTCGGCTGAACGCCGCGCGACAGAGCGCCGCCGCTCGCTGCGTTACACGGCTGACACCGTGATAGTCATTGAAGGAATAACCTGGATAGACAACGAAGGGACAGATCGCAGGCGCAAGATACGCCGTCAGCAAGACCGCGAGCGATTGGCTAAAAGAATTCTCGACGACGCTCTTTTCTGAAGCCTCGCGCGCCATTTGACCTTTCATACTTGCCATTTTCAACTGCCTGCCGTCATGCGCAGTGTAATCCGCATTTCACCAATTCTCCTTGACATTCAATCCTTCCCTGCTTTATTGTGCCTTGCTTCTCAAGCACAAACACAAAAATTCTCGTGGGCAGAGAAAAATCTTTTGAGAAGCTTCCGTTTCTTTTGCCGATGTTTCACTAGGTGTTCCTATAATCCGATCATCACAGAGGATGGCTGTAATCATTAAAGCGTCCGAAGGCGACAGCAAATCAGGCAGTCGTCGGTGTGCGGTAGCTGCGCCAAATCGAGTAGCCCTGGTTTCTGCTTCAAATCTCACTCACGTCTTCGGCAGCCAACCGACTCAGCCGTCATTGGTAGCTTTCGTTCTGGCTCTGGCCAATCGTTGCAATGGCCCAGTACGTCAGCTTTTGTTTTGTAAGATTCCCCATAAATCGGCCTGCTCGGCCACTATAAGGAGAAGGAAAGAATGAAGCATTCAACAGTTTTCGTAATCGGGCTTGTGTTGGCGGTCTTTCTGCTCAGCACGAGCGCGATGATGCAACAAGACACTGCAAATCAATTGCAGGACAATTCACAAATAGCCACTCTCAACGCAACACAAGATGCGTATATCAGCAACAACACATGGCATAAACTGATTCTCAGCGCAGAGGATCAAGCCACTTACAACGAACTGGTCGCCAAGGACGCCATTCTCAACGAGATCAACTATGGCAGCTTCCGCATGGTCGTAGTAAAAGAGGAAGCGCTGGGTGGTCGCGCTGCGCTTCAAGCGCTGGCCGGAAATGTTCAGGACAATCTCAATCTCATAGCGATCAATGGCTACATGCTGGACACGACCACGCCGGACGCCACTTATAATCAATTGCCCTTCGACCTCCGCAAGGCGGACATATCCGATGCGCTCGCGCGCGGAACCAAGCCTCAAGGCGGACTCTACATCATCCAGTTCGCAGGGCCAATTCAAGACGCGTGGCTTGATTCGCTCAAAGCGACGGGCGTTAATGTAGTAACTTACATTCCGTCGAACGCTTACATAGTGCGCGGCGATGCAAAGTCCGCATCAGCCTTGCTGACTTTCGCAAAGCAGAATCAGTTCACGCAGTTCATTGGCGACTACGAGCCTGCTTTCCGGCTCTCGCCTATGACGCGAGCAGTGCAAGCAAGCGCAAAACGTGAAGCTATAGATGTCACCCTGCAGGTGATCGACGGGCCGGACGCGAAGCAGACCATTGCGAATCTTTCGGCGATTGCCAATGAAGTCGTGCAGACAACTCGCGTGTTGAATTATCACAACGTCGAACTCCGCGTGTCGCCGTCGCGGCTTGCAGAGATGGCGCGTTTCGACGCTGTTTTCGCAATTGAAGAACGCAATCAGAAACGTCTGCTTGACGAAGCGCAGGGCCAGATAGTCGCGGGGAACCTTACGGGCAATTCGCCCACGGGGCCGGGCTATCTTGCGTGGCTTGCAAGCAAAGGATTCACAAGCTCGCAGTTCACAACATTTTCGGTAAACGTCGCAGATGATGCTTACAGTCTTACTGGTCACCCGGATTTACCATCTGGTCGCATTGCGTTCCAGAACAACCCGACCAATCAAACAGGCGCGCAAGGTGGGCACGGATTTCTCAACTCGCACATCGTCGGCGGATTCAACAACGGCACGGGTTCGGCTGTTGAAGACGCTCTCGGGTTCAACTACGGGCTGGGTATCGCGCCCTTTGCCAGAGTCGGCGTGACGGCAATCTTCGGCAACGGCGCATCATCGGGAACTGCATGGGAGAACACGGCCTACGGGCAGGGCGCTCGCATATCGAGCAACTCGTGGGGATTCATCAACCTCTTCCGCTACGACACGAACGCGCAGATGTATGACCGCATAGTGCGCGACGCTCAAACCGGAGTGGCGGGACTTCAGCAACTTACTGTGGTCTTCGCGGCAGGCAACGACGGGCCGGGCACGAACACCGTCAGCAGTCCTGCGACGGCAAAGAACGTCATCTGCGTTGGCGCGAGCGAGAACGTCAGGCAAACGGGCACTGACGGCTGCGCCGTTGCAAACTCAGGCGCAGACAGCGCAAATGACATCATCAACTTCTCAAGTCGCGGGCCGGTCAATTCATCAGGCGGTGATGGCCGCATCAAACCGGACATCGTGGCTCCCGGCACGCACATCGAGGCGGGCGTTCCGCAATCGAATTACAACGGCAGCAGCGTGTGCAACCAGTTCTGGCCCACAGGTCAGACGCTCTACGGATGGTCGAGCGGCACATCGCACTCTACGCCTGCCGTAGCGGGCGGCACTGCGCTCGTCTATCAAGACTTCCTCAACAAGAGCTTGCCCGCGCCGAGTCCTGCCCTGGTCAAAGCTTACCTGATGAACTCAGCGGAATATATGAATGGCGTAGGCGCAGGCGGCAACCTGCCTTCCAACAGCCAGGGCATGGGGCTCATGGATCTGGGCCGAGCTTTTGATGGCGCTGCTCGCATACTTGTTGACCAGACGCAAGTGCTCGGCACTACGGGGCAGACTTTCCAGCAGACAGGCACGGTCGCAGATACTGGTCAGCCTCTGCGCGTCACGCTTGTCTGGACAGACGCCGCAGGGCCAACGACCGGCGCGCCCTGGGTCAACAACCTCGATCTTGAAGTCACAGTAGGCGGCAACACCTATAAGGGCAACGTCTTTTCAGGCGCGAACTCCATTACAGGCGGCGCGGCTGATACTAAGAACAACGCCGAGTCGGTCTTCCTTCCGGCAGGCACGTCCGGCAGCATCACCGTTACCGTGAGAGCAACCAACATCGCGGGCGACGGAGTGACGGGCAATGCAGACACGACCGATCAGGATTTCGCGCTTATCATTTACAACGCGAATACTGGTGCGCCTGCTAATCCTTCGATTGGCGCAAGCCCCGCAAGCTTCAACTTCAGCGCAACGGCGGGCGGCGCGAACCCGGCCAACCAGTCGTTGAGCATCACCAACACAGGCGGCGGCACGCTCAACTGGTCTGCTACGGATGATGCGACGTGGTTGACCATCAATCCGACATCAGGAACTGCGCCTTCAAGCGTTACAGCTCTCAGTAAACATCACAGGGCTTGCGGCTGGAACATACAACGGCAATATCACAATCACCGCAGCGGGCGCGACCAATTCGCCTGTCACGGTTCCTGTGACGTTGGTCGTATCACCTCCGGGAGGTGGCGCACAACAACTTCTGGGCAATCCGGGATTTGAATCCGGCAATACGATCTGGATTGCGACTGCGGGCGTGATTACAAACAGCGCATCGCAGGCAGCACACGGAGGAACCTGGAAAGCGTGGCTCGACGGATACGGCACAACTCACACAGACACGCTGCGCCAGAACGTAACGATACCGGCAGGCTCCACGAGCGCGACGCTCACTTTCTGGCTGCACATTGATTCAGCAGAAACTACACCCGTAACGCAGTTCGATATTCTCAGGGTTCAGATACGCAACGCGGCAGGCACTACTATTCTTACGACGCTTGCGACATACTCGAACCTGAACAAAGCTGCGGGCTACAGTCTGAAGACGTTCAACCTGAACGCATTCATCGGACAGACGATTCAGGTGTTCTTCACCGCAACTGAAGACTCAAGCCTTCAGACATCGTTCGTAATTGACGACACGGCGCTAAACGTTCAGTAGCGTTTTGTCAGTTGAAATTTGAAAGCCCAGGCCGACCAGCCTGGGCTTTTTTTTGCGTGGCGCAATCCGGTCGAGCCGTGCATTACTTTCGCTTATGAGCGCAATCGTGTGAAGAGCCTGGCTCGAAAGATTCGAGCATTTCACCCAATTCCGCTGGACTATCAATCGGCTTGCTTACCGTCTCTGCGTGACAAGCGGGGCAGTTGCCGATCAGAACCAGATCATCGTCACCATCATAAGTAAATCTTAGAGTCCCGTCCGTATCAGTGATGCTCACGATGACATTGAAATCAGGGACTTCAAGGTTGCGCTCGAACTGGTAATCGCTCAACTCTTTCGGTAGCAAATCGTCAATGTCTTCTTCGATTTTCTTTGCTTTTCTCTTTCGCTTCTTTCGCTCGCTTTGTTTGCGCTTTTCCTGCTCCTGCGCCCAGGCTTCAAGTGCGTGCTGTCTCAAAGTTGCCATTGCGTTCTCCTTCAGATAAATCAGTCATATCAAAAAGGGACGAAGTTTATCAACCGCACTTTAAGCTTTCGTAAAGCCAGGATTAAATCTTTGTGAATTTTATTTATGTCAATTCCACTTGCGCTGATTCGCCGGGAAAATTGTCGCGCAGGTAATTGGCAGTCGCTTCGTGGCCTTTCTTTATCAAATCTTCCTTCTGCTGCTGAGTGATGTCGAAGTCTGTCGTCTGGATTCCCAGAGTGTTTATAAAGACCGTGCGCTTGACATCGTCCGCGTTGTCCATCAGCGCAACATCCTGCACTGCGAGTATCGATTCAAACAGATTCCCGGCGTACTGGTCGAGGTCTGTTATCGCGTGCGTCTGGAGCAAATTCTTACCGAGATGAAATCCTAATGTATTAGGATTTGGGGTTCTCAGGTAAACGCCCGGATGCGCCGTGTCCTCTGTTTGCTCATCAAACAATCCAAGAGGGTAATTGCGCAACACTCCGCCGTCTACGTAGACATCTCCGTCCAATTTGCGAGAAGCGAAAAACAGAGGATACGACATCGAAATGCGCACGGCATCGGCTATAGCCATGTCGGGCGTCGTAGCGTAAGAAAACACTCTGTCTGTACGCTCGGACAAATTAGTGCCGACGACGTAGAGTTCTTTGTATTTATCACTCTCTTCGAGGCGCTTATTATTCAGGTCGCTGAATGTCGCATCCTTGCTGCCGAGCGCGCCCGCAACCTGCCCCTGCATGAATTCAAGAAAGACTTCTCCCTTGTACCAGCCGTATTGAGTAATAAATCTCTCGAAGTCGCTGATAATATTTCCATCCTTGAATGTTTTAAAATCCAGGTTGAGCATCTCGTCCTTGATATAGCTTGCGCTGTAGCCGAGCGCCAACATAGTTGCAGTGATAGCTCCCGCCGAAGTGCCTGCAACGTTCTCTATCTGATCTAGTATTCCGTTTTGGTCGAGCACTTCTAAAGCTCCGCCAAATGCTACGCCTTTCACGCCGCCGCCCTCGAACACAAGATTTGTAAATGGATACGCCATCTTTATTTTCTCCTTACACTCATGGCTTGATTACGACAGCCGTGCCTTTCGGAATAGCGTCGTACAGCTCTTTCATGTTTTCGTTGTCGAGCGCGACGCATCCCCATGTCCAGTCGCTTTGCGAGCCGTTGCCGTGAATAAAAATCTCGCCGCCGAGCGGCGTGTTCCAGGGCGGGCGGGCGCGTTTTTGAAGCGCGCTCATTATATCGTCGTACTGCGCGCGTGTAATGATGCGGTCGCGCAGTCCGCGCTCCGCGTGTTCTTTGTTCGGATAGCTCAAACCGAGCGAGAGATAAAAACTGCTCTGTGGGTTCTTGACGCAGACATAGAAGCTGCCTTCGGGTGTGCAGCCGTCGCCCTGTCGCGCCTTGTCGTCTTTCGGGCTGAACCCAAGCCCGACCGTGTACTTGCGCACCAGTTTTTCATCGGAGTAAAGAGCAAGCTCGCGTTTGCTCTTTGTGACGACGATGCTTGGGTTGACGAGCGGGAGTTTCAACGGGGTCTTATTCACATCTGCATCGTTTGAAGCATTGACCCGCGACGCGCTTTCGCTTCTTTGAAACATAGTGATGGCTGCTGTAGCTATGCCGACAGTAAGCGCCAAAAAGAATGCACGTTTCATCATCAAAAACCTCACTTGAATTCGGGGCGCTCTTGCTCAGGTTGGCGACATTATATTATTTCGACTTAGGGACAAACAAGACCACTCCGTTCTGGAAATCAGAAAACATAAAAACAGGAAATTCACCGCAGAGACGCAGAGGACGCAGGATGGCCGATGATGTGCTTCGCACGCGGCGGCGGCGCAGAGATGATAATGGCTTTTCTCTGCGTAATCTCTGCGTCCGCCGCGTGCGAAGCACATCATCGGCCATCCTGCGTCTCTGCGGTGAATCTGATTCATTGACAACAAAAGATCAAAGGCGGAAACTTGCCGTGACACACAGCGCTCGACAAGGAGGTTTTATGAGAGCACAGCCCGGACTGATTTGCCTTGTTGTAATAACGGTCGTCTTTTTACTCTCAACGGTCGCGCCCGAAGCCGACACGTTTCGTCCCGTTGTGCGCGGCAAACGAGGCGCAGTCGCAGCAGGCCATCCTCTTTCGGCGGAAGCCGGAATGAGACTGCTTCAACAAGGCGGCAACGCCGTTGATGCAGGCTGTGCCGCGATGCTCGCCGCGTCCGTGATCGAGTTTTCGCACTTCTCGTTCGGCGGCGAAGTGCCGATCATTATCAAAACTGCAAACGGCGCACCCGTAGTCATCAACGGTCAGGGCATCGCGCCGCGCCTTGCAACGCGTGAGTTCTTCCTTGAGCAAGCTAAGAAAGCTGATCAGGCCACAGGGCCTGTCTATCGCGGCTCGCCTGAATACGTTTCGATCTCTAACGTCGGCGCGGTTCCGGGGACGATTCCTTCATCGGGCATACTACCTGCGACAGTGCCCGGCGTGCTCGATGCGGCAATCACCGCGCTTGATCGCTTCGGCACAAAGACGCTCGCAGAAGTTATGCAGCCCGCGATTGAACTGGCCGATGGGTTTCCGATTGATGAACTGCGCGTGAGCTATCTGGAAAGGACTCGCAAGATACTTGAGCCGTGGCCCACGAGCATGAAAGTTTTTCTGCCGCAAGGCCGCGTGCCGAAAGCGGGCGAGATGTTCGTGCAAACGGATCTTGCGCGAACGCTGCGCGAGATCGTTAAAGCGGAACGCAGCAATGCGTCACGCGGGCGACACGAAGCGTTGCAGGCAGCGCGCGATTATTTTTACAAAGGGCCAATCGCAAAACGCATCTCTAAATTCACGGAAGCGAATGGCGGATTGCTCAGAGCCGGTGATTTCGCAGCTTTTCATGCCAAAGTAGAAGAACCGGCCTGCACCACTTATCGCGGATACGAAGTCTACAAAACAGGTTTCTGGGCGCAGGGACCTGTGATGCTTGAGATGCTGAATATGCTCGAAGGCTATGACCTGAAAGCTATGAAGCACAACTCGGCTGATTACATTCACACGCTGACCGAAGCGATGAAACTCGCCTTTGCAGATCGGGATCGTTATTACGGCGACCCTGACTTCGTAAAAGTCCCTGCGAAAGAGTTGCTGTCTAAGGACTACGCAGCCATGCGCCGTTCGTTGATTGACGCAGAGCACGCATCGCTCGAACAGCGACCCGGCGGCCCGTTTAATCTCAAGGCTGGAAATGATGGCGTGATCGAGCCGCCGCCCCTCACAGAGCGGCCCCTCACAGGCGAATCGCGCGTGCCCGAAGCAGAGCGCGCGAACGACACGACCTGCGTGAACGTGATTGACAAAGACGGCAACGTGTTCAGCGCGACTCCTTCAGGCGCGTGGTTGCCCGCCGTGGTCGCGGGCGACACGGGCGTGTTGCTGGGTCAGCGAATGCAATCTTTCCTGCTTGAAGCCGGGCATCCGAATGTGATCGAACCGGGCAAGCGCCCAAGAGTTACGTTATCGCCCACACTTGTGATGAAAGACGGCAAGCCATTTTTGATTCTTTCGACGCCGGGCGGCGACAATCAAGATCAATCGCTCGTTCAAGTCTTGATGAATATCATCGAGTACGGAATGAATGTACAGGAAGCAGTCGAGGCTCCGAGATTTCAAACGCTGCACTTTGTAAGCTCGTTCGACGATCATCGCTTCAATCCGGGCGTGTTGAATTTAGAAGACCGAATCAGTAAAGACATCGCAACCGCGCTATCATCGCGCGGCCACAAAGTCGAATCAGGCGCGGCGTGGAGCAATCCGTCTGCGCCGACTGTGATTATGCTCAGACCGGATTCAAACGTGATCGAAGCAGGCGCAGACCCGCGACGTGGCCGGTATGCAATCGCGTGGTGATGTATTGAAATTCATGTTAGACGCCGTCGCTGTTACACGGTAGCAAAACAGGAGTGATGGGAGCTAATGAAATCCAGGTAATAAAGATGAACCCATTGACGAGTAACTTTGAATCAGGAATAAGGAGAGCAAACCGGACGACTGGTGATTGACCTAAAAGAAAAAGAGAGGCGAGTGGCAATGATTCGCTAGGTGTCTAACACTTCGTTGCTCAATCACAAAAAGTCCGGCCATCGCGGCAAACCTCGCACCTACGGCGACGCCTGCATACTTTGTATGCTTGTGCTCAAGTCGGTTTATCATCTGCCTCAACGCTCGACTTACGGCATGGTCTGCTCGCTTATGCAGTTGATGAAGCTGGACTTGCCTGTGCCTCATCCTACTATTCTGAGTCGTCGGGCTTCGACTCTGGAAGTGACTCTGCCTCGCCAGAAAATCAATCAGCCTCTGCACGTACTCGTAGATGCAAGCGGGTTGAAAGTCTATGGAGAAGGCGAATGGAAAGTCCGTCAGCACGGCTACAGTAAGCGACGAACCTGGCGCAAACTCCACCTCGCCATAGAGACGAGGAGCGGAGAAATACTTGCCGTTGTGGCTACGACCAACGACTTGGGAGACAAACAAGTGCTTCGTGATCTGCTCGATCAAGTAGAAGAAAAGATCACTAAGGTGACTGCGGATGGGGGCTATGACTATGCGACGTGCTATGAGGAGATAGCTAAACGAAAAGCGCGAGCAGTTATCCCGCCTCGACGGACAGCGAAGATGAATCCGCAGGATGAAAGATTTCGCGCGCGAGACCACAACCTCAGAGAGATTAGAAAGCTGGGCCGGAAGAAGTGGAAAAAGAAGAACAAGTACCATCGAAGGAGTTTGGTAGAGACAAGTTTTTGTAGAATAAAGACGATCTTCGGGGAGAAACTGAGTGCTAGGAAATTCGAGAGTCAAGCAACAGAAATGTTTGTGCGGTGCGCAGTCTTAAATCGAATGACGCAGCTTGGAATGCCGAAAAGCAAAGCCATCTAAGCAAGGTTTGAATGATTACAGATGAGGTGTATCCTTTTCTCGAATTATGCAGCAACGCCTCTTACGTGGTGACCGCGAAGGCGAATTCCATAGTGTGAAATCAGAGAGTGAGACTGCAAGTAATAGCACAAAAAAACTTGATATGTACTACGAATTTCGTTGTAATAGACTTTGTCCTAAATGAGGAGGTAAAGATGTTCAAGTCACTTGTATTGTTGTCTATGGTTATAATCTTGGCGTTTCTGGGAATGAACCACAGAGCTAACCCTATCTCTGTGGCTGCTCTTCAACAGGACAAGGCAACCTCGATTCAAGATGGGCAAATGACATCAAAGCAAAAGGAACACAGTAAGCTATATAAGGATTATAGTTTGGGTCAAAAGCGCATACCTGATGAATTGGCCTCAGAAGAATCTGGTATAACAATCAAAGTGAATACGCCTCTTGTATTTCTAGAAAGAAATCCAGATAATTCTCAGAACTTACTACAACAACTTGCTTGCGATGCGGACGCTATAGTTGAGGGTATCATAAAAGACAAATCTTCTCAGCTTACCGAGAATAAAGATTTCGTCTTTACAGATTATGAAATGATCGTAGGAGACGTTTTGAAGGACAATGTTGCCTCTCCTATCATTCCCCAAACCACTATAACTATCACTCGGCCAGGTGGATTGGTTATAGTTAGTAGCAAGACCGTTAAAGCTATAGATGCCTCTTTTCTGCCTTTAGAGATAGGTAATCGCTATCTGTTTTTTCTTCACTTTATTTCGGCTACTGGGGCATATAACGCTGTTAACAGTATAAGCAGCTTTCACTTAACTGATGCAAAAATTAATAAACTTACACAACAATCAGTTCATTTAGATAACGACGAAGCTAACCCTATATTGTTTATGCGTGCTGTTCGTACAGCAGTTGCCAACGGTTGTCCAAAAAAGTAAAAGGAGACAAATAATGATTCGGTCAAACGCTTCATTTCGTCCCTTTTACATCTCGTTAGTACTGGTAAGTTTCTTGCTATGTTTAATGATTAGTGGTGCGCCAATAGGCCAACCGCAATCTTCTGTATGCCCGCCAACTACAAATGATGGCTGGCCAAAGAACACAACTGTCTATTATACCTTCAACAGTAACCTGAACCCTGGACAACAATCTCAGATTCAAAATGCCCTAAATGCTTTCAATATTGCAAACCAGAGTAACAATTCCTGTGTCAGCTTTGTGGCTGGACCTGCACCCCCAAATACCATTAATCCACGTACAATCATATTTCAACATGGAACTCTAGTGGCAGGTAACCCGGCAAAGACAATAACAGTTCTCGATTCAACTGGTGCTGCAAAATCTGCAACTGTAACTATTAATCCGTCTTCAACCTATTCGAGTGGTGTTGCTGTATTTAATCCAAACAAACCTGGATATAGCACAATTTACCAAAAAGTTGCTTTACATGAGGTTGGTCATACTATGGGATTAGACCACACACCCTACAATAACACCATATCATGTGGTGGGCAGGTAGCTGGTGGATCTATTATGAATCTTCCATGCGGCACTAACGATGCTCCTATATTCGGCCAACCCAGTATTATGCCAACTTCAGTAACAAGTTGTGATAACCAAAGCATACGTTCCCAGTCCCGTTATCCAGTGGGAGCCTGCGCTAAGTATAGATGCGATGGCACCAACTGTATTCGAGACGATGCAAACGGCACCTTCAACTCGCCTGATTGTAATAATTCGTGTGGCGGCGGCGGCGGTGGCGGCGGCGGAGGATGTGAATTGTTCGACGGCGACGGTGATGGTTGGGACCTTTGTGAAGACTGCGACGATAGCTTCTACGACTTATCCAACGAATGTGACCCGGGGGAAGGTTGTCCATGTATCCGCGATCCCGACTGCGAGCTTTGCAACGAAGGATACTGTGACATCAGTTTGCAGGAGTGTTTTGCTTACACGCCCATCTTGATCGACATCAACGGCAACGGATACAGAATGACCAACGCGGCAAATGGCATCGTCTTCGATTTCAAGGGAGGTGGTTCGAGAGATTCTTTGTCATGGACTGCCGCCGGATCAGATGACGCATGGCTCGTTCTCGACCGAAATGGAAATGGAGAGATCGACAATGGGGCCGAGCTCTTCGGCAGCGCCACTCCGCAGGGCACACACCCAGGTGTTTCCCCCAACGGCTTTCTTGGTCTCGCTCATTACGATCGGCCATCGGCTGGAGGTAACAGCGATGACCTGATCGATAGCCATGATGCAATCTTCCCATCGTTGCGCTTATGGCAGGACTTGAATCATAACGGCATTTCCGAATCAACTGAGCTTCACACGCTGCCGGAGCTTGGCGTCTTTTCAATCCGACTCGACTACCGGGAGTCTAAGCGGACAGATCAGTACGGCAATCGATTCCGTTATCGCGCAAAGGTGTTTGACGCGCACGGCGCGCATTTGGGCCGCTGGGCATGGGACGTCATCCTCACTAAATTGCGCCCCTGAATGATTAGATAGTTACTGACTCGACACGGCGTCTAACCTCAGCATGCAGTGGAGCACGGCGAGCGAGTTTATTATGGTTTCCCCAATGCTTTGCGCCGCGCCCACTGATGCTGGGCGTTGGAAAGGAAAAGGAGATTGATGACAACACAGGATTGGAATACATTAGCCTCGGAACTTAAATCGCTGTTGAACCTGCAATCGCCGCCGCTTGCGATTACTTTCTCGAAAGACGCGCCGCCCGACGTAAAAGCATTCGCCGCCGCCGTGCCTGAGCCTATGCCCGACGGGCGAACCGGCAGAGTTCCGGCGGGCTGCGTGTTCTGGATAGAAGCGGCAAACAAAACATTCACTACCACTCCAGAAGATCATGGCAACTGCTCGGTCGGAAGCCTGACGCACGGACTCAAGACGCTCGAAGAGATCGCAACCAACAGCGACGTTGCCGCCATCCTCGAAGCCGGATGGGTGACGATGGACGTGGTCCCGCAGATTCCAGTCGTTAAAGAGCGACCGAACTTCATCACCTACGGGCCGCTTGCGGAAACGAGCGTCGAACCCGATGTCGTCTTTCTGCGCATCAATGCCAAACAGGCGATGATTCTTTCAGACGCCGTTCCCGGCCTGCGATTTGAAGGCAAGCCGCAGTGCCACATCATCCCGATGGCGAAAGAGCAGCCGCTGTAGCCGTCAGCGTCGGCTGCATGTTGAGCCGCGTGCGCACGGGGATGTCGAATAACGAGATGACCTGCGCTATCCCTGCTCATCGAGTCGGCGAAGTCATCAACCTGCTGAAGTCCACTGCTGTCGCAGACAACGCCGTTGCCGCTTACGCAAGCCGCGACGCTGCGCGATTTGATCGCTGAACCTGATGAGCGACAGTACCGCGAGCGCGAGCGAGCGGGTCTTCAGATGAGTCAACCCGCTCGCTCGCGCTCGCGGTACTGTTATAGCCGGACGATAGAGCGAGCGGTGTCGTATCTCTTATGTCTCCGATTCAAATACTCAAGCTCGTAGGGTTCGCAACGGGCGCGATGTTGCACCTTTACATCGCGTGGCTGATCTGGAGCCGCCGTCTGGGCACGCGACAGATACAGTCGCAGCCTGTGCGATTAATCACAGTTCTCAATCTCTGTCTGGGCGTGTGGTTTCTTGGAAACCTCTTCATCACTCTGCACGAGTTGCTGCTGACGAGAGACAGGCTTACGGGACTGCTCAGAGCATGGGACACGCTTGCGATGACAGGCGTGGCGTTGCTTCCTGCCGCTTTGCTTCACGCGCACATCGCTATGTGGGCATCGCTCGACAACTATCGCACTCTCAAGCCGCGACACATTCGACTGATAGGCATAGCGCTTTACCTGCCGCTGTTGTTTCTCCCCTATGCGATCTACAAAATCAACACGGGCGATTACCGGCCCTTCATGCTGAAGATTCGCGTGCTGCTCATCCCTTATTCGATATGGTATTTGCTGGTGCTGTGGTCATCGGCGCTGCTCGATTGGGCGATGAAGAACAAGCTCGACCCGGCGGCGCTCAGAGAACGAATATTTTTCAAGCGCCTTGCCGTGCTGCTTGTTATAAATGGCGCGTTCGAGTTCGTAGTCGTCGCAGTACTCGGTTCAGGGCCAAATGATTTCTTTTGGTTGACCTTCATTCTCTCGTCGCTTCTGCCGGTCTTCTTCGTAGCCTATCACGTTTACCGTTATAAACTCGTAGACGTTGCGGTCAAAAACAGCCTCGTTTATGCGGTGTTCGCGCTGGTCTTCATCGCCGTCTACACCTACGGCGTCAGACGGCTCGATCAATATCTGGTTGATCGCTTCCCGATAACGCCGGGCGTGGTCGAAGTGATATTGATACTGGCGATGGTCGCGCTGGCAAGCCCGCTCGTGCGCGTGATTGACCGGGCGGTACACAGTTTGTTCACGAGCGAAATAGGCGTCTATCGCGATGTCGTGCGGCAAGTCTCTTCGGGCGCTGAAGGCTTCGGCGAGCTATCGGCGCTGGTGCGCTACACGGAAGAGACCATAAGACGAGGGCTTGAGCTATCAAGCGTGCGGATACTGACTCTCGATTCGACTACGGCTGAAAGCTATGAGCGACGGCTCGCGAAAAAGATGACCGAGTGGGAAACGGATGTGATCGAAGCGGACGAAGACCTTGAACAGATAAGCGCTAGCATGGCTTATGCGCTCAAGCGCGAAGGCGAAATCATTGGCCTTATGATAATCGCAGCCGAGCCTCGCGCGCTGACAAGCGAGAAGCGTTCGATACTGGACGTGCTCGCCGGTCAGGTTGCGATTGAAGTAGAAGGCTGTCGGCTTGTTGAAGAGAAGGTGCGGCTTGAGCGCGAGCTTGCTACACGCGAACGCCTCGCTACGCTTGGGCAGATGGCCGCGCAGGTCGCTCACGAAGTCAAAAACCCGTTGTCCGCGATAAAGTCTATCGCGCAGGTGATGCGCGAAGAGGAAGCCTTGAAGGATTATGACCGCGACCTCGAATTGATCGTGAGCGAGATTGATCGCCTGAATCGCACAGTCTCGCAGCTTCTTGCCTTCAGCCGTCCGAGCCGCGCAGAGACTCGCCCCGTTGCGCTCAGAGAGCTTGTAGCTTCAACCGTCACATTGATCGGCAACGAAGCGAAAGAACGCGGCGTTGATGTGAAAGTTGAAGCTATCAGCGATGTGACGCTGACGGGCGCGCAGGCAGGGGCTTTGCGCGAAGCGTTTAGCAATCTGGTCATCAATGCCGTTCAAGCCACAGAGCGCGGCGAAGTGACGATTGAGGCGAGCATCGAGCCAGCTACACTTTCACACAGACGAAATCGCGCGCTTTCAGAAGAGAACGCGCGGCTGGTTTTGACCGTCACAGACACGGGGCCGGGGATACCCGCTCAGACGCAGCAAAAAGTATTCGAGCCGTTTTATTCAACCAAGTCGCGCGGCACAGGGCTCGGGCTTGCGATAGTGCAGCGCCGCACGGTCGAGATGGGCGGAGTGGTTGAACTCATAAGCCCGGTCAGAGATAATCAGGGTACGCGTTTTCGCGTGATCGTTCCGCTCGCGTCTATGGCTGAAATACAAACATAGACATCACAGAACGAGGAGCCTGGCAGTCACAATGAAAAAATCTACAATCTTTTTTCTATTAATCATTATTTCTGCGATGGCGCTTGAGAGCTTTCCGCAAAACCAGAAATCAAATCAAAGCGGCCAAAATGAAAGCAATAGATCCTTGCGCTTTTCAATTATGAACAAGAAAACCTGGCGGTTTGTTGACGGGCTTAAGAAGGAAGACTTTTCAATTTATGAAGATGACGTTAAACAGGAGATAACTGAATTCAAGCAGATAGAGCAGCCGCTTTCAATCATTCTTTTGCTGGATGTGAGCGGCAGCATGAGAGCGTATTTTGAGATAATAAAAGACGTTGCACAGGAAGTCTTGCAGCAGATGAAGCCCGTAGACCAAATAGCGCTTATGACTTTTGCAGAGCAGGCGAAACTCGTTTCTGATTTCACTAATGACAAGAAAATCATTAAAGGCAAGATTGACGATTTTAGCTGGGCCGACATTCATGGGAAAACATTTCTGGAAGCAGGTTTTCATCAGGCGGCGCAGCACATGCACAAAGCCGCGTCTGCTGACAGTCGCCACATTATAATTGCGGTCACGGATGATATGATTAGAGAGTTCGACAAGGCTCATCCCGTAAAAGAAGTCCTCCGAGAGCTTAATGAATCCGGCAGCGTCGTATACGGATTGATCATGCCCAGGCCGGAGTTTAGGGATAGTATGTTCAGGAGAAAAGATATCAAAGTAGTAACAGAAAGTTATGTTAAAGAAACGGGCGGCAGGGTTCTGCCTCTCGCAGACAAAGTGGCCAGAAAAAAGTTAAGCGGAATCATGGAGAATCTACACAAGCAATACAGCCTCGCCTACGTGTCAACAAAAACAAAACGTGATGGGAAGCCGCCCAAGATCAAAGTGAAGACTTCACCCGACGTAGAGAAGCGGGAAGGCGATGTAGAGATGTTCATCAGTCCATCTCTACAGTAGCGAGATTATGTGAGCGCCGATTTTTTCAGCCCGTTTTGCGATCACTCTCTACATGATCTAACGTGCGCGTAGTGTGTTCGGTCACGGTTAGTCCGGGCTCAGGCAGCACGCGCACATTTGGTTCATCGAGTCCTTTCGTGGAGAGGTTCTTCTCAAACACTTCTTTAACGCCTACCCCCGAACGCAGCAACACACGGATGAACACGGCGTCAACTCCCATAAAAGTGAAAAAGCTCAGAAGCGTGAAGGCGACGATCAAAGCGTCGTTAAAGTGAAGCACTTCTTTCATCACGGCCATCATGCCGATAACAACGCCGAGACCGACGATTGTGACCGATGCGATAGCCCAGATGAGAGATTCCGGCGCTGTTTCCGACAGCTTCATCGGGCCGGATTGATTCGGCTTAAACGCTGTTCCACAACGATTGCAATAGGTTGAGCCTGCCGGTACTGCCGCGCCGCAAGATGAACAATACATTCTTACTACCTCCGTGACCGAATACGATATGGCGCACCGCCATGTTCTGTGACTACGGCTTCACAATGATGGCAGGGATATTCTGATCCCGCACCAGCTTGTTGAATGCCGGAAGCTCCGTCTTTATAACTTGATCGAGCTTCTGCAACTGCGCGTTGATCTTTGCGACAAGCTCGTCGTAAATCACGATAGATTGATCGGTCGGAGCCGCATCCGCAGCGGCGACTACGCCTGCAAGCGCCGCGAGCTTGTTGTTCAAACGAACGGGATAATTCAACGGGTCCTGACTGCTCTGGTTCTTCGTCTGATACAGAGTTTCTTCGATTGCAGTCAGGTTCGCTTTAAGAGACTTGGCCGCATCTGCTATCGCTTGCTGATCTTTCATGCGACTGGTTACGTCGTCAATCTGCTTGCGCAGGTCGCGGATTTTGAGTATCGCCTCGTGAGTTTCAGTCAACTTGTCTCGAATCTTCATCAGCAGATCAAACTGCTTTGCAAGGTCTTCCTGCGTAGTCTCGATGCGAGGGTCTTTTTTCACCTCGAAACTCTGCGTCATCGTGTTTGTGCCGACCGTGAGCTTTACCTGATAAGTGCCCGGCACTGCGCGCGGCCCGCGCGTTTCGCCCGACCAGAGAATCATTCCCGGAAAGCGCGTGACATCCGCGTAACGAAAATCCCAGACTAACCGATTGATACCGGCTTCCGTAGGCGGGCGCTGCTGACCCCTGCCGCCAACTTCTTCAGCCTGACCTGCTTGCGGAGTCGGAGCTTTAGCCGTGAACTTCTTGATTGATTTGCCTGCCGAATCGAGTATCTCAATCGTCATATCAGTAGTCGGCTTGCTCTTCAAATAGTAATGAATCACAGCGCCTGCGGGCGGGTTCTGCCCAACGGTCGCGCCGGGGGGAAGCTGGCCGCCGCCCGGCATTTTGTACGCGTCTTCGGGCTTGAACAAAAAAGCGTCAGCCTTCGCGGCATCGGCCATCTGATGAAGCAGGGTCATATCATCCAACACCCAGAACGAACGGCCCTGCGTGGCTACGACTAAATCGCGCTCGCGTTTGTGAATGGCCAGATCAGTGATCGGAGTAACAGGCAGATTGAGTTGAAGCGATTGCCAGTTATCGCCATCGTCAAAGGAAATGTACATGCCCGTTTCCGTTCCCGCGTAGAGCAATCCGCGACGGTTCGGGTCTTCTCGAATCACGCGAGTGAAAGCCGTGTCGGGAATGCCGTTTGTGATCTTCTTCCATGTCTTGCCGTAGTCGCTCGTCTTGTAGAGGTACGGTTTGTTGTCGTCCCATTTGTACATCGTCGCAGCGACGTAGGCCGTGCCCGGCTGAATCGAAGAAACGTCAATCGAGTTTATCTGAATCCATTCGGGAATGCCTTTGGGCGTGACGTTCTGCCAGTTCTTGCCATCATCGCGCGTAACGTGAACCAGTCCGTCATCCGAGCCGACCCATATCACACCTTTCTCGACGGGCGATTCCATCGCGGCGAAGATCGTGCCGTAATACTCGATGCTCGTGTTGTCTTTCGTGATAGGCCCGCCCGACGAGCCTTGCTTCGATTTGTCGTTGCGCGTGAGGTCGCCGCTTATGATCTGCCATCGCTGACCCTCGCTGGTTGATTTGAAGAGGACGTTTCCGCCTGCGTAAAGAGTGTTCGGGTCGTGCGGTGAAAAGAGAATCGGAAAGTTCCACTGAAACCTGTATTTCAAATCCGCCGCGCCGTGTCCCATGGGGTTGTCGGGCCAGGGGCTGACGTTGCGTTGCTGTCCCGTGCGATGATCGTTGCGAGTAATCAATCCTCCATACGAACCTGCGTAGACGATGTTAGAGTCTTTAGGGCTTGGCGCAATCCAGCCCGACTCGCCGCCGCCAACGTCGTACCAGTGCGTTTGATCAATGGCAAAGTCTGTTGTGCGGCTCGGAATTCTCACGGTCGAGTTGTCCTGCTGCGCGCCGTAGATGTTATAGGGGAAATCGTTGTCGAGCGCGACACGATAAAACTGCGCGGTCGGTTGATCTTCATCAGTCCACGTCTTGCCGCCGTTGAGCGATACTTCCCCGCCGCCGTCGTCGCCCAAGATCATGCGATTCGGATCGTTCGGCGCGATCCACAGGTCGTGGCAATCTCCGTGATGAATGCTGTCAATTGAATTGAAGGTGCGCCCGCCGTCATTCGATCTGTACATATCCACGTTCAGCACGTAAACGCTCTCCGCGTTTTGCGGGTCGGCGTAGATGCGCGTGTAATACCACGCGCGCTGGCGAAGGCTGCGTTGTTCGTTTGTCTTCGTCCACGTCTTGCCCGCGTCGTCTGAGCGAAACACGCCGCCGTCTTCGGCTTCGATGATCGCCCACACGCGATCAGAGTTCGCGGGCGAAACGGTCACGCCGATGTTGCCTATCACACCTTTCGGGAGTCCTTGATTGCGCGTCAGTTCATTCCACGTGTCGCCGCCGTCAGTTGATTTGAAGAGACCGCTTCCCGCGCCGCCGCTTTCCATAGTCCACGGCTTGCGATAGACCTCCCACAGCGCGGCATACAAGACATTCGGGTTTGTCGGGTCGAGAATCAAATCGGTCGCGCCCGATTTGTTATCGCGAAACAAAACGCGCTGCCAGTTCTTTCCGCCGTCAATTGATTTGAAGATGCCGCGCTGATCGTTCGGCCCCCAGACGTGGCCTTGCGATGCGACGTAAACGATTTCGGGATTCTTAGGGTGAACTCGCACGCGGCTGATCTGGCGAGAGTCTTCAAGGCCGACGCGCTTCCATGTCTTTCCCGCGTCCGTTGATTTGTAAACGCCGTCGCCGTGCGATACGTTGCCGCGAATGGGAGTCTCTCCCATGCCGACATAAATGACGTTCGGGTCGGATTCTGCGATGCCGATGTTTCCGACCGAACCTGTCTTGAAGTATTCGTCAGAAACGTTCTCCCAGCCCACGCCGCCGTCCGTAGTCTTCCACACGCCGCCGCCCGTCGCGCCGAAGTAGAACACGTTCGGCTGCGATGTGACTCCGGCGACTGCCGTTGACCTGCCGCCGCGATACGGGCCGACGCTGCGATATTTCAGCCCTTTCAGTAAACCTTGATCATAGCCGTGATTCTGGGCGCGAATATTCGTTTGAGGGATAGAAAGGCAAATTATTAATGCAATCAAACAAGCCAACGCCCGCGTGCTGTTCCTCTTCATCGTGACCGCTCCTTTGATTATCGGTGATAGCTCAAGCGAAGGAATATCATTTTTATGGCGAAGATGCCAGTAGTGTCGCCTATTTGAAATTGAAGGCAAGCTTTCCGCTGTAGTTGCGAGGGCGGCCAATAGCCGCGCCGGATGACAGGCTCTCGAAGGTGATCAGGTAGAATCGGTCGGCAAAATTCTGCATGTTGAATTGACTCGAAATGGAAATGTGATCGTTGACGGTGAAATCGCGGCCAATCGAAAAATCTAAGACCGTGTGCGGCTTGATGAACCCGCGCTCGAAGTTCACACGATCAAGTATCTTTGCTGGAAACAATCTTTCAAAATTTTCTTTGCTGTCTTCGTCAAGCTCTATCGAATACCCGCTGTCGTGACGACCGCCGAACGCTGTCCACAACTTTCC
Source organism: Blastocatellia bacterium (assembly GCA_963726785.1). Taxonomy (GTDB): domain Bacteria; phylum Acidobacteriota; class Blastocatellia; order UBA7656; family UBA7656; genus DATEKX01. The sequence goes on from CAVSDJ010000007.1 coordinate 1,052,259, forward strand.
GGGAAGCCGGTCATAAAGCAGTTGAAAGACGACTGTGTTTCGCTGATCTTCTTCGATGCTGACGCGCTGACCGGCCAACTCGCGAAGCTCAATCGCTTCGCCTAAGAACAACCCGCCCGTCAGCGGCGCAAATCCGTAGATGCGCAGATTCGTGTAGCTCAAAAACCCCGACAGCCCCCCTGTTGGCGTAAGGTCGAGCCGCGCTTCTACGCCTTTCGAGCGCGAGCGGTCGAGCGTCGCCGGAAAGACGATTCCTGTTTCGAGAAAGTCTGTGAACTCAAACGGATTCCTCATTCTTCGATAATAAAAATCTGCGTCGAGCCTGAGCATTCGCGCCAGTTGTTGCTGGAAACCAACATCAACCTGCCATTCGCGACTCGGACGCACGGGACTGCCTTTCACTCCGTCGCCGTCTTCTGTTCCGGGACTGAAGACGCGCGCTTCTTCCGAAGACGACAGCAGCAGGTTTTCAAGCGCAGGCGTTTGCAGGAAACGATTGTACGACGCGCGCAAAACAGTTCGCGTCTTGCTTACGTGATAAGCCAGCCCCAGTCGCGGGCTTGCGTAATTCTTATCTACGAGAAAATGATAACTGTCGAACCGCACGCCCAAATCAAACGTCAAATCGCGCGTCGCTTTGATGTGATCCTGAACGTAAACCGAGCCTTGACGGCCTGCGCGATGCTGGTTGAAAAAGAAAGGCCGCCGAGTTGTGAAGCTTTGGGCGGGAGCAGGCAAAGCCGGTTCTAATTCGAGCAAGCCTTCAAGGTCGGTTATCGCAAAGGTGAATGATTCGGTCACAGGAAACCTGACAAGCTCGAGGCCCGTCTTTATCGTATGACGACTTTTGTGAAAGGTGATCGAGCCCAGCAGTCCATAGTTTGAATGATGGCGCGTGGCTTCTGCGAAAACCGGAACGGCAACGGCGTTGCTGGAAAGCCGCGCCTGATTCTGTCTCCTGTAGACGGCCAGATAGCTCACGAGGTTTTGCGAAAATATGTGCTCCCACGAAAACGACTGTAAATCGTCGCGTGCGCTTCGGCCTTGATCCTGACCTCTGAGTTGTTGATCGAGAAGATTCGGCACATCGAACCGCTGATGGCCTGCAAAGATATTTAAGCGGAATAGATTCTTTTCGCTCGGCGCGTAATCGAATTTGAAAAAGCCCTTCGCCGTTCTGCCATCGTTGTGAAAATTTTCAAGCGCGGGCGGATCAAGAAAGCGGTCAGTAGTCGAGCCTGCGCCGCTCGCGAAATAGCCGAACTTGCGCGAATGACCTCCCACGTCGAACGAAGTTTCAAACGTCGAAAAGCTTCCGCCCGATAGCGTCACGCTGCCCGAAGTTGGTATCTCAAGCCCTGAGCGCGAAGTGACCGCGATTACACCTCCGAGCCTGTTGCCATATTCAGCCGGTATATTTGCTGTAGCAATTTCTACAGACCGGAAATTACGCGGATCGGGTGCGCTCGCGAAGGTATCGGCTATGGTGTCTGTTATTGGAATGCCGTCAATCGAATACTGAGTCTGCGCTTCAAGCCCGCGCGCGTGAAGGCGACCGCCCGCGTCAATCGTCCAGCCCGGCGCTGTCCCGATGATGCTTTCGGCGCTACGGCTCGGCTGCGAAGTCGGAAACCGCAGAATCTGATTGCGATCAAGCACCGTCGAAGGCCCTGTCTTTTCCGGCTCAAGCAATTCGCTTGCGGCGGTGATGTTCACCTCCTGGCGGACGACTGCTACTCCAAGTTGTAGATCAATCTGCTGCGCAAGATTCGACCTGATGGTTACATCTCGCGCGAATGGCTCGAAGCTCGCGGCTTCGATTTCAAGCGCGTAATCGCCGAATGGAACGTCAACAAGCCGGTAAAAACCTTGTTCGTCGGTAACGGTTGTTTGTCTATAACTTGTGAGCCTGTTTGCAAGATGCACTTTTGCGCCCGTCACAATCGCGCCTGCATTGTCTGTGACCACACCACGAACAGTGCCGGTTTTAGATTGCGCATAGCAGATTGAAGCCAGCGCAATCATAAAGATCATGGTAGCGCGCAATCTCAACACTGTGGCCCTCCCGTGCAGGTTCAAAGTGTCGCCTCATATGCATAGAAGCGCAAGAGGCATAAACAATTTCTGCTCATGCCTCTTGCGCTCTTTCGATCTGCTCGTGAATGAACGATTCAGAATCGCGTGTTGTATCTGAGATAAATGCCGCGACCCGGCGCGTCCAGGCCCCAGCTTATGCCGCGATAATTTCTATCGCCTATGTTTGCAAAATCAAGCATCACCTCGTGTCGTTCGCCAAAGCGGACGCCTCCGCGAACGTTGAACGTGACGTAGCCCGGTATTGCGGTATACAAAGGCGCGGAGGTGACGCCTATGCCGAGCACACGATTTTGCACTTGCGCAAGCGTCTCGCCCGTTGCAATCAACCGGTCATCTGCATTACCCGGTACACCGTCGGGGCCGGGGCTTATAAGCCCGCGAAAACGCGCGCCGTTGTTAAAGAAGTTTGCGATTGCGCCGCGCGAGCGACCTGCGCCCGTGCGACGGTCTTCGAGGTCGAGACTCGATAAGCGATCCTGTCGCGCCGCCGCGTGCATATAAGGCTCGACCCACCAGCGCCTTCCCGCAGGCGAGTAGCGAAGCTTCAGCCAGCCATCGGGCGCGGGCGTGCCGCCTTCGATGTTGGGCGGAAGGTCCGTTCGACGGTCGCGGGCATGCAGGTAAGTGAAGATAGTTCCAACAGACCAGTCCGACGTAATCCTTGCGTCAAGTGTGTGCTCGAATCCATAGATGCGCACATCGTCGAAATTCGCTCGCACCAGCACGGGATTCGTAGAAGCCGCGACGAAGACTACGCCGCTCGGAAGCTGCGACGTGATGGGCGTCGTGCCCAGCAGTTTGCCCGTCGAACCGAGCGGGAGTATCAACGCCTGTTTGACGATGTTGTCGTCAACATCGTTGACGAAGAAAGCGAAGTTGGTATCGAATCGGCGATGGTGATAATGCGCGCCGAATTCGTAATTCATGCTCTTTTCAGGCCCGACCTGCTCGACGGCCCGACCTGTCGAGACAGCCGTGCTGCCTGCGCTTGATCCGATTGTGCCGCCCAGTCCCGCGACATCGGGCGCGGCCACTTCAAAGCCCGAGCCTGTCAGCCCCAGCGTCCCCAGGTCTGTTATGTGCGGCGCGCGGAAGCCCCGGCTGAAGTTGGCCGAAAGGCTGAAGCCTTCGACCGGCGTGACGACCAGTCCCGCGCGATAGGTCACGTTATCAAAACTGAGCGAATCATCAGGCCACAGCGGATTTCCGTTGACGAGCGGCGAATCCGCCGCTCGTGCGGTATAAGAAGCCCCGCTCCAACGCACATTGCCTACGAGCCGCAGCTTGTTCGGTATCGCCTCGAAAATATCCTGAACGTAAACGCCGCCGCTTTTGAAGCGAGCGCCATTCGGCACGCGCGGGCGGCGCAGGCTTGAGACTTGCGTCACAGGGTTTAAGCCGAACGAAGGCGCGTCAACTTCTTCGCTGTAATATTCACCGCCAAATAAAAGGTTGTTTCGCACATTCCACTGCTTGCCCAAAAAAGCTTGAACGCCGTGCGCGTTCGTGCGCTCGAACTCGTGAGTGATCGTAGCGTTCGGGTTGCCGTTGCCGCCTTGATTGACGCGCTCTTCGCGCTGCGAGTTGAACGAGTATATGGCGGTGAAGGTGTCGAACCATCCCAGTTGCACTTTGTTATACCGCGCATAGGCAAAATCGAGCATGAAGTTCCTGAGATCGGCGATAAGGTTGCCATCGCCGCCAAGCAACTGATCATACCGCTTGCCGCCGTCCTGCTGACTGCGCGCGTAGTTCAAGGTCAAATGGTGGCCCTGCCCCGGCTCGAAGCTCAACTTCATAAGCCCGCCATACTGCGTGAAGGCTGTGTCGGGCAGGCGGTCGCCGATGACGAGAGATGAGGGGAGCGCGAAGAATCTGGTCACGGCGTTATGCGAATCGACTTCCTGGCCCACGCGAGTCGTGTTCACACGGCGGCCCGTCAGGTTTGTAAGCAGCGCGAATCGCTTCGTCGCAAATGTTGTCAGGAGGTTCGAGCCAAAGCTTGCATCCGCGCTGTCGAAAGATGTGCTGAACTTGCCGCGAAAGTCCGGGTCGCCGGTTGCGAATGCCGGAGTGAAGGTGAGGAATTGAACGCTTCCGCCAATCGCGTCGCTTCCGTACTGCGCGCTGTTCGGCCCGCGCAATATTTCTACGGCCTGCAGGTTCGACTGGTCTATCAAATTCAGAAACGAGTTGACGCCGCCGCGTTGCGCCGCATTCGAGTAGCGCACGCCGTCAATAAAAACGTTGACTTTGTTGCCGGTCAGTCCGCGAATGAAGATGCCTGAAACGGTCGGGCTTGTGCGTTGAAGGTGGACGCCGACTTCTTCGTTAGCAACCTGCGCTACGATTGCTTTCGCGCGCTCTTCGATCTGCTCTTCATTTATGACGTTGACCTGCTGCGACACGCTCACGGCGCTTTCGACATTGCCGGGATTTGTGGTAATGGTCACTTCTTCGATGAGGGGTCGAGGCTCGACGATGACTTCAAGGCTGTCTGCGCCGGGCGAGCCAACGGTCACTGCATGGCGGCGGTCTGCGAACCCTCGCGAAGATACGACTAGCAAATAGCTTCCCTGCGGAATATCTGAAAAAGCGAACTTGCCTTGCGCGTCAGTCTTCGCGCTGGCAACAACGGCCTTCTGCGCGGTCAAAAGCGACACTGTTGCGTCGGATATGACTGCGCCTGACGAGTCGCGCACAATGCCTGATACTGCGCCATCCGCTCCGGCATATGCGACCTGGATTGCGGAAAGAAAGAGCATTATGCCAACCATCTGATAGGCAATGATTTTTCGTACGCTTAATCTGGGCATTCTTTTCATAGTTTTTCCTTTGCGATGACTGAAAGCTCCGCCTGCCTTTATCTGTTTCATCCGGCAGGCACTGGCAATCAGCCTTATTTTTATTTCGTAAAATGTTTACGGAGATGTGAATGTGATGTTCACGTCTCGCCTGAATTATTAAAGAAGCTCCGTAGGAGCAACCTGTCTATAGCACTAATTCAACAATTGATTCGCAGCTCCGTAGGAGCGACCTGATAAATCAATAGGTCGCTCCTACGGAGCTACATACTCTTTCTATACCACAAAACTATAGATAGGTCGTCCCTAACGGGACTTCTCAATCAACTGCTGTAGCCTCCTATTTCGCATCCGGTGTCACGGTAAAATCGTCGAAGTAGCTTACGCTGTCAGTCTTAGACCAAACGCCCACCTTGCCCGATACCGCTTCGGCCAGCGTGTATTCCAGCAGCAGCTTATCATTGAGGTAAGCTTGCAGACTCGTGCCGCTGACTCGAATCTTGAGACTGTTCCACTCGTTCATGGCGAGCGGAACGTTCTCTGTGCCTTTTTTGACGAAGCTGCGTTTTCCTTTGTTGAATGTCCAAAGCACAACATTGTCTTCTTTGCCGTTAAAGCGCACGGTCAGGTAATCGCCGTTCGGCTTCAAATTGAACAATATGCCCGCGCATTGATCGAGCTGGCCTGACACCATCTTGAACCGCAGGCTGATTTCGCCGTCGTGAAAGTCTTCGATGTCTTTCGCTACGGCGTAAGGGAAGTAAGCGAAAGCTTTCACGTTGTCTATGAACTCTTCGTGGCGCGAGCCATAAATCGAGCGAGCCTTTTGAGCAAGGCCGCCCGCCGGTTGGCCGCGCATCCACTGGCGGCCATCAACCGCAAGGCATTTCTTGTCGCCGTCTTGAACAATTATCCAGTTGCCGACTACGGAAAGAAATTTGGCGGACTCAGCGCCGACTCTTTCTTTCGACAGGTCTATGTGAATGCTCTTATGGCCGCCTGCTTTTTTCGCTTTTTGCGCGCCGACTGGAAGAGCTGGTGAAAATGCAATTAGTGCGATGGTCAAAGCAAAACGAAACCTCATCTCCATCTCCTTCATTTTCGAGTCAACCACCATGCCGTTATTACGGCCAGCGGCCAGATAAAATAAAAAATCCAGGTCGCGCCTTTCGGGCGAACGGCCAGCGGATAACCCGCGAAGCCGTCTTCTTCCGCCTGCTCCGGCGGATTGATTCCGGCTAACTCGTAAAGCTGCTCCAGAACTATCGCCTCAGTGGTGGAACGATTCATCACTTTGCGGTCGCCCAGTTCGTACCATATCTCGCCATAATGATCTTCAGCGTCTTCAAAAAGCCCCGTGCGGCTTCGAGCCGCGTAATCAACATCTACGCGAGGCAATATGCGCCGCAGCTTGCTAAGTATGCTTCGCTCCAAATCCATCAAGCGCGGGTCTTCGGGCGACAAGAAAACCGTCGCGCGCAGTGGCTTGTGAATCTGTCCGAGCGCCGCCTCATCAGCCTGTGAAAAAGAGTTGCGTCGGTTCTCGCTCACATCCCAGCTTGAGCGCAACTGAGCGCCTGAGCTTGCGACCGCCAGAGTAATCGTAACTATGATCGCCGTCGCAAGCAGGCGGTAACGCAGGCTTCGACCCGTGTGAAGCCATGCGGTTGCAAGAGCGAAGCCAGAAAGTCCGAACGCTGCTACGACGATCACAGTGCTCAATCGAAGCAAGCCTTGTTCAAACACGCGCAAGGCTGCGACAGGCGTATAGATGGCCACTTCCTGTAGCCATCCGCCTCGGCCCGCAGCGATGAAGTCAAGCGCCCATGTGCCAACGGTAAATCCCAGAGTCACGATGGCCGCGCTCGCCGCGCTCTCTGCCAGAGCCGCAGCCGCCGTCGCGATGCCGCCGCCGATCATCATTCGCAGCAGATGGCCCAGCAGCAGGTTCAAAGTTTCCGGCCAGTAAATGTGTCCGCCGTATGATAGCCACATCATCAACGCGATCAGTCCCGGTATCCACGCGAGCAACCCTCCGGCCAACAGCACGAGACCTTTTGCTGTTATCTTCTCCGCGAGGCTCGAAGGCAATTGAAGCAAGAGCTTCAACGCGCCGCTCTCTTTTTCAGCCGCTATCAAACGAATCGCGACGAAAGGAAAGAGCAGCGTCACGGCCAGATCATACGCTCCGAAGGTCGGCGCAAGCAGGCCGTCGAGCGGGGTCAAGCCTTGAGGCAAAGCAGCAGGCCCGCCATCTATGCCGCTCGCTTCGCCGTAAAGTTCAACCGCTGTTATAAAGCTGTTGCCGACGAGCGGGCCGATCATCACGAGCAACAGCCAGTAGGCTCGCGACGCTGTCAACTCGCACCATTCTTTGCCGAGCAGCCTGAGCAGATTATGTGAGCGCAAGAAAAATCTCCTCAAGTCCGCCTTCCGCGAGATTCGCTTGAGCGCGCAATTCAGGAATAGTCCCTTCTCCGACTATCTTTCCTGCGCTCAACAGCACGAGCCGGTCACACACTCGCGCGGCGTCCACGAGTTGATGAATTGAAAGCATCAACGCGCGACCGCGCGCGGCGTGATCTTTGAGCAACGACATCACGTCTCTGGTTTGTCTGAGGTCGAGGCCGTCGAATGGTTCATCGAGCATTAAAAGCGGGTGCGGCGTCAAAAGCGCCAGCGCGAGCAGCGACCGCTTGCGCTCTCCTTTCGAGAGCGACTTTATTCGCGCTTTCATCAGCCGCTCTAACTTCAAAGGCTCGACCAAATCGTTGGCTTTAACTTCAGAGCGAGCATACAAATTTTCAAAGAACCCGAGCGCCCATCCGACGGTCTGTTCAGCCCACGGAAGTATTCCGTCAGGCATGTAAAAGAGCGCCTCTTTTCTTCGCGCAGGCGGCAGCCTTTCACCCTGAAACTTCACATCGCCGCCGGATGCCGACATAAGTCCTGCGACGCATTCAAAAAGCGTAGTCTTGCCCGCGCCGTTCGGGCCTATCAGTCCAAGCACTTCACTCGGTCGCACAGAAAAACTTACATCTTCAAGCGCGCGGTGAAATCTAAATCGTTTTGAAATCCCCTCGACCGTTAGCAACACGTTTCTTCTTCAAGTCAGATTTGAGCAAATGCGAATGCTTCGCAGTCCCACGAAGCATTCGCATTCACAATCGCTACTAGAAGCGCAGACGGAACAGGAATTGAAACTCTCTGTTCGGGTCTACGTTAGCGATGCCAGCGTTCGGCAGACCAAACGATGCCAGCGGCGTGACACCGGGGCCAAAGACTCCATTGCGACCGTAAAAGTTCGAGTGGTTGAAGAGATTGTAACTCTCCGCGCGCAAGCTCAACTGAAAACGTTCACTCAACCTGATCTCGTGCTCGACAAACGCCGAGACGTTATAGATGGGTGAACCGCGTCCGGCGTTACGCCCGAATATCGAACCGTTTATCAGCGGGCGATCCGTGTTCTGGCGATCACCGTTAAGGTCCTGGCCGACTGTGATGTTGTAAGGAACGCCCGAAGCCAGCGTCGCCACACTAGAAATCGTAATGTGCAGCGGGAGTGTGTACCAGCCGCTGATGACCGCGCGATGCGTCTGATTGAGCAGGCTGTCGCCTTTCTCGAAAGCGCCGAGTTGATTAACGTCGTTCGCGCCGCCGCCCGGCGCATCAGCCTCAATGTTGTTTATCGAGTGCGAATAGGTGTAGCTCACAAGCAGCGAGAAGTTATGGCTGAAGCGCTTGTTGAGATTCATCTGCAAAGCATCGTAATTGGCCCAGCCTTCGTTGATGATGGAGTTGATGGCCCGGTAGCCGTTGGGGACTGGCGTGATCGGGCGCGTCTGATCTGCTGCGGCAGTCGTTCGCACTGACGTGGTCGCGGTTCTCACAAAGAGCGCAGGCGCGTTAAGGTCAATCTGACGATTGATCTTGATCGTATGCTGATGCACATAGTCCGCGCTCAAAAACCACTTGGCTCCCAGATCACGTTCGAAGCCAAACGTGAATAGCTGCGTGTACGGATTGAGCAATTGATCCTGATACCGCGCGAGCTTGTCTATGTCGAAAAATTGCCTGTAGAAATTTCGCTGTCCGGCCTGAATAGTGATGTCGCGCGCTGGCAAGACCGCGCCTGACGGGAAAGCCGGAATCGCGGAAAACGAGGTCGGGAACCCAAGCCCACCGGGTGACACTGTGAAAGTAAAAACACCTGTTGGGCCGCCGATGTTGTAGCCAGCGGCTGTGTTTGCGGGAATCTCTGAGTAATATACGCCATAGCTTCCGCGCAGCACTGTTCGCGTGTCGCCAGCAATGTTATAAGCGAACCCGATGCGCGGTGCCCAGTTGTTATTGTCATCCGTGAGCGTCTGCCGCTCGTATCGCAATCCGAGATTCAATGTCAGATCGGGACGCACTTTGAAACTATCCTGCGCGAAGACCGCCCACAGCCATTCATTGACGTGATAGTCCTGCGTGCCAAAGCTCTGTGTAAAACTCTGAACATCGCTGAAGGTCAAAGCTGAAGTCGGTTTGCAATCAGTCCCCTGAAGAGTGCAGCCTGCGTTGGCCTTGAACGTAAATTGGCCGAGGACGAAGCCAGCGCCAAATTCCTGCCCGTTGCCGCCCGACGACGAGTGAATGGCGTCCGCGCCGACGCGCAGATTGTGTTTGCCTTTGATAATAGAGAGCGTATCGGTCAGTTGGAATTGATCATTAGTAAGCCTGCCCGCGCGCGATTCGCCTTCGGTGGATACGCCAGCCCGCACGAATTGAGTCGAGGGGGTGATAGGCTCGAATTCCGTGATCGGGTCGCCGAGTTGATATTGAAAATGGGCTTCATTGATTGCCCAACGGTTGAGCGTCGCCGTGTCGGAAACCTGCACGCTGTAAGTCCGTTTGCGGAATATGCGACCGGCGCTCGGCAGCACAAAGTTACTGACGGCATCCGCCGGGTTGGTATCTTCAAACCGGTCAAAGTTGAATTTCGTGGTCAGCACGTTGCGCTCGCTGAACTGATGATCAACGCGCGCCAAAAACAGCGGCTGGCGGAAGTGGCCCGTGAAAATGCCGGGCGCGAGTTGAGAGGTAATCACCGCGTCGCGATTCTGACGGTTGTATTCCATCCCGAACAAAAAGTGCGTGCGGTCTTTAACGATTGGGCCAGAGATGACGCCGCTAACCTGATTGAGATCGTCTTCGGTATTGATTTTGGCGAGCGGGGCGTTGGCTTGAATGCCGCGCGGACGCACGAGGTATAGCAGGTCGCCGTGGAAATCGTTGGTTCCCGATTTGGTCACGACATTGATCGCGCCGCCCGTCGTTCTTCCATATTCGGCGGAGAAGCTGTTTGGAAGGACTGTGAATTCCTGCAAAGCGGAAAATGGTATATTGGTGAAGATCGTTTGCCGCCCCCACGCATCATCGCCCGAACTGCCGTCTATTTTGAAAGTGGGCTGGCGGCGTCCGCCACCGTTGATGATAAAGAGCGTGTTGTTTAAGAACAAATCGCCCTGGCTGCGCGCAGGTTTGACCGCCGAATTGAGCAGCGGCAGGTTCGTGAGCTTGCGCCCGAAGACAGGCGTCTCGTCAATCTTTTGCAAATCGAACCGCGTCCCTGTCTGAGGCGAATCCGAACGCACGCCTTCCGCCGTGCCGTAGATAGTGATGTCTGTGGCGACGCCCGCCGGGTTCAATACAATGTTGATAGTTGCGGTTTCGTCCGCGCGCAATTCGATGTTTTTTTGCTCGCTCGCGGCGAACCCGCTTTTGGAAACTGACAGCGCATACAGACCCGTTAACGGCAGACCGGCGAAAGAAAAATTTCCGTTTGCGCTCGTCGTCGTGTCGCGTTTGAGTCCTGTAAGCTGGTTTGTCAGAATCACATCTGACCCGGCAATCACCGCGCCGGTTTGATCTGTCACCTGACCTCGAATGGTCGCCGTGTCAGGCGTTTGCGCCATTAAGTTGAATGACAAAAGAGTGGCCGTCACAATCAGCCGGGCGCAGTGCAACATTGAGACCGACAATTTTTTTCCCTTCTTCCTTGAAGCTTGTTTGCAAGTTCTGTTCATACCCGTTGAATTGGCAGGCTGCGGACTGGAAGCAGCAGCCTGCCTGTCTCCTTTCTTTGACCTTTGCAATTTCAAGCAGCGGAACGTTCGGAAGAATTTTTCACTTATCCTTATTGTTTTTTCGGTTGTGCCGGCGCATTGGCTGGCATCTCTATTATTTAATCACTCAGGGCTTTTACTTCTACAACAATCGCTTGAGGGGCCTGAGCCGCGCTTCAAGCTCGGAAAGCGCGCGATTAAGCCTTGAGGCCACAGTGCCCGGCGCGCATTCGAGAGTCGCGGCGATCTCTTCGTAAGAGAGGCCCTCAAGATATTTCAAAGCGACGACTGAGCGCAGCTTGGGCGATAGTTCCATCACCGCCTGGAGAATGATTTCGCGCCGCTCGTTGTTCGAGTGCTGGATGTCGGGCAATGCAGCCCGGTCAAACTCGATGTCGCTTCCCAGTATCGCTTCAAAAGGGACGTGCTGCGCGCCGCGCCGCTGTTGTTGATTCCTGCATTCGTTGAACGTGATTCGATATATCCAGGTCGCAAGAGCAGCCTCGAATCGAAAGCCCGGCAACCCTTTGTAAATCTTTATGAAGACGATTTGCAGCACATCTTCGGCCCAGATTTCGTCGCCAAGCGCGTAGAAGATCAGGTTGTAAATGCGGTCGCGATAACGCTCGTAAAGGATTTTGAATGCACTTCGGTCGCCTTGCTGCACGGCAACAACAAGCTCTCGATCTTCGTGATCAAAGTGCGTTTCACGGATGGTCATCTGGTTTTAATATCAGATCAAAGCTTCATGAATGTTAGACACAAGACGCGCGAGTTTCTTCCGTTAAATAAAAAAAGTTGAAATATTTTATTCAGCCTTCGCAGAAGACCGCAAAGCAATTGCTTGCTATTGGGCCAGTCTTTCAGCTATACCAATTCTCAGGTGGTAAAATCATGGCACAGCAAAACACGTTCGACGTCGTATCAAAAGTTGACATGGCCGAAGTAAAAAACGCCGTCAATCAGGCGCTCAAAGAAATCACTCAGCGTTACGATTTCAAAGGAACAAACTCAGGAATTGATTTAGACGAGAAAGAGCACAAAATCATCCTCTCGACTGCAAGCGAGTTCACGCTGAAATCGCTCAACGATGTGCTCCAGCAGAAACTCATCCGGCGTAACGTATCGCTTAAGGCGCTCTCTTACGGCAAGATTGAGCCTGCCGCTAAAGACAGCGTGCGACAGACCGTCACGCTTCAACAGGGCATCCCCATCGAGAAGGCGCGCGACATAGTGAAGCACATCAAGGACTCCAAACTCAGAGTGCAGGCTTCGATAAACGGCGATTTCGTGCGCGTATCGGGCAAGGACCGCGACACGCTTCAACAGGTCATCGCGCTCTTGAAGCAGAAAGATTTCGACATAGACATGCAGTTTACGAATTACCGCACGAATTAGAAAACGTCCCGGACGACACGCTCGCGTAAAAGGCATAGAAGGGTTTTTTGTGACTTTGTGGTTTCGGCGAATTCAATTTCCAGGCAACATTTACTTTGGCTTTCAAGTATAAGCATAACGGCAGTGCCCGCTTTAGACTTTCATTCTATTAATCCGTTATCGAAGGGACATTCCTATGAAACGAATTCATGCAATCGCTCTTGCGCTGATGCTGGCTTCGAACTGCGCTTTAGCCCAAAACACCGAAAGCAAACTTCCCGTCTTCACTCGCGAGCAGCTTGTCGAAGATTTCCAGATCGCTCGACACGCGCTCGAAGAAGGCCACAGCGGTATTTATCGCTACACAAGCAAAGCCGAGCTTGATCGCGCCTTTGATCGAGCCGCAAAGTCGCTTGATCGTTCGATGAACGCATACGAATTCTTTCGCGTGATGGCTCCGGTCATCGCTCTGATCAAATGCGGGCACACGAGCGCCTCTTTGCCCGCAGAGGTCAGGCAAGAGGTCAACACCCGACTGCCGCTGTTGCCGCTGCAAATCAGAGTGCTCGACCGAAAGCCTTACGCGCTGCGCGATTTTTCAAGCAGCGATCACAAACTGGCGGGCCTGGAGATTCGCTCGATCAACAATGTTCCGGCCTCAAAGATCGTAACGACTCTGATTGCGGCGACTCCAGCCGATGGCGGCATCGAATCTTCAAGGCAGATGCGAATCAGCGGCTGGCGATTCAACGGATCGCTGATCACTTTGATGGGGTTCAGCAGTCCTTATAATGTGACGCTGTGGGACGCCAAAGCTAAACGCGAAGTGAAGACTCGCCTTGAAGGAATCGAGTTGCCGAAACTTGAAGAAGCGTCCAGAGCGCAGTACCCGCAAGACCAGCCTAATCAAAAAGCGGGCGAGATGAAGTATTTCGACAATGGGCGAATCGGGATGATGACTATTTACGGTTTCGGCGGCTACGCTGATCCCGAAAAGAAAAAAGGACTCCGCGAGTTTTACAAAGAGTCTTTCGAGGAGATGGAAGCAATTGGCTTGAAAACGCTAATCATTGATCTCAGAAACAACGGCGGCGGCGAAGATGAGCTTGGCAAATTGCTGCTCTCTTATTTGGTTGACCAGCCGTTCAAGTATTACGAAGACCTCATAATCAACAACAACACGTTCAGCTTCGCGAAATACACGAGCCAGCCCGATTTCAAACTTCCCGAAAGAGTCGCAGAGAAAGGAAAGGACGGCAAGTATCATGCCGTGGGCCATCCGAACTGGGGCATCAATCAACCGAGCAAACCTACGTTCACGGGCAAGACCTACATCATAATCAACGGCGGTAGCTTTTCGACCACATCAGAGTTCCTGTCGCAGGCTCATTTCCACAAGCTCGCGACATTCATCGGCGAAGAATCTGCCGGTGGCTATTACGGCAACAGTTCAGGTTTCATGCCGAATGTCGTGCTGCCGAATACAAAGCTCAGCGTGCGCGTGCCGTTGATGACTTATTACATGGCCGTGACCGGGTACAAAGGAGCGTCGCACCACGGCGTTGTGCCGGATTATCCGGTCAAGCACAACATAGAGGATTTGATAGCGGGCCGAGATCGCGACCTCGAAATCGCGTTGCAGCTTGCGCGCGGAGAAAAAGCGACGGTCAGATTGAAATAAAGAGCTAGGCGAAAATCTCTGGCAAGTTTATACTGCGGCCATCGAAGCAAACTTGTGATTAAAGGAGGTTGAGATAATGAAGAATCGCAAAGCGATTTCGGCGGCAGTGATCCTTGCTTTCATGCTCTCGACTAACATTTCCAGAGCGACGACTCCGGCAGACAAAGAGAAGATGAAGCCGGAGGAATTAGTAGCCAAACACCTCGAATCAATCGGCCCGGCTGAGGCGCGCGCTGCGGCCACGAGCCGCGTAATCACCGGGGCTGTCGTGGTCAACTTTCGACAGGGCGGGCGCGGGCAAGCTCAAGGCAAAGCCGTGTTCGCGTCACAAGGCGTGAAAAATCTAATGATGATGGTGTTCGGGCTGGTGGATTACCCTCACGAGAAGATGGGCTACGACGGGCAGAGAGTTACTATAAGCCAGATCAAACCCGGCGTCCGCACAGTACTTGGCCGATTTCTTTCGACCAGCGATCTTGCCTTCAAAGAAGGGCTTGCCGCAGGGACGCTTTCATCCGCGTGGCCGCTGCTCGACATGACTTCGAGGAGCGCAAAACTGCAATACGACGGGTTGAAGAAAGTTGATAAGCGCCAGCTTCACGCGCTCAAGTATTCGCCGCAAAAAAGCTCCGGTCTGAAAGTCATACTCTTCTTTGACCTGGAAACATTTCAACACGCGCGAACCGAGTATCACCAAACTCTCGATAGCACCGTAGCGTCAAACAGACCCGGAGAGTCCGCCGCGCAGGAAGAGACAAGGATTGACATAGTCGAAGAGTTTTCGGATTTCAAGCCGGAAGGCAAATTGACGCTGCCGCACGCTTACAAGCTGCAATTGGAAGTCAAAGGCCCGAGCGGGGCTGTGCTCTACGACTGGGTCGTGACCCTGACCCAATTCGAGTTCGGCCAGATGATCAACGAGAAAGAGTTCAACGTAGAATCGAACTGAACATCTATCTCAAGGAAGATTCTCTGCAAGAAGTCGCAATGTGTTGCGGCCCATAATCATCGCTATCTCACTTTCGTTGAATCCTTCGGCCATCAGCGCGTCGGTGATTTGAACCAGACCCGTTGTGTCGAAAGGCGCAGGGATAGCTCCGTCGTAATCCGAACCTAAGGCAACGTGTTCGACGCCGACGATGTTGGCCGCGTAGCGAATTGCTCGCGCTATCGCTTTGGCGTCATTGCCGCACACGGCTGTGTCCCAGTAGCCGATGCCTATCACGCCGCCCGTCTTTGCGATGCGTTTCAATTGATCGTCGCTCAAGTTGCGATTGTTATCGCAAGTCCCTTTGACGCCCGTGTGCGACACGACGACGGGCCGCGTGGCAATAGCTAAAACGTCGTCAATCGTCCTGGCAGATGCGTGCGCGAGATCAACTATCATTCGCTTCGCTTCCATGCGTTTTATCATCTCTCGGCCCTTGTCGGTCAACCCTCCTTTTTCAACGCCGTGCGCCGAGCCGCCTATGTCGTTATCGAAAAAATGAGTCGGAGCCATCATTCTGATGCCCGCATCGAACAACGCGTCAAGGTTACCAACGTCTCCGTCTAAAGCGTGCGCCCCCTCGATGCCTAAAAAACCTGCGGTGATTTCATGCTCTTTTAGTCTGCGATCAAGATAATTCGATAAGTCATCTCTCGTTTTGATCAAAGTGAACTTACCACCGGAGCGGAGCGCAGTATCCGCAAGCTTTCGCGCTTGATAAAGCGCACGCTCTTTCAAACTGCTCCACGCACTGATGGGCCAGAGTTCGGCAACGGCTAGCAGTGTTATGTTGTCCGTGTCGCCTGCATTGCTGTCAATATTCATGTTTCGCGGAGTCTTCGTCACGATAGTGAAAGCCTGTAGCGCGACGTTGCCTTCGATGAGTCGCGGTATGTCAACGTGGCCGCGAGTTGCGCGATCAAGCAGGTCACGATTCCACAAAAGCGAATCCGCATGAAGGTCTGCGACGAGCAGTCGTTTGTGAAGTTCTACGGCACGCTCCGAAGCCTGATAGGGCGGCGGATTGAGCGTCTGATTCATGTCCCGTTCAACATAAGCTGGCAGTACGAAAAAGAAGATGCCGAGCGCGAGCAGAACAATCACACCGAGGGCAATCAATATTTTTTTCTTCATCTCATATCAACGATAGCCCGCGCGTAAGCAAGGGCGATGCTTGCGCCCTTGCTTACGCGCGGGCTACTGACAACGAGCCTAGTCCGATGCGCTTGCTATCACCTGATTGACGTGAGCGTCGCGCTCGGCGCGCAGTTTGTCATACTCCGCCGCCACGTCTTCGTCCATCGCGCTCAGTTCTTCGATGTTGATCTCGGCGAATTCTATGACCTTCATATCAACGAAGGCTTTCTGGATGCGCTCGCCCCAAAGGCCGATGTCTTTCAGTGTCGGAACTATTCTTGAGAAGAGCATCTTTGTGTACTGCTGCATGAAAGGCGAGTTGCGCGTGTAGGAAACACAAGCTTCGACGTCGAGGCCGAGCCGCCCCCAGATCTCTTCGGCCATAAAGCGGTCGCGCATCAGGTAACACGCTTCGACTGCGAACTCTTCGCGCTCGTCTCGCTCTTTGTCGGACAGATGCGGGTAGTAATCCCTGAGCGCGAGTCGCCCGAACGCGACGTGCCGCGCTTCATCCTGCATAACGTAAGCGTTGAGCGCTCTGCCAAGAGGCTCGGTCGCAAGGTCGCGAATCGTTCCGAACGCGGCAAGCGCAAGGCCTTCGATAATCACCTGCATCGCCAGATAAGTGAAATCCCATCGCGAATCCGCGATGGCTTGATCGAGCAATGTTTTCAGATGCGGGTTGATCGGGTAGGCCAGCCCTATCTTCTCTTTCAGGTAGCGAGAGTAGACCTCGACGTGTCGCGCTTCGTCGAATACTTGTGTGGCGGCATAAAACTTCGAGTCGATGTCGGGGACTGTCTGAACGATCTTTGCGGCGCAGATCAGCGCGCCCTGTTCGCCGTGCAAAAACTGCGAGAAGCGCCACGCATCCAGATGGAGTTTTGTTTCGCCGCGCCTCTTCTCGTCCATGTCGTTCCAGATGTCAGAGCCGTATAACGAGATGTAATAATCAGGAAAGCCGAGCGGGTTCGTCAGATCAACTTCGATGGACCAATCCAGACGGTCGCTCGCGTTCCACTGTTTATTCTTCCCTTTTTCGTAAAGCGTGAGCAGTTTGTCGCGCCCCTCATCGTACTCCCAGTTAAAGACCGTCGTAGAACCCGTATTCGGAACGTGCCACTCGGTTTGATCGACCGGCAGCGTGTATATGCGTGTGCTCATAGGGAATTGCTCCTTTAGAAAGAGAGTTTCGCGATGGCGAGATTATGAGTTTTGCAGGTTCAAGTCAAGCTCATCAGACTTGTGCCCAGGGTCTATTCATTCTCGGAGATCAAGCCCAAGGGCCGCCATCGCAAGCCCCGGCTGCGCCGCATACCTCCGACACGCTGCCGCTATATTTGTTGCTCCCGCCATTCTCATCAATGTTATTGCCGTGTTCCTCAACGTCGCCATCACCTCCGGTATATGTCCTGCTCTCACCATTGATTTGTCTTCTTTGAATGTCACATCTCTGACATAGTGCAGCTTGTTTTCTATATACCAGTGCCCCCTCCAGATCTTCAATAATTGCTCCGTGCTTGCTCTCTCCTCTTCCAGACTCGTTATCGCGTAGGCTTCTTCTTCTCTGATTACTCCTGTCCGTTTGAAGGTTATCTTTCTTTCCATCTTTAACACTCTTTTCAATCCCGGCCAATCGCTGTAGCCTTGCATTGCCGTTGACGCTTTCAAAGTCCTCTCCTCTATTCGGCCCGCATACACATCCACCTCCCCCTGTACTGCGTTAATGTATCCGACATCCACCACTGAGCAGTGAACGCCTGCTTTATGTCTTGCAAAAGCGTCGGCTGATTCGCTTTCACGCTCAACAGGTAATGGCCGCCCTTCGCGGTTATCTTTCGGGCCGTCTCGCGTTGGGTAAACATCGCATCGCCTGTAATTACCAGCCCCTCCAACACCAGCATTTCTATTAAATCATTGGCCGCCGTTATCTCGTTTGATTTTCCTGCAACGGCGACCTGGCCGAGCACCAGACCGAGTTTATGAGAGAGAGCGGCCAGCAAGTGGGGTTGAGCGGCTTTTTGTTTGCTGCTTCCGCATAACAGCTTCCCATCAAAGGAAGTGCCTTCGATCTCAGCGGGCGTGGTTAATCCGATGGCGCGAAAAAGTAGCTGGCACCAGTCACTGAGTAGGAGTTCCAATTTTGCCGCGTCAATGCCTTTGAAAATGCGATGAAGAGTGGACTGACTGGGTGCGCAGGCACGCTTGAAGCCGAGTCTGTAGAGCCACTGGTGAGAATAGTTGCGTCCCCAATCTGAGATAGCGGATTGACTTGTACAGCCGCACATCATAGCGATGCAGCAAAGCAGGAGAATAGGCAACAAGTCATATCTTCGGCCTTTGGGTTGTCTGAAATCGGGAAGAAGTGATAAAGCTTGAGATAAAGAGGGCACTTGAGTGCTCACAGGCGTTCCTCCTGAAGAAGTTGGTTTTAGCAACCTCATTCTACAGAGGAACGCCTTTTTCTTTTAGAGAATGAATAGACCCTGGCATGTTGGAGAGACTGCTGTTCGCAGGGTTCGAATAATCAAGCATTTAATGTAACCCCACTACCTTGCTTTAACCTGCTCGCGACTGTCTTACGCTTTTGTTGAATGGTCTTTTCGACTGTGATATATCTTTCGCTTCGACAGGCCAGATACACAAGCCAGATGGTTAAGAATTGGATAGCCAATTCTAATAATTTCTATATTTAGATATTTTTGTTGTCAGCCTAATTAAGATTAGGCGGTTTATAGGAGGCGGGTTACACTATGCCCCTTCAAGAAGATCTTCAGACTCATTTGGAACAATTTCACACGGCACCATTTCTTTTTATTGGATCCGGCCTGTCTCGGAGGTATCTCGGACTCGAGGACTGGGAGGGACTCTTACGCCGTTTTGCAGGGATGACTGGCCGTCCATACGAGTACTTTCGGTCGAGCGCAAACGGAAAATATCCAGCGATTGCGACCGAGATCGCGCGAGAACTTCATGGAGTTTGGTGGGAATCACCAATCTTTGAAGACTCTCGAGAAAAATATAAGTCCGACTCGAAAAACCGAGAGTCCGCGTTGAAGATCGAAATCGCCCGATACCTGGAAAACGTGAGCCTTGCGCGAGTTTCCGATAACGAGTTAAAAAAGGAACTTGAGACTTTGGCAACTGCTACTATAGACGGCGTTATTACTACAAACTGGGATTTCCTCTTGGAGGACATTTTTCCGGGATTCGAAGTTTACATTGGCTAAGATGAACTACTGTTTTCTGCATCGCATGGGATAGGAGAGATTTACAAGATACACGGCTGTTGCAGCAAGCCTAACAGCTTGGTGACCACGGTTGATGACTATGAGCGTTTTGATCAAAGGAATCCGTACCTTGCAGCTAAGCTTCTTACGGTGTTTGCCGAGCACCCAGTAATATTCCTCGGATACTCGCTCAACGATGACAACGTCTCTAGCATCCTTCAATCCATTGCGCTATGCCTTACCAGTGAAAACATCAATCAACTCCGAGATCGCTTGATCTTGGTTCGTTGGGATCAGGAAGAGGAAAGCTATCGATGGGAGGACAACACGATTGTAACCCATGGATTTCCGATTCCAGTTAAGACAGTCGTCACGAGTTCATTCATTCCAGTCTTCGATTGTCTATCAAGTCTTCAGAGAAAGTTTCCGGCGCGCATCCTGCGCCGCCTTAAGGAACATGTCTACCATCTAGTTCTCGATAACGATCCAACAAATCAGCTTCATGTTTTGGATATAGACGATGACTCGGATTTATCCAAAATAAAGGTTGTATACGGTGTTGGACTTAAGGTTGACGCAGAAGCAAAACAGGTTTGTTTGTCATCGGATCCTGATGCGCTACCAGTAAGGCTCACAGATGATCCGAACGCGCCGATGCTACCATATTCACTGCCGTCGCAAGATACAGAATATTCATCAGTCCAAGATGAATTAGATGCCTTTGTGCGGGCTTGGCGGAGTGATAATTTTGCATATATCCCACGGAGTAGGCTCCGTGTTTTCTATTCGAGTCGAGGTCAGCTTGAACTTAAAACTGAGACGCTGAGGTGTTTGATGATAAGTGCAATGCATCAAGGAACCCCCTTCCACTACTGGGCACTCAAGATCGGAAGGAGTTCTGTGATCCTTTTGCTGCGAGAGGAATCTAAATTCGATCTCTTTCCTCGCGTCAGTTGCGCCGCGCGACTGGCATTTGCAGTTGGAATGAGCGATGGAGAGAATTTACTTGGTGGAATCGCGAAACACTCGAAACACAGGGCAGTGCGGAAGCTAGCCGAGCGACTACTTCACCAACTTAGCGAATCACCAACTATTCACTCCGCATATCGAAGTCCGGCTCATAGCACTCATCAAATTGATGAGAACCACGTAACCATTGATATCGCTACAGTATTCGAAAATGCCGATGAAACGGAACGCGTCTTATCTTATTTTAGCACTGCAAACAGACCAGAAGAGCCAAACAAGGCTAAAACAGCTAGACGCCTATTTTTATGGGAGCAAAATCTAAACACTAGATTATTCCTCGCGGGTTTTGTGGGAAACTGCATAAGAAGGGCACCCACCGGAGCGCACTGAACTTCGTATCTGAGCAACGTAGAGCGATCTGTCACGGCGAGATGAGAGCAATGATGCCTAAAGCGAAAGCCCCTATATGTGCAAGTCCTAATGTCAATATCAACCAGATAGCTTTCCCCTGCTTTCGTCACCGGAGGCGCGAGCCTCAGCTTTGGCTCGCAGCCTTCAATCGCTGGGCGCATGTTGAATACCTGCCAGATGAAACGCTGGGCATCATTGCGATCAGTTCACGAACGTAGCAAGTTATAGAATCGTTATTCAGTTCGGCTTAGTACTGGCTGCGCTGTTTGCAGCGCGATGATCAGATTGGGTCACAGTTGGGTCACAGTTACGTGCAAAACTCTGCGAAGCTTTCCACCTAAGTACTGATGTAAATGATGAAAACAGAAAGGGGCCGAACCATTTCTTTACATCCTTAACAAACTCTTTACCTCGATTTGACCATATAACTCGATCTTTTGTCGTTAAATGTTATTGCAAGTAGACAAGTTTCTTTGGAGGAAAAAATGTATCTGAAAAGGTCTGCAATCGTTTCTTTGGTTTCTGTATTTCTCGCAGCGATAGTGATAGCTCAAACATCTGACGGGGTGAAGTTGCCCGATACTCCGGCGGGGCGAACGTTCGCAGCGTTTCTCACCGCATTCAACAGCGGCAATCTCGAAACTATGCGCCGCTTTCATTCGGAGCGCGGCGGTAATGATGAAAACGCCAATCAAGACATGAACTTTTACAAACAAAGCGGCGGGTTGAAATTGAGCCGCGTCCTGCAATCCGGCGACTATCAGATCGAAGTCCTGGTGCAGGCGAAAAACGATGAACGCTGGCTTCAGTTCACAATGGGGGTCGAGCCGAACGCGCCTCACGCTGTAGACGACATAAGAGTCAAGCCAGCTTCAGGCCCCGACGATACGGGCGCGCCTAAAACTCCCGTTAAAGAAACGGCTACGCCTGCGCCCGTCGCAAAAAAAATGACTGATGCGGAGATAGCTTCATCGCTTGCGACTTATCTTGAGACCCTTGCGAAACAAGACAAGTTCTCTGGCGTCGTGCTGATTGCCAAAGACGGCAAGCCGGTATTCGAGAAAGCTTACGGGCTTGCAAACAAAGCGAACAACATCCCGAATAACACCGAGACGCGGTTCAATCTCGGCTCGATGAACAAGATGTTCACAGCCGTTGCGATTGCTCAACTGGCCGAAGCGGGCAAGCTCTCATTCGACGATACGGTTGGAAAACACCTGCCCAATTATCCGAACAAAGATGTCGCAAACAAAGTAACGATTCATCAACTGCTGACCCACACGTCGGGGCTTGGGTCTTACTGGAATGCGAAATATGACGCAAACAGAACGACTATCAAATCCGTCTCGGATTACCTCGCTCTATTTGCAGACGAGCCTCTAAAGGCCGAGCCGGGCAAAAGGTTTCAATACAGCAATTCAGGCTTCATCGTTTTGGGCGCAATCGTCGAAAAAGTTTCCGGGCAGAGTTATTACGATTACGTCAAAGAGCACATCTACAAGCCTGCGGGCATGAAAAGCACTGACGCTTACGAGATGACTGCGAACACGCCGAACCTCGCGATGGGCTACACGAGTGAGGGGTCGGGCGGAGATCGACACGAAAACACCAGTAGTCGTCCGAACAAAGGCGGCCCGGCTGGCGGCGGATACTCTACCGTAGAAGACCTGATGCGTTTTCACATCGCGCTTCGCGATCATAAGCTGCTCAGTCAGAAATACACGGACCTCGTTACAACAGGCAAAGTTGATATGGGACAGGCCAAATATGCTTACGGGTTCGGCGATTTAATGGTTAATGGCTCGCGCGTCTTTGGTCACAACGGAGGCGCTCCCGGCATCGCTTCCGATTTAAGCATGTATCCTGAGCTTGGCTATACGTCCGTAGTGATGACGAATTACGACCCGCCGCTGATGATGCCTGTCGTAAGAAGGATTCAAGAGATGATTACCTTGTCGAAATGAGCCCACAGTTTCACGCGAATACGCTAAAGAGCAAAGGCCGCAAAGAAGACCTTCACTTTGCTCTTTAGCGTATTCGCGTGAACTTCAGAACTTAAAACTTTTGCACACTCCGCAGTCTGCCTTTCGTAATTGCATATTGAAGCGCTTTCTCTAATAAAAGGAGTGACAGGTCATGAAAAGACTGCGAGCTGCTGTTCTATGCACGATGATTGCAACCGTCTTTACCCTTTCTCTATCAATCGCTCAAGCAAAACCGGTCGCGAAGAAGAAGGTTGAAGTGAGCATGACGCAGCAGGTTGAATTCATTTCAGGCGGGATGATTCAAATTCAAAAATCATTCGGCGAAGTTCAGATTGAAGGATGGGATAAAAACGTCGTCGAGGTAACAGTCAGCAAATCGGTCAAGGCCAGCGATAATCCAAAGGATGTAGAGAAGGCGCGAGAGAAGCTGGACAGGATCAAGGTCAACGTCTCGAAAGAATCTACCGGCAGCTTGTTGATTTCATCGGTCGTGCCTTTTCGCAGAGGGCTTGAACTGATTTACAAAATCAAAGTTCCTAAAAAAAGCGACCTCTTCGTCAAACATGATATAGGCGAGGTAAAAGTCACCAACGTAGTGGGCGGATTCGAGATTACCAATCGCATTGGAGAGATTGCCCTGGACTTGATAGATGGCAATGATTACAACATCGATGCGAAGGTAAAGATCGGCGATGTCGAGTCTGCGTTCAGCGGCCAAAGCAAGAGGTCTTTCCTTTTGGCTGAAAAGTTCGTCAGAGAAGACAAGAAAGAGTCTTACCGGATTTATGCGCGCGTCGGCATAGGCGAAATTGCCATCAGTAAGAACATCAGCAAAGTAGTGAGCCAGCCAAATCAATAAAGATTGCTCAATCCTCTTATTCGACACGGCATAGCAGTCATGCAATAATTCTGCTTGATGCGACAAGCGATCAAAAGGGTTAAAGCCGCTGTCTTATTTATCATTCTGTTTGCGGCGACGGCTGTTGCTTCGGATTGGGAGCGCAGCGTGGCGCTTTTCAACAAAGGCGATTACCGCGCGGCCCTTTCCGAGTTTCAAGACATTGTGGGAGAACGACCGGACGCGGCTGGCGCGTGGTATTACATCGGCCTGTGCGAATACAAACTCAAACGCTACGAGCGAGTCGAGACGCCGCTTTCGCGCGCAATTGACCTGCTCGAAATACAATCGCCCGCAAGCCCGGATATTGCCGGGGCATGGTACACGATTGGTTTCTCAAACTATCTTTTGAGCCATTACGATAAAGCCATCGAGCCGCTCAAGCGATACATAGAGCTTACGCAGAAAGCGAAGCGCGATGTTGATCCGTTGGCGCGCACGGCGCTCGGTCGCGCTTACTTCCACCTGGAACGCTACGACGAAGCAACGCCTTTGCTCGCGGATAAATCAAGCGCGGCGACGGCTGAAAAATCCAAAGACAGCGGCGCGAATTATTATTACCTCGGAGCCATATACTTCAAGCGCGAAGATGACGACCGCGCGATAACTGCGCTCAGGGAAGCGATCAAGGCCAACGCGGAAGACACGGCGGCGATGGAATTGCTGGCCGAAAGCCTGATGCGAAAAGCGCGCAAAGCGAATTTGAACTCGGCGTGGTTGGAAGCAATTGATGTAGGCGAGCGGCTCCGAGCGATTCACGACGATCAGAAGGCTGCAAGCCTGTCGGGTCGCGCATATCTGGGCGCGCGACAGTTTGACAAAGCTGTCGCGCCGCTCGAAAAGGTTGCGAAAGCAAACACGGACAACGGTCAGGCGTGGCTTTATTACGGCATAGCTTTGTCGCGCAGCGGTCAAATGAGAAAAGCAATGGAGGCGCTGGAGATAACTATTCAATTGATGCCCGATTCCATTGCGGCGCTCGGCGAGCTTGGCTACGTCTACGAAAGCGACAAGCAGTACCAACAGGCGCTGCGCATCTACGAAAAAGCTTATGCAGCAACGAACGATGCGGCGATCAAGGCAAGCATCGAGCGCGTTCGCGCTTTAGCATCACAGCAGCCATAAACTTCTTATTTCGAGTAAGAATCTATCGCTTCCTGCTCGCTGTCGTATGTATCGAACACGGTGATGAGCTTGGTTATCGCAAGCAGGTCTTGAATGCGTTTGGTCAGGTTCACAAGCTTCAACTGCCCCCCTTCGCGTTTCGTCGTCGTGTAACTGCTGATAAGCGCGCCGAGTCCCGCAGAATCAACATAGGTGACATCACCCAGATTCAGTAATATCTTTTTCTGTCCGTCGGAGAGCAGGTCTTTAATTCTTTCTCTCACCTGCCCGTCTCCTTCACCGAGCACTATTTTGCCCGATAAATCAAGCACGCTCACTCCGTCAACAACTCGCTCTTTAATGTCCATACCAGCCTCCTAAGCTTTCTTCCGAGTTGGTGAAATTATCACAGCCAGCAGCGCAGTCAAAGATAGCTTCTTGACAAAGCATAGTTTATAGACAAAGAATCGCCAGAAGTTTCAAACACAACAAAAGGAGGAATCCGCAATGATTCGACTTCGCCTGATATTTTTGCATCTCTGCCTGATTGCCGCAGCCGCCACAAACGCAATGGCTCAAACCAATGACATTGTCGCTACGCGCGACATGAGCGACATCAACTGGATGGAGTTCAAAGAGGCAGTGCCCTCAAAGATTAACACTGTGATATTGCCTACAGGCACGCTTGAGCCGCACGGCGTAGTCAACAACGGCGCGGACATCACTGCGCCGGTTGCGATTGCCCGGCGGATCGCGCGCGAAGTGAACGCGCTTGTTGCGCCCATCATTCCTTACGGCATCACAGGCAGCATGGACGCTTATCCCGGCGCGTTCTCGATTTCCGAATCGGCTTATCGCGCGTATGTGCGCGACGTGATGACGGGGCTTGCAAAGAACGGGTTTCGCACCATCGTCGTCATCAACGGACACGGCGGGCCGCAGACGGCTGTGTTGAACGCAATCGCCGTGGAAGTCGGGCAAGAGAAGCGCGTGCGCACGCTCGTCGTCAACTGGTGGAGCTATGCCTCGGACGTAACGCTTTCAGTATTCGGCGAAGACGGAGGCCACGCGGGATGGAACGAAACGGCTTTCATTCAAGCGATTGATCCGAAGCTTGTGCACAAAGAGCGATACTCAAACGATCTCGCGACGCCCAACCCCGCGCCCGGCACCTATTCGGCCTATCCGTCGCCTTCATCAATCGGGCTGTACAAAGAAGGCCAGGGCTACGTGAAATTCGATCAGAAGAAGGCAGACGAGTATTTCGCAAAGGTGACAGAGAAAATTGCGAAGCTGATAATCGAGACGCGCCGCAAATGGGACATGGCCGGATTGTAGAAAAGTATGAATAATGAATTACTGGTCATTGACACGAGCGAGGTTTACGAATTAGCCTGCAATCAGAGCGCGTAGGAGAAAGCTTGATGAAATGTCCGAGGTGCGGAGCGGAGAATCGCGAAGGGTCGAACTTTTGCCGATACTGTTCTCATCGTTTCAGTGCGCCTGAGTCAAAACCTAACTCCGGTTATGTTCCTTCCGTGCCGCCGCCGGAAGCAAACGCATTCAGAGAGCAATATCCGCCCCAGACTAATCAATATCCGCCGCCACATCAACAACAGGTAAACTATCAACAACCTCCGCCCATGCCCGTGCCTATGCCTCCGCCTCCGCAATATAACTGGGCGCACGTGTTGTGCCCGCGCTGCGGCTCTATGAGCGTGACAAAAGGGGCGACTCCGGTGTGGGCAATACTGCTGGCGATAATTCTCGCTTTGCCGACCTGTTTTCTTTCGTTGTTCTTTTTGCTGATCAAAGACCCGAACCGCTGTCTCAATTGCGGAATCGAGTTCAGGTGAGTCGCGCAGGCATTAACGGCGCACAGGCTTGCTGCGCTTTGACTGGTAAGCCGCGGGCGGCGCGGGTTCATCACTCACGTTGTAATGAAAAACATCTCCGTCGAGGCGAAGGAAGATGAAGACTACGTCCTGCTCAGGGTCGTAGTCTTCGATCACTTCCGCAACTTCCGTGCTTGGCCAGCCGCCGCGACTCGCGAGTCGCTCGCTCGCTTGCGCGACGTAGTAAGAAGGCACGTTGATCATCGAGCCATCTTTTGAAGCATTCCTCAGATCAACGACTATCGCGCCGCGCCCTTCGCTCAAGTATTTCTCCCACGCGTATGCGGCAAAGGTCGCCCATTGCGAGCGCATGAAAGTCACATGCTCGTCAGGCGTGTCCATCGCCTCGATCTCTTTCGGCAGGATTGTGTGAGCCATGTTCTCTATGTTTATGTCGCGCCGTATTTCTTGAACCACTCCTGCATTCGTCGCCAGCCGTCTTGAGCCGCTTCCTTGTTGTAGGTTGGCCTGTAATCTGCGTTGAAGCCGTGATCGGCTTCAGGATAGACGATGATCTCGGATTTGCCGTTCGCCGCTTTTATCGCCGCGCGCATCCGTTCGACCGAATCAAGCGGGATGCCCTGATCCTTCGCTGCGTAAAGCCCAAGCACAGGCGCTTTCAACTGCGCGGCTACATCGGTCGGGTGTTTCGGTTGTAGCTCGCTGATTTGCTGCGGAGGAACCAGCCGCCCGTACCACGCGACGCCCGCTTTCAAATTTGCGTTGTGCGCTGCGTATAGCCACACGATTCGACCGCCCCAGCAAAAACCCGTGATGCCGAGTTTTGACGTGTTGCCGCTGCCGGACTTTTTCGCATACATAACGGTTGCGTCAAGGTCGGACATCACTTGAGCGTCGGGAACTTTCATGACTATCGGTCTGATTTCGTTGATGCTGGCCAGCTTTGAAACATCGCCCTGCCGCGCATAGAGTTCGGGCGCGACTGCCATGTGGCCTGCTTTGGCGAATCTTCGGCAGAGGTCTTTGATGTGTTCGTGAACGCCGAATATTTCCTGCACAACCAGGACGACGGGAAAGGATTTGCCTTTCGCAGGCATGGCTCGATAGGCGGGTATCTCGCCCCCGGCCACAGGGATTTTCACCTCGCCCGCGACAAGCCCGTTCGTATCCGTGGTGATCGTTTGCGCTGAAATCGGCTGCACGGCGAGCGCGAATCCGCCCGCGAGCGTGGTTACGATAAACTCTCTTCTGTTGTACTCGGTCTTTGGCCTGAAATTGGTCAAGTCTTCCGACATGATAACCTCCATAAAAGTGATTCACTGGCGCGACGTAATCAAGAAATTCAGGTTATCAGAGCGGCAGAGAGATTTCCAGATACGCCGTCAATTCAACCGCCATTATGAAACTTAATTGCCTCGCGTAGCACTAACCTTGCGGCATGGTATGCAATAGAACATTCAATCACTATTAATCGTTGAAATTTCAGTGCCCATCATTTTTCGGAGGACTCATGGAAACACTGTTGCAAGATTTACGTTACGGATTCCGTATGCTTGCGAAGAAGCCCGGCTTCACTTTTGTTGCCGTGCTCGCGCTCGCTCTGGGCATTGGAGCCAACAGCGCGATATTCAGCGTTGTAAATTCCGTGTTGCTCAGGCCGCTGCCCTTTAAAGCGCCCGACCAGTTGATGATCGTCTGGGAAAACAGCGAAAAGTACGGATTCCCAAAAGACACTCCCGCGCCTGCGAACTTCGTTGATTGGCGCGACCAGAATCAGGTCTTTGAAAGCATGGCCGCAGTTGCTTCTCGGACCTTCAACCTCACAGGCACGGGCGAGCCTGAAAAAATAGAAGGCCAGCGCGTGTCTGCGGTCTTCTTTCCTATGCTCGGTATTGAGCCAATCCTTGGCCGCTCGTTTCTTCCCGAAGAAGATCAGCCCGGCGCGGGCCGCGTTATCATAATGAACCACGGTCTGTGGCAGCGGCGGTTTGGATCGGACCCTGACATAGTTGGAAAGCCTGTGACGCTCGACGGCCAGCCTTACACGGTAGTCGGAGTAATGTCGAAAGATTTCCGGTTTCCTGATCCGTTCCAGTCTGCCGGAGAAGATAACGCGCTTTATGTTCCCATTGCTTTCAGCTCTGAAGAAGCGAGCACTCGCGGCGGGCATTACCTTATAGTTTACGGGCGAGCAAAGGCTGGCGTTACGGTCGAACAGGCGCAGGCAGAGATGATGACAATCGCCGGGCGGCTTGAGCAGCAATACCCCGAAACGAATATGAGCGTCGGCGCGACAGTTGTTTCGCTGCACGAGCAACTTGTCGGCGATATCAAACCCGCCCTTCTGATACTGCTCGGAGCCGTTGGCTTCGTGCTTTTGATCGCGTGCGCAAACGTTGCCAATCTTTTGCTTGCGCGTGCCGCTGCGCGACAAAAAGAGATCGCTCTTCGCACAGCACTTGGCGCGAGTCGCTCGCGACTGATCGGCCAGTTTCTTACTGAAAGCGTTTTGCTTGCGGCAGTGGGAGGCGCTGTAGGATTGTTGCTTGCCGTGTTCGGATTGAAGCTTCTCACAACGCTCATCCCTCCGAATCTTTCGCAGGCGAAAGCGATCAGCATGGACGCCAGCGTGCTCGGCTTCACTCTCCTCGTCTCGTTGCTGACTGGAGTGATTTTCGGTTTAGCTCCTGCGCTGCAAGCGTCAAGACCAAACCTGAATGAAGCATTGAAGGAAGGCGGTAAAGGCACGTCGGGCGCAGCCCGCAGCCCGCTTAGAAATCTGCTCGTAGTTTCTGAGATCGCGCTCGCGCTTGTGCTGCTGGTCGGCGCAGGTTTGATGATCAACAGCTTCTTCAGATTGCGCAATGTTGATCCGGGATTTAAGTCCGCTAATCTTCTGACGATGCAAGTCGTCCTTCCGCGCTCGAAGTATCCTGATCACGCCAAGCGCACTGCGTTTTATGACGAGATATTGCAGCGCATCGAGTCTCTGCCGGGAGTAGGATCGGCTGGCATCATCACAAATCTTCCGTTGTCCTTTAAAGGCAACAACGCGGGCGTCACAATCGAAGGTCGCCCCGAGCCGCCCGTTGATCAGGTTCCAATAGTAATCACAAGAGCCGTAAGCGACAGCTATTTCCGCACGATGGGCATCGCTTTATCGAAGGGGCGCGAATTCAGCCGCCAGGACAGGCCCGACACGCCCGGCTCTATCATCGTCAGCGAGTCCACGGCGCGCACGTTCTGGCCCGACGAAGACCCGCTTGGCAAAAGGTTAAAGGTGGGCGGGTATAATTCGGATGAACCTTGGCTGGCAGTCGTCGGAGTAGTAAAAGACGTGAGGCAATTCGAGTTGAACATTGACCCGAAGCCACAGGTCTATTTCCCTTACACTCAAATGCCATACTTCGCGCCGCGTGATCTCGTAGTCCGCACTTCGGGTGATCCTTTGCAACTCGCCGCCGCAGTGCGAAACGAAGTGTGGGCGGTGGATAAAGATCAGCCGGTTTCAAACGTCTCAACTATGGAAGCTATAATGGCTTACTCGGTCGCGCGCGAGCGATTCAACATGCTGTTGCTTGCGATCTTTGCGGGTGTGGCGCTTGCGCTTGCGGCGGTAGGAATCTACGGCGTGATGAGCTATTCAGTCACACAGCGCACGAACGAGATTGGCATAAGAATGGCTCTGGGAGCCACTTCGCAGGGATGTGCTGAAGCTTGTCGTTGGGCAAGGCGTGAAGCTCATCTCGGTCGGAGTAGCAATAGGACTTGCTTCTGCTTTCGCACTGACTCGCGTGATGGAAAGCCTGCTTTTCGGAGTGAGTGCGACTGACCCGGTTACGTTTGCAATAATCTCGATTGTGCTGGTGGCAGTGGCTATGTTTGCAAGCTATATCCCTGCGCGAAGGGCTACGAAGGTTGATCCGATGATCGCGCTTCGATATGAATGAAGAACAGTACCGGGAGCGGTAGCGAGCAGGTCTGCAATCAAGCCAACCCGCTCGCTACCGCTCCCGGTACTGTTTTAATCAACGCGGCAGCGGCTCCGGCAGACTGGCAATCGCGTAAGCAAGCACGGCCATCACCGCAGCGTTTTCCGCAAGCTCGCGCGGGACTATCTTGTCCAAAGTGTCGGCGGCTGTGTGGTGATAATTAAAGTAAGTGCGCACATCCTGAATCGGAGCAAGCGTGGGCACACCCGCCGCGTCGAGCGGTGAGACATCTGCTCCTTCCGCGTTCTGACTTTGCCGCACTATGCCTGCGCCTGAAGTTTGCAGAATTGCTGACAACGGGGTGAGCATCTCTATAGCTTTATTGCTTGCGTGCGCGGAAAATCCGACGGGATGGCCCGCGCCAGAATCGCTCTCAATTGCTGCGATGTGATTGGCCAGTTCCCCCTTGTGATCTTGCGCGTAAGTTATTCCGCCTCTCAATCCATTCTCTTCATTCATCCACGCGATAACGCGAATCGTCCGCTTGGGGCGCAGCTTGAGTTGCTTTATCAAATTGGCCGTCTGCATCGCCACGGCCACGCCCGCTCCGTCATCAATCGCGCCTGTCCCCAAATCCCAGGAATCAAGATGGCCTGATATGATGACGACCTGTTCAGGATGCTCGCTTCCCTTGATGTCTGCGACGACGTTGTAGCTTGTGGTATCGGGAAGCGTCTGCGGCGTGAGCGTCAAGTGCATGCGCACATTGCCTTGAGCAGCAAGATAAACAATCAAGTCTGCGTCTTCTGCCGCGACGGCAGCAGCGGGAATCTTTGGCGCATCGTCCAGATAACGAAGCGATCCCGTGTGCGGCAAACGGAAATCTGCGCCGCCTACAGAGCGATTGATCGCAGCGACTGCGCCGAGACGCGCGGCTTCGCTCGCGCCTACGCCGCGATATGCGACCGCTTGCGTGTATGCGTCAAAGGCAAATCCTTGCGCGGCCATCTGCTTGTCGAATCGCGCGTTGAAAAGGACTATCTTCCCGGCCACGCGCTCGCGCCCCATCGCGCGAAGCTGATCGAAATTCTCGACGACTACAACATCAGCCGTTACCCCTTCGCGCTCGGTGGCGACACTGCCGCCAAGCGCCGTCAGAACTATCTTTTGAGTAGTATTCGGAGCCTGACCTGCGAATTGAACAAGCTCGCCCGTTTCGACGCCGCGCACCCAGTGCGGCACTATCACTTTTTCAAGCCGAACTTCCAATCCAAGCCGCCGCATTTCGTCAGCGACATACTTGACCGCGTGTTCAGCTTGCGATGATCCGGTCAAGCGCGGGCCTATGTTGTTCGACAGATGCGCAACCTGTTTGTAAGCGTATTCGCTTGCGAGCGCTGCCTGCTGCAATTGCTTTAGTTCAGCTAAGAGTTGCGCCGAATATGGGTTTCCTGAACCGTTGGCCTGCGGCCCGGCAACTACAGTCAAGCTGAAAGTCATCGACGCGAAGATTGCAGTGAGCGTGAGAAGGGAAAACCACCTGGAGCTTTTCATGCTGCTTGATTATACGCGATGAGCAAAGCTTAAGACAGCCGGTCACAGGGCTGTAACAAAGTAGATAATGTAGGGGCGACCCTCTGTGGTCGCCCCAGAATTGGCAAGTTATCAAAGCTTGAAATTGTGTAAATCCTACTCTGGGGCGACCACAGAGGGTCGCCCCTACATTACTGTCAGCCGACTTTGTTACAGCCGTGCAGCCGGTCAAGTTCAATGTGACGGCGCAAAAAATCAGGGCGGTTGAATTTCAACCGCCCTGTACGCCACATCAGAAAATTGTTCTAACTATCGATCCTCTACTCCAGCGTCAGGATTACGAATTGAAGCTGGCCGCCGCGTTCAATTTGAAGCGCGATCTCTTTATAGTCCTTGAGCGATTGAATCGCTCTGATGTAATCCTGGCGATTGGTGACCAGCATGCGATTGATGCGATGAATCACGTCACCGCGCTGAAGACCGGCATCTCCCGCAGGACTATCAGGTTGGATGTTTTGAATAATAACTCCCGAAGCAATCTTCAACTTCAACTCGCGAGCTATGTCAGGCGTTACGGTCTGAGTTGAAATGCCGAGCGCGCTGCCGTTCTCGTCATCCTCGCCTCGCTTCTCTTCCTGAGCGTCATTAGCGCCCGGGCGCTCGCCCAGATTGACGGTCGTCGTCAGCAAGCGGCCATCGCGCACATACTTGAGTTGGGCAGGTCTGCCCACAGGCGCGTCTGCAACAAGCTCCGTGAGCTGCGCAGGGGTCTTGACCGGCTTGCCCTCGAATTCAACGATAACGTCGCCGCTGCGCAGACCAGCTCTGGCCGCAGGACTGTCTTCTCTAGTAATATCCTGAACCTGCGCGCCCTCTGTTCCTTCGTAACCTATCGCCTTTGCAAGACCGGGGGTTACAGGTCTCAGATAAACTCCTAAATACCCGCGCGTCACCTTGCCGTTCTTAATAAGCTGCGCGTAGACTTTATTCGCAAGGTTTGACGGAATAGCAAAGCCGATGCCCGAACTGGTGCCGGTTTGCGAAAAGATCAGCGCGTTAATGCCTATGACCTCGCCTTGCATATTGATCAAAGGGCCGCCCGAATTGCCCGGATTGATCGAAGCATCGGTCTGTATGAAATGCGTGAACTGTCCGGCTCCGGCTCCGAGGTCACGCCCTATCGCCGAAACAATTCCAGCAGTCATCGTCTGATCAAGGCCGAAGGGGCTGCCAAGCGCGATTACCCATTCGCCTTGCTCCAGCGCGTCGGAGTTTCCGAGCTTCGCAAAAGCTAATCCTTGCGCTTCAATCTTGATAACGGCCAGATCCGTTTCCTGATCCGTGCCAATACGTTTTGCTTTGAATTCACGCCCGTCTGAAAGCTTCACGTTGATCTGCTCCGCATCGCCTGCGACGTGATTATTGGTGAGTATATAGCCGTCGGAACTGATGATTACGCCTGACCCTGTGCCGCGCTGGCGACGGGGCTGCCCGCCACCAAGGCCGGGGATGTCAGGGAAACCTTCCGGCAGACGCATTGCCGACTTCTTCGTCTTTTCGACCACATCAATATTGACTACGGCAGGTTTGACCTGCTTGGCCACATTGATGAAAGTGCGCGATAGATCGGCTGGCGTGGGCAATTGCGCTTGCGATTGTTGAGCCGAGGCACGCTTTTCTATTTCAAAACCCAAGCCCGCCGCAATAGCGATAGCCAGAGCGAAAATCAGCGCCTGCACTCCCTTCCGCGTTTGTTTAATTTTGTCCAATGTCACACCCATCTTTTCAGCCTCCATAAATTCTCCCCTACGAGCCGCCGCTGAAATTATGAACGACAAAAGGACGCTTTGCCGCCCGCTGCCGACTAACTCGTGGTGATTTAACGTTTGTCTGACCGGGCAAGTTCATTTATCTCGCCCGGCCAGAGTTTGATTAGCTGCCACTTTCAACGCGCAGGTTGTTGGTGACAGAGAAAACGCCGGAAATCCCTCTCGCTGCTGTGTAAGCAAGCTGGCTATCCATTCTGTTTGAAACTACGCCTTCAAGCGTCACGTGCCCGCGATTGACGACAATGTGTATCGAAGAATTCACGCCCTGAAAGTAACGATAGAGGCTGCCCGTGCGGACTAACGCTCTATATGTGCGAACGCGAATCGTGTTGTCAAACCCGGACGTGGGCAACACCTGAATGTTGTTTACCACTTGCTCGATACCTTCTATCTTCTTCACACGCCTTTCAGCATCCTTGCGTGTAATGGCATCAACAACCTGGCCGTACAGCGTCACAGTGCTGCCGTCCAGTTTGTAAGCAAGATTGTCGAACACTCCATAATACGGCAATGTGACAAGCTCTTTGCGGATTTTATTCGCCGTCCGCACATCGTCGTTTCTTTGTTGAGCGGAAGCGACTAATGCGGTTGATATCACAATCGCCAGTGATGTTGCAAGCGCAATTAATTTTCTTTTGATCATAAACATTTCTTCCTCCTGAATCTCTACCTCATCTAATCTTCAATCCCATTCCATCTTCATCCTTCGACCGGTCGGACTAATCTTTGTCCGTCTATCATCATTGGATGCCACAAGCGTCTCAATTGCTGTCTGCGGGTCGTTAGGCTCAAGAATCGTAGGAGTCTCATACTCTTCATGTACGACCTCTTTCAAGTAAACAGATGCAACTTTCATACTACCTGGCTCTGCGTCGAATTTTTCAAGGATCGAGACCATTTTTGACAACGCCAACACGATGTGCGAGCTATCATCATCATCCAAATGTGCAAGCACGTCCCAAAATATAGTATTGCGACGCTCGCGGAACATATCAACGGCCTGCCTGCCCTTGTCAGTCAGAGCCACTAAGACAGAACGACGATCTTTATCGGCGGCCTGTCGCTCAATCAAATGTTTGCGGGTAAGCCGGTTAGTCAACTGCGTGACCGCCGGAGCGGAAATCCGCAACTCAGCCGCAAGTTCACCCGTGCAAAGCGGCCTGCGGCGCAACACTCTCAGGGCTTGAGCTTGCGGCATCGTCAGGTCTAATTCCAGAACGTGCTTTTGATGATGCTCTATCATCAGCCTAAACATTATCTCTACAAACCGATCCAGCACTTCTTCGGCCTCAACAGTAGCGGATTTTCGCATTCGGCCTCCATTAATGTAGATTAATAATTAATCTACATTAAATAGTATAATGCACTGACTCTGAGGCGTCAAGGAGCGAATTTCATTGTTAAATACTACAAAACAAAGACTTAGCGGTCGGTTTTTTCAGAATCGAATGAAGTAATTTTAGCTCTAAGGCTACGCACATATTCGCGTTCGGCTTCCAGTTGAGCCAAGTCCGCTTCAACATTCGAACGTTCTGCGCGAAATTGTTCGATCTGAGCGGGGCTTGTCTGTTTGCGACGTATTCTTTGCAGGCCAAGCAGGATGACCAGGGCAATAGCCAGATAAAACAGCCAGTTGCCGAAGTATTTTCTGCCAAACGGCATGAAAGCGGCGATGACGATTATAACCAGCATGAAGAGTCCGAAGAAGGAGCATCCGGTTTGAAGCGGGACGCTCAGTTCTCTGCTTTTCAGGGCTTCGACCTCAGCGCCAGCCTCCGAGATTAATTCGTCGAGTTCGGCCAGTTTTGATTCGACGACAGCCAGCGCTTCGGCTTCGTCCATTTCAGTTGAGGCCGTTTCATCTTTCAAGGACAGGTTGATAGCGTCTTTATATGCGCGAACCTGAAACGCAGCTCCGCACTTTGCGCAAATGACGCTATCGAAGTCTCTTGGGAATTCAAGAAGACTCGCGCATTTTGGGCAATTGGTTTTTATTATGTCCATAAAGGTCGCTGTAGAATTAATATCATAACAAGCAGTGATGTGGGCGTCGCGCGGTCTGTGTTAAGATCAGCAATTGCAAACCTCAGATGATTTGAGAGAGACGATGGCGAAACTTCCATTTGACATTGATACGGCAATCAGCCGAATTCGTGAAGCCACCGAGCCTTTCGCCAAAGCTGCCATGTTCGAGCTTGCCGAAGACGGCTTCGCGTCGCCGTTCGAACAACTCGTCGCCTGCATCATATCTATCCGCACCTATGACGAAGTGATGCTGCCGACGGCGCGCAAACTGTTCGCCAGCGCGCGGACCCCTGAAGAAATCAGCCGTCTCACGCCGGAAGAGATTGGCGAGATAATTCGCCCATCAACTTTTCATGAAAACAAAGCGCGACAGATTCATGAAAATCGCTCGCCGCGTAGTCGAAGAACACAATGGCCATCTGCCGTGCGACGCCGATGTGCTGCTTTCGTTTAAGGGCGTCGGCCCCAAGTGCGCCAACCTTGTGCTTGGTATCGCCTGTGGCCAGCCTTACATCGGAGTTGACATACATGTTCATCGCGTGACAAATCGCTGGGGCTACGTTCAAACTCGCACGCCCGAGCAGACTATGGAAGCGCTCGTTAAAAAACTGCCGCGCAAGTACTGGGTAGAGATCAATCGCCTTCTTGTACCGTTCGGCAAACATATCTGCACAGGCAGGCTCCCGCGTTGCTCTACTTGCCCTGTGCTTGAGATGTGTCAACAGGTAGGCGTGGACGAGCATCGTTGAATCCATAGAGAGTTTATGCCGAGAGTCCTTTTACTTCTGCCCACAACAACGTATCGCACGAAGGCATTTATGGATGCGGCGCTCAAACTGGGCGTCAACATTGTTGCGGCTACCGAACAGCCCAGCACGCTCGCGGCACAAAATCCCGAAGGGTTGTTGACGCTCAATTTCTTCGACCCTGCACAATCTGCGCGCAAAGCGTCAGACTACGCCGCGCAACACAAGGTTGATGCCGTCATCCCTGTTGACGAAGACACTGCCGTGGTCGCTTCATCAATCGCGCAGACGCTCGGTCTCGAACATAACTCCGTAGAGTCAACGCGCGTGGCAAAGGACAAACACTTGATGCGGGAAGTTCTGAGCCGCGCACGCGTGCGTGTGCCGCGCTACTGGCACTTCTTGCTCGACGAAAACCCGCGTCTGGTATCCGCTCGCGTCGCTTACCCTTGCGTAATCAAACCTGTCTTTCTTTCGACGAGTCGCGGAGTGATGCGAGCCGATACGGAAGAAGAGTTATTCGAAGCAATCGCGCGACTCGACCGCATCGTCAGTAGCCCGCACATTGCGCGTCGTGGAGGCGCTCTGGCCCGCGAAGCTCTGATCGAAGAGTTCATTCCGGGTTTTGAAGTTGCGGTCGAAGGGCTTGTCACCGATGGCCGATTTCGCGCGCTCGCAATTTTCGACAAGCCCGACCCGCTCGATGGGCCTTTCTTCGAAGAAACGATCTATGTGACTCCCTCGCGCCTCTCTTCGGAAACTCAGAAGCAGATCGTAGAGACTACGGCGGCGGCGACGCGCGCTATGGGCATGACGAAAGGCCCTGTGCACGCAGAACTGCGCGTAAACGATCAGGGTCCGTGGGTGATTGAAGTAGCTGCGCGCGCCATAGGCGGGCTGTGCTCGCGTGCGCTCAGATTCGGCGAAGGGATTGCGCTCGAAGAGGTGCTGATTCGCCACGCGCTCGGCGATGACGTAAGCCGCATCGAACGAGAAGCTCAGGCGGCAGGCGTCATGATGATTCCAGTTCCCCGTCCAGGCATATTGCGCGAAGTCAAAGGCGTGGATGAGGCTCGCCGCGTGATGGACGTTGAAGACGTAATCATCAGCGCGCATATCACACAGGAAATTCAGCCGCCGCCGGAAGGCGCGAGTTATCTCGGATTCATATTCAGCCGCGCGGATACTGCTGAAAGAGCCGAAACTGCGCTTCGCGAATCTCACAGTAGAATCGAGTTCGTCATCGATCACGCAGTCCTTTGATGAATTCGATGTCGAGTTCGGCCAGCGCTCCCGCGTCGTCGCGATTAAAAGCGACCACAGTGCCGTCCGGCTGCCGCGAGATGACAAAGTTGTCAGCATTATAGGACAAGGCTTTGCCGGTCTGGTTGGTATCCACGTCGGTGGGGAGATAGCCCAGAATGATGACACCGACTTTGGATTGACAGAGAACGTGAATCTGCTTTATGCGTTGCTTGCGACGAAGATTTGTGGAATAAAATTCAGTCACTGAAACACCAGCATTGCCTTCGATAGCGAGCCTGGTGACGTAGCGCGTTGCGCCTATGCTGAAACTCAGTTGCCAGATGCCGTCGAGATCTTCCCTGTTTTCCAGAAACCCGCTTTTCCTGCAAACGCTGCCCGACGATTGCGCCTGCGCGTTCGCGCCGCTCAAACCTATGAAGATGGCGGCGAGCATTAACCCCAACAATGCGTTGGTCAAAGTTTTGCCCGACTTGCCCCAAACAATGCGGCGTTGCACAAAGGACGTGTCTGTTGTCATGGCTGCTCTCCTTTTCTTTGAGCCTTATTCCGTTAAATCTGTTTCGGTTGAGATCGCGCCGCAAGTAATTCGGTGTTGTTTAATGAACTCTATTCGTCATCTGTGCGACGCGCACAACGGGTGCCTTCACCATCTTATCTCACAGACGTTTTCTAAAGTCAACTAAAGCTTTGTTATCAAGGCGCGGCGCGGAGAGATTATATCAAGTAGCGTTTGCTTATAGCCCGCCGCTGTTATATTAAGCTGCGATGGATTTACAGTATTTACTCGAAATACTCTGATAATTAACCAGCTTGAATGCTCTGAGCCGAGCGCGCGAATCGGAAGTTAATGCGGAAGTAAATTGAATCGCCATGCGGCGGCGGATGCGCTGGGTGATAGAATCAAAGATGAAAGGTCAGGCAAGGCGGAATAGCAACGTCGAACAAAACCTAAAACTCATTCAACCGACGCGCAATCAAAATGTCTTTTATCAATCGGGTTGATGGCTCGCCAGTTAATTCAGGTGTTAGGCGCTCGTCCCGCCAAAGACTGATGAAATAGATATGGAAGAAATGGCTAACTATCCACGTCTAACGATTGAATCATTAGTATAGATAAAAGGAGAAGTGCGATGAAAACTCAACGGATCGCGATTGCTCTCACGGTTATCAACCTCGTTTTTCTGATGTTCAACTTGGCTCACTCACGTCCAGCCACTGCGGATGGCGTCGCTCCGGTGCTACGGGGGCGAGCGCTTGAAATTGTTGACGATCAGGGAAAGGTTCGAGCAAGCATCAAGGTGCATCCGGCAGATCAAACCTTCAAGATGCCGAACGGCAAAACCGGGTATCCTGAAACAGTGATGTTTCGGTTGATTGATCCCAATGGGCGTCCCGAAGTGAAACTGGGAGCCTCGGAGCAGGGCGGAGGGCTTGGACTCATAGGCAGCTCCGACTCGACACATATTATATTGCAAGCCGAAGGTGCGGACAGCTCCTTGAAACTGACGAACAAGGACGGACATCAGCAACTAATCAAACCGTAGCATTTTCGCAACCAGCAACGCGGCTGTGGTGCCCGAAGACAGTTACTCATACACGCATTTGATGGTTCAATCTTGACACTCACACTCTATTCGTTCAGTTTAGTTCCTGGCGTTGAAGACAGAGCGAGGAGCGATAAAGCGATGAGTGGCGAATATAAATCAGTCAGGCTGGAAAGAAGCGAGGCCGTAGTCGAGGTCGTCTTGATCGGCCCCGGCAAAGGCAATGCGATGGGGCCGGATTTCTGGCGCGAAATGCCGGAGCTTTTCGCCGCGCTTGATCGCGATGAAGAAGTGCGCGCAATCATCGTTCGCGGAGACGGCGATCATTTCAGCTACGGTCTCGACCTGCCCGGCATGATGGGCAGCCTCGGTCAGAATTTCGGCGGTCAGAGCCTTGCAGCAGAACGCACTCGCTTGCTCGACATGGTAGGCGAAATGCAACTGGCCTTCGACCGTGTGGCGGCGTGTCGCAAACCTGTCATCGCGGCGATCAACGGCTGGTGCATCGGCGGCGGACTAGATTTGATAGCGGCGTGCGATATAAGGCTCTCGTCTTCGGACGCGCGATTCAGCCTGCGCGAAGTGAAAGTAGCAATTGTCGCAGACCTCGGCAGCCTGCAACGCTTGCCGCGCATCATCGGCGATGGCCTCACGCGCGAGCTTGCCTTCACGGGCAAAGACATCACTGCGGCGCGCGCTTTACAGATTAACCTTGTGAGCGAAGTTTTCGAGACCCGCGACGCGATGCTTGAAGGAGCGCGGCGTGTTGCGCGCGAGATAGCCGAAAATCCTCCGCTTGTCGTTCAGGGCATCAAGCGCGTGATGAATTACTGCGCTGATAAATCGGTCGCCGATGGATTGGGTTATGTGGCAGCGTGGAATGCGGCGTTCTTGCAATCGAACGATCTGGTCGAAGCAATGACGGCTTTCATGGAGCGCCGCGCGCCGCGATTCAAAGGCCAATAGCTGATCACTCTTTTATATCGCCTTCATCTATGTGAAACCTGTGCAGCATGCGATGAAGAATCGGCGAGATTATCACACCCATAACTCCGACAAATACCAGCCCGGATAACAGCGCGTATATAGAAGCGAAGATTTTCGCCCCATTTGTTTGTAGTTCGCCTACCGGACCCATACCACCCAGAATCATTGATGCGTTTAACAGAGAATCAACCCAACCGAATCCCGCTATCCAATGATAGCCTGCAATCCCCATAGCTAACGTCACCAGAATAAAGAGCGATGAAATTATGATTGAGAAGCCAAGCCGCTTTATGAAAACGGAAACCGGGGCGAGCTTTTTTTGTTTGTGCGTGAACATATATTTGACTGCTAAGGAGCCACACTCAATATCAACGCCAGCGTCGCCCAGCTTGTCCCAGCGGCAGAGATGAATTGGCTCTTGCCGTGTGGAAACCCGCTTTCAAAATAACGCTGAAATCCAATAGCGCGAGTCTGCACGAACCACGACCCGTCGCCAATCTGTGTCTTGAGCAGATACTTCACGCCGCGCTGATATGCCGCATCGTTTGTTGCGAGGCTTCCGGCTTGATTCAGCGC
This sequence comes from Blastocatellia bacterium, assembly GCA_963726785.1. GTDB lineage: Bacteria > Acidobacteriota > Blastocatellia > UBA7656 > UBA7656 > DATEKX01. The sequence continues at coordinate 1,093,344 of CAVSDJ010000007.1, forward strand.
AAACAACGCCTGGCCCGTCGCGTATGCGTCGCTTTCCAGCGTTGCTATCTGCGACCACCCTCCGTCCGTGCGCTGTTGGGCGAGTAAGCTCTTTGCGGTCTTCTCTACATCTTGCTTGTTTGCGCGCGACCAGACGAGGCCTAGCAGTTGATACACTCTTTCCTCGTTCGTCACAGGCGTCGCTTTTACGAGCCATTCGCGGGCGCGCGCTACTCGTTTACCGATCTCGTTTGCTCTCCCTTTTGGAGCGTACAACTGAATCGCGCGCGCGGTTATCGCGGTTGTGGTGAAGTCGCTGTACTCAATCGGAGGGCGATAGGCGACAGGCTGCCACCGCCCGTCGCTCGCTTGTTTTCCGAGAAGGTAATGCACCAGCGCGTCTGTGTGTTTGTCGGCAGGGTGTTTGTCGGCAGCAAGCCCCAACAAGACGTAACTGGCGGTCGTAGCGTCTCCGGGGATGCCTACACCCTGAAGCATTTTTTCGCGCCCCGCTTCAATCCACGACAACGTCTTCTTCAATTGTTCGCGCCGAGTGCGGTCGTCAACTTTGAAGCCATGCTCGCGCGCCGTGGCCGTGACCATAGCAGGCAGGACGTTGTGATGGCAGGAAGCGCAGCCCGTGTTTTCGATGAAAGGCACGCCCACACTTTGCAGCAAGGGAATGCTCTTGTTTATGGCGCTCTTCACATCCGTGCTATTTTGCGTGTGCGCTCTTTCAGTCATCACCAGAGAAAGCGTCAGGGCTATGAACAAAACAGAAATAACACGCATTGTCGTTTCTCCATTAATCGAAATATCAACATCACTCGACAGCGCCCGCTTTCTTGAGCAGACTGACGATGGCTGTTTCCCCTCTGCGTTTCGCATACGTCATGGCGGTCGTGCCGTTTTTGGCCTTTGCATTTACATTCGCGCCGCCCGCGAGCAACAGCTTTATAACTTCCGCATTGCAGCTTTCAGATAGCGCCGCCCAAATCAAGATCGTATAGCCATCGTTGTTCTGCACGTTCGGGTCCGCGCCTTTTTCGAGCAGCAGCTTTACGCTGTCTGCGCTGTCAAGTTCGTTCATCCAAAGCAACACGGAATTACCGATATTGTCTTTGGCGTTCGGGTCTGCTCCTTTTTCGAGCAGCAGTCTTATACCCTCGACGTTTTTCATGGTTGCGGCAAACATCAGGGCCGTTACGCCGTCGTTATCCTTTGCGTTCGGGTCTGCGCCTTTGGCAAGCAACGCCGCAAGGCTTGCAGTGTTGCCGCTGGTTGCTGCTTGTATCAAAGCGGTCGTGCCGTTGATGCCTTTATCGTTTACGTCCGCGCCATGTTCGAGCAGCGCACGCACGACATCCGTCGCGCCATTGTAAGCCGCCGCTGCCATCAACGCCGTGCCGCCCGAATCGGCTTTAGCCTTCGGGTCTGCGCCCTTCCTCAAAAGCAGGTTGATTTTTTCGATGTCTGCGACAGCCCACATCAAAGCGGTAGCGCCCGCTTTGTTTTTTGCGTTCGGGTCTGCGCCCTTATCGAGCAGCAGCCTCAAGCAATCGGCATTAGAGTTGAGCGCCGCCTGCATCAGGACGGTTGCGCCTTCATCATCTCTGGCATTTGCATCCGCGCCTTTGTTGAGCAAAGCTTTCACAGATGGAGCATCAGAATTTCTGATCGCTTTCATCAGAGCTATGTTTAAGGCTTTGGTCTTTTGCGCGCCGTGTGTGAGATGAGCATTGATGCAAGTGAGAGCGACTGCGAGAAACAAGGGAAGTAAGAGTATACGTGCGCGGGCCATTCGTCTAATCCTTTCGCCAGCCTCGTGTTACGCGTTTATATCAGAGTCGGATTTCCGGCACAACTTGAACAAAAAGACTTTCAGATCATAAAGAGCACGCCTATCACAACAAGCAGCCCGTAAACGACTCGGCTGAACAGATCGGTTGGAATGCGGTTATTGATTTTTCCGCCTATGTAGATTGCAAGCACTATAGCCGGAATCGAATAAACGTAAAGCCACAGCACAACGGGCGTCCACAATCCCGCGATTCCATGACTTGCAAGTATCGAAAGCCCTGTGAAGAGAAAATAGAATTGAAGCGTGGCCCGAAAATGTTCCGGCGGCCATCGGCGAAGCAATCCGTACATTACGATGGGCGGGCCGTTCGTGTTGTAAGCCCCGCCAAGCACGCCTGCGATGAAGCCAAAAATATATGCCGAACTTTCATTGCGGATGATTGGAAGCCTGGGCGCAAACAAACTGTATAGACCATACAGAATCAGCAGCGCCCCCAGTATTATTTTGACGACCTGCTCTGGCGCGACCTTCAGCAACACAAGCCCGAACGGTATGCCGACGAGCGACAGCAGTATCAATCGCCATGCGGATTTTATGTCAACGTTGCGCCAGTTGCTTGCCAGAACAATGATTGCGATTGTCGAAGCCACGAAAGCAACGAGCGGCGTGGCTGTTTGAATGCCCACGGCCATCGCAAGCAGCGGCATAGCGATCAACGCATCGCCAAATCCGATGGCCGAGCGAATCAAAGTTGAAACGAAAAGAATTGCTATAGCTATAATAACTGGGGTCGTAAGATTCATATCTGTTTGGGCCGAGATGGTTAGCATCTATTTGCTGGCTACCGATTGCCAAGTATCGTACACTCTTTCCAAAGGAACAATCGCATGATTAGCCAGGAAGAAACAATAGAATTAGAGCCGACATCGCCACTTGTTCAACGGCGCGCATTTTTGAAATTGCCAATCGAGGAGCGCCGCAAAATATTAGCTGAGCAGGCAGAACTATTGGCTCAACATTATGAAGCAGAGTCAGAGAAAACAGAACGCGAGCATTGGCAAGGCGGTGACATTGTCGAATGACACCAAAACGTGGTGAAATCTGGCTGGTCAATTTTGACCCGACGATTGGCGCTGAAATCAAGAAAACTCGCCCGGCCATCGTGCTCAGTTCCGATGCTGTTGGCCGTCTCCCAATTAAACTGGTCGCTCCTGTTACTGATTGGAAAGACTTCTTCGCATCCAATATCTGGCACGTTCGGATTGACCCGGATTCAATTAATGGCTTAACGAAAATATCCGCTGTAGACGCGCTTCAACTGCGCGGAATAGATGAGCGACGATTTATTAAAAAGTTAGGATATGTTTCGTCATCTATCCTGGAAGAGATCGTGCTTGCCATAGCCGCCGTTATTGAATATCCATAGCGATCTGAGGACCAGTCTGATTCAATCAGCCGCGCAGCGGAAGCCTGCGAACGCTATGCGAAACTGCGGTCGCCAGAAGTTTCTGAATGAACATCTCAGCAGCGGCAGTTGCGTGGCCCACGAGCCGCCTTTCAAAATTCTGTGGTCGCCGTCAAACCAGATTTCGGAATATTCGGGGTATGGATAAGCCGCAAACCCCGGATAGCCCGCAAACGTCGTCGCAGTCCATTCCCACGCGTTGCCCGTCATATCAATCGAGCCATACGCGCTCGCGCCTGACTGGTGTGCCGAAACCTTAGTCGTTCCCCAATTATTGAAATCATAGTTCGCTACATCCGCGCGCGCGTCGTCGTCGCCCCAACTGAAGCGGCGCTTCTTCTCGCGCTCAGCGTCCCAGCTTGCGGCCTTCTCCCATTCTGCTTCCGTAGGCAGTCGCTTGCCTGCCCATCGTGCATAAGCGCACGCTTCGTGCCAGCTTACTCCAGTGACCGGATGATCAGATTTCAAATCAACTTCTTCAAACATCTCTTGCACGCGCCAGCGGTCTTGAGCCGAACGTGACCAGTAGAGGGGATGCTCGATACTATTTTTTTCTTTCCAGTCCCAGCCTTCATCGCTCCAAAGCGACCGACTGCCGTAGCCCTTTGCTTCAATGAACTCAACATAAGCTGCATTCGTCACCGGGTAGCGATCTATGCGAAAGTCTGCCAGCACAACCATGTGCGGAGGCTGCTCGTTGTCGTAAGCGAACGGGTAGCCGCGAGACCCCATCTCAAACGGCCCGCCCGCAATGGAAACCATTTCAGACAATGATGAACGATGAACGATGAATGATGAATTAGAAGAACCGGATTCATCATTCATCATTCCGAATTCATCATTTCTTCTATCCGGTTTTCTTTTCAACTGCGGGTCGAGAATTTGCAGCAGGTAGCAGAGCGTCTCTTGATGCTGGTATTCGTGCTCGATGACCATGTTGAAAACATATCCGTCGCGCAACATCGGATCAGCATCGCTTGCGCGAACGGTCGCTAAAAAGCCGAGCACCTCTTCGCGCACGCGAGCCAGATAGCTTTCAATCTCAGGTATCGGAGGCAGGTTGTTTGAATCTTCTTTCGGCGTTTGGATCGGGTCAAAGATACGGTCATAACCGGGCGAGATGGTCGGGTCGCCTTTCACGCGCTGCAATAGCCAGTAACCCTCAAACGCGCCGACGTGACCCAGATGCCACAGCAGGGGGCGGAACCCGTCGGCTGGGGGCCGCCGCAAATCTGATTCTTCGCGCACGAGAGAGAATAACTCGTGCGTGCGCAGTCGCGACTGGCGCATCAAATCGGCTATCTCATCTGCGTTAAATTTATAACCCATCAACTACTCCTCTCGGTTGTGTCGTCACATGATTTCAACCGCGCTCCGGCCAAAATAATATTAACATTAACAACCTGCTGAAGTTAGTTTTTGCAATGCGAACCGATCCCCCTGCTGATTGTAAGTCATCTGTCATTATGTTTCGGCTGTGGACAGGCATGGCGGCGTAAGTTAGCATTATTGTTGCGCTGAAGTTAGTTGCGCTGTTGCTTGTGAGGCAATGACAAGGAGACCCGTGGATGTGCTCTACACGCTCCGAGCAGACTGACCGTTTGACAATGCGCCGCCTCGCTCAAGGAGGCGACCCCGACGCTTTCGCAAATGACGTGCGCCAAGGACTGACGGCCAGGCCGAAAGTTCTTCTCCCGAAATATTTTTACGACGACCTCGGCTCGAAATTGTTCGAGGCCATCTGTCACCTGCCTGAATATTATCTGACCAGAGCCGAGCGCGAGATTCTAAGCCGCCACGCGCGCGAAATAGCAGGCTCAATCGAAGGCCCTGTTCGCCTGATAGAACTTGGCAGCGGCAGCGCGGAAAAGACTCGTTACCTGATCGAAGCTCTGCTTGAAAGACAAAAAGAGCTTCACTATCTGCCGATAGACATTTCAGACGAAAGCCTTGAAGCAAGCAGTCGCGAGCTTCTGAAAGCTTACCCTCAGCTATCAATCACAGCTTACGCATCGGATTACTTCACGGCGCTTCGAGCGATTGCCGAAACCGATTCGAGCGAGCGCACTATCGCCTTATTTCTTGGCTCGAACATCGGCAACTTTGACCCGCAGGAGGCGCAGGATTTCTTCAAAGAAGTTCGCAACGTGCTTCGGCCAGCGGACGCCTTGTTGGTCGGCGCAGACTTAAAGAAATCAGCCGCCGTGCTTGTGCCCGCTTACGACGACCCGCTCGGCGTGACGGCGGCATTCAATCTGAATCTGCTCGCGCGAATCAACCGCGAGCTTGGCGGCCAGTTCGACATAAAGAAGTTCGCGCATCGCGCCGTCTACAACGAAGAGCTTGGACGAATCGAGCTTTATCTTGTCAGCCTCGCCCGTCAGACAGTTCGCATACGAGCCATTGATGTGGAAGCGAGCTTCGAGGAAGGCGAAACGATCTACACCGAAAGCTCTTACAAGTTCGACCTGGAGCGACTGCGCGCGCCGGGATTTTCTCTTGAGCGCACATGGTTTGACAGCGCTCGACGTTTCAGCTTCAACCTGTTCGCTGCTGTTGAACGCAATTAGCCGGACAATCCGTTATGCGATTCGGACCTTTCATATCCTCAAAGCTAATCGCGCCGACCGATGCGCTCAACGCCCGAACTGACTTCACGCGATACTTCGCGCAAAGCGGCAAGCCCGCCTCCCAGTGGGCGGTCGGCGCTGAGATTGAATTGTTCGGTTTCACGCGCGATGGCCTCCAGCGTATAGACCCCGATCAGGTGCAGGCGATCATCAACGGCTTCGCGCCTGAAACCATCAGCCAGGTTACAGAAGACGGTTACGTCACCGAAGCTCTGATAAGAAGAGGTGAAGGGGTGAAAGGGAGTAGGGGTGAGGGGGTGAGGGGGAGTAAGGGTGAAGAAGAAAAAGCGAGAGGGAGCGATGCAACGATAACCGCCCCTTCGCCCCTTCACCTCTTCACCCCTTCATCCAGTTTTCCCCATCAAGCCGTAGGTCGGCTCACGCTTGAGCCGGGCGGCCAGATAGAATTTTCAGGCGCGCCCGCCCGCTCGCTTGTCGAAATAGAACGTGCGCTTTCGGGCTATACAAAAAGGCTCGCCGAGATAGGAGAAGAGAATCAGGTAATCTTCGTCGCAGCCGGATTTGATCCGCTTCGCAAGTTGCAAGAGCAGAAATGGATTCCTAAACGGCGCTATGAAATCATGCGACCCTATCTTGAGACGCGCGGCCCTCGCGCGTGGGACATGATGTGCCGCACGGCAGCCATACAGGTTAATCTCGATTACAGCGACATTGAAGACTTGGCTAAAAAATTCGCGCTCGCAACTCGCCTCGCTCCTGTTGCGGCTGCGATCTTTGCCAACTCGCCTTTCGAAAACGGAGAGCTTTCCGGCTACAAATCAACACGCTATCGTGTGTGGCTCGACACAGACCCGGATCGCACGGGGCCGTCGCCCATCGCGCTTGATGATAATTTCACTATTGAACGATTTGTTGATTATGTCTCGGCGGTGCCTATGTTTTTTGTGCGTCGCGCGGACGAGTATATCGACATTGCGGGCCATTCGTTTGGCGAATACCTTGCGGGCTGCGGATGCCCGATGACGCCTATCTTTCGAGATTTCACGGATCACCTGACGACCATCTTCACCGAAGCCCGGCTGAAGCCGCATATCGAGCAGCGCAGCATGGACTGCGGCTCGACTCGAATGACTATGGCTGCGCTCGCTTTCTGGAAAGGGCTGATGTATGACCCCGACACGCTTGACCGCGCGCTCCGAATCGCGCCGAAGTTGAATCGAAACCAGTACCAAGAGCTTCAACTCGAAGTGGCTCGTCATGGACTCGAAGCCGAAATTAATGGCACTCCTGTAATCACGCTGGCCGAAGAGGCGATAGAGCTTGCGCGAGCAGGTCTTGACGTCCATCGCCCCGGATGAACCTGATTACCTCGACGTGCTTGACGAGTTTGTCATAGGCGAGCGAGCGAGCACGGCTGATATTTTGATTCGTAACTTTCAAGGCTCCTGGCACGGACGGATTCAAAAAGCGATTGATTACATGCGAATCGGTTAAAGCTCTCTGTGTGTACTGATAAGGCAAGTTGGCAACTACGCAACCCAACAACACCCGCGATACTGTAATCCAGTTCCGCGATGTCGGCCTGAACATTGGCGACAAGCGATTGGTTTCTGACCTCAGCTTTGACATTGCGCGAGGCGAAACGCTCGTGTTGCTTGGCCGGAGCGGGTCAGGCAAGACCACCACGCTCAAGCTGATCAACCGACTGATTGAGCCGACAAGCGGCGAAATCAGAGTCGAAGGCAAGTCCACGTCTGAGTGGGATGCAATACATTTGCGGCGAAGCATCGGCTACGTTATTCAGGAGACGGGGCTGTTCCCGCATTTCACAGTCGAGCGCAACATCGCGCTTGTTCCTCGTCTTGAAGGCTGGCCGGAAGATCGCACCCGCGAGCGCGTCGTCGAGCTTTTGCGGCTTGTGGGACTTGCGCCCGAAATGTTCGCAACGCGCTTTCCGCGAGAGCTATCGGGCGGCCAGCGCCAGCGCGTAGGCGTTGCGCGCGCGCTGGCGGCTGATCCTCCTGTGATTTTGATGGACGAGCCGTTCGGCGCGCTCGACCCTTTGACGCGAGCGGAATTGCAGCGCGAGTTCGCAAGCCTTGCTCGAAGATTGAATAAGACCATAGTCTTTGTCACACACGACATACGCGAAGCGTTCGCGCTCGCCTCGCGCATAGGACTTTTCAAAGATGGCCGCTTAGTCGTACTGGCCGCGCCCGACGAGTTCGCCCGCTCTGACGACGCGGAAGCGAAAGCATTTATTGAAACGATGAAGTAGCCGACCGCTGGCAGTAGCCCGACCGTTAGGGAGGGCAAGAGACATAAGCCCTTGCTGACGCGCGGGCTACTGACAAAGAGACATAAGCCCTTGCTGACGCGCGGGCTGCTGACAACCTTATGGACCTGCTTAGATTCTTCATCGAAAACCGCAGCGAGGTTATGCACCTCGCTTTCGAGCATCTGTTGCTGGTGCTCGTAGCGACGACTGCTGCGGCAATCGTCGGCATACCTACGGGAGTGCTGCTCACGCGCCGCCCACGTTTGAGCAAAGGGGTGCTCGCAGCCGCAAGTATTCTTCAAACCATTCCGAGCCTCGCGCTGTTCGGCTTCCTGATACCGCTGCTCGGTTCTTACGGCATAGGTCGCGCGCCTGCCATCATCGCGCTGTTTTTGTATTCGCTGCTGCCGATAATCCGAAACACATTCACGGGCATCAACGGCGTTGACCCTGCCGTGCGCGAAGCGGCGCGCGGAATGGGAATGACCGACTGGCAGTTGCTTACTCAGGTCGAACTGCCGCTCGCGCTGGGCGTGATAATCGCAGGAGTGCGTGTGGCTACGGTCATCGCCGTCGGCACAGCGACAATTGCCGCAGCAATCGGAGCGGGCGGACTTGGGACTTATATCTTTCGCGGCCTCAGAACGCTTGACCGCACGTTGATACTGGCTGGAGCGGTGCCCGCCGCCATAATGGCTCTGGGAGCCGATTTCACGTTAGGCTGGATTGAAAAGCGACTCGCGTCCGGCGCGCCGAAGCGAAGCCGCAAAGCGAAATGGCTATTGCTTGCCGCGAGCGGCGCGGCTGCCTGTGTCATCGCGTTCTTTTATTTCACAAACAACGTGATGTTTTCCGACCCTTCCCACGATGTCGTCGTAGCATCAAAAGATTTTACCGAATCGCGAATACTTGCCGAACTCGTCGCGCAGGCGATTGAGTCAAAGACCGGGACTTAAAGTCGAGCGGAAGTTCGAGTTGAGCGGCGATGTGCTGCACAGCTGCGATGCTTTCGGGCTGGATTGATTCTTATGTCGAATACACCGGCACGGCGTTCACTGCTATTTTGAAGCACAAGCCCATCACAGACCCGCGCGCAGTCTACGATCAGGTCAAGCAAGATTACGAATCGCAGTTCAACCTGGAATGGCTCGACCCGCTCGGCTTCAACAATACATTTGCCATTCTGGTCCGAGGCGACGACGCGCGCCGCTTGAATCTTAAAACCGTTTCCGACGCCGCGCGTTTCGCACACAAGTGGCGCGCGGGCTTCGGGCAGGATTTCATGTCGCGCGCGGACGGCTATCCGGGATTCGCTCGGGCCTACGGCTTGAAATTTTCAGAGCCTCCGCGCGAGATGGATTTGTCGCTGACTTATCAGGCGCTGGCCAATCGTCAGGTTGACCTGATCGCGGGCAACTCGACAGACGGATTGATTGACAAGCTCGGACTTTTTCAACTCGAAGACGACCGCAGGTATTTCCCGCCTTACGAAGCCGCGCCCGTATTTCGCAAAGAGACGCTTGAACGCTATCCGCAGATCGTTGACGCGATGAAGGGTCTTGCAGGAAAACTTACGGACGCAGAGATGCGGCGGCTCAACTACGCGGTTGACGCCGAAAAGCGCGACGTGAAGGAAGTCGTGCGAGAGTTCCTGTCCGGGTTATGAATCAAGCTTGCGATTCGGGCTTCACGAAATAAACGTCTTTCAAGCCCCCGCACTTTTCGCATTCCAATCGAACGACGATCAGACGCCTTCCATCAAAAGTAAACGACTCTTTGTTGAGCGATGCGCCTTGATTATAATAAAGCGTGCCGCACGAGGAGCGGAAAGATTGCAGGTGATTGATTAGATCATCTTCCTTTTGAAGTGGGATTGCTGAATCCGGGCCTTCGCCCTCGGCCACATGAAAAAATTGCTTATATTCTTTCACTCTACGATTTGATCGCGCGCGCCGCACTCCCTTTATAACTCCGAACACGATCATAGGCCCGAATAGCACGCCGAGTATCGAAATGCCTACAAGCGAACTTGCAGTATCCATCGGCACGTTCTGATTCGTCACTCGGTATCCGACCATCTTCTGTATCTTATCAAGCGTGGCGAGGTGCTTTGTCACTTGCGCCGCCGGGACGTGGTCGCGCAGAGATTGATAATGATAGTCGAGCTTGAATGTATTGCCGATTGAATCAGACTTGAACTCGAAGCGAATCCAATCGTCTGCGATGATCTCAGAATCTTTCGGGATGTTTAACCGCTCAGGCAATCGAACTTCTATGCTATGGCTCAGGTTGGCCGGATAATCGACCGCAAGCGGCATCGTCCGTCTGGATATGCTCGGCCTTATCAGTTCTTGATTGATGCGGTGCGCTTCAAAGTCACGCACATTGCTCTTCCAGAATTGAGGAATCCTGTACCGCTCTGTGACCACGATTATATTTGCATTCTGGTCGTCATCAACCTGAAGCTGGCCCATCGGTTCGATTGAAGCATCTACTTCCGCATAAAAATTCAAATAAAATTTGCTGAGGTCGGCGATGGATTGGCGCGCCAGCCTGTAGCGCATGGCGTCCGCGTCCATGTTGCGATAGGTCGTCGTGACTTCAAGCACCGCAGGCGATTGATAGTTTTCGACCGTGTACACCTCTTTGACAAAAGTCGTAGGCTCGGTGATGACAGGCTGCGGTATCTCTTCAAGGTCGCTTGTGCCGTTTCGCACGACCAAAGCGCGACCGTAGCCGGGATTGTAATACTGGCTCAGATCGCCTCGCTGAAGCGTTATCGTAGGATCAAGCCAGCGCGTTTCGTCTCCCAGCTTTGCTTGAACGATGACGTGATTGAAAGCGTAGGGCGAAGCTTGAGCTTCGCTTATAGTCTGGCGCGCCTGTGTGTGCACAAGCGCGGGGCGCGCTTCAATCCCTAACAGATTCAGAATGGTCACAAGCAGCAGCGATTTGTCTTTGCAATCGCCAAATCGTCTGTCGAATACGAGCGACGGTTGATTGGGCAGATGAGAATACGGCCCCATCTCTATGCCCGTGTAGCGCACTTCGTCCTGCACGAATCGAAGCGCCGCGATCAAACGCGCTTCGGGCTGCGCCTCGGTCGCGCGCCATTGCTCAATCTGCTTTGTCAGGGCGGGGATGAGCGCGCGCTTCGTTTCATACAAAGGTAAGGCCCAACTGACGACCTCTCCCCAGTTTGCGAACTCGCTGAGTTCGACGTTCGGGACAGGATCAAACCAGTCGGGAGTCGTGTCATCGTATTCTGTCGCCGGAACTTGCTCGCGCTGCCACACGTGCTCCGTCTCATTTCCGAGTTGGCGAATCGCAGGCGTCAACTCAATGCCGTGAGTCTTGAAATGAAGGCTTCTTTCCGAAGGCCAAAGCAGCCGCCACCTGAGTTTTTCGATTCGATAGCTGCTGCTCAATAAAAACCCGCTGACGAAATGACCTGCAAGAACAGGGTTGTCGCCGTTGACCGTGTAAGCGTAATCAATAATATCGCCCACTCGCACGTCGTTGAGAAGAATCACAGCCGAGAGCCTGCCGTTATAAAGCTGCTGGTCGAGTTCGTCCTCCTGTTGAATGACCTTGATCTCGCGCGGGCGCAACGCATCAATAATTTGTTCGCCGCGCTGAATGCGTATGTAATGAATGACGAGTTCTTCATACGACGGCTCGAAGCCGAGTTGAATCTGCGCGGCATTGGCAAGCCCTGCGGCAGAGATCACTTTCTTGACTTGCCGACTGTATCGCTCAGTCGCCGCGCGGCTTACTCGAATCTGATTATCGAACAGAAGATACTCTGCATCTTGAACGGACTGCGGAATTGATACGAGTTCGACCCAGGATGGAGCAGGCTTGATGACATAGGAAGTCTTGGCCGAAACCGTGCCCGGAATAACAAGAGCGAAAAAGGCAACAGTCAGCCACACTGACGCACTGCAAGCTGTATTGCCGGGAGCACTGAAGCGAATAATTGACGGCGCGAACTGGCTGATAATCTGTCGCACATTAATTCTCTTAATAAGGAAAATGATCGAATCGAAACTCAACCTGAAAGTCATGGCTGCGACTTGAGCGCAGCTTGAGTCAATACGCTACCGTGAATATGCGAATGCGTCAATAGGTTATTCAAAACACCTTTCCCGTCGCCGTGAGGGTACAGTATAAAGAGCGATATGAGCAGATCAGTCCGCAATTCCAAACACGCGCGCCGTGTATATTATGCTCGAAACAAGGCAAAAGGTTTGAACGTTATAAGTGTACTGTTACAGGAGAAACGCCATGAAAAAGATGCTCACCGTTTTGTTGCTGTTGCTGTTGCCTGCGCTATCACTTGCGCAAGCGAATGAAACTTCCAAGCCGCCTGCGATTGCATTTGCTCACGCCACAGTCATTGACATGACCGGCGCGGCAGCCCGTCCTGACATGACCGTTGTGATCGTGGGTGATCGCATAACTGAAATCGGCAAAAGCGACAAAATCAAACCGCCGAAAGATGCGCTGGTCGTTGATGCGAGAGGCAAATTCCTGATCCCGGGACTCTGGGACATGCATGTGCACGAGTGGGATAAAAACATGTTCTTTCCGCTTTTCATCGCAAACGGCATAACGGGTGTGCGCGATATGTTCGGCCCGATACTGTCGATTAAACAGTGGCGCAAAGAGATGGAAGAAGGGACGACGCTCGGCCCGCGCATCGTTGCGGCTGGCCAGATTGTGGATGGGCCGAAGCCTATATGGCCAGGCTCGCTCGCGGTGAGCAATGCCGATGAAGGCAGAAAGGCCGTGATGACGCTCAAGCAGGACGGCTCGGATTTCGTAAAAGTTTACAACCTGCTTCCGCGCGATGCTTATTTCGCAATCGCCGAAGAGGCGAAGCGACAGGGAATGGTGTTCGCCGGACACGTGCCTACTTCTATCACGGCGGCTGAAGCCTCGGACGCCGGGCAAAAAAGCATCGAGCACCTGACAGGAATTTTGCTTGCCTGCTCGGCAAGAGAAGACGAGATCAGAAAAGAAGTAGTAGCAAGATCGCAAGGGGGCATAGCCAGCTTAATCACTTCATTCATGTCAGACCAGGTGAAAGCGCTCGACAGCTTCGACGATAAAAAAGCCGCTCGGCTGTATGCGCGCTTCGTCAGGAACAAAACATGGATGTCGCCGACGCTAACGGTGCTCAGAAGCATAGCCTTCATTGGCGACGAGGATTTCAGAAACGATGCGCGGCTCAACTACATTCCCGAATATATAAGGAACAGCCTGTGGGGCCAGACCGCTTTCGGACTGAATACTCGCACGCCTGACACGAACGCGAGCGCGAAGCGAGTCTTTCAAAAGCAGCTTGAGATGATAGGCGCGATGAAGCGGGCGGGCGTCGAGTTCATAGCCGGAACGGACACGCCGAATCCTTACGTCTTTCCCGGATTCAGCCTGCACGACGAGCTTGCCTTGATGGTGCAAGCAGGATTCACGCCTTTGGAAGCTTTGCAAGCAGCAACGCGCAACGCGGCGAAGTATCTTGGGCGGCTCGATTCTTCAGGGACTGTTGAGAAAGGAAAGCTCGCCGACCTCGTTCTGCTTGACGCGAACCCGCTCGCAGACATCGGCAACACGAAACAGATTCGCGCGGTCATGACGGGCGGCAGGCTGGTTGAAAAGGCCGCGCTCGACGAGATGCTTGCGAAAGTCGAAGCCGCGAATAGGAAGAAGTGAAAGGCACAATCAAGAAATAAAATCGGGCGGCTTATAAATTATTTCTTCCCGCCGCGCAATTTCGCAATCGTTTGGCGGATGGCTACGGCATTCTTGGCCTCAGGCTCTGCCTTCAAATAGCTCTCAAGGTCGCGAGCGGCGGCTTCTTTGTTTCCTCGCCGCTCGTGTAGGAACGCACGCAGGCGGTACACGTCCGTCATTCGATTGTTGCTAAGTTCAAGAGCCGCGTTCAACTCTTTTTCGGCGTCGGCGAAATCCGCTTCGCGCTCCGCGCCGCTTTCGCGTATGCCAAGCTCTATCAACGCGAAGCCGCGATAGAAATGCGAAATCGCGTTGTTGGCGTTAAGGCTGGTCGCCTCGTGGAAAGCTCGTTGAGCGAGCTTGAACTTTTGCTGCTTGAGCATCACCATCCCGAACAGGTGATATACGATGTCCTGCCTGTCGTTTATCTGGCGCGCGATCTCAAGCTCTTCGAGCGCCTCGTTGTCTTTGCCTGAACGAAACAGTTCTCTTGCGAGGGCGACGTGAGCGTCGAAGTATTCGTTGAAGCTAGCCGCAGCCTCGCGCAGCAATGCGATGCCTTCATCGGATTTGCCTTCGCGCAGTTTGACAACCGCTTTATCGTAAGAGGTGCGCGCGACCTTTGGCACATCCTGCGCGAAGTAAGTTCCGGGCGCTGCAAGCGCAGGGTCGGGCAGGGGTTTTAAGATGACCTCGACCTGGAGTATCTCCATGGAACTCATTCTATCGGTGCCGATGAAGTGCTCGATTTGAACCACCGGCTCAAAGCCTGCGGACGTGACGACTATCTCATATTCGCCCGGCGCAAGTCCGTTGAAAGCGAAATCGCCATCGTTGCGCGTTACGGTCTGGCCTATCATGCCGCTGCCGTTGACTCTCAACTCGACTATGGCGTTATTGACTGCGCTGCCGTTTCCTGTGCGGACCTTGCCACGAATCATATTGCGTTGCGCGAACGTTGTGGCTGCGAGCACGAGCACAATCACGAGCGCGGAGAAGAAGCTTCGCCCGGTCATTGCAAACGACCTCCTTCGCTCTGGGATGGTGGAATTATAGAACAGTTAGTGACGAGTGACGAGTGATAAGTTACACGTATTGAAATACAGTACTGGTCGCGGTACTGTTGATTGATGCGCGCGCGCTTGTCACTTGTCACTATTATAAGTAGCATAGCGTGGCGTTTTTCAAAATGGAGGCGACAATGTACTGCCCTAAGTGTGGCGCTCAATCCGATAGCGGCAGGTTCTGCAGGTCGTGCGGAATGAATCTTGTCATGGTCTCAACCGCGCTTTCAGATGGCGAGCAAACCGGCAATACCGCGCCAACCGTCAGAGGCAAAATGACGTTCGGCATTTTCCGCCCGGCTAAGGTTAATAACCTGCGGCGAAGCCTTCAGGGGCACAACGTCGCGGCCATTTTTGGCGACGTAGTCGTTGACCTGACAGCCGAAGAGCTGCCGTTGGGTGAAACGACCATTCACCTTTATTCGATCTTAAGCAGCCTGAATATTCTGGCTCAAGACGATGTGGGAATTCGCATTACGGGCGTGTCTTTGTTCAGCGAAGCCATAGTGCGAGGCCAGCATTTGAGCAACGGCGTTTTCAACGTCAACGAATATCGTTCGCCGGGTTATTCGCAATCTGTGCGGCGACTGCACATTGACGCTACATCGGTTTTCAGTTCCGTGAAGCTGAAAAAATGAAGTGCGCGAACGATCATCGAAAAGGTTGCGATATAGAGGTGCATCGTTCATCATTCACTTCTCACAAATTCCTTATCAGGAGCCAAAATGAAAGACCTGGCAGACCTCGCGCTTGATACTGCTCGCAAGCGCGGCGCTACTTACGCAGACATTCGCATCGTAAACGAGAAAGACGAGTTTCTGAACTGTCGCAATCAAGGGCGCGGCCCCATCTTCGGTTACAACACGAGAGACAGTTATGGGTTTGGAGTGCGCGTCATCGCCGATGGCGCGTGGGGATTCGCTTCAAGCCCGCGCGTCAATAAAGAAGAGATCCAGCGCATCGCGGCGCTCGCGGTCGAAATCGCAAAAGCGGGCGCTTTAGTCAAAGAACGCGATGTGCGGCTGGCTCCGGTCAAGGCGTACACGGAAAAATACAAGACGCCGATCAAGACCAACCCGTTCGAGGTTTCAAAAGAGAAGAAGCAAGACATGCTCGTTCGCATCGCCGACGAGTTGCTCAAGACCAAAGGCGTATTCGTTGCCAGCTCGAATATGCAATTTGAAGATTACTATCAGTACTTCGCTTCGACCGAAGGCTCTTACATCGAGCAGGAAATCATTCGCAGCGATGTAGGCTTCACGGCAGGCGCGCGCGGCAAATCGGGTTTCAAATCGCGCACGTTCGACTGGCCGTTTCAGTCCGTAGGATTCGAGCACGTCGAAGACCCTGCGGTGATGCAATCCATACCCCGCGTCGCCGCAGAAGCCGTAGAGCACAGCAACGCCGACGCGCTCGCCTCGCCCGGGCGCAAAGACCTGATACTTGCGCCCGCGCACCTTTACCTCACGGTTCACGAATCAATCGCGCATGCGACAGAGCTTGATCGCGTTGTCGGCTACGAAGCGAACTATGCGGGCACAAGCTGGGCGACAATCGACAAGCTGGGCAAGACGCAATGGGCGTCGAAGCTTTGCAACTTCGTCGCAGATCGCACGATACCGCTCGGCCTTGCGACCGTAGGCTACGATGACGACGGCGTGCCCGCGCAGCAATGGCATTTGATCAAAGACGGAGTATTTGTAGCTTATCAAACCAACCGCGAGACGGCGCATCTTGTTAACGAAAAAGAGAGTCGTGGCTGTTCGCAGGCGGTCGGCTGGTACAACTATCCTTTCTTGAGAATGCCGAACGTTCATATGTGGTGGGGGCCTACGGGGTCTCCGACGCCTGACGATATGATCGCGGACGTGAAGGACGGGATTTTAATTGACGGGCGCGGCAGTTATTCGATAGACCAGCAGCGATTGAATTTTCAGTTCGGCGGCGACGCTTTCTGGGAGATCAAAAACGGCAAGAAGACGCGAATGATCACGGATGTCACTTACTACTCGATGAGCACGGATTTCTGGAGGGCCGTTGACGCCGTGTCGGGCCGCGAGCACTGGGCATTGCACGGCACGGGAGGCGATTCGAAGGGCGAGCCTGCGCAGTCGAACTCGATTTCGCACGGCTGCCCGTGGATACGAGTCCGCCAGGTTCAAGTCGCAAGAGGAGGCGCGCTATGATGACCCGCAATGAATGCTCGCAGTTGTTCAAGCGAATCGTCTCGATGAAAAGCCGTGCCGAAGAGTTGAACATCAATGTCGGCGGCGGCGAATCGGCAGGCTCCAGGTTTACCAACAACACGATGAGCGCGAACCTGTCGCGCAACGACGATCAGCTTACGATCACCGCTCGCATTGGCAAGCGCGAAGGCAATGCGACGACGAACAAACTAGACGACGCGGCGCTGAAAGCGGCTGTCGAAGCCGCCGAATTTGCAGCCTCCATAGCGCCGCCGAACCCCGAGCAGATGCCCATGCTCGGCCCGCAGAAATATCCTGAAATAAATTCGTGGCGCGAGGGGCTGGCCGCCGCTACGCCGATGGATCGCGCGCGATTGCTGAAGATCTGCGCCGATGTGTGCAAAAAGCACGGCGTGAACGGCTACGGTTTTCTCTCAACCTCGAACACCTATTTGTACAGCGCGAACACGGCAGGCAATGAATATTACGGGCGCGACACGGTCGCGGGGTATTCGATGACCGCGCGGACTAAAGATGCGACAGGCTCAGGCTGGGCGAATCAAATAGCCGTGCGCGATTTGAAAGAGTTCGACATGGAGCGAGTCGCGCAGGCGGCTTGTGAAAAGGCAGTGCGCTCGCGCGAGCCGAAGATGGTCGAGCCTGGCCGTTGGACTGTCATCCTTGAGCCAGCCGCCGCGATAACTTTCTTAGGTCACATCGGGCAGTCGTTGAACGGGCGCGCGGCTGACGAAGGCCGCAGCGCGATGTTCAACCGCGACAAGAAAACGAATCGCGTAGGCGAGCAGGTGCTGGGCGAGAATGTGACGATAAAAACAGAGCCTTTGAATCCGCGCATACTCGGAGGCGCGGCGACCGGGGGCGGACTTCCTGCGCGCAACATCACGTGGTTTGAAAAAGGTGTGTTGAAGAACCTGTTTTATGATCGCTACTGGGCCGAGCAGAAAAAAGTCGAGCCTACAGTGCCGCCGTTTTATCTGAAGCATGGAAGGCGGCACGGCGACGCTCGAAGAGATGATTCGCTCGACCGAGCGAGGGTTGTTGATAACTCATTTCTGGTACGTAGTCTTTACAGACCCGCAGACCGTAAGCTACACGGGCATCACGCGCGACGGGTTGTTTTTAATCGAGAAAGGAAAGATAACAATGCCGTGCGTGAACATGAGGTTCAACGATTCGGCGATTTCGATCTTCAATAACGTCACGATGCTGGGCAAGCCCGAACCGCAAGGCGGCGGCTTCGGCAATCCGCAAGGGATAAACCTGATTCCGCCGATGAAGGTAGAGAACTTCAACTTCCGTTCGATATCGCCATCGGTTTAAGAACTCTCTGAAAGGCTGTGTTTAATTGACACTGCCGGAGTTTAGAAGTAATTTACTTGCCGGGATAAGACAGGCAGGCAGGCTCACGACTAAGAATCGTTATCATCGGCCCTCAGTTTCAAACGTAGCCCGCTGTCTGAGTTCTGTCTTTGGGTGACGGTCCGCAGGATAAAAGTTCAATAGCCAATTATCGAAATTGTTATGCCCCCAAGTCGGAGGCTCTATGCATAAAATCCTCCTGCGGTCGCTATTGTCGTTGATCTGCTTGCTCGGTATATCTCAAATCGCATCGGCAACCTCAGTAATAATTCCTCCAGACGATGATTTGATAATCGGCGCGCGCGCTATCGTCAAGGCAAAAGTCCTCTCCGTCAGTTCGAGCTTCGATGAACAAAACCGGATTTATACATACATCACTTTGCGCGTGCGGGAAGTCATCAAAGGGCGCATAACAGACCGGCGCATAGTCATAAAAGAGCCGGGCGGGCAGGTCGGCTCTCAAGGCTCGACCATCTTTGGCGCTCCCGAGTTCAAACCCGGCGAAGAAGTCTTTCTATACCTCGACACCTGGAACGACGGGAGCCTGCGCGTTCATCAAATGTTTCTCGGCAAGTTCACGGTAATTGCCGACCCGCAAACAGGTCGCCGTCTAGTCGTTCGAGACGGCCCCGATGCGAACGTAATTGTGCTTAATTCTCAACTGCACGCGGATCACATCCGAGGGACCATCACTGATCGCATGGAACTCACGGCTTACACTCAGATGATAAAGCAAAGGCTCGCGGCTAATTCGCAGCGAGCAGTGCAGTTCGAGCAAGCGCATTACGCAGGCGTCTCGGTTTTAGCGCGCCCGCCTGAATACAGCCGCGTTGTCAGGCGCGAGTTTCAACCGCAGTTTACGTTCATAACCAATCCGCCCGTCAGGTGGTTCGAGCCTGATGACGGAGAGCCTGTTGTTTTCACTGTCAACATGAATGGCGCGCCGAATCCGCAAGTGCTCGACGACATCACCGCCGCGATGAACGCGTGGTCGAATGTCGAGGGCTGCTCCATCCGCGTCGTCGTAGGCGGCACAGGAGATGTCTGTTTTGCGCACAATCTGAACTCGATGGTCTTTAACAATTGCGACGGCCAGTTTTCGCCCACCCCTTTCTGCGCGGGCGTGCTTGCGATCGGTGGCCTGAATTGGAACTCGACCAAGACAAAGGTTGTCAACGGCACGACGTTCAGAGCCGCGAACACAGGCCACATCTCGTTCAACCCTTATGCGAGTTGTGTATATAACGATCACTGCCAGGTGCAAGAGATAGCCACTCACGAACTGGGCCACGCGCTGGGACTGGGCCATTCGTGGAACCCTTGCTCGACATGCGGCGTACCGAGCGAAGCTCAACGAGACGCTACGATGTATGGCATAGCGCACTTCGATGGCCGTTGCGCATCGCTGCGCCAGGATGACATAAACGGAATTCTTTTCATGTACCCGGCGACAATCGGAGGCCCCGGCCCGCTCAGAATCGTAACTGAATCACCCTTGCAACTTGGTTTGATTGACAAACCATATTCACAATCGCTCGTTGCGTCGGGAGGGACTGCGCCTTACAGTTGGGCCATAGTTGCAAACTCAGGCTCGCTCCCCAATGGATTTTCGATCAGCGCGGCGGGCGTGATAAGCGGCACGCCTACAGCCGAAGGCACATCGAACTTCACCGCGCAGGTGACCGATGCAAGCAACAACACTGTGCAAAAAGATTTTTCGATAGTCGTAACGGCAGCGGCTTCGGGGTTCAATGCTCAGTTCATAACGCAAACGGTTCCTGCGACTCTCCAGCCGAGCCAGGCTTTCACCATCAACATGAAGTTTCTCAACACCGGCTCGAAAGTGTGGGACGGCGCAAACGGATTGCATCTGCGCTCGCAAAATCCCACGGATAATGGAACGTGGGGCGGCAACCTTGTGCCGATCTTTTTGCCTGCCGTGTCTCCGGGAGAACAGTTGGACCTGACTTTCGTCGCGTTCGCGCCGCATAATTCAGGCACGTACAACTTTCAGTGGCAGCTTTATGATAGCGGCGCGGGATACTTCGGGCAGATGTCAGACAACGTCAGCATCGTTGTGGGCGATGGCGGCAGCACGCCGTCAATCAGCAGCGCGGCGGCTGTCGAAGCAGTGAAAGGACAGACGTTCACTTTTCCGCTCGCGGCCAGTGGTGGCACAACGCCATACGTATGGCAGGTTGCGACAGGCGCGCTTCCTGTAGGAATCACATTGAATCCAAACAGCGGATTGCTTGCCGGAACACCGGACGAAACTGGCAATTTTTCTTTCACTGTGCGAGTGACCGATGCCGGGTCGCATAAGGCAGAGAAGGCGATGACAATGATGGTTCTGTTACCGCCTTTGGATATGACTACGGGCTCTCTTCCAAACGGCCAACAAGGCTTGCAGTTCAATTATCAGCTCGCCGCAGCGGGCGGCAAGCCGCCTTACACCTGGGCGGTTGTATCGGGCGCGTTGCCTACAGGGTTGAGCCTGAATCAGGCGAGCGGCATCGTCTCAGGCACGCCAGCCGCAGCCGGAAGCTTCAACTTGACGATTGAAGTGAAAGATTCCGAGTCTCGCGCAATGCGCAAGGCTTTGTTGCTTACAATCGCGCCGCCTTCTCTTTCAATTGAAACAGCGACGTTGATCGAAGCCTTCAAAGGATCCTCGTTCAGTTACCAGCCGGGCGCGGCTGGCGGCAAATCGCCTTACACATGGCTGATTGCGTCGGGCGCATTGCCTGCGGGGCTGAGTCTCAATGCGAATACCGGATTGATCAGTGGGACGCCCTCAGCAATAGGCGCATTCATTGCCTCCATAACTGTTCGTGACCAGGATGGCCGCACCGCAACCGGCAATGTGCAAATCAAAGTGATTGACCCCGACACCATACCGCACATAACAAAGGTCAAGTACAAGGCGGGCAAGAAACTGACCGTAAAAGGACAAAGATTCAATGCGGCAGCCGTGCTTGTGATTGACGGAACACAAACAGCGGCGAAACTAAGTGGCAGTCAGTTCGTGTTAAAGAAACTGGCTTTGTCCGAGGGGCAGCACGAAATCAAGGTCGTAAATCCTGGAAATGTGAATTCGCAGACTTACATTTTGAACGTGAACTGATAGCCACGAATTGCACGAATTTATACGAATGTTCACGAATAAAGCAGGATCATTTAGTTCTCGGAATTTGATGTCATCTCACCGCAGAGACGCAGAGTACGCAGAGGAGGCGCAGAGATGATAAAAGTTTTTCTCTGCGTAATCTCTGCGTCTCTGCGGTGAACAGTTTTCCGGTTTCAAACCTCTGAATCCGAAAACTGAATGGCCTTGCAAATAACGGCATTCTTACGCGCTCGTTCTTCGTCCAACTTGACAACCACCCGCGCATTCCGATAGCTTTAATCTTTTCTGCATATACGTTTATCGAGAGGTGTATAGTATGGCGAAGAGAACTTTTCAACCGAACAACCGCCGCCGCGCCAAAACGCACGGCTTTCGTGTGCGTATGAGCACGAAGGGTGGACAACTCGTGATTAAGCGACGCCGCGCAAAGGGGCGCAAACGCCTTACCCCTGCGCACTATTAAAAATAATAGTAGGCAGTACCGCCTACTGCCTACTGCCTTATGGAATCATCCGAAAAGTTTCCTAAGACAGACCGCATTCTCAAGCGCGATCTGTTCCGGCGCGTGTACGAGCAAGGCCGGAAATTGCAGGCGCGATATTTTACAGCGTTTGTTCTTCCGAACTCAGGCGGGCACGCTCGCCTTGGCATAACCACAACGCGAAAGATCGGGAACTCTGTTGAGCGCAATCGCGCGCGACGCCTGGTGCGCGAGGCGTTCAGAAAAAACAAATGGCTAGTCCCACGGGGAGTTGATATAGTCATTAATGTGAAGCGGCCTTTAGTGGAGGCCCATTACCGCGATCTTGAAGGTGACTTCATCACTTTTCTGGAGAGGGCGGGCGATAAGTGAAATTTATTTTGATCGCTTTAATACGGTTCTATCAGATGGCCGTCTCGCCGATGTTCCCGCCATCGTGCAGGTTCACGCCTACTTGCTCTGCCTACACAATGGAAGCGGTCAAGAAGCACGGCGCACTGCGCGGCTCGTATATGGGAGTGCGTCGGCTGTTGAGGTGTCACCCGTTTCACCCGGGCGGTTACGACCCCGTAAAATAATATTGAAGTTGTAATTATAAAAGGACGGGCGTTTGATTCGCCCGATGTGATTTGATGGATCGAAAACGCTTGCTGTTGGCAATGGTACTTTCGATGGTAGTCCTGATGGGCTATCCGGTCGTGTTGAGAAAATTCTTTCCGCCTCCTCCCCCGGTCGAACTGCCTACAGAGCCGCCGCCCGTCGCAGAGAAAAAACCGCAGGCGAACCCCATAGACAAAAAGGCTGTGACTCCCGCCCCTGTGCTTACGCCGGTGAGCGCCGCGCCGTTGCGCGAAATAGCGATTACGACTCCGTACTGGCATGTGACGTTATCAAATCGCGGCGCTGTGGCGACATCATGGATAATGCATCATTATAAAGACGAGCGCGGCATACATGAGATAAAGGCAGCCAACACGCCTGAGCTTCAACTCCTTCCGCAGCCTGTTCCCGACGGGCTTGAAGCGCCGCTCGGTATTCGCCTTCTCGCGCGGCCTGACCTTGCAGATCAACTCAATAAGATAAATTACCAGGTTCAAATCGATGGAGCAGACGCCAGCCAAAACGAGATCAATATAGGAGAGGGTGAACAAAAAGAGATAACCTTTACCGTCTCGACTGGAACCGCTACCGCGACTAAAAAGTTTACTTTTTATGGCGACCAAATGATTTTCGACGCCAGGGCATCTGTTAGAACAACGGAAGGCGAGCAGCCCACACAGATAGTCCTCGGCCCGGGCTTCGGCGATCAAAGCGATACGCAGACCGGAAGCTACAACACTCCGCCGCAGGTAGTCGCTTACACTACGGACGGCAGCCGCGAACAAGCTTTAGGCTCACACATCAATCAGCCTGTCGCAACGATTCAATCTGTCAATTACGACGACAAATATCTCACGCTCGATAAGCCGCTTCCCCCAGGCATCACTCACATCAGGATCGTAGCCGACAAAGGCGCGACCTTAATCGGCTATGCGGAAGTGAAAGAAGGTCAGGGCAGCGCGTCGCTCCTGCTCGATTCGATTCCGCAGGGCACGAGCGCGGGCCAGTCAGTAGCGTCGAGGTCCGATGTATTGAGACACAGCTATGCTTGGGCAGGCGTGAGCGATCATTATTTCGCCATGCTGGCCGTGCCGGATCAGCCTGTCGGCGAAATCGCACTTGCCACCTTTCA
Organism: Blastocatellia bacterium; assembly: GCA_963726785.1. Taxonomy (GTDB): domain Bacteria; phylum Acidobacteriota; class Blastocatellia; order UBA7656; family UBA7656; genus DATEKX01. Next base: position 1,117,167 of record CAVSDJ010000007.1, read on the forward strand.
GGCAAAACCCGAAGACCCGAATCATACTCCGCGCGATTACCCTTCCGTCTCTATTCCTGTCAGCTTGAACACGGCGGCGCATGTTTTCGTCGGCCCGAAAGACCGCGAACTGCTTGGCGAAGTCAGTCAGATGCTTGGCGCAAACCTCGGAGCAGTGATTGATTACGGATTCTTCGGAGCCATCGTGCGTCCGCTGATTGTTCCGCTGGCCTGGGCGCTCAATACGTTTGCGAAGCTCTTTAATAATTACGGCTGGGCGATTGTCGCCGTGACTGTTCTGATAAACCTGCTTCTGTGGCCGCTGCGCGCGACAAGCTCGAAGAAGATGAAGAAGGCGGCGAAACATCAGCCGCGAATGAAAGAGCTTCAAGAACGAATGAAGAAGCTCAAAGAGAACCCGAAAAAATATGAGCGCGAGTTGCAGGAGCTTCAAAAAGAGCAGATGGCTTTGATGAAAGAAGCAAACCCGCTCGGAGGGTGTTTGCCGCTGCTGCTTCAAATGCCGATCTTCTGGGCCGTGTACCTGTATCTGGGAATGTCGCTCGACGTGCGCCACGCTCCGTGGATTTTTTGGCTGCAAGATCTATCGAGACCCGACCCGTACAAGATATTGCCAATCATCATGTGCATCACAATGATCGCTTCGACGCAGCTTACGCCGCAGCCCGCGTCGGCTGATCCTGCAATGAAGATGCAGCGTATAATGATGACCTGGCTGATGCCTGTAATGTTGACGTGGTTTTTCTTCCTTTCAGCGCCGAGCGGACTTGTGCTTTACTGGATGGTGAGCAACATAGTAGGCGTCGGCATGCAGCTTGTGATCAACAAGCAAACCGCCGAGCCGACCGATGAGGCAGGGAAGCTTGCGAAAGGAAGCAAGCCGAGCGAGCCAAAAGGGCCGAAGGGCAAAGGCCGCAAGCAAGAGAGGCGAGGCGGCGCGGAAGTCGAAAGGGTTTGAAATAAATCATCAAAGGTGTGACTGATGCCAGAAGGTGATATTAACAGCGTCGTTGACTTCATCAACCGCATTCTCGAACTGAGCGACCTGGAATTGGAGGCCGCTGTGGAGCCGGTTGGAGAAGCGATCAAAGTACAGGTGCGGGGAGAAGACCGCGCATTGCTGCTCGGCCACAATGCCGAGTTGCTCGACGCGCTCGAATATCTCGGCAACCGCATGTTCGCGCACGCAGTAGGCGAAGACAAACATCTTATTTTCGATTCGGGCAGCTACCGCGCGCAACGCGAAAAAGAGTTGCGATTGATGGCTGAGAAGGCCGCTGAAAAAGTTCGCGCTTCGCGCATACCATTCACATTCGACCCGATGACCCCCAACGAGAGGCGCATCATTCACCTCGCCCTCTCAGAGGACACAAGTGTCCGAAGCGAAAGCCAGGGCAACGGCGAAAACCGCAAGGTCACGATTTATCCCGCTAAGTAAAGTGATTAAGGATGAGTGATGAGTGATTGAGTAGAGGCGTTCTACTCAATCACTCATCACTCATCACTCGCCACATTAGTTATGTTTAAGGGTGACACAATCGCAGCTATCTCGACGCCTCCGGGTCGGGGCGGCATCGGCATAGTGCGATTGAGCGGCCCTGCCGCGCTTGAGATAGCCGCTCGAATTTTTCAATCCGAATCGCGCGCACCGCTCGACGCGCCTAATCGCGCGCAACTGGGTCACATCGTTGACCAGAAGACCGCCGAGCAGATAGACGAAGCGATACTGACGTACTTCAAAGCGCCGCACTCTTACACAGGCGAAGAGACTGTTGAGTTGAGCTGTCACGGAAGCCCCGTCGTTTTAAGCCGCGTGCTTGAGATGGCAATCGAAGGCGGCGCGCGCATTGCCGAACCGGGCGAGTTCACCTTCCGCGCATTCTTCAATAAGCGGATTGATCTCGCGCAAGCGCAGGCCGTTCGTGATGTCATAAACGCCCAGACCGAATACCAGGCTCGCGTAGCCACACGGCAACTCGAAGGCGCTCTGTCGAAGCGGCTCACTCCGATCAAAGACGCGCTGGTTGAAATCATCGTTCACCTGGAATCATCCGTCGAGTTCGTCGAAGAAGACATTTCGCCTGAGACGGCTTCATTGCTTGCGGTGAGGCTTGCGCGAATAATCGAAGGCTTGAATGAAATCGCAAACAGCTTTTCGTTTGGTCGCTTTGTAAAAGAAGGCTTTGATCTGGTGATAGCCGGTCGGCCCAACGTAGGCAAATCATCAGTGTTCAATCGTCTGGTGGGCAGTGACCGCGCGATTGTGACGGCGCTGCCCGGCACAACGCGAGACGCGCTTTATGAGACCACTTCAATCTCAGGCGTGCCGGTCAGGTTGATAGACACGGCTGGCATCCGCGAGACAAGCGACATCGTTGAAAGCATAGGCATAGAGCGAAGCCGCGCTGCGATTGCTGATGCGAACATTTCGCTTCTTGTGCTCGACGCTTCGGAGCCGCTGACGGATGACGATATAAAATTGATGGATCAAGTGCCCGGGGAGAGACGAATAATCGTGTTCAACAAGATTGACCTGATGGGCAATCTCAAACCTGGATTCCTTGAGCCGAGTGAGCAGATGGAAGTGATTCCCATTTCGGCGCTGACCGGAAAAGGGTTCGATCAATTGACCGAAGAGATTTTCGCGAGGCTTTCGGGCGACAGGGGAGCCGAGCGCGATGACATAATGATAACCGATGCGCGCCAGCACGCGGCTGTTAAAAAATCCCTTGAGCAGCTTTCCAGCGCGCGCGATTTGATGATCGAAGGCGAGCTTGAAGAGATTGTTTTATTGAAACTGCACGGCGCGCTTCAGTCGCTTGGTGAAGTGACAGGCGAAACCTTGGCGGACGATATCCTGGGGCAAATATTCTCGACCTTCTGTATCGGAAAGTAACTCACGTAAACGAAACCGTATCTGTTCGAGTTCGCCGCCCGCTGCCACGCAAGTGCGGCTAAAATCGTGCGGTGTCAGGTTCTCGATCCCTGCCCTTACGCTTGCGACGGAATTGCGCAGGAGGACAATCAAACTCCCGCTTGAACGCGCGCGAGCCGCTTTGATTAAAAGCTTTTGCCGCGCGAATGTTCGAAGCGCAAGGCCTGCCCGGCTCAAGGCTTCATCTGCGTTGCCGCGCTTCAGCGCCAGTTCAGCCATGTAAGAGTCCACGAGCGCCGCAAAAGTACTGTTCTTGTTTCGGGCAAACGCCTCGCGGGCTTGGGTCAATTCTTTAACTGCGGCGTCGAATTGTTTGAGACCTGCCATGGCAAGCCCGGCTATCATCTGAGCTTTTGCCGATTCATTTTGATTATAGTTATCATCAGGCTGCCCGCTTCTATCTGCAAATCGTACTCTCCACGATCAACCGAAGTGACGCTGAATTCGCCCCTGTTGTTGGTGAAGGTGCTCGCCACTGCTGTGCCTTGACTGAGTAACGTGACTGACAACCGCTTCACCGATTCAAAGGCGAACTCTCCCTCGCAAAGTATCTGGCCTATAATGGAGGCGCGTGACCTTTCGGCGGATGTGATCTGAAGATCCATTCCGAAACCTGCCGCGCGATAAAGCATCTGGCGGTCGCTCATATCAGCCGAGCGCGCACCGGCCATCGCGTGCCGCGCAAAGCTATCGAAGATGAGTGAAGCGACCAAGCGGCCTGCGCGGGCCACAAGTCTATCTTGAGATGGACTGGCCTGGAATATTCTAAACGCACGCTTCAATACCCACTGCGGCGGCTCGACCGAATCATCGCCTGCGGCAATAAGTTTGACGGCCCCGTACCACGCGAGGTCGGCGTTGCACTGGCCGCACTGCGAAGCAAGATGCGCCCGAACGCCTTTACATAGAGTGGGGTCGAGCCGACTATCGAGATAGTCTGTAAGCACCTGAAATCCGGGGCACTTCATTTCATCACTCCTGGCTGCCATTCATTTCGTTGACACGGTCGCAGATGCGCAGACCGAATCTGGTAATAGAGAGGCGGGCGAGCGAAAAAGTACACGGCGGTCACTTTTTTTTCTACAGATCGCAATTCAGTGAATATAATTTCATAAATAAATTTCAAGCCTTCACGCATTGTTCAAAAAGAGTAAAGCGCGTTAAACTTCTTGCTTCGATAATAATCCGCGAATAACGCGAATCGCTCGTATGGCTATTCGTTGCCCTCGTGGATTATTCAGGAAGCAAGTATGAGTAATTCATTCGACGTTATAGTAATCGGCGCAGGCCACGCCGGATGCGAAGCCGCTTACATCGCGGCGCGCATGGGCGCGCGAACCGCGCTGGTCACGATTGACGCGAACTCCATCGGCCAGATGAGTTGCAATCCGGCAATCGGCGGCATAGCCAAAGGCCACCTCGTTCGCGAAGTAGATGCGCTCGGCGGCATCATGGGGCAGGTGATTGACGCAGACCGGTATTCAATTCCGACTCCTTAATCGCAGTCGCGGCCCCGCCGTCCAGTCGCCGCGCGCTCAGGCCGACCGTAATCTCTATAGAACAGAGATGCGGCGCAGGCTTGACCAGACAGAAAACCTTTCGATCATCGAAGGCGAAGTCGCAGAGATTCAATTCGCCCACTCAAGAGTCGCGGGCGTCGAGCTTGCGGACGGAACAAAGATCGAAGGCCGCACGTGTGTGTTGACGACCGGCACTTTCCTCAACGGATTGATTCACGTGGGCCGAAAGACTTTTCAGGCTGGCCGTTCGGGCGAGCCTGCTTCTATCAAACTGGCAAATTCGATTCGCGCTCTGGGAATGAAAACCGGGAGGCTAAAGACGGGAACGCCGCCGCGACTAGATGGCCGCACGATTGACTATTCAAAATTCGAGCGACAGCCGGGTGACGAACGACCTGTGCCTTTCTCTTTCAAGACCGACCGGATCAATCGCCCGCAAATAGAATGCTTCATCGGCTACACTGATGAGAGCGTTCATGAAGTTATTCGCCGCAATCTCGATAAATCCCCCCTCTACAGCGGCGAGATCAAAGGCGTCGGGCCGCGCTATTGCCCTTCGATTGAAGACAAGGTTGTGAAGTTTTCCGAAAAGCCGCGCCATCAGATTTTCCTCGAACCGGAAGGCTATAACACATACGAGGTCTATCCGAACGGCATTTCGACAAGCATGGCCGAAGAAGTGCAGCTTGAGTTCGTGCGTCAAATACAGGGACTCGAAAACGTAAAGATTCTGCGCCCGGGCTATGCAGTCGAGTACGATTTCGTTGACCCGCGAGAACTATACCCGACGCTTGAAACGAAACAGATTCGCGGACTCTATCATGCCGGACAGATCAACGGCACTTCGGGCTATGAAGAAGCGGCAGGCCAGGGCATCATTGCGGGCATCAACGCTGCGCTCGCCGCGCTTTCGCGTGCGCCGGTCACGCTTGATCGAAAAGACAGCTACATCGGCGTGATGATTGATGACCTGGTGACGAAAGGGGCGGACGAGCCTTATCGAATGTTCACGTCACGCGCAGAGATGAGACTCTCGCTCAGGTATGACAATGCCGATCAGCGACTGACTCCGATAGCCAGAGAAATCGGCTCGATTGACGACCGAGACTTTGAAGCTTTTCTCTGTCGCCAGAATGAGGTCGAGCGCATAAAGCAATATTTGAATGACGCGAAAGTAACCGCGCTGGGCGACGAATTGATTGATGAGCTGAAGCTCGAAGGCTCGCCCGACAGCTATAGAGGAAAGCGGCTCGAATACCTTGCGCGTCGCCCTGATTGCAGTTCGGAGCGACTTGCGGAGATAGTTCGCTCGGCGCTCGGCGATGAAGCGAGAGAGCAAAACATAGTCATCGCTCTGAACGATCTCAGGTACTCAGGCTACTTAAAAGATCAGGAAATCCTGGCGCGCAAACGAGGCCGCTATGACGAAATGGAGATACCGCGCGACATGGATTTTTCGAGCATCTCCGGATTGTCTAACGAGGTAGTGCAGAAATTCAGCGACGTGCGACCTCAGACCATAGGCCAGGCCGCGCGCATACCGGGCGTGACTCCCGCCGCTGTGTCAATCCTTCTTGTTGCGATGCTCAGAGGCTAAACGCACATCACCCTTTTTGCGGCTCGACGCGAAAAAGAGCACTTTGCTGTAGCGACTGCTTCGCGTCACGGCCCTTGACCGTTATGCGCAGTTCGTACAGACCCGGTTTTAGAAACATCGGAATCTGTCCGCTCATGCCGGGATTGTTTTTATCGTCTTCGACGATGCGTGAAGCAATTGGCTGCCATTGGCCGCGATAGATTGATTGCTCGTTTTGAATTATCTCTGCCTGCATCGAAAGGTCGGAAGTTTTAGCGGCGTTGTAGAGCGCGAAATAATAAACAAGCAGGTTACCGATTTTATACGCGGCAATGCCTTGCGCCATTCCCGGGTGGAAGACGTCAGATTGGCTCGGCTGAATCACTTTCTTCGCATCCGGCGCGATCCGCTCGCTCAAAACGATGTTGCTCATCACGAGCTTGCCTTTGCTGAGATCAGGCACTTCAACCCAGGCTGTAGCTGTGCCAATGTGTTCGGTATCGCGCTCTCTGACGCCTACTCGAACTTGATAGATTCCGGGTTTCAGCCTTATGCGCCTGCTGTAGCGATAGCCGTTCTGCTTTGCCTGCTGAACTCGCTCAGGGCGCAGGCTGGCTTCTACACGGTCGCCGAATTTCTCTACCGTATTGCCTTTAAGGTCGAGAACAACGCCTGCCAGTTCCAGCGCGAGCGATTGAGCCTGACTCTCTTTGTTATGCTCAATGCTTTCGCCGTCAATGAAAACTTCTAACGAGACCTGCGCCTTATCATCTTTGCGTTCGAGGAAAGAGGCTGAAGCCGCGACTTCTACCTGCGCGAGCGGCAGCGGCGCAGAAAGAGCTTGAACCATCTTCTGCTGCGGAGTCTTCGTTGCTTCGGCTTTCGTAGCCTGCAAAGGCAAGTAACCCTTTTGAGCGCGCACTGTATATTCAGGATGATCTTTCACGCGCACTGTGATGCGGTGAAAGCTCGCGTCCGGTTTTTCGCCCGATGGATAGAATGCGAGCGTGTAATAAATTCGATTATCATTCAGAGCTTTTTGCAAACTGCCGCTCAGGTCGTTGGTATTGGCGAATACTTTGCCGCCCGTGCCTTCGGCGATGTCGCGAAGAGTGTTCACGACATCGCGTCTTGATTGGGCTACGGTAGATGAATACATAGACATACTCTTAGCCGTGTCCAGCCCCAGGCTGGCGTTGCCCGTAAAAAATTCCGGTTGCAGCCCGCTTGCGACCAGCGAATAAACTACGACCCCGGCGCGAACGGCACTGTTGATCGTCGAATCGAGCGCATGATTATCGGTCGAGGCAGCCGCATCTATCAGTGAAAAGCCGTCCGATAGAAGAACCAGCATGCGCTGGCCGGGCAATTCGGTCATGCGTTTAACCACCGCATTGAGCGTTTCAAGCGCGGCCTTTCGTTTGTGAACTGATTCATCAACGATGTCTTTCGCTGCTGCAAAAACGTAATTGGGAGGAAGTATGTAGCGATTCTTCGGCCTGCAAAATAGCGTACGCAAGATTATAGGCCTCAGGGTCGCGGCGGAGAGCCTTTGCTGCTATGTAGGGCGAAAGAAGAGTCGGGCGCGACGACCGAGGCCAGGGCAGAAGCCTGTTTATCGCAAATCGAATCATCTGTTTGTCGCGCGTGAACTGTTCGAGCACGCCCAACTGCCCTGTGCTCGTTATGAGCGCCACGACATCTTCATCGGTCATCTGCTCGTTGACGAATTTCTTCAGCGTCTCTCTCGCCGCTGCGGAGCTTGCTGGTGAAAGGTGAAGCGTGTCTACGAAAAGCACTACTGTTCGCGAAGGCGGTTTGAGCGAAACGACAGGATTGTTTGGAAGAGATTGCGGATTTGCTTCAGCTCGCGCAGACACCTGCGGCGTCAGGCTCTCGTTGCCGCTCTTTACCAGAGAAAAGAAGCTGATCTGTTGAGGACGACCGTTTTCCAAAAGCTCGAAATCTTCGGCCTTCAGATTTTCAACAACGCGGTCATCGCGGTCTGTGACTACTGCTCGGACTTCGATCAAGTCCGCCTTCAAACGCACAGTCTGGTCTTGCTCGGCGAGGTCAGGAGTGGCGGCGGATTGCGCGGTCAGAGTCCAGACAAGAAGAAAGAAGCAGACGGCCTTTGTCAAAATTCTCATGCCTACACTTATCCGTTCCGTATCGGATTATATTCCCATCTGCTTTGCATGATTGTTTCACCATAATGTAATGCAATTTGTCAATCAAAGTTTGATGAAACGGACTGCTGGCGGGACGAATACACAAGGCCATTCAGTTCTCGGATTCAGAGTTTGAAACCGGAAAACTGTTCACCGCAGAGACGCAGAGGACGCAGAGATTACGTAGAGAAAAACTATTATTACTCTGCGCCGCCTCTGCGTACTCTGCGTCTCTGCGGTGAATTGACATCAAATTCCGAGAACTGAATGGCCTTGACGAATACACGTAGAAGATTTGAAATCTCAAATCTTCTACGTGCGGTGTTAGCGATTGGCCACTATGTCGAAAGAGAACTTCAACTCGTCTTTTACTTTAATCGTGCCTCCCGCTACGGAAACGGGCTTGATGCCGTAATTGCTCTGCTTGATGGCAAACTGTCCTTTCGCCTGAAGGCTCGCTTCGTAAAAAGTTACAAAAGCGTCAAACGTCACACTGCGCGTTGTTCCATGAAGCGTGAGGTCGCCTGTAATTTTAGCTTGATACTTGCCCTCGTCAACTCGACTCGCATTGACGTTCGTGCTCTTGAAAATGATTTCCGGATGCTTGTCTACTTCGAGCACCTCGCCGCGCATCGTGTCTTCGATTTTCTTGCGGTCACTATCGCTCACCTTGTCCGTCACCGCGAGCGAGGCTGCCTTGATAGTCAATTGAAGCGAGGCAGGTTCGACCGTGCCGTAGGTGAATCGCGCTTCGCCCGTGAACTCGCGGATGCTGATCGTGTGATCGTGCGCCAGCGCCGACAACAACCCGCCCGCAAAGGCTCGCACTGTAAACTGGCTCTGGCTCGCGCTGACTCTGTAACGGCCCTCGGTCGGGCATGGATCGCTTGAACAACACGGACAGAGTCAAAGACAGGTAAACAGAAAACGATGGATAGAGCCAGCGCTGATAGAAGCGCTGCGAAAAGTTTTTTTCGATGAATCATAATTGCCCCTTCACGCAAAAAAATTCGCGACACCGACCCGGTGAGGAGGCACGGTGCCATTTAAATTTATCACAACTTTTCAGAATCTGATTCCGATGAATACTCTTTCGGTATCTCGAAGAGCACCGAAGAAACGAGCGCGCCGAGGGCAATCAGATGTGAAGAACGAATCTTATGGCGTGCGAGTATTCCCATTGCCTGCGCCACTCGGCCCAGTCTGCGGGTATGGACTGGGCCGTCCAGCGGGCTGTCTGCTCATTCACTTCTCTAGTGAAGACCAGCCACACCAGGAAGAAAGCGACCGCAATGCAGATTGCCGCAGCAGTAGTCAGATGAAAAGCTGGCCGTCGCTTGCGAACCATAACTGCCAGCGCTATGGATGTAATGATCGCTCCGATTTCGATAGGGCCGCCGATTATCGCAAAGTATGCATACAGATTATGCTGGAACGTTAACCAGAGATGCCCGTCCACCTTCATCTTCATCGGCATCTCTAACGTGTGACCGAAACTCATTCCCATTAACAATGCCACAAGCATTATTGTGATAAAGCGCCAGATTCTTAGAAGCATACTTACCCCAGCCGCGAATCGTTCACATCGCGTTCAGCTTGCTCCAAAGGGCTTGAAACTGATTCATAGTCCATGATGCCACAAGACCAGCAACCAGACCTGCCGCCAGCCCTTTCCAGGGGTTGCTTTCATGCCGCTCGCGCGGCCATAGGTTTTCCGGCATGATTTGACCTCACTATTGGCTCGGAGATGAGATGGCTCACGGAAGGCCCACTATTAAATATATTCGTGCTAAGCGATAGATTTTTGCAAAGCGATTCGATTAATCGAACGATGCAATTGCTCTCGAAGGTTGTCAATTCGCAGTACAATTCCACTAAAATTCGTGTTTCTCATCCCACCAAGATTTCTCGCCTACAGCGGTGAGCTTGGAGCAATACTTTCGGAGGCTATTAAACGTTATGTTGAAATTCTTGAAAGGGCGCAAGCGCACACGCAATGCGTTTTTGTTATTCTTCATCGGGGTTCTGACGCTCAGTCTCGTCGGTCTGTTTTCCGTCGTGGTGTCGGGCGGCGGGGCCGGATTGTTTGGCGGCGCGGGCGGCAACGATACTACCGTCGTTAAAGTGGGCGGCTACGAAGTTACTCTCAAAGAGTACAAAGACGCGCTCTCGAATTTCGGCCAGCAGATAGCGCAGGGACAAGGCCGCACACGCGGCCAGGGCATTGCTGAGACATATGCGCAGTTCGGCCCGCAGGTGCTTGATAACCTGATCGGTCAGAAGGTGGTTTTGTACGAAGCCGACCGACTCAACGTCGGAGCTACGGACGCGGAACTGGAAGCGCGCATCATGCAAACATTCAGTCCGTGGCGCGGCCCCGAAGATTATAGGGCGCGGCTCCGGCAGGCAAACTTCACCCCCGTTCAGTTCGAACAAACTCTTCGCGCAAGCATTGCCGCTGAACATTTGCGCAGCTATATAACGGCTGTCGTCCAGGTCTCGCCGCAGGAAGTCGAGGAAGACTATCGCCGCACCAATACCAAATATTCTGTCCGCTGGGTCGAAGTGAAACCCGAACAGCTCATAGATAAAGTGCAGATCAATGATGCGGATGTGCGCGCTTACTTTGACTCTCACAAAGAAGATTTCAAAATCACAACAGAGCAGCGACGCGGTCACTACATTTTCATTGACCCGGCCAGAGCCGGAGAGTCTTTGCAAGTATCGGATGACGAGTTAAGGCAAGAATACGACCCCGAACGCAATGTTCAACAGGTTCGCGTGAGCCAGATAGTCATCAACGCTCCAAAAGCGCAGACGGCTAACTTCAGAGCGGAGCCGAACTCAGATGCGGCAACCAAAGCGCAAGAGGAAGAAGATGCGGTCAGAAAGAAGGCGCAGGATATTGCTGATCGCGCAAAGGGAGCCGAGGGCAAACCGGCTGAGGATTTCGCAAAGCTCGCGCGCGAAACAAGCGAAGATGCGGCGACTAAAGGCAACGGCGGCGACATCGGCTGGGTAAACAAGAGCGACAAACGCGAGAGCGACAATCCGCTCGGCAATGCATTCACAATGAAACAGGGCGATGTGAGCCAGCCTATCAAAAAAGGCGACAAATATTACATATTAAAAGTCACCGACCGCAAGATTGCCGGCTTCGAGGAAGCGAAGCCTCAGCTTTTGAGAGCCGCTCGCACGCGAAAGGGATATACGGAAGCGGTCAACATAGCGAAGGATGAAGCCGAGCCGAGATTAAAAGAGATCAGAGACGCAAATGTGGTTGTCGCCGAACTCAACCAAAAACGCGGCACCCCGGTCGCATCCGTCAGAGAGATACCTTTCTTCTCTTCGGGCGATACTATTCCTGAATTGAGAGATGTTCCCGAAGTGGAGTTTGCCATCTTCAATCTTGAAAACCCCGGGGATGTGAGCGAACACCTGCCCGTCAGCGGCGGGGTGGCCATTCCTCAATACATCGAAAAGCGTGATCCGCACGACCCGACTTTCGAAGAAGTGAAATCGAAAGCCGAGCAAAGCTATCGCGCAGACAAAGCGAAAGAACTTGCATCCGAACGCGCGCAGCAGCTTGCGAAAGCCAACTCGCCCGAGGAGTTGAAAAAGATAGCAGACTCTTTAGGACTAAAAGCCGATGAACGGGCAGGCATGTCCGATACCGATTCAATAGGCGGGCTAACGACTAAAGAGAGCCGCGAGCCTGTCTATAAGCTCAAGGCTGGCGAAGTTCTGCATACGCCTTTGAAGGCTGAAGGCAGCGACGGCTTCACGGTTGTGTCTGCCGTGTCGCGCAAGGATGCCGACATGGGGGAAACTTTCCAGAAAGAGAAAAAATCAATCGAGCTGCGATTGCTCGACGAAAAGCGCAACATTTACTATGCCACTTACATGTCTCAACTTCAGAAGCAGATGAAGGATGATGGGAAGATCAAAATCTATCAGGATAGGATTGATTCGGCCATGCAAGCCTCTGCCAGCACGCAACCGGGACTGGAGGATTTGCCCGGAATGCCGGGTGGCCAACAACCTCAACAACCCCGGTCTGGCCCGCGACGTACCCCACAGACAGGCATGCCGCTTCCGAGTCGTTAGGGATTAAGAAGTAGGGGTGAAAGGGAGAAGGGGTGATGGGGTGATTATCTGCTCACCCCATCACCCCTTCTCCCTTTCACTCTATCCGGTTTATCAGGCGGTGGCGATATCGCCGCTCTTCTCTTTTTCGCGAACGACAATCAAAACATCTGTATCCGCTTCGTCGCTCTCGATAGGCCACATCGCAGCGTCCCAGTAAGTGACTCCGCGCTCAGGCCGGGTCGGAGCCGCATAAGGGTAGCGCGAAATGAAGTGAGGTTGTTTGGTCTGTCGAACAGTTTCGAGCGCCTGCCCGGCTTCGCCCGATACGTCAGGGAAAATGTCTGTCGCCTTCTTGCCGATCAAATCGTCCGCGCTGTATCCGCCTGCTGCGGCGTATGCACGGCTGACAGCCTTGTAAGTTCTGTCCTTGTCAATCAATGCCGCTGCCACCAGCGCGTCCGTCACCATGACGGGCAGCGTTGAAACGTTTCGCTCGACCGCCAGCATTGCCTTCTGCCCGAGCAGGTAGATGACTCTGTCAAGCAGACTTTCAGCGTCAGCAGGTTTGGTGAGATAAGCCTGCGCTCCTGCTTTCATGCCGCGCTCGACATCTTTCTTATAAGCGGCGGCTGAGACGAACATGATGGGAGTAATTCTGTTGAACTCTCGAATCTGTTTGCACAACTCGACGCCATCGCCGTCGGGCAGACGCACGTCCATGATGATCAGGTCGTAATTGGTCGAGAGGGCGCGCGCGAGCGCATCCCTCATCGTGCTCACCGCCGTGACTAGATAGCCTTCCATTTGCAGAAGCACGCCGTAAACAAACCTTGTATCCTCATCATCCTCGACGATCAAAATATGGAGCTGAACTGCGTACATTCCTATTATCTCCTGCTTGTGTATGTACCTTAGAAATCCCAACCCGAACGGGACTGAAAAGTTCGCCGCTCGTGTTCTCGACCTAACTTAATGGGCAATTATCTCTGGCAGGCCAAGTCCAGGGCTATTAGTGAGGTTGCTCTTTAATGACGGCACTCATTTAGCAGTAGCCGTCGGCAATCCTTCTTTGGCCTGCCCCGGATAACCAATCCTCCATCAAGGCACGGTTGACATTAACTTAAATTGGCACGCAACGCAATGGATAGTTATGGCAATTCGCGTAACCGGGTTGTTCGATTATAATCAACCTGCCGCAGTGCTTGAAATTCCCGCTAGGATTTTATATCTTCGCGCTGTAACTCCGGCCCCAATACTTCTCACCAGGAGGATTGCATGCGTTGCGTTTCTTTTTTACTCGTGTGCCTTGTCGCGCTGTTTGTCGCAAGCGCCGCCCAAACACCGACATCGCCTGTTGAGAAAACCACAGAGCAAGTAACGCCGCCCCATACTGCCGATGAAGAGAAGCAAGAGGTTAAGACTTACACGCTGCCGCCGGAGAAATACGAAAAGGCAGTCGCCTATTCTAGAGCAGGCTACCGATTGCACTTCATCGCCGTCGCCTATACGCTGCTTATGCTTTTGATAATTCTGAAGCTCAGAATCGCCCCGCGTTTCCGCAATCTGGCCGAAAGATTATCTCGCCGCCGCTTTGTACAGGTAATCATATTCGTGCCGTTGTTTATACTGCTCTACGACCTGCTTCAATTTCCGCTCGATGTTTATGGCCATAGCCTTAGCCGGCAATATGAGATGTCAATTCAAGGCTGGGGAGGATGGGCGTGGGACTGGACGAAAAGCGAGTTGATAAAAATAGTTATTTTGACTGTCGCGCTATATTTCTTTTACGGAGTAGTTCGTCGCAGCCCTCGCAGGTGGTGGCTGTACTCAGGGCTTGCCGTGTTCCCGCTCATAGTATTCTTTGTTTTCCTCGCCCCTCTCGTAATTGATCCGCTGTTCAACAAATTCGAGCCTCTCGAAAACAACAATCCCGCGCTTGTAACAGAGATTGAAAAATTAATGTCGCACGGCGGACTATCCATTCCGCGCGAGCGAATGTTCGAGATGAAGGCAAGCGAGAAAGTCCGCGCGCTTAACGCCTACGTCACAGGCGTCGGCGCGTCAAAGCGCGTCGTCGTGTGGGACACCACGATTCAAAACATGACCGCGCCGCAAACGTTGTTCGTAGTCGGCCACGAGATGGGCCATTACGTGCTCGACCACATTCCAAAAGGCATAGCCTTCACGGGCGCGTTTATGATGCTCATTCTTTATTTCGTTTACGTGGCAGTGAACTGGGCGCTCGAAAGATGGCAGAGGCGATGGGGACTGGTCATTGATGATTGGTCGAGCCACCGCGCAAGCTCTCGGGTGATTGGCTATCGTGATAAACACAGGATCGTGAACGGCCTGGGTGATTGGGCGTCGCTCCCGGCGTTGATGCTCTTCTTCTCGCTCTTCGTTTTTCTGGCAGAGCCCGTATTTAATACCTTCAGCCGTTATCAGGAACATCAAGCCGATATTTACGGGCTTGAAGTCACGCACGGCATCACACCCGATTCGGCGCAAGCGGCAGCCGAAGCGTTTCAGATACTGGGCGAAGTTGATCTGGCCGACCCTCATCCGAGCGCGTTCATCAAACTCTGGCTCTATTCTCACCCGCCGATGGCCGAGCGATTAATCTTCGCGCGCGAGTACGATCCCTGGACTAAGGGGCAGCCGACAGAGTTCGTTTCTGCTGCTCAGTGAGCGAGCCTGTCAACCTTTTTGAATCCAGAGGGAACGACGAACTGGTCGGGCGCGACTTGGGTCTTCACATCGCGCCGCTCTGTTATTACTTTCACGCCGTCAGATTCCACCTCGATTCTGATTGCTAAGTCGTTGAGGTTGCGCGCGCAAAATATTTTGGTGATTTCTGTGTGGCCGTCATCGAATATGGCGCGCTGCTCGAATACTTTGCATGTTTGATTTCCGATTGTTTGATCCGCCAGCGCGCGCGACTCTACGCGCACTGGCGAAGGGGCATCGTCAAAAGCGCGTTCGAGCGCATCAGGACGAACACCTGATTCATCGTCGCGCGCGGTTGATTCGTTCGATGGGTTGATTTCAGATTGACGCGCGATATTAGAACTCGAATCAAGCTCTACATAGATTTGTTTATCGAGGTCGAGCAGAAACGCTTTGCCCATATCGGGCCGCGATATGAGCGCGCGTGCGCTGCCTTGCTCGTTCCATTCTTCGCGTCTCATTTCACCCGAACGAGCGATGCGAGTCACGCTCGTCTCGCTATCGTCAACTATGCGGACTATTGTGGCCGAATACTCTTCAGGCTCGCTCTGCTGAACGAATTCGACTTCATCGTTTGCGATTGGCGCGCGAGTGCGGCAGGCGTTAGCCGAAAGCAATGCAAGCGCCAACAGCGCAAGTGATAACGTATGCCTCCATAACAAATGCATCCCACGAATTTTAACACTCTCGATGCGAAAAAAGAGGACGGGCCGCGTATCCTCCTCTGATTGAGGAGGACGGCAGCGCGGCCCGTTTCTGTGGATGCGGGGTGAAAGTGCGGAAGTAGAGGGCAGCTTTACGGGGTTAGAATCAAGCCGCCCGTGGGGGTGTCATTACTCAGTAACGGTCAACACGATGGCTTCGCTGCCATCATCGAGTTTGGCCAGGTGCTCTTTGTCAGCGTGTTTGCAACGAAGGTTAACCCGGTCATTTTTGTTTGTATCGCTAAGTCCCGGCTGGCTCATCTTCATGCTCTGGCCGAAGGTAATCTTGAAAGTTGCGCCCTCAGGCACATTGACCAGATAGAGTTTCTTCGTCCATTGATCAGCAACCAGCAGTGTGCGCTCTTGTTTATCTATCTTCAGCACGCGGCCATAGATTGTGACGTACTTGCTCGCAGGCGTTGCAAACGTGAGCGAACAGAACGCGAGCATTATCGTTGCGGCGAATGCTATACGTTGGCGTGTAATACTTTTCATCATAATAGGTGCTCCTTTTTTGCGGCATTCAAGGCCGCGATTTTCAATTCTCATCTTTCCGATTTTGATAGTGGGGCGAGGCTTGAAGGCTGTAACCTCGCCCCTTCCGGTTGACATCTTCGGAAGACCTGCGCAGTCTACAGTTAGCGCGGGATTGGTTGTAGGTCGCATCCCGCAAATCTTTGGCCCGTTCGAGACAGGTCTGAACTGTGGAATCCCACAGTTCGTTCGAGTCGGTTTCGTCGTATCGAATCTGGGAGAATCGGCTTTGGACACTCAGCGAGAACTCGTAGAAGGTATACTCCAATTCGTGACGCTGGTCGAAAGCGAGCGCAAGCTTTTGGCCGCAGACCTCCACGATCAGACGTTGTCCGACCTGCGCGACCTTGTTCGATTAGCGCGGCGACTGTTCGACAAGCCCGAAGCAGCGATGACGCAGGAGATACGCAACGGGCTTGCGAAGATAATCTTTGGGCTTGAAGCGGCGATGGACGAAGTGCGCCGCGCGATGGAGAATTTAAGCCCGTCGGCGCTCGATACATTAGGGCTGGTGCCCGCGCTTGAAAGCTGCCTGACCAACGCGTCAGCTTCTGCGGAGCGGGCTTTCACGACGCGCTTTGCCTGTCTCATCAAAGAAGACGCGATTGAGCTTTCGGAGACAGAGCAACTTCTCGTTTATAGAATAGCGCAGGAAGCGATTAATAACATTTTAAAGCACTCGTGGGCGCAATCAGTCGAGCTTATAATCATGCTTTATGGCGGCGACCTTCTTATTCGCGTGATTGATGACGGGCGCGGCATGACAGAGTCGAGCAACCTGCGCCGAGCGCGCGGACTTGATAACATGCGATATCGAGCGCGGTTGATAGGCGCGCGCCTGACGTGGCTGCGTGCAACGGGCGAGCGCGGCACGGTCGTCGAACTGCGCGTCCCGATGAAAAACAACGATGAATTATAAACGATGAATGATGAATGGAAGCGCAATAGCGTTTCTCTTTTATGTTCATAATTCATCATTCATCATTTCAGAGTTATGAGCATAGTGATCGCAGAAGATGTGGCTTTTCAGCGCGAATACTTGCGCGCGCTTATCGCTGACAACTTTGCCGAAGCCGGGCCGGTCGTCGAAGCTGTTGACGGAACGAGCGCCGTTGAACTGGTGTTGAAACATAAGCCCGCGCTCGTGGTGCTTGATATAAAAATGCCTCAGCTTTCGGGCGTGCGCGCGGCGCGACAGATATGGTCGGAAATAAATCTCGCGCGAATACTTTTCTGGTCGCAGTACAAAGACGAAATCTATGTGCGCGAGCTTGCACGCATCGTCCCCTCTGAGACTGTTTACGGCTACGTGCTCAAATCGTCTTCGGATGAAAGATTGATTGCGGCGCTCAGGGCCGTGCTCGTAGACGAGCAGTGCTGGATTGATCCTGAGATTCGCACAGTCCAATCGCGCGCCGTCAATCGCGCTTCGGGACTTACCGATATTGCGTATGAAGCGTTGATTGACATCGCGCTTGGACTTACGGATAAGGCAATTGCGCGCCGCAGGTATTTGAGCGAGCGCGGCGTGCAGAATCGGCTGCGCGAACTTTACGCGAAACTTTCGATAGACATCGAGCAGATAGTTGACGAGCGATGGGGAAATACTTACAGCCCGCGCTCGCGCGCCATCTCAATTGCTTTGCAACGCGGGCTGGTCAACGCCGACGAGCTTGCGCGCGAAAACGAGGCGCTTCAAAAATGGCTCGAACAAGAAGGCGCGCTGCCTAACTGAATTCATATTGAGTTCTGCATCAGGCAGTGCTAATCTGCGCGCGTCAGTCTTTAGGCGCTGAACGGATGGGAATTTTTTATGGCTTTAACGTCCGGCACAAGAATTGAAAATTACGTAGTCCTGTCACCTCTGGGCGCGGGCGGGATGGGCGAGGTTTATCTGGCCGAAGACACGCGCCTGCATCGAAAGATTGCGCTCAAGCTGCTGTCGGCTGAATTCACGCAGGACGCAACTCGCGTTAAAAGATTTCAGCAAGAAGCCCGCGCCGCCTCCGCGCTGAATCACCCGAACATCATCACCATATATGAAATCGGGCAATGCAACCTCAGGCATTTCATCGCGACAGAATTCATTGACGGGCAAACATTGCGCGACCGCATGAATAAAGATCCGCTACGCCTGCGCGAAGCAATCAACATAGCTATTCAGGTGGCGAGAGCGCTGGCAATGGCGCACGACAACGGCATCATTCATCGCGACATCAAGCCTGAGAACGTAATGCTCAGGCAGGACGGCTACGTCAAGGTTTTGGATTTCGGACTCGCAAAGCTCACTGAAAAAAGCGGCGAACTTCAAATGCGCTCAAGCGACCCGGACGCCCTGACAAAATCACTTGTTGACACTGATCCCGGCATAGTGATGGGCACGGTCAGCTATATGTCGCCTGAACAGGCGCGAGGAACGAAGACGGATGCGCGGACTGACATATTCAGTCTCGGCATCGTGCTCTACGAGATGATCGCGGGCCGAAAGCCTTTCGAGGGCGCAACCATAAGCGACGTGATCGGATTGATACTCTACAAAGAGCCGCCGCCGCTTGCCCGCTATTCGCCGGAGGTTCCCACGGAGCTTGAACGCATCGTTCATAAAACTCTCGCGAAAGACAGAGAAGAGCGTTATCAAACCGCTAAAGATCTGGCCATAGACTTGAGGCGTTTGAGACAACATCTCGATGTCGAAGCAGAGCTTGAACGCTCTCGACCGGGTAGTCTCAGAGACGCGCTTACGGCAACGACGAGCGGAGAGCGGAAAGCGCCCCTGCCATCCTCATCCGATAATCGAGTGACTACAATCCTCGAATCGGGCGCTGTGCGTACCACATCGAGCGCGGAATACATCGTCACGGAAATCAAACGCCACAAGAAAAGTGTCGGGCTCATTGTCGCGACGCTGGCAATCGCCGTGGCGTGCATAATCTATTTCACCGGCGCAGACAAACAACACACTGTTGATTCGCTGGCCGTCATGCCGTTCGCCAATGCTGGCGGCAATCCGAACCCCGATGCCATCAGAGACGGTTTTACGGAAAGCATGGTTAAAAACCTCGCGCGCGTGTCAACACTTCGCGTCAGGCCGTTCAACTATGTCTATCGCTTCAAAGACCAACAGATAAATCCGCAGGCGGCGGGGAAAGAATTGAGCGTTAATGCCTTGCTGATGGGGCGTATTTCTCAAAGCAGCGACAATGTTACAGTCAACGTCGAGCTTATGAACGTTGTAGACAACACCATCCTCTGGAGCAATACCTACACGAGTAAGTTTTCAGAGTTGTTCTTAGTGCAGGAAAAAATATCGAGAGAAATTTTCGATACGCTGCATCTGAAGTTGAGTGGCGAGGAAAAAAAGCAACTCGAAGCTTCTTATCTTTGTCTGAAAGGGCGCGCCTACTGGAATAAGCGAACGACCGATGCGATCAAGGAAGGCATGGAATATTTCCAGCAGGCGATTAACGTAGACCCGAATTACGCGGCTGCCCACGCGGGATTGGCCGACTGTTACAATATGCTCGTGCTCTACAGCGCGCTGCCGCCGCAGGAAGGTTTCGCAAAAGCAAAAGAGTCGGCGATGAAGGCGCTCGAACTGGACAACTCGCTTGCAGAGGCGCACACGGCGCTCGCGTTTGTGAAGTTCCGCTATGATTGGGACTGGGCCGGGGCAGGCAGGGAATTCAACCTCGCCTTTGAGCAGAACGCGAATTACGCATCCGCGCATCAGTGGTACGCAAATTATTTGACGGCGAAGGGCCAAACGGGCGAAGCCGTAAAGGCGGCGATTCGCGCGCAGGAGCTTGATCCTCTTTCGCTCATCACACTCTCTGTAAAGTCATGGGCGCTATACTTCGCTGGCCGTTACGATGAGGCGATTGCCAATTGCCAGAGTGTGCTCGCACAGGACCCGGATTTCTACATAGCGCGCAGGTATTTGGGAATGGCTTACGAGCAGAAGCGAATGTATCCGGAAGCCATCGCCGAGTTTCAGCGGGCGTTGACACTTTCGAGAGGCTCGCTACTGATGAAATCTCATCTGGGCTACGCTTATGCTGTGAGCGGCGACAAGGCAAAAGCGCAGCAGGTGCTTGATGAATTGCAGGAGCGATCAAAGCAAGGGTACGTGTCGGCGTATTTGACGGCAGTGATCTATGCAGGGCTGGGTGAGAAAGACAGAGCATTCGAATGGCTGGAAAAAGCATATAAGGAGAGGGCGGAATTTCTGATTTACCTGAAAACGGACCCGCGACTGGAAACCCTTCGCACAGACCCCCGATTCCAAGACCTTCTGCGACGCATAGGTCTTCCGCAGTGATCTGATAAACTGTTTTAGCAATGAAGGAACTGCTTCCTGCTAATACGATCATCTCGCACTATCGCATAATCTCGCGGCTGGGGGCAGGCGGGATGGGCGAAGTCTACTTGGCCGAAGATACGCAGTTGGGTCGCCGCGTCGCGCTTAAAATTCTGCCCTCGGATTTCATAAACGATGAAGACCGATTGCTCCGGTTCGAGCAGGAAGCTCACGCCGCGTCGGCGCTGAATCATCCGAACATCATCACCATTCACGAAGTCGGCTGGGAAACGGGCACGCGCTACATCGCCACAGAGTTCATCGAAGGCGAAACTCTTCGCCAGCGATTGCAGCGAGGCAGTTTGAGCGTTCGCGAAGCGCTCGATGTGGCAGTGCAGGTGGCAAACGCGCTAGCCGCCGCTCATCAAGTCGGAATCATTCATCGCGACATAAAACCCGAAAACGTGATGCTGCGTCCAGACGGCTACGCGAAAGTGCTGGACTTCGGCATAGTGAAGCTGACTGAAAAATTCGCAGAGCACAAAACCGGCAACTCTGACGCGCTCGACTCGGCGAAGCTCAATCAGGTTAATACGGAAGCGAACATAGTGATGGGCAGCCCAAGCTATATGTCGCCCGAACAGGCGCGCGGCTTTGCCGTTGACGGGCGAACGGACATCTTCAGCCTGGGCGTGGTGCTCTACGAAATGATCGCTGGCCGCCGACCGTTCGAGGGAGAGACCATAAGCGACGTGATCGTCTCGATACTCGACCGGCAGCCTCAGCCGCTGTCAGAAGTCTCGTCCGAAGTTTCGCCGCGATTAGAGAACATAGTAATCAAAGCGCTGGCTAAGGACAGAGACGGGCGCTATCAAACTATCAATGACCTGCTCAAAGATTTGAAACGACAGAAACAGCGTGTGGATTTTGAATCGGGGATGGATGAATCCATCGCGCCTGACTACAGCCTGGAGTCAACTGTCGCGATAACAAGCGAAGATGGGCGAGCAACTGTCAAGGCATACTCTACGCGCGACGATCAGCTCGAAACCGGGCGCGCTACGTCGAGCGCCGAATACATCATCACTGAAATCAAACGCCACAAACGCGGAGCCTTGATCACGCTCGTGGCGTTTGTTGCGGCATCTGCGCTGCTCGTCTTTTACTTCACGCGAGGCGAGCAGAAAGTGCCGATTGATTCCATCGCCGTCCTGCCTTTTGCAAACGAGAGCGCAGACCCGAATACGGAATATCTGTCTGACGGCATCACGGAAAGTCTGATCAATAACCTCTCGCAATCGCGCAGCTTGAAAGTGATGTCGCGCAATTCCGTCTTCAGGTACAAAGGCCAGCAGCCCGACCCTAAACTTGTCGGGCGCGAGCTTGGCGTGCAGGCAGTGCTGACGGGCCGCATCATTCAACGCGGCGACATGCTTTCCGTAAGCGTCGATCTTGCAGACGCGCGCGATAACTCTCAGGTCTGGGGCGAGCAGTATAATCGCCGCGTGTCGGATTTACTCGCGGTGCAGGAAGAGATCGCAAAACAAGTGTCCGAACGCCTGCAACTGAGGCTGACGGGCGAAGACGAAAAGCGTGTGAGCAAGCGATTCACCGAAGACGCGGAAGCTTATCAGCTTTATTTGCGGGGACGATTCTATTGGAGCAAGCGAACCGAAGAAGGGTTGAATAGAGGCGTAGAGTATTTCAAACAGGCGATAGAAAAAGACCCCGGTTATGCGCAGGCTTATGCAGGCATGGCCGACTGTTACGCGATACTCGTTGAGTTGGAAGGCTCATCGCCGAAAGAGCTTTACCCGCGAGTGAAGGCTGCGGCGCAGAAAGCCATAGAGCTCGATGATTCGCTTGCCGAAGCTCACACATCGCTTGCCGCCGCTTACGAATATGAGTGGGACTGGCCGAAGGCGGAAGAGCAGTACCGCCGCGCCATCGAGATGAATCCGAATTATGCGACCGCGCATCACTGGTACGCGGCATATCTGATAAGCCGGTTGCGGTCTGATGAAGCGATACAGGAGATGAAACAGGCGCAGGAGCTTGACCCGCTCTCGCTCATCATAAACACATCGCTTGGGAGGGTGTTGTATGGCGCGCGGCAATATGATCGGGCGATTGAGCAATTGAAGAAGACGATTGATATGGATTCGAATTTCGCCGAAGCGCATTTTCAGATCGCAATGGTCTACGAGCAGAAGCGAATGTATGTGGAAGCCCTCTCGGAATATCAAAAAGCGATTGAACTTTATCAAGACCCGACGATGACGGCATGGTCTGCGCGCATCTACGCTTTGACAGGAAGGCGAAGCGAGGCCGAGCGAGTGCTCGCGCAATTAGAGGAACAATCGAAACAGAAATACATTTCGCCTTATCCGCTTGCAACCGTGTACGCGGCGCTCGGAGAAAAAGATAAAGCGTTCGAGTATCTCGAAAAAGTTTACGACGAACGCTCTTACTACGTCGTGTTTTTGAATATTGATTCGATCTTTGACGGATTGCGCTCGGACGCGCGATTTCAGGATTTGCTGCGCCGCATCTCGATAGCTCCGTGAAGTCGGGCTGCGGCTTAAACAAAGCCGCAGCCCGATGTTTCGATCAGAAGGAATACTTCAAGGCGAATTGTATGGTGCGCTTCGGCAAGCGCGTATCAACGAAATGCTTTTCCGTTGCTGCCTGGTCTGTCAGATTCGCAAAGAAGAATTGATGTATTGGTATGCCGAAATGCGTCCTGTTAAACAGGTTGAAAATTTCGGTGCGGAATTCAAGCCTTTGCCGGTCGCCGAATCGGAAATTCTTGTTCAACGCCATATCAACGTTTTCAATCCCCGGCGCTCGGAAGGCGTTGCGATTGCCGATGCGATCCGTTAAATTGCCGTCCAGATTCTGGTCGCAGCAATTCAGGATCGTGTAAGGCTGGCCCGTCTGGAACGTGCCTATATTGGCAAGCTGCCACCCGCCGAGAATCTTGTTCCCCCGGAAGATCGGAAGATCCCAGATGAAGCTATAGACAAACCGATGGCGCACATCGAAGCTGGCGTCCGCGCGTTCCGCACGGCGGTCAAAGCTGTCTTGTGGCAGCGCCCGCGTCCCTGCAAGGTCGAATAGATCCGAAGCTTCATCTATGGCGTGCGACCATGTGTAAGCGGTCGTGAACTGAATCCCGCTTGAGAACCTCTTGGTGAGTTGAAGCTGCAGGGAATGATAAATCGAGCTGGCGTCTGAGTCGAATATGGTGATTGAGCCCAGCAATGGAAACGGCCTGCCGAAATCCGGTGGCACGACTATGCCACGGAAGGCCGGGACGCAATTGTTAATACGCTCCGAATCGCAATCGTTGCGAACCTGTATGCTGTCAACGATCGGTATGGAATTTGGCCCCAGGTTAGGCGTGGTAGTCCTGAGCAGATGCGTTCCTTTTGTTCCTACATAAGCGACTGAGGCGAGGAAAGAATTCTTGAATGCCTGCTCTATCGTAAGCCCCCAGTGCTGCGCGTAAGGAGTGACGAGGTCAGCCGCAGGCAAAACGAAGCTCGGCGCGCTCGCGAATGCGGTCGCGAGTTCTTGCTGCAAGATGAAAAAAAACGGGTCCGGGTTTTTTTGAGAGTTGAAGGTGTTCAAAGTCCCCGGAAGGGCAATGCTTGCAGGGTTACTCAGTTTGAGATCTTGGAGGAAAGGCGCTTTTCTGTCAGGTGTATCGATGACGCGCTCCCCTCCGGCAAAGTTGAGATTCAGGAAGCTCGGAAAAACGCGGCTCGATTGGCTGACGACAAAACCGGGAATCTGATCGTAGTAGATGCCGTAGCCCGCGCGAATCGAAGTCTGGCCTTTCCCGAACGGGTCCCACGCGAACGCTATGTGAGGCGCGAGGTTGTTATTGTCTTGCTCGAATATCTTCGTGCGCCCTCCGAGGAACAGTTCAAGGCCGGAGACTTTACTGTCGTTGAAATTGCGCTCGAAGGCGATAAAATCTTTGACCGCCTGGGAATCGAAGGTTGATTCTATGCGCCGGTCAACCTCGGTCGGGACGGTGTTAAGCTCGTACCTCAGCCCGAGCGTCAGCGTGAAGTTGGAGCGGAGTTGTATCTGATCGGAGAAGAAGAAGTTATTCTGCAAGTATCGCAGCCTTATGGTCGGGTCTTCGACCGTTGATTGAGTCTGGAAGAAGCCCGTCGGAGCGCCCGCTGCGACAAAGTCTCTGCCTAAAAGGAAACCGGGGACAGCCACAGAAGAAAACTCGTCAGTAATCCTGCCCTGCTGAGGAGGATTCTCGCAGTTCTGAGTTTGAGGGTTGCAGTTGTCTACTAAATCAGAGAGATCTTTTGCCGCGCTGAAAACAGCAAGCGGGCGGGAGTTCCTCTCTAGCCGGTTATTCAGTTTAGCCTGTCGTATGTCGAAACCCATCGTGAACCTGTGCCGCTGCCTGTTGTAGATGAGCGTGTCGGCGTACTGGAACGTATTGTTGGCCCTCGACTGCGGAAAGTAGAAAACGTCCACGCCGATGGGGCTGTAGCCTGATACTCTGACCTGCCCCAGAGGCCCCGTCAATTGCTCCGTAGTAGTTGAGCGTGTAGCAAATCTCGGCCCGGTGCCAGGCAAAGACAAGTTCTCGATCACTGGCGCGTTCAGCAGGAAAGGCACATCCGGGAACTGGTCGGATGGGAGCAACATCGGGTCCCTGACTTCCCGGAAATTCAAGCTCGTTCTCCCGTATGAAAACCGCGCCTGGTTGGCGACGTTGTTGGAAAGAGCGCTGTTGAATGAAAAGGCGAGGTCCTGCGTGCGAATGAGCGCGCGTACCGAAGAGAAAATAGACTCCCCTGTGTAAGGAAGAATAGTGTTGTCATCCGTAAAATTGTATCTGGCTGTCAGAATGTGATTCTTCCCAACGTTGTGATCAAGCTTGCCTGAAAAGATCGTCCCTTTGGCTGATGCCGAAAGCACCTCTGTAAAAGTATTCGGGCCGTAAGGGCCGATGGGGTTATTCGGAAACGGGAAGAGGCTGAAGAAAGCATCTCCGTCGGCGCTGGTCGGAAACAGGTCCTTATTTACTCCGTTGACAGAAACCGGAAAGCCCGTCGCGCCCGTGTTGAACAAGCCTCGCTGGTCAACCGTCGGCACAGCAAAATGCGATTCTCTGCTCGCCCTAATATCCTGATGCTCGGCGGATACGAAGAAGTGCGTTTTCTGTTTAATTACAGGCCCGCCGAGAACAAAACCAAACTGCCCGCGCCTGTAAGGATTCTCGCCGTCTACGGGATTATCGATTATCAGATCGCTTCCATCTAATTGAACCGTTCTCCCAATAGCAACGAGTGGTGTGCTGGCTGGCCCTCCTTTGAAGTCGAACGGGTCGCGGGCTTTCAATCGCTTATCAGTAAAAAAGCCGTACACCGTTCCGTGATAATCGGCCCCGCCCGACCTTGAGACAGCATTCACCTGCGCTCCCAGATTTCGGCCAAACTGCGGCTCAGGCAGCAGCGTTGTGATTTGAAATTCCTGCACGCTTTCGATTGACTGCGGCACAAGCGAGGTGAAACCCTGTCGGCGCACGCCTATCTCTTCATCGTTGTTGTCCGACCCGTCAATAGTGAAGTTGTTTGAGCGGCTACGAAGCCCGTTCACAGAGAATTGGCCCGAAGTCCCAACACCCGGCCCTATGCCTGGCCCCACACCCGTACCGATTGCTTGCGGAGGAGGAGCGACGCCTGCCACTAAGAAAGCCAGATCGTCGAACGTTCGCACGCCGGGCAACGGCAGTGCCAGCAGCGGCAATTCGCCGAAGTTTCCGCCTCTAGTCGCGTTCGTCGTGTTGGCCAGAAGTTCCGCTGACGATTCCTGCGCGGGCGATGTCTGACTTGAAGTCGGTTGAGTAGTCGCAGAGGGTTGAGTCGCTGGAGGCGGAGTAGTCGGCGGAGGCTGAGTCGTAGGAGGCGTTGCGACTGCTACGACTTTTTGCAGTGTGATAGGGGGCGGCTGATCGGCCTTCTCTACGTTGGTGATGTGAATCAAGAAATTGCGTATGATGGAATTCTCAGGATTCGTATCATTCTGGTAGCCCTGTCGCGCGGCAGAGATTTTATAGCGCCCGGCGGGCAAAATCCCGACGTAATAAACTCCGTCTGAATTAGTGATAGTTGTGCGCTCAAGCCCTATCTCCTCATGCGTCACGGTGACGGTTGCGCCCGGAAGCGGGGCGATTGACCCCCCTTCAAAGACGCGCCCTTGAATGGCCCCTGTGTTCTGGGTTTGCGCCAGAGACACGGGCATATAGAGCGAAATGATTGAAAGCATTACGAGCAAAGAAAAGAATTTTGCAGCAGTTCTTGACATGGCACTCTCCTGACCCTGATGTGCGATCTGAATTTCAGATTCGGTTATGGCATTAGATATTCGCTTCAGAATACATTGAAGTATTCACTCATTATGTGAAGACGAAAAATGACTTCCGTCCGATGCAGACAATATTCCGGGCGTTGCGAAGCGGGATATGGGGAAGTGTGTGTAGCAGTCTCATCAATCCACTCTGCGAAAAGCCTTCCCTCTAATCGTTGCATATGGACTGAAAATATCACAGCCCTTGTGAATGCTGTCAACTTCAATCTTGAAAAGAAACTTGCTCCAAAAGAATGAGTCTTTTGCGAAGAATTATTTTACTGTGAGAACTCGAAGCGAGACGTTTTCACTTGCCTGGAACTACGCTTACAAAATGGACTGTGAATTCTTCGCCTTCTATCGTGCCAAACCCTATTCGACCGTGAGAAAGCGCCGTGTCGGTCATAAGGCTGAACGGTTGAGGCTGTGTCGCTTTGGGATTGCTCTTGACTTGAATGGAGTGTTTTATTTCCGGCCCGTTCACTTCGATGATGATGTGAAATTTGTCGCCGGGCAGGCTCAGATTTTCGGGCACGCGAAACACTTTCAGCAGCTTTGATTGTCCGTTTTGGTAAAGAAAAGTGCGGAAAATATTCTTGTCCGCCGCGTTCGGCCCCGTGAGTTGAAACAGGTAGTATGTGTCTTCCGATTGCGCGCGCAATATCCAGACGGCTCCTTTACCGTTGCCGAAGCTGAGGTCAAAGTCCATTCGGAAATCTTTGTAGTCAGCGTCTTTGATCAAGCCGAATCCTTTGCCCTGCACTTTCAGGTTGCCGGATTTCGCTTGCCACGTGGCGGGCGCATTCCACAGTCCCGGCCCGGCAGTGAAATCGTCGGCAAAGTCAGACGAAAAGACCACGCGCGAGAGCGGCAGCTTCATTTCAGCAGCACCGACGCCAAACGTCTGAGTCTTTTCAACCGGCTGATACTCGTTCTTCTTCGCCTTGATTCTGTGCTGTCCGGGCGAAAGGCTCGTCACACGCAGCTCGCCTTTTTCATTGGCGCGGCCTCCGTAATAATCGTCAATGTAGACTTCTGCCTCAGGCTCCGTCTTGACCATCAAGCTGACTACAGCCGCCTTGAATTCCGTAGGAATGTATTTCGTTTTTCCGCCTTCGACTTCTATGTCTCTGACCCATTCGCTCTGATTCGGTTGAATGATCTTCAGCTTGTGCGGGCCAGCCGGGATTTCTGCGAGATCAATCAACTTGTCCTCTTTTTTTATGCTCATGTTTGCAGGCTTCAGCCCGTCTATCAACACAGTCGCGCTCGGTTCGACCGGCCCTATTTGAATCGAGCCGACGAGCGGAATCAAATCGGCTTTTACAAATTCGTCGGTCTCTAATTTGACCGCTTCAAATTTCTTAGACGAGTATTTGGCCGCGCTGACTTCGACATCATAAATGCCCGGCGGAAGCTCTGTGCGGAATTTGCCTTCAGCGCTTGATTGCCCGTGCACGGGGCTTAGAGCAGCGTTTCTGGATCTGATGACTATGTTTGCAGCCGGTGTGTTCGTTAAAACGACGAGCACGCCCTTTGCAGGTTTTGCGGGCTGAGGCTCTGTGACTTTGGGCGGAGGCGGAGGCGGTTGGGTTCGCCTGATGGCCAGTTCCGCATATCTTCCGTTCGGATATTCGCTCAGATATTTCTGAAAATCCGCAGTACTCTTGCTGTTTTGAATTCTCTCCCAAACAGTATCTTCTGCGAGCATCGAAGCCAGCCGCACGTTCTTCCCGTTGGGATAATTCTTCAGATACTGTTTGAAATCGTTCGGGTCTTTGCTGCCTCTAATCATTTCCCAGAATGCCTGTTCGGCAAACATTCCGGTAGGGTATTTCTTTAAGTACTCGCGAAATGCATTTGCGTCTGCGCGGGTTTGAATCGTCTCCCACGTGCTTCTTTCAAGGGCCGCAGGATCAGCTATTGCGACCTCTACGGCGACGGCGGTCTTGGATAAAACCAGATCGCTGGCCTTATAGCCTTGAATGATTGCGAACGGCCTTTGGACTTTGCCCGGCCCCAGGTCTAGGCTGATTCGTTTGGGCACAGTGGTCTGCAAGTATTTCAGAAGTCCGTCGAGCGTCACCTCGCCTTTCTGATTGGCAGCCGCGCCGCTCAAACCTTCTACGAGCGCCCATGTGAAGTAGCCTTGATGCTTCTCTCTATATTCATATGCGCGCTGGCCGACCTCTGTTGCATAAAGCGTAGCGAACGCTTCTATGCCAAGATTGCGTTCCTCGAAATTGAAAGCCTGAGTGTATCGCTTCGTCAACGGATTGTCGGAATCGCCGCGTCCCGCCGAAGGGTCGTTGCGGCAGGCGTCAAGTATCATCACTACTTGCCCGACACCTGTTTGAATGATTCGCTTTCGCATCTCTTCGACGTTGATGGCCGTGTCTTCCAACAGCGTCACATCTCCGCTGACCTGCGCGTCGGAAGGCAGAAGGTACGCCTGTCCGTCCCGCTCTATGCCGTGGCCTGCAAACGCTATCACCAGCAGCCCGTCCTTTGGCATGGCAGTGCGAAGGTTGGAAAGCCTGCGCAGTATGTTGCCGCGTGTGGGTTTGCGCTCGACGGGCTGATCGGCTGTAAGCAGGATAACCTGCTCTCTCGGAAATCCCGCGTACCGCACAAGCGCTTCTACGATTGATTTCGCATCGTTTTCTGAGCCTTCGAGTTTCGAGATCTGAGTGTCTTGATACTCGTCCACTCCGACTACGAGGGCGAATCGCTTAGAACCGGCGGGCAAGCTATCGACCGGCTTTGCAGTGTTGACCCGCAGGCCGCGTTCGTCTTTTTGTGTCTGAGCAAAAGATGAAATGGAAATAGTTGATAAGCTGATGGCTAATATGACAACGATAACGGAAATGCGAAAAGGCGATGAACTGACTTTCATAAATTCGACCTGAGGACAGTTAATTGCATCTATTATTGAAGCTTAAATACAGCTTTCCGGCAAGTCAACGGCAGTCTTCCATCATAATTTTACGATGAAGCCCCGTAGCAAGTTCAACTGCAAAATGTTAATCAAGCTGCTGCGTTAAAACGTACAATGCCGGTATGGTTTACATGCGATCATTTTCAGTGAAGTACACGGCTAAAATCAATCTGCCGCTAACGCGGCTGAATAGGCTGAATGATTACTCGAAAAATTACCGCATGCGTTTGGAATAAACGCGCCCGCCCGCAGGATAAAACAACTAGACGATAACGTAAAAAGCAGCATTTGATTTGCAGATTCTCGTTTCAATCAGAGGGAAAGATGAATCAGATAGAACTTATTCCAAGCGCAATGGAAAACATCGCGGTGATCAATGCGCGCCCGTTTCCCGTCTTTCAAAACTCGCTACCGCAATCCGAGATTCGCGAGGGCCGTTACCAGGTTCGATTCGCGCGAACTCGTCAAGAACTTGACGCGGCGTTGAGGCTACGCTTCGAGGTCTTCAACCTTGAGCTTGGCGAAGGGTTGGCATCGTCTTACGAAACGGGTCGCGACACGGACGAGTTTGACGAAACGTGCCATCACCTTATGGTTTTGGACGCACTGGAGGATGAAGTCGTCGGCACTTATAGAATGCAGACGGGCGAAATGGCGCTGGCTTCGAGCGGTTTCTACTCCGAAGGCGAATACGACCTGCAAAGCTTCTCGCACGAAGTCCTGCGGGATTCGGTGGAGTTGGGCCGCGCCTGCATAGCCAAGGCTCATCGCAACACGCAGGTGCTGTTTCTTTTGTGGAAAGGACTGGCCGCATACCTGTCGCACAACCGAAAGCGATACCTGTTCGGTTGCTGCTCGCTCACGAGCCAGGACGCACACGAAGGGCTTCGCGTCATGAAACTGCTCGAAGAGAGCAACCAACTGCGCACGGCTCCGTGGGCGATGCCGCGAAAAGGCTTCGAGTGCGTTGCTGATAATTCAATCGCTTGCGACGCCGAAGAAACGAGTATCCCAAAACTGTTCAGAACTTATTTGCGGTTCGGCGCAAAAGTGTGCAGCCCGCCTGCTATTGATCGCCGATTTAAGACGATTGATTTTTTGGTGCTCTTTGATGTTTACGAGATAGACGCCACGACGCGCAGAGTATTTTTCGGAGCGTGAGCCGGACGCTATGAGCCATATACGCGCTATATTTCGAGCCGTCGCTTTGTGCGCGCTGATTTGCGCCGTCTGCGCGGCGTGCCTCGCAAGCGCGATCTTCGCGATTGCCTCCGATGAAGCGAAGCTGAAATTGCGCCGCTTCATCTTTCGCCGCTGGGCAAAAGCAACAGCCGCGTTGTTGGGCATAAAAATCAATGCGCAAGGACGGCCTCCGCGCGGAGCTTTCTTTTTAGTATCGAATCATCTGAGTTACCTGGACATAGTCGTCTTCGCCGCGCTGACGGATTGCGTCTTCGTAGCAAAGAGCGAAGTCTCGCGCTGGCCTGTGATCGGGTTTCTGTGCCGGTGCATGAACACGATTTTTATTGATCGCGAGAAAACGCCGGGACACAACGCACGCGGGCACGCTTATCGAAAGGGCGCTTGCGCAAGGTCGGGGCGTTGTGCTCTTTGCAGAAGGGACGAGCACGCAGGGCGCACAGGTTCTGCCTTTCAAGTCGGCATTGCTGGAACAGGCTGCCAGAGCCAGTTTCGCGGTTTCTTATGCCGCGCTGAGTTATCGCGCGCCGGAAGGTCAATCGCCCGCGCACCTGTCGGTTTGCTGGTGGGGAGAGATGACTTTTTTGAAGCACCTGTTCGAGCTTCTTCATTTGAGCGAGATTCGCGCCAGCGTCCATTTCGGCTCGTGCGAGCATCCGGGAAGAGAATCGCAAAATGCTCGCAAGCAAGCTGCATCGCGCGGTAAGCAGCGAATTCATTCCGGTCATAGGGTTGGGGGAAGAATGCAGCGCTCAGATACGCTAATAGCCGACAACATCGAGTTGATCGAACAGGGCGTCGAGTTGATCGAGCAACTCAACGACAGTCTGTATTCAAACACTAATACTCGTTATTCGATGAGCGGCGTGGGCAGCCACTTTCGTCACTGTATAGATTTTTATGATTCATTCCTTGCGGGGTTGAAGTCGGGCCGCATCAATTACGATGCGAGAGAAAGAGACTGCGCGGTTGCGGTAAATCGCTCGGCGGCAACTCGAAAAATGAACGCAATCATAGATGGGCTTCATAGCTTGCGGCTCGTGGACGGACAAAAAGATTTGCAGGTGACTTTAGAAAATTCCGTGAACAATGACTCGCCCGTTTGGAGCCGGTCATCCGTCGTGCGAGAGCTTCAATCATTGTTGAGCCATACGACTCATCACTACGCGCTGATAGCGTTAGCTCTCAGGCTACAGGGATTCGAGCCTTGCAGTGAGTTCGGCATAGCGCCTTCTACTCTGGCGCATTTGAAGAAAGCTTCGTGATGTCAGCAATAATTCAACGCTCGATGGCGCAAAGAAAATGGATCGTTGTCGCAATCCTTGCCGCTGGGCGGTGTTTTATTTTGCCTGCGCAACGAACCCGGATGTAAGCGCCGGAACAGTGATGCTGCCTGCGCCTGGCAGCAGCGTGATCGTAGTGATAACGCTTATCGCCGTTTCTACGTTTGTGAGCGAAGACCTGACTTGCATAGGCGCAGGCGTGATGGTTGCGCAGGGGCGAATCAGTTTTGCGGTGGGCGCGTTCGCCTGCTTTCTCGGCATATTCGTCGGCGACGTTCTGCTCTTTTTCGCAGGAAGGTATCTGGGCAGACCTGCTATGCGGCGCGCGCCGTTGAAATGGTTCATCCGTGCAGAGGATGTTGAAAAAAGCTCTGCGTGGTTTACTCGTCGCGGAGTGCCTGTGATTTTAGCGAGCCGCTTTGTGCCGGGCTCGCGGCTGCCGACATACTTCGCCGCAGGATTGCTGAACACGAATTTCTGGTGGTTCTCGTTGTACTTTCTGCTGGCAGGCGCAATCTGGTCGCCGCTGCTGGTCGGATTGTCAAAAGTGTTAGGCGCGCAGGTGATCCAGTCCGCTTTATTGTCCGGGCAAAATTTGGTCATAAAAATAATCGCAGCCGCAGCGGTCGTTTTCACGCTTGCGAAACTGGCAACGGCGATGTCGAGCTATCGAGGGCGGCGCATGCTCGTGTCGAGATGGCGCAGGATGACGCGATGGGAGTTCTGGCCTCCGTGGGTCTTCTATCCTCCTGTGATTTGCTACGTCGGATTTCTTGCTTTAAAACATCGCAGCGCAACGCTGTTCACGGCTGCTAATCCCGCGATACCTTCCGGCGGATTTATAGGCGAGTCGAAGATTGAAATACTGAAAGGGCTTTCCGGTGATGCGCGCATCGCTCGCGCGTCGCTCATCGAAGCATCGCTCGATTTGGATGAGAGAGTCAATCGTGCGAAGCAGTTCATCGAAGAGAATGAACTCGGCTTTCCCATCGTGCTCAAGCCTGACGAAGGCCAGCGAGGGTCGGGCGTGGCGGTCGTCAGATCAGACGAAGAGTTGAGAGATTATCTCAATCGTTCTGCGGCAGACACGATCATTCAAGAGTACGTCGCAGGCTATGAGTTCGGCGTGTTCTACTATCGCCGCCCCGATGAAGAAAGGGGGCGGATATTTTCAATCACCGAAAAGCGATTTCCTGTTGTCACGGGCAATGGGGCGAGCACGCTTGAGCGATTGATTCTCGAAGACGAGCGAGCCGTGTGCATGGCGCGATTCTATCTCAAAAAACAGAGCAAGCATTTGCTTGACGTTCCTGCTCGTGGTGAGCGCGTGCAACTAGTCGAGCTAGGCACACATTGCGCGGGGCGCGATATTTCTTGACGGCGGCTGGGCACGGACGCGCGAGTTGGAAGACGCGATTGATGAAATCAGCCGCAGGTTCGATGGGTTTTATTTCGGGCGATTCGATATACGGACTCCTTGCGTAGCGGATTTCAAAGCGGGAAAGAATTTCAAAGTCATCGAGCTTAACGGGGTGACTTCGGAAGCGACTCACATCTACGATCCCCGAAACAGCGTGTTTGCCGCCTACAAAGTTTTGTTCGAGCAGTGGCGAATCGCGTTCGAGATAGGCGCGCAGAACCTGAAGCGCGGTGTGACGCCGACAAGGATTCGCGCGCTCGTAAAGCTGTTGCTTGATTACAAACATCGCGCCGAGTATCATCTGGCTTTTGATCACGTTAAGACATCGAAGAGGACATGAAATGGCACAAGCAGAAACTGAACAACTCACCCGGATGATGCTGAGCGCGGCGCTCAGTCGCGCCATTTGCTCTATCGCCGAGCTTGGCGTTGCCGATCAGATCGAAGCCGGTTCGCCTCAATCGGTCGAATCGCTCGCCCGCGCGACGGGAACCCACGAACGTTCGCTATATCGCATCATGCGTTTTCTGGCGAGCCACGGCCTCTTTCAGGAAACCGGCAACCGCCAGTTTGAGCATACGCCGCTTTCGCAATGTCTCAGGAGTGATGACAAAGGGTCATTTCGAGCCGCCGCACAAATGATTCATCGAATGTTCGCTGCCTGGGACGGATTCCATCACGCCATCTTAACCGGCGAACCCGGATTCAATAAAGTATATGGGCAACCGATTTTCGATTATGTCGGAACGCATCCCGAACTCGGACCGATACTGGATGCAGGGATGACGGCCTTCCACGGCCACGAGACCGCTGCCATGCTGGAGGCTTATGATTTCAGCGGCATCCAGGTCTTAGCTGACATCGGCGGCGGCAATGGGTCATTGATTAGTGCCGTCTTGCAGCGCTATCCCAACCTCAAGGGCGTCTTGTTTGACTTGGGCCATGTCATTGGGCGAGCGCGGGAGAGTTTGCAGGGCTACGGCGTTGGCGACAGATGCTCGGTTATCGAAGGAAGCTTTTTTGAGTCTGTTCCGAGCGGCGCAGACGCCTATCTGTTTCGTCACATCATTCACGACTGGACGGACGAGCAATCTGTCCAAATTCTGAATAACTGTCGAAAGGTAATTCCAAACGACGGAAAGCTCTTAATCGTTGAAGCTGTCGTGCCGACCGGAAACCAACCCTCGTTAGCTAAAGATTTCGATATGACCATGCTGACCTTTCCCGGTGGCATTGAACGAACGGAAGAAGAGTACAGGTCTCTCTTTGAACAAGCGGGTTTCCAACTCAGCTCCATTACGCCTACGGCATCAGCCATCAGCGTTGTCGAAGGAAAACCAATAATGCACCGATCAACTTGAGCGAGATTCTTTCACAGAAGAACTGACCCGAACGGCACGGTTGCAAGCTCTTACTTCAAATTAAACTCGACGGACGTTTTAATCCAGCAGGCTATAGGAACGCGTTTTTTCAGGGCTGGCAAAAACTTCAGTGACAGAATTGATTTGATCGCTTCTTCCGTCAATCCATCAGGAAGCGCATTCGTAACACGAAAGTCTGTGATGCTGCCATCAACACTAACTTCAACCTGTAATCCGACAACGCCTAATACGCGATGCACGCGGGCCGCTTCGGTGTACCGTGACGCCCCTCGGATAAGCGCTCTTGGTTGCGTATCTGTCTGTAAATTGGTAGGCAATGGCGTTGAATCTTTGGGCGGTCGCGGGAAAGGGAATTCGCCCCAGGTTTTGCCATTCTCGAATTGCCCTCCAACCACCTTAACAACAAGGTGCGCAGGGTCGCCCGATACCAGCATCGAGTTGATCACTACTTTTTGCTTATTCTTGCCGCCCAGAGCGAGCGTCAGAGGGTAAATGTAAAACGTATGATTCGCTTGAGCATTCAGTAGCTGCAAGCCTACGACGCTGACTTTTTCTTTCGAATCATTGGATAAATTAATAGTTGCCTTCATCGCATAATCATTAATCGGTGTCGTCAATCCTCCTGCCGCATTGGTTTGCGGCTCACGCTTAACCCCTCTGATCTTTGCATCAATGATGGTTACAGGTGAGCCGTTTGATGCGGCGACTTGAATCGGAATATCAATAGTTCGTTCCAATACCTTTCGAAGCTCTTTGGCCTCTTCATCAGAGATCACTGGCTTGGAACCCGTCAGATCAATTCGGTCAGTGCGCGCAGGCGTTTGCTGCTGGCTTTCCTGCGCATTTCCTAACAAGCGCCCAAAAGGGAGAAGGACGATTGCTACACAGGTTTTCGCGAATGAACGGCGGAAAATATTCATATGCATTTCCTTGATTACCAAAGAGAGTAGATTAGTCAGCTTTGCTTTGGCAAGATGTAATACTTAAGCCGTCCAGCACATGAATACTTGCAAAATCGGGCGCGGCAAATAAACCGAAAGAGTCGCCGGTTTGCTACCTTATACGAACAGCCTGCTTCCGATGATTGGAATCTGGCTGCGGCGCACTATCAGTATTGCCGCGCTCAAAATGAACACCGTGACTGCAAGCCCGAACAACAGCCCGCCGTCTGTCGTGCCATCGGAATTGACGACGACGATGCCGAGCCTGATCAGGTGGCTCATTATCGCGCCGCTAATCACGCCCATCGAAAGTATTGCTCCGACAGTCACGGTTGACGGGATTAGCAGCAATATCACGGCGATAAGTTCGACTATGCCCGACCCGATTCTGCCCCAGGGCTCTGCCCCCAGCTTCGTAAAGATGTAAACGGATTCTTGCGCGCCTGTGAATTTGAAGAACAGCGTCTGAAAAAGAATTACTGCAACGATGATCTGTAAAGTCCAGCTTGCTATGTTGGTTGTTTTATTCAAAGCCATAATTGATTCTCCTTCCTCACAAAATTGCCTTTCACTTCAGTTAATCCGCACAGACGCGCTGATTATTCCAACTCATTCTCTTTTTGTAGTTCGACAATCAGGATTACTGAGCGCGCCTGATGGTATCTACCTATTGACGGGAAGTGAGTGCCGTACTTTGAAGGAACGTTTTGATGAAAGTTATTGGCTTCGAGCAGAATTATTGCAAAAGAATCGAGACGCTGTTGGATTCATATCTGAACAACGAGCTTTTAGTCGAGACTACTCACGAGGTCTTGAAGCATATACGAGGATGCCTTAATTGCTCGGAGGCGCTGAGGGTGCGCGAGCGGGTGAAAGCTATTTTGCAAACAGCCGTCAGGCGCGAAGCGTTTCCTTTAGCTTTGCAGGAGAAAATTAAAAGAAGCATTCGATGGGCGAATAAATAATTGAATGCGGGAACATCAATTCAAATATTCAACAATGCGCTTGCCCATCTCGGTCGTAGAGATTGACTGCTCATCGGGTTTGGCAAGATCAGGCGTGCGATGCCCTGCGGAAAGCGCTTGCTCGACCGCCGCTTCGATGCTTGCCGCTTCCTGTTCGAGTTGAAATGAATGGCGCAGCATCATTGCCGTAGACAATATTGCGCCGAGCGGGTTCGCTATCCCGCGCCCCGCTATGTCAGGCGCAGAGCCGTGCACAGGCTCGTATAACCCCACGCGCCCGCCGATGCTTGCCGATGCCAGCAGACCGAGCGAGCCTACGACCGCGCCCGCTTCGTCCGACAGAATGTCGCCGAACATATTTTCTGTCACTATCACATCGAAGCTTGCGGGGCGTGCGACGATTGCCATTGCGCACGAATCAACATACTGATGTTCGAGCGTCACATCCTTGTAATCCGTGGCAACGCGCGTGACCACCTCGCGCCACAGTCTTGATACTTCGAGCACGTTGGCTTTATCAACCGAAGTTACTTTCAGGCGTCGCGAGCGCGCAAGCTCGAACGCTATGCGGGCGATGCGCTCAATCTCAGGCTCGCTATAGCGCATGGTGTTAAAGACTGCGCGCGTGTCCGAGCTTTCATCGTTGCCGCGCGGCTCGCCGAAATACAGACCGCCGAGCAATTCGCGCACGATCACCATATCCGTGCCTTTGACGACGCTGGACTTTAACGGCGACGAATCTGCCAGCGCGGGAAATAAAAGAGCGGGCCGAATGTTTGCAAACGCGCCAAGCTCTCGCCTCAGCCTGAGCAAGCCCGCTTCGGGCCGCAGGTGTATGGGATGATTATCAAAGGCGGGCGAGCCTACGGCTCCGAGCAATACAGCGCCTCTCTCGAAGCAGGATTCAAGCGTTTTGCCGGGTAGTGGGTTATTGAACGCGGCAATCGCTTCGCCGCCTATTTTTTCGTAACCGACATCGAGCGTGTGCCCGAATTTTTTCGCTATGGCTTCAAGCACATTCGTTGCTTCGGTTGTAACTTCAGGGCCGATGCCGTCGCCCGGCAGCACAGTGATCTTTATCTGCATAGCTTTCAGTTTGCACTACTGAATTCATTCACGCCAAACAAATCAGTAGCCCGACCGTGCGGGAGGGCGAACACACACGCCCTTGCTTACGCGCGGGCTACTGACAATTGCCCAATAAAAAGGTCAGCCTTTAGGGTTGCGCTAAAGGCTGACCGCTCAATATAGCCACTTTCAGGCAAAGGAACTCTATTCACACATCAACGGCGCGTCATGCGGCGTTTGCTTTTCGCATCTCTTCGCTGATGATGCTGATGATGTGATGGTCTTCGACCATTTTGATCTCGTCGGCGAGCGCGATGAATCGGCGATAGATCATATCAAGCTCGCGCCGCGAGAACTCATATCCCAGTTCACAGCATTTGCGGCCAAGCGCGTGACGGCCCGAATGTTTGCCGAGCACCAAACGATTGTCAGGCACGCCTACCGATTGCGGAGTCATAATCTCGTAGGTCAGCCGATTCTTTATCACGCCGTCCTGGTGAATGCCCGCTTCGTGCGCGAAAGCGTTGCGCCCGACTATGGCTT
Source organism: Blastocatellia bacterium (assembly GCA_963726785.1). GTDB lineage: Bacteria > Acidobacteriota > Blastocatellia > UBA7656 > UBA7656 > DATEKX01. The sequence goes on from CAVSDJ010000007.1 coordinate 1,155,847, forward strand.
TGTTCGGTTGAACGGCTGTGCCTGTCAGTTCCGTGAGCAACTGACTCGACGGATAAATCTCTTCGGTTCGGATCTGTGTCCGGTAAGGCATCACGTCGCTGCGAACGCTGAGCGCCATCACTATCTCTTCAAGCGATGCGTTGCCCGCTCGCTCGCCTATGCCGTTGATAGTGCATTCGACCTGCCGCGCGCCCGCTTCGATAGCCGCAATTGTGTTTGCGACCGCAAGGCCCAGATCGTTATGGCAATGAACTGAAATGATCGTGCGTTCGATGCCGCGCACGCGTTTACGAATGGTCTCGATTATTTCGGTGAACTCGCGCGGCGTGGTATAGCCGACCGTATCGGGAATGTTCAAAGTCGTCGCGCCCGCTTCGATGACGGCTTCGAGCACGGCACACAGGAAATCAATGTCCGTGCGCGTAGCGTCTTCGGGCGAGAACTCGACATCTTTGCACAGCGAGTATGCGAGTGCTACTGAGTCGCGCGCCTGCCTGAGCGCCTCTTCGCGCGTAATCTTCAATTTATATTCCAGGTGAATGTCGGAAGTAGCGAGGAAGGTGTGAAGTCGCGGGCGGGCGGCGTGTTGAATGGCTTGCCACGCGCGTTCGATGTCTTCCCTTGTGGCGCGCGCAAGCCCCGCGATTATGGGCCTGCGAATCTCTTTCGCGATAGCTCGGACGGCCTCAAAGTCCCCTTCCGACGCGATGGGAAAGCCCGCTTCGATGATGTCCACGCCCAGCCGATCAAGCCCGCGCGCCATGCGAATCTTTTCTGCAAGATTCATGCCGCAACCGGGCGATTGCTCTCCGTCTCTCAAAGTCGTATCGAATATTTTTATCTGGGGATATGTCATAATAGCCGTCCTCTCATCGTGTATGGGCCATGTTGCGTGCTTAATCCTAAGCTCATGGCCCGTCAAAGTCAAAGTTATAATTTTTAGAGTTGTATATCGTTTTGCTTATGCTATAATTTCGGCTCATCGCCGGGCAAAGTTTGGTTAATAGGGCAAAATGGACTTATTTCAGTTGGAAATCTTTATGACGGTAGCGCGCGAGGGCAGCTTTTCGCGCGCGGCAGAGAAGCTCTATCGCACGCAGCCCGCGATAAGCCAGGCGATTCGCAAGCTCGAACGCGAGGTGGGCGAGCCGCTGTTTGATCGCTCGTCGCGCGACGGGATACTGACAGATGCGGGCCAACTGCTTCAGGAGTATGCGCAAAAACTCCTCAATTTGCGCAGCGAAGCGCGAGTCGCTTTGAAAGAACTGCGCGAGATGCACAAGGGAAAGCTCGCGATAGCAGCCAACGAGTTCACCTGTCTTTACCTGCTGCCTGCGCTTGCAGAATTTCGCAAGCTCTACCCGATGATCAAGGTAGCTGTGCATCGTTCGCTTGCGAGCCGGATACCAGCCGATGTGATAAAGCATTCGGCAGAGCTTGGCGTGTTGTCGTTCAATCCCGAAGAACCGCTGCTGCGCTCGATTGTTGTCTATCGCGACGAGCTTGCGTTCGTGGTGAACCCGAAACACCCGCTCGCATCTGCGCAAAAGGTGAGCATACGCCAGCTCGGAGCCGAAACCTTTGTCGCTCATAACGTGCAATCGCCTTATCGCGCGAAGGTGATTCAGGCATTCAAACGTCACAAGACGCCGCTTAATATGGATGTCGAGCTTCCGACCATAGACGCGATAAAGCGGTTCGTGTCTAGCGGCACAGGTGTCGCGCTCGTGCCGGGCATATCCATAGAGACAGAGGTCGCGCGCGGCGAGCTTGTTCGCGTAAGCGTGCGCGAGCTTCGCATCGAGCGCAAACTCCGCCTTGTCTATCGAAAGAGCGCGAGCCTGTCGCACGCGGCGCGGGCTTTTTTGAAAGTGGCCGAGTCGATGGCGGAAAAACACAAAGGCCATTATCTGTATCAGCCCGACCGTTGATAATTTATTTGAGTGAATAGTTATGGCAAAGACACTGTTTGAAAAAATATGGGACTCGCACATCGTCCGTGACGAGCCGGGCAGCCCCGCGATTATCTACATTGATTGTCATCTGGTTCACGAAGTCACCTCGCCCCAAGCGTTCGAAGGGCTGCGCCTGAGCGGGCGCAGCGTGCGCCGCCCGGAATTGACTCACGCGACGATGGATCACAACGTTCCGACCTGGAGCCGGAGCTTGCCCATCGTTGACGAAATTGCCAAAACGCAAATAAATACGCTCGAACAAAACTGCCGCGAGTTCGGCATCACGCTTTACGGGCTGGACAATCCCAATCAGGGAATCGTTCACGTCATCGGGCCTGAGATGGGAATCACTCAACCGGGAATGACAATCGTTTGCGGCGACTCGCACACTTCGACGCACGGCGCGTTCGGCGCGCTGGCTTTCGGAATAGGCACTAGCGAAGTCGAACATGTATTGGCGACTCAATGTCTGTTGCAATCGAAGCCGAAGACTTTCCGAATTCGAGTGAACGGAAAACTGCAGCGCAATGTGACTGCTAAAGACATCGTGCTTTACATCATTCGCAGCATAGGGACGGATGGCGCGACCGGACATGTCATCGAATACGCGGGCGAGTGCGTAGAAGCTTTGACGATGGAAGAGCGAATGACCGTTTGCAATATGTCTATCGAAGCCGGAGCGCGCGCAGGCATGATTGCGCCTGACGATAAGACATATGCTTACCTTGAAGGGCGAAAGCTCGCGCCGCATGGCAAAGCGTTCGAGGAAGCCGTTCGGTATTGGAAGACTTTGCCGACTGAGGACGGAGCAGCGTTTGATCGTGAATTGGAATTGGATGTTTCGACGCTTGCGCCGCAAGTGAGTTGGGGAACAAGTCCGGGAATGGTCATTGACGCTACGGGAGAGATTCCCGACCCCGAATCTTTCGCGGACGAAAACTCGCGCAAGGCCGCGCGCCGCAGCCTCGAATACATGGGACTCGCGCCTGGAACGCCTGTTCGAGAGATAAAGCTTGATCGTGTTTTCATAGGCTCGTGCACAAACTCGCGCATCGAAGACCTTCGCGCGGCTGCTGAAGTTATCAAAGGCAGAAGAGTGGATTCCGAGGTTCACGCGATGGTTGTGCCCGGCTCTCAGCCGATCAAGCGACAGGCCGAAGCCGAAGGGCTGGACGAAATTTTCAAGCAGGCGGGATTCGACTGGCGCGAATCCGGTTGCAGCATGTGTCTGGGGATGAACCCTGACATTTTGAAACCGGGCGAGCGTTGCGCTTCCACATCGAATCGCAACTTCGAGGGCCGACAGGGGCGCGGCGGTCGCACGCATCTTGTCAGCCCTGCGATGGCAGCAGCAGCGGCAATCGCAGGTCACTTTGTTGACGTGCGAGAGTGGGAGTGACGGCTCCGCTCCCAAAAGGAAGCGGCTTCTATGGATTTGCACCAATGCAATACCGCCCTATTGCACTCAACATCGTAGGGTTGTTTCTCTACTTTTGCGTTCCAAGTTTTACGCCCAAGACTTCCTTGAGCAACGCCCTACTTAGAGTTTCAAAGAGCCGCATCGGGTTGCGTGCCTGTAGCGATTTCAGCTTCCAAGCACTAGCCCAATCGTATTGCTCGCATTATAGGCGATGTTTTGCAGGGTAGCAATGTGGTCGGCAAATTCATGCCCCGGCTAAAGTCAGGGGACTTCTTTGCCAATTGGTTAAACAGAGGTCGAAATGGAATCATTCACCAGACACACGGGCTTGGTAGCATTGATGGATCGCGTCAATGTTGACACGGATCAGATCATCCCAAAACAGTTTTTGAAGCGAATCGAAAGAAGCGGATTCGGTCAGTTCCTGTTTTACGATTGGCGATTCAATGAAGACGGCTCTTTGAATATGGACTTCGAGTTGAACCAGCCGAGCGTCGAAGGCGCTTCGATTCTCGTAGTGCGGGCCAATTTCGGTTGCGGCTCTTCGCGCGAGCATGCGCCGTGGGCTTTGCACGATTACGGCTTTCGCTCAGTCATCGCGCCGTCGTTCGCCGACATCTTCTACAACAACTGCTTCAAGAACGGAATGCTGCCTGTGCAACTTTCCGAAAGCCAGATCGAGCGAATATTTCAAACCGCCGCTGAAAACCCCGGATACGAAATGACGATTGATCTCGAACGCCAGATCATTTCCGACGATTGCGGCAATAAGTTCAGCTTTGCGGTTGATCCATTCAGGCGCGAGTGTTTGCTGAAAGGTCTGGACGACATCGGACTCACGCTTCAGCACGAAGATGCAATCAGCCGGTACGAAGCCGGGCGTGTAGGACAGTACCGCGAGCGGTAGCGAGCGGGTTAACTTGACCGCAGACCCGCTCGCTACCGCTCGCGGTACTGTTCGAGTAGTATTGATCTATGAATCGAGATTTTATAACGATTGTTTCAGGATTGCCGCGCTCCGGCACCTCGATGATGATGAGCGCGCTCGTGGCAGGCGGCCTCCCGGCTCTTACGGACAACATAAGAACAGCAGATGAAGACAACCCCAAAGGCTACTTCGAGCTTGAGAAGGTAAAAGACCTTGAACATGACAACTCGTGGCTTGATGATGCCGGAGGGAAAGTCGTCAAAATAATCTCAGCACTTCTAAAGCGCCTGCCTGATCAGCATCGCTACAAGATAATCTTCATGCGCAGGAACATGGATGAAGTGCTCGCGTCTCAAAAACAGATGCTCATCCGTCGCAAAGAGCCAACTGATAAAGTGAGCGACGAGAGAATGGCCGAGATGTTTGGCAAGCATCTTCGCGATGTCGAAGCGTGGCTCGAAAAGCAATCGAACATGGATGTTCTGTATGTCAGCTATAACGAAGTGTTCGAACAATCCTGCTTCGAGCATCGAAATGATCGACAGCTTTTTAGGCGGCGCTCTCGATAAGGAAAAAATGACCAGCGCCGTTGACCGCAAGCTTCATCGCCAGCGACGATAACTTTTCAAATCATATAGCACCCTTTAATTCCCTTAAGCAGTCCTGTATGCTTGATGGACGCTGTTGAGACTGGACGCTCTCCAATGACTAAGAGGGGAGAAGTTTATGCTCAAGAAATTTCTGTCGCTGTTGCTTGCAGGTTTATTGATACAGTTGATCTCGGTTCAATCGATCTCTGCCAGTCCCTTGGCTGATAAACAGACGAAGCTTGCTGAAAAAGTAAAAGAAGGCGTTTCAAAGCTTGGCATAGGTCAAGATGCGCGCGTTGAACTGAAGCTGCGAGACAAGACAAAATTGGCCGGTTACATCAGCGAAGTGAAAGAAGATTCCTTCGTCGTTTCAGACGCAAAGACCGGCGATGCGACTACGGTTGCTTATAACAATGTTACGCAGGTCAAAGGGCACAATCTTGGGACCGGAGCCAAGATCGCCATCGGAATCGGGATAGGAGTCGGAATAGTCTTGATAATTTTCGCCATCTATTTGAACTGCTGCACGGGCTAACATAGAGAGGATTCACCGCAGAGGCGCAGAGGACGCAGAGGGGGCGCAGAGAAAAGATAAAACCTCTGCGTAATCTCTGCGTCCTCCGCGCCTCTGCGGTGAACTGAGTTCAAGGATTAAGCAATGGAAGGTTTGCTTGACGCAACTGTTCGTTAAGCGCCTTCACATCTTTGTCTTTGATTTCGTTCCAACGCGCCAGCAATGCAGTGAGTGATTTCTGCGCTTCATCCGAGGCCGCTGCGGCTTGTGTCGTAGGCTGAGTGTCCGAGCCTTGCAATAAGCCAAGCAATGAATTCAAATCGCCGCTCAATCGGCTCAAGCTTATTTCCACAACGCCTACTGCTCCTCGCGGGCCGCCGCTACCTTCAAGGGCCGCAGCTTTCTGTTCGAGCGACCGAATCGCATCTGTGAGCGCGCCCTGATTGGCACGATCACTGAGAGCTTTAATCTGTGTTCTCAAATTTCTAACCTGCGCGAGCGCCTCGCGCGCTTGCTTGAGTCCTTCGTAAGCTTGCATCGAGAGCGCGAACTGCGCAGCCAAGCTTTCTGCCGGTGTTTTTACGCGAGGGTCCATCGCGACGTTGAGCGGCTGCGTGTAACTTTTCCCACCGACTGTCAGCTTCACCGTATATTGACCCGGCGCTACCCACGGCCCGAGCGGATTACGAGGCGTGTTCTGATAAATAGCCGCTATCGGATACGAGCCTTGAACGGCTTCGGGCGGTGGATAATGCATATCCCACACGAATCGCTGCATCCCCGCTTCCGCTGAAAGAATCTGCGGAGGGCGTATCCAATAGGTCGGAAAGTTGACCTCTTTTTCGATTGTCTCAATGGGCGGCTCCGATTTGTCCGCGCTCGAAAAACGTCGCACCAGCTTGTTCGATGAATCAAGTATTTCAAGCGTCACAGGCTCTGCGGATGCCGATTGCAAGTAGTAATTGATTATCGCTCCGTCTGGAGGATTTTTTCCGGCAGGTTCTTCAGGCGGCAGCGGCGTATCCGTGTTCATGTTCCAGCGAACGCGATAAGCAACTTGAGGCTCGAACAGATGCGCTAAGGCTGCGGCCACCTGCGCCGTTGTTTGCCTGAGCGGAGTGATGTCGTCCAGAATCCAGAACGAACGTCCGTGCGTTCCTACGACTACGTCATCGTTGTGAACAACAAGGTCGCGAATCGAAGTCGCGGGCATGTTCAACCTGAGCGGCTGCCATTCGTCGCCGTCGTTGAAAGAAACATAGACCGCGCGCTCTGTCCCGCAAAAGAGCAACCCCTTGCGCACAGGGTCTTCGCGCACCGCGTTGACCGGAGCATTGTCGGGCAGTCCTTTGACGATCTCTTTCCAGGTCTTGCCGCCATCGTGCGTGCGATAGATGTGCGGGCGCTGATCGTCGAGTCGTATGCGATTGATGGCCGCGTAAGCTGTCTGAGCGTCGAAGCGACCCGCGTCAATGATTGAAACTTTGCTCCACGCGGTCAGCTCAGGCGGCGTGACGTTGCCCCAATTCTTTCCGCCGTCGCGCGTTATGTGAACAAGCCCGTCATCGGTTCCTGCCCATATCACGTTCGCATCTTTGTACGAAGGCGCGACCGTGTAGATAACGCCGCGACGCGGTTGGCGAGCCATCTCAGCCGTGCGAAATATGCCGATGCTGTCGGGCACTTCCGGCGCTTCGCGCGAGAGGTCTGCGCTGATGATCTCCCAACTGTGCCCGCCGTTCGTAGTCTTGAAAAGCACATTGCCCGCGAAGTAGAGAACGCGCGGGTCTACAGGCGAGAAGATGACGGGCGCTGTGCGAAGGAATCGGTATTTGCCGCTGCGCACGGCTTCGGGCGCGATGTTCTGCGTCTGACCCGTCCTGCTATCATAGCGCGTGATCTTTCCGCCATAGATGATGTCGGGGTTCAGCGGATCAGGCGCGACGTATCCATACTCTTCTACGCCTACCGGATGCCATTCGCGGAAAGTGATCTGCCCGTCGTCGCCGCGACTGACTATGCCAACAGAGCCGCTCTCCTGTTGCCCGCCGTAGACACGATAAGGGAACTGGTTGTCTGTGCTGACGTGATAAAACTGCGCGGTCGGCTGGTTGTACCAACTGCTCCAGGTCTGCCCGCCGTTGACTGTGATGACAGCGCCCTGATCGGTCGCAAACAGGATGATCTGCGGGTTGTCGGGATTGATCCAGATGGTGTGGTAATCATCACCTCCGGGCGCGCCTCTGAAACCTGTGAAACTGCGGCCCGCGTCGGTTGATCGCCATGACGCGATGTTGGCAACGTAGACGATGTCAGGATTTTTTGGATGGACTTTCAATTCGGCAAAGTCTGACCCGCGCCCCCAAAGCCGTGTGTCGCCATTGACTCGCTGCCAGCTTTCGCCCGCGTCGGTGGAAGCGTAAAGGCCGCCGAGTTGCGGCGCAGCATCAACGGTGGCATACAGTCGGCGCGCGTCGCTAGGAGCAATCGCAAAGCCGATGCGACCCAGCCCTTGCTCGAAGGTTGGAAGCCCTTTTGTCAGTTGCCGCCATGTCGCGCCGCCGTCTGATGATTTGTAAAGCCCGCTTCCCGACCCCTGCCACGCGCCGTTTTCCCACGGCCCCTGTCGCGCCGCCCACAGATCGGCATAGATGATTTTCGGATCTGAAGGGTCGAACGCCAGCGCGATTGCGCCTGTGTTTTCATCCTTGTAGAGCGCCTTTTGAAAAGTCGCGCCGCCATCGGTCGAGCGATACACGCCGCGCTCTTCGTTCGCGCCATAAGGGTGTCCGAGCACGGCGACGAATAACCTGTTCGCATCTTTAGGGTCAACGATGATTGCGCCTATCTGCTGGCCGTCGCCGAGTCCCAGATGCTTCCATGTCTTTCCCGCGTCGGTTGATTTGTACATGCCGTCGCCGGTTGAAAGGTCGGGGCGTTGCAAGCCTTCGCCGCTGCCGACATAAACGATGTCGGGATTTGAAGGAGCGATGGCTAATGCGCCGATTGACCCGGTCGGCTGGTCATCGAATATCGGCGTCCATGTTTGGCCGTAATCGCTGGTCTTCCACACGCCGCCGTTGTTCACGCCGATGTAGAAAACGTTAGGCTGGCCGGGTACTCCGGTCGCGCCAACCGTGCGGCCTCCGCGATGCGGCCCGATCATCCGCCATCGCATCTTTTGATAGAGCACAGGATTGAACTGCTGGGCAACTGCCAAAGACGGCAGCAGTGTTATCAGTAATAGAACGCACAACGATGATGCGAGACGATGCACTTCAATCACGTTTCACCTCCAATTATCAGGGGGGCTAATCTAATCACCCCCACTTTGTCATTGTCAATTGCTTGCTCAGGAAGCCTATTCACCGCAGAGACGCAGAGGACGCATATATTACGCAGAGGTTTTATCTTTTCTCTGCGCCTCCTCTGCGTTCTCTGCGTCTCTGCGGTGAATTGACTTTCAACCATGCTCGCGCCTTGATTGCCATCGGGTCTTACGTTATAAGGTGTTCGCATGATTACTCGGTTCTTTATTCTTGCCTTTCTGCTCTGCTGGATCATCACAATTCCCATCGCGCTGCAGACTCAGAATCTGATCTCAATTCGGCTGCTTCCGCCACCTGCTCAATGGCTGATTGGGATAGTTCCGTTCGTTGCTGCGGTTTGGGTCGCTCGACGTACCGAAGCGTGGGCTGCGTTCAAAGAGAACCTGCTGCGATTTCGTGTCGGGCTAGTCTGGTACGCGACTGCGATTATCCTTCCGTGGGCAATTCTGTTGATCAGTTTGGGCGTGCGCTGGCCCGTTGGCGCTAAACTGCCGTCGTTCAGCTTTGCGCCTTCGATAGCAATTTTCGCGCTAGTCTGGCTTGTTCTGGCATTCGGCGAAGAAGCGGGCTGGCGAGGCTTTGCCTTACCGCACATGGTCGAGAGTCAGGGCTTTTGGAAAGCCTCAACCGTTTTGGGCGTGCTGTGGTGCGTCTGGCATTATCCGAAATTTTTCTGTAGCCCGTTTCTGCATTTCGACCGTGAAAGTCTGATCGGCCTGGGGCTGTTCTCTATACAAATCGTGATAGCCAACTACCTGATCTGCTGGCTCTTTATGAAGACTCGAAGCGTGATGATTACATCTCTTTTTCACGCAAGCTGGAATCTGGTCGCAACCGTATATCTGATGGCGGCAATAGATATCACATTGACTCTGACGCTGGCAGTTGTGACTGCGATTATTTTTACAGCGACCGGGCACAGGTGGCCTGTTGGCTAAATCACCAGCCCAAAGATGGCTGCGGGCGGGCACTCCTGATGATTTTAAATAAACGATGACGTTCCTCTCGAACAGACAGGCCTCAGACTTGCGATAAGGTGCGTTGAAGAGTGAAGCTCAAAAACAAATCGAGCCTCTTGCTCGTCGGACTTTCCTATCTCAGCTTCGTCAGCCTCGGCCTGCCTGATGGCTTAAACGGAGTCGCCTGGCCTTCGATTCGCACATACTTCGATTTGCCGCTCGATGCGCTGGGCGCGTTGCTTGTGATGTTCACACTCGGCTATCTGGCATCGAGCATACGCAGCGGGTGGTTGCTTGCGCGAATGAGCGTAGGGTGGCTTCTGGCGCTGAGTTGTCTGGCGACAGCAATCAGCTTGATCGGATATACACTTGTTCCGGCGTGGTGGATGATGGTTGCGCTCGGAGCGATTGCAGGACTTAGGCGCGGGCGCGATTGATGCGGGACTGAACACTTTTGCCGCGACCGAGTTCAGCGCGCGAATGGTGAACTGGCTGCACGCCTGTTACGGCATAGGCGCAGCAACGGGGCCTGTGATTATGACAAGCGTGCTTGCGGCTGGTCGTCCGTGGCAGCGCGGTTATCAAATAGTCGGCCTCTGGCAGTTGTTGCTGGCAAGCTGTTTCATACTAACGCGCAAGTGGTGGCCTAAGCAGAGCGCGACTGAGCGGACTTCCCCTTCCGCCAAGCCGCGTGTGGCTTCGAGCCTCAGCACACTCAGATTGCCCGTTGTGTGGTTGAGCATCGCGGTCTTTTTCGTTTACACAGGCGTCGAAGCCGCAGCCGGAACATGGGCTTACACCTTATTTACCGAATCGCGCGCAGTTTCGATGACGACGGCAGGGATGTGGGTCAGCATCTACTGGGGAAGCTTGACCGCCGGGCGATTGCTCTCAGGCTTTATCGTCGCTTTCGTGCCGGTGCGACTTCTGCTGCGTTATTCGATCATCGCCATAGCAATTGGCGCTGCGCTCTTATGGCTTAACGTCACAAGCCTGCTCAGTTTTCTAGGTCTTAGTTTGATGGGGCTTGCGTCAGCACCCGTCTTCCCGTCGCTGATTGCCGCGACGCCTATTCGCATAGGTGTCGCGCACACAGGAAACGCCATCGGTTTTCAGATTTCTGCGGCAGTGCTTGGTCAATCGTTGCTGCCGGGACTGGTAGGCGTGCTCGCAAACCGTGTAGGTTTAGAGATCGTCGGCCCTGTGCTGTTGACCGCGTCTCTGTTATTGCTTGCGCTGTATGAAGCAATGACTGCAATGAGCGCAAAGGCCGAGGCCATCGCTCAGAATACAGCGTGAACGAGGAGAAACAATGCCCAAAGAACACATCAATCCGAAGTCCCTTTTCCCAAGTCTACCGATTGGATTTTCTCAGGTCGTCACGAGCCAGGGCGGAAAGACTGTTTATATTTCGGGCCAGACCGCCTGGGATGCTGAAAAGCAAATCATCGGCGGAATGAACCTTGGCGAGCAGGCGAAACAGGCTTTGCGAAACTTGCGTCTGGCGGTTGAAGCCACCGGAGGAACACTTGCCGACATCGTGGCCATACGCATCTATGTGGTTGATTATAAAACCGGAGATGCTCAATCGGTCAGTGAAGCTTTGAAAGAATTCTTTCCTGAAGACAGTCCTCCGGCCAGCACCTGGATTGGAGTGTCGTCGCTTGCGTCGGCGGATTTTCTGATCGAAATAGAAGCGACTGCTGTGGTGGAATGAGAAAAACAATGAGGGGCGAAAACTTTCTTCGCCCCTCTAACTGCGTCACCGGATTTGAAATACCGCCTTACTCATTAACAACTGCGAAGGGTGTATATCTAGGAGTCCAGCGATAGACGGGATCATAATACCAGTCTGAATCGTCTCCGCTGTCGCCGCCCGCCGTATTGAAAGTGCGTCCTTCTGCCGCAGCGGAAAAGCTGTAAACTCCCTGCGGCGCGAGGCCCGTCAACTCGAAATACGCTGTAAGGCTGACGCTATTGTCACTGGGATTGATGTGCCAATGCTGCATGCCGTTATAGTCTGGCGGGATTATGGGATCAGGTAGAGGGATGAGTGTGTGACCGCGAACCCCCTGCCAATTCGCAGGCAGATCGCTTGTCATGATCGGAGCCTGCCCGCCGCACCCGTCACCTCTCAAACTGACCGACCGCATGTGAGTCGCCGATGCCGTGAAGGTCAATCTGAATTCAAGGGTCTGCCCGATAGCTCGTGTGACAACCGGGCAAATCTGCTCTAAATCCTGCCACAAAATTTCGCCAGCCCTTCGCCATTTAATCGTGAAATCTACATTGGGCGAATCATTATCTAACATTATCCCTATCGGCGTAGTGGCATCGCTTCCGCCAAAAGATATGGGGTTCTTCGCCGCATCGCCAAGCTGCATGTCAACCATGTACAAACCGTTTTGGAACTGGCCCGTCCGAAAATTCAGCAGCAGGTTCGGGTCCATCCAGCCGTCGGCAGGATCGAGAATATCGTACCAGCCATCCGTATCTGAACCTACATTCAACACGTGAAGCACGCCATCAAATCGGAACTGCGTCCAGGTGAGAGTCGTGAACGGCACGACAGGCCCGCCTTCATACGAATACCTGAGGCGATAATACAGAGCGCCGCCTATGCGATTGCAGCCTCGCAAGTGCAGGTCGTCACAAAACGGCGACTCGGCAAGGTCCGGCGTAGGGCCTGCTTCAATCCCCGAAGGACGAGGCCGGTTGGTCCTGCGACCATAACCAGAGCCTGCGTCGTGATAAGGGTCGGCAGGAAGGGGCAGATTCTGCAAAGGCATGAAGCCCGCCATCACAATTTCAGGAGTGTCTGTGCAAGGGATGGGGGGCACGTCGCACGATAAGCCAGCCACGGCAATCTGGCTTGCTTCGAGCGTGACATCCGGGATGGGGCCGCTGTTCCATCTTATGTCGAAATAGCCTTCATCATAGATCGTCTCTTCAATGCCATCGCCGTTGACATCCTGCGTGACACGGAATGTGATGTCGGGCACGTCCACGACCAGCGACCATTCGGGGAATATCTCAGTCCAGCACCGCCTGAACGGGCCGATGAACCGGCGCGGGTCTAAACTGTTGAGGTTGACTTTGAGTTGTTTTGCCAGTTCCTTTGGCCTGTCGCCTTTGCTCAATCTGAGACCGTCAGCCGGAAGCGGGGGCGGCAGCGGTTTTGCGAATGCGGGCGCGTCAAGCATCTGAGCATGCCGCTTGTTGCTTACGCCAAAGCTCGTTGCGGTTTCAACAGCGGCAAGTTTTCTTGCGATTTCCGGCCCGACCAGTTCTTCTGCGCGGCGCATAAACATACCGCCCGTTTTGTTCAAGAATGGAATCGGCGGATCAGGCTCAGGCCAGGGGCGCGGGCGGATTGGGCGCTCTTCTACGGGCGGGCGCAATTCTTCGAGCAGGTCTCGGATGGTTGGTTTAAGGAAGGTGTCCCAGATGCAGCGACGCTCAAAGCGCCATCTCAGAATCCAGTCAATGTCCCATCGCGGCACCAATACGCAGAATCGCCCGCACTCATCTGTCGTCACCGTCGCGATCTCTTCGTATCTGCATATGATGGGAAATGCCCAGCACCAGGGCGATTCGATGGGAAAAAACCATAAGAAGCTGCAATCAGCATCCAGGACGTGAACTGTAGCGAAAGGCACAGGCCGCAGTTCGCCCGTCGCGGGGTCTCGCTTCACGACGCGACCGCATATCTCGCGAAAGAAAAACAGCTCCGGGTTAATTCGCCACTTGAACTTTTCGCTGATATCGGCGATTGTGCCGCCCGCAAGGTCCGACGCTTTTAGATTTGTGAGCTTTGCCAGCCGGTTAGCCTGTATCTTTGTTAATGGCCTGCGATCTGGCGTAATATCGCTTCCTCTGTCTGATACTGTTGTTTCATTTGCTTTTGCGGCGGCTCGCTTTGCCGCGCTCTTTTTTGTTGAAGTCGCTTTCGATTTAGCCATTTGCTATATCCTCCTATTGCCCGGCAATGCGTGCCGGGAACAGTTTCATCGTGCCGGATAATTCGACACATCAGTCGTTATCATTAGCATGCAAAAAGACACTCGCGGGGCAGGATGTTTTTAGTTGGTGGTTTTACGAGTTGCGGATGTCCTAAGCGTGAGGAAGGCTCTATATTTTGCACACAGGACTGAGGAGCAAATTTCTATCTCCCTCCTTTCAATTACACATGACGCGGAATTGCATGAGAACAATGCAGAATTGTTTCATCCTTTTGTAAGGTAGCTTATGAAACATCAATCTCTCGGTTCGCCTTAGCAGTTAATTGATTTTGAGATAACATTAGGATTCTGGAGGCAACCGATGCGAATACGGATTAAAAGATTTTTGGTTTTGCTTGCGGCGAGCGTTGCCGTCACTCAACCGATTTCAAGCTCACCAGTCGGCAACAAGCAAGCAGGCGAAAGCTCTTCAAATAAGATCGTCCGGCTCGACTCGCGCTTTGACCGGCTTGTGCCGCGCGATGTGCAGCTTGAAAAGATCGCCGAAGGACATAAGTGGGTTGAAGGCCCTGTGTGGAATCGCAAAGGAGGATACCTCTTGTTTTCCGACATCCCGAACAACTCCATCTTCAAATGGAAAAAGGGCGAAGGCGAGACTCTGTTCTTAAAGCCGAGCGGTTATACGGGCGCGGCTCCATTTGAAGGACGCGAACCCGGCTCGAACGGTTTGACGTATGATTCAAAGGGACGGCTCGTGCTCGCAGAGCATGGCGACCGGCGCGTCGCAAGGGTTGAGGCCGATGGCAAAAAGACCACGCTCGCTGATCGCTATGAAGGCAAGCGACTGAACAGCCCGAACGACCTTGTGTACAAATCAAACGGCGACCTCTACTTCACTGATCCGCCTTTTGGCTTGCCTAAGCTTTTAAGTGATCCCGGCAAGGAGTTGGATTTCTGCGGCGTGTATCGTCTATCAAAAGATGGTCGGCTTACGCTGCTCACGAAAGAGATAAAACTCCCGAACGGCATAGCCTTCTCGCCCGATGAAAAGACCCTTTACGTCACGGACGTTGATCCGAATCATTCGGTCTGGATGGCATTCGATGTCAAAGCTGATGGAACGATCACGGGTGGCCGCGTCTTTTTCGACGCGACGCAATTCGCAAAAACGAAGCGCGGCGCGCCGGACGGTTTGAAGGTAGACAAGCAGGGAAACCTGTTCGCGTCGGGGCCGGGCGGCATCTACGTCTTTGCGCCCGATGGCACGCATCTCGGCACAATCGAAACAGGCGTGCCTACGGCGAATTGCGCGTGGGGCGATGACGGCACGGTGTTATACATTGCGGCTGACACGGCTATTTGGAGAATCAAGCTCACCACGAAAGGCACAGGTTTTTAGGCGCTGATCTCTACGCAAATTCTTTTTTTGCGCGGAGGGAATTTTTTTCAGACTACCTGTCATTTAACAGTTGAAGACTGCGCGACATCGAAAGTCGCGCCGGACAACAGAAAATCCAATACCGAATTTTTGAAGCGGAAAGCTCGCGCGCGAGCGTGGAGGGACAGGTATGTCTAACGATAATCATTACGACGTAATCATAATCGGCAAAGGCGCGGGCATCGGCGCGAGCCATTAAACAGGCTGGACGGCGCTGGTCGCAAAGCTCATTCAACAGAGCGGCCAGTAGCGCAAATCCATACAAACGAAATCGAGGAGAACATTTTGCAATTCAGAAAAAACTCAATAATCGCAATCCTGGCTCTTGCTTTCTCTATCGCGTCGGCTGGCTGTCGAGCCTCTGAGGCCGATGCCGTAAGCAAGAAAGGCGTAGAACCTTTTTATAAAACGGACGGGCTTGCGCTCAAAGGTTTTGACGCGGTCGCATACTTCACGGAAGGAAAGCCTGTTGAAGGGCTGGCCCAGTTCGAGGCAGAATGGAATGGTGCAAAGTGGCATTTCGCGACTGAACAAAATCGCGAGATGTTCACACGCGAGCCTGAAAAGTACACGCCGCAATATGGCGGCTACTGCGCGTGGGCAGTGGGTCACGGCTACACGGCCAAAGGCGACCCGGAAGCGTGGAAGATCGTGGATGGAAAACTCTATCTCAATTACAACCGGGATGTGAAAAAGAGATGGGAAGAAGACATCTCCGGTTACGTCTCGAAAGGAGATGAAAACTGGCCCGCGTTTTTAAGCAACAAGCCCGAACATAAAGGAGAAGGGTCTAATTAGACTCAGGCAATATGAAGGAGAACGTCATCATGAAAGCTATAGCAGTACTGCCAGGACAACCGAACACAGTGCATCTGGCCGAACTGCCGAGACCGTCAGCGAGCGACATACCAAACGGGCGCGGCGTTGTAGTCAAGGTGCTTCAGGTCGGGGTGGACGGCACGGACAAAGAGATAAATGCCGCCGAGTATGGCGAAGCGCCTGCTGGATACGACTTTCTAGTGATCGGCCACGAAAGTTTCGGGCGAGTCGAATCGGTCGGGCCGAACGTCACCGAAGTCAAACCGGGCGATTACGTCGTGGCTACAGTGCGACGACCGGGCACGAGCATCTACGACCTGATCGGCATGAGCGACATGACTACGGATGACAATTACACCGAGCGCGGCATCAACCGCGCGCATGGCTATCTGACGGAATACTACGTTGACGACGCGAATACATCGTGAAGATTCCGCAGGGACTAAAACACGTCGGCGTGCTGCTTGAACCGCTGTCGGTTGTCGAAAAAGGCATAGCTCAGGCTTACGAGATTCAACGGCGACTGCGGGTTTGGCGACCCCGGCGAGCTGCCGTGATGGGAGCAGGAACCATCGGGCTGCTCGCTACGCTGGTGCTTCGGTTGCGCGGGATTGAAGTGACTACGTTCGGCCTTACGCGAAAGCCTTATCTGAACTCTGACTTGATAGAGGCTCTGGGAGCCACTTACGAGTCAACGGCAGATTTGCCGGTCATCGAAGGCGCGAAGAAGTACGGGCCGTTTGACATCATATTCGAGGCGACGGGTTATTCGCCCGTTGTGTTCGACAGTCTTCAAGCGTTAGGTAAGAACGGCGTGCTGGTGCTTTCGAGCGTGACGGGCGGCGACCGTCGAATAGAAATTCCTGCCGACAAGATCAATCTCGAATTCGTGCTCGGCAACAAAGTGATGGTCGGGACAGTGAACGCCAATCGCGAATACTTCGAGATGGGCGTGCGCGACATGGCGCAGGCTGAGGCCGAGTACGAAGGCTGGCTGGCGCAGTTACTTACGCACCCGGTCAAAGGGTTAGAGAACTACAAAGAGCTGTTTGAAAAACTGACCACAGCGAAAGGCGCGATCAAAGTCTACTGCGAAGTGGCGGATTTTTAGCGAGACAAAATAAGGAATGGAGATCAGCAACTGGCTACATTCTTTTTCTGGCTACAATCTTTTTCGCTCTGCCCTCAGGCAACGATCTCATATCTACCCAAACCGAAACTTGTGCCCGTACCGACGTTTAATAATTCGCCCGCTGCTATCAGCGGTATAAATTCCTTAATCACTTTGCCTGTATATTCTACTTCGCCGATGAAGCCGCCCAGATTCATCTTAGTTCGCTGCCGATTCGAATACCGCTCCAAATCGAACCATCGCAGAGCAAAAGTACTGATAGAGACATCGGCAGCCAATGCGATCAATCCGCGATAATCAAGCTCCAGTTGCGTGCGGCCATGCACCATGGCAAGCGTTGATATCCGTCTCAGCAGGTTGCGCGCCAGTAACTCGAAACTCATTTTCAACTGTAAGTCGCCCTCGACCCGTATCCGCGCAGGTGTGAGAAATTTCAACTTGAGCGTATTTGCGCTGAACGCTAACCGATCAAGACGCCGACCTATGAGATCGCTCAACTTCATAGTCGCAGAATCGGGAACAATGACGCGCTGCGTTTCGCCCCTGTATATAGGGTTTCTATTCCCGCTCTCATCAATCATCGCCACTTCAGTAAGCTCGAAAGGCGTGCGACTCGCCCCAAGCCCACGTCGCGCCATCTCGCTCACCGCATAAACAACATAAGGCAGGTATTCTGTCGCTCGCCCCATCAGCAACAACCCGAACGTCAACCCATCACCCTGTGACATATGCCGCCGTTCGTCAGGACTGTCTGTTACGGGCGAACGTACCAGCCTTACTTTCCTGCCCATCCGATAAGCTTTGCTCGCTCGCTCGCTCTGATCTTTCAGGCGCTTTCAACATCGGTGGAGAGAGGATGAATGGATGGGGCGCTTGCGTCTGGCCTCGCAACTGCGGCACGTCAGGCGGGACAGGAGTCTCGAACAAATAAGTATAAATGCAACGATCTGCCGCCATGCACTTAACGCAATCGTGATGATTCATCACGCAGGCTGCTTCTTTCAACGCATGGCCGAATGCTCCACGCAAAGTCGAGCCAAGAAATACGGGTAAGCTTACTGATTTCGAAGCTCGAAGTGTCAATTCATAACGCGACAAATCGAGGGCGGCAAAATCATTTGGCATCATGTCTGTTTACCAATGAGCCGAAACCCTAATTGAGAGTTTAAACAAACTACTTGAAATATAAGTAAACCTTCGGAACCCGTGTGCTCTCTACCTTGCGATGACTTGACCGATTATGAGTTGTGCCCGTTTTACTACCTAAGAGGCATTCGTGATGAAGATAACGAACGGCGCGCATACTATCATATGTGCCTAGCTCAAGCAATGAATTTTGTGTTGATTTTTACTGCCCCGTTTTTTATTCCGCACATCCCCGCCATCTACGTTTTGGGCGCGTTATGCATAATGGCGAATAATGTCGGAGTACAATAGCTCTTTGACCATTTCTTTTCCTGAACAGTTCAACTTTCTTGATGATCGTATCAAAGAAGGTAAAGTCAACGAGATCGGGGTTTATTAAAGACAGCCGCTACGCCATCTGGTTCGGCATTGCCAAGATCGGCGCGGTCATTACGATGGTCAATAAGATACTATGACTGCTTACTACCAGTCAGCAAAAGCTATCCCATGAGCCGCAACCCCTCAGGCAACGATTCTCCAAAGATGCGTAGCGCGTCGGCGCGCGCAGGCGGAACATATACTCGGAGGCTTTCGATCATTTCACCCGCATTGCCGGATTGAATCAGTCTGGCAATCGTTCTTTCTCGTAGAGCTTCGGGGATGTCGCGCTCCGAATCATTCGTGCGCGCGCCCAATTGCGCAACCGCCGATGCCGCGTCTTGCGTTAACTCAGGCAAATCAAGCAGAGCTTCGACCCACGGCTCGACAGCCTCTACCGGCACAACGCAATTTAGCGGGCCGTAAAACGGAATGCGCGCTCCGAGTCGGCCAAGCGACCAGAGGTATCCCTTGTTCGTCGGCTTGTCTTTGATCTTATCAAGCAGCATATGGCCGAGCGCGGTGCGAGTCTGCGCAGGCAAATGCTCAAGGCTCGCCAGCAATCGCCAGCCTTCATACTCAATCTGCGTGTTGAGCCTGACGGCCTGTTTCTTACTGCCTGCGCCAAGCGTCGAGATCAAGCGATGGTAAAGCTCGTTCTGCTGTCCGGCGTTCAGGCCGCCCGCTACTCTGCGCCACAAGACGAGCCACTCGACCTGGCATTGAACGTCTTTTGGAAAACAGAGCCCGGACATGTAAACTTTTCGCGCCTGGGCCACGCGCCAGTTATCAACCGCTCCCCCGAATCCCGGACGCAAACAGAAGCCGAACAGGTTGAGCCAGCGGCCTTCAAACCGCGCGCTCTTCTTGCGCCCGTTGGCTGTTTCAAGCATCACATCGCAGAGCTTGCGGATTGCGGCCATCGGCCAGCCGTCTTTCCCGTATCCGAGCGCGGCCTCAAGCTTCCCGACCAGCGCGTCAGGCGTGGCCTGCCCCTCTCGCTCGTCGCGCTCGTCGCCGAACACTCGGCGAATCAATCGCGCAGCGGACTCGATTGCCTCGTCTGCGATTACAGTCTCTGTCTCTTCGGTCGGTGACTCTACCGACTCGTCCTGCGCTTCGGCGTCGCGCAGTTGAAAACCAAGCCGCCACCTGTGATCGGTCTTGAGCGATTCGCACCATAGCTCAAGCGTACCGACCTCAGTGAAGTTCACTCGCAAGCGCACAACCAATTCGGCCTGACGCGATTTCTTGCCGTAGCGCAGCACAGTAATCAGCGGGGCGTGACGATGCGCTTCCGGCTCGTCAAGCGAGACCACATCCCCATGCTGATCATGCCGCGTTGTAGAACTGTAAAGTGTGAAGGAGACGGGGCGATTAGTAAGCACGGTGAATTCCCGTTCAGGAAGTTCAAGGCTCGTGCCTTCTTCCGTGCCGCGCGGCATTATGCACACTGCCTGAACTCGATTGCCTTCAGATTGCACTGCTATGTAATAAGCGCGAGGGCTTCCGCCGCTGATGCGCAATCCTCCACTACGCCGCACCTTCTCATAATAAGCCGCGCCGATTGCCACTGCCGCCTCCGGCGCTTCATTGTTTAGGACTCTCGGTTTGTAGCGTTTGCCCTTTTCGTGAAACCAATGGGTGAGTGTCTCGATTATCCGTTCGCGAGTTATTGCAGGGGCGAAGAACCCGCCATTAAACAGCACGGCATCGGGGCGAAACAGGCGCAATGGCTGATCCTTAACAGTTGCCTGCTGGTCCGGCGAGCTTGAGCCTATTGATGTTTCGGCGTCGAAGCTCTTTGTTAGAAATTCGGCCAGATGCCTGGTGATAGCAGGCTCGCTCGCGTATGGAAGCCCAAGCTCGCGCAAGCCTGTTCGCCTGTCGCGAGGGGGCAGATCGTCAGGCGCTGTGAGGGGAAGAAAACCTTTCATCAAAGTTTCTTCTACTTCTTCTGAGGTAAGCTCTGTCGCAAGGCTTCCGCCCACGACTGCTCGCCCGCTGCCGAGCACATTGATTGGCGCGCGCTCAATCCTTTCATCGCTGAGCAATAGCTCTTTCGCCGCGCAACACTGCCGCGCAAGGCCGTTGCGCTGTCTGAGGGTGAGCTTCGGGTTGCCGAGCTTCTCTTCGACGCGGCGTACCAGCGCCAGATCAACATTATCGCCGCCCAACAGCAAGTGCTCGCCAATTGCAATGCGCTCGAATCTAATCTCGCCAGCGACAATTTGCGCGCGAATCAAACTGAAATCGGTTGTGCCTCCGCCCACGTCGCAGATCAAAACCAGGTTTCCATCTTTAAGCCGTCGCTTGAGCGAGCTTCGATGAGCGATGATCCACGCGTAAAAGGCGGCCAGCGGCTCTTCAAGCAAAGTTAGATTAGTGATCCCAGCATCGCGCGCAGCCTGCACTGTGAGTTCACGCGCCTCTTCATCAAATGAGGCGGGCACTGTCAGAACTATATCCTGCTGCTCAAAGCGCGATTCTGCAAACGTGTAGTTCCAGGCATCTCGTATGTGAGCAAGATAACGCGTTGAAGCTTCGACGGGCGAGCACGCAAAATCCGGTTGATCTGCCCCCCAAGGCAGGATTCTCGCCGTGCGATCAACCGCATTATGACAGAGCCACGACTTGGCCGACGCAACCTGGCGACCCGGCACTAACGCCCCCTGCTCTCGTGCCAGGATGCCCGTCACAGGAGATACGTGCTCGTGCCACGGAAGACGCAGACCGCTCGCCTGAACCTCGTGATCGCCTGCGAAGTAAAGGAACGAAGGCAACGTCGGAGCGGCGCGGACTTCACCTTCCCGGACGAGTTGCGCCACCTGGAAGACATGGATGATTTGCGCGTTGCTTTGGGCGGTCTCTTGCGTGTCAACGTAAGCGACAGCCGAATTGGTAGTGCCCAGGTCTATTCCGATCAGGTAGCGGCTAGGTGACTGCATGCGAAATACCGGAAGGATGAGGCGATGCGGGCGTTTAGAACTAACAACCCTTCGCAGCCTCTCATCGCAATTACTCCTCGTCCCTCTCGCGTATATTGAATTCAAGCTTCCAGCGGTGCTGGCCGTCGCGCGAGACGCACCATAACTCAAGCGCTCCGACTTCGGTGACACGGCTTTCGAGCCTTACGGGCAGCACAGTGTCTTCCTGGCCGTCGAGCTGCAAGGTTACTTCGAGCGGGCTTAGCTCTTGAATCTCATCGCCCCAATCCTCAATTAAACTGCCGATCTGGTCTTGCCTGCGCACGGTCGAACTCAGGAAGCGGAATTCGGCAGGCTCGCCGACTACAAGCCCGAACTCGCGGTCGGGGATATTTGCCTCTGTCCCTTCTTCCATGCCGAAAGGGACGACGCAAAGCGCCTTGAGGGGAGCTTCCATTCCCGGCACGGCAGGCATCGCGCTCTCGATTCCTATGAAATAGCTTCTGGGCGCGCCGCTGCGAATGCGCACGCCTCGCCCGCGTTTGGCTTTTCCATAGTAGACCGCGCCGCGCGCAACCGCGTGGTCGAGATCAGGGGCGGCTAATACCTTCACCGGCTCAAAGCCTTCTCGGACGAGCCAGCCGTTAAGGACTTCAACCAGTCGGTCGCGGAGACTGGCTGCTTTCATCACTCCGCCGTTAAAGAGAATGTGCGTCGGGCAAGCCAGCCCGCTCTGGCCTCGGCGGATCGTTTCCGATTCGGAGCCGTCTTGCGCTTGCCGCGTTAGAAATCGCGCAAGGTGTTTGGTGATTGCAGGGTCTGCGGCGTATGGAAGACCAAGCTCTTGAAATCCTATGCGACGCTGTCGCGCGGGCATCTCATCGCTGGCCGTTGCGGGGAAAAATCCATCAACCAGGACTTGCATAATGTCATCGCGCGTCAGTTCAGTCTTGATAGTGCCGCCGACGAGCTTCGTGCCTTTGCCTAAAAGCGTGACGGGTTCCTTCTGACTCTTAGGATTTGCAAACAGCTTCTCTTTAGCGGTTCGGCACTGATGCCATAATCCGTGCAGTTGCCATGTATCAATGCGATGGCCCTCGTCTTCGAGTCGCTTTTGAAGCAAGCGAGCCAGCGCCAAATCCATATTATCGCCGCCGAGCAAAATGTGATCGCCGACCGCTACTCGCCTGAGCGTCAACTCGCCATCTTGCTCCGAGACCGTAATCAGGCTGAAGTCAGTAGTGCCGCCGCCAATATCGCATACCAGAATCAGGCTGCCGACTTCGACCTGCTTTCGCCACCGTTCACCCTGGCCTTCGATCCATGCGTAAAAGGCCGCCTGCGGCTCTTCAAGCAACGTAACATGCTTAAGGCCCGCTTGCTCCGCCGCGCGAAGAGTCAACTCGCGCGCTTCTTCGTCGAACGAGGCAGGGATCGTGAGGAAGATTTCCTGCTCGGCTAAAGCCAGCTCGGTTTTCTTTTTGGCAACCTGGCTGTCCCATACGTTACGCAGGTATTCGAGGTAGCGCGAAGATGCTTCGACCGGCGAGACCTTTTGCACTTCATCAGGCGAGCGCCATGGCAAGATGGGCGCATTGCGGTTTATGGCAGCGTAAGAGAGCCAGGATTTTGCCGAAGCAACTAAGCGGGCGGGGTTCTCTGAGCCGCGCTTGCGCGCAAGCTCGCCTATGACAAATTGCGCCTTGCGATCCCAGGGCAGCGAAATGCTTCCTTGCGGAAAATCCATCTCCCCCGGCACGTACAAAAACGAGGGAAGCAAGGATTGTTCGGCCACCTCACCGGGGTTGATGAGCTGCGGGACAGGCTGCACATCAATGCGAGCGTCTTCTTCTGCGATTGACCCGTCGAGAAAAGATAAAACCGAATTGGTAGTGCCAAGATCAATACCAATTATATATTTTGTGTCCAAGATGCTCTCCTGAAATTTCAGTTTTGAATTTCGAGGCAGCTAGCTCTCGAATTCAAAATTCGATTAGGGAATCTCCACCTCTGCCTGAGCCACTACTGAGCGGCCTGTGCCACTGGGGAGCGGCGGCAGGTTCACTGCGCTGACTCTCCAGCCGCGATGCCTTAACATGCCACGCACCGGCGAGCGACCAGAGACGTTGCCTATCAACTTGATTTCGGCAGGATCAACAGGCTCTTGCACAGTGACGGGCTGGCCCTCTTCGGATGCGATAACCGGCTCAAGCGTGACGTAGCGTTCAAGCGTCTGCTTACAGTTCTGGTGCAAATCGCGGACGGCAGCGCCGATCTGCGCATCCGGGTAAGGCGATATATCTTCGGTGAGGAAATCTATCAGCCTTCCATCGCGCTGCAAGATAGCAAGCATCTGCACTGCGCGATCTGAGGACTCAACAGCCGGTGGCGGTTGCTGAACAGGCGCGACAGGGGCAGGCGGCGGGGCCAACTCCCGCGCAACGTCGGGAGGTATTTCACCGCTCGACAGAATTCCGAAGAAAGATTTAAATGCGTAAGAGAATCGTTTACCAAACCCCATCATAATTGCCCCCAAAACTATGGCCTTCGCTCAGATTAGGATTAGCCATTAAGAGTAAACCTTCATGCTACAAGGTCGCGCGCGATTTTGACAACACGGCATGAAGCAGCAGGCGGGCGCAGCAGTAAGTTTCCCGACTACAACATGATAGTTTTTGAATCAAGTTGGTGCGTTAAGATATTGGGTGGGGTAAATAACCAGATAATCAATGTTCACGTCTCCGGGACGGTCGTTATCCGGGCAATTTCTGGAAATTTGTCGCAGTGCAGCCAGTTCAGTATTAACAACCACTGCCGCGTCTGACGAGATACCGAGATTGCACAGGGTTGCTGGTTAGATGGCATCAATAATACCGTTGTGAAAAGGAGCGCGTATATGAAAAATTGGAATCTGAATACGAATGCTAACCCTGTCAAAGAAGGTCTCGCTTCAGCTTCACTCGCGATGGAAGACTTCGCTCACACTTCAGCATTGGATGAAGATGTTTCTGCGGAGGCGAAGCCTGAATTCCGATTTGGTCGTTTATTTGCTGATCTTCCACCATTAGATACTACTGATGAAAGCCTTATTGAACTGGGTAAACTCATGTTCTTAAATCAGGACTTGAGCGAAAATCCGAGCTTGCCAGCCGGGTATACGTTCCTCGGCCAGTTTATTGCTCACGACATCTCGCTCGATGTGAATTTCGATATACCCTCAGATCGAGTCAACGCTGATGAAGTCGAGAATCTGCGGTCGCCATTTCTGGACCTTGAAAGTCTATACGGAACAGGTCCGTCTGAAGCGCCGGATTTGTACAATGCCGATCAGGTTCATCTACAGGTCGGCGACACTGAGGCGGTGAAGACTGATGATGCAGATCGCGTTTATCATAATGACTTGCCCAGGGAAAATAAGATAGCCGTTGTAAGCGACCTTCGCAGCGATGAAAATCTGGCCCTTGCACAGACTCACGTTGCCTTTATCAAATTTCATAACAGTGTCGTAGATCGCATTAGCCAGGATAGCCAGTCTTCAGGCTCCGTCATATTTGAAGCGGCTCGCAAGAAGGTGATTCAACATTATCAATGGATTGTTTTGCATGATTTTCTGCCGAAAATTATCGAGGAGGACACATTAAAGAACGCGCTCAAAAACGGCTCCAGGCGCTTAGAGGTGAAAGATGGAGAAGCGCCGTTTATGCCGGTTGAGTTCTCACTCGCGGCATTTCGCGTGGGCCATAGTATGCTTATCGATTACTATGAGTGGAATCGGGTATTTCAGTCGCCGTCAGATCAAAAATCAGGCAAGGCCAAATTTGTGGACCTCTTACTTTTTACAGGATTTGGCGGCCTGCGATTAAATACTACTTTACCGAGCAATTGGATTATAGATTGGACGCGCTTTTTCGATTTCACAGGCTTTAACGGCATTGCCAATAATCCGAAATTCAACTATGCGAAAAAATTTGGCACATCTCTTACCCCGGCTCTGGGAATTCTCACGAACTTCCTCACGCATATAACGAAGTCGGAGTTTCAATCACTGCCCGTTTTGGACTTGATCCGTGGGAGCCGTTTGGGGCTGCCGTCCGGGCAGGATGTAGCACAGGCACTCGGCTTTGAGCCGATAAGCCCGAGTGAGATGGTGAAATATCCGTTTCCAAAAACCTTCACGGATTTTGAATTCGATAAGAGGACGCCGCTTTGGTACTACATAATGAGAGAAGCCGAGATCTTTCACAATGGAAAACGATTGGGGCCGGTCGGCAGCCGAATTGTCGCTGAGACGTTTGTTAAGCTCATACGATCAAGCCCGCATTCCATTCTAAAAGAACGCGGCTGGAAACCGGATCTGGGCCAGAGGGAGCGCAACGAATTTGGTATGGCGGACCTTCTGGTCTGTGCAAATGTCGTGAATCCGCTGGGTTCATAAACAAGATGATTAAACGACAGGCTATACAGCCTGATTAATCTATGGAGGAATAAGTATATGGCTGCTCAACCAAAGACGATCATTCAAAAGTTAGCTGGAATACCTGCCAGGATAGCAAATGAACCAGGCTTTGATGAACTGCTTAAAGCCCGGTCTTTAAGCGCCATTTTAGGAGGCCCCAACTCGGAGGCCTGGAAAGCGTACATGATGCTGATCATCAGTAACAATCCTGATTCGCCCCAGCTTCATAGAGTGACGGATCTGAATACCGTCCCTCCACCGCCAGCCGATGTGCTAACAAGCAGTGCGTACATGGTTGCTAACGGAGCTTGCGGAGCTGCGACGGGTGGCCAGACAGATTTCGGCGTGAAACCCAGTATAGACGACGGTTTAGCGCCGGAGCCGTAAAGCGAATCTCTTTTCAACAGTCATTTATGAGCGCAGACGGTCAACAGAAATTTGAGCAGAGGTGTAGGGATACGAATATTATTGCCCAGTCGCTTTGTCAGCTTTGGCAAAAACTTCGCGAGCACTATCTGCCTGTAACCCAAAATGATTCCATATGGAGCTTCAGCCGCGCGCAAACGCGAGGTGATCCCGAGCAAGGCTGGAAGCTCCATATCTCAGCGAGCTTGCTGACAGCCTGCGATGTTATGCGTCGCGTAGCTCCGTTTCTGCAATCACGCCGGGCCTTGTTTAAAGCGCCTTCTTCATTGCCGACATTGGGTGAGATCAATCGCGGCCTCGGCGGTAGCTATAGCCAGGTCGGGAAGTTCATCACAGTCTACCCGCAGGGCGATGAAGAAGCTGTGAGCCTGGCGCGGCGGTTGCACAAATTAACGCTCGGACTGTCTGCCCCGGTCGTGCCTTTTGACACAAAGTTCAGGCCCGAAGGCTGCGTCTATTACCGCTACGGCGGATTTAAGCAATTAGAGATAGAAAATCCTGATGGCACGCGAACCCGCGCTATTCGAAATCCCGATGGCGAGTTAGTCCCGGACTTGTTTCAAGGTGAACAAGCAGAACCATCTTGGGTTATTAATCCTTTCGCTCGCAAACGACTAGCGCGAAATTTAAAAACGCCTGATAGTCCGCTCAATACAACTCATCATGTCTTCCGTGCTTTGAGTCAGAGGGGAAAAGGAGGCGTATATCAAGCCATTGACCTGAGTGTAAATCCGCCGCGCCTTTGCGTATTGAAAGAGGGTCGCAGAGGCGGCGAGTTGAGTTGGGACGGTCGTGACGGCCACTGGAGAATTAGAAATGAAGAGCGAGTTCTTAAACTTTTGCGGGCTGCTGGCGTCAATGTGCCGCTTATCTATTCATCTTTTGAAGCAGAAGATCACTATTATCTGGTAACGGAATTTATTGAAGGCGAAGATCTCCGTCAATTGCTCATCAAGCGGCGCAAGCGGCTGACAGTTCCTCAAGTGTTAAGGTACGGAATTGAGCTATCACAAATTATATCTCAGATACACGCCGCCGGTTGGGTTTGGCGTGATTGTAAACCGGGCAATCTCATCATAACGAAAAAAGGGGAATTGAGGCCGCTGGATTTTGAAGGAGCCTGTCGTGTAGACCAGCCCGATCCCTCGATGTGGAATACTACTGGATTTTCTCCACCGGAATCGCGTGATTTTTGCCCTGTGCAGTCCGGCGCACCCGAAGACATATACGCCATCGGAGCAATTATATATTTCTTATTAACTGGGAAATTACTCGACGTTTCAAATCCTGTTCCTATATCAAAATTGAGACGGAATGTTTCTTCATTGCTGTGCGATATAGTCGCAGAGCTTATCGCTTCTAACCCGCAGGAGAGGCCAGACGCGCAGGCCGTGACAGATAGGCTCAGAGCAGTTTTGTCGCTTGTTCATGAGGGCGCGAGATTAGCGCGACGAAGAAGTTCGGCAAATCTCGGGTCTGAACGAAAGCTGTCGAGAAGCGGGTCAATAATTAAGGACGGAAAGGTTGCGAATCGTTCATTACAAGCATCCTGTAAAAATTTGAATACTTGATCCTTATCGTCAAGCCCTAAGTAAACGATGGCTTTCTCTTGGGGGGGCGTTTTAGGATTCTCCGACAGCTCCCGCAGCTTATCTAACGCCTCACTTATTCTGCCCGCCTTGGCATAGGCAAAGCCTAGAGGGGCCGCCCCGTATATCGGGTTTACGTCGTACAGCCGTTGAAAAGTATCCATAGAGTGTTGAGTCATCTGTTTTTTCTGATAGACGTAGCCGAGAAGATTCAACGCTGATGTGTGGTACGGATTTTTTTCGAGAACTTTGTTACAGGAATCGGCGGCTTTGTCATATTGCCTCGCGAAGTAATAAGCGCATGCGAGGTTCCAGTCGTAGCGAGGAGAAAATGGTTCCAAATCTTTGGCCGCTTCGCTTTCTTCTATCGACTTATCGAAATTGCCCATTAATGTCAGAAGAATTGAGTAATAAAAGCGCGCCGGGGCGTAGGTCGGATCGAGCTGAATTGCCTGCTTAAATTCTTTTTCAGCCTCTTGCCAGTTCCATTCATACTTTAACAAGTATGTGCCCATGGATGTATGAGCTTCGCAGAGCGTATCATCAAGAGCTAAAGCTGTTTTGGCAGCGGACTTCGCTTTCGTCATCGCCTCTCTGGTGGATAGTGGTGTGCCGTAAGCAACTGTTGTCAATAACACATAAGAGTCGGACAGCCCGGCATAGGCCCTCGCGTAGAGGGGGTCTTGATTGATCGCTTGTTCGAAGTAATAAATGGCCTTCTTGATGTTTTCTTCATCCCTCATCTGCCAGTAATAACGCCCGCGCAGGTAATTTTTGTAAGCCTCTTCATTTTCGGTCTGAGGCGCTAATAAGCGCGCCCTTTCATATTCGGTAAATGAGATATTGAGGTTGAATATTATCTGATAGGCAATCTGCTTCTGTATTGTGAGTATGTCTGAAGTTAATGGATAAACTTCTTGCCAGATTTGCGAGCCGGTCGTTCCATCTACGAGTGTGACATGGAGGAATGTTGACTCGCTCTGTTGAAAAAGCCTTTCCATGAGCACTGCATCAGCGTTGAGATCTTTCCCGGCTCTCTGTTGGGCAATTTCCTGATTTTCGTATTCGGGCACAACCGTCGGCGCTTTAACTCGAAGCTTTGATAAATGCGAAAGCCTGTCGATGAGAACTTCGTTAAACGCCGCGCCTAGAGCCTTAGTGTCGGCGTCGGTGACTTCGTTAATTACCGGAAGCACTGCCAGCGTCCGAACTCTTGTCACCAGTAAGTAATATATGATTGCGGCTCCGATGATAAGCATCAGCAAAGCGAACGCTATATAAAGAGGTCTTTTAAAGTGTCGCCGCCAGCGCGGACGGGTTCCCGTAGTATTTTGAGGATTGTTGAACTCCAGAAGCAGTTCGCTCGCTGATTGATAGCGTTGATCTCGATTCTTATTCAAGCACTTATGTGTAATACGCGCCATCTCAGCCGGGATATCAGCGACAATGTTTATCAGGGGCGGGTCGCTCGTTAAAATCGCTGTAATGATATCGGCATCGTTTGCGCGCGAGTAAGGATTTCTTCCGCTTATCATCTCGTAGAGCACAATCCCAAAGCTGAAGATGTCGCTGCGAAAATCGAGTTTTTCGGCGCGCAATTGCTCCGGCGACATGTAAGGCACAGTTCCGGGCACTCCGCCCAATCGCGAACTCAGGCTCTCGCTGTCGGTTGCCCCCTGCCTCTGTTGAATGAGCTTGGCCAGCCCGAAATCGAGAACTTTCGCCTGCCCGTCTGCCGTGACCATAATGTTCTGCGGTTTGATGTCCCTGTGAACGATGCCGTGGGCCTGAGCTTCTGCCAGCGCGCTCACTATCTGGACGGCGAGGCGAACAACCTGCTTGGGTTCAAGGAGCTTATTACTTATCAGGGCGGCAAGCGTTTCGCCCTTGATGTACTGCATCACTATGAAGATGTAGCCATCGTGTTCTTCGAGGTCATACACGATACAGATGTTCGGATGATTCAGGTTTGCTACGGCCCGAGCCTCTTTTATCAACTGTCTTCTGGCCCAGACGTCATCGGTGAGTTTGCTTGAGAGGAACTTAAGAGCGACTTTACGATCAAGCTTAGTGTCTTCGGCCAGGTAGACTTTCCCCATCCCGCCTTTGCCGAGCAATCTGAGAATCTTATACGGACCAATCAGTTTCCCTTCTAATGACTCTTCTTTCGCCTCCTCCATTATCATCTTCAGGCCGAGACTGAACGCAGGGTGGTCCAGGAATTCTTGATTATTGTCGAACGCGGAGAGCAGAGATTCGACTTCCGAGCGCAATGAATCGTCTCCTGCACACGACTGGGAGAGATACGCATCTCTTTGTTCGGAATTCATGCCGACGGCCTCGTGAAATGTTTCTTTAATGCGCTTCCAGTTGTTATCTTTCATTTGAAAATTTCGCGGGCCAGCCACGCCTTTGCAAACTTCCAGTCGCGCTCTACAGTGATCGGGGATACCTTCAGCACCTCTGCTATCTCTTCGACGTCGAGACCTCCGAAATATTTCAGTTCGACGACCCGGGCTGCTCGCTCATCTTCCAGCGTCAGACGATTGAGAGTATGATCAAGAGCGATTAACTCGAATGACCTCTCCATTGATATGGCGTCACCTTCAGAAAGCGACACCCGAATGGCCCCGCCGCCCCGTTTGAGGCGTTTCTGGTCGCGTGCGTAATTGAGCAATATGCGGCGCATCACCGTTGCTGCAATGCCGAAAAAATGCGCTCGATTCTGCCAGCGAACCCGATTTTGATCAATAAGCCGTAGAAATGCTTCATTAATCAATGCTGTTGTCTGCAAAAGATGGCCCGGATTCTCATTACGCATTTGACGGTGCGCGATGTCGTGCAGTTCTTTGTGAACCAGAGGAATAAGTTGATCGAGGGCCGTGAGGTCGCCGTCGCACCATTTGATAAGCAGTCCTGTGACTTCTGAGGAATGGGGCATATCTTTTTGTCTCCCACAAGCAGCAGCCAGCGGTAGAAAAATTCTTTTGGGAAGAATCCTTCACTTAAAAATAACGAATCAAGTTTTTCTTGATTCTGAAGATAGCTTATACGCCGATTCGGTGCGTTATGTGGTGAAGGCAACAAGTCGAAACAGTTTGAATTCGACAGATCGTCTTCCTGGTCGAACAACCCTTTTGATACGGCCATTGGAATTTATATAACGCGCCTTAATGATTTGCAATGCGTTTCTCAAGGCTTGTGCACCTGATTATGGAACGAATTCATGCGGGCCAAACTGATTAATAACTCTATTCAAGGGCAAGCCGTAGCGGCAGCCATAAAAAGCTGGATGATGGCCGCGCTGACCTTCTTGTTTGTTCTTCTTTATGGCTCGGCGCTGGTGGGCTGGATTAGGCCGCTGGCCGACGAAAGGATGGTCAGCCGTTTGGAGCCGCTTATCTTCGTCATCATCGGATATTACTTCGGCAGACTGCCATCGCAGCAGAACGAGAATACATTAAGAGACGAAATCAGTCGGCAGGTCCAGAAGACTGATGCCACGCAGCATGCCAAAGAGCAAGCGCAACAAGCTAGGGAGTCACTTGAGGAGAAGATGAAAAACGTAAGATTAGCTCTAAGATCTTTTGAATCCGGTGTGCTGGTGAAGAGTCAAGCTGAAGCTAATGACATGGCAAGCGAAGCGGCTAGAGATAATGCTGTACGTCAATCGTTGGCTACCGCCATGAGTATCTTAAACTCATAATGGCTCATTAGTTAGATTATTGCCGTGTATCAGAAATCTGATGTTCTGGCCTTTTTCCGCGAATCAAAGGGTGTTTTCGATGAAAACATCTGCTTCGGTCGCGTTTAACAATTGTATGCTTGAAGGGCTTTGATGCGTCGTAACGAAAATTACTGCTCTTCGGCTAACCAGTGACCACAGTGTATCGCCAAATTTGGCAATCTAGGAGGAATTAAGATGAAACCGCTACGCTATATAGTGCTTCTGTCATATGCTTTGATTCTTTCCACAACCACATTAGCCCAGAGTGCTGGTACAACACCTGAAAAAAAACCAGACAAAACGATTGATAAGTGCCCTATTACTTTGCCCGCGGCTGCAAAGAGCTATGTTAATGAAGCCAGCGGCACGATTGACTCCCCCAGTCGAGCCGCCAGTTTAATAAAGGAGACGTTGAGTAAATTTCCTGCGATTATGCCTGACCTCCCGACAGGCGACTTCACCACCAGAAAAGATTTCTACTGTATTATTCACGTTTTGCGATGGAGTGAGCCAAGCGAATCTTCGTCTGCGAACTCGATATCTGCCCCAAGTGCTGGCGCTACAGGCGCAAGCGGAAATCCGGCCCCCGGTGCAAATCCTACCCCAGGCACCGGGCCGACTCCCAATCCGCCTGCGGCGTCCGGGTCGGGTTCTGCTGGTTCAGGAAGCAAGCAGCAGGTCGAAAGTAGCAACTGGTACGTTTATCATGGCGGAGATCGGACGCTAAGAGATTTTAACCAGCGGGGAAGATTATTCGGGGCCAAGCGTGTCTATTTCCTCCTGATACATTTAAACAAGCAACCGAACCTTGACTATCGCCCTATTTATGAGGTCTATGTAGAAGAAGTACTTCCAACTCAGGTAGCCCATCTTCTGGCAGCGTTTGATTTGTTCCGCACCGTAACGAGCAGCTTGCCAGCAGGTAGAAATTCACCGCAGAATATCTATGTTGCCGACTACATGGATCAGGACACCGCTACTTCCAAAATAACGATCAAACCGCGAATCATTAAGCTCAAGAGAGTCGGTATCAACTGTGAGCAGGCAACTGAGCCGGAAGATTTCTGCAGCAAATGCCCTGTTGTATTAGCGGCCAAGCCTGAGGATGTGTCTGAATCAAGGGTCTTCGACAACGAGGGGCGGTCTTGGTGGGATGTCAGCATAGGAATCCCCATCAAGCGCGCGAGCCAGCTTGAATTTGATTCAACGGCAAATACCATAACGGCTAAGAAAGTAGACAAGCTGAACATTCTTGCTCTTCTCAATCTGTATTACCCCAAGGTTGACGTTAAGGAAGGCAATTTCGGCTGGGTGCCACATTTTGTCGGCGGTATAGCGATAGCGAAACAACCACTGAAAAAATATTTGCTTGGAGCGGGCTGGGGGCCGCGATATGTTCAGTTTTACGTAGGGTTGCTTCGAACTGAGGTGAAGGAACCAAGAACGTTGATGGAGGGTGATAACGCAACGCCGGGACAACTAAACAATGACCTGAAGAAAGTATGGAAGAACAGTGTCGGCTTCGGCATCAACATTTCAGTTAAGGCTGCTGCCAACATGCTAAAGAAAACAACCAAGTAGAGTCTAACAACTCTTGAGCAGTTGCCGGGAGCGTTAGCGAGCCTTGATGCGCGCCAGTTATCCGGCCTGCAAGAAGGCAGGCCGGATTATAAAATCCTTAACCCGCTGGGGAACAATACTTATAGTTCCATTTCTTGGAGAGAATAACTTCCATGAAAAAAGAAAGAGACCTGCGCAACTTTAGAAAAAGCAAAGTGACTGCCTCTGGAAAGCGGAGATTGCGAAGGTACGAAAAATCGGTTTCAGAAAAACTACCGAAGAAGCACATCGTTGTTATAGAAGGACTTGATTCTTTTACGGGAAATCCAAACACAGTGGTTTCAAAATTCGCGCCAAAGAAAAAAGGCAATTATACACATAGGGCTTTAGAGCATCTACACGCGACGAAGACCGTCAGGGGATTGACTAAGGATCAGGCTTCAGAATATAAGCCCAGCCCTGTCCGGCAAGAAACCAGTACCGGCGCAGTGATCATACATGTCCAGCAGCAGCACAAAGGGATCAATATCTTTCAAACAGATCAAGCCGTTTTGTTCGGTCCGAGCGGTGCCCTTGAGCGAGTCATTGGAAGCAGTATAACTATACCTGAGAGTAAGCAAGTCTCAGCCAGAATCCCTGCCAGAGGAGCTGTGCTCAAGGCCGCTGACCATATAGTTGCGACAGACGAGGAAGAAATCCAGCCGGGGCAGAAGCCCGCTGTTGATCTTAGTGGGTTTGTACCGGAAATGCTTGCTTTCTCAAGTAACTCTAACGACCAGACAACATTTTTCAATAAAGGCCCGTTTGCGGATAAAATCAAGGCAAACCTTGTTTGGTTCCCCTTAAATAATGATCTGCGATTAGCTTGGGAAATCAACCTTGCCTTGCCGGATTTTGCGGGCCGCTACAGAGTGTTAATAGACGCCAATACATCAAGGGTGTTGTACTGTCGCCAGTTAAACTGCCTTGCGCTAGCCAGAGGCAATGTTCATCCTGTCAGCCCAGCCTTCCCGCGCCAGATGGTCACCTTCCCGCTTCCGGCAAGCTTTTACGGTATTTCATCATCTCCGCCCAACCTGGCGGGCGGTTTTCCCGACTCCTGGGTTCATCTTGATTCGACAGTCGGCAACTGCTCATTTGTAAATCCTGTGGGTGATGCTGGAGACTTAGCGCCTCTTAAAGGAGTGCTCGACAATGGTGTCGTAGTCTTCAACCCCACCGAACCGCCGACTCAAGATCAAGAGCTTCTTGATGCCTTCTTTTATACCTGCTTTATGCACGATTTCTTTTACCTTCTCGGTTTCCGGGAGGGGGAGGGGAATTTTCAATTCGATAACCTTAGGAGGGGCGGAATAGCGCACGACCTGCTTCATACGAGAGTCTTCACCATACAGATTAACGGCTACGCGAATCTGGATTTCCAAGTGGATGGAATCAGTCCCATACTGAACCTCGGTCTAACGCCTGAGGGGAGGCATACGGCGCTCGATGCAACTATGGTCTTTCATGAGTACACCCATGGCGTCACCAAGCGAATTATATCTGCTCATAATAACAATAGCAGCGTGCTGGAACAGCCACAAAGCGCGGGTATGGGAGAAGGCTGGAGTGATTATTTTGCTTGTACAGTGGCG
Source organism: Blastocatellia bacterium (assembly GCA_963726785.1). GTDB lineage: Bacteria > Acidobacteriota > Blastocatellia > UBA7656 > UBA7656 > DATEKX01. The sequence goes on from CAVSDJ010000007.1 coordinate 1,190,715, forward strand.
AGGGCCGAGGCAATAGGAGCATGGGCATTTGATAAGCCTGATGGACTGAGGGGGGTCCGTTATACGAGTAATTTCCCCGTGCAATCAATTAATTTTGGGAGCCTTGGCAAGAGTGGTTTTACAGATATACATACTATAGGAGTCATTTGGTGCGCCGCACTTCTCGAAATAAACAGGAGGATAGGCGCGCCTCTCGCAATGAGATTGGTTTTTGATGCGCTCAAACACTCAACTTCAAATCCAAGCTTCCTCGATATGCGCCAATTTATACTGATTACGCTCGATGAAATGAGGACGGCGAACATACTATCGCAAACTGAACATTTAAATGCCAAAAGAGAAATCTGGAGAACTTTTGCAAACTTCGGAATGGGGCCACTGGCAAAAAGCGATGGGCCATCTTTGACCGGTATAGCCCCGGATTTCCAAACACCACCTGACGTTTAATATTAAGGAGAAAAATTATGCCTACACCTTCACTGTTCGCTAAGAAACTCGCTAGGATTGCGCAAGATCAACATGCCAGATTCCAATTCACAAACGAAGCCGACTCTACGCTTTGCAGACAGATTAAAAAGTGGACCGAAGCCATAGGGTTTCCGTTTGCTAGTTGTACAAGCGTCCCCTGGTCCGCTGTCTTCGTGTCCTGGTGTGTAAAACAGGCTGGAGCGAATGCTGACGAGTTCAAGTTCGCTATGGCGCATTCAGTGTTTGTCAATCAGGTGATTAAAAACGCCGAGAACGAAACGGGCGTCTTTCGAGGCCGCAAAATCAACGACCACGCCCCAAACGTCGGTGATATAATCCAGCATAACCGAAGCAGTAACACCTTCGACTTCGACTTCGCTAAGTCGCATAAAAACTACGTCTCGCACTCGGTCATAGTCATCGAGATAGGGCAAGACACACAGGGCGGTTTTGCTTTCTGCATAGGTGGAAACGAGAGCGACTCTATTCGCAGATCGGTGGTGCGCTTAAATTCGCAGGGCTTTATAAAACAACGCACCGGCAACTCGTTCATATGCGTTATTGAAAACCTTAAATAGCGCTTTTCTCCATCTCAATGCGCGCGGGCAAAATAAATTTGCTGCCCGCCAAGTAACATCTTAACTGATAGGAGGTGCCTCTATTATGATACTAAAAGATAGTCTGGACGCAACGCATCTAGTGCCAGTTGTTGCCGCCATAGGATTTGGAATTCAGCAATTTCTACAGGTGCTAGCAGAACCCATCGTCTCAATAACCATCGGTTTGTTGAAAGATAAATTTTCTAAGAAGCGATCGGGCGAACCCGTGCTGCTTCCGGGCGGAATATCAGATGTTGATGCAAAAAAGGTAATGCTCGGTTTCATCTCTTTCACTCTAGGTCTTGCGATAGCCCTTTCAACAAAAAAGATTAGAGTCTTGGAGGCTGCCGATCTAGACATGGTGCCGCGTTGGGATTTGTTTATCACGGCGCTAACAATTAGTGCTGGTACTGAAGGAGTTAATTCAGTTATGAAACTGGCCCAGTATGTGAAGGACGCGGTTAGAAAGCAAACCCCTCCAAGCGTTGCACAGAATTCGCCTGTGCCACAGGCACCTACCAGTAACTTATCGCCGGTTGGGATCTTTGCGGGTTTAAACGATCCTAAGCTGATTGATTCTGACGTTACTGAAGCACACATTGATGTTCTATCGAGGGCAAAGGAGGAAGACCATGACGCTTAATGAAGCTAGCATGCAACTGATACTGCGATTTGAAGTTGGAGGGGGCAAGCCATATTATGAACGCTTTCTTCAGTCGCCCACATGGCCGGGCGAAGCTTCCGGCGTCACCATAGGCGTTGGGTATGATCTTGGATATAACGGGTCGGCAACAATTCGCAATGACTGGTCAGCGCATTTAACCGAAGAAGATATCAACCGTCTCGTCAGTTGTGCCAGGAAGACCGGAGCACAGGCTCATGCCGCGCTTTCTTCAGTTAGAAATATTACAATTCCCTGGACAGCAGCGCTAGCCGTTTATGAAGAGGTGACGATACCAAAGTTCTGGGAGACGACTCGAAGCGTCTTTCCTGGTATAGAGACTGTACACGCTAACTGTCAGGGGGCTCTCCTGTCCCTGGTTTTTAACCGGGGGGGATTACTGGAAGGAGACAGGAGAAGGGAGATGCGCGCCATCAGGGAGGTAGTACCCGCAAAAAATTATATAGAGATAGCCTCGCAGATCAGATTGATGAAAAGGCTATGGCGCGGAACTACAATTGAAAGAGGAATGTTCCGCCGCCGCGATGCTGAAGCGGACTTGGTTTTGTCCTCTTTGGAATCCTAGTATTGAACGACGGTTAGTGATTTAGCAGCGATGGAATGTTTCAGTTAGCGTGCCAACCCGGCCAGGCAGAGCCAAACAGTAGTAAAAGCCGAGTTCGGCAAGCTTGACAGAGCCAATACTAAAGACCTTCTTAAACACTCAGCCGACTTATTCGCTTATAAATACGATCTCATATGCCCTCGACCTTATGGACGAGCCGTCAACAGCCGATGAAGACCGTCTTCCCCGAGCAGTTTAATATGGCGACTTACTTTCTTGATGACCGTATCGAGGAAGGACGAGGTGAGTGAGTCGCCGTCTACTATGAAGATCAACAGTATACCTATGCTGACGTACAAAAGATGGCGAACCGGGTGGGTAATGTGCTCGCTGATCTTGGTGTCGAGATGGAAGGTCGCGTGCTGATTGCTTTGCCCGACTCAATCGAATTCGTCGCGATCTGGTTCGGTATAGCAAAGATCGGAGCCGTGATCACGATGGTTCACGGCGGGTTTGGCGGAACGTCCGGCTGTCATTCCGACAAGAATGTGAAGAGTATACTTCCGGTTGCGCGGTTGTTTATTGCGGAAAGTTATAGAATTTCAGAAATGCGCCCCGACTGATCGAGCGCTCTCATTGCCGCTGATGTTGTCATCGTCTCATAGGCAGGTACAAGCATCTCTGCCAAATTCTTCCCCTGAATCTCTATAGGCGCAGGGCCTAATTGCTTCAGGATTGAATCCGGAACTTCGGCGGCTTGCGGTCGGATGCGGAGGCTGGAAAAATCATCACCTACGTTCCAATAATTGGTGATGCATTCGGCCAGAGGCGCGGCGCTTTCGGCCAGTATCAATTCTCGATGTTCGAGTGTTAGATCGTCCTGCGCCGGTATTGAATTCCGCAACGCGCGCAGCCGCTCTATGATTTGCTCCTTGGTACGACCACGCCATACGAAGATCAAAAAAGGGTCTTCGTCGAATTTTTCTGCCAGTATGTAATATGTCGCCGCGATATGTTTGCAGGGGTTGGACCAATCCGGACAAGAGCAGTCGGTTTCCAGATCGCGCTTACGATTCGGGAAGAGTTTCAGGCTGCTGGCAGCGAAGGCTTCTTCGATCTCGCGAGGCATCTCGCCCGCAAGGAGCTTTGCCATAAAAAGCGCTTGATCGGCCATAGCTTCTTCAGCGCGGTTCCAATCATCATCCGACAGTGGCTTGAGTTTTATGCGAACCTTATAGGGTTTTCTTTCAGAGCCTTGAACTTTTGACGTTACAAGCCCCGGCTTGATTTCCAAATCCATAACCTGGCCCCTGCGAGCATAAGAACGCCCGCGAGACAGGCGCGCTCCGATGTCAAACGATTCAAGTATGCTGATGAAGACTTTCGACCACCAAGTCTCGCCTATCTGGCCGCGTTTACTTTTAGCTTTAATGCCGCCTTTGGCCTCGCGCAGTGGTTTTCGCTTGTAATCCCAAAAATCCCAATCGCCCATCTTCTCCTCCCTCATTCCTCTGAAACGGCATCGGATGACAGTAGAACAAGCTCGCGTATTTGAGCCGTGGACAACTCGGTGAGCCACGATTCGCCTGCGCCTACTATTCGCCTCGCAAGCTCTTTCTTCTGCTCGATCATCTGATCTATGCGTTCCTCAAGCGTGCCGACACAAATGAATTTGCGCACCTGTACATTTTTCTTCTGCCCTATGCGGAAGGCGCGATCAGTTGCTTGATCTTCAACGGCGGGGTTCCACCATCGGTCGAAGTGAATTACGTGCTGCGCTGCCGTCAGGTTGAGACCAGTGCCTCCGGCTTTCAGCGATAGCAAAAAGACGGGCGGGCCACCCTCTTTCTGAAATCTTTCAACCATCGAGTCGCGCGCCTTTTTGCTCGTGCCTCCATGCAGGAACAGCACCTCGCGCCCGAATCGCTCTTGAAGATATTGCTTGAGCATATGACCCATCTCGGCAAACTGCGTGAAGCAGAGCGCGCGGTCGCCTTCGGCCAGAACCTCTTCGATGATCTCTTCGAGTCGAGCAAGTTTGCCAGAACGCCCTTCCAGACTTGAGCCATCTTGAACTAGATGCGCCGGATGATTACAAACCTGCTTGAGTTTCATCATCGTAGCCAGCACCAGTCCTTTGCGCTCAATGCCTTCGCTTTGCTCGATCTTCTCCAGCATCTCGTCTACCACAGCCTGGTAGAGCGATGCTTGCTCTTTGGTAAGATTGCAAAAGGTCTTTATCTCAATCTTGTCGGGCAGATCCTTGATTACGCTCTTGTCCGTTTTGAGTCTTCGCAGTATGAATGGGCCTGTGATGCGTTTGAGCAAAGCGGCCTTCTGCTCGTCATGATAGCGCTCAATCGGAATGGCGAACTGCGTCTGAAAGTCTTTCGCTGAACCGAGCAGGCCGGGATTGAGAAATTGCATGATAGACCATAACTCAGACAAGCGATTCTCAACCGGTGTACCCGTCATCGCTACGCGGCGACTTGACTTGAGGCTGCGGATCGCCTGCGTTTGTTTAGCCGCTGAGTTTTTGATGTTTTGAGCTTCATCGAGCGCAATGCGCGACCACTCTGCTGCGCCAAGTAACTGCTGGTCTCTTGCTGCCAGAGCGTAGGTAGTAATCACCAGATCGTTGTTTGTTACTACATGGTCGAACTCTTTGCCCGTCAACCGCTCGGCTCCGTGATGGACGTGAACGCGAAGCGTGGGCGCGAACCGCGTGGCCTCGCGCTGCCAGTTGCCGACGACCGACATGGGACAAATCAACAACGTTGGCGCTGGCAGTGGAGCCTTTTTGCGCCCGTTTGTTTGACGCTCTGCCAAAAGCAAAGCCAAAAGCTGAATGGTTTTGCCAAGGCCCATATCATCTGCAAGGCACGCGCCCAGCCCAATCTGGCTTAGAAACGAGAGCCAGGAAAGGCCGCGTTCCTGGTAAGGGCGCAACTTGCCTGAAAACTTTCTGGGAGTCTTGAGCGATTGAAGGTGACGGCTGCCATTGGTTTGTAGAAAATCACCCAGCCACCCTTCGGCCTCGATTCCTGTGACGGGCAGACCCAATTCGGAAGCATCCAGTCCCAGCCCCAGGCGGAGCGCATCGCCTGCGGGCATCTCGCCTGTTGAATCATTCTTTTTGAAGAATGCGATGGCCGTCTCTATTTCTTCCTGCTTGAGTTCTACCCACTGACCGCGTATACGGACGAGCGGCACCTTGAGGCTGGCGAGTTTCATGAAATCATCGAAGGAAAGTTTTTCATCTCCGAGCGCAATTTCCCATTCGTAATCGCATATAGCATCGAGTCCGAGCAGCCCCGACGAGATGGTCTTATTATCGCCTTTCGGCCTGGCTTTAAGCTTCACGCCGAGCCTGGCCGATGGTCGCTTCCACCACGAAGGGACGAGCACGCCGAAGCCGGACTGCTCAAGCAGCGGCGCGGCCTCGCGCATGAACTGATAGGCTCCCTTCGCATCGAGATTATGCCCTACGGGCTTTGCGGTCTTCAGCGCAAGCGCAAGCTCTGGGTAGAGCCGCGCGGCTTGCCCGAGGTCCTCAAGCAGCTTTTCCTGCGGGTTCTCCAGCTTTCGTGATGAGAAGTTGAGGGCTTCGCCTCTAGTCTTCCAGACCATTTCAGCAGGCAGCAGTAAACTCTTGTCATCGGTCGCCTGAAGCAAGAACTCAAGCCGCCACGATTGATTTACTTGTGCGGTCTTGTTTGATTGAGGCTTGCCATTGACCTCATCCGGCGGAGAAAGACGAAAGCATGTTCTGAGCGATTCACGCGCTGCATATGATGCCAAACCGTTCCACTCGACGAGTCGCTTCTGAAGCCTGATCAGATCATCGTGCTGCGCAGCGACTATGCCGTTGTCAGATGTGAGGGCAGCGAGCCACGCTTCGTTAGCGATTCTGTGACCGGGCCTACGCTTGCGTTTTGGCAAAGGTGAAAAGCCGTCGAGCGCTTGTCGGGCGGCAGTATCAGCTAGATACGTAATGATGTCGCTAATAATGGCATGAGGCATTCGCCCTTCCGGCGACTCATCTGCAAACTCGGCCCTGCATACGGCAGGCATACATCGGGCCAGCAATTGCAGCCGCTCAGCATCGGTTTCGCCATCGGCTACAGGCTGCCATACGGCATGAAACTGGTCATCACGTTTCACCAGTGCCGGGAACACTCGCCCGCGCGCAACAAGTTCTAGCGCAAGTTTGGCTACCTCGCCGAAAAATCGAAAAGAGTCTCCGATGAGCACGCCGGGAGGTGTTCCTTCGGGCAGTGAAAGCAGCAAATCTAAACAATCGCGCGGACCCAGAGCCAGAGCAGGCACAGTCCATGGCAGAAGGCTAACCGTGTCCTGTCGTTCTACGATTTCTTCTCGGAATAAATAAGGCGAGGCTTGCGGTGCGTGCTTTGTGGCTGGCAGAAGCAAAATCAAATCTGCGGCGACAAAGGTGTAGGGCGTGTCCTTCAGTTGTCCGACTCCTTCTCGCAGCCAGTCCGCATCGCAAGCGAACGGATGAGGCATTGGCCTTATGGACTGAGATTGTTGTCCTGAGCGATTGCGCAAGCTGCTTGCGAGTGATGAATCTTCGCCCCATATGCAGAGCGTAGATTGAGATGACCATATGGCGTGAAGGACTATCATTAATGATTCTTATGATCTCGAAGAAGTCTTAAAGCCCTATGATATACTTTCACGCTGGAAATAAGCCATATTAGAGGAATGAGTAATGACAATCCATTTTCCCGAACAGTTTAATATGGCGACTTACTTCCTTGATGACCGAATCAAAGAAGGTCGAGGTGAGCGGGTCGCCGTTTACTCTGAAGATCAACAGTACACCTATGCCGATGTACAAAAGATGGCGAACCAAGTGGGTAATGTGCTGCTCGATTTGGGTGTCGAGATGGAAGACCGCGTGTTGATGGTGTTGCCTGACTCTATCGAATTTGTCGCCGCATGGTTCGGCATTGCTAAGATCGGCGCGGTCATTACGATGGTTAATACGATCTTGCCTACGGCGGATTATGAATATTATCTCGACTACACGCGCGCGAAAGTGGCCGTCGTTCACGCTTCGGTGATGGAGCGATTCGCGCCCGCCGCTTCTCTTTCGCGCTACCTCAAGCACATCTTAGTCGTGGACACTAAAGTTTCCGGCAGCATCGAAGGCATAACGGGGCGCTCTTCGATTCTTTCTTACGAGCAAACGACCGCCGCTGCTTCTGACCAGCTTCAAACAGCGCCCACTTCGCCGGACGACATAGCTATCTGGCTTTTCACTTCCGGCTCGACGGGACAAGCGAAAGCCGCAGTTCACTTTCATCACGACCTGCCTTACAACACAGAGATGTATGCAAAGCAGGTGCTCGGCATCCGTGATAGTGACATCACGCTTTCAGTTCCCAAACTTTTTTTCGGCTACGCGACGGGCACGAATATGATGTTTCCGTTCGCGGTAGGCGGCGCGACCGCTCTGTTTTCAGATCGATCAATGGCTGAGACGATGTTCGAGATGATTCAAAAATATCGCCCGACCATTTTGACGAGCGTGCCGACGATGATTAACGCGATGTTGAATGTCGAAGGCGCGAGCGAGCGTTACGACCTGTCAAGTCTCCGATTCTGTTTGTCTGCGGGCGAGGCGCTCCCGCCTGAGCTTTACAATCGCTGGATGGAAACATTCGGCGTCGAGATACTCGACGGCATAGGCTCGGCTGAGATGTTTCACATCTACATCACGAACTATCCCGGCGATGTCGTGCCGGGCAGTCTCGGTCGCATAGTCCCCGGCTACGAAGCGAAGATAGTTGACGCAGAAGGGCGCACAGTCGCGACGGGCGAGATGGGCACATTAAAGGTCAAAGGCGATTCGGCGGCGCTCTGTTACTGGAACGCGCACGAGAAATCTAAAGCGACGTTTGCGGGAGACTGGTGCACGACGGGCGATCAATTCCGCGTAGACGAGACACGGCTATTACTGGTACTGCGGGCGCACGGACGAGATGTTGAAAGTCGGCGGCATATTCGTTTCGCCGACGGAGATAGAAAATTGCCTGCTCGAACACGAAACGGTGCGCGAGTGCGCCGTCGTAGGGGCGAGCGACGAGCAACGGCTTATCAAGCCGAAAGCCTTCATCGTCGTCGCGGAAGGCTTTCGGGCAAGCGCAGAACTTGAACAAGAGTTGAAAGAGTATGTGAAAGCGCGGCTCGCGGCTTACAAATATCCTCGCTGGATTGAGTTCAGAGAAGACCTGCCGAAAAATGATCGCGGCAAGATTGATAGAAAACTGTTGAAGCAATAATCGGGGCAGACGTACATGACGAATTTTCATGACCTGGCTTTTCAAGACCTAACGTGGAAAGAGGCGAGCGAAGCGATCAAGCGCGGCGCGGTGATGATCTTGCCCGTAGGCTCGACCGAAGCCCACGGGCCGCACCTGCCGCTTGCAACCGACGTGATTATATCTGAAGAGATGTCGCGGCGCGCGGCGATCAAACTTACTGAAAAAGGAATCGAAGCTTTCGTGCTTCCTCCGATTGCTTACAGCGTGACGGATTTCAGCGCGGACTTCGCGGGCACTATCTCGATCAGAAAAGAAACAGCCACGGCGCTCATCCGGGATATATGCGTTTCGCTTTACAATCAGGGCGCGCGGCTCGTCGCTATTGCCAACTCTCACCTTGAGCCTGAGCACGTCGCGTCAATCAATGCAGGTCTCGAACAGGTCAAACTGGAAACAGGTCGCGCGGTCGCCTTCCCTGACAAGCGGCGGCGCAGATGGGCCGCTACGCTCACAGAAGAATTCCGTCGCGGCGATTGCCACGCCGGGTCGTATGAGACTTCGCTCGTGTTGGCTGCGCGCCCCCAGCTTGTGCGCGAAGAGGTGCGCGAGAAACTCGAAAGAGTTCCCATCTCGATTGCCGAAAAGATTCAAGAAGGCGCGCGCACGTTCAACGAAGCGGGCGGAGTGGAAGCTTACTTCGGCAATCCAAAAGAAGCGTCACGCGAAGAAGGCGAAGCGTCTTACGCGGCGCTTTCCGACATGATAGTAGCTTCCGTGATGGAGACACTTTCGAAAGAAGCCTGAAGATGAACCACGAGTGGAAGCGCGACAGCTACACGATCAGCACTGACCGAGAGCGGCTTGATTTGAACGTCATTCACCGTTTTCTGACGCAATCGTACTGGGCCGCAGGCGTGCCGATGGAAATAGTGAAGCGCTCGATTGAACACTCTCTGCCGTTCGGTCTCTACGATAATGATCGGCAGATAGGATTTGCGCGAGTGATAACAGATTACGCCACCTTCGCATACCTCGCAGATGTGTTTGTGCTGGAGCATGTGCGCGGCGCGGGTCTTGGCAAATGGCTCGTCGCAGTCATAGATTCGCATCCAGACTTGCAAGGTCTGAGAAGATGGATGCTCGCCACGCAGGACGCTCACGGCCTTTATCGCACGGTCGGATTTGAAAGTTTGAAGCAGCCGGATCGCTGGATGGAAAAGCACGACCCCGATGTATATTTGAGGCGATAAAAATCAATTATTGAAATCCTTCCGGCAAATGAGTAATATAGGGCGCAGCACGAACACAAATAAAAATAATACAGCGCGCTTTGGCCCCTAATCTTTCATTTCGATTTCCACAAGCAGTATTAGAAAGACCGGGCCATTTCGATGGTTCTTGAACTACTCTCTGCCCTCGCGTTCGGAAGGAACAGTAATGAGAAAAACCAAAAGATCAATGAACGCGATGTTCGCCTCACGCCTCCGCTTGAAACATTATCGCTCGAAAAAGAAAGCCGAGCCGCCGCAGAAGCCGCCCGACGAACAAGCCCTGAGCCAGAAAGAACTCCTCGATCAGCATACGAGTGACAACGAACGGCTCAAAGAATCCGTGATCACAGACTCGCTCACGGGATTGCGCAACCGGCGATTCTACAGCCTCGTGATCGGCAACGAGATGGTTCGCGTCGAGCAAGAGGCGCTGGCGGGCGAGCAGTACGGGCCGAAAGAAGAACTGCTTTTTTTTGTGCTCGACCTGGATAATTTCAAACAGACGAACGACCGCTACGGGCGCGACGCGGGAGATCGAGTGCTGATCGAAGTTGCGCGCAGGCTTGAGGCGATGACGCGCAAAACAGATTTCGTGCTGCGCTGGGGCGGAGAAGAGTTCTTAGTCATTTCGCGCGGGACTGATCGAACCGAAGGCGACCGTCTTGCCAAACGAATTCTCAAAGCTGTAGGATCAACGCCGGTCTTGCTTGAAGACGGGACGGAGATTTCAGTTACGGCATCGGTCGGGTGGGCACCGTTTCCCTGGGACCCCGAAAGGCCTTATGCGATGGCAGCCGATGACGTGTTGAGGCTTGCCGACCGCGCATTGTGTTGCGTAAAACAGGAGCAGCGAAACATAGTGATAAGCGCGAAAAATCATGCCCTATAAAACCACGCTTGCGGTTCGCTTCGGCGATGTTGATAAAGCAGGCATCGTTTACTATCCGCGAATTTTTCACTACCTGCATATAGCTCAGGAAGACTTCTTCGCAGGCCACGTCCGTATAGCCTATCATCGCCTCATCGAAGAAGAGGGGCTAGGATTTCCCACCGTGTCCGACTCGACGGACTTCATTAAGGTTCTCAAGTATGGCGACACGCTCGATATAATCGTTTACATTTCGCGCGTGGGTAACTCTTCGGCCACGTTCGAGTTCCGCGTCCATCGCGCGGGGTCTGATGATTTGCTCGTGCGCTCGTCGCAAGTGAAAGTCGCCATCCGAATGGACACATGGGAGAAGGTCGAGATACCGGAGAAGTATCGAAAGATATTCCAAGACTGCAAAGCCGAGTAAGCAAACCCGTCTCATCTGGAATATAATTCCTGCCTGAATCGTTTCATCATGAAGAAACAATCCAAGTCTCAAGAGAATATCCAGCCCGCGCTTTCGAGCGATTCACAGATACTGCTCGACAGGAAAAGATTTCTTCAGCTTCTCGATAGCGCGACTGCTCAAAATCGTCTCTCTTCGCTGAGAAAGAAGACCGCAACTATAAAGCAGATCGTTTCATCTGAAACGGACGGTGATAAATTGTTTTCAGATGGCGCAAATACTGATGCGATTTCTTTGCGCCGCGATGTGCTGGTCTCTGAACTGGATCAGATTCTCGAAGCGCGGACGCTTGAAAGAGCCAGGTATTACCTGAGAAGACTTGAGCGCGGCGTGAAGCGAGAAAAGACGAGCGCGGTGAACGACATAAACCTGAGCCGCTGGAAAGAGTACGAAGAAGTCCTGACCGACAGCCTCTGGAACCTGCCCAAACGCGACACGGCAGGCGCGCATCTGGGCTGGTACTGGGGCAATTTCATTCCGCAGATTCCGCGTCAACTGCTGCTCAGGTATACGAAGAAGAATGATTGGGTGCTTGATACGTTTCTGGGAAGCGGCACGACTTTGATCGAGTGCCGTCGCATGGGCAGAAACGGAATCGGTATCGAGTTGAACCCTCGGGTCGCGCGTAAAGCGCGAGAGCTTATCAATCGCGAAAGTAATCCCAATCAGGCGCGCACTGAAATTCTTACGGGCGATTCTAAAACGATAAACATCGGCAAAGCGTTTGAGCGATTAGGAGTCGGACAGGTTCAACTTCTCGTAATGCACCCGCCGTATCACGACATCATAACTTTTTCAGAGAGTAAGAAAGACCTCTCGACTGCCGAAAGCGCGAGCGAGTTTTTGAAGATGTTCGGTGAAGTGCTCGATAACGTAACCCCCGCGCTTGAGCGAGGCCGTTATTTTGCGCTCGTGATCGGAGACAAGTATCAGAAAGGCGAATGGGTGCCCCTCGGATTTGAGTGCATGAACGAAGTGTTGAAGCGCGATTATTCTTTGAAGAGCATTATCGTGAAAAACTTTGACGAGACGCGAGCCAAGCGCGATCAAAAACAGTTATGGCGATACCGCGCGCTTGTCGGCGGGTTTTACATCTTCAAACACGAGTACATTTTTCTGTTCAAAAAGCGGTAGCCCGCGCGTAAGCAAGGGCGCAAGTGTCGCCCTCACGGTCGGGCTACTGACGCGTCACGCGCAAGCAGCGCCGCGCCGATGATGCCTGCGTCCTGGCCTAATTCTGCAACAACGACGCGACAGCATTCAAAGCATGGTCTTACAGTCCCTTGATGAGTCCCTTCACGAATCGGCTCAAGTATCAGGTCACCGGCAGCCATCACGCCGCCGCCTAAAACGACGACTTCGACGTTCAAAAGATTAACGACGCTTGCTATCGCTGCGCCGAGTATTCGCCCGGTCTCTTTCAACACGGACAGCGCAAGCTCGTCTTTTTCCATCGCTGCGCGCACGACTCGCTCACCCGTCAATGTGCCTTCCATGTCTCGCGCGAGGCTCGATATAGAAAAAGAAGGATCGCTGAATAGTTGCTCGCGCACGCGGCGGACTATGTTCGGCCCCGATGCGAGCGTCTCTAAACATCCAGTGCTGCCGCACGCGCATTCCAATCCATCGAGATCAATTTTGAAGTGACCGAACTCGCCCGCAAACCCGCGACTGCCTCGCTGCAACTTGCCGCCTAAGATCAATCCCGACCCGATGCCTGTGCCCATCGTGACAAAGAAGACATCTTCAAACCCTCGCGCAGCGCCTGAACGCCACTCGCCGTAGGCCGCCACGTTCGCATCGTTGTCAATGACTATGGGCAGGCTCGTGGCTCGCTTCAACTCGCCGTGCAGGTCGAATGACGAAACGTCAACAAGGTTCGGGTTCGCTTCGATTCGCTGCGCGCTTTGATTCACCAGTCCCGCCCAGCCAATGCCGACGGCGGCGGCGTCACCGGATGATCGCAGACGATTGATGATCTCGATCAACTGATCAATGAAGACGCGCGGGTCTCGCACTTCAGACACGACTCGCTGTTGCTCGATTATGGAACCGTCTTCACGAACCAGCGCGCCGCGAATCGTGCGACCAACATCAAGCCCGATATAAAGTTTGTTTGAAGATGTGGTCATCAATCAGCCTGCAACAGCCACCACTACTATGCCTGAAAATATCAACACGGCACCTGCCGTGCGTGCAATGCCGAAGCCTTCTCCGAGCAATCTCCAACCTGCGAACGCCGCTATCACGACGCTTATCTCGCGAAGCGCGCCTACGTAGCTGGCGCGCGCCATCGAGTATGCCTGCAACACAAACAGATACGCCAGCAACAGCAGAACGCCAACTGCGATTATGCGCGGCCATTCGGCGCGGCCTTCGACAATGACGGAACGGTATCCGTAGCGCGTAATCACTACCGGCGTTATGAAAAGCGCCGTGAGTCCGAGCACCAGCACGTTGTAAGCTGCTGGCGACATCAGGCGAACGGCTGCCGCATCAATCGCCGAGTAGATCGAAATGCAGAGAGCAACTGCCAGCGCCGCTACTATCGCGCTTGCATTGAAAACGGCGGCGCGCGGCTTTGACCAGAAACGACCGCCGCTGACAACTATCAATCCTGCAAGCAACAAGATCAGTCCAATGATTCCGGCAGGCTCCGGGCGCTCGCCTAAAAACAACATTGCCCATACCGCAAGGAGCGCAGGCGCAGCGCCGCGCGCTATCGGATAGACTTGCGAGAAGTCGCCTTCGCTGTAAGCTCGAATCAAAATCATGAAATAAGCTGCTTCAACAAACGCGCTCGCCAAAGCGTAAGGCCACACGCTCGCGGGGATAGTATTCATTGCGAGAAGCGGGAGATTGATAAGAGCGCCGAAAGCCAAAGCCCACCATGTGAATATCTGTTTTTCGCCAACACGTTTGACGATCAGATTCCACCCCGCGTGCATTGTTGCGGCTGCGATGACCAGGATGAGCGCGGTTAATGGCATGTGTATGAAGAGACAATATCTTACTTGAGCACAGTACCGGGAGCGATAGCGACCGGGTAATTTCGGTAACGATGGATGTGTATAACCAGCTCGCTACCGCTCGCCGTACCGTTCCGTCAATCTCGCGCAATCTAATTTGCCGCTGCCGACAGCTTCGCGCCTGCTTTTTTCAACCGGCTCAAAGCCCAGCGCGCCTTCGCTCGCACGCCTTCATCGTCGTCGTTCAATCTTTTTTGCAGCGCGTCGTAAGCCGCCGGATCGCAAATTTCGCCTAACGCTTCGGCGGCAGCGAATCTCACATTGCCATTCGTCTCTTCGAGCAAAGCTATCAAATCCGGCACGGCCTTTGTCTCGCCCAATCGCCCCAGCGCCAACGCCGATTCGCACGCCACGAATTTATCATCGCCTCTGAGCATTTCTACGAGCATAGGCGAGATGGTTCTGTCGCCGATCATCCCCAACGCCTTCGCAGCGAATCGCGCCGTAAGATTATCGCCTTCGTCCATCGCGTCGTTGAGCAGGCGAATCACAGGCCCCGTGGCCTGATCCCCGAGCGAAACAATTGCCTGCACCGCTTCGGCTTTTACTTTCAAGCTCGCGTCTCTCAGCGCTTCGACCAGGGCCGAGAGCGCGCGCGGGTCGTGCGAAAATTTCAAAGTGCGAACGGCATCAACTCGAATCTCTTCGCTGTCGTCCTTGAGCAACTGCGTCGGGTCAACTGCGCGCCCTTCGCCGGAAACCCCTGCTATGATGCGCTGCGAGATGCGGTCTTGAATCGTCAGCACGTCTTCGGCATCGGCGTCAATTTTTTCGCTCCACAAGATTCCACCGTCCGCCACGTCTATCAACTGAGCAGTTACGCGCAATCTATCGCCCGCTTTCAAGAAATTGCCCATCAGCACCGCATCAACTCCGAGTTCTGCGCGGAGGCGAGCAGGAGCTACAGTCTCGCTCTGGTACTTGGCAACAGCGCTCGATGGCATGACTTTGACCGAACCCAGATTGGCCAACTCTGTGATCAAGCTGTCGGCCAGCGACAGCCCATAGAAGTCCGACTGCTTGTCGCCGCTCAAGTTGCGAAACGGAAGTACGGCGAGCGACTTTCGCTGTCCGCTTGTGAGCGAGAAATCCGCGCTCGTCATTTCCGGTTGCGCTGTCGGTTTGCTCTGACCCGGCGACGGTTCGACAGGCAGGTCGCGCCCGAACAGGCGATTGATAAAATGGCTGACGGAGCCTCGCGATGTTTGCCGCCTGGGCACGACGAACGGAGTCATGACGCCGTCAGGCACGCACGTCGCCTGGAGCCGCACGGCGACGCTCAATCGTTGCAGGTCTTCGAGCATCTGCTGCATCGTTTGATAACGCTCGTGAAGCTTTCGAGCCATCGCGCGATCAATCATGTCTGAAAGCTCTACGGGCAGTTTGTCGTTCATCTCTTTCGCAGGCTTGTATGAGGCGTGAAGAACTGCGTGCATCAGGTCCACGTTGGTTTGGCCCTTGAAGGGCAATCGGCCCGTAGTCATTTCGTAAATAACGACGCCGAACGAATAGATGTCGCTGCGATGGTCTACGCGCTCGCCGCGCGCCTGCTCAGGCGACATATAATTCGGCGTTCCGAGCGGCGCTCCAAGTCTGGTCAATTCGTCGGCTTCCGACGCCACGGCTCGCTCTTTGTCTGTGAGAAGTTTTGCAAGGCCGAAATCGAGTATCTTGGCCTGACCGCGCGGAGTGATAATTATATTGCCTGATTTGATGTCGCGATGAATTATGCCTTTTGCGTGCGCTGCCGCGATAGCATCGGCTGTTTGCATGGCGATTGAAAAGAGACTTTCGAGGCTGATGGGCTTGCCGTTTATGACGCGCTTTAAGGTCTTCCCCGGCACGTACTGCATCGCGATAAAGTACTGGCTGTCAACTTCTGCGATTTCATATATGGTGCAGATGTTCGGATGATCGAGCGCCGAAGCGAGTCTGGCTTCGCGCAGGAAACGCTTGCGCGATTCTTCTTCGGCAACCAGATCAGGAGCGAGCAGCTTCAGCACGACCGTGCGATCAAGCGTCGTGTCGTATGCCTTGCGCACCTGACCCATGCCGCCTGCGCCAAGCTCTTCTTCGAGACGATAATGCGAGATGGTATTTCCCATGAGTCGTGTTGCTTCACTGGTGAAGGATCATTGTCTGCCTGATGAGCAAGGTTATGCTTTTAAGATGTGATGTCAAGGGCAATTGACTGGATCGAGTAAATTAATCCTTTAATGTAATGAAATAATAAATTGTTAAATCAGTTCACAGCCGCAGGCGTTCGCATCTTCTGAGGGGGCGATTGGCAGAGTAAATGTGAAGCGAGAGCCGCGACCTATTTCGCTCGTGGCACAGATTTCGCCGCCGTGCGCTTGCACGAGGTGTTTTACGATTGCCAGCCCCAACCCTGTGCCTTCGGTTTTGCGGGAGCGCGATTTGTCTGCGCGATACAATCGCTCGAATATGCGCGGCAGATCCGACGACGCGATTCCTACGCCTGTGTCTTCCACGTGAATCCACGCGCGCCCGTCTCGCTCTTCCGCCTTAACCGTGACCGAGCCGCCCGGACGATTAAACTTCACCGCGTTGTTTATCAGGTTGTAGAGAATCTGTTCAAGCCGCGTGCGGTCGGCCAGCACAAAAAAATCACCGGGAATTAAAAGCGAAAACGTCACGCCGCTATCGCTGTGGCGAGCTTCGGTGAGGCTGAAGATTTCATTCACGATGCCGCGCAACCGCACGCGGCTTGGCGCGAGTTTCACTTTGCCTGACTCAATCGCCGAAAGGTCAGAGATGTCCGCGATCATCTCGCTCATGCGCGAGGCGTGCTTGTGCAGCTTCTCTATGAATCGCATGATTGTTTTCACGATCATCTATCGCGCCGTCTAACAACGTCTCTGCGTAAGCCAGGATGGCCGTCAGCGGGGTGCGTAATTCGTGCGAGAGATTGGCGAAAAATTCGCGGCGCACGCGCTCTAGCCGCTCAAGCTGCGTGATGTCGAAAAAGACTCCCACTGCTAGGTTGCGGCCCAGAGGCGCAACGTTCAGTTGAAAGCTGCGCGCTTCGAGATCGGCCATATCAACTCGCACTTCGACGCTTGCGCGATCCGAAAGCGCGCGGCGAAACGCGCTGTTGATCAGAGGGTCGCGCGTTGCATCTACGAGCCTGAGCGCATCGGCGCGGTGAAGAGGTAGAGATGATTGAGAAGACTGAGATGTCGCCGGATGCTTTGCCGCTTCCATTCTCGTGTGATCTTTCTTTGCGTGTTGAAGGAAGCTTCATCACGCGCGAGGCCGCGTCGTTATAGAGCACGATGCGCATATCAGAGTTGACGATCAAAACGCCTTCGCGCATCGTGGCGAGCACTCCTGAAAGCAGGCGATTTGTCTCTTCAGTCATCTCTGTCTGTCGATTAATCTCGGCAAGCGCCGCGCTGTAACGCTCGAAACCGTAGCGCGAAACATAGAAAGTCATCACGGCCACGACTATAACTGTGACGACGTGCGAGACAATGACAGACATGCCGGGGAATAGCAGCGTCTTGATGGTCTCGTAGACCACAAAGATCACGAGCGCTGCTATCGTCACCATCCATACTCGCCGGGCAATGTCTTTCATATTTTGAATTTCAGATTTTTAGATTTTGGATTGGGAAGCGCTCATTTGAAATACAACGCCCGCAATCCAAAATCTAAAATCTAAAATTCAATGGTTCTGCTTTCGGCTGTCGAGCAGGCGGTAGCCTATCCCTGTTACTGTTTCTATAAGCGTAGCGTCGCCGAGCTTCTGGCGTAATCGGCGAATGTGAACGTCGAGCGTGCGCGAGTCCCCGTAATAAGAAAGGCTCCAGACTCTATCTAAGAGAGCCTCGCGCGTCATAACGCGCCCCTGGTTGCGCGCAAGTTCGGAAAGCAAGGCGAATTCTTTTCTGGTCAGCCGCACTTCGTGCTCTTTGTAATGAACGCTGAAACTGGCCGGGTCTATCCTGAGCGTGCCGTTGTCATAAACCGGTCGCTCAAGCTCAAGTCCGTCTGCGCGCCTGAGCACCGCATTGACTCTGGCCACAAGCTCGCGCATCCCGAAAGGCTTTGTGATGTAATCATCCGCGCCGATGTTCAGGCCGAGCACTTTGTCCGATTCATCAGTCCGCGCCGTCAAAATCAAGATGGGCACGCGCGCGGTCATCGCTTCGGCTCGAAGCCTGCGGCACATCTCGAACCCGCTCATGTGCGGCAGGTTCAAATCCAGTAGCACGAGGTTCGGCGGGCGGTCGAGTATCAGGTTGAGCGCGTCTTCGCCTGTCAACGCCACCCGCACGCGAAAACCTTCGCGCTCCAGGTTATAGCGAATCGAATCGGCAATGTCTTCGTCGTCTTCGACGATTACAATGCTGCGAGTTCGTGTCTCTTCGTTGGTTGCTACCATATAGTGTGTTTAATGACCTGGCCTCTCGCCATATAGACTATCTGCTCGCAGATATTGGTCACGTAATCCGCGATGCGTTCGAGGTGTTTGAGCACAAAGAGCCACTCGGCTCCGCGCGGCACGGTCGCAGGATTTTTCATCATCACCTCGATCACCTGCGCGTAAAGCTGATCGTAAAGCAAATCAACGTCATCGTCGCGCGCTATGGTCATGCGTGCGCGCTCAGGGTCGCCCGACGTGAAAGCGTCAAGCCCATCAACAAGCATCTCCTGCACGACGCGGCCTATCATTGATATGTCAATACGCCTGCGTCAAGCTCAGGCTCGTTGTTGAGCGAGAGCGCGTGTTTGGCGATGTTGACCGCGTGATCGCCTATGCGCTCGACCATCGGCGCTGTCCGCGCGACCGATACTACGAATCGAAGATCGCTTGCGGCAGGTTGCTTGAGCACCATTATGTCAACGCACATCTGGTCTATCTCAAGCTCTAACTGGTCGAGCGTATCGTCTTCGCGAATGACGCGGTCGGCAAGGTCCGAGTCTCGCTCGGTGAGCGCGCGCATCGAAAGCATAATAGCTTTTTCAGCCGCGCCGCCCATTATGAGAACGCGGTCGCGCAGCAGGTTTAGATTGTCTTCAATAAGTCGCTTATGCATAAATCAATTGTTTTATCCGAATCGTCCCGTGATGTAATCTTCGGTCATCTGGTGATCGGGCTTGGTGAACATCTTCTCCGTCGTGCTGAATTCGATCATCTCGCCCAGCCAGAAGAAACGCCGTCTTGTCCGAGATGCGAGCAGCTTGCTGCATATTGTGAGTCACGATGACAATTGTATACTTCTCTTTCAATGAAGCCATCAACTCTTCTATCTTCTGCGTCGCTATCGGGTCGAGCGCCGAAGTCGGCTCGTCCATCAATACGACCTCCGGCTCGACCGCGAGAGCGCGCGCGATGCAGACTCGTTGCTGCTGGCCGCCTGACAGTCCCAGGGCGGATTCTTTCAAGCGGTCTTTCACTTCGTCCCACAGCGCCGCAGCTTTAATGCTCGCTTCGACACGGTCGGCAAGCTCGGATTTCGACCGCGTCATACGATTGATTTTAAGCCCGTATGCCACATTATCAAAGATCGAACGTGGAAACGGGTTCGGCTTTTGAAATACCATGCCGACTCTTCGACGAAGCGAAACGATGTCGGTCGCGGGCGCGTAGATGTTTTCGCCGTCAAGCTCTATGCGGCCTTCGACGCGCGTGCCCGGTATCACGTCGTTCATTCTGTTCAGCGTGCGAATGAGCGTTGACTTGCCGCAGCCCGACGGGCCGATGAAGGCCGTCACTTCGTTTGCAGGGATAGTGAACGAGATATTTTTCAGCGCGCGCACGCGGCCATAAAAAAAGTTCAAGTCTCTCGACCGCTATCTTGGTTTCCTGGCAACGGGTTTCGCTTCCCGCGCAACGGGGTTTTTCTGTACGGCGCGCGGCACGGCTATTTGCGGAGCGACTTTTACGCTTTGCATATCAACACCTGCTTCGTGCGTGTCTGGTTGTTCATTCATATGATTCAATCGTCGTCTTACGATTGGTAACGATTTCTTGTAAGCAGTTTCACCGCCACGTTGATTGCTAAAATCATCGTTACCAGAACAAGCGTTGCCGCCCACGCCATCGAATGCCATTGCTCGAAGGGCGACCCCGCGTAGTAATAAATCTGGTACGTGAGCGATGCGATGGGCTGCATAACATCCGTGCTCGTGTAGTTATAACTGAGCGCAGTAAAAAGCAGCGGCGCGGTCTCGCCCGCTATGCGCGCAATCGCAAGCATAGCGCCCGTTGCGACTCCGCCAATCGCCGCGCGCAGCACCACGCCAAGGCTCATTCGCCACACGGGCGCGCCGAGCGCAAGCGCCGCCTCGCGCATGCTCTGCGGCACGAGGCGTATCATCTCTTCCGTGGTGCGCGCTACAATCGGCATCATCAAGATTGCAAGCGAAACGCCGCCCGACAAAGCAGAGAAATGGCCCATGGGTTTTACCATCATCGTCCAGACGAAAACTCCGACGACGATTGATGGAACGCCTGTCAGCGTATCAATCAAAAATCTGAGCACTGTGCCAAAACGGTTCGAGCTGAATTCAGCCAGGTAAAGCCCCGCGAGTATTCCGACCGGAAGCCCGATTGCTGACGCGATGCCGATTAAAATCATCGTGCCGACTATCGCGTTGGCAATGCCGCTGCCGGGCTCGCCTACGGGCTTCGGGTCGTTGATTAGAAATGCGAAGGTCAACTCGCGCACGCCGGTCACGGCGATGTAGCCCAAAATGAGGACGAGCGCCAGTATGACGATTGCGGCAGATGCGCTTGTCAGGAAGGTCATCGCGCGGCTCAACATCTTTCGATGCCAGAGACTATGCATGAGCGACCCTCCCCTGGCCTCGTGTCACTGCGTAAACCAGCAACCTTGCCGATGCGTTGATGACAAAAGTGATGACGAACAGGATCAAGCCGAGTTCCACGAGCGCGTGACGGTAAACTTCGGTAGTGGCTTCGGTGAATTCGTTGGCGATGGCCGATGCAATAGTGAAAGACGGCTCGAACAGCGATGCGGAAATTTCCGGGCGATTTCCTATGACCATCGTCACCGCCATCGTCTCGCCCACGGCGCGGCCCAGTCCCAGTATCACAGCGCCCGTGATGCCCGATTTCGCGTTTTGCAAAACGATGCGCGTGGCTTCCCACTTCGTCGCGCCGAGCGCAAACGCCGCTTCGCGCTGCGAGCCGGGCACCGCGCCCATAACATCAGTTGTTACTGCTGTGATGATGGGCACGATCATGATCGAAAGGATGATCCCTGCGGTCATGAGTCCCAGCCCGTTCGGGTTCCCCTTAAAGATCGGCAGGAATCCGAACGCCGATTGAATCCAAGGATAGACGTGATCGCGCAGCAGCGGCGCAAGAACGAATATGCCCCACAGCCCGTAAACAACAGACGGTATCGCTGCCAGCAGTTGAACTAGGAACGAGATGGGCGTTCTGAACGAGCGCGGCGCGTGCTGCGTGAGAAAGACCGCAACACCGATGCTCACCGGCACTGCGATAAACAAGCCGATCAGCGACGACACGGCAGTGCCGTAGATGAACGGCAGCGCGCCGAAATTTTCGCGCACGGGGTCCCACATTTCACCCGTGATGAAATTCAGGCCGAACTTGGCGAACGAGAGCGTCGAGTTGCGCGCCATCTCGATTATTATCAAGACGACGAGTCCTGCGACCGCGAGCGCGAACACGAGCGTCATCATCTCGAAAAGCGGATCAGCCCAACGCGAAGAAGCGCGCGCTAGCATCGCGCGCCTCTTCGCTACAGGAGGCTCTTGTTTTGTCGCTAAGGCTTTCATGCGAGGTTGCGATTAACTTGTGCGGAGCGGTTTACCCTGAAACATGATCGAATTGATCTTCGCTTCCGCCTTCTTCACTACATCATCGGGCAGCGGAGCGTACTGCATGGCGCTCGCCATCGCCTCTCCGTCATGAATGGCCCACCACAGGAAATCTACGAGCGCTTTTCCTTTCGTCTGATCCGGTTGATCTTTGTAAACAAGCAGGTAAGTGAACGATGAGATGGGATAGGCACTAGCTCCCGGCGCGTTGGTGATTGAAACTCTCATATCATCGGGTATCTGCCCTGCGACGCTCGCCGCTGCGGCTGTTGTCGAATCGAGCGACGGTCGAACGAACTGTCCCGCAGAGTTTTTAATCGAAGCGGCGGGCAGCTTGTTCTGCTCTGCGTAAATCAATTCAGTGTAG
Source organism: Blastocatellia bacterium (assembly GCA_963726785.1). Lineage (GTDB taxonomy): Bacteria > Acidobacteriota > Blastocatellia > UBA7656 > UBA7656 > DATEKX01. The sequence goes on from CAVSDJ010000007.1 coordinate 1,213,138, forward strand.
CCGATGGCATTCGGCGTTTGCTTGACCTGGCCCGTGACACCTTCGTTGCCTTTCGCGCCGACGCCCGCAGGCCACTGAACAGCCACTCCCGCGCCCGGCCCGTTCTTCCAGCCTTCGCTCACTTTCGAGAGGTAATCAGTGAAGACGAAAGTCGTGCCGCTTCCGTCCGAGCGATGCACAACCGTGATGTCGTTTGCCGGAAGGCTCACGCCTTCGTTAGTAGAAGCGATTGCCGGATCGTTCCACTTCTTGATGTTGCCGAGAAAGATTCCTGCAACTGCTTCGGGCGTGAGCTTGAGTTCAGTCAATACGCTCGGCAGGTTGTAGGTTATCACCACTGCTCCGAGCACTGTCGGGATGTGAAGAATCTGGCCTTGAGCATTTTTGAGGTCTTCATCTTTCATCGGCGCATCCGTCCCGCCGAAGTCAACCGTTTTCTCGGTGATTTGCTTGATGCCTGCGCCCGACCCAATTGATTGATAATCTATCTTCACATTCGGGTGTGCCTTGTTGTACTCGTTGAGCCATTTCTGATAGATCAGATTCGGAAACGTCGCGCCCGCGCCTTGAATCCTCGTCTCGCTATTGCCTGGGCCTGATGACGAGCTACCACAGCCTGCCAGGGTAAAAGCTAGTAAGGAGATGGCCAGGAACACGCCGATCACGCGCGCTTGTAGAGTGCGATCAGTCATTCGGTGGGAGTCCTCCCGCATTATTTTTAGCTGCTTGTTCAATTGAAAAGTATATAAACCGAATGTTACAGCTTTGTAACATCGTCGTTAATACTTCGTTAAGTATTAGCTCGACTCGGCTTTGCCAAAAAGACACGTAAGTGTTGATGTTTTCCTCTTCGCCACTTGCAGAAGCCTCTAAGGCGACTTTTTGGGCAAAGCTGAATGCGATATACTCAACCGATTGAGGTGGATCGGCAAAACTATGCTTACCAAAATAGCTTCACTTGTCGTTTTATCTTGCCTTCTAACCGTTGGTTGCACAAAACAGGCCAGCTTCCCTTCTGGACAGTGGATCGATTTATCTTATGACCTTTCGTCTGAAACCATATACTGGCCGACAGCCGAGCCCTTCAAGTTGGATACTGTTTCAGCAGGCATTACGGAAAAAGGATATTACTATTCGGCATACAAATTCTGTGCTGCCGAACACGGCGGCACCCATATCGATGCGCCGATTCATTTCGCGCAGGGGCGCAAATCGGTAGATGAAATCCCTCTAACGCAGCTCATTGCGCCCGCAGTTAAGATAGATGTTACACAGAAAGCAATTGATAATCGGGACTATCAAATTGGCATTGAAGATATTAGCGGCTGGGAATCTGCGCATGGGAAGATACCGGATGGAAGCATAGTGCTGCTACAAACCGGGTTCGGGCGATACTGGCCTGACCGTGTTAAATATCTGGGGACTGACAAGCGAGGCGCTGAAGGCGTGGCCGAACTACATTTCCCCGGCTTAAATCCAGAAGCGGCTGAGTGGCTAGTAAAGAATCGCAGGATTAATGCCATAGGGATAGATACGGCAAGCATAGACTACGGGCAATCGCAGACATACGGCAGCCATGTGACGTTGATGGGAGAGAATGTACCGGCGTTTGAGAATGTAGCGAATCTGGACAAAGTGCCGACAGTAGGCGCGCAGATAATTGCTCTGCCGATAAAGATCAAAGGTGGAAGTGGAGGGCCTTTGAGAATAATAGCCCTTGTGGCAGATGGGGTCCGCTGAATCGGAAGCGAGATCACCTATGGGGCCACGATTGCTGCGACGCGGCTATGTTTTCAACACGCACCAGGTCGTCATCGAACGCATATCCTGCACGACCACTGTTTTCAGCGGCTCAACCATCTCTCCGTTAATAGAAGCAGTCACGTCAAGCAACGTCTGCTCATCAACAAGATAGCGATCACTCCCGTCAGGGAGATGATATCGCCTTCCTTCAATTAGCTCTATCTTCTCCTCTATTCCAATACTTGAGGCTAAGCGAGCGAAGAATATACCGCCCCGCTTCAACACTCTCCACATCTCCCGAACCTGGCTATGCCAGTGCTCTTCGTCTCTTGCAAAGTGAAGGACTGCGCTACTGATCACAACGTCAAAGCTGGCATCGGCAAACGACATGTTTTCGACCAGCTCGACGCGGAAATTATCTGCCGGGAGATGAGAGGCAAGCATGGAAGCCAGAGAGCGGACTTGGGCAATAGCCTCTTTCGACTGATCAACGCCGCTGACATCAAACCCACTCCTTAAGAAATAAATGAGATTGCGGCCACCTCCGCAACCGGCATCGAGCACCCGCATTCGAGGGGTAAAGCGGCCCTTCAGGAGTTGATCGAAAAGGTAAATGTCGATGCCGCCGAACCAATCTTTCAGATTTGTGTGTGAGGTCATAGGGGAATAATACTATCAAAAAAAAACGCTCTATCCATCTTTCAGAATCGAGCATCAGCGGGGCCGCGAACTGCATTGTCGCTATCAAAGTTGCGCGTAACGAATCAGAGTGATAGATAGTTAAGAATGCAACAAGCCACAATAAACAATGTCCCGGAAAGTTTTTCTTACATTATCCAAAATCTCAAAGCGGTCTACGGCGTGCCGCAGTGCGAGCCTGACCTTGACCCGCTCGATGTGCTGATTCAAACCATTCTTTCGCAATCTACTACCAACGTGAACAGCCATCGCGCTTTTGAAAGCCTCAAGCAAAGGTTCCCGGACTGGGAAAGCGCCCGCCGCGCTCGCGTCACATCAATAGAAACGGCGATAAAATCAGGCGGACTCGCGCGGCAAAAATCTATAAGAATCAAACAGCTTCTCAACGAAATCCATAAGCGACTCGGCTCGCTCGACCTGGCGTTTCTGGCAACTGCGCCGCTCGAAGAAGCTGTTGAATTTCTTTCAAGCTTCAAAGGCGTCGGCCCTAAGACGGTCGCCTGCACACTGCTTTTCGCCTGCAATCGTCCGATATTCCCGATTGATACGCACATCTTTCGCATAGCTCGACGGCTCGCGCTGATTCCAGAAAAGTGCTCTGACGAAGAAGCGCATCGCTTGATGACGGCGATGATCCCGGATGGTCGCTTTTACGAAATCCACGTGAACATTATTCGCCACGGTCGCAAAGTCTGCCGACCGCAGAACCCGACTTGCGAGCAGTGCTGCCTCGTCGAATATTGCCGCTATTACGAAAACATTAGCTGATGTTCATTCAGGTAGCTTTCGTGTGTTAAACTTTTCCGTTATGAATACTGCCGGTGAACTCCGCATAGGCACCATTAATATAACTCCGAACCTCGTGCTCGCGCCGATGGCCGGTGTAACCGATTCGTCTTTCCGAAGGCTGATCAAGGAACTAACAGGCGTCGGCCTGATCGTCACTGAATTCATCTCGGTTGAAGGACTCACGCGCGGCAATATGCGGACTCATCGCATGATGAAGTTCTTGCCCGAAGAACGCCCGCTCTCGATTCAGATATTCGGCTACGACGATGACCGCATGGTCGCCGCCGCCGAAATAATCGAAGAAGTCGGCGCGGACATCGTTGACATCAATTGTGGCTGCCCCGCGAAAAAAGTAGTAAGGGGCGGCGGCGGCTCCTCTCTTCTCAAAGACCTGCCGCAACTGGAAAAGATTTTGCGCCGCGTGCGCAAAGCCGTCTCGATTCCTTTGACGATGAAGATTCGCACGGGCTGGGATGATTCTTCGATCAACGCGGTCGAGGTCGCGCGCTTAATCGAAGACTGCGGCGGCGACATGGTGGCCATTCACGGTCGCACACGAACGCAGGGTTATAGCGGTCGCGCTAACTGGGACATAATCGCTTCCGTCAAGCGAGCGGTCTCGATTCCTGTCATCGGCTGCGGCGATGTCGTTACCGCCGAACAGGCTGTCGAGCGATTTAACGAAACGGGCGTTGACGCGGTGATGATAGGTCGCGGCGCAATCGCTAATCCGTGGATATTCCGACAGACTGCCGAGTTGATGCGCGGCGACCTGCCTCATCAGCCGACGCTTGCGGAAAAGCAGCGAGTGCTGCATCGCTATGATGAGTTGCTGCGCGACGAAATGCATGAGCGCGGGCTTGCGGGCAAGCTCAAGCAGATGTGCGGCTACTTCACTCACGGGCTTGCGGGCGGCGCGCGATTGCGCGAGCGCGTGTTTCATTCGCAGACTATTGCTGAGATTTATGAACAGATAGATGAATACTTCGACTCGATGATCGAACGCGGCGTCCCGCCCGACGCGCATAAAACGCGTGAAGTCGAATCGTTCGTTGACCCTCATCCCCGCGACTCGAAATGCTCCGAATTCACGCGCACTGCTCCTGTCAGTTAATCACCTTTTTCCTGCGCCCGACAGGCGACCGGCTCTCGCAATTGCGCGAGCAACCAGGTCCGCCGCAACCGAGCCGATTGTCGTCACGTCTGATTGCAGCTTGCCTGTCGAAAGCGCGAATATCGTGTCGCCGTCAAACATCGTGTGAATCGGTTTAATAGCTCGCGCCATTCCGTCATGAGCCATCGCGGCAACTTTTCGCGCCTCAGCTTTCGTCAACCGGGCATCGGTCGCCACGACCGCAAGCGTAGTGTTTTCGATGGCGGAAAACGCGCGCTGCTTTTTCGACTTTTTATCGCTTTGTGCAAATGCTGCGCTCTCGATTGCGCGCTGTGTATCGAGCCAGCCGCGTCCTTTTGGCGAGCGAGCGCCTGCCAGTATGCGCCCGTTTTTCGGGTTAATTATGTCGCCGAACGAATTGACTACTACAATCGCGCCTACCGTCACATTGCTCGCAAGCTTGATCGAAGCAGTGGCAACGCCGCCCGCTGATGCCATGCCGATTCCGAGAATCTTTCCAACCATCGCGCCTGCGCCGACTCCTACCTGTCCTTCTTCAACTGCGTCACTTGACGCGCGCTCGCAGGCGTCGTAGCCCATCATTGAACAAGGGCGCACGCTTCCGTCACCTGCCGCCAAATCGAAGATCACAGCCGCAGGCACAATCGGCACACGAGCCACGCCCACATCAAACCCCACGCCGCGCTCTTCGAGCCAGCGCACGACCCCGCACGCCGCATCCAGCCCGAAGACCGAGCCTCCCGTGAGCACAATTGCGTGAACGCGTTCGATCAAATTGCCGGGTTCGAGCAGGTCAGTCTCGCGTGTGCCGGGCGCTGCGCCTCGCACATCAACGCCCGCGACAGCGCCTTCGCCCGCGCACAGCACGACTGTGCATCCTGTGCGCGCTTCGAGGTTGTGCGCGTGGCCGACTTTTAAGCCGGGAACGTCTGTGATTGAGCCTTCCGCGGATTTGGTCTTCCTGTTTCGAGCAGTGCGTAGATTTTTCATAGTTGTTCTATCTTCAGCCATAGCGCACGTATGTTATCGAATCGGGACGGTCTTTTCTATAACGCTTAGCGTTGTGGAAGAGCGGCATAGAGATTGCCAAGCAAGAACGACGAGTGCGGAGGTGAGTTAAGATGGGCCGAATAAAAATTGTGTGCGTGTTGGCATCGCTTGTCATTTCATCGTCTGTCGTTCAAGGTCAGATTAACAGCCGCGCCGCGAAACACAAAAGCGCGCAAGCTTACGCGACACGTACTTACTCGCCGCGCATAACAGGCCGCTCAAACAGCATGATCGTAGAAGGCCGCATCTCTGAAATCCGCGACGGCCTCATCATTATCAAGACAGCGCGAGGCGTGCGCTACGATTTCAGGATTGACGATCAAACGACGACGCTTAACTCGGATGAGCTTATTTCAATCGCGACGATGAGTGATATTACTTTAAACGCGTCTGACCTTCGTACTGCTGATCTGGTAGAGATAGTGGCCGAGCGCGCTGGCCGTCGGGCTACTGCAAGAATCATCACGCGCATCGCTTCATCAGGCGATCACATAGCCAGTCGTTGATTCTGCAAGCAAATCATTTCGCTTCGTAACCTAAACTTAAGGCGATGGCGGCAACGCTTCGTGATATAATCTGGCTGCCGGTGCCCGTGCTGATATATCTCGAAAGTTGAAGCAAGATTATGCATTCGCCCCATCAAGGCTTTTCCAATATGCACATCAAAGGCGGCTTGTTACGCGCGCGCTTTCTGTTCGTGATGATGAATCATGGCCCCGATATGTGGGCGCGCATTCTAACGAGCCTGTCTGAAGAAGACCGCGCATCGCTGAAAGAGATCATCCTCGATAACTGGTACCCGCTTCGCATACTGGATGTGATTGATCGCGCAATTGCTGACGAGTTGGGCGGAGAGCAGGAAGAAATCTTCGAGCGGCTTGGAGAGTTTTCGGCCACCAGCAGCCTTTCGGGGCCTTACAGCAGCTTGCTCAATCCTGACATTCACAGCTTCCTGTCGCAATCGGCCATGATTCATCGATCCTATCAAGACTTCGGCTCCGCCACATACGAATCGCTGAGCGATACGAGCGGACTGCTCACAATCAACTATGACCAAATTCCACCCGTGAGCTATTGTTTGAGCGGGACATCCTACTTTAAACACGCCATAGAGCTATGCGGCGCTCGCTCTGCGCGCATCACCCACACCCGCTGCCGCTCTCGCGGCGATGCCGTGTGCGAGTTCTACATAACCTGGCAACCCTGAGCGAAAAGCGATTGAAATCTACAGCAAAAAGCGAGTATGCTTCCGAGTTCACAAGAATCGGATTTTGATCAAATCTCCAGTGGATCAATCTAAGGAGCAGACTATGAAACGCTTTTTTGTTATTTGTTTCGTGGTAGCTTTTGCTACAGTCGCATTTAACTTCATCCGTCCCGCTGCATCTCTGGCTTATGGCAAAACGCAGTCTCAAGCTGTTGCAGCAACAGCCGAAGAGCAAGACCCGACCCCATCCGCCGGTCAAGACTTTCCTTTTCGCCGTGACTCCGCGCCCGAAATCAAGTCTTACGACAAGGTGATTACGAAGGACGCGAAATCTGACGAGGGAGTTTTCACCGTTCATCGCGTCAAAGACAAAGTCTATTACGAAATCCCCAGGAGCCAATTGAACAAAGAATTTCTCTGGGTCAGCCAGATTGCCCGCACCACGCTCGGCGTAGGCTACGGCGGACAGGCGGCGGGCAATCACGTAGTGCGATGGGAACGACACAGCAATCGCATTCTGCTCAGAAGCATATCCTATGAAGTCGTGGCCGATCAAAAATTGCCCATCGCGCGCGCTGTGCAGGCGGCCAACAATGATACGATCATACAATCTTTCTGGATCGAAGCCCTCGGCAAAGATGATGCGCCGGTCATTGATGTGACCAGACTCTTCACCACGGAAATACCGGAGTTCAGCGCGAGAACTCGATTGCGCGCGCGCGGATTCGATTCTTCGCGCTCCTTCATCGAGCGCATAGTGGCGTTCCCGGAAAACATCGAGATCGAAGCCACGCACACATTCACTTCGCCGCCCGATGTGACCGCATTACCGTTCCCGCAAGCGCCCAATCCGTTTGCTCCGACAGGCATGCGACCCGGCAGCGCAACCGTGTTGATGCACTACAGCATGGTGAAGCTGCCTGAAAAGCCTATGATGCCGCGATTGTTCGACGAGCGCATCGGGTACTTCAGGATTCGCAAAACCGACTATGGCGTAGACGAACATCGCGCGCCGCAGCGCACTTACATCACGCGCTGGCGGTTGGAAAAGAAAGACCCGAATGCCGCCCTCTCTGAACCCGTCAAACCGATTGTTTACTACATTGATCCCGCGACGCCTGCGAAGTGGGTGCCTTACATCAAGCGCGGCATAGAGAAATGGCAGGAGGCGTTCGAGGAAGCCGGATTCAAAAACGCCATCATCGCAAAAGAAGCGCCGACCGTTGAGCAAGACCCTGGTTGGAGCGCCGAAGATGCGCGCTACAGTGTGATTCGCTGGCTGCCTTCGACTATCGAAAACGCCAGCGGCCCTCACGTTCACGACCCGCGCACGGGCGAGATTATCGAATCCGACATTCAGTTCTATCACAACGTGATGAACCTTTCGCGCGACTGGTACTTCCTGCAAGCCGGGCCGCTCGACCCTCGCGCGCAACGATTCCCGCTGCCCGATGATTTGATGGGCGAGTTGATCGAATACGTAGTCGCGCACGAAGTAGGCCACACGCTCGGATTCCAACACAACATGAAAGCGAGCGCGACTTATCCTGCGGAAAAAATCCGCGACCGCGAGTGGCTCAAGAAGATGGGCCACACGCCGACCTTGATGGATTACTCGCGCTTCAACTACGTCGCGCAGCCCGAAGACAAGATCGAACCGGCTGACCTGATACCCAGGATCGGCCCGTATGACAAGTGGGCTACGATGTGGGGGTACAAACCTATCCCCGGCGCGCGCACGCCTGATGAAGAGAAGAAGACGCTCGACGAGTGGGCACTCCAACAGGATAAAACTCCGTGGCTCAGGTTTTCGACCGCTGACACGCGCGGCTCTGACCCCGGCGAAAACACAGAAGCCGTAGGCGACGACGATGCGGTCAGGTCAACGGCGCTCGGATTGAAAAACCTTGAGCGCGTGTCGAATATGTTGCTCACGGCGACATCGCAACCGGGCGAGCCTTACGATGACCTTGAAGAATTGTATGGGCGAATGCTCGGCCAGTGGGCGACCGAATTGAATCACGTTACGGTGCTGGTCGGCGGGTTTTATTCGCAGCAAAAGCACGCGGGTCAGGACGGCGTCAGATTCACGGCTGTTCCTAAGCAGAAGCAGCAGGAAGCCGTCAGATTCCTCAACGACCATGCGTTTGCGACGCCGACGTGGGCCCTCAAGCCTGACGTGCTGCGCCGCGTAGAGCCTGCGGGCGCGCTCGACCGCGTAAAAACGGCGCAGATGCGCGTGTTGAATTCGCTGATGAGCAGCGCGCGATTCAATCGCCTGGTTGAGCAATCCGCGATTGATGGCGCGGCGGCTTATCGTCCGTTTGAGTTCCTCGAAGACGTGCGGCGCGGAATCTGGAGCGAGTTGGAAACTCCGACGATTCGCGTCGATGCATACCGTCGCAACTTGCAGCGAGCTTACATTGATTTGATGGCTGATCGCTTGAATGGCCGCGCGCCCGTAACGGACGATCAGCGCCCTTTCATTCGAGGCGAGTTGCGCGCGCTCGGTCAGGTGATAGCTCGCGCGCTTCCGCGCACGACAGACAGAGAGGCACGAATGCACCTTGAGGATGCGCGCGATCAAATTGCGAAAGCTCTTGATCCGAAATTCGCGCAATCTCAGCCTGCCGCTGCGCCCGCGCTTCCGTTTGGGAGATTCGGAGCCGACGAAGACAATTGCTGGCCCGATTACATCGTGCGGCGTTCGCGCGATTAGTTGACCGGTTTCGCGCAAAGAAGCAAAGAGTATCTTCACTTCGCGCTCTTTGCTTCTTTGCGCGAAACTATTTCTCTTCCGGTAAAAAAATGAGCAGCGATAAATTAGCCCAGTTTGCCAATCAAAAATATCTGAGCCTTGAGACATACAAAAAAGATGGTACAGCCGTCGCCACTCCTTTGTGGTTTGCACAAGAGGGCAAGGTGTTTTATGTCTACACGCTCGCCAAAGCGTGGAAGTTGAAGCGAATTCGCAACAATCCGCGCGCGCGAATCGCGCCTTGCGATGTTCGCGGAAAGATAAAAGGCGAATGGGTTGACGCTGAGGCTCGAATACTCGATCAATCAGAAGCCTCGAAAGTTCATCGCTTGCTCGATAAAAAATATGGGTGGCAAAAAATGATCGGAAACTTTATCAGCAAGCTCAGAAAATTAGAGCGCGTGACGATAGCCATTCAGGTAAAATAATAAAGAGACTCAACGATATATTTACAAGGAGGGGGCAGGTAATGGAAACCGAGAAAGCAACTTTTGCGGCAGGCTGTTTCTGGGGAGTGGAAGCAGCGTTTCGACAGATCAAAGGAGTAACATCAACAAAGGTCGGATACACGGGAGGCTCGTCCGAGAATCCAACTTACAGAGATGTATGTTCAGGGATGACCGGGCACGCCGAATCAGTCGAAGTCGAATATGATCCATCGAAGGTTTCTTACGAAGACCTTCTGGCGGTTTTCTGGGAGAACCACAATCCAACTACTCTGAATCGTCAGGGGCCTGATGTCGGAACGCAATATCGGTCAGCGATATTCTTTCACAACGCCGGGCAAGCCGCTGCCGCGCGAGCTTCAAAAGAAGAGCTTCAAAAATCAGGAAAGTATTCCAAAGATATCGTGACTGAAATCACTCCGGCCTCCGAGTTTTACATGGCCGAAGACTATCATCAGCAGTATTTTGAAAAGCGCGGCGTGTCTCATTGCAATATATGAAGATGATGAGAGTCGCAATGAAACGGATCATCGCTCTGATCGCAGTCGTTGTCCTTACCGTTTTCAATGTGCCGGGGCAAAGTAGTTGACCCACTGCGCCGTCAGCGCAGTGGGTCAACCAGCAAATGCGTCTTTCAGAAGTTGCCGCTGTTCCATCTGGTGAATCGTGTGCGAGCCTGTCGCGGGACTCGCGCTCGCTGCGCGGCCCGCATATCTTAGCTTCCGATCTGCCTTCAGCATTTTCAAAAGACGCGACTCCATGAAACACCAGCCGCCCATGTTTTCCGGCTCTTCCTGTACCCAAACAATGTCTGTAGCACCTGCGAACTTGTTCAACTCGTCGGCGATCTGTTTCTTCGGAAACGGATAGAACTGCTCGACGCGAACTATAGCCGTAGCCTCATCACCGAGCTTCTTTCGTTCGGCCATCAGGTCGTAATAAACCTTGCCGCTGCAAAACAGCACGCGCTTGACGTTTGCCCCGTTCACCTGCTTGTCCGTGATGATTGGAAGGAAGCCGCCCCGTGTGAACTCTTCTATCGAAGACGCGGCTTCGGGCAATCGGAGCAGGCTCTTAGGCGTTATCACTATCAAAGGTTTGCTCGCCTGTTGCAGCGCCTGCCTTCTGAGCAAGTGGAAATATTGTGCGGCGGTCGTGCAGTTGACTACCTGCATGTTCTGTTCGGCACAAAGCTGCAAGAAGCGTTCAAAGCGCGCGCTCGAATGCTCTGGCCCCTGGCCTTCGTAACCGTGCGGCAAAAGCAGAACGATGCGACTCGTCTGGTTCCACTTCTCTTCGGCTGACGAGATGAACTGATCAATTATCACCTGCGCGGCGTTTACGAAATCGCCGAACTGAGCTTCCCACAAAACGAGCGTGCCGGGCGCGGCCACGCTGTAGCCGTACTCGAAGCCGAGCGCGCCCGCTTCCGACAACGGGCTGTCATAGATTTGAAACCTCGCCTTTTCAGGCGCGAGCTTTACGAGCGGCGTCCACTCTTCGCCCGTCTGCGTGTCTGTGAAAGCCGCGTGACGATGACTGAACGTGCCGCGCACCGTGTCTTGACCCGTCAGTCGAATGGGCTTGCCTTCGATCACCAGCGACCCGAACGCGAGCGCTTCGGCAGTGCCCCAGTCAACCGCCGCCGCGCCGTCTACCATCTTCGCGCGCCGCGCAAGCAAGCCGACTATTTTGGGATTGAGATTGAACCCGCGCGGCACAGTCGTGAGCGTTTGAACGATCTCGCGCAACTCTGCCTGTTCCACGCCCGTTTCTAGCACGTCAACCGATTCAGGCTCGGGCGCAGGCGTAGGCATCGCAATCTCTTTGCCCTGACGGGCGACGATCTCTTTCGCGCCGAGTTGAGCGTTCTCGTAACGGCGCATGCGCTCCTCGATAAGCTGAGCGACTTCTTCACTGCTCATCACGCCTTCTCCAACAAGCCGTCGCGCGTAAAGCTCGCGCACGCCGGGATGCACTTTGATTCGCTGGTACATCACCGGCTGAGTGTATGTCGGCTCGTCGCCTTCGTTGTGGCCCAAACGACGAAAGCCTATCACGTCAAGCACAACGTCTTTCTGAAAATGACGACGGTAATCGAGCGCGATTTGAAGTACATTGTAAGCTGCTTCTACATCGTCGCTGTTGATGTGGAAGATCGGAACCTGAATCATCTTCGCTATGTCTGTGCTGTAGGTCGAAGAGCGGCCCTCTTCGGGCGGGGTCGTGAACCCAAGCTGGTTGTTGGTGATGATGTGAATCGTCCCACCTGTGCGATAGCCGGGAAGCTGCGAAAGATTCAGCGTCTCTGCGACAACGCCTTCGCCCGCGAACGCCGCATCACCGTGCAGAAGAACTGCGAGTTTGGTTTCGCGCTCGCCGCCCGCATCTTGTCGAGCGCGCACGATGCCTTCGACCACCGGGTCAACGAATTCGAGGTGGCTGGGATTCGGCGTGACTTCAAGCTGCACTTGATGCCCGTCGTCAGTTTCGCGCACGCCCGCTGCGCCCTGATGATACTTCACATCGCCCTGATCGTGAGGGAAGCGAGGATGGATGGAACCTTCAAAGCTTGTAAAGATGCGCTCGCAGAATTTGCCTATCACGTTCGCGATGACGTTCAGTCGCCCGCGATGCGCCATGCCGATTGTGATGTCGTTTACGCCGCTCGTGGCTGCGCGCTCGATCAGTTGATCGAGCAGCGCGATTACCGTCTCGTTGCCTTCGATTGAAAATCGCTTCTGGCCCAGATACTTTGTGCCCAGAAATTTTTCAAACAACTCGGCTGAGATCAACTTCCAGAGCATTCGCTTTTTGGTTTCAACCGGAATCGCGGCGGGTTCGGATTCGACGCGAGCGCGAATCCACTCTTTCTCTTCCGGCCCTGAGATGTTTCGATACTCGACGCCGACCTTGCTGCAATAATACCGCCGCAGGCGGTCAACTATCTCGCGCAGCGTCGCCGTCTCTGTGCCACCCAATCCCCCTGTGATGAACTGGCGATCAAGGTCCCAGATCGTCAGGCCATAAGTTTCGATGTCGAGTTCCTTGTGATACTGGACTTCCTTCCAGCCGAGCGGGTCTATGTCTGCGACCAGATGGCCGCGCACGCGATAAGCGTTTATCAATTCGAGCACGCGCGCCTGCTTTCGCACTTCATCGCGATGGCGGTCTTCGCCGAGTATCGCAGGGTTGATGTCAATCGCCCAGCGATAAGGACGGAAAGCAATGCCGAGATCAGCGAATATCTCGTCGTAGAAATCGTGCTGGCCGCGCAGCATCTGGTCAATCAAAGCCAGAAACGCGCCCGACTCTGCGCCTTGCACTATGCGATGGTCGTAGGTCGAAGTTATAACCATTACCTTGCTGATGCCTAAATGCGACAAGGCTTCGGGCGACATCGCCTGATACTCAGGCGGGTATTCAATCGCGCCCGTTGCGATGATGACACCTTGACCGGACATCAATCGCGGGTTCGATGCGGTTGTGCCGATTGTGCCGGGATTCGTGAGGCTGATCGTCGTGCCTTGAAAGTCCGCAATCTGAAGCTTTCCCGCGCGCGCGCGGCGGATGACGTCGTCGTAAGCGTCGAGCAGTTGATTGAAAGTCATCCGGTCTGCGCCTTTGATGTTCGGAACAAGCAAAGTGTGAGAGCCGTCTTTCTTCGTCACGTCCACCGCTACGCCGAGATTCACCTCGCTGTGGCGCACGCGGTAAGCCGTTTTATCCACGACCTCGAACGAGTCGTTGAGCTGAGGATAAGTTTCAAGCGCTTTAACGATGGCGCGCGCGATCAAGTGAGTGTAAGAGACTTTGCGGCCCGACGTTTTGAGATGCTGATTGATGAGGCGGCGATTCTCGTCCAACAGCTTGAGCGGTATCTGTCGTTGTGAAGTCGCAGTCGGAACCGCGAGGCTCGCTTCCATGTTTTCTGCGATGCGAAGCGCAGGGCCGCGCATTGGAATACGCTCGACTGCTTCGGCCTGAGGCGCTGCCGGTTGCGCTTGTGGCGCGGCTGGCTGCGGCGCTGCGGCTTCGGGCGCGGCGGCTTGAGACGCAGAGGCTTGAGGCTCAGGCGCTTCGGTCGCAGGGGCTTCAGTCGCAGGCGCAGCCGGTTGCGCGCCCCAGTCGTAAGTAGGCTGGAGCGTGCGCGAAGCTTGCGGCGCTTGAGCCTGCGCAGAAGGCTGATTTGCGGACTGACCATCGGTGAAAAGCTCGTCGAAGTACGAGCGCCATTCTCCGTCAACCGAAGCGGGGCTGCGCCTGAATTGCTGTAGGAGTTCGTTAACGTAATCCGCATTGACGCCGAATTCGTCTGCTATGATTTGATCGAGTTCGGCCTGATTCATTTGCCTGGTAGTTGTCATGGTCTTTTCCTCAATAGCGTCAATCATACAGTTTAATGCTCAAACAGTAGGGAAACAACCGTCACGCATGACTTGTTGCCCGGCTGTAGGCGCGATAAACTCTTCATTAGTTGATAGCGATTGATATGAAGAACTTGATACTCACGTCATCGTACAACATAAGCGAGCCTTTAACTCTAACCCGCTGGGAGAATCATTAGTGAAAAAGCTTTTGCCGATTATCTTTCTGTTCGCCGTGCTGTCGGCAACTGCTGCGGCGCAGGCTACGCAGACCGCTGCCAGCAATGTTGTCACTGCGCCGACGGACGCGCGCCAGGAATCATTCAATATAGTGTGGCGTACAGTCAAAGAGAAGCATTTCGATCCTACATTCGGCGGCGTTGATTGGGACAAGGTGCGCGAGCAGTATGCGCCGCGCGTTGCCGCCGTCAAAAGCGACATAGAGCTTTACCAGTTGCTTCAACAGATGCTCGGCGAGCTTCATCAATCTCACTTTGCCATCATTCCGCCTGAAGCTGTAACTCCTGCTGAGTCGAAAGAATCGGTAGAGGGCGGCATCGGCATTGATGTGCGAATCCTTGATGGCCAGGCTGTAATTACACGCGTCGAGCCGGGATCAAAGGCCGCCGCCGCAGGTTTGCGCGTGGGCTTTGTCATCAAGCAGATCGGTCAGACGCCCGTCGAGCAGATAATCGAGCGATTCGCAAACGGCAAGCAGTCGCCCGCTCTCACAAACCTGTACATCACCCGCACGGTGCTCGGTCGCACGGAAGGCAATCCCGGCACTACTGTTCGTCTATCTTATCTTGACGAGCGCGATCAAACGCGCGAGGCCCAAATCGAGCGCGCGCCATTCAAAGGCGAGATGTCGCCGCCGATGGGAAACTTCCCGCCACAGTATATGGAATTTGAAACGAAGCGGCTGGCAGGCGGCATCGGTTATATTCGATTCAACATCTTCGTCATACCGATGATGGAAAAAATCAAAACTGCGATTCGTCAGATGAGCGATGCGCCCGGCATCATCATAGACCTGCGCGGCAATCCCGGCGGCCTCGGCGGCATGGCCCCCGGAATAGCGGGTCTGCTTGAATCGAAACAGACTTCGCTCGGCGTGATGAGGATGCGAACCGGGCACACAAACTTTGCCGTCTTTCCACAGCCCGGAACCTACACAGGCTCTGTGGTCATACTGATTGATGGAAGCTCTGCTTCGACGAGCGAAGTCTTTGCCGGCGGCATGCAAGATATTGGTCGCGCTGTCGTGATAGGTGAACGAAGCGCGGGCGCTGCGCTGCCATCAATTTTTGCAAAGCTGCCGACGGGGGCTTTATTCCAATATGCAATCGCCGATTTCAAAACTCCGAAAGGCGTCCTTGTCGAAGGGCGCGGCGTAGTTCCCGACATGGAAGTGAAACTCACGCGCCGCGCATTGCTCGAAGGGCGCGATACGCAACTCGAAGCGGCAATCGAACAGGTTACTAAAAAATGACAAGCAGGCGCAGAATTATCGTCTCAAGGCTTGTCTCCGTTTTTCAAAGAAAGGATGAATCATGAAGCGAACGCTAACAACTTTGTTTCTCTGTCTGGCCGTTGCGATCACAACCTTCGCACAGGGCGGGCAGGATAAAAAACCAGCAGACCCTAAACCAACAACCGACGCTAAACCAACAACCGATGCGCTGCCTACGGTTGATCAAATAAACGAAAGGTATGTGAAAGCGATTGGCGGCAAGGCTGCAATAGAAAAGCTTACAAGCCGGACTGTCAAAGGCACGATTGAGATACCTGCGATGGGAATAAGCGGCACTACCGAATCTTATGCGAAGGCTCCGAACAAATCCGCAAACAAGTCCAGCATCGGCGGGGTAGGAGACTTCATACAGGGGTACGACGGAACAACCGCCTGGGAGCAGAACCCGATGGTCGGTTTCCGTGTGATGAGCGGCGCAGAGCTGGCCCTTGTAAAACGTGATTCCGAATTCTATGGCGATCTCAAATTCAAAGAGCTGTACCCAAAGGCCGTAGTCAAAGGCAAGCAGAAACTTGGCGACCGCGAAGTTTATCTCGTAGAAGCGACTCCCGCAGAAGGCGGCCCTGAGCAATTGTACTACGACGTACAGACAGGGCTTCTCGCGCGCAGGGATTTCGTGCTCGATAGCCCGCAGGGGCAGATGCCTACAGAGACTTATTTCGAAGATTACAAGGAAGTGGATGGCGTCAAGATGCCTTTCACAATTCGCCAGACGAATCCGGCTGTTGCCTTCACGCTCAAGTTTACCGAAGTAAAACACAACGTCCCGGTTGATGATGCTAAGTTCAGTAAGCCAGCCAGCCAGTAAAATCACTCTTAATAATTCGGCGCGCGGCTCAAGCGTCAATCGCGCGCCGAATCTCTTTCCTGCGAAACGCCTGCCCGAAAGAACCCGCCTATAAGAATATGTCTCGTCTCGATCCGTCATTCTTTAGTACGCACCTGAACACAAAGCCGACACTACAAGCTAAACGGCAAGCGTTATCTGAAAATAAAGCGCGCTTCGGATGGCACACACATTGCAGTTCAACTTGGCGGAATTGATATTACGAGCAAGGGGGGTACGAGCATGAAAGGGATGAGAAAGAGCGCGCTTGCAGCGATTCTGATGATAGTTGCTGCCGCATCCATGGCCTTCGCACAAGGGCCTATGCACAAGCGCATCAATTACACGATCAACGTTAGCCATACAATGAGGATGGGCGATTACCTGATGTCGCCGGGGCGGTACGTTCTTTACCAGCTAAACCAGAACGACCTGACCCTGTTTGCGCTTTATCGAAACGACACGACGCATTCGCCCATCGCGATGATTCGCACGACTCGTATTGAGTATCAAAGCGGTGATTATCCGGGCAAGACGAATATGATACTCGACATTGATGAATCGAGCAGCGATCTGCATCCTGTGATTCGCGGCTGGAACATTCCGGGCGAAGACGGATGGGAAATAATCAGTGTAGTGGCGAAGGACGATAAGGTGATGACGCGAATTAAGTAGCGCGAGCTGGGGACGCTGGAAATTCTTCTGTGGATAGAGTGGATAATTTTCGAGGGCGCGTCTTTGAAGACGTGCCCTATTTTCTTCTTCAGAGGGAACAGCTTTGTCATCAAGCAAGCGCGAGTATTCCTGTTCAAGTTTGTTAAGCTCGGCTTCGCGCTTACGGTCGCGACGCAATCGTCTGATAAGGGCGTAAGCAATTAAAGCTACTCCGACGCCTCCGCATCCATAAACAACCAGGTTGAGCGTGTCTCGCGTAATACCGATGGCTATCCATACGCCTGCTTTGCCTGTCATCAGGTCGTAGCCCGCAAGCGCGGCGAGCAATATCAAAAAGACTCCTGCGCCCATTGCCAGCCCCAAACCGGCTTTCTCCGCGTCAATCTCGAATCCCAGATCGCTTATCGCCGAGCGCACTTCGATAATGTGTTTCTCGGTCGAACTCGATTCATCGGGCGCGGTTTTAGTTTCGCTTTGATTCTGAGAGTTCTGAGGCATGAAATTTTGGATTTTGGATTTTAGATTTTAGAAGTGCTTATTTGAAATATGACGACTGCAATCCAAAATCTAAAATCTAAAATCCAAAATTTATTTGATGAATGTGCCTGTTCTCCACCACCGCGATCTGGTGAAGAAGTTTCCCTCAGCTTCGGGGCTGATGTCTATTGACCAGTAAACGAACATCGCGCGCCCAACAATGCTGCTGCGCGGGACTGTGCCCCAAAACCGACTGTCGAGACTGTTATCTCGGTTGTCGCCCATGCAGAAGTATTGATCGCTGTCATAAAGCCCGTCGCCGTCTCCATCGTATATGTGATCAAGGCTCGAATCGCTTCTGATCTCTTCCGGCACAGGGTCGCCTTTCACAGGCACTTTGAACGGCTGCCTTATTCCATATTTGCCATTGTCGTCGTTGTATTCGAGAGAGACGCTGCCGTGCCGGTTCGCATAGTAGTAAACCGTCCATTGTGCGCCTGGGGCGGTTTCGCTGGTTTCGATCTCTTCAAGCGGCGCAGGATCATCAGGCAACTGAGACTTGACGATTACTTCACGCTCGGGCAGCACCTGTCCGTTGATGTAGACTTTTCCCGACCTGTACTCTATGGTTTCGCCGGGAAGACCGATCACACGCTTGACGAAGTTTGTTTGCGGGTCGTTTGGAAATTTGAATACCACGACATCACCGCGCCTGATCTCGCGCGTCGGAAGCAGCGGGATGTTCAACCCCTCATGAGGCCCGAAGATGAATTTGTTGACGAGCAGGTGGTCTTGAATCCAGATGGTATTTTTCATCGAGCCGGTCGGAACCTTTACCGCTTGAACGATGAACGTCATCCCGAACAACGCCATGATAAGCGTTACTACTATAGACTCGAAATATTCGCGCAGCAGACTCTTCTTGTATACAGGCTCGTGCGCCTCTTTCGTCTCCACGTCCATGGTTCTTATTTCAGGAGGCGGAAGCTCGCGCCGCTCGCTCACTTCTGTTTCGGTTACCTGTTCTTCGGTTTTTAAATCCAATTCATCACTCATAAACTCGATTACCTTATCCAAGTTCAAGCGTCAGTGGCCGCGCCGCGCGCCTCTTTGTCGGGCACTTCTTTATCGCCCACTTCAATCTTATCCTCAGACTCGATTGATGCGCCAGCAGACGCGGCTTCAATTTCGTCGGCAATTGCCCTGAGCGGATCGTCCACGTCAATGTCGAGCGGCGATTCATCATCATACTCTAACGATAGCCCTCGATCATCGGCGGTCAATTCTTCTGCTTCTTCCGCATCGATCTGAGACCATTGGGCAGCCGTGTAAGAATCGGTGTTTCCGTTGTTGCGGGCAGCTTTTCGCGCGCGGTGCTCTTCAACGACCAGCAAGAGCGCGTCCGTTGAATCGAGCGCGAGGCGCGCGGCTTCCTGTTGAGCGATTTTTATCGTGTGGCCTTCGCCTTGAGCGACTGCGTGCCCGGCTACGCGAAGCTCTATGCGAAAAGTGCGGCGGTGATCAGGCCCGAGCGCTTCGATCACGGCGTATTCAGGCACAGGCCCGCCCGCCGCTTGCAGTCGTTCTTGCAAAGCGGATTTGTAATCAGTCCCGATCATCGCAGTCGGGTCTATCGCCCCGAGCTTACTGCGCAATTCGCGGCGCAGGAACCTTTCAGCCACGGCAATGCCCGCGTCAACGTAAATCACGCCGATCAGCGCTTCATAAGCGTCTGCCAGAAGCGCACGCTTGCGACGGCCTCCCGTCTTTTCTTCGCCGCGATTGAGCAAAATGTAGCGCCCCAGGTCTATTGCTTCGGCAAGTTCGACCAGGCTCGATTCGCTCACGAGGTGGGCTTTCATCTTCGAGAGCTTTCCTTCCGAGAGAGTGGGGAATCGTTCGAGCAGCCACGCGCTGACGACAAAGCCGAGCACCGAATCACCGAGGAATTCCATCGCTTCGTTGTGCTGGCAATTCTGCGCGGCGCGCTCGTTGGCGAAAGAGCGATGCGTGAGCGCGCGGTCGAGCAGCGCGCGAGCGCGGAACGAATAGCCGATCTTCTGCTCAATCTCCGATAGCAATTTTTCGCGCTCAATTGAGATCATAACGCGCCTGATTACCTTCACAATATAGCATACAAAAGCGCATGCTTCACCCAATCAAAAAGCCAGCCCTCGATTTAGGCTGGCTTTTGAAAAAGTATTCATGGCCGCTCGAACTATCTCGGTTTTTTGCCGTTCGGTTTTGCCGGAGCGGGTTTCGCAGGCGTTGTGCCCGGCTTTGCGCCCATTGCGTTCTGATCGACTGCTTTCTGATCAACTGGAGGAGCCGCAGGAGCAACGGGCGGCGGCGTCATGCTGACAGGAGTCGGACTGGTTTTGTTATCGTCAATCAGCTTCTGCAAGCCTTCGACTGAATCGTTGTGGCGATACTTGTAGAGGTCTGTGAGCGCCGCATTAACTTTCTTGCGAGTGTCCTCGCTGTAATCGCTCTTCAGGGCCACGAAGCGCGCCCAGCAGTTGATGACTGCATCGGCTTCTTTATTCACATCATCAAGCGCGGCCTTCACTTCCGGCTTAGGCTCTGCGGCTGTGCGGTCTTCTTGAGGGAGCGCTTGATACTTCTGAGCAGCGGCCACATACCTGTCTTGATGCAGGCGGCCACAATTGAAGAAGTAGGCGGCATTCATCGGGTCAAGCATCGTGGCTTGATGAATATGTTCGAGCGCCTTGTCCATAGTCTTGTTGCGCTCGTCTATAGCGCCCAGCGTGCCGTGGAAATAAGCCAGCGTCTTGTTCTTGTCAAAAGGAGGACCGTCTTTAGCCGGGGTAGGCGTCTTGCCCGATTCGATCAAACGGATCGCCGTATTGGCGAACTCGGCTATTTCAGCGGCATTCTGGAGATTCGTATCCAGCGTGCGCAACTGAATCGTCAGGTAGATTGCATAATCCAGGTTGTTCGGGTCCGCCGCCATCGCGTCTTTGCCGAGGCGAACTACTTCGGGAATATTCTTTGCAGTAATAGCTTGCTGCAAAAGGAGGCTACGCACGCGAGCAACTTCTTTCTTTACATAATCAGCATTCTTGCTACCAGGAAATTTCTCTATGAAGACTTTGCCCAGCTCAAATTCCTTGGCAAGGTCTTTTGCAGTATATGCATCATAAAATGCCTTGTAAGCAGCAGCTTCTTCTGCGGCTGGGTCCTGCGCCGCTGCGGGCTGGGTACTGGGGGTTTGCGCCGAAGCAAATGGTGCAACCATCGCCAGCGAGAAGGTGAGGGCCGCTACTGTTAATATATATCTCTTCATTAGACGATACTCCTCCTGAACTGGTTTGTTCTGAGCGTACTCGAAATCAGATACTCTATCGAAAACCTTGTGTTGTACTTATTAGTGCAACTCTAGGATGCTTTGCGGAGCAGTCGGAGTTGCTGACCATCACTCACGGGAAAAGCTCCAATTTTATGGTCGCACGCGCTCACATTTTTTGTCAAGCAATACGGCTGTGAATCCGAGATTTCTGACCACAAGATTCATCTTATACCTACGGGCGCTTGCGTCCGGTCAGTTTCATCAGGAACTCATATAATTCAGGGTCGCGCATCAACAATTCGCGATTCGTGTGACGCGCAGTTATGCCTGCCGATGGCCGCTTGTGATCCGATATGAACGCTTCGTACCCTTGCGCGAAATACTCGAATTCGTTGGCCGCCGCGTAGTAATCCAGCGCGCGCCCTTCACGCCGCGCCTGCTCGTAGAGCTTGCGTATCGTCTTCGCGTCGTCTTTTCCTAAAGCAGCGATGTGTACCTGATGCGCGAACTCATGAGCGATGGTGTGATAGCTGCCTTGCGCAGCCAGTTCTATGTATTCAAGTCCTGACACAGTGGTGCGCCCGCCTACGCCGCGAATGCTTGCATAGTAACGACCATCGAAGGTCTTCTCTTCGGCCACTTCCTGGAAATCTCTCAGGTCGCTTACCGCTTCGTCAAATGCGAGCAAGTAGTGACGCGCTCTCGCACGCACGAGCGCGGGCAGATAATCCGAGAGCGGCGCGACTGCCGAATCAATCACCATCTGCTGGCGGCGTGTGAGCGAGTTGTAATTCGGAAAAATCTCGCGCGTCAAAGCAAAGCTCGGCGGCGCAGGCTTGTTGTAAAACTGCGCTGCGAAATCGGTCGCTCCGACATTGATGCGCGCCCTCTCCTGCAAGCCGCGATAGGCATAGCTCAACTCAAGATGAGCGGTCGCGCCGTCCGGGTCAATCTCTTTAGCCATCCGCGCAACAACAGCCGCGCGCTCGTAGTCGCCTTCCCTGAGCCACACATCACCGAGCGCGAGCAGCGCGCGATAGTAGCGCGGCTCTACCCTGAGCGCAGCTTCAAACTCTGAGACCGATTCAGAAAGTTTTCCTTCTCGCTTGAGCGCGCGCCCGCTCTCGTAATGCCTGCGCGCGGGCGTTGCTACCTTTTGCTCAGAGCCCGCTCGCCCGTCAAGGTACTGCGAAAGCATTCGCCGCGCGCCCACATTGAACGAATCTAACGAGACCGCTCGCCGCGCAAGCGCGCGAACTTCATCGGGCTTGCGCTCTGTCCCTTTGATGAACGCAAGCGCGCCCAGAGCATCCACGTCATATTCATCCAGCGCGATTGCGCGCTCGGCTTCTGCGGCGGCTTCCTTGTTGCGATTGCTTTCGATGAGCGCGCGCGCAAGCAAGGCGTGAGCAGGGCTGTAGTTGGGATTGCGAGCTACAAGTTCGCGCAAGCGTGTTTCAGCGCTTATGTAATCGCGCTCCAGCAGATCAACTCCCGCGCGCCCGATGGTGGCCGTTACGTTTGAAGAGTCAAGCTTGAGCGCGCTTTCAAAATATTCGCGCGCGCGCGCGGTCTCTTCCGCCGCGAGATGAACCTCACCACGCTCGGCCATCAGGTCAGCCGAGCGTGGATGATCCTTGTTTGCCTGGTCTAGCAATCGAATTGCGGCAACGTAATCGAACTTCGCGCGCGCAATCCGACTGAGTCCGAGCGCAGCCGTCATGTTCGTCGGATCAAGAGCAAGAGCCTCGCGGAAAGCTGCTTCAGCGCCATCGAGATTCCACTTGCGGCGCAACTCCTCGCCTCGCCTCGCGGCATCGTTCGCCAGTCGAGTCGAGCTATCACGCGACGCCGCGAAGCGCGCCGATAAACTCTGCGCATGGGGTATAGGGGTGAAAGGTAGAAGGCAAAAGACAAAAGCGAAAGACAAAAGCGTGACGAGCGAGCGAATTTTCACCGCAGAGACGCGGAAAAAATGATGAACCATGAACAATGAATGATGAATGATGAATTGAGAGCCTCTGTTCGGTTCATCATTCATCATTCCGCATTCATCGTTTCTTCTAAGTCTCTGCGGTGAATTCATTCTCATTACTCGTTGCTTTTAGGTTTGAGGCCGACATCCTCAGACGTTTCGCGCAGCGCTCGGATGATGAAATCAATATGTTCGCCGAGGTCTACACCTAACTCCTGAACGCCTTCATAAACTTCGTCGCGATTGACCGTGCGCGCGAAGGCTTTGTCTTTGAGTTTCTTCTTGACGGATTTCGATTCTAGATCCCAGATGCCGTTTGGCCGAACCAGAGCGCAGGCGACGATGAAGCCCGTCAATTCATCGCACGCATAAAGCCCGCGCGCAAGCAGGGTGTCGCGCGGCACACCCGTCTGGCTCACGTGGCCTAATATTGCGCGGCGCGTCTCTTCGCTGTAGCCGCGCTCGTCGAGTATCTCGGAACCTTTCAGCGGGTGATCGGGCGCGTTAGGGTACATCTCGTAGTCAAAGTCATGAAGCATTCCGACCATGCCCCACTTATCTTCATCTTCACCCAGTCGGCGAGCATAGGCGCGCATCACCGCCTCTACCGCGAGCGCGTGTTTTCTGAGCGAGTCGCCTTTCGTGTGCTCACAAAGCAGGTCCCAGGCATCATTTCGCGTTGGCATAACCCAATCAAGATAGAGTGCGCGAGAAGAAGTTTCAAACAATAATTCGGCATAAGCTGTCATTGCCTTGCTCGCCGATGTTTGCCTCGCTTACTATGCTTTTTTCCCGCTGGCACTATTGGAATGCAGAAACGATTATGACAAACGCAAAACATTCGATGGCTGAGGTCGCATCAACAAAAGAAATCAGAGCGCATTTCCCGGCGCTTGAGCGCATTCACAACGACACCGCTGTCGCATACTTCGACGGGCCGGGCGGCACGCAGGTTCCGCGCGCAGTGGTCGAAGCGATGAACGATTATCTTTATCATCACAACGCCAACACGCACTGGGCTTATCCGACAAGCGAAGAGACCGACGCTTTGCTTGAACAAGCGCGCGAGGCGTTGGCTGACTTTCTTAACGCCTCGCCTGCCGAAATCGCGTTCGGCGCGAATATGACTACGCTCACATATCACCTTGCCAGGGCGCTCGGCTACCAGTACGGCGCAGATGATGAGATAGTCGTGACGGAGTTAGATCATCACGCGAACGTCGCGCCGTGGCACGCGCTCGGTCGTGAGCGCGGCCTGCAGGTGCGCATGGCAAAGATGAATACTGAAACAGGGCAAATTGATTATGACGACCTGGAGCAACTGGTCAACAAACGAACGAAGCTATTGGCAATCGGCGCTGCATCGAACTCGCTTGGAACGATCAACGATCTAAGCCGCGCTGTCCGGTTAGCTCGCTCGGTCGGCGCGCTCGTGTTCGTTGATGCAGTCCACTACGCGCCGCACGAGTTGACCGACGTGCGGGCGATTGATTGCGATTTCCTGGGCTGCTCGGCTTACAAATTTTACGGCCCGCATGTCGGCGTGCTTTACGGCAAGCGCCACCTCCTTGAGACGGTCTCTTTTCCCAAACTTCAGCCTGCGCCTGACTACGCGCCTGAGCTGGCCGAGACCGGAACGCAGAATCACGAGGGCATGGTCGGCGCGGCGGCGGCGGTTGATTTTCTGGCCTCGCTTGCCGAAGGCGACACACGGCGCGAGCGTTTGCGATCATCTTTCAATGTCTTGCGCGAGCGGGGCGCGGCTTTAGCCGGACAGTTGTGGGAAGGGCTTTCATCAATCGAAGGCGTCAGGTTGTACGGCCCGACTCCCGACAAACCGCGAACGCCTACTATTTCATTCACCGTCGAAGGCTGCGCTTCAACAGAGGTCAGTCGCCGACTGGTCGAACGCGGAATCTTTGCATCGCACGGAGACTTCTACGCTGCAACCGTAGTTGAGCGATTGAGCCTCGGCGAAGAAGGTCTGGTGCGCGCAGGCGCGGCCTGCTACACCACAGATGAAGAAGTTGCGCGGCTTGTTGATGGGGTGCGCGAGATTGCGCGCGGCGCGAATTGACCAATGCTGCGCGCTTGCCATAATATAGCGCGCGGATAATCACTCTCAGGAGACAATCAGATGGAGCAAGTCGGTTTGGCTGGCATTCAATCGAAGGAGATTCAACCCGGAGCCGCAAAGACAGGTGAGTACCTGCCGCTCGTCGCGGGGCAAACGGTCTGTACAGTTAAAAATGAAAAGGGCGAAAGGTGTCAGGCGCACGTCAAGCAATGGCAGACGGCTCCTGCGGACGTTGTGAAAAAAGCAGCAGTCGGCAATACCATTCATCGCTGCCAGCGTTGCTACACAATCTATGAAGGCCCTCCCCAGGAGTACCTTCACCCCAAGGTCAAAAAGTAAAACGAAAAAACAGGTGAACGATTATGAGATTTAAAAAGCTCGGATGGATTAACCCTATGATGGCCTGCGCCGTCGTTTTGATGTGCGCTTTCACTTGCGCCGCAAGCCATCGGCCTGACAAGAAAAAGGAAGGAAAGCCAGCAATGATCACACACGAATACGCAGACGTGAATGGAGTCCGCCTGCATTACGCAAAGGCAGGCAAGGGCAAACTCGTTATGTTCGTTCACGGCTTTCCTGAGTTCTGGTACGAGTGGAAGAACCAGCTTATGGAGTTCGGCAACGACTACCTGGCCGTAGCGCCCGACATGCGCGGCTACAATCTTTCGTCGAAACCAGCGGAGCTTGAAAAGTACCAGGTCAAGTACATGATCGAAGATTTGCGCGCGCTGGCAGAAAAACTCGGCCACAAAAAATTCACGCTCGTCGCGCACGATTGGGGCGGCGCAATCGCGTGGGCGTTTGCAATAGCTCATCCCGATTATCTGGACAAGCTCGTCATCGTCAACGCGCCGCATCCGGGCGTGTTCGCGCGCGAGTTGCGCGAAAATCCCGCGCAGCAGAAAGCTTCACAGTACATGCTCTTTTTCCGCAGCCCGCAGGCCGAAGCGCAACTTTCGGCCAACAACTATGCCCAGCTTGTGCAGATAGTCCTGGGGCCGGGGCTGAAATCTGGCGCGTTCAACGAAGAAGACAAAAAGGCTTACATAGAAGCGTGGTCGCAGCCGGGCGCGCTCACCGGCGGTTTGAATTACTATCGCGCGGCGCGCCTCGGGCCTCCTTCGGGCGAAGGCAATAAAGAGGGAACGAGCTTCGCTCAGGACATGAGTTCGCTTACGGTGAAAGTTCCAACGCTTGTCATCTGGGGCGAGAAGGACACGGCGCTGCTTACGGGCAATCTGGAAGGGCTTGATAAGTTCGTCCCAAGTCTTACGATCAAGCGCATCCCGGACGGCTCGCACTGGGTCATCCACGAAAAGCCTGAGCTTGTGAACGGCTACATACGCGACTTCATCAAGGGCAAGTAGATTTGAAAGGTGAGGGATGAAAGATGAAGGATGAATCGAAGAACCACGAATCTCGAACACGCGATTCATCCCTCATCCCCAATCCCTCATCCCTCGAAAATGGCCGCGAGCTTCTAGATAACCTTCTTTCCGAACTCAATCAATACCCCGCGCGCAGCGATAAAATCGAAAAGCAGATACGGGATGCATTCGAGCGTCGGGTTGCAATACTCGCGCTCGACATGATCGGTTTTTCGCGGCTGACCGTCGAGTATGGAATCATACATTACCTCGCGATGATTCATCAGATGGCAGAAGGCGCGACCCCTGCCGTGAAAGGCAATGGCGGAACGGTAATCAAACAGGAAGCGGATAATCTGTTCGCCATCTTTAATACGCCCGGCCAGGCGCTCGAAGCCTCGTTCGACATCTTTCGAGCGTTCAATGCAATCAATAGTGTTGTCCCGACCGAGCGCGACATCTACGGCAGCATAGGCATAGGCTACGGCGAGACGTTGATAGTAGGCGGCAAAGATATGTTCGGGTCAGAGATGAATCTGGCTTGCAAGCTGGGCGAAGACCTTGCAGAAAAGAACGAGATATTGCTTACACCCGCAGCGTTCGCGGCATTGCCCGCCCGCCGCTACGTTTGTTCGCCGGTCAGTTTCTCTATCAGCAATATGGAAATCAATTGTTACCGCTACGAGAAACGTACTTCCCCGCAATCTAGACGCAAATAAGATCAGTAGCCCGCGCCCCGGCACAAGTTAAATGAAGATATCGCGCAAAGGGGTGGATTCACCGCAGAGGCGCAGAGGACACAGAGATTACGCAGAGGTTTTATTATTACTCTGCGCCGTCTCTGCGTCCTCTGCGCCTCTGCGGTGAATCTTTCTATTGATTATTTCTTCAACTTGGAAAGTCTACCCGGCGAGCAATTATTCAAGCGGCGAGGCCGACGCGGGCGACCAGCTTTTGAAACCTCTCGTCTGCGCGCAGAGGGTCGAAGATGGGGCTGACCTTCAGGTAAGCTAGAAACCCGTATCGCTCCTCGCAAGCTTTTTCGAGCAACTCGAACGCGAGGTCTGCTTCTCCGAGCCCGATGTGGATTATCGCCATCAGGTATGAAGACACGTAGCGGCTTTTCCCAAGCAGATTCATCTCGGAAATGATCTGACGGGCGCGGTCTATGTCTCCCGATGCGGCGTAAGCATGGCCGAGCCACGCGAGCGATTCTGCGTCTTCGCGCGAAGGGGCGAGACATTTTTCAAATTCCCGTATGGCCTCTTCGCACATCCGCTTTTCTACGTAAACCTGACCGAGCCTGCGATGCGCGAGAATGAAATCCGCGTCGAGTTCGAGGATTTTATTGTACGTTTCAATCGCTTCGTCGTAGCGGCGCGTCAGGTATAAAAGCCACCCTGCGTTTGTGTTGACGGGCAGCGACAGCGGGTCCAGGTCTTCGGCGATTTTCACTTCCGCGAACGCCTCGCTCATTCGATCCATCGCGGCAAGATAAAGCCCGTACCATTGATGGGCCGAACCATAGCCGGGATTAAGCTCGATTGCGCGTTTGAATGCGCGCTCGGCCTCCATCCAGTTCCAGTCATAACCGAATGTCGCAAACGCCAGCGAAGCGTAAGCTTCCGAGAGCTTGTCATCTAATTCAAGCGCGGTCTTGGCCGCCGCTTTTGATCGCGGGAAAGCATCCTTGGGCGCAATCGTGCTGTAGCTTGCAAGTATGTTGTAGGAATCTGCAACACCTGCGTAAGCCAGCGCGTAGTTCGGGTCCGAATCTATCGCCTGATTGAAATACTCTATGCCCTTTTTGATGCCGTCCGCCGTTCGTTTGTTCCAGTAGTAACGGCCTTTGAGGTAAAGCTGATAGGCTTCGGTGTTTTCCGTGTGACGGCGCGCGAGCTTCTTCTTCTGCGTACTGTCTAATTTCAATCTGAGCTTTTCGCTTATGACGCTTGAGATTTCTTCTTCGATATTGAAGATGTCTGCGAGCTTGCGATTATACTGCTCGCCCCAGAGGTGTGACCCGTCCGACGTGTCAACAAGCTCGACCTTGATGATGAGCGTATCGCCGCGTTGGAACATTCTGCCCGCAAGCACTGCGCGCACGCCTAAATCGTGCCCCGCTTCTTTCGGATCAATCTCTTTGCCTTTGTATCGAAATACCGTGCTGCGTGCCATGACGCGCAGCTTCGGAAGCTGCGACAGATTGTTGATGATGCTTTCCGTGATGCCGTCTGCAAGATATTCCGTGTCCGGGTCGTCGCTTGAGTTTGCGAGCGGAAGTATCGCGAGCGAATCAATGGTCTTGCGCGAACGTGAACGTCGCGCAGCCGGTGAGGAGCCGGTTGAAACAGAGGTCAGGCTTGATGTTGACAACGCGCCGCTATCGAGGTCGCGCCGCAGATTGCGAAGGTCAGTTGCGACTTCGCGGGCCGAGTGATAACGGCGTTCGCGATCTTTCTCAAGACATTTGCGCGCGATGCGTTCCAATTCGGCGGGCACGTTGTTATTGAACCTGGAAACCGGAGGCGGCTCCTGGTGAATGATGTTGTCTATGATTTCAGTCGGGCTGTTGCCGCCGAACGGCAGCCGCGCCGTCAGCATCTCGTAGATCACGACGCCGAGCGAGAAAAGATCAGTGCGATTATCCACGTCGCGGCCAAGCGCCTGTTCGGGCGACATGTATGAAATAGTTCCGAGCACCAGGCCTGCCGATGTCTGCTGGCCGAGCGGGACTGTGAAGTCACTGCTATCGGTCGTGGGGCGAGTTTCTATGACTTTAGCAAGCCCGAAGTCGAGCATCTTCACAAGGCCCCGCGAAGTGATCATCAGGTTCGAGCCTTTGATGTCGCGGTGAACTATGCCGAGAGTGTGCGCTTCGTCGAGCGCATCGGCGATCTGCGTTGCAATATGAATTGCTTCGCGCGCATCCATAATGCCGTGCTCGACTCGCCGCGAGAGCAGTTCGCCTTCGACGTACTCCATCACGATGAACATGATCTGGTCGTGCTCGCCTATGTCGTAGATGGCCGCGATGTTCGGCGTGCGCAGGGCTGAGGCCGCGCGAGCTTCTTTCAAAAAGCGCGCGCGGCGGTCGGGATCGTATTGATAAGAAGCGGGAAGGAATTTGAGCGCGACCTGGCGACCGAGCCTCGCGTCTTCGGCCAGATAGACTTCGCCCATGCCGCCCTCGCCGAGCTTTTTCAGAATGCGATAATGCGAAATTGTTTCTGAAATCACAGGGTTCTCGCCGTTATCAAGCAGAGCATTGCGACGTTCGTAGAGGTCAGCCACAGTCATCATCCTTTACATCTACGTTTCATTCGTCGCTAACGGTTTTCTTGGCCTTAACAGCCGGTTGCTCTTCTTCGCTTTCTTTCTCTGCGCGCCCAGACGGCATGTGCACATGAGTCATAGCTTTATTGAACATTTCCTTGCCTTTAGCGATCAACTCTTTTTCTTCATCGGTTTCGGAAAAGAACTCTTTGTTTTCTTCGATCACCCTTCGCTCAAAGCGGCTGATGATGTAAACGGTGGCGATGATGATGAGTCCCACAAGCAAGACTATCTGAATCTTATGTAGATCGCCTATCAGCGTTTGAACGCCCGAGGCGAATGTATATCCGAGTCCTCCGAGCATGCCGACCCAGACGGCGCAGCTCGCCAGCGTCAACAGCGCGAATTTCAAATAGCCGAACTGAGCCAGCCCCCAAAATATCGCGCTCGCCGTCCTGAGTCCGTAAACGTATTTCACGATGAAGACCGACAGTATGCCGAACCGGTTCATCAGTTTTTCTATACGCGACTTGGCTTTGAGAAATATCTTCAACTGAAGCGCCTTCGTGCGAAATCGCGCGCCGATCATGTAACTGATCGTGTCGCCTACGAAGCCGCCAGCCGCGCCTACCAGAAGCGCTTCTTCGATGCTGAATAGACCTGCTCTCGCAAGCACGCCCGCGAACAGGAGCGTCAGATCGCCTTCAAGCATGGTGCCGAAAAATACAGCCCATAACCCGTACCTTTGAAGTAGCTCGTACATTATTTCAGTTTCTAAAAACCCCAGTCATTCTTTGGGCTTGTGGATTTTAGCAAAGAGAGCCAAAATTGACATCCCTTTCGCGCCTTTGTTATTCTGAAATCTCCGGCAACAGCTAAACATCTGACTTATGACTACCAGCAAGACACAAGATTCCGTCTTCATCGGCATTGACCTCGGCGGCACTACGCTCAAAGGCGCGCTCGTCAATGCTTCCGGCGAGATGCTCCACGAGATTCGTCTCGACACCGAACAGCAAAGCTCGAAAGCGCTGCTTAATCAGATCATCGAATCGGCCTGCGGGTTGCGCGACCACAAACGCGCCGGAGGGCGCGCCGCAGCCATAGGCATAGGCATTCCCGGACTCGTCAATCGAAAGACTAACCGCATCGAAGTCATGCCGAATCTGCCAAATCTTTCAGGCATAAACATTATCGAAGAGCTTGCGCGCGAATCAAATTTGTCGGTCGTCCTCGATAACGACGCGAACGCGGCTGCTTACGCCGAGCTTCAAGTCGGGGCGGCGCGCGGACGGCGGGACGTTTTTTTCGTGACGCTTGGAACGGGCATCGGTTCCGGGCTGATAATCAACGGCAAGATATTTCGCGGGGCCGCCGGGTTTGCAGGCGAATTCGGGCACATGACGATTGACCCCGAAGGCATCGAATGCGCCTGCGGCAACATCGGTTGCCTGGAAACAATCGCATCGGGGCCGAACATCGTCCGCCGCACACGCGAGCGGCTTTATCGCGACCGCACCTCTTCGCTTTCGAGGCTGGCGATCCCGCGCGACCGCGAATTCACCGCAGAAGATATAGCCCGCGCCGCCCGCGAAGGCGACGAAATGGCGCAGTTGATGATGGAGCGCACAGGAATGTTTCTGGGCATAGCGCTGGCCGCCGTCATTA
This sequence comes from Blastocatellia bacterium, assembly GCA_963726785.1. Taxonomy (GTDB): domain Bacteria; phylum Acidobacteriota; class Blastocatellia; order UBA7656; family UBA7656; genus DATEKX01. The sequence goes on from CAVSDJ010000007.1 coordinate 1,244,517, forward strand.
ATTTGCTGAATGTCGAGATGGTAGTTATGGGCGGCGGCGTGATGGAAGCGGGCGATTTGATTTTGAAGCCGACCATAAAAGAGACTCGCCGCCGCGCCTTCCCGCCTTCGTTCGACAGTTGCGATATAGTAATTGCCGAGCTTGGCCCACAAGCCGGAATGATCGGAGCCGCGCTTCTCGCCCGCGATCAAGCTGAATAATGGTTTATGGTTTCTGGTTCGGATTCGTGTAAACTAGAAGCTTGAAAGTTGGAATCAGAAACTAAACCATGACTGATCGTTTGCAGATAAGAAATTTTTCCATCATCGCTCACATAGATCACGGCAAGAGCACGCTCGCCGATAGATTGCTCGAAGCGACGGGCGCTCTCTCCGAACGCGAAATGAGCGAACAGGTGCTCGATGCGATGGACCTTGAGCGCGAGCGCGGCATCACCATCAAAGCGCACGCAGTTCGCCTGAACTACAAAGCGCGCGACGGGCAGCAGTACCTGCTCAACCTCATAGACACGCCGGGCCACGTTGATTTCTCTTACGAAGTCTCAAGGTCGCTATCGGCCTGCGAGGGCGCGCTGCTCGTCGTAGACGCTTCACAAGGCGTAGAGGCGCAGACGCTGGCGAACACTTACCTCGCGCTCGACCACAACCTTCATCTCATCCCGGTCATAAACAAGATTGATCTTCCCGGCGCAGAGCCTGAGCGCGTTAAAGAAGAAATCGAGCACACAATCGGGCTTGAAACCGACAACGCTTTGATGATCTCTGCCAAACAAGGCTTAGGCATCGAAGAAGTGCTCGAAGCGATAGTGCGCGAAGTGCCGCCGCCAACGGGCGATAGCCTTGCGCCGCTCAAGGCGCTGATCTTCGATTCGTGGTTCGATAGCTACAGAGGCGTGGTCGTCTTGATGCGCGTGATTGACGGCGTGATTCGACCCGGCATGCGCGTTCGATTGATGGACGCCGAAAAAGAGTATCAGGTGGACGCGCTCGGCGTGCTCACACCGAAGCCGCGCGAGATAGACCATCTCAGCGCGGGCGAAGTCGGATTCTTCACCGCTTCGATCAAGACAGTCGCGGATGTCGAGATAGGCGACACGGTGACGGAGGCCGCGCGCCCGACCGAAACGCCATTTCCCGGATTCAAGCGCATCAAGCCGATGGTCTTCGCAGGTCTCTACCCTGTCGAATCGAACAAGTATGAAGAACTGCGCGACGCGCTCGACAAGTTGAGGCTGAACGATTCGTCGTTTTTCTACGAGCCTGAAGCGTCAGCCGCGCTCGGCTTCGGATATCGCTGCGGCTTCCTGGGCTTGCTGCACATGGATATAGTTCAAGAGCGATTGGAGCGCGAGTTCGATCTTGAGCTAATCACGACGGCCCCGACCGTTCGCTATCGCGTGACGACGACGGCAGGCGAAGTGATGGAGATTGACAGCCCGTCCAGGCTGCCCGACCCCGGCAAGATAGAAAAGATCGAAGAGCCTATGATTCGCGCTATGATAATGAGCAGCGATGATTATGTCGGCCCGCTTTTCGCATTGCTTGAAGAGAAACGCGGCACGCAGCTTGGGTTCGAGTACCCTGCGCCCAAGCGAGTGCTGTTGACTTACGAGTTGCCGCTGGCCGAGATAATGTTCGACTTCTATGATCGGTTGAAAACGGTCTCGCGCGGCTATGCGTCTTTCGATTACGATTTGATAGGCTATCGTGAAGGCGATCTGGTGAAACTCGACATGCTCGTCGCCGAAGAGCCGGTTGATGCGTTATCGCTGATCGTTCACCGCGAATTCGCGTACACGCGAGGCCGCGCGCTGGTCGAGAAGATGCGCCAGTTGATTCCGCGACAATTGTTCGAGGTCCCGATTCAAGCCGCAGTCGGCAACAAGGTAATCGCGCGCGAAACCGTGAAGGCCCTCGGCAAAAACGTTCTTGCGAAATGCTACGGCGGCGACATAACGCGCAAGCGCAAGCTGCTGGAAAAACAAAAAGAGGGCAAAAAGCGCATGAAGCGTGTGGGTAAAGTGGAGATACCTCAGGAAGCATTCCTCGCCGTTCTCAAGGTCAATGATTGAATCAAAGATCAGAGGCTGGAGATTTCAAATTTGAAACCTCCAGCCTCTGACTTCTACACGGCTATTCACCCAGCTTGAAATTAAAAACGATCACGCCGGTCACTTGTACTGGAACGCCATTGAGCAGCGTCGGCTGGAATCGCCAACCTTCAGCAGCAGATGCTGCCACCGATCTAAAAATCGCAGAGCCGCTTACAGCGCGGGCCGATTCGACGCGCCCGTCGGGCGAGATCATAACTTCAACCGAGACTGACCCTTCCATGCGAGACTGTCTTGCAAGCGGTGGATAATCCGGCGTGCGCCGCACGATGGCTTTTCCCTGCAACACGTATGATGGCAGTCTCACCGTGCGATTCTCTACTGGACTGACCTGAGCCACAGGCTTTGGCGGGTCGGGCGGCGCGGGCGGCGCGGTCGAGTTACCGTGTCCTTCGCCACTTTGCAAATTGAGGTCTATCGCTCCCGGCACCCACTCGCCGCCGCCGCCGCTTGGCCCTACTGGTCCAACGGGTCCGATACCGGGCGGGCCTGGAGGCACATTGGGTCGCGTCGGCCCTGGAACGTTATCATTAACATTGTCAAGATCGGTCACCTGCATCGGGTCATTGCGCGTCGCAACCGCTGAGGACCCGCGATTCACGACAGGCTGCGGCCTGCTGCCCCCCATTGGCGGAGGCGTTATCATCATTGTCAAATGCTCGCTCGTGTCTGCGAGTTTCGGATTTTCAAGGATGATCGACACGGCGAATGCTGCCGCCACACTGAGCAGGTAAAATACAGCCGTGCCGCAGAAGAACCGGGCAGTTCGCTGCTTGCGCCGATTGGTCGTAGAAACTATCAGCTTGTTAAACATTACACACTCTCCCTTCAGGCAACACGATGGCTACATCAGCGCAAGCGGTTGCCTTGCAAATCGTGATAGGCGCTCTATTGAGATTGGAAGCTGCTTTTACGGTGCTCTGAAGAGAATTGATGAACTATGAATGGTGAACAATGAACTAAAGAGAACTTATCAATTCATCACTCATCATTCATCATTCATAGTTTATTTCAGCCGCTCACATCCATGCGCTCCACCAGAAGAATTATTCGAGTGGAGACAGGATGGCCTGAGACGGTCGCTGGTTGAAACGTGCGATTGCTCAACGTCCACCAGAGTTGCTCTATCAAGAACGGGTCTTTCGGCGAGTCTATCATGTCAACCAGTCTCGCGCGCCCGTCCGAGTCTACTTCAACCATGGCGGACATTGTTTCGTTGCCGCCCTGTTTGTATGCAATATAACTGAAGCTGACCAGCGCGCTGTTATCCAGGACGCGAGGCAGTTGATAATAATGCTCATCTCCCGAAGAGCCTTCGTCGGCTGGCAACCCGTTATAGCTGTGATACTCTCGATCTGATCCGCTGATGACGGGAAAGATTGCCACCTGCTCTGTTTCCGCTATCCCGCTGCTGCCCACAGGGATGGGCCTGAAGCTTGAGAACAGTACCCCGAACGAAACGACCGAGAGCACAAGGCCGGTCGAGTATGCGACCAGTCGCGGGTTCAGTTTCATCAGCCATTCAACCATAAGCTGAACGAAGCTTATCTCTTTGTTCGCATGCCGCTTTGCTTCCATCATTACGTAGCTACGAAGTTCGCGCGGCGTTTCGGGCTTTTCGAAGTCTCTGAACAGGAGAGACACCTGCTCAATTTCGACCAGATGCAACCGGCAGTCGTCGCACACCGAGAGATGCGAGCGGTACTCGGTGGCCTCGACTTCAGGCAATTGCCGGTCTGCGTAAACAGAGGCTGTCAGTTCAAACTTCTTGCATTCCATAATCAACACATCTAAATCAAGTTTTTCACACGGCGGCGCAGTTCTTCGCGCCCGCGCGCGATTCGTGACTTCACAGTTCCAATGGAGACCCGAAGCGTTTCAGCGATCTCCTCGTAAGAAAGCTCTTCGATTTCGCGCAAAATGAGCGCGACACGATATTCCTGCTTGATCTCACCGAGCGCTTTCATGATGCTTCGTTCGCGCTCGTTTGCAATGGCCTGAGCTTCGGGCGACACGGCCTTGCCGGGGAGCGAACTGCCGAGCGTCGTATCGGTTTCTCCGCGACTGATGTCGAGCGATATGGTTTCGTCCCTATGCCGCCGCCGCCACCATCGCTGCTGATTCATCGCCTGGTTTATGGCTATGCGATAAATCCAGGTCTTGAGACCCGACTCCGCCCGAAACCCGCTCAAGCCTTTGTAGACTTTCAAGAAAGTCTCCTGCGCCGCGTCACGCGCCTCTTCGGCATCGCCGAGCAATCGGAAGCAGAGTGCGTAAACGGGGCGCTCGAAAAGGGCGACCAGTTCTTCAAAGGCAGTCAGATCACGAGCGCGCAGCCGTGCAATCAGCCCCAACTCAGAAGGCTGCTCAAGCGTTCTTGATTCCAGCTCAAGCCGAGCGAGTGTGCTGTGCTCCAGTGCGGCCATATCTCCGGCTGACATTTGCGGCGCTCCTCGTGTTTAAGACTGACCGGAGTGGGCCATCGCTCGTTCTTTTATGAAGCCGAGCGCCGTTAATAGCTCCAACGAGTCCGGGCAATGGCCCTTCACCTCACTTGTCGCTATCCTTAGACACCCCAACAGGTCAGAATGTTCCAGCTTTTATAACTCTACCATATTAGAGAACGCGCCGCTGGAGTTAATTTGAAGACAGAATTTAAAGAAAGTGACAAGCAAAGCCGAGCCAGGAGATTCCCACTCTCTTCACTTTTTACCTTTTACCTTTTGCCTTTTCACTTCTGCCGTGTTGCTTGACAACCGAGCGGCGAGGCCGTTATTTTGTCTATTAATCTACCGAACGGCGCAGCCGACCTTAAGCGCTCGTCATATCCTAGGAGGACAAGAAGTTTTGGCAAAAGCACGCAGGAAAAAAAGCCGCATCGCGGTCAAAGACATGAAGCACCGCAATGACCCGATGATTCGCTTTTATGAAAAGACGCAGGATTGGCTACAAGACAAAGGCCGCCCGATCATCATTGGTATCGGCATCGTAGTAGGGCTGTTGCTGGTTTATGCCATAGGCAATTATTTCTTTCATTACAGAAAAGCGAGAGCCGAAACGGCGTTCGCTCAGGCGTTTGAGAAATATAACGCCCCCGTGCAAGATTCGACCGTAGTATCGACCGCTCCTCCGTCGGGCAGAACATACAGCGACGAAGCAACGAAGTGGCAAGAATCGGCTCAAGCCTTCGAGCAGTTGGCCAGTGATTATTCCAGCTATTACGACGCGATAGGTCAATACTACGCGGGCGTGTCTTACCTTCACCTGGAAGGCTCGCGCGACCGTGGGCTAAGACTGCTTGAGCAAGCCGCGGGCAAAAACGATCAGCCGACCTCAGACCTTGCGCGACTTGCGATGGTGGAAAACTTCTCGGCCAACGGCGAAACAGACAAGGCTATTTCGATCTGCGAACAACTGATCAAATCCAACAACGTATTCAAACCGTCAATCCAACTGGCGCTCGGTCGCCTTTACGAAAAGAGCGGTGACACAGAAAAGGCTGTGGAAGCCTATTTCGAGGCGGCCAAACCTGATCGCACCGTCGGCGCAGGCCAGGAAGCTGAGAAGCGTCTTGCCGCGCTCGCGCCTGATCGCATAAAGGATTTGCCCGCAGCGCCTATTACGCCCTACCAACCCTAGTCAGTAATTCAGTAGTCAGTGGCCGGTGGTTAGTTGTAGGGCTTGAGACTACTAATCGCTGACCGCTTACTACTGATCATTGATGGAAAATTTCGCGCATACACTTCTAGGTCTTTCGCTGGCAAAAGCAGGACTGGAACGCGCGACGCCGCTGGCCACCACTGCGCTGGTAATATCGTCGAACCTGCCCGACGTTGACGTGTTGATGCGAGTCGGCGGCGGCACTACGGATTATCTTCATTATCATCGTGGATTCACGCACTCGTTTGTAGGGCTGGCGTTGCTCGGCGCAGTGATTGCGCTCTTGCTCACCTTTCTTGATCGTCGCTTTCGATTGCGGCGCGACCATCGCCGCAGGCCCGTCCGTCCGCTCAGAATTTTTTGGGTAGCTTATCTGGGCGGCCTTGGCCATACGTACATGGATTTTACGAACAACTATGGCGTGCGGCCTCTGCTTCCTTTCAGCAATCACTGGTTCTATGGCGACATCGCTTTCGTCGTTGATCCGTGGATATGGCTTGATACTTGGCTCGGCTGTCGTGTGGCTGACGACAACCGACAATGCGCGAGCTTTCTTGTGGCTCGCAATAGGCGTCAGCCCTCGCGCTCATAATGGGGCTTGCATTGCGCAACCCGTCCGAACAACTCGCGACTATTCCAACTGCTTGCTCGAATTATCTGGTTCGCAGGACTTGCGATTATCATCGCAGGCGCACTGATGGGATGGGGTCGCTACGGCGAAAAGCTCGCCAGGTATTCGCTGCTCGTTTTGGGAATCTATTACGCAGGGATGTGGATGGCGCATCAATCGGCGATGAGACACAATCTTGTGCGCGCAGAAGGCTACAGTCAGGTCGCTGCATGGCCGACACCTGCAAATCCCATGTTGTGGCAGTTGGTTGCGCGTAAAGAAGAACAATTCTACACGGGCTATATCAATTTGACCGAGCCCGCGACTTCCGAATGGCGCGAGGCGGCAACGCTCGACCCGAATTTAGTCGAAGCCATCAGACAGTCGCCCGAAGCGCGAGTCTTTCTGGACTTCACTCGCTTTGCGGCGGCCAGTGTTGACGAGAGCGCAGACCGGTACACTGTTTCGCTTCGCGACCTGCGATTCGATTTACGAATGCGCGTGGAACTGGATCGCGACCTGAACGTTTTATCAACCGATGTGCGATGGTTCTGACGGTCGCTTTAGTGTTGCCTGCGTAACCGCTCGACAATAGAATTGAAGTTGATTGATGAATACAGCAAGCATTCGCCCCGGCTATATACCCTATACGCTCTCAGCCGCAGTATTAATGACGGCAGGGTCGGCGCTGCTCAAAACCGGATGGCTCTTGTCCGGGCTTGCGTGCTGGTTGATGCTCGCGCCGGTGATTGCAGCGGCTTTGCTTGACCGCATAGAGTTCGACGGGCAAAAGATTCTTCATCGCGGGCCGCTCGCTTTTCTTCTCTCGAAAATTTTCCGCATACGACGCGAGCTTCCTGTCTTTGAGATAGAGACCATAACGACCGAGACGACAAGCCTGAGCCTTGCGACCGGCGATACTCGTATGAGTTATCGCACGCGCGTTAGCGGCGCAGGGATAGAGATAGTCGTTCGCTCGCATCGCTCGACATACGTGCCGTTTATCAAATGGCTGTTTCGCGCCGTGGGTTCCAATAAGCTGGACCCTCGCTCGTTAGAGCTTTTCGAATACCTCGAATCTGGAGCGACGATAAAAAGCTCGCCGGTTTTGAAAGACGAAATTGCCGCGATGCCCGTTTCTCGCCTCAGGCGCATAGCCAACGCGCTGAAGCTTGCAGGACGGCTTGCGCAGGCGTCGAGTTATTTTCGCGTCGCTTATGAGAAGGAGCCTCGCAATCCCGAATTGCTTTACGAGATGTCGCGATTTTTCCGCTCGTCTGCTCAAACGCACGACATCAAGCTGCTCCAGCGATCAGACGCCTGCTTGAGACTGGCAGCGCGACTTGCGGGCGAAGAAGCGAGCTTGCTCGAACGAATCGGCGAAGCGTTTTTCGAGCGGTTGGATTACAAGCGCGCGTCCGAATGTTTCCGCCGCGCGCTGGCGTCTGACCCTGCGCGCTTTCGCGCAAACGTGGGACTCGCAGAGATAGCGCTGCGCGACGGGAAGCTCGCGCACGTTGCGCATTTTTACAACGCCGCTACGGCGATCAATGATGCGGCGCTGGCTCGAATGGCCGCGCGCGAAGCTCGCTACTACGAGCGGCTGATGGGCGACGATGATTTTCTCGAATCCGAGCTTCGCCGCATAAAAATATCGAACCAGGTTCGCTGGGCGCAGCGGCTTGCGGCTGTGACGTTTTTTATCTCCTGGATGATAGCCGGATTCATAGGCCGATTTTATTCTTTCGTAGAAGAATTCGGCTGGGCATTGATGGCTACATCCGGGTTGCTCTGGTGCACGGCAACATTTACCATGAGATACTTTCGACGCCGACTCCCTTGAAGATTACGCGGGTCAGAGAAAGCCAATTTGCTATGACTATGAATCAAAATGCGCAGATTTTAAGCAGTAAAGATTTTGTAATAATGCTCGCAGAAGAGAATCGCTCGACGCTCGAACGATTGGGGCAACTCAGCACCTCAGGCGATGCGCCTGAGACATTGACCGTTGAGCGATTGCTTCTGGTCGCGCTCAAGAACGAGCTTGAAGCCACAGAAATCGCTGCCTTGTGGATGGGTACGACCTCAGAGCTTGATGTGAAGCTGGCTTTCGCCCGTCAGGTCGGCGACGAGGCGAAGCACTATCGCTTGATCTCGGAGCGACTGACCAATCTTGGCGTTGACGTAAGCCTCATTGACCCGCGCGAGGGTGGATACTCTTCCCTGTTCGAGTATCTAAAGGCGCTTCAAAGCACCGTGGCTCGCGTCGCCGCCGGACAATTCACACGCGAAGGCATAGCCCTGGTGCGCAATCAAGCATTCATCGAGTTCTGCGAGTCACGCGGCGATCACGAAACGGCTGCCCTTTATCGCGATCTGATTCAGCCGGACGAACAGCACCATCACGAATTAGGCCGCGCATTGCTTGCGCGTTACTGCGTGACTGCGGATGAGCAAACGGTCGCGCAACAGGCCGCTCGCCGCACGCTTGAACTTGCCGAAGAGATTCAGGAAACGGCGCGCCTCAAGGCGGGCATAAGTCGCGCGCCCGGATGTTGATAAATAGTGAATCATGATGAGTGAGAAGTGACGAGTTGAATCTTGAGTATTTCATTACGCAAATAGAGTCTTTGCTACTTACTTCCGAAATTAGTATTTACTGGCTGAACGAGTCCGGCTAACATAGCCCTGTGGATTGAGTTGAGGGATTTGTGCTCTGCTATTTTGTCCGGCCAATCGCTCCACGCCTCCATTGCCTTTAACCAGACCCCCTCTGTAGTTCGCTGCCCCTCGGTCAGCCGACTATATCCCTGAGAGAAATAATGCCGCAGCTATCGAGAGGCGACATACTTGACCGCATCGCTTGTGGTGAGAGCCTTCGCGGAGTCAACCTTGTACGCATTGATCTTTCGGCGCTTGATCTGGCGCAAGCCGATTTTGCCGAAGCCAACCTGCGTATGGCCGATCTGACGCGAGCCGATTTAAGAGACACTCGGCTGACGGGATGTTTTTTGAGCGGCGCAGTCCTCAACGAATGCAACATGGTGGGCGCAAACCTTGTTGAATCGAGCATGATTGGCGCGATGCTCAACGGCGCTGACTTAAGCCGCGCCGATCTGAGCGGCGCTGACCTCACAGGGGCCAGCCTTCAAAGCGCGACGCTTTCTGGCGCATACATGGTTGGGACCTTCTTGAACGAAACAGACCTGGGCGGCGCGAAATTGACGGGCGCTTATATCAGGATGGCTCAGATGGCCGGAAGCAATCTCACCAACGCCGTGCTTGAAGGCGCAGACCTTTCACATACAGACCTCTCCGGCGTTCGACTTGACGGTTGCTCGCTCGTAGGCGCGAATCTTTCGGGCGCGAATCTTTCGGCCAGCACGCTCGTAGGCTGCAACCTGCGAGGCGCGAATCTTTCAGGCGCTATTTTGCAGGGCTGCAATCTTTCAGGCGCAAAGTTGTACGACATAACATTCGCGGGCGCGAAACTCGATGATGCATGGGCCGATTGGGTTGACATAGGCATTGACGACCGCAACTCGGAGCGGGCTTCGCTCGAAGAGGCATTCGTCGGCATCCTGAGCAAGCCTATGGCGCAGTTGCTGGTCGAAGGCCGCGTCAGCGACGATGTGTGGGCGGTGGTTATAGCTCACCTCTGCGATTTTCAAATCACGCGCCCTAATCATTCGGATGTCAGGCTCAGGGCCATACATCAAGGCATCAGTTCATCAGCTCTCTACCTTGAAGCAGAACATGAACTGAGCCTTGCGGCCTACCTGGCCGAGATCGCAGATATAATAGGCAAAGGCTCGCTTGAGCTTTTTGAAAAACTCGCCGCCGCAGTCGCAGACCGAACCGAGCAGAGTTTCAACACCGGAAACGCGATCACCATCTCGCCCTTCTCTTCACTTGGGCTTGCCACCGAAGCTGCTGCCAGCCAGCAGGCGTTAAATAGTCAGTCTGCGCTATCGCGCGTCGAAGCGTTGCAACGCACGGCATTCTGGACGAGCGACAAAGCAGTCGTGGTGCTGACGGGCAATCGTCAAATCTGGCTCGAAGTGACATCAAATCCCTCGCTCACGCTGCGCCCGCCGCACGGCTCTGCCGTAGGCATTGACCTCATACGCGGCCACTTCATCACAGAAGATCACCACAGGAATAAGACGGTGGTCAACAGCAGGTAGGCAAGCGATACTCGGTATTAGCTATTACGCATTTTTATTGCTTGATACCCAGCGCCTTTCGCACCTCGTCAAGCGATTTGTCATCAATCTTCGCGCGCTCGGCTAGAGTCAAGCTGCGCGCGGCCAGTTGCCGGTAGACCTCAAGCCAGTCGCTCGAAACATCGGCTATGGATTTCATGTTTCGCCTGACAGTGCCCGCATCACCTCTGCGAACAGGGCCTGTGAGCGCGAGCGCAGGGCCGACCGCTCGCACGTTTGCGACCGTTCCTTCGACTAAGGGCATCAGCACCTTCTTCGATTCTGCACTGCTCAGGCCGCATTGTTCGAGTAGTTCGAGGCTGATGCTTAAAAGCGCGATGACCCCGCCTGATGCCATCACAGCCGCCGCGTGATAGAGGCTCTTCATATCTGTAGGGATTTCAAAATAGCGAGCGCCTATTCGGCGCACTAACCGGCGCGCGGCGCGCGCTGCTCGCGGTTCTCCTTCTATGCAAAAGTAGCTGCGGCCAGCAAGCTCAAGCGCGCGCGCGGGACTCTCGAACGTTTGAAGCGGATGGCACGACCCCGTAGCCAGTCCGCGCTCTGCCAATCGGTCGAGCACATCGCTCGCAATCGCGCCGCTCGTATGCAGCGCGACTGCACGACTGACGCTTGAAGCATTGTTCATCACAAGCTCGACCGCCTCGCTTATCCTATCGTCAGGCGTTGCGATTAAAATCAAGTCGGCAGGAGAAAGATGAGCGCGCGCCGCCATGTGCGGATTGCCCGCGCCGATAAAGCGGACGGCGGCGACGCTTGCTCGCCGCGAGCGGCAGACCACGTCAGTTATTTCGTAGCCCGCACACCGCGCGAGCCGCCCATTGTTTGCCCGACGCGACCCGCGCCTATGATTGAGATTTTCAAATCGCATACTCCTTCATCCGATCACCTGAGATTTGAGATACTGATGATAAATGCCGCGACACATCAGGCGCAAATTAGCGATTTATAATTCACCTCTAATCAACTTTTAATATCCGAACGGGTATAATCTTCGGCAGCTTCCGGCCACAAATATGCTTGTGGTAGACTTAATGCGGAAGAGCAAACCATCCCGTGCGGATGCTTGCAAGCAATTTTCAGGAGTTCACACAATGAAATCAAAATTATTAAAGCGCGTTACGGCTTTGATGCTGGCAGCCCTGTTTGCTGCGCCGACCGCTCTGTTTGCGGACGACAAGAACAAGGCGTCAGCTCCGACGAATCAACCGGCGACTAAAGGCAAGCTTGAAGATGACGAGAACCCGAATATGATCGGCAAACGCAACGTCAACAAGCACCAGATCAATTTCTACTCACTTGAGAAAGAAGTCGCACTTGGCCGCCAGGTCGCCGCGCAGGTTGACAACCAGGCCAAGTTCGTTGACGACCCTGTCATAACAGAGTATGTAAATCGCATAGGCCAGAATCTCGCGCTGCATTCAGATGCCAAGATTCCTTTCACGATCAAAGTTCTCGACTCTGATGATGTGAACGCATTCGCACTGCCCGGCGGTTTCCTCTACGTCAACAAAGGGGCGATACTTGCGGCAGACAGCGAAGCCGAGCTTGCGGGCGTAATGGCGCACGAGATAGCTCACGTAGCCGCGCGTCACGGCGTTGAACAGGCATCGAAAGCGACGCTTGCAAACTATGCGATGATTCCGCTGATTTTTATGACGGGCGGTCTCGGGTATCTGGTTTATCAAGGCGTCCAAATAGGCGTGCCGCTGGCTTTCTTGAAATTCGGTCGCGGCGCAGAAGCGGAAGCCGATAAGCTCGGCGCGCAATATCTGTGGTCTGCCGGTTACGACCCGAATCATTTTCTCACCTTCTTTGAGAAGCTTGAGAAAAAGGAGAAGGGCAAACCCGGAACGCTCTCGAAACTTTTCGGCTCTCATCCGCCGACCGCCGACCGCATCGCAAAGGTGCACGACCTGCTTGCAAGATTTCCTGATCGGGACGAATACATGCTCAGCACGTCTGATTTCGCACGTGTGAAATCGCGCTTACTTGCGCTGACAAATGCCCGGACTATTGACGCGTCGGGCAATCGTGATACCGGCCCGAAGCGGCCTACGCTTAAGCGGCGCAGGGATGGCACTGAAGACCAGACTCAAACGGATACTCCGACCACAGAAACTCCCAAAGACAAGCCTGTGCTGAAGCGACGCGACAGCGATGGCAAGCCTCCTGACAAGAAACCATAAGTCTATCTCATAGCTCCTTCGTAAACTTCGGGCTGATTGCGCGACACCCGCGCGGTCGGCCCGATTTGTTTTTCAGGAAATAGAACCTCTATGGAGTTGTCTGCCTGATCGCTTCATAAAGCGCGATGCCTGCGGAAGTGGCGAGGTTCAATGAGCGCACGCGCTTGTTGGGCATGGGAATAGTCAAACATCGTTCCCAGTTTGCCCGCAGCAACTCTTCGGGAAGCCCTCTGGTCTCGCGGCCAAAAACCAGACAATCATCGAGCGCATATTGAAAGTCTGTGTAGAGCCGCTCCGCTTTCGTCGTGAAGTAAAGGAAGCGACTGTCTGGAAGCGCAGCATAGAGCGCTTCGATGTTCATGTGATAATGAATCTCGACTTCACCCCAGTAGTCCAAACCTGCGCGACGCACAGCCTTTTCGTCAGTCCGAAATCCGAGCTTGCCTACCAGGTGCAAGGGCGTGAACGTGGCCGCGCACATGCGCGCAATGTTTCCAGTATTAGGCGGAATTTCAGGCTCGATGAGCGCAACGTGCAGTCGCGCTTGCCGGTTCGGCTCAGTGTCAGGCGCGAGGCTCATCTCTTTTTGCTTTCATTTGAATCGAGCAAACGCTCGCGCGCGAGGCGAACAATTTTCTTATGATCGAAAGCGAGCTTTGGCAGGCGGGCGCACGAATGCCATCGCGCGTCTTCTGCATCATCGCCAGCTTTCACTTCGGGGCGATTTTCGAGCAGTGCGGCGAAAGCAATGCTTACGGTATGGCCGCGCGGGTCGCGTCCGGGGTCTCCGAACGCGCCGATCTGTTGGAGGCTAATGCCGTAAAGCCCTGTCTCTTCTTTCAACTCGCGCGCGGCTGCCGCTTCGAGCGATTCGTCCTCATCAACGAATCCGCCGGGCAATGCCCACTGCCCTTTGAATGGCTCGCTCGCGCGTTTGATAAGCAACACTTCGAGCGCTTCGGCTGCGTGATGAAATAGAACTATGTCAACGGTCACCGAAGGTCGCGGGTGATCATAGCAATGCTGTTTTTTCTTTTTAGATTTTTTATCGCTGCTTTTTTTGTTTGCCAACTGAATAGCCTTTTCTCAAATATATTTTATGACTGCCTCTAAGACGATTGCGGAGGCTGATTCTCTCCGAACTCGCGCTCGAATATTTCAACGTAAGCCTGATATATGTCTTGCCCGAAGCAGGTGAATATGACTTTTTCAATCGAATCATTATCGGAAAGAAATTTGATGATTTCGCTCATGGCAATCTCGCACGCCTGTTCGACTGGATAGCCATAGATGCCACAGCTAATGGCAGGAAAAGCGATTGTCTTGACATTGTTTTGGGCAGCAAGCGACAAGCTCGACCTGTAGCAGGAAGCGAGCAATTCCGGTTCGCCTTGTCCGCCTCCGTTCCACACGGGGCCTACTGTGTGAATTACGTGATGCGCCGGAAGGTTATACCCGCGAGTGATTTTGGCCTGACCCGTTTTGCAGCCGCCAAGCAATCTGCACTCTTGAACGAGGCCGGGACCGGCGGCGCGATGTATAGCGCCGTCCACGCCGCCGCCGCCCAGCAAGGAACTATTCGCAGCGTTGACTATCGCATCTACTTTTAGAGCAGTGATATCGGCTTTGAGAATTTCAATTCTGTCTTTCATCTCAACCTCCAACGCTGAAAGGCGTTCGAAAAAGTCTTTATCTCACGCGCAGCCGAGAGCATGCAAAGCCGATTTTAAAGCGAGATGAAATAAAAATGGGCGGGCCGCGTGGCCCGCCCCTATATCGGAGGCAGTGATTGATCGAGTGCTGTTGGTTCTAACAGTGGTCGATCAGAAAGAGAGGGTTAGTGCTGTGATGTAGTTGTGGTCTTTACCGTCGAGCCGTTCGCCACATTGCGAGTAAGCAATCGAATCTCGACGCGGCGATTCTGTGCGCGGCCCGCGCGCGTGTTGTTTTCTGCGACTGCGCGGACTTCACCGAATCCGAGTATGTGCATTCTGAACAAAGGAATGCTGTGCTCTTCGGCCAGATAGCGGCGCACTGCGTCTGCGCGTTTCTGCGTAAGCTGATTGTTATAGGTGTCCGAGCCGATTGCATCTGCGAAGCCTTCGATTTCAAGAATGAAATTATCGCGATCTTTTATCTGACCGGCTACTTGATCAAGCGATTCTTTCGCTTCGGGGGTAAGCACATAGCTGTTGAATTTAAAATTCACGGTTGCCGTGTTTTGAAGCGCGTACCTGTCGATGTTTGTCCGCAGGTCTGTTACGGACTGCTCGACGCCGCCAGCGCGCGTGTTGGCTTCATCTGCGCGAGTGAGCGCCGAGTCGGCTTGCGACTGCGCGCGATCAGCGCGGCCTCGCACCTCGTTCACATCAGTGCCGAGGCGACCGATGTCCTGGCTGTTGCGACGCGAAGTCTCTTCCAACTCGCCCGTGCGCTGTTCAAGCGGGGTGACGCGCTCGTTGATACGGTTGCGCGCATATTTCTTTGTCGCGCATCCGATTGAACTCAAAACTAGCACTGTGCTCAGAGCTATCAGAACTGCGAACCTGCTTTTCATGTCTTATGCTCCCACTCGATTCAAGATTATAAAGGGCGATGCGGAGATCATCCGCATCGCCCGTTACGGTTACTGTCCTCACCACAGTAACCGCAAAAAGAGACCGGATAAAATATCACCCGTATCTCTGCCCCACTTAAACTTTTGCAAGACGTATGCCGCCGGGCAGGTTCGCGTAAATCGCTGAAATAAAAGCAAGATGCGAGGGGAAAGGCTCATTCAAAGGTAAAGATTACAAGCTTGCCGTGTAAGATTTTCCGGCTCTTTTGGCGCTGAGGTTCTGTGCGGTTTGTATTCTTCAGAGGCACTCTGAAACACGTCAAAATCGAATCAACAGCTCATTTGACGCCCAGTTCCAATCGCATGAAAGCCTTGACGCCCTCGCGCCCTGTCACGTTCAGCCAGAGCGACTGCTTTTCGCTTTCGATGTCGAGCGCGAAGTTGAAGAAGGGACAGCAACGACGCTCAAACGTTATCCACTCTGCGGCCAGGAGAATCGTTGACGAATCGGCAGAGAGCCGAAAGGCATATCCGTTGGGCAATTCTTTGACTTCCTGCACACCGGCGTGAAGCTGCTTTCTCAATTCCTGGTATCGCGCTCTTTCTGCTGTGTCCAGAGCGTCAAGCCTGCACATGAAAACTGTTTCATCTTTCTTTTCATTTTTCATAGTGGCCTTTTTCGTGGTTCCCTTCGGTGATTGCTGAGATTGGGACTTCGCTTTCTGCATAGTTGCGGCTCGCGCGTTTTGCGTTTGAGTGAAAAGAATCAATCCGGCCACTACGAGCATAGAGAACACGTTTACTATTCGCATACGAAAGCCTCCTCGCCAATAAAAATTCAAGAAACGCTTGCAGACTCTGCAACCTGAGCGCGGCCATCGAGCGCCGCGTTGATGATCGGGCAAATGCCTGCGCAAGAACAATCAGAGAGAGAGACGAGAGCTTCGCGCATTGATTGCAGATTGCGAATTCTTTCATCAACATCTCGAACCTTGGCCGCTGCGCGGGCGCGCACCGCACCTGTCGGCGCGCGATTTTCGACCAAAGCAGATAATTCTTTGATTTCGTCGAGCGTGAAGCCGAGTCGCTGCGCCCATTTAATCAAATTGATCAGCCGCACGCAGTCGGGCGAATAGTCTCTATACCCGGAAGGCCGCCGCGCCGGTTTAGTGATGAGGCCGCGCCGCTCGTAGTACCTGAGCGTCTGAACGCCTACGCCTGCTTGCTTTGCGAGTTCTCCAATCCGCATATCGACCTCCACGCTCCATGATAAACCCTGTACCTGAGTATAGAGTCAAGAAAATATTTACGCCTCATCAAATCTAAAAGCCCGCAAAGCGCAGAGCCAGGAACTTCTGACCGCACTTTACGGGCTTCGAGTCGAACGAGTCCGCCTCTTCGACTATTCGGCTACGGCTTTCGAGTCTGAGCGTCGTGCTTCTGACGATAGACGTGGCGGCTGGTGCGCGCCTCTCTACGACGAAGGTGGCGTCGCTCTTTCCCGGTCACCACGCCATCCGATTTTGCCGCAGCTTCCTGGGCATGTGTCCTTGCCTGCTGGCGTTGGAGTCTGGCAGCTTCGCGCTTCGTCAGCGAGCCCGAACGCACGCCTTTGCGAATGCGTCTTTGCTGATGGCGTTCGCGCTTGTCAATATTTGGAGTAGTTGCCTGCGCCATCGAAACGATGCTCAAACCAAACATAAATACAAGGGTCAATAAAACACTAACAAGTCTCTTCATCCTATCCTCCGGTAGTTGGGGAGTTATTGATTTACTTGATTCATTTATCAAGCCTGCTTCGATTATCAAACTATACAGATGCGAAACGAAATGACGTAGCGCATATTCTTGTTGCGCTACGTCATTTCGCTGTTTAAGTGCTACTAATCGCGATCTTGACGATCATGCTTTTGCCTGTGAATGTCTCGGCTGGCGCGGTCGAGCATACCGTCAAGGCGACGGCGCTCGCGCCATGATACGTGGCCGTCGGATTTTGCATACCTTTCAGCCATTCTGATTCTGGCCTGTTCTGCCTGAAGCCTCATCGCTTCGCGGCGTGTCAGTTCGCCGCTGCGAATCCCTTGATTGATCCGCCTATGCTCCCTGCGCTCGCGCCTGTCAATGTAAGGCGTCTGCGCCGTTGCAACGATACTTAGACCAAGCACAAATACTGCCGACAATACAATGCTCACTAACCTCTTCATATTTCCCCCTTCGGTAATCGAATCCCGAAGCAGTCCTCATACATCAGGTAAGACATGACTTGCGGCTAAAAGGTTTGAGAATTTTTTTGCTCTCGTATCAGAGCGGCGATGATTAACACATTTCCAGGGCGAGCCTTAAAACGGTAGCCCGACCGTCAGGGAGGGCACAGCAGAACGCCCTTGCTTACGCGCGGGCTACTGATATTATCAAGGAGCGTGATTATGCGTGCAAACAAAACGATTTTCAGCTTTGCGATTCTAGTATCGTTGGTCTTGACGATGGCTTGCAGTCCCACTGCCAGCACGCAGTCAGAGAAACCACCAACGATCTCAACCGATCTTTCGCCCGTCTTAAAGCCTGTTGTTGAAAACGCCCTTGAGCAAATTCGCTATACGACTGTGTACGACCCATCTTATGTGAAGCTGGGTTATCCGGGAGGCGACCTTCCTATTGAAAGAGGCGTGTGCGCGGATGTGATAGTCCGCGCGTTTCGCAAAGGCGGAATTGATTTGCAGAAAGAAGTTCACCAGGACATGGCGCGCAACTTCTCTGTTTATCCGAAACGTTGGGGGCTCGGAAAACCCGATACGAACATAGATCACCGCCGCGTGCCGAATCTCATGACATATTTCAGTCGCATGAAAAAATCATTGCCGATAACTCAAGACCCGAAAGATTACCGGCCCGGCGATGTCGTGGCGTGGGATTTGGGAAACGGGTTGCTGCACATCGGTATGGTAGTCAACAACCAGTCTCACGTCGTTCACAACATCGGCGCAGGCGCACGGCTCGAAGACGTGTTGTTTTCGTGGCGCATCATAGGCCACTACCGCTACTTCTAAAGCGGCAGTTCACCGCAGAGGCGCAGAGGGCACAGAGGCGGCCAGAGGATAAGCAAATATAAAATCCTCTGCGAAATCTCTGTGTCCTCTGCGCCTCTGCGGTGAACTGACTCCAGTTAATGACCATGCATCTCTGCCGCAAAAGCCGTGCGATTCAGTTTACAGGCTCGATAAACAAGAGGGCCGACATGCGGCTCGAGCTAAAGGGAACACTCAGCCCATTCTTCACCAGTTTTTTGCCGCGATCTTTCGTCTTGATTCCCGTGTCAACGTCAGTTATTCGAAACTGTTGCTTCGACTTCTCTACATCCAAAGTGATATTCACCTCAAACGGGCCACTGCGATCCCAGCGATAAACAAGCAATGCCGCACGGTTGTGCAGGGCATCATAGAAAGTGACGCTTGCAAAATCATCACCATCTTGCGGTCGTCTTAGTTCGTACATGCTATCCTGCTTGATTTGATTGAGTCTCCTGTAGTTTTCAATCTCTTTCAAGATTACACCTTGCTGGTGCTCTCCAACTTGTGAAAGGTTAGAAGAAATTCCCCACACTCCGGCCATCGCGCTGCGGCAATAAAATCTTGTCAACTCATCATCGCTCTGGTTCATGTCGTCCAGGTTGTTCGTCCATCTGAAGACGGACCAGGGAAAGACGAATTCCATAGCGCCGAGCGACGTGGTGACGTTTTGCCTCGCGTGGTCCAACCCGTTATCGCCTCCGTCTTTGAGCCAACTGATTTGAGTCGCAAGCAGCGTCAACTCATTGAGCATTCGCCCGCCGCTTTGACAATTCTCAATCGTCAAATCGGGATTCGCCCGTCGCACGGACTTCAGCGCGTTTTGAAAAGTCAGAACGTTTCTCATCAGCCCCGCATTCGACTGTTCGACAAAGAAGTTCTGATCGTACTTCCACCAATCCATCTGGTATTGAGCGCGCAGCGTTTCTACATGATTTGTAAGCCGCTCTTTTAAGTTAGCGCCCGTGAGATCGAGCAAGTATCCGTTGGCAATCTCGTTGAAGAAAAAGGGTTGCTCTATTTCCGGCGGCGGGTCACTGTCATCTATAGTGCCTTCTACGCTGATGAACTGCGGGCACGACCAGATTCCTGTTTTGATTCCCTGACCTTTAACTGAAGCGAGAATCTCCTGGAACTCTCCCGGCAGAAACTTCTCTTCGTTAGGTTGCCAACTGCCGACCTTGTCGTACCACCCTGCGTCTACGATGAATGCGTCAAAGCCGTAAGGAGTCATCGCCGAAATCTGTTTTTTCAAGTACTTCCCGTCCACATCCATCCTGATCGAATACCAGTGATTATATGCCAACGGAAAAGTCGGAGGCGGTCCGCCGTACAGGGTTTGCCCCAGCGCAAAGCGTTGCGTCATCCACGCGTACCGGTTATTCATTTCACCGGATTCGCTAGTGGGCGTGACGATTAAGGCAGGGCCTTCGATGGATTCACCCGCCCCCAATACGAGTTGCGTTTCTTCGGGAGGCAGTCTGACTGAAAACGTCATTCCATCGGCAATGCCTTTGAGTTTGGTTTCCCATCCTCCGCTCCATTCCATTCCAAAATGTATTCGCGATGTTTTGTTGCCGACTATCCAGTAAGGATTCACGCCATTGTGCGCATTATCGGAACTATGCAGATGGCTTCCAAACTCAACTTTTTCATTTTCCGACAAACTTTGTTGTGACGGGCCAAAGCTTAAAGAGTCCCACCATCGAATCCATCGAGCCTGATCTCCCAGATTCCACGTGGCTGTCCACGCAGGAAACCAGTCAATGGCTTGCGACTGCGGGCCAGAATTCTTCAATCGAACATGCACGCGAAACAGCGACCCCTGTTTCGCGAGTTCGACCACCCAGCTTATCCTTATTTCATTCGCAATCTCGCGAGTCGCTTTGGCAATGAAGAAATCGCGCCCTTCAAATACGTGCCAACTTACGTGACTACTCGCTTCGCCCAGGACCTGGTATCAACGCAGCGGGCAGCCATGCGCTCAATCCGTCGGGCGTATTGAAGTTTGTAAACACAGGCAAACCCGTGGCGACCCATTCGCCTTTTTCAATGATGGGAATTCCGTCGCTTGTAACGCTCAGGGTCAAGCGAAGCGTGTCATTGTTCAACTCGGCCCCGTTTGCCGCCTGAGCGAAAATCATAGTCCACAGGAAGCAAAAGCCAAGAGCTTTCAAATGGTTATTAAACAAAACAAAAAGCGACTGCGCACACAGCCCTTTTCGTCGCAGTGTAATTTCGCGCTGCTTGCTCTGTTCTATCATTCGTCTGCCTTCCTCAAAAATTTCACTGTACGGAATGCTTTTTCGTTTCCGGGCACGAAAAATAGTGAGTAGGGGGCGCGGCGGCCTCTTTTGTCGGGCCGCTATTTATGTAACAATTCCACTTAATTTCAAGCACACATATGGCAGGCATCGGTTAAGACGCTTGATGTGCAAAGAAAGTTTCAGAATCTCGATTTGTCGCAGGACTTCAACTGTGAGCGGCAATATCGCGCAAGGAAATTATCCTGCGCATGCCCGAATTAACGCAACGTCTCGCGATTCGCTTTATATTAATTGTTCTACTAGCGACGAAACAGCAACGATACTGCCATTGCCAATCCAATCGCTATGACTGCGCGGCGAGCGAAGTTACGACCAAGTTTGCGCGCAATGCCTGCCCCTCCGTATCCTCCGGCGATTGCGCCTGCGGTCATTACTATTGCTGCGCCCCACTTCACAGGTCCACACAGGATGAAGTATACAGCGGCAATCAA
This sequence comes from Blastocatellia bacterium, assembly GCA_963726785.1. Lineage (GTDB taxonomy): Bacteria > Acidobacteriota > Blastocatellia > UBA7656 > UBA7656 > DATEKX01. Next base: position 1,265,692 of record CAVSDJ010000007.1, read on the forward strand.
GTTGATGCACATGGCAAAGTAATTTTTCAGCCCGTTCATCTGATGAATGTCGTTTAGGCCCATCAATCCTAAAACTGCGAGCATCACTATGCCGTTGCCCGCGCCGAAGTATCCTCCATAGATCGCCGAAAACAACTGGATCACGGCTGCTGCAATCCACCACGAGCGGCTGACTTCTAATTCTCATCTGCTTCTCGATTCTTGCGGCGCAGCAGTTTAGATACAGGCTCTCCTGCGGCAAAAAGTACAGTGGCGAACAAAATCAGGAAAGGAACGATTGAAGCGAATGTTTCCGAAGGAGTGCGCAACAGCAACAAGGCTCCGATCAATCCGCCTACAATCGAAGAAGGCGTGAGCAACAGCATCCAGCGACGGCTGTCGCGAAGCTCTCGGCGATATCCTAACATTCCGCCTAGAGAGCCGGGCCACAGCGCCACAGTGCTCGTCACGTTTGCCGCTTTCGGGTCCATGCCAATCCAGATGAGCGCGGGAAAAGTAAGAAGCGTGCCGCCTCCTGCAACCGAGTTCATCATCCCCGCAACAAAAGCAGCAGCGAATATAACAACACCTTGCCACAAGTTAATGCTCATCGGGCCAGAGTAACACAAATAGAGGTCAGAGGTCAGAGGCTAGAGGTTGGCAGTTTGAAATTTTGAATTGGATATTTGAGATTTGAGATTTCAAATTATTGCTTCTGCTTCTGTATTTTCGTGCGGGTGTAGACGACGCGAAATCCCTGGCGCTCTACGTTGCGCTGCGAAATTGTGCCGGGCATAGTCGTCACCATTACGATTTCGCATCCCGCGCGAGCAGCAAACGCAAGCCTCGTCTTGAAGAAGCGCCGTCTGTATGCCGCGATTTCTGAATTCGGGAAGCGTGCTTGCGCCGCCAAGTGACGCAATGCCTTCATGCATGATTACAACGCCGCCGCCTGCTGTTGAGCCATCAACTTCGGCAAGGAAAGCTGCGCCAGCAGAGGTCTGAAAGAAAGTGTCGAACATATCAGTCATCATCGGCGGCAAATCGCCAGTTTCAAAGAACCCTCGCCCTACAGTCTCAGCCAGTAATTTTACTTCGTGCGGCTCTGGCCTGCGCACAACGACTTCGCTGCTGGAATCAAGGTTCGCATCATCAGGGGTGAGCTTTCGCACAAGCACGTTCGAGAACTCAAGCAAGCTATAACTGCGAGCCTTGAATATCTGGACAATCGAAGGGTCGGCATAAGGGCATAGCTCGACATCGGCTGAAGCCCCGCGACTGTGAAAGAATTCTTCCATTCGCTCAATCTCATCTTCGCTGACAGGCCCGTCAAGCCCCAAAGCGAAGGCTTGAGTGAGCGGAGAATCTACGCCTCCGAAAATGGCCCAGCCTCCGGCGAAAGGTTCAGCGGTCGCAATCGAGTCTGCATTCATGCGAGCGTGTGCGCGAGTAAACTCGACGCCAGCATAAGCATCCGTTGACTCCAATCGCCGAGCCAGTTTTTGATCAACAAATTGCATGGGGTCGAATCTTGCCTTATTGCAGATATTTCCTGATGACGCGAGTCATAATTTCGACGCCGGTGGCGAGCGCCGATTCGTCTATGTCGAATCGCGGCGAGTGATGCGGATGCGTGAGACCGCGCGATTCGTTGCGGGTTCCTAAAAAGAAGTAACACCCCTTCACTTGCTCAAGGAAGTAGCTCATGTCTTCGCCGCCCATCGTGCGCACGCTCTCATCTCGGATGACATGCTGGCGGCCTACTACTTCCGCCGCGCATTCGGCGACCATCTCGCAGACTTCTTCGCTGTTGACCAGCGGAGGCGTTTGCCGTTTGTAATCGAGTTGATAAGTCGCGCCAAGGCTTATACACACTCCGCGAATAACTCGCTCGAACATTTCGGGAATGCTCGCGTTAGTCTCCTGACTGAAGGTGCGAATCGTCCCGCGCAAATGCGCAGTGTCTGCGATGATGTTGAACGCATTTCCGGCTGTGAATTTGCCTACGGTCACAACGGCTGCGTCGAGCGGTGAAACGTTGCGGCTCACGATTGTTTGAAGCGTTGTGACGACCTGTGCGGCGACTACGATGGCGTCAACGGTCTGCTGAGGCATCGCGCCGTGACCGCCGCGACCTTGAATCGTTAGCTCGAACTCGTCAACGGCAGCCATCATCGGGCCTGCATAGATGCCTACGGTTCCGATGGGAAAGTTATTCCACACGTGCAGCCCTACGGTTGCCGAAACTTTCGGGTTTTCCAGCACGCCGTCCTCGATCATTGCGACTGCGCCTTTGCCGCCTTCTTCCGCTGGTTGAAAAGCGAATTTCAAATGGCCGCGCAGTTGATCGCGCTCTCGCGCCATCTGCGCTGCTACGCCGAGCGCAATAGCCACGTGCGCGTCGTGCCCGCAGGCGTGCATCACTCCATCATTTTGCGAGCGATAGTCCACGTTGTTTTCTTCCTGCACCGGCAGCGCATCCATATCCGCGCGATAAAGCAGAGCGCGAGTGTCGGCCTCGGAAGCGGCTTCGGGAGCCTGTTTCAAGCCTTCGAGCACGCCGACCACTCCCGTGCGCCCCACGCCGCGCGTCACCTCGTAGCTCAGCCCTTCGAGCCGTTCGGCGACTGTCGTCGCAGTGCGCTGCTCGTTATAAGCAAGCTCGGGGTGAGCGTGAAAGTCGCGGCGGTCTCGGATGAGGCGTTCGATGTCTGACGAAGCGAGCGAAGATATGAGTTGAAAGTTTTCTGCCATCGTGTTCTCAGTTGATTGTTACCGGATTCTATCAAGGCCGTGCGCGTCGTGGGCCGGAGCGGGTTCGTTTTTAGCTTCAATCGCGCGCGCGTGTTCTTCTGTAAGCAGCGTCATCATCGCCACGCGATGATCGTAGAGCCGTTTAAGCCTGCGCGGCTTGTGCCGCGCGAGCGCATACGAAGTTATGACGGGCAGCGCGATTGTCGAGTCGAGATAACACACAACAGCATCGGGCAAACGGTCTGGATCAATCTTGCCCCAGCTTACCGCCTCAGACGGCGACGCCCCGCTCAACCCGCCCGTATCGGGTCGCGCGTCTGTCACCTGCAGAAAGTAATCATGTCCTCTCTCTTCGATTTTCAAGACCTCTTGAATCTGCGGTTCGGTTTGGAGCATGAAATTCTTTGGGCTTCCTCCGCCGAAAATCAGCACGGCGGACTTTCCGCCTCCGCGCTTCGCCGAAAGCACTATCGCTGCGGTCTCGTTCACGTCAGCCGTCACATCATATCGGAGCTTGTTGCCTGTCAGAGCTTTCGCCGCAACGTTCATCCCAATGGAACTGTCGCCCGGCGATGAAGTGTAGATCGGAACCGCCGGCTTCATAGGCCGCCGCAAGTATGCTCTTGCGCCCGATGCCTAAAACTCGCTCGCGCTCGGCGATGTACTTGCCCGCAAGGTAATGAAACTCTGCCGTGCTCATATCGCGCTGAAACTCTGCGCCTTCGATCATCTTCCGGTAAAAGTCGTCTGTTGACAGCAGCACATCGTAATCGAAGAAAATATCGTAGATGCGCACGACGCCTTCTTCGCGAAGCAAGATGTCTGAGGTCTGCGGATTGCCGCGATGCATTCGCAGCCCTATGCCGAAATGCGTGTCGTGATAAAGATTCGCGCCCGTCGAAACAATCCAGTCCACAAATCCATTTTCGATCAGCGGGATGATCGCGCTCATCCCAAGCCCCGCAGGAGTGAGCGCGCCCGTCAAACTCATGCCGATGGTCACATCTTCTTCGAGCATTTTTTCGACAAAAAGCTGGCAGCCTTCGCGCAATCGCGCGGCGTTGTAAGCTAAGAAAGCCGAATCAACAAGGTCGGCTACGGTCATCTCTCCGGTAACAGGTTTGGGATTAATCGGAGCGCCGCTCAGAGCGTGATGTTTATCGGCCATCGTCACCTCAAATGAAAGAGTCAGTGATTATTACGAATCAACCCGTTTAGGTTAAGCTTTCGCGCGGTCGAGATGCAACCGTCAGCGCATATTTTCCAAGGCACTACTCAGATGGTTGCTCTGCGAGATAAGGTCTGAGGCTTTCGATTATCTCGGCGGGCACAAAGACGGCTTTGAATGTTGAACGAGAGACGCAGGCTAAAACAACGTGTCCTTCCGCAACCAGATCACTCTCGCCTTTCTTATTGACTTCAAAACGAAGCGTGAGCGATTTGCTGCCGAAGCGACCAACGTAAGCAGAGACTTCTATCAGATCATCGAGCAAGAGCGGCTTGCGAAAATCGAAATGAATCTGCACACGCGGAAGCCAGATGTCCAGCCGGTCAAAGACCTCTGAGTAAGGCAAACCCACTGCGCGAAACAATTCCGTTTCGGCTATCTCGAAAAAGCGCAGGAATTGACCGTAATAAATAATACCCGCGCGATCTATGTCAGACCAACGGACGTGCTCTTCAATCGTGAATTTTTTAACCATTCTCTAACGATTGAATCATACCGATTTACCGATCTGCAACTCGCGCATTTGCTTGAGGTAGGGCCAGCAAAAAGAATTAAGATACTACCGGCAAACAGCATTATTGCTAAAGAGTATTCTTTCAGAGTATACTCGGCCCAGATTTGTAACTGCCATGCATACATAGGAGGTATATATGCGAAAACTCAACGCGCTTTTAATCGTGATCAGTGCCACAATGTTCCTGGTTACTGCCAGCACAGCGGCAGCGAAACAGAGTTCGGACCCGTGGCGGGATGGTCAGCCTCCAATGCCCAGACGAGGAGAATCAGGGGCACGTGTAATGGAGCGAGATCGGGAGGAGATGGAAAAGTTTAGAAGACGCGTTGAAACGAAAGATCGGACAAATAATGGCAATCCAAATGACTACTTTAATAGAGAACTGACCCCCGCCCAGAAGAAACTCTTATCACCTGCACCTGAAGATTTGGCTCGCTTCGCAGAATTCCTGAAGCTCCCCATACGGGACTGATTCGTCTGTTGCCGAAGGGAAAGTATGAGTACTCTCAGGTCGTCTCGGCTAACGATTCGAATCAAGACAAGGTGCTGCCGATCAGAGGAGGAGGCGCGGCATATTCGTTCACGAAAAAAACACGCATGAGTTCAGCCCGTGGTCTGAAATAGGCTTGCAGAACGGGAAAATCTTTTGCGGTTTCGCGGGCGGAGTGCTTGGGTATATGACTAACCTGGGCGATATTCAGATTGAAAACGTTACGCTGAACAGCGGCGGAGTAGACTACCTGGCAGGACTGGCCCCGCCAAAGAATCGGTCTGAAGCGATTGAACAATCCTATCGAAATGTTGAAGGATTCAAGGCGGGAAGCTTCATTTATCAATCTATTCTTCCTGCCGTTCCCGGTTCAACGTATGTAATGCGGTCAATAGCAGAAGGAAGATCAGACCTTCTGGTCGCTTTCCGAATCTTTCGCCAGGATGAAGATGGCAGTGTGATTATTTTGTGGAAGCAGTTAAAGAAGTCTTCGGCAGATAAGATGAAATGACTTTACTCGACGCTCTGACCCGCATATTCAATCAGGCCATCTAAGAATAGAAAAACGTTTACGCACAGGTGCTTGTGACAAGCACCTGTCTTCATATTAATAGCTCTCATTAGTTGACCGCGCCGCTTCCCGCTACTCACACGTTTCAATCGATACTTGATCTTAAGGAGATTGCCGCCTTGCGCCGACCTCATTTTGCTCACCGCATTTATCAAGGCAAATCTGTTCATCACAAAGACACAGATGTCATCATTAAGCAGATGCGCTCCGCGCGATGGGGTGCTATGTTTGTTTCGGGCGCTTTACAAAACCGGGCAGCGGTAATCTGCGCCCGAATCATCTAAGCATAGTGAAAAGAACCGTGCAAATCTCAGGCTTGGCAATCGCGCTACTTTATGGCGCAAGCATCACATGGCTCTACGTGCGGCAGCCCCGCTCTCTCGAAGAACTCAAAACGCAGATAGCAGTCGAGGCGAACACTTATCACATAAATCAAGCGAACTTCGACGAGGCGATGAAACATTTCAACGCGGGCCAATACCAGGTCGCCGTAGATCAATTTGAACTGGCCGACCCGGCTCGCACTGATGCGACGACACGGTTTTTCATAGCTTATTGTTATTACAGACTTGGGCGCGGCCACGTTTACGATGATGACGAAATGTTCAAGAAAGGGCTTGCGGCAATTGAACAATGCTTGGCCGTCGCGCCTAATAACATCTTTGAGACTGATCGCGCAGACCTTGAAATAAAGAGCGCAAGCGCATTGCGCCAGCGTTTCAAGGACGGACTTGGAGTCACGCCATCAGATTTCAATCCGCTCGATTGGTTCAAATAATAGAGCAGGATTTACATTTATCGAAATGCGGAAACCCGAAACCAGAGACGTATTCAAATACCTGATCGTGCCAGTGCTATTTCTGACAGTAGCGCTTATGGGCGGCGTGCGCTTCACGGCAGAGAATAATGAATTGCAATTCCTCGCGCCTCAGTTGGTTTCGGTCATACTCGCAGCTTTCGTGATGCTTCTTTTTGTTCGAGGCGGGATTATCGAGTTGCCCGATTACATAGGCGAGCATCACGGTCTGGTTGAAAACGCTTCGGGCGCAATGCGGCTTGTGACCATTTACTTCGCGACCATTCAGATTTTCAATGCGGTGACGCCCGAACGCGGGTTGCTCAATTTCTGCTTTTACCTTTTTTATTTTCTGATTTTCTGGAACAACCTGTTCGTCGTCTTCAATCCTGTGCGATTGACCAAGAGCCTCGCGACAGTGCTGGGAGCATCCTTCGTGCTCAAGTATCTGGTGCTTGCAGACCTCTTCGCGCCGAGCGAGTCATGGGCAAAGTACATTTTGCAAAAGCTGATGCAGACGGCTACACTCGGCACGCTTGATTTCGAGGTGTTTGCTCCCGCAACCGGCTATCTGGGATTTACGACCGTTGTGCTTTACGTCATCACCCTTTACTTGATCGCGCCGCGTGTTGATCGTGCCGAAGAACTGCTCTACAACATCTTCATCGAACGTTACAAGCTCAAGCCCGTCGAGCGCCGACGATTGCTTGCCGCCGTAGCCGAGACCGCCCTGCGCGAAGCAGACACGTCTCCGCCCGCATCGCGCGATGAAAGTTTGATCGAGGCGGAATTTGTTGAAGACGGTAAGCCTCAGGGGTAATTTGAGAGGCTGTTTGAAAAGAAGCTCCGTAGGAGCGACCTGTCTATAGTTTTGTGTGATAGACATCTTCTGTAGCTCCGTAGGAGCGACCTCCGAGTCAACAGGTTGCTCCTACGGAGCTACAATTCACTCGCTCGATTATTACTATAGACAGGTCGTCCCTAACGGGACTTCTCTAACAGCAATTTCAGATTTGAAATTCCAAATTAACTGTCCGGGTCGTATGTTGCAACGCTGATGGTCTCGTACAACGATGCGGCTTGAGCTTTTGATGGCGGCTTTGCGGGAACTGTGATTACGCGAACAGTCGTGATACGGCCTCGCTGACGAATAGCTATCAGGTCGCCTGCGCGGACTTCACGCGCGCTCTTGGCTGTCGAATTATTAAGACGAACCGCGCCAGCCTCGCACATCTGCTGAGCGAGCGTGCGGCGCGGCACAAGTCTGGAGAGCTTTAGAAAAATGTCGAGGCGCATAATTAGGGAGCAGGAAGCAGAGAGCAGGGAAAGAACAAAAAATCTGAATTATTGTTTCCCTACTCTCTACTTTCTACTTCCTATTCCCTATTTCTTCTCTGCCTTTGCTTGAGTCGTGGCGTAGCCTTTGGCGATTTCGACGAAGGCATCGTCACGCAACTTCTGAAGATATTTCTTGCGGGCGTCTTCGGCTTGTTCCATCGTTGCTCCGCGGCTTACCAACTGCTGTACTTCCGGGTCTTCAAACGGGCGAACGACTGAAGCCTTGCGGTCATCAACGCGAATGATCTGAAAGCCGTCTTGCAGGCGAATCGGCTCGGTCACTTCGCCGACCTTCAGCGTCGAGATCGCGGCAGTGATGTCTTCTTTAATCTCGCTCGCCTTGAACACGCCAAGCTTTCCGTCCTGCGCGCGAGATGCGCGGGCCGCGGGCGAATTGCTTTTCACTGCATCGGCAAAACTCAGTCCCGCGCGAAGCTCCACGACTAAGCGGCGTGCGCGCTGCTCAACTTCGGCAGCCGTGTGCCCTTCAAGCGGCAGAAAGATTTCCGAAAGCGTTATTTCGCCCGTAGTCGTGAACGTATCTTTATGCTTGTCGTAAAAGGCGCGGCGCTCTTTTTCATTCAATCGTTGATAGATCGGTTGCAACACTTCACGCTGCACGACGTATTGCTGCTGAATCTTCTTGCGTAAAGTAGCGCGCGCACTTTCCGGGTCTATGCCCTGATCGCGCATCGCCTTTTCCAGCGCGGCCAGATTCGGCAAGTTGCTGTCTTTCGCAATTTGAATCATCTGCTGATTGACTTCAGCTTCAACGTCAATGCCAAGCTCTTTGGCTTTTTGCTCAAGCAGCATATCGTCAATCATGTAATCGAGCACGCTGTTTTTCAGTTTCTCGAACTCTACCTCAACCTCTGCGTCGCTTTTGCCCTGCATCTGGCGCTTGAGTTCCTCTTTGAAAGATTCAACCGCGCTCAGGTAATCAGCTCGCGTGATGATATCGTTATTAACGCGCGCTACGATTTCGTTGATAAGCTCAGGCTCCTGCGCGCGCGCCGAAGTCGAAATCGCGAGCACGAAAGCCACAGTCAGCATAGTTAATACATACTTCATATTGCACATCCCTTCTTTACTGTAATAATGATCTTGAATCATGAACGATGAGCTTCCGTTAATTTGCAGTCATCCGCGAGCCGCGCATCATTCATTGTAATCCTTAATTGTGCCTTAACTGACCCGTATATGTGAAGCCCAGCGTCGAGTCGTGAATCTTGACACCGGCCTCTGACACGAGCCGATCAAGCGCCGCGTCAACTGCCTGCTGGTTTCTGCGCGCGATCAATTCTTCGGCCAACTGCGCGCGGCGGTCGTCAAGCTGCGACCTGCGTTCCTCTATGCCGTGAGGCTGAATGCGGCGCTCCAGTTTGAAGATATGAAAGCCGTAGCCCGATTCGATGACCGGACTCACATCGCCCGGTCGAAGCGGCTGAATCGCCCGGTCAAGCACGTCCGGAAGCTGTCCCTCTTCATAGCGAGCAATCCCGCCCGTTTCAGCGTTCGGCGCGTCGGAACGCAAGCGCGCAACAGAAGCGAAATCGCGCCGCCCTTCGGTGACTTCGATGCGCAACGCCTCGGCTTCCGCTTTAGATTGCACGCGAATCTCGCGCACGAAAAAGCCCGGCTTGTCCGTCAGACGCGACTGGTTTTGCTCGATGTATTTCTGTATCTCTTCATCAGAAACTCTCACGTCGCGCAACAGAACCTGGCGATAATATTTTTGAACGAGCAGGTCGCGCATCAACTCTTCTCGCGTATCGGCAGTCGCGGCGGCGGCTTTGATCTGCGGGCTTTCTTGCGCGGCCTGCTCTATTTCAGCGCCGGTTACGGAAAGGCCCGCGCGCACCGCTTCATCTAAAACCAGGCGGCGGCGAATATATTCGTCAAGCATCTGGCTGCGCAGGCCGTCTGCCGCCTCTGATGAAGCGACGTCGCCGACCTTAAACGCGATGAAGCTCTCGAACTCGTTGAGATGAATCTCTTGCCCGTCAAGGGTCGCTATCACGGGCGAGCGTTCGCTGCCCGCGCGACACGCTGCGGCCATGATCACAAAGAGCAAGAATGTAAATCGAGCATGTTTCATCGTCATCTTGAATCGCAGCCGCGCATTTTATAAACTCGCGCGCAATAGGCGCAAGCCGTCCGCGCGCAAAATTTTCGTCTATCTACGAAGAATTTCGTTGACATACGAAGACCTTCGTACTAATATGGCGGGCAGCAGATTTCAGGTGAAAGGATACTTGCGATGGCCAGATCTGGCTTGCCGCGCCCGACGGACGCGGAACTGGAGATACTCAGAGCGCTGTGGCAGCGCGGCCCGTGTACGGTTCGCGAAGTGCAAGAAACGCTCAACGAAGCAAAGCCCACGGGTTACACGACCGTGTTGAAGTTGATGCAGATCATGACGGACAAGGGGCTGGTTCGCAGAGACGAGCGTCAGCGCGCGCATGTTTACGAAGCGCGGCTCGCTCAGGAACAGACCCAGCAGCAGATGGTCAGCGACCTGCTTGAGCGCGTATTCAACGGCTCGGCTACCAGTCTCGTCATGCAAGCTCTGGCTACGGGGAAGAAGACTTCAGCCGAAGAGCTTTCAGAGATTCGCAGAGTGCTCGATGAATTTGAGAGGAGCGAACGATGAATTCACTTGAGATGCTGCTTGCCAAGCCTATATTTCAAGCGTTGGGCTGGGCGCTCGTCCACTTTATATGGCAGGGTGCGATTGTCGCAGTGCTTTACGCGGGCGTGGCTGTGATGCTTCGCAAGCGCGCGGCCAATGTTCGATACAGCGTAGCTTGCGCTGCAATGTTATTGATGCTGGCTCTTCCAATCGCCACTATTTTCATAATAAGCCAATCTTCGAAAGATGAATTCATAGCTAAGAGCGAAGCTTTGCTTTCAACTTCGCGCGCCTCCGAAACCGGGTCAGAATCTCTGGCTCGGGTCACATCCATTTCCGAGAGCGCGCGTGATTTTTCGGCGTCGCATCAATCCTTGTCGTTCAGCCTGTGGGCGAAAGAGCGATTCACGACGCTTATGCCATGGCTTGTGGCCTTGTGGTTCGCAGGAGTGTTGTTTCTCTCGCTGCGTTTCCTGGGCGGCCTTGTCGTAGCGCAGCGGCTCAAGCGCCGTCGCGCGAGCGAGGCCATACAGCAATGGCAGGAAAAGCTTTCGTCGCTGCGTCGTCGTCTTCGCGTGTCAAGGCCCGTCAGGTTGTGCGAGTCTGTGCTGGTCGAAGTGCCTACGGTAATCGGTTGGCTGCGGCCAGTGATACTGGTTCCGGCAAGCGCGCTAACGGGCCTGAGCGCCGAGCAGTTGGAAGCGCTGCTGGCTCACGAACTGGCTCACATAAAACGCTACGATTATCTGATCAACCTGATCCAAACGGCAGTTGAAACATTGCTCTTCTATCACCCTGCGGTCTGGTGGCTTTCGGCCCAGATACGTCAGGAGCGCGAGCACTGCTGCGACGACCTGGCAGTTGCCACTTGCGGCGATGTATTGACCTACGCTCGCGCGCTGGCCGAGCTTGAGCAACTGCGCAGCGTTGCGCCTCAACTTGCGGTCGCCGCAAACGGAGGCGCGCTCATAAATCGCATTCAGCGACTTGTCGGAAGCCCTGCCCGCGCTTCTCATCGTTTTGAATCGTGGCTCGCCGGAGTCATAGCGCTTGCCACGGCATTCACTATTTTTGCGGGCGCGCAGACTCAGACTTTCTCAAATGACGAGCAGTCCTCGAAAGAAACGCGAGCGGCCTCGTCGCTCGAAGCGCGAGTCGCTCTCACAATCGATAGTCAGCAACGTGAGCAGAACGCGAATCAGAAACCGGATAATAAAAATCACGATGCGAACGCTCAATCAGCCACCAATAAGAACGAAGACGAGCCTGCCGAAATAACCACAGAAGACGAAACCGTCGCGCCTGATGAAACAGTTCAGGAAAGCGCGGCGAGCGGCTCCGGCGATTTCATCAGCGATCTGGCAACCGCCGGATATGCAGGGCTGTCGGTTGACGATCTCATCGCGCTGAAAACGCATGGAGTCACTCCCGAATTCATTCGAGAGATGAATGCTTTGTTCAATCGAAAGCTTTCGGTTGACACTCTCGTCGCAATGAGAATTCATGGCGTCACGCCGAAATTCATGGCGTCTATTAAAGACCTGGGTTATACGAATATTTCTGCGGAAGACCTGGTTGGGTTCAGAATACACGGCGTCATTGCGCAGTATATTTCGGATTGGAAAAACGCCGGGTATGCGAATCTCTCTGCCGATTCGCTCCAGGCTTTCATGATACACGGCGTAACTCCCGCGTTCGTCCAGGAGATGAAAGGGCTTGGGATTACTGGCCTTTCGCCGGACGATCTCATAGCTCTTAGAATACATGATGTGAACGTCGCTTACATTCAGGCTATGAGGTCTTACTTCGGCAACAATCTTTCCGCCGACGATCTTACAGGTATGCGAATTCACGGAGTTACTACTGAATTCATCGCAGAGATGAAATCATTCGGCTTTACGAATCTCTCTGCGGACGATCTTACGGCATTCAGGATTCACGGAGTCAGCGCAAGCTTCATAAAAGCCATTCAATCGCTCGGATACAAGCCGACGGCGGATGAACTTACGGGCTTGAGGATACACGGCGTCACTCCTGACTTCATCGAGAACGTCAGAAGTCATGGGTTCAAAGACGTGACGCTCGAACAGCTCACGGAGTTGAAGCGGCTGAACATCATTCCGGGTTCTCGCAAAAAATAACCGCGGCAAGTGCTCTGCCGCAAAATCATAGATGCAACAAAAGGGGCTTGAGTCTCGCTTAGGGGACAAGTGTGTCTGCATCGGAGGATACATATGATGAACACAGAGAATAATAATCGCGCACGAGTGGATTCGATGCGCAAGTCTGCGGCGGCGCGCAGAAACGCACTGCGCGCGACTTTAGCCGCCCTCGTGCTGCTGTTGTGCTACACGCAAATCCGTTCGACTGCGGCGCAAGAGGCTATCACGGGCGAGTGGATAATAGAGACTAAACCGGGAACCGACCGGGTTTATTTGACTGTCCGGCACGGCGGCAACGGAAGACATAACCATTCAATGTCGTCTACGGACATCAATCAGGACGCTCTCAAAGGGTTGAACCCGGCTTTAGTCCAGAGCAACGGATCGCCCGTTCAGTTTCAGATATTGCGAGACGCGGGAACGCTGAATTGCGAAGGCTGGTTCAAGCAGGGCAAAGGCTCAGGCAGTTTCACCTTCGCGCCCAGCCAGAGTTTCGCAAGCCAGTTGACAAGCCTCGGCTACGGCAATATTTCGGATGACAAGATGTTTTCGATGGCTGTTTTAAATTTCAAGCTGTCGTTCGTTCAAGACCTGAAAGCGCAAGGCTACGACCGCGTTCCGCTTGATGACCTGTTCGCCATGTACATTCACGGAGTGGACGCGCAGTTCATCAACGAAATAAAAGCGGCGGGCTACGATCATCTGCCGATTGATGAAATGGTCGCAATGCGAATTCATGGCGTCACGCCTGAATACATCAAAGAAGTCAAATCGCTCGGCTACGACAGCCCTTCGATAGACCAGCTTGTTGCGATGCGCATTCACGGCGTCCGCACGGAGTTCATCAAGGTCTTGCAGGATCAGGGCTACAATCGCCCGCCGATTGATGATCTGGTCGCAATGCGCATTCATGGCGTCAATAACGATTTCATCAAAGAGCTTCGCGAGGCAGGCTACGAACGCGTGCCGATAGACGATCTGGTCGCAATGCGAATTCACGGCGTGAACCCGGAATTTATCAAAGAGGTTAAGCGACTCGGCTACGACCGCGTGTCAATAGACCAGCTTGTTGCGATGCGAATACACGGGGTCAACGCGGCTTTCATCGAGAAGATGAAATCGCGCGGGTTCAACAATCTTTCAATTGATGACCTGATCCAACTACGAATTCATGGCTTCGACAAGTAAGCCGATTTCGAAAGATTCATAAACGGGAGGTTCAACATGAAAAGATCAATTGATGCGCACGAAAAGATAAGCTTCGCGCTCGCGCTGCTGAAGACTTACGCAATCAGGTTGTCGGCGATTGTCGCAGTGACGATCTTGCTGACGAGCTATGTTCCGACTTTCCAAACGCGAGCGCAGGACTCATACACGGGGCAGTGGATAATAGAGCCAGCGCGCGGAACCAGCTCGCTTCAACTGACATTGACTTATTCGGCAGAAAAGTCTGGAAGCAAGTGGGGCCGTGGCAGCAGCATCACTTCTTTCGGCATTGCGCCAGAGCAGTTGCGAGGCTTGACTCAAGCGCAAATGATGGCCGCAGGGTCAAACGTGCAGTTCCAATTGGTTCGCGACGCGGGCACGTTCAATTGTGAAGGCTGGTTCAAAGGCGGCAAAGGCTCAGGCCATTTCGTGTTCGCTTCAAACGCGGCCTTTGTCTCTGAGCTTAGAAAGCGAAACTATCAGTCGCCTACCGAAGCGCAGTTGTTTTCGATGGCGATGAATGACGTAGGCGTTGCGTTCATCGAAGAGTTGCGAGCGCAAGGCTACGAACGGCCCACGCTCGATCAACTCGTGCGAATGGGCGATCACGGAGTCTCGCTCGAATACGTCAGAGAGTTAAAGGCACAGGGCTACAGCGTTCAATCCGTCGAGTTGGTGACTCGTATGGTAGATCACGGAGTCTCATTAAGCTTCATCAAGGAGATGGATGGGCTTGGCTACAAACGTCTTCCAGTCGAGACTTTGATCCGAACCGTAGATCACGGCGTCACTCCAAGTTTCATCAAAGAGCTTGAGTCGCTCGGCCACAGCAATCTCCCGCTTGAGCAACTGACAAGACTCGTAGATCATGGAGTCGGCCCGCGCTTCATCAAAGAGATCGAAGAGGCCGGTTATGGCCGTCCGTCGCTCGATCAACTGGTAAGGATGCAGGATCACGGAGTCACCGCCCGCTTCATTAAAAAGGTGAAGTCGCGCGGGTTCGACAATCTTTCAATTGAAGAGTTAATCAAACTTGCCGACCACGGCATGGGCAATTAAATGTGCGCCTCCAAAATACATGTAAGCCACGAATTACGCAAATGCATAAACATTCGCGTAATTCGTGGCCTTTTTAATCTCACCGCAAACGATTGAGCAACTCTCTGACTTCATCAAACACAGCCGTGTCGGTCTGAGCATTCACATTGATCTTCAACACGCCGCTTGGCGTGAAGCTGGCAGCATTGCTCGACACCATTGCAATCAGTTTATCGGGATCAATCTTCGCCGACTCGGTGAATTTCACAGCTAACCGGTCGCCTTCGCGGTCAATCGAAACTACGCCGAGCCTTGAGGCTTCGCGCCGAAGCCTCGCGTACTCAAACAAATTTTCAACCGTTTCAGCTATCGGCCCGTAGCGGTCTGCTATCTCGGCATGAATATCTGCCAATTCATCTTCGCTTTCGGCAGACGAGATGCGCTTGTAAGTGCGAAGCCGCTGGCTCATGTCGTAGATGTAATCTTCCGGTATGCGAATGTCTACGCCGATATTTATGGCCGTCGAAATTTCGTCCTCAATCGGCTCGCCCTTCAACTCTCTGACGGTGCGTTCGAGCATCTGCGTGTAGAGATCGAATCCAATCGCGTCTATCTGCCCCGACTGTTCGCCGCCTAATAGATTGCCCGCGCCGCGTAACTCAAGATCAAGCGCGGCGATGCGGAAGCCCGCGCCTAAATCAGAGAACTCGCGTATCGCGGCAAGACGACGGCGCGCGATTGCAGACAATCCTTCTTCGGATGGAATCATCAGGTAAGCGTAAGCGCGGCGGCTCGACCGTCCGACTCGCCCGCGCAGTTGATAAAGCTGCGACAGGCCGTACATATCAGCGCGGTTGATGATGATCGTGTTGGCAAGCGGAATGTCTATCCCGTTTTCGATGATCGTGGTCGCAACCAATACGTCAAGTTCATGGCGAATGAATTTCAGCAGAACGTCTTCAAGATCTTTTTCCGACATCTGCCCGTGCCCCACGCCTATGCGCGCCTGCGGAACCAGTCGCCCGATCAGTTCGGCAATCGTGTAAATCGACTCGACACGATTATGAACGAAGAAGACCTGGCCCGAACGTTGAAGCTCAAGCTCGATGGCAGACCGCGCGACGGATTCAGAGAATTGAACGACGTGAGTTTGAATCGCCAGACGGTCGCGCGGCGGCGTTTCGATTACGCTCATATCGCGGAGTCCGGCAAGCGACATATTCAACGTGCGCGGAATTGGCGTGGCCGACATCGCTATCACGTCAACTTTCTTTCGCATCTGCTTGATACGCTCTTTGTGCGCCACGCCGAATCGCTGCTCTTCGTCAACGATCAAAAGCCCCAGGTCTTTGAAGCGAATGTCTTTCGATAAAAGACGGTGAGTGCCGATTACTATGTCTATCGTTCCGGCTTCGAGAGCTTTGACGATCTCTTTCTGTTCTTTCGCCGTGCGAAAGCGCGAGAGCATCTCTATGCGAACAGGGAAAACGCCGAATCGCTGCTGAAAAGTTTTGTAGTGCTGGTAGACCAGGACCGTCGTGGGCGCGAGCACCGCCGCCTGCTTGCCTTCCATCACCGCCTTGAAAGCGGCTCTCATGGCCACTTCCGTCTTTCCGTAGCCCACATCGCCGACGATCAACCGGTCCATAGGCTGTTGATCTTGCATGCCTGACTTCACATCTTCGATGGCCGCTTCCTGATCGGGGGTAAGCTGATACTCGAACGCATCTTCGAACTCATGCTGCCACGGAGTGTCTGCGCCATAGGCGTGACCGCCTACGAGCTTGCGCTCTGCATAGAGCTTCAACAACTCTTCGGCCATGTCGCGCATGGCGCGCTTGGCTCGCGCTTTGGCCTTCTGCCAGCCGACGCCGCCGAGCCGGTCGAGTGACGGCTTATGCCCTTCGCCTCCCGAGTATCTTTGAACAAGGTCGAGCCGCTCGACAGGCACGTAGAGCCGCGCGCCTTCGGCATAAGTCAAAAGCATGAACTCGCGCACGCCTGCCGCTGCGCGCTCAAGCCCTGCCGCGACATTGCCCGTCGGGCCGCCCGCGGTCGAGATTTGATTCATGCCTTGAAACTGACCGATGCCGTGATCTACGTGAACGACGTAATCGCCGACCTTGAGATCGCCGAGGTCTGACAGAAACGCCGCAGCCTTGCGTTGTTTGCGCGCTCGTTTGGGTTGCGGGCGTTGAAGCGCCGCGCGCTCGACTTCGCCGAACACATCGCTTTCGGTAAACACAGACAGACCGCCCGCAGGAAGCGTAAAACCGTTTGTGAGTTTTCCTACGGTCACGACTCGACCGGTCGCAAGCGAGGCGTCCGCTTCGCGCTCATTGCGATTGAGCGACGGCAGAAGCTCTGTGGTGATCTGATACTCGGCAAGTATCTCTCGAACGCGCTCGGCAAGTCCGAGGCTAGGCATCACGAACAAAGTTGTTCTTTCAATTTCGGATCTGAGGTCTTCGGCGAGGGCATTGATTCGACTGTGATAACGACGAGGCGATTGCGAGATGATCGAAATGTCGGGTGCGGCTTCGTTGACTGTGAAAAGAAAAAGATGAGGCGACTGCTTGGAAGCGTCTGCGAACTGCCGACCACGGCTGTCTGTAAATTCGGCTAGAGGTGATGTGTCATCAGTCGTGAGCGATTCGATGTGAAACTGTTCGTCCGTAGCGGCTGCGACGCGGCCAAGCAGTCTCAACTCGATGCGCGTTTGTGAATCGAATTTCGCGCGCAATTCGTCAGGGGTTAAAAACAATTTCTCAGGCGGGAGCGCGAGTTCTCCCGCGTCGTCTGCTTGCGCGAAACGATCAGCGAGATAGCCATAAAGATCAGCCGCGCGTTTTTCCATTTCCGCCGGTTCGTCAATCACTAAGAACAGCATCTTTGAAATAGTCGAACGCAGAGGAACTCATCGGGCGCGTGAGCGGAATCAAATACTCCCAACCGGGAAAGGCTTCGCCGCGCTCTGCGTGCGCGAGTCTCGCGCGAAGGTCGCGCCCGTATAGCTCATCCGTCCACCGGCGTTCAGCCGCTTCCGCCCACGACATGAACTCTTCGCGCCTGACTGATAGTTCGCGCATAGGAACGATGATTGACTCTGTGGCGCGCGCGGTCGAACGCTGCGTGTCGGCATCGAACTCGCGTATGGAATCAACCGTGTCGCCGAAAAACTCTATGCGATGCGGCGCGTCGTGCGCGGGCGAGAACACGTCGAGTATCCCGCCGCGAAGACTGAACTCTCCGACCGCGCCGACAGGTTCTTCGCGCATATACCCGCTTGCGATCAGCAGGTCAACGATCAACTCAAGCGGCATGTCTTCGCCCATGCGAAGCGTGATGCCGAGGATGCGCGTAGCAGGTGCGGGCGAGACCGTTTTTTCAGCCAGCGCGCCCAGCGACGTGAGCACTATGCGCGCCTCGCCTTGCACCGCGCGATAGAGCGCCAGCGCGCGTTGTTCGAGGACTTCGGCGTGCGGCGAAGTGCCGTCATAAGGGTCTGTCTCAAGCGCGGGAATTGCCAGCACGGCAGATTCGCACGAGCTTACGCCGTTCAGCGCGCAGTAAAAAAACTCTACGTCCGATTGAAACTCTTCCACCTCTCGATTCGAGCGCGCGACGAAGACTATGCGGCGATTGATCTTATGTTCGAGCGCGGCAAGCACAAGCGCCCGCGCGCTGCCTGCAAGACCGGAGACAATAATCGCGCGGCGGCCCGCGTTGATTTCGCGCGCGAGTCGGTCGAGTTCGCCGGATTGAAACAATTGGCCGAATAATTCGGAATAGTAAGTTTCAGGTGGAGTGTTGATAGCCATATTTGATTTCGGATTTTAGATTTTGGATTGCCGGACTTCAGATGAGCGCCGAGCTTCTAGTCTCTTTAATCCAAAATCCAAAATCTAAAATCCAAAATTCCCTTGTTGATTGTATCAAGTTGCGAATCACACACGCAAAATCAGGTGACACATTCGTTCATTCATCAGGCAATCCCTTTTGAAGTCATTCGCGCTCACCCGTGTTTTTTGAAACTGTTGCCAATAGAAAGAACCGTTTGTTACTATCCAAAATAGCTGTTCGCCACAGCTACAGCTCCCGTGTCAGGCCGGAGGAACAACCGTGAAATTGATGCCGCGCTTGCTCGTGATGATAGCCATTGCCATTGCCATGGTCTGGGTCGTGGCATTCGCGCGCGAGCTTGGAGCGCGCGAGGCGCGAGAGAAGATCGCCGCCGCGCTCAACCTCGATAAGCCTGATCGAGTGCACGTCAAAAACATCAGCGTAGGCCCAGGCAGGCGAGGCCATCGTCGAAGCGCAGTTCGACGCCACGTTTCGATTCACCACGGACAAAGACGGCAACTGGAAAGCAGTTGATGTTCGCACAGGCGACCGTCAATGGGAATCGCTCGAATTAATCAAGACGGCTGTGGGCAAAGAGAAAGCTTTGCGAACAACAGCCGATCTGCGCACGCTCGCCACAGCGCTTGAAGCATTCCGGCGCGAGCGCGGCTTTTATGTTGAGGCGGACACGAACTCTGCGCTTGTTGACAATCTCGCCCCACGGTATATGAATACCATCATTCGACTTGATGCGTGGTCGCACGAGTTCGAATATAAAGGCACTTCGGCCAGCTATCGCCTGGCGAGTATGGGGCCTGACGGCAAGCCGAGCACGGGTGACGAGATCGTTTTTGAAAACGGGCAGATGGTAAAGGGAGCAACCGAGTGACGCCTGATTTCGGAGAAGCTAAACCTTCCGCTATAGATTCGCGTGTGCGAGCCGCTCACGCAAAGGCCAGCATGATCGTGTTAGCTTTTGCCGCAAGCATCGTTCTTTTTATTGCGATAGGAATTTTCAACATCAGTTCTCAGTTCATCCGGCGAGGGCGCGACCAATTTGCCGTACTCGTTTTACGTCGGCGCAATTTTTCTGGCGCTCGGATCAATCGCATACAGGCGAGCGCAGATGCGTCGCCTGAGGCTCGAAGCCGTTGCAGCTTTGCGCGGCGTTGACGGATTGATAAAGCATTTTCTTCAGGTCACGCTGGTTTCTGCGGCGCTGGCCGAACTGATAGGGATTCTCGCCGTAGTGATAAGCTTGAGTGGGCGGCGAGCAGAGCGATGTTATAAGGCTCGGAATAGTGGCGCTCGTGGTCGAGCTTTTCACTTACCCGCGACGCAGTGCCTGGCAGCGGGCGGTCGCTTATTTTGCAGCGAGCAGTCCGAGTCAGTAGCCCGAAATAGCAGTAGCTCACAAGTCAGCGCCCTCCCTCACGGTCGGGCTACGGACAGAGGCTATTGAGCATAGATAAAGAGATAGAAAGGAAGTACCAACCTTGAGAAAGAACATAATGGTAAAGAGCGTGTTCGTGGCTTTCGTCCTGTTGATTTCGAGCAACGCGGACGTGAAATCGGTTCTGGGAGCCAGTTTCGTGCCTCAGGTCCGCAACGCAGGATAACAAGGATTCAAAAGCTGATAAGCAAGCTCAGGCAGCTAAAAAATACCTGGAAGCCAAGCGACTCGAAGATACCGGCAATTATCCGGGCGCGGTCTCGGCTTATAAAGAAGCCATTGCGCTCGACCCCGAATCGGTTGATCTCCGCGTGACGCTTGGCTCGTTGTACCTCAAGAACCGCAACGTCATTGACGCGGAAGCGCAGGCGCGCGAGGCGACAAAGCTTGCGCCTGACAACATCGAAGTGCGCAAATTGCTTGCCCGCATCTACCTGACGCAGACGTTTGTCGGCACGAATCTCAACAAAGAAAAAGTGCGCGCCGCGATCAAAGAACTCGAAGAGATAGTGCGACATAGACCCGAAGGCAAAAATCGAACTGCCTAATGAACGAGAGCCGATACAGGCGCTTACGCTGATCGGAGGATTGTACCTTTCCATTGAGGATCAGGATAAAGCCCTCGAAGCACTGAAGAAAGTATCGGAAAATGATGCGTCATCAGATGAAGCGCACTATCAGCTTGCAGACCTTTATTTCAAGAAGAACAAATTTCGAGAAGCCGCCGCCTCCGCTCGCAAGGCGTATGACATCAATCAGAAAACACCCGAGCCTCGAAAGACCGTCGCTTATGCAGGGCTGCTTGCCAGGTCGCTGCTGCGCATCGGGCGCACACAAGAGGCGATAGATATTTACAAGAAAGCAATCGGAATCAAGGACGCGAAAGATTCAACGGCGAAAGGCGATGATGACGATATGTTCAAAGGCGGGATGCCTACTTCTCCGCTCATATTCGATTACGCCGAAGCGCTCGTCTACGCTGGCCGTTATGATGAAGCGACGAAACTGCTCGACCCCTTGATCAAGAACATCCGCAAAGACTCGCCGATTTATCTGGAAGCCATCAGGCTTCAGACGGATGCGCTCAAGCGCGCGGGCAAGCGCGATGAAGCCATCCGATCTGCTCGAAGACTCGCTCAAGGGGCAGGACGTTTCCGAAAGCCTCGCGATTCTGTATTCGCTTGCGGACACCTACGAAGAGATGCTCCAGTTCGAAAAAGCGATTCCGCTTTACGAAGAGGCGCTCTCATCTATCGTCAATCCCGATGGGACGGTCAATAACAATGAAGGGGATAAAAACAGAGCGGGCATCGTTTTGCAGCGAATCGGGCTTGCCTACAGGCTGTCGGGCAAACGCGACAAAGCGATGGAAACATTCGAGCGAATGAAGAAGGTGCTGGGCACGGATAGCCCGCGCGGCGATCAGCTCATCGTAGACACGCTGATTACCGAAGGCAAATATAAAGAGGCGCTCGATGCGGCAAGCGCTGCGGTTGGAAAATTCCCCGACGAGCGCTCGTTCAAACTCTATAAAGCGCAAGCGGCGGGCAAGCTGGGCGATATGCAAACAGCTGATCAGACATTGCGCGGGTTGCTCAAGAACGGGCCGGAAGACGTTGACGTTTACCTTTACTGGTCGAGCGTGCAGCTTGAGGCGAATCAGTTGAAGGAAGCCGAAGAGAGCGCGCGCAAGGCCATCGAGCTTGAGCCGAGAGACATCGGGCCGCTGATTACGCTCGCGAGCGTTCAAGACCGGCAGAAGAAGTACAAAGAGTCGGAAGCGACATTGAGGAAAGCTCTTGAGATTGATCCCGACAACGCGACGGTGTTGAACAATCTCGGTTACTTTCTGGCAGACCGCAACGAAAGATTGCCGGAAGCCGAAGCGTTGATAAGACGGGCGGTCAATATAGAGCCTACGAACGGCTCTTTCCTCGATTCGCTCGGCTGGCTTGCTGTTTCGCCAGAACAAGTTCGCCGAAGCGCAGAAGTATCTTGAGCAGGCCGTGATCTATTCTGCGCGCTCGGCGACGGTTCACGATCATCTTGGCGACCTCTACAAGAAGCAGGGGCAGACGGATAAAGCGCGCGCGAAGTGGGAAGAAGCTTTGAAGCTTGCCACCGAGCCTGATGAGGTAAAGAAGATCAAAGAGAAGTTGGGGAAGAAATAGTTCGGCAAGTCTACAGGGTCGAGAAGGCTTTTCGACTCTGTAGACTATGCAACGTTGGGTGAAAGTCGCATGAGAAAGACATTGGGCCTCTCTGTTTTTATTGTGGGCGCGATTCTTGCGCTCATTTCTTCTGGCTATGCCCAACACAGAAGCGGAGAGTTCGCAGGCGAGAGCAAGGTCTCTGCCAAGAACGAGCGCAGCAAGCGCAGTAATGGTATCCGCGACAACGGTCCGCGACACGGGCATTATAACTGATGATGATTTATTGAGGCCGTCGCTTGATGAGGAAAAGCTTCAAGAGATCGAGTCGCTCGAAGTGCAATGTTTGAACGAGGTAAATCGCCTGCGCCAATCGCACAGACTCGTGCCGCTCACGTTTTCTGAAAATCTGTTGTATGTGGCGCGCAGTTACAGCCGCCGCATGGCCGAAGAAAAATTCTTCTCTCACAGTGACCCGGAAGGCCGAAGCGTGCGAGAGCGCGTTAACGAAGCAAACATCAAGTGGCGAATGGTCGGCGAAAACCTCGCTTTATCGAACGGCTACATCAATCCTGTAGCCATAAGCTTGCGCGGCTGGATGGACAGTCCCGGCCACCGCCGCAACCTTGCTCGATCCCGATTGGCGACATACTGCAATAGGCGTCTGGATCAGCGCCGACGGAACGGTCTACTTTACAGAGATATTTCTTACACAATAGGGGAGCAATTAAGAATTAAGAATTAAAAATTAAGAATCGAGGATTATGAAGTCGACGACGACTCTTTGCTATCCCCAAATTCTTAATTTTTAATTCTTAATTGATCTCTATGTTCGAGGTAAAGTCCTACGCCAAGATCAATTGGACGCTCGACGTGCTGTTCAAGCGCGAAGACGGCTATCACGAGCTTCGCACGATCTACCAGACTGTTTCTCTTCACGATCTTTTGCATATCAGCCAAACAACAGATGCTATCGAAATCGTATGCGATGACGAGCGTGTGCCTGCGGATGAAACCAATCTTGCGCACAAGGCAGCCGTTCTGCTGCGCGATGCGGCGAATGTAAAGACAGGTGCGCGCATAGAGATCGAAAAGCGCATCCCGGTTGCTGCGGGCCTTGGCGGAGGATCATCCAATGCTGCGGCGACGCTTTTGGGGCTCGCCCGGTTATGGCGCGTCGAATTAGCGGAACGCGAGATGATCGCGCTGGCTGCGCGATTAGGGTCGGACGTGCCGTTTTTTCTGATTGGCGGTACGGCGCTCGGCGTCGGTCGAGGCGAAGAGGTTTACGCGAATTGAAGAAACAGAATGCGAAGACATTTTGCTCGTTAATCCCGGTTTTGCCGTCTCGACAGCCGCAGTTTATGGCAGGCTTTCCCGGTTGACAACGAAAGACGCCGCCCGTATCATACCCTTTACTTTATTAGCCGCGAAAGCCATCCGTGAGCTACCGCTTGCGGCAAGCAACGATCTGGAAGAGACCGTTTCAGCCGCTTACCCTGAAATTGCGGAAGTCAAACGAAGGCTGTTGAGCCTTGGCGCACGGCACGCTTTGATGAGTGGCAGCGGGGCAACCCTATTTGCGGTCTTTGACAATTCACAGATGAGCGAGCGAGCGCAATTTGAAATGCGCGCGGCAGGCTACTGGTCGGAAAAAGTGCGCGCAATAAACCGTCAACAATATTGGAATACTATATTCGATTAAGCTGAACGCTTGATCGAACACGACACTTGTAATTAGCAATCGGGCAAAAACGCGGGCTGCATATTAACGAAAGTTTCAATCAAGCGATGGGGAGTCGCCAAGCGGTAAGGCATCGGCCTTTGGAGCCGACATTCGGAGGTTCGAATCCTCCCTCCCCAGCCAATCAAACGATGAATTATGAACGATGAACGAGGAATGAAGAATCGCAGTACTGCATTCCTTCATTCATCGTTCATAGTTCATCATTCTTCTTTCGTGGAGGCAGTGTGAACATAAAGGTCTTTTCAGGAAATGCGAACAGGGCGCTCGCTGAAGAGATCTGCCAGCACCTGGGGATGGAGATCGGCAAGGCCAACACCGGCCGGTTCTCGGACGGCGAGTTCAACTTCCAGATACTGGAGAACGTGCGCGGCGAGGACTGCTTTCTGGTTCAACCCACGTGCCCGCCGGTTGATACGAACATCATGGAGTTGTTGATCATGCTCGATGCGTTTCGGCGCTCGTCGGCCAAGCGCGTCACAGCGGTGATTCCCTATTACGGCTATGCGCGCAAAGATCGCAAAGACCGGCCAAGAGTGCCGATCTCGTCGAAGCTGGTCGCCAATTTGATAACGGAAGCTGGCGCAGACCGCGTACTGTTATTTGATCTGCACGCGGGTCAGATTCAAGGGTTCTTTGATATACCGGCTGATCACCTGTTCGCAGCGCCTGTGCTGGTCGGCTATTTTCAGGAGATTGAAGCTTCCTAAGCTCACAGTCGTTGCGCCCGATGCGGGAGGCGTCGAACGCGCGCGCGCTTATGCGAAGCGATTGGGCGCA
Source organism: Blastocatellia bacterium (assembly GCA_963726785.1). Lineage (GTDB taxonomy): Bacteria > Acidobacteriota > Blastocatellia > UBA7656 > UBA7656 > DATEKX01. The sequence continues at coordinate 1,290,370 of CAVSDJ010000007.1, forward strand.
GAGCTTGCGATTATAGACAAGCGGCGCGATTACGAAAGACTCGGCGAAGTGGAAGTGCTTCACGTCGTCGGCGATGTCGAAGGGCGCACGGCGTTAATCATAGACGATATGATTGACACAGCCGGTACGCTCGTGAAGGCCGCCGAAGCGCTCAAGGCTAATGGCGCGGATGCGGTGCTTGCGTCGGCCACGCACGCTGTGCTGAGCGGGCCAGCCGTCGAGAGGATCCAGGCTTCGCCGCTTAAAGAAGTGGTCGTGACTAACACTATTCCGACCGAGAATGTTTGCCACTGCTCAGAAGATAAAATGCTTGAGCGTGGCAAAGCTTCTGGCCCAAGCTATTTTGTCTATTCACGACGAGACATCTGTGAGCAAACTGTTTATTCGATTGATTGATTGATCAAGGCTTATTGAGGAGCGGTTAGGTATGATTAAAGACATAACGATCAATGCAGCCACACGCGAGGGGTTCGGAAAAAGCGAAGCTCGTCGCCTGCGCAAGCAGGGCATGATTCCCATAGCCGTTTATGGCGAAGGCAAAGACGCGGCGGCAGTCGCGATCAACGCGAAAGAGATTGCCAACATACTGCGTTCGGACACAGGGCACAACACGATATTCAAGCTCGCTTTGCCAAACGGTGACGGCGAGCCTGCGACCGTAATCATCAAGGACTGGCAGGTTGATCCGGTGAAAGGCCGCCTGTTGCACGCGGATTTGCTGCGGCTCTCGATGACCGAAGTCACGCGCGTGAAAGTAGCGATAGAACCCGAAGGCGAGCCTGTCGGCGTGAAGCTCGAAATGGGAATACTCGATCTACAGATGCGCGAAATCGAAGTCGAGTGTTTGCCCGGCGATATACCCGAGCACCTGCAAGTGGACGTATCGAACCTTCACATAGGCGACCACTTGACAGTTGCAGACCTGGTTTATGATCGCGATAAGATCAAGGTTATTGCCGATGAGCATCAGATTGTTGCTGGCGTGCTGGCTCCGCGCATGGCTGAAGAAGCCGCGCCTGCTGAGGGCTGAGGCCGAAGCTGCGGCTGGTGGCGAGCCGGAAGTCATCAAGAAGGGCAAGACTGAGGAAGAGTAGGGGCCGGGTGTCAGAGGCCTGAAGTTACCAGAATTCCTGGCTACTGACCACCGACTACTGTTATGAAGCTGATAGTCGGTCTTGGTAATCCGGGGCGAGAGTACGAAGCGACTCGCCACAATCTCGGATTCATGCTCATTGACAGATTGAGTGAGCGCGCCGAGTGCAAGCGATTCCGCGACGAGGCGAATGCTAAAGTCGCGGAGGTGACTTTGGCGAGCGAGCGCGTCTTGCTCGTGAAGCCGCAGACGTATATGAATCTGAGCGGCGGTTCTGTTCGCCCATTGCTTGAACGCTACGGCGAAGCGGAGAGCGGCAAATCTGATTGTCGCATCCGACGAAGCGGCGTTGCCATTCGGCATGATTCGCGTTCGCGGGCGGGGCAGCGCGGGCGGGCAAAAAGGATTGAAGTCCATTATCGAGCGGATTGGCTCTCAAGAGTTTCCGCGCGTGCGATTGGGCGTAAAGCCGGATCATCCGGTCAGCGATCTTTCAAGCTTTGTGCTTTCGCCTATACCTAAGCGCGACCGCGAGACGCTTGACCAGATGCTTGACCGCGCAGCCGACGCTGTTGAGGTGATACTTATCGAAGGCGTCGAGCGCGCGATGTCGCTCTTTAACGAGCGCGTAAAGCAGAGTTCAGAAGCATAAGATTTCAAATCTGAGATTTGAAATCTTATATTTTCAAACTCTGACACTGTTCTTTCTCAAGAGGTTCTATAGTGAATCTCCTTGCTCTGATCAGAAGGTCAGGGCTTAACCGCAGCGTTTCGGTGAACGCTTGCGAAGTATAATCCAAAAGGAGGATAACTCTTAGGATGAGAGTTTATGAAGTGTTGTTTATTGTCGCTCCCAACACGGAAGAGAGCGACACCGATGCGCTTATCACTCAGATAAGTGATGTAATAACTAACCAGGGCGCTACGATCGCGAAGGTTGATCGCATAGGCCGCCGCCGCCTCGCCTACCCCATCGGGAAATTCAACGAAGGCTACTACGTAGTGATGACCGTCGAAGGCACAGGCTCGGAAATTGCCGAAGTCGAACGTCGCATGCGCGTGACGGATGCGGTCATCCGCTACATCACCATTCGCATAGACGAAGACTTGAAACGCGCCGAAAAGTTTCGCGCTCGCCGTCAGGCGCGCGCAGCGGCAGGCGGTGGTCAGCGAGGCCGTCGGCGCTCTGAACCTGTGCTTCCGATAGGGGACGATGACGAAGAGGAGGATGAAGAGTAATGAGCAGTGACAACAGAGATCAAGGTCGGCGCGAAGACAAAGGCGGGCGACAGGGCGGTCGTCGCTTCGTGCGCGCGCGCAAGTCGTGCAAATTCTGCGCAGACAAAGTTGATTACATAGACTACAAGGACTCGCGAATGTTAGGCGGCTATATACCGGAGCGCGGCAAGATTCTGCCGCGTCGAATATCGGGCACCTGCGCGCCGCATCAGCGCATGCTTGCAACGGCGATCAAGCGCGCACGCAATGCCGCTTTTTTGCCATTCGCAACAGACTAATTTAGAGTCTTGCGAGTTTACAGAGTCTGGCGAGTTTTGAGACAGATTCGACTCGCCAGAACCTCCTGTCAGACTCGCAAGACCTGAATCAGAATTTAAATTGAGTGAGGATTTATCAATGGCACACATGGATGTATTACTCAAAGAGGATGTAGACAATCTTGGGAATCGCGGGCAGGTCGTGCGCGTGCGCTCGGGCTACGGGCGGAACTACCTGCTCCCGCAGGGACTGGCGATTGAGGCCACCGCAGGCAACAAACGCATGATCGAAGAACAGCGCCGAGTGCTGGCCAAACGCGAAGACCGCGAACGAATGACCGCGCAGAGCGAGTCTGCAAAACTGGACGGGATTGAGTTGCGTTTCGAGCGCCGCGTTGGCGAGCACGGGATGCTTTACGGATCTGTGACCGCGCTCGACATAATTGAAGAGCTGAAGAAACTCGGCTACACGGTCGAGCGCCGCAAGATCAGCTTGCGCGATCACATCAAAGAGGTCGGCGATTATGATGTGACTATCAAGCTTCACCGCGACGTTGTACCAACGATCAAAGTGAAAGTGCGCAAAGAAGGTGCAGCAAGACGAGCCTGTTCAATCAGTGGCTGCCGACACGGAAGCTGACACGGAAGCTGACACGGAAACGGCTGTGGAAGCCAGTTCCAGCGCCACTGAGGAATCAACAGAAGCTGCTGCCGCGGAATCAAACGCAGAGCCGGGCGCAGCGTTCGTCGCCAACGCCGAAGCCGAATCTGCTCAGGAATAATCAGGACAGTGGACGGCAATCAGTAGCTCAAATATTTCGTCAACTGATGGCTGGCTACTGACTACTGTTTTTTGTTATCATCACGCGCGAAACGGCTGAGGGCGCAGCCGTTTCGCCTTTTCTTTCTTTGGTGTCGTCAGTTCGGTTCTTAATGGCCTCCCACAAATCAATTGGAATCCATATTATGACGCGGCCAGCTTCCGGCGATCCTTTTTTCGAGAAAGGGCTTCCCTCGAATGTCGAAGCCGAGCGCTCGATATTGGGCGCGATACTGCTGGACAATACAGTCTGCAATCAGGCCATAGAGTTGCTGCGCCGCGAAGACTTCTTCCTGGATTCTCATCGCCGCATCTTCGACAAGATGGTAGCTCTTACGGAACGCGGCTCGCCTATTGACCTGATTACTCTCAGCGATGAACTGCGGCGCGCGGCTGAGTTCGAGCAGATAGGCGGCGCGACCTATATCGCATCGCTGATTGACGGCGTGCCGCGCACGGATACAATCGAGCACTATGCGAAGATAGTTAAATCGAAAGCCCAGTTGCGCAAGCTCATCACCGCTTCAAATCAGATAATCGCAAACTGCTTTGATGAAGAAGACGACCCCGACATCATCATTGACCGCGCCGAGCAGATGATCTTTCAGATAGCCGAAGACCGCGTGCGGCAGGGTTTTCAGTACATCGGCGAAGTAGCCCAGCGCCGACTCGAACAGATTGAGCAGATGGCCGGTCGCCCTGAGATGATCACAGGCGTGCCCACAGGATTTACGGATTTCGACCAGATGACATCCGGCCTTCAGCGCCAGGACTTGATCATCATTGCCGCAAGACCGTCAATGGGCAAGGCGCAGCCGCTCAGCGCGAAAGTGCTTACATCCGACGGCTGGAAAGCCATGGGCGAACTCGAAGCTGGCGACGATCTGGCTTCAGTTGATGGTCGTCCCTCAACTGTCATTGGGATATATCCGCAAGGCGTTAAACAGATTTATAAAGTCACTTTCTCTGACGGTCGCTCAACCGAATGTTGCGATGAGCATCTGTGGAGAGTTTATTGCCGCGACTGGCCCGAACCGAAGATATTGACTACGGAAAAAGTAGCCTCGTTGCTTTTGCGTAAGCGATATCAGAAACGCCTGTGGATAGAAATGTGTTCAGGCGATTTTGGTCACGACGAACCGTTGCCGATAGACCCCTGGATTTTAGGCGCACTGATTGGAGAAGGCGACTTCAGCGCTTTAAGATTTTCAACCGCAAGCGAAACGATGTTGGCCCAGATGACTATCGGATTAGGCCCTGAATTCTCCCTGAACCACGCCGGAAAGTATGATTATCGAATTACTCAAGCCGCAGGGCATCGCCGAGCAGGCCGCTATGGAGTATGGCCCAACCCCCTCAAAGAAGAGCTAAAGAGTCTGGGATTATGGGGCAGGCGCAGTGAAAGCAAGTTCATCCCTGAGTTATATAAAACGGCCAGCCGCGAAGCGAGGCTTGCGTTGCTGAGAGGCTTGCTCGACGCGGATGGATGGGCCGAGCGCACCGGCTCGATAAGATTCTCGACTTCGAGCGAACAACTTGCAGATGATGTGGTTGAGCTTGCGCGGTCACTGGGCGGGTGGGCTACGAAAAACAGAAAGCAACCCGTTTATGTTTATAAGGGCGAACGTAGACAGGGGCGGCCATCTTTTGTGATCAATATCGCGCACCCGGAACCGGAGAGCCTTTTCACTTTGCCTGAAAAGCGCGCGCGCGTTTCACAAACCAGGAAGCGGCGCAAGATGCCCACATTTGTTTCCATCGAACCTGTGCGTCAAGAAGAAGCGCGCTGCATTGCAGTCACTCATCCTTCCCAACTGTACATCACGGATGAATATGTTGTGACCCACAACACGGCGCTTGCTTTGAACATGGCGCAGTACGCGGCGAAGAACGGAAACACGATTGGCATCTTCAGCCTCGAGATGTCTGCGGAACAACTCGTGTCCAGATTGCTTTGTTCGGAAGCGCGCGTTGACGCGCATCGCTTGCGAACCGGCTATCTCAATCGCGAAGAGTGGGCGCGGCTTGCCGATGCGCTCAGGCGGCTTTGCGAGACGCAAATATTCATAGACGACACGCCCGGCACAGGTGTGCTTGAGATGCGCGCGAAGTCTCGGCGGTTGAAGGCCGAACACGGGCTTGACATGTTAGTCATAGACTATATGCAATTGATGTCGGGGCGTGGTCGCATCGAATCGCGCCAGCAGGAAGTGTCGCAAATCTCGCGCGACCTAAAAGGTCTTGCGAAAGAATTAGACATGCCCGTCATCGCACTCTCGCAGTTATCGCGCGCGACAGAAACCCGCAGCGACCACCGCCCGCAGCTAAGCGACTTACGCGAAAGCGGATCGATTGAGCAGGACGCCGACGTGGTGTGCTTCATCTATCGCGAAGAAGTCTACAATCAAAGCGATGAAAATCGCGGCACCGCTGAACTCATAATCGGCAAGCAGCGCAACGGCCCGACTGGAACAGCACAACTGGCTTTCTTGAAAGAGTTCACTCGCTTCGAGAACATGTGGCGGGAATAATGCCAACATCATTCATCCCTCAAGGCCGCCCCACGTGGGCCGAGATCAATCTGGACAATCTCGTTCACAACTTCCGCTTGATAAAAAAGGTGGTCGGCCCAAGGGTTGCCCTAATGCCTGCGTTGAAAGCAGACGCTTACGGTCACGGCGCTCCGGTTTGCGCGCTCGCGCTCGAACGCGAAGGCGCGGACTGGTTCGGGGTGGCGCTTCCCGAAGAAGGGTTAATACTCCGCGATGCAGGCGTCACGCGCCCCATTCTTTGTCTCGGCGGTTTTTGGGAAGGCCAGGAAGATGCAGTCATCGCGCATAATCTTACGCCCGTTTTGTTTCGGCTCGACATCCTCGAACGCTTCAACCGTGCAGCGCGCACGGCGGGCTTGACGGCTGATTATCATCTCAAGGTAGACACGGGAATGAGGCGGCTCGGCGTGCCTTACGCAGACCTTGACGACTTTCTCGACGGCGCGGCAGGATTTGAAAACGTCAGGCTCGATGGCTTGATGACGCATTTCGCTGCGGCTGATGATCCCGAACAAATCGGAGTTCACGAATCATCAAATCGCGCTCTTTGAAAGCGCCATTCAAACAGTGCGCGCGCGCGGCCACAATCCAACCTGGATTCACGAAGCCAACAGCGCGGCCATTCTCTCTTATGAGCGAGCGCACGGCAATCTGATCAGACCCGGCGGCCTGATTTACGGCGTGTGGCGCGACGCGATTATCCCGACTGCTGGCGCCGCTCGATTGGCGACCCGTGCTGTCGCTTCACTCGCGCATAGTGCTTTTGAAAACGGTTCCGTCAGGCACTCCAATCGGATACGGCGGCACGTTCGTGACCAGCCGACTCAGCCTTATAGCAACGCTTGCAATCGGATACGAGGACGGTCTCAGCCGCGCGCTCTCGAACAAGGGCCGCGTCATCGTGCGCGGCCAGTTTGTTCCTATCGTAGGCCGCATCAGCATGGATTTAACCATAATTGATGTGACGGATATTGCGGATGTTCAGACAGGCGACGAGGTTGTGATAATAGGAACACAGGGAGCCAATCACATAAGCGCAGAAGAAATAGCTGCAAGCATTGGAACAATCTCGTATGAAGTGACCTGCCGCATAAGCGAGCGAGTGCCGAGAGTGACGGTAAGCAGCAGGCAATAAACTGGAGGCAAAATGCAGAAGCCGGGAGGCGAAAAACGATAGCCAATCGCTATGATAAGCCACTTTATCTACTGGCGGCTGCTTTCTGCCTTTAGTCTTATGCCTTTTGCCCACTTATTCAGCTTGCCCTAACGTGATTTTTAGATATAATTCTCCGCATTACAGGGAGCTTAGACTCGGCAGGGTCCCTCGTAGATAAAGGGGTTTTCAACGATTTCAGTCGAGTGAGGGTGTGCACTATGCAACAGCCGTCGCGCATTGCCGCGAAAGACGTGTTCGAAAAAGCCATCGGCTACACTAAGGCGGACGAGTTTCGTCGCGCGGGGCTTTACCCATACTTCACTGAGTTTTCCGGAGCCGTAGACTCTGGCGAAGCCGAAGTGATGATGGGCAACCGTCGCATCCTCATGTTCGGCTCGAATAACTATCTGGGGCTTACGACCAACCCGGAAGTTAAAGCTGCGGCCATTGAAGCCATTGCGCGATACGGCACAGGCTGTTCGGGTTCGCGTATGCTCAACGGCACGATGGACTTGCACGTGCGATTGGAAGAAGAGCTTGCCCGCTTTATGGGCCGGGAGTCGGCGCTTGTGTTCGGGACGGGATTTCAAACTAATCTCGGCGCGCTTTCGACCATAGCTCAAAAAGGCGACGTGATAATCGCTGATCGCAATATTCACGCATCGCTGCTCGACGGCTGCCTCGCGTCATTCGCGCGAACGACGCGCTTTCGCCATAATGATATGGCTGATCTGGAAAAAGTCCTTCAAAGCCTGCAACCCGATGAAGGCCGATTGATAGTAGTTGACGGCGTATTTTCGATGGAAGGCGACACGGCCAATCTGCCCGAAATAGTGCGGCTCGCGAAAAAATATGAAGCTCGATTGTATGTTGATGAAGCGCACGGCATAGGCGTGCTCGGGCGACAGGGACGCGGCGCGACCGAGCACTACGGGGTTGAAAGCGATGTTGACATCGTGATGGGGACGTTCTCAAAATCTTTTGCTTCCATCGGCGGATTCATAGCGGCGCGGCGCGAGGTGATAGAGTTCATCAAGCATCATAGTCGCTCGTTCGTTTATTCGGCTTCGCTTGCGCCTGCAAACGCCGCCGCCGCGCTTAAAGCCATCGAGATAATTGAGCGCGAGCCCGAACTGCGCGAGCAATTGCTTCAAACCAGCGCGCGTCTTCGCCGCGAATTAGTAACACTGGGATTCCGACTCATCGAAGCCAATACCGGATTTGACGGGATCACTCCGGTCATTCCGGTCGTAGTGGACGACGAAGTGCTGGTCTGCAAATTCTTTTGGGAATTGATGAGCGAGGGCATATACACAAACCCCGTGCTTGCTCCCGCAGTAGCGCATAGCCTTCTGCGTATAAGCTGCATGGCTACGCACACGGACGAGCACGCAGGGCGATTGCTCGAAGCAATGCATAGAATAGGAAAGAAATTAGGTATCATTCAGTGATGAGTAATGAATGATGAGCGATGAGTTAAGCTTGTTTCGCTGACTCATCACTCATTATTCAGCGCTCATTACTTTTCATTATGCGGCGAGTCGCAATAACAGGAATCGGTATCATCGCGCCCACGGGGGTCGGGCGCGAGGTGTTCTGGTCTGCGCTGACTGAAGGGCGCAGCGGTATTTCGCGCATAGAAGTCTTCGATACGTCGAACCTGAAGACTAATATCGCGGGCGTGTGCCGCGACTTCCGGCCAGAAGAGTTCTTTGACGAGCGCGAAATGTCGCGACTTGATCGCGTGTCGCAAATGGCAATCGCCGCGACCCAGATGGCTACACGCGAAGCAGGACTTACGAACGGCCAGCTTGATAGCTATGACGTAGGCGTCATTTTGGGCACGGGTTTCGGCGGGCAAGGTTCGATTGAAGAGTTCTGCGGCGCGTTCTTTTCAAACGGAAAAGGAAGGCGTTCGGCCATCGCCATTCCCAAGTCAATGTATAACGCTTCGTCGTCAAACATTGCGATAAGGTTCAAGACTCGCGGGCCGAACATCACTATCACCACTGCCTGCTCGTCGGGCGCAAACGCGATAGGCCACGCGTTTCATATGATTCGCTACGGCCACGCCGAGCGCATGATAGCGGGCGGCGCGGACGCGCCCGTAACGCCAGTCGTGATGGAAGCCTGGAAAGAGATGCGCGTGCTTTCTACGAAAAACGACCCTCCCGAACGCGCGTGTAAACCCTTCAGCGCAAATCGCGATGGGTTCGTGCTGTCGGAAGGCGCAGGAATAGTCGTTCTCGAAGATTTAGAGCTTGCGCTTGAGCGCGGTGCGCACATCTATGCGGAAGTTCTCGGCTACGGCTCGACAGCCGATGCGGCGCACATCACTTTTCCCGACCCCGAAGGCGAAGCTCATGCGATAATGCGTGCGCTCAAAGATGCAGGGGTAGCGCATCAAGAGATTGATCACATCAGCGCGCACGGCACGGCGACCAAGCTCAACGATGCTTCGGAAACGGAAGCCATCAAGCGCGTCTTCGGAAATCGCGCTTACGAGATTCCGATCAACTCGATCAAATCAATGCTCGGACATTCCATGGGCGCGGCTGGCGCGATTGAGTTTATAGGCACGATTCTCGCGATTGACAACAAAGTTATACCGCCAACCATCAACTACGAAGAGACGGACCCGCAATGCGATTTGGACTACGTGACCGAAGGCGCACGCGCGGTTGGCGGCAATGCGTCGCTCAGAACGGCTCTCTCGAATTCGTTTGGGTTCGGCGGCAACAACGCAGTGCTTGTCGTTCGCGAATATGCGGAGTAATATTAGACGCCTTGGTTGTTGATCTATACTAATGCCCCTAACGCGCGAGCGTAACCTGAAGGGAAAACAGAATATGACTAGAGAGGCTGTTGAGTCTATAGAAGACGCTGTGAAAAACATCATAATTGCAGAGTTGCGCGTGGACCGCGATCAACTGGGGCCGACCACCCACTTGATGAAAGACCTGGGCGCAGACTCGCTTGACGCGCTCAACATAGCTCTGCGTTTGGAAGAAGCCTTCAAGATCAAGATACCCGATGATGCCATTCCCAGATTCCTGACTATTGGCGACATAGTTAAAGGAGTGAACGAGCATCTGACTATTCAGTGATTTTCTAACCTCCGCATAAGCTGTATCTCTTTGCATGCCTAATCATGTTGCAAACTTTGAAATTGCAGCCCGCGCTCGTTCATCTGCTTTCTGGTTAAGCATTTCAATGCTGGTGGCCGTGCCGCTCTCGTTCAGCACAGCGATTCACAGAATATTCTCGCTTCCCAAATTCGCAATATTAATAGCCGGTTCATCCGCGCTTGTTTTTTTGCTGTGCCTGATGGCGCTCGACCCTGCGCAGCGTGGCGAGCTACGCGTGCTGAAGTCAAAGCATGTTTTGATCGTGAGCTTGTACTTCGTCGCCGTGACGATCTCGACCGTTTTCGGCGTTGCGCCGATTGCGTCGCTGTTTGGAAGTTTTGAAAATCAGATGGGCTTGATCACGCGGTTCTGTTTTCTGATTTGTTTTTTGAGCTTGATAGTCGGGATTGGCAACAGTCAAGCTCGCTTTCGACAAACCTTGTGGGCCATGTCGGTCACAGGGTTAGCGGTTGCCACATACGCTTTCATTCAATTCTTCGGACGAGACCCTTTTTTGCCGTCCTCGCTCTACACATTCAACTCCGTGGCCGGGCCAGTCGTCCGAGTCATAGGAACGCTAGGGCACGCCGATTATCTGGGCAACTTCCTGCTCTACACCACGCCCACGAGCGTCGCTCTTGCGCTTGCGACAGAGGGTCGTGTGCGTATGCTTGCGTTGATCGCAACGGCGGTTTCGATTGCTGCCATAGTCTTCAGCGGAACACGCGGCGCGGCGCTCGGAATTATTGTGGGCGCTATTGTTTTTTTTGCTCTTCAGCTTCGGACTATGAGCGTGTCGCTTAATCGCAGAACAGCGCAGCGCGCAGCGGTTGCTCTGGCAATTATTCTTGTCGCGATAGTGATGATTAGCCTTAACCCCGCATCGCGCAACATTACAGCGCGCGCAATCTCTGCAATCAAGGAAGGAGGAACAGGAGCAGGGCGCACACTGCTATGGCGCGACTCTGCGAAGATGATTCCTGCATTCGCGCTCACAGGATGCGGCCCCGAAGGTTTTCGCAAAGCGTTTCTGGCATACAAGTCAAAAGAGATCGCGCAACACGCGCCGCGTATAAACGATGAAAGCGCGCACAACTCGTACCTTGACGCGGCAATATCATATGGGCTGCCGGGCGCAATATTCTACGTTGCTATCATTGCATCTTCGTTCTCGCTTTTAATGCGAGCGAGGCGAAGGGCTAGCGATCAAGGAATGAAAAGCCTCATCACAGGACTTCTGTCGTCGCTTGTGGCTGTGGCCGCGCATAATTTTTTCATCTTCGATCAAATTCCCACAGGGCTTTATTTCTTCGCGCTGGCGGCGCTCGCGCAATCGGCCTTGAGCGTTGCAACATCAGCTTCTCAAAAGGCTGAAACGCCAGCAGTGGCTCGACCGATGTTGCCCTTGCGCTGGTATGGCTGGGCGGTGATGGTTGTTGGGCTTGCGCTTGTGACAGTGGCTGTGTGGTACGCGGTTGCTCTAATGAAAGCCGACTTCGAGCTTAATAAGTCTTTCGCTTCGGCAAGCGCAGGAGATTATGACGGCACAGTGAAGCGCGGCGAGCGAGCGGCCCAGAGCCTTGAAATGACAGGCGCGTACAATTTTCAATACGCGCGCGCGCTGGCTCTATACGCAGACCTAACGAGTTCTGCAAACAATTCCTCCGAAGGCGGAAGAATGGCGGCGGCGCGAACGAGCGCGATTAATATTGCAATAACGCAAACCAGAAAATCGCTCGCTCACACGCTCACGCCGGATTCGAGTTGTTTGCTGCTCGCATACCTGGCCTTAATCTCAGGCAACGCGCCCGACCTGCGCGCCTGGGCAACCGAAGCGTTGAAGTGGGACCCTTATTACCCCGGCGCACACTGGTTGATGGCAGAAGCTTATCTGGCAGAAGGGAACCACGAGGAAGCCGAGCGCGAAGCCAGTGTCGCTCTTGATATAAACCCGAATTCGCAAGAGGCGCGGTCTGCGCTCAGGCGCGCGCGAGGAGTGAAAGACACAGCGCAACAGTCGGTCGAAGAGTTGCTGACGCGCGGGCGAAAGGACGCAGAACAGGGCAGGATGAAGAAGGCGCGCAAGAAGATCACACACGCGATAAGAAAGGCGCGAGGCCAGTGCGCCAGTTGCCACAGCGCGCTCGCGTCAATCTATGAAGCCGAGCGCCAGTATGACAAGGCGATAAAAGAATGGCGCATCTTCCTTGAGCAAGCCCCTGATCGCGCGGCCCGCGAGGAAGCACAGTCTCGTATCGAATCGCTGAAGCAAAAAGCTGCCACGAGTCAGTAGGCTCGTGGCGGCTTCTCAACTTAAGGGCAGGCGCAAGTGTTATTGGATATGTCCAATTGGAAGCTAGTGAGAATCCGGCAGCCTGGTGGCGAAACGAAGACCTATGCCGTCCGGCCCGGCTATTGTGAAGTCGCGCAAGCCATAATAACGGTCTTCGATTGGGCGTATCACGCGCGCGCCAAATTTTGTCGCCAGTTCCCAATAACGGTCAACATTCGCAACCATCACGCGTATGTTGCCTACCTGATGCTCAGATGGCGTGTAGTTTTCGACTTCTTCGATAAACAACATGGAGTCTTCCCATCGGAGCACTAAAAAACGGCTTTCTTCGCGAACGACTTCAAAACCGAATGCGCGATAAAACGCGCAGGATGCTTTTATGTCGCTCGTGTAAAGCTCGACTATTAGCTGTTCGTTAGGAGTTACGTATCTATCATCCGACATTGTCATCCTTGCCTCGCATTTTCAATAACACGACCTTTAGTGCAGAATCAAGAGATGGATGTGTTGCCTGTTTTCACCGAACGCCTGATTCTGAGAAGGCTTCATGAGAAAGACATCGAAGCGTTTATCGCTTATCGGTCTGACCCCGAGGTGGCTCGCTATCAAAACTGGACAGAGATTACAGAAGGCGAGGCAAGGGGTTTGATTAAAGCGAAACAGCAAACGCCATTCGCCGCCTCAGGAGTCTGGTTGCAGATTGCCATCGCACTGCGCGAGACCGATGCGCTCGTCGGCGATATCGGCGTGTGCGCGAGTCCTGATGGGCATAGCGCCGAGATCGGCTTCACGTTGTCTGCGGGCTGTCAAGGAAAAGGCTTTGCCACGGAAGCCGTCAGAAGAGTGATCAAATTGTTATTCGACGAGACTGCCATCGAGCTAGTTGAAGCCGTAACGGACACGCGCAACACATCTTCCATAGCGTTGCTCGAACGCCTGGGGATGAAGCTCGAAAAGACAGAAGAAGCCTGGTTCAAAGGCGAAACCTGTCACGAGCACAGATTCGTGATAACGAGAACGGCTTTATCCGATTGATTTTTCAACTGCGCCCTGGCTTATCCTCCGCTGTTTTTGCGAAGCTCCATCAGGACTTGTTTGGCGACGGCTTTGAGAGTATCGAACACACCTATGCCGCGATTGGCGACGCCTTCAAAGACAGGCTCGTCTTTGCGAGCTAGCTCAGCCTTGAGGTCGTGAACTGAAACGACGTTCGGCAGGTCGCGTTTGTTGAGTTGCATCACGTATGGAAGCTTCAACAAATCATAGCCGTGCTGTTTGAGGTTGGATTCGAGGTTGAACAGCGATTCGGCATTCGCATCCATTCGCTCGCGTTGCGAGTCTGCTACGAACGCCATGCCGTCTACGCCCTTCAGTATCAGCTTGCGGCTCGCGTCGTAAAAGACCTGGCCCGGAACCGTGTATAGATGAAAGCGAGTTTTGAATCCGCGTACCGTGCCGAGGTCTAAAGGCAGGAAGTCGAAAAATAGAGTGCGGTCGGTTTCGGTCGCAAGACTGATCAGTTTTCCTTTGGCCTGCTGCGCCGTCGAGTCGTATATGTATTGCAGGTTTGTAGTTTTGCCGCCCAGTCCCGGCCCGTAATAAACAATCTTGCAGTTGATCTCGCGCGATGCGTAATTGATGAACGTCAAGGCTCGTATTCCTTATCGCTATGCCGGTGAGGTCAGTGTGGCTCCCGGTCTGCTACGCTTTCATAGGGGCTTCAAATCAGATTCATTGATCATTAACTGAAAAGCGCATCAATGTCTTCTTCGGTGATCTCGGCAAACGGTGAATCAATGTCAAAACCAACGTCGCGCTCGCGGGTTACTTTCGTGTCAATGGATTCGAATATGAGATTCATCTCGGCGGTCGCGCGCTTCACCCTTAAACGCACGAGTCCCAGGCTTGAGCGTTCGTCGAAGATTACGACGAGTATCACACGCCCGGCGACGATTGAAATATGAATGTTGTCGCGTTCGCCTTCGTGCGAAAGAACGGGAAAGCCTTGCTCGCCGATCAAGTGCGCAAGCCCATCCGTTGCTGCGACGTTCCCGGCGGTCAGGCTCGCCAGGCTGGTTGTGTCGAGGTTGAGCATCTCTCCGTGCGCGGCTATCTGCTGGCCGTTCTTATCAACCAGAAAAACGAACTTGGCGTTCGCGTCCGCGCACAATCGCGTGATGACATGCTTTAGCTGCCCATACTCCTCTTCATACATTACGACCGGAGCCGCCATTACTTCTCCTTCAGTTTAGACGAGCCATGCCAGCCTGCTCACGCTTGATTTTCAAAAGTGACGTTTAGTATTCGCTATCACAAAAACGCCTGGCGATTTTATTGAGTCTGGCATCCTTAGCTGAGTGTACCTGCAGGGGCATTTGTGGGGTGAGGCTTTTATAACATGGCCCTACGGCCATCGCAAGAGTTTTCCTGGCCGCGAATTCAATTGCGCCCGCTTTCTTGCAGCGAAAAGCCAGTCTATACTAAAACGATGTAAGGGGGTGATAGTTATTATGAGAGAAGAAGTCACTGAAAGCCCTGCCGAAGATGCTTTGGCCGATCAGCATACGCCAGAACCAACTGAAGCTCAGCGCAGGCTGATGAAACTTGCAGAAGAGCAGGGCGTGAAGCCATTAGATTTCGATGCGCTTCTTGCGAAAGCGGACTTTTGGCCGGAAGATGAGAGCATAGATGATTTTATAGCCGCTGTGCAGGAGTGGCGTAGTGAGGGTGGTGAAAGGGAACTGCCTTGACATCAAGCGTCGTAGTAGACACGGATGTTGTATCGTTTAGCTTCAAACGGGATACAAGAGCCAATCTATACCGGCCTCATGTCGATGGCAAACTGACGATCATCTCTTTTATGACGATTGCAGAATTAGACCGCTGGACGCTTATATACAATTGGGGAGCGGCCAGACAGCACAGCCTTGAAGTGTTTCTGCAAGATTTTGTATTCACTTTCTGTGATCGCGCCTTATGTCGCAAGTGGGCAGAAGCCGTGTATAGTGCGCGCCGAAACGGGCGACCCATAAGAACTGCCGATGCCTGGATCGCTGCGACTGCTCTGCTGTACGAAGTCCCGCTCGTTACTCACAATCGTTCTAATTATTCTGGTGTTGCCGGGCTATCGGAAGCCCCTCGATGAAAAGTAAGGAGAGTTTATGGAATCGAAGTTTGCCAAATACGTCAACCGCGATGAGATCATTCAAATAGTCTGCGATCTGGTGCGCCAGAACACAGTCAATCCGCCGGGCAATGAATACCTGTGCAAAGAAATCGTCGCGGGTTGCATGCAGCAACTCGGAATGGAAATCTCCTACTACGAAAAAGAACCGGGTCGCACGAACGTAGTGGGTCGAATGGGGAGTGGCGCAAAATCCATCGGCTTCGTTTCGCACATGGACGTAGTGCCGCCGGGCGAGCTTGAACAGTGGAACACGCCGCCGTTTGAGCCGACCATCGAAGACGGTCGCATCTATGGGCGAGGCACGCTCGACGACAAAGGCTCTTTCGCCTGCGCTTACTCTGCGTGTAAAGCGTTCCTGGCAGAGCACGCGGATTTCGACGGCACAGTATATTTGATCGCTGCAGCCGACGAAGAGGTAGGCTCGGAGCTTGGCATCATATACCTTGTCGAAGAGTGCGGTTTGAAATTCGATGTCGCGATAATTCCCGATGGCGGGCGAATGGATCTTTCGATCTACGGCGAGAAGGGCATTCTATGGGTCGAGCTTGAAAGTCACGGCATCCAGGCGCATGGCTCGACGCCTGAGCTTGGCCGCAATGCGATAATCCCGCTCGCGGAAGCGATTGCCGAAATCAAATCGCTCGACCTGGGCGCAAGCTACGACCACGCGTTCGACGGATGGACTATGAATGTCGGAACGATTCAGGGCGGCTCGTCAACTAACACCGTTCCGGCGATGGCTCGCGCGACTATTGATTTCCGTCTGCCTGCCGGAATCAACAAAGAGCAAGTGCTTGCGAAGATAGAAGAGAAAGTCGCAGCCGTTCGCCATCGCTCTGCGGATGCTGAACTGAAGGTAAAAGTGCTTCACGAAACCGAGCCGCACCTGTCTGACAAAAACTCGATCATCATTCGCAGCTTCGATGCGGCGGCGCGTCGTTTAGGTCTTCCGATGAGCTACGAGACCTTCGGCGGCAACACCGTCGCAAAGAACCTGTATTTTGCAGGCATCACATCGGTCGTGCATTATCCGGGCGACGACAAGCTGGCGCACGTGCCGAACGAGTTCGTCATCATAGATGAGCTTGTGCTCGGCTCTGTGCTTTACGCAGAAACGCTCGAAGCATACTTCTTCGGTTGATGGATGAACTCTCAGGGTGAAGGTGCATGGAAAAACCAGTAAATATGCTTGCGCGAATGATGATTCACCGCAGAGACGCAGAGTACGCAGAGATTACGCAGAGAAAAACTATTATTACTCTGCGCCCCCTCTGCGTCCTCTGCGTCTCTGCGGTGAATTCTCTTTTTAAGATTACTGCGATTCTCTTACTGCTGTTTGCCAATTCCGCAAACGCGCAGGGCTTACAATCCAGAGCAAACGAGATTCGCGCCGCGATGGACAGCCGTGCGTTTGATCGCGCAGAGCGGCTGGCGCGAGAACTGCGCGCGAGCGACTCTGCCGCCTTCACTCGAAACAATTATGATTATTTACTCGCGCGCCTTACAGAACGGCGCGGTGCGCGGGCCGAAGCCTCGGCGCTTTATCTGGGCTTGCTCAATCGAAGCTCCAATCTCGCTCAATACGCGCTCTGGCATCTTGCGTTGATTGCCCGCGCGTCGGGCGACCTCGCGCTTGAGCGGCAATACGTCACTCGACTGCTCGCCGTGTACCCATCGAGCGTTCTCGTTACGTCTGCGCGAAATCGCTTGATTGACAGCCACCTCGAAAGCGGCGACTACCGCACAGCCGTAGCAATGCTTCGACCTATTGCGTCAACTTCAGGCGGGCGCGGGCGAAGCGCGATGGCGCGATTGGGCGAGGCTTACTCGAAGACCGGAGACGCTCAATCAGCGCGCACGATGTTTAATCAACTCGTTGCTGGTTCGCGTGACGATTATGCGCTAGCGGCGTCGCTCGGTCTCGACGAACTGGAACGCGCGTCGGGCATAAAGCCGAACGAGTTTGACGCGCTCAGGCGAGCCAGAATCTATTTGTTCAATCGCCACTGGGCGGAAGCGCGTGCGCGATTTCTCGACGTGGTCGAACGGTTTCCTGAAAGCCAGAATCGCGCGGAAGCTCTTTATCAAACCGGCTTCACTTTTTATCGCGAAGACAAACAGGATGAAGCCATAAAATGGTTCGAGCGCGTCTATAACGAATTCCCCGCGAAGAAAGAGGGCGAGCAAGGGTATTACTGGGTCGCCACGGCGCTTCAAAAAGCTCGACGTTACGAAGAAGCCGCGCGCCGCTACTCGGATTTCATCACTGCTTATCCCGCGAGCGATTTGATCGAAGGCGCGTACCGCAACGTCGTTGACAGCTATCGCTATGCGGGCAAAGATGCGGAAGCTCTCGAATGGTCCAAACGAATCCAACAGCGCTTCGCCAGTCAACCGCTGGCAGCGGTCGGCCTATTCAACGAAGCTCGTGTTGAGCTTGTGCGCGGAAACTTCGATGCTGCGATCAACTTGCTGTTGCAAGTTCAAGCGCGGCCAGTCACGCCTAAACTTCTGAGCGCGCCTATTCGCGGCGAGGCAGCCTTCATGCGAATCTATGCGATAGAGCAGGCTGGCCGCCTCGGCGAAGCTGCGCGCATGTATCTTGCGATGCCTGTCGGGCGCGACAATTACTTCGGCCATCGAGCGACGCTGCGATTGCAAGCTATGCTGGCGACAGACAAAGGCCGCGCGATAATCGAACCGCTCGCTCGCGGGTTTAGAGAACAGGCGCGAGCCGCATTGAGAGCATCGCGTTACAGTGAAGCGAAAGATGCTGCGACGCAAGCGCTTCGATTGACTACGGACGCCAACGCGCAAAGCGATTTGATTTCGATTTTGCGCGCAAGCTACAGCCAGCTTCCTGGTTACAACGTAGGCGCTCGATTCCGATTGATTCCAGCCGCTCGCGCTGCGATTGAAGCGCAGCAGGGCGCGCTTGACGCATCGCATTCGGCGCTCGCGGCGGAATTGATCTTCCTGGGATTGTATGACGAAGGCGCGACGGAGTTGAGGCTCGGAGGATTCGGCGGCGCGCGCGCGGTGAATGATTCTGAAGGCAGCGACGGGACGGACGAAAACGCGGCGCACACCGTGCAGGTCGCGGCGGTCGCCGTGACCGCTGATACGACTTATTCGCTCGCGGTCTACAGCAATCGCGGGAATCATTCGTGGCACGCGATAGCTTTTGCCGAGCCGATTGCGCGATCAATTCCGCAAGACTATCGGCTCGAACTTCTGCCGCGCGACTTTGCAGAGATGCTTTATCCCGCGCCGTATCGTGACCCGCTCAACCGTTATGGCGTCGCTGCTAACGTTGACCCGCGACTGGTGCTCGCGCTCGCGCGTCAAGAGAGCCGCTTCAATCCGTCTGTGAAGAGCGGGGCTGCGGCGCGCGGCCTCGTGCAGTTCATTCAAGAGACTGCGTTGAAGCTCGCAGAGGAAGAAGGCATCAGGAACTTCGAGCTTGATGATGTCTACGAGCCTGAGATTGCAGTGCGCCTCTCCGTGCGTTATGTGGCTGACCTGCTCAAGCTCTTTCCGAATAATCCGTATGCCGTTGCGGCGTCTTACAACACGGGCGAGCAGAACGTAGAGCGATGGATATTCCGCTCGCGTTCAAAGGATGTTGATCGCCTGACGGTTGAGATAGCGATTCCTGAAACGAAAGACTACGTCGCAAAAGTGATGTGCAATTATTGGGCTTACCAGCAACTCTACAGCCGCGATCTGAAATAAACAGAGGGCTATTCGGTTTTCTAGAAAAGATTCACCGCAGAGACGCAAAGGACGCAGAGGGATGGCGGTAGCCCGACCGTCAGGGAGGGCGCAGATTAGCCCTTGCTTACGCGCGGGCTACTGCCTCTTAGTCTCAGCGCCCCCTCTGCGTACTCTGCGTCTCTGCGGTGAATTGACATCCAATACAGCTACTTCGCGTAATAGCCGCGTTTCGTTTTTGCTACTACTCCATCGCGATTCACTTTCACATTGATCTTGCGCCACCGCCCGTCTTTTCGAGTGTCATTCGCCGCATAAGACACGCTGTAGAGTGAATGCAGTTCCGCAGACACCTGTTGATAAACTCCGTCGAGGTCTTCTGTGCGCGATGCGCTGAAGCAAGTTCCGCCAGTATCGTCGGCAAGTGCCTGAAGTTGTTTGCGCGCCGTAGAAAATACTTCTGAAGAATAATGCCCTCCCGTCTCGGCTTCCGTGTCGAAGTAGATCGGATAAACAGTCGCGTCTTCTTCAACTGCTCGCATCATTAATTCCTCAAAGGTATGTTTCGAGCCTTGCTCGTCAGGGCGAAACGAACTGTCTACGCCGTCTGTCAAAACCACTAAGGCTTTGCGAGCTTGCTGGATGTCGCTGAGAAGGTCGAATGCCGTCCACGCGGCGTCATAAAGAGCGGTGTCTCCGTCGGTGTGCTCTAATTGCTCGATGCGTTTCTTCAAAAGTTTTCTGTCGCTCGTGAAACCGGATACAAGGTTGAAGCGCGACGTGAACACCCCGACCGCAATGCGGTCATTCTCTTTAAGCGAGTCAACGAATTTTTTCGCCGCGCGCTTCAGCGATTTGAGCTTACCGCCAAGGCTGCCGCTCAAATCCAGAAGCAAGACCAGATTGACCGGCGCGTTGACCGGCTCGAAATGGACGACCGTCTGTTGAACGCCGTTCTCTGAAATCAGGAAATCTTCCCGGCTGAGTTTTGATACGGTTTTGCCGCGCCTGTCGGTTATGCTGACGTTGAGATTGACCAGCCGCGCATGAAGATTTATGACTCCTTCATCCGCCTTCTGGTTTTGATGAATCAACAGTGGATTAGAAGGTACGGAAAAAAAGATCAGAGTTAATAAAATAAGCAGTGATATTGGTGACAAGGAAGCCTCCTGGAAGCTTCAATCTTTTCACCCCATCTGATGACAATACGCAGCAGAGCGCCGCGTCGAATGCACTTGCGATTCAGGGATTGAGCTTCGCCGCCGTTTCAGCGATCAGGCCGCGCATCCAGGCGTGCGCAGGATCACGATGAACTCGCTCGTGCCAGAGCATCGTGAGTCGGAAGGGCGGAATGACGATTGGCGCTGGCAGCACTTGTAGTTTCAATCGTTTGCTGAAGTGTAAGGCGAGGCGTTCGGGAACTGTCGCAATCAGGTCCGAGCAAGCGACGATGAAGGGAACGCTTGCAAAGTGAGGAACCTGCACCATAGCGCGGCGCGAGAATCCTTTTTGCGCAAGCAGGGTGTCAATGAATCCCGGCCCCTCGCTCTTATAAAAAATCGCCGCATGACCGGCCCCAGCGTATTGGCGCAAGGATATTTTGCCTTTGATTGATGGGTGCGAAGCGCTCGCCAGGCAGACGCTTTTTTCTTCCCAAAGCACCTCTGAATGCAGGCTCACATCAAGTGACAGCGCGTCGGGGAAAAATCCGATTGCGATGTTGAACGAGTCCGCAAGCGATGCGGTAGCAGGCGGCTGAAACACGCTTGCCGAACGATGGACACGCAAGCTTATCTCTCCGGCTTTCGCGCGCAACGCGGCGACCACGGGCGCTACTGAGCATGATCTCTGCGTAATCGTTAGTCAGAAGATGGAACACGCGCCGTGATGCCGCAGGGTTGAAAGCGGGCTTCTCTTCAATGGCGGCGCGCAAGGATGCGAGCGCCTCGCGAATTGGGCCGATCAGCGCCTGCGCCGCAGGAGTCGGCATCATCCCCTCAGGCGAGCGCACGAGAATCGGGTCGTTGAAGGTGCGGCGCAGGCGCGTCAACGCGTTACTCATAGCTGGCTGGCTCAAGCCTATGCGTTTGGCCGCGCGAGTCACATTCCGCTCGTCCATCAGCGACTCGAAGGCGAGAAGCAGATTCAGGTCTATTGATTGAAGATTCATAATGTGAATACCGGATATTACCATAATCCATAAAACGAATCTGCCGAAGTTGCGTATATCTCAAAGGAGCGAGAAACTCGATAAAAGTTTTGATTAATTCACTGGAGAATACCGAGATGAAATTAAGACGACTTTATACCTTCTTTGCAACGCAACTGATCGCAGCCCTTTTGCTTTCGCCCCTGGCCGCTGCGCAGACTGCGTCAGTTACTAAACCGAATCAGCCCGCAACCGTCGTAGAGCTTCCAGCATCGCCCCTCGGGAAACTAGGTCGCGCGTTTATCGAAGCCATCAACAGCGGTGATAAAACCGCGCAGACCAATTTCATAGCTTCGAGCTTTTCCGAATCGGCCCTGAAAGACGCGTCAGCCGGTGAGTATCTTGCGAATCTTCAAAAGCTTTACGCGCAGAGCGGCGGCTTCGACGTGATTGCGGTGATGCCCAGCACAGACGCGAACGCGCTGCGCTTGAGACTCAAGAGCAAACGCGGCAATCGCTGGGTGATGTTGATAACGCGGCTCGATAAAGCGCAGCCGGATAGATTGGACGGATACGGAGTGCGCTTATTGCTCGACCCTGAAATCGAGAAGGCCGATGCATGGTCGGAATCGAAGATGGATGAAGCCGGGGCCGTGAAAGAAATAGAGCGACACGTAGAGATTGCTGCATCGCAAGATCGCTTCTCAGGCGTTGCGCTGGTCATGAAAGGCGACCGCGTCATCTTCAATAAAGCTTACGGGGTGGCCGAGCGCGGATTCGGCGCGCCGAATAAGCTGGACACGAAATTCAATCTCGGCTCGATGAACAAAATGTTCACAAGCATCGCCATCGCGCAGTTGGTACAGGCAGGCAAGCTTTCTTATGACGACACGCTCGCAAAGGCGCTGCCCGATTATCCCAACAAGCAGACGGCTGAAAAGATCACTATTCATCAATTGCTAACGCACACATCGGGTCTGGGCGATTTCTTCAAGCCGGAATTTTTTCAGAACCGCGAAAAGTACAGAAACCCTACGGACTATTTTCCGATCTTCGCGGGCGACCCGCTCAGGTTCGAGCCGGGCAAAGGGTGGTCTTACAGCAATGCTGCTTTTATAGTGCTCGGAGCGGTTGTCGAAAAGGTGTCGGGCCAGAATTACTTCGACTACATCCGAGAGCACATATATAAGCCCGCAGGCATGAAAGATACTGATTCGTATGCGGCGGACGAAGTGACGCCGAACCTGGCCTACGGTTACACACGCTTCGGCGGCGACGACCCGCTGGGCATCGAACCGCGCCGCGCAAATTTCATGTCTCTTCCTCTGAAAGGAAGCCCGGCAGGAGGCGGCTACTCGACAGCGCCCGACCTGCTGCGGTTCGCTCAGGCATTGCGCGGTCACAAATTGCTGAACGCGGAGTTTACCGAAAAGGTCACGAGCGCAAAAGTAGACACGGACTTTGGAACAAAGTATGGCTACGGATTCTTTGATGAATCGGTGGAAGGCAAAGTCGTGCGCGGTCACAGCGGCGGCGCGCCGGGCATCAATTCAGACCTGAAGATGTTTTGGGATGGAAGCTACACCGTGATAGTCATGGGCAACTATGACCCTCCGGCAGCACAAGGTTTGGCAGGAAGGATCACTCGATTTCTCGCGCGGCAGTAAATCTTGAAGTTTGGAGTACCGCCTTCAGGCGGAATGCTTTGTTTGATAAGCATTCCGCCTGAAGGCGGTACTCCAAACCTGCTTTAAGCGATGCTCAATTCCACCCCATGCGCTCGCGCAAGCCTGTGATATGCGCGACGTGATGGCGACCGTGCCACGCATAAAGCCCTACATTTTTATCAAGCGAGACCACGCCCATTTCGGGATGTTTGAACGTGCGCGCAAAATCTTCAGCCTTGAGCGATTTCAACAACTGAACCCAACGCTCGTGCAACGATTCCAGCAGCGCGAGCGAAACTTCAAGCGGCGCAGTTCGCGCGTCATCAAGCTCTGCCCATCGGTCTTCGTGATAAGGCTTGATGGTCGGCTCGTCTTCGGTCAGCGCCAGCCGGAACCTGACGTAGCTGTTGAGATGACTGTCGGCAATGTGATGCACTACTTGCCGGACAGTCCAGCCTCCCGGACGATACGGCGTCTCAAGCTGCTCTGCCGACAATCCTTCGACAGCAGCGCGAACGCGAGCCGGAGTCCCGGCTATCTCGTCAATCAACTGCTGCCGCTGTTCGTCCGTTGCATCGCCTTCCCATTTGAACTTCCCTATTGGGTAACTCAGTTCTGTCGTCATTGACGCCTCCTGTCAAAAATGTTGTGGCTTGTTAATCTCCTGATTCAAGGCGCTCGCGTCTCGCTATTTTTTCAGCGAAACGGTTCGCCTCTTTTTTTGCACTTTTCATTTCAGCCGGAGCCGCGTCCGGTTCTTTATGAGATGTGATAATTATCACTGCCGATACGATCACGGCAGTAGCTATCATTGTGCGTAGTGTGAGAGGTTCGCCCGCTATAGCCCAGCCCAGTATCACAGCCACTACAGGATTGACGTAAGCATATGTCGAGGCCAGCGAAGGCGGCGTTACTCTCAACAGCCAGCTATAACAGGTGAAGGCTATGATCGCGCCAAAGATTATCAAGTAAAAATAAGCGACTGCTGAACGGAGCGACACATCGCTGATTCGCGAACCCGCTTGTCTCTCCTCTTGCAAGTCCTACCACAAGCAGCAACGCTCCGCCTGCGAGCATCTGCATCCCTGCCGCAAGCACCGGAGAAGGAGCCGTCTTGGCTTTCATCGCGTACAAAGACCCTGCGGCCCACGATATAGTCGCCACCATCAGCAAGCCTGCTCCGAAAAGATTAATCTCTCCCTGTCCCGCTATGTTTGCAGGGCCGACAAGAATGAACATTCCAACCAGACCTAGCGCAAGACCTAACGCCACTCTGCCGCTTGGCCTCGCTCCTCCGGGCCGCGCCCAATTCAGCAATACGATCAGCAACGGCTCAGTTGCAATTAACAATGCCGTAAGACCGGAAGGCACACTTTGTTCGGCCATAACAACAAGACCGTTGCCTCCGAGCAATAACAAAGCGCCGATGATGAGCGCAGCCCGCCAGTTCGTCCAGTCAGGGCGCTCCGCGCCTCGCGCGCGCGCCCATAGATAAAGAACCGCGCCCGCAATCAGAAAACGTGTGCCCGCGAATAGAAACAACGGAATAGTTTCGATGGCGTATCGAATCCCAAGATAGGTCGAACCCCAGTATCAGGTAGACCGCTGCAAACGCCAGCACAAGCTTCACGCTGGATGGTTTCTCTTGCGTCTGTACATCAGTCATCTTGATTCCCCTCACCTTCTTGTCCTAAAGGAAACGCCGTCGTCTCTTTCGAGGTATTCAGCACGATAGTTGTTCGCGTGGTGCGCACGCCTTTGATCGTTCCGAACTTTTCTCTGAGCAAGCGCCCAAGCGTTTCCGTGTTTGACGCTCGCACTTTCACAAGGAAGCAATCTTCTCCGGCAACGTGATGCAGTTCGAGCACTTCAGGAAGGTTTGCAAGCTGACGTGTGACTTTTTCTTCGCCACACATCTCCTCTGTTCGCACAAAGATAAAAGCCAGCAATCCCAGTCCCACCGATTGCCCGTCGAGTTGAACGCCGTAGCCTTTAATCACTCCGCGTTCTTCCAACTTGCGTATTCGCTCAAGCGTCGCCGATTGCGCCAGCCCCACCTGGCGCGCAATTTCCACGTTTGGCGTTCTGGAATTCTTTCTGAAGAATGTTCAGTATTTTCCTGTCTATTTCGTTAATCATACGGTTATACCCAAATAATAACGAATATAATTCTTAAAAGGTTCCGATGTCAAGAAGGCACAAATATGGCTTTATGGCAGAGAATTTCAGATCAAAAATGACTAGAGCTCTGCCTTGTCGAAACGGCAGCCGTGGCGAAAGGCATCTGGCACTCGGCGAAAAGGAGATGTATATTATTTGTGCATTGAGATGGAAGACTGATCGGATTCTGTGCGAGCACTTGACAGTTGAATGTCTAAACAGACCGTGAAAGTCGTTCTCAAATTGCTAAGAATCCCCGGATTTGAAAGGATACTAAAAATGGCTGTTAGATTAGGTGATACTGCGCCAGACTTTTCTGCAGAGACGACGGAAGGCCCGATCAATTTCCACGAATGGATAGGCGACAATTGGGCTGTGTTGTTCTCTCATCCGAAAGATTTCACTCCAGTATGCACGACGGAGTTGGGCGAGGTCGCGCGAATCAAACCTGAATTTGATAAGCGCGGTGTTAAGGTGATCGGCCTCAGCGTTGACCCGGCAGACTCCCACTCGAAGTGGGCCGGAGACATCGAAGAGACGCAAGGCACGGCCTTGAACTTTCCTCTCATCGCCGATTCAGACCGCAAAGTGTCCGAGCTTTATGACATGATTCACCCGAACGCAAGCGAAACGTTCACCGTGCGCTCGGTCTATGTCATAGGGCCGGATAAAAAGGTGAAGCTGATCGATAACTTACCCGGCGAGCACTGGCCGCAATTTCGACGAGATATTGCGCGTCATTGACTCGCTTCAACTCACCTCCAAATACAGCGTGGCGACTCCTGTGAACTGGAAAGAAGGCGACGATTGCATAATCGTTCCTACCGTGACCGACGAGCAAGCCAAAGAGAAATTCCCCGGAGGGTGGAAAACGCTCAAGCCCTACTTGCGAATCGTCGAGCAGCCCGGCAAGAAAGCTTCGAGCGCTTAATTCTACGGCGTCCAGGTTAAAGACGCCTGTACCTTTATCGCGTTAAGCAGCGTAGATGTCGCTTTCCGTCAACGAAGGCGGCATCTACGCATTTCTCTTTACGCATAACAACCGTTCAAAGGAACACCGCTCTGTGCAAAAACTCGCTGTCGGCATTGAGCCTGAGATAGTCGTTATCCCCGAAGGCGAATTCCTGATGGGCTGTGAAACTGGCGCGGCGGGCGAGCGCCCCGTGCACCCTGTGTGGGTTGATCGCTTTGCCCTTGCTCGCGCGGCGGTAACCAATCGACTCTATCAATTCTTTCTCGAAGACACAGCGCGGCGGGCTTCTGTAAGCTTTAGCGACGAGCGATTCAATCATCCCGATCAGCCGGTGACGAGCGTGAGCTGGTTCGACGCGACGGATTACTGCGCGTGGCTCGCGCATCGAACGGGCAAGGCTTATCGCCTGCCGACCGAAGCCGAATGGGAGCGCGCGGCGCGCGGGCTTCTTTGCGGCAAGCTGTACACCTGGGGCGACGAGCCGCCTGTGTTTCAGCCGCGTTACTCTGAGTTGTGGCTCGCGGGGCCTGAGCGCGTAGCCGGGCGAACGCCCTCCGGCTTCGGGCTTTACGATATTTCAGAGAACGTTCACGAGTGGTGCGCGGACTGGTACGACGAGCATTATTACGAACGCTCGCCCGCGCGCAACCCTCAAGGCCCTGAGTCGGGAACGCGCCGCTCGTCGCGCGGTGGCTCGTGGCGACATCAGATCAAGATCACGCGCGTCTCGGCGCGCAGCCGGTTAGCGCCTGAGTTTCGTTACAGCGATTATGGATTTCGACCTGCGATGAGTTTGTGAAAGGAGAACCGAGCCGATGCCTTATGCGGAAAGCGATGGCGCGAAAATTTACTGGGAAGAACATGGAAGCGGCCCGCCGTTGTTGCTGATAATGGGACTCGGCTACACGCTCGATATGTGGAACCGCGCGCTGCCCGCGCTCGCCGAGCGTTATCGAACGATTATTTTCGACAATCGAGGCGTAGGCCGCAGCGATGTTCCTCCCGGCCCTTACTCGATACAGGCGATGGCCGCAGACGCTCGCGCTGTGATGGACGCAGCGGGAATAGACAGGGCTGACGTGTTTGGCGTGTCAATGGGCGGAATGATCGCGCAGGAATTCGCGCTTCAATACCGAGAGCGCGTAGGTTCGCTAGTTTTGGGCTGTACGGCCTGCGGAGGCCCGAAAGCAATACCGGCAGCGCCCGGAGTCTTTCTCACTTTAATGGCTCGCGCCCAGATGCCTCCTGAAGAAGCGATACGAGCTATGATCCCGTTCATCTACGATGAAGCGACGCCGCGCGAGCGAATCGAAGAAGACTTGGAGATTAGACGACGGACTCTTGCTTCGGTCGAAGGTTATACAGGCGCAGGTTCAAGCCATACTCGCATGGCAGTCTTACAACAGGCTTTCGCAAATAACCGCTCCGACGCTCGTCATTCACGGCGAATCAGACAAGCTCGTGCCGCCTGAGAACGGCAAACTCATAGCGGAGATGATTCCCGGAGCCAAACTCATGATGCTCGCAAAAGCGAGCCACATATTTGTTACCGATCAGCCCGAAGCATCTATCGAGGCTGTTCTCTCTTTCCTCAACGACCACTCGCTATAAGACAAAAAGGCAAGGCGCTCTCGGCTCCTTGCCTTTCTATTGCTGATTGTGGATTGTTTAGAGTTCTGTGGCACAGCCCGGATGCCCGCAATTGCAAGCAAGCTCCAATGTATCTACTGCGCCTGCCGTCTGACAATAAGCGCTGCAATAGTCGCTGTCATCTGATGCGGTGCAATTACAAATGCTGTGCTCGCATGTTTTTGCGTTTTCTTCTGCCATCGCTCGTTTCTCCTATAGAAGATTAAGCGTCCCGCGCGTATTTCATCTTATCAAGTTTCAAGCTGCCGCGCCTCCTCATAAATGAATGTATGCTCTGATAAAACCAGAATGGGTCGCGCACTCGTAACAATTCTGGTACTGGCTAAATCAAAAAGGAGATAAGCAGATGACGAAAAGATTTGAAGGGAAAGTCGCTCTTGTCACAGGCGCAAGCTCTGGCATCGGTCAGGCTACGGCGCTTGCGTTTGGCAGAGAAGGCGCAAAGGTCGTTGTTGCCGCTCGCCGGGTTCAACAAGGCGAAGAGACTGTCGAAATGATTCGACGCAATGGCGGAGAAGCCATCTTTGTCAAAGCTGACATATCAAACGCGGCGGAAGTCGAGTCGCTGATGCGCGCAACTATCGAAGTTTACGGAAGACTGGACTGCGCTTTGAACAATGCGGGAACTTCGGGCAACCTGATGCCTGCTGTCGATGTGAGCGAGCAGGAGTGGGATTCAGTGATCAACACGAACTTGAAAGGCGCGTGGCTGTGCTTGAAACATGAGATTGCGCTTATGGTCAAACAAGAAGGCGGCGGCTCGATTGTCAATATGTCTTCCGTGCTGGGATTGGGGGGTACTCCTATCGGCGCATCAGCCTACGTCGCAAGCAAACATGCTCTCATCGGCCTGACCAAAGCGACCGCAGTGGAGTACGCTAAACAGGGCGTGCGAGTCAATGCCGTATGTCCCGGCTTCATCGAGACTGCTTTGATCGAAGTGGCTACAACCGCCCCCGGAGCCAAAGAGCAATTAGCTGCGTTGCATCCGATTGGCCGACTGGGAAACCCGGAAGAGGTCGCAGAAGCTGTTACATGGTTGTGCTCGGATGCCGCTTCGTTTGTAACAGGTCATTCGATGGTTGTAGATGGCGGGTATGTCGCGCAATAGTCTGCTCTGAAAGATTCGATACGAAATCGCAGAAGTAATCCAGAACCAGGCGAGTGAGTCACGGCTTGATTATCGCTTCGATTATCTCGACGCGCACGCGCGGCGTTTCGCCATCGCGCGGGAGTTTTTCTATCTGATCTAAAACATCGAATCCGTCCAGCACCCTTCCAAATATCGAGTACTTGTTATCGAGATGAGGAGCCGGGCCAAGCACTATGAAAAATGATGTAGATGCCGAGTCCGGGTCGTTTGCCCGCGCCATCGAGAGCACGCCGCGAATGTGCTTCTCTTGAGAGAACTCGCCTTTGAGATTATGCACCCAACGGTCTGCGCTGTGTGTAGCGCCGCCTGCGCGTGTTGCGCCCATGCCCGCTTGAATGACAAAGCCGGGCGCAATGCGGTGAATGGCCGTGTGATCGTACCAGCCGGATTCAACCAGCTTCAAAAAATTGCGCACGTGCTCAGGCGCGAGGTCGGGCGTCATCGTCAAGGTTATATCGCCGAGGCTCGTGCGGAGCAAAACATCTTTTCGCATCTGATCTACAGAAGCATTTTTGAACGGCTCTTCCTTCTTAGGCTCAATCTTTATGCTCGTGATCTTTATGGGAGTCAGGGTTCGCTGCTGGGCGTCTGCGGAAGCGAGCGAGATTTTATCAACGACCTCGATCCCTTCGGTTACCTGCCCGAAGGTTGAGAATTGACCGTCGAGTTGCGGCTGCGGTGAAGCGCAAATGAAGAACTGTGCGCCGCCGCTGTTTGCCTTGCCCGGCACACGAACAGCCGAGACCGTGCCGCGAACGTGATGGGTATCGCTGAACTCGTCGGGCAGCAGCGAGAGCGCGCCCGTGCCCCAGGTGTCGCGGGCTTTCTGTGGATCTTTGAGGTTCGGGTCTCCGCCCTGAATGATTGCGCGCTCGATGACTCGAAAGAAAGCCGAGCCGTCATAAAATCCTTCGCGCGAGCGTTTGACGAACTGTTGAACATGGCGGGGCGCTTTGTCTGCAAGAAACTCGAAGCGAATCACTCCGGCATCTGTTGTGATGACGGCTTCCAGGCGCGCGGCTTCTTCGACGGTTACTAATGCTTCGGTCTTCGCCGGTTGTGTGTTTCTCTTTTTCTCCTGCGCAGAAGACTCGCGCGGCGCTGAGTGCACAAGCAATGCAAAGACAATTAAAAATTTTATACTGGTGGGTGCGGTCATCTTTTTCGGCAAAAGCATTCCTCGTTCTCCTAAAGTAGATGATTATGCTTGAATGTTTTCTTCGATTCCATACCTGAAGCGCGCGACTTCCCGGTTCGATGAGTTGTCGAAGACTTGAGCTATGCCGTGTCGTTTTGAATAATGCTCGGCTTCGACGAGGGCCAGCGCGCGATCTTCGGTTTCAATCTTCATGACTTCCTGATCAATTATAGGGTTTCTGATTCTAACTGTGTATATCGTTACTTCAATGCTTTTATCGTCGGAGTAAATCATAGATAAATGATTTCACATTGAAGCCCGATATGAAAACCGGAAAGCAGCCTGTCGCGGATTATCGAACAGCAGGTAAAATGCAGTAGAGGCTGAATGTCACCAGACAAAATCGCAATCTATACTATAGGTCACGGTCGCCACCCGTTTGACTACTTCCTCGATCTGCTCAAGCGGCACAAAATCGCTTTCGTGTGCGACGTGCGAAGCTCCCCGCGCTCGCGCTGGCCGCAGTATAACAGGAGCACACTCGCCGAGGCCCTAAGGCAAAACGGAATCGGATACGAGCATTTGCCTGAATGCGGAGGCAAGGTGATTGCTCCGCCCGACGAACTTGCGCGCGGGCTTGATCGAATCATTGAGCTTGCTTCAGAGATGCGCGTCGCAGTGATGTGCTCCGAGTCGCAGCCCGTGACGGCCCACGCGCGCGAACCGCGAGCCAATTGTCATCGCGTTGGGATGCTTGCGACTCCGTTGCGCGCTCGCGGCGCTCGAATAATTCACATACTGCCTGACGGAGAGACTCTCGAATTGGTTGAGTCTCAGTTGCCTTCGGTCTGGTGAGAGCGTTTCAGTTTATCGTTGAAGAATCGAATGAGTCGCTCGCTGTATTCCTGTTTTGCATGACGAGCCGAGCGCGCATGACGCGCGCCTTCGACAAACCACAACTCTTTTTCGCCTGCGAGCGCGTCAAAGATATTCTGCGAGTGCGCGGTTGCTATCAACTGGTCAGCCGTGCCGTGCACCAACGCGACAGGGCATTTGATTCGAGCGGCAAGCGCGAGCGGATCAACAGCCTTGACATTGAAACTGCCTCGATAGTTTGCGACCTGCAGAGTCGTCCAAACAACAGGATTTAAAACAGCGCCCGGCAAGTGAGTAACACGGCGCAGGAATTCTTCGCTCACGCGGCGGAGGCTTGCAAACGGGCTATCGGCCCACACCGCGCGTATCCAATCATTGTGCCCGGCGACTTGCAGCGCGATTGCCGCGCCCATAGATTCACCGGCCAAGCCGACTCGCGTTCGATCAATCTTTTTTTCCGAGACCAGCCATTCAATGGCCGCTTCCACGTCGCGCCGCTCAAAGAATCCATACGTGACATATCGGCCTTCGCTGCTGCCGTGCGCGCGACCGTCAAAGATGAGCACGTTGAATCCAGCTTGCCTGAGCGCAAGCCCCGCGCGCAATACGTCCGTGCGATTTTTCTTCACACCGTGAAGCACTACTATTGTCGGCCCGTCAACGGCTGCCTCCATCCACCATCCATACAATTTGGTGCCGTCGAATGAAGAGATGGTGATGTCTTCAAACTCTATTTTGCGGCGTCGGATGAGGTGGCGCAGGTGCGGGCTTTTCAGTTGCGAAAGCCGCTTCAATCGAGGTCGAATTAGCAACCCCGACAGCGGATAGCTCGCTGCGCCGATGGCAAGCCCCAGCGACCCGGCTGCGCCAAGCCCCAGCAACCCCGCCAGCCGCAGCCAGTTCTTCTGACGCGCGACATCTGTCACTTTTGAAGGGGTCGCCGGTTGCGCGTCCGGCGTTTTTTCGTCGTCAAATTTCCCCTGACTCATATATTCCTACCTGCGAGGCAATGCACACAATTCAACTATAAGATGATACGCAATACCTAGCGAGTTGTTCAGCCAGTCTATTCTTAGCTGGCTGCCGTTAGATGTGCTAGAATTTTAATTGGCCTAGTGATTGGGCATCGGTCCTGAATGAACGCTAGTGGGTGACGATTATGTATTGTAATAAATGTGGGGAAGTGCTTCCTCCGTCAAGCCGATTCTGCAATGTTTGCGGCTCGGCAGTCGCGGGCGGTCGTAAAAGCGATGTTGAGCGCGGCCCGGCATCGAAAGACGATTACGCCGAGATGGATGCGGCAGCGCGCCGCGCCCCTGCGTCTCAAAAGCGAGATGTGCAACGGGGCGCGAACGATGTGTCGAGGTTTGCGCCGAATGAAGAAGTGATATTCACTCTGCGCCCGACTCTCGTTTTTGTCTTTCTGCGCTACATTGTGGCCGCGCTTGTTGTCATCGCAACGGCAGCCGCGATGGGGTTGATGAGCAGCATGGTAAGTGGAATGGTGGCGCTTTTGACTACCACGATAGTCGCGCTCGTGGCGTTTGCAATTCCGGTGTACAAACACATACTGAGAAGGCGCGAGGTCTACACGCTCACCAATCACAAGCTTGAGATGCGCTACGGGTTGCTCGCGAAGATAGTGCGCAACATACCGCTTCGCAACATACAGGACGTGACCGTTACGGCTTCCGCGTGGCAGCGGCTCATAAACATCGGCGACATAGAAATAGACAGCGCTTCGGAAGGCGGCAATATAGTACTTGACGACATACATTATCCAGAGCGTTACGCCAGCATCATTCTGGGCGAGCTTCGTCGCCGGAACTAAAACGCGCGGCGCGGGGTCTAAACGTAGGGTTTGTTAAATTATCAACAGGGAATAAAGCGAATGCAGTACAGAAAAGAAATATCATCTATCGTGGCGATTCTATTATTAATCGCATCGCCGCTTATTATTAGAGCGCAACAGCCAGCGCCGAGCGATAATCAACAAGTTGTCGCAGTAGCAACAAGGCGACCGCTCGCCGAAGTTTTGCCCGACAAGCTTGCAGGCTTGAAGGCGACCGGCGACATCAAGCAATACTCCGGCGACGAGCTTGCGCAGTTAATCGCGGACAAGTCGGCAATCTATCAGGAGTACACGGTCGAGCGCGCGGCATCGCGCCAGTACGGCTCGACTCGCGTTGATGTTTTCGAGACGCAAACTCCTTTTGCAGCATTCGGGTTGCTCACTTACACAACGGGGGCGAGCGGAAGCAAGCCCACAACCGAAGCGATTGGCTCAGGCGGCGCGCGCATAGACGGCGCGCTGGTCTTCTGGAAAGAGAATTATTTCGTGAGCTTGACGCAGGCTAACCCGAGACTTGCTCGCGCAGTCGCCGAGACTATCATTCCAGTTGATCCGCCCACTCGCCCGCGATTGCTTGACGACTTGCCGCAGCAAACGATTATCGCAGGGAGCCAGCGTTACTTTCTTGGCCCTGAATCGCTGAACGCTTATGTCGAACGCAGTCGAGATATGTTTGGCTTCGAGGGCGCTGCCGAAGCTGTGATGGCTGAATACCACACGGGGACGCACGAGCACAAAGGCGCAACCAAATCTCTGACTGTTTCAGCCTCTCAGCCCACGCCTATGAAGCTCATCATTGTCGAATATAAGACGCCGCAGTTTGCTTCTGACGCCATAGCGCGCGCGACCAGTTACGTGAACTCGCTCAGTGAAACCGAGCAGGGCCGCATCATAGTCAAGCGCGAAGGGAACTTCATTATCGAGGCTGTAAGCTTTCAAGATCGCGACGCGACTCAAGTGCTCGTAGATTCAATCAAGTACCCTTATGAGGTGAAGTGGCTGCACGATCCGCGACGGCCTCCGCGCGACCCGTTTCGCATGCAGAAGGCGGCACAGATGTTGATTTCGACATTCGGCCTGCTCGGCGTTTTGATACTCACAGTGCTTGTCGTAGGCTCAGTCTTCGGCACCACGATCTTTTTGAAACGGCGCAAACGGCAGCAAGGATCTTTCTCTGACGCAGGCGACATGCTCAGGCTCGAACTCGATCCGTTTGAAGCCACCCTGCTCGGCCTGCCACCCAAAAGGGATGAATTATGAATGATGAATGATGAACGGAAAGAATGATTGTCCTGTTCATCATTCATCATTCATAATTCATCGTTCATCCTTTATTTATGCCCAACTCTGTTCTTGTTGTAGATGACGAAGAAGGAATAAGGCAGACGCTTTCAGCCGTGCTCGAAGACGAGGGGCTGTCGGTTGAAACCGCAGCGACCGGTGAAGATTGTCTCAGAGCATTCGAGCGGCGCGTCTTCGGTTGCGTTCTTCTCGACGTGTGGCTTCCCGGCATGGACGGCATAGAGACTCTCGGACGACTGAAAGCTGCTTATCCTGAAACAGCCGTGATAATGATAAGCGGGCATGGAAGTATCGAAACGGCTGTGCGCGCTACGCGATTAGGCGCGCTCGACTTCATCGAAAAGCCTTTGCAAATCGAGCGCACTGTCCTGGCCATTCGCAATGCGTTGAGGCAGAGACAACTTGAAGCCGATAATCAGCGGCTGCGCCAACAACTCGACGATTACGTGATGATAGGCGAAAGCGTCCCGATGCGCGCGCTTCGCCAGCAGATAGCCGTTGCCGCGCCGACCAACGGGCGCATATTGATCTACGGCGAATCGGGCACGGGCAAAGAACTGGTTGCGCGCTCCATTCATCACACTTCGGCGCGCGCCTCGATGCCTTTCGTCGCGCTAAACTGCGCCGCCATTCCTGAAGAGCTGATCGAATCGGAATTGTTCGGCCACACAAAGGGCGCGTTCACGGGCGCGACTCAATCCAAGCGCGGCAAGTTCGAGCAAGCCGACGGCGGCACGCTTCTGCTGGATGAAGTCAGCGACATGAGTTTGAAGGTGCAGGCAAAGGTGCTGCGCGTTTTGGAAGAACAGAAATTCGAGCCTGTCGGAGCGAACACAACTGTTAAAGTTGACGTGAGAATTATAGCCGCTACAAACAAGCGATTGGATGAAGAGATAGAGCGCGGCTCGTTTCGCGCGGATCTGTTTTATCGCCTCAACGTGATTCCGTTCGAGGTGCCGCCGCTCAGAGAGCGGCGCGAAGACATACCGCTGTTGATAGACTATTTCAATCGAAAATATTCTGCGGAGTACAACCGCGCGCCTAAGACTTTCGCAGACACTGCTATTGAACAGATGGCAGCGCATGATTGGCCCGGCAATGTGCGCGAATTGAGAAATACTGTTGAGCGCGTTGTGATAATGACGGCGAAAGAAACGATAGCGGCTCAAGACCTGCCGCTGCTCGGCTCACTTGAAGGGGTGAAGATGCCTGCAAGGTATAACTTCACTTCGTACCGCGAAGGGCGCGAAGCTTACGAACGCAACTATATCATCCGCAAAATCGCCGAGTGCGATGGCAACATCACGCGCACAGCCGAAGCATTAGGCATTGACCGCTCGCATCTTTACCGGCGAATGAAAGCACTCGGCATCAGCGACAAGCGTTGATTTAAGATTCTGGCGGCACGGTCAGCTCCGAAGTGTTTTGGATGCCTGATGCTACTTCAGGAATTATGCCTATTCTGACATAGATGGGGCGGATGTCGCGCCGCAAAGCCGGTAACGAATTGGCAAACCAGAGCGCGCCAAGTATGCAGCCCAGTCCGCCAAGCATCAGGGTGTAAGGAGCGCCGATTCTTTCGGCCACGATTCCGGCCAGCAAGCTTCCGAAGGGCGCGGTTCCCATAAATGCCATAGTGTAGAAGCTCATCACTCGTCCTCGTTTATCCTCATCCACTATGGTTTGGAGCACAGTATTGCTGACAGCCATCTGAACCATAAAACCAAGCCCTGTCACTACCATCAAAAGAAGCGATAGCCATAGTGCGCGCGAAAATGAAAAAGCTATCAGTCCCGCGCCAAAAGCGCCTGCCATCAAAGGGATGAATTTGCCTAATCCGAGAACTGTTTTTCGCGACGCAAGAAATATCGCGCCCGAAAGCGCTCCCACGCCTGACGCGGCCATCAGCAAACCCAATGTGTTCGGCCCTCCGTGCAGGATTTCGTTTGCGAAAACCGGCATTAAGACGGTGTAGGGCATTCCTACCAGGCTGACTATGGCTAGCAGCAGCAGAATTTTTCGTATGGGAGAAAAACCTGAAGCGTAAGCCCAGCCCTCGCGAAGCTGGTGAAACGTATTGGTTTCTTTTTTAGGTTTGGTAATGCGCGGCGTGATTTTCATTGACAAAAGCGATGCGATAACAGCCAGGTAGCTGATGCCGTCGAGCATGAAGCACCACCCTTCGCCGACCGCCGCAATGATAATCCCTCCAATCGAAGGCCCAAGCAACCGGGCCGCATTGACCATCGAAGAGTTGAGCGCGATGGCATTAGCCAGGTCTTCTCTTTTCTCAACCATCTCTACGACGAAAGCCTGTCGCGCAGGCATGTCGAAAGCATTGATAACGCCCTGTAGTATACTTAGAACGATAATCTGCCAGATGGTAATGAGTCCCGCGAGCGCCAGTATGCCTAATGCTATTGATTGAAGCATCGCAAGCACTTGCGTTGCGATTAACAGGCGATGACGGTTCCATCGGTCTACAAGCACGCCCGCGAAAGGGCCAAGGATGAAAGACGGCATTTGCCCTGCGAATCCAACGACCCCTAGAAGCATTTCCGACCCGGTCAGGCGATAAACAAGCCAGCTTGTGGCAATGCGAGTCATCCAGGTTCCGATGAGTGAGATGCTCTGGCCGCTGAAAAAGAGCCGGTAGTTTCTGTGGCCAAGAGAGCGCAGAATGAAAGCAAGCCCGGCAGGGCTTTTTTCAGGATCGGAGCTTCTATTCTCAGTCGGCATCTTATCTGGGTGATCCTACGGCTCCCGCCTGCGTAAGCGCTGCTACTACATCTTCGTGGCCGCCCAGCCGCGCAAGTGTCAAAGCCGTCTGGCCATCATTATTCGTTATTTTCGTGTCTGCGCCTGCCGCAAGCAGTGTCCGCACAACACCATCATGGCCGTTGCGAGCCGCTTCGATCAATGCGGTATTGCCATGCTCGTCTTTGACATTTACATTCGCGCCCGCAGTAATCATGTCTCTGACAGTGCCCGCGTGACCTGTTCGCGCTGAGGCAATCAATGCCGCGTCTTCGGTCTTTAACGGTTTAACTGACTGGCTGCACGCCATCAATGCAACAAGAGTGAACAGTAACAATCCGGTTTGTAGTCTTAACATAGTTTTCCCTTCATCAAATCATGATCTGATTCACACAGGGCAAGGCGTATGCCGGCTGACCAGCGGAAATAAATTAATTTAAAGAGGGCTATTCACCGCAGAGGCGCAGAGAACGCAGAGGCGGCGCAGAGGTTATACAGCATAGAAAAACTCTGCGAAATCTCTGTGTCCTCTGCGCCTCTGCGGTGAACTCTCTGTTTTTCATTCGTAGCGCAGTGCTATGAGCGGATCAACCTTTGTCGCTTTGCGCGCAGGTATATAACAAGCCGTCATCGAGACTATGATCAAACCCAAAGCGACTGCGATAAAAATGACGGGGTCAGTCGTGCTCACTCCGAATAGCAGGCTCGCAATGAATCGCATGAATATGAAGCATGCGCCAACGCCTATGACCAGCCCCGTAGCGGATAATACCAGCCCTTGTTTGAGTATCAGCGAACGCACCTGGCCGGGTTGCGCGCCCAGCGCCATGCGAATGCCTATCTCGCGAGTTCTTTGCGCGACCGCATAATTCATCACGCCGTAAACTCCAACAACTGTCAGCAGTATCGCTATTATCGCAATCAGTCCGAGCAGAAACATGTTGAATCTGAACGGCGCGACGGAATCCTGAATGATTGTCTCCATCGTCTTGATGTTCGATATGGGCAGCGTTGAGTTGAGATCCGTGAACACGCTTCGCGCAGGCGCAGCCATGTTCGTCGTTTCGATTTGAGAACGCATGATGAAAGTCATCGTGCGCCCCAGATTAAACGCCAGAAATGGAGACTGAATTACATGCTGATACATCTGCATTCCTGACTCGCCTGTGATCGCCGTGTGCTTTACATTGCCGACTACTCCAACAACCGTAGCCCAGTCGGGCTGTTCATCAGGCGCAGGCACGCCAACAGTCACCCGCTTGCCTACGGCATCTTCGCCCGGCCATATCTGGTCAGCCATGTTCTGATTGACGATGACTGCCTGCAAAGCATTCTGGTCATCGGCTTCCGTAAAAGCGCGCCCTTTAATTAGAGGAATATTCATGGTTTGAAAGTAATCGGGCATGACGACTCGATAACTGGCGATGGGCGCTTCTGAAGGCGTAGGCAACGGGCGGCCTTCGACAGCGAAGACAAACTGCGGGCCGCCTCCGGCGAGCGGCGCTTGAGAAATTGCCGAAGCCGACGTGACGCCGGGAAGCGATGAGAGGCGGTGAATCGCTTCTTTATAAAACCCGCTTACATCGCTGTCTCTTGGATACTGAGCCGGAGGCAAAGAGACTTGCATTGTGAGCAGTCGCTCGCGGTTGAATCCCACATTGACTTGCTGAAGCTCAGAAAAGCTTTTGATCAAAAGACCCGCGCCAATCAAAAGCACGAACGCAAGCGCAACCTGAACGACAACCAGAGTGCTGCGAACGAGATGTCCGCGCGCGTTGCCGGATGAAGATTTGCCGCTCTCTTTCAATGTCTCGTTGAGATCAGGCTTTGACGCCTGCAAAGCGGGAACTAAACCGTACAGCATTCCTGCGACAACAGAAACAAGAAGCGCAAAGCCGAGCACGCGGCCATCTACGCTGATCTCGCCTGCGCGCGGGATGCCCTGCTTGTTCAAACTGACCAGAGCCTCTGTGCCCCACAGCGCAATCAACACGCCGATAGCGCCTCCGATCACAGAAATCAAAACGCTTTCCGTCAGCACCTGTCTTATCAAACGGCCACGACTCGCTCCGAGCGCAAGTCGAATGGCAATCTCTTTTTCGCGTGATGCGGCGCGCGCAAGCAAAAGGTTCGCTACGTTGGCGCACGCTATCAACAACACTAATCCGACAGCCCCGAGCAACAACATCAAAGCCGGGCGTATATTGAATGTGACCAGATCATTGAACGACACAAGCGCAACGCCCCATCCGGCATTCGCGTCAGGGTATTGTTCGCTAAGCCCTGTTGCAATCGCCGACATCTCTGACTGCGCCTGCTTCTCGGTTACGCCCGGAGCGAGGCGGCCTATCACCTGTATGTTGTGCAAGTTTCTGTCTGCGTTTTGATAAGTGATTGCCAGAGGAGCCCAGAACTCTATGTTAGGGCGATAGTCGTTCGGCATGATGCCGATGACGGTCGCGCTCTGACCGTTAAAAGGGATTGCCTGCCCGAGTATGACCAGGTCTCCGCCGAACCTTCGCTGCCACAGTCCTTTCGACAAAAGAATAACAGGCGTGCTGCCGGGCTTATCTTCCTCTTCGGTAAATGTGCGCCCGGCAATCGGCGCTACGCCGAGAGTAGGGAAATAGTCCCACGTGACTTTTTCGCCTTGAATCTTTTCAGGCTGCTCGCTGCTTGTGAGGTTGCCTGTGAAGCCCTGTCGCGCGCTCAAGGACTCGAAGGAACGAGACTGCTCTTTCCAATCGCGGTAGTTGAGAGTTGATGCAGAAACACCCGGAGACGGAAACTTGGCATTGGTTTCGAGTGAAAAGAATAATCTGTCCGGCTCTGTGAAAGGCAGCGATTTGAGCATCACGCCATTGACTACGCTGAAAAGAGCCGTGTTCGCGCCGATGCCTAAAGCCATAGTTATCACTGCAACAATCGTGAAGGCCGGGTTCTTCACGAGCATTCGCATGCCATAACGCAAATCTTGAAATATAGTTTCCATCCCCATCTCCGATCAGATTGAATATAAGCGGGCACTGTTATTACGCTTCTATATATTATTAGAAACGCATAGGGTGGATAGTTGCAAGCGCTTTATTGAGACCGGTTTCATTTCGGGTCGCCTGGCAGGTAGTAGAATCGAACGATGATGAGTCCTGAAAGAGCCGTCGCGCCCAACAACAAATCGAGCGCAGAAACGTCGGGGCTGACCATCTTTCTGGCGATTATAAAGATGACTACTTCGACCGCTGCGCTAGTCCTGTGGAACAGAAACAAGAGTCCAAGTTCGGCAGCAATCCCGACCAGCAGGAGGTTCTGGATTATGCCCTGCAATGCGCTGTACTCGTCCGTCGGCTGCCAGAGTTTCGGGAATTCGCGAACTATCGTATCGAATGCTGTGATGGCGGCTGCGACGAGTATTACTATTGAAAGCGCAGACAGAAACAACAGAATCGTATTTCCGACATAGCGATTTATAACTCGCTCGATGAACGGATTCTGCTTGACTCCCGTCTCATCTTTTTCTTCATTTTCATCTTTTTTACTTTCAGCCAAAGTCTTTCCCCTCGATGCGGCAATAGTGAATAGTTTCAATCTATTCTACTCGCGCGAAAAGTCAAGCGAGGCTGAATTATCGAGTATTGATTGATGAAGAAATGTTCGGTTCGCAGTTTTATGGATTTAGCGTCTGAAGAGGAAAGGCGCAGACGAGGTTCCGTCTGTGTTACGCACCTGAATATTTACATCCTGGTCGCGCGCGATCTGTTTCGCTGCCTTCTTAGCAATCAGCATGGTCGTCGGATTCGATTCATCGTTTGTGGTCTTCTGTTGAATGCCGTTGACCAGTATCACAGCGCCGCGATCAAAGTCTTTGCCTGTGACAATCAGTTTCTTGCCTTTAATCGAAACGCCGGTGATAGTAGAAATTCCCTGATCTCTTATCTTCATTATGAAGCCGTCTGTCAGATTGCTCCTGCTTGTCTGGAAAGAAGCTTGCGTAACAGGAAAGTCTTTAGAAATAGTGCCGCCCCCCACATAAGCATTTCCTGCCGAATCAATAGCAATGCTGACAGGGTCTTCGCGATTCACGCCGCCTAAATAAGTTGAATAGGCGAGGGCTGTGCCTTCCGGATTCAGCTTTGCAACGAAAAGATCGCCCGTCTTGAATGCAACGGCATAGATCGTAGAAGGCGAGACAGGATCAACAGCTATGTTTAAAATAAAAATATCATCGAGACCGGTAACTTTTATGTCTTTGCCGCGATTGGTGCTCTTGAAAAAACCACCGAACCCGTTGGCGTAAAGAATTTTTGGATTTTGAGGATCAATAACCAACCCTCCCAGACCGTTGACGGGTGAGGCGACTCTATTCCAGCTTTCGCCACCGTTTGTGCTTCTGATTATTCCATTCAAACCTGCCAC
This sequence comes from Blastocatellia bacterium, assembly GCA_963726785.1. GTDB lineage: Bacteria > Acidobacteriota > Blastocatellia > UBA7656 > UBA7656 > DATEKX01. The sequence goes on from CAVSDJ010000007.1 coordinate 1,331,899, forward strand.
GCCGTAAACTCTGTTAGTATTCTGTGGGTCAACTACTAAACTTCTAATTGCTTGCAAGTCTCTTGGCGGAGTCTGATTAGGCACTCCATTATTCTTCGGCACCCACGACAGGCCCGCATCTGTGCTTTTCAAGATGCCGCGCTCTGAGCTTGTATAGAGAGTCGAAGTATTTACCGGATCAATCGCCAGCCAATTTATGAAGGGCACTCCGACAGGGAGAGATGTCCAGGTCTGTCCGCCATCTACGCTCTTGAACAATCCGTCCGGCAGGAATGCTGACTGCGTTTTTGGGCCAGCGGCAATTGCAAGAATAGGGCGAGGGACAGCCCCCCCGCCATAGATGACCGATGGGTTCTTGGGATCAATAAATATGGCACTTACTTCAAGGACACTCGGAGTTACATTGAAAAGTTTCCAGGTGACTCCTCCGTCGCTGGTTTTATAGAGGCCGCCGCCTAAAACGGCATAGACATTCAATGTGTTCACAGGATCAATAGCCATCTCTCCTATTGGGAGAAACTCAGTGTCCGGAAGATTCAAACTCAGTTTCCAGGTCGCGCCGCCATCCGTGCTCTTGAAAATGCCTGAGAAGCTATTCGCATATAGCGTTGACGGCGTCTTCGGATCAACAATCAGTCTAAGGAAATCCACGTTACCCAATTCTCGGCTGGAAATCTGCCACGAGTTTCCTCCGTCTATGCTCTTGAAGATAGAACCGCTCTTATTCTGGTCTTGTAACGGGTTCATCGTCGGAAAATCGCTGGAAAAGGTAAGGCCGCTCAGATAAACATAACCGGATGAATTTATGGCAATGCCTGTCGCCTCATCAAATCCGGTTCCGCCGAGCAGCGTTGAGTAATCCAGCTTTTTGCCTGATCGGTTTAGTTTGACGACGAAAACATCTCTTAAGCCTTTGAAAGAGCTTTGCAAAACGCCTTGAGTCGTGGGGAAGTCGGAAGAAGCCGTAGTGCCAGCCACGTAAGCGTTTCCGTCGCCGTCCACAGCTACGCCTGCCACGAACTCGAAGCTCTTGCCGCCGAGATATGTTGAATAAACGAGCTGGGCGCTCTTCGCATCTATCTTAGCTATAAATACGTCGTTCATCCCTTTCAACTCTTGCTGCAATGAATGGCTTAGAGGAAAGTCGGACGATTCGGTCTGACCTGCGACGTAAATATTGCTATCTGCGTCTATCGCTATGCCTGCTGCGTAATCAAACTCATTGCCTCCGAGAAACGTGGAATAGACGAGCGCACTGCCTGTTTCATTCAGCTTGGCAACAAAAGCCTCGGTAAATGCGAACTCGGTATCAATCGCGCCAGAGGTGAGAGGGAAATCGTTTGAATTGGTTCTTCCCGCCACATAAGCATTGCCCATCGAGTCAATGGCTATTGCTGAAGAAAGTTCGCCACCTTTGCCGCCAATGTAGGTTGAATAAAGCAGGCCGCTGCCCGATGCGTTCAGCTTGAGGGCGAAAATATCATTATCGAAAATACTATTACCGTTTCGCTTATTTTGGTAAGCGCCAGCCGTGACTGGAAAGTCGGATGAAAGAGTCTCTCCCGTAAGATAGACATTGCCCGCATCGTCTACGGCTATGGCGTTGGCAGAATCTTCGCCGCTGCCTCCTATGTAAGTCGAATAAACGAGGGCATTGCCTTCCGGGTTCAGTTTCGCCACGAAAACTTCAGCCTTGCCTTTGATGGCGAGTTGAAACGCGCCCGGCGTGATTGGGAAATTGCTCGAAAGGGTGTGGCCTGCTACATAAGCATTGCCCGCAGCGTCCACTGCAACGCATGAGACCTGGTCATAATTGCTGTCGCCAAGATAAGTCGAGTAGCTCAGAATCGGATCAATGACGAGCGGCAGGCTTCTGTCATAACTGCCAACGTCAAACATGATTTCACTATTGCTTTTAAGCGCATAGCGAGCAGATACCTCTCGCCTTGCGCCGTTCACTTCCTGATATGCGACAGGCTTGTGCTGGCGAAGCTCACCTGCGGCAGTTTCAATCACAAGATCGCCTGCCGGGTCGAGACTTATCTTTCGCGCTCCGTCGAAGCAGAGCCTTATAACCCTGAAATCGGCTCCAGGAGCCACATTGAAGTCATGTTCAAGCTGGCGATTATTGCCGTAATAGATTACATCAACGCCCTTGTAGGCGCTTTCAATCTTCACCTTCGAATGATTCGATGCGTTCGCGCGCCACTTCGCCGGGTCGTTGCCAGCGATGTAATTGCTTTTGCCTGGAAGCTCGTTTACGCCAACGACGCGCGCGCGCGGATCAGCGCCGATCAGCTTCATTTTCACTATGGAGGATTGAGTATTAGTTGCAGGCTGGGCGGAGCGTGAGGCCACTTCGTCGCGGAGCGGCTCAGGAAGCTTATGAACCGCACTCGGCGATCCCGCATTCCGTGGCGATCCCAAGGCCGCGCCGCGACTAAGTCGCTTCACGCTCTGTCCAGCCTGCAACTGAAAGACTGCTTCGGTTGAAGACAAATAAAAATTATAACCGTTGCCGCGCGATACGAATTTCGCGGTTGGGTTATTCGGACGCGCTTCAAAGTTCAAAGGCAGTTTGCTATAAGCCTCGATAGCGGATTGATCGGCTTTACGAATCGCCGTTCGATTGTTTGACTCGCGTTTAACAGACAGCGAGTCTGCCGAAGCTGACAGCATCGCAAAGAAAGGCATTGCAAACCAGATTGCAAGTCCTGCTGTTCCCAACATCACGCGAGCCATGCGCTTGATAAGGCTCATTGCCGCCATCATTAAAATTGCCCTCGATTTTCAACACCTGCTCGTTCAAGCGGCGTAGAAACTTATGAATCGAAGTGCACACGCTATGCCAAGTGTCTGAAAGATGTCGCGCGATGAATCTAAATTATGTTTTTCAGGCGAGTTCATGTGTTATGCGATGAATATTGCGAGGCGCGGCGGATTAGATTTGGTAACAAGTGTGCCGGGAATAAAGTACCAGCGATGGGAAATCTCTATACAGAAATGGACGGGTTTCTCTATTCGGCGGAATAAAACAGCGAGTTCAAGAGAAAAACTCCTCTGCGTAATCTCTGCGTCCTATGCGGTGAACTCTTTATGGCTTTTGATTCCAGAACTGAATAACCTGAGATCACCTTGACTTTTGCCACGGCTCGTAATAGAAACTACACACCTTGGCAACTGGAGGTATTCCGACGTGTTGCAAGATTGTAAGAACGCCATCAGATTGATTTCTAAAAACTGGGGATTCACGGCTATAGTCGCCCTCACGCTGGGCCTTGGCATAGGCGCGAACACAGCTATATTCAGTGTAATAAACAAGGTTCTCTTACAACCTTTGCCCTACCGTGATCCTTCGCAATTGGTGCTATTGCAGGCGGCCAGAACGGGTGGCGACTTTGGCACGCTCGGCATGTCCGTGCCTGACTTTTTAGATTATAGAGATCATAGCCAGTCATTTGACCATCTGGCTGCGATCTCCGGAATAGGAATGAATTTGTCAGGCGCAGTCGAGCCGGTCAGGGTGCAGGGCACTCGCGTGTCGTCTAACTTTTTTCCGATGCTCGGCGTGAACCCGTTGAAAGGCAGATTCTTTTTGCCGGAAGATGAGAAGGCGGGGGCAGACCGTCTTGTCATGTTGAGCTTCGGCTTATGGTCAACCACGTTTGGCGCTGATGAGAATATATTTGAAAAGAAAGTTTTGCTTGATGGTGAAAGCTATCGTGTAGTGGGAGTGATGCCTCCTGATTTTCGCCCCCCTTTTGCGCGAGCCGACATCTGGGTGCCTTTCAGCGTAGACCTATCGAAGACAACTCGCGACACGCGCTACATCAGGGTTATAGGCAGGCTAAAGCCAGACGTGAGCCTTAAAGGCGCAGAGTCTGAGCTGGCTTCACTGGCAGCACGTCTTGAGCAAGAGTACCCTCAAACAAATGCGAAAATAGGAGTGAAGCTATCAAGCCTTCACAACTTTCTTATAAGAAACGCCAGAACGACTATCCCCGTTTTATTAGGCGCTGTGGCGTTCGTCCTGCTCATAGCTTGCGCAAACGTCACTAATCTTCTTTTGGCCAGAGGCGGGGCGCGCAGAAAAGAGATGTTAATCCGTACTGCGCTCGGAGCCAGCCGCTCGCGAATCATAAGGCAGTTGCTGACGGAAAGTTTATTCCTATCGCTGACGGGTACGATCATTGGGATACTGCTGGCGCATTGGGGAACGCGCTTGCTCGCCACCTCATTGCCTAATTTCATAAGCGACTCTATCCCGGCGCTGAAGGATTTAAGTTTAGACTGGACAGTCTTGTTGGCAACAATCTTCCTTTCGGCGCTTGCAGCCGTGATTTTTGGGCTGACTCCCGCGCTGAGAATATCGGCCCCTAACCTTAGCAACCTTGTCAGGGAAAGCGGCGTGGTGTCGGATAGAGGCGGAATGAGGCTTGGCGGCCTGCTGGTAGTTTTAGAGATCACTCTGACGCTGGTACTGTTGACCGGAGCCGGGCTGATGATCAAGAGCTTTTACAAACTTGTAGGCGGAGATCAGGGGTTCAATCCCGAAGGCTTAATAACAATGCGGCTGTCGCTTCCCGCTTCCAAGTACAGAGAGGCGGCTCAGATCAAGAGTTTCATGGATAACTTGATCGAGAAGTCTCGCTCAACCCCGCTCGTGCAGTCGGCTGCCGTTATAAGCGAAGTCCCATTCTCGAACAGCAATTCTTCAGACGTATTCGCCATCGAAGACCGGCCCAGCAGTTCGTCTGCCGACCGACCCATCATCAAATATCACAGCACGGGAGTCGGCTTCTTTAAAGTCTTCGGGCTGCCGTTACTGGAAGGCATAGATTTTTCGGATGTAGAAAGGGAAGACTCTCAACGTGTAGTCATAATAAACAAACGCGCGGCTGATCGCATCTGGCAGGGCGAGTCGCCTATCGGAAAGCGTATAAGGTTCGACCGTCGCGGTTTTCCCTGGTGTACGATTGTCGGAGTTGTGGGCAATGTTAAGCACTCCGGTCAGGATAATAATGAAGAACCGGAAGCGTATTTCCCGATCAGCCAACTGCCTGTGCGCAACCTGACGCTGGTAGTAAGAACAGCGTCTGACACCAATAGCGTAGCAAGCGCAATTCGAGAGATCGTTTTAGCCGAAGACCCCGACCAACCTTTATACGATATACAAACAATGGAGCAGGCAATCTCGGACTGGGCAGTATCTCAGCGATTGACGAGCTGGCTGCTCGGTGTATTCGCGTTCATAGCTATGGCGTTGGCCGCGACCGGTGTATACGGCGTCATGTCTTATTCAGTCGCACAGAGGACGAAAGAGATAGGGCTAAGGATGGCGCTCGGCGCAGGGAGACTCGCGATGCTTCAGATGTTTCTTTATAGAGGCGCTCGCATCACTTTAGTGGGGATAGTGGTGGGAGCTGCCGGGGCGTTTGCCTGTACAAAAGCAATGTCAGCCCTGCTCTATGACGTGCAGGCGTTTGATCCGCAAGTCTTCGTAGCCGTTTCGGCGGTGATCATTCTTATTTCTGTCATAGCCATTCTTATTCCTGCATACAGAGCTACTAAAGTTGATCCTATGGAAGCACTCAGACAGGATTAATCTGTTTTCTATCAGGTAAGAGTGCATTGAGAAGCAACGGTCTGCTCTATAAGCTCGGCGGCACGACTCGACCCGCCCGCGCGCTCGAATGCCCGCTTCAATCTTTGCGCATTCTCTCTTAGTTCAGAGCTGGTCAAGAGTTCATGTATGCTGCTTTCTATCAACCTGGCGTCTACAACCGTTGCATTAACGCGCAAAGCTACACCCGCTCTTTCACAATGCTCGGCTATGTCGTCAGACCCGCTGCCCGAAGGAAAGAATAAACAGGGCAGGCCGTGTACCAACGCTCCTAGAACCGAGGTTGTATGCGCTGTGCTTATTACGGCGGCGCAATATGGCAAGACCTTACCCAGAGGCACGTGCTCGCGTATGAAAAAATTTCCCGGAGTGCTGCCGACCTCTTCGTCCATCCTCCCCACATCAGCCACTACGCGGATTGGTTTATCTCTTAAAGCTTCGCACAGTTTCGCCCAGAATCCCGGTAACGTAAAAGACCGGCCCTGCTGCACGTAGATGATAGGCTCAGCCGCGGCTTTACCTTCTTCAAGCCACGCCGATAATTCCGAGTCCGAAGTTGCCGGTTCCCAACCGCAGCTTCCAACAAAATATACCTTCGATGGAAAGTCATACTTGCTCTGTTCCAGCTCCGGTACGCTTTGGAGCAAATAGAGATCGCCAAGCATTGGATTTGCGAGATGACCTGCGTTGTTAACGGAAAGGCCGAGCGCGCGTCTGGCATTGTTGTAATGAGCCATCATATCTCCGTATCGCCATTGCGACTCTTTCTCGGTGCGAGTTTCAGGCTCGTAGTCCAAAGGCCAGAGCGGCCATAAGTAAGCAGCCAGTCCTAAAACAACGACCGGCAATTCTGTGATCTCGCTCGCTATCAGCGGGCCAAGCGTAAGCTGTGTTGTTACGAGCGCGTCAGCCTGAAATCTTTCAAGCGCGTACTGGATATGTTTGACCTGAATGGCAACAGTTAAGGGCTTAGTCCAATTCTTGACTTCAAAGCTGGGCAGGTCTTTCGTGCCACACGGAATGCGGGTTAGCCCTACGTCGCGCAGAGTCTCGGAAAAAGCGGAGTTGGTAACAAAGCTGACTTCGTGTCCCTGCGAGCGAGCAGCCTCGGCCAACCCGATAAGCGGGTAAACAAAACCATGACTGGCAAGTGGGCAGAATAGATATCTCATGACTTTATGCCTTTATCGCCACGAGCCTTTGATCACTCTCGGTCAGGAGGAAATCTGTCAGCGCGCCAAGCACAGTAGCGGTTGTGAAGTAACTATTATGATCGGCTACTAACACGCCAAGCCCTGTGCCAGAGCCTTGCGACCACTGTTTGTTTTCCCAGGGATTTAAGTCACCGGCATTCGGTATACGCAGCATCGGTCGAGAATCGAAGCTGCCATTGCGGTTCTGAAAGTTGAGCAGCCAGACGATACCGCGCGACAGGGCTTTCTTCTGTTCAGGAGTTCTGATTCCTATGAGCATAAGCGTTCGCAGCGCAAGCGCAGTTTCAAAGGCGAGATTTTTGCCCGTCGTATCAAGCCCCCAACATCCTTCGGCTGACTGCTTTTGCAATATGCTTTCTGACATCTTCATAACATCAGATTCAGACAGCCGATAGCCTGTTCTTACCAGCGCTCGCGTACTGTAGAAAGTGGCGTACATCTGCCCGTCCCACCAGAACGCCTCCCAGATGCGATCTTTCCCCCATACCCTTTTTTATGAAGTCAGTCGCTCTGGTTACCGATTCATCCGACGGTGCGACGCCGAGCTTTAAGAGAGTATCCACGGCTACGGCTGTTACCTCGACGTGGCTCATGCCGTATGACTGAAAGCCGCTTCTGCCTTGCGCGGGGATTGTGAAAAATCCGCCGTCCTCCTGTTGAAACCCTGATACGAGCGTAACAAGCTCCTGCTTTTCTTGCTCGTTGATCAGAGCCAGTGGAAACCATGAAGTTGACTACCCACGCAGTAGTATCGGCATCTTCGGGCACGTTCCTCAGACAAGGCCATCCTATCGTCTGTTTTTCACTGACGAGCCACTGGCGCATTCTCTGCAACAAAGCGGGCAAACCGCGCGTCTTTCGTATGCCTTTTATTTTAGAACTCGGTTCGTGCCATTCCTCAAGCGCCGCGCCTACATACGCGCTTACCCATATCGGCAAAGTCTCGCCAAAGGCCATGAAGTCTTCATAGACGCCATTCGCCTTGACGAGAAAATCGCAGGCGTCTGCGGCTGCGTCGGAAATCCGAGCGGGGCGCTTTCCAAACCGGATGAGCGCAACTGTTCGAGCCGTTACCGTTCGATGACAATTTGTATTCGTGAGTGCGTGTTTGAAGCAAAGCTTCGCGCGAATTCATTGATACTTCGGAGCGCACGCTATGGACTCCCATCAGCAGCGAATCTATAAGGTCTTTCCAGTGGGGACAGTTTATGCCTTCCACCTTCTTTTTCGCCTCCGTACAGTAACGCGCAAGCTTGCGAAGGTAATCTTCCGCGAAATCCCGAAAGGTATAGATATTTGGCTATCAGACTGATGCGGTCGTCGGGGCTAAGGGAAGATATTTTATCCTGAAGGGTGAAGGTGGTGATCGTTTGAGTGAGCAGGTATGTGTACCTTTGCGCTTTAAGGTCTTCCTTCCAATCCTTAAAGTCATCGAACAATTGCTCTGCGGCATAGTAGAGGTCGAGCGAGTCTTCGAGAGGCTTGCGCAATTCGTTTTGCCCCGACACAAGGCATAGTGAAACGACTATGATCTTGGCCATAGCGGACTTGCGCGAAAGGACTCTGATTATGTCCCGGCTCGAATACTGCTCCACTTTATCCTTGTGAAGCCCGTTTTCCAGCAAGATAGCCTGACTGTATTGGCGGAAGAGTTTATCTATATCCTTCCAGGGCAGCGGCTGATGGTCGAAGACTTCAGAGAGCGTGGCGAGCGCCGCCATTTGAAATGAGTTGCTCGCAATAATTCCGGCGGCGCAATGCGCGCCCGCCTCATCAATCATTTCGTCATTGATGAGCAGTTGATATAACGTCAACAGTCCCATGAGCGCCAGTTTCTGTTTCTTCTCGCGCTTTGTGTTCGGGAAAGCCTCTGAAAACAGGAATGGGAAATAAGCGTAAAAACTGTTCCCCACTTCTGCTCCCCGCAACTCACGAATGTGCTTGGAGAGGGTCGGGTCATCAAGTCCGGGAATGGTTTTTCTTATCTTATTGAACTCATCCCATGCACGTTTGCCTTCAACCCGCAGGCCCGCCGTAGAAATCTCTCTGATGATTCTGCCGGTCATAAAGTTCTTGCTATTCCAAATCCAGGCGCGCGGTTATAGGCGCTGTCGTAAAAGGCGTGTTTTGCCATCGCAGGCGTTTGTTGTCGGACTGCAAGCGCATCGAAGATGTAACAGAAGGGTCTATATTGACGTTCTTAATCCGCAGCCCGTTTTCTACGTTCACCTCTGCATAGTCAATGTAGCCAATCCCTCTGACACTCCAGAAATCAACCAGCTTCAACGCCCGATTTCCGCCATCGGCATCTGCTTTGACGAGCGAGGAAACCGGCACTTGTGCCTCGATCACTCTTGCGCCATCCCCCCACGCCCCGTTGTAGAACTTCGTGGAGCGATCTGCGTATTTGCCAACGATCTCGAAATCATCCGTGCCTAGAAACACTCGAAGATTCTTTCTGGCAAACTCTTCATAGTACTTCCATTCCGCAGGGTCGTAGTTGTTTGCTTTATTCCATAAAAAATTGTGAGTCTGATTAAAGGGACGCATCCGTAATTGCACGCGAGCTGTATCATCACTCTCAAGAGTGACGACTACGTTGCAAGCTTCGATGTTTACCTCAGGCAGTTGTTTAGTCAGAAACAGCCCTCTGGGATTGAGCCTGTCGTTGCCAAAGATGACAGGTTGCAAGATTGCGATTGCGACCGCAGCGACGCCCCAGCCCAAAATCTGCCTGCCAGTGATGGCAAAGCTGGCCGGGCTTTCAGATTTAGCCGATGTGATGACAAAGGGCATTGATAGGAAGACAACTACTAACAGAATCATATGCGGTAAGTGCCTGTTAGGGTTGATCACGCCCTCTCCAAAACCGGCGTTGAGCATGATGATGCTCTGAAATCCCATGATGACCACACAGGGAAAGATTAAGACCGAAGTGACCAGCGCAAGTCGCTGGCGGTATGTGTTTGTCGGGAATTCATAAGAGACCTGCCTGAAGATGAGACGGAAGAAGCTTATAATTAATATTACATTGAAGACTAGCCATAGACATTTTACGGTGACCTGAAAAGCGAAAGGAAAGCCCAGCATCGCAAGGGCCTGCCCCGTTTCCTTATAATTCCTGCGCCACGGCGGAAAGACTCCGGTCATGTTTATAACCATCAATGCCGAGACACCGCCGACCAGCGCCCAGAATAACCTCGCTCTGCTTTCCTTTGTTCCCACGGCTATGATTACCAGAGCAAGGACTGCCACCAGAAAATTGAAGATAGGCCCGGCCAGCAGCACCAGCGCCTCTTTCCATAATCGAGAGCCTAGAGGGAAATAAAATATGCTCCTGCCGCCATCAGCATCTACGGCTACAAAAGGAAAATAGCCTCCGAGAGAAACAGCTGTCAGGCCGTGCGCCAGTTCGTGAAAGAAAGTCAGAGCTTGATAGACGGCATACAGCAGAAAGGTCATCAAGATGGCTAAGGCAAGGTATTTCTTGTTGATGTCCGTAATCTTCATATGGCCCTTCTCTGGAATGTTTTCTTCAACAGCTTGAACAGTGTATTTTTCAAAACGGCGTACACAAACAGGAGGAAAAACAGGTTCATAAAAAGTTTGAGAACGCTTATGAGAAAAGGCGCTGTGCCTCTGCTGCCCACCAGATCGCGCGCGCTTGCTACGGTCGCGAAAACCTTGTCCGGGGTAAATATGAGCAGCAGCACTATGAATGTAGAAAAGAAAGCAATGCTGACCAGAGAGTAAGTCGCCAGCACAAATTTCCGCCCCTGGCCCTTCACCTCTTTGAAGGTAGGCATATCATCTGCAAACCCGAGGCTCCAGAGAACCATCTCTTTGACAACTTTCCAGGACCTTTTTTTAAGATTAATCAATCCGGTGAGATCAACTAATAACCAGTAGCCATCGAATTTCAGGAGCGGGTTCAGCGAGATTATCACCAGAGCGTCTATGGAGTAGATGGCGGCAGCGCAATAATTGCTTCCGGTGATCGCGAATATTAGAAAGAGCGGGATGACTGAGATCAGTTGAAAATATATCCCTCCGATATCAATCACCGCGCGCTGACGCCCGGAAAGCCGCCAGGCATCGGAAAGATTCACATAAAAGGCTGGGAAGACGATGTAGAGGAGCAGTCCTATGCTGCCAGTCGTACACTTATAATTTCTGCACGCGGCTGCATGCCCGATTTCATGAAAGAGCGCAGTCGAGAGCACTAGCCCGTAACAGAACAGATATTGCCATGCGCTGAGATTTGAAGTGTACCTTGGTCGCAGCCACCCTCCGTAGAACGCAAAATGCGCGAGGATAAACCCCAGGATAGCGATTGCGCAAATCTGCGGTTTGAATAGCCATGTGAATCTATCAGCTATCCGCATCACAATCTGCGGTTTTATCAGAGCAGCCTTGAAGACAAAGTCGAGCGGCTTTATCACTACGGCTTTAGGAGCGGAGTCGCGCGGTTTCGCATCAGCGTTCTTGCAGAGGTGTCGCTTTCGATGTTGACGACTTGCTGAACCTTCTCCACCAATCCGTATGGCAGGAGATAAGTGTCTATCACACTCTTGATTTTCTCCGGAGTTACTAAAGCACTTTCGAGCTTAGATACTTCCTGAGCAATCCATTGCAGGTCACGTTCCCCGTCGAGCATTAATAGTATGTCTCTCAATCTCTGAGAGAGCATCAAAGACCTGCCCTTATCGGTTTTGGCTACGTATTGAGGACTCGAAGCGCACGAGTCTAGCGGCATGACCTCAAGACCGGGAGCCATTTTGAAGATTACATCATCACTGATCTTCACATCGGCTGGGGCCAGTGTGTTTGTTACGGCAGACATTATTTCACCCTTGGATGATTTGCCCGGACAATTAGGGATACCTCCCTGGTGAGAGGTGCTACAAACCAGGAAGGTATCCGCAACAAAGGGAGAGAGTATGTTGGTTCGTTATCAAAAAATGGGAACCAACTACTGAGATTACGTCTGGAAGTTGCGGGTCGTCGCCGCCGCCGCCACCGCCACCACCGCCGCCGCCGCCGGGATCACCGCCGCCACCACCGGGGTCACCGCCGCCACCGGGATCACCGCCGCCGCCAGGAGGAGGAGGAGGAGGAGGATTGACGTGCCACATTCTACACCGCAATCCCAGCAGCCTTGAGCCTCGGTGACATGCAGAAGCTGGAGTTCAAGTCTCTCTTCCAGATCCTCTATACTGAGATTGGCCAATACGTCGTCATTCAACGGCTGAATCTCAAGATTCTCTGCTTTCTTTTTCATTTTTTACCTCCATGCTTAGATTATTTTTCGATTGTTAGAGGTTGATGATTGGGCGCTGTCAAAAAACTGGTTGAATGCCCCCGCCAATAGGTCATTCACCACAAAGATGCTATATCGGATCAATGGCCAGCTTCCTGGTAACTGGCTTCAACCGATTGCGCATCCCGCTCAAGACTTCCCTGCAAAGCCTGATCAATGCCTTTCTTGAAGAAAGCCTGACCGGCGTAGAGAAAATTGTCTTGAAATTCGTAGCATGCCGGGCTAAATATCGTTCCCTTAACCCCTATCGGCAAAGAAGCACAGCCGCCGAAGTGGAAGAAGGCGTACTTGCAGTTCTTACATTCGTCAATGGTTGCGGGAGACCGCATAAGCCAATCATCATTCCTGGCGTTTAAGGCAGGCCCGGCAGGCGAGTAAGTGCCAGTTTCATGCCCGACCATCCCTACAGTGTCCCAGCACGTGTAAATCTTCCAGAACGGATCAAAGATATACAGGCCCGTCGTAGCAGAACATGGCTCGATGCCTCTGGAATAAAGGCCCGGCAGCTTATCCTTTACGTATGCCCTCAGCTTTAATTCGATGCCTTCATCAGAGGCCAGCACTTTCAACTCCTTCCCGCGCGGCATCTGTTCCGGTTGGGCATAGATGGGCAACGATCTGCCCTCAAGTATCGGTTTTATCTCCCTTTGCATGTGGTGAATTGCCATCAACGGGTAGTCAGGGGTTGCCTGCCCCCTGTGAAAGTTATGCACGGGATAGGTGTACACTTCGAAGTTATCGTGTTCGTGAAAGCCTTCGCTCTCTAAATCATCTATGAGCGTTTTCACCTGCGATATGTTTTTGAAGTCTACGTGGAAGCGCACAGAAACATGCGCCCCCGTAGGGAGCGCCTTCTTTATATTGCTGACTATCAGGTCGTAAGTGCCCTGTTTATACCTCGGGCCGACGCGCTTTTTATTATGAATCTCACGCGGCCCATCAAGCGTGATCTGAAGGAAGCCTATCTTGTCAGGGCCTAAAAGGTGGATATAGCGATCTAAGTCAACGGCATTTGTGATAGCTCCGAATCTATAGCCCTGGCTCAATCCTTTATGTAGTATATACTCCACTATCGGCAAGGTTTCGGCCATCATAGGCTCGCCGCCATACAGAGTTATATATTTCGTCTCATTGCCGAGGGCTTCACTTTTGGCTCCGAGCCGCTGCTTGACGAGCATATCCATGCTGTCGAAAGCAGCATCCACCATCGTCTCGGTCATCACCTTCTGAAGCACTTTGAGCTTTCCCAGCTCTATGCGCGTATCCGTTTCAAAACAGTAAGGGCAACGCAGGTTGCACTCATAGCTCGGGACCATCATAAATCTGGGGCGGAACTCCTTCACGTTTCTGTTGTGCAGGAAGCCTGCAATATGCTCAACGTAGTTCAATTCTTCTGCCGAAGACATTTCGGTTAAGTAACCCCTGCTTCTTAGCATGCCGATGGTGTCATCCGACACCTCGCCCGGCTCTCTCCCGCGCAGCGCTTCTCTGACAAGCTCCTGGTCTTTTATATGCCAGGTGTGGTTAGTATCAACGCGCTCCAACAGGTAATTGGCGACCTCGGCTGACACAAGATCAACAGCTCCCGTGTAGCCATGAACCAGATAGAATTCGTCAGTTTCAGAAATGTGGAAAAAGATGATGTAGTTACTCGTCTTCATGGCGCATCTCCTGTCACCTGATCTAATTGTTCCCGATGTAAGAGAAGACACAATAAGGCTGAAGCCCCAGAGGGACGCTATATTATTTATAATCAACGGCCAGATTCTGGAATCAGCGCCTTGAGAAATGTGCAGCGCTACTTTTGTGTGGAACTGGCTGAATCCAACAACCTGAATATAGACGCAAAACTGCTCGCCGCATTATTGCGCGATAGTAAAACACACCTATGGATGAATATAATATGAGATGTAGCGTGACTTACTTAAGAGGACGTGATTTATATCACACGTAAGATTTCTGTGTCAATAAAATTCGATGGAAAGCATGGGATAAATCCTCAAGGGAATGTAAAGTAAGTCGCCGTGGGAGTTGTCCGCGACTGACTATTGTGTTGAGATGGCAGTGACGCGCACGTTATCGAGATAGAAGCCTTCGAACTTATTGCGCTTCACGTCTGCTGAAGATGCTGTGAAGGTGAAACTTAAATAAGCCCGCTTATTGCCGATGTATTGAAGGTCAACCTTCGCCTGGCGAAATACCGCTTCTGCCGTTGGTCGCACGTCGAATGCGAGCAGAAGCGTAGGCTCAGCCGCAACCGTCGGGCCATTGAAGGAAAAGTTTCTAGCAGACAAACTCATCAAATCGCTCGGCGTTTCGAGTCCGCTGAAGTAGTAATCAAATTCAAGCTGTGGCTTTGCCAGGTTTTGCAACTCTATGACGGGCGGGAAAGCCACGCCTGAGCTACCGGCTTTCGTGTAAGACTTGCGATCATTCGAGCCTTTTTTCTTTGAGAAGTAGAGCGAATGAGTGGCGCTCGCCGCTCGTCGCTTCGTCAAATGCCAGAAGCCTTGCAGCAGCCATTCCGTCGCATCCTGCTCGAAGTCAATCGAGTAAAGCGTGATGCGGCGGCCCGCCACCACGCGTATTTCAACTGCTTCAAACGCGCCAGATTCGTTGCGCTCGTTCGCGTAGCTAATGACAAATTCATCGCCGGATTGAGCCGTGATTCTTGCGCCCGGCCCACCGTCGGCTTCCACAGGAAGGATGCTTATCGCATTCGAGAAACGGCCCGGAACGCTTTGCGTAAGATTTAACACAGTGTCTGCGCCGGTGCGCGAATTCTTGACATGCACGTCAATCGAAGGCGCGGCCATCAGGTCGCGATCAACTACTACGATTGCGACCTGCTCACCAAGCACTACGGGAGAGTTCGGCCTGTCATTGATGACAATCGCGCCTGCTGAAACTTCGGTCGGCACTTCGTAGTTCTCAGTCGCAGAAATTCTATATCCGGTGCGTGGGGTTGCCAGGGAAGTGGAGGCAAACTTACCCAGACCGCGACGAGCGAACGCGCGCCAGATCAAATCCTGATTCGCGCCACCGTTGGTCGTTCGGTCTGCGAGCAATATCGCGTCACGCGCGTCAATAAAGGTCGGAACAAGCGGCGTAACTTTCAATCCGTTGATGACGAGTCGCTCGATTGCCTGTCGTCCCGCGTCGAATCCATAACGCTCGATGAACGATTGGCGTATCTCCCATAGCATCGTACACCAGACAGTTCCCTGCGCGTGAACTTCCGAGTTGGCTTGTATGTCGGCAAAAGTGAGCGGGTCCACATCGAATCTCGTGCTGTATGG
The DNA here is from genome assembly GCA_963726785.1 of Blastocatellia bacterium. GTDB lineage: Bacteria > Acidobacteriota > Blastocatellia > UBA7656 > UBA7656 > DATEKX01. Next base: position 1,347,355 of record CAVSDJ010000007.1, read on the forward strand.
ATAGGCGCGCACTCCGCGAGCGCGCTGGGTGATATAGCTTCCAGTAGCGACTGATCCGTCGAGCGGCTTGTCGCTGCCTGCGAGAAACGACATGGCGAAAAAGTCAGACCAGCCTTCGCCCATTCCGCCACCCTGATTCGACCGCAGCCCGATGGAGTTGTCCGTTCCTGCCAGTCGCGTCGAAACGCCATGTGTGTATTCGTGGATTATCACGCTCGCATCATATGAACTATCGAGTTCCACGGTCTGCCCGTTCACGCTTTGGTTCCACAAAAGCATCGCAAGCAGTGGCTGTGTGCCATCGAGCGTCGGAGAGAAGTAGGCATTATTACGAACAAGCTGATTGGTCTTTGCCGGATTGATGTTAGCCCCGCGCAACGTATCTGCTCGCACAGGGTCGCCCCCTGCGCCTTTGCCGAAATTGTCCGCTTGAAAGTTGCGCGACGATTCGTTGAAGCCGAGCGCGTAAAATCGGTCGTGCGCTACGTTGACCCAGTAAAAGAGATTTGCAGCCGACGCCTCGCCCGAACTTATTGGAGAATGCCCCGGCGTAAGATCAATCGCAAAATCGAAATTGCCGTCGGCGTTCGCCTCTACGGTATCACCACCACTGAGAGTTGGATTGAGAAAGACTCGCGCGTTATTGCCTTCGGTGCGGTTCGCGCCGACCCAGCCTTGCGGCGAAGCGGTCTGATCTCCGGCGAACGAAATCATTTCGCGGTCCCCTGATTCAGGGCTCTCTTTTGCGAAGACCTTTCCGCGCGGCGCGTCCATCGCAAGGGTAAGCGAATCGCGTCGAAGCGCCTCGCCTGTCTTTGCGTCTATCAGTATCAGGTAGGAATCGAGCACAGTAGGCACGCCGTAGAGCAGGACTTGAAAGGCAAGCCTCACGTCATCGCGCGTGATCGGATAATAAACGAGACTTGTTTCCGAGCGGCTATCCACTTCTTCAGATGAGAAGACGACGCGCTCGCGCGCAGGCAATGATTCCTTTGTAGCCGTAAGCGGAGCCGCGAGCCGCACACCGCAAATTTGAGCCGCGCGCGACAACGCCTGTTCGGAAGTCATCAAAGGTGACGGCGCAGGCGCGCGACGTTCGATTTGCGGAATGAAGCTTCCCGATACCGAAAGAACGCGGCCATCCTTATCAAGTATTAACAGCATTTCAGAATCGAAGACGCGAATTCGATTCACTCTCTGTTCGAGCGCGAGCCGAGTCAGCCCGTCTCGCTCGTCAACCGTTAGTGCCGAAACGCGAGAGGAATCAAGCTGGCTCTGGCTTATGGCAAACAAAGAGCTGTTGTCTCGAATAAAGCGATGGGCGATTGTCACAGGCTCATCATTTGACTCAGGAGTGAGCGGAGCCGCGAGCGAAAGCAGTGCGTGAGGCAAATCCATTTCGTCATTCCATCTGAGAATGACCTTATCATTCAAAGCGAGAGCGCGTTTCTTCTGTTCGACGTTTGAAGTTTGAATGTGGCGCGTAACCAATTGCCGCGCGTCGAAATCAGGCAATGGCTCAAATCCTGACCTCACTTCATCTTCATTTGAAGACGCGAGAAATGATACTTGCGCTGCAATGGGGAACTGCGAAACAACTGCAAGAATAGTTATGAAGAGAAAAATGCTGTAGCGGATGCTGGAACCGGATGAATTGAAGAACACCGAAACACCTCTTTCAACAACGCTCTCGCCAGTGTCCGAGAGATACCCCACCCTTTTATGCTCATTTTATATAAAGTCTGAATGGCCGACGAATTATATCAGAGTCCGGCTGGAAGGTAATCTAAAATGGAGTCAATTCACCGCAGAGACGCAGAGGACGCAGAGGGGGCGCAGAGTAATAATAGTTTTTCTCTGCGTAATCTCTGCGTCCTCTGCGTCTCTGCGGTGAACTGCTTATAAAGTCAAAACTTTTTTGTTATCGCACGGCTCTCAGTATGTCTGTGTAGAGAAATTCAACCGGACTCACCCAATCAGCGTAGGTCTGAGCGTTTCCGGTCACGACCACAACCATATCAAATCTGGGAATGATAAAAATCCACTGGCCGTAGGCTCCCGATGCAGTGTAAATATCAGCGTCCGGCCCTTCCGTATCGAGAGGCAACAGCCACCATAGATAGCCATAATCAACCCAGTGCGAGCCAAAAGTTCGCGGCGATCTTACGGCGTGTTGCATTGACTGTTTGAGCCAATCTTCAGAGACTATCTGTTTATCCTCCCAGCGCCCGTTTCTCAGCACGAGATAGCCTATCTTTGCCATGTCTTTTGGCCGCATGTTCAATCCGCCGCCCGTGTGCGGCGAGCCGTCCTGCCCGTAGTACCAGCTGACCTGCGTGATTCCCAGCGGGTCGAAAAGCGACCTTTGAGCAAAAACATCCGTCGGCATTCCCGTAGCGTTGCGAATCACTCCTCCAAGCAAGATCACTCCGCCGCTGTTGTATTCAAAACGAGTGCCGGGGTCATCGCGCATAGGCCAGTTGAGCACAAACTTCATCCAATCGCACTGGCAGTCGTTCAACTGCTGAAGCGGCGATCCTGTATAATTCTCTTCGCTCCAATCGAAACCGGTTCGCATCGTGAGCAAGTCCTGCAAGCTCATTGACGCTTTGCGCTCGTCGAGATTTTTTATCTTTTGATACTCTGGAAACAAGTCCACAACTTTCTCGTTCACGCTCGAAATCTTCCCCTGCTGCAACGCAGCGCCGACGAGCAATGAAGTGATACTCTTCGTGTCCGACTGAAGAGTATGCAAATCATCAGGCTCCCATCCGTGAAAATATTCTTCGGTGACAAGATAGCCGTTGCGCACGATCAGCAAACTATCAAGACCGCCAATCTTGCCCGCGCGAATTCTTTTGACGAGCTTCTTTAGAATCTTCTTGTCCAGCGCCTGATCCTGAGGCGGAGAAGTTCTCCACCGGTCGGGCGGAAAGTATCCGGCCTGATCCTGCGCAACGGCTTGAGTGATCGTGATGAACGCGCAGAGCAAAATGATTGCGAATGTCCTTCTGTTTGTGAACATCATCCTTAGAATCTCCTTACCTACTCGATGGCATACAATGTTCCGCTTGATCCAGAATTAGTAGCAAAATAATGAAGCTTCTGCCTTGAACTTCCACAGCAATTCACCCGTGCTGCTGTTGACCGCATGCAGATACTCATCCTGATTGCCTATGTAAACAACTCTCCCGTCTGAGCGTCCAGCGCATAAAGGCGTTTGTACTGTGCGACATAAACTACACCATCAGCGACAGCTACAGAAGAGAAGAGGGGCGTGGCGGGTTTGGTTTGAATGTCCAGACAGTACCTCCGGTCGCGCTGTCAATTGCCGCAAGCCGACCGTTACTGCTCATCAGATAAATGATTCCGTTAGCAAATACAGGCGGGGCGTGAGTAATCTCTCCGACAGACAACTGCCATTTGACGCGGGTCATTGCCCGCAGCCCCGGCAGATCATAAGCGCCTGTGCGATGAGCGTCTCCGCGATATAGCACTATCTGCTGCGCCGCAGGAGCAATCTTATAGGGCGTAATGATGCTCGGCAACAGCAGGAGAAATCATTGCCACTACTCGCTGGTTGAAGCCGAAGCTTGCGGCAAGCAATAAAGCTATGAGGCATAGCACAAGGCTGATTGTTCTAAAACTTTTATTCGATTTTGAGTGCGTCATCTTTGTCTCCGTCACTTGAGATTTGACCATTGCAAATCGAATTGCATATGGTAACTATCTGCACGGGGTTGAGTGTTTCATTCAGGACTGTAAATCCACGCGCTCGCGCTTGAATGATAAAAATCCTGAGGTTGAATACTGCTATATCCGCCGATGATGACTACGCGGCCATCGGGCAGCAGCGTTGCCGTCGAGTAGTAGCGCGTCATCATTTCGCTAGGCTTGAAGCCGAATGTACCCGTAGCCGGATCGTATATCTCAAGTCCCCAGCTTCCTCCTGCGATCAGCACTTTGCCGTTTTGCAATAACACCGCTGCGTTTTTGACCTTAAAGCGATCAAGGATCATATCGCCCGTCTTGACGAAACTGTTTGTCGCAGAATCGAAAAGCTCTGCGGTGGTATAACGCGGCTTGTCGGGATAAGAAGCAATGCCTCCGGCAATTAAAACATTGCCATCGTTCAACAATACGGCGGAGTGTTTGTAGCGATGAAAATTCATGTCGGGCTACAGGCGAAAAATTGTTTGTCGCGGGGTCGTAAAGCTCTGCGCTGGAAGTCAATCCGCTCGATGAATCTTTTATGCCGTATCCACCTGTGACGAGCACCTTGCCGTTCGGCAGCAGCGTTGCCGTGTGATCTACTCGCGCTTCGCTCAAATCTCCTGCTTCGGTGAAAGCGTCTGTGGCTGAATCGTAAATCTCTGTGCTCGCAAACAATCGCGCATCGCGGTTCGCGGACGTGCCGCCCGTCATAAGCACTCTTCCATCAGACAGCAAAGTAGCTTCGTGTCCCATACGCGCCGACTTCAGACTGGCGGTTTGCGTAAAGCGACCAGTGGCGGGATCATATATCTCTGCGCTCGATAAAGTTTCCCAATCGTTTTTGCTGTACGCGCCTCCAGCTATCAGCACCCTGCCGTTCGGCAGCAGCGTTGCGCTGTGACCGGCGCGTTTCGAGTTCATAGTTCCGGCATCAGTAAATTTGCCCGTCGCCGGATCGTAAATCTCTGCGCTCGCCAGAGCGTTTCCATAACTATCCAATCCACCCGTGACAAAAACTTTTCCATCAGGCAGCAGAGTTGATCTGTGCCATGAACGGTCAACCTCCATATTGCCTGTAAACTTGATCAGGCCGGGAGCAGGACGCGGACTGGAGAAATGATTTGCTCTTACATTATCGAGTTTTTGAAGCCATAGGTTGAGCATTTGCTGATCGAGCCTGATTACGCCATCCTTTGTTACGTTTCGGGGAGGAGAAATCAGTTGCGCCAAACGGTCATAAACTCGATTTCGGTCTGCGCCTTCGACTCGCTTCAGCAAACTCCAAAGCGTAAGCCCGTCCGAAACGCGCGCCTCTGCCATGACTATCTGTAGAGCGTTTGATCCGCCGCTTTCAAAATCAAATTTTACAAGCGCGTCTTGAAGCCGTTCCGACGCATCCCTTGAGTATGGAGTTCCCGGCCCGCTTCCGGGCCGAGCGCGACAAACTGCGTCTGCGGGGACTACGGCTTCTCGACCGTTATATGCAAGGGCCACTGCTCCCGCAGCGACGTACACTATGCTTTGACCTGAATCGTCTACCTCAAGCGTGTATGCGCAGCCCAGGTCTACGGCGATGCCTGACGGGGTTTCGATGAAAAAGATGCGAGGCGGAGCCGTTATAGACGCGAATACGCGACCTCGCGTCATAGCTATTTTTTGCTCGTTCGACCGCGACTTAACAAGTCTGATGCGCGTGTCGGGATCGACTTCGACCTGCCCTATGATTCCCAGATTAAGCATCGCTTTAGATTTCTCATCCGTTTCAAGCCAATCGCCTACTTTAATCTGCGCAGTCTTGTTCATCTGATTGGAATTGATCGTAGGCGCGCCCGACAAACGCACAACTTCCCATGAAGTGTCCCGCACGCGCGTGCTGTACCAGTAAACACAAGCGATTGCGACTAACAACATTGCAGCGGCAACAGGAATAAGTTTTTTCCAAGCAACGAAGCACTTGAGAAGGGGCTTCAACTGAGACGGGCGGCAGCCATGCGGGCACGCCCGTTGGCGGCGCGATTGGCAATGCCAGTTGAGATACTATTCGAGAAGCAAAGAGCAGTCGGTCATATTCGGCGCGACACCCTGCGCACTTTTCAAGATGCTTCTCGAATCGCGTTTCGCGCGAGAGCATCAAGCTCGCCATCAATGTAGGGCGTAAGCCTTCGCCTGTAGCGCGAGATGATGCAAAGGGCAGTCATATTCAAAAGGCTCCCTTCAAATGCTCCAGCTTTCGCGCCAGTATCTTTCGCGCGCGTTTGAGTTGAGATGCGAGCGTTCCCGTCGAACAGTTCACACGTTCTGCGATCTCTTCATAGCTCAGATTTTCGATGTCTCTGAGGATGACGATCAGCCTGTATTTCGGTTTCAGACTGAACAGCGCGCGATGAATCTGCTCTTGCATTTCTTTTTGCAGAACCTTCTTCTCCATCTGTTTCAAAGCGGGAGTCAAAGCCGGTTGCTCCAAATCGCTGAACTTCAGCCTGCTTTCGTCTTCGCGCAGATCGGCAGTGATTCAAGCAATGATTCAATGCAAGGCGATAAAACCATGTCGAGTAACTCGACTGCCCGCTAAAAAGCCCGATCTTTTGATAAGCGCGTATGAAAACTTCTTGCGCGAGGTCTTCTGCCGAATCGTGACGCCCTGTCATGCCATAAGCCAGGCGATAGACGCGCGAGTAATAACGTTCGTAAAGTTCGGCAAACACCTCTGGCTGGCCGGTGACTATAAGCTGCACCAACTCTTCGTCGGTCCTGGTTTCATAAGGGCCGAAAGCCTTGCTCGTGTCATTCACACACACGTTTAGACAGTAGCAGATCGAAAAATATGTCAAAATATTTGAAGATTATTGGCGATGATTAAAAAGTAGGGCCGCCTGACGATGAAAGAGCGTTTTGTAAAAGTTCTTGACATCCAGCGAAGAAAGATATAAAAGAACATACGTTCGTTTTTATTTGGAGTCATCATGCCAAAACTCAGTCCGCAGGTAATAGAGGAAAAAAAAGGCAGCATCGAGCGCGCGGCCAAAGACCTTTTCATAAAGCAGGGCTATCACGCGACTTCGATGCGCGACATCGCGGCGCGGGCCGACGTATCGCTCGGCAATCTTTATAACTATTACTCGACTAAAGAAGATCTGCTGAAATCAATCACCGAAAAGTACCAGAAGGTGATTGATGAACGGCTCCGCGCGATGTTCAACGAATTCAACGAGCCTTTCCAGCCTGCAAACCTTTTGAGGTTCGGGCAGAGAGTTAAAGAGATCGTAAGCGAACACGCCGACTACTGGCTGCTGATGTACATAGATGTGCTGGAATTCGAAAACCGTCACTTCCGAAAGATGTTCGAGAATCTTACTTCTAACTTACGCAAACAGTTTGCCGTTCATTTCAATGATCTCAAACGAAGAGGCATCGTGCGCGAGGCGGTAGACCCTGCGGTCGGATTCACAGCCGTTTATATGCAGTTTTTCAATTACTTCCTTGTTGAAAAGCTCTTTGGCGGCAATCGCCATTTCGGAATGACCGACGATCAAGTGATCGCCAAGCTCACTGATATTTTTTGCCGCGGCATCCTGGAGCCTGACCTCTTCGAGCGCCGCCCAAGCAATGGAAAGTTAAAGGCAGGGGTTCGCTCTGCCCGCAAGGGCAAAGCGGCCCTGAAGTGAAAAGAAGTAGCCGTGCAGGGGGCTACTTCTTTTTCATCTGCTCAAATAAGACGGACGTTCGTTTTTGTTTCACTCTAACTTCTTTGATCGTTTGAAAAAGGTTTCAAGTGTAGGAGGATGAAATTATGTCCAGAAGCAAGATGCTTTCAATCATCATCTCGATCTGCCTGCTGGCTCCTTGCGCGACTTCATGGCGCAGGGGGCTGCGGGACAACTCAGCGGCACGATTGCCGACCCGACAGGCGCGCGATTGGCAGGCGCTTCCGTTACCGTCACCAGTTCGGATACTTCCCTGCAGCGAGAGACTGTGACCAATGAAAACGGAGACTTCACCGTTCAACTTTTGCCTCCGGGCCAGTACACTGTGAAGGTCACAGCCCAGGGCTTCAAGTCGACAGTGCTGGAACGCGTGGTGATAAATATCACGCAGACGACGGCGCTCAACCTCGCCCTCGAACCGGCGACGCAGGCCGAAACCGTTACGATCACGGCAGAGCCGTCATTAGTGCAATCAAACTCTTCGCAGATGGGGCGCGTGGTCGAAGAGCGCAGCATCCGTCAGTTGCCGCTGCCCACGCGCAACTTTCAGCAGTTGCTCGCGCTATCGCCGGGCGCTGTCGCAAGCCTCGCGAATACGACAGAACTGGGGCGCGGCGACAGCAACATCTCTGTCAACGGCCAGCGCACGACGAGCAATAACGTTGTGGTCAACGGCATCGAGATAAACAGCCCCGGAACAAACTCGACGCCCAATCTCGCAACTCCGGCTCCCGATTCCATACAGGAGTTCATCGTGCAAACAAGCCTCTTCGACGCTTCGGGCGGGCGAAACGCCGGAGGCAACGTAGCGGCTGTTACTAAATCTGGAACGAATGACTTCCACGGCAATGTGTACGAGTTCTTTCGCAATCGCGTGCTCAACGCAAATGACTTTTTCCTGAACGCTTCCGGGCAAGACCGGCCCGTGCTGTCGCGCAATCAGTTCGGCGGAACACTGGGAGGGCCGATCATAAAAGACAAAGTATTTTTCTTCGGCTCTTATCAAGGCACGCGCGAACGCAACGGGGCATCGCTTACAAACAGTCTTGCTTTTCTGAATCTGAACTTTCCCGTCGCGGGCCAGGCTGCGCCAGCGCCATTAACCGATGATCGAAGCCGCGCGGGACTTGCTGCGCGCTTCGGTGTGCCTGCCGCAGCGATCAGTGATGTCTCGCTTGCCTTGCTCAATGCGCAGCTTCCCGGCGGAGGCTTTGCTATTCCATCATCCTCCAATCCGTCAGGCCCGACTGCGATTTCAGGCCTTTCTCGATTCAGAGAAGATCAGTTCAATGCGAACGCAGACGTGCAGCTTACATCACAAAATAAATTGAGCGGCAAATTCTTCTTTTCGCATGCGCCGACATTTCAAGCATTGTTCAGCTTTCTTGGCTCGAATGCGTTTCAAGTGCCGGGATACGGCGGCGACCTTGAAGTTAATAATAGAGTGCTCTCGCTTACGGACACGCATGTCTTCAGTTCAGGCATAGTCAACGAAGCGCGCTTCGGGTTCAGCCGCATCCGCACGCTTTCATTCCCGCAAGAGCCATTCACGGCATCGGAGTTCGGCATTCGTAACCCGCTTGGCAATCTCTTTCCGGGGCTACCGACCATAGGCGTGACGGGCGCATTCACCATCGGCTCGACCACGCTGGCCGACGAAGGCGCGGCGGTTAATACCTTCACCTTAGGCGATACTATCTCGATGATTAGAGGCCGCCACGCGATTCGAGCGGGCGCAGAAGTTCGACGCAATCAAGCGAATCTGTTCTTCAATTTTTTCTCGCGCGGCCAATTGATCTTCAACACGTTTCAGGATTTTTTGCGCGGGCAAGTTGGAACATCGCTGCTCGGGTCGGGCGTGCCTGATCGCGGCATTCGCGCGACCGACTTCAGCTCTTTCGTTCAAGACGATTTCCGCGTGTCGAGCCGCCTGACGTTCAATCTCGGATTGCGCTACGAATACTTTGGCGGGATTTCAGACATTCGCGGGCGGCTGGTCAATTTTGATCCTGCCGGTTTCAGAGTAGGCACAGCCGCCTCGCCTGCTCCGCCGCCCAACGGAATAGTCCAGGTAAGCGGCGCTGACAGTCCGTTGCCGGGCGTGCCTGAAATCGGAGACACGATCAATCCGAGCACGCACAACTTTGCGCCTCGCTTCGGGTTTGCGTGGAAAGCCATTGGCGACGATGTAGTCATTCGCGGCGGCTACGGAATCTACTATGATCGCTTCTCGACACGGTTCGCCAACTCGCAGCTTTTCAATTATCCATACGGGATCATCGCAGCGGGTGTAAGCGTGCCCGCCGCAGGGTTCATCGTGCCTATATCCGACCCATTCCCTGATGTGCCTCAGCCTACGGCTTTCCCTGTTGCCGCGACGAACCCCGCGCCGATATTCATCACGACCTTCATTCCAGGCGTAGGCCGCGTCCCGCTCGCGCCGGTTGCGATCACGGGCCTGTTCGTGTCGCCCGATTTGAGCGCGCCTTATGTTCAGCAATACAGCCTCGGCGTTCAATGGCAGGTGGCACAAAGGACGTTGCTCGAAGCCGCATACGTCGGCTCAAAAGGCACGAAGCTGTTGACGGTTTTCAATCTGAATCAGCTTGCGCCTGGACAAACGGTTGCTCGCTTCCCTGGTTTTTCGAGCAGCAAAGGGATACTAAACGGCACGCAGCAAGTGCAAACGTCGGGCGTGTCGAATTACAACTCGCTTCAACTGAGCCTGACTCAGCGTTACTCGCACGGCTTGCAGTTCCTTGCGTCATACACATTCAGCAAATCCATTGATGAATACTCAGGCGAATTTGCAAACGAGTTGACGACGCTGCCGGGCAACCAGCAGGACTTCCGCACGCAGCGCGGGGTATCGAACTTTGATCGAACACATCGCTTCGTCACGAGCTTCGTTTATGATTTGCCTCGTTTTTATGAAGGCAATTCAACCGTCGCGGGAAAAGTTTTGAATGATTGGCAACTGGCAGGCATCGTAACCTTGCAATCGGGGCTGCCCTTTTCGGTATTTCAATCAATCGGGGCAGCCGTCTTCAACCGAGCGGATTTCGCTCCGGGCTTTTCGGGTTCAGCCGAACTTGATGGCTCGGTCCAAAGCCGCTTGAGTAAATTTTTCGATACGACTGCGTTCGCCGCGCCTGCCGGTTTTGGCAATTCGGGGCGAAACATACTTCGCGGGCCTGGCCAGAGAAACGTAGATTTTTCCGTCGTCAAATTTATCCCGATCAAAGAGTCTGTTCGCGCGGAGTTTCGGACGGAGTTCTTTAATATTTTCAACATTGCGAACTTTGCGAACCCGAACAGCAACATCGCAGTCCCGGCCACCTTCGGTCGAATCACTTCGACCAGCGCAGGGCCGCGCGTAATTCAGTTCGCGATGAAGGTTCACTTTTAAAATATTGCCGGGAGACTTAGACGCTCCCGGCAATGTAAAATTCGAACCTGATGAAGTACCGGAATATCTATTCGCTATTTCGTGAAAGAACCGAGCAGTATCGAGGCCGAGATGTTTTTTATGTGCGGCTGAACGATCAATGGACTGGCCTGTCATGGGACAGGTTTCATAGTGAAGCGCACGAGTTCGGTTACGGATTGATTTCAATGGGGCTTGAAACAGGAACTCCCCTTTGCATACTTATGGGCGCAGTTCCTGAATGGCCTGTCGCCGACATCGGCACGATCATCGCGGGCGGCATAAGCGTCGGCCTTTATCCGACCAGTTCAGCAGAGCAATGCAAATACATCATCAATCATTCCAACGCTGAGTTCGTTCTGGTAGACACAAACCTTCAACTGGACAAGATACTCAGCATTCGCAAAGAACTGCCGCGAATCAAAGCCATCATCGCGCTTGATAGCCGGGCCGCCGAAGCAAGCCGCGATATTTGGAGCTATCAGTCATTTTTGCGTCTGGGCCGCGAGCATAGCGAAAGCTGTGACGCGTACGCTCAAACAACGCGGCGAAAGCGCAGAGCCGGATGATACGGCAATGATGGTTTACACCTCGGGCACGACCGCATCGCCCAAGGGCGCTTGTCTGAGCCATCGCTACATAATCAACAGCGTCGAATCGCTCAGAGCAACGATTGCACTGCGCGACTCGGATCGTTCTTTTTCATACTTGCCTTATTGCCATGTGGCCGAGCGGATTTCAGGACTCTACAACCGATTATATGCAGGCGCGTCGGCCTATTTTGTAGATGACCCGACTCGGCTCTGGGAATATATGCCGGAAGTGAAGCCGACTGTCTTTGCCAGCCTGCCGCGTTTTTTCGAGAAGGTTCACGCGCGCATCTTAAGCGACATTGAAAATTGCTCGCCTGATGAACAAAAACAGTTTCACGAAGCGCTCGACTTGGGGCGAAACTTGAGCCGCTTGCGCCAGGCAAAACAATCAATCCCTGAAGATTTGCGCGTCGAGCACGAGCGGAAAGCCGCGCCATTTTTGAGCAGGATCAAAAGCTACTTCGGCGGAGAAATACAGGTGGCAACATCGGGGGGCGCTCCATTGGCTGTAGCGATTCAGGAATTTTTCGATGCATTCGGCCTCCCGATTTTGCAGGCGTATGGCTTGACTGAAAACCTTTGTGTCGCATTCAATCGCCCGAATGATTATCGCTTCCAAACAGTCGGCCCGCCTATGCCCGGATGCGAAGTGAAGATAGCCGATGATGGCGAGGTTCTGGTCAAAAGCCAGATGATGTTCAGCGGCTATTACAAAGACCCTCAGCAGACGGCGGAAAGTTTTCGCGACGGCTGGCTGTTGACCGGAGACCTGGGCGAGATTGATGAACATGGTTTTTTGAAGATCACGGGTCGCAAGAAAGAATTGATCATCACGTCAACGGGCAAGAACATAGCTCCGGCTTTGATTGAAAATCTGCTCAAAGAGCATCCTCTCATCAGTCAGGCGATGGCGTATGGCGAGGGCAAAAGCCATCTTGTGGCGCTCATCACGCTCAACCCAATCGAGAGCCGACAGTACGCCGAAGCGCGAGGGATCATTTACAAAGATTTTGCCGCGCTCGCTCGCAGCGATGAAATGCGCTCGGTCGTCGAAGGCATAGTCGAGCGCGCGAATGCCAGAGTATCGTCAACGGAAGCGATCAGAAAGTTTGTGATACTCGAAAGCGACTTGAGCGTCGAGCGAGACGAGATCACGCCGACCATGAAGATCAAACGCAACGTCGTGACAGAGCGATACAGGGACATGCTTGAAAGTTTGTACGACTGAAGTAGCCCAAGGGCGAATGCATTCGCCCTTGGGCTACTGACACTAATCAAAAGAGGTGTTATGAGCAATTTCGCTGAGGTTAATGGCATCAAGCTTCACTACATTGATCATCCGGGCGATGAGCCGACTTTAATTTTGTTGCCCGGATTGACTGCTAATGCTCGTTGTTTCGATGGCTTGATTCAAGCCGGGTTGAGTCCTCGCTTTCGCGTACTGGCTCTCGACCTGCGCGGGCGAGGCTTGAGCGATAAGCCCGCGACAGGCTACGCGATGGCAGACCACGCTGCTGATGTCGTGGGGCTTCTAGATGAATTAGGTATCAATCAGACGGTGATGTGCGGTCATTCGTTCGGAGGCATGCTGGCTTTCTATCTCGCGGCCAACTATCCTGAGCGAGTCGCTAAACTCGTGGCGCTCGATGCATCGAGCGGGTTGGTCAATAAAAATTCTCGCGCGCTCATCAAGCCTTCACTCGACCGCCTGGGCAAAACCGTGCCTTCGTGGGAACTTTACGTGAAGGCGATGAAGCGCGCGCCGTTCTTTTACGAGTGGTGGGACCCGACTATTGAAAGCTACTTTCGCGCTGACGCCGAAATACGCGAAGACGGCTCTGTGCGTCCCAGGTCTGAACCAGAGAACATCGCGGAAGCTATGGACAAAGCTGAACAGGAGAATTGGAACGATCACGTCGCCCGCATACGCCAGCCAGCGCTATTGCTTCATGCGCCCGGCCCTTATGGCCCTCCCGGCACTCCGCCAATCGTGCCTTTGGAACAGGCCCGGGCTACGACCGAAGAACTTGCGAACTGTCGTTACGTAGAAGTGCCCGGCAATCACCTGACGATGCTGTTCGGCGAAGGCGCGCGTCGCATCGTTGAAAGCATCAGCGAATTCGTAAAGGCCAATTGAGATAGAGCCATTCAGTTAAACGATGAATGCGGAATGATGAATGATGAACGGAAGAGAGACTCTTAATTCATCATTCATTATTCATCGTTCATCATTTCTTCTGTTCTCTGCGTCTCTGCGATGAATAGGCTTCTTTAATCCGCGCGCGGCGGGCCTTGACGAATTCGCGCGCGAGTTTTTTTACTGTCGGCTGACCAGTCGCTTTCAACCCACCACGTAGCTCCGGCTTCCATAAACGAGCGAGCGATTTCAATCGCGCGTTTCTTGCTGCGACGGGGCGTAGTGCCGCCGGATATGATGTCAAACTTGTCGGGCTGCGGATGATTCTCGTCAACATAAGCCTTGATGGTGCGGACGAAATCCGGGTTGGGAACATCGCCCGGACCGGCTTTGTACCTCTGCGGAATGATGCCGTCCCACTGCAATGTGCGCCGCAGGGATTTTTCCTTAGGCCACACGCCCACGACCCAGAGCGGCACTCTGGGCGATTGCACAGGAACCGGAAGCATGGTCATATCATCAACATGATAGTGCTCGCCTTTGAAGCTAAACGGCTTGCCTGTCCATAGCCCATCCATGATCTGCAAGCGATTCATCCATTAACTGTGCGCGAGTTTTGAGGTCCATAGCTTCGCCGACTTTGTAGAACCCTCCGTCGTGTTCGGCTGCTCCAAGTCCGACGCCGAGCGTCAGGCGACCGTTGGAAAGTATAATCAAGCGTTTGCGCTTCGCGAGCCAGCTTCCAGGGACGCCGCCGGGATATGGCAGCTATCATAGTGGCTATTCGTATGCGCTCGGTCCTCATCGCTATGGCGGCCATTGCAATCCAGGGATCGTACCAGGGGGAAGCGGGATAGCCTTTGGTCTCGATAGATAAAGCGTCGGCAATGAAAACAGCGTCCCATCCGAATTCTTCTGCTTCTGCGGCAATATCGCACAGAGCTTTAACATCACTGTCTTGAATGACTAATCCATACTTCATACGAAGCTCCCTTCTAGCTTATCTCGATGCTATGGTTCAGAGGATACGCCTCCATTCCTGACATCCTTTGTCATATTTATATGATAAAGTTTGATTTAATCTTGAAGAAGCGAGGGTTCGATATGCGTGCTGATCGTCTGCTTTCGATTATGTTGCTCTTGCAGGTTCACCAGCGCGTAACGGCGCGCCATTTGGCCCAGAGGCTTGAGGTGTCTGAGCGAACTATCCACCGCGACATGGAAGCGTTGAGCATGGCTGGAGTGCCTGTGTTCGCTGAACGCGGCGCGAGCGGCGGGTGGGCGCTCGTCGAGGAATATCGCACAAACCTGACGGGACTCAATAAGTCTGAAATTCAAGCGTTGTTTCTCACCAAACCATCTCGACTTTTGTCAGACCTCGGATTAGACAAAGCTTCCGACGGAGCCTTTATCAAGCTGCTTGCGGCGCTGCCTGCAATGTATCGCAGCGACGCAGAGTACGCGCGCCAGCGCATTTATGTTGATACGGCAGGCTGGACCCGGTCAGAAGAAGCGATCCCATTTCTTCCAATGATTCAAGCAGCGGTCTGGCAGGAACGCAGGCTGCGAATCACTTATGATCGAGGCGATTGCGACGCTGTAGATCGCACGGTTGACCCGCTCGGCCTGGTCGCAAAAGGCAGCGTGTGGTATCTGGTGGCTGCCGTTGACGGCCAGATGCGCAGCTACCGCGTATCTCGCGTGCGCGATGCGGAGGCGATGGACGAGCCTTGCGTTCGCCCAAAAGGATTCGACCTGGCCGAATATTGGGAACAAAACATTGCGAGCTTTAAAGCCGCTCTTCCGCGCTATCAAACGACGGTGCGCGTCGCTTCTGAGGTCTTTCCGCGATTGCCTTTTGCAGGCCGCTTCGCGCGAATCGAGCAAGCGGACAAGCCAGATCAAGAGGGATGGATGAAGGTTTGGCTGAGGTTCGATGTGGAAGAGACGGCTTGCGAATATGTGTTGAGCTTCGGCGCTCAGATGGAAGTATTGGAGCCGCCATCATTGCGCGAGAAAGTCATAAAGATGGCCGAAAGCGTCGTGGCATTTTACGCTGAAAAAATTCACGCCCCCTCTGCGAAATCAGAGCGAGCGTGATCGTTTATCCCGTATACATATCGACGCGCTGAGCGAACAGGGCACATAATCCCTGTTCGCTCTAGCCGTTTATATATGAATCAGGCCGATTACCATCTGCCGTAAGAGCGGTAACCCTGAGCGTACCCTCTGCGGAATCCTTCGCGGTACGCAGCGTTGCCGCTTCTGTAGTGGTCAGAGTTGTTCGGGTCTGCACGCCTGCGGTCGCGAAGGTCTTCTTGCCCTCTATCCAGCCCGTCACGGAAGCCTTTCTGCTCGTCATAGCTGTTATAGACCATACGATCTGCCGTTGTTATAGCCGCCGTTTGGATAGTTGTTTCTCGGATACCCGTATCCGTAGCCCGTTGTTGCGACGTCTCGACAATTCCTGCTGCCGACGCCACTCCAATTCGCGAGCGCGTTGAATAGCGCGAGCGCGTTCTTCTGCCCGTCGGCGTTCCCAATCGCGATTATTATCTCGATTCGATCATTGTCACGGCGACCGTCCCGATTCCAGTCGCGATTATTATCTCGACGGTTATTATCTCGACGGTTATTATCTCGACGGTCATCTCGACGCCAATCGCGGTCTCGATTCTGAGCCTGAGCCGTCGTCCCAAGAATCGCTCCGCCGCCGAGCAGAAGAGTGACCGCAAGCGTTGCTCCCGCGATTCCCTTCTTCAATCCTTGCCAGTTCATATTCATTTTACCTCTCGTTTGTCTATGATTCCCCATCTGAATAGGTACTCCTGCCTAGTAAGATTACACTTCTAAGGCAAAAGGTGGCCTGCCGTTTTTCGTCGCAGATAATTTCTTTTCAGTATAAAGCCTTGACAACGTATGCGACCGCATGGTGTATAAAGCTATGCCCCCAGCTTTTATCGAATAAATGGAGATTATTGATGTCCGGTAAAGAGGCTGCGGGTCGGTTTAATCATCAGAACGCTTACAATCAGATCATTGCTCAAACAGAGAAAGCGCATCGTCTTTTTTCCGCTCACTGGGAGCTTACCTATCGCTGTAACGAGCTATGCTCGCATTGCTACCTGGATGTTCTCCCGCCTAATCAGGATGTGCCCGGCGAGTTGTCAACCGAAGAATGTTTCCGCGTGATTGATGAAATCGTCGAATTAGGGGCGCTGAATCTCCTATTTTCAGGAGGCGAGATCTTGGCGCGTCGCGACTTTTTTCAGATAGCAGAGTATGCGCGATCAAAACGCCTGCTGCTTCGGCTATTCACCAACGGCATCTTGATAACGCCCCAGGTGGCCGACCGCCTCGCCGCGCTGCATCCTTACGGGATAGAGATCAGCCTCTATGGCAGCGACCCGGAAACGCATGACAAGATAACGCAGCGCGAGCACTCCTGGGAATTGACCGTGCGGGCGTTAAGACTTCTGCGCGAGCGCGGCGTGCGCACGAAGATGAAAGTCCCTTTGATGCGCGAGAATTTCGCCCAACTGCGAGAGATTGAAAAACTGGCCGATGAATTGGGCGCAGAGTTTCGATACGACACGACGATCACGCCCAAAGACAATGGAAGCCTCTCGCCGCTAAAGCATCGCTTGACTTACGGGGAACTGGTCGAGGTATTCCGGGAAATCCTCGTCGCCGATGCGTGGGCCAAGCGCAGAGTCTCGCCCGACGCGCGCACCTGCGGGATCACGCTGAACTCGATTGCGATTGATCCTTACGGCAATGTCTTCCCCTGCGTTCAGACGCGCGAGCTTGCTGGCAATGTGCGAGAACAGTCGCTTAAAAAAATATGGGAAGAATCCATCGTCTGGCGGGAACTGGGCAATCTCACGATAAACGAATTGCCGGTGTGCCGAGAGTGCGAATTAGTAAACCTCTGCGTCCGTTGTCACGGACTGGCGCAGGTCGAAGACGGAGATTTGTACGGGCCTGCGCTTGCGAATTGTCGCGAGGCGCTTGCGCGCAGACAGGTGCTGATTGAAAAGGGCGCATTGCCTGCCAATTACCCGATACCTGCGCATTTGAAAGATTACGTCGCGCAACATTGCGCTGATGTTCCGGCAGATCAAACATTCTTCGCCAACTTCATACCGGTTTCGGCGCTGACCGTCAATCGCAATCATTCTATTGATGCGCTGAAGATAAAATGATAAAAACCGTGCTGGGGGAAATTCCTTTATGAGTGATATTAGAGAGCGATTGTCTTCATCTGATGAGGAGACGGAAAACAAGACCGAGAAAAGAACGTATGAGAAGCCGCAGATCATCTATCGCGCGCCGCTCGAAGCAATGGCAGCCGTGTGCGCCCCTTCGCCGCCCGCCAAAGGCAACCCCGGAGTCTGTCCGTCCGGGCCTATTTCAAGTTAAGTGCGGATTTGCTGCTTGAGTTTTTAATCACACTTGTTCTGCCGAAAAATATTACTTTAAGCCACTGCTTTGAGTCCTGCCCGCCATACCTATATAAATTTCCCTCTACAGGGTTTTTTGCTTGACAGGAATCTACATAACACAGATAGTAGTGGCGAATACTTTCTTCACTTCCAAAATCTCGATTATCCTAAGGGAGGGTGTTATGGCTAAAGCAGCAAGTAAGTCCACTAAGAAGGCAAGCGCAAAACCACAAAAGCCACCCATTATTCGTCCTCTGTACGCCGTACCGATAAATGAGGCCGCAGCGGCGGGTAATTTAAGCGAGATGAAAAGCATGTCTACAAAGGCACGCAAGCATTTAGCTGAAGTAAACTCAGCGCTTGCCAAACTAGATCAGGCTATAGCTAAGGCGGGCAAGTAATACCGGACCTCAAGTTGTTAGCGGCGATTTGTTGACTTGCTCTAATATAGTCAGCACGACTTAATCAATCAGGAGATTAGCGTCTCATGTCAAATCGGGCGTCAGCGCCGAAACGATACCTGTCGGCGAAGGACGTGCTGAAGTTCACTCCCGTTCATATAGTTTGGGAGATAACGCTGGCCTGCGACCTCAAGTGCATGCATTGCGGATCGCGAGCGGGCCACGTGCGGAGCCGAGAACTTTCTACGGAAGAATGCCTTGATCTAGTGCGTCAGTTTGCACGCCTCGGCACGCGCGAGATAACCCTGATCGGCGGCGAAGCTTACCTGCGCAAGGATTGGCTGAAGATAATCAGCGAAATCAATTCCAACGGCATCCAGTGTACTTTACAAAGCGGCGGCCTGCATTTGACCGATGAGCGACTGCGACAAGCAGCCGATGCCGGTCTTGCGGCTGCGGGCGTTTCGATTGATGGGCTAAAGCACTTGCATGATCGCTTGCGTGGCGTCGCAGGTTCGTTTGACAAAGCGATGGAAGCGCTCCGCAATGCGCGCAAGTACGGCCTGACGACCAGTGTCAACACGCAAATAACCTCGCACGTCATGCCGCAACTCGCCGAGATGCAGGAATTGTTCATCGAGGCCGGAGCAAGCCATTGGCAGATTCAATTGACGGTTGCGATGGGCAGGGCAGCCGACAATCCTGAATTATTGCTTCAGCCTTACGAGTTGCTGGAATTGATGCCGCTGTTGGCTGATCTTTACAAGAAAGGCGTTGATCGTGGTTTCCTGATGCAGCCCGGAAACAACATCGGATACTTTGGCCCGTATGAGTCTCTTTGGCGAGGCTCCGGTGACGAGCAAGTGCATTGGAGCGGCTGCAACGCGGGCCAGAATACGGTTGGCATCGAGGCCGATGGCACGATCAAAGGCTGCCCGTCTCTGCCCACAACTGCTTACTCGGGCGGAAACATCCGCGACCTTACGGCCCGGCAGATATGGGAGGCAAGCCCTGAAATTGCTTTCACACGAAATCGGACTATTGATGACCTGTGGGGATTTTGCCGCTCGTGCTACTACGCCGATGTGTGCCGCGCAGGTTGCACCTGGACTACGCATACGCTGTTTGGTCGTCCGGGAAACAATCCCTATTGTCACCATCGTGCGCTTGAGCTTGCGGCTCGTGGATTACGCGAGCGAATAGTCCGAGAAGAAGCTCCGCCGGGCCTGCCCTTCGATCACGGCAAGTTCGCGCTGGTGCTCGAAGGCATTGATGGCGTCGCAGCATCGAACGACGAGGACGCAGGAGCCAGTCTCTCACTGGTCGGCGCACGAAAGAATCTAATCACTCTTACATCCGGCCTCAAACGAAAGCCCGAAGGAGGGAGCCCGGCTCGCAAGGGGCAAAAGCTGCAATTATGTCGCGGCTGCAATCAGTATCTAACGCGAGGTGCAATCACTTGCCCCTACTGCGAGGGAGATGTGAGGCTGCTTCGACTTGCTTACAACAACGAATTGCGGCGCGCGCGACGAGCACAGAAGCGACTTGCGCAACTTCTGAACATTCAATAAGGAGGATCACTTATGTCGTCAAAGAAAAGCGCATCAGGAAAGAGCAAAAAAGCAACTGCCGTGAAGAGCGGGCCGCTGCCGCCCTACGGCGTACCTATCAAGGAAGCAATCGCTGGCGGTGACCTGCGCAATATGAAATCCGTTGCGGCCCAGGCTCGCAAGCATGTTGCTGACGTTGAACGGGCGCTGAAAACCCTGGATGCCGCAATCGCAAAACACAAAGGTTGAACGATTGCTTAAGAATCCGGTCGCCGCAGCTTCGTGATAGCTTCTGCGGCGGCCCTCTTCTATAGTCTTCAGAAAACACTTCTGGCAAGTGTGAGCGCGCGTGTTTCTATAATCGCTTTCTTGCGCTTGTCGGCACGCCAATAGTGCTCACATAAATATTTCAAGAAGCAAGCCTCTCCATACATATTATTATTGCATGCAGCCCGATGAACGGATATGCTGAACACGGTTAAAGCCCTTGTCAGAGAAAGCAGGATCAAATTGCTGGAGCCAGTTGATATTTCCGGCAGTCTGAATTGCGAGTGATCCCCACACTCCACTTGAAACTAAAGCAATCGCGCACGCCCCCAAAAGCAACCCCGGATTCTTCCCCCAGAGACTTGTATCAATTTAGTCATCGGCGCAAGAAATATCGTGAACTCATGCGAGCTTAATCTGAAAGCGATTCAATTGACTGCGAATGATTTGATTTGCGA
This sequence comes from Blastocatellia bacterium, assembly GCA_963726785.1. Taxonomy (GTDB): domain Bacteria; phylum Acidobacteriota; class Blastocatellia; order UBA7656; family UBA7656; genus DATEKX01. The sequence goes on from CAVSDJ010000007.1 coordinate 1,368,051, forward strand.
CCACCTGCGCGCGGGCAGATCGCTTTGCTTCACTATGTCCACATCAAGCATGCGACCTGCGCTTGCGCCGGGCGACAAAGTCCTGGTCCGAGCCGCGTTGCCGGGTGAACTGCGACCGGGCGATATAGTTGTTCGCAAAGTAGCAAACGCCCGTATCGCCCATCGCCTCATCGGCAGCTATACGTCAGGCAATGAAATTTACTTGATAACAAAAGGGGATAATTCTCTGAAGGCTGATGACCCGTGGCAAGCGACTCAACTGGTCGGCAAGACAATCGCTATAGAGCGAGCGGGGCATAAGAAGTCCGCTCATTTTGCGCGAGCAGGGCGGCGGGCTTTTGTTATCGCTTTTCTTTCGCGCTGCCAGTTGTCAGTCAACCGGATAGAGCCAAAAATTCTCCGGCGCATGGCCGTGCGTATCTTGCGCGCAGGACTGAGTGTCGCCGTATGGACTACGCAATGAAGGACGGTCGAGATGACGCTCACGCATATTGAAAGCACGATTGTAGAGTTGATCCGCGCAGCGTTTCCGTTTGGTCAAAGCGCGGCTCTCTTGCCCGACCTTGAAGATACGGATTGGCCGTTGCTTGTTAAAACAGCCGACCATCACGGCCTCGCCCCGCTCGTTTTCGCGTCACTCAAAAAAAGCGGTCTCTCAAGCGTCGGGCCGAAAAGCGAAATTGCGACTCTGCGCATGGCTTACGTGCGCACGAGCGTGGCCAATCATCAGGCTTTTCAGGAACTCTCTTTTTTAGTAGATCGCTTCGAGCGCGAAAAGATACCGCTAATCATTCTCAAAGGCGGCGCGCTTGGGGTGACGATCTATCCCGACATAGCATTGCGGCCAATGGGCGACCTGGATCTGTTGATTACTCCCGACGCAGTCGAACGCGCCACGCTTGCGCTCATCAAGCAAGGTTACGTTGCCTATGCCGAGATGGCGGACGGATTTGCAAACAGGTTTTCGGTAGCACAAACTTTCTTCAAAAAGGGCAACCGACCTTCGCAAATTGATCTTCACTGGCATGCTTTCACAACGCCTTATTACTTCGAGCGTATTCCCGTAGAATGGTTCCGGCGGCGGACTATGGAAATCTCGATAAACAATCGGCGCGCATTTGCCTTTTCGCCAACAGCGCAACTGCTGCACCTGTCAGCGCACTACATGATGCACAGTTATCAGCGTCTCATCTGGTCATACGACCTGGCTTTGTTGGTTGCGCGCTACTACGGGCAGATTGACTGGGAAGATATTATTGAATCAGCAGCAGAGTTCGGATTATCGCAAGTGTTATACGAAGCTCTGTCAGAAGTGAGAGAGAGATGGGGCGTTCGGGTGCCTGTAGCTTCTTATGAACGGTTGCTTACAATTCAGATGCCCTGGAGAGGGCGTATGATATTTGCAGCCACAAACAAGTTGTCCGACGCCGAGCTTGATGTGCTGAAAGGGCTTGGACTGAAAGGCACGCGCAGAAAATCGGCGTACTGGTTGCGCGTAATGTTTCCGTCTCGCGGCTATATGCAAACGCGATATCAGATTAATAATAGAGGGCTGATGCCTTTATACTATCTACGGCGCGCAGGCAAAGCGGCACATCTGATAGCCCGCGCAGGTTTTTTTGTCACCCGAAATACTATACTCTCCAGACGCGCAAGTGGATGAATTCAATCGGTTCTGAAAACACTGTGAGGCTCGACATCGCTGGCATTGCCGTCGCGCTTGAGATCGCCGACGCTGACAAGCGCGCGTCCGTGCGCGAACGCTATCGAGAGTTCATTGCGACCGACCGAGAGCCGCAAGCCATTATTCGCGTCAAGGTCAGCAATGGAGCGCGATTCATTCCAATGAAGCCGGGACCCTGGATCATCGAGACATCTTACGATCAAGGCCATTTGAAATATCGCTCGCACTTCGACGAAGGACACGTGGACATCGAACGCGGCACAGGCGTTTTAGAGATTGCGCCGGAAACGGATGTCGAAAATTTTCTGCGAGTGCTTTACGCTCACCTTTGCCTGCGCGAAGGCGGATTGCTTCTACACGCGGCTGGAGTCGTTAGTGATAACGCGGGCTTCGTTTTTTTCGGCCAGTCGGGGAGCGGCAAATCAACGGCGTCGCGGCTCTCGCTCGATAAAACTATTTTAAGCGATGATCTGATCATTCTAAGAATTCAGGACGGAAAAGCGCGCGTCTACGGCGTCCCTTTTCGCGGAGATTTTCCCGAAGCTCCTCGCGTAAACACGTCCGCAGATTTGCGCGGCCTGTTTGCGCTGGTCAAAGCGCCCGAGCACGCAATCGCACACCTTGAGCCGCCCGCAGCTTTAGCGCGATTGTTGGCCTGTATGCCTTTTGTAATAATTGATGCTGCTCATGCAAAACGAGCGGTGGAAATCTGCGCGCGAATGATCGAACGCGTGCCGGTGCGCGCGCTACGCTTTCGACTCGATTCAGGGTTTTGGAGAGAGATTTATGAATGCGAAATACCCAGTGCTGCATCCGCAGGTGGCGATGCAGAGCGTTGATGGCCTGGCAGTGATTGTGCTGGCCGACAGCGGCGAAGTTATTGTGGTCAACGAGATCGGAACTCGCATTGTAGAATTGATTGACGGCAAGCGAAGCGCGGAAGAGGTTGCGGGCACAATCGAATCTGAATACCGGGTGACGGCTGAAGAAGCGCGCAGCGACGTTGAAGACTTTCTGCAAATGCTAGCCGAAGCGGGCGCGTTGAGATTCGAGTCGCGATCAAACTCGATTTAACGATGTAGGGGCGACGCTGCTGTGGTCGCCCCAGATTTAGCTGTCACTATTCTGGGGCGACCACAGCAGCGTCGCCCCTACATTATTATTCCCACTCACCTGAGCTTCATCGTCGGGTCGCCGAATAAAATCCAGGTGCGGCGAACATCTAAGTCATTCGCAACGGCCTTTGCTCCGGCAATAGCTTCCCCTAATGTGAGTTGTTGATTTACGTCAGAGAATATCAACCGGAAAAATTCCTGGTTCATTGCCACCTGATCTGCTGACGCCGTCATTCCTGACGATGCCCACACAGAAATAGCGCCTGCTCGGTCTGCGTTCATAAGCGCTTCTGCAAGCGAGTACGAGCCAGAGTCCAATAGATACCCGTTCAAGCAGGTCATCATCACAAACATAGGCAAGTGCTTATTATTATTCATGCTCGCCGCGTCATCAGACGTGAGAACAAAGTCGTTCCAGATCGTCGCGCTGCCGTGGCCTATGTAGTTGACGACCTTTTGCCCGCGCTGAATAGCTTTGAACAATCTGCGTCGAGCCGTCGCCGCGTCTGTTTCTCCGCGCTTAATCTGTTCCACATTGACGTTGGGCGGTATCAGAGAAGTCAGGGAAGCGGTAGCCGCCTCGAAATCAAAATCGCCGTTGCTGTCTGCATACAACACCGCCTCTGATGAAGGTCCTGCCTTTTCGTAAGCAATGATCTTGGAAACCATCGCCGATAGCTGTTCAGCGGTGCGCGCAGGCAATCGCCCGATAGCTATCTCGGCTAATCCGTCGTTGTTGAAATCTGCGAACCACTCATCGAATGCGGTCTCCATTTTTGTTGTGTCTATAATTTTCGTCGGCACAAGATCGGAGTCTCCGAAACCGATGTAATTCTTAGGGTCGCGGCTGGCGCTTCCGACCAGCAACGCAAAGCGAGGAGCACTGCCCCAGTTCGACCTCGCAAAAGCGAGAAAATCACGAATGGCTTGCGGAGATTTCTGGCCGTAGCTGAACTCATCGTATACGTCTTCGACATCTACGGTCATCGTGGAAAGCCCTTCGTCCTGGCGCAGCGCTCTCAACGGCTCAATGCCCGTATAGAAATCTCTATGCGCGATGATGATCAGATCAGCCCCGTTCTTATTACTTCGCAAGCTCGACGGATAATCCAACGAAATCGCGGCGGGACTGTTTGCCTGAGCGTTGGCAAACGCCAGCAATGTTCTTTGCCCGTTGCCAATAGGAGTGGCGCTGACGGCGAAGTTGCTTCCCTGTTGCGCAATCTCGGTCCTCAATTCTTGAACCGAGTTTGGATCAGTAACATCCATAACTTTGATGGAATTGCTGGTAAATCCGCCGATTGTCACTTTCTGTTTGCCTTGCGCCGTCAATCGCAATCGGTCATCGTCCGCCGTAAAGCTGTGCCAGTAAGAGATGCGGATATAGTCAACGAAGCTGAAGTCGCTTTCTCCGTCTTGCGCAGTGAGCGTCACCTGATTGGCTCCTTCTCTGAGCAGCGACTGAGCCACATTCAACCTCGCGACGGCTTCCGCCTGCTCATTGAAGGAGAACGTTCCGATGTCCGCGCCGTTAAGCTGTACGCGAATGTTGTGAGTCTGCAGCGTCGCTCCCTGCAAAGCGACCTCGACCATAGCGGTTGCAGTGGAGAATTGATCGAGATGCTGCAACGTGAGCGATTGATCTACGGGCGTCGGCGAGACGGTTGCGCCGAAAAAGTTCTCCTTCTCTCCATTCTTGAGCGAGAAGAAAAATAGCGTCCGGTCTTTGCGCTCAACCGTGTAACGGAAGCTGCGCGCAGATGAATTCAGCCCCGTGCTGTTCGTCTGCTGAATGCGCAAGCCCGGCTCTGAGCCTGCCGTTAACCAGTAGACGCGCGCGTCTGTGACAGCCGAGTCCAGACCCAGTCCATAAAACTCGACAGAAGCTGACGAGTCGAACTGGTTGCCTTTGCTCACATTCACTTTGATGGGCAGTTGTTTTCCGTCTACGAACATCTGCAATAGCTGAGGATCAATATTCGGATCAAGCCCTGCGGCGATAAGCTCAGGCTGCGTCACGCGATACCATCCTTCGCGTCGCACAGACAACTTGATAGCTGAACGCGATGCAAGGGTAGACTGAATTGATAACGACTCGGCGGTTGCGGCAGAGATAGTAGCTTTGCGCTCAAGCTGCGCGCCTGAGATAGAGGTTGATTGAGCGCGACCTGCGTCGTTCAACAATATCGCTCGATTGAGCACGGGTGCGCGTCCTCCAACAAATTCCGCTGCTACAGGGCCGTGCCAGATACTCTTACCGCGAAAGTCTATCTCTTCGAGCCAGTATGAGCCGCCGGACGCATCCCCGTCCCACCAGTTGTAAGAGCGTCCCGCGCCGAGCGCCGTCCCAAAACCGGCTTCCAGAGCCGATCCTGCGACAATCTGCTTTGTTACGGGCACGCGCTTGCCGCCTTCATCCCGATACAATTTGAAGCCGAGGTTGTCTACTTCAAAGCCTGTTTCCCACTGAAGCGAGACCCCGCCGTCATAGGCTTTGGCCGTGAAGGATGCAAGTTCGATTGCGGTTATGACGTTCTGTGTGACGGCCAGTTCGCACAGCGGGCCTAACACGGCCAATGCTCGCGCCTGCGTTGTGTTGCCTGTCTCGTCGCGGAACTGTGCCCGCGTGCCGTTGCCTGAAGCCGGAGTCGCCGTCACGGGAATTCGTTGCCCTGCCGAGGTCGGCGTTACGGTAACTCGATAAGTCAGTATCGCAGTCGCGCCAGCCGCCACCGTTCCAGGATTCCAGGTGACGTTACCTGTGCCGCCGACCGCTGGTTGCGCGGTAATGCTACCTTGTGAAACTGCCGCGCTGCCTGTGTAGACTACGCCCCCGCCTGGAACGTTTGCCGTCACGAGGTTCGCCGCAGAAAACGTGATCGCCTGCGCCGTTGGGTTGACCAGACGAACGGTCACCTGGTATCTGGATGGCTGGCCCACAGTTGGCGGGTTAGTTCCAGAACCGGCGAATGTCAGTTGCTGCTCAAGGTAAGGTTTTACAGGAGCCGCTCCGCCATCGGTTGGAATATATATTCGGAATGCGTTCGTGACAGGATTAGCGGCAGGTGGGTTCGCCGCCGCCTGAAAGTTCGACAGATATACATTCGTATAGTTGCCATTGGGCGTGCCGCCGACAACGTAACTGCTGATGGAAAGGGCAGCCGACCAGATGCCGTAACCACCGGCATTTGAATCCGTAGTCCATCCTGAAAATGTATCTCGTCGCCACTCATCGTCGCCTGACAGAGAAGTGCTCGCGTAGCTCTGCGTAAAGCTTCCGGTTCGGCTCGTGAGTGACATCGAACCTGTGTTGCCTCTGTTACTGTCATAATCAAAATCGTTCTTTGCGCATGAACATCCCGAAGTGATGTATGGATAAAGCGTATAGCTGCGCGACATTGTTCCTGAGTTTGGCGGATTCGATCCGACTCCTGCAATCGAATCAGCATAAACGTTCAGTTCCGTCCCGCCCGAGTCCGATGTGCCGTCGTGTGCGCGTATACCGAATGCGTTAATGTCATCTCCGCCTGACATAGCGACGCGCAATTCCCAGTGGCCCGCAGCCGTTAAGGTGGTCGAGTTGAGCAAAGTAGTCCAGGCATTATCCGGGGTTCCCGGGTTGTTATCATCGAAAGTAGCCGTGGCGCGCGTTGTGCCGCCGGGATCTATGAGCGTGTAGGTAGCTGTGGTGTTGTACCCGTCTCTATCTCTGTCTCGGCCTGCCGTGTCTTCGGTAGCGCCGCCCTCCCCTACGTCAGCGTCGAATATCTCAACCGTTAGCCGACCAAGTCCGGGTGGCACTTCGATGAAGTATCTGTGAAAAGTGTCGAGCGCCCCGTCAGAGGTCACATAATCGCCATTGGATGTATCGGCTTCATTGCCCTGTACCGTAAGCAGAGCGGTCGTCCCGGTTGACGCCTGAGGAGAGAACGGCTGGTCTTGACCAACCGGCGCAGACTTTGAGGCGGGTCTGTTATCGGCGTTCTGAATGATAGGAAAAATCAACGTAATAAAACTTACTGTTAAGACTAATAGCAAGCGAACCAGTTGATAAAAGGCGCGAGTTTGCAATAGGCCACATCGCATGGATAGTTCTCTCCTTAGATCACAATTGTATCTTACGGGGCGAAACTAACTGCTGAGGGCCTTATTAGAACGTGTTTTCGTCAGCGGAGCCGGTTTGATTTCAGGGGAAGAACCGCCTCAGATATATTTCACATCAAGTTGCATCAAAGCCTACGAACTCTTTCAAAGAGACATTGCCTTTGTACTGCATCTCAGTATGAATGCCTATCTTGGAGGTATAATAAGCGCGAGTGGTACTACTTTTCAATTCTTTAAAAAAAATTTCTTCAGGCTTCTTCGGATCCTTTTCATTTTGAGAGATGCGCGTGAGCAGTTCAACGCGCTGCTCAGGAGTGGCTTCAAGAAAGGCGCGGCCAAAAGATTCTTGAGAAAGCGAGTCAATCAGCTTCAATCCTTCGCGCCAGGATTTCTTCGGCTCTTCTTCAAAAGATTCGGCCAGTCGTTTGTCTATATAGGCAGCCACTTCTGCGGCACGCGCGCCGGGCGAGTGATCGTCTGTTGGAATAATCATTTCGGTCAACTCATCGGCAAGCGCAAACTCTTTTGGCGTGAAAAAGAGCGGGGCTTTATTCTGTGCATTAGCAATTGTAGGATTGATTCCAGCTTGCGCTTTAGCCAACCCGACAATCGGAGCAGCGACGACAGCGCCTGCTGCGAGCTTTATTATCTCGCGTCTGGTCAATTCGGCTTCATCTCTGTTCTGCGCGGTTTCAATGATTTTGTCTGCCATCACAGGTTTCCTTTCTTGAATTGATCTGCGAGATAATCGCACGAGCGCCAGGCGAGTGCCATTATCGTCCAGGTGGGATTCTGACAAGACGCGCTCACATGACTGCTGCCATCAACCACAAAGAGGTTCTTAACGTCATGCGATTGTTGAAACTGATTCAGCACAGACGTTTTTGGGTCAGCGCCCATGCGAGCAGTGCCAAGCTCGTGAATAGACCAGCCTTCGGTCAATACCTGGCGGTCAACTCCGATTATTTCTATGCCTGACGCCTCGAACATCTCGCGCGCAGTATCGGCCATGTCTTCGGCCATCTTCTTTTCGTTGTCGCCGAACTTATAATGGAACCGCAGCGCGGGCACGCCCCACTTGTCTTTCACTTCCGGGTCAAGGTCCATGAAGTTTTCGTAGCGCGGAAGCACTTCTCCGAAAGCTCCCATCCCGATGAACGCGCCTGCGTAATCGCGAACCTGCTTCTTGTACGCAGAGCCGAAGCCCGGCGTGTCCATCGCATTGCCCGGAAACATCGAAGTCCCGCTGCCGCCCTCGAACCCGTAGCCGCGAATGAAATTCGGATGGCGCTCTGAAAGATTGCGAAAGCGCGGAATGTAAAAGCTCCCCGGCCTGCCATCGTCAAGCGTGCGCGGTTTGCCAACAAGGTCTTTAACAAGTCCGTAGACGCCCGGCCCCATGACGTGCTCGCAGAAATTATGCCCGACGTGACCGCTGGAATTGCCGATGCCGTTCGGGTGAGCGTCCGATTTCGACAGCAACATAAGCCGCGCCGATTCCAGCGTCGAAGCTGCGATGACTACGACCTTCGCTTTCGCTTCGTAAGTCTTGCCCGTCTCGGAATCTATAAAAGAGACACCCTCGGCCTTGCCCGTCTTTTTATCAACCAGCACTTCGCGCGCGATTGAGTTCGTGCGCAAAGTGAGCTTGCCTGTTTCCATCGCGGGATAAATCAATCCGGTTGGCGAATCGAACGCGGCGTGAATATCGCACCCTCCTGCGCGCCGCGAACACGCGCCTCGACCGAAACACTTGCTGCGATATTTGTTATGCTTCAGCCCGTCGGTCGTCACGCCCGCGCGATAAGGCGTCAGCATGCGATTCATCTTTTTCGCACCTTGCCGCAACTTCACTTCTGCAAAAGTCAGCTTGACCGGGCGCTGAAAAATGCTGTCGGGCAGGTGCGGCAGATTTTCTTTTTGACCCGATATGCCGAGGTAAAGATCAACCTTGTCATAGTAAGGCGCGATGTCTTTATAAGAGATCGGCCAGTCTTCGCCGTAGCTGTCATGCGTCTTCGCTTTGAAATCGTAATCCGACAACCGCAGCGCAAGACGGCCCCAGATGTTCGTCTTGCCGCCCAGGACTCGCGCCCGAACCCATGCGTAATTCGTCCCCGTGTAAGGGTGGTCGCGCTCGTCAACGACTATGTTCTTGCTGTAATCCGGCCCGCTCCATCCCTGCACATATGAGTAGACGTGATTGTACGGAGTGTCTTTAGCGTAGGGCGGCTGGCGGACGTTGTATTCGTTGAGACTGAGCGCGTGAGAGCCGGGCGGCATCTCGCCTCTTCTCGGATGGTTGTAAGGCCACTCGGTAGATTTGAGTTCTTTTTCGATGTTTAGTTTCTTGCCCGCTTCGAGCATCAGCACCTTCATTCCATGCGAAGTCAGAACATGCGCAGCCATTCCGCCCGCCGCGCCTGACCCGATGACGATGGCATCATAAACATTCTTCAGATTGACTTGCGGTTCGCTCTGCCTGATAAGGCGAATTAAGCTCATTCGATCCTCACTATAATGTTTCTATGATCTACTGTAAGACTTCGTTCAGTGCATTCAAAAAGGCAATCAGCGGGCGCGTGTCAGCCTCGCTGATCTTTATCGCGGCAAGCCCCTCATCAGCTTGTCGGACGCGACCGTCGCGGGCCAAATCGCTCAACCGCATCAATTCATTCAAGACGCTGTCGAGCGAATGAAACGCGCCGTTATGCATATAGGGTTGCGAATAAGTCAGATTGCGCAGCGTAGGCGTTTTGAAAGTCGCCGTCATTCGCTCAAGAAATTGTTCCTTGCTTTCTGTTGCCCGCCGTAGCGGAGAATCGGAAACGTTAACAAAATTCCAATAAGCCTAAATCCACATAGCCGGGCTTGCCCGGCGAAGGGGTTTCTCTGAATTTTACGGATGGGCGACTGGCTTCCGCGGTCGTTTGGAATTATCAAAGCGGCAAAAGTTCCTTCCCCGTGAATACGGTCGTATTCGCTTTGAGACACGCCCATGTTGTGAAACGAAGAATCTGTGAACAACGGAGGCTTATGACACGAAACGCAGTTGCCCACTGCCCGCGCGCCTTCGGTGCGAAAGAAAATTTTCATCCCTTCAACAGCCGTCACGCCAAAATCTTTGGTGGTCTTGAGCCGCCCTTTCGTTTCCAAATCTGAAATGCGCGCAAGCATTCGTTTGGCGAAATCCGCAGCCGTCTCGTTTTGCGCCGCGCCGATTTCGAGCCCGTTCATCTGAACGAATTTATCGTAAGGCGAAGTCCTCGTTGATTTGAGCGTTCTCAAATAATCAGAAACGGCGCGAGCTATCAGGTTGATCACCTCTTCCTTGTTCAGCTTCTCCAGATCAACCCCATAAGCTTTTTTGAACTGATTGCGATAAGAGCCATCCGTCGCGTTATCGCTCTCGGTGTTATTTATTATAGTTTGATATATCTGTTGAATCGCATCGTTCTGTTCGCCCGGAAGCCATCCGTATGTGCGGCCCGACATCGTGCCTTTAACCAGGTCTTCAAGCGAGCGGAACTCGCCATCGAAATGCAGTTGAGCCATTTCCGCGACATCAAACAGCGTCGGCGTATTGCGCAACCCATCCCTGCGCGGATCGTTCGAGCGCCAGGGAACCCAACTGCGGGCAAACGAATCTGTGAAGGCATGAATCTTTTCGGGGTCTTCGCCATATAAGTGACAACTGCTGCAACTCGTGATCAGGTCGCCTTTGGGCGAAGAAAAATGTTGATCTCGAAACAGCCGCGCGCCGAGTTTTATCTGATCGGGATTTTGGTTCGATTCCGGGGTGCTTGAAGCTTGCGCAACATAGACGAGCATCAATGCAGCGAACGCAGCCAGGAACAGCTTGATAAGACGTGTAAGGCTACTTTCAGCGCAAGTATAAAATCTCAAGACAACTTCCTTTCTTCAGCCACGCGAAGCAACTGCCTGATGGGGTTCGCTTGATACTATTTCAATGAAACCGCATATATCAAGCTGATTCATAATCACAGGATTTCAAATCACCCTTGTAGCCGCGCCCTTCGGATTTTAGAATCTGAAAGGTCAATATTGACTCTGACTTCATTCGAGTATATTCAATGCAAAAAAAGCTCAAGCTGGTCACGCTCATTTTCGTCTTTCTTCTGACATCGCTTCTTTACTTTGAAGCTTCCGCCGGGCAACCCCAAAAGCCGCCCGACCCGAAAGCGTGGGGGAGCAATCACGCAGGCAAGCCCGTGCCGGAATTCGTCCACGGCGATGAATGCCTGTTTTGCCACCGCAACGATATAGGCCCAGGTTGGTCGAAGAACACGCACGGCGTCACTGTCCGCCAGCGCGAAGACGCTCCTGAGCTTGAAGGAATTCTCAAACAACCTGCCCTGTCCGCCTTCGCGTCTCAGATCGAGTATTTCCTGGGCAGCCGTCATCGCGTGCGGCTCCTGAAAAAATCAGGCTACGGAAAATTGTCGATACTCAACACGCAAGCCGTCATGGGAGCAGACGGGCACACTCAAAAACTGCTCGAATCGGAAAAGCCCGCGTGGGATAAAGATCGTTTCGCCAACCAGTGCGCAGGCTGTCACACTACGGGCGTAGACGCTGCCACAAAGGCTTATACGGCTTTCGGACTCGACTGCTACACCTGTCACGGCGTCGTAGACTTGAATCATACTCATGATACTTCTTTGATCTTCTTATCGAAGAAGCAGCGAAGCGACTCGCGGGCCATCACTTCCACTTGCGCACAGTGTCACCTTCGCATGGGGAAATCTCGCTCCACGGGGCTTCCCTACCCGAATAACTTCGTAGCCGGAGACAACCTGTTTCAAGATTACGAAGTTGATTTTTCAAAAGCCGATGACGAGAGCTTGAATCCCGGAGACCGGCACATCTTGAAGAACGTTCGCGATGTCGTGCTGGGCGGGTCAGAGTTCCCAACCTGCATCAGTTGCCACGATATTCACAAGCAATCGAGTTTCAAACATCGTCGAGCGCCGAGAACGGCCATCTGCGCCGATTGTCATAACGCGGAAGGGCCTATCAAAGGCAGCAAGCCTTACACTGTACGTAGCGCATTGTGCGAATATTGAAACGAGGCGAGGCGCGTCAGTTTTCACTGACGCCATCAATCGAGGTGCCTGTCAATTGATCGCGCACACGATTGCGATACTCGATGCACTGTTCGAGCACGCTGCGATACTCTTCTATTTCGACATCGCGCTCGGAACACATTAGAAACAGGCTGCCATCGTCGCGGAAGTTGTCGTCCCATTCCAGCACTTGCTCGTCAGTCCAGTCGGATGAGTATTGGCGCATCTTTTCATCAGCCATTCGGTCGAAATAAGCGCGCAGGTTGACATCCGTCTCATCCATAGGTTCGCCGGACGGTTCTTGCTCAAAATTCCAGATCGGTTGTTGCATGATGAACAGTTTCCAAATGTTTGTAGGGGCGACCTACAGCAGCGGTCGCCCCTACAGGATTCAGTTAACAGGACAAGCAAGACCTTGAAAGCTTAGTCGTTCGCTCTCACCCAGCCGTAAGCCGCATTGCTGCGCTGCCCGCCGTTTTCGAGATAAGCGGTCTTCAAACGGTCGAGAGCGTCAGGCGGGAACGGCTTGCGTTTGTCCTTCAAATTCACTTTATAAAGCTTCGCGGCATTCCGGCCCAGGATCTTGGCCTTGTCTTCTTTGGTCAATTTCTTGTAGCCGAATTTCTCGCACATCTCGTCGCTGATCTGGAATCGCTTGAAGGCATCAATCGCCCACTGAGGCGATCCCCACCACAGACAATCCGTGCCCCAGACGACGTGATCGGAACCGTAATTTTTTACGTTCTTGCCAATGCCGTGCATGGCCAGCATGGGGTCTGCGACTATCAGCACATTGAAGAAGCTGCCAATCTCGCAATAGACGTTGTTCATCTTGGGATTGCGCTTCTTGATATCCATCAATATCTTGTGCCACTCGAAATCGCCGGTGGTCGGGTCGAATTTGTTGCTCTCCATCCAGTTCGGCTCGTTCGGCCCGTGCTGAATCGCCGAGTGGTAAATGACGAAGTTGAAATCGGGATTTCTGAGCGCCGCTTTCTCGACATCTTTCGGATTGGCAAGGTGGCCGAGCGTGCGCGACTGGTAAGAATAACCTTTGTGCACGCTGATTAATTTCATGCCCCGCTTGCGCGACTCTTCGATGAACCACTGAGCGTTGTCGTCATCGAGTTGAAAGCCGCCGCCGGAACGCCCCGGATCAGTGTGGCAGTACCACTTCCACGAATCAATCTTGTAGACATTCAACTCGCGTTCCATCTGTTCGATGGTCGCCGCCTTGTCAACGGAGTTGGTCTCTTTGTTCCAGTAATGATTCGGCGCGAGATTGCCCTGACACAGCGCGCGAACCGAACCCGACAGCTCGTTCAGTTCTTTCTTCTTTTCGGCCATCAGCCAGCTTGGCAGAATGCCGCCGCGCGGCGTTCGCGCTTTGCCTTCGAGCACTTTTCCGTCTGCGCCTCTCTGCGTCTCAAGCGTCGGGACGCCCGATATGACGAGCATCTCTGTTTCGCTGTCGAGATACATTTCTTTAACGAAGTTCTTGAAACTGTAAGACTCAACATCGTCCTTGAGACTGAATCCCATGTTTTTGACGAACTCCATCTCGCGGAAGCGCAGGGCTACGCCGTTGGTGAAGTGCGCCTGAACGTCCATGACGAAGTATTCGCCTTTCGGGAACTTCTCTTCTATCGCGGCGGCCTCGAACGTTTCAACTTCGTCCACATCCCAGACTTTGCCGTAGACTTTGTTCTGAGCGAGAAAGCATGTGGCCAGCCCCATCGAGCTTGCCATGAAAGTCCTGCGATCCATGCCCAGCTTCCTGGATTTCTCTTCGGCCATCTGTCCGATCAAATGCTCGACTTTTTTCTGTTGAGGATTCTGCGGGCGCGGAATGAACTCCTCGTTTGAAACCACCTGAGTGGGCATGGGAGAATCCACACCCTTTTTCATGTCTCTATCTTTTTTGCGAATCCACATAGTAGCTATTCCTTTCGAGGCCGCGCCTTCGTCATTCGGAGATGAACCCGCGCAGCTTGAGATTGAATTCTGTTTTCATCCTTCTGTGAGCAAACCCAGTTTCAAGAAGCTATTTCTCATCTAGCCCTCTGCTTAACCTGACTTATCGGTAGGTAAGCTGATGATAGCTTCAAAAAACGTTCAACTCAAGCGACAAAGCGATTTGAGATTTGCCGACTCCGGGAACGAATCAACCTGATTTTTAGATTTGAAATATCTGCCGGATGAAATTCTATCCTACCGGAAGAGATTACGTGAAGGGGCCGAAGATGGTTACGATTTTCAGTAGATGTGCATTCGGTGAAATGATCTATTGAACGCCGCCGCCTCGCGCAACTTTGACAGGCTTCGATACGCAAGGTTACCACACAAAAACATTTGACAGGCGCGCGCAATTTCCTGAAAGATAAATCACGCACGCCCTACGCTAGATTGCGGCGAGGAGATAAATCCATTGAAACAAGCTCTTATCATAGCAGCGATGCTTATTGCTTTTGCGGGCGTGGCAATCGCACAGTCGCAGGATAAAAAGTCAGAGGGCACAAGCAGCGCTGAACAAGAAGTGGCGGCGCTGAACCGCGCGTGGGCTGATGCAATAGTGCGCGGCGATATGGAGGCGCTTGATCGCTTGTTCGCAAACGATATGAGTGTCACAAGCGGCAACGGCACGGTCAGAAATAAGGCTCAAGAGATGGACGATCTCAGGCCGAGCGCAGACATCAAGACTTACTTCTTCAACACCGAAGACGTGCGAGTGCGTGTCTTCGGCAATTCGGCTGTGGTGACAGGCCACGCAAAGTGGAGAATCAATCTCAAAGGCAGAGACATTGATAATCAGCGTCGCTACACGCTGGTCTTCATTAAGCAAGAGGGGCGCTGGCAAATCGTCGCTCAACAGTTAAGTCGCACTCCTCCACCACAGCCGCAGAAATAGAAGTCTCAGAAATAGAAGTCTCAGAAATAGAAGTCTCAGAAATAGAAGTCTCAGAAATAGAAGTCTCAGAAATAGAAGTCTCAGAAATAGAAGTCTCAGAAATAGACGCGGGGCTTAAACAGCTATGCGAGTACTCGTCATTGGCGGAACACGTTTCATTGGCCCGCACGTCGCCCGCGCGTTGATTGCCGACGGGCATAACGTCACAGTCTTTCATCGCGGGCAGACAGATTCCAACTTTCTGCCTGAGGTCAATCACCTCTACGGCGACCGCCGCGACCTTCTCAATTTCCGAGAAGAGTTCAAACGGCTCGCGCCCGATGTCGTGCTCGATATGGTTTGCTTCAACGAGCGGGAGGCGCGCGACGTGATGCAAACCTTTAAAGGCGTAGCCGCGAGAGTAGTCACGGCAAGCAGCGGAGACGTGTATCGCGCCTACGGTCGCCTGGCGAGATTAGAGACCGGCCCGCCCGAAACCTTTTCGCTGAACGAAGACTCGCCGCTGCGCGAAAGCCGATACCCGCACCGAGAGATGGCATCGTCACCTGAAGATTTCGCTGCCACTTACGACAAGATACCTGTCGAGCAAATAGTCATGAGCGATTCGCAACTGCCGGGCACGATTTTGAGATTGCCTGCCGTGTATGGTCCCGGCGACCCGCACCATCGTTTGTTTGAATACTTGAAGCGCATCGCCGATGGCCGAAGCCACATTCTGCTCGGAGAAAATTATGCGCGATGGCGATGGACTCGCGGTTATGTTGAAAATGTCGCTGATGCGATTGCGCTCGCAATAACTGACGAACGCGCCGCCGGTAAGATTTATAACGTTGGCGAAGCTCGCGCGTTTAGCGAAGCAGAGTGGGCGCGCAAGGTCTGCGGAGCCGCCGGGTGGAAAGGCGAGATCGTTGTTATGCCTGAAGATTTGCTGCCACGGCATCTGGCTGCGCCTTATGATTACGAGCAACATCTGGATGTTGATACAAATCGAATGCGCGAAGAACTTGGATACCGGGAGCGCATCGCGCCCGAAGTTGCGATGAAAGAAACAGTCTCGTGGGAGCGGGCAAACCCGCCGGAGCAGATTGATTCAGAGCGTTTCAACTATGCGGCAGAAGACGCTGCGCTATCTGAAGATTGAACAACGCAGCATATAAATACATAGGTTGCCTGACGGATTTTATGCTCCTGCTTCTAAAGCCTTCCGAAGATCAAATTCGCAGATTTCTCTTATCGCAAAGCGATCAGAGTTTCTCTTACACAGAAGCCGGAATGACTCGAAGCCGCGCGCCCGTCGGCTACAACGCCGACCACAACCTGATCGAGCTTGGCAAAGGCGCGCATACTTTTGCCCGCGCCGTAGAAGCTATGCGCAACTGGAATATGTTCGCCCTTCGGTGGGTAAAGCTTTTTTACTCGAATGCGCCGATTGAACCGGGAGCCACTGTTTGCGTGCGCGTTCATCATTTCGGTTTCTGGTCTTTGAACGCTTGCCGCGTTGTCTATGTCGTTGACGAAGACGGCCCCATCAAACGATTCGGCTTTGCTTACGGCACGTTGACCGATCACGCGGAACGCGGCGAAGAGCGATTCATACTTGAATGGAATCACGAAGACGATTCCGTGTCTTATGACATTCTGGCTTTCTCTCGTCCCAGACAGTTTTTCGCAAAGCTCGGCTACCCGTTCACGCGTGCGCTACAAAAACGATTCGCACGCGACTCTAAGCAGGCAATGCTGCGAGCCGTGACTATAGATTGATAGACGCAGTTCGTCGGCTGGACTATAATTTCGGCTTACTATTCACCAGTGGAAATACACTCTTTGGAGACTCGAATGATAAAAGCCCTTGCACTATTTCTATCGTGTATATTTCTTTTAAGCCCGCTCCCGACACTTGCGCAGAACGGTGGCGACATCAACGCAAAGATACGCAAAGAAGGATTGGAAAACTCGCAGATCATGCGAACCATGCATTACCTCGCGGACGTGTATGGCCCGCGACTGACCGGCTCGCCTAACCTCAAGGCGGCGGGCGAGTGGGCCATCAAACAGATGAGCGCGTGGGGATTTGAAAACGGACGTCTCGAACCGTGGGACTTCGGCCACCCGGGATGGCTCAACGAACGAATGACAGCTCACATCGTATCGCCTGTCAAAGAGCCGCTCGTTTGCGAAGTCCTGGCATGGACGCCCAGCACGAATGGAACGGTAAAGGCGCAAGCCTTTCAGATGATATGGCCCGACAAACCGAATAAGGAAAAGTTCACCGCTTATCTCGCAAGCGTCAAGGATAAGGTCAAAGGCCGCATCGTGCTCGCGGGCAAACAGCAGGTCGTGCCGGTCAACATCACTCCTACTGCGCGCCGCCTTGACGACCAGCAGGCAAAGTCTCGTTA
This sequence comes from Blastocatellia bacterium, assembly GCA_963726785.1. Classification (GTDB taxonomy): domain Bacteria; phylum Acidobacteriota; class Blastocatellia; order UBA7656; family UBA7656; genus DATEKX01. The sequence goes on from CAVSDJ010000007.1 coordinate 1,385,348, forward strand.
CGACCCGAACAACCCAAACGCCGGTCAATTTCCCGGAAGGCCCGGCGGCCCTCGGTCGGCGGAACCGCCAGACCCGTCGCTGCTGACGCCAGCGCAGATCAACGAGCAGGTTGATAAATTTTTGATCGAAAACGGCGCGCTGCTCAGGATCAACGATGCAGGACGCGAGCATCGCCAGATTCGCGCCTTCAGCAATCGCACTTACGATCTTGCGAAAGTGCTGCCGACCGTCGTGATGAGCAACGAAGACTATGGCCGCATCTCGCGCATAGCGGCAGACGGCACAGCCGTAGAGCTTGAGTTCAATATAGCTAATCAGGTCTACCCTGAAGGGAAAACGGCTTACAACACGATTGCTGAAATTGCTGGCACTGATAAAAAAGATGAAGTAGTAATGCTGGGCGGGCATCTCGATTCATGGCACTCGGCGACGGGCGCAACAGACAACGCCGTAGGCTGCGCTGTGATGATGGAAGCCGCGCGCATCTTGAAAGCCATAGGCGTGAAGCCGCGTCGCACGATTCGCGTGGCGCTGTGGAGCGGCGAAGAGCAAGGGCTGCTCGGCTCGCAGGCTTACGTCAAAGAGCACTTCGGCTCGTTCGAGAAACCCAAGTCTGATTTCACGAAGATAGTCGCTTACTTCAACATTGACTCAGGCACGGGTCGCGCGCGCGGCGCAGGCGTGTTCGGCCCGCCCGAAGCTGCAACAGTAGTGCGCGAAGCGCTCGCGCCGTTTGCAGACCTGGGCGTAGCCGGAGCCATCCCAACGAAGAATCGTGGACTGGGCGGCTCCGACAACACTTCGTTCAATCAGGCGGGGCTTCCCGGCATAGGCATGGGCCAGGACCCGATTGAATACAACTCTGCGACCTGGCACACGAACCTGGATACTTACGAACGCATCATCGAAGACGATGTGAAGACATCGGCGATTGTGATTGCAGCGGCAGTCTATCAACTTGCAATGCGCGACGAGATGCTGCCTCGATTCACTAAGGAGGCGATGCCTGCATTACCGCCGCCTCCTAATACTCCACAAACGCCGCAACCCGCCGTGACGCCGCAACCCGCTGCAACACCATCGCGACCGTAAGCAGGAATCAGTAAGGGTTGCCTGTATCATAAAAATAGCCTTGTGGCCCTCAGTAACCAATCAGCGCGGCGCGGTGTCTGACCTTATAGAGGGTAAGAGGCGCGGCACCTTTCCCTCGATTTTGCTATTGCCGTGTGCAGGGGGGCTAGAAAGAAGGAGAGATGGTTATGAAAAAATTATTAGCTTTATCGTTATTGGCTTCGGCCTTTACATTTGGCGGCGCGACCGGCGCTGCATCAGCCAAACCAGTTAATTCGACAGCGGTTCGAGTGTCATCTGCTGCGCCCGCGGTTGCGGTACAAAGATGGCGACGGCCTGGACGCGTTCGTATTGTGACGCGCACTGTGCGTCAGGGCAGGCATCTTTACAGACTTACATACAGGATCACCCGGTTTCCGAACGGCAGAACTTCCAGCCAGCTAATCAGGAGAGTAATGATTCGTTAGTAGTCCGCATCTGGTTGCGATCAGTAAAGTTCGCAAATGATATGCTAAGAGATAATCAAATGCTCTTAGCATATTATTTGTAGAAAACACGCCTCACATTCAATCAATACATCCATCGTCAAATCTCTTTAAGGGCTTGCTGCAAGGCGAGCTTTTGCGGGCTGTCCTTAAGGCTGTTTAAAAAAACTCTCAGCCATCTTTTTTGCTCCGGGTCTCCGAGTTTTGCAATCTTTGATAGCTCTGCAAAATTATGCTCGATCAGTTTTTCACCGCTTAATCTTTCGTTGTTGTAAACACTGCTCAGTTCTTCTTCCGTCACTTCAGATCGAGACTTGTCCAGAATGAAACGCTGCTTGTTATCATCCCAAATGTAGTACGCTTTTTGTCCCTTTGCAAAAAGCGTCGTGCCCTCTTTCTTATTACAATCGGTGATGTGGTAAGTAAGGATGAATTGAATCGGCACTGTATAAATCCCGTTCTCGAAATCGTGACGGAAAAGAAGCGTCGCGTAAGTTCGCATCAAATTATTCTGGCAGAATAGGCTCTGCCCTTGAATCGGATATGACAGGACTTCTCGCACTTCTTTTTCCTTTATCTCGTACCATACTTCACTGTAAGCCGCAGCGGCCTCGAAGCTCTTTCATTAGAACCCATGTTCGATCATCTCCCTTTTCAATCCTGTATTCTGGAGGGCCGTAAGCCGGGATGTTGCCGATGAGCTGCCATGCCTCGTCAGTCGAATCCGATTTTGCTCTTTTGAAAAAAAGATATTGGTGCGACTTCCCGTCCTTGTAAGAGATTCTTAGGGCGACCGTCCTGCCAACATCAATATCGAAGGTTTCAGCTTCGCAGTCGCCCTTGCAGCGGTAAGACATATCTGCGGTAATTTCTATCTTGAGCAACGCCCAGATCTGCTTCAGATCAACATTTTCATTCATGTCTATGAACCACTCGATCAGATACGGAGACCGGAGCATCGAAACGGCGCGTTCATCTGTGGAAGGTGTTGACTGATTTTGAGATAAAGCTTCAAGGCCGAAGCTCGAAAGAGAAACCGTCAGAGCAAGCAAAAAACTGATTGGCAGATGAAACAGCATTGATCGCCTTGTGCACAAAAGTAATTCGGCTCAAATAAAATATAACGCATCGGCAGGCACGGGCGAAACGTAACGTTGTTTATCCTGCCACTCTGAATTAAAGTTAAAGGTTATATAAATCTCGCGCATCATCATTGTTGATGGCGCAAACAACTTTCTCAGAGGGATACGCAAAACTATATGTCAGATACTCCGAACAAAGTTATTTATTCGATGATAGGCGTGGGCAAGTATTACGACAAGAAGCCGATCATCAAAGACATCTACCTCTCCTATTTTTACGGCGCGAAGATCGGCGTGCTTGGACTCAACGGCTCAGGCAAAAGCACCTTGCTTCGCATCCTTGCGGGCGAAGACAAAGAGTTCGTAGGCCAGACAGTTATCTCGCCCGGTTATACGATTGGCTATCTCGAACAGGAGCCGCGACTCGACGAGTCGAAAACCGTGCGCGAGATAGTCGAGCAGGGCGTGCAGGAAACCGTAAACCTGCTCAAAGAGTTTGACGAAATCAACGAGAAGTTCGCCGAGCCGATGACGGATGACGAGATGAATGCGCTGCTCGAACGACAGGGCGCAGTGCAGGAAAAGCTCGACGCAACAGGCGCGTGGGATCTTGATAGCCGATTAGAGATGGCAATGGACGCGTTGCGCTGCCCGCCCGGTGACACTGAAATCAAAGTGCTGTCGGGCGGCGAGCTTCGTCGCGTCGCACTGTGCCGGTTGCTTCTGAAACAGCCGGACATACTGCTGCTTGACGAGCCGACCAATCACCTTGATGCAGAATCGGTCGCGTGGCTTGAGCAGCATCTTCAAAAATATCCCGGCACTGTTATCGCAGTAACGCACGACCGCTACTTTCTCGATAACGTCGCAGGCTGGATTCTGGAACTCGATCAAGGGCGCGGCATTCCGTGGGAAGGCAACTACTCGTCGTGGCTCGAACAAAAACAGACTCGTCTCGCGCAGGAAGAAAAGTCTGAAAGTCAGCGACAGAAAACATTGGAACGCGAGCTTGAATGGATTCGCATGTCGCCCAAAGGCCGCCACGCGAAATCGAAAGCGCGCATCAACTCTTACGAAGCGATGCTGGCGCAGGAAAGCGAAAAGCGCGCCCGCGACCTTGAGATTTATATTCCACCCGGCCCGCGTCTTGGCAACGTAGTCATCGAAGCCCGTGACGTGACGAAAGCTTACGGCGACAATATTCTTGTCGAAGGCATGACGTTTGCGCTGCCGCCGGGCGGAATCGTCGGAGTCATCGGCCCGAACGGCGCGGGCAAGACGACGCTCTTTAGAATGATCACGAATCAAGAGCAGCCCGACAACGGCGCGATTCGCACAGGCGAGACGGTCGAGCTTGCTTACGTAGATCAGAGCCGCGATGCGCTCGATGCGAACAAAACAATCTGGGAAGAGATTTCCGAGGGCCAGGACATAATCGAGCTTGGAAAGCGACAGGTCAACTCGCGCGCTTACGTTGCGCGGTTCAACTTTTCGGGAACAGACCAGCAGAAAAAAGTCGGGATGCTGTCGGGCGGCGAGCGCAATCGCGTGCATCTTGCGCGGATGCTCAAGTCGGGCGCGAACGTCTTGCTGTTGGACGAGCCGACCAACGACCTGGACGTGAACACGATGCGCGCCCTGGAGGAGGCGCTTGAAAATTTCGCCGGATGCGCCGTCATCATCAGCCACGACCGCTGGTTTCTCGACCGCATAGCAACGCACATACTTGCGTTTGAAGGCGACAGCCGCGTGGTCTTTTTCGACGGCAACTACACCGAATACGAAGCGGATAAAAAAGCGCGGCTCGGCGCGGCAGCCGAACAACCCCATCGAATCAAGTATCGCCAGTTGACTAGATGATGGCCGTCTCGCTCGGACACTGCTGCAAGTTTTAATAAAGGTGAAACGATGAAAAAAATTTTTGCTCTGCTTTTAATCACGATTGCGGTCACAGCGTGCGCGACGAACACGCCGAATCAAAATACGAACAATGCAACAGGAGATCAGGCTTTCAAGAAAACGCTTGACTCTTACGTGATTGAATTTTTGCGCCGTAACCCGACGGTTAACACCTATCTGGGCGGCGCGGGTCTCGACCCGTCGCTGAAAGAAGTTGAAGGCACGTTACGGGATCACTCGGCGGCGGCGCTTGAAGCGGAAGATAAATGGCTCGCAGACACTCAGAAGACAATCGAAGGCGTTAATGCACAATCGCTGTCACCGAACCTGCGCATAGACCGCGAAGTGGCGCTCGCGCAAATTCGTTTCCTGCTTCGCCAGCATCAAGTGCGCCGTTATCAAGAGCGCGCGCTTGATACTTACACGGACGAGCCGTTTCGCGCGCTCGACTGGCAACTGCAAGGCATGACGCAAACGGGCGATAAGACTTACGGAACGGCGGACGAATGGGCGCTCGTCGTAAAGCGCATCGGCGCGATTCCGAAATTTCTATCAACCGCTCAAGAGCAATTGCTTGCCGGGGTGAAAGCCAACAATGCGCCCGATCACCGCATGCTCCGTCGCAACGGCATAGACACTGCGGAAGCCGACGCCAAATATTTTGAAGAGACTTTGCCGCGCCTTGCCGAAGAAAGAATCAGCGGCCCACAGCGCGATCAACTGCTCTCGCAGGTGCGCGACGCCTCGAAACAGGCTGCCGGAGCCTATTTGGCGTTGCGCGACTTCGTTGCTAACACGTTCTTTGACGATGTGGCTTTACCCAAAGTCAAATCGCAATTCGCCGCCGACCACTATGCGATGGGCGAAGAAGAATACAACTGGGCGCTCAAAAACAATTTCCATCTTGATAAGACAGCCGCGCAGCTTTACGAGGAAGCGTGGCCGATTGTGCAGGCTACCGAGCAGGAGATGATCAACCTCGCGCGCGAGATTGGAAAACAACATAACTGGAATCTCCCTGCCGATGGCTCTGCCGCAGTGCGCGCGGTCTTCGACGAGTTATCGAAAGATTATCCGAAGTCCGACGCAGAGATGGTCGCGTGGTATCGCGACGCGGCGTTCCGGCTGGTTGATTACGCTCGCAAGACAGGCATATTCGACGTGCCCGCAGATTACAAGCTCGAAGTAGTCGAGACGCCGCCGCCGCTTCAAGCCTCGATTGACGGCGCGGCTTACTATCCCGCGCCGCCGTTCAAGAACAGCGGCGTCGGTCGCTTCTACCTCACGCCCACGCACAACGACGAAGCCGCGCTCAAGGCTAACAATCGCGCGGCGCTTGCCGACCTTTCGGCGCACGAAGGGTTCCCCGGCCACGACTGGTATTACAAAGTGCTGACTCAGTATCGAGATCAAATCTCGCCCGTGCGATGGCTGACGCCTGGAGCCGTCGAGGATTCATCTTCGATGTGGGAAGACTCGATGCCGAGCGAAGGATGGGGACTTTACAGTGAAGCGTTGATGGCCGAGCCGCAGCCGGGCGCGCCCAACGGTTTCTACACGCCGGAAGAAAGGCTTTATCAACTTCAAGGCAAGCTCTATCGGGATTTGAGAGTGAGAGTAGATACCGGTATTCACACTGGCCGGATGAGCTACGATGATGCGGTGACTTTGTTTTCGGAAGTGGTGGATTTCCTTCCGGGCGCTTGCAGCGATGATTCGGTGAAAGGCAATGATGCAAAGCGGGCAAGCTGCGAGTCTGCAAGGAACGCGATCTTTCGTTACTCGAAATGGCCGACGCAGGCAATTACTTACCGTCTCGGCAAAGACCAGATATACGCAATGCGCGAAGAGGCGGCCAAGATGGTCGGCGATAAATTTTCGCCGAAGGCGTTCCACCTTCTTTACATCAAACAAGGAACAATACCGGCGGGATATTTCCGCGAGCAACTTCTCAGCGAGACTCAACAGGCGAAATGAGGAATTATGAAAGATCGGAACTGTTGAATAAGAAGCTCCGTAGGAGCGACCTGTCTGATAGCAATAGTTGGGCATTGATATAGTTGACTCATCTTTACAAGCGAGAAATCCCTCCTTGGCACTCAGGTGAGTCAACTATTTCAATGCCTTACGCCCCCGATGGCCTTCCACTTCAATTCCGTTCCGGCCTCTACGACTTTGGCTAGCTCGGAAAGCGATTCCTCGCGTGTAGCTTCACGGCTCACCGAGAGGTATGAACCGTGAAGCTACCCCTGAGACCCGTCACTGCTGATGAAATCGCTTCACCCGCTCGGCTGCATCTGAGAGCCTTCGCGCCGCCTGAGACGACGAAGCATTAGCCGCTGCATCTTTCAAGTACTCGACCCCCCTCTGCGGGCGAATCTCGAAAGATTTGCGTCACGGTGTAGATCGCATTTTCGCCCGCGAGTGATCCTGTCTCCTCTGTTTCTATTACTTTTTTTAGCGCCGATAAGGATGATTTCCCGATCTCGAACAATGCACCCGTAGCTGGGTAGCGGTCCAAGGTAGTGATCGTGTGAAAGTGAATGTACCCGTACTTCTCCCATTCATAGGTTCGTTTATACGTAATGAGATGAATCAAGCCATCAATAGCTACAAAGGATTTCATCTCACCGAGCCTTTTTATCGCTTCTATCACACGACCCGGCTCGCGCGCTCTCATTTGCTTGTCACTTATATCTAAGAAGGATTTTGAATTCATCATTTTCCCATCATTGCGGCTTTAAACTAGACAAGGTTGTACCTCCCAGTGCCGGTAAAGTAAGTGCCAACAAGACTATAAGTGACAGTAGACTTCCATTGGTCACCTTTAACTTCTTTTCCATATCTCTCTCCTTCTGCCAATTTATATTCGCCTTATTGCAGGTTCCAACTGAGATTGGTTGTTCCAGTTCCCGCAACGTTATCACCGCCGACATCACTCTGAAGCGCGTCGTTACCACTTGTTTTGATAATCGAGACCCGCGAGAACCACTGTAGATCAGCAGAAAGTCGGTTACCACCGCTGCTCAACGTTGCCCACTGACGAAAATTTGTGCGGATACGCAAAATAGTACCCACCGGGAATCCGCCTCCAACTCCCGGGGCGTCGAGATCATAGACCTTACCTCCTGATCCTCCTGATTGTGGATCATCATCGCGAACATCATTCGGTGATGTATCGTCAAATGGCTCCTCCATTCGCAGTGAGAGTCATATTGTTATACCCTCTGGAACGCCACAACCTCACGATTGATTTTAATTGAACCTGTGAAGTTGCTGGGTTGTACTGTGCCGACGATCTCTACTCCTGTTCGCCACACATGATCGTCCGTTCCTGTAGAAAAAAGCAAACCGAGATTTGTTGTACCTATGTGAGCTTGGTAGCGCTGTACGACCAGCATTATCCATCGAAACGCTGCCACTGGTTCTCAGCGACAGTGTTACCAAGATAACGCTGAAGGTCTCAGACTCGACAACACTCCCGTTCACTTTTGCTTCCAGGATTATATTGTCAGCCGTACTGCTTTCAGTGATGCCTTTAATTGCTACCGATGTGGTTTGATTAATATTGAGCGTCGTGGAGTTATTCCACGCGAATCTGGGCAGAGCCAGTGCCGCTTGTTGCTCTTAGCGTTAGCGTAACATTGCTCATTGTTGGCGATGGCGCGAGGGTGATTGGCACATTCACGCTTTGCCCTTTGCCAACGCCGAGAAAAGATTCTATCGTAACATCCACTGTTTGTACTGGGCAGTCCTGCATAAACGTGGCAGGGAACATTCCACAATCCTCTGCGCTGATCGCATCCGAGCGAAAGTAATCCATCGTCATTGTGATTGCCGTAGAACCCACGCCCGCATAGCCCACCAGTCCGGTTGCGTTCACCGTCGCTACGGAAGTATTGTTGGAAACATAGTGACACGAGTTTGTCACATTGTAAGGCCCAAGCGTCATCTGCCCACAAAGCGTATCCCACTCCATTACGTTCATCTGTGTGGAAGTGCCGGGAGGTCCGATTAAAGGGATCGGCGTAACGTCGAATCTGATTGGCTCTTGCCCGCAGCAACTCTGACAACTGAAATTGCTCGCAGTCCCGCTCGCCTTATCCACGATGACCACCCGCCCGATCAACGCTTCGCCTTCATGCGGATGCCAGAATAACTGCCCCTTCGTCAGATTTGGCGGCAGCGTCCTTTCCTGCACGTCTTTGATCTGGCTGTTGCGAATTTCGAGCAGGTCTATTGCCTTTGTTTCGCCTGCTGCCACAGTGATCAACTCAGGCGTATATAACCCGCCCTCGTGAAAGATTACTATCAACGCTTTAGTAGGCGTCCCGGTTATGTTGGTGAAGTATGCGATTGATTGAGGCTTCTCATCCAGCCGGATCAGAACCTAATGACGACCTCATTCTTACCATCGCAGTGCATCTCGATGTAATCCCATACGGCCCGACCTTGCGCCCTGGCAATGGCATTAAGTGCTTTGCGCAATGTAACATCCTTGAAATGCACGCTGAATGTTTCTGGAAGAGGTGATTTTGGCGACACGAAGAGATTCAAGCCATGTTTCAAGTTAAGATCCGCCATTCCCTTCTTGACTTCAGGCAATGCAAGAAGGTGTCCGAGTGCGGCATTGGCCGATGATATATTCTTCACTTGAAACTCAGTAATTCGAACTCTAAGGAAATCTGGCTCACCGGTAGCCGGAACAACGTTAATGACACCATCTTCGTGCTGCCACCGATATCGCGGGTCCGCAGCTACAATTGTGTCTAGAACCTGTCGTAATGGTGAGCCTTGAGCTTTCCAAGGTTGTTTGATTGTTTCTTCTTTACAACTTCCTATTCTAATAATGCCACCTGGGACACCTGTGTAATTAAGAGTCAAGGAAACAGCATCAACCGTCGTAAGGTATTCAAGGTCGTTCCCTGGTACTTGGCGCGCAAGTACATCCTCAGATGAAATTGGCTTCTTGACATGATTGGTTTGTCCCGTTACAGCTAGTAGTAATGGGACAATCATAAGGAATACTGCAAAACTATTGAGCCTGCCCATCTTTCCTCCTTCAGTGGCGATTAGGGTGTCGTCGTTACAATATTTACTGTATTTGCTCCCGATGAATTCCGCCCTGAAACTTATGGGAGTTAGTTGTACTAAGGTTATATACATTTAGACCTACGAGCACATTGAATTTCTGTGTCACAGTGGCCGTGAAAGGAGATGGACATGTAGGCGCTGTTGTAGAAAAACCGACTACATCGTCCACTATCCGATCGGTCAAATTTACAGTTTTATTCTGAGGCGCTGATCCCGGAGGACCGCTGTAATTAGTAAACAACTCCGTTATTGGTTGGTTAGTAAGGATTGGCTGCCCCCCTTGATCAAGTAACGTGTATGAGAGGTTCCGATATGCTCCACACTGATTCGGCTGCCCGTTTATGGTTCCATTTGTTTCGGAGATCACGCCGCTCATACTATCTCGCCTTAGTTTGGTAGGAATCTGCACAAAGAAATTAACGCTGTTGTCACTCGTTTGCCCGTTGACCGTGACTCTTACAGCGTGGTTGCCGGCAGGTGCATCGCCTGCGATGGTGAAGGTCGCGTCCACTTCGCTGTTTGTGACGAAGTGAGGATCAATACTCACGCTAATGCCTGTGCCAGCGCTTACGGTCGTAGTAGAACCAGGAGCAGTAGACGCTAAACCAGTACCTTGAATAACTACCTCTATAATAGTCCCTCTCAGAGCGCGCGTAGGAGAGATGCTATTGATGTGTGACGTTACGGCTACCGAGCAATCCTCTGTAAAAGTAGCAGGAAACATTCCGCAATCCTCCGCGCTGATCGCATCCGAACGATAGTAATTCATCGTCATTGTAATTGTCGTAGACCCCATGCCCCAACATAGCTCACCTTTCCGGTCGCGTTCACCGTTGCCACGGAAGTATTGTTGGAAACATAGTGACACGAGTTTGTCACATTGTACGGCCCAAGCTGCATCTGCCCACAAAGCGTATCCCACTCCATTACGTTCATCTGTGTGGAAGTGCCGGGAGGTCCGATTAAAGGGATCGGCGTAACATCGAATCTGATTGGCTCTTGCCCGCAGCAACTCTGACAACTGAAATTGCTCGCAGTCCCGCTCGCTTTATCCATAGTGACTACCCGCCCGATCAACGCTTCGCCTTCGTGCGGATGCCAGAATAACTGCCCCTTCGTCAGATTTGGCGGCAGCATCCTTTCCTGCACATCTTTGACCTGGCTGTTACGAATTTCGAGCAGGTCGTATTGCTTTGTTTTTGCTGCTTGCTACAGGGATCAACTCAGGCGTATATAAGCCGCCCTCTTGATGTAAAGATGCACACCTACCAGGCACTCTAGTAGACTTCCCGGTTATGTTGGTGAAGTATGCGATTGATTGAGCGTTCTCATCCAGCCGAAATGGATGAGGGTTGCCTCCCAGCTTGCTCGCTCCGACTGGCTGAAGAACGGCGCATCCACCACTATAGATTGCGACCTGTCAACGCTCGTAAGCGAGCCGATAATAGAGCCGGGCGCGCCTGTATATTCCACTCTCAATCCTGCCGCGAATATCAACCGAAACATTCCGCAGGCTCTCGACAAAGCGGGAAAAATCAACCATGCACCTCGTGAGATGAAAGACTCACCACAGGCAGGGCCTTCGTTGATAATCGCCCGTTTGCAGTATATTGAACCGTAACGGTAACTGCCTGCTTAGATTTCGTTGTATTCTTCAAAGCGAGTTGAGGCGTGAAGAAAGACTGCTCGATCAAAGACAGAACCGGCAGTAGGACGACCAAGCAGAAGCCCTGTTGCATTTAGCGTTGAAGTGTTTTGTGCTAACACATCAGCAAAGCTCAGATTTGAAGCGAAATGTCGCTCATTGTTTAACACTACACCTTGCGCGATCTTCAACGCTCCCGGCACTCCGCTATGACTGATTGATAGACCACCTCTCTCCAATCCCTTTAGCTTTCACGCCGAGACCCTTCAAGAGTTTCTCGATGTCCAACACCATTGTTTGATGCGCAGATAAAGAAAGCGCTGGGGTCGGCATGACAATGCCTCGCCATTCAATGTTGAGATGTGCGTCCAGCTTTTCAGCAGTCGTATTTGAAAGCATAATCTGGCCGCTAGTTTTATCGTCTGGCGACCACCACAACGTTTCCAGCGTTGACGATTTAAAACCCATAGGCGGCTCTATGTCGAATGATAGCCCATGCTTCTGAATCCAATACTGTCAACTGCGGGGGGCTAGGGCGTATCCCATTATCGTGATTAAAGCGGCAACTTGATGCTCTTTTGCCTTCTTGAAACCGCCCCTTGCTATCGCCTGATTGTGCAACAAGCTCGCTCAGGCGAACCGTGACGGTATCATTCGCGAACAGGGATACATCCGGTAGCTGCAAGGCATCACCATCAAGTGAATACAAGGTGAGCGATGCGACAAGAGGGCTACTAACCGAATTATTCAAAGTCAAGATAGACATCCCAGTCGCCCTTTATTGAGTAGTAAGGGATTGAGGCCAGATGTAGCGGACCACTGATGGTTGCTGCACGAGTGTGGGAAGTGGGTCTGCCAAGATAGAAAATGAATAGTGAGGCTGATAGCATTACCGCTATTGAGCCAATGATTCGTTGCGAAGACTTCATTTGCACGTAGGATTTTAGATCGTATAAGCTGTGCATCGAGCACACTCCTTTCACAGGGGGTTGTCTCTGAGGCAAGGTAGATGTTCAGCCGGTCAAGCAGGGAGCTGGTCTTGCCAAATTATTTATGGCTAAGCTCTATCAACATTTCAACGGTTCAGTAGAGTCAATCAATTTTGGTGAGGAAAACTTATTTGCACGGGACCAAGTATCTATTAGAGATGGCAACCAGTAGCGTTATGAGAGTTAGGTAACCATTACCCTTATTTGTACTTCATTCTTACCCAAAGAGTCAATCACGTGCGAATGTAATTTAACTTTCTCTTCTGTGTCAAGCGAATTTTGTGTAAAGGTTCTGTGGCTTCCACAGTAGCTTCTGGATTATTTAGTTGCACAGTTAGTTGAGCCAAATATATTAGTGCCAATAGTTGAGCAATTGATTTGTAGCTCCGGTAGGAGCTACCCCTTGATTGCGAGGTTGCTCCCTGACGGAGCTTCTCATTCATCGTGTGATCCGCATTCTACTTAGCCACGCGCTCGTAATAATCGAGCATCAGTTTGCTCCCCGCCGAGTCGAAGATTTTGAATTTCCCCAGCCTCATCTTTTGCAATCGGAACTTGATCGAGGTCGCAAGCACGCCTAATCCATACTTCACGCTTCTGGTGAAATTGATCGAAGAAGCTTCTGCGAAATAACGGGTCGGGCAGGAAACTTCTCCGATTCTGTATTTGAAATAGATGGCTTGCGCCAGTATTTCATTGTCAAATATGAAATCGTCAGAGTTGTCTTCCAACGGTAAATCTTCGAGAACTTTTCGAGCAAATGCGCGATAGCCCGTGTGGTATTCCGACAGCTTGTAGTTGAGCAGTATGTTCTGAACCAGGGTCAGGAAACGATTGGATATATATTTGTAGAGCGGCATTCCTCCTTTGAGCGCCCCGATGCCCAGTATTCTTGACCCAGCGCCAGGTCGTATTCGCCATACGCGATCATGCCTGCGAGCGACACGATGAGATTCGGGGAGTATTGATAATCAGGATGGAGCATGATGATGATGTCGGCTCCGCTTTTGAGCGCCTCGCGGTAACAGGTTTTCTGGTTCCTGCCGTAGCCCATGTTTTGCTTGTGCAAAAATACGGTCAATCCCATATCTTTTGCCATCGCCACTGTCGCGTCCGAACTCTTGTCATCCACCAGCAGAATGTCGTCAACGACATCCGCAGGTATTTCGCCATAGGTTTGCTCAAGCGTTCTGGCCGCGTTGTAAGCAGGCATGACGACGATGATCTTTTTGTTGTTCAGCACAGTTCTCTCAAAACGCAAAACAAATTCCGGCTCGCCGCCTTATACTTTTATTGAATTTGTTTAATTCTGTCGAGCCTGCGCTCTTGTGGGTACGCGCTCAGTGTAGCGCGGCAGGTACTTGTTCACAATTCGATAGATCAAAACAAGCGCCAGCGCAGCGCCGAAAAGTAGCGGCTCGCGCGTGTCGGCTTTCACAAGCATGTAGTAATGAATCACACCACCGGCTGCCGCAACATAAGCAAGCTTGTGCAATCGGCTCCACGCTCGGCCACCCAATCGCTTGACCATTTTTTGCGTCGAGGTTATCGCAAGAGGAACAAGCAATACGAAACTGGCCATTCCAATCGTGATGAAAGGCCGTTTGCCTACATCTTCGATAATCGCTTTCACATCAAAGAACTTATCGAACCATGTATAGGTCAGCAGGTGCAGGACGGCGTAGAAGAATCCGAACAGCCCGAGCATCCTTCGGAACTTCACCATCCACGGCAATCCGAGCATTTTTCTGAGCGGCGTCACTGCGAGCGAGAGTATTAAAAATAACAACGCCAGCGCGCCCGTTGTGCGCGTGGCGAACTCGTAAGGGTTCGCGCCGAGCCTGTGATAATACGCGTCGTTGGCCAACAGCGCGAGCGGCACCATGCTGTTTGCGAATATGATGAACCTTGCAAATCGAGTGTCTTTCACTTAGAGCGCCTTTCAAAAATATCTCCGCAAATCCATGCCCTCGTACATGTGCGCGACCTGATCTGCATAGCCGTTAAACATCAAGGTGTCGCGTTTGCCGAACTCGCCTATGCGCTGTTCCGTCCTCTGGCTCCATCGCGGGTGGTTCACGTTCGGATTCACATTTGAATAGAATCCGTATTCGTCGGGCGCGGCAATATTCCAGGTAGCTGGCGGCTCTCTTCCACGAGGCGAATCTTCACGATGGACTTTATCCCTTTGAATCCGTACTTCCACGGCACAACAAGTCGAAGCGGCGCGCCGTTTTGAGGCGGGAGCGTTTCGCCATAAAGCCCGTTTGCAAGAATCGTCAGCGGGTTCATAGCTTCATCCAATCGCAAGCCTTCGACATAAGGCCAATCCAAAATATCTCGTGTTGATGTTCGGCATCTGGTTCGCGTCGGCCAGCGTTTCGAAAGCTACATACTTCGCTTGTGACATTGGTTCCACGCGATCTAAAAGCTTCGAGAGCGGAAAGCCTACCCACGGGATGACCATCGACCATCCTTCGACGCAGCGATGGCGATATATGCGCTCTTCGGGCGGGCTGAGCTTTATCAGGTCATCAATATCGAAAGTTTTAGGCTTTTGAACAAGCCCGCCGACTTCTACAGTCCACGGGCGTGTGACGAAGTTTTTAGCTTTTGCGGCGACGGCTCCCTTGCTCGTCGAGAACTCGTAGAAATTATTGTAGTGAGTTATGTCGTTGTATGAAGTCGTCGCTTCACTGACAGTTTGCTCGACCGAAGAAGGCGCAGATTGCACGTCGGTGATTTTCTCTCCGACTTTTCCGTCCTGGCTCGGCGAAGCGAACTGGCGATAAAGCCATCCCGTTCGCGATAGTCGTCGCCGCAAGCACTGCTCCGCGCATAAACAGGCGGCGCGACATATAAACATCTTTGTCCGTTATCTCGTTGCCTTTGATGTCTGTCGGGCTTCTTGATCAACATCCCAGTTTACCTGCTTTTTAATTCTACCACTGCTCACTAAAAACTACGCGCTGCGCGACGGTCGCGGATTTTACATCATTTTCAAAATAAGCAGCCCCAAAACTCGCCGCGCAAGTCCGGCAAACTTTTGGGGCTATTTCCTATATACATTCAGAGCGGAATTTTATTCCGGCAAAGCTGACTACTGCTACTGCCCTTTCAACTTTTTCAGCATCTCGACGGCGTTCTGGTTCGCAGGGTCGAGCTTTAACGACTTCTCATAGTTCTCAATCGCAAGCTCGCGGTCGCCGTTCTTCATATATGCTTCGCCTAGACTGTCGTAAACGTTCGAGGACTGTGGATACGCTTCTACGTTCAATTGTAATACTCGAATCGCTTCCTTCAATTTCCCGCGCGTCATTAATTTGTATCCCAGATCATTCAACTGGGGTTCCTCGAACGCATATGCGGTGGGCGCGGTCTTCTTCAACTCGTAGTACTTCTTCACAGCCGCTTCAAGCCCTTCGCTCGCTATTGCTTTGGAAAGCACTATCGCTATCGCATCCTTGAATACAATCGGCTCAGGTGGAAGCCCCAGCGCCACATCCAACGCCGCATTCGTTATGCCGCCGAGCGGCGATGGGCCATCGTAATTCGTCATCATTACTACGGCCACGCCTTTATCGGGTATCATCAAAAGATTGCTGCGGAAACCCGTGTCGCCGCCGCTGTGTCCGATTGTCTTATACTCTTTGCGCGCTCCTAAAAACCAACTGATGCCGATGTTTTGCCACTTATCCCCTGCGGGCTTCCACATCAAATCATAAGTTGAAGCCTTCAGTATTCGCTTGCCGTCAAGCTCGCCGCGATTCATATTCGCAATCGCCCATCGAGCCATATCCAACACGTTCGAGTAGAGCGTCGAACTCGGCGAGTGCATGCGATTATATGGAAACACCCGGCTCACACTCGGCTCATACGATTCACCCAAAACATGCGGGCTTGTCAGTAACTTCGGGGCAGCCTGTTTTACGAGCAGCGTGCTCGATTTCATTCCGAGCGGCTCAAGGATGTGATGCTTCACGTAATCTTCAAAACTCTCGCCTGAAACTTTCGCTATCACATCGCCCAGTATTTCATAAGCCATGTTGGAGTATCGAAACATAGTGCCGGGCTCTGCGATCAGCGAAAGATCAGTGAGGCTGCGCACGTATCGTTCGAGCGCGCCATCGTCGTACTGCGGCTTTTCCCACTCGTAATCTTCCACATCGGGCATTCCCGATACGTGGCTCAACATCTGCCGTATGGTGATCGTTTTGTATCGCTCGTCTTTCATTCGGAAGTAAGGCAGATACTTTATGAGCGGCGCATCCAGATCGATCTTTCCCTGTTCCCAAAGCTGCATTATCGAAGTGGCGACGAATGGTTTCGTGATCGAGGCCATGTGAAACAGCGATTGCGGCGTGATCTTTTCATTTTTGTTTGTAAGATTTTTTACGCCGAATCCCGCGGCATAAACTATCTTTTGATTTTGAACAACGGCGATGGCAAAGCCCGGAACGTTCGCCTGTTTGAGCGCCTGTTCGATCATCGGCTCAAGCTGCTCTTTGAACCTGTCGTTTGTTTCCTGAGCTTGAAGATGAATGGGGAGAAGTAGAATCGCTGAAATTAAAATGAGCGCGCGAATATTTCTTTTCGTCATCTGTGTGCCTCGCTGTTTGAGATAGTCATCTTTACTTACGCGTTGATAAGGCTATTTGTTTTCATTTCGGTCGTTGTTAATTAAAAATCGTGTCGCTCAGAAGCGGTCATCGCGCGGGCTTCTTTGATAATCGCGCAGATGTTGAGGTCTTCAACCGGAGCGGCCCACCAGCCTGCGTCTGTCAATGATTCGAGTTCTTTTAAGTAAGCCTGCAATGCGGCACGCCTTTCGGGGCTTTTTCGACTGTCTTCATCATGCTCTTCGCATTCGTAGTCGAGTTCAGGAAAAGGCTTCAAAGCTGCAAGCGCCGTTTTCGTGCAACGCAGCGCACGTTTTTGAGCACAGTCGGCACGGCGCAAAGGAATGAACATCATAAAACCAACTGCCAGCAGAAGCGCGCCGTATACGGTGATTCGATTGGTCATTTATAGCGTCTCACATTCAGAAGCAATAGACCGGAAACTTCGCAATGCGACCGCGCGGCCCGGCGGCCCAACCCGCGCCTGCGGTGAAACTCACAGAGTTGTAATTCTCCCGGTCAAGATCAGTCCAATTATTCCCGCCGTCTTTTGAAGAATCCGAACCCGATGTTCCGACCGCAACTAGCACGAAGCCGCCTGTGGCAGGAACATATGCGACCGCCGAGCGATACCCTTTTGGCCGCGTCGCCTTGCGCGAGTTTCCACGTTCGCCCTCCGTCTGTTGTCGTCGCCACATTGTTCACGGCCTCTTCGGGCTTGCGATAATCGCCGCCTGTGATGATGCCGTTCCAGGCATCTTTGAATGCGATTGAAAAAATTCCCGCAGATTCCGTGCCGCCTGTGATCGGAGTCGTTGCGACCTGCCACGTGCGGCCTCTGTCGGTCGAGCGAAACACGCGAGCAACAGAGCCGCCGCTTGCAAACCACACGTTGCTTTTGCCTTGGACGGTTATGCAGGTGCCGCTCGCCGCAAAGCCTCCTTCGCCTTTGACAGCGGGCGGAAGGTTACTCGCAGGAACTTGATTCCACGTTCGGCCGCCGTCATCGGTTGTGATGATGAGAAAACGGCCATCGACCGGATCGCTCATCGCGATGCCGTGATCGCGATCCCAGAAAGCCATCGCGTCGAAGAACCCTTCAGCCGTTTTATTAGTGAATTGCAGAGTCCAGTGTGCGCCGCCGTCAGTCGTTTTATAAATCCTCGATGATTCGCCCTTGCCTATGCTCAACAGGTAAGCGGTGTACTCGTCAAACGCATCAACGTCACGGAAGTCCAGTTCGCCAGCGCCCTCTACCGTGCCCGCGCGCCACGTCTTGCCGCCGTCGGTCGTTCGCGTGTAAGTGCCGCGAGTCCCGCTCGCCCACGCGACTGTCGAACTAACGGCGCACAGTCCGCGAAAGTCTGCATCCGTGCCGCTCGATTGCAAGCTCCATTGCGCTGACGCCGCGTCGCCTGCGAGCGCGAGAAAGATAAATAAGTTAATTAATCTCATCCGCATCCACTTGCCTCGCGTCATGAATTGCTCGATGTTTCGACTCGCTCGATGATGTCAATGCGCCGCACGTCAATCGTCAGCATATCGTTTTCCAGCGCGCGATTGAATACGTTAGCGAACTTCGCGTTCCAGACTACCTCGTCGGCCTTGTAAGAAGACCGCGCGTGAACGGTCTGCGAAAATGTTTCGTCAATGCCTGTCAGAAGAATCAGAAACTCCGCGTTCGTGCGGCGCAGGTCTTCCTGCGCGAGGCCATAAAGCGGACTGGTCTCGTCAACCGGATGCACAATCGTCCAGCTCAAGGGGAAGAAGACAACCCTGTCGCGCTCAAGGCTCAAAGGATAAAAACGGCGAACGCTCTTTCCATTCTCATCTTCTTCAAATTGCGCGAAAAGGATTTTGGCTTCAAGCTCGATGATCTGGTTTGTGCGCGCGTTTGTGATGCGAAACTCAAACGCCGTTATGTCCCTGTAAGGCGCTACGATGGCCCGTCTGGCTGAATATGATCTTAGCCGTCGGTCTGGAAAACCTTGCGAACAACAACCCTGTGGCGAGCGCGAATCCAAGCAGGCCGACTAAGGATTCAATAGTGACGATTATATGCACAGCCGGTCCCGTGGGGATGATGTTGCCATAGCCAATTGTCGCGAATGTTTCTACGCTGAAGAAGAACGCGCGCAGGAATTCGTTCTTGAAAGTCACCTCCGGCGAACTCACGAGCGCCTCCGGCCCGCATGCCATGTAGGCGAATGCGAAGATGAGATTGCCGATGAGGTAAAAGAGCGCGACGAGGGCTAGAAATTTCGACCACGACATTGTCAGCAGCCGGTGATAAAGGCTGAGCGATGTCCAGAAACTCAACCCCCTGCGCGCAACGTTGAAGCTGCCGTCTCGATTTAAGAGCCGCTGTCGGCTTTCGTGCGCGACCACCGAGCCAAATCCCAAGTCGCGTTCCTCTTCTTCTTTGCTTACACGACGCATGATTCCACTCTTATGATGTTTATTAGTGAAGAATGACCGATGAATAAAAAATAAGCAACTGGGCCGAATCAGAAATCAATCCATCCTTGCTAGAACGCGCGCTGATAACGTATGCTGGCGCTTCACTCGCATCAAAGACATTAAACCTTTCAGGATTATTTCTCATGAATGATCGCCGCGAATTGTTCGGATGGTATGTCTACGATTGGGCAAACTCGGCTTTCTACACGACTGTGGTGACGGTCTTTCTCGGCCCTTATCTAACGGCTGTTGCGAAGGCGGCGGCTGACGCCGAAGGATTCGTTCATCCGCTGGGCCTGAAAATCCGCCCCGGCTCTGTCTTCTCGCTCGCCGTTTTTCTGTCAGTATTTCTCCAGATGCTCGTTCTGCCGCTGTTGGGCGCTATTTCAGATTACTCGAATCTGAAAAAGCAGTTGCTGATTTTTTTCGCCTACACCGGATCGTTTGCGACGATGGGGATGTATTTTCTGAAGGGCGACAATTACCTGCTCGGCGTCGTGCTGTTTGTCATAGCGAACCTCAGCATCGGCGCTTCGTTGGTTTTCTACAACGCTTATCTCAACGATGTCGCAAGCCCCGACCGGCGCGACTCGGTTTCGTCAATAGGTTTTGCGTGGGGGTACGCCGGAGGAGGTTTGTTGCTGGCGGCAAACATCGCGCTTTATGTCAAACGCGAATCTTTGGGACTCAGCGAGTCTCATGCCATTCGCATCAGCCTGCTATCATCGGGGTTGTGGTGGGCTTTGTTCACGCTCGTCCCGCTTGCGCTGCTCAAACGCAGGCGAGCAGTTCGAAGCCTGCCGCCCGGCGAGAATCGTATAAGCGTAGGGTTCAAGCAACTCAAGCACACTATCAAAAGCTTAACCCGGTATCCGCAAACGCTATTGTTTTTGCTCGCATTCCTGCTTTACAACGACGGCATACAGTCGGTCATCGCGCTCGCGGCGCAGTTTGGCAGCGAAGAACTTAAGCTGGAAACCTTGACGCTTACGACGACCGTTCTGATAGTCCAGTTCGTCGCCTTCTTTGGCGCGACTATCTTCAACTTTATCGCGAAGGCTGTGGGCACGAAGCGTGCCATCATCATCAGTTTGATTATCTGGGTAGGCACGAGTCATCTACGCTTACGCGGCGCTCAAGACCGCGCGCGATTTTATGATCATGGGCGCAGTCATAGGCATAGTGCTCGGTGGGAGCCAGGCGCTCAGCCGCTCGCTTTACTCGTTGATGATTCCGGAAGGAAAGGAGGCCGAGTATTTCAGCCTCTACGAAGTGAGCGACAAGGGAACCAGTTGGCTTGGGCCGCTGCTGTTCGCGCTGGCATATCAATTCACAGACAGCTACCGCCTCTCGATTCTTTCGCTAATAATATTTCTGATCGTCGGACTCGCGCTGTCTGCTTTTTGTCAACGTTGACAAGGCAATTAAGGAAGCAGAAAGCAGTCGGCAGAAGACAGAAGCCACAGGGCAGTAAGCAATTGACGCTTCTTATCAGTCCAATCACCGCCTACTGCCTTCTGATTACTTCGACGGAGCGTAAAAAGGATTCTGGCCCGAAGCGTGATCCGTCGAGTCGAATATCTCGCGCACTTGAGGCACCTGATCGCGAATCATTCTTTCGATGCCCATCTTCAAGGTAACGTCGGCAGCGCCGCAGCCCTGACAGCCTCCGCCCATGCGTATGAACACATTGTCGTCCTGCACGTCGAGCAGTTCGACAAAGCCACCGTGCGCGGCCACGCCGGGATTGATCATATCGTCAAGCACCTGCTGCACCTTTGTACGCACGGCCTCTGACGGCAATCGGTCGCCTTCGGCAACCACCGGAGGCGGGTTGAAGAAAGCGCGAATGGCAGTGCCTATGCGCTTGCCAAACTGTCGCCAGTCTTCAGTGCCCGACTGGGTCACGGCCACACGGTATCCGTCAAGCTCTACTTTCGAGATGCCCGGTATTTTGAAAAGCCTGTCGGCCAGGTCGTTGTCCTTCGATTCTTCGGCGCTCGTGAAAACAGCCGAACCGGAATGAACCGGGCGATCAACCGTGAAACGGCAAACGCGAATATCTTGCTGATCTACTTCTGCTTTTATCTGAATGTTATCGGCTAATGGTGAACTCATATCAAAACTCCTTCAATGTAATTGTAAATGATGAACGCGATAGCAGAAAGGGATGAATCACGCGATTTCATATTTCAAATCCTTCGATTCATCATTGCTCTTAAACTCCCGATCTTTTTTCGAGGGGACCAAACTGGTCCCGCGTAGGCTCCGCTCAGCAGAACCATGCTTCCGTGAGACGCGGCGGGCGAAGCCTCATCGGCGCAATCTCAGGCGCATAGCGAACCATTTCTTCATCGCCGCGCGCTCGGCTTGCCGCTTCGCGGATTCGTTGAAACGTTATGCCTGTGTCTTCATTTCTGAGAACCGCTTGCTCGACTATATTAACAACCTGTTTGTGTAACTCGTCCATCCGTGGGTCTGTGTGCGACCAGTTATAGCTGAACGACTCTTGCGCAAGCGGCCCAAGCCACTGATCAGTGCCGGGCCGCGAAACAAGCAGCGAGCCGGGCGGCACGAGCAGGCGAATGCTGTATTGCACGGGGTCAACATGGTCTACGAGATTGTGCGAGCGAACGAAATCGAGCACTTCAATAAAATCGTCAATCGTAGTCCACGGCGTGAAGGATACGAAGGACGGCCTGAGCGCAATGCCTGCATCACGAAGTATATGAAGCGCAAGGCCCACGTCCTGGCGCGTGTGGCCTTTTTCGAGATGGGCGAGTACCGTGTCGCTTAACGACTCAACCGCCGAAACCGCGAAGACGCAGCCCGCGCGGGCAAGTTCCGACATCAGCGAGCGATATTTAATTATGTGCTCGACCTTCGCAGTGAAGTCGAAAGTCAGTTCGGGAAACTCTTCGTGCATTGCGCGCGCGATTCTAAGGCTGTGCGTCGGGCCGTTCAAAAAATCAGGGTCGCCGAATGTCACGTGACGAGCGCCCGCCGAGACAAGCTGGCGAATGTCTTCGAGCACAATCTGCTCAGGCACGACGAAGAAGCGCCCGTTGTAAACAGGAGGAATCGGACAATGCGTGCAATGATGAAGGCATCCGCGACTTGCTTCGACGTAGCCCGCAATATGCTGTTCGCCGTTGCGCTCAAGTTTGGCGTAACGTTCGAGCGCGGGAAGACGCTTGCGCTCTGGAAGCGGAAAATTCAGCCGCGCAAGCACAGGCAGTTTTTTCGCGCTGCCCTGCTCGACGCTGACCGGCGACCCTTCATCTATCGCTTTGATTAGATCAACAAGCGACTGTTCAAACTCTCCGCCAATGACAGAATCGGCTACAGTATCGAGCAGGTAGTCGGCGTTGAGCGAAGCGTACAATCCATAAAAGCAAATGTGTGCGCCGGGATTGATGCGGCGAATCGTTTCGGCAACGCGCAGCCCCAATCTGAGTGCCGTGTGCATCGGGACTGAGATGCCGATGAAGCGTGCGCGTTTCACTTTCTGCTCATCGAAACCTTCGACCGACACATCCATCGCTTCCGCCTCGTACCCAGCGCGCCGCAAGAATCCCATAGGAACGGCGAGGCTTGCAGGCTGATGCCCAAGTTCGTAACAGGATACCAGTAATACGGGTAGCGTTTGCTCGTTCATAATACTTTTATTGTTATAGCGCCAGCTTTCTATTATAGCCAGAAGAGGAATAATTCCCTACCGACGATCATCATGTGGGAGATAGTTGGCAAAACCGTGCTACTATATTCGAGCGTGCAGGCCAACCGGGTGACTCTCGTCAGAAGCTCAGGAGATAATAATGTGTAAGAAACTTCTGTCACTCACGCTTGCTGCGCTATTGATTCACTTAGTGGTTGGCACACAATCCGCCTCTGCATCCACAGATACTCAAAAACAAGCTCGACTCGCCGAGAAGGTAAAAACGGGTATTCACAAGCTTGGGATCGGAAAAGAAGCACGCGTCGTTGTCAAGCTACGTGATAAAACGAAACTCGCAGGATACATCAGCGAAGTCGGGGAAGATCGTTTCGCTATAACTGACATAAGCACTGGCGCAACCACTGTGGTTACTTATCCCGATGTGGCGCAAGTAAAAGGCCACAACCTTTCGACAGGTGCTAAGATAGCGATCATTGGCCTTGCCATTGCCGCAGGGGTGTTAGCCTTTTTCCTTTGGCTTGAAAATTACGGCTAGTGCTAAACCGTCGAGCGACCTTGAACACCTGGCTTATTCAAATCGCGTGATGGCGCAAGATCAGGTTGAGGTGCTAATCCGCTTTTTATCTTAACGCGCTGTCGAATAAGTCAGGCTAATTCAGTCGTCAGCAATTGACGTTATTTGCAAGTTTTTACAACAAGATACAACGAAAATCCCTGCCATCTGTTGTACTATCTGTGAGCGGATAATCCATTTGTGCCTGTCCTCCTACTCGTAGGCGATACCACGCTCGGAGAAATTAAAAATCATGAAGGCTGTTTTCGCGCTTATTTTATGTCTTGGTCTTATGACGATAGCTCATGCTCAGAACTGGCCCTCCTTCCGAGGCCCGCAGGCTTCAGGCGTCGCGGTTGGAAAGGCTTTACCGGCAACTTGGAATAGTCAAAATTCCACAAACG
The DNA here is from genome assembly GCA_963726785.1 of Blastocatellia bacterium. GTDB lineage: Bacteria > Acidobacteriota > Blastocatellia > UBA7656 > UBA7656 > DATEKX01. Next base: position 1,409,329 of record CAVSDJ010000007.1, read on the forward strand.
TACTTTGGAAGACTCGCATTCCAGGACTTGCGCATTCCAGCCCTATTATCTGGGACAACCGGGTTTTCATCACGACTGCTGTTCGTCAAGATGCTGATTCGGCTTTTCGCACAGACACAGACGACAACGCGCCGGTCAAAGAAGATACAAGGCACAGTTGGCGCGTCTACTGCCTTGATAAAAATAGCGGGCGCATCATCTGGCAGAAGGCTGCTCACGAGGGTGTGCCGAAAGTTAAGCGTCATCTTAAAGCGACTCAGGCAAATTCTACGCCCGCGACTGACGGCAAGAATGTCGTAGCTATATTCGCATCCGAAGGGTTGTTCTGTTTCGATTTCAACGGGAATCTGATTTGGAAACAAGACCTGGGCGTCCTTGATCCCGGACTGCACGACGACGCCACTTATCAATGGGGGTATTCAAGCTCTCCCATCATCTACAAAAATCTCGTGATCGTTCAATGTGACGGGCACGCTCAGTCTTTCATCGCCGCTTATGATCTCAAGGACGGAAAGCGTGTCTGGTCTGTGCCGAGAGGCGAAATGCCTTCCTGGAGCACTCCGACTATCTACGAGGGTAAGGCCCGCGCAGAGCTTATCACCAACGCCCCGAGATACATTCGCGGATATGACCCGATAACAGGCCGTGAGTTATGGAGATACTCGAACGAGGATTTGATTGTGCAAGTCCCGACACCTTTCATAGCAAACGAAATGTTCTACCTGACGGGCGGCTGGCCGGGAGGGCGTCCCATCAAGGTCATTCGCCCCGGCGCAGTCGGCGATATTTCTTTGAAGGGCGAACAAAGCTCAAGCGCGCAGGTCGTCTGGCGACTGCCGCGCGGCGGGCCTTATGTGCCCACGCCTATAGTCTACGGCGACTATCTGTATGCCTGCTCGGACAGAGGCGTATTGGTTTGCTATAGCGCGAAGACCGGCGAACAAATCTATCAACAGCGTATAAATGATCAAAGCATAGGTTTCAGCGCTTCGCCTGTTGCCGCTGACGGGAAGTTATATTTCGCAAGCGAAGACGGAGAAGTCTATGTCATCAAAGCTGGTCCCAAGTATGAGTTGCTGGCGATAAACCCGATAGGCGAAGCAATGATGGCTACGCCTGCGATTTCAGACGGCGTGATCATTATCAGAGGAACGAATCACATATTTGGAATTGGTGAGCGAGCAGCGCCGAAGAAATGATGAACGATGAACGATGAATGATGAACGGAAGAGAGCTTCTTAATTCATCATTCATCATTCCGCATTCATCGTTTCTTCTAAGCTTTCACGGCTTCAATGATGCTGTATGGCGACTCGGTGGCAATGATACGCGACAATCGCAAACCAGCAGCGCTGAACAACTCCTCGTATTCTTCCGGTGTGCGCTCAAGTCCACCGGGCGACGTGAGCATTTCGAGGTCTAACATTTTACTGTAATGCGGTTCGTTGCCTACAGGCACAACCACTTCAATCAATAAAACTCTGCCATGGTCAGGCATCGCGGCGCGGGTGCTCCTTAGAATTTTGATCGAGCGTTCATCATCCCAATCGTGAATGATGTGTTTCATCATGTAAGCATCCGAGCCCGGCGGCACTGCCACGAAAAAGTCGCCCGATACTTTCTCAACCCGCCTCGCTACTCCCTCTTTTTCCAAAACTGCGCTCGCGCCAGCAATGACCGAGGGCACATCAAACAGGACTCCTTTAAGGTTCGGATTCGCTTTCAAGATTTGCGCCAGCAGATAGCCGTGACCGCCAGCAATGTCTGTAATGGTATCGAGGCCCGAGAAATCGTAAGCCTCTACGACAGCCGGAGCTGTCCCGATTGATCCGTCGGTCATAGCGCGATTGAAAATCTCGGCCTGTTCAGGATTCGCGGCAAAGTGCTCGAAAACCTCAGCGCCATGCACGCGTCCCCAGGCAGGTTCGCCGGTTCGGACGCTGTGAAGCATGTTGCCCCAGACTCGCCAATGCCATTCTTCTCCCATGAAAATCGCGCCGTTTCGTAACGAGTTTGGCGCATCAGAGCGAAGCGGCTCTGCATAAGGCGTGAGCGCAAAAACTTTCGGGTCGGTCTCGGAAAATACGCCCACACTCGCTAAACTTCGCAATACGCGATACAGCGCGCGTTCGTGCGTATCTGTGCGCGCGGCGAGTTCGCTTACCGGCAGGGGTTTTTCGGCGAGCAGATCGGCCACGCCCAATTTGGCGGCAACATATAGAGCTTGTGTCAACAATGGGCCAAACGCCAATTGCATCAAGTATGCATCTGCCGGAATCTGCGGCGCAGGCGCTGTGCCATTTTGCTTTGTCATAACTTCTTCTCCCGTATGGTTTCTAATTAAACATAGTGATAAAGGAGCAGCTTGCTTTTGCCCCTCACTTTATTAACGCGCAAAAAATCGGCGAAAAGTATCACCCACTGATTTCCCGTCAGATAGTCAAGGACTCATCTCTCTGCCTGCTTATCAGATCATCTTCTGCAAGTTTATCTTCGCGAATCATTCTAAAGTTGCACGCGGCAGGTGGACGTATCGAATCAGTCGCGCTGCAATCAGAATAGACACTAGAACATCAACAATGCTGCCGACAAAGTGATCCGTCTCTTTGCGGTCGGTGTCGTGCTCAATCCGAGAATTAACAGACTCTTCACCGCCCCCTGCTGAAGAGCGTGCAAACAGAAATGGTAGAGGGTCAATCCCTCTTATAACTCACAAGCCTGTTACGTCGAACCGTGCTAAGGCTACAGGCTTCCCCGGAGGGAACATGCAAGAAGATGCTTTGTTCTGTGGGTCGTTCTCTGCCCAGCCGTCGCTCGTCAAGCGACTGGCAGACGAGTTCAAAGAAGCTACGCGCGAGTTTCACGAAAATCCCAAACTCTACATCACAAGCGCATTCAGAGGCGACGGCGTAGGTAACTATCGTCGCAAGTCGCTTCTCAAATTCGGTCTTGCTATAGCTATTGTGCTCTATGCGATCTTCTTCGCGGCGATGCTCGTTTTATGGGCTTTCAACGCAAGACAAACAGAGGTCGCCAAAAAAAATCCCGGTATCACAGTGATTAATGCGCCTTATTACAGACCGCAGGATGATACGTTGCCTCTCAAAGATAAGGATGCAACCGGCGGTGGCGGTGGCGGCAGAAACGAACCTACGCCCGCTTCGCAAGGAGCGCCGCCGCCGTTCTCTTCCGTAATGCCGATCATCGCGCCTACAACCAGAGAAACGCTCAATCCGCCCGTACTGCCCGTTAATGAAAGATTGTTCGGCGACCCTGCGCTAAACACCAAACGCGATGAGTTAATTCCGACAGGCTTACCCGACGGCGTTCCAGGCCCGCCTTCGGATGGGCCTGGCGATAACGGCGGCATCGGCATCGGCAAAGACGGCGGCGTTGGGCCAGGCAAAGGACCCGGCGAAGGCGAAGGCGAAGGCGGCAACAAGGGCGGCGATATATATGGTGACCCCGGCGGCGGTAGACGTGGTTCTAGTGGAGTTCCCGTTGTAGACACAAGGCCAGTGCCCTTAAACGAACCGCGCCCGAACTACACGGAAGAAGCGCGACAGCACAAAATCACGGGCGTGGTGCGCGCTCGCGTGCTGATAGGCAGTGATGGTCTGATCAAGCAGGTGAGAATTATCAGGGGGCTTCCCGATGGCTTGAACGAAGAGGCTATTCGCGCTGCGATGCAGATGCGATTCAAGCCCGCGATGAAAAATGGACAAGCTGTTTCCTACTGGACTTCGCTCGATGTCGAGTTCAACTTGAGATAAATGTTTTTTAGATGAGGGTCACAGTTATGCAGGTGCTGCGACCCTTATCTCGATTAATCTTATGTATTCCTTATGACTCTCAATCAGGCGGGATTGAATAAGTCAGCGTCGCATGCGCAACCGGCTCCGTTTCGCCCGCTGAGTACATAGTCACTTCTCCGACAGCGAGCCGCTTCCCAAGCTTGAGCAATCTTGCCTGAGCTATACAATCGGCAGCGTGGGGTTTGCGCAGGAAATTGATGTTCAGGTTCGTAGTCACAGCCAGCGCGACCGGCCCGATCATCGCAAGCACAACCAGATACATCGCCGTATCGGCGAGCGTCATAAGTGATGGCCCCGATATTGTTCCGCCGGGTCGAAGGTGACGGTCGTGATAAAGCATTCGCACCTCGACGAACCCATCCTTGACTTGCTCGACCGAAAATATTCTTTCCATTTCAGGGAAGGCCGCGTGTAGAAACGATTCCAATTCCTGCGCCGTCATCTTAGGCATTGCTTACTGCTCTCCTTTTCGCGTTATTATAGAACCATACTGTCTGATTAAGTCAGGTCGAAGGAGACAGCAATGCTCAAGCGTGGATGGGTGCTATGGGTTTTCGTCCTTTTAGCATGGACGCTGGTCGGTTTGTCCTTCACGCTCAATTACTATTTCTTTGCGGGCCACTACGTCGCCATCTTCAAGCAGCAGCCAACGATTGTAGGAATGCTCGTCTGGGAACTGCCTTACTGGTTTTTGTGGGCCGCGCTCGCGCCATTGATTTTCAAAATCACACGGCGCTACCCGTTCGACCGCAGCCGCTGGCTTCGCAACTCAATCATTCACATCGCCGCATGCCTCCTGCTCTCGTTCGTCCATCGAGCCATCTATCTGGTTTTAGGATGGCTGTTGCACGTTGCCGTTTATCAACAGTTCTCTTCAATCCCAGAACTATATCAGTCCGACATATTTTTCAATCTTCCGACGGGATTCATGAGCTACGGCACTTTCATGTTGATCTGCCACGTCATTGATTACTACCGTCGTTATCAAAAAGAAGAACTGCGCGCGTCTCGCCTCAAGACCGAACTCGCCGAGGCGCAACTCGAAACGCTTAAGATGCAGCTTCATCCCCACTTTCTTTTCAACACACTGAATTCTATTTCCGCGCTTCTCGACGAAGACGTTGAAGCCGCAGACGAGATGCTCACGCGACTCGGAGATTTTCTGCGGCTCACGCTCGAAAACTCCGGCGCTCAACAGGTCACGCTTCAAGAGGAGTTGGAATTTCTCCGTTGCTACCTGGAAATCGAGCGCGTGCGCTTTCATGACCGACTGACCGTGAGCATCGAAATTGAGCCGGAGACGCTGGATGCGCGTGTGCCGAATTTGATACTGCAACCGATTGTGGAAAACGCTATACGTCACGGCATCGTAGCGCGCGCGGCGGCGGGTCGCATCGAAATCCGTTCCGGCTTGACGGGCGGCACGCTTCGTTTGCAGGTGAAAGACAATGGGCCTGGACTCAGCTCGGCTCAAGACTCTGGCAGCAAGCTCAGAGGCGGATTCGGTCTCGCAAATACTCGCGCCAGGCTTGAACAGCTTTACGGCACAGCACATCGCTTAGAGATGAGCGATGCAATCGAAGGCGGGTTTGAAGTGACTCTCGAAATCCCGTTTGAGAAAACGAGCGCGCGCGCCGAACAGAAAATGGCCGTAAGATGACAGACACCGTTAAAATACGCGCACTCATAGTTGACGACGAACCGCTCGCGCGCCGTCGCATACGGCGAATGCTGGCGCACCACGCGGACGTTGAAATCATCGGAGACTCGGCAAACGGGCGCGACGCTATACTGGTGATTCGAGATCAAGCGCCTGATCTTGTTTTTCTTGATGTGCTGATGCCTGAGATGGATGGCTTCGCTGTGCTTGAAGCTCTTAGCGCAGAAGCGATGCCGCTCATAATTTTTGTTACTGCTTATGATCAATACGCGCTGCGAGCTTTTGAAGTCTATGCGCTCGATTATCTTTTGAAACCGTTCGACCGGCAGCGATTCGATAAGGCATTGCAGCGCGCGAAAGCTCGTCTCGTAAACGAAAGAAGCGACATCAATCAACGCGCGCTCGCTTTGCTTGAAGAACTCCGCGCGCAGACGAGCCACGTCGAGCGAATGGTCATCAAATCAGGTGGTCGCGCATTCTTTCTCAAGACGGACGAGATTGATTGGGTCGAGGCCGAAGGAAAATATGTTCGCCTTCACGTTGGTAAGGAGTCTTACCTCGTGCGAGAAGCGATAAGCGGCCTCGAAGCTCAACTCGACCCGAAAAAATTTCTGCGCATTCATCGTTCCACCATAGTCAACATTGACCGCGTCCGCGAGTTGCAGCCCTGGTTTCATAATGAGTATCGCGTCATCCTGCGCGATGGCACCGAGTTGATGTTGAGCCGAAGTTGTCGCAAAAAGCTCGGCGACCTTTTAGGAAATACTCTATAAGCTTTTCAGCAACTCGTTCCCTTCTATGAGCATTTCAATCCTGCAAGCAATACCTTCGTGGCAAACTGATTGTCCCGCCTGAATAATGAGCCTATATTCGCCGCACGCTGTTCGCGTTTGGCCTGAAAGCGTGGAGGTGTTTCGTGACGGGACAGGCTATAAGGTATAGTGTGTCGGCAACACCAAATTCCAAATCTTCAACGCTCGAAACAGGAGGCCAAATCATGAAACGTTATCTGTTGTGCGCGCTCTCGCTCGTATTTTATTTGTCGTCAAGCGGGGCGCTGGCTCAGGGCGATTTATCGAAAGTCGAGATCAAGTCCACTCAAGTTTCAGGCAACGTGTACATGCTTGAGGGAGCGGGCGGCAACATCGGAGTCTCTGTAGGCGCTGATGGCATTCTCATCGTTGACGATCAGTTCGCGCCGCTCGCCGATAAGATACGCGCCGCGCTGAAAAAGCTGGGCGAAGGCAAGCTCAAATATATTTTGAACACGCACTGGCACGGCGATCATACGGGTGGCAACAAAGAATTCGGCCCTGAAGCCGCGATCATCGCTCACGACAATGTGCGCAAGCGGCTTTCAGGAGAATTGAAACCGGCGACGGGCAATGCTCAACCGGCCCCGCCCGAAGCGCTCCCGGTAATCACGTTCGATCAATCGCTTTCGGTATTTTTCAACGGCGAAGAAATTCGCGCCATGCATGTGCCGCCCGGCCACACAGACGGCGACAGCGTAATCTTTTTCACGCGCGCGAACGTCGTGCACATGGGCGATCAATTCTTCAACGGCATGTTTCCGTTTGTTGATCTGGCGAGCGGCGGCGACGTTGAAGGCTACGCGCGCAATGTCGAGGCGGTGATTGCGAAGGTGCCTCCGGGGGCGAAGATCATTCCCGGTCACGGGCCGCTTGCGACTATTGATGACCTCAAGAAGTTTCATCAAACACTCGTCGAAACTATTTCTATAGTTCGCGACCGAATGAAAGCGGGAAAGAGTGTAGATCAGATCAAAGCCGAAAAGCCTTTGGAGAAATGGGAGAGTTGGGGCAAAGGCTTCATGAAAACCGACAACTGGATACAGATCATTTATCAAAGTCTCTCGAATAATTCGCGGCGTTGATTCATGAATTGCGCCATCGGTGAGCGCGCCTGAAGATGACGACCGCGAATATGGATAGCTTTGTGCAGGAACAGTTCCTGCCACGCAAAATTCGCGGAGGTCGTTCACCTATGGTTAAAAATCTATTCAGAAAAAAGTCGCTCGAAGTGTTGCTCGCAGAGATGGCGGGCGAGCATCGCCTGCGTCGCGTGCTCGGCCCTGTTCAACTGACAAGCCTCGGCGTGGGCGCGACTATCGGCACAGGCATATTCGTGCTAACGGGCGTAGCAGCAAACAGCAAAGCCGGTCCCGCGCTCATGCTTTCGTTCATCGTCGCTGGCATCGCCTGCATATTCGCGGCGCTCTGCTATGCTGAATTCGCTTCGATGGTTCCGGTTGCAGGCTCGGCTTATACATACGCCTATGCGACGCTGGGCGAATTGTTCGCCTGGATAATCGGTTGGGACCTGGTGATCGAATACGCCGTCAGCGCTTCGACTGTAGCGGTCGGCGCGTCAAAATATTTTCAAGACCTCATCGGCATATTCGGCGTCGAAATCCCTCATAGCGTCAGTTGCGCTCCGATTGATTACGATCCTGCTTTAGGAAAACTTGTATCAACCGGAGGTGTTTTCGACCTGCCAGCCACCATCATCACAATGCTTGTCACGGTCGTGCTTGTCGTAGGCATAAAAGAAAGCGCGAGCTTCAATGCTGCGATGGTAGTCATAAAAGTGTTGATCGTGTTGTTCGTGATCGTAGTCGGCGCGTTTTATGTGAACCCGAAGAACTGGCAGCCGTTCGCGCCATTCGGATTCGGAGGCGTCAGTTTCTTTGGCAAATCGGTTTTTGGTGGCGCTGACGCAGGAGGTCAGCCGCTTGGCATGCTGGCAGGTGCCGCGATAATTTTCTTTTCTTACATCGGATTCGATTCGGTATCAACGCACTCGGAAGAAGCGCGCAATCCACAGCGAGATGTCCCTTTGAGCATCGTCACCGGGCTGATTATCTGCACAGTTCTATACATAGGCGTGACAGCAGTGCTGACAGGCATGGTTCCCTACGATAAACTCAATGCCGACGCCCCTGTGTCGGATGCGTTCCGCCAGCACGGTCTCCTGTGGGCGCAGGTTCTAGTTTCATTCGGCGCGCTCGCCGGTATTACTTCCGTCGTGCTCGTGTCAATACTGAGCCAGTCGCGAGTGCTGCTTGCGATGGCGCGCGACGGATTATTGCCGCAGGGATTTTTCGGCGCGGTGCATGAAAAATTCAAGACGCCCTGGAAATCCACGATACTTACAGGAGCTTTCGTCAGCGTTTTAACGGCTTTTCTTCCTCTCAGAATTCTTGCAGACCTTGTGAGCATCGGAACGCTCTTAGCATTTGTGATCGTCTGCGCAGCGGTGTTGATAATGCGGCGCACGCACCCAAATGCCGAGCGCCCGTTTCGCGCACCCCTGGTTCCGCTGATTCCGATTCTTGGCATAGCTACTTGCTTGCTGTTGATGTTTTCGCTGCCTGCTGAGAACTGGCTGAGGTTGGGCATCTGGCTGTTGATTGGATTTGCAATCTACTTCGGTTATGGGCGAAGGCATAGCCGTATGGCGAGCAATCTCGAATACGAGATAAGCAAGCACGGAGTATCGCCCGCTGGCTCGTCCGTCACGCATCTCGGCGCAAAGTCGGATGAGTGATTCTCCTATCGTTATCTAAACCTCGCGCTTGAGCTATGATACTATTCAAATGAATCAAGAGTCATAGCTCAGCCGAGGTTTAAGTTGCCGCAAAGAAATTATCGCGACCCGCTTCACAACATCATCTCGCTGGACGAGTCTTTGCCTGACGACCGGCTTATAATCGAGCTTATAGACTCGATAGAGTTTCAGCGCCTGCGTCGCATCAAACAACTCGGCATTGCTATGTTCACATACCAGGGCGCGGAGCATAGCCGGTTCACTCACTCCATCGGCGTGATGCACTTGATGACACGCGCACTCAATCTGCTCGGCTCTCATCACTCGATCAGCGAAGAAGCTCGCGTGGTTGGCCGCGTGGGCGCGCTGCTTCACGATCTGGGTCATGGCCCGTTATCGCACGTGATGGAGAAAGTGTTTCGCTTTCACCACGAAGATTGGACTCGACAGATAGTTCTCGATGAAAGCACTGAGGTCAATCGCATACTGCGAAGCTTCGACCGTCAGCTTCCCGAAAAGCTCGCTTCCCTTTACAAACACGACTACTCACCCGCTTTTGTCTCGCAGCTTGTCTCATCGCAACTCGATTGCGACCGCATGGATTACCTGCTACGCGATAGCTTGATGACCGGCGCGAAGTACGGCATCTATGACATGGAATGGGTGCTGCACGCGCTCAAGATTGATGAGCAGTCAGATCGCGTGTACGTCGAGGCGAAGGGGCTTTACGCAGTTGAAGAGTATCTTCAAGCCCGCTATTACATGTTCCGGCAAGTCTACTTCCATCGCACGCTGCGCTCTGCCGAAGCTGTTTTGGTATCCACGCTGATGCGCGCGCGCGAATTGATAGAGCATGACGAATTAGGATTTCGCATGCGCGGTTCTGTCTTCGAGAAGATGCTGATGGGAGAAGCCGTGACCACGAACGAATACCTTCAGCTTGATGATACGGATTTGACTTTTCATTTGAAGCAATGGTCACGCGATCAGGATGCGACGCTTGCGGATTTGGCTTCGCGATTCATTCATCGAAAACTGTTCAAAGCCCTGGACATCGAATTTGCCGCCGATGATGTAATCCGGTTCTGGTCACGCGCAGAGGAAGTAGTCATCCGGGCAGGTTTTGATCCTGCCTATTATCTGATAATGGATCGCGCTGCTGATGTGCCTTATTACGGCTATTACTCGCCTGTGGGGGTTGATCCGAAGAGTCTTATCTACATTGAGACAGGCGGGCCTCAATCTACGATACGTGAAATCAGCGAAGTGTCGGAAGTGGTCAGAGGCATGCGAGGCTATCGCATTGATAGAGTCTGTTTCCCCACCGAAGTGAATGATGAAATGTCACAACTCGCTAGCCGTCACATAAGCGAATCGAAAAACAATAGCGCGCATTTATAAGCGGTCGTTTTCAAACGACTCTGTTTATACGGAAGCTTGAGCGCCCGGTTCGATTTCGCTCGTTTGTCACCTCGAAGAGTGACACGTGCGAATATACACTAAAAAATAGATGAGTCAATTCCCCGCACAGGTGATTTTCTCAAATAAAAGATATGGCGAGCCGGTTTTCGCTCATTTGTTGATTGGAGCGTAAGCCTGCTGAAATCGAGAGAGCGTGTCGCTGAAACGCTCGGCTTCCGAACGAGCAACTTTGAATTTCTCAGACTTGTCCTGGAACTTGACGATCATCTCATCTTTGGCTATGCGCACGCCAACGCCCACCAAGTTTGACGAGTAAGTGTGCTCGGTTCCGTCGTAGCGAACGCCCTTTGAATCAATTGCTAACGCGCCGCTGCACGACCCGCCCATTAAGCCGCCATGAAGGTGCTTGACTCGAATCGTTATTGGAACCGGCTCGGCAGCTTTTTCGCGCTGCTTCTTTTCGATTCTTTCTATCCTGTCGTCCAGGGTGGCAACCGAATAGCGGGTGCTGCCGCCTAGTTGCCGCGCTTTTTTATATTGTTCAAGCGCTGTAGACGTATCGCCGCGTTCTCTTGCTATATCGCCGAGCGCCGCAACAGCAGAGCGATAGGTGTCGTCGTCAGACGGCTGGATTTGTCGGAAGTAATATGTTGCCTTATCGAGTTGGCCGAGCCTCATCCAAGAGTTAGCTATGGCTGATATGACATCATTTGTTCCCTTCCCGTTTAATATGGCGAATTCCAGATCGGGAATTGCTTCCCTGAATTTCTCATCCTGATATTTCTGCAGCCCCTCAATGCGACGATTATTCGGGTCTGACTCTTTCGCGGTTTCTGTTGCGTGAGTTGCTGTTAACTCGCGATGCCTCGCGCGCAGTTGTTTGTCGTCAGGGAAAAGTTGTATCGCCTTTTCCAGTTGATTGATTGATGAATCAAAGTCTCCGCGCCTGTAAAGATCATCTATGCGCAGCGCAAGTCTATCTCTGACCTCATTGCGAACTGCCCGCGCCTGAGCATTCTGCCGATCAATGGCGAGCGCCTCTTTTGAGTAGTAGTAAGCGCTCATTCGGTACGGATCAATCAGCTTGCCTGATTGCAACGCTTCTTCAGCTTTACGCACAAGGTCTCGAACATCGCCTTTGCGTGACGCTAATTGATTTTCCAGTCTGGATAATGCTGCTCGCGCATCTCTATCATCAGGATAGTGCTCAACCAGAAAACTATAGATATCCTGAGCCTTGCTCAGTTCGCCACTCGTATTGGCTTCTTGCGCCGACTGATGCTCTATTTTGCGAATTCGCTCGCGCATTTCCTGTGCGAATTGATTGCCCGGTTCTCGATCAAGAACCAGGTCTGCGAAGTAGAGCGCAGTTCCATCGTAGCCCAGCGCATAATTGCCGCGGCTGAAAGCGTCTTGCGATTGCTGCTGGTAGAGCTTGATCTGATCCTCCGTCGAGAGGTTGGAAAATTCAGGAGGCGGCAATAGCTTGAGCTTGAATTCAAGTTGTGGTGTGGATTCTGATATTGTGATTTGTTGAACAATAGGCTCGTAGTTATCTTTGGTTATAGTCAGCGTATAAGTGCCCATAGCCAACTGTTCGAGCTTGACGGGCGATTGCCCATAGTCTTTCGAGTCTATCTCTACTTCAGCGCCTGATGGGACGGTTAATATTATAAGCTGGTCAATTGTAGAAGGTTTCTTCGTCAGCAAGTATACTGCGGCCATAGTCAAGATAGTTAGCAGCAGAGCTGAACCCGCAGCAAATATCCACCAGCGTGTGCCGAGTTGGCGGCTCTTTTTGCCTGCGTGCAAACCTAATGTTTTAAGTTCGGATTCCATTTCAGTGTCCGATATCTTTTCGGCAGCGGTTCGTGCTTGCGCAGGCGAACTGCTGCTCAGGCTTGAAGACGAATCTGCTTTCACGCCGTTACGACTTTTTCTCTCCTTGACCTCGACCGCACTACCAGCAAGCTCGTGCTCCAGAGTGTCGCTTTGATCTTGATGATCGTCGTTTAATAACATGTTCACCCGCTGTCAGTACCTTAAAACACTTCGCGGTACTTAAGTCATGCTTTCTTCAAGAACATTAGATGCTATATGATCAGCCACTCGGCGTCCAATTTCGATTGCGTTTTTTATATGCATCTCTCTGGTTACGTGTCCGGCCACGTAAAGGCCAGGCACTGTGGTTTCATAATTCTCTGAATAAACAGGTCGCCCGTCGGAAGCAATATCAGCGCCTGCTCGTCGGAGAAGCTCCACATCTGGATCAGCTCCGATCAAAGCAAAGATGTGATCGCAAGGAATTTCGACTATGTCCTTAGCATTTTCGCGCTCAATATGTAAAAGTGCGCTTTCAGAATAAATCTCCATTACTCGCGATGATGGAATAATGTTAATTCGACCTTCTAATGCTGCGCGCTCAAGCGGTTCGCGAACCCAGGGCTTAATTTTTGCCCCGGAACCTGTGCCATCATCATCCAGAGAAGATCGGCGGACTGAGAATGTTACATCTGCGCCAGCCTCCTCTAAGAAAAGCGCGGCCTCTGCTGCAGAATTGCCGCCGCCAACAACGAGCACGCGCTTAGTCGCATAAGGATGCGCTTGCGAAAAACGATAAGAGACTCGCGTTGAGTTTTCGCCTTTAGCATTGAGCTTGCGCTGACGACCAAAACCTCCGATTGCCATGAGAACAGCGCGAGCTTGATAAAGATTTAAATCAGTATCAACCCGAAAGCATCCATCAAACGAAGCGACGCTTTGCACAGCTTCGCCTGTACGTATCTGGATATTTTCACGCCTGACCACATCTATATAATGCCTGAGCACTTCCTCACGAGTGGGCTTACTACCCGAACCAAGCGCGTCAGGCTCTAATTCGACTTCATTAGATGTCGAGAATAACGATTTGGCGATGGGATAGTAATAGACTGTATTGGCTATTACACAGCGTTCGATGACCAAGCAGTCAAGCTGGTAACGCTTTGCGGCCAGGGCTGCAGATAGTCCAGCCGGGCCACTGCCTATGATTATCAGGTCGTACATGCTTCGCTCGCCTAATTTCAACTTCTGATGTAAGAATAGCGTATTGACCTACGAGCAGCAACAGATCCGGTCAGTTGCAATTTCTGCTTAAAGCAGTGAGGGATCAAACGGGGGCAGAATTTTCTAATAAATCACATTCGCGAATTGGGATAATAATTCTCCCTTATAAAGCCTCATTGAATTTATACCCCACTCCCCAGACAGTCAAAATGTATTTTGGTTTTTTAGGATTCTCTTCAACTTTCGTTCTAAGCCTGTTGACATGGGGATCTATGTTGCGCTTGTAGCCTTCATAAGCAGTATCCCATATTACACTCAGCAAATCTTGCCTTGAGTATACATAGCCGGGATTGGATGCCAGAAGTTTGAGTATATTGAACTCTATTGGGGTGAGCAATATTCCCTTGCCATCCACGCTCACAGTATGGCGGTCCAAATCGATTTCGAGGTCGCCATGCTTCAGTATTTTTAATTCTACGGGTTGCGTTTCTCCGGAGGCTCTTCTGAGCAAAGCTTGTATTCTAAGTTCCAATTCCAGCGGGCTGAACGGCTTCGCCAGGTAATCATCGGCTCCGAATGAAAAGCCTGTGACTTTGTCTTCTATAGTGGCTTTCTCGGTAAGCATTATTATGGGGACTGTCACCCCCTTCTCCCGAAGGAGCTGGCATAATTTAAATCCGTCAATGCCTGGCATGACAACATCGAGTATGATGGCATTGGGCGTTGAAGAAAGCCCTTTATCCAATCCTTGTATTCCATCAACAGCTTCGACAACATCATATCCGTTGTTTTTCAGATAATCTGCTACCGTAGTGCGGATGGACTTGTTGTCATCAACTATAAGAATTCGCTTGCCGTGAACGTTAGGCATAAGGTTCGAATGTAGAATCCCCCATCTAAATACAAATCTCCGAGTGACGTTAAAGCAATCGCATCGGCATGATTACGTATCGGTAATCGTATTGTCCATCGCCAGATGGTCTCATCAAGGCAGGGCTCTGTTCATCTTTGAGTTCAAGCATAACTTCGTCTGTCCCCACTACACCGAGAAATTCTAACAGGTAATTAGCATTAAAACCTATACTGGTAGTTTCTCCGTTGTAATCCACGGGAATCACTTCCTTAGCCTCGCCTACATCCGCGCTTTGAGAAGTGATATTCAGCTTGCCAGTGTTTAACTCGAACTTCACACCGTGGCTTCTCTCGTCAGCCATTAAAGATGCTCGTCGAATCGCCTGCGCTATCTTTTCCGTATTCAACGGAATCATCTTATCATTATTTTTTGGTAAGACTAATTCATAATTGGGGAATTGCCCTGCGAGCATTCTCGATGTAAGCTGCCGCTGTCCCAGTTTGAAGTACAGATGGTTTTCATCTTTATCAAAATTTATCGTGCCCTCTGCTCCGGCAGTAAGCTTCAACAATTCGTTCAACGCTTTCTTCGGTATGATTACTTTCTGCTCCTCCTGACCGTCAGATGCAGAAGTTTCAAGAGCGCATGTGGCTAAGGCCAGCCGGTGTCCGTCTGTAGCAACCATCTGTAGTTTGTCACCTGATATTAAAACGAGCGCTCCATTCAAAGCATAACGAGATTCTTCTTGAGTAATAGCAAATATGGTGCGCGCTATCAGATCATGTACAGCCTCGGCAGGAATAGCTAAACCGGTCTGTTTCAATATAGGAGTTGACGGAAAGTGCTCTTTGGCTTGTCCAACAATTTTAAACTCAGCAGCGCCGCAGATTATTCTAGCCCAGTCATTGTCTTCTTTGACAAAGTTGATCTCCGCGTCCGGCAAGTTTCGAACTATGTCAAAAAGCTTTCTTGCTTGCAAAACTATGGCACCCGGTTGAGTTACATCGGCACTGCATTCGGTTTGAAGCGATACATCAAGGTCTGTAGCTATCAGGGAAACCAGTGATTCGCCGAGTGTTTCGATTAGAACGTTCGATAATATGGGAATGGTATTCTTCTTTTCCACAACGCCCTGAAGAAGATTCAATTCCCTTAAAAGAGTATTCTTGCTTAAACTGAAACGCATTTCACACCTCTATCATCAATTTTGGAGTTATTACTATTATCAATACTAGAAAATATCTATTATTATCTAGTAGTAGTAGTAGTGCCTGTGGAAAAGTGGAGCCATATAGTTATCTTATTGAAAACATTAGATTAAACTGAAAAATAGCCTGTGAAAAAAGCTGTGAAAAACCTGTGTAAAAAACCACCTCCCTGTGGACCCTTTTCATAACCTCAATAGTTTTCAACAGGTTCCACAGGGGCTCCACAGAGCATACATGTGGAAAAATAGTGTAAGTTATTTAATATCACTAATTAAGCTGTTAATAAGCCTGTGGAAAATGGTATCTTTATCATAAAGATGAGAGATTTTATTAATGCTATGAAGTACGGTCGTATGATGCTTTCCTCCAAACTCACGACCTATTTCAGGCAAGCTAGCTTTTGTAAGAGCCTTGCATAAATACATGGCTACTTGCCTGGGAACAGCAATGCTTCGAGAATTGTTCTTCGATTTTAAGTCACTGACTTTAAGCCCATAATGTCCGGCTACTGTTTTTTGAATAAACTCGATTGAAATACCGTCTGTCTCTTCGTCTATTATGTTCTTAAGAACTTCTTGAGCCAGATCGATACCTATTGATAGTCCTTTTAATGAAGCATAAGCGACAAGGCGCACTAATGATCCTTCCAGTTCTCTGATATTGGATTTTATTTTGCTAGCTATAAACAAAGCGACGTTATCCGGTAGGTCAATCTTCTCTATCTCGGCTTTTCTCTTCAAAATAGCTACTTTGGTTTCTAAATCGGGTGGCTGAATGTCTGCTATAAGCCCCCACTCAAATCTTGAATGGAGTCTTTCTTCGAGGGTTGGAATCTCCCGAGGCGGGCAATCGCTGGATATAACTATTTGCTTTTGCGCGTCATAAAGTGCATTGAAGGTGTGAAAAAACTCCTCCTGAGTCCTCTCTTTTCCGGCCAGAAACTGAATGTCGTCCATCAATAATACATCAATATTACGGTATTTTTCTCGGAATGTTATGGTCTTATCATATCGAATAGCATTGATAAGTTCATTCATAAATTTTTCAGAAGATATGTATGTCAAACGCAGATTGTTGTTGATAACTTTAATAGCGTGACCAATAGCATGCATCAGGTGGGTTTTTCCTAACCCCACACCTCCATAGATATACAAAGGATTGTAAGTCTTCGAGGGCATATCAACAACGGCCAGCGATGCTGCATGCGCAAATTGATTACATGACCCTACAACGAAAGTATCGAATGTGTATTTAGGATTTAGAGGAAGCTCGACCGGTTCGATTTCAATGAGTCTCGCAATACCAAAGCTATTCATTTCTTGAGCATGAATTGAAACCGTCCTGGAATGCCTGACTGGTAGTTCTGCACTTACAGCAGCAGATGATGCCTTTTGCTCTTCAATCAAAAAATTCAGTTTATATCCTTCCAAGTTCAATTCCTGCAAGGATTCTTCCAGGATGTCGAAATAATTGCTGGTTATCCAATCTCGAAAAATCTCATTGGGTACTTTCAAATAAATGGTTGAATCATCTCTTGTAGCAAAAGAGATAGGCTTAAACCAGGTATTAAAACTTTGATGGTTTATCCGCTTAGAGACTGCAGCAAGTATTGACGAAAGTAGATCTATTTGCATCTTCGTTTCTATAAATATTTAAGATTACACAATCTTAGGCTTTCGAGGTAAATAGAGTTACGAATTACATTAATGTAATTCATTTAAAAACTCGACCTAGATAATGCTTTCAATGTTAAGATAATGTTTCTGCGAAACTTGGAAACATTATCATATATGCATAAGAGTTTTCAACTTATCTTTGATAATAAGTCAGGTAGTGTGAAATATTAATTATCTTGAACTATATCAATAGATAGCTTTAAGAGGCTGGTATGTCCAAAGATATATTTCTAGCGTGAGCGCTCTGCTAATTGAAGCTCGATTGAAGCCCGCTCAAGTTCTATAGTAGCCCGTGCAATGCTCAAATCCGGATCGGCCAGTGCTTTTTGTAATTGACGTTCGGCGGAATTCTTTAATTCCAACGCCTCAGAAAGATTGATATCCTCAGGGCGAACTGCTCTATCCGCAAGTACAATGACTCGATCAGAATGGATTTCGACGAAACCATCACTAATGGCCATCTCACTCTTTTCATTACCGATATGATAAGTTAGAAGTCCTGCCGGCTTAAGCTGCGATATAAGCTCCGTATGACCGGGCAGAATGCCGAGCTCGCCGTCCAGTCCTGGCACTTCTACACGATCTACTTCGGTATCAAGCACTCTGCGCTCCGGCGTAACTACCTCAAGGTGAATTCTATCTGGCATATGCTAGCTGCTCCCGCTAAATAGCTCTCATAACTACATTTAACATCTATGAGAGCTATAAACTATTTGACTATCAGGCTACATGCTGCTCGCCTTTTCTATAACTTCTTCGATGCCGCCGACCAGGAAGAAAGCCTGTTCCGGCAGATCATCGTATTTGCCAGATATTAGCTCTTTGAATCCTCGAACAGTTTCATCGAGTGGAACGAATTTGCCTTGAAGTCCAGTAAATTGTTCTGCGACATGGAATGGCTGGGATAAAAATCTCTGTATCTTTCGGGCACGAGCAACTGTCAATTTATCGTCTTCAGAGAGTTCATCTATCCCCAGAATTGCTATTATATCCTGTAAGTCTTTGTAACGCTGTAATATACGCTTAACTTCCTGAGCTACCTCGTAATGCTCTTCTCCTACTATTCGAGGGTCAAGAATTCGCGAGGTCGAGGCAAGAGGGTCAACCGCAGGGTAAATACCAAGTTCAGCAATCTGCCTTGAAAGTGCCGTTACAGCGTCAAGATGAGCAAAAGTCGTAGCCGGTGCCGGATCAGTATAATCGTCGGCAGGCACATAAATAGCTTGAACGGACGTAATAGATCCACGCTTAGTTGAAGTAATTCTCTCTTGGAGCTCGCCCATTTCAGTTGCGAGAGTTGGCTGGTACCCGACTGCTGAGGGCATTCGCCCCAGTAGCGCCGACACTTCTGAACCTGCTTGAGTGAAGCGGAAAATATTGTCTACGAATAAGAGAACATCTGTACCGACTTCATCACGGAAATATTCGGCAACTGTCAACGCGGTTAAAGCAACTCTCAACCGCGCCCCTGGCGGCTCAGTCATCTGGCCATAGACTAGGGCCGCTTTCGATTTAGCAACGGAGTTCATATCTACATGCTGTAAATCAAAAGCACCGGTTTTTTCAAAATGTTCATAAAAGCTTTCTCCGAAATTTATAACCTTTGACTCAACCATTTCACGGATCAGGTCGTTCCCTTCACGAGTTCGCTCTCCTACGCCGCCGAAAACAGAAAATCCACCGTGCTTCATGGCAACATTATTGATTAATTCCATAATTAGAACTGTTTTGCCAACGCCTGCGCCACCAAACAAGCCTATTTTTCCGCCTCGCAAAAAAGGCTCTAAGAGATCTATCACTTTTATGCCTGTCACAAACATTTCCAACTCTGTAGATTGCTCCTGGAATTCCGGTGCATGGCGATGTATAGGATAGTGCGTGGCAGAGTTTACAGGTCCCAATTTATCTACTGGTTCGCCAATAACGTTCAAAACTCGACCTAAAGTCGCAGGCCCAACAGGAACAGTTATTGGACGACCGGTATCTATCGCTTTCATTCCGCGGATCAATCCCTCAGTAGGCTCCATTGCCACACATCTACACCTTCCCTCTCCAAGGTGCTGTTGAACTTCGACCGTTATGTTTATAGGTTCAGGAACCTCAAATCCATCACTTACTATCTTAAGGGCCTGATATATTGGAGGAAGGGAAACTTCTTCAAATTCAACGTCTACAACAGGGCCGATTACTTGCAATACTCTGCCTTCGGTAGTCATTACCTTTTCTCCTTAACCACCTGTGTTTCGTTTTTTCTGACTAAGATTAGCAGGCTCCACAGGTATGAATAATTTGAATAATTAAAGCGAAACAAAATAACATAGGATGAAATTGTTTGCCACTGTTTTATATACTTTTTCTTAATCCTATGCTGCATCTCTCTAGTAGTTTACTCAAAAGAGAATCTATATCCAAATGGTATCCAAACAGAATTTTTCAATCTAAGTGCTCGAACTACATTTCTATTATTTTTTGTTTCACGTGGAACAAGGGTTCCACGTGAAACAAAAAATATGCTTAACTAAAAAACTCTTATTGTAATAAGGAGAAAGACTTAAATACTTATTATCACTAGAGGCTAAGAATGAATTCCTCCTGATTGAGTTTATAGTTGGATTTTTTGGTTACTGATCGGATTTTTTGTGATATTGTAGCAAACGATGGCTCGAATAATAGCAATAGCAAATCAGAAGGGGGGCGTAGGTAAAACAACAACTACAATAAATCTCGGTGCCAGTCTAGCTGTTGCTGATATGAAGGTCTTAATTATAGATGCTGATCCGCAAGGCAACAGTACAAGTGGATTTGGACTTCGGGGGAGATTTTATAAAAGTCTTTATCATTCTCTGGTCTTAAATGAATCATTAAGCCTTATTGCCCTAAATACGGAGCTAACGAATCTTAAAGTTGTTCCTTCTGAAAAAATTTTAGTAGCAGCAGAAATAGAGCTTGTAGATGTTGAAAATCGTGAGTTCAAGTTAAAAAGGTTACTAGAACTCATCTCCAACCAATACGACTATGTCCTTATTGATTGCCCACCTAGTCTAGGATTGTTAACTTTAAATGCTCTTGCTGCTGCTAATTCTGTATTGATACCTATTCAATGCGAATATTTTGCGCTTGAAGGCGTGTCCGAGCTTTGGGATACTCTGGTCAAAATAAGGAGAACACTCAATCCAAGTCTAACAATTGAAGGATTTCTCTTAACAATGTTTGACGAAAGAACCAATCTCTCTAATCAGGTTGTGTCTGACCTTAGAGATTTCCTGGGCGCTCAAGTTTTTTCTACAATCATCCCAAGAAATGTAAGATTGGCAGAGGCCCCTAGTCATGGCAAGCCTATCGTGCTTTATGATATAAAATCCAAAGGAGCAGAAAGCTATTTGAGATTAGCAAAGGAGGTAATAAACAATGTCAAGAAAGGCTCTGGGCAGGGGACTTAGTGCGTTGTTCACCCAAATAAACCCATTAGAAACCGACCTGATTGAATTAGACATTGATCAGCTTGAACCGACAGACACTCAACCACGGAAAATATTTAATGAAGAGAAATTAGATGAACTGGCTCAATCTATAAAAGCCAACGGTATAATTCAACCCATAGTTGCTAGACGAAGAGGAGAACGATTTCAAATTATTGCAGGAGAACGCCGCTGGCGTGCTGCTCAAATGGCCGGCTTACATAAAGTACCATGCATTATTAAAGATATTGCAGATGAAAATGTTTTGGAGATGTCTTTAATTGAAAATATTCAAAGAGAAGATTTAAACCCTATTGAAGAAGCAAATGCCTATAAGAGTTTATTAGAAAAACTAAATATTACCCAGGAGGAAATGGCTCGACGTATTGGCAAAGATCGAACATCTGTTACCAACGCTTTGAGGCTATTAAGGTTACCAGTTGAAGTTCAGAAACTTGTTGAAGAAGAGAAACTCTCAATGGGTCATGCACGGGCACTGCTTTCCCTTGACTCTATTGAAACACAAAAGACGTTAGCACTTGAGATTATAAGCAGGACACTTTCTGTTAGAGAAACAGAGCGGCTTGTAAAAGAGCAAAATGTCGAAAACAGTCCTATTACGAAGAAGAACGCTGCTGGCAGCAATCGAGATGAAGATGCGAATGTAGCTGCAGCAGAAATGAAGCTCAGCAAGAACTTGAGCGCTCCCGTGAAAATTAAATTCTCTAAAGACGGTGGTGTGATAGAAATAAAATTCTCATCTAATGAAGACTTATCCAGACTCTTTGATCTCCTGATACAAAAACCAGCTATGTAATTTCCAAAAGTCTCTATTAGTTAAGCGATTACAATTTTGTAATGTTGTTCACTTTATCTTCTGCTGTTTTTACCCTAAATGCTGCCCGACTGCACTTTAAGCTAAACTGATATAAAGCATTGTTCTTGATAATTGATCATAGATGTACCTTACTGGCTCTACGAGCTATGTTGTTTAAAATCAATTGTTTAAGTGTTGTCAGCCGCGTATTTATAAAGCACATATCTCTTGATAAAACGGATGATATGAATCGAGAATGTTGATGTGTAAAAGCAGGGGATTGATTGCTCTATCAAATGGTTTCTTGCTTAATTTTTGAAATCTCGATACGAAAATAAAAAGAGTAGCGCAGACTCTCATCCGCGCTACTCTCGCTTCGATTTTGACCTAGCTATCTTAATCGGGTCATTGGATCACCGAAAAGTATCCAAGTCCGGCGAATGTCGCCATCAGTGATTTTGGACTTAGCTCTCAACGTCACTTCACCCAATAATCTCCCCTGTGACTGGTTTGCGTCAAAGATCAGCTTATACAACTCTTGGTTTAGAGGTAATTGTCCTGACGGCAAGGTCATTGCCGACGAGGCCCATACAGCGATTGCTCCGCCTTGCTCTGCTTTCATCAATGATTCCGCCAGGCTGTCGAGCGATGTATCCTGGAAGTAGCCGTTCAAACAAGTCATCATAACAAACAGCGGCAAGCGATTTCCGTTGGTTAGCCCTCGTGCTTCGGCGGAAGTTAAAAGATTACCGTGCCAAAGCGTAGTCGAGCCGTGACCAAAATAATTCACTACTCGCTGTCCACGATTGATGCCGACAAGCAGCGCCTTCCTCGCAGCCGCCGTTCCTAACTGCCCAAGATTAATCTGTTCAACTTTGATGTTATCCGGAATCAAAGCTTTAAGCTGATCACCGGCGGATTCAAAATTGAATCCGCTGTTGGTATCGCTAACGATAAGCACTCCGTCAGAGTTTGAAGCGCTTTCATAACTGATAATTTTCGCAATTATCCGAGTTGCTTCATCAGCGCCGCGAACAGGCAAGCGACCAACAGACATCTCTGCGAAGCCAGTGGCTTTGAAATCCGTAAGCCAGTCGTCGCTCGATGTTTCCATGTAGTGAGTATCAAGCAATTTTGTCGGGACTAAATCGAAGTCTCCGCGACCGAGATAATTCTTCGGATCGAGAGAAGCGTCTCCGATCAGCAAAACAAATCGAGGAGTGCGCTGCCAGCTTGTCTTTGCGTATGCAAGAAAATCTCTGATTGCGTAAGGACTCTTGTTGCCAAAACTGAATTCATCGTAGACATCTTCTATGTCAACAAGAGCGCCTCGAAGTCCCTGGTTTTCTCTGTAAGTCTGAAGCTGCTTTGCGCTCGCAAGCAAGCTACGATGCGTGATTATCACGAAGTCGGCTGATTGATTCGCCTGCCGCCAATTAGATGGAGAATTAGCTGCGACAGATGATGGGCTCTGCGCCTGATCATTCGTTATCGCAAGTAACGTCCTTAAATCGCCACCGGGAACTACAACTGTTACGGCAAATCCATTTTTTTGTGGCTTAACTAAGCCGAGGACTTCCTGCACAGCATTGGGGCTGGTCACATCAAAAACACGGATGGTGCTGCCGGTAAAGCCCTCAATGGTGACTTGCTGTTTGGCGGCGGCTGTGAATCGCAGGGCATTGTTATCTGCGATAAAGCTATGCTGGTAGGTCACACGAATATAATCAACAAGACATGCGTCGGACTCTACGCCCTGAGCCGTCAATTTGACAATATTCTCTCCCTCTCGCAGTAAAGCTTGAGGAATAGGTAATTTGGCAATATACGAACTCTGTCCATCGAAAGTCGCTTCTCCGACTTCTGACCCGTTCAAAAGAATCTTTACTCGGTGCGGGGAAATGGTCACGCCTTGCAGAGCGACTTCGAGTTGCGCCTGAGCCGCTCTACTGTCTAAGTGCTGAAGTGTCAGCATCTGATCTACGGGCGTGCGCGTCACAACAGCGCCGAAGAAATTCTCTTTGTCCCCGTTTCTCAAAGATGAGAAATAGACGGCTCTATCTTTTCGCTCCACCGTATAAGCGAAGCTTGAAGCAGAGGCCGGTCCTGTTACGCTTTTCACTTGCTGGATGCGCTGACCCGGCTGCGTGCCTGCAACTAGCCAGTAGATACGCTGATTGGTCGAAGCTGTATCGAGTCCGATGCCGTAAAATTCCATTGCATCCGAAGGCCCGAAATTTGTGTCGGTTTTTCCTGTCAGGGAAATAGGTTGCTCTTGGCCATCAACGTAGAGTTGAAGCATTCGAGGATTGACCTTCGGATCAAGCCCTGCTCGAACAAGCTCCGTTTGCGGAACTCTGTACCAGCCTTCGTGATTGACCGAAATCTTCACAGCCTGTTGCGCCGCGAGGTTTACGTTAGGCTGGAACTGCGCTGCCGTAAGTTGAACCGAGTCGGCTTTCGATTCGACGGGTCTTGTAACGCTTTCTTGAATTTGATCTCTTCCAAGCATGCTGAGCATTACGGCCTGTCGCTCTTTAACCGCAGACCGCTTTCTGCCGTTTTCAAACTTGATGGCTATAGGCCCGTGCCAGACGCTGTTGCCGTCGAGGGCTATTTCTTCGAGCCAATAGCGAGAGTTTTGTCGCCCGAGGCTTGATCCATCCCACCACGAATACGAACGACCGGCCTTCATCTCTACTCCGGGGCCTGCAACTAAAGCTGACCCTGCAAGTATCTGCGGATTCAAACGAATGCGCTTGCCGTTCTCTTCGCGATATAGGTTGAACCCAAGATTGTCAACTTCTTCGTCGGTCTTCCACTGTAGCAATACCTGATCGCTATAGCTTTCGGCCTGAAAATGGTCGAGCTTTGCTGCCGACGGTGAAAACGCAAAGCGCACGACCGAAGGATCGTGATCACTTGATTGGACTGCAAATTCCGAGTTGACATGTACTACGTCATACACAAAAGGAACATTGCTGAAGAGATGGTTGCTCACCAAAAGGTGATCGAGCGTCTGCGCATTACCTTCAAAGTTATAACTGTAGCGTTCTTCCTGGGGTAATGATTCGATTAAAGGAAAGAGAACGCCTCCCTTGAGCGTATTGACGGCTGTGGAAAACTCGAAATCGTTGATATCACCTAGCACCACTATATTGGCATTCGAGTTCAGCCCAAGAATCGAATCAACAAAATTATTTACTACCTGCGCTTGCTGATTGCGTGCAATTTCAGAGGAACGAATCGGCGGCTGGTTGCGACCGAATAGGGGGTCATCTCCGCCTTTGGAGTTGAAATGATTCCCGATGATAAAAAACTTTTGTCCCAGGAATCCGAATTCGCCCACAAGGGGTTTACGACTGTTGTTGAAAGCAGAATTGGTCGGGTCAATACGTCCCGGACTTGCAGACAGCACAGGGCCGTCCACAGTGCTGACAACCGTTGTCGAAGTCAGGGTACCGCCGCCGGGCCTATCTATAAAGGCGACGCCTCGGTCAGTTCGGAACATAAACCCCTGTCGAATATTGCCACCAGGTTCGCCTCCGTCAGTACCGTCTGCAGGATTTATCTGGCGGAATTGATAAGTCGGCCCGCCTGCGGTCTGGATAGCCGAGATGAGCATATTAAAGGTAGTCGTCGCGTCAACGACTCCGCCGCCTGTGGGGCCGTTATTGTCCTGAATCTCTTCAACGCAGATTATATCAGGGGATTTGAGATTATTAACGATCAAACTCGCGAGTGTGCTGAACTTGCTTGCCGGGTCGCCGGGGTCAAGATTTTCGACGTTGAAAGTGGCAATAGCAAGTTCGTTGGTAACCTGCGGGATTGTCGCTTCCGGCATCAGGGGGCCAGGAGTGGCCGTCAATGCCGCAGTCGTTAGCACTCTGAATTTGCCCCCGCTGTAATCCACTATTCCAACGATAGGCGCTGCGAACGTGTCTGCAACATTAACCTGCGGAATTGAGTTAGCCACTAGAGTGTCGTCAATGAAGATGATCTCAGGGTTGAAATCAATAGCCCTGATAACTATACCGCCACGGTTAGTGCGGATGACGGCGTTAACTCCGTTATCGCCTAGAACAGGAATTTCGTTATTGTCTGAGGTTGGCCCGACAGCCACCGCGTTATTGATCTGTACGCGCATCCCTTCAAGGCTCTCGTAGAAATCAATCCCGTCACTTGCGGGATCAAAAGGGGTGCTGGCTCCTACAGTGCCTGCCGAGTCGTCGTCTATTATAGTAGTAGGCGGAATGCGCCCGCCCGTGCCGATGACTGTCGCCGCAGGCAAAGGGTTGCCAGTTGATGTAACTGAAACCGAAGGTGAAGTAATCTCTGTATTTGTCAGGTTCGCGCCGGAGCCGAACTCAGCGACAGTGCCGTTGACAGATACTAGATTGCCCACAGCAGCAGCCGGAGGAGGAGCCGTTGAAGTAAAGACAAAGATGGCTTCAGATGTAGCGTCGTTAGCATCAGGCATAGGGTCTTGCATATAGAAGCCGTTGCTCCTGAGCGCCGTCACTATGCCGGGAATATTCGATACGACACTTCCTACCACTGGTGATACGTGGCTCGCGCCCTGAATGTCATGAATCCGCAAAGGTGTGGCTGATGTTACGGTAAGCGAGATCGAAGTGCTTCCCATTCGCATCTGGGCGTCGGTGATCGTAATCGGCAGGCTCTTTGGGCCTATCGGCGTGGCAGGCGCGACGGTTGCTTGAAACGAGAATATGTTATCACCTAGAAGATGCGATCGCCATTCATTCCATCATCGAGGAACTGCTGCGTGCCCGAGCCGCCTATTGATGTCAGGTCGCCCGTCACGACAATGCCGGTGCTCGCAGGGCCAGTGCCCGGTGAGACGGTGACTGTAAGCAGCGTCGAGCCGCCTTGAACCACTGACGGGGGAGTTGCCGCACCAGTGCCCGAAGGATTAGTCGGGCCGCCACCCACGCCTGTGATGTTTATATCGTCAATGCCGACCCACTCGTCGTTTCCGGCTGCATTCGTAGTCATAATGCGCACTTGAACGAGCGACTGGTTTTCGGCAGCGGCAGGAAGGGTCACACTGACAGGTGTGACATGTGTTGCCTGATCGGCTGTCGTGGCATCGGCAACATATCCAGCAGGCACATTTGTAAAGTTGCCCGAAGATCCGACACGAAATTGCAGAGCGACCTGTTCGTATAGCATTATCGCCAGAAGCATCAAGGTCGCGCACGTTGTAGGCGACATTGATGCTGCTCTGTCCTGCTGTATTTAGATGAATCAATATGTAGGGCGCATCGGCAGTGCCCGACCCATTAAGAGCAATCGAAGGATTGGGGATGCCATCGAATTCGGCAACACCTCCTGTAGCAAGAGTATTGGGGGCCGATTGATTGGCAATCACATCCAGGTCGTTTGCCACGCTGCTGACGCCAAGCAAAGTCTGCGGGTCAACGCCTGTGCTTGTGGTAATATCCTGACCCAGAAACCCTTCGATGCCGGGCACGCCCGACCAATCATCATTTGCGGTGATGAGAGTCGTCGTAGTCCAATTCTGCGTGAACGGGAGAGTCTGAGCAGAATTGTTGGCCTGCACAAAGAACCTGCTGCCGGTAATCAACAGCACAAATGAAATCACGAGGGCCATACAGGCTGTGGCAAGTTGGTTGGAAAAGAGTTTACGTCCCCAGACGATTTTTGACCGTCTATTATTGTGGGCTTTAGAAGTTGCAAATGGCCGAATTCGACGCAGATTTGAGGGTGATAATGATTTTTTCATTTTGTGTATAGCCTGACTCCAGCCAGGCCCGCGAGGCGCAGTCCTGCGCGCCTAGGGCTGGGCAAAACAGTCGGGGGCATACTCCTTTCATTTTACAGACTAAAGTGATTCGGAACTACTTGGTGGAAAATCTCACAAATAGAGCGAGCATTTTATCTTATTTTCTATCTCATAGCCTAGTGCAAAAAGATTACAATGGTGTGAATTTTGATTGTCATATATTTGCTCGGACAAGTGAGTTGTGAATAAGCCATCTGCGAATGAGCTTTCAAGCATCATAGATTTTCTGTATAAATATTATTTCTACCCATCCCGAATTTTCAGCAGAGGAGAATACCCGTGCGACGTTATTTCACTCTCATCGCTCCTACTTTAGTGTTGATCTTTCTATGCTCGGCGGCGCTTGCGCAAGAGAAACTGCTTACAATTGATGACATCTTTGATCCTGTGAAAAAAGTTGATTTCGGCAGTTCGCCACCGCCGAGCTTGCGCTGGCTCAAAGACGGCGCGCACTACCTTCAAAGCCGAGCGCGACAGCTTATGAAGGTGAACGCGATGACGGGTGAAGCCACGCCGTTTTTCGATGCCGCGAAGATGGAATCGGCGCTCACGCGGGCAGGCTTGAGCGCGGAATCGGCGCGCGCGATGGCGCATCGCACTTCTTATCTGATGAATGATGCTCGAACCGCTGCGCTCATCAATCACGCGAAAGACCTCTTCTATTATGAATTCGGCAGCGATAAAGCTGTGCGACTTACGAATAATTCCGACGAAGAGGTTGGCGAAGAGTTCAGCCCTGACTCTCGAACGGTGAGCTTCGTTCGCAGCAACAACATCTATGTCGTGGACATTGCGACCGGGCGCGAACGCGCCTTGACTACGGATGGTGCGGGCAAGATTCTCAACGGGCAACTCGACTGGGTTTATCAGGAAGAGCTTTACGGGCGCGGGAACTTCAAAGGCTACTGGTGGAGTCCCGATTCGACCCGCATTGCTTATCTGCGCTTTGATGAGAATCCCGTGCACGAATTTACCATCGTTGATCACATCCCGCATCTTCAGGAGGTCGAGAAAGAGTTCTACCCGAAAGCTGGCGATCCAAATCCGATAGTGCGCCTCGGCATGATCAGCGCAACGGGCGGCGCGACTCAATGGGTGGATACGGCGAAGTATGAGAGCGTTGACCCTCTGATCGTTCGAGTCGGCTGGAATCCTGACGGCAAGAAGGTGGTTTATGAAATTCAAAACCGCGAGCAGACCTGGCTCGATTTGAATTATGCTGATCCGGCGAGCGGCAAATCAGAGACTATACTTCGCGAGACATCAAAAGCATGGATTGATGTTGATAACGTAGAAGAGCCTAACTGGTTGAAGGACGGATCGTTTCTTATCTTCAGCGAGCGAACCGGGTGGAAACATCTCTATCATTACTCTGCTGACGGAAAACTGATCAAGCAGGTCACGGACGGCAAATGGGAAGCGCGCACGCTGCACGGAGTGGACGAAGCGAACGGCTTCGTCTATTTCAGCGGCACTGAGCACAGTCATATTGCAGTGCATGCTTATCGCCTCAAGCTCGACGGAACGGGACTCACGCGGTTGACGCAAACAGAAGGGAATCACACTGCCAATTTCAATCCCGCCTTCACTCTCTTTATTGATACCTGGAGCGATGTGAACACGCCGTCGCAGGTTCGGTTGTTCAAGGCCGACGGCACGCTCGCTCGTGTGATTGACGAAAACAAAGTCGAAGCTTTGAAGCAGTACAAGCTCGGCAAAACGGAACTCTTGCAGGTTAAGACGCGCGACGGATTTGTAATGGAAGCTATGATGATAAAGCCGCCCGACTTCGATCCGTCGAAAAAGTATCCGGTCTTCGAATTCGTCTACGGCGGCCCGCACGCCCCGATGGTTCGCAACTCCTGGGGCAGGACGGACTACATGTGGCATCAGATGCTGGCGCAGAAAGGCTACATCATCTGGATTTTGGACAATCGAACGGCCAGCGGCAAAGGCACTGAGTCAGCCTGGCCGCTTTATCGCAACTTCGGTGAGCTAGAACTTCGTGACCTGGAAGACGGCATCAGTTGGCTCAAGAGTCAGCCTTACGTTGACGGCTCGCGCATAGGGATTTGGGGCTGGAGCTTCGGCGGGTTCATGACGAGTTATGCACTGACGCACAGCAAGAGCTTTCGCATAGGCATTGCCGGCGGAACTGTGGCTGACTGGCGCTTGTACGACACGATTTACACTGAGCGGTTTATGGCGACGCCTCAGAACAATCCTGAAGGCTACAAGAAGGGGCCGCTCGCGGCAGCGAAAGACCTCAGCGGCAAATTGCTTTTAATTCACGGCATGATTGACGACAACGTTCACATGCAGAACACTATTCAATTCGCATACGAGCTTCAAAAAGCGGGCAAGCCATTCCAACTGATGCTGTATCCCAAGTCGCGGCACGGCGTTGTCGATCCGCTCCTTGTGAAACATATGCGAGCGATGATGACCGATTTCGTACTGGCGAACCTGTGAATATTTGCCGATAGACAAATACTTCGCGTGTACTTTCGCCTGTGCGAAATTTGCTGTATAAAATAGTTGGCCTTAGAACTTTCGTCATTCTCGCATCGTAGACTGGCTTGAGTTCCTAAACCCGAATAACCACATCAGGAGAACGAAGAAATGCAGTTGAGAAGAATTATCACATTATTGTCCGTTGCGCTGTTGGTCTTCACATCATCAGTCGCATTTGGAGCATCATTTAACCCCCAGGCCAAACCCGCATCCGACCCAGTTTCCGGCAAGTACGAAGGTGTGGCCAAGAGCGATCAAATCGGTGACATACCTCTAACGGTTGAAATCAAGAATGACAACGGCAAACTGTCAGGCAAGATCGATACTCCGCAGGGGCCGTCGGAAATAACCAGCGGAACTTTTGCCGACGGAAAGATCATAATGAAATTCAGTGCTGGTGGCAACGAAGGCATTGTCGAAGCTACGCTGAACGGCGACAAGATCATCGGCAAATGGTCGCTTCAAGGCATGGGCGGCCCGCTTGAATTGAAGAGAGCAGGCGCGACTGCTGCTGCGACACCACGCTCCGGCAGCCATCCCGGCTCCGGCAGGCGGCGACCCCATCACCGGCGAATGGGCTGCTTCTGCCGATGCTCAAGGCATGACCATACCCTTCACGCTTAAGCTCAAACTCGAAGGCGATAAGGTTACAGGCACATCGGACGTCAGATCAGGGCACTGCGCCTCTGAGCAAGGGAATGTGGAGCGCCAACAACCTGACTTTCGCACTTGATACGCCCAATGGCTCGATTGGCTTCAAAGCTACCCTCAAAGAAGGCAAGCTCACGTTGGAGAGTTTGATTTCGCGGGTCAAATGACCGGCAAGTGGGATGCCAAGAAAAAATAACTATGAATTCGGAATGATGAATGATGAATTAAGAGCCTCTCTTCGGTTCATCATTCATCATTCATCGTTCATTGTTACGATCAAAGACCACCTCGCCGCCGATCACTGTCATGACCGCGCGGGTCTTGAGTATTTCAGGCTCCGCGATTTTCATTATATCGGCTGAAAGCACCGTCAAGTCCGCAAGCTTGCCTGTTTCTATAGAGCCTTTCAAGTTTTCTTCAAACGCTGCGTAAGCGGCCCAGATCGTAAACATCTTGAGCGCCTGCTCGCGCGACACTGCCTGTTCAGCGTGCCAGCCTTCACCCGTGAACCCGCTTTGATCTTTGCGCGCGACCGCGGCATAAAATTCAATCATCGGCTCGCCGCGCTCGACCGGAGCATCCGACCCGCCCGCGATAATAGAACCCTGCTTGATGAAGCTTTGCCATGCGTAAGCGCCTTCGAGCCGCTTTATCCCTAATCGAGATGGAGCGAAATGCAAGTCGCCGATGGCGTGCGAAGGCTGCATTGAAGGAATCACTCCGAGCTTAATAAATCGCGGAATGTCTGCCGGGTCTACGATCTGAGCATGCTCAACGCGCCAGCGCGGCTCCCGAATCTTGCGCTCGGCGGGAGGCACCATATTGAATGCTTTCTCGTATAGATCGAGTATCACGCGGTTAGCCTTGTCGCCGATTGCGTGGGTTTCGACCTGAATCCCTTTTTTCAGAGCTTCGACGAGCATCGGAAACAGAGCCTCTTCTTTGACTGTTGGAAATCCCTGTGAGTTGTTATCGGAATAATTCTCAAGCAGCCACGCGCCCCTTGAGCCGAGCGCGCCGTCAAAGACAACCTTAATCGCGCGCAGAGTGAAACGATTATCGAATGCTCCGACGGTCGCTCCCTCGTTCATTAACCGGCTAGAGCCGGGGCTTGGCCCGTGCACGGCTTTGAAGATGCGAAGCTTGATCTTTCCTTCGCCGTAAAGCTTCTTCATCAGATCAACATCTGCGTAGCTGCCGCCCGCGTCTTGAATCTCGCACCAGCCAAGCTCAATGCTTCGCGCAACGCCGAGCAATATCGCTTGCTCTTCATCGGCTCTGGTTGATGCCGGGGTATTTCTTCTGACAAGCCCCTGCGCGGCGTCTAAAAGCATGCCCATCGGCTCGCCCGTCTGTTTGTCTTTCACAATCTCGCCGCCGAAAGGGTTCTGTGTGTTCTTGTCTATGTTTGAAGCCTTCAGCGCGGCGCTGTTTGCGACCGTTGCGTGGCCGTCTGCGCGAGTGAGTATGACGGGATTGTTCGGCGAGATTTTGTCTAAGTCCCATCGGGTAGGGAAGACGGGCGGCTTCCAAAAGGTTTCAATCCATCCGCGACCCGTGACCCATTCGCCGGGCTTCGCCTGGTCAACACGAGCTTTGACTTTCGCAAGAAAATCTTCGAGGCTCGTCGTGCCTTCCAGGTTGAGGTTCATCTCCCGCGCGCCGACTCCCGAAAGGTGATAGTGCGAGTCGGTCAATCCGGGCACAACCGTGTTGCCTTTCAGATCGATGACGCGCGTAGTCTTGCCTTCATAGGCTCGCGCGTCTTTGTTTGAGCCGACGAAGATGATCTTTCCGCCTTTGACGGCGATGGCCTCGGCGCGCGGCTGTCGGTCGTTGACCGTGTAGATGTTGCCGTTCTTGAAAACCGCATCTGCTGTTTCGGTCTTTGTAGAAGCGGGCAAAATCGAGAACGTAGCTATGATTAAAACCAGCGCAGTGATTCTCATATTCTCTCTCTAATGAAGCGAGCGACTACAAATTGTATCTTCCGGCTTCGATGATCGAATCGGCAATGCGGCGTCGCGCAGCTATAGCTTTGACCGGAGAACGCCTGGTCCATTCATCAATCATCGCGGCAGTTTTATCATCGCCGGTTTCTGTCGCTACTGTTCGCGCTGCTCGCTCGACGCGCTGCGCGGCGTCACGCACGAAGACGCGCGTGATGTCCATCTGCACAGGGCAAGCTTCTACCCCGCGATCTGATACGAGCCTTTGCGTGCGCAGCACTGAGCTTTCCATCGCGTACACGTCCATCACCATGTCTGCGATAAGCCCAAACGCTTCTTGCTCATCGCGAGCGCGGTCGCCATAAACGCGATCTACGCTTGCGATGCTTGCGAGCGTCATCGCCTTCGCGCCTTTAATCATCTTTATCTCGTCGGCGAATGCGACGATCTCAGCGGCCAGCCTCAACGTATCGGAAGACGGCTTCTCTCCTGCGAGAAGGCAAGTGGCGGCTTCGAGCAATGCAAGCTCTCCCGATTTTGCGCGGCGAAGCAACTGGCTTGCGATCACTATGCGATTAATCTCGTTCGTGCCTTCGTAGATTCGCGATATGCGAGCGTCGCGGTAAGCGCGCTCCGCCGGATAGTCTTTCGAGTAGCCGTAACCACCAAACACCTGCACCTCTTCGTCAACCACGTAAGCGAGCGCTTCGCTCTCCCAGACTTTTATGATCGAGCATTCAATCGCGAACTGCTCCAGCACGCGAAGCACTTGCTGCGGGTCGTCTTTATCGGCTCGCTCAAGCGAATCGTCAATCATTCCCAGTGTGCGATAGAGGATTGATTCGCCGACGTAAGCGCGGATGGTCATCTCTGCGATCTTATGTTTGATCAGACCAAAGTTAGCAATCGGCTGGCCGAACTGGTGACGCTCTTTCGCATATTGGACAGATTGAAGAAGCGAGAGCTTGATTGTTCCGACCGAACGCGCGCCCAGTTTCAGTCGCCCGATGTTTAAAACATTGAAAGCGATCTTGTGGCCGCGACCGATTTCGCCCAAAAGATTTTCAACCGGCACGTGACAATCTTCCAGCATCAGCGCGGTCGTAGAGCAACCGTCAATACCGAGTTTCTTTTCTTCGTGGCCGCTGACAAGTCCCGGCCCGCGCTCGACCAGAAAAGCGGTGAACTTTTCGCCGTCAACTTTTGCGAAGACCGTAAACAGGTCTGCAAAGCTGCCGTTTGTTATCCACATCTTCTGGCCGTTGAGTATGTAGTGGCGGCCGTCTTCCGAAAGCACGGCTTTCGTCTTTGCAGCCATCGCGTCCGAACCCGAATGCGGCTCTGTCAGCGCATAGGCTCCGATCATTTCGCCCGTCGCAAGCTTCGGCAGATATTTTTGCTTCTGCTCTTCCGTGCCAAAAAATACTATCGGCAGCGTGCCGATGTTGACGTGCGAACTCTGCGTGCCTGCAAAGGATGCCTGCAGAGCGAATTGTTCTCCGACGATTGCAGAACTGACTTTATGAAGCCCAAGCCCATCGTATTTTTCAGGTATGTCTATTGAAAGAAGTCCAAGCTCTCCGGCTTTGCGCATCAACTCGCGGTGCGTGTCCCAGTTCTTCGCATAGATTTCGTCTTCGCGCGGGATGACTTCTTTGCGCAAGAACTCTTCCGCCGTGCGCGCGAACATACGCTGTTCTTCATTGATGTCTTCCGGCGTGAAAACCTCCAGTCGGCTCGCGGTCTTCGATCAAGAAGCTGCCGCCTTTGATCTCTTCTCGTCCTTCGGCTCTGCTTGTCATATGTATCTCCTTCTGAAGGCTAAAAATAACACCCTACCGCACGGTAGGTCTACCGAAAGCGAAATCTGTGGCTTTCACTAATCAACGGTCAATATGATCTTTCCGACGGTCTCTCTGCCTTCTAGTTTGCGGTGCGCTTCTGCTGCTTGAGAGAGCGGCAACTTCAGCCCGATCGTGAGTTTCAGTTGACCGCTTGCCACAAGCGCAACCACGTGTTCGACTCCACGGAGCGCAACTTCGGGCACGCGCGATACGGTCATCAGCCAGAACGCGCTCACCTTCAGAGATTTTTCATAAAGGCTGTTCACGTCGAGCGGATCAGGTCGCCCGCTCGCTCCGCCGTAGCTGATAAGATGGCCGAACGGCGCAAGCGCTTTTAAGCTGCCTTCAAAAGTCGCTTTGCCAACCGAGTCCAGCACCAGGTCAACGCCGCGCCCCGATGTCAATCGCTTGATCTCTTCGGCGAAGTCGCTCTTGTTGTAAAGTATCACATCATCCGCGCCCATCTCGCGCGCAAGACGAGCTTTGTCTTCGCTCGACGTTGTGCCGTAGACAGTTGCGTCCGCCTGCTTCGCCATTTGAATCGCAAGCAATCCGACGCCGCCTGCCGCCGCATGCACGAGTACGGACTTGCCTGCCTCGACCTTATCCATCGTGTGGAGCATGTGGTAAGCCGTTAGACCTTGAAGCGGGAACGCCGCGCCCTGTTCAAACGAAATCGTATCGGGCAGCGGGATAAGCTGGCGCACGTTTACTCGCGTGTACTCGGCATAACACTGTTGTCCGAGAAACGCCACGCGACGACCGACTAGGTTTTCATCCGCGCCTTCGCCAACCTCTTCGACCGTGCCTGCCGCTTCAGCGCCGGGAATCGTTGGCAGTTCGGGCTTCACCAGATATTGCCCGCGCCTGAGCAGCGTGTCTGCAAAGTTCACACCGATGGCGTGGACTTTAACCAGTACTTCATTCGGGCCGGGCTGCGGACGTTCGACCTCTTCGTATTTAAGAACCTCCGGGCCGCCGATTTCATGAAATCTAATTGCTTTCATATCGCATCCTCTATATAGGAAGCTGTTAGAGAAGTCCCGTTAGGGACGACCTGTCTATAGTATCTGTGGCATAGACATGTTCTGTAGCTCCGAAGGAGCTACCTATTGATTGCGAGGTAGCTCCGTAGGAGCTACAGAACATATTCTACCTGCTGAAACTATAGACAGGTCGCCCCTACGGAGCTTCTCAAACAGCTTCTAAAAATCTTTTCCCTCGCACTCGCTTATGCGCGACCGCAGCGGATCGGGCACGCGCACTGGCCTGAGCGTCTTCGGGTCTACGCACACGTAGAGCGACGAAGATGTGCCGATCAATCGCTCTTCGCCTTCCGGGTATATCTCGAAGTCGAATGTGATGCTCGTGTTTCCGATCTTTGATACGCGCGTGTAGACTTCGAGCACTTCATCGAAGTGCGCGGGGGATTTGAATTCGATGGTTGTGCGCGCAAGCACCGTGTCCGCTCCGGTTTCGACGATGTCTTTCCACGCCATGCCCATGGCGCGGAAATATTCCGTCCACGCCACGTCGTAGTAAGTCAGGTAGTTGCCATTGAAGACAATGCCTTGCAAGTCTGTTTCGGCAAACCTGACTCTGAGTTTGTGATTGAATTTGAAGTCTGCTTTCACGAGGCGCAATCATGCCTGAAAGCCGCGAGGTAATCAATCCGTCAGGCTGACTATGAATCGAGACTCTGCGCGCTTATATCGCCGGAATTGAAAAGCAAACTGATCGATGGAGCCATCCAATTTTCTAACAATATATGGCTCTCTACGTTTGTAATAAAAATCCCAGCTAGTGTAAAATGGGCCGTTCTAGGTACCTGGGTCTACAAGGCTACTCTCTGTATCGCTCGACTTCACAGGGAAGCAGATGTTCATTCAAGAAATATATCTCTACTGACAACCCGTCTTTACACTTCGGTTCGGCCTCAGCAAGAAAGGAGTTCAGCTATGAGCAGTCATGGTCGAGACAAAATATCCGGAGTCAGAAATCGCACTTACATCCCCAACAGGAATGCTATTAATGAAATAGTCCGCAAAGTGAAGGAGGGACACTATTGCACAATTCTAGGGCCACGCCATTGCCAGAAGAGCCTGTTGCTGGAAGATGTGAAACGCGAGCTTACGGCTGAGAGTTCGTTCACCTGTATCCTTGTGGACCTGCTCAAATTGGAAAGGATAAATGACAGCGCCTTTTTGTATAGCTTCGCTGTAAAGATTGATGAGCATATACGGAAGCGGGATGGAATCGCTGACCCTCCCGCCACCGCTTTGGTAATGGACGAGGAATCGCTTTACGATTATATTTCGGGATTGAATCAGGACGTGCTTCTGTTAATAGATCACCTGGAATCTTTAGACATCGCGCAGCTCAAATCATTGCTTCGAGTGCTGTTGGCCGTCTATAAAAATCAGACAGATAATTCCGGTCACAAGCTGAGCGTAGTAACTGCCAGCTCATCAAGCATAACCGGACTGCCTCTGGATCCAGCTTCTTTCTTCGACATTGCTCACCCGATATGGATCGAAGATTTGACCCTGGCCGAGAGCAGCAAATTGATCCGCAGGATATTGCGGAAGAATGAATACACGATCACACAGGCAGGTGAGCAGCGATTGATCCAGGCAACGAATCGTGACCGATACTTGATCCCGGCGATCTGTGAGTATTGCGTAAGCGTAGCGAGAAAGAAGCAGCACAGGGAGATTACTGAGCAAGATACGGGCGAAGCTATAGATTGGTTCATAGGCCAGGAAACAAAAAGTTATTCGCCGTTAAGGGAGACTATCTACAGGCTCACGGAGGACACTATCACATTTATAAACACGCTTGCCGTGTTGGAACGAGGTCAGGTGTCAAGCCGCGACCTGCTGCTAGACACTGAGGCTGATGTCGTCGAGTTGCAATTGACAGGGGCTATCAGGAAGGTCGAAGAGCACGATGGCGAAAAGATTTACTCGATACGCAATGAGATCTACGAGAAGTATTTGAAGCACAGCTTGCAAAGCGGCAAGGTGGCCCACATGCTGAGCATGGCCGGGCATTGGGATCGGGCGAGAACCTATCTGCCGCGCCTTTTCGCCGAGTATCCTCAGTATCGCTCCACGTTCTTGAGCAAGATCGTTGATTTCATCTATGCGGCGGAAAAAGAATCAGATGCCTGCGAGTATCTGGTCCAGCAGTTCAGTAAGGCGTTCGGGATTCCAAAAGCTAAGATTTACATTGCCAATCCCGTGCGGTCTCACTTGCGATTGGTCGGTCAAGTAGGGTTCGAGCATAACGAAGCACCGCATATATCGCTCGAAGAGAGCAATAGAAATGAAGTCAATACCTACTTCAGCAAGGTTTATTTCCGGTATCGCAATAATTTGGGCGAGCAAGTCACTCTGATCCCTCTTATGCGCGCTGAGGGGGTGCGCCTGGGAGTCGTAGCGCTTTATGGGTTTGAGGCCGACCCGCAGTCGTATGCTTTCCTGGAGCTTCTGGCCTACCTCAAGCAGTCGGGCAGTGCCGTAGGAAGCGTTATAGATCGCGAGCGAAAGCTGCTTCAGTTGAAAATACTTAACGATACAGGAATGCGGGTCAGTAGCTCTCTGGACTTAAAGCATGCGATGCAAGAAACAGTTGATGCTGCCGTGGATGGTGTGCCAGGCGCTCAAAGAGGCGTGCTATTCGTATGGAATGAGGGTAAAAAGAAGCTCTTCATCGAAGCCATCAGAAATTTCGATGAGAAGATCAAGCACGAAATCTTTCTGAACGAAGGTGAAGGTTACGCGGGCCTGGTTTATATGACGGGAGAATCGCTGCGGATAAGGAATGCTGCGGAACACCCGATAGTACGCTTCAGAAATCACCCTGAGATCAAAAAGCAAAAGTCCGTGATGTGCGTTGCGCTAAAACGCTGGGGACGCGTGATAGGTGTGCTTTGCGTAGACAATACTTCAGCTGCTGACATCTTCCAGCAAAGCGACGAGGCTTTTCTTGAAATGTTTGCTGCGCAGGCAGCTATCGCCTTCCAGAACTCCCAGCTTTATAACGAACTCTACAATCTGGGAATTCGGATCAATAGCGGGAACCAGGAAATAAAGCAGATATTCCAGCAAACGGTGCAAAGCATCACAGGTGTCAGCAAGGCCAAGGGCGCGCATATGCTTCTGCTGCGCGATGTCGATGATTCCAATACCAGTCTTTCCGAGCAAACGCTACAGAGCGAATCGGTAGGTCTGGGCGATGATTATGACGAGAAGCAGCGACCTAGACCTGAAGGACTCACTCATATCGTGCTCAATTCGGGGGAATACCGAGCCGTGAGTAGCCCCGACGATGCGCCAGGTATCAATCCTCTCGCGCAGAAACAAGGTATAAAGGCATGCATTGGCCTGCCGATGAAGATCAAGAATCGTATTATCGGCGTGCTGTTTGTCTGTTATAACGAAAAGCACAGTTTCACGCAGTTCGAGATCGAGCCGCTGTCTCTATTCGCCAGACAAGCCGCTCTCGCCATCGAAAATACGATGCAGCGCAAGAAGCTCGATATCATCGAGTCCGTTGCCAAGAGGCTCGACATCATCGAGGCCGTTGTGTGGATGGGAATCGAGTTTTCCGACCTGGCTCATGAGATCGGCCAGCAGGCGGGAGCGATTAGGAACGTCGTGCATTCCCTGAAAGACCGTCCCGATACGAAAGACGCCACATCCGACATTATAAAATTCGTTAAGAATATCGAAGAGATTCTTCGCAAAACTCTGCCGCCGTTTCGTGAAGAACGCGAGCGTATCGAGTTGAACGAATTGCTCAGCAGCAATGTTAAGGAGTGGTGCGCGCCGGAGACGAAAATAGAAACGGACTTCGATGGACTTGCCCCCGGCGTCACAGTCTATGCTGATAAAAGACGCCTGGAAACGCTGTTCAAAATATTAACGACTAATGCCGTCAGAGCGGCCCGATCATCGCCTGAAAGAAGGCTGCTCATCGACAGCAAAATCATTTCCGGTCGCGTTGTAGTCAATATAACGAATACCGGCAAGCCCATCCCTTCGGACTTGAAGGAGCGGTTATTCAAAGAGCCTATCGGCAAAGCGCAGGGCGCGGAAGGGACTGGAGTCGGGCTGCTGATCGCCCGTAGCATCTTGCTTATGTACGAGGGCGACATCAAGCTCGTGAAGTCGGATTCGGAAGGGACCACTTTTTCATTCGAGCTGCCTTTATTGATCCCTGAAACATAGGGCGCAGCCATGAGCAAAAGGAGACTACTATGACTAAAGCGAAAATCCTCGTAGCCGATAATGACAAAGCGTTCTTAGAGTCTTTCGCCAAGTATATGTTCAATCCGGAACTCTATGAGGTAGTTACGGCAAGGAACCCGGAAGAGGCAAGAAAAAAGCTCGAAGAAAACCTCATTCACTTGGCGATAGTTGATGTCCGGCTCAGGAATGATGACGATAAAAATGATATTAGCGGATTTCACCTCTGTAAAAACATGGATCCGACTATAGCCAGAATTCTCCTTACGCGCTACACAGGCGAAGAGTCCTGGGAACTGGTTCGAGATGCTATGAAGCCGACCGAAAACAGGCATCGCCTGGCCGATGGTTTTTTTTCCAAAGCGGAAGATCGCGAGCTGATATCGAAAGAGATGCAGCGAGTGCTTGATGAAGAGTTCGAGATCATACCCAGGCGAAGAATTGCCGTGTTGACCAGCGGCGGAGATGCGCCCGGCATGAACGCCGCCATCTGGGCTGTTGTCCGAACGGCGATGAACAACGGCATTGAAGTCATGGGCGTTCAAGATGGATACAAGGGCTTGGTTCTGGACAAGATGCGCAAACTGAGATGGAACGAAGTCGGCGACATCATAGAAAACAGCGGCACAATCCTGGGCGTAGCTCGATACGATGACTTCAAGCGAGAGGCCGTTCGACAGGAAGCCATAGAGAACCTCAATCGCAAACACATCTCCGGCCTTATCGTGATCGGTGGCGATGGCTCGATGAAAGGAGCGCAGGCGCTGGCAAATCAGATTGAGCAGAGCGGTAAAATATTTCAGACAATAGCTATTCCCGGAACAATAGACAATGATCTTCTGGGAACCGACATGTCTTTGGGCGCAGCCAGCGCGGCTGATGCCATGGTTAAGGAGATGAGAAATATGATGCAGCCTGCCAGAGCGCTTCGCCGGATTTTCGTCTGCGAAGTCATGGGAGCCTGTTGCGGTTATCTTGCCCTGCAATCGGCATTGGGAATTGGCGCTGATGCCGTGATGATACCGGAAACCCTGATAGAGATAGCAAATGACAATTTAACCGATCCTTCGGGATGGAAG
This sequence comes from Blastocatellia bacterium, assembly GCA_963726785.1. Lineage (GTDB taxonomy): Bacteria > Acidobacteriota > Blastocatellia > UBA7656 > UBA7656 > DATEKX01. The sequence continues at coordinate 1,449,969 of CAVSDJ010000007.1, forward strand.
GATCGCATAGACGGCATTAAAACCCGGGACTCTTTCGTGAAACAGTTGACTGAGATTGTCGAGTTGCTTGAGGCAGCCTTTGCCGCAAACAAGCGATATGGGTTCGTTGTCCTGGCCGAAGGTGTGATACTCGCTACGGAAAGGAGAGGGAGGCTGACTTCCCAACAGGTGAAGGAGTATCTAACGGATGCGATTGCTGTCTGGTGTCATGATTATGATAAGCCGGATGTCCGAGAGCAAAAGCTCGGCTACACAGTGCGAGGGGCGCGACCATCGCGCTTCGATGTCTGGTTAGGCGCGCAATTGGGAACGGCGGCGGTGCAGTGTCTCTTGGAAGACAAGTCGAAGATAATGGTAGGGTGGATGCAAGACGGAAGCATAGAGGAAAGCGGATTCGATAAGGTTGTAAAAGCGAGCAACCGCCCGCCCAGAGAGATATGGAATGATCGCCCCAGGTGGAAAGAAATGTTAGAGTTGCAAAAGGCGCTCGCTTGCCCCCCGAAGCTGCGCGAGCGCTTAATTGCTCAAGGCAATCGGTACGCGCAAAGTTAACTACCGGCAGCCTGCGTTTTGATGGCGCAAAGACTCGTATGGCCTATTGTCAATTAGCCCTTTCCTTTTCCTAAGCCCTGTTCAAAGCAGCGGCTGGGCCGCTTGCTCGGCAGGTAGGGCGCGCATCCAGGTCCCGCGTGATGTTGCGGTTATCGGTTTCCGGCTGGAAGAAGTGCTGCCGGTGATCGGCGATCTGGCCTATGATTGCGAGCGAGAGCTTGTCCATTTCAAGCGTAAATGATTCGACCTTAGAGGTGAAAAACTTATGCGCCCAGATTACAGCAATCGCAACTAATATGCTAAAGACGGTCGCCCATAAAGCCTCGACCAGATAAATTGCAACGGCAGAAAGGCTACTTCCTCCCGAGGAGTATATTCCATGAAACGTGTTGATAACGCTCGTGATGAACAGAAAAAAGCCGACTAGCGGCACTGTCCATCCAAGTGCTCCGAGTTGCCACAATCCGCGCTGGAGTTCTTCGGTTCGCAGAACGATTGCGCGCTGCCGCGCATGCATTGACGGCTTGATTCTGTCAAAAGCGCCTTGCTCGTTTTGAAGGCTTGCGCTGAGGACTGCGGCAACGGGGCTTTCAGGATAAAGTGTGGCAGCGCGGATTGCTTCTTCGTAGCGATTATCCGATAACGCCTCGGCTATCGCCGCCTTGAACTTGTGCGACTCGCGGCTGGCTGCTGAATACTTCAATCCGCGTTCAAATATGATTGCGAAAGCGTATAACGACAGAACAAAAAGTAGCGCATAACCAAAGATATTCATCCAGTCCATCTTGTAAAACATTCCATACAAGTTGATGTCTTCAGTAGCCTGACAACAAACCTCTTCCTTTGAGAGACATTCGCTGCACGAAAGGCATTCAACTGTATAGGTCGGCACTGAGTTGATGTAAACGCTGAACATTGCAATCGAGACAAAAGCGCAGACAGTGAGAATTAATGCAAGACCGGGGTTATCATTGCGTCGCATGTTCGCCTCCCTGAAAGACACACTTCAAGCGCGTCAGTCGGCTGTTGATTTTGTGCGATTGATGAATCGGCGCTGAAGGTTTAGACGCCGCTGGTTGCAACCTTGTTCCCGCGCGTTTGAAACCATTCGGCGTTTTGGCATGGAAAATTTCTTGTGCTATGCTGACTCGCGCTTCGACATTAATTCAAAGCCATAATTCGTGGAGGTGTAGTCGTGATCGTTCCGCTCAATGAATACGATTTTCTCAAGCGCGCGCTCGTCGCTCACGCGAGCAAAGAGGCCGTAGTGTGCGGCGACCTGCGTTTGACTTACGCTCAGTTTGGCGAGCGCGTCAACCGTTGGGCTAACCTGATGCGCGGGCTTGGCGTAGAGAAAGGCGACCGCGTAGCTGTGCTTTCTCAGAACTGCCATCGTGTGCTCGAAGCCTTCTTTGGCGCGCCTCTTTTGGGCTCGATACTGATGCCGCTGAACTTCCGGCTCGTTTCGGAAGACTTTGAATACATCCTCAATCATGGCGGCGCGAAGGTATTGGTGATCGAAGACGGACTCGCGCACTTGATCGAGCCTATCAGGGAGCGACTCGAAACGGTCGAACACTTCATCCTCGCTCGCAATACGCCGTCAGTTGAAACTGATGCGTGGCTCGATTATGAAACTCTAATGGCCGAAGCTGAAAGCGCGCCTCCTGCGCCCGCCGAGATAGATGAGAACGAAACATCGGCGTTGCTCTACACTTCGGGCACAACGGGGCGGCCAAAGGGCGTGATGCTCACGCATCGCAATCTCTACATCAACGCGATAAATTCGATCTGCGAGTTTCAGGTGCACGAGCGCGACGTCTACCTTCACACGCTCGCGCAGTTTCACTGCAACGGGTGGGGCGTGGGGTATGCCGTCACGGGGATGGGCGGGACTCACGTCATCATCAAAAAATTCGAGCCAGCCACGTTTTTCGATCTTGTGACGCGCGAACGTGTGACGTTCGCCTGCATGCCGCCGACCATGATCAACATGGCTTTGAATCATCCTCTGAGCGATGAAGCGCTGGCAGAGTTGCCGCGCGAGGTGAGAGTGGGCACAGCCGGGTCAGCGCCGCCGCTTGCGACCATTCAGGGCGCGCAAGAAAAATTCGGCTGGCGTGTGATTCAGATTTACGGACTCACAGAGACCTCGCCTTTTATGACGGTTTCAAAAATCAAACCGCACATGGACGATTGGCCCGTGGCGGATAAGCTGCTCGTGCAGGCGAAGACGGGCTACCCGATGATAGGCGTTGACGTGCGAGTGGTTGACGACGAAGGCTGCGACGTTCGCCCTGACAGCAATGAGGCGGGCGAAGTGATAACTCGCGCGAACGTCGTGATGGCGGGTTACTGGCGACAGCCGGAGGCGACCGATGCAGTGATCGTTGACGGGTGGTTTCATACGGGCGACATGGCTTTGATTGACAGCGAGGGAGTCATCGAGGTCGTTGATCGCAAGAAAGACCTGATCATATCCGGCGGCGAAAATATTTCGTCAATCGAAGTCGAAGGCTTTCTCTACAAGCACCCTTCAGTGCTCGAAGCCGCAGTGATCGCCGCGCCCGACGAGCGCTGGGGCGAAGTGCCCTACGCCGTCGTCGTGTTGAAACCGGATGCGCAGGCAAGCGAGTCGGAGTTGATAGAGTTTTGCCGCGACAACCTTGCGCATTACAAAGCCCCGAAGCGCGTCGAGTTCATCGAAGTATTGCCGCGCACTGCGACCGGCAAAATTCAAAAGAACCTGCTGCGCGAGCGGTTCTGGAAGGACAAGAGCAAGCGCGTCGGTTAAAGAATTTCAAATCTCGAATTCGAGATTTGAAATTTAAAACCTCAGCACGAAACCTGCCGAGATGAGCGCGTTGTGCTGGCGGTCTCTGAGCGCTCGCACGTTCAGAGGCGGAAGCTCGGAATAGAAATCGCGCACTTCGCCTCTGATGCTCACGATGGAAAAGACTTTCACGTCAATCCCTCCGCCAAAGACGAAAACGCCGTCAACTTTCGAGTCTCGTTCTGCGTTCGGCTGATTGTTTATGCGCGTGCTGCTTTCGTTGAATCGCGCGAGGCCGACTCCCATTGTCGCGTATGGTGAATACTTCGCGCCCGGCAGCAGTTTCAGCTTTATTCCCGGCGCAAAAAAGAGCGACGAGTAGCTGCGCGGAGAAAGCACGTTCGTTGAATCAACCTTAGTGCGCGGCGTCCCTGCGAACGGGAACTCGAAATAGAGCGCGGCGATTTTGCCGTCGAAGAATCGTCGCGCGTAGTTTATCTCGTAGGTGAAGCCCGTGCCGAATTTGAGGCGACCGGGATTGGGCAGGTCAAAACCGCGCTCTCCGATTTTCAACCCGCCTGATGTGAATGCGATTTCGTGCTTCTGCGCGACGGCTGCGGTTGCGCTCAAAAATATCAGCGCCAGCAGTGCGGTAAATCTCTGTTTCATTTTTCTCCCGATCTTTGGTTTCACAAGTTGAAATTAAAAGTGATGGTTCCTATTACTTTCACCGGTACGCCGTTCAACCGTGTTGGAGTGAACTGCCATTTGCGCGCGGCTTTGAGGGCTGCCGCCGCCAGTATGTCATGGCCGCATATGGATTTTGCCTCAATGACTTTACCCCTCTCGTCTACCGTCACCTCGATAATTACCGGGCCTGAAATGCCCCCCCATTTCGCAGCCTGAGGGTATTCCGGCTCCGCTCTGACCGTGGCATGGCCTTGAAGAACTATATCGTTCGGGCTGAATGGATCGGCTGGCTCTGTGTGCGACATATTACGTGCGCGTTTTTCTATCTCCCTTGCTTCCTGCACCTGCCCGTTTTGCAGCAAGGCGCAGTAGCACTTCATCGCCAGTTCGCCCACTTCTTCATGATCTGCCCCCAACGCTCTCTCTTTTGCGGCCAGTGCGCGTTTGTAATATTCAACAGCTTTTGGATAATGGAGTGATTTTTGATAGAACTGACCCAGAACGGCGAGCGCGAACGCAACGTCCGGATGATCCGGCCCCAACGCTTTTTCTCGAACCGCTAAAGAGCGCTGGAATAATTCTTCTGCCGTTTTCGTATCGCCCTTTGCGTAATATAACCAGCCCATATTATGAACAGTGTTTGCAATCTTCTCGTTATCCAGCTTCGAAGCTTTTTCAAAAATCTCAAGGGCGCGTTTGTAAAGTGAAACCGCCTGTCCATAATTCTTCTTTCTGGAATATAGCGAGCCGAGATTTTGAAGCGCACTGCCTACGAGCGGGTCACTCGCGCCGAGCACGCGCTCTCTTATCTCAATAGCGCGTTTTGCAAGCGGTATCGCCTCGTCGTATTGTTTCTTATTATAAAGCTCGACGACCTGTGCGCTGAGGTTGTTGGCTTCTTGAAGCTCTGCCGATTTAGCGGCGTCACTTTGCGGTTGAGTGGAGGTCGTTTGAGCGATTACCAGTTGAGCGATTACTAAAATAACAAAAAGACTCTTCATAACCTTAGTATTTGATCGTTGGATAAAGCATCGGACGGTAAACAGCATACCATAACACATCGGGTTGCAGCGCGCGGCGTAAAGGCAATTTAATCTCTTAATACTCCAGCTTCCCGTCGTACATCATGTCTTTGACCTTGAATCTGGTGTTGAGCAGGAAGCCATTTCGCGCGACATCGCTATTTGATAAAGTGCTGTTAAGCTGCGAGCCGCCGCCGAGTTCCGCATGAAAAAGAATCTCGCCGCTTTCGGGCGTGATAAAAGGTTTGCCATTAACCAGGCGGGGAAACACAAAACGAGCGCCCAGTCCGTCATTCTGCGGCGGCTGATACTCTTGCAGAAATACGCGCTCTCCGCCTTTTGCGACAAGATAGGTGCTGTTTTTGATCGCGCCTGTGTTTAGCTTTTGAAGCAGCGACTTGGCATCCTGAAGCAAATTGCTTGCTTTGTCGCTCTCGCACGTCACGGTTATGATGATGTAGTCCGGGAAATCGGCTGTGGCGAGTGCTTTTAGTCTTGCAGCCAGTGGCTCCGGCAATTCGCCTTTATGTTGCAATTCCATGGAACGGCTGATCGCCTGGCGCACAGGCTTCGCCGTAAAGAATCGCATATGAAACGTGACATTGATGACATCGGCAATCGCTGACTGCGTCCCGCCTCGGCTGGTGGTGGTTGAAGCATTCCTTGAAGTGTCTGTGAAATTTTGATCCTGGCTCCAGGGCGAATCATCGAGCACCTTCTTCGCCTCTTTCTCAGACCATTCGGTATAAGGCTTCTTGTTCCATTGACCGAGAGTGGCAAGCGGAAAGACGAGAAACAGCGCAAGAACTGTCCATGTCAAAAGACGATGTGCAATCTTCATGGCTTCCTCCAATAAATGATTAGATAAAACACATGCGATTAGCTGTGGTTATAGTCACGGGCTATTGTCCATTCACTTGATTACGGGGCTATAATATCCCGGCGCGGTTTCAAGCGCAATTAAATAATGCTTTCAGACGTTCGGGTCGCGTTTTGTAACCACAACTGTCTGATGAACGTCTTTGCAATTCACCGACTTCGATCAAGAAAAAACAATGTCAGCAAGGAGGAGTTTATGAAGAAATCCCATGCGCTCGCTTTTCTGTTCGTGCTGTGCGCGCCGTTAATGGCGATGGGCCGCGAAGCGAAACTGGTTCGCTACCCGCATTATCATCAGGGCCGCATAGCGTTCACTTACCTCGGCGACATCTGGACGGCGGACGAAGAAGGCCGCAATGTCCGGCGCATCACCGTCCACAAGGCGCGCGATGTTTATCCGCGATTTTCGCCTGACGGAAAGTGGATAGCTTTCTCCTCCGACCGCGATGGCAATCTCGATGTATTCATCATTCCGAGCGAAGGCGGCGAGGCAAAGCAACTCACAACGCATTCGGCGGACGATACAGTCCTGGGGTGGACGACAGATTCGCGCGCGGTGCTGTTTTCTTCGCAGCGCAACGAAGACTTCTTAGGGAAGCTTTACACCGTGAGCATTGACGGCGGAATGCCGCGCAACGCCGGAACCGACATGGGCAGTCTATGCCGCTTACTCGCCCGACGGAAAGCGCCTCGCGATCAATCGCAAGTCGCAATCCTACTGGCGCAAGTATTATCGCGGCTCTTATCAAACAGACATAACAGTAATGGACATCGCGCAGAAGAAGTTCACAGACGTGACGGACTTCGACGGGATGGATTCGTGGCCGATGTGGAGCACGGACGGCCACATCTATTTCGTGAGCGACCGCGAAGGCAACGGCTTGACTAACATATGGCGCGTGGCGGAATCGGGCGGCAAAGCCGAACGCATCACTTCATTCAAAGCGGGCGATGTGCGCTGGCCCGCGATGAGCGCGGATGGAAAGGTGATCGTATTCGAGCACGACTTCGGCCTCTGGAAACTAGATGCGGCAAGCCGCAAGGTCGCGCCTATCAAATTGGACATCGCAGCCGAGACGCAAGAGAACCTGAGCGAAGTGCGAGACTTCAACTCGCAGGCGGACGATTACGACCTTGCGCCTGCGGGCCGCCGCATAGCCCTCTCGATTCACGGCGAAATATTCACAGCGCCGACCGACGAAGGCGATATGCGCCAGATTACAGACAGCCCTGCGCGCGATAAACAGCCGCAGTATTCGCCCGATGGAAAATGGATAGCTTACATCAGCGATCAAAGCCGCCGCGAAGAGCTTTACATCGCACAGGCAGACGGCGCGGGCCAACCGCAGAAGATTTCAGACATTGACGCGCTGAAGTTCGCGTTCGCCTGGTCGCCTGACTCGAAAGAGATTGCTTTCAACTCGTCCGACAGCAAACTGCGCAAGTATAGCGTCGAAAGCAAACAGACAGTCGAGCTTGTATCGTCGAAGTTCGGCAACATCGGCGCGCCTGCGTGGTCGCCTGACGGAAAGTGGATAGCTTATTCGAGGCCCGATTACACGCGAACATCGGACGTGTACCTGATTTCGTCCGCCGGAGGCGAAGAGCATAAGGTCACGTTCGATTCATATAATGACGTGAACCCGCAATTCTCTCACGATGGCCGCAAGCTCTACTTCGTGCGCAACGAAGGCGGCGGCGGTGGTAGTGGTGGCGGCGGTCAGGCGTCATCGCAGATTTACGTTATGACGCTTGAGCGCGAAGACCGCGACCCGAATGATCCCGAAGACCGCCCGGAACCAGCCGAATCGCAGGATCAAGCAAGTGATGCAGGCGCGCGCCCACGGCCTCAGCGCAATCAGCCGCCGCGAGAGATCAATGTTGATTGGGCCGGACTCAAACGACGCACAAGGCAAATCACGCGAATGCCTTTTGCTGTTTTCAACTATGCGATCACGCCCGACAATCGCACCATCGTTTTCGTGACGACAGAGCCAGCGGCAACGCGAACCGTCCCTGTCGTTTATTCGATTGGCGAAGACGGCAAGCGGCTCACACGCATCACGGCGGGCGAAGCGCAAGGCGGTGATGAAGGCGGGCCGGGCGGCGGTGGAGGCTTCGGCGGCGGCATCAATAACCTTGAACATCTCGCGCGATGGCCGCACGCTTTTCTTCAAAGAAGGGAATTCGATTTATTCAATTTCTCTGCAACCTGCCGCGCAGGCAAACGCTGCTGCTGCCAGTCGGCGGGACCGAGCGCGTCGCCGCATAAACTTTGTCGCGCAGGTGAAGATTGACAAGCCCTCTGAGTGGGCTGAGATGTTCGATGATGCGTGGCGGACAATGAAGTATCGCTTCTATGATCCTGCGATGCACGGCAGAGACTGGGACGCTGCGCGGGCGAAATACCAGCCGCTCGTCGAATACGTCGGCGACCGCCAGGAACTTCTCAACATCGTCAACGAAATGATAGGCGAGTTGAACGCCTCGCACACAGGAGCCGCGCCGCCGCCTCGCGGTCGTGAAGCAGGCACAACGACAGTTCACCTCGGCGTAGAGCTTGAGGCGGATCAGGCAGCAGGCCGCTACCGTGTGACACACGTTTACGAAGAAGGCCCGGCAGATAAAGACTGGGTGAAGGTGAGCGTAGGCGATTACCTGATAGCCATCAACGGCAAGCCTGTGAAAGCCGGAGACGATTACTGGGAGATGCTGAATCATCGCCTCAATCGCAAAATCGAAGTGACTTTCAATAACAAGGCTGCGGAAGACGGAGCGTGGAAGACGCGCATCGAGCCAGCTTCGATGCAAGCCTACAGCCAGCTTCGATACGAGCGGTGGGTGCGAGATCGGCGCGCGATGGTTGATAAGCTTTCAAACGGGCGCGTCGGCTATCTTCACATTCAATCAATGAATCAGCCGAGCCTTCGTCGCTTCGAAAAAGAGTTGCGCGAGAATCGCAACAAAGAAGCCATCGTGATTGATGAGCGATGGAACGGCGGCGGCAACATCGAACAAGAGTTGTTAGCATTGTTGATTCAGCGGCAATATCAGGTCTGGCAGCCGCGCGGAACCGAGTCCACGACTCGACCTCTGGCAGGTTTCTTCGGGCCGAAGATCGTAGTTCAGAACTGGCGCTCGGCGTCGAACTCCGAGATGTTCCCGGCGGGCTTCCGCGCTCTGGGGTTGGGCAAAGTCGTAGGCACGCCGACGATGGGCGCGGTGATAGGCACAGGGAGTTATTCGTTGATTGACGGTTCGACGGTTCGCACGCCGGGCACAGGCGTATACCTCGCAGACCAGAAACGAACGAACATGGAAAACTACGGCGTGCAGCCCGACATCTTCGTCGAGAACACGCCGGAAGACAACCTTGCGGGCCGCGACCGTCAGCTTGAAACGGCAGTGCAGGAGTTGTTGAAAGAACTCGGCCAGCGAGGCCAGCAAGCGAAGAAAGAATAGCTGGTCTTGAAAACAGTTGTAGGGGCAGGGCTTGTCCCTGCCCGAATCGCCGACAGGCGATGTCTATCATGGCCGATAGGCCATCCGGGCAGGGACAAGCCCTGCCCCTACAGGGATTTCAAGTGAACAAAAAATCACGCGAAGACAGCAAACAGAAACGAAACAACGGACTTGACCGTCGCTCGTTTATAAAGTTTCTTCCGGCAGTCGGAGTCGCCGCTTATGTTGATTCTCCGCTGGCCATCGCTCAGACGCCGCAGCAGCCGCAAACTCCGCAGCGTGTGACGAAAGAGATGCTCCATGCAACGGAGCAGTTGATCGCCATAGAGCTTGACGACGCGCAGGAAACGATGGCGTTGCCCGGTGTGAATCGCAATCTCGCAAGTTATGAAGCCTTGCGCAAGATCGAAGTGCCGCTCGACACCGAGCCTGCCATCGCCTTTCATCCCGCGCTTCCGGGCAAGAAGTACGCAGGGCGCGCATTGAAGCTTCAATTGAGCAAGCAGGAGATACCGAAATACAACTCGCTTTCCGAAGTCGCTTTCTTCACAGCCACTCAACTGGCAGAGCTTGTTCGCACGCGCAAGGTTTCGCCTGTCGAATTGACCAGCGAATGTACATAGCTCGGCTCAAGCGATACGGGCCGAAGCTCAATTGCGTAGTCACGCTTACGGAAGACCTCGCGCTCAAACAGGCCGAAGAAGCCGAGCGCGAAATCCGTCGAGGCAAATATCGCGGCCCGCTGCATGGCATACCGTGGGGCGCGAAAGATCTGTTTGCGACTAAAGGAATCCTGACCACCTGGGGGGCCGAGCCTTTCCGCAACCAGATTATTGATTATGACGCGACGGTGGTCGAACGTTTGCGCGACGCGGGCGCTGTGTTGGTAGCGAAGCTTTCTATGGGCGCGCTCGCTCAAGGCGGGCGATGGTTCGCCGGCATGACGCGCAATCCCTGGCAGGTGGAAGAAGATCGCATAGGCTCAAGCGGATCATCTGCGGGCGCGGCTTCGGCAACCGGCTGCAGGGCTCGTTGGGATTTTCAATCGGGACTGAAACTCTGGGGTCAATCGTGTCGCCTTCATCGCGTTGCGGCGTTGTGGGACTCAGGCCGACATACGGGCGCGTCAGTCGTTATGGAGCGATGGGACTAAGTTGGACGATGGACAAAATAGGCCCGATCTGTCGTGGCGTTGAAGATTGCGCTGTTGCGCTTGCGGCTATTTATGGCCCGGACAATCGCGACATCACTGTCGGAGATGCGCCGTTTAACTGGTCGCCCGAAACAGACCTTTCAAAGATGCGCATAGGTTATCTGAAAGCGGAATTCGAGCAAGGCGACGACAAACAGAAAGCAATGTATAAGGAAGCGCTCGAAGCACTGAAGCGAGCGGGCGCAAAGCTCGAAGCAATCGAGCTGCCGAATTTTTCCGCAAACAGTCTGCGCATAATCTTGAACGCCGAAGCGGCTGCGGCATTCGATGACATCACGCGCAACGGCCAGATCAATCAACTGAGCGGTCAAAGCCCGAACGATTGGCCTAACTCGTTTCGCACGTCGCGATTCATCCCTGCGGTTGAGTATTTGAGAGCGCAGCGCGCCCGCACCTTGTTGATGCGCGAGATGGATCAGTTGATGTCGAAATGGGATGTCTTCGTATCACATAGCGCCGGGAAGCGCAAGCCTGCTTGTAACAAATCTAACGGGCCATCCGGCTGTCTGTGTACCTTGCGGATTCATTGACAACCTGCCGCGCTCGATCATGTTCACTGGCGGATTGTACGACGAAGCCGCGCCGTTAAAAGTGGCGCTCGGATTCGAGCGCGCGACCCAGTGGCACACGATGCATCCGAAAATGGACTGGGCTTGAATCGCTCAGTCCTTCGCTGTTGATAGCCCAAGCGCCTGTATGATCTGAGCCACTACTTCATCGGGACTCAACTCGGCGTTGATTACAATCGCGTCATCGGGTTCTTCGAGAGTTTCAAACTGGCTTGATATTAAGTCTTCCGGCATAAAGTGCCCCTCTCGCTTTCTCAATCTTTCATAAGCGACTGCGGGCGAGACTTTCAGATAAACAAATCGTATCTGATCCGTATTCGGGCCAGCGCCGCGTTTGAGCCGGTCTCTGTATGCGGATCTGAGCGCAGAGCAAGCCAGCACTGCCGAGGTGTTGCTTGCTATCAGCTTGGCTATGAGATCAGCCAGAGCCTGAAGCCAGGGCTGGCGGTCGCTGTCGGTGAGCGCAATGCCGGAACTCATCTTGGCAACGTTTTCCGGCGGGTGAAAATCATCGCCATCGAAGAAAGACCAGCCGAGTCTTTCGGCAAGTCGAGAGCCGATGGTTGTTTTACCCGAACCAGCAACTCCCATCAAGATGACGATCATGAAATTTTCCCCGACCGCAGATGCCTGCCAGGGCCATTCAGTTCTGCGGGTTTGAAAGTCGATTCACCGCAGAGACGCAGAGGAAGCAGAATGACGCAGAGTAAAACTCTCTAATTCATCATTCATGCGTTCGACCTCTTATGTCTTCTGCGTCTCTGCGGTGAACACGTTCTAAATTCAATCTAACTCAACAGCTTTGCGTTGAGCTTGATCTCTGTTCCGGCCAACGCTTGCGATACGGGACAATTCTTCTTTGCAGTGTCGGCCTGCTCTTGAAATGCTTGGTCATCGATGTCGGGAATCTCGGCTTCTGTTTCAAGCTCGATAGTTGTGATCTTGAAGCCTCCGCCTGTGTTTTCCAGATGCACTTTCGCCGTAGTCGCAATGCGTGTTCGGCGAAAATCCGGCTTTGGTCAGCCCTGCCGCGAGCGCCATCGAAAAGCATCCGGCGTGCGCCGCTCCTATCAACTCTTCGGGGTTTGTTCCCGTTCCGCTTTCAAAACGCGATGCGAAAGAATAAGGGCCTTCGTAGGCTCCGCTTCCGAGTTTTACCGTCCCCTTGCCCTCTCTCAAAGTTCCTTCCCAAACTGCGCTCCCTGTACGTGCAGCCATGAATTCTCCTTTCAAAGTTCGATTATTGTTCTTTCATAAGCTTAAACATCGCGAAGGATTCGAGCAACTGAGCCCGGTTGATTCAAAAGCGGGGCTGTGACATACTTTCACTCAATGCATTATGGCCAGTAGAAGCAACCTCGCTGATATATAGGACCACGATATTGATAACATCAAGATTATGGCGACCACTTCCAACTCAATGACATTTTGCAGCAAACCAAAAGAGTTGGATTCTTACGGTCGCAAGGGGGGAGTATGCGACGAACGATTTCGCTTTTGATTCTTGGATTATGCATTTGCTCGCTCGTCTCCGCTGCAAGCGGATGGCAGAAGCAGAAGACCAAACCCGCGCCGCAGCAAAAGACTGCGCCACCCGCTGCTAAAACGCCCGACGCTAAACCACCCGCTGCTAAAACGCCGCCGCCTGCCGATGATCAGTGGGCGCTGCTTGTTGGCATAAGCGATTATCCGGGCCAGATTCAGAAGCTGGGTTTCCCGCGAAGCGATGCTCGCGCTATAAAAGACCTGCTTACAAAATCCGCAGGTTTCCGCGAAGACCATATTCGCCTGCTGACAGACGATGGGCAGGGAGACGCAAAAGCTACGAAGCAGAACATACTGGCAGCAGTAGACAGCTTCGCCCCGCGCGTGCAGGCGGGCCATCAGATGATAGTTTTTCTCGCGGGTCACGGAATAGTTCGAGGGCTGGGCGCGCAGGCGAAAGGCTTTTTCCTGCCCGTAGACGTTGATGCTCAGTCGAAAGATACTCTCGAACGCACAGGGCTTGACCTCGAAGAACTCTCGCGGCCATCTCAGCAATTTGAAGGCTTCACAGTTCACCATATTCATTGACGCCTGCCGCGAAGACCCTTTTCCGGGTCGCGGCATCAAGGGCAACACGATGACCGATGTTATGGCGCGCGGGCTGCGCGTCGTGCCGACTGAATCCAGACCCGCAGGCACAGAGCCTCCGACCGCAATCACTTTTTATGCCTGCCAGGTCGGTGAACGCGCTTATGAAGACCCGAAGCTACAGCATGGCGTTTTCACCTATTTCATACTCAACGGAATTCGCGACATTGCCAATCGCCCCGACGGGCGAGTCGAAGCCGGATACCTGGCTGCGTATCTGCGCGAGAACGTTGCGAAGTGGAGCCAGGATTTTCAACAGCGCGCGAAAGTACGCGGTCGAGCAAACGCCTACGATGGTAGCCACAGAAGTTCGCGGCCCGATGGTGATCGTAAAAGTAGCCGCGCTCGCGAAAGATGTGTCGCCGCCGAGCAAAGGGACTGTTACATTGATTGCTTCACCGCAGGAAGCGACATTGAGCCTCGAAGGTCAGGTATTAGGCGCGGGGCCTTTGCAAAAAGAGATGTCGCCGGGCCAGTACACAGTGCGCGCGCAGATGCAGGGCTTTCAACCTGCCGAAGAGAAGATCACAGTAGTGCCGGGCGTTCAACAGGAAATCACTATCACTTTGAAGCCGTCGGGTACTAATGCCGACTATGACAAAGGCGCTCAGTTTGAAGCGCAGAAATTATGGCCGCAAGCCATCGCCGCTTACGAGATGGCCATCACGCAGCGATCCCAATTCGGCTGCCGCTTATGATCGGCTGGCTAATGTCTACATAGAGAATAGTCGTTATCGCGACGCGGTTGATCTGCTGACGACCGCGACAGAAAAAATTCCTGATAACACCAGCCTGATTGCGCGCCGCTCGCGCGCATTGAGCCTGTGGGCGACGGATGATCAGAAGCAAGACCTTTCGATGAATCCTCGACCGAAGAAAGCAGTCAAGCCCGACGACGCTCGCAAAGAAGCCATCCGCGCAGCCGAGCTTGCAATGCAGAAAGCGCCCACCGCAGCCGAATCGAATCTGGCTCTTGGGTATGCTTACACGCTCGATGAAAAGGATTACCAGAAAGCTTTACCGGCTTTCGTCAAAGCTTCGACCATCGCGTCGGGAGATGCTGAAGGTTACTTCGGAGTCGGCTACACATATCGCCTGTTGAAGCAGTACCCGCAGGCGATACCGCAATTGAAAAAAGCGGTCGAGCTTCGACCGGATTATTACGAAGCCCACCGCGAGCTTGCTTATTGCTATCACTCGACAGGCGAAACCGATCAAGCCATCAAAGAGTACAACACGGCGACGGGCTATCGCGGCGAGACTAATAATTCGGGCGAGATGGCAGGCAATCACCTGGCGCTATCGGCTCTGTATCAGGAAAAAGGCCAGCAGGTCGGCGGACAGGAAGGCGAAGAGATATCGCAGGCAGGCAAAGGGCACGAGACCGATGCAAGGGGCTATGACCCGACTCTAAAAGCCGCGCTGAAAATTCTGACCAGCAGCGGAGTGTCGTATCGCATGACGAGCTACTTGCCATCGGAACTGCGGAATGTTTTGAATCAGAAAAGCTTGCCCGTACCCGGCGGCAAGAAGATACCTTTCCCGAAAAAGTGGCCTTGAGAGCGGCTCTCATAAGATACTGAACCGCGAGGGCGCGAGCTTACGGCTTGCGCCCTCTTTATTTTTTAAGAGCAATTCATGCAGTCGGCACAGAATAACCTTTCTTCTTCAGCTTCTCATAAACTTTCTTGAGAATCTCTTTGCCTCGCTGCACGCCTGCGTCCATTGCCTCTTGAGAGATCATCGGCAAGACACTGATCAATTTTGTTCCAATAGGAGATTCATAAAAAGCGATGAGCTGCTTCACCTCATCCTGTGTGAAGTGCGCCCCGTAAATCGAAGCGATAAGGTCAGCGTATCTGCCGGAACTGAATTCAGTTCTGAATTCCTTCTCTATCAATTGCCATTCGACGCTAGGTACGGCGGGGACGGTTTTTTTCATCAGCGACATGCAACTGATCCCAAATCTGCTCGCCGAGCTTGTTAACTTCCATAAGCTCTAATAGCCGGTGAAGGTCTTCTTCTTTTGTCGGCTCTCCAGCTTTTCTCTTCGGAGCGTTGCTAGTGTTTTGAGCGTAAGTGTTCGCGCCAAGTATGCAGACTAACGCTATCGTGATTGCGATCAGGGAACGCTTCATAACGGGTTTCCTCCTGTTTCTCTAAGGGCAAACGAAATCGTTTTACAACCCTCCGGTGACTTCGAGCACCTGGCCCGATACGTAATCGGAAAAAGGCGAGGCGAAAAAGAAGATCGCGCCTGCCGCCTCTTCGGGCGTTCCGCCGCGTCCCATCGGTATCATCGGAGTCGTGCGCTCCAACCGCTCGCCCGGAATGCCCAGAGCAATTTCGGCGTCGCCTCGCATCAGAGTCTCGCCTTTCTCTTTGGCCTGCGTGAGCCGCGTATCAATTCGACCGAACGCGACGGCGTTCACCTGGACATTGAACTGGCCCCACTCTTTGGCAAGCGTCTTTGTCAGCCCGATCACGCCCGCTTTGCCCGATGAATAATTCGCCTGACCTGCGTTGCCGCGTGTGCCCGAAGTCGAACTGATGTTGATGATCTTGCGCGCCCGCGCCTGTCCCGTCTCGGACTTTTCTCGCTTCGCCGTTTCGCGCAAGAACTCTGAGGCGGCGCGGATGATGCGAAACGGCGCGGTCAGATGAACGGCGAGAATCGCTTCCCACTGCTCGTCCGTCATCTTGTGAATTACGGCGTCCCAGGTATATCCCGCGTTGTTGACGATGATGTCAATGCCCCCGAACTTCTCAATCGCGGCGCTCACGATACGGCCCGCAAACAATTTGTCAGTCACATCGCCCGACACGCTCAAGCCTTCGCCGCCTGCCGCAGAAATGGCCCCCAGAGCCTCTTCTGTGGGATCAGGGTCAATGTCGCTGACGACAACGCGCGCTCCGTGTCGGGCCATCAACTCTGCCGCCGCGCGCCCTATGCCGCGACCCGAGCCTGTGATTATTGCAGTCTTTCCTTCAAGCAATCTGTCCACGTTTTTCCTCCATCAGTTAAGTCACTTCTTGAAAATTGTTTTTGCAATCATCGCATGAACTCCCTTGTTGCCGTCAACGAGTTGAGTGATGCTCAGATCAGCAGCCGCACTCGCGAGCATGTATGCGTCATCGCGAGAAAGATGCTTTTCATTGACCAGAAAATCTATCATCTCTCGCACGGCCATCTTTGTCGCCTCATTCAAGTCTTCGTGTATTCCCATCGTGATGAAGTGCGTGGCGGTTTCCGCTCGCGGCCAGCGCAATCGCATGTCTTTGCGCACGATGAGCTGGAAAGTGCCGATGAGAGAAGTCTCAAGCGCAGTAATGTCTACTTCGCCGTTGCCCTGAGCGGCGTGGCCGTCACCGGCAAGAAAGAGCGCGCCTTTAGCATGCACAGGGATGAAAAGTGTCGTGCCCGCGACCAGTTCTTTGTTATCGAGATTGCCCGCGTGTATCCAGGGCGGCGCGCTGCTTATTCGGCCAGAGATTTCGGGCGGCGCAACGCCGAGGCTGCCGAAGAATGGGCGGAGCGGAATCTCTACACTGTCGCTGAATCGCGCGACCATGCGGCGTTCATCGAGGGGAATTATTTTCATCCGCGCGTATGGAAAATCTTCCGGCAGGAAGCCGCGACCCGGACCAAACGCATTATAGGCATAAGGTATGGCAAGCCGGATATCTTTGATTCGCACTTCGAGCACATCGCCTGATTCTGCGCCCTCGATGTATATCGGCCCGGTCAATATGTGCCCGCCCGGCCCTTTGTTGGTGACTTCTTTGTGAATGTCGCGCAAGGGTTGCTCGACCTGCTCAGGCGGCACGCCCGCGCCTTCGAGCCTTGCGGGGCTGGACGTGATAAGCGACTGCACCTCGACCGTATCACCTGATTTTATGCGGAGCGCGGGCGGAGTGCTCGCATCGTAATATCCCCACGCGACGGTCTTGGGCGTGGGTTTCAGTTTATGGGTTTGCTGGCCCCTGGCTTCGAGCGCCATCAAAGCGATAGCGCAAGCGGCGAAGATCGCTGCTTGTTTCATGCTCTCTCCTTAAGGTGAAGCGACGTTGATGAGTTTTGTAATGCGCCCGCTGATTCAAAAGCGCGTCGCCGAGTCTATCATAAAATTTGGGTATTTATGTTGCTCTTGGCTTATTGCTCGAATATCATTCTGGTGTTTTCACTGCAATTTTATTGAGAGGTCAGGAATGAAAGGAATTGTTTTAGCAGGCGGACTCGGCACGAGGCTCGCCCCGTTGACTAACATTACAAACAAACATTTGCTGCCGGTTTACAATCAGCCGATGATCTTCTTCCCGATCCAGACGCTGGTTGAAGCAGGCATTAAAGACATATTGATCGTCACGGGCGGCAACAGCGCGGGCGATTTTCTGAAGCTTCTGCGCAATGGCGCGGAGTTCGGCCTGAGCCGCATTCATTACGCTTATCAGGAAGGCGAAGGGGGAATCGCCGCAGCGCTCTCGCTCGCAAAAGACTTCGCGGAAAAAGAACCCGTGTGCGTTGTGCTCGGCGATAATATACTTCAAAACAGCATCGCGACATTCATTAAAAGATTCCGGCATCAAGGCTCAGGCGCGAAGATATTGTTGAGCAAAGTGAGCGACCCTCAACGCTTCGGCGTTCCTGTTATCGAAGATGACCGCGTCGTCCGCATAGAGGAAAAACCTTCTAACCCGAAATCAGTTTATGCGGTGATCGGCGTTTATATGTACGACAATCGCGTATTCGACATAATCAAAACGCTCAGGCCGAGCGGGCGAGGCGAGCTTGAGATCACAGACGTGAATAACGCTTACATCGAAGCAGGCGATTTGACGTGGGATGTGATTGACGGGTGGTGGACTGATGCGGGAACCTTCGAGAGTTTATTGCATGCCTCGAACCTCGTCGCTGAAATGCGCGAGGGCCGAGCGATCAAAGGCGCGTCGGGCGATTGAAAACAATTGAGTTGTTTGGAATCTGTTTTATGAAGCTCCGTAGGAGCGACCTGTCTATAGTTTCAGCGGCATAGAAAAGTCTCGTAGCTCCGTAGGAGCGACCTCAGGATTAACAGGTCGCTCCTACGGAGCTACAAAATTATTTCGCATTACGTTGCTATAGACAGGTCGTGCCTAACGGGACTGCTAAAACAGTTTCTTGGAAATCACTCGTGCCTTAACGCCGTGATCGGGTCCAGGCGCGCGGCTTTAACTGCGGGCCACAGGCCGAAGATTATTCCCACCGCGACCGAGCCGAAAAAGCCAAATGCTGCGGCCCAAAATGGTATCTTCATCACGAGCGCGGGAACCAATGTTGAAACCAGCCACGCCAGCCCCCAGCCGAACAATAATCCTGCTATTCCGCCCGCTCCCGTAAGCGTCACCGCCTCGGTCAAAAATTGCCAGATGATGTCTGCGCGACGCGCGCCTACCGCCTTGCGAATGCCTATCTCTCTAGTGCGTTCGGTCACGGCTACGAGCATTATGTTCATCACGCCCACGCCGCCGACTATGAACGCAACCATTGACATGATTATCATCACGACGAAGACCAGCCCGACTATGTCATCGAAAGTCGAGATGAACGATTCGGGCGTTCCTATCTCGAAGTTATTATCTTCGTTCAAGGGAATATTGCGCTGGCGGCGAAGCACGCGTTCGATTCCCTCTATGCCTTCTTTCATGCGGCCTTCGCGCATGCGCACGATGATGAAGTGGTCGTCCGTCGTCGGGTACATCTTATGAAAAGTCCAGTAGGGAAGGAATATGTCGTTGTCTTCCTGATTCTCTGAACCGAACGGACCGGACTTTTGCTTTTTGACAGTGCCGACGACGGTGAAATCCTGCCCGCCGACGTTGATCGTCTTGCCGATAGGGTGTTCGTTGGGAAAGAGCGCTTCGACCATGTTGAAGGCCAGCACGCAGACCGTCGCGCGATGCTGGTTTTCGGCCTCGGTGAAGTAGCGCCCTTCCTCTACTGAAACATTCATCACAAGTTCTGCAACCGGGAAGTTGCCGACCATGCGCGCTCGTCTGGTTAAACGGTCTTTGTATTTTGTTTCGGGCGGCATGGGCGGCATTTCGCCCGGCAGCGGTATTCCGTAAATCAGCCCCGCGTAGACATATTCGACCGCCGCGACTTCCTGCTCGATTGCCGTTGCGTCTGCCAGCGTGAGCGGTTTGCGGTTGAGCACTTCGGCGGGCGGCTTGCTTGTCATGATGAACGGGTAGCGCCAGATGTAGACGTTGCGCGTGCCGAAGCTTTCGGCTTGATCAAGCACAGACTGGCGAAAGCCATTCAGCACAGCCGCCATCGCTACGATCACAAGCACGCCGATGAAGACGCCGAGTATTGTGAGCGCCGCGCGAAAACGGTGCGCCCCAAGCGTCGCCATCGCAAGGTGAGTATTTTCTCTGATGCTGGACCAGTTCATTCAACTCTCAGCGCTTCGATTGGGTCTAGCCGACCGGCACGCCGCGCGGGATAAATGCCGAAAAACAACCCGATAACCGTGCACAGCACGAATGCCACCAGCGGTGCCCACACGGGAAACGAGCTTGGCATCGGGGTAAAGGTCGCTAGCAGCCACGATATGCAGTACGCCGCGATTATGCCGAGCAGTCCGCCCGCGCAGCACAACACGACCGATTCGACCAGAAACTGATTCACCACGTCCTGCTGCCGCGCTCCTACCGCTTTGCGAATGCCTATCTCTTTCGTGCGCTCGACTACGGACACGAGCATGATGTTCATAATCACTATGCCGCCGACTACGAGCGATATGCCGACGACGAAAATCGAGACTGAAAAAATAGCGCTCGTCAGGCTGTTGAATAGTTCGTTGACGCCTTCCGACGTAATGACTCCGAAATCGTCTTCTTCGTTAAAACCCAACTTGTGCAGCGTGCGCATTGCCAGCCGCGCCTGGTCTTCGGCCTGCTGCATCTGACCCTCACGGGCTTTGACCGTAAAATTCACAGTCCTGCGCGAGCCGTAAATTTTTTGATAAGTCGAAAGCGGTATCTTCACATAGTTGTCCTGCGAAAATCCGAAGACGGTTCCGCGCCGCTCTCCAATTCCTACGACCGTGTACCAGTGGTCGTCTATCTGGATGTTTTTGTTCAGAGGATCAGCGCCTGTGAATAGCTTTTCAGCAACCTCCGAGCCGATCACAGTGACGAAGCGCGAGTGATCGTCTTCCCAATCCATGAAGCTGCGCCCCACATCAACGTTTTTCCCTTCGATGTCCATTATGTTGGTTGTCATACCGCCCATATCAATTTCATCGAGCGATTGCTTGCCATAGCGGACGCGAACGTTCCTGTGGGTTTCGATGCCGACATCTTCGCAGGCCGTACAGAAGCGGCGAATCGCGTCCGCGTCTTCGGCGTGGATGTCCGGGTTGCGCCGCATCGCTTCGATGAACTTGTCGAAATCCGTGATGATGGGAAATTGTGTGATCACGAAAGTGTTAGGCCCGAAGTTGGACACTTTCGTTTTCCAGTATTTGTCCATTCCCTGAATTAGCGAGATGACAGAGATGATCGAGGTTATGCCGATGGTGATGCCAAGCAGCGTCAGAAACGAGCGCAGCTTGTTTGTGCGCAAAGAGTCTAACGCAACAGAAGCGTATTCGAGGAACCCGGCGTACCCATGGCGCTCCTCTTTTACTGTGCTTCTTTTAGCACTCACCTGTGGGGTCGAAGTCATTGCCATGCAACTCCATTCAGTTATAACTGTTGGCTTTGTCCAGGTCAATTATCCCTACGATTATCACTGGTGAAAAGTTGATGCTGAAATCGGCGCAATTTCTCCGTTGCCTGCCTTTACAACGCGGCGCTACCTGTGCGATTGTAGCCAACGCTTGAGAAAAAAGTAGACCGCCTGTAGTGACTTGGAAGACGGAGAAAATCTATGAGCATCGTCGAAGGGCTGAAGCGATCAATCGCCTCGAACCCGGCAAAGGCAGCCGTTGTGTGCGGAAACACGCGAATGAATTTTGCGGAAGTGGGCGAGCGCGTGAATCGCTTATCGAACGCGCTCACGCGATTGGGTATTAATCGCGGTGATCGTGTAGCCATCCTTTCACTCAACTGTCATCGCTTCTTTGAGCTTTATTACGCAGTGCCGCAGACGGGCGCTTCGGTAGTGCCTGTGAACTTTCGCATTCCCGCCAGTGAAGTCAAATACATTCTGGATCATTCCGAGTCGCGCGCCATCGCTGTTGATCAGACGCTTGCGCCGCTCATTGACGAGATTCGCTCCTCCCTCGAAACGGTCGAGCATTTCATCTTGATGAGCGACGACAAGCGCGACGGCTATATAAGCTATGACGAATTTATCGCTCAAGCTGAGGCCGATTACATCGCGCCTGAAATCAGTGATGATGAACTGTTAGGGCTGTTTTACACTTCGGGCACGACGGCAGAACCAAAGGGCGTGATGCTGACGCACAAAAACATGTTGTCAAACATCAAGCACACAGAGAACGTCTACGCGTATCAGCCGGACGAAATCTATTTGCATGCAGCGCCGATGTTTCACCTCGCAGATGGCGCGGCGGTGTTTTCCAACACAGCGCATGCCTGCACGCAGATTTTCATCCCGCGATTTGATCCTAAACCCGTGCTCGATACTTTGCAGCGCGAACGGGTGACAAACGTCCTGCTCGTGCCGACGATGATCAATTTTCTGCTGCAAGTGCCTGACGTTGGCTCTTACGATCTGTCGGCGCTACGCCGCATCACTTATGGCGCATCGCCCATCGCGCCTGACGTGTTGCGCCGCGCGATGAAGACATTCGTCTGTGATTTCGGGCAAGGTTACGGGCTGACGGAAGCCTCGCCGCTGTTGACCGTGCTCAAACCGGAAGACCACATAATCACGGATGAAAAGAGCGAGCGGCGGCTCGCCTCCTGCGGCAAGCCTGTGCCGGGCGTTGATGTGCGCGTTGTAGATTTCGATGGCCGCGACGTGAAGTCCGGCGAAGTGGGCGAGATCATCGCGCGCGGCCCCAACATCATGCTCGGTTACTGGAAGCGCGAAGAGGATACTGCCAACGCCATAATTGACGGCTGGCTTCACACGGGCGACCTTGCGACCATTGATGAAGACGGGTACATCTACCTCGTTGATCGCAAAAAAGACATGATAGTGACGGGCGGCGAGAATGTTTTTTCTACGGAAGTCGAAGCCGTGCTTTACGCTCACCAAAGCGTTAAAGAAGCAGCCGTGATTCCCATACCCGACCCCGACTGGGGCGAAGCCGTGCACGCCTGCATCACCTTGCGCGATGGCCGGACGGTTTCGCCTGATGATTTGATAGAGTTTTGCCGCACGCGACTTGCAAATTACAAAGTGCCGCGCTCGGTTGAGATCATCGAAGGAGAACTGCCCAAAGGCGGAACGGGAAAAATTCTGAAGAAGCAATTGCGCGAACGGTACTGGCAAGGTCAGACGCGACGTATCGGCTGAAGGAGAAATTCGTATGTCAACAGCGTTGATTCCGAAGAGGACGAGAAACAAAAACAAGAGCTTTTTAGTTTGACTAAATAGATCAAAAAGCATAAATTAGCGTCCATCATAAAGCAGTCTGTTAGTTAGGATGTAATCATTACTTAAAAGCAATTTTCAGGTTTGTAGTTTGTGGCTGTATCAGTTTTGTCACTCACAATTTCGGGTCGCGAGCAGAGGTTTAGAAAGCCCTACCGAACAAATCAAAGCTTGCGGCAATGGTGTTCAAATTATCCACTTGTAGTTGGCGAAGTTCATAACGACTACCGTAGGCGAGCGGAGGAACCATGAAAGTAACAGCCCCCACAGCGACAAGGAAATATTTTGCCCGGTTATTAATCATCAGCGTGATTCCCATCATGTATGTTCTGGCAACTGTCACCGCATCCATGCAAAGTGATACCGCGCCGAATACGCTGGCTGGCCGCGTGGTGCTGGATGTTGGCAGAGCTAGACAGTCGCTTATTGAAAAGTCTAGTGAAAAGTCTAATGAAAATAAGATCGGCGGCTCTCCGGGCCAGGCCGACCCCGTGGCTTCTCCGAACCTGGTCACTGTAACAACCTATCCGTTTACCAATGCCGCTGGCATCCCGCTCGAAGATATGTCGAGTGGGACAACGCAATTGGTCGCTGCCGGTCAGGACGACACCGCTTCGGCTGTGACCAACATCGGCTTCGAATTCTGGTTTGACGGGGTGCGCCAGACGCAATTTTCCGTAAACGCCAACGGCCTTTTCGGACTGGGCGCGGTTGCCGTCAACAACGGCGCGTCAGGGCGAACGAACGATTTCGCCACGACCACCAATAACCCGAAGATGTCGGCTTACTGGGACGATATGTGTACCGGCGTGGCGGGCAAAGTCCATTTCAAGGTCATCGGCAGCGCCCCCAATCGCAAGCTGGTAGTTGAATGGTTGAACATGGTGCAGTTCGACAACGGCACGGTCGCCTGTTCGACAACCGTTCGAGGCACGTATCAACTGTGGTTGTTTGAATCGACCGGCGTGATCCAGATGGTCAACGGCGGCACCACGACTAACGATAACGGGAATGGCGGCTACGGCGTGGGCGTCGGCTCGTCCTCCACCTCTTTTGCCAGCATCACCCCTACCGGCCCAACCATTTCCTATGCCGCATCCAGCAATGCGAATGTGGCGGCTATCGCGGCAGGAACCCAATACACATTAACGCCCAACATTCCGGCAGCGCCGACTGCTTTGAATTTTACGGCCAGTCACGCCGCTCTCGATGACGCTCAATTGGACAGACAACGCCTCGAACGAAGTCGGTTATGTGATCTACCAGTCAACCGACGGCACGAACTTTACTTTCATCACACAAACAGCGGCCAACGCAACGTCGCAAAATGTCACAGGGCTTAACCCCAGCACTAATTATTTCTGGCGAGTCTTTGCCGTGACTGAAGGTGCGTTGAGCACTGTGCTTTCCGGCAGCCAGATGACGGCTGCGGCGGGTAACATTAATGTCTACAGCCGCGGGCGGCAACTGGAACACGCCGGCGACCTGGGTCGGCGGCGTGGCTCCCGGGGTCGGGAGACAATGTCACGATTGTTACCGGAGCGACCGTGACGATTGATTCGAGCAACTGTTTGAATCTGACAATTCAAACCGGCGCTACATTGCAATTCGAGACAACGACGGCGAGAACTTTGACGGTCGGACAATCGGCAACCATAAATAGCGGCGGCACGTTCCAATCCAACCCCGCAGGCACACAGACCGGCCACGTTCTTTCTATAGGCACGGATTTGACCAACAACGGCGTGCTCGATTTCAGCACCAACGCCAACACGGCGGGCGCTAACATCACTTTTACAGGCGCGGCCAACAACACGTTCAGCGGCACAGGCGCAACCACAGACATCCGAACGATGACCATCAACAAGGGCACGTCCAGCGCCAATACTCTCGAATTGAACACGTCGAACTTCACTGTGCAGGGGACAACCACAGACGGCACGCCGATGGCTTTCTTAACGTTGACCAACGGCACATTCAAAATCTCCGGTACGTTCACGGTGACGGGGAGAGTCTTCACTGTCGCCGCCTACACTATCGGCGCAACGACAGGCATCTGGTTGAACAATCCCAATTTCACCATCGTCGGGCAGGGCGGTTCGCCGACCAACAACGGCTTGCTCAGAGTCTCACAGGGCACGTTCAACATTGGCAATGCTTCCGGCAATGCGATGGGGGCTGGCACAGGCGCTGTGTTCACTATCGAAGGTGGTACAGTCAACATCTGCGGGACGGCTGCTTACGGCCAATGCAGTCACCTATACGCAGTCGGGCGGCACGGTGAATGTTTGTACGGTTGGCAATGCGAGTTCATTGACTCAGTCTTTCGGGTTGACCTCCGCAACCACAACTTTCAACATGAGCAGCGGGACGATCAATCTGGTTCAGATCAATTCCACAGCCACTGCAGCAAACAGGCGCGATTATAGTGTCTTAGGCATAGCCAATATTACAGGTGGAACGCTGAACGTAGGGACTGCCGCCACGACAGGCAATGCTGGCAACTTCGATTTCCGCATTGGCGGACAGGTTCCGGCTCTCGTCCTTAACAACACGACCAACAACAAGAATGTGATTCTAATTTCCCAGATGAACACGTTCGGCGATGTAACGGTCAATACTGGTTGTTCCATCAACGCAGGCGCGAACATTTGGCTCATCGTCGGCTCGATGATTACTAACAATGGGACAATCACCATACCAACCAGCGGCGGGCGTTTCTACTTCCTCGGCGGCAACGGTCCGCAGACCTATACTGGCAGCGGCACGACCACGATTGTGACGGCTGCAGGTTCAGTTGATCTGACGGTAGACAACACTGCCGGGGTGACGATTGATCCGGCGTCGAATGGGATCATCACGCAGCGCGTCAACTTCTTCCACGGCGGCCTCACTAACGCTAATAAGATAACGCTCGGCAACGGCGGCACGACCGTCGGCGTGATTCAGTATGGCTTGACCGGCAGCCCGGACACCGCCGGCAACTTCGACGTAGCGCCGACCTTCAACATCGGCACGGGTGGGCAAACGCTTCTCTATGCGCAAGAAGGGACCACTCGCACCACGGGGCCTGAAATCCCACCATCAAGAACGATCATCAACATGACGGTCAATAACACCAATGGCGTGATCTTAGCGGGCGGCGACCTGACTTTGCCCCCACGACCGGAACCAGCACGCTTACCTTTACGATAGGCAATCTCACGACCAATGCCAATACCGTGATTATCAGCGCAACCACCACGGTCGCTCGCACGGTCGGTCATGTCATCGGCAATCTAAGGAAGGTCTATTCGGCAGCGGGCAACAAGACTTTCGAGGTCGGAACCGCCAACGGATTCTCTCCTGTCGCGGTCAACGTCACCGCAGGAACTTTCCCGGCAAACTTCACAGCCAAAGCTGTGCAGGGGCCGCAACCCAATCTCGCGGATCCTTCAAAAGCGTTGCAGAGATACTGGACGTTGACGGCGACTGGCGTGACAGCCGACTTGACGTTTAATTATCTTGACCCGCCAGATGTTCCCGGGACGGCCAATGAAGCCCTTTTCTTCATCTGCAAATTTGACGGCTCGTTCACAGCGCCCGGCGGGACGGTCAATACCGTAGCCAACACGGCAAGCATTACGGGCGTGACTTCGTTTTCGGACTGGACGCTTGCAGAACCAGCCGCGCCCACTGATATTCATCTGGTTTCGTTCACGCCGACAGCTTCACCGACGACGATAGCCTGAGCAGCCTTAAAGGCGGCGGCAAGAGCAACAGCAACGTATTGCGATGGCAGACGGGCTATGAAGCAGCCAATCTTGGCTTCAACATCTATCGAGATGAAAACGGCAGCCGCGTCCGCGTGACGCCCGACCTCGTAGCCGGGTCTGCGCTCTTCGTAGGATCAAGAACCGTCCTCGGCGCGGGCCGCTCTTACGCGTGGCGCGACACGCAAGGACAGCCTGGCCCTGATGCACAGTACTGGCTCGAAGCGATGAACCTCGACGGAACAAGCACATGGCACGGGCCGATTAGACCAATTGCTTCCGGCAAGCAATTGAGCTCTCTAGGTCAACAGAACTCACGGCTGATCGGCGAGCTTAACGCGGGCGCAAGCACACAAGACACGAGCTGCGCCTGTAGAGACGGCGGCAAAACTCGGCAAGCTGACGACTGCGCGTTTCAAAACTCAAGCCGCCATCACAGAGCAACTCGCAGTCAAGATGTCCGTCAAACAGGAAGGCTGGTATCGAGTAGGACAGCCTGAACTGGTTGCGGCTGGATTCAATCCTAACGTTGATCCGAACCTCTTACAGCTATTCGTAGACGGGCAGGAACAACCACTGTCTGTCATACAGCAAAGACGGGAAGTTCGACTCGTCTTCCTGCGGTAGAGTTTTACGGCATGGGATTGAACACGGCTTCTGCGGATGCTCGCGTCTACTGGCTCGTGGCAGGCACACAGCCGGGCAAACGCATCCAGCAAATCAAGAGTCAGGCGGGATTGCCCACAACGGGCGGATTCCAATACACAGTCGAGCGACGAGACAAGACTATATACTTCTCAAGCTTGCTCAACGGAGAGAAAGAGAATTTCTTCGGCGCGGTCGTCGCCCGCGACTCTGTTGATCAATCGCTTACGTTGCAGCACCTTCAACCATCAGGCGGGCAAGCTACGCTCGAAGTCGCGTTGCAAGGCGTGACGCTGTTCCCGCACAGAGTGAAAGCGCAGATCAACGGCATAGACGCCGGAGAAATCATGTTCGCAGGGCAGTCACAAGGCGTGGGCAGATTCACTATTCAACAATCGCTGTTGAAAGAAGGGCAGAATCAGGTGAAGCTGACGCCTCTGGCAGGCCCGAGCGACATATGCCTTGTTGAATATATCCGCGTGACCTATCAACACACTTACACAGCCGACAACAATGTGCTGCGGTTGACCGCGACAGGCCGTCAGCAGGTGACCATTGACGGCTTCAACAACAATCAGATTCGAGTGTTTGACATCACCACCGCGTCTGCTGTTCGAGAGGTGAGTGGAGCTATTCAACAGCAGAAGTCAGGTTACTCGATCACCTTTACCGCTCCTGACACAAACAGCAGGACATTGCTGGCATTAACCAATGATCAAGCCGCAAGAGCCGCATCGCTTGCGATCAACAAACCGTCCAGCCTGCGACAGCCGGTGAATGGAGCCGATCTGCTCATCATCTCGCGCCGCGATTTTCTGAGCAGTCTCGAACCGCTGAGAACCGCGCGACAGAAGCAAGGGCTGTCGGTTGTGATGGTTGACATAGAAGATGTCTATGACGAATTCAGCTACGGGCAGAAGACTCCACAAGCTCTGAAGGACTTCCTCTACTATGCCAAGACGACGTGGAAGAAAGCGCCACGCTTCGCGCTTTTGGCAGCAGACGCCAGCTACGACCCGAGGAATTATCTCGGCTTCGGGGATTCGGATTTCGTTCCGACAAAATTGATAGACACACAGTTGATGGAAACGTTTTCGGATTCCTGGCTTGCCGACTTCGACGGAGACGGCGTGGAAGACATGGCGCTGGGTCGTTTGCCCATACGCAACGCGCAGCAGGCCTCGAATCTGGCGGCGAAGATCATAAGCTACGATCAATCCCCGCCGTCAGGAATGATGCTGCTTGTGGCAGACAAGAGCGACACTTACGACTTCCGTAGACGCGAACGGTCAACTGCGAACTTTGATTCCTTCCAATATCAAAGTGGAAGAGATTGATCGAAGCCTTATGGATGACTTCACGGCGAAGACGCGATTGCTTGAATCCATCAACCGGGGGCAGAAGATAGTCAACTACACAGGGCACGGGTCTGTTAGCCTGTGGAGGGGTAGCCTTCTGGCATCGGAAGACGTGGAGTCGCTTGGCAACTCTCAGAGCCTGTCATTGTTTGTGACGATGACTTGCCTGAACGGGTATTTCGCAGACCCTGCAGTTGAAAGTTTAGCCGAGTCGTTGATGAGTGCTGATGGTGGAGCAGTGGCCGTGTGGGCGTCATCGGGTATGACGCTGCCGGAAGCGCAGACGTTGATGAACCAGGAGGCATATCGTCAGTTGTTCGCAGGCGGCGGGCTGACTCTTGGTCAGGCGATGGCAAAAGCGAAAGCTGCTATCGGCAATAGCGACATTCGGCAAACCTGGATACTGTTTGGCGACCCGACAGTCAGACTCAGGTAACTTGTAAAGGAGCCGATTCACCGCAGAGACGCAGAGGACGCAGAGATTACGCAGAGGTTTTATTATTACTCTGCGCCCCCTCTGCGTCCTCTGCGTCTCTGCGGTGAACTCTTTTTTTCTTTAAAAGCCATAGATTTTTCAGTTCCCGCCTCTTTATGGTAGACTCCATTCCCGAAACTTCATAATTTCATCTTGCGGGGATATACGGAATGAACTTGACCCTTACTCCAATCAGATTCAAAAAACGAGCGGAATCATTATTCGCAAACAAAGTCGGAATCATAGACGGCGACGTTCGTCTCACGTATGGCGAATACGGCGAACGCTGTGATCGGTTGTCGAATGCGCTCGCGGCACTCGGAGTCAATCGCGGCGACCGCGTCGCGTGGCTCGGTTATAACAGCCACGAGTTGCTGACGGCTTACTATGGAGTCGTGCAGATGGGAGCAGTATTGCTGCCGCTCAATATCCGCCTGACCCCGCAGGAAATCGGGTTCATATTGAACGATTCGGAATCCGTAGCGCTGTTTTACAACAGCGACTTTCTGCCCATGGTCGAAGCCATTCGCAGTCAAACCTCGACGGTCAAATATTTCATCCCGCTCGAAGCGACTGCTGACGACGCTGAGGACTACGAAACCCTGATACAGGCTGCAGGAGCCGATTTCACGCCACCTGATGACATCAAAGACGACGACCTCGCGGAGCTTTTCTATACGTCGGGCACGACCGCAAACCCCAAAGGCGTGATGATGACTCATCGCGTACTTTACCTGCACGCCATGCAGGTGATCGCCGGACTCGGCGTGAAAGAGTCAATCGTTCAGCTTCACACCATTCCGCTATTTCACGTCAACGGCTGGGGCACGCCGCACACGCTGACCTGCATGGGCGCGCGTCACGTCGTGATGAAGAAGTTCGACACTACCGAAGTCCTGGAATTGATTCAGCGCGAGCGCGTGACTAACTTTGCAATGGTGCCGACTATGGCGACGGCGTTGATCAATCATCCGAAGATCAAAGAGTACGATCTATCGAGCCTCGATTACGTTGCCATCGGCGGCGCTGCCTCGCCAGTCGAACTGATGCGCGATGTCGAAGCAAAGCTCGGCTGCCGATGTTATGGCGGGTACGGGTTGACGGAAACGACGCCTGTGTTGACGCAGTCGTTTATCAAAGATCACCTGACAGATCTCACGGACGAAGAGCGATGGCGGCGTCAGGCGATGGCAGGCTACCCGATGCCCGGCGTCGAAATAGACATCTTTGACGCGGACGATAAGCCCGTAGCGCACGACGGCCAGAGCGTCGGCGAGGTGGTTGTGCGCGCAGACAACGTGATGGCGGGTTATTGGAAACAACCTGAAGACACGGCGAACGTGATGCGTGGCGGCTGGCTGCATACGGGCGACATGGCTGTAGTTGACGAAGAAGGATATTTTCTGATCGTTGATCGCAAGAAGGACATAATCATTTCGGGCGGCGAGAACATCGCTTCGATTGAGGTTGAAAAGGCCGTCTATTCGCACTCATCCGTGTTTGAATGCGCGGTCGTGGCAGTGCCTGATGAACGTTGGGGCGAAGTGCCGAAAGCGCTCGTGGTGTTGAAGCCGGGCGAGTCGCTTACTGAGCAGGAATTGATTGAGCACTGCCGGACTAAGCTGCCCGGATTCAAAGTTCCCAAGTCCATAGAGTTCTTCGATTCGCTGCCGAAAGGCGGGACGGGAAAGATTCTGAAGAAAGAACTGCGCGAGAAATACTGGCAAGGCTACACCCGTCGCGTGCATTGATGCGGAGCCCTCAGTACCAGCAATATTGAAACATTTCTGTGACTTAACTGCTTAGCGTCATAGCGCAAACGACCAATCGAGAAGGCGCTTGACAGGGCATTGGTCACAGGTGTATTTTACCTTGTGGTTAATTAACCGGAGAGTTTATTACATATGTCGTCAGATCGTCTCAGCGCCACTTTCGCGGCCCTCGCCGACCCGACTCGGCGGGCCATTCTTGCTCGCCTCGCTCGCGGGGAGACCTCGGTCACGGAGCTGGCCGAGCCATTCGAGATGAGCATGCCCGGCCATCACCAAACACCTTAAGGTGCTCGAACGCGCGGGCCTGATCGCGCGCGGGCGTGAGGCTCAATGGAGGCCCTGTCGGCTTGAGGCAGGCCCGCTCAAGGATGTCGCTGACTGGGTGGAGCACTATCGCTCCTTCTGGGAGCAAAGCTTTGATCGGTTGAACGACTATCTGATGGAGTTGAAACAAAAGGAGAAAAAGCATGACCGAAAGCAACGCAAAAAGTAGCGAAGCCACGAACGCCACAGCGCGAGAACTCGTCATCACGCGAGTTTTTGATGCGCCACGCGAACTGGTCTGGAGGGCCTGGACCGAGCCGGAGCATGTTATGCGCTGGTGGGGACCGAAAGTTTATACATCACCTGTATGCAAGATAGATTTTCGGGTGGGAGGCAAGTACCTGTTCTGCATGCGCTCGCCGGAAGGGAAAGACTTCTGGAGCACTGGAACGTACAGAGAAATTATTCCCTTAGAGAAGATCGTCGCAACCGATAGCTTCGCAGACAGTGAAGGTAATGTAATCCCTGCGTCAGAAATTGGCATGCCGGGAGAATGGCCTCTTGAGCTGCAAATGACTATTACCTTTGAAGACCTTGGCGATGGCAAAACAAAGCTGACGCTTCATCACGTAGGCTTACCAGGTGAGATGAGCGAGATGGCCAGCGCTGGCTGGAATGAGTCCTTAGACAAGCTCGCCCAGTCCCTGAAGTAATCAACAAGGAGACATCACTTTGGCAAAAACTACATTTACTATCAAGCGTGAAGAACTGAAGGTCGTCATAGAACGAATCTTTGATGCGCCACGTGAGCTGGTGTGGAAAGTGTTGACCGATCCAAATAGCATACCGCAGTGGTGGGGACCGAAAAGCCTTACTACTACTGTAGAAAAGATGGACGTGAGACCGGGCGGCGGTTGGCGATACATCCAACGCGATGCCGACGGAAATGAATATGCGTTCAATGGGGTGTATAAAGAAATAGATCCGCCTAAACTCATTTCCAGCACCTTTAACTTCGAAGGCATACCCGGTGACCATGAGCTGGTTGAAACCTTGACATTGGAAGATCTCGAAGAAAGCAGGACAAAGGTGACAAACACCGCTGTCTACGCGAATGTTGAAGATCTTGATGGAATGGTCAATTCGGGCATGGAAGCAGGAGCAACAGAATCCTGGGAGCGTCTCGCCGAACTGGTGGAGAAGTCCTGAACCGAGTTCAAACACCGCGCATCGGGCACATTACGCCCGATGCGCGGTTCTTACCAATCATAAAAATTGATCTGCTTATAGCTGTTTGACCATGTAGGGGCGACCCTCTGTGGCATTGGTGTCAACTTAAGCTGTAAGTAGTTGAACAACAGCTACTTACAAAGATAAGTGCGGAGGCTCCGAAGCTATGCTGAAGCCATATATGGTAGCCTTGAGAGCTTACCGCACAATTTATAGGCCGATATGAGGCTACAAAGCCTGCGATAATTGGCCTAACCGTGGTGTAAGTTGTTCTTATATAATCCATTTACGCCTTAAGTTGACACCAATGCCCTCTGTGGTCGCCCCTACATGAATTTCAATTCTCAGGCCGCACCCAATCGCAAGCCGCTATAGTAATTGGTCTAGCAGAGATTATTCATCGAGCACAGCGATTTCTCTCAAATGCTTTTCGTCTCCCGCTCGCTTTACAATATTTCATCAAGCGAAGGTGAGTCGTCAGGACGTTCAAGCGCCGGAATGAAAAGACACGAGCTTGTCACAATCTCTTTGTGATGTCTGCCCAGCGAGCGAATGCTTGTTGTTATGATGGTCGGCGTTTCGCTCTTGTCATACGGCGCTCGAAGAATTCTGATCTTATGCGTTTCAGGATAAAACCGGGTACAGATAATTTATCACGGGCTGGAATCTTTCTTTCTTGCTGTACGACACATCGTATAAGAGAAGGGTATCGAACCATCCTATCTGCATAACAAGCGTGTCCACAAAGGGATTGATTTTGTGGTTTGCGACAACGATTACGGTCGCATCAACTATCTGCAATCCGTTCGTGTTGATCTCAAGGTCGCAATTGGCCGCCATCGAATCCAGGCAGGAGATTGCAGGTAGGATTCTGACATCCAGCCCTCGCTTTCGTCCTCTGCGATAAACATCCCAGGTCACATCGTCATAAAACGCGGGGTGTCCGTCGCCCACTGCGACTACGCCAGGCCCGTTTTTGGCTTCATCCAAAAACAGGTCGGCCAGTCGGCTATAAACATCCGTGTCAACTTCGCCCGTCCAGTATCTCTTTTCCAGATTGACTACTTGTTTGCAATATCGTTTCAGCTTTTGGTGATGCGAAGTGAGGTGGAATATTATTCGCGCTTTCTTGAACGCTTCGAGAGTTTCGAGCGTGATCTGTTCAAAGCCTCCTATGCCTATTCCTGTCAGCGCAATGTCAAACAGCTTTTTGCTTTTTCTCACGGAGTTGTTAGCCTTTCCCATTTCGATTTTCCTTTAGATACGGCTGCGCATCATGACACAGTCGGCAACCAGCGTGCAACGCGCGTCAAGGATTGATTGACGTAAGCACACGCGGCGGCGCACAATGCTTAACCGAATCACGCAATCAGGTTTAATTCCGGTAAGAACAGGAGCGCCCAATGCTCAATTTAAACGCCCGGCAGGTTTTCAGATTCGTGTTTGTGTTATGGCTTCTCGGTTGCGCTAGTCGCACAATCGGCAATCGCGCAAACCGCCAAACAGCAGACTGCAAAGCAGGCTCCCGCAAACGGCAAGCGATATCCGCGTCTGGTCATTCGCAACGCGATGATCGCTGACGGCAACGGCACTCCTGCTTCGGGGCCGAAAGACATCGTGATCGAAGGCAATCTGATTTCGGAGATCGTGCCGCTTGATCCTGTTGCGCTAAAGGCTGGCCGCGCGCGACGCCCCGCAGGCGATATCGAAATTGATGCGACGGGCCGATATGTTTTGCCCGGCCTGATCAACGCTCACGGGCACGTTCAGGACGAGCGCGGCGGCGTGCCTCAGCCGCTCGATTACGAGTTGAAGATGTGGCTCGCGTGCGGCATCACAACAGTGCGCGATGTCGGAAGCGACACGAAAAAGACGCTCGCCCTGCGCGAGCAAAGCAGGCGCGGCGAAGTCGCCGCACCGCGCTTATTTGTTTATCCGATGTTTACGGCGCTCGGCCCCGTGCGCAACAGCTGCGCAGGCGGTCGCGCACGCGTGCGCGAGTTGAAAGCAGATGGGCGCGGACGGAATAAAACTTCTCGGCACGGATCGCGACATCATGGCCGCGATGGAAGACGAAGCGCACAAACTTGGTCTTCGCATCGCGCATCACGTCGGAGTCGAAGAGACTAACGCATGGGACGACATCAAATTCGGAACTACGAGCATAGAGCACTGGTACGGCATCCCCGACGCTGCGATTGAAAACGGAGTGCAGAACTTTCCTTCGTCTTACAACTACAACAACGAAGTAGATCGCTTCCGCTATGCGGGGCGACTGTGGCGCGAAGCGAACCCTGAGCGGTTGATGAAAGTGCTGGACGCGATGGTCGAAGCGCGCGTCGCATGGGTTCCGACGATGGATATTTATGAAGCGAGCCGCGATTTGCAGCGCGCACAGACGCAGCCGTGGTTTGCTGAATATCTTCATCCGACGCTCGAAGAATACTTCAAGCCGAACCCTGCGAATCACGGCTCGTACTTCATCGGCTGGAGTTCGGCTGATGAAACTTTCTGGAAAGAGAACTACCGAATATGGATGCAAGACGCTCGTTGAATTCGAGCGGCGCGGCGGCCTTATAGGCGTGGGCGACGACGCAGGTTTCATCTATCAGATGTATGGCTTCGGACTGATACGCGAATTGGAATTACATCAGGAAGCGGGCTTTCATCCTATCAAAGTGATTCAACACGCGACCGTAAACAACGCTCGGATATTAGGCGAGGAGGAGCGAATAGGACGCGTGCGCGCGGGCTTCCTTGCGGACTTGATCGTCGTCAACGGCAACCCGCTTGAAAACCTCAAGGTGCTTTATCCGACAGGCGTGGACGAAATCCGCGACGGCAAGACCGCTCGCACGGGCGGCATCGAGTGGACGATCAAAGACGGCATACCTTATCACGGCCCGACTTTGATGAAAGAGATAAAAGAGATAGTCACTAAGGCAAGAGGCGAGCGCGGGTCAAAAGCCGCGCAATGACGAAGTCAAAGAGAAAAAAGCTTTCTCAGACTAACGCAATTTGCCAGTGATGCGTGCAACCGGGTGGTAGATGATCCACACTTCTTCTTCGTTCAAGGCTTCCATCATCAAAGCCCGTAACTCATCCAGATAGTTTGTCAGCTCCGCGCAGTGATTTGGATTTTCCGCATCCAGATCGAAATCGCAGAAAAGCACCTGTATGTCATCTCTAATAATGTCTGTGCGTGTTGTAGAAGTATAAAGACCGGTAAACGGCATAGTTAAAGTTGAGCCACCGCGAGCGTAAGCCAACTCCTCGGCCAGCCAATCAGTGATAGTCTGGTAGTCGGCGGCGTCTGATCTTACGGGCAAAAATATTTCAACGCGAGTTCGCTTCTCGACGGGCACGAAGAATCTCTCTAAATTCAGCCGCGCGTTCAGGCAGTGAACGCATGCGTTTGATTGTTTCTTCCGGTGAATTCTCTAATGTGATTGAATGGCGTCTGGAGTTAGCCGATTCGTCAACCTTCTGACCTGACTGATTGATATGCTCTTGTTGGCTCATATTGATGCCCCTGAAAAAAAAGATTATATCATACTGGCGATATCAATATGCGTTCCCCTTCAAAGCGTTTTGAGCTTTTTCTTGAGTCGCCACAATGTTCGAGGCATCGTGAGCCACGCCGAGCGAGGCAGTCGGGAGACGGCTTCGCTCAAGGTCTTTTTGTCCGTAGTTTCTAACTTGATCTCGCAACTCCACTGCTTCAATCTTTCGTTCGCATGTTGAATCTTCACCTGGTCTTCATCCGTAATCGTGTGCGCGGCGTCGGGCTTGAACCCGGCCATCAATTCAAGCATTCCGCTTTCGATCAAGGCTTCGCGCATATGATTATTCAGATGCCGCGCAAGTTGTTTTTCCGGCGGAAGCGAAGACAGGCCGAACATCTCTTCAAGATGATCTGTGATTGGGCAAGCCTCTTCGCACGAAGGCGAGCCTGTCGGCAGCGCTGTGCGGCAGGCTCGCCTTCGAGCGCAAACAAAATCAAGCTCAACTCTTGATGAGAAAATTCTATAGTCGCGCTGCTCAAATCGGTAGTGCCTCCGATTGCTGACGAAAAATTCGCTTGAAATTCTCTGACGTGATGCGTCCGACTTCGTCAGTCGGAAGACCTCGAATCTCGCCTATCGCCCGCGCGACCTCGACGACATAAACAGGCTCGTTGCGCCGCCCGCGAAACGGGACCGGCGCGAGGAACGGGCTGTCGGTTTCAATCAAAATCTTTTCGATTGGCAGAGCCTTTGCCGCGAATCGCAGGTCTTCAGCTTTTTTGAAAGTGACCACGCCTGAAAATGAAATATAAAAGCCGAGTTTTATCGCTTCTTCTGCAAACGCGCGCGTGCCCGTAAAACAGTGAATGACGCCGGGCAGGTCAGAGCCTCGCCATTCATCGCCGAGTATCGCAAGCGTGTCGGCTTCGGCTTCGCGCGTGTGAATCACAGCAGGCAAGCGGCGGTCGCGCGCGAGTTGCAACTGTTTTCTGAACGCGCTGCGCTGCACATCGCGCGGCGAATTGTCATAGTGATAATCAAGTCCAATCTCGCCCCACGCGATCACCTTCGGATGCGCGGACAAATCAATGAGCCGCGCAAACAGATTCTCATCAAGCAGGCTCGCCTCGTGCGGGTGAACGCCGACCGTCGTATAAATGAACGAATGTTTTTCCGCGACGCGAAAGGCCGCCGAATGCGAATCTTTCGCCACATCGCCGTTGCCTACGTTCACGATTATCTCAACGCCTGCGTCGAGCGCGCGACGGATCATAGCCTCGCGGTCGGCATCGAAATCTTTCATCTCAATGTGCGCGTGCGAATCAATGTACACGGTTGACCTCTAAGCGATGATAACCAACGCGGGCATCGGCAGCCAACCCGCTCGCTACCGCTCGCGGTACTGGGTTGCTTCGACCGGAGGGGGCGGTCCCCATTTGAAAATCGCCTGCATAAAAGGCAATCGCGGATGGTCTGCCACTACGCTCAGAAAATACATCTCGTGTTCGCGCTCGACTTGAGCCATAACAAGCAACTCCGCTTCAAACTCTTTCAAGCCCAGATGGCTCGCGTGAAGTGCGGCTGATCTGTATTCGTCAGCGTTGCCGCTTTCTAGTCGGCCAGCAAAATACATTGGCAGGAACCAGCCTATCAGGTGACACCCGATGCCAACGCTGCGACCGATTATCCACATCTTTAATTCACGAGTTTTTACTGGCGCGGCTTTGAGGCTTTCAAGCATCAGCCCCACATGTTCGCGGTGAACCCATTCTTCGTTTTCGATCTGCCGAATCCTTTCACGTTCAACGGGGTTCTTCAAAGATTTCCAGTGCCCGCGATAAGCATAAGCGGCGGCCCACTCACCCGAATAAGCGTTCTGAAGTATGCGAATGAGTTGCTGGCGGTGATAGTCTGTGTCCACGGCTGGCCTCCCTGCTTTGATTGTAACGAGCGGGATAAATCGGCGCACGATTCATTGAATCACTGAGAGCCGAAGTTGAATCCGCCTCCGCCGCTGGATTGAGTCGGGAAGAAAGGCTTCAACAATCCTGCCAGCGCCGCCAGGTTGCGCGTCTGAATCAGAAGCTCTCCCGGCCCTGTGAACTCTGCGACTATGCCTTCGCCGCTCACGAAACTGCGAAAGAACCCTGCGGCAGCTTTGCGCAGCGTGTACTGAGTCGTGCCTTCCCACGCGACCAGATGGCCCGTGTCAACGACGTAACGCTCGCCGGGCGCAAGTGTTTTGCGATGAATCGCGCCGAAAGAAGAAAGTAAGAGCAAACCCGTGCCTTGCACCTGAAGCACGAACAATCCTTCGCCGCCGAAGAAAGATTTCGCGCCGCCCCACTGTGTATCAACCTTCAAGCTCGCGTCGCCTGCGAGATATGAACTCGATTGAACAAAGAACATTTGATTGCTCAACTCGATTGCCGCTATGTCGCCGGGCGAGCCGGGCGCAAAAGTCACTTCGCCGGGGCCGCCTCGCGCCGTGAACGTAGAGACGAAGGCGGACTCGCCTCCGACCGCGCGTTTGAGCGCGCCCATCAATCCGCCTTTCATCTGCGATTGCAGTTCGACGTTTGCCGACATGGAAACCATCGCTCCTGCTTCGGCCATGATGGATTGCTCCGGTTGCAGTCGAACTACCGCGAGCGCGAACGCGGGCTGGTGCAGCACCTCGTAACTGTAGCCGTAACCTGAGCCGCGAGAGTCACTGTCAATACGGATGCCATGCTGGCCTGCCGGATAACTGCCTTGCGCCTGAGTAGATTGACCGCACGAAGTACAAAACTGCGCGGCAGGATGAAGCGATGCTCCACATCTAGGGCAATTCATAGTGTCTGTCTCCTAACTTAAGATCATGTTCAGCAGTCCCGTTAGGGACGACCTGTCTATAGTTTCAGCATCCTGAATATTATCTGAAGCTCCGTAGGAGCGACCTGTTAATCTAAAGGTCGCTCCTACGGAGCTTCAGAAACATTTGTCTTGCAGGTTCTATAGACAGGTCGCTCCTACGGAGCTTCATTCTAAAATGGCTTCTAAGATAAAATGAAACCACTGTGGTTATCACATCAAACTTATCGGATCGACTTCGATAGAAATCGAGCGAGGATTGTAACCGCTTGCGAGAACTTGGCTCGTCGCAAAGTCGAGCGTTTCGCGCGCGCGCGCGCGACTGCGAGCTTTGATCAATATCTGAAAGCGATGCTCGCCCTTGATGCGCGAAATGGGCGCGGGCGCGGGGCCGAGCACACGCAGCCCGCTATCTCGCGCCGATTCGCGCAACTCGCGCGCGAGGTCTGTGGCCGCATTGCTCGCGCGGTCGAATTCCTTGTCGTGCACGCAGATGTTGATGAGCGCGTTGAATGGCGGATAGTGCATCGAGCGGCGAAAGCCTATCTCGCGCCTGTAAAACTCGTCATAATCCTGCGCCCGCGCGCATACTAAAGAGTAATGCTCAGGGTGATAAGTCTGAATGATTACGCGCCCGCTTAACTCGCCGCGACCTGCGCGGCCTGCCACCTGCGTGAGCAATTGAAATGTGCGCTCGGCTGCGCGAAAGTCCGGCAGGCACAATCCTGCGTCAACCGAAATCACTCCGACTAAAGTAACGTTATGAAAGTCATGTCCTTTGGCGATCATCTGCGTGCCGACGATCAAATCAATCGTGCCTGCGGCGAATTCCATAAGCAGGTGTTCAAGGCTTCCGCGCCTGCGGGTAGTGTCGCGGTCTACGCGCGCGATTGATTTATCGGGATACATCTCGCGCAGTTTCGCTTCGAGTTGTTCAGTGCCTTCGCCCACGTATTGAATGTACTGACCGTCGCAGGCGGGGCACACGCGCGGCGCGGGGCGAATGTAGTTGCAATAATGACATTGCAGGCTTTGATTATAGCGATGATACGTAAGCGTCACGTCGCAGTTGGGGCAATGAACCGCGTCTCCGCAAGAGCGGCACATCGCAAACGAAGAGTAACCGCGACGATTCAACAGAATCATCACCTGCTCGCCGCGCTCGAACGTTTCGGCTATAGCTGTTTTGATCTCGTCTGAAAAAGTAACCTGCTTGCCGTGTCGCTTGAAGACCTCGCGCATGTCAATCGTTTGAACTTCCGCAAGCGCGCGATTGCCGAAGCGCGTGTCTAATCGAATGTACCCGTACTTGCCTGTTGCCGCGTTGTGAAAAGATTCGAGCGACGGAGTCGCAGAGCCTAGCACCACGACCGCGTTCGCACGGAGTGCGCGAACAATCGCAGTGTCGCGCCCGTGATAGCGCGGCGTTTCATCCTGTTTGTAAGAAGTCTCGTGTTCTTCGTCAACGACGATGATGCCTAATTTATCGAGCGGCGCAAAGACCGCTGACCTTGTGCCGATGACGACGCGCGCTTCGCCGTCTTTGATGCGCCGCCACTCGTCTATGCGCTCGCCTTCTGAAAGGCTCGAATGAAGTATGGCGACCCCGTCGCCGAAGATCGCGCGAAGCCTGCGCGAGAAAACAGGCGTGAGCGCGATTTCAGGCACGAGCATCAACGCAGAAAGCCCCCGGCGCGTAGCTTCGCGCATTGCGCGAATATAGATTTCGGTTTTGCCGCTGCCCGTTACGCCATGCAATAGAAAAGTCGCGTACTGGCGCTCGTCAAGCTTTGCTACTAATTGATCGAGCGCGCGTTGTTGTTCTTCGTTCATCGTGACGAGGTCGAGTTCCTGCTGCTCGATGTGAGCAAGCGGGTCGCGGCGCACTTCGCGGGCGAAGACTTCGACTATGCCGCGCTTTTCAAGCGTCCTCACGACGGACGATGAAACGTCGGCTGCTTCGAGCAACTGGCTGAAGGCCATCGGCTCGTGCGCCTCTTCAATCGTTTCGATTACGCGCCGTTGCTGTTCGTTGAGCGGTTTGCCCTCTTTCTCTTTTTCTTCGTTTCTCTCTAGTTCAACGAGCCGCACAGCATTTTGAAGTTTCGGTTTCAACCGGCTTTCGCTCACGCGTTCGACGACGTTGATGTATCCGGCGCGCTCAAGCTGGCGTATGAGCGCCGTCGCGTGCGACTTCGACAGTTGCCGCTCAAGCTCGCGCGACCCAATGGTGCCTGTGCCCGCGAGCAATTCCAGCGCTTGATGCTTTGACGACGACCAACTGAACCCCGCCGACACGTGCGATAGCGCAGACCGCCCCGCTTCCGTTATGGTCAGGACTTGTTCAGTGGCGACGGTTGCGCCTGCGGGCAACGCCGTGCGAAGGCATTCGCCCCACGGCGCATAGTAATAATCGCTCATCCATTTTGTCAGGTGAAGTATGTCGCGCGAGATGATGGGCGATTCGTCTACGAGTTCTTCGACTTCTTTTATCTCCGACTCGTTGATCTCGCCTTGCAGTTGTTCGTGCAGGGCGACGATGAATCCCGTCATCAGTTTTTTGCCGAAAGGAACTATGACGCGACAACCGATTTGAGCGCGACGCGCCATATCACCCGGCAGATGATAAGTGAATGTTTGTCTGACGTAGACCGGGACTGCCGTCTCTGCGAACATCGAGCCTTATTGTACACAAACTTGCTTGCAGCGGAAAACAGCCCTGGTTAGCGCGGCGTCCTTACCAGACGGAAACCGATGTTGCTGAAAGAAGCGTCAGGGCGAAATTTGTCACGTTGTGACGACCGACAGGAACTCGCGAAGTTGTACCAACTGCCGCCCCTTCTCACACGAGACGCACCTGAGCCAGGCCCCTGCGGATCACTTTCAAGGCTTTTGCCGTAGTAGGTTTCCGCATACAAATCCTGACACCACTCCCAGACGTTTCCGTACATGTCGTGTAGCCCCCATGCGTTTGCCTGTTTTAGCCCTACGGGGTGCGTCTGACTCTTATTGTTTAAGAGTTTATTCATATAGCCTGTATTATCAGCCTTCCAAACTTCGCTCGCATTAAATCGTTGTAATCCTGAATTGTCCCCGTACCATGCCATCGAATCCAGTGTGCCCGCATAATCTCCCGTGCTGCCTGCACGGCACGCATATTCCCACTCTGCCTCCGTTGGCAGCCTGTAGGTATATTTATCGGTCTGATCATTCAGCTTCTGAATAAATATTTGCACGTCTTCCCAGGACACATTTTCAACCGGCAGATTCGGCCCTTTGAAATTACTCGGGTTGTTACCCATTACGACTACCCACTGTGCTTGCGTGACTTCATACTTGCCCATCTCAAACGGGCGACTGATTCGCACGCGATGAGCGGGCTTTTCATCAGCGTTGCCGGTTGTTGAGCCCATCAAAAAACTACCGGCAGGTACGCGAACATAATTAGCCAAATCCATTAGCGAATCTAAAGCCCGCTTTTTCTCCAAAGCTTCAGGGCTCAGGGTTTCTTCCGGTTTTTTAGCTGTTTCTGCTTCTGCTTTTTTCTTTTCTTCTTCTATCCTCGCAGCCTCTTTTTTTCTTTCTTCTTCTGCTAGCTTCGCAGCCTCTTTTCTTTTTTCTTCTTCTATTCTCGCAGCTTCTTCCGCCTCTGCTTTCTTCTTTTTCAATTCAACGTTAACGGGCAATCGCTTGAAGGCTTCTACCTGAACCGTCTGTGTCCAGACGTAGAGACCATTCAGGCTTTTCGCTTGCACCACGTGTTGGCCGGGTTTCACCTTTAATTCCCTGGACTGATTTTCGTCGAGATCATTCGTAGCTTCACTGTCAATACTGATCCGGCAACTCATGTCGGTTTTTAAGATGAGCGTTCCCATCAGGGGTTGTGGTTTAGCGGTACCGGGCTTTTTACCCGCTTTGCCTGTGTCTTTGCTGTTGCTCGGCGGCTTCTTCTTGGTCTTCTCGCATCCACTCCAACTTGCCTGCTCATAGCCATCGAGGATTCAAACACCGCTGGCAAGCAGAGGCTCAAAATTACAAACGTCAAAGCAAAAATCACAACAACTCCTGATTTGCCTTCATTCGGTGATTGCTTCTTCATCGTTAATTCTCCGCGACATTCCAGACCCTCACGGACTTGTCATTGCTTCCTGATGTCAACGTGCGACCATCTGCGCTGAATGACAGACTGTTGACGGACTCCGTGTGCCCTTTAAGCGTTTTGATTAATTGGCCGTCGCTCACGCGCCACAGTTTTATCGCTCCGTTATCAAGCCCTGCCGCTAAAATTTGCCCGTCCCCGCTGAAATCGAGGCTTACGACTTTCGCATCAGCTTTTTCCAGAGCCTTCTGCATGCGGCCATCGCTCACGCGCCACAGTTGGACTTTTCCATCACTACCGCCTAGCGCCAGCATTTGCCCGTCATTGCTGAACGCGCCGCAATTCACAGAAGGCAGCTCGCCTTCGAGATTCCTCAGGAAGCTGTCTTGACCGAGCGACCACAGCTTGAATGAGCCATCCGGGCGATAAAACCCCACAAGGCTTAGATCAGGACTGACAGCGACGATGAGGTATCCTTTCTCAGGCGTGTTCACAGTACTGAGCAACGTGCCATCGGTCACGCTCCAGAGCTTTATAGTCTTATCGCCGCCTGCCGAATAGAGCGTCTGCCCGTCGGGGCTGAACCCCAGGCTAAAAACATAATCCGAATGCCCGCGCAAAGTCTTTGTTAACTGCCGGTCGCTCGTTCGGAATAAGCGAATCGGGCCGTCCTCGCTGCCCGAAGCTAAGATTTGACCGTCATGGCTTACGGCTACGCTTTGGCTTCTTTGGGCGGGGCCGGTTAATTCCGATGCCCCGCTTGCCTGCCACAAGCGAATCGCCGCTTCAGCGCTTGCTGATGCTAAAACATGCCCGTCATCGCTCAACGAGACTTTATAGACCTTGCCTGATGTAAAATAAACGCCGGACTTCAAAACGGAAGGCGCTTGTTTTTGAGAACCGGCTGATGAATTTGTTGATTGCGAGCCGGGCGATGGATTTTCAGGCTTTTTTGAAAGTATTATTACTAACACTATGACCAGGGCAATGACCACGCCGCCGATGATGCCCATGATCATTTTTCTTTCATGCTTTTGGCGCTCCTGCTGATTTTGTAGTTGCTCTGCTAAAGGAAAAGCTTGTAGCTTTTCTTTCTGGTATAGACTTTCCTCATCTACTCTCGCTTTTTGCTGCTGCAATTGTTCTTCCTGCTGGCTCCGCCAATTTGCCTCTTCCGTTGCTTGCCTCTCATCCTCTTCATTTTGCCTTTGCCGTTCAGCGTCTACTTCGATTTGTTTGCGAAGCCTCTCTGCCCGTTTCAGTCGCTCTGCCGCCTCTCGTTCTTCAAGTTCTTTTTCTTCCCTGCGTCTTTCTTCAGCGCGTCTTTCTTCAGCCGCGCGACGCTCGCGTTCCTGTTGTTCGCGTTGCAGGCTTAATAGTTCGGCTTCTTCTTTAGCCTTGCGGGCTTCCTCTTCCTGCTGGCGCTGTTGCCACAGCCGCTC
Organism: Blastocatellia bacterium; assembly: GCA_963726785.1. Lineage (GTDB taxonomy): Bacteria > Acidobacteriota > Blastocatellia > UBA7656 > UBA7656 > DATEKX01. Next base: position 1,494,211 of record CAVSDJ010000007.1, read on the forward strand.
GGTCTCTTCTCTTTCCTTCTGCTCTTTTTCCTTTTGTACCCTTAGTAGTTCAGCTTCTTCTCGCTCTCTATGTTCCTGCTCGCTTCGCAGCCTTGACCTCTCAGCTTCTTCTCGTTGTTCCTCGCGTTGTTTTCTTTCGATCTCTTCTTTTGCCCTGCGCTCGGCTTCTTCTTGTTCTTGCTCCTCGGCTTTACGCTCCTGCTCTTGCCGCGTTGCTTCTTCGATTCTGTGCTGCTCTTGCTGTAACCGCCTGTTCGCTTCCGTCTCACTAGGGGGCCAACTGGCCGACAGGTTTGTCGTCTCGCCAATGTGCAAGGATTCTCCCTGTGGTTTGCGCTGTTCGCCTTTTAGCGTTTCCAGGTCAAGCTCGGCAGAGTGCTTCGCGCCGCGCAAAGCCTTCAGCATCTCCGAGGCAGACGAATAGCGTTTGTTGCGATGCGGCTCCATCGCTTTCTTCAACACCGATGAGAAGCCCTGCGGGACATTCGCGTTCAATTCATTGGCAGGCCGCAGCGGGTCCGGCTCGCCTCCGAGAAAGGCGTCAGCGCGCGTCGCCGCGTCAAGAGGCGGCAATCCCGTTATCATGTGATAGAGCGTCGCGCCGAGCGCGTATAAATCCGAGCGCGGGTCTGTGCCCACGCCGCGAATCTGTTCTATAGGCGCGTAATTCGGAGTGTAGCCGTAAAGACTTCCGCTGGAAGTCACGCGCGTCATCCATAGCGGATTACCTTTGGCTAAACCGAAATCGAGCAGGATGATTTGACTGCGCTCCGCAAGCTTCAAGTTCTGCGGCTTGATGTCGCGGTGGACGACCGATTCCGCTCGCGTGTGAAGATAATCCAGCGCATCGAGCAACTGCTCTGCCCATCGCATCACTTCATCAATCTCAAACGGCTTCACCTCGCCTATCGGCGCTATCTTGTGACGCCGCTTTTCGAGAATCGTTCCAAGATCATCGCCAGCGATATACTCCATAACGAGATACTGGCCCGTGCTGTCAACGAAGTAGTCTTTAACCTGAGGCAGCGCCGCGTGGCGCAGGCTTGCGAGCAAGCGCGCTTCTCGCTTGAAAGCTTCTATCAGGCGATCCTCTTCAAAGAAATTCTGCTTGACCGCGATTGTGGTGCCGAGGTTTTCGTCTCGCGCAACATAGACTGTTCCCATGCCGCCTTTGCCTATCTGGCGGATGATACGGTAGCGGCCTTGCAACAAAGTACCTGCTTCAAGCATAAAAGGCCTCGATCAGAGCGTTTGAAATTCGCCGAGATAGTATCTGAGAACAGAGATCAAAACAAGTTTGTAACTTGCTTGTCACAAGGCATCGCTTTTGAGATATTCAGGTCTATGAATCAAGCGGAGTATTCACCTCAACCTCTCGGCCTTGTAGCTCGCCGGACTACAATCATCGAAGCGCCGCGATTGTCTAAACGGCTTGGCGTAGAATTAACAATCGCAAGCGAGACATTTCAGCACACGGGGAGCTTCAAATTTCGCGCTGCTTACAACCTCGCTTCAAAAGTGAGCGAGCGCAAAATCATCACCGCATCGTCGGGCAATTTCGGACAGGCTATGGCCTATGCGTGCAGGTTACTGGGCAAAGCTTGCACCGTGGTGATGCCTGCGACTTCGGCGCAGGTGAAGATTGACGCGGTGCGCGAATACGGAGGCACGGTGGATTTGATTGACGTGAAGGTCAAGGGCCGCGCCGCGCGTGTTGCAGAGCTTGCAAGCGAAAACCCTGACGCTTATATCGCAAGCGCTTTTGATGACCCTCTTGTCATCGAAGGCAATGCGAGTTTGGGCGCAGAGATTGCCGCGCTTGATCGCAAATTCGATTTCGTAATCGCTCCGGTAGGCGGCGGCGGCCTAACGTCGGGAATAATCAATGCGCTCGGCGCGGCCCAGGTCAATGCGAGCATCGTGGGCGCAGAGCCGTTGATGGCTAACGATGCGGCGCGCTCGCTTCGCGCAGGCCACATAGTCTTAAACGAGAGCGAGCCTCAGACAATAGCCGATGGCGCGCGCACCGTCAGCGTGGGCCAGCATAACTGGGCGATACTCAAAGAAGGGCTGTCGAAGATCGTTGAAGTGCCGGAAGAGAATATCAAAGAAGGCGTTCAGTTATTATTCGCGCTTGCCAATTTGAAAGCCGAACCGACGGGCGCGCTCGGCATAGGAGCGCTGCTCACTGAACCCGAATCTTTTCGTGACCGATCAGTCTGCTGCGTCGTCAGTGGCGGAAACGTTGACCTTGAAGTTTATAGAAATATACTGGCGAGTTAACTGATTGGAAGTAGAAGGCTCGGCAGTCGCCGAGCCTTCGCTCGTGTTTTACTTCGGTGACGTTTTGATGCAATCTATTTTCGCCGTTCGGGCTGCGGCCATCGCATCGCTTCTGGACTTACTTGCGGCCTTCATAGCGCCCGAGCGCTCTTTACCCTTATGGGTCTTCGCATCCTTGACTGCTGCTGCGTAATCGTCGCTGGCTTTCTTAGATGCTTCTTTGTAATTGTCATTGCATTGTTTCACTGCCGTGGCATGCGCCGACATCGGCTTTTGAGTTTTGGTTTTAGCCATAGCGCTTTGTGATGCCAGCGCAAGAGGCGCGAAAGCAAGCGTCAATGACAAAGCTGTGGTTGTTATTATGCGTTTCATCGGTTCCTCCAATTTAGTCAAAGGTTCGTGTAGTTATTTGCAAGGGATTGAATGGCAATATGCGCGCCAAAGCCGCAATGATGAGAGTAGGCTTGAGATAGCTGAACTTAGCGTATCAGAGGCGAAAAATAAAACGGCGCTGACCTGTGGCAGTCTGGTCAGCGCCAACAATTCGGCCACATTCGCAAGTGGCCGCCGATTGCTCTGAAACTCAACAAGTCGTTTCTGAAAAGCTATGCGATGATGGCTCGAATGACTTGTCTCAGCAATCGAATAATTTACGCAATCAAAAGATTCTGCGTTTCTCTGTGCGGTTCTTGTAAAGCCAGATTCCGGTAGCAGCGCCCGCGCCTACAAGTGCCCCGACCACTGCCCCCTTCTTCCCTTTAACAACGCCGCCTGCTACAGCGCCCACACCCGCGCCTGTGCCGATCACTGTTGCTGCGCCAGCCGCGCCGGGCATCCAGCGATGCTTGTATTCATAATTGACCAAGCCAGGGCCATCAAAGAAACTGATCCTGCCATCGCCAACTCTGTAGCCGTTCTTGTCACGCCTGATGAATCGGCCTCGTTCCTGGCCGAAGCTAACGGCGGGCAACAGGAGCGCGAACAGGGAGAGTATTATCAAAAAACTACTCAGCCTTTTTCTCATTTCATTTCCTCCGGAGATTTTCTGTGAGCGGTTCGTGTCAGTGCGTCAGAGAGCGACTCCGACCATCGGCGTGATGCGCGAGACCGGCAGAAACGTTGCCTGCGCCATGAATCTAAATCAAAAGAGCCTGTTCACCGCAGAGACGCAGAGGACGCAGAGATTACGCAGAGAAATACTATTAACTCTCTGCGCCCCCCCTGCGTTCTCTGCGTCTCTGCGGTGAACTGACTTGGTTTTTCAGACGCTGTTACTTCCCGCTCTTTGTGTTGAGGGCCGACTCGATTGCTTCTTTCAATGCTTCGCGCGTGCGCTCTTTCAACGGCTGCCCGTTAATAAACAGAGCAGGGGTTGCGCTGATGCCGAGTGCCCTCCCATCTTGAATGTCGCGTCGCACGCTTTCGGCGAGCTTGCCGCCGTCAAGCGATTCGTCGAAGACTTTGCGATCAAGCCCCACCTGTGTCGCATACTCTTTGAGCTTGGCGATTTCTAGGCTCTGCTGGTTTTTAAACAGCAGCGCGCTGTACTCCCAATACTTGCCCTGCTGACGCGCGGCTTCCGCAGCTTCAGCCGCCTTGAATGCGTGCGGGTGGCGGTCGAGCGGGAAATCGCGCACGACGAACTTCACTTTGTCTCCGTACTCTTTCAACAACTCCTCGATGATCGGCTGCGCGCCCGCGCAACTGGAGCACTGATAATCGGTGAACTCTACAATGGTGACCGTCGCCTGCTCGCCGCCTTTCCAAGGCTGATCGTTCGTCGCAATCGCAAGCCTGGGCGTCTCAGGCGACTTCAAAAATATCTGCACAGATGCGGCTGATCGCAACCGTTCGGCAAAAGCTATCTGCGCCTTTTGCTGTTCGTTTTCGGTAAGGTACTGGATGATCTGGCTGCGCAGTTGATCGAACTCTGCGGGCATTTTTGCTTTGTTGCCGTCGTAAAACTTGCGCGCATCTTCTTCGGTAATTTTTTTAACCTTCGGCAGCACGTCCGCTTCGATGATGGCGCGAGCCGTGAGCTTGCGCTTTTGCGCTTCTTGTTCCAGCAACAGATCATTGATCTTCAAATCCATGTGCATCTTTCTGAGACTGTAAATCTGTTTCTGCGCCTGAATCAAAAGCGGCTGCAAAGTATCTTCGATATTGGCAGAGGTAATATTTTGTCCGTTGAGCGTAGCAAAGATGCGGTCGCGGTCAGTCCGTGTTTCGGGCGGAGTTGCCTCTTTTACCATCAACTTCAGGTCGGCAGCGGCGCGCAGCCGGTCAGCGAAAGCTTTTGCCATCTCTGCCTGTCGCTGGTTTCTCAGGTAATTGGCGATGAGCGGTTTTGCATCGTCGAAAGCAGAATCCATCTTCTCTTTGTTTTTATCGAAGAACTCTTTGATCTCTGCGTCCGTCGGCTCTTTGACTTTTGAAATGATCTCTTCTTGAACCAGTTGCGCGGATGTTTTGCCGCGCTTTTTCGCTTCCGCATCGAGAAGGCGCGAATTGATTTGCAGGTCAAGCTCAAGCCGCCGCACCTCGACCACCTGATTGTGAATCGCCTTTAACGGTTCTTTGATCGCTTCATCCACATCTTTAGCGGTGATCTTCAGCCCGTTGACTGTTGCCAGCACCTCGGGCGGAGCTTCGCCTTCACACCCGCAGCTTGGAGCAGGTTGCGCGGCTTCGGATGAATTGTTCGGGGTTGCATTCTTCGGGGTCTGGCTGGCGGCTGTCTGAGCCATCGAACTAGTAGCCAAAGCAAATAACAACATTAGAGTCATCAATCGTTTCATTGCGTTTTAATCCTCCTATAACGGTAGAGTTAATCGAGCGCGAGCCAATCGCTCGCCGGGGTGAATCCCTTGTTTTCAATGTCTACGGCAACGATGTAAGCGCCCAATGCGCCTATGCGCCGGTTTGGCCCGTAAGTGATGGGCGGCGTCAGTCCCGTCTCGAATTTGTAGAACCCTTCGAGCGCGGTGATCAGTTTCTCGCGGCTCAGGTCGCGGCCCGAAAGCTTCAATCCTTCGACCAGCAATTTTGCTGCGCTGAATGCAGACATCATCGTTACAAGATGCTTGCTTGGAAGCTGATGTCGCTCTGCAAGCGCAATAAGTTCCAGCAGCGTCAGTCTCGTCTGATCTGAAGGCAGCGTCGGGAAAGAAAGGAAAATGTGTTTCTCGAAACGCTTCGGCGCGTCGAAGAGTTCGCGGCCCGCCATCGCGCCGGGCATGACAAGATTGAAAGTCCAGCCGAGCTTTTCCGCTTCATCTAACAACATCTTGCTTTCGACAGACGAGCCAAGAAAGAAAATCGTTGCGATGCCGCTCGCGCTCAAATCCTTTGCGACGGACGCGCCCTCGAATCGCGCTGTTGTGTATTCAATCTTACGACGTAGATTGATGCCGAGCTTCTTGTTTTCGGATTCGATGTCGGAAATCAGTGTGCGGCTCAACGGATTTGCCGGAGCGACAATCGCAAATCCGCCCTCGCTTTGCGTTCTATGTTTTGCGAAATGCACGAGCGCGCGCGATTGCTCGTTAAGCCCCGCGAGCAGATAAAAGACGCGCCGGTTTACGGGGAACCCTGTTTCGGGCAAAAGCGTCATGGGCGCAATCATCGGCGTCTCTTCGTTTTCGACGAGCGGGATCAAATCATGCTCAGAGCCAGCGATGAATGAAGCGGCAAGAGCAAAGATGTGCTCGTCTTTGATGAACCGCTCTACGCTGGCCGTTGGGTTTTTCGGCACACGAGCGACGCGCAATTCAAGCTTGCGGTTATAGACGCCGCCCTGGCTATTGATCTCGTCGAAATAAGCAGACAGCAGCGCAGCGACCGCCTCTCCCGCTTCTGACATCGCGCCTTCCGAAGGGATGAACGTGCCGATGCGAACGCCCGAAGGCGAAATGCCCGGATCAAAATCACTGCCTACGCGCTTCAAATAAGCGGTCAGATCGGCCACATCTTCCGGCGACATATCGTATCTCGGCATCGTCGTGCCCAACTGGTTTCCGCCCGGGTCAAGCCCTTTTGTAACGGCTATCTCGATGGCGCGCTCGGTATATCGAGGATGTTTTCTGCCGCTCGCCGTGGTGATCTGATACGGCTTGGCAAGCGCCTCCCACGTTATGTTGGATGGCACAACGCCGCCTTCGGGCTTGCCCTGCCCATCGAGTCCGTGACACCCTGCGCAAGTCATCGCGCTTGTAGGAACCTCGATAGGCGGGTCGCCCAGGTAAGCCGTGATCGGCTTGCCCGAAGAACTGGCGGCGCGCAGGTAAATCTGTTTGCCGCGCTTCTCTTGCGCCGTCAGCGGCGCGGGCGCGGGCGATTGCGCGAAAACATTTCCGAGCAGTGAAGCGATTGAGAGAAACGCCGCCAGTAAGGTCAATCGTTTGATTGCTACAATCATCAAAGCCTCCTGTTATTGCGCTTTGCCGGGCTGCGCTTTGCCAAGCTGATCTTTGATGACGCTATCTACGATTTCGATCAGCGCATCAGGCCGCGCCATGCCTAGAGCTTTCTTCCACAAATTCGTGCGGTCGTTGCCGATGAGCATCAATGTGTAATGGTCGTCGCGCGACTGCACATACTGGCCGAACTTGCGAAGCGCCAGTTCAATGTTCTCTTTCTTGCCTGTCAGGAAATGCCAGCCCGATTTGGCTTTGTATTTTTGGGCAAACGCCTTCAGCACTTGCGGCGAATCAACGGTCGGGTCAACGCTTAACGACAAGATCACCACGTCTTTGCCGAGCCGGTCGCCTAGCCAATCCTGAATGCGTTGCAGGTTCAAAGTCATCGGCGGGCACACGCTGTTGCACGATGTAAACATCGAGTTGATGATGACGACCTTGTCTTTGATAAGGTCGCTGTAAAGCCGCAGCTCTTTGCCGTCCTGATCAATCAGCGGGATGTCAGTGAAATATTTGTGCGCAGGCGAAATCTGTGCGCCAGCAGGTTTTTCAGTCGCGCCAGCCTGCGCCCATCCGTTTGCGGGATTGAACAGACCAGCCAACAAAATCGCAATCAGCCACATTCGTTTCGTCATAACGTTTTCCTCCTCCTGTTATTTTTCCGAAATTTTGTTACCAGCTTCGGCCTGTTCGGCTCGACCATCCAACACGATGAAAGGCAGTTGATTCAGTCTGATTTTCAGCGAGGGACAATGCACGAAGATGTAGTAGACGCCTTCCTTCGGCGGCACGAAATCAATTTCGTAAACGCCATCACCGCGCGCCTTTGCCCACTGTCGTTCCTGCCAGATGCCGGGCGCGAGAAACGTCAGCACGCCGACATCTTTCAAATCATTTTTAGCTGCTCCTGATTCCGGGTCGCGCAATCGAAACCGCAAGTTGACTTTTTCCTGCGGGCGGATCTTCACGTCTTTGACCATGATAGTTGAATGCGAAGCGGCGCTTCATCGTTGCGCTTTGCCATTGCCGGATTATCTTTCACCGCTACGTCGAAACAATTGATCACGCGCGGCGAATCGAGCAGAAAAGCCAGATCGTAATGTCCGCCTTGCGGCAGCTTGACGTTGGCAGTGTAAGTGCCGGGCAATGTTTCTCGCAGGCTGCGATCAACTACCATCACGCCGCGCGGCTCGCGACTGATAATTCTGGAAATTGCCCATCGGCGCGGCCATGCCTTCCGTGTAGTAATAGATCGTCTGGTCTGCCGGATTAGCTATCAACACCGAGCCGCCTTCGGGCGCGGGCGTGATCGCTTCGGCAGCCGCTATCTGGCCCGCCCCTTCGGGCGCTGTTTGACCCGCTGGAACGTGAGTCGGTTGTACGGACGGGACTTTATCGAGGTCTTTCAAAGCAATCAGCAAAACTTCGTCAGAGCCAAGCGAGCGGACGTAGGCATAGGACTGCGTAAAGATAACTTGATCGGGTTTCACGCCGACTTCAACCGTGTGCAGCAGTTTGCCCGTCGCGGCGTCGAATATCTGCGCCGTGTTCTCTTTCGGGTTCAGGAGAAAGCCGTACCGGCCATCCGGCGAAATGCGGATTGTTCTGATTCCCGGCTTCACGCCGAGTCGCGCTATGGGTTCAAAGCTCTGCGCGTCTACGGCGATCATTACGCCAGTCGTTTCGTCAATTCCGTAAATAGCTTTGCTCAAAGGCGAGTAGGCAAGCCCAGAAGTTGTCACACCGATTTTTACATCTTTGATCTTTGTAAGCTTCTGGACATCAATAATGGATATCGTGCCTTCGCCCGTGTTGCTGACGAATGCGTAGCGATCATCGGCGGACAATACGATTTCATGTTGGCCCGTGCCTGTGATGATGCGCGCTGCGATTTTGTTAGTAGCCGTGTCAATGGCTGTGACTCCCGATGCCTGGCCCGTCATCGGCATATCGCCAACCCAGGCGTACTTTTCATCTTTCTGCAAAACGATTCGACCGGGCCGCGCGCCGATTTCGACATTGGTCCGACTTTCCACGTCGCGGTATCAACTACGGCCACATGATTCGACATCGGGATAGTCACAAACAGCTTTCGCCCGTCGCGTGTCAATCGCCAGTCTTCGCCGGGATTGCTCAACAAGACGAGCGTGAACAATTTGCTTGTGCCGAAGGTGATGATTGGATCAATGACCGATATGCTCGACTCTTTGTTGAGCGCGAGTATGAAATAAGAGTTCAAATCCACATCGGGTCGCGCGCCAAGACTGCCTTGAAGAAAGGCGCGAACCTTCTCTCTGCATTCCTTCTGCTCGATGGGTTGTTTTTTTACGCGATAATCGAGCCACGCTGCCGGGCGCAACCCTGTTACAGGTTTATTCGTCGTAGTGTCAGTGATCTTGAATTGCACGCGAGCATCATTGCCGCCCATTAAAGCATCGGGATTCGTATCGGCGAAGCAGGCTCAATCGCATAATCAATTGTCATGCCTTCTTGAACCAGACGGCCCCGGTTATTGTTGGCAATTCTCTTTGCCAGCGGTTGAAACAGGCGCAGGCATGGTTTCTTGCTTCTGCACAGCAGCCGGTTCGCCAGTGTTTTGTGATTGACTGCTTGCGCCCAACAGGCGCAAACGCAAGCGTGAAAGTTAAAACAGACAACTGCCGCATTGTTGCGAATGACGGCAAAACGGTGTGCGCGCGATTTAGTTTTCTTCATCGTCGTTTCCTCTTGAAAGAGGAGCGCGGGCTTTGAACATGCCCGCGCTCCGTTGAGTGAAACAAAAGGCTATCTGGGCGGGAAATTTACACGGAAGATTCCCCAGATGCCGTCGTCGAACTGGAACGATTGGAAGGTGCGATAAAGGTAATCACCTTCAACGCCGCCCTTGCCGCCTGCTCCGTTCTTCAACAGGAAGTTGTCATGGCTTGTTGCGCCGTTGCCGTACTGCGCGCCTTTCCATTCTGAGAGCGGGTTCGTGCCCTGATTCGTACCGTTGGTCGTCCAGGGTTCTTCCTCCCAGATATGGCCGTGTAGCGTGTATACGTTGTTGCGCGCGTGACCGCCAGGATTCAAGGAACGTATGCGAACCGGGTCGGCCTCTATCGCAGTGAAGATCGGCGTCACGGGGTCGCCGCCCACCTTGATGTTGGCAAGCACGTCATGGAAATCTAGATCGCGCGTGACCTCCATCGGCGTTTGCGGCAAGTGACCCATGCGGAACCACAGAGGCTCCGTGCGATAGTTGACACCCTTTTGCGCGGTGTCTTCGGGATCATCTTCGTCAGAGAGATTCCTGACGGCATCGCCGCTCTTGTAGCGAAGATTGACATCTGTCTGGAACATCGTGACGAATTCTTTGAAGAATTGGCTGGGTGGAAACACGGATGCCGAAGCGCGTGTCAGACCCGTATAGGGCGGCACGGGCGAATGGTCTGTGTCATGCGTCCAGGTCGAGCCAGTCGGTTCTATGATAAGCCCGCCGAATGCGCCTTTGTTCGTGTGCTTGATTCGGTCGGACGGAATAAGGTTCGTCCCGCCGAATTCGACTGGCGTGAAGGTGATCGAGCCATTGCCTGCAACGCTCTGCACTCCGGCGTACCACAGGTAGGTCTGAATGCCTCCCGGAGCCGCCGTTGAAATGCGATTGAAGCCGACGTTGTTGCCGTCGCTGCGATGCACGTTGAAGGTCAATAACTGCGGGTGCAAACCAACGTGGCGAGAGGGTCTGAGTTGATTTGCGTTGAACGGATCGAACGTCGCGCCGAAGTCGTCGAGCAACAACGGCAACGTGTTCCAACCGGCCAGGTCGGGCGGCAGCTGACGGCAAGCGATTGCGTAGGACTACAGCAATGCAATCACCAGCATTGGCGCGCAGGATGAGCGGCTCGGCCCGCAGGTTTGGTTTCAACATGCGTTCGCCCGGACGGCTCGGGTCGGGCTCTAGGTCACGTGTTCGAACGAACATGATGGCCGTCGGGTCGTGCAGCGGCCCGGCTTGCGCCCGTCGGTCGAATTAGGGTCAATCTTGTTTACAATCGTGTTGCGCGGATTGTAAACAAGCGTCCGCTGACCTGTGACCACTTCAAGAGGCAGGATGTCGCGCGCCAGAATCGCCGTGACATCGAATATGCGCAGCGGCGTCGAACCGCTGAACGGACATGCGCCTTTCTCGAATATGCCTATCGGCCCGGATTTGACAATCGCCGCAGGCTCCGGCGTAGTCTTTTCGGCTATAGTCGGGCCAGGCTCTGTCGGGTCGCTCTCTATGTCGGTCGGGTCGGTTACTGTGGTGTCGGTCGTGGGGACAGTTTTCGATGCCGATATCTGTCACACTATCGGGGTCATTATCGGCGTCGAGATCAACAGTAACGCGCGTAGTAACGCCCGTCTTGCTCGCGACAGGCAAAGCCGACTGCGGGTTATTCGGCAACTCTATGAGTTTCGGCTGAACGTCGCGATACAATCTGAGGATGCCCCACAGGCCATTCCATAGATCGTCTGTCGCAGAGCCGGGCGCATAGAGGAAATCTCCGAACTTTCGTTCGCTAGGGCCGAAGGGATTAATGAACAGAGGCATCTCGAATTCGAAATGCTCTGAGATGCCCATCATCTGGCTGTTGCGGTAGCCTGAACTCGGAACTTTCGGCTCGAAGAACCACCTGCTTCCATTGATGCTGAAGTTGTGGCCTTCTTCGTGCGCGCCGACAAGTACTCGGACTTTTCACGTTGTCCTTCTGATAAGCGCGCATCAACGGCGTTGCGGGGTCGCCCGTCAACACGCCGCTCGAAAGAGGCTTTGCGGCCCACGCGGACGGCGGTTGGTTCAATTCAGGCAAGGCCCGCGTGACGTTCGAGCGGAAAGCCATGGACAGGTCGCCTGCCGCGCCTACCGTCTGCGCTCGCGTCGCTGGATTCCAAACGCGCAGGGCAATCGGCTCGTTGCGGTAGTTGACCGTCATGGTTCCCGGATCGGCTGCAGAGATGGCTTCCGGGCACGGCGGCGAATTGCGGCCATCCGGGCACGGGTCGCCGAGCGGAATCTTTTCGATGTTTATCGGCAGATTCTCTTCTTGTTTTGCTGGCGGGTTGATCGCATTCTCCGGGTCGGGAACGGGTACGCCGTTCTTAATGCCACCGTCCTTATAGTAGGCAAGGTGGAAATCCTGGAACTCAATAAGGTATTCGCGGAAGCTCTCGGCAAGAACCGGCAGTTTGATCACTGCCTGCCAGCTTGTCGGGCCGCCGTCGCAACCCAGCGCGCTTGTGCTGGTGCAAGGGGCCGTCCGGTGGACTGTTGCCCAGTAGCGCGCCCGTTTCGTTATTCAGCCATTGAGCATCCCTCTTCTCAGCCACCAGACCTGCGTAAAGACCTGCCTGCTGGTGAGTCGAAGGCCCAAGGTGATCGTGTGTGAAGATGGTTTGCAGCGTGCGGTCCTGGCCCAGCACGTTGAGCGTGTCGTCAACGAACCATCGCTGAATAGTCGTCTGCGCTCCGTTGTACTTTGGATTGGTGAAGAACGGATGCGGTTTCACCACCAGCGGGACGCGCGTGTTGGAGTTGTACTGCTTTATGCCGCCAAGGGCGTTTATGGCCGCGATCTTTTCCCTGGTTTCTTCGGGCGCGTTCGTGCCATCCATGTAGTTGTAGCCGTTGGCTGCTCCGTCCGAAGCAGTCACGTCGAACTTCACCAGATGAATGTGCTGGCCGATGATGGGCACGGGTGTCAGCACCTGGAAGTCATCCTGAAGGTAATCGCTCGGCATAAGATTCGTGTGCCAGAACGTGATGCAGTCCCAGGTGTTGGCGCGGAAGAAAAGCGGCTCCGCAGGTTTCGTTCCTGCAAGCGTCGGAGCCACATCCTGCCACAATGTCAGAATGCGAGCTTGCGGCGTGTGCCAGCCCGACTTGTTTAGCGGCATGTCGAATTGAATGGCTGCCGCTTTATAGGTTATGTGGCGAATGGTCGGATTGGGCGTGATCGGATCGCCTTTGCATGGTTCGGCGAAAGGCGCTCCGCTGACGGCAGGCTTGCCGTTGACGATGAAACTGCCCACAGTGCCATCCGGGAAAAAGGTCGGCCAGGAAGCCGCTGCGTGGAACTGCATAGCGGCGACTTCTTCGGGCGTGCCTGTTTCAGGACGTTCCACAGCATCCGCCGTGAGTATTTCCTTATCGAAAGACAGGCGAGTGTGCTCTTCGATGAAGGTGCCACCGAAGACGATGTGGCGGGGCAGCCCACCGTTAATCGGATTCCCGCCCGCGTCTTTGGCAAAGTCGAGCGGCGGGCCGGGCGGACAATCTCCGGCGAGGCCCGAAACGAAGAACGGGTAGCCGGGATTGCCCGGCAATGCTGTTACAGTGCCCAATGCGACCTGGCCGTTGACGATGCTCACGTTGCGCTGTGGCATGGGGGCCATCGCATATTTAGGCAGTGGCACGAGTGCCGGTATCGGAGTGCCCACGAGGATTTCGTTGTCGGGCAGCGCGCGCGAACCGGCAACCGGGCGGCCTTTGTCAGTCAGCTCGGTTCCCGCTTCAAAGACATCATGGTTGCGCCACAGCCCCCACATCCCCATGGCAAAGTGCGGATAGAAATGGCAGTGGAATATCGCGTCGCCAACCGTCTGGTTGCGATTGCCGCTGCCGTTGTAAGCGATTTCCGTCGTGAACGCATAGCCAGGCCCAAGCGCCTGGCTATCGAGGTAGTTGGAGTTGTCGCTGTCGGGCGTTCGCAGCCACTGATGCGCGTGCAGGTGATGGATGTGATGCTCCTTCGACCCGCCGTGAACGACGCGCATCTTGACGTGATCGCCGATATAGCTGTGATACACGTTGCTCGGGTCGTCCGGGTAGAGGACTTTCGTCGCCTTGCGACCCGGCGTCGGCGTGCAGCCGCCGAAATCGTCCGGGTGTCTCAGTTGATCCTCCGTGCAAGGCGCGTTGGCAGGTACGTCAACGATTTGCGCGGGGTCGCCGATCACCCACGACGACAGAAAGAATTCCTCGAACTTACAATCCACGCATTCAAACATCGGCCCGACCCCAAGGCGGTTAGCCAGAATCTCAGCGCCGATGCCTGCCGTGCCGTAGTTGATGGCAAAAGCGTCGCGCACGCCGTGCAGCGTGTGCTTCAGCACGTCATTGTCATCGAGGCCCTTCGTCTGCTCGAAATGCGGAAATGCCTGCACCGCGCCGATCTCGTCGTGATAGATGACAGTGAACTCGCGGAATGGTTTCTGCCGGTTCGGTGAAACTTTCACCGTCGGATACCCAGCAATATCACCGCGATTCGGGCCGGTGATGATGGCCGTCAAATCCGAGTGCACAAGCTCTTTGTTGCCGTTGTACATCTTCAGAATCGGCTTGGCCGTAGGCGGCAAAGTTGAACAATCAAACCCGTTTGGATAGCAGGCGTTGTAGTTGATGTTCGGATGTCCATCAGGCAGCGTGGGCTGTGCCTGCTTTGGGTCGTCAGCAGCAAATCCGCCCTCGTCACCTGGCTGCGATAGTATTCGGCGGTTTGAGGTTCGACGTTTATCGCGCCGAACAGTCCAGCGTTCAGCGAGCCGCCGTCACCTTCGCCGCCCGTGGTTGTGCCCGCGCTGTACATCATATGCGGGCCTTCGCGCTCGGCATAAAGCGTGTAGTTGAAAATACCGCCCGGAGCGACCAGACTGCTGGGGTTCTGGCCTACGAACGAGCCGTCCCTGGTTATGTTGCCAACCAACTGCATCCCAGCGCGCGGACGGAAGCATACCGCGTAGCGGGTTGTTCTTCGTCCACTTTTACCGGGTTCAACAGATTGGTGAAGTTGACCGTCAGGCAATCGCCGACGTTCATGCGCAACACGAGAGGGCGAGGTCGTTTCGTCTCCTTGAGCATGACTTGCCCTGGCGTCAACGGATCATTTGGGTTACCGCTCTTATTGATCACGTCTCCTTTCAGAGCAAATATCATCCCCTGCGGCTGGACCGCCCCAAGACGGTTCCAGAAGAACGGTTGATCGAGCGCAACGACATTGGCAGTTTTGGTGTTGCTAGGGGTACAGTTCTGCGCCGCCGCCGGGTTGGCATTGGCAAAAAACACCATCGCTGCGATGCCGAGCGTTACGACCACCATTCGGCAAAGTCGAATGGGGTTGCTGGAATTCATTTCCTCACTCCTTGTCAGTAAGCGCAAAGCGACCATTTGCACCTGTGATTACAGCAAAGCAAAGGGTTGCTTCGCGGTAGCGAATCGGTTGTTCGACTAGAGACACGAATAGTAATGCGCGGAATGAGCTTGCGCCTGTGATTACTCTCTAGCGAAAGAACCGATAATTGGTTGAGCGCAGACAGACTCCGTGGAGCCCTCGTCTGCAAGAGAGTTCATTCTGTGGTGTTGTCTCTACTCTTGAACTTGAAGTGAATCCGGTTCGAGCGTCCTTCATATCGAGAGAGACGACGCAGCAAAGAGCAACCCCTGTTCCTTAATCGCGCTTTCAAGCAAACAGCGACTTTCTATACGGTTATTTTTATTACGTCATAAGGCTGGGATTTGCTTATGTCTCAGGCTGTGTCACGTCAAGGAAGGCTATGTTTCAGGATAGAACATTACAAAACTGAGAGGGCGCGGAGGAAATGATGAAAGATGAATTATGAAAGATAAATTACGAACGATTCGTTTGCAGTTCCGCGTTCATAATTCATCTTTCATCATTTCCCCGGTTATGGTTCCTGTTCGGTATCTTTGCCTTCGCTATGAGTGGCGTGTTTGATCTCGGCTTCTTTCGAATCAGGCTCGAAACGATTCGGATCGGCGCGTTCGCCTTCTTCGCCCACTTGCAACTCTGCCGCTTGTTCGCCTTCATTGCTCTTGTTGGCTTCGCGTGGGTCTTCGGTCGCCTCGTCAATTGATTTCTTTCGGTCGCGGTCGTCTGTCCTCTTTTCCATTTCAGTACTCCCTTTACCCCACAGCTATTTGCCGCGCAAGAAAGCTTTCAAGTATTCGCGATTCATCTGCGAGATGAAATCCAGAGATATTTCTTTCGGGCAGACCGCCTCGCACGACCCCATCACTGTGCAATTGCCGAAGCCTTCATCATCCATAGCTTTGACCATGCTGACCACGCGGCGGTCGCGTTCGACTTTGCCCTGCGGCAGTGTGTTGAGGTGCGAAACCTTTGCGGCGACAAACAACATCGCAGAAGCGTTCTTGCAAGCCGCGACGCACGCGCCGCAGCCGATGCAGGCGGCGGCGTCCATCGCTCGATCAGCGTCAGGCTTAGGTATCGGAATCGTGTTTCCGTCGGGCGTGCCTCCTGTCGCAACCGATATGAACCCTCCGGCTTGAATGACACGATCAAACGCGCTGCGATCAACGACGAGGTCTCTGAGCACTGGAAAAGCGCTCGCTCGCCACGGCTCAATCGTGATGTGGTCGCCGTCTTTGAAATGGCGCATATGCAACTGGCAGGTCGTCGTAGCCCCAAGCGGCCCGTGCGCCGTGCCGTTGATGATCATTCCGCAAGTGCCGCAGATGCCTTCGCGGCAATCGTGATCGAATGCTATGGGGTCGTGGCCCTGCTTGATCAGCCCTTCGTTCACCACATCGAGCATCTCAAGAAACGACATATCGGGTGAAATGTCTGTCGCACGATATTCGACGAACTGGCCGGGCGCAGAAGCATCCTTTTGCCGCCAGACACGCAACGTCAGGTTCATTACTTATGGCTCCTCTACTTATAGCTCCTCGTAGACATATGAACCTCTTCATACACGAGAGGCTCTTTGTGCAGGACTGGACGTTGATCCGTTCCTTGATACTCCCACGCGGCGACGTAGGAAAAATTCTCGTCGTCGCGCAACGCTTCGCCGTCTTCGGTCTGATACTCTTCGCGGAAATGGCCGCCGCAGGATTCCCTACGATGCAGCGCGTCATAGCAGAGCAATTCCCCGAACTCCAGGAAATCCGCTACGCGACCGGCGTATTCAAGCGATTGATTCAATTCGTTGCCCTCGCCCAGAACCTTAACATTCTGCCAGAACTCTTCGCGCAGCGCCGGAATCTCTTCGAGCGCCTCGTTCAGTCCCGCTTCGTTGCGAGCCATGCCGCATTTTTCCCACATTATGCGGCCTAGCTGGCGATGAAATTCCGTCACTGTTTTATTGCCCTGAATCGAGAGCAACTTGTGAGTTAGTTCTTGCACTCCCTGTTCGACCCAACGGAATTCGGGATTGCTTTCGGACGGTTTGGGTTGTTTAGCCGAGGCAAAGTAATTGCCGATTGTATAAGGCAGAACGAAGTAACCGTCGGCCAGTCCCTGCATCAATGCGCTTGCTCCAAGACGATTCGCGCCGTGATCTGAAAAGTTCGCTTCGCCGATCACAAACAGGCCCGGCACATTGCTCATCAAGTTGTAATCAACCCACAGCCCGCCCATCGTGTAGTGAATCGCTGGATAGATGCGCATCGGCTGTTTGTAGGCGTCTTCGCCCGTGATGCTCGCGTACATGTCGAACAGGTTGCCGTAACGCTCGCGAATAGTATTTTCGCCCAATCGCTTTATCGCATCGGCGAAATCTAGATAGACGCCGCGCCCGCCCGGCCCGACTCCGCGCCCGTCGTCGCAGACTTCTTTCGCGGCGCGCGAAGAGATGTCGCGCGGAGCGAGGTTGCCGAAACTCGGGTACTTGCGCTCAAGGTAGTAATCGCGCTCGTCTTCTGGAATGTCTTGAGGCGGTCGGTTGTCGCCTTGCTGCTTTGGAGCCCACACGCGACCGTCATTGCGCAAAGACTCGCTCATCAAGGTTAGCTTCGATTGATGATCGCCGCTTACTGGTATGCAGGTCGGGTGAATCTGCGTGTAGCACGGATTCGCCATAAGCGCCCCCCGCTTGTACGCGCGCCAGATCGCCGTGACGTTGCAGCCCTTCGCGTTCGTCGAAAGATAGAAAACGTTGCCGTATCCGCCCGTCGCAAGCACAACGGCGTCGCCTGCGTGCGAGCTTATTTGTCCTGTGACCATGTCGCGGACGACTATGCCTTTCGCGTGGCCGTCTACAAGCACGAGGTCGAGCATCTCTGTGCGCGGATACATCTTTACACCGTCCGCTGCGATCTGTTTCGACAGAGCTTGATACGCGCCGAGCAGAAGCTGCTGGCCCGTCTGTCCACGCGCATAAAACGTGCGCGAGACCTGCGCCCCGCCGAACGAGCGATTCGCGAGTAAACCGCTGTACTCGCGGGCGAACGGCACACCTTGAGCTACACACTGATCAATAATGTTGACGCTGACTTCGGCGAGACGATAGACGTTTGCCTCGCGCGCGCGAAAGTCGCCTCCCTTGATCGTGTCGTAAAAGAGCCGGTAGACGCTGTCGCCGTCGTTGCGATAATTCTTCGCGGCATTGATTCCGCCCTGCGCGGCGATTGAATGCGCGCGGCGTGGGCTGTCCTGATAGCAGAAGCATTTGACGTTATAGCCAAGCTCGGAAAGCGTTGCCGCAGCAGATGCGCCCGCAAGCCCTGAGCCTACGACGATGATGGTGTACTTTCGCTTGTTGGCCGGATTGACCAGTTTGATTTCGTGTTTGTGCTTGCTCCACTTATCGGCTACAGGCCCCTCAGGAATTCGCCCATCAAGTGTGGCAGATGTAGATTTGATGTCGAGCGTAGTTGTCATTTCATCTCACCCATTTCGCCATAACGGCGATTGGTATGGAAACGTTGCCGATGAAGATCACGATTGCGGCCAAACGCGCGGCCATATGAATTGCGTGAAGATTACTTTTGTTGCGGATGCCTAATGACTGAAACATGCTCGATACGCCGTGACTCAGATGCATGCAGAGCAATGCCATCGAGATGATGTAAAAGGCCGAAACCAGTGGGTCTGAAAAGCCTGTGATCATCATCTGGTAAACATCGTGGCGGCCCTGCGAGTCTTTGAGTGACATGAAACTGGGATTGGTCACGCCGAATGTGAAATGCATGAGGTGATAAATGATGAAAGCGAATATGACCAGCCCGCTGACGAATATCGTGCGCGAGGCCAGGCTTGCGCCTGTGGGTTTGCCTTCCGCATATTTCACTGGGCGAGCGTCTTTGTTTTCCGAGACGAGTTGCAAGGCTGCCGTGATGTGCATAATTGCTAAGACAAGCAATGCTATGCGCGCAGACCAGAGCAAACCGGGCTTGGATTTCAAAAACTCTGCGTAAGTATTGATCGCATCTCGCTCGAGATAAATCTGAAGATTGCCTGCCATGTGAGCTATCACGAACAAAAACAGCGCAAGCCCGGTGATAGCCATGACGTATTTTTTCCCAAGCGAAGAGCGATAAGCGCGAATTAGGATGTTCATCGAAGACCCTTCAAGTCTGCGTTCGGGGTGATTAATCCTCACGCGTTAATCAGACTTATTTTGTATATTCCACAATAACAATCCGCGCAGAATAAGTAAAATTCAAAAGAATAATATCCGAGATAAGCGTCGCTTCACGCGTCCTCGACCATCTGCTAATAAGCTTAGGCTTACGTGAAGCTATGCTCATCCTTAGTTCACCTGTGTTGAGCTTTCGGCCACACTCAGGCCACAACTTCCCACTCTGGAAGTTTTAATGTGCCTTTGGGCCAATAACGATCTTGACCCTAACGACTACGTTGCAGTGTTGTCCGCTCTAAGAGATTGCAAAGATAGCCTCCGTCGCCAGAACATCATTAACGAGATGATAGCCTACATATTCCGCTTCACGCAGGAACGCATGCAGGGCGAAGCAATGTGGCGCAAGCGAGTCGAAGCAAAGCTTACTCCTGAATCCGATTAGTCTTTGCTCTTCGGTTTCATGGATTCAATGTACTTCAACACCAAACGAATGAAAGAGCCGGGCCGTGATGCGAGCGCGGCCCGTCCTCTTTTGCAATCTAGCACAAATAATAAAGCAACTGTTTTCTTTGCTATAAAGTATTTATAGCCGATGAACTCAATCGGACATACGCAAATAGTTTATGAGGGTTGACAGTTAGCTGATGTAAGCTAGTGGCAGTATGGCGATAACAAAGAGCAAGGGGATAAAACTTTTTGCGGTATCTTACCCCTTGCCCGCTTCCGTGTGAACTTTGGCACACACTGAAAGGTGAGAACATGATAAATGACAACAACCGCCTGAACAACAGGCTAGTATTGCCAAAGATGTTGGGTACTTGTTTACCAGGCAACATATAGAGTTGCGCGCTCATTGGTGGAAGGGGTAGATTGCTATACTCTTCCGTTTTGTGATTGCTCAGAACTCACAAACTTTTTTTGACTCACATCTCGGCAGGCCATTACGGTTAGGGATTTTATTCTCAAGTAACATAGGATCATCCGCTTTGACGAGCCATTCGATATGTAGTAATCATTTTTTCTGTTTGAAATCCAGGAGTGGAAAATGACCCCGGAACAAAAACAAGCAATACTCGATTACTTGGATAAATATGATCCCAATAACCTGATAGTTAAAATTGATGAGCAAAACAAAAAGATTACCTATTTCTCACCTATAAAATGGGGGCAAGCCCCAAAATTTGAGAATGAAGGATATGTTCGTGCTTATCTAGTTGTGCGCCTCATTAAAGAGCTAGGTTATCCGGCGGATTGCATAGAATTAGAAACTGACTTGAGTGTTCGTGTGGGCCGAAACAAACGCCATAAAGGTAGAGATCGTGGCCGAAGCGATGTTTTGGTATATCGTAGGACAAAAAAAGGAGAGTCCCTTTTCTTAGGAATAGAATGTAAAACGCCTGAAGATTATGATAAAGGCTTAAAAGACTTGGATGGTCAGCTTTGGGGGATAACGAAGGCTGAATCCATAGAAAGACGTATAGGACGCGATGTACGTTATCTTTCTCTTTATACTTGTGAAGTAGCTGGTGGGCAATTGCAAGACAAGGTGTTAGTTGTTGACTTTCAGCGTAACCAAACCCATAGAAGTTGGATAGAGGAAGGCTCACCGGCTACGCCATTACTGCCCGTACAGTATAACGATGCGCCTCAAGGTTCCTATGCAAATGTTGCTGATGTAGATTCAACAAAGGGCTTGCTTCCTCTAAACAGGAAGTATACTAGAGGTGATTTTGAGAAACTCCGAACGAAGCTGCATAACCAACTATGGGCAGGCTCATCTACAGACGATAATAGTATTTTCTACCAACTCACTAAGATTTTTTTGGTTAAGATTTATGACGAGCTAATAACAGACACCGATCAGAAATATCAAGTTCAGATAATGACTTCCGAAAGTGGCGAAGAGACCTACGAACAATTGTATGCCCGGTTAGAGAAGTTCTATAACATAGCCTGCCGCCAATTGCTTAACTATGATGACGAGAAACTGAGGAGATTCCCTTTTCTTGTGGAAGGGTTTACTACTACTAAACTGTTTGTTGCTGTGCAGCAACTACAAGGGGTTTCCTTAACAGAAAACGAGAACTCGGATGGCTATGATGTCTTAGGAGCATTCTTTGAAGGCATATTGACTAATCAGGAGTTTGTTAAGCAGGGAAAGGGGTCGTTTTTCACACATCAAAAGATTGTTCGCTTCATGATCGCAATGATTGGTTTAGATGACACTGCAATATCTACTCTGAATGAAACAAGGCCGCGACTGCCGTTTATTATTGATCCTTCAACAGGGAGCGGAACTTTCCTTATCGAAGCAATGCGTTTTATCACCTCGCAGGTAAAGCAGCGATATTCAGAGATTAAAGTTAATCGCTTTCTCCGAGACTTTTACAATGCCGCATTCAGCCAACCTGGACGCCCAAACAGTTGGGCTGCTGATTTTGTTTATGGTATTGAGCCTAATCCTCAACTTGGATTAGCCGCCAAAGTAAACATGATTCTTCATGGCGATGGAAGCATGAATATTTTTATAGATGATGGGCTACACCCTTTTGTAAAGGGTTCTCAATTCACTTATGAGAGGCAATATCCAGATAAAGATAAAGGGATGCTTGCAGAAAGCCATGTATCCGATGTTTATGAGGGAGGTTTTCAGGTTAATGAAAGATTTGATGCGGTGCTTTCTAATCCTCCATTCTCATTAACCACTGATGCCTTAGAGTCTACCCGAACTCATCAAGAAACATTCCTATATGCGAATACAATGAACTCTGAGAATTTGTTTATTGAACGCTACTTTCAATTGCTTCGGGAGGGAGGGCGCTTAGGGGTTGTACTCCCTGAGTCAGTCTTTGATACGACGGATAACAAATACATCAGGTTTTTGCTCTATCGCTATTTTCGTATAAACGCGATTGTCTCACTACCGAAAGAAACCTTTCAGCCATTTACGTCAACGAAAGTCAGCTTATTATTTGCAACAAAGAAAACAACTGCCGAGGTTAAGAGTTACTCCCGCGCTTGGGATCAGGCGACGCGAGAGTATACGAAACTACGTAATTCCAACATAATTAAAATACTGGTAGAGAATGATTACTACCTTTATGGAAATAACGGTTTAAGGAAACTAGCATCTGACATGGGCATTGAGATTGAAATATCCCAAGATATACTGGATGAAACTATTTTTACTCCTGAGTTAGCAGCACAATTGCGGGATGCTATTGATTCGCTACCTACTATGGTTAAGAAAGATCAGGAAAAGAAAGAGGATGCCCAAAACAAATTGCAAGCCATTGGGGTGTTTGTCTCTGCACTTAAGTTTAACAATTTACCAAAATCAGACTTAGATATTCTCCGAAGATTCTTGAGGCATTACTTTCCAGAACAAGCTACTGAGATACGCGAAGCGTGTGAATTAGCTTACGATGACATAATAGCAACGGCTAGGCTGGATTGGCCGGATTACTTGTTTAGTGACAAGTACACGAATGCTGGATGGTGTTTCGCAGAAGTCTCCTCAAAACCCGAATTTACATATCCAATATTTTTCGCGGCAGCAAAGAATATTGGATATAAGCGTAAAAGACGAGGCGAAGAAGATCGCCCAAATGATTTGTATCTTGAAGGGCCGGACGGTTTTCCCATTATTGATTTGCAAAACCTTCGTACAATCTTAGATCAATATAAGAATTTTGTTTTGACAGGCACAAATGACAGCACGAATACAGATGGTGTAAAAACCTTTACCCGCTCATTGGAGCAGGTAGGCCGCACAAGAAATGCTATATGTAGCTTGCGCATCTTAAAAGAGGAACGAGAAGGCAGTATCTTTCGACTAGCGAGAATTGGTAAGGTTTTGACCCTTGAATATGGAAGTCCTCTTAAAGAAAACCAAAGAAACGGAGGTAAGTATCCTGTTGTAGGGTCTAGCGGTATTGTTGGCTATCACGACAAGTATCTTGTTTCGGGGCCTTGCATAGTTGTTGGACGTAAAGGTTCCGCCGGAAAGGTGTCGTACATTGAGGAATCCTGTTGGCCGATTGATACTACGTTTTATGTAAAGATCAAGCCCGGCTTCAAAATGAATATGAAGGTACTTGCCTTCCTTTTGAAGAATGCAAATCTTGAAGAAATCAACCTTGAAAAAGCTGTTCCCGGATTAAATAGGTTTGATGTATACGATAGAAAAATCCCAGTCCTGACTGAGGATGCTCAACAGCAAGTATTAGAGTATCTTGCTCAAATTGAGATTGACCAGATGAAGATAAAGCAAATGGAAAGTGAAATTAAATCCACTGAAAAAAGTCTGAGTGTACTGGTCAATGGCGATGAGGATAATGTTTCAGATGATAATGAATCATTAGAGTAATTCCCTCATCTCGCTCACCGAAATAATCGTGTTTTCAAATTATCCATCATCCGGCGCGCAAGCCCACGCCGCTTCTGCTGATCTTCATCACCTCTTGCTCGCTAATCGAATTGGAGCGCGCGCCAGCTTGCTTTGCTTCTCACCCTTCGCCCATCGCTTGCCTGATTTCTTTTGTACATTAACCTGCTGCCCACCGGCAGTCGCATGTTCACCTGTCCTGCATTCTGCACAATGACAGGTGAAGCATAGCGCCGCAGGTCGCGCATCTGGCGAAGTATCCGCGCTCATTTCAGGCCACAATTGGGCCACAGTTTCAGGCTAACAGTAGCCAAAACTGACCAACAACAAACAAGTAAAAGATTGAAAGGAAAAGACGGGCCAGTACCGATTGTTGTTCAAAAGGGTAATACTCAAGATAAGTGCTTCTTCATACAACTGCTCACCGTTGATTCGGAATCAATCGAATAACGCCGCCATAGTTTTCATCATCCGTTCCGGCAAATAACTCCTGCGCCGCTCGCTCCCGCTGGCGGATTGCAAGGCTCTCGACTTTCAATCCATCAAGCCTCGCTAGTTCTACGGGACTGCTCAAAAGGTTAATCCTGAACTTGCCGGTTCGATCAGCAAGGATGCGCCCGGCTCGCCAGATCACACTTGTAAACGGCCCATTGTCGTCGTCAGAATCATAAGCCGATGCAACGAAGACATGCCCCTGTTTGTCGATTTCAATCGCGCTCACGGGGCGCTTGTTTTTGCCCGTAAACTTGCCCGGCTTGAAATACGTCTGCTGAAATTTCCCTAACTCGAAAGGTTCGAGCTTCAAGTCGGCCCAAAACAATTTTGTGCTGACCTGGTGGTCTCCTCGTTCAGCGCACACGAACGCGAGACGATCACCCGATCTGAATACTGCGCTGCCTTCGATGTTTTTGGTTATGGTCGGCAACTGTGTGAATGATCGAATTATTGGTTTTTCATCTTTGAGTTCGACTAGGAAAATGCGACCGAATCGCTGGCCGTTGTAACTGCTTTCGCCGCTCTCGACCAACAGAAACAGCGATGTTCCGGGAATGCGCGCAATGCTTTCCAGGTCGCTGCTTTCTTTCAGGGGGAGCGGCCAATCGATCTCAAGCGATTTCCACTGTATGCCTTCCGGCGTTCGAGGGAGCGAAATTATGCTGACGCGTGGGCGACTATTTTCTTCCGGGTTTTTGGCGTCGTGAACAGCCAAAAAAGTATCTTGTTCAATCCAGGCTAGA
The DNA here is from genome assembly GCA_963726785.1 of Blastocatellia bacterium. Lineage (GTDB taxonomy): Bacteria > Acidobacteriota > Blastocatellia > UBA7656 > UBA7656 > DATEKX01. Next base: position 1,518,900 of record CAVSDJ010000007.1, read on the forward strand.
CCGCTGATGTCCGGCAAATGATTTGTTTCAGTTTCTGTGCGGGCATCGGAGTTGTAAGCGAGAAACGAATCCATAATCAACCCGGCGAAGAGCGCAAACAGAATGAAAATCTTTTGTATCTGCATAAGTGAAACTCTATTTCATCAGACCTATCGTTCATAGCTTTCTGGCAAGCGCGACGCCCACGCCGATTATGCGCTCTGCCGCTTCCAGCGGGCGACGCCCAAGCGATGTTTCCAAAAACCCGTAGCTTGATGCCAGGCCAAGCCGCGTTCGGCCCTCTTCTTCAATCAAAACTATGTCACCGGCTACCGGGTCAATGCTTTCAGAAAACAAAATGATGTCGCCTTCGAGCAATCCCTTATTTATCCACGAACTGTTGACCATCACGCATTCGTAGTCTGCTTCGGGGATGTCCAGAATACGAACCAGTATGTCATCGGCTTTTGCATAGACCTGCGACCGGCGCTTTTCGTGCGCTTGGATGTTTTCGTCTTTGTCCATAATCTTGCCTGAGCGTTAATTGAATCCGGCAAGACCGGCATTGTCAATCTCGACTGAGTTTGAAGTTTCCCAGCGCAAAGAGTTTTGCTACGCTAACCAAAGCGCACAAGGCTGCTGTTTGTGGCATCGATTTTGCGATGAATCTGAACAGGCCGTTTTGTGGATACATACAGAACGAAGGCATAAGCTATGGGCTTCAAGATGTTCGGAGGGCTTACACTCAAACAACTGGCTTTGAAAGTGTGGCAGGAGTCGAACGAAGATAATGTCTTTGGCGGCGCGGCTGAACTTGCGTATTATTTTCTGCTCGCACTCTTTCCGATGCTCATTTTTCTGACCAGCCTTGTCGGCTTTCTTCCCGGCTTACAGGCAAATATCCTTAGCGCGCTTGCTAAAGTTGCGCCCGCAGATGCTATGAAACTGGTCGAAGATACGCTTACGGACGTTATAAGTAATCGCAGCGGCGGACTGCTCTCGTTCGGCATTCTCGCCACACTCTGGGCGGCGTCAAGCGGCGTTGCGTCGTTGATGGGCACGCTAAACGTCGCCTTTGAAGCGAAAGAAAGGCGTTCATTTTGGAAAGTGCGTCTGCTCGCAATCGGTCTGACCGTATCGCTTGCGCTGCTGGTCATCGGAGGAGCGGCGCTCGTAATGTTCGGCCACAAATTGAGCGACTGGCTTAGCGAACTGCTCGGAGTCGGAACGGTGTTTGCGATCATCGGAAGCATCGCCGGTTACATCATAGGTATGACGCTTCTGTTTCTCGGCATACAGTTGCTTTATTATTTCGGGCCTGATGTGAAGCAGGAATGGAAATGGATAACGCCCGGCGCGGTCTTCGCAGTCGTAGCAATTCTTGTCGGGTCGTTCCTTTTTTCCCTGTACCTGCGCGTAGCTCCGAGCAACAGCGCAACCTACGGAAGTCTCGGCGCAGTTATAACGCTGATGCTCTGGCTGTACTTGATCGGGCTGGCCTTGCTCGTGGGCGGCGAAATCAATTCGGAAATCAAAAAGAGTCATAATAATTCTACCGTTGAAAAACAAAAGGCGGGCGAATTGCAAGTAGCATGAAAGAGTTGCCATGGAAGCTGTAGGATAATCTAAAGCAGGTCCAAAATCTGCATATAAACAAAGGGCGCACAATCCTGCAAGACGGGTTACGCGCCCTTAGTTTTTCGATCAAGGAGGTATTATGCCGCGAAGCATAAATGAACAAGTCGTAGTGATAACCGGAGCATCATCAGGCATAGGCCGCACAACTGCGCGAATGTTTGCCGCAGCGGGCGCGCACCTTGTGCTTGGCTCTCGAAATGCCGAATCGTTGAACGAACTTGTCCACGAAATAGCAGAGGCGGGCGGGATTGCTCATGCCATTCCGACCGACGTTACCGAACGCGAACACGTCGAGCAATTGGCCGACGCAGCTTTGAACTATTTCGGGCGCATAGATACGTGGGTCAACAATGCAGGCATTTCAATCTATGCTACGTTCGACAAGCTTACAGATGAAGAGATACGCCGGATTATGGATGTGAACTTCATGGGCACTATCTATGGAATTCAAGCCGCGCTTCCCAGAATGCGAGCGCAGGGAGAAGGCACAATTATCAACGTCGCTTCGATTGCAGGTAAACGCGCAATTCCGCTGCAAAGCATCTACAGCGCGTCAAAGTTTGCAATCGTCGGACTGGGAGAATCGTTGCGCGCAGAGCTTGCTAATGACCCTGCTCAAATCAATGTCTGCACTATCTGCCCGCCTTCGATCAACACGCCTTTCTTCGATCACGTGCTGACAAAGGAAGGATTCGCGCCGAAACCAATGGCCCCTGTCTATGACCCTGAGACTGTGGCGGAAGCAATAATATCTTGCGCGGAAAATCCTCAGCGTGAAGTGCTGATCGGGTCGGCAGGCAAAGCGCTTACGATCTTCAACACGGTCGCGCCAGGGTTAGCCGACTGGTTCATGGGCAGGGCGGGCGTGAGCGGGCAGTTGACAGATGAACCCAAGTCTTCGAGCGAGGTCAATAACTTGTTCGAGATTCCGCCGAACAAACGCGAGCGCGGCGGTTGGACTGCGCAAGGCACGAGAGAAGGAGCCGAAGAAACTTCGACTAGCAACATCGTAACGCAGCATCCGATTGCAGCATCCTTTGCAGGAGCGGCTGCGCTGGCGATTGCAGCGCGATTTTTATTCAGGTAAAACCACGACGGATGTAATGTGATCATGTGTAAGATAAGCCGCGTAGCGGCAATATGAGTTTAGGCCGGTCTTTTAAGGCCGGTAACAAGTGGTGCATAGAATTTCTTCATCGCGTTAGCGACGGCTGATGCAAGGGTGAATCAATCATCGCTGACGCGACGAAAATATATGGATTGGCCCGTTACCGGCCTTAAAAGACCGGCCTAAACTCAGCCGTCCCTACGGGACGAAAGACAACGCCTAACTTAATGCCATTGCCCTGAATGGGCGACCACAGCAGCGTCGCCCTTACATGAAGTTCAATCAGGCAGCTTTTTGCTCGGGCTTGAGCACTACCTTGATGCAGCCATCTTTTTTCTCATCGAAAAGCTCGTAGCCTTTCGCCGTATCGTCGAGCGAAAGCCGATGCGTGATGACGAAGCTCGGATCAATCTTTCCTTGCTCTATCAATCCAAGCAACGGCTTCAGATAATTGTGCACGTTGCATTGTCCCATTCTGAACGTCAGGTCTTTGCCGAACGCTTCGCCGAGCGGGAACTTGTCAACGAATGATGTGTAAACGCCCGCTATCGAAATCGTGCCGCCTTTGCGACACGCCCAGATGCATTCGCGCAGCGCAGGAATCTTGCCCGATTCCAACCAAAACTTCGTTTTCACATTATCGTAAAACGATCCCTTGGCTTCCATGCCTACTGCATCAATGCAAACATCAGGGCCGCGACCAGATGTCATCTCGTTCAACGATTCCAGAACGTTCTTCTCGGCAAAGTTGATAGTTTCCGCTTTGTTCTTGTTGCGAGCCATGTCTAATCGCTCAATCGTATCGTCAATGCCAATCACGCGGCTTGCGCCCAGCAACCACGCCGACGCAATCGTGAATTGCCCGACAGGCCCGCAGCCCCAGACGGCTACGGTGTCGCCCTGTTTGATCTGACCGTTTTCAGCAGCGAAGTAACCCGTAGGGAAAATGTCGCTCAAGAACAAAACTTTCTCATCAGGCAAGCCTTCGGGAAGCTTCAGCGGCCCATAGTCCGCAAACGGCACGCGTACGTATTCGGCCTGCCCGCCCGGATAGCCGCCATACATATGCGAATATCCGAACAGCGCGGACGGGCCGTGGCCCAGCATCTTTTCTGGAAGCTCCGCATTCGGGTTCGAGTTATCGCACTGCGTAGGCCAGCCGTTTTTGCAGAAGTAGCAACGCCCGCAAGCTATGGTGAAAGGCACGACCACTCGATCACCTTTTTTCAGATTCTTCACCTTGTGACCGACCTCGACGATTTCGCCCATGAACTCGTGGCCCAGTATGTCACCCTCTTCCATTGTCGGCACCCATCCGTGTACGAGATGCAGGTCAGAACCGCAGATGGCCGAAGCCGTGACTTTTATGATTGCGTCGCGCGGGTTGAGGATTTCAGGATCGTTCACGCGCTCGACGCGTACATCGTTCTTTCCGTGATAGACGAGTGCTTTCATTGTGCTATTGCCTCCGTTAGTCTCTGCTTTTCGGGTTTCCATAGCTGAACGACGCGAGCTATTTCGCCCGCTTCTATCAACTGCTTGAACCGGCGCAGGTCTTGACGAACCATCTTCTGCGGGTCGCTGCCTGTCACTTTTGCGACGACCGCGCCAATTGGGCCTGCGGGCTGATTGAAGGTCATAAAGACGAAGACGCGCGTGCCGTGCTCCGTAGGCTCGAAACGGACTGCGCCGTTGTTATCGATATCGGCTGTGGTCGAGCGCCATCCGATGAACTTGCCCGGCTCGTTTACGGTGACCTCGGCGTCCCATTCGATGCGCTGGCCGAGCGGCCCTTCGACTACCCAATGAAACGTGCGGTCGCCCGTCTTGCGGACTTCGATGACGTTTTGCATGAAGGTTGGAAAGGCTTCAAAGCGCGACCACATCTCGTAAGCTTCTTCTGGAGAAGCCATGACTTCGATAGCTTGTCGCACTTCGCGCGGTGTTGAGGGGACGAGCGAAACTCCGGCTGCCGCTGCAATCTCGGTCGCTGTAATACTCGCGCCGACAATGCCTACTGTAGTGCCGACAACGCCCCCCTTCTTGAAACCATAAGCGGCGAGCGCCGTTGCCGCAGCCGCTTTTACAACATGCGATGTTTTATCATTCTCGCTCATTGCAAACTCCTTAATCTGATCAAATCATTTGATCGTTTGATTGCGAACACAATTCGACTCTGCATCAATATAATCTTGAGCAATGGCCGTGCCATCAAGACATCAGGCGACGGGCAGTAAACATCAATCAGTTATTACTCAATTTAGCGACCGGGATGAATTGAATACTACTAATAACAGATGGTTTGAAGTGAGACGCTATTGTGATCGCGCGAGTTGATATAGTACGAGCGCGAAGTCGTTAAGCTCGCTTAGTGTGAGCCGCTTACTGCTTTAGTCAGCGGACGGGCGAGCGATTCGGCGTTTTCGCTGTACAATGCAAGATCGCTTTTCAAATTCTCGCTCGTAGCAAACAGCCATAGCGGGTAGAGGTCGAGCAGTATTTTTTGCGCGCGATCAAGAAAGCGGCGGCGCGAAAGAATCGGATCACTTGCCGCGAAGTATTCGCCCACGGTGAAGCTGTCGAGATTCATCCACCGTCGCGCTGTCTTAGGCAAAGGCCATTTCTTCAGTTTGTCCCCTTCCGTGTCCGCAAGCTCCCAGTAGGTGTCGGCTATGTGCCGCTCGTCCAGATACTTTTGAAACAGTCGAATGTTCTTTTTAATACCTTGCTGTACAGGCCCGGTTCGCGGCTGCTTGTACCCGCCCGGATAAAAGCCTATTGATACGCCGTGGCTCGCTATGTCGGCGTAGAGCAGCGCTTCGGTTGTCCATTTCTGGCCTCTGCGCGGAAACAGAACATAGATGAACGGGCGATAAGGCGGGCGATTTTTGTGAAAGCGCATGTCGTTGTTGATGCGGCTGATGGTTCGCCCGACGCGCGGTTCGGTGTCGAACTCTTCGTTGAGCATATGAATGACGGGGCCGATGTCTGTGACGAATGATTTTATGACGCCGAGCACTTCAGTCTCGTACTGGCGGCGGTGCTCGTCAAACCATTCTTTGTTGTTGTTATCGGCAAGTTCGGATAAGAATTGAAACAATCTCGCCGAAAAGCCTTCGAAACGGACGCGGTTCATGTTGTCGCCCCTTCGATTTCCTGAGTTCCTGGGCTGAGATTAAAGGTTGCGCAGCAAGGCTGTCAACACCGCCCGCTACTGGAAGAAACGATGAATGATGAATGATGAATGATGAATTGAAAGCCTCTCTTCCGTTCATCCTTCATCCTTCATCCTTCATCGTTTCTTCATTTGATGAATGTATAGTTCGCCTGTAGACTTGACCTTATGCACGAGCCGTCTTATGTAAAGCTTCTCGAATCGGGCGAGCTTCAATCGCGCGTCGAAGCGTTGATGGAAATGCTTCGCGTTTGCCGCATATGCCCGCGCGATTGCGACGTGAATCGTTTGGATAATGAAGTCGCCGCCTGCTATTCAGGGTTGCTGCCGATAGTCTCGGCTTACACGCCGCACTTTGGCGAAGAGCCTGCGCTTGTCGGAAAAGGCGGCGCGGGCAATGTATTTCTCGGGCTTTGCAACCTGCGCTGCGTCTATTGCCAGAACTATCAGATCAGTCAGACATTCCGTGAGCAACGCAAAAACGAAGTCTCTTTTGAGCGGCTCGCAGAGATGTTTCTGGAACTGGAGGCGCAAGGCTGTCATAACATCAACTGGGTATCGCCCACTCACTTCGCATCGCAGTTAGCCAAATCGCTCTACCTCGCAGCCAAACGCGGCCTCAGATTGCCTGTCGTCTATAACACGAATTCATACGACGCGGTCGAAGTCTTGCGGCTGCTTGATGGGATAGTTGACATATATCTGCCTGACCTTAAGTACAGCGACGACGAAGCCGGTCGCGAATATTCTAAAGTAACAGAGTACACGCGCCACTCGCGCGCCGCGCTCAAAGAGATGTACAGGCAGGTGGGCGACACTCTTGTTTATGACGAGAACGGATTGCTAAAACGCGGGCTGATTATTCGATTGCTCGTGTTGCCCAACGATATTGCAGGCATCCGGGAGTCGCTTCGCTGGATACGCGAAGAGCTATCGCCGAAAGTGGCTGTGAGCTTGATGGCGCAGTACTTCCCAACGAACAAAGTCGGCGCTGAGCGTTATCCGCTCATCTCGCGCAAGATTCGCTGGACTGAATGGCTCACGGCAATCGAACATATGGAATCGCTCGGCATCGAAGAAGGCTGGATGCAGGATTTCGATTCGGCATCGGAATACTACCGCCCGGACTTCGGCAATGCGAAGATGCCTTTCAAAGACATAGTTGATTTCAAATCAACCGAGCAAGACCCCGTGTGATAAAAGCGCCCGCTATTCAATGCGGAAAACGCTTGGCGACCTCTGCCTGATAACCTCGCGGATCATACCAACCGTAGGATGAGCCTGTGTAATAGACGAAGCCTGATGTTCCCGCGAGCGTTCCATTGATCACGTCTCCGATCAGCGGCGGAATCTGCTTGCCTTTGTTTGCGCGCAGCACGCTCTTTTTTACCTGACCTTGGATACTGCCATCTGCCGCATTCTTAACCAGATAAGAAATCTGGGCTTCAGGGTTGCGCCAACCCTCCGGCCCATACCCGTGAATGACCGCAAGCAATTCTTCATCGCGCTCTGTGACGGATGGTCGAGTTTGTTGTTCGCCGGGAATTCTTTTCATCCCCGGTTCAGGAGCCCTGTCTGTCCCTGCATCCCTAAGCAGCCAGCCCGCAAGTTCGTGATTGATCTCAGGGAGTTTTTCTTTGATCGGTTTCACGATGATGGCAATGTCTTGTGAGCCATCTCCATTAAAATCGCCAACGGTAAAGCCGGGATTACGACTCGTATCAATGCTTACGACATCTTTATAAACGCGCGCGACGACTGCGCGGGCCTCGTCAAGGGATGGAGGAGGAATGGCCGCTCACTTTTTTCGGATCTTGGCTATCTTCAGGCCGAGTAGGAGGAGGTGCGGGCGGTGGCACTTCGGTAGCTGACGGGGGAGCCTCTTTTATTGGTGCGGGCGGCTTCGCGCAGCTTGTTAGAATTAATGTGGCAAGGAAAAAATAGAAGAATAAGGTGCTTTTCTTGTTCAACATCTTTGCAACCCTCTCTATAAAAGAGAGGCTCGCCATATTTTAATGCGACGAGCCTCTTACCGACGGCTCTTATCGCCTCTGTTTCAAAGCGATAAGACGAACGCGATGACAGCCTGTTTGCTTGCTGTGCTCAGATTGTTGTAGTTGTTTCTGATAGTTAAAGCTTGACCGCCGTGGCGCAGAATTGCGTCGTTGACCGTCAGGCTCTCGCCATCGTGCATCAAGCGGACGCGAGCGCGCACGCCCCACAAAGCAGCCGTGCGGACCTGATTTCTTGTTCCTTGCCCGCCATTTTGCACTATGCCATCACCCGTTCCCACGTCATGCAACGCAAAGTCGCTGTACGGATGAATTCTCTTGTTGCCAAGCGCCGCCGAAACTGTGGCCGCGCCGCCGTTGATCAAAGTGCCCGGAGCCGCCGTAACGAATGTAGGCGTGTGGCAGATGTCACAGCCCAGAGCATCAAACAGTCCTTCTCCTTGATTGACTTGAGCATTGATCGGCCCGCGCCCAGGAACTCTCAGCCCTCTCATAAAGGTGGCGAAAAGGCCCACGTCTTCGTTCGTGTCATCTTCGGGGTCTACACAACCAGCGCCGCAATTATCGAATGCCGCGACCGATACTCCGTTTGAAGTATTCTCGTGGTCAGTCTGTGGGAAGTTGCTGGTTATGCCCATCTCGTTGACATAAGCATCGGCGGAAAACGAAAGCAGGCTCGCCTGCTGATCTTTCCAGCCGAATCGGCCTATGCGTGTCTGACCTGGTGCTTCAAACACCTCAACATTGATGAGCGTGCCGCGCTGGCCCGCTGGCTGCGCAGCGACATTATTTTGGAGCGTGGTGTTGGCTAAAGCTTCGACAAAGCCGTCGCCGAGTGTGCTGATCGACATTCGGAAAGTACGTACAGGATCATTGCTGGACACGCGCTCTTGAATGTCCGAATCTATCGCTCGGTCATTGATGAGAGAGCCGCCCGGGGCTTCAACAAATGTGTTGCCCACGAGATGCCCTGCCCTGAATTCGCTGGTTTGAGCGGCAGCGCCAGTATCAGGACTCTGATGGCATTCGCGGCAAGATTGTGCGTTATAGACGGGTCCTACTCCGTCTGCAATTTCTTCGACGCCTGAGAACTCGATTTTGGCCTCTTCGAACTCGGCTACCGTGCCGTTGTTATTGAAGAGGTCATTAGTTCGAGCGTCCATGTCAGTTGCCAGGGCTTCGATTACAGCCTGGCCTTCGACAGAACTCGTGTAGGTAAATGGAAGCACGAGTACCGCCGCGAACAATAGTAAAACCAAATGCTTCAAATGTCTCATATTTGTAGGTTCTCCTTGAGAGGCTTGAACACACTTCGTCCAAGACAGGTTGTGGATTGTCTGCCTTTAGTACTAACTTGCTTGCGTCTTTCCCTGGAACCCTTTGTTAACCCCAATGGCTCGTTCTTTCTGGCCTGCGTGTGGGCACAGATAGTCTTAGTTAAATTCTAAGTCGTCAATTGGAATTACAAGCAAGAGAAGCGGGGCGCTCCTTATTAGCCTTTCTATTCCCTACCAAAATAAAAAGTACCCTGAGAAGCAGCGCGAATGTAAAACAGTTTGCATGGTAAAGTCAAGAAAAATGTGGCCGCAATTACTGACATTCATTTTATTAACAATTGCATAGTTGCTAGCGACGAAAAACTTGAATTATTAATCCCCTATTTTCCAGATTTCGAATTACAAATTTTGGCAGAATAAAACGATTACAACATTTCCGAGTAAACTTTTTTTAGCCCGCTTTTTGGCCGGTTATTTCTTGTGGTAAAGGCTTGCGTTATTTGCATTAAAGCTCGATGTAGAGATAAGAAAAAAACCACAAAAAAATAAAATCGTGTTAGAATCACTCTATGAAATGCCCAAAATGCTTTAACCCCCTCCGACGGGTAGCCTCCACCGAGGATTCGGTATGGTTTACTTGCCCGTTAGGTCATAGATTTCATTCCGAAACAGGCAGCGGTATCAGCGATTCTGAAGGTCACCGATATGCTGTTTCGGGTGAGTAGAGCGGCTACCCCCGATCTTTCAGACCGGGGGTAGTTGTTGGGGCTTCTACGGTCGCAACCTCTTGCCTATGAACCATCACCTTGTTTAGTTGGGATTAAGTCTAACCAGACGGCATTGCTTGCTGCTTTCATGGGGTTTACAAATACTCAGCCATAGAAAATTCAGTCTATTATGTTAATGAGAAATTAAAGTAATAAATTTGTAAAAATAAATTTGAGTTCGATTTTTTGCTCGCAAGTCTTGCACTCAACAGAATTGTTGATAGAATGTCGTAAAGGTCGGCGATAGGGGATTGGTAGGGGTATCGCCGTTTTGCAGACGCAGATTAAGAATCGGGAAGTGGTGAAAAAAACGTATCTTGTGCTTTGCCCAAGCGGCTAGTACAGGTATACGTGTAAGCGAAGCTATACGCTTGAGATTCTAAATCTCGCTAGCTGTTACTCCCCAATTTGGAGGAAGAAAAAGTGATGGAGAGACGAGCATCACAGGATGCTATCGTTGAGATGATAGACAGCGGTCAATTTCTGACGGCGGAAGAAATATTTTCTGAACGTAGAACAGATGATCCTATGGAAATGGTCGTTCGAGCTGAAGTCGCTATGTACTTCGACAGGCTCGAAGATGCGGCCAGTCTGCTCGAACAAGTGGCGACACGAATAGCCGACATTGGTGTAGCGGCTCGTTTCTCGCTCACAAAAGGACGACTTGCTTTATGGCGCCAGGACTTAGCGCAAGCAGACACGCAACTTCAAACGGCTTACCACTTCTCAGTATTCCAAAACGATTCTTTTGCCACAAGCAGATCACTACTTAATCTAGCTCGCCTGGCACGCGAGCGCGGACATCTCACCGATGCAGAAGCTAAATTAGAGACAGCCTCAAACGGCGTCAAAGGGCGAACCAGCAAGAGAACTGAATACCTGCGCGGATTAATAGCCGCAGAACAGGCAGCCGTAGCTGCCGACAGCGGCGAAATAGAGAAAGCGAAGGAATGTTATTCAGAGGCAATGAGATTGCTCAAAGGCACTGAGAAAGGACGTTTCTATGGTCGGGCGCTTGTAGGCATGGCAGACCTGAAATGCGCGCTTGGCGAGTTTCAGGATTCTCTGGAAGCCTACAAAGAATCCAATATAGTCTTTGAGCGATATGACATCAGACGCGATCTGGCCGAAAGCCATATCAAACTCGCCATTGCGCTCATCCGGTTGAAACGCTACGAGCGCGCAGAGAAACTTGCTGAAGAGAGCCGCGAGTTGCGGCGCGGCGACCCGGAAGGAGAAAGTGCAGCGCTATCGTTGCTCACCTTCGCTTCGGTTCAGCAAAACGAGTTGGATAAAGCGGTGACTCAGGCAACACAGGCTGTCGAACTGGCTGATAAAAGCGGTTTCATGCAGGCGCGTGCGCGTGCACGCATTGCGCTCGGCCACGTCAGGTTGTTTGAGCGTGAGTTCAAACAATCAGCCGACGCTTTGCGCGATGCGGCAGAGCTTGCGCGCAACTCGAACGGTTCGGCGGACAATCGCAGACTCGAACTGGAAGCCGTAATCTATCTGGCAGAGGCTTATCACAATATAGATACTCGCGCGGGTCGCACAGAGCTTACGCGAGCAAGCGAGCTATTGAACAATCTTGAAGACGCATGGCTTGGCGATGAATTCAATCGCGTCTCTACAAAGTATGAAGAGCAGATAGTCTTCACGGATGACAATCGCCTCGTTTTCGACGGCAACCAGCTTCCCAGATGGCAAGAAGCGAAGCGGACGCTCGAAGGTTTCTTGCTTCGCAACGCGCTCAGGCAGACCAATAACAGCCTTACTCGCGCGGCGCGCAAGCTCGGCGTGTCAAAGGTCCACGTGCACAATCTGAAAAAGAAGCACGGCCTTTAGCCATCCTTTTGCAAGCGATTGAGAATTTCGGAATCGCGCGTCATCGATTCAGGAGCCAAGCTTGATAATCGCGTCACGCAGACTGCTTGTGTTTTTGAAGCAGGCGCGCGTACCTGAGTTTCGTGCTGGCTCATCTTTGCGCGAATGATTTCGATCAGGCCGCTTTTTTCTTCGCCTGTCCAGCGCGCAAGATTGGGTATTAAAGCAAGCACGAGCGCGAGATTATCAAAAGCTCGCCGTGTAAATTCATTCAAGCTCTCAATCCCGATATCGAGCGCGCGAGCTACTTGCTTGATGGAAGAATCGCGAATCGCTTCCGAATGGCCGTTGAATTCCTTAGCCGCGCGGCGCTGGACTGCAAGGCCGAGATTGCGAATCTTGAACCTGTCCCAATCGCCTGCGCGTGTGCCGGGCAATTCATAAATGACGTAGTCCTTTGGAAAGCGTTTTTAGAACTCGCATAGGCGTGCGATACTCGCGATTGGCCGCGATCTTTTTCTCTTCCGCCTCGACGAGGTTTGCCAGCCCGCGTTTCAGTTGGCCGAAACCCAAGCTTGCGATAAAACCAGAACGCGCCCGACTCAAGCGCTTCATCGTTGTTGAAGCCGATTTGATAAGGGTCAATCGAAAAACATGTCACGCCGACCAGTTGGCGCAGGAACCTCAACGCCTGCGCGTAAACCCAGGCCGTTTCGCCATCGCGGTATGTGTAGAAAGTGTTGAAGCCAAGCTCCATTCGCTCGAATATCGAGATGCCCTCGATATAGTTTATGGGCACACCGTTTTTCAAAGTGAACCCCGCGTGATATGCGCGCAGCGGCAGTCGCCTTTCAGGCGGCAGCCCCCAGAGAAAGATTTCAACGCCGCGCCCGACATCAACCCCGACGACGCTCGACGGGTCGCCATAAGCAATGCCGTAAAGCTCGCGATACCTGACGCAAGTTGTATCGCGGCACATATCGAGAATCGCTTTTCCTTCCGTGAGCTTGAGAGCTTCTTCATCCGCAGAGGCGAATTTATTTCTTTGGAAAGTGTGACTTCGTTGCGGCGAATGAGCGGCTGTGTGTGATAAAAGATTTTGCGTGGCCTCAGTTTGTTCAGCGTGCGCGACGTTCGCGCTCGGCCCATCTCCCATCGAATCCATAATTCAAGCGAATCATAAAGCGTAGACTTTTCCTTCTCTGAAAGCCCGGACTGCTCGAAGCTTTCAATGATCCATGCAAGGTCGCTCGTTCGCCGCTTTTTAGCCGCGCGAATCCAGTCAAGGTAAGGAACGTTGGCTTCGACAAGCGAGTCTTCTGCCAGAAGCGGAATGATTCGCGGCAATATCAAACCGAGCCGCTCTTTTTTTTCAAGCCTCTCCCAATCAACCTCGACCGCTCGGCGATGTTTATCAACCAGCCATCGAGCTATTCCATAACTGTAAGCTCCGTGCAGCGCTGTGCCAGCTATGCCCGAATACTCGATGTAATCAAATGGCGTAAGGTCTTTGCCCGATAAACGAAGCCTTTCGACATCGGTCGGCGAATGACGAAAGCACGGCTTCGGCCAATTGCAGGGCTTTGCGGCTCTGAGGGTAGGCGCAAATAAAAAGCAGCGCCTCGTGAAATCGGATTAGAGATTCCACATCTGAAAATTCATGTCTTGCGAGTGACGCGAGTAGCTTTTCAACGCGCGCGCCGTCATCTGTGCCGAAACTGCGCTTCGCTTCATCGAGTTCATCAAGCAGTTGTTCAAGAGAATCGGAAGACATAGTTTTTAGTCGTAACTACTCAGCCGCGTAGCGGCGCGTGAGTTTAGCCGTGTACTTCAGTGCACGGAAGAAGTATGAGTCATCGTACTCGTCGCGTAAGCGACGCTTGAGCAGAATTCAACCGTCGCTCACGCGACGAAATGATGATTGCTACCAAGCTACCGTGCACTGAAGTACACGGCTAAATTCAATCTGCCGCTGACGCGGCGGAAGGGGCCGTGTAGGTTAAAGAAGATAACGCCGCCGCACCATTTCGAGCGCCGCCGCAGAGGCTCGCCACCGGATCAGGTGGCGGTCGCCGGGCAATACCAATCGTCTGTTCGATGTCATCACGTCGTCGGCCAGACCTACATAAACAGTTCCGACAGGCACGGCTTGAGTTCCACCGTCCGGCCCCGCAATGCCCGTGACGCTCAGGCCAATGGTTGCGCCTGTTCGCTCTTTGATACCGCGCGCCATGGCTTCTGCGACTTCGCCGCTCACAGCGCCGCATCGCTCGATCATCTCTTGAGGCACGCCGAGCAATTCGGTTTTGATCTGATTTGTATAGCTCACTATGCTTCCGACGAAATATTCGCTTGCGTCAGGCACGCGAGTTATCCGCTCGGCAATGAGTCCGCCCGTGCAGCTTTCGGCGGTCGCTATCGTGTATCCTTTCAATCGCAGCCGCAAGCCTATCACTTCTTCGAGCGACTCGCCTCTGGTCGAGTAGACATTCTGGCCTATTGCTTCTTCGAGCTTGTCGGTCAATTCTTCGACGATCTCTTCTGCTCGAGCGACGTTTTCGGCCGTCGCCGTCAAATGAATCTCCAACTCCGAATCAGTAAATAATATCGTCGTCGTCGGATTTGTGTACTCGCCATAGATTGGCGCAATCTTATCATCAAGCTGCGACTCGCCAATGCCTGTAACTTTCAACACGCGCATGGCTCTTCGCACGCCGCGCGACATCCGTTCGAGGTCAGGCATGACAAAATCATCAAACATCGGCTGGTTCTCGCGCGGCGGGCCGGGCAACAATACTACGAGTTTGGCTTCCTGATCCAGCTTAATTCCGGGCGCAGAGCCGTTCGGATTTGGCAGCACCTCTGCGCCGCGCGGGATCAGCGCCTGTCGCTCGTTGTTCGGCGTCATCGGGTAGCCGCGACTCGTGAGCCGTTTGCGTATCTGTTCAAGTATCTCGTAATCGAGCATTAGCTGGCGGCCAGTGACGCGCGCGAACATTTTGCGCGTGATGTCGTCTTCCGTAGGCCCAAGCCCGCCCGTCGAGATAATCACATCCGAACGTTTGAGCGCATCGCGCACTGTCTCTTCAAGTCGCGATTCGTCGTCGCCGACAATCGTTTTCAAACAGACGTTAATGCCTATGGAGTTCAGTCGTTCGGTCAGCCACAGCGAGTTCGTGTCTGTCCTGTGTGGCGTCAGCAACTCTGAACCTATAGCTATGATTTCTGCTTTCAACATAATTACCTGTAGAGTTCTCGCTCCTTGATATATTGCTCGACTGCTTCGGGCACAAGCCGCGTGATTGATTGTCCGGCGCGCGAAAAATGCGCACTTCCGTAGCCGAGCGCTCGCCAAGGTCTGAAGGGAAATCAAGATACGAGACGCGCTCTCGCAGTCTTTCAGGCTCATTTGCAAGCAGCGCGGAAATCGCCTTACGCCCCGCGCCTCGGCGGGCGGCTACTATGATGCGGCTGCGCGAAAGCAAATAGTCAAGCGCCTCTAAGCGATCATTGAAACGGCGATAATATCTTTTAGTGTAGCGGTCTTCCGGGTCGAGCACGCGCTCGAATGTATCGAAGCCGACGACGAAGTGCAAATCGCTTTGCGGATAATCGCTGCAGGAGCGCGTCAATCATATCAACATAGAAGGCGTGTGACGTAAGGCCGATTGACGTTCGCGCGTCACGAGCAAACGTGAGCGCAAGCATTTTAAGGCGGTCTTCGAGCGAACATTCGTAGCTTGTTTTGTCGGCGTTCGCAAGGCCCGCAAGCGCAATCATTTCATCAAGCGAGCAGGCTTCGATTGCGCGGCGCATCAATTCAACGTGAGCAGATGTCGTAGGATTGAATGACGATGCGAATACGCCGACGCGCGGCCCGCTCCTTTTAGCTCGCTTGATTAATTCGATGCGAGGCGGGCCTTTGACATCTATGCGCGCGATCATTTCTCTGAGCCGCTCCGATTCCATCATCACCGATAGATTATATCAATTGCCATTGCATACCCAACCACGTCATCAAAGCGGCATAGACGCCTGCGAGCGCATCGTCGGCCATCACACCGTTCCCGGCTTTGAGGCGTTCGAGTTTGCGGATCGGATAAGGCTTGAAGATGTCGAAGAAGCGAAAGAGCGAGAATGCTACTAATATGCCTTCAAGCGAAGGCCGAATGATGAGCGGAGTGAGCGCGATTAACTGGCCGCTCACTTCATCAATGACAACCACGCTCGGATCCTTTGTCTCAGTCACATAAATAGCGCTACTCGATGCCCATACGCCAATCGCATACAACACGATGTTGATTACTGCAAATGATAGCAGGGACCAGACGGGAGTAAGCTCGAGCGAGTTGTTTAAAATGGAATTAATAATGAGAAAAAGCACTACGCCTTCGGCTGCGCCAAACGTGCCTGGCGCTACGGGGGCAGAGCCTGCTCCGAAGCCGGTCGCGATGATATAGCCCAGGCGATCAAGCGGGCGAAGAGTTTTTTTCTTGATATTCGCGTTATGCATCAAGTAGTGAAGATAAGTTGTGGGTGCGACCGAGCGGCGGGCTAAACTATACTGCCTATCAAATCGTGCTCGTGCGCTTCGGTTATTTCGACCGTGACAAATTCGCCGGGTCGCACGTCTGCGCCTTCCGGCGCGTCGTTGATTAGAATCGAGCCATCTATTTCAGGCGCTTGCGTCTCCATTCGCCCTTCAAGCAGCAGGTCGCTCTCTTTCGATTTGCCTTCGAGCAACACTTTCACGCGCTGGCCGACAAGCTTTCGGTTCTTTCGGCGTGATATGCGCGCCTGCTCTTTCATCAAGCGGCGCTCGCGCTTGCGCGCCACTTGTTCGTCAACTTTTTCGTCAAGCTCGACCGCCGCCGAATTCTCTTCATCGGAATATGTGAACACGCCGACGCGATCAAACTCGACTGCGCGCACAAAATCTACAAGCTCTTCGAAATCCTCTTCGCGCTCGCCGGGAAACCCGACTATGAAGGTCGTGCGAACCGCAACACCGGGCACTCGCTCGCGTATGCGCTCGATCAGGCGTTCATAAGAAGCGCGAGTGCCGCCGCGCTTCATGCGTTGAAGGACTCGGCGGCTGGCGTGTTGAAGCGGGATGTCGAAATATTTGCAGACGTTCGGGCGTTCGGCCATCACGCGCAACAGTTCATCGGTAATCGCTGTCGGGTAACAATAAAGAAAACGAACCCACTCGACGCCTTTCACATCAGCAATCGAAGCCACCAGGTTCGCAAGCCCGTCTTTCAATGCGAGGTCTGAGCCATAGGTGGTCGTGTCCTGAGAGATGAGCACGAATTCTTTCACGCCTTGCGCGGCAAGCATTTCAACTTCGCGGATTATTGATTCGGGCGAGCGCGAGCGAAACACGCCGCGCAGTTTCGGTATGATGCAAAATGCGCACGTGTGATCGCATCCTTCGGCTATCTTCACATAAGAAGTGTACGGCGCGGTCGCGCGCAATCGCGGCGTGGTCTCGTCGTAAAGATAAAGCTCAGGCACGCTTGCGCCTTCGCTATAAACGGGAAGGCTTCGGCGGCCAAAAGGTTCGACTACCGTCTCAATTTCTTTGAGCTGATTCACGCCGATCAGAGCGTCAATTTCAGGTATCTCGCGCTGAAGCTCTTCGCGGTAGCGTTCGACCAGACAGCCCGCAACGACCAATCGCTTCAGCTTGCCCGTCTCTTTTAACTGGGCCATCTCTAAAATAGTGTCAACCGATTCCTGCCGCGCAGAGTCAATGAAGCCGCAAGTGTTGACGACAAGCACATCCGCCGACTGCGAGTCTGTGGTCAACTCGTACCCCTGCCGCGCAAGCAGTCCCATCATCACCTCGCTGTCAACGAGATTTTTGGGACAGCCCAGACTCACCATTCCTACTTTCTTCTTTTCAGCCATTAATATTTTTCGCAGTATCTCATGTCAGCAAATTCGCCGATTGCGCAAACAATGATGTTAACCCAAAAGCACGCGCTTTCGCTAGCCTTCACTTCGCCGCCAACTGATAGCTCGTGCGGCTCGCGCGTATGATCGCGCCGCTGTGTCGGCATTCGACGCGAATCTGATGCACGCGGCCATCGCGTCGGCTCTTGTCAGGCGGATAATAAGCGAGCGTATAACTCGACCGAATCTCTTCGGCAATCGCTTTGAATACGGGCGCGAAATCTTCGTGTCAGCCGAAAAATCCGCGCCTCCCGTTTGCGGAACTATGCGCGATACGTCGAGCAGCGTCATCATACGCTTGTTTGATCCCGCGCCCGGCAGATATGAAGGAAGAGTGATCGAATAGACAGTCACCTCTGCATCGTTGGCGCGCCGGATCAGGTCATCCTGATCCGGCGGGGAGACGTTATCGTATCCGTCCGTCAGCACTATGACGACGCGGCGAAGACGGCGATCGCTGCGAAAGCGCGGCGCTCGCTTCAGCATAGAGACTGCGCGATCAATCGAACCGAAAATTCTGGACGAGCCTGTCGCCTCGCCGATTTTTTGAAACGCCTGACTGATTTTCCTCGGGTCGCTTGTGAAGTCTTGAAGCACGCGCATCTCTGAGTTGAAGGCAAGGACCGCAAAGATGGATTCGGGCCTCACCAGCTTGATGAAATTTTCGGTAGCCTCGCGCTGGCGCTGAATCTCTTCCGGCTTGATGCTGCCCGAAGTATCTATAGCAACGACTACTGCGAGCGGACGCGTTATCGAGGCTTGTTCGCTGGCGTCGAAGAACTCAAGCTTTTGCAATTGGTCGTCTTCATAGACGATGAAATCTTCGGGTTTGAGATTGCGGATAAAGTTGCCGTCTTTATCTGTGACCGTCGCATCAATCGTGACAAGATCGGCCTTCAGTTTTATGACATCATCGTTTTGAGCGAAAGCGGGTGCGATTAAAAGGACTGCCGCCAGTATTCCTGCTGCGGTTTTGAGAGCGAAGGGTGTCTTCACGATTTTACTCCATGTCACCTGCGCGTGAATGTCGGCTTCAGTTTATCATAAAGGGGCAAAAATTGACGGTCATCCAAACCGGGTGTTAGACTTCTCGGCTTAGTGACAGGAGGTGAGAGGTGGCAGTAAGCGAAAGATTACTTGAAATACTTGCGTGCCCTGCCTGCAAGGTGAAAGTCGAGTTGAAGGCAGACAGCACGGGATTGAAATGCCCGCAGTGCCGTCGCGTCTACCCGATAAAAGATGACATCCCTGTGATGCTCATTGACGAGGCAGTGATTGAAGAGTGACACAGGCAGCGCCAGAAAAAAGGATGCCGAACTGGTCGCGCGTCCGAAAAGTGCTGCTCGTCCGTTTGCGATCAATAGGCGACACAATATTGATGACGCCGTGTCTTGCGGCGCTCAAATCCTGGCGACCCGATATTGAGATAACGGTTTTATCCGAGCCTCTCGCCGCGCCGATTCTCGACGGCCATCCGCTCGTTGACAATTTTATAATCAGCGAAAAATCTCTACCTTCACGCGCGCGGCTCGTTGGCAGATTGCGCCGCGCACGATTCGATGTTGCCTTCAACATGCACGGTGGGTCTACTGCGGCGATTATCGCAAAGCTTTCGGGCGCGCCGTATACGCTAGGCTACAGAGACTATCGCTCGTCATGGATGCTCGCGTCGCGCGCACCTGCGCCTGACCTGATACTTGGCCGAACGCTCTTGCACAGCGTCGAACAGCAACTGGCGCTCATTCACTGGTCGGGCGTGCCCTGGCCCCGTCACGGCCTCAGTTGACCCTTGCCGAATCGAAAGAAGCGTCGGCCAGCGTGCGCGAGAAATTGAAGCAGGCGGTCGGCCTGTCAGGCAATTTTGCAATCATAGCGCCCGCCGCAGCTTTTGAATCGAAGCGATGGACGGCAGAGGGGTTTGCAAGAGTTGCAGATCATTTGAGCGAGCGCTGGAATTTGCCGAGCGTCATCATCGCAGGCCCCGGCCAGGAACATCTCGCCGAGGAAGTAAGCGCCCTGGTGCGTTCACGCGCTTGCGTGCTTGTAGGACTTTCATTGAAAGAATTGATAGCTTTGATCGGGCTTGCGCGCGTATTCGTTGGCAACGACGGCGGCCCAATGCACATCGCCGCCGCTGCGGGTCGCCCGATAGCTTCCATCTTCGGTTCGTCTAATGCAAACGTGTGGCACCCGTGGACGGACTCTCCGTACAAAATCGTAAAATCGGTCGCGCAGATCGAGAGACCGAAGGACACTAACATCGCTTCAACTTCAGAAGAATCCGAATTTGCGATCAGGCGTATTCCTGTCGCCGAAGTTATCGCGGCAGTTGATGAAGTCCTGGAAACTGGCTCCAGCAGCCGGTTAGAAGGCAATTGCTAATTACCTATGATTACTTTATCGCGCGCTCGCGCAGAAGAACTGACACGTGAATTTGAAGGCAAGCGAATCGTCGTGATGGGCGATCTGATGCTTGATGAATTTGTCTGGGGCCGCGTGCGTCGCATATCGCCCGAAGCTCCTGTTCCTGTCGTCGAAGTGGAGCGGCAAACGCTCGCGCTCGGTGGCGCGGGCAATGTCGTGTCGAATCTCGTGGCGCTCGGCGCTCGATCCACGCCGGTCGGCGTTGTTGGCGATGATGGGGATGCAGAGCGGATGCGTTCGCGGTTTCGCGACTTGAATGTCAGCACAAACAGCCTCGTCGTTGACCCCGCGCGCCCGACCACGCTCAAGACTCGCGTCATCGCGCACAATCAGCAGGTAGTTCGCGCCGACCGCGAAAGCCGCGCGCCCGTCTCAGCAGAGATTGAAGACGGGGTTATCGCGCGGTTTCAAAGCGAGATTGAAACGGCAGACGCGGTAGTGGTCTCTGATTACAACAAAGGGCTGCTGACGGCACGAGTGCTCGCGGGCACGCTACAGAAGGCGCGAGATCGCGGTGTTATGATTTGTCTTGATCCGAAATTGCGCAACTTCGCTCATTATCAGCCCGTCACAGTCATCACTCCGAATCACCAGGAAGCGGCAGAAGCGGCAAGCCTGGTGATCGAAGATGAACCGAGCCTTGTCGAAGCCGGACGCAGGCTGCTCGACTCGATTGATTGTCGCGCCGTGCTTATAACGCGCGGGGAAGAAGGCATGACTTTATTCACGGATGGAGGCGAAGTGACGCACATCCCGACCGTCGCCCGCGAAGTCTATGATGTAACAGGCGCGGGCGACACAGTGATTGCAACGCTTGCGCTCGCGCTCGCTTCAAATGCGTCGTTTGCGGAAGCGGCTATGCTCGCAAATCATGCCGCCGGTGTAGTCGTCGGAAAAGTCGGAACCGCGACCGTCACCCGCGACGAATTGCTGGCGACGATTTAGCCCGTATCGAATTAGTGTTGACTAGCGCAAGGCGGGCATAGTTTCATAGGAATTGCCCTGTCCTTATCGCACTGGTTACAGATTAAAGTTTTAATGGAGAAACATAGAGAATGAGTGCAGAGTTGTTAAGCAAAATAATCGAACGCCGCGCAGTCGTTGGCGTCATCGGTCTTGGTTATGTAGGGTTGCCGCTGGCTGTAGAATTTGCGCGCGGAGGATTGCGCGCCGTAGGATTTGACCTCGATCAGTCCCGCGTTGACACGATCAACCGAGGACGGTCTTACATCCCGGACGTTCCTACAGAAATGGTTCAGATGCTTGTCGAACGAGGCAAGCTGTCTGCCACGACGGACTTCTCGAATCTTGCGGAAGCAGACGCGGTCATCATCTGCGTGCCTACGCCTCTTCGCAAGACCAAAGAGCCTGACATATCCTATATCCTCGCCGCCAGCGAACAGGTCAAAACCTATCTTCACTCGCCGCAGCTTGTGGTGCTGGAATCGACGACCTATCCCGGCACGACAGACGAAGTGCTGCTGCCGATGCTTGAAGAGACGGGCCTCACACTCGACAAAGATTTTTACCTCGCCTTCTCGCCTGAGCGAGTTGATCCGGGCAACAGCCAGTTTCAAACTCACAACATTCCTAAAGTCGTCGGCGGCGTGTCGGCAATGTCCACGGAAGTGGCGGCGGCGCTGTACCAGACTATAGTTGAAAGAGTCCATAAGGTGTCGAGCGCCCGCGTGGCCGAGACGACAAAGTTGCTTGAGAACACATTTCGCTCTGTCAACATTGCGCTCGTAAACGAGATGGCGCAGTTGTGTTATCACCTCGGCATAGACAGTTGGGAAGTGATTCAGGCGGCGGCAACGAAGCCCTTCGGGTTAATGCCGTTTTATCCAGGCCCTGGCATAGGCGGCCATTGCATCCCGCTCGACCCGCACTACCTTTCATGGAAAGCTCGGCTTCATGGATTCGAGGCGCGCTTCATAAGTTTGGCCGAAGAGGTGAACTCGCATATGCCGCAGCACGTGGTGCAGTTGGTGCAGGATGGATTGAACGAACGCGAGAAGGCGCTAAAGGGGTCGCGCGTGCTGGTGCTAGGCGTGGCCTACAAACGAGACATCAATGACGTAAGAGAATCGCCCGCGCTAGGCATCGTAGATCAGTTGTTGCACAAAGGGGCGCAGGTCAGTTATCACGATCCGTTCATCCCGGAGATGAATCTCGATGGCAAGGGGTCGCTCACGAATGTCGAGTTGACGGACGAAGCCTTGAGCGGATGCGACTGCGCTGTGATCGTGACGGATCATTCGAAGGTAGACTATACGAGAGTGCTGCGCCTCGCGCCGCTGGTGATTGACACGCGCAACGTTACTCGCAAGCTCAGTATGTCGGAGTGCGAGAGCAAAATAATCAGGCTCTAGCGGTTTGCGATTATTCATGTAGGGGCGACCATCTGTGGTCGCCCCAGACTCAATTAACACTAGTCTGGGGCGACCACAGATGGTCGCCCCTACAATCTTCAAACGGGAACCGTCTATCAGAAAGCAGATTGTATGAATAAAAAGTTTTCCTTGCTCGCTTGCTTGATGGCTTTTCTGCTCGTACTGGAAGCTTCGCCGGGATTGTTTCAAAGCGCAAAGGCGCAAGTCGCATTTCGAGACGACTCGCCTATTCAAAGAGCGCTTAAATCTTCGGGCACTGTTAGAGCGATTATCGAGCTTGAGAGCGCGCCCATAGTCGCGCGCGGAAAAACTTTCGCCGCCGCCGCCCTGCGCGACCGACCCGTAGATTTCGAGTCGGCAGAGTCGCTTGTCTACAGGGCGCAGCTTGAAAGGGAACAGGCAAATTTCAAATCGCGCGCTGCGCTCGTCTCGCCGGGGCTTCGCGTGAGGACAGAGCTTCGCGCGCTTGCGAACGCCATCTCGATTGAAGCGCCAGCCGCCGAAGTCGCAGCCATCGCGGCGCTGCCGGGCGTTAAGCGAGTCGAGCTTGTTAAGGAATTTCACGCGACGCTCGACGCAAGCGTTGCGCTCATCAACGCGCACGCGATGTGGGATAAGATGGGCGGAACATCTCACGCGGGCGACGGAATCAAGATAGCGATTCTCGATACGGGAATAGATATTACTAACCCGCTGTTTTCAGATAATGGATACACCGCACCCGCGAACTTTCCGAAATTCAATAACAACAACCAGTCGCTTACGAACAACAAAGTCATAGTCGCAAAATCATTTCTTTCCACCTCTGCTACGGCGCAGGATCAAAACGGTCACGGCACGAACGTAGCGGGCATTGCGGCAGGCAACTTCAATACTGCATCGCCGCTCGGTCTTATATCTGGCGTCGCCCCGCGCGCTTATCTGGGTAACTATCGCGTTCTCGACAGGAACGGGAGCGGGCCGGATGACGCAATAGCAAGCGCGATTGAAGCAGCCGTAAGCGATGGGTTCGACGTTCTCAGCCTGAGCCTTGGCGGGACTGCGGGCAGTAGTCTGGATTTCCTTGCAAGGACTGTTGAAAACGCTGTTGCTGCCGGGCGCGTCGTGACGGTAGCGGCAGGCAATTCGGGCAATGGCGGCACGGATGACGAGGCGAGCGTTAAATCGCCCGGCATAGCGCCTTCGGCCATCACTGTCGCGGCTTCGACAAATTCTCATCTCGCCGGGCCGAGAACAACAGCCGTTATAGCGGTAACGGGCGCAGAAGGTTCTGCTTTGGCGAGCGTAAAATCTTCCAGAGGCATCGGAGCCTCAAACCCATCATTGCTAGATGCCGCAATCGGGCCTTTCCCTTTTGTGGATGTCAACACGCTCGATAACGGCGCGCGCGGGTGCAACGGGTTCGCTGCGAACTCGCTTTCAGGAAAAATAGCTTTGATCGAGCGCGGCGGAAAGCCGCCTGCCGAGCCTTGCTCTTTTACAGACAAAGTCAACGCGGCTGATCGGGCGGGCGCTAAAGCTGTAATCATCTTCAATAAAGATGTCAGTGAAGGAGCCGATGGTGGCGAAGACCTGTTCCCGATAGGCGTGGCCGGAACAGGGATTCTTTCAGTCCTTGTAAAGCGCAGCGTGGGGCTGGCGATGCGGGATTGGTTAGCCTCGCACCCCGGCGCGCAGGTGAGCCTGACGCCTGAGGCAATCGGCGAAGTCGATGTTCCTGCCGACGCTGTCGCTGTGTTCAGTTCGCGCGGGCCTTCTCCAGCCGGGAGCCTCAAGCCCGACCTGGCTGCGCCGGGCACGAGCATTTATTCTGGCGCTATAACCACAAACAATATCGGAGGAGTCACAGACTCAAGCGGTTTTGCGGCTGTTGACGGAACCAGTCAGGCTACGCCGCATGTTGCCGGAGCCGCCGCGCTTATCAAACAACAGCACCCTTCGTGGACGCCTGCGCAGATCAAGTCTGCGCTGATGAACTCGGCCACGACCGACGTATTCGCAACCGTAGCTAAAACGGCGAAAGCAGGCGTGCTTGCGACTGGAGCCGGTCGCGTTGATCTGAGCCGCGCTAGTGAGGTCAGCGCAACATTCGCGCCTGCGAGCCTCAGCTTCGGCGTCAAGAAGCTGAAAAAGAAAGACGTGTCGCTCAGTTTCGATTTCAACATCACGAACGTGAGCAACGCGCAGGATACATTTGTGTTCAGCGTCGAACAGCTTGATCCCGACGAAGGCGTCGTCGCATCAATCGCGACGGCTTCATCTGTCTCGCTTGCTGCGGGACAAACCGCTACTGCGCAGCTTGCTATCACTGCAAAGAAGAAGTCTGAAAAACGGCACTACACGGGTTACGTCGTCGTAACGAATTCTTCGGGGCAAACTCTGCGCCTGCCTTACTGGGTTCGATTTAAGAAGAAGGCGTAGCGTTAGAAGCTCCGTAGGAGCGACCTGTCTATAGCTTCAGTCGAGCAAATGATTAGAAGCTCCGTAGGAGCGACCTCTGAATCAATAGGTCGCTCCTACGGAGCTACAGATAATATTATGGATGCTGAAACTATAGACAGGTCGCTCCTACGGAGCTTCTCTAAAACAGTATATAAGGCTTCTTTTTCCTCTCTCTCTCTTTTTCTTTTTCAGCTTCGCGTTGCTTTCGTTGTTGCTCTTCGATTTCGAGTATAGAGGGAGGCGCGGCGGCAAAAGTTATCTCTTCACGATAGGTTGCATAAACGGGCTTGCCGTTTAAGAGCGCAGGCGAGAATTTGTACTGGCGAAACGCTTCGACGGCGCGCTCGTCTATCACAGGGTCGAGCGAGCGCATCACGCGCACGTTGATTATATTTCCTTCGGGCGTGACTACGCCGCCGACAAGCACAGCGCCGCGAACGCTGCGCGTGGATTCAAACTTTGGCGCGGCACGTTCCAAAGCGACGGGCGGCGTGAAGCGATCACTTTCCTGCATCTGAACAGCGCCGCCGTATTGGTCAACAGGCCGCGACAACTGCTCAGGCCGGTTGCGCAGGTTTGAAACGGGGACGATTTCCGGCGTGATTGAAACAAGCAGAGTGCGCTCTGTCGGCACGTTCTCCTGGCGGCCTCCTGAGCCGACGAAATACTTCAATCCGAACATCCCCTTGCCTCCGCGCAGCATCACCGTTTCATAATTCTCGAACTCGACGCCCTTCATCTCAAGCATTGCTGCATTCGCGTAGCGCACTTTGATGTCCAGCTTCATGTACCCGCGTATCACGTCGCGCGGAGTTACAAAAAAGACCATGTATTCAGGGCCGAGCAGGACTGCATCGTTGAATGTCTCATTGCTGCGAAGCCCGACCGAGCGCACGTGACGAACGGCTATTTCTTCGAGCTTGTGCTTGTCTTTGAGATAAGCCATCTCATCATTTGCGGTCGAATAAGTCCCCGCCAGCCGCGTGACTTCTTCAAGAGCGGGCGAGCGTTGCGCGTCGTATTGATAGATGGCGAATGTGAGATTAACACCATACTCGCGATAGTTCGTGCGCGAGTTCCCGGAGCCGCTTTGCCCGTAAGCAAACGGAGCAAGTAAACAACTGAGGATAATTGCAAACAGAAATTTTGGACTACTCATGACATTACTCTAATTCATGCGCGGACGCTTCTGCCAGCATAAGGCGATACGCCTCGCTTTTGCTTATGCGGCGCGCGCGCGCGACTCGTTTAAGCGCGCTCTTGCGATCAATGCCGTCCTCTCGCATCGCAGCTTCGACTTCTTCAAGTATTGAACGCGCCGGTTCTACATTCTTGTCGTCCGTAGGCGGGCCTATTAGCAAAACTATCTCGCCTCGCGGTTCAGCTATTTCTATTTCAGAAAGCGCGCCTCGAATGAATTGCTCGTGCATCTTCGTAAGCTCGCGCGCGACGACCGATTGGCGATTACCAAGCACATCGCGCGCGTCCGCGAGAGTTTCTTTGATTCGATGCGGAGCTTCGTAAAAGACGAGCGTTGAACGTAGCGGCGCAAGCTCGGCAAGTCGCGCCCTCCGCGCCCCGCGTCGCGCAGGCAGGAACCCTGCGAAAGTGAACTCGCTTGTAGACAAGCCCGACGCGGCGAGCGCAGTAACGAGCGCCGACGGCCCCGGAATTGGGACGACCGTGATGCCTTCATCTATCGAGTCGCGCACAAGGCGAAAGCCCGGATCAGAGACAAGCGGTGTGCCCGCATCTGAAACAAGCGCAACGTTTAGACCCGCTTTGAGTTTTTCGATTAGGTCGGCGGCTCGCTCGCGCTCGTTGTGCTCGTGATAGCTCGAAGTGGGCTTAGAGATTTCGTAACGCGCCAGGAGTTTGCGCGTATGTCGGGTATCTTCGCAGGCGATCAAGTCAACTTCGCGGAGCACGCGAAGGGCGCGAAGAGTTATGTCTTCGAGATTGCCTATCGGCGTTGCGACCAGATAAAGCGTGCCTGACATGTTGAGCAAATATTTCAGCGGCTTGAAGGTATCGTCCAGTGGGATGGTAACTTGGCGACTGACGGTCGGTCAATGGCGCAGTATAAGTTCGATAGTGTAAAAGAAATGGCGCAATGCCTCACACGTCGGCTAACTACGAACAGCGTGTCACGAAAAAGTTCTATGCGCGCTTCAGGTCCGAATGCAAAGAACTGAGCAAGTTTATCGAAGCCGTCACGGACGAAGAAGAAAAACAGCGGCGCGCTTCTGTTTTGCTCATCCGATTGATGTTCATTTACTTCGTTCAGTCGAAAGGTTTGCCCAGTGGCGACATAAACATTTTGTTCTCGCGCTTCGATATGGAAAACCCACTTGGCGAAAGAGTTCAAATACCCGACGCCGCTTTTGAAAGAGTGTTCGACTTCTTCAATCAATATCGCTGGCGGCTCGAAGAAGGCGTGCCTCGCGACGACAGCAGTATAACTCCCGATGTTCTCGGACACATACTCGAACAGCACGTTAATCAGAAACAGATGGGCGCGTACTATACGAAAGGCGATATCACTGAATACATCACTAAAAACACGATCATCCCGACGCTATTCGACACGGTGCGGCGCGAGCACGAAGCCGATTTTTGCGGCGAGCGTTCAATCTGGCAACTGCTTCAAGCCGACCCTGACCGCTACATCTACCCGGCTTTAAGAGCATGCGCAGAGCTGCCGACCGAAACCTCGCGCGAAATGCTTGCGCGGCGAAGGCGCTTTGAAGACACACGCGCAAAATTAACCGGAGGCGAGATTCGCAGCATTGACGACATCATCACTTTCAATCTCGACATTCGCCGCTTCGCGCGTGACGTCATTGAAACTTGCGAAAGCCCGCGATTGCTCTCTGCATTCTGGCGCTCGCTCGAAAGCATCACTGTGCTTGACCCCACTTGCGGGTCAGGCGCTTTTTTGTTCGCCGCTATGAATATTCTCGAACCCCTCTACGAAGCTTGCATTGACCGGATGCGATTCTTCTTGAGCGAGCCTGAAGGTCACGATGCGGAAAGCACCTGCGAGTTTCGCAAAGTATTCGACTCCGTAGAGGCCGAAGAAAAACAATCGAATCAGCGTTGCTTCATCTTGAAGGCGATAATCACTAACAACCTCTTCGGCGTTGACATCATGCAAGAAGCTGTCGAAATGTGCAGGCTGCGCTTCTTTCTAAAACTACTGGCGCATTCAAGCGATGGGCAAGCAACGGATTCGCTGTTTGAAATCGAATTCAACCTCCGCGTTGGAAATGCGCTCGTAGGTTACGCCGTTCGAGAAAACGCGAAACGCGCTCAGAACAAGCGCGACCTCGATCAACAACTCGCAAGCGAATCGGGCGCGCGAGCGCCGTATGAAGACTGGATCGCATCTAACAAACCGCTTCACTGGCCCGTTGAGTTTCCTGAGATCATCCGTCGCGGCGGGTTCGATTGCGTCATTGGCAATCCGCCTTATGTCGCTGCCGCGAGTGTCGGCAAGCAGTATGCGATTGAGAAGTATGCGACGGCTGATTGCTCTGACATTTATGCGTGGGTGTTGGAAAGAGGCTGCCACCTTTTACGACGGGGAGGCCGAAGCGGTCAGATAGTGCCTCTCAGCTTGACCTTCAGTCGCGACTTCGCGACTTGCCGCGAGTTTCTATTCACGTCTTACAGTGAAAACTGGTTTTCGTCATTCGCAAGGATTCCCGCCGCGCTTTTCAATTTCGATGTTCGCACCCGCAACACCATTCACATCGGCCATAAATCTGAAAAGCCAACGCGCCAGTATTCGGCTCTCCAGTATTCGGCTTTCCAGTATTCGGGTCGTCAGTATGCGACTCGCCTGCACCGCTGGTTTGAAGCCGCGCGCCCGCACCTGTTCGAGTTGATCGAGTACGCGCCGTTTACTCCGCAACTCTGGCAAAACAGGATTCCAAAACTCGGCGCGAGCCAGATTGCGCGTGCATTCGAGCTATGCATGGCCCGCGCGCGTTCGACAATCGAAGCGAGCCTTGTCCGAGGGCTGACGCCTCACGCTCTGCACTTCAAGAGGACTGCATACAACTGGCTCGATTTCTGTCGCCGCCTGCCGCCGTGCTACGACTGTGAAGGAAAAAATATAGCTCAAACCAAGTTCAGCACAGTTTATTTTGCCAGCGCACGCACGCGCGACCTCGCCTTTCTTTTGCTGAATGGCAAGTTGATGCTTGCCTTCTGGGCAATCGTCGGCGACGATTTCGATGTGACGCGACGGATGTTCGCCGATTTTCCTATCAGCCTTGACGATATTTCCGATGATGAATCGTCGCGCTTGTTGCGACTGGCCGATGAACTGGAAGATAAGATGGAGAAAAATGTCTCGTTTCAAATTGAACGCGGGCAAACGAGTAGGGAATTACAATCTCGCAAAGTGTCGCGACGTGACAGACCAAAGCGACCGTATATTTGCAGCGCACCTGGGGCTTGAAGACAGTTGGCTCGATATTGAGTTATTTTATGCGCGGATAGTTCTGAGATGAAAGAAACCAGAAAAGAATTGATAGTAGAAGAAAAAGAGACGGTAAGCGTCGGCATTTGTGTTGCGCTTGCGATCTTCTTCGCTGTGCCTCCCTCCGCTGCCGTGTATTAGACACTCCGAAACAACCGCTCGTGCAAAATCAGCATCAAGATACATTCCTGATATTGAACGGGAGGAGTTATGAATAATCCGCCGCTCGAAAAAATCAAAGTCGCCGCTCCATGCAAAGCAGAATGGAGATGGATGTACGGAGATGCCCGAGTCCGTTTCTGCGGTCAGTGTAACCAGAACGTCTACAATCTTTCAGCGATGACCACAGAACAAGCCGAAGACCTGATTTTAAGAACTGAAGGTCGGCTCTGCGTCAGGTTTTACAGGAGAGCAGATGGAACCATTCTGACAAAGAATTGCTCTGTGGGATTGCAAGCAATCAAAGATAAATTCACCAGCACTCGAACACATATCCTTGCGGCAGTCCTGGCTTTTTTGACATATCTGGGCATCCTGTGGGTATTCGATAAAACGGTAAAGCACGCCTCCGGTGATTATGGGCGCGATGCCAATGCCCGAATCAACAATAATACCTCCCCTGGCCGAGAAAAATGAGCAGTTCATCCGTGATAAAGCTATACTCAAAGTCATACCCGTCTTTCATTCTGCCATCACAAAACGCGCAAAAGACGAGGTGGTCGTGCGAGTATTTATTTCTCAGTATGGTGAAGTGCTGCTCGCCACGTTAATCGAAGGAGATTCAACGCTCAAAGAAATTGCGGAAGAGGCAGCGAGCCGGTGGAAGTTCGAGCCGATGCTAGTTGACGGCAAACCGGCCAGGGTTGAAAGCAGGCTTACCTTTCGTCTCAGGCAGTGATCCTCTCATCCTATCAAAGAATCGGCCAAATCTACGCTTGACGGCTTTGTAAAACGGGCAGAAGTCCATTATCCTATATTATTCACATTGCCTCAAAAATTCAGTTGATGAAACCCTGAGGTCTACACTATAGTGTGCCGTGATTTTAGCAGGACTCTATTAATTGTGGTCGCGAGCGGCCACGGAGCAACGGATGTTTAGACTTGATAAACTTGAAATCAACGGATTCAAATCCTTTGCCGACCGCACCACGTTGCTATTCGGCGAGGGCATAACTGCCGTCGTCGGTCCAAATGGATGCGGAAAATCAAACCTGTCAGAAGCCATCTCGTGGGTGCTGGGTGAACAGTCGGCCAAGAACCTGCGCGGCGGCAAGATGGAAGACGTAATCTTTAATGGCACGCGCGACCGCAAACCCACGGGCATGGCCGAAGTCATGCTCACGATGGTCGCCATCGAAGACATCACGGCGCGCGACACGGAATCGTCAGAAAAAGATGACGAGCACGAGTACGAAGACGCTATTACAAACGCAGAGCACGCAGCCCACACTGCACGCGCGCTCGTTCAGGAGATGACTCCGGCTGAACCCGATGAACAATCTCAAACAGCGCAAGCCCAACAGCCCGCCGATGAATCAAACATCAATCAAAGCGATCAAGCGGCATCAATAAATCAGGAAGCACAAATCGCCAATCTGGAATTATCCGCGACCGTTGAAGCTGAACAACCGAACGCAGAATCCATCGCACAGCCTGCGCGCGCAGATCATCCGCGCACCTATCGCCGCCGCAAGCGCGCACAGATTGCGATCTCGGCAGGCGAGCGCGTGACCGTCGGTCGAAGGCTCTATCGCACGGGCGACAGCGAATACCTGATGAATGGCCGCGCCTGCCTGTTGCGCGATATTCAAGACCTGTTTGCAGGCACGGGACTGGGCGGCGCGCATTACGCCATCATCGAACAGGGTCGCATAGGACAGATACTTTCATCGAAGCCATTGGATCGTCGCGCGCTCATCGAAGAGGCCGCAGGCATCACCAAGTTCAAGTCTCGAAAGCGCGCTGCCGAACTCCGCCTGGAATCGGCCAAGCAAAACCTTACGCGACTCAACGACATCATCAGCGAAGTCGAGCGCCAGGTAAACAGCCTCAAACGGCAGGCGCAGAAGGCTCGCCGTTATCGCCGGTTGCGCGAAGAAATGCGAGGGCTGCTCAAGATAGTCTTCACGGCTGATTACTATCGCCTGAGCGAATCAATCGAGCGCGTGGCCCGCGAGCTTGAAAGTGTTGAAGCGAGCAAAGGCGATCTCGGCGCGCAGTTGGCAGAGCGCGAAACCGAGCATCGCGTCGCTTCGATAGAAGCGCGTCAGGCGGAAGATGACCTCGCATCTTTACGCGAGCGAGCGGCAGCGGTTGAGCTTGAGGCCGACCGCGCGCGCAATCGCAGCGCGTTTGAAGAACAGCAAATCAGAGAACTGGCGGCGCGCATCGAAGAGCTTAATCGAGATCAACGGTCGCTCGAAGCTCGACTGGCGCAGCTCGAAGAAAACTCGCAGCAGCGCGGGACTGCGGTTGCCGCGCTCGAAACGGAACTCGCGGGCGAGCAGTCGGATTTGCAGAAACGCGAAAGCCAGTATCAGGAAGAACTCGCACAGTCTCAGAGAAGCCGAAAGCGAGATAGAGCAACTGCGACAGCGAATGCTGACCGAGATAGGTGTGACAGAGCGACTGCGCAATCTGAGCGCCAGCCTCGAAGAGGCTCTCAGAAAACTCGACTTGAAACAATCGAACCTGAGCGCCGAAATGGAGCGCGCGACCATTCGACACGAGGAAGCCTCAAACGAGCATAATCGCGTGAGCAGCGAAGTCGAACAAGACCTCGCGCGACTGGCCGAACTGACAGAACACATAGCAGAACGCGCCGTTAACATTATCGAGCTTCGCAACGAGGTGACTTCGCTTCGCTCCGAACTCGAAGAGGTACACGCAGAGCGCGCGGCTGCCGAGCATCGCCTCAAATCGCTTGAAGACCTTGATGCGCATCACGCTTATTACTCGGACGCGGTGCAACAGGTGCTTTCGCCTGAGCAGGCAGCGCGCGTGAACGCGCTCGGAACGCTCGCAGATTTCGTCGAAGTCGAAGCGCAATACGAAAAGTTGATCGAAAGCCTCTTCGGGCGCGAGCTTCAATGCATGCTGGTCCCGACGATTGACGATGCGCTTGCAGGCGTCGAGTTCATAAAATCGGAGAGTTTGGGGCGCGGCGCGTTCCTGGTTGTCGGACTTCATGGCGGCGAGGAAGAAACGGAAGACGGAACTCAATCCGACGATGAGACGGAGCCTCTTCATTCCAACGGCATTGAGCGATGGCTGATTGATAGCGAGAGCGCGGGTAAAAGTTCTCGATTTCAGGACGACTACATTCCCATCGAGCGACAACTGCCGCCTGCGGACTTCGCTTTCACCGAGCCGTTTGTTGATTTCCCCGACGCGGGTTATCAAATGCCTTTGGCCCGGGCCGACGATGCGGAAGAGGAAGAGTTTCAACAGCATCGCAAGGATTCCCGCCGGTTCGATGAGGAAGCAAGCCGGGAAGCCGGACGCTTTCAACTCGATGTGCTGCGCGCGATTGATCTTTTGAATCTGAGGCCAGCAATCAAGACGGTAGTTGAACGCGCGTTCCCCGACAAGTGCGCGGCTTCGGTTGTGCCAGACATCGAAGCGGCGCTTCAGCTTTCAATCGAAAACCCCTCGCTCGTCTACGTTACTTACGAAGGCGAGCAGGTCGTCAACGGTCGGTTGATAATTACGGGCGGGCAGGCGGGCCAGCGCGGCGCTTCGCTTCTCGGACTCAAACGCGAGATTAAACAACTGCGCGTGCAGACCGCAATGCTCGGTGATGAAGAGAGCAGAATCGCAAACGAGCTTGCTCAAGTGGAGAGCGAGCGCGATGGGCTTGAAGGCGAAGCGTCGTTGCTCGACGGCGAGCTTCGCCAGCACGAGAAAGCCGCAGCCGCCCGCAATTCGCAGCTTGAAGGATTGGCGCGCGACCTCGAACGCGCAGCGCAACACGTCCGCGTAGTCGAAGTGGAACTTGAGCAGGCGGCTGAAGAGCGCGCAGAGATTCAGTCGCGCATCGAGCAATTGCTTGCGGAAACCAGCGCGGCTGAAGCCTCGCGCGCAAACGTGCAATCGGCGCTCGCCGAAAAACAATCTGTGCTAGTCGAGTTGCGAGCGCACGCCGAACAGCTTTCAGAACAGCTTTCAGCCATTCGCGCTTCGGTTGCGGCAAGAGCCGAACGCCTGCACGCGGCGCGGGCGGAGATGCGGCGAATCGAGAGCGAGGCCGAAGAATTGCGATCAAGAATCAATCGCAACCGGCTCGAACTTTACGAAAGCCATAGCCGCACGGAACAGTTGACCGTTTCGCATGCGGAAGGCAGCACTGCCGCCGAGCGGTTCGAGACCGAAGCGACAGCTCTTGCGGAACAGATCGGCGTTGCAAGCGAGAGCCTTTCCGCGTCGCGCGCGCGAACCGATGAGCTTGAAGCGATGCTCAGCGAACTCAGACAGCAGTCTGATGCTGTGCGCGACCGTCGAGGCCAACTTGAAGTCGAACGCGCGCGCATCGAATCGGAAGCAGAACACCTGACTCGCACCTGTTTTTCCGAGCTTGCCATGACGCTCGAAGACGTAGTGACGAGCGTGCAGATCAGCGGGCAGTGGGCAGTCATCAACGGCCAGCAAGCCCAACAGCCTGATGATTCAGAGATGGACATGGTTGATGATGAATCTAACCAGGAGTCGGAAGCAGGTCTAACCAACGCGGACACAACTTTGCCCGCTGATCTGGATGCTGCGCGGGCGCGGCTTGATGAATTGCGCGTCAAGCTTGATGACATGGGGCCTGTGAACATGATGGCGCTCGAAGAGCTTGAAGAGGCTGAGGAGCGTTTCAAGTTTTTGACAGAGCAGCGGCGCGATATACTCGATTCGATAAGGATGACCGAAGAAGCGCTCACGGAAATCAAGCGTCGCTCGCGCGAGAAATTCCGCCATGCATTCACTCACATCAATCAAAATTTTCAGCAGACGTTCACTGAGCTATTCGGCGGCGGGCGCGGCGAGATGATGCTGATAGATGAAGACGATATACTGGAATCGGGCATTGATATAATAGCGCAGCCACCCGGCAAGCGGCTCCAAAATGTGCTGTTGCTATCGGGCGGCGAAAAAGCCATGGCAGCAATCGCGCTCGTGCTTGCTATATTTCAGTATCGCCCGTCGCCTTTCTGCATACTCGACGAAGTTGACGCGCCGCTCGACGAAGTAAACGTCGGTCGTTTCTCGGAGAAGGTGATCGAGATGAGCAACGACACGCAGTTTTTAGTCATCACGCATAACAAGCGCACTATGGAAGCGGCCCGCGCGCTCTACGGCGTGACGATGCAGGAGCCGGGCGTTTCAAAGCTGGTGTCGGTGAAGTTCGAGTAGGAGAAAAGCAGTGGTTAGTGGTTTAAGGTCTGTTGTTGGCAGGTGGTTTGAAAATCGAAATGCAAGGGTGAATCAAACAGCCGCGCGCCGATTCCCGGTCGTGCGGCTGCGCGCGTTTTTGCCCTTTGTCTTTTGCCTTTTCCCTTTTGCCTTTTTCACCGCATCGGCGCAAGAGAGTTCAATTGCGCCTGAGCCCACGCCTGCCGACGCGAGCTTCAAATACAAATTCGAGAATGCGCGATTTTATATTTCCGTGATAGAGATTGATCTATCGGCAACTGGGACGGGTGAACTTCGGTTCAAACGCGGCGAATCCGACGAGATCATAGACCGCAAGTTCAAACTTTTGCCTACGACCGTCACGCGCATACGCCAGCTTTACGGCATCACGAACTTTATGGATTCGAGCGAAGAGTATCAGGACAAAAAAGATTTTTCTCATCTCGGCTGGGTAAGTCTTACAGCGCAACAGGGCAAGCGCGAGCGCAAGGCGCGATTCAACTACACGACGAACAAAGATATTTCAGAACTGGCCGACATCTTTCGCGCGATTGCTACTCAGGAAATGCATCTGTTCGACATAGAGACTTCCGAGCGATACCAGCCACTCGACTTGCCGCGATTGCTCGACACGCTTGAAAATGATTTGAATCTCCGGCGCATAGCCGAGCCTGAGCAATTGCTTACAATGTTGCGCGAAATATCCGGCAACGACACGCAGCCTTTGATCGCGCGCAATCATGCGACGCGAATGATTGACAGCATCAAGAAAGGCAAATTCAAATCACCGATGAGGAAGTAGAGGTCAGAGGCTGGATGTTAGTTGTTGCTTTCACTTGCTATCGCCTTGTTAATCTCCAACCTCTAGCCTCTGACCTCTGACCTCTACTATGTTCATTCCGCGCGGAACAGCTTTGCATGAAAATCTGGCTACGAGCTACGTGCTTGTAGACGGCCTTGTCACAGACCTGTGCGAAGGTGGATTTTCGGGAGTCGTAGAGATAATGCTGCGCAATGCGGACGCGCACATCGTCATTGCGCGCGGCAGCGTGGTTGCCGCGATTGAAAGCCGCAACGCTGAGGGCGACAACACAAACCCTATTGCGCGAGCTTACGCGCGCACGACGGTTGCGGGCCTTGCCGCGAAATCGCGCTCGGAGCGCGGTCGCGTCTCCATTTACAGTTACGCTACGGAAACTGCGAACGTAATCGCCGCTTTGATCAATGCCACGCCGCTCTATACAGGATTGAGCACGGAATTCGCCGACCTTGAAAAGATGATCTCCAAGTTGAGCCGCGAACGCGACCGGCAGTGGTTCGTCGAGGTCTCGACCGAAAGCGGACTGGCGGCGCTCATTCACCTGAAAGAGGAAGGCTGTTTGATACTGACCTCGCAAGAAGGCCAGCCTCTGAGCGAATCCGAAAGCCCGGACTTGATAAGCAATGCGTCGCTCGGAGAGGTGCTTGATGAGTGCAATCAGGCGGGCGGCGTCTTCGATGTTTATTTCAAGAGCGCGACCGATGAAGCCCCGCTGCCCGAAAGTGAACCGCCGCTCGCCGCTCAAGCAATTGCAAAAGGGACTGAAACCGGTGTGTCGCAAGCTATGATAGAAGCGAAGGCCGTCTTTGAATCATTATCCATCGAGGATGCCGCGCCCTCTTCGGATCAGGAAAAACAGGTTTTGCATAGCGAAGCGTTGAGCAGCAACAATGAAGCGACAATGAGCGCGGCTGCGACAAGCAGTGGCGCAATGAGCAACGACGTGACGAGCGACGAAAAGATTTCATCATCGGTTGATCTAGGCGAAGCGCCCGACCGGATAACGAGCGATCTGTTGCTTGTTCATAGCGATCTTCGAGCGACGGGCCTGCTGAAACAAGGCAGCGACGCCGACGTTATGGCCGAGGTCAAACGGCTAATGAGCGAGATAGCCAGAACCATCGAAGAAGCAACGCAGGCAGTAGAACCGCGAGACAGTTTCCCGATACACCTGCGCGCAGGGCAGTTGAAGATAGCCGACCGTTACCCCTTTCTCGATCCGTTCGGCGTTGAGTTTGAATACCTGGCGGGCGAGATCGTTTTCGTAGGGCACGCAAGTCACAGCCAGTTCGTAGAAGGACTGACCGAAGCTTTGAAGCTAGCCGCCGAGACGACAATTAAATCGAGCGCGCAACCTGTCAGATTGCGCGCTCGCATCACAGACGAACTGGAATGGCTTTTGAAGCGCCAGAAAACCGAACTCGAACAATACCGCCTCGATCAATCCATAGAAGACAT
Organism: Blastocatellia bacterium; assembly: GCA_963726785.1. GTDB lineage: Bacteria > Acidobacteriota > Blastocatellia > UBA7656 > UBA7656 > DATEKX01. The sequence continues at coordinate 1,556,058 of CAVSDJ010000007.1, forward strand.
CATCGCTGACATCAATAAAGATTGATGCCTCACGCTCCCGCTGCTTGAGTCTGGGTATCATGATCGGTAGCCGATTCTTTATGGACTGTATCCCATTTGACGAGCTTTAGATCGAGAACAAAAATCGCATAGATTACAGGCACCAGTAGCAATGTTATAAAGGTCGCAACTATCAGTCCGCCGATCTGTGCGTAACGCCCAGCATCAGCGAGGCCGCGTGTACCACTCGCTTTCTTTCGACCCTCTGTTCGCGGCCTCCGCTGCATGCGTTTGTTAGGCTCGCCTAGGCTAGCATACTAATTTCGCCGCAAGTATTATCCCACTTTACGAACACGGTCAATGCCGAATTCTTTCTCATCCGTCAAGGATTGTATCTCCTCATGCATCTTCAGGAGAGAGGCTGAATTCACTTCAACTCTTCTTAAAATCCGGATGTTAAAATTGAAGAAGTTTTGGACATTGGCAGAATAGTCACATATCAAGCGGTGAAAGCTATCTAATGGAATAATCTGCTTTATGTTCCCAAGCTTATCAGTTTGAACAAACTCAACTTTCCCATTTTTGGATTGCAAACGAAAGGATAATAAAGTTTGATCAGTCTTAGGAAATAGAAAGAAGCTTTCTGTTGAATGAATAATGTTATCCACAAATGTAATTACTGATACGTCTTTTGATGATATGAATTTTCGGGTTATAACTTGGTACTTTATATCTCTTAAAGTTCTCTTTCTCGATAAGCCGTGTATCACTAGCCTAAACCCATACTTTGGCAGATACCAGAGTTGTGGCTGGCCCTCTTTCTTTGATATCACCTTCAATAAGACATATTGGATCGCTGGAAAGGCAAAGAAGCCTATCAAAGCGAGAATCTGACTAATTAATTGATCCATAAATTTGTCCATGGCTTCAAACTAAGCAGAGTATCAGAGCCTAACGCCCAGTATCAGCGGGCGCGTTGATGTAGTCGTGCTCAGCCAGAGCAAGCCATTTCAAATCAGCTTACCGCGCTGATAGTGTCTTAAAAGTGTGGTGTTATCTACTTCGGTGACGGGTAGCGATGCAGGTGTGTGGTTACGTATATAGTGTAGTTTAAGGCCGCGCAAGCGTTATTAGTTTCATTATCCAGATGATCGTTGAAGAGGTACTTGATCCAACAAGCAGTATATCAATATCATCGGGTTCCGTGTGGCTGAGTTGAGGCTGTTGGCCATAGCACACACTCTCGTTAGCGGAAGCGAATACTAGCAGCAAGGCCACTAGCGATAAAACGCGCAGTGATTTCTTAATCATTTTTTTCTCCTATAGGGACTACGTCATGCTCCCTCTGTATCATCTGGCTCTGGCTTGTAAGGCTCACTCATGACTTTCATAACGTACTTAACGATCTTGCGGAGTTTTTCTTCGTCTGCATCATCACTAGCGGCTAGTTGGATGAGGGTAGCTAATAAGTCTTTATCATCCATCTCATCAACGTTTTCATCAAAGATGTTTTCGCCGTTATCCTTTTTGTCCTTTTTGCTCTTTTTGCCTTTAGCCATTTTCTTTCTCAATCGTTGGAGGTTGAAAACTTTCGCGGGTTGATTATAACTGGTTTGTTCTGTTTCTCCATGCTCACTTGCTGGCATGGGGAGTACGTTGTTAGGGACAAACTTTGATGGGCCGATAATAACGAGTGAGCGGTTAGGCTCTTTTAGATCGCTGGCCGTTTCTTGCCATTCGGGATACGCAAAAGCGAAAGGCGAGCTTATTACAATCTGTGAGATGTTGCGAGCCTCATATTTGCGGCCAGCTCCAGCTAGTTCAACAGCGTAGGAATTCAGAACGTCAAAGTAGACTAAGGCATCAGCATGCCGAATGATAGGAATTAGACTTTCCAAGTCTCTTATTGCCGATTTGCGGAATCCCTCTTTAGCTTTCACAACAGCGATGGCTCTCAATATGTCTATGCGTTCGGATATTGTAGGAAAGGCTTTAAGAGCTTCGTTATAGAAAAACAATTCCGCAGTGGTATTGCCCTTGTATCCTTCAAAGGCAGCGCGTGACAGCAAGGCTTTAGCTTTGTAGGTATCGGATTGGTCAATTATTGTTTCTAAGGCTTTAATGTCGTATTCACGCTGGCGACATTTGCACCACACAATATAGTAGCTGCCTATGAGTTGATATTCCTTTATAGGGAAGTTTTGCAACATTGCAGCAAGCTCACATACCTGCTGCAAGTCTCGGAAAGCATGTGCTGTTCTAATCCTCTTGATAATACGATTGCCCAAAGCCTCATAACTGGCTACTCCTGAGAGCACCTGTTGATACAATCGCGGCATGGAGGAAACAATGAAAAGACTTTTATCCGTATCTTTGCTCATGCTGTGTCTTTCGTTCCCCGTTTTAGCAGGACATACGCAAGCGGGAGGCTACGCCTGTTCCTGTGAGACAGTGGGATGTATCGAGGATTATCCAGGCGAATGCAGTGGACATAACACTAATCAACAAGGTCAATCTCCTAGTGCTGGAACTGTCGAGATGAGCATCTTGATTGTTGCTCTTTTGTTCTGGCTTAAACTGAAAGCGTAAAAGCTCGTAGATGTAACTAAAACTTCTTTTCCCTTATCGCTCTAGTGGCGACTTAATACCTGTCTGGCGCATTGTACTACAAATTACCACGGATGCGATAAGGAAAATCGCTACTATTCTTCAGTAGCGTTATGAGATATATGCTATCATCAGCTCCACAAAGATTTAAAAGGCCAGCAATTGGAGAGTGGCCAGAAATGGCGATTGAGGAGCAATACAGGCAATGTGTTGCCGCGCTGTTCTACGATGATCTTGATCGAGATGGGCGCATTATGGTGCGTAAACCCGCAGGTACGGCCTTTTTTGTTAACGTTCCCCTTTCTTCCTCTGTCCCGCGTAGCAAGATTTATCTAGTGACGGCGCGACACGTCATAGATGCGACAAGGCCGTTCAGTTCGTTGTATGTTCGTATTAATCTTGTGGATGGAGGATTTCAGGATATTCCAGCTCATCCAGATAGTTGGGTTACACATCCAACGACAGATGTTGCAGTTGCTAGTGTATCCCTACCATTGGCAGAATATCACCTTCGCACTATACCCCTTGAGCAAATGCTTACCGATGAACAGATAGCAAGCTGGAAATTTCCGAAATTTGGAGCAGGTGACAAAGTGTTCTTCGTAGGATTGTTCAGTGAGTTTGCAGGGAGAGAGAGATACCAACCAATAGTCAGACTTGGCAACATCGCTTTAATGCCATACGAACCAATTCCGGTTAGACTCTATCTTGACAGCGAGGAACGGACACCCATCAAGGCGTATCTTGTGGAGGCTAGGTCATGGGGAGGTCATAGTGGGTCGCCTGCATTTGTCTGGCCAAACGGTATAGGGTACAGGCTGTTAGGTTTGGTACAAGGGCATTATGACATCAATCAAAAGGTCAAGTTTCTTGGTGACATAGGAAGTGGGGAAGTCCCGGTCAATACAGGTATTGCCATTATAATTCCAGCGCAAGCAATAGTGGATACGCTGATGCAAGAAGAGCTTGTGGAATACCGGAAAGAGCTGGAGAGGCTACTTGATGAACCCACGCCAACGCTAGATTCTGAATCTGAGCTGTAACCAGCCAAGCCGAGAAAAGAGCAAAAAGCGCCTTTCGGCGCTCATGCTCGTGGTGGTGATCTATTGCGAGGTCGGTTGCTCATGTTCGTAGCTCCTTCTTGATTTGCTCTTTCAGTGAGTCGTTATCTAAGCAGGCCACACATACACGTTTCAGACCATGCTCACTCTGAAAAATGATGTGCGATTCGCTCACGTCGAAAACATCAAGATTGCGCGATGGCTCAAGCTCATCTACAACAGCCCATGCTATGTCTGTTAATTGATCTATGGTCATGTTCATCTCCTATGCAGCTAATAGCTCGCTGATGCTCCAGACGTGGTCAGTTAATCCACTTGCCATCGCAGGGGTTTGTTTCTTGATGCTGCTGTGTTTGCGGCAAAAGTTGTAGTAAGCGAAGAATAGAGCCAACGCTGCTTTCAAGTTTTCCCACTTCTTAGAGAAAGCGTTTGTCAGTCTCGTAAATCTTCGCATCTGCATTCTGATTGTGAGATTTTGTCTCTCAACAATAGAGGTGCAGATTCTTTTAGGGTCAGGGTTGCCAAAGATAATTTCCGATGTTGTTTTCACCACAACGGGTGACGAATACCTATGCTCGTCGCTGTCTGGAGCCGCATAGTGTTTGATGAGTTGCGCGAAGTCAAAGCCCTTATGCTCCAACTCTTTTATCATGTGCCAGCGGTAGGGAGAGAAACCGTCTGTTGTTACTTGAAACCTTTCATCATAGGTAGCGCGGGCAAGTTTCTTTGTGAAAGCCCATGTATCTTCGGCTGTGCGACGGCCTAAATGCCATGCAAGAACTAGCTTTGTGTTGCGCTCGAATCCTACGAACGTATAAGCATCACCGAGCTTGTCAATCTGTTGCCATCCTAATTCTTCTTTAGTTTCTTCGGGCATGGCTTTGAGTGTTTTTTCTTTCATCTGCACAAAACACCAAAGCTCATCGCATTCAACGTCTTTGACGGGCATGTTCTGGATACGCTCGTTTAGTAATCGCTCGCACCTTTCGCCAGCTATGACAAGAAGTTTCATGAGAGTGTTTATGTTTACGCCAGTAAGTCTTTCTGTAGATCGGAGAGAACAGCCTTCAAGTAGGAGGTTCAAGCAATGAACAGCCTTCTCAATCGGCAGATACATATTATCAAGCGGCTTGTCTTGCGATTCAACGAAAGACCTTTTGCAGGGTTTGCATTGATAGCGTTGAAGACCATGACGATCTTTGCCGCGCTTCTTAGCTTCGTTCTGACAGTTATGACATACCATATTGTGAGCCTTGCCTTTCATCTGGCGATGGCTCACAATATCTTTAGCGGAGATCAGCGTGAGCAATCGCGTTGGTTTTCAACGAAGGCTCAAGTGCTAGTAACACCTGAGCCTTTAATTCTTTGCTTTTCAATCAACTTCTAACAAGGATTATTATATATATAATAAATATAAAGTCAAGCATTTTTAGCTTGATTCTATATTATTTTTATATATAATAATCCTTATGAAAAAGAAGCGAGGACGACCGTTTAAAGACTCAAGCCGTTTGCGTAATGACCCTTTGCTAGTCATGCTAGAGCCTAGTGAGAAGGAAGCATTCAAGGATGCCGCTGATCTGGCGGGTGTTTCACTTTCATCATGGGTGCGAGAACGGCTAAGGCGAATGGCAGTAAGGGAGTTAGAAGAGGCCGCGCATCCGATAGCTTTCTTAAAGCATATCTCAGTTAAATAATATGGCAGCCGGAAAAATAACCTTACGAGTTGAAGGGTCGCCAGAGGACAACGGCGATGTACGTCTTTCTGAGCTTATTAATGAGCTTCAAGCTGTAAGGGTTGCACTAAAGCAGACAGAACGGTTAGTGACAGGGCAAGATGAATCTTTGGTTTATTACAAGGTTGTAGATATGAGCCATTCCAGTCCTGCTACAATAGTTCTTGAAGCTGCTGCAATCAACCCAAAGGTGGGCAAGCGCATTGCTCTTGCTACTGTCCAGAAATTCTTCAAAACGTTAGCTAAGATAGATAGAACAGGCAGAGTACCAAAAGATGTAGATTCTAATACGCTGGAAGCATTCAAGTCGTTAGCGGCAATGACTGAAAAGAATGTTGCTCGCGTAACCATTATTAATACACAATATGAAGTATCTATAGATAATACCTTCAAGAAAAAAGTTGAAAATATCATAGGGACTGATGAAATAATAGAAGGCTCGATGGATGGAGTTTTGGAATGGATTAATATACATAATACTAACCACTTCCATATATATCCTTCTATCGGCCCTAAAAAGGTAGATTGCGCTTTTCCTAATAAACTAAGAGGAAAGGTCAAGAGAGCCATTGATTGTCAGGTTCGTGTTTATGGAGAACTGAGATATAAAAAGCGAGATAACTTCGCTTATGCAATCAATGTGTCTGATCTGGATATATTACCTGCGGATAATGAACTGCCCTCTCTTTTTGATTTGCGCGGCATTGCTCCAAATGCGACAGGTGATATGAATTCTGTGGAGTTCATACGCTCAATACGGGATGCCTGGTAAAAAGAAAATCTATTGGGATGCAAACATTTTCCTCGCTTGGCTTCAAGATGAACAACAGTGGGGCACTGTGATAATGGGAGGTATAGAAGATACGGTTCGTAAGGTTCATAATAACGAAATCGTTTTATTTACATCTTTCATGACGCAGACGGAAGTTTTTGAAAGCAAGATGAGCCAAAAAGCTAAAGGGCTATGGGAAAATGTTTTCAAGCGCAAAAATGTAAAAATGATTAGCGGAGATCAACGCGTCGGAGCACTTAGTAGTTTTATTCGGGATTATTACAATCGAAAAAGCATCAAGATAAAATCTCCTGATGCGATACATCTAGCTACGGCTATAATCTATGGGGCTGATGAGTTTCATACACTTGATGGTGCTGGCCCAACAAAGAAAGCCTCTGACCTGCTTCGACTAGGAGCTAAGATAGCTGGACACTATAACCTTCTGATATGCACACCCGAAGGCCCACAGCATCACTTAACATCGGGAATACCTACTTGGAATATAGAAGGCTCAAAAGACAAGCTCAGTATTAATACTAAAGATATAAAAAGCATTGTGCCGAGTACAGCGTTAGTATTACCGACCATAGTAAATACTGTGACCACATCGGAAGCTGAGAGCCAAGAAGAACGACCGATTTTCCGCAAAATCATTTTTGGTGAAGACGAACCATAGAGCTTGAAACTTCAAGCAGTACCACACTTTTAAGACACTATCACCGCGCTCCGCTGCATGCTGTAGTTAGACCGAGCGTCATCGCCTCCACGCCGACGCGCCCCTCTGCCGCGCCTCCAAAATAGTTTCGTTTCAGCAGCGCGTCAACTAAAGCGCGGCTCCTCACTGAAAGTGACTGCAGAATTGTCGGCGCGGCGGCGTTCGAACATTCACAGCATTTCGTACGCGAGCGTATAACGCCCAGTATCAGCGGGCGCGGGGCTGTAGATTTACTCAGCCAGCGCAAGCCATGTGAAACCAGCTTACCGCGCTCCGCTGCATGCTGTAGTTAGACCTCGCGTCTTTGCAACCACGCCTCCGCGCCCCTCTGCCGCGCCCTCAACATAGAATTGAAACTCGCGCCAGTCAACTCAGGCGCGGCACCACACTCAAAGTGATTGCAGACCTGCCTGCGCGGCGGCGTCCGTGTATTCAAGTTATTTCGTACGCGAGCGTATAACAACAAATGGGCCTCGTAATAGACATGATGTTTTACGTCTTTTACTAAAGTATAATCCCGCTCGCACAAGACTTTGTTATTGTTGTAACTCATCTTTCATCACGCGGTTGGGATTATATTTTTTCCACTCAAACAGCTTCTCAAGTTTGGCGCGGCTTATACTAAAAGACACCTTTATGCGTAGCTCTCGATCCTTTCCTTGCAAACCTCTTTCGTTACTTTCTGCAATTTCTTTACCCGCTCCGCCAGATACTCTAACTCTTTCTTAGTGATCTTGTAGTTTCGATTGTATCGAGCCTCTGTGTAGGCTTTTCTGAGCAACTCAAACAGCCGCCTTTCTTCTGGCGTGGTGCGTGGAAATATCGGCAAAAAGCGCGGGTCGAGATTGCTCACCTGCTTACCCAGTGTCTTGATGTCATGTTCCTTCGGCTTGTAATGCGTGAACACTAGCAAGATCGCTGTGTAAAGTCGTTCTGTTGCTTGATGGAGATGGAAAGCACCTATTTTGTAGGTATGCATTTTGAGATCATACTCAAAATGCATATAGAATATTTTCGCACTGCTAAACCAATTTTTAAAATCCTCTTGAGCAGTTTGCTTTCTTTCTTCCGGGTTCAGCTTCTGCGCTTTCTCCAGCTTGTACCTTTTGGAGCCATACAGCAGAACGCCTTCCTTCTTTATGTCCGTGAAGAAGTATCTCCCTCTTGAAAGCGCTTTGTTTACTTCAATGATGTCATGCACTATCACCGTCGCCCACGTCTTTATAGTCCTGCTGTTATGGATCGCGCTTTCCATCTTGTCCCATGTCATGATCCTTCGGGCATACTGGCGATTTTTAACAATGACCAGAATGTCGAAGTCGCTCTTGTACTCATAAGTGATGTGGCCTTCGGTGTAAACATCCTCTACCCAATCGCCGCGAGCATAGCTGCCGAAAAGTATTATCATTTCCACGCCGGGGTTTACTTTGATGATAGAAGTGATCTCTATAAGTTCTTCTTGTTTGTGCTTAGGCAGATGAGCAAGGCTTCGTTTCATAATCTGAGGCAATGTAGCTTGTTGAGATAAAGTTGGCAAGGTAGATGTCATAAGCACTCAACGCGCTTATGACATCTATCAGTGAATGAATAGACCTTGAATGAAACGAAAGCGCCTCACGCTCCGGCTGCTTGAGTCTGGGTATCATGATCGGTAGTCGATTCTTTATGGACTGTATCCCATTTGACGAGCTTTAGATCGAGAACGAAAATCGCATAGATTACAGGCACCAGTAGCAACGTTATAAAGGTCGCGACTATTAGCCCGCCAATCTGCGCATAGCACAGCGGTTCCCACAGCGGCCCGCCGTGCGAGGCCAGCGGGAAAAGAGCGATGACCGTTGCGCCGACAGTTATCAGCACGGGCCTGAGCCGCATGATGCCCGCATCGAGAAGCGCTTCGTGCAAAGGCTCGCCTTCGGCATGCTTTTCTTCTATGAAATCAAAAAGAACTATGATGTGGCTGACGATGACTCCGACCAGACTGACGACTCCAAGAAAAGCCATGAAACCAAACGACGCGCCCATGATCCACAATGCGGCTATGGCTCCGACCATGCCGTAGGGAATAGCGGCAAACACTATGAAAGGCTTGATGGCATGCTTGAATTGAAATACCAGCGCAAGAAAGATCAGTGCGATAGAGATTCCCATAACCATAGCGAGTTCTTTAAACCCTTTGACCTGATTCTCCTCTTCGCCGCCGACTTCTAATTTGTAACCGGACGGAAGCCCGCTCGATATTTCATTAAGCCGCGAACGCGCAGCGCCCATTATTTCAGAAGAGAGCACTCCTGTTTCGGGTATGCACGAAACGGTGATCGTGCGGAATTGATTACGGCGGCGAAACTTTTCAGTTTCGGTGCTGTAGGCTATCGAAGATACTTGCTGCAAAGGAATCTTCTGCGTCCCTTGCGAAGAGTAAACGTAAAGATTCTTGATGTCGGCAAGTTGGGCGCGTTCTTCAACACGCATTCTTACGACAACAGGGATTTGCTTATCGCCTTCGCGCAAGGTTGTAACTTCCACTCCGTTCATTCCGGCAATGGAAGATGCGGCTACGTCGAGGTTTGATATTCCAGCCATGTTCGCGCGGTCAGAATCAATCTGAAGCTTCACGGCGAAACTCTCATCGCCCCAGTCATCGCGCACGCGAGCGGCTTGCGGGATTGAGCGAAAGATGCCCTTCGCCTGTTCGGCAAGCCCGCGCAGCGTCGCCATATCATCGCCCGAAATGCGTATCGAAACCGGAAGCCCACTAGACCCGCCCGATTCAAGCTGGCGAACATCTATTCGCGCTCCGGCAATGCGTTCTGAAACCGCTTTTTGTATTAAGCCAACCAGATGACCCGTGTCGTGCTTGTCAGTGGCTTGAATTATTATCTGAGCGTAATTCAACTGCTGAAGCTCCGGGCTTACCGAAAACCAGAAGCGCGGTCCGCCCCCGCCTACAAATGTGGTCAGCGATTCTAAAATCTTGCGCGGATGGCCGTCTTCCGAGTGCTCTTTCCCATACTCCTGTGCCACTTCCTGAATTATCTTTTCAGCTTCGCTTGCCGCTTTATTAGTCTCTGAAAGCGGCGCATCTTCCGGCAGCCATACGTCAACGTATGAAAGGTAGGAAAGGTCTTTCGGGAGGTACTGTGTCTTGAGCTGGCTCATGAAAAATCCGCCCACCGCGAGAAAGACCAGCGACATCCCCAACGCGCGCCACCGATGATTTATAGCCCAGGTGCCTACGCGATAATACTTAGCGGCAAAGCCCTTTTTGCGCCGCTCTTCAATCGGCATTTCAGCTTTCGGTTTGAGCAGGTAGTAGCCCAGCAGCGGAATGAATGTCATCGAAACAAGCCTTGATGCCACGAGCGAACAGGCAAGCACGATGGGCAGGCTGTACATAAACTTTCCCGTATCGCCGGTCAACATCATGAACGGGAGATACGCAACAATGTTTGTTATGGTCGCATACATAATCGCGGCTGCGAGTTTTGTCGGCCCAAGCCATGCCGATACAATTGACGGATGGCCCAGCGCAAGATCGCGTTTGATTGCGTCTCCTGCCACTACGGGGTCGTCTACCAGAAGCCCAAGCGCGATTATGAGCGTTGCGATAGAGACTTGCTGAATGTCTATGCCAAGGATGTACATCATCCCGAACGTCATCGCAAGAGTGATGGGAATCGAGAACGCCATCAGCAATGCAGACCGCCATTCCCAAAAGCCTACAAGAGAAACGAGGACGACCAGAGCAATCGCTTCATAAAGACTGTTCATAAAGAGGTGAACATTTTCCGTCACCTGTAGCGGTTGATCGCTCGTCCGAGCCATCACGAGGTCTTCGGGCAATCGCTTCTTTAAGTCGGCAAGCGTCGCGTCTACTGCTTCGCCAAAATCGCCGATCTTTTCGCCTGCGCGCATCTGAATCGAAAGAGTGATTGCGCGGGTGCGATGCCAGTTTCCTTCATTGTCTCGCCATGTGAAATAATTCAAGTAGCGCGCGGGCGCGTTGTAGCTGCGAATCGTATCAACGAGGTCTCGCAGATAAACCTGCGCGCCACCGGCTGATGCGCTGATTACGACATCGCCGATTTCACGCTCGCTTTTGAATTCGCCCGATGGGTCAATCGTTAGATTCTTTCCTTCGACCTGCACCTGTCCGCCCGGCACTGTGATATTTCTCGCTTTAAGAATGTCCTGCAAAGTGCCCGATTGAATGCCATAGGACGCCAGCCGCTCCTGCGAGTATTCGAGGTAGATTTTTTCATCAAGAATTCCCGAGCGAGTAACTTTGGAAACAATAGGTATGGTCTTGATAGTTTTTTCAATCGCGTCGGTGAAATCGTCCATCTCGCGATAGCTGTACTTGTCGCCAGCCGCGGCAGTCATCTTTGCGGTTGTTTGATTTGGGTCTCGAATGATTATCGGCTGCCAGACATCAGGATCAAGTTCCGATGCCTGCGCGCGTTCCTGAAGAAACTGCTGCATATAGCCCAGAACTTTTTCATCGCTCTCGCCCGAAGCGCCATCAAGACCGACAAAGCCCCCTCCCTCAACCAATCGAATATCCTGAGCATAGCCGACTTCTTTCGTAAACCTGGCAAACCTATCTAAACCATTACGCACCAGCCGCGCGCTGATTGATTGCGGGTAATTTAATACGATAGTGAACCGAGGCTCATCACCAGACCGAGCCTGCGCTCTTGTTGCTTCTATTGCTTTCTGAACAGCTTTGGCTCGTAGAGCGATTTCAACCTCGCTCGCTTTCGGGCTTGCGACCGTAAGCATCAGCGCCGCTGTGTCGCCAAAATCCTTGATGAAGTTGATCGGCCCCGCGCCATCGGGCAAATCATGAATGCCGTCGAGCTTGAGCTTGATGTCGTCAAGCTCTTTTGCGCTGTCCTTTATTTTTTCGTCAAGCTCAAGGTATACGACCGATATGCTTGTGCGCGAGATGGATTCGATCTTTATTACTTTGGAGTTTTCTGCGATCTTGGATTCGAGCTTTCTGGTGATGAGGTCTTCGATCTTTTCAGCGCTTGCGCCGGGCCAGGGCGTCAAAGCCACTGCAATGCGCACAGGAATATCAGGGTCTTTCCGCTGCGGCATCTGGAAGTAGCCGAAGATCCCCCATAAGCATGTCGCTATAAGCAACACCCACGAGATGTGCCGAGTCTCTACAAAGAACCGCGCCGTGTTATGAGTATTCTTGATGACCTCATCGTCGCTCTTGCCGTGTGACATAAGACCCTCGAATTACGGAATGATCTGAACTCGTTGACCATCTACCATCAATGTGGCTCCGGTCGTGATTACGCGCTCGCCGGATTTCAATCCTTCAATGACGGCAACAGTGTTGCCATACGCTTCTCCGAGCTTCACGTTGCGGATTCGCGCGCTCTGACGACCTGTTTGCTCTTCGATTACAAAGACAGCATAGTTATCCGGGTTATCTTTGGACTTGACGATGGCGCTGAGCGGCACTACAGGTGACTCGACCCCGGCGCTTGTCTCTTCGAGCGATAGCGAAACGATCATCCCGACTTTCAGTTGGTTCTGTGGATTCGGGATAGTGACCTCGACTTCAAAAACGCGGCTCTTTGCATCGGCAGATGGCGAGATAGCTGTGATCTGCCCGCGAAAATCCTGGCCAAGCGCAGCCTGAGATGTCACAGTAATTGGGCTTCCAAGTCTCAGGCTCTCGACCGTCAAATCGGGAACGCCGAATACTGCTTTAACGGATGTTGTGTCAGCGATGAGGAACGCAAGCGTGCCGGGCGAAACCAGCGACCCTGCTTCAACCTTGCGTTCGAGCACGACTGAGTTCATAGGCGCTCTGAGCGCAGTATCGTGTAAGGGTATCCTGGCTTCTTCCAGTGCCGCCTGCGCGCCTTTGATCTGGGCTTGAACCGTTTCGATTTGAGAGCGCGCAACATTAGCTTTGGCCTCCGCAACTTTTACTTGCGACCTTGCGGCATTCAGTTGCGCTTCGGCCACATCGCGCTGTGCCTTCGCCGCGTCGTAGTCGGCCTTGGTCAGGCTATGGCTTTCAAAAAGATTCTTCGCTCGATCAAAATCAAGATTGGCGTGCGCGTAAGATGCTTCGGCCTGTGCAAGTTGTGCCTTGCTCGATTCAATGCCTGACTGCGCCTCGCTCAACTGACCTTTGCTCGAATCGAGGCTTGATCGCACCTGTGACGCTTGAGACTCAGCCTGACCTACTTTGGCTGCGTAATCACTCTGTCGCACAAGCGCCAGCGCGGTTCCTTTTAGAATCCGGTCGCCTTCCTGCACGTTGCGCAAACGACCATCGACGCCGCGCACCTGATGGATTGCTTCGATGTATCCGCCAACTTTGAAGGACAATTCCACCTGTGTCCGAGCTATGATGCTGGCCGAATAGCGCAAACTGCCTGTTGATGAAATCATTTCGACGGCCTTCACCTTGACAGGAGTGGGCGGATTTTCAGCCGAATGAACCTTGCACCCGGCCACAACACTCGTCATGGTCAAAAGCCCGATTGCGATACATTTATTGGTTTTCATTTGTCCTCACCAATGGCTTTTTCAAAGTCAGCTTTGGCCGTCCAGAACGAAACGAGCGCTTGCTGGTATTGCTGGTCGGCATCTGCGAGCGCGGTCTGTACTTTCAAGACATCCGATAAAAGCGCCGCCTGCACTTTGTACTTGTTTGTACTGACGCGCAGATTTTCTCGCGCCGTTTCCTGTGACAGTTGAGCAATGCGAACTTGAAGGCGCGTCTGCTGAAGCTTGCGGTGCTTGCTGTTCACGTCCATCTGAATAAGATTTTCTGCTTCTACGAGGCTCGCCCTCACTTGCTCAACGGTCTTGCTCTTCTCATCCAGTTCTCGCCGTTTTTTACCCCAATCAAAGATCTCCCAGCTAAAGCTTAATCCCACGCTTGCGATTGTTTTTGGGATGATGCTGCCGAAATTCTGTGGAGAGATGTAGTTGAAGCTCATGCTCACATCGGGAATGAACTCTGATTTTTTGATTCGACGATCTATATCTGCTCGCTGTAATTCGAGCCGCGCCTTTTTTATTTCGGGCCTCTGATTCAGCGCGCGACTGCGCGCCCCGTCCAGATCGGCTTCAAACCCGACAGAGTCAAGCGGCAGGCTGACATTGAACTCGACGCGAATATCGCGGCCCAGCAGATTGTTTAGCTGCTCTTTCTGAGTGGCGATAGTGTCGCCGAGCGTGAGCAAATCGTATTCGGCTTTAGCCAGTCTGGTTTTGACATCGAGATTTTCAGATTTCAACGCGACCCGCTGCGCCACGTAGTCAGTGGTCACGCGATCAAGCTCGCGATACAACTTAATATTCTCTTCGGCAGTTTGAAGCGCGCTTTGAGATTGCACTATCGCGTAGTACGCACGCGTGACATCGTTGACGATTGTTTGTTGCTCGGAACGCAATTGCTCGCGAGCGATCTCGCGGCCCAGTTTCAACTGCTCGATGTTAAGCCCTATTCGATAATGTTGTGAAAGCGGCTCTTGTATCTGAGCAATGATGAAAACGGTCGGCTTTCTGGGAGAAGAGATGTTCGTATCTTTATCAGGGACCGGGCCGATCCCCGGAAAAGTGCCGAAGACGCCTTGTTTGAAATTGAAATCAATTTGCGTAAGCTGCTGCGAGGCCAGCGTATACAGATTAAACTTTGGCAGCCTGAGCGTGCGACCCCCGGCCAGTTGATCTTCGGATTTACCGACATCAAGCTCTTTGATTTTCACCTGCCGGTTATTTCGCATGGCTGTGGCAATGGCCTGTTCAAGCGTAAGCGTTTCACCAGAAGCCTGTTGCTGGCCGACGGCAGGTTTAGAGCTTACAAGTAGTAGAACTAAAAGGAGGGATACTAATGAAAAAACTGAGGGCTGGCGGCTCATACATTACCTCCAACTGAAAACGTTGGGTTATCGAGTTCCTGGAAACTCGTAATCAAATAAAACCGATACCCAGTCCCTATCGCTGATTCGCTCGAAACTTGTTTGAGTTATATTGCTGCCAATTCCAACAGGGGTGCGCCCGAGAGGAAGTGTAGGCGAGTGAGTTAAGATGCCCTATACCCTTTGTTCGAGGCTCACGGGCCTCAGTTCCAATTCAAGTGATCCCTTAGTGCTAGCGCCATATTACTACAGTCGAAATCATGAAAAAAGGGCAAATGAGGCGGGCAATATAGAACTTGTTCACCGCAGAGGCGCAGAGAACGCAGAGATTTCGCAGAGGATAAGCAAATATAAAACTCTCTGCGTCTCCTCTGCGTTCTCTGCGCCTCTGCGGTGAATCTACATTTCGGTTAATAGGCTTTCGTTTTCGAGAAACGCGCGCGCTTCATTTAATGCTTCTTCTTCGTTTCCGAAACGATTAATCCATTTCACGTCGGGCCATGCGCGCCACCATGTCAGTTGCCTTTTAGCATAGTGACGCGTGTCGAGTTTCATCTGGTTCAGCGCGTCTTCGCGCGTGCGGCGACCTTGCAGATATTCGACTACTCGACGATAGCCGTGAGCCTGAAACGCTTTTGCATCTGCGGGCACGCCCGAAGCGATGAGCGATTCAACCTCTTCGACAAGCCCGCGCTCGAACATCACTTCGGCTCGACGGTTGATCAGTTCGTACAACTGCTCGCGCGGAGGATTTAGTGCGATCACTCGGATGCGCGTGGCGTGCTCAGGCGGAGGCGGAATCTCGGAATGTGAGTCGGAAATGCGGTTGCCTGTTTGAAAGAATACTTCGATGGCGCGCATTGTGCGCGACCAGTCGCGCGGCTTGATAGCTCGCGCAGCCTGCGGGTCAACGCGACTGAGCAGGCGATGAAGATGTTCTGCGCCGCGCTCGTCACGCAATCGCGCCAGCCGTTCGCGAAGTCGCAAATCGGTCTTCGGCCCTTCAAACAACGGACTGATAAGCGCGCGCAAATAAAAACCCGTGCCGCCTACAAGCACCGGCACGCGACTGCGCGATTCTATTTCTTGAATCGTTCGATCAGCTACGCGCGCGTATTCGCCTGCGGTGAAGTTTTCAGTCGGCTCTACTATGTCAATCAAATGGTGAGGCACGCCCTGGCGTTCATCGAGTGGGACTTTCGCTGTGGCGATTTGAATCCGGCGATATACCTGCACGGAATCAAGGTTGATGATTTCGCCATCGAAGGCGAGAGCCAGACGAATGCCAAGCTCGCTTTTGCCCGAAGCGGTCGGCCCGACTATTACAGGTATCAATCGCATTTCGATTGCAGGATTTAACCCGTCACGCCTTTGTGATTCGTTTGCGCAACGGTTTTACATTGTCTTTGATCGGCTTCGTTGGAAACAATAGCGAAAGAATTATAGACGAAGCGATGACTCCGATTATGATGCCGAGCGAAAGCGTGATTGGGAATTTGCCATCATACAGACCGTTGAGCCAAACCATCTTCAACCCGACGAAGATCAGCACCAGCGCAAGCCCGTATTTGAGCAAGTGGAATTTATCCACAGCGCCAGCCAGCATGAAGTACATCGCGCGAAGACCCAGTATCGCAAAGATATTTGATGTGAAGACGAGCATCGGCTCTTTTGTGATCGCGAAAATCGCAGGCACGGAATCTACTGCAAATATCACATCGGTCATCTCTACGAATAGCAATGTGACAAGCAACGGCGTCGCGTGCAGAACCCGATTTATGCGAACAAAGAAGTGCTCGCCGTCCATCTTTGGAGTAACGGGAACGAATCTTTTGAATAAACGGATCAGGAAATTCTTTTCAGGCTCGATCTCCTTTTCAGATGAAAAGATCATCTTTACGCCGGTGAATATCAAAAACGCGCCGAAGATCAAAATGACGAAATGATAACGGATGAGCGCCGCGCCCATGGCTATAAAAATCGCTCTCGAAATCAGCGCGCCGATGATGCCGTAAAAAAGCACGCGATGTTGATACTTCGCAGGCACACGGAAGTAACCGAAGATCAAAACGAAGACAAATATATTGTCTACTGAAAGCGACTTTTCGATCACGTATCCGGTCAAAAACTCAAGCGTAATCTGCCATGCTGCGCCCGACGGATCAAATCCCGGAACGGCCAGAAGCCGCTCGTCTTGAGGGAACTTCCACAGCGCGAATTGATAAAGCAGGTAGCTGAACGCCAGCGCAAGAGCCATCCAGATGCCGCTCCAGATGGCGGCCTCGCGAAAAGATACGGCGTGCGCTTTGCGATGAAATATGCCGAGATCAACCGCGAGCATCAGCAGCACGAATCCCGTGAATGATGCGTAGAACCACCAGTAGTCACCTATCGGAAACAGAGTTACATCCATTACTTTATTGCCCTTTGAAAATACAGCCCGTCCCGTTATTGTTCGTTCGGTTCATCGAGTTTGAGATAGCGGCTGGAGTCGCAGACTACAAGCAGAAAATCGGAATCGCCTGCTTTTACCCGCGCGATTCCTTCAGGCTTCAAGTCGCGGTTGAGCGTCGCTCTTTCGCGCACTGTCGGGTTACTGTGCTCGCCGTTCCACTCCCAGACCTTGAAATCCGTCCTATTCATTTCCTCCGGCGCGCCCGCGATTATCGAAAACGATTTCAACCGATCATCGTAAACGAAGCCGCGAATGCCCAACCCCCCTAGCGGCAATCGAATAATACTCGGTTCGGCAAGCATAAGATTGTTCACTGAAAACTCGGCCTTAGGGTCGCTGAGCTTCAGAGCGATAACGAGCGCGTGCCCGTTGATCAGAGGCGAGCGCAGCCCTAACAGCATTCGCTCGCGCGCAGGGTCCCATGCAAGCCCTTCTATGTTGAGACTGCCTCCTTCGCCTTTTTTGTCCTTGAGTTCGGGCACACGCTCAATGAGAAAGCTTCGCAGGTCGCCTATGGCTTCGGCTTTTGTCACGCTCTGGCTCGCGGCATCGAATTGGAATCGCACGAGGGTATTCTGGTCGCCGCCTTTCGCTTTTGATTGCGAGCCGACAATATAAAAATTAGAGCCGTCGCTGGTAATCCCTTCGGGGTCTGCGACGCTCACGCCGAGTTTGATGGGTTTAACTGCGCCGACCTGCTCGCCTTCATCATTCATTTGCATCCAGAAGACTTCTGTTTCGTGATTGTCGTCAACGAATAAGACGCCTTCTGTACCCGGCACGTGGACTACGTCGGATGCCTCAAACGTGCCTCCTTCGATAGCATGACCGGCGATTGCGCCGTCCTGTTTTTGCTTCTGTTTCGACTTTTTCTTCTTATCAGCTTTGTCGGAAGCCTTTTTATCGTTGGAGCCGTTACGCGGAAGGTAAATCATAATGCCCGCAACCAGCAACCCGGTCAAGGCGAGAGAAGCCAGCACACCGTACTTTTTTATCTTTGCAATTTCAGCTTCTGTTTTTTCTTTCATCTTTCTCTACTTTGCTTTTTGATGTTAGCTTGCGTCCTCAGCTTGATGGCTCGGTGCGGAACACTCACGGCGGTTACAATCTTGATTAAGACTTATTCAATTTTTCGTCTTCATCTTTTGATTGCGATTTAGTGTATTTTTGTCGCAATTGTTCGAAGCGGCGGGCAAAGGGGCGGATTATCGGGTGATCTGTGCCGAGTATTGCCACGCCCGCAACCAGAATTGGAATGCCCGGAATGATCGGCAAGATCATGCCTAGCAATCCCAAGAAAATCAGCGAGCAACCTCCGACCACTTTTAAATGTCTGAGCAAAGCGTTCTCCTTACCCCGCAATCAACGTCTCTCTTGATTGTTATCTCTTCTGCACAAAATGAAAAGACCTTTTGCGACGTTTGCCGCAAAAGGTCTCGATCCGTGGGCTTTTAGTTTAGCCCTCGCTGGCCGACCGGATTGCCAGGCTAAGGCAAACGTGTTGACGGTCTCACCAGACTGCGGAGTGATCTACTCCCCTTATATTCAATTGCAAAAAAATTATAACGGGCGCTTTTTGTGCGCGTCAAGGTAGCGGCGGAAGGTGAACGCTCGATTCAGTCTGAGATTCCACCGATTCTGACTACTTCTATAAAGCCTGCCTGTGTTATAAGCGGCTAAGGTTGAAGCAATGATTAACGATCCCGGTTCTGATTATCATCATTTTTCTCTGGCTTCATACCCTTGCTGGGGGCACAGAAAAAAGTTATATCTGGAATATCATAACCACCTTCCGCAATAACTTTGTTTTCACTTTCCTGGAAATTTCTGCACATAGTACTGCTTGCGGAATAAAACTTACAATAGTAGAATGCGCTGGCAATTGATCAGGGCTGTAATTCTGGCTCCATAAGCCTCTGGCTCTCCGAATTCTTTATTTTAGCAAAATGGCAGGTTGTTTTAGTGAAGCAAAAATGGTCGTTAAACCAGGAAGCTTTTGATAAACTGCTTTCCTGGCTCGACCCTGATCCTGAACGCGCCGGATTAAAATACGAAGAGATACGCTCGAAGCTGATAAGAATTTACTCGCGCCGCGGCTGCACTGCGGCTGAAGAGCTTGTGGATGAGACTATGGATAGAGTCACACGCAAGATTCAGCAAGTCGCAGTCGATTATGAAGGCGATCCGGCGCTTTATTTCTATCGAGTGGCGCATAACATATATTTAGAGTATCTCAAGAAGAAACCTGCTGTTGAGATTTCTGAAGGGCTGAGGCTGACGGAACAACCCCCCTCGCCGAAATTATCAGAAGAGAAAGAACACGCTTATGAATGCCTTGAGCATTGCCTTGAGCGCCTTAACACCCAGGCGCGTGAAATAATACTCGGATACTATCAAGAAGAAAAGAGTGCCAAAATCGTTCATCGGAAAGTGCTGGCAGAAAAGTTCGATCTAACCCTCAAAGCCCTGCGCACGCGAGTGCACCGGATTAGAAGCGAGCTAGAAAAGTGCTTGAATGAATGTGTACGGCAGGCCGAGATATAGTCTTTCCTGTTATGCATTCGAGAGAAAATCCATTTAATAATAGGAAGTAAAAACAGCGGATGAACAGCAGCTCTGAAGAAGAAAAGCTGGTTAGAAGCTATTTGCTGGGCGAGCTTTCCGCAGACAAGTTGCGGCAGGTTGAAGAACGCCTTATGACAGATAATATTTTCAATGAGCAGGTTGACATCGCTGAGGATGAGTTAATAGACGATTGCGTACAGGGCAGGTTATCGGAAAACGAGAAAACGAGGCTTGAAGCAGTCTATCTTTCTACACCGGAAGGGCGAAAAAGGATCAACTTCGCAGAAGCGTTGATAGAGTACGCCTTGAAGAGAACAAATCCTGGCTCAGCTATCAAGAATCAAAAGCCAGCCCGGCGAGCGATGTTCTCAAACCCGACTCTGCGGCTGGCTACAGCGATTGTTATCCTGGTTTGCCTCGGGCTGGGCGTGTGGAGATTATTCTTTTACAAATCTAATGTAGATAAAGGTCTGGCAGCACTTCGTAAGGCATACAGCGGACAGCGCCTTCTTGAGGCGCGTATATCTGAATTCGACTACGCCCCTTACTCTGCTACACGCAGCAGCGGACAGAGCAATGTAGATCAATTAAGTCTAACCGTTGCAGAAACACATTTAAGCCAGGAGGCATTTGACAATCCCGATGCCGAATCTTATTACGCGCTTGGCAAGTTTTATTTAGCCGGGCGCAATTTCGACCGGGCCATCGAGTATCTGGAAAAAGCGAGCAATGATGCTCCAAATGACGCGCGAATTCATGCAGACCTGGGAGCCGCTTACTTTGAGCTAGGCAAATCTTCTTCTCGCGACAACGATGCAGGTAAGAGCAAAGAACTGCTCGCCGTCAGCCTGTCACACCTTAAAAAAGCGCTTGCGCTCGACCCTTCTGTACACGAGACGTTATTCAACCTCGCGCTGCTATATCAAGAGATGAGATTAAATACCGACGCCAAACAAAGTTGGGAGTCGTACCTTGAAACAGACTCGAATTCTCAATGGGCCGAGGAAGCCAGAGAGAAGCTAAAAGAATTGGCCGATGAGAAAAACTCGAAGGCTGGCGAGGAGTTGTATCAGGAATTTCTCGATGCGTTTAATAACCGGGATCACGCGAAAGGATCGGATGCGCTAAACAAGAGCTTCGAGGATGGCTGGAGCTTGATTGTGGATAGGCTTTCGCGCGAGTATCTAACCAATTCATCAGAACGCAAGTCAGCGCAGGCAAAGATAGCCCTCTCAGCCCTAAAGTTTGCAGCCGATACGGAACTGAATAATTGCGGTGACCGATCCATTACAGACCTTGCTCAGTCATACTCGTCGCTCTCGACTGAGCAAGCGCAGCGCCTTTGCAAAGCCGAAGATGCAATAAAAATGGCAAGGCAAGAAACGGCGAAATCCGATTACGCTAAAGCGGCAACATACTTTCTTAACGCCAAAAATATTCTTGACCATGATGGAGATAAGGTTCGCTCATTGTATTTCGAACATAAGATTGCTCACTGTTATATACTGGATAGCAAGATTGACAGCGCTATCGAGATTTTCAACCGCCTGCTGAACTACTGCGAAAGCAAAACTTATATAAATCTTTGCGCGCGCGTCCTGGAAACATTGGCTATCGCTTACAATTACCGCAAAGAAACTTCAAAAGAACTTGAAAGCAGGGTTCGCGCACTTGAGTTATACGAAAAGACGGGGAATGTAATTGGCAAACTGCAAACTTACATATATCTGGCCGGAATTTATCAAAACGTCGGGAATGCTTCGATGTCATTGGATTACTTAAGCCGCGCTTTGGACCTTGTCGGGCGATGCCCGATGTCTCGAAGGGAGATCGCTTCTATGTACAGGGCCGCCTCGGGCGGCTTCGCCTTGATGGGGCTTTACGATGCGGCGATTGCTTACCAGAAAGAATGTCTTAAGATCAATCTTGAAGGCGGGTCGCTCATCCGCGTCTCCAAAGCCTATACCTTTCTGGGCGATCTATATAGAAAGAATAAGAGCTATTCTGAGGCTGTTAGTAACATTCAGCTTGCGATAGAAGTTGCCAAAAGCGTTTCGGATGAATCATCTCGTAAAGACATGGAGTCTTATGCGCTGATGTACCTCGGAGACAGCTACAGGGACTCCGGCGACTGTGAAAACGCCTTTAAGTGTTACGACGAAGTCATCGCCCTCAATCAGCAATTGAACATTCCTCTCTGGAATTATAATGCGCGCAAAGGCAAGCTCATGTGCTACATCGCAGGAGGTGACGACGATCATATCAGGAGTGAGATAGACGAAACCCTCAACCTATACAGGCAGAACAGGGCGAAGATACTGGAAGATGCTAACAAGATCAGCTTCGGAGACAGTGAACAAAACGTCTTTGACATTGCGATTGGCTATGAATTTTCCGGGCCTGATGGCAAGGCCAAAGCATTCGACTTAGCCGAAGAGAATCGCGCAAGGTCGTTTTCAGATATGCTTTCCAGTACAGAAGCCTCTTCCAAATCCTTTAAACTCGATGACATTAAAAAGCATATGCCGGAAGAAGCTCAATTGCTGGAGTATGCCGTCTTAGAAGACAGAATCATCATATGGCTGATGACATCAGAGAATTTTATCTGCACGGATACCCCGATAGGTTCCAGTAATTTAAATGAACTCGTTCTCAGTTATCTGAAGAAAATTTCAACCCCGCGCGATAGAGACTTACAAGAGATAGAGGAACAATCAACAAAACTGTACACGCTACTCATCAAGCCGATTGAAGACAACCTGGATAGAGAAAAGACCCTCTGCATCGTGCCGGATAAAATATTGCACTACGTGCCATTCAACACTCTCCGGTCTATGAAGTCGGGGAATCATATGGTTAAAGACTTCTCGTTGATGTATTCATTGAGCGCGAACGTGTTTGTTCATTGTTCGGATATAGCCCGGCAGAAGGCCGCGCAAAGCGAAGAGAGTTTATTGATCGTTGGAAACCCCCGATTTGATCGCAGCCAGTTTACAACTCTGGCTGACTTATCTTCTGCTCGCAGAGAAGCTGAAAAGCTAGCGCGCTTATATAACAAGCCAACGCTCTTGATTGAAGAGCATGCGACCGAAGCGGCTGTAAGAGAACAGATGTTGAATTGCGACGTGATTCACCTGGCCACGCACTGTGTGACGGAAGAGAGTTCGCCTTTGCTGACAAAGCTGGTGTTTGCAAAGCCGCTGTCATCTCAGAGCGGTGAAAGCGAAGACGGATTGCTGCACGCATACGAAATCTACGCAATGAAGCTGAGCGCGCGCCTGGTCGTGTTGTCGGCCTGTCAATCGGGAGTCGAGCGATGGTATTCGGGAGAAGGGGCGATTGGAATCGCAAGACCCTTTCTGAAGTCAGATGTTCCGCTGGTGATTGCAAGCCTCTGGAAGGTGGATACTGAATCCACTGCCGAATTGATGGAAAGTTTTCACAAGTTTCGCAAGCAGGGAGATTCGGCAAAGGCGCTGAGACTTGCCCAACTGGAAATGCTCAAGGGCAATAATCGGCGCTTCCGACACCCTTACTACTGGGCCGCCTTCGTTCCCGTAGGCGGTTACACGACATTTTGAAAAGGAGACGAACTATGGCTGAACCAACAATCAAACTGCTGTTCACAGGACTTCTGGATTTTTACTGGAACAAAAAAGATCAGTTCAAGATCGGCGCTTTCAAGGAAGAGAGCCACTGCCTGACCATAGGCGTTCAAAAGCTGGTGTCAGGAAAAGAAGCTGATTTTAAAGTGTTTACCTACAAAGACAAGCCTGTTGGGGGTTGCAATATCAAACATGTCAGTGGAAAAGAAGTGCGTCTCGAAGTGATGACCAAAATCGGCGAAGTGACCAAAATGGGCGAAAGGAAAGCCACCCCGCGCCCTTCCACCCCGATAGGCAAGCCACCCTCAACTCATGATGACTTGAGACACTGCATCAACTTAGATGGGCCTGGTTTCCACTCTTCACCTAAGAAAGCATTACCTCACAAAGAATACTACTTCTCGCCGATCATTCACATTGATCAAGGGGAGTTTCATACAGAAGTCCCTATATCCGTCATACAGGAGAAGAATAATAAACCGGTACGGCTAGTCCACGTCGCCTGGTACGTAGGCGCAGATATAAATCTGTCCCAGGGACAAAGCGCAGTCTTAAAGTTTGGGAGCGGTCATTCGTTTACATTCACGCCAGCAGAGAAAACAAACTATGTGGTCTTCATTGAGAATGGCTGTTATAGCAAAGATGATAAACCAAGTGACTACACCGACTTTGAAGCTTATTATAAGTGCTTTAAGATCAAGTCCTCGGATCAATACAGGCTTAGAAACGATGAAGATAGAAAAACTAAAGATAAGGCTATTCGTAAAAAGTACCCTGTAATTGATGCTACGCGGCGGTGTGTCTGGGGGAAAGAGATCGCAGAGCGCGGATCCCGCGAAAACCCATGTGACCCTACCTACACCCAACATAAATACTATTAGCCGTCTGTAGAATAGCAAAGTCACCGATACGCGTTATGCCGTGTGCGCTCCTTAACCGACCCTTGATTTTTAGCCTCGCGCATCGGTAATGCGCTCTCCCGCGCTGATTCGCATGCCGTTGACGAAATCGCGCGCAGACATTTTTCGTTTTCCTTCCGTCTGCAACTCTTCAACGCGCAGAGTAGTCGAATGAGCACAGGCTACGATGATTCCTGATTTATCAATGCTCGTTATGGTTCCCGGCTCCGCAGTTTCGCTTTTTACTTCGGCTTCGCGCGCGCGCCAAAGCGTAAGCCGCGCGCCGCGAAATTGAGTGTAAGTGCCGGGCCAGGGCTGAAACGCGCGCACGCGATTAGCTATTTCTCGCGCGCTCATTCGCCAGTCAATCAGACCGTCTTCGCGTTTGAGAATCGGCGCGTAAGTCGCCTCTCGCTCATCTTGCGGTATGGGTGTAATCTCGCCGCGCTCGATCAAAGGCAGCGTCGTCGATAAAGCTTCGGCACCAAGCTCTGCAAGTCTAGTCGAAAGCTCCGGCGCTGGTTCGTCCTCTCCGATTACGAGGGTGCGCTTTGCAATCATCGGCCCCGTGTCCATCCCCACGTCCATCTGCATTATGGTCACGCCCGTTTCGCGCTCGCCGTTTGCAATCGCCCAGTTGATCGGAGCCGCGCCTCTGTACTTCGGCAGCAGCGACGCATGAACGTTTATGCACCCGAGTCGCGGAATACCGAGCAACCATTCAGGCAAAATCTTGCCGTATGCCGCGACGATGCACGCGTCGGGCGCGATTGTTTCAAAGCTTGCGCGCACTTCTTCATTAGTCTTAATGCGGGCTGGCTGATGGACTGCGATGCCGTGTTCGAGCGCGAATAACTTCACGGGCGGCGCTTGCAAATGCTTGCCGCGACCGGCAGGCTTGTCCGGCTGTGTGAAGACTGCCGCTACGTTGTGCCCGTCTTGAATCAAGCGCGCAAGCGACGGCACTGCGAATTCCGGCGTGCCCATAAAGATCAGCTTCATACATTTATTCATAGCCCGATTGCGGGCGATTTTCAAACGATAAAGAATTTGAGATTACACCAGCGATTTACATCTTTTTACATCTCGTCGTCTGCGCCATGTTGCGCCGTTATGTTTCAGCCTCTTATAATCCCAATTTGCTTTGTGATTGATTGAAACAGCGCAGGCGGTCGAGTCGTAGAGAAAGTACAACAATGAAAACGCACGAGCTTAATCTCAATGGAATATTTCCTCCGCTCACCACACCGTTCGATGCGGAAGGCAATGTTGATTATAAAGGGCTGAAGCAGAATATCGCACAATACAACGATACGGGGCTGCAAGGTTACGTCGCGCTAGGCTCGAACGGCGAGGCCGTGCATCTTTCGGCAGACGAGCGTGTGCGCGTCATTGAAACCATCAAGCAAGCGGCTACTTCATCTCACACGATCATCGCTGGCGTGAACGAGTTTTCCACGCGCGCGGCAATTGATTCGGCTCGGCGTGTAGCTGACGCGGGCGCGGACGCTGCGCTTGTCATCACTCCTTACTTTTACAAATCTCACATGACGAACAGCGCCCTGGCCGAGCATTTCACAGCCGTCGCCGACAACTCAAGCATTCCCGTGCTTGTCTACAACGTGCCGCAGAATACGGGAGTCGTGATTGATTCGGCGACTATCGCGGCGCTTGGTGAACACCCGAACATCTGGGGCGTCAAAGACAGTTCGGGAAACTTCGGGGCCATCACAGACACTATCAGCCGCGCGCCCGAAGGCTTCAAAGTGATGACAGGCAATGGCGCGATTCTCTACCCGTCGCTTCTGATGAATGCTGTGGGCGCGATACTCGCCGTTGCGTGCGCCGCCCCTCGCGCGTGCGTTGATCTTTATAACGCGGTTCAATCGGGCGATCACGCGAAAGCGCGCGAACTTCAAACCCGCATAGCGCCGCTCTCGCACATAGTCACAGCGGGGCTCGGTGTTGCGGCGCTTAAAGTGGCGATGGATATAGGCGGCTACATAGGCGGTCACGCGCGCGCGCCGCTTGCTGAGTTGAGCGAAAATGATAAGGAGCGCGTCAGAGGCGTGATGCGCAAGACAGGGCTCTTTCCTGAAATAGAGTGAAGGAGATTAGAGGCTGGAGATTAGAGGCTAGAGGTTAGAGAAAAGATATTTCTTTTACTAACCTCTAGCCTCTGACCTCTAAACTCTATCAGCATTATGAGCGAAGCCGATTGTGGAAACCTCGAAGCTGCTGCCGAACATCTGAAGGATGCTCTGCGCTTTACGGAGATACCGCGCACATCCCGCCTGTTTAACGATTTCCTCTACGATTATGAAAAGGTCGCGCGTTTCTACACCGACCGTGGGCGCACGATTTCGCCACTGGCCGAACACGCAAAGCTTGTTGGCGCGCAAGAGTTTGATCGCGAACGCGTGGCGGATGCGCTTGAACGAATCAACCGCCGCGCAGGCTCGCCTGATTTGACGTTCGAACACATCGAGATGCTCCGCCGTCCCGGCTCAGTAGCAATTGTCACAGGCCAGCAGGCAGGGCTCTTCACAGGCCCGCTCTATACCGTTCATAAAGCGCTTACGGTTATCAAGCTCGCCGCTTGCTTGCGCGAGCAGGGCATCGAAGCCGTCCCCGTCTTCTGGATTGCGAGCGAAGACCACGACTATGAAGAAGTGAACCACACTCGCCTGGTTGATCGCGAGGGGCATTTGACCAGCGTGCGATACGAGCCTACTGATCGAAAGCCGGATGTGCCTGTCGGTCGAGTCCTTCTTGATTCGGGCATCAGTCAGACTATTGATGAATTCATCGCGCAGCTTCCGCCATCCGAGTTCACGCCTGAAATCGAACGTGACTTGCGCGAAAGCTACAGTGATGGCGCGGGATTCGCGGATGCGTTCGCGCGACTGATGGCGCGATTGTTCAAGGATTACGGCGTAGTGTTGATGGACCCGCTCGACGAAGAATTGAAACAAGTAGTCGCGCCGCTTTACTCGAAGGCCATTGAGAAATCATCCGAGATTGCCGAGGCGCTCGTGGAGCGCAGCCGAGAGCTTGAGCGCGCTGGCTATCACGCGCAGGTACACGTGTCTGAAGACATGACGCCGCTTTTCATAATGAACGATGGCCGCCGCCTTGCGATGACTCAAAGCGAGGGGCGTTTTTTTGTAAAGGGCGCTGATCGTTCGTTCGACAAAGAAGAGCTTGTCGAGCTTGCTCGCCGCTGTCCTAATTGTTTCAGCCCTAACGTGACGCTGCGACCCGTAGTTCAGGATTTCCTGCTGCCGACGGCTGCTTACATAGGCGGCCCGGCTGAGATAGCTTACTTCGCGCAGATTCGAGCAGTCTATGAAACACTCGGACGTGAACTTCCGTGCGTGCTTCCGCGCGCGAGCTTCACGATCATCGAGGGCCGTCATCAAAAGACTTTGAAGAAGCATAATCTCGAATTGAAAGATTTTTTCGATGGCCTGCATCCTGCGATCACAAAAGTGGTAGAGCAGAGCCTTGATCGCGAGACGGCGAAAGCGTTCGCCGAAACTGAGCGAATGTTTGCCGAACAACTCGATAAACTCGAAGCAAGCCTTCGCCGTGCAGATCCGACATTGAGCGCTTCGATCAAGCGCGCGCGCGCGAAGATGATCTATCAAATCGAACATCTCCGCACGCAGTTCATCCACGCCAGCGCGCGCCGCGAAGAGACCGTCTTCCGCCAGGTCGAGCGCGCCTACGCAACGCTGATGCCGGACAAGAACCTTCAAGAGCGCGAACTGAATGTTTATTACTTCCTCTCGCGCTACGGCCACAGCCTGATTGACGAGCTATACAGAGCCGCAGAGATAGGTTACTCGAATCACAAGCTCGTCTATATCGGCGGCGTAGCCTCGCAAGTAGTCAATGCTCGCTGACGGCGGGACGCGTTCGATCAATTATCCATCGCAACTTGCTGTTGATTATCAGGGCAAGATAAACTTTTGCCCTGTGGCGAAAGGAGTCTTAAAGGTGAAACGCATTGTTGTAATTCTTACGTTGATACTTACGCTCGCGTCGCTTGCTGCGGGCCAGGCAAAAGGTAGAAGACCAGCGCGCAGACAGGCGGCGAGCGCCGATCAGGCGGCGAAGGATTTAGCGCGGCAATGGATGGAAGGCTTTAAGAATCGGGACGAGGCGATTCTGAATAGCATTCTGGCCGACGATTTTATTTTCACCGACGACAAGGGGAAGACTTTTGACAAAGCGCAGTATGTCGAGGCGGCTACGAAGGCGATAAAAGTGGAGTCTTACAGACTCGACGATTTGACGGCGCGCGTCAACGGCGACACGTGCGTTGTAGCCGGTCGCAAGTCAGGGAAATTTACGGTTGACGGCAAGCCGTCGAGCAGCAATATCCGATTTACAAACACGTTGGTGAAGCGACAGGGCCGCTGGCGCGTCATCGCTTCGCAGGACACTCGAATAATGGGAGGATCATCCATGAGCGGCGAAGTCACTACCGAATCGGGATTGAAGTATGTTGACGAAGTCATAGGCACGGGCGATAGCCCGAAGCCGGGCCAGATGGTCACAGTCCATTACACGGGCACGCTTGAAAACGGGTCTAAGTTCGATAGCTCGCTTGATCGCGGCCAGCCCTTCGTTTTCCAAATCGGAGCAGGCCGCGTAATCAAAGGATGGGACGAGGGCGTGATGACGATGAAAGTAGGCGGCAAGCGCCGTCTCACCATCCCACCCGATCTTGGCTATGGCGCGCGAGGCGCGGGCGGCGGCGTGATACCTCCCAACGCAACACTCATATTCGAGGTCGAACTACTCGGAGTGCAGTAAAACAAACAGGCGGCAAGCAGTAGACAGTAGGCAGGCAAAACAGACTGTTCCCTACTGTCTACTGCTTGCTGCCTAACGCCTACTGATATATGTCTGGCGAGCACAATCACGAGCATGGACATTCTCACAGCCATGCGAGCAACCGTCGGCGGCTCGTATGGGTGATCGTGCTGACGGTCGTCTATATGATGGCCGAAGTCGTCGGCGGGTTTTTGACGAACTCGCTGGCGCTGCTTTCCGACGCGGGGCACATGCTTGCAGACGTAGCCGCGCTGGCGCTGGCGCTGCTCGCGCTGTGGTTTGCTGCGCGCCCAATCACTACCCGAAAGACCTACGGCTATTATCGACTGGAGATACTGGCGGCGCTCGCCAACGGAGTGACGCTTGTCGTAATCTCGCTGCTGATTGCTTACGAAGCATTTCATCGCATCAAATCGCCTGAGAGCGTCAAAGGGTTCGATATGATGTTGATTGCTACGGGTGGACTGGCGGTCAACATCATCAGCGCGTGGCTGCTGCGTTCCGCTTCGGAAGAAAATCTCAACATGCGCGGCGCGTTCCTGCACATCTTAGGCGATGCGCTCGGCTCTGTCGGGGCGATTGTCGCGGGACTTGTGATCTGGCAGTGGGGCTGGACGCTTGCAGACCCGATAATCAGCGTCTTGATGTGCGTGTTGATCCTCTACAGTTCGTGGCAGCTTATACGCGAATCCGTAAACATACTGTTGGAAGGCACGCCTCCGCACATCAACGTTCGCGCGGTAGTAGAAGCCATGCACGATGTTGCGGGAGTCATAGACGTGCATGAACTCCACATCTGGACCATCAGTTCAGGCAAGGACGCGCTTTCAGCGCACGTCACATTAGAGCCGAGCGCATCGCATCGCGCGACGCTCGAAGCGCTTCAGGAACAGTTGCGCAAGAGCTTCAATATCGGGCATGTAACGATTCAGATAGAACTGCCCGACGAAGCCGAAGCCACACACAGCAGGCTTTATCAAATAGTGCGGAAGAACGAAAGGCCGTAACCAGTGCCCGATTACACCGAGAGCGAATGCGCCTCTGCTCTCATCGCAATCAGCATAAGATACTTTAAGGAGCAATGACTGCGCGGCACACAAGAGATAATAGAAGTTGACGAAGCGCGACCAGTGCAGGCCCACATTTTTCAACGCGGGCTTGCGGTCGCGCTCGTTGCGCTCATCGCGATTGGCGCGGGCATGCTGTGGTTCTACTGGTGGGGCCGCGATCTTCATCGCTTCACTCAGTGGATTACTGCATACATAGGTCTATTCATCGGCCAGTTCGCAATGTATGCGTTGGCGTGTTGGGTCGCGCTCAAATGGCGCAAGCCCTCTTCGCGCGCCGTCGAGTGGTTGAGAATCGGCATCATCTTCTTCTTCGCCGTCGCGTTTCGCGCGACGCTCGTGCCCGAGCGACCTTATCTCTCTTCGGATGTTTATCGCTATGTGTGGGACGGACACTTGCAGGCACAGGGCATCAACCCTTATGTCTACCTGCCGGACGCACCGGAACTGGTTCCCTTGCGTGATGAAGATAGATTTCCCGACATGGTCAAAATCTATCCCAATATGAGCTGGCTTCACCTGCCGACTCCTTACCCGCCCGCAGCGCAAGCCATTTACTTTTTCGTTTATCTCACTCATCCGTTGAATGTCACAGCGTTCAAAGCGGCAACGCTCGCGTTTGATCTTTTAACGATACTCGCGCTGATGTGGGCGCTCGGTCGCGCAAAACTAGACCCGGCGCAGGCGATAATATTTGCGTGGCATCCGCTGGTGATTTTCGAGGGCGCTCACAGCGGGCACATCGAATCGGCATTCATGACAATGTTTGCTTTCGCGCTGGTGGCGTGGGTATACAAAAAACACGCGCTCACAGGCGTAGCGCTTGCACTTGCGACGCTCATCAAGTTTTATCCAGCGCTGGTGCTCCCCGTTTTTCTGAGATCAACGGAAACATCAGCCGAATCGAATTCCACATGGATGAGCAAAATTCGTTCGTCGCTTTTCAATAAAGCAAATCTCACAATGCTTGGCTCGTTTGCAATTACTATTGCCCTTGTCTATCTGCCATACGCGCTTACAGGCAAGTCAGGAATCAGTTCGCTCGCAAACGAGTTTCACGAAGAAGGCTTCACAGGGAAAGGCGTGCGATATTTTCTGCTCGCGCTGGCCCACGAGTTTATACCTCTGTCAACGAATGCATACTTGATTCTGGGGGGGGGGGTGCTTTCTGCGTTCGCCTTGTGGTGGATGATAAGGGAAAAGCGCGATGTGGTAGACGTAGCCTGCGGGGCAGCAACACTCATCACTGTTTATTTGATACTCAGCTCGCCGCATTATGCATGGCACTACGCATGGATACTTCCGTTCCTGTGCTTTGCGCCGCGATTGGGATGGCTTTATCTGGCGGGCGCGTCTGTGTTCATGTATCTGTTGTGGTACATACCGACTGTCTACCCTGACATGCCGATCTGGCTCGGCCTTGCCATGTTTGTTCCTGCCGTTGGGTTGCTGTTTTGGGAGAGGCGAAATCGTAAAAACAGTACCGCGAGCGGTAGCGAGCGGGTCGCGTAATCAGCCGACCCGCTCGTGGTACTGTTCCGCGTTTCCTTGAGAAATCACTCAATGCTGAAATCAATCTCTTGCCGCGCGATGCTATTGCTGTCTTTCTTTCTCAGCTTATCTATAACCGTTAGCTCAAGCGTGTAATCACCCGGCGCGAGAGCACGAAGCTGCAAGCCTCCTCCTGCGACAATTCGGGAAGGCGGAGCGCTGCCTTCTCCGGCTTGCACAGCGCGAGGCTGGCCGCTAAATACAACCTTTGCGCCTTTCAATACTCGCGTCCTCATCTCTAACTGCGGCTGATTGCCCTTGCCTTCCGCCAGCGCATTGTAGATGACCATGCTGTAAGCAAGGTCGCTGTTGTGATTGAAGTTTCTATGAGCAAGGGTGCCGCCCTCCCCCGCCGTTTGCACTGTATTGCCCTGCTCGGCAGCCTGCCCGCTTGTAAAGATGCTGCTTGTGATCAGACGATCTGATTTCAGGTCCGGCACTTCAAAAAGATCATTGGCGGTTCCTATAAGCCCTGATTCCCGGTTGCGCACAAACAGCTTCACCTGATACAGGCCGGGCCTCAGATTCAGCTTGCGTGTTGCGACAAGCCCCCGCTTGAGCGCCGCCTCGTAAGTCTGCTGCTTGAGGTCGAGGTACATATCATTGGCGAACTGGTCAACGGGCCTTCCGTTTAAATCAAATATGTATCCGACTTGTTCAAGCACCGCTTGATGCTTGTCGTCTACTTGCCTGAAGGTCAACCGGCTTGCGTCTATGTGAAGCAGGATGTTTACGATGGCTTCGCCTTTTTGGTCATCGATGTAGAGCGGAGTAAGCTTGAGGTCTATGTCACGCCGAACGAGCGGGGAAGTTATTGCCTCCATAGCTTCCGCAATCTTCGGGTCGAAGCCAGGTCGTGCATCCAGATTTTGACTCTGTGCAAGGTAGCCCTTTCGAGAAGTGACCGTAAGATCAGGCCGATCCCGCACCGTCACTTTAATCTTATGAAATTTTCCATCCCATCGTTTCGAGTCCGGCTGAAAGCCGAGCATGTAGTATGCAGAGTTTTCATCGAGAAAATTGCCGAGACCGTTGATGATGTCGTTGTTATTGTGGAAGAATTTCCCCCCGTCGTCTGAAGCGATTCTTGAGAGACTGCCTTGAGCTTCATGTCGATCATTCTGGTTCGAGCGCATCAGATCAGAGGCAACGCCGCCGATAGTCTGCCCCTCGCCAGGCTGAAACGCATCACCTGCGGTAATCCCATCATAAACAAGCCCGGCGGGATCAATCGAATAAAAGACTACGTTGGCGCGCGCGGCCAGCGCCAGGGTGCGAGCCAGATCGCTTGTGGTGTCAGTGCGATAAAGCCTGAATCCCTGCGATACAAACATAGTGACTTTGCGGCCCGGCATTTTGCTCATGGCTTTGATCACATCATTCAACCTGTCCAGAGTTTCGCGCACATCAGAAGTTTCCAGAGGGTCAACATAGCCCCTTGCATTGACTCCCGCGTCCGGCATTGCGAGCGCACCCTGGACACGCCTGAAACTTGCGTTGGGATCATTGATAGATGTGCTCCTGCGTTCCAATGTCCGGTAAGGCGTCAAAGCATTTGTGAAGTAGATCGGGCGCAACCGATTGATAGACTGACTGAGCAACCTGCGATCAGCAGTGAATTGCTGCAATAAGCCCGAACCGCCGCCTGTTGACAGTATCAACACCAGATCGCCCGGCCTCATCTGAGTTTCGACAAAATCTTGCAGCATCTTGCGCGTTTGATACATGCTGCCAATGTTCATATGAAGTGTGTCAATGACGAAAGCCACCATGCGATGAAGTTCCTGGGATGTTATCGCCTGCGGCAAGGTGCCAGTTTTCCCTGCTTCCCTGCTTGCATCCATTCGCAAGTTCTTCACTTCTTCAAAAGAAAAGTTGGTTATAGTAACGGGCTTGTCGTTGTCGTATAGCTCGAAGTCTTCGCGCTTGAGGCCGCTGACAGGTTTGTTGTTTTTATCCGTCACCAGAACGTCTATTTGAACAAGCTCGCCGCGCAGTTTTATCGTATCGTCATTAGGATTTTTCTTTTCCTGTGACAAAGCTGTGATAAACGAGCCAGGAACCAGCACCAGCGTGATGGTTAAAAGAAAAGCTATTTTATTCATTTTCATGTGAACCTCTTAATATATGGAAATCGCTTTTATCCTCTTCGCATCAGCGAATAGTTAGGTTTGATGCTTAGTGTCAAACCCCATCGTTTCTGTCCGAGAATATATCATTAAGCTTACAAATTAAGCAATAAACGCGAACAGTTTTAGAGATGTTGAATACTTGAGAAGCAATGCCGAGTCAAGCAGACAGCCTTTGATTAATGATCGCTAAGGCTTGCTAACCGCACGAGCACGCGATAAAAACTTAACCTGAGATAAGCGAAGCAAACCGAGGAGAAGAAATTTGCCATCCATAAATGATGCTTTTGATTTCGATTTCAACGAGCGCGGACTTGCAGGCCGCGTCGTACTTATCGCAGGCGGCAGCGGCGGCCTTGGAAGCGCAACCGCGGCACTGCTGGCGCGCGACGGGGCTTCGGTCGTGATCGGATGCCGCGAAGACCACAATCGAGCCGATGCCTTGAAACAGGTTCTGGAAGCCGGATACAAGGCGACAGTTCGTCTGGTCGAAGGCGACATCGCAGACCCCGCCGCGCGCGCGCGCTACATTGAGGCTGCTGATTCGATAGGCGACGGGCTTTACGGATTCGTCTGTTTCACAGGCGACCCCGCGCGCGTGAAGTTCGATGATTTGACAGACGCAGATATGCAAGATTCGATGGAGAACAATTACATTGCGCCCGTCCTGCTTGCGCGTGAGGCGTCGCGGCGAATGAGCGAGCGCGGAACCCCTGGCGCTATCGTCTTGCTTTCGACCATGCAGGCCATCGCGCCTTTTGAGTCGAGCATCAACTACGCGGGGCCGAAGACCGCTTTGATTCAGGCGGCAAAAATATTGGCAAAGCAAAATGGCGGCCCCGGCGGAATCCGCGTTAACGTCGTAGCGCCCGGCGTGAACCGCGCAGGCATGGCCGTCAAGTCAATCGAGTCCGGCAAGTATGATTTTTATATCGAGCAAAAGATCATCCCGCGCTTCGGTCGGCCCGAAGATGTAGCCCGCGTAATCCGGTTGCTTGTTGAGCCTGACAATTACATCACGGGCCAGGTTATCACAGTTGATGGCGGCCTTACGCTCCGCCGGGATCGCGGGTGAAGGCCGTAACGCTATTTGTTCTTGCTCGTCGGTTCGGGAGCGGGGATGGCCCGCCCTTTCTTGATCGGGATATTCAGGTTTTCATCCGCCGATTCATAAAAGATGCGACCTTGCATCATCTCGTCCGTTGTCTTTTCCCCCCAATGCACCACCTGCTGCGGGTCGGGATTGAATTTGTTTTTCGCACTGTTGTCATAAGCCCCGACGTATTCGACCACAGTTCCCTTCGGCACGCGCATCGGCTCTGTCAGCATATAAACGCGCTGCCAGTTGAAATCGTATCGCGGGACTTCGAGCACTGTCTCCTGGCGGCCATCGGGATAAGTGAACTTCATTGTGTAAGATTTGCCTCTGAGGTGCATGTGCACGTGAAAGAACCTCACCACCGCATCCGTGTCAAAAGTCTTTTTAGCGACCAGCGTATAGTTTTCATCGCCCGCAGGGATTTCAACATCCTTTCGATCACCGAATAACACTCTCAAATTTTTCTTAATCACTCCGTCGGCAAAGTAAATCCCGACCGAAGTCTGATCAGTCCTCTCTTCTTCGGTCGGCGCGTAGTGAACCTGAATGCCGAGTCGCATTCCTTTGGGGATTCGCACGGCTGTTCCTTCCGGGAGCATCACTGCGTCAACGCCCGGTGCCCACCCGGCTATCATCACTGTGCCGCGCGCTCCCGGATCAAAGTCCCCCGCGATATAGCCTTCCGCCGGAGCCTTGAAGCCCGGAGGAACGATGTGCGTGTTGGCGTGATGCACGGCTTTCAGGTTGCCCGGTCGAGTATCAACCGAGCGAATCCACGTCTCTTCGGGAAAGACATAATCGAAGACGAAGAAGACGTACTGGTCTTTCTGGCTCGGCTTGATCGTATACTGTTGTGCGACTTTGACCACAAGATCGGGCTGGCCGTTTTTCCATTCATTCTTCCAGACGCGCGGCGCAGGGCAGGTCTTTCGCGTCTCCTTTTGGCACGCCGCCGTCTACCCATTTTGTGATCGTAGCAATCTCTGCGTCTGTCAGTCGCGGATCGTTGTGATAGCGCCCGACCACGCCCGTAGCGTGAAATGGCGGCATCTCGCGCTTAACGACTTTCTCTTTGATCGCGCGCGCCCAGGGCCGCGCCTCTTCGTAAGTGGCAAGTGACATCGGAGCCATTCCGCCCTGGCGATGGCACTCCTCACATCGCTTCTGCAAGATGGGCGCGACGTGTTTGGCAAAGGTGACTGTAGCCTTGCCTGTGTCGCCAGAGACCGACCCCGAAGAATAAAACGCGAAGCAGAACAAACAAATGACGATGAAGGAGAGTGCCAGTTTCATATCTGTTTTCCTTTCTGACGAGAGCGGCTCATTAAACGAAACCAAATAATAACTATTCGTAAACATTCGTGCAATTCGTGGCTCTTATTTGGAGGGTAAAGCAGATTGGTGATTAAAGAGATACGGATTGTTCGGCCCAGAATTGAAACTCGCGGTGCTTGTGCTCTTCGGCCTTAGCCAGGATCTCGCCGCTCGCTACGCGTCTCAGGTGATCGTAGATGCGAGCGCCAACTTCATCAATGGTCTCTGTGCCGTCAATCACTCCGCCCGCTGAAAGATCGAGGTCGCGCGACATGCGTTCGTAGACAGGCGTGTTCGAGGCCAATTTGATTACAGGCGCAATGGCATTGCCTATCGTTGTGCCGCGCCCGGTCGTAAATACTATGACTGTCGCGCCCGAGGCGACCAGACCCGGCGTAGATTCTTGATCGTAGCCCGGCCCCTGCATCAAATTAATCCCGCGACTGTCGGCTGTTTCAGCGTATTCGATAACGCCTTCGATGCGTGTCGTTCCTGCTTTTGAAATCGCGCCGAGCGATTTGATCGTAATGTTGAGCAATCCGCCTTCGACGTTGCCGGGGCTTGGATTCTGGTTGAGCACTGCGCCGAATTTCGACGCGTATTCTTTGTACCAGTCCACCATGCGATAAACTGCGCGGCCCGTCCCGGCATCTTTCGCGCGGTTGGCGAGTATATGTTCTGCGCCGCAAAACTCCGGCACTTCAGTAATCAAGACCGTCCCGCCTGAACGAACCAGCAGGTCTGCTGCGCGCCCAAGCGAAGGGTTGGCCGAAATGCCCGAAAAACCGTCAGACCCGCCGCACTTCACGCCTAAGACAAGCTCGCTTATGGGGAACTCTTCGCGGGCCGTGAGGTTTACTTCCGGCAGCATACGCTCGACTTCTTTCAGTCCGCGCTCGATTGCTGCCTGAGTCCCGCCTGCTTCTTGAATGCCGATTTTGGCAACAGGCTTGTTGAAAGATTTCTCGCGCCTGAGCAGATATTTTTCAACATAGGCGAGATTCGTTTTCTCGCAGCCTAAATCCATCAGCACCACTCCGCCGACGTTCGGGTGATCGGCGTAATTCGATAGCGTCCTCAGCATCACTTCGATATTAGAGCCATCCTGACATCCGCAGCCTTTGTTATGAGGAATCGCCACCACGCCGTCAACATTCGGGAATCTTCTCGCGCTTATACAACATGAACTCTGCCATCATCGAGACCTGCATTGCCTCGTGGCTCGCGCACATGCTCGTCGGCACGATCAATACATAATTGCGCGTTCCGACTCGACCATCCGCGCGACGGAAACCTGAAAACCTGGCGCGCTCTTTTTCGGGGATGTAACAGGGAGGCGGCAGATAAAGATCGTCAGGGAGATCGCGCACGATGGGAACCTCGTTCGACATATTATCGAGCGAGATTTGATCGCCTTCGCGTATGCCGAGCGAAGTGCCGATTGGCTGGCCATACTGCAAAACGAACTGGCCCGCAGGGATGTCGCGAGTGGCAAAACGATGTCCGGGCGGCACCATTGCATTCACGCGGATGATGCGATCATCGCCGAGAGAAACTTCAAGCCCCGGCTGAGTCGGTTTTTTTACCACAGCTACATTGTCGCTGGGATCAACTATGATGGCGTAATCTTTAATCGGCGAAGCCTGTGCAAGGTTAGCGCTAGTCATGATTTTCTCTAGGCTTCTAAGACATCAGGCAGAACCAGTGACCTGACGTTCGGATGCAGGCGCACCCACAAACCGGGATTTTCATCTAGTTGCGCGGCGCGCTCCAATGGATTATCCGAAATCTCTGTTTCAAGTACGCGCCTGAAACTTGCGCGCTTTCCGGGAGCCGTTCGTGCATCCACAATTGATTGTACTATTCTTCTGGCACCGAGAATAGCAGCAGGGCCAAGTGTCAGAATATGTGTTGCGCGGCGACATTCCGCTTCGTCAGTTTCGTCGGCTGCGCTGCCTCCGGCTTTGAACTTGGATATGTGATGTTCGAGTATGCTGGAAGAGATTGGAATCACTCCCGCGACATCACCC
Source organism: Blastocatellia bacterium (assembly GCA_963726785.1). Taxonomy (GTDB): domain Bacteria; phylum Acidobacteriota; class Blastocatellia; order UBA7656; family UBA7656; genus DATEKX01. The sequence continues at coordinate 1,594,391 of CAVSDJ010000007.1, forward strand.
GCCGTCGCGCCCGAACCGGGCTTGATATAGGCAAGATGAGATGCGGCGCGCGGCTCCGGCCCAAGTCCCAAAAAGAAAATGTCAACGCCGCCCATGGATTCCATCTTCTCGATGTAGCGCATCATCTCGCCTTCCGCGTCCGTCGCATCCGTCCGCATCGGTGTGAAACTCTTCACCTTTTTGAAGAAGGACTGACCGAGCAACCGCTCGAAGTCGCGCACAAAACTGAACCCGTTGTTCATCCTCATCGGCGCAAGCCCGTCTTGAGTGAAGACGTGAAGACGATTAAGCAAATGATCGCCTTCGCTGGTTCGAGCCATATCGCCCAAGAGACGATGCAAAGCCTGCGCGCCGCGCCCGCCCAGCAGTATGATAACCAGATCACCCGGTTTTCGGCGCGCGGCTTCTTCTATCTCTTCTAACATCGCGCGCCCGACTGCTTCTTCCGTTTCCAGCACCTCATAACAGAGCTTTTGCGGAACCGGTTCCGGCTCTTTCAATGCGGCATGGCTTAGCCAAACGTTATTGCCTAACACTCGACGAGTCATGCTTTGCAGACTGGAAGCAGACACTACTGTTTCTCCTATGTTCTTGCGTTATATAAAATGGTCAAACCACTTTAATGCGAAGAAAACCATTTAACCATATAGGCGAACGGAAGACAAGCGATTTCAATTAATCCACTGGCAATTTCTATCTGAAGTTACGGTTTTCTTGACAATGATAAAACGTTGGTGTTACACATGCTTCCCTGTTATGAAATTGGTATGACCTTTACGTATCTTTCAACTGATGCTTGAAGAAAAACTTTGAGATTGAGAGTATAGGGCTGTCACTAAATTTCTCCTGAGAAAAGAATAAATCAATGGGCTATCCTCTTTTGGAATTGAATGGCAAAGCGGCGGTTGTGATAGGCGGCACCTCGGGCATTGGTCGAGCCATCGCTTACGGATTGGCCGAGGCTGGCGCGGATGTCGTTGCTACTTCCCGGCGAATGGAACAGGTAGAGGCTGCGGCTGGTGAAATCGAACAGCGTGGTCGAAGAACGATTCGCATCGCTTCGGATGTAAGCGACCGCGCATCGTTGCAGCTCGTCTTAGATCAAAGCATTGAGGCGTTCGGCAAAGTAGACATCTTGGTGAACTCGGCGGGCCGAACGAAACGCGCTCCGACTCTCGACTATTCTGAAGATGACTGGAACGACATTATTGATACGAACCTGACGGGCACTTTGCGCGCCTGTCAGGTCTTCGGTCGCCATATGATCGAGCGCAGCTACGGGCGCATCATCAACATCGCTTCGATTTCCACGTTCGTCGGGCTAAACGAAGTGGCGGCTTACTCGGCCAGCAAAGCAGCGGTCGGATCACTCACGAAATCGCTGGCAATTGAATGGGCTTCACATGGGATTTGTGTCAACGCCATTGCGCCGGGAGTCTTTCCCACGCCGCTCAACCAGAAATTACTGAATGGCACAGAGCGCGGGCGCGAATTTATTCTGCGCACGCCGACGAAAAGATTTGGTCAGGTTGAAGAACTGGCCGGAGCCGCAATCTTTCTGGCTTCGGATGCGGCGAGCTTTGTCAACGGCGAGATACTTGTGGTAGACGGAGGCTTGCTTGCAAGCGGAGTCAATCAATAAAGAGGCTGTTTTGAAATGAAGCTCCGTAGGAGCGACCTGTCTATAGTAGGCAGCCGAGCAAGTGATTCGTAGCTCCGTAGGAGCGACCTCCGAGTCAACAGGTCGCTCCTACGGAGCTACAGGAAACTACTGACGACAATACTATAGACAGGTCGTCCCTAACGGGACTTCCAAAACCTGCTCTAAAACAGGCGCGGTTGTGTGAGGTGAGCAATGAGCAAAGTAAAAAAAGTGATCGAAGATACATCTCTGTCACAGTCGGCAACTGCGACGGCTGCTCGGGCTGCGACAGAAAACGTTGGCGCTCGCATAGGGCGCTGCCGGTGGAGCATCTGCGCGTTGCTTTTCTTTGCGGCGACTATCAACTACATGGATCGGCAGGTGATCGGCATACTCAAGCCCACTCTGCAAACAGAGATCGGGTGGACTGAAATCGAGTATAGCTGGATCGTATTTTCATTTCAGACGGCTTATGCAATCGGGTTGCTTGTGGTCGGCAGACTTATTGACTGGCTCGGCACGCGCAAAGGCTTCTCGATAGCTATCATCGCCTGGAGCATAGCCGCAATGGGTCATGCGCTGGCTCGTTCTGTAATCGGATTCAGCATCGCGCGCTTCATGCTTGGGCTTGGCGAGTCGGGCAATTTCCCTGCTTCGATCAAGACTGTCGCCGAGTGGTTTCCAAAAAAAGAGCGCGCTTTCGCCACAGGCATTTTCAACGCGGGCACGAATGTCGGAGCGCTGGTGACGCCGCTGATCGTGCCTGTAATTACGCTCGCATGGGGATGGCGCTGGGCATTCATCCTCACAGGAGCAGTCGGTTTCATCTGGCTCATATTCTGGCTGGCGCTTTATCATAAGCCGGAACAACACCCGAAGCTATCGAGCGCAGAGCTGGCGCACATTCGCAGCGATCCGCCGGAGTCAACAGCGAAAGTTCCGTGGGCGAGCCTGTTGCCTCACAGGCAGACCTGGGCGTTTGCCATCGGCAAATTTATGACAGACCCGATATGGTGGGTTTATCTGTTCTGGCTTCCTGATTTTCTGAACAAACAATATGGCCTTGGCCTGAAAGATTTCGGTCTCCCGCTTGTCGTAGTTTACGTTATGGCCGACGTGGGCAGCATCGGCGGCGGATGGTTGTCATCAACTCTGATCAAGCGCGGACGGACGATAAACGCGGGGCGCAAGACGGCAATGCTTGTCTGCGCTTTATGTGTCGTGCCTATTGTTTTCGCCTCGCAGGCTTCTAACCTCTGGGTGGCTGTGTTTTTGATAGGACTGGCGGCGGCGGCACATCAAGGCTGGTCTGCCAACATATTCACGATAGCTTCGGACACATTCCCGCGCCGCGCAGTCGGCTCGGTTGTAGGCATCGGAGGGATGGCCGGAGCAGTCGGCGGGATGTTGCTCTCGCTACTGGTCGGCGGAATACTTGAAAAAACCGGAAACTACTTGCCTATATTTATCATGGCAGGCTCGGCTTACTTGCTGGCGCTGCTCGTGATTCATCTGCTTGCGCCGCGACTGGAACCGGTCAGTCTTGACAGCGCACCCGTCTGATATTGAAATGGCAGGCGTGTTGAATATAAAAGCGAAAGCGGATTGTCGCTGGGACTTAGTGAGTCTCGGTGAAGTGATGCTCCGACTCGACCCCGGCGAAGGGCGCATTCACACCACGCGCGCGTTTCAAGTTTGGGAAGGCGGCGGCGAATATAATGTCGCGCGAGGCTTGAAGCGTTGCTTCGGAATGGAGACGGCAATAGTTACGGCGCTCGCCGATAACCCGGTAGGTCGTCTCGTCGAGGATATGATCTATCAAGGCGGCGTTGACCAGTCGCACATTCGATGGGTGAAATATGATGGCGTAGGCCGCGAAGTCCGCAACGGGCTGAACTTCACAGAGCGCGGGTTCGGCCTGCGGGCTGCGCTCGGTTGCTCTGACAGAGGCCATACAGCCGTTTCGCAACTGCGACCGGGCGACATTGATTGGGATGAGATTTTCCTGCGCTTTGGCGCGAGATGGTTTCATACGGGCGGCATCTTCTGCGCTCTGTCAGAGACTACTCCAGAGGTCGCTAAAGAAGCGATGCAGGCGGCCCGGCGCGCGGGGACGATTGTCTCTTACGATCTCAATTATCGCGAATCGCTCTGGAAATCAATCGGAGGCAAAGCGCGCGCGCAAGAGGTCAATCGTGAACTAGCTCCGCTTGTTGATGTGATGATTGGCAACGAAGAAGACTTCACGGCGGCGCTCGGCTTCGATGTCGAAGGATTAGACGAACATCATTCGAAGCTCGACGTGAGTAACTTCTGCCGCATGATCGAGCGAGCCGTCGAATCGTATCCCAACTTTAAAGTTGTGGCGACGACTTTGCGCAATGCGAAGACTGCGACGATCGAATGACTGGGGCGCAATCTGTTATTGCGATGGCGAGTTTCATCAAGCAATGCTGCGCGAGAACCTTGAGATATTTGATCGAGTCGGAGGCGGTGACTCGTTCGCTTCCGGGTTGATCTATGGCTTTATGACGGAGCGCGGGCCGCAATGGGCTGTCGAATGCGGAGCGGCGCACGGCGCGCTTGCGATGACTACGCCGGGCGACACGACGATGGCGACGCTCAGTGAAGTCGAGCGCGCGATGAAGGGAGGCACGGCCCGCGTCGCAAGGTGAAAGATCGAATGACCAGATCAGAAGTAATTCAGCAAATCTTAGAGACAGGAGTGATTCCAGTAGTGCGCGCCGCTTCTGCCGATGAAGCGATGCGCGCCATTGATGCGATCAAAGAGGGCGGCGTTTCAGTATTGGAAATCACGATGACTGTGCCCGGCGCTGTTCGCGTGATCGAAGAGGTCGTGGCGCGTTACGGATCGGAAGCTCTGGTCGGTGCGGGCACAGTGTTAGATGCGGAGACTGCTCGCGCATGCATTCTTGCGGGAGCTGAATTCATTGTCAGCCCTGCGCTCAACTCGGAAACGATTGCTTTGTGCCGCCGCTACGGCAAAGTCGTGATGCCGGGCGCGCTCACGCCGACCGAAGTTTTGGCAGCGTGGCAGGCGGGCGCTGATTTCGTAAAAGTCTTTCCCTGTGACAGCGTCGGCGGAGCGAAGTACATCAAATCGCTCAAGGCTCCGCTTCCTCAAATTCAAGTCGTCCCGACCGGAGGAGTGACGCTTCAGACAGCCGGAGATTTCATCAAAGCCGGAGCAAGCGCGCTAGGCGTAGGAACAGACCTCGTTGATGTAAAAGCTTTGCGAGAAGGGCAGGGGAATTTGATTACTGAAAGGGCGCGCAGGTTTATAGAGATCGTAAAAGAATCGCGCCAGATGATGTGATCGTCACAACGGCCTGAGAAGTTGTTTGAGAAGCTCCGTAGGAGCGACCTGTCTATAGTATCGTTGCCGATAGGGTTTATAGTAGCTCCGTAGATACCGTCTTGAAAGTCAAGAGGCAAGTGTAGGAGCGACCTACTGATTCAGAGGTCGCTCCTACGGAGCTACAGATCGTATTAATGCTGCTTTTAACTATAGACAGGTCGCTCCTACGGAGCTTCTTCTAAAACAGTTACTGAAATTATTTCTTCTTGCCCGCGCCGCGCCGCACCGCCGCGTCACTTGTCGTTTCATCAGAACCAGTCTCTTCCGACTCCTGCGCTTTCTGCGCAAGCAACAGGTGGTCGCGCATGGCAAGTCGCGCTTCTTCAGGGTTTCGGTCACGAATCGCCCGATAAATCTGCCTGTGCATCTCAGCCGATTCTTTCAGGTCGTGCGCGCGATTAACCGTTTTGCGGCGCACATCGAACAGAATCGTTGCGACCATGTTCATCAGAGCCGTTAGTATCCCATTGCCAGAGGCGGCGGCAATCATTTGATGAAAGCGCATGTCATGGACGAGGTACTGTTCAGGCTCGTCAAGCGATGCATACATCCCGGTCAGTTCTTCCGAAATGGAAGCCATCTGATCGCCTGTCGCGCGTTCGGCTGCAAGCCCTGCGATAGCCATCTCAAGCGACAGGCGCGCCTCGAACATTTCCGCAGGTTTGAAACCATGGAGGGCCGCCATCAAACGCAACGGGCTGCTGTCGAGAGACGGCGGCCCTTCGGCGTCAACGACGAAAGTTCCCGCACCCTGACGCGATTGAAGTACGCCGACGGCGGCCAGAGACCGTATTCCGGCTCGCAGGGTCGGTCGGCTGACTCCGAGCGTTTTTGCGAGGTCTCGTTCCGGCGGCAACCGGTCGCCCGGTCGCAATTCGCCGTGTTGAATCATCTCTCGGAGTTGCGTGACAACTCCTTCCGATGTCGTCGTGCCTCGCTCCGGGTCAATAGCTTTAAATATGCTCTTATTTAAATCGCCCATGCCTTTTGTACTGACTGCGCGCTAATTCTACCAGTTTTCTTGATCGCAGTGATTATTTTCTTACGGCGAGCAGTAGCCCGACCGTCAGTAAGAGCTAAGACCTGCGCCCTCCCTCACGGTCGGGCTACTGACGACCGCGTTACGGCGAGCAGTAGCCCGCGCGTGAGCAAGGGCTTGCGCCTGCGCCCTCCCTCACGGTCGGGCTACTGCTTGCGTCCCCGCTATACTAACACTTGAAACTTTCCGTCGCGCAAGGCGTTTGTTTGTGGTAAATTAATTTAGCGCCCATAATCGCTTGAGCGGAGACAAGTTTTAGTGATCACCACTGCCGGGAAGCTCGAACAACTCCAGAAAACAATCGAGACTGTGATACGCGGTAAGTCCGATGTGGTCGAGCTTGCGCTTGTAACGATGCTGGCAGGCGGACATCTATTGATCGAAGACGTGCCCGGCGTCGGAAAGACCACGCTTGCTCAAGCCCTCGCGCGCAGCTTCGACTGCACCTTTCAGCGCATTCAATTCACTTCCGACCTGCTGCCTTCCGACATTCTGGGGCTGGAAATCTTTAACCAGCAACGAAGCTGTTTCGAGTTCAATCAAGGCCCGATTTTCGCCAACGTCATTCTTGCGGACGAGATCAATCGCACAACGCCGAAAACGCAATCCGCGCTGCTTGAAGCCATGGCCGAAGGGCACGTCACCGTCGAGCAGGAAACCTATCAGTTGCCTCGCCCTTTCATCGTGCTTGCGACGCAAAACCCAATCGAGCATCACGGCACATACCCGCTGCCCGAATCGCAACTCGACCGTTTCATGATGCGCGTGCGAATGGGCTATCCTGACATTGAAGACGAGAAGATCATACTCCGCCAGCAGAAGCTTAACTCTGCCGTAGATAACCTCATGCCCGTCATGCACAGCGATGACGTGCTCGCGCTGCAAAGCGAATCGCGCGAGGTCGCGGTTGATGAATCGCTGCTTGATTACCTGATTCGCATAGTGCGCGCGACGCGCGAGTCCGACATACTCGATCTGGGCGTAAGCCCGCGCGGCTCTCTTGCTCTATACCACGCGGCACAGGCGATGGCTTTCATCGAAGGGCGCGATTACGTCATCCCTGACGACATCAAGCGCCTCGTGGTTCCTATATTCGCTCACCGCATCATAGTCAATTCGCGTTTCTCCACCGGAATGCGCCGCTCGGATGAAGCCGAAGCTGCCCTCCAGGAAATACTAAAAACGATCAGCGTTCCCCTGTGAGGTGAAGCATGAACCGGCAGGCATGGCGCGATTTTTTCATCACAGTATTTTTTCTCGGCATAGCTTTCGTCATTGCATTATTGAGTTCGGTCGCGGCTGAACAACGCAACACGAGGCTGGCAACAATCGCGGCTGCCGTCTCGCTCGTGCTTGCGTTGCTGGGCGCGCTCTACATAATCCCGCGACTGGCGCGCAACGTAAGACTGGAAATCCTGCGCTTCGCAATACGGACTACGGTAACGGTCGAAGGGCTGCTGTTTGTAGTCTGCCTCGTCGTCATAGGATTCGCCGCGTGGAACACGGGCAATAACCTGCTTTACTTGATACTGTCGGCGATGATGGCTTTTCTGATAGCCGCGAATTTTATCGCGCGCATTTCGCTCGCAGACCTGTCTGTGCAGTTGCGATTCCCCGATCACATATTCGCGGGCGAGTCTGCCAACATCAGCGTCACGCTTCTGAATCACAAGCGCATACTTCCATGCTACAGCATCATGGTCGAAGCGCTGTCGGAATCGAAGGAAGACGACGACGCGGCGAAAAGCAAAAAAGGAGATGAGGAGAAAGCGAGAGAGGGAGAAGAGACAGAAAAGCCAGCGGATAAAAATGAGAAAGGGCGAGCAAGTGACGCGGCAGCGAATAAAAAATCAATACATCCTCCCATCGCCCTGTCTCCTCTTTACCCTTCGCCCGCGCTGCCCATCGGCAAGCTCGCTTATTTCGTGCTGGTTCCTGCGCAGCAAAGCGCGCGCAAGCGCATCGAGCGTCAGTTTGACCAGCGCGGTCGTTACCCGATAACAGGCTTTCGCATCTCGACCAAATTTCCGGCGGGCTTCTTCAAGAAGTGGCGCAGGATTGACGCGACAGGCGAAATAATCGTTTATCCCAAACCGAAGCCTCTGGATGATTTTTATCACGCGTTGCCGATGCTTGCGGGGCGAATTCAAAGTCACGCGCGCGGTTCGGGCGATGACCTCTACGCCATTCGCCGCTACCAGTCTTCGGACCATATGCGTTACATAGACTGGAAAGCGACCGCCAAATCCATGCGGATGATGGTGCGCGAGCACACGCGCGAAGACGAGTGGCGATTGACAATTGTATTCGACACCTCAGCGCCGCCCGCTCCCTCTGCGCGAATCACACAGGGCAAAGACGGGGACGCGAAAGATAAAAAGTCTAAGCTCTGGCGCAACAAGAAGGCGAAAGCAAAGGCCGAAAGCGAAAGCCGCGACGCGCAGTTGAAAACGGCAGCCGACGCTTTTCAAAAGAAGTTCGAGCGCGCAATCGTCATGGCCGCCTCGCTCGCCAATCATTTCGCACTCGAACGCGCGGATGTAGAGTTGATAACGACCAACGAGCAACATAACGTCAGCCCAGGCTCAGGCCACGATCAGCTTTACAAGATACTGCGCTCGCTTGCGACACTTCAGCCTACCGTCAACATGAGCCGAGCGCCGCAGGTTGAAAAAGCGAACAGCACTCGGCGAAAATTATTTCGCAGGGCTAGCCGCGTCGCACAAAAGCAAACGGCGCAGGGTGATTTGGTTACTGTAAACAAATCCGACGACGGAGTCGCGTGGCGGTTGCTTGACGAAGTGCCTGTGCTTGGCGACGACCGCCGCTTCAAAGTTCTGATAACCTCTGCGGCAAAGGGCACGATTCCGGCCCACGTGTGGCGCAGCGCTCACGTGGTTTTTATGGACGACCTATAGGAAATGATGAATTATGAACGATGAATGATGAATTAGAAATCTCTTGTATTCAGTTCATCATTCATCGTTCATAATTCATCATTGAGTCAAGATGGATACGTATTTTAAAACAACGTCATACGCACTGGTCATAACGGCGTTTCTGGCGCTCGGGTTGACGGGCGAGCTTGACTGGGTTTCCATCGTGCTCTACTCGGCGGTGGTTGTGGCGAGCCTTTACCGCGATATGCGTAAGAGCGGAGCGCGCGGTACGAAGCAGTCGCGCTGGCGCACGTGGCTGTGGCGCGCAGGGGCCTTCGCTTACGTGCCGTTCCTGTTTGTGGATGCGATGGTGGTCAGCAATCGCATACTCGCGCTCACGCACATGACGTTGTTCGTTTCCGCAGTGAAGCTCTATCAGCACAAGCGCGACCGCGATTGGGTTTTCCTTTATCTCATCGCATTCTTTCAAATGCTGCTGGCTGCCGGACTCACCTTCAACTCCACGTTCGTAGCCTCGCTCATCACATTCCTTTTTTTCTTTATCTCGTCGCTCGCCGCATTCGAGATACGCCGCGCTCGCCGCGAGCTTTCTTCGAGCGAAGAAGAGATCATCGCCCCGATAAAACCTGCGAAGCGCAAATACAAAGCGAGCGAAGCCGCGTTGCCTGCAAACGGCAGTCGCAAACGCGTGCGCTACCTTGTCGGCGCAACTGTCGGGCAGTTAGCGATGATTGCGCTGCTGACGCTGCCATTCTTTTTCCTGATACCGAGATTCGGCGGCGGCGGAGTGGCTCGCGGCTTTGGCGACACACCGGCCACAGGGTTTTCGGATAAGGTCGAGCTGGGCCAGGTCGCTCGCATCAAAAAGAGCCAGCAGGTAGTGATGCGCGTCGAGCTTAATCCAATGCCGAATCGTTACCTGCGATGGCGCGGCATTGCGCTGGAAAGATACAACGGCAGTATGTGGTCTGTACCAGATAACGACCCTGTTGATCGCCTGAAGACACAAACTCAGGGGCGAAATTCCGGCGGCGATAGCTCTGCCAGCGATTCGCGGTTTGATCGCAGGTATAATCTCAATGAAACAACAGAACAGCCTCAGCTTCAAACAGAGCAAGCGCGCCAAACCGTCATTGAACAAAAGATGATTCTTGAGCCGCTCGATACCCAGACTCTGTTTGCAGCACGCAAGCCGATCAGGATTGCCGGGCCGCTCCCCTCCATCACTAAGGACTACTACACAGACGCATTGACCGCCAATCGTCTCAGGGGCCGCACTGCTTACACTGTCTGGTCTGACGTAGCTGGTCCGAACGAGCAGGAATTGAAAGCGGATTCGCCCGCTTTGTCTTCCGAAAGCATCAAGCGGATAAACCTTCAACTGCCAAAGATTGATCCGCGCATCCGTGAGCTTGCTCATGAAATAACGCGCAACGCGCCGACGGCTTACGATAAGGCGAAAGAAATAGAAAATTTTCTGAAGACCAAATTTGGGTACACGCTGAATCTTAAAATCAACAGCAGTGATCCGCTCGCAGAGTTTTTATTCGACGTGCGCGAAGGCCACTGCGAATACTTCGCAACGGCGATGGTCGTGATGCTGCGCACGCTCAAAATACCCGCGCGCATCGTAAACGGTTTTCAGATGGGCGAGTACAATGATCTGAATCGTCTTTTCATCGTCCGCGAAAGCGACGCGCATTCGTGGGTCGAAGTTTACTTCCCGCGCACAGGCTCCTGGGTGGAATTCGACCCCACGCCTCCGGCGGGCATCAACGATTATTCGCAAGGCGGGTTGTTTGCTCGGCTCAGAAAATACATGGATGCGATGGAGGTCTTCTGGCTCGACTACATAGTCACGCTCGACAGCGAAGAGCAGGCGTCAATCATGAGCAGCATTCAGCAAAAGCTCCTCGCCGTCAAAGACCGCCTTGTTGCTTACTACCTGGATGCGAAGCAGTGGACTCGAAAAACGTTGAGCTTTTTTACGACAGGCGACTGGAGCGCGGGCGACTGGATAAAGATGGGCGGCGCGCTCGCGCTTCTGCTTGCGATGACCGCCGCGCTTTATGTCGCGCTGCATATAAAGCGCTGGAGTATTGCGCCGACAGGATATGGCCCCTGGTGGCACAGGCTATTCATATTGCCCACGTGGCGTAGTAGCAGGCTCGTGCGGCGCGACACGCGCGAGTCGGCTGTTATGTTCTACGAGCAGATGCTCGCCATAGCCAGTCGCGCGGGACTCATCAAGCAGCCCAGTCAAACGCCCATAGAGTTCGCCGCTGTTTCCGGCTTCAACGAAATTCAAGAGATCACCGTTTTGTATAATCGAGTTCGATTCGGAGGCGCGCCGCTCAACGAGACAGAAGCCCGCCGGGTGACAAACTTGCTCGTGGAATTGAAGCATAGCGTCCGCAGAAAATAGTGGGCGGACTCTGCCTTCTGCCTACTGAATTTGACAAGCGCCGCCAAGCCACATAGCATGCATCGGGTAGAAGAGAGGCCAGCGGGTATGAAAATCTACGATGTGACGGTCTCGATCTCGAAGGACATGGTGGTTTACCCAGGTGACCCCCCCGTTAAGATTGAGCGCAAATCTACAATCAACAAAAACGATGCGAAGTCTAATCTCAGTCGTTACTCATTCGGCTCGCACACGGGCACGCACGTTGACGCGCCTTTTCACTTTATCGAAAACGGCATCACCGTTGATAAACTCCCGCTGGAATTACTGGTAGGCCGCGCGAGAGTGGTCGAGGTGACAGCGCCGCGCATTGACGAATCGGTTCTCGAAGAATTCGATTTCACGCCGGACGCGCGAATACTGTTCAAGACGCGCAACTCGTACCTGTGGAGCCAGAAGAATTTCGTGGAAGATTACGTCTACATAACACCCGGCGCGGCCCGCTCACTCGTCAGCCAAGGCATCAAGGTCATCGGCATTGATTATTTATCCGTAGAAAAGTATGGAGTCGAAACTTTCGATACGCACCTGATTTTCTTGAACGCGGGCACCTTGATAATTGAAGGACTCGACCTGCGCGAGATTGAACCGGGCGATTATGAATTAATCTGCCTGCCTCTGAAGGTTAAAGACGGCGACGGCGCGCCCGCCCGCGTCGTGCTTAAGCAGTAGAGCAAGTAATTTGTAATTTCAAATTTGAGATTTGAAATCCAGTATTGCTGACCTCTAATCCCGTTATGAAAGACGAAGATTTAATTCAGATGGCTTCCGATCACAGAGTCTTCGCAGTGGTGCGCGCGCCGTCTGCTCAGTCGGCGTTGCGCGCGGCAGAGGCCGCGATCATAGGCGGGATCAAGCTCATCGAAGTAGCGCTTTCAACGCCGGGCAGCTTTCGCGTCATCTCAGACCTGCGCCACCGCTACGGCGACCGCGCTGCGATAGGCGCAGGCTCCGTCATGAGCCATGACCAGATAGACCGCGCGATAAAAGGCAGCGCGCAGTTTATCTCTATGTCTCACACGAACGTGAAGTTGGTCGAAGCCTGCCGCAATCGAAACATACCTCCAATAATCGGCGCTTTCACGCCTACGGAAGTCGCCGCAGCGTGGGCGGTCGGCACGCCGCTTGTCTCGCTGTTTCCCGCAGCGCCTATGGGCGGGCCTGAGTATCTCAAGGCGCTCACAACGAGAATCCCTGACCTAAGGCTTGTAGTCACAGGAGGGGTCGGGCCTGAAAACATCGTTGATTATTTTGCGGCGGGCGCATTCGCAATCTCCGTTGGAAGCCGCCTGTTCACGCAGGGCGATTTGCAATTTGAAAACTACACGGCAATAGCCGAACGCGCACGCGGAATCATCCGGCTTGCGGGCGTGGCGTGATGCGATTGCGGATTGCGGATTGAAAGAACTATACGCGCTTTGCGAATCCGCAATCCACATTTCTTTATGGCCTGCGATCTCTCAAGTCTTCATCCGTCAGTTTTGGAACTCTTCGGCCATCAGAGGTGCGCGTCCTGGTTGAAGGGCCTGTGGGATTTGGGATTCCTAAACCGGCAGGCTCCGAATAAGCGGGGCCGTTAGCGGCGGGCTTGCTCGTCGCCAGATAAGCGAGCGCCATGAAAGTCAAACCGGTCGGCACGCGCAGCTCCATCATCACCCCATCCGAGTCGGGCAACATCGCAAGGCCGATAGGCGAACGCATCTGTGCTGTCTTTGGCGCGAACTCTTTCAGCGCCGGGTTCGATTTCGCAGCTTCAGCCAAAACAGATTCGTAGAGTTTGTTTGAAAGATTTGAAGAAAGATAAGCCTGCAACATGGTTTGACGAGCCGGGCCTACTGCTGCGCGATAGTCTGCCGTCGAAGCGAGCGAGGTGCCTAGCGCTTGCGCATCCATTGCGCGGCGAATATCGTTCACACTTCCACCGATCATGAAAAATTTGTTTGTTATCGTATAAGCTACGCTCTTGTTGTAGCTGATCGCGGCGTTGCGATAAGTGACGCGAGCAAGCGTTTGAGAACCATTCGGGTTTACGAGTCGAGCTATCAGCTTCTCGAACCGGGCAGGGTCTTTGAGCGCGACCATCAGCATGAAGCGCGGCGTGCTCGGCCTTTGAGTAACGGCTGCTTTGATAGGGCGCATAAAGCTGTCGAAGCCTGAAAGTGATATTGCCACTTCATTGCCGAGCGTTGGGATTAAATCGTTTTTGATGCTGAATCCGAGCGACGATTCGACCATTGCGAATAAGTCTGCGCTTTGCGCGCTATTGGCTTGATTGCTGGCGTTCGATTGCGCGTTTGCAATCATGCCTAACACCGATTGAATCGAGTCGTACAGCTTATCCCAATCGAGCATGAAATCTACAAAGATATCTGCGTCCGGCGCAGCATAATTTGCGGCTACGGATTGCCCCATCTGTGTTGCTGATGTGAAAGTCCCCAGCATTCCGAACAATGAATCGGCGCGTTGCTTCGGACTGAATAGCATAAGCGCGCGAACAGTCATCGCGTCGCCTTGTAATGATCCGCCCATCGCAATCGCGTATGGTCTTGCGCCGAGCCCGGCAAGCATGCCTGCATCGTAAGCGGCGTTGCCTGTGCCGAACCCCGTCGGGAGCGGTTGCGAGCCGATTTCGGCGTATGCGAAAAACGGGTCTTCCGAAAATCGCTCGCGGGCTTTCATAAAGCCCTGATCTTCCGCAACAGCAAACGAGCCCGTGGACTCCAGGATTCGGGCGACAGTCTCGCGCTCGCCCGCAACAACCATTCGCCCTTGCAAACTGACACGCAGATCATTTGCGCTTGCCGTCTTTGCAGCAGTGCGGTTTCTTGTAAATAGAACAGAGACACCCGCTCGCAGTTGTTCAGCATCGGCAGGGTTCGCAGCTTCGATGAGCGCCGCCGTGCCGCTCGCGCCATAACCCACAAGCGCCAGCTTCGCGTTTGAAAGCGCGGCGAGATTGCTTATCACAAAAGCCGTGAGGTCTTCGGTCGTTGCTTTCACAGGCCCCGTAGCAAGCATCTTCGTTACAGGCATCATCGCGCTTCCTGCGCGCGCAAGCTCGGCCAGTCCGCCGTTTCTTATCTCGAAATAAAATTGCAATCCTTCGCGCGGAACGAATGATTCGAGCGTTGCCGGTCCTACTGCTGGACGGTTGTCTGTAGCGCGTGTCGTCCTTAAATCATGAACTTCATAGGCAACTGGCGTGACTCGACGCGGGCGAGTGTTGAACGATTGCGGCAAGGCGCTCGCAGGCAATATCAGCGCGAAACAAAGGGCGACGAGTATACAAGATTTGAGTTTCATTTCAGTGCTCCTGATGGGCTATTACAAAATAGATTGTTCGGATTAGCTGGCAGTTAGCGTCAATGCTTTTAAAATTGTCAGCAGTTAAATCAAGAGGGCAGATCGCGCAAGACCGGATTTACAATGGCCTGTTACGCTCGGATGTTAGCACAGCTTTTTCCGCCAAAGAATAGTAATCTTACCGGGCGAATTGCAATCTATGCGCAAAGCGTGATAGATGAAAGGCGTTTTGATTTCACTTCTTAAGGAGTGAGCAATGAGCCGATTCAACCTGCTGCGAGCCGCCACGTTTGCCTTGGGTTTATTTGCGATTTTTACTTTTTTATCGTCCCCTTTTATTCGCGCGGGGCGAGCGACGCCAGAGCCAGCCGATTTGATTCTTCACAACGGATTCATCTGGACAGTGGATAGTAAAAACTCAACGGCTCAAGCCGTCGCAATCCGCGATGGACGTTTCATCGCCGTAGGCTCGAATAGAGACGTGTTAAAACTGCGCGGGCCTCGCACCGAAGTCATTGATCTCGCGGGCCGCTTTGCGCTTCCGGGTTTCAACGACAATCACGTTCACTTTCAGTCCGCTGCGCAATTCCTCGAATTCAATGTCATGGCTGTCTCTACTCAAGAAGAGTTTATCCGCCGCGTAAAAGAAGTCATCGCAAACCTCCCCGTAGGCGAATGGATAGTCGGAGGCTTCTGGGGGGCTTATGATCAGTGGGCGGTAGGCAGTGCGGGCGGTGGCGGGCGGGCAGCTTTCAATCCTGATATGCGGCTGATCGAAGAGATCACTCGAAACCATCCCGTGTTCATTCGCAAATTCGATGATAGTGAATTCGCCGCGAACTCGTCTGCGCTTCGAGCCGCAGGCATTAATCCTGAAAATCCATCGGCCCTCGATGTCGAGTTTGTGAAAGACGGCAACGGGCGATTCACGGGAAGAATGCGAGGGCGCGGCACGCTCCGAGCCTTCTCAAATGTTTTGCCTCGCCGCTTCTCTCACGAGCGACGGCTCGAACAAACAAAGAACGCGCTCGCAGAGATTCGCAAGCACGGCGTCACCAACGTCAGCGATATGTCGGATGACGAACAGCTTGAAATCTATCGCGAGTTGTTGAAATCGGGCGAGCTGACGACTCGCGTGCATTTTCGACCGGGGCTTGATCGCTGGAAAGAAATGTCTGAGCGCGGAATAAAAGTCGGCTCAGGCGACGAGTGGATTCGTGTGGGCGCGCTCAAGGGGCACATTGACGGCATTATGGGAAACAGCACGGCGCGCTTCTACGAGCCTTATTCAAACGATGCGAACAATCGCGGGCGCTGGCGGCCTCTGATGGTTGACGATAAGGGAAACTTCGTCGAAGGAAAATTCCTCAAGTATATGCTCGACGCAGACCGCGCGGGTCTTCAACTAACAGTGCACGCGATAGGCGACGAAGCCAACGGTTTATTGCTCGATTACCTTGAAGAGCTTGATCGCCAGAACGGAAAGCGCGACCGCCGCTTTCGGCTCGTTCACGCGCAGGTGCTCGCTCCGCAGGATTTCAAGAGGCTCGGTCGGCTCGGCATAGTTGCAGAGGTTCAGCCTTTTCACTTGAGCGATGACATGCGATGGATGGAAGAACGCATCGGGCGCGACCGTTGCAAGACCGCTTACGCTTTCAAAAGCATTCAACAGAGCGGCGCGATACTGTGCTTCGGCACAGACTGGCCCGGCACATCCGCGTCTGAATACCCGATCAATCCCATGCTCGGATTGTACGCTGCCGTTACACGACAAACGTTGAGCGGTCAGCCCGCAGCCGGGTGGTTTCCTGAGCAAAGAATCAGCATAGAGGATGCGATTCGCGCTTACACTTACAACACCGCTTACGCCAATTTCGAAGAGAAGATCAAAGGCTCAATCGAAGCAGGCAAACTCGCGGACATCGTTGTGTTATCAAAAAACCTGCTCCGCGTTCCTCCAAAAGAATTTCTGACGACAGAAGCCCTCTACACGATAGTTGGCGGGCGTGTCGTCTACCGCAAACCTTAAAGCCGACTATTACGTTATCCCTCACACCATTTCGTCTATGCTTCGATGGACAGATTTGCGAGCGGGAAATGTCAACTGTTGTAATGGTTGCGTTTACAGGATGGCACATTCCGGCGCGCCAGCGGCACGGCCCTTGCCCTAATAATAGTCGCGGCGAACAGATAACCGCAGTTAAAGATTGATGGGAGGGCAATGAAATGTTAGCGATTAATAAAAAAATTAGTGCTTTGACTTTAGGGCTTGTCATAATGTTTGCGGCTGTTGTGCCAGCAAACGCGCAGCGTTGGCGTAACCGTGACAGACTTTCTACAGGTGAGAAAGCGGCGATCATCGGCGGTGGCGCAGCGGCAGGCGCACTCCTTGGCGGATTGCTCGGCGGCAAAAAGGGTGCAGTCATAGGCGGATTGCTCGGCGGTGGCGGTGGCGGTGGCTACGTCTACTACAAGAGCAGGCGAGACAATGATCGTTACTATGGCTATCGCGATTACAGAGGCTATCGCGACAACAGTCGCTTCGGTCGTTTCTATCGCAACCGTCGCTAATGAATTATTGTCATCGCAGCAACGGTGCTGGAATCTTTGAAGAAAAGCGATGACACGAGATCGGTCGAGATTGATTTTACTGCTAACGGCACGGCAAGTGTCGTTAGCAGTTTCTATTGTCGGGTATGCCGCGCAAAGCCATAAAGTCAGCGCGCTTCAAAAGAGGCGCGTCGCCGCGCGCGGCCACCTCACAGGCTCTCGCGACCTTAACCTGTGAGTTTTCAAATTGACTGCCTACCTTCTTTTAACGAGCGTTCTCAGCAGCAGGCTTTTCAGTCTCACTTCGTCTTCGCTTTGAATTTCGAGTTGAGCGGCGTAGACGGGAACCGCGCCGTGCTTCAAACCTTCAAGTCGCACAGCATCCTTTTCAGTCGTAATAATCATGTCAGCCCCCGCATCTTGCGCCGCATGAGTTACGCGGTCGAGGTCTTGCTCGGTGAAGGCGTGATGATCAGGAAAGAAATTTTCACTGACGATGTTAATGCCTACCTGTAATATATCATCGGCGAATGCCTGAGGGTTGCCGATGCCGCACATAACTGCCGCGTTCCAGCCCGTGAATTGATTCGTCTCGTACATCTCTCCTGTTTCAATGTGCCGCAAGCGTGTGATGGAAGCGTATGCATGCATCACGGGCACTTTGTTTCCACAGAAATGTTTGATGATGGCGTTTGTCTGGTCTTGATCGAACGCTTTGTCAGCGCGAGTAATGATTACCAGGTCGGCTCGCTTGATTGCGTACAGCGGTTCGCGCAGGCGACCGAAAGGAACCATCTCGAATCCGCCGAACGGGTCGGTCGCATCTATCAACAAAATGTTCAAGTCGCGTGCGAGCGCGAGATGTTGATAAGCATCATCAAGCACCAGAACTTCAGCGCCGAGCGTTTCTATTGCCCAGCGCCCGCCTTCGTAGCGATCTTTGTTGATGACAATCGGAATATCGGGCAAAGCGCGCGCCAGCATCAACGGCTCGTCACCAAACTCGCTATATGAATTGTGAGCTTGAGCATTGTTGATTGAATCGGACTCGGCATTGAGCGTGCGCATTCCTGACGATGTGCGCCCGTAGCCGCGAGTGAGTATGGCGACCGAATGATCTTCTGATTTGACGTAGCGCGCGATGTAGTCAACCATAGGCGTTTTGCCTGTGCCGCCAAGCGTGATATTGCCTACGGCGATGACAACCCCATCGAGCCGTTTCGGTTTCCTGTATTCAGTCTCGTAAGCCGCCACGCGCAGCCGCACCGCAAACTCATAGAGCTTTGCAGGCAGCCACGCCAGCGCGCGTTTCAACTTTTCTTTTTTTTCAATCACTACAAATGATTTCAAATCTCTAATTCGAGAATTGCCGCAATCGCGCACTCGGTTGCGCCGCGACTCTTGTGCAAAATATCCCTCGCACGCGCACCCATCGCCTGCGCCGATTCGGTGTCAGAGCACAGGCGAATCAATTCTCTCGTGAAACTGCTTGATAAGGCTTCGTCGGTCGCGCTTATCTGCATAACGGCATCTGCCTGCGCGAAATCGGAAACTATCTGGCGAAAGTTTTCCGTGTGCGGCCCGACAATAATCGGCTTTGCGTAAAGAGCAGGCTCGATGATATTGTGCCCGCCGCGCGGAACCAGGCTCCCGCCTACGAAGACTACGGCTGCGAATCTATAAAGCGCGGCGAGTTCTCCTATCGTGTCGAGCAAAATAACATCGGCTGTTCGCGAGTCAATATTCGCAAAAGAACGCCGCGCAAACTGAAAGCCCGATTGCGCAATGAGACTTGCCACTTCATTGAATCGCTCAGGGTGACGCGGAGCCAGTATAAGGCGCGCATCATTCAGCCCCTGTTGCTCGCGGACTCGGCTTAGAGCCGCGAGCAACATATTTTCTTCGCCCGGCGCAGTGCTGCCCGCAATTATCAGGCGAGGCGATGAAGACAGCGCGAACAGATTATCTATTTTTTCTGCGGTCTCGGATTGCAAATTTGAAACGTGGGTTTCTGATGCGACATCGTATTTCAGATTGCCGCACGCTCGCACCCGGTCTGCGCGAGCGCCAAGCAAAACGACTCTTTCGGCATCGGCTTCCGATTGCATGAGGAGCAGCGAGACATCGTTAAGAGCGCGAGCTATAAATCGGCGGACTCGCTTGTAGCGCGCAAACGAGCGCGGCGATATTCTGCCATTAGCGATAACGGTCAAGATGCCGCGTCTTCGACACTCGCGCAGAAAGTTCGGCCACAACTCTGTTTCAAGGATGACGACTAATGATGGCTTGACTCGATTAAGCGAGCGACGCACGGCGAACGTCCAATCGAATGGAAAATAGAAAACCGCGTCAAAGCGAGCAGGTGATTCGCCGCGCGCGAGGCGTTGCCCTGTGAGCGTTGTCGTCGAAACGACTAATCTGAAATCGGGCAACTCGCGTTTGATGCGCTCGACGAGCGTGCGGGCTGCAAGAAACTCGCCCACTGAAACAGCGTGCACCCAGACAGTCTTGCGGCCATCGCTCAGACTTGAAACAGGCAGCCAGCCCAGCCGCTCTTTGAAACTGTCTGCATACTTGCCATGCCGCATGGCTTGATAGATGAAGTACGGCAATAACGCGAGAAAGAGAATCGTGAGGGCGAGACTGTAGAGGAGATACATGAATAGAGGTTAGAGGCCAGTAATTTGAGATTTCAAATTTGAAATCTCAAATTACTGGCCTCTGATTTCGGCTTACTTCACGCGCTCAAGGTAAGTGCCCTTCGACGGGTCAACGCGAATGCGGTCGCCTTCCTTGATGAACGGCGGAACTGACACGGTCACGCCCGTTTCAAGCTTTGCGGGCTTCGGGCTGTTAGAGGCAGTCGCGCCTTTCAACTCCGGCGTGGTCTCGACAACCGTAAGCTCGACCGCAGGCGGAAGCTCAACGCCGATGGGCGCGCCCTCAAAGAATTCGACCTGAATCTTTGTGCCCGGCACCAGATAGTTCATAGCGTCGCCGAGCGATTCGTTGTCGAGCGCCGTCTGATCATATGTTTCAGTGTTCATGAAATGATGCAGGTCGTCATCAGAGTAGAGATATTCCATCTCGTGATCTTCAAGCGTCGCGCGCTCGATGTTTTCAGTCGAGCTGAATCGGACTTCAGTCGAAGATCCATTTTTGAGGCTGCGCAGTTTGGCCTGCACGAAGGCGCGAAGATTTCCCGGTGTTCGGTGCTGGAAATCGAGCACGCGATGGGGCGCTCCGTTATAGATTATTATCATTCCGCGACGGATGTCGTTTGCGTTCATTGTAAATAGATTCCCTTCTTCGAGTGTTGATCAGTGTGTCACAAATTCGGCCCGCAGGCCAACCCTGTAAAATACAGTATCCCGAATGAAGGGCGCAAGGCGGATGATTTTGGAATTATTTCAGCCGCAAAGAAGCACAACAGCACAAACATCGTCGTTTGGATGAAACCAGGACGAATGGGCGATCTGTCTGTTTTTTGCTTGCGCTTGCCAGCGCTTCTTCGCGGCGATGTTTTGGCAGATTCAGATGGCGAATTCGGCTTCCATTTCGAGCTGCGCTTTGCGAAGCTCGAAACGAGCGCGGCCAACGTTGCCGCCCGGATTGAGCGCCAATAACAGGAAGTATTCTGTCGTGATCGGGCGCAGCACTAAAGTCAACAGGTCTGTGACAAAGACCATCTCGCGCATATCGCCGAGATCAGTATCGGCAGCCGTGCGCATGTTGCGGCGCACGAGCGTCGTGAACTCGGTCGCTACCAGTTCTATGTCAATCGCCGGGTCAATGTCTCGAATCTGCCGCTCGATAGGTATGCCGTCAATGCCCAGTATGATGGCTGCCGCGCATCCTTCAATGCGGTCGGTGATCTCTGTTAGTGTCTCTGCAAATCCCATCTCGTACCCTAACTATGAATGATGAATGATGAACTGAAAGCAGTCTTGTTCATCATTCATCATTTCACGTTCATCGTTTCTGTTACTGTCCGCTTTTGCCGGTTGTAGCTGCGACATTTGCTTGCTGCGCAGGCTGAGCGGGCTTGTTATCTTTCACGCCGGGTGTTGGAACGGTTACGGCTCGCTGCGGCCCGTTCGGGTTCGGCATGCCTTCGACAGAGCTGCGATGCGGCGCTCGTGGCCCGACCATCCCGTCGCTTCTGACTATGCGCGGCGTAACGAAGAACAGGATTTCAGCCGAATCACGGCGCGTTTGGCGACGCTTGAACAACTCGCCGAGCACAGGTATGCGCGATACGCCAGGTGTGCGGTTGAGCGTATGACCTTCGGTATCCACATTGATTCCGCCCATAACAGTCGTGCCGCCGTCCTGGATAAGCACGGTTGATTCAGCCGACTGCGTGTCAATGCCGGGCGTGCCGTTGTTGAACGAGTTCGCAAGCTGGAAGTTGACCGTATTGTTTTCAGCAACTATGTGCATCTGCACTTCGCCCGTCTCTTCAACTATCTGCGGCGTGATTTCAAGTCGCAGCGCAGCGGTAACGAACGTCGTCGTGATCGTGTTGTTCGAGACCGTCTGCACAGGTATCTGCACGCCGTTGATTATCTCAGCCGTCTTGTTGTCGGTCGTCGTTATGCGCGGGCTGGCGATAGTTCTTATATGGCCCTTCGATTCAGACGCACTGAGCGTTGACGATAGTATGCTCGTGCCAAAGGCTCCTGTTGTCAATGCCAGCACCGAGTTTGAAACGCCTGCGCGGAGCGAGTTATCGGCAAACGGGCCGATAAGGTTCGGGCCAAGTCCTTGCTGGCTGCTGGAACCGCTGCCGCCGCCAGTACCGCCGCCAGTGCCGCCGCCAGTGCCGCCACCGGTGCCGCCACCAGTACCGCCTCCGCCGCTGCTGCCTGGGCCACCCTGAGCGAGACCTCCACCTACGAGTTGCACAGGCGATGTCTCGAACAAGGCAGTCTTTCCTTTGCTACCAGTTACGGCGCTTGCCAGTTCAACGCCCAGGTCGCGCAAGAAATTGCGGCTCGCAATGACTATGCGCGCTTCGATTTCAACTTGAGGCTCAGGGCGATCAAGCTTGGAAATCATGTCTTCGATCACCTGCATGTATTCAGGCAGGTCTGTGACGATCAAGCTGTTGGTGCGCCCGTCCATTTCGATTCGACCGCGCGAGCTTAACCGGCTGTTGACTATTGAAAGCAGCGTTCCAGTGCCGCTGCTGCCTCCGCCGCTCTCACCCCCTGAACTGCGTCCCGACGCGCCGCTGCCCGATGCGCCGAGTGCGCCAAAAGCGCGAGCGTACTTCAGATGAATGATCTTGGTTATAAGCGGAATCTGCTTGGCTTGTTCTTCGGCTATCGCTCGCCTTGCCACCTCTTCTTCCTGCACAGCGCCTAGAGTGGCTATTCTGATCATGCGGCCATTGCTTTCGCACACAGCGCCCAGGCGATTGGCGCGCAGGACGGCTTCCATTACTTGATTCCAAGGAATGTCGGTCACGCGAATATCAACAGGCACGGCGGTGACCGATTTGTCTACGATGAAGTTGACGCCGTACTGCTGCGAGATGAATCTCAGCATATCGCGTATGTCAACGCCCGCGCGCAGGTCGAAGCTTATCAAGCCGCCGACGTAGCTTGGGTCGCAAAAAGCCAACTCGGAACGCGACTTTGCCTGGCTGTGCGCGGCGGGTTGAACTGCCGGGTTGCGCTGAACGTCCATTGCGCTGCGCGTGATAGAAGGAGAAGGTTGAGGCCCGCTGGTAATGACTTCTTTCGCGGGATTGGATGAACCCGCCGCAGGCTGGCCCGGCTGCGGCAATGAGCGATTCGGCTGTGAGGTGGCGCGCTGGCCTGGTGCGCCGGGCGACGGGCGACCTGTTTGAGCAAGCAGATCAGAAGGGATGCCCGACGCGTTTTTATCTTCAACCTTGCTCTCTGTCTTGTTCTCGACTCGCTGGCTCGCCACTTTTACTTCAGGCTTGCTTGCAGTCGCTCCGGCTTCCTTCACGCTGCTTGGGTTTTGCGCTTTGACCTCGGTGCTGTCGTTTCGTGACGCGCTCTGATTGCCAACGGTGATGACAAGCGCTGCGCCTTCGCGTTCGACCCTGTAAGGCGTTTTCGTTTTTGTGTCGAGCACTATGCGAACGACATTGGGCGATGGCTGTCCGACGCGGAGGCGATCAACAGGCCCACTGCCTACGGTCATCGTTTTGTTACCGACGCTCGAACGCACGCCTGTGATGTCAACGACTACGCGCCACGGGTTCGGCAATACGAAATCCTTAAACTGCGCTGCGCCATCTGCGTCAACGACTATGCGGACTGCGCTGCCTACAGATTCCGAACGCACGGCGCGCACAAGCGAAGCGGGTTTCAAAGCGTTGGCTTTCGGCGCGGCGTTGTTAGCTTTCGGCTCGGGCTTCGGCTCAAGCGCGGCTCGATTGGCCGACGCCTTAGGCTGCGCGCGGTCAGGCTCGGTCGCAGCGTTTCGCCTGGCAACCGGTGTCGGGTAGACATAAACGCCTGATGATGCGGCAGGTTTTTCAGCCGCGTACTTCGCATCTTTCGCTTGTGATTCAGGTGACAGCTCAAGTATGAGCGTATTGCCGTTGACCGATGATCGGTCGCGCACATCATTGCGTGTGGCGACTTCTATTCTGGTCACAAGGCGACCGGCGCTGCCGGAAGTGATCTGGCGAACGGCTATTGAATCAACGAGCGCAGTCTTGACTGCGTATTGAGACGCGAGTTGCGAGCCTTCACCGCCCGGCAGGTCTATGACAATCAGCCGGTCAGTTGGACGAAAGACTGTGTAGAGGGGTGGCGCGCTCGACTCAATCATTATGCGCGTGAGCGCGCCTGTGGATTCGTGCTTGAGCGACACTAAAGTGAACGCTTGACCCTCTGAGGCGCTAGCTCCTGCGCTCGAACCTGCCAATGCCGAAACATTGATTGTGAGCGCCAGCAGTACCAGTAATATGACAAGCCTCCTAGCGAACATAACTTTTAATCTCCCCTCTATTTATTTGAAGCCGAACGTAAGCGGGCTCCAAAAGAGACGCCGCATCCGTCCTCTCAATCAACTGCGCAGACCAAGCGACACTTTACAGGTCGCTGTTATCTGCTGACACAGTCTTGCTTGAACTCTACTGAGGGCCAAACGAAAAATGATTATTGCTTGCTGGGGGTTGCCGCTGGGGCTTTAACGACCATGCGCTCTTGCTGCGTGCGCTTGCCGTTTTGTTCCATGTAAAGAAAACTCACGAAACATGACTTTCGCGCCGCCGGATTCGGCCTCGTCGCTTTCGATGCGCACAACTTCGCCGTTGTAGCATCTAGCGCCGTTGCGAATGAACAACACAGTGCCTGTCGGTTGCGCTTTGATGAATGCGCCGAAACCGCGTTCGTCGCGGAACACGCCCGTCACGTCAAGCTCGTTTACGAGATACTGCGTCATAGGATCAGGCTCGGCCAGATCGCGCATCCGCGCCTGGTCTACTTTCTGTCTGAACTCTGCGCGTCGCGCGTCAATCGCCGGAAACCCGAGCTGCCTTGCTATCTCTGCACTCTTGGCTTTGGGTGTTTTCGGCTTGGGAAGTTTCCTGAACGGGTCGCGATTGTATGGCCTGTAAGGCTGAATGGAATCTGCGGTCGGCCCAAGATACTCTCTGCCGCTTTGCGGCGGTTGCTGCGGCTTGTTCTCGTTATCCTGCGCGGCGGCGACTATAACGAAAAGGCAGAAGGCGAAAGGCAAAAGGCAAAAGCGCCGTAATGTCTCTCTGCCAGTTCTGCTGCTCATTTGCGTTTGAAGATTTGCTTTGAACATATTTGATCTCATAGCACCACTCCGCTATTTGCTCTGACCAGCGGGCGGATTAGTTGCTGCGGGCGGCGCAGCAGGTTTTCTCGACGTCAGTTTTTCGAGATTTTCAGGCGCGATGTAATACGCCGTCACCACGAACGAGCCGTTTATCGAGCGCCCCGCTTGCTGTGCATTCTCTTCGGCCTGCCTTACTTCCACGTCGGTCACGCTGACTATGCGTGTGAAGAATCCCAACCGCGAAAAGAACTGGCCGAGCGAATCATAAGAACCGGTCACTTCGATTTGAATCGGTTGCGCTGTGTAAAACTCTGCCCCGGTCGGTTTCATGTGAACGAACCGTTTAAGCTCTAGCTTATGCTCGCGCAGAAAGTCTTTGATGTTGTCGTAGACGCGAGATATCTCAACGGCGTCAGGCAATAGGTCGCGCAGCCGGTCAATCTCTTCGCGTTTCTCTGCGAGCGTTGCTTCGGCGTCTCTTAGATTTTGCTGAATGATGTTGGCCTGCTGGTTCTTGGTTTTTAGCGTTTCGACCTGCTCTTGAATCTTAACCGTGTCAGCGCGCGTGTCGCTGTAGAGCAGATAATCCGAAGCCCAGAACAGCAGTCCCGCCAGCAACAAAAGCACGAGCATCTGGTAATACCAGGCCAGACGTGTAAAGAAGTTGCCTTGTTCTTCCGCTCCTTTGACTATGGTTGTCGCTGATGCTGCCATAAATATCTCCTTCACTTGTTCGGCGTCGCTGGTTTGCTCTCTTCGGCGCGGGGCTTGTTATAATCGCAATCAATCGTGAAGCGGAAGACGCGCGCCGTTTCAGGAGTCTCCGCATCTTTGGCCTTCTTGTCGCCTTCTTTTTCTTTGTCGGCTTCTTTGCGGTCGGCTACATCGTCGGCTTTCACCTCCTGGCCTTCAATCGAAAGCATGAGGCCAGAGAACAAACCGTTTGAGAATTCCAACTGGCGCGAAAAATCTGCGATCACCTGTTGATTGAGCGAAGTGCCGATGATCTGAAGGTGATTGCCTTTTTGTATGATCTGGTCGAGCCGGAAATCCGCGACCCCGCCCGGCATGCGCTCGTTGATGGCCGACATCATCGCGACAGGGCCTTTCTGTTCGGCGCGCAGTTGTTTGATAACCTTGATGCGCTCCTCGACCTGTTTGATTTCGGCTTCGAGTTCGTTTTTGCGCTGAATGTCTGCTTCGAGCTTGCGGGCCACTTCCTGCTCGCGGTCAAACTCTGATTGCGCGTCTGCGTGCGCGTTGTTGGTCCATAGATGATCAACGCCCAAAGCGACGAGGAATATCAACAGCGCGCTTGCGATCATGAATAATTGCTGCCCGCGCCGCGCCGCGACTTTAGTCTTTTGCACAGAGACGCGATGCTCTGCGGTTCCTTCAAGTAGATTGACTCTGATCATTTCGCCACCTCCGCCACGCGGACTGCGAGGCCAACGGCCACCGCCATGTTCGGTGAAAGCTCTCTGAGGTACTCGTCATCGAATCGCTTGTGGTCGTAGCGAATTGAGCGGAACGCGTCGAATCGCTCGACCGGCATCTGGAATTTGTCGGAAAGGTATTCGCACAGTTGCGAGACTTTCGACGACCCGCCCGCTATCAACATTTGATCAATGTTCGGAGAGTCAACGGCGGTTGCGCGGAAGAAATCAAGTGTGCGCTGAATTTCAAGCGCCAGCATCTCGGACACCGAACTGATGGCCGCCTGAGCCTGTTGGAGCGATACCTCTTCATCGGGCGCGATGCCGCGTTTGAGCGCTTCGGCCTGCTCGAACGTCAGGTTGAGTTCTTTTTGAAGCAGGTCTGTATACTGGTTGCCGCCCGCAGAGATGTCGCGCGTGAAGATGGAAGTCGTGCCGCGCACGATGTTCATCGTCATCACGGAAGCGCCGATGTCTAAAAGCGCGACCGTTTGACTGGGCATCGGGTTGTAGTTGACCTCGTAAGCGTTTTGCAGCGCGAATGCGTCAACGTCAACGATCACAGGTTGTTTGCCCGCCTGCGATATGACCTGTGTGAACTGCGCTATCTTATCGCGCTTGCAGGCCACAAGCAGCACGTCCATGTTCTGCGCCATCGGGTCATGGCCGATGACTTCGTGGTAGAGGTTCACGTCATTGATGTCAAACGGGATGTATTGTTCGGCTTCCCAGTGAATCTGTTCGTCAAGCTCTTCGCCCGACATCTGAGGAAGCAATATCTTTTTTACTATGACGGCGTGGCCCGACAGCGACGTGGCAACCTGATTTGTTTTGATGTTTTGATCTGTCCAGACTCGATTGATCGAGTCGCTCACATGATTAAGGTCTATGATGTGCCCGTCAACGATTGTGTCGGATTGAAGATTCTGATGAGCGATATGCACAAGCTCGAAACCCCCGCGCGCAGGTTTGAGTTCGACCGCCTTCAGTGCGCTTGAGCCGATATCAAGCCCCACGATGCTTTTATTCTTTTTACCAAGCATTGCAGCCCCCAGGAAGGAGAATTCCGATTTTGATTTCAGATTGCCGATTTTAGATTGTGGAGTGGTCTCTTAATCTAAAATCCGAAATCTAAAATCTAGTTGCAGGGGCAGACATAAAACTAAGGAGAAGCCAAGAAGGTTGTGAGAACCTGCAGAAGGGGCGCGATTTCAGGGGGACGGGGTGCGAAGATATGAATTATGAACGATGAGTTATCAATTCAGCGCTCAGCATTCATCGTTTTCAATGATTCCAGCCTTCACAACCAATCAAATATCAAAAAGACACTTTTCCGAATGCAGACACTTTTTACCACCCACCCTGAAGGGTGTCAACACTATTTTTTTTAGAGTTTTTTCATCGCTTGCCATCACCCGTTCTGGCAGTTGCTCGTGATCAGTGATTGATGTTTAGCAATTTTAGATTCCAGATTTGAGATTTCAAATCAACTCGGCACTGCCTACTAATTTGACTCTCTATGATGGCATCACATAGAATTCTTATTTGGTATCGCCGCGCGATGAGAAGGCTGACTGTGAGTATGCTCTCAGTTAAATTGGATACCTTAACCGAAAGCCTGTTGCCGAGAGCGCGCCTGTCGTATAGCGCGAGCCTCCGGTCAGCAGGCTGATTATTTTAGCTTCCGGTTTCGCAGTGACGCCGGACGCGAGAGACAAGAGATAAGAGACAAGTATGACCGTTATATTCAACAAAGTCGCAACCAAGATATTCGGCAGCGCCAATGAGCGATTGCTCAAACGCCTCGCGCCAATCATTTCCGAGATCAACGCGCTCGAACCGAAGATGAAAGCTCTTTCGGATGACGAACTGCGCGAGTACACTCCGAGATTTCGCGAGCACGTAGAGAAGCGCGTAGCCGAAGCAGACATCGCAGCAGGCACGCTCGAAGAACAGAAGAAGGCTCTGCGCGCTTTAATAGACGAAGCGCTCGAAGAGATACTGCCCGAAGCGTTCGCTGTCGTGCGCGAAGCCTCGCGCCGCTCGACAGGCATGCGTCACTTCGACGTTCAGTTGATCGGCGGAATCGTCTTGCATCGCGGAACGATCGCGGAGATGAAGACGGGCGAAGGCAAGACGCTGGTTGCGACCCTTCCTGCTTACTTAAACGCGGTCGCAGGGCGCGGCGTGCACATCATCACGGTGAACGATTACCTGGCCAAGCGTGACACCGAATGGATGGGGAAGATTTATCGCTTCCTCGGCCTGACGGTTGGCTGCATACAACACGACATGGATGATTCGGAAAGGCAGGAGGCCTATCGCGCAGACATCACCTACGGCACGAACAACGAGTTCGGCTTCGATTACCTGCGCGACAACATGAAGTTCGAGCCTTCGGCGATGGTGCAGCGCGGACATTACTACGCGATAGTGGACGAGGTTGACTCGATCCTGATTGACGAAGCGCGAACGCCGCTCATTATTTCCGGCGCGTCCGAAGATTCAACCGAGAAATACTACGTCGCGAACGATTGCATGATAAAGCTCAAAGGGGAGCAGCAGCGTAGAGTCGCCGATATTAAAAAGGCGGACGGCGATGTTGATCTCATAAAGGACGCGCGCCTGCTCTACCACGTTGACGAGAAGCAGCACTCGGCCTCGCTCACTGAAGAAGGGGTCGAGGTGGCCGAACGCTACACGGGCGTTTCAAATCTCTACGACCCCGCGAACATGGAACTGCTGCATTGCGTAGAGCAGTCGCTTAAAGCGCATACTCTTTATAACCTCGATAAGCAGTACATAGTCAAAGACGGCGAAGTCATCATCGTTGATGAATTCACAGGCCGCACCATGCCCGGTCGCCGTTGGAGCGACGGCTTGCACCAGGCCGTCGAATCAAAAGAGGGCGTCAAGATTGAAGCCGAAAACCAGACGCTTGCAACCATCACGCTTCAAAATTATTTCCGCATGTACGCGAAGCTCTCAGGCATGACGGGCACGGCTGAAACCGAGGCTTCGGAATTCGCCAACATCTACAAGCTGGATGTTGCGGTCATCCCGACCAACAGTTCGATGATTCGCAAAGATTCCTCAGATGTCATCTACAGAACGGAACGCGAGAAATGGGATGCTGTGGTCAACGAGATCAAGGAGCTTCACGACAAAGGGCAGCCCGTGCTTGTCGGTACGATCACGGTTGATAACTCCGAGACTCTTTCTGCGCGGCTCAAGAAGCTGCGCGTGCCGCACAACGTTTTGAATGCCAAGCCTGAATATGCCGCGCGCGAAGCCGACATCGTTGCTCAGGCGGGTCGCAAGGGGCAGGTAACTATAGCTACGAACATGGCGGGTCGCGGAACCGACATTCTGCTCGGCGGCAACCCTGAGTTTCTGGCTAAGCAATACCTTAAAGAAAAAGAGGTCAACCCGGACGAAGCAACAACCGGGCAGTGGGATGATGCGATAGTTCGCGCAAAGAAAATAACGGATGCCGAGCATGAAGAAGTCAAAGGGCTTGGAGGTCTGCACATACTCGGAACGGAGCGGCACGAGTCGCGGCGAATTGATAACCAGTTGCGCGGTCGTTCTGGCCGTCAAGGCGACCCCGGCTCGTCGCGCTTTTATCTCTCGCTCGAAGACGACCTGATGCGAATATTCGGCGGCGAGCGCATCAAGAACATCATGCTGCAATTGGGCATGGACGAAGGCGTGCCGATAGAATCGCGGCTCGTGTCGAAGCGAATCGAGAGCGCGCAGAAATCGGTCGAAGCGCGCAATTTCACAGCTCGAAAACAACTGCTCGAATACGACGATGTTATGAACAAGCAGCGCGAAGCCGTTTACGGATTGCGCCGCGATCTGTTGATCGGATTTGAAGGCGATACGCCCGAAGAACAGAACCAAAGCCAGCGCGAGTATATTCTAGGCATGGCCGAAGACCTGTTCGGTGATTTCGTCGAGCAATACATGCCGAAGGAGCAGCGGCCCGACGAATGGGATTTGACAGGGTTCAAAGAGCAGCTTCGATTGTTGTTCAACTTCGATGCGGATCAGGAAAGAATCAACCTTGCGGACATGAATCCCAGCGAGGCGCGCGACGCGATCTGGGAAAAGCTCGAAGCGAAGTACGCAGACAAAGAGGTGCAATTAGGCGTCGAGTCAATGCACAACCTCGAACGCTACATCATGCTCAACATAGTTGATGCGCAATGGAAAGATCACCTGCTTGCGCTCGACCACTTGAGAGAAGGCATAAGCTTGCGCGGTTACGCGCAGAAAGACCCGCTCGTCGAGTACAAGCGCGAATCGTTCGACCTCTTTCAAGGTATGCTCGACCGGATAAACACGGAGACGGTGCGGTATCTGTTCAACTTGCAGGTTCAGGTTGCCGCGCCCGTCGAACAGCAATTGCTTGAACGCCGCCGCCGCCAGCGTCGCGGGCGAGTCGCGTTCACGAAAGCAAACGAGACAGCCTTTGCAGGAGGCGAAGAGGAATCAGCAAAGCCTGTGCGTAACAAAGGCCCGCGCGTCGGGCGCAACGACGCTTGCCCATGCGGGTCGGGTAAGAAATACAAGAAGTGCTGCGGCGCATAAGCAAGTCAGTAAAGGCAGGACTTGTTCCTGCCTTTACTTTTTAACAAACAATTGAACATCACTCCGGCCTGTAGTAATCTCTCCTTGTCACAGTCCCCTTGCGCCCTCCAAAATCTTTTAAGCGAGAATAAGCTATCTCAACCGTCATCATAGAAGCGATAAGATCAGGGTCGGCTCCGCCGACAGTCAAGCTGGCCGCTGCGCGCGGCATCCTTCCATTCACTAACGAAGAGATGCTAGAAGCGCTCGTCGTCTTGACCTCGGACAGAGATGAAAGCGTGCGCACAGCGGCTGCGGCTACGATAGACACGCTCAAGCCCGAAACTTTCCTCGGGCTTGCTGCCGAAGCGAACGCGCCCGCCAACGTGCTCGGCTTTCTGTGTCTGTGGCCACGCGCTCCGCGCGAGATGGTCGAAGTTGCAGTTTTCAATCGCTCGACGCCGGATGCCGCGCTTGCTCGTCTCGCTGCTACCAGCAAAAACCCGGCTATAATCGAAGCCATCTCACTTAAACAGCAGAGCCTCATTCGCACGCCTGAAATAATCGAAGCGATACTCACCAATCCCGCGCGCACGCACGAGGCCGAACGTCGCGCTAACGAAGTGCGACAGGAATTTTTTGAAAAGCGATTCGGCGCGCGCCTCGTAGCCGACGAGCGCCGCGCGCGAGCCGCAAGCGAAGCTGCTCAACGCGCCGTCGAAGAAGCTGAACGCGATACGGTCGCCGTCGGAGGCCTCGAAGACCTCATACGGCTCGGGCTCATCGAAGAAGGAATAGACGATTCACTCGTCACTGAATACGAAACCGAGTTCGGCCCGTTCGACGTTTCTGAGCCTCCTATAGACGATCAACTAGACATAGGTCGAGTGGTTGATGAGATTCAATCCGAAGCTGGCGAGATTGCGCCTGAGCGGCTGCCCGTGTTTCAACAGATCGCGTTGATGAGCGTGAAGGATCGAATAATGCTTGCGATCAAAGGCACGCGCGAGGCTCGAATGATTCTGGTGCGCGACCCCAATCGCATAGTTGCCGGCGGAGTCCTGCGTAACCCGCGCGTCACCGACACCGAAGTTGAAAGCATATCTTCGATCAAAACGGTTCCCGAAGACGTGCTGCGACAGATAGGTCAGAACCGCGCCTGGACTCGCTCCTACACGGTCATCCATAATCTGGTTCGCAACCCTCGCACTCCGATAGCCATATCCTTAGGCTTTCTCAATCGCATTCAAACGCGCGACATGCGCGCTCTATCGCTAAACAAGAACATACCGGACGTTATTCGCTCGACTTCTTATCGCCTTTACCTCAAGCGCAGCGGCAGCAACGGTTG
Organism: Blastocatellia bacterium; assembly: GCA_963726785.1. GTDB lineage: Bacteria > Acidobacteriota > Blastocatellia > UBA7656 > UBA7656 > DATEKX01. The sequence continues at coordinate 1,626,824 of CAVSDJ010000007.1, forward strand.
ATTCGTTTGACGCTCGGCGGCGGCGCTGGCTAATATCGAATAGAACTGTTTGAACTGAGGTGTGGACGCCACGCTGAAGGAGGATGAGATAGAGATGGGCGAGATCATAGGTTGGTTGATAATGGGCCTCATCGTCGGCGGGCTTGCACGGCTCATTATGCCGGGCCGCGATCCGATGGGTTGTTTGATGACGGCTTTGCTCGGCATCGCAGGCAGCATCGCGGGCGGTTACGTCGGCCAGTTGATATTTGGCAAGGTGCGAAGCGAAGGCTACTTCACGCCTAGCAAGAGCTGGATACTCTCTTTAGTGGGAGCGCTCCTGCTGTTATTGATATATCGAATGATGAGCCGTCGCCGTTGAAGAGTGGATGGTGTGAGAATATGAAACGGGGCTGTAAGCATTTTGCTTGCAGCCTCGATTCGTTTTAGTCAGAATGAATTAACTTCCCTTATGGAATGAATCTGTACACATTTGTACTATTAGCTTGCATTTTTATCCCATCCTGCCTCTGTACCTGCAACTTGTGACATCAGAAATTTAAAATCTGGCGCATTGTCCAATCTTACTTCTTCGCGCGCGCGCTGGCACAGACATTGCTATATTTTTAGCGAGCGAGCAAAACCTTGTTTCGCGCTCGTTCGTATTTAAGGACAAGGCGGCAAGCAGGAAGCCGCTGAAAAAGGCGATTAACAACAGCGAGGAGAAGATATATGCTGATTATCATCGCGGCGACAATGATGGCTTTAACCCTCACAGCTCTTTTCCTGGTGAAAGGGCACAAAACCGATTCGGCGCAACTCAACGAGCCGCGGCCCTCTATTCCCACTATGGGAGTTCAGATAATCTGCGGTGATTGCTCTGGCGAAGGATTGGCTCCATATAAAACTTATTTAAATCACTCTGGCAACTGCGAGCATTGCGGCGGTCACAGCTACATCCTGGCCTCCAGTCTTGCTCTATTCGCGCTGCAGATGAGAGCCGCGCGAATGGCAGAGTCTCAGAACGCATCGAGCAACGGTCGGGTTATTCCATTCGAAGTTCCCGCGCGCGCATCACGATCTGAATCTGAAAAGATTGCCGTTTAACAATCGCGCAAAATTAACTTTCAACAAAGACCGGGGTTCGCTCCGGTCTTTTCGGTTTTAGTGGGCACTCTGTATTCGTTGGTTAGTTAGTGATGGGCAATCAGTAGCCACTGCCTATGTCACTTATTCAATGCTCTATGGTAATCTTCGGGAAAATCGAAATCCATCAACACTGACTCCTGGGCGACTTCAACGCGACGGATTTCGCTCGCGTGAGCATGAACCACCTGACGCAGCCCTTGCGCTGGGTCCATCGAGAGAATTTCTTCCTTGAGCTTCAAATCTAAAATTATCGGATGGCCGTTTCGACCTTCGCAGGTTGGAATCACGATCAACGGCTGATTATTTTCATATTCCTGAATAACGCGGTTGAAAATATCAACGCCTATCTGCGGCTGATCCACGAGCGCGATTAAACAAGCGCGAGCGTCTTTCGATAGCGACTCGACGCCACGCTTGAGCGACGAACTCATTCCTTCGCGGTAATCCGCATTGTACGCGAATCGTATTTGGCGATTTCCGACCGCGCGTCGAACATCTTCGTCGCGGTGGCCTGTGACCACGACTATCTCGCCGACGCGAGCTGCAAGCAGGTTATCAACGCAACGCTCGATAAAAGTTTTACCATCAAGCGTCAACAACTGTTTGAACTCGCCCATGCGCCGTGATTCGCCTGCTGCAAGAAGCACTGCTGAAATCATATCGAAAAACCTGTAGTGGAACTGTTAAGATTATATCTCAAGCCGACCTTGCCACTCGAAGCAATCTCGCAGTCGCAAGGACTCGAATCGAACTAAAAAGCGCCGTGGCGCATCTAATTTGTCGAATAACTTTGAACAGTGAATTTTAAGAGGAAACGATGTTAAAGAAGATCAAAGCAATCATAACCGGCGCTGTGATAATCGCGAGCCTGACCGCGACGGCGGGCGCGCAGCAGGATTTCACTTTTACCTCGCCCGACGGCCAAACTGTAAGCCTGTCAAGTTTGCGCGGCAAAGTAGCCGTCCTTTTGTTTGGCGGCATACAGGACCCGCAGTGCCGCGACGAAATCAAAGCTCTGCAATCGTTAGCCGAAAGGTATCAGGGCAAAAACGTAGGCATCTACTGGATCAGCGTCAACACGCCCGCTGAGGCGAGCAGCGATCAGCTCAGGACTGCTTGCGGGCCTATAGGCTCAGTCGTCGTTTTGCGCGACAATAATCGAGCGGCGTTCAAGCGGTTTAGCGGAAAGGTTCAGCAGCTTCCGACAGTCGTCGTGCTGAATCAGCAAGGCGAGCCACAAGGTCAGCCGCGTGGCGGGTTCAATCCGAACTCGGACTTTGTAAATGATCTGGCTGCCATCATAGACAGCCTGCTTAAAAAGTAAATCGGCTTGATAGCCGAGCGACAATTTAACGCCGACTTCTTCTCTCTCGAACGAGCGATTAGAGGTCGGCGTTAAATATTTAAATCAACTTTCTGATAGTCACACTTGGCGAGCGGTTTCCCCTCTGCTAAAAATTGTTCTGATGAAAACAGACAGCAACAATGGCATAACGCTTTTACCGTACTTTGAAGAGCGTCAATCAGAGATGCTCGAATTTATGCGCTGGCTCGTCGAGCAAGAGTCAATGTCGCGCGAGCCGGAAGCGACCCGGCGCATAGCTGAAAATCTTGGTGAGCGCATTGCCGAGACAGGCGCGGCGGTTGATTTACTCAGCGACCCGCGATACGGCGCGACGTTGCGCGCGCGTTTTGCGCTAAGTCAGGAATCGCCCGCGCCCGACGATAAGCAATTGCTTGTGGTCGGTCATCTCGATACGGTTTGGCCGCTAGGCACGCTCTCTGCGCGCCCTTTTCGCATCGAAGGCGAACGCGCATTCGGGCCAGGCATATTTGACATGAAAGCAGGCGTGACGATAGCCACCTTTGCTGTGCGCGCGATCAAAGAACTGAGTCGAAGCACGCAAAGGCCGGTAACTTTTCTGATGACCTGCGACGAAGAGACGGGCAGCCATTTCTCGCGCGAGGTCATTGAAGAAGAGGCCCGCCGCGCGCGCGTTGCTCTTGTCATAGAGCCTCCGATTCCGGGCGGCACGATCAAGACTGCACGCAAAGGCGTAGGTGAATTTGAATTGATTGTGCATGGCAGGTCTGCGCACGCGGGCAATGATCCGCGCTTAGGCATCAGCGCGATAACGGAGATGGCGCATCAGATTCTCGCCATCAACAAGCTTATGGATTATGAGCGCGGCACTACGCTCAACGTCGGAGTAGTTCACGGCGGCGTGTTGTCAAATGTCATCGCTGCCGAAGCGCACGCATCAATTGATATGCGATATCAAACGGCGGAAGAAGGCGCGCGCATCACCGAAGCTATCGGCTCGCTCAAGCCTGTGCTCGACGGCGCGCGAATTGAGGTGCGCGGTGGAATCAACCGGCCTCCTCTTGTTCGCACTCCTGAAATAGCCGTGCTCTTCGAGCACGCAAAGCGGCTTGCTGAAGAGATAGATTATGAACTGAAGGAAGGCTCGGTGGGCGGTGGCTCTGACGGCAATTTCATCGCCGCGCTCGGAGTCCCTGTGCTTGATGGGCTGGGAGTTGACGGCGCGGGCGCGCACGCCGAGCACGAGCATATAATCATCAGCGACATTGCGCGACGAGCCGCTCTGCTCACGCGGCTGATTGAAACTATCTAGTGCATGCTCAAGGAAGAATTCACCGCAGAGACGCAAAGAGCGCAGAGGAGGCGCAGAGGATCAGCAAATATAAACAGCTATGTGTAATCTCTGCGTCTTCTGCGCCTCTGCGGTGAATCTTTACCTCTATGGGACAAGCCCTGTGCGTTCGATCAGGTCTCGGAATCTTTGATCCGAGCGAAGCGGGCTGAAGACCGGATCAACCTTGATATTGACTAACCACATGTCGCGCTCTTCGTATGCTTCTTCCAGCATTTTGAAAGCCTGATCTTTCTCGCCAAGCCCCGCATAAATTGCAGCGACCAGATATGACGAAACGTAGCCCTGATCAGGGCGCTGCAATTCAGCGAGCATTTGCCGAGCCTGACTGGTCTTTCCTGAAATCGCGTAAGCGTGCCCTAGCAGCGCTGTCATAAGCGTGCTTTTTGACAGCTCTCTCCCTTTTTGGAATTCGGCTACGGCTTCCTTGTACATTCCCTTTTGTTCGTAAGCCAGCCCAAGATACCTGTGCGCGGGGAAGAAGTTCGGGTCAACATCCAATAACCTTTTGCAATGTTCGATTGCTTCGTCGTACCTGCCTGACAGGTAAAGAATCCATCCTAAATGCGCGTTGCTGATGAAGGAGAGAGGATCAAGCTCTTGCGCTCGTTTTGCTACGGCAATCGCTTCGTCAAAGCGTTCTACTGCGACCAGATAAGAACTGTACCATTGATGAGCCGGAACGTAGCCGGGCTTATGTTTGATCGCCAGTTGAAATTCTTTCTCTGCCTCTACGCGCTCGCGATCCCAACGGAATTTAATGAAGGCGAGCGACGTGTGAGCTTCCGCAAGCGTCTCATCAATCTCAAGCGCTTTGACGGCTGCTTGCTTGCTCTTCGGAAAAGCTTCTTTGGGTGAGCTTATTCCGTAGACCACAAGCATGTTGTAACAATCGGCTAGCCCCGCATAGGCCGGAGCATAATTCGGGTCTGTTTCAATCGCCTGCTGAAAATATTCGATGCCTTGATGCAGCCCTTCTTCGGTTCGCTTGCGCCAGTAGTTGCGCCCTTTCAAATAGAGGCTATAAGCTTCCAGTTGCTTTTTCTCTTCGACGCTCAGTTTGACCCGGAGATTCTCGAATATGTCTCTTGAAATGTCTTCCTGCACGAGAAGAATGTCGGAAAGCTTCCGGTCGTAATGCTGCCCCCAAATCTGCGACATATTCGCTACGTCAATCAAATCCGCCTGAATGCTCAGCGTGTCTCCTCGCCTGTGAACGCGGCCTGTGAGAACTGCGCGCACGTTCAATTCGCTGCCGATCTTGCGAGGATCAATTTCGCGCCCTTTGTAAATAAGCGTGAGGCTGCGCGGCACGACTCGCAGCTTTGGCAGTTGCGAAAGATTGTTGATCAAGCTTTCAGCGATCTTGTCGGTTAGATAATCGGTGTCTGTGTCAGCCCCGTTGTTGACGAAGGGCAGAACGGCTATTGACTCTATTACATTGCTGCTGCCGTCTACGGCCTTGCTGCCGCTTGTAAAGTAGGCGATGCCCGCTACGAGGATGACCAGCACGCCCAGGCCGACGAGCGCAGCCCGCTTGTAATGTTTGAATCCGCTTGTCGGGTAACCGGCGCTTGACGGCTGAGACATTTCAACATCACTGTCCGCAGTTTCTGGTTGAAGCGCGGTTTCGATTTTCGACTGACCACCATTAGAGGCGATTGCCCTTTGCGAGGCGATTGCGTTTTCCGTCGCGTCGCGGGCAATCACGGGCGGTTCATCAGTTGATTCACTGACAGGCAAGACAAAGCGATAGCCTCGCCGCGCGATGGTCTCGATAAACTTATGGCCGTTTTGGCCCTCGCCCAGAGCCTTTCTCAGCAGTGAAATATTCTGCGTTAAGTTGCCTTCTTCGACGAAGCTGTCGGGCCAGACCCTTTTCATCAGGTCGTCTTTTGAGATCACGTGGCCGCTCGATTCGATCAGCGTCAGCAATATATCGAAGACCTTGGGAGTGAGCGGAACTATCTCTCGATCACGCATCAACAGCCTTTCGGGGACGTTTATGCGGAAACGATCAAATTCGTAGAAGTGCTTTGTTTGCTCACCCATAGAAGGCTTTGAGAAATATTTTTGAGAAATACTTGAGACTTTTCTGAGGACTTCCCGCAGCCTTCGCAGTATCGTCTGCCCACCTGAGGCGGCGTTTTAGTTCAGCAGTCCCTTTGCCGCGCCCATTGTAGCGTAAGGCGCTGATCGAGGCAAAGTAAAGCTTTTCGTAAACCAGTGGAGCGAGCGTGAGGGATTATGAATGCGAAGCAGTTTGCCACTATCTTAGTCATCGTGCTGATAGGCGCGGCGGGCAGCATACTTCGAGCCCAGTCGGGCCAGATTCGCCCACAGATTCAGCCCTCTACATCTGCTAACTCTGCCGACCGCAAATGGGATTATCGCATAGTGACAGACCCATCAGAGGACGGAAAGTTCAGCGGCAACGAGTATCTCCGAAAAGAGATCAACCAGCTTGCAGATCAAGGGTACGAGGTTGTCAGCTTTCAACCAACCTCTTACAGATTCGACGGAAGCTGGAATGTCTACCACGAATTCGCAGCAAGAAGCTACTTCAGGACGCTGGTTTTGCTCAGACGAGAAAAGTAGTAGGTGGTGCGGACTGGGCGGATGAGGAGCGAAAATAGACACCCCATCCTAGCTTTATCCTCTCTTCTCATCCGCCTGGTCGGCACCATTCTCAAATGAAAGGACGATTCTATGCGCTCGAAATTATTTGCTTTCGCAATCGCATTAATTTTTATTCTTGCCTCAAACGTCGCGGGCGACGAGCCGGACAGCGTACGTAAATCAGAACTCGACACGCACCCGTTCATCGTCGGGGAACTGAAAATCACGATCACAGGATTTCGAGCAGGCTCGCTTTTGACGCGCGCATCCATACGTGTGAGGGTAGAAAACACGTCCGGCAGCGCGGCAACATTTAACCCGCAGCGACTCTCGCTTGTCAGCAGCAACAATAGACAGATAAACATTCGAGGCCAACGACGTCAGGGCAACCGATTCGACTTCGTTCAACCGATAGAGATAGCCCCGGGCGCATACATAAAAGAGATCTATGATCTCGACCACAAGGTGGATCTGCCTGCGCGGCTCTTCTATGAAGGCAAAGCGTTGGCGTCGATTACTGACTGAACGTCAGCCAGAGATTGAATTGCAATGGCGCACTGAATAACGATTATGAACAATCTTTATTTCGCCTGTACGGACTGCAAAATATACGTTGATGCCGGATACGGATGGGCTTACTGGTTGCTTGAAGAGACAGGCATCTGCAAGCGAAGCGAGCTTGTCGCTGTAGACGCGGTCTTATCGGCGCAGGAATATTGGAGTCCGTCAGAGACCGAGAGCGCAGACTGGCTTTACAAAGAAGTGCTCCCATCAGTCCGTCATTTCCTGAATAAGCATAAACACCATCGCATCGTTTTCGGGAACACATCTGATTTCCTTCCGGTTGATGGCTGCGGCTTTCTCGATTGGATGCAGGTCGGTTTTATGGCGCAACTGCTGCCGCGCTACTTCGTCGAGCAGGAAGGACTCAAGACCTGGGATGAGGTGCGCGATTTCATATCGAAACAAGATGCAGCGCCCTGGTGGTGGTTGCTTGAGTGGGAAGGGCTGCACGATAAGGCGCGAAAGAAATTCCAGGAATTAATCGAATCAAGCCTGTCTAACAAGAAACTACATTGTGCCCGCGCTTGCTCAGAATAAATGAAGGAGTACGAAGCAAATGCGACTAAGTATATTTACTGCCGTTCTGTTAATCACATTGTCTACGCCTGCGGCGGCGCAGGACGCGCCTGACGCCGAAGTGTTTGGCGGCTATTCGTTTTTTAAATCCGATGGAGGCGGGAGCCTTCATGGCTGGAACGCTTCGGTTGACGTAAACTTGAGCAAGTCCTTCGGATTTGTTGTTGATTTCAGCGGGAACTATGGAACGCAATCGTTGCGCGCGGATTTTTCAGATCCCGATTTCCCGGCAACGATAATAGCCAGAGCTGACGCCGATTCCAAACTGCACATGATTTTAGGAGGGCCTCAATTCTCATATCGCAAGCATGAGAAGATCACCCCTTTCGCGCATGCTCTGTTCGGGGCATCGCGATTGAGCACAAAAGCCACGCTCAGTTTTGGCAATATAACCAGAGAAATTTCCGCTGCTGACCTGGCCTTCACTGCTGCGTTTGGCGGCGGGTTGGATTTGAAGCTAAGTGAAAACTTGAGCTTCAGGATGATTCAGGCCGATTATGTGCTAACTCGTTTTGGCGGCGGCACGCAAAGCAACGCGCGGCTTTCGGTCGGAATAGTTTTGCACTGAATGATTGAATTTCGATGAGTTGCGCCGTTCAGGTTTGTTGAAGGCGGCGCAACTCGTTATAGACTTCCGTCACACGCTTGCGAGTCTCTTCCATCGTGCCCGCCGTGTTTATCTCGTAATCGGCGTAGCGTCGTTTTTCTTCCGAAGACATCTGCGCGGCGACCCTGCGCTCGGCGTCTTCGCGCGTGATTTGATTGCGACCGATCAGCCGTTTTATTTGCGTCTCGCGGTCACAGTAGACGACGATCAGCTTGTCGAATCGCTTGTACCCGCCCGATTCGATCATCAACGCCGCGTCAACGATTGCGATGCCAAGAGGGTCGGCGGCTTCTGCTTCACGGAGCATGCGATTTTGTTCTTCGATGACGCGCGGGTGGACGATCTCGTTCAATCGCTTGCGACGCTCCGCATCGGCGAACACAATCGCGCCTAGCTTTGCTCGATCAATCATCCCGTTTTCCGCGAGCACAAGCGGGCCGAACTCGCTCACGATGTCACGGTAAGCCTCGCGACCCGGCTCCATCACCGAATGCGCAATCTTGTCGGCATCAAACGTCACGCATCCAAGCTCGCCAAGCACCGAAAGCACGAAGCTCTTGCCAACCGCTATGCTGCCTGTGAGTCCGACCTTTAACATAACGATGAACTATGAATGATGAATGATGAATGAGAAAGATGAACATCGAGCAATCAGGCTTTTGTTCATAGTTCATCATTCATAGTTCATCATTGCCTTTACTCCCAGTATTCGGCGGGCGCGTGCTGGGTCGCCATCAATTTATCGAGCGCGGTCTTGCCGCCAAAGGCAGTGACTATTTGATCGTCGAGGTCATCGGCTACTCTTGCGATGGCCGACACCGAGCCGTAAAGCTCTTCACGATCCATCGAATCGCCTAAGATTGTATGAGTCAACACGACAGCGCCTTTGCCATCCTCGCCAACCGAAAGCCCAAACCCGCCGAGTATCAAGCGCAGGTTGTACGTGAGCAGGTAACGCATCAAATCTTCAGTTACATCCACATCAACCACGACGTAAGCGAAAATCTCAACCCCCGATTTATTGCCGCCTATCGGAAACGTGCGCGCATAAACGAAGGTCGAGCCTTCCTGTAACACGAAAGTATCGCCAGTCGCTTTTACGTTCACTTCGCCGAAGAGAGTGTGCAGGTAATCGCGCGTTTTCTCGTAGGCTTTTTTATGCGCGTCGCTTTTGAATTCCATCTTTATTGGTAACTGCTCAGTATGTTTACTGGAAAGACCTTTCGTCGCTGCTTTCTATGTCAACCTTCACTGTGCCCTCTTCTATGAAAATCTTCACCTCTGGCCGCGTGCCCGGAGCCTTGCGGTCGAGGTGCAGGTGCGTGAAAGGAATGATAATTGTTTCCTGTAACATGCGTTCCAACTGCGCAAGACTCTTGCGCTCTGCTCGAAGCCGCTCGTTGAAGAAAGCCACAAGCTGCGGGTCCATCTTTATGATCACGGGCTGCGCCGCTTCGAGCCGTGACTTTAATGAATCGAACCTTTCGGCGATGATCTTTTCAGTTGCTGCGCGATCAAGCACCTGGAACTCTATCACTTCGTCAATCGTCGCTGCGAGCGACTCCGTAAGCCCGAACCCCGCGCCGCGCTCTCTGATATGAAGGCTGCCCGTTGCGCGAAGATTGCCTGTCGGGCGATACTCTCCGCTCGTTTCACTTGGCGCTAAAAATCCGACATGCGAATGCTTGTTGGTCTCGCTCATCTGCGAAAGCGACATCACAATGGTCATGTTCGAGAGAGAAATCCGCGCTCCCGTCGCGTCTGTGAATCGGCCTTGCTCGAACGCTTCGCCGAGAAATTGCTGAACGATTGCGTGCGCAATATCAACGTTGCGGAAATAGAGAACCGAGTGAGGATTGTCTTCCGCAGCTTTGGCGAGCAACCCGCTGCGTTCGCTGTAACCGACGTATCCCGGCTCTGCGCCGATGAACCGCGACATTGACCAGCTTTCGGTGAACTGGCTCAAGTCGAAGTCAGTCACCTTCTGCGACGAGCCGTATAGGAACTTCGCAAGCGCCGTTGCCAACTCGTGCTTGCCTACGCCTTCCGGCCCAACGAACAGGAAAACGCCGTCCGGTCGTTCGGGTCTGAGTTCAAGCCCGAGCTTTGCTATGCGCACGACGCGCGCAACATCCCGGGCCGCGCGCTCCTGACCCGGCACGGCGCGGTTGAGAAACTCTTCGAGCCGTTCAAGCCGTTCCGCAGGGTCTTCGTCCATGATCTCAAGCGGAAGCCCTGTGGTTTCGGAAAGTGTTTCAGTCACGCTTTCGCGCGTGAGGTGGTCGAGTCCTGCGAGCGTGGCTTTCGCCGCGGCTTTATCGAGCAAGTCGAACGCTTTATCTGGAAAGCTGCGCGAGTGCAGGTAACGCTCGGCCATGTCAACAATGATCGTGATGATGTCGTCTTCGATTTTCACGCCGTGATAAGACTCAAATGAACTGCGCGTTTCCATCAGTATACGACGCGTCTCTTCAGACGAAGGCTCTTCGATGGTTATTGTGCTGAATCGTCGCGCCAGTGCTTCATCGCGCGCTATGTACTTGTAATACTCTGCGAGCGTCGTCGCGCCAATGCAGGTGATCTCGCCTTTCGAGAGCGCGGACTTCAGCAGGTTGGCAATGTCGCTCGTGCCGCCCGTGCCGCCCGCGTTCAACAGCGTGTGTATCTCGTCGAAGAACAGAATCACATCGCCCTCGCGCTTCACGTCCGCAAGCAATTGCTTTAATCGCTCTTCTATGTCGCCTGCGAATTTCGCATCGGCCAGCAGTCGCAGTCGCGAGACTTCCAGTATTCGCTTGCCTCGAAGCCGCACGGGCACGTTGCCCCCACACAGCCGCGTGGCTACGGCGCTGACGAGCGCGGTCTTGCCTACGCCGGGTTTGCCGATGAGCAGAGGATTGTTCTTCAGCTTTCGACACAGGGTTTCGAGCACAGCCGTCAACTCGCGCTCGCGTCCTACGAACGGATGCGCGGAAGAGGCACGCAACTCTTCCGCGAGGTCTGCGCAATAGTCTTTTAGCGAGCCTGTCAACGCGCGAGCAGTATAAAGATCAGGACGGGCGCTCTCTACTGTTTGAGAAGGGGGAGCGGCAGGCAGAGGTTGCTCGTCACCCAGAGCATCTCGGACGAATGTGCTTGCAAGCGCCGCGCGCAGCAAATGATCGGGCGTGGCAAGCGCCGCGCCTTCTGCTTGCGCCATCTCTCCTGCCTGCGAGATTACCGCCTGAGTATCTTTTGGAATCGTTATCGCTTCTCCAGGCTGCGTGTACTTGGACACCAGCGCATCGGTTGCCGAACGAAGCATCTCAGCCGACTGTTCGGAAGTAGGCGCTGAATCTTCAAGCAGCGCGACGAGTATGTGCAATGGCGTAAGCACACCGCCTCTTGCGCGGGCAAGCGGCTTGGCACGCTCAAACACTTCACGCGCAGCGGTATCGAGCAAACTGAGCAGTTGTTCTTTCTGCATTGGATCGCGCGGATGGCCTATGAGGAATCGGTCGCACTCCCGGCTTTCCGCAATCATTGTTTTCGATGAAAGCCTAACTGGCTGGTCGTTAAGGGTCAACACCAAATTGAGCACTATTGAATTGTTTCTGTGCTGATGTCGGGTGGCGGCTGGTTTATGTTATTGACGATGAGCTTATGTTCGGCGAACACATTTGAATTAATGAGCGTTTGCACGACGTAGTCACCAGCCCCGGGGAAAGTCACATTGGCGAACATGGTCACATTGTCGGCAAATCCATCAGGAGGAACTTGAAAAGACGAAGGCTGCGAAACGGCTATAGGCTGCGAACGATCAGGCGTCAGTATTCGGACTTCTGAAAGATACTGACCATCGCCCGTCCAATGGTTGAATATAACCAGTTTCAGCAGTGTGATGGGCAGTTGCGGAACCTGTATAGCATAAAATAATCCCATTAAACTGAGCCTGTTATTTATCTCAAGCCGCACGTCTTCGCAGAAGATTGTGTAATCGAGGCTCAGCTTTGTCGCGCCGGTTTGTTCAGTCATCAATGTTCTCTCTTTCCGGCCATTAGCTTAACACCACTCACAAGCGTGCGCTATTCATAGAACTGCTAGAAAAGAAAACCGGGCAGCGAGCTAAGGGCTTATGCTCGCTGCCCGGTTTTTACGAAATCGTTGCCGATTTCAAATCCGCTCGCACTCAATCATAGAGTGCTGTTATTTCATTTTAGAAAGGCCACGGGAATCTGCCGCGATTGTTTTGACGGTAGCCTTCCTCATAACCGCGCTGATAGCCTTCGCGATACGCCTGGCGATACTGGTCGCGGTTGCCATACTCCGAGCGGTAGCCGCTCGATGCGTCACGATAGCGGTCATCGTTCTGGTAATCAAAGCTACGACGGCTATTTCTCTCTGATTGACCGCTGCGCAGGCCGTCGTTATACCCGTTCTGCTGAGCTATGCGATACATGTCATTGCGCCCGCCGCGCCCATCGCGCCAATCACCGTCACGGTCGCGCCCGCCGCGATCACGCCCGCTTCTGTCATCATACGGGTCGTTGTCATAGGTTCTTTCCAAATCGCTGCCTAGCACTCGCTCGACATCATTTCTGTCATAGCGTCGCGCGCGGCCTTGCAGGGATTCGTTGAATCCCATCTCGTAGCCCCTGCGATAAGCTTGGCGATAATCGTCTCTGTAGCCCATCCATGTCAGATAGCCGTTATCATCATTGCGATAGCCCGGCATATCTCTATAGTTTGGCCTGCGGCGACTATCCTTCTCCCTATTAGCTTCTGTGTAAGCATTGTGATAGGCGAGCTTCAGGGCATAATCCCTGACTCGTTCTCTGGACCATTGCTGATAGCCATTTCGGCCATTGTCATAACGGCCATTGTAGTCTCGGTACTGCGCCTGAGCTGACGAACTCAAACCTATCGTGATGCCAAACATCACAGCAATCGTCAGGGCAGCACCGCTTATCGTTCTCCTCAATCCGTTCAGTTTCATTTTTATCCTCCCTCTCATTACTGCCAGAGTCATTCACAATTGCTCTGCGTCGTTGATGATTACAACTGCCGTGCCAAAGATGATTCGCGAGAAAAAAAGCCTTTTTTTCTTATTTTTTAGGCTTATCAAAGGATGATTAAAAGTTGCCTGGCGAGTGGAAAAAATTAGAACACCAATTGCGAATCAATACGAACGATTTGGGGTGACAACTCTGCAAGCGGTTTCGCTCGAAGTGAGCAATGCTAATCTGCGGTGGATATTCCTTTGTTTGCTGATTGATTTCTGCTAACTTGACACTTTGGGCATAGGGAAGTATTTTACCGTTTTGTCAATCAGACACAAACGGCTGTTGTCTCAAGCTGCAAGCTTGAGAGAGAATACATTACAGTGGCGTTCCGAAGAGGAATGGTAAAGGATCAAATTTGCTGTTCTGACTTCGCGCACCAGTCGCGCCGTTATTGTAAATTATGAGGCTAACAAAAAACCCCTTCAGCCAGTCCGCTTCGACCGAACCAGATCGTTTGGGAGAGATATACCGTGCGGCGGCCCATATCATTTGTGAAAAAGGCTACGATGCGACTTCCATGAACGACATCGCGGAAGCTGTCGGAATCACCAAAGCGGGCATCTATCATCATATTTCCGGGAAGAGAGAATTGCTCTACGGCATTATGAATTACGGAATGGACTCGCTCGACGAGCAAGTAATCATTCCAGCGCGCGCCGTCGCCGATGCCGAGCAGCGACTGCGAACCATCATTGCAAATCACGTGCATCTGATCACCAGCCGGAGCACTCAGTACGGCAATAATCCGGTTACAATCATAGTGGACGAGGTAGCCGGGCTGACTGCCGTGCAGCGCCGCAAGATTGATCAACGGAAGCGCGTTTACGTAGACCTGGTCCGAGATACGCTCAAGCAACTCAACGAAGAAGGAAAGTTGGCAGATGTGGATGAAACGACCGCTGCCTTCAGCCTGCTCGGTATGATCTTATGGCTGTCTCGCTGGTACAAACCCGAAGGCAGACTGACCCCCGAACAGATAGCCGAAGAGGCTACAAAGATAGCGCTCGGCGGAGTGCTGCGCTCGCAGACTCGACGTGATCGCCGGTGATTTTGCCTGACGTTTCGCATACTCTAAAGCAGCCCGTCTCCTCAAATCGTATCGCCAACAGATTCTTCATGTCGTTACCGTAATCCCACCACAAACGCATTTTGAATCGATTCTATAACTTTCGCTTCAGATTGGATTTGACACCGAAAAGCTTCAGGCATAAACTTACCGGGCGGTCAGTCGGTTATCAGGGGATAAGCGGATTATCAGGACAGGAGTCGAAAGTTTAGACTCCGATCAAGGGCCGTTTTGATCACCGGCGACCGAAATTTCTGAACGCGCATTCGAAGCACCGGCAGAGCTGTCGAACCTGTTTAAAGAATAAGAAGCTGGCCCTTCCAGTTTTAATACGCACTGTTTTTGCAAAGTTAATAACAAGTTAAGACAACGCGGGTTCGATAGGCATTTTAATCACGGGTGGGGGAAGCCGGGGCGACTCCGCTCACAAACTGCTCCGGCTCGATTGAGCCAAATCGTTTTCGAAGGCAAGGGGCTTAACTCCCACTCTCACTCTCGGTGATTTAGTGAGGAGGCACACGCTAACTCATTCATCCTCGCATCATTGTTCTAATGATGCGGCAAAAAAGGAGGAAAGTTTATGCGGACTAAGCTCAGCTATCTACTGCGCGTGGTTGCTGTGTTGGCATTGTTATCAAACACAGGCTTGCCCGTCTTTGCGCAAAACGCGACCGGAGCGATCAACGGGACGGTGAAAGATCAAAATGATGCTGTGGTGGCGAATGCTACAGTCACCCTTACCAACAAGGCAACCGGCGCTGCCAGGAAACTCAACACCAATAGTGATGGCAATTTCTCCTTCGAGAATCTGATGCCCGGCGAATATGAGTTGAAGATGGAGGCTCAGGGATTTGCCACTCAGATTCAAACCTTGCCTGTCGTGGTTGGCAACACCACCTCTGCCAACTTCTCGATGACGGTCGGGTCGGTCACGCAGGTCGTTGATGTGACAGCGGAAGCTCCTGTCATCAACACTACTGACACAGTC
Source organism: Blastocatellia bacterium (assembly GCA_963726785.1). Lineage (GTDB taxonomy): Bacteria > Acidobacteriota > Blastocatellia > UBA7656 > UBA7656 > DATEKX01. The sequence continues at coordinate 1,642,089 of CAVSDJ010000007.1, forward strand.
GTCGGCGGCATCATCAATCGCAACCTTGTCCAGAACCTGCCTCTAAACGGGCGCAGCTTTCTTTCAATCGCCTTGCTTGAGCCGGGCGTCAATGTCACCTACAACGGCAATTCCGGCGCGGGCAATCCCAATAACTACTTTCAGATTTCAGTCGGCAGTGCTCCTCAACAAATGACCTTGATTTCCGTAGACGGGTCGCGAGTCAATGACCGTATAACGGGCGGCACGTCGCAGAACTTCTCTGCCGAGACCGTGCAGGAATTTCAAATCAGCACGCTCGGCTTTGATCTCTCAGCCGGTACCGTTTCTGCCGGAGCCGTTAACGTGGTCTCTCGCACAGGCAGCAATGAATTTCACGGGAGCGGGTTTTTCTTCTACCGCGACCATAATATGTCTGCCTTCCCGGGCTTCAGACGACCCAACGAGAAGGGGCTCACCGGACTTCCGCTCAACCCGCTATGCAACGACCCGACGTCGGATGCATGCGCTCGTGTGCTTGACCCGTTCTTTGTTCGCAGGCAGTATGGCGGCTCCATCGGCGGGCCGATCAAGAAGGATAAACTCTTCTTCTTCGGCAACTATGAACGCAACGATCAGGTCGGCGCAAACTCGATCACATTTACCGACGCAACGCTTTTCGGGTTCAATCACGTAGCACAACAGCCACAGGAAGGGCATCTCACCAACGTTCGTCTCGACTACACGATCAACCAGAAACACACGGCCTTCCTTCGTGGCGCGATAGACGCAAATGACGGCATAGCCGGAACGAACATGGAGACTACCTGGATTGCTTCGAGTAACTATGCCTACCAAACGCAGATGGGCGTGACGAGTGTATTGAAGCCGACGCTGGTCAACGATTTCCGGTTCTCGTATTCGTACTTTAGAAACCGGCTACGCCCGCCAACGCTGGCAGAGTGCGAAAACATAAGCGGAAACCCTGATTTCTGCTTCGGACTGGGCGGCCCGCGAATCAGTTTCTATGGAGGGCTGCAAATCGGAACTAACATCAACGTCTCGCAAGACCGTCACCCGCGCACCTTTCAGTGGACAGACAACGTGAGCTGGACAAAGGGGACGCATCGCGTTCGCTTCGGAGGCAACTGGGAACACAGCAATGCGCACGGGACGTGGAATCAGAACGCGCCCGGCTCGTTTGCGGCATTCACGCCGACGCAGCTTCAAACGCAGAGTCCGACAATCTACAACGCTCTGCCTGCAAGCTTGAAGACGGGCGGTACGGGAGCAACCTTCGCTGACCTTCTGAAGCTGTCTATGACGGGCACGCTGGCAATAGGAATCGGCGACCCTGGCCAGCCTGCGCCTTTCAGGTATAAGGATGTACTTGCCAACAACCACATTCGCTTCTACGCGCAAAACGCTTGGCAGATAGTCAAAGGATTCACGCTCAACTATGGGTTGGGCTGGTCGTTCGAGGACAACACGCTTTATCACGACCTCGATCTGCCGCAATACCTTGCGCCGCTGCTGGGAGCAGACAAGCTGGGCAGGATAGGGCAAAGGTATAAGAACTTTGACCCGGCGCTGGGCTTCGCGTGGGCGATTGGCAACGATCAGAAGACGGTCGTCCGTTCGAGCATATCACTGCATCACACGTCGCCAAACGTAGGCTTCTTCAACCTCGATCAACGAATACTGTTCGGGCCTGCGGGGAATGGGCTACAGGCGTTCACCGGCTCGTTGCTGCCGAATCCGAAGGCGGGCCAGCCGGGACAACCAGCATTTCTGAACTTCACAACGCCTGCCAACTTCACGCTTGTGGACATGCTGGCGTATGTGCCGACGGCGAGAGACCTGCTGGCAGCAAGCAATCCGTTCAATGGAACAGACCTCTCGGTTCGAGGCGTTCAGATCACCAAGTCGGTTCAAGGCGGACAGCTTTTGGACGCCATTTATAACAATGATTCAGCGCGGACGCCGTATACGATACACCTGGACGTGGGCGTGCAACGAGAGGTCATGCGCAGCATGTCGGTATCGGCGGACTTCGTGATGCGACGAGGCGTGGGATTCGGAGCCTTCGAGTTGTTCTTCCCGGACATCAATCGCTGGAATGATTTCGCGCCGAACTATACGCTGATTCCGATAGGAGCGTCAGCCGGTGCGCTCAATCCGTTGAGCCTTGTGCGAACGCCTGTCATACCCGCGTGCACGACAGCCGCGCAAAGGAACGACCCGAATGCTCAATGCTCGAATGGGCCATTCCAATACGGTATGCCGGGAATACTCTCCAGGTATACCGCTTTGCAGGTCAAAGTGGACAAGCGATTCTCTCATGGCTTTACGATGACCGGAGCCTATTCTCTGTCGCGGTATTGGACTTTCGCCAGCGTCTCAAGCAACATCGATCTCCACGAAGGGCACGGCATCGGCTCCGGCAACCCAAGGCACCGATTCACGGCCAGCGGGATATGGAATTTGCCGGAGTACAAAGGCAACCAGCGATTCTTGAGCGGAGCCTTGAACGGCTGGCAGGTGTCAACCATCATGCAGATGCAATCGGCGACACCGACTTCGGTCGTTCTTCCGGGCACTTTGGATGTTGAAGGAGACGGGACGTTTACTTTCAGATTGCCGGGCACCGTTGTCAGTTCGTTCGGATACGATCTGAACGCGAATGACATAAGACGGCTGGTGAATCAATACAACTCGTCGGTACCAGCGCCGCAAGACACGCCGCTGGCCAGCATCCCCGTTGGCGCGCAACGCGATGCAATCGGCACAGCATTCCCGTTCATCGTCTTGCCGGAGAAATTTTCTAATGGGGATAGTTTCATGACGCACGACCTCCGCATTACGCGAACAATCTCCATTACTGAAAAAGTGAAGCTCCTGTTAATAGGCGAAGGGTTCAACATCTTCAACGTCGCCAACCTGACAGGCTTCAGCAATACGCTGGATGCGTATGTGCGCCCGACTGCTACGAAAGCAGCGAACGGAACAGTAACGATAACAGCGCCGGGTCGAAACCCTGCGACATTCAACTTCGGGCAGCCTACGGGCCGAGTGAATGCGATATTCGGATCAGGCGGGCCGCGAGCGTTTCAACTCGCAGCGCGAATTAACTTCTAATCAAGCGATGGCAATGGGCGTCGTGAAGGGATTTCGCGACGCCCCGTTTTTCAGTAAACTGTCTTCACTCCGATCACGCGGATCAAAACACAACGAAAGGTAGAATGAAATGACGCGACTAAACGCTCTATCAATACCGCGCAAGCTCGGCTTGCTTACTGTTACTCTCATTCTGGCATTTTCCGTTTTCAATTTTTCCACGCGCGCATTTTCAATAAACGGCAACGTTCGCGTAGATGGAGGGCTGATCACAGGCACGACGGCTGACGCCGTCACGAGCTACAAAGGCATTCCTTTTGCCGCGCCTCCCGTAGGCGAGTTGCGGTGGAAAGCGCCTCAGCCTGTCGTCGCCTGGGAAGGCGTCCGCCCGTGCAACGACTTCGGGCCGGAGTGCCCGCAAGCGCCTTATCCGCAAGCATCGCTTTATTACTCGCCGCCGAAAAAGCAGAGCGAAGATTGTCTTTATCTCAACCTGTGGACCGCAGCCAAAGCGGGCGAGAAGCGACCTGTGATGGTGTGGATTCACGGCGGCGCGTTGACGCGCGGGTCGGGCGCGACTCCTACTTATGACGGGACGGCTTTCGCAAAGAAAGGCGTCGTTCTGGTGACGATCAATTACAGGCTTGGCCCGCTCGGTTATCTTGCTCACTCGGAATTGACCGCTGAATCCCCCAATCACGCATCAGGCAATTACGGCGTATTGGATCAGATTGCCGCCTTGAAGTGGGTGCAGAAAAACATCGCGGCCTTCGGCGGTGATCCCGGTCGAGTGACCATCTTCGGCGAGTCCGCGGGCTCGTGGAGCGTTAATGTGTTGGTCGCTTCGCCGCTCGCAAAGGGATTGTTTCATCGCGCAATCGGCGAGAGCGGCGGACAATTCGGGCCGATGACTTATCTGAAAGAGGATCGCGATAAAATGCCGTCAGCCGAAAAAATCGGCGCGGCCTTTGCCAAAGCCGCCGGAGCCGATTCCATAAAAGCACTGCGCGCAGTGCCAGCCGAAAAGATCGTCGAGCTATCCAACAACGATGCGGAGGGGAGAAAGTTCCGCACGCAACCGAACGTGGATGGATGGGTATTGCCCGACGAGATTCGTAACATCTTTGCGCGAGGCAAACAAAACGATGTGCCCGTGATCGTCGGCTCGAACGCCAACGAAATGACTTCGCTGACATCGCCAGTAGGCTTGCCAAAAACGATGGAAGATTATCGCAAGCGCGTCGAAGCTCAATACGGCGAAGCTACAAAAGAATTCGATGCGGTCTATCCGGTGAAAACCGATGCGGACATCACGGCTGCATATCTGGGCAGCTTGCGCGACACGATTTTCACCTTGCAGATGCGCACCTGGGCACGCGCTACGGCGACGGGTCGTTCAAAAGCTTATCTATATTTTTTCAGCCACGCGCCTCCGAACCCGAACAGCAAATATCTTGGAGCTTACCACGCGGGCGAGATTGCTTACGTGTTCAATAATCTCGACCGGCAGAACACGGCGATGACAGGAGACGATTTTAAGCTGTCCGATATGATGATGAGTTACTGGGTGAACTTTGCGACGACCGGCGACCCCAACGGCAAAGGATTGCTCAAGTGGACTCCGTACAACCGCGACGCAGAAGCTTATATAGACTTCGGCGATTCGGTTCAGATGCGCAATCATTTGCTCAAGGAGCAGTTGGATTTTCTGGAGCAATTCCAGAAGCGTCGCTCATCTCAAAATTGAAAGATGTCGGAAACCGGCCAGAGCTTCTCGTCGTAGCTGAGAAAAGGGCACATGAAAAATAAAACCGACAAAAAAGTTCTGGCTGAGAATTACGGCTGCGGTGCTTGGAGTCTTAGTCTTGTACTGGGCATTGTTGTGTTTTCCGCAGCCGTTTTTCCGGTCTTCGGTCAGCGCCAATAATCTCGTGCTCTATTCAGATCAGCCATTTTCACCGGAAGAAGGAAAGCGAGTTCTGGAAACAGTCGAAGCAAAGCTGGCCGCTTCACCGCTCTATTCATCCGGGCAACGCCATACGGCTTTTATCTGCAACGCGCGCTGGCGACAGCGGCTCTTTTTCAATCGCAACTACGGAGTGGCCGGCGTAAATCAATATCCGCTGACCAGCAACGTGTTTCTCAGAGACGCTGCGATTGAAGAGAACCGATTGATCGGGCCTTCGGGCAAGCAAGTGCCGGGAGACCGAACGCTCGATTACTTCATTACGCATGAAAATCACTCACACGCTGACTGTTCAGGCAGTCGGATGGTTCGATTATTACAACCTGCCGGAGTGGGTGCGCGAAGGCTACGCCGACTATGTCGCCAAAGGCAATGCGTTCAATTACGACGAAGCCCGTCGCGCATTTTTGGCCGAAGCGCCTGAGATGGATAGGTGGAAATCAGGATTGTACGTGCGCTATCACTTGCTGGTCGCTCACCTGCTGGATAAGCAACACTGGAGCGTGCAACGGCTACTGGAAGAATGCCCGGAACAGAAAACGGTCGAAGACGCTGTGCGAGCAGAGCAATAACGCCAGCAATTAAGATGATAGGAATTCACCGCAGAGACGCAGAGGACGCAGAGATTACGCAGAGAAACACTCTTTATCCTCTGTGCCCCCTCTGCGTCCTCTGCGTCTCTGCGGTGAATCTTTCTGCGTCTGCGCGCCGCAGTGCCGACGCCTAAACAACAAGGAGAAAATTGATGCAGCGGTTCAAACAATTTTCGGCATTACTCGGATGCTTGATGTTACTGGCTTCGGTAGCTTTGCCTGCGGGGGGGAAAGACCCTGCCAAAAAAGGCGAGTGGCGTTTTTATGGCGGCGATCAAGGCAGCACGAAGTATTCGCCTTTGGATCAGATCAATCGCAACAACGCGAAGAATTTGAAAGTCGCGTGGACGTGGGATTCGCCTGACCTGAAAGTCATGCAACAGAACCAGAAGCTTTACACGCTTGGTTACGAAGCCACGCCGCTGATGATCAATGGAGTTTTATACATCAGCACATCGTTGAGCCAGGTGGCTGCGATCAATGCCGCGACAGGCCAGACCATCTGGGTCTATGACCCGAAGAGCTATGAGACAGGGCATCCGACCAACCTCGGTTTTTTGCATCGAGGCGTAGCCTATTGGACTGACGGCAAAGCCGAACGGTTATTCATCGGAACCAGTGATGCTTACCTGATAGCGATTGACGCGAAGACGGGCACGGCGATTTCTGATTTCGGTGAAGGCGGAAAGGTGAACCTGACGAAAGCCATACCGCTCGCCATCAACGCGCGCAATTATGCCGTCACATCTCCTCCAGTCGTGTGCCGCGATGTTGTGATCGTAGGTGCTTCGATCAATGACGGCCCGCTAAAAAAAGAAGCGCCGCGCGGCGACATTCAAGCCTTCGACGTTCGAACCGGCAAACCCGCATGGATTTTTCACACGGTCCCTCAGGCAGGCGAATTCGGCAACGATACATGGGAAAACGATTCGTGGAAGTACACGGGCAACACCAACGTCTGGACGATGATGAGCGTTGATGATGAACTGGGTTATGTCTATCTTCCGACGGGCACGCCGACCAATGACTGGTACGGCGGTCACCGGCTCGGCGACAATCTTTTCGCGGAAAGTCTGATATGCGTCGAAGCCAAAACAGGCAAGCGCGTCTGGCATTATCAAACAGTCCATCACGGGCTTTGGGATTATGATCTGCCCGCCGCCCCCGTGCTCTGCAACATCAAGGTGAACGGCAAGCAGATCAAAGCGGTCGCTCAGATCAGCAAAACAGGATTCTGTTTCGTCTTTGATCGCGTGACGGGCAAACCCGTCTGGCCGATTGAAGAGCGCCCTGTGCCTCAATCCACGATACCCGGAGAGCGTAGTTCACCGACGCAACCTATTCCAACAAAGCCCGCGCCGTATGAGATACAGGGGGCGACGGAAGACAACCTGATTGACTTCACACCCGAACTGCGCCAGGAGGCGATCAAGATACTCAACCAGTTCGAGCACGGCCCGCTTTTCACTCCGCCTTCCGAGAAAGGGACAATCAATCTTCCGGGTTGGGGCGGCGGGGCCAACTGGTGGGGCGCAGCTTTAGACCCCGAAACAGGGATACTCTATATCCCCTCAAGCACCGGCCCCATCGTCGTCAAACTGAACAAGCCCAACCCGAGCTACTCAAACTTTCAGTACGCTCGAACGGCAGGTGGCAACCCAATGGGGCCGCGAGGTCTGCCGCTGTTCAAACCGCCTTATGGAAGAATCACCGCCATCAACCTGAATACAGGTGAGCACGTCTGGCAAATTCCGCACGGCGATGGCCCGCGTCAAAAAGTGAATGAACTGCTCGGCAACGGCAAAGACGTTGGCCCATTAGGCGCGGGCGGCGGCGGCCCGTTGCTTACCAAGACGCTGCTTTTTGTCGGGCAAGGGTACGGAGGTCGCGGCGGCAGCAGCGGCGGCGGCGCAAATTTTTTCCGCGCCTTCGATAAAGCTACAGGCAAAGTGATCGCTGAAATAAAACTTGATAGCTTTCCTCACGGCACGCCGATGACTTACATGGCCGGTGGTAAACAATACATCGTGGTTGCCACTTATGAGGGTCGCTTAGTTGCGCTTTCTTTACCTTGAATGAAGAAAGGAGAAATGTGATGAGACTACGAAACATTCTGGCAATCGCTCTGTGCATGATGATGACGGCGAGCGTTGTCGCAGCCTTCGATAAAACTAAAGCGAACGAAAAAAATGGTGAAACGAAAGAAGGCGACATGACGGCTTCTGACGGAGTGAAGATTCACTACTACGTCAAAGGCAAAGGCACGGCAGTGATCCTGATTCACGGATACACAGGCAGCGCGGCGGGCAATTGGATAGCGAACGGCAATTTCGATGCGCTGGCCAAAAATCATATGGTCGTGGCGCTCGATTGCAGAAATCATGGCAAGAGCGACAAGCCGCAAATCAACGGGCCGGGCAAAGCAGAGGACGTGGTCGAGTTGATGGATCATCTCAAGATCAAGAAGGCGCACTTTCACGGTTACTCAATGGGCGGCGGAATCGTGGGGCGACTTTTGGCGATGATTCCTGATCGGATGATTACGGCTTCTTTCGGCGGTTCGGGAATTCCAGAAGTTGATCCGGCTTGGAAAGAGAAAGTGCCGCCGGATAAGCAGGGGCGCGACCCGCAGGAAGATGAAGTAAGCAAGCGGCTCAGAATAAGGCACGCGATGGATAACGGGATGACTAAAGAAGAGGCGGAGAAGATGGCCGAAACACCCGTGACGCGGCCTGCGCTTCCGGCTGCCGGTGCGAGTGCGCCAAGACCTGCTGCCCCTCAGCTTGATTTGACGAAGTTGAATATCCCAATGCTTGCGATCAATGGCGAGTTCGACAGGCCGAATGTAAAGACGACTCGCATGCAGCGCGAGGTAAAGAATTTTACAAATGTCGTATTGCCCGGAAAGTCACATCTGACGGCCATAGCATCGGGCTATATGCCGAAGGAGTATACAGAGAGCCTCGTCAAATTCATCAACGCCAACGATCCGAAGAAGTGAATCTTCATTCGACGATGACCAACACTTGATTTGCGGTAACCGTAGCGCCTTCTGCGACGCGAATCTCGATGATGCGCCCGATCTTTGGCGATTTGATTTCGTTTTGCATCTTCATCGCTTCGACCACGACGACGCCTTGACCGGCAGCCACTTCATCGCCGGGTTTCAGGAGCACGCGCACTACCTTGCCCGGCATTGGAGCGGTTAGCTGTTGACGGCCTTCGCTGCTGTGATCTGTCGTCGCGCGCCTGTGCTTTCGATCAATTATGTTGACTGCGAATATTCGATCACGCAGTTGCACGCGCAATGCGCTCGTCGCTTCATTCCACGCGCGCGCTTCGTAGACTTGATCTCCGTCGAATATCAGATACACGCTTTCTTCAGGACGCGCTATCTCCAGATCATAAGCCCGCTCGCCTATCTTTGCCGATACGCGCCCGTCGCGCTCGTCAAGCTCGACGCTCACCTGTCGGCCATCTATTTCAGCTTCGTATCTCATCTTCGCCCAGCCAGTCGCCCGTATAATTTCCAACGGCTTTCGGATTCGCGCGCAGGCGTGCGTTCGGTGCGCGCGAGCGTGCAGGATGGCTGCGATGGCCGCAAGGTCTCGAAGCCTTTCGTCCCGATCACCGGTCGAATGACTGGCATTCATTCCATCTTTTAAGAAGCGATCAATGAATCCTGTGTCGAACTGGCCGCGCCGGAACTCTTCGTTGCGAACGACTGCGCGAAAGAAGGCGAGCGATGTGCGAATGCCTTCTATCGCATATTCGTCCAGCGCGCGCGCGAGGCGATTGATTGCGGCTTCGCGAGTCTCGGCCCACACGCAGAGCTTCGCAAGCAGAGGGTCGTAGTAAACAGGAACTTCCCATCCTTCGTAGATGCCGCTGTCATCGCGCACGCCCGGCCCCGAAGGAACTCTGAGTCCCGTGATGCGGCCAGGACTCGGCAGAAAATTGTTTTCAGGGTCTTCCGCATAGATTCGGCATTCGATGGCCGCGCCGCGCATCAAAATATCGTCTTGCGAAAACGACAGCCGGTGGCCTGCCGCAACTTTTATCTGTTCGTGAACCAGATCGCGGCCCGTGACCATCTCAGTCACAGGGTGCTCGACTTGAAGCCGCGTGTTCATTTCAAGAAAGTAAAAATTCCGATCTCGATCAACGAGAAACTCGATAGTGCCTGCGTTGAAATAACCGGCGCTGCGGGCGATGCTGACAGCGGCCTCGCCCATACGCCTTCGCAAATCTTCATCTGCAATTGGCGAAGGGCATTCTTCGACGACTTTCTGATGGCGGCGTTGAAGCGAGCATTCGCGCTCGCCCAGATAAACTATCTGGCCGTGCCGGTCGCCTATCAACTGAATCTCGATGTGGCGCGGTCGCTCGATGTATTTTTCGATGTAGATGGACGAATCTTTGAAGCTCGATTCGGCTTCTGCTGCCGCAAGCGAAAAGGCGCTGCGGATTTCTTCGCGCGAGTTGACCAATCGCATGCCTTTTCCGCCGCCGCCCGCTGCTGCTTTGAGCATAACGGGATAGCCCGTCAGATCGGCTACGCTTTCGGCTTCTTCGATTGATTCGAGAGGCGAAGTTGTTCCGGGCACTACGGGCGCGCCTGCCGATTGCGCCACGATGCGCGCGCTGGTCTTCGAGCCCATCAATTTCATCGCCGAAGCGGGCGGGCCGATCAGCGTGAGTCCCGCTTGCTCGACTGCGAGAGCGAATTCGGCATTCTCTGACAGGAAGCCATAGCCGGGATGAATAGCTTCTGCGCCCGCGCGCTTTGCCGCATCAATGATTTTTTCTATCGAGAGGTAACTTTCGCTTGAAGGCGCAGGGCCAATATGGATGGCTTCATCACTGCTGCGAACGTGAAGCGCCGCGCGGTCTGCATCAGAGTACACGGCTACTGGCGATATGCTCATCTCGCGGCACGCGCGAGCGATGCGCACGGCTATCTCTCCGCGATTGGCTATCAGCAGTTTTTTGAACATAAGAGAAAAGGTAAGAGGAAAAGGAAAAGGGGAAAAAGTGCGAAAGGGAAAAGAAGGAGCGGGATTCTGCTGCCTCGCCTTTCGCCTTTTCGCCTTTCCTCCTTTCCCCTTACTTTCTATCGGTCGGATGAATTGCGTATCGCCGGTTGCTTTTTGACTTCAGCGTTTGTAAAGAATATCCCGTCGCGCATAATTATGTCGTCGTCGGTCCCTTCTTTTCCATCCGGCCCCGCTGAACGCAATTCGAAATTGTTAAAAGGGATTCCGGTCCTGCCGAATTTCGGTCGGTTGCTTCCGCAATAGCATCGGTGAAGCTCTGATATTGGATGCTCTTTTTCCAGTAATCCATCGGAAGCGATTCAGTTATGGCTTTCTTGATCTCTTGAGTGTTTCGCGGATAAGAGCCATAAGTCCGCTTGTAAGTTTCGAGCAGATTAGCAAGGTGATACATGGCCGCATGAGTCGCAGCCAGGCGGCGCTCTCTTCGGTTCTCAAGAAATTGCGGAATGTTCTTTGCGACATATACCACAGAGAAGACTCCGGCAGCTATGGCCAAAATCAGCGTAGCCGTCGCCACCTTATAGCCGCCGTACAATTCAGGATCACGCCGAGCAAGCCGCATTGCACGCGCCGCGCGCCAGATGGGAATTATAAAATAATCCCGAGCCACTTCGTAATGATCAGCGGCACGCTCACGGCAATTGCCAGCATCAAGACCGCAGTCATCGCGGGGCCGAATCGTTTGACTTTGATCGGTGTGTCATCAAGCGGCTCGCCAACGAATCGCGCGCCACACAGGCATGCGGGCACGCCAAGCGCAATCTTTCCGCCACAGCACGGGCAGAGCATTGTCCGCTTGCTCCCGGCCCGGTTTTGAATTCCGAGATTTGAACTCACTTTGCTCTCCTCACCAGAACACAAAACTTAGTTCTGAACGTAATAATCGGCCTGCACAAGACTGTCTTCTTCGCGCTTCACGCGCGCCGCTTCGACTGCCGCGCGATCAGGCTCTCTCAACTCGCGCCACGTGTGATAAATCCTGTGCACCACGGTCCAGTGCGATAAGATTGCAAGCACCCATAAGACCTGCGGCATCTTATGCAGGAACATATTCGGCGGGCCTATCTCTGTAAGCGCCCCGATGATGAGCAGCACCACGCGCTCGGGTCTTTCAAGGAAACCCACCTTGCAAGCTATGTCGAGCGACTCGGCGCGAGCGCGCGAGTAGCTGATCATCACAGACCCGACCAGCGCAAGTCCGGTCAGCGCGACCAGCAGCGTCGAATGATGCTCGGTCGGTCGGGCGTAATAGATCATGATGCCGACGAAAACTATAATGTCGGAGTATCGGTCAATTACAGAATCGAAGAACGCACCGAACCGCGTGACGCGCCCGCGAAGTCGCGCCACCTGGCCATCAAACATGTCAAAGATGTTGGCGAGGATCATCAATAATCCCGCCTTGAAAAACATCCCGTACCCGTACAGCACGCCGCAGCCGATGTTCATCAGCAACCCCATGAACGTCAGCACGTTCGGATTGATTCGACTGCGAGCAAGCCCGCGCACCACCGCGCTAATAATTCTTGTAGCACCTGCTCCGATGGCTTCACTGATCATCTGCGGGCCTCCCAAATCTGGCCAATGCACGCGCGAACGAAGCGCTAATATCTCAAACGCTTGCGCAGGTTGTCAAGGACCAGCTCTCCTTGATCGAGCGCCAGCTTTTGATGCGTCCACCGCCTGCAACGATGCATTTAGGCTGCGAGCTTTATAACGAGCAGACTGCTTAATTCTCTGAGTCGTGAACCGTAGTAAGTTTGACTATCTCGAACCGGCGTTTGCCGGAAGGCGTGGTGATTTCGACCTCGTCGCCTTCCATGCGTCCCATAAGCCCGCGCCCGATGGGTGAAGTAGTAGAAATCTTGTTTTTAGTAATGTCAGAGTCTTCGGCCATCACCAGCTTGAAGGTCACTTCGTCGGTGCTATCCATATCGTAAAGCACGACGGTCGAGCCATATGCTATGCGATCTATCGGCAGCCGCGACGTATCAATCATCGAAAGGTCGGCCAGTCGCTTGCGCAGGTTTGCTATGCGAGCGCGCACGTAATCCTGGCGATTGCGGGCCGCTTCGTACTCGGCATTTTCCGACAGGTCGCCCATAGCGACTGCCTTCTTCAGTTCCTGCGGAATCTCTGTTCTCAACTCCGCCTCAAGCTGGCGAAGTTCATCTTGAATTTTCTGTTTGACTTCTTCTGACATAAATTAATAATCTGGCGCGAGTCTCGAACTCCTCTTCGCGAAATTGAATTATTATATTGCCTCTCAGGCTGACAGCGAGCTTGATCCGAAACCTTGATAGCTCACAAGCGATTTGCCACGATTGGCATCCTTGATCGGTCCGGCATTCCTCGATAAGTGTATATCGCCTGAGGCTAACCTAACAAGCCTTGTTTCAAACAAGTCAATTGACGCTCAAGAGGTTACAGATTAGAATCTCGTCAGGCTTTTAGCACTATCTGAATTTCGGACAGGAGTTCGCCCCCAGTCATGCAACCAAATGCAAACAGCGTGGGAAAACAGAATTAAGGTAATCTTTGATGAAGTCGCGCGCGGCTCGAACCTCTATCACGCGCTCGAATTGATCGCAGACCAAATCATTGCGGAAACCGCGGCGCTCACTTGTAAGATATGGGTCGTCAAGCGCGGCGATATTTGCGAGCGCTGCCCGCTCGCCGAAAACTGCACCAACCGGCAGATGTGCATGCACCTGGCCGTCGCAAGCGGAGCCGATATCGAAAGAGAGTATCCGCGCATTCCGCTCGCCGCCTTAAACGCGGCGATGATAGCGCGTGGCGGAGTCGCAGACTTCAACGATCCGCGCAACACGGGCGAAAAGCTTTTCGGTCTTCAGCACGACGCAAGCCAGGACACGCGCGACAACTATGCGCTATTTCCGCTCAAAGGCGCATCGGGCACTGTCGGCTTGATCGGCGTTTTCAACAATCGCCCGCTGCACGACGAAGAGTTGCATAAGCTGGAAGAGATTGCGCCCGCAGCCGTCGCATCCATCCGCGTAGCCGAGATGCAAGCGCGCTGCGACGCGCTCGCGCGGAGACTCGAAAAAGAGACAGCCGCCACTTCCAGCATTCAACAGGCAGCCGTCGCGCGCGAAACCGAACTCGAAGACGCCGTCGCTCAACTGACTCACCTTGTCGCTCAACTTCAAGTCGAACGCGAATCAATCTTCAGAACGAACGATGACCTCAACCGCAGAGCCACAGAGGCGGAAGAGCAGAATCGCCAGCTTCGCGAACGCACAGAACTGCTCGAAGAAGCCCGCCAGCACAACGGCCACGCGGCTTCCGAGACGGCTTTGCAAATTGAAGCCAAACGCCGCCGGATTGAAGAAGAGAATATGCAGCTCAATGGGCGCATCGCCATTCTGGAAGTCGGGCATCGGCGATATAAACAAGGTGCGCGAATCTTTGATGCACCAGATAAATGAACGCAACTCGGAAATCGAGCGGCTCAAAACGGAGGTTGCATTGAAGCAACCGGAGCTTGAATCTATGCGCGAAGCTACGTCGAAACTAGAGGCTCGCGCCGCAGCGCTCGAAGAAGAAAGCTCAAAGCTATTTGAACACAACGTGATGCTTGAAGCCGATCACGCAAAGCTGAGCGAAGAGAAAGAATATATCGTTGACAGCGTAGTCGAGCTTGAACGGTCTTTGCGCGTCGCCGAAGACGAGCGAAGCCGACAAGAGCAAGCCCGCGTCGGCCTTGAAGAAAAGATAGAGCAGTTGGCAGATGAGATGGAACGGCTGCGCGTCGAAAACAGCCGCACCATCGGCGAAAACGAGCAGCTTGTTGTTGAAGTCGAACGACTGCGCGTTGAAGTAGAGGTGTTGCAAAGCGGCGGCCTCTCGCTCAGCGAAGATAACGAGCGACTGGTTGAGCTGAACTCCGAGCTTTCCGGCACACAGGCAGAGGCGGAGGCTCGCGCTTCAGAGCTTGAGGCTAGAACCGAAGCTCTGAAAGAACAATTCGACGCTGCGCAAACGCGCATAGCCGAGCTTGAGCAAGACAACAAAGAACTTTCTCAAGCCTGCGGCGACATCGGCGCACGCGTAGTCGAGCTTCAGCAGAAGAATGTATCTCTTAACGAAGCGCAGGCTCTGATACAGTCTCGCGCAGATGAAATCGAAACTCAGTCTGCGCGCCTCAACTCGCTTGAAGCCGAAACAGAAAAGTTCAAAACGCGCGCGACCGAGCTTGGGCAGGAAAATGCCGCGCTGGGACAAGCCAACACTCAGCTTGAAGACGCAGTCGCAAGATTTGAAGCGCTGACGGCGCGGCTCGAAGACAGCGCGCTCAAGCTGCGCGCCCGCGCTGAGGCGAGCGAACGCGCTCGCGCAGAACTCGAACAGCGCAATCGTGTGCTCGCGGAACAAAATCGCAGGCTCAGAGTCGAAGGCCAGACGCAATCGCGATTTCTCGCCAATATGTCGCACGAGCTTCGCACGCCTATGAATGCGATCATAGGATTTACGTCTTTGCTCTTAGACGACCGTTCGCTGGAAATGAAAGACCGCCATCGCGGCAGCCTTGAGCGCGTGTCGCGCAACGCGCACGACCTGCTCGAACTAATCAACAATGTGCTCGATCTATCAAAGATAGAAGCGGGTCGCATGGATGTTTACTCGGAACCTGCGGATGTGCACGACCTGATTGAACGAGCGATTACCGTCGTCGAGCCGTTGAAAGAGAATCGTCCCATCAAACTCGGCATGGAATTGGAAGACAACCTGCCGACGCTCAAGACTGATCGGATGAAGCTTCAACAGATCTTGATCAACCTGCTCTCGAACGCCATCAAATTCACACAGGAAGGCGAAGTGAAAGTTCGAGCCGCGCGCGCTTCGGACCGAATTCTGATCAGCGTCAGCGACACTGGTCCGGGCATTGCCGAATCGGATTTGCCGAAGATATTTGAAGAGTTCCGACAGGTGGGAAGCTCTGCGCGCGCATCGAGGTCGGGCACGGGGCTTGGGCTGACTATCACGCGGCGACTGGTTGAACTGCTCGGCGGCGAAATAAGCGTGACGAGTAGTCTGGGCAGCGGCTCGACTTTTATAGTGACGCTGCCTGTCGAGATAGAAGGCCGCGCCGCCTCGACGGCAGACACAGAAGCGCCGCTTACAGACCCCGACCGTACCGCGCTCGTGATTGACAGTGATCCTGCTACGCTTTATTTGACGAAGAAATACCTGACCGAAGCAGGCTACTCGGTCGCCGCAACGGACGATGCGGGGCGGGGGCTTGAGATAGTAAGGCTCGCGCAGCCCGCCGTCGTCACGGTTGATCTGGATTTGCTCGAAGGCGGTCTTGGCCTGATCGAACGGATTGCGAGGGCAGGAAGTAAAAGCGCAGATCATAAGCGTTCGATCATCGTTCTCTCTTCCGATGCAGGCGTCGAGCGAAGCGCGATTGAGGCGGGCGCGAGCATCTTTATCAGAAAGCCTATCGAGCGCCAGCAGTTATTTGCAGTGTTAGAGCGAACGAGCACAAGCACGCCGCCGGGCCGCGTGCTTGTCGTTGACGACGACGAAGATGCGCTCGATCTGGTCGTGGCGATGATTGAAGATAGCGGCTACGAAATTCAGACCGCGCGCAACGGGCGCGAAGCTCTGGATGAAATTGCGCGCGCGCGGCCAAACGCGATCATACTCGATTTAATGCTGCCAGAGATGGACGGCTTCGAGGTTGTGCATCGCTTGAGCCTGAACGCGGACTGGCGCGAGATTCCCATCATTTTAATCACGGCCCGCGACCTCTCACACGAAGAGCGGCGCGCGCTCGACAGTGGCACTATCAGAATAATTCAAAAGGGCAGTTTCACTCGCGATGAATTGCTTGCCGAAATCAGCCTTGTGACGGACCAGTCATCTAAAGACGCGCCCGCGTCCGAGTAACGCTTTCGTTGTGGCACTTTGCAAGTGCCACAACCGTATCACCCGCCTTTCATTACCTCGATTAGACTGCGGTTCAAAGGAGATCCGTCATGAAGATCAGAGCAACCCGGCTGTCTCTTGCTTTAATGCTGGCCTTGACCGTATCGCCGATTGTGTCGGCGCAAGACCAGTCTGCAGGATTGGAGCGTCGTTCAAGCCATAACGGCCGGAACCGAGCTGATCATTGAAACCAAAACACCAGAAACCATCAAAGGAAAACTGAGCAACGTAGCAGACACGACTTTGAATTTGTCTCGCGATGGTAAAAACATTGCGCTTGATCAGAAACAGATTCATAGAATCTATCTTATAGACAAACGCTCTCGAACAAGGTCTGCTTTGCGCGGAGCCGCAAAAGGCGCTTATATCGGCACTCGCATGTCTCGCGGAAGGTCGTACTCATATCTGGAGATCTCCCAAAACGTATTTGCTCGGCGGGGCTGTTGTCGGAGCGGTGATGGAGGGCAGAGATCGCAAAGGGCAACTGATCTACGAATCGAAATAACCTTTGACGAAGCCTCTACGATTGAATATGCTACGCGCGGCTCGGCAACTATCAAGCTGGCGGGCGCGTTAGAGCTTTCTGTCTCTGCTCTGTTCGCTCGGAATGCGAATTCAGTAATACATTAATCGGGTTGATGATTATTAATTCGGGCAGCGTGAGCATCCGCCATGACATTGCTGCACACAACCATTGTATATCTGACAGCAGACTATATCATTCGCGTCACATTGGAAAAATCGTTCCAGACATTTTTGGCAGCAGTTAGTTTGTGAGCCGGAAGTCACTGTTGGTAGTACAACCAAAAACATTGTAAGTACGACCAGCGTTAAAAATCGGTAAAGCAGTTTTCTCGGATTTCTCAGTTTTACCATCATCGCGTAACCTCCTCCTGTTTTCTTAGCTTGGCGGCAAGTATATATCCCAGTAGGAATGGTTACAAGAGGATCGAAGAATACTGACACAGGCGGTATGTAATAAATCAGACTTTTTTAGCAGACTCCCGAATATTGGGCGACATCACATCGCGCAAAGGCCGCAAAGAGATTGCTGAATCTTTGCGGCCTTTGCTTTTTTGCGGCTCTGCGCGAAACGAATTTTATTGCGGCTTCGTCTCATCTGGATCAATGCGGCTGGTCGTTCGTTCGGAGCTTTCAGCGCCGCCGCGTTTTCCCTCGTGCTTTCCCTTGTACTGGCGAGCCCACTCTTCGATATTTTCGCGTATGAACTCGCCGAAGTCTTCTATATCACGCGCGGACTTATTCCAGAAATCTTTGAACGCGCGCTTATCGGCCCACGCGCCGCGCGACGTGCCTGACCAGTCGCCCCAGCCTGAACCGCGACCAACCTCATCTTCGTAGTAAGCGGAAAGCTGGCGGCAAGCCATTGCCGCGACCGTCAGCGAACTATCCGCCGGAAGCGGCTCGAATACAGCGCCCACGTCCGGGTCAAGCTCTCTGAGTCGCGCAAGCACACGGTTGTACTGCTCGACGCAAAAGTGCGCCGCATCTTGATTGCTTCCTGTCCATTCCGATTGCAAAGCCATGCGCGACGTGCGGCGCAAAACATTCACCAGCTTTGCCAGTTCTTTCTCTCTTTCCATGATTTACCTCCTGCTAGCAACGACCAATCACAATCACACCAGCCCGCGCTCGCCTGCCGCCGCAGTGCCGTCCTCGTGTGCGACTTCTTTCTTCGCTTCCGGCTTCGTCATCGAAATAAGCAGCGAGCTCGCCCGCCGCCATTCTGATCACTTGAGGAGAAGCTGATTCCGGGAGCGGCGCAAACAACGGCCTGACAGCAGGCTCAAGCGTTTCGAGTCGAGCCAGCACTTTGTTGTATTGCGATGCGCAGAATCGCGCGGCATCAGGCGCAGCCTTAGCCCACGCCGCGTAACCTGCGGCACGCACGATGCGATGCAGTACGTTCGTCAGTTTTACTATTTCTTTGTCTCTTTCCATTTCTCACCTCGTTGTCTTAATAGTTCGATTTGCTCGCGCAGCAACCGCTTGCCTCGGTAGACGCGCCATTTAATCGTAGAAACCGGCACGCCCAAAAACGCCGCTATTCGTTTGAGCGGCATCTCGTCGAAAAACCGCAGTCGCAAAACGAGCGCGTAATCAGCGGGTAAATTTTCAAGCGCAAGTCCAAGCTCTTCATCGCCGTCATTGACGAGCGGGTGAGCAAGAGCTTCAACCTGCTCGATCAGGAACTCGTCCAGATCAACGCGACCTTCTTTGTGCGCGCTCTCCCGCTTGCCGAATCTGAAAGCGCGATGGCGCGTGATGGCCGAAAGCCACGCGGCAAACTTCGCGGGGTCTTCAATCGAAGGCAATGCTTTGAAAGCAAGCAGCAGAGAATCCTGCGCAACGTCTTCGGCGTCTTCGCGCCCGACTATCGCTTGCGCAGCGCGCACCACCGCTGCTCGGTAGCGCGTCGCAAGCAAATCGAATGCGTCGAGGTCGCCAATAATTGACGCGACCACCAGCACTTCATCAGGCGGTTCTGCCCCTGGCTTTGCCATAATCGCCCTACATGATTATAGAGACATGAAAGATAGAAAAGGTTAGAGAGTAAAAATAGAGAGTTCACCGCAGAGGCGCAGAGGACACAGAGGGGGCGCAGAGGCTAAGAGGCAGTAGCCCGCGCGTAAGCAAGGGCTAATCTGCGCCCTCCCTGACGGTCGGGCTACCGCCATCCCTCTGCGCCGCCTCTGCGTCTCTGCGGTGAATCGACATTAACGCCTGGCCTGAGAGTAAATCTCGTTGAGCATTTTTTTTGCTTTCTCGATCATGGCCGGTGAAGCTTTACTGCGCGAACCTGTATTGAAGGGCGGCTGCGGATCATACTCTATTAACAGTTGAACCGTTTGCGCCATTTCTTCGCCCTGTTCGAGCGCGACAAGCTGCAACGCCATGTCAATGCCTGCCGAAACGCCCGCCGCTGTAATCACTTTGCCCTGACGCACATATCGCTTGCTGACGGGCGTCGCACCGAACATCTTCAGATTCTCGATAGCGCTCCAGTAAGTCGTCGCCTCCAATCCTTTGAGCAAGCCCGCCGCGCCCAGAATCAACGAGCCTGTGCAGACCGATGTCGTCCATTTAGTCTTCTCGTGCAATGTGCGAATCCATTGAAGAACTTCTTTATCCCCGATTTGCGCCCTTGGATCACCGCCCGGCACAATCAGTATGTCTGCGTCAGTAACGTCGCTGATTCCATATTCGGCATTGAGCATCTGAAGGCCGGAATCGGGCCGAATGATTCCGGCTTTCTTGGCGGCAAAGCGCACTCGCGTACCGGGCACGCATCGCAAAACTTCATAAGGGCCAATTGCATCCAGCACTGTCATTCGATCATAAAGGTAGATCACTACGTTGAGCGCCTTGTCCATCTCTTTCTCTCTTTCATCAGCCAGAGCCTCAGTCTGATTCAGTGCAAGTTTGCCCAGTCCTGCGACGGCAATCGAAGCGGATTTAAGAAAGCTGCGCCGCGTCGTGTGAAATCGCTCCAATATTGTTTTTCCCATCCCTCTTTCCTCTGAAACCATTTAAGGTTTATGGTCAGGCTTGCCCTGAACGTTCTTCGGCTTGTCCATCTCGACCGGCTTCATCGCTTGCGGCTCGATCAGGCGCTTGCCCGTTGCTTTATCAAACACAGCGTTGCGCAGGAATTGCTCAGTCGTCCACTGAGGCCCGCCGCCGCCCAGATACTTTTGAAACCATTCGAGGTGCGCCGTGTAATACAACGCCATCTCGTACCAGCTCGGCCAGTGGCCCGCGTTTGAATAGATGATCAGCCTCGATGGCACATTCATTTTTTGAAGCGCTGTGAACATCTCAAGCGATTGCGTATACGGCACGCGATAATCGCGTTCGCCGCTTATCACAAGGCACGGGGTCTTGAAGTTCTTAGCATGATTCGACGGCGACATCTTTTCATATAGCTCAGAGTTCCACGTCTGGCCTTTCAAATCCCATTCGGGGAACCATAACTCTTCGGTCGCGCCGTAAAACGATTTCAGGTTGTAGATTCCCATCATCGTCGCTATGGCTTTGAAGCGATTCGTGTTGCCCTCGAACCAGTTCATCATGTAGCCGCCATACGACCAGCCCATCGCCCCAATTCGATTCCGGTCAACGTAGGATAACTTTTCGAGCGCGTCTGTCACCTTCATCAGGTCTTCAAAAACTTTCCCGTTCCAGTCGCCCGAAATTGCCGCGGTGTAGTCCTGACCGTAGCCCGTCGAGCCATGCGGGTTCGCAAATGCCACGATGTAACCCGCGCCCGGATAGACTTGCCAGTCGCCGCGAAACGCATCGGCCCATTGCGACTGCGGCCCGCCATGCACGTTCAGTATGAGCGGATATTTTTTCGACGCATCGAAGTTGTGCGGCTTCACGACAAATACATGAACTCGTTTGCCGTTAGCTCCCTCGACCCACATCTGCTCCGCCGGGCGGATGTCCACTTCGCTTGCCACAGCTTCGTTGACGCGAGTGATCTGCGCGGGGTTCATAGCACGATTATCGTTGATCTCTGCGCTGTAAATTTCGACCGGCACGCCGACTGAACTTCTCGCATAGATCATTCGCTTCGCTTTGATGTCGAATGCGCTTATCGCCTTGTCGGCCAGAACCTGCGTAATGCTGCGCGTCGCAAGGTCAAGGCGATATACGGGAGTCTGGGCTTCAACCGGGCCTGTGAAATAGATCGCTTTACCGTCATCGGCCCACGCGAAATCGTCTATCCAGTTGCGAAACGATTCCGTCAGCACGCTTGTTGTGTTTGCCGCGCGGTCATAAAGCGCAAGGCGGAACAGGTCGGACTCGTAACCGGGCTGCTTCTGCAATCGATAAGCGATGAAGCGGCCATCGCGCGAATACTTCGGGCTGCCGTCGTAGGCAGGATTTGCAGCCGTTATGTTGCGAGCCGTAGCCTTCGAGTCTGTCAGCGAAATCAACCACAGGTCGTTGTTGGTCGAAGAAGCAGGAGTCTTATCGTGATTTGACACGAACACGAATTCCGAGCCGTCGGGCGAAAAGTCATACTGCAAGGGGCCGCCGGGTTGAAACGGCGGAGAGTCGAAATCACCCGGCGTCAAATCCCGCGCGTCGCCCGTTGCGACATTTGCAAGAAAAATGTGCGTGCGCGTCCCGTCTTTCCACGCCGTCCAATGACGATAAAGCAGGCCGTCGGCCATGTGAGCTTTCAGCGGGCCGTTCGACCATGTTTCGCTGATCTTCTTGTTGCAATTGTCATCGCCTCCGCATTCGGGATAGACATCAGTCGAGAAGGCAATCCATTTGCTATCAGGAGACCAGAGCGGGTCGGCCACGCCTGTGGAAACGTTTGTAACTTTTCTTGCTTCACCGCCGCCCGCAGGCATGACGTAAAGGTTGTTGTCTTTCGCGCTGATGAAAGCTATCCATCGGCCATCGGGCGAGAACGTCGGAGAGGCCGAGCTTGTTTCGCCTGTGGTGATCTGCCGCGCGTTGCGCCCGTCAATGTCCATCATCCATATATGGCTCGTGCGAGTTGCGCGAGGCAGGTCGGGAGTCGCAACGACGTAGATGATTGATTTGCCATCGGGCGAGATATGAACGTCAGAGATAGACTTGATTCGGTAAAGGTCTTCAATCGTAAACGGGCGCTTCTGCGCCAGTGAAGAACTCAGCGGAACCAGTATCAGCATTGCGAGCAATAAAAAATGTCTTTTCATTTCATGACCTCTTAAAAACATCCAGGTTTCATAAATGGTTACTCTTGGCCGTCAAGCCCTGTCAGTTGCGCGCTCACCGCCCACAATTTTCGAGCCGTATCTTCATTGTAGGACTCAGGCGATGATCTTGTCTCAGTTTTTTTGATGAAATATTTTCCTGTCACGCCGGACGCTGAAGGCGAAGCGGCAAGGTGTATGGAAGTCTCAGCGCCTTTTTCGGGGCTTAACGTCATCAGCTTGATAATCGCTTCGACGAACTTTGGCAGCGCGCGAAAGATATTCGTTGCGACCGCGCCCGGATGCAGGCAGTTTGCCGTTACGCGCGTCGAAGAAAGGCGGCGTGCAAGCTCGTAAGTGAACAAAATGTTCGCCAGCTTTGAATTCGCATACGCTCGCCAGCCGCTATAGTTTTTCTCGCCCTGCAAATCGTCAAAATCTATTCTTCCGTAAGTGTGCGCTGCCGACGAAACGTTGATTATGCGAGCAGTCGCGCTACGCTCGATCACGTCGAGCAGCAGATTCGTCAGCAGAAAATAGGCGAGATGATTGACGGCGAAAGTCGTTTCGAGATTGCCTTCGACCAGCGTGCGATTGCGGGAATAGACTCCCGCATTGTTGACGAGTACATCGAGCCGGTCGTGCGTCCGTTTGAACTCTTCGGCAAATTCGCGGATTGATTTCTGCGATGCAAGGTCGCAAAGCATCAAGTCGATTGCACTGCTGCCGCTTCGCGCTTTGATTTCTGTGAGAGCCGCTTCGCCTCGCTTGCGGTCGCGGCAAACCATGACGACGGTTGCTCCTCGATCAGCCAGGCCTTGCGCAGTCACAAGGCCTATGCCTGAGTTTGCGCCGGTAACCAGGCAGATTTTTCCTGTCATATTCGAATTATTATTCATCTGATAATTCACCGCAGAGACGCAGAGAACGCGGAGGAGGCGCAGAGGTTAAGAGGCAGTAGCCCGTGCGTAAGCAAGGGCTAATCTGCGCCCTCCCTGACGGTCGGGCTACCGCCATCCCTCTGCGTGCTCTGCGTCTCTGCGGTGAATCCTCGTTTCATAAAGATCACTTGCATCAAATCTTCAAAGCTTGATCGAAGTCTTCGATCAAATCTTCTGTCGCTTCGATTCCGACAGACACGCGAATCAGGGTGTCTGTGATGCCGAGCCTTGCGCGGTCTTCGGCGGGCATGCCGGAATGCGAAGTCGTAGCCGGGCGAGTGATGAGCGTTTCGACGCCGCCGAGGCTCGGCGCAACTATCGGAAGTCTCACTTTCTGCAAGACAGAATCGGCTGCATCAAGATCGCCGTCCAGTTCAAAACTCAGCACGCCGCCAAAGCCTTCAAATAATTCGCGCGCGCGCGCGTGATTGGGATGGCTTTCAAGTCCCGCATAATTAACGCGAGCGACTCGCGGGTGGCCTTCTAAAAACTGAGCCAGTTTCAACGCGCTCTCGTTCTGGAACCGGACGCGCAGCGCCAACGTTTTTATTCCGCGATAGAACAGGAATGCGGCGTGCGGGTCCATCGAACCGCCCAGGTGATCGAGCTTGTGCTTGACCTTTTCGATAAGGTCGGCGCGTCCGATGACTGCGCCCGCAACGATGTCCGAATGGCCGTTGAGGTATTTCGTTCCGCTGTGAATCGAGAGATCAAAGCCGCGCTCCGGCGGGCGATAATTGATAGGGCTTGCAAACGTGCTATCGATTAGCGAAACCAGATTGTGCTCTTTTGCGAACTCGACTATGCGGTTCAAATCGGCCACTTGAAGCGTCGGGTTCGTCATCGCTTCGACGTAGACGGCTTTCGTGTTTGGCCGGAGTTTTTCTTTCCATGAATCAGGGTCGTTGCCGTTGATGAAATCGTATGAAAGACCGAAGCTGGCAAAATCTTTTGTCAAAAGATCGTGCGTGCCGCCGTACAAACAGTCTTGCGCCAGCAGGTGATCGCCCGCAGACAAGACCGACAATAACGATGTGGAGATCGCAGCCATGCCGCTTGCCGTTACGAGCGCGGCTTCGGCGTTTTCCAGCGCCGCAAGCTTCGCGTGAAGCGCCTCGTGATTCGGCGTGTTGTTCAGGCGAATATACTTGATGTCGTGATAGCTAGATTCGCCCGCGTACTCGAACATCGCCGATTGAAATATTGGAATGCAGACCGCGCCCTTGATGCGCGGATGAGGTTCGCCTGCGTGAATTATTTTAGTCTCGATTCGCTTGTAGTCTTCAGTCATAGAAGCCAACTCCTTTTCAATAATCCTTCTATGACAGGATGATAGAATAAGCTGCCGTGTACGGCAATGAAGTAAGCCGGGCGAGTTGTCGAACTGCCAGAGATGAAAGAGGATTTCTTAATCGCGAAGAACTTCGTTGCGGAAAACGGACTGTCCCGCAAGCGATGTGTAGAAGCTATAGAGCGCCACCGTGATGAGTATCGGCAATATGATAAAGGTCGTCTGGGCGTGCCAGCTTGAAAGATTCGGAGTTATCGCGTAATGAAAGCTCAGATCAAAGAAGAATTGATATGAGAGCGTCGTAAGCAGCCCGAACCGGGCGGCGGCCACGACTGCCAGAGTCGCATTCAGCAGGGGGCCAATCCAAAAAGTGAACGGGCCGGGGATAGCAAATGCAAGGACTTCGACCGTGGCAATCAGCAGCCACATTGCCAGAGCGGCCAGCCATTGCCTTCGTAATAGGATATAGAAGAGCAGCAGGATGAATAGAAGCCCCACGCCGATTGTAAACCACTGCACAAGACTGCCGGACAGCAGGCTAGTAATAACCGTTCGTCCTCCTTCAAGCGTTCTGGGATCTATACTGTTGATGAGGCCAGAGGGTTTACCAGCCCATTTTGACGTGATCGGCATCAGGCAGATTGAGAGCGTGTGGCCGAAGCCAAGTAGGCTGCCTATCAAAATATCGCGCCCGACCATCGGGTCTCGGAAATCGCCTGCGAGAAGCCTGCTCCACGAAATTATCAACCTCGGCCACAAACGGCGCAAGTAAGGTTCAAGTGCGATGTAGAGTATCCAGAAAAGGACGGAAGCGAATAAAGCCCACGCGATTATGTTAAAGAGTATGTAGAGTTCTGCGCCGAGCGCGGGGACATGATCTGCGCCTATCATCTGCCCTGTCAAAAGCATCAATCAAGACGAAGAACGCCAGCTTGAACGCGCCTTTGCGATCACCGCGCCCCAATCGCAGGTTGCGACGGGCGAGCAGCACGCTCGCCGCAAGCACCGCAAAGAAGACAGCAGCGAGTATAAACCCCGCAGCCTGTCGCGACGTTCCGCCCGATACTTCTTCCTGTCGAGTGGGCTTCTCCCAGGGCGGGATGATATGGAAATAAACAAGTCTTCCGCGATAAGCCGCCGCCTCTACTCGAATCGGTATCTCTGCGTGATCTGCGTAAGCGCCTTCCCACGCAATGCGCGTGTCTGCGTAAGTCGGCGGAATCCAGGCGGATTCGACCTGCTTGAAGTTGACTATATCAAGCCCCGCGTGCGTGAATGCTGCCGACCAGTCGAATTGAGCGGTCGAAGCCGACGTGTCAACTTGCGGCGGAATCGCATAGAATTCGACCAGCCGACCGCGCACATCCAAAATGACCTTCGCCATGCCGGAAGTGTCCATCGGCGGGTCTGACAGCGTTACCTTTGTGGAAGTGGGCGGCATCGGGCGCGGGCTTTGGCGATACCAGAAGAAGTAAACAAGAGGCTGGCCGGTTTCCAGCCTCTTCCAATCCTCGAATGAAGACTCTCGCTGTCTGGTATAAGCGTAATAGGCGGTGTCCTCCCATATGCCATAAGCAACATCCGCAGGCGAATCCGCGTAGCCAAAACTTTTTATGAGATTGCTTGACTGATATGCGAGAACCTCAGGCGGTTTTTCAAGCGGCAGGTTGTTATGATACATCCACCGGCTTGAGAGGAACAGGACAAGAGCAAGCTCGATGAAGAACGCCACGAAACAAGCTATGGCGACAGCGGGCCGCAGCGCGCCTTCCTTCGGGGCAGCCGCGACCATCTCGGGCGAGGGAGTTTCACCGGCAGCAATGGCCGCCGCCAGCGGGTCGCCGCCCGGCAGTGCCGCCGCTACTTGCACGACGGATGTGGGGCGCTTGCTCGGGTCGCGCTCAAGGCAGCGCAGTATCACGCGCTCGACGAGCGGGTCTACTTCTTTGACATGACTTGATATGCTCGGCGGAGTCGAAGACTCATGCAGCCGCACAAGCTCTTCGAGCGTTGCCGCCTCGAATGCTTTCTTGCCGGTGAATACCTCGTAAAGCACGAGGCCCAGAGCATAGATGTCGCTTTTTGTAGTTACCTCTTTGCCCGCGAGCTGTTCAGGAGCCATGTAAGCAGGTGTGCCTGCTTGTATCTCGTTGCCCTCGAACTCATCGGCAAGCCCGGCCAGCCCGAAATCTGTGATCTTGGCGCGGCCTCGCCCATCAATCATCACGTTGGCAGGCTTCAGGTCGCGGTGCAGCACTCCTTCCTGATGCGCGGCTCTCAGCCCGTCGCAAAGCTGGCTTGCTATCTCAACCGCTTTATCCGAAGGAAGGCGGCCTATACGACGAAGCAGGGTGGACAGATCCTCTCCGTCAATGTACTCCATTGACAGAAAGTGCTGGTCTTCGACTTCTCCGATGTCGAACACGCGGCAGACGTTCGGGTGAGAAATCTGGCGAGCTATGCGGACTTCGCGATGAAATCGCTCAAGCATGCCTTTATCGCGCACGAGCTTTTCCGGCAGGAATTTCAAAGCGACGGGCTGAGACAGCTTCAGATCGTCAGCGCGGTAGACTTCGCCCATGCCGCCTTTTCCGAGCAGCGCTATGATGCGGTAGCGGTTGGCCAGAACCGTGCCGGGAATGAATCGCGCGCCGCCGCTCGTAAACAATTTCTCTTGAGGAAGAAGTCGAGCCGCTTCGTGAACCATAGTCGTAATGAATTTGCCGGTCGGCTGATGATGCTCAAGCAGCGACTCGACTTCGCGGCGGAGCGTTACATCACCGCCGCACGCTTCATCGAGAAAGGCTGCGCGCTCGGAAGTGTCGCGCTCAATGGCGGACTCGAACAGCGTCTCTATTCTCTTCCATCTGTCTGGGTTCATAATTTCGGTTACTTGTTGATCTCGCGATGCAGCCATGCTTCGGCCATTCTCATGTGTCGTTTCACGGTAGAGACCGACACGGCTTCGACTTCGCTGATCTCTTCGATGCTGAGACCGCCAAAGTAACGCAACTCTATGATTCGCCCTTTCAGCGCGTCAAACGCTGCAAGGCTTTCGAGAGCGTCATCGAGCGCCACAAGGCTACTCGCGCGTTCTGCGGAAAATACGGTGACCTCTTCAAGGTTCAAATTTTGTTTGCCGCCGCCACGCCGATCTGCTTTGTGCTTGCGCGCATGGTCTATGAGAATCTGGCGCATGATGCGAGCGGCGACGCCGAAGAAATGAGCGCGGCTTTGCCATTCGAGGTCTGTGTAGCCGACCATCTTCATGTACGCTTCGTGAACGAGCGCCGTGCCCTGAAGAGTGTGATCCTTTCTTTCACTGCGCAGGTAGCGATTAGCCAGCCGCCTTAGCTCGTCATAAACAAGAGGCGTCAATTTTTCTAACGCCGCTTTATCACCGTTGCGCCAATCCTGGAGCAGTCGAGTTACATCGTGAGGCGACGATATGCCCATAGATTCGTCACGCGGATTCTGCAAGTCTGATCTTGAATCTCGGAGAGCATAGCCACTTGCAGAACTCAAGTCAACGACATCAGTCGTCGCGCGTGAATGAAATCTGGTTCTGAGCAATCGCGATATTAAACCCATAACGCGGTTCGTGTTATTTCTGGCCGGACTCAATCCGGGTGTTATGAAAAGCCGTGATGCTCCATTGCCCGTTCTTCTTTGTAAGGACGAGCAAATTCATCGCCTTGCCTTCGTGCGCGTCAGCCAGTTTTAGATTCCATTCTATATGAGCGAGCGCAATCGTATCCGAAAGAAACCTGACGGTCTGAACCGTCGAGCTTTGACGGCTGTTCTTGTAGATGGTATCGAATATGCGCTGGTGCCCTTCGTCAATCACTTTGCGCCCTTTGATGCGCATGCCGTTTACGATCACATAATCCGCGTCTTCATCAAAAGATGCTGCAAACTCTTTCCCGCTGCCCGCATTCCATCCGTCTTGCATGCGGCTGACGATCTTGCGAATGGCCGCTTCGTCTTCCGGGCGAGCTTGCTGGTTGGATGAAGCAGAAATCGTACCCGCCATAAGGCAGGCGCAGATAATAGTGGTCATGGCGTTAACAAGTATTTTCATTTTTCCTCCAGTTTACGAAGTTATTGTTTTTGCCGATCAGCAGATGGAACTGCTGTCTTCCATCATGCGCTCATAGCTTGATGGAAAAGAGTTATGCTTTTTGGCCGCGCTTCGCTTTGAAGCGATGAACTTGCTTTTCAATTCATAGGCGCACAACCATGCAATCGAGATCAATACTATTACGGACAGGACTAGGAAAACTTCGGTGTATACTGAAAATAAGATTTCGATATAGTCCAGCAATTGTTTGCTTTCCGTCTCTATCATCGTGCGTTGATAAAAGAATTGATCGTACATAGTTAATATCTCCTTGAACTTTTTGGTCTCCGTATAATAAGGCGGATTTTTTAATCGAAATGGCTCACGGCCTGAAAACTTCGCGTGATATTTATCATTCGCGCGATCGGTATTTCTGCCGCGAGATGATAAAATGAAATAGACGCTACCAGTGGACCGAACGCTCTGCTTGTTGTTCAGAACCAAAAGAATTCAGCATCGTGGACGAAGTCAGATAGGAGGTGTTTTGTGAGCGCTATCGAACTTCAAATCAATGGAATCAAACGCCGCCTGGACGTAGAGGCTGACAGAAAACTGCTTAACGTCTTGCGCGATGAGCTTGATTTAACAGGAACTAAGTACGGTTGCGGCGAAGGCCAGTGCGGCGCTTGCACTGTGCTGATTGACGGGCAGCCTGCGCGGTCTTGCGTCACGTCTGTGAGTTCCGCCGCAGGCAAGCAGATTACTACAATCGAAAGCCTGGAACAGAACGGGCGTCTGCATCCGCTGCAACAAGCTTTTTGGGATGCTGGCGCGATGCAGTGCGGCTACTGCATCCCCGGCATGATCATGTCGGGAGTCGGCTTGTTGAAGAAAAACTCTCACCCGACCGATCAGGAAATTCTCCGCGCTATGGAAGGCAACATCTGCCGCTGCGGAACCTATCCGCGCATCCTTGCGGCCATTCGCAAGGTGGCCGCGAATGAGAAAGGCGGTGTCAGATGACTGAGAGATTGATGGACGAAATTGAGCTTGAGCGGTACGAGCTTGCAGAAGGTGCCGCTTATCATTTCGAGATGCACAGGCGCGACTTCTTCAAAACATTAGGCGGCGGAATACTGATCGCCTTCACGATTAAAGACGCGCTCGCCTGCAAGAGTCCGGCGGAGGGCGACGCCAACAATCCGGCTCGCTCCCAAAGGAGATCGGAGCGTGGCTTCACATCGGAGAAGACGGCGCTGTAACCGCCTACACGGGAAAGGTCGAGTTTGGGCAAGACATTCGCACTTCGCTCGCCCAGGCGGTCGCGGAAGAATTGCGCGCGCCATTGGCATCTGTCCGTTTAGTGATGGGAGATACAGACTTGACGCCTTATGACATGGGAACGTTCGGAAGCCGGACTACACCGACCATGAATCCGCAACTGAGAAAAGCTGCCGCCGCCGCGCGCGAATCACTGATCGTGTTGGCCGCAGAGCAACTGAAAGTGGAGCCGGATTCTTTAGTAGTAGCTGATGGCCATCTGCTGCATCCGCCGACGAAAAGATCACTGAGCTTCGGGCAATTGACCAAAGGCCAGCGCCTGTTGAAGACAATCACCGACAATGTACGCTCACTCCGCCAGATCAGTGGAAAGATCGCTGGCAGTGCCGCGCCTAAAGCTAATGGTCGAGAGATAGTCACAGGAAAACATCATTACACATCCGACATGAAGCTTGCGGGCATGTTGCACGGAAAAGTTCTTCGTCCCGCGTCGTTCGGCGCTACGCTCGTTTCTTTCGACGCGCGAGACGCTGAAAAGCTTGAAGGCGTGACTGTAACGCGCGATGGCGATTTCGTCGGCGTGGCTGCCCGTAGCCAGCCGATGGCTTCACGCGCTCTCGCCGCGATCCGCGCGGAATGGAAGACCACTCCGCAAATCTCTACGAAAGAATTGTTCGATCATTTGAAGAAACAGACAGCCGCAAATCAAGGCGGCGAAGGTCGTTCAAACTACAGTCGCGGCTCGATTGCTGAAGGGATGGCAGCGGCTAATCAGAAATTAGAGCGAGCGTACACCGTGGCTTACATCGCACACGCGCCGCTTGAGCCGCGCGCCGCCGTTGCGGAATGGAAAGACGGAAGGCTGACGGTCTGGACTGGAACGCAGCGCCCGTTCGGCGTCCGTGGCGAGTTAGCCGACGCCTTTCATATCCCGCAAACTCAGGTTCGCGTGATCGTGCCTGACACAGGCTCAGGCTATGGCGGCAAACATACGGGCGAAGTCGCTCTTGAAGCCGCGCGACTGGCGAAAGCTTCGGGCAAACCCGTCAAAATCGTCTGGTCGCGCGAAGAAGAATTCAACTGGGCTTATTTTCGTCCGGCTGGCGTGATCGAGATCAAAAGCGGCGTGACGAAAGACGGGATAATCACCGCCTGGGAGTTTCACAACTACAACTCAGGCGCTTCCGGCATTCGCACGGTTTATGATATTGCGAATCAGCAGATCGAATTTCACGCGACACACTCGCCTTTGCGACAGGGTTCGTATCGCGGGCTGGCTGCGACGGCCAATCATTTCGCGCGCGAAGTCCACATTGATGAATTAGCCGAGAGCTTGAAAATAGACCCGCTCGAATTCCGGCTCAAGAACCTGAAAGACGAACGGATGCGCGCCGCGCTCGAAGCAGCAGCTCGCGCATTCGGCTGGGGCAAAACTACAAAGGCAAAGGATCACGGATTTGGAATAGCGGGCGGATTCGAGAAAGGCGGCTACGTCGCATCGTGCGCAGAAGTCTCGATTGATCGAGCGAGCGGCAAAGTGAAACTTGTGCGCGTCGTGACCGCATTTGAATGCGGCGCAATCGTCAATCCCGATGGCTTGAAGAATCAGGTCGAAGGCGCAGTGATTCAAAGCATCGGAGGCGCGATGTTTGAAGCCATCGAGTTCGAGAACGGCAAAGTTCTCAACTCGCGTTTTTCGCGCTACCGCGTGCCTCGCTTCAGCGATGTTCCTGTTTTGGAAACAGTCCTGCTTGATCGCAAAGACTTGCCTTCGGCGGGAGCGGGAGAGACTCCGATAGTCGGGCTTGCTCCGGCAATCTCTAACGCCATCTTCAACGCGACGGGCATTCGCCTGAGGTCGCTTCCGATGATACCCAACGGCTTGAAACAAGAAATTAATTCAGAGGAGATCAAATCAAAATGAGAAATGTTTTTCTTGCTGTCAGCATACTGTTGCTAGTTTCGGTTTCCGCCTATTCGCAGACCGTGAGCACTGATCACAGTCAACACACCGAGCACATGATGGTTTCCGCGTTGACGCAGGATTGGGCCAAGCAGAAGCTAGAGAAATCGCCGCGCCATCAGGAATGGGTAAAGATTAAAAACGGCGAACGGACGGTCAACGCTTTCATCGTGTTCCCTGAAGTCAAAAACAAAGCGACTACGGTAATCGTCATCCACGAAATCAACGGGTTGACCGATTGGGTGCGTAGCGTTGCAGATCAACTTGCGGAAGCAGGTTACATAGCCATAGCCCCTGATCTGCTTTCAGGCGTAGGGCCGAACGGCGGCGGGACGAGCGCGTTCACTGACCGCAACGGAGTCGGCCAGGCCATCCGCGACCTGCCGCCCGATCAAGTCACCGGCGACCTGAACGCTGTGGCTGATTACCTGGCGAAGCTGCCTGCGGGAAACGGCAAGGTCGCGGTAGGAGGTTTCTGCTGGGGAGGCGGGCAAACATTTCGCTTTGCGACGAACCGGCCTGGTTTGAAAGCGGCGTTCGTTTTCTACGGCGGCGGGCCGGACAACAAAGAGGCGATTGCGAAGATCAAAGCTCCGGTTTATGGATTTTATGGCGGCAACGATGCTCGCGTGAATGCGACGATACCTAAGAGTCAGGAGTTGATGAAGGAGGCAGGAAAGACCTACGACCCTGTGACGTATGAAGGCGCAGGGCATGGCTTTATGCGCGCTGGCGAAGACCCTGCGAACACTGTCGAAGCGAACAAGAAAGCGCGCGACGAAGCCTGGGTGCGCTGGAAGGGCATACTCAAAAAGCTGTAATGATTGCGCGCAAGCTCAAATAAGTTGTTAGCCACGAATTGCACGAATGTTTACGAATGATCACGAATTATTCGTCCGTATTCGTGCAATTCGTGGCTTTATAAAGCTGAACGTCGCGAGCGGCAGAATCAGCAGTAGAGGAATCAGTAAGACGAACAGTGAGTGCTCCCAGAAATCACGTCCTTGACTGTGGCCACCATTTGCCAGTGGAATTGCTAACGCTGCCGCGTAATAAACAAAAAGCGGGAAGAAAGATTGTCGCAACAGACCCGAGGTTGTTCCCGAACTTATTCTTTCGCTGATCACAAACAACATCAGCAGAAATCCGAAGTAGATGAAGATTCCTTCAAAGCGGTGAAGTTGATCGGGATTCAACCAGCCGATCTCCGCAGGCATCCGCTGCAGCCGCAATGCAAGCGAGATGCGTGCAGTATTCGCAACAAGTGTTACAACATAGGCAACCAGTAAGGCGGCGGGGATGAATGCCCATGCAATGATTCTCGCTCGCTCGCTCAATAGCTTTCTGATTGAAAGCATCAAGAATGCGGTGACCAAGAAATTGACTCCCGCACAGGAAGGCGCTATCAGGAAACGGCGATCCGCGCTGATGTAGCCTGCATGGGATTCAAACTCAAACGCGGTGCCGCTGACCATCTCGACCAACGCAGTCGTAGGGGCAAGAATCCAACGCAGTTGGTTGGCGCTTGCCGTTGAGTAGCATAGCTTGAGCGTGAAAGCGCAGAGCAGTACGACAGCCCACTGCGCTATCCGGTTCCAGGTAAATCTCTGTTTCATACAAGACGCCGCCTGCGAAGGATCATCATCAGTCCGATCATTATGGCTGCGGTGATCAACCAGACGAGTTCCGGTTCGCTTCCTTTCTCCGTGCCTCCGCCTACTGCCAGATCGGTCACTCCCAGTGGAAGCGGCAGCGGCTGATTCACATCCTTAGCCGGTTCCTGTATGTTTCGCACCTCTTCGAGCACCGCTATAAAGGAGGTGTACTGGGTCAACAAGTTATACTTCAAACCCAGAGAAGTGATTTCCTTGATCTGATCCGCGCCTACAGAGCTGGAGCCGTAATCAGAAAGTTCAGCGATTCGTGATCGAGCCCACAGGTAACGCAACGCTCGATGGCCTTCATCCGGCACGACACCGGCAACATCTAAACGATTCAAATAATCTCCCTGTCCCGTTTTCCCTTGCAGTTCAAATCTTCCGCTCAACGAACCACGCCATTTGCCAAAAAGAATCACGGGGCGTTTAGCGAATAAATCAGGCAGGTAGGCCGGGTGCACATCGTATATGTCAAAGCCTATAGCCCAGATCTCAATGTCGGTCAAAAGCGGGCTCTGAATGTATTCCCGGAATTTGTCCGCAACCTGTGGAGCTTCCGTCTCCCCGGTCACAATAAAAGGCTCGCCCATTCCGGCTTTCGCCACGCCTTCAATGAGGTAGCGATTTACTGCCGTGCCGATACCGAATGAGAACACGTTCGATTCACCCAGATGATCTCGTATGTAATCAAAGACTCCCTCTTCTCCTGAAACATATCCATCGGTTATCAGCACGATGCTTCGCGAAATGCCTGCTTCACGGGGAATGTTCATGGCTTGTTTGAGGGCTGGAAGAAGCTCGGTTCCCCCGCTTCCGCGCTGCTGTTCGATCAAACGAATCGCGTCCGAGATGTTTTGTTTATCCGCCGGAAGTGACTTTTCAGAAAGCACTGTGGAGTCTCCGGCGAACAAAACGACGTTGAACAAATCCGATGGTCGCAATTGCCCGATCAAATCCTGTAGCAGGCGTTTGGAAATATCCAGAGGAAACCCATTCATAGAGCCGGAAACATCTACTACAAAAATGTACTCCCGAGCAAGTATGTCCGAGTCCGCAACCCGCTGCGGTGGTTGAGCCATGTAAAGAAAAAAGTTCTCGTCTTCACCTTGATAGAGAATCAGGCCCGCCGCGATCTGATCTCCCGCCAAACTGTAGCGCAGAATGAAGTCACGATTTCCTTGAAACAGATATGTATCGTCGAGGGTGACGTTAGCGATGCTCGAACCCTGCCATTGCGGAAGAATATCGTGCGAGACGCAACTCAATTCCTGGATAGGAACACCGGCTGAAATCCTGGCTGAAATGCGGAGCGCGCTTGTGGGTTTGTTTTCTTGATGTAGATACGGAGTTTTAACCCAAAGATCCGCTTGTGGCGCGGCGGATTCCGGCTGGGAGGAATAGCGCGGCCCGACTACCGTAGGAAAGACCACTTCATAGATGCCATCGGTTGGCACTAACAACTCGGTGTAGCGAAGCTCTATTTCGATCTGGTCTCCGGGCATGACATTGGCGAGGCTCATCGAAAACACATTGGGTCTGTTTTGCTCCAGAAGAGAAGCGCTTTTTCCTTCCTGCTTTGCCTTGTCGAAATCTTGTTTTGCCTTTTCTCGCTCTTTGATTTTAGCAACAATAACTTGATCGCCGATTCGCATGTGCATCGCGTAGACGGCGGCCCGCGTGGATGCCGGAAAAACGTAAGATGCATTGATTGGCCGCGAGCCTTCGTTCCGATAAATTTGCAGTACCTTCACATCCGCGATGACGCCTGAGATGTTTATCTCAACACGCGTATCTTTGAGAGGCAAGCGATCTACTTGCGGGTCGCCCTGCACAAAGAAATACGGCGAAAGAGTTTTATCTTCCACAGTCTGTGCAGAGCCGGAAAAGGAAAGCATTGCGATTGCAAACATAACCATACAGACATTCAATATCTTGAATTGCATAATTACCTCTTTCTTCACACGTCCCGTCGGGCCTGAGCCACGATGGTTGAGAGATTTTTCTGAATCAAATCTTAGATGGCGTCTACCGACACACGAGCAGCATTCGGATTATCACTTCGGATGCTTCCAGACCAGGCGCGTGCCATAATCAGGTTCTCCGAACACGATGACCGGAGTGCCATAAGTTGGTAGGAGCATCGTGAGCGAACCGTTATTTTATGTCGTCGTCGAGCGCGTTAGATGTAGCCGCGTCCATCTGGTTGCTTGCTGCTCAACAGAAATCTTTTTGTGCCGCGCAGGGTTGTCCCTCTACCTTTTTTTATGAGATGCCTTGCGCGCTATTTCGATGACAGAGCGTTAGTCGGGCAGACATTTCACTAGAGGATGGATGCCGCGAAGTAAATCCAATCAATTTTTAGAACATCTGGTGGGAACAAACTATTTCATGTCTCTGGAAAGTTGTGGAGCCTTTCAATAAAGTCCTGATCAATTTGTACATCCGCACGGAAGCCGAATACTTTTGAATAAAAATACAACTCGCCGTCGAGCGAGCGCTTGATGTTTTCGGCGCGGCGAAAGCCATGCGCTTCGCCTTCAAATGGAATATAAGCTACGGCCAATCCTTTCGCGCGGGCGGCTTCAAACATCATCTCCGATTGATTCGGAGGGACGACTTTGTCATCCAATCCCTGAAAAAGAATTATCGGGCAACTCAATCGGTCTGTGAAATGAATCGGCGAACGCTCGCGGTATAAGTCCCGTCTTTCAGGATACGGGCCGATGAGGCTTGAGTTATACCGCGACTCGAATTTGTGACAATCCTGTTCCAGCGCTTCCAGGTCGCTTATCCCATAATAGCTCGCGCCCGCTTTGAAGAAATTGCGGAACACGAGCGCAGCAAGCGTGGTGTATCCGCCCGCGCTGCCGCCGCGAATGATTAATCGCTCAGAGTCCGCTTTGCCTCGTTCGATCAGATAGCGCGCGCCGTTTATGCAATCGTCAACATCAACGACGCCCCACTGGTCGTTCAATCGCTCGCGATACGCGCGGCCATAACCAGTGCTCCCGCCATAGTTCACGTCCAACACGCCAAAACCCCGACTGGTCCAGTATTGAAACATCGGTTTGAATGTCGTCGTAGCCGCGCTCGTAGGCCCACCGTGACTGACGACCAGCAGCGGCGGCTTCTCACCGGCAGGAGCCGTGTAATCGCGATTGTTCGGAGCGTAGAAAAAAGCGTGCGCGGTCAATCCGTTTTCGGTCGGGAACTCGATTGATTCAGCCGTGGAGAGATACTGCAAGTCAACCTCTATGCTGCTCGAACGTCTAAGCGTTTCCGTCTTTCGCGTCGCGGGTTCGAGTTGAACAACCGACAAAGCTTCCGCAGGCGAGCCTCCGCAAAATACAACGCGCTCACGCGCGCAACGCAGGCTCGCAATCTCCGTGTACGGCGTTTCTATCTTCTCAAGCTTGCCCGTACCAGCGTCGAGCGATGCCAGTTGCCAGTTGCCTTGCTCGTTATAGGCGCAGATGATTCGATCACCTGAATCGAACCCATAAGTTGACATTCGGAATCCCCACTGCGGCATGCCGAACTCAGCTTTCATCTCACACAGAGCTTCGATAGCGCCTTCGCGCCATCGGTAGAGATTCCACCAACCTGTTCGATCAGAGACAAAATGAAGGACTCCGTCAGGCGACCATTCCGGTTGAAAGATTGATTCGCTTGCGCCGCCCGCAATCAGCGTCTTTTCACCAAGCGAGCCGTCTTCGTTTATTTCGGCGACCCAGAGTTCAGTGCCGTCCCACGGCAGGTTCGGATGATTCCACGCAAGCCACGCGAGCCGCCCTCCATCGGGGCTGAGTCGCGGTGATGAATAGAAATCGTTGCCTGAAACGATAACAGTGCCGCCCGTGTCGCCATCCATGTTGATGCTGACGATGGTGTTGATAGTGTCGCGGGTTTGCGCGGTATGATCTTCGCGCACCGAGATCATTCGATTGCGGCGCGCGTCAATCACGCCATCAGCATAGCGCATCTTTTCGGCTGAAGTGATTGGACGGGGAATTGAATCAGGCGTCTGGCGATAGAGGCGCTGGTCTGCGTGGTTTGAAAAATAGATCGTGCCGTCAACGACTGTGTATGCGCCGCCGCCATATTCGTGAACAGTAGTGCGGGCGCTGAACTCTGGCGGCGTGACATCCGTTGTTTGCCCGTCTGGCGTTCGCTTGACGATACAGTTGCGACCTTTTTCCGAAGGGCGACTCTCTATCCAATAGACGTCCGAGCCATCGAGCGCGACTTCGCCCAGACCGATAGTCCCGGCGACGATCAGGTCTGATGTAATAGGCGATTTCCACGAACCGTAAGAAGCTACTTTTTTTTCAGCCATTCGTTTCATCCTTTGCTAAAAAACAGTCGTGCCCCAAGCGCACTCAATATCAACACAAGCGCGATGCCGAGCGCGCCTAAAGCTTTATCCAGAGCCGCCACGCCCGTCCACTGTAGGTAATGAATCTTATAGAAAAAATCTATGCGGTCGGTGTCCGCGCCGCGCTGCGCGAGCGCGAGCCGGTTCCAGTCAATCGTCACACGCACATTTGTGTCTGTTGTAGCTGTGTTTCCTTCGATGCTTGCGATATGCCCATAGCGCGACGGGTTCGCTGCCAGAGCGTCAGCAATCAGCGTGCGAATTTCATCCGTGGTTGGCGCTTGTCTGGGTTGCAAGCTGTGCGGGTCGAGATGCTGCCAGCCTTGACTGGTGCGCGCAAGCAGATGCTCGCCCAGTATCGTTTTCACATAGCGGAACTCAAGCCATGATGGAGAGGGTTCGAGCGCGACTTTTGTTTCAAGCGGGTATGTCTTTATCTGCGGCGTGTCGTAAGCGTCTGCATAACCGGGCTTCAAAAAAAAGATAGAGCCGGTGATGGCCCAGCCTATCAAAGGCAGCAACATCACCAGCCCTATGATGCGATGAAGCGTGCGAGCTTTCATTCAACCTGCTATTTCATCACGTTCACAATCACGCGCGAGGAGCAATAGATGCGCTCGGTGGCTTTTTGAAAGTCGCCTTCCGTCGCGTTATAGATGTCAACGAATTTCTGCGGGTTGCGGTCTACTAGCGGAAACCAACTGCTTTGCACCTGCACCATCAAACGATGCCCTTTCAAAAACGTGTGCAAAACGTCGGGCATCTCGAACTCGACGCGCGTCACTTTGCCCGGCGTCATCGGTTCGGGCTTTACAGAAGCTGTTGCGGAACTTCGCGCGAAACGGCTCGCCCCTGACCATCATTTGATAGCCGCCCATTTTTACGCCCGCAGGATTCGGATCATTGTCCGGCGCATCGTCAGGATAAACGTCTATCAACTTCACAATGAAATCCGAGTCAGTCCCCGAAGTCGAAACGTCGAGACTCACTTTGATCGGCCCCGCAACCGTCATGTTTTCGGCAAGCGCGTCTGTCTGATAGACGAGCACGTCAGGCCTGATCGCCGCGAATCGCTGATCGTCAACCATATACTCGCGCGTCATTCCGATGGCGGTGTTGTTGATGAAAGGCACAGGCTTGGCGGGGTCGCTCACGTACTCTGCGAAACACTGTCGCGCAGTCGCCTCTGAAAACGAAAGCTTGCCGCTCGAATCGAGATAGATGCTCTTCGTCTCGGTGCCACGAGGCGGCCAGTGGTCTAAAGTCCGCCACTCGTTCGAGCCCGTGTTAAAAACATAAGCTTCGGGTAGATTCATCTCGCCTTTGTCTTTCAAAAAATGGTTGAAGAAAATCAGCTCGATGTTCTGGCGATAGAACTCCGAGGTCTTCGCTCCGAATCGAACATTGCCGAGCGCGTCGCCATCCGAACGCGACCAGCCGCCGTGAAACCACGGCCCCATCACAAGGATGTTATATGTGTTCGGGTTGTTCTTTTCGACGGCCTGATAAATCTTAAGCGCGCCTTGCAAATCTTCGGCGTCGAACCAGCCGCCGACCGTCATCACTGCGGGCCGAACGCGAGTCAGGTGCTGCGGCACGTTTTGCGCCTGCCAGTATTCATCATAAGTGCCGTGCGTCATCCATTCGTTCCAGATGCGAATCTCGTTGTGCAGATACTTCTTGTTAGCGTTCGCGAGCGGCCCCATCTCAAGAAAGAACTTGTAGCCGTCGGGCGTGCCGTGATCGAAGCCAAATGATGAGCCGGTCGTCGGCCCTTTGCGCGGCTTGCCGAAACCTGAGATGAAGTTGAAAGCGTGGGGCAGAAATAACGCGCCGTTGTGATGCATGTCGTCGCCCAGAAAATTGTCTGCCATCGGCGCTTGCGGCGAGACGGCTTTCAACGCCGGATGCGCGTCAATCATTCCCTGCGCCGTGTAGAAGCCGGGGAACGATATGCCCCACATCCCGACTCGCCCGTTGTTGTTAGGGATATTCTTTACTAACCATTCAATCGTGTCGTAGGTGTCCGTCGTTTCATCAACGTCCGTAGGCGAAGACTTCTTAGGTTTGTAAGGAGTCATCCATTTGAAATCGCCTTCGCTCATCATCCGCCCGCGCACGTCCTGATAGACGATGATGTATTTCTCTTGTTGGAACAGCAATGAAGGGCCTATCGAAGTCTTATAATCGTCAGCCCCGTAAGGCGAGACGCTGTACGGCGTGCGGCAGAGCAGTATAGGGTATTTTTGCGATGTGTCTTTGGGCCGATAGATGGAAGTGAAAAGCTTCGCGCCGTCGCGCATCGTGATTTGCGTTTCCATCTTTGTGTAAGCTGCTTTGACTTCATCAGCATCTTGCGCCGAGAGCAGCCCTATGGAGCCGATGGAAACAAGTAATGCCAGAACAGATGCGAAATGCAGAATAAATGTTTTGTAGGATTTCATAAGCATCCTCCCCTATTTTGTCCCCTCCGCTTTGTTAGCACCGCGAGATTTTCGCTGCAAGTCGCGCAGCGCGCGAAAGCCTATGCGCTTGACGTTTTGCGATTCCAGAATCTGGCGAACTTCCGCATCTTTCGTAAACAGGCGATACTCTTCGGCGCGATCTTTCCACGAATTAGTTATGTGCGCTATCTCGTCGCCCGCGACCGAGGCGTGAATAAATAACTCTGTTACGCCCGGCTTCAAATCTTTCAGCATTCGCTTCCAGTAATCGTTCATTGATTCGCCGTCTTTGCGCCCGCCCAAAATCAGGTAATCGGGATAGACTATGCCGTCGCCGTCCAACTGCGCGCGCTGCCCGCCGCCGCCTGCTGCGGCCAGCGTTTCCTGCGAACCCATCCTGAGCGGCAGATCGAATTCTTTTGCGAGCTTTCGATAGACCTGAAAATACGCTTCATTGTATTGCAGCGTGCCCATGTGCGAATCCAAATGAGTCACGTCTATTCCTGCGGCAATCGCCTTTCGGATCTGCGCGCGCGCTTCGATGTAAGCCTGCTCAGGCGTAGAGTTTTTGTAGACGCTCGCGATGTCGGGCCACAGGTACCCTTGCGGGTCTACAAGTCCCGGCACTTCGGTTTTCGATGCGACAGGGCCCCACTTATAGGTCTTCCATTCCGATGTGTGCGTCAGGTGCAGGCCGAAATCGGAGTTCGGATGCGACTTCGCATAATTGGCTATTTCAGGAAACCACGGGCCGGGAACTATGATGGTCGAAGAAGTCACAAGCCCATTCTCCATCGCGTCTATGACGGCGGCATTCGCCGCGTGGCTGTTGCCTACGTCATCTACATTGATGATGAGTATCTTGTCCGTCGCTTTGAAGCCCAACGCTGTGGCAAGCGCGGGCCGCGCGGCTTGAGATGTTGACGCCTGTTGCGCGATTGACAAAGATGACAAGGCGAATAGCAGAAGCAAGCAGCTTCTTATTTTCATAGCTGAATCTCCGGTGATAGCTAAATGGATTTGAAATGAGAATTCATTGGTCGCAGAACTCAGAGCCGCTTGCGGTTTCGGTTTCTGCGATCAAGCCTTCCATATGCTGCCGCGCTTTCCATGCCCCTGTGCGCGTGGCGACTTCGATGCCTTTGGCCCACGCGCTGCGCGCCTCGTCGCGTTTCCCCTCGTTCATCAACGCCGTGCCCAACATCTGGTACGCGGCGGTGTAATTCGGATTCAAGCGCACAACATTTTGTAACGCGCCTGCCGCATCGCTCCAGCGTTCGAGTTTGGAGTATTCGCTCGCCAGCCCGTACCAGATCATCGCATCATCGGGCTGATCTCGAAGCAGGGTTTCAAACACTTCGATTCTTGATTGTGACATTTATTCCAATCTGCCTTTTAAGGTTTTTTAACAGGACGCTTTCCGGTTGCTCGCCTTTGCGGCGTCCGCTTTGTAGTCGCCTTAGGCGGTGTCGAAGGCGCAGCAGTAGTTGCTGGTTTCGCAGCAGCCGGTTGCATGGTTGAAGTGGCCAATGCCACGGCAACCGCTTGCGGAATTTTGGCTCGCAATTGCGCTTCTTTGTCTTGCGTGGTGATCTGCAGAGCATCGAGCAACGCCTTAAGGTTCTTATCCTTCGTGCTGCCGCCAAAGGCCTGAATGCCCATCTGCGCAAGACCTGTTAAAGTGCGAGCGTCCTCTACTGACCCGGTGCGAATGGTCAAAAGCAGAGTAAAGTCCGTCCCTTCCATGCCGAGCGACAGGTAAATCTGATCTATGCCTGAGATGAGTTTGTTCATCTCGTCATTGCCGCCCATCTCTTTCGGAAGAAGATTGGTCAGCAATCCCGGCGGAATGATTCCCGCGATGCTGAACAAAGAATTGGGGTCTCGCGTCGCAAGCGCAGTCAGTTCAGGCTTGATGCCACCTTGCCCGCTCTGTGCGTCAATTCCGGCTTTCACGTAATTAAGACTGCCGGCGGCAATAGTCCCTCCGTCGAGCGCGGCCACTGAAATTTCGGACACTTTGACAGGCAAAGGGTTGTTGTCTTTGCCGTCGCTCGACTTAAACATTTCGCCCATATTCAACGTGGTCACCGTCTTCGAGCCGTATTTCTCTTCCTGATATTTCCCCTTCAAAGCTATTCGCATCAATGACAGCAAAGCATCGGCATTGAAAGAACCGCGCACGACTAAAAGGAATTCAGGAGCAGGCGAGCCTGATGCTGACTTGCCAAGACGCATCGTCAGAACTGCATTCTCGATATTGTACAGATCAATGCCTGTTGATTGTTTGATTTTATCTATGCCAGCTTTCATCTCTGCCAGTTGCTTTTCAGGAAGAACATGCGGCAGCACATCGCTCAGTATGCGCCGCAGATTCAAATAAGCAATCGCATCTGATTCAGGGAGATTTGAAAAAGCAGGCGAAGATGTTTGCGCGAATGTGGAGGAACACAAAACCACAGCCGCGATGATGCACGCGAGGAATCGAATACAGGCGACCTTTTTCATAACTCTAATCCATCCTTTCACGATAGGAGGGCTGATTGAATCACGTTGTTAAAAATACGCCGAAGATATGAACAGCACAAGGAAATGATGAACGATGAATGATGAATGATGAATTAGTTCAAAGCCCTTCTTTATTCATCCTTCATCCTTCATCCTTCATCATTCTCTTCAAGTGTAAATTTCAGGCCGGAGTCCTGTCGCTTGCTCGTAAGCGGAAGCGACTCGCAGTTTGAACGCTTCGACGCGCTTTGCTTCGACGATGCTGATCGCGCAGCCGCCAAAACCTCCGCCTGTCATTCGCGCTCCGTAAACGCCTTCGCTCGCATTGGCAAGCTCGACCATTATGTCCAATTCCCTGCAACTGACTTCGTAATCATCGCGCAGGCTGGCGTGCGATGCGCGCATAAGCTGACCAAGGCTTGCGAGGTCGCAATGTTCGAGCGCGTCGGCAGCTTCGATCACGCGAGCGTTTTCGCTCGTGACGTGACGGCATCTTTTGTAAATCACTTCGGGCATATCTCTGCCAAACCGTTCCAACTCGTCAGGCGTCACATCACGCAGCGCGCGAATGTGTGGCAGAGATTTCCTAAGGTGTCGAACGCCCGCTTCGCATTCGGCGCGGCGCGTGTTGTACTCGTTACTTGCAAGCTCGTGTTTGACCATCGTGTTCAAGATGACGAGCCGCGTACTGTCAGGCAGAGGAATTAGCCGGTGATCCAACGTGCGGCAATCGAGCAGCAGCGCGTAACCTGCGCGACCGTTGCACGCGACGAACTGATCCATTATGCCGACCCGCGCGCCGACAAATTCGTTTTCGGCCTGCTGGCATAGTCTCGCCAGTTTCACCCGATCAATTTTCAGATTCGCCCCGCCAAGCAATGCAAGCGCGATTGCGACTTCAATCGCGGCTGATGAACTGAGGCCCGATCCAACAGGCACTTCGCTTCCGAGCAGCAGGTTAGCCCCGCGCAAACGATAGCCCGCATGTTCAAGCGCGATGGCAACTCCGCGCGCGTAATCGCTCCAGTGGCCGTATGGGTGCGGCGCTATTTCATCCAGGTCGAACTCGCGCGTTTCAGAAAAGTTTTCTGAGTGAATCACAACGCGGCGGTCTTCGCGCACTGCCAGAGCGACCGATGCATAAAGATCAATCGCCACAGGCATGACGAAACCGTCGTTGTAGTCCGTGTGCTCGCCTATCAGATTGACTCGGCCCGGCGCTCGGAAAAT
Organism: Blastocatellia bacterium; assembly: GCA_963726785.1. Lineage (GTDB taxonomy): Bacteria > Acidobacteriota > Blastocatellia > UBA7656 > UBA7656 > DATEKX01. The sequence continues at coordinate 1,686,206 of CAVSDJ010000007.1, forward strand.
GTGCGCGTCCGTGCCGTAAAGATCAAAGAATGCTTGTTTCAAATCCGATGTCTTTGTCATCCCGTCAATCAGAATCAATAAAGAAACAGAGGATTCACCGCAGAGGCGCAGAGTACGCAGAGGTTTTATTATTTCTCTGCGCCGCCTCTGGATCCTCTGCGGTGAACAGGCTTTTTCATAGAACCGAATTGCACTGGCAAGCTTAATGCAACCTGTAGTTTTCAAGGAAGGCGAACTTGAAAACGACACTGGTTGTGATAAAATTCGGCCCCTCTGTCTCAGGATGAATTTCATGCCGCAGGAAGTGAAATGAAACGCTGCCCTTTCTGTAACCGAGAGTTCAAAGATAGTTTGATTCATTGTGTCATTGATGGGCGCAAGCTTGAATCAGCCATTTTCTCCGCCTAAAGAAAGCCAAAAGACAGACGACGCTCGACCTCTTTCGGACATACTTAAAACAGAAGCTCCTATCAAAGTTGAGCGTGCCGCGCGTATCGCTATCTCTCTATGCGATGCGTTGGAAGACTTGCATCGCGCAGGCCGGATAATAGGCGACCTGCGCCCGCAACACATATTCATAGATGATCGCGGTCATGTAAAAATCATACACGAGGAAACATCTGCAAAGCCCAAAATAGAACCGTCGTCAGCCGCTTATTTGTCGCCTGAAGCAGCGCAGCGACAAGAGGTTGATAAGACATCGGATGTCTACAGCGTCGGAACAATCCTATACAAGATGCTGACGGGCCAACTGCCTTTTGCAGCTTCGTCGCCAGCCGCGCTCATTGTCAAACAGCTACTCGAACACCCGCAAAGCCTGCGCGACCTGCGGCCTGAGATTCCAGTAAGGCTTCAGGAAGTCGTTCTTCGCGCGATTGAAAAGGAACGTTCCGCCCGACAGCAAACTATCCGACAGTTGAAGGAAGAGATTCAAGACGCCGCGTCCGCAGCATCAATACAATCGAGATTGCCCGCAACGGGCAGTCTTGAAGCTGCGCCGACTTTAATTTCCGCGCCGCCCCCTGTTTCGATGCCGATTGCATCGCCAGCTTTCCAGGCTTCTGCGCCGCCTCCTGCGGCTTACTATGGAGCGCAGGTAACAGCCGCAGCCCCTGCAAGAGCCTCTTCAAAAAAACTGCTCCCTTTTGTTTTAATCGGATTGGTTTTAATAGCGGCAATGGCAGCCGTCGTTGTGCTCCAAAGCAACCAGAGAGCGCCTCGCAATACCAGCGTAAACAACACCAATACTCAGTCCGATGGTTCTCCTGCACCGGACCCGCGACAGATGCCGACTGTTACAGGGCCTCCTAGAGAAACGCCTACAGGTCCGCCGCCCAGACCGACTACACCTCGCCCCAGTAATTCGAGCACTACTGCGCCTCCTGTGACTTCACCGGTTCCTCAAGAGGATGCGAATCCAATTTTCTGGATTGTTTTGGGCGCGGCTCTGGCAGGCGCGGCAGCGGCAACGACTCTGTTCCTTCTGCGTCGCAAATCGGCTGCGGCTAAAAACAGATTCCAACCTGCAACTCCCTGGTCGCCTTCTCCAACTCCGCAATCCTGGCCGCCCCAGATTGCGCGAGGAAGCAATGATACAGCCGAAACAGTTAAGACTCCCGTGCACGAAAAGCCGTATCTTCGAGAGAGCATAAAACGATGTCCCACTTGTCAGGCGGAGTTTCCAATCACAGGGCAGTTCTGCGTATACGATGGAAATTCTCTCAGGGAAGATGTGAAGATTACGCCGCCAAAAGATTCGTCCTCTTTCTATGATCTTCAATCAATCGAAACAAAGAAGCGATGCCCGCAATGCAATGCAGATTATCCGGTGACAACAACGTTTTGCCATTCCGACGGGAAACGGCTTTTAGAAATCAGCCCGGCTCCTCAACACATTAAGCATGATTCAGAGATCGAGCCGTTCATCATCGGTCAGTATCGCTGTTTCGCCCGCCTCGGAGAAGGCGGAATGGGCATGGTCTACAAGGCTTATCATGTTCACCTTCAGAGGCTCTCGGCTGTAAAGGTGCTGCTGCCGCAAACGGCCATCATTCCTGATTCGGTGAGAATGTTTCGACGCGAGGCGCAGCTTGCTTCGAGCATCAATCATCCGAACAGCGTCATCATCTACGATTACGGTGAAGTGGGCACAAACCTGTTTTATCTGGCAATGGAATTCATTCCCGGCAAAAGTCTGGCAAACATAATTGAAGCTGAAGACCGGCAACCTCGCCCTCTGCCGCTCGTGCGCTCACTGAACATAACGCGACAGATTTGTGACGCGCTTGATACGGCGCATCAAATGGGCATCATTCATCGCGACCTCAAACCGCAAAACGTTATGGTTAACGAGCGACCAAATAGACCCGATCTGATCAAGGTCGTTGATTTCGGCATCGCGCGCTCTATGACTGTTCCGAGCGAATACGAAACAATGCCGGGAACCGTGATGGGCACACCTGCCTATATGTCGCCTGAGCAGGCGCGCGGAGATGTACAGCTTGATGCGCGCTCGGACATTTATAGTCTTGGGGTGATGGTGTATCAGATGTTGAGCGGCACATTGCCCTTTCCAGTTAAAGGGCTATCTCTGTGGCAACAGGTAAATCAGCGCGCGACTCTCAACACGCCTCCGCCTTCGTTGAGAGAGTTTCATCCGAGATTGAACGTACCTTATGAAGTAGATCAGGTATTGATGGGCGCGCTCGAAACAGACCGCAATCGCCGCATTCAATCGGCAGTAGAATTCCTGGACCGCTTAGAGCAAGCCGCTCGCTCTTATAATTAGAGTCGCTTAACCGCAGAGGACGCAGAGGGCACGCAGAGGATTTCTCTGCGTGCCCTCTGCGTCCTCTGCGGTTAAGTCCTATTTATGGTGTTGCAAACGCGACGGGCTGCGCAGCGATCATCCCTTTGCCTTCTTGAACAACTATGAACTGATTCGCCGCAACGTCTGAAAGCGTGTCCGTGCGCCCGCTCGGCCAACTGATTTCTACGCTCAGAACTTTTTCCGATTTGCCAAGCCCGAACGTCACGGGCAACTCGCTCTGCGAGCAATAACTCGACCCGGTCTTTACCACGTTCCAGAGCTTCTCTTTGTCGCTCAACTTCAGAGTGATTTTCGCGCCGATGCCATCACGATTCGATACGGCTCCAACGGTCTTGATGCGCAGCATATTGTTTTGATTGCCGCCGTCGTTACGAATCAATCGCGCAGGCCCGTTGTTAGCAGTCAAAAGCAGATCAAGGTCGCCATCGTTGTCGAAATCGCCGTAAGCCGCGCCGCGCCCCACCATCGCCTGTTGCAATGCTTGCCCCATTTTCAGGCGTCACCGCTTCAAACTTTTTCTTTCCGAGATTGCGAAACAGATGCGGAGGCTCGGCATATTTAACCTTTGGCTGCACTGTGCTGATGTCGTCCGACACGTGACCGTTTGCTGCGTACACATCCGCGAGCCCGTCAAGATCATAATCGAAAAAGAAGCACGCGAATGATAGCGTCAACAGCGACGCCTGGCCGATGGTCGAAGTCGGCGCTTCATCAATGAACAAGCCCGTGCCTTCGTTGTGATAGAGCGCCATCATCTCGTTCGAGAAGTTGCCTATGATGAGGCTCTGGCGGCCCGACCCGTCGTAGTCCGCAGCGTCTACGCCCATGCCTGCGCGCGCTATGCCCTGATCGTTGAATGCCACGCCCGCAGTCATCGCATTATCTGTGAAAGTGCCGTTGCCGTTGTTGCGATAGAGCTTATTCGGCTGCGTATCATTTGCTACGAAAAGGTCTGTAAGGCCATCGTTGTCGTAATCAATCAGCGCGACTCCAAGCGATTTCGCAGACGGGTCTTTTAGTCCCGCGCGTTCCGTCACGTCTTCAAATGTGCCGTCGCCGCGATTGTGGTAAAGCGTCGAGCTTTGACCTTTGTAGGATTCGGGCGTGCAGTAAGATTTGTTCTTGCCGTCGAGCGTGCAATGCAGGTCTTTGTCAATTGACCACTCGACGTAGTTGCAAACGAACAGGTCGAGCTTCCCATCCTTGTCGTAATCAAACCACGCGGCGCTCGTAGAAAACCCGGGATCATTAGTGCCGGATTTGGCTGTCACATCCGTGAACTTGCCGCCGCCCGCGTTGCGAAAAAGATGATTCGCGCCGAGACCCGTCATATAGATGTCCGTGTTGCCGTCGTTGTCGTAATCGGCGACGGCGCATCCCAGACCATACATCTCGATTGCCAGGCCCGCTTCTTTCGTCACGTCCGTAAAAGTGCCGTTGCGGTTGTTGTGATAGAGTGCGGGAACAGATTTCGCCCCCTTGCGCTCAGGCCAGTTCATCGAGTTGACGAACAATATGTCCTGCCAGCCGTCGTTATCGTAATCGAGGAAAGCGCAGCCCGCGCCGAGCGTTTCGGGCAGGTATTTTTTGCCGAATGCCCCGCTGTTGTGTTTGAAGCGAATGCCCGCCTGCGAGGTCACGTCCGTGAATTGAAGCGGGCCAGAGTAACGCGGCGCTTCGGTTGCGGCTGGCGCTTGCGGCTGGATTGAAGCCTGTTCGGTCGGCGCTGCTGCCGATGTTGCCGCAGCCTTTTGTTTATCTGGCGATGATGAAACATCATCGGCTGAAGGGGTCTGCACGCATCCTGCGAGAGGCAGAATTAAGAGTGCAATTAAAATGTAAGCTAGCAAACTTCTCCGCATCACAACCACCTTGATTGAAATAAAGTGCAAACGCTCAATCCCTCGTGCGGCGTCAGCGGCTGGCTGACTTTAGCCGTGTACTTCAGTGCACGGTAGCCAAAGGTCATAACCAACGCGTCGCGTCAGCGACGATTGAACCGAAATTCATTCGTCGCTGACGCGACGAACTGGCACTAGCTATTGCTGCACCCATGCACTGAAGTACACGGCTAAACTCACGCTGCCACTACGCGGCTGTGTAGATACAATAGAATTCCGCTCATCGCGCTTGAGCGTTAACGCCGCTTGCCCGTTTTCGATTCTGCGTCGTGTCGGGCCGGCTTCGCGGCGGACTGCCTAACGCTATAGAAACATGTTCGTGAATCTGTTGCCGCTCGTTGTTGTCCGCAGGGTGAAGTTTGCGATAAGGCCCTGTGATAAACTGCGCCGACTCGTCCACCTTGAATCGCCTGTAGAGCGTCTGCTCGCGGGCGGCCATCTCGGAGTTTCCAAGCCCCTGATAGCAGAGCATCATATTGTAATGCGCCTGCAAGTCTTCAGGATCAATTTTTAGCACCTTTTGAAATTCCGTGATCGCTTCGTTGTACTGGCGCTTGAGAAAGAGTATTCGCCCGATCTGGTTCACGACTACTCGATCACGCGGATACTGTGCTGCGGCAATTCTCAGATGTTCGAGCGCCTCATCGTAGCGGCCCATGTTCTTGATCGCAGTGGCCATGAAGAAATGCGACTTCGCAAGGTTTGGATTCACTTCGAGAGCTTTCTTGAGCATCTCTTCGGCGGCTTCCATGTTGCCTTCCTGAATTCGCGCGCGCGCCACGTTCACCCATCCGTCTGCGTACTCCGGTTCCATCTCTGTCACTTTCAGGAAAGCAGATTCAGCGCCCTTCAAATCGCCTTGCAACAATAAACCTATGCCGTAATCGTTCCATCGTTCGCGCACAGATTTATCGAGCAACGATTTTACATCGGGCAGCGACTCGTTCTTCGCAATGACGCGGAGCGCGGTCTGGCTTTCGGCCATCACTGTGATCGGAAGATCGGGAATCGTTTTCATCTGGCCCGATACTTTCGACGTGTCGCCCGTGAAGACCCATCGCCCGTCGTCGTGGTTTGCCGTGAGCGAATAATTTTTATGCTCAGGATCGCGCATTCCTCCGTAAGCCCATTGAGTGTTCCACCAACTGAACTTGCGATAGTTGACCTTCGCTTTGAGCGTGATCGTATCGCCGCAGTTTTCAGGAATGTCGAGCCGGTAATGAATCGTGTCAGCCGCGCCCGGCGGCACAAGTCGCACGTAAGCAACCGATCTCGCCATCCACGCATTACGTTTGTTGATGGGGTTGCCATTCTCGTCGAGCTGGAGGCTGCGATAAAAGTGCGCGCCTGCTTCAACCGGACCCTTGCCGTTGTTTTCAACAGCGCCGCTGTGAAAAATTTTCTGACCTTTGTTGTCTACCGCTTCAAGCTCGACCCAGACATCGAAGACATCAACAGTGCCGCCCGGAAAAAAGTGCCCGACCTTGCGCGTTCTGAGGACTATTTCGAGGCGCACCGAATCGCCTCGGCGAACCGTGGCATCAACTTTATCGAGCGGCGCGATGATTTCGACAGGCGGCGCGATGAATGACTGCTGCGCGCCGAAGTTCATTGACTCTTCGCCGACCGCGAACGTGCTTGCTATGCGAGGCTCTTCCTGCGAAGGCCCCTTCTTTTCCTCCGGCTTCTGAGCCGTGCCCGTGCGAGCCAGGCCGAATATGTCAATCGAAACCTGCCCGTCGCGCAAGAAATCTTGAGTGAGCTTCAACTGTTCTTCGTCGCCGTTCACGTAAGGTATAGCGGTGTTGGCGGCTGGAAATCTGTGCGAGCGGACTTTGCCATCGCGCGCCGCCGGATCATTCGACGCGACCAGAGGCATATGACAGTCGGCGCACTTTTGCGACTTCGGCGGATAGTAGAACGACCGCGCGCCTTCGCCCGAAATCCCCGATGCCTGCCAGTTGTCATAGTCGTTGAAGCCGCGAAACCAGCGATAACCGTTCACAGGAATGTCGAGATGCACCTTATGACATGACGCGCAGAATTCCGGCGTCTGCTCGGTGTGAAAACTCTTCAAGAAAGTTTTCTTGTGCGGCTGCGGGTCAAGCTCAAGCAGTTTGTCGTGTGTCCATCGCAGGAACGGGTTATCGCTCACGGCCAGATCATGCATTGGCGGATACTCGATTGTGAAATCGGCCTGTCCCATCGTGCTCTTGACGTGGACTATCGAATGGCAAGAGGTGCAGCCCAAACCGTTTTGCGCTTCGGGTGTTTCAATCTGATCTTTGATCGGGCGATCAAAGCGACCGTTGAAAAAGACCGCGTGATCGTGACAGCCCGCGCACCACTTCGATGGTTGTGTGCCAACCACCTCTTGCATGTACTCGATTGATTTTCTGTACCACTGGTTGTTGAACGATCCCATGTGATGCATGGAAGAGTTCCACTGGTCGTAAATCTCTTTGTGGCAGCGAGCGCAATCCTGGCTCGTCATAAAGAAGTTCGACGGTATGATGCCGCCGACGTTCGTCTCTGCGCTGGAAGGAAAGAAGGGATTGTGCGGCCCCGCGCCTTCGCCTTCCATAGTCAGAGGCACAGTGTCTGGATTGACGATCTTGTACCTGTCAGAAGTCGCATAGCGATTATAAGCCGTTGAAGCGAAGGGGAAGATGAAGATCGAGCATGCGATTGAGGCATAGATGAATGATCGTCTGCGCGACGGCCACTGACGGCTCGCGGCTTTCAGCAAGATAACCAGCAGCAGGATTGAACCGACGGTAGAAAGCGCGATGTGAGTATAAAGCGCCCAACGGAAAGGCCGCGTCGCGCCGACCTTCGTTATGTAAAAGCCGAACGCCGCGCCCGCCCCGAGCAGTATGGTCGCAACGCGCATCAGCCACGAAAACTGTGCAAAGCGTTTGACAGCGTAGACTGCGAACGCTACAGCGAGCACGGCTCCCAACAACACATGCAATGCGACATTGGAAAAATAAAACAGCGTAGGTTCTGCATAACCAGCCAGATATGAACTGTTGACGAGTAGAACGAGAAAAGCTATAGCCAAGACTCTTGCGGCCCTGCCGCTGGTGCTGAGAGCATCCATCGTGCGATCTCCTCCGATATTCATTGCTAATGAGCCACTAAGGTAACGAGTCTAGTTTAATCGAGCAGATTTATTATTATAGTGAAGCGGGGGAGATTATAACCCCATCGCGCCGAGAAAGAAAACCGCAGATTGGCAATCAACAGTACCGCGAGCGGTAGCGAGCGGGTCGTTGTCGTGATGCGTCTGTCACTCGCGGTACTGTTATAATCAACCTGCCAATCAATCAGGGAGTGTGCCATGCGCCTAGCTATATCATTATTCTTTTGCATAACGCTTGCAGCCGGAGCAGTTGCCGCGACCGCGGGCAGAACTCAATTAGAGAAACACTCGAACCAGAAACCGTCGAAAGGCGCGCTTGACCATATCGGCACGCGCGCCGAGTTTGATCGTCTGGCGCGCATATATTATCGAGGCCGATTTTACGCACTGCCTCATCTGATGTTCGTAATCGACCGCCGCGACCATAATCGAGTCTATTACGTCAACTCGAAACTTTTTCAGTTTCACAAAGACTTTGTAAACGCAACGTATCTGTCGCTCGAACGCGGTCGCGCCTTTTACGAGAACAACTACATCAAGCCCGAACGCCGCTTCATGCTCGGCACAGTCGCCTACCAGACGCCGATTGATAAATTCACGTTCGAGTTCTGGGAAGGCGACCGCGTGACGAAAGACCTGCTCACGGAAGCCTACACGGCGTTGAGCCGCAGTTTTTACGCGCCGATATTTTTCAAAGCCAACTCGCTCGCGCACGAAGAGGTCGCCGCTGAATCGAACAAGAACGCCGCAATAAAAGTTCCCGTGCTGACAGCCGTTGAGCTTGCGCGCGACCAAAAATATCAGCCGCTCAATCCAGGCACGGGCATAGGCCAGCTTCGCATCATTGACGAGCTTACGCCCGACACAGTCATTGATCGCAATCAGATAGTCATATTTAAAGAAGTGCCCGTTCAACTCACGCCGCTTTCCGGAATCATCACGACCACACCCGCCTCCCCGCTCTCGCACGTCAATATGCTCGCACGGTCGTGGGCCATTCCGAACGCGAGCATCAAAGACGCAGATAAATTGTTTGCCGGACTTGAAGGCAAATACGTGCGGCTGGAAATTCGTGAAAACGATTACAGTCTGGTTCCTGCCGACCCGCGCGAAGTCAGCGAGCGCAATCGCCAGTGGATCAAGCGACAGGATTTGGTTACGCCTCGCGCCGATCTGAACTACGACAAGCTTTCTGATCTCAAAGACCAGCGTGCGCGCGACGCCGTGCGCTTCGGAGCAAAGTCTGCCAACTTAGGCGAGCTTATCAATTTGAAGAATCCCGGCATCGCCGTCCCGCCCGGTTTTACGATTCCGTTTCGCTTTTATCAAGAGTTCATTCGCCGCAACAAACTCGAAGAGCGAATCGCTGCTACGGTCGAAGAAGATCGTTTTGTCCACGACCCCGTCTACCGCAAAGCGCAACTTTTAGAAATTCGCCGGTGGATTCAAGAAGGCAGCCACGCGGACGAGTTCAAGCGAATAGTGCTCGACAAAGTCCGCCGCGAGTACGAGAGCAAAGGGCTGTTTGCGAGAAGCTCTACGAACGCCGAAGACCTGCCGAACTTCAGCGGCGCGGGCCTCTACACGACTGTGCCGAACGTCCGCACATCGGATCAATTGATGGAAGCCATCAAAACCGTGTGGGCGAGCGTGTGGAATTACGAAGCTTATGAGGCCCGCGAGAGCTTCGGCATAAATCACTTCGGCATTTACCCTGCGGTGTTGATTCAAGAAGGCATAGATGCGGAGAGCGCGGGCGTCGCAATTACGAAAGACCCGTTCGACCCTACAGACCGGGGCGCGGTTTATGTGAACGCGAAACGCGGGCTTGGCATCAAGGTGGTCGAAGGCCGCAGAGTGGCGGAACAGGTCATCTATCGCCCGCGCTCGAACTCGTTGCAGGTTTTAACGCGCTCGGACGAAGACACGCAGCTTTCATTTGATGAGCGCGGAGGCGTGAAGGAAGTGAAGATTGAAATGCATCGCGCCGTGCTCACGGACGCGATGGTGCGAAGACTTGCGCGTGCGGCGCTTCAAATCAAACGCGCTTTCGGCGGGCGCGATCAGGACATCGAATGGCTCTACTTGCGCGGGCAGCTTTACATAGTCCAGTCGCGCCCTTACATCGACGGAACGTAATCCGTAAATACGTATCATCAAAGAAAGAACTGTTGACTTGGTTGAGGGCCGCGATTATCCTGAAAATCGTCTGAGTTGATGACCTCAACAATTCAGATTTTATTGCTGGCCTACCCCCCGTTAAGCCGCCTCTGGTATTTGCTGAAAGTGATAAATATAACCTGCTCGGTTAACTCGAATCATAAAGCCGGGTGATTATAGAGATGGAATCAGACAATCTGAGCATTATCGGTCTTACGATTCAATGCGCCGGAATACTGCTGGTAACGATCCTTTCATTTTTCATGACCAGATCTATCAGGCGCGTGTTTCTGGATTACTGGGCAGGCGCGTGGATATGCTTGACGGTTTCGCTTCTATCTTTATCCGTAGCCTTTCGCGTTTCGCACTGGAACGCGCTCTTCTACTCGATTTACTTTTTCGGCGAGTATGCATTCGGCTACTTGTTCATCGCCGGTTGCCGCAACTATGTAAGCGGAGCGCAACTCAGCCGCCGACATCTGTACTTGTCAATCCCGGCTGCTGTTGTGGCCGTCGGGTTTTCACAACTTCCGGGTGATTTCAACATCGCTTTCATGCCGCACGCTGTGATTCTCGCAGCATTATTTGCAGTCGCTTTTTGCGCGCTGTGGCCCGCACGCGTCAAAAATCAGGTCAGTCCCGGACTGCGAGTGATGTTCGTAGCGTTAATGCTGTTGACGCTCGATTTTCTTCATTACGTGCCCGTTCTCGCTTATGTCAAGATAACGGGGTCGGCGCTGCCAAACGGCTATTTGCGTTACACGTCCGTTTACGATCTGATACTTGAAATCCTTCTGGGCTTCGGCACGCTGATGCTGGTGATGGATCGCGCGCGGCACGAGGTCGAATCGGTAAATCGCGAATTGATCGCCGCCCGCGACAGGCTTGAAATACTGGCGCGCATGGACCCGCTCACGGAAGCGCTCAACCGGCATGCTTTCTATTCGCTTATGGAGAAGAACGCCGGGTCGGCAGTGGCCAACCCGGCTGTGCGGTCGTGCTCGACATAGATAATCTCAAGCCGATAAACGACTCGCTGGGCCACGCGGCGGGCGATGAGGCTATTCGAGAAGTGGCTCGCACGGTTCGTTCAGTCATTCGCGCAGACGACCTTCTATTTCGCTGGGGCGGGGACGAATTCCTCATACTGTTTTTCAACTTGTCCGAAAGTGGCGCGCGCAGGCGAGTCGGCGATATAGACGCATCGCTCGCGCTCAAGCAATTGCCCGGAGCAGGCGCGCCGATGTCTGTGATTGTCTCTTATGGGCTTGCGACTTTTACAGCGATGAGCGAAATCGAACAGGCGATTGAAAAAGCCGACTCCGCTATGTACGCGCACAAACAGTCGCGCAAAACGCAACAAAAACTCGTCGGTTGATTCTTCGGAATGTTCACCGCAGAGGCGCAGAGGACGCAGAGCTTACGCAGAGGAAACTCTTTATTATCTCTGCGCCCCCTCTGCGTCCTCTGCGCCTCTGCGGTGAATAGTCTTCTTTTTTACACAATTCGAGGGCAATTGGTAAAGACTCACGCCTTTATTTGCGTTTCTTGATGCGCGACTCTTCGGGCGTGTATACTCAAGTCTGAGAGCAACTCCCGCAATCTGGCTATTGAGCGTCTGTTAAGAAGTGTCTAAACGAATCCCAAGCAATCTCGCATCTCGCGGCTTCACAAGGCTCGCCGCTCAATTCATCACGCTCGCGCTGTTGTTTGTAATTGTCGCCGGAACAGAACGCTTTCTTGCAGCCCAGACTGAAGGCGCAGCCATAACGGGCGTGATACAGGATGAGCGCGGCACGCCCATCGCCGATGCGAAAGTGACCCTCACATCGCAGGACTTCTCTTCTCCCAAGCTCACGCAGACGGACGGCAAATTCGAGTTCCGAAATCTTAAACCCGGCTCCTATCGCATCATTGCCGAAGCGCCCAGATTCCGCAAAGCTGTCGTCTCTGTCACCATCACTCAACCTAACGAAGTTATCAATCAGCCGCCGATTCAACTCGTCGGCTCTTCGCTGCATGTCGCCGTCCTCGACGCGGGCAATCAGCCGTTGCGAGGTGTCACATTGACTCTGTCCGGAAAAGAGCGCGGCACTGCCGACCGCAAGGCTACAGACGAAGGCGGCGACGCTTACTTTGGCAGGCTCGCGCCCGGCTCTTATCAACTCACGGCGACGCTGCGCGGGTATGATGAATATCGCAATGATGTTTTCATCACATCGGGCGTCCCGACAGACATCGCTTTGCAACTCCAGGTAGCGCCGGTCATTCCCATCAATGAAAAAGCGGTCAAGCGGTATGGCTTGCCGAAATTGCCGTCGAAAAACGTCCAGGCAGTTTATCAAGACAGCGAAGGGTGGATGTGGTTTGGAACAGACAAAGGCGTGACTCGTTTCAACGGCACGGATTTCAAATCGTCTTCGGTCGGGGGCACTCCTTACGAATCGCTCGCCGGTGAAGACGTGCGCTCGATAGCCGAAGATAGAAACGGCGTGATCTGGATAGCCACGCCGCGCGGGCTGCGGCGAGTTTCAAAGGCGGGCGATGATTTGGGCGCGGCGCTCGCAGGCCGTGATGCTCGTCATCTTTCAGTTGATTCGCGCGGCAATATCTGGATTGCGACTGCCGAAGGTTTGTTCAAATTCGACGGGGCCGATTTCAGCTCGTTTGCCTCGATGCAGGGATTGCCGTCGAATGATGTGAGGGCGACTGCAGAAGATAAAAGCGGGCGAATATGGATAGCGACTGCAACCGGCACAGCAATTCTAGAAGGCGATCACATAGTTCCATTCGAGCGACAAAGCGATGATTCGGAAAGAAGTGGAGAACAGAGAGACGGGCGAACTCAGAGACAGGCTCAGCGCGTGCCTCCTCGCCCGACTGAGCCAGTAAGCGCAACAGTCAAAGAGGCGATAAGCGATGCTCAAGCGGTGTTCGTAGATGCGGCTGGCACGGTATGGATAGCTACGGGCAAGGGCGTGTTGTTTTATGACGGCAATCGCACAAGCCGTGTGAGCGTAGATGCGCTGCGCGACACGGGTGTGCGCGCCATAAGCCAGGACCGCAGCGGTCGCCTGTGGTTTGCGCTCGCGCAGGGCGGCGTGGTGCTTTACGACCCTGCGCGGCGCGAGTCGCAACGATTGGCTTCCCTTGATCGTGATCACGTTGCAAATGTTTTCACTGGCCGCGAAGGTCACGTCTGGTTCGGCACGGACAACGGCGTCGTTCATTCCGACTTTTACAGTTTCGTAGGATTTACTACGAGTCGCGGCCTTTCCGACAACGATGTGCGCGCAGTCTTTGAGTTGCCGGAAAGCGCAGGCCCTCTGGCGGGCAAGCTCTGGTTTTTGACAGCCGCAGGCGTATCGCGCATGGAAGGCGAGCGATTCGTTCCTGTCGAACGACTGCCTGCAAACGCAGGCCCGCGCGCCGTAGCGTTCGATAGCGCAAATACCATTTGGCTTGCGACGGAACAGGGCGCGCTTCGATTCAACGGGCAAACGCTCACTCAATTCAACGAAGGCAACAAACTCCCTTCAAACAATGTGCGATGGGTAGCGAGCACTGAGGGCGGCTCTGCAATCGTGTTTGCGACGGCGAGGGGCGCGGCCATCTTCCGTGAAGGCGAGATTCGCAGTCTCGATGCGCTCGCGGGCTACGATGTGCGCCACGTGTTTGAAAACAGCGACGGTCGTTTGTGGTTTTCGACCGCGCGCGGGGCGATGAGCCTCGACCTGAAGACCGGTCAGACGGATTTAATAGACACGGGTCGGGGGCTTGCCGATAACGACGTGCGATGGATAACCAGATTTAACGACAGGGTGCTGATAGCCACACGCGTAGGAATCCAGACTTGCACCCTCCGCGATAACAACTCGGCAACGATTGCGACTTTCGACAGCGAGCCTGCAAACACGATGTTCGTAGATCACGCCGGTTACCTCTGGGTTGGAACTGATGAAGGGCAGGTAAAGAAATTCGTCGCGGTCGGCGGCTACGTCGTTTCGACCCCTTATTCGGACGAGGTTTACGCTCTGACAAGCAGCCGCATCAATTCTTTTTCCGAAGACGATCAAGGGCGAATCTGGATTGCAACCGACAGAGGCGCGGTGCGCCACATCCCTGTAACGGCTGAGCCGATAACGCGCGTCTCGCTCGAAGTGGATGGCCGAAGCGACGTGCCGATGGATTATGAGTCAAAGACGTACAACGTGCCTTACGGCGCGCGCAAGCTGACCTTCCATTTCGCAGCCGTGAGCATGAGCGGGCAGGTGCGCTATCTGTACAGAGTTAATTTGAAAGATGGCGACCAGCCGTGGGAGGTTCTGCCTGTTCAACAGGCAGCCGACCGCGATGTTTCGCGCGCCAACCTTGGCGAAGGCGCGCACACGTTCGAGCTAATAGCTTTGAACCGCGACCTGTACGGAGCCGTAGCGCCTCCCGTCACGCTTTCGCTGCGCGTGGGGTCGCCGTTCTGGAAACGTGGTTGGTTTTACGCCCTCGCGCTCGGCGTCCTGGGATTGGCTCTGGGAGCCATTTTCGTGGCGCACCGCTTGCGCGAACGCGAGTACGTGTTGCCGAAAGAGTTGCGCGCATATGTCCCGATTGAGCCGAACCCTTATCTGGTCGGCAATCCCATTCGCACAGAGAAAATGTTTTATGGTCGCGAAGACGATTTCCGCTACGTGCGCACAAAACTCGAAGGCGTGAGCCAGGGCGTGGTCATAGTCTTCTGCGGCGAGCGGCGCGCAGGCAAGAGTTCAATTCTTTATCAGTTGCTCAATGGGCGATTGGGCGAGCGATTCATTCCTGTTTTCGTTGACTTGCAAGAGATGGTCATTGCTACGGATTCTGAGTTCTTCGCTCGCATCTCGCGGCTGATAGCCGAAGCCGTTGCGCGCGCTGACCGATCCGCTGCGCGTGGCTCTGTTGAAAACGTCGCAACAGCCGTATCGACTGCTGCTTCCCCTGCGCGGTCTGTTGCTGTCGCCCGGCCCGACAGTCCAGCTATAAGAGTGCCTCAATTCGATGGCCGCAATCCTTATCCCATCTTTTTGGATTTTCTCGACGACGTGCTCAAAGCCGTTGGCGACCGCACGCTGTTGATAATGATGGACGAGTACGAATTGATGGAAGGGAAGGTGGACGAAGGCAAGCTCTCTGCGGAGTTGTTCACCTTCCTGGCAGGATTGATGGATAACAAAGAACGGCTGGCGCTTGTATTCACAGGCTCGCGTAGATTGGAAGAGCGCGACAAAAAATACTGGCGCGAGTTGTTGCGCAGGTCGCTGTATCGCAAGATCGGCTTTCTTTCTGAAAACGACACGGTGCGATTAATCACAGATCCGGTCGAAGGGAAAGTCGTCTACGGTCGCGGGGTGGTTGAGGTTATCTACAGGCTAACGGCGGGGCAGCCGTTTTACACGCAGGTCATCTGCCAGAACTCAGTTGATTACATGAACGAGCACGAGCAAAACTGGCTGACGCTGGCAGACCTGACGCACGTTATCGCTGACATAATAGACAACCCTCTGCCGCAGATGATCTATGCGTGGGACGGGCTGTCGGACGATGAGAAGCTGGCGTTGTCGCTATTGGCAGAGACCCTGCCCGATGGCAACGAGCACGCGACGGCCTACAGTTTGCGCGAGTCTGTGAAGTGGAACAATTATCCCGTGAATTTATCCGAGACAACTATTCGACTGACGCTGGAAGAGATGTTCCGCCGCGAGTTGTTGGAGAAGAGCGGGTCTGATGGCTTCAGATTTAAGATCGATCTGTTTCGTTTGTGGATTCGCCGCTCGCATTCAATCTGGCAAGTGGTCAAAGAAGTGAGAACGCTCTAAACTTTGTTAAGCTATAATATCGCACCGATGGATAGACAACATATAATTAGACCATTCATGCAAATTACATCAGCTATGCTAAAATGCGGACGAGACAAAAAGTAATTCGAGTTCGGAGAGTAGTATGGCAAAAAGGCTGAAAGACGTTAAAGAGATAAGAATAGAAAGACCTCAACGAGCTAAACTTTCTGCCAAAGAGGTTATCAAACGCATGGAAGAATTTCCCAAGCGAAAGGATAAATTCATTGCCACTGTCCGAAAAGGTAAGAATTGAAGTATACATTCCTGACTTGCCTAAGCAATCTTATCGAGACTTGCTAGAAGCTTTCGATCAAGAATTCACTCACACCTTCGGAGGCTGCACGATCATTCGCGGACTAGACGGCAGCTATCTTTCACGAGCCGGATCAAAGATGCAAGATAGTATAAGCATCATCTACACGGATGTTCCTCTTGCTCTTGAAGAGAATTTCGAGAGATTCTCTCGGTACGCGGATAATTTGAGAAAAGCTGCTTATGAAGCATTAGAAGAGGAAGCCATTCTCGTGGCTGCGCTCAAAGTTTATCATTCCGAGTGACGCAATTTAAAACTCGACTTCAGTTCCTGAAGCCGAAATTCACGCTACAGATTTCTTTCGGGATCAATCCATTCACAATACTTTGATTTCTGCCTTCCGCAAAGCTGAGAGCCTTGGGCTATACTGTTATTTGCGGTAAGTTGATTTTGAATGGCAGAAAATAAATGACGCGTAATCCTTATTTGAATCGAGTGGCGATCAAAGACCCGGCGCAGTTCTTCGGGCGCACGCGCGAGGTCTCTAAAATATTTTCGCGCCTTGCCGCTTCGCGCCCGCAGTCAATATCGGTTGTAGGCGAGCGGCGCATCGGCAAATCCTCACTGCTTTGCTACATCAATCACCCGAATGTCCGCGCCCGCTTTTTAGATAATACTGAAACTTACACATTCGCCTTCATAGACCTTCAGCAGAAGCGAAGGCTCACGCTTACGGAGTTCTTCAAAGAACTTTTCACGCTGGTTGCGAAAGAGACGAAAGACGAATCTATTTCAAAACTCGAACCGGCGTTCGACTCAGTTCGCGCGCTGCTTGAAGACTTTCGCCGCGACGGGCGAAAGCTGATCGTTTTGTTCGACGAGTTCGACGCCATAACAACCAATCGCGCATTCGATCTGGAGTTCTACTCGTTTCTTCGCTCCATCGCCAACAACTATGACGTGGCTTATGTGACAAGCTCTGCGCGCGATCTTCAGGAGCTTTGCCACACACAACTCATAGCCGATTCGCCTTTTTTCAACATCTTCACCAACGTCTTCCTGCGCGCCTTCACGCGCAAAGAAGCCTTCGATTTAATCGCGCGGCCATCGGCTGAAGCGAGCCTGCCGCTTGAAGGCTACGCGCGGCGCATCACAGAGATTGCGGGTTACTTTCCGTACTTTTTGCAGATAGCCTGCTCGGCTTACTTCGATTATCTTTCCGAGAACGAAGGCAAGCTCAACCGCGAAGAGGTCGAAGCAACGTTTCTTGACGAAGCAAAGGGGCAATTCCGATTCATCTGGGATCACATGAGCGATAGTTTCCGCCGCTCGGTCCGCGAGTTCGTCGAAAATGGAAATATCGAAAAAGAGCAGGCGCACGCGTACGAAGACTTGAAGCGCGCGGGTTACTTCATCGAAGAAGACCGTGGGCCGCGAATATTTTCAACGCTCTTCTCAAGCATCATATCGCGCCCGCGCGTCATCACGACCGAGTTGAAAGAGACTGATCGCGCGGTGCTCGCTGTTCACGACGGCAAGACGGAAAAGGTCGCTGCGCCTCCGCTCATCGAGCCTCACGGGCATATCGGGAAATTCGACATTCGCCGTTCGCTCGGAGCAGGCGGCATGGGCGAGATATTTGAAGGCTACGACACAGATCTTCAGCGCCCCGTAGCAATCAAAGTGCTCGCGGCGAAACATATCGAAGACGAAACAATGAAGCAGCGATTTTTGAGAGAGGCGCGCATGGCGTCGCAACTCAATCATCCGAACATCGCGACGATTTACGAGATAGGCGAAGCGGCTGGCAATCCTTACATAGTGATGGAGTACGTCGAAGGCGAAACGCTTTCTGAGCGACTTGCTAACGGGCCGCTCGATTTGAAAGAGATCATCGAGGTCGGCGAGCAGTCGGCGGACGCGCTTGCCGAAGCGCACGAGCGAGGAGTCGTTCACCGCGACATCAAGTCTTCAAACATAATGATCACAGGGCGCGGCAAAGTTAAGGTGCTGGACTTTGGACTCGCAAAACCGCTGCCTGTGATCAATCGCGCGATAAGCAAAACGCGGCTGACGGAATCGGGCGTGCTGTTGGGAACAGTGAATTATATGTCGCCCGAGCAAGCTTCCGGGCGTGGCGAAGTGACTCACCTGTCGGACATATTCTCGCTCGGCGTTGTGCTTTATGAAGTGACTACAGGACGGCTTCCGTTTGACGGCGAGACCTATTTTCAAACCATCGAAGCGATAAACAGGCGCGCGCCTTCATCAATCAAAAAACATCGCAAAGATGCGCCCGATGCGCTCGTCACAATAATCGAACGCATGCTCAAAAAATCTCCAGCCGAGCGTTATCAATCGGCGACAGATGTGGCGGAAGACTTAAGAACGGCTGAAGGGGTGAAGGGGTGAAGGGGTGAGGGGGGTGAGGGGGTGAAAAATACAGTCGCTCTTCGTAGGCTCATCTGCGCGCAGATGGAAGCACCCAAGTCTCCGAATGGTTAATCATGCCAACCAAAGTACCGATCACTTTATCGTACAATTGGTTCATATCTTCCCCTTGTTCTAACGAAAGATAACCACACGCAACGGCGAATTCTAACCATGTCTGCGTTTCTGCTGCTTCTGCCTCCGAATCACTCAACTTGCTAATAAAAGCTGCTTCATACCGGCGTTTGCGCCAAGCTTCAGCAATATTGGCGCAAACTGAGCGAGATGATCGTCGTATCTGGTCAGTAAGTGAGTAAGTCTCTTCTTTGGGGAATCTTTTACTAAGATCAAAAATTTTCATCGCCAAGTCAAAGGATGACTTGTAAACATTCAAGTCCTGATGTCGAATGATCTTTCCATTCATGGCAAACCCTCATAAATGTTTTTTCACCCCCTCACCCCTTCACCCATTCACCCCTTCATCTTCTTTGTGTTGCTCAGGGCTGATGGATATGTCTTCGTTGTGAGGCTCGCGCGTGAACATCAAAAATCCCACGCCGATTAACGCCAGCACGATCACCAGCACGATCACCAGAAAATACCATGGCAGGTTTGTTTCATTTGGATTGTTGGGGTCGCCCCCGCTTATGGCCAGTAACACGAACGGCCCGATGATGGCCCCAAGCAATCCTACCAGCAGCGCTACTCGGTCGAGCACTCCTTCTTGAGGCACTGTAACGTGCCAGCCCCAGTATGCGCCTATTGCCGCTCCGATCAAGGAGAGGCTTGCAAACACCGACCCGCGTTTTATTTCGCTCAGGAAGTAACCGCTCACGAACTGGCTTCTGCTGACATTCGGCAGCGCGACATAAACCAGCGAGATCAGCGCCATGGTCGCGACTGTGACGAACAGCGAATCCAACACGCGCACCTCTTCGCTCATCCAGCCGATGACAAAGCCGCCAATCAAAAATGCGCCGAGCGAAAATCCGAAAGCCACCATCAGCATCGGGTCATGCAAGACGTCTGCGCTGGTGTTTGCCGCGCTGTAAGTTATGCCCGTGAATGCGAGTGAGATTATGACCTGAAGCCCGAATGTAAAACCCAGCCCGACTAAAATCCATTTCGTGCGGTTATTCATTTCAAGAGCCTCCCGGCCCGCGCGCTTGAATCTTTAATAGTTTGGATGCGGGCGTCAACTGTTCCTCAGAGCGATTAGAGTTTCTTGAGCATGAACTCGCAGGGCGCACGATGAATCGGGCAAAGTTTTCGCTGCATCTCTGATTTGTTTGATAGGCGCAGTTCTCATTGCTCCCCTCCACCCCTGCGTTGAGGCTATCTTAGACCCACACAAGGTTGGTGTCAAAGACGAGCAGAAAGTTGCGCTCTGAGATTACTCGACTCCAAACAGACGCAGAGCTTGTACGGTTGCCGAAGAAAGCAAGTAGCCGAGGCCCGTATAGAAAAGCAGTTGCAAGCCTGCCATGCGCCACGAGCCTGTCTCGCTGCGCACGACTGCTACTGTTGATAGGCATTGCAATGAAATGAAGAAGAATATTATAAGCCCGATGATGCTCGAAGCCGTGAAGACGCGCCGAGAGCCATCGGCAAACGTAGCTTCACGCATGTTTTCTAACAGACCTTCTTGTTGCGTCGCTTCATCGTCGGCTACGTGAAAGACAATCGCCATA
This sequence comes from Blastocatellia bacterium, assembly GCA_963726785.1. Lineage (GTDB taxonomy): Bacteria > Acidobacteriota > Blastocatellia > UBA7656 > UBA7656 > DATEKX01. The sequence continues at coordinate 1,706,483 of CAVSDJ010000007.1, forward strand.
GTGCTGACGAATACTTCTCGCGCGGCGAAAGCCGAAATCAGCCCGACGCCCACGCGCCAGTCAACTCCCATCGGGTGCAAGGCCGGTTCCATGGTCTGTCCGATCTGCGCGGCGAATGAATGATCCAGATCGCTCGGCGTGATTGCCGCTGGTTTTGTTCCGTCTTCGGGCACGGGCTGGCGCGAACCCAATCCGAAATTCGAGAGCAGCCACAAACACGACGAGATTATGATAATTGGCGCTCCCGCTTTTTTCAGGTAAGCAGACGAGCGAGTCCAGGTCATTCTCAGCGTCGGCTTCAACAGCGGCCTGCGGTAAAGCGGCATCTCCATCGCAAGCATAGAGTTTGATTTTTTTCGCAAAATGAACCGGCTTATCAGCCCTGCCATCAGCGCGCCTGTCAGCAAACTCGCAATGTAGATGGCCGCAAGCGCAAGCCCCGCCTTGCCCGCCGCGCCCGGAAGCAACGCCGCAAGCAGCAGCGCATAAACAGGCAACCTGGCGCTGCAACTCATCAACGGAAGAATCCATATTGTCAGCAGTCGCTCGCGGCGCGATGGAATAGTGCGCGCGGCGAGCACTGCCGGAATCGCGCAGGCATAACCCGACAGCATCGGCACGAAAGATCGACCATGCAATCCCAGCAAAGAAAGCGGCTTGTCAACAAGCGCCGCGCCGCGCGAAAGATATCCCGAATCTTCGAGCAGCGTCATCAGGAAAAAGAGAATGACTATCTGCGGGAAGAAGACCGCAACCGACCCCACGCCTCCGAACAGACCTTCCGCGATAAATTTCGACAACATCCCTGCGGGCAGAACTTGCAGCGTGAGTTGCCCCAGTTCGCCAAAGCCCCATTCGATGAAATCCATGAAGGGCTGCGCGGCCCAGAATATCGAAGCGAACAGCGCGCCTAAGATCGCAAAGAAGATCGGAAATCCTAAGTAACGATGCAGCACTATGCGGTCAACGCGAGCGGTGAACGAATCCTGCGCAAGCAGTAGCGCTTTGCTTTTTTTGATAGCGCCGCTTTTATCAAGCAGGTCGCGCAATATGCGATAAGCCGCGACCGGCTCGTCAGGCAACTCAGAAAGCGCGTTGCGACTGTCTCTCGGCTGTTCAGTCACGCGGCGCAATGTCGTCATCAACTCTTCTATGCCCCAGGCTGTTCGCCCGTCTACAGGCACGACCGGGATGCCGAGCGCACGAGAGAGTTTGTTCACGTTGATTGACTGGCCAGCCCGCGCGAGCAAATCCATCATGGTGAGCGCTATGACGATGGGCTTTCCTTGAGCGGCGACGTAAGCAGCGAATTTCAGGTGACGCTCCAACTGCATCGCGTCAACAACAATGATCAGTGCGTCAGGTGTGATTGATGGATGTCGGCCTTCGATGACCTGACAGGAAAGCTCTTCTTCGGGCGTGGGCGCGACCGTCGAGTGAACGCCGGGCAGATCAACCAGAGCAACTTGCGCCCCAAGCTCTGCCCGGCTCTTGCCGCGCGATAAGGTGACCGTTACGCCCGGATAATTTGCAGTGTGAAACCCTCCGCCGGTCAGCCCGTTCATCAGCGCAGTTTTGCCCGCGTTGGGAACACCGGCCAGACAGACCATCAAGAGTTTCGATTCCTGTTTGATTGCTTGAGGGACTGATGTGCTGGCTTCGGGCTCCGCTTCGGCAGAGGCGACTTTTATCGAAGTTGTGTCCACTAATGAACTCGTATCCAGGCCGCTTCACGACGCCTCAAGGCGAGGCGCATCCCCCGCACAGTCACAACCAGCGGGTCTCCGAACGGAACCGATTGCACGACCGCCATCTCTTCGCCCGGTGTGAGTCCCAAATCCAGCAACCGACGACATTCATCTTCGGGGCCTTCGATGCTTTCGATTCGGTATAACTTGTTTTGCGCCGCGTCCAACAGGCTCATATGTCTTCCTTATAAATGAAAATGAATTTCAATTTGGCTCGACATCGGAAGAATAAGACTAACACCGACGGTTGTCAACAACAAAGTCAGGCGAGGCGGCGCGCAGCAAGGAGGGCTTCCTCTAAAGTGGTGATTCGACCGTCGAGTTGCAGGTCGTAGATGCGGCGGAGTGTCTCGCCCATCTGAGGGCCGGGCGCAATTCCCGCTTCGAGAAGATGGCGGCCTTGAAGCAGGGGTGCGGGCGGGCCGTGCTCGACTCGGAGTGCCCGCGCTTTTTCGATGAACCAGTCTTGCGCAATTGTAGATGACTTGTCAGCCAGTGCGCAGGCTTTCGACAGGCGATAGAGCAGATCAATTTCAACTCTTTGCGCGAGACGGCGAAAATCACCATCCGTCGTCTGGTCGAGGTGTCGATAAAACTCGCGCGGCCTGAGATGCTCTCGCAAAAGAGCCGTCACCTGCCCGCGCACGTCGTACCCTGCTATGGTGTAAAGCCCCAGCCTATCCATCACCGAGCGCGTTTGCTCGACGGTCGCTTCGATAATAACTTTGTCTTCATCGCCCGCAATTTCTGCGACTGGCTTTCCAAGTTCATGACACAAAGCCGCAAGCATTACCGTCACGCGCTTCTCTTTCGAGAGGTCGCCAGTCAGTTTCACCGCTTCATCCAGGGAACGCTTTGTGTGAGCGAACAAATGATCATTTCGACTATCGGCAAGAGCGCGAATTTCAGGAAATAATTTATCGAGTACGCCAAGTTCAAGCGCGCACGCGAGGCCGATGGATGGCCGATTTGCAAATGTAAGCAGTTTTTCCACCTCGCCCCAGATGCGCTCGCGGGGCAAATCCGTCAGATCAATCGTCCGACACAACTCGACAGTTTGAGGATCAACAGTCATTTCAAATCGCGCAGCGAATTGAACGGCGCGCAAGACTCTGAGGCTGTCATCAATGAACGTGTCTGCCGCGACTGCTCTGAGCACTTGTTGACTGAGGTCGCGAGCGCCGCCGAAGGGGTCAACCGTTTCATCTGTCAACGGGTCGTAGAGAATGGCATTGATTGTGAAGTCGCGCCGCCGCGCCGCTTCTTCAAATGTCATTTGAGGATCGCCTTCGATTACGAATCCGCGATGGCCGCGACCCGATTTAGATTCGCGGCGGGGAATGGACACGTCTATCTCGAACCGGCCCTCATCCTGAGATTTGAACGCGAGTTTATAAACTGAGAACTGCTCGCCGACAGTGTTGACCGAAGCTATCGTTTCGAGGACGGCGCGCAACCGTGATGGCTCAAGGCCGTAGACTTCTATGTCGAAATCTTTCGACTGGCTGCCGAGTAGATAATCTCGCACCCATCCGCCGACGAGCATCGCCCGCCCGCCCGCGTCTTGCACAGCCTGGCACACTTTCAACACTTCTCGACGCATCGAGAAAATATCCTAATCGCTTGATGGGTAAAACAATACCGCGAGCGGTAGCGAGCGGGTCTCGGATCAAGCCAACCCGCTCGCTACCGCTCGCGGTACTGTAAGTCACGCCTGCTCTATACTCATTAAAGAACTAGCTTGCGAATTTCCGAACGTAAGCGACCAACGCTTTGATCTGATCTTCGGTCAGCTTGTCTTTGTAAGCGGGCATAGGCTTGTGGCCGTTCTTGATCGTTTCGATCATTTCGGCATCGGTCGCCTTCTTCTGCCAGGCCGGGTTGGTGAAATCAGGCAAATCCTTCATGCTTGCCTTCATCGCCTCAACGCCTTTGCCGTCAGCCCGGTGGCAACTGACGCACTTGGGCGCGGTATCGTTGTTGAATAGCGCGACGGCATCCAGGGTCGTAGCAGCGCCTGACGTGTTTGAATTCGTTGAAGCTGCATTAGCGTTGGCAGGCGTTACCGCGACAGGCGGTGCGCTGTTTCGATTAATGTTGGTGTTGGTCGTTTCCGTAACGGTGCAAGCGGCGCTGAGAAGAACTGCCAGTGAAACTACTAATCCTGATTTTAGGGACTTCATTCAAAAATCTCCTTTCGATTTGCAATGATTGATAACTGCTAGGATCTGATTTCACAAGCTTACACTGATGCCGAGCCTCTGGCCGGTGATCTTTTCGATTTCGGCTATCTGAACGCGTTCCTGTTGCATCGTGTCGCGGTCACGAATAGTGACCTGATTGTCTTCGAGCGACTGATGGTCAACCGTGATGCAGAGCGGCGTTCCGACTTCATCCTGGCGGCGATAGAGCTTTCCGATTCCTGCCGTGTCGTCATAGACCGCGCGTATCGCGCCCGTGCGCTGCAAACGATTTTTGATCTCTTTGGCGAGGTTGACTATCCCTTCTTTGTTTTTAGCGAGCGGCAGCACGGCCACTTTGATGGGCGCAAGCTCGGGGTGCAGCTTCAGCACGACGCGCTTCCCATCGCCTACTTCTTCTTCGGCGTAAGCGTCCATCAGGAAGGCCAGCACTTTGCGATCAACCCCGGCTGATGGCTCGATCACGTAAGGAAAGACATGCTTGTTCGTCTCGTGGTCGAAGTAAGTAAGGTCAGCGGTCGAATCCGGGTTGAGGCGTTTGCCTTCTTCGTTCACAGGCTTTTTCGAGTGCGCCTTCAAATCGAAGTCCGTTCGGTTTGCGATGCCTTCAAGCTCGTCCCACTGTTTCTCTTCATCTTCGCGATCGGGGAAGAAGCGATATTGAAGGTCTACGCAGCCCTTCGCGTAGTGAGCCAGTTCTTCGGGCGTCTGCCGGTACTTCCGCAGGTTTTCCGCTCGCAGGCCGAGCTTGATGTGCCAGTTGTATCGGTCTTCAATCCACCGCTCGTGCCACTCTTCGTCGTTCATATCGCCGGGCTTGAGTATGTCGGGCGGCTTGACGAAGAACTCAATCTCCATCTGCTCGAACTCGCGCGTGCGAAAGATGAAATTGCCCGGCGTTATCTCGTTGCGAAAAGCTTTGCCGATCTGCGCGACGCCGAACGGCAGTTTGCGATTGGTCGAGTCGAGCACGTTTTTGAAGTTGACGAATATGCCTTGCGCCGTTTCCGGTCTCAGATAAGTCAGCCCCGATTCGTCTTCGACCGGGCCTACGGTTGTGCGAAACATGAGATTGAACTGACGAGGCTCGGTCAAATCGGTCGAGCCGCAGACAAGGCATTTGCCGTCTTCGAGCTTGTCTGCGCGCAGACGTGCTTTGCACTTGCGGCAATCAACGAGCGGATCAGAAAAAGTCTCTTCGTGCCCCGAATATTTCCAGACCAGACGGTTCATCAATATCCCTGCGTCAAGCCCGACCATATCGTCGCGTTCGTAGACTACAGACCGCCACCACGCTCGCTTTATGTTGTTCTTCAATTCGACGCCAAGCGGCCCATAATCCCAGACCGACCCAAGCCCGCCATAAATTTCGCTCGATTGAAAAGCGAATCCTCGTCGCTTGGCTAAACTTGTAATTGTTTCTATATCTGCCATTACCCGTGCGTTCCTTTGCCTGATTAAAATACTGCTTCGTGCTGAATCAAAAACTATACAACAAATGAAGCGGACATTAAAAGTTTGGCGGATGAAGCAAGTTAAGAGCATGTTTTAGCAGTCCCGTTAGGGGCGACCTGTCTATAGTTCTGTAGCATAGAAAGCTTATGTAGCTCCGTAGGAGCGACCTGCCCATTTATCAGGTCGCTCCTACGGAGCTACGAATCAATTACTCAACTATTTCTATAGACAGGTTGCTCCTACGGAGCTTCTTTCTAAAACAGCCGCGCGCCTCTTCGCACGATTATTTCGGACCCAAGAGCGAGAAACGCCGAACTCGGTTCAGCAGTGAGCGCGTCGGCGAACGTCTGGCCGTAGATAGCCTTCGCATCGCAATCGAGCGAGCGCGTGTCCGCTTGCCACACGAGCCAGCGAGGGTGCTCGACCTGGTATTCCACAGAGCCGCCGCCGCGTTGCGCTGCATAGCCCCAATAATGTTCCGTGATGAACTCTTCTTCGGAGCCTTCCGTCAACACTTGAGCTTCGCCTTTTGTTGTGACGCGCAGATGATTCCATCTTCCTCGATAGCGCCAGCCGTATTCGACCCTTCCGTTTTTATCATCCACTTCGATCAGATGGCGCATAGGCATCGCGACGTAGTTTTCGTTATAGACGATGCGCGCGACGGTGGCTATGGCGCGACGCGGGACTATTTCTTTTATGAACACGACGCCGCGCCGCCAGCCATCGCTCGCTTTTCGTCGCACGTAAAAGCGCAGATTGACTTCTTCAAAACTGTGATGAAACGGCAGCCTCCAGCCCAGCACCCTGGTCTCTGAAAACATAAAACCGACAAGGCTTACAAACGTCTTTCCATTCCAACTATCAAGCTCTGTCCCTCGCGGCACAAAGGGGCGAAGCGCGCCAGGCTCAATCTCATAGTTAATCATCGCCAGGTGATTCCATTGTCCCGTGAGAAAGATTGAAGCAGGCATCGTTGATTTACTGTTAGGTGAAACCGATCAGGCCACATCTAAAAAGCGAGATCGCACATCGGGCGATGGCAGCATGCAGCTATCATACTTGCCGAAGAATTTGTAGCGATACTTTGCAATGAGGTTGTAGAAAAAATCTCGAATGGGTCTCGGAATTATGCGAAAGATCAGAAGCAATTTCCACGCTCCGCCAAGATAGCTGGCGACGCGCAGCGCTGCGTCCGAGCGAATGAAGACGCGCTCATCGTCTGCGCCGGAATTGCGCTCTACGAAGACAATCGAATCCACTTTCTCCAACTCGGGATGGCGCGATATGACCTGCTTGCCGTAGTCGCTTTGCAGCGCTGCGAAGCGCATCTCTTTGCGCTTGTCGTGGTCTAAAATCATCTGCACAGACTTGTTGCACAAGCCGCATACTCCGTCGTAGAGCAAGACCGGATTGTTTGCAGGTGGTTGTTGCATTTTCGATCAATCTCCCGAAGCTGCTAATAGTGTTTTAATGCTGAATGGTTACGGACGCAAGCTGAGTTGCAGAAGCGTTGAATTTGTCGGGTTAAAAACTAGGCCGTCCTGCGTGGGTGAGTTGGAGCGCCCCGGCCCAAAGTATGAGATGTTTCGAACACTCGGAGACTACTATCGCGTGTCGGATTCTGTCAAGGCACAAGTCCAGGGTCTATTCATTCTCTAAAAGAAAAAGGCGTTCCTCTGTAGAATGAGGTTGCTAAAACCAACTTCTTCAGGAGGAACGCCTGTGAGCACTCAAGTGCCCTCTTTATCTCAAGCTTTATCACTTCTTCCCGATTTCAGACAACCCAAAGGCCGAAGATATGACTTGTTGCCTATTCTCCTGCTTTGCTGCATCGCTATGATGTGCGGCTGTACAAGTCAATCCGCTATCTCAGATTGGGGACGCAACTATTCTCACCAGTGGCTCTACAGACTCGGCTTCAAGCGTGCCTGCGCACCCAGTCAGTCCACTCTTCATCGCATTTTCAAAGGCATTGACGCGGCAAAATTGGAACTCCTACTCAGTGACTGGTGCCAGCTACTTTTTCGCGCCATCGGATTAACCACGCCCGCTGAGATCGAAGGCACTTCCTTTGATGGGAAGCTGTTATGCGGAAGCAGCAAACAAAAAGCCGCTCAACCCCACTTGCTGGCCGCTCTCTCTCATAAACTCGGTCTGGTGCTCGGCCAGGTCGCCGTTGCAGGAAAATCAAACGAGATAACGGCGGCCAATGATTTAATAGAAATGCTGGTGTTGGAGGGGCTGGTAATTACAGGCGATGCGATGTTTACCCAACGCGAGACGGCCCGAAAGATAACCGCGAAGGGCGGCCATTACCTGTTGAGCGTGAAAGCGAATCAGCCGACGCTTTTGCAAGACATAAAGCAGGCGTTCACTGCTCAGTGGTGGATGTCGGATACATTAACGCAGTACAGGGGGAGGTGGATGTGTATGCGGGCCGAATAGAGGAGAGGACTTTGAAAGCGTCAACGGCAATGCAAGGCTACAGCGATTGGCCGGGATTGAAAAGAGTGTTAAAGATGGAAAGAAAGATAACCTTCAAACGGACAGGAGTAATCAGAGAAGAAGAAGCCTACGCGATAACGAGTCTGGAAGAGGAGAGAGCAAGCACGGAGCAATTATTGAAGATCTGGAGGGGGCACTGGTATATAGAAAACAAGCTGCACTATGTCAGAGATGTGACATTCAAAGAAGACAAATCAATGGTGAGAGCAGGACATATACCGGAGGTGATGGCGACGTTGAGGAACACGGCAATAACATTGATGAGAATGGCGGGAGCAACAAATATAGCGGCAGCGTGTCGGAGGTATGCGGCGCAGCCGGGGCTTGCGATGGCGGCCCTTGGGCTTGATCTCCGAGAATGAATAGACCCTGTCCAACATGCAGGGCAAGAGCATCTAATTTTCTAGCAAAATAAGATTTTTAGTTGCTTAGACTTCTAGACTGTACATAACAACGAGCAAATTCCCTCAGCTTTTGGCTGTAGACTGAATTGGCGAAATTGCTCGAAAAGTTGAAGTCCCCGCTTTTATTGGGAATTTAGATGCTCTCGCCCTGGTCCAACATGCCTTTTGTATTGAATCGACCTTTCCGATGTGTTATATATCGCACCCAATCAAACGGGTCGGCGGTCATAGGTAACAGGAACCTGCTTTTCTACACTCTTCGTTCCACCTGGTATACCAAGAGTGGTCACTAACAATCAAATCTGCTATGTGGGAGATTACGCTTATGGTTACCTTGCTCGGTGTTCTATTCGTTCTGACACTCATTGCACTTATACTTCTCTTCTTCCGTTTGCGGAGCAATAAATCAAAATACGGAGTGCTCCAGCGAGAATACGATGCCTTGGTAGACCGGTTCAGGCCTGTGGTTGACGCCGACGCTGAGAAGCAGCGGGTGCTCGCTGCGCTGGAGATGGAGCGTACGCGGTTACAGGCTGAAATCGCGCACATCGGAGACGAAAGTAAGCAAGCTGCTCAAAACCTCCAAGAGCAACACAAGCAGGCCGAGCAGGAGACGCAAACTCTCGAGGCAAAAATCAATCAGTTGCGTGCTGAATTGACCCCTCTCGAAGAACAAGCCGATCTCCAATCCTTTGGCTTCTACAAGCCTCGCTATGATTTCGCGACGTCAGAGCGTTACCAAGCCAAGTTAGAGGAGGTGATTGCGCGCCAGAAGCAGCTTGTCAAAGAGAAGAGAGCTGCCGTTTGTAATATCGAATGGACAGTCAACGGTGACCGTGCGGCTGGTCGTAAGCAAACTAACCAGACGCTCAAACTCATCTTGCGGGCCTTCAATGGAGAGAGCGACGCAGCAATCGCAAAGGTGAAATACAATAATGTGACTGTAATGGAGGCCCGAATCCGTAAAGCATGGGAGGCAATCAATGGTCTAGTCGGAGTGCAGCAATGCAGGATCACGGGGGAATATGTAAATTTGAAGCTGGAAGAGATGTATCTCGTCCATGAATATCAGGAAAAGCTACAGGATGAGAAGGAAGAACAGCGGCGGATTCGCGAGCAAATGCGGGAAGAAGAGATCGCCCAGCGAGAATTGGAAAAGGCGCGCCAGGATGCCGAGAAAGAAGAGAAGCGTTATGCCGACGCTTTAACGAAAGCCCGTGCTGAGATAGAACTGGTGCAAGGAGAAAAGCAACAAAAACTCTTGGGCAAGATAGAGGAGCTAGAGCGCAGGCTTGAGGAGGCACAAGCCAACAAGGAGCGAGCAATCGCTCGCGCTCAGATGACGCGCTGCGGCCATGTCTACGTAATATCTAACATCGGCTCTTTCGGAGAAAATGTATTCAAGATCGGTATGACGCGTAGACTCGATCCTCAGGACCGAGTCCGGGAACTGGGCGACGCTTCGGTTCCTTTCCAATTTGATGTCCATGCGATGATTTACTCGGAAGATGCGCCAAAGCTCGAAACTATACTGCATCGCGTTTTCCATAGCCGGCGGGTTAATCGAATCAACGAACGCAGAGAATTTTTCCGCGTGTCTATAGACGAGATTGCGGAAGCTGTGCGCCAGCATCATGGCGAGATTAAAATTACTAGATTGGCGGAAGCTAAAGACTATAGGAAATCACTTGCGATAATGCAGGAAGAACATTTCGCCGCGCCCAGTCATATCAGGAGTTAGACGAAAGGATTTATGAAAAAGAGACAGCAGACGAAAAGTAAACAACCACATCTTGACGAGGATCCATAGCTACTAGAATTACTCGATGTACTGACGCCAGAGCCAGCGCTCAACCCGTTAAGAGATCTAATTGGGTGCGCGAAGTCAGAGTAGGTAGAAATGAGGACGGAGGGTAGACTTTTCGTGTCAATTAACTTATGCGAAAGGACTACACCTCCGATGACCCTCACTGATCAGATTATAACCGCTACTCAACATTGGCTGGAACAACTTCGCGCCAACGCCACCTCCTCAGCCAGTCAACCTTTATCTATGGCCACCCTTGAACAAGCCGCTCTCGCTTTAGGTCAACGCATCTCACAACTGGCCATGACTGACCAACTCCAGCAAACAGGCACCGGCTATAGCTCATCATCTCGTCCCTGCGACTGTGGCTGCAAACAGCGCTTCCATCGTTACTCAGAAAAGACTGTGCGTACGCTGATCGGCGAGGTCACTTACAAGCGGGCTTATTACCGCTGCCCCCAGTGTGGCTCAAGCGCTTCTCCTCTCGACGTCCAAATCGGGCAATCAACGCGTGAGATTTCGCCCGGCGTCGAGCGCGCGCTGGCGCTGCTTTCGGCTCACCTGCCTTTTCATAAGGCCGAGCAGATACTTGCAGAAGTTAGCGCTGTGCGGCTCAGTGCCCGACAAATCGAAACCATTGCCGAAGAGCTTGGCGCTGAGGCCGAACAACTCCAACACCAGGAAGAGCAGCAGGCGGCAAGACAAGGGTTAGGCGAAACTCGTGGGCCGCATCAGCCAGTGCCGCGCACTTTTATCGTCGAGATGGATGGCGTGCAACTTGGCTTGCAGGACGGCTCGTGGCAGGAGGTCAAATGCGGCGTAGTTTATGAACTCAGCCAGCGCATCGAGATCCAAGCCGGGCGATGGGAACTGTTGCAGCGCTATCGCTGTGCGCGGCGAGGTGATGTGGTTGGGTTCCGCCAAAGGCTGTGGGCGCTGTGTTTGCGAGCAGGGATTCGTCAGCAGGATCAGATCATCGTGCTGGGCGATGGGGCGGAGTGGATTGATCAAACCGCCGAGTTATTATTCCCGAAATCGCGGCGCATCTTGGATTATTATCACGCCTCGGAGCGAATCTGGGCCGTAGCCAACGCGCGATGGGGAGAGGCAACGGCAGCGTCGCAGCGATGGGCGCACAAGAAGTTAAGTCAACTTAAGGGGGGACGAGTCAGACAAGTGGTTGCGGCGATGAGAGGACTGCGGATGAGAAACGAGGAGGGGGAGCGGGTAAGAAGCGCAGCGATCAAATATATGAGAGTGAGGCAAGAGCAGATGAAGTATGGGGAGTATGAGGAAGCGGGATTGCCAATCGGGAGTGGGGCAGTCGAATCGACGTGCAAGCAGATGGTGACGGCGCGCTGTAAGCAGGCTGGTATGAGATGGAGTGAGGCAGGAGCCGATGCGATGCTGGCGTTGAGGAGTTTTGTACTCAATGAGAGGCTTGATGAACTGTGTCCAAAACCCGTCGTTAGCTTGGATTGGCCAAAAGCAGCTTGAGGCTACCTACTTTCACTTCGCGCACCCGATCTAATTGGTTGGTGCCCAAGGCCGAATCAGATATTATTAGAATGTTGGAACTTGCCTTTGCCAATAAGCCGCTCCGCCAGCTCTGTGAGAATGAGGCCCACGCAAAGCGCGAATTGAGCCCTACAGTGGCTGAAATTCTCAAGCACCGATTGGCAGATTTGCGTGCTGCCGTATCCGTTAAAGATCTTGTAGCAGGCAAGCCCCGCAGATTGGGCGGCGCAGATCATCAACACATGGCTATTGATCTGTGCGATGGCTATCGTATAGTCTTCTCTGCTAATCACCCTAATAACCCGGTAGTAGAATCTGGAGAACTGGACTGGTCTAAGGTCAGTCGAGTTAAAATACTAAGGGTAGAGAGCAACTATGAGCGCTAACGAGTTTCATCCTAATTGGGCTTCGGCACCAGGTGATACGATTGCTGACATACTCCAAGAACGCAATCTGTCCGAGCTCGAATTTGCTCATCGAATCGGGCAAACACCGGAAGCTACAAAGGATTTGCTCCAAGGTCGCGCAACTATCACTATAGCAATTGCACGACGACTTGAACGAGTTCTCGGTGCTTCTGTTGAATTTTGGATGTCCCGTGATTTCCAGTATCGGCAAGACATAGCTAGGCTCTATTCGTCCGACGAAGAATGGCTGGCGGAACTTCCTCTTGGGGATATGATCAAGTTTGGATGGCTCACGCCTGTGCCATATCCTTCGGATGAAGTTGCCGCATGCCTCCGATTTTTTGGTGTATCTAGCATTCGTGCCTGGAATGATGAGTACACTGGCTTGCACCAAATGGCAGCATTTAGGACGTCGCCTTCGTTTGATTCACGCCCAGCGGCTGTTGCCGCATGGCTCAGGCAGGGCGAGATTGAGGCAGATGCAATTACCTGTAGTCCTTGGAATGCAAGACGGTTCCAAGAATCCCTTTCGTATATTCGATCTCTTACGCGAGAGAAGGATCCAGATCGATTCCTCCCAGCGTTGCGAAGGTGCTGTGCTGAAAGCGGCGTTGCGGTGGCTGTCGTCCGAGCCCCTAGTGGGTGTCGGGCGAGCGGTGCCACGAGATTCCTTTCCCGAGATAAAGCTCTATTGCTACTCAGCTTTCGCTATCTGTCAGACGATCATTTCTGGTTCACCTTCTTTCACGAAGCTGGCCATTTATTACTTCATGGTGAAAACGGATTTTTCTTGGAGGGATCTGATATGCCCTCGACCACCGAAGAAAGGGAAGCTAACGAATTTGCAGCTCACACTCTCGTTCCCTTTGAGTTCCAGACAGCACTGTTAGAGCTTCGTGCGGATGCGCGTAAAGTTATTAGATTTGCTATGCGTTTAGGTGTGTCTCCGGGTATTGTTGTCGGGCAACTGCAACATCTTGGGAAAATCAGGCGCAACCAGTTGAATAGTCTTAAGCGGCGCTTCAAATGGGAAGAGTAGATCTCGGTCAGCCACGAAATCTTTTGAATTTTCCCGGGCTCTTCCGCCAGTTGCATAATGCATCTTCGATTACTTGCATCCCGACCTTCAATTCAGTATCGAGCTCTACTAACAATTGATCTAGCTTCCCTGTGCTTATCGCAGTTGATCTTTGTCCGCTAAACAACAGCCGTGCGCCCTCAATCGGGCCAGTTGAACCTTTCAGATACGCGGACCCAGGGATAATAGGTGCCAAGCCCAGTTTTCCAATCATAGCCAAATAATCAAACCGCGCAGTCCTACCGAACCGTTTCACGACTCGCATTGATTGGTAGAGGTAATCAAAGGCCTGCCTGGGATCGCCATCAGCTTGTCGGCATGCTTGGTCCATTATGTTCTGGTGAGTTCTCGATGGGCTCACCCAATTAACATAGCTCTCGATTATGGCACCAGTGCCGGTAGGAGAATAAGCGTCAAGACTTTCGTACTTTCGGTGATTGCCAAAGCCACGAGGAACTCCTTTGCGCTTCAGTTCTTCTTGGTGACTATCCAACCATTTCCTAAACCCGTTAGGGTCGGCGCTTATGCTGGCCCAATCCCATCGTTTCCCGTCTCCAAGACGACCATAAATCTCTCGTGCGTAGCGCCACCCAGCACGCGCGTGCTTTCCAAAGTGGATAAACAAGAATATCAACCAGAAGGCCTCCTCTATATGACCTCGGTTCTGGTGCAATATTGCAGCCTTCAAAGGATTAAACATTTCATCGTTGGGGTCGGCGCTGCGCTCACTCAGTTTTCGCGTACGCAGCTTTGAGGCATAATTAACTCGGTGAATGCTTTCTAAAATCTGTTCAAGAAAAGCCTCGCGTGTCGCAGAATTGCGAATACCAAGAAGAGGCTGTTTCTTCCGGTCAAAGGAGATCAAGCTGAACTCTAGTCGCTTAGCAAGCTCTTGGTCACGAGGCCTCACCAGATTGCCTCCTTTGAAGCTTGGGTAATCCAGTCTCGAATTGCATAGATCACCTCCGTACTTACACCGAAGCTACTCTGAAGATTGTGGTTGAATCCTAAGATTAGGACTTCGTGTTCAAGTGCAATTCCTGATAATGTGCTTACTACTCCGCTGTACGCGATTCCTATCACATCAGGATTTGACTGCCTCGGGAGCGACCAAGTGGGCATCTTTTTCTTTTCCAAACAGACGCCAGCGATGTCCTGAAAATGCTGCACGACAGTCTGCCCATTGAGAATCAATATCCGAACAGGGGAGTCACGCAGAAGGAGCCCCAAAGTATCGCCCGCGACAGCTAACAGCGACGAACGTTGCTGGGCAGTAAGCTCAGTCCATTTACGTGCGGTTGCATACGGAATTAGATCAAGGTGACAGGCCTCACAGTGCGAGTTATAGTATGATGCATTCGTTCCAGAAACGACTTGATCTAGTCTTTTGAACCACCTGTCATAAGGATTCCCGAGAAAGTAATTGCGGCAGGACTCTATAATCATGCGCAGATGGCGAGCGTCAACTTCGGTCCAGGATCTAAGACCGAGTGATCTAAGAGTGTGAAATCGACGTGATACCCCTTGAAGTTCATTACCTGCCTCGTCAACGAACTCTCGGTTGCTCGGATTGAGTCCTAGTGTGGCTACCAGAGAACTCGACAGATCACCGAACGAAGGTACTGGACATCCCCATCGAATCACATCTGTCCTTGAGATAACAGAACTGTCCAAGCGGTCAATCAGTGTTGTTAGTATCGAGTACATATGCATACCGAATCAAGAAAACTTGGGCTCGCTCACCTATGATGTGAGATGTTGTTAGCCAGATTTTTTATGACACTCGCTGAGCTTCTTGCCAATAAATGGGCTGTAAATTGAGGACGACATCCTTTGACAAAGATCCTCGATGCCCTCGGCATCTTTTTCCTTCGAGCATCGAAATACTTGAAGCAGACGGATGAGATCTGCCCAGTATGGGTCTAGATTTTCCAGCGCAGCAGCATCGAACGGCCTACCAGTGTGTATGGCAGCCTCGACCTCTAGAAGCGAGCGAATGGCAGGCCAAGGATCACCCAAGGGCATTGGCGGCATCGACATATCAGTCGGCTGCCAGCCCTCGTTGAGGAATCGCTGGATGGCGTCTACATCGCGATTGTAGAGGTGAAGGCTCCCAACGACATGCTTGTAAGGTCCAAGCTCTACACAGAGAGTTCTCGCTAGGATCTCGTGGATCATAGTGAAGGAGAATATGTCATGCGGAAAGCCTAAGAACACATCATTGGATCGCATGTCAGGTAACCATGTGCAGTGCGTCACGCCGAATCATGAACTGTAGCATACATGTGCAGGGAATGCTCTTGTGCATATTGGCAATGTCGCACGCGTCGAATAACTGAATAACCGCCTGTCGAGAAGATGGCTTTTTCTTGAGAACGGCAGTGACATTGGCCAATTGATCTAGTCCCTTCCAGTCAAATAGTCGAGGCCCGTATCTGCCCAAGACCACATCACCATCGGCATATTCGTTGTATGGAAGATAGTCAGGAGATGAACTCCAACTCGTTGGTCCTTGCCAAATACCAACATAGCTCGCCCAAGCAACTGAATGGCTTTCCTCGCGTCTCGGTTCGACTGAGGCGCGCTCTCGGATCCGTCAGCTCAAGCAGCACCCCCGTCAGCTCTTTACACTCACCTTTGCTTGGATTAATTCTCTCGCCATTCGATTGAATTTCCTCGACAACGGAACGCATCAAGTCATCAAGTGTTAGGCCGCAAAAGTACGGGTCAGTCATTATGTTTCTCCAGAGCGGTACTTGCTTGGCCCAAGAAATCATGCTGCTTCATGTCTGTCATACGATTTTGAGTATCTTTGTGACCTAAAGGCCGAACGAGGGAGTTGATCGGGATCGCACCGAACACTTGAAGTACGATAAGAAACTACTGCCCCGCTCCCCTGCATGTATTTGTGAGACGGCTATCCGCGGCAATAGATTATGCGCTTCTATATAGCCTGTTAAAAAATAGCGCAGTATCTACGATCATATCTACTATGAAAGCACTCTGATTTGTGCAGGAGTTGTGATCTGAGACTTAGTTTTCTCATATCTTTTGATTAAGGAAGCTTTGATTGAAGTATCCTTAACCTGAGAGATCAAGTACTCAATGGGACTCAAAACTTCTTGCAAAGTAGAAAGCTCACTAGCGAGGTTGTTTTCCACCAAGCTGGACACATGAGATTTCAATCCTTCAACCAACTGTTCGACGAACTTATCATTGAGTGCTTGGGTCTCAGTATAGTTTAATTTTCTAACCTGATACCAAATATCCTCTAGTATTTCCTTGTTCGATTTCCCTGAGACTTGAAGTTGAGGAAGGTCATCACTAATTATTTCCCATATATCCTTCTCGGCTTCAGGCCAAAGAGTATCAAAAAGTTTATCGAAGGTCTTATAATCTAATTGCCTTGATAATTTAGAATTAATAGAGCCGCATAGCTTATGGATATCTGGCTTATTGAATGCAGCCAGTTGGAATTGAGATAAAGGCCCTTCGACATCAGAATAATCTAGCCCAAATAGAATAGGACATACATTAGCTATTTTGAGGTTCTTAGCCAAAGCTCCTGCCTCGAAGAAAATCCAGGGGCTAGATCTGTTCTCCTTAGTCAAACAGATGATTCCAAAGTTTGTCTGCTCTAATTGATCAGAAATGGTTTCAAACCACTTTGCTCCCTTAGCAATATCCTCATCTGAGAAAAAAGGTTCCGAGCCTTGAAGGAATCCCTTTAAGAATTCATTTAGCCTTTCTGCGATCTTCTTACTTCTGATTCCTGACCAACTAATAAACAGTTTCATATGAAACGTTCTCCATTAATATACTTCGAATGTATCGTTTAAGTGGACTACTGAACGGCGAGACTGTTAACCATCTAGAGTTTATCATGCCAGCTAAGAGATACTCATTCTTATCGCTAATCAATGAGAACCCATTGATTAGTGAATCTGTTTCATTACAATCTTTGATTTTGAATATACTCTCAAATATGTTTCTTTTATAGTAGTTAATATTCACGATATGCCCATGAGCATAAGCGGGCGCATTCATACTGGTACAAAAACCAATGTTTCCTCTCTCGAAAAAAGCATACTGTCCAGTATTAAAAACGGAGCTAATCAACTCGCTAAGATATATTTTCTCCTTCATGGAAAGTCCAGCTAATGATCTGTATGAGTTTTGTGGAAGAATCAAATAATGCTCTGGGCAAACGGGTTCCTTATCCTTAACGATGTGGAAATGCTCATCTGCAATAATAGGTTTCTCGTCGAATATTCTACTTATGGTATTGTTCATATCTGAATTTCTTTCACCTCCCTATTAAAATAGGCAGGAACAATGGTCACTCCGAACTCCCGGAACAAAATTGCAGGATGAGACAAATATCCAAAAGTAACGAAGACTTCAGCATTACCCTTAGGTAATGCTGTTGCGAGTTCAATCAAATCTCCTTCTTTACCTCGTTGAGTTGTAATCTTTAGAAGTATGGGCGTTTTACCATCCCAACCAACCAAATCTTCAATCTTTCTAACGTGAAAGAATGAGCCACCTCGCACATATTTTCTGCTAAGCCGAGCAATCCTTCTTATGTTCAGAAAATTGTATTGGTGCTCCTCCGTTTCTACAAAATGGAAGTTTAACGGCAAGTTGTTAATGAACTTTGGCCTGAGGATTGTCTTTGCAAGTTTGACTACTTCAGAAAACCTCTTTATGAAGAATTCATCAGTTTGTGGTTTCTCCATTATGTGTTCTGTTGATCTAGTAGTTCATCACGATGATCGCGATGGATAAAGACGATGCAACTTAACACGAGCATCAGCAGCAGTGAATTGCCAGTCAATTGTCGCTCTCTCAGCATTGCGACGCTGCTCGTATGCCTCCACCTCTCGCCGAAGCATCTCTTCATCTCCTATACGCCGATCAAGACATTGCCGCTCAAGGATGCTCAATTCGATCTCTGCCATATTCAGCCAACTGCCGTGCTTCGGCGTTGGATGAAACTCCAACTTCTTCGCTATTCGCCTTGCCTCGCTTGGCTCGAACGCTTCATAAAGCGATGCTACCTTGTGCGTGTTGAGATTGTCGAAAACAACTCGAATTACCTCTGCTCCCGGGTATCGCTCATCAACCAACCATTTCATCTGATGCGCGAAGTCTACTTTAGTTCGTCGCTCGGTTATCGCAACGTGACGCCAACCCGCCTGTGGCTCACAGATCATAAACAAGTTCCGCACTCCGTTACGCTTGTACTCATAGTCATAGCGTTGTACTCGACCAGCTTTCGCTTTCAGACCTCTGCGCGTCTCGGCAATCAACTGTTTGCTGGTCTCATCAAAGTTCACTTTCGGGCGCTTTTCGTCATAAGGCTCAGCATACAAGTCCAAAACATCTTCCATGCAAGCGACAAACTCGGAATTTACTTCCCCAATGCACCATTGCTGTTTCAGCCAAGGCTTGAGCTTGTTTTTTTCAGCGCCCGCCGCACAAGTTCATACGAGCAGGAGTCAGCCAGTTTTAACTCCACGACGCGGTCGGCAAGCAACTGCAAGGTCCAATGTTTGCGGCCATCGGGAGCCTTCGAGCAAGCTTCTGCTACAAGGCGGGCCTGTGCTTTGTGGTCAAGCTTAGGTCGCTTGCCTGGTCGCGGTCGTTCATTGATAGCATCCAAGCCGGCCTCGACAAATCGTTTGCGGATACGCTCGACGGTAGCGACACCGACATTAAGGGCAGAGCCAATCTCATCATCAGTGAAACCATCTGATGCTTTAAGTAGAATGCGAGCGCGGGTGAGTTTACGGGAAGAAGTTTTACCGCGCCGTATGAGTTGCTGTAGTTGCTCACGCTCATCTGCGCTCAGATCGATAATGTATTTTTTCTTTGGCATCTGTGAAGTTTATGCCAGTCAAAGATCAACCATCAACTTTATCGTGATGAACTACTAGGATCTACGATAAGCTTTTGCCTTGTTTCTTTCACCTTCAGTAAAGATGCTTTTTCTCCGTCTAAAATCATAACATCCGGCTCAAGCGTATTATTTGTTTCCCAAAGGCCAGGAATATGCTCAAGGACGATGTAGTCTTTATCAATGATCAGTTCATAAGAGCGAGCAACTTTTAGATAACCATGAACGATGATAAAACATTCTTTGTTATCATCATATGCATTCGCGATTTTGATATAAGCTTCCTCTTGGCTTTCGACAAAAACCCTAGGTAGTCCGATCTTATCACCCTGCGAATATCTAATGGTCAGTCCATCCTTTAATGTAGGAAGTTGCTCTAGCTTATCCTTTATATCATAGAGGGGCGTTCTTGGCTCAAAACATAACAAGGGTGGGTGAAATAACCCCCATTTGTCTAAAGGTAACCATTGCAGCACCTTTTAAGCCCCATTTCTCCTCGTTTTCAAGAATCTTTACTTTCTGCTTGCCCCTTAAACTTGCAGCGGTTTTTGTCCCTTTATGTATTCTTATAGGATCACTGCCTATTAATGGATATGGTCTTGCTTGAAAAATGCGGAGGCCATTTCCGTGCTCAATACAAAACTCAACCAATACACTTTGTTTCAATATGTCTTTGATCCGCTGAAAAGTATAGGCTAATTCGGCCAAATGGGGCCCTAGGATTGAAGTATAGACCCCATCACCGTGACTTCTCGGTTCAAGAAAAGGTCTGTATCCGTGTTCGTGATGTAGTTCAAATGCGATAGGATTACTCTCCCCCGCAATCAGTCGTTCCATATCGCCTTCTACAATCTCAATGTAGTCTGTCGTGGAATATGACCTATTATAAGGATGACATTCCAAGTGAGCTAAACCCGAAATCGATGGTTCAATTTGCTGTTGGACCAAAATAGCAAGTTTAATGTCATTGATATTAATTCCAAAGTTGCCCGCATAGTTTCTGATCTTATCTGTATTCTTCGATGCAAAGCATTGCTTAATAGCCATAAAAAGATCTTCAAAAGTTACAACATTCTTTCGACTTTCAAATAGGCCAGAAAACTGATGATTTGGTTTATCTTCGACTGATGAAGAACTTCTCACTATGCATTTCATGGATTGGTCGCCATCCACGAGTTTCTCATGATGGATCTCTAAAAGAGTTCTGGCTTTTGTTGTAAACTCGTTATCTAAAAAACCAGAGAAACGATCCAGAGTGAAGTAATAGCCTTTGGGGACAGGAACTGTCTCTCGAAGCAGCTTTGAGAGGATATGGATCTTGGTTCCAAACCGTTCCTCACTTGCTTCTACAGAGCCATCAAGATTATGAAAGCTATCTAGTTCCATTTGGGGGCAAGCTAATGATTTCTTAGATTGTATTTAACTCTACAGAATAAAAGTATATCATAATTTAGATTGTTGTAATTAAAATAATAACCATTCCGACGAACTGAGTTTTTAGATTTATTTGGCGAATTACTACCATGCCCAAACCGTTTAACGTCTTAACATCAGCGAGGCCACCAGAGGTCCTCATGGAAACCTGAGAAATTCGCTCCGCGGCCCCCGCTGCATGCTGAAGTTAGACATCGTGTCATTTGATACACCGCCGCGCCTTAGCCGCACCGCTTGCTGCTGTCTTACTGTTTTCCTTTCGCCTTTGGCAGACTGGGTCAAGCAATCCATTTGCAGACTCTAATAAACGCTACTGAGGCGCGGCACAAACTTGAAACAACCAGACTAACTGACGGCGAGGCAGCGTGCGATCACTCACAGCATTTCGTACGCGACTGTCTAACGCCGAGCATCAGTGGGCGCGGCACATAACACTCAAGGAACGATAAGAAACTCGATAGCCGCGCTCCACTGCATGCGTTGTTCTATGAAAGTATGTCAAGAAGAAATACTTCCCCCTAACTGACTGCCAATTCTTTTTCTTGGCATCAGCCTCGCGCGCTCTAATGCGACCTCGGCTTACTTCTCCCTGTCTGTTAGATGCCGCGCCAGCCGTCAAAACCGGTGGCGCTTCCTTTTGGTTGCCGGGTTGAACAGCCAGGCATCCAGCCTTAGCTATGAAGCTTGTTGTCATAGCTGGCGAGAAGTGCGAGCGGTTTCTTGAAGAAAGAATCCAAAACGTACCTGTCAAAGATGTAGAGGCGGACGAGCTATGGTGTTTCGTCTCTATGAAAGAAAAAACTATCAGAGGTAAATCCGAAGAACAAAAAAACCATCTAGGATACGAACTGGTTGACAAGCTCGGCGATGCTTACACATTCGTCGGATTCGAGCGCAACACAAAGCTAGTTCTTGCATGGCATCTTGGCAAACGATCTGCCGAAGATACTCGCATCTTCACAAAGAAACTTGCGCGTGCTACCTATGATGAAAGATTCCAAGTAACCACAGATGGCTTTTCTCCCTATCGCTACAACATGGTTCGTGCACTTGAGCATAAAGGCATTGACTACGCGCAACTGTCGCTGTCGTTATCTTTATATTGGTGATGCAAACGTATATGCCTGCCGTGCCTGCTGTAGACGCAATTATGAATGCTGGCGCGACAATCGCCAGGGCGGTGAATTCATTTGGTACTTCGCAGAGGCCAACGGACTGAATCTCAAAGAAGCGCGGCGTGAGTTCCAGCGTTACACACGTGGCTTGCATAAGGCTCGTAAACCCAAATGGGTGAGAAAGCGGGATCGTAGAGAACATGGCTATAACCCATTGCGAAGATTGAATGGTATTCCGGTGATGGTTGACCCGGAGCAAGTCCACGTTGTTCCTCCTGCGCCTGCGCCTGCAATCATTGATGCATCGGTCACTGAATCAACTTGGCCAAGAAAGTACGGGCAGGGACCAGAAACAGAGGCCCAGCGGATGGAACGTGTCAATGAGATGCGCCGCCGCAATTCGATGATAAAACTTAGGAGATAGTCTTTGACCGCTTCGGCTCGCCTAACATCGGCCTCATGAACCGATGGACAGCCACGTTTCTCTGGCGTGATTGGCGAGCCGTAATACCAGAGCGCCTACAGAGAGGGAAAGCATGGCAAAGCGAAAAACCGATAGTAGTTCACGCGCGAGGTTGCAGTCTATACTGAAATACTTCATAGGCACGAACAAGCTCGAAATAGTATTTGATCGAACTCCATTACTAACAATAAAAATCAATGGCGATTTAATTTATCGGATCATAGGTGATGAAATAGATGAGTTAATCAAACGCGACCTAAAAATCCCTTTCATAAAAAAGAAGGGTTCGTCTGCCAAACACAAAAGTTTATTAACCAGACAATACGTTGATAATCCTGACGGGTATCAATCGCTTGCGCTAAAATCGCTTCTCGAAAAACTTAATGAAAAGCTTGGCGTAAAGATTCACATTAAACGTAAAAATGAGAAGCTCCGTGAGCTTTATTTGATGCTGGGGGAAGCCATTATTAAGCCAGATCCATTCGACCTGCCACTGGATAGAATACGACGATCAGACGCTGATAATCTACACCCTTTCATAAAGGAGCTCGAGAAGCGATGGCTGACTGCGTCAGATTTTTTTTATCTCTCTTTACCACCCACGTTATTGCAATTAGTAGGAATGCTTTTGGCGGGTTCATTTCTCTCCACTTTTTCAAAGGAAATCCCCGAAGAATTATTAGAGCAAATCAAAATAAGTCCGTTGGAGATAATTAAGCCTTATATGCCGGCACGCAGCCGGGGCCGCGGAAGGGGATCTGGCTGGTTTAGAAGCCCATCAGATTTTTTAGAAGCATTACAAGCTGTCTTAAAACGATTTCAAAAACGCCCAACTCAGTTACAGGTATTGAAAAAACTCGACATGCATTATTTGTGTCAACTCAAGCCAAAAGAACCTCGCAAGGAAAGTCACACTAAACTTCTTAGAAATTGGCTGCAGGCTGCCAGCATAGAGTCTTGGGATGAAGCTATTAAAAGATATTACAAACCTTAGAGAAGCGGAAAATAATTCATTCCTATTTTTATCCCTAAAGACATATCAGCTCACATCCCATACCCTTGAACCGAGGGCATCTATCAACCTGCTCCGTTGACCCACAATGGGAGGGGATAGCAAATAGGTCTCTACCGGTGCCGATTAAAGGCGTTGAGGTCGTCAGTAGACTGATAGGTCACAGTCAACCGGCGGCCTTATTGATTTTTATGGTGAAAGAGATGTTGGAATAATTACGAGTGAGAAAAGCCACCTCGGCGAAAGGTGGCTTTCTCGAATTTGTTTCGTTGGCGACGAAACTGGCGATTGGAAGCGAACCACCCAAACTGTCAAGAAAGGATGATCCGCAATGAAGTCTAGTCTAAAGACCAAGCGCAAGCAAGCGCACATTCACATCCCTGACAATATCCGAATACATAAGACGAGCAAGCAGTCTGTCCTACGCGTCCGTGCCATCTACACTCTATTTGGCTCTCGCTTAAGCTTTAGGAGGGCCGCTTGAATAACTCTACAGACAATCAAGTTAGTTCGCCAATCTGGGTGCTCTCCGATCTCGACGATTACCCCCTTACGCCATACGAATTTAGAATACTTGGCCGAATTGCTCGCCGGGGGCATTGCTATGAGAGTGTTACCGAGATGGCGAAAGGCTGTCGGATGGGCGAGCGCACAGCAAGGCTTGCTCTTCGCTTGATCGTGAAGGCGGGTCTGGTAGAAGAGCGAGTACGAGCAGGAGAGACGAGTGTTTATAGAGTCACCGCACCGAGCAGATGGGTAAGCTCTGAGAGGGTTGATGAGCTTCGCGCTGAGGTGACAACAAACTGGAAGAAGCGAACCACTGCACGAGAAGATACCTCTGCAATAGAGGACATGGCTGCAACAGATGCAACCCCACCTTTGCAACAGGTGCAGGACACCCCTGCGCGTGGTGCAGCCAAAGGTAATCCCCTTTAAGGTAGAAGACAGGCGCTCACCTGACGGCTCACGCCTAGAGCGGCATGGCGATAAACCAGATGATTCATTCTACGAGCAATTTGCTTCTGACTACGAGCGGACCTATGGGATTCCATACAGGAAAGCGAAAAAGGATTTTGTTCAACTGGCGAAGTTGCGCAAAGACCTACAAAACGCACTTACGCAAGATTCCTGGAACAGAGCCATTAGGAATTATTTCGTGACTCCGCAATCATCGCACACAATGGCTGATCTTTGTGTCCGCTACTCTACCTTCCAGAAACATCCGCTGGATCGCTATGGCAAGCCGGTACGTGACGGCATCGTAAGCCCAAAAACACTGGAAGGAATCCCTGAAATGCAAGATTGGGCGAAAAAGAGGTTGGCAAAAAATGGACAATAGCGATAGCCCGAAATTCGCAAAAGTCATGATTATGCTTTGTGAGACATTCGACCGAGCGCCGAGCGCGACGCTCACGGATATTTATTTTGAATCGCTGGCCGAGTTCCCAATCGAGCAAGTCGAACGCGCAGCGGCTCTGACTATTCAGTCGTGCAGGTTCTTCCCTAAGCCGGTGGAGTTGCGAGAGCGTATTGAAGGTTCAACTGACGACAGAGCGCAGAAGGCGTGGACGCTGCTGCTCGAGGCCAATCGGGTTGCTGGATATTATACCTCCATTTGGGTTGAAGATCCGTGTCTTGCTCGGGCGATTATGGATACGTTTGGCGGCTGGATTCAGGCAACCGAATCTCTCTCTCATTTGAGCGATGCGATGATCGCGTCCAAACGCAAGGAGTTTCTGTCGAACTATCGTTTGGCTATGCGCAGACCCGTCTCGCAAGCGATCAACTATCTAATGGGCATGCACGAGGCGAGTAATCGTTCGACCGTTTCTAGCTGGTCGCGCGGGAGATTTCCTCAATGCCACATCATGCAATCGCTCGGCGTTGTGTCAGATGAGAAGGTGACGCTCGTTCGTGTGGCTTATGATGCCTACACAGCAGCCCTAACAGAAGATTCCCGGCATATGCTTGAACAAGGTGGCTACAGACATTTGCTGGCGGCGAAAACAGATCAGTCTAAGCTACGAGCAGTAGAGAGGAAGAAGCTTCCATGCGTTGCTAATGTTGACCTTCAGACCGCAATCGAGCATTGCGAAGACGAGCTGGAGCGCGAGAAATTGCAGGTACTGCAAGGGAGTCTGGGCAGGTCTGGCTCAAATCGCACAGATGGATCGCGGATGACTGGAATGGTTAGGGTGGGTAACAGGTCGAGGGCCGGCGCAGCGACGCGGCCTAATGGATGAGGTATGAACGATGAGCACAATGGCATTTCCAGTGAAGCGTAGTGATTCGAAGATATCAACGCATCCGAGGCTCGACCTGCCCGAGCCTCGCATCTGGAAGCCTAAACACTTGGCCGACTTCTTCGGCTATAGCGTCCACTGGGTCTACAAACAAACAGCGAGCAATGCCGAGGACCCACCGCCGCGCATACCGGGCTTGAGCCAACTCGCTTTCGATACTCGCTCACCATTATTCCAGGCATGGATGCGCCGACGACTGGGATGTGTTGACACAGGTGAAAGCGATGAATAGAGTAGCGGCGGAAACAGAAAGGGGTCACAACAAGGAGAAACTTGTTATGACCCGTAAACGAAAGTCGTATCAACATGGCAACGTCCAGTTGAAGAATGGAATATGGACGCTGCGTTACAGAGAGCTTGACCACCGCACGCGTAAGTCGATCACCAAGCGCGAGCGGCTGGGCAAGTTCAAAACCAAACGTGAAGCTCAAAGAGCCGCCGAGCCAATTATGGCACGGGTCAATGAGCGAAACAATACCGATAAGCCGCTCAAGGTTCAGGAAGCTGTCACATTCAAGCGGTTCATCGAAACCAGGTGGAAGGCGTACACCGTGCAGGCGAAATATCAACCGTCAACCGCTGACAGTCATAACAGCCTCATCAAATGCCACCTGCTTCCGTTCTTCGGTGAGATGAGGATGAAAGACGTTCAACCATCTGACATCAGCGATTTCTTCGATGCCAAACGTAGCAGGGCTTCGACGAACGGCAATCGCGTTAAAGTTTCCGCGAACACTACGCAGCATCTTTATGGTTTGCTCCATCTTATGTTCGACTTGGCCGAGCAGTACGACTTGATTGATCGAAGCCCAGTCAGGCCGAAGCTGCATAAGCCGGAAACACCGCGCGGCGAAAAGCCGACGCTAAACGCTGCGCAGATCCGCGCGCTACTCGCGGCCTTCAACGAACGCGACCGCTTATTCGTTCTTGTGCTTGCTGTGACCGGCATGCGAATGGGTGAAGCGATGGCGCTACGCTGGTTGGATTTCAACGCCGAACGATTGGAGCTTTCCATCAATCACACCCTCTATCGGGAGAAGTTGAAACAGCCGAAGACGGAAAGCAGTCGCCGCCCGCTCCGGCTCGTTCCGGCCATCGCCGGATTGCTCGCCGCACACCGGCAGCAATCGGCTTTTGCCGCGGACGATGATTTCATCTTCTGTCGAAAGGATGGTCGTCCGCTGAACCCCTCGGCGATGCGTAATCATCTGTACCGGGCAATGGAAGCCGTCGGGATTCAACGAACAAGACAGCAGTATGGCTTTCACATCTTCAGGCATTCGGCAGGTACAATGCTTTATACCCAGTCGCGCGACCTGAAGCTCGTTCAAGGCACGCTCGGCCACGCTGATATTTCAACAACGTCAGACATCTACGTGCATCTCGATGACAAGATTGTAGGCGAAGGCATGGAGTTTTTGGCGCGCGAAATTCTCGGTAACTGTGACCCAACTGTGACCCACGAGAGTCACATGGTCAGCTAAGTTATTTGAAGGCGAAGGTTTTACGAAACAAGCCTTTGTTAAGGATGTAAAAGAAACCGTGGTTCGCGAATAGTTTCTCTCCAATAGCTTTTGAAATTCATACAATGTTGCGGCGCTTTTTTTGTGGCAAGTTTGAGAGCGTTGCGTTCTCTTTTTTGTTAAGCTGGCGACGCTCCGAAACCTTCAAGTAGAGTTCTCTCAGATTAACGCAAAGAAGTTGCTGGCGACTCAATCGCTTTTTGGCGTTATGATGCAGGTCATATCCTTTAAGGGCGCTTATAATCCACGTGGAATGAACCTCGTGAACACGTCTGTCATCACGAATCGGTGCACCATAGCCGTTGCCAATCAGAAAAAAAGTGGCTGACGGCGGGAAAATGCTATCGGCAATTTGAATCTCTCGATTGAGTAACTCGCGATTGAATTTATTGTACATCTGCTGGCAGGAGATCAATACAGAAGGACATTTCCGAATTGGCTCAAGCCAACTGACCGGGATGTGTTCGCCCAGGCGAAACCATACAAACTGGCTCTTGACTCTTCGCGCGTGAATCTGTTGACGGCGCGCGTTGAAGAATTGATAGAACTTGCTATCGTTGTCATAAACTGAGAAGTGAGCGGGAAACCAGTAATCAAAACCATGGCCTCGATAATCCAAAGTTTCTCCTTTCTCCCATAACATCTCCATGAAATCATCTGGGCCTGCAGTCGAAAGAATCAACTTTTGGTTCCGTGACAGCCCCAGGTAATCTTTCATATCTTGAGAACGAAACTTCGCATTGATATTTATGGCCTTATGAATCGGGATAGCCCATGCGTCTATGTACGGGAATTCTTCGGGGACGTGGCGGGCATCCGATTGACCATAGGTGACAGGAATCAGCGGCGTGCTGATCTCGACCGGATTCGGTCTATACGGTTTAAGCGGCGGCAGAATCAACTCGGCCCACTCATCGCGAAGTGGAGAACGACCACAGGCCGCCGGAACTATGGCATGTTGCCCGCCGCCGCAGAAGTTGCAGTAAGGATAACATTGACCTTGCAGGCAGCGCTGCCGGTAGCTGTCTGTGCACCCGGAGCAAGGCCCACCGTTTTCTATAAAGAGAGGGCAACCGGGACAGAGCGCACGCCCCGGACATGGAAAGGATTTCTTGACAGGTGCTTCCTGGAGGACGGTCAGAGGCTTTGCCATCTTTGCTAACACCTTTCTTGGCAATCTCAAGAAAGACGCGAATAGAGATTGCCCGGAATCACGATATCGCTGTTGGTGATAAAGCGGGCTTCCTCGCAACAGAGGAACTTGATGATTCGCGCCACATCTGAGGGGCGTGCGCCGATTCCGCTGCCGGACTTGAGGGTTGCTTCGCTGATCGCTTCCTCAAAGGTCATCTCTTCGATGATTCCCGGCAGTATGTTGTTTATAGTAATCCCGTTTTTCAATTCAGCATAAGACAGGTTGCGTGCTAGCCATTGCCTGGCTATTTTGCCTGCCGCAAAAGGGTAAGGGTATCGGTTTAGAATGTTATCGTATTGGGAATTGATAAGCAGGTCGAGCGAAACGAAATCTACGACAACATTGATTATACGTCCCCATCGCCGCTCTCTCATCACAGGCAACGCTTCGCGCATGCAATAGAAGGCGCTGTGCAATTCTGCGGCAGTTGTGCTCTCCCACCTTTCGGCTGAAATCTCTGTGAAATCCTGCTCAAGCCAGCTACCGCCTGCGTTATTGACAAGAATATCTACAGCGCCGAGTTCCTCTCGGATTTGTTGGAAGAGACTTACTACCTGTTGCTCGTTGCGCGTATCGGCGCAAATAAGAACTGATCGGCCTCCCATCTCCCGAATCGCCGCCTGCACTCGCAAGCCTGCCTGACCAACAGCTTCATCATTGCGTCCTGTCCCGAAATTGAGAGCCACATCGGCCCCTGATACGGCTAAAGCAATCGCGGTACTGCGGCCAATGCCCTCGCCTGCACTTCCGGTTACCAGCGCGACGCGCCCTTGAAGCGGTCTGGTGTTTTCTTCTGAGTAAGCGGCCATACTATCGCTTTAACGCAGGGAAAAAGGGTTCGGCAATAGATTCAACTCTTTTTCGCTCAAGGGGGATTTTCTTTGCCTCATTAGCACAGGGGCTTCGAAGATGCGTGCATTGTCTAGTCTCCAGAAGTCATGCTCGTAGAGGTGCGGCTGTAGCCTGGAAACAAAGGTCCGCGTCAAACAGTAAGACGAATCACGCATCTCATCCGGAGTGAAATCGGCAAAGAAAACATCCATATTGTGTCGCCGGAGAATGTCAAGACAAGTAAACAAATTGCGTTCAAGATCGCCTGACGCCCGGCTTTGAATTTGATCGAGACTTGCAACCTCGTTCGATTCTTTCAGAAACGAGGTCTTACTGAAGTAGTGTTCGTCAAAAAATGAGTTGTTGGAGTAAAGATCAAAGTCACGAACCTGCAATTCTTCATCCCCAGTGAACTCGTAGTAATTAAGCAGCAGGCGCAGCGCTTCGGTGTAGGATTTCATAAGCGCGCGGTCGGGGCTGAGATGACAACCCAGCCCGAAGACCTTGCAATCTGATGCCCGCAGCCTGGATTCCTGATGTTCAATTACAGTTAAGATCACAGGGATTTCAACGTCCGTAGTGATGTTGACGAAATCAACGATGAAGCCATCGCTGGCGAGTCTATCCAGCGACTCCGACAGCGGGTGAAAGGGCTGCGTAATCCGCACACGCGGGCTTGAAAGTTTGTTGAGCCAGGTGATAATGAAGGCATCGCGTTCGATCAACTCGTAGATGCCGCGCAGAATCGTTTCAGCGAACCGAGTCCCCGCAGCAAACCCGTTGGAGAGAATTGGAACGAATCGTTCCTCCGGGTTACTCAGGCCATAGCCCGTCACTGCCAAGGTGGCCGGTATCAACCGCGGGACTAACTCTTCTTGCTCGATCTGATAGCAGGGAAGCCAATGAATTTCCAGCGCGTCCCTATAACGAATATACGGGTATGAACACTGCTCATATTCCCACTCGCGTGGAAGTATGAACTCCTGCGGATGCACAGCAGAAGGCTGTAGCTTGAGCCATGAGCCATAGACCAGCTTTTCAGTATCGGCATGAAAACCAAAGAGGCGTTCCGTTGCTTCGTAGACGCTGATCATAGCGGCTTCGGATTGACTCTCTAACGAGCAACCTTCACCGTAAAGTACACTCTTATAATCTGACACTGCCTGCAGCGCGGAAAGATGCTCATCTGTAACCGAGGTCCAATAAGCGAAAGCATACCGATGCGGGATACGGACGATTTGCTGCAAGATCGAAGAAAACTTCGGATGAATCTCGAAGGCGCTTTTTAAGTAGAAAGGCGGTCGAAATAAAACATCCGACAGTGATTTCAACTGAGAGTGCGACACACGCGTCTCCGTCAGCCCCTGATGGAAATAGTAGCTATCGGGGGCTGGATGCCGCCGCCGCCGCCACTACCGCCACTACCGCCTTTACCGCCTTTACCCCCCTTACCGCCTTTAGGGGGCTTACCGCCGCCACCACCGCCACCGCCACCGCCCATAAATCTTGCAGGCGTTTCGTAGTGGATCACAATATCTTCGTACCGAAAGGCTGTTTTCTTGTGATTATGTATCATAGGCGTCACCTCCAGAAGATGATCCGGTTAGATTAAGATGACAAACTATCTTAGCTGAAGGCGTATACCATTCAGTTATTAGAGCTACGCCCAAGAGAATATTTCACCAATCCTCTCTTGCCGTCAAGCCGACTTCTTCAAGGTTTGGCTTTCGTTTTTTGATAGCATCTAACGCCAGCCCGTGTGAAGAACTGATCAGCGATGCGAAAGGTTGTTCGTAGCCTTCCACTGCATGCTGATGTTATGCAGCCATCGGGAAGTACATCATACTCTTTCGACTAGTGCGAGGTGGGAACAGGGCGGGCTTTTATACTCGGATCTCCTGTAGGCGGCGGCGCGTGATCTACTTTTGCAGGCGGCCCCATCAATTCAGTGAAAATCGGTTTCAACGCATCCGCCCACACCTGATACCCTTTGACATCCAGGTGCAGTCCGTCTCGATTAGCCATGCCTTCAAACAACTTGCCGTCTTTGTCGGCCAGCTTGTCGTTGATGTTCAAGTACCTGATCTTTTTCCCGTCAGCGAATTTCGCGATCCGGTCGTTGACCTCGTTTATGATTGGCATCACGGCCATGTTGTCGTTGCGGGGAGTAATTCCCATTAGCACAATCGTGGCACCCGCGGCCTTCTGCCGGCAGATGTCCAAAATGACCTTGATTCCCCTGACGATGTCGGCGACTCTCGCGTCTTCGTTTCCTTCAGGAGACTTGTTGCCGACATTGTTGGTGCCAGCTAGTAGAACGATGACTTTGGGATTGACGTTATCCAGTTCCCCGTTGTTCAGCCGCCAAAGAATGTTTTGTGTGGTGTCGCCGCCCCATCCGAAATTGGCAGCATTCCAGCCAAAGAAATTCTGACGCCAGTTCGCCAGAAACTCTTTGTACTGGTCATCACTGGTTCCCCATCGTCTGGTGATTGAGTCGCCTTCAAAATAAACGTCAATGCCGCCCTTCCTGGCTTTCTCCAACAACTGAGTATGCGCGATCAGAGAGTTCTGGTCGGTTCGGGGAGTCGGCTGGTCTGCCTCTGACCAAACGGTTGCGGCGGAGCGAGCATTAGGTTTGATTTCGCCGCCCTGAACAAGCGTGTTCAGCCATTGCGCCGAGCGGCTGGTAAACGGGCGTTGCTGTTCCGGCGTGGCAAGATGGTTGTGCGGAGAATCAATCATCGGGACAGCTTCTTTAGGCCCTTGAATTTGATTGAAAGCTATCCAGATTCCAACCGGCGGAGTTACTGTATCAACAAAGCCGATGGCAACCAGAGCGGGAACCTTTATGTGAGAGGCGAAATTGACCGCGTCAAAATAGAGCGCCGTCTGCATGATCTTTGGATTATTTGAAGGCCAGTTCGGGTAGCCCGATGCACGGCCATGCATCGACCCGTTAGAGTCGCAACCCGCAGGTTCGTTAACGATGACGTGCGTTATTTTCGGATTGAGGCCCGCGACGCACATGCTCTGCTGGCCGCCCATACTCGTTCCCATGACGACAAGCGTCTTGCCATCCCAATCTGTCCGACTCGCCACATAATCCACAGCGCGATAATCAGCCAGATACATTTGCAGGAAATAGTTCTTGTCCCTGTCGTCACGACCGATTGACTCGTAATGCTTAAGCTCCTCGGGAAGCGCGGCGTAGTACGACTGCGGCTGATCCGGCAACACGTTGTGAGGTTCGATGTTCAGCGTGAGCCAGCCTTCGGCAGCGCGGTCTGTGACCCACTGTTTTTGCAGCGGATAAGGAGGGCTGGCCCATTGGAAAATAACCAGTGCTGGAAACTTCCCTTGCTTTTTAGGCTTGGCCAGTTGCCCGTAGACGTGCGCGCCATTGATATTGTCCATTTTGATCGTAGCGTATTCGACATCGGGTTTGCCGCTGTCTGAGGGAGTGAGGACGGCGTTCTGCGGAATCTTCTTAAGCATTTTAATTTTAGAGTCCCAGAACCTGTCAAAGTCCGCCGGACGGGGAACCGAAGGCCGCAGTTTTTCCGGTGCGACAGCCGCGCCAACTGCCATGCCTTTGCCCGAATCACCGCGAGATGAAATTTGAACATAGATCATGGCCGGCTCATCCATCGTGATTTCAATGTTGGTACGGCCTGCCGAAAAATCCAGACTGCCAGTCTTAATTATGTCCTGATTGTTTTTCTTGATGGCGTAGTCGTAGTCGCCAGTCGAAACAGCGCCCTGTGGCAAGCTGGCTGTCCAACCAACTTTTTCGCCAACGCCGTAAATGCCGCTTGCTTTATAGGGAGTGAGCGTTAGCTGTTGCGCCGAACACAGGCACGCGGCTGCCAGCAAGCAGATCAAGGCAGCGATGATTTTGGGAGCTAAATGTCTTCGAGCATGCATGTCCTAATCTATACCTGTCATTCGCACCGCAGCGCAATCATTGGGTCTACTTTTGTCGCGCGTCGCGCAGGAATGTAGCACGCCGCGAGCGCCACACTGCCGAGCAACAATGCGATTCCGGCAAATGTTATCGGGTCGGTCGCATTCACTCCGAACAGTAGACTCGATATTACTCGTGTTAATGCAAAGGCCGCCCCCAGTCCAATCACCAACCCGATCAGCGTCAGCCTCACGCCCTGCCCGATGATTAGCTTCAGGACTGCGCCTGCTTGCGCGCCGAGCGCGATGCGAATGCCGATTTCGTTTGTACGTTGATTCACTGAGTACGAAATCACGCCGTAAATTCCGAGCGATGCGAGAATCAACGCGAGAATAGCGAAACCGGCTAGCAGCATAGTG
The DNA here is from genome assembly GCA_963726785.1 of Blastocatellia bacterium. Lineage (GTDB taxonomy): Bacteria > Acidobacteriota > Blastocatellia > UBA7656 > UBA7656 > DATEKX01. The sequence goes on from CAVSDJ010000007.1 coordinate 1,739,710, forward strand.
ATGAAACGCCTGGGCGAAACCGCCTTATCGACTATATGCTCCAGAGTTTGAAAGTCGCTGGCCGGTAAATCCGAATCGATACTTTCGAGAGCTGTTCTAACACTTGGAACGAGCGACTGCATAGGCATCTTTGCTCTAACGACCAGATCCATTGACCCCGCGCCATTTTGTATGACCGGCAGATACATTTCCAGGCCCGCCTCTTTTTCCAAAGCGCTGTGCCGCACGTTGCCGACAACTCCCACAACCTGCCACTCATTGCGCCCGAGCAGTGCGATCTGACCTAGAGGGTCGCGATCAGGCCATAACCGCTCGGCCATCGTTTCGTTGATTACTAACACTTTCTGGCTTTCGGCGGTGTCGCGCGCGGTGAACTCACGCCCGGCAAGCAGCGGAATTTTCATTGTCCGTATGTATCCGGGGTCTATTATGCGCGGATAGGCAATCGGAAAAGTCTCGGGAGTATAAGTTACGCCCTTAGCTCGAACTCCCCATGTTCGATTGCGGCCCAGAGGCAAAGCGTCAGTCAAACCCGCAGACTCGACTCCGGGAATTGCTTCGACCTTGCGAACCAGTTCTTCGCGAAAAGCGTTTTGTTGCGCGGGCGTTTCATACTTCTGGCCCATCTCTATGCGCCAGGCGGCGGTCTGTTCGGGGCGGAAGCCCGGATCAACGTCGAGCAGTCGTAAGAAGCTCCGAATCAGCAACCCTGTGCTGACCAGGAGAATGCAAGCGAGCGCAACTTCCGAAATTACCAGCGTGCTGCGAATCCATGCGCCGCGCCCGCCTTCGCTTGAGCCGCGACTCGAATCCTTGAGACTCTCGTGCACATCCCATCGCGAGACCTGAAGCGCAGGCGCGATTCCGAAAAGCAATCCCGTAACGAACGCAGCCAGTATTGTGAAAACCAGCGCCGTCGTGTCTATGCGCACAGTCTGCAAGAGAGGGATACTGATAGCGTGAGTGGCAGCAAGCAATCGTGTCGCAATGAAAGCAAGAGGCAGTCCGAGCGCCGCGCCGCAGCCTGCAAGCAAGAGGCTTTCGGTCAACATCTGGCGGATCAATCGTGAACGGTCGGCCCCAAGCGCGATGCGAACCGCGATCTCCTTGCGCCGCGAGGTCGCTCGGGCCAGCAGGAGATTTGATAGATTGGTGCAGGCGACAAGCAATACGCAGCCGACGGCGCACAAAAGCACAACAAACGCAGGTCGAAACCGTCCGCTGATCTGTTCCTGCAAACTCGTCAGCAGAGCGCCATTCCGGTTCCGCTCAGGGTGAGCTTGTTGCAATTCAGGGGTGATCAAATCGAACTCGGCTTGCGCGCTCTGAATCGTAACGCCCGGCTTCAACCGCCCGACCACTGCGAGCGTGTTCCCCCAGCTATTCGTCTCCTCGCAGATTGGAAAAGGGACCAGCATGTCAATCTGAGAACCCGGAGAAAATACGGACCCGAAGTCGAATGATGCCGGAAGCACTCCGACCACCGTAGTGGGATTGTTGTTGAGCGTGATCGTACTTCCGATGACTGTCGGATCAGCGCCGAAGCGCCGCTCCCAAAAACTGCGTGTCAGAAGCGCAGCCCCCCTCCCGTTCCATACGCATTCTTCATCTACAAATCCCCGGCCCCGCTCAGGACTGACTCCGAGCAGGTCGAGAAAATTCTGCGATATGCCGACTCCTCTGAGGCGTTCGGGTTCGCCGCTCCCTGTGAGTGTATAACTATTGTAATCAAAGAAGGCGAAGTAGGCGGCCATGTCCTCGAATGACTGATTCAACGTGCGCCAGTCGGAATAATGCCCGACCTGCGTGGTGACGCTCGACAGGCTTCCTTCCGCCGCCGCCAGGTTGCTGGCCGACCCTTTATCAGCGGTGCGATTGCTCGAAATCCACACCAGACGGCCCGGGTCTCGGAACGGGAGAGGTCGTAAGAGCAGGGCGTTGACGACACTGAAAACGGCTGTGTTAGCCCCAATGCCCAGCGCCAGCGTTATAACGGCTATAAAAGTAAATGCCGGTTTCTTCACTAGCATTCGCGCGCCGAACCGCAGGTCTTGTCTCAGAGATTCCATCATATCCCCTCCCAAGGTTTTGCTACTATGCAGGCCGAGATTGAAAAAGCTGCCCCGCTCAGTAAATGGCACATATACTGAAAAGGTTTCATTTGATACTGGAAATATCTTCTACGATGGATGAGTACACAGAGTTTCTGCGGGCGTTTTGTTTTTCTCAGTCCTGTGAATTCGCCGCCGCTTGTTTGAGCGTGATGATACGATTATCAAGCTCGTGGGTTACATCAAGGATCTGCTTTAACTGCTGATAAGCGCCGGTCGGAAACAGTATTCGCCCGCCATCGCCAAATATGAAATCTCGTTTGTATACAAGCAGGCGTTGATCTTTGGTAATGCCTATTCTCACATCGTATTTGCCAACGTTAGCCAGTGGGAACGCTCCGATAGATTCAGCGCGATCCAAAACGAACCCGACAGGCAATTCAATCTCTACCTCGTCTTGTTCCTTCCACGGGTAATGGAAATAGATTTCATACTTGCGCTCGGTCGCTGAAAAACGAGGGCTTTTGCCGTACTGGAAAAAAGCTGGCTGGAATAATAAACGTTTCCCGGTTCGTTGCGCGTAACCCGGCACACGCACATGAAAAGAACAGACAGGCGGGTTGATCAGGTCATTGACGTTTTCTATACGGACGTTTGAAACTTCGGCTGTGCTCATCCGTAGTTTGATCTCCTGGCGCAAGGTCTGCTCGCGCTGCTCCGGCGAATCATACGCATTGTCGGCTTTCCTCTCAGCGGCAAAATGACCTCTATACTCTATGCTCACATCCCCTTCGAGCGTGCCGTCTTCGTTCAGGCGGAGCTTGGCCGTGCGCTTCAGAAGCGATTTTTCGGGCGGCGAGAGGGGCGTGAACTCGAATGATTCCATTCCATCGCCTATGATCAATGCGTTCTGTCCCTCTTCATTCCATAGCAGCATTCCGTAGGGAACAAATGCGCTCGCAGGATTAAAGAATCGCCATTTGTCATCCATTTTTACGGCTATGCTGCTGTTGTGCAGGAAGTATAACCGTAATAACGGATCAGCAGTGCGAGCATCGAAAAAGATGTCATCGCGATTGGCGGTCTTCGCCAGACGCGCCTCGAATCCGGCTGCTATGGCCAGCGCGGCAAACAGCAAATTGATATCCGAACCTGTTCCCGCTTCGTTCTTCAGCGTGTCGGTAGCTGTTTTGTTCGCTTTATACTTAGCGCGATCCAGGTCGGTAAACGCCTCGCTATCAATCCGCTTGATCCTTGAGCGGCAAAATTCAAAGATCAACCTGATTTTCTGCTCAGGGGTCGTCGAATTGCCCACGATTGTAGACACTGTTCTTCGCAACTCGTTGGTTAACTCTGTGCTCGATTCGAAAGCCTCATACATTACCTTGTTTAACCCACGGGTGACTCCATAGGCCGTGAAATAAATGAGCATCCATGTTCGCACCTGATCTTTGGGCGGCATGTCCGGTTCTTCATGAAGACCGGGCATGTTTAACCTGCTCGTGCTGTAGAGATTCTTCTTCTCCTGCACAAAGCGCAGGTTCTCGCCATTGAAAGTCCTGGTGACCATAAGGCCGAAGGATTCGGGCGAAATTTTCAGAGAATACTTAACAAACTGAACAGGTATGTCTCGCTGGAATTGCAGGCGGAGAAAGAATCTATCTTCGCGGACTTCGCGCCAGCGGTACTCAATGATGGCCTGCGGTTCAACTGAAGGCATGACAAAAGACTTGGCTCTTATCTGAAGGTTGCTTCCTTTGGCAATAGTGCGTTCAAATATCGCATCCTTCTTCAGTTCGATAATCGTCCCATCAGCTTTGATAGTGCGTCCGGCAATGTCTTCGATTTTATCTTTGCCGATATACAGAAGCTCTACTTTACTTTGTGAATCTCTGCCACGTTCGGTAAAGATTTTAACGCGAATATAATGAGATAATGACACGCGCGACGAATCGAAATCCACAAGCACTTCCCAGAATATCGCCTCTGCATCAGCGTCTTTTTCGACCGCAGGAGCTTTGACCTGATCAATGGGCTTCCAACTTTTATCATCTGCAAGCGCGGGGACGGCTGCGATAAGAAAATAAGCAATGATTAATAAGCGTTTCATGCCGTTTGATCTCCTCTTAATTAAATAAGACGATAAATCGAAGTCATATTTGGCTTATTTATTGTTCAGTTAAATTTCATGCCGAGTTTTGTCAGCAATGGAAAGTTACAAGAGCGTGCTCGTCGGATAAAATCGCCTCAAAGTGGGACAGGTCACAAGGCGGGAATTGTAAGCCGGAAGTCTCAATCACGGGCATAACTTTATGTTAGGCGCGTGTCCGGCGCAAATCATTCGCAGCGCGTGATCTTCGACTTTACTTTGAACCTTACTTTAGTGGCATCCGAAATCTTTTCGGTCTGGATAATCTGAAAAGGTTGCGTAATCACCAGAATCACTTTGCAAGGCAGATCGGGCGAGACTTCTTTGACATGAACTTTCAGCTTCTTGCCCGACTTCACCAGTTTGGTGATAGAAATATCGTATCCGCTTGAAGGCTGATTGCCTTGGAAAACTGCGATTACGCTATGCTCGTTGAAATCTATTTCAGGCGCGGGCGGTCTGGGGTAGCTGTTTGAGAGAGCCGCATCCCAAAGCATTTCCCACTCCTCGCGGGTCGTCACCACATAACTTATTTTTTCGGGATGACCGGACGCAAAATTCTTCGCTATGGTTTCAAACTCGGCTTTTCGTTCCAGTTCCTGACCCATAGCGGCAGTCGAGAGCAAAAAAAGAAGCGCTATTAAGCTTATAGAAAAATAAGCGGCTTTGGCTGTACGTATAGGACTTTTCATGCGATCTCTCCTATACGTTCTTAAATGCTCAACGCTCGAATTACTCCAGAGGTTCGAGCATGTATCATTCGTGACGCCACAGCAAACGGTCGAGGCTCCAGGAGCCTCCTCCGGCCACCGTCAGATAAAGGAACACGAAGCAGTAGGCAACGGCCAGTTCTCCTCTATTTTGTATCGTCCAGAACCCATGCGGCGCGTGCGACATGAAATAAGCTACGGCCATAAGCCCCGAAAGTATGAAAGCCACAGGGCGAGTGAATAGCCCCAGAAGTATGAACAGCCCGCCGAAAAATTCGAGCACCCCGGCTATCCATATCATGGAAAACATCGAAGGCGCTGCCCATTGCTCAGGAGCCATGAACCCGAATAGTTTCTGCGCGCCGTGTTGGATGAAAAGAAAAGCTATGATGACGCGAAGGACGCTTAGCAGGCGCGGCACCCACTCCGAGTAGAATGAATTCAAATTAGCCATTGATTACTCCAAAAATTAGAAAGACCTTTCCCGCATCAGGCGCGCGCCACGCGCGCCTGATATTTGCTTTGCAGTGTGACGGGTGAGGCGGACGCTTGCTTATTTGTTCGACGGAGCTTCGGGCTTCGGCTCCTGTTTGACCGCTTCAACAAACAGCGCGATCTTCACATCGTTTGCGACCACAAGGCCGCCGTTATCGAGCTTCTGGCTCCACGCCACGCCGTAATCCTGACGATTGATTGTCAGACCGGCTTCGACGCCAATTCGCATCTTGCCCCACGGGTCTTTGATAGCGCCGTACAACTTGAAGGGAAGGGCGACCGTCTTGGTTACACCGTGCAGTGTGAAATCGCCGTGAGCGATAAAATCATCCTTACCTTTTTTCTCGATGCGCGTGCTCTTGAAAGTGATCTCCGGGTAACGCTCTACGTCAAAGAAGTCCGCGCTGCGCAGGTGCTTGTCGCGCGGCTCTATCCCTGTGTCAATGCTGTTGGATTTTGCGGTAAAAGTTACGGACGAGTTGGTTAAATTCTCAGGGTCATACTGAATCGCGCCTGTGAATTCGCGGAAGCGCCCCGGCACATTGTTGATAACCAGATGCCGAACGCTGAATCCGATAGTAGTGTGCGCCGGATCAATCGCATACGTACCAGCCGAAGCCGTCTCAAGCGTTTTGTTATCTGCGAATTCGCTTGCGAAAGCTTCGGAGTTTATAAGTCCTATCTGGCTGGCTCTGAACTGCGCGAAGGCTAATAACAATGCCATAAAGACGAAAAAGGTACTTATCTTGATCAGTTTGTTCACGATGAAATCTCCCTCTGGTGTCGAATTTGTGTGACGAAAAAAAATCATTCGGGCCTGTTACGCGCATCCTCCAGAAGCTTGCTTAGTGTGGCGAGCCGTTTTTCCCCCATGTGCCCTAGCTGGCGGCGATGGCACTCTGCTATCGGCTTATCAAGCCCTGCGAGCAAACGCAAACCCTCGTCGGTGATGCGCGTGGTGATAACGCGGCGGTCACGCTTGTCGCGCTCTCGCGAAATCAGCCCGCGCGTTTCGAGGCGATCAAGCAACCGCGTGATGTCGGAATCCTTTGTGACCAGCCTATCGCTGACTTCGCTGCAAGACACCCCCTGCCCGCCCGCGCCGCGAAGTATGCGCAAAACGTTATATTGAGTGGGCGTCAAGTCCACCTGCTTGAACGTCTCGTTGACGCCCGACCACAACGTCTCCGCCGTGCGCTGGATGTTGAGGTAAACTTCTTCTTCGCGACTGACAAAAGGCTTGGTCTGCTTCAGCTCTTTTTGCAACTTAGTCCCCACGTCGAGCAATATAGTCGTCATAACGACTATTGTCAAGAGGAGCACCGAAATGTTTGAGCAGATGTTAAGCTTGTAAAATCTGCGCGCGATAAAACCTGTATCGAAGGGCTGATGTTATAATCCCGTTTGTGAAGAAGCCGTCTTTGATGTTGTTGCTCGTGGCAGCATTGATCGCGTTGCTGCCGCTTTTGGCTGTTCTGCAATTTCGCTGGGTCGGCGAAGTAAGCCGAGCCGAGCGCGAGCGCATGCAGGCAAGCCTGAAATCGGCTGTCGCAAATTTCAGCCGGGACTTCGACGGCGAGTTAACTCGCGCTTATCTCAGTTTTCAGATGGACGCGAAGACTTTGCGCGGCAAAGCCTGGCAGGATTACGCACGTCGTTACGACCAATGGTTTCGAGCCGCCCCTTCCCCGCAGCTTATCGCAAACGTATTTTTAGTTGAGCCGGATGAGTTGCGCGCGGCTCGACTCGCGCGATTCAACCGAGCGGCAACTCAGTTTGAGCCTGCCTCGTGGCCTGCCCGTCTTGAGAGCTTGCGCCAGCATTTCGACGATGCATTCAAAGGCGAGCGCGACCGGACGAAACCGTTTATGCGCGCTTCGGTTGACACGCTGGTTGAAGACGGCTCGGCGCTTACGATTCCAATTACCGATTCGGAGATTTTAGATAAACGTGATATTCCTCACCCGAATCCGAAAGCCTTTCTCGGCTACGTCGTGGCGACTCTCGACCTCGATTTCATCAAGCAGCAATTCATTCCACAGCTTGCAGCGCGTTACTTTGCAAACAGCGATCAACTTGATTACAGCTTCGCGGTTGTCAGTCGCCGCAAACCCGAAATAATTATTTACCAGAGCGATAAGAATTTCCCCGAAAGGATGCCGCCGACCGGCGATGCGACGGCAAATATTTTTAACGTGCGGTTGGACATGCCGATGCTGGCCGAAAGCAATGCAAGCGAAATCGAAACATCCGACGCCGGAGTTGAGAAGCGAGACAAATCAATCCTTCGCGTCTTCAACACAGTTGTAACAAAGGGCGCAGATCACGACGCATCCGCCCCGCGCGTAGCCCTGGTGAGCGGTGAAGGCGAGCTATGGCAAATAATACTCAAGCATCGCTCAGGCTCGCTCGATGCTGCGGTAGCCGTCGCTCGACGTCGCAATCTGGCGATCAGCTTCGGCATATTGCTTTTGTTGAGCGTGAGCGTGGCGATGATAATTATTTCGACTCGCCGTGCGCAGCGGCTCGCGCGCCAGCAGATGGAATTCGTCGCAGGCGTGTCGCACGAGATGAGAACGCCGCTTGCGGTCATCTGTTCGGCGGGCGAGAACCTTGCTGACGGAGTGATTGACGAACGCCAGCAGGTCAGAAGATACGGCGCGTTGATCGAGAGCGAAGGCCGAAGATTGTCAGAGATGATCGAGCAGGCGCTGGAGTTCGCAGGCGTGCAATCGGGCCGAAAAAATTACGCGCTGCGCCCTACGGATGTCGGCAGTGCAATCGAAAACGCGATGGCTGCTTGCGCGCCATTGATTCGAGAAGGCGAATTCAAAATCGAAAAAGAGATCGCACCGGATTTGCCTGTTATCGCAGCAGACAACGCGGCGCTCAGTCGCTCGATTCAGAACCTGCTCAACAACGCGATGAAATACAGCGGCGAAAATTTATTGATAAAGGTCAAAGCCGAGCGTGTCGGCGATGAAGCGCAAATCACCATCGAAGATCGCGGCTTAGGCATCCCGCCTGCGGAGTTGCCTCATGTTTTCGAGCCGTTCTTCAGAGGGCGCGAAGTGATAGACGCGCAGATTCGCGGCAGCGGATTGGGCTTGAGTCTGGTCAAGCACATCATCGAAGCGCACGGCGGAAGAGTTACAGTCAAAAGCGCAGAGCGACACGGCAGCGCCTTCACTATTCATCTGCCTGCTGCGACCGGGGCTGATGAATTGATCTCTGATGTTCACGCGCTGCGCAAACAACTGACAACTGACAACTGACAACAGCGTTATGAGCAAGCGAATACTTCTAGTCGAAGATGAGCCGGGATTAGTCCTGACATTGACTGATCGCTTGACGAGCGAAGGCTTCACAGTAGAGACTGCGCGAGACGGCGATGCGGGACTTGCGCGAGCGACCGGCGAGTCTTTCGATTTGATAATCCTCGACGTGATGCTGCCGCGCAAGAACGGGTTTGATGTGTGTCGCGACCTCCGCCAGCAGAATGTTCAAACGCCCGTAATAATGCTTACGGCGCGCGGGCAGGTCGTTGATAAAGTCGTTGGCTTAAAGCTCGGCGCAGATGATTACGTCACAAAGCCTTTCGAGATGATGGAACTGCTTGCGCGAATAGAGGCGCTGCTTCGTCGCGCGCCCGCCGTGTCAGCGTTGTCAACAGATGCTTATCAGTTCGGCCCAATTCGCATTGACTTTCGCAAAGCCGAAGTGACGCGCGATGGCGTCGTGATCGAGTTGTCCGCGCTTGAGTTTCAACTGTTGCGCTATTTCATCGAGCATCGCGAAAACGCCATCACACGCGACGAGTTGTTGAACGAGGTTTGGGGCTACAACGCGATGCCTTCGACTCGCACGGTAGACGTTCACGTTGCGTGGCTGCGCCAGAAGATCGAACCCAATCCCCGTCATCCTCAGTTTATTCTAACCGTTCACGGACTCGGTTATAAGTTCGTCGGATAGCCTGAAAGCTTTCGTGCTTGACATCACAATCCCCTTGCGATTTGATTAACTCGCAGCATCGCAAAAGAGTTTCAAATCAATAATCAGGAAAACCGAAGTGACTATTTCGAGAAAGACAACTGCCTATGATTCATCAGCCGATGCTCTGATTGATTTTGCGATAATCACAGCCATAGAAGTAGAACGGCGCGCCGTATGCCGAACTTTTAAATTGACGGATAAAGATCGTATACGTAAAGGCTCGCGCGTATACTGGCGCGGCAATCTCAATCTCAAAGAAGGCGGCGTTTATCAGATTGTGATTGCACAATCGCCGGATGCGGCAAACGTTGACGCGGCTCTTCTGACTTCGGATACGATACATCATTGGCATCCCGGCGCTTTGTTGATGGTTGGAATCGCAGGCGCGGCAAGCGATGACGTAGCGTTAGGCGATGTAATAATAGGAATCGACGTTTATTATTATGAACGTGGGAAAGAGACAGCGGAAGGCAAGAAGCCAGAGCCGAAAAGCTACAGGCCTGATGCTACGCTATGGGGTAGGGCAACGGCTGTTGCTAAATGGAAGCCCTCTATTTCAGTCCGAAGACCTGACGGAACGAAAGATCGCCCAAAGCATTACTATGGAGTTATCGCATCAGGCGAAAAGGTCATCGCTGATGCAGCGATACGCAATCAGATTGTGCAGCCTAATCGAAAGATACTGGCAATCGAGATGGAAGGCTATGGATTCAGTGCAGCCGTTTGGCAAAGTTTCGACCAGCAACGCCACCTTGTAATCAGGGCTATCAGTGACGCGGCAGACCGCGATAAGAAAGACGACTGGCAGCCTTACGCGGCAGCAGCAGCAGCAAATTTCGCCAAGCACTTTCTCTGCGACCGGCCCTTAACTCCGAGAAATGATTCCAAGCCTCAACAAAAGCACGAGAGCCGCACTACACGCAAACCTGAAGAAGAAACAATCCCTGTTGTGCCTTCTGCATCTAGACTTAATCAACTTCCGAGCGACTTGGCAGATTTCACGGGGCGTGACCATGAAGTGAAGGAACTGATGAAAGCACTCGCGCAAGGCGAAGGCCGTGTTGCGATTTCTGCAATCGGTGGCATGGGCGGTGTAGGCAAATCAGTACTGGCCGTACACATAGCTCATAAACTTGTTGATCGCTATCCTGACGGGCAAATCGTCGTTGACATGCAAGGCACTTCCAAACGCCAGCTGACTGCGATTGAAGCGATGGCAAGAGTAATTCAAGCCTTTCACCCGGAAGCGCGCGTTACCGATGATGTTAATCAAGTCGCGCAGGATTATCGCAATATGCTTGCGGGTAAGCAGGTCTTGATCTTGCTGGACAATGCGGCCAACGCTGCACAGGTGCGCCCACTCGTGCTGTCGCCGCCGTGCGCTCTGATAATCACTTCGCGCCGGACTATTGTTGTTGAAGGTGTGCAATCCGTCAGCCTTGATGCTCTTTCAGAGAAAGACGCGCGCGGTTTGCTTCTTGAGATTATTGGAAAAAGACGCGCGGCGAATAAACAACTCAATGCGATTGCTGGATTATGCGGACGCCTACCTCTGGCGTTGCGAGTGGCAGGCACTTTCCTAGCGGTGCATCGCGATTGGACTGTGGAGGAGTACCTTGAGACGTTAACCGACGAGCGGAAACGACTCTCACATTTGAGGCAGGATGATCTGGACGTAGAAGCCACGCTTGCATTGAGCGCAAGGCAATTAGAATCGGAACATTCAGACCTTGCCGCGCATTGGAAAACGCTGGCCGTGTTTCCTGCCGACTTTGATCGGGCAGCGGCGGCGGCAGTTTGGAACGTGACAATAGAAGGAGCCCGCGATAGCCTTAGCGCACTGCTCGAACGAAGCCTCGTACTTTATGACGACGAAACCGCTCGCTATTGTTTGCACGACCTAGTGCGATTATTTACTGATACGCTACTCGGTGAGGCCGAACGGGCTAGTGGTCAACTACGCCATGCTAGTCACTATAATTCTGTGTTCAGCAGAACTGATAATCTTTACCAGCAAGGAGGTGAAGCAATAAAACAAGGGCTGACTATATTTGATCTGGAGTGGCGCAATATTCAAGCCGGGCAAGCGTGGGCCGCATCGCATGCCGAAACAGATGATGCGGCAGCGGAGTTATGCAGCGCCTATCCAGATTTCGGAGCATACATACTCGATTTGCGCCAACATCCACACGAAAGAATTCGATGGCTGGAGGCGGCGCTGCCCGTCGCCCACCGATTGAAAAATCCATTAACTGAAGGAAGTGCGCTTGGTAACTTGGGCACTGCCTATGCCCACTTGGGCGAGTTGCGGCGCGCCATTGAGTTTTATGAACAAGCTTTGATTATTTGTTGGGAGATTGGAAATCGGAAAGGCGAAGGCCAAGTGCTTGGCAACTTGGGTGTTGTCTACAAAAATTTAGGCGAGATGCGCCGTGCGATTGAGTATTACGAACAAGCTTTAGTCATTGACCGAGAGATAGGAGATAGGCGAGGTGAGGGCGCAGATTTGGGCAATTTGGGCATCGCTTATAAAGAATTGGGCGAGACGCAGCGAGGCATTGACTATCACGAACAGCAACTCATAATCGCAAGAGAGATAGGAGACCAGCAAGGTGAAGGACGTGCGTTAAGCGGCTTGGGTGTTGCCCACTTCATTTTGGGTGAAATGCGGCGCGCTATTGAGTATCACGAACAACATTTCACTATCACACGAGATATAGGAGAGCGGCGAGGCGAAGCCTATGCGCTCGGCAACTTAGGCAATGCCTTCGCAGCATTGGGCGAGACGCAGCGAGCCATTGACTGTTACGGACAGTGTTTGATCATTGCGCAGGAGATGGGAGAGCGGCAGGGCGAAGGCATTGCGCTTTTTAACATGAGCCTTGCGCTAGACAAACTCGGTGATCGCGCGCAGGCGATGCTTTACGCCGAAGCCGCGCTCAAGATTTATGAGCAGATAGAAAGTCCAGACGCTGCCAGAGTGCGAAACAGGCTGACCCGTTGGCGTGGGCAGGAGTAAGCACGCAGCACTCGGAAACTCTTCATTACTGCAATGCTCCACTGCTGCAACTCACTGAGCGAATCAAACGCACACTAAAGAATGATTCCAGCGATTGCATTGACAGCCGCGCATGTGGTCGCTTACGGTTGTTGTTTGCTTATGGCGAGCATTTTATCTATATGAACGAGGAACACATAACATGGAAACCATACCAGCGCATGGCGGTCGGCTCGTCAATCGTGAGCTTACAGGCGTAGAGCGGGAAACTCTGCTTGAACGAGCGCCCGACATGCCTAAACTTAAACTTCGCCCGCGCGAAGTCTCTGACCTTGAGATGATTGCTAACGGCGCGTTCAGCCCGCTCGAAGGCTTCATGTGCGAAGACGATTACACCGCTGTTCGCGGCAACAAACACCTTGCTTCGGGCTTGCCCTGGACTATTCCTGTCACGCTTTCTGCCGCAGATGATTTTGCCAGCAACTTAAAAGAAGATGCCGACATCGCGCTTTATTCAAACGACGATCATTTGCTGGGCGTGCTGCACCTGTGCCAGAAATTTCGCTACGACAAACAGCGCGAAGCCGAGCGCGTCTACCTGACAACAGACCTCGCGCATCCCGGTGTGGCCGCGCTTTATGAACAAGGCGAATGGCTGTTGGGCGGCCCCGTCAGTCTTCTCAATCGCCCGCGCAATTCCGCTTTCCCTACCTACAGGCTCGACCCCGCCGAGACGCGCGACGAGTTCAAGAAAAAGGGCTGGCGGCGGGTCGTGGCTTTTCAAACTCGCAACCCGATTCACCGAGCGCACGAGTACATCATCAAGTGCGCGCTCGAAACCGTAGACGGACTTCTGCTTCACCCGCTCGTAGGCGAAACGAAATCCGATGACATACCAGCAGATGTTCGTATGCATTGCTACGAAGCGATGCTCGAACATTACTTTCCGCGCACACGCACGCTGCTTGCCGTCAACCCTGCGGCGATGCGATACGCGGGGCCGCGCGAGGCTGTCTTTCACGCCATCATCCGAAAGAATTACGGCTGCACGCATTTCATAGTCGGGCGCGATCACGCGGGAGTCGGCAACTACTACGGCACATACGACGCGCATTACATCTTTAACGAGTTCGACCCGGAGGCGCTGGCCATCACGCCCATGTTCTTCGATCACTCGTTCTACTGCCGCCGCTGCGACGCGATGGCATCGAACAAGACCTGCCCGCACGATTCGTCTGAGCACGTCACGCTTTCAGGCACGAAGGTGCGCGAGATGCTTACGCGCGGCGAGATGCCTCCGCGCGAGTTCTCTCGACCGGAGGTCGCAGCGATACTGATCGAAGCGATGAACAGCAATCGGTAATGGAGGCATTCGAGTAAGTGCGCGGCTGTAACACGCTCGCAGCCGCACGCACGCTCCAAACACCTTGCCGGGGTTGGCTTTTTTGAGGTTTCGTATTAAATTTGGCGGGACGCCCGTAATTTATCGCATCCGCAACGAAAGAGGATCCAGTCTTGGATAGAGCAAAGCATTCCCTCATTACTCATCTCCGTATTTATATCGCTCGTGGCGGTTCAATCCCTGCCTGCTCAGACGAAAGTGATCCGCACGGCAAGCCTTGGCCTTATGGATGAGACTTTGCCGCTAGATGACGATGCGCGGTGGGATGAGGGGTTCGGCTTTTCAACCTTTGACCCGGAGTTTCCTTTCGTAGTAGTCAGAGCAATAGCAGTAAACAGCAGCGGTGTGTACATCGGCGGAAACACATTTCCATTCAGCTCAACCTCTGCCAGTGGAATAGCCAGATGGGATGGCACCAGTTGGTCAAACTTAGGCGGCGGCGTTGGGCTCTGCCCTGGAATTTGTAGCTCTGTAGTCTATGCGCTTGAAGCAAAGGGAGACGATCTTTACGTTGGCGGTAATTTTTCTCGCGCAGGCGACGTGCAGGCAAACAGAGTAGCCCGCTGGGATGGCAGTAAATGGTCTGCTTTGGGCGACGGCATCGCTATAATCGACAGCTTCAATGACTACCTGAGAGTCGACGCGATGGCTCTGAGTGGAAACGATATATATACAGTCGGCAATCCCATCACTGATGTAGGGATAAGCAGCATTTTCCTCCATATAGACGGGTTCGTCCGCTGGGACGGTAACAAATGGTCTACTGCGGGCGGAGGCGTTACAGGCCCGGCTGCCTCGGTTTCTCTCAACGCAATAGCGATAAACGACAGCGATATTTATGTCGGCGGCCATTTCGCCATAGCCGGATTTACAGCCGTCAATCACATCGCGCGATTTGACGGCAGCGTCTGGCATGCGTTGGGGAGCGGGATTGATGGTTGCGCTTCCTGCACACCTCAGGTTTTTACATTGGCGGCTAAAGGAAACGATTTGTATGTCGGAGGGCGATTCAACTCGGCGGGCGGATTACAGGCTAACAATATCGCGCGATGGGATGGCAATAGCTGGCATGCCGTGGGGAGCGGCGCGAATGGCCCCGTCTACAAAATAGCTTTCAACGGAGATGACATTTATGTGGGAGGTGATTTCACTTCGATTGACGGAGTGAAGGCGAACGGAATCGCCCGATTCGACGGCACGAAATGGCAAGGGCTGGGCAGCGGCGTGGGTGGCCGCGTCCATGCGATAGCCTTCAAGGATAACGAAGTCTATGTCGGCGGCGCTTTCACTACAGCGGGCGGAAAGACCATTTATAACGTCGCAAGATGGATCGGCCCTGCTATCGTTACTCCGCCGCCGCCTGTCCTGCTTCCCAAGATCACCGGCATTTCAATCAATCGAAAAAAATTGATAGTTGCAGGTGAACTGTTCGAGCAGGGATCAAGTATCATTCTTAATGGCGAGCGTCAAAAGACGAAAAACGACGAGCAGAACCCGACGACGCTTCTGATAGCAAAAAAATCCGGCAAGAAAGCCAGGCCCGGCGGCAGGCTCCAGGTGCAAAACCCGGACGGAAAGCTTTCGCCTGAGTTCATAATCACACAATAATCTTAAAGGAGTTACAGGCCTCTCGCTATTTAATCGGTTGTCTGATATTGATAAGAACCCGGCGTGACGACGGAGGGCTTTTATTGCGACTGTTGAAAGTGTAGAGTATAATCCCGTTGCCGCGAGACTTCGCCCTTTGGGTAGGGATGGCAGTTGGAGGCCCAGCCTTATGATCAGGTGCAACAACTGTGGAACTAATAATATTGATGGTAGCGAGTACTGCGATGAGTGCGGTATGAAGCTGGACCTCGTCAGGCGACAGAACGCTTACAAACCGCCAAGCGCTGTCGAAAGCGACGCCGTGCCGTCGAATACAACTGATGGGCCGCCAATCGCTCCGCCATCGTTTACGACTTCAACAAGCATACCCAAGCCCGCCATGCCTGCGCGCGAGCGCAAGCCTGACGAGAAATCGGCGGGCGGCAATTCCAACAGGCGGCGCAACGTGACAGATGAACGTTCCGCTTTCAATCTCAGCCCAGCCGAGCCTAATCTCCCGAACCAGGGCACCAATGCACCGTCATCAACCTTCGGGCTCTCGCCGCGTGGGCGAACAGACGCGATGGAGCCGGATTACGCGCCTGCTTCGGTCGATAATTTGCGCGTTACTGCGCGCCTCCTGATCGAACGTGGCGGGCGCGTAGGTCGCGAATTCTCGATTACGGGCATCGAAACCAACATCGGGCGATGGGACGCAGACAGCGGCATCTTCCCCGATGTAGACCTGGACGAAGACGACCCGGAAGCAAAGATTTCACGCCGCCATGCGCGCATCATAAATCACAACGGGCAGTACTTCATCGAAGACCTCGGCTCTACCAACGGCACATTCGTCAATCGCGGGCGAAGGTTGCTTCCAGGCAAGCGGCACATGTTACAAAACGGCGATGAGATCATCGTCGGCAAGACGTTTTTGAAGTTTCAAATTCTAAGATGACGGTTTGCTGATTCCTGATTCATTTTTCATAAAAGGATCGTCAATTGCTCGTAAGGCCAGACCAGGAACCAGAAACCAGAAGACAGAACCCGATGCTATGTTTTGTCCTGAATGCGGCAACCAGTTGCAGCCAGGAGACCCGTATTGCGGAGAGTGCGGTGCCACGCAAGAGCCAACGCCGCTTCCGCCTCCGCCTGTCATTGTAGAAGCGCGCAGTGGTAGCAGTGAAATTCAAATGCCTGATCCGAAGAAACCAAAGCATGCCTCGTCGCATCAACTAGAGCCGGGCACACTCCTGCTTGATCGTTATTTGATAGTCAGCCGCGTCGGCGGCGGCGGCATGGGCTCGGTCTATCAAGCCCGCGACAAACGGCTCGCTGACCGCCTTTGCGCCGTCAAAGAGATGATCGAAACGTCGGCAGACCAGAGCCAGCGCGCAAAAGCTGTTGAAGACTTTAAGCGCGAGGCCGAAGTGCTCGCCCAACTCGATCATCCTTCGATACCGACCGTGTTCGATTATTTCATCGAAGGCGGCAAATATTATCTGGTAATGCGGTGGATAGGCGGCGGCGACCTCGCAGAGCAGATGCGATTGCGCGGCGGCACGGTTGACGAAAATACTATCACGAAATGGGCCGTTCAAATCAGCGACGTGCTTCATTACATACACTCGCAGAAGCCTCCGATAATCTACCGCGACCTCAAGCCCGCAAACCTCATGATCGACGACAAGACGGGTCGCGTGATGCTTGTGGATTTTGGCATAGCGCGAATAGTCCGGCCCACGGAAAAAGGCGTGACCGCGATAGGCACAATGGGATACGCGCCGCCTGAGCTTTTTGCAGGCAAAGTCGAACCGCGCTCGGACCTTTACTCGCTCGGCGCAACAATGTTTCATATGCTGACGGGGTCTGACCCGCAGGACAACCCGCTTCTCATATTCGATTTCAGCAAGAACCCGCGCCCGTGCCAGATCAACCCTGCGATCTCGCCGGAGATGGAGCGCATATTGATGAGGATGGTCGCCCACAAGCCCGAAGACCGTCAGCTATCCGCGCTCGAATTGATGCGCTCTCTCGAAGAACACAGCGGGCGTATCGATATGAAGCCTAAGTCGGACACGGGGCGGGCATCTTCTCGCTATCCCGGCCCGTCGCCTTCAAGCGGCGGCGCGGCTTTTTCGCCGATCAAACCTGAGCGCGATTCGAAATCGAATTATTCTGTTCCCATTTCCGATGGCGGCGTGCAGCCGTCTTCGCCCGTCGCGGATTGGGTCTTCTGCGGCCACTGCGGAGAGAAGATCGGAGCCGAAGACGTTTACTGCGCTCATTGCGGGAATCGCCAGCCGGCAGCCGGAGGCGCGGCGGCAGCGTCCGGGTATGTCGGGACGGTTGGGCCTGGGCGCGTCACCGCGCAACTGGTCGTCGTCGGCACAAACGATATGGTGAAGCCGTTCGTTATTGACAAAGAGAGCGTGCTGTTGGGACGCACGGACCCGCACACAGGGATATTTCCCGAGATAGACCTCACAATGCATGACCCGGAGACTAAAGTGTCGCGTCGCCACGCGAGGATATATCGTCAAGGCGAGCAGTTTTTGATAGAAGACCTCGGCTCTGTAAACGGCACAATCGTCAACTCTATCAGCGGCGGCTCGGTTCGGCTCAACACAAAAGCTCCGCGCGTGCTCTCTGCCGGTGATGAACTCAGGCTCGGCGGAACGATTTTGAAATTCATGGTAGTGTAGTTTTTCTGGAGGTTAGAGATCAGAGGTCAGAGGTCAGTCGTGCATCATCGTTATTTACTGACCTCTGACCTCTAGCCTCTAACCTCCGATTCGTTATGACGAAATTTTGTCCATATTGCGGAAAGCAACTGGGTGAGCGGTCAAAGTTTTGCTCGCAATGCGGAAAAGCTTCGCCGGGGCGCGGGCGACAGGCCGCAGTCGCGGTTGACGAAGCAAGGGATATTTCTGCGCGTCCGTCACGTCCGATAGAACGCGTCGCGGCGGCTGAGACTACAGGCAGCGAGGCACGGACGCACGTCGTAGGCAGAAATAGAAATGGCTCCGTGGCTCGAAACCGGCAGTATGCTCCGCCTACTTATGCGCTGATAGGCGCATACGAGAGCGCGGGATTCGGGCTTCGTTACGGCGCTTGGATGTTCGATTTTCTGATCACGCTCATCGCCATGATGATGTTCACGTTCATCGTGACGGCGGTCAGTCACAGTTCGGTCTTAGGGTCGAACACACAGCTTGTGATGGTCGCGTTATTGACTGTGCTGCTGTTCATACTGAATTTCGTCGTGCTGGCCGGTTTCAACGGGCAGAGCGCGGGGATGCGAATACTCGGCATATACATAGTGCGCGAAGACGGCAGACCCTTTACAATAAAAGACGCGGCGATGCGCCACCTGGTAGGCTATCCGCTCTCGACTGTGGCATTCTTTCTCGGCTTTCTTTGGATGCTGTGGGACCCGCGCCAGCAAGGGTGGCATGATAAGATAGCCCGCACATTAGTTGTGATGTCAAAGTAAAACCATTTTGGATTTTAGATTTTGGATTTTAGATTAAGGAGATTGTAAATGATCAGCCGCTCCTCGAATCTGCAATCCGATAATCCAAAATCCAAAAATCTAAAATCCAAAATCTAAAACCCAAAATCTAGTATGTCTACTTTTATCATTCGACCGAAAGACTTCGAGCCGTCAACGATCAAGATGGACCGGATGAAGTTGACCATTGGCCGCTCGTCGCGCAACGACATCTGCATAGGCGACCCGTTCGCCTCGCGCCTCCACGCGGAACTGCGACAGGAAAGCGATCACGTTCTGCTTGTTGACAACGGCAGCGCGAACGGCACCTTCCTTAACGGGCAGCGCGTAACGGGCGCGATAAGGCTCGAAGTCGGCGACATTATTCGCATAGGCGAAACCGAGATCGAATACACTTCGGGCGGGCAGGAGATGCTGTCGGGCGCAACGGTCTTTCTTTCCGGCCCGGCTGCGGCTGCGCTTCCGGCAGACACCATCACTTCGCCTATCGGCTCGCGCTCGACCAACGATCTGATATCTACAATTCAGTCGGGCGCAATGGAGATGCGAAACCCTTCAGGCGTGCGCCCAAAGCTCGTGCCCGAAGCGGGTCAGGGCCGTGATCTTTTGAGCATAGTCTCGCAGGTAGGCATAGCGCTTCTGCCTCGCACGTCGCTCGAAGACACGCTCAAGATGACTATTGACCTCGTGTTTCAAGCCATCCCCGCAGAACGCGGATTCCTGTTTTTGAAAGAAGACGGCGATTTGACCTGCAAGATAGCGCGCGGCGCACACCACGACGCGCTGCCTTCGGCGTCGCAAGTCCAGCTCTCCCGCTCCATCACAAACAAAGTCATCAGCGAAGGCGCTTCAGTCCTGACATCGGACGCGATGCACGACCCGCGATTTCAATCTCAAAACTCCATCGTGTTGAGCCAGATTCGCAGCGTCATGGCCGTCCCGCTGGCTTCGGGCGAAGAGACTTTCGGGATGATCTATGTGGACAATCCGTTCCACAGCCGCTTCAAGGAAGAAGACCTCAAGGTGCTGACGACTATCGCCTCGGTCGCTTCGATCAAGATAGAGCACGAGCGATTGCTCGAAGAGCGACTCGAAAAGCGGAGGATGGAAGAAGAGTTGAAGGTCGCGTCTGAAATCCAGATGCGATTGCAACCCGTAGCGCCGCCGCAAATCGAAGGCTGGGACATGACGGGCGTCTCTTTCCCCTGCCGCGAAATAGGCGGCGACTACTACGACTTCATACGGCGCAAGAGCGACAATCGCTTGATAGTCGCGGTCGGCGACGTTTCAGGAAAAGGTACGGGCGCGGCGCTGTTGATGTCATCGCTGCACGCAGCCGTGCGCGCGCAATCGCAGACGCGCCTCGCCATAAGCGGGGTGATGCGCGAGATCAACGAATACATATTCGAGAACTCGCCGTCGAATAAATTTCTCACGCTGTTTTACGGCGAGCTTGATCCCGAAACGGGAACGCTCGTCTATTCCAACGGAGGCCACAACACGCCGATGCTCATGCGCGCTGCAGGCGAAATAATCAGCCTCGATCAGGGCGGGCTGCCCATAGGGATGATGAAAGGCGTGCAGTATCAGGAAGCCACAGTGTTTTTCAATCCGGGCGATTCGCTCATCATCTACAGCGACGGCATTACAGAATCCATCAATGACCGCGATGAAGAGTTCGGCGAAGAACGATTGATCGAAGTTGTGAAACATAATCTGAGCCGCTCCGCGTCAGGCATACGCGACCGCATTGACGAAGCCTTGTCTCGTTTCGTTGGCACGACCGCGCCTGTTGACGACATGACGCTGATGATAATCAAGCGAACTGCCTGAGCCGCGATGAATGGCAGTAGCCCAGGGCTTGCGCCTGCGCCCTCTCTCACGGTCGGGCTACTGCTATCCATTACTCATCACTATTCCTGCCACTACTCCATTGCTCTTGCGCCCGCGCATTTTTATAATCACTTTGAGAGCGCGAGACAACGCGCGAGCCTTTTCTCGTCTTCTCAAATTCAGGTAATGAAATGGCAACTGCTTTACTGACAAATGCGGAACTCAAGATAGTCTCGCTCGACGAGGCGGACATCGCGGGACTGGAAACGCTCTTCGACGAGCAATGCGATGAATGGCTCGCGCTGCTCAATTGGGACTACACGGGGCCGAGCCGTATGATTCGCCAGGTCGCGCGCCAGCGAGAGTTGCCGGGGTTTGTAGCCACAAAGGGCGGCCAGACCATAGGCTTTGCTTATTACATCATCGAATCAGGGCGCTGCTCGATAGGCGATATTTATGTTTCAAAAAGCCTGCGCGGCGCGGGAGTCGATCAAAGGATGCTTGCGGCGATACTCGATGAGGTCGAACGCCAGCCGCGCATAAGTCGCATAGAGAGCCAGTGCGTCGGCATCGAAAATGACGGAGCAAGCGCGTTGTTCGAGCGCAACGGGTTTGAGCGCTTTGATCGTTACTACATGAAGGCCAACCTCTCGCGATCAATTAGCGACACGCTTTCGACCGAGGCAACGCAGTACAAACAGCCGAATTGTCGAACGTTACAATCAGAGCATGGGAAGAGGATGATTTTGCGCTGGCGACGCGAATTATTCATCGTTCGTACAGGGGCGGGCCTGACAGTCGCATCAACAGCCAGTATCGAACCGAAGAAGGCTGCGCCGAACTGCTCGCCATACTTACGGATCACATCTGGTGCGGCGATTTCCTGCCTTACATTTCGCGCGTGGCTGTTCGCAGCACAACGCAGAATATGGTCGGCGTGCTGATAGCTTCACGCGTAGCGCCTCGCGCGGGGCACATAGGCCAGATTTCAGTGCATCCCGCTTATCAGGATCAGGGGCTTGGCCGACGAATGCTTAACAACGCGCTTGAAGAATTTGATCGTTATGGATTCGGTTCCGTTTCGCTCGCCGTCACAGTAACAAACGAGCCTGCGCTTCATCTCTACGAATCCTGCGGCTTCCGCACGATTCACACCTTTCCCGTCTTCTGCCGCGAGACAATAACAACAGTACCGCGAGCAGGTAGCGAGCGGGTAGGCTCATCGCTCGACCCGCTCGCTACTGCTCGCGGTACTGTTGCTGCTGCATTCTTAATTCTCCAGTATGACGGTTATCTTGAGCGTGTTTGAAATCTTGCCCGTCGAATTGCGCACCTGCACGTTCAACTCGCCCGCTGATGACAGCATCTGTTTCGTGAATCGGCCAACCAGCTCCGTAGCGCTTGAGCTGTCGAGCACTAGCGGGACGTTGTTTATCAATAACTGCGCGCCCGAATCGAAATCCGCGCCGGTCACGACAAGCCTGTATTTTTTGCCGTTCGATACAGTGGTCACAGGGTTGATAACTTTGCTCCGCTTCTTTTTGTAAACGAAAAACGATGAGAGCTGAGGAGTCTTATCAAGGGGAGGAGGCGGAATGATGTCTCCCTTCGTGACAGCGAACGTTTGCTGATTTGATACGCCGCCATCAAGGTTTCGCACTTCGAGCGTGATCGTGCGCTCGGCGGCGATTGCGCTTGCGGGCAGGTCTGCGGCAATCTCGAATCTGTTTAAGCTTTGATCGTACCTGGTCACAAGCGGCGTGTTATCAGTTACGTTAAAGACAACAGCGCCCGGTTTCAGATGGCGGCCCGTTATCGAAATCGTAACAGCGCTTGATCCCGCTTTTATGCCCGCAGGGCGGACAGGGCCGATGAAGGGCTGCGCGTCGCTGCCCGTGCGATGTATGCGATAGATGATATGATGATGCTCACTTAAATCGCGGTGAGTGACAGGGTCTATGCGCACGATATAGATGTCGCCGCTGATGGGGTCAATCGTCGTTTCGATTGGCCCATCAAACGGGTCTATGGGATTGAATTGCGCGATGAAGCCCGCGTCTCTCAAAGTGAAATTGGTTGCGCTGCTTCCTTCGACTATGAGACGGCGCAGATCGCCTCCGTAATTTTCCGTGTTCGGCAGGTTCTTGTATAACGTCAACAGCAACTGATTTTTGAACTCACCGGCTTGCGGGCCTGTGTAGAAGGCAAGCGATGTCGGTGTCAGATGTCGCGGATACTGAATCGCAGGAGGGCGAACGCCTGAGCATCCGGGCCTGTCACCGGTCGGCGTTCCTTCGCATTGAGGGAATCCGTAATTGCCGCCCGCGACTACCCAGTTCACTTCTTCGGGCGGAGCAGTGTCCTCTGGACAGTTCTGCGGGTTCAGTTGGCAAAGCTCGCCCGAACCGCCATCGGTAGCGAACAACTCGCCGGTTTCAGGATGAAACGCCATGCCAAACGGATTGCGAAGCCCTGTCGCAAATACATTGATCACAGGGTTGTTAACGTCAATATTAAGGATGGTTGCGTTGAAAACCCGCTCTTCGGGGCGACCAAGACTTGCTGTGCCGTTATCGGTTGAAGACCCCTGCCCTATGTAAAGCCTGCCGTCCGGGCCAAACTTGATACGGTCGGTCTGGTGGTCGCCTTCGCTCGGCAATCCATCAACTATTGTCACGATTTCATCGGCAACATCATCGCCGTTCGTATCGCGCAGCCGGAGTATTCGACCTACCCCGCCGTTGAAACCGTTGCTTGTCGCGTAGAGGTCTCCATTCTTAGGATTGAACTCCAGTCCAAGCACTTGCTGAAGGCCGCTTGCAAAAATTTTGAGATTGTCGAGCTTGCCGTCCTCGTTATTATCCGGCATGACGAGAATCTTGCCCGAAAGCGTCCCGACAAAGAGCCGCCCGCGCGAATCAAAAGCCATCGAGGTCGGCCCTGTGAAAGCGCTGAGGGCGAATTCAGGCACGCTCGCGCTGTCTGCAAAAACGTTGAAATCAAATCCCGGCGCGATGACAACTGGGCGCAACTGCGCACGGGTCGTGGACGGAAAACTGATTGCTGAGAGCATGAGCGCAAAGATTGCGATGAGGCTCAAGACATATGAAAACTTTGATCTGGGCAAAACTTCACTCCCCTTTGTTCACTGCGGTAATGCTGATGGCGGAATGCGGATTAAACGCGCAACGTCAATCAACGAGGATACCTTTCCTAATCCGCATTCCGCAATCCTAAATCCGAAACCCCTACTGCTGTGGCACGACCTGAATCAATATTTTATTCGAGCGTGTATCGTTGGTTCTAACAACTTCGACCGTGAGGGTTTCAGGTTCCTGAAGCATTTTGCGCTTCAACCGCGCGACGAATACGGGCGTTCCAAGGGCGTTTGTCGTGTAAGTGGTTTCCAACCGGGTTCCGTTGATCACTATAGCTGCGCCTGCGGATTCAGGCACGGGCACGGCCCCTTCTTCGGATACGACGATCTCGAACTTCTTCGCGTTCTTTTTGACGGTCACAGGGTCGAACACCTCGCCCGAAGAACGGCGACGGACAAAGGCTTCTCTTATCGTAAAAGCCTCCGGCAGATCGTTGAGATTTCCGAAGCGGCGGATAGTGCCGTCCGCGCCTACGACGTAAATCTCTCCTGCTTCGTCTTCGCCGAATGACGTAATGTTGAACGGTGTGTCGAGCACAAGGCTGGTCGTTCCGTCTTTCAACAAGAATATCTCGCCCGTGCAGAAATCGGCGTAGACATAAGCGCCGACGGGAAGACTGCCGAGCGTGCCTCTGTAGACATACCCGCCTGTGATCGAGCATCGCCCGCCCGTGTGACTGTATTCGGCTATCGGAGCAATTGAAGACAGAGAGGCGCACATCGAAGGATCATTGCTCGTGCAGTTTGTGCCTTCCTTCACGCGCCAGCCGTAGTTGCCTCCGCGCGTGATGATGTCTATCTCTTCTCTCGCGTTTTGCCCGACATCGCCCGCATAGAGAGCGCCCGTCGAACGATCAAACGAGAAGCGCCATGGATTGCGAAGCCCGTAAGCGTATATCTCGTCGCGCCCCGCAGAAGCGATAAAAGGATTGTCCGAAGGCGTCGCGTAAGAGAGTCCCGATTGCGTGCGATCAACATCTATGCGGAGTATTTTGCCGAGCAACTCCTGCGTGTTCTGCGCGCGATTGCCGGGATCATTTGCCGAGCCGCCATCGCCCATCGCTATGTAGAGAAACGTGTCCGGGCCGAACTCGATCATTCCGCCGTTGTGATTTGCAAACGGCTGCGCGATTGTGAGCAGCACGCGCTCGTCGGTCTCCGCAACATTCGGGCTCAGAGCCGAGGCTTGATATTCGGCGATGACGGTTGCGCCGTCGGGCCGCCGCGTATAGTTGACGAAGAAGCGGCGATTGGTTGAGAACTGCGGGTGAAAGGCAAGCCCCAACAGCCCGCGCTCTCCGCCTGAAAGCACCTTCGACGTGATGTTGAGAAAGACCTGTGGCGCGGTCGAACCGGGTCCGAGCACCTTGATGCGCCCGTCCTGCTCGACTATGAAGAGGCGACGGCTGCCGTCGTGCGCGTTTGTCAAATAGATGGGACTGCTCAACCCCGCCACCACCTCGACGAGTTCTATGTGAGGGCAGACCCTTGAGCCAGTCGCAGTCTTATCGAAATTGAGTGAAAAACATATCGCGCTAATTAACGCGAGACACCAGCATAAAATTCTTGCTCTTCGCATAATTCATCCTCTCTTTGGCTGGCGTTGCTTCGGGGAGCTGATTTCATTTGCGCAGGATCGCCCTGCGATATTCATCCCTGATATAAGCAACGCGGTCCGCGTCCGTTATAAATTCAAGCACGGGGAACATTAGCGAGCGGTGAGGACTCCTATATTGATTATTTGTGTGGGGACAGAGTTTCAGACAATGGTTATTACGAGCATCAG
This sequence comes from Blastocatellia bacterium, assembly GCA_963726785.1. Lineage (GTDB taxonomy): Bacteria > Acidobacteriota > Blastocatellia > UBA7656 > UBA7656 > DATEKX01. Next base: position 1,765,385 of record CAVSDJ010000007.1, read on the forward strand.
TTTGACATGCCTGTCGCTTAAAATATCTTCAAGGTCCGACTTTATCTATTAAACATAAAGGAGCAGATTATGTCTACCCGCGCGAGTTCGACGGCTCCTGTCCAATCAAAAATAATTTCAGCAATAACTGTTGACAGTAGTTACTGTTCATAGTAAACTTTTCGCGTATGAGAGAAACGTTGAAGAGTTTTCGCGGGCAGAAATTCGTAGGGACGACGCAGCTTGCCGATACGGCGGCGCGGTTCATCACTGAATTTGTGCCGCGACAAGAGCGCGGCAGCGTCACCGAAGTGCCGGACGAACGGATGGTGCGTTACTACAGCGGCGAAGGGCTTATCTCTCCGCCGGAAGGCAAGCAGGGGCTTTCTGCTGTTTACGGGTACGGTCACTTGTTGCAGTTGCTTGTGATCAAGCGATTGCAAGCGGAGCATCTGCCCATCAGAAAAATCAAGGAACTGGTCGAAAGCAAAAGCGAGCGCGAGCTTGAGCAGTTTTTGGGCATGGAAGGCGAAAGCTCGAAGAAGAACGCTGCGACAGAGTATCTGGAATCTCTGCTCAAGCCGCGCGCGCCTGCGCCGCGAATACCGCCGCCGCCGATGCCTGCGGCGCGGAAGGCCTCGTCACGCGTGTCTGCGTCAGTAGCAACTTCGCAACAAACGTCTGGTCCTACTTCTGTGAACGCCTGGTCGCGCATCGAAGTCGAGCCGGGACTTGAACTGCATATTCGCGGAGACTATCAGTTGCCGGACGACGTTAAAGAAAGGCAGCGCCTTGCGCGAAGAATGTTGAGTGAAATCGAAAATAACGGCCAAGAGCCGAGAAAGTGAGAAGCATGAATGAGCAACACCACTAAACCTACCATCGAAGTCATAACGGAGCGCCCGCTCTTTCCGGCAGGTCAGGAACAGGCCGCAGACCTGCTGATTCGCATCACGCCGCCAAAGGTTGAAGGGCAAACGAAGCGACACGGCTTGAACTTGAGCCTCGTGCTGGATCGTTCGGGCGAGCATGGAAGGCGAGAAGATCGCCCGCGCGCGCGAAGCCGCAGCGTTTTGCATAGACCAGCTTCTGGCCGAAGACCGCATAAGCCTCGTCATATTTGACGACGTGGTTGAAGTGCTCGCCGCAAGCCAGCCCGCCGAAAACAAAGAGGCGATTAAAGAGCGCATCTCGCACATCCGCGCGCGAAACTCGACGGCGCTGCACGAAGCATGGGTGCGCGGAGGGATCGAAGTCAGTAGCCATTTAATGCATGATGCCATCAATCGAGTCCTGCTGATTACAGATGGACTGGCGAACGTCGGCGAGACGAATATTGATCGCATAGTCACGCAGGCGGGTGAACTGGCGATGCGCGGCGTGACGACTTCGACAATCGGAATTGGCAGGGACTTCAACGAAGACCTGCTCATACCGATGGCCGAGGCGGGTCGAGGAAACGCATGGCACGTCGAGCAGGCCGAAGACATGGCGCGCATCTTTGCGACAGAAATGGAAGGGTTGATCGCTCAGACAGGGCACACCGTAAGTCTCGGTTTTACGCCTTCGGACGGCGTGAAAGTTCAGGATGTGTTGAACGATTTCGAGGTGACTCACACGGGCCGTTACAAGCTTCCGAACCTTTTGGCCGGTGCGCCAATCGACGTGGTGGTCAGGTTGAAGCTGCCTTCGCAACCAGCGGGCAATCGCTTCAAAGCTTTAGATCTGAGATTAGCGTGGAACCCGCAAGGCTCGCCGTCAAGCGATAGAGAGATTTTAGGTCAAAGCGCCTTCGTCGAATTTGCCGAGCCGTCTGTGGCCGAAAGTGCGCCGAGCGATGAGCGAGTAATCAAAGCCATGCAGTTTCTGATGGCAGCGCGCGCGCGCCGTGAGGCTATCGAGCATCTTGATCGCGGAGACATCACAGCCGCTCGCCAGAGTGTTGTTGGAGCGACTCAAGCATGGCCCAGGCTTGTGCGCCTTACATGGCAGATTCAGAGGTACAGGAGCAGGCTGAAATGCTCAGTGATCTGGTAGCGGATTTGTCCAGTTCCGCAGACATCAAAATGTCGCGCAAGAAGATGTCTTATCAGAGCTATCGCTTTTCGCGTCAGAGCAAGCCTGTGAAGTGAGAAGTATAGCCACGAATTGCACGAATGGTTACGAATGATCACGAATAACTTCACTCGTGTTAATTCGCAATCATTCGTGCAATTCGTGGCTTCACCTTGTCCGTTTCGCCTTCAACCGGTTATAAGCTTCTATCATCAGCATCAGCCAGACGCCTCCTGCAAGGTAAGCTCCGAGAGTATCGCTCGGCCAGTGCGCGCCCATGTAAACGCGCGATATGCTGATCAGAAAAATCAACAATCCAAATAACACGAAAGATGCATTGCGCAGGCGACCGCGTTTGAGCAACACGTAGCTGAGGAAAAGGAGAAAGCCAAAATATTCTATGAAGAAAGTAACGTGGCCCGAAGGAAAACTGTTATGGTCGTAATGCTTCATCACCTCAATGAGCAAGGGGTCGGGGCGTGGCCGCGCGATGAGTATCTTTAAAAGGCTGTTCATTGCCGAGCCTAACGACACTCCGATCATGCAGATGAGTCCTTCGAGCCGAAACCCTGCCGCCATCAACGCGACTCCCGTGCCCACTATAAGCACAACCGGCGCAAGGTCGCTGCCCAGCCACGATAGCCCTATCATTAAAGAACTGAAACCCGGAAGCGCGATTGATCTGATCGCGCGATTGATGCTCACGTCCCATTGGAAGTAGGCGTAGTGGTGAGCCAGCACGGCCAGCACCGCGTAGAAGCTGAGCGCGATGATGAAGACTATCTCAGCCCATCGCGCTCGTCGAGCGGCGCGCTCAGGCGAGACCGTCAGATCGGTTTCGCCTCGATCATTTGCGTCGCGTGTTTTCTTCGTCGGTCAATTTTTCAGTCGCGTCGCTCATCGTACACGGGCATCCTTTGATAGCAAACCTGCACCTCAGCCAGAGCGTATTACTGAAATGGTATCTCGGCAGAGTAGCGTTAATCCAGCGATTGATTTGCTATAATCGGAGCCGGGCTATGACGGTTGTGGGATTTTTGATATGAGATTGCTTTCGGCGAGCGCGCTGTGGTGGATGCTCACGGGCGCGATAATCATCTTTTTCTATCTGCTCAAACTCAAGCGCAAGCGGCGCGTTGTGCCGAGCGTATTCTTGTGGCAACGCGCGCTTGAAGAAGTGGAAGCAAACGCTCCCTTCAAAAAATTGCGTCGCAGCCTTCTCCTCTTATTGCAACTCGTGGCGCTCGCGGCGCTCGTCTTTGCGCTCGCGCGTCCTCTCATCACCATGCGCTCGCTCGCTTCGGGAAGCACTATAATCATCATTGATTCGACCGCTGAGCATGAGCGCCCGTGACGAAGGCGGGCGCTCGCGCCTCGACCGAGCTAAAGAACTCGCCCGCGACATGGTTAACGGGCTGGGAGGCGATGATCGCGCGGCTATAATCGAAAGCTCGTCGCGCGTCACCGTTCGTTCGTCGCTCACTTCAGACCGTGCCGCGCTCGTCTCGGCAATCAACGATGTGCAGGAGACGGATGCGGCGGGAGGTCTTACGGACGCGTGCGACTGGCTGAACAGATAGCAAAGACGGAGCGCGACGCGAGCATGGTTGTAATCAGCGACGGCGGTAACGCCTCCCTCGCTTCTGATCTCAGCTCGCAGTCAGGCACTGCATCTCTTCGCTTCGTTCGTGTCGGCAAGCGAGCAGACAATGTCGGCATCCTTGCGATGAACTCGCGTTCGGCTGATGCCAGCCGCCGCGAGTTGTTCGCATCAATCGCAAACTTTGGCGACAGCGACCGAACGCTGGGCGTCGAGTTAAAGATTGATGGCGAGCTTGCGGACGCGCGAACCGTGAACGTAGCTGCACATGACCGCACGGCGCTCTTGTTTGATTCGCTGCCCGAATCAGGCGGGCTTGCCGAATTGACGCTTGATCTCAGCGACGACCTCGCATCTGACAACTTAGCTTATGCTTTTCTGCTTGACGCGCGACGCCTTCGAGTCGGCGTTGCGAGCGACAATCAGTTTCTGCTTCGCGCGATTGCGGTCAACACGGATTTAGACGCGCGCAGGATCAATGCGAACACGAGTCTTTCAGAATTCGATTGCATAGTGAGCGATGGAACGCTTCGCCCTGATTTTATCGAAGGCAATCGCTCGCTGCTGGCAATCAATCCTTCGGACGTTCAAGGATTATGGCGCGCGATCGGGGCGCAAGAACGGCCTGAGATCACGACGGTCGAGCGTTCGCATCCGGTCAATAGCTTTCTCAGTTATGCAGACCTTCATGTCGAAAGCGCGCTCGCGCCGCGAAGTGGCTTCGTGGCTTCGGCCCATTGCAACAAGCGGAAATGACGCGCTGATCTGGGCAGGCGATGACGGCCACCGTCGCGTTGTGATGATCGGGTTCGATCTGGCGCAAAGCGACCTGCCGCTCAAAGTCGAGTTTCCAATATTGCTTGCGAACTCAATCGCATGGCTCGCTGGCCGCGATGCTTTGACTGATGACAGAGCCGTGCGCGCAGGTCAGCCCGCGTTGATTCGCACCACACAAAGCGGGGCAACTATAACAACGCCGACCGGCGACGCGCAGGAAGTTGCCGCGCGCGACGGCTCGATCATTTTTGCTGATACTATGCGCGTTGGCGCTTATCAAGTGAACGACTCGCAAGCCGTTCGCCGCAAGTTTGTTGAGCGAATCGGAATCCAATATCGCGCCGCGCGATTCGATAAGACGCGCACTGGTGAAGTGAGCGGGCAGGTTGAAACGTTCAACTCGGAGCGCGAGGCGTGGCGATGGGTCGCGCTCGCCGTGCTTGCCGTGTTGACGATTGAGTGGTGGGTTTATCACAGGAGAATCACATCTAGTGCAGCATATTCGCCGCAGAGGCTTGCAGAGAACACAGAGATGACGCAGAGGTTATGATATTATCATCTGCGCTGCCTCTGCGATCTCGGCGTCTCTGCAGGTGAACATGTCTCGCACATAGTATCTTTAAATTTTGATGAGAATCGAGTTCACAAATCTCATCGCGCTTGTGCTGTTGGCGCTGATTCCCGTCGCGCTCTACCTGTCGCGACATAGCCTCGCAAATCTCTCGCGGCTGCGCGGGCGCGTCAGCACTGGCGTGCGAGTGTTGATTTTGCTGTTGATCATTCTTGCGCTCGCAGGGCTTCGAGTGAGAACCACATCTCGCGATGTGGCGCTATTTTTTCTCGTGGATGTATCGGCAAGCGTGACTCAGGATTCGCGCCCCGCAATCCTCGATTTCATCAACAGCGAAATTGACCGCGCCGGGCCGCGCGATTTCATAAGCGTTGTGGCTTTTGGGCGCGAGCCTTCGGTCGAGCTTGCGCCGACTCGCAAAGAAACACTCGCAGACTGGCGCATTAAAGAGATCGCTTCTGACCCGCCGCGCGACTACACTGACATCGCCGCTGCGCTTCGCCTTGCCGCCGCGCTCGTGCCCGATACGGCAGTTGGTCGCTTTGTGCTCATCTCCGACGGCAACGAGAATCTTGAAAGCGCAACTGAAAAGGCTCAACTGCTCGGCGCATCAGGCATAGAGGTCTACACTCGAACGATTGATACGAATACCGAGCGAGGGCTTTCACGCGGCGAAATTGCCGTGCGCGATCTGGCAACCCCGTCGCTTTTGTCAGAAGGCGAAGCCTTCGATTTGAAAGTGACGATTGACAGCACGCGCGACACTGATGCTACCTTGCGCATCTTTCGCAACGACTCGGTCGTCTCCGAGCGCGTGGTTCAATTAAGCGCATCGGGTGAAAACATCTTCCTGCTTCCCCAGCGAGTCGAGCAGAAAGGTTTCTACACTTATCGCGCCGAAATAGAAGCCATCAATGCGGACGCCTTTGTGCAGAACAACACGCGCGAGGCGTTCGCCATAGTCGAAGGCCGTCCGAAGACGCTTTACCTCTACGGCGATCCTCGCCCCTCGCCCGCTGTTGCGCGTGTGCTCGCGGAAGGAAATTTCGCGGCAGACTTTAGACAAGCTTCTGCTGCTCCGACTACGCTCGCAGGATTTCAAGACTACGATCTCGTCATCTTTGATAACGTCTCTGCACAGTCGCTCACAAACGGGCAGATGAAGATGGTTCAATCTTATGTGCGCGACCTCGGCGGCGGCTTCATCATGATCGGCGGCGACCAGAGTTTCGGCCCAGGCGGTTATTACAAGACTCCCGTTGAAGAGACGTTGCCTATCTCGCTCGATGTTCGCAACAAAAAACATTTCCCTGCGCTCGCGATTGCGCTCGTCATTGATAAATCAGGCTCGATGCTTGGCAGCAAGATAGAAATGGCTGTGGAAGCCGCTTCTGCGACAGTTGACTTTCTTTCCGAACGCGACTCGGTAGGAGTAATTGCATTCGATAGCGACGCATACCCGGTTGTTCCCATCACAAAGGTCGAAGACAAGAAAACGATCATCGATCAAATCGCCACGATTCAAGCGATGGGCGGGACCAATATGTATCCAGGCATCAAGATGGCTCAGGACTGGTTGGCTGCGAACGACGCGCAGATAAAGCACATCATAGTCTTATCGGATGGGCAGAGCGATAGCGGCGATTTTCGCGGCATCGCGCGTCAGGTTCGCGATGCAGGGATGACGCTCACGACCGTAGCTTTAGGCGATGACGCCGATTTCGACACAATGAAATTTCTGGCAGACGCGGGCGGCGGGCGATTTTATGCGGCGGACGCGCCCGACAACTTGCCGCGCATCTTCACACGCGAAGCGTTTCTCGCATCGCGCTCGACGATAATCGAAGAGCCTTTCACGCCGCGACTCGTTCGACCTGCGCAGGCTACAAACGGGATTGATTGGAGCAGCGCGCCTCAGCTTGGCGGCTATGTCGGAACAGCCGAGCGCGATTCGGAAAAGTCGCCCGCCATCACGTCGCTCGTTTCTGATAAAGATGATCCTGTGTATGCCGTGTGGCAATACGGATTAGGCCGCGCGGCTGCGTTCACTTCGGATGCTAAGTCGCAATGGGCCGCCGCGTGGATGAACTGGTCGGGCTTCGGCCAGTTCTGGGCGCAAGTTTTCAGAGATACGCTTCGGCGTGAAATAGCGAGCGAACTCGCGCCTCGCGTAGAAGTCAACGCAGGGCGCGGGCACGTCTCTGTCGAAGCCGTCGGGGCTGACGGCGAATTCAAAAATAACCTTAGACTGAACGCTCACGTAGTCGCGCCTGATTTCACAGCGATTGACATCCCGCTTGAACAAACGGCATCAGGGCAATACGAAGGAGATTTCGCGGCAACGGCAGCGGGGTCGTATCTTGTAAGCGTGTCTCAGGCAGACGGCCAGCCCGCGCCTGTTACGGGAGCGGTGAATTCATACTCGCCTGAGTTCAACATAACAACATCGGATGCCAATCTGCTCGCGCAAATCAGCGAAGCGAGCGGAGGCCAGGTCATGCCCCCGATTGCTTCGACTGATTCGCAAACCGCGAGCGACCTGAATCTGTTCGAGCGTCGGGCCTCGCGCACACGACCTCACGAGATATTGGAAACGCTGTTGCTTTTAGCGATACTGCTTCTGCCTATTGATGTAGGGGTGCGGCGCGTTCATATTTCGCGCGAGCAACTGGCGCAGGCACGCGCGTGGATTGAATCAAAACTGCGCCGTCCAGCGCGAGTAGAAGCGGAGACGGAAACGGCTGCCTCGCTTGCTCAATTGAAAGATGCACGCTCGCGTGTGCGGCTCAGCGATGGATTAAGCGATGCGAAAGAGATTCAACCTCCACGCATATCCGAGCCAGTGAAACTCGACGGCGCAGCGCGTGTAGAGACATCAGCGCCCGTTGTTACAAAAGCGAAACATGATGAAGGCTCTGCGGCTACGGCTGATGAGCCGCTCTCAAGTCGGTTGCTCGATGCCAGAAAAAAAAGACAGAGTTGAAGCAATGCCTTCAGTTATGTAAAAAAGAAGACTATTCACCGCAGAGGCGCAGAGTACGCAGAGCTTTCGCAGAGGATTAGCAAATATAAAACCTCTGCGCCTCCTCTGCGTTCTCTGCGCCTCTGCGGTGAGATGACTTTTCTTACAAGACAAGCCTTGCCTGACTCTCTTGGGCTTGTTAGTATCGCGCCGAGCAAAGGCGCGGAGGATTAAACGATGGCGCGTTTGAGAGATTTTCAAGGCATAGAAGGCACGGATTTTTTCGAGCAGGATCGCGGACTGCAACTATTGCTCACCGGTTTACTTCCTGAACAAGATCGCGCCGAAGTGTTCGCATCCTTGCACGATTGCGCGCGGCTTGTCGCAGGGCGATGGAACGAGTTGGCGCGCGAAGCGAGTCGCACAGAAAACCTTCCGCGAATCATCAAGTATGATCGCGCAGGCCGCTCTGTAGAGCGAGTTGACTTTGGTCCGCTGGTCAGACAACTGCGCCGCGAAGTTGCCGAGTTCGGCGTGCTGACTCGCGCCGAAAGCAACGTGCATCGCTTCGCGATTGTCTACCTGCTCGCCCACAACGGTGAAGCCGGGGCCAACTGCGGACTCAGTTGCACGGATGGATTGATACGCGCAGTCGAAGCGCGCGGCTCCGATTTCCTGCGCGAAACTTATCTGCCGCTTTTGCGCTCGATTGAAACTCCGCTGGCAGGCGCGCAGTTCGTGACCGAACAAGACGGCGGCTCGGATGTGGGAGCAATCGAAACCGAAGCAAGAGCGAACGCCGACGGGACGTGGGCCATCACGGGCGAGAAATGGTTTTGCTCTAACCCGGATGAATATTTTTTAGTCGCGGCGCGTGTTGCGGGCGCATCTTCAAACACGACAGGCATAGCCGTCTTTCTGGTGCCGCGCGTGTTGCCTGACGGCAGATTGAATCAAATATCGTTTCGGCGATTGAAAAACAAGCTCGGGACTCAGTCGCTTCCGACCGCCGAAATAGATTTCAAAACTGCTACCGGCTACGCGATTGGCGACACTTCTGAAGGCTTCAAGACGTTGATGAATTATGTAATCAATGTCTCGCGCATTCACAACGCGGCAAACGCGTGCGGCTTTTTGCACAGGGCATTCCTCGAAGCGCGAAACTACGCCCGCCAGCGCGACACGTTCGGCAGCGCGCTCATCAATTATCCGTTGATTCAGGAAACGCTCATCTCTCTGCTTGAAAAACTATGGCAATACCGCTTGCTTACATTCAAGCTCGCGGCGCTGGTTGACGAGCACGGGCTTGTGCCCGAAGACCAGGGTCAAGCGATGTGGCAGCGCTTTCTTGTAAACCTGGCAAAGTATCGCACGTCTGCTACGCTTACCCTGTCAATACGCGAAGCGATTCTGGTGCTGGGCGGGAACGGAATCGTAGAAGATTTCACAGTTCTTCCGCGATTGCTGCGCGATGCGATGATAATCGAAACGTGGGAAGGTCCGCACAACACGCTCTGTTTGCAAATATGCCGCGACGCCGCGCGCTCGCCGATTGTAGAGAGGTGGCGCGCAGAAGTGAGCCACGCGCTTGAAATCTGGCCGCAGGATTTTCTTTCACTCACGCGCAAAGGTTTCGAGCAAGCTTTCAGGCAGACAATCGAAGCTCTATCGAGCGAGCGCGTTGCAGACCGCACGTGGGTTGAGACGCACGCGCGGCGACTGGTTGATCGAATGGGAGATCTGCTTGAGATTGGATGGATGGTTGAAACAGCCCTGCGCCAAGCGCAAGAAGATTCGACCCCGGCTTTGCTCGCTTCGGTCGCGGGCTATCATCTACTGCCCTGTGACAATAAGTTCGAGCACGCGATCTTAGATACGCTCAACCGTCACGGGCTGTCATTGATTGAAGAGTCGCCCGTTAAAACGGACGTGTCACAGCTTTAATTATACAGTAATCAGGTTGGCCTCTACTTCGTCTTCAAAAAACTAGGCTCGAATCAAAACCGAATAGGAGGAGCTATGATTGACATCAATGCGCTCGATAATGTCATTGCCGTAGTTGTTGTGATTCTACTCTTGAGCTTGATCGTGCAATCAATTCAATCAGTGCTCAAGAAAGCATTCAAGATCAAATCGCGCCAGGTCGAAGATTCGTTGATAGACCTGTTCGAGAATGTGCTTCATTACACTCCTGAGACTGGCAAAAAATCTGGCTTGCTTGTCAGAGTTACGGGCGCGTCTCCGATACTGAGAAAGGTTTATGGATTCCTGTCTCGCAGCCTGCACCCGTCCGACCCCTCTGCTTATCCATCGTCACCTGTTAAAACGCTTTTCGACGAAGTGACCAAAGGCTTTCAGCAGGTCGGCAGAGTCGCGCAAACCGGCAAGCAAATGCTCGATTCCGTGTCCAAAGAAGACCTGGAAAAGATCATGGGCAAAGTTTTGCCCAATTCGCTTTTGCCGGGTTTTTCCGGCAAGCTGGAGGCGGCCTGCGCTCACATCGGCAGTCTGGATGCGGCTGTCAAAGAGATCAACGACCATTATCTCGGCAGCCTCAGCGGAGATGCCAACGCTAAATTTGCGGCGATGCAGCAGTCGCTTGGGCCTCTGCTAAATGACCTCCGCGCTGTTTACAACGGGCAGGAAATATCTCCGGCTCTGCTGATCGGAGACATCACAAACCTGCGCGACATCAAACTGGGAGATGCGCTTCAAATCCTCGGCGAGATACAGCAAAAGGTCGCGTCTGATCTGGCAGAAGCTAACAAGGCCAAGGCAAGCGGGAACCCGCCTGCGGCTGGCGTCACAGAGGGGCTGACTGCTTTGTCCACATTGCTTGCGAAGATAGCTCAGGCGTTGACAGGGTTGAGCGATGGGCTGGACAAAGCTATCACGCCTTTGCGCGCGAAACTGGGTGAAGTAGAGACGTGGTATGACACGGTGATGCAGAGTTTCGAGGAGCGCTACACGCGAGGGATGAAGACCTGGGCGATAGTGATAAGTTTTCTGGTAGTAGCTTACCTCAATGCAAGCGTGTTTGATATTTACAAGAACATCACCACGAACGGCGCTTTGCGAAATCAGCTTGTTCAGATTGGAGAAGAGCGCGCAAAGTCCAATGAACAAAGATTGGCGAAAGCAAAAGAGGCCGACAACAACGAGCAGATAGAACAAACACTCGGAGACATCAAGAAAGACTCGGATGAAATCAGGAAGCAGATGGCTGAATACAGCAGCTTCGGCTTCAATCCGCTGACGTGGCAGGGGGTGAAAGACTGGTTCAGTGATAGCCTGTTGTCTAAGAAAGACTGGGTTAACAATCGCAAAGAGGATTTAAAGACGCTTGCCGGTTGGATTGTGATGACGTTTTTATTGAGCGTAGGCGCGCCGTTCTGGCAAGACACACTGGAATCGCTCTTTGGCGTCAAGAACCTGCTGCGGAAGAAAAGCGACACGAAGAACGTGGAATCGGAAAGCGGCGCGGGCCAGACCCGGCCTTAGCAAGTTCGACGAGCGATCAAATGCGTCGGGCCTTGCGCCGCTTATAATTCATCTGCGCCTTTTCGCTTCGCGCACCGCCGCTTCCGCATTCAAAAAGCGGCCCGCCGGTTTCGCGGGGTCGCTTATTACATCACCCCCCTCGGCGATGAGAATTTCTTTAACTTGAGCAGGTGTAAGGGTCGGGTTTACTTGCAGCATCAAAGCGACCGTGCCCGCGACCTTCGGCGCGGCCCCGCTTGTTTGGCCAAACCGGTTTGTGTAGTCATCGTCGGTGATAATGCCGCAGGTCAGATCGTGAAATTCGTCCCCCGGCGCTGAAACGGTAATGCGTTCTCCCCAGTTGCTTAAGTCAGTCCGCCGGTTCTCACTCTCATGATATTTTGTCGCTCCGACAAGTATCGAACCTGTCGGCGGAATCTCATGGCCTAATATGTCAAGCCCTGCGTTCTTGTCTCCGTTTCCAGCCGGTACGCACACGACTATGTTGGCTTCGATGGCTTCCCTTATCATCTGATTTATCGAGGGCACCATTTCAATATTTCTGTTACCGCTTCGAGCTTCCAGAATGATGACTGTCCGCTTGTTGGCGGGGGCGTGGTCGCACACAAATTGAATGGCGTTTTTCCAGAACCTTGGCCGGGAAAGAATTGGGCTACTTCCGGCCTGAATTGCCCAGAGGCTTGCCTTATGGGCAACTCCCGCTATCCCCTTATTATTGAGTTCCGCCCCGACCATGCCCAATACGGCAGTGCCATGACTCGTGTTTAAGCCTCTGGATACCTCCTCGGTTCCGTTAATCGAGTTGTGCTTCAGTTCAATGCGCGACCTCAACTCTCGATGCGTTGTGCGAAACCCCCAGTCGATATCAGCCACCACAACGCCTTCTCCCGAAGCCATTTTCCAGGCTTCGTTCACACGGCAGCGAAAGATATACCACTGTGTATCCTGCGCCCTGTCATCAAGCGACAACACGTCTGATACTCCCAGTAGAATTTCGTTTGCAACTGTCGATGGCATATCAAGCCTCGGGATGGGGACTGCGCGTTCCACCATCGGCAACTGCGCAAGCTCCTGCGCTATGCGTATCAGATCAGCGCCTTCGGGGAAGTAATAAGTGGCGAACCTGTTACGGAGGGATTTTATACTCTCGAATGAAGAGACCAGTTCCCGCAGCACAGTGTGTAGCGAAGGGAGCGAAAAAGTCGGCTCGGCACGCACAAGCTTGTATTCGATAAGCTTCTGCATTAACTCCTTAACCCCGACAGCTTCATCCTCGTCGATTTCGAGGCCCAGCTTTTCTTCGAGAATGTTGAGGATGGGGTTTAGGTAATAGGCTCGCATCGGGTGTTTGAAGACGACCTCGATCATGCCTTCTATCCACTCGGTTTGCGACAGGTCGTCAGATGAAACAGATGATGAGCCAACCCGGTCGAATTTGGAATCGCCCGACTCCTGTGCGGTCGGCTTGCGGTCGGACGAGGCTCTCCGGTTCTTTTTATTCGGCAGACGTTTTTCTTTCATCGTTCACTCCTATCATTAAGCTGAATAATGTTTGACTAGTCAGGCACAACTCGGATTGCGAATGCAGGATAAGGCTTTGTAACGAGCATCAAGGGATTCGCCTGGTTTGGCTGAGAAAGCCTCCATCGCACCGCTCCGGGCGATCATTGGGAGCAAAGATCGGAAAATCCTCGAAGGCGTCTCCCGTAGCTTTTTCGTCCTCGGCATCTACCACATCCCTCAAATCGAACGTTACGCCATCGGGGTCGGAAAGAACGTTATAGTATATCGAAAAGTCGGTAGAGTCTGCCGGGCTGGATGGGACGCCGCAAGCGTTGTTGAATTCGATCTCGTACCTTATGCCGTCCGCCCTCGGTAAAACCAACCTCTGCCCTTCCTCGTTGGTCAGAACGATGCCGCTGGAGGGATCGTTTTTGCACACTATATCAGCTCCTATGATGTCGGCCACTGGCCCGAGGAAGACCGGTGCTGCTGCCACACCCGTAACATTATCGTCAGTTCGGTCTCGCGCAATGATTTGACCCGGCACTCTGTTGGCGTAGAACACGCAATCTGTGATTTGCAACCTGGTTTTGAGTTGCGCGGCTCCGTCAACGCTCGGCGAGGAGGTGATCGTGAGCGATTTGTCGTGAAACTCAGGGCCTTCGACGTCCATCACCCATCGGAAATCTTCCGGGTCGCCTTCGGTGTTTTTTCTATCGAATACTCCTTTTTTGAAGCAATAGACTCCCGGAGGATCAGGATTAGTGGTCTCAATGCGAATGCCCCGCGATGGCAGCAATGAATGTTTGATAGTAAGCTCAACCCCGTTTGGGAAAACCAGTCGTATATTCAGCGCCAGGTCATGATTGGTATGCTCGACAAAAGCCATCTCGCATTGGTTCTCGTCATTGATGCAAAAGACCAATAGCCCTCTAAAAGCGATGGTTGCCGTTGCTTTCGAGTGATCAAGTCCCATCTTTATCTTCCTCCTTTGGCAAATTCAGTAATTGGCATATCCGCCTATTGCGACAAAAGGGGCCCAGTAGTACGGATGTTGATAGCGGGGTTCGGGGCCATTGGCCATCTCCAGTTGAGCCTGTCTGAGCGCCTCGACCGTTCGAGGGCCTTCACCCTCGAAGGCTCCGAACTTGCGGTATCGGTGAAAATCAGTCATCAATTTCGCGGAAGATTTCGAATCAACCGCCCAGAGACTTGCGACAACAAGTGGGACGCCCATGGCGATGAAGGTGCGCGACATGCCGATCATGCCTTCGCCGTTGTAATAACCTTCCACGCCCGTCCGGCACGCCGACAACACCACCAGACGAGCCGATTGCAGTTTCAGCCTGTATATCTCGTAGGCCTGCAAAACCCCGTCCGGCTCATCCTCATCGACGGATTTGGCCGGCTCTTTGGCGAGAAGCAGTCTTGAAAGCATCGGAGATTGCTCATCCACAATGTAGTGCGAAGCAAGGTGAATAATGTCGCTTTTTTCCATCTCGCTTCGGACGCGCGCTTCTTTGGCATCGTCGCCGATAAGAAAACTGGATGAAGAGTAAAACCCCGCCACGGCTTTGGCCTCTTCCGCTGCCGAACTGAGTTCGGAATACGAAGGGAATTTTTGAGCATCGAAACGCGGGTTGCCAACGCTTAATACCTTCTCGACTTTTTGCCCCCCTCTTATGCGCGCCCTGTCCGAGCAAACAAGGAAGATGTTGGAACTGGGGCAGAACGTCATCAGATAATCGCTCACAAGATAGTTGCCTGATGATGGAGAGACCAGCGCGCTGAATGGAAGATAATTGAGAACTTTGTCCGGTATCACGCAAAGCAGTTTCCGGCTATCGAGTTTTGTTTCTACGGGGCCGATCAGTATGTCATATAGGGCCGTTGCCGTCCGCAGCATCTCTTCTCGCTTGCCCTGATCGGCGCGAGATACTAATCGCAGAAAGCTGAAGACCTCTTCGCTCAATCGAGCTAAAGAGATCGCTTTTTCCGTCACGAAAAAATCGGTTTGCGAAAAGACCCAGATCAGGAGCTTGTCGTTAAGAACAGTGTATTCGAGCACCTGCGTTTGAGGCGGAATCTTTTTTTTAAGCCCGTCAAGATCGACGGGCTTTGAATCGAATTGCAGGAGAAGTTCCGGATTGCTGCGGCGGCGAATCAGCCGAGCGTTTGCGCTGGTCAAATCGAGAAGTGATCTTGCGCGACTGGTCTCCGAATACTCGAAAGCCTTTTGCCGGTCGTTCATTCTCGAATACTCGAAATCTATCGCCACATCATAGATACTCTGCTGGTTATCAGAAAAAGTATTTCGGTTGCTCTCTTCCTGTATTTTTGATCGGTATTGCTCGAAGAGGCTCAACGTTGTTTGAAGCTCCTGTTTGGCCAGCGCGTCGTTTTTTTGAGCGATGTAGCAGAGTAGCTTACCTTTATGCGCTTCATAAAGATCGCCCTGATGCTTCAGGTCATAGTTGAGCTGAATGGCGCGGTCGTAATCCCTGATGGCCTGGTCGAAATCCGTCGCCTCCCGCTTGAGATGGCCCAGTTGTAACGAAGAGTAAGCCATCATATCCAGCCCGTCCGGCCTGCTTGAAAACGATTGCGCTATCTCGAAGCCAAGCTCGGTATGCCTGATCGCTTCGGCATAGTTTTGAAGCTTTCCGTAGACGGCCCCGAGATGCACATAAGAAACGTAGATCAACGAGGGGTCTTTGTTTTCCAGAGACAGTTGCAAAGCCTCCCTGCCATAGTCGGCTGCCGCCGCATAAAAACGCATCAAGGTAAAGATGCGTGCTGTCGTGTCATAATTGCGCCACATCTGCCTTGCGCTCGACCACGATAGCGTGGCCGACGACAATCCCTTCTGCAAACAGGCCAGCGCCTGGCGATAGTTGCCTACGCTTTTATACTCGTTTGCCATTTGAGCCAGATTTTTCTGTTTGCTGTAAGCGTCCTGCAGCCTCTCTGAAATCTCCAGCGCGCGGCCCGTGTATTCGATTGCCGTTGAATACTCGTTGAAAAAAGCATGAACGCTGCCTAATAGATTGAAGACTTGCGCGAGCAACCACTGGTGATTTCTTTCTTCGCAAACACGGGCCAGTCGCTGAAGTAGCTCAAGGCTCTGCTGAGCGCGGGTCGTTTCCAAATAGCAGCGCCCCAGCCTGTATTCCGCATAGCTGACCTCACAACTGTTGCCTGCTCGATAAAAAAGATTTCTCGCCTTGCTATATGAATCAATCGCCTTATCAAGGCTGGACGAAATATAGTTCCTGTTGCCCTCATCCATCATCTCGCGCGCCTGAGCGAGAGCGAGTTGTTGAGCAGCAGATGTCGAACCGTAGAACGACATCAGGTCTAATGCATAACAGTCGCCGGTTCTCCGGGCTTCTAAATTCGCGACATACGACAAGGCTTGCAATTTGCTGTCGGCGTCGTTCAGTCGTTTGATCGACGAGTCGAGATAACTGCTCAACAATTGCTCGAATATTGGCTTTCCTGACACGGCTTCTCTATTTCGGATGATGATTTCCCATGCTTTTTGATCGTCTTTCAACTGATATGCGCTCAAGAACTCATCTAGAATCCGCTCTTTTATCTGTGCTTTATTCTGCTTTTGCTCTTCGAGCCGCTTGAGATTTTGCTTTACCTCGTCTGCCCATTTGGAATTCGGGTCTTTTTCGAGATAGAGCCGCCAATCTTCTTCGGCTTGCTGATATAGTGTCATCTCCTGGCGACAGAGAGCGCGGTTGAAAAGTGCTTCGAGTAAGGATGCGTCCAATTCGATTGCTTTACTGAGATGCTCAAGCGCGCGGGCGAACCCTTCGAGGCTTTTGCCGTCTTCATTCTTCAATCGTTCGGCTTTGCCTTTCTCCATCAGCGCCACGCCATAATCATTATGAAGCTGCGCGTTTTTATCACCCAGCGCTAATGCCTTCTCGAACTGGTCTATCGCTTTGTCAAATTCATGTTGTGTTAAATACAAACGCCCCAGAGTCATGGTATGACTTGGCGGAGGGGTGCTCTGCGGCCTCCATCTGAATCAATGCCTGCGCGCGGTCGCGGGCGACGTAATCGAACTTTTCCTGCTCGCTGCCTCGCGTGATCGGCGGCGGCGACGCGTAATCGAATTCCGCGATGCGCGATTCGACGGGCCGCTGTTCACGGTAAGCTTCCTTGAGAGCCGCTATTCCTTTGCTCGCTTGCGGTTTGATAATCAGACGAAATTCCAATGTATGGCCAATTACTATCACCGCTGCTGCGGCCAGTCTCAAATAAGGGTTTGAAAACAGCGGCTTCCACCACGCGGGCCGAGGGATGGGAGTGGGATTAGGCACATCTTCCCGCGAAACATACTCCTTCAATGTCTGAGCGAATCTGAGCTTATCGCGCCGCTCCGGCGTGGATAGAAAATGAGCCTCGAATTGCTTACGGTCTTCATCCGTAAGATCGCCGCTTATATATTCATCTATCAATTCTTCTTCCATAACGCCCAGCAACTCGAAATAATCGTCATCTGCAAGCAGTCTCTCCTCGGCGCGAGACAACTCTTCTTCCGCCAGATTGCCCAGAAGATGCTTTCTAATAACCTTTTCGTCTGACTCTTGTATCATTATTTTTGATACTTTCTTTATTAGGACGCTCCTCTCAACATAGTATGAGGCGAGCGTCCGAAACATTTCATTCGTTTATTCTTCTTTCAGACAACCCGTCATGCACTTTTGCAAAATCGCCCTGATGCGATGAACACGTATTCTGAGCGCATTAGTATTTATGCTCAATTCTTCGGCCATCGCTTTTCTGCGCTCTATTTTCTCAGTCTTGTCGCCCTTGTAGTAATCCAAGACCCTTTGGCGGTTTTCAGCCGTTAAGCGGCTTAAACATCTTTCCAGGCATTTGTGTTGTCGCTCTTTTTCCTCCGGCGAATCTTGTACCGGCGGAGGCAATGATACAGGCGGCTTTTTGAAGCGCTCCAGGTTGACTTTGCGGGCCACGCCGGAGAAGTACAGCGCGGGGTCTCCGACGTAAGACTCCGCTATTTCATGAACCTTCCTGACCACCCGATTAATTGTGACATCGGCCAGGTCTTCGGCATCTACGCAGCCGCGACAGATGAAGATTTTTATGAGTTTGCGGCGAATATCCTCGTATTTTCTTGCCGCTTCTTCACGATTCGGGTCGAGCCAGAAAAGAAAGCGGTCAAAGATTTCTTGATCAGACATCCCACACTCTCTTCAAAAGGGCAACAAGTCTTGCTCAATATTTCAAATGAGTATCTTTTTCACCCGAAAGGCTGGGGGGGTACTCTATCCCTAAAGCAGGCTACATCCTACCCTTTATGAAATTTTCAAGCAAGATGTAATGAATGCCTGATCGTAGGAAAACGAGACGGCATGACAGGGTCAAAGTAAAGCATCACACACACAACAGTCGAGCCGGTCAAGTAGTCCGCACACCTCAATTCAAGTTGCTGAAACGAAAGCCGTCAAAAAAAAGTTTTTGACACCCTAGTTTCTATCTGATAAATTCAATCGCTTGTAAGCTTGCCCATTTTCACGGCATGTGCGAGTTCCGGCAGGGAAGGTTATAGATGAGAAATATCACACTTGAAGAGGTCGTTCAGACCTATGGTGTGGAGAATTGGGGAGCTGGATACTTTGAGGTAAACCGGAAAGGCCATCTGGCAGTCCGCCCTGCCGAAGGCGACCCCCGCTCGATTGATGTTAAAGAGCTTGTAGATCATCTCGTGGATCAGCGTAAGCTGCAACTCCCTATACTGCTTCGTTTCCCGCAAATTCTAACTAACCAGTTGAAGAAGCTTCACCGCTCGTTTTCCGACGCCACGCGCGAATTCAACTACACGGGCGGGCACTTTGGCGTCTTTCCAATGAAGGTCAACCCGCGCCGCGAAGTCGTCGAAGAGTTCCTGCGCGAAGGCAGCAAATACAAATTCGGCGTTGAATGCGGCTCGAAAGCGGAGCTATATGCCGCGCTCTCGCTCGATCAAACGCCCGAATCGCTTCTCATCTGTAACGGCTTCAAAGACGAATCATTCATCAATCTTGCCCTGATGGGCACCCAAATCGGCAAGCGCGTCATCGTCGTCGTCGAAAAACTCAACGAGTTGAAGATGATCCTTCGCCGCGCGCAAGAGACGGGCGTGCGTCCATTGATAGGCATACGCGCGAAGCTCTACTCGAAAGGCTCCGGCAAGTGGGCCTCGTCGGGCGGCGAGTCTGCAAAATTCGGTCTCACGCCATCTGAAATACTCGAATGCATTCGCCTGCTTCGCGAATACGAGATGGTAGACCTGCTCAAGCTGATGCACTTTCACATCGGCTCGCAGATCACCGACATCAAGCGCGTCAAGGCCGCGATGAAAGAGGCCGCGCGCGTCTACTCGAAGATTCGACAGATGCACATCGACATCGAATTCCTCGACATAGGCGGCGGGCAGGGCGTTGATTACGACGGGTCGAAGACCACCTTCGAGTCGTCGGTCAACTACACGACGCAGGAGTTCGCAAACGACGTGATCTACACGATCAAATCCGTCTGCGAAGACGAAAACGTGCCGGAGCCGAACATCGTCACAGAAAGCGGGCGAATGATGTCTGCCTATCACGCGGTCTTCATCACGTCTATTCGCGACGAGATAGAGACGTTTGCCGATGACCAGCCTGAAGTCAGTGTCACGGACGATGACCCGCAGGTGATCAAGGAGTTGAAAGCGCTTTACGACGATATAAACGCGAAGAACTATCGCGAGTATTATCACGACGCGCTCGATCACAAGGACGAGCTTCACACGCAGTTCAATCTCGGATTGATCAACCTCGAAGATCGGGCCAAAGGTGAAGTGCTGTTCTGGGAAGTTTGCGCTCGCGCGTCGAAGTTTGCTCAAGCCACAAAGTTGCAGGAAGAAGAGTTCGACGATCTGAAGAAGATTCTTGCGTCAAAGTACCTGTGCAACTTTTCGGTCTTTCGCTCTTTGCCCGATCACTGGGCCATAGATCAACTCTTTCCGATAATGCCCATTCACCGTTTGAACGAACAGCCCACTGATTACGCAACGTTCGTTGACATAACGTGCGATTCGGACGGGCATGTTGACCGCTTCGTAGACCTCAAGGATGTGAAAGAGGTTCTGGAACTTCACCCCTTCACGGGCGAGCCGTACTACATCGCGATATTTCTGGTCGGCGCTTATCAGGATGTGATGGGCAGCTACCACAATCTTTTCGGCCAGACGAACGAAGCGCATGTCATAATAGACAAGGATGGTCGTTATCACATCAAGAAAATAGTGCAGGGCAGCCGCATCGGCGACATGATTAACTTTGCTCGCTACGATAAGAACCAGGCATGGGAGAACTTTCAGCGCATGACGAAGGCGCGCGTCGCGGGCGGATTCCTCAGACAGGAAGAAGCCGACGCCCTGGTCAAGCAGTATGAGAGCGACATCAACAGATATACATATTTAGAATAATTGTCATTTGTCATCTGTGCATGACCGGTTATCAGGACGTGCATGGGGTCAGTCTACAAATGACGTGAGGACTAAGCCGTGATGATGAGAAAGCAAAAAAGCTCAAAGTATTTAACTAACCCAACCCGTCCCATACAGATTGATCGCGACCGCTCAGTCGCAGGGATTATTGATGAAGATGGAAGGCGCGGGCTTTCAAGCGCGCGCGCTTGCAGACGCGCACAACCTGTGGCTGGATATGCTGTCGGACAACTCGACGGTTTTCATGGGGCTGTCGGGGGCGCTTGTCGCCGCAGGCATGCGGCGGCTGATCTCTTACCTGATCAAGAATCATTATGTTGACGTGGTGGTCTCGACAGGCGCGAATCTTTTTCACGACCTGCATGAAACTCTCGGGCGCTATCACTATCAGGCTTCGGATGAGTGGAGCGACGAAGAGCTTCAGGAAGCGCAGGTCGGGCGATTTTATGACACGCTGGCAAGCGATCACGAATACCGCGAGGCGGACGAATGGGTGGGCAACTTCGCAAACACGGTTGACCATTCGCGCCCGTATTCGACGCGCGAGTTTCTGCACCTTCTCGGGCGCGAGCTTTCCGAGATTGCTACCGAAGACGGAATATTGACCTCGGCCTACAAAGCCAAAGTGCCGATCTTCTGTCCGGGCGTTGCCGATTCGGCCATTGCCGTAGGCGTAGCCACGTCGCGCATCAATCGCAAGAATCCTTTTCAATTCGACATCGTTCAGGACGTGGTAGAAGCAGCACAGATCATGGCGCGCTCCGTCAATACTTCGGTCGCATTGTTCGGCGGAGGGCCGCCCAAGAGTTTCGTGCATCAAATCGAAGTTACGGCTTCGATCATCAAGCAGGGAATGCGCGGCCACAAGTACGGCATTCAGATCGGGCTTGATATGCCCGAATCGAGCGCGACCTCTGGCCGCAGCTTTGAAGAGATACAGACGTGGGGCCGCGTAGCCAAAGATGCCAAGACGGTTTCTGTGCTCTGCGACCCGACCATCGCAATGCCTATACTGGTGACTGCGCTCTCGCAGACAGGCACGAAGGCGCTCAAACAACGCCGCCGTCCGCAGTTCAATTTCGGGCGCGACCTTACGGTCACATTCGGATAATTACCTTTCGATATGTCGGCAGCCTGACGGCTAGCGTTCACCGTTACTGACCTGCATTGCGTCACCGGCAAAATTCCTGGCGCAAGCGATTGAAAGATGTCGCTTGCGCCATGCTCTACTTTGAGCTTGTAGCTTCCCTGTCAACAAACAATCGAGTGATGTAGAATAGAATCACGTTTGTGAGCCGTTGATTCTACGGAGGTTCATTTAATGAAATACTTTCTCGCAATATGCTTTTCACTGCTGTTCATCTGTTCAGCCGCGTTCGCCGGAGGCAGGTATAACCGGGCCGACGAAGTGAAGCGACTGAATCGCGCAGCAGAAGTCTTCAACGAGATAATGAAGACGCCTGATAAAGCCATACCGAATGACCTGCTCGACAAAGCAGAATGCGTCGCCATAGTACCCGGCTTGAAGAAGGGCGCATTAGGTATTGGCGGCAAGTACGGCAAAGGCGTTGTCATATGCCGCAAGTCGAATCGTGGTGGTTGGACAGCGCCATTGTTCATGACGGTCGAGGGCGGCAGCGTCGGATTCCAGATCGGCTTTTCGCAGACTGATGTAGTGCTGCTCATGATGAATCGCAAAGGCATAGACAAGCTCATAGGCGACAAGTTCACGCTCGGAGCCGATGCGTCGGTTGCAGCAGGCCCCGTCGGTCGCAATGCGACGGCGCAGACCAACGTAAGATTGGACGCAGAGATACTTGGCTACTCGCGCTCCAAAGGATTGTTTGCAGGCGTCAGCCTCGAAGGCGCGACGCTCAGGCCGGACAAAGACGACAATAGCGACTTCTACGGCAAAGAGGTAGACCCGCGCGCCGTACTTCTCGATGGCTCGGTTGAGATGCCAGCCGAAGCGCGACCGCTTGCAGCCGCTCTTTCTCGCAATTCGCCGAGAAAGAAAAGATAGACTATTGGTTGAAGCGACGCGGCAAAGCTGCTATTGACGATTTGTCGCGTCGCATTTTAATGCTTTCGCCGCGCTCTCGGCCAGTGGACGAGAATCCAGATCGGTTTACTCAGGAGGAATTCAATGAACTATGCAGCTAAAACGAAGCTGTCTGTCCTGATCTTTTCATTCGCGTTTTTGATCGCGTCCGCGATTCACGCAAAGCAACCGGACGCCGCGCAGCAGTCTCCCACTCAACCGCCGCAAGAACAACCGAAGCCACAAGGCCCCGCCGGTGCTCCCGCGGGCCAGCAACCCCCGCAGGAGCTTAAAAATATTCAACTGCTCAAAGACATGACTCGACCACAAGTCCTGCAAGTCATGCAAGAATGGCAATCGGCTCTGGGCGTCCAATGCAATTATTGTCACGTTCGCCCGTTCGAGCAGGACACGACGCGCAAGATAACCGCTCGCATTATGCTCCGCGATTATGTGATGGGGATGAAGCACAAAGACGGAACCGCCGTCAGTTGCAAAGATTGCCATAACGGTCAGGCAACTCCATTGCGCACGCGACCGTTCGAGACCGCCTTAGCAAATAAACAGAGCGGGCGTCAGATTTTCAAAGGCTTGCCCGATGACAAGTTGATGGAAGTGATGAATGCGTTCACTAAGGCGCTCGGCGTGAAGTGCGATTACTGCCACGTACAATCCGATTTCGTTCAGGAGACTCCGCGCAAGCAGATAGCTCGGTTCATGATCACAGAGTTTTCATCGAAGCTCGTCAAGAACGAAGGCGGCACCGCAGCCACCTGTACTGACTGCCATAAAGGCCGCCCGCGACCGCTGGCTGATCTTGCGCCGCCGCGACCGCAGCAGCAGAAACCGACTGACGCAAAACCCGAAGAGAAAAAACCGAATAGCTGATCTCTCGACTCAATCGTCGTATCGCGCGGCGGGGCTGCCCGAAGGATGAAAGACGCCGAGCAGTCGAATATTCGTCTCTCCGGTATTTTCGAGCGAATGGCTCACGCCGCGCGGCAGGTATATGCTCGCGCCCGCGCTGAAGTCGGCGCTGCCCGTTTCCGTATGCACGCGACCTTCGCCTTCGATGATGTAAATGGCCTCTTCGTAAGTGTGATGATGCAGGGGCGCGCGGCCCGGCGGGATCACGCCGATGAATTGAGTGATGCGACTCGCGCCCGCCTCTTTGTTGACCAACAGCTTGAAAGTGCGGTCGCCCGTCGGGATTGATTCCTGCTCTTGCTCGTGCACGGCGCGAAGCGGTTTGGTGTCCCTCGGCTCGCGCGTGATCGCGTCCACGCCGACTTCGCTCGCATCATCGGGACAACATACGCTCACTACCAGAAGCTCGCCTCTGCTTTCAATCTGGCAAACGCTCGCGGGCGGGACATAGATGCCAGTGCCCGGCGCGAGCTTGTAACAGAAACCATCCAGATAACAATTGCCTTCACCGCTTATGACGTAGAGCGCCTCTTCGCCCAGTTGGCGGCTACGCGCAGGCGCGAGTCCTTCGGAGTAAAGATTGACGGATTGCGTTATGTCGCGCGCGCCCATCGTGCGCGAGACGGGCACTCGAAACTTGCGCGTGCCTTCTGCTTCCGTAAACTCATTGCCTTGGATTACTGCCGCGCCTCCGTGCAAAACATTCATCTGCTCACCTCGTTTTTGATGCCGAATCGCGCGAGACTGAATCGGCCTATGTTGTAAGCCGTGCGACCGGAAAGCAAAAGCTCCGCGCTGATGCGGCCCACTATCGAGCCGAACTTGAAACCGTGACCTGAGAACCCCGTTACAATGAGCGCGTTTTCAATCTCAGGGTGCCAGTCAATGATGAAATCATCATCGGGCGTGTTGTTATAGACGCACACGCGAGTCTCGCGCACTCGCGCACTGGCAAGCTGCGGAATGAACTCGCGAAAGAACTCGCGACATTTTAGGATGAACTCGTCTCCGACCTGAGGCGCAATAAGAGTCCATCTCGACCCGCTCGCCTTTGTGATGATTGGCTATTTTCATCGCGCCCGCGTGATGAATAGGGAAGCCGTAGAATCCGCTGTCGAGTTCGATGAAAATAGGGAAGCGACCGGCATCGAAATTCTGCGATGCAAAAGATTCAGGCTCGAAGTAAACGACTTCCTGCCGCGTCGTTTTAAGATTGTTTTGCAGAAAAGCAAAGAGATTGCGCGTCCACGGCCCCGAAGCTACACAACTGCTTGCGCAGTCGAACTCATTTCCGGATTCAGTGATGATTCTCACGCGAGCATTCGCAGATTGTTTGATGCTGGTCACGCGCTCGCCTTCGATGATGTGAACGCCGCGCCGCCGAGCTAGATCAATCAAAGCGCGCACCGCCTCTGTGGCATGAAGCAGCGCGCCGCTCGGATCATAGACAGAATAACTGAACGCATCCGGATTGAACTGCGGAAACCGCGCAGCCGTTTCGCGATTGTCCAACATCTCGACCTGAAGGCCCAGCGAGCGCAATGTTTCGTAAATTTTGGCTTCATCGGAAGACTGCTCGCGCCCAATCGTCAACACGCCCGTGTCGGTGAGCATCTGCACGCCCGTTTCTTCTTCGAGCGCGCGCCAGAGCTTCAGCGCATCAACAGCCATCTGCGCGTACAGCGCATCAGGGTATGCGAAGCGAAATACCTTTGAGTGATCGATGGAAGCCGCGCGCGGATTCGGCAGGATGGATTGATCAAGGAGCGCGACCTGTGCGCCTTCGCGCGCAAGTTCGCAGGCCGCAGCCGCGCCCATGACGCCCGCGCCGATTATTGCAATGTCGAATGCTCGCATAAGCGTGCGGCATTTTATCATCTCGATTGACGATTGTCAGTGGAGTCGAAGCCGTAGCTTTACGCGGTCCCTTATAATCAAGCAAAATATAAGAGTGCCGGTCAAAGCTCACAAGAAGCGGATATTCACGCGCGCCTTCATGGCCTTCATGGACAACGACCTGACGACGGCTGCTGCGGCTGTGTCTTACTTCTCGATGCTGACATTGTTTCCGACTTTGCTTTTGCTGCTCACAATCGGCAATCACTTGCTTGGGGCGCAAACGATTGGAAAGTACATAGATCAGGTGCTGACATTCCTTCCCGGCGCGCAGCCTTTCGTTCGCAAGAATCTGGAATCAATTTCAAACATCTCGGCAAGCGTCGTCATAAGCTGCACATTCGTGATGTTGTGGGCTGCTTCGTGGATGTTCACGGTGATCGAAAAGGCGCTGAACCGCGTATGGGGCACGTACCCGCGAGCTTTTCTGCATGGCCGCGTTTGGAACATGGCGGTGATGGGTTCTATATGGGCGCTGTTGGGCGCGAGCGCACTGTTTACAGCATTCGTGACAGGCGTACAGGCATTAGCACAAAGAATTCCATTAAGGATCGGGACGTGGTTTACCTCGCTATCGGGCTACGCGTGGCAGAGCGTATTCATACTGGCGAGCCTCGCCGTGACAGTATTGCTGTTCACCTTGCTATACAAGTTGTTGCCGAACACTCACGTGCCGTTTACGGAAGCGTTGACAGGCGCAGTGTTGTCGGGCGTGCTGTGGGAAGGCGCAAAGTTCGGATTCGCTTTTCTGCTGCCGTACTTTCATTACGATTTATTGTACGGCTCGATAGGCGCGGCAGTAGCGTTGTTGTCGTGGGTATATTTATCGAGCGTGATAATGCTGTTCGGCGCGCAGTTCACGGCCCTGCTGCATCGCGACCATCTCTACGCCGCATCGGAAAAAGGCCATCACCACAGTACCGGCAACCTGCCCGTGGACGATGGGGTGAAGGCAGAAGGATGAGTTAGAGGGTAGATGCTTGTCTCTGATTTCGATTACAAATTGCCCGAAGCGTTGATCGCGCAGGAACCTGCGGCGCGACGCGAACGCTCGCGCCTGCTCGTCGTTGACCGCGCGAAAGGGACTTTCACGGATTCAATCTTCGAGCGGCTCCCCGGTTACTTCAGAAGCGGCGATGTACTGGTGCTCAACAACACGAGAGTCTTTCCTGCGCGGCTCATCGGTCGCAGGCTGAGAGAAACAGTGCGAGGCGAAATCATATTAGGCGGGCGCGCAGAAGTTTTTCTCGTGACTCAATTGGAGCCGATGGTGTGGGAAGCTTTAGTCCGACCCGGCAAGTCGCTTCTGCCAGGAGCTAGAGTCGAGTTCGCGCGCGGCAAGCTCGCTTGTGAAGTGCTCCATTGGCGCGAATTTGGTCGCCGCATTATCAGGTTCGAGACGGACGGCGATTTCGACGAGATAATAGACCGCATAGGCCGCACGCCGCTTCCGCCTTACATAAAGCGTGACGAAGAAGACCGACTTGACGCCGAGCGTTACCAGACAGTTTACGCGAGCGAGCGTGGCGCGGTGGCTGCGCCGACCGCGGGCTTGCATTTCACACGCGAGTTGCTCGACCTGCTCGGCGAGCGCGGAGTTGAAATCGTAGAGATAACTTTGCACGTCGGCTACGGCACGTTTCAACCCGTGCGAGTCGAACGAGTCGAAGACCATCACGTCGAGGCTGAAAGATATTCGATCAGCGAACAGGCCGCTCGCACAATCAACCTTGCGCTCAAAGAAAATCGCCGCGTGATTGCCGTCGGCACGACGACCACGCGCGCACTCGAATCAGCCGCCCTTCAATTACCACATTATGGTGTCGTTGCATCGCCGCGTCCTACAACGACAGACCTGTTCATCTATCCCGGCTTCGAGTTTCGAGTTATAAGCGGACTGGTGACGAATTTCCATCTTCCTGAGTCATCGCTTTTGATGCTGGTTTCGGCGTTCGCTGGTCGCGAGTTTATTCTTGGAGCCTATCGCCACGCAGTTGAAAGCGAATATCACTTCTATAGCTACGGCGACGCGATGCTGATCTTGTGATTTGATACATTCGGCGCGAATAATCAGAAAGGTTATCTGATGGCAAAAGTTTATGTCTCATCAACCTTCGTTGACCTGGAAGATTGCCGTCGGCAGGTATCAATCCTGCTGAGGCGAATGGGCCACGAAGACGTAGCGATGGAATACTACACAGCCGGAGACCAGCGCTCTGTTGACAAATGCCTGGCGGACGTTGCTGCGTGTGATTTGTATGTCGGAATTTTTGCGTGGCGCTACGGTTGGATTCCAACGGACAATAATCCTGAGCAGATTTCCATCACTGAAATGGAATACCGGCATGCTGTAACAAACGGGAAAGAGTGTTTGATCTTTCTGCTTCACGAAGACGTACCCTGGCCGCGAAAGTTCATTGATCGCGATCCGTTCAGAATTGAGCAGTTGCGAACCTATCTAAGCAATAAGCATCTACGCGCATTTTTTAAGTCAGCCGAAGACATAGGCTCGGTCGTCGGCCCTGCGATATACAATTGGGCAAAAGAACATGGTCACATCTCACCGGGAGCGATTATTCCTGAATTTGACCTCGAAGCATACTTTATTGCCATAAAGAAAAAATATCAGCGGCTTGATCTTGCAGGTTTGACGCCACCGCAGAGAGAAGAATACTTGCAATTGCAACTGCGCTCAGTGTTCGTCGGACAGAGTGTGCGCGAAAATCCTCCGCCCGTGGAATTACCTAAAGAGACATGGGAAAGGCTTCATCGAGAGAAAGAAATTTACCTTGAAGACTTGCCCGAAGGCGTTACGCCTGAGGACATAATCCGATTGCGAGAGTCATACTATGAAAAACCTGTGCGAGCGGTGTTGAATGTCTTAACTGAAACACGCTATCAGCGCGCGATAATTCTTGGAGACCCTGGTTCAGGAAAATCTACGCTAGCGCGTTATGTGTTGCTATCGCTGATTGATCCTGCGGGCGATGAAAAATTGCACAACGCGTTTGATGGCTACCTGCCGCTTTTGATTGAACTGAGGAGCTATGCCGGATTGTGCGCGGATAAGAAGTGCAAGACGTTCCTCGAATTCCTAGAATACCTGGGCGAGACCGAAGGCTGGCATCTTACAAAAAATGCATTGCACCAACATTTGAAGGACGACGGACGTGCGGTCGTCATTTTTGATGGGTTAGATGAAATCTTTAATCCCGAAGAACGCGAGCGAATCACTCGCCAGATCGTCGGCTTCGCATCTGATTATCCGAAGGTTCGCATAATAGCTACCAGCCGCATCATCGGCTACCGTCGCAAGATTCTCACTGACGCCGAGTTCGCGCACTTCACATTGCAGGATTTGGATGAATCGCAAGTGGCTACGTTTGTGGATCGCTGGTACGGCCTTGCATTGAGTGACAGGCCGGAAGAAGCAAAAGAGCGTCGCGAGCGCATACTCCGGTCATTTAAAGAATCTGCTTCGATTCGCCAACTGGCGGGCAATCCGATGCTGCTTACCATCATGGCAATAATCAGCAAGCATCAAGAGTTACCTCGCGAACGATGGAAGCTGTATGACCATGCGGCGAGTGTGTTGATCGAGCATTGGGACGTAAACAGGCATCTGAAAGATCAGAGCGTGCAAGCCGATTTCATCGGCCAGGATGAAAAGAAAGAGATGCTGAGGCGGCTGGCTTTCAAAATGCAAAGCGGCACAGGCGGATTGGCAGGAAATTATATTCACCAAGCTGAACTGCAAGCCGAATTTGAAAGCTATCTGAAAGAACGTTACCGCCAGCCTGATGATCGGGCTGTGGTAATCTCGCGCGCGATCATCGCTCAGTTCCGCGAGCGAAATTTCATATTGTCGCTTTACGGAGCGAATCTCTATGGGTTTGTGCATCGAGCTTTTTTAGAGTTCTTCTGCGCTTCAGCGTTTGTAAGCAGATTTGAAAAGACGCGAGAGATGACGCTCGAACAATTGAAGCAAGATGTTTATGGCCTTCACTGGAATGACCAAAGCTGGCGCGAAGTGTTACGCCTGATTTGCGGAATGATAGATGAAAAGTTCGCGGGAGAAATAATTGACGGCCTTATAAACGTACCGGATCAGCCTAAGCCGGAAGAGTATGAGAATAAAAGGCCATGGCATATTGTTTTGGCAGTGCAGTGCCTCGGTGAATTAAGAAACCTCACATCGATAGCAGAGCCTGCAGGACGTTTGTTGAAAACCTTATGTTCACTATATGCCGATCATATATGTAGGCAAAAACAAGATAACCGTCCATATGATATTGCTGAATTCATAAGAAGCCAGATAGCAAGTTCTTTAGACGCAATAGGCTCAACTTGGCCACAGCGGCTTATGATTATACAATGGTTACAAGACATTAAATCTTTGAATATTTATACATACTCTGATGATGCAGAACTATTCGGCGATCTAGTCGGCTTCATTGGTAGCGGTTTGGAGCAAGTGCATGAAATTATTCTCGAATACGCCAAGAATGATGATCCGGAACTGCGTTTTCTGTCGACATACGTACTACCTGTGGGCTGGAGAAACGAACCGCAAACTCTTTTATTGCTATTAGACCGGGCTGTGAATGATTCAAAATCTTTTGTTCGCGAAGCCGCTTTAGAGAATATTGGTGACTACTTCCATGAAGATGTGCGAAGTTTGTCGGTAATCCAAGACCGCGCTGTTAATGATGCGGCTGAAAATGTCCGTGTGACAGCCCTAGACTCGTTAGCTACATATTTTCACGATAACACACAGGTTTTATTGTTTCTCCGCGAATGCGCTATTAATGATGCTAGCGATTTTGCTCGCTATAACGCTTTGGCATGGTTGGCTAACTACTTTCCTGATGATGCAGAAACTTTATCATTCCTGCGCGAGCGGGCAGTGAGCGATCTAGATGAATGGGTAAGAGTCAATGCAGAAGCGCTTGTCGATAGGCTTTCTGAAAACATACTAGAATAAGCCCTCGGTTTTGAAGCTGCATAAGCTGTCTCACAAAAGAATAATCTATCAAATGCGCCTTATTTCTTCGGGCTA
The DNA here is from genome assembly GCA_963726785.1 of Blastocatellia bacterium. Lineage (GTDB taxonomy): Bacteria > Acidobacteriota > Blastocatellia > UBA7656 > UBA7656 > DATEKX01. The sequence continues at coordinate 1,795,766 of CAVSDJ010000007.1, forward strand.
ATCGAAGAAAAGAATTTTGCGTCCCTCAGAGTTTCTTCGCGGATGATTTTGTGTAATCATTTTAGTATGCAGAACACGAAGAAATTTACTGTAGGGCTGGTGCAGATGTCCGCCACGCCTGACCCTGACGAGAATCTCGAAAAGGCCGTCGCCAAGGTCGAAGAAGCTGCGCAAAAGGGCGCTCAGGTCATCTGCCTGCCTGAGCTGTTTCGCTCTCAGTATTTCTGCCAGAAAGAAGATGCCGATCTGTTCGATCTCGCAGAACCTGCCGATGGCCCTTCAACTCAGGCGCTCTCTCGCGTTGCGCGCGAACATCGGGTCAGCGTCGTTGCTCCTATATTCGAGCGCCGCGCCGCAGGGCTTTACCACAACAGCGCAGTCGTCATTGACAGCGAAGGCAAGACGGCTGGCATCTATCGCAAGATGCACATACCGGATGATCCGGCTTATTACGAAAAATTTTACTTCACGCCGGGCGACCTCGGCTTTCGCTCATTCGATGTCGGCGTAGGGCAGATCGGAACTTTGATCTGCTGGGATCAGTGGTACCCGGAAGGCGCGCGGCTGACGGCGCTTCGAGGCGCAAACGTTCTGTTTTATCCGACAGCTATCGGCTGGCATCCTCACGAGAAAGAACAATACGGCGCGTCGCAGCGCGATGCGTGGCAAACCATTCAACGCAGTCACGCCATCGCTAACGGAGTTTACGTCGCGGCGGTCAATCGCGTGGGGCATGAAAAACCTGTGGAAACTACAGCGGGAGTCGAATTCTGGGGATCATCTTTCTTGTGCGACCCGTTCGGAGTCGTCATCGCCGAAGCTTCGATTGATAAAGAAGAGATTCTGGTCGGTGAAGTAGATGTCAATCGAATCGAAGAAGTGCGGCGCAACTGGCCTTTCCTGCGCGACCGCCGTATTGATGCTTACACGGGCATCGAGCGCCGTTTCCTAGACGACAATCAATGACACAATCGAAAACCGAAAAGAGTCCCTCGGCGCTGGGCTTTCGTATGCCTGCGGAGTGGGATCGACACGAAGCTACGTGGATCGGCTGGCCTCACAACCTGAGCGACTGGCCCGGCAAGATAACGCCTGTTCAATGGGTCTATGGCGAAATAGCGCGCAAGCTCGCCGCTGCTGAAATCCTTCGCATCATAGTCAACTCTGAAAAGCACGAATCTCAAGCGCGGCGCATAATCACGCGCGCGGGCGCGGATATTTCTCGCATAGAGTTCTTTCGCTTTCCGACCAATCGCGGATGGACGCGAGACTTCGGCCCTATGTTCGTCAAGCGCGAGCGCAATAAGAACGAAGTCGCAATAGCTCGCTTTCGCTTCAACGCATGGGCTAAGTATTCGGACTGGCAAAAAGATGATCGTGTGCCTGAAAGGGCGGCGCGGGCGCTCGGCTGCCGCATCTTTTACGCTAAACACAATGGCCGCGACATTGTGCTCGAAGGCGGAAGCATTGACGTGAACGGGCGCGGGACTATCTTGACTACCGAAGAATGTCTGCTCGATCAAGAGACTCAAGCGCGAAATCCCGGCTTGTCGCGCAAAGATATTGAATCGGTCTTCGCAAAGTTCTTAGGCGCGACCAATACGCTGTGGCTTGGGCGCGGCATCGCGGGCGACGATACGCACGGCCACATTGATGACCTATGCCGCTTCGTCAATGCTCGAACAGTAGTGCTCTGCAAAGAAGATGATACGACGGATTATAACTATCGCCTGCTCGAAGAAAACCGCGAGCGGCTTGAAGGCATGAGGTTGGAAGACGGGTCGAAGATCGAGGTCGTGCCATTGCCGATGCCCGCGCCGCTCATCTTCAACGGCCAGAGGCTTCCCGCCAGCTACGCAAACTTCTACATCTCGAATCCGGCAGTGCTCGTGCCTACGTTCAACGACCCGAACGACCGTATCGCCTTAGGCATACTCAGCGAGTTGTTCACTGATCGCCCTGTGATAGGCATCCACGCTGTTGATCTGGTGTGGGGACTCGGAACGCTTCACTGCCTGACTCAACAACAACCAGCAGTAGCCCGACCGTGAGGGAGGGCGCTGGGTTTAGCCCTTGTTTACGCGCGGGCTACTGATGCTCTTTGAGCGAGAGCAAACGATCTACAATATCGAAAGCCGCGCGCGGGCGAGCGATGCGACGAACATTCTCTTGCATCCGAGCCAGTCGCGCCGCATCGTCAAGCAATCGGTCGATTTTGTAAGCGAGCACTGGCAGGTTGTTTGCGCGAATGGCTGCGCCTTCTTCGAGCAGGTGATCAGAGTTGCGCTCTTCCTGTCCCGGAATAGGATTTACGATGACAAACACCAGCCCCATCGCAAGCGCTTCCGATGTTGTCAATCCGCCCGGCTTGCCTAATAAAATATCGGAAGCCGCCATGTACTCGTGCATCTCTTTCGTGTAGCCGATAACTTTTATCGCCACGTTATTGTCAGGCGCGAGATTCGCCGCCGTTTGCTTAAGCTCTGATTTCAACTCTTCGTTGCGCCCGCAGATGGCTACGACCTGCGCCGGATGCTGGAGTTCGAGAAGCGACATCAAAAGGTTTTTGACCGAACCTACTCCGAAGCCTCCAGCCGAGATGAGAATTGTAGTCCTATCCTGCTTGAGTCCGTGCTTGCTTCGCATCTCGCGTTTGTCGAAGGGTTCAGAAAAGACAGGATCAATGGGTATGCCTGAAACGTTTATTTTAGATGGCAGTATGCCGAGCTTTTCAAGATGCGCTCGCGTTTCATCCATCGCGACGAAATATTGCTCGAAATGATGGCAGAGCCACATCGCGTGAACGTCGAAGTCCGTGACTACGATGGATTGGCGGGCTGCGAGCCGCTCTTTGGCTTTGAGCCATGAAATGATTTCTGCCGGAAGAAAGTGCGTGCAGATGATGATATCGGGTTGGTACTCGCGAAGCATCTTTACGAACGGGCGCGTGTTGAGCTTATCGAAAGCGAGGCGGCGGCGCTCGTTCTTCCACGGCTTGTCGAATTGATCGTAGAGCCAGCCGAGCACGTCCGGCATTTTGTTTACCATCTCGATGTAAGCTTTCGAGTAGAGATTGCGGAAGACCTTGTTTGTATATTCGAGCGTGTCAACGTGGCGGACTTGTTCTGCCGCATGCGTTTCGATGATCGCGCGTTCGATGGCCTGAGCCGCTCGCGTGTGCCCGGCCCCGGCAGAGGCGGAAAGTATCAGCACCTTTTTGAACATAGTTTCTCTCGACGATTGATATTATCACCTCTGTCATCAGTATTGGGTTTGAAATCTATGTGTGCTAGGATTCCGAACAGAAGGAGAGCGTATGATCGAATCCGTCGAGTTTCACAACTTCAAAGCATTGTGCGACACGACGCTCCCACTGAGCCGCTTCACGTTGATCGTAGGCCCGAACGGAAGCGGCAAGAGCACTGCCATGCAAGCTCTCCAAGCGGTAGGTAATCCAGATTCTGTAAACTTTCAGATGGTAGCAACGGCTAATCTAAGGCCAAGCAGAAACGCCTCTGTTGATGTCCTTGTGCATTGGGGAACGCCCTATCCGAAAGTTATAACACAAATAGGATGGCTTCCTAACGGAAAGAGAAATGAACTCCAAATCGGCAAATCAGGAGAAACTTCTTTAACTGATATTCTATCTACGATTCGTATTTACTCATTCGACGCGCAAGCGATGACAAAGCCGGTTCAAATTGCTCCCCGCATGGAATTAGATGAAACCGGCGCTAATCTTGCGGGGGTTCTTGATCTTCTTCATAGCCGCGAGCCTGAGCGTTTTAATGCTCTCAATGCAGAATTGAGCCGATGGATACCAGAGTTTGACCGAGTTTTATTTGATACGCCCGCCATAGGACATAAATCTATCTTACTGCGAACACGTGATGGTCAGCACAAGATTCATGCGGCTGATCTTTCGCAAGGAACTCTTATAGCCTTGGCTATGCTGACACTGGCTTATCTTCCTGAGCCTCCACCCATTGTATGTATTGAAGAACCTGATCGCGGTATTCATCCGCGACTCTTGCGTAACGTGCAGGACGCACTGTATCGGTTGAGCTATCCGGAAAGCAGCGGTGAGAAGCGCGACCCGATTCAGGTGATAGCAACTACTCACTCACCTTACTTGCTCGATTTGTATAGAGATCATCCCGAAGAAATTGTGATTGCTCAAAAGGTCGGCCAGGATGTGCAATTTGAGCGATTGTCTGACCGACCGGATATTGATGAGCTTTTAGAAGACGCGCGACTCGGTGATATTTGGTATACAGGAATTCTCGGTGGAGTGCCCATTCACCCATGAAATTAGCTGTCTTCAGCGAATCACCGGCAGACGATGCTGCAATCCGTATTATCATCGAAGGATTTCTCGGCGTAAAAACGAAAACAATAGCCTTGCCTTCTCTGCAAACCCGCAACTGGCCTGCTGTGCGCGACGATCTTCCTAAGGTGCTACATCAACTACATTACTATACGGACGCCGAAGCTCTAGTTGTGGTCGCGGATTCAGATAATTCTCCCATACATAGTTATCTGCATTATGAGCTTGATATAGACGATGCAAAATGTCGCGTCTGCCAGTTGGAAAAGATTGTTAATCAGACTTTGATACATGTTGGTAATGTTCCCGGTCGAGTGCCGCTCAAGACAGCTATCGGCCTTGCTGTTCCGGCAATCGAAGCGTGGTATCGTTGCGGTATTGATCCTCAGGCCACAGAAGCAATATTGATTCAAAAGCTAGGAGCGCCTGCCCGTGAATTGAAAAATAAATTGAAGCGAGATGTGTATGGCACTGATCGCCCATCATTGGAACTGGAAACTCGATGCGCCATCAAAGAAGCAACACGGTTGATTCGGAACCTTGATATGATCGAACAACTATTCCCAAATGGATTTGGAACGCTCGCCCGCGATATACGAAGCTGGCAGCAAGGCTAACCCCTTTTCTTAGTCACCGCCGCCAGCGTATACTTTCGTCCGCTAAACCAAAATATATATGCATACGGCTTTACCGAAATTAAAACGAAATCTGATCGCAGGCGTAGCTCTTGCCGCGCTGATTCCTGCTTTAACTTTGCTCTTCGGCAGGTTCAACACGGGAGTTAAAGCTTTGCTCTCTCCCGTTTCGTCCGAAGACCGGATGAGCGAGTTTCCTAAAATAATTCTCTGGGCATGGGAGCGGCCCGAAGACTTGCGGTTCATCAACACAGACGAAGTTGGCGTCGCGTTCCTTGCGCGAACCATCTATTTGAGAAACGACAAGGTAATCATTCGACCGCGACTTCAGCCTTTGAGCGTTCTGCCTGAGACTAAACTCATCGCCGTCACCCGCATCGAATCGAACCGTTCGGCGCAGCTTTCACACGCCGAGCGAACGCAAGCAGTCACAGCTATTGTCGAACTCGCTCGTAATGAAACAGTCGCAGCGATTCAAATAGATTTCGACGCGCGCTCGTCGGAACGAGAGTTTTATCGCGACCTGCTTGCTGATTTGCGGCGCGAACTTCCGCCTAGAGTGAAGCTTTCAATCACTGCGCTTGCGTCGTGGTGCATGGGCGACAACTGGCTCACGGGTCTTCCGATTGATGAAGCCGTGCCGATGCTGTTTCGCATGGGCGTTGACCGTCCGAACATCCTGGCGCGACTTGAAGCGGGCACGGATTTCAGTACTGCTATCGCGCGTCACAGTATTGGCGTGTCAACCGACGAACCATTGACCGCATTGCCTGCCGGTCGAAGAGTCTATGTGTTCAACCCGCGCTCGTGGTCTGAGCAGTCCGCGCAAAAAATTGTTGAAGAGGTTCGGAAATGGCAACAAAGAGATTGAAAACTTTGAAGCAATGGCAAGCAGTTTTCGTCATCGTAATGATGGCCGTTCTGCTTTGCAGCACGCGGCCCACACTCGGTTGCGGGCCATTCTCTGCGCGCGCAGTCTTCACTTACGAAAAGCATCCTGACCTTCCGCTCGCGCGATTCGCGGCTGGAGAGCTTGGCGTTCTCGAACCGACATACGCGCGTTCTTATCTCGTGGTCGCCTATCGCTATTTCACAGGCGCGGGACTCGACAAGGAAGAACAAAAGTCTGCGCTCGCGCTGTGGGACGAACGATTACAGCATTACTGGGAAAATGAAAATAATAATGCAGAAAATTGGGTGAAGGCGTGGCTCGAAGCATTAAACAAAGTTCCGGGCGCGAACGCGCAGGCGAAGCCCGAGGTATTTCGCTCCGAAGACAGAAAAGATTTCTACATCAATTATCTCAATTGCCCGCGAGACGCTTTCCGAAACGCGGCTGACACTTTGAACAAACTGATTGCAAAATACGGCGCGTCGAGCGCAGAAGTCAAAGACTTCGCCGCGACGCAGCAGCGAGTCTTCGCCGTCTGCTCCGAAGGCAAAGAGATTCCCGAAGCCGCCGCTCCGTCTGCCTCGCAAACGATCAAAGCGAATCGCGCTTATCAAATTGCCGCAGCGAATTTTTATGCGGGCAACTTCGATGCGGCGGGTCAAATGTTCAAGGCAATCGCCGCCGACGGGTCTTCGCCATTTCGCCAGCTAGCGCCTTATCTGGTCGCAAGAACGCTCATCCGCAAAGCGACGCTGACGACAGAGCCCGGCAAAGTAGACAACGCCGCGCTCGCCGAGGCTCAAGCGCAGTTGGAAAAAATTCTCGCGGACAAAAATCAAACCGCGCTGCACCAGTCTGCCAGAGGGTTGCGGAACTTCGTGCGATTCCGCCTCGACCCGGAAAGCCGTTTGCGCGAACTTGCCGGGGATCTGATGAAGAAAAACGCGGGCGCGAGCCTGAAACAAGATCTGCTTGATTACACGCGGTTGCTCGACAGATTCACAGGCGAAGACGAGGACAGCGAAAAAGAGAGAACGTTTGCCGGTCTTCCGAAAGTCGGACGCGAAGACGATTTGACCGACTGGGTGCTTACGTTTCAAATTCAAGACGGAGATGCGCTCAACTACTCTCTACAGAAATGGGAGAAGACCGGCGCGACTCCATGGCTTGTGGCTGCGCTCACAAAAATCAATGCCGATCATCCGAAGGCCGCCGCGCTTATCGGAGCAGCCGCAAATCTCAAGTCACAGTCGCCTGCTACTACATCAATCACCTATCACCTCAACAGATTGATGATCGAATCAAATCGCAAAGACGAAGCGCGCAGGCGGCTCGACGAGTTGTTGGCTTCGTCTGCTTCGTCGCTTCCGGCATCTGCGCTCAATCGGTTCCTTTCGCTCAGGATGAGAGTTGCCGCCAATCTCAATGAGTTTCTCCGGTACTCCGAGCGCAACCCTTCCGGCGTTACTTATGATGAAGATGGCAGAGAGCTTCCGATGGATAAAGACGAAGCATCAGACGATGTGAAAGTCTCTCCGCGAATTCGCGTATCCTGGGACGAGGACGCAACGCGAGTGCTGAACGAGATGATGCCGTTGAGCGTTTTGAAAGAAGCTGTTTTAAACAAAACTCTACATTCGCATTTGCGCAGAGACCTCGCTATTGCAGTGTGGGTGCGCGCCGCGTTGTTGGACGATGAAGCGACAGCGCTCGTGCTCGTTCCGGCAGTTGAAAGCCTCGCGCCTGAGTTGAAACAGTATCTCGACGCTTACGTCGCGGCTCAGGACAAAGCGGCAAAAAATTCGCAGCCGTTTACCTGATGCTGAAGTTTCCGGGTACGCGACCGGTGTTGATTCGAGCATGGGACGCGCGGCAAAATTCAGCGAGATAGAAAGCTATCGCGACAACTGGTGGTGCGAGTACGGGCAAACCGTATCGTTGACGATGAGACCGTGGTCAAGAAAATCGAAACGAAAAATAAAATCAGCTCGCCCGATTTTCTCACCGTCGCGCAAAAGACGACGGCGAGCGCAGAGTGGAAGCGGCTCGCGGCTCTGGGCACAGCGCCGAATTATCTTTGCGCTCAAGCGATAAAGTGGGCGGGCATTAAACCGGACGATCCGCGAGCGCCCGAAGCGCTGCACCTTGCAGTGAGGGCGACCCGTTACGGATGCGCGGACAAACAGACCGGCACGTTTTCAAAGCAAGCCTACGATACGCTGCACAGGAAATATCCTAAGAGCGAATGGGCGCAGAAGACGAAATACTGGTTCAAAGATTGAGTTCGAAAAATCTAAGAACGTGTTTTAGCAGTCCCGTTAGGGACGACCTGTCTATAGTATCGGCGGTGGTAAAGTTTACCGTAGCTCCGTAGGAACGACCTTTCGATTAAGCAGGTCGCTCCTACGGAGCTTCTTTCTAAAACAGACTTTAAGGTGAAGGAGACACTCCGGATGATTGCAATTCATTTAATCCGCTGGCGTTGGCTGTCAATTCTTGCGGCTCTCGTATTCTTGAGCGCCACTGCAACGGCGCAGCAAACCAAACCGCAAGAGATGGACGAAGACTTTGCCCGCTCTGTCAAAGAATGGACTACAAAGCCTGAATTCATCAGCCCACTTGTTGATCATCTGCCAAAATCTGCGACTGTTCCTTCGCCCAAAGACGCGCTCGGCCATCACATAGGCGCGCCCGGCAAGCTCACTTATTACACAGATGTAATCGGTTACTACCGCCAGCTTGCGGCGAAGTCGCCCCGCGTGAAAGTCATTTCAATCGGCACTACGGATGAAGGGCGCGAGTGCGTGGTGGTGGCAATCTCGTCGGAAGAATCAATCAAGAACCTCGATCAATATCGCGCATATCTCGGACAGCTGGCCGACCCGCGCAGGCTGTCGGACGCGGATGCGCGCGGCGTCATCACGAAAGCCAAGCCGATCTATCACCTGATGGGCGGGCTGCACAGCGGCGAGACCGGCCCGCCTGAAATGCTGATGGAACTGGCTTATCGGTTGGTGACGAAGATTCGCCGATCATCAAACAGATCCGCGACAACATCATCGTCACGATCACGCCCGTCGCCGACCCTGACGGCCGCGACCGCTATGTCGACTGGTACTACCGTTACAAAGTCGACGAGAAGGGCGAAGAAGAATCTTTCGGCGGGCCTCCGTACTGGGGCAAATACATCTTTCACGACAACAACCGCGACATCAACTATTCGCAGGTGACGATGCGCGCTCTGCTCGACTGGTACTTGCAGTGGCATCCGCCGATCATGCACGACCTGCACGAGTCGGTGCCGTTTCTCTACACCTTCAGCGGGCAGGCTCCGCAGAATCCCACGCTCGATCCGATTCTTTATGGCGAGTTGCCGTGGTTCTCGAATTTCGAGATGTCGCAGATGATCAAATACGGCATGCCCGGCGTGTGGACTCACGGGTTCGTTGACATGTGGTCGCCCGGTTATCTGGGTTTCATGTCGTCGAATCACAACGGGATGCTCCGAATGTACGAAACGTTCGGCAACGGCGGCGCGAACGACGATGAAGCGCACAGTCACCGATGAAGCTCAAACTTCGCGCGAGTGGTACCGGCCGCTGCCGCCTTACAAAGAAGTCGTGTGGTCAATGCGAAACAACACGAACTACATGCAGACGGGCGTATTGTCGGCTTTGCAACTGACATCATCATTTCCAAAAGTCATTCTCGAAAACTTCTATCAGAAGAGTCGCAACTCAATCGAGTCCGGCAAGAAGGATGCGCCCTTCGGGTTTGTGATTCCGGCAGGCCAGCGCGACCCGACGCGCGTAGCTCAGCTGGTCAACACTCTCAGAATCCAGGGCATAGAGGTTGGCCGCGCGACCGCCGAGATCAAGTTGAAGGAGGTCACGTTTCCGGCAGGCTCTTACGTCATCAAGCGCGATCAGCCTTACGGGAGACTGGCGAAGATTCTGCTCGAAAAGCAGGACTTCCCGGACCCGAATCTTCGCACGTATGACGACACAGGCTGGACGATGGGGTTGATGATGCAAACGGAAGTGAAAGAGGTTGCCGACAAAGCGATCCTCGACGCAACGGTCGAGCCTGTCACAAAAGTAGATGTTACCGGAACCGTGAGCGGCGGCGAAGCCGGCGGCGGCATACGTCGATAGCGCATTACGGCTCGAACAACATGATCACGCTGCGCTACCGCTTGAAAGATCTGAAGGTTCAGGCCGTCGAGCAGTCGTTCAAAGACGGCAACACAGAGTTTCCCGCAGGCTCGTTCATAGTAAACGTCAACCAGAGCGGCAAAGATGTTCACAAGCTTGTGCGCGCGGCGGTCGAGCGATCAGGTCTGACTGCCGTCGCGCTCGCAAGTTTGCCGGATGTGCCGATGCATGAACTGGATATGCCGCGGGTCGCCGTTTACAGCCTGTGGGGAAACACGCAGGAAGTGGGATGGGTTCGTCACGCGCTGGACAAATTCGAAGTGCCTTTCGATTTGATCTACAAAGAGCGCGTTAAGAAAGGCGACCTTCGCGCTGCTTACGATGTAATCCTCATGCCGAATCAGGGGGGCAGCGGCAAACGCATCGTCTATGACATCGAGCCTAAGAGCAAGCCGATTGCCTACACGAAGACCGACCGATTTAAGAACCTCGGAATGTACGGCGAATCGGAAGAGATCACGGGAGGGATGGGGCTTGCGGGCGTCGCCGAGTTCGAGAAGTTCGTAAACTCCGGCGGCGTTGCTCATCACGATGGGGAGCGCGAGCTTTTTTCCGGCGGAGTTCGGCCTGACGCGCACGATTGATGCGGGGCGCACTTCGCCGCAGTTCTACGCTCCCGGCCCGATTGTTGAAGCGGAGATAATGCAGTCAACGCATCCGATCTTTTACGGATACGCGAAGAAGACAGTGCCCGTGCGCTACGCGAACGGCCCGCTGCTTCAAGTGCCGGAGAGGAATCGCGCGCAGCAGGTGCTTATGCAATTTCCCGGCGGCGACAAATCCATATTGAGCGGTTTGATGAGAGGCGTTGCGGAGATTCGCAACCGGCCTGCGATTGTTGACGTGCCGACGGGGAGCGGGCGCGTGATTTTGTTCTCGACCAACCCTTGTTATCGCTGGCAGAATCACGGCGAGTTCAACATGCTCTTCAATGCCGTCATGAATTACAACGACATAAAGACGATGGAAAAGAAAGCTGAAAACGCCGCTGGCAAGGAAGAGAAATAATTGTTCAGCATTAGCTCCGCAGACATTTTGAGAGAGCGGGAGCACAATCATTCGGACCGGAGCACAATCATTGGATCGATCATGGTCGCGCGCCGCGCTGGGGCGTAACAAGCCGCCAATGCCGCTAACATCAACAACGTGGCAATCACGCTGAACGTCCAGGGATCGACTGCGCTCACGCCGTAAAGCTGCTCGCCGAATTGACGCTGCCAATCTTCGAGGCTCACATACTTGCTCTCGACCAGGCGCTTGAGCGCATAACCGCCCGCCGCACCCGCCACCAGTCCAACCAGCACCAGCTTCATTCCCTGCCAGATCACCAGCCGCAAGACATCGTGTGCTTGCGCGCCGAGCGCCATGCGGATGCCGATCTCGTTCGTGCGTTGGGCGACCGAATAGGCCAACACGCCGGAGAGCCCGATGGCCGCCAGCAGGAGCGCCAATCCGCCGAAGAAACTCAAGAGCCGTGCGTACAGGCGTTCCCGTCCCAACGTGGCCTGCGAGCGCGCCCTTTGCGTGCTGACTTCTGTGACCGGCAGATTGCTGTCCAGTTCGCGCACGACTTGACGCACTGCGGCGGCGAGCGCGGTCGGTTCGCCCGTCGTGCGCAGGGCGAAATGCATCTCGCCGATCATTGCGCCTTCCTGCCGCCAGGGCGTGTAAAGCAGCGGCTTGATCTCTTCGCGCTGGCTCGTGTATTTGGTATCGGCGACGATGCCGATGATCTCGACTTCACGTTTGCTATCTTTAAATGTGACGCGCTTGCCGAGCGCGTCTTCGTTGGGAAAAAACTTGCGCGCGAAGGTTTGATTGACGATGGCGACTGTGGGCGCCCGCTCGTCATCTTGCGCCGTGAAGCCGCGTCCACGCGAGCAGCGGGATTTCCATCGTCGTAAAATAGTTCTCGCGCACCATCTGCCGGCATGGTGTCGCGCGTCCGGCGTCCCTTCCGTCTCGCCGGGCAGCAAGAAGTCGTTGGCCCAATTGTCATTCGCGATCAGCGCGATGTGCGCCCGAACGTTGCCGCGCGCACGCCAGGCAGGTTATCCAGCCGCGCAAAGAGTTGCTGATAGAACTGCAACAGCCGTTCGTCTTTGTAACCGCCCTGCTCCGGCTGCAAGGTGAAGAGCAGGAGGTTCTCTTGATTGAAGCCGAGGTTGACGTGTTGCAGATTGTAGAGCGTGCGGATGAACAAACCCGCGCCGACTAATAACAGCAACGAGAGCGCGACCTGCGCGACGATCAGCCCTTTGCTCAAACGCGATACTGCGCCCGTCGTGCGGCGGCTCTGTTTGAGCGAGGTCGCCAAATCCAGGCTCGTCGCGCGCCACGCGGGTGCCAATCCGAACAGCACGCCGGTCAGTAGCGAGACTGACGAGCGTGAACGCCAGCACGCGCCAATTCAGACTGAGGTCAACGCCGCTGGGCAAAAATCCCGTGTCTTTGTCGGTCAGCGCCAGGAGCGCGCTCTTGCCCCAGAAGGCGAAGAGCACGCCGACTGCGCCGCCCAACCCGCGAGCAGCACGCTTTCGGTCAGCAGTTGTCGGACCAAGACGCCAGCGCCCCGCGCCGACCGCAAGCCGCACATTGATCTCAGCGCTGCGCAAGGCCGCCCGCGCCAGCAACAGGTTCGCCACGTTGGCACAGGCAATCAGCAGCACGAGCGCCACCACGATGAACAGTCCATAGATGGTGGGTGAATAGACTCTGCGATCGTCCAGCATCCCGCGACTGCCGGATTCGGCGATCAGGCGCGGATAATCCTTCGGATCGAGTTGCGCCGGTTCATTCGCTTTGCGCGGCGGCGGCATGACTTCCAGGGCTGCGGCTTGAAACGTGCCGTTCAAGCTGTCGCGGGCCTGTTCGTAGGTCGCGCCCGGTTTGAGCCGTCCCATCAAATTCAGCCACCAGAGACCCGGCTCTTTCGCCGTGCCCAATCTGCTATTCTCACCCCGCAGCAACGGCTCGCAGGCAATCGCAATGGTGACGGCAGGGTGATAATCCACCTGCAACGTGCCGGTGAAAGCGGGCGGCGTGACGCCGATGATGGTGAATGATTGCTTGTTGAGTTTGAGCGGCTGGCCGATGACGGCGGGATTGGCGCCGAACCGCTCCTGCCAAAATTGATGGCTGAGCACGACCACTGGCGCTGCGCCCGGTTTGTCATCTTCGTCAGTGATCGCGCGTCCCAAGCTCGGTTGCACTCCGAGCCCGGCGTAATAGCCGCCTGACACGGCTTGCCCGTTGATGATCTCCGCCTGGTCGATCCACCACCGCGGTCAATTCACAGATCGGAGCGAAGGCAAAGAAATCGCTGAGCGGGCTTTCCGGCGCAGCGGCGCGCGCCTGGCGCATTTTTTCAAAGACGTCGTAGCGAAACAGCGAAGCCCCCTCATGTCTGGCGGTCAGGCACGTAGACGTGCCGCTCATGCCATTTGTTCTGAACGGGCGTCCGGCTTGCCATTCAAACAGCACCAACCGCTCCGGCTCGGTAACCGGCAAGGTCTTCAGCAGCACGGCATCCACAACGCTGAATAGCGCCGTATTCGCGCCGATGCCCAGTGCCAGTGAAAGCACGGCGACGATCGTGAAGCCTTTCTGCTTGAGCAACATTCGCAAGCCATAACGCAAGTCTTGCCATAGTTCTTCCACCAAACGGACGCCCCACACATCCCGGCTTTCTTCCTTCACCCGCTCAATCCCACCAAAGCTGCGCAGCGCTGCCAAACGTGCTTCTTCAGGACTCATCCCGCGCGTCAGGTTCTGCTCAATTTCTTTCTCCAGATGAAAGCGCAACTCCTCATCCAATTGCCGCTCCATCTCCGCTTTGTGGAATAAAGCGCGCAGCCGCAGTTTCAGCCTGTTGAGCATCTCCCGCCTCCTTCCGCTCTAGGTAGTTTTCAGGATCAGTTTTACCGCCCCGGTGAAGCGCTCCCAGGTCTCAGTCTCAGCAGCCAACTGTTTGCGCCCGGTCGCAGTCAGTTTGTAGAACTTTGCTCGGCGATTGTTTTCTGATGCGCCCCACTCCGAGGCGATCCAGGCTTGTGCCTCCAGCCGATGCAGCGCCGGGTAGAGTGACCCTTGCCCAACACGCAGGATGCCCCGCGAGACCTGCTGAATGCGCTGCGCGATGTCCCAGCCGTGCATCGGCCCGATCTGGAGTGTCTTGAGCACCAGCAGGTCGAGCGTTCCCTGTAATAAATCGGTCTGTATGTTCTTCATCGGTTTCCTCTCGACATTCGACAAGTCAGAGCGTATCCCATGACTTGTCGAATGTCAACATGAGGAGAGATTCCCATGGACGAATAAGGCGTCTGATCTTGCGCTGGCCGCCACTGAAGGAAGAGAAGCAGAAAAAGCGCCCCTTCCGCTACGCCTGTCTGCTCACCACGCTCGATCCTGCCGAGGTCATCAGGCAACTGCATCTGCCAGTTCACACCATTGATGATGAGGATGCTGTCACGCTCGCCTACAGTAGGCTGTATGACAAGCGTGGCGGCACAGTGGAAGTGGAAATAAAGGAGTCCAAACAAGGCATTGGGATCAACCGGGTCTCTGCCATATCTTTGCCGGTTTAGTCCTGAGTACCCCGATAGTGGTATTCCCGTCTAAGGTCAAAAGTTTTAGCAAAAAATACTCTAATCTTGTGATGTATTTATTTTTCCAATCCCTCATAGTGGGAGGTGGCGAGGCAGACGAGATAGCACTCCTAGTGAATCCGATACGTGCAACAGACGGTTTTTTATCAAGGAGAACACACCATGCAACTCGAAAAAGTGCAGTACACGGCCCAAGCCCACACCCCGAGTGCCTTCGGTCTGCTCTCGCGATTCCTCGTCGTGCTCTTTGCGGCAACGGTGTCTCTGGCACCGACCGTTAATGTGCTCGCGCAGCAACCCGCCCAGATGGGTGCGCTGACCCAGAGTGCGACCAGGGAGCGCGCGGCCCAGGGACGATCACCGAAGCATTTGCAGATTCGAAATCCAAAACTACTCAAAAGGAGGACACCATGACTCAAACCAGTGTTACACAACGAGGCAGCGAGCAGACAGGTGACAAGACCGCTATTCGTCCGTTTCATGTGAATGTTCCGGAAACGGAACTTACCGAATTGCGCAGGCGCATAAACGCGACAAAGTGGCCTGAGCGGGAAACGGTCACCGATGAATCGCAAGGCGTGCAGCTCGCGACGACTCAGAAGCTCGCACGCTATTGGGCGACCGATTACAATTGGCGCAAGTGCGAGGCGAGGCTGAACGCCTTGCCGCAATTCATGACCGAGATCGACGGCGTCGACATTCATTTTATCCACGTTCGTTCGAAACATCAGAATGCGTTGCCGGTCATCGTCACGCACGGGTGGCCCGGCTCGATCATCGAGCAGTTGAAGATCATCGATCCGCTGACGAATCCTACGGCACATGGCGGGAGTGCATCGGACGCATTCGACGTCGTGATTCCGTCGATGCCGGGCTACGGCTTTTCAGGGAAACCGACCACGACCGGTTGGGATGCGACCCGCATTGCACGCGCCTGGGTTGTGTTGATGAAGCGCCTCGGATACACGCGCTTCGTAGCGCAGGGCGGCGATTGGGGCGCGCTAATTGTCGATTTGATGGGTGTACAGGCGGCTCCGGAATTGCTCGGAATTCACACCAACATGGCTGGCGCGGTTCCACCCGACATTGACAAGGCGGCCTTTACCGGAGCTTCGCCGCCACCCGACCTTTCAGCCGAGGAGAGGCACGCGTATGACCGGCTCGCCTTCTTCTATGCTAAGGGCCTGGCCTACGCTCAGGAAATGGGGAACCGCCCCCAGACGCTGTACGGGATCGCAGATTCACCGGTCGGCCTGGCAGCGTGGATACTCGACCATGATGAACTGAGCTACGAGCTCATCGCGCGTGTCTTTGACGGTCAGCCTGAGGGCCTTACGCGTGACGACATCCTCGACAACATCACCCTCTATTGGCTGACGAACACGGCGGTCTCTTCGGCGCGCCTGTATTGGGAGAACAAGCTGAGTTTCGTTGCCCCGAAGAACGTTGCTATCCCGGTTGCAGTGAGTGTCTTTCCAGACGAGATCTATACGGTGTCGCGGAGTTGGGCGGAGCGGGCCTATCCCAATCTCATTCACTACAACAAGCTCGCCAAAGGCGGGCACTTCGCAGCGTGGGAACAGCCACAGCTTTTTACTGAGGAAATGCGGGCAGCTTTCCGATCGATACGTTGATCGCGGCCAGGCTGAAAGGGGCAAAGGTTCAATTAGACATATTTGAAGGGCGAAAGGAAGTCCAAATGAAAACGACTCGAATCATGGCTGTAGCCCTGCTGATCGTCGCAAGCGGGTTGGCGCTGCACGTGGCGCGGGCGCAGCAGACGGGAACCAAACGAACGGACCTGCAGCGGCACGATCTCAGCGCCCCCGGACGCGAGGTTGTCCAGGTGCGCGTCGACTTCGACCCTGGATATGTCTCCCCGAAGCATACGCATCCGGGCGAAGAGATCGTATATGTCCTCGAAGGCACGCTGGAATATCAGATTGAGGGCAAGCCGCCAGCGACGTACAAGGCCGGCGACGTCTTGTTCATCCCGGCTGGAACGATCCACGCGGCGAAGAACGTCGGCAGCGGCAACGGGGCGGAACTCGCCACGTATGTCGTAGAAAAAGGGAAACCGCTCATCACGCTGGTGAAGTGAGCGCCCAGTGAGATGACCGCGGTGAAAGTGATATACAACAAGCAGCTCACTGGCCGAACGCTAAGGGACTCATGAAATAGAACAGGGACCTGAGTTCAATTGGAATGAAGCAAAAACGCCGGGATAAAATCAACAATGATCGTCGCCCAATGATAAGGAGAGCATGGCAAAAGTGACGTATGACAAAGAGATCACAGCGCTTCTGGTGATTGATCCGTACAACGATTTCATTTCCGAGGGAGGCAAGTTATGGGATCGCCTGAAGGGTGTTGCGGAAGCCAATCAGTGTGTTCCTAATATGCTGCAAGTCCTGAATGCTGCGCGGAAGGCGGAGCTTTGCGTTTTCTATGCGCTGCATCATCGATACCGTCCGGGCGACTACGAGACCTGGAAGTACATTGCGCCTGTCCAGAAGGCAGCGTGGTTGCATAAGAGCTTCGAATACGGCACGTGGGGCGGCGAGATTCGCCGCGAGTTCGAGCCTCAACCGGGCGAAATTGTCGCCACCGAGCATTGGTGTTCCAGTGGCTTTGCCAACACAGATTTGGATTTGCAGCTCAAAAAGCACGGTATTCACAAGCTCATCGTCATGGGACTCATAGCACACACGTGCGTGGAGGCAACTGTTCGTTATGGGGCTGAGCTTGGCTACGAGGTCACGGTGGTAAAAGATGCGACGGCGAGTTACTCGGATGAGGAGATGCACGCCGCTCTCGACATCAATATCCCAAACTACGCCACTGCTATGGTGACCACAACTGAGATCGTCGACACGATCTCTTCTCTCTAGGCTGTCGCAGCAGTTCTATGTCTTGAAAGGAGACCAAACAATGACCGAACAAGAAAAAGTACCATTCGATATGAAGCTCGAAGTCGTGTTGCTCGGCGTTTCCGACGTCGACCGCGCGAAGGCGTTTTACGAGAGTCTCGGCTGGCGGCTCGACGCCGATTACGCGACCGACAGCGGCGACTTCCGCGTCCTACAGCTAACGCCGCACAACTCGGAAGCCTCGATCATCTTTGGCAAGGGGGTCACGTCGGCCAAACCCGGCTCGGCGGATGGCCTAGTCCTGGCCGTGAACGACGTCGTGGCGGCCCGCGACGACTTGATCGCCCGCGGCGTTGACGTGAGCGAGGTCTTCCACTATGCCGCCGGCCCGTTCAACAACGCCGTCGAGAACCCGCGCGTCGGCGGACCCGATCCGGAACGGCGTTCCTACTACTCGTTTGCCTCGTTCGAGGATCCGGACGGGAACGGCTGGCTGTTCCAGGAGATCCCGACGCGGCTTCCAGGCCGCGATTGGAAGGCGACCGGTGCACAAGCCACGGACGTCGCGACCGTTGCAGAGCTCCTCCACGAGACGGGGCTTGCCCACCACCACTACGAGCAGACGCACGCCGAGCACGACTGGTGGGACTGGTACGCGCCCTATCTGAGCGCACGTCAGAACGGCAGCAATCCGGAGGACGCCACCGCTGCCGCCGACCGCTACATGGATGAGACCCGTCATGTTCCTCGCCGATGACGCTGTTCGAGTGGCAGCCTGGTGTACGGGGTCGCAATCCCTCCGCTCGGCACTCCCGTCGAGCTTGAGGTGATCTTTGAGGTGTCCGACTGATGATTACCTGGAATCAAAATCGACTGACTGCGAGACTCGGGATTGACTATCCCATCATTCAAGGGCCGCTCGGCGGGTTGTCGTCGCAGAGACTGACGGCGGCGGTCTCCAACTTCGGCGGACTCGGATCGTTCGGCGCGCACAGCTTGGCACCGGAAGAGATCAAGGACGTGATCGCAGAGATTCGCTCGCTCACGGCCAAGCCGTTCGCAATGAACTTATGGGTGTCGATGGAAGACGATGGCGCGAGAGCTTCAGATGAAGCAACTTTTAACCGCAGTCTCGCGCCGCTCGGCAGTCACCTGAAGGAGTTGGGGGTACCGCTCCCACAGTACAAACCGTATTCGCCGATCCGATTCGAGGAACAGGCTCGCGTGTTGCTGGACGCGAAGGTACCGGCATTCAGCTTCATCTACGGAATCCCTCCCAAAGAGGTCTTAGATGAGTGCCGTCATCGGGGTATCGCAATCATCGGGACAGCGACGACCGTGGATGAGGCGATTGCGCTTGAAGAGGCGGGTGTAGATGTCATCGCCGCTTCGGGCTTTGAAGCGGGAGGCCATCGCGGTTCATTCCTACGGCCTTCGGAAGAGTCTCTCATCGGCACTATCGCCCTCGTGCCTCAGGTCGTAGACGCCGTGAAGCTGCTGGTGGTAGCCGCCGGAGGCATCGCTGATGCTCGGGGCATCGTTGCGGCCTTCGCCCTCGGCGCGTCCGGCGTGCAGATGAAGAACTCGCCTTCGACGGAGAGTTAAAGACTCCCGAACAGGGAGCGGCGACGAGCGTCTGGTGCGCGACGAGTCCTCAGTTAGAGGGAAAAGGCGGGGTTTACTGCATGGACGCCGACATCGCCGAGGTCATTTCGGATTTCACCCCACAGAGGCCGGGTCAACAACCGACGGGAGTGCTCCCCTGGGCTATCGATCCCGACCTGGCGGAGCAACTGTGGCGTCTCAGCGAGAAGATGACAGGCGTTAAGTTCAGCGGTTGATCTCGCGCATACTCAAGCGGTCGTCTCGCCTATAGCGAGAAGTGCTTTTCAACAATGGCTAGAAATTTATTGGAGGATTTATGGCAACGAAAAAAATCACAACAGCGCCAATGAAGGTGGCGCAGATTCCTGCACCGGGAGCGGATTTCCAAATCGTCGAGCGCGAGATTCCTGACCCCGGTGTAGGACACGTGCGGATCAAAGTGCAGGCCTGTGGCGTCTGCCACAGTGACGCGCTCACGAAAGACGGCTTGTGGCCCGGAATTCAGTATCCCCGCGTTCCAGGACACGAAGTCGTAGGCATCATTGATGAAGCGGGTGCCGGTGTTTCCGAGTGGACAAGGGGACAGCGCGTCGGCGTCGGCTGGCACGGCGGCCACGACGGCACGTGCATCGCGTGTCGGCGCGGAGATTTTGGCAATTGCCGGAATCTGAAAATTGCGGGCATCAGCTATGACGGCGGATACCAGCAATACATGGTGGCTCCGGTGGAGGCACTGGTGGCGATACCGGAAAGTTTAAATGACACCGAAGCAGCACCGTTGCTCTGTGCCGGAATTACCACCTTCAACGCGTTGCGGCACAGCGGTGCGTTCCCCGGCGACCTTGTTGCGGTGCTAGGTATCGGTGGTTTGGGGCACCTCGGAATTCAATTCGCGAACAAGTTTGGTTATAAGGTCGCGGCTATCGGGCGCGGGTCCGAAAACGCGGCGCTCGCAAAGAAACTGGGAGCGAGCGTGTATATCGATAGCAAAGCGACGAATGCAGCAGAGGAATTGCAAAAACTGGGCGGCGCACAGGTAATTCTGGCGACGGCCCCAAGCTCGAAAGCGATGTCCGAGTTGATTGACGGTCTTGGCCCGAACGGTAAGCTCATGGTAATCGGTGCCGCATTCGATCCTATTGAGGTCACGCCGATACAGCTCATCAGTGGAAGCCGAACGATTCAAGGCTGGGCCTCGGGAACGCCAACCGATTCCGAGGACACACTACGCTTTGCCGAACTAACTGGTGTGCGCCCCATGATTGAAATATATCCGCTCGAAAGAGCAGCCGAGGCTTACGCACGCATGATGAGCGGCGACGCACGGTTCCGCGTCGTTCTGACGATGTGAAGCCTATCGCCGAGATGTGCCGACTGCTCAAGTTCGCGTTCTTGACGCCGGTCATTTCGCATTGAACACAGCGGCAGATGAGATCACCGCATTGGTCCAACGCTTTATCGGTTCTTCACATTGAGGGTTGTCAGTTAAGGCCGCAAGGATCTCTTCTATCCATACGGCAAAGCGTATGTCCAAACTCTCGGTGAACAGGATTAGGAACGGAGTGATCACACGCAAGGAGGCACACCAATGAATCTCAAATTGGAAGCAATCGTCGTCCACGTCTCGGACGTGGATCGCGCGAAGAAATTCTATTAGGAGGCTTTGGGTTTCAGAGTGGATGTAGACCATCGCGCCGCAACATCAATTTGAATCCAATAGGAGGTAGAAAAATGGCCGAAGAAATCAACCTTGATCGCCGCCGCTTTCTTGGCACTGGGGCCATGACCATTGCCGCTGCCCAACTCGGCATTATGGGTTCGGCGCAAGCACAGGCCAGCAAGACCAAACCGGCATCTCTACCTACGATTAAATCGGGGACGAACACGTCGTTCGGCACACTGAAGCAGATCGATGCCGGCCCGCTGAACGTTGGCTACGCTGAAGCTGGCCCCAGCGATGGTCCTATGGTCATTCTTCTGCACGGCTGGCCCTACGATATTCACAGCTTCGTCGATGTCGCACCACTGCTGGCATCGAAGGGCTACAGGGTGATCGTTCCCTTTCTGCGCGGCTATGGCACGACGCGCTTTCTTTCAAGTGAAACGATCCGAAATGGTCAGCCGTCGGTGGTCGCACTCGATATCATCGCCTTGATGGATGCTCTCAAGATCGAGAAGGCGATCCTCGCCGGTTTTGATTGGGGAGCGCGGACGGCCAACATCATCGCGGCGCTCTGGCCGGAGCGCTGCACAGGGCTTGTCTCCGTGAGTGGTTACCTGATCGGCAGCCAGGAATCCGGCAAGATGCCATTGCCGCCAAAGGCTGAGCTCGAATGGTGGTATCAATATTATTTTGCCACCGAACGCGGCAGCGCTGGCTACGACAAATACCGGCACGACTTTGCGAAGCTCATCTGGAAGCTCGCTTCGCCGAAGTGGGACTTCGATGATGCCACGTTCGATCGAAGCGCAGTCTCCTTCAACAACCCGGATCATGTCAGCATCGTGATCCATAATTATCGCTGGCGGCTCGGCCTGGTTGAAGGAGAGCCGAAATATGACGATCTGGAGAAGCGGCTTGCCCAAGGCCCGGTCATCACCGTGCCCACCATTACTCTTGAAGGTGGTGCCAATGGTGCACCACACCCTGACGGCAGTTCCTATGCCAAGAAATTCTCTGGCAAATATGCGCACCGGCTCATCAAAGGCGGCGTCGGGCACAATCTGCCGCAGGAAGCTCCGAAGGACTTCGCCAAAGCTGTGATCGATGTCGACCGTTATTGATCATCGTCAGCCTGAGCAGGCTCAGCCGACTGTCTCGCGGTGTCTGCAGGGCGGTATATTTTCAAATCCCAGAGAGGATTCCACATGTCAGACCAGATCAACCATTATCGCCGCCGCTTTCTGGGAACAGTAGCTATCAGGGTCGTAGCGGCAAGTGGGATCACCGCATCATCCTTGGCGTCTGTCATAAGCTGCCCCAGAAAGCCACAAAGCCTTAGCTCCGCTGTGACGGCACACATCGATACAAATGAGGGGCGTTACGGATGTACGAACCGTAAGCCCCTTGATGCCGGATGCGCTGCCCGCGCTTCACCTCTCTGATGCTTCAACCCTTTGAGCATCTTCGAGGCCCGGACAAATCTTGTGAGGCAAATGTGAGGCAGGCTCACATAGAACTACGCGGAATCAGATGTACTTTCAGGGTGAACCGACTGGCTGCTGACTCCTTTTAATCGAACGACATAGACTCATATAGGATTAGAAGGAAGAGGTTTAAGTAGGATTCATAACCCCAAGGTCGGGAGTTCAAGTCTCCCCCCCGCTACTCATAAATTCAATGACTTGCGGCAAGCTCGAATGCTTGCCTTTTTTCATTTGTCACGCTGGTGTCACGTGACAGACTGCTTTGGGCTAATTTCTCAACCGCTCTGCGCTTTGATTCATCCGTTGCGTGCGCGTAACGTCTGGTCATACGTATGTCGCTATGACCGAGAATCGCTGCCAGAGTGAAAATGTCAACTCCTGCATCTGCCATGCGCGTGGCCGCCGTGTGGCGTAGATCGTGAAAGCGGAAATTGCTGATGGCGGCTTTTTTTCTCGCCGCATCAAACCTGCCTTTGAAGTCAACGAATTTTCCGCCAGTTCTAGGACTGGGGAAAACATAGCTGCTCGTTTTATGCAGGCTTTCGAGCAATCCCCTGATTGTTGAATTCATAGGGATAGCTCTATCCTTCCCGCTTTTCGTGTGGCGAACATTTAGAAAGCCACGCTCAAAGTCAACATCAAACCATTGAAGGCTGAAAATCTCGCCTCGCCTCATTCCAGTGTTTAGAGCCACGATCACGATGTTTCGCAGCCACTCGCACCCATCCAAAGCTTCAAACAATCGCGTTTCTTCATCCGGCGCGAGATAACGTATTCGCTCATTCGAGACTTTGAAAAGTCTGATCTTCGGCTTGGCTTGAATCAATCCCGCTTCACCAGCTAATGTCAGAGCCTTAGAAAGTGCCTGAAGCTCTTTGTTGACCCGTGAAGGACTGCGCATTCTGCCTAGCCTTGTTATCTCACTAATACGCTCTTGCTTGTATCTTTCAATCATTGGCGCGTCTATGTCTGCGATGCTTTGCTTTCCAAAGAATGAACACAAAGCCTTGCAAATACTCACATCGGATTCATAACTCTTTTTGTTGAGCTTGGAGTAAGGCAGGAAATTTTCAGCAACAAACTTTTCAAAGCGGATTTCGGGTCTTTCGATCAAACCAAATCTTTTCTCGAAAAGCTGAGTTTTGATAACGGCTTCCGCTTTCAAAGCTTGCGCTTTCGTTCTCGCGCCTTTTAGCACTCGTTGAATACGCGGCTTGCCTTTCTCGCATATATCAACGCACCAAGCTTGACCTCGCTTTCTAACAGCCATGAAAATCGCTCCTTTCCGGTTGCCGCCGTTAAAGAGCGACTAGGAATTTACCACGCGCAGAAGCTCTTTTGCAGACTTATTTTCAGCTTGCGCCACTGCCCAAGCGGAAAGCTCGGCACGGTCAAAGCGCAATAGCCTTCCGGCTCTGCAAAAAGGTATGCGCCTTTCACTCACCCATGCGTAGATCGTGCGCGTTTTGACTGCGAGAAAGGCTGCGGCCTCTTTGACCGTCAATAAACGCTCTGATTGCATATATGTCGCAGCATCACTTTCTTTCATTATGTCCTACCTCATGGCTTTTTTTCCGGTTGTATCGGAGATCGTTTGCAGATTCCTTGCAGATTCTTTTCCAGTTTCTTTGGAGTTTATTTGGGATTGTTTTTTAGCTTTCATTTGGTAACCATATGGCGATGATCTGGCGATTATCTATAGATCATCAGTGAAAATTGCGCTTCTCTTTGATTAGTCTTTGCTCATTCGCTGTAAAAGCATTGCTCATGCCTTGAAAATCCGGCTGTAATCGTTAGAGCAATGATTCAAATTAGGTGAACTTAGTGAACATGGTGAACATTGGATAGGGGTATGGCTAAAGTGACCATTTTAAGCTATCCCTATTATTTTCTTTACATCAATACAATAGGAATTTTTGCATGTTCATTCACTACCGACCCCAGATAAAGTTCACCATGTTCACCATGTTCACCTAGCGCAGATGAAATTCGTCTAGTAGCTCATCCATCTGCTTTCGAGTAACCCAATATTGCCGACCCTTGCCAGTGCGCGGCGCGGGGTCGAATCTAAGCTGGCGCATCATATCGCCAACCGCTTTACTGCTTATGGAAAGTTCGTCTCCGCTCTCCTCGGAAATTCTAATCATCTCCCGTTGCACGTCTCCCACTATCAGCCTGCCTTTTGTCTGCGTACCCAAGACTGAATTAACCGCCTGAACACATAAGGCCGTTTGTGATTCCTGCCTACGTTCTCGGCCCTGATGACACATCCAATCTAAAAACTCATCTCTAAACGCCGGGTCATTAATCACGCTCAGGATCGGCACTGCAATCTCGCGTGACCGACTCGGCAAATCAACCGGCACATTCAAATCAGGTTGGAGCGTTCGCCAGACATCGAAGCGCCACTGTAGACACATATTGCGAATCTCTTGCCCTTGCTCCCTAAAGCTATCTGCGATGTGTGGCAAAATCTGAATCGGTATTCCGGCCCGTATCCGCTTGTTATTCGGCACAACATAGGTCAAGCAGCGGCTTTCCGTCGCTTCATCTGCAAACCGCTTGCGACTTGTAAGAATCTTCGGAGAGAATACGTCAAAGGCTTTCTCTGTATACGTGTCTGCGACCTTTTCAGCGCGTAGCACGTTGCCCCCGGCTCGATACCCTACGTTTAAAACCTTTATAATTGCGGAGTCTAATTCAGAGTCTTTAAAATCGGCCTCGTCTATAAGCAACGTCCCTTTGTATTTTTCTATGATCCTGAACATCGGGGCAACGGTTGTGCCACCTGTAATGAATATTGGCCTATAGCTACAATTGCCGACCGCCTCCCACATTCGAGTTTTACCAGTCTCGAATTCACCTAAGAAGCGCAGGTATGGTACAGAACCAAACCGATCAAATACCCATGTCATTAGGGCATAATGCGCGCTGAGTTTCTCCCAGAAGGCAGGCATATCGCAGAAGCCGTGAATGTAACTTTGAATTTGCTCTAAAAGCTCTCGTTTTGATTTGTAAGGTTTCGGCTCACTTGGCAGGCGCACAACATTTGTTTTTAAGATGCCCATTGAATCTTCGTGTGGTTTCATCGTCTGCCCGCTGATAATCACTTTCGGCTCAACCTTGATGCCTGAACCGTCTAGCACCGCGAAGTGACCCACCTGATTTTGATAAACCATTTCCACCATGTACTGTGCATCCGTATATGACGAAACAAAGCTACTCGTTTTAGGGCTTGTCTTACGCTTTGCCATTACCCTCACCTCAGCCCTTACCTTTGTTAAACAAGAATGAGCTTTTTCCTTTTTGATAATGGGCGCATTAGCTTCAATTCCTATGACTCAGCCAATGCGTAGGGGTAGGCAATCTGGTAGAATATAACCGTACCGCCGCACGCATCGGCGCGTATGATGATCGCTCATGCGCTAACATGAGCGTGAAACGGAAAGCCTCTTAACACTTTGAACCTTTCCAGAGTGTCAGCGTTAAAAGGCTTTTCCCATTGCAGTGAATCGCTAGGAACCCGCAGCGAATTAGAAAGGTTCCATGCGGTCAGTGTTGAATGCCGAAATCGCTATTCCTCGATTTCATCAGAATCAAGGTCGTCATCTTCGTCAGTGTCCTCGTCCTCCGATTCCGGGCTGACTAACTCATAGACCTTATCAATCGTATCTTGTAGGTCACTGATGATTTCGTCTTTTTCTTCCAGTTCAGCCTCAAGCTCTCGGATTCGTTCTCTCAATTCACTTGCGGTTGCCATAACAATACCTCCGATCAAAATGTAGTTATCCAGCATGAAGCTTTCGCTTAGATGAGACACGTAAAGCAACTTTTAGCAAAGCACCTTGATTTTGATTGCTTGCCTGACTACTGCATCAACAACCATGCGCCTCAATCTTCCGCAGCTTCTTGGGCATCCAATTACTCGGTTTCTTCGCCAGTGTAATCGGATGCAAGCTCTTCGATTTGTTCTATGAGTGTGGGTAGCTCTAATCGCCTACTCCCATTCGTTCGCCATTCAGCGATGAGGCCACTGATTTCGCTTACAGTGCCATCAGCTTCTTCAAAGATTTCATCATTGTTAGCCATTGGTACTCACCTCTCAATCAATGTGATTTATGCGACTCTTCAGAATCGGTGCAGGAAGGATATTAAGGTAGACTAATGATTGGGTCACACCCCAACAAAATGGCCTGTTTTCGGGGGGGGGAGGGGCTATCTTTCTTGGATGGTTGAGTTAAGGTAGCTTGTTAAGTCATTGTCCCGTTGTTGAAAAAGAAACTGAAGTCTCCTCAGTGCTCGGTTAAAGATACGTCGAAAATGCAGGAAGTTTTTCTCCGCTTGTCTCTTCAGTGGGTCATCAAAAGATTTATGTTCCTTTTTCGCTTTTACGCCTTCCTTCAAAGCTTTCTCTTTGATTTTGGCGGTCACTGGGTTGCTGTCTAAGTTCTTCCATAACTCTTGCCATATCGCTTTTCCTTCGGATGAGGATATGTCGTTTACCCCGTGCCTAATATATCTCATTCTTATGTAATGCTGGATAATGATAAGGTCGGCATCTTCGTCTCTATAGACTTGTGAAGAAATTAGAGTAGGTAACAGCCATGTTATAACTTCAATAACTCGTTGACTGAATTCTTCCTGAGTGACGCTAAGCAAGGCTGCTTGATTATGATTACGTTCGCAAAAGAGCGAATACAAAGCCATATAACAGATCGTCTCTTCAATAGGGATGGCATCGAGCCACCCAATAGCCCGTTCGCCAAGCTTCGGTTTAGACTCATTCTTTTTCGCGCCCATCGTTACCTGCCTTTATCTTTCTCCCTACTTTGAACTCTCAGGCTGTGGTTAGTCTAGTTGCGTTCTCGACTTCATGAATGCATTACGATACCATAACTTCTCGATAGGAGGTGCTTCATGGCTGAAGATGAAAAATCAGAAAAGATGTCAATTAACTTTTCGGAGGCCGACCCCGAAACACTACAGCGAACCATCAATGTAGAGTTTATATTCGAGGATACTGAAATATCATATGCGGATCAGTATATTGTTCAGCCTTTCCCGGAGGAGTTTATTATTTCATTTTTTCAAACAGAACATCCTATTGTATTTACCAAAGATGCTTTTCAGAAACTAGAAAAGCTATCCGCTTACTGCATTTTCCGAATAGTTCTTAGACCCAATCAGATTAAAGAGTTTTCAGAAATACTCCAGAAACAGATTAAATTATGGGAAGACAGATATAAGAAACCAACAGAGATCGAATAATGACATACACTGAAAACAACCAATCTAATGTAATACCTAATAAATTATCCCAACAGCGTAGAGGCCATAAGCGTTCCTGGCGCACAAAAAATTCGCGCAATTCTAAACGCCGCTCTCTGGACAAACACGCTTTACCAAGCTCAGAAAACACAAAAAAAAATACGACAATTCAAAAAATCACATTTACACGGCTCCCACATCATGTGGCCTCTAAAGCCGAATCCATAGAGGAAAAGTTTGGCCGTCTATCGAAGCAATGGCGTAGAGAGACTCGTCACATCTCATCTATCCATGAAAAATCTATCAACATGGCTTATCAGAAAATCATTGGAATGGGCAAAGATGTGTTGCCCTACATTTTCCATGATTTTGAGAAAACACATGACCATTGGCTGTGGGCGCTTTACGCTATTTGTGATGAAGAGTCCGCACCTGACCTTGAGAAAGCGGGGGATTTAGATGCCGCTGTTGACGTTTGGCTAAATTGGGCAAGACAGCATAACTACTTATAGCAAATGGAAGAAAAGGGATTACTAGAATTTAATGATGATTATGATTTAGAAGTAGATTTTCCTAAGCTCCAAGCGAGCGGATGGGAAAAAACGAGCGAGCGCACCCCTAAATATAATTGTATTGCTTATGCTGCAAAGGACTTCTGGCGCTACTGGGATACAGCTAGAGGATATTATTGGCCTCCCGGTGCTCTTAGAGAAGAATCAATAGATGGATGGGCAGATGCTTTCAGAGTGTTGAGTTATCACATATGCGACAGCGCAGAGCTTGAAAAAGGGTTCGAGAAAATCGCTATATATGAGAAGGATAGAAAGCCAACACATATCGCTAGACAACTAGAATCAGGGATGTGGACAAGCAAGCTCGGCTCAGATGAGGATATTAATCATAATACACTTGAGGCGCTGGAAGGCCAGTTTTATGGAAATGTAGTTAGAATAATGAAAAGAAAAATCTATATACCGATAGATGCTAATCACTAGGGTAGTTAGATGGGTTCAAATCAGGCAATGCTATTTGTACGTAATATTACTCTTTGCTCTGTTGCTTTATCTAAAGGTGTTTGAATTAAACCCGCTCGGTGATACTTGCGACTAGCATCATGCAGGATGGCAGCTAATAGTTGATATGATAACTCAGTAATAACTATTGATCTAAAGCCAAGTTCATATTTTAATCGCCTCAGTATTCTTGCTCCTATTTCTAAACCAAAATCAAGCGGAGTTACATCATGCGTGAAATAAAGAGAATGCTGATGGCGTTGTGTTTGGTAGGAATGTTTGCGGTTAGTTCCGTAGGGGCTTTCAGTCGCGCTATAGTCAACGACAAGGTTACAGTGGCAGCCGGGAAGTATGTCTATTATCAATTCTCAGTTTCAAGCGAGACTGAAATCAAAGGCAGATTCAGAGCCGAAGGCGGAAGCGGCAACGATATTGAAGTTTATATTCTCGATTCAGATGGTTTTGAAAACTGGCGGAATGGGCATACGGCTAACACATGGTACAACTCAGGCCGTGTGACTGTGGCAAACATTAGCGTGCGAGTGCCACGCGGAGAATATTTTTTAATCTTTAATAACAACTTTTCAATGTTCAGTAACAAGGTAGTTTCCACCACCGTTCAGGCTGATTAGGATTCGGATGCGGTTAGGCCGCTCGCACCCCTTCTAGCAGGACTGACATGATAATCAACTAAGTCAAGAAATATAATGCACAACCGCGCGATATAAAGGTGAGTTGCAAGCGTAATTCGGCCCAGTGCGTTCGGGATTACACATCATAAAAGACGTAAGGCAACACATCTCTTACGAGATAGATTTCATGTTATACGCTCGCGTACTGAATGCCGTAGATGTTCGAACGCCTCCGCGCTTGCGAGTCTGCAATCGATTTCAGCTTGGTGCCGCGCCTGAGTTGACTGGCACAGGATTCGATTCTATTTTGGAGGCGCGGCGTGAGGGCGCGGAGGCGTGCCAGCAAAGACGCGCCGTCTAACTACAGTATGCAGCGGAGCGCGGTAAGCTGGTTTCACAAGGATTGCGCTGGCTAGATTGATCTACGGCAACGCGCCCGCTGATACTGGGCGTTATACGCTCGCGTACGAAATAGTGTGAATACTCGGACGCCTCCGCGCTTGCTGATCTGCAATCGCTTTGAGTGAGTAGCCGCGCTTGTGTTGAGTGGCGCGAGTTTTAATTCTATGTGGAGGCGCGGCCAGAGAGCGCGTCGGCGTGTGTGGGAGGACACGACGTCTAACTACAGTATGCAGCGGAGCGCAGTTATCACGTTTCACATGGTTTGCGCAGGCTGAGTTAGTCCGAATCAACGCGCCCGCTGATACTGGGCGTTAGACGCACAAAGTTGTAGGTGGTGCCTTGAATGTGAATCACACAATCACAGATTAGTGAAGATGAATTAAGTTTGATACAGCGCAAATTTGAGGTTTTTATGCTTAATAACCTGAGAATACGCCGACGCATAAACCGCGAACTGAGGGATACTGAAGCTCACTATGCCCCAAAACTTAAAACCGCTAAAGGGGAAGATTATGCTGCGTTGCAACACGCTTACCAACAAGACCTAAGAGACTGTACTCTTGATCTATGGTATCTTGATACACAAGACATCCTTCGCAGAGCCAGCCGCTATAATATAGACTGTTCAAACCCCGATTGGTTCATGGATAGACAATACACTATGGGTAATCGAATTCTGACTCATGAGGCGCAGATGGAATTACAGCGTCTCATCAGTAGCGAACGCCGTGCGCGTGCTGAATGGTGGGTTACTAAGATTATTGTCCCAATCCTTCAAGTTTTTATTTCTATTATCGCAACTCTAATAGGACTTGTTGCAATCCTTAAGAAATAGGTTTTGGGTTCAGAGAAAGCAGAGAGAATGCATTAATGAAAGTGCGTCTAACAATGCGTTCCAGTGGAGGCCGCGCGGCGTAGGCGGTATCACTATCCGATTAGGTGAAACTAGGGTGATTCATAGGATGGCTTGTGTTAGCGCCCTAGCAGCCCTGTAGTAAGCGTTTTGCTTCGCTGCCGAGTCGTAGCCTATTTCTTGAATCGAACGCTCACAGGCCAATTCTGGGTAGCGATGCAAGTGTAGTTACAGAAAAGGTATAGCTGTGGTTACTTTTGAAAAATGCGGTGACACATGCCAGCAAAAGAAAAGCGGCGAGCTTTTACACCCGCCGCGAATGTTTCACCTAACCCTCAAACAAAGGTGAACCATGAAACCAGAAAAAACGGCCTTAACGATACTCCTACAATAATGGAATGTCAATCACGTAAATAATGCTTGAAAGGACTAATCAGATTCAGGCAGGGCCATTCAGTTTTCGTGATAAGAAACAATAAATGAGATAAAGTCTCACCTCTGAGTTCGAGACCAATCAAACCGGAGGTGAGACTATGACAAGACCTTGTCTTGCTTTAATAGATGTATTCTCAGAAATACCAGACTTTCGTCAACCTAAAGGTAAACGCCATCCTCTCAAATCTGTTCTAGCTTTAGCCGCCGCCGCGATGTTGTGTGGCTATCGCTCTTATTCTGCTATGGCTGACTGGGGCCGTAACTATGGACACGACTTAGCACTCGCACTCGGCTTTACTCACAACAAAACTCCTTGTGCTTCTACGCTCTATTCCATCTTCAGCCGTTTAGACAAAGATCTGTTTGAGAATCACTTGAGCCGATGGGCGGAAGTTACTTTCACTGCCACTTCAAATGATGAGCTTGAAGCTGCATCTATAGATGGGAAGAGCTTGCGTGGCTCGCAAAAGCAAGGCGCAGCAGGCGCGCACCTTCTTCAGGCTGTCAGCCATAGACTAGGAATTACGCTCGGTCAGGTAGAAGTCCCAGACCAGACCAATGAAATAGGAGTTGTTCTGGACTTACTTCGCCAGATCATACTCGAAGGCAGAGTAATCACAGTAGATGCTCTACTTACGCAACGGAAACTGGCCGAAGCGATACTGGCTCAACGCGGCCACTACCTGATGATTGCTAAAGACAACCAGGCAGAGTTGAAAGCCTGGATCAAGGCTGTCTTTGACGAACCAATCTGGTTGAGTGAAGCGCCTACAGTGGCTGAGACGATAGATTGTTCTCACGGACGGATAGAATATCGGAAGTTGCAAGCGAGTGCGGCACTGTCAGGCAGCCTTGTGTGGCCAGGACTGCAACAGGTGTTTGAAATAGAAAGAAGAGTGATAGAAAAAAAGAGCGGCAAGGAAAGACAGGAAATAGTATATGGGTGCACAAGCTTAGGACAGCAACAGGCGAGTGCCGAAGAGTTGTTGAAGATAGCCCGACAGCATTGGCATATAGAAAACAAGAGCCATTGGGTGAGAGATGTAACGATGGATGAAGATCGAAGTCAGGTGAGGCGAGGGAGCCTGCCACAGGTGATGGCGGCGTTGAGGAATACAGCGATAGGACTAATGCGAAGCGCAGGAGAAAGTAATATAGCAGCGGCGTGCAGAAGATTTGCAGCACAGCCTTGGTCAGCACTTGCCTTGATCGGCATCAAAACCTGAAAACTGAATGGCCCTGGATTCAGGAGTAAATAGCGGGCCGCGCTCGCATCACGGCCCGTTCTTTCATTCGCTTTGCCTTATTCTCTCAAGCCCTTCTTCGTAGATGAACTGATAGCCATAGCTCGTCATGTAGTCGAACCCGAAATCCATCACGTGCATGGCCGTGCTCCGTACTGCTGTTATCCCTTCTTCACCTTGATCTATCGCTTTCAGCATCAACTTCATCACCTGCTGATAGCCCTCGCTTTTGTCTTCGCTT
Source organism: Blastocatellia bacterium (assembly GCA_963726785.1). GTDB lineage: Bacteria > Acidobacteriota > Blastocatellia > UBA7656 > UBA7656 > DATEKX01. The sequence goes on from CAVSDJ010000007.1 coordinate 1,828,151, forward strand.
GCGATGAAGTGAATCAGCCGAAAGTTCAAATCAACCTGTTGCCCTTTGGCAATCTGTCCAGCGGCTTCGGCTACGGCTACGAATCGCTTTGACGTAGCTTGTGCTTGATAAAGCGTCTGGTTGCCGATGAAGTCTTCTAGTTGTTGTTGGCTTACGACGAAGCCGCGCGGATTATCAGGCCACGCTATTTGCCTGTTAGCTAAAGCCAGCGTTTGTTCGTCTGAGACTTGATCTAAATCGTGTTTGTATGCTGCCATGATACCGCCTTTCTTGTAGACACACGTTTACTGGAAGGCACGGGCCGGGTCTGTTTCATAGCTTGTAGGCGAATGGGCAGACTTCGACCCTGCCAGATTTTGAGAGTTTATTAGCTTATCCGGTGACTACTGGTTGAAAGGCGGGGCATGGATGGGCGCGACCGTCGCCACTTGCTCAACTATTGAGCAAATTACTGGCGCACGTCCGATGGTCGGCTTGATTAGCTTTCGCCGAACGTAAGGCCCGACGATTTGAAAACTGATGATAACCTTTTGCTTGCGAGCGGGAACGACAACAAGAATTGTTTGCCGTTCACTTTCCGCAATTGTGCAGACTGTCTCCTGTATTTCAGGATAAAACCGCGCCAGTGGCGAACTGGTAGCGATAGACGCGGCCCGTTTCGCTTCGTCTATTCTGCCAAGCTGTAAAAGCTCGAAAGCGATTTCATTATGAAGCATCGGCCACACATGCGGGTGGCGCGTAACCGTGAGTCTAGCAGTAGCGTAAAGCGAAAGCAGTGCATCAAGCGATTGCTCATGCTTATCCTGCAAGCTCTTTATAGACGATGCCTGAAGTTGAGAGTTGATGAACGCGAGCAGATCATGCCCACGATTGGCTTTTATCGCTTCGGTGTAATATTTCGCGGCTTCTTCAAACTGTCCGGCTGTGTGGTGAATTGCACCAAGCGCATGAATCGCTCGCGCCTGATAGATGCCTTGCACGGATTCAAACAGCTTTCGCGCTTCATCAATTCGCCCTTGCCACTTCGCAGCAATCGCAAGGTAGTAGAGCGCGGCATCCGAGTCAAAGGCCAGCAATTGACGGCCAGCCTGCTCTATCACTTTGATATTGCGCTGGCTGTAGGCAAGCTCGGCAATGCGCGTCAGTCGCTCGCGTTCGTAGGTAGCTAATCCAACAGAAATAGCAAAAGGGTATAAGCGCGGCGGGTCGCTCGCCACCAGTAAAGCGGCAATATCTCGACTGGAGGATTTCATGAAACGATTAATCGCTGTATCACTCCTGATAATCGCTCTGCCTTTCATGGCGAGTGTGAATAGTAATCAATCCGCTGTGTATGCTGGCCGCATTATTGCCGGAGGCGGATATTGTACCTGTGATACACCTAACTGCATCTTAGACCCCGGCGAATGCGATGGGCACAACACCAATCAGCAAGGACACTCTACCCCAGGTGGAACGGCTGAACTAAGTATCGTGATTGTTGCGCTACTGCTATGGCTTAGACTTAAAGCCTGATAAAAAGCAGTAGGTACTTCACAAATAAACTTAACGTCGCTCTCGTGACGACTTAATATTTGTCTGCGAAATTGTATCTAAAAACACTAAAGTGTCAAACCGAAATGGGCTAGATTGATAGGCGGGAAGTCATTTAGACTTTTGATACAAACGGGACTTTTGGTACAAAGCCTAACAAAGATAAAAAAGATACCAGAGAAAAGCTTATGAGCCAAAGAAGTAGAGAAGCATTATTATGTCACGTTCCTGTCACGTGAATTGGTGCTATAGCGTGACAATGGATGTCAAGGGATGTAAAACGAGCAGCTACTTCAACGGCGGCAACCTGTACAACAATGTGATTTGATGTCAATTGACATCACTTGGTAGTAGGGCATTGGGGCGCATTCATAACCCCAAGGTCGGGAGTTCAAGTCTCCCCCCGCTACTCACATTTTCAATGACTTAGGCGGGCTATCCGGCCTGCCTTTTCTTTTCCTCTGTTTCCATGTGACCGATTTGTGACCGGCCCCTTGCAAATCGTTCCGCTGCATCCACTACGCGGCGCTTTCCCTCACCCGTCGCATGCGTATAGATCATTGTCGTTTTGATGTTCCTGTGTCCCAAAGTTTCGGCCAACGCTGGCAAGCTGACATCGGGCGAATCGCCCGCCGCAGTTGCGAAGCTGTGTCGAATGTCATGAAACCACAAGTTATGCGAATCAGTAGTTGGGAAGGCAGACAAACAGCAGCATTAGTAGAATCTTCTTGCGATGGAAAACCTACTGATTGAAATCTACCTGTTTGTCTGTCACCTCTACCTTACTTCGTCCCAGACTTGTTATCAACGCTTGAGCAATATCCGAGACCCGAAATTCACCGACCAAGTGTTAATCTCCATCTGGTTGTTTGCTCACTTCGAGGGCTGCTTTGAGAAAAAGATGATGCATCGCCTGATTCTCAACTATTGGCGGTCCTGGTTTCCACACTTGCCCAGCTATCAAACTTTCGTCTTGCGCCTCAACCGCCCGGAGCCAACCTTTCAGACTTTCGGCGCACTCTTGTCTAATGCTTTGGCCGCCACGATAACGCCAGAGTTTGACCATCTGGTTGACTCATTGCCCGTGATGCTGGCCCAGCACGGCCACTCTTACGGTGCGCGTGTTGGGCGCGAGATTGCCGATATTGGATATTGTGCTGCCAAGCACAAACTCGATTTTATGGTGTGCGCCTGCACTGCGTCGCACAACGACGCAGAGGCCGCTTACCGCTGCCGAGTCAAGTCTGGCTGTGTGCGGCCTCACATCACGACTCGAAAGCCTTCATTCAACAGCAACCGGAAATAGCCACCACCGAAATGTTTAGCGATTTAGCTTATCCGACACCAGAGATCATCAGCCATTTGAAACAACAGAAGACGAGGCTGATTGCGCCACAGAAAAAGCCGAAAGGCAGAGAATTAACTGACGAGGAGAAGTATTACAACCGCTTGGTGCGTCGCATGCGTCAACGCATTGAGAGATTGTTCAACTGGGTGCAAGAGAAAACAGAGATTCAAAGAGCGAGCAAAGAGGGTTCAACTGACGCGCTAATGGTTCATTGCTGGGGAAAACTTGCAGTCGCTTTCTTTCTGCTCGTTTTCAACTACTGATTTGCATACGTGTGTAGTAGTAGATTGCTGTTGAGGCATCTTACTTCCTTCCTTTCGACGGTTGGGGTGAATGTTTAGTGGCTGTAAGCGTTGCTGCGCCGTCCAGTCCCGTTACTGCTTAATGCTCTCTTTCGTTGCAAAGCTGCCAGAGTCTAAAAGCCGCGCGATGCTTGCAAGGCTTGCGATTCTTGTACGCGGGGCAAAGCCCTTGCTCGGTTCTGCATATTTCGTTCACGGCGTAGTTATGGCCGGACACGCTCAATATTAAAAGCGTTCCGCCTTCTTCTATTTCGAGGCATCGGTTATTCTGGATGAGTTCCGCGCCTCGTTTGATGGCGTTCGTCCATTGCTTGTTTTCCTGCGCTCTCTCAAGCGCTCTCTCCACTACTTGCCGGAATAATGTTTCATTAACCATCATTGGCCTCTCCCCTTCTGCCGTGCGTGGGCTAGGCGTCAAAGTGATAGGCCACCTTTATCAAAGCACTCTGGTAAAGGTGGCCCCATCCGCCCTCCAAGGTCTGCGTCACGGACCCGCTCACAGACGGGTCCGCGTCGCTGTGCCCCTCAGCGAAGATGAGAGGGTTGAACTATTCGGCGACCTCAGGTATGCGAACCTCAGCGGCGCAAACCTTTACTATGCGGACCTCGCTCGCGTGGACTTCACCGGCGCACACCTCAATGGCGCGAACCTTAAAGGCGTGTACCTCAGACGCTCACACCTCAGAGACGCGGACGTCACGGGCGCGACTCTATACTCCACGAATTTCTCATATGCCGATCTTCAAGATGCGGATTTTGCAACTGCTAATCTTGGTAGCACCGTCTTCGCCAACACAGACCTCAGCCATGCCAGAGGGTTTGATTCTGTTAGGCATGACGGCCCATCAGAAATCAGCATCAGCACGTTGCATAAATCTGGTGGTAACATTCCCGAGGCATTCCTTCGCGGCTGCGATCTAAAGGACTGGGAAATTGAAGCGGCTAGGCTTTACCGACTAAACCTCTCACCAGGACAAGCTACAGAGATTCTTTACAAGGTGCATGAGTTGCGCACCAATCCTGCGATCCAGCTCAACTCCTGCTTCATCAGCTACTCAAGCAAGAATCTCTCATTCGCAGAAAACCTTTATGAGCAGTTACAGGATATAGGTGTGCGCTGCTGGTTCGCCCCCGAACACATAAAGATCGGCGACAAGTTCCGTCAGCGTATTGATGAAGCCATTCGCTTCCACGACAAGCTGCTTTTGGTTCTCTCAGAAGACTCGATGGCGAGCGCATGGGTAGAGAATGAGGTTGAAGCGGCGCTGGAAAGGGAGATCAGAGAAAATCGCCTCGTGCTTTTCCCTGTGCGCATTGACGACGCTATCGAGCAGAGCAACACGGCCTGGGCCGCCTCACTCAGACGGATGCGCCACATCGGAGATTTCAGCAAGTGGAAAGATTACGACTCGTACAGCAAGGTGTTTGAGCGCCTGCTGCATGATCTGAAGTCAGACAGCAAGGCATGATAGCCGGAGTACCATTCAACCCTTGCGAAGCTCTGTTACAATCATGCTCGCGGCGCTCGGCTGTGACGACGGAAAATCAATCGAAGCCGAAAGCTGAGTCGAAGAAGGGCAAGGGGAAGTGGGAAAAAGTAGCGCCCTGACAAGCCGTTGGATAAGAGACCGCGAAGCAAGTCTCTTATCATTTTAAACCCTGAGTGTTTGGCTCAGGCCGGGTGATGCGAGATGTTAGCCTGCCCAGGCAATTGTACCTATTTGAGATCTTTTGGAGGAGATGAGTGAACTATCAATATCCACTTCAACTATCCTTTAAGATTCTGGCCATAGCTCGGCAGCTTTCAGTTACAGACGCAACTGGAATGCTAGTTTTCTATGTCAAACAGAAGGCTTTCAAGCTGAAAGAAGCTGTCACAATCTTTGCTGATGTTGAGCAAACCATTCCGCTATATACAATCAATGCTGATAGAGTCTTAGACTTCTCAGCGAGCTACCATTTTACCGACCGCAATCAAGCGCCCATTGGGATGGTGAGACGGCAAGGTATGAAATCATTATGGAAAGCTCACTATGAAATTGTTGACGGTGATCTTCCAGCCCTAACAATCCAAGAAGCAAATCCGTGGATCAAAGTCATTGATGGGCTGCTTGGTGAGATTCCGATAATCGGGATGCTCACAGGATATTTCTTTCACCCGGCCTACATAGTCGTTCGTCAGGATGGGACAACAGTAATGCGTCTGGAAAAACAGCCAGCCTTCCTGGAGGGTAAGTACAGTATCGAGAAGTTAGCTTCACTTGGAGAGCATGAGGAGATACGAGTGTTACTCAGCCTGTTAATGGTAGTGTTATTAGAGCGTAATCGTGGATAAGTGATGTTGATATATAGGCTGATGTAAGGCGTTACTGTGGTTGAGATCGGTTCCCTGGAAAGGCGCTAGTGGAAAGCACGCATGGCCTACAGCATAACTTTCATTGAAATTAAGATAGTACTGGATAGAGCTTGCTCAACCAGACATTCGACCGGATGCTGCGAAGCAAATCTCAACACTTCATCACCCCATCGCTTCACCCAATCCGCGACATTGCTTACTTCACACGCCGATGAGATACTGCGCTCTAATCGAGGTGACGCATGGCTAATGAAGAACATCTAAAGATAATCAAGCAGGGCGTGGAGGCATGGAACAAGTGGAGAGGTGAGAATCCTCAGATACTCCCGGAGCTTGAGAGCGCAGACCTGGAAGTACGTATGAAAGCAAAATCCGTCAAAGGCCGCCGCGACAATCCCGCAACGAGACCAGCTAGCGCAGTCCCGGAGAGAAGGCTGTATAAGGGCACAGCGCGCCCTTATACAGCCTTCTCTCCGAGATGAAGACAACCCGGCGTCCCCAGAGTTTACGGATGATTTGCATTGGCCGGTGCCGTCAACCCCGGTCGGCGCTGCATCGCGCGTTGCTCGCTTCTGAACTGCTCTTCGGTGTGACTCAGAAGATTTATCCGTGTGCCGGTGATGCGATTCCCAGTGCCGAGGTCGATCACTGTGCCGCTGTGTCCCTTCAGCACGTTATTGACTGTGTTGGTGTCGAAGAACACGTCGGCGACGCTCGCATCGAACGTGGCGATGTTGTTGCCAGCGAACACATTCGACACAGACGGCTCCGTGGGGTCGAAGAACCCTGCGCCAAGCAACATCGCATATTCGGCGTCTCCGCGAAGCCGATTGTTCCTTATATTGCTGTTCCAGACCTCTCCCCACAGACCAATCCCGGTCAGTCCATTGGTTATCGAGATTCGGTTCTTCTCGATGACTGCGTTCTGCACCTTGTAATTGGACACCTCGTCTCCGAAGGCGAAGATTCCTTGCGCCCCCGGACCTTCGACTCTCATCTCGTTATTGCGGATGATGACAGGGGTGTTCTGAACTCTATTCCACGCGCCGAGCAGATGGATCGCGTTGCCATGAAAATCGCGGCTCTATGTCGCCGGGGCCAGGCACAATGAAGTTATCTTCGATCAGAGTCTCTGCGCCCGGCCAGATGAGGATGATACCTGCGAGATTAGCGCCACGGATGATGTTTCGGGCAATCCTTACGCGCGATTCGCCCGACACGATTGCCAGGCCGTACCCAAGTTGCGCGCCCCCCAGTCCGCAGTCTTCGAAGACGTTATCCTCGATCACGATAGTGCCCGGCGATGTCCCGGCCACATCCACCCAGATTCCCTGGCCTTTATACACGTCTACACCATCCTCTGTGTACCACAAAAACGGAACCACGTGCGCGACGTGAGATTGGCTGAATTCGAACCTGTCGGTAGCGAGTACTAACACAGCGGCCATTCGAGGACCGTCGAAGTAGAGCTTATGAATAGTGGTTTTGACGGGCTCATCGCTTCGGAAGGGAGTGTCACCGCCCAAAATCGTGGTCATCCTGCCCGCGACGGTCTCGCCATTGATACGGACATCTGTGTTCAGGAATACCGTGCCGGAGCCCTCAACAGATGGTCCGAAATTGAAGGGTGTGAAGACGTTGGCAGCATTCGTAGCCTTCAATAGAACCGCGCCCCCAAGATTGACTGCGGCTTGGACATTGTTAACGTCGGCGGGAAACTGACCGGTCGGGTAGACGACCGTCGTACCTCCGCCAGATGTCTGCTCCCCGGATGCGGCCCATGCCCGCGCCGGGCTGTATGTCCACAACACGATGGCGAATATTGCGAGTGTGAAAGTAAGTCTCTTCATAGTAGTCTTCTCCGTTCATGTTAAAAGTTGATGTATCGTTAACCTGCTGTCGCTTTCTGCGATCATTACGCCTTCTGCTTTGATAGGGCGTTTCGATAAAGATATTTCTGAGTCGGCGTACACCTGTTCACGTTTTTTGTCAGGACGAGGTGAGCGATAGGTGGTGAGGAGAACAGGCTCTCCTCGCCGAAGTTGCTCGTCGTTGTTAAAGACCCATCTGACAACGCAGAGAGCAACTAATGGGAAACCTACTATCTCAAGCCCCCCTCTTCATCGAATCGGCATTCAAAATTGACTGCCGGAAAGAGAAGTTGCTGAACTTTCCTCCGTATTACTGCCAGCATGAAATGTTTTTATTTGGCACTCTGCACTTTAAAGTAGCGGACACAAGTATCCGCGGGTCAGCTAACGCCAGCCCTAACCAACAGGTCTGTACTAGAAAGGATGGTCTGACACATTGCAAGGAATTCATCATGGGTAAAATCGCTTTTCATTCGATTGATGCGCTCGCATACCCCTTGAAGGTTTGCCGGATCGTCTTTACTTCCACCGCGAGGTGTTGGCGTTATGTGGTCAAGGCTTGCATTAAATTCCGGTCGGATTGTCTCGCCAGTATAGGCACATTCAGCATTCTGTCGCTCAAGTATATCTTGAATCAGCTTCGCGTTGTACCGGGAACCTGTTCTCTTTCTCGCAATATCAATGAACCAGCATCGCGTCCAAATGATCTTGTTTGTGCCGACATCTGCGACGTTTCCAGCATAAGAACCTGCACTGATGGACACAACAAACCTCGCCTGCGCATCATCCCTTCGCTTCATCCAACCCGCGACATTGCTTACGAATCACACTGATGAGATACTGCGCTGAATCGAGGCGACGTATGGCTAGCGAAGAACATCTGGCGATACTCAGGCAAGGCGTTGAGGCGTGAAATAAGTGGAGGAAGAAGAAGCTTGGGACAATCCCTGAACTTAGCCACGCACACATCAGCGGCGCGAATCTCAACAATGCAAAACTCACGGCTCTGGTGCAAAGTTTTCGCAATGCACAAAATCTTGTGTGTATATTTTAAGTTCTACTACAACTCATTGTAGCTGCTTAATTTTTTGCACCAGAGCCGTTTGGAAGGTATGGCAGTACGTGACTAGCGAACAAGAGCTTGCCTCCGTCCTTCTAACGGCGAAGACAGATGCAGAGAGGAAGGCACTGCTCACAGCGGAAAAAGAACTGGTCTCGGTTGAATTGGTGCGAGCGCTAATATCAGAAGGAATGCGCTTTTATACGCAGGGCGCATATTCACTCGCTCTTGATTCCTATGGGGTTGCTCTAAGCTTAGCCGAGCAACTGCGGGACGTAATCGGAACCGCCATCGCATTGCGACGCATAGGAAGTGCTCACGATGCGCAAGCCAACTACGCGCAGGCGCTTGAGCATTATCGGAGAAGCCTGAAAATCAGCGAGGAGATAAGCTACAAGGAAGGGATTGCTGGCGCGCTAGTCAACATCGGGATTATTCATTCTGAGCACGCGAACTACGCGCAGGCGCTTGAGCATTTTCAGAGAAGCCTGAAAATCAGCGAGGGGATAGGCGATAAGAGAACGACTGCATTAACGCTAAATAACATCGGGCGCATTTTTACTGTGCAAGGCAACTACGCGCAGGCGTTGAAAAACTATCAGACGTGTCTGAAGATCAGCGAGGAGATAGACTTCAAACTTGTGATCGCCGCTGTGTTGCATAACATCGGGATTGTTCACTATTTGCAAGCCAACTACGCGCAGGCGCTTGAGCATTACCAGAGGAGCCTAAAGATCAGACAGGAGATAGGCGACAAGCGAGGGATTGCGGCTACGCTAGGCGACATTGGAAATATTCACCATGCGCAAGACAACTATGCGCAGGCGATTGAGTACTTTCAGAAGTGCCTGCAAATCACCGAAGAGATAGGATACAAGGGGGGAACCGCGATATCGCTTTCGAATATAGGAGAAGTTCAAATGTCGCAAGCCAGCTACGCGCAGGCGCTTGAGCATTATCGGAGAAGCCTGAAAATCAGCGAGGAGATAGGCGACAAGGAACAGATGGCGATAACGCTGCATAGCATCGGGGTTGTTCACTATTTGCAAGCCAGCTACGTGCAGGCGCTTGAGCATTACCAGAGGAGCCTAAAGATCAGACAGGAGATAGGCGACAAACTAAGGATCCCGGCTACGCTAGACAGGATCGCAAGCGTTTACTATTCGCAAGGCAACTACACGCAGGCGCGAGAAGAACTTACTAATGCGATTGCCACTGTTGAAGAATTGCGGAGTCGCGTAGCAGGCGACGAGCAACAACAGCAGCAGTTCTTTCAGTCGAAGCTCTCGCCTTATCATCAAATGATCAGGCTGTTGATTGACGAAAAGAATCCTGCCGAGGCTTTTGGCTACGCCGAACGCGCTAAAGGCCGGGCGCTTCTCGATACCCTTCAGACCGGACGCGTAGACGTAGCTAAAGCCATGACCGAGAATGAACGAGCAGAAGAGCAAAGGTTGAACGCTGAGGTCGTCTCCCTTAACACACAGATTTATCGTGAGAACCTCCGTAAACAGCCGGATAAAGCTGTTCTAATTGATAGTGAAGCTCGGCGACAGAAGGCCAGAGCCAGCTATGAAGCCTTTCAGATAAATCTTTATGCGGCTCACCCTGAGCTGAAGATTCGGCGCGGTGAGATGAAGCCTATAAGCCTCGACGAGGCTGGCAAACTCATTCCAAGCGTCGGCACAGCCATAGTGGAATACGTAGTAACGGAAGACAAAACTTACTTGTTTGTCCTGACCAAAAGCCAACAATCGCAGGTCAACTCAAAGTCTTCATCTGACGCCCCGATCTTGAATGTTTACACTTTAAACATAAAACAAAAAGAGCTTGCCGACCGGGTTGGCCGCTTTCACAGCAGGCTTACCCAGAAAGACATTGACTTTTCTAAGTCTTCCAGAGAATTGCATAACCTTTTGATCGGCCCCGCCCAAGCTGATCTGAGAAACAAGACCAACCTCATAATTGTGCCTGACGACGTTTTGTGGCAGGTGCCTTTTCAGGCTCTGCAATCATCTGTCAATCGGTTCTTGATTCAGGATTATGCGATCTCATATACGCCTTCTCTGACAGTGCTTCGCGAGATGATGAACTTGAAGCAAAGCCGCAGGCCCGCCACTAACGGGTCGTCAACGCTGCTTGCATTCGGCAATCCCGACATAGACCCGACAACAACGGCAAACCTGCAGACCATCTACCAGGAGGTCCTGGCAGATGAGAAGCTTCTTCCGCTGCCCCAAACTGAAAATCTGGTCAATACGCTCAGCCGCCTCTATGGGCCTGACCGAAGCAAAGTTTACGTCCGCGCTGAGGCGCGCGAGGACCGGGCCAAGAAAGAAGCAGGCAACTGCCGCATTCTACAGTTCGCCACTCACGGAATACTCGACAACACGAATCCTATGTATTCGCGGCTGGTGATGTCGCAGTCCGGCGTAGACGAACACGAGGACGGGATGCTGGAAGCCTGGGAGATCATGAAGCTCGACCTCAACGCGGAGATGGTGATACTGTCGGCATGCGACACGGCCCGAGGGCGAGTGGCCAGAGGTGAAGGAATGATAGGACTGGCCTGGGCTTTTTTCGTAGCAGGCTGCCCGACAACGGTTGTGAGTCAGTGGCCGGTTGAAGTTAATAGCACGACTGAGTTAATGATTGAGTTCCACAAGAAACTGAAGCCGGGCATCGAAGGGCAAAGCTCGAACGTGAGTAAAGCGGAAGCATTGCGCGCGGCTATGTTGAAACTGATGAGGAACCCGCGATACCGGCACCCATTCTACTGGGCTCCATTCGTAGCCATTGGCGACAGTCGCTAGAATCACCTTCGGTTCAAGCTGCCGAGAATACGGCGGCTGATTTGAGATTCAGGATTTGCGGCGAGCAAGGCACGGAACTCACGCTTCGCTTCACTAATGAGTCCGGCCTTTGCATAAAGAGTCCCTAGCAGCAGATGAGAGATGGAATATGCATTCCTTGCCTGTTCGAGTTCATTGAACTTATTCTGGTCCAGAACGCTGAACTTTGCGTCCGGTTGCCCAACGGGCGGCGACTTTACCTCACGGCCATCCTTTGTTATCGCTCTGACCTGCCATTGGTATACCCGCCCACGGACTAAAGGAGTGGCTGGTTGCCAGCTAACGCCGGTCACCGTTTTACTGTTGATAGCCTCTCCATGAACGTCATACACACTGACCTCATAATCTATGGCGTCATCGAATTTCGTCCACCTGAACGTCGGGCGGTTTGTCTGGGCAACTATGCCGATAGGGCTCAACAGTCTGAAACCCGGCCCGTCAGTATTTCCCTTCATCGTGGTTTCAGGGCTGCTGCGAAGCTGCGCGATTACAGGAGGCACAGAGACCTGGCCGGTTTCCAGCACCTTCTTGACCTCCTGACGATATTCCTCAGGGAGTGGTTCCAAACCGAGCAAGGTGCCTTCCGAATCGATTGAGACAAAACCTTCACCATCCTTGAGCTTAATGGTGATTTCCGGCTCGCTCGCTGTTGATTGGTCAAGACCTTCTCGTTCCAACGAATCAATGTGATGCTCTAGCTCAGCAATGGCGGCTTCCGACTCACTGACGGATTTCCGAAGCTGTTCATTCTCAATTCGTAGCGATTTGATCTTGGCATTCGAGAACCAAACGACACCTGCGAGGATCAACAAAACAGCCAGCGCTTCAATGCCTATTCTGAAGGTCGTCGTTTGCCAAAACGGCGCATAAGCTTGCGATACGGCTGCTACTGTCTCTTGGTCGGACGCAATCGCCTCTCTCAGTTTCATCAGCCCAGCTTGTTCACTCTCACAATCTGCGCAGATTTTAATATGAGCTTCAACGACATCACGCTCCATCCGATCAAGCTCACCATCGACATAAGCTGCCATCTCCTCATACGCAATGTGCGTTTCCGCCAATTGAGGGACTGACCTCAGATTGTGTCTCACCAATTCATATGCAGCAGCCACGTTTTCCGAGTCCAGGAAACTCCAGCGGCAGTCTTCGCATTCGGATAGGTGGCTATCGAGGAGCCGCACTTCATCAGCGGTTAGAGCCTTGCTGCGATACCTGTCGATATCTGTAGTCGAGAGGTGAGGCGACATATTATTTTATCCCCCATTACAAGCCAGTATAATGGCACACTTGCCGCTCGAAAAGCCGCATCTCACTTAAACCAGGTCACGCCTGCCTTACCTGCGACCTCTTTTGTTGTTCGTGCAGGTCCATCCGCCTCGAAAGCCGTCTTCGGCCTGCCTGGCGCAGGCTGGCCACTTGCTGAACGCGGATACCGAGTCGAATCGCGATGTTCTCGTCAGACAGCGGGAGTTTTTTCCATAAATCCAAGAACTCTTCGATACTTAGACCAAGAGCCTCGGCCATCTCGCTGATTGTCGCCACGCCGGAGCTTATGAAGATAATCGTAATGTCTGAGTCATCCCTATCCTTGAGATTTAGCAGCATGGCTGCGCGCTGTTCGGGCGGTAGCTCTCGCATCTCTTTCCACACTTGCTTGAGATAAGCTTGCTTGTCGATTCTTTCAGCAAAGAAGGCTTCAGTATCTGTCCTGAGTTCAAAGGTGGCTTCGTTCAATTGATCGTCCGGTTTGTCATTCGTTCCAAGAATGTTGCCCGCAACATCAACCAGATCGTCGAGCGATATAGGAGCGCCAATAAACTCGAAGATAGCTTTAACAAGGCGCAAAACGTCTCGTTCTTGCTGCGCGAAATCCGAAAAGTAATTGATCGAACGCGGGTCAGCGCGCAATTGCCGAAGGCGGTCTGATGATCGCCGGGGCCGATTTTGATTCTTCCATGAAGCAAAGCCGCACAACCACTCCCTTTTCTCTAGTTGCCATATCGCGAGTTGCTTGTGATGGCTTAATATGTAGCGGAGCTTATCTCTCAGCCGCGATCGTGCCGGGTACTTCCGGCGCAAATAACTGCCGCAGGCATTGTAGGCTGCTGTCGCGACGTAGCTCTCGAAGCTATCAAACGAGTCCGCACCGCCGCCCCTCATAAGGGTCAGGTGCCGGATCAATTGAACGACCACTTCTTCGGCAATGTCCTCTTGGTCTTGCCCTTCCACGCTGTCCCAGTGGGCTCGATTAATATTCAGTTTCGATGCGATGATGCGTTTGATCAACGGTCGAGCGTACTGGCATATAAGCTCTTCAAGCAATTGATCGCACCTGTCCTCGTCCGCCTCGCCAAGAAAGGCCTCCAAACGTAAATCGGCCTCTGTTTTTGGTTTGGATATCATATAATCAGTGCGCGGCTGAGCAAAAATGCTCAACTCAGGACGCGAGTTTGAACGAACATAAGCTCGCTTTCCACCCAAGGCACTGGAATCGCTGTCGAGGCGAGCTGGCTAAAGGACGCTGGAAGTTAACAACTATCTTTGCGCAGCGGCGTCATTCGGTCCCTTTAAGGAAACCGGCGGCGACCAGTTTATTATACACTGGGCTTGTCTTTTGGCAAATGTCACATCATCAGATTGAGCAGGTCTTAATCGCGACGGCATTGTCAAATTAAGGGCTAAAGGTGAGGGATCGGATAGAAGATGACTTCCTACCACATTCCTTCATGCCGCAGATGCTTTAGAGACTATCTCTTGCCTAACTGCTCGCCACAGGTAATGAGTCTCTCCATTTATTTTGATGAATACCTCATCCATGTGCCACTTGTCTCCAGGACGTGGACGCCTTCTGCGCAGATGATTTGCGAAAGTCTGGCCGAACATCAAACACCACTGACGGACAGTTTCATAGGTGAGAACAACGCCGCGTTGAGCCATCAGCAGTTGAAGGTCTCTGTAGCTGAGAGAGAAGCGAAAGTATAGCCAAAGACAGTGGCTAATGATTTGAGGTGGGAAGCGATGGTGACGGTAAAGATCAGGTTGAGAGGTCATTGGCGAAGTATCATCGTACTTCTGTCCAATTGCAACACTCCATTACCTTGACAATACCCTTCTACCTGATTGCAATTCACTATTAACCTGACAATAGCGACCGGCGCGGAGAGAGAATGCCGATTAGCCTCTTGTGGCTTTGTTTTTCGCTTGTTTGACGATAACATCGGCTACGAAGATCGACCGGGCGGACGTAGGCGAATGCGCATCGGTCGTCGCGGTCGTCATCCTCGGGAGTAATAAAGTGAAGATACTTTTCCTCGCCGCCAATCCAGTGGACGTGGTCACTCGATTACGAGTCGAACAGGAGCTTCGCGAGATCCGGGAGAAGATTCACCTAGGCCCGCAAGGCAATCAAATAGAACTCGTCTCGGAGTCGGCGATCAGGGCTGGCGACCTGCAAGCGGCACTGTTGCGGCATCAACCGGATATCGTCCACTTTAGCGGACACTGTAGTAAGACCAGCGGAATCGTGTTGGAGGATGAAAATGGCAACAGCAAGGTGGTCAGCAGAAAAGCGCTTTCCAATCTATTTGGCATACTGAAAGCTAACATCCGTGTGGTTGTGTTGAATGCGTGCTATGCAATGGATCAAGCGAAAGCCTTAACTAGAACGATTGACTGCGCGATTGGCATGAACGATGCGATAGAGGATAGAGCCGCCCTTATATTCGCCGCCCACTTTTATCAATCGCTCGCTTTTGGCTGCTCGGTAGAAGAAGCGTTTAAACTGGCCCAGAACCAGCTCGAAATTGAAGGCATCGAGGGGTCTCACATCCCGGAACTGCTGGTGCGGGACGGCGCGAACCCGGCGGAAATTCGCATCGGCAACCCGTCTCACTCACTCGTAGAGACCGAAAGCGAAGCTGAAGCGCAAAGCGTTGAGGCGGCTAAAGACAGGGCGAGTCTCACGGCCATTTCTGAGAACGACTCCAAAATCATGACTAGCGGGTTGGTACTGCGTGGGCTTGCTGGCGAAAAATCGCAAGAGGAGCCTCACCGGGTAGCTTTCTTTTCCTGGCTTTGCGCCAGCATTGCGATCACCCTGACCATAGATGTCTTGCGCCGGTTCCTGAGCGGCGACAGCGGCTGGCCGTACATCACCGCTACAATCATACAACTTGTTTTTATCCTCTTCGCAATTATGGCCCTCCTCCTTATAGGTTTATCGCTCCTACGGCTGGCTAATCCACTTACGGAAAAAGCTGCCCGCTCAATTAGCTTTAACGAATCACCGAAGGCACAGAGGACAGCTATTCTAACCTTCGTCGCTCTAATCATCGCCTTTTGTCTATGGCTGTCGCTTCCGGTTTTTGCTCATTACTATAATGAGAGAGGAGTTGAGTTTCAGTATGCCGAACCACCCGATTTATCACGAGCGCGCGAATCGTTTCAGCAAGCCGTGAGACTGAACCCGAGCTATGCACAGGCGCACTATAATTTCGCTCTTGTTCAAGAGGACTTCGAGCCCGAAAAAGCGATGGACGAATACCGGATGGCCATCCGGTATGATAGCCATATCTATCCAGCTTACAACAATCTGGCGCGCCTCTACCTGCGCCGAGGGCAGGGTAATGACTACGAAAGCGCGCTCAACATCCTGAGCCAGGCGGTAGATTTATCGCCGCAGGATGAGAATGTGCAGTACTCGCTCAACAAGAATCTCGGCTGGGCTAACTATGAGTTGAAGCATTACCCTATGGCCGAAACATATTTGCGCCGGGCCATTTCATTGCGCAACAATCAGGGCGCGGCGGCGCATTGTCTCTTAGCTTATGTGCTGAAAGAACAAGGCAAAGCCGGAGTGGTTGACGAGTGTTATGACTGTGTGAGTCTAGCGGCGGGTGAAAAAGACGTCGAAGCCAAGTGGGTGAGCGACGCTCAGGATTGTTATATGAAAGGGGGTGGTCAGTGAGACGCAACACCTCTTTGATCTCGGTTCAATTAGTTCTGCTCGGTTGTCTTTGTCTTCTTATTGGCGCTGCCAGTGTCAGCGCCCAATCAGGTGATAACACTGACCCGACTTTGGGGCGAATCATATTGATAGAGCCAAAAGAATCAAAGGGTGCCCTGAAGGTTCGACAGAGCAAACGGAGCGCTCTGGTGAACGCTACTGAAGGAATGCTGGTTCGCAGAGGATTTCTATTGATTCTGGCCCCTGCGGCTAGAGCGTCGGTGATCTGCGGCGATGGCAAGAAACGGGAACTTGCACCCGGCGTGCAGGGTTGTCCCTGTAAGCAGCCTTGCACACCTGAGATTTGTGGTATTAATTATAGGGGCAGCACGATTGGGTTGACGCGGGGGCCGGATACGGATACGGGTTTATTTCCGGTGATCGTTTCACCGCGCAAAACCATGCTGCGCAATCTCCGGCCAACGATTCGCTGGACGCCGATTGTCAGCGCGAAAGAGAAGATCACTTATAACGTGACGCTGTATGGCGACCTACAGAAAGTGGTCTGGACTAAAGATGTCGTCTCCGAAACCCGGCTCACCTACCCGGACAAGGAGTTGCCACTCGCGCCCGGACAGACTTATAAAGTGATCGTTACGGGTGATGGTCAAAGCTCTCAACAAGACCATTCGCCGGGTCTTGGTTTTACCACACTCAAAACGGATCAGGCGCAGATGCTGGCCGATAAAGAGAGAAAGATAAAACAGATTCAGTTACCTGAAACGCAAACCCGTTTTCTGATCGCCAATCTCTACGCGGCTAGAGAGTTGTACGCGGATGCCATCGAGCAGTTAGAAGGTCTGTACCCGACCATGAAAGTGCCTGCGGTCGCCCAAATGCTCGGAGATTCATACGCGATGACGGGATTGAATCGAGTGGCCGAAAAGTGGTATTTGGAAGCGTTGAGCCTGACTCCTGCAAATGATCTCGAAGGGATGGGGCTGATTCAGAGAAGTCTGGCGCAGGTGTATGAAAATCTGGGCATCTTCGACCGGGCGATTGCATGTCTGGTGAAGGCCAGGAATGCCTATCAACGATTACGGAACCGAGCCATGGTCAGAATTCTGCTCAAAGAAGAACACCGATTGAAGAAACCTCAAGGCCGCCTGTAATTGGGCGCGTCTGGTCACCACTTATTATTTACCGGGCCGGGAATTCTTCTCGCCGGAGACTATCGATGAATGCATGGGCAACGGATTTGTGATGATAAACGACCTGTCAATCACTCGGTCAGCCACTATGAGCATCAAAATTCGCGTTACCCAAGCCTGTGTTCTGATTTGCTTAATCTTTGTGCTACTCGGCCAAACGGCCTTATCAAGCCCTGCGGTCAGGCCGCCGCAAACGCCCGACGTCGTTGAAGGGTTCAAGCTGTTTCAGGAAGGGCAGCGCCTTGCAGAGATAGGGACGCGGGCGGCTCTGATGGAAGCCATTGATAAATTCAAAGCCGCTTATGAAGGTTTCCGAAAGGCCAACCTCAGAATGGGAATGGGTCTGGTTCAATTCGCCGCCGGTGCCGCCTACTCATCGTTGGGGCAGAAACGCCGCGCGCTGGAAGCCTTTCTCGAAGCCTCCACCTATGTAAAGGAAATGAATGATTCCTCCGTTTATGCCATGGCGCTGGCAGGCATCGGCTTTGCATATTCGGACTTGAGTGAATGGAAACCCGCAATTGAATTTCTTGATCAGGCGCTCGCGTTGCTGCAGAGCAAGAAGAACCCGAGCGCGCTTGCTTCGGTGTTATGCGGCCTCGGAGGAACCTATATCAAGCTTGGTCAGAAACAAAAGGGCCTCGAATACGTGAATAGAGCCTTGAGTCTAGCTCAGGAAATCCAAGCCCCCGGCTTAGAAATCGGTGCCCGATTGCTGATGGGGGCGGGGCTTTCATCGCTTGGGCAGAAGCGCAAGGCGCTCGAATTCGTTGAGCGGGCGTTGCAGCTTGCCAGAGAAAAGAAGTTCCGCTCAAGCGAGGTTTCCTCTCTGTTGAGTTTGGGCGAGATCTATGATTCATTGGGAGACAGACAGAGGGCGCTGCGCGAATACAATGAAGCTTTGCGGGTCGAACTGGAAGTGAATGAGCCGTCGAAGAAAGCGACGGTGCTAAGTAACATGGCCGCAATCTATGCAGACCTTGGCGAAACCGACAGGTCCATTGCTCTCTATGAAGAATCAATTAAGATAGAAGAGGCCGGAGGCGAGCCCGAAGCGGCGGCCAGTCAACTGAATGGGCTGGCAGTGATCTATGATCTGCGGGCTGAACCGCTTAAAGCTCTGACCACCTATCAGAAGGCTCTGGCATTAGCGCGGGCCATTAAGCATCAAGGCTTAGAGGCCGCCATACTTATCAATATCGCCAAAGTCTACGATTCGTTCAACCAGCACGAGCAAGCACTCAAATCCATTAACGATGCGGTTGTCGTCTTCAGAGCCTTGGAGGATCCGATTCGCGAATCAACCGCGCTTGCCAATCAAGGGGCTATATATACCAAGCTGCATCGCTACCGCGAGGCGTTTGATTGCTTCGGTCGGGCGCTCGAACTGCAGCGCGCGTCCGAGAATCGCGCCGGTCAGGCTCATACGTTGCTGAAAATCGGAGACGCTCATAAGGCGGAGGGGGATCTGACCAAAGCCGTTGATGCTTACACGGTCGCGCTAGAGTTGATGACGGCGGTCGAGGATCGCATCGGAGAAGCAGTGATCTGCAACAATCTGGGATATATATATGACCTACAACCTGACTATCGGAAAGCTTCCGAATATTACTTGCGCGCCCTGTCTTTGACTCGATCCGCCGGTGATCGTCGCGGTGAAGCTACGTTGCTCAGTAACATGGGCTTCCTGTATGAAAAGCAGGGAAACCTGAAAGAAGCTGAAGAACTGTACGCCCAGGCAATCGAAGCCCGTGAGCGCGTGCGGGTTGCCGCCCGTCTGGATGAATTCAAAACTGAGATTGCAGGCGGGGCGGCTGAATTGTACTCCCATGCGATTTTGCTGAAGATCAAATCAGGCAAGCCTGCCGAAGCTTTTGAATTGAGCGAACGAGCCAGAGCGCGCACGCTGCTCGATCAGATGAATAGCGCCCGCATCGATATGCGCAAGTCCGCTGATCGGGAATTGATCGAGCAGGAGCAAGCATTGCGATTCGAGTTGGCCTCATTAGAAAAAAAGCTTAGGGAAGCGATGTCGCAAGGTGCAGTTCCAGAGGCTTGCGCGCCGCTGCAGGAGCGCCTGAAACAAGGGCGGCAGGCTTATGCTGAAATCGTCATTCGCCTGAAAGCCAGCAACCCCGAATACGCGGAATTGCAAGGCCATTCACCAATATCGCGCGGCGAGATTCAACGATTGCTCGACCCGGATACCACACTGCTTTCCTACTATGTAACCACCAGCAAGACGCTCGCTTTTGTTATCACACGCGATTCCTTTAAGGTCGTCGAGATTCCGGTGAGTGAAAAAGAACTGCAAGACGCCATCGGATGGTTTCGGAGTTTCGCGAGCCTTCGCGGTTCGCAATCGGATAGTCTGAAGCAACTCGATGGCTGGCTGATCGCTCCGCTCCGGCAGCAGATCAAGTCGCCGAGAGTCTGCGTGATCCCTCACGGCATTCTGCATCAGTTGCCGTTTGCGGCCCTGTACAATGGTAAGCAGTATTTCGGAGAACAGCATACGATTTACTATCTGCCCGCTGCCAGCCTCATGCCGTCTATCAAGAGAAGAAACCCGCAGTCCGGCAAAAGAGTGCTTGCACTGGCCGAAGCGAATGCCACGGGATGGGCTGCGCTGCATTATGTTGACCGGGAGGCCGAAGCCATAGCTCGGCTATATCAGGGGAAAGCGCTCCTCACAGGCCAGGCTTCAAAAGCAGAGTTTCTGAGGCTTGCTGGTGATTATGACATCCTGCATATCGCTACGCACGCCGAGTTGAATACACGCAGCCCCCTCTTCTCCCGCATTTTGCTGACACCGGATCGGAGTGGCAATCAAGGGCTTGAAGTCCGCGAGATTTACGATCTCAAGCTCAGCCATACGAGTTTGGTTGTATTGAGCGCGTGCGAGACGCAATTAGGAGCCCAAAGCAAAGGCGACGACATGGTCGGGTTGAATCGGGCTTTCATCTATGCGGGCGCATCGACGGTTATTGCAAGCCTCTGGACTGTTGATGATAAGGCTACGGGTTTGTTGATGCGTTCGTTCTACGCTTATTTGAAACGCGGTATGAGTAAGGCGGAAGCCCTGCGTATGGCGCAGTCGGAAACGCGCCGCCAATACCCCAATCCTTACTATTGGGCCGCCTTCGTTTTGACTGGCGACGCCGGACTGTCAGAGTCACTCCGCACGGACGGCCAACGCCGAGGAACAGTCCTGCATATAAAGTAAACTAGCCGTCGTCGCCATTCAGTAACAGAGCAATTGCCGCCAGGAGCATGGCTCTGTGGAGTTCTTCATCCGGCAGGTTGTTGCCATGAGAGGCGGCGCAGGAAGTGAGTATGTCTATGAAATCAACTAACCATAAGTTTTGGAAGTTACGTCACGGTTTTTCTCCCATCCTAAGGGCTAGTGCGATCTGCTATCTCATCGTCTTCTCAATGCTGGCCAACGGATACAGAGACGGCCTTGCAGCAGTCGCATTGGAACGGCCAGCGGCATACGCTGACGCGGTTACTGAGCAATCAGGCGATAAATTGCCCCGCTCAAATAAAGACGGGAAGCCGTCGAAAGGCCGACGAGGCCATGCCAAAAATAAAGAGCAAGCGCCCGAGTCGCAAATCCTCAATCCGTTTGAGACGCTGAAACTGGCGATAGAGGGGAATCAACTGGGCGCAAGCCTGACCAAGGAAGGCGTAACCGCAGCACTCAAGAAATACAAAGAGGCATTTGCGAGTTTCAAAAGCCAGGATATTAAAATTGGAATGGCGGCAACGCGCTTCGCGTGCGGCGGGGTTTACTATTTTCTGGGCCAGAATCGCGAGGCCCTGAGCGCTTTCCTTGAGGCTTCGGACTATTCAAAAGAATCCGGCATCGACATTCTGCGCCCGTTTCTGGAGGCCAGCATAGGCGCGGCTTACGCCAGTCTCGGTGAAACCGACAAAGCGCTGGAAACGCTCAACCGGGCGCTTCCCATGGTGCGACGCCTGAACCTTACCCCGTTACTGGCGCTGACTCTCAAAGGGCTGGGCGAAGTCAGTATGCAGATCGGCCAGAAACGCAAGTCGCTTGAGTATCTGACCGAGGCCGCCGATCTTTACCGGCAGATCGGAAACTGGCAATTCGAGGTTATAGCGTTGATGCTGATCAGTGTGGTTAGATCTTCTCTTGGACAAAAAGCAGAAGCCCTTGAGGCCGCGCACGCGGCGGTTAGCCGATTCAAAGAGAAGAATGACCCGGACTGGGAGGCGATGAGCCATCTCGCCTTCGGAGCCGCGCATGCTTCGGTTGGGAACATGGCATCCGCCATTGCGGAGTACAATCAGGCATTGCAAGCCTTCCAGTCGCAAGGCTACAAGTCCGGAGAAGCCACGGCGTTGAACAATCTCGGCCTGCTCTATGGCGCAAAGGGTGAACTTGGCGTCGCGCTGGACTACTTTAAGAAATCGCTGAAACTCTATGAAGCTAATGATGAAGCTATGATGGCAGGCTACGCCTTGAACAACATCGGAGCCATCTATGCGCGGCGCGGCGAACTGCTCACGGCGTTGCACCATTATGAAAAGGCGCTTGCCTTTGCCCATCAGCATAACGATAAGCGGTTAAAAGCAGCCGCTTTATCCGGCATGATCGATATTTACTTTTTAGTGAACAACCGCGAATACGTGCTGAAGTTGCTTAAAGAAAACGCCGCCATCTTCAAAGAAATTGAAGAACCAGCCCATGAGTCAATAGCGTTGATCAGTCTGGCCGATGTATACAGCACGATGGGGCGCTACCAGGAGGCGCTCGACGTTTTGCGTCCGGTCTTGGAATCGCGGCGTCTGGCAGATGACCCAGAACGGGAGGGGTATGTGCTCAGAGAGATGGGTTACATGTACGCCCATATCGGCGACCGGAGTAACGCGCTCAAGCATTATATGGCAGCCTTATCAAAACTGGAGGCTGCCGGAGATGCCAGCGGCCAGGTGGATCTATACGCGGCTTTGGGTTCATTATCTGTCGCCGATGGAGATTACCCAAAGGCGGAGGAACTGTACCTAAAAGGGCTTGCTATGGCACGGACAGCAGGACTGCGCCAAAGCGAGATGCTCATTTTGGCAGGGCTTGGCTTCGTTTATGAAAAGCAGGGAAATCTGGCAAAGGCCGAAAGCTTCTACGATCAGGAAATCGCTGTTAATGAATCGCTGCGTTCGTCTGCTCGGATCGAGGAACTCAAGACCGGAGTCAGCAGTGTTTACGCCGACCTGCTTTCGCCAGCGATCCTTCTCAAGTTTAAGCTCGGCAAATGGGCCGAAGCTTTCGAATTAGCTGAAAAGGCTCGCGCACGAACCTTTCTTGATCAGATGAATAGCACCCGCTTGGATATTCGCAAAGGCGCAGCCCCCGCGCTCGTTGACCAGGAGCAGTCCCTGCGTTTCGATATGCGTGCGCTGGAGGAAAACCTGAGAAAGGAACGCCGGGATAATCCGCGCTCAGAGGCCACAGCAGTGATGGCGGCAAGTCTCAAAGAGAAAGAAGAAGCTCATGCCGCTCTGCTTGTCCGTTTGAAAGCCAGTAATCCCGATTACGCCGAACTTCAAAGCTATCTTCCAACACCATTGAAAAACATCCAGCGACTTCTCGGGCCTCAAACCACTCTAATCTCCTATTATGTCACTGCCGATAAGACACTCGCCTTCGTGGTCGGTTCCGATTCTTTGCAGGCGGTCGAGATTCCCGTCAAAGAAGCTGACCTGCGAATGGCCGTCAACTGGTTTCGCGATTTCGCCAGCCTGCGCGATCCGCAGCCCGAAAGCCTAAAGCAAATTCACGGCTGGCTCATTGCGCCAATCCGGCAGTACATCAAGACCACCCAGGTGGTCATCGTGCCGCATGGCATCCTGCATTATGTGCCGTTCGCCGCACTGACTGACGGGCACAGATATTTCGGAGATGAGCGCGCGATCACCTATCTTCCCAGTGCTTCCACGCTGCCGATCCTGCGGCGTCGAATTAATGACCGTGGCCAGCGCGTGCTAACGATTGCTCAGTCACAGGCACCCGGTCTTTCAGCGTTGCGCTATGCGGATGAGGAAGCCAGAAGCGTGGCAAAGCTCTATGGCACTCAGCCCTTGCTCACGGGCCGCGCTACAAGAGCGGAGTTTCTGAAACGAGCAAGCGCGTATAACGTGCTTCACATCGCCGCCCATGCCGAGTTGAACGCCACCAGCCCTCTATTCTCACGTATCCTGCTATCGCCAGCCAACAATGATAGCGGTGCGATTGAGGTTCGAGAAATTTACGGGATGGATTTGACCCGCACGAATCTGGTCGCGCTGAGCGCGTGCGAGACCCAGTTGGGAACGCAAAGCAAGGGGGATGATATTGTCGGTCTGAACCGCGCATTCATCTATGCAGGAGCCTCTTATGTGATTGCCAGCCTCTGGACTGTGGATGATAAAGCGACGAGCGTGTTGATGAAATCATTCTACGGTCATCTGAAACAGGGTATGAGTAAAGCGGCAGCGCTACAAGCAGCACAAGCCGCGACCCGCCAGAAGTATCCGCATCCATACTACTGGGCGTCTTTCGTGCTCACGGGCGACCCCGACGAGAAGGGCAGAAGATAGCTGGGCTTCCGCACGCTTCGCATCCTGGTATGGCATTATGTTAAATCGAAGCGCGCAAAATGAGGCAAGAAATGGATGGGAGAAATCATCGCCATAGAACACTGATGAACACGGATTGGACGAATTAACACGGATTATCCGCGCGCATCCGTTTCCTCCGTGTTCTAGCCTAACTATTGATCGATTGCCCTAATCTCATAAGCCTCGATTTAGAGGCTTTCGATAGATAATTCCGCCAGATCGCCGGGACGGTACTGCCAAGGCACCGCGATTTTCGCGGTCACCTCGGATTCAGAAACTCGCCGCAACGTGATCTCTTGATTGAACAGACCCAGATGGACGTGGAGGCGTGTGCCCTCCATATCCATTTCGTTTGATGAGAAATGGATGGTCAGATCGGCATTTGTTTCCATCAACGCGCGCGCCTGCATCTTGCCGTCTTCGCTCTGCCATCGCCAAAGCTCTTCGCCCTGATTAGCCTTCTTGCGCGCGGCCTCCCGCATGAAAGAGGTGCGCCAGCTTGCCATCATCTGTCGCAAGTAGTCGGCCAGCCTTTCCTGCAATGAAACCGCATCAGGCTTGTCAGCCGATGGTTTCTGCGCCAATCCCATTTGTTTCATCAACTGCTTGACGAACGCCACTTCGTCAGTCGTAATCTCGCGATTGCCTAATGCCGTGCGCTCTTCTTGCAGCAGCGCCAGCCGCCGCTCGCAAATAAAGCACTGCTTGATGTGTGCTTCCATGCGTGCGCGATCGATCTGGTCGGATTGCTGATAGCAATAAGCGGCAAGTTCGCTCGCGGTCAAGTGCGTTAACTTGAGATTCCGCAATTCATTTTCCAGATCATCTGGTCTCATCCTGCCCACCTCTCCTGATTCATATCGAGCCTTTCACGAAGCTTCTTAATGGCACGCTGGCGGATTTTTGTGATATTGCTTGCCGTTAGTCCGAGCGTTTGTGCGATCTCGTCGGGCGGCTGATCTTCCCAATAATAAAGATGAATAATCTCTTTTTCTTTCGGACTGAGGAGCGAGAGCAACTCCAGCAAAAAGATCGTTCGCTCGGGCCGTGAGGTCTCAATCATGCGTGATGACAGCAAGTCTTCTGTCTCGGGCAATTCTCCGGCGAAGGCGACGTCTCGCGCGTCAATGGCATTTAGTATCTGTTCAATGGTCAGATCCGTTTTTTCCGCGACCTCCTCAATGGTTGGATTGCGCTGTAGAGTTTTCGTTAACTCATCCTCTGTGCGTCTTATCTTGCGGTAAATTTCTTCCTGGCGGCGAGCTAGACTGCGGGTGAGTTCGGAACTATCGAGAATGGCTCCGCGGATATAATGCTTCGCAAAGACTTCGAACGGCACGCCCTTGCCTGGGTCAAACCTGGCAATCGCTTTAATCAAGCCGATCGCGCCATCCTGCCGCAAGTCTTCCCAGTTGACTCCTGTGCTTCGGGATATGCGTTTAGCTATAATCTCTACCAGCGGCAGATAAAACAGGATCAATTCTTCCCGCGCTGTTTCAGGGTGATCCCACAAATTGCTTCCGTCTTCGGTCATCCTTCTCTACTCCCGCACCGGTTGCTGCACCGGGCCAGCCGCCAATACTTTGCCCGCTGGGCTTGAGAGCCAACGGCATGTAAGGCTGAAGCGCGATTGTGATCATCGAAGATACCGTCTCAAGGATGCGACTTTGCCCCATGAAATACTTACTACGGGATATCCGGGCATGGCGCGGCCCCGTCCGATGATAAAGTTATACACATCGCACTGGATTCTTCAAGCCATCGTTTGAGGCGCAAGGCTTGCCCTTAAAACCGCCTCCGAAAAAAGTGAAAATCTTTGTCCTGTTTCTCATGGCTTTTGCTCATTGGAGAGAGCGAAGGCAGCTACGAGCTGCCTTAAGAAAGGGAAAGCTTACAATGGACAAAAATCAAACTTCACAGGGAGCGCACGCTGGCGTTCTCTCTTCTAACAACTGGCAGCTTTTTATGGCCTGTTTATACTTCGCGGCGATTTTGCTGGCGCTAAGCTTGACGAGCCTTCAACTAACGGCTTCTGCACAAGATTGTTCCCAGCAATGCCAACAAAAATATGTTACGTGTTTAGCGGGAGCAATGGGAGACCCGGGATCGCTGGCCCGGTGCGATGACCAGTATGATGGCTGTTGGCAGTCGTGCCTAGCTCTTCAATGACCGGCGACCTGTGGAATAAGTCTCTCGGAAATTGACGAGACACGGAGATTTATCCTCCTACCGGGCCGCCAGTCCACCAACCTGCCCAGTCTGGGAGCTTGAGCAAATAGCCGCAATTTATCGGAGCGGTTCGCGAGGCTTGCCGACTGGCTAATGTGAAAGGAAACACCATGAAAAACCTGATTGGCATATTGATTCTGGGCGCTCTGCTTTCAACAGGACTATTCGCATCGTCCTATGAAAAGACAGTTCAGCCCGCTCCCCCTCTATCAATTGGAGTGGCAGATCAAGTCTGCTTCCCCTGTATCTATCAACGTAGCGAAACCACCTGCTTCGCCTGTATCCATCGGCGAGGTGCTGAGTGCTCACAATGTTTCGCAGAACCCTGACGTCTTCTCAAGCTTCGACGCCGAGGCGGTAAGACTAACCTCACGTCCGCCTGAAATTGACCGTCAGTTGCAGAGCTTCTTTGAGCGGCGGGTGACGGTGGTCATGGCCGGTGACGCATATAAACGCCATACGGCAGATCCGCTGAGACTGCGAGAACAGTACGATCTGTTTGATGGCAGCGTGCCTTACCACGCGGTGATCGAGAACGGAAAACTGGTTGCACAAGCAAATCCGGTGGCGGATTCGGAATCGCGCGGCGTTGAGTTCAGCATCAAAACCTTTGGCCTCGTGCCGATTCTCAAACAACTCTCGGACCCGGCAACCGAAGCAGTCTATCTGGGACGCACCGCCTACGGGCAAGATAAGTTCGACGTTAAGACATCAACCGACAGGTGGACGTTGTATACGGATGCGGAACGTCTCATCAGCCGGATAGAAGTTCGTGGCAGGACTATAGAGTATGCAAGCTACCGTTTGGTTGACGGCGTTCGACTGCCGTTCATTCAGCGATTATCCAGTGGCGGCCAGTTAGTCCAGGAGTTGAACTTCACCCGAATCACTCTCGACCCGAAACTTTCCTCCAGTTACTTTAGCCGCGAGGCGCTCTCAAAGGAGATGGCTCGTTAAGTCATTGCCCCTCGGATGAGGTTGTCATCCGAGGGGCAAACTTTACCCGGTCGTTTTGTAATTTACACACCCGGAGCGGCGTTGTGTTCTCGCTGAGACATTTCTGATGTTATAATCCCGGATCAATTTTGAGTTAGGAAAGCCTTGATACATAAAGCCCTCTCAATGCCATTAATCGCGTTCGTTGTGTCAGCCGTTCTGCTGATCGCTTCCAACTCACTTGCCTTCCATCAGGGTGGCCGCAGGGGCGGCGAGCGCCAATCTCCGGAGGCGGCCATGCAAGCTGAAGAGTCGTTTCAGCAGGCCTGGCTTTTGTCTGGCCCCAAGGACCGCGTATTAGCCCGCGCACGGCTGCAAGAAGCTATGCGCTTATGGGTGCAGATGGGCGAGCCGGGAAAAGCCGCAAAGGCGGCTCTGCAAATGGGGGATCGCGATAAACAGTCCAGAAAATATCAAGATGCCTTGTATTATTACCAGCAGGCGCTGGACGTAAAATCAATTTCTGGCTCGGTCAAAGCGGATGCTTTGATTGCGATTGCCCAGCTTTGCGCTGATTTGTATCAAAGCGATTTAGCCCGGCGCTATTTTAATGACGCTTACGACCAGGCGCGCCGCATCAACGATCTTACGGCGCAGGCGCTTGCCTTAACCGGGCTGGCCAATCTTTATCATCAGCAGGAAGAGAACAAACAAGCCCTGAAGGTTATCGCGCAAGTGCAGCGGTTGAACCGGCAAAATAAGGCTGATGTTGACCCGGCATTGCTGATTCTGCTTGGTCAAATCAAACAGGAATCAGGGCTGGTGAAGGAAGCAAAAAGCGCTTTTGAAGATGCTCTGGCGATTTATAAAAAGACGGGCAATCCCGGGGGGCAGGTCCGGGTATTATGCTTAATGTCAACGCTCTCCCTGCTCACCTTGCAGAAGCAAGCGGCTTTTGAACAAGCAGAACTAGCTGTGAAACTGGCAGAAGATATGGCGGCCCTCGCCGTCAGCCATGCCGATAAAGTAAGAGCCAGAGAGTACCGATGGCCTGCCTGGCTCAGTCGCGCACGCGCTGAACGTGCGCTTGGACAAAATAAGGCTGCTGGCAACTCTTATTTTAGTGCGGTAAATAATTTCGAGGGGGTGTGGTGGACCACCTATATTGCCACAGAAGCCAGGGCGCTTGCTTTCAGAGAAGAAGTTCATGCGGCTTATCGAGAATACGCGGACATCTTAATTGAACAGGGGCAATCACAGAAGGCGTTTACCAGGATTGACGAGGCAAAAGCTCGGACAGTCCTGACCTCGTCCGCCGCGCGGCGGGTGACACCGACATCCAAAGACAACAAACAAGTGTTAAGCCTGCCTGAGCGAGCTAAAGCAATCGCCCGCCTGCGCATGCAACTGCTCTCTTCAACCCTCAGCCCGGAGCAAAAATCGAAACTGCAAAAAGATATAAAAGATGCAGAATACGAGATGCAGCTTGAGATTGAAATAGCACATCCCGCTGAGCGTCTGGTCTGGACGCCATTGATGACCGCCGAACAGTTGCAAGCGAAGATGGCTCAAGATAATGCGACCCTGGCGGAATTCTCTTTAGGCGAGAACCGCTCGTTCGTCTGGCTCTTTACACGGGGCGAGACCCTTTGTGAGATTCTTCCATCTCGGAAGGAAATTGAGAAAGATGTCAAATCATATATAGACGGTCTTGCCGCCACGCCAAACCACCTGTATATGGAAAATGATCTCGCCCGACTGAGGAAGCAAGCCGAAGCGTTGTTCGCCACTTTGTTTGGCCGCTTGTCCAAGCAGATCGAGCCGGGCCAGCGGCTGATCGTCGTACCGGATGGCTTGCTGCATTATCTGCCTTTCGAGGCGCTAATTAATAATGGGCGCTATTTAGTCGAAGATCATGAGATCAGCTACAATCCATCCGCGAGTATGCTGAATTTATGGCCGGATTCAGCAAGCAAAGTGGATGGCGAGGATAAGATGGAACTGTTTGCCGTTGGCGACCCCGTCTATGAACCGGACGCGACAACCCCCGGAGGCAAAAGATCGAAAACAGGTTTGAGTAATATGGCGCGACAGATGCTCGCGGCTCGCGGCATTCGCTTATCGACGCTGCCTCGGACGCGAGATGAAGTTACGGATATAGCTGCCCTTTTTCCCTCCGACCGGAGCAAGGTGTTGCTCGGCAAGGAAAGCACGGAAGAGTCCATCAAGAGCGAGCCGCTCGGTCGTTACCGTCGCTTGCATTTTGCAAGCCATAGTCTGATTGACGAAAAATCGCCGTTGCATTCCGCTGTGGTATTGACGCCGGGTGATGGCGCGGAAGAAGACGGACTTCTTGAAGTGAGTGAGATTTCCAAGCTGGATTTGGATTGCGACCTTGTGGTTTTGAGCGCATGTCGGACGGGACGCGGGCAGCTCCTATCGGGTGAAGGGATCGTCGGTCTGAGCCGGTCATTTATCCAGGCCGGGGCTCGGTCGGTCGTTGTGAGCCTCTGGAATGTCAGTGACATTTCAACAGGCCAACTGATGAAAAGCTTCTATAAAAATCTAACCGGCGGCTTCAGCAACGCGGCGGCTTTGCGCAAAGCGAAACTTCAAATGCTCAATGGCGGCAAAGCGACGCGCCATCCGTATCACTGGTCGTCTTTTGTCATGGTGGGCAAGCCTTAGACCGAGTTTCAGATTGATCAGCTCAATCGCTTGAAAGCGCACATGGCATGGGATTATCAACAAGGTGTGAATGTGTGTAAGGCGGGAGACGAATCTGATTGGGATGAGTGGTTGCGGCGCATCACGCATGGCGATGCAAACGCCGAGGCGGAACTCTATCACCGGTACAAGGACGGCGTTGGTATAATCATCGGTCGGATCGTTCATAACGAATCCGTCACCGAGGACCTTTCACAGGAGACATTCAGAATATCGTTGAAGAAGATTCGGGATGGCGCGGTACGCGAGCCTGAAAGACTCTCTGGGTTCGTCCGTGGCGTGGCGCGCAATCTTGCCATAGACTACATCCGCAAAATGCGCCGGTCGCTGAATCAGGAAGAGGCGATTGATGCGGAACAGATCCGTGCCCAGCAACCTGATCCCTATGATCATCTCTTGCGCAAAGAACGGGCCGGGCTTGTGCGCCAGATGATCAGTGAAATGAAAGTTCCACGGGACAGGGAAGTGCTTTCTCGTTATTTCATCGCTGAAGAAAGCAAGGACCAAATCTGCGCCGATCTCGGATTGACCAGTCAGCATTTCAATATCATTGTTCACCGGGCGCTCAAGCGATACAAGGAGCTTTATATCAAGCGGTTCGGCAATCCCTGGTCCGACGACACGCAAAATATTTTCGATTTATGAAATTTCGGCGTCGCAATCAGCAAGAAGAAGCATGGAGTACCGGCTGTTTTCGGTGCCTCATGCTTCTTCTTTACTGTGACTCACTATCAGGTGTAATAATTACGCATTGATGATCACCTTTAATATGAGGCTGTAGAAGCGGTAATGGATCATGAACAAATAAACCGAGCCGATCTCATATTCCGGTATCTGAGGGGGGAGTTACTAGCAGATGAACTCGCCCGCTTTGAAGAGCATTTCATCGATTGCCCGCAATGCGTTGTGCAGTTGCGCACGACAAAGATCTTCATCAGTGATATGCGATTCGCCGCCGCAGAGCAAGTCGTTGCGGCAGAATCGGCCTTGCCTATAGACCCTCACCAGCCGAACAGATCGTTGGGTTCTTATCTGCAAATGCTTTTGCGCAAGCCCCTGGCTTTAGCCTTTGGCTGTTTGCTTATCGCGGTGGTCATAGGTGTCGTTTTTATGGTCGTTTACACACGACGGATGCGGAGCGAGGCGGCCCAATCAAAAAGCCTCTATGAGCAATTGGAACGCCGCTATGATGACGAGCGACAGTCTGCAATTAGGGCTGACCGGGAGCATCAGGAAATCGAGTCGCAACAGGCCGAGCAACTACAGGCACTGGAGGCGAAGCTGAAGGATGAGGAAGCGCAACGCACGAAAATGGCGGCGGAAATCAATCGGCAGATGCGTCCGGCGGGCAACCTGCCCATTTTCGCTTTGGCTTCTGTCAGAGGTCAGGCTGAGGGCGATTCTGAAACCGTAAATAAAATCCCTCTCTCCGGCTCGTCTGCAATGTTTGTTTTTTCAATCCAGCTTATTGAGAAAACGCAATTTGATCATTATCGCATAACGATTTTTGACGATCATCATCGGCGTATTTGGCAGAGTAGCAAATTGATGCCAGATCCGAATAGCGCGCTTTCCATCCCGCTCAATTCAAACTTCTTCCGGCCCGGCCATTATTCGCTGATCGTTGAGAGCGTCAATAAAGTCGGTGGAAGAAACATTGTTGGCAAGTATCCTTTCCTGATTACCAAGACTCCCTGAGATTACCTGTTCTCGCAACCAGATCGTTGAGTATGAGGCAAGCGCAAAGCCTTAGCATTCCTATTCGAGCAAATGAGGCTGCCTCGGCCATATCCGTTCAGGCAGTCCGAAATTTTTTCAATGGCTCTGTAATAATTGCCAGCCCGCCATCACTTAGGGGGTGGATATGTCCCGGAAAGCGCACTCGCTTAGATTGGGGCATATCCAATGTCTAGGCAGCCAGTTCAAGTTGTTCGAGCAATCAACCCGATGAGTCGGATGGTCGCTTGGATGATTTTGCGCAAGCCGCCTTCGGAGGAGTTGCGCAGCGAGGGTAGTAACTACGTATCGCGAAGAATTCCGATGCGGCCCAGAGGGTTCCCTTGCTGCATAACTCTTCGGCTGAACCAGTTTGATTAACTTGACCTCGCCTCTCTTGCTGCGGGCTGTGTTTACGATTCAGTTGGAACGGCCCACAGTAAAAGGGTGGCGTGTGTCCAAAAGAGCAACAAGGATGTCATTATGAGAGAATCAAAGATCTTCGAGTCTGGCAGTTTCGTCGTAACCACGGAACGGTTCATTTATGGCTCCAAAGTCATCCCTTTAGACGACATCAGGAACGCATTGCCATTTGTAGACAAGGGCTGGGCTGGAATGTTCATCATAGCTGGCATCGGTATGGCGATGCTGATGTGGGGCGGGGCGGGCTGGAAACTTATCGGCCTGCTGTGCCTGCCCGGAGCGTATTTCTTCTTTCAGTCCACCATTGATCGCACGCTCTTGTTGTCGATGAATGTTGGCGAGTCTCTGAACATCAAAGTCAGCACGACAGAACTCCTTAACAACCTGGTCGCCGCCATCAACAATGGGATTCGAGATCGCCATAACTCACGAGCCGGGGCGCTTCGGGATGAACTATCGAGACTTCCAAGTGTGTAGTTGTAGGGTCGGTAATGGTCTGTAGATTCGTTTAAATTTATAACACCGGAGGGCAATATGTCAGGAAGAACTTGTGATACGTGCGGGAAAGACAAACAGCTATCGGGCGGCAAGTCCTGCAAGAAAGGTCATTTCACTTGCAAGGACTGCGCTTACGGCCATGAACACTGCAAGCTTTGCGGGCATACGCTCAGATAGCAGCGGGCGGCCTGCCATGACCTGTGCAGGTCTGGGTGAGTAAAGTTAATCCCACTGAACAACGCCGAAGGTTTGTTCAGAGCCATCGTGCGCCTTTTTGCTAGAACGCTTGCAGAAGGCACTTCTTAATAGATCAGGCAATATCTTTCTGAACAGAACAGGGCAGAGCTGTGCGCTGTCACAGGTCTTCTACGGCTTGCCCCAACTGAGCCGATATTGTTGTTTGTCAGCGGATCGACGAGAAGGAAAAAATCTCATTTCCAATAAGGAATCAGCGGTCAAAACTATACGATGGGAGCATCCAAATTCGAAGACGAATCGCCGGACAAAGCATGGCCAGCAATTGAATCTGCCTACACAGATGAGTATGGGCAGATTCAAATGGAAGTGTACATGGCTGCCGGAGTGATCCGCGAAAAGGCCGAGAGATTCGCCCTGGCTACGCTTCAGGATTCACAAGTTGGATCAAGGTTGCTGTTCAGAGCGGCGGCCATTGTGTCCTTGAAGATGGCCGATGTTGACACGCACATTGAGGACTTGAAAGGCTACTTATTCCAAACCTACAAGAATCTGGTGCTGCATGAACTGCGCAAGGAGAATCGGCGCAAAGAGATACAAACCGAGCACCGGATCGAATTGGATTCTCTGTCGATCAATATTGCTGAAGATGTTGATCGCAAAATATTGCTGGAACAGATCGTGCGGCATATGGACCCCTGGTTGCGGAAAGTCTACGAATGGCGCTGTCTCGATTATGACTTCGATCTGATTGCCAGATCGCTCGGCGAAAAGCCACACGTCGTGCGGAGCAAATACAGCAAAAAATTGACGCGCTTGATAAAACAGATAAATCAGGCAACGGAGCAAGCGGCGAAGAATGTGCGAAAACATACTGACCACTTTCTGTAGGTCGGATCTCATCGACCCGAATGCCGCGCCTTGTGCGCCAGCACGCAACCATGAAGATTTAAAAAATTTCCCCGCATGGCACGCGGCATTTCTTGATCCATCTGGCTCGCAAAAAAAACTTGATATGTAAGGTGCATTTCTCTCGCCTCGAATCGTCTATCAGGTGTGAGCCGCTTCGAGATTCACTCCGCTGCTGCTCGATGCCGGGGCACAACGCGTCACAAGCGACAAAGACGATTAATCATGAAGACTCGGGGAAACAGAGAAACGGGAGGCAAACCATTCCAGTCTGCGGAAGACTTTCAATCCTTCGCGCAAGAGTACTACTCCATAGAGTTTCCTAACCCTGATCGTGAAAAGTGCCCTAAAGAAGCAATGCTTGAAAGCCTGGTGCGATCTGAGTCCTTACCTGACCAAGAGATGCGCGGGCACCTCTTTAGTTGCTCTGATTGCTTCTCAGAATATAAAGCGGCAATGGCAGTTTATCTGAAAACGCCCAGCCTCCGGCCCGTCTCCCGATGGAAATTCTCCCTCTCCGATTTTAAGCTGAAGCCATTACCGGGACTGGCCGCTGCGCTCTCGTTGAGCCTTTTAATGGTTTTCGGACTGTTCGTTAATCACCTGAACCGACGCTCGCAACCATCAACCATTGCGCCACTATCATCTGAACAAATACCCGAGCCTGTGGATGCCGATCCGAATACTCCGACAAACTTGCTGGCAAACGCCGGGCAGTTAGCGGCTGCCCCCCAGTTGCCAGACGGAGCGCAATCAAAGCTGCCATCTAAACCCAGCGGTCGCCGATTGCGGCCCTCCCCAATCACCTTCGAGATAAGAATAGACCTTAGAGAAGATGTGATACGCGACGGCGAAGTCGGGCAGAGCGACGACGAGAAGCTCATTGAACTGCCTCCTCGCCGCACGAGTTTGCTCATTGATCTTCCGGACAATAGCCGTAAAGGGCTTTACGAAATCAAGATCGTCAACCCCTTCGGTAAACCGTTAATCATCGGTAATGGATCGAGCCGCGATGGGAAAATGCTGAAAGTTTCATTGGATCTGCGCGGCCTTGCCGAAGCGAAGTATAGACTGTGCGTATCGCGCCTGGGCGAAGCGCCTAATTGTTATCAAATCATGATCAGCAGCACAGCCTTGAAGCATTGAATGCCAGCGCGTTCTGGCTTAAGCGCATAGCAAGCGGTTAGGCACACCTATGCGCATGTACGTCGAATTGAAAGGAGAAAACAGAATGAAACTATCTCGAATCTCTTTCTCGTTCTTATTAGTTTTTTTGCTTGTCCCGGCTGTAAGCTCCGCTCAAGGTTCAACAAACAAAAGTTGGGACACCTTCTGGGCGCAATTTAGCTCTGCTGTAAAAAGTAAGAACAAAGCGGCGGTTAAACGCTTGATGGTGGCGGAGAATGGCTTTATGGATGGCGGCGGCGGTGAAACTCGTGACCAGTGGCTTGCCCGAATAGATAAAGAGAGGCTGTGGAATGTGCTTCAGATGTCCGTTGCAAAAGGCACCGCTCCATATAACGAAGGCCAATTCGCCGGACGCATCACAAAAGACCGTCATTTGATCTTCCAATACACTGGTGGCAAATGGCGGTTCGCTGGAATTATGGGCGATTAGCTGAATTCACATATGGGGAAAAAGAAATAATGAAATTAGCTATTTCAGCAACGTCGAAAAGGTTCTAATCACTTTCGAAAAAGTGATTAGGGAAAATGCCCCAGCGGGTAACGTAACGAAGGCGACTTATGGCTCAAAAGATCACCTCACCTGATTTTCTGCGCAGATCAGCACATCGCAGGGGCGCTCTGCTTGTTTGCTTTTTGTGCCTCGCTTCCTGGACGGCTAACGCCAGCCTTGCCCCGGAAGGTAAGCAAATCTCTGCCGCCAATCGATCCGCAAGCTTTATCTTGCAAGCGGCAGCGGCTGATCCTATAAATGCGCGCACGCTGACGCCAGGCCGACAGATTGAACGTGAACTGTCTGGCAAGGAGGTTCACGCTTATAGGATCGCGATGGCCGTCGGCCAATATGCTCACATCGTCGTTGATCAACAGGACATTGATGTTGTTATCAAGGCTTTCAGTCCGAGCAATGATCCGGTCAGCGAAGTCGATAGGCCGATCTTAGCGCGCGGTCGAGAAGCGATTTCGCTGCTCGCGGACGTGACGGGCATCTACACACTCCGAATCCAATCGCTTGAAGAGACGGCGGCTCGCGGACGCTACACGATAACCCTGTCGGAAATCAGAGCCGCCGCGCCGCGCGACGAGAGCCGAATCGCGGCAGAAAAAACAGTTACCGAAGGCGAGCATCACCGCGCTAAAAAGACCGCTGGGTCTTTCCTTCGCGCCATTGAGAAGTTCGAGCAGGCGGCGGCCCTCTGGCGCGCACTGGATGATCCTTATGAGGAAGCCATAGCCCTCTACGGCATTGGCTTGAGTTATCGATCCATCGGCGAGAATCAGCGCGCGGTCAACGCTTTCACGAAGGCACTACCGATCATGCAACGCCTTGATGATAAGTATGGTGAAGCCATACTCCAGACCGGCCTGGCCTGGACCTTTCTGAACCTGGGCGAATACAGACGGGCGCTCGAAAACTTCTCCAAGGCGCTGACCGTGAGGCAATCCATAAACGACAGGCGAGGAGAAGCGATGACGTTGCATGGCATCGCCTGGGTGCATGCTTTGTCGAATCGTCATGAAGCGTCACTGCGCAGGTTCCATGAAGCGCTCTCAATCAGACAATCGCTCAACGACCGTCAGGGTGAAGCCGTGACTCTCCTGGGCATCGGCAAGGTGAACAACCAAATCGGGAAGCGAAAAGAAGCCTTAGATACTCTTGGGCGGGCGCTCAGCCTTCTGCGTGAAGCGGGTGACCGTTATAGTGAGGCAGACGCGCTTTCCGGTATAGGCTGGGTATTGATCTCCACAGGAGAATACCGACAGGCGCTTGAAAATTTTAATCAAGCCCTGCCACTCCGGCGCTCTGCCGGAGACCGAACTGGTGAAGCGACGACACTCTTCGGCATCGCTGAAGCTGAGCGGCGGCAGGGAAACCTCTTGAACTCCCGCACCAGCATGGAGGCCGCGCTTGATATCGTTGAGTCGCTGGGCGCTTACGGCCCGAGCCCGGCACTCAGGATGTCTTATTTTGCCTCGATCCAGATTTACTATGAGAACTACATCGACTTGTTACAAAGCCTCGACCAGCTCTATCCGAATAAGGGATATGCGGTGGCGGCGTTGGAAGCCAGCGAACGCGCCCGTGCGCGTAGTTTCTTAGACCTCTTGGCCGAGATCAAAGTAGACATTCATCAAGATGTTGACCCTTGTTTGTTAGATCGGGAGCGGATGCTGCAACGGCAGCTTAATGTGGCAGCAGACCGTCAGCGCCGGTTGGTCAATGGAAAGCCAAATCACAAGGAGGTTGCGGTAGTCGCTGCGCAAGTTGAATCGCTTACCAGTCAATTCCAGGAAATCCAAGCGCAGATTCGCGCTGCAAGTCCTCGATTCGCAGCGCTGACTCGCCCGATTCCGCTGAGCGCCGCGCAAATTCAGCAGCAAGTACTCGATGATCGAACCATGTTGCTTGAATATGCGCTCGGAGAATCGCGCAGTTATTTGTGGGTTGTTACGACGACGACGGTCGAATCCTTTCAGTTGCCCAGGCGCGACGAGATCGAAGCCGCTGCCCGCCGCATGTTCGAACTGATGACTGCGCGTAATACCCGCAAGCCTGATGAGTCAATTGAGCAAAAGAGAGCGCGAGTAGCGCAAGCAGATGCTGATTATCCGAGCGCCGCCGCGACTTTGAGCCGAATGCTGCTAGGCCCGGTCGTCACTCGTCTAGGGACGAAGAGGTTGCTGATTGTGCCTCACGGCGAATTGCAACTCATCTCTTTCGGCGCTTTGCCCATTCCCTCTGACAACGACTTCAGCAAGGGCGGCAAGCCGCTCATACTCGACCATCAGATTACGAGTATGCCATCGGCGTCAACGCTGGCGGTGCTGCGGCGCGAAACATCGGGCCGGAGCTTGTCGCCGCAGAAAATTGCCGTGATCGCCGACCCTGTGTATTCAAAAGCCGATGAGCGCGTGCGCTCGGTGGCTGTGCGCAGTGGAAGCATAGTTACTGAGCGCCTCATCGGATCAGATGTCTCTGCGGGGAAGATCAAGGGCGCGGGGATTATTGATGAGCCAGCCGGTGATGATTTAATTGAACATTTGCCCAGACTGTTCGCCACCCGATGGGAAGCCGAACAAATCATGGCCGAAGTGCCAACCGGAGAAGGCTTGCAAGCCGTTGATTTTGACGCCGACCGCGAACTGATATTTAGCGGCAAACTCGCGCAATACCAAATTCTGCACTTCGCTACACATGCCTTGATTGATGACACGCACCCGGAACTGTCAGGAATTGCTCTGTCATTGGTCAATGAGATCGGGCAGGCCCGCAATGGCTTTCTTCGCGCGCATGAGATTTACAACTTGAAGCTACGAGCCGAGCTTGTCGTATTGAGCGGCTGTCGCACAGGGGCTGGTAAGAGCGTGAACGGGGAAGGGCTGATCGGGCTGACGCGAGGATTTATGCATGCGGGGACGCCCAGAGTACTTGTGAGTTTGTGGTCATTGAGCGACCGAGGCGCGGCGGAATTGATGGTGCGGTTTTATCGAAAAATGTTAGGGCCGGGAAGAGAACCACCCTTCGAGGCTTTGCGTTCCGCGCAGATCGAAATGATGAGGGACAAACGTTGGCAAGCCCCTTATTTCTGGGCGGCGTTCGTGCTGCAAGGAGATTGGCTCTAGTGCGTGGCCAGCCAAATTGCGTGGGGTTACCGCAAGCTTCGGGCCGCCAGGATTGCCGAAACGATCACCAAAGGTTAGAGGTGCAAATGACTGCGCAGAAGAGTAAAGCTAACAACATGATTCCCCACCTGATTGGACTGTCCGGTTCAATGAGCGGAACTCGTATCAATATCATTGCTCCGCAAGCGATCATTGGTCGCGAGCCGGAGATGTGCCATATCGTTTTAGATAATAACGTGATCTCACGGCGTCACGCCACCATTGACATTGATGGACAGAACAATGCCACTCTCTCTGACCTCGGATCGACGCACGGGACTTTCGTCAACGGCGAGAGGGTTACGAGGCGGACTTTGAAGGAGGGCGATAAGGTAGGCTTCGGCCCGCAGGGCTTGGTTGCATTCGTTTACCGCGTTCATGTCGCCGGTGATGAAACACAGGAAAGACAACTTTCCGCATCGCCTGCGCTGGACGTGAACTCGATTCGCGAACGGCTCGCGGCCTCGGCCAGGCTCGCGACGACCGAGCGATTAAGCGCCTCACCGACACCTTACCCTTCGCCCTATCCCTCGACGAATACACCCGCAGGCCCGCCCACGTCTGGGGTGAGAGTTGCCAGCCAGCCTGTCATTCGTGTGGGTCGCGCACCAGATAACGAGATTGTTCTG
Source organism: Blastocatellia bacterium (assembly GCA_963726785.1). Taxonomy (GTDB): domain Bacteria; phylum Acidobacteriota; class Blastocatellia; order UBA7656; family UBA7656; genus DATEKX01. The sequence goes on from CAVSDJ010000007.1 coordinate 1,867,366, forward strand.
GATGCACCGGGTGTTTCACGTTATCACGCCACCCTCACCTATCGTGGCGATGCAACGCCTATCCTGACCGACTTGGGCAGTGCAAATGGAACCTTCGTGAATGGCGAACTCGCGCTCCAACCACGACCGATCAGCGCGCAGGATATTGTCTTTTTGGGCGGTTTTCTGTTGCGCGTCAATGGTCGCAATATCCGCCGCCACGACCTCAGCGCAAGCCGGATCAGCGCCTGGCACATCAATAAACAGATAGGCGGCAAGACCATTCTGAAAGACATTTCGTTAGCCATCAGCCCACGTGAATTTGTCGGGCTGATGGGGCCATCCGGCTGCGGTAAATCGACCTTGATGGATGCGCTCAACGCTCTGCGCCCGGCGACTTCAGGGGCTGTTTACATCAACGACCTCGATCTATATCGCAATTTCGATGCTTTGCGCCGATCAATCGGGCACGTGCCCCAACGTGACATCCTTCACGATGCGCTTTCGGTCGAGCGGACGCTTTACTACGCGGCAAAACTCCGGCTGCCCAATGGAACGTCCAAAGAACAAGCGCGGCACACGGTCAACGAAGTCATTCATATGGTCGGCCTTGATGAATTTCGCGGCAACCCGTTTCGCCAGCTTTCAGGCGGCCAGCAGAAGCGATTGAGCCTGGCCATCGAGTTAATCACCAAACCGAGTTTTATTTTTCTCGACGAGCCAACTTCACCGCTTGACCCTGAAACGACGGAAAACCTGATGCTGCTTTTCCGCCGCCTGGCAGACGAAGGGCGCATCATCGTGATGGTCACGCATCGGTTCGAGAAATTCGAGCTGATGCATCAGGTAGCCATTCTCACCAAAGGCGGGCAACTGGCTTTCTTCGGGCCGCCGCAAGAAGCAATGGGCTATTTCCAATGCCGTGAGCCTGCCGAGATTTATCGCAACATCGCTGCCCGCCAGCCGGATGAAATCAGCCGGACCTTTCAATCTTCGCCCGTCTATCAACGCTACATCAGCGAACGCATCGCCGAAGCGCAGGAGATTGCACAGACTACAGGACAACTAGGGGCGAGCAAAACCGGGCAGCGAGGCACAGACCGCAAAGCCAGCCTGGACCAATGGCTGACGCTGACGCGCCGGTATCTGGAAATCAAGCTCAAAGACACCCGCAATACAATGTTGCTTGTTCTGCAAGCGCCGGTAATTGCCTTCATCCTATCGATCATCACCGGCAATGCTATTAACGATGGCAAGGCGTTATTCATCGCAGCCATCATCTCCATCTGGTTCGGTGCGAATAATGCGATCCGCGAGATCGTTTCAGAAACGCCGATTTATATGCGCGAGCGGTTGGTCAGTCTCAAAATCCCTTCTTACGTATTCTCAAAGTTCACAGTGTTGAGCAGCGTTGCGCTCGTGCAATGCCTGTTGTTTGTTGGAATCCTCGTCGGGTTGGAGCGACTAGACGGGCGCGATTTTCTGGCGCTGGTCTTGATCCTTTATCTCACCTCGTTATGCGGCATCACTATGGGATTAGCCTGTTCGGCTCTGGTCAACTCGACAGAAAAGGCAATGAGCATTCTGCCACTGATCCTGATTCCGCAACTCTTGTTGAGCGGTTTTTTGAAACCCATTGATGACCTTTATGTGACGGCTGAAGGCAAAGCTACCACTGCCGTGGAGTATCGGCGATATGAAGACACGAAAGGCCAACAGCCTGCAAGAATGAACCAGATGCCTGTGAAGCCGCCTGTACCGGTTAGCAAGCATGAAGGGTTGGGTGGCGCGGCCTATGCAGCCGATTTGATGGTCGCACGCTGGTCGATTGACGCACTGGCCCATGTCGTCAGCATCGATGATAAAAAAGCGCGCGACCGTCTGGCTGCGCAGATGACCGTCGCTAGTTATGATCAGGCGCTCAAGCAAGAGTCCGAGAGTAATGTCGTCGAATCTTATCGCTCGCGGGTCTTGCTTGATGCCTCTATCCTCGGCACTTTTGCCGCCGTCTTCTTGATCCTGACAATGCTGGCTTTGAAACGCAAAGACACCCTTTGATGCCAGGCGTAGCCTGGCATACAGGAGAGGATAAATGAACTGCAAAAGTTGTGGAGCAGCCGTGAACGGCAATAATAAATTCTGCGGCGTGTGCGGGTCTTCGGTGATGGCGAATCCTCAGGCTTCCGCCGCGCGACATTGCTTGCGGTGCGGAAGTGCGCTGAAGCAGGGGAGTAAATTCTGTGTCGGTTGCGGAAACGTCGCGGGAGAATTGCAATTTCCTCCCCCGCCGTCCGCTGTACCACCTACTTATGATTCGCCGCCGCCGACACACTTCTCGACGCCGCAGCCAGCGCCTTCCCCCTATTTTGCCTCAGCGCAGGGACCCGCTTGGGGACGACCTGCCGATGCCTTCGAGTCGGCCAATCAAGGGGCGCGGCAGATCAAGGAAGGAAGCTCAGCAGGGCAGAAAATCAGCCTCTCAGCCGCTTTGTTCGGCGCTCTGTGTTTTTTCCTGCCGTGGGTGGAAGTGAGTTGCATGGGGGTGCGGAAAACGGCAAGCGGTCTGCAACTGGCCTCGGATGCAAATTTGCCGGAGGTCTGGCTCGTATTACTGGCCATGCTGGCGGCGGTCGGCATCGTCGTGCTCCAAATCATGAGCCGCAAGGAGAGAAATCCGCTCGGCAAACTCTTAAGCCTGCTCACGATTGGCGCGGGCCTTCTACCTTTGTTGATTTGCATCTTCGAATGGACAAAGTTCTCAAACGACATTTCAAAGATGAAGGGCAGTGATTCTTACGGCTTCGGGCGAATGATAGGCAGCGCCATCGAGGGCTCGGTGAGCTACGAGTTCGGCGGTATCCTTACCATTGTCTGTGCACTGGGCTTGATCATCGGCGGATTTCTGCACCTCGCGGATGCGCGCAAATATAGAGGCAGCCCTTGATGGGTTAAGCGCCCGCTTTGATGCTGACAAAAGATTGTTTCATCTGCTTACCAATCACTTGCGGTTATATAAACGGCTCAAAGAGCCGGTGAACGAATATCAAAGGGAAAAGCAACATGGTTTGCACAACATGCGGGATGGCGATTGATAGCGACAGCCGCTTCTGCCAAAAGTGCGGCGGTCCACTCGCTGTGACCAGAGCCGTCGGCTCTGTCTCTGCGGTTCAGCCGGGACTGGCCGATAAGCGATTTGAAACGACGACCGCCGGGACGCCCGGTGTTTTTCAACCTCAACCAAAAGTCAGCGGCTACGCACTGGAGAATGAAGAGCAAACAGGAACGGTGATCGACAACAAGTATCGGCTTGAATATCTGATCGGGCGCGGCGGAATGGGCGCTGTCTATTGCGCCACGCGATTGTTGATTGGCGATCTGGTGGCGATCAAAATATTGCGCCACGATCAGGTCTCGGATGCCGAAGCAGTCGAGCGTTTCCGTCGCGAAGCCCAGGCTGCCGCAAGACTCAAGCACCCCAACGCGGTCACGATCTATGATTTCGGCGTTTCTTCTACAGGGCTGGTCTTCCTCGTCATGGAAAAAGTAGAGGGCGAGAGCTTGCGAACCCTGATCCAGCGGCAAGGCCCATTGACTCCTTCTGCGGTCGCCGAAATTATGATCCAGGCGTGTGCGGCGCTCGATGAAGCACACCGGCAGAATATCGTGCACCGCGACTTGAAGCCCGACAATATACTTGTCCAGTTCATCACAAATGGGCTGCGTGTCAAGGTACTGGACTTCGGCATCGCCAAGATTCGCGATGTTTCGGCGACGGCGGGCAATCTCACACAGGCCGGTGCGATTATGGGAACGCCACACTATATGTCGCCTGAGCAGTGTCTGGGAGAAGAACTGGACGGGCGTTCGGATATTTATAGCCTCGGTGTCGTTCTCCATGAAATGCTATCGGGGCAGGTTCCTTTCAACTCACCGGCATCGACCGCTGTTGTTATTCAACACGTGACGCAGCCGCCTCCGGCCTTGCGCGCGATTAATGTCAGCATTTCCCCGGCCATTGAAGCTGTCGTGTTGCGTGCTTTGCAAAAGCGGCGTGAAGACCGTCCGCAAACGGCGAACGACTTGGCGCAGGAGTTCGCGGGCGCGGTGAACAATGGACAACCTCCCGCTTCACTTTCCAACGTCGGCCCGTACAACTCAGGAACGAAGCAACCTGTAGCCCAGAGTGTCATCAATGCGAACCCGCCCGTAGCCAATACGCCAGCTTCTAATGTAGCACCCACGATGATGTTCCAAACGCCCAACTGGGTGAGCCGCTCAACCCCGCAGGTTCCGCCATTATCATCCCAGGCAGTCCTACCTACCACATCGAAAACCAGCCGCAAACCGTTGCTGTTTGCGGCTGGTTTCCTTTCCGTAGTAATCGCTGCCGGGCTGTGGTTGTGGCTCGGACACAAATCTTCTACCGGCACAGGCCAGAGCACCAAGGAGTCATCAGAGGTTACCGTTGCTCCTCCGGGCATGGTCTATGTCAGTGGCGGGGAGTTCTTGATGGGCAGCGATGACGGGCCGCTGTCGGAGCGCCCTCAGCATAAGGTATCGGTAGAGTCTTTCTACATATATCAGAACGAAGTGACTTGCGCGGAGTATCAGAAATTTATTCTTGCCACGGGCCATCCCGCGCCATCCTCCTGGACGAATTCGCAATTTCCTGCGGGCACAGCGCAGCAACCAGTTACGGGAGTCTCCTGGGACGATGCGAATGCCTATGCCAGATGGGCAGGCAAACGGCTGCCGACGGAAGAGGAATGGGAGATGGCGGCGCGCGGTAAAGATGGCCGCCGCTACCCGTGGGGGAATGAGTGGAAAGAAGGCATGGCAAACCTCGACACCTCGGCCATTGGCCATCCGTCAGATGTTGGCGCGCATTCATCAGGCAAATCGCCCTCCGGCGCATTTGATATGGCAGGCAATGTTTGGGAGTGGACGGCGAGCCGGTATGAGCCTTATCCCGGTGGGCAAGTAATGGATCAAAAGCCCGGAGACCTCAAAGTCATTCGCGGCGGTTGCTACAAAAGCACGAAGGATCAGGCGACGACTACCATTCGAATCGGATGGCCAGCCCGGCCTTTAGATGAAAAGACGAATTATGAACAGACGGGCTTCAGGTGCGCTAAGGATGCACCGACCCTTGATGCGAGCGCGTCCGTAAAAGAACCGTAATGGCGTTCGGTATCTGAGGCGGATTCAAAAAGGAGACCTATGAAAAAACTAAAGTATGGGTTATTGATCACCCTGGCTTTGCTGGTCTTTCAGTCAACCGGATATGGATTTCAGGGTGGCGGCGGAGAGGAAATAAACAAAACCCCAGGCCCAACTAAAGGACCGAACAAGCCGGGACTGGGAAAATCCGGGCCGAAAAACCCCACCGTTTTACAGCCGTCTCGGGGTCCCGCAGGCAGTTCGCCCGGCGCACCGCCTGCGCCCGCGCTAGCTGAAGCGATCATTAATACAAGTTTGTCAGATTGCATAATTATGTTGGATGGGGACACGAAAGGTCGGACAAATGGTTCCGGTGTGTTCAAGCTGATCGCCGTGCGACCCGGCTCGCATGTCATCACGGTTCGCCGCAACGGGTATCGCGATCAACAGCGTAACGTTGAGTTATATGGCGGACGCAGCGAAACCATCAGCTTCACGTTGAGCCGGATATTGACTGTGCCGGAATTGGTGACCAATGCCGAGGAGGCGTATCGTAATGCGCGCTACGATGAAGTCATCGCATCCTGCCGCGAGGCGCTGGCCTCACAACCTGATAACCCGCGAGCCAATCTGCTGTTCGGCCAGGCTTCTTACATGACCGGGCAGGCCGATAGCGCCACTCCCTTGTGGAAGGCTCTCTCGCTTGGCGAAGCCGTCACGCTGCCGATCAAGCATCATCATGGAAACGTAGGAGGCCTCCTGACAGGGAAATTTGATGACCTGTGTTCAGGAAATCTAATTCTGCGAAAAGGATTGATCGAGTTTCAATCAAAAGAAAAAAGTGACGAAAATTTCAGCGTGCAGATCAACAAGATCATCGAGGTGAAAAACGAAATTCGTAAGGGCGGTCGCCTTTCCCTGAAGGTGAAGATTCCTAAAGGGAATAAGGAGACGGATAAAACTTACAATTTTCATGCGCTGGCCGCCCTCGTCTTTCGGCCCAACGTTGTTTGCGTGGAGCCATCCTGCGGCGTGACCGTTGACACGCTCTATACCCTTTTGCAGAAGCTTAAACAGTGACCCGCAGGCGCAAGGGGGTTGAGCGATTATCGCTGCCGATAATCGAGAATTGGAGGACTGAAAATGAAATGCTCAACATGCGGGAGTTTAGTCGCCGATCAGGTTCAATTCTGCACCCAATGCGGCGCGCCGTTGTCGGCGGCGCAGCGAGCAGCGGCTGGGGCCGCAGGCTTGGGCTCGCCTGGTGCCAGCGCCGCCAACGGTGCTGACCGCGACCCGCTCATCGGCCAGACCCTCGACGGCAAGTACCGCCTTGATGCGTTGCTCGGGCAAGGCGGTATGGGCAGAGTCTACCGCGCCTCGCGGCCTTTAATCGGCGATACGGTCGCGCTGAAAATTCTCAGCCCCGAACAGATCGCCGATAATCATGCGGTCGAACGATTTCGGCGTGAGGCTCAAGCCGCGGCCCGCTTGAAGCATCCGAATGCCGTCAACATTTATGATTTCGGCGTGTCTGAAGCAGGGCTTGTCTATCTGGTCATGGAGATGGTCGAAGGCCAGAGCCTTCGCGCCCTAATCAAGCAACAAGGGCCGCTGACGCCGAACGCCGCCGCCGAAATATTCAAGCAGGTGTGCTCGGCTCTCGACGAGGCTCACAAACAACAGATTATTCATCGTGACATCAAACCCGACAACATCATTGTCGAAGCTAATGCGACTGGACTGAGAGTTAAGGTACTGGACTTTGGCATCGCCAAGCTCCGCGACCTGGCCCCGTCCGCGACGAACCTTACACAAATGGGAAGCATCGTTGGCACGCCGCATTATATGTCACCCGAGCAATGCCTGGGCGAAGAATTGGATCACCGCTCGGACATCTATAGCCTGGGGGTCGTTCTTTATGAATCCTTAACCGGCATCCTGCCCTTTAACTCGCCAACCTCGTCGGCGGTCGTCGTGCAACAAGTGACGCAGCAGCCGCCGCCCTTACGCTCAATCAATCTGAGCCTTTCGCCAGCGGTTGAAGCGGTGGCTTTGCACGCCTTGCAAAAACGGCGCGAAGATCGTCCGCAAACGGCAGGCAATCTGGCGCAAGAGTTGATCTCCGCCGCGCAAGGATTAAGCTATGCGGCATCAGGCCCGGTCACGGGAATCACGGCTAGCGGCATCCCAACACCTGGTAGCGGCGGGTTTGCGCCTACCATGCAGATGAACGTCTCGGCGATTCCGAGCGGCTCAATGACCCCGCTGAGCACTTCTTTCCCAAGCGGCGCGCAGGCGAGCCAATGGCCCGCTGCTTCCGAAGCGCCGACCTCATCAAAGGGCAAGCGCATGGCCCTCATCATCGGCATTGCCGCCGCTGCGATCATAGCCGTCGCGGTGGTCGTTTTCCTCAACCTATCTTCAACGAAAAAATCGATACTGGCTGAGATCAAAAAAGGCAACTTGGTGAAGCCGCAAGGCAGCAGCGCCTACGACCTCTACTTCAACAATAAAAACAGCATCAAGGACAGCGACAAGATTGAAATATCGAACGAAGCCATCCCAGCGTTAGAAAAAAGAGGCGAGGAGATTGTTGCCCAGCTCAAGCAGGATGCGAATGAAACGGAATCCGAATGGGATGAGGCCAACCGAATCTATACCTGGTTGAATGACCTGAAACCTAAGCCCATGTATGAAGCACGCCGGTACTTTGCCCAAGGCAGTCTCGTATTCCTAAAAGAGGACTATACGAAAGCCCTATCAAATTATCAGCGTTCGGTCGATCTGGATTCGTCGTGGGCGCTATCGCTGAACCGCCTGGGGAGAACCTACCTCAGATTGAAGGACAAAGACAGAGCCAGACAATTCTACGAACAGGCGACGGCTGCCGAGCCGAGTTGGATCAACCCCTGGATCAATCTCGGCTATTTATGCTGGGATATGAATGATTACTCAGCCTCTGAAAACGCGATGCAGCAAGCCTTGCAAATCGATCCGGCTAAAGCTTCCGCCCATTATCTACTAGCGCAGGCTTACGAAAGAAGAATGCAGTTTTGCGATGCCATCCAGCATTATCAGCTAGCCATCGAGAATGCCTACAACACCCCTTCGGTCGGCTTCAAGGTCGATGTGGCAAAAAGCAGGCTTGAGAAGATCAGATGGCGCTGTATAGGAGATTGATTTCAATGAGCATGAAGCGTTGGTTAATGATACTGCTGCCTGTTGTCGTATTGTTGGCCGGAACCTATGCGGCATGGCTGGCCTTTGCCCCATACCGCGACCTGGATCTATTGATCGTCAACGGGACGGTGGTGGATGGGGCGGGGGGAGAGCCTTACATCGGCGATATCGGAATTCGCAATGAAAAAATTGTCGGGATCAGCCGCTGGCGGTTCTACTTTTCCAAACCGAAGGTGAAGATCGATGCAATGCGAAGAATCGTCTCGCCGGGCTTCATTGATGTGCACACGCATGTCGAGCCGAACATTCCCAATTCAGGGGTGTTCATGCCAGCGAACTTTCTGCGCCAGGGCGTAACGACTCTGATCACCGGAAACTGCGGCAGGTCACTGGTTAATGTCGGCGAGTTCTTCAAGAGACTTGAGAAGAATGGAACCTGCATCAACGTCGCAACGCTCATTGGCCACAATAGTGTGCGACGGGCAGTCATGGGAAATGCCTCGCGTCCGCCGACTTCTGAAGAGATGCGCCAGATGGTCAGGCTGGTTGACCGGGCGATGAGTGATGGAGCGTTGGGGTTATCCACAGGGCTGGCGTATGTTCCGGGAAGGTTCGCCAGTCGAGCAGAGGTCATTGAACTCAACAAGGCGGTTGCCGAGTACGGAGGAATCTACGCCTCGCACATCCGTGATGAAGCGCGCGGTGGTGTGGAAGCCATTGCCGAGGCGCTTGAGATTGGCAAAGCGGGGGGAACGGCGACTCAAATTTCTCATTTCAAATGCTCAGGCCCTTTGCAATGGAATACGGCAGCGGAGCGATTGCGTTTAGTGGAGAGGGCGCAAGCGATTGGCCAGAATGTCCATATAGATCTTTACCCTTATGATCATTCCAGCACGACAACCGACGTTTTGCTTCCCGACTGGGCAGTGGGAGACGAACGACGCGGGTTACGAGAAGTCGCTGCGAATCAAGAGACACGGCGGCGGCTTCACTTTGATATTCTCAAAAAGCTCCAACTCGACGGGTGGAGAGACCTAACGCATATCACATTAGCCGCAGGCAAAACCGAGTGGATTGGGAAGACGCTTGCGGAAGTTCCCACACCGACCTCCGACCTGGGGCAACAGATCGAGAATCTGATTGAGGTCTCCTTGCGCGGCGGGGCGCAGGCCATCTATGGCGATATGAACGAGGCGGATGTCGAGCGAATCATCACCGCATCATACGGCGTGTTTGGCAGTGACAGCGCTGTTCGCGATCCCGGCGCTGCGTATAAACCGCATCCTCGCGGATGTGGCACGTTCCCACGCATCTTTCGAGTGTATGTGAAAGAGAAAAAGCTTCTGACCGTCTCTCAGGCTGTTCAAAAAGCGACCGGGAAAGCCGCCGAGATTTTCGGGTTACAAGATCGTGGTTTTCTCCGCGAAGGCGCATGGGCAGACATCGTCATTTTCGACCCCGATCAGATTGCCGACACCGCCGACTACGAACGCCCGTTTGATGAGCCTTCTGGGATCGATTATGTGGTGGTCAACGGCGTCATCACCGTTGACCATGGGAGCCTTACATCGGCCACACCAGGCCCCGGCATGGCTGTGCGCCACAACGAGTCTCTGGGCGCGTTTGCATACGCTTCCGAGGTTCGTCAAAAGGGGAATTGAAAATGAGGACCTTTAGCATTTGCGCTGGTATTGCTGCTGGCTGTTTGTTGCTTTCCGCCTGTTCTTCCACCACTAGTTCCTCGCCCTCTAGCGCGACGGCTTCCGTCACATCGTCAGCGACAAACTCGACAGCAAGCCGCCCGGCTGAAACTCTGCGGCTTTCAGTTGAGAAAGTTCAGGCGGCGGTAAACAAGGCTTTGGATTGGACATACAAAGGAGGCCGCGCCACAGTACTTGGCATTCGGGAACTCCCGCAAGAGAACGCGGCCAGAGCTGATGTTCGGTTTGATGATTTTCAGTTTAACGCAGATTCATATGGGATGCCTGTGGATAAAAACAAAAAGACACCTGCTGAACCGGACATACGTGATCCCAAATACTACGAGAAGATGTACCAGAATCGGGCCGGACAGATTCACGTCGAAAGGTATTCGGGGCAAGGCACGGCCACACTTACAAAATACAACGATGGCAGGTGGGTGCTTACCGGAGTTCAATTTGGCACGAACGGCACCAAGGCCAATATCGAAATTCGGTAGTGAACCTGAAACACTCTGAGAGTTAGAAACACCATAAGCAAAGGAGAAGATATGCGACACACATTGTCTTTTGTCCTATCAATGACACTGCTGTTTACAGTTAGTGCTTTCGGGCAAACAAGCAGTGTTACAAAGCCAAATTTGGGGTCTGGCACAGTCACAGGCGTTATTAAGCCCAGCAGAGCTTGTGCAGGAGGCGGGAGCGTCATTTGCGTAGGCGTGGGCAACTACGTTTTGCAATTGGATACAGAGTCTCCTCGCCAGGGTATTATTGTCGGAGGGAACCTTTCATCACTAACTCCCGGAATAAGAGTAAGCGTCACCTATCAAGGTCTAAGCAACAGCGAAAAACCGAAGTTTAAAATCTGAGCTTTTCGTGACTTCCGTAGAGGTTATACCCGGCCCAGAAGAATGGATTAGCTGTATCGTAAAGCTCGCAGCCCGGCAACCTCCTCCGCAAGCAGTCTAGTTGCGTTCGGCGCAGCGCCTCGTCGCGAGGGTGCTCGTCGAGATAGTGATAGAACTGACGCATAAACGACACCGCCACATCGTCATTTACTAACCATAAACAGCCGAGAATGCTTTCGACGCCCGCCCTCCACATAGTTTCCGGCAGGCTTATCACCCAGCGACCGGGCAATATAAAATGATCCGCCAGCCAGCAAGCCGACAACGTTGCCTGCTTCAAGCTCGATAGGTCCATTGCCGATACCTCGCGGAGGCTCAAAATCTCTGTCCGCCCCTCGCGCGTGACCAGCACCATCCCCGAAGCGTCCGGCCGGTCGGCCTTGAACTCGCCATGGCAGGCGATGTGAAACAGGCTGACGCGAGGGAGCAAGGCGATAATCTCATCTTTATTTGGCCAGTGCCCCCCGTCGTTTATATCCTCTAATCGGCGCTCGTTCAGATTATGCCGTGCGAGCCATGATCCGACGTGATTCAACTCTTCATGCGTGCCCATCAAATCGGGAAATTCAGAAGTCCCCTGTGACACCCCTACGATTAGCGCATCCTTTCGATCTGACTCCGATGCCTTGGGCTTGACTGCGGACTCAAAGGCGATTGAAAGCGAATAGCGCTGTATCAAAAAATCACCCCTGTGAAGCACAGCCGCGAATGGGAATCCATGAAGGCTGTCATCCGGCACGATTGTCAAAGCCTGAACCCGTTTGTGGAGGGAGTCGAGGAATGCCGGAATTTGCAATGCCCTGGACAAGCTGCTCGCTATGGCTTTTTGATCTTGGCATCGCTCAATAAGCTGTTGTTGGTTCTGCTCAATAACTTCTTTGTCGGACACTACAGACTTATCCTCAGAGGGCCGGACGCCGGGACCGCGGCTGTCATAAATGAAATCTCGGATAGGCTCATGCCAGCGTCGCACCAGACCGCGAATCTGTATACGCGTAACAGGACTGACTCCGAAATCCAAAAACATCCACCCGTTTCGCACGGCAAGCACGCGGTCGGGCAGCACCAAAAATGACAGCGTGGCTCGATTACGGGAGCGGCTCAATAATCTCTTCCACAATGACAAAGTGGGCCATCTCTGGCTCTGCGCATCCTTGTCTTGATCGAGCGTTCGCTTGGCCAGAGCGTCTTTATAGCGGTCAATATGCTTGCTCAGGTGGTGGAGGCGCTTCATCAAAAGCCCTTTTCGCAGTGGCCGCAAAAACCACGAGGGCTTTTCAATCGTCGCTTTCATCCGTGCAAGCTCGTTGATCTCGCCTGCGATATACTCCTCGTCCGCAGTCCATTTATTGAGTAGGAATGTCGAACGATTTTCCGCAGAGAGTGACTCGGTCATTTCACTGAGCAATTGCCGGGTTTCCTCTGCAAGCAATTGCCGGTCTGGCTCGCGGCGACAGAGCCTGGCCCAGCACCACCCGAGAAACCTTTGAACCTGCCATAATTCCGGCTTCAGGCCCATATCCCTTAATTCTATGCTTGCCTCAATCAGGGTCACCTCGGCTTGTTCAAACCTCTCTCGATAATAGGCCACTAGACCACTCATCGTCCGCAGTCGTGCGTGGATCAATGCCGAGTCAGACTTGCTGAAGGCCGCTGTGATTTGTGTCAGCAAGTTCTCGCACGCCGCAAAATCACGGCGGCCCAGATGCCAGTGAAACCCCAACACACGGTCTTCGAAGAATGCGAGATAGTTATCCGATTGAGGCAGGTCGAGAGGGTCGTGTATATCATCTAAATCCGGCTCTGCAGAAATATCAGGCGACATACCCCAGATTTCCGTCACCGACCGGGCCACTGGCACACCGTCGGCCATCGAATGGCCGCGCGCTTCAACGATCTGAAGTAAGAAAGAGGCGCGCAAGGCGAGCGCCCTTTCACTCTAACTCGTAAGCTCTGCCTCTGGCCTGTCTGAGTAGGTATCCGGCTGTGCTTGTTTGATTCAAGTATGTAAGCACATGCGCAAGATTGATTGCTCGCGGCCAGTGACGCTCGATCAAAGCCGTTGTCGTAACATATCCGAAGAATCTGACGAAAAGAAGCTACGGCCTCTCCGAACTCTCCCAGCAAAAGGCTTCGCTTGCCTGACAATTCCAGCCAGTTGATATCGAGTCCTGGCTGACGGGACCAGTCCAAATCAGCGCGGATTTCCTTAAGTATGATACCGGAGGCCGCAAGCTCACCTTTTTCAAGAAGCGCGTCCGCCTGCGCCAGACGCAGATGGGTCATTGCTTGTCGAGCAAGGTCGGAAGCTGTCCGCTCGCTGTGCCTAAGCCCACCCTCAAAAGCCGCAAGCGCTTTACCATACTGGCCAAGCCCTGCCTGTATGCGCCCTATTTCAAGATATAATTGTGAGAACAACACGGCGCGACTCTGGTCGCTGGTTCCAGGCCAGTGACATCCTGACTCCCATTGCAACAGGCCGTTAGTTGAGAACTCTATGTCTTCGATAATGCCGATGCTCAGTTCCATATCCCGCAGCATTTCGTAAGCTTCACGCAGCCGTCCGCATCCGAGCGCCAGATGAATACGCTTTAGCAATGAGTAGTCTGCCCCGTAGCGGTTGCCTGCCTGTTTGTTCAACTCCACCATTCCCACGAGCAAGCTATCCGCGCCCTCGACGTGACCCATAAACGCTGCAAGATCCGAAAGCCGCTCGGTAATCACAAGGTCGGCAGCTTCAAACGCGCTGCCGACCCTTGCCAGTCGTTGTGAAAGTATCTGCGTGTAGGCTTCGAGCGCTGATGTGAACTGGCCCCGCCGCCACAGGTTCTCGGCTTTTTGCACCGCAGCTTCGAGCGCGGCAAACGAATCCATCTGCAAACCTTTCCTCGCTAATTAGCGTCCATCACTTGCCATAACGACATATACTTCTTTGTCTTTTTCGCAATCTTCGTTTGCATCTTCGTTATCGTTGCAAGGCGGTTTACTCCTTACCCTGACGCGCGTTCTCGGAGGCGTTCTTACATTGCTGACGAGCCTGAAGCGCGTCGCCCCATCAGGCGAATAAATCATATCCGGCGTGAATTGGGCGATGCCACCACGCGGCAGCCTGACTATAGTCGGGAAGTTTCCCGTAACGGGCTTAGTCAAACGCAACTGAGTTAAGGAGACGTTCCAATCAATATTGTCGAAGCCCGAATTGTCCTGCACGTAAACTAGCGAAGTTCTCTCTTTTATGGTTTCGATCTTTACGGCTTCACCGCTCGGTGAAGCGCCGAGGTGATATTGAAGCGCCACCTGATCTCCCGCATCTGTTACCCTGACTACATCGCCTTTCGGAACAAGCCCGCTGCTGGCGAGGCGCGAGTTTATCTCGTCGAAAAATACCTGCCGATCCTGGTTATTTGCGCTACGCATAGCCTCTTGAAGAAGCGGAGTTGATTTCGGTGCTCGCTGACTTATCTGAGCGACGCCCTTGGCTATGACAAGCTCCGGCCTTGGGCCATAAATTTCTATAAGCCCGTCAAACTGCTGTATCGCCTCTCTATATCGATGCGATTCGATGAGGCTGTGCCCGTTGCTTACACCATCGATATAATACTGCTCGGCTTGTGCTTTGAATTTTATTGGGTCTAGCTCAAGGTTTCTGGCCGCCGCCGCATAGTCGCCTTCCTGTAACTGGCGAAGGGCAGGTGGCGGCTCGGTTGCCGCAGGGTTGGCAACCAGTCGCTGTAAACGGCTGATGTCTTGCTTCAGTTCGTCGGGCAGCTTTCTAGTTTCAAAGTAGGTCTTGCCCGTAGCAGGGTCTTTGAATCCTTGGATGGTCTCATTGCCGATGTTTATGGTTATCTTTTCAAGCTTGGTTGATCTGGGGAGCCTAGTCACCTCCACCTTGGCACCAGAGCCTGAGCTTTCGTGTGAAACGCTGATGTACTCGCTATTGTTAAGCTCTGCGCGTATCTCTTCGCCTGAAAGCCAACGCAGGTTGATGCTGCGCAATGCCCCGTTCGGGTCGGCTATGCACGAGTGCCACGGAGGGTCTACGCCGACACCCGGATTTTGCCTCGGAGCCAGCTTCATCCAACGGTCTGAGCCTGAAAGCTTCACAAGATAATTGTTTTGAGCGGGAAGCTTGATGAAGGCAGTGACCTGTGGATCATTTGCCAGAGCTGCGTCAATCGGCTCGACGGATGTGCTTATGTGGCGGGCCAAAGATTGACCCCTATCAACGTCACGGCTGTGCCATCCGACTTTAAAGCCCGATGTGGTCTTGGCTATCTTTAATGTCCCGATGTGAGCGCCCGCAACTTTCGTTGCAATCTCAGCCTCGTGACCGGCGTTGGAGACGTTGCGCTCGAATTCCAGGTTATTGGCCATCTCGCCGTGCGCGCCCCGCAGCCTCACCCCTTCGGGCGAATCAATATGTCTGAATTTTTCGACGACAGAAGTGACGAGGATACTCTTGCCGATCTGGCTCCTGAGGCTGCTTTTTACGCTTGCCTTGGGTGGCGTGTGCACGCCGGGCGTGCGCGCGTTGGGCGTGTGCTGTGGGGTTCTGCGGGGAAGCGTCCTGGGCCTGGAAGACGTCGAGCCGCCGCCGCCTCTGCTGCCTCTGCCGCCACCGCCCCTGCTCCCACCCCCGCCGCTAGGTGGTCTTGGCCTAGCGCCCCCTCGTTGAAATAGGAGCGCATATGCTTCGGGTGGTTTTGGAGAGTCTATAGTTATGCCATTGACGATGCCACCGAAGACCACCCCTTCTACTGTTTTGCCTTGTGTGATGGATAAGCGAAGCAGATTGAGTTGTTCGATATGGCTGCTGTTGCGCGGGCGAAAACCGATCCTGTCCCAGTCCTTGAATTGCAAATGGGGTTGCTGCTTGACCCAATCTGGAAACCAGTAGTCTCCTTTCAACAGAATCTTGTTCAAGAACTCAAGCAGCGAATCCTTCTCGCTATCCTTGATCCAAGTCACCAACAAGCTCCATTTCAGCAATTCGTTCAGCCGGTTGTATTCCGGCTCAAACCGTGCGATCCGGTCTTGATTGGCCCGCCACCATTCGACGAATGCAGCGGCCTGCGCGTTGGGAGTCACTTCGGTATTGGGGCTGGATGGTTCGGACGACGTGGCATGGATTTCCGTCAGGTTGCGGGCGAATAATATACTCTCTACTAGTGACCGGTTCACTCAAACTGTCAGAAACCTGAGATCATTGCTAGGAAAGAGTCTTCGGTTGATTCGGCGAAAATCTTAGGTGCTTTGACGTTGAGTGCCAAGTAAGGTAAAGCACTAACCGCCTACATAATTAGACAGCTATTCCTTAGGGAATTCCCAGTACATCAAATCGTTTTTCTCATGAGATCGGAGGTTCCGCTGGTTTGGAGAAAAGCCATGCCTGAACAGTATGAAAATATCATTAATGAGTAGAGCATTATCAGCAAAATAGCCATGACCGAGTGAATCCGTTCTTACCCCGGATGCATCTACAGTATCTATGCCTTCTACGACTACTATCCCGGGGCCAGACTCCCCCGCGCGTGCGTACCTGCCTCGGATCTTCCTAGACATTGCCAGCGCCTTATCTTCAGAAGACGTATAAAGAGTGATTCTTTCAGAGACCTTCGATATGGCAGGAGCAATCTGTTTTGTAAAAATATCCGCGTCTATGTCCGGGGCTGTGAGGATAACCTGATTAAAATGCGTTGTTTCCTCTCTTTGCCTTAATTCCTTCAAGGCATCGGTGAGGGCGCGGTTGCCCATACTATGTGCTATCAGGTGGATCCTGCGAGCACTGGAGGATACGACAATCCCTTTTAAGAATCTGATAAGATTGTCCACAGTCAATTTCACATTATCCTCATCTCCCAGATACCCTGTTATCTCTCCCCTTGAAGGCCAGCTATACATTATCGCAGCGCCTTTAAAGCTTAAATCTACTGCAAGCTGGGCTGTTCTTCGAGCGGCCTCCGCGAAAGTGACATTGAATCCATGCACAAAGACAAAAGCGTCTTTTTCCGACGAGTCGCTTACAACTTCTTGTAAAGATCGAAAAAAGATGCCTTCTTGCATTGGTAGTAATTTAAGCAGAGCGATATGCTTTTCCGGATTTTCTTTAAACTCAAGCCGCCACCATCCAGGTCTTTCAAGTTTTCCAATCGCGTGACTCTTAGGTATGCTAACCTCACACATCCCATATTCAAATTCACCCCTAAAATAACCGAAGAACTCGTTAGGATTGTCTGACCCGGTTCTTGCTCGGTCTGTACCATAGAACACCGATACGGATACATACTTTGCCCCTTGCTTGCCCTCTTCCGGTTTCTTTAGTCCTCTATAAGTCCCTATATCCTGAAACCTCTCTTTCTGAAAATCATCAGGAAGCTTTGGTGTAATATCTTCTAGGGACGTTGAATTATTACGAACTAAATCAGCCAATATTCTGATAGTAATATCAGGGTTGATTTGCCTGAAAACTGCTTTGGAGATTTGGTGACCGAAACCTGCTACGCGTTGGGCTGTCAGATTAGTCAACAGGATGATCTTGTCATCAGAGTCAATTCCGACCTGCGCCAGTGTGCTATCTAAATTTATATATTCATATGGCACACCCGTCGATTCTTTAATGCTTCGTCGTACAATAGAGATTACCTGAGACTGTGTTAACATTCTTACTTCCACAACTTAAAGAGAAACCTGATTATCTCAAGTGAGCATCGAGAAATTTCGGCTTACGGAGTAGTCTATGCTTCTCTGTATTGATGAAAAAAGAATTGCAGTTTTAAGATCTATGAAAGCCATCTGAGAACTAAACTGAATACGTGTTTAACCCTGAACGACTTGGACAATATATAAGCTCCAATCGCTGAAATCAAGCGATATATATCACTTGGCGATACCCTTGATTGACCGCCGACATGCGCCGCCCGGCGAACGGACAATCAAGCGGTCTTTCGGCCCTTTACTTTTAATGATTGGAGAGCGTGTGATATAAAAGCGCTCTGACAAGCTAAGGGATGGAGAATGAAAAGATCGAGAGATATATATAAGGAAACCCTACATCTGCAGATGGAAGTATAAAGATACATATGAAATCATATAGTGGAAATATCTCTATAGAGCAGTTGATAAGCAAGGCAACACTGTCGACTTCCTCCTGAGGCAGCACCGAGATATTGCAGGAGCAAAGAGTTTTTTTGTGAGTGCGATTGAAAAACACGGAGCACCAGAGAAGATCACCTTGGATGGCTATGCGGCGTCGCACACAGCGGTTGATGAATTGAAGAAATCTGCAATCTTGCCAATGAATGTTTGCGTGCGAACCAGCAAGTATTTAAACAACCTGATAGAGCAGGATCATCGTCGTGTGAAGCAGCGTGTATATCCGATGCTTGGATTCAAGCGGTTCGAGAATGCGGCTGTTACGATCAGCGGCATCGAGTTGATAAGCAAGATCAGGAAGAGACAGTTTGACATCTCTGAGTTGAGGTTGGAGGGAGCACGAGCACAAAAAGTTTGGCAGGCAGTCTTAGCAGCGTAGGATAGATCATAATAAAGCTCACCCTGCTTCTCTCACTCGATTTGCACCACAACCGTCAGGGCTACCTCATCCAAAATCATCTTGAAACTTTCCAATCCGGCTTCTAAATTCTCGATTATTTCCTCCGCCAATTCGTCGGGATTCGGTAAGTTGTCCAAATCCGCCAAAGATTTATCCTTGATCCAGGTGATGTCCAGGCTCGTCTTGTCACGGCTGATGATCTCTTCGTGGGTAAACTTTCGCCAGCGCCCATCAGGGCTGTTTTCTGCATGATAAGTTTCGCTGCGTTTGTGGCGGTTGAGCGGTCGATAACATTCAATGAATTCTTTCAAATCGCTCAACCTCAGAGGGTTTTTCTTGAGGGTATGATGATGTTGGTACGGTAATCGTAGTACCAGACTTCTTTCGTCCAGGGCTTTTTGGCGGCGGGCTTGGCGTCAAAGAAAATCACGTTTGCCTTGACTCCATGAGCGTAAAAGATGCCCGTCGGCAGCCTCAGAATCGTGTGTAGATCGGCGGTTTCAAGCAATCGCTTGCGGACGGTTTCGCCCGCTCCGCCTTCAAACAAAACATTGTCGGGAACGACGATGGCCGCCTGTCCCGTCGTCTTGAGCATCGTCTTGATGTGCTGCACAAAGTTGAGTTGTTTGTTGCTGGTCGTCGCCCAGAAATCCTGTCGGTTATAGGTTAAATCTTCCTTTTCCTGTTCGCCCTGCTCGTTGGTGAAAGTCTGGCTGCTCTTTTTACCAAAAGGCGGATTTGCCAGCACATAATCGAAGCGGCTGCCGTCGTCTGCAACCAGCGCATCAGCCGACGAGATGAAGTTATCGCTGTCAATATCGCCGATGTTATGCAGGAACAGATTCATCAATGCCAGCCGCCGAGTCGAGGCGACGATTTCATTACCGAAAAAGGTTTTATATTTCAGGAATCGCGTTTGTTCTTTATCCAGCTTGTAATTGGCGACCAGAAAATCATAGACGCCAAGAAAGAAACCGCCAGTGCCGCAGGCCGGGTCCGCGATAGTTTTTAAAGGGTCGGGTCTGATGCATTCGACCATCGCTCGAATCAAAGCGCGCGGCGTGAAGTATTGTCCCGCGCCGCTTTTCGTGTCTTCGGCGTTCTTTTCCAAAAGCCCTTCGTAAATCTGCCCTTTTACATCTGCGCCCATGATGCTCCACTCTTCTTTGTTGATCATGTCGATCAGCTTGTAGAGCTTTGCCGGGTCTTGAATCTTGTTCTGGCTTTTGGTGAAGATTTGTCCGAGTGTGCCTTTCTGGTGGCCGAGTTCACGCAGCAATGTCGTGTAATGCGTTTCGAGTTCCGCGCCGCGTTTTGCGGTCAGGCTTTCCCAATTGTATTCGGGCGGAATCGGCAAGGCGCGATTGTGAGGCGGTTTGCTGTATTCATCCGCCATCTTCAGAAACAAGAGATAAGTGAGTTGTTCGAGATAATCGCCATAGCTTACGCCGTCATCGCGGAGCGTATTGCAGAACGACCAGACTTTGCTAACGATGCTGTTCGTGGTTGTGTCCATTATTTCGGTCTATCTTTTTTGATTTTCTCTTCTATCGTTTTTAACAAATAGTATCCACCTGTCTTTGACGCGCCCCTGAATTCTATCAGCGCGGCATCTCTCAGTTGTTTGATATATCGTTCTAAGCTACTGATTGGTATGTCAAGGTTTTTGCTGATCTCGGCAGCCCTCAATCCCGGTTTTTCACTCAAGATGAGAATGACCCGTTTAAGCTTATCTTTTACGTCTTCAGTTACTCCCTCACTTACTCCCTCAATTGCTCCCTCAGTTGCTCCCTCAAGCTTGGTATCGCTGAAGAAGGTAAGCTTCACCGAATTTGACTCGGCTGACCATACGGGAGCTTTCAACCCCGCCGCCTTGCAAGCATCAATAATCTTCAAAGTCCCTCTGCCGATCTTTTCAATGTATCCCCGCAAAAAAACGATTTGAGCGATGTCGGGATTAACCGGCAGCGATAGGTGGCTTTTCTTTAATTCAGCGGTTGTTAAGGCCAGATTGCCAAAATTGGTGATTTCGAGTTTATCAGGAAATATGGTGATAGACATCGAGCCTGAAACACTGGAATAATCCCGATGCACTAAGGCATTCAGCACGCCTTCTCGTAAGGCTGCCAACGGGTATTGAAGATCGTCCTGACGCTGCCATTTGGTGTCCGAGAAACTTCGTCTCAACTCCAAATGTTTGTTAAAGAAGTCTTGAATCGCATCAATGTTCTTAAACAAATTGCCTTCAAGCAATTTGTCGTCTTTGAAGTTAGAACTCGTTTTCCCCTGCTGTAAATAAGAGAGTCTAACTCTACATTGAGGCAGAAACCGCGCAGGATTCTTGGCAAACAGCACGACTGCGGCGTTGAAGCAATACTTTATTCAAAACCTCTTTCCGAAAACTATATAAGATTTGCATATTGAGCAAACACCACAGTACCGCGAGCAGGTAAGCCCAAGACACAACCCACTCGCTACCGCAAAGAGGGGAGAGATTTTCAGGCTCCCCCCAATTCGGATTAAACAAGCCCTTCACGCCAACCCGCGTTGGCGTAATTAGTCAGGTAGAACTGCCTTGCAGGTTCATACGCTGGATGAGTGCGAACATTCAAAAGGTGAAACGCCCACTGTTTCTTCGCCGCTGCTTTCTTGCCCCAAGATTTGAAATCACCCTGCTTGCTGTGGTGATCCCTATGGCATCTTCGATGGCAGGGCTTGGTATGTGTGCCGCCTTTGCTCTTATAGACAGGGTGGTGGCGTTCTACCTTTTGGCGAGTGCTGATAGGCTGAGTGCAGAGGTAACAAGTCATATCTCGATACCTTCTATCCGCAAGCCGCGCTCGCACTTGAAGTGGCCGCACTGCGAATGCTCGCAGGCTTTCTTGATGAGAAGATTGGAGAATTGCTTGGAGCCTTGCCAAGCTTGTTGCTGGTCAAGCTGCTGCTCAAGCTCGATTGAAAACTCGTGATAACCTTCATCGGCCATCATCTTTTGGACTTCATCGAACTCATCAGTATCAACCGTGATGAGTTCGTAACTGTTCAGAGTGTCGGATTTTTTGCTGCCAGTAAATTCCAGCAGCATTGATAGAAATCGAGTCCTTGCAATCTCCACGTTCCAAACAATGATGCCAATATACTCTTTGTCTCGCTCCCCGTTTCAGATCTCGTCCCTCCACTGATCTTGCGACTTACAACTACATGTCTCACACTTCGCTCTGCCGCATTATTATCTGACGGCACACGAGCGTCTGCTATGAACACGAACATCTCCGGCAAGTATCTCTCTATCCGCTCACAAAGCCTCGACTGTGGCCTCTTCTTCTTCAAGTGTGGTCGGCACACTCTCATCAACTTTTGTTCATACTCTCGCTGACGCTTTACTCGCTCTGCTTTCTGCTCCACTGGCCCTAACCTCGCGTTTGCTCCTTTGTACGCCTTAGCTTCCTCATAGATCGCTTTGACTGCTACTGCCCACTTCTTCAACCCCTTAGCTTTGGCGTGCTTGTCTTTGAGGTCGTGTATGTCTCTTAACAGATGCACCCAGCATCGCTGGTGCAATCCCAAATGCGCGTTGTAGGCCGCGTAGAAATCACTCACCACAACGCCTTCGAACTGCTCGCCGAGAACTTCTTTCACAACCTCTGCTGAACGGCTCTTGCGGTATAGAAAATATCTCACCTTATCGGTCGAGAAACTCCACACATATCCGTTTTGCCCGTTTTCTCGCCAACTCGTTTCATCCCCGTTTACTACCGCAGAGGCTCGAATTTCGTCTTTGAAAGACTCGACTATCGCTTTGCCTCGCCGAGCTACACCTTCAATTAAGGCCACTATCTGGCCAAGACTTATTCGCAGGTTGAATCTAGCCTTGAGGTACTCTTGTATGACTCTAAAAGGAAGCCTGCAACCCTCGCGCAACAGAGCTACTTCGGATTGAACGCTGATGCCGAATCGCTGATGGCCTACTGCAAGTGATGATAAATCCAGAGGCGGTGCCCAGCGCTTTCGGCAGTTGGGACAAGACCGCTCTACAAGTTTGTGCTCAACGACCTGAACTTGAACCGGTGGAAGTTCAATGACCTGTCGAGAGTTGACCACCCGTCGGCCTGTGAGCGAAACTCGGCACTCCGGGCATTGCTCAAGCGAGTGCTCGACGCTGGCAGTAACCGAATCAAGCCTGCGCGAGAATCCGTGCAGTCGCTTCTTGCGCTTCTTTTTCTTATTGCGAGCAGGCCGATTAGCCTTGACGAAGCTTGGAGGGTTACTCTGGCCGCCGCCGCCCCGCAAGGAGGCCAATTCTGCTTCTAACTGCTTGACTTGCTCTTCTAGGGTTTGAAGACGAGCAATCAACTGCCGGTTGAGTTGAATCAACTCTTCACGGCTTGCCTGTTGCAGATCAAGCATAACATCGGAAGTTTACACCCATTGTCAACCTGTACGGCCTCATGCCTACACAGGAGTCTGAACAGTTACATGAGTTCACCAGAATAGACATTCTCAAGGTACTTATTGTATTCTGACATTGGTTTAGAAAACCTTTCTCCCTGTGCAATCAGGGGGTTATTCAAGGCTCAGGATGCGACCAACATCTTGGGCCTTTACCGTTTTAGCCTGTGATTTCGATTGCTATGTTGTCGGCGTGTGAGTTCTTACTCAACATTGCTTTGCGCTCGTCGCAGCCCTTTGAGTTATCCCTTCAACTCCGACCTGACCGCTTCGCGCTTTGTTGTCAAACATCAATGCTCAACGTTAAGAGTAGTACTATTAATAGTAGTATCTTTCAGGGTAATAGTCACTTGCGCGGTAATATTTTTTATGGTAGTTTCACGGCATGGTTGAGCTAAGAATTCAGGAAGTGGCAATGAGTCGAGGCATCATTACTGCATATCAGTTGCAGAAGGCTCTGGAATCGCATCCTGCGATGGCAGCTAGGCTCTGGAAAGGCAATATGGACAGGATCGGGCTGCAAACGATAGACGCGCTATGCGAGGCGCTGGACTGTGAGCCGGGTGATTTGATCGTAAGGGTGAAAGCTTCATCCGAGGGGAAGCGGAAGAAGGCAAAGCAATAAAAATCTTGAATGTGGGACTATATGTGGGACTTGAGCGGAAAACCTACCAGAAAGATAAAAGGCGAGTCGTCTAACCCGCCTTTTATCTTTACTTATGGATGGCCCTTGGAAGATTCGAACTTCCAACCAAAGGATTATGAGGACAATAGTTCTCGCGTGAATTAGGCTGAAACTGACTGCAATTAGTTGAAGCTGTTACAGGGTTTAGCCATCGACCACTGAGAGGATTACGGCTGATTTACGCTGGTGTCTGCCTAAGATTGTCACAAATTTGTCACAGAGATTCGGTAAGGAGTTCCTATAAAGAAATAGTATCTGCACATAGGTTTCTGTGACTACTGGGTTTACAATCCGAGGTAGGTCTGCAATTCCAGAATCTATAGTATCGCTGCTGATCCTATGATAGGAAAATTCTCCCAATCATACTCCCAGTCTTTTGGCTCATCTTTACTCTTCTTCCAACGGCATACTGCCATGCCAAGAAAGCTGGTGATTTACTAGGCGAGCGAATCATTGAATTCCGTAATTAGCTAAGGTGAAGGCGGTTGCATCGTCTGCGTTTCCATCAGTTCATCAGCCAATTTATTAAGATCTTTCCAGG
Organism: Blastocatellia bacterium; assembly: GCA_963726785.1. GTDB lineage: Bacteria > Acidobacteriota > Blastocatellia > UBA7656 > UBA7656 > DATEKX01. The sequence continues at coordinate 1,891,526 of CAVSDJ010000007.1, forward strand.
CTTGTAGGCGAGCGGCGTCGCTAATATAGGGTCTAGAATCGTCTTCCTCATATCTATAGAACATGATTTTGGCGATCTGGTGTATAAGAGCGAATTTCCAGTCTTCGCTACCGCAACGCAGGGTGCCCCCCCACTGTTGTATGGTATTGAAGGCTAATTCACGAAGACTCAGATCTATCCTATATACGAGGTCAGTCAATAATTTTGAAATATCACTTAGTGGGTGACGGCCAGATCTTACAAGTCCCCAATCAATTAATCCTACATATTGAATCTGACCATCTGTCGTTAGTACTGTGAAAATATTGTCTGCATGCAGGTCGTCATGCACGACACAGGTGACGACCCGTGAACTACCTAGCTGTACCTTTTTCTGGCTTCTAATGTATAGCTCGCTTATTTTATCCCAGACATCTTCGAAAGATGGCGTCGTCACAACTTTCTTGATGTAATTTTGAAATCCTCCTTCCGCCAAAGGCTTTAGCAATAAGTCCACAACAGTTGAAGGATTTCCTTTCGTTCGGTCGTACCAACAGGATAATTGATCATATAGCATCGTTAGCCCTTTTTCGATTTCCTTTACCCTGCCCTCTTTCGCTGCATCTTTTGCCCATTCTGACCAGGAAAGGGCCTGCTTACCTGCCCCAACGAATGTGTAGACAATCACGCCATACATCTCGTCCTGCCGCGGCCTATTGCCACTGCCTTGTCCAAGCCATAGAGATCCTCTCGCTACATCTACCCTTGATGCCCCACCAACTTCCTTATTATATACGTAGCGATAATATCCCTTTAGTTCAGTTTCGATCACCTTCTGCGGACCAACTTTCATCACTCGAGGAATCTCTAAAATCCCTCTTTCATCGTACACAATAAGTTTAAATACCGCTGCACCGCTATGGCCTGCTCGTAACGAAATAATCTCTACCTCAGCATTGCTTGGCATCAGATCTTGGGCCGCCTTTTTTGCCACTCGTAGTAACACTTGGTCCGGCGTCAGCGCTGCACTTAAAGGCTTTAGGACTTTAGCATTGCCGAGTTCGGTCTTCGCCTCTGGCCACCAAGGGAATCCGGGTATTGGCAGCAACATCCCAAGGTAACCAGATAATCCGAGAGCAAGCCGACTCAATAAATAAACATGTGATGGGTGGACTTGGACATCCAGGCTATTCCCCATCATGAGGATTATACCCAGGCATTGCCAGTGGTACTGATGGTGAAGGATTGGCACGATACACATTCCTGAGAAGTATTGATTACTGATAACATTACTCATATCATCTCCGCAGGCTCGAAGACGATTTTCCCATGGTTTGCTTAGAGGATGCCTCAGTAATACTGGACGTGTTGACTGCCCGACCCAATTAAATGCGTTCAGATTATCCCAATACGCCATGTCTCCTTCCAGTTTAATTTCTGGCAGTCCATCTATAGTTTCTGGCAACCAAGGAGAAAGCTGATTTCCACCACAAAGTCTCCAGTTCTCACCAGTATCTAGATAAATTCCAATATTCATCGAAAACTTCGGCCACCAAATCTTGAACGTGTCATGAAGAGCCTTGGTGATGCGTTTGGCCATCTCTTTTAACGGAGCTCCCGGACCTAGTTCTCGGAAGCTTTGACGCAATATATCGCGTGCAAGGGTCTCTTTGTACCACAGCTCAGGATACAAAGGCCTGTCTTGGTCCTTTGAATCTTCGAAAACGCTGGTTAGGGCTTGGGTGAGTTGGGGCTCTACACTGTAAAATTGTTTTCGAGACGCTTCTTGACGTCCATTGACATACAGCCGCCAGAGATGTCCTGCAATCTTCTCAACCCAGACAGTCCCTTCCCGCTTCTTGAATCCTATAGGATTAATTGCATGTGTAGTGGGATACGAATCTATACGATAGTCATCCCAACTAAAAGGGCCATACATTGGCTCTGGCTGGCGGAGTCCTCCGAATGCCGTGAGATAGAGATAGCGATTTATCGGGTCTTCGCGGTATAAAACTAAAGCTAGAGACTCATTGCTTTCGGTGGGAGATAACAACAGACCAGAATTCTCAATCAGAGTTTTCGCAATGATGCTTTCCTTACTTCGCTTGCCATCTAGGTTAAACATGGAGGCTCCTCCTTATGCTACTTATATTTCCACCGATTCCTTATTCTGTTCTTAGACCTAACTTAAGATAAAAAGCAGACTGTTTGGTTTTCAACTGTTAATTGATCGACGATAATTAGAAATGTTGCCACGTTAACTTATGAGAAGTCTTACTTTCCGCGGCCGGTTGATTCATTCACTTTCCTCTGATGCAATTCAGCGATCAGAGAAAGATTCTTCGATAATCGGTAATGCGTCTGGATACTGCCTTCTGTTCAAGCTCTTAGACTGAATCCTTCGTTAGGTCATAGAATCAAGCCTCCGAAATGAAAATTATGTAGCATAACATATGATATTTATTAGCTTATGTCAACGTATATTTGATTTTCTCTAAATTGATATTTTGAGACTATGTGTCTAGCCTGCTAGACTCAAGATCAAGATTCAGCTACAATTGCCTGCAATTCTATTATCCTAGAGAGGTTATATATGTCTGAAGAAAGCGGTAATAATCCCTTAGTTATAGAGCTGTCGCACTCATTCAGCGAAGCGCATAGAAGATATTTACGTGCTCATATCGATTTAACATTTAAGACCGAAATCCTCATCCCATTACAGGCAGCACTGCACAAGTATGAGGTGAACGAAAGGGAAGTTTATTCTGGCAACACCTCACTGGATACTCAACTTTTCCTTTTGCGCTTAAAAAGCGTGAGCTTACTGGTAGAGGGCTTTTACTGGATCGGCTCATTCGAAGAAGCAGAGAGAGAGATTCACAGGTATGCCGAGGTCGAAGGATTACTAACATTGGTCGTAGATAAACAACTAAAGGATATTCTCTTCAACCTTTCACAACTCCCTCAGATGAAAAATGCGGAGCCTATTCTCCGAAAAATGATCAGGAACAATAAGGCGGAGTTTCTCCAAGAGCAGAAGCGAATTATTCGAGAGGTGATAAGAATCGGCGTCAATATAGCCGTATTATCTTACTATAACAACCATCTTTATGAGAGAGCTGCTTGTGTGCTTGAAATCTGCTACAAACTGGCAGAGGCTATCTCATCAGATGACTTTCACCCATATGGTCTACTCGGCCAGATCGATTACTTTACTGGATGTTGCCTTCGCCAGATCAATCGGCTTAATGATAGTGAGAAGAAGTTTACTCAGGTGCTCGACCATTACCTCCACCGCATAAACATTAAGTTCAAAAAATATATACTTACGAAGGAAAGCGAGGAAAACTGGGAGAGCTTCCGCTTATCCGCCGGATTATCCCGCTACAGGACCGCTATTACCTTAATGGCACGATCAGATTTAAATCGCAGGCGTGGAAATTTGAGGATAGCACTTTACCAAAACCTCGCTGTGGCAAGGATAATCCTTGGCGAGACTAAAGACACCGTGAATCGCGCCTATGCTCGGATGTTATATGCGATTATCTCTCGCGAGATGTATGGGAATTTGAAAAGCCTTCTTGAGGCACTCGAAATGATAAAGCTTGCAGAAAAAGATTTTAGTGAGATGGAACATCACAAATATAAATTGAGAAGCACCTTTGAAAGGGCATACACGCTTTATTACTTGGCGCGTTTCTACAGTGGTAATGATGTAACCAATAAAGAGTCGGCGGATTGTGTCAACGAGGCGCTAGCCATTCTTGAGAAATTGAAGGAGGGAGCCGATCAGCGTTGGCTGGCTCAGTACCTAACACTCGAATCGCGACTTCTGATTATCATAGGTGATTTAGATCAAGCGCTGGCGGTGACCAACCAAGCCATCTCATTACTAGATATTAAATACAGTCATAAGACATATCTTGTCGAAGCGCTTATTGCTAAATCGCGGGTGTTGATGGAGAAGTTCGTGCGCTCTATACGCAAGAGTCATCAGAGTAATATACTCAATGAGGCAAAAGTATTGCTTGAACGCGCGCAACGCGAGAATCGGAATGCGGATGGCACACCAGAAAATAATAAGATTGAGGCCATTATTAATTTCGCGCTTGCTGGTATTAAAGTTAGACAAAGAGATCAACCTGGAGCTGAAGAATGTTTGAGGGCAGGATTAAAACATCTGCCCTTCATTGAAAGCGAAGGGGTTGGACGGCTGTATGAATTTGCGAGGCGTGAAGTCAGCCGAGCCAAACTCACATTTGATATCGTTAATGATCTCGATATGGATAGCAACAAAGAGGCTCTTGAGCGCTTCATCTTGGAACACGCAATAAAGGATGCCAAAAAACTTGGAAAGGAACCTTGGAAGGTTCTTAATAAAGGTCGTGCTACTTTCTTCAATCTCTTAAAGAAGCATGGCCTGAAGTGGAGATGATAATTCTCGGGCAAGAGGACGTGCCAATTTACAACAGCGTATTTTGATTTTCTGGCAGACGGGTTTGATAGTTTATCGCGACTACTCAAACGGCTTCAAACATAATTGCCTTCGCACAAGAGTCGGCGGTCGTGCTTCACAAAAGATGATGGCCAGCATTTAGGTGATTGATGTAAAGCTTGGTCACAGCATAGTGCATATCATCTTCCTTCGAGAAGCATATCGTCTCCCTCTGCATCTTCTTCAAGTACATACGGAAATTCAAGTTATTCTGCTCTATCTTCTGCGTCCCCGCTTTGCCTGCTCAGGGCTGCGCCGCCCATAGCCAGAGGGGAATTGACAAGAACTCATTTATATAATCGATCTGACACCCTCCACAGTAAGTACGACAGCCCCTTTGTGTAAAAGATTCTCAGTTATGCAAATGGTAGCTTCTCTTCAACCATCTCCACAAGCTGATTCAATGTTAATGCCCAATCACTTATCAGCGGACTAATTGTTACCATGCTCTAATCAAACGGGCTTAGAGTCTCTGCACTGAACGGATCAGAGACCATCCCATTAATCATCAGCTTTAGATAAACGTGATAATTGGGCAGGCTAATCAAATCTCTTATTGAAAACTCTGGATAGAATTCTTTTTCTAATATCTCAGCATCAGTCACACCAAGCCGGAAAGAAATGAGCGTTCCTACGTTACCCAAGATTGCATCTCTCACCTGCGGGTCGAGTTGCGACAGATATTGATGAGCAAAGATCATATTCACCCTATACTTTCTTAACTCGGAGAGCATAGAAGCCAAACTAAGGGTAGTGAAGTTCTGAAATTCATCAATGTATAAATGAAAATCCTTGCGATCCTCTTCAGGAATATCAGCCCGACTCAGCGCAGCTAATCCCACTCTCGTTACAAGCAAAGCTCCCAGCAGCGTTGCTGTATCCTCGCCGATCTTTCCTTTGGCTAAATTCACCAGCAAGATTTTCCCTTCATCCATCACCCGCCTGAGATAAAAAGCGCTTTTGGTTTGCGTCAATATCTTATTCAAAATAGGGTTAGCCAAAAACGCTCCAACCTTATTCTGAATTGGCGCAATAGCTTCCATGCGAAAACGAGTAGGATAGTTCGCATATTCTTTAGCCCAGAATTCACGCACTTGGGCATTCTTGATCTGGGCTATTGCTTCTTTCCGAAATGCTTGATCGTCTAACAATCTGAGGATATCAGCTAAGGTAGCTTGTGGCTGATCAAGCAACGCCAAAAGCGCATTCCTCATAATGTGTTCTAGTCTCGGTCCCCACGAATCCATCCACAGCTTTTTGAACACCTCAAGCAGGCCGGAAGCAGCCAGCGGCCTCTTTAATGGAGCTATACTTTCAAGCGGATTCAAACTCAAAGCTTGAGTGTGATCCGGTACATTGAAGTAGATCAAATCGTCTCTTCTATGTTCAGGCACCTGCGCTAGAAGTTTTTCTACCAAGTCGCCGTGAGGGTCTAACAAAGCTAATCCTTGCCCTGAGGCCATATCTTGCCGAATCAGCGTTTCAAGCAGCGTAGATTTTCCTGTACCAGTCTTCCCGATGAGGTACATATGAGCACGCCTGTCAGCTTGTTTAATACCAAACTTCACCTGCTTATTGCGGAAATCAGTTTTGGCAAAGAATGTAATGTGATTTTCTTTCTCAACAGAATTATTCATAAGGGCGTAGCTAAATTGCGATCAACTACTTTGACTATACAATCCTCAACAAAGAAAAGAAGCGGTTAAAAATAGCCTCCCAAAGCGAAATCTTCCTCCTGGTTGCTTTGCCTCCATTCGCTATGCTGTAGGAAAGAACTTCAGCACTCAGTTCCCACCTTGGCTGAATATTCCAAAACCAAAAGGAGGTAGAAGCTCTGCCCGTTAACGGGCGCTACTCGGCAAATTCTTGTGCCAAGTTGAGTTCAAGCATGAATAGGGAATTGTAGAAAGGCAGACGCTTGAAGCAGATGCCTTTCAAATAGCCATCCACAAACAAAAGAAGGAGGAAAGCAATGCAAAGCTACTGTAAGACAAGCAACACCAGCGAAGACTGGCTTAACCGCTTTATTCATCGGCTGCATCTGAATTGCACGTCGAAAGTCAAATCCCCAATCAGAAGCGACAGGCATAGGCTATGACCTGTTACTTCTGCGGTAACTGCATTGATCAAGCTGAACTCAACCAGCATCACGTCACGCCCAAAAGCCAGGGCGGGGAAGTCACTGTTCCTACCCACAAGTCCTGCCACATCAGCCACCACAGCGTAAACGGACACTTCCGGTACTGGGGCCGAATCGGCGGCCAGATGAGCGCTTTGACCCGTCAATGGGCCTTTACGCTCAAGCACGTCAAAAACAATCCAGCCTATGAGATGGATCGGCAGTTTTATCTGCTGTATTACGCGAAAGCCTAATCGCATCTGTCTGGCACTCTCACTTACCTTAAAGGATATAGACAGAGAGCGCATAGCCTGAACCCCGTTTCATTTAGACCAAAAGAAAACCAACTGAAAGGAGGAAAATATATGCAACTGCTTAGTGATGAACTACGGGCGCAGCTTCCGCCGCTCTATAGCCAGGAGAAGGATAAGGACCCGATGGTTTATGCCAAGTTTTTCATGCCTGATTCCAATTGGACGTGGTATGCCACTGAAGGTGAACAGCAAAACGGCGATTTTATCTTCTTCGGTTATGTCATAGGCCAAGAGCGCGAATGGGGATACTTTTCCTTAAATGAATTGTCTGCCGCGCATGGCCCTTGGGGGCTGCCTGTTGAACGTGACCTCTACTTTGATCCCAAACGAATAAGCGAGATAAAAGAAATAAAGTAAGGTCGAGCCATTAGAAATTTTAAGCTCTGCTTCGGCGGAGCTTCTTTTTATAAATAGAAATCCTTCCCCAACTGCTTACGCTCGTATTCAAATATAACCCATTGCGCCTCGTCTTCTGAGCCGAGTCTTCGGGAGGGAATATTGAATCCGCATTGTATAAGAAGCTGTCGAATATGGCTGGCTGCTTTGGTCTGCTGTACCCACTTGTCAGATATTACAACTCACTCAATTCTCTCAATGCTCGCTTATCAAGTATCGTGATCCTCATTCGCCCGACCTCAACAAATCCATTTATCTTCATTTCCTGAATTGCATTGGTTACGCTTTCCCTATATGACCCGATCTGTTCTCCAAGGTCTTGGTGAGTGTATTCTTCGACAGAGGAAGCAGCCCCAGCAATCTCTAAAAGCAGTCCTGCTACTCGTGATTCCACTGTTTGAAATGATGCCCGGTAATGGTCGGTTTCTACGAGTCCCAGCCTTGGCCCAAGCTCTTGAAAAAGTGTAAGCCCATCCTGCCGTATCCAGTCTGTAACTTTTTCAAGAGCTATGACTGCAACTGCTACTCCATTAGAGCCTACGATTGCTTTACAGCCAAGTAATGTTTGACCAAGTAGCGACATGTCACCAAAGATAATCCCCGCCTCAAGCTCGCCGACTAGCATATCGTGATTTGAATGCCAGATTTCAACTACTCCTGATCTAATCACAAACAGTTCATCGTGTGGGCGCAGTATCCTATGTGCGCTAAATTCTTGAGTGGGGAGGGAATCAAAAAAACTTTGGCGTGAGAAGTCCTGCACTTTAAGGTAGCCAATTTTTTGCGACAGCATAGAAGCTGCCAAGTGTTTGCGCTTTGATGAGAATGTATGACTTTTTTTGATCATAAAATAGGAGGAGGAATGTACGTTGATTGCATCCCTGACATAGAGATCGTACACGCCCCCTCTAAGCCACTGACCCTTTCGAGCCTCAAGAAGGAGAAAATCAAATGCCCTAGCCATTCCTGTTGAGCAAGCCCAAGGGATGTGCTAAAAACGAAAGCCATATTACTTAAATGGGCGGAAAGCTGTCAAGAACGAATAACACAAGTGTGAAAGAATGCTACAAATGGAAGAAACCTTAAGCGAGTATGTAAAGCGCGTAATGGAGCAGAAGAATTTGGGCGTGCGAGACGTAGAGCGAAACTCTGGCAAGAAGATCACTGCCAGTCACGTTTCCAAAGTCTTAAACGGTAGCGCGGCAAATCTCACCACCGATAAGACTGTCGGGCTTGCTCTTGGCCTTGACGTTGATCCGCACGAAGTATTCTCAATCATCTCAGGCTATCGCGCAAAAGAAGAGTCAACGACCGATCTGCTTCGCTTTACTGACACAATACAGCAGCTTGCGCTCAATCCAATCCTTCTTGAGATTATTCAAGGGTTGCTGCGCCTTACTCCAAAAGACCAAATGAAGGTGCTTAAAATCATTGGCTTTAGCAACAAACGCAGCCAGAAACCAACGCGAAAAAAGAAGAAACGCTAAGGCTTTTTGGAGGTTATTTTTCTGACGGCATTCAAAATTTCTTGCAGTTGTTTGCGTGTGATGTCGTCTTCTGAGGTAAGGTTCATAATCTCAAAAAATATGTCTTTGTCACTCATTGACTCAATATCTTTTTCATCATCGCCGTTTGGTTCTTTGACCATATTCTTTGTCCAATCCATGTAGCTGAGTACGCGGGCGCTGCCCTTCTGGATAGGGCTAGGGCTACTTTCTACAACAGGCAACGGAACAACATTATCTTTATCTAAAGCAGGTTTTAGAACTGATATGACCGAGCGAGACTTGTATCCCTTCAAGGCCAACTCTTGCCCAGTCTCGCGCCACTCAGGATATGCAAAAGCGAAAGGAGAGGCAAGGACAATTTTTGAAATGTTTGCGGCTTCCTCAATTCTTCCCGCTTCGCCAAGTTCGACTGCGTAGGAATTTAACACGCTATAATATATTACTGGCTCGGCATGTTGGATTATAGGAATAAGCTTTTCGAGGTCAATTAATGCCGCCCTACTAAAACCCTCAAGTCCTTTTACTGTTGCCGCGCCTCTTGATGCTTCTATGCACTCCGAAAGAGTAAGTGATGTCTTGATGGCTTCGCCGTAAAAATGTAGCGCATTATTGGTATTGCCTTTATAGATTTCAAAGGCAGCCCTTGAAATGAGAGCTTTAGTTTTGTATGTCTCGCTATGCTCAATAATATCTTTCAGAAGGAAATTAGGATATTTACCGTCTCGGCTTTGACACCAAACAAGATAGTATTGGCCTATGAGTTGATGCTCTTTGATTGGGATACTAAGCAGGAACCTAGTAGTTCATCACGATGATCGCGATGGATAAAGACGATGCAACTTAACACGAGCATCAGCAGCAGTGAATTGCCAGTCAATTGTCGCTCTCTCAGCATTGCGACGCTGCTCGTATGCCTCCACCTCTCGCCGAAGCATCTCTTCATCTCCTATACGCCGATCAAGACATTGCCGCTCAAGGATGCTCAATTCGATCTCTGCCATATTCAGCCAACTGCCGTGCTTCGGCGTTGGATGAAACTCCAACTTCTTCGCTATTCGCCTTGCCTCGCTTGGCTCGAACGCTTCATAAAGCGATGCTACCTTGTGCGTGTTGAGATTGTCGAAAACAACTCGAATTACCTCTGCTCCCGGGTATCGCTCATCAACCAACCATTTCATCTGATGCGCGAAGTCTACTTTAGTTCGTCGCTCGGTTATCGCAACGTGACGCCAACCCGCCTGTGGCTCACAGATCATAAACAAGTTCCGCACTCCGTTACGCTTGTACTCATAGTCATAGCGTTGTACTCGACCAGCTTTCGCTTTCAGACCTCTGCGCGTCTCGGCAATCAACTGTTTGCTGGTCTCATCAAAGTTCACTTTCGGGCGCTTTTCGTCATAAGGCTCAGCATACAAGTCCAAAACATCTTCCATGCAAGCGACAAACTCGGAATTTACTTCCCCAATGCACCATTGCTGTTTCAGCCAAGGCTTGAGCTTGTTTTTTTCAGCGCCCGCCGCACAAGTTCATACGAGCAGGAGTCAGCCAGTTTTAACTCCACGACGCGGTCGGCAAGCAACTGCAAGGTCCAATGTTTGCGGCCATCGGGAGCCTTCGAGCAAGCTTCTGCTACAAGGCGGGCCTGTGCTTTGTGGTCAAGCTTAGGTCGCTTGCCTGGTCGCGGTCGTTCATTGATAGCATCCAAGCCGGCCTCGACAAATCGTTTGCGGATACGCTCGACGGTAGCGACACCGACATTAAGGGCAGAGCCAATCTCATCATCAGTGAAACCATCTGATGCTTTAAGTAGAATGCGAGCGCGGGTGAGTTTACGGGAAGAAGTTTTACCGCGCCGTATGAGTTGCTGTAGTTGCTCACGCTCATCTGCGCTCAGATCGATAATGTATTTTTTCTTTGGCATCTGTGAAGTTTATGCCAGTCAAAGATCAACCATCAACTTTATCGTGATGAACTACTAGATTGGATGCAGGTATACAGTGGGAGCACTGAGTGACGACTTCTCAACTCCCGACCTCCACTTGCACCTAATCGCACCGATTTTTATTAACCTTTGTGATACATATCAACAGACTGACTGTACTCTCAGATTATATATGGAGGGATACAAAAGTCGGCCTGTACCCTGCTGGGCTGTTTGTAAAAACGGCAGAGTGGCAGTACCTCTTAATTGTCAAAGCATACTTGAACGGTATTCTGAATAATAACAATTGAATCATTATCATCTACTCGCGGCATCGGTATTCCTGAAGCGTTACAGGCATCACAAATAATCGCGCCATATTCTGTATCCAGGTACAGCTTAACTTCACCTCCACAACGATAGTGATAAGCCTTGATCTGACCTTCGCGCAATATACGAAGCAATCGTGCGTGTATGTGAATATCCACCATTTAGATTTCTACTTTATGCCTACCCAATCATTTGTAAAAGCCAAAGCTCAAGGCAGACAATTTGAGAAACAAGTCTTCAATCTGCTTCGTGAATCCGGCTGTTACGTCATAGATACAGACAAGCTACCCTACGAAAAGAAGAAGGGCTGTGACTGTTATATTAAGCTCTTAAATCCAGACGGTTCCTTTAAGCGGGATCAGCGAGGATATGTCATCTGCCAGCCTGTGGAAATCAAGTACGACAGAATGAGCTATGATACAGGTAGGGTTTGTATAGACCTCAACAGTTTAGAGAAGACCACCGCTCTTGTTTGGGTATTTGGACTCCCCGAAGATAATCAAATAGATGTTTACGCCGTTCTCACTTCTGATTTGCGTTTATACGCTAGAAATTGTCCCAGGACGCGAGGAGGGGAGTTTTACGGGGAAATAGCCGTTCCAGAAAAATCGTCGTTTATAGAGGCTCCTATTGTGTTTAAATGGAAATCAATACCTATTAACTAAAACCCTTGTGGCAAGGAAACAGTCAATCAAGCACTTAAAGAAGCTCGTCTGGAAAGAATTTTCCTTATACATCCGAAAAAGAGATTCTGACTGGAGAGGTATAGCTACCTGTATTACCTGTGGAGTACAGAAGCCATATCAACAGATGCAGGCGGGACACTTCATACCGGGTAGACATAATTCGATTCTTTACGATGAACGTGGCGTTCACGCTCAGTGCGTGTATTGCAATCAGCATCTACACGGAAATATTCTTAATTATCTCGACAAGATGAAAGAGCGGTACGGTGATGAAGTTATACAAGAACTTCGAGAAAAAGACCGTCAGATAAAAGAGTGGAAACCTACTGAGCTTCAAATCCTATTACTTCACTACAAAGAATTAAATAAGCAATTATGACCTACGAACTAGCCAAACAACTCAGGGATGCTGATTTTAAATGTGATGTTTATACATCCCGGTTAGAGGGTGATGAAATTTTAGCCTTACCAGAACCAACCCTCTCCGAGCTTATAGCTGCTTGTGAAATTCCACCTGACATATTTGTTCACGAGATTCATTTATCTAAGTTTGCTTATGGAAATACTGGTTATAAGTATGAAGCGCATGTTTGTTGTCAGAGAATAAAGACAGATATTTGTGACACCCCAGAAGAAGCAGTAGCAAAGCTCTGGTTAGCATTAAACAAAAAACTATGAGAGCAATAGGCCCAATAATTGTTGAGGAGGGAGAAGTAGTTAAATTTCCAGATGAAGACCAAATCATCACTGACTATCAAAAGACTTGGAATGATTTAGAAGCCTCAGACTTAGAAGGCAAAGACTTTTTAAATTGGCTTTTAAAAGATGAACTATCAAAATAGTCGAGAATCAAAACGTCGAACCGAGCTAAAACGAAAGCTCTGGGATTATAAGCTTGTTCATCCTTGCATTGACTGTGGAGAAACTGATCCTATAGTTCTCACCTTTGACCACAAAGACAAGAAGAAAGGCGCTATCGCAAATCTAGTTCACGAGATGGCGCACCGCAAGTTCGCCTGGGAGAAAATTCTAGCTGAGATACAAAAATGTGAAGTCCGATGTTTTAACTGCCATATGCGCCGTACAGCCAAGCAACTCAACCGCTACAAATGGCTACTTGAGCCGACTAAGAATTGAAGTCTTAGCGTGTGCTCGTGTAAGGTCGCTGGTTTGGAGATTCACATAAAGCTGAGTAGTAGTAATTGAACTATGACCCAACAGTCTGCGAAGCTCTGAAATATCGCCCCCTTCACGGATAAAGTTTAATCCGAAGTTATGCCTAAGCTGATGGAACGGACGATAAGTAATACCGATTCGTTTACAAAAGGCTCTCCACTCGCGGAGGATATTTCTGTATGAAAGTTTGTTCCCGGTAAGGGTAGGGAACATCATCCGGTCTTGATGCCATTTGAGAAAATTGAACAGTATTTTTCTGCACTCAAAACTAATAGGGATGATCCGTTCTTTATTGCCCTTACCCCGAACTCTGATAAGTAGGTTGTCTAAGTCAACATTGTCTCTTGTAAGGGTGAGACATTCTTGAATCCTTGTCCCGGTATCAATCAAGAGACAAGACAGAGCATAGAGCCTCCATCCGTAAAACTCCTTCGGTTTAAACGAGAGGATTTTTTTAATCTCTTCATCGCTATAAGGCTCGATGACTTTCTTTTCAGTCTTGATTTGTTTGATTCTCAAACGCTCTTTGATGTGCTCATTTTCATAAAGCCACGACAAGAACGTATTGAAAGACCTGATTGAGATATTACAGGTAGTAGCTTTCAGTCCTCGTTCTCTCATCCAGATGACGTATTGGCTCAGGCTTTCTTTGGTGAGTTCGGTTCCGCCTGATTTTACAAACCTGTCAAACGCCTGCCTATAGCTCTTGATAGTAAGGGGTGAGGTTCCGTGAAGGTATTGTTTCTCTTTGCAGAATTGGTCAAACAGTTTCAGCATATTTCCTCCAAACCGATTTATGAAAGTCCTATGGTTTTGAGGGTTGAGTCTGTTTGACTAAGATGTGGTATAAGTATTGAAACGGAAGGTGGTTATGGCCCCTGGAAGATTCGAACTTCCAACCAAAGGATTATGAGACCTACTTTCTGAAACAACCAGGAACGGGCAGTCACATAATCGCAATCCTTTCACAATAGATAGCCGCAGTCTGTTACCTTCCTTCGCAATGAACTCTCCTAGTTGTTCCTGCTTGTTTCATCAATCTGATTAGACAAGTGCTTAGACAGAAGTTCGCTTATGCGAGCTTGCTAGTATGGGATTGAAATCTTTGGGAGGTGTTCACGATGGCAAAGTATATATATGAGCGCGAGCGAAACGGCAAGAAAGAAATTGTAGTGATAGTTCCCTACAGACACTCAAAGACTGGCCAGAGAAAGCAGATATGGAGGAGTGCTGAATCAATGACTGAGGCCAGGCAAATTCGTGATGAACTGCTTCGCAAAATTAACACGCAGGGAACCAAGATCTATGAGCATCGGATGGTCTTGAATGAGTATCTGGACAAGTGGCTTGCTTCAATCAAACAAAAGGTGGAAGAGGTCACGTATGAGGATTATGTAGGCTACCTTCGCCGCTATGTCCGCCCTGCAATCGGAAGCTTAAAAGTCTCTGAGGTATCAACCGATCACCTTCAAGAGATTGTGAACGATATGCGGGAGAGGGGGTATGCACCACGCACCATTGAGTTTATGCACAGAGTCATTTCCCTAGCCCTTAAAAGAGCGATACTTCCGCCTTGGAATTTGATTGCTTTCAACCCTGCTGATTACGTTGAGCTTCCAAGGCAAAGAAAGAGAGAAAGAGTATGGCTCAATGACGAGACAACTCAGCAGTTTCTTGATGCGCTCGATACTGACACGCATGGGATAATGTTTGAGTTTGCCCTTGTTGCTGGTATGCGGCCCGAAGAGTACTTGGCTTTACGTTGGACACAGGATCTAGACTTCCAACAATGCACTGTTACCGTGAATCAGACTTTGTACACCAGGCGAGGTATCAAAAAGAAAAGAGAACTCAATCCAGACGAACCAAGTTGGCTGTTTGAAGAACCAAAAAACGAAAGCAGTAGGCGGCTTATTCCTATACCTCGTTATCTTATGCAAAAGCTTCTTGATCACAAACGCAAACAAAATGAGGAGCGGCTGAAGATGGGTAAAAACTGGCATAACTATGACTTGGTGTTCTGTTCAAGCAAAGGAACTCCGCTTAATCTGTCCAATATCCACTATCGCTATTTCAAGCCGCTTCTTAGAAAGGTTGGCCTTGAGAAGATGCGGCTTTATGACCTTCGCCATTCTTTCGCATCTCTTCTTCTAAAAGTAAGAGAGAACAAGCCAGCAGTTCCTTTGAAAGTAGTGAGTGAAATGTTAGGGCACAATGACCCCTATACAACGGCAAGGATTTATCAGCATGTGGACGAATCTCAGAAACGACAGGCAAGCGATACAATGGAATCTATAGTACACAAGAGCCGTTGACAGAAATAAAAAATAGGTAAAACCTATTATTTTCTTCCTATGTCAAGGAGTCGAGGATTTGATTAGTGGGATAATCGCGTGTTGATGCCCTCACTCTATAGAACGCGGAGTTGAAATTACCCCTTTCGGTTGTTTTGGGTAGTATAGCATAGATAAGAACTTACAATATTCTGTTCAAAGAGTATATGTAATCTGTCTAGATCCCGTATAATTCAGCGGCTAAGCTTACAAATTCAGAGTAGAATAGCATCTGTGGTTTTGCCGGCTGGACTAGTCATATCAACAGAACACATATTAGTGAAGCGGAGAATAATTATAATGAAGATCTTTATTAGCTGGTCAGGTGATTCCAGCAGAGCAGTGGCACATGCTCTAACTATATGGCTCCCCTTCATCTTCCAAGACATACAACCTTGGATGTCTGATCATGATATCAGTGCTGGTGCTCGGTGGAATACCGATTTAGATACCGAGCTAGAATCCGCAAATTTTGGGATTCTATGCCTCACGCCCGAAAACCTTAATGCACCTTGGATGCTGTTTGAGGCAGGCTCTCTAGCAAAAACGGTCAAGGTGGCACGAGTAGTCCCGTACCTTTTTCACCTTACGCCTACCAACATCCAGCCCCCGCTTTCCCAATTTCAAGGTGTCAGTGCAGATAAATTAGGTACGTTCAAACTTTTACAGAGCATTGATAATGCCCGCGAGTCGAACCTGCCAACAGATAGACTCAGCATATTCTTTGAGAAGTGGTGGCCGGACCTACAAAAAGAGTTAGATCTTATTCCACCTACATTAGAAGCCTCCATACCGCAACGGCCTGATAGAGAATTACTGGAAGAGATTCTCCAATTAATTCGCCGGCTGCAAACACGATCATATTCTACCGAATATGAGATGGCTGCGGCGAGTACTGAAGATCTCTTACAATATTTAGGACAAGGACTGGAACGGCAAAAAGATACTCGGATTCAGAGTGAAGAGGAAGGCTTGCAGGGTAAAACGAGAGTTGCCGAGTTAGAGTTGCTACGCCGCTTCCCAAATATATTTCGGCGTCGTGATATTAAAAACTCTGAAGAGTCTTGATCAATAGAACCAGCAAGACTCCCTCACTGCATCAGTGGTTGTTCAATCTGTTCTCTTCATTTTAAGAGGTATTAAGTATGAAAATACAATTACCATTCTTACAAATGCTTCAACATCATGAAGTGGAAGAAATCATTCGCGATTTATCATTGCAACAAAAAGGAGCCAAAGTCTTTTATGCAGTAGATCCTTATGAGATATTTGATTTCTGCTTTCCTTTTAATCCTAGCGATCTGAAGTCTCTTGACGTAAGGGTTGTTGCCGATGATCAAGCGGCCCTTTTCGAAATCTTTTTCACCCATAAAGAGAAACCCGTCTTGCTCCCAGAATATACCAGAGAACTTCAAGCAATTTTGGCTTTTTTTGAGAGAGATGTGGATAGAGTTTATAGTGCTGCGGAGATGATAGAAGAATTAGTTAGAGTTAGTGAACTTGATAGTATTACCCGACAGCAAGAGATCGCGTTGGAGACTATTATTCAATCTGACTTCAACATCTTACTAGCTGTAAATATGGGAATCTATTCTCTAGGAGTAGAGCGATTCCAGTCTGTCCTCCGTCACCGGTTGTCAACCACAGTAGAGGTTAACGATCCAGCAGATCAGAGAATTATCAAGGAGGTAACTGAGGAATACAGCAGAACACCGCTTGTTGAGATAATTGTTGATGACCTTGAAAGCATAAGTAATAAGCAAATAGAAACACATTCAGAAAAAGAGCGGCGACGGCGGGCTAATTTGATCGATGCTTTAGCAATCGATAGGCTAGTTTATTTGAATAACGCTTTCGAAAAGGCATACAAGACAGCAGCGCTGAAATGTCGATACATTATCTTATACTTATCCTCAGCACCTAGATCCAGGAGGATTTTTTCGCTACCAACTGTAAGAGAGTCTCTACCTATGATCGGGGACAATAAATTCTCCTTTCTGAGGACTAGACGACAAGTATTTGCGTACATTATTCATAAGAGTAACAAAAAGGATCAAATTGATTACTATGATGAAACAATTAAGAATCTTTATGGCCTTGACCAGATGCTAAATGAAATCCAAAGGCTCGAAAATGTTTTCACCACCAATGAATTTGTTTGCGCGCAATGTATACTCAACGATGGATCGCCGCAAGATTGCCAGTTGCTGAAGTTTTGTATAGCCGTAAAGCAATTCCACGACGAAATCATAGAAAGAAAAACACAAATAGAAAACCTCGGTTTGGTCAACGCTTTGAGTGATTATGAAAGATTGCTGATGGCAAAGCCTTCTAAGGCATCGCATGAAGTATACATAAATCTTTTTGCCAATGTCTTCCGAAGCGGAATAAAAGATATCGCAATGGATAGGATGCACCAGAAACAGAAGTGGATACTAATACAAAGTGAAATCACTAATCTATTCAAAGAAGGATTAGGCTTCATAAAAGTTGGACAGGAACGACAAGGTTTTCGATCACCTAGAGATTTTGTAACAGACGTAAATCAATATCTACCTACTAAGCCCATATTGAAATCGAAAAAATATAGCGACATCTTAGAAACAATTTTGAACCACTATAAAGAACCTAGATCAGCAGATCTACTGGACCGAGCCTATGAAGGCTATTTGGAGCTTGCTTCAGATTCAAACAGACGTGACCCCGAGCATGAATTGATCAGATGTTACTTATATCTTGCTTTCCAAAGAGAGGGGGGTGAAGATAAAGCTTACGAGTATACAAAAGAATTAATGAACTCTAAGGAGTTGATCGAAACATATCCCCCAATAGAAAAAGAGTACAGATACATACAGTGTTGGTCTGCGCGACGGTTAGGAAGATTTGAAGAAGCTGATGAATGCGCCAAAATTGCAATTCAAAAGTGGAATGATGATGCAAGGTTTTATCACGGACGATGCTTAAACACTTATGCTTGGCTTAACCAAGAGAACTCTGCCATCACCTGCCCCTACACGATAGCTGATGCAATCGACGATGCACAAAGAGCCATAGAGCTTTATTTGAAGGATCCAACTGCGAATGAAGATGTTATTGCTGGAAACTATAATAATTTGGCTTATTTCTTTGCCTGGGGAGTGACAAATAGCCAGTACACGATGAGAGAGGCTCGCGAAAATTTGAACCTTGCGAGGAAAGCGCTAACACATCTTAAGGAGTTAGTAAGAAAGGAAACTTGGATTCCAAATCACCCGGAATATTTTCACACTGAGGCTTATTTGGCCTATCAAGAATTTCTCATGGAGATAGGCAGTGGAAACGTTCAAGAATATCTTAGACGCAAGTTACAACAGGCTAAGCATGATATTGATACCGCGATTGAGCTTTATCCTGAAGGCCCATACTACCTACAGCTTAAAGACTACATAGAAAAAGGGTTAGAAAGGATATCGTCATACTGAAGGATCCTGCTTAGGCATTGCTTGGCTGTCGTTAGATAGTAACTGGAAACTCATTAGTCGAGAGTGCAGGTGTCGGACTTTATGGTGAGTTTTAAATCACCCCCTTTAACTCATTAGAGAAATTAGCTACTACAAAATGGTAGATTTCTTAGATTTTCCAAATAGGATTTGTAGTGCTTTTGCACTGTAAAAGGAAATTGCTAGAATTTGAGTTCGCACCGGGGTCTCTTAAGCCAGCGATCAAAACCACTTGGTACTTCTATCAGGATTTAAGGAGCTAATCCTTAAGGGAAGATGTTTCTTGTCTGGCGCTTCCTTTTATCGATCAGAAAGAATATGGTAGCCGAAATTGATCTATGGACGGCTAGAGTTGTTTCTGTAGTGAGCAACGGGCTACTGAAGCTGACGTAAGGACAGCCTTGTCCATTCTACCGCTTTCGCTTATTGGAACGATGATAGTGCCGACGATTCAACCAATCTAGAAGCATCTCAAGTGTATAAAGGACTCGCCTTCCCACAGTCTCGATGCATTTAAGTTCGCCGATTTGCCTTGCTCTCCAGCGTGTTTGGCGGCTCGTGCCGGTAATGTAATCGGCTTCCTTCTCATCATACGTCAGCTTCGGTAGGTTGATTCTTTTAAAAACTTCGGTAGTCATAATCCCTTTAAACCCAAATGCGAGGGCTTGGTAGCTCCAGCTTAAAAGAGAGGTGAAAAAGGTAGCTAACGGACGAACTCCATAATGCGTGAGGCGTAATCCGTCTCCCAATTCTCTTCTAAATGTGAGCCTTTGCGGTCACTCAACACATCCAAGTATGCCTCAGCATTGGTTCTGGAATCCGATGGAGTATCGCCCGCACAGGTCACCGTAGTATCAGTTTGCGGGTCGTACATAGTAGTTTCGTAGAAGTCAGCCAGACCTCGCCACTTACTTCTTTTGATCGTGCGAATCTCAAACCTTTCTGACATAATTCTATCCTCAGTATTGATGCGCCAAGATTCTTAAGCCTCCTCGATTGCGATTGGCGCTGAATTTGTCGGGAACTATACTCAGCATGATTTCCCTTATAACCCGCAATCAAAGCAAGCTCCAAGAGCTTGCTGATGTTGCTAACGCGATTTTCAAGATACAATAATAATCTTAAAGAAATTCTTGATTGTTCTTAATAATTCTTTATGGATTCAGAAGAAGAAAAGAATCAAGTTGATTACCTATTTGGGCCTTTCCGCGTTGATACACAAGCGGGAAAGCTTTTCTGTGATGATGAGCCTGTCCAGCTAGGTTCCAAAGCATTTCAAATACTGTTAGTACTTGTGAGAAAGAGTCCAGATGTGGCTACGTATGAGGACATTCATAATACGGTTTGGAGTGGAGAGCCTCGTGGCAGCAGCGATAACCATTACTTCTCTCATATCCAAGTGCAGGTTCATAACCTAAGACGTAAATTGAAAGCCCGCAAACCGGGAAGCGACTATATTGATACCTTTGGAGGCCAAGGTTATAGGTTAAATGCAAAGGTGTATAAGCAACCGCAGGCTACATCTAAAAGTCACCATCAATCTAGCTCTCGTATACCTTCTGCAAGTTTCGGGAGATGGCTTCGAAATCACACCAGTCTATTTCCTACTTCAAATCTTTCCACTCATGGAAAAACAGGGCATGAAGATTGTAATTGGTGATTCAATTATTCTTTGTACAGCTCCGGGCAATAAAGGATACGAAGAAATCTTGCTACCAGAAACTGTTCTCCCCGACCCCGAATTCAAAGATCTTATTAGCCCGTTTAAAGAAGAATGGGACAGGATATGGAATAGATATAAAGGGTACACTAAATCAATAGCAGCACCACTCCATATTACTCTTCCCGTAATTAAATGGTCAGACAAGCTTTCTATAGAATGCGCAAAGATTGAGTATAGTTATATGAAATCATTTCACGATCTGCTTGAGCAGAATCCTGATTTACAAGAGAAGTTGGTTAGACAAGCATTCCAATTCAAAAATACTTCAGGGCGTAATATACCCGGCTGCGTTGGGGTACATGCTATAGTTATTATGGCAGGGATAGGAAATGAGAAAGAGTCTTCCCGAGATCCATATCTTCTTTTGGCTCATCGCACATATAAGGAAGGCGAGGTATATTCAGACTTATGGTCTGCCTCTTTTGAAGAGCAATACACTTTAGATGAGACACCGTTCGGTGATACGGTTTACCCACCAGATGGTAATCTGCACACGACTGTACTTCGAGGATTGAAGCAACAGTTTCTTACTGATGAATTTAATGGAAACCTACAAATTTCCTTTCATGCACTTATTATGGATCTAATAGATCTGAATATACAGCTTATGGCAACAGTGCGATTGCCTGAAACCTCATTTCTTGATGTAGAGAGATTGTGGTTGTCTGAAGAGGCTATTGGCCCTGCGGAACATGATTTACTTGCTCCTATAAAGCTTGATTCCCAAGTCTTAAAGGAAGCTCTTTCTCTTGAGAGCCCTAGTGGATTAATAGAAATCTCTAAGCCTGGCTTTGAAGATTTTGATAAACATTGTTGGCATCCAACTAGCCACACTAGAATCGCATGTTGTTTGTGGATGCTTGAAGAAAATCTTATATGATTGTAAAGAGCATTTATTCTTTCCTACCAAAACTAATTTAAATCCCCCTGGATGCAGGAGGATATATTTGGTAAAGATTCTGAGCCATTAACTTTTTGTGGATTCCTTTAGATGGCGGTTCACTTCTTGTCTGAGTCTGTTCACGTCAAACAACAACTGGCGAATTTCCTTGCCTAATTTCTTATGAGAGTTCACTACACGGAACCACTTCTTTCTAGTTTTTTCATCAATACCCTCAGCAATGGCAAGCGCTTCCAAAAGCGCATCAATCATTTTGCTATGTGCCACGCCGACTTCTACGACTCCGCCATCCAATCTGAAAATGCTTTCGAGAATGTCTTCTGTCAAGTTTTCCATGTTTTATCCTCTGAGAAAGAGTCAGAGCAAATGCAGACCAGCGCAGTTTCAAGCGCTGAGATGAAAGATCAAAAAAGTAGCAAAACAATGAGGGGATGGAGCTTTATTCCAGAAGGTGTTTTAGCCTTGGAAACAACTGGCCGAATCCTGACATATGATTCTAAAGCCGTCAAGTATGGGAATCCGGATCCTCAGGTGGCGATGCCATCGAGTAAGTATTGGTCCGACACCGGAACAGAGCCAAGCTGGATGATTGAGGGCAAGTTTAAACGGTATCTCCGGCGGTGCGACTATGAACGATTCAATGTGCTGTTTGTAGTTCTCGACGAGAAGCGAACCAAAGCGTTTGCGCGGCGCGCGGAAAAGTTCTTAGACAAGGCGAACCCCTCAACCCTGAAGTTCTTTTTGTTCACAACGCCCGATGAAATTATTGACGACTCCTTGGGTGCAATCTGTCACATCGCATACGACACCGCGAAGTTACCCATCATTCCGAATCTGCTGAAATAGATATGCCAGCCTTCCTTCGCTCCCGCTCTGCCCGTTTGTTTCTAGCGCAAGCAGACCCGGTGATTGAGTCCTTTCCAAGAAAGTGTAGGTACAGATGTAGGCACGGGTGCAGGCATAAGTATAAGTATTGCGCCTACGGAAGTAATGGCAAAACTCTTTATTTACTTTGCGTTTGCAAGTACAAACTACGTGGCTAAACTCTCTTACTCTCCTCCTCTCCCTCAATCTCTCATCCGGCCTAATGCTAATGTAAAAATCTAAAGCCTTGCGGTGCCTGAGCAATATCAATATATCGAAACAGTCCCGACAGGGCTGGCGGCGAAGCCGCGCACGCTGCGAAGCAGCGTCGTAAACAACGCTAGAGGTATAAAGCCTCATGCTAGAAATAAACCAGCTAAGCATCGCTCAAGCTGATTTCTACGCGGCGACCCGAGCGAAGGAGCTAGCTCAATCGCCAGTGTAAAACGCAAAGCAATAGAATAGCCGTCTTACTAAGACATAGCTGTTGCGCAGCAACTCCCTCAAAGGGTGGGATTCGCCGCCGCTCATTCGCAACAAGCGAACACAAAAAAAGCCCCGCTTGAGGTGGGGCCTTCTTTTCCATCAGAACTCAACTAGACATAGTTCTCCACTATCGTCCCGAATGAACACCATCGGCTCCAGACTGTCGCCAAACAGGAGAAGCACATCTCCCCTATATCCAGGCATTATCTGGGGAGAGAAGTCAAATTTGCAGGCATAGGCAATCTCTTGTAGCGGCCCGTCAACTCCTTCAATGGGCATTGAGAAACCAATACCAAAGTCTTCCTGGACTTCTGGGAAATCAGAGAGTTCTTGCCAATCCTTATCTGTTAATGGCTGCGGATCTCTCATAGGCGTCGTGAATTGGGTTTACTTCGACCTTTGTGCAGCTTTGCTGCGTTCAGGCGTATGCACCGCAAGTCAAGGTGGAGCACAGCGAAGCGAGCAATACCTTGACAAGGTGCTAGACTGAAAAGCAGTAAAGCGATCACGTCAAGGTAGCAGTAGGCGTGGATATGGGAGGCTCCCGTATTGCGGCGGCGCTGCACGCAATGGAGCGCAAGCGGAATGCAGGGCAGGATGGGCGGGCCGAGCCGGAGGCGAGGAGAGTTTTTTTGATGCGTCGGCATTTGTATTACTAAGTTTTGCGGCTCATCTTCTTTGACCTCCAACCCAGGGTACGGCCACTTCCACCCAACCGGTTTGCTCATCCCAAACTCGTGCCTTATATGGCTCTTTAAGCGCAGGGCATTCTTGCAGAGTGTGTTCTATTTTCCCTTGCTGCTCCAATCGCCGATGCAGTTCCGCATAACCATCACTCATTGACACAGATTTAATATCCAGGTTATTTGAGAACACATAGAGCAATGGTGCGTCAAGCGCGACCTCATCAGACGAAAGCTCTATTTGATGCTCGAACACACGGATAGACCTCACCCGGTTATATGGACCACCTTCAAGAAGGTTTAACTCAGAGCGGGGAAACAGAAAATAGCGATATACTTGACCTTCGGGGTAGCTATCACATTTGTAGGAAGATTCCTGACTTTGCGGAGAGGCAGCGGGGGCTTGATTCTCATCAAGTATCGCAAGCGTTGCTGCATTGTATTCGTTATTCAAGCCGCCAGCCAGTACATATGAGCCTGTGTCATTGCACACATAACTTAACGCATAAGTTCCACCCGAGTTGACAAACTCCACTGTAGGCTGGCCTGTCAGGTCTAGCTTAACAATGAAAGATGGCCACCATGTGTGGTGAGTAACCGATACCCAAATACTTTTGGTGTTGCCTGTAGAAGGTATCAGCACGTCAGTAAAAAGCCAGGGACCTTCATACTGATGTCCCCTAAAGCTCAGTGTTACTTTAGGCTCATACTTCCAAAGCATCTCTCCGGTTGGTGAAAAGCAGTACAGTACTTCACGGTGAATATCTCTCATTCCTTCGTCAGCAAACGCCGTAATAATAATAAGCTCCTGCCGACCATCATTATTTAAATCAACGAAACGAGTCTTCTGAGCCGACTCGAAGCCAAGTTTTTCTAGTCTCTGAGGGAACTCATACTCCCAGACAAGCTGCCCCCTTTCATCTAAGGCTAAAAGCTTACTGCCACTGAAGCTCACCTGTTGTGCCAAATGTGGGCGACGGGATACAAATACTAAAAAGCCAATAAGAGCGATAAGCAGCGCGAATCCTGCGCCCAGTGCCAGCAGGCGAGGGAATGTGATCTTCCGCCTCTCGGTAGGATCCGGTTGAAGTAAATCCATTCTGTGCTGGGGTACACCTGCGCTGCTTAAGGTTCCTGTATCTGCACTCTGTTGAGGTATGTCATCGGGCTGATTTCGCAACCAAGCGTCGATCTCATCTGCATAGGCATAGACTGTTGCTTTCTTTCCGCCGGGCACGCGATATACAGGCATTCCCCTATTGCTCTCCCAGCGTGTGGCAGTGGAGGTGTCCTTGCCCAGGTACTTAGCAATAGTCTTCCAGGCCATCCAGTCTGTTTCTATGTGTTTCAGCCATTCAATTCAAGTGTCAAAATGAAACAAGGCCAATTAAGAATCACGCTGTGCTGCAATAAACCTTCTAATGCAGTACTCATACCTGCATTTGCCAGCTTTTGCCTATTGATCAGATTCCATCAGTGATCTATAACACGGCGAATGGAACGATAAGATTGAAAGGCAAGAGATGGATTCGCGTCAAGCGCACTTGAAGGACTAAACGGCAAATAGCTTTTGCTCAGACTGGAAACGAACATCCCTTAGTTGTATGGACGCGGACCTAGATAGACGATTGCATAACTTGCTTTTCACAAATCACTGCTGAATGAAGAGATTGTTAGCGAGGTGAGCAAGATGAAGTCTTTTATTCTAATAGCTGCTGTTTATTTCCTTTTGGTTTTTGCCTTAACCTCAAATAGTGCTCAGGTTTCATGCACCCCTGCTCAAGCAGGAATAATTGGCTGGTGGCCGGGAGACGGTGACGCTAGAGATGTTATAGGTGGCAATAACGGCACATTGCAAAATGGTAGTGCTTTTGTTGCTGGCAAGGTTGGACAGGCGTTCAGCTTTGATGGACAAAATGATTATATAAGTATTCCTGATTCCCCCTCACTTCGGTCGAGTAGCCTTACTATTGAGGGATGGTTTAACTTTGCCGCAACATCAGGAACTCGAATTCTATTTGGCAAAACTGCCGGTACAGGGACCAGTGAATCATATGTTGTATATTATGCTGCCAATACACTCTGGGCTACGATTGGTGATACCACCTCAATTGGCGACCAGCTTTCTTATGTATGGACACCAGATTTAGGGACTTGGTATCACATTGCTTACACTTTCGATAATGCATCAGGTTCTCAGTATCTGTATGTGAATGGGATACGTGTGGCTTCTGGAGCTACAGCCAAGAGAATTGGCTACGACTCTCATCCGGTCATTCTTGGCGCTGAGTATGAGAATGAGCTATTGACTACATTTTTTGGTGGCCTTATTGATGAACCTTCGATATATAACCGATCCCTTACGCCTTCAGACGTTCTAGGTATTTTCAATGCAGGAAGCGCGGGTAAGTGCAAAACCAAATCACTCGCAGAGTCAGCCGTAGAACTTGCAATATCTGTAGAAGGTGCGGAGTATCTGTTCGGCGGAAAGGGATGGGATTTGAATGAAAGGAAGTTCGTTGGAACTGATCAAATCAGGCTAGGATATAATTATTGTCGTCGTTTCGATAAATGTGGTAATCACCTCATTACAAGCTTTTGTGAAATTATCCGGGACAAAGGACTTGATTGTTCGGGACTTGTTTTTTGGTCGTATAACAAAGCGAATGGTTCAACAGCATATCAAAACACACAGAATCCCGTATATTGGCTAAGTGCTGATAGCCAGTTTAGGTCGAACTCCCAACCAATCAGCGAGGGTGAATTGAAGCCTGGAGACTTAATGTTCTTCAACTTTGGGCGTGAACCCGGGCGTATGGCAGATCATGTGGCCATGTACATTGGTGGAGATAATGGAAAGAACGTAGTTGAAGCGCTTAATTGTGATATTGGTATTAAATTCTCTAGCAAAGATGAGTTAAAGAGGAGATCAAGTTTTCTTGGAGACCAAGTAGGATTCCGAAGAATCAGCACTCCCCAAGTCCCCCTACAGATACTAACTCACTCTCCTATTAGTTTGGCTGTAACAGATCCAGATGGATTCACGATTACCGCTGATCAGTTTATTGTTACTGATCGCGAGATTCTTCGGGAGATCCCTGGCATTCTGTATTATTCCGAACGAGACATTGATGGCAATGGCAGGCTTGATGACATGGTCAGTACCCCGATTCTAAAGCCAGGGGCTTATCTGATAAAAGTAATACCCAAGCCTGGTACTTCTGGAACAGACATTTACAGCCTGGATGCGGTGCTGGCCGGTAGAAGCATTATTCTAGCGCAGAATATTCCTATTCGTGAGATTCCAAGTCAAGGCTATGCAATACTATCAACAGAAGGTGGCGTAACAGTTCTCGACACTATCATACAGGATGAAAGTAACGGCAATATACTCCGCTTTAACTCAGCCAATGGTGACTATCAATTTTCAAAGTGCAATCCTAATGGGTTTACTTTGACAGGAAGGGGTAATGTACTTAGGCGAGGCTGCGAAATTGCTCTACAAGACTTCCCGTCTAATCGTCGAGTCTTGGCGCAGATCAATACATGCCAGCATAAAGGCATTGCTTCAGTACAAGTCTTCTCGCGAGGAACGACATTCACTATTATCGATAGAAACACTACTAACGACAGCGGCACCTGTCCGTGATTAGATTTGTACCTGTTTAAGGAGTTTTACACTTATCCAGAGTATAAGCGTCCAGAGAACGTCGGCCAATTTCGCAAATCGGTTTTCAGCTTCAAGGGCAGATATCACCATTCTGAAATTCACTGTCGTCAAGCAAGGTTAGCAAAGCTGGTATATTCTAATCAATAAACTTGATGGTAGAAATTATTTGATTGAATAACATCACATAGCTGCTATCTGGCGGGGCTTTCCATTTTTTACCAAAGGGTAGATGAAGTTCTACGGCATACGCGTACCTTGATCTGGACTCATTAATATAGGTCACATAAGACAACAAACCATTAATAGCAACTGCACCCACCTCAGAAATTGTTACATCTCCTTCTTTTAATTCATTGTAAGTCAGGATGCCTGTTTCACCAGAATATGCTTTCGTTAGAGCGCGATTTATATCGCCTTTCTCAGCTTTTGACAAATTTGGAATGACTGTGAAAAGCCATTGACTCAAAGAAGTAGAAAAAGGTTTATCGTAGACTGCAACAGTTACCCCTACAGCTTCTTGATCGCCTTTTTCCACTCGCTCGGAATAGAGATTTGTCACATTTAATGCCTGATAGGCATTATTCCCGCCAAAGGCAAGAAAGGGCTCCCATACCTTGTTAGTTAAGAGCCAACTTGCAGGGTAGTATATTTGAAACTTATATTCATCAAGTCTGTAAGTCTGCCATCCTACAGGGATCTCTAGTTGTGGATTAGAAAGAGGCATAGAGGAGGAGTTGGCTCCCTGTATTATTATCTCATTGGTTGACAAAGAAAGTGGTTTGGTGGAAGTTGATGAGGGGAAACCCACCGTTGTTGTAGAGTTATTTTCGTTAGATACAGAATGGCGATAAGTAAGACCAAGATAGACCACGCTGGTGATGAGCAACAAAACTACGAGAATTCCTATGATTGGTAAGAAGACATTTTGCTTCACACTTATAAGTCTAGTATATAGCCAGTCTTAGTCAATGGCTTGTGCTATGGCTCAAGAGGCAAGGGCGGCTAGAAAAAATCCCGATGAAATGAGAAGGTGTTAGACTGAGTAGTTCAATTGCATAGTTGCAAGGTCTGGGCGCTAAAGGGCGAGGATATTACTCCTTCAACCATCAATTTGAGATAGACGTGGTAGTTGGGAAGGCTCATTAGATCCAGTGCTGTGATTTCAGGAGAGAATTCCTTTTCCAGAATCTCAGCATCATCTGCGCCAAGCCTGAAGGAAATCATTGTGCCCACGTTCCCAAGAATCGCATCGCACACCTTCTCATCAAGCTGGGAAATATATTGATGAGCCAGAATAAGCCCCACATGGTACTTGCGAAGCTCCGAAAGCATTGAGGCAATACTCAAAGTGGTGAAGGTATGAAACTCATCCAGATAGATATAAAAGTCTTGCCTCGTAGGCTGTGGTATATCAGCCCGGCTCAAGCCCGCAACCGCAAGGCAGGTTGTAAGCAGCGATCCCAGAACTCCTGCCGCATCCTCGCCAAGCTTGCCTTTGGCCAAGTTGACAAGAAGAATTTTGCCCTTATCCATACACGCGCGAAGATCAATATCGCTTTTTGGCTGAGTCAATATTCGGGCAAGTATCGGGTTGGCTAAGAATGCACCTACCTTGTTCTGAAGAGGTGCGATGCTTTCCGCGCGAAGCCGCGCTGGGTAGCTTTCATACTCTTTAAGCCAGAAGCGGCGCACTTGGGCGTTAGCTACTCGCTCTGCTACACGCTTTCTGAATGTGGCATCATCGAAAAGCTTCTGAATATCAGCAAGTGTCGCCTCAGGCATCTCAAGAAGCGCAAGCAAAGCGTTTCGCAAGATATGCTCAGAGCGCGGTCCCCAGAACTCTGCCCAGAGCTTCTTGAATGCTTCAAGAAGCTGTGATGCAGCCAGCACTCTTTTATCAGCAGGTACTCGCTCAAGCGGGTTAAAGCCTAAAGGATGCGCTCGGTCTGGTACATTGAAGTAAATAAGATCATCTTTTCTTTTTTCAGGCACTCGCGCGAGCACTCGTTCTATGAGATCCCCATGCGGGTCCAAAAGGGCGAGTCCTCGTCCTGCCTCTATATCCTGCCGAATCAGCGTCTCAAGCAAAGTGGATTTGCCAGTGCCGGTTTTGCCTATGATGTACATATGCGCTCGTCTGTCAGCTTGGCGTATCCCAAACACTCGCGCATCGCTGTGAAAGTTTGTGCGAGCTAGATAGGTAAGGTTATCCTTTGGGCCTTGGGGCATTTCCCAATTCTTACCATCAACACGCCTTCTATAAAGGCATAAGAATTAGCCGCCTGCGGCAAATTACTACGTCTTTTGTCCTTCTGTGAATCTCCTATCCTGAAAGCGGTTACTTCAAAACCAAAT
Source organism: Blastocatellia bacterium (assembly GCA_963726785.1). GTDB lineage: Bacteria > Acidobacteriota > Blastocatellia > UBA7656 > UBA7656 > DATEKX01. The sequence goes on from CAVSDJ010000007.1 coordinate 1,920,944, forward strand.
CCCACATACAAGAAAGGACCGCTTATGACTTGCTATTTCTGCAATCGCCGCATAGGTGCGGCTGATCTGAACCTGCATCACGTAAAGCCTAAAAGCGAAGGAGGTACAACAACTGTTCCTACGCACAAGTCCTGCCACATCGCACACCACAGCAGCAAAGGGCACTTCCGAGCCTGGGGTAGCGCTGGAGGAAAACTGAGTGCAATCACTCGCCGCTGGGCTTTCACCTTAAGAGGCGTCAAAGACAATCCCGCCTACGAACTTCACCGGCAGTTCTACAGGCTCTACTACGCGGAGGCTGTATGAGCGAATACGAGTTTTTCCCCGACGATCTCAAGGCTCAAATTCCCAAACTCTATTCCCAGGAAGGCAGCAAAGACCCAACGGTGTATATGAAGCTGTTTACGCCGTGGTCTAACTGGACTTGGTTTATCACCGAAGGCGAAGACCGTAACGGTGATTACCTCATGTTCGGCTACGTCATCGGACAGGAAAGGGAGTGGGGATACATCAGCCTTAACGAGCTTAAGTCAATCAACGGGCCGTTCGGCTTGAAGATAGAGCGAGATATTCACTTCTCCCCCAAGCCTAAAAGCCAAGTGCCTGAGGTTACCTCCTAATCCCTCCTCTGAACCTAACTTGGCGTCAGCAATGAACACAGAAGCGAGACTTTGTGTGCTCGCCCTCAACTTACTTTCAAGGAGAAGATATGAGTAATTCAGTTCTTATCGCACATTGCGGAGCTTCCAAAGTGGATAGAGAATTCTTGAAAACTCTGCCACTACCTGAGGCGACGCGAACCCATCAACCAATTCCCCACCTACAGATTGTCGAGGCTTTAATTGAAACTTTAAGCTTCCGGCATATCAATGTGGTGCGCGATGAGTATGCGGTAACTCCTGATGGGATGCGCTGCTTCGGCCTGCTTCAGTTGGAGTACGGCTTTGAAGAAGTGCAGTTTGCAATAGGGTTCCGCAACTCCAACGACAAGTCTTTGAGGCTTGCGATGACTGTAGGATATAAGGTTTTTGTCTGTGATAACCTCGCCTTCAAGGGAGACTTTATGCCGGTACTGGCAAAGCATTCCAAAAGCCTTAACCTCATAGATCTTGTAAGCGTTGGCGTGGATAAAATCCAGAGAAACTTCGAGCCGTTGAAAACTCAGATACGCGACTGGCACGACTATAGGCTGGATGACAGGAATGCAAAAGAGATCATCTACGATGCGTTTTTGGATTCCAAGCTGGGCCTGCCGCGCAATTTGCTGCCAGCTATCCACCGATTTTACTTTGAGCCAGAAGCTGAAGAGTTTGTTCCGCGAACCCTCTGGTCACTGTCCAACTCATTCACCTCAGCGTTCAAAGCGTTAAAGCCGGTGAAGCAGTTTCAGGTGACGGCAAAGCTGGGAGACTTTCTCGAAGATTACCGAATGCCGTTCTGATAAGCCTGCCAATTGATCTCACTAACAAGTTACGTAATTTACCAAGGCGGGACTTCGTGTGCCCGCCTTTATTATATTTGAAATGAGTACCGCTTAAGCTATCGCAGACGAGGGAGTAAATGGTTTGCATGCGACACTACTTGAAGAAAGGTTTCATTTCATGAATAAATCCTTTCGTCAAAAAGACAAGCTTTGATACTATAAGAGGCCGTAGAAACCCCACATCTTGCTATTCCTAAGGGGCAAAGAACGTGTTAGCAAAGAAGGCTGTCATTACATCTGTAGGACTCCAGCGATCATTACCCTTCTCAGAGCAGGAGAATGGTCACGTGCCAGATCAGTCTCTAGATATCGAGCAAAGTCTTTCTGATTTGCTTAAGCGTGATCTGACATTTAAAGGTGAGAAAACTTCTTACGCAAGCCATAACATTCACGCGTTCGCAGCTAAGTTTCCCCCTCAACTACCAAGCACATTCATTCAAGAACTAAGTAGGCCAGGCGAGTATGTGCTTGATCCTATGTCAGGTTCTGGAACTACGCTCATCGAGGCAGTCTTTGCACATCGGTATGGCATCGGCGTTGATCTTGACCCGCTTGCCTCATTAGTGGCGAAGGTGAAAAGTACGCCGGTTGATCTGACGCGATGCGTTCGTGCCGGTGAGGAGGTTTTGAAGGAAGCAAGAAAGAGGCTGCGGCCAGCAGATGATAAAACACTTCTTCGCGTATACTCGCCTAAGGTAGTAGAGTTCTTCCGCTACTGGTTTACTGGTGCAATTACGGATGAGCTTTTTGCCTTGGTGCAAGCAATACAAAAAAATGATAATCAACAGATTCAAGCTTTTTTGAAAGTAGTCTTTTCAGCCTGCATCATCACCAAAAGCGGCAGCCTGACTCTGGCGCGCGATCTTGCCCATAGCCGTCCTCATAAGGATCCAACCAGGCAGATAAAACAGAGTGCCATTGAGGTATTCGCTGATCGTTTAATATCTACCATAGAAGCACTTCACGATATCTCTGAATCACCCTCACTATCTTGTATGCTTCGAGCCGACATACGCAGCTTGCCACTCGCATCAGATTCGATCCACCTGATTGTAACCTCTCCGCCATATGCAGCAAACGCTATTGATTATATGCGCGCACATAAATTTTCCCTCATATGGTTTGGATACGATCTAAAGACTTTAAGTTCTCTACGAAGCAAGTACATAGGCTCAGAACTTCGCCCTAACAGCCTAGAAGTCGCCTCCGCGACTGGAACCAAGATTATTCACAAGTTACAAAAGCTGGAAAAAGGCAGGGCCGCTGTTGTTGCTCATTACTTCAATGAGATGACGCTATCACTTCTTGAAATCCTTCGTGTCCTCGTGCCTGGCCGGGCAGCGGTTTTAGTGGTTGGGTCCTCTGTGATAAAAGGCATCGATATTAAGGTTCCAACAGTACTAGCCGAAATTGCCACCACAATTGGATTTCGTGTAGTTGGTGTTGCCAAGCGTGAAATCGTGAGGGATGCCAGAATGATGCCTATCAGTCACAAGAGTGAGCGCACCGGCATTGAGGCCCGAATGCATGAGGAAGGGGTGATTGGCTTGATAAAACCAACTCAAGGAGAGGCTGATGCCACCACGCGACGAAATAATGAAGTTCATCGCAGCATATCTGACCAACTGGGTTCATACCCCATCTGACGTATGGATTGCACTTTACCGATTACTCCTTGATTACACAAATGGTGTTCCGCGCATCACTGACTCTAACAGGCTCAAGCCAGGAAGCATTTGGTTCAAGAGAGCGCAAATTGTAGAGCAAGCATTAGCACAAGCCATAGGAATCCCGCTTTCTGATGTCCCCAATCATGTTGATATGTTCATGAAGAGTGTCTATCCACCTGGCACTCAGAAAATGAATCCAGTGGGAATCGCGTTAGCCTGTGCAGCGGTGTATCTCATTGACCGGTTTGGCACAGGCAATTACCGATGGAAGATGGAGGCGAAAATAGGAATAGAAGTATTTCCCTCTCTCACGAACTTTCGCCGTTCCGCAGTTGATATTGTTGCTTTTCAAGACAACAGCCCGTATGCCGTGATTTCCAGCAAATGGGGCATTCGCCACGACAGAGTGCGCGACCCGCAGGAGGAGGCAGATACTTACAAGCATCACGAGCCGAGCTTGAAGTTTTACGTATTAACAAATGAGTTCGACAATGGCAGGCTTCTGCACGTACTCAACTATCCCACTATCGATGGGGTCTTCCATATAAACAGAAACTTAGTAATGCAAGTGTATGGTGGAAATGCTCCCGGTCTTGCTGGACTTAAGGATATCACAGATTTTTTCCCTCTCTTTTCATAATATCAGCCGTTTTACTCTGATACGAGGTAACCTATAGAAACTTACAGAGATCTCCTCTTGTCTCAAATTCCCGCACCCATTGCTTTCAAGGAACAAAAAAGGCTCGACAACAAGCAAAATATAATGTATATATGTGCGTGACTCAGAAATATATCAGCGATTTATTGTAAACACATCGTCATCTTGTATGTAAGCTAATGAAGAATGTAGGATGATCAAGTTGTCTCCGATTTGTCACTTAATACACAGAATATCGTCACAAGAGATCAAGAAGCGTATCGCGCATATTTTCTTGAACGTGGGAATCCCCAACAGGTTGAAAACATCTGAGGTCGATTTAATATGCAAAGTAAATCTCGACTGAAAACCAAAGGGCAGGAGCTAATACAGAAATCTCCAAAACGTATATTTCGGGCTAACCAAAGTAAGCTCAGCCCCTCTGTACGAAGCGGCCCTGCAAATCAAACCCACAGAAGCAAACCTTCAACTCATAAAAGCTCGCCCATTATTCAAGCTATCTATGGAAATGCCCGATGCCTTCCGATTGCGTCTCACTCGGTTGATCTGATTGTCACTTCTCCAGCTTACTGGCGTAAGAGAGATTATAAACATCCAAATCAAATTGGGCAGGAACGAACCGCTAACCAGTACGTGGCAACGCTTCAAAATGTTTTAGGAGAATGCCGCCGTGTTCTTAAGAATACTGGCTCTGTATTTCTTAATATAGGTGACACGTATTGGAATCGCTGTCTTGCTGACATTCCAAGCAAAGTCGAAGAAGCTGCGCGCGAGGATAACTGGATTGTGCGCAATCGCATTATCTGGGTGAAAGAAGTAGGAATGCCAGAGCCTGCCAGGAATCGGCTAGCGAACCGTCACGAGTACATTCTTCACTTAACGATAAATAATGAGTATTACTATGATCTATTTGCTTACGCCGAGCGGTTTGGGAACGGAACCAATCCCGGTGATGTTTGGTACATAAATCCAAGAAGAAATTTAGAGGCCCATCTCGCACCCTTCCCAGAAGAGATTGTTGAGCGTGCCGTGATTCTAGCTTGCCCTTTGGAGGTGTGCCTTCTATGTGGCAAGCCTCGCACTCGCATTGTCCGCAGAACTGCAAGACTTAATGCCAATCGTCCTCAGGCACGCCGCGCTATGGAGATTGCTAATGAGGCGGGGCTTACGATGGAACACATTGCTGCTATCCAGGCAACAGGAATTTCTGACGCTGGAAAAGCCCTCCAATTCCAAACCGGCACAGGACGAAGCTCTGCGAAGGTTCACAAACTCGCACAAGAAGCCAAAGCAATCCTAGGTGGATATTTCCGTGAGTTTACCTTTGCGCAGCGTGAAACTGTAGGCTGGACAGATTGTGAATGTGGGGCGGGGTTTAGAGCGGGATTGGTTCTCGATCCCTTTATGGGCACAGGGACAACGCTGCGAGTAGCTGCGAAACTTGGTCGTTCTGCAATAGGGGTAGATCTGCATCCGTATAACGTTTCTTAAGCGCCATTATAAACTCACTCGCAAGTCACAATATCTCCTATCAAAAAGCACTTCCATTGTGATGCAGTTAAATGATATAGAACATAGGCTGCATACCTTGAGTATATGTCGCTGTCCAGGCACGCAATCAATCGCAGGGCTTCGGGCTATAACTCAGGTTTCCCTGTTTCGCATCCCTGTTTGCAACAGCAGCTTTTATATAGTTCTTACAACCATAGATTCTCTTAAAAGGAGTCTCGTGTTGCGCCTTGATGTTAAAGGAGTACAGTCGTATGCCGTCACTGAATAAGAGCACTCTGGCATTAACGTTTAAATTTGATTGCGACCGATTCTTGCGCTTCAGGCTTGCATCAAAAGCTGAAAAAACAGCACTTGATCTTAAAGAGGATATCTATTATCGCCCCGGCATTGATTTAATCAAATATGCGGGCAGGCGTTGGGAGGCTGACAAATACCAAGACCTGGTCGATTCAGCAGGATCAGACAATATTGCATATCGGCTTGATAATGTTGAGGACCCTAACATCGGGCGCAAGAAGTTTGAAAAGGTTGAGAATGTCCTTGATATGCTTCGCAGTTCACAGCCACCGCTAGCAATTATAGAAGGCGAGTTTCTTGTACCCACAAGTATTACCCCGGCGCTTCAGGAAGCATATGATAAATATGGCCTTGATCGAGTCAATGCGAGACCAGATATTATGTGGCTGCGCCCCGCACTTACCGGGGCTCCTCTTATTGGAGGAGCCAAGGACACTCTTGAATATGAAATCCACATTATAGATGTGAAGATGGCGGCTGAACCGACGCTGAGGCATTTTACTGAAGTAACCTATTATGCATTGGCGTTAGCCACAGCTTTAGAGGAAAAAGGGTTGTCTGATCGTTATGCGGTTAGTGCGGAAGGCTTCATTTGGCCTGGCAGCCACGATGCGAACGCATTTCGGAATCTGCACAGAGAATCAGCATCGAGAGGATCGGCGAATTCTGTTACTGAAGCTTTGATCCAGACACTCATTCCGGTGCCCTATGAGGTTTATCAGGTACATGTCAAACAGTTCTTTGAGGTAAGAATGCTGCGGGTACTTGCACAATCTCCCCAAGAGGCCGCTTGGCACGTTGCACCAAAATGCCAACTCTGCGAGTACTTGGATCATTGTATGAAAGAGGCTAAAGAAACCGACCACCTTTCACGAATCCCCTGGCTCACACAAGGACAAGCTGATCTCTTGCGAAAGAACCACATCACCACAACCCAGCAGACTCTTCAGGCAATACAAGAGAACACAACGGGATGGCAATCTGTGCTGAAAACAAGTCAGCAACTTCGCGCTGAGTCGGGGGCAATCGTTGCTCGCGCTCGGTCGCTTCAAAGTAATCAGCCCGAGCTTGTTTCAGAGCGGCTCTGTGCAATAATGCCTAGATGGTCAGACCTGAATATCTTTATCACGGTCCATTTCGATATGGGATCAGGTATCACATTCGCAATGGGTGCAATGCGAGTGTATTATCAGCCGGGCAGAGTCCAGGGTGATGCCCCTTTGCGGGAAGAGCGGACCTTTATCGTTGATAGGGTCAATGAGCTTACTCCAGACACTGAGCGCGCCCGCTTGATTGAGTTCGTTGATCTTGTCTCTAGCTGGCTGCAAGAAGTATCCGATTACAATGAAACCGTCGGCAAAGATCAAAGACTTTCATCGCATATATTCTTCTGGGACTCTCTTGAGTTAAAGCAGCTAGGGCGAATGTTCCGCCGCCACATGGATGATCCAGCAATTATTGAAAAGGTTGAACTTTTGATGAGGCTCTTCCCGCCTGAGAATGTGCTGCCAGATCCCGACCACTTCAAGTCACAGCCCGGTACGGTAGTGAAAGAGGTCTTCAGGATGCTCGTGGGTTTGCCGATTTCACACGACTATACTCTGTTAGAGACTGCTAACGTGTTCTTTCCTTTCAACAAGGCAGACGGCGAGGTCTTCAAATATGATGTCCCTTATGGCTTCAAAACACCAATTACTGATCAAATACCATTTGAGCGGGCATATGAGCTTTGGCAGGACAAAATCTTACTGTCCCATTTTGATCCCCGGTTTCCAACACAACCCAAGAAGTGGCGCAAGTATACGCGAGATGAAATATATGAAGGAATCAAGAATGCAGTTAAGGTGCGATTGCGTGCGCTTGATCATGTCGTTGACAAACTCAGACGAAATTATCCGAAAAGACTGACGCTGAGAAAATCAGCCTTTAAAGCAGCACCTCCCACACAAACTCGCGTGCCGGAGCGTGCTCGCAATCTGATTGCCTTCACGCGATTGAATGTTGCGGTAGATGAGTTGAAGAATCGGCAAGCCAGGTCTTCTGCCTGTTGAAGAAAGAGAAGCGCGCTTTATCTCTATTCGGAGCCTTCTACCTGCTGGTGGACAGATCTTTGATGATGCGATAGCTGCTATACGATCTTACCAGCCGAGATATACTGCCCGGCAGCTTTTTGCGATGACCTTTTCGCTGGATTCTCGTGATAGTCGAATCAAAGAGGGAGATTTTTTGCTCGCATTATCGAACGAAGACAGTGAATGGGATTTAGATCTCACATGGTACAAATGCCTCGCGCTCGACTTTGAACAAGGGAAAGATATGCTTGTGAGTGTTGGTCTTGATGATCAATGGCTTTACAAGGCACCACTCTCGAAGTTCCTGCAAATGGAGCTTGCGAAACTTGAATCTACTTGGAATCCCCCGTTTTTGATACTGACGCCGACAGATCCAGCACTTTTCCAATTCGCTCGTACTACCGGTCTAATTGATACATCCCGACCAATGGTACTTGATCCTATCTTTAGAGATTTCGAAACAGAGAGGATCAGGAAAGTGCTTACGTTAATAGGGGGGACTCCCCCGCCTCTGCGAAGGAGGAAGAAAGATTAATGGCAGAAGCAAAACAAGCTCCGCGAACTGAACCAGCTCACAGCATTTTATATGATCCGGCAAGCCTTGCACGTGTTGAGAATATTCCTGATGCGGATAGCCTTCTTCAAACAATAACACCATCGCTTAAGAATCCATTCAACAGCCGACAGCAAGAGGCGTTCAAATCATCCTTAGCTGAAAGAGTTCTTTTGCTTTGGGGACCTCCAGGCACAGGCAAAACTACGGTTCTAGCAGGCATTATCTTAGGGCGACTGGAGAATGCAAATGCGACCGGCAAGCCTGTGTGCGTTGGAATTGGTGCCAGCAATTATAACGCGATTGATAATGTTCTTATTGAGGTCACTGAATTAATAGAGCGGCGCATTCAGCAAGCCGGTAATTTTCACCTCCCCTTAACGATTGCGCGAGTCAGAGGAGACCACTCTCAGCCTCCCAGAGATGACAGAATTGCAGATATCCCGCGCAGATCTGAAGATGGCTCCAGACTCGCCAAAGAGTTGCAAGCCCCCGAATCTTGTATTGTTGTGGGCGGCACATGGATGCAATTTGGAAAATTATGTGAGGCACATTCTGAAAATGAGCTTCCAGTTTCTGAATGGTTTGATCTCCTTATTATTGATGAGGCTTCACAACTGGAAGTCTCATCAGCCGCTGCGTACTTTCTCCTACTAAGAGAAAACGCCAATATCATTTTGGCAGGTGATCACAAGCAGCTTGGTCCAATTTACGGATTTGAGATTCGCGAGCAGGGAGAGGCCCTTTTCGATTGTATTTTTACTTACCTGCAAAAGGCACATGGGTTAAAGCCTGTTGCTTTAGATCAGAATTATAGAACCAACGATGAAATTGCAGGCTGGCCTAGGCAGCGATTTTACCATCAGGGCTATCACGCATTTCACCCTAAGCGGCGACTTGAGATAACCATTCCTGATTACCGCAACACTGCACCTCCTGGCTGGCCAGAGCAACTGCCTTGGTCGAACGAATACCTGCGGATAATCAATCCCGAATGGCCAGTCGTAGTCCTAACCTATGATGCCACTACCTACACACTCTCAAATCCGTTTGAGGCTCAGATGGTTGCAGCCCTCTCTTATCTGTACCGAGGCATTCTCAATGAACAAGAAGCCAAGCCAGACGACAAGGAGTTCTGGAAGCAATGCCTTGGTATAGTAACGCCTCACAGGGCACAAATGTCTAACATCCGTAACAGGCTAGTTGAGGCTGCGGGAATGCCCATGAATCCCCCACCTTTTGTTGATACGGTAGATAGGTTTCAAGGTCTTGAGCGCGATCTGATGATAGCTAGCTATACAGTTGCTGACCGGGATTTTGTAAGAAGTGAGGAGGAATTCATCCTGAATCCCCGTCGCTTCAATGTTACTCTCACGCGAGCCCGCAGCAAGTTTATAATGTTTGTGAGTGATGCAATCATTCAGCATCTTCCTTCAGATGCCGAAGTTGCAAGAGATGCCGCCCATATTCAATTATTTGTTGAGAGTTACTGTTCCGACTTCAATGAGAAAATAGAATTGCCGTTTTTTGATAATGGATCAATGTCACTCATTTCTTGTAGATTGAAAGGGCGCACAGCGGTTAATGAGACTGATTGAGAAAAAGAAAGGCACGCTTTTCTTTGGTATCACCTCAAGCTTATGGCTTTAAGCCAATTAGATAGTACACGGATGGTGGCTAGGGATGCATTCCAACGATGCGAGTACGGCTTTCTAAAAGGGTATTTTGACTTTAAGAAATACTTGGGCAAAGGAGTCCAAGTGATGTCTTTATTCAGAAGACATTCATAGCATTGGCTTCATCTTCATTAGAAGCGATTTAATTGCTTCTAAATTTTCTTTATTCCTCACCAGCATAATGGGCGGGTCTCCTGATAAGGCACCGCCTTGAAGTATAAAAAGATCTCCCGCATATCCTGGACCGTCACTCATAAAATCGGACTTTACTCCATAGACTTAAGATGCGCATTCTTCCAGTGTTTCATCAGTCAATCCCCAAGAAGCTTTTACTACTGGCATCTGCATAATCTCTTGCCATTCAGAAAGCGAAATCTCTTGTGGCTTGTTGGTTTGCACTTATTAAGATTTTGTCGGTTTGCGACCTTGTGAAGGGCACTGTGAGGTTAGCAGAAAAGCTTGGCCAGGATTTTGTTCCTGTTATCGAATGCGTGTTGTGCGACGGGACGTTCATTATTTAAATACGCCCAGTATGGGGAGGTAATAAACTGATAACTTTTCGCTCAAATTCTTTCAAAATATGGCATAATAACTATGCGTTTTTCATCTACGCTGTTCTGTACTGTGAGACCAATTATAAAAAGAGAATAACATGGCTGGGATACTCAGTGAATTAAGTCAGTGGGCAAAAACACTACCTTATTGGGAGCAAGCAGCATTGGACAAAATCATCGCTAAGGGTGGCAGTGCTCTTACGGATGCTGACTATGAAGAGTTTGTTCAATATTTCTTAGAAGACGTAAACGCCAAAACTCCAATCAAGACTCGCCCAGTTATACAATTCTCCCAATATGATGGTGAGCAAGTGAACGGCGAGCCTCTGCTGCTACTCGAAATTACGAATTTACAAAACGTAAATGCACTTGCCACTGGCCAAACTCTTTCGTTCGGAGATGGATTGACCGTTATTTTCGGCGCGAACGGCTCTGGCAAATCTGGGTATGCACGACTGTTAGGATGCGCCAGCTTCTCACGTGGTGACAGAGAAGTTCTTCCTGACGTGTCTCACCCTTTTGATCCGGCAATACTTCCATCTGCTGATATCTATGTTGCTGATGGGGAAGGTCACAAAACCATACATTATCAAGCTAATACTCAGTGCCACGAGCTAGCTTCTATCTATGTTTTTGATAGCACTAGCGTGCAAGTTCATTTGACAAGGGAAAATAACCTTAGCTTTTCCCCTCACGGTTTTTCTTACCTAACTGCCTTGTCAGAAGTCACGGACCGATGTCGTGAGCGAGTAAAAGAAAAACTCCGCATGCTCTTATCGCCGCACGGCTTCGGGCTTATCTTCCAAGGCGATTCGGAGGTTAGTAGGCTAATCACGTCATTAGACGTGAAAACGGATATGAAGGTGTTGGAGAATCTGGCTAATGTTACCCAAGATGAGAGGCGTCGGTTGGAGGAGTTAAATATAGAGATCGCGAAGCTAATCAGCGAAGACATACTTAAGAAAATCGGACTCCTTGAAGGAGCAATAAATGATCTTGAAAGGCTAATTCTTCAGTTGTGTAGGATTGAAGAGGGATTAAATGACCAAGCCATCCAAGAAATCAATTTTTCCATAGAAGTTGTGCGCGACCGTCAAGATGCGGTTGATCAGATGAGCGTGGATCGGTTTAAGACAGAATTCTTTAAGCAGACTGGCGGTAACTTCTGGCGGCGTTTTATAGAATCAGCAAAGACTCTAGCAGACGCTGAGCGGCCAGACGGTTCTTACCCTAATGTAGGTGATCGGTGCTTACTCTGCCACGAACTAATAGGCCAAAATTCACGCGATCTCATAAATGGTTTGTGGACTTTCTTAAAAGGCGAAGCACAGGCTGAATTGAAAATGGCGTTAGATGACATAGAATCAAAGCGGAAAGCTTTGGCAAAGATGGAATTAGATTGCTTCAATGACCAATTCGTCTCGTATCGCCATCTGCAAGAAGAAGACCGCAGTTTAATGCAGAAGGTATCAAACTTTATCGAGGCCAGTAAAAAGCGACGCGACAATGGCCTGACTGCCATAAAGACTCTTAATAAGATTTCATCAGCCTCGCTTCCTGAGAACGGCATCACAGAAATCGAAACGGTGATCCGAAACCTTAAACAACGGCGCGAAGAACTCGAACTCAAGAATCGTGACGCTGAAATTGACTCGCTCCGAAGAGAACAGTTGCTTCTAAATCATCGCGTGCTGCTCAACGATAATCTGTTAGCCATTAAAGAGTATATTGAAAAAAGGAAATGGGCTGCCAAGGCGGAAAAAGCTATTGGTACTACCAATCACATCACCAAAAAATATAACGAGCTTTTCAAATTGCGTGTGACGGATAAGTACATCGAGAAATTCAAACAGATACTGCAAGAATTGAATTGTCCACTCGAAGTGAAGGTTAAGACAAGAGGGAGTAAAGGTAAGACACTGAAGCAGATAGTTCTTGAGAACGCATCCCCCACTAAGGATAGCAAAGCCACACCTGACAAGGTTCTTAGCGAGGGGGAAAAACGTGCTGTGGCTCTAGCTGACTTTCTTACTGAAGTATCTCTTGATGAGAGCAGCAACGCTATCATTTTAGATGATCCTGTTACGTCTCTTGACTTCGATTGGAAAGAAACCGTAGCTGAGCGCCTAGTGGCGGAAGCACTCACCCGACAGGTAATCCTTTTCACCCACGATCTACACTTTCTCTATCTCATCAACAAATTCGCTGAACAGGAGAGCTTGGATATCGTGTTCCCACCACATCCGCCGTGAGGGAGAGACCAGCAGGCCGGGCTACATTTATTCGGGTACGAGTCCGATGACTGAGAAGAGTAACCGCAAGCCAACAAAAGCTGAGTACTATTTGGAACGGGCCCAGAAGACTATATCTCTAGAGGATCAGGAAGAGAAACTACGGGCTGGTTTCGGCGCACTGCGTGCAACCTATGAGGCGTTTGTTGTCTTCGACCTCTTGGGTGGAGTAGTGCAACGCTTCGAACACAATATCAGTATTGGTCGTTTGAAAGAAGTTGTGGCTGACTGGGAGCTTTTGGAGCAGGTAATAGAAAAATACGGACATCTCTCACGGTATATCACCGGACACTTGCAAAGTGACCTTGGCAGCCCTCCTCAATTGACTCCAGATATGCTGAAAGCAGAGATCAACGCCTTCAATCAACTTAAAGGGATTTTCAGAGCAAAAAAGAAAGAGATGCAGAAAAGAGCGGCTACCCCTTTGGTCGATTAGAGAACAATCGTCTTCATTGGCTAAGGAGATAATGACCGGACTTGTAAGTGCTTACATATAACTCAGCAAGCAGGGTGTGCGTTCAGGCTTATTTAATAGTTGATAGCTCGTGGATCTGACTCAAATTTAGTCCGAATTTAGAGAGATACTTTCTCAGACGGTCTGAGTCATTGTCGCTATTCTTGTGATGGCGAGAAAAATTATAAAGAATACGCCCAGCCTCTGACAGGCTCCGTGATTCTCGACAAATTTTCAAGACGCCTTCAAGCTGGATTCTATCAAAGTAATCCATCTGTCTGAGTCGCTCTTTCCCGATCAAAAGCTTCAGAAGGCGATAATTTTCGCCACCAAATGCTTCGATCTGCCAAACGGCTCTGAGCCTGGCTATCTCGTCTTCGACTATCCCGATGTCGATCCTACTCGTTTCGGCCAAGGTCGCCATCCGAATTACTGCGCCGTTAAGATCACGGAAATTTCTGTTCCATTTTGCTTCGGAGGATGTGGCGAATCGGAGGAAGCGCTCAAGTGCATCCCTCTTAAAGGTTATACGCGTTCCGGTGCGCTTCGCGTATAGATCGATCTCATATTGAAAATTAGGCTCAATGTCTTCTAGCCGTTCCCGGAGCCCAGGCAGCCTAAACGTCCATAGATCAATTCTCGCTAGAAGATCATCGCGAAATAGACCCTTTTCCACTAACTCCTCAAGGTTGCGATTCGTGCCAGCGATTAACTGAAAATCGCTCTCAACCATATCGTCGCTGCCCATGGGGCTGAACTTCTTCTCTTCTAATGCCCGCAGAAGTAGGGTTTGCTCTTCAATCCCAAGGTCGCCTATCTCGTCAAGAAACAGAACGCCCATATGGGCTTTACGCAAGAGCCCTTTGCGGAGCCCAGAAGCCCCCGTGAATGCGCCCTTTATGTGACCGAACAAGGTTGACTGCGCAATGTCACCTCGGATTGTCGCACAGTTCACTTCCGCAAATTCACCCTTCAACTTATTCCTATTTACTTTCAACTCGAAAATGCGGTGGGCAAGCTTCGACTTTCCTGCTCCTGTGGGCCCTATTAGTAGTACCGGCTCGGTCGAGGAAACTGCTACCCGCTCAATCAGACATATTGTCTGATTAAATTCCGCGTTCCTCGTTTCGATGCCATGCTTCAGAAATGATACTCCTTCCCCTTGTTGCTGCTTAAAACGAGATGCGACGCCAGCATATTTGGACAGGTCTAGGTCAATTAACTGAAAGCTGCCGGTTTTGCTTTTGTCACTCCCTATAGGTGGAATAGTCCGAATCAACTTCCCCGGCAGATGGTTTGACTCAGTGAGAAGAAAAAGAGATATCTGGGCAACATGAGTGCCAGTTGTGATATGTATAAGATATTCCTCTTTCTCTTGATCGAACTTATATGATTTAGCGAAGTCAAATAGGACTCCGTAAACTTCTTCGAAATCCCACGGGTCCTTCAAGTGGATCTCATGCAGTCGCACTTCCGTCGGCGAGGAGATGGATTCGATATCGGTAATAACTATATCGACGATAGACTTATGTTGCGATTGATAAAGCAACTCTAATCTTTTAACTGGCAACCGTTTTCTATGCCGACAAAGATCCAGCGTTGGACGCCATTTATTCCAACGCGTCTGACTCCGACCGCTATCCTTTTCCGGTCCAAGAAAACCAAGCACTACTATTGCTTTATTATTCATAGAATATTTTCTATCTCCTATAAATAAAGATAATAAATCCTCTATTAATTCTTGCAAGTAAAACTTAGCTAAAAGATAGGATCTTATATCAACGCCTGTGTTAAGAGTTACTTACACTGAGAAAGCCTGATTATAGCACTTAATGGCACACTGAATGCACCTATTGGCTGCTGTCGGATCTAATATTGAGCCGACAGTAGTCCTGAATATATTCGGATAAAATTTACGAACGTGAGGAACAAACGAGAATGGCTAACTTTAGAATCATCTGTACGAACCAAGAGCCGGTGGGGCAGCCGAACGACCGCGCGCATATAGTGGCAGTAGGTACAGGCACGACACCCGACTCATACGACAGGTATTGGTCTCTGAATGAAGTTCTAAACGCGATGGATCAAGGGAACGTTTTTTACACTCAAGGCCGGAACAGCGGGAAGGTGGCCGTTGTGGGAAAATACGTATGCCCGAGATGCACCAGAACTCACATTCGCTCAGCACCTGACGCTGTGCAAGATAACAATCTGGACAATCTTCCAAACTGTGCTTAAGCCATAAGGATAGAGCAAGCTATTGGCTAGGAAGTAAGGTCTGGTTTCAGCCCCGAATTCTTTCAAAGGAGAAGATCATGCAAAGAACATATGTTTCATCATCCAACATCTCTTCAATTGGTTACGATACTAGGACACAGACTTTGGAGATCGAATTCCATAGCGGCTCTGTGTATCAATACCACAGAGTTCCTTCAGGGCTGTATCAAGGTCTGATGAGTGCGTCTTCTCACGGGCAGTATTTCGACGCATATATAAAAAGAGGCGGTTACGCATACACTAGAGTGTTCTGAAGCAAACTGACTACTTTTTGGATACTATGAAATTCATATTTCCATCTCTCTTCTCCATCAGGACGAAGATAAACGGCAACCCGGTTTACCAGTTATTAGAACCGGAACGGCGTTGTAACGTACACGCCATCAACTTTGTCTCCGATATTACCAAAGGCTTCATTCTTATTGATGATGACAAGAAAGAAACCTTGGTAACTCTCACGAAGTCAGATCCGCCCAGCCGTTTCGAAAAGGTCCTTCACATTAGAAATGCCAGAGAATCAGCGGACAATAGTATTTTGCTTGACGCTAAATACGAAAAATTATGGATCAGGCCCGTTCAAATCGCTGACATATCTGCTGGTCAGATCAACTACGAGACTAACTGCCGCGCTGTGTGCGACTCATGGGCAGATCAACTCACATTTCGCCGCGAGATCAAGAATGGGGGAAATGGTATTCTTCATCAAGGCTTGAGACCACCTCAGATTGGTGCCATTTACAACACGCTGGGGCACTGGACTACATCGGAATCGCCAGCGACAATCGTCATGCCGACCGGAACTGGTAAAACGGAGACGATGCTGGCGCTCCTTATCGCAAGTCAGTGCCAAAGGCTACTGGTCATTGTTCCGACGGATCCCTTGCGTGATCAGACAGCCATGAAGTTCATCAAGCTTGGAGTTCTTAAAGATTTTGGTGTAGTTGGTCTAAAGGCAAGCTACCCGATAGTCGGAATACTAAAACACAGACCTAAGTCCGCATCTGAAGTCGATAATTTATTTCAGGTGTGCAACGTAGTTGTGACAACGATGAGCGTTGCTGGTGGCTGTAGTGACTGGATGCAGCAGAGGATGGCGAAACTATGTAGCCACTTATTCATCGATGAAGCTCACCACATTCCCGCCGCAACCTGGGAGAGGTTCAGAAACTATTTCAATGAGAAACTGGTCGTGCAGTTTACTGCTACACCTTTCCGGAATGATGGCAAACATGTGGGTGGGGATCCTGTTTATAATTATCCTCTACTCAAGGCACAGCAAGAAGACTATTTCAAGCCTATCATATTCAAGCCCGTATCCGAGTTCGACGAAGACCGCGCTGATGAAATGATCGCTGAAAAGGCGGTAGCGCAACTCAAAGCTGATTTGGCGAAAGGGCTTGATCATATATTGATGGCGCGGGTAAGAAATATCGAAAGAACTAAAACGGTGTATTCTCTTTATGAAAAGTACGCCGAGTTAAACCCAGTCATCATACACAGCCAACTAGGTGTGAAAGAGAAAAAGGAAGTTCTGCGAAAGATCAAAGCTATAGAAACGCGGATTATCGTCTGTGTCGATATGCTCGGCGAAGGATTTGATCTTCCCGAATTGAAAGTCGCCGCTTTACATGATGTTCATAAGAGTTTGGGTGTGACACTTCAGTTCACAGGACGCTTTACAAGAGCGAAAGAGAACATCGGCGACGCAACCTTTATTGCAAATATTGCGGACCCTGGTGTTCAGGAGAGCCTTGAAGCCTTGTATGGGGAAGATCCTGATTGGAACCAGATTCTGCGCGACTTGAGTTCGGGCGCGATCCAGAATCACATTGAAACAGCCAGGTTCAATGCAGGTTTTCGTTCTCCTGAGGGCAAGCTCAACTTGCGAAACATCACGCCAGCAATGAGTACTGTCGTATACAAAACGAAAAACAAGTCTTGGAAGCCACAGAACTTCAGAAACGCCCTTGCCGACCAAGTAGAGATTCTACCACCCGAGATCAACCATGAGAGGAGTGTTCTAGTCTTTGCAGTTAAAAGAAGAGAGCCTGTGAAGTGGGGTAAGTTCAAGGAGATTATGGATCTTTTTTGGGACTTGTACGTCGTTTACTGGGACAAATCTCAAAGCCTTCTCTTCATCAACAGTTCCGATAAGGATTGCGGGCATGAGAGTTTGGCTGAAGCAATATGCGGGGATGTCACCTTGGTTACTGGTGAAGAAGTTTTCCGTGCAGCCTACGGTGTCAGCCGCCTTACACTCCAAAACGTCGGCTTAAAGAAAGCCTTATATGGGCCGATCAGCTTCACGCTGTACACGG
The DNA here is from genome assembly GCA_963726785.1 of Blastocatellia bacterium. GTDB lineage: Bacteria > Acidobacteriota > Blastocatellia > UBA7656 > UBA7656 > DATEKX01. Next base: position 1,938,759 of record CAVSDJ010000007.1, read on the forward strand.
GATTCGATGTCCCCGAAGGGCTATCATCGGCTCATCGGCGCAACACTTTCAATTCCAATTTCTTTGGTGGGGGCTATGAGAACGCCGCGAAAACCAATATAGGTTGCTCAGTTAAAGGGAAAATCTGGTCATATAAAAGGGTGTCAGTGAAATATCTGTGCGACTGGTGCTCCCGCGTCGGCGCGAAGCTTCTTGATGACACGATTGATGTACAAAAGATACTTGAGGGTATATTAAGTCCTACCCTGATTACGGAACGCCCTGCAATGATGCCGATTGCTATCCAGTGGCCGGATTCGTTTCTGAGCGAGCCGGATACATCCGTGTACATTTCCTTCGGTGATGTTACTGTGCCGCTCTATGAAACTAGCATTTCACTCGTTGACCCCTCAGAAACAGGCCCTTTGAAATTTGCGGTCACATCAGGGGAACATTCGGTCGAATATGAACTTAGAATTTTCGACGCGCCTGAAAGGGAAGGGCTTTCAGTATAGAATTAACGGTAAAGAAAGTGTCACGTTTAAAATAGGTAGTAAGAACAGAACCTTGGTCGATTGGTTCAAAAGAGAGCGTCCTAAGATATGGTTCGCTGATAGTTCCTATGTCGAAAATAATCTTTTATACAAAGTTCCCAACCGGGAAGCTTCTCCCTACAACAAGGAGACGATAGAGGTATGGAACTGGAGCGGCGTGGATATCAAGAAAGAGTCCCAGACGGAGGCAAAAAGGACTGACTCTATTCAGTATCTTGTCATAGAGCATCTCAAGCAGCGAGGCTACGATGTTATATTCGATGACGACGGCAGCGGAGAAGCGGCTGATATCATTGCGTTGAAAATCCTAAATGAAAGAATCCTTGTGGAACTTTACCACTGCAAATTCTCAAGCGAGGAATTTAGCGGCAGGAGAAAAGATGATCTGTTTGTTGTATGCGGTCAGGCGCAGACAAGTATTCATTGGAAGGAGGATATGGGAAGGCTGATCACACACATGCGGGCGAGGGAAGCTAAGCGGGTTGCGAAGAACCGCATGACGAGGTTCGAGGTGGGAAGCCAGAAGACGCTACGCACAATAGAGCGTATGATGAGATTTTATAAGACTGACTTTAAAATTTTTATTGTTCAGCCTGGTCTCTCGAAATCGAAGGTATCCCCTAGCCAACTTGAGTTGCTCGGCTCTACTGAGCTTTATCTACAGGAAACTTTTAACATTCCGCTGTGTGTTATAGCGAATCAATAGGCCGCCGATCTTTCTGAAGTAGTTATTTGAAGAGGGCATAGTACAAATGCAATGAGAAGGGCGAGTGCTTGTTGCTTTTAGCCCTATTGCTTTCTTTTGCCGAACCTCTTTTTGCATACACCACATTTGTCTATCCGCAGAACTTAAGCATAAAATCTCCTAAGCCAATCTCAAACCTCTGTTCAGGAGCTTTCTTGACTGAGACAGCTTATTTGCTATAGTGAGGATGTGCTTGTGGGCGCAAGCCCCGTTCAGCTAAGGAGTTCCAAAGCTGAAGCCAAGCACATCAAAGTCACTCCTAAAATGGAGTGTTTTTGATTTCTATTCATCCTCAATACCATCTGTATATAACTTCTGGCCGGTACTGCGGAGCTTATTGTAGGGCATCACGCTCCAGAAATGGAGGGCCCCATCCCCTACTTTTCTGACCACTACTCGTACTTTGATATCTTGTTTTACAAAGATAGCCACAAATCCCCACCACTCAACCATCTTCATTGTGGCGAGTCCATCCCTCGGAGATTTCTTGCCCACCGGAGACAGTAGCTTTCTATACTCTTGAAGCGTTGCGCTCTTTTTTATGATAGATAAACCAAGAGGCAAAAGTGTGAATTTTAAGAGTTGCTCTTGCTTTGATCGTTCTCTGCGTGCTGAAAATTGTAAATGGTGAAACCCATCAGAGTTGAGCACTACTTGAGACTCAAAATAAGGACTGTAGATAGCCCTTTGAGTATCATAGATTTCTTTCGCTTTTTGCTTTTTACCTTCGAAGTAGGCGGGGTCCATATATCGTATATATGATAATTGAATTACTTAATGTTGAGAATGGGGGCAATTTATAATCATTGTGGCAACTTCCCCCCTCTTGCAGTGCCAGATGGCATTGCTATTATAAGATCGTATGAGATCACAGGCTCTAAGACGACATCACGAACACCGTATAAAGCAAAAGGTGAAGCACTACTATGGCGGAGTCTTTAGGGATGACCTAAAGAAAATTGGTCAGCTAGCTCGTACTCGTACCCCTTGCTCTTGTCTCCTGTGCGGGAATCCGCGAAAGTATATGAAATCCCCTACCCTTCGTGAGACCCGTCAGAGTGAGAGAGCGAAACTGAAGTAGGAACAAGTGATTGCGGATTCTCTTCAAACCACTGCCAAAATCTTGAGAGAAGAAAGTCAAAAGTTCGAGGTATGTCCCGATACGGGCCACGAACTTACCGCTTCCGGGAAGTTTTCACCCCTTGCAAAAAGCACCGTAAATCGGTGTTTTTTGTTTGCCTGACATGTTGACGAAAACGGAAAATATTGCCGTTTTGCGTGAAAACTGTATCTCAACAGACTTCGAACTTTTATTTATACCCTTTGGCGAACAAAAGGAATAAATCTTTGCGATAGTCTTTGCTTATCCATAAGTGCCCTAACCATGATTACCCGCCGCAAATAAGAAGGATTGCTTACGTGGGCAAAGGGATACTTTAGCTTAGCGACCAAGTGAGAGATATCGTCATCATTAAGCGCCTTAATGACGTCTACCTCCAGCGATTTAAAGCTAAACCTTCCACCAAAAGAATAATTGAGTAGATACGAATTTAAGATTTGAGACTTTGAAAAGCTGCGGCTTAACTCCACTGCTAGCATGGCTTCTCTAATTTTTCTTTTTATGGTAACTTCTCTTCTGTTAGTTACTAAGCGCACATATTGCTGCTCAATAGTGCTGCCTCCCTCCAAACGTTTATAAAATAAAGTTCTACAAGAAGCCCTTACAATTCCTCGAAAATCTACTCCATAATGGGACAAGTATCTTTTGTCTTCTATAAGAACCACGGTTCTAAGTAACTTGATGTTTTCAATCTCAACTTGCGGAAGTATAGAACCCTTAATCTTTATAAAATCCTTCTGGATACTAGGATCTAAGGCACTAATAATGAAGTAGGAAGCCCTTGCAAGTAGCGCCACAAGGAAATTAAACATCCTGAGTATGCCTAGAAAATATTGTACTTCCCGACGAATCTCCCGCAGTAGTTATAAATGTACCAACCAAACCATTATCACCTTTCCAGCTTTTCCACCTAAGGATATAAGTTGCTCGTGATCTTCTCAGTTTTCCTACCTGAATAACGTTGATAAATATCCGACTCCTGCGTAAATAGTTCTTCTCAAGATACCCTTCAAGCTCTACCGAATCTCGTTCAGGGGGATTATACTCGAGTTCTGTATTATCAACCCTAATTTCCTTAATTTTTTCTCCACTACCCGAGAGCCTATCTCCATTCTGCAGCATATGGAACTTCCAAATTACCCTTAAACCTTTATAGGGTTTATAGGAAGACCTTACTACCCTATTTTCGATTTCCCACTCTCCAGTTAGATTTCGCTTTGGCCTGAAAACTTCTTTGGAAAAAAACAGGAGCACGACCACTCCTAACCCCCCTAGAAAGTTTGAGAGGATTCCCTGGGAGTCGAGGTTGGTTTTCAGGAAATGCCAAGTCTGGGTTGGGAAATTCATATAGCCAACAACTAAGACGAGGATTAACAAAAGGGTTAGTAGTATTTTATTCATTTATGAGGCGGCAGGACTTTGAACTACTCTACCTTACAAGAGTTTATTCATTGCAGCGGGACAAGGATATAATACGGTCTCAGTTTAAACTACGTCCTGATGCTGTCAAACTTGTCATCTTTGCCAAATTTACCAGCATTGCGGGTTTGAGGCGGTCTGGTAATCTTCTCTACAGGAGGGGCGGGAAGAGAGCGCATCAGATCCCACTCCCAGGCCGGCATCAGCAGAAGATGCTTCCTCACCCGAGCCAACATTGGCCCAAAAGTTCGAGGTGTAGCTGGAACTGGTCCACCGTTTGTTTCTTTCATCAACTTAACTTTCTTGCCTCCCATTTTGCGTTTGCTATACTACGAAAAACCTTGCCGCCATGTCCGTCACTATCATCTTTGAATCCCACTCTACCACCCTCGATAACGAACTTCATCTGGCTTCGGGCTGGAACGATGTTGATCTTTCAGAACTGGGCTTACGACAAGCTAAGGAGTTAGGCCAGCGGCGCGGCAACGAACATTTTGATGCTATATTTTGCTCTGATCTGCAGCGTTCCTATCATACGGGTCAGATCGCCTTTGGCGACAAGTTTCCCATAGTTCAAGATGCTCGATTGCGTGAGTGTGACTATGGCGATCTTACCCAGCATCCCAGCAATGAGGTTGACCCTGAAAAACTAAAGCGGATTACTATCTCCTTTCCGAATGGAGAGAGCTACGAGCAAACTTCCGAGCGTATGAAAAGTTTTCTTCAGGATTTATTAAAAAAGTACGGCGGCAAGAAAGTGATGATCCTCGGTCATCGCGCCACTCAATATGGCTTGGAGCATTGGATCAAGCGGCTTCCCCTAGAAGAAGTAATTCCTGCTCAATGGAAGTGGCAGCCGGGCTGGGAATATACCTTAGAAGCGATATAGGACTTTCAAGAAAATACTGAATAGCTTGACCAAAAATTCGAGGTTTAAATCGAATTGGTCCACAAATTTATTCTTTAGAATACATTATGTAATTTAAAAGGCCCCTTAGAAAATAAGTGGCCTTAGACATTCGTAAAAACTCTGGAATCAGAAGCCGAGTGCTCGGCCTAACGGATCGTCATCGCAACGATCTCCTGGCTCCTCAAAGAGGTCAAGTTCTGCTTCCTTGAGCATCAAGAAAGGCAATGCTCTCCCCCAGGTGTTGAGAAACAAGAAGCCGAGAATCAGGTAGAGAAGCGGCAGTCGGTTAGCGACATCAAACGCATCGCAAAGAAGTCCACCGATAATGGCTGTGGCCGGTATGCCTATCCACGCGAGGTAGTGAAATCCCCAGAGCATGAGATAGGCGGCCTTCACTCTGCCACACATCTGCCGGTAAGGAATTCGCTTAGACGCTCTTTGTCTGTCTAGTCGCGACTGTTCTGCTGCCATTTCTTTGAGACATCGAATCCGTAAAGAATTCATTGATTATGCTCTCCTTTGCAGTCGGGAAAAGTTGAATAACATTTCAACACTTCCCTCTACAAAAGAAAGGCTTGGGTAAAAGGCTACTTTTATATAACAATATAAAATAGATTTTGTCAAGTTAGCCACTTTTCATAATTATTCGAGTTTTCCAGGCTTAATCTGCTCCGCTATGTGTTCCTTATAGATCTGCCAAAGTTCGGGGTGCTGTTCGAAACGGTCCACAATCTACGTTTTTGCTTCGGATGCGACTTCTTCCATCAGATATACGGGCTCTATTGCAGCATTCACCTTCTCTTTCTTCTCCCCTCTTGTCAGATGGGAAAGCAGGATCGATACCATATACTTTTTCTCATACTCCGTAAGCCCCCGATGCCTTCGTAGCGCCTCGGCAATGGCGGAGTTTACCCATCCCTCAACAAGATTGGTAGTGTTGGGAGTTCCAGGATTATCGATATAGGTGAAAAGATTCGGCAGCGCGCGCCGCATGATATAGCGGACGCTCCGCAGCCTGGGATACCGGAAGTTGCCCCATTCGTTTCTGGCGGCGAATTCTTTCTCATATTGCTTCTCCCAAATCGTATGAAGCGTCAGCCACTTGTCCCTGTGGGCAACTGTTTTTACTTCTTTGAGCCTATAGAGAAGATCCAGCATGGTCTTGCCCGCCTCGTCTTTGGGGTGCCGTCCTAGATATTGAAGCGCAAAGGAGACGACATGAAACTGGCAGCGCTGTACTTTAACGTCCGGCCAGAGAGCACGTGCAGCCGCAAACAAACCCTTCTGCCCGTCCATCACGACAACTTGCGGCTCTGGAAAGTTTGCGAGGAACTTGAACCAATTCTCATATGATTCATATCGGACGAATCTCCAGAAAACTCGGTCATGCTCATCAATCGCCACTAGGGCGCATAAGTAGCGACTGTGGATATAAGTGCCGTCTAGAATAAGCATCCGCATCGGCTCCTGCGGGATCTTGGGTTCAAAGGCGAAGTTAAAAAACGGATGAAACCTCCTCCAGAGGGTTTGTCTTGTAACGTGGTAGTGAGCGGCGATCTCTTTCAAGCTGTCTTTGCCGCCAAGCCACATATCAAGCTGCTGCCTCAGGCTGCGCTCTACAATATCTCTGCGCTCCTTGGTAAGAGTCTTTTTACAAAAAGGGCAAAAGTAGCGCAGTGTTCCCGCATTCGTTTGTCCCCATCGTTGTATCGCTCCCCTACAGTACGGACAGTGTTTTATCATTGCTTGAAAAAATATGAGGTAGATAGAGTTGAGTTAAGTAAGCGTTCGTGTTGGTTTTTCTGTGAATCCGAGAGGGTTACAGGAGCCTCAGCACGAGGGTTTAGGCTTGTAGAATATGGGTGGTTTGAAGATCTGGCCTCTGATCAAGAGGTTTGATTTCCGTTTCTTTCTGGATAGGTAATGCCGTGTGGGTATATTCATGTTCAAAACAGACAAAAGTGTTCGATAAATCAAACATTTTTGCCTATTTTGACCAACACGTTTTGTAACTTAACTCATTTATAAAACCTTACAAAAAAGAATTGCCCATAGAAAACAACATAATCATCCAATTGTCAAGAACCCGCTAAAGAAAGCGGGTTAGCGAGCAGATGCTGTACAATATTGGCAAGGGCTACGTCCAAAGTTCGAGGTATGTGACGGTACGGTCCACCGTTTGCTTTTTTGAAGCGATTTGCGACCTCGTTAAACGGAAAAGAGAAAGTAATATCTACGTTTTTTCCATCTACCTCTCGGTTCGAGGTGATGATTTTTACCAAATCTCGCTTTTGCTCCAGAAAACCCAATTTGTATTGTAAATACGCACTTCCTGCCAGTTCGAGGAATCCTTGCACCCTTTCTGGAACAGACTGGCTTTTTTCTTGTGCCCGTGCCAGATTTTCTTCAACATCTTTCTGATCCATAAGAAGCGCGGCCTTCCTTTCTTCAAACATTTGCTTATCAAGAGCCTGATCAATATAGGCGTCAGTCAACCGATTCAGCCGGTCTTTGATTTGGTTCAATCGCAGAGTAAGTGCGTTGGTTAGGTTCTTTTCTTTCTGTGTCCACTCTTGTTTTATTTCTTGGATCTTCTCTTGAAAATAAGCCTTCTCTTCATCGCTGAATTGAAGGGTCAGCAGATTCTTTAGAACTTCTGACTCTATGACCTCCTCTCGGAGGCATACCTTGCGGCAACCATTTGTATGACAGCGGTAATAGGTATGTCCTTTCTGAGTTTCACCGACCAGAGTATTGCCGCACTGTTTACAGCGCAGCATCCGCCGGAATAGAAATGTATGCAGTTGAGCGCGCGTGTTGAACTTCCCTTTGAGAATCTGTTGGACTCGGTCAAATAGAGACTTGTTGACAAGTGACTGATGTATACCGTGGAACATCTCGCCTGTTCGGGCAATGCGTATTAGCCCCATATAAAATGGATTGTTAAGCATATCTGAGAGACTACTGCGGGGAACTTTGCTTCCATTGCGATTGCGTAGGCCCAGGCAAAATAACTCTTCAGTAAGGCTATCAAGGTTGTACCTCCCGGTCGCGTACAGCTCAAATGCTTTCCTGATGAGAGGGGCCTTTACCGGATCAAGCTCTTTAGGATTGGCTTTACCCTTATCTACATACCCCAACGGAGCAGGAAGCGGATACAACCCTTGCTTGATGCGGCCATAGAAGCCTTTCTTAGTCTCCTCTCGAAGATTGCGGATGTAATCAGCAGCAACTACAGCTTGAATATCGGCAGACAACCTTCCGCCTCGTGAGTGAAGGTCCAGGCTGTCATTGGCAAAGTGAACCTCAACACCTTGGTCTATCAACTCTCCAAGGTCTGCCCAGTCCTTGAGGTTTCTGGCGCTACGGTCAATCTTGTGAATCACCACACCTTGGGCTTTGCCCTGCCTCAATTGGCTCAATATCTGGTTGAATATCGGGCGGCCCCGCTTGGCTGCGGTTTCGCGCTCTTCAAACCAAGCCACTAGATCCAAGCTTTGCCGCTGGCAGTAGCGGGTAATCGCGTCTTTCTGCTCCTGAAGTGACACGCCGCTGCCCTGCTTGGGCGTGGAGACTCTGATATAGCCAAAGACTTTTCTCACTTTTTGGAAGAGGAAGATGATGTATTAGGAGGATCGGCCTTTGTGCCATGCATGCTAGGATGGCTTTTTGAAGCTGTCAAATGACGAAACTTGGCGTAAAGCTCAAGGTCTTCTCGTATCCGCTCATAGATTTGAAGTGCCAGTTGCACATATCTGATCAGGTTCTCTTCAGCCTCTTGAAGCTGCTCGTCGCTCAGGTGGGGATAAAGGTCGGCAATTGTGATAGGAGTCTCACGATTGTTTGGCGTGCTTTTCATAGCCTATGAGATTAGAGCAAGAGTATTTCCGGCGGTAGGCAGCAAAATTAGCCGCCAACGGCTAATTTGTATGTCTTTCGGTAAAAAGTAGAGCCGCTATGCTGAAGGGCAATGAATACTAATCACAACCTTCTCGATCTTGCGCTTCAGGTATCATGACGCGCTCCCAAAAAAAGCCAGAGAGTATTTGAACAGTCGAGGCATTCCAGACCACATCATTGACTCTCACATCATAGGCTGGAATGGCTGGCGTATCACAATTCCCATTTATAACAGGCAAGGAGAAGTAACCTTTTTCAGGCTCGCCAAAGATCCAGATGATGAGCGGCCTGCTCCAAAGATGCAGTCTTCGCGTGGCTCATCAGTCGAATTATACGGCTGGGATGAAGTACTCAAGCGACCCTCACACATCATTATCTGCGAAGGTGAGTTTGATCGGCTGGTTCTGCAAGCGCAGGGCTTTGCCGCAGTCACATCAACCGGAGGTGCTGCCACCTTCCGCCCTCAGTGGGCAGAAGAACTGAGGAAAATTGAAAACGTGTATATCTGCTTTGACAGAGACAGCGCCGGACAAAATGGAGCGCAAGTAGTCGCTCTTATGATTCCTCAGGCTAAGCTGGTCGAGCTTCCAGAGGAGGTGGGAGAAGGCGGTGATGTCACAGACTTTTTTGTGCGACTTGGCAAAAGCAGAGATGATTTCCAGAAGCTTCTGCAAAGCGCAATACCAGCATCAGAAGTGGCAAAACCTGTAAGGCCCATTCGCCAGCAAAGAGCGGAAAGTACGCAGTCTCTTTTGGCAGATCGTCCCCAACGCATCAAGCAGGAGATTCCTATCGAAAAAGTCATCGCAGAGTACATAGAGCTTAAAAGTTCAGGCACTACTCTTGTTGGCCGATGTCCTTTTCACGATGACAGGATTCCATCATTTACGGTGTATCCACAAAGCGGAGCCTACCATTGTTTTGGCTGTCGAGCACATGGAGATGTCATCAGCTTTGTGCGAGCAATGGAGAACTTGAGCTTTGGCCAGGCTCTTGAAGTATTGGATACACTCACTTCCCACAATGGAGAAAGACATCAAAAAAACAATTCAAGAGGCAAAGCAGCATAAGGCTACTCCCACTATATCGGCGGTACTTCCTGAGGGAGAGCTTGTCGAAATGGTCTATGACCCTGACAGCAAACAAACTGCCTTTGCAATCTGGAATGGTAGTCAGTGGAGCATTGAGGCAGGAGTAACCTTGTCAGAGGGCAAGCGCCTTGTACCATATTCACCTGGGAATAACCTCATAATAAATGAAGTGGTGCTTTTCCCCTCTGAGCCGCAAGAGTACGGGAGCGAAAAAGAGCTTGTTTCCCAGATTCAAGTCTTCATTCACCGCTACGTTGATGTATCTGCTCTGTATGAAAAGATTGCCAGCTACTATGTCCTTTTCACTTGGCTCTATGATTCATTCAATGAACTGCCCTACTTGAGACTTCGAGGCGACCCTGGAAGCGGCAAGACTCGATTTCTATTAACCGTAGGCTCTCTTTGCTACAAGCCAATATTTGCAAGTGGCGCATCAACGGTTTCTCCCTTGTTTCGTATCATTGATACCTTTCGCGGAACACTCATTGTTGATGAGGGAGATTTCAGATTAAGTGATGAGCGGGCAGAGATTGTAAAGATCTTGAATAACGGCAATGCCAGAGGCTTTCCGGTTCTAAGAAGTGAAGTCACCCCAAAGCGGGAGTTCAATCCCACAGCCTACACAGTATTTGGTCCCAAGATCATTGCCACACGAGGGTTATTTGAAGATAGAGCATTGGAAAGCCGCTGTTTGACTGAAGTGACGGGACAGCAAAGGCTGCGAGGCGATATTCCAATTAACTTGCCTGCCAGCCACAAACAGGAAGCACTTGAGCTTCGCAATAAACTTCTGCTTTTTCGCTTTCGCAACCTTCACAAGCGAGTACCGGTTGAAGCACTTGTGGATAGAAGTATCGAGCCGCGCTTGAATCAAGTCTTTGCGCCGCTTTTAAGTATCATCGAAGACCATAAGGCAAGAGAAGAGATACGAGAGCTTGCCCGAAAGTATCACCTGGAGCTTGTAGCTGATAGGGGTTTGGACGCAGAGGCGCAGCTTCTTGAGATTATCCGCGATATGATTGCAGCAGACGAGACAAGGCTTTCGGTGAAAGATATAACCAGTTGGTTTGCAGACCGGCACGGGGATGATTATGAGAGAAAGATAAGCACCCGCTGGATAGGCAACATCATACGAAAACGATTGCTTCTGAAAACTCAGAAAAGTAATGGTGTATTTGTCATCCCTACCGCCGAGACTCCTAAACTCCCAAGGCTCTATGAAAAATATGGAATTTCCAGTGAGCAGACTGGACAAAGGCCAATTAAGCCTCCAAGTGAGGTTGAGTAGACTTTGGGGACTTCGGGGACTTTCTTTGGGCATTAGCCGGTAACGGGAATAATAAAACGCCAAGTAAATAAACATCGGGCCTTTTCACTCATAGCTTTGGGTCTAGTAGCGATCTACATCCCCAAAGTCCCCGAAGTCCACTCACAAAGCATTTAAGATTTCTCTTGAGTTTTACTTGAGAAATTCTTTATCAGGATTTTTACGTCCGTTTGATAAAGAGTTAAGCACCCTTTTTTATGCTTTCCGATTTGCCGCTTGCGGCAAATTACTCTGCCTTTGCAGGAAGTATGCATTTGATAAGGTGAGCACGTCCTCACTCATATTGAGGGCACTCAAGTACGACTCTTATGGCTTCCAGGCTAAACCATTACCTTCGCACCCACCGCAGACGATCTGGCTTTTCTGAGACTGAGTTGGCCTACCTTCTTGGCTGCAAAAGCGCGGCAAAGGTATCTCGCTACGAGAGGTTTGAGCGAACCCCTTCACTTAAGACTGCTTTGCTGTATCAGGCTGTGTTGGGTGTGCCTGTTGCAGAACTTTTTGCAGGAATGTATCAGGAGGCTGAGAAGGAAGCGGCAAAATGGGCGAAAGAGTTGTCCTTGAAGCTTGAGAAAACTGGCCGACTTGATGCTCGCAAAAGGGATTTGCTTCGTGCTATTGAAATAACGCCAGCTATCAACAAAGAGCATCCATGAGGCAATCATTCAGCAATACCCGAAGAGTTCTCGCAATCGATCCATATCACAAGGGATTTGGCTTTGCTGTTCTTGAAGAGCCTCTCCAGCTTATTGACTTTGGACTCAAAATACCCACAACAGGGAAAGGCAAAGGTAACGTGCATCTCAAGAAGGTTGAGCGCATCATCGATCACTACCGGCCAGATGTGCTTGTAGTGGAAGACAGCCAGGCGAGAGAATGCAGACGATGGCGGAAAGCGAGAGATGCGCTGCACGGCATAGAAAAGCTGGCTTCATACAGAAATGTTGAATATGTAAGATTATCTCGGTCTGTCGTATATCAAATAGTGGCATCACAGGGCACTCCAACAAAATATATTGTAGCTGTTGAAATTGCCAAGCGATTCCCTGAGCTTGAGTCGTATCTTCCTCGCCCGAGAAAGTCTTGGGATAGTGAATATGATACGATGAATATCTTTGATGCGACAGCCTTGGCGTTATGCTTCTACCTCAGAATGGAAGAGGAGGTAAGCAATCCAAGCCAGGGTTCTTCCTGGGTGTAAAGTCCCGCAGTCCCCATATCTACCCGTTCATTCTATTTGTTCACCACCACCTGCGCCCCTTTGTCCGAGGTAATAATAAACTGAGCAGGTTTTGAAACCTTCTTCTTCACCCAGAAACCTGGTTCTTTCTCGCTCACCAACACACCGTTGATGGTGAGCGTTAGCACCGCACTGGGCTGTGTGCTACTGGCCGAAACCTTTGCTTTGCCGCCGCTCTTCAACTTGATCTTGAAATCAAGCCGGTCCGTGATGGTAACCGTCGAGGTAGCAGTGATGCTTGATCCGCTCGCAGTTGCAGTCGCCTTGGCCACGTACTGGCCGTAAGGATAGACGTGTGAACCGTTGAATGAACCTACGACCGAAGCCGTCGTACCGTCGCCGAATTCTATAAAAGTCCGCGCGGTTGCGTCAGAAACACCGACTGAAATGCCGACGGACTCTCCTTCGCTTCCGGTATACGATGCTTGGCTGAAAGCAGCACTGAGCGCGGGCGCGGTAAGCATGAACGAAGCTTCGACGTTCAGCGCACCGGCGACTTGAGAAAGCGATGCCGGTTTGTCCACCCCATTCCTCAGACGCCACTCGACCTCATCAGCCGAATAACCCTGAGAAAACAGGAGGCTTGCGGCGGCGCTAACAAAAGGCGCTGCGGCGGACGTACCGGAGAAAAAGTCGTAGCCGCCGCCGGGCTTGGTGGTGAGGATGAATCCCCCGCCCGGCGCAGTGATGCAGTTACGGCCCCAGTTTGATCGAGGATCCAAAGTATTCTGCTGGTAGCCGCTCATCGCAACTGGAAGCACTTCCGGCCACGCGGCTGGATATCTCGGCTGAACGTCAATGCTACGACTGTCGTTTCCGGCTGATGCGATCAACACCACCCCCTTCGCCCTCAGCAACCTGATGGCATTGTGGAGCATGGTATCATCCGCGTCACTCACCCAACTCATATTTACCACTCGAACGTCCGGCAACGTAGCCAGGTGGTTTAAGGAAGCCAGTGCCGCGCTCGTAGTGACCCAATTTGCAGAGTTCATCACCCGGTCACACACAAGTGATGTGTTCCATGTGCCGCCGGTGCCGCCGACACTGTTGTTTCCAACGGCCCCCGCGATTCCGGCCACCGATGTGCCGTGGTCGCTTACGGAGAAATCACCATCCTGAACGAAGTCCTGACTCCTGGGGTCTACCCTGAGATCAGGATGATTCGTGTCCGCGCGCCCATCAAGAATCGCGATGGTGACCCCGCTTGTTCCCCAGCGCCATGCGCCGGGAAAGTGAGACCATTCCAGCGCCCATCCTCCCCGAACGATCCCGTGAATCAGGGAACTGAATAAAGGGTCGTTGGGCTGAACATTTGAGCCCGATGATTGGCAGGCTTCATAGATGTAGTCGGGTTGGGCGTTGAGCACTAACTCCTGCTGGCTTTCCAGATCCGCCAGCAGTACATCCATGAAAGCATCATCAGGACTAGGTAACGTTGCTGCGTAGCAACTCTCGCCCAAGGACACGTCCGCGTCAGAGGCGGCACGTACTTCTTGCTTGATCTCTCCCAGGGAACGGAAGGTATCCAATCGTTGCTCTCGCACCAAGCCGTACCTGCTCTCAAGCGCCTCCCAAAAACTCTCGTCGGGAGCGTGCTTGAACTCTATCAGTACACGTCCAGGGATGTGAGGGTAGCCGATCTTCTTGGTAATGGTTTGATTGGCTTGGTGAACAACTGCATACGATGCTGCGCTTCCCATTGGGAACATGAGGGCCGCAGCCAAAACAGCAGTCGTCAATAGTGCCGAAAGCTTTTTCATCACGCAGCTTTTTCTCTTCACAGCCGCCTCTCTTTTTTCAAATACTAATAGTTGCCCTAGCCTGACTGACTCTGAAACCTTTACAATGGCCCGGTTTATTTAGATGTTGTTACTATTAGTGCGACTGGTTCTTTGAGACCCGATTGGCACATCAACTCTTTTGCTTTCGGTTGCACGGCTAATGCAACAAGTGACCTTACGTTAGGGCATGCGGCTCGCTGCGGAGACTAAACAATGCGATCTCCGGGCGATAACCGTAAGAAAGGAAAGCATAGACCCATTTGGGTCGGCAAGCAAGCAAAAAAATACGCAAGTTGTCTCATCAGGAGGACTACACTGATGGGACAATCATCCCGCCCCAGACCGAAAAGGCTTGCCCAGAAGCTTTGCCAGATACGCAACAGTTTTGCTCTTTCACAAGATGGTATGGTTGATCACTTGGGCCTTCGAGGGAAAATCACACGAGAAAGAATATCGGCGTATGAACAAGATGAGCGAGAGCCGCCCCTTTTTGTGCTGCTGCGGTATGCACAAGCGGCTGGCGTATGGGTTGATGTACTCATTGATGATGAGCTTGATCTTCCAGCAAAATTGCCAAGCCCTAAAAAGCATGAAGGAATACTGCGCCAATCCTCTCAATCGAAGCGCAAACGCTAGAGCGTGAGACTTCCCCGTCTGTAATTCTGTTGAAAGGAATTCAAGTACGATTCTACAGTCGTGCCTGCCGTTGTTCCTACAATCTCGCAGTGTCTACTCGGTACAAGCTCTTGTACTTGCATTGTTGATGGGCGATAGTTTGGAAAAGCCGATTAATCTTTCTGCGTTGCAGTGGCTGAAACCATTGGCAAGAGAGAGATAAGATACTGGTCGTGGCAGATTGAACAAATCGGACCCAAAGGATCGGCCTTGAGATTTTCATTATTAGCAAACAAAAACATCTTGCTTACCTCTTTGGGAACCGCCCGGTTCGATACTTTCACAAGCTCTTGTCGTCGCTGCTCGTCTGGTGCAACAAACAGTACACGAAACGGTTTCTTGTGCCTATTGTAGTATGAGCTATATCGCTCAATCTTTTCCCGTATCTGCCAATCCGGCTCACTGCTGTTGTCGGCCTCAATAAAGCAATGCAGTTCTTTTATTACTTCAGCAGTGGACACTGCAAGAACGCAATGAGCATCTTCATTGAGAGCGCCTTCTTTTTTGTCCTTAGGCTGCCTCCACTCTAAAAGGCTGCCCGTTTGATGCAGGGCAATATGAATATCGGTTATAAGCAGATCGTGAGTAAACTCTTTGCGCTTTGTGATATTGTAGCCTGCATAGACATACGGTGAATATCGCCCCCTCCTTGTGCGGTAGAGTTTCTTCTGCTCAACCAACACCGGAAGCCTGCGCCATAAAGTATTACGACCAGTGAGGGTTTGTAAGTGAGCTTCAGTAACTAAATGAAACTCACGCACATAGTAAAGTATTTCGCTATCTTTGTTGTGGCTCATAGCAAGAAGTCCTCATCGGTAAGCTCTTTCTGCTCTTGCTTTCGGATTTCACTTTGCGGGGTTGAAAGGAGTGTATCCGCCTTTTGTAAAGGTAAAGCACAAGTTTGATATGCAATCTTTTTTTCAAACTCCATTAGCTTCCCGTCGCGCAGAAACGGATCTTTCACTTCTGGCACAGTGATAGTTTGCGCGATTTGTCGGGGCAGCTTCACCAAGCATTGCCTAGGGGCAAGCCCTTGTACGATCTCAGTCGTAACTCCCCACTCGCGGCTTAATCGGGTAGCATCAGTGTGATTGATGCCACCGAAGCAGCATTGCAGTTGGCACAGCGTCAGAATGCTTTGTGCAAACTCCGCATCAAACTTGGCTTTTATCTGTGAGAGGTCTTGGTTTGCTAGAACAAGCAAAAGCCCAAATTTTCTGGTCTCTGCCAAGATGCGCTGCACATCTGGCGTGGGCACCAGCCACCACTCATCTATATAGACATAATACGGTGCAGGATCTTTGCCTGCCTTTCCTTTCCGTCGCTTTGCTGACTGATAGAAGTCATTCAGAAGAAGAGCAGCGAAGGTTCTAGCAGCGTCAGCATCTAAGCTGCCGCTGGTTGCCAGATTCACCAGAATCGTGCCTTGAAAGGTAAGATTGAGATTGTGCTCTTTCCCTGAAAGACACATAAACCGTTGAATGGTTTTGGACTGGATAATACGAAACAGCTTATTGACCGTTGGCGTCACCTGCCGAGACCATTCAGATTGAGAAAGGTTTGCAAGGTCGGCCCACAAGCATTTGATAAGAGGGTCTGAAAGGTCATTTACTACATCAGAAAATGCCGCGCGATTTGCAAAAAGCTGGAATGCCTGATGGAGCGGAATATCCTTCTCGATCATCACCGTAAAAAGCAGCTTGGTGAGTTTGTAGATAACAGGATATGCATCAGGATTCTCTAGTCCCCAGACGCGAAGTATCGCCTCGACCATTCCAGAAGACTGTGTACCCACATCCAAGTCTGGCTTTTTGCGAAACGGGTTGAAGCCTTTGACAAAGCTCCCGCTTGATGGATCTACAAGAATAATGCGCCTGTCGTAGTAGGTGTTGAACGCACACCATGCTTTTACCTTCTCAAAGAGAGTGCCATGAAGATCAACAAGGCAAAAGGGCTGCCGGTTCGCCAAATCTTGCCGCATCAGGTATTCCATAAACTTGCTCTTGCCAAATCCTATAGAGCCTAAGATAAGACTATTGGTTTGTGAGCGTGTTTTCTCATCAAGCCTGATATGTCCTAACTTCATATCACTCCTCACTGCTACCGAAACATCTCCCTCACATTCCGTACCTGCTTTGTCAATGTTCTGAATTGCTCTTCATCCTTGTAAACCTTGTCCTGTTCATCATCGAAAAAGTTCTCAATCCCCTCGCGCATATGTGCGGGGGCAGTCTTTCAGGTGCAAGGCTTTCTCCTCCTCAATCCGCGCTGTCTCCTCTGCCTTGCGAAGTTGCCAGAGAGCTTTATCATTGGCAAGCCTATATCCAAGATAGCCCGCCCCAGCAATACCAGCGACCGCAAGCATAGAGGCAAGAACCAACAAGATCATAATCAGGGCATAGGCAATAGCAGCCGCGACAGCGCACCCTATTATTACAAGGAATATCTTTGCATCATCGCTACATTGATTCTGTTCAGTCATTGTCTTTGTCTCCCTTTTTGTACAAACTGCCAAGCTCTGCGTAATAGCTCGCTCGTATCTGCTCTAGGACTTTGCGGTCTTTGGGCTTCAGCGTACTTTCATCTTGCGCGCCCAGTGTATGTAGAAACCGTTGCTCAGTTTCTCTCATCTCGGTCAAGATTCTTCGCAGCTTGGTATGCCGCTTCTGAGTCAGGGCATTGCGTGCCACACTGTAGACCTGTTCGCTTTGGGCAAGCTTAGTAGCGGTGAAGGTCAAGAAGAATGCCACTATCATCAGATACGGCGCAGTGCTTAAGAATGCAATCAAGTCTGACATATGTCTTTCCTCAACTGGTTTGGCTGGTGCGAGCTTGATCTGCTTTTGAAAACTCGGTTGTGGTGAGCAAAAAAGTCGGCGGTCTGAAAATTACAATCGCGCTTGGAAATGGTGCGCTGTTGTCAGAGTTACCAAATTTCAAACGCCCTCTGAGCAGTCGAATCTCTCCCCGCATCGCATAACAATGCCACCAACTCGTATCGGTTCTTGCGGGAACAAGACAGACCACAACTGCCCCCTGTAATGACTCACAATGTGCTTTCTTCATCCAGAGTTTTATCTGTGAGCCATAAGGCGGGTTCATAAACACAATTTCATTTGACCAATCTTGCTCCAAGCCGTTCTCTTTAGCCGTAAAATGACACGCGCATTTGGCATTTTCGTGTGTGCTGCCTGGGTCGAGCGTGAAGCCAAACTCCGCGTTCAAGGCATCAAAAAGCCACTGTGGAGTAGCCCATTCATTGGTTCTTGAGCTGAAATGAATTTCTGTATCCATAGCTAGTTCAACCTTGTCGGATACATCCGCACCACTCGTTGTGCAACAAAAGCCTTAGGGCTTGGTGAACTTGCGGAGTGAGGACATAAACAAGAACTAATGATCGTTGCTTCCTTTTCGCTGCTTTGCTCATCTCGCCGAAGAGTCTACTACAAATTAGAAAAACCCCATTGAAACAGGGCATGAAGGCAAGGTAAAATAAGGTATCTGATTAGATTTTTGATTAGACAAGCAAAGAAGGATGTCTTAGGAGAGCGGGTAAATTGTTGAAAGAATTGATGGCCCCTGGAAGATTCGAACTTCCAACCAAAGGATTATGAGTCCTCTGCTCTGCCGTTGAGCTAAGGGGCCAAATTGTTTATCAAGAGATACTTACTGGCGATTCGCCATCCGGCAAGATTCCCAATGTAGTAGGAACTGTAGTAGCCTCAAGCATCGCTTCACTTCGTCTACCTGCATTCGCATTCAGCGATTCTAAGCGTTCAAATGCACGCTCTAGCGATTCAGGCGACGGATGAACATAACGTTGTGAAACTGTGATCGAACTGTGTCCAGCAATTCTCATAATAGTGAATTCGTCAACACCAGCCTCTCCCAATCTCGTAAGCATCGTGTGACGTAGAGAATGTATCACGAAATCATCATATAGGCCAAGTAGCCGACGAATCTTGATATGCTGATGATTGAGCGAAGTTGCAAGAAACGGGCCTTCTGTCTCACCTGGAAAGTGAACCTTCCGCTTTAGAGAGGAGGCAGAGTTAAGTCTATGCTCCCTACGCCGCTCGTTTGAACTTCTCCTCATACTCTGACGGTGACAGATATTCTGCCGCCGACTGGATTCGACTTCTATTGTAAAACACTTCGATATATTCGATAATCCTGTCTCGCGCCTGCTGCCGGTTCTGGCATCGCTCGTCTGCTACCAACTCTAGCTTGAGCGCTGAAAAGAAACTCTCGGCCACCGCATTATCCCAACAATTCCCTCTCCCGCTCATGCTCTGGCTGCTGCCATAGGCCTTCAGTTCTTGTCGGAAACTAGAGCTGGCGTACTGACTCTCTCGATCCGAATGAACCAGAGGCGACACCTTTCCTCCTCGCCTCTTCTGCCCTATCTCGAAAGCTGTCACCACCAGTTGGCTCGTCATCCTTTCACTCATTGACCAGCCCACCTCCATCCTCGAAAACAGATCCAGAAAGATCGCTAAATACAGCCTCCCTTCCGCAGTCCAGAAGTAGTTTTTTAGTATCTCTTTCTCCTCTTCGAGCTGTTTGATCTGCGGCGCAGCTCTGCGATTTCCTGCTCTTGAGCAGTGCGGTTGCCGTTGCCTCGGAAGGCATCCGCGCCTTCATCTTTAGCAGGCAGCCTTAACCCACCGCGAGAGGGATGCCCAGGCTGGCGGCGGCATCCGAGATAGAGCGGCCCTGGTCTGTGAAGAGGCGGACAGCGCCCTGCTTGAACTCTTTGGTGTAATGGTTTCGTTCTTTGATAGTGCCTCCAATTATGTCACTTGTTGCGGCGGAGGCGTATGAGGCTTAACTGGCCCCTCTACTCTAGGGGGGAAGGTTCAATTTGACCTCTGCCTGTGCCACGCTGACTCATAACGACGGCTCAACTCTCCTATTGCCCACTTAATTCTTAACCCGGGCCACTGAAGTTATGATAGACTTGGCGTGAGCAGATGGTATCTGCGCCAGCCCGACTTTTATCAGGTCCTGAATTGTGACATAAAGTCCTACCATTCAGAGTTCCTTTGCATTCTTCTACTCGTATGTTAGGGAGGTCGTCAAATGAGTCGCCAAAAAGCATTGCCTCTTCTTTTCTTTCTCCTCATCTGCCCTTCGTACATCGCAGCAATCGGCCCGCAGGCTGGGGCACCTTCACTTCGGCTCGGGGAACCGTTTGAACGTACGATTAAGCGGGGCGAGACTCATACCTTCAGCGTGAGTTTAAAACCGGACCAGTTCATGCAACTCATCGTTGATCAACGCGGCATTGACATTGTTGTCCGCGCCTTTTCTCCCGACGGGAAGAGCCTAGGTGAATTCGACAGCCCGAACGGGGCGAGCGGCCCTGAGGGCGTGTCGTTTGTCGCTAAAGTCAACGGCCTTTATCGCATTGATGTATCACCGCTAGAGCAAGAGAGCAATCCAGCTTCCGGTCGATACGAGATAAAAATCCTTGACCTCCGCCCCGCGACAAAGGATGAATTGGACACGGCCAATAATCGAGAGCGGGCCAGGCGCAAGGGGCTGGCCCTCCTGTTTGAAGTGGCGGATAGCTTACAGCAAATCCACCTGCCAGAGACTCGTGTGCGCGCCCAGATACAAACCGCGCAACTACTCTGGGCGTCCGACGAAAAGCGCGCCAGGAAGCTGGTGGATGAAGCCATTGAAGGGGTCAACCAGTATCTGGCAAGTGCTGATCCCGATGACCAGACTTACTACCAGACCTACCAAACCGCGATGCAATTGCGTAGCGATGTGGTCGTGGCTTTGACGGCACATGATCCCGAGGCTGCCCTGAGCTTTCTTCGTTCAACACGCGTCCTCGCCGATCCTAACGCCGGACAGGCAACGGATCAGGACAATCAGGAAATCCAGTTTGAACTCTCGGTCGCCAGCCAGATCGCAGTAAAGGACCCCAAGCGTGCGCTCCAGATTGCTCAGGAAAGTCTAAAGAAAGGGTATTCAAATAACCTTGTTAACACTATCAATCAGCTCCATGCGACTGACCCCGATTCGGCTGTCAAGCTGGCTGGTGAGATTGCCGCAAAACTCCAAAGTGAGAACATACTTAAAAACCAAGAGGCGGGCAATCTGGTTATCAACCTCTTACAAACAGCCACCTCCAGTGCAGACGCGTCCAGGCCTCCCCTGTTGACCGAGAAGCAGTTCAGGGATCTATTCAGCATGGCACTCTCGGCTGCGCTTGCTTACGCCCCGCCTCCATCTAATTTTTACTCGTCTGAAAGAAGCTCCGCCCAGAACATACTGGCTTCACTAAAATCCATGCCCGCTGAGATGGAGAAGTACGCTCCGGGGAAAGCTGCAGCAGTCGAGAAGTCACTGACAACACTCAACACTCCCCCTGACCCGCAAGGCCGTCTCTTGCAACAGTACCAGGAGGCAATCAACACCGGCTCTTTAACCGAAGCTTTGGAGGCGGCGGGGAAGGTGCCTCAGGAGATGAGAGAGCAAATCTATCAGCAGGTCGCAATGAAAGCGGCATCAAGCGGAGACCCTGCGCTCGCTAGACGGATTTTAACCGAGCACATCTCGAACCCAATACAGCGCCGGCAGGCTATGAGAAACGTCGATCAGCAAGCGGTCTACGGCGCATTTAACAGCGGCAAGATCGAGGAGGCGTTGCGGAGCATCAATAACATTCGTTCGCCTAAGGAGCGAGCCATGATGCTGATCCAGATAGTCAATCAACTTAGAGGGAATCAAAAGAGGGCAACCCTATTGGACCTTTTAGAGCAGGCTCGCGGGTTAATCTCAAGCTCAGGGAGGGCTGAAGATCAGGAACAGATGAACGCGCTGTTTGAGATCGCGGGCGGCTATTTACGGTTAGACCCGAAACGCGGGTTCGATATGCTGGAGCCGCTCGTGGATCAGTTCAACGAGCTGAGTGCCGCGGCTATGATTCTTAACGGATTCGGGCAGCAGTTTTTCCAGAACGGGGAACTGATGATGCAGAACGGAAACAGTCTGGGAGCAGTCGCAAGCCAACTGATGATAACTCTGGGACATGCCGCCGTGTCAGACTTTGATCGCGCGAAGGCGACCGCCGACAGATTGCAGCGCCCGGAAGTGCGGCTGGCCGTCTATCTGGGTATGGTTGAACATACAATTACTCAGGAGACGAACGAAGGGGCAAGAATAATTACATATACGCGCCGGTAGTGTGGACTCATGAGGATTTCAGTCCGTAGAGGTGGCCGCCACTGAAGTAAAATAGGTGAGTGCATACGTTCCTACACAACAGAGCAGCCAGGCCGTCTTGATTCTCTCCGATGGGGATCACGGCCCCTCTAAAAAAGGGCAATTAAAAAACATCGCTTTAACCCGGCCCCGCCTAACGAACCGTCCCGGTCGAGGTCACTGCCCATCGCGGTGGCACCAGAGCTTCAAGCAATCCTCATGAAATTCCGCTGGTCAGCCGTATGGCTTCGTCCACCCGACCTGGAACAGAAGACCCGAAAGCGGGCTACTAATCAAGCGTGTGATGACAAACGCGCCGACGAGCCCTATGCCAAACCCGGTATGGCTTGCTTACCGATCAGACTGTTGACACTCACCTTATAATCAAAAACGGCTATATCTCTGTAAGATTATTAATGTGTGACGATTTGCCGCCGTTTGGATACATCTAGTGGATAGCACAATAAGGCCGGTTTGAGATCGTTACTATTGTTAAGCCACTTACATTTTGATTCCGAAGGCGACGGAAAAAATATGCGAACGCTGATGAAAATTATCGCCCTGACACGATTAGCTGATTGCAGCCCGTCATCAACCTCCCTTCTCGTATACAAATTAATGGCCATTAGCTCAGCCTCTTGAGGTTTAACCATGACCATCCAATACGAAAAGAGACCTTCCGTATCGTCTATTACCCTTAGCGGAAATCTGCTGCTGGTCAATGATAACCCCACCCAGCTAGATGCAATGAGCCTGGTTCTGTCGCTAGAGGGGTATTCAGTCTTAACCGCAGACAGCGCTCAATCTGCCTTAGAGCTACTGGAGCGCCAGCCGCCAGACCTTATCATCAGCGATGTGGTAATGCCGTGCATGGACGGCATAGAGCTTTGCCGACTAATCAAATCGGATGCTGCGACCAGTGATATACCGGTACTGCTCGTGAGCGGCCTCAGATATGACGATGCCAGCGTGCTCGAAGGGCTTGATGCGGGGGCAGATGAGTACCTGGAGATTGATGCCCCTCCCAGCCTGTTGCTTAACAAGGTTGGCCGACTGATAGCTCAGACCAGGGCCAATCAGGCACGGCTTAAAGCCGAAATAGCCCTGGGGGAATCCGAAAAGCAATATCGTCTTCTCTTTGAGAGTAACCCCCAACCAATGTGGGTTTATGATGTAGAGACGCTTCGTTTTCTCACAGTCAACGAGAAGGCCATAAGCCACTAC
Organism: Blastocatellia bacterium; assembly: GCA_963726785.1. Taxonomy (GTDB): domain Bacteria; phylum Acidobacteriota; class Blastocatellia; order UBA7656; family UBA7656; genus DATEKX01. Next base: position 1,961,945 of record CAVSDJ010000007.1, read on the forward strand.
GGGTACTCGCGGGAAGAGTTTCTTTCCCTCACTATAAAAGACATTCGACTCTCGGAGGACCTGCCCCGGCTTATTGCTCACCTTTCGCCGCAAGTATCAGACATTCAATGTACTGGTGTGTTCAGGCATAAGAAGAAGGACGGGGCCATAATAGACGCAGAGATCTTTTCAAACGAGATACTGTTTCAAAACCGGCAGGCGCGACTGGTACTCGCAAACGACATCACCGACCGCAGAAGGAATGAAGAAGCTATGCGCGCCTCGGAAGAACGTTTCTCTAAGGCGTTCAGCGCAAGTCCTGTCCCGATGAGCATCGTCACATACGAAAGCGGGATGTACATTGACGTGAACGAGAGTTTCTTGAGCAACAGCGGTTATGTGCGCGAAGAGATAATAGGCCGCACCACGACCGACATTAACCTTTATGCGGACCCCAGAGAGCGCACCAGGCTCAGGCAAATTCTGGAGGAGCAAGGGAGGATTCTCAATGCCGAGGTCCGCCGCCGCATAAAGAGTGGCGAAGTGCGAGTGGCCCTCGCATCGTCAGAGATAATCCGCCTAAATGGTGAGCGATGCATACTGACCGCGACGAATGACATCACCGAGCACAGGCGGCTCGGAGAGCAGCTTCTGCAGTCGCAAAAGATGGAATCTATCGGGAGACTGGCGGGAGGCGTGGCGCACGACTTCAACAACCTGCTCACGGCTATAATAGGGTATAGCCAGCTCCTTCTGCGGCGGCTCGATAAGGACGATCCCTCTTACCTGGAGATTGAGGAGATAATGAAATCCGGCCAGAGTGCCGCGGCGCTTACGAGCCAACTGCTGGCATTCAGCCGGAAGCAGGTCTGTTCAACCACAGGTTTTCGATCTCAATACAGTTGTCGCCAACATAGAGAAGATGCTGCGGCGTCTCATCGGGGAAGATGTTGAACTGGCCACAAGGCTCGACCCACAACTGGCGAGTATAAAAGCTGATCCGAACCACATCGAGCAGATACTACTGAATCTGGCGGTTAACGCTCGCGATGCCATGCCGGAAGGCGGCAAGCTTCTGATTGAGACTGCCAATGTCAATCTTGATGATGGTTATGCCAGTCAACACATCGGCGTTGAGGCGGGAAGGTATGTAATGCTGGCCGTAAGCGACACGGGGATCGGGATGGACAAACATACCCAATCTCAAATCTTTGAACCATTCTTCACCACGAAAGAAAAAGGGACAGGGACAGGGCTTGGCCTCTCGACGGTCTATGGAATTGTGAAACAGAGTGAAGGGAATATCTGGGTATATAGTGAGCCAGGGCACGGTACGATTTTCAAAGTCTACCTGCCACGATGCGATGAATCTGTAGATCCCTCTTGTATTGATAAGACCCTTAGTCAGGCTGTGGGGGGATCGGAAACTGTTTTGCTGGTAGAAGACGAAGAAGCAGTACGCAAGCTAACCCGCAAGATACTTGAAGAGAGCGGCTACCAGGTATTGGAAGCAACCCATGCAGATGAGGCGGTGACGATATCGAACCGGCACAAGGGCGCTATAGACTTGATGATCACAGACATGGTGATGCCACACACGAATGGGCACGATCTGGCCGAGCGGCTTAGCGCATTGCGGCCCGACATGAAGCTGCTTTATATGTCAGGGTATACCGAAAATAGGGTGATCGATAAACTTCTGTTGAATCCAGCCATAGGTTTTCTTGAAAAGCCCTTCAGTGTGGATGGCTTACTCAATAAGGTGCGCGATGTCCTCCACGTTGATTAGAAGATTGAAGTAATAGTCCGATGATCAAAGGCGCTATGAACGCGAAAAAACGAATCATCTCGTTTCTAGTCATGCTCGCTTTTATTTCTATTCTGGCGATGCTCAACCTGTTTGCCCCGCGCCCCGTTCACGCGCAGTCCGGAGTTGGAAAAGACTGGCCCGTATATAACGGAGGGCCTGACAGTATCCACTATTCAAGCTTGAAGCAAATCAACCGGGATAACGTCGGCAACCTGAAGCCCGCCTGGAGCTTTGACACGGGAGACGCTTATCCAGGCTCGGAATTGCAGTGTAATCCCATCGTGGTGGACGGCGTGTTATACGCTACGACGCCAAAGGTGAATGTTATCGCTCTCGACGGGGCAACAGGTCAACTGCTGTGGCGATTCGATCCTCATCAGGGCCGACGAGTGCTCGGAAAGATGCGCAATCGCGGAATCACTTACTGGTCTGACGGGAAAGCGAAACGCATATTCGTCGCCGTGCGCCAGTACCTCTACTCTCTTGACGCAAGAACAGGAAAACCCGACTCCGCATTTGGCGCTTCAGGCCGAATTGATCTTCGAGAAAACTTGCGCCCGGGTCAGAAAGAGATGGTTTCAATAACCACTCCGGGAATAATCTACAAAGACCTGCTTATCATCGGGAGCATCACGAGCGAAACACTCCCTACAGCCCCCGGAGACATTCGCGCTTACGAGGTCCGAACAGGTAAACTGCGATGGACCTTTCACACGATCCCTCGCCCCGGCGAATTCGGTTACGAGACCTGGCCTAAAGAAGCGTGGAAGCATTCCGGCAGCGCAAACAACTGGATGGGAATGGCTCTGGACATACGACGCAGCCTCGTGTTCGTTCCTACGGGTTCTGCCGCCTACGACTTTTATGGGGCTGACCGGGTCGGCGATAACCTGTTCGCCAACTGCTTGATCGCATTGAAGGCCGACACAGGCCAGCGCATCTGGCATTTCCAAACAGTGCGGCACGACATCTGGGACCGCGACTTGCCCGCCCCGCCGAGCCTCGTCACCATCAACCGTGATGGTCGCCGGGTTGATGCCGTTTCGCAGGCGACAAAGTCAGGATTCATCTACCTGTTTGACCGCGAGACCGGCAAGCCGCTCTTCCCTGTCGAATACCGGAAGTACCCTGCTTCGGAGATCGAAGGAGAGGTGACCGCCGAGACACAACCCTTACCGCTCAAGCCGGAACCTTTTGCCAGACAGCGCCTCACCGCCGAGATGCTTACACGCCGAACGCCCGAAGCGCACAGCGCCGTGCTGGAACGATTTCGGAAATTGCGTAGCGGAGGCCAGTTCTTACCGGGAAGCCGTGAGGGCACGGTCATCTTTCCCGGCTATGATGGCGGAGCCGAATGGGGAGGGACCGCCTTTGACCCTGAGACGGGGCTGCTATACGTTAACTCGAACGAGATGGCCTGGATTCTGACAATGGTTGATGCGCCTGTGCGTTCCAGTCGAGTGAGCGGCAAAGAAATTTATGCGAAAGAGTGCGTGAGATGCCATGGCGCGGACTTAAAAGGCACACCTCCGGAATTCCCTTCACTCGTGCGAGTCGATGAGCGATACACTGAAGATGAGATTATACAACTTCTTTTTCAAGGTAGCGGGCGGATGCCTGCATATGGTCGTCTCGGATATGCCGGAGTTAAAGCCGTCGCGGATTATATCGTTAGAGGTGAGGAGAACAAGGTGGCCGCCAGCCTGCCTTCCGTCACGGACCTGAAGTATCTGAGTGATGGTTACAAGAAATTCCTCGACCCTCAAGGCTATCCCGCCATACAACCGCCATGGGGCACGCTCAACGCTATTAATTTGAACACGGGAGAGTACGCCTGGAAGATTCCGCTGGGGGAGTATCCGGAATTGGCCGCTCAGGGGATGACCGACACGGGGAGCGAAAACTACGGCGGCCCGGTCGTCACGGCAGGGGGGCTGCTGTTGGTCGGGGCGACGTGCTATGACAAGAAATTTCGCGCTCTGGATAAAGCCACCGGAAAACTCCTCTGGGAGACGACATTACCGGCGGCAGGCAACGCCACACCGGCCACATACGAGGTCAACGGGCGTCAGTTCATCGTTATCGCGGCTGGCGGCGGCAAATCGAAAGATCCGTCAGGCGGCAGCTATGTCGCTTTCGCTCTCCCAAAGTAATCTGCCTCAAAGCTGAAGCGTGTGCGCGTTGTGCGCAGGCTTGCATAGCTTCATCATCAGGTAAAGAATAATCAATTTGCTGAATCAGACTCTCAGGAGGAAAAGATGATCGTTAATCGCAGAAGATTTTTAGACGCTACCTCGCTCGCCCTTGTTGGCAGCGCGTGCTTGTCGTCGCCGGTTTTTGCGGCCAGAAAGAGACTCAACAGAATCGGTTTGCAGCTTTACACGCTGCGCAAAGAGATGGGAGGAGATTTCACAGGCACTTTAGAAAAAGTTGCGGCTGCGGGTTACAAAGAGGTTGAGTTCGCTGGCTACTTCGACCGCAAGCCGCAAGAGGTGAAGGCGACGCTCGACAAGCTCGGCCTTGCGTCTCCATCGGTGCATGTTTCGCTCGCCGCGCTTCAGAAAGATTTGAAAGGAGCGATTGAAGCGGCCAAAATCATCGGCCACAAATTCATTGTCTGTCCGTATCTGATGCCGAATGAACGCGCGACGCTCAATGATTATCTTACGCTCGGCGTTATCTTCAATCGCGCAGGCGAGGATTGTCGAAAAGCGGGAATCGAGTTTGCCTACCATAACCACGATTTCGAGTTCGTCCCGCTTGAGGGCAAAGTGCCTTATGACGTGCTGCTGTTTCAGACTGACGCGAAGCTTGTCAAAATGGAACTCGACCTCTACTGGATCGCGAAGGCCGGGCAGGATGCGCTTGCTTATTTCAACAAGCATCCGGGCCGCTTCCCGCTCGTTCACGTCAAGGATATGGATAACACGCCGAAGAAAGATTTTACGGAGGTCGGGCGCGGCACAATAGATTTCAAAACAATTTTCGCGCAATCGAAGAAGGCGGGCATCAAGCATTACTTCGTGGAGCAGGACAAGTCAGATGCTCCGCTTGAGAGTATCAAGGTCAGCTTTGATTACTTGAGCAAGCTGGAGTTTTAGACAGATAATGTCGGCGGCATCAAAGACGACAACTTAATTTTTTTAATCTTTGCCTGCTTGACAGATATGCAAAGAGAGCAGATGACCGACAACAAAACTGCGCCGCCTGAAAAACTCGCGCGTCGAACTGCCGTCTGGGAAGAACGCTGGCATCCTTTGCGCGAAGAATGGGTGATCGTCGCGGCGCACAGACAGAATCGCCCGTGGAGCGGCGAGACAGTCGAGCGTGAAGAAGTAACAGAGCCTGACTACGTTCGAGATTGCTACCTCTGTCCCGGCAACACGCGCGTCGGCGGCGCGCATAATGAAAATTACACAGGAGTGTTCGTCTTTGATAATGACCTGCCTTGCGTGGGTGCGGATGCCCCGCAGGATTTGGACGCGCCCGTAGGAATTTATCGCAACCGCTCCGCGCAAGGAATCGCGCGCGTCATCTGTTACAGCCCCCAACACAACCTGTCGCTTGCGGAACTCGAACAACAGGAAATCGAAAACCTCATCGCCGTATGGCAAGCGCAGTATGGGGAATTGGGCAGCCGTGACGAAATCAATCACGTGCTGATGTTCGAGAATAAAGGCGAGACGGTCGGCGTATCGAACCCGCACCCGCACGGCCAGATTTACGCGACCAATTTCGTTTTCAAAACTATCGAAACCGAAGCGCGCGCATCCGCAAATCACTTGAAAGAAACAGGGCGCGTTCTTTTTGACGAGATCATCCGCGCCGAACAACAGGACGGGCGGCGCATCATTTTCGAGAATGAAAGAGCAATTGCATTCATCCCATACTTTGCGCGCTACGCTTACGAAGTCTATGTCGCGCCCAAGCGCACGCGCGCAAGCATCGGCGAACTTTCGGACGCGGAAGCGAGCGATTTCGCTCAGGCTCTCAAAACTGTTCTGGTCAAGTATGATAATTTGTGGCGTATGCCGTTCCCGTATGTCATGCCGCTTCATCAAGCGCCGACCGACGGCGGCGATCACCGAGCGTTTCATTTTCACATCGAGTTTCACCCGCCTTTGCGTAAGCCAAATCTGTTGAAGTATCTTGCGGGGCCGGAAATCGGCGGCGGCAACTTCCTCTCAGACACAGCGCCCGAAGAGAAGGCCGAAGAATTGCGCCGACAACCTGACGTTCATTACAAGCAAATCTCAAAATCGGAGACGAAAGCATGATGATGAATGCAAGCATGCTATTCGGATACGCTCCGACGATTGCACGAAGAGATTCGTGATCGCGTCGTCGAGGCGTGTGAGCGTTCGGCGCTCGAAAGCCTTGCTCGCGTTGCGCGGGAAGAAGAAGGCGATACGATCTATGCGGTTGATCGTGTGAGCGAAGAGTTAATCATTGACTTCTTCGAGCGCGAAATCGCGCCGCACACTTCCGTCGTGCTCATTGCCGAAGGTCTTGCAGGAGGGCAAATCACGCTCCCTCGCGGTGTGCCGGAAGCGAGCGCCGCCTGGCGCATAATCGTTGACCCGATAGACGGCACGCGCGGGTTGATGTACCAGAAACGCAGCGCCTGGGTGTTGACTGGCGTGGCGGCGAACAAAGGCATTGAGACTAATCTTACAGACATCGAACTGGCCGTGCAGACAGAGATACCGCTGGTCAAACAACATCTATCGGACGTTATGTGGGCTATTCGCGGGCAGGGCGCGTGCGCCGAACGCATTAATCGTCTGACGGGCGAACGCAGCCCGCTTCACTTGCAACCTTCAAGCGCGCCGACCATGGCGCATGGATATGCAAGCATTTCGCGATTTTTTCCCGGCGCGCGTGATGAACTCGCGGCGATTGATGAAGAGATCGTAAGCGCCGCTCTCGGCCCTGTGCAACCGGGCAAGGCGCATTGCTTTGAAGACCAATACGCTTCGAGCGGCGGGCAGCTTTACGAATTGTTGAGCGGGCACGACCGTTTCATCGCAGACCTGCGACCGTTGATGGAAGGCGTTCTAAGCCAGCGCGGATTGGCGCTCGGCATCTGCTGTCATCCTTATGATATTTGCACGGAGTTGATAGCGCGCGAACTGGGCGTTATCGTGACCGACGCGAGTGGAGAGCCGCTCGGCGCGCGCCTATCGGTCGAGCCGGATGTCGCGTGGGTGGGTTATGCGAATCAAAGCGTTCGCGCGCAAATCGAACCTTTGTTGCGGGCAGCTTTGCACAAGCGCGGCCTATTGAAGCAGGAAGGCCAGAGATAAATTCGATGTACCGTATCACTGACGGCTCAACGCAAAACCTTTCCGATGTCGAAGCCTTCATCGAAACGCTCAATACGCTCAAGGATTCACACTTGATAGAAGCGCGCGCGTTTGTAGACTCGAAAGCCGAAATATTCGTTGCGCGTGCGCCCGGAAGATTGGATGTGATGGGCGGCATCGCCGATTACTCTGGCTCGCTTACGCTCGAACTGCCGATCAGGGAAGCTGCGATTGCGGCAGTGCAACGGGATGAATCGCGCGAGCTGAAAATCTTAAGCCTCAGCGCCGAAGAAAATAATCAAGCCCGCTCGTTCGAGATGCTGCTCGCGGATTTTGAAAGCGGCGGAAAACCTATCAGCTACGAGGAAGCGCGCGCGCTATTTCGTCGTGACGCAGCGCAAAGTTGGGCGGCGTATGTTGCGGGCGCATTTCTCGTGCTGATGCGTGAACGCGGAATCCTTTTCAAACAAGGCGCGCGTATTCTGATTGATTCGCGAGTGCCGGAAGGCAAGGGCGTGAGTTCTTCGGCGGCAGTCGAAGTCGCCGTGATGAACGCCGTTGCCACGGCGTTTGATATTTCGATTGCGCCTCGCGATATGGCGCTGCTGTGCCAGATGGTTGAAAATCATGTGGTTGGAGCGCCGTGCGGAGTGATGGATCAGATGGCTGCGTCTTGCGGTGAAGCAAATCAATTGCTGGCGCTGCTGTGCCAGCCCGCTGAACTCGAAGCGATGCGGCGCATACCCGAAGAGATCGCAGTGTGGGGCATTGATTCAGGCATCCGTCATTCGGTAGGCAGCGGGGATTACGGCTCTGTGCGAACCGGCGCATTCATGGGCTACACGATCATAGCAGAACTGGCCGGGCTTCTTATTGATGAGACGGATGTGAAAGGAGTCGTTAGCATTCGTGATCCGAGATGGCACGGCTATCTGGCTAACATCGCTCCTTCTCAGTTCGAGCAACACTACGCCTCGCTTTTGCCGGAGCGCATCACGGGCGCTGAATTTTTAACGCGCTATAAAGGCATCACCGATACTGTAACGCGGGTGCAAGCAGAATGCAGTTATAATGTGCTCGCTCCGACGGCGCATCCAATCTATGAGCACGCGCGGGTTTGCCGGTTCGCTGAATTGTTAGGGACGGCTCAGGCCGAACGCGAGTTAGTATCGTTGTCTGATTTGATGTACGGGTCGCACGCCAGCTATTCGGCGTGCGGGTTAGGTTCGGCAGGCACTGATTTGTTAGTCGATCTGGTTCGTTCAGCCGGACGCGCGCAGGGGCTTTATGGGGCTAAGATCACGGGCGGCGGCAGCGGCGGGACGGTCGCCGTGCTCGGTCGGCGCGGCGCGGACGCAAGTGTCGAGCAAGTCGCGGATGAATATGCGCGCCGAATGAATTATCGTCCGCGCATCTTTTCCAGTTCGTCGCCGGGCGCTGCCAGGTTCGGCCATTTGAAGTTGCAGCGCGTCGAGTGGGTTTAACAGTACCGCGAGCCATAGCGAGCGGGTTATCGACTGAGCTAACCCGCTCGCTATGGCTCGCGGTACTGTTATTATTGTTTTAAGGAGGAATTTTAATGACGGTTCTCGTGACCGGAGGCGCGGGCTATATCGGCAGCGTGACGGTCGAATTATTACGGATGCAATCTGCGCGCGTCGTGGTGCTCGATAACCTTTCACGCGGACACCGCGCAGCCGTTAACGCCGATGTGCCTTTTTATGAAGGCGACATCGGAGATCGCGCGCTTGTCAGGCGCATTGTGCAAGAGCACGGCGTCCAATCTTGCATACACTTTGCGGCGTTCGCCTACGTTGGCGAATCGGTCGAGGAACCCGCGCGCTACTTCGAAAACAATGTCGCACAAGGCATAGGGTTACTGGATGCGCTGGTCGAAGCGAATGTGCGGCGCGTCGTCTTCTCTTCAACCTGCGCCTACATATGGCGAGCCGCAACGCATACCGATTGATGAAGCGCACCCGCAACACCCGACGAATCCATATGGCTGGTCGAAATATTTCATGGAGCGCATCCTTGAATCTTACGACCGCGCATACGGTTTGCGCTTCGTTGCCTTGCGATATTTCAATGCGGCTGGCGCTTTTGAAAATTGTGGCGAGCATCACGAACCGGAAACTCACTTGATTCCAAACGTGCTCGCCGCGGCGGACGGCCATCTGCCTTACGTCTCCGTATTCGGCGACGACTATCCGACGCCGGACGGCACATGCATACGTGATTACATTCACGTCGCCGATCTAGGCGATGCGCACATCCGCGCGCTCAACTACTTGCAGCAGGGAAGCGATTCGACACACATCAATCTCGGCAACGGGCAAGGGTATTCCGTGCTCGAAGTCATCGAGACGGCGCGGCGCGTGACTGGCAAAGCAATCGAAACGCGAATCGAGCCGCAACGCCCCGGCGACCCTTCGCGCCTGATCGCCGATGCAAGCAAGGCTGATAAGCGTGCTCGGCTGGCGGCCTGCGTATGCCGATCTGGCGACTATCACACGAACTGCCTGGGAATGGCGACTCGCGTACCCACAAGGTTACAATGCGGCTGATTGAAAAGGAGACTGGAATGAAAAAAATCGCGAGTGTTTTATTAGTAATCTTTGCCAGCGCCGTTGCTTGTTTCGCCCAGGCCAGCGGCAATGTCGGCTATTCGCAATCCGGCGGCAACGCGAAGGCAGAGCAGAACGAAAGAAACAAGCGCGCGCTGGCACAGACAGATGTGCCTCCAACTGCAAACAGCGTGTTCATCGAAGCAAGCGTTTTGATGAATGTCAAAGCCGATGAATTTGTAGCCGTCTTCGGCATCTCGCAGGAATGCGCGACTATCGCCGAATGCAATCAGAAGATGGACACCACAGTAAACGCCTACTCATCCGAGTTGAAGCAATTGGGCATAAATAGCGATGATGTCTTTGTTGATTTCGCGGCGCAGAATAAAATTTACGCCTACGAGGTTGCAGCCGGTATCGCTAAGGAGAAGCTGGTCGGGTTTGAATTAAAGAAGAATATTTCCATTCACTATAAAGACAAGGCGCTGCTCGACAAACTGGTGATCGCAGCGTCTCGATCGAAAATCTTCGACCTGATCAAGGTAGACTATATCGTGAAAGATACCGGCAGCATTCAGAACCGTCTTATGGAAGAGGCCGCGCGCGTCATCAAGCAGAAAGAAACAAGGTACGAAAAACTGTTAGGCATCCGGTTTCAGTCGCCCGCTCAGGTATATGCCGAAAAGCCCAGCATATACTTTCCCACAGAGATGTACGATTCTTACACGGCTTATGAATCCGAAGAGATAAGCAGCGATTATTACCGGCAGAGATATACAATTCAAGGAGCGCGCAAGAGTAGAACTTTTTTCTTCAATGCCTTGAATGCCGACGGTTTCGATTACGTGATAAACCCCGTAGTCATCGAGCCTGTCGTACAATTCACACTCTATCTCAAAGTCAAATATGAGATAGAGCAGACTAAAAAATAAATTAAAGAGATAAGGGACGTTATGCAAACACTGGAAATGGTGCGCGGGTTGCTCAGTTACAACGAATGGGCAAATAACAAAATGATGGATTCGCTCAGACAATCGTCGAACCCCAGCGCGAAAGCTGTTCGCGCGCTTGCTCACCTGCTGCTTGCCGAAAAGACATGGCTGTTAAGGTTGCAAACCAATCAGGATTCAACAGGGTTCGACTTCTGGCAGGGCACGACGCTTGAAGAAATGCGAAGCTCTGGCGCTCGAAGTCAAAAAGGCATTTGCCGCGCTGATCGATGAATTGACGGAAGAGAAACTCGACCGCGTCGCTACGTATAAAAACAGCAAAGGTACAGAGTACAGCACATCTTATCGAGACATATTGACGCACGTCCTGATGCATTCGGCTTATCATCGAGGGCAAGTTGCGATGGCTGTGCGAGCGGAGGGAGAAACTCCCGCCTACACGGATTACATAGGGTTCGTTCGGGAGATGGAGAGCGCGAAAAGTGATTAGTCTATAGGGAATGATTCAATGAAAAAAGGCTCATTACATGGCGAAAGCTATCTCAGGGAATTACGATTATTTCTGGAAGAGATATGTTGTGACCTGTCGCGATTTCAACACGTAACGCAAGACGGCGTTCAACCCGAAGACATTCTTATCAATCAAGAAGTGTATTTAGGTATTGCAGGAGCGTTTGCCGACATAGAGGTTCGCGTCCCCGGCAATGCGCCGTATTTCGTCGAGATAAAATACGGTTATCCGCCCGATAAAATCATCCGTCATATCAGTCGAAAATATGGCACCGGCGACAACGGCCAACAGGGACGCTTCAAAGATAGTCCTCGTAGTGGACTCTGAAAGCTACGAGAATTGGAGCGAGATCGAAAACGAAATACGCGACTTGTCTCAGACCCGGTCTGGGCTTAGAAGTTTGGGGCGAAGAGAAACTGCTTTCACTGATCAGCAAACAATTCGATTTGGAAATAAGCACTCTGACAGAAGGCGAAATCGCGGAACTGCATAATGCGATTGATCGAGCTAAGGGTGTGCATGCATTTGGTGAATCATTCTCTAACGACCCTCTGCAATCATCGCTGATCTGGCATTTCGGGTTCTGGGTGTTGCGGCGCATGCGTGAATCCGACAACGCGACGCCGCGAACGATTATGGTTCCGGGATTGTACAAATCTGTCGTAGTCATCTTTGCAGACCTCAGTTGCTTTTCCAGTTACGTGCGCGATACTCGCGACGACGATGTTGTCCGTCACGTGCTCACGTCGTTTTATTCAAAGGCCAGGTATCAGGTGCTCAGTTATGGAGGAATGCTTTATCAATTCCTCGGAGACGGAGTGCTGGCTCTGTTTGGAGTATTAGACCGCAAAGAGAGTTATGTCGAAAATGCGCTTGCATGCGCAAAGGCGCTCGTAGACATCGGCAACTCCGTCTCGAACGAATGGCAGCGGCAGATTGATCATCTTCAGAGCGCGGGCGGGTGTCACATCGGCATGGCGATAGGCGAATTGAACATTCATGTCGTTGCGCCCTTTCAGCCGAGCGCACATGGGCGCTATAGCCGATTCCATCAACACTGCCGCCCGTCTCAGCTCGAATGCAGCGCCTGATGAAATTGTGGTGAGTAACGCTCTTTTTCAAAAACTGGACGAAGAATCACAGGCGAAATTTCAAGAGATGGAGCCAGTCGAGGCGCGCAACATCGGGCGCATACGCGCATGGAAACTCTCTTTAGCCGGAAAAGAGTAGAACCGCGATATACCCCTTGGAAAAAAAGTTCTTTGCTGTTTAGAGGCTGTCTTTGCAGTCCCGTTAGATGACGACCTGTCGATAGTTACAGCATACGTAATATTTTCTGTAGCTCCATAGGAGCGACCTATCAACCATAGGTCGCTCCATGGAGCACGAAATCGTTTTATATCATGCCGCTATAGAAGGTCGCTCCTACGGAGCAATCATTACTACTCGTTATGCGATCTTGAACCAATCGGGTCGCCCGGCGGAGGCGGAAGCGGCGCGGTCTGTTTGCGCGTTGCGTCGGGTCGCGCAAGGAATCGTTCGATGTCGTCGCGCGTTGCTCTGCGGTGCGCCCCTTCGGTTGCTGCGGCGGCAGGCGCGGCAAGCCCTGCGCTCAGATTTCGCAGCGTTTCAGTCGCTACGGCTCGCACACCGGGCGCTGCATCATCATCTGCTGCCAACTCCATCAATCGAGTTCGCGACCAGGCTCTGCACTGCGCGGGCTATGGCTGCCTGATAAGCGTCCGCAGGCAGCGGCGTCTTCCACGCGCGCGCCACAAGAGCGTCAACGACTTCTTTGAAATCAGGGTTCGCGCTATTGCGCGCGTGAAAAGTCATCAGCCGCGCGGCTCGATTCTGCTCAAGCAAACCCGATACTGCAAAGTCAGCCGCTATCGTCGCCGCGCTTATTGGGTCGAACACCGGAGCAGAGCGCCTTGCAAACAGTTCAGTCGTGCCGCCTTCGTATCCAAACGCGCGCGGCGGTATCAATTCAAGTATGCGCGGCGAAATGGCGAGCGCATCCGGTTTGATCGTGTCGAGCACAGCGCTCAATGCATCGCGTTGTCGCGCCGCAGGGACTATCTCTTGAATCTTTGCAGGGCTGGGGCCGTTTTGCGACTTCACTGCGTAAGTGTAATAGGCTCCGCCTACGGATTTGACGGCGGCTTGAAGTTGATAACGATGATGCAGGTAGAGCGGAAGCAATTTGGCTTCGAGCAATGACATCGGCGTGCCTGCGCGGATGTTGTTCAATCCGAATTCGGAAAGCCCTATGCGGCGCACTTCCATCTCGTGGCGCAGCATAGCGACCGGGTCGTCGCCATTATCCCAGAGGCTCGCAAGCGGATGCGCTGCGCCCGGTGGTCGCGCATCTGCATCACTGATGAACAACATTCCGGCGGCGACGCCTGCTTCAAGTACGTGCTCAAGCTCTGCCGCTTCGTTCGCGCCCGCCGCAAATTCCGTGTAGCCATACTTGATGGCGAATTTATCATAAGCGCCGATGCCAACGGCAGTAAGCATTCGATAAATCGAGCTTGTTGTTTTTTATCTCGACCATAGGCGCGGGATAATCCATCACAGATGCGCGCCCGTATGTGCTCGCCGCAAAGTTGTGCGCCAGCCCGAGCGTGTGGCCTACTTCGTGCGCCGACAACTGGCGAATGCGCGCAAGCGACATCGCTGCGGAATCGGTCGAGGGATCGAGGTCTGTCAGGTATTCGAGGTCGGGTGCCATGCCTAGTTCGCATTCGTCTTCGCCTTCACCTTGATTGTTGTTCTTGAACGGCGCGATCAGCCCCGTTCCGATCAAATAGTCCTGTCTTATTCGAAGCGAGCCGAGCGTGACATTGCCTTTGATAATCTCGCCCGTGCGCGGGTCTGTGACGCTGCTGCCATACGACCAGCCGCGCGACGAGCGATGCACCCAGTTAATCATGTTGTAGCGCAGGTCCATCGGGTCAGCGCCTTCGGGCAGCACTTTCACCTGAAATGCGTTCTTGAAACCAGCGGCCTCGAAAGCCTGATTCCACCACGACGCGCCTTCGACCAGCGCGCTGCGAATCGGCTCAGGCGCGCCGTTGTCAACGTAGTAGATGATAGGCTTGACGGGTTCCGAGACGGCTGCGTTCGGGTCTTTCTTTTGAAGGCGGTGACGGCTTATCCATCTTTTTTCAATCGGGTCGCTGATTGGCGAAGCGTAATCGTAAAACATTATGCCGTGAACGCCGACTCGCGGGTCGAGCCGTCGCGATTTGTAGCCGTCTTCGGGCAATTCGACTAGCGAATGATGCTCGCGCACTGTGATGGATGCGGGCGAAGGCGTGACATCGCGCACGAGCGGCCCTGTGTCGCCATCGGATGCAAATGTAAGAATTATTTCAATCTCAGTGTTCTTCGGAAAAGCCTTAGTGCGCGGCAGGTAAACGGCGCTGCGCAATTCATCGAAGCGATATTGTCCTTGTCTTGCTTGCCTGAGGCGTTCAATTACGCCGTGCGCGTCGCGGATAAAGAACGTCGTCGCATCAACCAGCACGCGGTCGCCTTCTGTGGCTTCGACTTTGAACCCCCACAGCACAGAGCGCGCGAACGATTCTTCGACCGCCCGGCGTTCGGCTGCGTCGTTTGAAAGCGCGCGGTAGCGATAGTTAGGCTCGATCATCAACACCTTCGGCCCGATGCGCTCGAAATATGCGACGGAGGTTTTGCCCAACTGGCCGCGATCAAGCCCGACAGGGTTTGATCCAACGCCGGTCGGAAGCGAGACCTGATAGAGAAACTCTTTGTTGAAGCGCGAGATTTCCATAAGCAACTTGCCGCCCGCCGCGTCCCAATAGATCGGAACGAAGCCGTCGAGTTTTTGAAGCCCCGTGGTTCGAGCCGTTATCGTTTTATCGCCGGATTTTTCCTGCGCGATGACGGGAAGCGCGGCAAGCGCGATTAATAATGCGAACATCGAGCGTATCATCAAGCCTTTCATGACTGACCTCACCTGAAACTAATTGGAATTGAAACCGGAATTGTGAGCCTGCTCCACTGTGCTCGCGTGAATGCTATTGGCCGCCCGCGAACAAGTCAAGTTGGTCAGGAGTTCGCCCCGGCGTATACTTCTTAAGTGACGCACGCTTGCATTACAACAAAGATCGAGAGGGAAGATGAGCGATAATAAAGACAAACCGACAGAAGACCGCATATCCTGAAAAACCAGCATCTGCTGATTACCCGCTTGACGACGAAATAGCGCGCCGCTGGAGTCCGCGCATCTTTGAAGACGGCCGCGAAGTAGAGCGCGAAAAAATAATGACACTGCTTGAAGCCGCTCGCTGGGCACCGTCCTGCTTCAACGAGCAGCCGTGGCGTTATCTGGTCTTTGATGGAACAGACCCGGAAGCGATCGAGCGCGCACGCTCGTGTCTGGTCGAAGGGAATGCGTGGGCGCTCAAAGCGCCTGTGCTGATGATTTCGATTGCGCGCGATAACTTTACGCACAACGAAGAGTCGAACCGGACGGCGCAGCATGATGTCGGGCTTGCGAGCGAAAACCTTGTGCTCGAAGCCGTAGAGTTAGGACTTGTCGCGCATCAGATGGCAGGCTTTAACCCCGCGCGTGCGCGCAGCGAGTTCAACATACCGGAAGGCTTCACCGTCCTTGCGATGATTGCAATCGGTTACCCTTATCGCGGCAACCTCGATGATCTGGATGAAAAAACCAGAGCGAAAGAACTAGCCGCTCGCTCGCGCAAGCCTGTCAGCGAAATCGCATTTGCCGGAACGTGGGACGCGCCTTATCAGAAATGATGAATGATGAATGATGAACGATGAGTGTTGCACTGCAAACGAATCGTTCATCATTCATCATTCATCGTTTCCTCTTAGTATTGGCAGGTAAGCTTTCCAGGGGCCGACCTCCGCGTCATATTGCCTGCACATGACTCTTACGATTTGCCCGATGTGGCTCAGATCATGAACGACCCACGTTGCGAGCAGTTGTTCTAACGTCACCTGGCCCAAAGCAGGGTGCGTCCCTTTCCGATTCAATTTCTCTGCGTTCAGATTCATCTGCCCGAGCGATTCGAGATTTTTTTGGCGCAAGAACTTGAACACCTCTAACAACTCGTCGGTTGATTTTCCTTTCGACTTTTCAAACATAGCGGTGCGGTTGAACGGATCAAAAGGGCGCGACTGGCCGTGCTCTAGAATTATTCTTGCGCGAGGAATCCAATCCTCCTCTTCTGCGTGAATCAAATGCCCAAGAACATCGAACGGACTCCAACTGTCCGCCCCTTCGTTATTCGTAATCCAGTTGCCCGGCAAATCTCCGAGCAGCGATTGCAAAGTTTCAGGTGTTCGACCAAGTATCTCTATAGCTTCTTCAAGTTTGAACTCCATAACAAATACGCTCCTTAATCGCATCTCAGCGCTTCCATCGGGTCTACTTTAGCCGCTCTTCGCGCAGGGATGTAACTTGCCAGCAGCGCGACAACACTCAGCAACAGGGCGATGCTCGCATAAATGACAGTATCGGTAGCAGACACTTGATAGAGTAAACTCTGAAGGAAGCGAGTTAAGCCCACTGCCACTGTCAGCCCTACGCCGATGCCCGCAAACGTCAACTTCGCTCCATCGCCCAGCACCATTTTGATCACGTCTTTTTGTTCTGCGCCCATTGCCATGCGAATGCCGATCTCGTGCGTGCGCTGGGCGACGATGTAGGCCATCACGCCATAAATCCCTACAGCCGAAAGTCCCGCCGCAAGCGCCGCAAACACAATCAGCAGCGACATGCTCAAACGACGCTGGGCGAGCGAGCCTGAAATCACTTCTTCCATAGTCTGAACCTGCGAAACAGGAATATCTTTGTCCAAAGATTTCAACTCGCTGCGAATCGAAGCGACGAGGCTTTTGGGGTCACTGCTTGTTCGCGCAACCAGAAAGACATTTCGCAGGGCGCCGGATAAGGGTTCTGAGAGTAGGGAACATATATCGTCGGATTGGTCTCTGCGTCTAGTCCCAGCAACTTCACGTTTCCGACCACGCCGACTATCTCGCGCCATCTCGTAGGGTCAGGGAAAATCTGTATGCGCTTGCCCACAGGGTCTTCGCCGGGAAAAAATCGCTCGGCCAGCATTTCGTTTATGATCATCGCATCGGGCGCGTCTTTCGAGTCTCGAATTGTGAAGTCGCGCCCTTTCAACAATGGAATGCCCATAGTCCTGAAATAATCATCCGTCACTGCTCGATAATCAGCATTCGGTTCAGTGCCCTGTTGAACGGGCTTTCCCTGAATGAGTGAAACCGGTCGAGGCGTTGAACCCAAGCATCGGAAGCCGTATTACGCTTGCGGCAGATTCAACGCCCGGCAGCGTTCTGATCTGCGCCACCAGTTTGTCGTAAAAGATCGCCTGCTGTTGCAAGCCCGGATATCTGGATAAAGGCAAACCCACTCCCAAGGTGATAACCCCTTTGGGATTGAAGCCCGGAGCTACGTTGCTGATCGAAAGAAAACTTCGGATCATCAGCCCCGCCACAACCAGAAGCACCATTGCTATCGCGACTTCGGATACGACCAGCGCGCTGAGTAACCGTTGATGAAGTATGCTTCCGGTCGAGCCTCTTCTTCCTTCTCTGAGCGCATCAGTGAGTTGCTTGCTGGATGATCGAAGCGCGGGCGCGAGTCCGAACACTGCGCCTGTAGACGAGCGACACGATTGCTGTGAAACCAAGCACGCGAAGATTGATGCCTATGCCTTCGACGCGCGGGATGCTTGAGGCGCTGATGCCTGTAAGAAACGGCACGCCCCACATTGCAAGCAACAATCCGAACACGCCGCCAAGCGCGCTCAACACAAGGCTCTCTGTGAGCAATTGGCGAACAAGTTGCCATCGGCTTGCTCCGAGCGCAGCACGTATGGCGAACTCAGCGCTACGCGCGGCGGCTCGCGCAAGCAAAAGGTTAGCTACGTTGGCGCAGGCGATCAGCAGCACGCAACCAACCGCAGACAACAAGACAATCAAGGCTGGCCGCACGCGTCCCACTATTTGCTCGTGCAACGGGACGAGATAAATATCCCATCCCGTATTCGTCGCCGGATATGCGACGGCCACTCTGCTCGCGATTGTCTCCATCTCTGCGCGGGCTTCGGCTGGCGAGACATTTCTCTTCAATCGCCCGATCACGCGCAGGAAACGAGCGCCGCGAACTATCTCGTTCGGTTGAGGAATGAACGGCACATATAGATTCGTGTCCTGCGCTGGATAATGGATTCCTTTCGGTAAGACGCCCACCACGGTGTAGCTTTTACCATCTATATTCAACGCACGACCGACAATTGCGGGGTCTGCGCCGATAGAGTTGCTGCCACAGACTGTGGCTCAGTATGACGACAGGCTCTGCGCCCGCGAGTCCTTCCGATTCCAGAAAGTCGCGCCCAACCACTGGCTTGACTGCGAGCGCCGAAAACATGTTCACCGTCACGCGCGCTCCGACTACACGCTCAGGCTCGTCGCCGTCCGTGAGGTTGAATGCCTGAGAACGGCTTGCGGCAATTTCATCAAAGGATTGGCTCTGCTCTTTCAAATCATCGAAGTCGGGAACAGAAGCCGGTTGCTGATCTGCGTTTGACGATGAGTTGATTGCCCAGATCATCATCAACCTGTCCGGTTCCGGGTAAGCGAGCGGGGCCAGAAGCACCGCATCAACGACGCTGAAGATTGCAGTGTTAGCGCCGATGCCTAGCGCCAGAGTCACAACGGCAACTGTGGCGAACAGCGGACGCTTGAACAGCAACCGAATTGCGTAACGAACATCTTGCAACAGCAATTCCATCTTTCGACCTCCGCAGATTGAATGGCGAAAAGGGCACTTGATGAAGATCGTAGCGGCTGACGCTCAAACAATCCAATTCATTGTTTTCACGATTTCGATGAATTATACTCATAGCCCAGCTTATGACAGGAAAGGAGCGCGAGCGATGAATCTGCGCCTGGAAGTTCGACATTTGAAACTGATCGCAGAGGTTGCAAAGGAGGGCGGCATAACAAAAGCGGCCACAAGATTGCACCTCACGCAATCGGCGCTCTCTCACCAACTGCGCGACATCGAAGACAAGCTTGGCGCTCCGCTCTTTTTGCGGCTCAACAAAAAGATGCTATTGACGCAGGCGGGCGAGCGATTGCTGGCTTCTGCGCCGTTAGTGCTCGACGAATTGAAACGCGCCGAAGAAGACATCCGCCAGATAGCCCTGCACCGCGAAGGGATACTGCGCATCAGCACACAATGCTACACCTGTTATCACTGGCTGCCTTCGGTGCTTGGGCCATTTAATCAAAGTTTCCCGCGCGTAGAAGTGCGAATAGTTGTCGAAGCGACGCGAAGACCCGTTGAAGCTTTGCTCGATGGCCGACTCGATTTAGCCATTTCAAGCACTGCCTGTTCGCAACAACAAGTTGCTTTTGAAACCGCTCTTTCGTGACGAACTGGTTGTCATCACAAGCCCTGATCACCCGTTGGCTTCGAGGCCTTTCGCAAGCGCCAAAGATTTCGCGTCCGAGCACCTGCTGGTTTACGCAATCCCGAAAGAAGACCTGACGATTTTCCAGAAGGTGCTTATCCCTGCGGGCGTTTCGCCTAAACACACGTCGCGCGTCGAGTTGACCGAAGCGATAATCGAGATGGTAAAGGCAGGGCTTGGAATCGGCGTGATGGCAAGGTGGGCGGTCGCGCCGCAAATCAAATCGGGCGCGCTCAAGGCGCTGCCGCTGACAAAGAGAGGTTTCCACAGGCAATGGTATGCGGCGATGATAAGAAGAAAAACTATTCCGCCTTATCTTCTCAGATTCGCCGAATTGATCGCTGATAATTCGATAAATAAATCACAGGGCCGGGTTTAACCGCGCCCGAAACAAGGGCTATATGTCAAACATACGCCTTGTATGTTACCCTACCACTGCTCCTTAAGGCTTCTCGACAGGTTCCATAAAATGAATCATTGGCTTGATGGTGGGAGATGAGTGCAAAGAAAAATATTCTGATTATTGACATAAATCATTGGGATCGGGAGCAACTATCCAGAACCAATGTCCCCTGGGAAAACAAGTACAATCTTCTGCTTTATGAATACGAGTCTCGCTGGCACCGACCGAGTTTCGACGCTCTGACTATACATCGAAGACACTATAAAAAAATTCAAGCGCGCGCAGCTTACGGGCATTGCAAGCTCAGGAGATTATCCCGGCTGTATTCTTGCCGCAGCTATCGCCGTAGAGATGGGCTTTCCCGCTCCGACTCCTGAAAGCGTTCTGACGTGCTCGCACAAATACTACTCTCGCCTTGCGCAACGAGAGGCAGCGCCAAAGCCGCGCCGCTCTCGATTTTGATCAATCCCGATAAGATTAAAAAAGAAGATATAGCATTGGACTTTCCGCTCTTTATCAAGCCTGTGAAATCATGGTCATCGGTTCTTGCGCGGCGCGTGGACAGCTTCGACGAGATGAAATCGTTTTTGTCGCAGCCTACGGTGCGGAGATTCAAATCAAGATACTTGCGCTCTTTCAACAGGCTCATCGAGCGGTATACGAAATTCAAATCCAATGGCGGCTGTTTTCTTGCAGAGCAGTTGATGGAAGGCCATCAGGTTACAGTCGAAGGGTTCGTTTTTCGCGGCGACGCGCAAGTCTTTGCCGTAGTAGATTCGATAATGTATCCGGGAACTATCAGCTTCGAGCGGTTCGAGTACCCGTCCTCGCTTCCCGAAAGCGTTCAACGAAGAATGGCCTGCATCGCCAAAAAAGTTCTGCGGCGCATAGGCTATGACAATGGCATGTTCAACATCGAGATGTTTTATGATTCGAAGAAAGACCTAATACAGATCGTAGAAATAAACCCGCGAATGGTCGGCCAGTTTGCCGATCTGCTGGAGAAGGTTGACGGGACAAATACATACGAGATAATGCTCGCGCTTGCGGCAGGCGAGCGCCCCGTCGTTAAAAAGCGCGAAGGCAAATTCAAAGTCGCAGCCAGCTTTGTGCTACGCTGCTTTGAAGACAAAAGGGTTGTGCGCTTGCCCGACCGGAAACAGATAAGCGATATTAAACGGCTACTGCCGGAAACGCTGGTGCACTTATTCTATGAAGAAGGCGAGCGGATGTCGGACTACGAGCACATGGACGATGTCGAAAGCTACTCTTACGCGATGATAAACATGGGCGCGCAAGATAGAAGCTCTTTGCTGGCCGCGTTCGATCAGGCCAAAAAGCGTCTCACGTTTTCGTTCGCCGACATTGATTGATGTTTCGATAGTCGGAAAGAAGCTTTGAATATAAAAGCAGTTCACCGCAGAGGCGCAGGATGGCCGATGATGTGCTTCGCACGCGGCGGACGCAGAGGGGGCGCAGAGAAATGTTTTCAACCTCTGCGTCCTCTGCGCCTCTGCGGTGAATCTATATCCTAATCAGAAATGAGTGAGAATCAATCGCACCTCAATATAAGAACTGTTTGCGTCACCAGATACGTTACGCCGCTGCGCGAAGGCGGCTCTTTGCCTGCCATTGTCGAAGCAGACGACGACGGTATGTATGTGCTCAAGTTTCGCGGCGCGGGGCAAGGCGTTAAAGCTCTGATCGCTGAGTTGATTGCCGGTGAGACGGCGCGCGCGCTTGGTTTGCTTGTTCCCGAAATCGTCTTCGCTCAACTGGATTTGGATTTAAGCAAAACCGAACCCGACCCGGAGATTCAAGATTTACTCAAGGCAAGCGCGGGCCTTAACCTTGCCCTCGATTATCTGCCTGGCTCGATAACGTTCGATCCTGTGGTTGAAAAAATTGATTCGCGGCTGGCTTCCGAGATTGTCTGGTTTGACGCATTCGTCACGAACGTTGACCGGACGGCGCGCAATACTAATATGCTCATCTGGCATAAAAGGCTCTGGCTTATTGATCACGGCGCAGCGCTCTTCTTTCATCACAACTGGCAAGGTTACGAAGAGCACATACGGCGTCCCTTTACTCATATTAAAGATCACGTTCTGCTGCACGGAGCCTCTGAGCTTGAAGCTGTAACGGCAGATTTCACCCCGCTACTTTCGCATGACAAAATAGAACGCATAGTCGCTCTAATACCTGACGAATGGCTTTCGGGTGAGCCGGGCTTCAACTCGATTGCCGAACATCGCCGCGCCTATGCTGAGTTTTTAGGACGCAGGCTCGAATTGTCTCAAGTGTTTGTAGAGGAGGCGGAGAGTGCTCGAAAAAAGCTCATTTAGTTATGCGCTGATACGCCTCGTACCGCGTGTGGAGCGCGAAGAATTTATTAACGTCGGGGCGGTTGTCTACTGCCCCGCGCGAAGTTTTTTGCAAGCCGCGATAGAACTCGATATGGCGAGGCTGGCAGCCGTCGCGCCCGACTTGAGCGTGGAAGAAATCGAGCCGCACCTGGAAGCTATTCAAGTGATATGTCGCGGCGGAACATCAGCCGGAGCAATCGGGGGTCTTTCGCTTTCTGCGCGCTTTCACTGGCTGACGGCCCCGCGCAGCACTGTTATTCAAACATCAATGGTTCACACGGGAATGTGTGATGATCCTGAAACGGTTCTTTCTGATTTGCTGAATAAGATGGTCAGAATACGACAATCACAAAGCGATTGATGTGGCTTTCGTCGTTGCCATAGAACTTTTAGCCGCGCGTTCCAGCACCGACTTTAGTCTCGGAAAGCTCAACCCCTCACCTTGCCAACGATACTCGCGCAATCCGTCAATCGCAGTCCAGGTCGCGTGATAACGATTGAATGCGTCGTCGTTTTTATCGCCCCAACTGCCGTCAGCGTTTTGCTCAGACAATAGAAAATCCATGCCCGCGCGAATCAGCGGATCGCCGTCCGTAAGCCCGAACGATTGCAGCGCGTCTAAGAATTCGCCCATCATGTCTGCGTCTTTGAGCGCAATCGCTTCTTTCTGATTTGCCTTCAAGAACTCGAATTCGTCGGCCAACAAATCAGGCGAAAGGTTATAAACGCCATAACCGTTCAACGTGTAGACAACATGCGTGACGGCGTAAACCGTATCGTTGAAGTCCTCGTTTTTTCCGCTCTCCCTTCCTCGATATGGGCGCATGACGGGCAGCCATTTGATCACATCGGCTAAGCGCGCACCCAACCTTGCGCCGTATCGGTCGCCCGCATAACTTCTCGCCAGAGCGACGCACCAGACCGAATAACGACTCTCCATACGAAGCGATTTGCGGCAACTCGCACATATGGTTTGCCCACGCGAATTGCTTTCGCCACAGTCGCAATATTTGGGCACGTCGCCGGGCGGCGGCTCGGTCAAGGGATCGAACGAGAAATAATCTTGCGCGGAGAATCGGCGAGCAGCGCGGCAAATCCTGGATTTGAGCGCCGCATCGCACACGCCTAATCCGTCCGCGGCACTGCTGCCGAAAACCATGTGCGCGACCGTGTCCGCATCCATTTCCGATGGAAGCGCAGGGTAATCGCGCCGCCACTGCCGCGCACGCTCTCTGCCCATCTTGCGCGCAGTCGCGCGCAGCCGCGCGTCCTGCGCCGTCTGCGCTATTATGCGAAAGAAGAGAAGCAAGTCGTGACCGTAGTCGTCGAAGATTTGCGCGTCTGAAGCCACGCCATAGATAAAATCTATCCCGCGATCAATCGCTCGTCGTCGCTCTGCGATTCTGTATTTTTTCATAAAACAGTTTGGAGTACCGCCTTCAGGCGGAAGGTTATGGATGCGAAAGATTCTCGCCTGAAGGCGGTACTCCAAACTCTCGTCAAAGCTTCTTGCTGGTTTCGGCTATCTTCAGCTTCCATGATGCCAGAGGCGAACCCGGCTCGTTTACTTTCAACCGGCTGGCGTAATACCAGAGGTTCTTTGTGAACGTTCCCGTAGGCGCGGTCGTGAATCGCTGCTGCAAATAATACGGCGGTATTGATTGATAGTAGAGCCGTACCACGACGGTCACGGCTTTTGACTTGTTGCCGCCCAGATTCACGCTGTAGGTCAATTCGTCCGAGCCGCTGCCGTTGAAGTAAGTGTCGCCGACCGGACGCTCATCCCCGCCTTTGGGCATCGTGGCCTTTGCGTCGGGGCCGTCGCGCTTCCATCCCTGCGGCATCAATCGCGTGTCTTTGACTTCATAGGCGAGACTGAAAAAGCTTGTTGTGAAAACGCCGTTCACAACTTTGTCCTTGAACAACTCTTCGTATATCTGCACCTGATTGCCCTGATTGATGCGGCTGTAATAAGGCTGGTACATTTGCTTGCCGTCAGTGCCTACGTCAAAAAACTCTGTAGGGAGCTGCTTGTTCGTCACGCCATCGAGGATAACGCCAAGCTCGTTGGTTCTTCCCGATGCCCACAGCGGCCCGCCTTGCGCGTCGAGCACCTGAAACTCTAGAAAGGCGCGCCGGAATCCTACGCCGCTTGGGAGCTTGTGACCGGCTTTGTTCTTCACTCTCACGCGAGCGTCAAGCCCCGTGCTTGTCATCGTGACAGACACAAGCTCTATATCAGCCGAATCTTTCGTCGCCTGATCGAGGCTCGCCTGTTCCGAAAGCTCCATGCCCGGCATGGGGTTGCCGAAAACTGCCATCGGGTCGTTGTACCTGAGGCCGATGGAATCGTAGTACTGGCGGAACATTCGCATCCCGAAAAGGTTGATGCCTACGAGCGTGTGGCGCGAGTAACGATTGTTCGGGTCTTTGTCATCATTGGGCGTGTTCGAGCCGCGAATCTTCATAGTGATGTCGCTGTCGGGCGCGCGATTGTCTGTATAGGGGAACGTGTCGTCTTCGATGCTGGCGATTTTAAACTTCAACGGGTCGCCTCTGTAATCGCCGGGCATATGGCATTGCTGGCATGTCTTTGCCGTAGCGGGCACAGGCTTGGTCTCATCCGAAAAGATGCTGTTGCGCCATTCGAAGTACGTGCTCTGTTCGTGCGCTACTCGCTTTGGCTTGTTTATCGGATCAGGCTCGTTTGCTCCGCCGTCGCTCAACACGGGAGTCTCGACTATGTGACACGAGCCGCAAAGCGCGGACGATTTGATCTGGTCCGATTTAGTTTTCTTTGGCTCCAATCCGAGAGCGTTCTTCATCGGCAGTGTCATCACGTCTTCATAAGGGCCGAAGATTTCGTCATTACCTCCGAGCTTGAATCGGCCCGTGTAGGATTCGGGCGTGCCCAGTCCTTCGGCAGAGATGCGATGACAGACCGTGCAGGATATTCCGTCGCGGGCGAGCGCGCCGTAAGGAGCCAGTTTGCTCGGCGGGATTTCCGTAGCCATCCCGTGAACGAACGGCTCTTTGTTATTGGTGTCATGCTCGAACTGGCGCTGGCCCATAACGCCGTGGCAACTGAAGCACTTGTTATCTATCTGCGCGGCAAGTGCGGGGAAGAGAGCGCGCTCACTTTCCACCTGAGCGAAGAATATCGGGTCGCGCCCGGCAAGCCCCATCATTGATGCGCGCCATTCGCCGTAAGGCGAAAGGTTGAGATACGTTTGCGTACCCGAAGGAACGTAGACCATGTTAGGCTGGGCGGCGTTATTCGTAGTCGCGTCGTGACATCCAATGCACTGATCAGAGGTGATAAACATCTTCTGGCCGTTGGGGCGCGGCCCCTGCGGAACCAGATCGTAGCTCTCCGGCGGCAGCGCGTAAGGCTGAGGCACGCTACCTTCCTTTATCGAGTTATAGAGCGCCATAAAAGCCTTGCTCGGCGGCGGCTGAGGGAGACTTGACGAAGCTAACCTCCTGCCCGCAGCCTGCTTGACTCGCGTGTGAATGTCCTCCGCCAAATCATCTGCCGGTCTGGGAATCATGGAAGGCACGACTGACAGGTAAGTCATCGGATTAGACACAACGTTGTTGACTGATGAATAAGTCAATTCAGGATTATCAGCCGAAGCATGGCAATTGACGCAGTATTGGCCGAAGCCCGCATAAGGGTAATTAAAAGGAAACTGGTAGGGATTGCCAAGCCCCGCGCCGCTGCTCCAGTACCACCCATCCCATGACCCTTTGCTGTCTCTGACCATAATGGACCAGCCTTGCAGTGTGTAATCTTTCGAGGGCTGCTTCTGCAAAGGCAGAGGGTACTGCTCCTTGATTATCATCGCCCCATCAGGTATTTCGCCCTTTCTGCCATGTATCATCCAGTTCCACATCTGAGGCGAATAAAAAATCTTCACCGCAGGGTGAGTGCCGTAGCTTGAGCCGTCAATGTATGGCCCTGTGGCTCGAATCTCGCGGTCTTGCATCCAACTCGTATACCCGCCGCTGTTGACAAAGGCGTCGAGTTTCTTCTCGAAGCACTCCACTCCAATTACGCTCGGCAGGCAATCGGCAGTCGGAGGGAAGGTGCATTTGATGTCATCGCAACTTTTCTGTGCGGCGCTCTGATCGTTTGAGGTGTCTGCCAACCCGCTCTTGCCCTGACCCACTGTCAGGCAAATGAGCGCGATAAACCCAACTACGATTAAAAGCCGCAGCCTGTACACAGATTTCATGATTTCTCCTTCAATGATGTTTGAGGGGGCCTGACGCGCGAGGGCCTATGGAACTATGCCGGGCGCTTCCGATTTAGCTGCTACCTGATACTGGAATTCCTGCTACACAACCTTGGGATGCCGATATAGTATCATAGGACACACAAACCTGAAGTGAAAAAACGCGGAATATAAGATCCTGTGTTTATCGCGCAAGATTGCGCCGTACCGCGCGTGATGGTTATACTTGCATCCCAACTCAGGAGGGTGAATATGCGCCGTCAAACACAAAAAAAACTCTTTAGCGTAGTTGCGTCTATCATAGTATTTCTCAACTGCATTACTCCCTTTGTTTTCGGTCAGGCGAACGGCAAAAGCCGTTCGCTTCGCGGCTATTCGGAGGCGAACGCGAAAATAGAACTTGAATGGGAAGCGAAAATGCGCGCCGTCCCGAAGCCCGAACTTCTGCGCGAGTACATGAAACATCTTTCAGCAGAGCCTCATCACCTGGGCTCTGAGTACGACAAGCAAAACGCTGAATTCATTCGCGACAAATTTAAGTCATGGGGGCTGGACGCGAAGATTGAAGAGTTTGACGTTCTGTTTCCCACACCGAAAGAGCGCGTGCTGGAAATGATCGAACCTGCCAGGTACAAGGCTCAACTCAAAGAGCCTGTCATTGCTGAAGACGAAGACTCCGGCGACGAAAACCAGCTTCCGACTTTCAACGCTTATTCGGGCGATGGCGATGTGACGGGCC
Organism: Blastocatellia bacterium; assembly: GCA_963726785.1. Lineage (GTDB taxonomy): Bacteria > Acidobacteriota > Blastocatellia > UBA7656 > UBA7656 > DATEKX01. Next base: position 1,989,324 of record CAVSDJ010000007.1, read on the forward strand.
AGCTTGTATACGTCAACTACGGCGTGCCTGCCGACTACGACGAGCTTCAGAAGATGGGCGTTGATGTGAAAGGCAAAATAGTCATCGCGCGCTACGGCGGAAGCTGGCGCGGCATCAAGCCCAAAGTCGCTTACGAGCACGGCGCAATTGGCTGCCTGATCTATTCCGACCCTAAAGATGACGGCTACTATCAAGGCGACGTTTACCCCGTCGGCCCCTACCGCCCGGAACAGGGCGTGCAGCGCGGTTCTGTGATGGACATGCCAATTCATCCCGGCGACCCGCTCACCCCAGGCATCGGCGCGGTCAAAAGCGCGCGACGATTGGCGCGCGAAGAAGCTGAAGTGATATTGAAAATTCCTGTCCTGCCGATCTCTTATGGTGACGCGCTGCCGCTGCTTCGAGAACTGCGCGGACCAGTCGTTCCCGACTCGTGGCGCGGCGCGCTTCCCATCACTTATCACGCGGGGCCTGGTCCGGCGCGAGTTCATTTGAAACTCGCTTTCGACTGGTCGCTTAAAACTATCTACAACGTGATCGCGCGAATTGAAGGCAGCCAGTACCCGGATGAATGGATCATCGCGGGCAATCATCACGACGCATGGGTGAACGGCGCTGAAGACCCCACAAGCGGCATGGTGACTGTGATGGAAGAAGGCCGCGCGTTCGGCGAGTTGTTGAAACAGGGCTGGCGGCCTAAGCGCACTATAATATTGTGCGCGTGGGACGGAGAAGAGCAGGGGCTTCTCGGTTCGACTGAATGGGTCGAAACTCATGCGGATGAGTTGAAGCAAAAAGCTGTCGTGTATCTGAACTCAGACAGCACAGGCAAAGGCCAGCTTGGCGTAGGCGGTTCGCATTCGCTGGAGCGATACATCAACGAAGTCGCGCGCGACATCGAGCACCCTAAAGGCAACATGTCCGTCTGGCAGGACATGAAAACGCGAGGCATGTCGCGTGCGAGAACGGATGAAGACAAGAAAGAGTTGAACGAGCGCACAGACCTTCGCATAGGAGCGCTGGGGTCAGGGTCGGACTATACGCCTTTCTTACAGCATCTCGGCATCGCGTCGCTCAACACTGGATTCGGCGGCGATGGCGGCGGCGGCATTTATCATTCGATCTACGATTCGTTCTACTGGTACACAAAGTTTTCGGACGGAACGTTCGAGTATGGGCGCGCGCTGGCGCAAACGAACGGCACGATAATCATGAGGCTTGCCAGCGCCGATGTGCTGCCTTTTGAATTTACAAACTTCGCTGATACGGTCGGCAAGTATGTGGACGAAATTGACAAGCTGGCGAAGCGAAGCAGCCCGCCCAAAGAGATCAACCTCGCGCCACTGAGTTCGGCAGTCAAATCGCTTGCCGAGAGTGCGCGTCGCTATGAAGAGGCGCTCGGCAAATCCAGCGCAAAGAGTTTTCAATCTGTGAAGCAAGTGCCTGCGCTCAACGAATTGCTATATAAATCCGAAAGGAAGCTTACGAGCGAACAGGGATTGCCGCGACGCACGTGGTTCAAGCACCAGATTTACGCGCCGGGGTTTTACACAGGCTATGGCGTGAAGACGATACCCGGCGTGCGCGAAGCCATAGAGCAGAAGCAATGGAACGATGTCGAGCCGCAAATAAAAAGCGCCAGCGCAATCCTCCAATCTTTCGCGTCGCAGATCGACGCGGCAACCAGAATGCTGGAAGGAAAGTAGACACGATGCAGAACGATGCATTTCTCAAGTCTGTTCACCGCAGAGACGCAGAGGACGCAGAGATTACGCAGAGGAAACAAGATTTCATCTCTGCGCTTCCTCTGTGTTCTCTGCGTCTCTGCGGTGAACTGGTTTTAATCTTCACTTTTTTACTTTCATCTTTTCCTGTGTTCGCGCAGACCGAGAAGCCTGTTCCAAGTTTGCGAGAACAAGCTGAAATCCAACAGCAATGGCTCAAACTTCGACTTGAGCGAGTGCTGCCGCGATTGATGCGAAAACACGGCGTGCAGATGTGGCTCGTCATCTGCCGCGAGTACAACGAAGACCCTGTATTTTTCTCGCTCGTCGCGCCTACGGTCTTCGCAGCGCGTCGCCGCACTATCTATGTTTTCTTTGATCGAGGCGAAGAGAAAGGCGTCGAACGGTTGGCGCTAGGCGGCGGCTCGAACGGCGGCCTGTACACAGTGTATCGTGACCCCGAAGTCGAAGGGCGCGAGATATACGGCGAAGGCCAGTGGGTGTTGCTCAGAAAACTTATCGAAGATCGTAAGCCCGCGTCTATCGCCGTCAACATCTCGCACACGCATGCGTTCGCAGACGGACTTTCGGCAGGCGAGCGCGAGAAACTCGAAACGACGCTTGGTCCCGAATACCTCAAGCGAATAGTGCGCGCCGAAAACCTCGCGCTCGAATACGTCGAGATTCGCTTGCCTGAGATGCTGCCCGCTTACCGGAAAATGATGGAGACGGTTCATTCGCTCATCAGCCGCGCTTTCTCGCGCGAAGCGATCACTCCGGGCAAGACTACAGATCAGGATGTCGTGTGGTGGCTCCGCCAACAAGTGAACGATCTCGGACTCGGCACATGGTTTCATCCTTCTATCAGAGTGCAAAAGCCGGGCAAGACAGGCGTAAACCTGCTCGCAGAAGACGCGCCCACAGTGATTGAGCGCGGCGACGTGTTGCACGTTGATTTCGGCATCACCGCCATGCGCCTCAACACGGACACCCAGCACATGGGCTACGTTCTGCGCGAAGGCGAAACGGATGTGCCTGCCGGAATCAAGCAGGCGTTGAAGAACACCAACAGGCTCCAAGATTTGCTGATGGAAAGAATGAAGCCCGGTCGCTCAGGCAACGACGCGCTTGCCGATGCGCTCGCCAAGATGAAGGCCGAAGGCATCAAAGGAACTATCTACACGCACCCGATAGGCGATCACGGACACGGCGCAGGGCCGCTCGTCGGATTGTGGGATCGCCAGCAAGGCGTGCCCGGTCGCGGCGACGTGATGATACTGCCCGGCACATGGTTTTCGATTGAGCTACAGGCGACCACCCCCATTCCCGAATGGGGTGGAAAAGAATTGTGGGTAGGTCAGGAAGAAGACGCGGTAATTGATGAACAGGGCCCCATCAATTGGGTGCTCAAACGTCAGACTGAATATCATCTGATCAGATAATAGAGATCTCCTTAGTTCGTACTCAGCAATTTGAATTTCATGGAAGGTCATCAGGCCGAAATACAGAGATGCCAGGAACGCGCTCGAAATCACTATCATTTGTAGCAAGAGATGAAATTCCGTAATTACGCATGCAAGAGACAATCATAGAATCGTTGGTGAGAAGGCAAGCGCTTTGTCGTTCGGAATGAGCAGTCTTGACTATAGACTCATCTGTCGCCAAGAAAAGTAAATTGAGATTGAGAATTATTTCTGTATCTCTCCAATAGTCGGTCAAACTAGATATCACTCTGAATCTTTTGCGCAACTCGCTTGCGTTTTCTTTCGGAATCAATCCTTTGGCTCTGGCTTCTGCGAGCATAAAACGGTGTGTTGCTTCATTGACAATTTCAAACAGAGTGATTCCAATCAGTTCTTCTCGTGAACACCTTTCAAGCAGTTCTTTACACTGTAGAGATTGTCCCATAAAACCATAAATGAATATATTCGCATCAATGAAAACGGAGCTTCCGTTTGGAATACGATGGAGAGGCTGAACTGGCATGGTTAGAACTGATCTTCTACGTCAGGGTCTTCTGCTATTTGCCGCCACTCTTCCGGTGTTAGATGAATAATTGCTACTTGATTGAGCGCGGCAAGTGAGCGAGCAACACGCTCTGCTTTGCCTTCGGGACTGAACCGCTTTTTCTTCAATGCTTCAATCTTAGAAACGGGAGAGACTTTTGATTGCAAAGGGCTGGCAGGCTCGAATCTCTCACTGGGAGGCTTTTGAGCGTTGTTATTGCCTAACAAGCTGCCTGCCTGAAAGCCGCGTGTGATTGAGTGTGAGTTTCTTAAAAACGGTGGCTCTTGATTTTGAATATGTTGGCTAAACATTCAATCAATCCTCAATTCCAAAAGTTCCAAGAGGCTGATTTCATCTTTTCTAAGCGTTTCCGCTAGTTGCTCAAATGTCATATCAGCTTCAAAAGTTCGATTCAGCCTTATGAATAAAGACTCAGAGTATAAATCTGATGTGTCAACAATCCAATAGCCATCATCCAGGTAAATAGCGAACCCATATGAGCGAATCATTTGATTCGTTAGGAGGTTTATATTTAATCCAATGAAACTTGACGTTATATCTCTTATTGAGCGAACTTGAGGCTTGAGGTGTATTGCCAATGTCAGCATCTGTTTATCAATGTCAGCATTTGTGCTGGCTTGAATCGTCTTAATGCCTGATTGAGCTACTTTAGCCATAGTGTCCAACTCTGCCCAATTCGGGTTATTTACAAATAAGGTGGCGGCTCCAAGCCCAAAATTAAAACTGGCTCCTCTATTAGGTAAATCAACAGTCATCTGAATTTCACTAGCATTCGATGGGTTTGGTCTTCCATGAATATTTTCGAGTCCAACATTCCATTCGCGAAAGGCTCGAAAAAGAGCAGAAGCGAGTTCACCTTGGCGATCCCAGCTTTCAAAAATTGGTTCCCGGTATACTGCCTTGTATTCCAGGAATGAAAGTAATACTTCCGCAGCGCTTTTTTCTGCCATCATTAGTTTTTGATCCAGCCTCCTGCGAAATCAATCTAATCAATTATTGGCGCAATTACTTGGTGCAGTCAAAGCCATAACTTGAAAGCGACAACAATGCGCCTATAAATCCTTCTCCGCCGTGATGCGCCATCGGCCTCCCGATTTTTCCAGCCATAGCGCCTGTCGCACTGTGCCTTCAAAGGGCTTATCGCCAAGAAAATACCAACTTTTATTGAACGTTGCCGTAGCGCGCGTGCCCGATTCATCAGGCGTGATCTGGATGTTCCTCAACTCAACTTCCATGCTTGTGAAACGCGCGAACGCTTTCGCTTTGTCTGCGCGAACATCAGAGAGGCTCACATTGCTGCGACGGTAATAAGCGTCGAGCGTGTCAGCATAGTGGCTCATATACTCATCAAGGTTGTGCCTCTTCATGGAATCAGTCCAGCCTTTCAATGCCGCCTGCACTTCACTTTGCACCGCAGAAGCGTCACTTGGTGTTGTCGCCTGTCCCCCTCCCTCTACGGATTTGAAGAAGTTGACATTCGCGCGGTCGGCGGCAGTCAACTGCGAATCGCTGTAGTCGCGGCGCGGCCTGTACCACGGACGGTTGTTGAAATATTGCTGCAGGTCAGATGAATCGAACACCCGACCATAACGCGCGTAAACAGTGTTGCGAAGGAAACGCAGGTCTGAGACCGGCAAGCCCGCGATGTCGCTATTATCCAAAATCGTACCGTTCAAAATCTTCGCTTCGGCCCGCGCCTTCGCGTCCATCTGAATCGGAGGCGTGTTTGTGTTCTTGTCGCTTTGAGTAGCGCTCGGTTGCGGAATGGTCGGAACCGGTTGCGCGGCGCTCGGAGTCGAGGGCGAATTGGATGAAGCGGCTGGCTGCGTGTCTCTCTTACTGCCGATGAATATCCAGTAAGCGGCTGCGGCAAGCGCCAGTAGTATCACGGCGCTCGCTATCCCCGCGATGACCCCCTTGCGTGATGATTGCGTAGTGACTTGCGGCTGCGTGGAAAATTGAGCGGGGTTATACCCGGAACCATAATTGACGGGCTGCGGTGTTGTGTTGGCAGCCTGCGGCATCGTGTAAGGCGACGTGACAGGGGCGTGCACGACCTGCGTTGGGGCAGGACTGGTTGCGCTGCGATCAGTCATGGGAGGCGATATAGCTTGAGTCGCTCCTATTGTGATTGCCGATTGAAGCTCGCGCGCCAGCATGCTCGCATCCGCCTGCCGCGCGTTCGGGTCTTTGGCCAGCGAGCGCATGATTACTGCTTCGAGCGCAGGCGATATTCCGAGGATTTGAGGCATCGGCGGCGGCGCTTCGGTCAGGTGTTTAGCGACAACGCCTGTGGCCGTGTTGGCTGTGAAAGGCGGCACGCCCGCAAGCATCTCGTATAGCATCGCGCCGAGGCTGTAAACATCCGAGCGTGCGTCGAGCGATTCGGCTTTGCATTGCTCAGGCGACATATAATAAGGCGTGCCGATCACCATACCTGTTTGAGTCAGGTTTTGATCGCTCGCCATGTCGCGCAGCTTGGCGATGCCAAAGTCCACTACTTTCGCAGTCTCTTGATCTTCGTGTGTTCCGGGCGGAAGGACTATGATGTTATCCGGTTTCAGGTCGCGATGGATTATATTATTGCGATGCGCTGCGCCGACTCCTGCACACACACCGCGCATCAACGCGACAGCGCGCACGGGATTGAGCTTCTTTTCAGTCCCTAAAATATCGCGCAGCGGAAGCCCCGCTACCAGTTCCATGACGATGAAGGCAGGCGCGTCATCCGCGCGCGCTTCGCCATAGTCATAAATCGCTACGACGTTCGGATGATGAAGCATGGCAGCGGCGCGCGCTTCTCTGCGGAATCTTTCGAGGGCCGATTGTTCTTTGACGAATTTCGTGTGAAGCACTTTGACCGCTACTTCGTCGCCTATGTGCACGCGCGTTGCGCGATAGACGGCCCCCATGCCTCCTTCGCCGAGTCGCGCGATTAGCTTATATTTTGATTCGAGCACACGGCCAAGGAGCGGGTCGAACGGCGCAGGCTCAACTCGGCCATGAGCGCTGACTACTTGTGTACGGTCGTCTGATGTGCGGCTGACCGGTGTATCTACGCGCGCGATTGCTGTGCCGCAGCTTGTGCAGAAACGCACATTCTCGCTCATGGTCGTATGGCATTGTGGGCAATTCATCGGGCCTGATGTCTCCGTCTACTAAAGATTCCTTAGCCGTCATCGTAGCTACTTGCAGGGCGTATGTAAAGCATAATGAAATTAGAATATCTGGCGCAATCACTTTCGACATGGCATGGAATTTGTTATTAGATTAATGGTGCGGCACTATCCGAATAACGCTCTGGTTGATTTGGAGGACAAAGAATGTTGTTGCGAAAAAGGTTTTCGATATTCGTCAATTTTTCAATCATTCTCGCGTTGAGCCTTTCGCTTTATGCGGGGGATGATAAATCGAAAAACAAAAAGGCTATGGCTTCCGGCACGCCTGTCTTGTGGCGAGACCCTGGCGATATATCTTCACGCGACCTGTTTGCAGGGCCGGGCGGCGAGGATATGAAGCCTGATTTGAGCAGCCTGACTTTCATTAAAGAAGAGACCGGCGGGTATTCAAAAAAGTACCGCGTGCGCGACGGTAAGGGGCGCGTCTGGGTTGCGAAATTGAGCAAAGAAGCGCAATCGGAAACTGCCGCGACTCGAATAATGTGGGCAATCGGATACCAGACGGAAATCCCTTATCTCGTGCCCAGCGTCACGATTGATGGCAAAGGGACTTTTGAAAACGTCAAATTCGAGGCGCGACCCGAAAACATCAAGCGACTCGATTTATGGAAATGGGATGATAACCCATTTGTTGGCACGAAAGAATTTCAAGGCTTGAAAGTGTTGATGGTGCTGTTAGAAAACTGGGACATCAAAGACGACAATAACAAGATACTTCTTTCGCGCAACGAGCAAACGGGCAGAAATGAACTGCTCTATATCATCAGCGATCTCGGCGCGACGTTCGGCAGGACGGGAGGCGTTCTTTCGCGCACTCGCAACAAGCCAGAAGATTACGTTGAAGCCAAGTTCATAAATGAGGTCAAAGGCAATCACGTTGACTTTCGTTTCAGCGGCAAGCGACAGGGCTTGTTTGACGACATAACAATCGCACAAGCTCGTTGGCTCGGCGATCTGCTTGCGCGATTGACCGATCAACAGATTCAAGATGCTTTTCGCGCAGCCAACTACACTCCCCAACAGGTCAAGATGCTCTCAGATGCATTGAAGGCTAGAATCACAGAGTTGGAAACCCTTCCTCAAAGATAGTGATTAGTCGGTGGTTAGTGGCCGGTTTGTTGAGATTGAATACGCTCAGTTGTCACTGACCACCGATCACTGCTCAGATATTGATTCGGTACAAATATTGAGGCGACACGTATCGAAAAAATACGTGTGAGCGAAAAGGACTTTCGCATATTCGCAGATTTAAATACATGCGTGACTGGCACTGGCGTTGCTCTGTAACAGGTCTGACGGATTTACACTTTCTTATTTGAGGAGGAATGTTTATGGCAACTCTTGTGACCGGATTGTTTCGCTCTCGTGCAGATGCAGATCGCGCAGTCGAAGACCTGGTTCACTATGGATGGTCGCGTGATGACATTAGCTTGCTTATGAGCGATGCGACGCGCGGTCGAGAGTTCGGCCTTGCGATGGCGACGAAAGCACCGGAAGGCGCGGCCACTGGCGCGACTATAGGAGGTGTGCTCGGCGCGGTTGCTGCCGGACTTGTAGCATTGGGCGTGATCGTAGTTCCCGGACTCGGACTCGTTGCAGCCGGGCCGATAGTGGCGACTCTTGCAGGGCTTGGAGCCGGAGCCGCAGCGGGAGGACTCACGGGCGCGCTGGTCGGGCTTGGATTACCTGAGCACGAAGCGAAATTCTATAACGAAGAGATAGAGCGCGGCGGCATTCTCGTTGGCGTTTATTCGCATAGTGATCGCGGCGATCAAGCTAGAAAGATTCTCGAAGCGGCAGGCGCTGAAAAGGTGAAGTGATAATCAAGATTTCGCGTGGCGCGTCTTTCATTACGAGCAAGCTGTATAGGGTGATGGTCTGAAAGACGGTTGCGGGAAGTAAGCGAGCGCCGCAGTTGTCATTGCTACGGCGCTCGCCTAAAAATTTTTGGCAAGGGAGCATTGATGAGTCGTAATAACACGAACATTGAAGACCCGGTTGATGGAGGACGAGAGCCGAATACGGATATTGATATTCCTCCGTCCAGTCCTGACGATCCGCAACCCGTTCCGCCCGACGTAGGGCAGCAGCCTCCGATAGAAGAACCGCCGGATCAGCCCGGCATTATTGATGATGAACCCAACCCGCTGCCCATAGGTGACCCCATACCGAATGAGCCTACGCGGTTGGTATGACGATATAAGAAATTCTGTAAATACAACAAAGGCCGTCTTCACGTGAAGACGGCCTTTGTTGTATGCGAAAGGAGGAACTATGCTGAAATGGAAATGGCTTTAAGGAGTTGGGATGGATGATAACGCATCTGCCTGTACAAGAATTGTGCCCGTCTGTACCTGCTGCCAGTAATCCTGCACATAGTCTTTCATCGCGCCATGACCCCAGCGAGTATAGAAATCAAAGTCTTTCATCTCTTTATAAGTGCGGTCGTAATCCCAGCCGTAATAAGTCATGCGATAGATAGCGCCCGCTACGCCCGTGCGATGGCGTCCGCCTACACAGTGAACGAAGAACTTGCCTGTGGACGGGTCGCTTGCCAGTTTTAAGAACTGTTGAATCTGCTCTTCCTTAGGATATTTCGTATCGCTCATTGCGATATTGATGTATTGCATTCCGGCTGCTTCAGCGGCGGCTTTTTCATAACTGGTAGGGTCGTCGCGCAGATCAACGATAGTCTTGATGCCGAGCGCGGCCAGTTCTTTGTAATCGGATTCCTTGGGCTGCGCGCCGCGATAGAAACGCTCGTCCAACTTTCCGAAATTCTTTATCTTGATTGTTGAAGCTTTGTCGGGCTGGCCGGATTGCCCGTTTGCAGTGGCGATTATTGAGAGGGTAAACAACAACACAAGCGATGCAGCCTGCGTACTTCTAGACATAAATTGGCGAGCTATCATTTTCATCCCTAGAATCCTTTACCAGTGCTTATTGAATCTCCGGCGCTTTGATTCGTGCTGAGCTTTTAACGTTGCAAGCTTTTTTAGCGCCTATCCCCGCGAACACGATGATTATACCATAACCCAGGCGGTATACCTATTGTGATTCTATTGCCGCGCCCATCCCGTAAAATCAACACTTTAGCCTGCAATTCGCCTGCCATAGATCTGAATTACAAAATTCGGCTCTGTAGGCCGCTAATCGCCCCCTTTTGCGGCGCGTTTTAGGTTCGAAGTCGCCTGTTCGATCAAGTGGTCTATAGCCGCTGAAATTTCCGGGGCTGTCCTGTCAAGATAATGCGTATGTGCTCCCGGCCTTATGCAGAATTCCTGGCGTAATCCTTCTTTGTCTTGCGTTATAGTCACAAGCTTATTTAATGGGCTGGTCCAGGCCTGAGGGCTATTCGGCGACGGAGCATTATGATTCCACTGGTAGCCGCAGTTGTCCGAGCGCCACAGATAACGACCTACATAATCGCCGCTCCGAAAGGCGTTCATCCACACAGCGACGCCGAGCGCTTGCGGGTCGGGAAGCTGATCATCGGGAATGTGAAGCGGATCATCTTTATCCCATTTATTCAGGTCAGTATGCCGCGCCCATCGGTATAGATGCGGGAATCTGAGGCTATATAACTGGCGCAGCGGACACCCAAGTGTTAGCAGGTAAATCGGGATGTGCTTTTCTGCGCGGCGACGCGCTCGCTCAGGGTAGAGCCTACCAAGCTCGGGGTCGCGCTCGCGCTTCAGGAAACGCAACAGGTCTGCCGTTATAACAGTCCCCTGACTGTGCGAGACTATTAGAACCGCATCGTAACCCTTGCCGCCATCCGGGTCTTTCCATTTGCAGATATGCCTGAGCAACGATACGTATCGCGCGCAGATTCTCGCGCGTGGATTTCCTTCTCGCGGATGCTCGCGCAGGTGATTATCTACGTCGAGCGCCACATCGAGTGCGGGCCGAAATCCAAGAGTGAATTTATTGAGCTTTCCGCTCAGCGAGTCCCATTCTTTGCGCAGCCCCGTAATGCGCAAGCCTGATATAACCAACCCGGCAGTCGAAGCGGCGAGCAGGCCGCCAACGCCTTCCAGAATTTTGTTTACCCAAATAGGCGGATCATCGTAAAAAAATATTGCGCTCAGAGGATAGATTATGGCAGTGGAAAAGAAGATCAACTCGCCGGAAAATCGCATCTGACGGAAACCTCTGCTCAGCCAGTTTCCGAGATGATTCGATTTTTGAGATTCTTGATCCTCCTTTAACGGCGGACGAGCTTCGACCCATACGATAGGCGCTACGGAGCAAATTGCAAAGATAACTGCCAATCCGAAAGTGATAGTAAATAGCGCAAAGGCCAAATAGTTACGTTCGAGGATCTGTTTGATGAGTATTTGCGCGCTGCTCAACGGCAGTGGCTTAGCCATGCTTGCCATGCCTATAGATAGTGTGAGCTTCCCGGCTTGCTTCAATTCAGGCTTAGATCGCCAACCGAACTGCCTGCAACAAAATCCCATGCTCTCGTCGGCCTGAGTCAATTTAAGCCCGTCGCCGCTTTTAATAAGCTGGCTCAGAAGCGGCAGTCGAGGCGTATAATCTACTCTTGCTAAAAACGAAGAACCTGCACTGGCTGCGGTAAACCAGATCAGCACATTCATAAATATTATCAACGCAACAGGCAGCGCCAGTGAAATGCGCGCAGTGTAGGTAGCGCGAACCGCGCGATTGTGGGCCGACTCTTTTTCTTTGGTCTTCTCTTTTCGAGTGCGCCAGACTGCCAGCTCTCCGACCAATGTCGCAGTTATTTGCAGCAGCAAAAAAATAGTCCAACTCAAATATAGTAAGGAATGAATGACTTCAAACATCGTAAGAGCCGCGACCGTTATGCCTTGCCAGTTGTTATCAGCGAAAACGATTAAGACGACCAGCCCGACGAATATAGGCCAGCCTATTAGATCCCCTACAAGATCGGCTCCCGGACGACGACGCGCGTACATGCTCATCAAACTCCGTAAGCAGAGCATTGAGACAAGACACCATTCCAAACAGAGGACCTTCATAGAGAAGCTGGATCCCAGGAAGCTATTTATCCTTTCGAGATCGTTTTTCTCTCCGAGGAAGTATGACGCAAAGACGTAGGCCAGAGATGTGATCAGCGCCGTCCACATAACGGCATTCAATGCCCACAGAAAGTAGGGCAAGTTTTTACCTTTCTCGAAAGACCACTTGCCATACCGGTAAGCCGCCCACACCGCTATTACCAACATAGCAATCGGCCCTTGCAGTGTTTGATCCAGCCGGGCTGGTATGACTAACAGAAGGACAGCGACCATCCATAGATTGAGTATCGGGATGGGCAGCGTCAACATGCGAACTGCCCAACTTTGCAGGTGGCTGAGCCATGACCATACAAGGCTCTTCTGATTGCCGGATTCCAGGCGCGCAAAGTCTATCGTTTGGCGACCGAGGCTGGCCAGATGAAACAATAACTGGTAAAGCTCGCTGAATATTTGCGTGAAGGTCGAGCCTAAACGCGAAAGATCGGCCCAATACATCTCGTATATATGAACATCCTGCTGGCGCTTGCCATTATCGTCCAATCGCGCGCCCGCAAGCCGCAAACTATCGTAAGTGGCTCCAGGCCCCTCTCCTTTGTACGAACACAATTGTCCATGCATAAACCCATAATCCGGCGAGTCTGGCTTTACGCTCTCTTCAGGTTTTGCCCAATCGTTTTCTTTGTTTGATTGTGGGTCGTGGTTAGGTGGGGATTGATCTACGGCACGCTCTTTTTTGTGAAGTTCCGCAATGTAAGGAGAACGTTCGTCGAGTTTATTGATGAAATAATTCCTCAATCGTTGCCATCGGCTCGCTCTGGATACATTGATTCCCTCGTATCTTGAAGAATTATCGATGTGCACAGGACGGTTTGGAATTTGAACCGGCGTTTCATTGAACGCGCTATATTTCAGATTCGTCGTGTCAACGTTGCGTTTCAACAAGAGGCCGGCGACCAAACGCGCGGTCTCATACGGCGCTTGATCTGCTACGCCATGAATTGCGATGACTGCGACCTTCGGGCAAGCGGCGGCTTTCTCTTCTGGCATATCATTACCTCATCACATCTATATAGTAATGACTGGAGCCGCATTTTATTTCAGATCATGTCTCTGAGGCAAATCTCACAGAATGCTTTTATAGCGGTTTGCGAATGAGCGTAAGGCGGGTGTGACTTACAGCACTGCGAGCGGCGGCGGGACTCCCATCTCGCCGCCGCTCGCAGTGCTGTTTATTTCGAGATGCCCAGTTGCCTGAGAATGAATGCGTAATCAAACGCGCTATCTTTCAGCGCATCGTAACGGCCCGACACGCCGCCGTGTCCGCCGCCTCCGAGATGAATCTTGAACAGCAGCGGGTTGTGATCGGTCTTCATCGCGCGCAGCTTTGCGACATATTTCGCGGGCTCCCAGTACATCACCTGGCTGTCGTTGAACGAAGTCCTGACGAGTATCGTGGGATAAGCTTTGGCAGCGATGTTGTCATAAGGCGAATACGATTTCATGTATTCGTATTCGGATTTGTTTTTCGGGTTACCCCATTCTTGAAACTCGCCTACCGTCAGCGGCAGCGATTCATCGAGCATCGTGTTGATGACATCCGTGAATGGAACCTGCACGACCGCGACTTTGAACAGGTCCGGGCGCATATTGAGGACTGCGCCCATCAACAATCCGCCCGCGCTTCCGCCCGTGATGACCAGACGATCACTCGACGTGTATTTCTGCGCAATCAGGTGTTCAGACGCCGCGATGAAGTCTGTAAAAGTATTTTTCTTCATCATCATCTTGCCCAGATCGTGCCAGACTTCGCCCATCTCGCCGCCGCCGCGAATGTGCGCTATGGCGTATATCATACCTCTATTGAGCAGGCTCAAGCGGTTGGACGAAAAACCTGCGTTAGACGGAAAACCGTAAGCGCCATAGCCTTGCAACAGCAGCGGGCGCTTTCCATCCGGCGTCAAATCTTTTTTGTAGACGAGCGAAATCGGAATTCGCGTGCCGTCAGATGCCGTAGCGTAGACGCGCTCTGATTTGTACTGTGTCGGGTCATACCCGCCCAGCACTTCCGTCTGCTTGAGCAGCGCGCGCTTGCGAGTCTGAACATCGTAGTCGAACACAGAGCTTGGCGTGACGAAAGATTGATAAGCGAATCGCAGCTTCTTCGTGTTGTATTCGAAGTTGGATGTCGGAGAAGCGGAATAGACAGGCTCAGGAAAGTCGATGTAGTGCGACTTGTTCGTTTTGAAATCCGTGATACGCATCTTTTGCAAACCGTTCTCGCGCTCGTAAGCAACGTAAAAGTCAGCAAAGAAATCCGTGTCTTCGAGCATCACGTCCTTGCGATGCGGTATGACCTCTTTCCAGTTCTTCTTCTGCGGGTCGCTTGCGGGCGCAGAGACCAGCCTGAAGTTCTTAGCGTTTTCATCCGTGCGTATATAGAACTGGTCGCCGTGATGGTCTACGTAATACCTGTGTTTGGCTTCGCGCGGCAGCACTACTTTGTAAGCGTCGTTGGGTCGGTCTGCGGAGATGTAGCGCACTTCGGAAGACGTGAAGCTGTCGCTTGTGATGAATATGAAGTTGCGACTACGCGAGCGCGAGGTGAAGATGTTGAACAGCTCATCCTTCTCTTCATAAATCAAATCATCCGCCGTGCTGCCGAGTTGATGCTTATAGAAACGATGAGAGCGTTTGCTCACGTCGTCTTCGACCGTGTAAAACAGCGTCTTGTTGTCGCTCGCCCATTCAATTGACGTGACACGTTCCGCAGTGTCGGGAAGCAAGCGGCCCGTGCGCAGGTCTTTGACCTGCAGTTTGAATTGCCTGAATCCCGTAGTGTCTATCGAGTAAGCAAGCAGGTTGCCATCATCGCTCACCGCGCTAGGCCCCATCCCTAAAAACTTCAGCCCTTTCGCAAGCTCGTTCAGATCCAGATAGACCTCTTCTTTTGCGTCAACGCTGCCGCGCTTGCGGCACAGTATCGAGTATTGCTTGCCTGCTTCCGTGCGCGAGTAATAAAAGTAATCGCCTTTTCTGTACGGCACATTCACATCCGTCTCTTTGATGCGCCCCAGCATTTCTTTGTAAAGCTCCGCCTGAAAGTTTTCTGTATCTTTCATCACCGCGTCTGTATAAGCATTTTCCGCTTCCAGGTAAGACATGACTTCAGGATTAGTTTTTTCGCGCAGCCAGTAATAGTCATCAACCAGCGTGTCGCCGTGAATAGAGGTGGTTTTCGCCACCTTCTTTGCTACGGGTGGCTTAATGGAATCTTGTTCTTGTGCAATTGTCATGCTTTTACCCATAGAGAGCACTGCCATGAGAGATACAATACAAAACAGCTTTTTCATAGCTTCCTCCGATTTATTTTACGTCTACCGATAACGCTCCATCATTTCGACGAACCTTTCGAACAGGTGCGCAGGGTCGTGTGGGCCTGGGCTAGCTTCCGGGTGATATTGAACCGAATAGACAGGATGCTCGCGGTGCGCGAGTCCCTCGACAGTGTTGTCATTCAAGTTGATGTGCGTGACCTCGCAACCGGCAGGCAGCGAGTCGGCATCAACTGCGAAGCCGTGATTTTGCGCCGTTATTTCCACGCGCCCTGTCTTCAGGTCTTTCACAGGCTGATTGCCGCCGTGATGCCCAAACGGGAGTTTGTAAGTCCGGCCACCGAACGCAAGGCCCATCAATTGATGTCCGAGACATATTCCGAATATAGGATAACGCCCGATCAGCTTTCTGATGTTTGCCACCACACCCGTGAGCGGCTCAGGATCGCCAGGCCCGTTCGAAAGCCATACTCCATCGGGCTTCAAAGCGATCACGTCTTCAGCCGAAGTGTGCGCGGGCACGACCGTCACTCGACAGCCCAGCGCAGCCATGTTTCGTAGGCTGTTGTGCTTCAACCCGAAGTCGTAAGCGACGACGTGAAAGCGAGTCGCCTCATCGCGCGAAGCATCAGGCTTCGCGTTCGGGTGAAGCAATCGCGGCGAGCCGTAAGCTTTAGACTGATCGTCCGTCCAGACATAAGGCTCGCTGCAAGTGACAACAGAAGCCAGATCGAGGCCGACCATTTCCGGCGCGCTGCGTGCCCGCTCTATAACGGCTTGTTCATCTGTCGTTGCAGTTGAAAGACAACCTCGCATAGAGCCGCGTTCGCGTATGTGTCGCACAAGCGAGCGTGTATCTATGTCGGATATGCCTGGCACATTTGCCGCTTTCAGGTAGTCGTCAAGCGAAAGGTCTGCGCGCCAGTTGGAAACAGTTCGTGACAGTTCGCGCACAATCAAGCCTTCGGCAAAGATGCGGCGCGACTCTATGTCTTCATCGTTGACGCCGTAATTGCCTATGAGCGGGTAAGTCATCGTTATTATCTGGCCGCAGTAGGATGGGTCGGTCAATATTTCCTGATAGCCGGTCATCGCTGTATTGAACACGACTTCGCCTATGACTTCGGCGCGCGCGCCAAATCCGCGACCGCGCCACACTCTTCCGTCTTCGAGGGCCAGTATTGCTTCCATAAACAAAGGGTACAGGGTACAGCTTTACAGGGTCAAGAATAGTCACTGCTCACTGCGAACGCAGAAAGCTTTCGGCCTCGTTCATCCATCGCTTCTCTGCGCGATATTTATATGCAGGCGAAGTCCGCGCAGATTCGATGCAAGCGCGCATCTCGCGGGCAGCTTCATCCTCGCGCCCCAACTGATGAAGCGTCAAACCGTAACGGTAATGGCCTTCGGCGTCTGATGGCCGCTTTTCAAGAAACCGCTCGAAAGCAGCGCGCGCATCTCTGTACTGGCCTGCCTGAAAGTATGCGCGCCCGATTTCGCGCCACACTTCGCTCTGGCTGTGTTCAGCGTTGCGACCGACGACCGCATCGAAGTAACTGATGGCATCACTCAATCGACCTTGCTCGCGCGCGATGCGGCCAAGCTGGTAATGCGCGTCCGTTTCGTCAGGGTCTATCTCAATCGCACGAGTGAAGCTCGCTTTCGCCTCTTCATACTGGCCGCGCTGCTGATATATCAACCCAAGATTGTAATGAGCCGATGCGTCGGCGGGGTTCAAGGTTGAGGCTTCGAGGTTTCGCTGGAAGTCTGCACGAGAACGCTGCGCGCTGATCGCATCGCCGAGAAAATTTCTGATAAGCAATATGACCAGTATCAACAGGAAGGGCGATGTGAGCAGCGGAAGCAACACGCCGGATAAAAATGGAAGCGCGATAAGCGAACAAGCGGCAATCGCCACTGCCCCTATTGCGTGAGGGTAACTCATCTGCAGCACCGCGCGCAGAGCAATCGTCATCAGAAAAACGAAGTACGGCAGCGGCACAAGGCGCAACGCTTGTTCAAGAGCCTGCTGGTTTGGCCCGCCCGGCTGGTATAGCGCCAGCGCAGGCACGAACATAATCAAATGAGCAGCGGCCCAACCGTAGAGCGCGCAACTGACGAGCGGTGCGTACTCCTGGCGAAGCAGCACCGTAAAGCTTGCGCGCTTTTCAATGAGGCTTGCCGCAAACAGGCACGCAGGAACGAACACCACGATCAGGAAAAATAGCGGCGAAGCGCTGGCGCTGATCATTTTGACAAGCACCACCAGGATGGGTGAAACCATTCCGGGCGCAGACGGCCTGTTATTAATGTACTGCCAAAACTGGTGGCTCAATATGTCACGATAGATTGTCGTTGCAACGAGCGCGAGCGCAGCGCCAAACAGATAAGGCGCACCGGCTCCGATTTCGGACATTCCCCGAAGCGGGTTATAGAGGAGTTTCAGTAGAGGCGTTAACCTGGAGTGCATCGGAAAGCAATTATGAACTATGAATGATGAATGATGAACATAGTGGTTTTAATTCATCATTCATAGTTCATCGTTCATCGTTTACAGTTCATCGTCATTCATCGTAATTAGAAGTCGAGTCGAGCGAACCCATGCGCTGAAGCGGCCAGTAGCGAAACATCGCTTTTCCGTAAATATATTTTTCTGGCACAAGCCCCCACGAGCGACTGTCGTTAGAAGCATCGCGGTTGTCGCCCATCACGAAATAATAATGCGCCTTAACGTATTTCCAATCGTTTCTCACCTGATTCCACTTTTCGCGCGCATTCTGGTTTCTCTCAGGGGCGAGATACGATTCATCAATCGGTATCCCGTTGATGGTTATGTGTCCCTTCGAATCCATGTCAATCGTCTCGCCGGGCAAGCCGATCACGCGCTTGATGAAAGATTTCGTCGGGTCGTCGGGAAACCAGAAGACGACTATCTCGCCGCGTTCGATGGGCTCGAAGTTATACTTGAATTTGTTTACGAAGATGCGCTCGTCGTTTTCTAAACGAGGCTGCATAGACGTGCCTTCCACCTTAACGGGCTGGACGACGAAGACTACGATCAAGACGGCCATCACTGCGGCAAAGATTATGTCGCGTGTGATGGATTTGATCTCAGACCATAGTCCGGCTGTTGGAGCCGCCTCTTCCGCTTCCGGGTAAATGATTTCTATGTCGGCGTCATCTTCGGGTGCAATGCCAGGGTAGGTTATTTGCTTCATGTTTTCTGTTTACTTAAACGTCAATAGCCGGAAAAAGATTCAATAAAAAGGTTACTTTCGCTTTGGAGCATTTGTCAACATTGCAGGCGGTCAGTTGCCGTTGACATACGCGCCTCGGACGAATAGATTCTTGAACTAGATATGCAATCCGATAGCAGCGCGGCAATAGACGATCCTCAGGCCGCACAACCCGGCAACGCAGTGACTGATACGGACGTTTCTGCTCGCGGACAATCTTCAAGGACAAAACGAGCGGCGCGCGGCGGAGACGAGGCGAGCGCTGAAAATTTGCGCCGTCGCATTTACAATCAAGCAGACCTTTCCAACTACAGCCTGCGCGACCGGATAATCATTCGCGCAGCAGGGATGGTTTTTTACCTGCTTATTCGTATTATCTGCTCGACCCTGCGATGGGAAGTTCGCGGCGGCGAGCATCTCGACTCTATACTTTCGAGCGGACACCGCACGATATTCACTTTCTGGCACACCTGTATCTTCAGCGCGACGTGGTTCTGGCGCAAGCGCGGCATCGTTGTGATGAGCAGCCAGAGCCGCGACGCCGAATACACCAGCCGCTTCATCAGGCGGTTCGGATACGGGGCTACTCGCGGCTCGTCTACTCGCGGCGGCAGGCAAGCGCTTCGAGAGATGTCCGAATGTTTGATGAGCGGAATTGATGTGGCTTTCACTATAGACGGCCCGCGCGGCCCGGCTTACGTAGCCAAGCCGGGCGCAATAACGCTGGCTCGCCACACGGGACAGGCGATACTTCCTTTTCACATAGTCGCCCGCCGCCGCGTGGAGCTTTCCAGTTGGGATCGTTTGCAAATACCTCTTCCGTTCACGCGCGCAGCCACATTCATCGCCGAGCCGATATACGTGGCTCGCGACGCAAGCAAAGATGAAATTGCCGAGAAGCAATTTGCGCTGCAATCCTCGCTCGACCAGTTGCGAAATGAAGCCGCTAAATGGCTTGCTCAGTAGCCTGAAGACTGCCCGTATCTGACCGCAATCAGTCACAGCGATTTAGTCAAGTTGACACGTTTCTGCGTTCAAGCTGACTGAATCGGTCACGGCAGTTTTTTCAAGACTATTTGCTTAATTAAGGAAATAATAGGGTTTAAGTTACAATGCCAGCGGCATAAGACTTGCCCTAATGTCAGCGCAGAGTTTTAAGGGCGGGATTAGCCGTAACTGCCCCCCGATTCTTAGGAAGGCAATCTATAAACATATGAGTTGAACTATTAAAGCGGCTCTAACTACGTTCGGTTAAGCAAGCCTGTAAGTTTAAGGAGTAAGGATGTCATCAACAGCTTTACAAGATCAGCCCCCGCGTGTTGCCCCGCAAACGTTCTCTGTTGCCGAAAGCTCTTTGACAATAGAGCGTCTTACTGACGAGCACAAAGCAGAGACGTTAGCTTTTCTTTCTGCGCGGCCACTTCACACAGTATTCCTCGCCGGCTTCATACGCGATTGTGGATTGGAGGGCCAAATGAACAGGGGCGCGTTCTACGCCTGCCGCAATTCGCAAGGCGACATCGAAGGCGTTGCCCTGATAGGCAATGTCATTTTATTCGAGACAGAAAGCCGGGCTGCTCTGAAGACGTTTTCGCGCGTTGCGCAAGACTGTGACTTTACGCGCGTGATACTTGGCGAACAAAAAAAGGTCGAGCAATTTTGGCGTCACTATTCAAAAGGCGGACAATCGCCCCGCCGCAGGCATCGCCAGTTATTGTTCGAGCAGCGATGGCCCATCGAAGAGCGCGAGCCTGTTGTCGGGCTCAGGCAGGCGATGCCTGCTGATTTGCCGCTCATCCTTCCTGTCAACGACGAACTGGTGTTTGAAGAGAGCGGCGAACATCCTATGAAAACCGATCCGAAAGGATTCGAGCGCCGCTGGCTTCATCGTATAGAGCAAGGCCGCGTGTTGGTCTGGGTTGAGAATGGGAGATTGATCTTTAGCGTTGACATCATCTGTGAGACACCCGACGTTGTTTATATCGAAGGCGTGTACGTCCACCCCGAAGAGCGCGGTAAAGGATACGGAGTGCGCTGCCTTTCGCAGGTCGGTCGCTTTTTGCTGACGCGCGATCATTCAATCTGCCTCCTCGCTAATGAGCACAACACAGGGGCGCACGCCTTTTACCGCTCGGCAGGCTATAAGTTGCGCGGTTACTACGAAACGATATTTTTGAATCGAAAGAGCTGATGGGTAAGGCTTAGGGGCAGATGATGAACAAAGAAAAAGCGAATCTGAAGAGCTATATGTATCAGCTGGTGGTGAGTGTAGCAGGCCTTAGTCTGTGGCTGACTGCTGTTGCGAGTATCTTCATCAATCAGTCGCGGGAAGACTGGATGCTGATTTTTGCGCTCGTGCCAGTGATAATCATCCTGGGCATGTTCACGCAACGTTTCCGCGTACCGCTTGGCTTGCAGTTTACGCAAGAGAAGATGGTCTTCACCCTTACGGACGCTTTCGTGCTTTTCGTCGCGTGCTGGCTGGGATTCGGCCCGGCAATCTTTTTGGCAGGCATTGATGGATTTGCCACATCGCGCCACAGCGCGCGTCGGCTTGCCAGCAATCTTTTTTCATCCGCTATGATGTCGCTCGGAGCCGCAGCCGCTTTCGTCGGTCTCAACATCGTTTTGCGCTATTATTCCAGCGAAGGAACAGGCGCTGGCTCCAGTCACGCTTTGCTTACTGCCGCCATAGCGATCCTCGTCGCAAGCGTCATCCAGATAGCGATCAACATAACTCTTATCTCTACTTTGCTCGCCCTGCGCTACGGCAACCACTTCAATCACTTGAAAGGTTTTCTGTGGACGGTGCCGATGTTTCTTCCCAACAGCGCCGTCGCTACCTTGATGTATTTCGGGCTTCAGCATGATTTCGTGATAATTGCCGTGATCGGCGGGCCTGTTTTTCTTGCTCTTTATTTGGGGCAGCGCCAGTACCGCGACAGCGTGCAGAAGCGCATCACAATTCTCGAAAAAGCGCATCGCGAGACGATTGAAGCGCTCGCCGTTGCCATCAATGCCAAAGACGAAGTGACCCACGAACACGTCCTTCGCGTGCAGATTTATGCGGCAGGCGTGGCCCGCATTCTGGGATGCTCAAGTCTTGAAATCGAGGCGTTGAGATCCGGCGCGCTGCTGCACGACATAGGAAAGATCGCCGTGCCCGACTACATCCTCAACAAGCCCGGCAAGCTCACCGCTGCCGAATTCGAGAAGATGAAACTTCACACCATTGCGGGTGCGCAAATACTGAGCCGAGTCGAATTCCCTTATCCAATCGTGCCCGTCGTGCGCCACCATCACGAGCGTTGGGACGGCAAGGGCTATCCCGATGGACTCGCAGGTGAAGCAATTCCTTTGACCGCGCGAATTCTGTCGGTCGTTGACTGCTTTGACGCTGTGCGCGAAGACCGCCAGTATCGCAAAGGATTAACACGCCAAGAGGCTATAAACCTGATCATGGAAGGCAGCGGCACGCAGTACGACCCGCGCGTGGTCGGCACGTTCATAGCGCATCTGCCCGAATATGAGGCCGAGATTCAAGCGAACCGCAATACGCCGCCGCCATCGTTCGGCATAGAGCCTACGGAACAACTCTCGGAATCCGCGCGCCTTGTGCCCCCCGCAGCCGGGCTGGCCGAAGAGGCCAAGCTTGAGCCGAGCCGTGTCGGCCACGATGAAGTGAAAGCGCTTTGCGATCTGGCGCAGGTTGTAATAGGCGCGCGCGGCCAGGAAGAAGTCCTCAGCGCATTCACGGAGAAACTCGGAGGGGTCTTGCCTTTTGATACGTGCGCGATCACACTTATTGCCCCTGAAACAGGAGACACCTTCGTAGCATACGCGGCAGGTCAAAATGCTGCGCTGCTCAAAGGAAGACGCATAGCGATGGGCGAAGGCGTGACCGGATGGGTTATTGCTAATCGTAAGCCGTTTTGCAATACCGACCCCAAACTGGACTTCCCGCCTACTATCGCCAGACACTTTGAATCCCACCGCACACTTGCTGCTTTTCCGATGATTAGAGACAAGCAAAGGTTCGGGGCGGTCACTCTTTATTCGTCCACGCTATCTGTCTACACCGCAGATCAGCAGAGGCTCATGGAGGAAGCCGTAGCGCTTGTCACAACGGCGCTTTCGGCTAATTCGGAAGCCGCGCTCCCGGAGATGCGGCGGCAGTTCTTCTCAGATGAAGAAATGGGTAAAGCCATAGATTATTCCGATACCGCTTCGGTAAAGCAGACCGTCGCGTTGATTGAATCAGACCTCAAAAACTAAAAGGCTGATTTAAGATTAACCTGAGCGATTAAGAAAGATTTTTGATTAGTACGTGAGAGTTGAAGAGTGGTTATTGCGTAACGGGCGCAACGCCGTCAAATTTCATTCGCGATTACCATCAAGCGATGCAATTCGATGGCGTTGCGTCCGTCACGCGGGGAGTTATTGAAGCTATTCGCCAAGTACTACGCCGTCGCCTACCAGAATCACGCCTTCGTTTCTTTTGCTGTTCATTGTACCATCTCCTTTAGTTTTATCTTTTTTTGGGCTAGCTTTCTGCTGGCCCCGATCTTCCTCTTGTTGCGACTTTATCTTAAGCAATGGTCGTGCCGCTGCTGCTCGATGTTGGCGATGGATGCTCGCATCTTTAAATTCAACAATTTAGCTGATCGGGCGGTTGGACTGAGAAAACCTCAAATATGTGTAGCTGCTACACAGATACGCGGGGTTGCTGTCTAAGTCTATAGTAAGGTGAAGTTTACGCGGAATGTGTAGCGGCTATACACGTGTGTAGCTGCTACACATGCGGATAAGGCTAAAAATGGAATTTTACCCTTAGGTGAGTCTACTCGCGGCAGAAGCCGCGCCTTGAGTGGCGAGCGAAACCGGCCAGGTAATCAACAAGCGGATCGCCCATGTCGGTTAAACGCGCGAGCGCCTCTTCAAGCGCAAGCCCTGACCGCAGCAGCACGCGATAAGCGTCTTTGAGCTTTTGAATCTCGCTCGACTTAAATCCGGCGCGCCGCAGCCCGACCACGTTCAAACCGCAAGCGCGGCCCGGCACCCCGTCTGTTATCACGAACGGCAAGCAGTCCTGCACTATTTTCGAGTTGCCGCCAATCATCGCGAGTCTTCCGATGCGACAGAATTGATGCACGACAACGCCGCCCGAAATGAAAGCTTGATCGTCAATCTCGACGTGACCGGCAAGCGCGACGTTATTGGCAAGGATCACGCGGTCACCCAAACGGCAGTTGTGCGCCACATGCGCGCAAGCCATGATGAAGCAGTCCGAGCCGATCACTGTAGCCGAACCCGGCTCTGTGCCGCGATGCAGGGTCACACCTTCGCGTATCGAACATCGCGCGCCGATGCGAAGATAGCTTTCGCACTCCTTAAACGAGAGATCCTGCGGTTCGCCGCCGATCACCGCGCCTTCGTGAATAATGCTAGCTTCGTCGAGCGTTGTGTAACGCTTGATGACGGCGTGCGCGCGAATCTCTGTGCCCTCGCCTATGCTTGTGCCTTGTTCGATTACTGCATAGGGGCCGACGCGGACGCTTGCGCCGAGCCGAGCGTCTTCGCTGATGATAGCTGTCGGGTGAATGCTCATAGCAAACCAGGAATGAGTAATATAAGTAGACGCATCGCGCAAATCAACGCACTGACGCTTTGAATAGACGTGCGTAGTTTGCTTTGAAAGCGGCTTGCTGCTAAATTCAATCTGTCGAAAGTATTCTGCAAAGGCTATATTGCCGTCATCCCCAAAACGAATATTCTACTTTCCAGAAAGAAGGAGCCTCCAATGACAAGAGATGTGCGATCCGCTTTATCAATCGTGCTCGCCACGATGCTAATTGCCGCGAGTTCAATTACCGCCCTGTCGCAAACACGTAAGACACCAGCCAAGCCTGCGCCGAAAGTGGCTGCCCCGTTAACCCCATACGATCAGGGCTATCAGCAAGGCTACAGCGAAGGTTTCAAGCAGGGAGGGGCTGACTACGGTCGCGGCGTGCCTCGCAACCTTCGAGAGTCGGAAGCTTACCGTCAACGCGAGAGCATGTATAATACCAGCCTCGCTTCGAATGAAGAGTATGTCGAAGGATACAACCTCGGCCTCGAACTCGGCTATACAGATAGTTACTACGGTCGAACTCGCAACACGATAACCCCCTCTAACGGATCTGTGATTGCCAAAGCGACCGTGCTTGCCAATTCCCGCAGAGGCAGAGATGACCGATCTGGGCGACGTGACGATTCCAGACGTGATGACTCCAGACGCGATGATTCGCGGCGTGACGATTCCAGACGTGATGATTCACGACGCAACGACCCGCCTCCCAGAGACCTCGGCCCGGTGAACATTCCGGCTGGAACGGAACTCAATCTGAGACTGGCTTCGCCCATAGATACGAAGAATAACCGTGTCGGCGACCGCTTCGCTGCCGAAGTCATCACGCCCGGCCCCTACGACGGCGCGAAAGTTGAAGGCCACATAGCCACGCTCAACAAATCAGGAAAAGTGACCGGGCGCACCGAGCTTGCGCTTTCGTTCGACAGCATCACGCTTCCCGATGGAAGACGCGCAGACATCACCGCGAGCCTCGAAAAAATTATCGAGTCGGAAACGGTGAAGGAAGTTGATGCGGAAGGAAACGTCCGCTCAGGCAGTCGCACGAAAGATTCTCAAGTGCGCGGCGGAGTGGGCGCGGCTGCGGGAGCAATCATAGGCGGAATAGCTGGCGGCGTGAAAGGCGCTGTGCTTGGAGCCGTAATCGGCGGTGGTGCCGGAGTCGGCACTGTTTACCTGGATGGGAGCAAAAACTTGCTTCTTGAGCCGGGCACAGAGATGGTCATTCGCACTGAGCGCACGCGAGAGCGCTAGATTGATTACAATCGTTTGAGAGCGAGGATTTGAAATATCAAATTTCAAATCCTCGCTCTCGAAAGCATAACCACAAACCTGAATCTATTTCTAACCAATTTCACTTTAGCCTTCTTTCCTACGCACATCTATTCCAAGCTGCGCGAGCTTTCGCTCAAAGCCTTCCTCTGTATTGAGCGTATGAAGAAAAGACCCATCGTTTCGTTTGTATGAAATCATACCTCCGCGATCCAGGCTGATAACCAGAACAACATCTTTTGCGGCCTCCACTCGAAACTCGATTGCTTGAGCTTCAGGCCCGAGAAGCGCTTCGAGGCTCAAGTAAGGGCTTGCTTCGCGCAGTATGTAGCGGCCCGGACAACCCAGAATCGGCCTCCAAGTCCACGTATTCATCAAATCATCCAGCGTCATTCAGATTCATTCCGCTTCTTTCGATAAAATAGTATTGCGCTTCGTTTTCTCTTATCGTATCTTGTGGTTGCCTGCAACCCCAGTGCATGTCGTGTCCCCAAGTAGTGCCCCTACCTCAATTCGAAGACCCCGCGAAAACCTGTGATTCATTTCGCAGTATAGCTGATTGCGAGCGGATGTTGTGCAAGGCAGCCAACATCGCTAAACGCGAATGAAGTCCGCTCTAATAAAATCGAAATCCACCAGGAGACAAGGATGAGTTTCTTCGACCTCACGCCGGTTCTCGATAAAATGCTGTCGGTCGCCGATAACATCTCGGATTTGAACTTTTCCGTGGGTCGCCCGCCGCAGGTCGAAATCAACGGCAAGCTAACGCCTGTTGATGTCAAAGGGCTACGCACGCTCATGCCTTACCAGACCGAAATCATAGCCATGTCACTGCTGGAAGGAAACACCGATGCCGCGCGGCGCTTCATTCAAACCGGCTCGACAGACATCAGCTATGCGATTCCGAGCCGCGTCCGCTTCCGCGTCAACATCTTCAAACAGCGTGGCTCGATTTCGATAGTGATGCGTGTGATTCCTACCTCGGTTCCAACCATCACAAGCCTGGATCTGCCGACGCAACTCGGCGAAATATCGCAACTCAAAAACGGCATAGTGCTGCTGACTGGGCCAACGGGTTCGGGCAAGTCTTCGACGCTTGCCGCCATCATAGACAAGATCAATCAGGAACACAGCTATCACATCGTCACTATTGAAGACCCGATTGAGTTTCTGCATTCACACAAGAAATCAACCATCAACCAGCGCGAGCTTGGAACCGACACTCCCGCATTCGCGCTCGGACTTCGCGCGGCGCTCAGGCAAGCGCCGAAGGTGATACTCGTAGGCGAGATGCGTGATATGGAGACCACCGAAATCGCGCTTGAAGCGTCAGAGACAGGGCACCTCGTTTTATCAACTCTTCATACGACGGATGCCTCGAAGACCGTCAATCGAATCATAGGAATCTACCCGAAATCCGAAGAACACGTCATCCGCACGCGACTGGCTCAGGCGTTTCGCTACATCGTCTCGCAGCGATTGATACCGCGCGCAGACGGGACCGGGCGCATCGCCGCTGTCGAGATGCTTAAAGCCACGCCGCGCACACGCGAATACATAGAGCAGGGCGAGACCGAAGGCAAGACATTACTTGAAGCGATGAACGACGGCGAGCTTGAAGGCATGCAGCATTTCGATCAAGTGATAGAGCGCTTGATTCGCAACAAAGTCATCTCGCAGGAAAACGGCCTCGCATATGCGACCAACCCGTCGAACCTGCTGCTGCGGCTTTCGGGGTTGGGAACAAGCGATGACCTGATCAGCCGACGCGAAGAGCGCAATTACATGCCGACACGTCCGGCTGAATCCCTCGCCAGACAGCGCATGATGGATGTCGTTGAACGATAATGAAGACTGGAGAGATGAAATGATAGCCAGTTGTCCGCAATGTGCGATGAGTTTGACCTTTGATGACGAGCGGCTGCCGACCGAGCCTTTCAACGTGCTGTGTCCTCGTTGCAGGCAAACTGTGACCGTTATGCCGCCGCCCAGAGAAGAGCCTCGCCTGCCGGGGTCAACCGGAACGCTCGACATAAAATCAGTAGCCACATCCGATGACTCAGGGCCATTGCACCAGCTTATCGAGTTATTGACGACAGGCATAAAGCGGGCTCAGTCGCCGTCGCAGGACGTTAAGAAATGGCAACGCCGTTGCGTGCTGCTGTGCCTCGACGATGCGCAGCTTAGAGAGACAATGCGCAACGCACTTCCTCCGGCGCACTACGAGATTTTCTCTGCGGACTTAGCGCCTGAAGCCATAGAGATACTCCACGAGTCCCGCGCTGAAGTCATAGTTCTCAGCCCGGCCTTTGACTCAGAGCACCAGGGCGGCGGGGCTATGATGCAATACATCAACACGCTCACTCCGCCCGTTCGCCGCAGGACGTATGTAGTACTGGTCTCGACGCAACTGCGGACGCTCGATACTTATCTGGCATTCGCAAACGGAGTGAATCTTACAGTGCATCCTGAAGACGTAGCTTCGTTTCAATCCATCTTCGAGCGCAGCGTGCGCGACTACAACGAGCTTTATCGCCCGCTCAATCAAGCGAGCGCGATAGCCCCGTTTTGAAATGCTTTGAACTGTTGAAGCAACTTCAACACATGCTCATCACTGCTTCGTTGTGTGATTTGACAGCGCCTGAGCTTTCCCGATAATCTAACAACACATCCGCTGATGCGCCCGTAGCTCAATTGGATAGAGCACCAGTCTTCGGAATTGGGGGTTGGGAGTTCAAGCCTCTCCGGGCGCATTCAATTTCTTGCGCCTCACTTCGTAGATTTTCTATGAAAACTTGTTCCGCATGTCACAAGAGAAAACCTGTAGAAGAATTCAACTGGAAATACAAATCCAAAGGAATACGAAGCAATACCTGTCGTGAATGCATGAGGCTATATATACGAGAGCATTATAAGAACAACGTGGGTTACTACGTTAAAAAAGCTATGCGCAGGAAAAAGCTTTATCAGCAAGAAGTACATCGGAAAATATTCAGTTATTTTTCTTCTCATCCATGCGTAGACTGTGGAGAAAGCGATCCAATCGTTTTAGAATTTGACCACATTGAAAGGAAAACTAAGATATCTGCCGTGTCTGAAATGGTAAGACTGCAAAGACCATGGGAAGTTATTACAAAAGAAATTCAAAAATGCGAAGTGCGATGCGCCAACTGCCATCGCAGGAAAACGGCGAAGCAGCGAGGATACTATCTCTACATGACCGCAGCGGAAAATCCTTCTGCTTTATAAAACACGCTCGACTATGAATCCATAGCTTGCTGAAATTACAACCTGTCAGGCTCTGACTTGGAACTGGCCGTCAGAGCCAGTTCCAAGTCAGTCGCATTGACATCTAACTTCTAACTTCTGACACTTACTTCTGCGCTTTGGCCGTAGCCGCCGGGTTGGGCGTTTTGATCGGCCCGGCGGGCTTCGGCGGCAGCTTCACGGGACTTTGGAGTTTTTCATGACTTCGGCGACCGTGCGCTCAAGCTGCGGGTCGCGTCCTTCAATCCGAGACTTCGGATCGTTTTCGACTTCGATGTCAGGGTCAACACCGTAGCCTTCGATGATCCACTGTCCTTTAGTATTTGTCATGCCGGATTCAGGAACCGAAATACCGCCACCATCAAGCAGCGGGCCTCGATTGCTGATTCCAACCACTCCGCCCCACGAACGCTTGCCTATCAGCGGCCCAAGCCCTGCTTCGCGAAACATCGCAGGGAAGATGTCGCCGTCGGAAGACGAGTTCCCATCCAGTATCGCAGCCATCGGGCCGATGAAAACACCGTCTGGATACGTGTTCGCCTCATCACCTGTACGGCTGTAGTTCAAAGCGAGCACTTTGCGGCGCAATCGCTCGATCAGCATTCGCGAAACGTTTCCGCCGCCGTTGGCGCGCACGTCAACGACAAGCCCTTCCTTGTTCAACTGCGGATAGTACCACTTTATGAATTCGCGAATACCGTCCGCGCCCATGTCAGGCACGTGCAGATAACCAATCCGCCCGCCCGACATCTGTTCCACTTTGCGGCGATTGCCGTCTACCCAGTCCAAATAGATCAGCTTGCCTTCCTCGGTGACCGGGCGATACGAAGTAGTCCACGAGCCATTTAGTGAAGAAGTCTTGCTCAAAGTCAGTTGAACGGGGTTATCAGCACGGTTTCTGAGCAGGCGATATATGTCGTCCGTGCCTTTCAGGTCTTCACCGTTGACAGCCATCACATAATCACCCACGGAAGCTTTCACCCCGACTTCTCTGAGCGGCGAGCGATAGATCTCCTCTTCGTTCGCGCCGTCGAATATCTTCGCTATGCGATAACGGCCCGAAGCCTTATCAACCTCGAATCGCGCGCCTGCAAGCGCCACTCGCGGGCGAGGCGGCAATTGAAAGTCGCCACCCTCGACGTAAGCGTGCTGGATAGTCAATTCAGAAATCATCTCGCTGATGACATAGTTCAAGTCCGAGCGATGCGCGACGTATTGAAGCAGCGGCTTGTATTGATCTCGCAACGCCTCCCAGTCATAGCCGTGCATGTTCGTAACATAGAACCAGTCGCGATAGCGCCGCCACACTTCGTTGAATATTTCTTCCCATTCTTCGGCGGGCACGCGGTCTGCCTGCAGACCCGAAGTCGAAACAGGCTTCTTCGCCTTATCGCCACCCGGCATGGCATCCATCAAGCCGAAGCCCGGCCCCTGACCCACAAGCAGTTTCGAGCCATCGTCTGAAAGCACGTAGCCTCGAATCTCTTCGGCCAGTACAGTCTCTTTGCGGTCTTTCATCGAAAAGATTTTCAGCATCGTCGGGCGGTCGCCTTGCCTGCCGTAATAAAACGCCGGGCCGACGGCGTAGATCAGGAAGCCTTGCTTTACAGAAAGCCCCCCGAAGTTGTCTGCCTGCACAGGCACGCGCGTAACCCTGCCTGTGATGCCGTCGAAATCAATGACGAGATCAGCGGCAGGCTTTGCCGGTTGAGCAGTCTGACCGCCACCCGGACGCGCAGCTTCCTGCTGTTTGCTTGTGTCGGCGGGGGCCGGTTTCAATTCGCGGTTGATGTCTTTGACAGGCTCTTTAGGCTCTTCCGGTTTGCCTTCGTCTTTCGGCTTCGGGCGTTCGTCTCTTTGAGCCTCTTCGCCTTCTTTCGATACCGTGACCTCATCGCTTTCGGGCGGGAAAGGGTTCTTCACATCTTTGCGAAGCGCCATCGCGTAGATGTTCGTCTCGCGGTTGAGCGCGTAGTTGAATTCGATGGAAGAAATCTGCGGCGCGAATTCGCGGTCGCTCAGGTAATAGAGATAATTTCCCTGCGGGTCCCAGGCCGGGCCGTAAGCATTGAACGTCCCGTCTGTAACTCTTCGCACTTTGTTGTCGCCAGCGCTCCAGACGTAAACCGCGCGAGAATTGATTGATATCGGAAGGCTGAATGCGAGGTGATTGCCGCGAGGCGACCACACGTAATCTCTCACTTGCCCGGCTGTCGAATCAGCAATCTCCGTAACTTTTTTGTCAGCAAGCGTCAGGATGTAAACTTTTCCGTCTTTGTCGGTGAAAGCGATGCGCTTGCCGTCGGCAGACCATTCGGGCGCATATCGCATTGCGCGGCCACCCGTAGTAATTTGCTCAGCCGGAGTCGAGCCGTCTTGAGCGATAACCCATACTTCTTCTTCGCCGCTCTTGTCGGAGATGAAAGCTATCTTCGACCCGTCGGGCGACCAGCGCGCAAACTTATCGTGCGCGTTTGAGGAATGAGTCAGGTTGCGCGTCGGCCCTTTTTCAACAGGCGCAGAGAAGATGTCGCCGCGCGCCGTAAACAACACGCGCTCGCCTTTCGGACTGAGCGACACGTCTTCGATCAGGTTCGCGACCGATACGCGGCTCGGGCGGCGATTGAGTCCTTCGTCAGGAACCGTGATGGCAAGCGCCGTGTTCTTTTTCGCTTTCGTATCGAACACCTGAAGCTCGCCATTTAATTCATAGACTATGCGGCTATCGTTATCGCTCGAAGGCCACCTGACGTCCCACGTCTTGTTGAAGGTCACCTGCGTAGTCTTAGCCGATGGAATATCGTAGGCATAAAGATTGAAATGGCCGTCGCGGTCAGAGTCGTAGTAGATGGTGTTTCCGACCCACATCGGGTCGCGGCTCGCGCGCGGGCCTTCGCTGATGCGCTTCGCATCATAGGATTTCGTGTCGAATATGTAGAGCACATTCGCCATGCCGCCGCCATAACGTTTCTCAGATCGGAAGTCGCGCGACTGCGGCGAATAGACTATTTTCGTCCCGTCGGGCGAATAATCTCCCGAACCAGCTTCGGGCATAGGGAGCGGCTCGGCTGGCCCGCCTTCGACTGAAACGCTGTAAAGCCGCGCGATGGGCAATGTCCACGAATCGCGCAAGGAGCGAAAGATCACGTGCTTTCCGTCGCCGGTCCAGCCATACACCTGGTTGTCATAGCCCCAGCGCGGAGTGAGCGGCCCGCGCGCAGGATAATAAGTCAATTGCCTGGGAGCGCCGCCCGTAACAGGCATAACATAAACCTGTTCGTCTCCGTCAATCTGCCCTGTGAAGGCCACCCATTTCCCATCGGGCGAAAACTTTGCAAAAGTCTCCACACCGGGATGAGAAGTAAGATGCATTGCAGTTCCGCCCGTTGCGGGCGCAGTCCACAGGTCGCCTCCGTAAGTGAACACGACTTTGTCGCCGTTAATGTCGGGGAAGCGCAGCAGTTTCGTCTGCGCGTCCGCATTAGTCGGCAGCAAAAATATCACCGCAGCTATGGCGGCGTAGAGTATTTTTTTTAACATTGTAGAGAGTTCCTCCGTGATAAATGTGATTCAATGTGGCCAGTTGAATCAGTGTTTGTGGCAGTGTTGTTTTCATTTCTGA
This sequence comes from Blastocatellia bacterium, assembly GCA_963726785.1. Taxonomy (GTDB): domain Bacteria; phylum Acidobacteriota; class Blastocatellia; order UBA7656; family UBA7656; genus DATEKX01. The sequence continues at coordinate 2,021,616 of CAVSDJ010000007.1, forward strand.
AGAAGCCTGATGATTCAATCTTCAAGAATAAAACAAATCGGATCTGCGATTGGCGACACGTTTCTCGCCTATTGTAGTGAAAGCTTATGAATCAGCCTCCGTCTACCTGAACGCCGCCTTTCATTCAGGATGGATGGGTTTATTTTCTGCGCCGAGCGCCTGATGGATGAATTAATGTTTTATCAGTGTCCGTATCACTTACGCAAGCGCGCCGCCCAAGCCATCAGGATGAACGACGAGCAGACCCGTTTTGATTCATCTTTTCGATAATTGCCGACTATACCACTATAGCAAGCTGTGGCGAGCGGGTCAGGGGCTGTTCTGATAGAATTGAAGTTAGAAACGAGAGTGAATGGAAGAAGAGAGGTAAAAAAGCATGTGCAAAAACAAAATGAGATTCAAAGCGGCGATAACTGCTCTTTTAGTTTTCAGTTTCACCTTGAGCAGTAGCGCGCGGCAGAAGCAAAACGACGTGAGCACGGACGGGCGCGAGGTGACGATTCTGGTCACGGCGCATCCTCACAGCGACCGCAAGCGTGCCGAAGCCATGAAGCTGAGACCGGAAGATTTCGCTGTGCGCGAAGAGAAACTGCCGCAGAAGATCGTCTCTGTGAAGCGAGCGTCGGAAGCGCCGCCGATCATCGCGGTGCTGCTTCAAGACGACCTTCAATCGCGCGTCAACAACGAGATTAAAGGAATCAAGGAGTTCATAAGAGGACTCCCTGAAGGCTCGCGCGTGATGACCGGCTACATCACAGCAGGCTCTTTGCGCGTCACGCAGGATTTCACGACCGACCGCGAGCGAGCGGCGGAATCTCTGCGCATAATTCGCGGCAGCGCGTCAGCCGCGCCTTTCAATCCTTACGTCGAATTGACCGAGGCATTGCACAAGTTCGATTCTCAACCCGCAGGGCGGCGACTTGTGCTCATGGTCTCCGACGGGCTGGACACATCGCGCGGGATTCGCAGCGCCAGCCCGACGCAATCGATTGATCTTGATCGCTCGATTCGCGAAGCGCAGCGTCGCGGCGTCGCGGTCTTCTCCTTTTATGCGCCTTCGGTCGGGCTGTCGGGCGGAAGTCGTCTTGAGGCGAATTTCGGTCAAAGCTCGCTCAATCGCCTGGCGGACGAAACGGGCGGCGAAGCCTTTTTTTCCGGCTTCGATTTTGTCTCGTTCGATCCGTACTTCAAAGAGTTCAACGAGCTTCTGGGTTTGCAGTGGCTCATCACCTATCGCAGCACGAACATAGGCAATAGCTATCGCAATATAGAAGTGACGACAGAGGCGGACGTGCATCTGCATCACCCGGACGGATACAAACCGAAGTAGAGGTCAGAAGGCAGAAGGCAAGAGACCTTGAAAGATCAACAGGCATGTCATGATTATTCAGCTCCGTAGGAGCGACCTGTTAATCTAAAGGTCGCTCCTACGGAGCTACGGACTGGTTCGTGCCTTCTAAATAAAAGAGAGGATCATCTGTTCGGCAGAGAAGCGGCGACCGTCTTTCGAGTTGCTGTAAAAGAGTATGCCCTCGTCCGTGCAGCCCGGAACTCTTGAAGCGTCTATCCAGACAATGTGCAATGTTGCTTCGCTATCAACAACCATCGCCGCGCTGTGAGCGCGACCGCACTGGTTGTTGGCGTTTGAGACTTGCCTCGGGTCTGAAAAGGTGAGGCCTGCGTCCTCTGACTTCATCAAGTAGACCTGCATATCCCGCCGCGTTTCGTTTTGAAAAGCTACGTAAACGGTCGAATCTTCGAATGTAGTGATGAGGGGTTTATTGACCGTGGCCTCGGACTTGTTGCTGATGTTGACCGGCTCAGAAAAAGTCTGTCCGTGATCCGCAGAGCGCGTGTAAAACACCTGAATCTCTTCCGCGCCGAGTTGCTGCATGTAAACGATATGCAGGCGACCCGCGCCGTCGGATGCGATGTGAACTTGAGTCGCTTCGCCTGTCCCTTTAGACACTGCGACTGGCTCAGAGAAAGTCGCCCCGCCATCCGTTGACCGCGAAAACATAATAACGCCCGTGCCCGAAGCCTCGTCCGCCCATGCGACATTGATCGCGTCATCCTGGTCAACCGTTATCTCAGGCTCGAAGGCTGTGATGGATGAGCCGGAAAGGAGCTTGGACTCGCTGAAAGTTTCGCCTAAATCTTCCGAGCGCATGAACTGGATTCGTCTGATGCCGTCAGTCGTGTCACCGTATACGACGTTGAGCGCTTCGTTTGAATCGATCGCGAGGCGAGGCGCAAATCCCCCGCCGCCGCCCGGAGTAAGAATCTGCGGCTTTTTGAACTTGGCCTTTTTCTTTGCTCGAAGCAGAAACGCTTCGGTTACTCCCGGCGAGTCGTCGTGATAAACGATGTAGGCGCGCGGCGTACCTTTTTTCGTGACGACCAGCGACGGGCCGAACGCTTCGCCCTTCGATTTTGTCAGGTTTTTCGTCTGCGGAAAGTTGCTCCAACTCTTCCCGCCGTCGCCCGACGAAGTGAAAAATATCTGACTGTGCGGTCGCATCTCGGCTGCTGTGCCGGTGGCGGTTGATGTCGCAAGGTAGAGCTTATCATTTTTATCAACGTCAATTGCAGGGAAGCGCTGCGCGCCAAACTGCGTTGGAAATTGTTGAGCCCGCGCGCGACGCGGAGATATGCTCACAGTCGTGAGCGCGAAAATCAGTGCAGCTAGAAGGATTAGAGCAGTTCTCTTTTTCATATACTTCACCCGATTGTAAAAACTGACGACAAGCGTCTGATTGAGACAAGCCACAAGAATGCGATACAAGCGATGTTACACGACTATCAATCGTATTTTCAAATGGGAGATATGGCTACAGTACCGCGCACGGTAGCGAGCGGGTCATAGTCGTGATGACCTGCTACCCGCTCGCGGTACTGTTTCATCTGTAGTGTAAATTTGACAACGCGCGCGGCGGATGGTCATACTCGGTTTTGCGAGGTTCGATTGATGACGGCGAAGATACTTGATGGCGCAAGCGTAGCCAGGTCAATAAAAGAGGAAGTCGGGGCGGAAGTTGCCCAATACGCAAAACAGGATTTGCGGCCCGGTCTTGCGGCTGTGCTCGTAGGCAACGACACGGCATCGGAAATTTACGTTGCGAGCAAAGTCAAAACCTGCGAACAGCTTGGCCTCTACTCTGAAATGATCACCCTGCCCGAAACTACAAGCACTGAAGAATTGCTCGCGCTCGTTCGTGATTTGAACTCGCGCAACGAGATTGACGGCATACTGATTCAACTGCCGCTGCCCGCGCAGGTGGATTCTGCGCTGGTGCTCGATTCGGTTGACCCGGAAAAAGACGTTGATGGATTTCACGCCGTGAGCGTGGGCCGGTTGATGTTGAACGCGCCGGGATTGCGCCCGTGCACGCCTGCCGGAATCATCGAGATGCTTGATCGTTACGAGATAGAAATCAAAAGCAAGCGCGCAGTCGTGCTCGGTCGCAGCCGCATAGTCGGGTTGCCCGTTGCGTTGTTGCTGTTGCAGCGCCACGCGACTGTGACCATCTGCCATTCTCGAACCGAAGATTTGCCATCAGTCGCGCGCACGGCGGACATACTGATCGCCGCGATTGGAAAAACGGGCATGGTTGATGCGAGCTATATAAAGCCCGGCGCTGTAGTCGTTGACGTTGGCATGAACAGAATCACGACGCGCGAAGACCTCGAACGATTCTACGGCAATGACCCTAAGCGGCGCACGGCGTTTGAAAAGAACGGCTCTACGCTCATAGGCGACGTGAACCCTCGCGAAGTCGCCGAAGTAGCCGGTTACCTGACGCCCGTGCCCGGCGGCGTCGGCCCGCTCACGATTGCCATGCTGATGAAGAACACACTCACCGCGATGAAGATGCGGCGTGGCAAATAATACAAAACCACATTGTCTTAGAAGTTGAGAAGTCCCGTCAGGGACGACCTGTCTATAGTTTTGTAGGTTAGAAAGGTTGTGTAGCTCCGTAGGAGCGACCTGTTAACTCAGAGGTCGCTCCTACGGAGCTACACATCAATTGTTCAACTATTGCTATAGACAGGTCGCTCCTACGGAGCTTCTTCTGAAACTGTTTCTTAGATAGGGACGGCGCAAACCGGAGTGAGCCGCACAGGTACGTGCTTGTGATACGGAGTGCCTGCGATTGGGTCTCTGTCTTCGGCTGAAGTCAATTCGTTGATGTGCGCTCCCGTCCGTCGTCGCTTGCCGTCATCCGAAGGGTGCTCCATTCCGTAGCCGTGAGGCAGCGTGACCATTCCGCGAACTATGGAATCGTTGACCTCGATTCGCACAACGACTGAACCTCGCTTCGATTCGCAACGCACCCATCCGCCATCCGCAAGTCCGAAGGCCGCCGCGTCATCAGGATTCATTTTGAGCGCGCCGTCGGGATCGGTCTTTCGCCATCGCGGGTCGCGGTAAATTGTGTTCGCGTTATACGAGCGCCGCTCGCCCGCCACAAGAATCAACGGATAATCCCCTGCTCGTGCCGGTTCTGTTGCATCGAGCGATTGCAACGCATCGAGCATTTCCGGTATCTCCAGATGGATAAGCCTGTCCTTATGCCTTATGAAATGGAAACTCTCTTCATATTCGTTGACGCTGAACGGCACGCCTGAGCGCGAAGAGAGTATCGCCTCAAACAATGCCTCGCCGAGCATTGGCCCTTCGCCCGTGTATCCTGCGCGCCGCACCGCGTCCGCGTTCTTGGCAGCGAACTGATGCGCGGTCGCCCACAAAAAAGCGGCTCCGGCTGCGCCGTCCGCAAGCGTCGAGCCTAGAGTTTCATACAAAATGATCGGCGCGTAATCGGCCAACTCAGGACTGTTTCGCCATCGTCTTCTGAAACGCTACGGCGAAAGCCATTCGCCCTTTACGGGCGGCCTCTTTCAACTCTGCGAAATCGGGCGGGAGCGCGCCCATCGCTCGAACCAGTCGCGTGTAGATTTCAGGCTCGGCCAGTGTGCCGGGCAAGGGCTCGAACAGCGGCTTCCGCAGATGAAACGCATTCATAGGGAATTCAAGATTGAAGAACGTCGCTTCCCATTTCTCAAACTGAGAAGAAGCAGGCAGCACATAATGAGCGGCCCTCGCTGTCTCTGTCATCGCCACATCAATGACGACAAGCAGGTCGAGTTTGGCGAACGCTTCACGATAAGCCTGCGTGTCGGCCATGGTCACCATCGGGTTAGCGCTGTCAACAACCAGCCCGCGCGTACGCTCGGGGTGGTCGTTATCAATCTCTGCCGGGAGGATGTTCGGAGGCAGCAGGTTGCCGATGAATGGAAATGCGGTCACGGCTGAACGCTGTTGCCGCTCGCCTTCCGGTGAATGCCCGATCAGCGGGATCATCGCTGTGTGCAGGTTATTGCCGCCGGGCTTGCCGAAATTTCCGGTCAGCAGGTAAAGCAGAGAGCGCAAGTAAGCATTGAGCGTGCTGTTGAGCGTTTGCTCGATTCCAAGATCAGTGCGAACCGCGCAACTCGCGGCGCGCGCGATCAATCGCGCGGATGCGCGAACGTCTTCGAGCGCAATGCCTGCGCGCTCGGCGTAAGCCTCAATCGGAACCTGCATCAACGCCTCGCGTACAGGCTCAAAGCCTGTGGTGCGATCATTGATAAAATCCGAGTCCTGAAGCTCTTCGCGCACGATCACAGCAAGCATCGCCGCCATCAGAAACGCATCCGTGCCCGGTCGCAATTGCAGGTACATATCGGCCATCTCGGCTGTTTCCGTCCTGCGCGGATCAATCACTATTATCTTTTTCGCGGGGTCTTTCGCAATCTCGCGCAGGACTTGCCGGGCGTTGCGTATGCCGTGCGACTGCCATGGATTCGTGCCGATGAAGACCACCACTTCGGCGTTCTCTACGTCTTCGGTCGGATGACAATTCTGCTTGCCGTAGAGCCGCCCATCTACCCAGAAGCCTCCAGTCTTTTCCTGCGCCAGCGCGCTGTAGTAATTGCGCGTCTGCATAGCCGTGCGCAGCGTTTTGCCGTAAGGCCCGCCCAGATGATTGCCTTGCCCGCCGCCCCCAAAGTAAGCGAGACTGCTCCCGCCATAAGTGTCTCGCAGATGAACGAGCTTGTCGGCAATCTCGCAAATCGCCGTCTCCCATGAAATCTCTTCAAAAGTTCCGTCGGCGAGGCGGCGCAAGGGTGCGGCGAGCCTGTCCGAATGGTTCTGGTAGTAGTTCAGCCGCTGCGCCTTCTGGCACAGATAGCCGGTTGATACGGGATGCGCGTGGTCGCCGCGAATTCTTGTCATTTCGCGCCCGCGCACTTCAACTTCGATGCCGCAATTGCGACTGCAAAGTATGCACGCCGTTGGAAGCCACTTGCCGGTTGTTTCGATAGAACTCATCAGAAGCCCCTCCTGACATCATCGTTATAGAGTATTATTCTTCACAGACTTTTGTTGCTGCCTGACGACTGGCTTTCAAAATCTGGTCAGATAGTTTTTCATCTTTCACTGCGCGGGCAATCATCAACCCGCCGATGCACTGAGCCGCCACGGCCAGCGCTGTTTCGCGTTTATGTTCCGCGTCTTCCGGCAACATCGCCTCTATCGCGGCCAAGTATCGCAGAAACTGTTGCTCATAGCTTTCGCGAGTAGCTTCACCGCTTCGCGCAACATCCGGCGTAAGTGACGGCAGCGGACACCCTGAAGCAATCTGATCTCTGTGCGTGCGGCTCAGATAACTTTTGATCATGGCCTGCAAAGGGTCCATCCCGGCCAGCGCAGAGCTTTTTTGAGTGCTCGCGGATTTCCCTTCAGCGAGCGCCGTCGCTATGGCTTCGGCAAAGAGAGTTTCTTTAGAATCAAAGTGCGCATAGAACCCTCCCGCCGTCAGCCCGACTTCATTCATGATGGCGTCAACGCCAACTCCGTCATAGCCGCGCTCGCGAAACAAACGAGCCGCCGCGCTCAGAATTCTTTTGTGAGTCTCGGCCTTATGCTCTCTCGAATAACGCATGGCGCTATAATATTACGCGCGTAATCTTATAGCAAGCACGATCAGGTAAAAACGGATGATTGATAGCGCCGCCGCGAGAGTGATAGGATTGGCGTCCGCCTCAATCAGCCGTAAGTGATCAACAAGCTAAGGAGGATTTCAATACGGAAGAAGTCCGAAAGATGGCCGCCGAGTCGAAGGTTGACCAGCAGTGGCGCGCGGCAGGGATTTGGAAATAGTAAAAGCTTCAATACCACATCGAGACAAACGTTATGATCAGGTTTCAGGTTTTCTGCTAACCGCAGTATTTGCCGTGCTCAGTCTGTTTCACATTTACTGGGCCGCTGGCGGAACTCTGGGAAAGGGAGTTGCCATTCCTAAAATCGGCAGCAAACCTGTTTTCAGTCCTTCACCTGTTTCAACCATTCTGGTCGCAATCGGATTGATGGTTGCGATGTTTATCATACTGGGGCAGCTTGGCGCGTTGGGAAAGAGAGTGCCCCGATGGATTTTCCATTGGGGCACCTGGGGCATTTGCGTCCTGTTTTTTCTCAGAGCGGTTGGCGAGTTCAGGCTGGTCGGATTCTTCAAGCAAGTGCGCGACACAGAGTTTGCGAACTGGGATACATGGCTGTTTTCCCCCTTGTGTCTTGTGATCGCAATAATAGCTTTTGCGCTCGCTTTCAAAGAAGCCTGACCACTTCGTTAAAAGATTATGAATGCTCCCGTCTGATCTGACACGGACGGGTCGGACGGGTCGGCTACTCGCACAACGACCGTTCCAGATTTCGGCTTCTTCGCTTTCACACGAAGCGTTCCCGTGTTTGCGTTTATGTTTTCAGCAAGCGGCGTAAAAGTATTCCCGCCATCGCGCGAGATGCTTACATCAACTCTGCTGACGTTTCCCGACACAGTCCACGTTATGTCGAACTTCTTGCCTTTCTTCACCTGAAAGCCTGCACCCGGAGAGCTTATGCTTATCGAAGCGCGCGGCTGCGGAATGATTCCGGCCAGGCCGAAAGAGTAGACCGAACCGTTCGCTGATCCGGCAAAGATACGATCCTGCGTGATCGAAACGCCGCCATAAAACGCCCCGCGAGTCGCGCTCCACAATTGATTACCGCTTTGCGCGTCATAAGCTCGCACATTGCCATCTAATACTGCGACGAATACAGCGCCGCCTGCAACAGAGGCCGGGCCGATGATCGGGTTGGACTGGGGAACTTCCCATACTTTGCCGCCTGTGCGCGCGTCGAGAGCGACAAGTTTACCCGTCGAGGCTTGAACTGTCGCGCCCATAAAGACCATGCCGTAGGCTGCGGTGGCCGATGATATGATCCCTCCTCCGGCAGAATTGCCGTCCGTTACAACGGTGTCCCAGAGCAATTCACCCGTCTGCCTGTGCAGCGCATAACAATGCCCATCCTTCGACCCGATTACTAAAGCCGGTATTCCGGCTACGTCGAACAAAACGGGCGATGCGCCGAAGTCGAAATTGCGCGTATCTCCTGACGCGAGCCTTTTAAATGACCAGACCCGATTCCCTGTATCGGCATCAAGGGCAAGGACTGTGCTTGAGTAAGTGTCTTCGCCAGAGCAGTAATTGCCCGTGCCCAGATATATCGTTCGCCGGTTCGGATCAACCGCGCACGAAGACCACACGCCTCCGCCCAGGCTTCCTTCCGGCGCTGTGAAAAAGCTCCACAATATGTTGCCATTGTTTGCGTCGAGGCATAGGATTTGGCCCCTCACGCAAGGATTGACGCAGTGACTTGCCAGTCCAATGTAAATCTTATTGTCGAAGACGAGAGGCGAGGCGAAGATGTGATAACCATTATCAGGATTGCCGAGTTGCCGCTGCCATACTAGATTACCCGTCGCCGCATCCAGCGCGTAAAGTTTAGCGTCGCCCGCGCCGAAATAAAGCTTCCCATCCGAAAGCGCCGCCGTGCTGTCAATGCCGAACGAGCCGGGGGTGCAGCGACTATCGGTGTAGGTGCTTGCGGCGAAACTCCATAAAATCTGGCCGTCGCTTTCGCGCAGCGCGTACATCTTCCCATCCCACGAGCCTATGTAAGCAGTGCCGTTTGCAATCACAGGCGTTCCCGTCACCCAGCCGCCGGTCGGAAACCGCCAGCTTTCCATCAGCGTTGAAACATTGCTCGTGTCAATTCTCGACCCTATGGCATTTGCCGTATGCGCAGAATCGCGCTGGTACATCTTCCACTCGACCGCGCTTGTGACCGCGAGCGCCCCTATAACGGCGTTATCTATTCGCGCGCCTTGTCCGATGAGCACTGCGTCAGCGATCAGCGGGTAAGAGGGCCTTTGCTGGCTCACATATATCAGGCTGCCGTTATGATAATACTTCACCACGCCCGATTCATCTGCGATGCGAAAAACGTCGCCGCTTCGGTATGTAGTCTCGGCTTTGTAGGTGTTGTTTTCGCGCACTTCGGCTACGCTAAACTCTGTCAGTTTGATCGCAAAATCTATCTCGGCGAAGTCTGTTCCAATCGCGCCGTCCGAAAGCCCGAAATAAAGCAGCCTGTTCACTTCGGAGACGGTGAATTCGACGTATGCATCACCGGCTGTGATGGTTTGTCGCGACCTGGCTCCCGCGTCTGCCGTATCGGCGCGGCCTCCGGTCTTTTGCAGACTGTTGTCATTCATTGAACAGTTGACCATGTTCGACCAGGTTATTGCCTGGCGAGCGCCGTCGCCGGACTGTCCCGTAGTCCGCGTTGTTAAAACAGGTGAAAGGATCAGAACGGCTATGAAGATAGAAGCGGCCAGTCTTGTAAACATACCTTGTTGCTCGCACTCCGAAGATGTATTTCTCGCGGCTCGAAAACCGATAGTCAGAACCCTCTGCCAGGCGCAACGGAAATAATTGTGCAGCCTGACATCAAAACTAAATTTCTAATGCGATGAAATTTCCGCTTCTTCGCTAACGGGAAGACGATTTCTGCTTGACGCGCAGGCGACGAGCTATAGAATTGAGTTACCCCGTTTTAGCGAACAAGCGGCCTGGGAGTTCTATAATGGAAGAATACATCAGCCGTTTCGGAGATCATCTGAAGTACGAGCGCAATGTGAGCGAGCACACGCTGCGTAATTATATGAGCGACCTGGAGCAGTTTTACGATCACCTCTGCCCACAGGATTCGACAGGTAATCGCCGTCACATAGATATCAAACAGATAGATCATCTCACCATTCGCGAATATCTTTCGAAGCTTTATCAGGAGAAGCGCAAGAAGACTTCCATAGCGCGAAAGCTTGCGACGCTCAGGACGTTTTTCAAGTTCCTGTGCCGCGAGCAGGTTTTGGAGATGAATCCCGCGAAGCTCGTCTCAAGCCCGCGACTTGAAAAGAAGCTTCCGAAAGTTTTATCGGTTGAAGACGTGATTCGCTTCATCGAAACGCCAGACCTCGACACGGTGCTTGGCAAACGCGACCGCGCGATACTGGAATTTTTGTATGCGACGGGCTGCCGTGTTGCGGAACTCGCGGGGGTCAATCTCGACGATATGGATTTCAGAAACGAGACTATACGTTTGCGCGGCAAGCGCCGAAAGGAGCGCATAGTGCCTTTCGGATCGAAAGCGAAAGAGGCTTTGCATGAATATCTCGGTGTGCGCGGCGAGTTGTTAATCGAAGCCTCGGAAGAGCAGCGCGACCCGATGGCTCTGTTTTTGAATTATCAGGGGACGCGCATCACCACGCGCTCGGTCGGGCGAATGATTGACAAGTACGTTCAAGAATGCGCTATGGCTCACGACATCAGCCCGCACTCGCTGCGCCATTCATTTGCGACTCACCTGCTTTCGGCGGGCGCTGACCTGCGCTCGATTCAAGAGCTATTGGGACATGCGCGGCTTTCGACCACACAGATATACACGCAGGTTTCGATGGAACAACTGATGAAGGTTTACGACAAGGCACACCCGAAAGCTTGAGAAGGCAAGTGAGTTGAAATCACAAATCTGAGAAGCTGCTTGAGAAGCTCCGTAGGAGCGACCTGTCTATAGCAATAGTTGAGTAATTGATTCGTAGCTCCGTAGGAGCGACCTCGCATCAACAGGTCGTTCCTACGGAGCTACATAACTTTCTATGCCACAAAACTATAGACAGGTCGCTCCTACGGAGCTTTTTTTAAAACAGCCTCTGAAATTTGAAATTTCAAATCACTGCCTTCTGTCCGCTGCTTACTGTCGGCTAGCGGCTGCCTTGGCATCGGCTTTTTCAGGCACGCGCTTGAAATCGGCCAGGTCTTCAACTTTGATTTCGCTTGTCTTGCCTTTAGCGTCGAGCGCGAATGTGGCAAATCCTTTTCCAAGCATCGGGTCGCGCCAGGTTACGCGGTATGTGTCGTAGTGCCAGTGCTCCAGGTCTCCGACGAACGCAGGGCCGTAACGTATGACCAGATGGCCGTTCTCTTCCGTTACTTTCGCGTCTCCGTACATTTCATTGTCATATGTTCCCGCGTACTTGGCCGTCGCAAGCGACGGAGAGGTTCCCTTGACTCGCTCTTCATCTTTAGCTTTCTCTGCCGCCGCGACTTGCCCCATCTGCATCTTGAATATTTTCAGAAGCTCTCCGCTCCAATCCTTTTGCGGGGCTTGCAGGAAAGCATCAAAGATTCTGTACATAAGAGCCGGAGGAAGCGATGTGCCGTTCATGTTCGTGAGTATGACAAAGCCGAGATTTTCTTCCGGCATCATCGCAACCAGCGAAGACATGCCGTCAATGCCTCCGGTATGCTGCGCGATTTTGCGGCCTCGATAATCTGCCAGCCCCCACCCCAATCCGTAAGCCGCAAGATGCGTGTCGGGATTCAGCCTCGCCATCGGCCCGCCGCCTGTGCGGATGACCGTTTGCGCTGTGAGAATCTCCTTCACGACGCCGGGACTCAATACCTGTTCGTTCTTATATTTGCCGTCTGCTAACAGGAGCCTTAACCACTCGGCCATCTCTTCAACATTGGAATTGATCGAACCGGCGGGGGCAATGTTGTCAATGTTACGCCAGGCGACTGCTTGAACCTTGCCGTTAATGTCCGCGTGCGGCGTGGCGACGTTCATATCGCTCTTAAAAGCCGTGATGCTCGTGTTGCTCGCTTTCATTCCGAGAGGAGCGAAAATGCGACTGGCAATAAACTCATCCCAGCTCTTGCCTGTTATCGCGGGTATGACCTGGCCCGCCGCCAGAAACATTATGTTCTGATAGCCGAACGAACTGCGAAAGCTCGTATCAGGTTCAAGGTAACGAATGCGGCGAAGAATTTCGTTGCGATCATACGCCGAGCCATACCATAGAAGATCGCCGCGCCGCCCAAGCCCGCTGCGATGGCTTAACAAATCGCGCACTCTGATCTCGCGCGTGACGTAAGGGTCGTAGAGTTGAAAACCCTTCAGGTGCTTTGTCGCAGGGTCGTCCCACTTGAGCTTGCCTTCGTCAACCAGCATGCCGAGCGCCGCCGCAGTGAAAGCCTTCGAGCACGAGCCGATTGCAAAAAGCGATTTCTCGTTTACGGGCGTCGGGTCGTCGAGTTTGCGAACGCCGTAGCCTTTCGCAAAAATGACCTTGTCGTTTTTAACTATGGCAATTGCCAGTCCGGGCACTCCCCAATCTTTCATCGCTTTGTTTATGTAATCGTCGAAACCTGCGAGCGGCGCTTCCTGCGCGCGAACAATCGGCGCGCTTACGAACGCTACCAGCAGGCAGTAGATGAGCAGGGCCTTCATTCGTAGTCTCATTTCAAATCCTTCCTGAATAAAATGATGTTGATGGAATTGTAAACGCCGAATTTCAGGCGTCTTCATTTTCTTGTTTTACTTTTTCCTTTACGGCAAGATGATTGCGAATGTTCGATCACATAATCAAGCCGCAATCGCAAACACAAAGATCGGAGGCGCAGGTCTAATTCAATCATGGCAATCAAAGATTCAGTCTCGAACATCGAGCTTGACGGGTATCTGATCGCAGGCGTTGAAGAAGTTTTGACTCCCGCGCTGGCTATTTATCCAGAGATAGTCGATGCGAACATCGCCACGACTATTCGCTTGCTCGGGGGGGATTCCAACCGGTGGCGACCACACATCAAGACGGCAAAGCTCGCCTTCGTCATGCGAAGATTCGTAGAGCAGGGAATAAAGAACTTCAAATGCTCGACCACGCTCGAACTTGCGACCGTGTGCGAAACGGGCGCGGCGGATGTGCTTGTCGCTTATCCGCTGACAGGCGCAGGCGCGCGCCGCGTGCGTGATATAGCCGAAGCCTTTCCCGCAATCCGCGTGTCTGCGCTCGTCGAATCAAAAGAGCAGATCCCGTCATGGGCCGAAAGCCGCGTCGGGCTTTTCATTGACGTAAATCCCGGCATGAACCGCACAGGCATAGAGCAAGACCACACGGATGAAATCGTAGAGCTTGCGCGCGCGACAGAATCGCTCGGACAACCGTTTCGCGGGCTTCATTATTACGACGGGCATCTTGCGAAATACGAGATGGCCGAACGCGAAAGCATGGCGCATCGCGGCTACGACCGGCTGATGGAAATCATCGAAGCGCTCAACCAGGCAGGCGTTCGCGTTGATGAAGTCATCACTGCGGGCACTCCTGCTTTTCCCTGCACTATTTCTTACGCCGGGTTCAACGATGCAGAATTCATTCATCGCGCATCGCCGGGAACTGTCGTTTATGGCGATTGCACAAGCCTTGCGCAACTTCCCGACGAATTCGGCTATCGCCCCGCTGCCGTCGTCGTATCAACAGTAGTCTCGCGCCCCGCGCCTCATCTCATCACTTGCGATGCCGGTCACAAAACGGTCTCTGCCGATTCGGGAGTGCCGACGTGCCGCGCGCTTGGACATCCCCGTCTATCACCATCAAGGCCGAGCGAAGAACATCTGCCGATTGAAGTCTCGCAATCGGCAGACATCCTTGCGATAGGCGAGACGCTTTATCTCGTGCCAATGCACATCTGCCCGACTGTGAATAATTTCGATCACGCGTTAATTATAAATGATGGTAAGATCGCTGGCGTTGAGCGCGTGACCGCGCGCGGGCGTGAAGCGCCGCTTATGTTGTGATCGAGTCGTGTTTCTTTCATCACGGCCTTATGTCAACAAATGCTCTGGCAAAATATCAGCCGGGCGTGGTAGGGTTAATTGTCATCCCCATGATATTTCTAACCTCATTCTTGTCGCGCCGGCGCGCGACGATCTTTACAACCGGACGCTTGTGAAGGTGTTCAAAGAAAAAAGAAAAAAAGGAGAACGTTATGGGATTATTCGACAAAATGTTTGGAAAGGGCGCGAGCGAAGATGAAAAAGCGACAAAGCGCTTTGACGAGTTGAAGGGCAAGTATCAAACCGCGCTTAATGTAATGGACCAGCAGGGCATACAACTGCAAAACCTGCACGTTGAAGACAACAAGCTGTTCATCAGAGGCAACGCGCCATCTCAGAGTGCCGCCAATGAAGTTTGGGATCAGGTCAAGCTGGTCAATCCCGGCCTCGATGACATCACTCTCAATCTTTCAGTGACAGAAAGCCAGGCGGCAGCGGCAGCAGCGCAGTCATCTCCATCGGGTCAACCCGCCAGTCAAACCTACACAGTGAAGTCAGGCGATACGCTCTCGAAGATCAGTCGCCAATTTTACGGAAACGCGAACGAGTACATGCGAATCTTCTATGCGAATCGCGACAAACTGAACGATCCTAACAAGATTCAAATAGGTCAGGAACTGAACATTCCGCCCGACTCGGACTAGAAACGCAAAGCTCGATCAGACGACAAGCCTTATAGGTTTTGCACGCAGCATTAATTAATGCTGCGTGCAAAACTCATTGTTTTTTTGCGGCCAATCGTGTGGCTGTTACAAGTTTCAGGAGGCAAGAGATGAACTGGATGAATGAACTCGGAGGAATATTGCAGCAGTATTCAGGCACAGGAACAGCCCAAGCGCCCGACACTGTTGACGATGATTTTGATCAGACTGCGCAGGCGGCTCCGCTCGGAGCGCTTGCCAATGGATTGTCGGCGGCGTTTCGCTCAGACCAGACGCCGGAATTCGGCCAGATGATCGGGAACCTTTTCGGTCAATCTAACGGGCAGCAGCGCGCGGGCATTCTCAACACTTTGATCTCGACTTTAGGGCCGACCATTGCTGCGCAACTGTTCGCGCGCAAAGGGCTTTCGGGACTCGCGGGTCTTTTAGGCGGCGGGCAAACCGAAGTCACGCCCGAACAGGCCGAGCAGGTTTCGCCCGAAGCTGTGCAAGACCTTGCCGCTCACGCAGAACAGCGTGACCCCTCGATCATTGATATGGCCAGCAACTTCTACGCTGAACATCCGACGCTGGTGAAAACTTTGGGCGGCGCGGCGCTCGCAATCGCTCTGGCAAAGATCGTAGACAGCAACAGCTAATCCTTACGCGCTATTGAAAGCTGGCGCGGGCAGTCTCCTTTTGAAAGAAGATTGTCCGCGCCAGTCTGTTTATAAGATGCTATCGCGGCTTATTCGTAGCAGTCGCGGACTTGCTTTGTTTCATCTCTTCCAACTGGCGACCCAGTTCTTCGAGACGGCTCTGGCCCAAAACTTTTTCGGCCTTGGGGAACATCTCGGTCTCTTCCTCTTCGACGTGATGATCTACCCCTTCGCGCAATTCCGTAAGCTTGTCGATGAACTCGTCATTGGCAGGCGAGAGCGTAGACATCGCTGCGAGAATATCTTTTACTTCCTGATGCTCTTCAAAAGCTTCGGGGATCATGTCTTTGGTCTCGTCAAACTTTTTGAGTTCAGGATAAAAGATTTGCTCTTCGATCTGCGTGTGAACCGTGAGCGCTTGCTTGAGTTTATTGAACAGGTCTTTGGTCGAGCGATCACCTTTGTCGGCTATCTCGATCTGATCCATCAAACCTGACGCTTCCTTGTGATCTTTCTTCAAAAGCTCTATCGCATTCATAACCATTCCTCCTTGACTTGCATATGCATATGTTGTTACCAGTCGGTATTTTGAGGTGCAATCGTCGTGCCCGCGCAATTTCGCTTATAAGAACCGATATACAGCGCGAACGGACGAAACCCGGTCACTGATCGTTACATCTATGCAGCAAGTTGAGACAAGAATGATATGCAGTTAGGGAGGGCGAAATTTTTCTACTGACTACTCATATTTGAGCGCGACCATGGGGTCTACTTTCGCGGCTCTGCGCGCAGGCATGTAAGATGCCGCCAGAGCTACGGCTGCCAGCAGCGCGGATGCAATGACAAATGTCGTAATGTCTGTGGCGCTCACTCCGTAAAGCAAGTTTGACATGAGTCTGGTACAGGCGAATGCCGCCGCGATCCCAACAATCACTCCTATGATTGCAAGAGACAGCCCCTCTTTCACTACTAATTTGACCACATCCGTAGAAGTGGCTCCCAGAGCCATTCTTATGCCAATCTCCTGCGTCCGCTGCGCAACAGAGTGCGCGATGACGCCGTACAGGCCGACTGCCACTAAAACCAGAGCGAGCAGCCCGAAAATGCCGATCAACCCGGCGGCCATTCGTTGCTGCCAGAGGGCGCTTGCAATCTGATCCGACATTGTTTTCACGGCAAACAGCGGCAGGTTTTTGTCCAGAGCACTGACTTCATTGCGGACTGCTGAGACGAACATAGTCGCGTCTGTGGCTGTGCGCACAACTACCGTCGCCCTGCCGTCATAGTTTTGCGACTCAGGCCGGTACAGCAGGAGCGGAGCTTCCGTCATCAGAGAGCGATATTTTGTGTCCTTCGCTACTCCGATGATTTCAACCGCAGGTCGAGGAGGGCCGGAATAAAGAGGTATGGCTATTCGCCTGCCAATCGCGCTATCGCCGGGCCAGAGTTTTCGCGCGAGCTTTTCGCTTATGATTGCGACATCTGTAGTTCCTGCTTTGTCCTGGTCAGTGAATTCGCGCCCTTGAAGAAGCGGTATTCCCAGAGTGCGGAAATAGTGCGGCGCGATTATATTCGCATCAACTCTCAGCCCCAGATCATCGCGCCCTCGCAATACCTCTTGAGGCGGCGCTTGCCCTTCGTAAAAGATGGACGTTCGGTCGCTCCAATCGTTTGGCGGAACCGTTTTCGCAAGGCTCGCGGACTGGATTCCGGGCACAGCCTCCAGCCGCTTGATGAGTTGATCGTAAAACTCCTTGCCTCGCGGCTCGGTGTATCCTTGAATGCTCAGGTCAAGCGACATCAGAAGCAGGTTTTCAGTCTCGAATCCTCTGTCGGTCGCCAACACTTTTTGCATAGTCCTTACCGCAAGCCCTGCCGAAATCAACAGCACGAGCGACAGCGATACTTGAGCGATGACGAGCAACTTTTGCAAGCGCGAGCGGCGCTTCCCGGCAGGCTTTGCCCCATCCTTTAACGATGTGACCAGATCGGGCTTCGAGGATTGCAGCGCCGGAGCCAGCCCGAACACGATTCCGGTCAGCAGCGATACCGTAAGCGTGAAGGCGAGCACTCTTAGATCAGGGCTGAGATTGATGTTGCGCAAAGCATAGGCCGGTTGCTGAAGAGCTACGATCAAATCCGCTGTCCACGGCGCTAAAAGTAACCCCAGCGCCCCGCCCAGAACAGAGAGCAAAAGTCCTTCAGTTAACAACTGGCGCATGAGCCGCGCGCGAGTTGCGCCCAGCGCCAGGCGAACGGCAATCTCTCGCCGTCGCGAAGTCGCGCGCACAAGCAGGAGGTTGGCAACGTTTCCGCAAGCGATCAGCAAAAGAAGGCCGACTACGCCAAGCAGTAGGCCGAGAAACTTGCGGAGGTCGGCTCTGTCGTCGGAATCGAGTCCGAATCCGGTTATCAGGTTCAGGCTACGGCCTTCATTCGTCGCCGGGTAAGACCTTTCAAGCTGGCTGGCGATGGTTCTCATTTCCGCCTGCGCCTGTTCGGGAAGAATGCCGGGTTTGAGCCTGCCGAACAGACTGATCCAGCCCGCAGACCGGTCGCTGAGTATGCCCGCAAACATCCTCGGAATGATCTGCGGCTGCATAGCCATCGGAACCCACACATCAAAGGATGCCCCTGTCACTGTGCCTTTGAAATCTTTGGCAGCCACGCCTAAAACTGTGAAGTCGTGGCCGTTCAAGTTGATAGTTTCTCCGATAGCCGCCGAGTCTGAGTTGAATGCTGTTTGCCACAGATCATAGCTCAACACGGCCACAGGGTGAGCGCCGGGCGTAAGGTCATCTTCGGGAAGCAGCAGGCGACCCAGAGCAGGTTTTACGCCGAGGACGGAAAAGTAATTGCCCGAAACAAGATCGCCCCTTATGCGTTCGGTAGTACCGTTGCTTAAACTCACGGGCGTCGCGCAATGAGCCGCTAGTCCTGAAAAAGACTGGTTCTGATCCCGGTAGTCGAGATAGTCCGGGTAGCCGAAATTGTACATCACTCTTCCGCGCTGATTGCGTTCAAACTGGACAAGACGGTCGGCATCCGTGACGCCGGGCAAAGGCCTGAGCAGAACTGCATTCACAAGGCTGAAGATCGCCGTATTAGCGCCAATTCCCAGAGCCAGCGCAAGCACTGCCAGAGCAGTGATGCCGGAGTTTTTTACCAGCATGCGAACAGCATAACGAATGTCTTGTCGCAGATTTTCCATCAGTATACCTCGATGTTTGTTGCCGCTTAAATCTGATTTCAAAACTTAGACGAAGCTGGCAGCTCTTTTCTTCAGATTTATTTGCTCTTTGACGATACACTGCTGCCTAGATGGTCGTCAGGTAATAATGGTTAATAGCTTGTGCCTCTTGGAACTGCCGTATAGTATTTGCCGAAGAAATGTCCAGAAGGTATCTGAATGCGAAACGAGGGCTGATCTATGGCAAAGAAAAGGCGGAAAGATAGTTCAGGCCGAGAATCCGAAGCGGCTCCGCCAAATCTGCCGCCGGGCGTAAAACTCGTACGCACGCTTCGGGGGCACACAGACTGGATCGGGCGTATCGCATGGTCACCAGACGGGCGAATGCTGGCGTCCCCGTCGGCTGACATGACAATCCGGCTGTGGGATGCCGAGACGGGCAAGTGCCTGCGCAGGCTGGAGGGACATACACATCAAGTCCGCAGTGTTGACTTTGATTCAGCGGGCCGCACTCTGGCCAGCGGGAGCCTGGACCACACTGTCAAGCTATGGGAGGTGGACAGCGGACGGTTGCTGCACATATTGGAAGAGAACAAGAGAGGTGTCGCTGGCGTCGTCTTTGATCCAACGGGCGGCAGCTTGGCCAGCGGGAGTTGGGACAATACGATCAAGCTGTGGGAGGCGGCCAGAGGGTGGCTGCTACGCACGCTGGAAGGGCACGACAACGGTGTCGTCAGCGTCGCCTTTGATCCAACGGGCGGCAGCTTGGCCAGCGGGAGTATGGACAACACTGTCAAGCTATGGGAGGTGGACAGCGGACGGCTGCTACGCACGCTGGAAGGACACAGCGGCGACGCGGTGGTATGTGTTTCTTTCCTGTTTGATGGGCGGCTCGTGGCTTCCAAGGGTGACGACGATACGATTCGTCTCTGGAGTAGCGACACTGGTGTTTGCTTGGGCTTCGCCCCAGAACTATCATCTAAAAGATGGCCACCCGGCCTCGCTTTCCATCCGCGCTTGCCGCTCCTCGCCACAGTTGGTTCTGATCCGGGCACGCCTGAACACGACTGCGACCGTCTCATTCATATATGGGAGTTGGACCTCGCGGTGTTGCTTGGGCAGACGCCCGCCATCCAAACCAGCCACTATGTCAACGCGAAGGTAATGCTATTGGGCGATACGGGCGTGGGCAAATCGGGCCTCAGTCTTGTGCTCAACGGCGAACCCTTTGAGGCGACCGACTCTACGCCGGGTCGGAAGGTCTGGACGTTCCAGTCTCAAGAAGTGGAGTTGAGCAAGAATCTCAAACAGACCCGCGAGACGCTGCTGTGGGACTTGGCTGGACAGCCGGGCTACCGCGTCATCCATCAATTGCACTTGAACGAGGTGGCGGTGGTGGTGTTCGATGCGCGCAGCGAGACCGATCCGCTGGCGGGGGTGCGCCACTGGGAACGTGCGTTGCGCTTGGCGCAGCAACGCCAAGGATCATCATGCGTGCCAATGAAAAAGTTCCTGGTCTCGGCCCGCGCAGATCGCGGCACCGTGTCTGTGAGCAAAGAGCGTCTTGATGCGTTGCTCGTAGAGTTCGGGTTCGATGGGTATTTCGAGACCAGCGCCAAGGAAGGCTGGCAGATCAAGGAACTCCGACAAGCCATCGAGCAGGGCATTTCGTGGTACGCTCTTCCCGAAGTCTCGTCGTCGGTTTTGTTTGCCGACATCAAAGCTTTTCTGCTCGAAGTCAAACAGACCGGGCGGCTGGTCGCGCCTGCCCGTGATCTTTACGAAGATTTCGCTCGTGCGCATCCGGCGGTGGTTGCAGAGGAGCCGAATCTGAGCGCTCAGTTCGACACCTGCATTGGCCGATTGGAAAACCGCGATCTGATTCGCCGCCTGAGTTTCGGCGGCTATGTGCTGCTGCAACCGGAACTGCTGGACGCCTACGCCTCGGCTATGGTCAACGCGGCCAAAAAAGAGCCGGACGGGCTAGGTTCGGTCGCCGAAGACGCTGCATTGGCCGGTCAGTTCTACGTGCCCGACGAGCAGAAGATCAAAGAGCGCGGGCCGGAGCAGTTGCTCTTGCACGCGACAGTCGAAGAGTTAGTCCGGCACGACCTGGCCTTGCGGGAAAGTGCCGAAGATGGTCGCTACCTGGTCTTTCCGTCAGAATTTATCCGCGACTACGAAGCCGCACCGGAACCGAAGGGAAAGGCGCTCGCCGTGACGTTCGATGGCCTTGTGCAAAGCCTCTACTCGACGCTGGCCGTGCGGCTAGGCCACAGCGGACTATTCACTACGGGCCGAGCGGAGATGTGGCGAAATGCGGCGGTCTTTACAGCGAAGGCGGGCGGCAAGTGCGGCCTGTATCTACACGAGTTCGCCGAAGCCCGTGGGCGGTTGGTGATCTTCTACGACAAGCACGAGGGACAACTGCCGAGTGACGAGACGCGGTTCCATTTCGAGGAGTTCGTACTGGCACACGCTCGCCGCCGCGCACTGGATGGCACTGTAGAAGAGGTACGGTTCTTCGTTTGCGCTAACGGTCATCCTGTGCCGGACGAATACGTGAGGCTGCTGCGCGATCAAGGCAAGAAGGTGTTTGATTGCCCCTGCGGGGCGAGGGTGTCACTGACAGAACCAAGGGAAAGGCTTCGGTTCCCCTCGAAGGTAGAAGCGATGGAGCAATCCGCCGACCGCGAGCGAAATGTCGAAATGTTCATCGAATCGGCGCGCGGTGAGATGAGCACTCCGAGCTTTATGGAATGGGTAGGAGACGACCGCGCCACCCTGGCCATCGTCTTCACCGATGTCGTTGGCTCAACCGCGCTGGGAGAAGAACTCAAAGACGAGCGAATGGGCGGAATACAGCAGGCGCACTTCATACAAAGCCAGTGGCTGATTGACCGATATAATGGGCGCGAAATCAAAACCATCGGAGATAGCGTCATGGTTGCTTTTCGCTCCGTAGAGAAAGCCCTGGACTATGCCAGAGCCTTGCAAGCCAACCCCGGTCCGGCGGAGTTGAAAATTCGCGCAGGGATTCACATCGGGCCGATGATCGTGAAGAAAAACGATGTTTCCGGGGGCGCTGTGAACTTTGCCGCACGTGTGGTGGGAGCAATCAAAGAAGCCGAAATTTGGTTGAGCAGCCAAGCTAAGGAGCATTTGGACAGAGGCGGGGCCAAACAGCACGAACACCTGAAATGGGAACGGCATGACGATGTGCAAATGAAGGGATTCACCGGCACCTTTACCCTTTGGTCGCTGAACCAGTAATTGGAGCATCTTTAAAATGGTTACTGACAGCTTGCGGCGTTTTCTGCGACATAGGGCTCCTCTGAAACTGCGGCAGCTTTACGCTCAGGCGCGTCGCCTGTATCGTGATTCAGTAAGCGGCACACGCTTTCAAAGTGAAAGCGGCGGTGGAGATTGGTCAGTTAGAACAGAACTCGTACAGATCGTTATCCCGGGGCAACTATACGAGAATAAGTTATCAAACCTACGGCGCGGCGCGGCGATGATTGATCAAAGCTTGATCAATCCCGGCAGCCAGTGGTCGTTTTGGGGACGGGTCGGGAAGCCGTCAGTTGGCAACGGCTTTGTAGATGGACGTAATATCGTAGACGGTCAGTTAGTACGCCAGGTTGGCGGGGGGCTTTGTCAGTTAAGCAGCCTCGTTTATCACCTGGCGTTGCTGGGCGGTCTAGAGATTATTGAGCGACATCCTCATAGCATTGACATTTATCGAGAGAATGAGCGTTTCACTCCCCTCGGAGCTGATGCGACTGTCGTATGGGGTTTTAAGGATGTTCGACTGAGAAATTCTTATCAATTTGCAATTTCAATCGGCTGTTTCCTTGATGGTAAGCGCTTAGTAGGCCAACTCCATAGCCAGGAAGCGATGCCCTCGCCTGAGGTGTTGTTTGTTCGCGAGGAGATGGCGCTCGGCAGAGTGCGTGTGCGCACAGTTGTCGGAGGCCATACACACGGGGTTACGGAGTACGAGCAAAGACCAGGACTCCGAGTGCAATGAGTAGCTGAACGGAAAGTATAGAGCGAGATTAATAAGTATTGGAACGCATTAAAGGAGGGACCAGCCAGTGAGCGACAAGCAACCGCTTAGAGATCGGGCCAGAGATTTCTTCGCCGCGCTTCAAGACGATATATGCAACAGACTTGAGCAACTTGATGGCGGAGCCATGTTTCGCGAAGACCTGTGGCAGCGCGAAGGCGGCGGCGGCGGTCGAACGCGCGTGATGGAAGGCGGCGCACTGTTTGAAAAAGCAGGGGTGAACTTTTCAGAAGTGCACGGCAAATTCGAGCCTGCTTTCGCTGAACGGATGCCGGTCGGCGAAGGCACACAGTTTTTCGCAACCGGAATGTCGCTCGTGCTTCACCCGCTCAATCCTATGGTTCCCACAGTGCATGCGAACTTCCGATACCTTGAAAGAGGCTCTGGCGGCTGGTTTGGCGGCGGAACCGATCTGACGCCTTATTACCCGCACCGCGAAGACGTGATCCACTTTCATCACACTTTGAAGCAGGCGTGCGACAAATTTGACACAGGGTTTTATACGCGATTCAAAAAGTGGTGCGACGAATATTTCTTTATCAAGCACCGCGACGAATCGCGCGGAGTGGGCGGCATATTCTTCGATTACCTGACGGGCGAAGCCGCAGGGCCGCTGCTGGACGCAGATGACAAACAGCCACGCAAGGCGCGAGGGATTGAATTCATTTTTGAATTCGTCAAAGAAGCCGCGAAGCAGCTTTCTGCCCGCGTACCTTCCTATAGCCGAGCGTCGAAAAGATGAGCCTTACACGAAGGCGAGCGCGAATTTCAATTGATCCGTCGCGGGCGCTACGTCGAATTCAATCTTGTTTATGACAGAGGGACTCACTTCGGGCTTGAGACGCGAGGGCGCGCGGAATCAATCTTGATGTCGCTGCCGCCGCTCGTCCGCTGGGTCTATGACTACAGGCCCGAACCGGGCACGCGCGAAGCTGAAGCGTGGGATTATTTCCGCCCGCACGACTGGCTCGGTGATGGAGGGTGTGAAGGAGTAGAAGAGCGCGAACCGGCGGCAGGTATGTCGCTTGCTCTGCTTATCGGCTTTTAACCGGGAGAATACCTGATGCAAGAGAGTGCAGAGTTTCAAATTCACGAGAACGAAAGACTTGTAGAGATTCCGGCAGGCGCGGCAAAGCTTGAAGGCATACTCGGCTTGCCGAAACAGGCGAAAGGAATCGTACTGTTTGCGCACGGCAGGGGGAGCGGTCGTCTCAGTCCGCGCAATAACTATCTGGCTCGCGCGCTGCGCAATGAAGGGTTCGGCACGTTGCTGATGGATTTGCTGATGGTGGATGAAGCCGAAGACCCTAAAAAAAGCTCCGATGTGGACTTGCTCGCGCAGAGAGTTTTGATAGCGACCGATTGGCTCGAACAGACGAGCGAAGCGAAAGAGATGCGAGTCGCCTATTTCGGAGCCGATACGGGCGCAGCCGCAGCGTTGATAGCAGCGGCGCGAGCGGGCATCGAAGGGGCTATTCCGATCACGGGCGAGCCTGGCCCTTGCGCCGTTGTGTGTCGCAGCGGGCGAACCGATTTAGCCGGGCCTTACCTGCCATACGTTAAAGCGCCGACCCTGCTGATTGTCGCTGGCAACGATCAGGAAATTCTAAAACTCAACGAAGAGGCTCACGAACAGTTGCGCTGCGAAAAAGGGTTAGTAGTTGTTCCCGGCGCGACGCATTTGTTTGAAGAACCGGGCGCGCTCGATGAAGTAGCGCGGCTGGCCGTTGGCTGGTTCAAACTATATTTGAACCCAAACGAGGATAGTTGTTAGGAGTTCATGTAAGGGCGACCGTCTCTGCCCGCCCCAGATTCAAGAAACGCCACTCTGGGGCGACCAGAGACGGTCGCCCCTACTTGGTTGCTCACTTCTTTTTATTAGCGGCGGCTCCTGCATTTGATTGCATCTCAGCCGAGACGCGCTCGACGCGCGACATCACGCGCAGAAAATTTTCGCCCAGCACCTTCTTGATGTCTGTGTCCGAGTAGCCACGCTTCATAAGCTCTATGGTGATGTTCGGCAAGCGTGAGATATCTTCCATTCCTTCGGGCACGCCTGTCAGCGGAACGCCGTCGAAATCCGACCCGATGCCCACGTGGTCTACGCCTGCGACTTTGGCGATGTGATCAATGTGATCTATCAAGACCGAAAGCGGCGTCTTCGGAGGAGCGTTCGCATCCGTCCACTTCTTTAATTCTTCTTCGACGCGCTTGGCGTCATCCGGGAATTGCTTTTTGAGTTCTTCTTGTTTGGCACCCGCGAGTTTGTTGAAATCAACTTTGCGCTGATCCAAAAAGCCATCGTAGAAATTCACCATCACGACGCCGCCGTTTTTGCCGATTGCTCGAAGCATGTCGTCGTCCATATTGCGCGGGTGATTGGCAAGCGCGCGAGCCGAAGAATGCGACGCTATGATGGGCGCACGCGACGCTGCTATGGCGTCGTAAAACGTCTTGTCCGCGACGTGCGAAATGTCAATCATCATTCCTGTTCGATTCATCTCGCGCACGACTTCGCGCCCGAAATCCGTGAGGCCGTTGTGATGCTTGACGGTCGTGTCATTTATGTCGCCCGAAGAGTCCGCCCAGTCATTCGTGTTCGTGTGCGTGAGCGTCATGTAGCGCACGCCGAGCTTATAAAAGACGCGGAGCATGCGAAGGCTGTCTTCGATGGCGTGGCCGCCTTCGATGCCCATAAGCGCGGCGATCTTTCCTTTTTTGGCAATGCGCCGAATGTCGTCTGCTGTTGAAGCCGCCTCGAAAGTTTCAGGATGACGGCGCACCTGTTCGTTGACCGCATCGATGATGTCGAGCGCGCGACGTGCCGCGCCTCCGCCTTCCGAAGGCTTTTTGTTCACGTAATCTTTGCCCACATAGACGGCAAAGAATTCAGCATCAAGCCCGCCCTCTTTCATCCGGCGAATGTCTGTATGCGTCTTTAATTTTCCACCCGGCTCGATACCGCTCGCCGCAAGGTCGAACCCCTCATCTACGAGCGGCGAAGTGATGTCGTTGTGCGTGTCAATGACAATCGCTTCGCGGTGAAGACGTTCGGCGCGCGCACGAATCGCCGCCTCGTTTTGCGGCTTCGCTCCTTGCTTCGATGATTTGTTTGCTGATGCCGTAACGAATGCGCCTGCGGTGAGAATCGCTGCGAAGCAGAAAACGGCTGATACTTTTACAAGCAGTGTGAGCATGCTTTGAGCGCCCCTTTCAGAAATGATGAATTATGAACGATGAATGATGAACAATGGTCCGGTGGTTTTTCATTCATCATTCATCATTCATCGTTCATAATTTATTTCGTTGTGTAATAACCGCGACGAGCGCGCACCTGAAGGCCGGGCCGCTTGACCGCTACGCGAATGGTCTTGAAAGAGTTTGCGCGCCCGCCGCCTTTTGAGTAGTAAGTCAACACGAACTGAGCGCGCACCTCTGCGGCGACGCGACGGTATATCTCGTCAAGGTCGCGTGTCTCTTTTTTCTGCTCTTCGTAGATAGGCGGAAAGAAGGCTCGCCCGCCCGTGTCTTCGCACATTGCCTTGAGCGCGAATTCACCCGCGAGGTCTTGCACGTTGGCCGAAGGCGCAATGCCAGTCGAGTGCACGCCGTAGATCATGGCGTCGGATTTTTGCACTTCGGTAAGCGCCTGCGCAAGCGTTGCCGCCGATGCGGTGTCGGTCCCGTCAGACAGCACCACCATGACGTGGCGGCCTTCCGACGGACGAATGTATCGGGCTGCCTCGATCAGCGAATTATAGAGCGCGGTTGCGCCTTCGGGCTTAAGACCGGCAAGCGTGTTCACCAGCTTGTCAATGTCTGAGGTGAATTGCATTTCAAGCCTGGGGTCGGACGAGACGCTCATAATCGCCCCCTGATCGCCCGCCCGCATTACCTGGCGAAAGAACTGCGCTGCGGCCCGCTGCTCGAAGTCGAAGCGATGACGAATTGAGCTGGAAGTGTCGAACAGGAAGATGAGCCGAAGCGGCGTCTGGCCTTCGCGATAAAACCCTGCGATGTCCTGCTGCGTGTTGTCTTCGTAAATTTCAAAATCGGCTTGCGATAGATCGTTGACCTGATTGCCTGCCGTGTCAGTGACCGACGTTATGACGGTGACCAGGTCTGCGCTCAACCGGACGGGCTTATCGTCCTGCTGGTCTTCATCGGTCACGCGACGCGGGCGAGTCTCCTGACCGGGCGCAGGATTTGGGCGCTTGACCGGCTCTTGCTGTTTGGGCGGAGGCGGAACCTGCCTGCCCGACTGCGCTTCGGTGAAGGCGAAAGGCAAAAAGCAAAAGGCAAGAGGCAATAGGGCGCGCAGGCAGACCCTCTTTGCGCTCAAATGTGCGGCTGCGCGCGTCAACAATTTTATAAAGCTCGGATTGATTGTCGGCGGCAGAAGCCACGCCACGGCCTTTATATTCACTTTTGCCTTTTGCATTTTGCCTTTCGCCTTTTTCATAGTGCCTGATGATGGGCGGCCCTTGAAAGATAATTCACTCGCCACTGTTCAAAATCCTTCAGCCCAAGCTCAACTTGCAAACGATGCCGATCAACTTTGCGTTTCGTCTTTCGCCTCACGGCTTCATCAAGAGGAGGCAACAAGCCGAAAGTTATGTTCATCGGTTGAAAGTTTTTCGCGTCGGCGTTTGCGATGTAATGCGTCAGGCTGCCCATCGCGGTGTGTCGCGGCGCGGGCACAGGCTCGCGGCCTCGCGCAATCTCGGCTGCATGCGCGCCCGCCATAAAGCCTGTCGCCATAGCTTCGATATATCCTTCGACGCCTGAAATCTGGCCCGCAAAAAGAACGCGCGGGTTCGCTCGCATTTGCAGAGTCTCAACTAGCACGGCTGGCGCGCAGATGAATGTGTTTCGATGAATCTGGCCGAAGCGTATGAACTCAGCTTCTTCGAGTCCCGGAATCAAACGCAGCACCCTTTTCTGCTCGCCGAACTTGAGATGGTTCTGAAAGCCGACGAGGTTGTAGCTGTCGGCCATCAAATTCTCCTGTCGAAGCTGCACGACTGCAAATGACATGCGGCCTGTGCGCGGGTCATTCAAGCCTACGGGCTTCATCGGCCCGAAACGCAGCGTGTCGCGCCCGCGCCGCGCAATCTCTTCGATGGGCAAACAGCCCTCGAAATACATAGTCTGCTCGAATTCGTGGAGCGGGACTGATTCTGCCGCGACCAGCCCGTCATAAAAACGATTGTACTGCTCTTCCGTCATCGGACAGTTAAGATAATCCGCCCCGCCTTTCCCATAGCGAGCGGCGCGAAAAGCAATGTCTTGATTGATCGTCTCCGCATCAACGACCGGCGAGATGGCGTCGTAAAAGTAAAGATGCGTGGAGCCTGTGAGCCGCGCGATCTCTTCGGAAAGCGCGGGCGATGTCAGAGGCCCTGTTGCAATTATGACAGGGCCGTCGGGCGAAATCTCGCGCGCCTCTTCGCGGATGACTTCGATGTTCGGATGCTCGCCGATGCGCCGCGTCACTTCCGCGGCGAACGCTTCACGATCAACGGCGAGCGCCGCGCCTGCGGGCACGGCTACCTTGTGCGCGATGTGGATCAACAGCGAACCGCCGCGACGCAATTCTTCTTTCAGCAAATAAGGCGCGCTGCCCGGCTCATCCGATTTCAAGCGAGTTGGAGCAGACTATCTCGCCGAGGTTCGCGCTCTTGTGGGCAGGCGTGGGGCGCGCAGGTCGCATTTCGTAGAGACGAACCTTGACGCCGCGTTCAGCCGCTTGCCAGGCGGCCTCGCTGCCAGCCAGTCCTCCGCCGATTACTGTCACTTGTGTTTCATTGCTCATATTTGAATTCTGTAATTCTAGCATCCGCGCTTGAACGTCATCAAACCTAGCGCCGCCGAGCCATTTCGTTTGCTCGTCACTTGTCACGTTTATATTTTTATTATAGTCTTCGGGCGGCGTATGAGCGCAGAGATCAAACTATTAGTCGAACAGGCGAACGCCTCATTTTATCGCGCGCTGGAATCGGGCGTCATCGAGCGAATGGATGAAGTGTGGGCGCACGAAGAATGGGTCAAGTGCGTGCATCCCGGATGGGATATGATTACCGGATGGCAACGCGTGCGCGAAAGCTGGGTGATGATATTCGAGGGCGGCCAGAAGATGCGCGCTTCGCCTTCCGAAGTTTGGGTTTCGATAAGGGGCGATATGGCCTGGGTCACCTGCACGGAAAACATAACCGTGTTCAACGAAGCGAGCTTCGATTCGGCCCAGGCTGCCGCAACAAACCTTTTCCTGTACAGCAACGGACACTGGCTGATGATTCATCATCACGCCTCGCCTATCCCAATTATAGTGCCCGACAACATTAACCGATATTATTCAATAAGGGTTCAAATTTTCGGACGGAAATCCAGAATTTCATATTTCAGCATTGCTCATAGATCAAAAAAAATGTCCGCATGTTTCTTTTAAGTAAACTGACGGCAAGTTGTTAGCCAAAAGTCTTGCAGCTTGTTCAAGATAGGAATGTTAATTGCCCACCTCCGCTGTAAGAGTGAAAATTGAGGCAGAAAAATTCAATTTGTAATTGGCAAGCCTGTGGCTTGCTGTAATTGATGATCTGTGTGCCCAGTGCTCTATAAACCCACCTGAGGAGGTGTAAGTAATGAAAAAAACTTGTAACATATTTATCCGCAGACTCACGTCGTTTTTTGTCGTAAGCAGTCTGTTGATTAGCTCGGTCGTCTTCGCTCAGGTTTCAACAGGAGACATCACGGGCCGTGTGCTTGACCCGCAGGGCAACGCCGTTGCGGGGGCTACCGTGACGGCAAAAAATACCGCCACTGAACTGACTCGCTCTACGACAACGAACGACGAAGGCGCATACACGCTTTCGCAGTTGCCTCCCGGAACCTACGAGGTCGCGGCTGAGGCAAGAGGCTTTTCCCGGTCTCTGCAAAAAGATTTCGAGTTGAATGTCGGAAGCAAGCCGACGCTCAACTTTGAACTCAAAGCAGGCGGCGCGACAGAGACAATAGAAGTTCAAGGCGGCTCGCCGTTGATCGAAACAACCCGCTCAGAACTGAGCGGCGCTGGTCACTCCGAACGAAGTTCAGAACCTGCCTTTGCTCAATCGCACTTTCGCAAACCTCTCAACCATCTTGCCGGAAGCGCGACCCATAGGCTCTTTCGACCCGACCAAGACTCGCGTCGGCAACATCGCATTCAGCGGAGGCGATGGCCGACAGCTTGATGTCAACGTGGACGGCGGCGATGATAAAGACAATGTCGTCGGAAGCCTTCTCCAGAATTTCGCTTATGAAAGCATTCAGGAGTTTCAGGTTCTTCAACATCGCTGGTCTGCTGAATCGGGACGCGCCGTTGGCGGCGTGGTTAACGTAATAACCAAGTCCGGCACTAACGCCTTGCACGGGTCAGGATTTTTCAACTATCCGCAATCAGAATTTGCGCAGGCTGGATTTCTTTGAGAAGCGCGACAAAGAAGAGCGAGACCGAACCGGCACACAATTGCCTCGCCGGCCTTAACGACAAGCCGGACTTCAACCGCGAAGAGTTCGGCGGCAGCCTCGGCGGCCCGATCATAAAAGACAAGCTCTTTTTCTTCGGCGCGTATGAGCGATTCCGCGAACGCCAGAACCTTTTCATCCCGGCTGACCTCTAGGCGCAAATCGCGGCCATCCCCGGAATCACGGCGACGCCGCAGATTCCCATACCCTATAACGATCATTTGCTGACGGCCAAAATTGATCACAACCTCACCGCGAGTCAGTCAATGTTTTACCGCTACGCTTTTCAGAAGAATAATTCACCCAACGATCAGGTTGATCCGGGACTGCCTGCTGATTTGACGGGCGGCAATACGAACGACAATCGCCTCCACAGCTTTGTCGTCAACCACACTTACACGATCAGCCCGACAAAAGTGAATGTGTTCACGTTCCACTTCCAGAATTTCTTAAATCAAATTCTCGGAGTCACAGACAACCCGAACCTCTCGTTCCCGTCCGTAACGTCGGGAGCCAACGTCAACGTGCCGCAGCAGACCGAGATCAGAAAGTATCAGTTCCGCAATGACTTCTCTTTCCAGACAGGCTCTCACAGCCTGAAAGTCGGAACTAACTACATCAACACCAAGTCTGGGCGGGTTCTTCTTTTTCGGCGCGAACGGCTACCAGATATTCTTCTTCGATGACCCGTTGACGATTCTGGGCGACAACGCGACCTATCCTCAAGGGTTCGCCACGCGGGGCGCTGTGCAGGAAATAACTTTCTCCACCGGCAACGGAGACACGACCCAGCCGCGAGTTCACCAGTTGGCTTTCTACGTTCAGGACGACTACAAAATTTCGCCGCGCCTGACGCTCAATCTCGGGCTGCGCTGGGACGCGAACATAAATCTTTTGACTGACCAGACGGAAAACCGCACGATGAGGATTCTCCAGCAGCTCAATGATGAGCGCGCTCAGGCAATTCTGGAAACGCTGACGCGCTCAGGCGCAGGACGCCGAGCTTTACGGAATTTCAGCCGCGCATCGGATTCGCTTACGACCCGAAGGGAGACGGGCGAATGGTGATACGCGGAGGCTACGGAATCTTCTACGATCAGTTGTTCCAGAATCTCACGCTGTTCTCCACGCAGCAGACAAATCCGACTATCTATCAGACAGTTCTTGATCGCGTGAACACTGCCGTAGGCGTAGGGGAACTGGCGAATTTCCGATTCGGCGTAGACCCGCTGCCTTCACCCGGCAACGTCAATAATACGGATCTGGAGTTCGGAGGCTTCGGTCGCATCAACGATCCCGGAATGAAAGATCCTTATGTGCAGAAGTTCTCAGTAGGCGTTCAGAAAACGTTAGGCCAGAATTACGTGCTGTCGAGCGATTTCGTTCACACGCTGGGCACTCACGAGAATCGTGTGCAGAACGTCAATCCGCAAATCCGCAACATCTGCGACCCGGCTTTCCCAGGCTCGACTCCGAATTCATCGCGTTGCGTCAGCGGCGCGAGCACACGTTTCTTTGACCGCGCTTTTGTGAATGCGGGACTCGGCGCTGGTCGGCTCGGCCAGATCAATATGTTCACCGCAACCAACCGCTCGATGTTCGACAGTTGGACCACAACGCTTCAAGGCCGCGTTCGCAAGTTCCTCTTCAAAGCCAGCTATGTTCTGTCCAGCTCAAGGGCGTGGGGCGGACAGCCGACGGCTTCTTACGGCGGCAACGGCATTGCGATCACACCCGAGCAGCAATTCAGGCCGGAAGAGTTCGGCTCAACCCGAATTGACGAACGCCATCGCTTTGTCGCAAGCGGCGTGTTCGATATGGCGTGGGGCATACAGCTTTCGCCCATCATCCAATTGGCGAGCGCGCGTCCTTACTCGCTCAATACGGGATTCGATGTTGACGGCGACGGTCGCTCGACAGTTGATCGCATCTGTGAAGGCACAGATCCTGTTGCCGTCTTTAATGCGCGCGGAAATTCAGCGGCGCTCAGAGCGCTGAATCCTGCAGGCTGTACGCAGGTCAAAGCCAACAGCGTGCGCGAAGGATTCATCGTTGATGAAAACGGCCAGATCAGAAAATCAGGCACAGGCCGCTACTTCAACGTTGACCTCAGGGCGACTCGCGTCTTCAGCATCGGCGAGCGAGTCAAGATCAAGCCGTATGGTGAATTCTACAATCTCTTCAATGCGGAGAACCTCGCTTATGCAGATAGGCTTGGGCTGAGCGTCGCAACTTCTGGAAGCACGTTTCGCCAGCCGGTCACGCTGTATGGGCCGGGATTCGGCCCGCCGGTGGGTCGTCCGCTCACGTTCCAGGTGGGATTCCGTGTTGAGTTCTAAGCGAATCGCACCTTAATTTCAGGGCGCTGGGTTTCGGTTCAGCGCCCTTTGTTTTTGCAAGAGCATCTCGCCGGCAGAGTTCGGATTTTTGGAAGGAAATCCAGAATTTCATATTTCCATAATCCCAACGCCCCGAAAAGAGCTTCCCAAAACGGTTTTAAGTGCTATAATAGCCAACCTTTATAAGTCAGGGTATAATCAGGCAATAGTTGGAATATTTTTTGCTCGTATAGTAGTTTCTCCACAAGCTGTAGGTAACACAAGGCAAGGAACTGTCGTTCGTTGCTTGTATCGAACGGCGCACTTAAAGTTCCATCAACAAGTAAGCAAGATAGTTGCAACAGTGGCATATTGGTTCACGCTTCAATGCCATTTTCCGAGCAGTCTGAATTTGAATGCGATTTTGCATATTAATCGCGGGCTGTGCTCGAACAGCGCAACATACACGTCAACCCATCCTGACCTCATAAGAGTCGGGAGGGTTGATGTGTCCTTAATAATTGAAGAATCTACACTCTCTACAGGAGGTTCACATGAAAGCTTGTGAGTTCAGGAGAACTTTTACAACAGCAATAACTGTGATGATGCTCGTCACATATATGGTCGTGCCGCTCTCGGCATTTGGGCAGACGGCCAACACGGGTAGCATAACCGGCGTAGTCAAAGACCAATCTGGCGGTGTTGTTGCAGGCGCGGAAGTCAAGGCGATAAACAAAGCTAATGGCTTCGAGCGCAGGACGACAACCAGTGAATCAGGCTCTTATGAGTTATCTCAGTTGCCGCCCGGTGAATATCGCGTAGAAGCCCAGACGCAAGGATTTGCCAAATTCATAGCCGAACCTGTCACGGTCAACGTGCTCAGTCGCGTGACGATAGACCCTGACCTCAAACCTTCCGGCACAGCCGAACAGGTGACAGTAACGGGCGAGTCTGCGCCACTGATTGAAACGACAAAGACCGAAGTCAGCGGCGTCGTTGACCAGCGACAGATGGAAAGTTTGCCCGTCAACGGTCGCTCTTTCGCTTCGCTTGCGACGATCATACCCGGCGCTACGCTTCAACCTTCGTTCGACCCGACCAAGGCCCGCGTCGGCACGTTTTCTGTCGGCGGCTCGACCGGACGCAATCTCAACATTACGGTTGACGGCGGCGACAACAAAGACAACGCGGTCGGCGGCATACTCCAGAATTTCACGATGGAAGGCATACAGGAATTCGCTCTTTCGACTCAGCGATTCTCCGCCGCGAATGGACGCTCGGGCGGCGCGCTGCTTTCGGTCGTGAGCAAGAGCGGAACAAACGCCATTCACGGTTCGGCCTTCGGCTTCTTCCGCGACGATGCGCTCAACGCCAACGCCGCAAAGAAACTGTTGGAAGCCAACCCCTTCACCTTCAATGACCCGTCAGAGGCAGTAAAGCCTCCGTTCGGGCGGCAGCAGTTCGGCGGCTCAATCGGCGGCCCGTTCGTCAAGGATAAGGCTTTCTGGTTCGGCGCTTACGAACGCACGCGCGAGCGCGGCAACTCGCTGGTTACCGGCGACGCGCAGGCGCAGATCAAATTCCTTGAGCCGCTCGGCTACCAGTCAGTGGAGTTCCTGCCGCAGCCTTTTAACGATCATCAGTACACGGTCAAGACGGACTTCAACATCTGGAACAATCACGCGATCTCTGCGCGATTCGCGGGCCAGAACAATAACGCGCTGAACGATCAGGCGGGCTTCCTTGTCGTCCAGACAGACCTGTCGGGCGGCAACGAATCGCTCAATGATCTGTACAGCTTCCTCGGCGGCTGGACGTGGACTGCGACCTCGCGCATGGTCAACCAGTTCACTTACCAGTTTGCGGATTTCGACAACCGCATCAACGCAACGACCGATCTGCCGCAACTCGTTTTCCCGAGCGGATTGACCGTGGGCCGCAACGGCAATGTGCCGCAGCAGACCCTGCAACGCAAACACCAGTTCCGCGACGACCTGACCTGGAATCGCGGCAATCACGGATGGAAGTTCGGCGTAGACTTTACGTATGTTTCAAAGTTGGGCGGATTGTTCGCTTTCAACTCCGCGCCGGAATTCGACTTCAATTTCGATGCCGAAGACATAGTCAATAACCCCGGCCAGTTCCCGCAAGGTTTCAACACTCATCAAGTGCTGCCGGGTGCCGTCACCTGCCAGTTTGCCGTAGGCGCGAATAGCTGTGCTCCGGGTGATTTGACCGGCGTAGGCGTAGTCTCCGGCATCTTCCTTTCGGGCGGCGATCCGAGCTTTAACCTGAGAGACGGCGCGAAACAGTTCTCCTTCTACGTGCAGGACGACTGGAAAGTCAGCCCGCGCCTGACGCTCAATCTTGGCGTGCGCTACGACGTTGACTATGGATTCGTAGACTCGAAAAACCAGGCCAACAACCGCACGTTCCGCTTCCTCGAGATCATCGGCAGCCCCTACGGGCAGAGGGTGGTCGAAGACGATAAAAACAATTTCTCGCCGCGCTTCGGTCTGGCCTATGACGTTAGCGGTAATGGCCGCTCTGTGGTGCGCGCGGGCTACGGCATGTACTTCGACCAGTCATTCTTGAACGTGCCGCTGTTTGCGGTACAGTTAGCCAATCCTGAGATTTATGCTACGTTCCAGAATGTTAATGACAATCTCGCGCTTAATTCAGCGCCGCCCGTTGTGCCTCGCCCGCTGACCAATCCGCTGCCGGGCGCTCGCGGACGCTTGATCGACCCCGATTTCGAGTCGCCTTTCACGCAGCAGTTCAACGTAGGGTACGCGCAGGAACTGTGGAACAACGCGTCCATCGAGTTCGATTATGTCCACATCCTCGGCCTGCACGAGTTCACGGGATTGGAAGCCAATCCGCGCACAGGGCCGTTGAATAACGCGCAACGCGCCGCCAGCGCGACCAGCTTCCCCAAGACTTTTGCGCCATCTGGTCACAGCAAACGCTGCCAAGCTGCTGGCGGCATTCGGCACGTCGAATCCTTTTGGCCGAATAACCATCGCGCAGTCTGATGGGCGCTCGCGCTACGACGCATTCACCGTATCGTTCAAGAAGCGGTATGCGAATCGCTACCAGTTGAATGCGCATTACACGTTGGCGAGGGCTGTGGCCTGGTTCGGCACGATTGCCGATTTCGGACTCCAACCCATCAACCCGTTTAACAAGTTCGACCCCGAAGCCAACTTCGGATACACCCCGGAAGACGAGCGACATCGCTTCGTGTTGTCAGGCGTCTTCGACCTGCCGTGGGGCTTCCAGGTTTCGCCTATCTTGCAGTTGGCGTCGGCGCGGCCTTACAGCATCTTCCCGAGTTGCGGCGCTTGCGACATCAACAAGGACGGCGTTGCAAACGACCGCGAGACGCGCGACGGCAACGACCAGAACCAGTTGCCGCCCGCCACAGAGCGCGGCGACAAGTTCTCGCAGGTCAATGTTCGTTTGTCGAAGTTCTTCAACTTCGGCGAGAAGAGAAAGCTCGGCTTCTTCTTTGAAGCGTTCAATATCTTCAACACGGCTAACTTCGGCAACCAGTTCCAGAACGTTGTCGGCGCAGATGACTTCAAACTGCCGGTCAACTTCTTTGGGGCAACCGGATTCTCCGAGCCGCTTGGAATCCCGTTTCAGGCTCAGTTCGGCATCCGCTTTAGCTTCTAATAGAATCTTTGAAAGCTTACAATATTGGCCGGGACTTAACACACGTCCCGGCCATTTTGCTTACGCTGACAGACCGGGGACTTAAATAAAACTCAGACAAGGTGAGGGGGATTATGAACAAAGTAAGTCTTAATTGCATTTTTCATCTCCTGGCTCTCGTTCTGATTTTAATTCTGCCATCAATTGCTCAAGGGCAGCATGCGCTTCAAGGCAGAGTCGTATTGCCCAACGGCGTGCCGCCCTCGAACTCCGTGAAAGTGACTCTGACTTTCAACGGCATGCGTGTGTACGAGACATTCACAGACCTCAGCGGGCGCTTCTCTTTTTCAGGGTTACGCCGGGGAACGTATCAACTGACGGCTGAAGGCGACGGCCAGACGTTTGAGACTACCCGCGTGGACGCAGAGGTCAACGCCTATGGCTCTTCCCCGCAAAGCTTCACGCAGAATATTCAACTGCGCCTCAAAGCCGGAAAAGCCCCTCTCCCAGCCGCAGTCACTTCGGTCGAAGAGCTTGATGCGAATCTGCCTGCTCGTGCCCGCGAAGAGTACGACAAAGGCGTCAAAGACTCAGGCAACAACAAGCCTGAAAATGCTATCAAGCATTTTCAAGAAGCGATCACGGCCTACCCGAATTACTATTTGGCGCACGTTGCGATTGCCGAACAATACGCAAAGGTAAAGCGCGACGAGGAGGCGGCACAGGCTTATCGAAAAGCGATAGAGATGAAGCCCGACCGCGCGCCCGCATACGTCGGGCTTGGAGTTATGCTCGTCAAGCAGAAGAAGTACGGCGAGGCGATACCGCCGCTGCGCCGCAGTCTGGAAATCGAAAAACAATCCTCGACGCCGTATCTTTTCTTAGGGCTTTCAGAGATGATGACGGGTGATTATCAATCATCCGAGTCGAATCTCTTACGCGCACATGAAATCGGCAAACCCGTGCTCGCGCGCATATACCTGGCGAACCTGTACGATTTGAAGGGCGAGCCTGAACGCGCCATCGAGCAGTTGAAAGCTTTTCTCAAAGAGAGTCCCAATCTGCCCGAAGAACGACAGACGGAAATACAGCAAGTCATCGAGAAACTTCGCAAGCAGATGGCCGCCAAAAAGTAATAATCATCTCGTAAACACTGTCTGGGACAATTGTGGTATTTCTCCTCATCTGTCGCTAAACTCCACCACGTTCTTGCCGCGTCGCAAGCTTGTTTCTTTCGTAGCAACCCCATTTTGCAGTAACGCGCGTTTAAACTGGTTGGGAATGAGTATTGCTCTAACCCTGCTCGCTCAGGGAAGCCTATCAGAAAAAGGAGTTGGGGAAATGGCAAGCAAAAAAGAGACTTCGATATTGATCGTTGACGATGAGGAGCCGATACGCAACCTGCTTTTGACGTGCCTGTCACAAGACTACACCTGCGAAACAGCTTTCAGCGTCGAGGATGCCAGAAGCAAACTTTCGAGCGAGACTTTCAATCTTGTGTTGACCGATATAACGATGCCGGGAATTTCGGGCATAGAGTTGTGCCAGCATATTCATAAGACTTACCCCGAAACGGTAGTCATAGTTGTGTCCGGCATGACGGACATACATTACGCCATTGAAGCCATGAGATACGGCGCGTTTGACTATGTGACGAAGCCGTTTGACCTATCGCAGGTGGCGATATCGGTTGAGCGCGCTCATCGCTATCAGGTGTTGGTCGAGACGAAACGCCATCACGAATCATCGCTTGAAGAGACCGTTCGCCAGAGGACGAACGAGCTTCGCAGCATGAACGAAAATCTGAACCAGATGCTCGAAGTGCTTTATCAGAATTATCGAGCGACGTTGCGCGCGCTGGCCGGAGCGCTCGAAGCTCGCGATGTTGAAACGGCAGGCCATTCAGATCGTGTGGTCGCATACTCGCTCCGGTTGGGCCGCGAGCTTAAGCTGGCGCACACAGAGTTGATCGCGCTCGAACAGGGGGCGTTGCTGCACGACATAGGCAAAATAGGCGTGCCCGATTCGATACTGCTCAAACGCGGCGCGCTCACCGAGGAGGAGTGGGTCAGGATGCGCGAGCATGTCAGTCACGGATTGCGCATCATCAGCGGCATAGATTTCTTGAGCGGCGCGTCTTCGGTTGTAGCCCAGCACCACGAGAAGTACGACGGCAGCGGATACCCTGCGAACCTGCGCGGCGAAGAGATACACATCAACGCTCGCATATTCGCCGTAGCTGATGCCTTCGATGCGATCACAAGCAACAGGCCATATCGCGTAGCCTCTTCTTACGGGAAAGCGCGCGACGAGATAATTAGACATTCGGGCAGGCATTTCGATCCGGTGGTGGTGCAGGCTTTTCTCGACGTCAGCGAAAGCGAGTGGGCCGACATACGCAGCATCGCAGAATCAAAGGGCTACATTGATCACATGATAGATAAGCTTGAGATTCGCTCGTTCATCATCTCTTTGAAACGCGGCAATGCAAAGACAGGCCCGCTCAACCTCAACGCCGTATGCGCGTAAACAATTGCGCCGCGCCAGACAACAAATTTTCTTTGCCCTTAATCATTCATCGCCCCTCGCGTCGTGTACAATTCTTATAACTTTTTTCCGTAACTTTTCCTTCAATTGCTATTTATCCTGTGATAGCATAATTATCCTTCAAGGCCCTATTCACTTGTTTAGCTCGTTTAATTCGTGGCTCGAATTGCACAAGAATCAAAAGGAGGTCGTTTATGGCGATTGTTAATTCCAGGCAGAAACCCCTGCGTGCGTGGTTGGTCGCGCTCGCTATATTACTTTTCCTGAGTTCGGATGCGATTCTGCGCGCGCCCGCGCAGACGTTGGACAACTTCAACCGCGAGCGCGGTCGCATCATGCTTGAAAATATAAAGAACCAGATCAAGAAGAACTACTACGATCCGACATTTCATGGAATGGATTTAGAAGCGCGCTTCAAGGCTGCTGAAGAAAAGATTAAGCAAGCGACTTCGCTCGGCCAGGTCTTTGGCATAATCGCGCAGGCTTTGATGGAACTCAATGACTCTCACACTTTTTTCGTTCCGCCGACACGAACCGCGCGCGTGGAATACGGCTGGAATATGCAGATGATCGGCGACAAGTGTTACGTCATAGCGGTCAAGCCCGGCAGCGATGCCGAAGCTAAGGGTCTGAAGATAGGCGATATGATTTTATCAGTGAGCGGATACGCGCCTACGCGAGAGAACATGTGGAAAATGGAATACCTCTTCAACGTGCTCAGACCGCAGCCCGGACTGAAAGTTGAAGCGCAGAGTCCCGATGGCCGCCTGCGCCAGTTAGACATACTTGCGAAGGTGACGCAGGACAAGAGCGTGGTGGAACTATCAGGCAGGCTTAGCGGCGTTGACATTTGGAAACTTATTAGAGAATCGGAAAATGAAGATCACCTGAATCGTCAGCGTTACGTTGAGGCAGGAGACGTATTCATCTGGAAGATGCCCGTCTTTAATCTGACCGAGGAGGGCGTGGACGATATGATGAGCAAAGTCAACAAACGCAAGGCGCTCATCCTCGATCTGCGCGGCAACCTGGGCGGCTATGTCATCACATTACAGCGACTACTCAGCCACTTCGCAGACAACGACATAAAGATAGGTGATGAAAAACGGCGCAAAGAAACTAAACCGCTGATGGCCAAAACGCGCCTTCGCAGCTTCAAAGGTAAGCTTATAGTGCTCGTTGACAATCAATCAGCCTCTTCTTCAGAAGTGTTTGCGCGAGTGGTGCAACTTGAAAAACTGGGCACCGTTATCGGTGATCGCACACCGGGCGCGGTTATGGAAGCTCAATACAATGGGCTTCAACTCGGTATCGAAACGGTAGTCTTTTATGGAGCAAATATTACTACCGCCGATTTGATAATGACTGATGGCAAAAGCCTTGAAGGCGTCGGCGTCACGCCGGATGAAATAGTGCTGCCGACCGCTTCGGACCTGGCCGCCAGGCTCGACCCTGTGCTTTCGCGCGCAGCAGCTATGGCGGGAGTTAAGATCGATCCGAAAGAAGCGGGCGCTATGTTCCCCATTGAGTGGCGCAAGTAGTAAACGATACTGAATCTCGGCGACATAAGAAACGGGCGCGGTCTGGATGGCCGCGCCCGTTTCTTACTCGGATTGCTTATTGCGGAGGCTGGACGCGCTGGCCCGCGTTCACAAAAGTCATGCCCGAATCGCGCATCTGTTTGTTGAGGTTCGGGATTGATTCGTCTATCACCTTGTTCAACTGCTCGATGAATGCTCGCAACTCGCCCGACGCCTCTTCGATTCTGCGCGACTCGTCAGCCGTAGGCGCGGCTGTGTAACCGTCAAGCCCGCCAGCGATCTGGCCTATCCGACCGGAGAGCGGTCGCGGCTCTCCCGGAAGCGGCGGCCCCGCGTTACCCGATGTGTCAGGCGAGCCCGTCAGCCTGCGCTGTAAATCGCTGATCTGATCTGCGACCTTCTTCACCGCAGCGTTAGTATCGGCTGATGCATTCGGGGTTTTTTGCGAGCGAGTCTTGAAGCGCGCTCATCTGCGTTTTTAAGTTCTGTAATGATCGTCGCGCAGCATCGATTGATTTCTGCATCTCGTAAAGCTTCATCTGCGCTTCGGTCAATCGCCCGCGATCAGCTTCGTTGATTTGAATGCGCGAATCTTCTTCGACTCGCACGGTCTTCGTCGCCTGTTTGCCTGCGGCTGCGACCATGACTGTGTATTCGCCGGGAAGTACGCGCGGCCCGCGTCCCCCGCCGAAGAATCCGCCGCCGCCGCCGCCACCGCCGCCCTGTTGTCCGGGTTCCAGTTGAACCGGCGACTGCCTCCTTAAATCCCACACGACGCGATTGAGGCCAGCTTCTTTCGGCCCTCTCAACTCGCGAATGACCTTGCCGTCACGGCCTGTGACTGTCACCTTCACATCATCTTTCGATTTGTCTTTCAGGTAGTAATTGATCACAGCGCCGTAAGGCGGATTTTGCGCGTTGAATACTTTATGGCCCGTCGCGCCTCTGCGGTTGTAGAGCCTGTAATGAGTAGCAGGCTTTATGTCAAACACGCTCAAGTCTGAATCCATGATCTCTTCGGACATTTTTTCGAGCGGCGTGATGTCGTCTAAAACCCATATCGAGCGCCCGTGAGTGCCGAGCACGATATCGTTATCTCGCGGGTGAATCTGAATGTCGTCAACGCGCACGACCGGCAGGTTGCCTTTGAGCCGCGTCCAGCTGCCCGCCGCGATCAAGCGACACATAAGCGCCGAACTCTGTGCCAAGGAAAAGCAGGTTTTGATTGCGCATGTGTTCGCGTATCACGCGACAGGTCTTGCCTGTGGGCAGGTTGCCTTTGATTGATTTCCAGCTTTCGCCGTAATCAGTGCTCATAAACACATACGGGTTGTAATCGTCTCCGCGATGCCCATCAAAGGTGACGAAGACAGTTCCTTCTGCGAAACGCGAGGCAACGACTCGGCTCACATAAGTCTTTTTCGGAACGCCTCCGACTTTGCCGGTTATGTTCTTCCATGTCTTGCCGCTGTCGCGCGAGACCTGCAGGTTGCCGTCGTCCGTGCCCGCATACAGCAAGCCTTCTTTCATTGGCGATTCAACGAGCGTGACGATCTGCCCGAATGTTTCCACGCCATCGTGGCGCGAGAGCGTGTCTTTATCGGGCAGCGCGCCCATGATCGGTATGCGGTCGCGGTCTTCGTTGTTGGTGAGGTCTTCGCTGCGAGTCCAACTGTCGCCCCTGTCAGTCGAGCGAAAGACGCGATTGCCTCCGAGATATATCGTTCGATTGTTGTGCGGCGAAATAACGATTGGCGTGTTCCAGTCGAAGCGATAATCTTTCTCGCCCGCCGGGGGCTGCGGCTTGATCGAGCGGCGCTCTCCCGTCTTTAATTCCAGCCGCGCCACGTTCCCGTTCTGCGATTCGACATAGATGATGTTCGAATCGGTCGGGTCAACGACTGAATAAAACCCGTCGCCGCCGCCTATGCGGAACCAGTCATCGTTGCCTATGCCTTCAGAGTAGAGCGTGCCGCTTGGGCCTGCCCAACTGCCGTTGTCCTGCAAGCCGCCATAGACTTTGTATGGCTTGTCGTTATCGAGAGAGATTTCATAGAACTGGCCGAGCGGGATCGTGTTCATGTGATCCCACGTGCGCCCGCGATCATAAGACTGGTGAATGCCGCCGTCCGAGCCTGCGAGCACATGATTAGAGTTCGCCGGATCAATCCACAGCCCGTGATGGTCGCCGTGAATGCGCGTGACAAGGTTGGTCGTGAATGTTTTGCCGCCGTCTTCGCTGATGAGCATCGGCGCGCCGCACATCCAGATGCGCTGGTCGTTGTTCGGGTCTATGCGAATCTGGCTGTAATACATCGGGCGGTGATTCGTGTCGCTCATCTTGCGCCAGGTCTCGCCGCGATCTTCCGAGCGAAAAGTGCCGCCCTTTGCGCTTTCGACCACGGCGTAAAGAATCTCAGGATTGTTGCGATAGATATCGATGCCGATGCGGCCAACGGGGCTTTCAGTCGGCAGACCGGAAGTCAGTTTCTTCCACGTCGCGCCGCCGTCAATCGTTTTGTAGAGACCGCTGCCCGGCCCGCCGCCGTTGAATCCGAACGGCGTGCGCCGTCTTTGATAAGTGGCGGCGTAGAGAGTCTGTGGGCTTTGCGGGTCAATGGCTATGTCAGTCGCGCCCGTGTCTTCGTTGATGAATAGCGACTGCGCCCACGTCTTGCCGCCGTCCGTTGTTTTATAAACGCCGCGCTCTTTGTTCGGCCCCCAGAGATGCCCGACCGCCGCGACATAGACGATGTTCGGGTCGCGCGAGTCAATCACTATGCGGGCAATGTGCTTCGTGTCGCGCAGTCCGCGAGTTCTGCCAGGTCTTGCCGCCATCGAGCGAGCGATAAACGCCGTCGCCCCAGGATGAGCTTTGGCGATTGTTAGGCTCGCCCGTGCCGACCCACACTATGTTCGGGTCTGACGGCGCAAGGCAGATGTCGCCAATCGAAGGCGATCCTTGCTCGTCGAATATAGGGTCGAAAGTCGTGCCGTTGTTTGTAGTTTTCCATACGCCGCCGGTGGCCACTGCTACATAGAAAGTAGAGCTGTTGTTTTCGACTACGGCGAAATCAT
The DNA here is from genome assembly GCA_963726785.1 of Blastocatellia bacterium. Taxonomy (GTDB): domain Bacteria; phylum Acidobacteriota; class Blastocatellia; order UBA7656; family UBA7656; genus DATEKX01. The sequence continues at coordinate 2,064,917 of CAVSDJ010000007.1, forward strand.
CAATGCGACCTCCCATGTTCGCCGGGCCGATTGCTCGCCACTGAAGATTCTTCAGCGCAACCTCATCCATCCTGATTTTGCCGTCCTGTGCAAGCGACACGCTTGCTGCAATGATGACAATCAAGGTAAAAACGAATAGGCGAAGGCAGACCGCCCTGCCCGTGCGATGCAGGATTAACAGAGTCGTGTTCATAATATCCTCGCTGAAGTCAGTTCCACTGGTTAAAAGGCAAGACGTTTACGTCCTTTGCGGGCGAAGTTATCACCGCCGTAGTTTCGAGTCAAGCGCGATACAACACAAGTTGTTAATTTGCTTACTGTCGGGGAAGAAATGCATGTCGCTTATGATCTAAAATAATGGCGAATTTTCGGCATGCCGATTGCGATAAATCGGCTGTTACAACCTGAATCGGCATTTCATCATCTATAATCGCGTTTCGCGTGTTTTGGATGGGCGGCTCCTTCGCAGGTGTATAATATCTGGCGATAGGTGTCGGACAATATGGCAGACGAGGAAACCTCACGAGACCGCTTAGACCAGCTAATCGAGCGCGTAGATCAGCTTGAATCTTTGCTGCGCCAGCAGGCTGCGCGGCTTTATACAATCGAGAACCGGTTGAGTCTCCCTCATCAAGCTCAGCCGCCCGCAACCGCTCAGAATGTGAAGCGCGACGAATCGGCGTCACATCCCGCATGGCAAAATCCAATAGTCAAAGCTCCAACCCCGGACAAGCCCAAAGCAACACCGCCGCGTGATGCGAAACCAGTGACTACCATTCAGCGCCCGCCTGAAACGCAAGCTCAAAGCAGGCTGCCACACACAAGTGAAAAGCCTGCCGCACAGATACCATCTGATCGCGTGTTGAACGTTCCTGTGCCGAGCGGACCGCCGCCTGTTTTTTCTACGCGAACGAAAGCGCGCACAGACCTGGAAGCGCGCATAGGCGGAAACTGGTTCAATCGAATCGGCATTATAGCCGTTGCTCTGGGCGTGGGATTTTTTCTCAAGTACGCGTTCGACAATCAGTGGATTGGCCCGTGGGGGCGTGTGATGATCGGCATTGCAATCGGCCTGAGTTTTTTGGTCGCAGGCGAACGATTGCGCCCTCGTTATCACAGTTACGCTTACGGATTAACGGGCGGCGGAATCTTGATTCTCTATCTATCTTTCTTTGGCGCTTACAGATTTCTCGAACTCCTTAATCCGGTGCCTGCCTTCATCTGCATGGCGCTGGTGACGGCGACGGCTTCATTGCTCTCGGCTCGCTACAACGCATTACCCATAGCCGTGCTCGGACTGATTGGCGGGTTTCTCACTCCGCCGCTTCTTTCAACCGGCGTTGACAACGAGGCGGGCCTGTTCGGCTACATTGCGCTGCTCGATTTAGGCGTGCTCGTGCTCGCATACTCAAAGCAATGGCGCAGCCTCAACTACATGGCTTTCATCGCCACCGTGTTTACGTTCACCGGCTGGTATTTTACGTTTTACGAGCCGGAGAAATTGTGGCCGACTATATTTTTCCTCACGCTTTTTTTCAGCATCTTCGCGCTGCTTGCCGTGTTGTATAACGTGGTCAATCGGCGGCCTACCGGGTGGCCTGATCTGACGCTCGTTTTCAGCAACGCGCTGCTCTACTTCGGCGCGAGCTACCTTTTTCTTGAAGAAAAGTATGACGGCTACCTCGGACTATTCGCCGTTATCGTATCGGCGTTTTACCTCGCGCTCGGCTACTTTACCTATGAGCGCGACCGCGAAGACCGCATGCTGCTTTACACATTTCTGGGGCTTGCGACTTTGTTTGCGGTGCTGGCAGTGCCGATTCAATTCAACCAGCATTGGGTGACGATGTGCTGGGCGATTGAAGGAGCCATCTTGACGTGGATAGGACTGCGCGTCGAAGACAAGACATCGCGCTACGCTGCGCTTGTGGTGTTTATTATAGCCTTGACGCACTGGCTACTGGTAGACGTGCACGATTTCGCTTATCACACGAGCGAATCTTTTCAGCCTCTCATAAATCGCCGCGCGCTTTCCTGCGCCGTTATGGTTGCGGCGCTTGCGGCTGCCGTATCTTTTTACAAACGCTACGGCTCGAAGATCGAAGACAGTGAACGCTCGATGTTCACGGGCATCTACACGCTCGGAGCAAATGTGCTGGCTGTAGGGTTGTTGAGCCTTGACGCTAATGATTACTTCGAGCAGGCGCGCGCCAATGCCTACACCGAAGCGGGACAGCCTCAGAATTTCCGCACGTCTGTAAGTTGGAGCCGCCTCGCTGGCGCGCAACAACTGACGCTGTCTGTGCTGTGGACGATCTACGCCGCTACAGCTTTATTCGTCGCCATCAAGCGCAATTTGAAGCCGCTGCGCGCGGGCGCGTTGTTGCTTTTGGCGGTCGCGGGAGTCAAGCTGATTGCAAAAGATTTGCTCTACTACGACGCGGCGTGGCACCGCACAATTTTCAACCAAACATTCTTAGCGTTTGCATTGTTCATCGCTGCGTGCGCGCTCGGCGCGTGGCTCTATCAGCGAGCCATCGACATAGATAAAGATGAACGCGCGCTCACCTTGCCTGTGCTCATCGGCGCGGCCAATCTGTTCGCCATCATTGCGTTCACCGCAGAAGCAGTCGGCCACTTCGAGCGCGCGAAAGCAGTAGCGGGTGATCAACAGGTTGCCAACATTGAAAACATGAAGCAACTCGTGCTTTCAGCCGTTTGGGTGACCTACGGGGCTGTGTCGCTCATTGTCGGCATCAAGCGCGAACGCAAAGGTCTTCGCATAGCCTCGTTCATATTGCTGGCGCTTGCGACGCTCAAATTGATGTTAGTGGATTTGGGCTATTACAACGCGCCCTGGCATGCGACCATCGCAAATCAAACCTTCGCTGCATTCGCATTGCTCGTCGCAGCGCTTGCCGCGAGCGCATGGTTTTACACCAAAGCCGAAGGCATTGACCAAAAAGAGCGCGCGCTCGTTGTTCCGATCATCCTGAGCGCGGCAAACCTGCTGGCGCTCGTCGCCCTGAGCGCAGAAATCCTTGGCCACTACGGGCGAGCCAAAGCCTCGCTTATCGAACAAGGCAAGTCGCTAGATGATCTCGCCCGCGTTGATAATACACAGATGATGATGTTATCGGCGCTATGGATAATTCACGGCGCAGTGGCATTAGTCATCGGCATCAAACGCGATTCAAAATGGCTCCGCTTAGGCGCGCTCGGATTGCTCGCGCTCTCGGCGATCAAAGTACTCACGTTTGATATAAGCTACTACGCCGCGCCGTGGCACTCGCTCATCGTAAATCAAACCTTCGCAGCGTTCGCGCTGTTGGTTTTGGCGCTCGCCATCGGCATTTACTTTTATTCGCGTGCCGAAAGCGTTGATGAAGAAGAGCGGTTGACGCTTCTTCCCATTATGATTGTGTCGGCAAACCTGCTCGCTATCCTGGCGTTGAGCGTCGAAAGCTATGGCTACTACGCTGTGAAGATAAATGCGCCGAACGTAACACCATCTGACCTTAGCGACCTGCGACTGGCGCAGCAGCTTTCGATTTCGGTGATCTGGACTGTGTACGGCGGCGCGATGCTGACAATCGGAATAGTGAAACGCAGCCGCTTGCTCAGAATGATGGCCTTGCTGTTGTTGGGGCTTACAATCTTAAAAGTCTTCCTGCTGGATCTTTCTTCGCTCGACAAGATTTATCGAATCATTTCCTTCATCGTGCTGGGCGCGATACTGCTTGCGGTCTCGTTCCTTTATCAACGCTATCGCCAGCGCGTAGCAGGTATAGATGATGATCAGGACGCGGAAGCTCAGGCGAGTTTGGAGTGAACAGCTATTTCAATCTCGCCCGCGAGCAAGTTGCGCCATCGCTTTCAAGCGCACATAATAAGCGCATGAATGGGAGGAGCGAACCTGCCCTTGAAAAGGAGAAAGCATGAGCACTAATCCACTTGTTGAATTGACCGAACTGGGCCAATCCGTCTGGTACGACAACATCGAGCGCAAGCTTATAACATCGGGCGAGTTGAAGCGGCTCGTTGACGAAGATAGCTTGCGCGGCGTCACATCGAATCCCGCGATATTCGAGAAGGCTATCAGCGGCTCTGACCTCTACACAGAACAACTCACTGATCTGGCCGAGCAGGGAAAGAGCGCCGTCGAAATCTACGAAGCGCTTGCCATCCGCGATGTTCAGATGGCCGCAGACGCGCTTTTTGGTGTTTACGAAAAGACGGGCGGCACGGACGGATTTGTGAGCCTCGAATGCTCGCCGCTTCTTGCCAATGACACGGCTCGGACTATCGAAGAAGCCAGAAGATTATGGAACGAGCTTTCGCGCAAGAACGTGATGATAAAAATTCCCGGCACGCCCGAAGGCATGCCTGCAATCGAGCAGTGCATATCAGAAGGCATAAACATCAACATCACGCTGCTGTTTTCGCTCGACGCTTACGATCAAACGATGGAAGCATACATTCGCGGGCTTGAGCGGCGCGCAGCCGAAGGCAAACCCGTAAACAACATTTCGTCGGTCGCAAGCTTCTTTGTCAGCCGCATAGACACCGCCGTTGACAAGCAACTCAATGCAAAGATCGAACAGGCCGCGAGCGATGAAGATAAGTCAAATCTGGAATCGCTCGTCGGTCGCATAGCGATTGCGAACGCGAAGATGGCTTATCAGAGATACAAGGAAGTATTTCACGGCGAGCGGTTCCGGGAGTTGAAAGCTAAAGGCGCGCAGGTGCAGCGCCCGCTGTGGGCTTCCACTTCGACAAAGAATCCCGCCTACAAAGATGTTTACTACGTCGAGGCGCTGATCGGCTCGGAGACGGTTGACACTTTGCCGCCCGCCACGCTCGCGGCTTTCCGCGATCACGGCGTTGCGCGAGTCGCGATTGAAGACAACCTCGACCTGGAGCGAGCGCGGCTTGCGCGCCTCGAAGAAGTCGGCATCAGTCTTGATGAAGTCACGGCGCAAGTGCTCGCAGACGGCGTGAGGCTGTTTGTCGAGCCGTTCGATAAGTTGATCGCAACCATCCAGTCGCGCAGGGATGAAACTCAAGGCAAGTCTCAATCAGAAACGGCTGATTAAAAAAAAGCCACGAATTGCACGAATTTATACGCATGAATACGAATGAATATATTCGTGATAATTCGTAACCATTCGTGCAATTCGTGGCTCCTACCTGAAAGCGAAATCTTAATGGCAACATTTTCAAGATCAGTTAATGTCGAGATGGATTGGCTCGATAAGACGAGCTTCGAGATTCGCGGCACGCTCGAAGACAACGTCCATTCGCTCGCGGCGCGATTCGTCTTAAGCTATCCCGATTTCATAATCCGCGATGCCGTTGCCGAGATAACCAGAATGCCTTATCCCGGTTACTGCACAGGGTCAGTTGCGGCGATCATGAATTTCATAGACGTGCCCATAGGGCGCGGATTTCGTAAGCGCGCAAGCGAAATAGTCGGAGGGGCTGAAAGCTGCAACCACCTGCATACGCTTGTAACCAACATGGCCGCGTGCGCGTTCCAGATGAATTACGTCGCGGCGAAACAGCGGCCCGAAGCCGCCGCCGCCATAAGCGCGATGGCCGACGATCATAGAAAGCGGCGCGAGATGGTTTTGACGTGGATGCCTCAGTTGCGAAATACCTGCTTCGTTTTCAGCGAAGCGAGCGACAAGCTGTTTGATTTGACGATTGAAAAGAAGGCCGACGACGGCTCGGCTAAAACTACTGAATAAGGAGCGGATGAATGGGGAAATACTTTGAAGATTTCGAGGTCGGCGAAGAAGCGAACTGCTGGCCGCACCGTCACGGAAACAGACATAGTCAATTTCGCGGGCATCACGGGCGACTGGAACGAGATTCACACGAACAAAGAGTTGGCCGAACGCGGCATGTTCAAACAAAGGATAGCTCATGGCGCTTTGATCTTTTCCATCGCAACCGGGCTTTCCGTGCGATTGGGCCAGACCGCAGACACCGTGCTCGCTTTTTACGGGCTGGACAGATTGCGCTTTGTAAAACCGACATTCATCGGAGACACGATTCACGTGCGGCAGAAAGTAGAATCGAAAAGCGAGCGCGACCAGTCGAGCGGTATCATCACAATGCTTAATGAAGTCATCAATCAGCGGGACGAAGTGGTCGTAAGCTACACGGCTAAGGTGCTGCTCAAACGGCGAAACTGATAAGCACGCGTTTCGGATTCCCCTTTCCGCAACTCAGGCTGTCTGCATCTCCCACTTCGATCAGGAGGCGTTCGACCTATGGTTGTAAACAGGACCGAGACCGCCAGGAAATTTCTCAATAAAGAACTCGAAAAGCTTTCCGAGCACGAGCGCGAAATAGTCAAACAGTTCATCACGCGTGGCCGCGTGGCGCGCAACGTCGCGCGCGAGTTTGAAGAACATATGACGGTCGGCCAGCGCGTCTCTGATCGCTTCGCCGAGGTGATGGGATCGTGGAAGTTTATAATCATCCAGAGTTGCATACTCATCGTCTGGGTTGTGTTAAATATCACAGCCTATATCAAGCACTGGGACCCATATCCTTTCATCCTGCTCAACCTCGCGCTTTCGTTTCAAGCGGCGTATGCCGCGCCCATAATAATGATGAGCCAGAACCGGCAGTCAGAGAAAGATCGAATGCAATCGAAGAACGATTACGAGGTGGATTTGAAAGCCGAGATGGAGATCATGCAGTTGCACGAAAAATTCAACAGCCTGCGCGATTCTTACTGGGAAGACCTTGTTCGCATGCAAGAGCGGCAGATAGAAATGCTGGAGCGGATAGTTGCCGAAGTGTGCGACCGCGAGCCGCGAATTTAAGAATAAGGAGATGGCCAATGGCAGAGATGACAGGCGCAGAAGCGATGTATGAAGTGATGGTGCGCGAAGGCGTGCGTTACGTCTTCGGCAATCCCGGCACGACAGAACTTCCGCTGATGGATATGTTCGCGGCGCGCGATGAAATCCAGTACATCCTCGCCCTGCACGAAGATTCCGCGCTCGGCATCGCGGCTGGCTATTCGGAAGCCACAGGGCGAGCAGCGGTCGTCAACCTGCACACTAACCCTGGACTCGCGCACGCGCTCGGCAATCTCTACAACGCATATCGCGCAGGCACGCCGCTCATTGTTACGGCAGGCCAGCAGGACACGCGCTCGATGATTGACGAGCCGCTGCTTTACGCGGATATGCTCGAACTCGCGCGCCAGCATACGAAGTGGGTCTGGGAAGTTCATCACGCGAGCGAAATACCAGTTGCGATGTCGCGCGCGTTTAAGATAGCTCAAACTCCGCCGACCGGCCCCGTGTTCATCTCGCTCCCGGTTGATACGATGGAAGAGCGCGCACAAATCGAACTACAGCCGCGCACTGAAATCGGCTGGCGCATTCGCGGCGACAAGTCGAGCATTGAAAAAGTCACCGCGTTGCTTGCTCAAGCGACGAATCCTGTAATCATCGCGGGCGACGGCTCAGCGCGATCAGGCGCGCTCGATGCGGTCGCGAAACTCGCTGAAACGATAGGCGCACGAGTTCACGCCGAGCCTTTGAATTCGTTGCTGGTCTTTCCGACCAATCACCCGCTTTACGCAGGGCCGTTGTTTCCGAACGCGAAACAGACGGTGGCGCTGCTTGACGGCGCGGACGTGATTTTAACGATTGGCGTGAACAACCTCGCGCCGCTCGTCTACACTGGCCAGCGGATGATTCCCGTGGGCGCGCGATTGATTCAGATAAGCGCAGACGAACGAGAGCTTGGAAAGAATTATCCGGCGGAGGTGGCGATACTAGGCGACCCGCGCGCTTGCGTGGAAGAATTGATCGAAGCATTAACTGGCGAGAAGACCGAAGGATTTGCGCGGCGCAGAGAGTTGATCGAATCTCATATCAGCCAAATGCGCGCGAAGTTTGTCGAGCACGCTTGCGCCACGCCCGAAGATGGGCCGATGTCGCCCGGCTTTGTCGCGCGCGAGATGCGCCGCCGGGCATCGGCTGACGCAGTGCTCGTTGATGAGTCTGTTACTTCAACGGCGTTCGTTCGCACGCTGTTTGAACTCGACAAGCCGAACTCTTATTTTTATGCGAAAGGCGGTTCGCTAGGGCTGGGCCTTCCGGCGGCGGTCGGCGTAAAACTTGCGATGCCCGACCGGCAAGTGATCTGCGCCGTTGGCGACGGTTCGGCGCTCTATTCGATTCAAGCGTTGTGGACCGCCGCGCGTTACAAGCTCGCGGTCGTGTTCGTAGTGTTCAACAACGCGAGCTATATGATTTTGAAAGGCGGCCTTGTTGCAATGCGAGGCGCGTCGGTCGAGCGCGGCAAGTTTGTCGGCATGGACATCACGGAGCCGGAAGTGGATTTCATTCAGCTTGCCCAGTCAATGGGCGTTCGGCTCGTCGCGTCGCACGGCAGTCAGAGCTTGAAGCGGCGCTCGATTGGGCGCTCGGGAGAGCGGCCCGACACTACTTGACGTAGCGATAATGCGCGACATTCGCAGCGTGCTGAGGTGAGTTTGATTATTTAGTAAAGATGAGATTGAGTAATGCACAGCTCGAATAGCTCGTAAATAATTTCAAGCAGCGACCTCTACGTAATCAACATGGCTCGACGGCGCTGGAATCGGCAATCCATCCTCGCGCATTCCGCGTAAGTGGAACTCTATGGCATGCCTGATTTCTTGTTCTGTTTCCTCTATTGTTTGTCCGGTCGCCACGCAACCCGGTAAATCAGGCACATAAGCTGAATAGTTATTTTCTGCTTTTTCGATAACTATGGCGTATCTCATCTTATTTCTCCTTCTTTTTCAAGCTAGCTTGTCGCAGTATGCTATTCAATGTGCCAGTGGCTAAATCATCACCTGGTTTTCCCGGCACTGTTACGCGACCGGGTTTCTCTGGGTGTTTGAACTGTCTATGACTACCTTCAGTGGCAACTAAATACCATCCGTCCTCCGTGAGCAGTTTCAACACGTCGCGCGCCTTCATTGCGAAACAATAATGCTTATTATTGAAGCGGTCAATGGGCCTCATCTCCTGATTCTTCAGTCGAACTGTTTGCTTGAATCGGCATCGTTACTGATTGTCATCCGTGCGGCGCAAATCTTTTTTGTGCTTCTCGCGTTTGCGTTTGTCTTCAAACTTTTTGGTAGGCAGAATCGGAGCGCGCTCGCGAGGCCGCAGCTTCTCTTTTTCAATCGTCATCTTGTTGGTCTTCTTCGCCACACATACATTGTAGCAAAACACTGGTCGCTGACCACTGACAACTGGCCACTGATTCAGGTATGCTTTCAGCCAGTGCCCCGGATTTTTGGATCAAGAGGAAAGCATTGATGAGCAAGATCAATCAATCTCGAACTGTTTGCGCGGCTTTATTGACGATGTTGTGGACGGTCGTTTCGCTTGCGCCTGCTTTGGTGCGGCCCGTTGCGGCAGTCGGTGATGACAAAATTGCCAATCAACCGAAGGATGATTACCGCGCGCGAAGACAACGATTGATGGAACAAATCAAAGACGGCGTGATCGTTTTGATAGGCGCGCGCGAAGATGATTTGGGCGAAGTCGGTCGCTTCCGCCAGAAAAATGACTTTATGTATTTAACCGGAGTGCAAACGCCTGCCGCTTATATGATGCTTATCCCTGCCGGAGTGATTCCAGATAAGCCCGCTAAAGAGATAGTCTTCATTCCGCCGCGCAATCTTATGCATGAAAAATGGACTGGCCCGCAAATAGGGCCGGGCGCGGAATCAGAAGCGAAGTTCGGCATTCAGGAAATCGCAGACTCGACTACGTTCAAAACCAGACTAACCGAATTGCTGATGTCTTCTGCGTTCAAGCCCGATAGCTCAAACGGCAAGCCTGCCGCCAAGCTCTATACGCTCATCCCCAGAGGCTCGACCGCCGAGATTGAACGCGAGACGTACTTTGTCGCAATGGTCAAACAGGCGGCCCCGCACGTGCAGGTGGTTGACGTTTAGCCTTTCATAGCGGAGTTGCGAAAGATAAAATCGCCCGCTGAAATCGAAATGCTTCAACGCGCTATAGACATCACGGGCGAAGCGCAACGAGAAGCTATGCGAGCCATCAAACCCGGCGCGTTCGAATACGAAGCTCAAGCCGCGCTCGAAGCCGCCTTCACGCGCAACGGAGCGGAGCGGGTAGGCTTTCCGTCAATCGTCGGCTCAGGCATCTACTCGACTGTCCTTCATTACAACGAAAATCATAAAAAGATCGAAGCAGGCGATACTGTCGTCGTTGACATAGGCGCGGAGTACAGTTACTACACTGCAGACATCACGCGCACTTATCCGGCATCGGGCAAGTTCACACAGCGACAGCGCGAGATTTATCAATTGGTGCTCGACGCGCAGCGCGCCGCCGAAAAAGCTTACAAGCCGGGCACGAATATTGCGCAATTGCATCAGGCTGCGGTTGATACTATCAAGGCAAGCCCTCTCAGAGACAAACAGGGCAACACGCTCGACAGGTATTTCATACACGGTCTGGGCCACTGGCTCGGAATGGATGTGCACGATGTCGGCAAATATTCGGATATGCCGATCGGCTCGGTCTTCACAATCGAGCCCGGCATTTACATCCCCGAAGAAAAGCTCGGCGTGAGGATAGAAGACGATTATCTGGTGACTGAAAAAGGGCTCGTCAAGTTGAGCGCCAAAATACCGTCCGAGCCTGACGAGATAGAACGATTGATGTCAGCGCGCCCATGACATTAAAGAAACGATGTAGGGGTGACTGCTCTGGTCGACCCAGAATGAACATGATTTCAATCTTTGGCGACCAGAGACGGTCGCCCCTACATCGAGTCTACTTGTCGTAGCGATGAATATTGATATAAGATTCGCGGCGCAACTTAGCCGGAAGTCCTGATTCGGAAATTGCGGCTGTCGAGTACTAAAACGAACACGGAGTTGGGTGTATCATTGCCACTAACCTTGGGTTTATGTAAGACAGCCGGATCAACTCTCGTTCGTAGCAAGTAAGGTCTAAATATGTCGCGGGAACATAAGAGCCGACGCGAAGTAGTCAATGCACTGAAATCCATACCTTCGATGTCCGACCTGCTCTCGATGCACGAAGGCCATTTCGAATACGAACTCGATTTGGAAGTGATAGTCTACGGGCGCAACTATAACGGAAAAAAAGTTGGCCCTTACGTTCGACTGCTGACGTTCGAGCCGGGCGAGACGATCATCACAGAAGGTGAGTGGGGAGGCAATACGTTTTACGTCGCAGTTGACGGTCGGCTCGATGTATTCGTTAATGCAAACGGCGGCGGCGGCGTGAAGGTGGCAGAACTGCCCGCAGGCACTCAATTCGGCGAGATGTCTGTGCTTGCAGGCGTGCCGCGCAACGCTACCGTGAAGTCGCCGCCCGACCGCGCAGTGAAAGTGCTCGAAGTCCAGCGACCGGCGCTGCGCCTTCTACGCAAGATACCCGCCTTCGGCGAAACTCTCGACAAGACTTATCGCTCTCACGGCAGGACATCGCTGATCGGAGAGCCTGAAATCCAAGGCAGGCTTAAGCGACGAGATGGTCTCGCAGCTTGCCTCTATCTCTCAATACAGGGTGTTGTCTAAGGGCCACGTGCTTTTCAGCGAAAGAGGGCGCGTTGATCGCTTATACATAATTCAGTCGGGATGGATGAGCCGCAACAGTCTCGCAAGCGTCGTAGGACAGGCGCAAGTGCCGGAAGATTTTCTGGGCGACGGCTATTGTTTCGGCCTCGACGGAGTGATGAGGGACGCAGTCTGGCCTTATACGGCAACACTGATGGGGCGCACAGAACTTCTGGAAATCTCTGTAAGCAAGTTGCGCCAGAACGTCGCGCTCAGAGAAGCGTTAACGCGAGGGCTGGCCGCGTTCGCGCCTCCCGCAGCGATTGGAGAGAAGGTCAACTTCCCCCCCGAAGTTCGCGAAAAGGTGTTGTCTGCGCAGCAACGATTGATAAACACCGGCCTCGTGGACGCGAACAACCTGCTCGTGATGGACATGGACTTGTGCGTCCGATGCGGCAACTGTTCGCTCGCGTGCCACAAGATTCACGGGCAATCGCGCCTGACCAGACACGGAATCCATGTCACACGGCTCACTAAACCTAAAAAGAGCGCCGAGCAGAGCATTCTTTCTCCAGCCGTGTGCATGCACTGCAAAGACCCTGAATGTTTGACCGGATGCCCGACGGGCGCAATCGGGCGGTTCGGCGGCGGGCAGATAGACATCAACCCTCAGACCTGCATAGGCTGCGGCGATTGCGCGTCGCAGTGCCCTTATGACGCTATCTCGATGGTGTCGCGCAAGAAAGAAGCGCCCAAAGCGAACGGCAGCTTTGCCAGCAAGCTGCGCGACCTGTTCAGGCTCACGCCTGACCCGCTTCCTCAGCCGGTCGAACAGACAGACGAGTTGATGGCGGTCAAGTGCAACCTCTGCGCGGGCACTGGCATGAATCCCGAAGGCAGCAAAGGTGTGGCTTATGGCTGCGAGGAGAGTTGCCCGACAGGCGCGCTTGCGCGCATAAATCCGCGAGAGTATTTCACTGAGATAGGCGAAATCGAAGGGCTTGTCTTCCGCGATCAATCTCATGCAATCGGGCGCAACATACACCGCTCCGACCCGCCGCGTCGCCTGATTCATATCGCGGGCGTGTTGATGACGTTGCTTCTGACGGCAGCGGGCGCATACGGCATCGCGCATTATGGACTGGGCGTGCGACTGGTGGGCTTTTTGAACATGCGCTGGATCACGGGGATTGTGGGGCTAATAGGCATCGCACTGGTGATGACCTATCCCGTCAGGCGGCAGATATTCACGAAGCGCGCGGGGGCTTTGCGCTACTGGATGCTCGCGCATTCTTATATCGGAGTTATCGCAGGCGTCATGATTCTCTTGCACGGAGGCACGGATTCGGGCGGAGCGTTTACAACAATACTGATGATCTGTTTCGATCTGGTCATCCTTACTGGCTTGTTCGGAATCTTCTGTTACCTGGTTGTGCCGCGCATGATGACCAAAATAGAAGGCGAGCCTCTGTTGATAGAGGATCTGCTGAAGCGGCGCGAAGAATTGCAGAACGAAATTGCGGAGTTGGCAAATTCGCCGTCAGAGCCTCTGCGTAATCTGGTGAAGAATAAAGTCGCGCCGCACTTCCTTTCATTCGGTAATCTGCTCAAGCAATATCTCTTGCGCGCGAGCCTCGACGATATGATCGAATCGGCGAAGCGCGATTTTCAACAGCAAGCGGCAGGGCTTGCAAGCTTAGAGGATAAGCAGAAATTCATGCGCGCGGTCGAAGCGGCGGCGACGTTGCGCCGTGTGGACGCGCTCATTTTTCTGCATCGCCTGTTGAAGGCATGGCTGGTGCCGCACGTGGTCTTTACTTCCTTGATGCTGGCATTGATGATTGTTCATATCATACAAGTTATTTATTTTGCATGATGGTTTGAGTTTTAGGGGGACATTCACCGCAGAGACGCAGAGGACGCAGAGAAGGCGCAGAGGTGAAATTGTATCCCAATCAAGTTACACAGGTAGTCATAGGCGCGGCTATAGAAGTGCATCGCTCAATTAGGACCAGGATTGCTGGAATCTGCTTACCAACAGTGTTTGGCGCGAGAGTTAAGCTTGAAAGGAATCTCGTTTCAAAAAGAGCGATGGCTTACGTTGGATTATAAGGGGATTCGAGTAGAACACGCTTACCGGCTGGATTTCTTAGTCGCGAATCTGGTAGTCGTAGAAGTCAAAGCGGTAGAATCTCTCACTCCGATTGATGAAGCCCAGCTTTTGACTTATTTGAGGCTGGGAGGCTGGCAAGTTGGATTGCTGATTAATTTCAATGTTCCTGTTTTGAGACAAGGCATACGTAGAAAGGTGCTAGGGCTAAAGGGATAAACCTCTGCGCCGCCTCTGCGTCTCTGCGGTGAACAGTATTTCGATTGGTAATTATGGCCGGGACAAACAGATTCTTCATTAAGCGAAAAGATATAGAAGTTGATGACGCCGTCATCGAAAGCGAAGGCTTGACCATTGGGCGGCTCATCACAAACGATCTGGTGCTGAATCACCGCACTGTCTCTCGCACTCACGCGGGCATAAAAGAGATCAACAGCGAATACTGGATATTCAATCTATCCGGGTCTAACGGCACGCTCTTAAACGGCGAGCTTGTAGACAAGACTCCGCTTGCCGACGGCGATGCTATTCAAATTGGCCGGTACATTCTTCTGGTGAATTACGAACAGAACGGTCTCTCGATAGCAGTCGAGATGGAGATGGACGCGCACGGGCTGGAAGGCCGAACGGGCGTTATGCAAGCCGCCACACCATCTGCCGATGAATCGAGCGCCGCCACCATGAAGATGGAAAATATTCCGCTGAATCTCAAAAAGTTTCTTCGGAGCGTAGGGAAAAAAAATCAGGGAACGGGAATGCTCACGGGCATTCTGTCGGCGCAGGATGAAGAAGCGCTCAAGGTGTTTTGGGAGAAGCGCAAGCGCGAAGCAGGCAAGATAGCCGAAAAGACTCCGCTGCGCCCAAAGGGTGATCGCAGGGTCGGCAAGATTCAATTCAACTGGCGACCTACGCGCGATTTGAGAAAGCTCTGGCGCAAATCTTATTTCATATGGGGCGCGGTTATAGTCGGCGTGCTGTCGGTTGCGGCGCTTGCCCTCTACAATCAGGTTTATTCGCCCGGCCCGATTTCCGCTCCACACATATCGAATGAAGCGAGCACGCGAGACGTTTCTTTGCGCGCTAACAACGGCTCCTGCTCCGAGTGCCACAGCCCTACGACCAGCATTCAATCCAAGTGCATTGATTGCCATAAGACTCACACGTTCGAGCCTTCGATTTCCAAAGCGCACACGGAGGCAGGGACTTGAATGCGTAAGCTGTCACGGCGAGCATATGGGCAAGGACTTCCGCCCGGGGCTTATCGGCTCTGCGATGTGCGTAAGCTGTCACAACGACGCTTCCAAATTCAAAGGGCGCGTGCTCGGCATCCCGCACGGCGGCACAGTCGGCTATCCCGCAAAAGATGGGAAGTGGGATTGGGCAGGGCTTTCGGAAACATCGTGGAAAAATAAAGAGCTCGCCGACACCGCTTCAAAATACACTCCCATCGAGCAGTTTCACATATCTGCACGTATCGGGCAGAGAGGGAGGCCGAACCAATTGCACTGACTGTCACGCGGCGGGGCTTCACACGGAAGAAGGGTTGCACCAATCGCCGCGCGCCACTTGCGCCGCCTGTCACAGCATTTCCTTCGATGCGGGAAAGACAATTGCCGGGCCGAACTGCACCTCCTGTCACGCGCAGCACGGCGAAGATAAAGACATGATCGCCTCGCTTCGCAAAGCCACTATTGAAGGAGGCCCGCAGGCCGATCAGTCGCGGGCTGAAAACATCCCGTGGATCGGCGGCGGCGGAGCGCAGGTCATAAGACATGACGATACGGGCGGGCGCTGGAGCTTTGAAACGGGAACGCACTTCGGCGCTTTGCCGTGGTACGGGTGGGTTGGGCTGATAGCGAGCTTTGCCCGTGCTGGGGCTTGCCTTCATGGTCGGCAACAGCGTTCGCCGTAAATACTTTTTGAAGACTGCTCCACCGCAGGTTGTGCCGGAAAAAGCGGGAACGAAATTTCTCGACCTTGCGAAGCTCCAGGCGGAAGGCCCGGCTTATCCTCATCCGGTGGTTGATCCGCTGTTGTGCATAGGGTGTCACGCTTGCGTAGAGGCTTGCCCGCACGATGTGCTCGCAATTGTTAACGGAGTATCTACGCCTGTGGCTTTGGATCAGTGCATGGAAGACACGAGCCTGCACGGTCGAATGCCCGACAAGCCCGAAGGCTTGCATCGTCATCAACACGAATAAAAAGATACCGGCCCGCAAAGTGCCGAACCGCAATCAGCGATTGATGACGAATGTGCCGGGCATTTATATGGTCGGAGATGTTTCGGGCGTTCCCTTGATCAAGAACGCGCTCAACGAAGGCGCGCAGGTCATTGATTACATAGTCGAAGACTTGCAGAAACAAGGCAAAAACGGGAAGGCTGAATACGACGTTGCAATCATCGGCATTGGCCCGGCTGGAATATCTGCCACATCTCTGGCGAAGCAGCGAGGGTTGAGCTACGTGGCAATCGAGCAGGACAAAGTCGTAAGCACGATTCAAAACTACCCTGCGGGCAAATATGTCTTCTTCAAGCCCGACACGGTCGAAGCGAAAGGCGGAGTCCCGCTTGAAGGCGTAGGCAACCAGAGAGAAGCCATTCTCGAATCGTGGATGAAGACGATGATGCAGCACGGACTTCAGATCAACGAAGATGAAAGCTGTAAAGACATCAAGCAGGAAGACGGCATATTCACGGTCATCACGGAGCAGGGCAAGCTCAAAGAGAAAGCTACATACAAAGTGCGCGCGGTCATACTGGCAATCGGCAATCGCGGAACACCTATGAAACTGCGCGTCCCCGGCGAAGAATTGAAATTCAAAGTGATGAACCCTCAGCCGATTGTCGCAAAGCACTGTCCGAAGTGCGGGCAATCGCGCAAAGGGAGCCAGCTTTTCTGCGTGAAGTGCGGGTCGCAGCTTCCCGTCCGAACTCCTGAGCCTTACGAAGACACCAAAGTCAAATACAAGGTTTCAGACCCAGCCGATTACGTTAACAAGAAGGTGCATAGTCGTGGGCGCGGGCAATTCGTCCATCGAATCCGCCGTTGATTTGACGGGCTTCAAACGCGACGGCGAAGAAATCAAATTCACGCGCGACAATGAAGTCACGCTCGTCGTCAGAAGCGATTTCAAGGGAGACTTAAAGCTCGGCAACAAGATGAACGTCTACGATTGCATGGACATGGGCAAGATCAAGGTCTTCTTCCGAACTGAAATCAAAGAGATCACGGAAACCGAAGTCGTGCTGATGGATGTGCGGACGAAAGAAGAGAAAGCGAGACTGGCAAACGATTATGTATTCGCCCTCATTGGCGGCGAGAAGCCTACGAAATTCCTCGAAGGCATAGGGATTAAGATAGGCTGACGGCTGAAAAATTTTCATAAATTCATCCCGGTGAATTTCGTCTTGAATAAAGTAGGAGAGAAATGCGACTCCGTGACGATCACGTAGCTGAGATTGGCGCTTCGCGCAAACGATTCAAGAGATACGTAATGATTGTTTTTGCGCTGATGTTTGCTGCCATCTTTTCTTCATCAATGTTTGGCGGAAAAGGAGAGGCGCAATCAAGAAGAAGCCGGAGCACGGCAACCGCGCCCGCCGCGCCCCCCGCTGGCTCAAGCAAGTTCAATCACACGTCATCGAAACACAGCGAGATCAAATGCGACCAGTGCCACACGCGACGAGCCGACGCCCTCAAGCCTGTGATGCCCGGACATCGCGCGTGCATCGCGTGTCACATCAAAGAATTTACTTCGACCAGTTTCGGCGTCTGCGCGAACTGCCACGAGGGAATAACGGCGGTGCAGCCTAAAGTGCTGGCATTTCCCGAAAGACAGAGCTTTGGGACAGAGTTTTCGCACAAGACGCACGCGACATATCAAAGCGGCGAACGGCGAGCCGAGTGCTCGGACTGCCACACGGTACAGGGCCAGCGCGCCTCATTCCCCGGCCACCGCGAATGTTATGTTTGTCATAAAGCGCCTGAGCAGGTGAAAACTGGCGAGCGTGTGGGCGGAGCAAGCTGCGGCGAATGCCATACGACTACGGGCGACAAGACGCCGCCTTCCGTGATGAGCGGAGCTTACAAATTCAGATTCACTCATCAAGTCCACGTACAGCGCGAAGGGATCAACTGCTCGGAATGTCACAGCGTGCTTACTGGCGGAGCGGAGGCTCAAGTATCGTCTGCCTGCTCTCAGAGAACATCGCGGGGGGGGTTATAAAAGCTGCGGGGGTTGCCACAACGGGCGGCGAGCGTTCGGCGGCGAGATTGTCAATAACGCCTGCGTCCGCTGTCACGGAAGACCCATGATATAGGTCGGCAATCACACAGCCCTGAAAGTGCAATGGCATAAAGATAAGAGAAGGATGGCTGCCGGGAGCGCAGGCGTCCCGCCTGCCGGACTCGGCCATTGCAGAATTGAAATCTGCGAAGAGAATCCATTCTTAGCATTTCAAATCCGGCAGGCGGGACGCCTGCGTTCCCAGCTATGAGACTCCTCGCTCCCTAGCTGATGGCATCAGTACCGGAGTGTAAGATGAACAGTCCTCACTGCTTGCGAAAAACTTTGGTGTTGGCGCTGATCGTAGTCATAGCGCAGTGCTGGCAATTTCCAACTCAAGCGCAAAACAACAGCAGTGACCAGAATCCCGACCGCGCATTGAAAGTATCAAAGCCGAAAGATTCCACTTCCGAACGAACCGCTGAAGCAGGCTCTCGAACCGATGCCGCAAGTAGCCCTCAATTAATAGTGCAGCTTGGGCATTCGGCAGAGATTTCTTCTCTCGTCCTGTCTACCGATGGCCGAATGGTCTTGACCGCAGGAGACACGACAGCGCGACTGTGGGACGCGGAAACGGGCAAGGAGATCAGAAGCTTTCGAGGTCATTCACAGACCGTTGTTTCAGCGGTGTTTTCGCCCGACGAACAGGTTATTTTGACGGCTGGCTATGACTCTACGGCGCGGCTGTGGGACGCTTCTACAGGCAAAGAGATCAAGAAATTTGAAGAGACATTGTTTGATGTTAAGTCTGCGGCCTTTTCGCCGGATGGCCGGATGATTCTTGCAAGATGTCTCAACGATGCGCGCTTGCTTGATCTAACGACCGGGCGTGAGATCAGACGATTTCAAGCGCCCAGCTTAAATTCGGTTGCGATGTCTGCGGACGGAAAATTGATTTTAACAGGCAGCGGAGAAGTAGATTCCGGGTCAGACAAAAATGTGCGGCTCTGGGATGCAGAGACGGGCAAAGAGCTAAGAAGGTTTTCCGGGCACAGTTCGCTCGTCAATGCCGTTGCGCTTTCTCGTGATGGTCAGCTTGCTTTGACGGGCAGCGCAGACCAGACTGCGCGGTTGTGGAATACGGCGACGGGCAAGGAGGTCAAAAGGCTCACGGGCCATTCTTATACGGTAGGGGCCGTTGCGATTTCGCCTGATAGTCGGCTGGCTCTTACGGCCTGCACCGAAGAAGAGACGGCCTGGCTTTGGGATATTTCGACCGGCAAGAAGATCAAAGAATTTGTCGGGCATAGGTACCCGGTTACGGCGGTCGCGTTCTCGCCCGATGACAAAACGGCAATGACGGGCAGCAGCGATAACACTGCTCGGTTGTGGAATACCGCAACGGGCAAAGAGTTCAAACGACTGGAAGGGTATTCAGAGCCTATAATGTCGGCCCGGTTTCTACCCGACAATCAAATAACTTTGATCGGGCACGGGCGAGTTGCAGAGGTCACAGACAAAACGCCCTGGCTGTGGAACGCGACTTCAAGCAACGAGATTATCAGGTTCAACGGGCATTCAGGATGGATTCCTTCTGCCGAGGTCTCACCCGACGGGCAAAGATTTTTGACGGGCAGCCTTGATAAAACAGTGCGGCTGTGGGATGCCTCGACAGGCAAAGAGATTCGCCAGTTCTTAGGGCACACTGACCTTGCTCGCGGGGTTATGTCAGCCGACGGGCGAATAATACTGACGGCAAGCAATGACAAGACCGCGCGATTGTGGGACGCTACGACGGGCAAAGAGATTCGCCGATTCTTAGGACACACGGACTGGGTTACCCAGATGATGCTTTCGCGCGACGGGCGGATAGTCGCGACGGGCGGAGACACAACAGCGCGATTGTGGGACGCGTCAACGGGCAAAGAGATCAGGCGCTTTGAAGACCGTGATGAGAACAATCAGACGCACGACGTTACGCCGCTCGCGCTTTCCTCCGATGGTCGAAAGATTTTATTGAACGCCAGGTTTGGCACTATAAAACTGTGCGATGTAGCGACCGGCGCAGAGCTGGTAAAGATCGAAACAGAAAACGGCGTTCGTTGCGCTGCGTTTTCGCCTGACGGGCGAATGCTTATGATTTGCGGCGACGATTACGCGATGCGTTCGTGGGATGCGACAACGGGCAAGGAGATCAAAAGCACTGATGAAGAGATCCGCAGCCTCATAGGGCAGGCGCAGTCCGTAGGGCCTGTCGCGTTCTCGCCTGATGGT
Source organism: Blastocatellia bacterium (assembly GCA_963726785.1). Taxonomy (GTDB): domain Bacteria; phylum Acidobacteriota; class Blastocatellia; order UBA7656; family UBA7656; genus DATEKX01. The sequence goes on from CAVSDJ010000007.1 coordinate 2,085,115, forward strand.
CGGTTTACCTTGACCGCTGGCGAAGACCGCACGGCGCAGTTGCGGAGCGCAACAACCGGGCAAGAGCTTTGCCGTCTGGCTGCGTTTGATGATGGCACATGGGTAGTCGTTGACCGGGAAGGACGATTCGATACGAACAACCTCGACGAGATACGCGGCCTGCACTGGGTATTGCCGGACGATGCTTTCAAGCCTCAGCCGATTGAAATTTTCATGCGCGAATACTATGAGCCGCGACTTTTGACTCGCATCCTTGCGGGCGAAAAATTCAAGCCGGTCAAACTGCTCTCGGATTTGAATCGCGTTCAGCCACGGGTTGCCATCACGAATATTCAACCAGTGCCTAACACGGACACGGTTGCCGTCACGGTTGAAGTTTCCAGAGCCGGCGGCGCAGTTCCAAAGAGGCGGAAAGCGGGTGTCGTTGGAAACTGGGGTTTATGATCTGCGTCTGTTTCGTGACGGTCAACTGGTCGGCTACGCGCCCGCCGAGCGCGGCGAAATTAAGCTGGACTCTGCGACGGGAAAGGCCGTCAAGACGTTTAACGTCAGGCTGCCAAGAAAAGCTGGCGCGCGGCAGGCGGAGTTTTCCGCGTATGCGTTCAACTCCGATCAGGTTAAGAGCGCGACCGACAGAAAAGTATTTGAATTGCCCAAAGATTTGGCCGCCGCTAAAGGCCGCGCCTATCTGGTGACTGTAGGCGTGAACGCATACGAGACCGCCGATTTCGATTTGAACTTTGCAGCTAACGATGCGCGCCGGGTTCAAAAGATAATCACCGACCGGCTCGCGAAAACAAATGAGTATGAAGAGATAATTCAAATCCCGCTCATCTCCGATCATGAAACGAGAGACGCAAAAAGAGTCGTCACTGAAAAGACCGCGACAAAGGGCAATCTCAAAACAGTGCTTGATCTGCTGTCGGGCAAACAGGCGGACGGCGAACTGATTAAAGATATTCCCAACGCCGACAAGATTCGGCAGGCGAGGCCCGAAGATTTAGTGCTGATCTCGTTTTCAAGTCACGGGTTCGCAGACGACAACGGCAACTTCTACTTCGTGCCTTACGATACGGGGCAGATTAAAGAGGGCGGAATAACCGAAGAATTAATCAAACGATGCATCTCAAGCGAAGAGCTGGCGCTGTGGCTCAGAGACGTGGACGCGGGCGAGATGGTGATGATAGCCGATGCGTGTCATTCGGCGGCGACAGTTGATGCGCAAGGATTCAAGCCCGGCCCGATGGGGAGCCGGGGCTTAGGCCAGTTGGCTTACGACAAGCGAATGCGAATACTGACTTCGACACAGGCCGATGATGTGGCCCTTGAAAGCGAACTGATTAAGCAGGGGTTGCTCACTTATGCCCTGACTCACGACGGGATAGAAGCCGGGCAGGCGGACTTCAAGCCGAAAGACAACACGATCACGCTCGCGGAGTGGCTGGAATACGGAGTGAGCCGCGTGCCGACGCTATATGAAGAAGTCAGGCGCGGCGAGTTGCAGAGTTTCGGGCGCGGAGAGAAGCGCGGGATGGTCGTTTCGTCGAAAAAGAATGATTCGACGAGCCTGGAAAATAATTCTTCGCGGAAGAAACCTGCATATCAGCAGCCTTCGCTATTCGATTTTTCGAGGAAAAAACATGACGTTGCGCTGGTCAAAGGAAATTAGTAATTGCGCTCATTCGATTCGAGCGGTATAGTTGAAACCCGATTGCCTGTCAGAAGTTGTAGCCGGGTTATTCAGGAGGTCGAAATGATCAGACGATTCAAGCTAGTCTTATTCGCTCTATTCTGTATATCAATTGCCGGTCAATTTATTTGGAATGACGCGCAGGCTCAAGATCAACCGGCGGAAAAGTTCTTCAAAAACATCAAGGCGCTCAAGGGCGTTCCGTCAAGCCAGATAGCAGGCTTGATGGACAGCTACAACAAAGCGCTCGGAGTCAGTTGCGATTACTGTCACGTGGCGGGCGACCTTCCAAACGACAGCAAGCCCGCGCACAAATTGTCCGTGCGCGATATCCAGATGACGCGCGAGATCAACGACAAGTACAAACACGCGGTTGATTGCATGTCGTGCCATCAGGGCAAAGCTAAACCGAGCACAACCGTGCTGGCGACAACGACTACGCCGACTACGACTACGCCAAAGACAACTACGCCGACAACGACGACTCCGACGACGACAACTCCGACAACGACTACGCCTTCATCAGGCGGAGGCGATCCTCCGGCCAAGTTGACTTTTTCAGCAAGCTTCGGCAAGGTGCCTTTTCCTCACGACACTCACATGAACATGGATTGCGCGAAGTGCCACCACACGGGCGGAGAACCCGGCAAGTGCACCCCCTGCCATAAGCATAACAGCGGAGACGCAGGTCTTTCTTTCAAAAAGGTGGGACATTCGACTGGCGCCAGAGGTTGCACAGGATGCCACCTGCAATCGAAGGCTGGCCCGACGAAATGCGCCGATTGTCATAAGAAATAAAATGACTTTAACGGGCAGCTTCTTTTTCTTTGCTCTGACCTTATAGTTTCACTGGCACGGAGCGATCTGAGTCACACGCGCTCCGCCTGCTTTAGTGAATATTTCCGCAATGCTTTAGCTCATTGCGGCCACAGTAAAAGATTTTTTGAGCAGTAGAGTCGTTCGGTGTTTCAGGAGCCACCTCTGGCTTGAGGGCGGAGAAGGGTTTTATGAAGAAACGACTGAAAATGATTCCGTTGGCTCTGGTTGTGATTGCGCTCGCATACGATTTTATTGCGGGAGGTGTGCAGGCCGCGCAGAATCAACCTTCCAAAAATCTTCAAGTCCTCAAAGGGCTTTCACCCGATCAAGTGCTGCTTTTAATGGGCGAGTATAACCTGGCGTTGGGACAGAATTGTGATTATTGCCACGACATGAAGGCGCTTGAGAAGGGCGAAAAACCTGAGCACAAAAAAGCTCTTGAAATGATCAAGATGACGCGCGACATCAACACGGCCATCAAAGGTACTTACAAGATAAGCGTTGATTGCATGTCGTGTCATCAGGGTAAGGCCAGGCCGTTAAAGCCAACGCCACCAGTTCCAAATCCAAATCCCAACCCAACTCCAGATCCAAATCCAACTCCAGATCCGCTGCCGCCGCTGCCACCTGTACACATGCCTGAAACAGTTACCTTTCGCGCAATAGCGTTGGCCGCTAATCAACTCGTATTTCCTCACGCCAAACACATTGCGGCCATTGATTGCGCGAAGTGCCATCACACGGGAGAGACCAGCAAATGCGGCAACTGCCATAAGCACAACGGTGGAGATGCCAAACTTGCATTCAAAACGATTTCGCATTCACGCACTAGCAATAGAGCTTGCGCCGGGTGCCACCTGGCTATGAGCGCAGGCCCGACAAAGTGCGGTGAATGCCATAGAAGGTAAACGAGACGGCTTAACTCATTATGATCTTTAATTTGTGTTTCAATCATGTTGACTTCGACTGGCAAAAGGATTATTGTCTCGCACTGTCATTAGTCATAGCGTGTAAAAGCTGAAGGAGAAAGGGTATGAGTGGAAGCACGCGAGCAAAATTGGTTTCTATTCTCTTTCTGGTTTTTATATTTGTTCTGGTCTTTCTTCCAAGTGGGGCGGGCACAAATGTCGGTTTATCGTTCGAGGAGGCGCACCCAATCCCTCCAAGTCCTCACGGCACTGAAGCCTCGCTCAATCAAGGGCCGCATACTTCGGGCGCAACCGGCCAAAAGAACGGGCTGGATGCCGCGTCGTTTAAGACAGCCGCATTGCTTGGAGGCACATGCATCAATTGCCATGTCGGCATCACTCCCGCTCACACGAAAGCAGCCATCAAATGCGTAGATTGTCACGGCGGCAACGATAAGGTCGAAACCGGGCCTAATCCGAACATTCGCGACAAGAACTTGATGGGGCAGGCGCACGTGCTCCCGAAAGATTCGAGATTCTTCTGGCCGAACGGCATCAGTGATATCTTCGCAGGAGCGCCGGGCAAAGGCACTACCGAGTTCGACGTTTTCAACAACAACATTGATGCGGTTGATAATAACAACTTAGTCGGCACACACATTGATCAGGAGTACAGCCGCGACCTCAACTACGTTCGCTTCTTAAATCCGAGCGATTACCGTGTGGCGATGATCAGTTGCGGAAGCTCGTCGCCTGCCAGTGACTCGAACGTCGCTTGTCATGGCAGTATCGTTGAGACTACGCGCAAAAGCATAATGGCTTCGAATCAGGGTCAGTTCGCTACGGCCACGTTTGCTAATCACGCGCCGTTCGGCACGACCAACGCGAACCCTCTTGGAACAGACCCAACCAATAGAAACGATATAAGAGACGGCGAAGTCACTATTACTTCCAACTATGACGACATTGATGCGGCTTATGACCCGAAGACAAACCGTTTCGACAGCGCGAAACTACTGGCCATAGCCAAACAAGACGATGACCTGTTTAACGATACGTTCGAGTCTATAGGCGCGCCGCTCGTGGATAAAGATGGCTTAGAGGTCACTGCCAAACACGAAAGCAGCACTCTCCCGCCCTTCCCGCCTACGAATCGCCTGCGCGGCATAGGAGGCAAGAAGATTATTGATCAAGCCGTTCCGAGAGCGCGGTCAATGATTCTGCCCTGGCCTCGCCGCGACTCCACGCAGAAGGATGGGAATGGAAACATCATTGACCCGACATCGGGCCTCATCAAAACTGTTCTTAATGTTTTCGGATTCACGGACACCGAAGGACACCAGCCGATTGACGCGGGCTTTAACGCCGTTCGCGCCTTCGATCCGGGGCTTTTCCCGGACGTGAATCAAAACTTTCCGTTTCCGTTCGATGACAATCGGCCTGATCGCCTACCTCTTGCGCAGTCTCGTAGAAAAGCTAATATAGGCGACCAGCAAGAGTTTGTGCCGCCCAATCCTTTCAATCGCAATCGAAATAGCGGCTGCGCTTCGTGCCACATGCTCTACAGAGCCGACGGCCACAACGAAGAGCCTTTCGATAAGACTGTAAAAGAAAATGGCCGTCAAATCACCACCGACACCGTAACAGGCCAGCGCGAAGACAAAGGCGAGCGCGGCTACCCCGCGATTCATCAGTTGACTACGAAGATACCGTCCGATCAGTGCGGAATCTGTCACGTATTCACGACCAGAGTTGATGTGGCTTTCAAAGGATTGTTCGAGGTCGAAAACAACAACTTCAATTTCCGATGGTCAACGACCGCCGACGCTACGGGCAAAAACATTCCATACCAGTTTACCAACGCCAGAGGCACCAAAGTGAATATGTTTGACAACTTCACTACGGTGGATGTCACCGGCAAGGTTCTTTTAGACAGCGACGGACACGGTGATGGAGAAGGCTTATCAGAAGACCTCAACAACAACGGCATACTCGATTCCGGCGAAGATAAAAACAACAACCAGATGCTGGACATCCCCGACCGGATTGAGCGTTCGGATGCGCAGGATGGTCGCCAGATGCGGTTTATGTACGGCGGCGCGACTGGGGCTGTGCGCTTGCTGGATATCCATCTGGAAAAAGGAATGGAGTGCATTGATTGCCACTTCTATCAAGACCTGCACGGCGACGGCAACATCTACACGCGCAACTGGGACGCGATAGAAATAGAGTGCGAGGATTGTCACGGCACTCCGAAGAAACTCGGCTCGCTCGTCACTTCAGGCCCGAACGGCGGCAACGACCTGAGGCAGTCTATGGATGAAAACGGCACGCCGTTTTTCGAGATTCGCCCGGACGGGTCGCGCATTCAACGTTCGCGCGTCAGGGACGGGCTGTTCTGGCGAATCCCGCAGGTGAAAGAATCAATTAAACGCGGCGGCCCGCATTTTAACCGTGATGCTTTTGAAGCGATGGGGCAGAAGTCTATCTCGAATCCGAAAGAGTTCGCGCATATCAACAAGAGCAAGAAAGAAGGCAAGGTCGAATGCTACACCTGTCATAATGCCGCGACGCCTCAATGCTTCGCCTGCCACTACTCGCAGGACTATTTCCCGAAGATCGATCCGGCAAACAACAAACTGACGATAAACGGCCAGCCGCGCCGCAACGACCAGCAGATGATGGAAATATGGATGGGCGAAAAATTCGTCCCGAATCCTAACTTCTTCTTCTTCGGTATCGTGCGCTCTCCGTTCGTGATGGGTACGAACGGCGACACGGAGTTCAACAAAGTCTCTCCGTTCCGCTCGATCATGGAATTGAACTTCAGCGTCGGCGGCCCGAACGGCGACACGCTGGTTGAAAATACCAGCTTCACGGCAACTTTGCATGATCTGGATACAGGAGACCGCCCGCGTTCAGGCTCAACGGTCAATCCATATATGCCGCACACGGTTCGTTTGAAGGAGACGAAAGATTGCGATTCGTGTCACACGCTGAGAGACGGTTCAGGCAATATAATCAACAACAATCTGCTTGCCGGGAACTTGGGATTAGGGTCAGGCCGTTATCACGACATGGGCGACTGGGTGTTTGCGCCGCTTCAAGGGCCAAACCCCGGACTCTTGATGATGGACATCAAAAAGGAGCAGGCGCTCCTGGTAAACGAAGCTGACGGGCCGCAGAAAAGAGGCGATACCGTTGCTCCGACTCAGGCTCAAATAAATGATAAAAAGAAGGCGGTCAACAATGTCTTTCCCGGCTTCGACGTAGACAACACTAATACCGGTGTAACCAAGCTCCGCAAAGTCGAATTTGACGGAACGCAAGACGGCATCCCCTTTGTGAACCCGCGCGACACGGCGCTGATTCGCAACTACACTGCGAAAGATCACGTGATACGCGGAAGGGATTTGGCTTTTGTCGCAGACGGCACTGGCGGTTTGAAGATTGTTTTGGTCACCGCGCGCGATGGGGCGCAGATAGCCAAGACTGGACGCCCGGACTTGCCTAATCCCGATGCGACTGCCGAGAGTATACGCGTAAATCTAGGTCCTACGCTAAGGCTAGGCGATAGCGCGGCTAATATGGGCGTTGTACCCACAACGAACGCTCAAGGTGTGGATGTCGTGAGCAGCGATCTTTCTGATGAGTTCGTTTACGTCGCTGACGGCGAAGCCGGAATCAAGGTAGTCTACATTCACGAAATTTTCACAGCCGGGCCGCAGGTCGTTGGGCAGGTAGATACACCGGGATTTGCAAACAAGGTTCGCATAGAAGGCAACTTCCTCTTTGTGGCCGACGGCGCTGCGGGTCTGACCGTCGTTAACGTGAGCAACAGGAACAATCCTCAAGTTGTCAGAACGATCAACACGGGAGGCAACGCGCTCGACGTCGCGGTGTACGGCGCATTTGCTTTTGTCGCTAACGGCAATAACGGGATGGCCGTCATTGATATAAGCAACGAACTCGATCCGAAATTCGTCACCACCTACAATCCGGGCGGGGTGATTAATCAAGCTCGCGGCCTTGATTATGCGGACAACCGCATGTATCTGGCCGATGGCCAACATGGCCTTCGCATCATTGACATCACAGTCCCCGCGCAGCCGCAGTTGCTTACGACAATAACCAACGGCGAGCGCAACAATGGGAACGATCCGATCAACGACGCGGAATCGGTAGCGATGGCGGTCGTTCCTTTCAGAACGTTCGCTATGGTCTCGGATGGCGCAAACGGGTTGCGCGCGATCAACGTCACGGACTTCCGAGACATAAAAGAGCGGTTGTTTAATTCGAGCGCATTCCCGACGAACGCGCTCGATCCCGTGTTTCAAGCTAATTTCAATCTGACGCTCGCGCTCAGAGACCCACTGACTCCTTTTGACAGGGCCAACGTTAAGCTCAATGGAAATCAAGCGACTTTATCGGTAACCACATTTCCGGTCGGCGCAAACCAGCGGTTGCTGCGCATAGCGCGTGGCCGCCAGTTGGACAAGCTGGCAGATTCAAGCGGTCGCACGCTGCGCGACAGCACGGCTGTCGGGGCAGGCGCTTTGAGCCGCGCCGAGATGGACAAGATGCGCAAAGTCAACGTCGTCGTCGAATCCGGCACCTCTGACGACAAAGGCAACGGCCTTGGTAACATCGTCTTTCAATCAGTCAGCGCAAACTCGGTTCCTGACATCCCTGAGCATGCGGCTCTTCAGAACCGTCACAAGAAAGAACGCGTAGTTGTCGCAGCAAGTCGCAGTCACGATCAAACTCTCGGAATCGCTGCGATGCTGATGACGATGATGACCGCGATTTCAATTAGCCTCTTCCGATACCGGAGGAGAAATAAATAAAGAGCATTTGAGTGAGAGATGGGCTTATTCACCGCAGAGGCGCAGAGGACGCAGAGATTTCGCAGAGGAGATTTTCTCTGCGCCCCCTCTGCGTCCCCTGCGCCTCTGCGGTGAATAAGCTCTGAAAAGCAATAGGCGAGGAAGGCTGATGAGCAATAAATTCTCACGATGCGCGCGTCTAATATCTCTGGCGCTTGTGATTGCAAGCTTGTGCTCTGCGCCTCTGAGCGCCATCGTGTGCGGAGACGACAAACCCCCTTCGCAGCAGATCGGTGATAATAAGAGCGAGTCGAAGCAAGACGGTGTAAAGATTGAATTGGATGCGTCGGAGTCTTCAACTGCCGAAGCCGCGCAGCCAGCAAACGTCGAAAAAAACCTTCTTCTCGCGACGAGGCCGCGAATGGTTTCATCGCGCCTGAGTGCGCCGCCTGTCTTTGAAAGCCCTAAACCCGAAGCCGAAAAGCCGAGCGCGAATATTTTAAACACTGTCTGCGCCTCAGCTTTCAAGCGAGCAAAGTCGGCCCGGCTCTGTCAGCGTGTACTTGATGACCGAATATCGCCGCGACGAAATCAAGTACACGGGCAAGCCCTCGCTCACGCTTCAATTCCCGAATCCCGTGCCGCCTTTCTCTGTGCCTGACGCTCCGATATTTTTCGTGCCCAGCGCGTTCGAGCCGAACGACGAGCAGTTCGTCGGCTACGCTTCGGCTATCCGTGAAGGATTTCGGATATGAAAGACTCCGCTTCGATGCGAATGTCTCGTTCCGATATTCAGCCGACATCGACGGCACGACCGAAGCTTCGCCTTTCATAGGCATCCGCGACGCATTCCGCCAGCGCAGAATTTTCGAGCCTCTCACTTTTTTCACTGACGTCAGAGGCTTCCTTTCTGATAATAGATCGTCTCAGTTCAGCGTCAGGGCCGGTCGCCAGTATATTTACAGCGCGGGAACATCTGTCAGAATGGACGGGGCGACGTTCACGGTCAATAATCCTAAATTCGAGCTTGATGTTTACGGCGGGCGGCGCGTCACTTTCTACTCAGACCCGCGAGAGCGCGGCGTCGGGGGCGGGAATTTTCTGTTCAGGCCCGCCGAGCGGACTACTATCAGGTATGATTTTCTTCATTACATTGATAACAGTCATAATCTCGAAGTCCGTCACGGGCTTGGCGAGTCGTGGATTTTAGACGGCAGCCTGTTCATGATTGACGAGCATCCTGTTGACTTGAACATCGGCGCGCACTATTTGCCGCCAGCGGGCAAGACGCGCATCAACTTCAACTTCTTGCAGAAGCTGTCGAGCAACGACTTCTTCTACGATCAGACTTTTCGCGCGTTCGCTCGAAACCCTGAGAACCAGATTTTCTTCCGCTTCTTCCCCTTGCCGCCAACGGGTCAGCCGTTCAACGGAAACGGCAGGCTGAATCTGTTTCAAATAAATCCTTACACTCAATTCTACGTTGACGGCTATCGTTACTTGACGCAGAAATTCGCAGTGGGCGGGACGGCGTGGGTTCGCAAAGTGAATGACAGAGACGAGGAAGGCCCGTTCGATAATTCGTTCCAGGAGTTTCACGCCAATGCAGACTACTTTCCGACCTCTGCCTTCGAAGTGGGAAGCGAATATCGCTATCGCCACCTGAGCCGCGAAAACCCCGAACGCGCGCAGTTGTTCTTTGACATCGGGCGCGAAGGCGAGAAAACGTTCCACGAAGTTTATGCCAACGGGGCTTATCATTTTCTGAACAGCCGTCTGACGCTTGAGGGCGGGCTGTTTTACCGCCGATTCGATACGCAAAGCCGGTTGATAAGTCTAGACGGCGCTGACACAACGGGCTATACGGCGGGCGTCAAATTGCGCATTGCTAGAAATTATAAAGTGCTGCTCGAATACGGCTTCGATAGAGAACTGGCATTTCTGAACCCTGATATTGATTACACTCAACAGTTCAGAGTTCGCTTCGAGTGGAGATTCAATCGCTGACTGTAAGCGCGCAGGCGAAGGAAGACGCTAAGACATGAACAGTGAGAGGCTCAAATTCATCATCGTGACACTCTTCGCATTTGTTGGATTGCTGAATCTTTCATTCTGGTTATTCGGCAAAGAGGTGGCCGCCCAGGCACCCGCGTCGAAAACCTCGCTGTTCAGTCACGATCAGCATCTGAAAGCGGGCCTGGACTGCACAGGTTGTCATAAGCCGACGGCTGAAGGAGAAGCGACGCTCGCGCGGCCCGGACACGATTCGTGTAATACGTGCCACCAGCAATGGTTCGAGCCGCAGCTACCCAAGAAAGAATTTTGTACCGTTTGCCACACGAACGTTTCGCAGGATCAAATGCCCGGGATGAGCAAGTTCCCGAATTATGAAAAGCCGAGCGCGATTCTGTTCGACTTTTCGCACAAGCTTCACCTTAACGTCAAAGGCAAGGTGACGCAGGTCGTAGGCCGCAGGGCCGATTGCGACATCTGCCATAAAATAGATGCAGGCGGCGAGAAAGCCACATTCCCGGCTCACAAAGAATGTGCCGTTTGTCATTCGATAACTGAGATCAAACCGCATCTAGGCGCAGATGCGAAGAACGCGGACTGTCTGGGCTGTCATCAATCGAAAGAGCAGAACAATCCCAACTACCATAAAGTCCGGCGTTTCATCATGGACCCGAATAACGCGCGGATAACTCGCGGCGAGCCTCAGGCTCAAATCGTTGATGTGAATAATCCGGCGGCGTCATCGGGCAACACGATGATGGGGCGAGACCTGAAATTCTCGCACACGAAACACCTGACCGATGATCGCAATCACGGAATAAGCTGCGAGACCTGTCACACGGGGATAGATCAAAAGACTTCCATCGCGCAACTCAACATACCTTCGATGTGGGATTGTACGATGTGCCACGAATCGAATCGCACGCGCAGCGAGTACCGAATCAGCAAATGTTCAGTTTGTCATACAGAGATCACAGCCGGGCGCAAACCTCGCAATCACACTTTGACAGAAAGGCCATACGATCACACGGCTGCCTTTCGCACACGTCACGCAGATGCGGCGCGCGCGACGGATTCCAAGTGCGCTTTCTGCCACGAATTCGTTTCAAGCCCCCGTGTGCGAATGGAATCTGTTGCGAGAACCGAAGAGAGGCCGCGCCCGTCAGGCGGCAATTGCGACGAATGCCATAGCGTTATGAAGCCGAAGTCGCACACGATAAGATGGCGCAGCGACCTGCATGGGCGCATGGCCGCGATGAATCGAATGAACTGCACGGTCTGTCATCAATCTGATTTCTGCATACGCTGTCACGATCAACGACCGCGCAGTCATAATCCTATAAATGCTTTTGTGAATGGCGGGCACCGCTTCCTGGCTCAAGTCAACCAGCGGAGTTGTTTCGTTTGCCACGATTACGCACAAACTTGCCAGAGATGCCACAGCCCTACTCTGAGGGAATGATCTGACTGCGAATACAATCCACATAAATTTACAGATTTATTAGTTATTCAGCCGCGTCAGCGGCTGAATAAGTTTAGCCGTGTGCTTTAGCGCACGGAAATAGTAGGAGTAAGCAAACTCGTCGCGTCAGCGACGGCTGAAAAATCCGTTGCCTTCAATCGTCGCTGACGCGACGAGAAGGGAATGACTATTATTCTCCGTGCACTGAAGTACACGGCTAAACTCATATGCCGCTACGCGGCAAGTAGGGCTGAGTAATTACCAAATCTTACGGAAGCGACTGGAATCTTCTGACCGGCAAAACGACCACGCGCCTCGTCGTGTTTTGTAGTGACTGTGCTGATGCGGCGCTCGCACCCAATTGCGCCGTAATGCTGTCGCTTGAACGCGGGTCGGATACTTTCACCCTCACGCTTGCGACCTCCGGGTGGCTCTCCGCCCCTGTGAACTTCTGCGTAACGACTATGCTCTGACCTTTGATTATATTGCTCTGGCTGATCGGTTGAGTCAGGTCTACGTCGAATGCCTGCTCGACCAGTTGCCCGTTGCCGTCCAGAAACTCGAACCTCGCGAGATTCACATCCAGATCGGCATCGAATATGCCAAATATAACTGTGAACTCGTCGCCTGATTTCGTGAAAACGGCTCGCTTGGGCTGGCGCGCGTCGTCCGGGTTTATTAGCCGCACATCTCTTGAGACTCGCCCCACCAGATTTATCACAATCGGCTCGATCCCGTTTTGCTTGAATGTTATTTTAGACGTTACTGTATCGGGCAATACATCGGCTGCCGCTAGCCCGCTCGTCTTGCCGGTTGATACCGGTATCACCGGTTTGAACAGAACGCGGAAGCTGCGCGACTGTCCTGTCGGAATAGATACAACTGTGCCAACGCCGAGGTCTGTCTCCGATTGATTACTGACGACCTTGACAGAGAACGTCTTGCTGTCATCAGGGTTGGTGATCTTCCCGTTTGTGACATCGCTTCCCGTCCGCATGATCGAATCGAGCGCCAGGTTGATCGTCGCGCAGCCGATGTTTTCTATCGTGAAGGTGCCGTCGCAATCGCAGCCTTTCGGCGGCTTCTTGGTTTTTCTACTGGCTTCGGCGGGGCCGAAACTGAGCAATGCCGCATTGTTTTCAAGCGTGACCCGTGCCGATGCAGGGCTGTTGACCGTTACGGTGAAAGCGCAGTTGCCGGTCTCGCCCTTTTCATTGCTCGCGACGCAATTGACGGTTGTAACGCCTGCCGGAAAAGTAGAGCCGGAAGGCGGCAAGCAGGTCACGGTCGCGCCGAGCAAAGTATCGTTGACAGTCGGCGAAGGGTACTCGACGACAGTCAGGCATTTGCCTGCGTCGGCGTTTCTAATGATGTTGCCCGGACAGATGATGGCGGGCGGGGCGTCAGAAACAATGACTGTGGCGGTCGCCGAGTTATTGGCAGAGTTGTCTTCCGGCGCGGACGAACTGATGGTGGCGGTGTTGCCGATCAGCGTGCCATTGGGCAAAGGAGTTATCACGGTAGTGACAAAAGTTATGGTCGCCTGTGCGCCAGCGGACAGCGCCGCAAAAGTGACACTGCGATTATTGCCCGAACCGGAGCAAACCCCGTTGCCTGTTGTAGAACAGGATACGAACGACACGGAGCTTGGCAGGCTATCCAATACCGTTACATTGCTGGCCGGGATCGAGCCGTTATTGATGGCGGTTATCTTATAAGTCAGGGTGTCGCCGGGTTTGACAACGCCCGGCGAAGCAGTCTTGCTGATTGCCAGGTCAAAGCCTGATAAGTCAGGCGCGCACTTAGAGAATTCGGAAGTGTTGCCTGAGGGGTCAGTAGCAGTCATCGTCACCGGGAGACTGAATTGGCCGGGGAACGAGAAGCTGATATGGCGTTGCCAGCCGCATCGGTTTGGATGGTCCGAGTGCCGATCAATTGCTGGCCTTCGCCGAAACCCGAATCGTCGCAGTTAGAGTTGGAGAAAAACTGTAGGGTGAAAGTAGTATTGGGAGTGCTGTTGAAGGTTCCCTGTATAATCGTGCTTGCAAGAACAACCGTGGCCGAAGTCAATAGAGGGAAGTTTTGCAGGTTGTTCGCGCCCGCGTCCGTGTCGCCCGCGTCATTGGCGGTCGCTCCGTCACCGCCGAGATCAATTCCGAGAAGCGAGTTTGAGAAGATGGAATTAGACAAGATGGAGTTGCCGGTTCCTGAAACGACTTCCACACCGTTAGCGCCGTTGAAGGCTATGACATTGCCTGCATTGGAAGCCAGCCCTCCAATAGTATTGCCTGCCGCGCCGAAGTCGATTTCCACGCCATCACTGCCATTGCCTATTGCGGCAGAACCGCTCGCATCTGTGCCAATGAAGTTACCTTGAACCGTATTGTTGTTTGTGCCGACGTTGGCGATTTGTACGCCAATGTTTTCGTTGCCCGAAATAACATTGCGCGCAGCATCACTGATTCCGCCGACAGTATTATTGGTCGCTTCCGCGCTAATTATAACACCCACGCGCCCGTTGCCGAGGTCGGCAGTTCCATTTACGTCCGTGCCTATGAAGTTGCCTTGTATAAGGTTGTTGCTCGATCCTGCGCTGGCAATCTGCACGCCATCAATGTCGTTGCCAGAGATGACATTACGAGCGCCTGCCGCAGTTCCCCCAACGAGATTATTCGAGCCGATTATTAGCATACCTCCAAGCTTATTTCCCAAGGCGACTGTCCCTGATACATCCGTGCCGATGAAATTGCCCTGCGTAATGTTTCCGTCGCCTAGAATAGTAAGCCCTCGGTCTGCGCCGCCCGATAATACGTTGCGCGCTCCGGCGACAGTGCCGCCAATTGTATTGCCGTTCGCGCCGTTAATGAATACCCCGGCAAAACCATTATGGATTTCAACAGTGCCTGACGAGTCTGTGCCGATGAAGTTGCCTTGAACGAAGTTGCCGGTCGCGCCTTGATCAATGGTAACGCCCTCGGCACCATTGCCAGAGATCACGTTGCGTGCGCCTGCCGCAGTCCCTCCAATTATATTATTCACTCCGACCGATAGGTGCACACCACTGCCAGCATTGCCCAGGTCAGCAGTCCCGGACGCGTCCGTGCCGATTAAATTGCCTTGCACTATATTGCCTATAGCAAGACTGCTGCCGATGGCTATACCCTCCCCGCCATTGCCCGAAATAACGTTACCCGCGCCTGCCGCCGTGCCTCCGATGGTGTTGCCCGGTCCAAATATAATTACGCCTAACACAGCATTAGGTATAGCAGTCGTGCCCGCCGAATTTGTGCCGATGAAATTGCCCTGCACCAGATTAGCGGTCGTCTCGCCGCCGCCAATCAAAATCCCGAATATATCGTTGCCCGAAATAACATTACGCGCAGCCGCTGTGACTCCGCCGATAGTATTGTCTGCTCCGACTGCGACATGTACTCCAAAGCCCACATTGCCCAGATCAACAGAGCCGGTTATATCTGTGCCAATAAGATTGCCTTGAATCAAGTTCCCATTGCTGTTTGAGTTGAACAGCAAGACTCCGGATGAATTAAGCCCACTGCTGCCATTGGCTGATAGGAGATTGCCAGCGTTCGGCGCTCCGATGACGTTGTTTGCGCCGTTAACCAACACTCCCGCCTGCCCGTTGCCTATAGCTGTTGTACCGTTAAGGTCTGTTCCTATGAAATTGAAGACAACATTATTGTTGTTGCTTCCTAAGGCAATCGCGCTCCCGCTGCAACGGTTAATCACAAGCCCCAACACTGTGCTGTTTCCGGCTCCTATAATCAGCGCATTGCCATTTGTTGCTGTTCCGTTCAACTCAACAATAGGCTGACCCGTAGCGCCCGGTTGCGTCGTGCCGTCTATCAGTACCGGATCAATGATTGTTGGCAGAGTCGTGGGCAAGTTGATCGTAACCGGCCCAACGCCTATGTTGAAAGCAATCGTGTCCAGTCCCGGATTGCTGTTGGCGCTATTTATAGCCTCAGTTAATGAGCCTACGCCTACAGGACTCGTGGTGACTACGGTGAAGGTCATCATCGCCTGCGGAATCATCACTGACGGATTAGTCTGGCCGCTTCTTAAAATCACTAGATTGTCGAGCGCACTTCTGTTCAATCGAATCGGGAGCGCGGCTACAGGACTGCCCTCGACATCAAACGCCGCAATTTTGCGAGAAGCAGATGCGGAGCCTGCTTTGTTCTGATTCTGAGCATACGGGTCGTCTGCGATGATCTGCATTTGATGAGCGGTTGAATCTATCGCTACTAGGCTGTCGGTCTGGGCACACGATACGCGCGCTCGCACGAGTTCTGTCGAATGCGCGTTTAGAGCTAAAGATTGCTCCTTCCATTTATTTATCTGATCGCTCTTTTTCTTTTTTGCCTCAGATTGACCGAGCAGATGCAGAGCGCCATCGCCGGTCAATACGGCGAGACTCGATTTATTTTTATCAATGAAACTGCCTATGGTGATTGATCGAACGGCAGAAGCAAAACGGCGTTTACTGCTGCGGGCTTGTTTTGTTTTATTGTCTCTCCCGTATACGACGAGCGCATCCTTGCCTGCTGCGACGGCAAAGTCCATCAGGCGGTCATCATCCAGCTTTCCGAGCGCCAGAGCCGTAGCCTCAGCAGACAGGTTGAATGCCTCAGGAGTGGCTCTGGAAGCCCCTTCTAGGCTTTCGTACACCAGCGCCTTCGGGCCACCGGATGCAAGAATGCCGACAACTATGTCCTCAAGTCCGTCAGCGCGATTCAGCTCTCCGGTCGCAAGCGCAGTCACCGCGCCCGGCAGTTCAATCCTTTTCGTTGCGCCGAAACCGGCCTGCCCATTTCCCTCTAATATGAAGAGCGCGTTGCTTCCGCGCGAAGCGACGATTAAATCCTGATGGCCGTTTGCGTCGAAGTCTCCCGTGCCGACGAAATCGGGCGCTTGCGGCAACTCGAATACTTTTGCGGCAGACAGGAATGGCGCATCCGTGAACTGGCCTTCGGCTTTGCGCCGTTGCGCCTGCGAGGTGTTAGGATAGATTGCATCTCGATTGCCTCTATGCAAAGTGATGATGCCGCCGCCCGGCGCTCTATACGCGCAGATCAAATCCGGCACGCCGTCTTCGTCAAAATCAGCAGAGGCCAAAGCTGCGGGCGAGGCGAGATTGTTTTCAATAGCAGCGCGAGCCTGCTCTGTCCCTTCGTAATCGGTTATCAGGTCGTGACCGTTGCTGAGGCTGATAGAAGGAGTGACGCGCGTGTTTGAGTGTATGCTTATATCATCGCTCAATTGCGCCAGTCGAATCGGCGGATTGGATTTGGTTCTGTCGGCTGAAGCTGTTGCTTTGTAGAGCAGAATAGAAGAACCCAGTACAGCGACAAGTAAGAGAGCGGATTTCATCAGTGTATTGTTCTTGCTCATAATCTCCCACCCCTGAGTCTCGCAAGTTTAAGGCTTGCCAAGCTTATTACTAGTCAATTCGGAAGTAAAGAAATTCTTGTAATTTCATCAAAAGTAAAACAGATGTGAGATAGCCGAAATTGCTGTGATGACAGGCTTCCTGCTGCGCCTGGAACGCGGCGACATTTTGAAATCATATTTTTTTTTGTAAAGAGGAAGAGGTTATGGGTTTAGATATTTATGTGAGGCTTGCGCGAAAACAACTATGGGGAAAGTATGAGTCAACGACACGGTCCGAAGCGCGATCACACCTGAGACAATCCTGCCAGCGAAGAAGTAAAAACCGTGTCGGTTGAGCAGAAACCAGCAAAGCAAATGTTAAGTGAAAGGCTCTCCAGTCAATTTGAATTCGTGAAAAAGTATTCCCTTATGCCTGGATACGCAATCTTCAAGAGTGAATTCATAACAGCAACCTGCTCGATTAAAAGAGTCATTGCAAAGGCTTTCTTATGCTTGCTTATGATTGGAATAAGCCCTTTCTGCATTGCAAGGGCAAATACTCTGCCGGAAGCGAACGGGGTTGCCAGCGCCGAAATGAAAGCATCAGCCTCAATCGATGCCAGGGTCGGCGACCAGCGAAGCGTCGCCGAATCGAACAGGGCTGCAAGCAAACAGCTTGAGCCTCTGATGCTGTTCTTACTTGGAACTATGCTTCTGTCCATAGGAGCAGCTATTAAGCTTGCAGGAACTAGAAATCATAGATGAGTTTCAACCTCGATACACGGTGGTTAATGACGGAAGCACGGCGAGCAGAAACCAGCAACCAATGACGGGCTTTGGGTTCGGCGCGCCGCTAGAAAACAAAAAGCAAACTAAAAGAGGTGGATATGGGAAGCTTCAGACCGCGAACTATGACTGAGTATCTGCTCATACTCTGGCGCAGAAAATTGTTGTTTACTCTGGTAGTGCTGGCTATGTTGATTGCAACATACGTAGCCATCTCCAGAATTCCTAACGTTTATCAATCAAGCGCATCTGTGGTTGTTGCTGGCAAGCAGGAAGATCGCAGCGCGATAGCTTCACGCGTGACTACTATCACAGAAAAGTTGACCAGCCGCACGTATCTAGAGCCGCTGATCGAGCGCCACAATCTTTATCCGAATGAAATGGGCAGGGGCGCGATTGAAGCCGCCGTCGGGCGCATGCGTAGAGATATAAAGATTGACGCGAAGTACAGAGGCGATAATCCTGAAATGCTCACAATTGCATTTCGAAACACTGATCCGGCGGTCGCAAAAGAAGTTGCTACGGACCTTGTTGCGAAATTCAGCAATATGAATGAGGCGATGGAGCAAGAGATTGCTGATCAAGGCGAGAAGATCGCATCCGAGCTTGCAGAGATAGAGGGTCGGATGAGTCAACTCGGACAGCGAAGCGCAATCTCAGCCGCTCGCGGTCGCGCCGCAGGTATGATGCGAGGAGATTTCAACACCACTCGCGCTCAACGAGCGGCTGCCGAATCATCCATTGAGACGTTGAACGATAGACAATTCGCTTTGCAACGCCAGATCGCCGAACAGCAAAGCCAAATCGCCGAGCAGGAAAAGCTCGTCAAATCCGCTCCGCGAGATGTGCGCTCAGGCAGTTCCTACGGCGTGTTGCTCGTTCGCAAGGCCGAACTCGAAGCTCAGCTCAAGGACTACGCGGCGCAGTACACGGATAAGAATCCGAAGGTAACTCAAACGCAGAATCAGATCGCTGAAATCAACAGGCAAATCGCGCAGCTCAGTTCCGGCGGCGAACAAGACGGCGCGGCTCCCGATTCAAGCGAAGCGCGCGAACTTCGCGGACTGCGCCGCGAGCTTGCCAACAAGCAGACAGAGCTTGCAATTGTTCAGCGCGAGCTTGAACGAAAACAAAAGGTTTTGACCACTACGCCGAACGTGTCTGCTGCGCCAGCAGTAGCCGTATCTGACGCGCCCATTGCAAACATCGCTACGGAGACCGACACGCAGCGTTTGCGAGATCGCTACACGTCGTTGTTGAGGAAGAAGGATGCGCTTGAGCAAACTCGAATGGCGGCAGCAGGTCTTGATCCGGGCATCTTTCAGATAATTGATATGCCTACCCAACCCCAGTCACCATCCGGCCCTGATCGTTTCAAGCTGCAACTGATCGGGCTTGCCCTGGCACTTGCTTTGGGGTTTGTTGTTGCGGCTGCCGCAGAAGCTCCGCGACTGTTTGAAGTGCGCAATGATCGAGACGTCGAGTATTACCTCGGCGCTCCTGTTATTGCGCTCATACCTGAATCGTTCACTCCGTTCGAGCGAGGCAGGTCGCGGTCGCTGATGCTCTTACGTCGCATTGGGTTTGTGGTGATGCTGGTTGCGCTGGTGCCAGGCCTCATTTTTCTTCTCAATCATTTTCGAATTTTTCAGGTTCTCGCGAGCCGTTGGTGATGTCATACAGGGGCGGGCGGAAAACTAGAGGCTAATTAATTCTTGGAGAACCAATGGGAAAAGTATTTAAAGCATTAAGCAAATTAGAGAGCGAACGTCCCCAAGGCAATCTGGCGGCAGCAGTGGTTGCAAGCGAGGATGCGCGCTTGAGAGAGAATGCGGATCAAAATCCTGATGAGTTCGATTTCATTCGCTATTCGCTTGACACGCCTTCGGCAGAAGAGCTGGAGCGAATGCAAAGGAATGTGAGCGATACGCCGTTCTCTCGCTCCAGGTCAAGCGTGCCTGCGCGCGAGCTTTCGCTGGACGCATCTCGGATTGACCCGCACCTTGTTACCTTCTATGACTTTGACCCGCGAGCGGCTGAAGAGTATAGCAAGACGGCCATCACTTTGATTTCGGCTGCGTCAGAGCAACCTCTCAAGCGGCTGCTTATAACTTCGGCCCAGCACGGCGAGGGCCGAACGTGTGTGATGCTCAACCTGGCTTGCGCGCTCGCGCAGGCAAAGCAGAGAGTTCTGGTCGTAGATACGGATCTTCACAGTCCATCGCTGCTGCGCCTTCTCGGAGTGGAATCGGAAGTCGGCATCGTAGAAGCGCTCGCGCGCAATCTTCCGCCAAACGATGCGGCAATAACGATCAAGCCTTATGGATTTACGATCTTGCCACTCAGAGAGAGGGTCGAAAATTCTGCCGAGATACTGGCCTCGCCAGTTTTTCGGGGTATGCTCAACTCATTTGATTCCGATTACGATTTCATGCTTTTCGATTCATCTCCTTTGCTTGAATCGAATGACACGAACCTGCTCATGAAATTGACTAATGCGACTGTGATGGTCATAAGGCCGGGCAAGACCAACGCCGGACATATCAGCAAGGCAATAGCGCCGCTTGCTGAAGACAACATATTCGGCGTGGTGTTAAACCGGGCCAACTGAAAGATTAACGACGAATGATTGCAGGCAGGAAAGTTGATAAAGCCTAATGATGTCGAGAAACCGTTCGCGAGCACTGTGCATTTTGCTCTTTGAAAGTTTGCTCACCTGTCTGTGCGGGGCAGCCGCTATCTATATTCGTTTCGGTTCTGAGGCCGCCGAGCTTTTAAACAGCGGCTATATCTGGCTGAAGATCGGGGCGTTGATGCTCGTCATGCAAGGGGCCTTCTATATTTTCGGCCTTTATGACTTCAGCACGATAAGGCATCGAGCAACACTTTACATGCGCATCTTTCAGGCTACGGGGCTGGCATCAATTGCGCTCGCCGTTATTTTCTATGTCGTCCCGCAGATGCTTCTGGGTCGCGGCGTTTTTCTCGTGAGCCTGCTGTTGATGCTGAGTGTAATGTTTTGCTGGCGAATACTTGCCAGGTGGCTGCTCGGTCATCCTCGGCTTGCCGAGCGAGTTCTGATACTGGGCACAGAGAATGTCGCAATCAATCTGGCGCGCGACATTCTGGAGCGGCCCGAAGTCGGATACAAGATCGTAGGTTTTGTAGGGGATGATCCGATGTTGGTAGGCAAGAGCCTGATCAATCCATCCGTCATAGGATTAACTTCAGAGTTGGAAGATGTCGTGCGTAGGTATCAGCCCGACAGGATTGTAGTGGCTGTGACGGAGCGAAGAGGACGCTTGCCGATCAATCCACTGCTCAGGCTGAAACTTCAAGACTCGATAGCGGTCGAAGAATCGGCGTCCTTTTACGAACGGCTGACGGGCAAAATCAGCACTGAGATGTTGCGGCCAAGCTGGCTGATTTTCTCGAATACCTCGCGGAGGTCGCGCGCATATAATAAGGCGCGCAGGATGGCCGAGGTTTTACTTGCGACTCTGGGATTCGTGCTGTCGCTGCCTGTAATGGCGCTGACGGCGATTGCGATCAAACTGGATTCGCGCGGGTCAATCTTCTATACGCAGGAGCGTATGGGCATTCACAACAAGGTATTCAAGATCATCAAATTCCGCTCTATGCAGTCCGACGCTGAAAAAGACGGGCCGGTGTGGGCAGACGAGTCAGACCCTCGCGTCACTCGCGTAGGCAGGGTGATACGCAAACTTCGCATTGATGAGTTTCCGCAATTCATCAATGTGATTCGAGGCGATATGAGCTTCATAGGGCCAAGACCAGAACGCCCTGTTTTCGTAGAACAGCTTGAGCGTGAGATCCCTTACTACACGCAAAGGCATCTGGTGAAACCGGGGCTTACCGGGTGGGCGCAGATTCGATATTCCTATGCCGCTTCGCTCGAAGATGCCATCGAAAAATTGCAGTACGATCTTTATTACATCAAGAACCAGTCCCCCGTGCTCGACGCGATCATAATTTTTGAGACGGTCAGAATAGTTCTTTTTGGAAGAGGGGCGCGTTGAAGGATAAGTGATTCTTCGCGGCTCCTGACAGCAGGAGGGTTATGACACAGAGAAGTTTTAGCGCGAAAGTAACAAAGACAACCGGCATTAAATTACTGGTTGTTTTGATGGGAGTAATGTTGGCCGGGAGCGCAAAGGCGCAAACGACGGCAAACTCCCTTACAGATCAGAAGCCCGCCGCCCAGGCAGACGACACGGACGCGTACTTCAAAACGATCTACAGAGACTTCTACAACACATACAAACTCGGCCCTGCGGACCTGATTGCAGTGCGCGTGCTCGGGCAGCCCGATTACACGCTGGAGAAAGTCCAGGTGTCGCCCGTCGGGCGAATATACCACCCGCTCGTCGGAGATGTGGATGTCGCGGGATTGACAATAAATCGCGTCACGGAAAAGCTGACGATTCAACTCGGAGAGTTCATTCGAGAGCCGAAGGTGAGCGTGTCGCTGATTGAAGCCAACAGCGCAAAGATAGGCGTCCTGGGCGACGTGAATCATCCGGGCATAGTGCTGATGGCAAGACCTATGGCTGTGATGGATGCGATTGCCGCTTCGGGCGGAGTGTCGGACTTGGGGAGCAAATCAAATGTCACGGTGCTTCGCCAGGTAGGCGACGGAACAATGCGCACAATGAAGGTCAATGTGAAGCGCATTATGGAAGGCAAGGCCGGCCCTGAGGAGAACGTGATCCTGCAAGCAGGCGACACGGTCATCGTTCATGGAAATTTCAAGAAGACGATTTCAACCATAACCTCGCTCGCCGGGTTCGGATCTTTCGTTCGGCTGGTAAGCGGGCATTAGGTGTTAGGAGCTTGCATGTTTGCAGTTGGACAGGAAGTGAGCACGAAATACGGGCTTGGGACTGTCGTAGGCGTTGGCACCGTAAATCCGCATGTCCGTGTCCGCCTACATTCAGGCTCGCAGGTATTCATTCTGAATATGTCGCAGATCACAATGACTGAAATAAATCACCCGGAGATGTCTACCCAAAATGAGGTGACCGAGTTATCCGAGAATGGTCACAGGCGAAATGGTCGAGGGAGAGATAATACGAATAAGGGCGTAACGTCCGTCTCGAATCATTCCAAAGACCGTTGGAGAAGCCAGATGAAAAATACACGGCTGGAAGAGCAGACTCCATTAGCGGTCTTCGTGCGAGACCGGCTTGCTGAGTTAGGGATGAAGCAATCGGAATTCTGTCGCCTGACGGGATTCGATCAGGGGTTATTATCGAAGATTCAAAGTTCTATGATAACTCACCTCAGCCTTGAGACGGCTCTCAGACTCGCAGTGGGACTGTCAGTGCCGCCCGAAGAAATACTTGTCTTGATAGATCGCCCTGATCTTCATACCTTGATCACCAAAGCGTATCCGAGCGCGGAAACCCATCTACCCGTAGCGAGCGATGAAGAGATACCGGTGACGGTGCATGAGATTAACCGATTAGCTCTGCGCGCTTATGGTTTGGGTCGCAGCCTCGCTCCCGCCATCGGCGTTTTATTGCATCTGGCGGCGGGGCGAAGAGAAAGCTCAAATAACCAGAAGCAGATAGAAGCCGTTGCTGAAACCGGATAAGGGATTACTCGACCGCAGAAATCTTCCGAAGCTACAGGTGAGAAACGATGCAGAGCGCGATACGGATCAATCGGGCAGACGAGCAGGCAGATAAATCGAGCAAGCATAATCTGGCATTCGCCGGTCTGTTCTTCTTTACGCTGTTACTTTACTTGCGGCCCAACGAGACGTTCCCACAACTGTTTGGCACGTTCCCAATCGTAAAGATCGTTGCAATCATAACGCTTCTGGCATACTGCGCGTCGAAGCTTGGTCTTGCAGAGCGATTGACCATCTGGCCGCTCGAACTGAAGATGCTCACGCTTATTACTTTGCTGGGCGTCGCTTTCATTCCCATCGCTTCGTCGCCGAAAGACAGCATTGACGTGCTGACTGATACTTTTCTCAAGGTTGTTACCATCTTCATTTTGATGATCAACCTGCTGAATACTCGCGAGCGCCTTCGATCTATTATGCGGCTCGTTGTAATTTGCGGCACGGTGCTGGCCTTGCTCGCCATACTCAGCTACATCGAAGGCAAATTCACTGTGGTGACGAAAGGCGACGAAGGGACTGTTGTCGCGCTGAGAATAACGGGGGCAGTGGGCGGCATATTCGGGAACCCGAATGATCTGGCGACAAGCCTCGATTTGCTGATTCCGCTGGCCGTCGCGCTCGCCATGACGCGGCGCGGGCTGGCGCGGGCAGCTTACTTTGCATGCGCGGTGCTTCTCGGCATCGGCGTTGTGGTTACGTTTTCACGCGGAGGATTTCTAGGCCTTGTCACAGCAGCCGGGTGGATGTTGTGGAAGATAGGGCGGCGCAATCGCGCGCTGACGGCGTTCTCTTTTATCTTTGTGCTCGGCGTTTTCATGATGGTAATGCCGTCGGGGTATTCAAACCGCATCACTTCGATATTCGATAGCTCAAGCGACCCCACAGGGTCATCGCAGGAGCGGCGCGACCTGCTCGAACGCGCCAAAGATGTCGCCTCAAATCACCTCATCTTCGGAGTAGGCATGGGGAATTATCCAATCTACTCGTTGCACCAACGCAGAGCGCACAACTCTTTTCTCGAAATATCCGCCGAACTCGGTGTGATGGGGCTGATAGCTTATCTCATAATGATCTTTGCGCCTCTGCGTTCGTTGCGCCGGATAGGGCGCGAGACGAGCCCGCCGCAAAAAACATTCGAGGCCGCTGGTCACGACGACGACCGACAGGAAACTTATTATTTGAGCGCGGCATTTCAAGCATCGCTTGTGGTCTACTTAATTTGCAGTTGCTTTGGGTCAATTCAGTATCTATGGTTCCTTTACTACCCGCTCGCCTATGCTGTCTCGATTAAAAAGATTCACGAAGCGGAATCGCTCGCAGCCGATGAGCTTCCGGCGAAAATGAAAATAGTCGAGCTGCGACCGAGAGCCGTGCTTTGGAAGCCGCGCCAGATGCGTAAACGCCAGGCAGCTCTTTCTGCAATAGACTCTGAAGCGACAAGCAACTCTTAGAGCAGACTGTAGGGGCGACCCTATGTGGTCGCCCCAGATTCAAGTAATGCGCTGCCTGGGGCGACCATAGAGGATCGCCCCTACACTTGATTGGAATTCGAGCTAAAACGGAGCGCCAGTGGCAGTCGAAATAATTTTCATAACTATGCTTGCGCTTATAGCCTACACTTACGTGGGCTATCCCGCATTGATCTACTTGTTGAGCCGTCTGTTTGCGAATCCGATTCGCCGAGCAGACATCACGCCTAAAGTCTCGATCATAATCGCGGCCTACAACGAACAGCGCGACATTTCTGAAAAGATCAAGAACACGCTTGCGCTAGACTACCCCAAAGCAAAGCTTGAGATTATCGTTGCTTCCGACTGCTCGACTGATCACACGGACGAAATCGTAAGCTCTTATGCTAAAGAAGGCGTGATGCTGCACAGGCGGCCCGAACGATTGGGCAAGAGCGTTGCTCAAAACGCGGCGATGAAATTTTCGACGGGCGAGATAATCGTTTTCTCTGACGCCACGACTCTCTACAACCGGGACGCAATCCGAAAGATCGTTCGCAGCTTTGCAGACAACGAGGTCGGATGCGTTGCCGGTCATCTGCTTTACGTTGATCGCTCGACTACGGACGTCGGGCAGGGCTGCCGCTCGTATTGGGGATACGAGAGATTCATAAAGCAGTGCGAAAGCAAGCTCGGCTCGCTTATTGGTGTTAGCGGGTGTTTGTATGCCGTGCGCCGCAGCAGCTACGCCAGGCTCGCGCTTGATATGAGCAGCGATTTCGTGATCGCGACAGAAATTCATCTTCAAGGTTTGAGAACCATCTACGATTGCGAAGCGATTTCGACGGAAGACACGAATAAACGTGGCCGGGATGAATTTCGCATGCGTGTGCGTGTGATAGAACAGACCTTGAACGCGCTTCATCGCTACCGCAGGGCGCTCAACCTGCGCGCTCATCCCTTGTTCGGTTTTCAAATGATTTCGCATAAGGTATTGCGATACGGCGTGCCGTTCTTCTTAATCGCAATATTCCTGTCGAACATGCTGCTGATAGGGTCTTCAGAGATATACAATCTCGCGTTCATCGGTCAGGCAATATTTTATTTAACAGCGATCATGGGTTGGATTTGCGACTGGTTCGAATTACGCATCGGCCCTTTGGGATTCCCATATTATTTTGCGCTCGCCAATGCCGCATCACTCGTTGCGTTCTTTAAATTCATGCGCGGCGAAACTCACGTCGTGTGGGAGCCAATACGCGAAACGAAAGGCTGACAAGCGAAAGATGCAACGGTCTATTATGCAACTGAGTAAGCTGCGCGGAAGAAGCATACATGAGCTATCAGTGCGCGGGCGTCAAGAGCTTTCCAAATTCGGCGAGCGCTTTCTGAAGCTCCGCTCAAAAGATATGAGCGATGCTCAATTCCTGCGTGAAATCAACCGAGAGCAGTCTGACCTTACAGCTAAAGACGCGGCAGCACGCATCTCGAATCTTATTCAGGCCCGCGCTGGCAGCGGGTTCTTCCCATCGCTTGCCGCCCGCGAAGCAATCATTACGATGATGGAATGGCGATTTCCCGAAGAGCGCCACCTTATGATCGAAAGGGCTGATCGCGCCATCAATGGAAGATTCGATCTGCTCGGGCTGACAGACATCAGCTTTGGTAATCCCATTGACTGGCGGCTTGAGCCTGTATCAGGCAAACGCACGACGCTCGATCATTGGAGCAAGATAGATTATTTGAACCCCACTGTTGCGGGCGACAAAAAGATAACGTGGGAACTCAGTCGCCACGCGCACTTTGTCACGTTCGGGCAAGCGTACTGGATGACGGGCGATGGAAAATACGCCGCCGGATTCGTTTCGCAGGCGACAGCCTGGATGGATGCGAATCCTGTGGGTCGCGGCATAAATTGGGCGAGCAGTCTTGAGGTAGCATTTCGCTCGATTGCGTGGCTCTGGGCTTTACACATGTTTGCCGAATCGCGCGAATTAACACCTAAATTCACGCTCAGGCTTCTCAAGTGCCTGATCGCGCATGGCCGTCACATCGAATCTTACTTATCGCATTATTTCAGCCCTAACACTCATCTGACCGGCGAAGCGCTGGCGCTGTTTTATATCGGCACGGCTCTGGGCGAACTCAAACGCTCGGCCCTCTGGCGCAAGATGGGGGTCGAGATACTGCTCGAACAGTTGCCCCGACAGGTTCTTGATGACGGAGTCTATTTCGAGCAGGCGACATACTATCATCGTTACACGGTTGATTTTTATCTCCACCTGCTCATACTCGCGCGCACAAACAATCTCTCGCTGCCGGAGCAAGTTGAAGAGAAGCTTGTCGGGATGTTGGATCATCTGATGTGGATAACGCGGCCTGACCACACATCTCCTTTGATAGGAGATGATGATGGCGGGCGACTCGTCAAACTGGGCGAACGCAAACCCGATGATTTTCGAGACACACTTGGAATTGGAGCGGCGCTGTTCGAGCGCAAGGATTGGAAGTTCGTCGCAGGCGATGCTACGGTCGAGATGTTATGGTTGCTGGGGCCGGACGCAGTCAGCCCTTACGATAAGATGAGAAGCGAGCCGACGCGCGAACTCTCTCGCGCTTTCAATACGAGCGGATATTACGTGTTGCGCGATGGATGGTCGAGAGATTCCAGCTATGCAGTCATTGATTGCGGGCCTCATGGCGCGCTCGCGTGCGGACACGCTCATTCAGATGCGCTTGCGTTTGAATATGCCGCGCTTGGCAAAATGTGGCTAGTTGATCCGGGCACATATTCTTATACGGGCGATGCTAAATCGCGCGATGAATTTCGCGGGACCGGAGCGCATAATACTGTCATTGTTGACGACGAGCCTCAATCAATTCCCGCAAGCTCTTTTTCATGGGACAAAGTCGCTCGCGCGAGTATGAGCGATTTTATCACAGGAAATGGGGTTGATTATTTTGAAGGACTGCACAACGGCTATGAGCGCCTGAATGATCCGGTCATTCATAAGCGAGCCTTCTTCTTTGTAAAACCCGAAACACTTTTTTCATCGCCCGGGCATCTGTCGTCCTATTTGACAGTGCGCGATAACTTCACTGCGCGCGAGTTTCATCGTTATACGATACGCTACCACATTTCACCCGGCTGCTCAGTAATGGCCAATGGCAATCGAGTAATAGTTTCAGAGCCTAATGGCGGCAGATTAAACATCTCTGTTTTCGGCGACGCGGTGGTGCGTGCGCGAATCGCTCGCGGCTGGGTTTCGCGTGCCTACGGGCATCGCGTCAGGTCTTTAGTCGCAGTGTTCGAAGCAGAAGGCGAAGGCCCGCAGCAGTTCACTACTTTCATTATTCCTTCGGTGAGCGGTCAACCGGTTCATATCGAGCAAAAGCCTGCGGATGATCCACTGGCTCGCGGATTTCACATCGCAACGGAAAAATCGCTCGATGTAGTCCTACTCGGCAATGGCTCGACTGTAGCCCGATGCGGCCCACTTGCTTCGGACGGATTAATGGCGTGGGGCCGATTCATAAATAACGAGTTCGAGCGTGCCTGTCTCGTGCGGGGGCAGAGACTGGAAACGGGCGATGGAGTTCGTCTCAATGCTTCAAGCTCTCTCAGGCAATGCATCATTCAGCGGTTCGGCAACTGGATAGAAGTTTCATCCGGGAGCGCAAAGCGGTTTGGAAGCGCCGAGCTTGATGCGGCGGCCAGGCTTACGATTAAAGGGGCGACATTCTGCCTCGAACGTGGATGGCAGATGGCTCGATTCGCAAACGACGGGTCAGGATGGAAGATCTCAAACGCCAGTTAATCCTCACTTCATCTGCTGTAGCAGGATTCGTTTTCACAAAATGCAGCATTGTGTAACAGCTTCTGACAACTCTTAGATTTTATTCGTGCATAAAGTGTGATAGGCAACTGTTCGGGTAAGGTTTTTCCGACTCTCAATCAAAAATCGCCGTCAAGGAAATATGCGTCATTAATGACAACTTCGGAGACTGTTAACACGTCGTTAAGTCTGTTGTGATATGCGTTTGCTCATTCCTCATTAAGTTTTAAAGAGCCAAAATTAAGGCACATATATTGCAGCTAACAAATGCATTAGCTGTATTGTAACAGCCCCTTTAGATAGCCCCTTCAGATAGATTGTTCTAGAAGTACCAACACTCGCCCCACACCTTGCCCCTTAATAAGTGAGATCGTAGCCGTTTTTTGGTTTGCGATAGCCTCTCAACTCGATTAAGCCTCCAGCTACATATCTGTTTCTCTTTAATGCGCGCCTTCGTAGCACAAAGGCGCGAAGGTATTTGTGTGTCTGGTCGCCCTCACAAAAAAAATTGGGATGGACTGAAATGAAAAGATCAATCTTTATCGCTCTATTATTTATCATCGCTCTGTTTGTGATCAGGGAACTTCCACGCAGTCTTTCATTATCGAATGCGTCTGGCGTTGCGGAAGCGCAGAGCTTAAATGAACCTGAACTGCCGCGAGTTCTTCTCAATACGACTTTTCCGAGCGCGTCGGGGTCAACGATCAATGTTGCGGCAGGCGGCAATCTTCAATCTGCGCTCAATACAGCTAAGCTAGGCGACACCATAGTGCTGCAAGCAGGCGCTACTTTCACCGGCAATTTTACGTTGCCAGCAAAGACGGGCAGCGGTTGGGTAGTCATTCGCACGTCTAACATGGCAGGCATTCCGGCAGAAGGCACTCGCGCCACTGCTTCAAACGCTGCTGCGATGCCGAAAATCCTTACACCGAATAATGCCGCTGCGATTTCGACTGCTCCGGGAGCGCATCACTATCGCTTTGTCGGCGTCGAGTTCGGCATTTCAGCAGGAGTCAATACCAATGGCGGAATCGTCAATCTCGGCAACGGCGGCTCTGCTCAGAACTCTTTAAGCGCAGTGCCCCACGATCTGGTCATTGATCGCTGCTACATTCACGGCAACCAGACGGGCAATGTTTCGCGAGGCGTTTCGCTCAACAGCGCTTCGACCGCAATCATTGATTCATACATATCAAACTGTCACGGAGTGGGCTTCGATACGCAAGCCATCTGCGGGTGGAACGGGCCTGGGCCTTTCAAGATAGTGAACAATTATCTGGAAGGGGCTGGTGAAAACGTGATGTTTGGCGGCGCTGACCCGAAGATAGCGAATATGGTGCCCTCAGATATTGAATTCCGTCGCAACCACTGCTCAAAACCGCTTTCGTGGTGCGAGACCGAACCGAGCTATGCCGGTATTCACTGGTCAATCAAAAACCTCTTTGAATTGAAGAATGCCCAGAGAGTCCTTATAGATGGCAATATATTTGAATATGTCTGGTTAGACGGACAGGTCGGATTCGCAATCCAATTCACGACACGGAACCAGGACGGCACAGCCCCGTGGTCCGTGGTGCAAGACGTTACCTTTACTAATAACATCGTCCGTCATGCATCAGGAGGGATCAACTTCCTCGGATACGACGACTTAAATCCTAGCCAGCAGACCAAGCGCGTCAAGGTCAAGAACAATCTATTTGATGACATAGGCGCAACCCGTTGGGGCGGAAACGGCAGGCTGTTCCAGCTTCTTGACGCGACTGCCGATGTTCATATAGAGCACAACACGGCGTTTCAAACTTATAATGCGGCGACGGCAGATGGACGGCCTCACACAGGATTCATCTATACTAATAATCTGTCGCCGCATAATGACTATGGCTTCATAGGGTCTGGTCACTCGGTTGGCAACGATACGCTCATCAATTATTTTCCTGCCTGCGTCTTTTCAAGAAATGTTTTCGTCACAGGCCCGGCTTCTAACTATCCCTTTGCTAACTTCTTCCCTGCGGGAATGAACAACGTGGGTTTCGTGGATTATGCCGGAGGCAATTACAGGCTCGCCGCTACAAGTCTGTACAAGGGCGCAGGGACAGATGGACTTGATATCGGCGCAGATATAGACGGGATTCAAATGGCCCTTGGACTTCAACCGTCCTCGAACCAGCCGCCGCTTGTTGCCGTGTCGGCAACGCCGACGCAAGGCAGCGCCGCGCTTACAGTTAACTTTTTGCCCAGCGCAGCAGACCCAGACGGAAGCATTGCGTCCTACAGTTGGAACTTCGGTGATGGGCAGGCATCCGTCCAGCCGTCACCGTCTCATGTCTATCAAACACCGGGCACGTTCACTGCTCAATTGACAGTCACCGATAACGGCGGAGCAACGGCCAGCGCGTCAGCTACGATTACGGTGACCGAAGCTAATCCAACTCCGACTCCAAACAATGGAAACATCGTTTTGTATGCCTCGGAAGCGAGCGTGAAAGTAGGGAACTGGCAAGTCGTCGCAGACCAAACGGCAGCGGGCGGCAATCGCATATTCAATCCGGATGCGGGACAGGCGAAAGTCATCACACCTGCCGCAAACCCTGCGAGCTATTTCGAGATGACCTTCACTGCACAGGCAGGCATGCCTTATCACTTCTGGATGAGAGGCAAGGCGTTGAATAACTCTCCATACAATGACTCTGTTCACGTGCAGTTCTCAGACAGCGTGAACCAGAGCGGGGCAGCAATAGCCCGCATCGGCACTACATCGTCAGCAGAGATGAACCTGGAAGAATGCAGTGGGTGCGGGTTGAGCGGATGGGGCTGGCAGGATAACGGTTGGGGAGTAGGCGTGATGGGGTCGAGTATTTACTTTCAGACGACTGGAACGCACAAGATCAGGGTGCAGGTCAGAGAAGATGGGCTGTCAATAGATCAGATAGTGCTATCGCCTGTGACATACATGAGCACATCGCCCGGAACGTTGATGAACGATACGATGATACTGCCGAAATCAACCGGCCCATCCAATACTCGTCCAACAGTTCAGATACTTAAGCCGAATGATCCTGAAACGCTCCTGATCAACTCGACTTACAATATCACCTGGACGGTGGATGAAACGAACCTTTCAAGCCAGACTATACAACTCTCGCTCAATGGCGGGCTGACGTGGGAGGATGTGATAACCGATCTGAGCGGCGGCGCGAGAAGCTACGCCTGGAAAGTGCCAAACAAGCCGACAAGGCTGGCTCGTATACGCGTACTCGCCTATAGCGGAGGCGCTTATGGCGAAGGTATGAGCGGAAACAACTTCACTATCGCGCAAAAACTGAAGACAAAGCAGAAGAAGAAACAAAAATCCTAGGGCAATTTCACAGGATGTAATAATTCACCGCAGAGGCGCAGAAGACGCAGAGATTTCGCAGAGAGTAGATTGACTCTGCACCCCCTTTGCGTCCTCTGCGCCTCTGCGGTGAACTGAAGTCGCGGCTTTTCGGTCATTTCTCTCAAACCGGACTAACTTCCTACACTCTCCTTAGAACCCGCGTATCAATTTTTCAAGCCAGCCTACGGTC
This sequence comes from Blastocatellia bacterium, assembly GCA_963726785.1. GTDB lineage: Bacteria > Acidobacteriota > Blastocatellia > UBA7656 > UBA7656 > DATEKX01. The sequence goes on from CAVSDJ010000007.1 coordinate 2,117,513, forward strand.
AAAATAAAGAATTTTTGAAATCATATTTTTTGTAAAGCAGCAGAGGTTATGAGTTTAGATATTTATGTGGGACTTGCGCGAAAGCATCCATGGGAGAGGTATGAGCCAACAACATAAAACCAGCCCGATACTTCACGATCATACCTGAGACAACCTGCCAGCGAAGAAGCAGAAACCGTGAAGGTTTTGGCCGTCCGCAGCAATCGCGCAAGTTGCGGCATTCAACAATCAATTGAACTCGTGAAAGAACGTCCCCTATGTTTAGATTATCTTCAAGAGCAGTAACATCAATAATAATCGCGACCGGTTTATTCTGCGCTGCGTTACTTATCGGAAAAGGCATAGCTATCAGTTTCGCCGATAAAAGCAACGCTACGGCAATCACAAAGCAGATACCGACGCCAGTCTCAACACCGGAAGCGCACCCATCTATGCTCAACAATTCGGATGCATCTGCAATAGCAACCAGGTATTTCGAACCATTCTGGTTGCTTGTGCTCGGAGCAACTCTTCTGGCTATCGGAACAAGCATCAAGCGCATCGCGAGAGCTGAAGTGAAAAACAGGTAGCAAATCAGAAAGGGCGCTCTGACCGGTAAATCACTGGTTCCTGTAGAACTCAGCGCTTTCTTTCAGGAAATTTCAATGTTGAAAACAACATATTCCTTGAGGTGGAGACGGGTATGAGCGAAAAGCAGTTGCGCTTGATTCTGCTCACGCACGGCGGCGTTGAGATGGCTCTTGAACGATTGCTGGCGCTCGATTGCGCGGAGGTGGTCGGCATATTCATCGAAACCGATACGATGCGCCGCGTCGGCCTGCGCGAAAAAGTGAAACGCTCGATTCGCTACGACGGCTACGGGGCGACGGTCGGAAAATTTGCTCGCACTCTTTTGGGGCGACGAGCTTCTGATGATACGAGCGCAGCCGGGAGCAATCAGGATTCGCTTCGTAAAATTGCTGAAGCTCATCACGTTCCGATTCATTTTGTTTCCAACTACCACTCTGAAGATTCACGCGCGCTGATGCGCGCAGCAAATGCCGATCTGGGCGTGATTTTAGGCACAAACATTTTGAAAGAATCTGTGTTCAAGATACCGCGTCTTGGTTCTATCAATGTCCATCAGGGGCTTGCGCCTTACTATCGAGGATGCCCTGCGGTTTTCTGGGAACTGTTTAACGGCGAGCGAGAAGTCGGATTAACAGTTCACTTTGTTGAATCGAAAGTGGACACGGGCGACATCGTTCTGCAACAGACTGCGCCGCTAGAGTACGACCACTCTTTCGGAACCGATTTCGATGCTTTCATCAACGAGTATCGCAAAGGACTCATTGGGCGTTGCGCCCAACTTGTTGCAGACGCTGTTCAGGCGCTGGCCGAAGGCACTGCTTCACCGCAACCGCAAGACACAAGCTTAGGAAAACGCTACCGGCTGCCCATCAAAAAAGAGAAGGATGAATTAAAACGCCGGTTGCGCGAACGACGCAGAGTTGATGCCGGTCGCCTGGTAACAGAGAGAATTGGAGGCCGCTCGTGAAGCGAACCGCGCTGAACCTGATGCGAGCCGCCGGGCTTCTTACTCCGTTCCGCCTTGCGAATCGTGATAAAGCTCTGATCGTCACCTATCATCGCTTCGGCGAAAAGAGCGATGACTCGAACACCTCTGCTCGCGTCTTTCGACAGCAGTTGGATTACCTGACCTCGCATTACCTGGTAGTGCCGCTCTCGAAATTAATTGAGTGCCTTGCAGGCGACAATAATTTGCCGCCGGGACTGGCCGCGATAACGATTGATGACGGCTATCGAGACGCTTACGAGATAGCGTTTCCAATTCTTCAACAGTATCAAGCGCACGCGACACTGTTTGTCGTGACAGATTTTCTTGATCGAAAGACATGGCTTTGGACTGACAAGCTTCGTTTCCTGACCGCACAGACGCGCGCGACCAGACTTGAAACGACAATCAATGATTGCCCGTTGCAGATTCAATTATCTGGCCGGGCATCTCGACTTGAAGCCGCCACACAGGTTAATTCTCTTCTTAAGGCACTGCCAGATGAAGCTAAGGAAGAGGCCATCAGGCATATTGCATCTTCGCTGCGCGTAGAAATTCCTGACTTGCCCACACGCGATTATGATTCGATCACGTGGGAGCAGGCGCGCGAGATGTCCGCCGCTGGAATCGAAATCGGCTCGCATACTGTTACTCATCCGATTCTCACCAACATAAATGATGAGCGACTCGAAGCGGAGTTGCGCGAATCGAAGACGAGGCTGGAAGCCGAACTCGACCGAAAAGTCGAACTATTCTGCTATCCGAATGGCAACTATGACGCTCGCGTTAAACGCGCGGCGCAGACGGCTGGCTACCGTGCGGCTGTCACGATTGAAACAGGATTGAATCGCATCGGCTGCGATCTTATGGCGCTGCGCCGTGTTCATACCGAGCAGGACTTCGCGCGTTTTCTTCAGAGCACGAGCGGGTTCGAGCAGGTTAAGGAGAAGGTGAGATACGCGTTCGCGAAAGGGGCAGGCAATGTCGCTACTTAAAACGAACGCGAGGAAGGTGATCGAATAATGTGCGGGATCTGCGGAATTGCGATTCCGAAAAAACTGAATCGAAAAGTTGACGAGTCCGAGGTCAAAGCTATGCGCGACGCGATGACGCATCGCGGGCCGGACGATTCAGGAATCTTTCTTGGCGGTTCGGTAGGGTTGGGCCATCGCCGTCTTTCCATCGTTGATCTTGGCGGCGGGCAGCAGCCGATGTCGAACGAAGACGACACGATCTGGATTACCTTTAACGGGGAAATATACAATCACGCAAGCCTTCGACCGATGCTCGAATCCTTGGGTCACGTCTATCGCAGCGCGAGCGATACCGAAACAATCATTCACCTTTACGAAGAGAAAGGCGTGCGCGCAGTCGAAGATTTGCGCGGGATGTTTGCTTTCGCAATCTGGGATTGGAAACAGCGCAGGCTTATGCTTGCGCGAGACCGGCTCGGCATAAAGCCGCTTTATTACGCCCTGAGCGATACGGGCGTGTTCCACTTCGCATCGGAAATAAAGTCGCTTATCAAAGTGGGCGCTGTTAAAGCGCAGCTTAATTATGACGCGCTCTCAGATTATGCCGCGAACCGCGCAACGAGCGGCGAAGAGACATTGTTTCGCGGCATAAAAAGACTGATGCCCGGCCACACACTGGTCTGGAGCGATGGCCGAATCACGATTGAACGATACTGGGACGTAAGCTTTCGCAAAGCCGACGAGCACCTGAGCGAAGATGCTTACGTCGAGCAGTTCTCGGATTTGTTTCGCCAGTCGGTTCAGCTTCGGCTGATGGCGGATGTGCCGCTGGGAATGTTTCTTTCGGGCGGGATTGATTCAAGCGCGATTGTGGCGGCTATGAGCGAGATGGTTCAAGAGCCGATCAAGACTTTCTCTGTAGCATTTCAAGAGAGAGAGGCAAACGAGCTTGAATTCGCGCGCACTGTCGCGCAAACATTCAAGACCGATCATCACGAAATAATCGTCAGCCCAGAGCAATTCTTTGAAGCGCTGCCCGCTCTCGTTTATCAGGAAGATGAGCCGATAGCGCATCCGTCAAGCGTGCCGCTTTATTTTGTCTCAAAGCTGGCAAGCGAGCATGTCAAGGTCGTGCTGACGGGCGAAGGCAGCGACGAATTGCTGGCTGGTTATGACAAGTACCGAAAGACTGTTTATAACCTCGCGCTTGGCCGCGCTTATCACCGTGTTGCGCCCGCATCCTTTCGCCGACTAATCAAACGAATGATTGAAACGGGGGCGGGCAGCAGCAAGCTCGCGCGCACATTCCTCGCCCTGCCACCCGGAATTGAAGACATATACTTTGACAACTTCTCCGTCTTTTCGCGAGCAACGCAGACGCAACTTTTTACTGCGCAGACGAAAGAGCAAATCAAAGAGCGCGACCCGTATCGTGACGCGCTCGGCCATATAGCCCAGACGGATGCCGATTCGCTGCTCGATCAACTGCTTGCGGCAGACCTCAAGACATACCTGCACGAGTTGCTTATGAAGCAAGACCAGATGAGCATGGCCGCTTCGATTGAGAGCCGCGTGCCTTTTCTGGATCATAAGCTTGTAGAGTTCGCCGCCGCGCTTCCGGTGAGAATGAAGCTAAGAGGACTGACGACCAAATACATACTGCGGCGCGCGATGGCTGATCGTTTGCCGAAAGAAATACTCACGCGCAAAAAGATGGGCTTCCCCGTCCCTGTAGGCGCGTGGCTGGGTGGACGATTCACTCACCTGCTGGATGAATATGCATTAAGCCCAAGAGCAATAGAGCGCGGCATCTTCGATGCTGATTTCGTTCGCAACCTGATCGCGCGCCATCGTGCGGGCGAAAACCATTCTGAGAGGCTGTGGGCGCTCATCAATTTTGAAATCTGGCAACGCCAGTTTATTGACGGAGAGAGCTTCAGCGTCAGAGATGCCCAGCCGACTGCCGAATCAAGATCAGGCGTCTTCAAGCCAAAGACGATGCGCGCTCATACGTCAATTAACAGAAGCTCAGGGGCGGCAATGCGGCGGGCGGCTCAATAGGAAAGAAAGCGATATGCGAATACTCTGGTTAAAAAGCGAGTTACTTCATCCCGTTGATAAGGGCGGAAAGATACGAACTTATCAAATGCTGAAGCATATCAATCGCGCACATGATGTCACTTATATGACGTTCATAAGCCCGAAAGATTCACCTGAGTCATTAGAGCAATCCGCCGAGTATTGCCAGCAACTTGCTTTAATCCCGCGAAGCGAGACTCAAAAGAATGGCATACAATTTTATAGTGACCTTGCCTTGAATCTCAGTTCGCGGCTTCCCTACGCGATTCAAAAATACCGCTCGGCTGAAATGCGGCGCGCGGTTGAACGCGAGTTGAGCGAGCACAATCACGATGTAGTCGTTTGTGACTTTCTGGTTCCGAGCATTAATCTGGCGCGCGACCGCAGGTGTCCCGCCGTGCTGTTTCAACATAACGTCGAGTCTATGATCTGGCGTCGTCACTATGAAGTACAAACGAACAAAATTAAGAAAGCCTTCTTCCGCAATCAATGGCAGAAGATGTATTGGTACGAGCGGGAAGCATGCCTCGCCTTCGACGCCGTAGTCGCCGTGTCGCCGAACGACCGCGAACAGATGCGAAATGAATTCGGGCTTACTCAAGTCTACGACGTGCCGACGGGCGTTGATACTGAATTCTTTCGCCCTATGGGAACTGCGCGCGAACCGTTTGAGCTTGTCTTCACAGGCTCGATGGATTGGATGCCTAACGAAGACGCGATCATCTATTTCATCGAGAAGATAATGCCTCGCATCTCTAGTTGGAACCCGCAGGTGACGCTTACAGTCGTGGGGCGCAATCCGGGCGAACGCCTTACTTCGCTTGCCGAATCGAACAGGCAAATAAAGATCACAGGTCGGGTAGACGACGTGCGGCCTTACATTGACAAAGCCAGCGCATACATCGTTCCGATGCGCGTGGGCGGAGGGACGAGGCTGAAGATTTATGAAGCGATGGCGATGGCGAAACCTGTCATCTCTACTACGGTCGGAGCCGAAGGGCTGCCGATTCGCGACGGCAAAGAGTTGCTTATAGCGGACCAGCCGGAAGATTTCGCGCAGGCAGTGATTCGCGCGCTCAATGACGCGCAGTTTGCGGCGAAGATAGGCGAACAGGCTCGCGCGCTCGTGTGCGAACGATTCGGTTGGGAGCGAGCGGCTCAGGCTTTCATGCAAGTGTGCGAAAAAGTTGTGAACAGACCGGCGGGCAGGCGCGCGGCTTGAGAGGGAAAACATGAGATTGAGCATTTTCGGACTAGGGTATGTTGGCTGCGTATCGGCTGCCTGCTTCGCAGAAGAGGGGCACGATGTGATCGGCGTTGATGTGAACCAGGTGAAAGTTGACATCATCAACAACGGTCGAAGCCCGATAGTCGAACCCGGCATCGAAGAATTGATTAAGAAAGCGGTCAGCGAAGGAAAGCTAAAAGCGATAACCGATGGCAAAGAGGCCGTGCACAACTCGGACATATCGCTTGTATGCGTCGGAACTCCGGGCAATCACAACGGCAGTCTGGACCTGACTTACGTCAAACGCGCTTGCCAGCAAATAGGCGAAGCTCTCGAATCAAAGCGCCGTTATCATATCGTCGTGCTTCGCAGCACGATGCTTCCCGGCACGATTTGCGAGACACTGGTGCCCATACTTGAAGTCTATTCGGGCAAGCGCGCGGGGCGTGACTTTGGAGTCGCCATCAACCCTGAGTTTCTGCGCGAAGGCAGTTCGATTCACGATTTCGCAAACCCGCCTTTCACCTTGATCGGCGCTGACGACGAAGACGCGGCGGGCCTTCTGCGCCGACTCTACGCCAAGACGAACGCGCCCGTAATCTCAATCGGCGTCAAAGAAGCCGAGATGGTGAAGTACGCTTGCAACTGTTTTCACGCGCTCAAAGTCACTTTCGCAAACGAGATTGGAAGTATATGTAAAGCTCTGGGCGTAGACAGTCATCAGGTGATGGATGCCTTTTGCAAAGACACAAAGCTGAACCTGTCGCCGTACTATTTGAAACCCGGCTTCGCATTCGGAGGGTCGTGCCTCCCCAAAGACCTGCGCGCGATAACCTACAAGGCGAAAGAACTAGACGTTGACACAGTCATGCTCAACTCTATACTTGCAAGCAATCGCCTTCAGGTCGAGCGCGCCGTTGACATGGTGCTTCGGACAGGTCGCAAGAAGATAGGTGTTCTGGGTTTGAGCTTCAAATCCGGCACGGATGATTTGCGCGAAAGCCCGATGGTAACGCTTATCGAAACACTTTTAGGCAAGGGAATGCAGATAGCGATTTACGACCGCGATGTCGAGCTTGCGCGACTGTTTGGAGCTAACAAGGAATATATAGAGCGGGGAATCCCGCACATATCGCAGCTTATGCGGCCTGATCTTCACGATGTAGTTGACGGCTCGGAAATCATAATCATCGGGAAGAAAGAAGAGGAGTTTCGCTCGCTTCACGAGAAGCTGAACAATGGCCGCGTCATCATAGACCTGGTGCGCATGCTCTGAAGTTGAAGACGGGCGGAAATCCTATCAGGGCATGTGCTGGTAAGGGGGTTACTGTGAAGACTTTTTCAAATACAGTGCTCGCGATCATTTCATCTGTCACGGTTCTGGCCTGCACGGTTGCCAGTACGCAGTTGGCTACCAACTCTAACTCGGCGATTGCCGCGATTAACGATTCAAAGAACGAACCCGCGCCACCGGCAGTCTATCTCGACACGACAATGGAGCGTCCAACCGGGCGCACGATAATGGTGAAAAGCGGAGGCAATCTTCAGGCGGCGCTCGATTCAGCCACGCAGGGGGATGTGATTCAGATAGAAGCGGGCGCTACTTTTACAGGCAGTTTCACGCTCCCTGCAAAACCAGTATCGGGCAACAAATGGATCATCATTCGCTCGTCTGCTGCTGATGAAAAATTGCCGCCGCCCGGCACTCGCGTTTCTCCGAAAGATTCACTGATGATGCCAAAGCTCGCAAGCACGAACGCCGACCCGGTTTTGAGAACCGCACCCGGCGCTCATCATTACCGACTGATCGGCATAGAGTTTCAAGCCGCGCCCGCCTCGACTATCAACTACGGACTCGTCTTATTGGGCGATGGCGGAAGCAAGCAGAACTCGCTCGAATCGGTTCCGCACGATCTGATCATTGATCGCTGCTACATTCACGGCAACGAGACGGGCAATCTCAGGCGCGGCATCGGGCTAAACAGCGCGCGGACGGCCATCATTGATTCACACATATCCGACTGCCACGAAGTAGGCGCTGATTCGCAAGCTATCTGCGGGTGGAACGGGCCTGGGCCTTTCAAGATAGTGAACAATTATCTGGAAGGGGCTGGTGAAAACGTGATGTTTGGCGGCGCTGACCCAAGCATTAAAGACCTGGTTATGTCTGACATCGAGTTCCGGCGCAACGTTTGTTCAAAGCCGCTGTCATGGAAAAAAGGCCATGCGACTTACGCAGGAAAGCCCTGGTCCGTTAAAAACATCTTTGAGCTTAAGAACGCGCGCAGAGTCGTGATAGACGGAAACATTTTTGAACACTCCTGGCTCGACGCGCAGGTTGGGTTTGCAATTCTTTTCACTCCTCGCAATCAAGAAGGGGGAGCGCCCTGGTGTACGGTCGAGGATGTAAGCTTCACCAATAACATAGTCCGCCATGCCGCTGGCGGCGTAAACATAATGGGCCGCGACGACAATAATCCGAGCGGACAGACTCAACGCGTGTTGGTAAGGAATAATCTGTTTGAAGATGTAGGAGGCCCACAGTGGGGCGGCAACGGGCGGTTCTTGCAGATCACGGAAACAGACCGCGTAGTCGTTGATCACAATACGATAATTCACACCGGCAACATCATCACTGCTTACGGCAAGCCGAATACTAATTTCGTCTTCACAAACAATTTCATGTCGCACAATCAATACGGAGTGATCGGCGACGGCGCTGGCGTAGGCAACGGCACGCTCAATCAATATTTCCCCAACTGCGTATTCAAAAAGAATGTGATCGCAGGAGGGCGCAACAATGCTTACCCTTCTGACAATTTTTTCCCGGCGAGCATTGCAGACGCGCAATTCGCCGATCATGCAAAGAGCGATTACAGGCTGTCTGCTTCGAGTCCGTATAAGAATGCCGGGACTGACGGCAAGGGCATCGGTTGCGATATGGATGCGATGAAAGCGGCTACACGGTCGCTTGAATCAGCCCGCTCTTCGCTCTGAATAAAGGGCCGAAAGTTCATTAATGCGATCAGAGACAACAAACGAGTATCAGACGACCACTGCTCCTATCGTTAGCATAATCATGCCCGCGTATCGCGTCGCCAAATACATAGGCGCGGCGCTGGATTCCATACTCGCTCAGACTTTCAAAGATTACGAAATCATCATCGTCAATGATGGCTCGCCCGATACGGATAAGTTCGAGCTTGCGCTTGAGCCTTATCTAAAGAGCGTCATCTACATCAAGCAGGAAAACGGCGGGCCGAGCGCGGCGCGCAATGTTGCGATTCAAAGAGCGCGCGGAGAGTTCCTAGCATTCCTCGATGCGGATGATTATTGGGAGCCGAACTACCTCGATCAGCAGTTGGCATTCCTGGAAAAGAACCGTTCGGTTGATCTGGTTTACTCGGACTCGTTACTGGTCGGAGATTCTCCTCTCGCGGGTCACACTTTCATGGAGGTCACGCCGTCCTGGGGGGAAGCCACTTTTGAAAGTTTGCTCAGTGGTCGCTGCACGATCATCTTGTCAGGCACGGTTGTGCGCAGGCAATCGGTTATTGACGCGGGCCTGTTCAATGAAGAGCTTCGATACGCCGAAGATTACGATCTGTGGCTGCGAGTAGCAAAGCAGGGGTCGCGACTGGCTTATCAAGAGCAAGTGTTGCTCAACAAGAGAATGCATGGGGCCAGTTTAAGCTCCGACCGCCAGAGGCTGCACGAAAGCGCGTTATGCGTGCTTGAAAAGTCGAAGAATGAGCCGGGACTCAGCCAGGATGTGAAGGAAGCTATTGCCGAGCAATCTGCAAGGTTGACGGCGCTGGTGAAATTGGAACAGGGGAAAGTCCATTTATCGCGGGGTGATTTTGCTGGCGCGCAAGAGGCGATCAAAGAAGCCAATTCATTTTTTATGAACTGGAAGCTGCGCGCGGCGCTCTTTTGCCTTCGATACGCGCCGCGTTTGCTGCTGCGAATCTACGGTTTCTTTGGGCCGTTCAGTTCAGAGAAAAGAAATAAAGATCAGTTTGATGAAAGAGGCGACTCAATGACATCGCGCGTCGCGTTGTACATGTTCGCCAAGACCATAGCGTTTCTGTTCAGCTTTGCTTTGCCGTTGCTACTTGTGCGGCGATTGAGCCAGCACGAGTTCGGGCTATATAAGCAAGTATTTCTCGTCGTCGGCACGGCGTTCCACATACTTCCGCTGGGCGTCGGCATGAGCGCCTACTATTTTCTGCCGCGCGAACGCGAGCGACAGGGACAAGTCATATTCAACATCCTGCTCTTTTACTTGATGATGGCGGGAATCATCTGTTTGACGTTCGCGCTGCGCCCGCAGACGATTTCGATTATTTTCAACAGCTCGGAACTGGTCGGGTACTCGTCGCTGATTGGGCTGGTCATCTTCTTTTGGGTCATTTCGTCATTTCTTGAAACGGCTGCAGTCGCGCATCAAGAATTCAGACTGGCCACTGTTTTTGTCATCAGCTCGCAATTCACAAAGACGTTCTTGTTGCTTGCTGCGGCGATTTCCTTCGGCACAGTTTGGGGCCTGATCTACGCCGCGATAATTCAAGGGGCGCTTCAAACAGTAATCATGCTGCTTTACTTGCGTTCGCGCTTCGGAGCATTCTGGCGAATCTTTGAATGGTCAATGATGCGAAAGCAGTTGGCTTATGCGCTGCCGCTTGGCATAGCAGCGGTAATCATAGGCATGCAATCTGACATTGATAATTACTTCGTCGCGAACCACTTCGGCGCGGCTGCTTATGCCATCTACGCGATAGGCTGTTTTCAGTTGCCGATCATCGGCATCATAAGCGATTCCGTAGGCTCTGTGATGATACCGCGCGTCAGCTATCTGCAAAAGTTTGGCAGGCGACGAGAAATCATCGAGTTAACGGCGAAGATGATGCGCAAGCTGTCGGCGGCTTACTTTCCTTTGTATGTTTTTTTTCTGGTGTTAGGGCGCGAGTTCATCACGTTCCTGTTCACCGATCAATACCTCGCCAGCTATCCGATCTTTGCAATCAATCTTACGCTTGTTCCTCTCGCCATTTTGACGAGCGGCTGCGACCCGATAATGAGAGCTTATGCCGAGCACCGTTATTTTCTGCTCAAAGCCCGTGTAGCTTTGTTGACCGTACTCATCATTGCTTTGTGGCTGGGCACCAGCAGGTATGGAATGGTGGGCACGATAACGATGGCGATAAGTATCAGCTTCATCGAGCGATTCGTCACGGCTATCAAGGTTGGGCGCGTGCTTCAAATCAAGCGCGGCGAATTCAAGCTACTGAAGGACGTAGGAAAGCTGGCGATTGCTTCCGGTTTTGCGGGCGTGCTTGCTGCGATAACGCGCCAGAGCATGCTCGGAGCCAGCGCGTTGTGGATTCTTCTGGTGTGCGGAATCGTTTTTGCGGCGGCCTATTTTGCATCGGTCATGCTTTTCAAGGTGATGACGCAGAGCGAGCGCAAAGCAATTGGATACCAGCTTGCTCGCCTGCGTTACCTGTTGTGGAAGCGAGGTGTTCCCGTGTCGGAAGCCGATTATTGAATCGGTAATCACAGTGCTGTTTGCAAATTGCTATGTGAGAGGCGATTATGCGCAAAGCTCATGAATTATTATCGGTGAATATTCTGCTGCCGTTGTGGCATCTACAGCGGCTCGTGCGCCCTTCGCGTCGCGCCATCGCGCTTTCAATTCAGGAAGGGCTGCGCTTTCGGCGTAAAGCCGAATCGTGGAACGCAGAGCAGAAGCAAGAGTGGATCATAGGTCGCCTGCGCCACGTTACTCGCAGGGCGTACAGCGAAACCGCGTACTACAAAGACCTGTTTGATCGCATAGGATTCGACCCGCAGGCAGATTTCACTTTCGAAGATTTCTCGCGGCTGCCCGTGCTTGAACGAGATCAAGTGCGGAAAGCCGGGCGCAAGCTCATCGCTCAATCAATGCCCGTCGAGAAACTGCAAAAAGATTCGACCGGAGGTTCTACGGGAACGCCTACGGAAATATGGATAGGCCCGGAAGAGATGGGATGGAAGGAAAGCTGCGGAGAGTATTTTATGCAGCGACTCGGAGTCCCAACAGGAAAAAGAACCGCGCTTCTCTGGGGCCATCACCTCGACCCTAAGGCCAGAGACAGTCTGCGCGAACGCTATCACCAGCTTGAAACCAACAGCCGCTGGTTCGATTGCTTGAGGCTATCGCCCGACACGCTTGAACAGTATCACAGGGAGTTCGAGCGTTGGCGTCCGTCATGCATCGTCGCCTATGCCAGCGCGGTCGGTCATCTCGCCGAGCATATTCTGGAACGAGGCTACCAGCCGAACTACCCGACGCGCTGTTTTGTTACGGGAGCGGAAAAGCTACTGCCCGATCACCGAGAGAAGATCGAGCAGGCTTTCGGTCGCCCGGTTTATGAACGCTACGGGGCCAGAGATGTAGGATACATCGCCTTTCAGCTTGACCCGTATCGCTCGCTTGATTACGAAGTTGATTGGGCAAATCTTCTTGTCGAGCCTGAAACGAACGAGCCTGATTCGAGCATCATCATCACAAAACTTCACGCCGATGGAATGCCGATGCTTCGTTATCGCATCAATGATGTCGCGTTATTTCCAGAACAAAGCAGGCCCGGCCATCCCGCTTTCAGGTTGCGCGAGATCATAGGCCGCGACACTGATCGCATCTGGCTGCCGGACGGGCGATGGATAACGGGGCTGCAAATCCCGCACATGATGAAAGATCATCCAGTGCGCGAATATATGTTTACTCAACGCTCGGACTACTCTGTCGAAATAAAGATTGTGCCCAAAAGCGAGTTTGCGGAATGGAGCCGTCGCGCGATACTGGCGACGGTCGGAGCGAACCTGCCCGGACTTGAAATTACGACTGTGCTGGTTGATGAGATTCCGCGAACCAAAGCGAATAAATGGCGACCCGTAGTGAGCGAAGTCGAGACGCGGTACAGGAGATCGGCGTGAGCAGGAGAGAGTACGACCCTGAAATGCGCAGCGACCCGCGTGTAGCAATTGCCCGCCTGTCTGAACAGGGCTATGTGAATGAAGCACAGATCGCGGAAGCTCTTGATCGCGCGGCTGTTTCGCTCGGTTGGTTAGAAGACAGGCGCGGCCCGTTCGCGAAGGTCATACACGAGGGCGCGCGAGTCTTGATCAAGCCCAATTTCGTTATGCACGAAAACCAGGGCGCGGGCGGAATCGAGCCTCTCGTCACTCATCCGTCGCTAGTGCGCGCGGCAACCGTAGCCGCGCTTCGAGCGGGCGCATCGCAAGTGATGGTCGGAGATGCGCCTGTGCAGGGCTGCGATTTCGATAGCTTGTTGAGCGCGACAGGGCTTGACTTGTGGGCAGCCGATTTGATGAAAAGCGAGCCTCGGTTCAAAGGGGTTCACGACTTCCGAAGAACGACTTGCGTTTTCGTGAACGGAGTCAGAGTAGCTTCGGAAAACCTGCAAGGTGAAGACGGGTTCGTCCTCTTCGATTTGGGAAGCGAAAGCTTGCTTGAGCCGATCACAGATGATCGAGGCTCGTTTCGCGTGACCTGTTATGACCCGCGATTGATGGCTAAAACGCACGCGCCGGGACGCCATCAATATCTGGTAGCCAGAGACGTGATGGAAGCAGACGTAATCATCAACCTGCCGAAATTGAAGACTCACAAAAAAGCAGGCGTTACCTGCGCGCTCAAGAATCTAATAGGCATCAACGGAAACAAAGAATATCTGCCTCATCATAGAACAGGCGGGTCTGGTTCAGGCGGCGACTGTTATCCGGGCACGAGTATTGTCAAGCGCGCTCTTGAATATACGCTCGACCGGCAGAATCAGGCGGCTTCGTTTGCGACAGGCAAGTTATGGCAAGAGCTTGCATCGAACCTCACGCGGGTTTCTACGCGCGCGGGCGATGAGCTTGGCGTCGAAGGCTCGTGGTCGGGCAACGATACGATTTGGAGAACCGGCCTGGACTTAAATCGCATACTGCTTTACGGGCGTTCGGACGCGACTCTTTCCGACGCCGCCGAGCGTCGCGTGTTGCATCTTGTGGATGCGGTTGTCGCCGGACAGGGAGATGGCCCACTGCGCCCTGACCCGCTGGCCGTAGGTCTGATCTTTATGGGAAGCAATGCCGCAGCCGTGGATTGGGTAGGCGCACATTTACTGGGCTATGATCCTGCGCGCATACGGATAGTCAGAGAATCGTTCGGAAATTTCCGCTGGCCTATTGCTTCGTTCTCATCTTCTGATGTGACGGTTCTCGGAGACCTCGGTCGTGAGAACGCCGACGAGTTCTTTCAATCGCGAGAAATTCCTGATGTGAAATATCCGGCGGGGTGGCGCGATGCCGCACGCCTTGGAGTTGCCTGATGTGCGGAATTGCAGGTTTGATCGGAACAATCAATGAAGTCGAGCGGGTAAGCGCAGTCCGAAAGATGACCGACTCGATTGCTCGCAGAGGGCCTGATGGTGAAGGAATAGAAGTTTGGGATTGCGCCGTGCTCGGACATCGCAGGCTCGCGATCATAGACCTCAGCGATGCGGGACGCCAGCCTATGTCGTCGGCAGATGGTTCGATAGCGGTTATCTTCAACGGCGAGATTTATAACTTTCTTGACCTGCGAAACGAATTGATAGGTCGCGGTTACAACTTCGCAAGCGATACGGATACGGAAGTCTTAATACATGGTTACAAGGCCTGGGGATTGGATGAACTGGTATCGAGATTAAGAGGGATGTTCGCATTCGCACTGTGGGACGATGGCAAGCGAAAGTGTTTTCTTGTGCGCGACCGGCTTGGCGTGAAGCCTCTGCTTTATTCGATTCGTGATGGACGGTTGGCATTCGCTTCGACAGCGCGCGCGCTCAGGGCCGGAGGATTTGCCGGAGAAATAGATGAACGGGCGATAGCAGAATATCTGGAATTCGGCTTTATCACGGATGAGCGTTCAATATACAAAGGGGTTTGCAAAGTTGCCGCAGCATCAATCGTCGAGTGGAGCGAAGGAGCGATTCGCACGCACGAGTATTGGTCAACGCCCGAAGTTGATGAGTCTGGCAAGCTGTCCTTCAATGAAGCGGTAGAAGAGACCGAGCGTATATTTTTAGAAGCCGTAAGACTCAGGCTTCATGCCGATGTGCCGGTCGGCGCGCTGCTGAGCGGCGGCGTTGATTCAAGCCTTGTATGCTGGGCCATAGCTCAGTTGGGCGGCGACGTTACTGCTTACACTATCGGCACGCCCGGCGACCCCTGGGATGAAACAGACGACGCAACGGCGACGGCCCGAACGCTTGGAATGCCTCATCGTGTGTTAGAGCTTTCGCCCGCCGGTGCGCCCGATGTGAATGAACTGGTGTCGGCATTCGGCGAGCCGTTCGCCTGCGCCTCTGCCTTAGGGATGTTAAGCGTTTCTCAAGCTGTGGCAAGCTCAGCGAAGGTTTTGCTTACAGGCGATGGCGGGGACGATGTGTTTTTAGGTTACCCTGAGCATCGTCATTTCTGGATGGCGCAGCGCCTTGCGCGAGGGTTGCCAACTGCTAGCGGCAAACTGTGGCTTGCGGTTCGCGAGAGCTTTCCTGCGCGCGGCCACCTGCGCCGCGTCAGATCATTTATTGATTACGCGACGGGCGGTTTAGGCGCTGTCACAAACGCGCGCGATGGATTGCCGATGTACCGGCGCAATGGCTTGCTCGGGGAAAGACTCATTGATGCAGAGATTGATCAACGCGCCATCCCCCGGTCGTTTGATTCGGCGCGAAGGCTCTTGACGGAGTTCTTACTTCACGACCGTCGCACCAGATTCACAGGAGAGTACCTGCCGAAAGTAGACGGCGCGACGATGCATCATTCGATAGAAGCTCGGTCGCCTTTCCTCGATCAGAAGCTATGGGAGTTCGCGTCTGCTCTCCCGTTCGGCCTGCGCTTGAAAGGCGGCAATCTGAAAGCGATCTTGCGCGAGATTGCGCGACGAAGAATAGGCGAGCGCGTTGCAAGCGGGCGCAAGCGAGGATTTGGTATTCCTGTTCAGCGATGGCTCGCAGGTCGCTGGCGCTCGATGGTCGAAGATAGCTTTCGAGATTCGGTGCTTGAGCGAGAAGGGTGGCTGCGGTCAGCCGGGATTCTCGATCAACTGGAAAAAGCCGCGCAACAAGGATGGGCGTCGAATCAATTGTGGTACAGCTTCGTACTCGAATCATGGTTGAAGCACGAGCGAGCGCAATCAGAGCCATTTAATTCTCGGAAAGAAGCAATGAAAAAAGAAGCAGTTCACCGCAGAGGCGCAAAGGACGCAGAGGATGCGCAGGGGTTAAGCAAATATAAAAATCTCTGCGCCCCCTCCGCGTCCTCCGCGCCTCTGCGGTGAGTCTTTATTTAACCCGGACAACTGAGTTGAAGCGAAGCGTTTTACATCTCGTCAGCAGTTTTCATCAAGGCGGCTCTGAGCGGCAGGCCGTCCAACTTGTGCGACTGCTCAAAGAGAGTGGTCGTTATGATGTGAGCCTGGCTTGTTTGGACAGCAGCGGGGCGCTGCGCGACGAGGCAGAGGGGTTAGGACTTTCTGAGATTCCCGAATACAGATTGACCAGTTTCTATGACCGCAATATGGTTACGCAGCTTCGACGGTTTGCTCGATCCTTGCGGCAGCGCGAGATCAGCATCCTACATACGCATGACTTTTACACAAACGTATTCGGGATGGCAGCCGCGCGAATGGCGCGCGTGCCCGTTCGCATCGCATCGCGCCGCGAGACTACAGGCTGGCGCACGAACGCGCAGAAGTTCGTAGAACGTCTGAGCTATCGCCTGGCTCATTCCATCGTTGCCAATTCGGAAGCGGTTCGCGGGCAATTACTCAAAGAGGGCGTGCGCTCGGAAAAGATAGTTACTATCTACAACGGGCTTGATATCGAACGCATCAAGCCTCGCCCCGGCTTGAGCCGCGCGAGAATGCTTGCTTCGTTTGATCTGCCACATCAAGGCAATCATCGCTTTGTCACCATAGTCGCTAACTTGCGCCACGCGGTGAAAGACCATCCGACTTTTCTGCGAGCAGCCAGCCGCGTTTATCGAAGCTCGCCTTACGCGCGTTTCGTCATCGCTGGCGAAGGCGAATTAATCGGGCCTATGCGCGAGTTAGCCGGGCAGTTAGGCTTAGAGCAAGTCACGCATTTCATAGGCGGGTGCGAGCGAATTGCAGAGCTGTTGGCTGTTTCCGATGTGTGCGTGTTGAGTTCAAAGGCCGAAGGGTTCTCAAACTCCATTCTCGAATACATGGCCGCCGCGCGACCCGTCGTTGTCACAGATGTCGGCGGCGCGCGTGAAGCGGTTGTCGATGGCGAAACAGGTTACGTAGTGCTTCCGGGCGATGACAAAGCTATGGCAGAAAGAATCATCTCCTTGCTTAATCACACGGGCGAAGCGCAAGCGATGGGAGATAAAGCGCGGAAGAGGGTTGAAGAAAAATTCTCATGTCAGGCCCAGCTTGAGCGCGAAGAGAGTTTGTACGACAGGCTGCTTTCGCAGTCGCGTTTCACCGCGCCACAGGTGTTGAGCAGTGCGACGCGGTAAGTAAAACCACGTAGGGGCGACCCTCTGTGGTCGCCCCAGATTAGTGACATTTGAATCTGGGGCGACCACAGAGGGTCGCCCCTACAGGATGCTTAATTATATGGGTGAGCGAGCCATTCGAGCGGGCGTATTGCGGAGTGAACAATTGCTAGCACCTATGAGCGAAGGCGCGACGAGCGCAACACGAACAAAGCGCCGCTGGAGAGTTCTTATCGTCGCTCCATCGCTGGACATTTTAGGCGGGCAAGCCGTACAAGCTTCGCGCCTGCTTGCGCGGCTTAGTAAAGAGTCAGACCTGTCGGTGTCATTCTTGCCGCATAACCCGCGACTGCCAGCGCCGTTCAACAAGCTCCAATCAATCAAATACGTTCGCACAATTGTGACCTCTCTGCTTTATGTGGCTCTACTGCTCGCGCGGGTTCGCAAGTATGATTGTATACATATATTCTCGGCCTCTTATCTCTCTTTTTTGCTCGCGCCGACGCCGGCGATATTGATAGCAAAACTCTACGGCAAAAGAGTCGTGCTGAACTATCGAAGCGGCGAAGCGGAAGACCACTTGAAACGCTGGAGCAGGACTGCCTTGCCCGTCATTCGTATGGCTGACCAGATAGCGGTTCCGTCAGGTTATCTGGTTGATGTGTTCAGGAAGTTCAACCTGGAGGCTCGCTCGGTATTCAACTTTGTTGACACGGAGCGATTTCGGTTTCGTAAGCGAGAACCGTTAAAGCCGGTCTTTCTGTCGAATCGAAATCTTGAGCCGATGTATAACGTTGCTTGTGTGCTGCGCGCCTTTGCCGTCATTCAGCAACGCTTTCCCGAAGCCCGATTGACGGTTGCGGGAGATGGCAGTCAACGCGCCGAATTAGAAAGCCTGTCGCGAGCATTGAATCTGCGTGATGTTCGGTTCGCAGGCAGAATCGCGCCTGAACATATGCCCGAATTTTATAACGCGGCAGACATCTATCTGAACAGTTCTAACATTGATAATATGCCAGGCTCTATAATTGAAGCATTCGCATCCGGTTTACCAGTCGTTACTACTGACGCCGGAGGCATACCTTACATCGTAACTGACGAACAGACAGGCCTGCTGGTGCGATGCAACGATCACCTGGGCCTTGCCGAACGAGCTATTCGTCTGTTGGAGAATGACGGGCTTGCCTCTGGGATCATAACGCGCGCGCACGAAGAGTGCCGCAAGTATAACTGGGACGCGGTCAGGAACGAATGGTTCAATCTTTATCACAATACAAACGCAATCTAAGCCGGGCTGTAAAATAATCGCTCTTGAAGTAAAATGCTAGACCTATCAAGAACGAGCGCCGGGGGATGAAATGATTAATAATCTAAGAACATTTATAGCCGCTATCATATTTGCTACCGTAATTTTGCCAATCGCCAGTCTGGGCGCAAGTTATCAACTTGCGAAACAACAAATATTCAGCGTTGCTACGAGTGAAGATTTTCAAAAGTCGCTCGACGCGGCCAAACAGGGCGACGTGATACAGATTGAAGCGGGCGCGAGCCTTGTCGGCAATTTCATACTCCCGAATAAAACAGACTCGCCGGGAAACAGCAGCGCAAATTGGATCACAATTCGCTCATCTGCTGCCGACGAACAACTGCCGCCCGAAGGCACACGAATCACGCCCGCGTATTCAAATGCGATGCCCAAATTGATCAGCCCGAACACCGGGCCTGTGCTAAGAACCGAGCCGGGCGCGCATCACTTTCGCTTTATAGCCATTGAGATCACCATCGCTTCGGATGTGATGCTCAATTTCGGAATCGTTCGGCTGGGAGAAGGCAGCGAAACGGATGAAGCCATGTTGCCGCATGATATTTTGATTGATCGTTGCTATATTCACGGCCACGCAGTCGCAGATGTAACGCGCGCCGTAGCTCTAAACGGCGCAAGAACGGACATCACGGATTCCTACATTTCAGACATACATGGCATAGGCTTTGACACGCAGGCGATATGCGGATGGAATGGGCCTGGGCCATTCAAAATAATCAACAACTATCTTGAGGCAGCCGGTGAAAATGTTATGTTCGGAGGCGCAGACCCGAAGATAAAGAATCTGGTGCCATCAGACATCGAGTTTCGGAGGAATGATTGCTCGAAGCCGCTTTCGTGGAAAGAAGGGATATTGGCCAAGCCTGTAGGCGCTAACTTCAGCTTGCTGAATTTATCTGGAAGCAACCTCGTGCCGGGCGCGACCTATTACTACCGCGTGGCGAGCCGAGGCCGTGCGGGCTACTCTACGATGGCCACGTCGCCTGCAACTGATGAGCTTGCGATCCCATTGGCTTTTGATCAGAACACCATCAGTATCGCCTGGTACGCGACAGATTACGCTACAGAGTATCGAGTCTATAGAACGAGCGACGCGCCGGATGCTCAAACAAGAAACTGGGTTTATTACACCACGACCGATCCTGTTTTTACTGACGTTGGTGATGTAGTGAACAGCGTCAGCGATTCAACGCCTCCGAGCACGGGCACGCACTGGTCTGTTAAGAATATATTCGAATTGAAAAATGCCCGTCGCGTTATCATTGACGGCAATCTGTTTGAAAATAACTGGGTAGACGCTCAGAGCGGTTTCGCCATCCTCTTTACGGTTCGCAATCAGGAGGGCACTGCCGACTGGTCTGTCGTCGAAGATGTGTCCTTCACCAACAACATCGTGCGACATGCGGCGGCAGGCATAAACATACTCGGTAGGGATGATCTTCAACCAAGCGATAAGGCGAAACGGTTATCAATAAAAAATAATCTCTTCTACGATATTGGAGGCGCAGCGTGGGGCGGCAATGGTCGCTTTCTTCAGATCACCGAAACCGAAAGCGTATCGGTTGATCACAACACAGTAATTCATACGGGCAATATCATCACCGCTTACGGAGTGCCAAGCATTGATTTCAGCTTTACCAACAACCTTACGCCCAACAACGCTTTTGGAGTGATTGGCGATAACTCCAGAAGCGGCAACACGACGATTGAGAAATACCTGCCGTCCAGCGTCTTCAAAAAGAACGTCATCATTAACGGTCAAGCTGCGGCTTATCCAGAGAAGAATTTTTTCCCCGCTTCGATTGATGAAGTGGGATTTGTTGATCTCGCAGCAGAAGACTTTCGCCTCACGCCTTCAAGCCCATACAAGAAGGCCGGAACTAAAAAGAAAGACATCGGCGCTGATATAGATGCCATTGATAAGGCAAGGAAAAAGTAAACGTCCAAATCTGTTCACCACAGAGACGCAGGATGGCCGATGATGTGCTTCGCACCCGGCGGACGCAGAGATTACGCAGAGAAAAACTATCATAACCTCTGCGCCGCCTCTGCGTCCTCTGCGGCGTCTCTGCGGTGAACTCTCTCCATCCTTTCTCAAAGATAAATTGAAAATCCGCGCCTCTTATCAGTATTGGAAAGAAAGAAGGGCGCAGGAATGCTTGAAAAAACACAACTAAGTACACGTGTCGCAACTTAAATTATGAAACCAACATATTTACGGCAACTTTTTGCCTGAGCCTACACGCCGACCGCATCGGAAATTCAGATTGATAACGAGATGAAATACTCCGTAATAATAGCCACCTACAATCGAGCCGATGATCTGCGCGAGACATTGCAAAGCATCGCAGGGCTTTCACCTCAAGGCGAATGGGAGGTGATAGTCGTTGATAATAACTCGCAGGATCATACCAAAACCATTGTGACGGAAGCGGCCAAATCCTTTCCCGTTGAGCTTCACTACATTTTTGAGAAAGAGCAGGGGCGATGCGCCGCGATGAATGCCGGGATACGGGCCTCGCGCGGTGAAATCATCGTGACTACGGATGATGATGTACGAGTCGGGCCTGATTGGCTCGACGCTGCTCGGCGCGCGCTCGATGGTCTCGCCTGCGATTACGTCGGCGGCAAGGTCTTGCCTATCTGGGGATGCCAGCGCCCGGACTGGCTGCCGAACCGAGGCGGGCGACATTGGGCAGTGGTCGCATTGCTCGATTACGGCCCTGATCCAATCGAGTTCGGCAAGCGCGTGCCGATAGGCGTGAACATGGCTTTTCGCCGTGACGCATTCGCGCGCGCGGGGCTTTGGGATAATCGCGTTGGTAGAAAGGCCGGGACTCTGCTCGGTCAGGAAGTGCGCGAATGGGGACTCAGAGCGAAGGCCGCAGGGCTTCGCGGCTTCTACGCGCCAGAGATGGTCGTCAATCACATCATTCCGAGCGACAGGCTGAAGAAGCGATACTTCCGCCGCTGGTTCTATTGGCACGGCATCAGCCGTGCGATGCTTTACGAACAGGCGCGAGTTGATATGGAAGCGCCGGAAGAGAGCGCGTTAGATTATTCAAAGGTGCCTCACATTGCGGGCGTGCCTCGTTATATGTACCGGTCGTGCCTGCGAATGATTAAGGACATGCTGAAAGCCGCGTTGCGAGGCGACCGGGTTGCGACTTTTGAGAATGAGCTGTGGCTGTGGTTCTTTGCAGGAATTGTCAAACAGCGATGGAAAGACCGCAAAGGACACACGGCTGCTGAACTGCAGGCTGTCCGCGCATCCGGTGCTGAGTAATGAAGGATCTGAATATAGAAAATCCCTCTCCCGGCTTAGAACCCGGATCGAGCAACGGGGAAAAGACTGACGCTGGCGACGAAGCTTTATGGGGGCCGAACCTCAACCGGTCTGAAGTCTTCGCGCGCAATATCTCGATGGACTATCTCGCGCTCGGCATCGAGATGGTAATCGGCGTGCTTATGTTGCCGTTCAATGTCGCTCACCTCGGCCAGTCGGCTTACGGACTCTGGGTACTTGTAGCATCTATCACTATGTATTTTTCGATATTCGATCTGGGCTACGGAATGGCGCAAGTGAAGTTTGCCGCCGAGTATCGCGCCCGCAAAGACAGTCGCGGGCTTAATGAAATCATCAGCACTCTTTTTTTCTTCTTCACCTTGATCGGGCTTGCGGCTTTGGCCGTCGGGTCTCTGATCGCGTTCAATCTGGAAAAGTTCTTTAACGTTACGCCTGAGCAGATTGCTACGGGCCGACAGGTTTTGCTCATCATCACGGCTTACGTAGCATTGGGTTTCCCTTTCAGTGTATTCGGCGGCGTTGTCAACGGATTCCAACGCCACTTCCTGAACGGATTCGTTTCGATAGGCACATCCATCGTAGTGGCAATAGTGAACCTTGCGATGCTGCTGGCAGGATATGGTCTGGTCGAGCTTGTTGCCGCTACGACTGCTGTGCGAATGCTGGCTTATGTGGGCTATCGGCTGAATGCCTACCGCGCATATCCGGCGCTCAAGATTCGCGCGCAATATATCAGGCTTACGCGGTTGCGCGAAGTTACAGGGTTCAGCGCGTTCATTCTTATAATTGATCTCGCAAACAAACTGAATTACTCGACGGACACGCTGGTGATTGGCGCGTTCATGAGCACGGCTGCTATTGCGATCTGGTCTGTGGCACAGCGACTGATTACGACCACGCAAGTCATGACGATGCAGTTAAACGGCTCGCTCTTTCCTATCATCGTAGATATCGCCACGCTTGGCGAAGCCGATAAACTGAAGCAGGTCTTTGCGCAGGCCACAAAGCTTTCCCTTGCGATGGTGATACCGGTTGCGACAGGTCTTGTGCTGCTTGCAGAGCCGCTGGTGTTGGCGTGGGTTGGGCCGAGTTTCGCCGCGAGCGTCCCCGTTATTTATATCCTCGCTGTGGCTGTCACTATTCGCGTTGGCAACTGCACCGCGACGACCGTTTTGAAAGGGGCCGGACATCATCGCCTGCTTGCAATATCAAACATCGCGATGGCTGTAGCGAACCTTGCTTTGAGCATAGCGCTCGTCGGCAGGTTCGGACTGATAGGCGTTGCGGTAGGCACTTTGATTCCGCTCGCCGTTGTTTCCATATTCGTGCTGTTTCCTGCCGCGTGCCGTCGCGTTGATCTGAGCCTGACAAAAGCCCTGACGCAAGCCGTATGGCCCGCGCTATGGCCCGTGATTCCGATGGCTTTGCTTTTGGCGTTCACGCGAAACCTTGTTGGCGCGAGCCTGTCTTTAATATTGGTTCAATCGGTCGGCGCAGGGGCGCTATACGCGCTCGTGTTTCTATGGCTGGCTATAGGACGCGAAGAGCGGATTTGGTACTTCGACAAAATCAAACGGATATTGGGCGGGCGGCGCGCAGCCGTCGCGGTCTGAAACTATGAAGGGTTTTTGAAAGGTATGAGAGCAATTATTCTGGCTGCGGGAAAAGGGTCAAGATTGAATGGCGTGGCAGGCGACCTTCCAAAGTGCCTGATCAAAATTGGCGGCATGACGTTATTAGAACGCCAGGTTCAAGCTCTGAGATCATCGGGCATAGACGATATCAATGTGGTCGTCGGGTATGGGGCAGACAGCGTGCGCGAAACTTGCGGGACAAATGTCAGCTACATCGAGAACAGTTGCTATCACCAGACCAATAGTCTTTTTTCTCTCTGGATAGCGCGAGAACACATGCTCGATGGATTCGTCGTAATGAACGGCGACGTGTTGTTTCACACTCAACTTCTCAAAAACCTTTTGTCGCATCATTACGAGAACGCCCTGTTGATCTCATACTGCGATAGAGAGGCGACTCCGCTTGGCGATGAAGAGATGAAAGTGAAGATCAAGAACGGCGCTATAGCAGACATTACTAAAGCGATGAATCCGAAAAAGGCGGACGGCGAGAATGTAGGCATAGGCAAGTTCGGCCCTGCCGGAGCCAAAGTTTTAGTCGAAAAGATGGACGAGTTGATCGCGGCTGGGGCGCATCGAGATTGGGCTCCGCGCGCTTTTCGTGAGTTCGCGTTAGAGCAGCCTTTGCACGCGGTCAGCACTTGCGGCTTCCCCTGGATTGAAATTGATTACCCCGAAGATTACGCGCGGGCGCTTGATCAAATCCTCCCGTTGATTTCGATGGACGAAGAGATGGCAGAAGAGCAACTGCTGGCTGTTGCCGCGATGAGCAGCGAAATATAGGACGCTTTCAGAGCGTGTTTTAGCAGTCCCGTCAGGGACGACCTGTCTATAGCAGAGGCATCGGTAGAGTTTTCCGTAGCTCCGTAGGAGCGACCTCTTGACTGACAGGTCGCTCCTACGGAGCTACGGAAAATGTTAATTCTGATTTAACTATAGACAGGTCGCTCCTACGGAGCTTCTTTCTAACTGTGCTTATTATGAGCGTTGATCGAATTTTTGAAATAGCGCGAAATGCTGATAAGCGCCTGCAGCGCTGGCGCAAGTCTGGTCGTTCGGTGCTGGTAAACGCGCGCACGCCGATGAACTATGCAGTCGTTCGCCCGATTCTCGATAGAGTGAAATCAGATGAGCGCATTACCTTTTATTTCACTGCGAGCGAACAGCCTTCGCGCGCGCGCGAAATTTACAGCGAAACGAGAGAAGATGCGCGCTTGATCAGTCCAAGGCGTGCTTCGCTGATGAAGTTCGACGCTTATATCACGGCAGACCTGCTATGGGTGAAACTGCCTCGCGGAACCCGGCGCATTTTCACCTTTCATGGTGTAGCCGGGAAATACGGGAATGTGTACGACTCGCCTGACACCTCGATGCGCGATTGGGACCGGCTCTTTTTTATCAACCGCAGGCGCATGAGAAACTTCGTCGCTTCGGGCGCAATTGATCCTGAGTCTGCTGCTGCTCGCCTGGTCGGTTATCCAAAGCTCGATTGTCTTGTTGACGGATCGCTCAAAAGAGATGAAGTGCTGTCGTCGCTCGGCATTGATCCTCAGAGGCAGACGGTGCTGTATGCGCCTACGTGGTCGCAATATTCTTCTCTGAATAAGATGGGGGAAGATCTGGTCGAGCGGCTTTGCGCTGCCGGGTATGCAGTTATCGTAAAGTTGCATGATCGCTCTCGCGACTCTGCATATATACATTCCGGCGGAGTTGACTGGGTCTCGCGCCTTGAGCCTGTGCTCGCCCGCAGCGCAGGCCATCTGGCAACCGGCAGCGATGCTTCTTTATATCTGATGGCAGCAGACTTACTGATCACGGATCACAGTTCTGTTGGATTTGAATACCTGCTGCTTGATCGCCCATTGATTCGCATCGAAGTGCCTGAATTGATAGCGGCAACAAACATTCACGCCGATTATGTCTCGTTGATGGCAGAGGCTTCAACAACGGTTCAAACAGTTGAACAAGCTGTCGACGCGGTCTACGACAATCTATCGGAGCCATTGCAAAAATCGGTTTCGCGAAAAGCTGTTGCCGACGAATTGTTTTACCGGCCAGGAACAGCGACTTCCAGGGCCGTGCGCGAGCTTTACGAAGTTCTCGAACTCGACCCTATTGCAGAACTGTCTGCTTCGGAAGTAATCGGGGGCAGACCAGTTGAAGGTTAAGGCAAAAATATGCCGATCATATCCAATACCCCGCTTGCCGAAGCGGCAAGACCTCACGATGTTGAAGACTCATATCCGCTCTCACCGATGCAGCAAGGCATGGTGTTTCATAGCATCTATGATCGCCATTCGGGTGTAGAAATCGAGCAGATGATTTACACCTTGCACGAAAAGCTTAACGTCCACGAATTTATGCTGGCCTGGCAACGAGTGATAGATCGTCATCCGATTCTAAGAACCAGCTTCAGATGGGAAGGTCTCGAAGAACCTGTTCAAGAAGTCAACCGAAGCGCAAGCCCGCAATGGAATGAACAAGACCTGCGAAGCCTGTCCACTGATGAGCAACAAGCGCGGCTTACTGCTTATCTGGACGGTGATCGCAAACGCGGCTTTGACTTGACCGATAAGACGCTCAACCGCTTTGCGCTTTTTCGAGTCGGGCAGTGCGATTATCAATTTATCTGGACATTTCATCACGCGATAATTGATGGCCGTTCGTTCATCATAGTTCTGAAAGAAGTTTTCGCATACTATGAAGCATTCTCGAACAGAAGGATTCTGAAGCTTGACCAGCCGCGCGCTTATCGAGATTACATCGAATGGCAACGCGGGCGGGACACGAGCAAGGCCGAGAATTTCTGGCGAGATGAGCTTAAAGATTTTCGGTCGCCCACGCCTCTGGTTGTAACTCGCAACGATCAAAACGCTGTTGCTGACGGGTCTGTGTATACAGAGCGTGAGATCAAACTTTCCGCATCTCTGACATCGGATTTGAAGTCGCTCGCAAAATCGCATCAGGTAACGCTCAATAACATGGTGCAAGGGGCCTGGGCTTTGTTGCTCGGTCGCTACAGCGGCGAAACGGATGTCGTTTTCGGAGCAACCAGAGCTTGTCGCCGGTCTGCAATCGCAGGAGCCGAATCTATAGTCGGCCCAATGATCAATACGCTTCCAATGCGTCTTCACGTAGCCGAAGACATGCAGTTGATCGCCTGGCTGAAACAGATTCGCGCGAAACACATCGCGCTTAGAGAGTATGAACATGATCCGCTGATGAAGATTCAAGAGTGGAGCGAAGTTTCTAATGGGAGATCGTTGTTCGATAGCCTTCTGGTCTTCGAGAATTACGAGCTGGACACTTTTCTCAGGGCGCAGGGCGAGAACTGGGAGCGTCGCGAGTTCAAACTTTTAGAGCAGACAAATTATCCTCTTGCGCTTTCAGCATGGGCCGGATCGGAACTGCTTTTGAGGCTTGCTTACGATCAGCGGAATTTCGACGACGATGCTATCAAAAGAATGCTTGGGCACGTGAAGTCTTTATTAGAAGGGATGGCTCAAAATCCATATCAATGTCTTGCTTCGCTTCCTATGTTAACCGAAGCAGAGCAGCGGCAAATGCTCTTTGATTGGATTGGCGCTCGTCGAGAATATTCACAAGATTCATGCATTCATCAACTGTTTGAAGCTCAAGTGAAACGAACGCCCAAAGCGACTGCCGTAATGTTTGAACGCGAGAAGTTGAGCTACATGGAGCTAAACGCAAAAGCAAATCAACTCGCGCATCATCTGCGAGCCGTAGGCGTAGGACGGGAATCGCTTGTGGGAATTTGCATGGAACGCTCACTTGAAATGATAGTCGGCATAATGGCGATACTGAAAGCCGGTGGGGCATACGTGCCGCTTGATCCCGCGTATCCGAAAAAACGATTGGCGGGCATACTTGATGACGCAAGGCCCGCAGTACTGCTCACCGAGCAGCGCGGGCTTGACAGCCTGCCCGACCACAGCGCGCGCGTGATATGCATAGATTCAGATTGGGAACTGATCGCCGAGCGTAGCGAAGATAATCCTGATGCACAGACCACGCCTGAAAACCTCGCGTATGTGATTTACACTTCAGGCTCCACCGGAACGCCAAAAGGGGTGATGATCGAGCACAGGTCTGTTGTGAATTTTTCGGAGTCCGCCGCAGCCGAGTATGATATTAAACCCACGGATCGCGTTCTACAGTTTGCATCAATAAACTTCGATGCGAGCGCGGAAGAGATATACCCTTGCTTGACGCGCGGCGCAACGCTTGTGCTCAGAAACGATTCCGCGCTTGCTTCGATCTCTTCCTTTCTCGAAAAGTGTCAGGAGTGGGCAGTCACGATTCTTGATCTTCCGACCGCATACTGGCACGGGCTGGTCGAGAGATTGGACGACGGCGGAGTCGTGCTTCCGGAATCATTGCGACTGGTAATCATTGGCGGAGAGCGCGCGATGCCTGAACGCCTGAGCGTCTGGGCAAAACGTGTCGCATCAAGCGTGCGGCTTGTGAACACGTATGGCCCGACGGAAGCGACTATCGTTGCCACCTCACATGACCTGACGCACTTCAAGGGTGAAAGACGGGAAGTGCCCATCGGTCGAGCAATCAACAATGCTCGAACATACATACTCGATCACCGATTGCGGCCAGTCCCCATCGGGATTCCCGGCCAGTTGCACATCGCGGGAGCAGGGATTGCCAGAGGCTATTTGAACAGGCCCGACATAACGTCGCAGAAATTTATCGCCAATCCTTTTGATAGAGACGGGCATGGTCGTCTTTACAGATCGGGCGACCTGGCAAGGTACCTGAGTGATGGCAATATCGAATTCTGCGGGCGCGTTGACAATCAGGTTAAGATTCACGGCTACAGAATCGAGTTGGGAGATATTGAATCGGCAGCCGCCGGTTGTCCTGCTATCAAGGGAATAGTCGTTCTGGCAAGAGAAGACACGCCGGGCGACAAGCGCCTTGTGGCTTACATAGTTCCCGCTTCGGATTACGCCTCTACGAATCAGGCAGATTTGGCGCAAGAGGTAAGAGATTTTTTGAGAAGAAAACTGCCTGCGCAAATGCTGCCTTCTGTTTTTGTCGCGCTCGACGAATTTCCGATTAATCGCAACGGCAAGATAGATCGCGCGTCGCTTCCCGCGCCCGATCACGAGCGAACAGACATGAGCGACGCATACATCAAGCCTAGAGACCCGCTCGAATATCAGTTAGTGCAAATCTGGGAAGAGCTGTTCGACATAAGACCTATAGGCATCAGGGATAATTTTTTTGATCTGGGCGGACACTCGCTGCTTTCCGTCCGCATGATGGATCGCATAGAGCAGGTGATTGGCAAAAAGCTCCCTTTATCAACGCTGTTCTCTGGCGCGACGATTGAAAATCTGGCCAAAGTCCTCCTCAAACAAGCATCCGAATCAGCGGCGACTTCGCTGATTCAGGTACAGGCCGGAGCGACGAAGAAACCTTTCTTTTATCTGCACGGCGATTTTAACGGAGGCGGCCTTTATTGCCTGAGCCTGGCGCGTCATCTGGGCAGCGATCAACCTTTTTATGCGCTTCAACCTCACGGGCTGGATGATCAGTCAATACCCGAAACCATCGAGGCCATGGCGGAATATCATCTCAAGACGCTGCTCAATTTTCAGCCCGAAGGCCCCTATATGTTAGGCGGTCATTGCAACGGCGGTCTCATCGCTTTTGAAATGGCCCACGGCTTGAAGCGGCGGGAGCCAAAGTGGAATTGCTGGTCATTATATGCGCGGCAGCGACCAATGCGCGCTACAGGCAGTTGCAGGATTTGGTCAGTCGCTTCTGTTTGCTTAGAGGGTTGGGAGCTAACGAGGCTCAGGATTATTTTCTGAATTTGCGCGACCGGGCTATTCGCCTCGAACAAGTGAAGAATTACTATGCTGCCCGCTTCGTTGAGTTATTCCGATTGAGCAAGCGCGAACAGATGGCATTCGCTCATGATAAAGGATTGAAGAAGCTTAAATCGTTGGCGGCTTCTTTCTCTGGCCGAAAACAAATTCCAGAAGCGTCAAGCGCGAACAGACCCGAAACGCCCGCTGAAGATGCGCGCCGTCAAAAGATCGCAGATACTTATGTGAAAGCCATGACGAGTTATGTGCCCAGACAATACTCAGGCCGGGTCACGCTCTTTTGGCCTGATGAATCTCCATTCGTTCCGACGAATGATCCGACCTGGGGCTGGCGTGATGTGTCACCAGCGACCGAAGTATATACAGTGAGAGGCGGACATTTAACGTGTATAACCAGGCACGCTCCTGAGATGGCTGAAATCCTGAAGTGGTGCATGGAGACTGCAAGCAAGTAGGTGAAGCCTGTTAGGTGAATTATGTGTACATAATCCATGGATAACTTTGATTGTCTATATTTGATTCCGAAATTTGAGGAGTCATTTAGCATTTCATGCATCGTAGAATACCTGTTTTTGCGTCTTCATTTAGTGGAGAATGATTTTAATTCCTAGTATTGAAAGTATTGGGACTGATGTCGGGCGCGGCTTGCTATCTGAAAGGAAGAGAAATCAGTTCGCAAACTCATAGAGTTTTACCTGCCGCCGTATTGATTTACATGTCGCTGTATTAAATTTATATGCGTTCAGCTCGAATCTTTAACACACTTTCTCAGCGGGTTTGCCTGATTTGCTTCGGGTAATACACCTTTCATGGAGTTGAGTCAAAGCTGGCATAGTGCTCGCTTACGTAGACGCTGTTTTCAGTTAAGTTGTAAAGAAAATGGACACCAACCGGAAGCAAGGTTCTACCACGAGTCAAGAAAGAAGAATATGCACACCACAAAAAAAATAGCCCCTATCCTCTGCCTACTCCTTGGTTTGTTTGCGATCAACGCTCAACCAACTCAAGCGCAGGAGCGACTCTGTGACACTGCCTTTGAGGATTGCCGTCAACCGTTATGGGACCTCATAGATCACGAAACGGTCGGCATTGACGTGTCCTTCTGGTTCATACAGGACACATCGCTCTCCAACAAGCTCATCGCAAGGCATCAAGCCGGGGTGCCGGTTCGCATACTGTGCGACCCGCGCGCCAGCGCTACTTATGCTGGCAACCAGCAGATACTCGATCAGCTTCGCGCGGCGGGCGTACCCATGCGCTACAAGGTTGCAGACTGCATCCTGCACATGAAATTCATGCTCTTCGTTGGTCAGAATAAACTTGAATTCAGCGGGGCTAATTATGGGCCTTTCTTCTTCGTGCCGAACATCCCGTACCAGGATTACATAGATGAGGCGATCTATTTCACCGATGATCCGGCGGTAATCAACAGCTTCAAAACGCAGATGGATAATCTGTGGACGGATACAGTCAACTATGGAAATTATGGGAATATCACGGGGCCTTTGACTCGCAAATACCCGACAACTCCGATTGACCCTGCTCTGAATTTTCCGCCGTCCGCTGATGGGTCACAGGACTATTATGGCCGCACGGCATTTCATATCAATCACGAGACGCAGAAGATTGACATAATCATGTATCGCATCACAAATGATCGTTACACGAATGACACAGTCAATGCGAGGGCGCGCGGCGTGCCGGTTCGTCTGATCACGGAACAGGATGAATATAGAAATCCCGCGCGCCAATGGGATGCCTACAATGTTGATCTTATGTACAACGCAGGAGTCCAGATAAAGATTCGCGCTCATCAAGGATTGAATCACGAAAAAGTATTGATGCTCTACGGGCAGGGGACGACGATCTTTGGCTCGTCAAACTGGACAGGCCCGTCATCGAACTGCCAGCAGGAAAATAACTATTTTACGACGAAGCCATGGTTCTTTAACTGGTTCGTCAGTCACTTTGAGCGGAAATGGAATTCAGCGACAGAGACTAAGCCATTCATCCCGCTTCCTCCGGATCAGCCTGTCTATCAATCGCCAGCCAATAATGCGACGGGTCAACAAAGTCCCGTGACTCTAACATGGGAAGGCGGAAACTGGGCGCATAAATTCGACATCTATTTTGGGACAGATCCAAACCCGCCGCTGCTCTTGGCTGACCAATTCATCGGCAGAGTAGACAATGGAGCCCCAGAGACTTTTAAAGTGCAGAATCTCCAGCCGGGAACAAAATACTATTGGCGAATAGTCAGCAAGACCATGGCGAATGTGACTGCGAGCGGCCCAATTCGCAACTTCACAATGTTGGGCACGCCCGGCGCGCCTCCGACTGTTACCAGCATTTCTCCTAATTCAGGAACGACCGTCGGCGGAACAAACGTGACTATCACAGGCACGAACTTCGCAACCGGAGCTACTGTGACTATAGGCGGAACCGCCGCAACATCGGTGAATGTGGTGAACGGCACTTCAATCACTGCAACAACTCCGGCGCACGCGGAAGGGGCGGCGGATGTGGTTGTAAGAAACGCCGATAACCAGACGGCCACTCTTGCAAATGGGTTCACCTACGTAGCGCCTCCACCTCCGCCACCACCGCCGCAAGGAGAAGTAGTGTTGTATGCGTCTGAGGCGAGCGTGAAAGTAGGAAGCTGGCAAGTCGTGGCAGACCAGACGGCGGCTGGCGGCAATCGCATATTCAATCCGGATGCGGGACAGGCGAAAGTAGTCACACCCGCTGCAAATCCTGCTAGCTATTTCGAGATGACGTTCACTGCGCAGGCAGGCACGCCTTATCATATGTGGATAAGAAGCAAGGCGCTCAATGATTCAACCTCCAATGATTCCGTTCACATACAATTCTCAGACAGCGTAGACCAAAACGGAGCGGCGACATACCGGATAGGTACAACCACATCAACAGAGATGAACCTGGAGGAATGCAGTGGGTGCGGGTTGAGCGGATGGGGCTGGCAGGATAACGGTTGGGGAGGCGTCGGTGTGTTGGGCTTGCAGATATACTTTCAAACGAGCGGGCAGCACACGATAAGAGTGCAGGTGAGAGAGGACGGAATATCGATAGATCAGATAGTGCTGTCTCCAGCCACGTATCTGACGACGTCGCCGGGAAGTGCGAAGAACAACTCTACGATACTCGGAAAGAGCGGAAGCGGCCCGGCTCCAGCGCCCACAATAAGCGGAATAAATCCGATGAGCGGGAATGTGAGCGGAGGGACGAGTGTAACGATAAGCGGAAGCAATTTCGCAGGCGGCGCGAGTGTTGTTATAGGAGGAGTGACAGCGACGGGTGTGAACGTGGTGAGCGGCAGCACGATAACAGCCTTGACTGGCGCTCATGCAGCGGGGACTGTTGATGTAGTAGTGACCAACACCGATAGTCAATCTGCCACGCTTACTAATGGGTACACGTACATAGTCCCGCCGCCGCCGCCAGCGCCGCTAATAGGCGGCATCAACCCTAACACGGGGAGCACCAGCGGAGGAACGAGCGTAACAATTAACGGGAGCAATTTCGCGAGCGGCGCAAGCGTAAGTATAGGAGGTGTGGCTGCGTCCAGCGTGAACGTAGTCAACAGCAGCACGATAACAGCCTTGACTGGCGCTCACGCAGCAGGAGACGTTGATGTAGTAGTTATGAACTCAGACGGTCAATCTGCCACGCTCGCTAATGGCTTCACTTATGTAACAAACCCGCCGCCGCCTGCTCCTACTGTCACAACTGTTTCACCGAATTCCGGCTCGAACGAAGGTGGCACTGTTGTAACTATTAGCGGAACCGGATTTGTGACGGGCGCGACAGTGAGCTTTTCTGGCATAGCTGCTACAAATGTGAATGTAACAAGCAGCACTTCAATCACCGCAACTACGCCTGCTCATGAGGTAGGGTCTGTGAATGTTGCCGTGACAAACCTCGATGGGCAAAGCGGCACTTTGCCTAACGGGTATTCTTATGCTTTGCCTATAGTGACAGAAACGATCCTGTTGGCAGATGACTTCAACGATAACACGCTGAACACAACAAAGTGGACGGCCTCGAACCTGTTCAGCGGATTCACAGACGCGAGCCTCCCTACCCTTGAGACGAACCAACGCCTTGAGATAGGCCCGATGCTGCAACAGACCTCAGGATCACACTACAACGGGCTGAGGTCGGCAACCAGCTACAACTTCACGAACGCATACTGCTATGTGGAGTTGGTGCAAGCCCCAGCCGCGAACACGACGGCAGATGCGATGTTGACGATAGGCAAGGACGTGGACAACTACTATCGGATATTTGTGGAGTCGGGGACGTTGGTGTTGCAGAAGAAGATAGCGACGGTGAAGGGGACGCTGCTGACGGCGAGCTACAGCAGTGTGAATCACCGGTACTGGAGGATAAGGCACGATCAAGCGAACAACAAAGTGGTGTTCGAGGTGGCAGCAGACAACGGAGGAGTGCCTGGGAGTTGGACGCAGATGTACAGCGAGGCGTGGAGCACGAGCGGAATCCCATTGGGGACGGTGCAGGTGGAAATGAAGGGAGGAACGTGGCAGACGGAGGTGAACGGAGGAGGGAAAGTGATCTTTGATAACTTCAAGCTCGCTAAACCTTAACGGACAGGCTGAATCAGCCAGCAGTATATTTTGAGAACCTCACACGATATGCCTTTCTGCATAGCTCAAGGGGGTAAATTTGGACGCTCATCGAGGTGACTTACTGCCTTCGGCCTCTACAAAAACCTGGCGTTGGCGTTTAGCATTAATTCCTTTTTTCCTGATAGCGCTTTTGACGGCGGCATTCACTCTGCCTGATGGAAGCCGAGCCGCAAGCCCAGAGCAAAAAAGCGAAGAGCCGACCAGTCAGAGCGGCAACGCTCAAGAACCTGCTGCGCGTGGTAATGCCAATCGAAGTGCAGTAATGAATTTTACCGATCTGGCAAACAAAGAACGGCTCGCTCCAACAATCCGAAAACCATTGGCTATCCATTAGCCATTAGAAGATTCTGAAGAGTTCGAGAATAAAGCGATACCAGCAGGCGCGAACACAACGAGCGATGACAGTAGCGCATCGGCTCCTTCAGGTATAACAGCAGCCTCGCCTGCTTTGGCATCCAGCTTTTTAGCTCTGGATGATGATAACACTCGCATTCCTTCAGACACGCACGGAGCCGTAGGCCCCAATCACCTGATGGTTGCTCTCAACAGTCAGGTTCGTGTTCAAACGAGAAATGGGGCGACAGTCAACACCGTTTCGCTCAACGGCTTTTGGGCCGCCTTCGGGCACCCGAATGTATTCGACACGAAAATTTATTATGACTCGTTTGCCGCGCGATGGATATTCATCTCGCTCGCCGATTTTCGCACAGCTACGTCCGCGTTGCTGGTTGGCGTGTCTCAAACAGGCGACCCGAACGGCAATTGGAACCTCTTCAATATAGATGCAGATGCAGCCGACCTTGTCTTCGTTGATTACCCGAATGTCGGATTCAACAAAGACTGGATTGTGGTGACTGCGAACGCCTACCGAATAAGCGATAAAGAGTTTGTCACTTCGAATATTTATGCATTCAATAAGTCATCTCTGTATGCCGGAAGCGGAAGCCCGTTCACTCTTTTTCAAGATTCCTCTGGGAATTCACAGGTTCCGGCTGTCACTTACGACAACACGCTTTCGACTATATACATAATTGAAAACTGGAATGGTAACTCTGGCGGGACGGGCGCTTTGCGACTCAGTAAGATAACAGGCGCAGTCGGTTCAGAAGTGTTGACGCTCGGCATCGCGTTCCCGTCAACGCCGAATCCATGGGACAACGCGCCTCCTGGAAGCGGAAATTTCGCTCCGCAACTCGGTTCTTCTCAGAACATAAACGATGGGGACGCGGTAGCGCAGAATGTTGTATATCGAAATGGATCTTTGTGGTGCGCGCAAACGGTGTTTTTGCCCGCCGGGGGATCGGCAACACGAAGCGCTGTTCAATGGTGGCAATTGAGCACGAGCGGAGCCATACAACAACGTGGTCGTATAGATGATCCGAGCGGCAATATTTTTTATGGCTTTCCAAGCATCGCTGTTAATAAAAACAACGATGTGTTCATTGGCTATTCGCGTTTTTCAGCGACCCAGTATGCAGGCGCGAGCTACTCTTTTCGCGCTTCCTCTGATCCTGCCAATACGCTCAGAGACCCTGCTGTTTTGAAAGACGGTCAAGCTCCTTATGTAAAAACCAATGGCGGCACGCGCAACAAGTGGGGCGATT
This sequence comes from Blastocatellia bacterium, assembly GCA_963726785.1. Lineage (GTDB taxonomy): Bacteria > Acidobacteriota > Blastocatellia > UBA7656 > UBA7656 > DATEKX01. The sequence continues at coordinate 2,153,311 of CAVSDJ010000007.1, forward strand.
ATAGCAGCACCATAGTAGACCCGCTGAATGACATTGATATGTGGACGATTCAAGCCTATACCGCTCCACCTTCAGGAGGAGTTGACCGATGGGGAACCTGGTGGGGGCGTTTGGCGCTTGCTTCACCCCCGCCTGCCGCGAGTGACGTCATTTTGTATGCGTCTGAGGCGAGCGTGAAAGTAGGAAGCTGGCAAGTCGTGGCAGACCAGACGGCGGCGGGCGGCAATCGCATATTCAACCCGGATGCGGGACAGGCGAAAGTAGTCACCGCTGCTGCAAATCCTGCTAGCTATTTCGAGATGACGTTCACTGCGCAGGCAAGCACGCCTTATCACTTCTGGGTGAGAAGCAAGGCGCTCAACGACTCTCCATACAATGACTCTGTTCACGCGCAGTTCTCAGACAGCGTAGACCAGAACGGAGCGGCGACATATCGGATAGGGACGACCACATCAACAGAGATGAACCTGGAAGAATGCAGTGGGTGCGGGTTGAGCGGATGGGGCTGGCAGGATAACGGTTGGGGAGGCGTGGGAGTGTTGGGGCCGCAGGTATATTTTCAAACGAGCGGGCAGCACACGATAAGAGTGCAGGTGAGAGAGGACGGAATATCGATAGATCAGATAGTGTTGTCTCCAGCTACGTATTTGAGCACGCCACCGGGGCCAGCCAAAAACGACACTACTATACTTCCGAAGACAGGCAGTCCGACGCCAGCGCCGACAATAAGCGGAATAAACCCGACGAGTGGCAGTGTAAGCGGAGGGACGAGTGTAACGATAAGCGGAAGCAATTTCGCAGGCGGCGCGAGTGTTGTTATAGGAGGAGTGACAGCGACGGGTGTGAACGTGGTGAGCGGCAGCATGATAACAGCCTTGACTGGCGCTCACGCAGCAGGCGCAGCCAATGTCGTAGTGACCAACAGCGATGGACAGTCTGCCACGCTTGCCAATGGATACACTTATGTCTCTAATGCCGTAGTGCCGTCGCACGGTCATGTGTTCATTCTTGTAGAAGAGAATCATAGTTATTCGAGTGTGATTGGTAGCTCAGCGATGCCATACCTGAACAGCCTCGCGTCGAGGTACGGATTGGCTACTAATTATTTTGCGAATACTCATCCTTCGATTGGCGATTATTTCTGGTTGACTACGGGGCAGGTAATCACCAACGACAGCAACTTCACGGGAACTGTGTCGGCGGATAACATCGTTCGCCAGTTGGTAGCTGCCGGAAAGACCTGGAAGTCGTATGCAGAAAGTTTACCATCAGTTGGCTACACGGGCACGGATCAGTATCCTTACGTCAAGCGTCACAATCCATTCGCATATTTCACTGACGTAATCAACGTCCCTGCGCAGACCAGTAAGCTCGTGCCGTTCTCGCAACTGGCAACCGATTTATCTAATAACCAACTGCCTAACTACTCTTTCATCATCCCTAATCAATTTAACAACGCGCACGATTGCCCTCAGAATCAGCCTTCGTGCACTGATGCAGACAAGCTTGCAACTGCAGACAATTGGCTCAGTACAAACATCGCTCCTTTGATTGCGAGTCCCGTCTTTCAACAAGATGGACTGCTTGTGATCGTCTTTGATGAGTCATTTGATTCTGATACTGCCGGGGGCGGCGGGCAGATAGCAACGGTTGTCATTAGCCCCAGAGTGAAACCGGGATATAGAGCTACAACGTTCTATCAGCATCAAAGTGTGTTGAGGATGACGGCGGAGGCTTTAGGGCTAACAAATTTTCCAGGAGCGGGTTCGACCGCGCCGAATATGCTGGAATTCTTCGACACATCAACAAGCCCTGCGCCAACAGTTTCAGCCGTTTCACCGAACTCCGGCACAACGAACGGCGGTACGTCTGTGACGATCAGCGGCAGCGGTTTTTCTACCGGCGCGACAGTGATGATAGGCGGATTGCCAGCTACTAATATCAACGTGACAAACAGCGCTTCAATCACAGCAACTACGCCTGCCCATGCAGCAGGCGCAGTTGCGGTTGTAGTGACAAATACTAACGGCTTGAGCAGCACGCTCAACGGAGGCTACACATACACATCGGCCCCGCCAACTGAAACAGTGTTGTTGGCAGATGACTTCAACGATAACACGCTGAACACAACAAAGTGGACGGCCTCGAACCTGTTCAGCGGATTTACAGACGCGAGCCTCCCTACCCTTGAGACGAACCAACGTCTTGAGATAGGCCCGATGCTGCAACAGACCTCAGGATCACACTACAACGGGCTGAGGTCGGCAACCAGCTACAACTTCACGAACGCATACTGCTATGTGGAGTTGGTGCAAGCCCCAGCCGCGAACACGACAGCAGATGCGATGTTCACGATAGGCAAGGACGTGGATAACTACTACCGGATATTTGTGGAGTCGGGGACGTTGGTATTGCAGAAGAAGATAGCGACGGTGAAGGGGACGCTGCTGACGGCGAGCTACAGCAGTGTGAATCACCGGTACTGGAGGATCAGGCACGATCAAGCGAACAACAAAGTGGTGTTCGAGGTAGCAGCAGACAACGGAGGAGTGCCTGGGAGTTGGACGCAGATGTACAGCGAGGCGTGGAGCACGAGCGGGATAGGGTTGGGAGCGGTGCAGGTGGAGATGAAGGGAGGGACGTGGCAGGCGGAGGTGAACGGAGGAGGGAAAGTGATATTTGATAACTTCAAGCTCGCTAAACCTTAAATGAACCGGACGCGAGCGTGATATGGAGATATGAAAAGGCCGCCCTTCAATTTGAATTGAAGGGCGGCCTTTTCAATTAAGGAGCTATCTGATTTCAAAGGTCGTCACCATGAGGTTGTGATCGGATGGTCTTACGCCTCTGTCATCAAGTGTGCCGATTGTTTGCGATGCCCATATACTCAGGTTGCGTTGATCGGGTATCTGAGCAGATTTCACAGTCAGGTTGCTCGCGCCCTTGGAATAGAAGATGTAATCTATTCGGCCCCTGCGCGTTCTGGTCTGCCACTCCACAGGATTATCGGGATAAGCTGCGGCAGTGCCGCCTTGCCACGCATCGTTCCAGGAGTCGAAGTAGGTTGCGAACATATTTCCTATCTCAGGCCAATCAGGACTTGCGTTGAAATCGCCAGCGATGATGCGCGGCTCAGCGAAGTTCGAGGCAAAGTTCTTAATCTCGATCATCTCCTGAGTTCTGGAAAACGCGGAATCAGGATCAATGTGAGTTGCAAAGAAGTTGACGATCTTGCCGTTTGCATTGATCGTCGCTTGCGCGACTGACCTCTGATAGCTCAGGTATAACGAGCTTGAACTGACAATAGTCCACTTCGTCAATATCAAGTTGCCTTCCGAGCAGCCCGCGTATTTACCTATCCAGGTGAAAGACCAGTTTTGGCCTGTCCTCGATGACACCAGGTTGCGCAGTATTTGGGCCTGATCTTCGGCAGTAGAGCGATTGACCTCATACATAGCGACAATATCGACATTCATATTGGCTATCCACGTTGCCTGACGATCAAGATTATGGAGATTGTCAGTCCCGTTGCCGAACTGGCTATTCCAGGTCATCACCTTCACCGTCACTGTGCCCGTAGCCGGAGGAGGTGTCGTCACATTGATTATGACTGTTGCGCTCGCAGTTGCGCCCTGATTATCCGTGACGGTCAGCCTCGCAGTATAGGTGCCCGCAGACGTATACGTGCTTGATGTAAATGGCTGCGTTGCGGTCTGACCATCTCCAAAGGTCCAGCTATAGGAAATGATGCTGCCGTCAGCATCATTTGCGTTGGAACTGAAGCTCACGGGAAGCGGAGCCAGGCCTGTGGTCGGATTAGCTGAAACCGTGACCGTCGGAGGCTGATTTGCAGGCGGCGGCGATCCGCCTCCAATTGTGCTTTGCAGAATGTTGGAGTCGTTTTTAAGAGCGCCAGGAGAAGCATTCAAGTAAGAAGCAGGAGAAAGGACGATCTGGTCGATGGAAAGCCCGTCTTCTCTGGCCTGGATGCGAAGGGTCTGAGTGCCTGTGGACTGAAAATAGATGAGCGAGCCGAAGACGTTGACGCCCCAGCCGTTGTCCTGCCACCCCCAGTTGCTGATACCGAAACCGGAAGTCTCTTCCAGATTGATGCAGGTGGAACTGGTGGTGCCGATGCGATAGAGAGCCGAGCCAGTGGCATCGGTGGAGCCGGAGAACTGGACGAAGACGGAGTCGTTGTAAGGAGAGTTGTTTTGAGCCTTGCCTCTGATCCACAAGCGATAAGGAGTGGCGGCCTGAGCCGTAAACGACATCTCGAAGTAGCTTGATGGATTGGCCGCTGCATCGGTTAGCTTCGCCCCTCCAAGATCGGAGTTTTGCAGAGAAGTAGTTCCTGCTGCCGTGCTGTCAAATACTTTAGACCAGTTGCCGACGACTTTGTTGTTCGGCACATCAGATGCCCAAATGACAACATTCGACGCGGCTGCCGGTGGTGGTGGCGGCGGCGGCGGCGGTGGTGGCGGCGGAGCGACCTTCGATAAAATGGTAGTGTCGTTTTTAAGAGCGCCGGGAGAAGCATTCAAGTAAGAAGCAGGAGAAAGGACGATCTGGTCGATGGAAAGCCCGTCTTCTCTGGCCTGGATGCGAAGGGTCTGAGTGCCTGTGGACTGAAAATAGATGAGCGAGCCGAAGACGTTGACGCCCCAGCCGTTGTCCTGCCACCCCCAGTTGCTGATACCGAAACCGGAAGTCTCTTCCAGATTGATGCAGGTGGAACTGGTGGTGCCGATGCGATAGAGAGCCGAGCCAGTGGCATCGGTGGAGCCGGAGAACTGGACGAAGACGGAGTCGTTGTAAGGAGAGTTGTTTTGAGCCTTGCCTCTGATCCACAAACGATAAGGAGTGGCGGCCTGAGCCGTAAACGTCATCTCGAAGTAGCTTGATGGATTGGCCGCTGCATCGGTTAGCTTCGCCCCTCCAAGATCAGAATTAGAGAGGCGAGCGCCACCGGCGGCAGTTGAATCGGAAACGACTTGCCAGTTGCCTACTCTGACGGAAGCTTCAGACGCATATAGCACAACATTAGTGCCTGATTGCGCGGTTGCTAATCCAAGCGATAGGCCGACGAGAGAGAGAATCAAGAATAATGACTCGAACTTTGCAATCCTTAGGACTTTTTTCATATATCTCCATAAAAAGAGCTTGATCTATCCCACTCATCGTTGACACACATTCAATTGTTTCTGAATGCTTCAGGACGAAGCCTGAAGAAACAGAAATCTCCTCTAGGAGGTGAGGTTCAAGCAAAACTCCGTATCTTGAATTGCCTGTAAACGGCGACTCAGGTTTTGCCTGTTACAACTGAGGGCTTTTTTCTATGTCAAGGGTTCTAACTACACACGATAGTCCGGCTAGATCATCAGGCTTTGATTTGCACCGAGGCCAAGCTACAAATCAATTGCTTTCGGCTAGCGTCTATTCAAGTGAAACATAGGGGCTTGAAAGACCAGGGTTGTGAGGAAATCAAATTGTGTTAAAGCCCTTTCAATAAGAGCCTCATAGCACTTTTATTGTTTTTGACAAACAATTCTGCCAAACCGTTTGTTGAGGAAGTAAGGTTATACCACGCACTCTATAACGGGTCAAGAATTCATTCTCTCTGCAATAGTTTCGCAATATAGATGAAAGAATTTTAAGAAATCAGGCGGATTTTGGAGCATGTGACTCGAAAAATGGCCGTAACAAAACATAGACGGTTTTTGCAAACTGCCGCCAGTTCTGCGTATTTATTATATTGGAGACCTTGGACTGGATAGTTGTAAAATTATGAAATCAACATAATCGAATCAGAAGCGAGGTTTGATAATAATATAGAACCTTTCCGTTTTTCCCCTTGATCCTGGAAGAACAGAGAAACCTCTCTGCATGCTTATCAAGAATGCAATGTCAAATAAGGATGATGGAATTCGGCGATGCGATTAGATGTAATTGTTCCGACCTATAATCGCCACCAGATGCTTGAGCAGACGCTGGGTAGTTTGCTCAGAGGTCAGGTGCCATCAACGCTGGATGTCAAAGTCACTGTCGTTGATAACAACTCGACCGATAATACCAGACAGGTTGTTGAAGAATGGGCGCAGAAATTCAAAGGCCGACTCAGCTACGTGTTTGAACGTAAGCAAGGCAGGTCATCTGCCTTGAACGCTGGCATTACGTCAACCGATGGCGATTTGATCGGCATGATAGATGACGATGAAGAGATTGATGAGCGATGGTTTGCTCGCGTTCAATCCGCATTCAGCCAGACGGATGTAGATTTCATTGGCGGCCCATACGTGCCTAAGTGGGGCGCGAGTCCGCCAGCCTGGTTGCCGATGAATTATGTGGGCGTGATTGGATGGATTGATGGCGGAAGCGAAGTTGTTCCTTTCGATGAAAATTATCCCGGAATACTGATGGGCGGCAATGCCGTCCTTACGCGCTCTATATTTCAAAAAGTTGGATTGTATAAAACTTCGCTCAGTCGCACGGGAAAGCGGCTTCTTGCTGGAGAAGATGAAGATATGTATCAGCGATTGCGCGCCGCACGCGCACGCGGGTTCTATTTGCCTGACCTGATTATTCATCACTACATACCGCCTGAAAGATTGACCAAGCGTTATTTCCGCAAGTGGTGTTTCTGGCGCGGCGTCTCTCGCGGAGTGCTCAGCAGGGAAAAGCGATCTTCGGAAGTCCACCTGGCAGGAGTGCCGCGTTGGCTTTACGGAGAAGCAGCGCGCAGTGCGCTGCGAATGTCGAAGCGGGCGATCAAGAGAAGCATCGAGCCAGCCGAGCATTTCTCAGACGAACTTGCGATCTGGGATCTGGCGGGCTTCTTTTACGGCAAGCACTTTTACAAGCCCGCGCAATGAAGGGTTGAATCTAAATGAGCATCAACTATTCGAAGGATTCAGTGGCGAGTCTTGACGCTCTGAAGCGCGAAACGATCATACGTTCGCCTTCATTCCTGCGGTTCGACCTTCTGGGCAATCTGGCGCGACTCGTCGAGTATAGAGATTTACTTTATACGTTGAGCGTTCATCGAGTAAAAGTTCGATACAAACAGACGGCGCTGGGCATATCGTGGGCGATATTGCAGCCGCTGTCTATCATGTTCTTGTTCACAATGATCTTTTCGCTGATAGTCAAAATGCCGAGCGAAGGAGCGCCTTATGCGGCGTTTGCCTACACAGCGCTTCTGCCCTGGACTTATTTTTCGACCGCACTGTCGAATGGTGCAAACGGTCTGGTCAGCAATTCTCAGCTAATTACAAAAGTCTATTTTCCGCGCGAGATTTTGCCCCTCACTTATGTGATCGCGGCCTTATTCGATTTCATTATTGCATCGACGGTGCTGGCGGCCTTGATGATTCATTACAAAGTCTCGCTTACGGCAAATGTGATCTACGCGATTCCAATAATCTTTGTGCTGACGCTGTTTGTCTCAGGGGTCTCGCTTTTGCTGTCCGCGATGCAGGTGCGCTTCCGCGACATCGGGGTCGCAATTCCGTTATTGCTACAGGTCTGGATGTTCGCAACGCCCATTGTTTACCCGCTCAGCGCTGTGCCAGAACGTTTCCGCACTTTATACCTGCTGAACCCGATGGTTGGAATAATCGAAAACTTCCGGCGAGTGATCTTACACGGCTCGGCTCCCGATTTCTCTTCTTTGGGACTGGGCGGTTTGATCTCCGTCGTGTTGCTTGCGGTTTCATATATCTATTTCAAGCGTGTAGAGGCCACTATGGCCGACATCATATAGTGGCCGATGATCAGGAATTCATGATTGATCTGAGGTTTAGTCACGTATCTAAGGAATATAGAATCCGGCAAGTGGCGGAGCGGGAAGGCTCGCGCGATGGATTTGCGCACAGGCTCAAAAACCTGCGGCGGCGCGCGAAACAATTCTGGGCGCTCAAAGATGTGAGCTTCGAGGTGAGTCGAGGTGAAGCTCTCGGCATCATCGGGCACAACGGAGCGGGAAAGAGCACAGTGTTAAAGTTACTGTCGAAGATCACCGCGCCAAGCTCCGGCGAGATTATGATCAACGGCAAGCTTTCAGCCCTTATAGAAGTCGGCTCAGGGTTTCATCCTGAGCTTACAGGGCGCGAGAACGTTTACTTGAGCGGCTCGATCCTCGGAATGCGCCGCCGCGAGATCGCAAAGAAGCTTGATAGCATAATTGATTTCGCAGGCGTTCGTCAGTTCATTGACACGCCGGTCAAACGGTACTCTTCGGGCATGTATGTGCGGTTGGGGTTTTCTATCGCCGCTCACCTGCACCCCGACATCCTGCTGCTTGATGAAGTGCTCGCCGTCGGCGACGCGGCTTTTCAGGCCAAGTGCTTCAAACGAATCGGCGAATTGAAAGAGAGCGGGACGACTATAGTCTTCATCTCGCATGACCTGAGTGCGGTTGAGTTCCTTTGCGACCGCGCGCTGCTGTTGAGTAACGGCGAGATAGTGGCTAACGGCTGGCCGCGCGATGTAATCACTCAATACGAACGAGCCGCGAATTGGGAGTTGATGCCTCGTACATCGGATGCGGAGAGGTGTGATTCTCGCAAGCTTGCAGATATAACCGGACTTGCGTTCTATGATGATGAAGGGCGCGAATCCTTTCACGCCTGCACCGGCAGCCCGCTCGTGGCGCGACTTGAATTTTCTGTAAGCGAGCCTGTTGCCGATGTTGTTTTTGAAATCTTCTTTTATTCGCAGGAGGGCAAGTTTCACTGCCAGTACTCGACCTCTCTAAGCGGCGAGCAGATCGATCTCGCTCAGGGAATAGGCGCGGTCGAGTTTTGGTGCGCTGAGCTTGGGTTGCAACCCGGCCTTTATTACGCCGACGCCACCCTTAAACGGCGCGCAGAAAACGAAGAGATTGACTGGCAATTACGGCGCGCAGTTCTTCGCGTTGATCCGGGCAAGAGCGTCCTCGGAAACTTTTACGCGCCGCACGAATGGCGAATCATGCATTACAACCAGATGACGCCCGCGCCCTTAACGGGTTTTATGAACTTAAATCGGAGTTGCGATGAGTAAACAGCAGTAAGTACTGAATCATACTTTATTCGCCTTTAAGACAACTGGAACTGCTCTGCACTGAGCGACGCGGTAAACGATTATGACAAAGCTGCCTCTAGTGTCAGTAATAATACCTTGCTACAACCAGGGCCGATACCTTGGCGATGCAATAGAGAGTGTGCTTAGACAGAGCTACCGGCGGCTCGAAATAATCGTAGTTGATGACGGCTCTACCGATGATAGCTCGCAAGTCGCTCGGAAGTATTCAGATGTCAAATTGATAAAGCAGGGGAATCGCGGATTGTCACGGGCGCGCAATGCTGGCCTTGAAGCAAGCCGGGGAGATTATCTGGTTTTCCTGGATGCAGACGACCGTTTGCTTCCCGGTGCGGTTGAAGCAGGACTTAATTGTTTGGACTGTCGCCCTGACTGCGCTTTTGTCTATGGCCGTTACAGGTTAATCAAGCCGGATGGCGTTCCAATGTCGTCTTTGCAAGGACGATGCCCGAAAGAAGAGCCGTTCCTGGATATGTTGCGCTCGAACTACATCGGAATGCACGCGACGGTGATGTATCGCCGCACGGTCTTTGATTCAGTTGAATCCTTCGATGCATCCATCACTGCTTGCGAAGATTATGATCTATACCTTCGCATCACCAGAAATTTCCCGATCTATTGTTATGGCGAGTTGGTGGCAGAGTATCGCCAGCACAACTCGAACATGAGTTATGACGCCGGTCTGATGCTGAAGACTTCGCTGTGCGTGCTTGGCTCGCAACGGAAATTCATCAGAGGAAACAAGCAAGCTCTGGAAGCTTATAAGGCAGGGATACGAAACTGGCAGGAGTATTATGGCAAAAAGCTATTGAAAGTTGTGCGCTCCGGTGTGGAAGCGCGCGAATGGAAGAAAGTCCTGAAAGGACTATACACACTTCTTCGATATTACCCGCGTGGCGTTGCAAACAAAGCCGGTAAAAAAATAAAAGAAATAGCTACGCGCGCCCCGAAAATGTTTTCAACAGGGATGTCCCGATAAAAGTGGGGGATAGGAGAATTGGTCTATGTCTGTAAATGCGCCCTGACGATATTGTCTAAAAGGAAGAACGCTGTATGGCAAAAGAATTTGAGATAACGGTAATAATCAGCACATACAATCGGAGCGAGATGCTAGCGGGAGCAATTGAGAGTGTGCTTGAGCAGGAGAGCGAAGGGGTGAGGTACGAAGTGATAGTCGTCGACAACAACTCTTCGGACAGGACGAGAGAGGTGGTCGAGGGCTACGTCGAGCGAGGGCAGGAGAACCTGCGATACGTGTTCGAGGGGAAGCAGGGGGTGTCGTATGCGCGGAACACGGGGATAGCGGAAGCGAGAGCAGAGGTCATCGCGTTTGCGGATGACGACGTGCGAGTAGCAAAGGATTGGGTAGCGAAGATCAAGCGCGCATTCGATCTTCATCCTGAGATTGATTTTTTAGGCGGAAAGATTTTACCGCGATGGGAGAATGGGCCGCCGGAATGGCTGACGCGCGATCACTGGTGGGCGCTCGCGCTACTGGATTACGGAGATGAGTCTTTCTATGTGAATGCCGATAATCCCTTGTGCCTGCCCACGGCTAATGCTTCGTTTCGCCGTGATGTGTTCAAGCGGTTCGGCCTCTTCTCGCCTGATTTTTCAGGGAGAGAAGATCACGAATTCCTCCTTCGATTGTGGCAGGCAGGCAGTTGCGGCATCTATGCTCCGACCATAGTCGTCATTGCAGAAGTGCAACCTGAGCGATTGAAGAAAGGCTATCACCGCAGGTGGAACACCGCGACCGGCAAATTCAATTCGCTGATGCGCCTGAATGAAATCATGGGGCCGGATGGTCGTATTGTCGGAGAACCGAATGATGCCGTGACGCTGTTCGGCGTGCCCGGCTTCGTATATCGCGGCCTGTTTAATAAGAGCTTCGGCTGGGCCTGGGCAACTCTGCTAAGTCGCAAGGCCGCGTCGCAGCGCAACAAAAATTCCGTTTGGTATTTGATCGGCTATATAAGCAAGCGATACGAACAGCACACTGCGCAACGAAAACATTCGGGCATTTCAGAAATCGGGGCGTTCATAAAAGCCTTATGGCGCAAGAAATTTAATCGAAACGAGCGGCGGCAAGCTTTCACAGGCCGCAGTTGATTGAGTGATAAAAAGCCTATGGCAAAAGAATTTGAAATAACGGTAATAATCAGCACATACAATCGGAGCGAGATGCTAGCGGGAGCGATTGAGAGCGTGCTTGAGCAGGAGAGCGAAGGGGTGAGGTACGAAGTGATAGTCGTCGACAACAACTCTTCGGACAGGACGAGAGAGGTGGTCGAGGGCTACGTCGAGCGAGGGCAGGAGAACCTGCGATACGTGTTCGAGGGGAAGCAGGGGGTGTCGTATGCGAGGAACACGGGGATAGCGGAAGCGAGAGCAGAGGTCATCGCGTTTGCGGATGACGACGTGCGAGTAGCAAAGGATTGGGTGGCTAAGATCAAGCGCGCATTCGATCTTCATCCTGAGGTTGATTGCATCGGTGGCAAAGTCCTGCCCGAATGGAAGAGCGCCCCGCCCCGATGGCTGACGCGCGATCACTGGATGCCGCTTGCGCTTCAAGATTACGGCGACGAGCCGGTTTCTATAAGCGCAGACAACAAGCTCTGTTTGGTAAGCGCCAATCTGGCATTTCGCTCGGAGGCGTTTGAAGAGACGGGGCTGTTTGAGCCTGACTTGCAGCGGGTCAAAAATAGCATTGGCTCGATGGAAGATGCGGAACTGTTAGAGCGGTTTTGGCGAACCGGGCGAAAGTCGTTGTATGTTCCTGACTTGGTAGTCATCACGGATGTGCCAGCCGAGCGCATGACAAAAAACTATCATCGCAGATGGCACACAGGGCATGGTTACTTCTTTGCGATCATGCGGTCAGAAGCGATGGAGCGATCTTCAAGCCGGTTGTTTGATGTTCCCGCGCATCTTTACAGGCAAGCCATCGCAGACACAGCAGCGTGGTTTAAATGCCTTCTGTTTGGCAAACGCGAGCGCGCATTCACTCACGAAATCGGCATCCGGTTCTTTTGGGGATTCTTTCGCAAGCGAAGGCACGATTTCCTTTCCGTTGCGCAACACGGCACTCTGCGCGAAATTTTCGCATTCGTCCGTTTGCTTTTTTCAAAGAAAGATTATCGCGGTATGTCGAAAGAGATAGGTTGAGGCACTGATGTTGGCACGGGAGAGATTAAAACAACGATCCATATTTTTCTCTTCGGAAGAGGTGACCTTCCACCCGCATTCATTCGCTGATGATGCCGGGAGGCTCTTCTGGTTAAACGATCAATTGTGTCGCGGCATTTATCCTGAGCATGCTTCATTTTTTGCGCGATTGTTCCGCGAGGGCGTTATAGAAGACCTGATCGAGCAGGGGTTGCTCATAGAGACCGAGCCGACTGATCTAAGCGTGAACGGATTTTCGATGATTCTCAAGCATCACCGCATCCCGTTTATCTCATACCCGCAGGAATGGTGCGCTGCAATGCTTAAGGACGCTGCGCTCAATATTATCAATCTCACGATAGAGCTTGCCGAGCGCGATCTCATATTGAAAGACGCTCATCCATGGAATGTTTTGTTTGATGCTTGCAAGCCGATTTATGTGGATGTGACTTCGATTGCGCCTCAGAACAGTGAGTCGAACTGGTCGGCATATGATGAGTTTTGCAGGTTCTGTTATTACCCGCTGATTCTGATGTCGCACGGGCAAGAACGCATCGCGCGCACGCTTTTGCCTGAATACGAGGGCGTGACGAGATCAGACTTTCTGACAGTAATGCGCGGCTCCGGCCCGTCACGGCTCGTTTTATCTAAGCTGCTCAGGCGAGGTTTGAAAGCTATTAAATCTACATTCAGGAAAGAGGCGAGCGGGCGCAAGTCCAGGCTGGCTTTCTTGAAGCAAATAAAGCGAGACATCGAAAACATCCAATCGCCTTCATACGAAAGGAAGCACGACGAGCGACATAATGAATCAATAACGTCGTTGTCATCTCAATCCGAGTGGACGCCGCAGCAGCGAACTCTGCACAAGGTGTTCAACGAATTGCGACCCGATTCAGTGTTGGACTTGAGCCGGGGCGCAACCTGGACTTCCACATTGCCAGCCCTGATGGGATGCAGCGTAGTTTCTGCTGATGCAGATCCGTCGCGCGCTACAACAATCTACGAGACGGCGCGGAACCAGAGCTTGCCGATTCTGCCATTGATAGTTGATTTTATTAAGCCCACGCCGTCCGTTGGTTACTCCGACCATTATTCTATCGCCGCAATCGAGCGGTTGAAGTGCGACATGGTATTAGCTCTGGGTCTGGCGCATAAAATTGCTCTTGAGAATCACTTTGATTTCGACCTGATTGTCGAAGGGCTGTCTTCATTCTCGAAACGATGGCTTGTTGTTGAATTCGTCCGGCGCGAGGGCCAGGGCAGGCTCGATGATTTCATAAGGGCGCTTCTTAAACGTTTTCGCGATGTGAGAGTCCTATCTTCCGGCGAAGAGCCGCGCGCGTTGCTGTTATGCGAGAAGTAGCTGTCGAGGGAGCGATGAAAAACAAGCCGCTAGTGACAGTAATAACGATTTTCCTGAACGCTGAGAGGTTCCTGGAAGAAGCAATCGAAAGCGTGGTTGGGCAGAGCTACAGCGAATGGGAGTTGCTGCTCGTAGACGACGGCTCGACCGACAACAGCACGCAAATAGCGCTCAGATACGCGAATCAATATCCGCAACATGTGCGTTACCTTCAGCACGCGGGGCATGAGAATAAAGGCATAAGCGCGTCTCAGAATCTCGGTATAGGCGAGGCTAAAGGAAAATACATAGCTTTTCTAGATGCTGATGATGTATGGCTGCCTGAGAAGCTCAAGCAGCAAGTGGCGATTCTCGAAGCTCACGCCGAAGCCGTGATGATTTATGGGCGCACACGGTATTGGTATAGCTGGACGGGAAAGGCTGAGGACACCCGGCGTGATTTATTGATAGAGCCTGGCGTGCGGCCTGATTCTTTGATTAGCCCGCCAGAGTTGCTCGTTGGCTTCTTGCGACAAGATCTGCCCGTCCCCTGCCCCTCTGACATAATGGTTCGACGGGATAAAGTAATTGACGTAGGCGGATTTGAAGCTGACTTTCGCCGGATATTTACCGATAAGGTATTTTATGCAAAGGTGTGTCTCAGGTGGCCTGTGTATGTATCGGGCAAGTGTTGGGATCGCTACCGCCGACACCCTGACACAGTTGGAAGCGCGCGGTGAAGGCAGGGCTGTACGATCCGCTAATCCCAATCTTCGCCGCATGTATCTGATCTGGGTAGAGAGTACCTATTGCAGAAGGGTGAAACCGAGAGGTCGGTGGCGGCAGCGCTTACTTCCTTCTGAGGGTTGAAAGGTTCCTCGTTAAGTAGGCAATCGAAAGGTTCGTGGCCGGTCAAAGCTGGTTTAAGTATCGCAAGCATCCAGACTCTGCCGTCTCTGTTGTGAAAAAGAGAGGGCAGTTGCGGCCAGCGCGTCTTACCTATCTCAACTGGTTAGAAACGTATCTTGAAAAGCAGGGAATCGAAAACAGCGAAGTCGCTCTCAACGATGCGCGATGGAAATGTCGTCACCCGAAACTGTTTCGCCTGATAGAGCATGTGAAATATCGCGCGTTGATCGCAGGAGAATTATTAAGGTCAATAGCGCGGCAAACGCTTCCTGCCTTTGTGCAACGCAGGTTGCGCACACGCCTGGAAAATCGAGCCGGGGAGTCACGCTGACTAAGGAGCCATTCGGGTCATGAGGAATCCAGATTTAGTGTCGGTCATCATTCCGTGTTACAACCAGGCCCATTTTTTGGGCGAAGCGATTGAGAGCGTCTTCAAGCAAACTTATCCGCATTATGAAATCATTGTTGTGGATGATGGCTCGACAGATCAAACTGCGAATGTAGCGGCAGGCTTTGAGCGCGTGTGCTGCTTGAGCCAAAAAAATCGCGGCCTCGCTGCTGCTCGCAATATGGGATTGGAAGCGAGCAAAGGCAGCTACATAGTTTTTCTCGACGCGGACGATAGACTGCTTCCGAATGCTTTGCGAGACGGCATTAAGTCTCTAAACTCGCACCCTGAATGCGCGTTTGTCTATGGGCACGTGCAGTTGATATCGGCCAATGGTTTGCCTCTTCCGACTCCGCGACAGGTTGACCCGCAAGGCGATCATTATTTAGAACTGCTGCGCCACAACTACATCTGGACTGCGGGCGCGGTGATCTATTGCCGGGGAGTCTTTGATTTCGTTACGGATTTCAATCCCTTAATTAACGCTTCGGCGGATTTCGATCTCAATGCTCGAATCATTCGGCTTTTCCCGATTTGCTGCAGCGACAGCGTAGCGCTCGAATATCGCAGGCACGACGAAAGTATGAGCCGCAACTTTGCCGAGATGTTGAAAGCGGCTGTAATCGCGCGGCGTTTGCAGCGGGAATATGTTTCAGGCAACAGGCAATACGAAGAAGCTCTGCAAACCGGAATACGCATCGTGCAGGAAGATTATGGTGAAAAGCTATTTAATCAGGCACGCGGGTTTATGCGCGAGCATAAATGGAGCCGGGCAATATCCGGGCTGCTGAGGCTTCTCCGGTACTATCCGCAGGGCGTCGTCAAACACGCTTTCCGAAAGTTACAGCACACTCACAGTACGGCGAGCGGTAGCGAGCGGGTAAGCTCAAGACGCGACCCGCTCGCTACAGTTACCGATGCATCGCATACACTCAATTGTAAATAGCTATAAATGGTCAATATGCTTACAGCGATTGCAGAACATGAAGTTAAGAGCGGCAACACTCGCAACGAAAGGCCGCTGGTAACAGTCGTGATGATCTTCTTGAACGCCGAGAGATTCATCGAAGAAGCAATCGAGAGCGTATTCGCTCAAAGCTATACTGAATGGGAATTGCTGCTTGTTGACGACGGCTCGACTGACAACAGCACGCGGGTGGCGTTGCGATACGCAGAGCAGTATCCAAATAAAGCGCGTTATTTCGAGCACACAGATCACGAGAATTTGGGAATGAGCGTATCGCGCAATCTTGGCATAAGCAAAGCGCGGGGAGAGCTAATAGCATTTCTTGATGCTGACGACGTATGGATGCCCGAAAAGCTCGAAGAGCAGGTTGATATACTGAATTCTAATCCTGACGCCGCGATGGTCTACGGCGCGACCGAGTACTGGTACAGTTGGACTGGTAACCCGACGGACGCGCTACGCGATTATATACCAGAGCCCGGCGTGCGACCCGACCGGCTTGTTGCGCCGCCGACGCTCGTCAACAGTCTGTTGCGAGACCAGATTGCTATGGCTACCGGCTGCCTTGCGCGGCGCGAAATTCTGCAAGAGGTCGGCGGTTATGAAGGAAGCTTTCGCGGAATGTTTGAAGATCAGGTCTTTCATTCAAAGGTCTGTCTGAAAGCGCCTGTATTCGTATCGAGCAAGTGCTGGTACAAATACAGGAAACATCCCGATTCATGTTGTGCCGTAGCAGAAAGCACGGGTCAACATCATTCTGAAAGGCTCACTTTTTTGAACTGGCTGGAAGCATATTTGTATCAGCAAGGCGTTGAAGACGCCGGGCTGCAACAAGCTATTAAGAGGGAGCGATGGAAGACGCGCCACCCGGTTTTGTCTCGTTTGCCGGAACACACGAAATATCGGATAACGATCATGAAAGAAGGATTGAAATCAATAGCTCGGCACGCGCTGCCGATGCCGGTTTATGACTGGCTTCGCAGTCGCCGTAATAAATCGCAAGATCGCTTGCCGTTTGGGCAGGTAGACTTAGGCAATCTGCGGCGACTGACTCCTGTCAGCAGTGTGTTTGGATTTGATCGAGGCACACCTGTTGATCGCTACTACATCGAAAACTTTCTCGCCGAAAACGGCGCTGACATCCGAGGCCGCGTATTGGAAGTTGGCGATGATTCTTACACGCGAAGATTCGGCGGCGACCGTGTTACTCAAAGAGATGTGTTGCATGTTTCAGAAGACAATCCGCAAGCTACCATCATAGCCGACCTCGCAAGCGCCGATCACATTCCTTCCGATGCATTCGATTGCATAGTGCTGACGCAGACATTGCACCTGATCTACGATGTGCGAGCGGCCATTCGGACTTTGTATCGCATACTCAAACCGGGCGGAGTTCTGTTGACGACATTTCCGGGCATCACACAGATTGATCATTTCGATTGGAATGGTTCCTGGTATTGGGCGTTTACTGCGTTGTCAGCCAAACGGATGTTCGGAGAAGTTTTTCCGGCTGCAAATTTCAAAGTCGAAACGCATGGGAACGTGCTCGCATCAATCGCATTTCTGCACGGGCTTGCTTTTGAAGAACTGCGCGCCGAAGAGCTTGATTATAACGACCCGGATTATCAAGTCATCATCGCGGTCAGAGCTACGAAGGAGGCCGCATTATGAGTGCGCCGATTCTGAAAAAGATACGAAGCGCTGGCGCAAGAATCAAAAGACGCCTCTCAAGGCGCTCGCTCATATTGCTTTACCACCGCATAGCAGAGACGGATTCAGACCCTTGGCAGTTGGCCGTTACACCGCAGCATTTCGCCGAGCACCTTCAAGTCTTGAGTGAATATGATCGCTCGATGCCTCTTCAGAAATTGTCGGCTGCCATGCGAAATGGGACTCTTCCGCGCCGCGCCGTGAGTGTGACTTTTGATGACGGATATGCCGACAATCTGCTTAATGCGAAACCTCTGCTGGAAAAGCACGATGTTCCGGCGACCGTGTTCGTGACGACGGGCTACACGGGAGAGGGTCGCGAGTTCTGGTGGGACGAACTGGATAGATTATTTCTGCAGCCGGGCCGATTGCCCGACACTCTTCGTTTAAGCGTGCAGGGAAACAACTACAATTGGGAGTTGGGCGAAGCGGCTGACTATCAGGAAACGTTTTATCATCGCAATCAAGGGTGGAGAGCATGGCAAGAGGCTGATCCGACTGCTCGCCAGTCGGTCTATCGCTCGCTCTGGCAGTTGATGCATCCGATGCCGGAAAGCGAGCGGCAACCGCTCAGAGCCGAACTGCTGGCATGGGCAGGCGCTGCCCCGTCAGCCAGGCCGACTCACCGCGCGCTCTCGCGCGAAGAGATACGCGAGCTTGCGCGAGGAGGGCTGATTGAAGTCGGGTGCCACACGGTGACGCACCCGCAACTTTCCGCGCTTTCGCGGGCCTCGCAGTGGGATGAGCTGCGCCAAAGTAAGTCTGACCTTGAAGAGATATTGGGAAACCCTGTGACCAGCTTCGCCTACCCATATGGACAGAAGCGCGATTACACTAGCGAAACGGTTGAGCTGGTTCGCAAGGCAGGTTTCGATTGCGCCTGCACTACTTCAGTCGGAGTTGTCGCCCGCCGCGCCGACCGCTTTCAGTTACCTCGCGCACAGGTGCAGGACATGGACGGAGAATCATTCGCCCGATTCTTATCCGAATCGATTGGCGATTGAGCGACTCTGACAGATGCGAATACTGGTCGTCTCAAATTATTATCCGCCTCACTTCATAGGCGGTTACGAACTCGGCTGCAGGGATGTTGTCGAAGCGCTCAAATCTCGCGGGCATCAGGTCAGGGTTCTAACCAGCACTTACGGCGTAAACCGCGCGGAGCATTCCGATTCCGTATACAGGTGGTTGGAAACAGACCTTGCGCTCGACATCAAAGACTCTTCCGAAGATTTGATCAAGGTCGTTAAGAAAGAATCAATCAACCAGCGAGCTTTCAATCGCATTTCTCGCGAATTTTTACCGGACGTGGTTTATGTGTGGAATGCGACTCACATCTCCATATCAATCGCCATCAAAGCTCAGCAGGTAGGGCTTGCGGTCTGTTATTTCATTTCCGACCATTGGCTGGCTCGATGGGAGAGTGACGCTTTGTATTCGATCAAGCATCGCTCTCCGCGCAGGTTCCATCGGCGGCTGATCTGGAAGACGCTCAAATCTTTGCTGAACGCTTCAGGGATTCTGCCGCGCGTTGACTTGGATTTGAGCCGCGTTCAGTTCGCCAGCCATTTTCTCAAGCGAGCCGCTTTAGAGGCTGACAGGCCCGTACAAAATGCAGAGGTGATTCATTGGGGGGTCGATGTAAACCGGTTCCCCTTTAATGAGACGGCGCATAATCCGAGGCGGCTTTTGTACGTCGGGCAGGTCACATTGCTCAAAGGTGTACAGACGGTTGTCGAAGCGCTCAAGCTGATAGTCGAGCAGCCGTATTATCGTTCGACGACGCTGACAATTGTCGGTGGCCCGGATTACGATAACCGAATTCACAAGCTCGTTTCTTCGCTCGGCCTTGAAGATAACGTCCGATTTACCGGGCTGATTCCGCGCGATCAACTTCCGGCCATCTATCGAGAGCACGACATACTCTTATTCCCATCAATCTGGGATGAGCCGTTCAGCATAACGCTGCTTGAAGCGATGTCATCCGGGTTAGCCGTTGTGGGAACAAACACGGGTGGCAGTTCTGAAATCCTTAAAGACGAGATCAATGCATTGGTCTTTGCGAAAGAGGATGCAGAAGCTTGCGCCGGTCAAATAGCGCGACTCATTAAAGACGCAGAGCTTTTTGAACGAGTCAGGCGAAACGGGCGACGCACGGTTGAAGAGAATTTCAGGCTTGAAGCGATGGTGAATAGAATTGATCTTTCATTAAAGAAGCAGGCCGGATTAAGAGAAAGCGCCTCGGTTGAACCATGAAAGTGGGAATCTACAACGAGCCGTCGGGTGGCGGCATAGGCGGCTCTGAAATCTCAGTCGCTGTGCTGGCAGAAGCGCTGTCCGGTCAGCATAAGGTGGAGATCATCCACCACAAGCCGTATATGACCCTTGATCGGCTTGCTGAGATTTCCGATGCCGATTTGAGCAAGGTGCGGATGCGCTATGTCGAGGTCGAGCCTTATTCGTTTGGCAGCGCACGAACGGTGTGGCGGCGTTACAAAGAAGCGCAAGCGTGGCATGCGGCCTTGAGCGAACCTTATGACCTCTTCATCAACTTCACGCACGGTTTTCCGCCTTTTTGTCACGCGCGTTGCGGGATGCTCGTTGTCTTATTTCCTTTTCACAACCGCCCTCACGCAAAGCCGCGCACGCCTCTGTGGAACTATCTGAAGTCTTTTTATCATGAATGGGAATGGCAAGAGCGATTAAGCACTTATCAAATCAAGACGACCATCTCCGAGTTCTCGCGCCTGTGGACAAAACGCCGATGGGGAATTGACAGCGAAATCGTTTACCCGCCGGTTGACACTCGTTTTCAGCCCGGAAATAAGAAGAACTACATTCTGAGCGTCGGGCGATTCACGGCAACAGGTCACTCGAAGAAGCAATTGGATATGGTAACAGCCTTTGACCAGTTGCAAACTGCTGCTCGCTCGGGCTGGGAGTACTTCTCGGTCGGAGGAGTCAGCGATGCTACTGAGGATATAGCATACTTCGAGAGCGTGAGCCGCAAGGCGCTTGACCCGAAAACGCAGGTAATTGCCAACATCGAGCATAACCGCCTGAAAGACCTCTACGAACGATCCAAGATATTTTGGCACGCCGCAGGGTACGGCGAAGGCGACGAGCGACCGGAGCTTTCAGAGCATTTCGGGATAGCGACGGTCGAGGCTATGTCGGCTGGATGCGTGCCTCTGGTCATCAATAAAGGCGGGCAGCCGGAAACTGTTCAGCACGGGATCAGCGGATTCGTCTGGGAAAATCTCGGAGAGCTGAAAATGTATACGGAGATGGTGATTAGAGACGAGCACATGCGCGCCCGTCTGGCAGAGGCCGCCCGCACCCGCGCCGCTTTTTTCAGCCGGGAACAATTCATCAATCGCTTTTTGAGACTCATTAATGAATTGAAGCCGTTAAATAAAAAACATCAGGCAAATAAAATTGTTGAAATATCAAATGACTTATGAGTATTGGAAGTAGAGAGGATTGCTGCGGGGATCGTGAAATTATGAGGTCAACATACTTAACGAAATAGCAATTTGACTCGATGAAAAGGGAGTCGCACTCGCCGCAGCCGACACTGCCGACTGCAGATTTTGCAATGAACAACATGTCTTTGACTGAATCAAAAGGATCAGCTACGGCTTTTGCAAAAGAGAGACCGAATCTATGGGACTTGCAGTCAATTTCAAGCGTCCTCTATCCCAGGTTTACCATATTAGATCTGCTTGATCAGTCAGAGGACGGCGCGATTTTCCTGGCTCAGGATGAGAGTGCCAGGTCCGAGGGTCGCGATCTTATAGTCAAGCTAAAGGTACTGTCGGAGCAGGCTCGGCTTGATCGAAAGAAGCTGGAGTTGTTTTATCTCGAAACTCGCGCGGCGGCAAAACTATCGCATAAGAACATTATAAAGACCTGGGAAGCAGAGCAGATCGGAAATATTCACTTCTGCAAGATTGAGCACAAGCCTGACTGCGAAAGCCTGCGCAGCCTGCTTGAACTCAAGGCATGGCTGGATACGCAACTTGCGGCGGCCATCACTCTGCAAATCGCCGAAGCTCTCGATTACGCTTACAGGCAAGGCGTGATGCATTTGAGGTTGCAACCGGAGAGCATCCTTATTGACCCGGAAGGCACCGCGCTTATTACGGACTTCGGCATCGAAAAGCGCAATGAATTGAGATGGGCGCATCAGGAACGAGCGCGGAGCATGCCCGCGTTTTATTGCAGCCCTGAACAGGCAAACGGTCAGGATGTTGACGTGCACAGTGACCTTTATTCTCTGGGCATCATTTTGTATGAAATGCTGACAGACCGCGTGCCTTTCGATTATCAAAATCCCGACGTCGTCCTGCACAAACACAGAACTCAAATGCCTGAGCCCCCCTATGTATTCCGCTCAGACTTGCCCGCTCCCGTATCAGCAGTTGTGATGAGCCTGCTTGAGAAGCAGCCAATTAAACGTCCTCAACTCCCTGCGAATTTGCAAGCCGCGTTAAATGGAATTATTCAGAAGCAGAAAATCAGCCCCGATGTGCCTATATTAGAACTGGAAATTGATGATGGAATGATTTCCGGCGCGGTCGTTGATGAAGACAAAAAGGTCAGCGAACCGCCTCGCCTCGAATCCGATTTATCACACTCTGAAGGAAATGAGCCCCTGATTGGATGGGACGATTTTGCACACGCGGAAGATGCCTTGATCTTAGAGCCTGTCGCGCGCGAGCAAATTGAATCAAGCGTAGCACGACGTGAACGATTTGAACCGCCTACGATAACCGTTATCGAGCCGCCTCTGCATGAATTAATTGAGCATAGCCCCACGGCTGAAACCACTGCGAAGGTAATTGCCAGCCAACAAGAGAGTCCACGGTCTGCTCCGGCAGAGATGCGGACGAAATTGTTTCTCGGCTTATTAATTATCATCGTCGCAGCCCTGGCGCTAACCCTGTTTGAGCCTGCCATATCGTTCCGCAGTCAGGGGCCGACAAATTCCCCGCAGGAAGAAGCGACAAAAGAAGGCTCGACGGAAGCCGTGCAACCTGCAAAGCCAGCTTTAAACAGTGTTGAAGACCGCGCGCCGCTCGACGACAAAGTAGGCTCTACTCGTTCCGATAAGATACGAACTTCGAGTCGCGTTCAGGGACGCGCTGCGCTGCGTTATTCCAGGCAAAAACCGATAGTTCGCGCTACGCCGCGTAGATTCAAGAGCAACACCGCCGCACGCGCTGCAAAGCGCGCCCGAATACGCGCTCGTTATAACTGAAAGATTACAACCGCTTGAACACGGAGATAATTGAATGTACAGAGATTTCTATGGATTCAAAGAAATACCTTTTGGCTTGACGCCGAATCCCAAATATATTTTCAAGACGGACAGCTATCTTGAGGTAACGGCAAATCTGAGATACTGCATAAGCCATTACAAGGGTCTTGTAGTCGTGACGGGCGAAGTAGGCACGGGAAAGACAACCACTCTGCGTTCGATGATGCAGCATCTTGGGCATGAAATTCTGGCCGTGTATATGGTAAATCCATATCTTTCCATATCTGAATTCTACGAACTATTGATCTCCGATTTAAGGCTGGGCCTTTCACCTACCTCGTCAAAGACGCAGATACTGTCGGCGCTGGCTTGCTTTCTTTCACATCGCCATACAAGAGGGCTGCGAACAGTCCTGATCGCTGACGAAGCGCATGGCCTTTCACCGTCTGTGCTTGAAGAGATTCGACTGCTCGCGAATCTGGAAACGAACACCGAGAAACTTTTGCAGGTAATCCTTTGCGGCCAGCCTGAGCTGCGCGAAACATTGAATCAACCAAATCTCAGACAGCTAAAACAGAGGATTTCATTGCGCTGCTCGATAAAGCCGTTAACTATGGTCGAAGTGATAAAGTACATTCGGTTTCGCTTGAAAACAGCGGGAGCGGACAGGATGGATATCTTTGATACAAACGCGCTCGATTTGATCGGTCGAGTATCGCTCGGCATACCTCGCGTGATCAATAATATTTGCGACAACGCTTTGCTTATGGGCTATGCTGACGGACATAAAACAATCTCTAGCGACATCATAGAGGAAGTGATCGTCGCGCTCGACATCACTCCGAATGAGACTACGTCAACCGACCCGGCAGATTTTAATATGTGGGGGACGTCGCTACATCGCACAGTCGTTGATGGCTCGCAAAACTGACCTGTTGATGGGTTGGTTATGCAAACATAAAGAATTCATTTCTCTGCCTGAGCGTGCTCAGTTGTTATCTTCTGACAATTGAGATCATGTTTTCTTCCCTTGAAATTAATAAATCATAAATTCTTTTCCGATTAATCCTGTCATTCTACCGTTTACACGGCTCCGTGCGTAGGATGGCTCTAAAATACATCTCTGGACGGGAAAAAATTCTGTAAATTTGGCGTTAGGGCAACCCATTTGCATAGTAAATGGCCGCCACACGAACAGGTTGAAAAAGAGCCGAGTGTCGTAATGAAATTGAATTACCAGCAAAATAGCCGGACGCACAATCAAGGATTAAATAAAGTTATGAGACACCTCATAGAGTCTTTGTCTCATTAATGCACTCGGGTGAGTGGGAGGAATAGGCTGTGACAATAAAAGATCGTAGTTGGCTAGATGTATTACGCAACAATGACACGGAAACATTATGGAGCAAATTATTCAATCTGCTTTCAAGACATTCAGCCGTTAGATTGCTGTACCCGCAAAAAGAACTCTCAAGCGACAACAAATGGGATATCTATAGCGACCTGACTCAAGGGCTATTCCTGCGCTTGCTAGAGAAAGACAGGTGGCAGCATTACCTTGATCTTGGCTATTCGGACGACAGGGTAGAGCAGGAGCTTTTCCGAATCGAAGTACCCAACTTCGTCTCAGAGCTTCAACGCGAGCGGTATCCCGAATCGTATCGTTTAGCTCGCCGCATCAGCGACCTGATAAAGACGCGAGCAGAGTTTCGATATTATCCCAATCAAGCTTGGTCTTCGACCAACGCAAAGGCGTCTGGCATGCCTCGCGTCACCAACAAGATGGTGCTGAAAGTTTATGGATTGACTTGCTGGCCCGCTGGCAAAGAGGTAAAGCGCAACGCCAACCTCGAACACCTTGTCAGAGAGGTTGCTGTCAGGACTCGCGATACGAGGCGAACAGGGCGGGGAAGCGGCTCGCAGGTCATCATCTCTAATGAGGAGTTGACGCAGCTAATAGTTGATATATTTACCGCCGTAGATACTCCATTGACGGTGCGAATGATTCGGGGATTCGTTATGTCGAAGCTGATGATCGAAGACTGCTGGTTTATCTCCTTAGATGCTGAGTTGACCTCTGCATCAGAGCACGCCACAGAGCCGCAGAGAGTAGACCTGCCCGACAAGCGCCCCACGCCTTTGGATTCGCTTCTGGCCAAAGAGATGAAACAACAGATTGAAAACGTTGTCGAATCCCTTTTGAACAAAATGCGCGAAGCCGTCAGGTTTAAGACGATCAGATACTTTAAGCTGATTGACGTGGTGTGGCACTGCTACTTCAATCCCGCATCGCCCTCACAAACGAAGATAGCGAGGCTTATGGGAATATCGGATTCTCTGGTCAGCCACTATCGGAACATCTTTGATGATCTGATCCGGGGTTTGCCACTGAGCGTTGATGAGTTCATTCACCTCAACACCGTGCTCGGCAATCGATTGACGACCCTTAAGTCCGAGATGATGGTAACAGCTAAGTCCAAGTCGAAAATTGGCGAAGAAAAAACGATTGAGCTTGATGCTCAATTCGCTTCCGCGAAAAGCGCAAGAGCTTTCAGTGTTGCCGCGTCGGGCAGCTCTTAATATGAGTGATTGGTCAGCGGAAGCCTTGAGGAACCCCCCTGGCGCGACCAAATCAACTCGGCGATCTTTTCGTAGTATTAGCTGCCCGTGCGCTTTTTCGGGCAGGTTTAACTTTGGCTATCTCAGGATTCTCATTGCTTTGCAAATCCTTTATCTGTTTTGCGACCGCATTCTTAAATCGTTCGTCTTGAGTCATCCACTTGTTGACTTCTGAGGATTTTATTCTCAACACAAGTGCGGCATATCTGGCCGTGCAGCCCGAAGCAATGAGTTTGATAGCATCAAGTTGTATATCAGATAGCTCACTTCCCGAGGGACAATCAGGCTGTCTTCTCATTTATGCTCCTTTAGGGGATGATCTAGAGTTTTTACACTGACCAAGCTTCATTGTCAACAAACAGCCTATTGCGTCCAGGGTCTATACATTCTCGGCGCAGAGCCATTAAGTTCTAAAATCAGAAACCTGAAGATTCACCGCAGAGACGCAGAGGACGCAGAGGCGGCGCAGAGTTTATGATAGTTTTTCTCTGCGTAATCTCTGTGTCCTCTGCGTCTCTGCGGTGAACAGGCTTCTTTTTCACAGAACTATAGAAAATGAATAGACACTGCTGTTGCGTCCTGACCGTCAATTGTCATAGCAGGGCGCTTTCACTGGAAATTCGCTCTCGGTCGGCTTGTCATTCATAAATACGCCTTTCTTATCTATGTGACCGTAGCTCCCGAAAAAACGAGGAGCGCAGCAAAGACATCTTCCTACATAGCAAATCCGACCAATGGAAACTCGCGCTTGACCATTACGAAAAGGCTCCGCGTGAGCGAAAGCCGGTTCAACGACAAACGCGCCTGTTTTGTCTACGTAGCCAAACTTGCTCGGTCTTCCGCACATAGACTGACTCTCTGCTCCTACATCAACATGAGCCAGGCTTTCTGAGAAATCTCCCGCGTATAGAAACTTCATCGGGATGACAACTTGCCCGCTTCTGTCAACGTAGCCCCATTTGAGATTGTGAAGCAATCTGTCCCTATAAGACCTTTTCTCCTTGTCATCCGTGTCTGGTACGGCGGCTGCCGCAAGGCCCTCACAGAAATCGCGCAGAACTGAGTATCGCAATTCAACAACTATACGACCGCTTTCATCAATGTATCCCCACTTGTAGTCGGAGAGTCTTATCTTTGGATGATTCTTTATCTACACGGCCCACTCGCGCCACCCCATCATTGAATGGGAGCGCAATATCGAACTGCGGCGCTATCACCGTCTTGCCTTTTTTGTCGGCATAGCCCCACTTCCCTTTGACCTGCACAGGCATAAGCTGCGGAGTCGTTTGCGCCTGCCTGCGACGGAGGTCTGAAACACCAGCAGGATGAGACAAGCAGATATGATGTGCTTCATATTCATCACCTCCAATAATGACGCCGAGAAGGAATGTGACTGCAAATATCTTTGCCCAAAAGCGCGCGGCTTTGTTGTATCGCTCGTCTTTTTTCCAGATGGCAAGCGTCTTGAACAGGACGATCAATGGAGCAAGCCCCATCGTCAATTGCGGAAACAGATAATGAAACGTGATTGTAAAAGCAAACTGCAAACGGTCAACCGTAAGCGCGCTGTCCACAATTCACCTCCACTTTGACAAGTGTAGCGATAACTCAATGTTTTATAGCTGGTCACAGTACCGCGAGCGGTAGCGAGTGGGTAGGCTTGATTGCTGACCCGCTCGCTACTGCTCGCGGTACTGTGGTGTTTGCACAATGGACCGGCTTATCTATTCCATTTCCAATCACGAATCTCAGGCAAATCATCGCCGTGCTGCGTTATATATTCTCTATGCTCGATCAGCTTGTCACGCATTCTCTGTTTCACATGCGCGGCAACGCGCTCAAGGCGCGGCACGCGCTCGATGACATCAATCACAAGATGAAAACGATCAAGGTCGTTTAGCACCACCATATCAAATGGAGTCGTCGTGGTTCCTTCCTCCTTGTAGCCTCGCACATGCAGATTTCTGTGATTCGTTCGGCGGTAGGTCAGCCGGTGAATCAGCCACGGGTAACCGTGAAAAGCAAAGATCACAGGTTTATCTATGGTGAAGAGAGAATCGAAATCTTTATCCGACAAACCGTGCGGGTGTTCTGTAGCCGGTTGAAGCTTCATCAGATCAACTACGTTTACCACGCGCACTTTCAGGTCGGGGAAGAACTGGCGGAGCAGGTCTACTGCGGCCAGAGTCTCAAGCGTTGGAACGTCTCCCGCGCAAGCCATCACCACATCGGGTTCGACGCCCTCATCATTGCTCGCCCATTGCCATATGCTGATTCCGGCGGTGCAGTGCTTTATGGCGGCGTCCATATCCAGGTACTGCAACGCGGGTTGCTTTCCGGCTACGATGACGTTGACGTAATTGCGACTTCGCAGGCAGTGGTCTGTTACCGAAAGCAAGGTGTTCGCGTCCGGCGGAAGATAGACACGGATGACCTCTGATTTCTTATTAACTACGTGATCAATGAAGCCCGGGTCTTGATGGCTGAACCCGTTGTGATCTTGCCGCCAGACGTGAGAAGTCAGCAGGTAGTTCAGCGAAGCAATAGGCCGCCGCCATTCGATGTGGCGTGTAGTCTTCAACCACTTGGCGTGCTGATTGAACATCGAATCCACGATGTGAATAAAAGCCTCATAACATGAAAAGAGTCCGTGTCGCCCTGTCAGAAGATACCCCTCAAGCCAGCCCTGGCACATGTGCTCGCTCAACACTTCCATCACACGACCATCCGCAGAGAGGTGATCATCGCCCGGCAGGACCGTGGCCGCCCAGACTCTGTCAGTCGCTTCAAAGAGCGCGTTGAGGCGATTTGAAGCGGTCTCGTCCGGCCCCATCACGCGAAAGTTTTTGCTGTCGGCGTTACGCTTCATCACGTCGCGCAGGAATTTCCCCATCACGCGAGTTGCTTCCGCTTCAACGTTACCCGGTACGGGCACTTCCACGGCATAGTCGCAGAAATCAGGCATCCGCAGGTCTTTGAGCAAGAGTCCGCCGTTGGCATGCGGGTTCGCTCCCATGCGGCGGTCGCCTCTCGGAGCCAACTCCGCAAATTCCGCGCGCAGACTTCCATTCTCATCAAAGAGTTCTTCAGGCTTATAGCTCAACATCCACTGTTCGAGCATACGTAAATGCTCAGGCTTGCTGGCCAACTCCGAAAGCGGCACCTGATGCGAGCGAAAAGTACCTTCCATCTCTAAGCCGTCCACAGCCTTTGGCCCTGTCCATCCCTTTGGAGACTTGAGCACGATCATCGGCCACTGCGGGCGGTTATGGAAACCGTTAAGCCGCGCTTCTTTTTGTATGGCCTCGATCTCGGAAAGCGCATTCTCAAGAGTCGCCGCCATCAGGTGGTGCATCTGTTCCGGTTCACTCCCCTCGACGTAATAGGGGTGATAGCCGTAGCCGACCAGCAGGCTCGTTAATTCTTCTTTGCTGATACGCGCAAGCACGGTCGGGTTAGCTATCTTATAACCGTTCAGGTGCAGTATCGGCAGCACAGCGCCATCTCGCACAGGGTTCACAAACTTGTTAGAGTGCCAACTGGCAGCAAGCGGGCCGGTTTCCGCCTCGCCATCGCCGATGACGCAGCAGGCAATCAAGTCAGGGTTATCAAAGACTGCGCCATAAGCGTGCAGCAATGCGTAGCCGAGTTCTCCGCCTTCGTGAATTGAGCCGGGAGTTTCGGGCGCTACGTGACTGGGGATGCCGCCGGGAAAAGAGAACTGCTTGAACAGTCTTTTCATCCCTTCCGCATCCTGAGAAATATTCGGATAAACCTCGCTGTAGGTTCCTTCCAAATACGTGCTGGCGACCAGCCCCGGCCCGCCGTGCCCCGGCCCCGCGATATAAATCACATTCAAATCGTGCTCTTTAATCAGGCGATTGAGGTGGACGTAAATAAAGTTCAACCCCGGCGTTGTGCCCCAATGACCGAGCAGGCGCGGCTTGACGTGTTCGAGTTTCAGAGGCTCGCGTAGCAACGGGTTATCGTAAAGATATATTTGCCCGACTGAAAGATAGTTTGCCGCCCTCCAATAAGCGTTAATGCGGCGAACATCATCAGCATCGAGCGGTGAGCCATCCGTTTCAAGCGTCTTCATTTTGATAACGACCTTTCTTTATCCGAAAGATTAATAGCGTTGCGCCGCGCCGCGAATCACTCGTACTGTGTCGCGCGCGATCAACAACTCTTCATTTGTGGGAATGACGTAAGCTGCCAGCCGTGACCCGTCGCGGCTGATTACGCCTTCAAGCCCGTCTGTCATTGTCCGGTTGCGCTCCGCGTCCAGTTCAAGCCCCATCCATTGTAAACCGTCGCATATCGAAGCGCGCACCTCTGCCGAGTTTTCGCCAATGCCTCCCGTGAATACAATTGCATCTGCGCCATTCATCGCCGCCAGATAGGCTCCCGTATATTTGCGCGCGCGATAGCAGAAAATTTCAATCGCGAGCCGCGCCCGACGATCATTGTTTTCATGTGCTTCTGCAAGTAGCTCGCGCATATCATTAGTCATGCCGGAGATGCCGATCAGCCCCGATTGCTTGTTCAGCATGGTTTCGATTTCATGCGCCGACAGACCTTCTTTGGCGGCGACGAAATCAACAATCGCCGGATCAACATCGCCCGAACGCGTGCCCATCACCAGCCCTTCGAGCGGCGTCAATCCCATCGAAGTGTCAACCGAGTTTCCCTCGCGAATCGCCGCAGCCGAACAGCCGTTGCCCAGATGCAGCGTGATGATGTTAGTTTGTTCGCGCGGGACGTTCGTTATCTGGCGATACCGATACGCAACATAGCGGTGCGATGTGCCGTGAAAACCGTATCGCCGGATGCGGTGGCGGCGATAGAGTTGATACGGAAGCGCGTAAAGATAAGCGTGTTCCGTCATCGTCTGGTGGAATGCCGTATCGAAGACGGCTGCCTGCGGCAGGCCCGGGCCAAAGACTTCGCGCGCCGCCACAATGCCCTTGATGTTTGCCGGGTTGTGCAGCGGAGCAAGCTCGATGCAGTCTTCGATGCCACGCAAAACTTCATCCGTGACAAGAACGGAATGAGTGAACTTCTCGCCGCCATGCACAACGCGGTGTCCGACTGCATGAATGTCAGCCAGGCTAGTGATGCCCGTGATTCCTGAATCTTCAGAGCATACCCATCGCAAGACGAGTTCAAGCGCAGCGCGAAAGTCGCGCAAGGGAGCAGTTGATCGCCCGGGCGCGCGGTCTTCCTTCTGCAATGTGATGATTGCTTCGCCGCCGATACGTTCGATTGTGCCGCGCGCCAATCGCTGATCGGTGTTACTGGCTATTTGTTCCAGATCGGTGGCTATCAACTGAAACTTAACTGAAGAACTGCCGCAATTGAGTACGAGAATATTCATAAGTGATAATCAATTTTAGCCCTCGCAACTCTTAAACCTGAAGCGGGTTGTTGAAATCTTCACTCAAAGGTCATAACATGTCATAGCAACCTTTCTCACAGAGGTTGGAAGCCGCCCATTCTCCGTGGCTGATCTTTAGCTTGTTGGACGGTTATATCTGCAACGAAGGCCGATCCGGTGGGAGCATCTGGTCGTCGTCATTTTTCTCCTCGGAGTGATAAAGTGAAGATACTATTCCTTGCGGCGAATCCTGTGGATGTAGTCACACAATTACGAATGGACCGGGAGATTCGCGAGATCCGTCGGAAGATTCGCATGGGCACGCTTAGAGATCATCTTGAGATCGTTTCGGAGTGGGCCGTCAGGGCTGGCGACCTGCAAGAGGCGTTGCTGAGGCATCAACCCGATATAGTTCACTTCAGCGGCCACTGTAGTCAAACCAGTGGGATCGTACTGGAAGATGAAGCCGGAAATCGTAAGGTGGTTAACAGAAAAGCGCTTCGCGACCTGTTCAGGATATTGAAGGACAATATTCGAATGGTTGTGCTGAACGCATGCTATGCGAGGGATCAGGCGAAGGCTTTAGCGACGACGATTGACTTCACGATTGGAATGACCTCTGAGATAGAAGACAAAGCCGCCATCGTCTTCTCTTCACACTTTTATCAATCGCTGGCGTTTGGTCGCTCGGTGAAAGAATCATTTGACCTGGCGGTGAACCAGCTTGAGCTTGAAGGCATTGACGTTGCGCACGTGCCGGAACTGCTGGTGCGGGACGGCGCGAACGCAGCCAGAACTCGAATCGTCAGGCCGAATCGCCGCTCTGTGGAGCCTAAAAGCAAACTTGCCAAGTTTAGAAGGCGAAAGGTCGCGGTGGCCGGAGCCAGGATGAGACCCTCGCTCATCCCTAAGAACAAGCTCAATGTCACGATTAGCGGGCAAGCGATGCGGGGACTCGCTAGCAAGGAACGGGAAGGCAAACCTCGCCCGCTTGCTTTCTTGCTCTGGCTGTTCGCCTGCATCGCAATCAACCTGATCACAGATGTCTTGCGCCGGTTATTTATCAGCAACGGCGGTCGGTTGGACATGGCTTGTATGATAATACAAGCCGTTCTTATCGCGCTCGCGGTCATAGCCGCCGCTCTCGCAGGCATATCGCTGGTGCGCCCGACCAGTTCGCTTGTAGAGAAAGCTGCCAGCTTAAGCGTCTTTAAAGAACCACGTAATGCTCAAATGGCAGCCATCTTAACAGGAATGGCTCTGGTCATCGCTCTCGGTTTGTGGCTGTCTATTCCCGTTTTTGCTAGTTAGTACAACCGCAGCTATTGCAATTGAGTGTATGCCCATTCAAATCGAATCAGCATCTCGTTAATGCCCGGAGACAGCTTTGACAGATATGTCCGCAATACGCTCATTCATCAGATTCCCCTTTTTTGCGTAGTATATAGACAGCTTTAACAGATATGTCCGCAATACCCTCCCGCCGGTACTGCCGTGACACAGCGACCTTCGCGTAAACCTCCGATTCAGAAATCCGCTTTAGAGTAATCGCTTGACCCAGCTTGCCTAGACGGAAGTCGAGGTGCGCGCCATCCAGATCAATCTCGTTTGAAGAGAAATGGATTATCATATCGGCATTCTTTTCCATAGTCGCGCGCACCTGCAACTTGCCGTCTTTGCTTTGCCACCGCCAAACTTCTTCGCTCTGAGGGTCTCGCATCTGATGGCTTCGCATCTGATGGCTTCGCATCTGATGGCCTCGCGTCGCCCCTTTCATGAAAAAGGCTCGCCAACTCTCGACCATCTGTAGCAGGTATTCGGCCAGACGTTGCTGCAATGAAGCCTCTATTTCAATTTCTAAAGATTCGGCGACGGCCTGCCTGAGCATCTGATCTACGAGCGCAACATCCTCATCCGTAATCTGCCGATCTGTTAATGCCGCGCTCTCTTCTCGCAGCAGTTCCAGTTGCCTCTCGCAAATGAAGCATTGTTTCAGATGCGCTTCCATTCTGGCGCGACGGATCTGGTCGCGCTCATTGTCGCAATAAGCGACAAGCTCGCTTTCGGTCAAGTGAATGAACTTGAGATTTCGCAGTTCATATTCCAGATCTTTTCTCTTCATCGCGCTCCCCTTTCTTTATAATATCAAGTCGCTTGCGAAGCTTTATTATCGCACGCTGACGAATTTTTGTGACGTTGCTTACGGTTAATTCGAGCCTTTCAGCGATTTCTTGAGGCGACTGTTCCTCCAAATAGTAATAGCTTAAAATCAACGCTTCTCTTTCACTGAGTTGCGAGAGCGCATCCCGAACCAAAAGGGTCGTCTCCGGCAGCGCGGCTTCAATAAGGTGTGACGGGTGATCTTCGGAATCAGGCAGTGCCCCGGCGAAAGCAATGCCCATCGCATCAATGGCCTTTCGTATTTTCTCGACCAGTGAGTTCAATTTTCTCTGCAATCTCTTCAATCGTCGGATTGCGCTGGAGCATTTTTATTAATTCGGCTTCTGCCCGTTTGATCTTACGGCAGATTTCTTCCTGCTGGCGAGCCATATCGCGTGTGAGTTCCGAGCCGTCAAAAATTGACCCGCGAATATAGCGGCGCGCAAAGTATTTGAACTCCACACCACGACTTGGATCAAATCGTTCAATGGCTTTCATCAATCCCATTACCCCATCTTGCCTCAAATCCTTCCAGTTGGCCCAGCTTGCGGACTGCGATATTCGTTTTGCCCACTCATCGACCAGAGGCAAATAAAACAAGATCAATTCTTTTCGCGCAGTTTCGTCTCTCTGGCTGAAACGCTCCCACAAGTTGAATTCGTGTTCGGTCATGCTTGTCACCGAGAGTCAACCGCCTGCAGGGATGATGCGCTGGTTGCAGCCGTCGAAGAGACCGCCGCCTGGATATATCTTCGCCCCGGGAAAGAGTGCTGGCGGGATGCGCGACATTGCACCCCTCCATCAGATTTAAAGTTATCCACATTGCGCTCGATACTTCAAGCCAGCGATTTCGCGGTCAACACAAAAATGAAAAAAAGTTTCTTCCCTGTGTCCACCTTTCGTTGGCTTTTGCCCATTAGGAAAACGAAGGGAAGCTGGCTCAATCAAAAGTCGGCTTAAGAAAAGGAGAAACTTATGAATAAAACTTTGCAAGGAAACCTGGTAACCCGCACCCGACAGCGATGGGGGGCTCGTTTTTTTCTTTTGGCGTTGTTGCTGACGCTTAGCTTGACGAGCCTTAAACTGACTGCTTCTGCCCAGGCCTGTTTCGAGGCATGCCAACAAGCCTACGTTCAGTGTTTAGCGTCGTTCCCGGAAGACCAGGCCCGCTGCGACGACCGTTACGACGCCTGCCTGGTGGGCTGCATGTAATAAAGGCGAAAGGAAAAACCATGAAAATCCTAATTAGCGCATTGATACTGGGCAGTCTGCTTTGCACAGGACTGTTAGCCTCGTCCTCTGAAAAACCAGTTCAGCCCACCCCCGCTATTTCAATTGGAGAAGCAGATCAATCTGCTTCTCCCGTATCCATCGGCGAGGTGTTGCGTGCACATAATGCTCCGCAGAACATTGATGTCTTGTCGGCCTGCGACGGTGAAGCCGTGAGACTGACTTCACGCCCTCCCGGAATTGACCATGAATTGCCGAGCTTCTTTGAGCGGCACGTGTCGGTCGTGTGGGCCGGTAACGCCTACAAACGATATACGGCGGATCCGCTGAGGCTGAGAGAACAATTCGACCTGTTTGATGGTAGTGCGCCTTACCATGCTGTGACCGAAGGAGGAATGCTGGCCGAAGAAGCTAATACAAGAGCCGAGTCGGTTGAGTTCGGCGTCAAGACATTCGGCCTCGTTCCGGTTCTCAAACAGCTCTCGGACCCGACGACGGAAGCCGTCTATTTGGGACGTACAGCCTACAGGCAAGATAAGTTCGACATTAAGACGGCGACCGGCAGATGGACGCTTTATACTGATATGGAGCATCTCGTAAGCCGAATAGAAGTAGGCGACAAGGTCATAGAGTATGCGAGCTATCGCTCGGTTGACGGCATTCGACTGCCGTTCATTCAGCGGTTATCTATCGGCGGGCAGCTAATCCAGGAGTTGATCTTCACCAGAATAGCCCTTAATCCGAAGCTTGCTCCCAATTATTTCAGACGCGAGACCCCCTCGAAGCCGACAGACCGTTGAATCAAAGCCCCTCGGATGACATAGGCATCCGAGGGGCTTTGACCTGCCAGGCGATTTTGAGATTTACACAGAGATTGCGGTGTTGTATTCTCGCTAAGTCCTTCTCGGTTGTTTTAATTCCAGATCATTACCAGGTTAGGAAAATCTTGATACATAAAGCCCCCTCAATGCCCTTAATGGCGTTCTTCGTGACGGCCCTTCTGCTGTCTGCTTCCGACTCGCTTGCTTTCAAGCAAAGCGGCATAGCAGAAAGCAACCGCCAGTCATCGGAAGTCTGCAAGAAAAGCGGAAGAGTTGTTCCAAGACGCTTTGCTTCTGTCTGCCACTAAAGACAGCGAATCAACACGCCAGCGACTGCAAGAGGCCATGCGTTTATGGGCGCAGATAGGTAAGCCGGAAAAAGCAGCGCAGGCGGCTCTGCAGGTGGGAGATCGCTATAAACAGGTCAGGAAATATCAAGATGCCCTGTATTGTTACAAGCAGGCATTAGGCGTAAAATCACTCCCCGGCTCAATCAGGCTGAACGCCTTGAATGCCCTCGCACTGTTTTATGCTCAACTGTATCAAAGCGATTTGGCGCTGCATTATTTCACCGAATCCCTCAAGCAGGCGCGCGCCATTAAAGATCTCTCGGCGCAGGTATTTGCCTTAACCAGACTGGCCAATCTTTATTATCAGCAGGGTGATAAGGCGCAAGCCCTGGCCCAGATCACGAAAGCGCAGAAGTTAAACGAGCAAAGGAATGCTGATGCTGATCCGGCCTTGCTGTATCTGCTTGGTCAGATTCGCCAGGAAGAAGGATCGATTGAGGATGCGAAAGGCGCTTTTGAAGAAGCTTTGGCGATCTATAGAAAACAGGGCAATGTCGAGGGGGAAGTCAGAACATTATGTTCGATTTCAACTATCTCCTTGCTCGCTTCGCAGAAGGAAGAAGCTCTCAAACAAGCCGTACAGGCTGTTGAACTGGCGGACAAAAATTACAAACGAATGGTGAGCGCTGAGGATAAAGCGAGCGCCAGAGAATTGCAATGGCGCTCACTGGCCAGCCGCGCACGCGCAGAGCGCGCAGTTGGGAAAACGGATAAAGCGATCAAACTTATGAATTTGCGGTAGCTCAGTTCGAGGGTGTGTGGTTGGGCCGCTATATAGCCACAGAAGCCAGTTCGATTGCTTCAAGAGAAGAAGCTCAGAGGGCATATCGCGAACTCGTAGATGTCTTGATGGAACAGGGGAAAATCGAGAAGGCGTATGCGTATGTAGAACACGCCAAAGCTCGGGCGATAATGAATTTGACCAAAGCACAACAGGCGACGCCGACGCCCGACAGTAGTAAGCAAGCAGCAACCCTGCCTGATCCATCTCAATTAATCGCCCACAAGCCCTCTTCAAACCTCAACCCGGAACGACAAGCGCGACTTCAAAAAGATAAAAGCGACGTAGAACGTAAGCTGCAAGAGGAGCAGGTACAAGCTGAAATAGGTCATTCCAGAGAGCGTCTTGTCTGGGCGAGCCTTGCCAAAACCGATCAACTGCAAAAACAGATGGCGGGGAATCAGACGGCGCTGGTGGAATTTTTTTTGGACGAGAACCGCTCATTCGTCTGGTTGTTTACGCGTGGCGAGGTCTTTGTTAAGACCCTTCCGGCTGGTAAAGAAATCGAGAAAGCGGTCAGGTCGTATTTAGAAACTCTCGCCGCCATCCCCAGATCGCCTGGGCAGAGAAAGGGATCAGACCAAACTGAGAGATCAAGCCGAAGCGCTTTTCTCTGATCTGTTCGGCAGCTTGTCCAGGCAGCTTGAGCCGGGCCAACGGTTAATCGTGGTGCCCGATGGCTTGCTTCATTATTTGCCTTTCGAGACGTTGATTCATAACGAACGCTATTTAATCGAAGATCATGAGATCAGCTACAGTCCATCCACGAGTATGTTGGGTGTATTACAGGATTCAAGAAACAGAGTTGATAGCGAGGATAGCATGGAGATTCTTGCTGTTGGCGACCCGGTCTTCGAGCCGGGGTCGAAAGCCATTGGCGGCAAGGGGATGAGATACGGTTCAAATAAGATGATGCGACAGAGGGCTGCCGCTCGCGGATTCAGTTTACCGCCGCTGCCAAGGACGCGGGATGAGGTTCAGTTTATAGCCAGCCTCTTTCCCGCCGACCGGCGAAAGCTGCTTACGGGAATGGCAAGCACTGAGGGGGCCATCAAGCACGAATCGCTGCGTCGCTACCGGCGCTTGCATTTTGCAACTCATAGCCTGATTGACGAGAGATCGCCTTTGCGCTCCGCCGTGGCGCTGACACCGGATAATAATTCGGGAGAAGATGGCTTTCTCGAAATGAGTGAGATTTCGAGGCTGAATTTGGATTGTGATTTGGTGGTTGTGAGCGCTTGTCAGACGGGACGCGGGCAACTGCTATCAGGAGAAGGGATTGTCGGATTGAGTTGGGCATTCTTGAGGGCCGGTGCGCGTTCGGTCGTCGTGAGTCTATGGAACGTCACCGACATTTCAACTAGCCAACTGATGAAGAATTTCTATCAAAATATGACTGACGGATTAAGCAACTCAGCGGCTTTGCGAAAGGCGAAACTCCAGATGCTCAATAGCGGCAAAGGGACGAATCATCCGTACTACTGGTCGGCCTTTGTCATAGTTGGCAAGCCTTAGAGCAAAGCGGCTCAAACGTTTGATGTGCGAATGTATGGGTCTACCAACTGAACAAAGTCTGGTTAAGGCGAGCAAGGAAACCGATTGGGCCGATTGGATTTGGCAAATCACCCTTGGCAATGCGACCGCCGAAGAGGAACTGTTTCGCCGGTACAAAGATGGCATTGCCATCATCATTGGCCGCATCGTTCATAACGAGTCTGTCACCGAAGATCTCTCTCAGGAGACGTTTAGAATATCGCTGGAGAAGATCAGGGATGGCGATGTGCGCGAACCCAAAAGGCTCTCCGGTTTCATCTGCGGCGTGGCGCGAAACCTGGCCCTTGACTACGTCCGCAAAATGCGACGACTGACGAATCAGGAAGAGGTATTTGACGCCGAACAGATTCGTGATCCGCAACCGGATCAGTTTGAACAGCTCTGGCGCAAAGAAAGAGCTGAGATTGTGCGAAAGGTGATAAACGATATAAAAGTTGACCGCGACAGGGAAGTGCTTTTCCGTTACTACATCGCCGAAGAAGATAAAGACCAGATATGCGCCGATCTGAGTCTGACCAGTCACCAGTTCAACAGTGTCATTTTCAGGGCGCTCAAGCGCTACAAGAAGCTTTACATAAAGCGGTTTGGCAAACCCTGACAAAGATTTTCAAATGTGCTGTCATAATTACATATTTATGAACACTTTCAGTTTAGGGTTATTTTAATAGCAATGGAACATGAGGAAATAGACAAATTCAACCTCATTGATCGCTATTTGATGGGGAAGTTGCTGGCAGAAGAGCGCGCCTGCTTCGAGGAGCATTTTGTTGATTGCCCGCAATGCATTGCCCATCTACAAACGACGAAAAACTTCATGCAAGACCTGCGATTTGTCGCGGCGGAGCAAGCGTCTCAAATAAATCGTCACCAGCCGAAAAAAGCATTCTGGAGGTTTCCGCAAGTCCTATTGGGTAAGCCCATGGCGACGGCAATGGGTTGTTTGTTGATCGCGGCTGCCATCAGCGGGTTTTTTTTAGTAAACCACACGCGACGTTTGCGGGCTGAGATAAATCAAGCAGAAAGTCTCTCTAAGCAATGGGAACAACTATATGAGCAAGCTATTTCGG
The DNA here is from genome assembly GCA_963726785.1 of Blastocatellia bacterium. GTDB lineage: Bacteria > Acidobacteriota > Blastocatellia > UBA7656 > UBA7656 > DATEKX01. The sequence goes on from CAVSDJ010000007.1 coordinate 2,192,098, forward strand.
CGGACAGGAAGCATCAGGAGACGGAGTTGCAACAGGCCGAGCAATTGCGAGCCCTGGAAGCAAGGCTGAAGGATGAGGAAGCGCAACGCACAAAAATAGCGGCAGAACTCGGTCGGCAGATGCACTCGGAAGGCAATCTGCCCATATTCGTTTTGGCTTCTATCAGAGGCGGTGGGCCGAATACTTCTGAAGCGATTAATCAAATTACCGTTTCCCGCTCGTCCGCAATGTTTGCTTTTTACATACCGCTTGAAGGGGAACTGCAATTTAAAAATTATCGCATAACAATTGATGATCGTAATAGTCTTGTTTGGAAAAGCCGCAATTTGACACCAGACCTGAAATCAGACTCTCTTTCTATCTGGTTCAAACGAGAGCGCTTCCGGCCCGGCGATTACTCTTTGACGGTCGAGGGCTTCGAAAAGGAGGGCGGAAAGGCCATCATTGGCAAATATCCTTTCTCGATCACGAAGACGCCTTGAGATTGGATGTTTCAAGGAGTTGATAATAGAGGCGTGCTAAATTTTTTTTTAACATTCCTGTAATAATTTTCAGTTCTCAATCACTTTATGATTGGACATAGCCCGGTAAAGAGGTACCGCTTTGCTTGGGTCTTATACAGCGAAGCTTCAGCCAGTTCAGGTTGTTCAAGCCATCAACCTGATCAGTGGGCTGGTAGGTTGCTTGGATGAGTTTGTACAAGCAACACTGGGAGAACCGTGTGGCAAGGGTAGTTACTACACATCGTGAAAGCTTTCCGATGTGGCCCAGAGGGTTCCCTTGCCACACAGTTCCTCTGCTGTGCCAGCTTTAATTGGCTCAACTCAACATCAGATGGTGGATAGAGATATCCGTCCATCTGGCTGAAATACGCTCACAGCCTCATTCAAACGGTTGTGGTGCAAATTTAAGGAAGAGGATTAGCAATCAGAATTCAGTGATCAATCTTATGCAGCCAACACTGTTTCCCATATCAGAGGTGCTCGCTCTTTACTGAGTGAAATATCGAACTGCCCTCTCTTGATCTTATGCTCTAATTCAATCCCGCCAATAGTGACTGCTGCATTCTCGAACTTCTTGAATCCGCGCATTGGATAAATTCGCTGTTTCACTCGCCTGCGCTGCCTGATTCATCTCAATTAGATTTTCAATGTAGACGGGGACATAAGACGGATTGATTTGGTTGAGGGATTCACCCTGTCATAGAGTTCCCTACATAGACTGAAATCTAACTTGGAAAATGCTATAAGCCAGGGTCGTCTATCGGCCTGAGACAACCTAACATACACTCACACCGTTCTTCGGCATTACCTGGAGATGGAAACATCTTAGCGCAGGCCGCTGTACATTCCGGGTCAAACTGGGCATTCGGCGGCGGATTCATTAGACATGGGTCTGGTTCACTAGAACTCGCCATAGCAGTAAAGACAAATGCCAATAAGATAACTAACAGAATTATAGCCCTTCTCGTCATAATACTCTCCTTTCTAGGTAGCGCGTTCTATGTCAAAAAATTATTAGAGTCAATTGGAAAGAAGATTACATTTGGAACAAGCCTGCCTGGGCAACTTCTCTTACTGAATGCCCCTGACATACTGGCTTGGAATGAGTTGGTAGCTTACACAACCTTTCATTGCAAAATCTCTTGTTGCTGTTCTAGACTAGCACCCATCAGTTTTACTTTTAACCTCGGAGGTGATTTCAATGCGTAAAATGAAAACATTCGTAGCAGTTCTGATGGCGGTATTTGTATTGGGTGGTGAAGGTTTAAGGTTTTACAGAATATTTTTATCAATAAACTTTTCCTGATCCTTTTGAGGTATCGGGGCTGGGGTGAGGAGGGCTATTGCTTTTTCTATACCGCCAATTTCATCGTGGCAAAAGCATTTACATCTGCGGCATCCGTGTCCGTGCTTTTCGCACCACGTACATATCTTCGCTATACCTTTCAGTTCATCTAATATTTTCAGCCTATCTTTGGCGATAACTTGATTGGTGTGTCTTGCGAATAAAATCTTTAACATTATCTGGGTTTACGAGGCTGCCGGGTCTTTCATACATCTCACCTCGCCGTCATCGTAAACAAACTCATATTCAAACTCTTTCTCCCACTCCTCAGCAGCTATGTTGTTGGGGGCGTTGGTCATTGAAGAGAAAGAAGATTGTTTTCCAGTAGGTAGATAAGCATCTTGGCGCGGGCGTGGATGTATCAATGGGCAACCTGGTGTCCAGACTCGAAGGCCATTCGAAAGCACTGAATGATGCGTCAAAAGGATCAGCTTCTGTCCAAAGGACTCCTCACACCTTTTCCTCCTCGATTCAGTACGTGCGTGTAGATCATCGTAGTGCTTACGTCTTGATGGCCCAGCAATTCTTGCACGGTACGTATATCGTAGCCGTCCTCTAACAAGTGGGTAGCAAAGCTATGTCGAAATGTGTGGCAACTACCGGGCTTGCTAATGCCCGCTGTTCGTATTGCTGCTTTGACCGCTTTCTGTAACACTTGCTCATTCACATGGTGGCGTCGCACTGCTTGAGAGCGCGGGTCAATAGAGCGCTTCGATGCCGGAAAGACATACTGCCAGTGCCATTCCCGGTTGGCATTGCGATATTTCCTCTCCAGAGCGAAAGGCAAGTAAGCCTCGCCGTATCCTTCATCAAGGTCAAGCTTGTGAAGGGCTTTAACTTTAGCCAGATGCCTGTGCATTTGTGGTCTGACAGAGTCAGGTAGTATGGTGACGCGGTCCCTCCCGCCTTTGCCATCGCGGACTATTACCTGACTCATGCTGAAATCCAAATCTTTGACGCGGAGTCTCAGACACTCCATCAATCTCAGACCAGAGCCGTACAAGAGGCTTGCCATCAGCCAAAGCGAGCCATCGAGGTGACCTAAAATAGCCTGTACTTCCGCCTTGGTGAAGACGACAGGCAACCTTGAAGGCTTCTGAGCCCGCTCTACATTGTCAAGCCAGTCTAGCGGCTGTTTAAGAACATCTCTGTAAAGGAACAGGATAGCGCTCATAGCCTGATTCTGAGTAGAAGCAGCAACATTCCTATCTAAAGCGAGGTGAGAAAGGAAGGCAGTGACTTCAAGGTGGCCCATATCAGAAGGGTGGCGTTTGTTGTGGAATAGGATAAACTCTTTAACCCATCGGAGGTAAGCTTGTTCAGTCCTGATGCTGAAATGTCTAACTCGGATGGTGTTGCGAACCTGATCGAGAAGTTTAGGCATAAAAAGTAAGAAAAGACGTATAACTAAGCGAAAGGCTGCTAAGTTATATTTAAGAGATAAGGATACCGGGAATGAGGTAGATTATACGTCGTAAAAGAAGTAAAATTCTACTTCTTTTACGAGGTCTACTTCTAGTTAGACAGTCGCGTACGAAATAGAGTGAGTACTCGCACGCCTCCGCGCCGCTAGTGGGCGACATTGTTCCGAGTCACCGCCGCGCCGCAGTAGCGTTAGGCTGAATATGCAAATAGAAAGAATGAGCAGCATCATGCTAGCTAACACTGTAGGATTGATTCGGCAGCAAGCGGCGCGGCAGTGCGCGCAGAGGCGTGTGACAAGACACGATGTCTAACTATTGCATGCAGCGGAGCGCAGTATGCAAATTTCACATGGTTCGCACTAGCTGAGTCGGTCAACAGCCCCGCGCCCGCTGATGCCGGGCGTTGGGCGGCTATTCTCGACAACAGTCAGATGAGGTGAACCATGAAAGCGAAAATAATATGCTTAACTTTACTGTTATTTCTAGGAGGCTGCGAGAGCTACTCAGGAAATAAAGAAAGTGCGCGTAAATTGGCAGAGGGTGGAGAGTGGATAGTTAAATTCACGGAATTTGATAAGGTTCCGGAAAGGCGCAATCCCGATGGTACTACAACAACTACAACTTTTGGCTCGGCTTGTGCATATTGTGAAGGTGAGGAGGGTATTCAGGTTAGGATCGGCAAGAATCCAGACCCATATGACGTTGGAGATGAGGCACTATGCATCTTGAAATCCCATCCTCAATTTGCAGACTTTGCGCGATTACGTAGAGGGGACAAAGTACGTTTTGAGTTTACAGATACTCCGATTCAGACTGTATGCAGAACCGATGGCATGTTCATAAAACTTAAACGGTAGGATTACTATATTCCTGAAAGGTTCTTCTGGATTGATATACACGCCGCCCAACAATCGCATGCAGTGGAGCGCGGCGAGCGAATTTCTTATCATACTTTCAGTGTTATGCGCCGCGCCCACTGATGCGCGGCGTTAGGCTTGCTTAAACAGTTCGCCGACAACTTGAGTAATTCGCACTATGACTTGGAAAGATTATCAGGAAGAGACCGCTGAGTTTTTTCGCTCTCTTGGCCTAGAAGCCCAGACGGATGCAAGAGTCCAAGGAGTTCGTACGCAGCACGATATTGACGTACTGGTTAAATCGCACCACGCCGGCTTTGAGGTAACCTGGATCGTTGAATGCAAGAAATGGAATACAAGAGTTTCAAAGCTTCATGTTCTAGCACTTCGCGAAATAGTGAGCGACCTAGGTGCGGATAGAGGTATCTTACTCTCGGAAAGCGGATTTCAAAGCGGAGCCATCGAGGCAGCTAACTTGACAAATGTTCAAGTCACCTCTCTTTCGGAAGCCCGAATCAAATCTGAGCATGACATCAATGCTATGCGCCTACGCGACCTTTACGACCGCACAGAGACCTGCAAGGCAAGGTACTGGGATATTCCTAAATACACTCGAATTGAGCATGGTCTGCGTCCAGATGTCGGAGCGATTGGCTACTCTGGTAATATCGTAATATCGGCTGCGGAAGAGTTGCTGAGCAAAGGCTTACGAGGCAAATACCCTTTCACTGTCGATGCGATGATTCATCCCCCTTTAGCTAAGGTTCCAGAGACGATTACATCTGCTAGACAAATAATTAAAATAGTGGACGTGATGATTACTGATCTAGAATCAAAGCTGGACGGTGCAACGCAAGCCTAACAACTGCATACAGCGGAGGCCGCGAAGCACACTTCTTATGGTTACTTTCAATGCCGTTCGCGGCCCCGCTGATGCTGGGCGTTAGGTCGCTAGCAAGTATGAGTAAATGGGTGGGTGCTGAAAATGGAATACGGCTTTGTTCTTGCAATTAGGTTAATGGAGGGTTAAAAATTAACACTCTCGTTTATTTGGCGAAATAGCTAGCCCTAAAAATGGACAAGTTTATTCAATTAATATCGGTTCTTCAGTACTTGGCGCTTATCGTTTCGGCAGCATGGATTTACAGGCTTTATTTGATCAGACGTGAAGGGGAGCCGGGTGGAGAGCTTGAGATCAATGTTGATTTCGTAGGAAAGCAAAATGCCAAGTGGTTGATAGAGGTGTCGGCTATCCTCACAAACAAGAGCTTTGTCCGCCACAAGTATGAGAACTTTCAAGTAGTAGTTCGTTTTTTAAAGCCAGAAGACATAATCGAAGACAGAATCCCAGATCATAATAAGAAGCCGACAAACTACCAGATCAACTGCCCGCGTACGATAGATGAACGCATTGACGGAAAGAAGCGTTACTTTTCTAATGCAGAATATATCAATCCGAGACTGAGTTTTAGACATAGCTACATTACTTTTGTTCCAGAAGAAGCAACGTTTATATGGGTACAATGCAAGTTGCAATTCTATACAAAACCCCATTGGCTCGCATGGAAGAATAACAAGGAGAAAAAAAACGCTCAGAAGCTTTTCAAGGTCCCTAGAGAGGAGTCAGGGAAAGATGTGATGAGCATTGAGAACACGAGTCCTGAGTAGGCCGAAGGGTATATTTGATGAAAACAAACCGCAACCTAACAAGCGCATTCAGCGGAGGCCGCGAAGCGAGTTTCTCGTCAATCCATCAATACCGCTCGCGGCCCCGCTGATGCGAGGCGTTCGGCGTCACTACGATGGACGCTCCGTGCAAATGAACTCATATGGAACTTGCTTGCTTATGTCAATGATATTCCGGCTCCGAAGCCGACTTATGATTAGCTATGCCTAAGAATGATACGTTCTCTGATGATGTGGTCGAATTGTTGCGACAATCCAAGATCATCGGCGTCCGAGCGGGGACTGTGCACCGATATACGGGCGTCTGGCTCGTGGTTGTTGAAGGCAGGCTCTTTGTCCGTTCTTGGAATGACAAGCCGACAGGGTGGTACCGCGCCTTCATAAAAGAACCCAATGGGAGCATTCAGGTGGCAGGGCTGGAGATGACTGTGCGAGCCAAGCTCACACGAAGCGCGCGAATCCGCAAGGCAGTGACTGAGGCATTGGGCCAGAAGTACAACACGAAAGCATCTCGGAAGTGGGTTGAGGGATTCGCCGAGCTAGGGCGTGAGTTGACGACGCTAGAACTGGTTCCCGGCTAAGGTACAGGCGATGAGTGCAAAGTGAATGCGTTGATGGTTGCAAGCTGGTTGTGCCGTGCCGCCGAACAATCGCATCAACCGGAGCGCGCGAAGCAAATTTCTCGTGGTTTCTTTCAGCGCCGCTCGCGCGCCCGGTTATGCGGGGCGTTGGGCCCCTGCTCGTGCCTTCTTGAAGAGGCAGTGATATATTTATTGCCGTACTAGAACTTGGAGGTAACAAAGTGGCATCTTTACCTAAAACCTATATCACCTCTGAAGAGTATCTCGCACTTGATCGAAAAGCTGATGTTAAAAGCGAGTATTATGCAGGTCAGATTATAGCTTTTGCAGGTGCTAGTAAAAGACATAACCTTATAGTCGCCAATGTCCTTGCAGGTATCCATCGCCAGTTAATAGACCGGCCTTGTAATGTGTATCCGAGTGATATGCGAATAAGGATTAGCAAAACTGGGATGTATGCTTATCCCGACGTTGTTGTGACTTGCGGTGAAGAACAGTTCGCTGACGAAAATAGTGACATTCTGCTAAACCCTATTGTATTGATAGAAGTCCTATCTGAATCCACAGCCAATTATGATCGAGGAGATAAGTTTGAGCACTACCGGCGGATAGAGTCTTTGCGTGAATACATCTTAGTGTTCCAAGAGCTACATAGAGTAGATCAGTATGTACGCCAGAATGATACTCAATGGTTGTTGACTGAGTTTCACACTCCTAAAGATATAATTAAACTCAATTCAATCACTTGTGAGCTTGCCGTCAAAGAGATATACGCAAAGCTATAAATATTTTGTTTCCAACGGTGGCCCAACAAACGCATGCAGCGGAGGCCGCGAAGCCAGTTTCTCATCGTTAGCCAGTTATTCACGCGGCCCCGCTGATGCTGGGCGTTAGACCCTTGCGGCGGTGCTGTTGAGGATCAGTGTTCGGGTTGCCAATCGAAATTCCAACCAACTGCCTCTTTCTCGCTTCACACCTCCCTTCCTGCCGCCGCTTGTTTCTTCTTCTTTCTTGCTCCTGCTTTGCTGCTTGCTTCCACACTCTTGCTATGAAGTCTGGCAGCCCTAATGTGGGATTGCACAAGATTAGCCGGGATGGTTCACCAAGCACTAGCACAAAGCTATGCTCTTGCTTGCTGACAGATCGTCGCCTGTTGTAGCGTTTGTGGGTCGGTCATTTTGGCAATAGAGTAGAAGCAACAATCAGCATCAGCCAACAGCAGAGGGAAACGAGCAAGGGTTCAGATAAAAGCAGAAGGAAGAAATTGGGATGGAATCGGTTTGGTAAAATGAAAGCGGGTCTAACTACAGCATGCAGCGGAGCGCGGTAAGCACAGTTGAAAAGGCTTGGGCTAGCTGAGTTAGTCTGCAACAACGCGCCCGCTGATGCTGGGCGTTAGACCCTTGCGACTGCGTGGCGGAGGATCAATGTTCGAGTTGCTAATCAATTCATTCGAGCCAGATGCCTCCTCTCGCTTCACTTCACGGCTGCCGTTGCCGCTTGTTCTTCCTTCCTTTATGCGCTCTGTGTGTGCTCGTTGCCTTTTCTTTCATCCCATAGTCTATAGTTGTCCAGATGCAGGCTCGGGCAAGAAGCGAGCAGGAGAGCAACAAGCGGCAGCAGTTAGCTATGCGCTTGCTCGGCGACAGATCGTTGCCTGTTGTAGCGCTCGATATCAACAAGGCCATGCGGCATAAACAGGGTGGAGCAACAGTGACCAACAGATTTGAGTCGAAGCAGAAGGGAGAAAGAAGAATCTGGCAATGAAACAGGTCATAGAAATAAAGACGGGTCTAACTAGAGCATGCAGCGGAGGCCGCTAACAGAGGTTCAAATGAAAGCGAGTGCAACACGCGGCCCCGCTGATGCTGGGCGTTAGACCCCTTGACTGCAAGCTTCAATTGCCTGCCTGTGCTGCTTGATAAATCACAAAAATGATTGTATCTTCTTTGTAGAAACATTGGGAGGTAACAAATGCGGACTCAAATACAAAAATGGGGCAATAGCCTTGCTCTTCGGATACCCAAGTCATTCGCTACAGAATCAAGCATTGAAGAAGGTTCTCTTGTAGATATGTCCATAATCGAGGGAAGGTTAGTTATAGAACCTATCTCTGAGCCGACATATTCTCTTGAAGAACTCTTGGCAGGAATCACTAAAGAAAACATCCACGCGGAAGTTGACACTGGCAGTCCGACCGGCAAAGAGGTGTGGTGATGCCAAGGGTTTATGTACCTCATCGCGGTGATGTAGTGTGGATGAGCTTTAACCCACAAGCGGGACACGAGCAATCAGGCAGAAGGCCAGCAGTTGTAATTTCTCCGGCTGCCTACAACGGCAAAGTAGGTCTGGCAATATTATGTCCTGTCACCAATCAGATCAAAGGCTATCCGTTCGAGGTGATAATACCGAAGGGGCTGAAAGTAACTGGAGCAGTTTTGTCTGACCAAGCGAAAAGCCTTGATTGGAAAGCAAGAAAAGCAGAATTGATTTGCAAACTGCCGGAATCGGTAATAAATGACGTATTACAGAAGCTGAATACATTGTTGTGATCAACAAATCTGAGATATGCCCGCTGTTCGAAAGCGGGGTCTAACAAACGCATGCAGCGAAGGCCGCGAACAACTATTCGAATGCTTGCTAGTGCTGCGCGCGGCCCCGCTGATGCTGGGCGTTAGACCCCTATACTGAGGAAGCTGGATGAACGACACCGGAACGAGAGAAAGATCATGGCTCAGGCTGCCCGTTGTTGCAGCAAGTTCTGAATATCTGGTGATGGGCCACCTGATGCGCCGAAATATCTTGACCTATAAAGCTCCTCAAAATAATGAGGGCTACGATCTAATCTGTATCCACCCCAATCCTCGGCATGTTCTAAAGAATAGTGATCTTGCACAGGTCAGAGTCCAGGTAAAGAGTCGTTACGCTACCGATTGTGATAGAGGCTTTCCAGTGAAAGATGTTTCCTTTGATGCCTTCGATTTCTTGATAGTTGTTTTCCTGAACATTGGCAAGTTCTCAGGTAAAAATGACGGCTCTCAAGGCGCACGCGAAATAGAATTCTATACTCTGCCGAATGAGTTTATAAGGAAGCATCATAACAAGAGTTCCTCTTGGCAGAAGGTAAGGTTAAGAGCACTTGAAAACGAGATCGAACAGTACAAGAATGAGAAAGGTTTTGAACAGATAGCACAAGCATTGGGCATTCCAAAACCGATAAAGAGAAGAACGGAGTTGCCCAACAATGGGGTCTAACTTCAGCATGCAGCGGAGGCCGCGAAGCAGGTTTCTTATCATTCTGCCAGTGTCGCTCGCGGCCCCGCTGATGCTGGGCGTTAGACAGCTTCGCGGAGAAGGTGAGTATATGAAGATAAAACGAATGATGCTGTTGGTTCCAATCCTCTTTTATGCATGTAGCGCAGAAGATTCTCAAACTTACACATTTTATAGTCTTGAGTCTGGGAAGACGATCAAGATTGTACAGATGGGCCAATGCTCTTTGAATTTTCCTGAAACCGAAGAGACTGGTATAGCTCTAACCTATCAAACCAGTCTTGCAGTCGGAAACGAGTCCAAACTCGACCAAGAGATGGCTGAGATATCGGAATGGCTTGAGGTGGAAGCAGAAAAAATTGGTGTGAGGCTTATAAATATCAATGCTGTTGAAACGATAGGTGCATCAAAGCCGAAGTCGAATGGCAAGAGTATAGTATTGAGGAAGGAAATAGATGGTCAGTGGCATTCAATAGAGTTGTTACCAGAAAATAGATATGTAAGTCGAACTAACTAAATTCAAGGGGGACTGTCGCCACAGGGCTGTCTAACATTTGCATGCAGCGGAGGCCGCAAACAAGGACTCAAATGAATGCGACTGCCACACGCGGCCCCGCTGATGCTGGGCGTTAGACAGTCGCGTATGAAATACTGCGAGTGAACGTACGCCGCCGCGCCGTCAGTCGGCCAGATTGTTGCGAGTGATCGCCGCGCCGCAGAAGCGTATAGTTGAGTCTGCAAAAAGAAAGCTTGAGCAGGTGTGCAATTGGCAAGAGCGAAAGAAAGCAAGAGGCAAGCGGCGCGGCAGAAGGCGCAGCGGCGTCTGCCAAGACACGATGTCTAACAACAGCATGCAGCGGAGCGCGGTTATCACGCTTGAAATGGCTTGGGCTAGCTGAGTTAGTCTGAATCAACGCGCCCGCTGATACTGGGCGTTAGACCCTTGCGTGAGTGCGGTGGAGGATCAATGCTCGACTTGCCAATGATTCCTTCCAACACAATGCCTCTTCTCAGTTTCGGCCTTCATCTTGCCCTGTCGCTTGTTCATCTCTGGGTCACACCCCTCTTGCCTTCTTGCTCAGGATTGCGCTCTCTCAATGCGATCTCGCTCTACTGATGCAGTTGCGAACAAACGGACAACAATGCTTGAACAAGCGGCAGGGCAAAGCTATGCTCTTGCTCGCCGACAGATCGTTGCCTGATGTAGCGCTTGATAACAACGAGGCCATGCGGCATAAACAGGGTGGAGCAACAGCGACCAACAGATTTGAGTCGAAGCAGAAGGGAGAAAGAAGAATCTGGCAATGAAACAGGTCATAGAAATAAAGACGGGTCTAACTAGAGCATGCAGCGGAGGCCGCGAAGCGAGTTTCTCATGGTTACTTTCAGTTCTCCGCGCGGCCCCGCTGATGCTGGGTGTTAGACGTCTGACTTTTCAGCAACTCTCCAATCTGCCGCAATGCGAAGGCCGAAATGATATACTTCACCTATGCAATTTGAGTGGGACTCAACAAAAGCAACGGCTAATCTATCAAAGCACGGAGTCTCATTCGATGAAGCCAAGTCTGTCTTTGACGATCCGCTCTACGTCGATTTTTACGATCCTGATCATTCAGACGGGGAGAATGGTTACATCATTATTGGGCAGTCTCAGCAAGGTCGTTTATTGATGGTGTCGTACACGGAAAGAAATGATACTATCCGAATTATCAGTTCGAGAGAAGTAACAGCAACGGAGGTAACTGTTCAGACTTCGGCGAATGGGCGAAGCTCAGCGATTTGACATAGGGTGTAAACTTTGCGCGTGAAGCTTGATCTCGACAACGCTACCCGCGAAGAGTTAATCCAACTCAACTTGCAGTTGTTTGCTCAACTTCAAGTTTTGCAGGAACGTGTCAAACAGCTAGAAGCAGAACTGGAATCTTTGCGCGGCGGCGGCTCACACAGCAACCCTCCTAGCTTCGTCAAGGCTAATCGCCCTGCTCGCAATAAGAAAAAGAAGCGCAAGAAGCGTCTGCACGGATTCTCGCGCAGGCTTGATTGGGTTACTGCTCGCGTCGAGCACTCGCTTAATCAGTGCCCAGAGTGTCTAGTTTCGCTCAAAGGCCGACGCGTGGTCAGCTCTCGACAGATCATTGAGCTTCCATCGGTTCAGGTCCAGGTCGTTGAGCACAAACTTGTAGAGCGGTCTTGTCCCAACTGCCTCAAGCGCTGGACGCCGCCTCTGGATTTATCATCACTTGCAGTAGGCAAACAGCGATTCGGCATTAGCGTTCAATCCGAAGTAGCACTGTTGCGCGAGCAATGCAGGCTTCCCTTCAGAGTCATACAAGAGTATCTCCAAGCTAGATTCAACCTGCGGATAAGTCTTGGCCAGATAGTGGCCTTAGTTGAAGGTGTGGCTCGGCGAGGCAAAGCAATAGTCGAATCTTTCAAAGACGAAATTCGAGCCTCTCCTGTAGTAAATGGCGATGAAACGAGTTGGCGAGAAAACGGGCAAAACGGATATGTGTGGAGTTTCTCAACCGATAAGGTCAGATATTTTCTATACCGCAAAAGCCGTTCAGCAGAAGTTGTGAAAGAAGTTCTCGGCCAGCAGTTCGAAGGCGTTGTGGTGAGCGATTTCTACGCGGCCTACAACGCGCATCTGGGATTGCACCAGCGATGCTGGGTGCATCTGCTGAGAGATATACACGAACTGAAAGAGAAGCATGCCAAAGATAAAGGGTTGAAAAAGTGGGCGGTAGCAGTCAAAGCGATCTATGAGGAAGCTAAGGCATACAAAGGAGCAAACGCGAGGTTAGGGCCGGTAGAGCAGAAAGCAGAGCGAGTAAAGCGTCAGCGAGAGTATGAACAAAAGTTGATGAGAGTGTGCCGACCACACTTGAAGAAGAAGAGGCCGCAGTCAACGCTATGTGAAAGGATAGAGAGATACTTGCCGGAGATGTTCGTGTTCATAGCAGACGCTCGTGTGCCGTCAGATAATAACGCGGCAGAGCGAAGTGTGAGACATGTAGTTGTAAGTCGCAAGATCAGTGGAGGGACGAGATCTGAAACGGGGAGCGAGACAAAGAGTATATTGGCATCATTGTTTGGAACGTGGAGATTGCAAGGACTAGATTTCTATCAATGCTGCTGGAATTTACTGGCAGCAAATAATCCGACACTCTGAACAGTTACCAACGGAGCGGGAAGCGTATGAAGAAGGTTGAAACAGAAATGGATGATGATCTTCGGCCAGAATATGAGCTGAAAAGCTTGCGTGTAAGAAGGCTAGGACCAGGACGTAAGAGTTTCGGAGGGCTAGTGGTTCGCCTAGAACCAGACGTTGCAGAGGTCTTTCCAGATGCAGAGTCAGTGAACGAGGCGCTACGGTTCCTGATAAGAGTGACTAAAGAGAATAAGCCCTCAGTTAGTGACAGCCGAGGCGACGTCTGAGTGATCGGGGACATGGGTAACAAAAAAGTCCGGGCACATGGGTTACACTTTTTTCTTATGTCGCCACAGCTTCCCCAACTCGTCTTCGATTCGCATCTGCGCTTCGATTAGACGACCGAGTTTGACTGGGCCAAAGTAGACGTTCCATATACCATTATCTATTTCTTCGAGGCCGACCCATTGACCGGCACACGTTATACTGACATTTACCCAGTCACAGTTCCAGCGGATTCCTCCGTTGTAGCTCACGTAGCGCGTTTCATAATGCGCAGGATATTCCAAGGCCGGAACTTTCTTAGGGTACGGGCGCGGGCTTGGCTGGTAGACCGAAGCTGGCGTTTCAAGATTGATCGCTTCGTGAGGGCGAACTTCGTTGTACTCTTGCCGGAAAGCGTTGAACTTGCGCTGCTGCGCTCGCAGATTGCCAGCCGCAGGTCGCGTGGTTTCTGCTTTTAACGTGCGATGCATACGTTCGTGTCGGCCATTTTGTTGGGGCTTACCCGGCTCGATCAGTTCGGGCAGTATGCCAAGTTGAATCCACCAGGCTGATAGTGAAGAAAGGCGGGCAAGCGAGACGGTGGCAAAGGGCACGCCGTTATCAGTGCGGATGCGCTCAGGCAAGCCGAACTCGCGAAATACCCTCTCGAATACTGATTTGGCGGAAGCACACTCAGTCGTAAACAAAGCTTGGCAGCCAAGCAAGTAGCGCGAGAATCCATCGGTGATGGTCAGAGGATAGCAATAGATACCGTCGTGAGTTTTGAACTGGCCTTTGAAGTCAGCGCACCAGACTTGATTGGGAGCGGCTATAATAGAAGAAGGTTTGCCGGGATGAGAGAGATGACGGCGCTTGCGAGCTTTCTTTACAAGCCCGTGACGAGCGAGTAGGTCACAGACAGTTGTTCGAGCGGGTCAGATGCGGTTGGGATCTCGTTTAGACAACAGCTTGAGTAGTTTCTTCGGTCCCCAGGTAGGGTGAAGGCGACGAGCATCAAGCAGGGCGTCAACGATGTCAGGATCAGTTTGGTGAGGGCATGAATTAGGCTTGCGAGAGCGATCTTCAAGGCCGGAGATGGAGTCTTGCTGGTAGCGATTGATCCACTTATAGGCAGTCTTTCTGCTGATGCCGTAATGGAGGCATAGTTCTGTGATGGAAAGAGATTGACGAAGGAAATCGGCGATGAACTGAGTCTTGTGGTCCATAGGTGATAAATTACTCCAGGGCATCTTGCACCTCCTTTAATGGAGGACAGTATGCCGGAAAAGTGTTACCCATGTACCTGGACTAATCTGTTACCTATGTACCTGGACTATACCGTCTAACAAGCGCATGCAGCGGAGGCCGCGAATTGGGTTTCTCATGGTTGCTTGACTGCCGCTCGCGGCCTCGCTGATGCTTGGCGTTAGACCCTTGCGTGAGTGCGGTGGAGGATCAATGCTCGACTTGCCTATGATTCCTTCCAACACAATGCCTCTTCTCAGTTTCGGCCTTCATCTTGCCCTGTCGCTTGTTCATCTCTGGGTCACACCCCTCTTGCCTTCTTGCTCAGGATTGCGCTCTCTCAATGCGATCTCGCTCTACTGATGCAGTTGCGAACAAACGGACAACAATGCTTGAACAAGCGGCAGGGCAAAGCTATGCTCTTGCTCGCCGACAGATCGTTGCCTGATGTAGCGCTTGATAACAACGAGGCCATGCGGCATAAACAGGGTGGAGCAACAGCGACCAACAGATTTGAGTCGAAGCAGAAGGGAGAAAGAAGAATCTGGCAATGAAACAGGTCATAGAAATAAAGACGGGTCTAACTAGAGCATGCAGCGGAGGCCGCGAAGCGAGTTTCTCATGGTTACTTTCAGTTCTCCGCGCGGCCCCGCTGATGCTGGGTGTTATACGCTCGCGTGCGAAATGACTTGAATACACGAACGCCTCCGCGCTGGCAGGTCTACAATGACTTTCAGTGAGATGCCGCGCTTGTCTTGACTGGCGCGAGTTTCAATTCTATTTTGGAGGCGCGGCCTTTGGGCGCTGAGGCGTGCGGGCAAAGACGCGCCGTCTAACTACAGCATGCAGCGGAGCGCGGTTATCTGGTTTCACATGATGCGCGTTGGCTGAGTTGGTCTACAGCAACGCGCCCGCTGATACTGGGCGTTAGACAGTCGCGTACGAAATGCTTTGAGTGCCCGAACGCCGCCGTGCCGTCAGTGGACGAGATTGATCTGAGCCATCGCCGCGCCGCAGAAACGTGAAGCCGAATATGCAAACAGAAGCATAGAACAGCATCGTGCAAGCTGATATTGTAAGAGTGATTTGGCAGCAAGCGGCGCGGCAGAAGGCCCGGCGGCGTATCAAATGACACGATGTCTAACTACAGCATGCAGCGGAGCGCGGTAAGCTGGTTTCAAATGGCTTGCTCCGGCTGAGTGGGTCTACAACAACGCGCCCGCTGATGCTGGGCGTTATACGCTCGCGTACGAAATGGCTTGAATACACGGACGCCTCCGCGCTTGCGAGTCTGCAATCACTTATAGTGAGATGCCGCGCCTGAGTTGACACGCTGCTGAAACGAAACTGTTTTGGAGGCGCGGCAGAGGGGCGCGGCGGCGTGGAGGCGATGACGCTCGGTCTAACTACAGCATGCAGCGGAGCGCGCGAAGGAGGCTTCTCATGCTTGTCAGTGATTGCCGCGCGCCCGCTGATACTGGGCGTTAGACCTCGCGTACGAAATGAAGTGAGTGCCCTAACGCCGCCGCGCCGCCAGTCGGCGACATTGTTGCGAGTGATCGCCGCGCCGCAGAGGCGCTAGGCGGAATACGCAAATAGAAGGATGGATAGCATGCGACAGGCTGAAACTGTAACAGTGAAGACGAGGCAAGCGGCGCGGCGGGAGGCTTGGCGGCGTGTGACAAGACACGATGTCTAACTATAGCATGCAGCGGAGCGCGGTATGCACACTTCAAATGGCTTTCGCTGGCTCAATCGATCTACAGCCCCGCGCCCGCTGATGCTAGTCGTTAGACCCTTGCGGCGGTGCTGTTGAGGATCAGTGTTCGGGTTGCCAATCGAAATTCCAACCAACTGCCTCTTTCTCGCTTCACACCTCCCTTCCTGCCGCCGCTTGTTTCTTCTTCTTTCTTGCTCCTGCTTTGCTGCTTGCTTCCACACTCTTGCTATGAAGTCTGGCAGCCCTAATGTGGGATTGCACAAGATTAGCCGGGATGGTTCACCAAGCACTAGCACAAAGCTATGCTCTTGCTTGCTGACAGATCGTCGCCTGTTGTAGCGTTTGTGGGTCGGTCATTTTGGCAATAGAGTAGAAGCAACAATCAGCATCAGCCAACAGCAGAGGGAAACGAGCAAGGGTTCAGATAAAAGCAGAAGGAAGAAATTGGGATGGAATCGGTTTGGTAAAATGAAAGCGGGTCTAACTACAGCATGCAGCGGAGCGCGGTAAGCACAGTTGAAAAGGCTTGGGCTAGCTGAGTTAGTCTGCAACAACGCGCCCGCTGATGCTGGGCGTTATACGCTCGCGTACGAAATAACTTGAATACACGGACGCCGCCGCGCAGGCAGGTCTGCAATCACTTTGAGTGTGGTGCCGCGCCTGAGTTGACTGGCGCGAGTTTCAATTCTATGTTGAGGGCGCGGCAGAGGGGCGCGGAGGCGTGGTTGCAAAGACGCGAGGTCTAACTACAGCATGCAGCGGAGCGCGGTAAGCTGGTTTCACATGGCTTGCGCTGGCTGAGTAAATCTACAGCCCCGCGCCCGCTGATACTGGGCGTTAGACGCTGGCGATTAAAACCTGCTGCAATGCTCTGTTGGCAGATTGCGCTCTATTAATCCAACATGCCGTACCTGAGCAGGACTGTATGTGATGAAGAGTGTGAAATAGCGCCTGCTTCAGCTATTATTTTCAAACGGGCGCTATTTATAGGAGAAAGAGAATGCCTCAACTCGGACACCTTACAATAGGAACAATAATATTCCTGATCGGCGCTGTGATATACATCGTAAATCTGGTGCTTAGCTTGGCGCGAAAAGGTACGCAGCTTCCATTCGATGGAGTAGGACTGATGGTGCTCGGATTGGGTCTTGTGCTTTTGTTCAAGCTTTGACGACAGCCATGACGGAGTAATAATACATCAGCATGGATGAACCGCGTCTAACTACAGCATGCAGGGGAGCGCGGTATGCACATTTCACATGGTTTGGGTTGGCAGAGTAAGTCTACAGCAACGCGCCCGCTGATACTGGGCGTTAGACAGTCGCGTACGAAATGAAGTGAGAGAACGAACGCCGCCGCGCCGCGAGTCGGCGAGCTTGATCCCAGTCATCGCCGCGCCGCAGAAGCGTATAGTAGAATTAGCAAATGAACAGGCTAGGTTCACTAGAAGTGAGAGGAAGACAAGTAGGCATGTGCAAGCGGCGCGGCAGAAGGCGCAGCGGCGTCTGCCAAGACACGATGTCTAACTATTGCATGCAGCGGAGCGCGGTAAGCAGGCTTGAAATGGCTTGGGCTAGCTGAGTTAGTCTGAATCAACGCGCCCGCTGATGCTTGGCGTTATACGCTCGCGTACGAAGAGGCTTGAATAATCGTACGCCTCCGCGCAGGCAGGTCAGCAAACACTTCCAGTGGGTTGCCGCGCTAGGATTGACTCGCTCTCGAATCCGATCTAATTTGGAGGCGCGGCGTGAGTGCGCGGAGGCGTGCAAGCAAGGACGCGCCGTCTAACTACAGTATGCAGCGGAGCGCGGTTATCTGGTTTGAAATGGCTTGGATGCCTTCACAATGCAAACTCAACGCGCCCGCTGATACTGGGCGTTAGACAGTCGCGTACGAAATACTGTAAGTGAACGTACGGCGCCGCGCCGCAAGCAAGCGAGATTGGTCTGAGTGATGGCCGCGCCGCAGAAGCGTGAGGATGAGTCTGCAAATAGATAGCTAGAGGATGTCAGCCAGAAGCGAGAGGCAAAAATTAAGCAAGAGGCAAGCGGCGCGGGAGGCGTGGCGGCGTGTAGCAATGACACGATGTCTAACTATTGCATGCAGCGGAGCGCGGTATGCACACTTCACATGGCTTTCGCTGGCTCAATCGATCTACAGCCCCGCGCCCGCTGATACTGGGCGTTAGACAGTCGCGTACGAAATACTGTGAGTAATCGCACGCCACCGCGCCGCCAGTCGGCGATGTAGAACCGAGTCAATGCCGCGCCGCAGTAGCGTTTAGTTGAGTCTGCAAGTGTAAAGCAAGAGGAAGACTGGTAGAAGGGAGGGAAAACCAATGAGCAAGAGGCAAGCGGCGCGGGAGGCGAGGCGGCGTGTGGCAATGACGCGATGTCTAACTATAGCATGCAGCGGAGCGCGGTTATCACATTTCAAAAGGCTTGGGCTGGCTAGATTGGTTTAAAGCAACGCGCCCGCTGATGCTGGGCGTTAGACCCTTACGGGTTGAATTGCAGTGCTGTGTTGCGGTATGAATAACGGAAGAAAAAGAGATGGCCAAAGAACGCAGTATCTATTGCGCTGAGTGAGAATTGGATTATGCCGCTATCAGTTTGCCCTGAATGCGATACGCAAGTCTATATAGATAGTTTGCTAAACAGAGGCGACACTATCGAATGCCCTGATTGCAACTGCCTTCTAGTTATTACTAGCATTGATCCACTCAAAGTGAACTCATATAAAAGGCGAACGAGAACAGAATCTCCTCCGAAAAAGGAACGGCAAAGAGTTACTTACTACAGTATTCTAGGTGTAAGTCAAAAAGCATCTATTAACGAAATCAAGAATGCTTATCGTGAACTTGTCAAACGCTACCACCCTGATAAAAACCCCGATCAAGCCGCAGCAATAAGGCGGACCCAGATCATCAATGAGGCATACTCCGTCTTAAAAGACCCTGTAAAACGGTTGGAATATGATAATCTGCTTTCTTTCCAAAATACGCAGGAAAGCACTGAATCTTACCAAGCTGAATCTAAAGCCACTCATTCTGAGATTCACCATTACCGCTGTGAAAAATGCAGTAGACAAGATGAAACTTTAAGAATAATCATTTTTCTATGGGTTATCAGTATCTTCTTTGTGACAGTTAAGCGTGGTCACGGTGGTATATTCTGCTCACGATGTCGAATCAAGTACAGCATCCTCTTTAATCTTGAGGTTTTTCTATTTGGCTGGTGGGGATTCCCTTGGGGACCCATTTATACACTCGAAGCATTGTTCAAGAACTTGATAGGTGGAATACAACCACCTGAAAATAATGCGAGCCTTCTTGCCATTCTTGCTTATGACTTTTATCAGAAAGGGCAGTTGGCAGGAGCTTTTGAATGCCTTAATGAGAGTTACAGGCTCAAGCCCTCTAAGGAAATCAAAGAGTTCTTAGATTATCTTCGCCCTGAACCCGGCGATAAACCTAGTCGCACATTCTTGGAGAGAGCTTTATCTGTTCATCCAGCTTGGTACAATGCTCCACTCCTCGCAGTACTCTTTACATTATCTCTTTTTCTTTTTACCCAGGCAGAAGATAATAAACAAAGCACCTATCCCGCTCAATCGTCCGCACCCGCGACACAACAGAGTACCAATGCTCCAATTAACACCACACCTGCTAGTAAGCCCGTTGAGCCTGCAAATCCTAAAAGTTTACGGCTAGGAGCTTCCCCTTAGGACAAGGTATAAAAAGCGGACTTTCCACCTTGAAAGTAGAAAATGGAACCGAGACAGATGCTCTTGTTAGAGCGATAAAGATTAAAGGCCGAGGGCAAACAATCCGTAATTTCTATATTCCTGCTGGCGCAAGCTTTACTGCTACAGAGATACCTCCCGGAAAATACATCTTAAAGGTTGCTTTTGGTGTGGACTGGAACTCATCTACTCGCAGATTCAATTTTCGTCAGGCTTTCAGCAAAACGGAGATATTTGATATTACGGAAGAAATCTTTTCTGAGCCATCGGAAGACGGCATAGTTAGAAGGACAAGATTTTCAAAAATGGAAATTACACTGCATAAGGTCATAGATGGTAATTTTCGATCTGACCCGATCAGTGAAGACGAATTCTGGCAATGAAAATGATGAGAGCCATTGTTTAGTTAACTCAAACGGGTCTAACAATGGCATGCAGCGGAGCGCGCGAATCGAGTTTCTTATCGTTTCGTCAGTGCCGTTCGCGCGCCCGCTGATGCCGGACGTTATACGCTCGCGTACGAAATAACTTGAATACACGGACGCCTCCGCGCAGGCAGGTCTGCAATCACTTTGAGTGTGGTGCCGCGCCTGAGTTGACTGGCGCGAGTTTCAATTCTATGTTGAGGGCGCGGCAGAGGGGCGCGGAGGCGTGGTTGCAAAGACGCGAGGTCTAACTACAGCATGCAGCGGAGCGCGGTAAGCTGGTTTGAAAAGGCTTGGGCTGGCTGAGTTAGTCTGAATCAACGCGCCCGCTGATACTGGGCGTTAGACGCTAGCGATTAGAACCTGCTGCAATGCCCTGTTGGCAGATAGCGCTCTATTAATCCAACATGCCGTACCTGAGCAGGACTGTATGTGATGAAGAGTGTGAAATAGCGCCTGCTTCAGCTATTATTTTCAAACGGGCGCTATTTATAGGAGAAAGAGAATGCCTCAACTCGGACACCTTACAATAGGAGCAATAATATTCCTGATCGGCGCTGTGATATACATCGTAAATCTGGTGCTTAGCTTGGCGCGAAAAGGTACGCAGCTTCCATTCGATGGAGTAGGACTGATGGTGCTCGGATTGGGTCTTGTGCTTTTGTTCAAGCTTTGACGACAGCCATGACGGAGTAATAATACATCAGCATGGATGAACCGCGTCTAACTACAGCATGCAGCGGAGCGCGGTATGCACATTTCACATGGTTTGGGTTGGCAGAGTAAGTCTACAGCAACGCGCCCGCTGATACTGGGCGTTAGACCCTTGCGACTGCGTGGCGGAGGATCAATGTTCGAGTTGCTAATCAATTCATTCGAGCCAGATGCCTCCTCTCGCTTCACTTCACGGCTGCCGTTGCCGCTTGTTCTTCCTTCCTTTATGCGCTCTGTGTGTGCTCGTTGCCTTTTCTTTCATCCCATAGTCTATAGTTGTCCAGATGCAGGCTCGGGCAAGAAGCGAGCAGGAGAGCAACAAGCGGCAGCAGTTAGCTATGCGCTTGCTCGGCGACAGATCGTTGCCTGTTGTAGCGCTCGATATCAACAAGGCCATGCGGCATAAACAGGGTGGAGCAACAGTGACCAACAGATTTGAGTCGAAGCAGAAGGGAGAAAGAAGAGTCTGGCAATGAAACAGGTCATAGAAATAAAGACGGGTCTAACTAGAGCATGCAGCGGAGGCCGCGAAGCGAGTTTCTTATTGTTGCTTGAATACTTGGCGCGGCCCCGCTGATGCTGGGCGTTAGACCTCGCGTACGAAATGAAGTGAGTGCCCTAACGCCGCCGCGCCGCCAGTCGGCGACATTGTTGCGAGTGATCGCCGCGCCGCAGAGGCGCTAGGCGGAATACGCAAATAGAAGGATGGATAGCATGCGACAGGCTGAAACTGTAACAGTGAAGACGAGGCAAGCGGCGCGGCGGGAGGCTTGGCGGCGTGTGACAAGACACGATGTCTAACTATAGCATGCAGCGGAGCGCGGTATGCACACTTCAAATGGCTTTCGCTGGCTCAATCGATCTACAGCCCCGCGCCCGCTGATGCTAGTCGTTATACGCTCGCGTACGAGAAGGCTTGAATACTCATACGCCTCCGCGCTTGCGAGTCTGCAGAGACTTTCAGTGAGGAGCCGCGCTTTAGTTGACTGGTTTGTGATTGAAATCTATGTTGAGAGCGCGGCCAGAGGGCGCGGCGGCGTGCCCGCAAGCACGCGTCGTCTAACTACAGCATGCAGCGGAGCGCGGTAAGCACGTTTCAAATGGTTTGCGATAGCTGAGTAGGTCTACGCCAACGCGCCCGCTGATACTGGGCGTTAGACGCCTGACTATTGTTCGCAAAGGTAATCAATCATGGGTGATCGCATTCAGAAGAAGGAACTCATCAAACTTGTTGCAACTCGTATGAAATCAAACGAAGTAACGGCTGAACTGTGGATAGATACTATACTTGATACTTTGTATGACTCCTTCAAGGCCGGTCAGAGTGTGACGCTGCGTGGGTTTGGTGGATTCTACGTGAAGCCTAGTCGCCAGACATGGACATTCAAGTTCAATCCCGGGCAAAAGCTGCGAGCGCTATTTGGGTGGTCATCAACCTACAAGGGAAAGAAATAGGATGATAGGAAGCTTAACTTCTCAGCTACTGAGGCCGGAGGATCATAGATGAATTTGAAGGAAATTGAATCGAAGCAGCATTGCTGTGACATCAACGGCGTCTAACTTCAGCATGCAGTGGAGCGCGGTAAGCACACTTCAAATGGTTTGCACTGGCTATTGTGTCTACAACAACGCGCCCACTGATGCTGGGCGTTAGACCCTTGCGTGAGTGCGGTGGAGGATCAATGCTCGACTTGCCTATGATTCCTTCCAACACAATGCGTCTTCTCAGTTTCGGCCTTCATCTTGCCCTGTCGCTTGTTCATCTCTGGGTCACACCCCTCTTGCCTTCTTGCTCAGGATTGCGCTCTCTCAATGCGATCTCGCTCTACTGATGCAGTTGCGAACAAACGGACAACAATGCTTGAACAAGCGGCAGGGCAAAGCTATGCTCTTGCTCGCCGACAGATCGTTGCCTGATGTAGCGCTTGATAACAACGAGGCCATGCGGCATAAACAGGGTGGAGCAACAGCGACCAACAGATTTGAGTCGAAGCAGAAGGGAGAAAGAAGAATCTGGCAATGAAACAGGTCATAGAAATAAAGACGGGTCTAACTAGAGCATGCAGCGGAGGCCGCGAAGCGAGTTTCTCATGGTTACTTTCAGTTCTCCGCGCGGCCCCGCTGATGCTGGGTGTTATACGCTCGTGTACGAAATGACTTGAATAGACGGACGCCACCGCGCCGCCAGTCGGCCAGATTGCTCCGAGTCATCGCCGCGCCGCAGTAGCGTAGCGCAGAATATGCAAACAGGAACATAGAGCAGCCTCGTATAAGCTTATACTGTAAGACTGATTAGGCAACAAGCGGCGCGGGAGAAGGCGCAGCGGCGTCTGCCAAGACACGATGTCTAACTACAGCATGCAGCGGAGCGCGGTAAGCTGGTTTGAAAAGGCTTGGGCTAGCTGAGTTAGTCTGAATCAACGCGCCCGCTGATACTGGGCGTTATACGCTCGCGTACGGAATGAATTGAAAGCCTGTACGCCTCCGCGCTTGCTGATCTGCAATCACTTACAGTGAGATGCCGCGCCTGAGTTGACACGCTGCTGAAACGAAACTATTTTGGAGGCGCGGCAGAGGGGCGCGTCGGCGTGGAGGCGATGACGCTCGGTCTAACTACAGCATGCAGCGGAGCGCAGTAAGCTGATTTGAAATGGTTTGCACTGGCTCAATAGGTCACCAGCCCGCGCCCGCTAATGCTGGGCGTTATACGCTCGCGTACGAAATAACTTGAATACACGGACGCCGCCGCGCAGGCAGGTCTGCAATCACTTTGAGTGTGGTGCCGCGCCTGAGTTGACTGGCGCGAGTTTCAATTCTATGTTGAGGGCGCGGCAGAGGGGCGCGGAGGCGTGGTTGCAAAGACGCGAGGTCTAACTACAGCATGCAGCGGAGCGCGGTAAGCTGGTTTCACATGGCTTGCGCTGGCTGAGTAAATCTACAGCCCCGCGCCCGCTGATACTGGGCGTTATACGCTCGCGTACGAGAAGGCTTGAATACTCATACGCCTCCGCGCTTGCGAGTCTGCAGAGACTTTCAGTGAGGAGCCGCGCTTTAGTTGACTGGTTTGTGATTGAAATCTATGTTGAGAGCGCGGCCAGAGGGCGCGGCGGCGTGCCCGCAAGCACGCGTCGTCTAACTACAGCATGCAGCGGAGCGCGGTAAGCACGTTTCAAATGGTTTGCGATAGCTGAGTAGGTCTACGCCAACGCGCCCGCTGATACTGGGCGTTAGACCATTTCGCCAGTGCTGTAGGAGATGAGCGCTCGGATTGCCACTGATTGCTTTCACTCATAGGCTTCTTCTCTATTTCAGCCCTCATCTGGCGCTTGTCGCTTGTTCTTCTTGCTGCCAATAGCTGCCGCTTTCTTGCTCGCGCTTCCCTTCCTGAAATGTGGTCTGGCTGCCGGATGGAGCTTTCTGCAAACAGGCTGCCTTGATTCAACAAGCGACAGCACAAGGCTATGCTTGTGAGGGTTTCCAACAGCAAGGCGACCGGTCATGGCAAGGCTTAGACCCACGACAAGCAAGTAAGGCAGGCGAAATGGGCGACAGGCGGAGGCAGAGGGCTAGAGTCTCGACGTTGCCCGAAGCGAAGAAGAGGAGTAGCGTTGTGAATTGAGTGTAGTCTAACAACCGTATGCAACGGAGCGCGCGAAGGGAGGTTCTTATCGTTGCTTGAATGCCCACCGCGCGCCCGCTGATACGGAGCGTTATACCCCTGCTCGCAATGTGCGATGAATTGACGGCGCGTCCAGACAGAACTAATATCCTTACTGTGGAACTTTAAATGAGCAATAAGAGAATTGATATGCCAATAAAGGTAATTGTAGAAAAAGGTGAAGACGGATACTTCGTGGCACACTGCCCCTCTTTGAAAAGCTGTTGGTCTCAAGGAAAGACGAGGGAAGAGGCGCTAATTAATATCAGAGAAGCCATTGATCTATACCTGGAGCCAGAACCATCAGAACTGTTAGCTGACAAAGATCATGAAGTTGTTGAACTGACAATATGAAGCTACCACTTTTGTCAGGGAAACAAGTATTGGCCGCGTTGCAACGTCTCGGTTTTGTCGAACTACACCGAAAAGGAAGCCACGTAAAGATGGCGCACCGAGATGGAAGAATAATAGTCTTCCCTTTCCACGACGAAGTTGACAGATACACGCTAAAAGGTGCGCTACGAGATGCCAGCATAGATATTGATGGATTTCTCAAACAGGTAAAGTAACTGGCCTGCACATTAAAACGGGGTCTAACAAGCGCATGCAGCGGAGGCCGCTAATCGAGTCTCTTATCGTTCCACCAATGCCCTGCGCGGCCCCGTTGATGCGAGGCGTTAGACAGTCGCGTACGAAATGAAGTGAGAGAACGAACGCCGCCGCGCCGCGAGTCGGCGAGCTTGATCCCAGTCATCGCCGCGCCGCAGAAGCGTATAGTAGAATTAGCAAATGAACAGGCTAGGTTCACTAGAAGTGAGAGGAAGACAAGTAGGCATGTGCAAGCGGCGCGGCAGAAGGCGCAGCGGCGTCTGCCAAGACACGATGTCTAACTATTGCATGCAGCGGAGCGCGGTAAGCAGGCTTGAAATGGCTTGGGCTAGCTGAGTTAGTCTGAATCAACGCGCCCGGTCAACCCTAGCGTTAGACGTACCAATCGTCATTCCGCTTGCCAGTATTTTGAACCAGAGCGAGCGTTAGACGACCCAGATTACATTCCAGTCAAATTATGGTACTATGTCAATTCGACAAACAAACTAAGGAGGGGCTATGACCGCAAGTGTACCTAATCTCCACGTATCAACTATGAGTCAAGTAACAGGATCTGCGAGTGTTTTTATAAAAAGTCGCAGTGATGAGTATCCTCATGCTGGGGAATTCAAAGTAAAAGCCAGTGTAATATTTGATCCAGCCTCAAACAACTACCCAACAGGAACAATCAGAATCACTGTTGACCTGTCTGACTCCATAAAAGCAACCTTTACTTCAAAGTCTATTGAGGTTATTAACTCATTCGGAAAGCATAACCCGACGATCATTTTCACAGGAAGATGCAACGTTGCACTACAGGAGCAAATAAGTGAACCCAAGGGGTGTAAGTATTGGGTCATTATTGCTGACAACAAAGCTGATAATCAGAGCGGAACGCCAGACATAGTGGGATTTGTGATTACCGACAGAACTGGTAGTCGAATCGCTTATGGAACAGGGCCAGTCAAAGAAGGTGACTTAGTAGTAAGCTCTGATGCTTGATCCTGAGGTAAGGACGCTGGTAAGGCCAAATGGAGCGGATTTTGATCCTGCAACGCTGCATAATTGGCCTGAGCAGATCGAAGCAATGAGGGCTGCGGCTCAAAAGAGGGAGTCAGTTCAGGCATAAGGTTGTGCATCTCCGAGGCACGTCTAACAAGCGCATGCAACGGAGGCCGCGAAGCGAATTTCGTATAGTTCCATCAGTGCCGTGCGCGGCCCCGCTGATGCGGGTCGTTATACGCTCGCGTACGAAATAACTTGAATACACGGACGCCTCCGCGCAGGCAGGTCTGCAATCACTTTGAGTGTGGTGCCGCGCCTGAGTTGACTGGCGCGAGTTTCAATTCTATGTTGAGGGCGCGGCAGAGGGGCGCGGAGGCGTGGTTGCAAAGACGCGAGGTCTAACTACAGCATGCAGCGGAGCGCGGTAAGCTGGTTTGAAAAGGCTTGGGCTGGCTGAGTTAGTCTGAATCAACGCGCCCGCTGATACTGGGCGTTAGACGGCAGCGATCACAAATTTGAGTTTATGCGATCAGGCCAACCCCCAATACCAGTTTTCGGTTCACTGAACCCGGCTATTGAATATAGCCCTCGCCGAGCGGCTTATGCAGTCATAATAGACCCGAAAGGAAAGATCGCCACAGTAAAGGGGGATTCCGGCTACTTCCTTCCGGGTGGAGGTTCGATGGCCGGTGAAACACCAGAGCAGACGCTCCGGCGTGAGGTCAGAGAAGAGTTAGGCAGGGAGGTAGAAATAGTTGGCCAGATCGGAGAAGCAATTCAATACTTCTATGCGGATGGACGACATTATCGAATGGAGGCGACCTTTTTCGCGGCAGAATTCAGTAATGATGCAAGTAGTGCAGGCGAGCATGAGCTTTGTTGGCAAGATAGGGAAGATATGGAAAGAGCATTCTATCATGGGAGCCATGCTTGGGCAGGGGGTCAGATTTGATGTAATGCTAAGCAAGCAGCCGTCTAACTTCATCATGCAGCGGAGCGCGGTAAGCAAACTTCAAATGGGTTGCGCTGGCTAGATTGGTCAACAGCCCCGCGCCCGCTGATACTGGGCGTTAGGCATCCTTGTTGTGTGCTGGTCTTGTAACTCATGAGATTATGAATTAACAAAAGTGGAGGTTGGATAATGTTCAGGGTAAACGTGTTTATAAGCTATTCTAGAGAAGATATTATGATGGCAGATGGCCTCGTAAGGGCATTGAAGGAAGTAGGAATTAACGTCTTCTCGTTTCTCCATACACCACCTTTCCCTGGATCAGATTTTCCACATGAAGTTGCGAGACATATCGCCCAAGCTCATTTTGTGGCGTTGCTCTGGTCAGGACACTCCGCGCAGTCTGATTGGGTCCATAAAGAAATTGCTTTCTCTCAGCAGCAGAATAAACGTATCATCCCTATATGGCTTGACCCTTCTACACCGCTGCCGCCCAGCCTATCCAACACGCAAGCTGTACTTGCATATAAAGACCAAGCAGCGTGGGTACTACAGGTAAGGAATGCGATACTCGGTATACTCCAATATCTGCAACGTATGCGCCAGCAAAGGCAGCAAATAGAGCAGCTTCAGAATCAAAAGAAGAGGAATGAAGAGCTGAAGAACTTGGCTGGAGGAGTTATTACATTGGGACTTTTGGGAGCATTAATATCAGCTCTGGATGACTCATAAGTTTCATAACAGATTCTTAGAGCTAAGGAGTGTGACGGGATAACTGCATTATGCAACAACGCCGGAGGATGCCTAACAATCGCATGCAGCGGAGGCCGCGAAGCGTAGTTCACATGGTTTCCCGAAATGCCGTTCGCGGCCCCGCTGATGCGAGGCGTTAGACCTCCGCGTAACCCGCTTTATTATGTTTGCAGCAGTTGTCCAAAGAGCAGAAAGGAGATTACGGGATGCAGATACTGATTCAAGTTTTGACAACCTATCGGAAATCGCTCCGAGATATTATTGTAAACGACAACAAGCTTGATGAATTCCGGCTGAAAGTCTCTGTT
Organism: Blastocatellia bacterium; assembly: GCA_963726785.1. Taxonomy (GTDB): domain Bacteria; phylum Acidobacteriota; class Blastocatellia; order UBA7656; family UBA7656; genus DATEKX01. The sequence continues at coordinate 2,220,291 of CAVSDJ010000007.1, forward strand.
CAAAGGAAGCCTGGCAGAGCACATGGTTGGGCGAAACTTCACAGCAATCTTAATGGAATTCACGGGGCTATAAACATTGAATGGGAGGCTTCTCTGAGAATGCTGACCTGCCGCGTCATTACCAAGGGCGGTGGCAAGCCGGATTTTATTATTGCAGACTTTATCGAATATCTGCTTACCCGGCATCGAAAGAAGATTGAATCAATAAGTATATTGCCGCGATGATATGACTTTGAATATAAACTGAGCTATTCTACATAGCCTTACGAAACATATTTGGAGGAAAGCTATGGAAGATAAAGCTATCAATATCCTAAAGGTATGTGCTTGGCTCAACTTCGTGGTTGGGATTGCATCGGCCATCCTAATCTGGATGGGAGACAGAGTAAAATCTCCCGAAATAATATCGAGCATCATCTACGCCACCGCAGGGGTAATCGGCTGGGCTTTTCTTTTAGTGGTTTGTTCAATAGCGGAAAGTCTGATTGAAATTCGCACAAACACAGCGCCGCCTACAAAGTCACGCTTATTCGACCGCGAAGCGAAATAAGGGAAGTGTCTGTCGCTTCCAAAGAGGTCTAACAAAGGATTCGACCGGAGCCGCCGAAGCGCAGTTCGTATGGTTCGGCCAGTGCCGCTCGGCGGCCCGGTCAATCCAAACGTTAGACAGTCGCGTACGAAATACTGTGAGTAATCGCACGCCACCGCGCCGCCAGTCGGCGATGTAGAACCGAGTCAATGCCGCGCCGCAGTAGCGTTTAGTTGAGTCTGCAAGTGTAAAGCAAGAGGAAGACTGGTAGAAGCGAGGGAAAACCAATGAGCAAGAGGCAAGCGGCGCGGCAGGCGTGGCGGCGTGTGGCAATGACGCGATGTCTAACTATAGCATGCAGCGGAGCGCGGTAAGCACATTTCAAAAGGCTTGCACTGGCTGGTTGGGTCTACAGCAACGCGCCCGCTGATGCAGGGCGTTAGACGGCTCAGACTCAGTTACCGGGAAAACACTATGGGATACCGCAGGTCAAAGCAGAAAGTAGAAGCGGCAGGGAGGTGGACTACATTCGTAGCTCGCAACAAGAATTTAATCTATGCAGCCGGACTGCCAGAGCCAGTCACCAGGTCAATCGATCATTGGGACGATTTCCTAATGCACGGCTATCTCGACCATCACGAAGACCCGCATGGCTTCAGTGTAGATCAACTTTCCGAGCAACAGTACGGTGCGGTGTTGCAACTTGTGGAAAGTTATTTCGTGTCTGGTTACGAATACTTTGAGCCAGTAGCCCTGCGAAGTGAAGATTCGAGAGCGCTAAATGATCAATTTAGAGGAAAGAGATAGCAGCGATAAGTCGCCGTCTAACAAATGCGTGCAACGGAGGCCGCGAAGCGAGTTGCTTATCAAACCGTGAGTAATCGTCGCGGCCCCGCTGACGCATAGCGTTATACGCTCGCGTGCGAAATGACTTGAATACACGAACGCCTCCGCGCTGGCAGGTCTACAATGACTTTCAGTGAGATGCCGCGCTTGTCTTGACTGGCGCGAGTTTCAATTCTATTTTGGAGGCGCGGCCTTTGGGCGCTGAGGCGTGCGGGCAAAGACGCGCCGTCTAACTACAGCATGCAGCGGAGCGCGGTTATCTGGTTTCACATGATGCGCGTTGGCTGAGTTGGTCTACAGCAACGCGCCCGCTGATACTGGGCGTTAGACGCTGGCGATTAGAACCTGCTGCAATGCCCTGTTGGCAGATTGCGCTCTATTAATCCGACATGCCGTACCTGAGCAGGACTGTATGTGATGAAGAGTGTGAAATAGCGCCTGCTTCAGCTATTATTTTCAAACGGGCGCTATTTATAGGAGAAAGAGAATGCCTCAACTCGGACACCTTACAATAGGAACAATAATATTCCTGATCGGCGCTGTGATATACATCGTAAATCTGGTGCTTAGCTTGGCGCGAAAAGGTACGCAGCTTCCATTCGATGGAGTAGGACTGATGGTGCTCGGATTGGGTCTTGTGCTTTTGTTCAAGCTTTGACGACAGCCATGACGGAGTAATAATACATCAGCATGGATGAACCGCGTCTAACTACAGCATGCAGCGGAGCGCGGTATGCACATTTCACATGGTTTGGGTTGGCAGAGTAAGTCTACAGCCCCGCGCCCGCTGATGCTTGGCGTTGGGCGTCTACCAGTCTAAAATTGTCCGAGAGATTCTAGAATTCAATCACTATGGCTTTTCATCGAATCGAAATATAACCATACTGAAATTGATGATTCATTCTTGTCTGTGAGGAGTTGTTTTAATGGCGTGGACTTGTTTGGTAATCGCTGGTCTGCTGGAAATCGTATGGGCAATCGGTCTGAAATATACAGAGGGCTGGACTAAGCTTTATCCGAGTGTGGTAACGGCGGCAGCGATGATTGCGAGTTTCTACTTTCTGTCGGTTGCAGTCAAGACATTACCTATCGGTACAGCCTATGCCGTCTGGACAGGCATCGGGACAGTTGGGGCAGCTATTTTAGGGATAATGATTTTCGGTGAATCGCGGGAAGTAAGTAAAATCGTATGTATAGTCTTGATAGTAGCAGGCATCCTGGGTCTAAAGTTGATATCCGCTCATTAAGACCGACGCCCAACTAGAGCATGCAGCGGAGGCCGCGAAGCAAGTATCTCATCGTTACTTTACTGCTGCACGCGGCCCCGCTGATGCTTGTAGTTAGGCCGCGCAGAATCTATACGTAGGTATCAATCAATGAGATCATTCAAGCAGCGTCTAAAACATCTTTGGGGAATGAAGGCGCAGAAGGTATCTGTTAACTTACCTTTCGGTTTAGGCGGCATTGAGCTTGTGCCGAACAAAGCTGAGCAACGGGCCGCTTGGGCTCTTTATGTAGAATTAATGACTAGAATTGCTGTACAGCCATTCAATCCTGTATCTGGTGTTATGCGCGAGGTTTTGACATCACTTTATTCCTTGTTTGCTCTGACTCGGCAGGTCTTGCGAGAGGCCGGTCCTGAGGTCGCGCACGGCCAGAATTCGTTGGGACCTTTGGCCATAGAAATACTTACCAAAGGACTGGCTCCATTTACAACGAAATGGAACCAGAAATTGCGTGTTTATGAAATATGCTGCCCGGAAGGTGTAAGTGCTCTCGATAATGAACATTCTTGGGACTATATTGATGAAATGCGACAGGAGCTAGAGGAGTTACAGAAAGGGATGAGAAAGTATGCAGATGCATTAGCTGAGATTGCCGGTGCCAAAAATTCAATGAGAGACGAGGAAGAAACTAATGCGACCAAGAAGGTAAAGAAATCAAGAAAGAAGAAATGAGGAAGTTACAACAATGCAAAGCTCGGCCTAACTACAGCATGCAGCGGAGCGCGCGAACAAGGCTTCACATGCTGGCCAGTGGGTGCCGCGCGCCCGCTGATGCTGGGCGTTAGACGCCTGACTATTGTTCGCAAAGGTAATCAATCATGGGTGATCGCATTCAGAAGAAGGAACTCATCAAACTTGTTGCAACTCGTATGAAATCAAACGAAGTAACGGCTGAACTGTGGATAGATACTATACTTGATACTTTGTATGACTCCTTCAAGGCCGGTCAGAGTGTGACGCTGCGTGGGTTTGGTGGATTCTACGTGAAGCCTAGTCGCCAGACAGGGGCATTCAAGTTCAATCCCGGGCAAAAGCTGCGAGCGCTATTTGGGTGGTCATCAACCTACAAGGGAAAGAAATAGGATGATAGGAAGCTTAACTTCTCAGCTACTGAGGCCGGAGGATCATAGATGAATTTGAAGGAAATTGAATCGAAGCAGCATTGCTGTGACATCAACGGCGTCTAACTTCAGCATGCAGTGGAGCGCGGTAAGCACACTTCAAATGGTTTGCACTGGCTATTGTGTCTACAGCAACGCGCCCACTGATGCTGGGCGTTAGACCATTTCGCCAGTGCTGTAGGAGATGAGCGCTCGGATTGCCACTGATTGCTTTCACTCATAGGCTTCTTCTCTATTTCAGCCCTCATCTGGCGCTTGTCGCTTGTTCTTCTTGCTGCCAATAGCTGCCGCTTTCTTGCTCGCGCTTCCCTTCCTGAAATGTGGTCTGGCTGCCGGATGGAGCTTTCTGCAAACAGGCTGCCTTGATTCAACAAGCGACAGCACAAGGCTATGCTTGTGAGGGTTTCCAACAGCAAGGCGACCGGTCATGGCAAGGCTTAGACCCACGACAAGCAAGTAAGGCAGGCGAAATGGGCGACAGGCGGAGGCAGAGGGCTAGAGTCTCGACGTTGCCCGAAGCGAAGAAGAGGAGTAGCGTTGTGAATTGAGTGTAGTCTAACAACCGTATGCAACGGAGCGCGCGAAGGGAGGTTCTTATCGTTGCTTGAATGCCCACCGCGCGCCCGCTGATACGGAGCGTTAGGCATCCTTGTTGTGTGCTGGTCTTGTAACTCATGAGATTATGAATTAACAAAAGTGGAGGTTGGATAATGTTCAGGGTAAACGTGTTTATAAGCTATTCTAGAGAAGATATTATGATGGCAGATGGCCTCGTAAGGGCATTGAAGGAAGTAGGAATTAACGTCTTCTCGTTTCTCCATACACCACCTTTCCCTGGATCAGATTTTCCACATGAAGTTGCGAGACATATCGCCCAAGCTCATTTTGTGGCGTTGCTCTGGTCAGGACACTCCGCGCAGTCTGATTGGGTCCATAAAGAAATTGCTTTCTCTCAGCAGCAGAATAAACGTATCATCCCTATATGGCTTGACCCTTCTACACCGCTGCCGCCCAGCCTATCCAACACGCAAGCTGTACTTGCATATAAAGACCAAGCAGCGTGGGTACTACAGGTAAGGAATGCGATACTCGGTATACTCCAATATCTGCAACGTATGCGCCAGCAAAGGCAGCAAATAGAGCAGCTTCAGAATCAAAAGAAGAGGAATGAAGAGCTGAAGAACTTGGCTGGAGGAGTTATTACATTGGGACTTTTGGGAGCATTAATATCAGCTCTGGATGACTCATAAGTTTCATAACAGATTCTTAGAGCTAAGGAGTGTGACGGGATAACTGCATTATGCAACAACGCCGGAGGATGCCTAACAATCGCATGCAGCGGAGGCCGCGAAGCGTAGTTCACATGGTTTCCCGAAATGCCGTTCGCGGCCCCGCTGATGCGAGGCGTTAGATGGCTTGCCTGTAACGATGAGGAGTTAAGATAAGGAGAGAAAGCCATGAATATATCCAAGAGCAAAACCGTTGCGTTTCTATTTATGTTGGCGGTCTGCGCCCACCTCTGCTTTGCGCAGGATAGTTCCAAAAATGCAGATGGATTTTCTCCCCCTCCTGAACTTAAAAGGTTCGAGCCGTTTTTGGGAAGGTATAGCACAGCATTAGACTGGCCGAGCGGGAACTTTAAGTGGGAAGGCAGCTTTGAACTCGCCTATGCCATTAAGGGTTGGTACATTGAGTCGAATCTGATTAAAGAGAGTGCAGGCCACCACCTCCACTGGCGTTTGCTGATAGCTTGGGACACCAACGAAAAGAAATACCGCGTTTGGCGGTTTGAGACCGCTACGCCTCTCCCGGCGCTGGAAGGCATCATTAGGTTCGAAAGCGACAACGAGTGGTATGCGGAGTGGCAGAATTTCTTGCTGCCTGGTGGCAAGAGGGTCACGTATTTCAGTCGGTTCAGGCTAAAGAGTAAAGACGAGCTAGAGATCGAATCTCAAGCCCTGGACGCCGCTGGTAGGAGGATACATCTCGGCGTCCTTACGTATAAGCGCAAGAAATAAGTCAGGCAGAGATAATCTACACCGCCATCTAACATTTGCATGCAGCGGAGGCCGCGAATCGAGTCTCTTATCGTTGCTTGAGTGCTGTGCGCGGCCCCGCTGATGCTGGTCGTTAGACGCTGGCGATTAGAACCTGCTGCAATGCTCTGTTGGCAGATTGCGCTCTATTAATCCAACATGCCGTACCTGAGCAGGACTGTATGTGATGAAGAGTGTGAAATAGCGCCTGCTTCAGCTATTATTTTCAAACGGGCGCTATTTATAGGAGAAAGAGAATGCCTCAACTCGGACACCTTACAATAGGAACAATAATATTCCTGATCGGCGCTGTGATATACATCGTAAATCTGGTGCTTAGCTTGGCGCGAAAAGGTACGCAGCTTCCATTCGATGGAGTAGGACTGATGGTGCTCGGATTGGGTCTTGTGCTTTTGTTCAAGCTTTGACGACGGCCATGACGGAGTAATAATACATCAGCATGGATGAACCGCGTCTAACTACAGCATGCAGCGGAGCGCGGTATGCACATTTCACATGGTTTGGGTTGGCAGAGTAAGTCTACAGCCCCGCGCCCGCTGATACTGGGCGTTAGACGGCAGCGATCACAAATTTGAGTTTATGCGATCAGGCCAACCCCCAATACCAGTTTTCGGTTCACTGAACCCGGCTATTGAATATAGCCCTCGCCGAGCGGCTTATGCAGTCATAATAGACCCGAAAGGAAAGATCGCCACAGTAAAGGGGGATTCCGGCTACTTCCTTCCGGGTGGAGGTTCGATGGCCGGTGAAACACCAGAGCAGACGCTCCGGCGTGAGGTCAGAGAAGAGTTAGGCAGGGAGGTAGAAATAGTTGGCCAGATCGGAGAAGCAATTCAATACTTCTATGCGGATGGACGACATTATCGAATGGAGGCGACCTTTTTCGCGGCAGAATTCAGTAATGATGCAAGTAGTGCAGGCGAGCATGAGCTTTGTTGGCAAGATAGGGAGGATATGGAAAGAGCATTCTATCATGGGAGCCATGCTTGGGCAGGGGGTCAGATTTGATGTAATGCTAAGCAAGCAGCCGTCTAACTTCATCATGCAGCGGAGCGCGGTAAGCAAACTTCAAATGGGTTGCGCTGGCTAGATTGGTCAACAGCCCCGCGCCCGCTGATACTGGGCGTTATACGCTCGCGTACGAAATACAGTGAGTGATCGGACGCCTCTGCGCTTGCCAGTCTGCAGAGACTTTCAGTGAGGAGCCGCGCTTTAGTTGACTGGCACGGCTTTCGATTCTATTTTGGAGGCGCGGCCAGAGGGCGCGGCGGCGTGTCGAAATGACGCGAGGTCTAACTACGGCATGCAGCGGAGCGCGCGAACGAGGCTTCTTATGCTTGTCAGTGATTGCCGCGCGCCCCCTGATACTGGGCGTTAGGCGGCTGAGCTTTCTAGGCGACCATACTTACTATGATTGACTACAGCATTGGAATTGCAATATAACGATTCATCACCAGATGAAGGGAGCGTTGTCTATGTCAATTTGCAAAGACAAATATCGAGGTACAATAAAATATGCTCTCGTATATCGCGAACTTATCACGGCTGCTACTTATCGCGGGACTATAACATATCAGGAGATCGCTGCAATAATGGAATTGCCTTTGACTGGTAGCCATATGGCGCGCGAGGTCGGACAAATTCTTGGAGAAATTTCTGAAGACGAAGTGAACAATGACAGACCGATGCTCAGTGCAGTTGCAGTGAGTAAAGATGGCAGGTCGAGCGAAGGCTTCTTTGATTTGGCAGAATCGCTGGGGCGTCTCACAGAGGGATGAGGCTACAGATAAGCAGTTCTGGGAAAATGAGCGGAAGGCTTTATACAAAATATGGCAAAGGCATCTCTCACCATAATGCTCTCACCAAAGCCGCCTAACAAAGGGTTCGACCGGAGCCGCCGAAGCGAGTTTCTTATGGTTACTTTGAGTGTTGCTCGGCGGCCCGGTCAACCCAAGCGTTAGACTGCCGGAAGTCCATCGTTGTATAAGTTGATATGAATCGTGAAACAGCACTTTACATCCGAGATCAGCTAAGACAAGCTAGAGCCATTGCGTTAAGAGACTCAGAGGCTTTTGAAGAGTTTATCTTTGTATTAGAGCGTATGGGCAAAATCCTAACGCGCACGGATGCAGGTCTTTGGAAATTCCAAGAAGAAATCGCCAAAGAGGCTGCCATGTCACCGCTTGCCGTTGATGTTCCAAAATCATTTCCGCACCTTCATACACGTTTTGACATTCTATATAACCTAGTGCGCACTGCTCGTAATGACGCTCTTCACGAAGGGGCCTTTGCTCGACATCTTACAACTCACGCAGTGGAGCTTTCCATTGTACTGGAGGATGCGCTCATGAACGACTGTGATTTAGCTTCTCATTTTATGGTAAGAAACCCGGTATGTGCGTATCCATGGCAGCCACTAAGTTTTATTAGGCAAACTATGCTAGTGAATTCATATTCCTACTTGCCAGTTCCTACGCAAGAGAATGGATACATATTATGGAAACTCATTTCTGACCTTTTGCTTGCTCAATACTTGAGAAGCGCCGCATCTCAAAAAGAATTTAGAAAGCGCATTGTGCAGACCCTCGAAGAGGTTGTTACGTCAAAAGGAATAATGCTGCTTCAACCAGTCATCTGCAAACCAGAGGATAAAATAGCAACTGTGCTGGCGAAATCAGATGGGACACCGATTCTCGTAGAATCCACAGACCCAGATCAGTTACTTGGTATATTGACTCCATTTGATTTACTCTAAGATCAGAATGGCTATGAAAGCAGGCAGTCTAACTTCAGCATCCAGCGGAGGCCGCGAAGCGAGCCTCTCATCGTTGCCTAAATGTTCCGCGCGGCCCCGCTGATGCTGGGCGTTAGGCGCTTGATTTCACCTTAATATAGTGTATTTTATGAATCAGTAAAAGGCGACGAATTAGAGGGCAAAATGACAAAAAGATTGATGCTGCTCGTCACGCTCTTGCTTTTCATACCGAGTGTAGCAAATGCGGAGAAACAATTTTCTATCACTTCTGATCCACCCAGCGCGCGCGTTGAGATAAACAGTAAATATATTAGTGATACTCCGTTAGTACATAAAGTGAAAGATTATCTCTTTAATGGTCCGAAATATGTTTGGTCGGATTGGCTTGGTGTCCCACTTCAACTGACAATATCGAAAGAAGGCTATGTGCCCAAAACTATAGTAATTACTCGTGGTCCTTTTATATGGGTGAATGGGAACTATACTGTCAGAAGAGATTATTATGTCATCACATCTACATCATTCCACATAAAGCTTGACCGTATTGGAGAATTTCTGGGCACGAATCCGCTTGCTGCTAATACTCCTAACCCATCATCAGCGATTCTAGCGCCAGGCATTGAAAGCAAAGCTAAACTGTCTACAGAGCAAGTTGTTCAAACAGCATTGCCTGCCGTTGTAACCGTCAAAGCTGGAATGGGTTCAGGTAGCGGTTTCTTTATAACAGACAGCGGAGTCGTGGTGACAAATAAGCATGTTGTTGAAGGGAGCCAGATGGTTTCAGTTATTACAGCAAAAGGAGAATCTTTTTCGAGTGAGTCAGTTTTTGTTCATCCCACAAAAGATTTGGCATTGATAAAATTAAAAGGGGCATCCTTTCCCTATTTGAAAATAGCGAATCCAATTACTGTTAATGTAGGAGCAGATGTTTTTGCTATGGGATCTCCAGCCTTACCCGGCTACACGAATTTACTTCCCAACACAGTAACAAAGGGAATTATTAGCGCTTTTCGGAATAGTAGTGAATTCGGTATATTAGTTCAGACAGATGCTTCAATTAATCATGGTAACAGTGGCGGGCCATTACTGAATTCTAATGCTGAAGTAGTCGCTGTTAATTCATTAGCTTTTAGAGAAGGTGGGGCTACCGGAATAAACTTCGCTATATTTTCGAGTGAAGTCTTGCAAATGCTAAAAGAGCACTTCAATTACACCCCCCAGTATTTCAATGAGCAACAAGCTAAAGAAAGCAAAAATCCTGCAGAGCAAGAAGGTAAAGCCATAGTAAACATAAACTCTGAACCAGAGGGTGCAGAAATATATGTCGATAGTGTCTTTAATAGCAGCACACCATCAAAACTATTGCTGCCTCTTGGAGAACATACGATAAAAATCTCTCGTCCAGGTTATAAGGTCTGGGAGCGCCGAGTCACTGTTGAAAACGGAAGTTCCAAGAGCTTCAACGCTATTCTTGAGAAGGACACAAAGAATATACAATAGCAATACGAAGTATTATATCAGGCAACTGCTATAAGGAAGACGCTTCCCATACGCCGCGCCTAACAAACGCATGCAGCGGAGGCCGCGAAGCGAATTTCTCATCGTTGCTTGAGTATTCGATGCGGCCCCGCTGATGCGAGGCGTTAGACAGTTGTGTGCGAAATACTGTGAGTGATCGAACGCCGCCGCGCCGGAGGCAAGCGAAATTGATTTCAGTCATGGCCGCACCGCAGAAGTGAGAAGCCAAGTAAGCAAACAGCGACGTGAGGCAGCATCGTCCAAACTGATACTATAGGATTGATTTGGCGGCAAGCGGCGCGGCGGCAGTCGCGGCGGCGTATCAAAGGACGCGATGTCTAACTATTGCATGCAGCGGAGCGCGATAAGCACACTTCACATGGCTTTGTGTCTTGAATGTTTCTACAATCCCGCGCCCGCTGATGCTGGGCGTTATACGCTCGCGTACGAAATGAATTGAATGCTTGGATGCCTCCGCGCTTGGAGGTCTGCAATCACTTTCAGTGAGGAGCCGCGCTATGATTGACTGGCCGTTTAAACAAATCTATGTTGAGAGCGCGGCCAGAAGCGCGGAGGCGTGCAAGCAAGGACGCGCCGTCTAACTACAGTATGCAGCGGAGCGCGGTAAGCTGGTTTTACATGGTTTGCGCAGGCTGAGTTAGTCCGAATCAACGCGCCCGCTGATACTGGGCGTTAGACTGCTCAATTGTGACTAGCTGTGCTAATATCTGGTTATGAATTACAAAGATAGAATTACGATTGAACCTGGCAAGCGTGGGGGCAAACCTTGTATTAGAGGCATGCGAATCACCGTCTACGATGTGCTGTCTTATTTGGCTGCTGGCATGACTGAGCGAGAGATTCTTGATGACTTCCCCTATCTGACCAAAGAAGACATACTTGCTTGCCTCAGCTATGCTGCTGATCGGGAACATCAACAGATGGTGGTCCCGGTGTGAAGCTACTATTCGATCAGAATCTCTCTCCGCGGCTTGTGAATCGCCTTGCCGATCTTTACTCGGATTCAAGCCACGTTTATTTGCTCGGCCTCGACACGGCTCCCGATCCAGACATTTGGCATTATGCTCGCGACAATGAATTCATAATCGTGACTAGAGACGCCGACTTCAGCGATCTAAATGTTATGTTGGGTTTTCCTCCTAAAGTGATATGGATACGGCGAGGCAATTGCACGACAAGGGAAATCGAATTAATACTTCGCTCGAACTACGCGACAGTTGAATCTCTAGTGGAAGATGAGAGTGTTGGGATTTTGACTTTGTTCTAGAATCAAGTTGCCGTTGAGAAAAGAGCAGTCTAACAAAGGCATGCAGCGGAGGCCGCGAACAACGCCTCGTATGAATGCCAATTCTGCGCGCGGCCCCGCTGATGCCAGGTGTTATACGCTCGCGTACGAAATAACTTGAATACACGGACGCCTCCGCGCAGGCAGGTCTGCAATCACTTTGAGTGTGGTGCCGCGCCTGAGTTGACTGGCGCGAGTTTCAATTCTATGTTGAGGGCGCGGCAGAGGGGCGCGGAGGCGTGGTTGCAAAGACGCGAGGTCTAACTACAGCATGCAGCGGAGCGCGGTAAGCTGGTTTCACATGGCTTGCGCTGGCTGAGTAAATCTACAGCCCCGCGCCCGCTGATACTGGGCGTTAGATTTCTTGATTGTAACTTGGAGGTATTGTGAACTTATACAAATATGTATCGTCAGGGCTTTGGGAGAGCATATTAAAGAAGCACCTGATTCGCTTTACTCAACCAAGTGCGCTTAATGATCCATTCGAAATGAAGCCTTTCTATGAACGATTTGCCAATCAAGATGCGTTAAGGAAAACCCTTGATGAGTCAAGTGCATTAGAATACGATAAACGGGTCATAGAGGAGCATGCAAAGCTACCTGATCATGTAAAAGCCCTTGTCCCAATCAATTCCATTCCTACAATGGACGAGACTTTATCTTTATTCTTCAGTCTTGCTGGTGAAACTTTAGATGATTGTATTCCTATGGCGAGAGAAATGCTCTCGGAGAATATAAACAAACATATTGGTGTTCTGTGCCTTTCAGAAACGCGTGACAGCCAACTGATGTGGTCGCATTATGCAGAAAGCCATAAAGGATTGGTTATAGAGTTTAATTCGCAGCACAGTTATTTCAATCAGCGGCGAACTCCTGTAGATGAATTTGGCTATTTACGCCAAGTCGTTTATGCCGAAAGGCCAAGCGTCGTGCTAACAAATCTAGATTCAACAGATATATTTTTTGTAAAAGGTACAGATTGGAAAGTTGAAAAAGAATGGAGAATGTTACGCCCATTAAAAGATCGTACAATAGTCTTAGATGAATCAATCTCTTTGTTTTCAATTCCGCCACAATGTATTACGGGTGTAATACTTGGGTCTCAGATGCCTCCGCCGATTAAGCAACACATACAAGATTTCCTAGAAAGCGACAGTGAATACGCTCATGTAAGGCTTTACCAAGCAATTCTAGACGAGAAGGAATATAAATTGAAAATAGTGCCCAGCGACGAAATCTAACTACAGCATGCAGCGGAGGCCGCGAACAACAGTTCGAATGAAAGCGAGTCTCACACGCGGCCCCGCTGATGCAGGGCGTTATACGCTCGCGTACGAAATAGCGTGGATGTTCGAACGCCTCCGCGCTGGGAGGTCTGCAATCGCTTTCAGTGAGATGCCGCGCCTGTGTTGACTCCCCAACAGAGAGAGCCTATGTTGGAGGCGCGGCCAGAAAGCGCGGAGGCGTGCGGGCAAAGACACGACGTCTAACTACAGTATGCAGCGGAGCGCGCGAACAAGGCTTCTCATGCTTGTCAGTGATCGTCGCGCGCCCGCTGATACTGGGCGTTAGGCGGCTCGACTAACATCGCGTTATGAACTTCAATAGGACACCAATCATAATTTCGTCGTTAGGGGCACTGCTTGTGATACTGGTCCAGCACTACCTGAGACCAATGCATACCCCGTTTAGAGTTCTTTGCTTTATCCTAGACTCTGCTCCGAATTTTATAATTGGCTTCTGGTTCCCTTTTTCGATCTTGCTTCGCCCAAAGGCATTTACAAAGGTGATAGCAAACAAGTTGTTCCTGGCCTGGTGTTTCGCTACATTATTGATCTTGATCGTATTTGAAATACTAAGGCCGTTCAAAAGGGCGCGGACGTTTGATTACCTCGATATACTAGCGAGTGTGCTTGGAGTATGTGCGGCGCTACTACTATATCATTTATGGCTGAAAGGGAGATTGTTTTTTGGTTAGCGATGCAGAGCCGCCTAACTACAGCATGCAGCGGAGGCCGCGAACAACGGCTCGAATGCTTGCCAGTGCCCTGCGCGGCCCCGCTGATGCTGGGCGTTAGACCCTTGCGACTGCGTGGCGGAGGATCAATGTTCGAGTTGCTAATCAATTCATTCGAGCCAGATGCCTCCTCTCGCTTCACTTCACGGCTGCCGTTGCCGCTTGTTCTTCCTTCCTTTATGCGCTCTGTGTGTGCTCGTTGCCTTTTCTTTCATCCCATAGTCTATAGTTGTCCAGATGCAGGCTCGGGCAAGAAGCGAGCAGGAGAGCAACAAGCGGCAGCAGTTAGCTATGCGCTTGCTCGGCGACAGATCGTTGCCTGTTGTAGCGCTCGATATCAACAAGGCCATGCGGCATAAACAGGGTGGAGCAACAGTGACCAACAGATTTGAGTCGAAGCAGAAGGGAGAAAGAAGAATCTGGCAATGAAACAGGTCATAGAAATAAAGACGGGTCTAACTAGAGCATGCAGCGGAGGCCGCGAAGCGAGTTTCTTATTGTTGCTTGAATACTTGTCGCGGCCCCGCTGATGCTGGGCGTTGGGCGTCTTCGCTTCAAATAGGGGAGGGTTATGTGATGAACTTTGCTAACAGATGGCTACTTATCATACTCGTCATAAATATCGGCACATCCATCTTGCATTACGTGGATAACATCTTGTTCTTCCATACCTATCCAGAACCACATTGGATAAATCCGCAGATTATTGATGCCTTCTGGTTTGTGATGACGCCTTTCGCAGTCTTAGGCTACGTGCTTTATAGCAAAGGCTTGCGTAGATATTCATATCTTTGCCTTTATCTGTATGGGCTGATGAGCCTGTTGGTTCTTGGACATTACGGCTATGGTTCAATGTGGGAGATGTCGATGAAAATGAATCTGCTGATTTTGATCGAAGCGATAGCGGCGGTGGGGCTGATCGGCTATACCGTGTGGCTGGAGTTGCGCGCCGAAGAATCATACGAGGCGTGAATATTCGTAACGAGCCGCCCAACTAGCGCATGCAGCGGAGGCCGCGAACAACGGCTCAAATGAATCCCAGTTCTACACGCGGCCCCGCTGATGCTAGGCGTTAGACAGCTTCGCGGAGAAGGTGAGTATATGAAGATAAAACGAATGATGCTGTTGGTTCCAATCCTCTTTTATGCATGTAGCGCAGAAGATTCTCAAACTTACACATTTTATAGTCTTGAGTCTGGGAAGACGATCAAGATTGTACAGATGGGCCAATGCTCTTTGAATTTTCCTGAAACCGAAGAGACTGGTATAGCTCTAACCTATCAAACCAGTCTTGCAGTCGGAAACGAGTCCAAACTCGACCAAGAGATGGCTGAGATATCGGAATGGCTTGAGGTGGAAGCAGAAAAAATTGGTGTGAGGCTTATAAATATCAATGCTGTTGAAACGATAGGTGCATCAAAGCCGAAGTCGAATGGCAAGAGTATAGTATTGAGGAAGGAAATAGATGGTCAGTGGCATTCAATAGAGTTGTTACCAGAAAATAGATATGTAAGTCGAACTAACTAAATTCAAGGGGGACTGTCGCCACAGGGCTGTCTAACATTTGCATGCAGCGGAGGCCGCAAACAAGGACTCAAATGAATGCGACTGCCACACGCGGCCCCGCTGATGCTGGGCGTTATACGCTCGCGTACGGAATGCCGTGGATGTTCGAACGCCTCCGCGCTTGCGAGTCTGCAATCTATTTCAGCTTGGTGCCGCGCCTGAGTTGACTGGCAAGGGTTTCGATTCTATTTTGGAGGCGCGGCGTGAGTGCGCGGAGGCGTGCCAGCAAAGACGCGCCGTCTAACTACAGTATGCAGCGGAGCGCGGTTATCTGGTTTCACAAGGATTGCGCTGGCTAGATTGATCTACGGCAATGCGCCCGCTGATACTGGGCGTTAGACAGTCGCGTACGAAATACTGTGAGTAATCGCACGCCACCGCGCCGCCAGTCGGCGATGTAGAACCCAGTCATGGCCGCGCCGCAGTAGCGTTTAGTTGAGTCTGCAAGTGTAAAGCAAGAGGAAGACTGGTAGAAGCGAGGGAAAACCAATGAGCAAGAGGCAAGCGGCGCGGCAGGCGTGGCGGCGTGTGGCAATGACGCGATGTCTAACTATAGCATGCAGCGGAGCGCGGTTATCACATTTCAAAAGGCTTGGGCTGGCTAGATTGGTTTAAAGCAACGCGCCCGCTGATGCTGGGCGTTAGGCGGCTCGACTAACATCGCGTTATGAACTTCAATAGGACACCAATCATAATTTCGTCGTTAGGGGCACTGCTTGTGATACTGGTCCAGCACTACCTGAGACCAATGCATACCCCGTTTAGAGTTCTTTGCTTTATCCTAGACTCTGCTCCGAATTTTATAATTGGCTTCTGGTTCCCTTTTTCGATCTTGCTTCGCCCAAAGGCATTTACAAAGGTGATAGCAAACAAGTTGTTCCTGGCCTGGTGCTTCGCTACATTATTGATCTTGATCGTATTTGAAATACTAAGGCCGTTCAAAGGGGCGCGGACGTCTGATTACCTCGATATACTAGCGAGTGTGCTTGGAGTATGTGCGGCGCTACTACTATATCATTTATGGCTGAAAGGGAGATTGGTTTTTGGTTAGCGATGCAGAGCCGCCTAACTACGGCATGCAGCGGAGGCCGCGAACAACGGCTCGAATGCTTGCCAGTGCCCTGCGCGGCCCCGCTGATGCTGGGCGTTAGACGGCCAGATACATGTCGCCGCATCGGAGCGGGAACAAAGTACCATAAAGAGAGTCTAATCAGTATGATGTGCGCTTCACTAAAAGTGGAATAAATGAAAACAGTAGTTCTCCTCATTTCAATTCTCTTGCTAATGGCTGCACACACGTCTGCAAACAGACCTCACGAGAAACAGAACAAACAAAGTGGCGAGTGCGATTTTTCCCAATACAATTACGTTCGAGTCAGCGACTACAAGATACCTGCAAAAACAAAAGCCGAACCCGAATATCCGTCAATCGCAATAGAGGCTAAGATAACAGGCATTGTTCAGGTAAGAGTTCTCGTTGATAAAGAAGGCAACGTAGAACGGGCTTGCGCCACTACAGGACACCCAATTCTCAAAGAGGCTGCAGTAAAGGCAGCAAGGAAATGGAAGTTCACTCGTAACTTTGGTATGAGGTTCAGATGGAGATCAACCTATATGCAAGAATGGATCATTTTTAACTTTAAGCTTGGCGGTCCTGGATAGGCCGTCTAACTACAGCATGCAGCGGAGCGCGGGCAGCGAGTCTCTTAACATACTTTCAGTGCCGTCGCCCGCGCCCGCTGATGCGGGCCGTTAGACCCTTGCGTGAGTGCGGTGGAGGATCAATGCTCGACTTGCCAATGATTCCTTCCAACACAATGCGTCTTCTCAGTTTCGGCCTTCATCTTGCCCTGTCGCTTGTTCATCTCTGGGTCACACCCCTCTTGCCTTCTTGCTCAGGATTGCGCTCTCTCAATGCGATCTCGCTCTACTGATGCAGTTGCGAACAAACGGACAACAATGCTTGAACAAGCGGCAGGGCAAAGCTATGCTCTTGCTCGCCGACAGATCGTTGCCTGATGTAGCGCTTGATAACAACGAGGCCATGCGGCATAAACAGGGTGGAGCAACAGCGACCAACAGATTTGAGTCGAAGCAGAAGGGAGAAAGAAGAATCTGGCAATGAAACAGGTCATAGAAATAAAGACGGGTCTAACTAGAGCATGCAGCGGAGGCCGCGAAGCGAGTTTCTCATGGTTACTTTCAGTTCTCCGCGCGGCCCCGCTGATGCTGGGTGTTCGGCGTCACTACGATGGACGCTCCGTGCAAATGAACTCATATGGAACTTGCTTGCTTATGTCAATGATATTCCGGCTCCGAAGCCGACTTATGATTAGCTATGCCTAAGAATGATACGTTCTCTGATGATGTGGTCGAATTGTTGCGACAATCCAAGATCATCGGCGTCCGAGCGGGGACTGTGCACCGATATACGGGCGTCTGGCTCGTGGTTGTTGAAGGCAGGCTCTTTGTCCGTTCTTGGAATGACAAGCCGACAGGGTGGTACCGCGCCTTCATAAAAGAACCCAATGGGAGCATTCAGGTGGCAGGGCTGGAGATGACTGTGCGAGCCAAGCTCACACGAAGCGCGCGAATCCGCAAGGCAGTGACTGAGGCATTGGGCCAGAAGTACAACACGAAAGCATCTCGGAAGTGGGTTGAGGGATTCGCCGAGCTAGGGCGTGAGTTGACGACGCTAGAACTGGTTCCCGGCTAAGGTACAGGCGATGAGTGCAAAGTGAATGCGTTGATGGTTGCAAGCTGGTTGTGCCGTGCCGCCGAACAATCGCATCAACCGGAGCGCGCGAAGCAAATTTCTCGTGGTTTCTTTCAGCGCCGCTCGCGCGCCCGGTTATGCGGGGCGTTAGGCGGCTCGACTAACATCGCGTTATGAACTTCAATAGGACACCAATCATAATTTCGTCGTTAGGGGCACTGCTTGTGATACTGGTCCAGCACTACCTGAGACCAATGCATACCCCGTTTAGAGTTCTTTGCTTTATCCTAGACTCTGCTCCGAATTTTATAATTGGCTTCTGGTTCCCTTTTTCGATCTTGCTTCGCCCAAAGGCATTTACAAAGGTGATAGCAAACAAGTTGTTCCTGGCCTGGTGCTTCGCTACATTATTGATCTTGATCGTATTTGAAATACTAAGGCCGTTCAAAGGGGCGCGGACGTCTGATTACCTCGATATACTAGCGAGTGTGCTTGGAGTATGTGCGGCGCTACTACTATATCATTTATGGCTGAAAGGGAGATTGGTTTTTGGTTAGCGATGCAGAGCCGCCTAACTACAGCATGCAGCGGAGGCCGCGAACAACGGCTCGAATGCTTGCCAGTGCCCTGCGCGGCCCCGCTGATGCTGGGCGTTAGACAGTCGCGTACGAAATACTGTGAGTAATCGCACGCCACCGCGCCGCCAGTCGGCGATGTAGAACCGAGTCAATGCCGCGCCGCAGTAGCGTTTAGTTGAGTCTGCAAGTGTAAAGCAAGAGGAAGACTGGTAGAAGCGAGGGAAAACCAATGAGCAAGAGGCAAGCGGCGCGGCAGGCGTGGCGGCGTGTGGCAATGACGCGATGTCTAACTATAACATGCAGCGGAGCGCGGTAAGCACATTTCAAAAGGCTTGCACTGGCTGGTTGGGTCTACAGCCCCGCGCCCGCTGATGCAGGGCGTTAGGCGCTGGCGTGAGCATCTAAGTCCGCGAAGATTTAAAAGGAGAAGGCTATGGAACTTTTACCAGGCGAAACGATTTTGCTTGAGTCCGACCCTGAAGGACTCACTCTTACAACACACAGAGTTCGCTCGGAGGCGCGCGGCTGGGCAGGTAAGGAGGTTGTAAGCATTATGCTTGATGAAATTGCCTCCTGCTCTATCACTCATAGCAGTAGCCCCATCTTACTTATCTTTGCCGCCATTGCTCTATTGGGTGGTTTTATTGCTCCAATGAATTCACGCAGCAATACAGAAACGTTGGCTCTTGGAATCATCATTGCTATGATTCTGGTGATTGCCTTTTATGTGACACGCCAGCAAATACTAACCATCGCCTCAGCAGGAAATACAATTAATAGAAGTATTAAGGGGATGAGTATGCAAACGGCGACGCACTTTATAGACACAATCGAGAGAGCCAAGAATGAAAGATACTTGCACGGTACAAGAACTCAGCATAGCTTGTAACGGCTTAACACCGGAAACGCGCCTAACACGGGGATGGACCGGAGCGCGGTAAGCACATTTCAAATGGTTTCATTCCCTAAATCATGCAAACACAACGCGCCCGGTCATCCCTGACGTTAGACCCTTGCGGCGGTGCTGTTGAGGATCAGTGTTCGGGTTGCCAATCGAAATTCCAACCAACTGCCTCTTTCTCGCTTCACACCTCCCTTCCTGCCGCCGCTTGTTTCTTCTTCTTTCTTGCTCCTGCTTTGCTGCTTGCTTCCACACTCTTGCTATGAAGTCTGGCAGCCCTAATGTGGGATTGCACAAGATTAGCCGGGATGGTTCACCAAGCACTAGCACAAAGCTATGCTCTTGCTTGCTGACAGATCGTCGCCTGTTGTAGCGTTTGTGGGTCGGTCATTTTGGCAATAGAGTAGAAGCAACAATCAGCATCAGCCAACAGCAGAGGGAAACGAGCAAGGGTTCAGATAAAAGCAGAAGGAAGAAATTGGGATGGAATCGGTTTGGTAAAATGAAAGCGGGTCTAACTACAGCATGCAGCGGAGCGCGGTAAGCACAGTTGAAAAGGCTTGGGCTAGCTGAGTTAGTCTGCAACAACGCGCCCGCTGATGCAGGGCGTTAGACGCTTTAGGGTAAAGCGTGCGCGATAATATGAGCAAAAGTGAAAGGATCATCTATAGCGGATTCTATGACACGCCGCTTGCGTTTGTAGTTTCGCACGGCAAGCGGCAGTTCCTGTTTCTGCGTGAATTCGATGAATCACTTGATGAATATCAAGACAAGTATAGAGTTTTTCTCTTACCCAATATCCCTGAAGATCAAATCAAGATGCATTGGGGTGACATTGAGAAGCAAGCTACGGCTTTCTTGGGAATTGTGTCAGTTAAAGAAGTGAGATTTGATCGAAGCCTGAGAGAAGAGATAGATACCGATGTGCTTCGTAGGTTTTTAAGCGCGAGATAGTATGGATCGTGCTAAAACAATTTGTTGAAATGAGGTTAAGGTAGGTGCAGCTAAGACGCGTCTAACTATTGCATGCAGCGGAGGCCGCGAACAACTGCTCAAATGAAAGCGAGTGCAACATGCGGCCCCGCTGATGCTGGGCGTTAGACAGTCGCGTATGAAATACTGCGAGTGAACGTACGCCGCCGCGCCGTCAGTCGGCCAGATTGTTGCGAGTGATCGCCGCGCCGCAGAAGCGTATAGTTGAGTCTGCAAAAAGAAAGCTTGAGCAGGTGTGCAATTGGCAAGAGCGAAAGAAAGCAAGAGGCAAGCGGCGCGGCAGAAGGCGCAGCGGCGTCTGCCAAGACACGATGTCTAACTACAGCATGCAGCGGAGCGCGGTTATCACGCTTGAAATGGCTTGGGCTAGCTGAGTTAGTCTGAATCAACGCGCCCGCTGATACTGGGCGTTATACGCTCGCGTACGAAATGACTTGAATACACGGACGCCTCCGCGCTGGGAGATCTGCAATCACTTACAGTGAGATGCCGCGCCTGAGTTGACACGCTGCTGAAACGAAACTATTTTGGAGGCGCGGCTGCGGGGCGCGGCGGCGTGGAGGCGATGACGCTCGGTCTAACTACAGCATGCAGCGGAGCGCGCGAAGGAGGCTTCTCATGCTTGTCAGTGATTGCCGCGCGCCCCCTGATACTGGGCGTTGGGCCCCTGCTCGTGCCTTCTTGAAGAGGCAGTGATATATTTATTGCCGTACTAGAACTTGGAGGTAACAAAGTGGCATCTTTACCTAAAACCTATATCACCTCTGAAGAGTATCTCGCACTTGATCGAAAAGCTGATGTTAAAAGCGAGTATTATGCGGGTCAGATTATAGCTTTTGCAGGTGCTAGTAAAAGACATAACCTTATAGTCGCCAATGTCCTTGCAGGTATCCATCGCCAGTTAATAGACCGGCCTTGTAATGTGTATCCGAGTGATATGCGAGTAAGGATTAGCAAAACTGGGATGTATGCTTATCCCGACGTTGTTGTGACTTGCGGTGAAGAACAGTTCGCTGACGAAAATAGTGACATTCTGCTAAACCCTATTGTATTGATAGAAGTCCTATCTGAATCCACAGCCAATTATGATCGAGGAGATAAGTTTGAGCACTACCGGCGGATAGAGTCTTTGCGTGAATACATCTTAGTGTTCCAAGAGCTACATAGAGTAGATCAGTATGTACGCCAGAATGATACTCAATGGTTGTTGACTGAGTTTCACACTCCTAAAGATATAATTAAACTCAATTCAATCACTTGTGAGCTTGCCGTCAAAGAGATATACGCAAAGCTATAAATATTCTGTTTCCAACGGTGGCCCAACAAACGCATGCAGCGGAGGCCGCGAAGCCAGTTTCTCATCGTTAGCCAGTTATTCACGCGGCCCCGCTGATGCTGGACGTTCGGCGTGCTTGTGAGGTTATCAAATTATGATTGTTTATTTACTATTGATAACCCTTTCGCTTTCACAAGTGGCGATCAATAATTCTGAAACTGAGAGTGATGACAACATCCGGGAAGCTGTGCTCAAATATATGTTTGACCATGATGCTACTCAACAGCACCCCTTTACCAAGGTCTTCTTTATTGCAATCGATAAAGATAAAGACCCTCCAAAGGAGTTCATGAAGAAGTTTGAAGGACATAATCCACGTGTTAAGAAGCTGTCTCAATCCACCTACACCAGCGACACTGGCATGATAGTTGACGAAGAAACAGGCGGCGCAGGAATTCGCTACAGCGTAGGAGTCGTAAAATGGATCAATGAAACAGAAGCGAGACTGGAGGGGAGTTACTATGTTGGGATGCTGTTTGCTGGAGGTTGCGAGTACCGGATTGTGTTGGAAGGAAGTCAATGGGTGGTGAAGGGATGCGAGGGTGAGATATGGAGGGCTTGACATCAACCCGCACGCCCAACAACCCGTTGCAGCGGAGTTGTTCTGCTTGCCAGACAAGCAAATATCAGAATGAAACTGGGTGCGAGCGCTCTTGTTTGCAGGTATAATTCCTGCGACACTGCGGGTCGAGAAGACCGTCGCGGCAGTGGTGCTTTATAAAGCCCGAAGCGGAGTTTGGTCACGGGGGTCAGTGATAATATCATTGGTGACGGCGCGGACATCATTGCCGTTGTCGATCCCGTTTAGGAGATTACTTTTCGAATGAACCCCTGCGCCCGCCGTGTCACTGGCTTGTGCCAGAGACGAGCAAGAGGAAAACAACAACAGCGCATAATCGTTAGTGAAAAGCTAGCAAGCGCGCGGAGCTGTGCGCGAAAAGCAGTTTTTGATACCAAATATCGTATAGTGGTTTCTTAGGAGGCCGCGAACACAGGCTCGAATGAATTTCAATACTATGCGCGGCCCCGCTGAACGGGAGCGTTATACGCTTGCGCTCCAACGTGCAGCAGTCACAAGCTATAAATTTGCAGTTTACTTAATGACTCGATCTTACTTGCCCTAAAGTTGTAAAATCTGTCTCGTATTTGTACTCTACCATACCTGTTTGGAGGGCGCGATGAACGAGTTATTTTCAGAGAAAGTGGTGACCAGCAGAAGGACTTACTACTTTGATGTGAAGGAGACAAAGGACGGAGCAAAATATCTGGTCATAGGAGAGGTAACACAAGTAGGCAGCGAGCTAGAACGTCACCGTGTAATGGTGTTTGAGGAAAGCTTAGACTCCTTCATGGAGGGTCTCGATAAGGCAGTAGATTTCATCCTGGATAATGAGACAGGTGAGGATGGTAATGAAAGGCTGAGAGGAAATGAAGGGGAAGAAGGAGTGGCAACAGATAAAAGGGAGATGATAAAGATACTCAAGAGAATTGAAAAGAAAGTAGATGAAGTAAGAGGACACTTCAAATGAAGAGGTGTAGGCAACACCGCGTCTAACTAGAGCATGCAGCGGAGGCCGCGAAACGGGTTTCTTATCATTGCTTGAATGCCTCACGCGGCCCCGCTGATACTGGGCGTTATACGCTCGCGTACGAAATACAGTGAGTGATCGGACGCCTCTGCGCTTGCCAGTCTGCAGAGACTTTCAGTGAGGAGCCGCGCTTTAGTTGACTGGCACGGCTTTCGATTCTATTTTGGAGGCGCGGCCAGAGGGCGCGGCGGCGTGTCGAAATGACGCGAGGTCTAACTACAGCATGCAGCGGAGCGCGCGAACGAGGCTTCTTATGCTTGTCAGTGATTGCCGCGCGCCCCCTGATACTGGGCGTTAGACCGCTAATCTATGCGTGCCTCTACAATTATAACCCTCGCAGTCACGACACCATTCTTCGCGTTTATCGCGTGGACTTGGTGGCTTAATGCTCAGCTATACGGGTCGAGATTCATGCCAGCCCTTCGCGCGTCGCTCCGTGCTGTGCGACGCAGCCACGCAAGGTTTTTTATCGCTACAGCTTTCGCCCTAGTGGTAGTTGCCTGCCTGACTTTTATTGTCTACAACGTCCCGCTGTTGTTATTCATGATTTCCGCGTGGAATGCTCTCGCTACGTTCACTTGGGTGATGCGCCCTCCATGCGTGATTGTCTTAGCGAGTTCGACTTCGCACACCGCGCGTGGTCTCGCGAGATCAATCGCCCGGTGCGCCCTTGGACATCGCGTGATGTATTTTTTCAGCCCAGAGCGTTATCCGTCGCCAGATGTGCCCTATCACCTATGGATGGGCAACGTGATGGACAACTACCATATGGTTTCAGATGAAAAATGGGACGAAGTAGTGATGCCGCTCATTGACCTAGTCCCTGTAATCGTTGTGGATGCTCGTCAAATTAGCAGCGGACTAGAGTTCGAACTGCAACGGATCAACGCGTGCGAGGCTCTAGTATCGAAGGCGGTCGTCATAGCACAGGGAGCTGAACGAATGCGCTTAGAAGCTTTCAACCGCCTGGGACGCCGTATTGTCAAGTCGGAGCATATCGAATCGACGGGCGTGAGCAACACCGTAGCAAAGCTCATAATGCTTACACTGGCGGTTCACAAAGCGTCGAGTGGAACCGCTTGGAAGGGCGCACAAGATTGAAGCAGCAATCGCGCGAGACTATCGCAAACCTGGATAGCAGCTTCGTTCGCGCGGGGCTATTAGTGGACGCGCTTCGAGAAACACAGTCGAACACGAACTAAGCCCGGCAGTGCAGTGGTTCGTGAGGCATCGCGGGCCAGTTCGAGGCGTCAGGCCCTTTGAAAGCAATGCCTTGATACTGTAAGTATTGTATGGCGTCGCTTCGGCGCGGTCTAACAAATGCATCAACCGGAGCGCGGCAAGCGAGTTTCTTATCATTACTTCGATGCAACATGCCGCGCCCGGTTATGCAAAGCGTTGGGCGTCTTGCTGATGCGCCGGTCGTCAGATGCACACTGATCATCATGGCCTATGCAGAGGAGGGCCTTGGAATGAAGGATGTCAGACAAGTGATGTATCCGCTTCACGAATCTGTCTTGAAAGCTAATCAGGAGGAAGTTGCGCACCTCTTGCAGGCTGGCGCAGACCCGAATACCTATGACGAGCAGGGAATGACTCCTCTAGCATGGGCTGTCTATGGAGGCTACAGGGAGATTGTTGAACTGCTGTGTTGCTCTGGTGCTGATGTAGAACTGAGGACCGGCACCGGTGAGACTGCATTGTGGCATGCGGAAGAAGACTTCGGACTTTTAGAGATTGCCGCAGTGTTAAGGCGGCACGGAGCAAGGACAAAGTAAGCGGTCTAAGGGTAGGTATAGGAAAGGGGCCTTACAAGAAAGGCAGTCGTGAACAATGGAGACGCCCAACAAAGGCATGCACCCGAGCCCGCGAAGCGAATTTCGTATGGTTACTCTGAGTATTCCGCGCGGGCCGGGTGATGCCAAGCGTTAGACAGTCGCGTACGAAAGGAAGTGAGAGAACGAACGCCGCCGCGCCGCCAGTCGGCGATGTAGAACCGAGTCATAGCCGCGCTGCAGAAGCGATTAGTTGAGTCTGCAAATGGAAAGCTGGGCGAAGACTGCCGGAAGCGAGAGGTAAACAATCAGACAGAGGCAAGCAGCGCGGCGGGCTAGGCGGCGTGTGAAAGGACACGATGTCTAACTACAGCATGCAGCGGAGCGCGGTAAACAGGCTTCAAAAGGTTTGGGCTGGCAGAGTTTGGTCAACAGCCCCGCGCCCGCTGATGCTTGGCGTTAGGCCGCTATGGAACTATCACTCCTTATCTGTCTACGCCGGATGGTGATTTAAGAAGTGATAAATTCCAAATGTTAAATTACTACTGATAGAGACTCTCAAAAGAAAATTGGAGACATTCTAACAAGCTCTACAAATCCTGCATTTCTTTCTTAATGAATTTCGTCTTATGAGTATGGGGAAGTCTAAAGCGGCAATTCGATCAATCTGGTTCACTTTTGGATAAAGCTAAGATAAGGAGAGTGCTTAAATGATTATCTACCAAAATAGAACAGACAAACGTTATTTGGACACGCTCAGGAAAATTCTCTCAATAGATGCACTAATGGCAAATGCCGTTGAGCTTCCACATAGTGATGAATACCGGCAAATCGAAGACAGAACTTACGAGAAGAGATGTGATATTGCGTTCATAGGTCTCTCAGCAAATACGTTGTTCGATAGAACAAATAGATATTTATCACCTGAAGGCGTCATGGTTAATGAAATGGAAGAAATCTTTCAGCGCCATGACGAGTTTATGAAAGCGAATATTTGGTTACGAATAAGATGCCTCCTACTTTATCCTTACTCTACGCATGCTTTATCGATCATCAATGCCGAGAGCAATGTCAGGAGGTGTGCGATGGACGGCGAATGTGTTCACCCATCTGTGCAAACTAAAATGCATGTTTCAGAGGATGAGTTTTATGCTTCTTCTCTCTACAATAGTCAAAAGAATACACTAAACCTGATACAGGAGTGGATGGAAAAATACAACTGGAAAAACATGCGTGGTAATAGTGTATCTATAAGACTTACCCCCGTAAGCCCCAACTTATGTGGGTTGATTATAAATGACAAAGTTTTTTGTGATTCTTATATTCTATCCAAAGAAAGACGGGGCCACAAACGCCTTGTATTCTCGTCACCACTCATACAGATAGATCGGAAAGATGACGATTTAGCATTCAGAAGTATTGAGAATCATATTAATTATCTATGGCAACTCAACATAACCCTTGACTGTGGTGATGCAACACAATACGAATGGGGTAAACAGGATTCTTTAGGAAGCATTAATCGCCCGAACTTGATTACTTTTGTCCGCAAAGTGAAGCGCCTTATAGATCGCAAATATATTACCGAAGAGGAATCTAACAACTGGCGGTTGATGACTAAAAAGCAATTTGACCGCTATATTTCTTTGCCTACTGAAGACTACCCGCATGAAAAAATCTTCATATCCTGTAGTTGGAAAGCAGACAGAAACGGAAACTTAGAACCTAATGAAATCGCCTCGAACTTGAATAAATGGCTTAAAGAAGACATCACTAAATCAATCCCTAACCTTTTGGCAGTCATAATGCGCGGAATCGTTGGTGATGACCTCTCACAAACTCTCTACAATCTGCTGGATACTTCTATGCTTGGTATCGTTTTGTTAACAGATGATATCCAGATCAAGGACGGACAAGGCAAAGTTGTCGAAAGATTTTCTAGACCCAATATTTATCATGAATTGGGATACCTTATGTGTGGTCTGGAAAAAAACAACTTACAAGGCAAGAACAGGGTTTTTATTAGCCTCGAAAAAGGAGTGAATATAGCCAGTAATGCGAGTGTTAAAATCCACGAGCACATCGAAAGTAGTGAAGAACTGCAAGAGAAAAATGTAGACATATCTTTTACACAATCCTGTTATCTGTATACTCGGATTCTTGACTGGTTAAATGAAGTAAGTGTGCTTTTGGTCAAGCCGGTGTTTCAGAGTGCGCTCTCAAAACATAGACAAAGAGTGAAAGATGCCATTAGAGAGTTGGACAAAGAAGATCGCGCTAGGATAATAGAAACTATTGAGAAATTGATCGCCACCTCAGAATTGGACTTATAGCCGCAATCAAATAATACATTTGAGGTCACTGTGTCAAACAAAAAGCGATTGCGGATTGCTCGGCGCATACTTGAGCAGCGGCAAATCTATCAACTTGAGTTTTCCGCTTCCGATTCCTGGCCGCTATACCATCGGGCGCGGGCTTCTTCTACGATGTCTCTTCTCTCTCTGATGGCTTTTAACTACTCCTGGAAATCTATTGAATGAACAATTGAGCCATCATATGTCGACAATTATTTGAATTGGCTCCACTGTATAAACCGCGACAGGATAAAGGGCGTCGTAAAGCGAGAGCCCGCCTAACATGGGGCTGGACCGGAGCGCAGTGAGCTGGTTTCACATGATTTGCACTAGCTGAGTCGGTCTACAGCAACGCGCCCGGTCACCCCTGTCGTTAGGCCGCTGCGCGGAATAAAATGTTTAAAGTTTAAATCTTTTGTATAATATTCTTTAAGAGCTATGAATAAGCCATCTCATCAAAAAATCTTAACTTGGCTATCTTATCTTCTTCTTGGTTTCTTGTTTCTTGGTTCTATTCTAGATGCTACTACTAATGCCATTTCATTGATCAAACCTTCTCGTAGCCTACACTTTTCGATTGTCATATTAATATGTTGGGGAATTGCTGAGTTATTTCCAAAGTTCCGACCCATAAGGTGGGTTATTAACAGAAAACAGGAAGTTCGTTTTACCGGGCTAGGAGCTAAACCAAGACTTGCTTTGGTTGGAGCTATTATCTTGGTATGGGTTCCTCATTTTTATAACTTTGGAGGAAATGAATCAGTTGATACAAATCGAACTGAGAACCCTGATCCAGCACCTTTTAGTGATGAAAATGCTATTATATCATCCCCGCTCAAAATAGAAGCTTATGCATATGAAAGTCCAGGTTCTTATCCAAAAGGAACAGAAATCGCTGGAATCTCTTGGAACGATTCCTATTTTGATGTAAGGATTAATTTACTGAATAATGCTGACGCAATTATTCAGGAGCTTGATTTAATTTTAGAGTTAGATACAAATATCGCTGGGGTCGGACAGACCACTAATGTTCTATCCTTTGCTGCCTCTCCATATCCAGAAATACCATCAGTGTGGCTGGAAGGTAAAGACGAAAAAGGGAAAAATACTTCTGTACCGATAAAGCCTATCGGTCAGGCTATTAGCAAGATGTATCGTATCTATATTTCTAAACTCTTGCCTGCAAGTAAACTTGCCTTGGTGGTTGCCTCTATTGCTTTGAATTCTGCTCCACTAGGAACTTTACCAGAAAAATTGTTTGCACCACGCCAAAAACCTAAATGGCTGAATATTAGTGGAACGTATGAGCTTACTAGAACAAAGCCTTCAACCCGTTTGCATGTAACTGAGCATTTGCCGATACAGTGAATATATGCGGTCAGCAAAGAGCGGCCTAACAAAGGGTTCGACCGGAGCCGCCGAAGCGAGTTGCTCAACGATCTTTCGGTGTTACGCGGCGGCCCGGTCAACCCAAGCGTTAGACGCTTACTCTAGCCGGTGATATTCTATGCCTGGAGAATGAATATGAAAACATTTACAGCTGTTGTAGAGAAATGCCCTGAAACTGGAATGTATGTCGGTTATGTCCCAGGCTTCCCCGGCGCACATTCACAGGCTGATACATTAGACGAACTAAACCAGAATCTACAAGAAGTAATTGAAATGCTCCTTGAGGATGGAGAACCTACGATTGAAACGGAATTCATTGGTACTCAAACAGTAAGGGTGGCTTGAGGCATGGGAAAGCATCCTGTACTAAAGCCCAAAGAAGTCATAGCGATTTTGGAGAAGCTAGGCTTCATAGAAGTTCGACAGCGTGGTTCTCACAAACAGTTTCGACATTCAGATAGTCGCTGCACAACAGTACCATTTCACTCAAGCAGGGACATTTCACCAATTCTTCTGCGACAGATTGCAAAAGATATAGGACTTACGGTTGAAGAACTGCTCAAGAACAAATGAGCGTTGGCAACAACCCGCGTCTAACTACAGCATGCAGCGGAGGCCGCGAAACTGGTTTCTTATCATTCTCTGAATTTCACACGCGGCCCCGCTGATGCGAGGTCGTTATACGCCCTATATCTATAGGAGGCTCCAAGAGGTATGAAAACTTATCGCAAAGGGGCAATCGGAGCTTTGATGGACGAGTATGACCGCGCCTCATCTGATCTTAAGTTCCTGCTGCAAGACATCTCTGAGGATCAGTTCATACGGATCCTGGATACTCGGACTAAAGACGAAGACTGTCGCTCCGTCCAGACGATCATCAGCCATGTAGTCATTGCCGGATATGCCTACGCGGATTACATCAGAGAAGTACTCAGAATCCAGAGAGCCACCCCCGCCAGGAGACTCCTTCTAAGTCGCGAGTCCGAGACTGAAATTGATGCAATGGTTGACTACACGGAGCATACGTTGGAGGGGAGATGGGAGATGACAGATGATGAGATAGCGAGCATAGTGATTCAATCAAGCTGGGGAGTAAGATATGACCTCGAACAGTTGTTGGAGCATGCAATTGTCCACGTACTTCGGCACAGGAGGCAGATAGAAAGGCTGATGCAAACAGGAGAGGTCCGCGCTCCGCTGGGCGTCTAACTATTGCATGCAGCGGAGGCCGCGAACAACAGTTTGAAAGAAAGCGAGTGTCACATGCGGCCCCGCTGATGCACAGCGTTAGACGCTGGCGATTAAAACCTGCTCCAATGCTCTGTTGGCAGATTGCGCTCTATTAATCCAACATGCCGTACCTGAGCAGGACTGTATGTGATGAAGAGTGTGAAATAGCGCCTGCTTCAGCTATTATTTTCAAACGGGCGCTATTTATAGGAGAAAGAGAATGCCTCAACTCGGACACCTTACAATAGGAACAATAATATTCCTGATCGGCGCTGTGATATACATCGTAAATCTGGTGCTTAGCTTGGCGCGAAAAGGTACGCAGCTTCCATTCGATGGAGTAGGACTGATGGTGCTCGGATTGGGTCTTGTGCTTTTGTTCAAGCTTTGACGACAGCCATGACGGAGTAATAATACATCAGCATGGATGAACCGCGTCTAACTACAGCATGCAGCGGAGCGCGGTATGCACATTTCACATGGTTTGGGTTGGCAGAGTAAGTCTACAGCCCCGCGCCCGCTGATACTGGTCGTTAGGCGTGGACAGGGGCAGATAGTCTGTAAATTCATTTGGAATGAGGAGTCACTATGCCAATTAAGAAATTGCTGCAAAAACATAACCTAATGGCTGTGGCATTTGCTTGCTCTCTCATTTTGGGCATGTCGAACTGCAAACAGCCTTCTCAACAACCTCCTAGTAGAACCGAATTGCCTAATATATCTAGCAAATCTCGCGAACCAGATTTTCAAATCCCGCACAATATCTCAGTTCATTCGGTTGCTTTTTCGCCGGACGCGAGAAGCTTAGCAAGTGGAGGTGGCGATGGAGTAGTTAGATTGCTGATTGCACAAACAGGAAAAGTAGAACGGGAGGTGCGACATACAAAGGTGGTGCAATCAGTCGCTTTCTCGCCTGATGGTAAAACTATAGCAAGCGGCAGTGCTGACGGAACTATAGCATTGGTGGATATACAAACAGGCGAGTTGAAACGAACACTGATGCACAATGACGTAGTGAATACCATTGCCTTTTCGCCAGATGGGAAGAAGTTAGTGAGCGCCGGAGATGATTATCCCGGCGATAATGCAGTGAAACTTTGGGATGTAGACACAGGTAAGCTAAACCATATACTACTAGAGTATGCACCTGCCGCCCGTAAGTATATGCACCCTGATCTATTCCACGTAACCTCACTTGCCTTTTCACCAGACGGTAAAATACTAGCGAGAGGAAGGAATGATGATTGGGTATTACTATGGGAAACGCAGACATGGAAAGTGAAAGGAAGGCTTCTGCACGGAAACTCCGTAGATTCGGTAGCGTTCTCCCCTGACGGCAAGACATTAGCAAGTGCAGGGGATGGAGGAACAGTAATACTGTGGGATACACATACGGGCGACAAGAAGTTGGAGTTAAAAGATAAGCATTCAAAGATATTATCCGTTGCATTCTCGCCCGACAGTAAGATGGTAGCAAGCGGAGGGTACGGGGAGGTGGTTACCCTATGGGATGCCCAGACAGGAGAGATGAAACTGACTTTAACGGGCTCACGTGCAGAGATTACATCGGTTGCTTTCTCACCAGATGGCAAGATAGTTGTGGCAGGTAGTGAAGATGGAACAATTAGATTATGGAACGTAGAAAGGGAAGTAAGTTGAAATTGTTAATCTACCAAAACTAGCACCAGAGCCACGCCTAACAATTGCATCAACCGGAGCGCGGCGAGCGAGTTTCGCATGGTTTTCTTGAGTGTTGTGCGCCGCGCCCGGTTATGCAAAGCGTTGGGCGTCTTCGCTTCAAATAGGGGAGGGTTATGTGATGAACTTTGCTAACAGATGGCTACTTATCATACTCGTCATAAATATCGGCACATCCATCTTGCATTACGTGGATAACATCTTGTTCTTCCATACCTATCCAGAACCACATTGGATAAATCCGCAGATTATTGATGCCTTCTGGTTTGTGATGACGCCTTTCGCAGTCTTAGGCTACGTGCTTTATAGCAAAGGCTTGCGTAGATATTCATACCTTTGCCTTTATCTGTATGGGCTGATGAGCCTGTTGGTTCTTGGACATTACGGCTATGGTTCAATGTGGGAGATGTCGATGAAAATGAACCTGCTGATTTTGATCGAAGCGATAGCGGCGGTGGGGCTGATCGGCTATACGATGTGGCTGGAGTTGCGCGCCGAAGAATCATACGAGGCGTGAATATTGGCAACGCGCCGCCCAACTAGAGCATGCAGCGGAGGCCGCAAAGCAAGTTTCTTATCGTTCAGCCAATGCCGTTCGCGGCCCCGCTGATGCTGGGCGTTATACGCTCGCGTACGGAATGAATTGAAAGCCTGTACGCCTCCGCGCTGGCAGGTCTGCAATCGCTTTCAGTGAGATGCCGCGCTATTATTGACTGGCCGTTTAAACAAATCTATCTTGAGAGCGCGGCCAGAAGCGCGGAGGCGTGTAAACAATGACGCGTCGTCTAACTATTGCATGCAGCGAAGCGCGATAAGCTGGTATCAAATGATATGCGCTGGCTGAGTAAGTCAATAGCAACGCGCTCGCTGATACTGGGCGTTAGACGCTCGCGTACGAGATGGCTTGAATACACGGACGCCTCCGCGCTTGCGAGTCTGCAATCACTTTCAGTCAATAGCCGCGCTTTAGTTGACTGGTTTGTGATTGAAATCTATGTTGAGAGCGCGGCCAGAGGGCGCGGAGGCGTGCCCGCAAGGACGCGTCGTCTAACTACAGCATGCAGCGGAGCGCGCGAAGGAGGCTTCTCATGCTTGTCAGTGATTGCCGCGCGCCCGCTGATACTGGGCGTTATACGCTCGCGTACGAAATAACTTGAATACACGGACGCCTCCGCGCAGGCAGGTCTGCAATCACTTTGAGTGTGGTGCCGCGCCTGAGTTGACTGGCGCGAGTTTCAATTCTATGTTGAGGGCGCGGCAGAGGGGCGCGGAGGCGTGGTTGCAAAGACGCGAGGTCTAACTACAGCATGCAGCGGAGCGCGGTAAGCTGGTTTGAAAAGGCTTGGGCTGGCTGAGTTAGTCTGAATCAACGCGCCCGCTGATACTGGGCGTTGGGCGTCTTGCGTCGTCGTTTGAAATGGAGAACAATGGAGCGATTCAAGCTCAACAACAAATATACAGAAAAAGCGATGTGGCAAGACCCGTCCACGAGCCAGTCTTTACGGACGGGACATATATTGTCGAGCTACACCTTATTTCAGGCGACGAGCCATATGCTTATAGGCTGGCTATCAAGAGAGTAGACAAGACACCTATTCGATCATGGCGTGAGCTACAGGACATCAAGAATGATGTGGCTGGGATAGATGCCGTTGAAATCGAGATCTATCGACGCGAATGTGAGGTGACCGATATAGCAAACAGTTACCCCATTTGGGTAATGCGTGACGATGTTGACCTCTGCGCGCGTAAGGCCCCACGCCAAGAATCGAGGGACGTTGCTAGGTCGTCTAGATGGTATGAAAGCAACTTGTGAGCGCCTGTTTTGAGAAGGCCGCCCAACTAGAGCATGCAGCGGAGGCCGCGAAGCGAGTTTCGCATCGTAGTTTGAGTATGACGCGCGGCCTCGCTGATGCTGGGCGTTAGACGTGCAGAAGGTTGTCGCCTCAGCAGGATGTCGCAAACACAGCACCGAGGGATTGGAAAGTTTTCACTGATTATGTAAAGTTAGTGTGAGTGATCAAGTTATGACTACAGCAACCGAACATCTTTACGTTGTAACCAACGATAAAATACTCGGCGGAGAACCGATAATTAGAGGAACCCGCACGCCAATTAGAGCTATTGTCGAAATTTATCGTCTGGGTACTATTCCTGAAGAAATACCTAGTCATTTGCCACATCTTACACTTGCTCAAGTCTTTGATGCTCTGAGTTACTATAATGATCATCAAGACGAGATTAATGCTTACATAGAACGAAACCGCATTCCAGATGACCGGATTGATCCTCTGGTGAAGAATTTATGAATCCCCTCTTCATTGAACTGTACCTTGATGAAGATGTTGATGTGTTGATTGCGGATTTGCTGCGAGCCAGAGGATTCAAAGCAACTACGACTCAAGAAGCCGGACAACTGGGCAATGGTGATGAAGAGCAATTGGTTTATGCAGTAAGCCAACAGAAGACGTTCTTCACCCACAATCGAAATGATTTCGAAAGAATAGCTGAAGAATATTTTGCAGCAGACAAAGAGCATCAGGGTATTATCATTGGAGCGCGTCGTCAGCCTTACGAGATTGCGCGCCGACTCTTGATTATATTGAATAATATCACAGCAGATGAGATGAAGAATCAATTGCGGTATATGTGAAACGGAGCACGTCTAACAAACGCATGCAGCGGAGGCCGCGAAGCGAGTTTCTCATCGTACCCCAAGTGCTATATCGCGGCCCCGCTGATGCGTGGCGTTAGACCTCGCGTACGAAATGAAGTGAGTGCCCTAACGCCGCCGCGCCGCAAGTCGGCGACATTGTTGCGAGTGATCGCCGCGCCGCAGAGGCGCTAGGCGGAATACGCAAATAGAAGGATGGATAGCATGCGACAGGCTGAAACTGTAACAGTGAAGACGAGGCAAGCGGCGCGGCGGGAGGCTTGGCGGCGTGTGACAAGACACGATGTCTAACTATAGCATGCAGCGGAGCGCGGTATGCACACTTCAAATGGCTTTCGCTGGCTCAATCGATCTACAGCCCCGCGCCCGCTGATGCTAGTCGTTAGACCCTTGCGACTGCGTGGCGGAGGATCAATGTTCGAGTTGCTAATCAATTCATTCGAGCCAGATGCCTCCTCTCGCTTCACTTCACGGCTGCCGTTGCCGCTTGTTCTTCCTTCCTTTATGCGCTCTGTGTGTGCTCGTTGCCTTTTCTTTCATCCCATAGTCTATAGTTGTCCAGATGCAGGCTCGGGCAAGAAGCGAGCAGGAGAGCAACAAGCGGCAGCAGTTAGCTATGCGCTTGCTCGGCGACAGATCGTTGCCTGTTGTAGCGCTCGATATCAACAAGGCCATGCGGCATAAACAGGGTGGAGCAACAGTGACCAACAGATTTGAGTCGAAGCAGAAGGGAGAAAGAAGAGTCTGGCAATGAAACAGGTCATAGAAATAAAGACGGGTCTAACTAGAGCATGCAGCGGAGGCCGCGAAGCGAGTTTCTTATTGTTGCTTGAATACTTGGCGCGGCCCCGCTGATGCTGGGCGTTAGACGCTAGCGATTAGAACCTGCTGCAATGCCCTGTTGGCAGATAGCGCTCTATTAATCCAACATGCCGTACCTGAGCAGGACTGTATGTGATGAAGAGTGTGAAATAGCGCCTGCTTCAGCTATTATTTTCAAACGGGCGCTATTTATAGGAGAAAGAGAATGCCTCAACTCGGACACCTTACAATAGGAGCAATAATATTCCTGATCGGCGCTGTGATATACATCGTAAATCTGGTGCTTAGCTTGGCGCGAAAAGGTACGCAGCTTCCATTCGATGGAGTAGGACTGATGGTGCTCGGATTGGGTCTTGTGCTTTTGTTCAAGCTTTGACGACAGCCATGACGGAGTAATAATACATCAGCATGGATGAACCGCGTCTAACTACAGCATGCAGCGGAGCGCGGTATGCACATTTCACATGGTTTGGGTTGGCAGAGTAAGTCTACAGCAACGCGCCCGCTGATACTGGGCGTTAGACCCTTGCGCAGGAACACGAGATGCTATCGAATTAATTACTACAGGGTTGGAATACAAGATGGAAACCGCATTGCAGCTACAAGAAGAGATCGCTAAACGTATTGAAGCCATGCTTCCTAAAGAGAAGGTTATACGCCAAGCCCAATCATTTCTAGATAGCTGTGGCTGGAGCCTGGAAATAGACGAGTCACTGGTTTCAATCCCGAAAGAAGCACAGATATGTGTCCGCTCAAGAGCGTTCATAAAAGCTGACGCCGAAGACGTATATCTGGGAAACCACTATGAAGCCGTGGTATTAATAGGTATTGAATCAACGGGTGAGAATCAACGAGCGAAATATGGAGTGCTGAGGATGTATTTCAACGAGAGTGGAGAATTCGTATCAGAGGACCGATACAACAAGCACTCCTGATTTGAGAAATTGTTTTTGGCCAAAGCGGGTCTAACTTCAGCATGCAGTGGAGTGCGCGACCGCGATTGCTTATGTATTTCACAGTATTCGCCGCGCACCCACTGATGCTGGGCGTTAGGCGGCTCAGTAGGTGTGGCTTAGCTACGCCAATGAAAATCAGAGTGAATTTATTGATTCTTTTACACACTTATTCTCAGAGCGGGTAGCCTATCTTATCTGGAGGTTGCGGCAAATTATGTACAATTGCACTTGCAGGAGTAATTCATATGGAACTTAACAAGCAGCCAAACGACAAGACGATCTGCGGTATGTGGTCTGTAAATCGCTTTCCAAACTCCAAAGATTTGCTGTTACAAAGAAAGCCTATCGTTCTGGAATCGTCTGAGCTAGGCGGCATAGGCCCTCTAAGCGATTATGGCCATCAATTTATCTTCCACGAGAATGGAGAGATGGATGATTCTTACAGTGCGCCATGCGGAAACGATGGACAGATACATCACTGGTCAGGAAAATGGAAATGGAATGAAGTGGAACGCATTCTATTTTTGCAAGTAGAGAATTATCCAGTGCCAAAATGGCTCTCGGGTTTCAGTACTGTGAAGCCGTCTGAAGCCTACAAGAAAGGACAAGAATTTCACATCACAGAGGTGACCGAACAAATGATGAAGTTGAAACCGAAGAATCCAAGTGAGCAACTGTGGGAACATGGTTAAAGCCAAAAGAAGGCTGGCGTTCAAAACAAGATCTTGCTGGACGCAGTTGATCGAAAGAGGTAACTGCCTTGTGGGCACCGCCGTCTAACAATTGCGTGCAACGGAGCGCGGCGGGCGAGTTTCATATCGTTCCCTGAGTGTTGTGCGCCGCGCCCGCTGACGCAAAGCGTTAGACCTCGCGTACGAAATGAAGTGAGTGCCCTAACGCCGCCGCGCCGCCAGTCGGCGACATTGTTGCGAGTGATCGCCGCGCCGCAGAGGCGCTAGGCGGAATACGCAAATAGAAGGATGGATAGCATGCGACAGGCTGAAACTGTAACAGTGAAGACGAGGCAAGCGGCGCGGCGGGAGGCTTGGCGGCGTGTGACAAGACACGATGTCTAACTATAGCATGCAGCGGAGCGCGGTATGCACACTTCAAATGGCTTTCGCTGGCTCAATCGATCTACAGCCCCGCGCCCGCTGATGCTAGTCGTTAGACAGTCGCGTACGAAATGCTTTGAGTGCCCGAACGCCGCCGTGCCGTCAGTGGACGAGATTGATCTGAGCCATCGCCGCGCCGCAGAAACGTGAAGCCGAATATGCAAACAGAAGCATAGAACAGCATCGTGCAAGCTGATATTGTAAGAGTGATTTGGCAGCAAGCGGCGCGGCAGAAGGCCCGGCGGCGTATCAAATGACACGATGTCTAACTACAGCATGCAGCGGAGCGCGGTAAGCTGGTTTCAAATGGCTTGCGAAGGCTGAGTGGGTCTACAACAACGCGCCCGCTGATGCTGGGCGTTAGCTTTCTTATCGTCGTAGCCAATGGAGTGAGATATGTTTGCCAAACTTCTCTGTGCATTACTTTCACATCAGGTAAGCCAGTGGATATATATAGAATCGCATTCTTGTGAGCAGATCAAATGCTGCGAAAGATGTGGGAAGAAATTATATGAGCAAGTAACTCATGAATATGGTGACTATAAATATATTGAGGTAAATAACTGTCGCCAGACTATAGAGTGCCTAAGATGCGGAGCCGTATCTGAAAGAACTCGTCATGATTGGGATGGTTGGAAGTATGTTGAGACAAATGATTGTAAACAGATTGCTCCCTGTAAGAGATGTGAGAATAAGATTGAACGGATAGAACATGAGACGGGCGATTGGGCTTACCTTCAGACCGATGCTTGTCAACAGATCAAGCACTGTCAACGATGTAAAAGAGAATTGGACAGCAGGCTGAAACATGAATATGGTGACTGGAAATATCTGAAATCAGATGATTGTCGCCAGACTAGAGAATGCATACGGTGCAAATTCGAGGAATCACATATCGAGCATATTTTCATAGATTGGAATAGTATTGCTTGTGATGCTTACAGTTACTGCGGGCGCTGTAAAGAAAAGAAGTATGGAGGATTCCATGATTGGCGTTGTGGAGATGTATATGCCCCAGACTGTTGTAGATGCGGAACAAGCTATTATTGATAGGTCCGTTTGAGCGAAAGCTAACAACAGCATGCAGCGGAGGCCGCGAAGCGAATTTCTTATGGTTCCTTGAGTGTTCGGCGCGGCCCCGCTGATGCCGGGCGTTATACGCGCGCGTACGAAATACTGTGAGTGATCGGACGCCTCCGCGCTTGCCAGTCTGCAGAGACTTTCAGTGAGGAGCCGCGCTTTAGTTGACTGGCACGGCTTTCGATTCTATTTTGGAGGCGCGGCTGCGGGGCGCGGCGGCGTGTCGAAATGACGCGAGGTCTAACTACAGCATGCAGCGGAGCGCGCGAACGAGGCTTCTTATGCTTGTCAGTGATTGCCGCGCGCCCCCTGATACTGGGCGTTAGACAGTCGCGTACGAAATACTGTAAGTGAACGTACGCCGCCGCGCAGCAAGTAGGCGAGATTGATCCGAGTAATCACCGCGCCGCAGAAGCGATTAGATGAGTCAGCAAATAGCAACAGTGAGAGGCATGCCATAGGCTGATACGGCATCAATGATGTAGGAAGCAAGCGGCGCGGTATCGGGCGCGGCAGCGTGTGACACGACACGATGTCTAACTATAGCATGCAGCGGAGCGCGATATGCAGACTTCATATGGCTTTGTGTCTAGAATGTTTCTACAATCCCGCGCCCGCTGATGCAGCGCGTTAGACCCCAGTCGCAGCTAGGTCGGGCAGCACATAGAATGAGGAGAGTTTAGATGAGTATAAACACTGTTTTTATATGTCATTCATCAAACAGGAATGATTATCAATTTGCAAAGGTACTGGCGCAGAGATTGGAGCAAAGAGGGTTCAAAGTCTGGTGGGATGAGGAGCGATTAAAAGCTGGTGACTCTTTCCCCGCCGAGATTATGGAAGCAATTCTACATCACCACTTCTTCCTTTTTATTATGTCTCCTGGATCAGTCGCCTCAAAATGGTGTAGGCGAGAACTGATTTTTGCTGATGAACTTGGTAAAGATATAAAGCCATTGATTCTTGAAGATGTTCCTATAGATAAGCAGCCACTTGTATTAAAGGAATTGCACTATGTTAATGTCGGTCAAGGTATCTCTAAATCGTTACCTAAGATTCTATATGCGATGGGGGTGGGCCTGCGTTCAGAGGTGGAAATTGTAGAGGAGCCTTATGCTAGGGATGGTCGCCTGGTCCAGACAATAGCTAACCAACTCAATTATGCAAGAACCTTCACTGATTCACTTAACTTGGTGCTTATGCTAAGAACAATTGGGGAGAGTTGCTGTGAAACTGATCGCGCAAGACAGCTATTTGAACAGATGATGTCACGTTCGACCTACACAGGGGAGAGAATTGATTATGACAAAGTTAGGGATAACTTGTTGCGGAATTGGAATAAATCCTAAAAATAATAGCCAAAAAGGTTCCGCCGCAAGGGGTCTAACTTCAGCATGCAGCGGAGGCCGCGAAGCAGGTTTCTTATCATTCTGCCAGTGTCGCTCGCGGCCCCGCTGATGCTGGGCGTTAGACGGCTCAGACTCAGTTACCTGGAAAACACTATGGGATACCGCAGGTCAAAGCGGAAGGTAGAAGCGGCAGGGGGGTGGACTACATTCGTAGCTCGCAACAAGAATTTAATCTATGCAGCCGGACTGCCAGAGCCAGTCACCAAGTCAATCGATCATTGGGACGATTTCCTAATGCACGGCTATCTCGACCATCACGAAGACCCGCATGGCTTCAGTGTAGATCAACTTTCCGAGCAACAGTACGGTGCGGTGTTGCAACTTGTGGAAAGTTATTTCGTGTCTGGTTACGAATACTTTGAGCCAGTAGCCCTGCGAAGTGAAGATTCGAGAGCGCTAAATGATCAATTTAGAGGAAAGAGATAGCAGCGATAAGTCGCCGTCTAACAAATGCGTGCAACGGAGGCCGCGAAGCGAGTTGCTTATCAAACCGTGAGTAATCGTCGCGGCCCCGCTGACGCATAGCGTTAGACCCTTGCGTCGACATGGTTGAGGATGAATGTTCGGGTTGCCAATCGAGAATGCCAGCTAACTGCTTCCCCCTTAGTTCACCCCTTCACTGCTGCTGACGCTTCTTCTTTCTTCTGCCACTCGCCCCTGCTTTGATGTTTGCACCCCCTCTTGCACTGTAGTCTGGCAGCCCTATTGTAGGCTTGTGCAGACTATGCAGGACGGTTGAACAAGCTCCAGCAGCAAGCCACGCTCTTGGTTGCCTCAGATCGTCGCCTGTTGTAGCGTTTGAGGGTCAGTCATTTTGGCAATAGAGCAGAAGCAACAATCAGCATCAGTCAACAGCAGAGGGAAACGAGCAAGGGTTCAGATAAAAGCAGAAGGAAGAAATTGGGATGGAATCGGTTTGGTAAAATGAAAGCGGGTCTAACTACAGCATGCAGCGGAGCGCGGTAAGCTGATTTGAAATGGCTTGCTCTGGCTGAGCACGACTACAACAACGCGCCCGCTGATGCTGGGCGTTAGACGCTAGCGATTAAAACCTGCTGCAATGCTCTGTTGGCAGATTGCGCTCTATTAATCCAACATGCCGTACCTGAGCAGGACTGTATGTGATGAAGAGTGTGAAATAGCGCCTGCTTCAGCTATTATTTTCAAACGGGCGCTATTTATAGGAGAAAGAGAATGCCTCAACTCGGACACCTTACAATAGGAACAATAATATTCCTGATCGGCGCTGTGATATACATCGTAAATCTGGTGCTTAGCTTGGCGCGAAAAGGTACGCAGCTTCCATTCGATGGAGTAGGACTGATGGTGCTCGGATTGGGTCTTGTGCTTTTGTTCAAGCTTTGACGACAGCCATGACGGAGTAATAATACATCAGCATGGATGAACCGCGTCTAACTACAGCATGCAGCGGAGCGCGGTATGCACATTTCACATGGTTTGGGTTGGCAGAGTAAGTCTACAGCAACGCGCCCGCTGATACTGGGCGTTAGGCCTATAGGAGGAAAGATGTTTGTTTCAATCGTGGAGCTACTGTTCAAACTCGCTACCGCTGGATTCACGGGCTTTCAGGCGAATCGTAAGGCCTTCTTCGAGACGCATGTCGAGCCAGTACATGTTCGGATGAGCGCAATTCACAAAGACTACACAGATGCGTTCAAAGAAATAGAGTCTCGTCTAAGGGACAATGCGCGACCAACACAAGAGCTGCTGGAGTTTCTTAGGGAACGTCGGCGCGATTATGAAGCCGAACGAACCTTAACTCGAAATCTCGCTAACGAGTTGCAGCAGATCAGAAACCGTGGCCTGAACGACCGCAGATGGAGTGCTGTTGAGGAATACTGTAACGCCATCGTCGCCTACTTTAATGTAGGCGGCCAGATGGCAGGCGTCGTGGGCGTCTCGTGGTTCACGGACTTTCTCGACATCGTTGAGAGAAACTGCAGAGACGAGCGCAGACAAGACGTCTGGTGGACATCCAGCATTGGGGGCTGTAGCCCCCGCTATGAACTTCTGGAAGCAGTTCAGGCGATTCGAACCGATGGACTTCCGAAGGCATATGACTCAATGTCTAAACAGTATGCGATCTTGCGCGCCCGCCTGCTATAGGCCTAACAAACGCATGCAGCGGAGGCCGCGAAGCGAGTCTCCTAACGTTCCACCAGTGTTACGTCGCGGCCCCGCTGATGCTGGGCGTTAGACCCTAGCGACAGTGTGGCGGAGAATCAATGTTCGGGTTGCTAATCCAACCTTGCAGCCTATCTCCACTTCGTTATTTCACTCCTGCCGCTTGTTCTTACTTCTCCTACTGACTGCTGATTTGCTCCTTGCAATTACTATCTTGCTATGGAGTCAGGCAGCCCTGATGCCGCCTTGCTCGGACAGATCAGATTGGTTGAACAAGCGGCAGCACAAAGCTATGCTCTTGCTTGGTGAAAGATTCTGGGCTGATGTGGCGCTGGTGAGCCGAGGCAAATAGGCAATCAAGCAGAAACAGCGAGGAGGATGGGAACCAAAAAACCAGAGAGCAAAAACAGAAATAGGGAAATGAGATAGAAACAGACCTGTAAAACGAAGGCGGGTCTAACAAAGGGTTGGACCTCAGATTTTGCGCAAACAGGATGAATATGGCCTGTATAAACATCACGGATAAAAAGCTTAATGATGGTTTCAAGGGAGGTCTCATTTTGGAGTTTTTTTGGCTTTAGACGCTTGTAAGCTCTGTTGCTCGATTGTCACAGGTCTGAGTCTGTAGAATTTGACTAGTCTAAGCTTGTAAGTTGTTGATTTCAGGTTGGGGCAAATGGTTGCAATACCAACATTAAACGGGAGAAACTGTAACCTGTTTGCGCAAAATCTGAGTTGGACCGGAGCGCGGTAAGCAGGTTTCAGATGGTTTGCCCTAGCTGAGTTGGTCTAAATCAACGCGCCCGGTCATCCCAACCGTTAGACCGCCTAAAATCAGCGTCGTTACGATCAGTCAGCTACATCAATCAATTCCAAGTTCAAGCAACCATTGTGATATTATTCAGTCGCGAGGATACAATATGACTGCAACTACTTCACTGATGACAGCAGATGATCTACTCCGTAGCCCGGATGATGGATTCCGATATGAACTATTACGAGGAGAATTGAAAAAAATGGCCCCAGCTAGCCATGAGCACGGAAGAATTGCCATAAACATTTCAACACCTCTCGATCAACATGCTAGAACAAACAAACTGGGCAGAGTTTATGCCGCAGAAACCGGATTCAAACTCGCTTCTGATCCAGATACAGTACGAGCACCTGATGTTGCCTTTGTCAGTCAGAAACGGCTTGAACAGGTGGGTAGGGTGAAAGGATATTGGCCTGGTGCGCCCGATTTGGTTGTAGAGATTATTTCTCCTAGCGATATCTATACTGAGGTCGAGGAGAAAGTTTTTGACTGGCTGGAAGCAGGGGCCAAGATGGTAGTTGTAGTGAATCCGCGAAAGCGGGTAGTTACAGTGTATCGCTCTTTTACTGAGATTGTGGTCTTGACTGAGGCTGACAGGCTAGACTGTAGTGATGTTATAGCCGGATGGTCTATTGCAGTGAAAGACATATTTGAATGATCGAAAAAGAAAAAGACAAAAGGCT
This sequence comes from Blastocatellia bacterium, assembly GCA_963726785.1. Classification (GTDB taxonomy): domain Bacteria; phylum Acidobacteriota; class Blastocatellia; order UBA7656; family UBA7656; genus DATEKX01. The sequence continues at coordinate 2,263,549 of CAVSDJ010000007.1, forward strand.
TTCACGCAAAAGGCGGTCTAACAAACGCATGCAGTGGAGCGCGGCAAGCGAGTCTCTCAACATTTCATCTAATGCAACATGCCGCGCCCGCTGATGCTTGGCGTTAGGCGCTTGCGATCAAACGCAGACGCAGCATAGGATAGAGAAAGAGGAAAACACTCCACGAATAACTCAAAGACATATGACAGCAAAAAGAACTGAGAAGCTCCTGAAACAAGCATTGCTCGACGAAGGTGAAATGCAGCACGAGCTTTATGAATATGAGTTGGAAGAGCTATTAGATGAATGGAAGGCATCTATGGCTAAAGACAAAGATGACTACATCTTTGCAGTGACAGAAAATAGCGGCCACGTGGCAATGGTATTGATAGAGAAATCAGGACAAGTACATATCAATGAGCAGGCAAGGGAGAGGCTGAAAGCGCTGTGGCCTGCTGCATATGAGAGCAACATAAAGAAATTGATACCGGCGTTTGCCGAACAACTGAACGAAGGTGAGATACCAGTAAGCGGAGTAAAAACAGTTGAAGCGTCATGATGATGCCGCGCCTAACAAATGCGTGCAGTGGAGCGCGGCGAGCGATCTTCTTATGGTTCCACGAGTGTTCCGCGCCGCGCCCACTGACGCATAGCGTTAGGTATTTTCAATGAGCAGGTACACGGGAGTTCGTGAAATGACGACTTTAAAACGATTGCGGAACTTCGAAGATCAATTTACAGAGCGAAAAGAACAGGGCGTTAGCTATGAAGCTGTTTGTAAAACCCTCGTTGCATTTGCTAACTCACTTGAAGCTGGTCAAACAGGGATTCTTTTTATAGGTGTTTCTGATAAAGGCGAAATTACCGGGGTTCAGAATCCAGAAAAGCGCATGAAATGGATTACTAACTTGGCTCACAGCACATGTTATCCTCCCATTCCGATCAAGATTGAAGTCCTTACTATTGAAGAGAAACAGGTTATAGCTGTAGTCGTAGATTCAAGTGAAAACCGTCCCCATTTTGCTGGTCCTGCTTATGTGCGTGTTGGCTCTCAGAGTCTGGCAGCAAATGAAAACCAGTATCAGACTTTATTGGCATCCCGAATAAGCCCGGTCAGAGAGTTAGCAAAGGCTCGCGACTCCAAACTACAGGTTATTGTGGCTCGCCCGTACCCAAGCTTACGAACCTATTGTATTGTTACCAGTATCAATCCTGTCTGGGTTGAGTTCCAGTCATTGCCATCTGGAGATATATTCTCAATTCCTACGACTCGTATGCTGATACGATGGGATGGGACTCTGAATAAGCTTCTAGTAACAGAGATATGAATTGTCTCACCCAAAGAAAATACCTAACAAATGCGTGCAGTGGAGCGCGGCGATTGAGTTTCTTATGGTTCCGCCAATGCTCCGCGCCGCGCCCACTGACGCACAGCGTTATACGCTCGCGTACGAAATGACTTGAATACACGGACGCCTCCGCGCTGGGAGATCTGCAATCACTTACAGTGAGATGCCGCGCCTGAGTTGACACGCTGCTGAAACGAAACTATTTTGGAGGCGCGGCTGCGGGGCGCGGCGGCGTGGAGGCGATGACGCTCGGTCTAACTACAGCATGCAGCGGAGCGCGCGAAGGAGGCTTCTCATGCTTGTCAGTGATTGCCGCGCGCCCGCTGATACTGGGCGTTAGACAGTCGCGTGCGAAATACTGTGAGAGAACGAACGCCGCCGCGCCACCAGTCGGCGAGATAGATGTGAGTCAATGCCGCGCCGCAGGGGCGTTTAGCTGAGTCAGCAAATGGAAATCCAGATGAAGCGTGTAAGAAGCGAGAGGAAAACAATCAGACAGAGGCAAGCGGCGCGGCCCCAGCGCAGCGGCGTATCAAAGGACGCGATGTCTAACTATTGCATGCAGCGGAGCGCAGTATGCACACTCCAAATGAATCGCGCTGGCTGAGTCGGTCTGTATCAACGCGCCCGCTGATGCTAGTCGTTGGGCGTCTACGCTGTGCGAACTGCAAACCCTACAGCTCAAAAAACTCAACCTTGACCTATGAAGGCCCATCCTACGCCCAAGCAAGTCCCTCAATTGTGCTGCCGTCCGCCCCTTCGATGTAGGGATATATTTCGGCCTGCGGATAAACACCCTCAACCACAGCTACCTTTCTCCTTTCGGATGCAATCCCTTGATCGTTTGCGTCAAGGCAACGCATCAACTGCCCACCGGATCAGCAACAATCGAAGTCACACACGCTTGACAGACGTGCTGATTGCAATAAGCGGCATCGGTGAAAACCTGCTGGATTCATCTCTGATGCATTTTGCTCGCTCATTGAGTCCTTGCCTTTGTAGATAGACCTTGTTACCCCGATAAGCCGCCCAACTAGAGCATGCAGTGGAGCGCGGCAAGTGAGTTTGATATGATGCGGGGGAGGCAACATGCCGCGCCCACTGATGCTGGGCGTTAGACCCTTGTGTCGACATGGTTGAGGATGAATGTTCGGGTTGCCAATCGAGAATGCCAGCTAACTGCTTCCCCCTTAGTTCACCCCTTCACTGCTGCTGACGCTTCTTCTTTCTTCTGCCACTCGCCCCTGCTTTGATGTTTGCACCCCTCTTGCACTGTGGTCTGGCAGCCCTACTGTAGGCTTGTGCAGACTATGCAGAGCGGTTGAACAAGCTCCAGCAGCAAGCTACGCTCTTGGTTGCCTCAGATTGTTGCCTGTTGTAGCGTTTGTGGGTCGGTCATTTTGGCAATAGAGCAGAAGCAACAATGAGCATCAGCCAACAGCAGAGGGAAACGAGCAAGGGTTCAGATAAAAGCAGAAGGAAGAAATTGGGATGGGATCGATTTGGTAAAATGAAAGCGGGTCTAACTACAGCATGCAGCGGAGCGCAGTAAGCTGGTTTGAAATGGCTCGCACTGGCTGAGTTGGTCTACAGCAACGCGCCCGCTGATGCTGGGCGTTAGACGTCTGTGGAGCAGGTCGTTATGAATATAGCGGATACAAAACGAATGAGAATACTGACACTTATTGCAGTTATACTTTTGCTACCTTTTGGCTGCTCACCTGATCCATACGGCGCCAAAGTCATTCTGCATAATGTCGGCACAGTTCCCTTGCATTCAGTCGTAGTTCGCGTGACAGGAAATGCTTATTCCTTTGGGGAGCTTGCTGCATCAGACACCTGCACAGTCAAAACATACGCAACAGGCGAGTCAAACATAGTAATCGAGTATCTTGATACGGGTGGTCAAAAGAAGGAGTTGACGGTTGACTGCTATTTCGAGCCTGGATACAGAAAAACAATCAGTGTTAAAGTCACAGCCGATTCTGCTACAAAAACAGAGAATTAGATGAACTCGTCGCAACAAAGACGTCTAACACTTGCATGCAGCGGAGGCCGCAAACAATGGCTCGAATGAAAACGAGTGCCTTGCGCGGCCCCGCTGATGCCGGTCGTTAGGCGGCTTGGCATTAGATCACTATAGGTTTACTCTATAACGAAGATGCCTTGTATGATTTAGCACTATTGAAAACTGGAGTTAGCAATGGAACTTCCTAAGAGGCCTCAATCTCATGTATTAGAAGAGAGATCACGGCGTGCAGTTAGGGCTGCACTTCCTCCCGAATGGGTCGTGCGTGACATCTGGGAGGACTATGGTGCAGATCTATATGTCGAGATTTACCGCGATTCAACCCCCACCGGTTATGAGTTTGCGATTCAAATAAAAGCAACAGAGCAGGCACAAAAAGGGAATTCCTTTTCAGTTCGCATACCATGGAAAACCGTCAACTTTCTTATGCAACGTCAGGCACCTGCAATGATCGTTGGTTATGATGGTAATAATGAAAAGGTTTACTATAGATGGTTGAGAGAATACGTTACAGCTCTTGAATATGGACGAAAAAAGCACCGGAATAGCGGTTCTATTGTAGTAAGTTTCCCTTCTGAATCAGTGTTAAACCTTCGTATGGCCTCAAAGATAGTAGACTATTTTGAAATCGCTGGGGTATCAACTGACCGAGTTCAAGAACTACTTGAGGCCCTCCCTAATTCAGGTGCTGCTGAGAGGTATGATATTCTTCAGGAACTTAGGTTTTTGCGTAGTCCTGATGGAGTCTTATATTTACTAAGTCTCCTGCCGTTAGATCTAATGCTTGATAACTTAGATATGGTTGATGTTTCAGACTTAGCCACAACTGCTTTTTTGGAGGCGTGTCTTAGTGTTCCCTCTCTTCCATCAACGATGTTGTTTTGGGGAGTTGTAGCGGACATAGCCGGTGGAGAAGAGCATAATTTCAAAGATATGACCAACCGGTTATTCAGTGCTATGTTGCCAAGGTTTTTAGAGATGGACCCAGAGAAGATTGCTTCACAATCTTACGATTTATTTGGTTATAGCGCTGAAGCGGGAATTAACAATTTCAAGGAAATAATTCACGACGAACAATTAGATAGACTTACAAAAGTGCTATGCAAGAAGCTCAAGCCTTTAAGGAAAACAGCAGCTCGTACTCCGCAGGCCCGTAATCTGTACGCGGCCCTTTATACTGTAGAAACAGTTGATACCTATATCGTATATCTTCTTGATACAGAAATGGAAGAACTTTGGCGCTTCTATGAAGCAGGGCGTGAGCATCTTAAGGCAACGCAGCCCGATTCTGATGAAATGCTTCAGCACGGCAGGGGCTATTTCGAGGCATTGAACGCAGTGTTCGGGTACAATTTTGGGCTTCAGCATGAAAGTAATGAAGAGGATGTTCAGGATCTACTTACGTCTATGGCTGTAAAAAAAGTAGACCTTTTCTCTAAATATGTTGAACTGAAAGAATATGAAGAATTAAGCGACCGTAAAACTTGGTCCGAAGAACAGATGCTAAGATTTATTACATCTGACATGCTCACATACCATAAGATGTATTGGTATGGCCAAGCACTTGATTGGTTTGGATTACCCTGTTTCACTCGTAGCTTCTTGTATGGTAATAGGTGACATGCAGGAAGTCACAATGTTCTCCAAAATAAAACTTAACCCTTTCTCTTAGTACGCCTGCGCGGTCGCCGCCTAACAAACGCATGCAGCGGAGGCCGCGAAGCGAATTTTGTATGGTTTCTTTGAGTGCTCGGCGCGGCCCCGCTGATGCGGACCGTTAGGCACCTACGAACACCTTGTGCTATCTTACGGATCATGGACGCGAATGAAGAAAAAGTAGAGCGATATTTGACTGAACGAAGATTTCGCCTAGAAAGATTCTCAAAGGCGGAACTCGGAAATGGCAAGACACCTGATTTTCGAGTTTTCAAGGAAGAAGAGTTTGCTTTCTTTTGCGAGGTCAAATCTATTGATGCGGATACAGGTTTAGATGGCTTGAGAAATGATCCTGTTTTCAACCGCTTAACCTCTGACATCCACGAAGCAGCGAAGCAGTTCAACGCCGTAAATCCTAGTAGTTCATCACGATGATCGCGATGGATAAAGACGATGCAACTTAACACGAGCATCAGCAGCAGTGAATTGCCAGTCAATTGTCGCTCTCTCAGCATTGCGACGCTGCTCGTATGCCTCCACCTCTCGCCGAAGCATCTCTTCATCTCCTATACGCCGATCAAGACATTGCCGCTCAAGGATGCTCAATTCGATCTCTGCCATATTCAGCCAACTGCCGTGCTTCGGCGTTGGATGAAACTCCAACTTCTTCGCTATTCGCCTTGCCTCGCTTGGCTCGAACGCTTCATAAAGCGATGCTACCTTGTGCGTGTTGAGATTGTCGAAAACAACTCGAATTACCTCTGCTCCCGGGTATCGCTCATCAACCAACCATTTCATCTGATGCGCGAAGTCTACTTTAGTTCGTCGCTCGGTTATCGCAACGTGACGCCAACCCGCCTGTGGCTCACAGATCATAAACAAGTTCCGCACTCCGTTACGCTTGTACTCATAGTCATAGCGTTGTACTCGACCAGCTTTCGCTTTCAGACCTCTGCGCGTCTCGGCAATCAACTGTTTGCTGGTCTCATCAAAGTTCACTTTCGGGCGCTTTTCGTCATAAGGCTCAGCATACAAGTCCAAAACATCTTCCATGCAAGCGACAAACTCGGAATTTACTTCCCCAATGCACCATTGCTGTTTCAGCCAAGGCTTGAGCTTGTTTTTTTCAGCGCCCGCCGCACAAGTTCATACGAGCAGGAGTCAGCCAGTTTTAACTCCACGACGCGGTCGGCAAGCAACTGCAAGGTCCAATGTTTGCGGCCATCGGGAGCCTTCGAGCAAGCTTCTGCTACAAGGCGGGCCTGTGCTTTGTGGTCAAGCTTAGGTCGCTTGCCTGGTCGCGGTCGTTCATTGATAGCATCCAAGCCGGCCTCGACAAATCGTTTGCGGATACGCTCGACGGTAGCGACACCGACATTAAGGGCAGAGCCAATCTCATCATCAGTGAAACCATCTGATGCTTTAAGTAGAATGCGAGCGCGGGTGAGTTTACGGGAAGAAGTTTTACCGCGCCGTATGAGTTGCTGTAGTTGCTCACGCTCATCTGCGCTCAGATCGATAATGTATTTTTTCTTTGGCATCTGTGAAGTTTATGCCAGTCAAAGATCAACCATCAACTTTATCGTGATGAACTACTAGTCTAGAACATCCTAATGTTATGGCCATCGTGAACCGAGATTTCAACACGGGCTGTCTTGATTTGGTAGCTGTTACAACTGGAAACTTCATGGCCGAAGGTGGAGGGGTACACCCCATCTACCGAAAGTATTCAGAGGGGCGTATAAGAGAAGAAAAGAAACGAATACATCTTTACATTTGGCTCGATGCTTTTGAAGCAGATCAACTGTTTTTCAATCTTGAGGAAACTTTACACTTGCAGAAACTTTGCAACTATTTTGGAACCTCTCCAGAAGCTATCCGCAAGGTCGGTGCCTAACACGCGCATGCAGCGGAGGCCGCGAAGCGAGCTTCTCATCATTTGCTGATTGCCGTTCGCGGCCCCGCTGATGCTGGGCGTTAGCCGTCTTTCCTCGCAGTAGCTACACCAGAATACTGAAACGACTTGTTGATGCTATACTCTTCTCGTGCAATTTGAATGGGATCCAAACAAAGCTGCCGAGAACCTCAACAAACATGGCGTGTCTTTCGACGAGGCTTTGAGCGTCTTTGGCGATCCATTAGCAACAACTATTGATGACCCGGATCATTCAATAGACGAGTTTCGATTCTTAACGATGGGATACTCTAAGAATCAGCGGCTCATAGTCGTAGCACATACTGAACGAGATGGTAAGGTTCGGATGATTTCTGCGCGAGAGCCTACGCCACAAGAGAGGAAACAATATGAGTCAGAGCAATAATCCAGAGCCGAAAGAAGAAATGCGAGAAGAATATGATTTCAGCGGGGGTGTACGAGGCAAATACTACAAGCAGTATATGGATGGCACTAATGTAGTGCTGTTGGAGCCAGACGTTGCGGAGGTCTTTCGAGATTCAGAGTCTGTGAACCAGGCATTGAGAGTTTTGATAAACATAGCGAAGAACCAAGTGCCTCAGCCTCGCTAAGGAGATGTCGCTCACCACGACGGCTAACTACAGCATGCAGCGGAGGCCGCGAACAACTTCTCGTAAGGATGCCAGTGCAGCACGCGGCCCCGCTGATGCTTGGCGTTATACGCTCGCGTACGAAATGCTTAAGATGTTCGAACGCCGCCGCGCTTGCTGATCTGCAATCACTTACAGTGAGATGCCGCGCCTGAGTAGACACGCTGCTGAAACGAAACTATTTTGGAGGCGCGGCAGAGGGGCGCGTCGGCGTGGAGGCGATGACGCTCGGTCTAACTACCAGCATGCAGCGGAGCGCGGTAAGCTGATTTGAAATGGCTTGCTCTGGCTGAGCACGACTACATCAACGCGCCCGCTGATACTGGGCGTTAGACGTCTGTGGGGCAGGTCGTTATGAATATAGCGGATACAAAACGAATGAGAATACTGACACTTATTGCAGTTATACTTTTGCTACCTTTTGGCTGCTCACCTGATCCATACGGCGCCAAAGTCATTCTGCATAATGTCGGCACAGTTCCCTTGCATTCAGTCGTAGTTCGCGTGACAGGAAATGCTTATTCCTTTGGGGAGCTTGCTGCATCAGACACCTGCACAGTCAAAACATACGCAACAGGCGAGTCAAACATAGTAATCGAGTATCTTGATACGGGTGGTCAAAAGAAGGAGTTGACGGTTGACTGCTATTTCGAGCCTGGATACAGAAAAACAATCAGTGTTAAAGTCACAGCCGATTCTGCTACAAAAACAGAGAATTAGATGAACTCGTCGCAACAAAGACGTCTAACACTTGCATGCAGCGGAGGCCGCAAACAATGGCTCGAATGAAAACGAGTGCCTTGCGCGGCCCCGCTGATGCCGGTCGTTATACGCTCGCGTACGGAATGCCGTGGATGTTCGAACGCCTCCGCGCTTGCGAGTCTGCAATCGATTTCAGCTTGGTGCCGCGCCTGAGTTGACTGGCAGGGTTTCGATTCTATTTTGAAGGCGCGGCGTGAGTGCGCGGAGGCGTGCCAGCAAAGACGCGCCGTCTAACTACAGTATGCAGCGGAGCGCGGTAAGTTGGTTTCACAAGGATTGCGCTGGCTAGATTGATCTACGGCAATGCGCCCGCTGATACTGGGCGTTAGACAGTCGCGTACGAAATGAAGTGAGAGAACGAACGCCGCCGCGCCGCTAGTCGGCCAGATTGCTCCCAGTCATCGCCGCGCCGCAGTAGCGTATAGTTGAGTCTGCAAAGGGAGAGCTGGACGAAGACTACCAGAAGCGAGAGTAAAACAATGAGCAAGAGGCAAGCAGCGCGGCAGAAGGCGCAGCGGCGTATCAATCGACACGATGTCTAACTATTGCATGCAGCGGAGCGCGGTATGCATGTTTCAAAAGGTTTGCACTAGCTCAATAGGTCAACAAGCCCGCGCCCGCTGATGCTGGGCGTTAGGCGTACTAGAGACTGACGTTAACAAAGTTCTGTAGTGAAATTAGCCTTCTTTCTGGTCTCGCTTAAATGGCTCTTCGCCCTCTAGCCATGAATCAAAAAGAACATACTTATCCTCACTCTCATGAACCCAAAGCTTATCAAGCCCAGCTCTAGTCATTCCCTTCGTTATATAGTTATAAAGACCGAGATATTCTTGCCCTATGTATTTATCACTTAATTGGCCTCCAGTTAGAATAGGCAGTATTGCAGCTCGGCCTTTGTTACCATCAAAATAGCCTAATTCCCAGGGCATCCATCTTGAATCTATTGAATTTCTCGATGTAGCAAAAAATAAAGATTTAGATTGATTCAATCTACTCCGAAGTTTCTCAGCAGTGTCTTTCGTAACATTGGTACGATTAAGATTATGATCGACCATCCAATCAACGTAAACTTGATACCCCATCCGCTCGAAGTCTAGCTTGAGTAGAAGGATTTCATCTTTATCAAGATAGCAATGAGATAGAAAAATATGAAATGAGTCCTTAGTAAGTTCCTTCGAAAACTCATCAAGCAATACTGAATCTATACCCTTAACCGCCACATCGGACATAACTTTTGGAAATTGAGCTTTCAATCGCTGTAATTCTTGCCTTGTATAAAGTGCCATACTAACTTTAAGCTCCTTCTTTGAATTCAGGGAATACTACTATTATACAATTGTCCCGAGAGTACGCCTAACAAACGGTTCGACCGGAGTTGGTTTACGTGCTATGCACTTACCGAAAGGGATGAAACTTATTGGACATCCAACGATTCGGATTGCAAGATAGGCTATGACCGAGTCGGTCGCGATGACCGTCGCGGCATTGGTGCTAGAAAGCCCGTACCGGAGTTTGGTATCAGCGGTCAGTGTGCCGATCAGTGGTGACGACGCGGCCTTCATTGCCGTTGCCGATCCCGTTTAAGAGATTACTTTTCAGAACCTACCGCTGCGCTGACTCGGTCATCACTCTATCTCGTCAGGAGGCCAGCCCTCATGAAGAAGCGAATCCCATCTCCGCGATCAAAGAGTAACCGCAAGCTAACCAGGACTGGCTCTCGCGCTATTGCCGCCAACTCAAGCGGCGACCTTCACCAGATCAATCAACACGCTGCCGGGATTGACATCGGCGCTGAGCGCCATTACGTTGCTGTGCCGCCAGTTTCCTGTCAGCAAGCAGTGCGCGAGTTCTCAGTCTTCACCAAAGACTTGTACGCTATCGCCGATTGGTTGGCAGCCTGCGGGGTCACGACTGTAGCGATGGAGAGCACGGGCGTTTATTGGGTGCCGTTGTACGAGGTTCTTGAAGGGCGTGGCTTTGCTGTGAAGTTAGTGGATGCCCGCAAAGTGAAGAATGTATCGGGCCGCAAGAGTGATGTTATGGATTGCCAGTGGCTGCAGCAACTCGAAAGCTATGGCTTGTTGGCTGCCGCCTATCGGCCCGCTGATGAGATGGTTGTACTGCGCGGCTATGTCCGCCAACGTGAGATGCTCGTCAAGAGTGCTTCAAGCCACATACTGCATATGCAGAAAGCGTTGCAACAGATGAACCTGCGACTTGATAATGTGGTCAGTGACATTACAGGGCAAACCGGGATGCGTATCTTGAAAGCTATCCTTCAAGGCGAGCGCGATGTCGAGAAGTTGGGTGCGATGCGCGACCGTCGCTGTCACGCATCTGCGGAAGTGATCGCGCAATCGTTAGTAGGCAACTATCGTCAGGAACATCTGTTTGCCTTGAAGCAGGCCGTAGAGTTGTTCGAGTTCTATCAAGAGAAGATACGAGAGTGCGAAGCCGAGATGGAGAAGTACCTAAAGGGCTTGTCTGGGAAGCGAGACGATGAGCCACCGCCGCTTGCGGGAGGCGAGAAGCGACAGCGCTGTAGCTTCAACTTGAGAGAGTATGCCTACAAGCTTCTAGGGGTAGATCTGTTTCGGGTGCCAGGACTAAACTCGCAGACCTTATTGCAGATCATCTCGGAAGTGGGTGTGGACTTGAGTGGATTTGCCAGCGAGAAGCATTTTGCGAGTTGGTTGAGCTTGAGTCCGAATCGGCGAGTAAGCGGAGGGAAGATGTTATCGAGCAAGACAAAGGCGAGCAAGAACCGGGCAGCGACAGCCTTCCGGCAAGCAGCAGTAAACATAGGACGAAGCGAAAGCGAGATAGGGGCGTACTACAGGAGGATGCAGGCGCGCAAAGGGCCAGCAGCAGCGATAACAGCGACAGCGCATAAGCTGGCCAGGTTGTATTACAATTTAGTGAAGCAGGGACGGGAGTACGAAGAGGGTGGGGCGAGAGCGTATGAAGAGAAGCAGCGAGAGCGGATGGTAGCGAACTTGAGGAAGCGGGCCAAAGGGTTAGGCTATGAGTTGGTGTCGGTTGCAGCATAAAGTGAGAGCAGCCAGAAGCATCATTCAACGAGTTGTTTCTTAAGAGGCCGCGAAGCGAATCTCTAATGGTTCTTTCAGTGTTCGGCGCGGCCCCGGTCAACCGTAGCGTTAGGCAGATAATGATAGAGAAAGGAGAATGCGATGAAAAATATAATGAGCACTTGTGCAGTTGCATTGGTCCCCGTGCTCCTAGTTGCCAACTCATTCGCCAAAGACAAAGCAGAATGCCCCTTCACGCGCATCTCGCCCATCCCCGAGGGCAAAGCGGTCATTTACCTTTATAAGGATGGATATGGTCGTCAGCCATCCGCCATCTCCGTAAACGAAAAGATTGTCGTTGTGATCAAGAACAAGGGATACTATCCACTGGTCGTCGAACCCGGCGAATATGCATTCGAAACGGGCTCGGGGTTCGGATGGGCACCAATGGGACACCCAGTAAACAAAATCCGCGTCGAGGCCGGAAAAGAATACTTTCTCGAATACCTCACCAGATTTTCAGGGAGCTTCAAGGAAGTTGATGAAAAGCAAGGCCTCAACGATCTGAAAAAACTGAAACTCCTGCTACCGTTTAAGATGTATGACTTCACGGAAGACTCATACCGCGAAGTTACAGGCAAGGACGAATTGCGCGAACTCATGGTCAACAAGCGCCGCGGGAAGACCGAAGTCATCGAATTCAGAGAAGTGTCTGAAGGATATTACATCGGCGTGCCGGTAACCTTCAAAACACGTTTTTGGCTTCTCATCAGTGGTCCAATTGGTACAACGATGACGCCGATCATGAAGAAGACGTATCACGAATACCGTACCGTGCATGTACAATGGGGATTCGCCAAATCCTGCGACGACAAGGGAGTATTGGGCAATCCATAGGCAAGAAAGTTCCAGCCGCTATGTGCTAGCGTGCAAAGATATATAGACCAAAGAAGGAAAAAGGGAATAGCGTTCAGTTTTTTAAAACGCGCCTAACAACACGGTGCAGCGGAGCGCGCGGGTAGTGTCCTATCAATGCGTTACACGTTTTCGTGTGGGCTTAAAAGCTTTGGGTAAATCCATATCATCGTCAATCAATACTTCCATGTGAACGCCTGCGAGTTGAGAATACTTAAGCAATACTAACAGCGGTGGCTCTCTCCTGCCGACTTCATAACCAGATACCATGCTTCTGGATATTTTATCTTTAGCTTGCAAAGCTTCTACCATCTCATTCTGAGACAGTCCTAAGCCAACCCGGATTTGCAGTAGTTTCGCAGCTAGACGTTTTGGACGCTCCCTTGCTGACTTTCCCATCACACTACCTCCGATGGGAAAATCACATTGACACTAGGAGCAAATGCGCCTAGCATGGCCTTGCATTTCAGGTCAGCCGAGTACACCAAAGTGTTTCGTGACCTGCTCACTTTCAATGCGTGAGTTTACCATGTTGGAGCTATCAGACAAATGGCAGACGACAACGAACATAGCAAGAGCAATGGACAGAAGTCACTAGAAATAACTCCAATACAATTGCTTGAGGTAATCCTAAAGGCTGTCTTGAAAGATCGAATCACGGATGAAGAGATTGAGCTTATTTGCTCGAATTACTATAAGACGATTGAGGACTGGTGGGGTTAGCATCAGACTTTAACCGATACCGAAACCAATCCGCAGCTATCCGCAATCGCCGCTTTTCATCTTCATCATCAGTTTGCTCTGCCAAACTCAGGGCATCATCTAACGCCTGCACCCAAAAATTATCACACTGAATTGATTTTTTATTTGACAAATTGTCAAACATAAGGTAAACTCCGTATATGCTTACAAAGGATGACTACAATCAGGAGATCAAGGTAAAGCAAAAGCTCTTATCCGAGAAACTTGAACAGCGCGCGCGGCTTGACATGGATATTGCCCAATTACGTCAAGACATAGGCAGCTTGGCGCAGCTTGTAGGAAACCGTCTTACAAGGACACGACTAGGGCAAAATCCAGTAATGGGCCTCACCGATAGCTGCCGCGAAGCACTGCGCGCAGTTGATGAATATCTTACAACTGCTGAAGTTCGAGATAGCTTGGAGCGCATCGGGTTCGATACAACACCTTACACGAATATACTTGCATCAATTCAGACTACATTAAAGCGGATGCCTGACGTTGAAGAAGGCGATAAAGAAGGGAAGAAAGCATATAAGTTGAAGCGTTTTAGGCTTTCTGATTACAGCACAAAATCAACAGGGCTTCTAGCTACCCTAAGCAATAGAGAGAAAAAGAAATGAGCCGTTATTTATTTCAACTGAAAGGCTGTGATGCTATGAGAAGATTGATAGCGCGTCATGCTTATGCTTACCGGCATGATGCGCCAAAACAGGAAAGGCCAGCACCAAGCATTCTTGGCGGTTTGCTCGGTGCGGCCTGTGGTAAGCCTGCTAATAATTTTTCACATATTAAAGCCCAACAAGAATTGGCGTTCTCGTCGGGCTTAACTTGTCCCGCACAGCGAAGCCATGCGAGTCCAACCAACTCCATTATACGGCTTTTCTGTGCGGACTTCCACAAAAAAGGAGTCCACACATGCAATGCCCAACCTGCCAGAAGGAAGCTAAGAAGCATGGTAAAGATCGCAAAGGCAATCAGCGATTCAAATGCCATTTCTGTATAATCACTTTCACCGAGCCGCAAAATAAACCGCTCGATAACATGCGCCTAGAGTTCAATAAGGCGTTGTTAGTTCTCAACCTACTTGCCGAAGGAAATAGCATTCGCAGCACCGAGCGAATAACCCAAGTCCACCGTGACACCATTCTCAATCTGCTTGTACTTGTCGGCCAGAAGTGCGAGCGGTTTCTTGAAGAACGCATTCAAGGCATACCAGTTAAAGATGTTCAAGCGGATGAGATATGGACGTTTATCGCCATGAAGGAGAAAACCCTCAAAGCAAAGTCGGAAGACTATAAAAACCGATTTGGATGGGAAGCCATTGACAAAATGGGCGATGCTTATACCTTTGTCGGATTCGAGCGAAACACCAAATTGGTTTTGTGCTGGCATCTCGGTCGCCGGACTTCCGAAGATACTTTGAAATTCAGCAGGAAATTGAACGCCGCCACAGCCGATAAAAGTTTTCAAATAACGACTGACGGCTTTGCTCAGTATCGCTGGCATATCGTGCATGAGCTTGCTCATAAGGAAATAGACTTCGCGCAGTTGATAAAGGTCTATGCTACGCCACAAGGCGACGAGCACCGTTATTCCCCGCCACAGGTTGTGGATTGTATAAGACAACCCGTATTTGGCAATCCCGATGAGCGCCGAGTTTGCACAAGCCATGTCGAAAGGCAAAATCTCAGCATAAGGACTTTTCTCCGTCGCTTTGTGCGGCTCACACTCGGATTCAGCAAAAAGTGGGAGAACTTGAAAGCCGCGCTCGCGTTCTTTTTCGCTTGGTACAACTTCTGCTGGAAACATAGCTCGCTCGAAAAGCAAACCCCTGCGATGGCGAGCGGTTTAACCGATCACGTTTGGAGCATCAGCGAACTATTAGCCGCATAGGAGAAATCATGACCATAGATCAATTAACCGACCTCGCATGGGAAGTGACAGACGAATTAGAGCCAAGCCATAGCTTTGATGTTTTCGACGTGACAGAAGCGCAGATCATTTTTCAGAGTGAGCATGGGCTGAAAAAAGTTCGCCTATCTTGCATCGAGTCTAACCAATCACTGAAAGAATATCTTAGGATTTCACTATCGAGTCTTTAATAGCAGCATGGGGCCAAGGTGGAAGATTGTGGCAACATCTTGGCCCCGTCAAGTGAAACCATTGCTCTCTATCATCGCTCACATCTACGTCAAAAGAACCAAGCCGCCATACGCAACTGCCGGTTTGCGTATCGGTATATCCGATTACTCCACTTATGCCTTTTATACGAATATATGTTGGGCTATATTCATATGGCTCAACGGAAGAGATATCTACCATGTCATCACTCAATAAAGTCTTATCATTAGTCGGTACGTCTATTGTCGCATATCACACTGGAACTGATATTTTCGTAGGAACTGATAGCAAGGTCTACGACAAAGAAAATCCAAGTCCGCCCCCAAGCTGCAAAATTCATCAAATCGGGCATGTCTTCTTTACCTTTGCTAAAATGGTAGGCAATCCCAAAGAAAACTTCTATGTACCAAATGTTGCTAAAACAGCCATATTGGAGGGCGGCAGTATCAAAGACATAGTAATGCGTTTTAGACAATCTGTAAGTGAAAACCTTTATCAGCTTGCGATAGCTATCAGACAAAATGATAGGACGTTTTACGATGAAATAGTAAATAATCAATCTATACTTGATGCGATCTTTATTAGTGTTGAAAATGACATGCTTTTTTTAGTTAGTCAGTATTTCATACCGCAGTTTTCACCTGAACAACCGGGCATTAGATGCGAAGGCGATGTTCTCCAGACTGGAGATTATATCTTTCTTGGTCATACTCAGCCGCTAATAAACTTCATGCAAAACAGAGAAACTTACTTTCAAGAGGTTAGCCCTGTAAACGCAATCAGAGATTTAATCAAGCTCGCTATTAAGGACAAACCTGAGTATGTTGGAAATCCCATTTCCATTTTGCGTATAAACAACAAAGAAGCGCAATGGGTATTTCAAAACCGCCTCTGTCCTCGAATCGAAGCATTTTAGACGTTATCTCTAATCACTACTTCAAAACCCTCAAACGGAGGTGACAAATGTACGCTGAGATAGCAGCAATACTAACATCACTTAAATCTTTGGGTGAGATCGCCAAGCTCACAAGCGACGTGAAAGCATCGGCTCAAGTCATCGAGAAAACTATCGAATTGAACAGCGCCATCTTGGTTATGCAAGAGAAGATGGCGACGTTGCATGCTGATAAGGATATTCTGTTGCAAGAGAAAAAAGAGCTTGAACATAAGCTGGCTCAGTTTGAGCATTGGGAAGCCGAAGCCGCTCGTTATGAACTTCAAAAGCTTACTGCTGGTGTTAGCGTGTATGCCGTAAAACCAAGCACCACCAAAGCCGAGCCACCGCATTGGCTTTGTACCAATTGCTACGAAACAAAACGCAAGTCTATACTTCAGTTTAAAGGTAGAGGAACGTATGGATGGATTCACTTTTGTCCTAACTGTAAAATGGAAATTGATTGCCCGAAACAAGGGCCGGAAGATTCGAGTGGCTAACAACTTGATGCAAAAACCCACTCACTGTTAGGACACTACCAGCGCGCGAAGCGGAGTTCTCAACCTTCCATCAGTGTTCGGCGCGCGCCCGCTGACCGTGAGCGTTGGGCGTCCGTGAACCAACAACTGGCTATCGGAGTCCTATGGATCAAAAGAAGATATACGTAATAGATGGTCATCACTTCACGACTTTAGAGGAGTTCTACGATGAGATAAGTCGTGTTTTAATCCCACACACTCATTGGGGCTGGAATCTTGATGCCTTCAACGATATTTTAAGAGGAGGTTTTGGCACACCAGAAGAAGGATTCATTTTGTGGTGGAAGAACTCAGACATATCAAGGCAGAGATTGGGTTACACCGAAACAGTGCGCCAGCTTACTTTGCGACTAGAGTAGTGCCATCCAAGTAACAAACTGGATGTCAAAAGCGATCTTGAACAAGCGAAGAAAGAACAAGGAGCTACGGTCTTTGATTGGCTTATCGAGATTATCCAAATACACTGTCGCAATGGTGAAGAAGAGGAAGACGGAGTCGAATAGGTGCTATCGTGAGGACGCCCAACTACAGCATGCAGCGGAGGCCGCGAAGCAAGTATCTCATCGTTACTTTACTGCTGCACGCGGCCCCGCTGATGCAGGGCGTTAGATTTCTATACGACTTACAGAGGTGATTATGAAATTGTTCAAGTATGTTCCCGCAGAGAGGCTCGATATTCTCGAAAATGGTTACATTCGCTTTACTCAGTCAAGTTGTCTCAATGATCCATACGAAATGCAACCGTTTTTTGAAAGATTTGAACTAAGTCCTGAGCTACTAGAGGAGGCCAAGAATTCGCCAGATGAATTTCTAGATAAAATGGCCGAGAAAGTGTATTCAAGACTTACGGATGAGCAGAAACCATATATTGATTATATGAGAAGAGAAATCTTCCCAGAACTCAGAGAAAAGCTGCTAAGCAATACGGAAGAGGTTACACAACAATTCAGAAAAATCGCACCTATGAGACTAAATGATTTAATTGGTGTCCTTTCACTAACTGAAAAGCCTGACAATCTTCCAATGTGGGCGCATTACGCACAGCAACATAAAGGATTTGTTATCGAGTTCAACGGAACAGATCCCTTTTTTAATCAGCTACCCGATTCTTTACCACAAGGGGATCAACTTTTCACCCATCTGCCATCACAAGAGTGTGGCTATTTGCGGAAGGTAGAATATTTTGATGAAAGACCTTACCATGATTCCGTATTGGACTTAACTCCAACTACTGTATTGTTGGCTAAGAGCAAACAATGGGAATACGAGCAAGAGTGGAGAGTGCTTCAACTCTTGGATAAAGCTGACCAAATCAAACAAACTGAATTTGGAAATATTCACCTGTTCTTAATACCACCTTCGTGTATCAAAGGGGTAATACTTGGCTATCAAATGTCAGAAGACGATAAACGCAAGATTTCAGACATCATAAAGGGCAGCGAACGCTATTCACATGTAAAACTATATTCGGCCAGTCTGGATGAAAAAAGATATGTATTGACCCCAATCGAAATCTAACAAGGCGCTCGACCTCAGATTTTGCGCAAACAGGATGAATATGGCCTGTATAAACATCACGGATAAAAAGCTTAATGATGGTTTCAAGGGAGGTCTCATTTTGGAGTTTTTTTGGCTTAGACGCTTGTAAGCTCTGTTGCTCGATTGTCACAGGTCTGAGTCTGTAGAATTTGACTAGTCTAAGCTTGTAAGTTGTTGATTTCAGGTTGGGGCAAATGGTTGCAATACCAACATTAAACGGGAGAAACTGTAACCTGTTTGCGCAAAATCTGAGCTCGACCGGAGCGCGGTAAGCAGGTCTCACATGGCTTTCATCGGCTGAGGTAGTCTACAGCAACGCGCCCGGTCAGCTTGGTCGTTAGACCCTTGCGGCGGTGCTGTTGAGGATCAGTGTTCGGGTTGCCAATCGAAATTCCAACCAACTGCCTCTTTCTCGCTTCACACCTCCCTTCCTGCCGCCGCTTGTTTCTTCTTCTTTCTTGCTCCTGCTTTGCTGCTTGCTTCCACACTCTTGCTATGAAGTCTGGCAGCCCTAATGTGGGATTGCACAAGATTAGCCGGGATGGTTCACCAAGCACTAGCACAAAGCTATGCTCTTGCTTGCTGACAGATCGTCGCCTGTTGTAGCGTTTGTGGGTCGGTCATTTTGGCAATAGAGTAGAAGCAACAATCAGCATCAGCCAACAGCAGAGGGAAACGAGCAAGGGTTCAGATAAAAGCAGAAGGAAGAAATTGGGATGGAATCGGTTTGGTAAAATGAAAGCGGGTCTAACAAAAGCATGCAGCGGAGCGCGGTAAGCACAGTTGAAATGGCTTGGGCTAGCTGAGTTAGTCTGCAACAACGCGCCCGCTGATGCAGGGCGTTATACGCTCGCGTACGAAATGACTTGAATACACGGACGCCTCCGCGCTGGGAGATCTGCAATCACTTACAGTGAGATGCCGCGCCTGAGTAGACACGCTGCTGAAACGAAACTATTTTGGAGGCGCGGCTGCGGGGCGCGGCGGCGTGGAGGCGATGACGCTCGGTCTAACTACAGCATGCAGCGGAGCGCGCGAAGGAGGCTTCTCATGCTTGTCAGTGATTGCCGCGCGCCCGCTGATACTGGGCGTTAGACAGTCGCGTACGAAATGGCTTGAATGAATGGACGCCGCCGCGCCGCAAGCAAGCGAGATTGCTCCGGGTAATCACCGCGCCGCAGAAGCGATTAGATGAGTCAGCAAATAGAAACAGTGAGAGGCATGCCATAGGCTGATACGGCATCAATGATGTAGGAAGCAAGCGGCGCGGCATCGGGCGCGGCAGCGTGTGACAAGACACGATGTCTAACTATTGCATGCAGCGGAGCGCAGTATGCACACTCCAAATGAATCGCGCTGGCTGAGTCGGTCTGTATCAACGCGCCCGCTGATGCTAGTCGTTATACGCTCGCGTACGAGAAGGCTTGAATACTCATACGCCTCCGCGCTTGCGAGTCTGCAGAGACTTTCAGTGAGGAGCCGCGCTTTAGTTGACTGGTTCGGGATTGAAATCTATGTTGAGAGCGCGGCCAGAGGGCGCGGAGGCGTGGTTGCAAAGACGCGAGGTCTAACTACAGCATGCAGCGGAGCGCGGTAAGCACGTTTCACATGGTTTGCGATAGCTGAGTAGGTCTACGCCAACGCGCCCGCTGATACTGGGCGTTAGGCGCTTGCGACCAAACGCAGACGCAGCATAGGATAGAGAAAGAGGAAAAACACTCCACGAATAACTCAAAGACATATGACAGCAAAAAGAACTGAGAAGCTCCTGAAACAAGCATTGCTCGACGAAGGTGAAATGCAGCACGAGCTTTATGAATATGAGTTGGAAGAGCTATTAGATGAATGGAAGGCATCTATGGCTAAAGACAAAGATGACTACATCTTTGCAGTGACAGAAAATAGCGGCCACGTGGCAATGGTATTGATAGAGAAATCAGGACAAGTACATATCAATGAGCAGGCAAGGGAGAGGCTGAAAGCGCTGTGGCCTGCTGCATATGAGAGCAACATAAAGAAATTGATACCGGCGTTTGCCGAACAACTGAACGAAGGTGAGATACCAGTAAGCGGAGTAAAAACAGTTGAAGCGTCATGATGATGCCGCGCCTAACAAATGCGTGCAGTGGAGCGCGGCGAGCGATCTTCTTATGGTTCCACGAGTGTTCCGCGCCGCGCCCACTGACGCATAGCGTTAGACAGTCGCGTACGAAATACTGTAAGTGAACGTACGCCGCCGCGCCGCAAGTAGGCGAGATTGATTTGAGAAATCGCCGCGCCGCAGAAGCGTATAGTAGAATTAGCAAATGAACAGGCTAGGTTCACTAGAAGTGAGAGGAAGACAAGTAGGCATGTGCAAGCGGCGCGGCAGAAGGCGCAGCGGCGTGTGAGAAGACACGATGTCTAACTACAGCATGCAGCGGAGCGCGGTGGTATTGTCTTAAAAGTTTAATGCCCCATATAGTATGCCGTTGTATCCATCGGTCACAATCCTAGTTTGATTATTTCAAGAATGCAATAGGTCGCGCAGCCTCTTGTAGTTCATTCACTGCTACCCGCCTTAATCTCTCTCTCACCCATGATGAAAGAGGGATTCCAGCCAGTCTAGCCGCATCCTTGAAAGCCTCTTTCTCATCGGCTTCTACCCTCACCAATAAACTCTCATTCCTTAATTGATCTACCTCTTTTGGTGGTCGGCCTCGTTTCTTTTTCATATCGCTATTATATACGCAAAATATATACAAATCAAGTACGAAATATCTTGACTTGTATATTAATTAGATATACAATAATTCCTGTAGTTAGGTGATTGAAAATTAAAAGGTTAAAGGCTCTAATGACTGGTAATCACTAGAGCCTTTATTGAAACTAACGCGATTGCTCACGTCAGATTCCGCAAATCAATTGTGAGTCAATCGCCAGAGAAAGGCAAGGCTCACAATTATGAATTGCATTGAATGTCAAGGCACTGCTAAGAAGAATGGAAAAGACGTTAATGGCGTTCAGCGTTATCGCTGTAATGTATGCGCCAAAACTTTTGCTGAACCTCAGAACAAACCGCTTGGCAAGATGTACATGCCGATTGAAACAGCCGGAGCATGTTTAAGACTCTTGCTTGAAGGCTGTTCTCTCCGAAGTGTTGAAAGACTCACTGGCATAAATATCAACACACTCATGAAGCTTCTTGTTATCGCTGGCGAGAAGTGCGAGAAGTTTCTTGAAGAGAGAATCCAAAACGTACCTGTCAAAGACGTTGAAGCTGATGAACTTTGGTGCTTTGTTTCTATGAAAGAAAAGACTGTTAAACAGAAAACCAAAGACGGCATGCAGTGGGACTATGAAGTAGTAGACAAGCTTGGCGATGCTTATACCTTTGTCGGATTCGAGCGCAACACAAAGCTAGTCCTGGCATGGCATCTTGGCAAACGCTCTGCCGAAGATACGCGCATCTTCACAAAGAAACTTGCGCGTGCTACCTATGATGAGAGATTCCAAGTCACGACAGATGGTTTCTCACCTTATCGCTACAACATGGTACGCGAGCTTGAGCACAAGGGCATTGACTACGCGCAACTCATCAAGAAGTATGCTACTCCCGAAGGCGACGAACATCGTTACTCGCCACCCGTTGTGGTGGATATAACAACGGAAGTTATCTTTGGCGAACCTGCACCCGCAAGAATCTGCACAAGTACAGTTGAGCGTAACAACCTGACCATACGAATGCAGATGCGAAGATTCACACGCTTGACGAATGGCTTTTCAAAGAAGTGGGAGAACTTGAAAGCTGCGCTGGCTCTGTTCTTCGCTTATTACAACTTTTGCCGCAAGCATAGCAGCATTGACAAACAGACACCTGCGATGGCGAGCGGCCTAACAGATCACGTTTGGAGCATCACCGAGCTATTAGCCGCATAGGAGATGAACATGACCATAGATCAATTAACAGACTTAGCATGGGAAGTGACGGACGAACTAGAGCCAGCCCGTAGCTTTGATGTTTTCGACGTGAGCGAAACTCACATTGTTTTTCAATCCGAGCATGGGTTGAAACGTGTATGCGTGGCATGTTTGGATAGTTACTTACTGAAAGAGCAAATCATACGCACAATTTTTCTTTTGAAAGAAAGCTAAATTAGCTTATAATAATTGTTGGCATTTCACAGGGGACATGTCTTCTAGCGTTACGTTGATGTAACTTTGACAATTTTATTAAAAGATTCAGGGGCGGAGTTCTCCTAGTTCTACCGCCCCTGATGCGATGGCTGAAGTAGCAGCTTCAGGCATCGGCTCGTAACCTCAAAGGTTACAGTTAGAAAAGGGCCGTTCTAATCCTTATCCGTAAGGACGATGAGCGGCCCGCCGTCTTTTGCGACATTCCCATTCTTCCCCTGTGGGAATTCCAACGTAATCGAATCAGGTCCAACGATCACGTTTACGGGAACACGCTTACCAACAAAGGTTATACGAAGCGTTCTCATTGTTTCCTTCCTATAGTTGGTTTTTCCTCGATACTGACGCATCGAAGAGTTGCGCTTACAGCCAGAGCCTTGAGCGCAACGTCGTCGGGGTGGAAACTTACCCCATGTTTCAAAGAGCACGTTACAATAACATCATGCCGTCTTTGCTAGATTTGACTCCCACTTTGTAAGTATAAACACGTTGCCACCTATATTCCTGAATCGCTTTTGTGAATCCCTCATCAATCCGGTTGCAAGTGTTGGCTTTGTCGGAGTCAACCCCGCCGCATTAACGGCTTGCAAGATTTCATTCAGGTGCAGTTGATGGTTTGCTTTGCTTAGAGTTGCTTCGGCAACATCGCCGTATGTCAGGCGACCGCCACCATTATTAGCACGAGGCATTTGCAGGTCATTCAGTAGTGAGCGGCGTATACTGCGACCCGTGCAACAACATAGAATGTATCTGTGATGGACATAACCAAAACAGAGCCAATCCTAATCAAGTCAAACCATCTAATGTTGGCTCTGAAATGCTACTGAGCTTGTTTGTACTGTTGATGCTGCTTAGATACAG
Source organism: Blastocatellia bacterium (assembly GCA_963726785.1). Lineage (GTDB taxonomy): Bacteria > Acidobacteriota > Blastocatellia > UBA7656 > UBA7656 > DATEKX01. The sequence goes on from CAVSDJ010000007.1 coordinate 2,286,744, forward strand.
AAACTAAGCAAAAAGGCTGACAACTTAATTTCTTTATCGCTCTATTGGCGATTTAATATCTGTCTGCGCGATTGTAGCTGAAAATACACAGGAGTCAAACGAAAATCAGGCTGGATTGATATGCGGGAAGTCAATTAAACTTCCGGTTCAAACGTTACTTTAGGTGCAAAGCCATTCTGACCTGTGAGAAAGACACTTGAACAAAAACGCAGAGCAGCCAAAGCTAGAGAGGAACGGCTTAGGAAGCCGTCAGAAGAGAAGTCTAAAAACATAAGTTCACCTATTCCCGTTATAGCGCCGCGCGCTTCGCGCACTACTAATAAGGATAAGGATGAAGCAAATGAGCATCCCAAAGAAAACAGAAAAAAGGATGATGAAAACAAAAGCGAGAAGAGGAAAGCAAATAGTATGAGCGCCGTTCTCTCTTTGGTTTTCATAGGCGTTCTCTTCGTTGTTACTTTCGCTTTTGCTTTCCATTATTGGCAACAAAAAAACTATACCATTGCTCTCAGATGGTCTTTTCTCGCCTATCTTTTTGTAGGTCTGGGTATTGCCTTCGCCTTGCACTATTACGTGGTTGAGCCTAGAGAGGCCGCTAACACCGACCCTATACCTCCCACACCCACAGATCGAGCATGGCTGTCTGTTGACGTAATTCCTAATGGCCCTTTTATCTATCGCGGCGATACTGGCAACTTGTCGGTACGGTTCACTATTAAAAACACAGGCCGTTCGGTCGCTAATGAAGTTGAGATTCACGCAAAAGCATTCGCCGTAACATGGGGGGATGCAATTTTCACTGAGCCAGCTAACCAGCAAAAAGAACTCTGTGGAAGTATTGAGCCTAAACTGACTCCCATAGGCATTACAGTATTTCCAGACAGCCCTGAGACTATTGATTTTACTTTCGGGATTACCAAACAAGAAATGGAAGCCCACCGAATTGAGAACACTAACATGGTGGCTCTTGTCTTGGTTGGATGCGTTGATTATTTGTCCAGCAATCATCCGTCTCATCACCAGACTGGCTTTATCTACGAAATTAAATTCTCCGACCTTAAAAAAGACCCCGCACACCCCTTTACTATGAGAATCGGACAAGAGGTTCCCACAGACAAACTTCTGCTTATAAAATATTTCTTTGGTGGAGACTACGCTAATTGAGAAAACCATAAAAGCGGAAATAATTAGTACCGAAAGCAACAAAACCTTAAGACAATACCAGCGCGGTAAGCTGGTTTGAAAAGGCTTGGGCTAGCTGAGTTAGTCTGAATCAACGCGCCCGCTGATACTGGGCGTTAGACCGACAGGAGAGAACAGGCAAGAGGGGATGTAATGTTTTATGGGTTTTAGACATTACCTCATGTTTAAGCAGGCGAGGGCCGAAAATACTCACAGCGTATTCAGAAACGTATCTATGAATACTAAACCTACAACCACCAAACATAGGAGGCAACGTATATGGACAACGACTTACAGGCAGCCACCCCAGACAGCCTTCAGCATCTTGAGATATTGTTTGAGACAGGGGATGATGATAAGGATCGTGATACTGGAGTGTTACTTGAGTTGCTTGCTCAAGACAACCGACTACTTGCTACTTATTATCATTCAGGGTTCCCTGATCATCCCTATCCAAATGCGACCGGTTTCTATGAGAGGCTAGAGATCCAAGGAACCGTAACCCCTTGTATCTTGAAAAAGTCAGCCTGAGCTGACAACAATCTATCCAAGGACGCTTGGATAGCGGGCAAGATGAGTCTGCGTCGCTCCTGAGGCCCTTGAGCCTGTTCAGTAGACAAGACCTCTTGCTTCAACTCGTTGCTTGTAAGGTCGCACGGTATCTTAGGCATCAGCTCGCTCTGTTAGCCTGCATTCACAAGGTTGACCTCAACGAGTAATTCCATTCGAGGTGTTGATTATGTCTTTACCATCTTTAGGCATTGACATCGCTAAAGCCACTTTCCACGCCTGCCTTCTGCGTGATGAGAAACTTCGCCACAAAGTATTCACTAACAACGAGGCTGGCTTTAATCAACTGAGGGCCTGGCTTTCACATCACAAAGTCAGCCGCGCTCACGCTTGCCTTGAAGCTACCGCATCCTACGGCGATGAGTTGGCCCACTTCCTTTATAATGCAGGCCACCCGGTCAGCATCGTCAACCCTGCTCGCATCAAAGGATTCGCTCAATCGCAGATGGCTCGCAACAAGACTGACAAACTCGACTCGACCATCATAGCCCGCTTCTGCCAATCGCAACGGCCTGCCGAGTGGTCCCCGCCCCCCTCTGAAATCGCGCATTTGCAAAGAGTTGTGCGGCGTCTGGAAACGCTTCAAGGGATGCGCCAGCAAGAGCAGAATCGAATCGAGCAGGCAGGGGCAGATCAACTGGTGCTGCGGTCGTTGCAAAACGTCATCCGAATGCTCGACCGTGAGATGGAGGATTTGCGAAAGCTGATACGGGAGCACATTGACCGCCATCCGGGCTTAAGAGCCGACCGCGAATTGCTGCTGACGATACCGGGCATAGGAGAAGCCACAGTCAACTGGCTGCTGAGCGAAGTGCAGATGAGGCAGTATCGAAGCGCCAGGCAATTAGCGGCGCACGCGGGGCTGACACCGAGGCGGGAAGAATCTGGCACGAGCGTGCGAGGCAGGAGTAGGTTATCAAAGAACGGCAACGCCCGACTAAGAAAAGCGTTGTATATGCCGGCCATAGTAGCGAGGCGGCACAATCCGATGGTCAAAAGCTTCTGTGACCGACTAAGTCAAAGAGGCAAGCGCCCGATGGAGGTCATTGGGGCAGCGATGAGAAAGTTACTACACATCGCCTATGGAGTATTGAAGTCTGGCAAAGACTTCGATCCTTCACTTGCCTCTTGACTTTCAAGACGGTATCTACTGATACGTCAGGCTGTAAGCTTAGAATCAAGATCGAACCACAAGGTAACGATCATTGGAAATTTGCTTGGCATCTACTTTTCAGGTGGGCATCAGGAAGCTTACGACATACTACGAGAGTCTTTGCCGATATGGGCACTCAATCTTCACTTGGTAATGAATACATATGGACAGTTAATATTCAACCAGGATCAGGATCCGTAGGGCCCCCGACTAATTAACCGCTTAACTGCTCATTTCAGCGGACGTGCATGCCAATAATTCAACTTCCCGTTGACCACAGCGCGCCGATTAATTCGGCGTTAGGCCTACGCGGAAGGGGCAAATAGAAACGAAAGCAGCCGATAAACGACGCTGCTTAGTACAGATGAGCGGTCCGCGAACGATGAGCGGTGCGACCGTCACTGTGAACCCTGCGGCAGAGTAAATGTGCCTTTGGGTGAGGCTGTCTTTGGAGCGCGGTCTAACAATCGCATCAACCGGAGCGCGCGAAGCGAGTTTCTCATCGTTCCACCATTGCCGTTCGCGCGCCCGGTTATGCTGGGCGTTAGACCCTTGCGTCAGCGTGGCGGAGGATCAATGTTCGGGTTGCTAATTGAGCTTGCAGTCAATCTCCGCTTCCTTAGCTCAATCCTGCTCTGCTGCTGCCGCTTGTTCTTCTTTCTATTACTGGCTGCTGCTTTGCTCCTTGCAATTACTATCTTGCTACGGAGTCTGCTAGCCCTGCTGCTGCCTTGGTCAGACAGATCAGATTGGTTGAACAAGCGGCAGCACGAAACTATGCTTTTGCTAGGTGAGAAGTCCTTGACTGATGTGGTGCTGGAGAGTCGAGCCATATAGGCAATCAAGCAGAAACAGCGGGCAGAGAGGAAGCCGGACAAGCAGAGAAGCAGTTGGGGGAAAGAGGGAAGAGGGAAAGAAGAGGTCTGGTGAAAAGAAGGCGGGTCTAACAAAGGGTTGGACCGAAGCGCGGCAATCGAGTTTCTTAAGATTGCTTCGGTGCAGCATGCCGCGCCCGGTCAACCCAACCGTTCGGCGTCTATCCATTGCTAAGCATACAAACAGCGGGCATAGTTATAAAGAGGTGGGAATTATGTTTGAGCCAGAAAAGGATTCTCCTCGATTGCTCCTTGCTATTTATCCGTATTGGGTCTTTCTGCGATATGATCGCAAGACGTTTTTCAAGGTTCTGACTGGGCGTGTACGCTTTTGTTGGCATTACAGTTGGGAAGCAGAACAAGCCGAGCATAATACAGTAGATCACCCGGATTTCAGGTATGAGCCCGGGAGTTTTATTAGGTATCAGCCCGAAAGTATCAGGATTGCTGAAAACGAGCACTCGAAAGTAAAGCAAACAAGGCAAGGCGGAAGCGCAATCGAGTCTAATGAGTAAGCCCCACAGCCGATTGTATTTGTAATCAACAACGACGCCGAACAAAAGCATGCAGCGGAGGCCGCCAACAACGGCTCAAATGAAAGCGAGTGCCCCACGCGGCCCCGCTGATGCAGGGCGTTCGGCGTCAACAGCGACCCGCTCCCGTCACGCAGTTTGAACGTCCTCGCTAGTGAGAAGAAATGAATGGCTGATCTGACTCGTATTCGATGTGTGCTCGCTGTCCAAGATCTCGCCACATCGGTCGACTACTACACACGTGTCCTCGGCATGGCGATCGACTTTACGGTGCCAGGCTGGACATTCCTCTCACGCGGGTCGTTGCGAGTGATGCTCGGCGAGTGTGCGGACGCTATGCCAGCCCACGAGACAGGCGATCATTCCTACTTCGTGTATGTCACGGTCGAAGGCATCGACGAGTTCTATGGCGAACTGGTGGGGAACGGCGCGACCCTGATACAGAAACTAGCCGACAAGCCTTGGGGAATGCGCGAGTTCGGTGTAGGCACTCCAGACGGACACCGGATAATGTTCGGCCAGGAAATCTGAGACAGTCTGCGGCGTGACGCCGAACAAACGCATGCAGCGGAGCGCGGTAAGCACGTTTCAAATGGCTTGCACTGGCAGAGTTGGTCAACAGTCCCGCGCCCGCTGATGCTGGGCGTTAGACAGTCGCGTACGAAATACTGTAAGTGAACGTACGGCGCCGCGCCGCAAGCAAGCGAGATTGGTCTGAGTGATGGCCGCGCCGCAGAAGCGTGAGGATGAGTCTGCAAATAGATAGCTAGAGGATGTCAGCCAGAAGCGAGAGGCAAAAATTAAGCAAGAGGCAAGCGGCGCGGGAGGCGTGGCGGCGTGTAGCAATGACACGATGTCTAACTATGAGCATGCAGCGGAGCGCGGTATGCACACTTCAAATGGCTTTCGCTGGCTCAATCGATCTACAGCCCCGCGCCCGCTGATACTGGGCGTTAGACCCTTGCGGCGGTGCTGTTGAGGATCAGTGTTCGGGTTGCCAATCGAAACTCCAACCAACAGCCTCTTTCTCGCTTCACACCTCCCTTCCTGCCGCCACTTGTTTCTTCTTCTTTCTTGCCCCTGCTTTGCTGCTTGCTTCCACACTCTTGCTATGAAGTCTGGCAACCCTAATGTGGGATTGCACAAGATTGGCCGGGATGGTTCAACAAGCACAAAGCTATGCTCTTGCTTGCTGACAGATCGTCGCCTGTTGTAGCGCTTGTCAATTGAGGAATTTTGGCAATTGAGCAGAATCAACAAGCAGCCTGAGTATGCAGAAGAAGCGAAAAGAAGCAAGAACAGAGATAATGGCAGAAGGAAGAAGCTATGAAGGAAGCGTTTTGGTAAATTGAAAGCGAGTCTAACTACAGCATGCAGCGGAGCGCAGTAAGCTGGTTTGAAATGGCTTGCACTGGCTCAATAGGTCACTAGCCCGCGCCCGCTGATGCTGGGCGTTAGACCCTTGCGCAGGAACACGAGATGCTATCGAATTAATTACTACAGGGTTGGAATACAAGATGGAAACCGCATTGCAGCTACAAGAAGAGATCGCTAAACGTATTGAAGCCATGCTTCCTAAAGAGAAAGGTTATACGCCAAGCCCAATCATTTCTAGATAGCTGTGGCTGGAGCCTGGAAATAGACGAGTCACTGGTTTCAATCCCAAAAGAAGCACAGATATGTGTCCGCTCAAGAGCGTTCATAAAAGCTGACGCCGAAGACGTATATCTGGGAAACCACTATGAAGCCGTGGTATTAATAGGTATTGAATCAACGGGTGAGAATCAACGAGCGAAATATGGAGTGCTGAGGATGTATTTCAACGAGAGTGGAGAATTCGTATCAGAGGACCGATACAACAAGCACTCCTGATTTGAGAAATTGTTTTTGGCCAAAGCGGGTCTAACTTCAGCATGCAGTGGAGTGCGCGACCGCGATTGCTTATGTATTTCACAGTATTCGCCGCGCACCCACTGATGCTGGGCGTTAGACACCCAAAATGAAGGTTCGTATGGCAAAGAACACAATAACGGAAAGAATTAATGAGCTATTTCAGACGGATATAGTTGATAAAACTAATGAGATCAAGTTTCTTTTGGAGCGAATCCATACTAATCTTGTTGAGGCTGAACAGCAGGTTCGCCGGGCTGTAATATTACTATGGCTCTTTTGGGCTGTGTTTTATGCAATCAGTAGCGGAATTGTTGAGGAAGGTCAAATCGCCTCATTTAAGGTACAGAATGTAAAAGTACTAATCATTAGTGGTCCACCAATCATGGGCGTACTGCTTTATTTTTTGCTATCTTCGCTTGGCGCTTCAGTTTTTTTCAGACACGCACTTTCTTATATGTATAAGAATTTATTGCCAAAAGCGGTTGAACTAGATTTACATAACCTAATGGCACCACCCACTACTCTTAGCTTAGAAATGTATGTAGATGCTGATAGTGTAGACGGTTTTCTCGGTTTTATAAACTTCGGCTTTTCCATATTGCTCTTAGCGGTGTTTCTATTTCTATCAATTGCGATAGTCTGTCATGTTTTTTACTTAGTGTGGTCAACGGATATATTTTCTACTTCGGTGCGTATATATTCGCTTGGGGTGGGACTGTTTTTTTCACTTCGAGGGTGTGTATTGGCAGCAATTCTAATGAGGGAAGACCCGTAATGGGTGTCTAACAACCAGTTGCAGCGGAGCGCGGGCAGCGCAGTTCATATCGTTCCACCAGTGCCGCTCCCGCGCCCGCTGAACTGGAGCGTTGGGCGTCACCGACAGGGCGTCACATATGACTTACAAGAACTACAAAAACTTTATCGACCCGCCCTACTTTATGCAGTTTGCTTGCTTTGAGTGTCGAAAATCGTTCAAGCAGAAGCTTTCTCCTAGCCGCTCTAGAAAGTCTCCTGTGTGTCCAGAATGTGGCAAGACGATGCAGGAGATGGGGCGACAATTCAAAGCAACAAGACAAAGCAACAAGAAGCAATGGCAAAAGTAGAGGCACTTGTAAGGAATGGCAACACGTTCCATTCTCAATGGTTATCACAGTATCAACAAATGCCAGAGGTGTTGCGCGAAGTAGAGCCGTTAATTCAAGAAGTAAAAGAACGGTCTAGAGGCGAGAAGATATTAGAAGAATAGCCGGGGAAAGGGAAAAAGAAGCTGACTTGAATCGCTGCTGTGAAAGTGACGCCCAACTTCAGCATGCAGCGGAGCGCGCGAAGCGAGTTTCTTATGGTTCCTTTGAGTGCCGCTCGCGCGCCCGCTGATACTGGGCGTTAGACCCTTTCGTCAGTGCAAAGGAAAATCAATGCTCGACTTGCCAATGATTCCTTCCAACACAATGCCTCTTCTCAGTTTCGGCCTTCATCTTGCCCTGTCGCTTGTTCATCTCTGGGTCACACCCCTCTTGCCTTCTTGCTCAGGATAGCGCTCTCTCAATGCGATCTCGCTCTACAGATGCAGTTGCGAACAAACGGACAACAATGCTTGAACAAGCGGCAGGGCAAAGCTATGCTCTTGCTTGCCGACAGATTGTTGCTTGTTGAAGCGATTGCGGGTTAAGCCATTTCGCAATGCATGAGAGACAACAATCAGCAACAGCCAGCAAGAGAGGTGAAACGAAGGCAAGAAAACAGATAAATGCGGAATAGGTTAGTAAGGAATAGGTTTAGTAAATTGAAGGCGGGTCTAACTAGAGCATGCAGCGGAGGCCGCGAAACGGGTTTCTTATCGTTGCTTGAATGCCACACGCGGCCCCGCTGATGCTGGGCGTTAGGCCGCGCTCATAGCAGTGAACTCTAACACTATCTGGAATTAGGAGGTATTATGTCACAAGATTTAGTTGAGGCAGTTTGGAAACTCTTTCTTGAAATAAGAAAAGAAATACTAGAATACCAGAAGATTCGCTCACAAGTTATCGGATTTAAGATTACTTTTGTAAGCGCAGGAATTGGCGTCATCGTTGCCAATAGCGACAAAATTTCTAGTACCCTCCTTGTCGTACCTGCTTTTGCTGCCATATTCTTTGACTTTCTGATCACAAGCTATAGCTTTTCTGTGAAGCGAGCTGGGTATTACTGCCAGAACCATATCGAACCTATCATAAGAGAATCGTACAAATGGCCGAAAGAATATCTTCTTTGGGAAGAGTTTATGCGCAAACGAGAAGCAAGGCAAAGTTTTGCAATGGTAGGCATTCTAGGAATAACTGTTTTATCTGTGGCTCCAGCGGTCTATGTGTTGCTGATGCCGTTTCCAGGTGTATCCTGGCTGTCCTGGCTTACTATCAGTATGTTGATAGGGTTTTTGCTCTACGATATTAAAGCCTTTCGATTGCCGAGAAGGTTCTTTGAAACAAAAGAGAAAAAGAAGCAACAGCGCAGCAACGTGGCGTCGGCCTAACAAGCGCATGCAGTGGAGCGCGGCAAGCGAGTTTCTTATCGTTACTTCACTGTCACATGCCGCGCCCACTGATGCGGGGCGTTAGACCCTTGCGTCGGCGTGGCGGAGGATCAATGTTCGGGTTGCTAATCAATTCATTCGAGCCAGATGCCTCCTCTCGTTTCACTTCACGGCTGCCGCTGCCGCTTGTTCTTCCTTCCTTTATGCGCTCTGTGTGTGCTCGTTGCCTTTTCTTTCATCCCATAGTCTATAGTTGTCCAGATGCAGGCTCGGGCAAGAAGCGAGCAGGAGGGCAACAAGCGGCAGCAGCCAGCTATGCTCTTGCTCGGCGACAGATCGTTGCTTGTTGTAGCGCTTGATAACAACGAGGCCATGCGGCATAAACAGGGTGGAGCAACAGCGACCAACAGATTTGAGTCGAAGCAGAAGGGAGAAATAAGAGTCTGGCAATGAAACAGGTCATAGAAATAAAGACGGGTCTAACTAGAGCATGCAGCGGAGGCCGCGAAGCGAGTTTCTTATTGTTGCTTGAATACTTGGCGCGGCCCCGCTGATGCTGTGCGTTAGGCCCTCTGAATCCATTCCTTTCTTATCAGATTCTCCCGACTAATTATGTGGTTGATTACAGTATCTTAGTTGTGTAAGATTCACCCGTCTGAGAATCCAAGGGTGGCAAGCCGCTGTCGGAGATTTCTCTTCAATAAAAGAGACCTCACTACATTGAGTTAAAACTTAAAAGAGAAAGGTGGAACTATGATGGCTGAAATCTCAATCCGTGAGAATTATATAGACTGGGTTCGGGAAAATGTAGTTACCCTTTTTGATAAAGAGGGTATAAAGATGACAGATAATGCAGTCAATTTGTTTGCCTGGTCGATGCAGATGCAGACCGATGAAGAAGTAATGGACGGGAATCAGCTTTTCAATCGCGCGAGTAAGATTGCCGATAGGAGGCTCATTGATTACTACAGAGATCACTATGGAGAGAAAGATATGAACTTTAATCGAGCATTTCATGTGCTTTCTGATTGGGGATTTGTCTTAAAATATCCTTGGACTCAAACCGGTAATGATTTTGATACCGTTGTCTAAGAGGCTACGCATGGTACTAATCTGACTAACCTTGAGCTAACAACTTATGTCTGCTGATCACACTCCGCCTGAAAAACCTTCTCCAGACTTAGCTTCGGCTGAGGCAACGCCTTCTGAGGCGACCCCGGCAGGCACTTCTTCAGGTGGAGCGCCTCCCGCAGCACCAGCAGCAGCATCTGCATCAGGCTCTGGTGGGGGACCTCCCCCCAATATCATCTCTGAACAAACGTTTAATGCGAGACTCAAAGCTCATGACTTTGTTCAGGAGCATCTGAAGCAGATTATAACTATATCGAGTGCTGTCATAGGATTAACAGTCACTTTTCTAAAAGATATTGTTGGGGCAAAAGGAGATCAATTACGATTTGCTTGGCTTCTGCCAGTTTCTTGGATTCTTCTTGGCCTCGCGGTTTGTTTTGCTGCTTACGCTATTGCGGTCCATGTAAATAACTTAGATTGGCCCAATAAGAAAAAACCAAATGCGTCTTTTGCTGCGGGTGCAAATAATGATTCTCGTATTCTTGTTCTTTTAACTATTACTCTGTTTTGGCCCGGAATATTATCCTTGGGTAGCTTTGCTGCAGTTAACTATGACCTTTTGCTAAAGCGCGGCGCCCGTGATTATAAGATCGTATCGGCTTTCCAAGCTGTTGATGAAGCTAAGAAGCATATAGACCCTTCAATTCAGATTGTACAACTTACTAAGGTTGAATTGATTAAAGGGGTTGATGAATCGCTCGCGGGCTCTTCAGTATGGAATATTCAATTTGAAATCAAACGACCAGTTCAATCACAAAGTGCGATATCATCCAACGTTTCACCTCTGATTCCCACAAACACGCGGTGCCGTCGTAGCTGCAGGTATTTGTGTAGATGTGAACAAACACGAAATGAATCTGATACTACACAATATAATTGCCTTATTGATGCAAGGTCAGGAGGGTTGCTTAACATTCCTTAAAACTATATTGATGCCAAGATAGTGCAATACATTGCGCGTCAAGTCGGGCCTAACCAACGCATGCAGCGGAGGCCGCGAAGCGAATTTCGTAAGGTTCCTTGAGTGTTCCGCGCGGCCCCGCTGATGCGCGGCGTTAGACGTACTCGATGCAATCTTATGGTCTCGCTGAGCTTGGATTGTGATAAAATATGGCCGGTTAAATTGGAGGATAAACAATGTCAATTAAGGAACAAATTTTTCAAGAGCTTAATGGCTTGAGCCAAGCCGAACTAGAAGAAATAGCTCAATATCTCGCATTCATAAAGTACCAGTCCAGGGTCAAAACGACACTCATATCAGATGAGGCTCAAATGGCTGCACTGTATGCTGAATTTGCTGAGGAAGATCGAGAATTAGCAGAGGAAGGAATATCAGACTACACTGGAGCGTTGGCGAAAGAGGATGATGAATGACGATAAGGCGAGGAGAAGTATGGCTAGCAAACCTCAACCCTACGCGTGGATCGGAACAAGCAGGAACCCGGCCCGTACTTATCTTCCAGAATGACTTGATAAACAAGTACACAACAACAGTACTTGCAATACCCTTTACAACAAACTTGCGGCGAGCCTCTTTGCCATCGTGCGTACAAGTTCCAAAAGGAGAAGGTGGACTGACAAGCGATTCAGTAGCACTCTGCCATCAACTGCGAGTGTTGGATAAGACCCGCTTGCATAAAAAGCTCGGAGAGATAAGCCAAGAGACGATTGCAGCAATCGAGGTTAAAGTAGTATTCACGATGGGGATCATTTGAGGAAAGCCGCACGTCTAACAAACGCATGCAGCGGAGGCCGCGAAGCGAGTCTCTTATCGTTTCACGAGTGCCGCTCGCGGCCCCGCTGATGCTGGTTGTTATACGCTCGCGTACGGAATGAATTGAAAGCCTGTACGCCTCCGCGCTGGCAGGTCTGCAATCGCTTTCAGTGAGATGCCGCGCTATTATTGACTGGCCGTTTAAACAAATCTATCTTGAGAGCGCGGCCAGAAGCGCGGAGGCGTGTAAACAATGACGCGTCGTCTAACTATTGCATGCAGCGAAGCGCGATAAGCTGGTATCAAATGATATGCGCTGGCTGAGTAAGTCAATAGCAACGCGCTCGCTGATACTGGGCGTTAGACAGTCGCGTACGAAATGAAGTGAGAGAACGAACGCCGCCGCGCCGCAAGTCGGCGACATTGTTGCGAGTGATCGCCGCGCCGCAGAGGCGCTAGGCGGAATACGCAAATAGAAGGATGGATGGCATGCGACAGGCTGAAACTGTAACAGTGAAGACGAGGCAAGCGGCGCGGCGGGAGGCTTGGCGGCGTGTGACAAGACACGATGTCTAACTATAGCATGCAGCGGAGCGCGGTCAGCACAGTTGAAATGGTTTGCGAAGGCTGAGTAGATGAACCGCCCCGCGCCCGCTGATGCCGGGCGTTATACGCGCGCGTACGAAATAGCGTGGATGTTCGAACGCCTCCGCGCTGGGAGGTCTGCAATCGCTTTCAGTGAGATGCCGCGCCTGTGTTGACTCCCCAACAGAGAGAGCCTATGTTGGAGGCGCGGCCAGAAAGCGCGGAGGCGTGCGGGCTAAGACGCGACGTCTAACTTCAGTATGCAGCGGAGCGCGCGAACAAGGCTTCTCATGCTTGTCAGTGATCGCCGCGCGCCCGCTGATACTGGGCGTTAGACCATTTCGTCAGTGCTGTAGGAGATGAGCGCTCGGATTGCCACTGATTGCTTTCACTCATAGGCTTCTTCTCTATTTCAGCCCTCATCTGGCGCTTGTCGCTTGTTCTTCTTGCTGCCAATAGCTGCCGCTTTCTTGCTCGCGCTTCCCTTCCTGAATGTGGTCTGGCTGCCGGATGGAGCTTTCCGCAAACAGGCTGCCTTGATTCAACAAGCGACAGCACAAGGCTATGCTTGTGAGGGTTTCCAACAGCAAGGCGACCGGTCATGGCAAGGCTTAGACCCACGACAAGCAAGTAAGGCAGGCGAAATGGGCGACAGGCGGAGGCAGAGGGCTAGAGTCTCGAAGTTGCCCGAAGCGAAGAAGAGGAGTAGCGTTGTGAATTGAGTGTAGTCTAACAACCGTATGCAACGGAGCGCGCGAAGGGAGGTTCTAATCGTTGCTTGAATGCCCACCGCGCGCCCGCTGATACTTGGCGTTAGACCCTTGCGTCGACCTGGTTGAGGATGAATGTTCGGGTTGCCAATCGAGAATGCCAGCTAACTGCTTCCCCCTTAGTTCACCCCTTCACTGCTGCTGACGCTTCTTCTTTCTTCTGCCACTCGCCCCTGCTTTGATGTTTGCACCCCCTCTTGCACTGTAGTCTGGCAGCCCTATTGTAGGCTTGTGCAGACTATGCAGGACGGTTGAACAAGCTCCAGCAGCAAGCCACGCTCTTGGTTGCCTCAGATCGTCGCCTGTTGTAGCGTTTGAGGGTCAGTCATTTTGGCAATAGAGCAGAAGCAACAATCAGCATCAGTCAACAGCAGAGGGAAACGAGCAAGGGTTCAGATAAAAGCAGAAGGAAGAAATTGGGATGGAATCGGTTTGGTAAAATGAAAGCGGGTCTAACTACAGCATGCAGCGGAGCGCGGTAAGCTGATTTGAAATGGCTTGCTCTGGCTGAGCACGACTACAACAACGCGCCCGCTGATGCTGGGCGTTAGACGCTAGCGATTAAAACCTGCTGCAATGCCCTGTTGGCAGATTGCGCTCTATTAATCCAACATGCCGTACCTGAGCAGGACTGTATGTGATGAAGAGTGTGAAATAGCGCCTGCTTCAGCTATTATTTTCAAACGGGCGCTATTTATAGGAGAAAGAGAATGCCTCAACTCGGACACCTTACAATAGGAACAATAATATTCCTGATCGGCGCTGTGATATACATCGTAAATCTGGTGCTTAGCTTGGCGCGAAAAGGTACGCAGCTTCCATTCGATGGAGTAGGACTGATGGTGCTCGGATTGGGTCTTGTGCTTTTGTTCAAGCTTTGACGACGGCCATGACGGAGTAATAATACATCAGCATGGATGAACCGCGTCTAACTACAGCATGCAGCGGAGCGCGGTATGCACATTTCACATGGTTTGGGTTGGCAGAGTAAGTCTACAGCAACGCGCCCGCTGATACTGGGCGTTGGGCGTCTATGCGCTGCCAACTGCAAATCCCGACTGCTCAAGCATCTCGTCGCTAAACCTTGAAGACCTTTCCCACCCCAAGCATGTCCCTCAATTGTGTCGCCGTCCGCCCCTTCGATGTAGAGATATATTTCGGCCTGCGGATAAATACCCTCAACCACAGCTACCTTTCTCCTTTAGGATGCAATCCCTTGATTGTTCGCGCCAAGGCAACACTTCAACTGGCTATCGGATCGGCATCAATCGAAGCCTCACCCGCTTGACTGACGTGCTGATTCCGATAAGCGACATCGGTGAAAATCTGCCGGATTTCATCCCTGATGGATTCTGCTCTCTTATTGAGACCTTGCCTTTGTAGATAGACCTTGTTGCCGCGATAAGCCGCCCAACTAGAGCATGCAGTGGAGCGCGGCAAGTGAGTTTGATATGATGCGGGGGAGGCAACATGCCGCGCCCACTGATGCTTGGCGTTAGACGGCAGCGATCACAAATTTGAGTTTATGCGATCAGGCCAACCCCCAATACCAGTTTTCGGTTCACTGAACCCGGCTATTGAATATAGCCCTCGCCGAGCGGCTTATGCAGTCATAATAGACCCGAAAGGAAAGATCGCCACAGTAAAGGGGGATTCCGGCTACTTCCTTCCGGGTGGAGGTTCGATGGCCGGTGAAACACCAGAGCAGACGCTCCGGCGTGAGGTCAGAGAAGAGTTAGGCAGGGAGGTAGAAATAGTTGGCCAGATCGGAGAAGCAATTCAATACTTCTATGCGGATGGACGACATTATCGAATGGAGGCGACCTTTTTCGCGGCAGAATTCAGTAATGATGCAAGTAGTGCAGGCGAGCATGAGCTTTGTTGGCAAGATAGGGAAGATATGGAAAGAGCATTCTATCATGGGGGCCATGCTTGGGCAGGGGGTCAGATTTGATGTAATGCTAAGCAAGCAGCCGTCTAACTTCATCATGCAGCGGAGCGCGGTAAGCAAACTTCAAATGGGTTGCGCTGGCTAGATTGGTCAACAGCCCCGCGCCCGCTGATACTGGGCGTTATACGCTCGCGTACGAGAAGGCTTGAATACTCATACGCCGCCGCGCTTGCGAGTCTGCAGAGACTTTCAGTGAGTAGCCGCGCTTTAGTTGACTGGTTTGTGATTGAATTCTATGTTGAAAGCGCGGCAGAGGGGCGCGTCGGCGTGGCAGACTGAGGCTCGGTCTAACAACAGCATGCAGCGGAGCGCGGTTATCTGGTTTCACAGGGTGCGCGTTGGCTGAGTAAGTCTACAACAACGCGCCCGCTGATACTGGGCGTTAGACCCTTTCGTCAGTGCAAAGGAAAATCAATGCTCGACTTGCCAATGATTCCTTCCAACACAATGCGTCTTCTCAGTTTCGGCCTTCATCTTGCCCTGTCGCTTGTTCATCTCTGGGTCACACCCCTCTTGCCTTCTTGCTCAGGATAGCGCTCTCTCAATGCGATCTCGCTCTACAGATGCAGTTGCGAACAAACGGACAACAATGCTTGAACAAGCGGCAGGGCAAAGCTATGCTCTTGCTTGCCTACAGATCGTTGCTTGTTGAAGCGATTGCGAGTTAAGCCATTTCGCAATGCATGAGAGACAACAATCAGCAACAGCCAGCAAGAGAGTTGAAACAAGGCAAGGAAACAGATAAATGCGGAATAGGTTAGTAAGGAATAGGTTTAGTAAATTGAAGGCGGGTCTAACTAGAGCATGCAGCGGAGGCCGCGAAACGGGTTTCTTATCGTTGCTTGAATGCCCCACGCGGCCCCGCTGATGCTTGGCGTTAGACCCTAGCGACAGTGTGGCGGAGAATCAATGTTCGGGTTGCTAATCCAACCTTGCAGCCTATCTCCACTTCGTTATTTCACTCCTGCCGCTTGTTCTTACTTCTCCTACTGACTGCTGATTTGCTCCTTGCAATTACTATCTTGCTATGGAGTCAGGCAGCCCTGATGCCGCCTTGCTCGGACAGATCAGATTGGTTGAACAAGCGGCAGCACAAAGCTATGCTCTTGCTTGGTGAAAGATTCTGGGCTGATGTGGCGCTGGTGAGCCGAGGCAAATAGGCAATCAAGCAGAAACAGCGAGGAGGATGGGAACCAAAAAACCAGAGAGCAAAAACAGAAATAGGGAAATGAGATAGAAACAGACCTGTAAAACGAAGGCGGGTCTAACAAAGGGTTGGACCTCAGATTTTGCGCAAACAGGATGAATATGGCCTGTATAAACATCACGGATAAAAAGCTTAATGATGGTTTCAAGGGAGGTCTCATTTTGGAGTTTTTTTGGCTTAGACGCTTGTAAGCTCTGTTGCTCGATTGTCACAGGTCTGAGTCTGTAGAATTTGACTAGTCTAAGCTTGTAAGTTGTTGATTTCAGGTTGGGGCAAATGGTTGCAATACCAACATTAAACGGGAGAAACTGTAACCTGTTTGCGCAAAATCTGAGTTCGACCGGAGCGCGGTAAGCAGGTTTCAGATGGTTTGCCCTAGCTGAGTTGGTCTAAATCAACGCGCCCGGTCATCCCAACCGTTAGGCGGCTGAGCTTTCTAGGCGACCATACTTACTATGATTGACTACAGCATTGGAATTGCAATATAACGATTCATCACCAGATGAAGGGAGCGTTGTCTATGTCAATTTGCAAAGACAAATATCGAGGTACAATAAAATATGCTCTCGTATATCGCGAACTTATCACGGCTGCTACTTATCGCGGGACTATAACATATCAGGAGATCGCTGCAATAATGGAATTGCCTTTGACTGGTAGCCATATGGCGCGCGAGGTCGGACAAATTCTTGGAGAAATTTCTGAAGACGAAGTGAACAATGACAGACCGATGCTCAGTGCAGTTGCAGTGAGTAAAGATGGCAGGTCGAGCGAAGGCTTCTTTGATTTGGCAGAATCGCTGGGGCGTCTCACAGAGAGGGATGAGGCTACAGATAAGCAGTTCTGGGAAAATGAGCGGAAGGCTTTATACAAAATATGGCAAAGGCATCTCTCACCATAATGCTCTCACCAAAGCCGCCTAACAAAGGGTTCGACCGGAGCCGCCGAAGCGAGTTTCTTATGGTTACTTTGAGTGTTGCTCGGCGGCCCGGTCAACCCAAGCGTTAGGCGGCTCGACTAACATCGCGTTATGAACTTCAATAGGACACCAATCATAATTTCGTCGTTAGGGGCACTGCTTGTGATACTGGTCCAGCACTACCTGAGACCAATGCATACCCCGTTTAGAGTTCTTTGCTTTATCCTAGACTCTGCTCCGAATTTTATAATTGGCTTCTGGTTCCCTTTTTCGATCTTGCTTCGCCCAAAGGCATTTACAAAGGTGATAGCAAACAAGTTGTTCCTGGCCTGGTGCTTCGCTACATTATTGATCTTGATCGTATTTGAAATACTAAGGCCGTTCAAAGGGGCGCGGACGTTTGATTACCTCGATATACTAGCGAGTGTGCTTGGAGTATGTGCGGCGCTACTACTATATCATTTATGGCTGAAAGGGAGATTGGTTTTTGGTTAGCGATGCAGAGCCGCCTAACTACAGCATGCAGCGGAGGCCGCGAACAACTATTCGAATGCTTGCCAGTGCCCTGCGCGGCCCCGCTGATGCTGGGCGTTAGACGCCTGCGGGTAAGCCACCACTAAAGAATCATGCTTGGCATCAGTTCAAAATGGTTGTACGCTTATTCTCGGAGGCGATAATTCATGGATTCCAGTACAGACCAAACCACTGAGGCAACCGAGAAGCAAGCAAGAATCCAAGCTGTGGTCCAATCTCTGAGAACCTTGCTTAACGGTGACGAACAAGAACAGCGAGAGACATTCGAGTATTTAAAGAAGGTGTTGGAAGAAGATCGCCCGTCTAATCGCAGGCTCTTTCAATGAGTATTACAGTTTTGCTTGATGCTGGCCCGCTTGGAATGGTCTCAAACCCTAAAGCCACTGCCACAAACACAGAATGCTATGAGTGGATGGAGGCTTTGGTTGTAAGCGGTGTGCAGGTATTTGTTCCTGAAATCACCGATTATGAAGTCAGGCGCGAGCTATTACGCGCCGGTAAGACTCAGGGTATATCCCGGCTTGATCTTATAAAGAACACTATTGGCTACTTACCTATAACAACATCAATAATGCTGAAAGCAGCAGAGCTATGGGCAGAAGCAAGAAGAAGCGGCATGCCAACCGCTGATCGAAACGCATTAGACTGCGACGTGATTCTGGCAGCACAGGCCCTAGAAGTTAATGGCATAGTAGCAACAGAAAACATAGGCCACTTGTCACGTTTCGTGCCTGCTAAACACTGGCGCGACATAAGAGGTGAGTAAGCATCGCAAACGGCGTCTAACAAGCGCATGCAGCGGAGGCCGCGGGTAGTGTCCTATCAATGCGTTACACGTTTTCGTGTGGGCTTAAAAGCTTTGGGTAAATCCATATCATCGTCAATCAATACTTCCATGTGAACGCCTGCGAGTTGAGAATACTTAAGCAATACTAACAGCGGTGGCTCTCTCCTGCCGACTTCATAACCAGATACCATGCTTCTGGATATTTTATCTTTAGCTTGCAAAGCTTCTACCATCTCATTCTGAGACAGTCCTAAGCCAACCCGGATTTGCAGTAGTTTCGCAGCTAGACGTTTTGGACGCTCCCTTGCTGACTTTCCCATCACACTACCTCCGATGGGAAAATCACATTGACACTAGGAGCAAATGCGCCTAGCATGGCCTTGCATTTCAGGTCAGCCGAGTACACCAAAGTGTTTCGTGACCTGCTCACTTTCAATGCGTGAGTTTACCATGTTGGAGCTATCAGACAAATGGCAGACGACAACGAACATAGCAAGAGCAATGGACAGAAGTCACTAGAAATAACTCCAATACAATTGCTTGAGGTAATCCTAAAGGCTGTCTTGAAAGATCGAATCACGGATGAAGAGATTGAGCTTATTTGCTCGAATTACTATAAGACGATTGAGGACTGGTGGGGTTAGCATCAGACTTTAACCGATACCGAAACCAATCCGCAGCTATCCGCAATCGCCGCTTTTCATCTTCATCATCAGTTTGCTCTGCCAAACTCAGGGCATCATCTAACGCCTGCACCCAAAAATTATCACACTGAATTGATTTTTTATTTGACAAATTGTCAAACATAAGGTAAACTCCGTATATGCTTACAAAGGATGACTACAATCAGGAGATCAAGGTAAAGCAAAAGCTCTTATCCGAGAAACTTGAACAGCGCGCGCGGCTTGACATGGATATTGCCCAATTACGTCAAGACATAGGCAGCTTGGCGCAGCTTGTAGGAAACCGTCTTACAAGGACACGACTAGGGCAAAATCCAGTAATGGGCCTCACCGATAGCTGCCGCGAAGCACTGCGCGCAGTTGATGAATATCTTACAACTGCTGAAGTTCGAGATAGCTTGGAGCGCATCGGGTTCGATACAACACCTTACACGAATATACTTGCATCAATTCAGACTACATTAAAGCGGATGCCTGACGTTGAAGAAGGCGATAAAGAAGGGAAGAAAGCATATAAGTTGAAGCGTTTTAGGCTTTCTGATTACAGCACAAAATCAACAGGGCTTCTAGCTACCCTAAGCAATAGAGAGAAAAAGAAATGAGCCGTTATTTATTTCAACTGAAAGGCTGTGATGCTATGAGAAGATTGATAGCGCGTCATGCTTATGCTTACCGGCATGATGCGCCAAAACAGGAAAGGCCAGCACCAAGCATTCTTGGCGGTTTGCTCGGTGCGGCCTGTGGTAAGCCTGCTAATAATTTTTCACATATTAAAGCCCAACAAGAATTGGCGTTCTCGTCGGGCTTAACTTGTCCCGCACAGCGAAGCCATGCGAGTCCAACCAACTCCATTATACGGCTTTTCTGTGCGGACTTCCACAAAAAAGGAGTCCACACATGCAATGCCCAACCTGCCAGAAGGAAGCTAAGAAGCATGGTAAAGATCGCAAAGGCAATCAGCGATTCAAATGCCATTTCTGTATAATCACTTTCACCGAGCCGCAAAATAAACCGCTCGATAACATGCGCCTAGAGTTCAATAAGGCGTTGTTAGTTCTCAACCTACTTGCCGAAGGAAATAGCATTCGCAGCACCGAGCGAATAACCCAAGTCCACCGTGACACCATTCTCAATCTGCTTGTACTTGTCGGCCAGAAGTGCGAGCGGTTTCTTGAAGAACGCATTCAAGGCATACCAGTTAAAGATGTTCAAGCGGATGAGATATGGACGTTTATCGCCATGAAGGAGAAAACCCTCAAAGCAAAGTCGGAAGACTATAAAAACCGATTTGGATGGGAAGCCATTGACAAAATGGGCGATGCTTATACCTTTGTCGGATTCGAGCGAAACACCAAATTGGTTTTGTGCTGGCATCTCGGTCGCCGGACTTCCGAAGATACTTTGAAATTCAGCAGGAAATTGAACGCCGCCACAGCCGATAAAAGTTTTCAAATAACGACTGACGGCTTTGCTCAGTATCGCTGGCATATCGTGCATGAGCTTGCTCATAAGGAAATAGACTTCGCGCAGTTGATAAAGGTCTATGCTACGCCACAAGGCGACGAGCACCGTTATTCCCCGCCACAGGTTGTGGATTGTATAAGACAACCCGTATTTGGCAATCCCGATGAGCGCCGAGTTTGCACAAGCCATGTCGAAAGGCAAAATCTCAGCATAAGGACTTTTCTCCGTCGCTTTGTGCGGCTCACACTCGGATTCAGCAAAAAGTGGGAGAACTTGAAAGCCGCGCTCGCGTTCTTTTTCGCTTGGTACAACTTCTGCTGGAAACATAGCTCGCTCGAAAAGCAAACCCCTGCGATGGCGAGCGGTTTAACCGATCACGTTTGGAGCATCAGCGAACTATTAGCCGCATAGGAGAAATCATTACCATAGATCAATTAACCGACCTCGCATGGGAAGTGACAGACGAATTAGAGCCAAGCCATAGCTTTGATGTTTTCGACGTGACAGAAGCGCAGATCATTTTTCAGAGTGAGCATGGGCTGAAAAAAGTTCGCCTATCTTGCATCGAGTCTAACCAATCACTGAAAGAATATCTTAGGATTTCACTATCGAGTCTTTAATAGCAGCATGGGGCCAAGGTGGAAGATTGTGGCAACATCTTGGCCCCGTCAAGTGAAACCATTGCTCTCTATCATCGCTCACATCTACGTCAAAAGAACCAAGCCGCCATACGCAACTGCCGGTTTGCGTATCGGTATATCCGATTACTCCACTTATGCCTTTTATACGAATATATGTTGGGCTATATTCATATGGCTCAACGGAAGAGATATCTACCATGTCATCACTCAATAAAGTCTTATCATTAGTCGGTACGTCTATTGTCGCATATCACACTGGAACTGATATTTTCGTAGGAACTGATAGCAAGGTCTACGACAAAGAAAATCCAAGTCCGCCCCCAAGCTGCAAAATTCATCAAATCGGGCATGTCTTCTTTACCTTTGCTAAAATGGTAGGCAATCCCAAAGAAAACTTCTATGTACCAAATGTTGCTAAAACAGCCATATTGGAGGGCGGCAGTATCAAAGACATAGTAATGCGTTTTAGACAATCTGTAAGTGAAAACCTTTATCAGCTTGCGATAGCTATCAGACAAAATGATAGGACGTTTTACGATGAAATAGTAAATAATCAATCTATACTTGATGCGATCTTTATTAGTGTTGAAAATGACATGCTTTTTTTAGTTAGTCAGTATTTCATACCGCAGTTTTCACCTGAACAACCGGGCATTAGATGCGAAGGCGATGTTCTCCAGACTGGAGATTATATCTTTCTTGGTCATACTCAGCCGCTAATAAACTTCATGCAAAACAGAGAAACTTACTTTCAAGAGGTTAGCCCTGTAAACGCAATCAGAGATTTAATCAAGCTCGCTATTAAGGACAAACCTGAGTATGTTGGAAATCCCATTTCCATTTTGCGTATAAACAACAAAGAAGCGCAATGGGTATTTCAAAACCGCCTCTGTCCTCGAATCGAAGCATTTTAGACGTTATCTCTAATCACTACTTCAAAACCCTCAAACGGAGGTGACAAATGTACGCTGAGATAGCAGCAATACTAACATCACTTAAATCTTTGGGTGAGATCGCCAAGCTCACAAGCGACGTGAAAGCATCGGCTCAAGTCATCGAGAAAACTATCGAATTGAACAGCGCCATCTTGGTTATGCAAGAGAAGATGGCGACGTTGCATGCTGATAAGGATATTCTGTTGCAAGAGAAAAAAGAGCTTGAACATAAGCTGGCTCAGTTTGAGCATTGGGAAGCCGAAGCCGCTCGTTATGAACTTCAAAAGCTTACTGCTGGTGTTAGCGTGTATGCCGTAAAACCAAGCACCACCAAAGCCGAGCCACCGCATTGGCTTTGTACCAATTGCTACGAAACAAAACGCAAGTCTATACTTCAGTTTAAAGGTAGAGGAACGTATGGATGGATTCACTTTTGTCCTAACTGTAAAATGGAAATTGATTGCCCGAAACAAGGGCCGGAAGATTCGAGTGGCTAACAACTTGATGCAAAAACCCACTCACTGTTAGGACACTACCAGGCCGCGAAGCGAGTTTCTCATGATTCTACGAGTGCCGTTCGCGGCCCCGCTGATGCGAATCGTTATACGTCGAGCTAAATGAGTGGGGTGAATTTACGC
This sequence comes from Blastocatellia bacterium, assembly GCA_963726785.1. Taxonomy (GTDB): domain Bacteria; phylum Acidobacteriota; class Blastocatellia; order UBA7656; family UBA7656; genus DATEKX01. The sequence goes on from CAVSDJ010000007.1 coordinate 2,309,418, forward strand.
TGCGCGAAGCCTCGCCCGCACAGTCTGTAGCGCATCTACAGGGCCAATGCAGAGATATGCTGTGCAGGCTCGGCGGTCGCCTGACAGCGACAGCGCGGCTGGTGTAGTAAGGCACGCATAACAAGTGCGTGCAGTGGAGCGCGGGCATCGGAGTTCTTAAGGTTGAGCCAGTGATCGCCCCGCGCCCACTGATGCTGGGCGTTAGACCCTTTCGTCAGTGCGAAGGAGAATCAATGCTCGACTTGCCAATGATTCCTTCCAACACAATGCGTCTTCTCAGTTTCGGCCTTCATCTTGCCCTGTCGCTTGTTCATCTCTGGGTCACACCCCTCTTGCCTTCTTGCTCAGGATAGCGCTCTCTCAATGCGATCTCGCTCTACAGATGCAGTTGCGAACAAACGGACAACAATGCTTGAACAAGCGGCAGGGCAAAGCTATGCTCTTGCTTGCCTACAGATCGTTGCTTGTTGAAGCGATTGCGAGTTAAGCCATTTCGCAATGCATTAGAGACAACAATCAGCAACAGCCAGCAAGAGAGGTGAAACGAAGGCAAGAAAACAGATAAATGCGGAATAGGTTAGTAAGGAATAGGTTTAGTAAATTGAAGGCGGGTCTAACTAGAGCATGCAGCGGAGGCCGCGAAACGGGTTTCTTATCGTTGCTTGAATGCCACACGCGGCCCCGCTGATGCGAGGCGTTAGACAGTCGCGTGCGAAATACTGTGAGTGATCGCACGCCTCCGCGCCGCCAGTCGGCGAGATTGCTCCGAGTCATCGCCGCGCCGCAGTAGCGTATAGTAGAATTTGCAAATGATCAGGCTAGGTTCACTAGCAGTGAGAGGAAGACAAGTAGGCATGTGCAAGCGGCGCGGCAGAAGGCGCAGCGGCGTCTGCCAAGACACGATGTCTAACTAATGCATGCAGCGGAGCGCGGTTATCACGCTTGAAATGGCTTGGTTTAGCTGAGTTAGTCTGAATCAACGCGCCCGCTGATGCTGGTCGTTATACGCTCGCGTACGGAATGACTTGAATACTCGAACGCCTCCGCGCTTGCTGATCTGCAATCACTTACAGTGAGATGCCGCGCCTGAGTTGACACGCTGCTGAAACGAAACTATTTTGGAGGCGCGGCAGAGGGGCGCGTCGGCGTGCAGGAAAAGACGCTCGGTCTAACTACAGCATGCAGCGGAGCGCAGTAAGCTGCTTTGAAATGGTTTGCACTGGCTCAATAGGTCACCAGCCCGCGCCCGCTAATGCTTGGCGTTAGACAGTCGCGTACGAAATACTGTGAGTAATCGCACGCCACCGCGCCGCCAGTCGGCGATGTAGAACCCAGTCATGGCCGCGCCGCAGTAGCGTTTAGTTGAGTCTGCAAGTGTAAAGCAAGAGGAAGACTGGTAGAAGGGAGGGAAAACCAATGAGCAAGAGGCAAGCGGCGCGGGAGGCGAGGCGGCGTGTGGCAATGACGCGATGTCTAACTATAGCATGCAGCGGAGCGCGGTTATCACATTTCAAAAGGCTTGGGCTGGCTAGATTGGTTTAAAGCAACGCGCCCGCTGATGCTGGGCGTTAGGCGCTTGCTCGTGCCAGAAAGAAGTTGCCAATAGCAAAATCAGTGATAGAATGCTCGCTCGTTACAGCACCTATGTGTTAGCGGCTCGCATTTTCTGATACCAAACAACCTTTTGAATCAGAGCTTGCTCATTTTTGAAAGGAGAAAAATCATGAATCAATGCCCCAATTGTAAATTACCTGTATATGTAGGTGCTAAGATTTGCACATACTGCGCTGCTGACCTCTCACAAGCTCAACAATCCATACCTGTATCGAGCACCGGAGCCGCGCCTGCACAGGCTTGTTCAAACTGCGGAGCCTCGCTCAGTCCGGGCACTCAGTTTTGTGCAAATTGCTCTGCGCCTGCTGCCAATTCAAGCCTTGGTAACGTGCCCTATCCATCGGCTCGTAAATCTCCAACAACAATAGGCATAATTATTGCCATAATCGGCGTAGCACTGATTATTATCTCGCCAAGTCTTTTATTTACAAAGACTGTTGGGACTTATCACCCCGGCATCGTCTATGATCCGACAATTCGGACTACAGATTTAAGAGATGCAGCAATGTTTTGCGGAGTAGCTCTCTTAGTTGTTGGTGGTATTATTTCTGCTTTAGGTTTTAGCAAATCCACTTCGACTCAACCGACGATGCCACCCGCAGCGACGACGCAACCTGTCGTGACTCAGTCCGTTTCACCCAAGAGTATCGAACTAGGTAACACCCCTGATGAAGTTCAATCGATCATGGGCCAGCCCGACAAGATCATAAATCTCGACGCACGGGTAATTCATGTTTACAAGGACATGAAAATCATTTACGTTGATGGTAAGGTTTCGGACGTACAACTATCATAACGCAAACCGCGCCTAACAATGGCATCAACCGGAGCCGCCGAAGCGGATTTTGTATGGTTCCTGCCAGTGCCGTTCGGCAGCCCGGTTATGCCGGGCGTTAGGCGCTGATGGGCGTGATTAAACCAAATGAGGCAAACTAAAACAGGGAAAAGGAGAAGAAAGACTATGGTCAAAAGGTTGCTGATGTCTACTTTAGTTTTGGCATTTATATTAATGGTCTTCACGGAAGACTATTATATAACCCGTTGCTTTGCTTCTGAAGAAGCTCAATCCGAGCCGTCCTCCTACGCCGGGCAATATAAGGGCAATTGGACAGGCAAGTCTTCAGCTTCTGCCGAACAAAAAGGAACTTGGAGCCTAAAAGTCGATGCCAATGGAAAGGTCACTGGCAAAGAGGTAAACGAAACTGCGGGAAGAACGGCAGAACTAAGCGGTTCGGTCAATGAAGATGGTGATATCAAACTCATCATTGAATATCCCAATTTGACCTTCGCAATCAAAGGTACTGTCGTAATAACGAAAAGCGGACATCTAAAAGGAACGTTGACCCAATTTGAGGGGCGGGAGATGATCTGGACTATTCAGATAGACCTGCCGCCTCAAAAGTCAGCCTCGAACGATGAAGTGCCTATGGGAGCACAAACAAAGCAAGAGCAGTTTGATGCCTCGACGCTAGTAGGCACTTGGGATGGAGAAGTCACAGAGAGCGGCTATCCGCAAAAGATCACTTGGCAAATCAACGCGGACGGCACAAGCATTGCTTGGATTACATCAAGATATGGAACCTCGCTTCTCGGTAGACCCGGAAGTAAATGGAGGTATTCAGATGGCATTATTTATGGAGACGCGTCAAGCGCAACACTCACTTGGATTGATAGAAATCATATTATGTTAACTATAATTCAGAATGAGGATGGCCCTTCATCTAGAGGGCGAACAAGGCACTACTATCGCCGGCCTAAATAAATTGTTGCCCGAAAAGTAGATTAGCCGACGAGCGCCTAACAACACGTTCCAGCAGAGGCCGTGCCGCGCAGTTCTCATGGTTTCCCGCAATGCCGTTCACGGCCCCGCTGAACGTTAGCGTTATACGCTCGCGTACGAAATGACTTGAATACACGGACGCCTCCGCGCTCGCAGGTCTGCAATCGCTTTGAGTGAGTAGCCGCGCCTGAGTTGACATGCTGCTGAAACGAAACTATTTTGGAGGCGCGGCAGAGGGGCGCTGCGGCGTGCAGGAAAATACACTCGGTCTAACTACAGCATGCAGCGGAGCGCGCGAAGGAGGCTTCTCATGCTTGTCAGTGATTGCCGCGCGCCCGCTGATACTGGGCGTTGGGCGTCTATGCCCTGCCAACTGCAAATCCCGACTGCTCAAGCATCTCGTCGCTAAACCTTGAAGACCTTTCCCACCTCAAGCAAGTCACTCAATTGTGTCGCCGTCCGCCCCTTCGATGTAGAGATATATTTCGGCCTGCGGATAAATACCCTCAACCACAGCTACCTTTCTCCTTTAGGATGCAATCCCTTGATTGTCCGCGCCAAGGCAACACTTCAACTGGCTATCGGATCGGCATCAATCGAAGCCTCACCCGCTTGACTGACGTGCTGATTCCGATAAGCGGCATCGGTGAAAATCTGCCGGATTTCATCCCTGATGGATTCTGCTCTCTTATTGAGACCTTGCCTTTGTAGATAGACCTTGTTGCCGCGATACGACGCCCAACTGAGCATGCAGTGGAGCGCGGCAAGTGAGTTTGATATGATGCGGGGGAGGCAACATGCCGCGCCCACTGATGCTGGGCGTTAGATGCTTGCGAAAAGAATCCACACTTTGCTCTGATGGCAGAAGCAAGTACAATCATCTGCACATGGATTAAGAAATGCAGGATTGGAGATAGAATGTTTCAAGGATTAAGAACTGTGATTTATCACGTTGATGATATTGAACAAGCCAAGGCCTGGTACAGCAGCGTTTTGGGCTTCGCCCATACTTCGATGAGCCGTTCTACGTCGGCTTTAATGTTGGAGGTTTCGAGCTAGGAATAGACCCGGACGTGTCTGGCGTAACGAAAGGCAATAATGAAGTAGCGTATTGGGGTACAGAAGATGCGGAGGGCGAATTGAGGCGATTGATTGAGCTAGGAGCTGAACAGTACCGAGAGGTGCAAGATGTAGGTGGAGGGATTCGAGTAGGTATAGTAAAAGACCCGTTTGGGAACTTAATAGGAATAATAGAGAATCCAAATTTCAAGATAGAGACAGCGTGAAACCGCATCTAACTATTGCATGCAGCGGAGGCCGCGAAGCGAATTTCTTAACGTTGCTTTAGTTCTACGCGCGGCCCCGCTGATGCTTGGCGTTAGACCCTTTCGTCAGTGCAAAGGAAAATCAATGCTCGACTTGCCAATGATTTCTTCCAACACAATGCGTCTTCTCAGTTTCGGCCTTCATCTTGCCCTGTCGCTTGTTCATCTCTGGGTCACACCCCTCTTGCCTTCTTGCTCAGGATAGCGCTCTCTCAATGCGATCTCGCTCTACAGATGCAGTTGCGAACAAACGGACAACAATGCTTGAACAAGCGGCAGGGCAAAGCTATGCTCTTGCTTGCCTACAGATCGTTGCTTGTTGAAGCGATTGCGAGTTAAGCCATTTCGCAATGCATTAGAGACAACAATCAGCAACAGCCAGCAAGAGAGGTGAAACGAAGGCAAGAAAACAGATAAATGCGGAATAGGTTAGTAAGGAATAGGTTTAGTAAATTGAAGGCGGGTCTAACTAGAGCATGCAGCGGAGGCCGCGAAACGGGTTTCTTATCGTTGCTTGAATGCCCCACGCGGCCCCGCTGATGCTGGGCGTTCGGCGTCAACAGCGACCCGCTCCCGTCACGCAGTTTGAACGTCCTCGCTAGTGAGAAGAAATGAATGGCTGATCTGACTCGTATTCGATGTGTGCTCGCTGTCCAAGATCTCGCCACATCGGTCGACTACTACACACGTGTCCTCGGCATGGCGATCGACTTTACGGTGCCAGGCTGGACGTTCCTCTCACGCGGGTCGTTGCGAGTGATGCTCGGCGAGTGTGCGGACGCTATGCCAGCCCACGAGACAGGCGATCATTCCTACTTCGTGTATGTCACGGTCGAAGGCATCGACGAGTTCTATGGCGAACTGGTGGGGAACGGCGCGACCCTGATACAGAAACTAGCCGACAAGCCTTGGGGAATGCGCGAGTTCGGTGTAGGCACTCCAGACGGACACCGGATAATGTTCGGCCAGGAAATCTGAGACAGTCTGCGGCGTGACGCCGAACAAACGCATGCAGCGGAGCGCGGTAAGCACGTTTCAAATGGCTTGCACTGGCAGAGTTGGTCAACAGTCCCGCGCCCGCTGATGCTGGGCGTTAGACCCTTGCGTCAGCAGGCTGAGTTGAATGTTCGGACCTCCAATGATTCCTTCTAGCTATTGCAACCTGATTGTTTCAGTTTCATCTCTGGCCGCCGCTTGTTCAACTTGCTACCAGTCGGTCTTGCTTGCGTGACGGCAGTTCGTATGCAGCGATGGGGTCTGGTAGCCCTGATGCTGCCTTGTGCAAGCAGAGATAGTTGGTTGAACAAGCAGCAGCCTGTGGTTATGCTCTTGCAGGGAGAAAGATAGTTGCCTGATGTAGTGCTGGTGAGAGGAGGCAAACAGGCAAAGAGCCACGAACCACAAACAGAAACTGACAGCGAGATAAGGCGATGAGGGTAAGCAGAGATAAAAGCAGGGAGAGAAGCAGCGGTTAAGGGGCACTGAGAATGAAGGCGGGTCTAACAAAGGGCTCGACCTCAGATTTTGCGCAAACAGGATGAATATGGCCTGTATAAACATCACGGATAAAAAGCTTAATGATGGTTTCAAGGGAGGTCTCATTTTGGAGTTTTTTTGGCTTAGACGCTTGTAAGCTCTGTTGCTCGATTGTCACAGGTCTGAGTCTGTAGAATTTGACTAGTCTAAGCTTGTAAGTTGTTGATTTCAGGTTGGGGCAAATGGTTGCAATACCAACATTAAACGGGAGAAACTGTAACCTGTTTGCGCAAAATCTGAGCTCGACCGGAGCGCGGTAATCGGGTTTCACATGGATTGCGCTGGCAAATAAGTCTATATCAACGCGCCCGGTCACCCCTAGCGTTATACGCGCGCGTACGAAATACTGTGAGTGATCGGACGCCTCCGCGCTTGCCAGTCTGCAGAGACTTTCAGTGAGGAGCCGCGCTTTAGTTGACTGGCGCGGCTTTCGATTCTATTTTGGAGGCGCGGCCAGAGGGCGCGGCGGCGTGTCGAAATGACGCGAGGTCTAACTACAGCATGCAGCGGAGCGCGCGAACGAGGCTTCTTATGCTTGTCAGTGATTGCCGCGCGCCCCCTGATACTGGGCGTTAGACCCTTGTGACTGCGCGGTAGAAAATGAATGCTCCGCTTGCCAGTCATTATTACAACCAAACGGCATCTTCTTCGCTTCTGCCCTCATCTCGCGCTGCCGCTTGTTCATCTTTGAGCCACTCCCACTTCATTTTGTGGTTGACATTTCTTTCTTCAAACGCGGTCTGGTTCCTGTGATGCATCCTTGGACAACCAGGCGGGTTTGCTTGAACAAGCGACAGCACGAAGCTATGCTTCTGCTGCCTGCAGGCCGTTAGACCTTCGCCAGGCAAGTAGAGAAAGCGAAATGTTCAACAGGCCGAGTCAGGCGGCTAATGTTCTGACGTTGTTTGAAGCGAAGAAGAAGAGTAGCGTTGTGATTTGAAAAGGGTCTAACAACCGTATGCAACGGAGCGCGCGTATATTGTCTTAAATTTGTGGTACTGGTTTTGTAAATAGCTGATTTTCAGGAACTCGATAATGGCATCTCCGGAGATTTAAGACACTATAAGCGCGCGAAGGGATGTTCTTATCGTTGCTTGAATGCCCACCGCGCGCCCGCTGATACGGAGCGTTAGACCCCTGCGATCATACCTGCACAGACTATTCTGGAATCAAACTGCCTATGGCTCTAGAAGCTATTATGATATGATTCAGCCGAGGTGTTATGAGTATTATATTGCAACCAATGACAGCAGATGACTTGCTCAGGATGCCAAATGACGGTTTTCGCTATGAACTTGTGAAAGGAGAACTCAGAAAAATGGCTCCGGCTGGACATGGGCATGGGAGAGTGGCCGTCAGATTTACTTGGCGTCTGGCGCAACACGTAGAAACTAACAACACAGGTGCTGTTTACGCCGCGGAAACAGGATTCTTAATCTCAACGAACCCAGATACTGTGCGCGCCCCTGATGTTGCATATGTAAGTCAAAAACGGCTCGACGAGGTTGGCAAAGTAGGTGGATACTGGCCGGGTGCGCCTGATCTTGCTGTTGAGGTTGTGTCGCCGGGAGATACATACACCGAGGTTGAAGAAAAGGCAATCGAATGGCTAGAGGCAGGGGCTTTAATGGTTTTGGCGCTTAATCCACGAAAACGTAGCGTGACGGTCTATCGTTCGCTTAATGATATAACCATAATAAACGAAGATGCTATTCTTGATCTTAATGACATAGTGCCTGGTTTCAAAGTCGCAGTAAAAGATATTTTCAACTAACCTTCCCTCAGAATGAGGTCTAACAAACGCATGCAGTGGAGCGCGGCGAGCGAGTCTCTTATGGTTTCCTGAGTGTTACACGCCACGCCCACTGATGCTGGTTGTTAGACGCTGGCGATTAAAACCTGCTGCAATGCTCTGTTGGCAGATTGCGCTCTATTAATCCAACATGCCGTACCTGAGCAGGACTGTATGTGATGAAGAGTGTGAAATAGCGCCTGCTTCAGCTATTATTTTCAAACGGGCGCTATTTATAGGAGAAAGAGAATGCCTCAACTCGGACACCTTACAATAGGAACAATAATATTCCTGATCGGCGCTGTGATATACATCGTAAATCTGGTGCTTAGCTTGGCGCGAAAAGGTACGCAGCTTCCATTCGATGGAGTAGGACTGATGGTGCTCGGATTGGGTCTTGTGCTTTTGTTCAAGCTTTGACGACAGCCATGACGGAGTAATAATACATCAGCATGGATGAACCGCGTCTAACTACAGCATGCAGCGGAGCGCGGTATGCACATTTCACATGGTTTGGGTTGGCAGAGTAAGTCTACAGCAACGCGCCCGCTGATACTGGGCGTTAGACCGCTGGAGCGCGACCTTTTAACCAGATGTATAAGGAAGAGAGACATAAGATGGGAGGAATATTTGGTACGTTTTTAGAGTCAATCAACAGTTTCGGAGAAGCTATTCTTAAGACCCTAATTGGTGATCCTGCAAAGAGGGAGACTGAAAGGGCAAGATGGGCCAGGATTATTTGTGGCAGTATAGTACTAAGCGGAATCCTGGGATTTGTAGTCTTTATAATTCTAGCCTCAACGGGTCTTATCAAGCCGCCTCCAAATAATGATTTTATTGCATTGCCATGCTGTCTTATTCCTGGCGTTATTATATTCGGTAGCATTAGTCTCGAACTCTTGAGGAAATGGCTCGACAAGGAGTAGCGCGATAATCAGTACGTCTTAAGAGGGTTTGCTCCTACAGGCAAGAACGGCAAGACTCTTGCTGAACGCGGTCTAACAAAGGGTTCGACCTCAGATTTTGCGCAAACAGGATGAATATGGCCTGTATAAACATCACGGATAAAAAGCTTAATGATGGTTTCAAGGGAGGTCTCATTTTGGAGTTTTTTTGGCTTAGACGCTTGTAAGCTCTGTTGCTCGATTGTCACAGGTCTGAGTCTGTAGAATTTGACTAGTCTAAGCTTGTAAGTTGTTGATTTCAGGTTGGGGCAAATGGTTGCAATACCAACATTAAACGGGAGAAACTGTAACCTGTTTGCGCAAAATCTGAGCTCGACCGGAGCGCGGTAATGGGGTTTCACATGGCTTTCGCTGGCTCAATCGATCTACAGCCCCGCGCCCGGTCACCCCTAGCGTTAGGCATCTGACCAAAGTATCGATAGAGGAGCAGCAACTTATGGAAATTGCAGGTATAGTATTACAGTACATATCGGTATTAATCTGGCCCACTGTAGTTTTGGCTTTCGCATTTTGGTTCCGAGATATTATTCGCAAGCTATTGGTAAGAGTACTCTTGGAAAGCAAACAGATAGATCTTCAAGTTGCGGGCCAGAAGGTTTCTGTGACATTAACTAAAGAGGTAGTGAAGGATGCTATCAATACTGTTGTAAACAATCCAGAATTATCTGAAAGCCCACGAAAAATTGAACAGATTGCAACTAGTTCAGCTTTATTGTTGGAAATACTGCCAAAGCTTGAAAATACAGATATTGATCTGTTAAAGCTATTACAAGAACCGTCAGACAGCTTTCAGGCGAATGTTAAAAAAGAAAAGACAGCAATTCGAAAGCTCAAGTCTTTGGGCCTAGTTGATAGAACGATGGAGCCAATTAGAGTGACAGAATTCGGAAGAAGGGTTCAGCAGTTACTCGCTGATAAAGATATAGATGAAGCTCTCCATAAGATAGGACAGGCATTATAACTTTCTTGGCTCCAACGATGCCTAACAAAGGGTTCGACCGAAGCCGCCGAAGCGAATTTCGCATGGTTGTTTGGGTACTGCGCGGCGGCCCGGTCAACCCAAGCGTTAGACCCTTGCGCGGTTGTCTGGGAAGATTAATGTTCGGATCGCTAATTGAGGATTTCAGCCAATCTCCTCTTCCTTAGCTCATTGCTTTTCCCCTGCTGCCGCTTGTTGTTTCTTCCCCTACTGGCTGCTGTTTTGCTGCTTGCCCTTACTCTGTTGCTATCGAGACTCGCAATCGCGATGTACCATTGCTGGGACTGATAGGCATAGCTGAACAAGCGGCAGCATCAAAGATATGCTTGTGCCTGATTACAGATTGTTCCCGGTGTAGTGCTGGTGAGATGAGGTGTTTGTGCAATCAGGCACAAGAAACAACCAGCCTCAGCCAGCAGGAGAGGCTAAAGTAAGCGAGGAGAGAGAATCAGAAGAAAGAAGAAGGAAAGAAGAGGCAAGATGAAACGAAGGCGGGTCTAACAAGGGGCTCGACCGGAGCGCGATAAGCAGATTTCAAATGGTATGGGTTAGCTGAGTTGGTCTGCAGCAACGCGCCCGGTCATCCCAGCCGTTAGACCCTTTCGTCAGTGCGAAGGAGAATCAATGCTCGACTTGCCAATGATTCCTTCCAACACAATGCGTCTTCTCAGTTTCGGCCTTCATCTTGCCCTGTCGCTTGTTCATCTCTGGGTCACACCCCTCTTGCCTTCTTGCTCAGGATAGCGCTCTCTCAATGCGATCTCGCTCTACAGATGCAGTTGCGAACAAACGGACAACAATGCTTGAACAAGCGGCAGGGCAAAGCTATGCTCTTGCTTGCCTACAGATCGTTGCTTGTTGAAGCGATTGCGAGTTAAGCCATTTCGCAATGCATTAGAGACAACAATCAGCAACAGCCAGCAAGAGAGGTGAAACGAAGGCAAGGAAACAGATAAATGCGGAATAGGTTAGTAAGGAATAGGTTTAGTAAATTGAAGGCGGGTCTAACTAGAGCATGCAGCGGAGGCCGCGAAACGGGTTTCTTATCGTTGCTTGAATGCCACACGCGGCCCCGCTGATGCGAGGCGTTAGACAGTCGCGTACGAAATGGCTTGAATGAATGGACGCCGCCGCGCCGCAAGCAAGCGAGATTGCTCCGGGTAATCACCGCGCCGCAGAAGCGATTAGATGAGTCAGCAAATAGAAACAGTGAGAGGCATGCCATAGGCTGATACGGCATCAATGATGTAGGAAGCAAGCGGCGCGGCATCGGGCGCGGCAGCGTGTGACAAGACACGATGTCTAACTATTGCATGCAGCGGAGCGCAGTATGCACACTCCAAATGAATCGCGCTGGCTGAGTCGGTCTGTATCAACGCGCCCGCTGATGCTAGTCGTTATACGCTCGCGTACGAAATAGCGTGGATGTTCGAACGCCTCCGCGCAGGCAGGTCTGCAATCACTTACAGTGAGATGCCGCGCCTGAGTAGACACGCTGCTGAAACGAAACTATTTTGGAGGCGCGGCAGAGGGGCGCGTCGGCGTGGAGGCGATGACGCTCGGTCTAACTACAGCATGCAGCGGAGCGCGGTAAGCTGATTTGAAATGGCTTGCTCTGGCTGAGCACGACTACAGCAACGCGCCCGCTGATACTGGGCGTTCGGCGTCACTACGATGGACGCTCCGTGCAAATGAACTCATATGGAACTTGCTTGCTTATGTCAATGATGTTCCGGCTCCGAAGCCGACTTATGATTAGCTATGCCTAAGAATGATACGTTCTCTGATGATGTCGTCGAATTGTTGCGACAATCCAAGATCATCGGCGTCCGAGCGGAGACTGTGCACCGATATACGGGCGTCTGGCTCGTGGTTGTTGAAGGCAGGCTCTTTGTCCGTTCTTGGAATGACAAGCCGACAGGGTGGTACCGCGCCTTCATAAAAGAACCCAATGGGAGCATTCAGGTGGCAGGGCTGGAGATGACTGTGCGAGCCAAGCTCACACGAAGCGCGCGAATCCGCAAGGCAGTGACTGAGGCATTGGGCCAGAAGTACAACACGAAAGCATCTCGGAAGTGGGTTGAGGGATTCGCCGAGCTAGGGCGTGAGTTGACGACGCTAGAACTGGTTCCCGGCTAAGGTACAGGCGATGAGTGCAAAGTGAATGCGTTGATGGTTGCAAGCTGGTTGTGCCGTGCCGCCGAACAATCGCATCAACCGGAGCGCGCGAAGCAAATTTCTCGTGGTTTCTTTCAGCGCCGCTCGCGCGCCCGGTTATGCGGGGCGTTAGGCGGCTCAGGAGGCGCGGCTTATCTACGCGAATGAAATTTAGAGTGAAATTATTGAACCTGTTACACCATGATTTTCAGTCCGTGTAGCCTGCCTTATCTGGAGGTTGCAACCAATTTATGTACAATAACATTAGCAGGAGTAACTCATATGGAGCTTAACAAACAGCCCAACAAGACGATCTGCGGTATCTGGTCTGTAGACCGCTTTATAGACTCCAAAGATTTGTTACTACAAAGAGCGGCTACCGGCCCAGAATTGTCCGAGATGGACGGGACAGCACTACGAAGAAGGTGGCGGGGCCAGGAGTTTGTCTTCCGCGAAAATGGAGAGATGATTGATTTTTACAGTGCGCCGTGCGGGAACGATGGGCAGATACATCAGTGGACAGGAAATTGGGAATGGAATGAAGAGGAGAGCATTCTTTTCTTGCAAGTAGAGAGTTATCCAGAGACAAACCCTTTCAGTACAGTGAAGCCGTCTGAAGCCTACAAGAAAGGACAAGAATTTCACATCGCAGAGATGACTGAACAGATGATGAAGCTGAAACCAAGGAAGAAGAAGCCACAACTGTGGCAGGCGTACAAAAAAGAACTTGCTCGACGCACTTGATCGAAAGAGGAGACAGTCTTGGGAGGGGTCGCCGCCTAACAAGCGCATGCAGCGGAGGCCGCCAACAACCGCTCAAATACTTGCCAGTTTTTCATGCGGCCCCGCTGATGCTCGGCGTTATACGCTCGCGTACGAAATAACTTGAATACACGGACGCCGCCGCGCAGGCAGGTCTGCAATCACTTTGAGTGTGGTGCCGCGCCTGAGTTGACTGGCGCGAGTTTCAATTCTATGTTGAGGGCGCGGCAGAGGGGCGCGGAGGCGTGGTTGCAAAGACGCGAGGTCTAACTACAGCATGCAGCGGAGCGCGGTAAGCTGGTTTCACATGGCTTGCGCTGGCTGAGTAAATCTACAGCCCCGCGCCCGCTGATACTGGGCGTTAGACCCTTGCGTCGACCTGGTTGAGGATGAATGTTCGGGTTGCCAATCGAGAATGCCAGCTAACTGCTTCCCCCTTAGTTCACCCCTTCACTGCTGCTGACGCTTCTTCTTTCTTCTGCCACTCGCCCCTGCTTTGATGTTTGCACCCCTCTTGCACTGTGGTCTGGCAGCCCTACTGTAGGCTTGTGCAGACTATGCAGAGCGGTTGAACAAGCTCCAGCAGCAAGCTACGCTCTTGGTTGCCTCAGATTGTTGCCTGTTGTAGCGTTTGTGGGTCGGTCATTTTGGCAATAGAGCAGAAGCAACAATGAGCATCAGCCAACAGCAGAGGGAAACGAGCAAGGGTTCAGATAAAAGCAGAAGGAAGAAATTGGGATGGGATCGATTTGGTAAAATGAAAGCGGGTCTAACAAAAGCATGCAGCGGAGCGCAGTAAGCTGGTTTGAAATGGCTCGCACTGGCTGAGTTGGTCTACAGCAACGCGCCCGCTGATGCTGGGCGTTAGACCCTAGCGACAGTGTGGCGGAGAATCAATGTTCGGGTTGCTAATCCAACCTTGCAGCCTATCTCCACTTCGTTATTTCACTCCTGCCACTTGTTCTTTCTTCTCCTATTGACTGCTGCTTTGCTCCTTGCAATTACTATCTTGCTATGGAGTCAGGCAGCCCTGATGCCGCCTTGCTCGGACAGATCAGATTGGTTGAACAAGCGGCAGCACAAAGCTATGCTCTTGCTTGGTGAAAGATTCTGGGCTGATGTGGCGCTGGTGAGCCGAAGCAAATAGGCAATCAAGCAGAAACAGCGAGGAGGATGGGAACCAAGAAATCAGAGAGCAAAAACAGAAATAGGGAAATGAGATAGAAACAGACTTGTAAAACGAAGGCGGGTCTAACAAAGGGTTGGACCGGAGCGCGGTAAGCAGGTTTCAGATGGTTTGCCCTAGCTGAGTTGGTCTATATCAACGCGCCCGGTCAACCCAACCGTTAGACCCTTGCACTTTGATTAGCGATGGATATTTCCGAGATGCTCCCCAACCCATATCGATTGTGCTAGTATTCTTCTGTGAGGTTTTGATATGACTACTAAAACACAAGCAACAATTGAAGACCTCTATAAAGTGCCAGAAAACAGCAAGGCTGAAATTGTTAATGGAGAGCTTGTTCTGATGGCCCCAACAGGATTCCTGCCTAATCGCGCTGCCAGCATAATCCATATGAACTTGTATCAACACGAGCGTAAGACAAAGTCTGGATACGCCATTGCTGACAATGCAGGCTTTCGAGTGAATCTGCCGAACCGTGAGTCGTTCAGCCCTGATGCAGCTTGGTATACAGGAAAACCTGCTGGCATGGAGTTCTTGCAAGGCGCGCCAGTATTTGCTGTCGAGGTAAGAAGTGCCAACGATTATGGTCCGCGTGCGGAGACAGAGATGGCGAACAAGCGCAAAGAGTATTTCGCTGCTGGAACGGTTTGCGTGTGGGATGTAGACATGCTTAATTCAGACGTAATCAAAGCTTATTTCTTCACTGATCCTGAGAACCCGATAACATTCCGGCGAGGTGATATGGCCAATGCTGGTGAAGCAGTACCAGGATGGTCAATATCTGTAGATGAACTATTTCCGGAAGAAGAGTAACAATCTCCTCGAAAAAGGGTCTAACAAGGGGTTCGACCTCAGATTTTGCGCAAACAGGATGAATATGGCCTGTATAAACATCACGGATAAAAAGCTTAATGATGGTTTCAAGGGAGGTCTCATTTTGGAGTTTTTTTGGCTTAGACGCTTGTAAGCTCTGTTGCTCGATTGTCACAGGTCTGAGTCTGTAGAATTTGACTAGTCTAAGCTTGTAAGTTGTTGATTTCAGGTTGGGGCAAATGGTTGCAATACCAACATTAAACGGGAGAAACTGTAACCTGTTTGCGCAAAATCTGAGTTCGACCGGAGCGCGCGAAGCGAGGTTCTTATCATTCTTTGAGTTCTCCGCGCGCGCCCGGTCAATCGGAGCGTTCGGCGTCAACAGCGACCCGCTCCCGTCACGCAGTTTGAACGTCCTCTCTAGTGAGAAGAAATGAATAGCTGATCTGACTCGTATTCGATGTGTACTTGCTGTCCAGGATCTTGCCACATCGGTCGACTACTACACACGTGTCCTCGGCATGGCGATCGACTTTACGGTGCCAGGCTGGGCGTTCCTCTCACGCGGGTCGTTGCGAGTGATGCTCGGCGAGTGTGCGGACGCTATGCCAGCCCACGAGACAGGCGATCATTCCTACTTCGTGTATGTCACGGTCGAAGGCATCGACGAGTTCTATGGCGAACTGGTGGGGAACGGCGCGACCCTGATACAGAAACTAGCCGACAAGCCTTGGGGAATGCGCGAGTTCGGTGTAGGCACTCCAGACGGACACCGGATCATGTTCGGCCAGGAAATCTGAGACAGTCTGCGGCGTGACGCCGAACAAACGCATGCAGCGGAGCGCAGTATGCACGCTTCAAATGGCCTGCACTAGCGGAATTGATCTGTAGCAACGCGCCCGCTGATGCTGGGCGTTAGACCGATCAAATAAAAAGGCGACAGCTATATGAATAAAAGAGTTTTCGCATTGATTGCCTTCTTCTTACTTGCAATCGGCTGTTCCGGGGAGAAATCCTACGGCAAGGGCTCGACCATGTCGTCCACCGTAGCTACTCAAGATCAACTTAACGAGGGCAATCAACGCATTAATGAATTTAAGCAGGAGCTATTGATGAAAGGGTTCCGTGAAGTGTCCTCTTCCTCGTCGGATTCAAAAGAACAAGTCATTCTCGAAGGGCGTTATGGCGCATTGAAGGATTTGAAAGTGACGTTGTGGACTGGGAAGCGGTTAGAGATGAAGGAGCCTCAGTTAGGAGGAGGTATTCATGCGTCTATAGTAAGCAAAGAAGCAGAGCAAGAGTTTGAAGAGTTGTATAGAAGAGTGGTGTCCATAGTAGTAGGTGAGCCCCAGTAGGGCTGGGGTTATATTGAGGGACCAGCACGGATACGTGGTTAACTCTAAAGAGGCAAACTCATGTTGATTGCGGCATCAGATCGGTCTAACTTCAGCATGCAGCGGAGTGCGCGAACAACTTCTGGTATGAAGGCCAGTGATCGCCGCGCACCCACTGATGCTTGGCGTTAGACAGTCGCGTACGAAATGGCTTGAATGAATGGACGCCGCCGCGCCGCAAGCAAGCGAGATTGCTCCGGGTAATCACCGCGCCGCAGAAGCGATTAGATGAGTCAGCAAATAGAAACAGTGAGAGGCATGCCATAGGCTGATACGGCATCAATGATGTAGGAAGCAAGCGGCGCGGCATCGGGCGCGGCAGCGTGTGACAAGACACGATGTCTAACTATTGCATGCAGCGGAGCGCAGTATGCACACTCCAAATGAATCGCGCTGGCTGAGTCGGTCTGTATCAACGCGCCCGCTGATGCTAGTCGTTATACGCTCGCGTACGAAATAGCGTGGATGTTCGAACGCCTCCGCGCAGGCAGGTCTGCAATCGCTTTCAGTGAGATGCCGCGCCTGTGTTGACTCCCCAACAGAGAGAGCCTATGTTGGAGGCGCGGCCAGAAAGCGCGGAGGCGTGCGGGCAAAGACACGACGTCTAACTACAGTATGCAGCGGAGCGCGCGAACAAGGCTTCTCATGCTTGTCAGTGATCGTCGCGCGCCCGCTGATACTGGGCGTTAGACCCTTGCGGCGGTGCTGTTGAGGATCAGTGTTCGGGTTGCCAATCGAAATTCCAACCAACTGCCTCTTTCTCGCTTCACACCTCCCTTCCTGCCGCCGCTTGTTTCTTCTTCTTTCTTGCCCCTGCTTTGCTGCTTGCTTCCACACTCTTGCTATGAAGTCTGGCAGCCCTAATGTGGGATTGCACAAGATTAGCCGGGATGGTTCACCAAGCACTAGCACAAAGCTATGCTCTTGCTTGCTGACAGATCGTCGCCTGTTGTAGCGTTTGTGGGTCGGTCATTTTGGCAATAGAGTAGAAGCAACAATCAGCATCAGCCAACAGCAGAGGGAAACGAGCAAGGGTTCAGATAAAAGCAGAAGGAAGAAATTGGGATGGAATCGGTTTGGTAAAATGAAAGCGGGTCTAACAAAAGCATGCAGCGGAGCGCGGTAAGCACAGTTGAAATGGCTTGGGCTAGCTGAGTTAGTCTGCAACAACGCGCCCGCTGATGCTGGGCGTTATACGCTCGCGTACGAAATAACTTGAATACACGGACGCCTCCGCGCAGGCAGGTCTGCAATCACTTTGAGTGTGGTGCCGCGCCTGAGTTGACTGGCGCGAGTTTCAATTCTATGTTGAGGGCGCGGCAGAGGGGCGCGGAGGCGTGGTTGCAAAGACGCGAGGTCTAACTACAGCATGCAGCGGAGCGCGGTAAGCTGGTTTCACATGGCTTGCGCTAGCTGAGTAAATCTACAGCCCCGCGCCCGCTGATACTGGGCGTTAGATGCCTGCGACACAACCAAGCTCTGTGATATAATTCCCGAAAAGGAGATGCATATGACAACAAAGGAGCTAATACAATCTGAGATTGATCGAGTCGGTGAAGATGACTTGGATGAGTTGTACAAGCTGGTTAAAGATTTCGCTCAAACAAGACAACAGAATACAAGGCAAAGCCTTATGTCTAAATTAAAAAGTATCAAGATAGATGCGCCAGAAGATTTCTCTACTAATTTCGATCTATATCTAAGCGGAGAAAAACGTGCCGAACAGGATCTTCATTGACACTCTGTTTGTAATAGCCTTGATTAACCCGCGCGACCAGCACCATGCAAAGGCCACAGAATTAGCTGCCAAATATGAAAACTACCCATTTCTCGTTTCAGAAGCAGTATTGCTTGAAATCGGTAATGGACTAGCTCGCAACTACAAACAGGGAGCAATAGAAATTATCGAAGATTTCTTCGATTCTGAAGAAGTAGAGATAGTTCATCTTACACCAGAACTTTTCGAGCGAGCATTTGGGTTATACAAGAAGTACAAAGATAAAGACTGGGGATTGATAGACTGCATATCATTCGTAGTGATGACGGACGCAGGGGTTAACCAGGCATTAACTTTCGATCAACATTTTGAACAGGCTGGTTTTGAGGCGCTGAGGGCCAGCAACGGCATCTAACAAACGCATGCAGTGGAGCGCGCGAACAGAGGTTCGAATGAATACCAATGTAGGGCGCGCGCCCACTGATGCTGGCCGTTAGACGCCTGACTATTGTTCGCAAAGGTAATCAATCATGGGTGATCGCATTCAGAAGAAGGAACTCATCAAACTTGTTGCAACTCGTATGAAATCAAACGAAGTAACGGCTGAACTGTGGATAGATACTATACTTGATACTTTGTATGACTCCTTCAAGGCCGATCAGAGTGTGACGCTGCGTGGGTTTGGTGGATTCTACGTGAAGCCTAGTCGCCAGACATGGGCATTCAAGTTCAATCCCGGGCAAAAGCTGCGAGCGCTATTTGGATGGTCATCAACCTACAAGGGAAAGAAATAGGATGATAGGAAGCTTAACTTCTCAGCTACTGAGGCCGGAGGATCATAGATGAATTTGAAGGAAATTGAATCGAAGCAGCATTGCTGTGACATCAACGGCGTCTAACTTCAGCATGCAGTGGAGCGCGGTAAGCACACTTCAAATGGTTTGCACTGGCTATTGTGTCTACAGCAACGCGCCCACTGATGCTTGGCGTTAGACCTTGCGGTTGTAAAGCCAAGAGAGCGACAATCAGCTTATATACGAGCCAACAGCGCAATGAGGAGGTAGATATGTCAAGTGACAGTGATTGCAGTAAACCAAATACTCAGCACGATCCGAAAGCACTCTCCAATGAATTGATTTGTGCTGTAAATGAAGGCCACGCTAGAGAGGTTGAATTACTTCTCGGTAATGGTGCTGATCCAAATGCGACAGATGAAAACGGATTTTCTGCTTTAATGATAGCCGTACTCTCGTATCATCTTAGGCAGCAGTTTGAAATAGTTTACGCACTTCTGTCAAAGGGCGCTAATGTCAATGCAAAAGATAAAGATGGTTCCACAGTTTTAATGCATGCAGCCGAAGTAGGCCGTCCGAATATAATATTTCTGTTGATAGACAAACGACCAGAAGTAAACGCCATTAACATTCATGGCGACACTGCATTGACTCTTGCTAAACGCCAAGGCAATAGTGATGCTATCGGCATGTTGATGAGGGCAGGAGCAAAGGGCGATGATCCCAGTGTATGGACTACGTCTGGCGGACTACCATCTTTAGGCAAGAAAGGATAGTTACTCTGCCAAAACCGGTCTAACAAACGCATGCAGCGGAGGCCGCAAACAATGGTTCGAATGAATGCCAATGCAACATGCGGCCCCGCTGATGCGTGTCGTTAGATTGCTTCGCGCTCGAAAAAGGCCATTTTATGGTAACAAAGAAAATACTACACACTCTCCCAGACATAGAGCCGTTGAGGAGGCTCTCGCAATCTTTAGCAGTGCTCGACACTATCCTGTCCCCGGCTCGGGTTTACCGTTTCTATTCCTTCGACTCTCAATGGGCTAAAGGTAAAATGATGGCTTCCATGAGTGATGGCTCAGGAGGTGATTACTTCATTCTATTTAACAAACACGGCGCGATTATGAAGGGGTTTGACCATGAATCACCGATGAGTCCATACAATGCTGAAGATAGAATGGTGTGGCCGGGAGTCTTTGAAAACGTCCCCGATGGCTTTCAAGACTTTCTTCGAGAACCAGCATTTATAATCTCAGATACTACGTTTTGCATATGGAGAAAG
Source organism: Blastocatellia bacterium (assembly GCA_963726785.1). GTDB lineage: Bacteria > Acidobacteriota > Blastocatellia > UBA7656 > UBA7656 > DATEKX01. The sequence continues at coordinate 2,329,517 of CAVSDJ010000007.1, forward strand.
CATACTGACGTAGGGTGGCAAATTGGGAACATCAAATATCCCAGAGTCAGTGATCCAGATGGGTCAAAAGAATTGTTGTCGATTCTGGATGGGAAGCCCGCTACATACAAGAAATTCGCGAAGGACTATTACGAGACAGAAGTAAGCATATCGGCAGTTAAGCATATTTATGAGCAGAAGCCCTTGATGAAAGAAGTAGTCCGAGAATTAAATCCAAGGCGGCGGCTAAGAGGGTTGAGCAAAGAGATTAAAGAGATAGGCTACCCCACTGCCGCAATCTAACTTCAGCATGCAGCGGAGGCCGCGAACAACCGTTCTTATCGTTGGCCAGTTATGCATGCGGCCCCGCTGATGCGTGTCGTTATACGCTCGCGTACGGAATGCCGTGGATGTTCGAACGCCTCCGCGCTTGCGAGTCTGCAATCTATTTCAGCTTGGTGCCGCGCCTGAGTTGACTGGCAAGGGTTTCGATTCTATTTTGGAGGCGCGGCGTGAGTGCGCGGAGGCGTGCCAGCAAAGACGCGCCGTCTAACTACAGTATGCAGCGGAGCGCGGTTATCTGGTTTCACAAGGATTGCGCTGGCTAGATTGATCTACGGCAATGCGCCCGCTGATACTGGGCGTTATACGCTCGCGTGCGAAATGACTTGAATACACGAACGCCTCCGCGCTGGCAGGTCTACAATGACTTTCAGTGAGATGCCGCGCTTGTCTTGACTGGCGCGAGTTTCAATTCTATTTTGGAGGCGCGGCCTTTGGGCGCTGAGGCGTGCGGGCAAAGACGCGCCGTCTAACTACAGCATGCAGCGGAGCGCGGTTATCTGGTTTCACATGATGCGCGTTGGCTGAGTTGGTCTACAGCAACGCGCCCGCTGATACTAGGCGTTAGGCATCTGACCAAAGTATCGATAGAGGAGCAGCAACTTATGGAAATTGCAGGTATAGTATTACAGTACATATCGGTATTAATCTGGCCCACTGTAGTTTTGGCTTTCGCATTTTGGTTCCGAGATATTATTCGCAAGCTATTGGTAAGAGTACTCTTGGAAAGCAAACAGATAGATCTTCAAGTTGCGGGCCAGAAGGTTTCTGTGACATTAACTAAAGAGGTAGTGAAGGATGCTATCAATACTGTTGTAAACAATCCAGAATTATCTGAAAGCCCACGAAAAATTGAACAGATTGCAACTAGTTCAGCTTTATTGTTGGAAATACTGCCAAAGCTTGAAAATACAGATATTGATCTGTTAAAGCTATTACAAGAACCGTCAGACAGCTTTCAGGCGAATGTTAAAAAAGAAAAGACAGCAATTCGAAAGCTCAAGTCTTTGGGCCTAGTTGATAGAACGATGGAGCCAATTAGAGTGACAGAATTCGGAAGAAGGGTTCAGCAGTTACTCGCTGATAAAGATATAGATGAAGCTCTCCATAAGATAGGACAGGCATTATAACTTTCTTGGCTCCAACGATGCCTAACAAAGGGTTCGACCGAAGCCGCCGAAGCGAATTTCGCATGGTTGTTTGGGTACTGCGCGGCGGCCCGGTCAACCCAAGCGTTAGACCCTTTCGTCAGTGCGAAGGAGAATCAATGCTCGACTTGCCAATGATTTCTTCCAGCACAATGCGTCTTCTCAGTTTCGGCCTTCATCTTGCCCTGTCGCTTGTTCATCTCTGGGTCACACCCCTCTTGCCTTCTTGCTCAGGATAGCGCTCTCTCAATGCGATCTCGCTCTACAGATGCAGTTGCGAACAAACGGACAACAATGCTTGAACAAGCGGCAGGGCAAAGCTATGCTCTTGCTTGCCTACAGATTGTTGCTTGTTGAAGCGATTGCGAGTTAAGCCATTTCGCAATGCATTAGAGACAACAATCAGCAACAGCCAGCAAGAGAGGTGAAACGAAGGCAAGAAAACAGATAAATGCGGAATAGGTTAGTAAGGAATAGGTTTAGTAAATTGAAGGCGGGTCTAACTAGAGCATGCAGCGGAGGCCGCGAAACGGGTTTCTTATCGTTGCTTGAATGCCTCACGCGGCCCCGCTGATGCTGGTCGTTGGGCGTCTTGCGTCGTCGTTTGAAATGGAGAACAATGGAGCGATTCAAGCTCAACAACGAATATCCAGAAAAAGCGATGTGGCAAGACCCGTCCACGAGCCAGTCTTTACGGACGGGACATATATTGTCGAGCTACACCTTATTTCAGGCGACGAGCCATATGCTTATAGGCTGGCTATCAAGAGAGTAGACAAGACACCTATTCGATCATGGCGTGAGCTACAGGACATCAAGAATGATGTGGCTGGGATAGATGCCGTTGAAATCGAGATCTATCGACGCGAATGTGAGGTGACCGATATAGCAAACAGTTACCCCATTTGGGTAATGCGTGACGATGTTGACCTCTGCGCGCGTAAAGCCCCACGCCAAGAATCGAGGGACGTTGCTAGGTCGTCTAGATGGTATGAAAGCAACTTGTGAGCGCCTGTTTTGAGAAGGCCGCCCAACTAGAGCATGCAGCGGAGGCCGCGAAGCGAGTTTCGCATCGTAGTTTGAGTATGACGCGCGGCCTCGCTGATGCTGGGCGTTAGCCGTCTAGAGCACAAATGATGACCGAGACTGTTAAAGACGAAATTCAAGATGCGATTCAGAGACTTGGTCTGGATGAGTCAGATATTAGACTTCTGTCCGATGAAGAAGGTCATACAGCGTTCAACGCTGCTCTCTCGCATTTCGTAGCTTCAGGCGACAGGCGATGGTGGTGGAAAGACTTTCGCCTTCCTTCTACGAGTGCCCGATTCACAGATCAGAAGGGATTTGAACGCATCGAATGGATTGTTCCAAATAATAAAGAGAAAGTCTGGTTCATAGTGGAAGAAAAACAATTGCCATTCTATCCAGTGTATGAGGCTACACCTGAAGTCATCCAAGCTGTAATCGGAGAGTGCTATGGGTTCGAGTATTATCTTGTGGCGAAAGATATGAGCTGGCTGGTATGCGAGACGCATCACGATGAAGTGATTGCGATAGGAGCAGAAGTTGAAGATCGATTGCGTCAACAAGACGGCTAACAAACGCATGCAGCGGAGGCCGCGAATCAAGTTTCTTATCGTTGACCAGTGCCGCTCGCGGCCTCGCTGATGCTGGGCGTTATACGCTCGCGTACGAAATGCTTAAGATGTTCGAACGCCGCCGCGCAGGCAGGTCTGCAATCACTTACAGTGAGATGCCGCGCCTGAGTAGACACGCTGCTGAAACGAAACTATTTTGGAGGCGCGGCAGAGGGGCGCGTCGGCCTGGAGGCGACGACGCTCGGTCTAACTACGGCATGCAGCGGAGCGCAGTAAGCTGATTTGAAATGGTTTGCACTGGCTCAATAGGTCACCAGCCCGCGCCCGCTGATGCTGGGCGTTAGACGGCAGGAAGATGAGCGGTACAATAACGAGGAGCACGAACAATGATAAGAAGATACCTTCTGATACTTGCTCTAAGTGCTTTTGCTCTTTTTAATCCTTTACCAACTTTCTCTTCCCCGTTTAATCACGACGCCAAAGTAGCAATCCTGCTGGACAAGCTTGCCTGGAAAACAATCAAGAACGGATCAGGCATAATCTTTCAGCCACCAGAGGAAAGGGTTCGAAAGCAGGTTCCCAAAGAACTTCTCAGGATAGCTAGGAAATCTACTGCTGGGAGGGCCGCAGTTGTTAAAGCTATGATCGAAGTGCTTGAGAATCCAAGCTCCAGAGGGGGTGGGATATTTCCTTATCGTTGGCTTACTGCCGTCTACTTGTTAGGAGAATTGAAAGCTGTCGAGGGTATAGATGCTTTAATTAAGAACCTTGATTTCAAAGGTCAGAATGGTATTGTCATATCAATTAACATCCGCCCGGTAAGCAATGCTTTAATCAAGATAGGTAGACGAGCAATCCCGAAACTAAGGGCAGCACTTTCAGATACTAATCCAGAAATAAACTCAGAGGCTGCCGGGACGCTGAATGAGATAGAAGCAGAGGAAAAACGAAGGCAGAAAGACAGATAATGACCATGATCAACTGCCGTCTAACTTCAGCATGCAGCGGAGGCCGCGGATCGAGTTTCTTATCGTTCCCTGAGTGTCACACGCGGCCCCGCTGATGCTGGGCGTTAGATGGCTTGCCTGTAACGATGAGGAGTTAAGATAAGGAGAGAAAGCCATGAATATATCCAAGAGCAAAACCGTTGCGTTTCTATTTATGTTGGCGGTCTGCGCCCACCTCTGCTTTGCGCAGGATAGTTCCAAAAATGCAGATGGATTTTCTCCCCCTCCTGAACTTAAAAGGTTCGAGCCGTTTTTGGGAAGGTATAGCACAGCATTAGACTGGCCGAGCGGGAACTTTAAGTGGGAAGGCAGCTTTGAACTCGCCTATGCCATTAAGGGTTGGTACATTGAGTCGAATCTGATTAAAGAGAGTGCAGGCCACCACCTCCACTGGCGTTTGCTGATAGCTTGGGACACCAACGAAAAGAAATACCGCGTTTGGCGGTTTGAGACCGCTACGCCTCTCCCGGCGCTGGAAGGCATCATTAGGTTCGAAAGCGACAACGAGTGGTATGCGGAGTGGCAGAATTTCTTGCTGCCTGGTGGCAAGAGGGTCACGTATTTCAGTCGGTTCAGGCTAAAGAGTAAAGACGAGCTAGAGATCGAATCTCAAGCCCTGGACGCCGCTGGTAGGAGGATACATCTCGGCGTCCTTACGTATAAGCGCAAGAAATAAGTCAGGCAGAGATAATCTACACCGCCATCTAACATTTGCATGCAGCGGAGGCCGCGAATCGAGTCTCTCATCGTTGCTTGAGTGCTGTGCGCGGCCCCGCTGATGCTGGTCGTTAGACAGTCGCGTACGAAATACTGCGAGTGATCGGACGCCGCCGCGCAGCAAGTAGGCGAGATTGATTTGAGAAATCGCCGCGCCGCAGAAGCGTATAGTAGAATTAGCAAATGAACAGGCTAGGTTCACTAGAAGTGAGAGGAAGACAAGTAGGCATGTGCAAGCGGCGCGGCAGAAGGCGCAGCGGCGTGTGAGAAGACACGATGTCTAACTACAGCATGCAGCGGAGCGCGGTAAGCTGGTTTGAAAAGGCTTGGGCTAGCTGAGTTAGTCTGAATCAACGCGCCCGCTGATACTGGGCGTTGGGCATCCAAGTGGGCACGTTCAGGTTTGCAGGGACTGCGTGATTACGCGGGGTAGGGCCTTTCCAAAGAGGAGGTGATGTGGCGACCATCGCAACTGTGGTGAGTATCTTAGCTCTCGCGCTATCGGTCACAAACGTTATCGTGATTTTAGTTCTAACAATAAGGAGGAACACTGGCGCCATTCGACCAGTACTCGTCTTTACATACAAGAGCGAAGGCTGGCACATCGAGAATATCGGCAATGGCCCTGCGCTCGACCTTATCTTCCATCGGCAGTCAGGAGAAACGGTTACGCAGAACGTTCGCCTGCCGACGCTGGCAAAAGGGGCTGCGTTTTGTCTTCACTTTGCCGAGCATGATAGTAAACAGATTTTCGTGGCAACGTACCGTGATGCTGATGGAAGGCCCTATACATCACGATCACAGCATGATGTTTCTACGAGTATGAAAGGCTTCGACGTTCAACGACCCCTTGATTCAGAGTCGCTTGATCGGTGGTGGAAGTTGAAGGATATTGATGCATAAGCTACAGGACTCAACAAGGATGAGGCTCTTCTCACCCGCAGGCTGCCCAACAACCCGTTGCAGCAGAGGCCGCGAAGCAAGTTTCTTATCGTTCAGCCAATGCCGTTCGCGGCCCCGCTGAACCGGAGCGTTGGGCGTCTACGCTGTGCGAACTGCAAACCCTGTAGCTCAAAAAACTCAACCTTGACCCATGAAGGCCCATCCTACGCCCAAGCAAATTCCTCAATTGTGCCGCCTTCCGCGCCTTCGATGTAGATATATATTTCGCCGGGCGGATGAACACCGTCAATTGCTGCAACCTTTTTCTTTCGCGTCCAGGCCCTTGATTGATCGCGTCAAGATAACGCATCAACTGCCCAACGGATCAGGATCAATCGAAGTCACACCCGCTTGACTGACGTGCTGATTGCAATAAGCGGCATCGGTGAAAACCTGCTGGATTCATCTCTGATGCATTTTGCTCGCTCATTGAGTCCTTGCCTTTGTAGATTCATATTGTTGCTCCAACACGCCGCCCAACATCAGGGGTGCGCGAAGTCAGAGTAGGTAGAAATGAGGACGGAGGGTAGACTTTTCGTGTCAATTAACTTATGCGAAAGGACTACACCTCCGATGACCCTCACTGATCAGATTATAACCGCTACTCAACATTGGCTGGAACAACTTCGCGCCAACGCCACCTCCTCAGCCAGTCAACCTTTATCTATGGCCACCCTTGAACAAGCCGCTCTCGCTTTAGGTCAACGCATCTCACAACTGGCCATGACTGACCAACTCCAGCGAACAGGCACCGGCTATAGCTCATCATCTCGTCCCTGCGACTGTGGCTGCAAACAGCGCTTCCATCGTTACTCAGAAAAGACTGTGCGTACGCTGATCGGCGAGGTCACTTACAAGCGGGCTTATTACCGCTGCCCCCAGTGTGGCTCAAGCGCTTCTCCTCTCGACGTCCAAATCGGGCAATCAACGCGTGAGATTTCGCCCGGCGTCGAGCGCGCGCTGGCGCTGCTTTCGGCTCACCTGCCTTTTCATAAGGCCGAGCAGATACTTGCAGAAGTTAGCGCTGTGCGGCTCAGTGCCCGACAAATCGAAACCATTGCCGAAGAGCTTGGCGCTGAGGCCGAACAACTCCAACACCAGGAAGAGCAGCAGGCGGCAAGACAAGGGTTAGGCGAAACTCGTGGGCCGCATCAGCCAGTGCCGCGCACTTTTATCGTCGAGATGGATGGCGTGCAACTTGGCTTGCAGGACGGCTCGTGGCAGGAGGTCAAATGCGGCGTAGTTTATGAACTCAGCCAGCGCATCGAGATCCAAGCCGGGCGATGGGAACTGTTGCAGCGCTATCGCTGTGCGCGGCGAGGTGATGTGGTTGGGTTCCGCCAAAGGCTGTGGGCGCTGTGTTTGCGAGCAGGGATTCGTCAGCAGGATCAGATCATCGTGCTGGGCGATGGGGCGGAGTGGATTGATCAAACCGCCGAGTTATTATTCCCGAAATCGCGGCGCATCTTGGATTATTATCACGCCTCGGAGCGAATCTGGGCCGTAGCCAACGCGCGATGGGGAGAGGCAACGGCAGCGTCGCAGCGATGGGCGCACAAGAAGTTAAGTCAACTTAAGGGGGGACGAGTCAGACAAGTGGTTGCGGCGATGAGAGGACTGCGGATGAGAAACGAGGAGGGGGAGCGGGTAAGAAGCGCAGCGATCAAATATATGAGAGTGAGGCAAGAGCAGATGAAGTATGGGGAGTATGAGGAAGCGGGATTGCCAATCGGGAGTGGGGCAGTCGAATCGACGTGCAAGCAGATGGTGACGGCGCGCTGTAAGCAGGCTGGTATGAGATGGAGTGAGGCAGGAGCCGATGCGATGCTGGCGTTGAGGAGTTTTGTACTCAATGAGAGGCTTGATGAACTGTGTCCAAAACCCGTCGTTAGCTTGGATTGGCCAAAAGCAGCTTGAGGCTACCTACTTTCACTTCGCGCACCCCAACATCAGCATGCAGTGGAGCGCGGCAAATGAGTTTGATATGATGCGGGGGAGGCAACATGCCGCGCCCACTGATGCTTGGCGTTATGCATCATGGATGACACTATAAAAACAATCTTGGCTGTTTGGGGAGCAGTGCTCTCAACCGTATTGGCCATCAAAACACTCGTGTCGGCAGCCAGAGACCGTCCTAGGATCTCTGTGGACGCGAGTCTTGTGTTTCTATCTTGCAGTGAATCCGACACGACGAAGGGGACGAAGGTCTACCAAGAGGGACGGGGCTGGAGCGAGGTTCGCATACATATCCGCGTTCGTAACAAAGGCCCCCAGTCGTTGCAGATCGTTTCCGTTTTCGTTCAAGACTCGAAGACCTCTCACCAGATCTTCCCTGAGAACATTCCCGCAGTTCTTGAGGCGCGAACGCAGCTTGAAACCACAATCCAAAAGGAATGGATTGATAGCGTTAATGTTCAGGCTCTTGGTGTACTCGACGCAATGGGAAAGCGACATAATGTGCGTGCGAAGCAACTACAAGAAATTGTTAATAGAAGTAATACATTGCCGTCGAACAAGAAAAAGTATAGACACAAAAAGACAGGTGAAGAAATTGAAGCATTTCAAATGACTGATCGAACAACTGTGAATGCTAAGCTGGATTGATGCATAACAACGTGTTGCAGCCGAGTGCGCGGATAGTGTCTTAATTGTGTGGTAGTGTCCTTAAAGAAAGTTGCTGAATCGGGCAACGACTTAAACGTGGGGGAGCTAATTCGAGTTTAGGGAATCTTGAAATCCAGTTCATCTAACATTTGAAAAGTGTCTATGCATCTCACGCCGCTATCTTTACAAACAGTGGGAACCTTCACCTTCTTTTTCTTGGTTTGCTCAGACTCCTGAGTTACAACAGTGCCTTTTTCCGCCATTGCATGTGCAATTACCCAACCGTCCCCGCCCCTTAGAAATTCGGCTGCATGCTGAATCGCGTATTTCGCCATCACATAATTAGCTATTTGCTTGTAACAATCTTGAACCTTTGAGTCTGAGTGTATGCACATCCCGCTTGATTTTCGTGTCTTGCACCAAGTAGCAAGTTCATCAATACCTACGGCTAATTCGTCGTACACCATTTTGGGAACCTTTATAACTCCCGCTTCAAGCTGTGCTGATAAGAATGCCCAAAACTGCGGAACCCGGTCAAACTTATACATCTTATTCTTTGATTGTATAAAAACATCCGCATCTGGCCAGTACCTCAACTTTTATTTCCCTTCTACATATTTTTCTAGCACTGGAACACTCACATTTAAAAGTTTGGACGCTTCCCGATACATGGTTCTACCCAAACGGACATCATTAATAACAGCCTCAAAGAATCTACTTCCATGTCGAGCTTCTACGTTGGCATGGTAATTACCCCCTACACCTTGTTTTTTGGCTGTCATTTGAAGTCGTACAATCTTTAACAGTTTTATGAATTCTGACACGCTTATTCTTTCAAGCTCCCTTGCCCGTCTAAGTATTACGAGTGAACTCACATAAAAGTGCCTAGCGAGTCTTTGAATCCGCTCAACATTAATTTGACCATTCCACAGGGCTAGAAACTCATCTCTTGGTACTAATGCCTCAGCCGCTATCGCGTTGCAAAACGATTCGACGTTAAGCGTTGGTCTTGATGCTTGTTCTTCGTCGGCAAAAGATATTCCGCTTTGCCCTGTCCAGATGTGAGCGAGTTCATGCAGAAGGGTAAATATCTTTGCCGCTTCATAATCCGTTGTGTTAATAAAAACAAGTGGCGCGATAGGGTCGGTAATAGCAAATCCCTGAAATTCATCCCTCGATAAAGGTCTTCTCGTATTGTTTCCTACAACCCCACTCCGCATAACTAAGATGCCCGCCGCCTCTGCGCTTCTTGTTAATCCAGTTAGATACTCACTCCAACTATTCCTTTCCTTGCGGACGCGGTGAAGTTCAAGAATCTTACTGATATTCCCGGCGATTTCAACCACACTGTTTGTATGCGTGAAGCTGGAAACGAAAGGCAATGGTTTCGCGTTGTGCTCTAACTCGTAATCCTTATACCAATCCTGCTGAATCATGGCGGAGTGTAAAACATCCAGCAAGTCTATACTTGGTGGAGGTGTTTCAGCATCTGTTAGTTTCCGAAAATCAGGCAGCGGAACCTCTATTACTGGCGGTTCATCCAGGTACAAGTATCCGAAAGGTATGCGTAAAGTTTCTGCTAGTTTTACGGCCTTACTAAAAGATGGGTATGAAAACCCATATTCCCATCTTGATATTTGCTCTGCGGTAGTGCCAAGAGTTTTTTCAAGTTGTTTGCGTGTCTTGCCGCTTCGTTTTATCGCCCAAGCAATAATGTCAGGATTGATATAGGCTAATTCTGTGCTACCCATTTGACCACCTCCGTGGTACGATCTGAGATAGCACACGACCTATTGACAGCCGTGTTTGACAGGCTGTAACGATGAAGGAGTTTGATAGTAAGCACGCTGGCGGGCGTGCTTTATTTATTATTAACGGCATCTTGGAAACCTTGTTCTCCTTTTGCCTTCGCCCACCTTGCCAGTACAGCTTTTCTTGCGCTTTCTTTACGTTCTTCTGGGGTCATTTTTGCGGCTCGTGCAGGGCCACCTTTAAGTCCACCCTTACGGCCAAGTGCTACTGCTGCGGGGTCTTTCTTGTGTGATGAGCCATCTTTTGACATACCCGCATTATACGTGACCGCTTAGGAAAAAATCAACAAAATTATTAAGGATTTAGGTGTTTTTTAGTTGACTATACGTGACCGCTCACGTATACTTGAAGGCGTAGTAAAAGGGCATGCTGGCTGGAACCAACAAGCCCTTTATTGAAAACCAAACGCGATTGCTCACGTTGGCCTTCGGCAAAGACATTGTGAGCCATCGCCCGATGAAAGGCAAGGCTCACGATATGGTATGTCATAACTGTCAGAATGAAGCTAAGAAGCGCGGCAAAGATCGTCATGGTCTTCAACGCTATCAATGCAAACCCTGCAAAAGGTCTTTCGTTGAACCGCAAGATAAACCGCTCGATAACATGTATCTTCCGATTGAGAAGGCTGTTCAATGTCTGAATCTCCTACTTGAAGGCTGTTCTCTCCGATCTACAGAAAGACTCACTGGCGTAAACATAAACACACTTATGAAACTTCTCGTCATAGCTGGCGAAAGGTGCGAGCGATTACTAAACGAGCGCATCCAGAACATGCCCGTCAAAGACGTTGAATGCGACGAACTGTGGTGTTTCGTACAAATGAAGGAAAAAACACTCAAAGCAATGCCAGAAGAGACTAAAGAAGAATTAGGCTGGCAACAGATTGACAAGCTAGGTGATGCTTATACGTTCGTCGGATTCGAGCGCAACACAAAGCTTGTTCTAGCATGGCATCTTGGAAGACGAACTGCCGAAGATACTCGCGCCTTCACAAAGAAACTTGCTCGCGCTACCTATGACGAAAGATTTCAAGTCACGACGGACGGTTTCTCTCCCTACCGCTACAACGTGGTGCGCGAGCTTGAGCATAAGGGCATTGACTTCGCACAACTCATCAAACACTATGCGGCTCCCGATAGCGACGATCACAGATATTCGTCACCCGTTGTGGTGAAAACAACATCGGAAATAATCTTTGGCAACCCTGACCCTAAAAGAATCTGCACCAGCATAGTTGAGAGAAACAATCTGACTATACGCATGCAGATGCGAAGATTCACGCGCTTGACGAATGCTTTCTCTAAGAAGTGGGAGAACTTGAAAGCGGCGTTGGCTCTGTTCTTCGCTTACTACAACTTTTGCCGCAGGCATAGCAGCATTGGCAAACAGACACCTGCGATGGCTTCCGGTTTAACAGATCACGTTTGGAGCATCAGCGAGCTATTAGCCTCATAGGAGAAATCATGACCATAGACCAACTAACAGACCTCGCATGGGAAGTGGCAGACGAACTAGAGCCAAGCCGTAGCTTTGATGTTTTCGACGTGACGGACTCGCATATCATTTTCCAGAGTGAGCATGGGCTGAAACGTGTATGTGTGGCATGTCTTGACGGTTCTCTGAAAGAGCAAATCAAAAGGGAGTTGAGCGAATGAACTATCAACCGCAATGCAGATCACCACCAAGAGCATGAGCACCTTCGGGTGCTTTTTGCTTTTACACTTTTCGGCTCAATCTGCTTTATATTTAGAACTCGGTCTAAATTTACCTAACTAATGGGGTTAATGGGCTTACCACTTAATCCGGTAGGGTTTCATCTTGCTTATCACTACGGGTTGTGGTAGAACTAACGATTGTTTACTAGAGGTAACGGCTGCTAATTCGGCCCAGTCTCGGCCAGAGCGCGGGGTCGAATTAGCAGTCCGGGGTTTCTTGTTGCATCGGCAATATATCATACCCCATACCTAAAATCTACCCTTACGCGCTCTTGGAGATAAAAAATCATGGGGAAAGTTAGTGCGTGGCATTCGAAGCTTCCGAATGACCCTAAAGTCTACCACGACAACACAGAGTGCAATACCGGAAACAACATCGAAAAAGAGAACAGAACTTCTGGTACTGGCGGTAGACCGCAGTGTAAAGAGTGTGCTGGTTTATCGTAACACCTTCAACCCTACTGGCTCTTGGGCTTGCGAAAGGTTAATTCCCACCAAGGGCCAGTAGGCTCTCCGTCATTAATAGGCCAAACCCGCCTTAACTCCGATAACCGCAGGCCATTGTCCATCGCTATTGATAAGGCCCGAAAACCTTCCCCTCGTTGGCCAGAAAACCGAACCGTAGGCTCTGCATAAGCATGACCCTCACCCCCCTGACAGGATTCAAATGTTTCAATGCCTGCGCGGGAAAGTATCCTTACCATATCTGCGATCCCTTCATCAAGAGGTGCTGCCAAGTCTTTTTCAAAGTCGAGCGGTTCTATGTGTGACATATCTCTACCCCCACCAGTCCTCAACCGTCTTATAGTAGTTAGAGCAAATAAGCTCAATCTCTTCATCCGTGATACGGTCTTTCAAAACAACTTTAAGGATTACGCCAAGCAACTGGATTGGTGTTACTGATATTGGTTTCTGTCCGTTGCTCTTGCCATGTCCGTTATCTTCTCCGCTCATACCTTACCCCTTTCTAAGCTGGCAAAGTATAAGCTAAACCCGTTTTGGGTTCAACCTGTTTTGGGTTTAACCTATTTCGGGATTTATATTAGGCGCGTGACGAAATCGGTGTTTACGAAACGATACAAGTTATTTCTCGCTATCTTAATCTCTGTCCGTGAAGAGAAGGGACTATCACAACACCGATTAGCCAAGAAGCTAAAGAAGCCTCAGTCGTTTGTTTCCAAGTATGAGCGCGGAGAGCGCAGATTAGACGTTGTGGAGTTCCTTGATATTGTGAAAGCTTTAGGGGCTGATGAGCATGAGATTTTAAGGAAGATTGCAGCGTCACCAAAGTAAATAACACCACACAATTAAGACACTATCAGTGCGCGAAGCGAATTTCGTATCGTTTCGCCAGTGTCACACGCGCACCGGCTGAACACGAGCGTTAGACCCACAGGCGAAGTTCCTGGTTGACAAGCCTAGTTCAAGTAAAGTATTCAGGGTAATATTTTGAAGGAGAATCCCGAATGCTTGTGAGTCTTATTGCTTTAGTCATATTATTGGCAATTTTATTATCAAGAGCTGCGAAGGACTATAAAGAGAAAGACCAACAAAGGCTTAGTGCTTTGGAGGTTGAACGACAAAGACATATACAAAAAGAGCAGGAAGAAAAATTATTGGAAAGCCAAATTGAGCGAGAGGTGCAGCTAAAACATGCCCTGATAAGGGTTCAAACATCTTACGAAGAATTTCGTGACACTTATGCCACCAAGAGTAATCTAAGTAAGTTAGCAAGAGATTCGTGCTTAGCAGCTATCAAGACAGCCCTGTTATATCACAATGAAGTTCTTCGAGGCTTGAGGCTAAGACCGCATCTGTCAGACGATCCTACAGTGCTCTACAATTGTATTCAGAAGCTAGAGCAGAATATTTTGGAGTTACAACAAAAACAAATCATAGTAGAAACTCTAAGCACAGCGGCAGAAGAGGAAGATCGAAAGGCTCACGAGCAGAGACGAAGGCCATTTGATCAAAGCTATTCGGGTAGATCAGAATCTTCTAGATTCAATATAAACGATAATTCCACCACATCGCGTAGAGATAAGACAGCCCATGAAATATTAGGGATTTCAATTGATGCTACTCAAGAAGATATTACTGTTGCTTACCGCCAAATGGCTAAGATGTACCATCCTGACAAAGTAGCTACTCTTGCAACGGAGTTCCGTGAACTTGCAGAGATGAGGATGAAAGAGATAAACCTGGCCTATGAAAAATTGAAACAAACGAACAGGAGCAGAGGCTACTAAGTGGGTCTAACAAACGCATGCAGCGGAGGCCGCGAATCGAGTTTCTCATCGTTTCACCAGTGTCTCGCGCGGCCCCGCTGATGCTGGGCGTTAGACCCTAGCGACAGTGTGGATGAGAATCAATGTTCGGGTTGATTTTAGCCAATCACCTCTTCGTTACCTCACTCCTGGCTTCCTGCTGTCGCTTGTTCTTTCTTCCGCTACTAGATGCTGATTTGCTCCTTGCAATTACTATCTTGCTATGGAGTCAGGCAGCCCTAATGGGGTCTTGCTCAGACAGAGTAGATAGGTTGAACAAGCGGCAGCAGAAAGCTATGCTGTTGCCTGCTGACAGATCCTTGCCTGATGAAGCGAAGGTGAGTCGAGGCATATAGGCAATCAAACAGAAACAGGGAGCAGAGAGGAAGGGAAGAAATCAGAGAGCAAAAAGCAGAAACAGTGATGCTGGATTAAAGCAGGCTTGTGGAAAGAAGGCGGGTCTAACAAAGGGTTGGACCGAAGCGCGGTAATCGGGTTTCAGATGGTTTGCCTTGGCAGGGTAAGCCTACAGCAACGCGCTCGGTCAACCCAACCGTTAGGCCAACGGCTGGTGAGGTGTCTATGATCCAATTCTACAACATGTGTCCCGATATTGAATCGGTGTCACTTCAAGCAACCTAAATGTGGAAGAGAGATTCTAAGGAGAACATGCAAACCAGAAGAGAGTTCTTGAACTTTTCTATTAGTGCAGTGGCTTATTCTTTCCTTAGCCAACCCTTCCCTTGCAAGGCTGCTGATATTCTCCAACAAGCTACTCAAGAAAGAACTTTGCAGGCTCAACTGACAGAGCTATCCTTACGGGTCTCTACGCTGTCAGGCATTGACCAACATTTTGAATATGGTAGTTCTACAACAGGCGGTATTACCATAATGAATAATAAGCCGGAGGATTATATCTATATATTTGGTTTAACTGAGTCGAAGCGACTTTGGTACGAAATGAGAGAGTTAAAAGATATTCAATTCTTACCAAATTATCACCCTTCGGATTCTCTAGCCACTGTCATTCCGAATCCCATTAAAGACCCCGGTCGGTACGCTCTAGTTGCACTAAAGTATGTTTCTGCCGGGTCCGTGCAGATAGGAGATTTGACAGATTTGGCCTCGGTAGCTGCACAGTCATTCACTCCTAAAGGAGGTCTTAGATATATGATCTTTGATAGGCAATCTTTGAGAGTGCGAGATCAGGAAGGCAATTTACACCTAAGACACTCTTCGGGCTTTGACAACAAGGTGTATTTGTATATCTCCGAGATGGACAAAGAGGTGCGTATTATGTACGACGGGCCTCATGACTTACTTCACACAACACTTTTGGTTGGACCAACATCTTTTGGTAGTAAAAACCTTGACAAGATTTCAGAGCTTGACCAATATCTTCGCAAGAGAGTGACACGTCAGGAACTTCTTAGCCGAGTCTACAGAAGAACCTTAGTTTATCATGCTGGGGGAGGTTCAACTTATAAGGACAGGGTAAATGGCATAAATAGACTGTTTCGTGACAAAAAGCAGATAGAGATCAATTTAGCAGAACAGAAACTGAGCTTTGAAGATGGGATGTGGAAAGTAGATAGTCAGAGATACACCACTAATGATTTAACCGGCATTATTTTTGGTAAATATGATAATAAAATGGTAATAACGGAGGTTTTTCCACATACTTAAGGGTGGTTAACTAGAGCATCTGGGGCTAAATTCGGAACATGGTTTAGCATCAAATGATTTTATGTTGATCACCCTTAATACAATATTTCTGTCGAAGTGCGCCGCAAGTTGGCCTAACAAACGCATGCAGCGGAGGCCGCGAAACGGGTTTCTTATCATTGCTTGAATGCCTCACGCGGCCCCGCTGATACTGGGCGTTAGACAGTCGCGTACGAAATGCTGTGAGTGAACGAACGCCGGGTGCGCGAAGTCAGAGTAGGTAGAAATGAGGACGGAGGGTAGACTTTTCGTGTCAATTAACTTATGCGAAAGGACTACACCTCCGATGACCCTCACTGATCAGATTATAACCGCTACTCAACATTGGCTGGAACAACTTCGCGCCAACGCCACCTCCTCAGCCAGTCAACCTTTATCTATGGCCACCCTTGAACAAGCCGCTCTCGCTTTAGGTCAACGCATCTCACAACTGGCCATGACTGACCAACTCCAGCAAACAGGCACCGGCTATAGCTCATCATCTCGTCCCTGCGACTGTGGCTGCAAACAGCGCTTCCATCGTTACTCAGAAAAGACTGTGCGTACGCTGATCGGCGAGGTCACTTACAAGCGGGCTTATTACCGCTGCCCCCAGTGTGGCTCAAGCGCTTCTCCTCTCGACGTCCAAATCGGGCAATCAACGCGTGAGATTTCGCCCGGCGTCGAGCGCGCGCTGGCGCTGCTTTCGGCTCACCTGCCTTTTCATAAGGCCGAGCAGATACTTGCAGAAGTTAGCGCTGTGCGGCTCAGTGCCCGACAAATCGAAACCATTGCCGAAGAGCTTGGCGCTGAGGCCGAACAACTCCAACACCAGGAAGAGCAGCAGGCGGCAAGACAAGGGTTAGGCGAAACTCGTGGGCCGCATCAGCCAGTGCCGCGCACTTTTATCGTCGAGATGGATGGCGTGCAACTTGGCTTGCAGGACGGCTCGTGGCAGGAGGTCAAATGCGGCGTAGTTTATGAACTCAGCCAGCGCATCGAGATCCAAGCCGGGCGATGGGAACTGTTGCAGCGCTATCGCTGTGCGCGGCGAGGTGATGTGGTTGGGTTCCGCCAAAGGCTGTGGGCGCTGTGTTTGCGAGCAGGGATTCGTCAGCAGGATCAGATCATCGTGCTGGGCGATGGGGCGGAGTGGATTGATCAAACCGCCGAGTTATTATTCCCGAAATCGCGGCGCATCTTGGATTATTATCACGCCTCGGAGCGAATCTGGGCCGTAGCCAACGCGCGATGGGGAGAGGCAACGGCAGCGTCGCAGCGATGGGCGCACAAGAAGTTAAGTCAACTTAAGGGGGGACGAGTCAGACAAGTGGTTGCGGCGATGAGAGGACTGCGGATGAGAAACGAGGAGGGGGAGCGGGTAAGAAGCGCAGCGATCAAATATATGAGAGTGAGGCAAGAGCAGATGAAGTATGGGGAGTATGAGGAAGCGGGATTGCCAATCGGGAGTGGGGCAGTCGAATCGACGTGCAAGCAGATGGTGACGGCGCGCTGTAAGCAGGCTGGTATGAGATGGAGTGAGGCAGGAGCCGATGCGATGCTGGCGTTGAGGAGTTTTGTACTCAATGAGAGGCTTGATGAACTGTGTCCAAAACCCGTCGTTAGCTTGGATTGGCCAAAAGCAGCTTGAGGCTACCTACTTTCACTTCGCGCACCCACGAACGCCGCCTCACTTTGGCAATAACCGATTTGTGATATGATTGACTCATGATACAGATAGATTACAGCAGAGTTATCACCATAGAACCTGACAAACGTAGCGGGAAACCGTGCATTCGTGGCACTCGGATGAGCGTCACTGATGTTTTGGAATACCTTGCAGGTGGAATGAGTCAAGAAGAATTGTTGGCTGAATTTCCCGACCTTACTACTGACGATATTCGTGCCTGTCTTGCCTTCGCCGCTGACCGTGAACGTAAATTAGCGACACTGCCTGCATGAAATTAATATTCGATCAAAATCTATCGCCGCGTTTGCCACGCCTGTTGGCTGATCTTTATCCAGATAGTGTGCACGTACGCGATGTCGGGTTGCGGGACTCTAGCGATACTGAGATATGGGAGTATGCCAAACAGAATGACTTTGTAATTGTGTCGAAGGATTCGGACTTTCAACTACGCAGTTTGCTATATGGGCATCCGCCAAAGTTTATATGGCTACGTGTGGGGAATTGTCCAGTTAAGCCAATAGAGGAATTGCTCAGGAAGCATTCAGTGGCTATACACACTTTCGTGCAAGATGCGATCAAAGCTCATTTAATGCTGCCTTGACCGCGATCTAACATTTGCATGCAGCGGAGGCCGCGAACAACCTTTTGCATGGATGCCAGCGCCTCGCGCGGCCCCGCTGATGCTGGGCGTTATACGCTCGCTTACGAAATAACTTGAATACACGGACGCCGCCGCGCAGGCAGGTCTGCAATCACTTTGAGTGTGATGCCGCGCCTGAGTTGACTGGCGCGAGTTTCAATTCTATGTTGAGGGCGCGGCAGAGGGGCGCGGAGGCGTGGTTGCAAAGACGCGATGTCTAACTACAGCATGCAGCGGAGCGCGGTAAGCTGGTTTCACATGGCTTTCGCTGGCTCAATCGATCTACAGCCCCGCGCCCGCTGCATGCTGTAGTTAGACTTTGACTATCGCCCGCCACGGGTATAGCCTTCGATCTATGAAGCCAAAGGTTTACATCGAAACTTCCATCCCGAGCTTCTATCACGAGATTCGTACAGAGCCTGACATGGAAGCGCGTAAACAGTGGACACGCCAATGGTGGGATAACGCTAGTGATGATTACTCGCTTGTAACCAGCGTGGCGGTTCTCGATGAACTTAATCGTGGTGATTACCCGAACAAAGAGAAAGCCGTTGAATTGATAGATGATTTGCCTCTGCTGCCCGTTGAGGACGCTATTGCCGAGATAGTTGCAGCTTACATACAGCATAAGGTAATGCCAAATGATCCCGTCGGAGATGCACTTCATTTGGCTTTGGCCTCCTACCATAAGTGCGACTTTCTGCTTACCTGGAACTGCCGTCATCTTGCGAATGCCAATAAATTTGGTCATATCAGACGGGTAAATGCTATGCTTGGATTGTATATTCCGCTACTAGTTACGCCATTGGAGCTAATCGGAGGACAAGATGAAAGCGAAGGATGATCCAACAATAGCGAGGATAAGAGAAGCGCGGCACCAGATTTCTGAGGAGTGTGGGCATGACGCGCAAAGGATAGTTGAATATTACGGCAAGCTTCAAAAGAAGTATCAAGACAGAATCATAAGTGACTCAAAGGAAGAAACGAGCCCCTGCGAACCGGTCAAAGTCTAACTAGAACATGCAGCGGAGGCCGCGAAGCGAGTTTTATATGGTTCCTTGAGTGGTTGGCGCGGCCCCGCTGATGCTGGGCGTTAGGCCGCCAGGCGGAGCAAGCGAGGTTGCCCTCGCGCATGCACCACCGAAACCGACAAGCTTCTATCCAATCTCGCAAGATGGTGGTTTGACTGACCCGCTTGTGGTTCGGCCCCGCCACATTGTAGTAAATTGCCGCCTCTGCCTCATCTACCGCCTCTGCGGCCCCTGCTCGTCCTGCGTCTCTTGATCTGCTTGGCTTTTTCCGCTGCCATACCTTGCTTTAAGATTTCTACGTGTCGCCCTTTCAGAGCCTTCACCGGGATGCGAATCGTGCCATACTCCGGCGCAGTTTCTGGCATCCGTCCACTCTCGCTATGCCACCTTAGATCTGTCCTGCCGATCTCTATATCTACTCCTGGCACTGTCTGTATCACCACACCGCCCGGTAGCTCGATCCACCAGTGCTCTGGCACCGCCGCACCTTCTTTGTATTTGTATTGACAGACTATCCATCCCGCCGCCTCTGATTCGCTTACTATCTCGAAGTCGTGCGCCTGAACCAGGATTCTACTTGCTGCTGTTAATAATTCCTTAGCCTTCGCTATCTGAGGCTTAGTGTACTTCATCGTTCCGACGGTTTCCGGAGTTATTGATAAACGGCTCTTTCTTATCTCGTTCATTACTTTGTTGATCTCCGCCTTAACCTCACGCGGGATGCTTGCCATCCAGCCCGGCTCTTCCTCACCGAGTTGAATAATGTAATTCCAGAAATTATCAGGTGATGGCCCACCCTGGTCCGACAACGCCCTGAGCGCCCAATTCCAGCATGCGCGTTCCTTCTCGTCTTTTGTCTGACCCTTGCTTATTCGATGCACCTTCTCTGGCCCAACATTTGGCCAATACTGAGATGTAGTAACTCCCTCGCTTGCGAGCCAATCCTTCAACTCTTCACCTATTTCATCTGATCCTTGCGGGTTTACTACTTCATGCTCCTCCTCTTCAGGCTCCTCCTCTTCGCTTGTCCTTTCTCTTTTATTCCTCCTGCGTATCTCATCTTGTACTCTTTCCAAATCTCCTGTCTCGGCTTCATAAGACGCGCGGTCCAACGTGAAAATCTCTTTCCCCTCTTTCAAGTTATCCAGAATACCTAACAATACATTCGTATCAAGCGCTGATAGGTCCATTGATTTGTCGTCGCCCTTCGCTTTTAATCGCTGGACGGGTATCGAAGGAGTTAAGGAATTCAAACGAACTCTTCCCTCGCGCCCATCAAGACCTTCTTTCGATTGCAGAGCGTTGGCCTGCTCGGCTCCCGTCATTCCCGATCTGGGCAAGGACAATCGAGCCGATTGCTCTCCCATTACATCCGCTTCTTTTTCTAACGACACATCATCATTAATATCAACTCCCTTCGCCTGAATAGTGGGATTTACTCGCCCTTGTTTCTGCTGCGCCACATGCCATGCTTCATGCGCCAGATGCTTTTCCTGCCCCGGTCCCATGTGGATGTCCACGCCCTGCGTATATGCCAACGCCTGCAAATCGGCGGGTTTGGCGGAATCATAGTGGACTTTCACATCATCCATTGGGATGCCGGACAGGGTTTCAACCCCGGCTTTCAGATTATCAGGCAGCCCAGTGTCGGCCCCTTTTGTTTGGGCCGTTGAGCGTTGCTGCGTTTCTGCTAAGAGCTGCCCCACTGCCCGATTGCCGATAGTGCGTTGAAGTTGCAGCACATCTTGCGCAGTCAGCGAAGGGGGAACAAGCCTGGCTCGTTGAATGATAGCGGACGGGTGAGTTTGCTGTAGGGCTGGTAAATCCGAATTGTTGGTAGGAGGCTTCGTCAACCGTTGATGTGAGCTTGCTTTATCATTGTTGTGCGGTTGTTCTTTCGATGGCATAACTATCTCCTTCCCACCGATAGCAGTTTCGACTCGTAGCGAAGCCGCCTAGCCTGTTGCGTCAGCGAGCCGCCGACCAACCTGGCTTGCATAAGAAATTTGTGGCGAGGCTCCATTGCGCGCAATTGTTTGGCGTCGGCATCCTAACAGAGACCCTGAAAAAGATAAACTTAAAGATATAACGTGATTCGGAGGCTCGGTTGAAGCTACCGCAGTAAGTTTCTTAGATCGGATTTCGCATCAGTGTACGGGTTCAGCCTCGGCTAAATTGTTAATTCATCTCAAGGCGAACCTGTACATGCAATAGAAAACCGATCTAACATACAGCCCTTGATGCTCGCACGCCCGGTCAACTAGGGCATAAGACTTCGCTAGGCACAGTTAGGCCGAATGTCTGGAAGTCTGGGAGCATCGCCCCTTTGCATACACGTGCGCTAAGAGAGTCAAGCAAAAGCCTTGTGATCTGCTCACCTCGGTCAATTGTAATCATGCTTTCGCCACTGGTGCGATAGATACAAGCGTTCTTTAGATTCTTAGCCAATTTAATCTCCGTGTTGTAAACTATCCGGTGGCACCCGTCTAACAAGCGGTGTGATCGGAGCGCGGCGGTCGAATCTGACATAGTTGTTTCAGTGCTACGCGCCGCGCCTGCTCAACTGGGACGTTAGGTGTCTATTCGTTTTCTCTTATTGAGTCCTAGTTAAAGGGATGAGATTATTTGTATGTAGGTTCTTTATTCTACTTGCGGGATGGAGGAAATATGGACCAAGGACTTGCAGGAGTCATCGGCGCTCTAATTGGCGCTACCAGTGGCTCGGTCATTGCCTATATGCAGTTTGAGGCAAATAGAGAGCAACAGGCGCAAGCTGCAAAAGAGAGACAGGCCCAGAGAAAGGAGCTTATTGATGAGCGTGAAAAGCATGCAGAAGAACAACAGCAAATTAGGCGAGATACATACCTGTTTGAATCATTTAAATGGTTTGCGGGCGGTTCTCAAGAGCGCAATATTGGAATTTCTATAGTCGAAGGCTTTTGGGAACAGGTCCCACATCTCAGAAGCATTCTGATTCCGCTATTGGCAAATCAAGCCACTTATCTTTTGACACAATCCAAGCAAGATAAAGCTATGCATGAACAAGATAATCTGCTACGGATTATGTCCCTACTAGTTGGCTATGAAGAGAAAAGCAAATACTTCCCATACTATCAACAGATTCTCAACGCTATTGATATACGCCAAAAAGGAGGCGCCTCAGCAGGAATCGCTGTGGATGCAAATACTCTCAAAAAATGGAGGGACTGGATTGAAAAGATCCCTAAGCCAGAACAGCAGTCAGAGCGTTCTGAATAAGAGGCGGCCTTCTAAGAAACAACCCGACAAGTGATTGATTCTAGGAAGTGGGGCAAACGGCATTTGGCTCTGCTTTAACCAGTTCGTATCCGAAGCGACGAGCATTCCGCTGTAGATTTCTCAGCGCCCTATCTCGATATTGTTCTTCATATGCTTGCTGCCCCGCATCCACATACTCAGTCCCATACTTCAACATTGAGTAGATCATCCTTGCTAGTTTATAAGCTGTCGCTGTTATCGCTTTTGGCGCTCCCAGCCTCGCACGCATTCTGCGAAAGTAGGCTCCCAATGCGCTCTGGCTATGATGTAGCGATTGCGCAGCTTGTCTCAGTGCATTGGCTGCTCGATTGGCTCCCGGCTTAGTCCTCGTTGACAAGACTTTTCCGCCGCTTATTTTCGAGCCTGGCGACAGACACATCCAGGACCCGAAATGTTTTCCAGTCGGCCATCTCGTCATGTCACATCCTATCTCGCTGATGACTACCAGTGCGGTCGAGGTATCTATTCCATCTATCTGAGTGAGGTCTACACCACTCATCTCGAACAGGTATTTGCGCGCATCGAATCTTATCCGGTTGCTCTCAAGTCTGCGGGCGCATCGAGCCGCAGGCAACGGCTTGTTTGTCGTAACGGCTGCTTTCGTCATGGTCTTTAGTTGCAACTCAAGCTCGCCGTCACACTCTGTGATCTTCTGATGGTAGAAGTCATACAACTCAAGGGCTTGCTTTAGTGAGAACAGATGCTCCCGGCGGTAATTGCCTTCGAGGGATTTTGCTATGGTCTCGACAGAGTTCTTACACTTCGGGTCGCGCAAGGAGGCAAGCACTTGAGCCTCACGTTGACCAGCCACGATGGCTCGGATGATCTTCAAGCCGGTTACTCCGGTAATGTCGCTGATGACATTGTGAAGTTGGAGGTTCATCTGTGAAAGCGCTTTCTGCATGTGCTGAATATGCGTTGCCGCCGAGCGCACAAGCATTGCTCGTTGACGTAAGTAAGAGCGCAACACGACAATCTCATCTTTTGGACGAAAAGCACCTTCGAGCAGGCCGTAGGTATGAAGTTCTTGCAGCCATTGGCAGTCTACAACATCCGATTTGCGGCCAGGCACATTCTTGACTCTGCGAGCATCTACAAGCTTAACTTCAAAGCCCCGACTATCGAGTAGCTCGAAAAGAGGGATCCAATAGACGCCAGTAGATTCCATGACAACCGTCGAAACTCGACACCGCTCAAGCCACTCGGCCAGCCTGTAGAGATCAGATGTGAAAGAGGAGAACTCTCTGACACTTTCATCACAGCAATCAGCAGCAACAGCAACAAAGTGAGAAGCAGAGCCGACATCAATGCCACAGGCATTGGGATGTGTGATTGTAAGCTTCCTGCGCTTGAGAGATGGTTTGCGAAAAGAGCGGGGCTTAGACTTGGCTTTCATTAGTATATACCTCCATAATGAGCAGGAATAGCGCGTCAAGGAGCGGAGGTTGTCAAAGGAAACACTCTTCTAAACGGGAGAGCCGAAGCTTCACCAAAGACACCGACGCAAACCTCCGGGACCAGCCTAACAAGCGGGCAGAAGGCACCACTGGCGCGAAGGTCTTGGCAACCAGGACGCGCTATGGAAGATTACAAGGCGAGGCGGCTTGAGCCAAGTTTCTTTCACACACATAGCGGTTTCGCCGCTTGCCCGCCTAACAATTGCGTGCAACGGAGGCCGCGTATAGTGTCTTAAATCTGTGGAGATGCCATTATCGAGTTCCTGAAATCAGCTATTTACAAAACCAGTACCACAAATTTAAGACACTATAAGGCCGCGAAGCCAGTTTCTTATCATTGCCTGAGTGGTTGGCGCGGCCCCGCTGATGCTGGGCGTTAGACGGCTGCACGCCACCACGCACAACCTGTGATAGAATGCTCCTGTAAGAATCTATGACTAAGGATAACTCTTGTGTATCAGATCGAATTGGACAAAGCAAAGTCGCAGATAGAGGCTCTCATCCAGACTGCTCTTGATGGTCAGGAGGTTGTCATAACACGCAATGATGAACCTGTCCCTGAAACTTGTGCCTGTTTCAAAGTCAACTATCCGTCGAAAAGCTGGAAGCGCTAAGGGTATGATCGCAATATCAGAAGACTTTGATGAACCGCTGGAAGACTTTCGAGAGTATATGCAATGAAGCTGCTACTCGACACCCATACTTTCTTGTGGTTCATCGAAGATAGCCCGCGCCTGAGCGCAGAGGTCAAGCGTCTGCTTGAATCGGACGTGGACTTGCTAATCAGCGCTGCCAGTCTATGGGAAATTGCCATCAAGATCAGCGTAGGAAAGCTAGCTCTAACTTAACCGTACAAATTATTCATTCCAGACCAACTCACAAAGAACGCTGTCGAGCTACTTCCGATAGCAGTAGAACATCTTGCATTGGTTTCAGCTTTACCATTTCATCATCGCGACCCGTTTGACAGATTGCTTATTGCACAAGCAACCATCGAGCAGTTGACGATTGTGAGCATAGATAATCAGTTGGATTCATATGGTGTAAAAAGGCTTTGGTGAATATGTTCTGACAGAAACGCCGTCTAACTAGAGCATGCAGCGGAGGCCGCGAAGCGAGTTTCTCATGGTTACTTTGAGTGCTACGTCGCGGCCCCGCTGATGCAGGGCGTTAGGTTGCTTGCCCTCGCTTGACTACAAATCGGCTTGTAATTACATTATATCTAAGACTCGAATTATAAGAATCGGCAATTCGCAAGGCATCCGAATCTCAAAGTTATATTTACAGCAAACTGGGCTAAGTGAAGAGGTGGAGCTTGAAGTGCAAGCCAGTGAAATAGTAATACGTTTAACAGGGCATCCTCGACAGGGGTCCAGATGATGGCTAAGGGAGGTGAAACGTCATGCATAACCTGGTGTACACCCGCTCAGTGTTGAATAAGATGAGAGATCGTCTCTTCAAAGGCATATTCAGGGCGAGATTCAGATATGACGTTTTTATCTCATACTCTCGCGACGATGCTAAAGACTATGCGGTAAAACTAAAGGAGGAATTAAGCAGCCTGGATTTTGCTTGTTTCATAGATGAAGAAGAGTCGCCGCCGGGGTTGTCATTAGAGCCGACGCTTGAAAAGGCTCTGAAAAAGAGCGCGATACTGGTTGATGACGGAGCGAGCGTTGAGGCGGCCCTACGTTGCTATGGAAGTCGAGAGGTTTATCCCTACAGAGCGAACGATCATTCCGATAAACATTTCAGAAACGATAACAAAGAACAACGAGCAGGCGTTAACAGAGCCACCGTGGAACATCATACGTACGAGGAAGCTGATATGGATAGATGAGAGCGAAGAAGCATTCGCAAAGAAGAAGCCGTCGCCGCCAATAGCGGATGGGATAGAGAAACTGTTCAAGTACACGAGGAGAAACGCGCGAGTGCGAGCGGAGATAATTGGAACGGCGATGCTTGTGCTGCTGGCGGCGGTGAGCGCGGGATTGATGATAAGAGGGCAGGCGGCAGAGTTGTCCGAACAGACGCGGCTAACGGAAGCGGTGAGGAAGGAAGCAGAGGAGCAGCAAGCGATAGCAGCAGCGGCAAGGATAGAGGCGCAAAAGCAGTGGGATATTGTAGAAGCGGCAACAAAAGAGGCGGAGCGACAGGGGCAGATAGCGGAAGCAGCGAAGAGAGAGGCGAAGCAGCAGCAGGAGATAGCGCAGATAGCTTCTATGGAAGCGGAAAAGCAGCAACAGATAGCTAAAGAAGCAAAGACTAAGGCAGAGCGACAAAAGGTAATAGCCGAAGAGCAGCAAGAGCATAACAGGCATTTACTCTATGTCGCAGATATAAATCTCGCGCAACGCGCGCACGAGACAGGTGATATGGCTCGCATGAATGAATTGCTGAGAGTGCATATACCTGATCCACCTACGCCCAAACAAAATGATTATCGAAACTTTTATTGGTATTATCTATGGCGCAACAGTCCCAGGAAACAGGTTACATTGACAGGACACTCAGATAGTGTCTTTTACATCGCCTTCTCGCCTGACGGCAAGATGATCGCATCGGCAAGTTTTGACAATACAGTGAAGTTGTGGGACGTGGGTACGCAACAAGAGATAGCCACACTCAAAGGACACTCATCTCCTGTCTATTGTGTCGCCTTCTCACCAGACGGTAAAACGCTCGCATCAGCAAGTGTTGACAAGACTATGAGGCTGTGGGATGTGGGTACGCGGCAAGAGATAGCCACACTCAGAGGCTCATCTTATATTTATTGCGTCGCCTTTGAACCTTCCCCCGAAGAGTGGAGGCAGGGTTAAGTCTCTATACCCTACGCCGCCGGTTTGAATTTCTCCTCATACTCTGCCGGACTCAGATAGCCCACTGCTGAGTGGATTCTTCTCCGATTATAAAACACTTCGATATACTCGAAGATGCTTTCTCGTGCCTCCTGCCTTTTCCTCTACCTCTCATTGTGTACCAGTTCCAGCTTCAGCACTCCGAAGAAACTCTCTGCTACCGCGTTGTCCCAACAGTTTCCTCTCCGACTCATGCTTTGCTGGCAACTGTTGGCCTCTAGCTCATCCCTGAATCGAGCACTGGCATATTGGCTACCACGGTCCGAATGTACCAGCGGCCTGACTCCTCCCCGCCTTCCTTGCCCCATCAAGAATGCCGACACGATCAATTCAGAACTCATCCTCTCCGACATAGACCAGCCCACTACCATCCGTGAGAATAAATCCAGGAAGACCGCCAGCTACAGCCACCCTTCCTCAGTCCAAACATATGTGATGTCTGAGACCCATACCTTATCGGGCTCGCATACCTTGAAGCCTCTGGCCAGTATGTTATCTGCCACGGGTTCGTTATGGCGCAAGTTGGTCGTCACCTTAAACTTCTTCACCCGCTTAGCACGAATGCCGTTATTACGCATCAACCGCTCCACACGCTTGTGATTACAACCTTCTCCCTGCTGGCGCAACCGTCGATAAATTTTAGGGCTACCATAGTTTCGGCGGCTCTCAGAGTGCAGAGCCCGAATCTTGCTCAGCAGCCGATCATTGTCTTGCGCCCGCTTACTTTGAGGATGACTGCGCCACTGATAATACCCCGATGAACTCACCTCTAAAACGCGGCACATCAAACAAATGGAGAATTCCTCTTTGTGCTCAACAATAAAGCCGTACTTCACCTGAGGTGGGTGGCAAAGTAGGCTGCGGCTTTTTTTAAGATCTCCTTTTCCTCTTCAAGTTGCTTGACACGGCGGCGTAGTTCTAAGATCTCCTGCTCTTGAGAGGTACGATTGCCGTTACCACGAAAAGCCTGATGACCATCCTCTTTAGTAGCCCTGACCCAGCGCGAAAGGCTCCAGGCAGGGATTGCCAGGCTAGTTGCGGCATCAGAAATAGAGGGGCCCTGCTCGGAACCGCACTTTGCTTAAACTCTTTTGTATACTGCTTTCTCTGTTTCATAGCGCCTCCAATTATGTCATCTATTGCGAGGGAGGCGTATGAAACTTAACTGACTGTCCACTCTTTGGGGGAAGGTTCATTAACTGAGATACCCGCTCCAGCGAATACTACAAGCCCATACTGGCGTATCTCATTACTGAACGTGTCAATTTCTATCTGCCAGTCCAAGCTAGTCATAATCACACTTAAACCTGAGATGTTTATGAGACGATTGCATTTTATCTTGAGTACGGTTCATTTGTCTCATTAAAGTTATAAGTATCGCGAGATCAGGTTTAAAAGTAATAGTCTCCAGTGAATATGTTGAACAAGAAAGTATTACTACTAAGTTCGTGATGGTTTTGCGATCTTGGCACAAGAGGCGATGCCTAACGACCAGCATCAGCGAGGCCGCATGTAGCAGTCGTTTTCATTCGAGCGGTTGTTCGCAGCCTCCGCTGCATGCTGAAGTTAGACGCGGAGTTCACCCCTAAGCGCGTTAGGATACATACCTTAAACTGTTGCACGAACTTCTAACCACCGCTTGAATGAACTCTGACTCTCACCTGATGGTTTGCCCGTTAGCAGGTTCTCGATGCTTATATCTTCATCCAAATCAGGCCAATGAATTCCTTCTTTATCTCCTATAAACCGCCAGTTGTTTCTTTCCGCTTCAGTCCCATGCACAAGGCGCGGATACCATATAAGCGGAACTGAAATCGTCCGACCATCTGTCAGGTCAACTGCCAGAGTGTCATCTGTAATTGTGATGCTTTGTGCTTTGGCTTCAGCCGTTAAAGTACTCATTCCAACTCCTTAACAAGTCTACTTGATTCTCATCAACCAGTTTCTGTATGCGGTTAAGTTCTGTTCTACTGAACCCTCCGCTGTTTTGCAGCCTGACAGGTCCAACCAAAACTTAGCGATATTATTATCCCTCTCAATGTGAATGTGAGGCGGTTCGTCACGATCACCAGCATAGAAAAAGAATCTATAAGGCCCATTTCTTAGTACAGTCGGCATAACATTGAGACTCTATGAGATTAAAGAGCAGCAGTCAACGTTTTGCAGATTCTGTTGACTGTAATTACTACCGACTAATTTTTATTGCGAGCGTCTAACGCTCAAGCTGACCGGGCACGCAAACGGTACTAGCGGAACGATAAGAAACTCGCTTCGCGCGCTCCGGTCGAACTCAGATTTTGCGCAAACAGGTTACAGTTTCTCCCGTTTAATGTTGGTATTGCAACCATTTGCCCCAACCTGAAATCAACAACTTACAAGCTTAGACTAGTCAAATTCTACAGACTCAGACCTGTGACAATCGAGCAACAGAGCTTACAAGCGTCTAAGCCAAAAAAACTCCAAAATGAGACCTCCCTTGAAACCATCATTAAGCTTTTTATCCGTGATGTTTATACAGGCCATATTCATCCTGTTTGCGCAAAATCTGAGGTCAAGCGAGATGTTAGACAGCATAGTGCAATGGTCGCCTTTTTCCCGAATCGTATGAAAACATTGTAAAATTATTCTTGAAGCAAGCTGATCCGTTTGAAGTCATTTTGGTTTTTGCAGGCTTATTTCAGATGATCTCATCCTGGCTCATCACATATTTTGTTCTAAGAATATTCATTATTTCACCTCATTAAAATATAGATGATCAAAGCGATGATACTGACGCAAAGAGTGATATACAAATATGACGGAGATATGGGTCGGTATAATATCCGGTATAAGCTGAACCTCAACTTTATATTAAGTTGTTTGAAAACGGGTTCAAGTGCAGTTTCCAGTGCTTGCTTAAGTGAAAAATTGTCTTCATTAAGAGCCATTGCCTGCGCGCTCCAGTCAGGTTTGAAATATATAATCCCGGCCAAGCTTGTTTTATGAACAGCTTTTCCTCCGAAAGCGGGAAGTTCTAAACCAGGACATAGTTCAACCTGTTTTGGCGTCTTAGGCTCTTTAGGAAACAGTCGAAACCCTTTATCAAAATCAGATGTCTCATCCGGATCTAG
This sequence comes from Blastocatellia bacterium, assembly GCA_963726785.1. GTDB lineage: Bacteria > Acidobacteriota > Blastocatellia > UBA7656 > UBA7656 > DATEKX01. The sequence goes on from CAVSDJ010000007.1 coordinate 2,359,435, forward strand.
AACTAGTTTGGAGTTATTTGGTACTAGAATGACCAGCCGTTCCGGCTTTAATAGCTTCTTAGCCTCTTGCAGCTCCCAGAGCAATCCATCTGACTCTCCGATACGAAGTACAACCATCTGGGCTTCCAACATAAGCTCTCGAACTTTTGTCATCCATATATCATTTGTTACATAAATGCGATAAAATCCCAATGGTGGCAACATATCACCTGGTTCTCCTATCGCAAGCCCCACTCCCACCACCTTCAAGGCTTTGAATAATTTTTCTTCCTCAGTTGTAAAACTCATCGGAACCTTATACTGCCCCACACCTTCAATGGGAACGTCTGCGGTTATCGGGTCCGATTTAAAGGATCGCAGATAAAGTACGTAAGGCTTGCCGCGAGGTACTGCGTCAGATGCCAACGGCATCCTTAGCCGTCTGCCATAATTGAATATTTTTATACCGATAACAAATGAACTTGCTGTTATAAGGCCAAAAATAATTGCGAGCGGGATATTAATGTAGGCATGAGGGGAGATTAGTTCCACAATAGATTTACTGCTTGAGCCCGGATTAATTAACATCAGCAAGACCGCTCCGATCAGAAAAACAACTGCACCGAGAGCCTGAAACAAGATGCCCTTCAATTGTGAGCTAAAGGTATTTTGCGGCTGCTTATTCATTACCTTCCACCTCGTGGCGATGTGATTTTAGTAATGTTATTACCAATCTAAAGGAAACGCGAGGAAACATAATCTCATTAAAAGGACAAGCGCGCCGTGCTTACAAGTACTTCGGCGCAAATGCTAAATACGCAATGATCTTGCTCTCTAACGCTCGACATCACCGGGCCGCCGAGCGACATTGAAAGAAACCATAAGAACTGCGCTTCGGCGGCTCCGGTGCATGTCGTTGTTAGGCATCGCTGCGGTATAGTCCAGGTACATAGGTAACAGATTAGTCCAGCTACATGGGTTACACTTTCCGGCATCATGTCCTCTCATAAGGAAGTGCATCATGCCTTGGAGTAATTTATCTCCTATGGACCTTAAGACTCTCTTCATCGCCGATTTCCTTCGCTATACTCAATCTATCACCCAATTGTGCCTTCACTATGGCATAAGCAGGAAGACTGCTTATAAGTGGATCAATCGCTTTCAACAAGACAGCTTCTCCGGGCTTGAAGATCGTTCCCGCAAGCCTAAGTCTTGCCCTCACCAAACTGATCCCGATCTCGTTGAAGCCCTGCTTGAAGCTCGTCGCCATCACCCTACTTGGGGCCCGAAGAAACTCCTCAAGCTATTATCCAAGCGTGACCCTCACCGCCCTTGGCCCGCTCGAACAACTGTTTGTGATCTGCTCGCCCGTCACGCACTTGTAAAGAAATCTCGCAATCGCCACCACCTATCTCACCCTGGCAAACTTTCTTCTATTATAGTCGCTCCCTATCAAGTCGGCTGGAACTGCGACTGGGTAAATGTCAGTCAAATGTGTGCCGGTCAATGGGTCGGACTCGAAGAGATTGACAACGGGATATGGAACGTCTACTTCGGCCCAGTCAAGCTCGGTCGCCTGATCGAAGAGCAGATGCGAATCGAAGATGAGGCCGGGAAGCTGTGGCGACATAAGAAAAAAGTGTAACCCATGTACCCGGACTTTTTTGTTATCCATGTCCCCGGCTGCTCACTGGCGTTGCGTCCTTCCGACTGCTTTTCATTTCAAAGGAAGAGAGTTCTGTCGCGCCCCAGCCCTCTTCTGTATGTGCAGCGGCCCGACGTCACATCAAATGAGCGTCCAGAGTTGAACGTCCTTTCCCTTCGCTTAATCCTCCCGGTGTTATTTCAAAAGCCCCTCGGTTCCGGGGCCTAAGTAATCCTTAACATGGCGAGTCCGTATCTCCTCCGCTTTCTTAAGCAGAAGTTCCTGGCCCTTCTCGAGGGCAGGCCTCACAACCGCTTTGTCAAGCACTTTTACTAAGTTGTCGGCTGAATCGTACCTCAAAACGTCGAGAACCCAGTCGCCATATTTCTGTTTTAAGTCGCGAAACATTGCAAACGGTTCCTCGTCCTCATGGATGATAGGCACGAAGGGGATCATATAATCGGGCATCGTGGCCTCTAGTTCTAGCGGACTCGACCTTGGATTAGTAATATCAGCGATAATGAAGCGGCTCAATCCAGCCAGGATCTTGATAGTTTCCGTAAAATCCCGGCGGGTTGGTCTCTCAAAGTCAAAGACTATTGGCACAAACCCGAGTTGACGAAGCCTAGCTCGGACTCCCTCCAACACCTCCTTTCTCTCTTGCGTGAAGCGTCCCAAGATGAGAACGGCCTTCGATGAAATAGTGTCGATAATCTTACGGATTTTCGGATTACGAAGCATAAGATAAATCAACTGCGCCACCTCAAGGTCATCAACGTAAATGGGCTCAAACGGCTCTTCACCGAACCACTCTCGCGGCTCGATTCGGAGGTTGGTTTGCTCGGCTCCTTCCAAATCAACATCCCATGCGCTAGTACCAAACACGGAACAATCCTTGAGCATTGCTCCACGCATTTTCACGTTTACGAGTGAGGAATGGTCAAGGTGTGCGGACGTCAAATTGGCATCGGTGAAATCGGTGAGATACATAGCGATTTCTTGAAGGTTCGCCTCTGTGAGATCTGAGCGAGTGAAGTCTGTCAGTCTCAGATCGGATCGGTATAAATTGGCACGTCGCAATGAAGAACCCACCACATCGGCTTCCATAAAGCTTGTCTCGTAGCACCTAATGTCGTTTAGACTCGCTTGGCAGAGATTGGCACGAGAGAATTGGCCGCGAAGCAGATCTGCACCGTCAAGTACTGAACCTGCAAAGTATGCTTTCCGCGCATAGGCTTCTTGCAAATTAGCTTCCCTGAGATAACAGCCTATGAAGTGAGCCCCCTCTAACTTTGCGCGCCGAAAGTTGGCCCCCGTGAACAAAACATTGATGAATTGCGCGCCGCTGAGATTGGCATTTTCCAAATCGACGTTCGACAGGTCGCCAAATTCACGTAACGTGATGACTGCTCCCGAGAGATTAGCACCTGTAATCTTTTGACCACTTTCGGTGTACCACTTGTTCCAGTTTGCCACTCCCTCTTGCAGCCTGTTTAGATGGTTGGGGTCGGGCATGGGGGCCCTTTTCTGGCGAGCGCTCGCTATCTTCTCCAATAGATTTGGTAGCCATCCGTAAAATAGAGTATTAAAGTCTGCTGATGGCTGTGGTACACCGTTTGTGCCTAGGTACCATAAGAAGAAGCGTGCCCGACCTTCATTTCTAAGAGCACCTTGATACGGCTGGATGCCCGTCAGAAGGACAGTGGTCTTATCCACCGGATAGGATTCTATGAAAAAGACCTCCGGCAACTCGCGTTTCTCAGTCCGCCTATAATAGGTCGCTAAACGCAAGGGGCCTCTCGAAACGATTGCCCGCGCGACCCCCTCTTTCGACACTTTGAATTTACCTACCCGAATCCACCCCTTGGGTTCTCGCTCTACACAGGTGGCTCTGCTCGGACTCTCAAATTTCACCCACAAAATGTCTTCTGCTTCTGCATCGTCGATAACATCCCAGTGAAGTGGGGCTAATATTTCGGCAAGTTCGGCGGCGGTTTTTTCTTTCTTCTGTTGCGAGATGCCCATTTTCTCTCCTTATGCCTATTCAAAAACGTTAGATCCAAAGCCCATGTTCACTCCTTCGGAAGTATCCCCGCGCGGCCTAACGCTCCACATCACCGGGCCGCGCACAAAGCACTGAAGGAACCATACGAAACTTGCTTGCGCGGCTCCGGTGCATGTGCTTGTTCTATGAAAAGGAAGTCAAGAGAAAACACTTTCCCTGACCTGCCCGCCATCACTTTCTTTGACGGCCAGCCCCGTTTTAGCTCGGATCCTTCTGACTGAGTCTTATTCATCTTCTCCGACCAGCGATTCTCCGAGTTCGCTGCTTCGCCCTACTAGCCTGGCTTCTGGTTCTTCTGACCCTGGTTCTATTTGAGTCTCTTAGACTACGGCTTTTTCAGGTCATCGGCGGGGGCATACAGTTAGACCAGGGACTTGTTAGTCCATAATCACATTTGATACTCTCCCGCGACCTCTCAGCATAAGCTGCTTCCTCTTCGCTTGCCGGTCCGTTTGCTTCCAACTCAGTTCGTCGTGAGGTTCCTCTTGCTTATGCCGCCAGCTTGCTCAACTTCGTCTCATCATGTTCCTCACCATTCTTCCATATCGCTAAGGCCACCGCCGCTAGCTTCCTCGCTATCGCCATCTCCGCTCGCACCCCCGATCCCTGTAGCCTTTCATATATCTTCTTGAAGGCTTCTTCTTTCAGTGCCTCTTTCTTGGCCTCGCGCCGCAGTTCGCGCAAATGATCGAGTTGCTTGTAGAGAAACTCGGCCCGCAAACGCCCGCCCGCCTCCGTCAGCTTCTCAAGCCACGCCTGCCGGTTGCGACTGTAATAGAGATCGCGTCCTGCACACTTGACCGCCTGAGAGCGAAATATAGCTTTCAATCTATTCATGCAGCGGGTGGTGTCTTCTGTCACGCCCTCATAGTTGTGCGTCAGATGCTTCAAAGTCTGAGTCTGTGGTGAGGCATGATAAACGCCTTTGAGTAAACCGGCGCGCAAATCCCTGGCGAGGTTGAAGGCATCTATGCGATCACTCTTATTGGCGGGCTTGCTAGAATGATTCAGGCGCGGGTTACAGACGATCAGGTCAGAAACCAATGGCCGAGTCAGGTCATAGAGCCACTGCGACTGTGTGCCTTCTTCAAAAGTGAGATGAACCTGACCACTGAGACCGCGCAGGAAATCACGGATGGCTGTGGTATCAGTTTGCATCACGGCTTGAGTCAGCAGCTTGCCGTCGAGATTGAGGACGGCAGCAGAAATGGTTGCTTGATGAACATCGAAGGCTACATACTTGATGTCAGACATGGCGCTCCTCCTGATAGTAGATTGGTCTTTAGTGATTCCAAGCTACCATATAGGGGTGCCTTTTCAATATAGCGTTAGGCCGACCCCGGAGCCATTGGCGGTGTATTTATCTCCTTCTCCTGATAGCCTTGAAACGAAATCGCTGATTATCGAACCGGGTTGCTTGGCCTGTAATTATACTTCCTTTAATAGTAGCATCAATCCTTGAGCGACCTTTTCCAATAAGGCCATTCCCGTCTTCTACAGTGACCGAGTTAGCATTCTAAATCCATGTGCCATCAATTTGAGTATGGGTTCTACTAGCAAAGTATCTATTGTATCCGCCCTCAAACTTACCCCCACGTAGAAACTTAAATTCAATCTTACTTACTGCAATAACTCTATTCGAAGTAGGCTCGCCATTAAGTGAAGAAGCAAACCAGTATACTGTTGCAATCCAAGTTGTGCCCTCTAAAGATGAATTAATATTATCGAGACCCTCTTTACGCATTGGTGGCAAGGGCTTTGGCTTTTTACGTTTTGTGCCTGGGACAATATCTACCTGTCCCAAACTAATAGCGATTGGGGGCTGGCAACCAACACTAATACCAAAACTATCGATAACTTTCTGAGATTCATTAAGTACCTCATCATCTACGCTTAATGCGTATGTCGAAGCTCACCGGCTTGCGACCTTCGCTCCCCGCTATTAGAGGAACTCTTACTGGGGCTTGGGATCCGTTTTGGTATTTGAGATTATGAACCAGATCGCCCCTGCCACCAGCCCGATTACCAAAACTATAAGGCCAACAATACGGACCCAACGCCGCATCACAATGCGTTTCGCCTTGACGGCCTGGGCTTTATCTAATACTTCAGGCGCTGTGCTTACCACTAGCGTAGGCTCGGTCGGGACAGGCTTCAATTCTGAAGGGGGCAGGTGTCTCGTTGCCGTAGAATCCAATGTGAGTCTCTGATCTGACTCAAATCTTCGAGACACTTTTTCATCGATGAGTGGCGGTCCAGTAAAACTCTGGAGGATTGCCGGTTCACTTATACCAACCGCAGCTTCTATTATTGAGTTGCTCTCATCGCTTTCACTGAGTTTAGGCTGAGATACATCTTGAATTTCGGTCGGCGGGCCAACAGGCTATCCAAATAGAAATGTTGATCCTTCCAACGCCCAATCCGGTGCATCCAACTGCCAATTAAATGCGGTTCTGCGTCGGAAGCCCCCAAGCCTTTCTAGTCCTCAGTGGCAAGCCACTAACTTCAACCCACAAAAGTCCGCGCCGAAATCCCATTTCGCTTCGCGAAAAATCCGCGCCGTAATCCCTTACTTGTAAAAAGGAAAAATTCGTACTCCGAAGGTCCGGGTGTCTACGGCACCCAATCTGCCCACTGTGATGTCCATAAACACCAACAGGCACCCAAATGGTGCCTGTAAAATATAGAATTTAATGGCTTCAGTGCAGGGTTCCAAGTCTTCGACTTGGGGTTTACGAAACCGATGCTCTACCAACTGAGCTACGCTGGCCGCTTTCTCGGCGCTCAGGCGGAATTTTCAAGATACAGGACGCCGTTTGATGCTATCAAGTTTGCCCTACTCCTGGCGCTCGTATTCATTTCGACTTTATCTTTTTGTCGGAAAGAAAACATTTAAGTTTTCTGCATGGTTTTAGAAATCTTTTCCGTCATATCTAGTTGGGGGAAATCAAACAATCAATCATAAGGAGAAAAGCATGCATCACCTCATGCCTTTCAATAGAGCACTGCTTTGTGCTCTCATCGCCCCCATTCTTTTATCAGTTGCTTCGACCGCATTTGCGCAGGCCAATCAGCAAGGCTCTTTTACAAAAGCTTTTGTAGTTGATGACAGATTGTCGGCGCTCAGGCGCAACGCCGATGTGAAATCGCCCGTCATTCACAGGCTTCGCATCGGGCGACCGGTCTTCATTTTTGCATCGAAGACCAGCGGCCCTGACCGGTCCAGATTTTACCGCGTTGCCGTGTCGCGCAGGACTCGCGGATGGATTCACGAAGCCGCCATTGCGGTGCCGGGGCGAGTGGGCGAAGATGAGCGTTTCATGAAGCTCATTCAAAATACCAGCGACGGCATAGATCGAATATCGCTGTGCCGACTCTTTCTCGAACATTTCAATCGCTCTGCTCTCGCGCCGCGCGCGTTGCTTGCAATCGGAGAAGAAGCCGATCGCGCAGCAGTAACGCTCACTCGTTACGCGCGCAAGAGACTCAAAGAACTCGACGAGAAAAACGGCAACGCAAGTCTTCGCGATTACTATCTCAATGACTCAGGACTTGATCGTTACAGCAAACTGCAAGTCGCCTTTGACTTCAAAGATTCAACAGCCGCGTACAGCTATGACGGCAAGACGTATCGCGAAATCATACGACGTTTTCCTGATAGCAAAGAGGCGCAGATTGCTCGCGCGCGACTTGACCGGACTGGCTCGACAGAAATAGAGCAGCCAGACGGAAACGATGAATGATGAATGCGCGATGAGAATAAAGCGAGCGCTATTTTTCAGCTCGCCATTCACTAATCATCATTCATCGTTTTCTTTCACTCTCAAACTTGTTGTAGCGTCTTCTGTAATCTTTCAATTAAACGCTTCTGCTTCTTGCAAATCATGGCGGTTTCGGTTTAGATGTTTTTGTGCGATGTCGTGGAAAAAACGGCTTATGATGACGGAGGAATAGAGGAACATGCCAAGAGGAACGTGTCCCGAATGCGACGCGGACGTCCAGGTTGATGAAGATACCGATAAGGGCGATGTCGTCGAATGTGAAGATTGCGGTACGCAATTGGAAGTCGTTGGCCTTGATCCAATCGAGCTTGATGTGGCAGTGGAAGAAGAAGAGGAAGATTGGACTGAGACTTAGCGCAAAAGTCACTGCAATCATGCAGCAACTATCATAACTGGGGATTTGAATGTAGAGGCCACCTTACACAGGTGGCTTCTACATTGTGAGTGCCGAAGTTGCTTGCTGCCGGTTGGTTGCTTGCGTGATAAAAGCGCATTCACTTATATAATGTTTTCAATCCTAAAGGCCGGAGGATGACAACCATTATTGACAATAACAAGACGAAGAAGAACGGTCGCACATTGCGCGTGTTATTCAACTGTTCAAAGTGCCCTGCTTATTGTTGCAGCTATGACCGAGTAGAAGTCACGAAAACAGACTTGCTTCGCATCGCCAAGCATTTCGGCATTTCATATAAGGAAGCCGAAAAGCGTTACACCAAGATTGCTTTCGGCGACCGCGTGCTTCGCCATCAAAAAGATCACATCTTCAAAAGGGTCTGCCAGTTTTTGGATACCAAAGAACGACGCTGCACGATCTATCACGCACGGCCCGCCGTCTGCCGCGAGTACCCGGACAGCCTGCGCTGCGGCTATTACGACTTTCTCGCTTCGGAGCGCCGCCGCCAGGGCGATGAGGAATTCATCCCATCGGCATGAAAGATCGGTCGTCGGAGTATAATTTCATACACGGCAGCGGCTAAGGCATTCCGTTGATGAAGCCGAAACAAGGCAAGTTTTCCGTCAGCCCTGCGCGCCGCGCCGCGTTCGACATCCTGCGCCGCGTCGAGGCGGAAGGCGCGTATGCTTCGATTCTCATTTCCCGACTTCCTGAATCAAACCTCTCGCGCGAAGACCGCTCGCTCGCGCAAGAGATCGCGCTCGGCGTGTTGCGCCGAAGGCTACTGCTTGATTATTTCATCGAACGCTACTCGCGCCGCGCTCCATCTCGCCTCGACCCGGCTGTTTTGATAGCGCTTCGCATGGGGCTTTATCAGTTGCGCTACCTCACGCGCATCCCGCAACGCGCGGCAGTCAACGAGTCTGTGAATCTTGTGAAAATGGCCCGCGTAGCGAGCGCCGCCGGAATGGTCAATGCCGTTCTGCGTAACGCAGCGCGCCACATGGATGAGGTTCCCGCCCAAGAGATTTCAGACCCGCTTGAAAAACTCTCAATCGAACTTTCTCATCCGCAATGGATGCTTGAACGCTGGATGAAATCATTCGGCAATGAAGAAGCGCGTGCGCTCGCGCTTGCCAACAACGAGCCGCCGCCGACCGCTTTTCGCGTCAACACGCTCCGCGCTAGTGTTGATGAAACGCTCGCACATCTCAAAGACGCTGGCTTAATCTGGCGGCCATCGAGTTTAGCGCCCGGCGCGTTCATCATTGAAAGCGGCACGGCATCAACCCTGGCCCAGGCCGCAGAGCGAGGCACCATATATATTCAAGATGAAGCGTCGCAACTGGTATCGCTGTTGCTCGACCCTAAAAGCGGCGAGCGAGTGCTTGACCTGTGCGCCGCGCCCGGCTCCAAGTCGTCTCATCTAGCCACGCTCGCCGAAGGAAAAGTATGGATAGTAGCCTGTGACATTCATCCGCACAGGCTCGCGACGCTTGGCGTTACGTGTCGAAAGCTCGGCATTGATTCGATTGACCGTGTAGCTTTGGACGCGACCATCGCGTTGCCTTTTGCTGAAAGCTCCGGCCCGTTCGACCGCGTGTTGATTGATGCGCCATGTTCAGGCACGGGCACGCTCAGGCGAAACCCTGAGATCAAATGGCGACTTGCGGCTGATGATATTAAGCGCCTCGCCGATGTTCAATTGCGATTACTTGAGCGTGCGACCGATGCGCTTCGGCGAGGCGGGCGGCTTGTTTACTCAACCTGCTCAATCGAGCGCGAAGAGAATGAAGAAGTGATCGGCAGGTTCATCGAAAGCGGCGCGCCTTATCGTGTGCTTCGCCCGAACGCGCGTGCCGACCTCACGACTTCCGAAGGTTTTGTGAGAACATTTCCACAACGTGACGGCGCGGACGGTTTCTTTGCCGCCGTGCTTGAAAAAACTGATTGAGCGAAGAAGCGAAAGTAGGTTTTATGAAACGAATAATCCTGAGCCTGTTGCCGGTTGTTTTATTTATTTCGTTGATGGGCAATGCTTCGCCGCAAGCGGACAAGGCTGTTCAGAAAAAGACTCAAGTAGTGATACTCGGAACCGGGACTCCGAATGCCGACCCTGAGCGATCCGGCCCGTCAGTCGCCATTGTAGTAAATGATACGCCGTACATAATTGACTTCGGGCCGGGTGTTGTTCGCCGCGCGGCTGCGGCTTTTCAAAAAGGCGTCGAAGGGCTGGCAGTCAAGCGTCTCAAGACTGCTTTTGTAACTCATCTGCACTCCGATCACACGGTCGGATATGCCGACCTGATCTTTACCCCTTGGACGCTGGATCGAAAAGAACCGCTCGAAGTCTACGGCCCCAGAGGCATCAAGGCGATGACTGCGCATTTGCTCGCGGCTTACAAAGACGACATCCTTATACGCACGAAAGGGCTGGAACCGTCGAACCACACGGGGTACAAAGTCATCGCGCACGAAATAAAACCCGGTGTTATCTACAAAGATGCGAATGTGACGGTCAAAGCATTCCTCGTAAACCACGGCTCGTGGCCTCAAGCGTTCGGCTACAGATTTGAAACGCCGGACAGGACTATAGTCATCTCGGGCGACGCCGCGCCGAGCGCGAGCGTGATTGAAAACTGCAACGGCTGCGATGTGCTGATTCACGAAGTCTACTCGGCAGTCCGGTTTACCGGTCGCTCTCCTGCATGGCAAAAGTATCACTCGAACTTTCATACTTCCACGCGCGAGCTTGCCGAGATTGCGACAAAAGCTAAGCCTGCATTGCTCATTCTTTATCATCAACTGTTCTGGGGCGCGACCGATGATGATTTGGTCAACGAAGTGCAACAAACCTATAACGGAAAGGTCGTGTCAGGTCGCGACCTTGATGTTTATTAGCGCGGAGTTTTTCTTATGCAAAGTGATGTGACGATCAACGATATTCTGAAAGCAAAAGAGCGTATAGCTTCAATCGTTCGCCGCACGCCGCTTGAGCATTCAGCGTGGCTTTCAAGTGAATTAAAGCGCGATGTGTTGCTCAAGCTCGAATGTTTTCAGGTGACAGGCTCTTTCAAGATTCGCGGCGCGATGGCGAAGCTCTCTCGATTGAGCGAAGATGAACGCGCGCGCGGCATACTGACCATCTCGGCTGGTAATCACGGCCTGGCCGTTGCCCACTGCGCTCGTGCGCTCTCGCTTGATGCCACGATAGTTGTGCCGCGCTCGGCTTCGCGGGCGAAGGTCGCTGCGATTCGCCGTTATCCGGTCACGCTCGTTGAGCGCGGCGCGAACTACGACGAAGCCGAAGCGGCGGCGCGCGAAATGGAGCGCGAGATGGGTGCGACGTTCGTTTCGCCATACAACGACGCTGACGTGATAGCGGGGCAGGGAACCGTCGCGCTAGAAATTCTGGAAGACGCGCCGGATATTAATGCCATCGTCGTGCCGGTCGGAGGCGGAGGGCTGCTGGCGGGAGTGTCGGTAGCGGTGAAAGCTAACTATCCGCACATCGAAGTCTACGGCGCGGAGCCGCACTCTTCGCCCACTATGCATGAAGCGCTTCGCGCTGGTCGCTTGATTGAGATTAAAGAAGAAGAGACCATAGCCGACGGACTGGCCGGAAACATCGAAGCTGGGTCGATCACGTTTCCGCTCGTCGCGCATCTGGCTGATGGAATTATCCTCGTCAGCGAAGACTCGATGCGAGACGCGATCAGGCGTGTGGCGCGCGAAGATCACATAATGATAGAAGGCGCGGCGGCGGTTGCCATCGCCGCGCTCACAGACGCGCGACTTGCTGGGCAGCGCACCGCCGCGATAATCACTGGCCGCAACATCAGCCTCGATTTGTTTGCCGGGATAATTTCGGAGCCGTGAGCATGCATCTTAGAGCGTGTTTAAGCAGCCCCGTTAGGGGCGACCTGTCTATAGTTTTCGGGATTTATAGGTCGCTCCTACGGAGCTACGAATCATTTGCTTGATTATTACTGTAGACAGGTCGCTCCTACGGAGCTTCTATCTAAAACAACTTCTTGAGAGCTGTTATCCCTGCTTTGATGGCGCAAGCCATACGGCCAGATTGCTCACATAAGTCTTTATATCTTCCAATCTGTGAGGCTCGCGCTTGAACCCGTCGCTCGGACTCTCTTCGATAAAGTCCGGCCCGCCCAAACGCGGGTCCCAGTTATAGTCTACGAAATGATGAAAGCTCGATTCGGCTATCCCGCGCCCCTGAATATTACCTTCCGCGTCTTTCGATCTCTCAAATGCGACCACAAGATTGAACGGACGACCCGTAGTTTTGCTCTTGCCGGTAGCAATAACGCGCGCGTCATCTGCTTCTGCGGGAACACCGACTGCGCCTTCGTGCGGATGAGCGGGAAAGCATTCGATTATGCCTGACGGCGAGTTGGGGCTGAGCAACAATTCATGCACAGGCTCAGCAGGAGTGATTATTTGATAATCGCCATTGCTGCCCGAATGATAATTGGGCCACGAGATTGATTTCGTTTCCGCATCATCCCGGCAATGACGCGATTCGTCCGGGTCGAGATTGAGTGTGTGAAAAAAATGAGCCGCGCCTATGCCGCCAAGCGTGCAGAGCGAGGAGCCCAAATCTTGATGATCGCGTGTTGTGAGAATACCTCCGCCACGCTTACGAAATCTTGTGATGCCCTCACAATCTTTCTTCGATAAGCCGTCACCCGCGTCAATCGCAAACAGCCACAGTTCGTCAAAATCCGAACGGTCGAGCGTGCTTAAAACCGGATCGTCCCCGTTCGCGTCTGCTTCCCGGTTGCGCGTAGTCAATTCGCAAAGCGGTTGCCCCGATTCATCTTTAAGAGAGGCAAGGTGTTCTTTGAGTAAAGAAAATCGCTTGATGCCCCAGCTATTCTCTTCAAACGGAATCGTCGTTTGCAATAAAATGCGAATAGGACGATGGGTAGTTTCGTGCTCACTCATTTTTATTTCTCCTGACGCCATCAGAGCGATTCAAAAAATATCTCGTCAACATAGCACCAGCCCCATTCTTCACCTGGCTCTAATGATTTTATTATAGGATGACCAGACTTGCGATAATGCTTCGTCGCGTGCTTGTTCTTTGAGGAGTCACAGCAGCCTACGTAGCCGCAGCTTTCGCACAGTCGCAGGTGTACCCATGTGTCGCCTATTGCCAAACAATCTTCGCAGCCCTTGGCGCTGGGCGTGACGTCTTGTATCTGATCAAGGTGTGTGCATTCGGTCGCCATTGAATTCTCCTCAGGCAATCGAGAGCAAACAAGCGGGCTTGCTCTCGATTGCAAATAACTCGTTACTGATTAACAGGCACATCTATCAGGATGAAGCTCGTGTCATCGTAAGCTTCCAACCGCAACACGCCTTCCTGTGTGATGCGCGCCTGATCTTTCGTCAGGAGCCTTTCGTCGTTTATTCCGAGATCGCCTTTCGTGACATAAACGAATGCTCCGCGCGAATTCTTTACCTCGAAATCTATATGGTGGCCCGCGTCGAAATTCGCCATGTAAATCGTCGAGTCCGTGTGAATGGTAACAACGTCATTCAACCCCTGCCCCGAAGCTACCGGCAGCAGTTGATTCTTTTGAGCATCGAGCGAAAAACTCTTCTGATCATAACTGGGCTGCAATCTCCGCTCGCCGGGGAGAATCCAGATTTGATAAAGATGAAGCGGCTCGCTGCTCATATTGAACTCGGAATGCGTGATGCCTGTGCCTGCCGACATTCGCTGCACTTCGCCTGCCTTGATTGTTGTGCGATTGCCCATGCTGTCTTCGTGCGTGATCTCGCCGTTTAGCATGATGGTGATGATTTCCATCTCGCGATGCGGGTGAGTCGGAAACCCTGAGTTCGCTTTCACCACGTCGTCGTTGAAGACGCGCAGCGAGCCGAACTGCATGTTTGCCGGGTCGTAGTAGTTATCGAACGAAAACAGCCAGTAGGTCTTTAGCCATCCGAAATCCGAAAAGTGTCTCTCATCTGCTCTGATCGTTTTAATCATTGTTCCCTCTTTAAACCTGAAATGAAGAATAAAAAGCAACCCGATTCAACCTGAACCGAGTTGCTGTCATTAGCTCCATAATAATTCTAGCAAAGTTGTAAAGAGAGCACTTTATGGTCAGTCTGTAACCATAAAGGTACTGCATTAGAGGTCCATTCACCGCAGAGACGCAGAGGACGCAGAGATTACGCAGAGATTGTTATTAATTACTCTGCACCTCCTCTGCGCTCTCTGCGTCTCTGCGGTGAACTTCCTCAAGAATTTCATTTTGCTGCGATTACAGCGTAACTGCGCCCGCTGTAAAGCCTTATGCCGTCCGCCGCTTTCGTCATCTGAAGCGGGCGCGGGCGTTTGAGCGCGCTGTCTTTGGTTATGCCGACCGAGAGCAAAGCGCCGCCGCCAACATCAAAGATGTTCAGCTTGTCTTCGGAAAATCCGAAGCCGTAAGCCCCCGCTCCAAGCTCCGAGCCGCCGACCGTGATGCGTGAATCGGTAATGAAAAAGCCCTGATATTTTGCTTGAATCTCAGTTGAATAGCCCGATGTGTCCACAAGCCCTGCGATGACGAATCGCTTGGTTCCAAAGCGAACGGCTGCCGTATTGCGCCTCTGAGTGGGCGCGCTCTGGCCTTCGTAGTAAAAACTGTCCGGCACCACGCGATTGAGTTCCGGGCCGCTCAAAATGGTGGCCGACTCCTGCGCGATTGCAGAGGTGAACAACAAAAGCATCATTATCATCGGCATCAATAGGCGTTTCGGCATAGTCATTTTTCCTCCATAAGATTTTAACTCCCAAAGAGTTTATATCTCAATCGCGCCCGACACCAAGCGCATCGGCAACGCGATTGATGTAATTGAACCAGGCCGCGATCAGTGTGATTTGCAAAATCGTTTTGTCGTCAAATCCTACTTCGTGCAAAAGCTCGTGATCTTGTTTTGTAATTTGTGTCGCATCCTTCGTCAACTTCACCACGTAATCAAGCATAGCGCGATCCTGCTCAGAGATGTTGGCTTTAGTGTAATCCTCGCGCAGCGACCCGACCAGTTCGTCATCCAAAGTGACTCGACGCAGAAACTCTGCGTGCGATTCGATTCAGTAAAAACATCGGTTCGTGACCGAAACCATCGTGGTGATCATTTCGTGCTGCCGTCTGGTCAGTTGTAGCTCAGGCGACATTAACACTCCGAAAGTCGAGAAGGCGTGATACAGAGCGTCGGGGATGAGACTGTGCGATGCGACGATGCCTGAGGCTTCCCCCTCGGGAACCGTATGAACGGGCGAGGCATACTCTTGCGGGTAAAGGTGGCGTTGATCTTCGACTGCGCGCCGCAACTGTTCGTTAGCTTCCGACAGCGGAATAGTTTTGATCCACGTCATTATTATTTTCTCCTCCTTTTCGTCATCTCTTGCGGAAGACGAAATAATAAACCGGAGCGCCGAGCGCCACGACTGCAACACCGAGCGCCGCTTGCCGAGGATTGTTTGCCGCCAGCATAAATAACAGCATAATTACGAGCATGAGAAAAATCACAGGAGTTACAGGATAACCGGGCGTGTGAAACGCCGCGCCCGGTTGCGGTTTCTTTCTCAAAACAAACACCGCTGCGACGGTCAACCCGACAAACACAACCGTCACAAAGACAAAGTACGCTATGATCTGATTGAATGTACCAACGGCTACGAGCAGCGACGCCAGCGCGGCTTGCAATATGCAAGCGCGAGCGGGCGTGTTGAATCGCGGATGGAGTTTAGCAGCGGCGTTCAAAAAAACGCCATCACGCGCCATCGCATAGTACACGCGCGGCGCTGTGATGATTACTGCGAGCAGGCTGCCCAACACAGAGATTATTACTATGCTTGAAAAAATTTGCCCGCCTGCGCGGCCAAAAAGAATTTCTCCGGCCTGTGCGGCGAACGTTTCGCCGGAAGTCGCGCGCTCAATCGGCACAAGGTAGACGAAAGCCGCGCTCGTGATGATGTAGACGAGAGTGACGATGCCGACTCCGAAAGTAAGAGCGCGCGGCATCGTGCGAACGGGGTCGCGCACTTCGCCCGTGAGCTTGCTTGCGTCCCACCACCCTCCGAATGAAAAGAACGCCGCGACCATTCCGCCAGCGAGCCCGCCAACAAGCGGCGCAGAACCCGCGCGCTGCTCGGCGAATGGAATGAAATTAGACCAGTCGCCCAGCCCCAGGCAGAATCCCCACAAAACTATGAGCGCAAGCAATCCGAGTTTTACCGTCGTGAGCCATCTGATCAGCCACGCGCCGACTCGAACGCCGAGGATGTTTGCGGTCGCCATCAAAATGATCGCTGCAATCGCAACAGCCTTCGCGCCATTTGGTGAAAGATTGATTATGTAGCCGACATAACTGGCCGCCCCTGTAGCCAGCGCAGCAGTGATGCCGGGGTCCATCACAAGAAAGCACTTCCAGCCATAAAGAAAGGCAAGCCCCGGCCCATAAGTTTCGCGCAGGTAAACGTATCCGCCGCCCGCTTCGGGAAAGCGCGCGGCTAATTCGCCGTAGCATAGCGCGCCGCTTATAGCCATCCCGCCCATCACCAGCCACACGGTCAATAGCCACATCGGCGAGCCGAGCGATTTCGCCATGTCAGCCGGAGTGAGAAAGATTCCAACCGCTATGACTTCGCCAGCGACCATTGCCGTCGCCGACGCAAGTCCGAGCTGCCGCTTTAAGCCGCTTTCAGATTGCGCTGTCTGTGTCACTTCAACAAATCAGTAGCCCGCGCGTAAGCAAGGGCGAAACACTTTCGCCCTTGCTTACGCGCGGGCTACTGCCAGCAGTAGTCATTCCTTAAAATGAGAATCGCGCGGCGAGTTGAAATGCGCGCGGGCCGCCTGAGCCGAATACGCCGCCCGCCGTCGTCACGGCTCGCCCGAAGCTCGATGATCTCAGAAAACCCGGATTGCCGGGATCAT
Organism: Blastocatellia bacterium; assembly: GCA_963726785.1. GTDB lineage: Bacteria > Acidobacteriota > Blastocatellia > UBA7656 > UBA7656 > DATEKX01. Next base: position 2,376,263 of record CAVSDJ010000007.1, read on the forward strand.
TGCTGTCGCGCACGAGCACGTTTGCAAATCCTGAATAATTCACGTTCGATATGCCCAATACGTTTGTCACGTTGAAGAGATTGAACACCTCGACTATCGGGTCGAGCCGGAAACGCTCGCCTAACCGGAACGATTTCGTCACACGCAGGTCGAACGAATTGAAGCTGTCGTTGAATCGCGCATCATCGCGCACGAGCGGAAGCAATTGGCCGTTCACGCCGCCGCCCGCGTTCACTTGCTGCAGAAAATCGTTCAACTCCGCTCCCGTATGAAACAAGCGCCCGCCCGCATTGCGCTGCAAAACGGGAATGCGCGTGCTGCCATCAGGCAACAGAATGTCCATCGGCACGCCTGAGGCTATCGTCCATATCGGCGCGAGTTGAAACCCTCCGGGCAAATCGAACGCGCCGGAAAGCGCGAAGCGATGGCGCTGGTCGTTCGGAGTCGGCCCGTAATCTAATCGCAGATTGTTTGAATCTAAGGGGCCGCTCGCGAACGGAATCTGATCGTCGTTCGCATAGTTGAACGCTTTCGACAGCGTGTATGAAGCTCGGAATTGCGAGCGACGCGAGAATCGTTTTTCGACGCTCACCAGCAATCCGTCATATTTCGTTTTGACGCTCGATTCGATATTCACCACTCTGTCCGGCCCGCCGACTACGGGGTTGAAGACCGTTCCAATCGTGCGACCAATGATGAAATGTGTGCCGAAGTTGTGCAGGTAGTCTGCGCGCACGATGAAGTCTTTGCCAATCTCGCGCTGTATGCCGATGTTCGTCTGCTGCACCATCGGGTTTTGTAGGCCGTTATCTATGATGTTGATTCCTCCAGCGCCCGCGCCCGGCAGGATGAACCCTGTGAACGGATTGTTGATGTTTGGCGCGACCGGCGGGAACTGGCCCGTGTTAGGGTCGAGGAAAAAAACATTGCCCGCTCGCACTTCGATAGCGAGCGCGCGTCCGTCCAGCCCGCGCTCAAGCGATTCGACTTCAAGCGTCACGCGATCATAGTAGATGCCGTAGCCACCGTGAACGCTCGTATGCCCGTCCGCGCTCGCCCAGTTTGCGCCAACGCGCGGGCCGAAATTATTCTTGTCGCGCCCGCGCTTGCCGCTGAGAAACGGCAGGATGAGAGGATTGAGTTCATCTGTGCGGCTGACGTTCTTCACGTCCGTGTCCAGTTCGTAGCGCAAACCGGCATTCAGTGTGAAGCGCGGGTGAATCCGCCAATCATCTTGAAAGAAGAAAGCGAAATAGTTGTTATCCGCGTCAGGTATGACAAGCGCGCGCTCAGGAGTCGCGCTGCGAAGCGTGACTGCAAACAACAGATCGTTATCATCAACGCGGCCATCGCCATTATGATCGAAGTCCGCGAAATCCTGCACCAGTTCGATGCGCCCCTGCTGGAATACTTTGAGGTCGAAATCAGAGTCAATGCGCTGCCACTCGCCGCCGAAATGAATGTTGTGCGCGCCTTTCACAATCGAAACCGTGTCGGCGAACTGCAAACGATTCATTCGCGTTTGCTGCGGCACGCGGAATGAAGCGCCGTCTTGTATGCTCGGAAACGTAAGCTGCGGGCCGACCGTTACGGGATCGGTTTTATTGATGAAGTTGGTCACGCTGAAATTGAAACTGTTGACCACAGTCGGCGAAATCAATCGCGTCCAATTGCTCAAAAATGACTGGTAACGATTTTCACCTGACTGTCGCTGCGAGGCAGAGCCAATGGCGCGAATCAACGTGCTCGCCGATACATCATCGGCTCGCTCGATTGAATAACGCGCGCTTATTTGATCTTCAGGCGAGATGACCCAATTGCCGCGCCCCGTAGCGAGCAGATCGTTGAGCGGCGCAATCGCAAAACTGCGCTTGATAGAGCGCGTCGCCGTGTCGCGCTCGCCTACAAGAGTCGCGCCGTCTTGATTGCGATACTCGAAAGAGCCGAACCAGAATATCTTATCTTTTATGACCGGCCCGCCAACGCCGAACGCAACTTGCTCTCGGTCAAAGGGCGGATCAGGATTGCTGCGATCAAACGTCGCGGGCAGCCCTTGCAGCTTGCGATTACGGAAGAAGAACGAAGACGAGCCGTGAAATTCGTTCGTGCCGGTTTTAGTAACGATGTTGATGACGGAAGAACCGGAGCGGCCAAGTTCGGCAGAGAAGCGATTGGTGGCGATTTGAAATTCCTGCACTGCTTCCTGCGATACGTTAATGAGCGAGCCGCCTACTACATCATCATTGTTGTCCGCGCCGTCAACCGAAACGTTGCCGCCGCGCCCAAGCTGTCCGGCTGACGAGATCAACACCGTGTTGATTTTCGTCGGATCGAAATTCGGCGCGGGCGAGTTGCCGGGAATCAGCAACGCCAGTTCGAGAAAATTTCTGCCGTTGAGCGGCAGGTTTTCAATCGCGCGCCTGCTCACTACACCGTCAACGACGGACGTAGATCGATTAATCAATTCGACCTCGGCGGTGAGGTCCAAATCGCCCAAAGCAGTTCCGCCTACCGAGAGCGTGGTGTCAAGAGATCGGCTTTGCCCGACTTCCAGCACCACCTCTGAGTAGATTTGTGTTTTGAACTCGCTCGCCTTTAACTGCACTTCGTATGTGCCGGGAGGCAGGTTTGTAATAGTGAAAAACCCTTCACTGTTTGTTTCTGCCGCGCGTTGAAGGCCGGTTGCCTTTTGCTTTGCCGTGACCTCCGCTCCGGCGATGGCCGCACCTTGCGGGTCTGTGATGCGCCCGTTGAGAGTTGCCGCCGCAGCCTGTTGGGCAAGCGCGGGCGGGATCAAATAACAGGTCAATAACAGAGTGACGAAAATAGCTGCGCTACGTTTCACCTTTTCCTCCTGAATTATCGCCCGTCTGAAATCACACTAATAGTCATTCTGCCGACGCAGGCGCTGCCATCGGGGAAATGTTGTGCAGTCATAGATGGGCGTTATTATGACAACCTGTACTCAAACATGAATCGCCCGATTTGCATCGTGCCTTTGCCGTTGGCAGTCGGGATGATTAAGAAAGAGCGAATAGGGCCACGCTTCGCCTCTTTTTGCGCCTTGATCGCGCCAAGCGATTTGCCGCTGGCTGCTTCGTAAAACTTGACCTCGACCGTATCATCATCCACGCGCTTGTAGCCAAAAACGTACTCGCCCGGTTGCATCGCCACCTCGCCAACAGAGATTGGAACCTGTGCGATCAGGAAGTGCGAATACTTGCCTTCGGCAGCATACCCTGCGGTGATCAGCACCGCGCCTGCGATGAATTTGCCCTGACCGTCAGTCACGCCCGAAGCCGTGCGGAATTCCGTTTCAATGCGCTCCTTTTCGACAACCGCTCTGGCTGGAATGACCGACCTCAACTCTTTCTCTGTAGCTTGCCGCCAGGCGAAGCCTGCGGCGAAAACCGAAACACAGCAAATAAGAATCAGTGCGCTCAAGATATTTTTCATGGGAATTTTATCGCTCCGTCGCGCGCAATCTTAGCATCCGGACACTGAACACAGACAGCGAAAAAGATTGCGCGTGGCAAAACGATCTTATTAAACACTGGCACATCCTTTGGATTTCGCGGCGTGAGACGTAAATAAGAAATGGGGTGTAAAGGCTGTCGCCCTTACACCCACAAAATCCGCTCATTAAACTTTGAGGTTACCTTAGTACGAGCAGAGAATACCCTGACTAGGAATTCTTGTCATTAAACCAGGGTATAAAATTTAGCTATAACTTTGGTTATAGTCGAATCGGCTAATCCAGGTGAACTATGCCGCGCTGGAGTGCGAACGTCGCGGCCTGCGTGCGGTCGGTGACGCCGAGCTTGCTCAGGATATTGTTGATGTGAATTTTGACCGTGCCTTCGGCGATGAACAATTTGGCAGCGATTTCTTTATTGCTCTTGCCTCCGACGATGAGCCGCAACACTTCGAGTTCGCGCGCGGTCAACTCCGTTCGGTTCATTCGTTCAGCCAAAAGATTCGCTACTTCGGCAGGGATGCGGCGCTGCCCTGCGTGAACCGCGCGAATCGCTTCGATCAAACCGTCGCGCATCATGTCTTTCAGCAGATAAGCGCGTGCCCCTGCCTGTAGCGCGCGATAGATGTCTTCATCGCCGTCGTAAGTCGTCAGCACGATGAAGCGCCCTTCGGGAAACTCGCGGCGAATTGTTGTGATGGCTTCGATGCCATCCATCTCCGGCATGCGCAAATCCATGAGCGTAATGTCTGGACGGTGCTGGCGGAATAACTCGACGGCTTGACCGCCTGTTGTCGCTTCGGCCACGACCGTCATGTCCGGCTGCGTGTGGATGACTGCGGCCAATCCCATGCGCACGACGAAATGATCGTCGGCAATCAATATGCGAATTGGTTTATCATCGCTCATAACTATTCACGCGCCCTTCTCAAGTCGTATTACATATTATCACTATTGAAACTCAATCTGCGGGTGCCGTCACACGGATTTCAGTGCCAGCGCCCGGACGGCTCTCTACAGCGAGCTTGCCGCGCAAACGTTCAGCGCGTTCGCGCATCCCTATCAAACCGAAATGACCGTCAGCGGAAGCCGCGTCACCCGGCAGGTCGAACCCGCAGCCATCATCTTTCACGCGCAGCCCCACCTGCTTAGGCTCGAACGCCAACTCAACACGAATCTTTCCGGCTTTCGCGTGCTTCATCACATTGGTCATCGCTTCCTGCCCGATGCGCAGCAGGTTGCTTTCTACCGTCGCAGGGAGCGGGCGCGGCGCGCCTGTAATCTGAAATTCCGCTCGCACGCTTGTGCCTGCCGTCAATCGCTTTGCTTCGTCCGCGAGCGCCGTTGCGAGGTCTGCGCTTTCAAGAGCTTGCGCGCGCAAATCCCAAACCGAACGGCGCGCTTCCGAAAGGCTGTGCGTGATCAAGCTTTGCGCCAGATCGAGATGCTGTTTTGCCGCCGTCGGTGATTTGTCCAGCATCTTGCCGACGGCTTCGATCTGTAGCGATATTCCGACGAACCCTTGCGCCAGCGTATCGTGAATGTCACGAGCCAGCCGAGAGCGCTCGACCAGCACGGCGGCAAACTGCGCCTTTATTCGATTGATGCGCAAGTGATAAATCGTCCAGCCTAGAAAGCCCGCGACCACGAGCAGCAACAAATAAAACCAGTAGGTCTGATAGAAACGCGGTTCGATGTAAAACGCGAACGCCGCGCCTTCTTCATTCCACACGCCGTCATTGTTGGAAGCCATCACGCGAAACGTGTAATGACCCGGCGGAACGCTCGTGAAGTATGCGACGCGACGCGCGCCCGCTTCGACCCAGTCTCTGTCGAATCCTTCGAGCTTATATTTGAAGCGGACTTTTTCAGGCGCGACAAAACTCAGACCCGTGTATTGAAATTCGAGCCGATAGACGCCCGCCGCCAGTTCTGCGCTCGCTCGCATATCAACAGGCTTGTCATCCGCAATAACCTGCTCGATCACGACCGGAGGCTTTTGTTCGTTTAGCTTCAAGTGCTGAGGGTCAATCATCGCTACGCCTTTGATAGTCGGAAACCAAAGCCTGCCATCGCGGCTGCGCCACCCTGCGGGTTGCCCTCCGCCTGTGCATTCGCGGCTCTTCAGTCCGTCTGCCGTTCCGTAAGATATGGAGCTGATGTATTGAATCTTACCGTCGGCAAAATCGTTGAGTTGCTGGCGGCTCGCTCGAAACACGCCTTTTGTGCAGCTCATCCACAGGTTATCTTTGCCGTCGTCGAGTATTTGAAAGGCGCAATCGTCAAACAATCCGTTTTTAGTTGTGCACGCGACGAGCTTGCCGTCCTTGAACCTGTTCAGCCCGCCGTTGCGCGTGCCAATCCAGAGCGTGCCGTCCGCATCTTCGTAGATGGCGTGAATGCTGTTGTCGGAAAGTTGCTGATGGCTTGTGAACTTGCCATCTTTGAATCTGTTCAAACCGCCGCTGCGCGTGCCAATCCAGAGCGTGCCGTCAACGCCCGCGCCAAGCGCCAGAATCGCATCATCGCTCAACCCATCTTCCGTAGTGTAAACGGTGAACTTGTCGTCTTTCAGTCTAGTCAACCCGCCGAGCGTGCCGATCCAGAGCGCGCCCGCGCGATCTTCTTCGATGGCCCAAACGGCATTGCTCGACAGACCATCAAGCACCGTGTATGTATCGAATGTTTCATTTTGCAAACGGCAGAGTCCGGCAGGTGTGCCGACCCAGAGCGCGCCCGTGCGATCTTCCCTCAGCGCGCGAACGATGTTACTTGCGAGTCCTTCTTTCGTAGTGAAGGTCTTGGACTTTCCACCCTTGATCCGGGTCAGTCCCGATTGCGTTCCCATCCACATCGCGCCATCGCGCGTTTCATAAACGGCCCAGACCAGGTCGCTTGCGAGTCCTTCGCTTGCGGTGTAGGTAGTGAACTTTTTATCTTTGAAGAGGTCAAGCCCGCCCGACTCTGTTCCCACCCACAGATTGCCTTCTCGGTCTTCGAGCACCGAGAGGACGACGTTGCCCGACAGCCCTTCTCGCGTTGTGTAAGATGCGAGCCTGCCTGCGCGCCATCTGGTCAAGCCTACGCCTGTTGCGAGCCACAGGCTGCCTGCGCGGTCTTCATAGATCGAATACACGCTGTTGTCGGAAAGTCCGTCTTGAATTGTGAGCGTGGTAAATTTCCCATTCACAAATCGGCTCAAGCCGCCGTCTGTGCCAATCCAGAGCGTGCCTTCGCTGTCTTCATGAATTGACCACACCATATTGTTTGCCAGTCCGTCGCGTGTGGTGTAAACCGTGAAGCGATCTGTTGCGAAGCGAACCAGACCGCCGGGCGTACCAAACCACAACTCGCCGTCACGGCTTTCGTAAATCGCTGAGACATTGTTTGCCGGAAGCCCGTCTTTGATCGCGTAAATTGCAGCTACCTGCTCACCGCCCAGTCGCGCGAGTCCGCCGAGCGTGCTGACCCAGAGGTTGCCGCGACGATCTTCATAAATCGCGCCGACGCTGTTGCTCAAAAGCCCTTCGTTTGTTGTGTATGAAGTAAAGCGGCCATCTCGAAATCGGCTCAAGCCATTGGGCGTGCCAATCCAGAGCGTGCCCGCGCGGTCTTCGTAGATGGAACTGACGCGGTCGCTTGCGAGTCCATCTTTAGTCGAGTAGCCTGTGATTTTGCCGTTGCTATATTTCAGCAAGCCTGTGTCAGTACCAACCCACAAATTGCCTGCATGATCTTCGAGCAGGTTTTGAATCGAATCGCTCTTAATCGCTTCATCACTGTGACGGTCGAAGACGACGAAGCGCGTGCCGTCAAACCGCACCAGTCCCCCATCGGTCGCAAGCCAGATGTAGCCGTCGCGCGTCTGCGCGATGGCGCGCACAGTGTTTTGTGGCAAGCCGCTTTCTGTGCGCCACACGTTGTGGCTGTATTGCGCAAGCTCTTTATCCGAATCGAGAGCGAGACTCGTTCGGTCGGGCGCAACGTAGAGTGTCGCGCACAAACAAAGACAGATGACGGCGATTCGTTTTGCGGTTCGTTTCATCAGCGTTTTCTATTCAATGGTCGCAGCGCGATTATTATGCCACACAGATTTAGAATTCAGCTTGCCGCCTCTTTGTTTCAGGTTCAAAACCTTGTTCTGCTCGTGTTTGGCCGTCATCTCATTACAGCACTACCGTTAACCACGCGCGAAAGTTGTCATGATATTATCTTTGCATCATGACTAAAGCCGAACAAGCTATCAGCATGGCCAACCGGAAAGATTGTGAGTATTGCGAGGGTAACAATCTGCCCCAACGTACAAACAACAACGATCTGGCTGGCAAGGGCATTTGGGTGCATTACAATGCGACCCCTCCGAGCGTCGTAGATTCACCGGCTGTAGACGCACAGTTATGTATGGCGTCGGCTGAGATTGAGAAGGCGTGGGCGGAGGTGTCTGAATCCAACTAGCTGTTGTTTTCAGCAACACGGGATGAGGGCATTACCGACTGCCTTGCCTGCTAAGAGGAGACAAAAAATCATGGCATACGCGAGACCGATTCATTCTGCAAAAGAAACCGACCGCAATGTGTATCACAACAACGACCGATGCGCGGAGCGGAACAACATAGAGGAAGCGAATGTTCGTCAAGGAACGGGCAGGCGAGTTGGATGTGAGCATTGTGAACGGTTGAATAGTCAGGACTCATAGCCTGTCAACGGGCTATTAAGGCCGCTGCGCTCGTTCTACGCTTCACCCGTGCGGCGGGCAAGAGAGGAATCAATTGATCATCGTTCAGGAAAAAGCTTTACGCGAACCTGTGAAGAAGACATAAACGGGGTCGTCCGCGTTTCCGAGCCTGGCAGCAGACCAGACGAATCGCTCGTCCGAATCGTGAATGATGATTTCGCCTTTCGACGCAAACCCATCGGCGTCGGTTTCCATTACTGCGATTGCGACCCATTCGTCGGGATAGAAACGCTCAATCTCTCTTATGGAAAAGACGTTTGACCCGTTGCTGAAAATGTTCAAGGTGACCTCCGAGGATCGTAAGCAATCAGCGCGCGGTGAGGTTCGGGGTTTAACCTTACGAGCGCTCGCAAGGGCACACCTGCATGGTTCGGCAAAGCTTCAAGATTGATTCTGAATGAAGGGGCTGAACTGAAAACCGTTGGTGAATGGTAGGGGATACCGTTCACCGTTTATTTTAACACTGCAAGTCAATAATGTTGCTTGCGAATTTGTTGTGGCGCATCTGGATGTTTAAGAATGTGATGGGGCCGAGGGCGACAGTGAATGCTGCTCCCGGCCCCAAGTCGTCTTAGATGTCGAGGTTCTTCACATCGAGCGCGTTTTCCTCGATGAACCTGCGGCGAGGCTCGACCGCATCGCCCATCAGGATTGTGAACATCTCGTCTGTCTCGACCGCGTCGTTGACCTGCACATTGAGTATCGTGCGCAGGTCGGGATTGAGCGTCGTCTGCCACAACTGCTCCGGGTTCATCTCGCCCAACCCTTTGTACCGCTGAATCGTGATGTCTTTCTTGGCGGCTGTCATCACGTGATCCAACAGCGCAACGCGCGAATCAACAATCGTGTGATTTTCGTTCTCTGCAATGACGAAAGGCGGACGGCTCAGGTCTTGAAGATCGCCGTACAACTTCACGGCGTTCTGGAACTCGACGTGAGTCGCAAGCTCCCAATCAATCGTGATGCGACCGTTGCCCCGCGAACGAGTTATCACTATTTCAAACGTGCCATGCTCTTCGTCCTGCTCGATAGCTGTTTCGTAACCGGCTTGTTCGAGCGCGTCGGCGACCTTCTGCAAGAGCTTCTCTTTGACGAAGACCTCGTGCAGCTTCAATCCATCCTTGGCAGACAGCAAGCCATCAGGCCCGGCCAGCGCATCAATCACAGTGTTGACTATCTGCCGGTCGTGCACTCGTCGTTCGAGCTTGTCTACGTAGGTGACCAGTTCGCCGAGCTTTTCAAGCATCCTTCTGAGTTCCGCGCCCTTGAACTGCGTGCCCGTCGCCTTCACCGTCACGGTGACGTTTTCGGTCGCTTTGCGCATAAGGAATTTCTGCAATTCTTTTTCGTCGCGCAGGTACTGTTCGCTTCGGCCCTTCTTGATTTTGAACAGCGGCGGCTGCGCGATGTAGACGTGGCCGTGATCAATCAATTCGGGCATCTGGCGATAGAAGAACGTCAGCAACAGCGTACGAATGTGCGAGCCGTCAACGTCTGCGTCGCACAGCAGAATGATGCGACCATAGCGCAGTTTCGACAGATCGAAATCGTTTTTGCCTATGCCTGTGCCGAGCGCCGTTATCAGCGCGCGAATCTCTGAATGCGAAAGCATCTTGTCATAGCGCGCTTTCTCGACGTTCAGGATTTTCCCCTTGAGCGGCAAAATAGCTTGAGTGGCGCGATCACGCCCCTGTTTTGCCGAACCACCTGCCGAATCTCCTTCGACCAGAAATAGCTCGCACAACGCAGGGTCTTTCTCGGCGCAGTCTGCAAGCTTGCCCGGAAGCGATGCGCCGTCGAGCGCGCCTTTTCGTCGAGTCAGATCGCGCGCTTTGCGGGCAGCTTCGCGCGCGCGCGCTGCTTCAATCGCTTTCGCAATGATCTTGCGCGCGACTGTCGGGTTTTCTTCAAAGTGTCGCCCGAGGTTTTCATTGACGAAGGCCTCGACGTTTCCTTTAACGTCCGAGTTGAGCTTGCCTTTGGTCTGTCCTTCAAACTGAGGCTGAGGCAGCTTGATGCTTATGACGGCTACAAGCCCTTCGCGCACGTCTTCGGGCGCAAGCTTTTCGTCGTCTTTCTTGAACAGCCCGGAAGACCTCGCGTAGTTGTTGATCGTGCGGGTGAGCGCCGCGCGAAATCCCGTCAGGTGCGTGCCGCCGTCAACCGTGTTGATGTTGTTTGCGAACGAATGGACGATTTCGTTGTAGCTGTCGTTATATTGAATCGCCACTTCAATGCCCACAGGGTCGGTGTCTGTCCCTTCTCTCGAAAAATGAATCGGCTGCGTGTGCAGCACGTTCTTGCTTTTATTCAGGTGCTTGACGAATTCCGCGATGCCTCCGCGATAGAAAAAGTCATGCGTCTTCTCTGTTCGCTCGTCCAGGATGGTGATGCGAATGCCTGAATTCAAAAACGCTTTCTCGCGCAGCCGTTGCGATAGCGTGTCGAAGTTGTACTCTGTAACGTCGAATATCTGAGTGTCGGGTTTGAACGAGACTTTCGTTCCGCGCCTGCGGGTCTTGCCCGTCTGCTGCAATCGGCTCTGCGCAATGCCGCGCACGTATTCCTGTTCGTATGTGTTGCCGTCGCGCCAGATTTCAAGGCGCAGCCACTCTGATAAAAAGTTCACTACGGACACGCCTACGCCGTGCAATCCGCCCGACACTTTATAAGCGTTCGTGTCGAACTTGCCGCCCGCGTGCAATTTCGTAAGCACGACTTCGGCTGCGGAAATTTTCTCTTGTTTGTGAATGTCAACCGGGATGCCGCGACCGTTGTCAATTACTGTAATCGAATTGTCTATGTGAATGAAAACTTCGACGCGGTCGCAGTAACCCGCGAGCGCTTCGTCAATAGAATTATCAACTACCTCGTAAACCAGGTGATGCAATCCCAGATCGCTTGTCGAGCCGATATACATTGCGGGGCGTTTGCGAACGGCGTCTCGTCCTTCAAGAACTGTAATCGAAGCCGCGCCGTAATCCTGTACACTTGTAGTCACTCGTTTCTCCTTATTTGAAACTTGCTTCAATGCTCTGCTCATAATCTTGTTTGTCTCCTGCCGGTTCAATTGTCATCTCGGGCACATGGTCATGCGCCTGCTCATTTCCTGCGGCAGTGACTCTATTGACGGTAGCTCGACCTCGCTCAACGTAGAAGACCGAAGCGCGACTGGCGTAACGATTTGCTATCGAGCGACGCGACGTGCTGACGAAGGTTTGAGTGCGTCCTTCAAGCTCTCCGAGCAGCGCTTCGATGCGTCCGCGATCAAGTTCTGCGTCAATGTCATCTATGAGCAAAACGGGGCTTTCTTCGTAAATAGAATTATAGATGGAAACTTGTGCTAAATCAAGGAGTAATAAGGCACTTCGCTGTTGTCCGGCGCTCCCGAAACGGGCCACTTCGCGGTTGTCTGCCAGTATCTCCAAATCGTCCCTGTGAGGCCCTATCAGCGAATGTCCCGAAGCGGTTTCTGCCCCCAGCCGAAGCGTCAATCGCTCGCGAAAGAGGGCTGCAAAATCCGTCGTGTCGCCTTTACCTTCAAGCTGCGAGCGATAGCGCACGTTGATTCGCTCGGCACCGAAAATCGCGCGGCCATGGTCGTTTGTGTCAAGCACGCGATTCAATTGCTCGACGTAACTGACGCGCGCATTGTGAATAGCCGCGCCGAACTCGGCCATCTGCTCGTTCCACGCTTCCACCTGATCGTAGAAGCTTGAGGGATTGTCGCTTTTGCTCGCTTCGTTCAGCAATCGGTTCTTTTGTTTTACGATGTGATTATATTCGGCAATCGTGTTCAGATAAGCCGGTGAAGAAGTGACTACGCCTTTGTCCAGAAAGCGACGGCGATGAGAAGGTTCGCCGCGAATCACTTCCAACTCTTCGAGCGAGAAGGCAAAGACATCGAGGTTGCCTATATACCTGACGACGGCTTCGCGCTTTCCATTGACGAATAGTTCTTTCGAGTTTTCTGTGAGCAGAAGTTGAATCTGCTTTGTGACCGAGCCGCGAAGCGTTTCGCCTCGAAGCAGACATTGCTCGCTACTAAAGGCTATGCACTCACGCACCTGGCTCGTGCGAAACGATTTCGTGTTGCCGAGCACGTAGGCGGCTTCGAGCCAGTTGGTCTTTCCCTGCGCGTTGTCGCCGTAGAAGATGTTGAGTCCGGGTCCGAATTCGGCGAAGCCTTCGAGATTGCGAAAACCGGAGGCTTCGATTCGGGTCAATAGCATATCTCGATTTTAACACGAACGAACAGTCGCGTCATGAAATCGTAGCTATGAAAAGAAAACAGAGAGTTCACCGCAAAGGCGCAGGATGGCCGATGATGTGCTTCGCACGCGGCGGAGGCGGAGGGGGCGCAGAGTAATAATAAAACCTCTGCGTAATCTCTGCGTCCGCCGCGTGCGAAGCACATCATCGGCCATCCTGCGCCTCTGCGGTGAATCTGCTTCTTAATTAAAAAGACGGCTTGCCCGACGGGGGCACGGCAGCAGAGTTAATGCCGTTGCCGGATAAAGGCACGCGCTGCGGACTGTCAACAGCGTTATCTGTAATCGTCAAAGTTGACTTGAGGCTTCCAGTCGCCGACGGAGTGAATCTCACGTCAATCACGCAACTCTTGCCGGGGGCGACTGTGCTTCCGGTGCACGTGTCGCCGCTGAGCGAGAAGTCATCGCTGTCGTCATTAATGATCGCGACGCTGTTGATATAGAGCGGCTTGCCTCCTGTGTTGGTCAGTGTGATTCTTTGAGGCTTGCTGGCTTTGCCTACTACTTGATCCTTGAAATCGAGACTCGACGGGCTGAGTGTGACGCTCGGAGGTGCGCCTGTCGTTTGAGCAATTGCAACGAAAGAGAAAAGAGCGATTATGGAAAGTCCCATCACCAGTGTTCGTTTCATAATGCCTCCCCGCTAGTATTATAAATGAGCGAACATACGGGCGAAAGTCTTCGCAGATGAACCATGCGCTCAGTTTGACAAGCTCTCTTTTCGTGATATAGCTTTGCTGCGCTTGACGAATCGACCGAGGAGCAACAGAAGTGGAACGGCAAGTCAGAATCGAAATCAAAGGCAAGGACGAATTCTGGGTTCGCGCTTTTCACGTCGAGTGGGATCATCAGTTCCCGGATAGAAAGCTCGCGCCTGACATCGAGAGTTATTTTATTGCCGAAGCGGAATGGCTCGCCGATCTTGAACGAGTGGCGGCAGAGACTTTTTGCGCTATTACGCGAGCGCCCGACAGCCCGCAACGCCGCCGCTGGCTGTCTTCGATAATACCAAAGCGCGACAGGGATTGAACGGCTCGCGCGTATCGCTTCGCTGGAATCAAGAGCGGCCCGATCAATTATGGATAGGCTATCGCGACCAGCCGAACACGCAGCTCGCGCGCGACCCGAACTTGCTTGATGAATCGGTTCGGAGGTACGCTAGTGTGCCTGGCGGCTACGGGGAAGGCTGGGCCGATGCGCTCAAAAACTTGATGGCGAATGTTTATTCGTTCATTGCGACAGGCTATGATCCTGAGCGCGATGCTGACCGCCTTGATTTCCCGACGTTTCAAGACGGCTATCGAGCCAATTGCATTGTTGACGCGATAGTGCGATCCAATGTTGACCGCTCGCGCTGGACTAAGGTTGAATATGGAAGAAATGATGAACTATGAATGATGAACGCGGAACCGCGACAAACCATTCATCATTCATAATTCATAATTCATCGTTTTCTTGGGAGGGGTGATGGAAGACAAAAAAGATGACATGACGCGAAGAGAAGCTATCAAGGGCATAGGCGTTGGAGTCGGCGTGATTGCCACCCTGCCGGTTTTAAACAACTCGGCTGCGGCTCAAGAAGCAGCGCACAATCACTCGCAGATGGCGGCGAAGCCTGCGGCACAAACAAAGCCTGCCAAGCTCCGCTTCTTCACGGAAGAAGAGAATCGAACGGTGATCGAGATGTCTGAGCGCATCATCCCGGCTGATGATTCTTCGCCCGGAGCGAAAGAAGCGCGCGTCAGCGAGTACATTGATTTGATCGTGAGCGAGTCGCCTGATATGACGAAACAGAACTGGCGCGAGGGACTTGCCGCGATCAATAAGATGAGCCGCGACAAATACAAAGCCGCCTTTGCCGATTCGAGCGCAGAGCAGCAGATCGAGTTGCTCAAAGAGATCAGCAAGAACGAAAAATCTCCAACAACACCCGAAGAGAGATTCTTCCGCACTGTCAAGTACGCAACCGTTGACGGTTACTACACGTCGGAGATAGGCATTCATAAAGAATTGCACTACAAAGGAAACAGCTATTTGAAGGAGTTCACGGGCTGCACGCATCCTGAGCATCAAAGCTAGGATGACCTGTAGGGGCGACCCTCTGTGGTCGCCCCAGACTGAAAGCATGCGAAATGTGAAAGATAAAAAGATCCTTGATCTGGGGCGACCACAGAGGGTCGCCCCTACAGGGTTTTCAATTATTGGATCACGCCCAAAAGCAAATCGCTTTATAGAACTTAACCTTCACTAACGCCTGATGAAGCCAGGAGGCATACCATGAAGCGAGTCGCTTTGGCTATTGTGCTGTCTTTAATTTCCACTACCGTCTTCTCTCAACATCAACATTCATCTCCTGGTGACGGGAAGCCCGCTTCGTTGATGGAGGGACTGGGCGAGCATCATCATCCGGTTTCGACCACTAACGCCGAAGCGCAGCGATTCTTCGATCAAGGTCTCACGCTCGTTTACGCGTTTAATCATCAAGAAGCCATTCGCTCGTTCAAGCGCGCGGCAGAGCTTGACCCAAATCTCGCAATGGCTCATTGGGGCGTGGCTCTTGCGCTTGGCCCTAACATCAATCTCGATATTGACCAGGAACGAGAGAAGCTTGCCTATGAAGCTATTCAGAAAGCCGTTGCGCTCGCCACAAAAGCGCCTGAGCATGAGCGCGCCTACATCGAAGCGCTTTCGAAGCGATATTCAAACGACCCGAAAGCCGATTTGAAAAAACTCAATGTCGATTATAAGAACGCGATGGGCGAGCTTGCGAGGCGTTATCCTGATGATCTCGATGCGGCGACGCTCTACGCTGAAAGCGCGATGGATTTGCGGCCATGGAAATTTTGGAGCGCGGACGGCAAGCCTGCCGAAGGCACCGAAGAAATAGTCGCTGTGCTCGAATCAGTCCTCAAGCGCGACCCTGATCACATAGGCGCGAATCATTACTATATTCATGCGGTCGAAGCATCGCGTCATCCTGAATGGGCGCTTCCGAGCGCGCAACGTTTGAAGGTGCTGACTCCTGCCGCCGGTCATCTGGTTCATATGCCCGCGCACATTGATATAAGAACCGGCAACTATGAAGCTGCGGCGCGAGCCAACGCATATGCCGCCGAAGCCGACCGCGAATATATCAAGAACAACGGCGGGCAGGGCGTCTACCCGATGATGTACTACACACACAACCTGCATTTTCTCTCTATCGCTCACAGTATGCAGGGACGTTTAAGCGATGCGAAAAAAGCGGCTGGTCAGCTTGAGGCTCATCTTGCTCCCTATCTCAATAATATGCCTGACATGATACCTATGATTGATGGGTTCATGTCTCTTCCGACTTTGACGCTGGTTCGCTTCCGCCTGTGGGATGAAGTTTTGAAGACGCCTGCTCCTGATAAGAGATTGCCAGCGACGAGTGCACTGTGGCATTTCGCTCGCGGAATGGCTTACGCGAGCACTGGAAAAATTGACAGCGCCGAAAGCGAGCAAAGCATTTTAGTGACTGCCGCAAAAAATATCCCGCCCGAAACTCCGTATGGCATTAACACCGTGAGCAACATATTGAAGATTGCCGAGAATGTTTTGAGCGCGAAGATCGCTCTTATGAAAAAGGATAAGAATTCGGCCATCGAGCTTTTGAAGAAAGCGATAGAAGTGGAAGACGCTTTGAGTTATACCGAGCCAGCCGATTGGAATATACCAGTCAGAGAAACGCTCGGAGGCATATTTGTTTTAAGCGGCAATCCTGCAGAAGCGGAAAAGGTGTTTCGAGCAGACCTGGAAAAGAATCCGCGAAACGGGCGCTCGCTTTTTGGGTTACAAGAAAGCTTGAAAGCGCAGGGTAAAAAATCCGCCGCTCAGTTCGTTCAAAGAGAGCTTCAGATTGCTTGGAAAAATGCCGACACGCAGCTTCGTATAGAAGACCTGTGAAAATCTGACTACAAGCCTTTTAACCGCAGAGGACGCAGAGGGCTCGCAGAGGTTAAACCAATCTCTGCGAGCCCTCTGCGTCCTCTGCGGTTAATTGACTTCTTACACGGAGAGATGAATAGTCCTAAATGGAGCTTGAAGCCGCATAATATGAAACGAACAAGTTTAATCCTTCCGGCCTGCGCGCTTTTATTTCTCTTTTTCCCGCACGAGCTATTAGTCAGAATTTGAAATTGGTTCCTGAGCCAAAGCAAGTGCAAAAGCAAAATGGCGCGTTCAACATTACCTCGAAGACGCGCATAGTCATCAACACCGCGCACGCGGAAGAAGACCGCACAGCCGCCGAAACCATTGCCGATGAGATAGAATCTGCGACCGGGCAGAAAATCAAAATCACCACCGCCCGGTCAGCGCCTAAATCAAACGCCATCTATCTTGCGCGAGCGGGCGACGACCGTAAGCTTGCATCATTGCTTGAGGCCGCGAGCTTAAGCATTGACGACAAGCTTGGTGAAGAAGGCTATGTGCTCTATGCAACAAACGAGCGCGTCATTATCGCCTCTCGAACGGGGCAGGGCCTTTTCTATGGCGCGCAGACGCTCCGGCAATTGATTGATCGAGGCGACGGCAAGCGAGCCACTTGCCAGGCGGTTACGATAAAAGACTGGCCGACTATGCGCTGGCGCGGTGTGCACGACGACATCAGTCGCGGCCCCGTCCCGACGCTCGATTACATGAAGAAACAGATTCGCACTTGCGCCACGTTCAAGCTGAACATGTTCTCGCTCTACATCGAGCATACGTTCGATTATCAAAAGCACCCGCTCATCGCGCCGAAAGAGGGCGCGTTGACTGCCGACGAAGTGAAACAACTTGTCGAATACGCCAAGCGTTATTATGTGACAATAGTTCCTGAACAGCAGGCGTTCGGACATCTTCATCACGTTCTCAAAAACGAAGTTTATAACGAAATAGCCGAGACTCCGCACGGCCACGTGCTCGCGCCGGTCAATGAAAAATCTTACGAGTTCATCAAGGATATTTACTCGGAGATCGTGCCGTTGTTTCCCGGCCCGCTCTTTCACATAGGCGCGGACGAGACGTTCGAGCTTGGTCGCGGGCAAACGAAAGCGCGGGCCGAGGAAGTCGGGCTTGGCCTCGTTTACATCGAACACCTCAAGCGCGTGGCCGAAATAGTAAAGCCTTACAACAAGCGGCTGATGTTCTGGGGCGACATCGCCATTAAGTATCCGAAGCTTCTCAGCGTCATGCCGAAAGATGTCATTGCTGTGGCATGGAATTACAACGCTGGCGCGCAGTTCGACGACCTGCTGAAACCTTACAAGGATGCGGGGATTGATATTTTCGTTTCGCCCGGCGCAAACAACTGGAATCGCATCTTCCCGAATCTCGACACTGCGTTCATCAACATCAAAAACTTAGTGCGCGATGGCCAGAAGTATGGCGCGCTCGGAATGCTCAACACGACCTGGGATGACGATGGCGAAGCGCTGTTTGCTATGACATGGCCTGCGATTGTTTTCGGAGCCGCGTGCTCCTGGCAGGAAGGCGAAGCGGCATCGAAAACTTCAAATCGAAATATGACTGGGCGTTTTATCGCAACACGGATAACACGTTTCGCGATGCGATACAAAGCTTGACACGCGCTCACTCGATACTTCGCGCGAGACAGGCGCAGGCGAAGCCAATGATGAAGCTTTCTGGACTGATCCTTTTTCAGAAGTCGGCGCAAGCTACATTCAGAAATCGGCGGGCGCTGCAAAGGATGTCAGGCTGGAAGCGGAGCGCGCGCTTGCTTCGCTTTATCGCAATCGAGCGAAAGCGAAAGCAAATGATCGACACGGTTGATTATTTGATCTTTGCCGCGATGCGATTGGACTTGCTTGGAATGAAGATTCAATTCGCAGGCGAGATGAGCCGGTATTACTGGGAGGCTTATCTGAACATGAGCAATCGCAGTCTGGTCTCGCGCAACTTGAACGAGATAGCGAGCGTCAACGCGCGGCTACAGGATTTGCGCGACGCGACGACGCGACTGCGCGGGATGTATTCCGATTTGTGGACGCGGGAAAATCGCCCGTACTGGCTGGGCAATGTGACTGTGCGATATGACAATCTTGCGAGCTTGTTTCAATCGAAGATTCAGGCAGTGCAAGAGGCGAAAGCTCAGTATCGCGAGCAATCAACTTTGCCGACGCCACAGCAGATGGGATTTTTCATACGATGAGTTTTTGAGTTCAACTCGCTCTGGCTCGAAGCGATTTTGTTGACTGAGCGTTGCGATGTCTCGCCTCGGCAAGCGCATGACATTTCAGCCCGCTTTCGACCAGCGCAAAAAGCTTCTCAGGATCAATTGGCTTTTCAATGTAGTAAAGCGTACCTTGCCGCAGAGCTTCGACCTGATACCTGATGTCGGTCATGCCCGACACGACAATCACGACCGTGTTCGGGCAGAGCTTGTGAATGAAGCGGCAAAGCTCAAGCCCGGAAGCTCCCGGCATGTGTATGTCTGTGACCACAAGATTGAACGATCTTGCAGCGAGCAATCGCATGGCCTCTTCGGCATTTGCGGCAGCGATACAGGTATAGGCGAGACCGAGCAACGCTACCATGCCGTTGCGTGTTGGTTCGTCGTCGTCAACAATGAGCAGCGATACGTCTCGATCATCCATAATTACCTCCGGCTTATCGGTTTGACAGCAATGCCCAGGGAGGAAGCATTAACTTTGCAAGCCTTGCGCCATGTTGAAGCGGTACTCAATTCGGGCAGGCAGCTTGAAATTTCGTCAAATTTGTCTTTGTTCAGAGCCGTTTCGAAAATATTGAGTTCAATTCATGTGTAAAAAATTCACGGACTGGGTGGTAAGAAAAGGTATTCTTTGCGCGTTTGTTCGGCGCGAAATCTTCGACCGGTCAATGGTACAATGCCGATACTGCGCCGCTCGGAGAAGAGAACCCGCGGCGCAGCAAAGGAGTTCGAATCGTGAATACGCCAAACTTTCAAGATGTGTTGTCGGCTCAAAGACGGATACGGCCTTATCTTCGGCGCACGCCTTTGCATAGCTATCCTCAAATTAACGAGTTGATAGGAACAGACGTGTTCATCAAGCACGAGAACTATCAACCCATTGGGGCTTTCAAAGTGCGAGGCGGCGTGAACCTCATCTCTCAATTGAGCGCGGAAGAAAAAGAGCGCGGCGTCATCGCTGCTTCGACGGGCAATCACGGGCAGTCGGTTTCTTATGCCGCGCGATTGTTCGGCGTGCGAGCGCGAATCGTTGTGCCCACGGCGGCCAATCCCGGCAAGGTCGCCGCGATGCGAGGTATGGGAGCCGAAGTCATCTTTCACGGCGAGAAGTTCGATGAGGCGCGGCTTCATTGCGAATCGCGCGCGCGCGAGGAAGGCTTGCGTTATGTACATTCGGGCGACGAGCCGTTGTTGATCGCAGGAGTTGCAACCGAAGCGCTTGAGATGCTTGAGGACGAGCCGGAACTCGCGGCGATATTCGTCCCGGTTGGAGGCGGAAGCGGGGCCGCAGGCGTATCGATAGCTGCTCGTGCGATCAACCCTTCGATACGTGTCATAGGCGTGCAGGCCGAAAGCTCGCCCGCCGCGTATGAATCGTGGCGGCAGAAGCGATTGGTGGAATCGCCGAACCGCACTTTCGCCGAAGGGCTTGCGACAGGCACAGCCTTTTCGCTGCCTCAGTCAATACTCCGGGAGCATCTCAAAGAATTCGTGCTGGTCTCGGAAGAAGAGATAATGCGCGCGATGGTTTTGCTGGTCGAGCGCGCGCATACTTTGGCCGAAGGCGCTGGGGCCGCGCCGCTGGCTGCGCTCTACCGGATGCGCGAGCAGTTTCGAGGAAAGAAAGTCGGCTTTGTATGTTCCGGCGGCAACACATCGCTTGAACATTTGAAACAGGCTCTAAGCTGTGCGTGATCGGAAAATTCATAAAGCCTTCGATGATCACATCTGAGAGCGTGTTTTAGCAGTCCCGTTAGGGACGACCTGTCTATAGTATCAATCAAGCAAGTGGTCTGTAGCTCCGTAGGAGCGACCTGTTGATTCACAGGTCGTTCCTACGGAGCTACAGAAAATACTCAGCCTGCTTTAACTATAGACAGGTCGCTCCTACGGAGCTTCTTTCTAAAACAGTTTCTGAGCTACGAATATTGCATTATGTCGCGCTCGAATTTCGTCTTTTCATGTTGGGCGACTAGCAAGCATTGATTTCGGGCGAGACGTTGCTGAATTCTTTGTTTGACATATCGAAAGACGGATACTAAATTAGAGCGCATCAAAAGCGCTGATCATTTGGCCGAGCACACCAGTCGAGAATAAATTGAATGACGATTAGCGCAGCAATAACGACTTCGGCCATCGCCCCTTGTCAAAGTTCAGGGCCTCACCCACTCTATAGAGCCAACTGAAGCAGTCGAACGCACAAACTCAAAGGAGCGAAACATGATCTTCATAAGTTCAAGAAAAAAATTTTGGGAGCCAACCGCTTTTTCCAACAAAGAAGCTATTAGAAATATTGATCTCAACAATGCGGCGGATCAGGGCACGGATATGAGCGACGCGGATTTTACAACTGCCATCACAGGCAAGAAGTTACTTCTTCTCATTCATGGATACAACAACAAGGAAAGCGCGATCAGAAGCTCTTACAAGAAAATCGAAAACATGATGACTACGCATGGCCTGCTCGGCCCTGGCGCGTCATACGACATGATTATTGGATATGCCTGGCCCGGAGGCGACCTCGCACTCTCATACGCATTCGCGAAGAAGCGAGCCGAAAAGGCCGCGCCTCGCGTGCAAAAAATGCTTCTGTCAATCGCGTCGAACGCCAGCGCCCTCGATGTCAATACGCACAGCCTCGGCGCGCGCGTAGCTCTGCAAGCCCTCAAAGGCGTGCCCGGCAAACCCATACGCGGGCTGTATCTGCTGGCCCCAGCCGTAGACGACGAGTCAATTGAAAACGGCGAGAAGTTCTACAGCTCAACGCAAGCCTGCCAGAACGCCTATGTGTTTCATTCGAAGTTCGACCCGGTCTTGCAGAACTGGTTTGTGCTGGGCGATTTCGATCGGGCGCTGGGGGCGAACGGGCCTGAAGACCCTGCATCAATCATTAATCATTCGGCGAATGTTAAAGTAGTCAATTGCAAAAACCACGTCAAAAGCCACAGCGGATACAAAGACGAGCCGAGAGTTTACCAATATCTTCTGAATGAATTCACCGGCACGCCAGTCGCGCAGTTCTACACTTTGCCGCTGTAGCTCTCATACTTCGGAAGCGATGCGTCGTAAAAAGCGACTGAAGAGTCTAACAATGGTCTCTCAAACGAGGCTCCGTTCCATTAACTAAAGGTATGACGGCCTCGCGCTGAAAGGATAATCACAATGGCTGATTCAATCTTCTCTCGAACATTTGGGCGTTTGACTAATCTTCTGACAGGGGACACTCCCTGGTACAAACTGCCGATCTTTCTGGGAATTCCGAAGTTGTTTCGGATACGCGAAAAGATGCGAAAGGATAACCTCCATGACACGGGGAAGATAGCGTCAATACCGACTGCGCCTCTGGGCAAACCCGACGAGCGCCAGCGCATGTCGCGCACGGTGGACGGAACCTACAACGATCTCAAAGACCCGAAGATGGGATGCAGCGGAGCGCGATTCGGTCGCAATATGCCGCTCGATCATATAACTCCCGAAGAAGGGCCTGCGCTTGTCAATCCAAGCCCGCGAACGGTCAGCATCGAGTTGATGACTCGTAACCAGTTTCAGCCTGTCACTATACTCAACCTGCTTGCCGCCTCGTGGATTCAGTTCATGCTTCACGACTGGGTCAGTCACGGCAACAACGAGAAAGAGAATCCCATCGAAGTGCCGCTCAGAGACGGCGATAACTGGCCTGAGCGGCCTATGACTGTTCGCCGCACTCGCCGCGACCCGACGCGCCCGCCCAGCGACACTGACAAGCGACCGACCTTCATCAACACAGAGACGCACTGGTGGGACGGGTCGCAGCTTTACGGCAGCGATCAGGCGACGCTCAGCAAAGTGCGGTCAGGAGAAAACGGCAAGCTTCGCATAGGCGTTGACGGGCTCTTGCCCGTTGATCCGCACACGGGGATTGAAATATCGGGCGTAACAGGCAACTGGTGGATCGGGTTGAGCATGATGCATACGCTCTTTACGCTCGAACATAATGCCGTCTGTGATCGCCTGCGCGCAGAGCACAAAACATGGTCTGATGAAGAGCTTTTCGATCATGCTCGTCTCGTGATTGCCGCGCTGATGGCAAAGATTCACACAACTGAATGGACGCCTGCGATAGTCCCTCAGCCCACGGCCTCAAGCTCGGGGTCAGAGGCAACTGGACGACGATACGAAAGTCGGATCAAGACCACACGGGCACTCCATATAGCCTGACCGAAGAGTTCGTCGCCATCTATCGAATGCACCCGCTGATGCCCGACGATTATGTTTTTCGCTCGCACTCGACCGGCAATGTGCTTCAAGAACGA
The DNA here is from genome assembly GCA_963726785.1 of Blastocatellia bacterium. Classification (GTDB taxonomy): domain Bacteria; phylum Acidobacteriota; class Blastocatellia; order UBA7656; family UBA7656; genus DATEKX01. The sequence continues at coordinate 2,399,232 of CAVSDJ010000007.1, forward strand.
ACTTTGTCGCAAGTCGTAGGCAATCAGGCGCGAGAGATAATGAAAGAGGTGTCAGTAACCGATCTTTTCTATTCGTTCGGCGTCTCGCATCCGGGCGCGATCAGGCTGCATAATTTTCCGCGCTTTTTCCAGCGCCTCGAACGCCCGGACGGCCCGCTCATAGACCTTGCCGCCGTAGACATCCTCAGAGACCGCGAGCGCGGCGTGCCTCGTTATAACGAGTTTCGCAAGCTGATTGACAAGCCGCCCGCAGAGAAGTTTGAAGACATAACTTCAAACAAAGAATGGGCCGAAGAACTCAAGCGCGTTTACGGCAACGACATAAATCGAGTTGACTTGATGACTGGCCTTTACGCGGAAGACCTGCCCGAGGGATTCGGATTCAGCGAGACAGCGTTTCGCATATTCCTTTTGATGGCGTCCCGCAGGTTGCAAAGCGACCGCTTTTTTACGACTGATTACACCGAAAAGGTTTACACAAAGATCGGCCTCGACTGGATAGAGAAGAACAACATGAGAACTATTCTGCAAAGACATTATCCGGACCTCGGCCAGTTTGTGAGCCGTGTTGATAACGCCTTCGCGCCATGGCCGAAAAAATAGGCGCGAGCAAACAGCAAGAAAAGAATCGGGAAGGCGAAATGAAAACAATGAAAATTACATTCTTATATAGAATGGCAATTACTTGATTGAATCGGGAAAGTGAGGGTAATAACTTGAAAGTATTTTTAAGCTGGTCGGGCGAAACAAGCCATGAAGTTGCTAAGGCGCTTCATACCTGGCTTCCTTTTATGATTCAGTCGCTGAAGCCTTTTCTTTCGAGCGCGGACATTCAAAGAGGGGATCGTTGGAGCGAGGCGCTGGCGACGGAATTGCAACATGCACGATTCAGTATTATCTGCATTACTCGTTATAACATTAGTAAGCCCTGGATGAACTTTGAGGCCGGAGCATTGTCGAAATTTGTCGGCAGCTCGTCCGTAGCTCCATTTCTGTTTTACACTGATCCTTCGAGCGTTAAAGGCCCTCTTTCGCAGTTTCAAACCACGAGCTGCGCGAAAGATGAATTCTTTAATCTTCTGCTGACCATTAATAATAAGTTGAAGCCTGGAAAACGGTTGACCTACGAAATTCTCAGTCAAAATTTTGATCATTGGTGGGAAAAACTAGAGAACTCCCTGAATAGCATTAATTGTTCTCAAGCGAATGAAACCGAAACCGAACACAATTGGCTTTACACTCAAGGCGATATTATCAGAACAGAAAAAAAGCCGGATTATAAATCAATCTGGATCATTACCCCTAATCCCTTTGCCCATGCTTTGAAATCCGAAGTAAAGCGAGTCGTGATGGATAACTTGGAACGTGGGGTAAAGTACACATACATTGTTCCGGCAAGCGGGATAGACGAACAACTGAGTCAAATACAGGAAATGGCCAATTCTTACAAGGATCGGCTCATTATTAAAACGGTAGACAATGCCTGCTTCAAGCCCCTGGCCGTCACAGACTGTATGATCATGAATCCTGATAATGATGGTTCATCCAAGCTGAGAACGTTCCTTAGATTACCAGTATCTGAAAATTTCTGGGCAGAAGTGACAGATGAAATGGCGGCTATAGGTTTCAAGACCCGTTTCGAGAAATGGGCAAGGGGAGAAGGCTGCCCACCGATAGAAAGCCATTCGCCGGATTCATCAACGGAATCTATTCAGGTTGTACGGTAACACACAATCCAATATATTTTTGAAGCATGGGTTGTTGGTGCGATTGTTAGCTGGCACGCCCCTCAACGGGTTTAACGCAATACAATGGATTCAACGCGCGGTAAGTGCCGAACCGCAACAATTAGCTTATACAGGAATCTACTCTTAACAAAAGGAGCCAGTTTATGCCGAATAACTCGAAAGACATCACCATCAAATACGGAGCTAACGCCAACGCCAAAGATGTCACAGAATTTTCGCTCGTAGTGCTTAAAGATATTTTGCGAACTGCCGGATTAAGTAGCGCGCTCATCTCAAGCACCGCCCGCTCGCCCGCTCAACAGGCTCGCGTTATGTATAACAACATCGTGGCCAAAGGAGTTGCGGCTCAAAAGAAATTGTATGCTGCGGCTGGCGATGCGGTGATTGATGTTTATGTGAAATCAAAGGCCGCTAAAAAGTCGCCGGATCAAATAAAGGCGGATATGGAGGCGAAGGTAATAGAGTTAGGCCCGACCAGCGTTTCTCATCACGCCGCTGACCCAAAAGTGCTGAACGTATTCGATGTGGCCCCGTCATCAATCGTAGATAAAAAGGCGTTTGAACTCGCCGTGTCAAAGGAGAAGCGCGTATCGAAGTTCTTGCTTCCGCCGAATGATCCGGGCTATCACCTGGAGATACCTCAGCCGCCCGCCGAATAAGCGGAGTTCTGATTTCACACAAAAGGCGGCGGGTCGAAGACAGACATAATTTGCGCGATCATCTCTTCGTGCGACTTGAAGCGCGATTCTTCGTAGCAGCCGAGCGGATTCTCGACTACGTTTACGAGGCACTTGTTGCAGTAAGTGCAAGGCTGCGGGGCGCGGTCAAGCCCTTTGGCAAACATCTTCACCAGATCGTTGTTTGCTACGAGAGGGCGCGCGATAGACACGGCGTCACACGCCCCGTCAGTAATCGCCTTTCTGATGACAGAGGCTGTTTGAAAGCCTCCGGTGCAGATCACTGGAACGCTGACGGCTTGCTTGATGGCGCGGGAGTCAGGCAGGTTGATGCCTTCTATCTGGTCGCCAGTCGCTTTGTCCCATCTCTGCTGGAAGAATTTATTCGCAGGCCACGTGCGAAACAGCATGTAATTTCTGAACGTATGCGTCCCGCTCGACAACATAGTGTCATAACTCTTTATGAGTTCTTCGAGCGGGAACGGCCCCGCCGGGTTGCGCGGGTGAGGAAAAGAACTGCCCGACGAAACGTGTATCGCATCTACGCCATCTGCTTCGAGCCACTTGCAAACCTTTATCGAATCTTCAATCGTGTTGCCCTTTTCTTCAAACGGAAGCATGGCATTGTTGAACTCGGTCGCGCTGATCTTCATTTGCAAGTGAAAATCCGGCCCTACTTTTGCCCGAATTGCTCGAACGATTTCGCGGACGAATCGCGCGCGGTTCTCAAGCGAGCCGCCGTATTCATCCTTCCGATCATTGATTGCCGAGCTTAAAAATTGCGTGATCAGATAACCGTTCGCGCCGTGAAGCTCGACCCCATCAAGATCAGCTTCGCGAGCGCGACGCGCGCCTTCGGCGAACGCATTCACCGTTTCTTGAATCTGCTGAATCGTCATGCGCTCGCATTCAAATCCGTGCATCGGTTCCGCTTTGTCCGTAGAGCTTAACCCTTTTGCATACTCTATCCCTTGAATGTCGCGCTGTCGTCCGCCGTGACTGAGTTGAAGTATGAATCTGCAATCGTGTTCGTGCACGCGCTTGCCCAGTTCTTTCCAGAATGGGATTCGTTTGTCGCTGTCAATCGTCGCGTAATTGGGAACGATGCGCCCTCGCATTTGAACGGGCACGAACGAAGAGATGATGGCCCCGACGCCGCCGCGCGCGAACTTCAACTCCCAGTTGATGCGCGCCTGGTTGCCTGAGCCGTCGTAATTATCAAATCGCCCGGAGATGTTCGAGCGGAAGAATCGGTTTTTAACGGTGAGATTTTTGAATTTCAACGGCTGGAAAATAATGTCCGCGCTCATAATTTGTTACCTCCCTGTGGGAAATCGGAAACGTCGCCGGGTCAAGCGACGGCTATCTGCTCACTATTTATAGACGCGAAATCTGCAATGCGCAATGCACAAATCTCGCGTTATTCGTAGCGCGCCGCAGCAAGAAAGCGCATTATTGTTTGAGCCAAATCCGTCTATTGATAAGAGAGAGAAAAACAGCAAGGAGGAAATCGGCTATGAGCGCAAATGAGAAAGAAGGAAAACTGAGATTAAGTCTGGTAGATGTTCTCGGCGACAAAATCGGTGGAAGAGTGGGCATTCGGCTGCGCCACCAGGTTCTAAGCCATCAGCGAGTGCTCAACGATCTCGATGCGTCGAAGAGAATCACCATCGAAGGTCTCTTCGGCATTCCGCAAGGGCTTTATCGAATCGAGATTGATCCATCGGTCTATCTGCCCACGAGCCGCTTCGTTACGATCAAATCCAGCGGCTTCACTGATGTCGAGATAACCTGCGCCATTGACCCGGACAAGGTCAAGAGCATCAAGTTCCCGGAATTTGCGGATCTGCCTGAGGGCACACGTAAGCTGTTAGAGAACAGCGACAACGTGTTGTCATTTGAAGGCAAGAAAGGCAAAGCGCTTTATGATGCGCTGGATGACATTCGTAAAGCAAACGTGTTGAACTTGACTGCGAAATGCGCCGCGACTCCCTTGAGCAACGGGAAGACTGTGCTGCCTTCCATCGAAAAGATAGTCGAAATTCGAGGCGAGCGATTCTTTGCAGTCGCGCCGATAAAGTTGCGACAAGAGACCAAAAACAGCGCGATCACCGGACTCTTCGACGATGCGCCGGACACGCTTCACACTCCGCCAGCGGGATTCTCGCGCGCCGGGAGCTTCAAGACTCCAGACGAAGCCGGCAACCTCCAGCTTACTTACTTCTTGAATGGCGATGACTGCCAGGTAGACATAGACATAGACCCCGCATCCGGGTTGAGGCATTTGTTTCAGGTGCTTGAGCACAAGATCAAGAAGATCAACACGCATCCTTATGCTGTACGCGATATTTTAGTCAAGCAACAACAAATCGACCCGGCATACCGTTTTGTGGTTTAATAAGCCGCTGAATGGGACAACATATTCTTGGCATTGATCTGGGTGGGACGAAGGTCATGGCCGCCGTGATTGACGGCGACGGCCATGTAATGAGCCGCGCACGCGCTAAAACTAAAGCGTGGCGAGATGACGAAGGCGTATTTCAAACCATCGCTCAAACCGGACGACTGGCTGTCGAGCAAGCAGGCATCGAATCATCAAGCCTGCGAGCGGTAGGCATAGGCGCCCCCGGCCCGCTCGACCCCGACACGGGCTACATAATCGAATCCTCCAACATGAAGTTCAAGAACTTCCCGCTCGGCCCTCGCCTGGCCGAAGCGTTCAAATGTCCCGCCATCGTTGACAATGACGTGAACGCAGGCGCTTACGGTGAATTCAGAAGAGGCGCGGCGCGCGGCGCAACCGAAGTGCTCGGCATGTTTGTGGGCACAGGCATCGGCGGCGGCTTGATCATAAACGGCGCGCTTTATCACGGGGCGAGCAAGAACGCTGGCGAAGTGGGACACATCGTTGTCAAAGCGAATGGGCCGCGATGCGGCTGCGGCGCGCGCGGATGTCTCGAAGCGCTTGCGAGCCGCACGGCAATGACGCGCGACATAAGGCGCAGCATCGAGCGCGGGGAAAAGACCATCGTCAAGGATTTGCTGAAGAAGGATACGGACTCGCTATCGGGCAATGATCTCAGGAAAGCTTACGACGCGGGCGACGAGCTTGTGATAAAGACGCTTCATCGCGCGGCGAAGTTTATAGGCATCGGCATAGGAAGTCTCGTCAACGTGCTCGCGCCTGAGATAGTCGTGCTCGGCGGCGGAGTCATCGAAGCGATGACGGATGATTTCATCGAGAGAATAGATCGCTCGACCAGGCGCGTAGCCGTAGATTTTGCTACGAAGGATTTGAAGATAGTTCGCGCGGAACTTGGCGACGACGCGGGCGTGATCGGGGCTGCGATGCTTGCGCAAGAGGCGCTCGATTAAAACGGTTCAACATTGTGACTACTCAGCCCCGTAGGGGCGACCTGTCTATAGCAACAGAAGCATCCCTTCTAATGGCTCTATAGACAGGTCGCCCCTACGGGGCTAAGACTGAGTAATTGCTAAACGCTAACTGATATAATACAGAGTCGGTCATAACCAAACGATCTCGGTTCGTAGTTGGGGGTAGTGGGTGAATTCACGTTTAAAACTCGATTTAACTTTGTGCGTTATTTTTCTGATGGCATTCGCCTGCCCGTCTTTTGCTCAGAAGAACAAGATAAAAGATAGCGCGGCGAAGCAGTATAATCTCGGCATAGAACTCGGCAACAAAGAGCAATGGCAAGCGGCTGTGGAAGCTTATAAAAAGGCGATTCAAATCAGCCCCAGTTTTGCCGATGCCTACAGTAACTTGGGAAATATTTATTCCACACTGGGCAATGACACGGAGGCCATAGCCGCTTACAATCAAGCGACTCGGATCAAGCCGGACTTTGCCGAAGCCTACTATAACCTCGGCAACGTTTACCTCAAGTTGAAGCGGTATCAGGAGGCGATTGGCGTATTCAGCACGGCTTCGCAGTTGAAACCGGGATTTGCCGAAGCGTTCAATAATCTTGGCCTTGCATACGGCGAGTTGAACCGATATGAACAGGCGGTGGAAGCATACAAAGAAGCGATCCGCATCAAACCTGGCTATGCGGATTCGATCTATAATCTCGGCGATGCTTATGGAAAGCTCGGTCGCTGGGCTCAGGCAATCGAAGCTTTCAAGCAGGCACTGGCGGTCAAGCCTGACGTTGCAAAAGCTCACAACGGCATCGGCCTCGGATACGCCAATCTGGGCCGGTATCAAGAGGCTATTGATGCTTTCAATCAAGCCGTCCAACTTAAGACTGCTGATTCATTCACCTATAACAATCTTGGTGTAGCCTATAGCAACCTCGGTCGTCATCAAGAAGCTTTGACGGCTTATAAGCAATCGGTCGAGATGAATTCTGATTTTGCCGAAGCTTATTATAATCTGGGCCTGGCGCACGATAAGCTCAACCAGACGAATGATGCGATAGAGGCTTTCAAGCGCGCAATTCGTATTCGCCCGAATGATGCGCGGACTCACCATGAGCTAGGTCTGATGTACGGCAAGCTTGGTAATCGTCAGCAAGAAGTGGATGAACTCAAACAGGCGACAGGCATAAATCCGGCCTACGGCGAAGCGCATCATGACTTAGGTCTGGCTTATTCGGAACTCGGACGCTTCCAGGATGCGATAGATTCTTATAAGCAAGCGATTCGCATCAAACCGAACAATGTCGAGACGTATATAGGCATGGGTTTCGCTTATAACGAACTTGGACGTTATCAGGAAGCCGTAGACGCGTATAAACAGGCCCTTCAGTTCAAACCATCTTCCGACAGGGCGTATTTCAATATGGGCGTCTCTTACATGCATCTCGACCGTGCTCAAGAAGCTATAGAGGCGTTCAAGCAGGCAATTCAACTCAATCCCAATTCTGCTGAATCCCATTTCAATCTGGGCTTGGGTTATGTTTATCTCAAAGACAAAGAACAGGCGCTTAAAGAGTACGAGATTCTAAAGCCTCTCGCCCCCGCACTCGCAGAGAAACTCTTCAACGTCATTCCCAAATGAAAACGCGCGAAGAAACAGTAACAGGTGGCGTAGCAACTCTACGCCACCTGCAAAAGTCAGAGTCGGTGTTTGAAGGACAGATTTAATTGTTTTCTGCCGGAGCGAGAATATGTTCCGGAGGCATGCGCAAATCCCAGACTAAGCGAAACCATGACATAATGCGCAATGTGTAGTAACTGAAATCAATTTCCCACCAGAAGAAGCCCTGCTTCACCGATGCCATGTAATGATGATGGTTGTTGTGCCAGCCTTCGCCGCCTGTCCAAAGCGCGATCCAGAAATTATTGCGACTGTCATCAGTCGTCTGGTAACGTCGGCTGCCCCACATATGCGCGAGCGAATTCACCGTGAACGTCCCGTGATAAAGCAGCACAGTGCTGATGACGAATCCCCAGACCAGCCATTGCCATCCGCTTTCACCAAACAGGACGCCGCCAAAGAAACAAGCGACTGCCAGAGCAATGCCCGGTATGACGTGATAAGTGTTCAGCCATCTCAACTCGCGAAAGCGCGCGAAATCTTTGATCGCGCTCCAATCCGTAGCGTCGAATCTGCGGCTGACCACCCACCCGACGTGTGACCACCAGAACCCGTCTTTAACGGGCGAGTGAACGTCGCCTTCCTGATCCGTGAATTTGTGATGACGGCGATGGTGCGCCGCCCACCACAGCGGGCCTTTCTGAACGGCCATCGTGCCGAGCAGGGCGAACAAGAACTGAACGAAGCGGGTCGTCTTGAAAGTGCGATGGGAAAAATAGCGATGAAATCCGGCTGTTAATCCGAACATGCGCACGGCATAAAGCCCAACGCATAACAGCACTGCGGGAAGGCTGACGCCTACGAAAATAACAGTTAAGCACGCGATGTGCATTAAGATGAAAGGAATTGTTTTTACTGAAAAAGTCCCACTAAGGTCTTCGACATAATCCGACTCGGCTTTGACCGGCTTGCTGAGCGCGGGCTTTGCTGCTGTTGCGAATGTTGTATGTGGTTGTTTCGGTAAAGTAGATGGCGGTGCGGTTTTTATCTCTAGCATTAATATCTCCTCAAGGCAGCTACATTCTAACAAACTCCTATAGCAGGTCGGAAGAAGAAAAGGAAAAATAATTTTCACTGCTCAAATAATTGTTTCAAATAGTCTCAGAAAAAGAGACCCGACGCGCTTGTATGCTTTATAATTCACTCACTGATTTTATGTCGAAGCGATACGTCATAAAACGCGATGTGCCGCGCCGTTTTCTGGTCAACTACAAAGCCGACCTCAACACGGAGCAGTACGAGGTAGTAACAGCGGGCAGCGGCCCCATGCTTGTCATAGCGGGCGCAGGGTCGGGCAAGACTCGCGCCGTAACTTATCGCGTCGCGCGATTGATCGAACTGGGAATCGCACCCGCGCGCATTTTGCTTGTGACCTTCACCAACAAAGCCGCTCGCGAGATGCTTTCGCGCGTCGAAGGGTTGATGCAGACGGACGTGCGAAAAGTTTGGGGCGGCACATTTCACTCAATCGCAAATCGCCTGCTTCGCCGCCACGCAGAGTCAATCGGCTATGGGCAGAATTTCACCATACTCGATGCGGAAGACGCGAAAGACATGATAGATGCTTCGATTCAGGAAGCGGGCATAGACCCGAAGGCTCGCCGCTTTCCGAAAGCCGAAGTCTTAGGCGACATCATCAGCTTCGCAAATAACCGCGATCAGATGTTGCGCGAGACGATAGTCCAAAACTATCCCCACTTCGAGCCGCTCACCACGCAGATAGAGCGCGTTGACCGCATCTATCAGGCGCGCAAGCTCGAACGCAACGCGATGGATTACGACGACCTGTTGATTAACTGGAAACGCATGCTTTCGGAAAAGCCCGAAATAGGCGACTACTGGGCAAACAACTTCGAGCACATACTCGTGGACGAGTACCAGGACACTAACAAGATTCAAGCCGAGATAGTTGATCTGCTCGCCGTGCGACATCGCAACGTGATGGTCGTAGGCGACGACGCGCAGTCAATTTTCGGATGGCGCGGGGCGCACTTCGCAAACATCTATACTTTCAAAGAGCGATACACGGACGCGCAAGAGTTTCATCTCGAAACCAACTATCGCTCGCGGCCTGAGATCGTTTTTCTTGCTAATGCTGCGATCAGCAATAACAGAAAGCAGTTTCCAAAGAACCTGCACGCAGTTCGTGAATCGGCAGGTCAATCGCCCGCGCTCGTGCCGACGAGCGACGGCGACCAGCAGGCCGCTTTCGTCGCTGGCCGAATACTTGAACTGCGCGAAGAAGGCGTCGAGCTTTCAGACATCGCCGTTTTGTATCGAAGCCACTGGCACGCGCTTGAATTGCAACTCGAACTTGTGCGCAGGGACATTCCTTACGTTATACGTTCGGGCGTGCGCTTCTTCGAGCAGGCGCACATCAAGGATGTCATCTCTTACCTGCGCATCATAATTAATCCGCACGACGAGCTTGCCTGGAAGCGCGTGTTGAAGCTCATTCCGAAAGTCGGAAACGCGACGGCAAATCGTATCTGGGAGCGCATTGCGTATACGCCCGAACCTCTGGCGTTGATAAGACGAGCGGATTTCGACGCGCGGCCTCGCGCTGGCGACGGCTGGCAGGAATTTGTGAAGCTGATCGAACAACTGATCAGCCCTGAAAACATTGATCATCCGGCGGCGCAGATTGCGCTGATACTCGCAAACGGCTACGAAGAGCATCTCGAAAACACTTATGAAAACTCGGACCTGCGCGCGGAAGACTTGCGCCAACTGTCGAACTACGCCACGCGGTTCGACTCTACGCAGGAGTTTTTATCAGAGCTTGCGCTTGTCAACACCGAGCGGTTCGGCACGCCGCAGGGTACGACGGGCGAAGACGTGATTGCGGGCGGCGACGAAGACGAAAAGCTCGTCTTGAGTTCGATACATCAAGCGAAAGGGCTTGAATGGCGCGTGGTCTTTTTGATCTGGGCGGCGGATGGGAAGTTCCCGTCGGCGCGTTCGTTGCGCGACCCCGAGAGCGAAGAAGAAGAGCGACGATTGTTTTATGTTGCAGTGACGCGCGCGAAAGATGAATTGTATGTCTGTTATCCGCTGGTGGTGACCGATTATATGCGGCAGACGGTGATTCAAAAACCTTCGCGGTTCATCACAGAAGTCCCGCGCGAGTTGTTCGAGGTCTGGTCAATCGAAGAGGAATCGCTTGAGGCAGGCCCGGATGAAACGCCCCGCCTGATTAATTGAATGAAACTGATTAATTGAATGGAACCGGCGCGGCCAAGTGGCGTTTGTATCAAACGACGAATTGATCGCTCTATTGAGTAGAGAGTTTTATTGAAGGGAAAATGTCTGTGATATTCGAACAAGCAAAAAATAACAACAGTCGCACGTGGGAATGCAAAGATTGTCATGAGTTAATTGCCGAGCACGATACGGTTGCGTATCACCTCGTTGATAAAATTCTTTACGGCTGGTGCGAGCCCTGCTTCGGTAATCGCCATTATGCAGCCAAAACCACCGAACTTGCTGCCTGATCCGATTTCTTCACAAACTCCATTGAGTTCTGAAATCGCGCTTTCTTGACGCGCGCGCGCGCAGCCTGTAACCTACAGCTTTCGGGAGGAAGCGTGGAGACGGCTAAGGGCAAGACGCGCGAAGAAGCAATTACCAGACTCGCTGACCGCATAGACAACTTCAAGCATTATTCCGGCCCGCATTCGAGATTGATGGCTGACCTGGCCACGCATCTCGCTCGCAGGCTCGGACTCACACAATCTGACATTCACGCTGTAGCCGAAGCCGCATTTCTGCACGACATCGGTCTTCACGCGATGACGCCCTCCTATCAAGCTGCGCCCGGCCCGCTCAGTTTTGAAGAGCGCATGGATTTGTGGCGGCATCCCATCATAGGCGAACAGCAGATGGCCAAACGCGACGCAATGCGCCACGCGCAATTGCTGGTTCGCTGGCATCACGAGTGGTGGAACGGGACGGGCTACCCTGATCAGCTTTCGTTTGAAGACATTCCAATCGGCGCACGCTTGTTGCGCGCCGTCGAACTCTACTCGGCGCTGATTGCTGATCGCCCGTATCGCGCCGCGCTCAGTCACGAGCAGGCGATTGATACTCTTAAAGCGTCCGCAGGAGTCGAGTGCGACCCCTATCTGGTCAAAGCCCTCGTCGCGTTGATTGACGACATGGACGCTCAGATGGCGCAGCACGAGCCGCAACCCATTGCAGAGCCTCCGGCAATCGAGAGCGTTGAAGCTTTGCCCGTTGAATCATCTTTGCCTGCGGTTGAGAGCGTACAGCCTTTATCAGGCGATCAAGTAGTTACAGAAAGCGAAGCTGTCTCGTCGGATGCCCAAGCAACTCTTATCGCTTCCGATGCGTCGAGCGAACCGCTTTCCGATTCCATAAGCGAAGTGCGGGATATGATAGCTTCCGGGCGTCAAAGTGACTTTACGACTGCGCCGCTCGTTCTAGATGAAAGCAGCGAGAGGGAGCAGTCTGAATCGGCAACTTTGACAAGCGAATCAACAACACGCGAAGAATCATCGACGCGCGAAGTGGGCGAATCGCAAACGAGCGAGCCGGTTAGCTTGCCGCAAGCCGACGCCGTTCGGCCATCGCCTCCTGCGGATGAGCCGCTCAAGTTGCGCGCGCGATCAAGCGATTTCGTTGACGCTCACACCTCGCAATGGAGCGGGTGGAAGGGAAGCCGCTACAACAAAAAATCGCTGCTCGGTTTCGAGGCGAGTGTGTTGCGGCAAATCGAGTTTCGGTCAATCGCCATACCTTTTTGCGGTTGGACGCGGCTCGATTTGTACTTGAAGACCTGGGGCAAGATCATCCTCGCCAACGACCCGCGCGCGTGGGCAGAAACGGTCGCGCGCGCGACCGTGGAATCGAAAGTTTCGCTTAACGAAGAAAATATCGCGCGCGTGCTCGAAGACGTTTACGTGCCGGGCGCGAGATTGATAAACCCTGACCTGCGCAACTGGTTCAGCGAAACAGACGCATGGTGGATGGACAATCTGCGCCGCAACATCGAAGCCTTAGGCGATGAATCGCTGCGCGCGCAAGCTATGATGCTTGGCCTGATGACAGGCGATTACGCCCTATCGTTCAACGACGAAACTCGCGAGTTGAGAAGGCCGTTAACGACTGTTTTCTGGCGATTGGCCGGACGCGCTTTCACAGGGCCGACGGGCCATCCGCACAATCGCGGCTATAATCTTCCAGCCGAAGATTTCATCAAGCGCGTGCGCGCAGACCTGCTTTACCTGAACCTGCCCGCAATTCATGCCGCGCAAGCCGGGGCAGAGGCGAGAAGCGAATGGCGCGAGTCCTGGGTTCGCGGCGCGACAAGCGATCAATCAGACAATGTGATCGAGCTTATGACAGCGCCTCAATCCAAAAATGCTTATCTTGCTTTGATTGACAAGATGTTTCGAGCAGCATCGAACATCCGTGTGTGGGCAATCGAGTATCAGGAGATAGGACTTGCGACGGCGGCAGAGATCGCTGAACTTGTTAAAGTATATCGCCCGGTTCGCGCGACTTATTCGAAAGACCTGACGGAAGTGATTGGCGGTTTGCGCAATTACATCATCGTTGCTGAAAAAACTGCCTGAGAATGAAGACACGGTTGAAAGATTTGAAATCTGAAATTTAAAAAGTGGAAACGATTTCTTGCCGCATCAAGGCAAGCTTGCTAAACTGAGAACTCCCCCCTCGGATTGTCAAGAAACTGGAAAGTCTAAGTGAGAGCCAAGGATGGGTTTAGATGGTTGATCGCCCTTCAGTAATCCTCTGTGTAGAGGATGATCTCGATACGCAGGATATGCTGCGTGTACTGCTTGGCGAGCGAGGCTATGGCTTCGAGGTCGCAGGGACTCGCGCCGATGCGTTGCGCCTGATACAAGAGAAGGAGATTGCGCTCGTATTGCTGGATAATATGCTGCCGGACGGAAACGGCGTCGAGTTGTGCCGACAGGTGCGCGAGTTCGACAAACAATTGCCCATCATTTTTGTTTCAGGTTCCGCTCACGAAGATGAACGACAGGAGGCTTTAGGTTCCGGCGCAAACGCTTTTCTTACCAAACCGCTCGCGCTCGATAAATTATTCGCCGCGCTCGACGCTTACGCGCCCATATAATGTCGGAGCTGAAATCATCTTTGCGGTTTTCTGTCCAATTCGAGTTCTGCGGCTGCGCGACGAGGTTTAACCAGCGACCAAAGCTTGCCTATTATTCCGTGCGCGACGTAGATGGTTGAGATGATAAGCAAGGCCCATCGCGACTGGAACCAGATGGCCAGCACTACGAGCGCGATGGCGAGCACAATGATTCGCGGATTTCTATTTCCTACCCCGACGTTTTTGAAACTCGAATAGCGCAAAGTCGAGACCATTAGAAACGCCAGAAGAATCACTATCACTGCGAGACCTGTCGCAAATACCTGCGAGCTTATCATAATCGTCTGCCCGGCAAATGATATTTGCTTGTCGCCAATATATGCCAAGGGCACAGGCGAGAAGTGCGCGAGCGAGGCTATCATTGCCGCGCCAAAAGGTATTGGCAGACCTACAAAAGCCTTTTTGTCCACCTTCGGATTTTTCGGCGGAAGATTCGGATTATGCTGTCGCGCCTGCACGTTGAACCGAGCCAGCCGCAGCGCGCCGCAAATCAAAAACAGAAACGACGCGGCCCACCCTATATTCCTGAGATCGGGCACCTGCCCGTAGCCCCACGCGAAGGCAAGCACTGCGGGCGCAAGCCCGAACGAGACAACGTCGGCAATTGAATCAAGCTCGATGCCGAACTCGGATGTCGTGTTGGTCATTCGCGCGACACGTCCATCAAGCAGATCAAACAGCGCCGCAAATCCGATTGTGATCGCCGCGCGGTCGAAATGCTCTGTCGCCATATGTATGGCATCTGGAGTTATGCTATCAACTGAGCCTAATTCTACAACTCCAAGCCATCTCATAGCCCTGAGCGATTCCATCATGGAGTAGAAGCCGCAGAAGATGTTGCCGGTCGTAAGCAGGCTCGGAATGACATAGACGGCTTTGCGCGAGCGGCGCAGGGGTCGCGGTGCTTGAGTGGTTGCCTGATCTGATGTTTTGTCAGTCATCGGTTTCTCCTATGGCTCGGCTCAATCTAATCGCACGGGACTCGGCCAAGCACCGTTACGCCGCCAATGACGCGGTCGCCTTTGCGCACGAGGACTTCGATTTCGCTCGGAACGATAACGTCCATGCGCGAGCTGAATTTCATCAGCCCGACGCGCTCACCTAAGTTTACCTTGTCGCCCTGCTTTTTCCATAACACCACGCGCCGCGCCAGCACGCCCGCAATCTGGCGGAATACAATCGTCACTAATCGCCCGCGTATGGTAACGACGTTCTGTTCATTTTCGACCGAAGCGATGTCGCGCGACGCAACATGAAACGCGCCCGGCTTGTAGACCGCTTCGATTATCTCGCCCGCAATCGGCGCGCGGTTGATGTGAACATCCATCGGCGAAAGAAATATGGAAATCTGCGTCGGAGAATCTTTTCGATCAGGCTCGACGGGAGTAACCATTACGACGCGCCCGTCTGCAGGCGAGATTATTATACGATCATCCGTCGGGCAATCGCGCTCAGGGTCGCGGAAGAAGAACGCCATGAAAGCAGCCAGCAACGCACAGCCCACGGCGGCTACCCACCAGCCCAGCAGCGCGAAAAGGGCGGCTGGGACAAAAAATAGTATGATGTATGGTATGCCTTCTTTAGCCATGCGATATTGGGTTTTGCATCTCAGATTTCCGAACCGAAAGACTGCGCGCAGGTTTCATCAATCTAAAATCCCAAATAAAAACGGTTACCCAGGTGCGAACGCATCAGGCGCGAATGGGTGCGCGAATACTATTCGCTCGTGAGTAACCAACGATTGCTATATTTTATTGCTCGGCGCGCTTGACGGCCTGCTAAGTTTTAGTGTCCTGCCGCTTGTTGTTCTTGGTAGTGGCGGCGCAGAATCACTTCCATTTCGTCCTTCAAAAAAAGCTTCTTCTTCTTTAAAGTGGCTTCCTCCATCTGTTCCTCAGCGCTCGGATAGTGCAGCGCAGCCAACTCACTCAATCGCTTCTCGTACTCTCTGTGCGCGCTTGCAAGCTCTGCGAAGTGCGTGTCGTTGGCTATGAGGTGCTGCTTTAGCGCTTCGGTTTCAGCTAAACTCATGGGCTTTGCCCTCCTTTTGAATTTGAAAGACCAGCTTTAAGACCTGCTAAAATGGTACTCGAAAGCCTCGTCTGTTGCAACGCCATAAATCGGCCCGGAGGAGGCGCAAAGAGGCTCACCGGAATAAAGATTTTTTCCTGTAATTTGAGCCTCTTTGCGGTTAATATTCCTGCTCTTCAGATCCGCCATTCGACGATGCCGCGGCGCAGAGGCGCAGCGACACGACGACTATGCCGCAACTCAATATTGCAAGCAAAAGCAATTCGATCAGATTCATCGCTGCGCCTCCTTTCTTTATCTTTCATATTGCGACCAGTCACTCTACCTTTCACGCATCGCAACTAGTCGCCGTAGCTTTCACGCACTGCGCGCGAAGGCACGCTGAAACGTGAAATCCACATTGCCATCAGCCAGAACAGACCCGGACTCGCCGCAAGCACCCCCGACACGATCATCAGCGTTCGCGGACTGAACCACGTCAGCAGCCATCCCGTCACGATTGTCGAAACAGCCATCGT
Organism: Blastocatellia bacterium; assembly: GCA_963726785.1. Taxonomy (GTDB): domain Bacteria; phylum Acidobacteriota; class Blastocatellia; order UBA7656; family UBA7656; genus DATEKX01. The sequence continues at coordinate 2,415,428 of CAVSDJ010000007.1, forward strand.
CGCCCACTCCAGCGAGCGGTCGGTCGTGAATACTCGACCGCGATATTCGTCCGGTATCACTCTCATCATCATTGTCTCCTGCACGCCGAACTCTGCGCCCAACACGAGCCGACTCGCAGTTATCCAAAACGCCATCAGCGTGAGCGTAGGCATCAGTCCCGACACGGCGAAGAACAATCCGTGAACCAACAGCGACCATCCTATGAAATGGCCTGCGCGATGCTCCTGGCTTGCCCAGGAACCTGCCTTGCGCGACAGCATCATTCCAAGAAATACGCCCGCGCCGCCTGCCGTGAAGAGCGAGGCGACGACCCAGTCGCCGCGATCTCCTGCGCCCGCATTGAAGACGTGCGCGCCTATCTGGTCGAACAGGATGTTTGTCATCCCGCCGCCCGTCGCCCAACCGATGTTCACAAGGATTACTGCCCGCACAAACGGCGTCGCCCAGATGTAACGAAGCCCCTCGCGTATGTCGTTGAAGAACTGTCCTTGCGTCACTTCCGCAGGTTGTTCGCTACCGGCAATTGGTACGCTCACAGCCGACTCAGCCGACATCGGTTCAGCAATCAACTGTTTCTGCTCGACGCTCTCTGCCCGCTCTTTTTTCATCGCGTCAGCGGGTATCAAAGCGATGAATAAAGCAGACGCTATGAACGAGACCGAGTTGACAATAAAGGCAACATCGTAGCCGAACTGCGCGGCAGTCAATCCGCCAAGCGCCGAGCCGACCGTGTACTGCAAAAACCGCGTCGAAAACATCAGCACGTTTGCCGTCAGCAACTCGCGCGGCGTCACGATATTCGGTATCACGGCGTTTTTTGCCGCCTCGAAAAACATCGTGAGCGACGACATCAGCACGCTGCAGCAGATGACTAACTTCACAGAACCCATCGCCCCAGCCCCGACATAGAGCACCGCGACCAAAGCGCGCAACAGGTCTGTCGCTATCAGTATCCGCTTGCGCGAGCGACGATCTACGAACACGCCCGCAATCGGCGCGACGAGCAAAAACGGCAGAAGTCGCGCAACCAGCAGCGCGGTCGTGGCGAGCGGCGAGCCTGAAAACATTCGCACCAGTCCAAGCTCTGCAATGAAGGAAAACCAGGTGCCGAGTTCGCTGATTATCTGGCCCGCCCACAGCCTGCGAAAAAATTTATTCTCTCTGAGCAGTTCCCTGTATGTTGCCGAATTCATGGCTTGCTCCAAGTCTTCCAATTCGGAAGCCGTTGCTGACAAACGCTCGGCACGGGAAAGCGATTGTCGAAATTATTTTTGTTTTGAACCGGCGGCTGAAACGTCCGTAAAAATCAAAAGCCGCCAACGTCAAAGTGACGCTGGCGGCTGTCGCATTTGACGCTTTTACTGGTTATGTCTTCTTGAGCATAGCCCAATCCGTCTGGATAAACGGCGCGGGTTTGGCGCAACGGAAGCGAAGCGCGAGTGCCGCGCCGCTTGTAACGCCGACCCGATCAGCTATGTATTGTGTGAATTCGTTTCTCATTAAACTTTCTCCGCTTGACCAATAATCTTTACGCACGCAGCAGCTTTCAAGGTTCAATTTTTTTCGCAAAAAGCCACAACTCGCGTAGCGGATGATTGAAGATAAACCTGTATTGATTGCGTGTCAACTTTTTTCTTATGAAGGCAGCGTTAAATTTTCAGGCGAGCACGCCCATTAAGATCATATAACAAGAGTTTTGAACGTGGCTTGACAATAAAAAGCCCATTTCGTATTCTTTTTGTTCGTCTTCTTTACGAAAATTTTGGAGATTCGCACCATGAGCACATTCATTCCGAGCGGGAAGAACCTTGAGCAGAACCGTAAGTGGTTCATCATTGACGCGGACGGCAAGACCGTTGGCCGTTTGGCTACCGAAGCCGCGCGTATTTTGATGGGGAAAAACAAGCCGACCTATACGCCTTATATTGATGTTGGCGATCACGTCATAGTCATTAATGCCGAGAAGGTGGTTTTCACAGGCAATAAATTGCAGGACAAAGTTTATCGCCATCACACGGGCTGGCCCGGCGGCCTCAAGGAAGTCACTGCTCAAAAGCAGATGCAGAAGCACCCGGAACGCATACTCGAATCGGCGATTCGCGGAATGCTCCCGAAAAACACAATCGGTCGTCACATGGGCAAAAAGCTGAAGGTCTACGCAGGCACAGACCACCCGCACAAGGCGCAGCAGCCCGAAGTCTACGAGTTGGGCAAGAAATAAAGACGGCGCACGCGGCGAGCCTCGCGTGATTTGAAGGAGAATTGATAGTGGCAGAAACAAGTCAGAATTACGGTACGGGCCGTCGCAAGAGCGCGACCGCGCGAGTCTTCATCAGGCCTGGCACCGGAGAGATCGTTGTCAATAAGCGCAAGTTTGAGGATTACTTTCAAAACGAAGTGCATCGCATGGTCATACGCCAGCCGCTTCATCTGACGGATTCGGTCGGCAAGTTCGACATCCTGGTCAACGTTGACGGCGGCGGGCCAGCCGGTCAGGCAGGCGCAGTTCGTCACGGGTTGACGCGCGCGCTCATCGAGCTTAATCCCGATTTTCGCACTCGTTTGAAGAAGGCCGGTTTCGTTACGCGCGACCCGCGAGCGAAAGAGCGAAAGAAGTACGGCCAGAAGGGCGCGCGCAAGCGCTTCCAGTTCTCGAAACGCTAGTTCGATTTTGGATTTTAGATTTTGGATTGGCAGGCGCTTTTCGTCTGTAATCCAAAATCGCGAATCTAAAATCGGCTAATTCCATTGTCGGCCCAGCGATTGGTTGTTCCAGCAGGAAACAATTGGGACGCAGGCCGATGAGTACATAAACCAATTCAACTTTAGGAGGAACGATTGGCTACAGTAACGATGAAAGAGCTGCTTGAAGCCGGCGTCCATTTCGGGCATCAGGTCAGGCGGTGGAATCCGAAGATGAAAGAATACATCTTCGGCGAGCGCAACGGCATTTACATCATTGACCTTCAGAAAACCCAGCGACTTTTCAAAGAAGCAGTCAAGTTTGTAACTCAGGCAGCAATGGACGGCAGATCGTTTCTGTTCGTCGGCACCAAGCGCCAGGCGCAGGATGCCGTCGCAGAAGAAGCCAAACGCTGCAACCAGTATTACGTCAATCAGCGATGGCTAGGCGGACTGCTCACGAATTTTCAGACAGTTCAAAAATCCATCCAGCGAATGAAAGACATCGAAGCGATGCGCACGGATGGTCGCTTCGACGCGCTTACAAAGAAAGAGCGACTCCAGCTTGAGCGCGAGCACACGGCTTTGGAAAAGAACCTCGCAGGCATACGCGACATGCGCGGGCTGCCGGATGTGATCTTCATCATTGACTCTAATAAAGAGGAGATCGCCGTTAAAGAAGCCAACAAATTGGGCATCACCACCGTCGCCATAGTTGACACCAACTGCAACCCCGACGGTATTGATTACATAGTGCCGGGCAACGACGACGCGTTACGCGCGGTTCGACTCTTTGCGGCGAAGATGGCCGACGCAATAGTCGAAGGTCAGCAGATGCTCAAAGAGGGTGGAGCCGAAATCGGAGAAGCAGGCGATGCGGCTGAGACTGTATCGGCGGGCGCGGAAGCGCCTCGCGGGGAGCGGCAAGATCGCGGGGATCGCGGGGAGCGTCGTGATCGTGGCGGGCGAGGCCGTGGTGATCGTCGCGGCGGTCGTCGCACGACTTACGTGCCGCCCGGAGCGCCTCCGCTGCCTGAATCGCTCACGCCTGTTTCGGCTGATATGGGCACTGCTGCTCCTTCGGGCGCAGGCGTGGCTGCAACAGTGACGCAGAACGATATTCAGATGTCTAATGAAGGGCATCGCGGCCATCACGAATCAATTGACGGCGCGCAAGAGAGCGTTCCCGCGCGCACCGTTCCGTCCGCCTCGCACGTGCCGGGCGCTTTCGGACGCGAAGGCGGTCAGTCACCGGAAGGCGCTGAAGCTGCGCCCGACTTTGTAGCCGAAACTCCGAAGGTCGAAAAAGCCGAAGCGGAATAACAATCAGGGATGAAGGATGAAGGACGAGGGATGAGTAGGAATTCTCCTTCATCTCTAGTCCTTCATCCTTCATTCTTTTTAAGGGGGAGAGTCAGGTAGTAATGTCAAACGCTATAACACCAGCAGCGATAAAAGCTCTGAGAGAGAAGACCGGCGCGGGCATGATGGAGTGCAAAGCCGCGCTTACCGAAAGCCAGGGCGACGAAGAGAAAGCCATCGAGTTTTTGCGCAAGCGAGGGCTTGCGAGCGCGGCTAAAAAGTCCGGTCGCATCGCAGCCGAAGGAATCGTTGATTCCTATATCCACGCGGGCGGAAAGATAGGCGTGCTCGTTGAAGTCAATTGCGAGACCGATTTCGTCGCGCGCGGCGAAGAGTTTCGCACGTTCACGCACGATCTGGCTATGCACATAGCCGCCGCCGAGCCTCGCTATGTCACTAAAGAAGAAGTTCCGGCACAGTTGCTGGACAAAGAGCGCGAAATCGCGCTTGAGCAGGCGAAGCAAGACCCGAAGAACGCAAATAAGCCTCAGCAGGTGCTCGATAAAATAGTCGAAGGCCGGTTGAGCAAGTTCTATCAAGACGTCTGCTTGATGGAACAGCCGTTCGTCAAAGACCAGAACACGACGGTCGGCTCGCTTGTTTCCTCAATGACTGCGAAGACCGGCGAAAACGTCCGGGTGCGGCGCTTCATCCGTTTCAAGATGGGCGAGGGACTCGAAAAGCGAAGCTCAGACCTTGGGGCCGAGGTTCAGGAATTACTTGGTGGAAACCAGTAGACGGCAAAAAAGCCTCTCATCACGAGAGGCTTTTTTATTTAGGATTGTCTGATTGATCACTGAGCGCGAATTAAATTATGACTGAGAATTCTAAGGCGGTTTACAAACGCATATTGCTGAAGCTGTCGGGCGAGGCTTTGATGGGCGATCAGGGGTTTGGCATTGACCCTGCGACGATCACGCGCATAGCCGAAGAGATCAAAGACGTTCACAACCTCAGCGTCGAAATAGCCATAGTCGTAGGCGGCGGAAACATCTTTCGCGGCGTGGCGCTTTCGGCAAAAGGGATGGATCGCGCTTCTGCCGATTACATGGGAATGCTTGCGACCGCCATCAACGCCCTGGCGCTTCAAGACGCGCTCGAAAAACAAGGCGTCTTCACGCGCGTGATGTCGGCCATAGAGATGAACAAGATCGCCGAGCCGTTCATTCGCCGCCGCGCGATTCGTCACATCGAAAAAGGCCGCGTCGTAATATTTGCCGCGGGCACGGGGAATCCTTACTTCACTACGGATTCTGCCGCCGCTTTGCGCGCGCTTGAAATCCGCGCCGACGCGATACTGAAAGCCACTAAGGTCGAAGGCATATATACGGCTGACCCGACTGTGGACGCGACTGCGACCATGTTCGATGAAATAACCTATCTTGACGTGATTCAGCGCGACCTGAAAGTGATGGACACGTCGGCCATCAGCCTGTGCCGCCAGCGCAACTTACCCATACATGTATTCAACCTATATAAACTGGGCAACATTGCGCGCGTCGTTCGCGGCGAAAAAGTCGGCAGCGTCGTTCGCGACAAGCTCACCGATAAGGGATCGCTGGGCCAGTCAGGCGCGCCAGCCTGATTAGAAATTTTGAACTACCCGCTTTACTAATCCGCAATCTAAAATCTAAAATCTAAATCCAAAATCCGAAACCGGAAAGGGGAACGAATGGAGATTAAAGATATTATCAACGATGCGCGGCGTCGCATGGACAGTGCGGTTGATGACTCGCGAAAGAAGCTGGCGGCTGTGCGGACTGGGCGCGCAAGCGTGAGCCTGCTTGATAACGTGACGGTTGAATATTACGGCACAGCTATGCCACTCAATCAGGTCGCTACGATTCACGCGCCTGAACCGACCCTGCTCACTGTGCAGCCGTTTGATCCCACGCAACTTGGCCCTATCGAAAAAGCCATCCGCGCATCAGAGCTTGGGCTTAATCCTTCAAACGACGGTAAGCTTATACGCGTCCCCATCCCGCCGCTCACCGAAGAGCGTCGCAAACAGATGGTGAAAATCGTCCACGAAATAGCCGAAGAACATCGCACGGCCATTCGTAACGTCCGCCGCGACGCGAACGATCATCTGAAGAAAATGCTTAAAGACAAAGCCATTTCCGAAGATGCCGAAAAGGACGGCCTGGACCAGATTCAGAAACTCACAGACCAGCACATCACAAAGATCAACGAAGCTTCCGATCACAAAGAGAAAGAAGTTATGACGGTTTAAGGCGAATTGCCGCTCGATGAGCTTGCTCGTCGAGCGGCAAAATAAAAGGCCCTAAAAAAAGAAAAGAGCCGGGGAGGCTCAAGTTCTGATTATATTAATTTTTAATTCGGCCAAGAGGCTGAGGGGGAGCGTCCACTTTCCCCCCACCTTTTACTCACAATTACACTGGAGTCAATATACAATAAGTTTTGCAAAAATAATCATTGCAAATAGATTGTGCTTTTTGCTGGCAATTGAGGCGATCTGTAGGTCGCACCCGTTGCCGCTGCCGGAGACTGCTCCGACCATGCATAAGCTTCCAAAATCGCGGAAAGAGAGTGCTGCACGAAGTCTACTCTAATCTGACTGCTCGTCAGGCTCTGGCGCAGTCCGCCCAGCGCGAACTCTATGTTTGGAAGTATCGAGCCGTCTCGCCGCTGAATCACAAGACGATCAAGAAATCTAAGCCCGCGCGTGAACGAATCAACGTAAATTTTATGGCGCGCGGCATCAGTTGAGGCCGCAGCTATCCTCATCGCAGCCCCGATGCCTTCCAGATAAAGCGCCGTCGTGTAACCCGGCGTGTCCGACTGATGGCCGTTGATGAATGCCCCGGTTTTTTCTTGCTGATACTCAAGCACCCAATCGCCTATCTCAAAAACGAAATCGGCAAAAAGAGGCTCGCCCGTCTCGCGCCACCACTCGCCGAATGCCTGCATCAACCACGAGACCTGCCCGAAATCGCGTTTGTGACGAAAGCGATGCCTGTAATAAGAAAAAGCTCTGTAAAGTTTTTTCTCATCGTATTGGCCGACACCGGCCCCGCGGGCCACGCCGAGAGCTAAAAGCACCTGTCCCGGAAAATAATCCTGAAACGGGTCTCGGTCGGCTGCCGGTAGACGGTGAGTGCTGATGCGACCGTGCGAGTTTATGCTCGACCACAGCGTTTCCGACAGCCTCGCGGCAAGCCGCCGCCGCTCATCACTTTCTGGAAGCTGACAAAGCGCCAGCGACAGGAATGAAACTTCCGCAACCGTCGTCTCGTCATTGCCCGCTTCAATCCAGCATCCGTGCTCTTCGTCTCGAACAGATTTCAAGAGGCGATCAATTATCTTGCTCGACGCATCCTTGAGAGCAGGCTCGCCCAGCATATTTTGAGCGCGTGTCATAACCCATGCCGCGTGAGCGAGCCTCGGCGTAGAGATTCCGCGATAGAGCCTGTTTTGAAAAGGCTCGTACTGTAAGTACAACGAGCCGTCCTCTTCCTGCTGCCTGACCAGATAATCGGCGTGCAGTCGCGCGAGGCGACTAATCGTTTCTTCAAGAGAGCTTGACTGCGGCGCGGGTGGAAATCCGCCTTCGAGTTTCCTTGCCCCTTCCACATCGGCAAGCCACGTAGCGCAATCGAACCGGCACCAGTTGTAAGGCGGCCTGGTGATACCCGCTTTGTCTATAAGCTCTGCTACGAACTCTGCGGGATTAAGGTTGTGGGTCACTGCTACGAAAGGCAGCAGCAATCCCACGCGCTTGCCTTGATAGACCATAAGAGCTTGCTGGCCGTGACGAACGGGTCGCATTACTTCTTCGGGCGAGTACTGGCCGAGAGTCAGCGGATTATAGAGAAACGATACGGAGATGGCCACGCGAGCAGGTTCTTGCGGAGAAAGCTCGACCGAAAATCTTTCATCACCCAGAGCCGCGAGTGTAAGCTTTCTGATATCCTCATCCAGATTGCGAATGACAGAACCCACACAGCCGCGAAGCTGGCCGTTAAAGTAGATTGAAACATATATGGAATCTAACTGCGATGGAAGTAGATCAACTGCGAGCGGAACGGTAGTCTCTTCTGCTTGAAACAGATGAGCTACAACAATATCTCGCGCTCGCTCTGCCGCAAGACCGCAAATCGCTGCGTCCTCGTGCCACGCCATTTGACTGACGACCGGAACGCCCGATGGTTGCCAGACGGCTTCAGGCTCGACTGCCTTGACGACCTCATGACGATAGATAAGGTAAGGCTCGAATGAAAGAAGCTCTCCATTTTTCTTGCGCGCGTGTTCGAACTGTTGCCACTCGTTGGCTATGCCCGGCATTCTAGGCAAAGCGCCTCCCATGCGCGAAGGACGTTCCCGGCTGCAAACCACGATTCCGTATCGGTCGTTATCAAGCTGCCCGACCGTGCACTGTTCGAGGGCCGAGAAAAAAGTGACAGCTATATGGCTGCTTTCTATCATCTCGATGCCTTCGGTTGATTTCGGCAGGTGGTAAGCAGTCCTCAAACATGCTCTGACAACATCCTCTGCGGCAGACCATCTTTCCTCTCCCGGAAAATGCCAGAACCCATCGCGCGAATGCCTCTCATGAATATTGCTCTTTGATCGGATGCTGACCCACGCGCCTCCTGCCGAGTCGTATTCGGCATCTAGCTTTTCAGGAGGGAGAAGCAGTTGGTTTGATGTCAGGTACTCAAGCAACACAGTCCGCGCCAATTGAGCGGGGTGCATGCTTTCGGGCGCTCGTTTCTGGCTCCACTGAAATTCGGGAAACCACTTTGAAGGATTGCGAAGCGGAACCTGCTCGTCCTCCATGTTCGTCATGAAGTCTTCCCAGATGTCATAAACTGCCTCGACGTGATAGCCTCGCTCCTGCATCAGGGCGTAGCCGCCATACCAGCCGAATCGCACAAGGCAAACACCGCCTTCTACTCTGAGGCCCGCTTCTTCGAGCACCTTGCAGCCTTCTTCCATAGACATGCCGGAACTGGTCGAATCGTCAATCAAGATGGTTGGCTCGTCCGGGTCAATCGGGCCTTCGATCAGTTTCAGCGAGCCATGTTTTTTTCGCTCTTTGCGAACGAGTAATCCGTGATAGCGCCCTCCTGATTGCAGTATGCAAGACTGCACGATTGGAACCGCCGTCAGGCCATAAGTCGCAATCTGCTTCCCATCAAAACGTTTGAGAAGTTCGAGCAGGCACGCCCCGGCTAACTCCGCTCCCCTTGGCGTGAGGGTCACGGCTAAAGAGTCAAGCATCCATCTCGCCGATGACCCGTCGCGAGACAGCACGGGCTGAGTCGGCGTGCGATAAAGAATTCCGCGCTTGATTAGAAGTTCAAGAAGCTCTCTTCTGTCGGAATGAAACTGATCGGGCAATGAAGATAAAACGGTGGATAAAGCTTGGCGCAATCGAACCCCCTGAAAAGATGAGCCGAGCGCAAATACTTATTCACCTGCGTGTGCGCTCGGACTCGGGTTGTTACAGATACCGATTCTCTGGCAAAGCCAAACTGAGATAGCGATTGTCGAGATGTATTATCAGGTCTTTGTCCACAAACTCATCGAGCGCGCCCTCAATCCACGGCTCGCCGTTGAACTGATTTTCGATGTCGCTTCTGGTTCGGCCATCCGCGCAATATTCGTACAGGGCCGCAGCGCCGTCCGAAAACTGAAAAGAGCGCGCAGGTCGCTTTCGCCCATCCTGTATAAGAATACTCGCCCACGCTTTTCGATATCGAAGGTAAGGGCGATAAGGCTTCTGCCAGCTTTCCTGCCAGTAAGCGACTCGGCTGAATAGTTCTTCGTATTGCGAGTCTTCAACCGTGTTGTCCATCTTGTGATCGAAGTAGTAAGAGACTCGCCGCAAATCGAAGCGGTCTTTCGGAAAGATGAATTCGTAGCAGGCAGCAGGGCGCAAGCGACTGATTGATTGCGTCCCAGGCTCTTCAAACATCGGAGAGCCTCGGTCAGCGCGCGCTTTGACGATTGCGTAAGGCGGCTGCAAGTGGGTTATCTTCGAGACAATCATGCTTTGCAAATCGTAGTCTTCGGGTGTTTCGCCGGGGAACCGAACCAGGATGTTGTAAAAATTATGGATGTCGTAATACGTGGTCCACTTTATCAACTCAAGATTTCTGAGGCCGGTCGTGTGCTTTCTCATGATCTTCAAGATGTTGGTGGAAAAACTCTCAACGCCCGGCTGCACTGAAAACAATCCGCCCTTTCGCATCTCGCGCAGTTGCGCGCGCGAAAGGCTCGGACGTATTTCATAATGAAGTCGAAAATCGGTCTTCGCTTCGGCCAATCGCCCGAATAATTCTGCTGTATATTCAGGGGCCAGAATGTTATCAATCGCATTGAAGTGAAATATCTTGTACCGTTTCGACAACGCTTCAAGCTGCCCGACCACGTTATCGGCGTCCTTCGCTCTGAACTCCATCCCGGAACGGTTCAGACCGCAGAAGGTGCAATGGTTTTTCATCCCCCACCAGCATCCGCGCGCAGTCTCAAGCGGAAGCAGCACTTCTCTGGCGTCTTCAAATTTTTCGTATCCGCCTTCTTCACGCGCATAGAAGTACTCATCGAAATCAGGAACCGGAGTCGAATTCATGTCGCTGAAATTAGGCGCGCGCCCTGCATAGGTAACCTGACTTTGATCTCGCCACATTATGCCTCGCAGCCCGCTCATGGATTCGCCTTTATACAGTCGGCGAATCATTTCAGGAAAACTCAACTCGGCATCGCCGCAGTGGACATAATCTATCTGCGGGCAGTTGCGAATAATCTCATCGGCAATATCATCTTCAAACCCTGCGCCGCCCATGATGATCGGGATGTCAGGGTAACGCTGTTTGAGCGCGCGAGCCAGCCCCACGCTCGCAAGCATTTGCTGAAAGACTACGGAAAAGCCTATCAAGCCAAAGCGATCCCACTCTATCGAATTCACGCAGAAGTCAATAAACGACGTGGCCGCGTCTGTGCGTATGCGCTTGATGTCAGAAATCGTGCAGCCCGCTCTGTCACAAATGGCTCGAAAGACTCGCTCGTAACGCTCGAAATACTCGTCCCTGTCTGCATCGAGTTCGTCGCCGAACGCGGCTTTAGTCCATATCCATTCGCCGACCATGCTCGGCCAGACATCGGCAATAGCTTCATTGATTCGCCACCCGATGTGCGTGCCGAAATACATGAACAGCGAAAACGGTTGAGCCGGTATTCCTGCGCGCTCAAGCGTTGGCTTCAGCAAGCCGAGCTGAAAGGAAGGGAAGCGTGCCGAAAGAGTCGGCATGCTTACCAAAGCGACAGGTTTGAGATTGTTACGCATGATAAACCCTTCGATAGCGACACGCTTTTACTCATCAGGAATAACTCCATGCTCAACCGTCATGAAGCAGAGTTATTCCTGATTGAAAGCGTTCAGAATTATTCGGGCCGCATCTCAGGCCAGATAAAAAACAGACTTCAAGTCGAACCAGATACTTACGGTCCACCCACTCATCTATTTCTCGGGATGAGTTTCCGGTGCGACCTCTGTTATGACCTCTGGCGCGGGTTTCTTTTTGACATCAGGCGCGACTTCCGTTATGACTTCGGGCTTGATCTCAGGTCTGATTTCGGGCGCGACCTCAGTTATAACCTCTGGCCTTGGTTTTTTTTGTACGTCGGGTGCGACTTCGGTCACGATTTCCGGCTTGATTTCAGGTCTGATCTCCGGTGCAACCTCAGTCACGACTTCCGGTTTGATCTCAGGTTTGATTTCAGGCGCGACCTCGGTAATGACTTCCGGTGCGACCTCGGTTATGACCTCCGGCGCGACTTCGGTTATGACTTCCGGTCTTGGTTTTCTTTTAACGTCGGGGGCGACTTCCGTTACGACTTCCGGTTTGATCTCAGGTCTGATTTCAGGCGCGACCTCGGTTATGACCTCTGGCCTTGGTTTTTTTTGCGGTTCGGTTTCAGGCGCAACTTCGGTCACTACTTCGGGTCGTATCTTTGACTGGTCTGTGAGATAGACTTCGCGCGCGGGGTCGAACATGATTTCGGGGCGCGCATTTGGGAGAGACGTGCCAGAAGATGCTTGATATTGATTGGTTTCTTTCATATGTTTTCCTCCTCGTGATGGGACGAGCTTTCGAGCATCGAAGCATAGAAAACTCGTATTATTTTCCTACTTGAATTAGGTGACAAGGTTGTTCGCCTCAAGCCGAGATGCGCAGGCAGAAAGCATTTAATTCCTTAACACCCGAATCAATCGCTAAGGTACAAAGAACAAAAGGTAATCGTTTATGTACGATAAGCTAACATATAACAGGGAGTCAAGATCACAAAATAATCTTCAGCGATTTCGCTCATTTTTGCGCTATAAATCATTGCTGTGAGGCGTGAGAAACCAACCACTGACGGTCAATCTTGCCTTATCTCCCGCGCTCGCTTCGACGGGGCTGATGAAATGTTCTGTCTTTGCGGTGACGTCGAATATAACCAGACTGTTATGCTCCGGGCTGACTTCGAGGACATTCCCATCCGGGTCAATCAAGTGAAGTGTGCCCCCGAAATCAGGCTCCCATTGCGGTGATAGATAGAACACAAAACTGAGGCGCTTATCTTTGACATCATCAGTGTGCAGGCTTAGAAAATCTCCCACCCTGTACGAATAGGCATTCACGAGCGGAGTCGGGCCAAGATCAATTCCAGAGACCTCTTCAAAGTATGACCTGAAATCATCTCCTTTCAGAGCGGTAACAAAATGTCTGAACGTCTCAAGGTTCGCGCTCTCGCGATACCGTGCCAGCGCGCCGGTAATTTCACTGAATCTATAAAATCTGTTTCGCGGGTCTGCTTCCATCCAGACACGTTCGCTGATGTCAGGGACATTGCCGTATCTGTTCGCATCCGTATAAAGGCCATACGATGTTGTGAAATCCGCTTCATACGTCAGAAAGCGGCTTAGGCTCCGAGCAACCTCGGCGAGTAAGAACTGTTTGATCACCAGCATGCGAGCCGGATGAGAGGTGAAAAGCTGGCGATGATTTTTGATGGCTTCGCTTTGCAGGTGATGGGACTGAATCCAGGAATTGAGAGAAGCTTGATCGCTCATCGGCATGGCATCTCCTCGCCATCTAAAATGCGAGCAATCGTTCTGTGTTGTCAAGCAACTTTGTAATATTACTCCCTTACAATCTTTTGCATATACTTGGCGGCCTGCGAGGTATAATGATGACGATGAATTTATTTCGACTGACTCCCGATCACTCCACAACTGAGTCCGGTGACGGCTCAACTGTGCCGTCGCTTAAACGATCTGTCATAACGGGCGCGATAGGCTTCTGTTTAGTGAGTCTGTGCGTCTTTGCGACGGTGGCATTTGCTCAAAGCTGGATGTACAAACATCTGAGCGTATACGGCGCTTACCTGGTCTGGATAGCTCTCTTCATACTGCTCGGAGGCGCGGCCCTCAGCCCGCTTGTAATCGGCCCGCGTCGGCTGTTTAGATTTTATGTCCTGTTCGGCGCAGCTTTTTTCGTATACGGAATCAGTTGGATGGAAGCCTACTTCACTCTTCCGAACACTATGGGTGAGTGGATCGGATCTTTGGCAGCGTCTGTTTCGATGGCGCTGGTGTTTGCGGCGGGGTTCAAGGCTCTGCGATCTGCGCTTGTTTTGTCCGCAGTGCTTTTCGTAGCAAATTCCATCGGATACTTTGGCGGTCTGATCTTTTATTCTCCGCTAGGTGAGATAAAAGGGCTGCTCGTTTGGGGAGCCTTTTACGGTTTGTGCCTGGGGGCAGGACTTGGCGCTGTTCTTTACATCGCTCAAAAATCTGGAAGAGCAACAGAAGGTTAAAGTAATGAATTCATCGAAGACTGATTCAGCCGACCTTATGATTCGCCCCACACGCTTGCCCTTCTACTACGGATGGATAAACGTAGCGGTTGCGGCAGCGGCGATGGTCGGAACTCTCCCTGGCCGCACGCAAGGGCTTGGACTGATCACCGAACCACTGCTCAAAGACCTACAGATTGATCGCGTATTTTTTGCCCAAATCAACCTCTGGGCGACCTTGATCGGCGCGCTCTTCTGCCTTGGCGTCGGACGCCTTATTGATCGATTCGGCAGCCGGGCCGTGCTGACCGTAATATCGCTTATGCTTGGGGTGGTCGTTCTGTTGATGAGCGGCGCAAATGGAGTGCTATTGCTCGCCTTGCTGATTACGTTTACACGCGGATTGGGACAGAGCGCGCTCTCCGTAGTCAGTATTACGATAGTCGGTCAATGGTTTGTGCGAAGGGTCAACCTCGCGATGGCAGTTTACACTGTCATGTTGAGCGTAGGATTTATGGTGGCGTTCCCGGTCGTGGGAGCGGTAGTGGTAAGCAGCGGCTGGCGAACGGCCTGGGCCGGAATCGGCGGCGCATTGCTGCTGGCGCTGGTTCCGGCAGCATGGTTGCTGGTGCGGCGCACTCCCGAAGCTTGCGGTCTGTCAATTGACGGCGAGATGCAGGCGAAAGCGGAATCTGAAGATGTGAAAGCGGGATATACACTTTGGGGGGCTGTGGCTACGCCTGCATTTTGGGTCTTTGCACTGTCGAGTTCCGTTTACGGTCTAATAGCTTCCGGCATCGCATTATTTAATGAATCAATTCTGGCCGAGCGAGGTTTCGATGCGTTCACCTATCACCGCAGCCTTGTGATCATCGCGCTGACCGCACTGGTCGGCAATTTCCTCGGCGGCTGGCTTACGGTCAAGTGGTCGATGAGACGTTTGATGGCTCTGGCTATGTGGCTGCTGGCAATATCGCTGTTAGCGCTGCCACATGTGAAGACGCAAACGCATATTGTGATGTATGCGCTCGTGATGGGTTTGGCGGGCGGCTTCGTGATGGTGATTTTTTTCTCGTTCTGGAGTAGTAGCTATGGCCGCGCGCACCTGGGCAAAATTCAGGGCGCAGCCCAGACGTTTACGGTGCTTGCCTCAGCGGTTGGGCCTCTCCTTCTGGCAGAATGCGTTGCGCGAACTGGCTCCTATGCGGTGGTGTTTTACCTGATGGCTTCTGTTGTAGTAGTGCTTGGATTGAGCGCGTGGTTCGTCCCTCTTCCGCCCGCTCATATGATGACAGATGCATTAGCCTCCACCGAATCCTAGTGCCATTCAGTTCTGGGAATTTGATGTCAACTCACCGCAGAGACGCAGAGAACGCAGAGGGGGCGCAGAGTAATAATAAAACCTCTGCGTAATCTCTCCGTACTCTGCGTCTCTGCGGTGAACAGTTTTCCGGTTTCAAACCTCTGAATCCGAAACCTGAATGGCCTCCACCGAATCCTGACTCAACCGAGTTGTCGGACGTTGATTCTGCGCTCTGTGTCAGAATCGTAAAGGATTTCGATCTGAATCGCGCCTGCTGGTGCATAGCCCAACCGCTCGGCCCATTCGATGACAGTGACGGCGCGATCTTCATCAAGTATTTCTTCAAGTCCAAGCTCAAAACAAGCCCCCTGGTCGAGGCGATAGAGGTCAATGTGATAAAGCCGCAATCTGCCTTCGTGAATGTTGATGAGCGCAAACGACGGGCTTGTCACATCCGCCGGATCAATCTCCAGACCTGCGGCCAGTCCTTTTGTGAATACAGTCTTGCCCGCGCCCAGATCACCGCTCAGTAAAAATACCGCTCGGTGGTCGAGTTGTTCTGCGATTATGCGGCCTAGCTCGAAAGTCTCTTCAGCCGAATGCGTGACGTATTCAGTGGTTGCGGTCAAATTGTTATTTGCGGATTTTTCTTCGATCACAATTATTGCCTGATGAACGTTTCGGCGTTACCGCCCGTTTCGATGAACGCGTCGCCGAGATGCGCCGCGATGTCGGATGCAATCATCGCGCGAGTTCCAATTTGCGACGCTGCGATGTCGCCCGCGAGACCATGTAAGTAAACAGCCGAGATCGTCGCAGCCAGCGCCGTGTCGGTCTTCTGCGCGAGCAGCCCTGCGACTATTCCTGTCAGCACATCGCCCGTTCCGCCCGTTGCCATCCCTGCATTGCCCGTCGGGTTGACGTAGACTTCTCCGTCAGGCGCGGCAATCAACGTCCGGCTGCCTTTCAGGATTAATATGACGCCGTGGTCTACGGCGAACTCGCGCGCAATCTCCACTCGATTTTGAACAACATCCGCGATTGTTTTGCCTGTGAGCCGAGCCATCTCGCCCGGATGCGGAGTGAGGATCAAGGGAAGCTGCGGCGTGCCGCGAAGGTTCTCGGCCCACGGCGCGAGCGCGTTCAATCCGTCGGCATCAATCACCATTGGCCGTTGTCGCTGCATGGCAAGCGCGCGAACAAAGGCCCGCGTTGACTCTTCGGCAGAGCCAAGCCCGGGACCAATAGCCACAACGTCACGCTCTGCGGCAAGCTCAAGCGCACGCTCTACGGCCTCGCGCGCAACTGCGCCGGAAACTGTTTCGACCAGTGGCTCGGTCATGCATTCGACTATGATTTGAGAAGCGACGACGGGCTGCACGGATTCAGCCGTCGCTACTGTGACGAGTCCCGCGCCCGCGCGCATTGCGCCACAACCTACAAGACAGGCAGCGCCGGTTTTGCCGCGCGAGCCTGCGATGACGAGCACTTTGCCAGCATCGCCTTTATTCGCGTGCGAACTGCGGCGCGAAGCCGCAAGCCACGTCGCAATGTCGCTCGGCGAGACGAGATTGAGCCGAGCGCCTGATGAATTGATCAATTCATCAGGCGAGCCGATGTTTCCGACGACGAGTTCGCCGCTCAGGTCACAAGCAGGAGGCAGAACGTTTGCCACTTTTGGCGCAGTGAATGTGATCGTCAAGTGAGCGCGCACGGCTGGGCCGATCAACTCCTGCGAGTCGGAAGCGATGCCCGAAGGCACATCGACCGCGATCACTGGCATTTCATCGCGATGTTCATTGATAAATTGAATCGCTTCTGCAAACACCCCGGCAGCGGGCCGTGTGAGTCCCGTTCCGAATATCGCATCAATGAGAATGTCGTGAGTAGTCGCCGTGGCTTCGCGGTACAACTGATCAAAGTTTTCAATCTCGATAAATTGGAATTGATTGGAATCGGAAGAGAGCGCGCGAGCGATTTCAAAGTTGGTTCGAGCGTCGCCGCGCGCATCGTCTACTCTTCCAAGCAACAGCGCGCACACGGAAGCGCCTCGCGTGTGAAGCAACCGCGCTAGACTTGCGCCGTCGCCGCCGTTGTTTCCTTTGCCGCAGATAATCAGCGCGCGTTTGCCCTTTACCGGGCCGAATTTTTTTTCGATTGCCTCAGCGCACCGCGCCGCCGCATTTTCCATCAACAGCAGACCGGGCACGTCATATTTTTCGGTTGTTAAGCGATCAACTTCGCGCATCTCGGCTGCCGTTAAAACTTTCATACGGCGATGATAGGTGACTGGCAACAGGCTGTCAAAATCTTATTAGTCACAAGTCTCCGGCAGTTTACATTAATCAACCGGCTGATTATTTCATCGCATAATCCCAGTAATCGTTCGCGCGTTTGAGCAACGCCGCAATGTCCTGCTCCAACAGGTAGCCGTCTCGTACCAGCTTGAGCGCAGCTTCTTTGTACAACGCAAGATAATGCTCGCGGTTCTGGTATCGTTCTTCAATCGAAGGGCGCGGGTCGTTTGCTTGTTCGCGCTCGGCTCGCGTGCGCGCAAACGGAATATAAGAGCCTAGAAAATCAACAAGCTCGCCGGGCGCGCCCGTCTTCGGATCGCGCAAGTTCCATCCTGTGTAAGTCGCAAGCGGCACGGCGACTTCCGGCATTCTGATTCCGCCCAGGTCAATTCCATCGCTATCAACTTGAGGCACAAGCATCGGAAATGCGCGGCCCACGCGCGGCGGTTCAAGGCTTGCGATGCCTTTGGTCTTAAACTTTGGGCCGTAATCAACGCGATACGCTTCGTGAATCGTTTGAGGAAACTCTACGCCGGGTATCTTAGGAAACTTGACCGCATCCGGGCGAACGAGCATACGGTCGCTCACATGCGGATAACGGCTCGGCGGCGGCGGCGTGCCGTCTTTAACCCAGCGATCAAGCGCCACAATCATCGCGCGCATTGACCATAGATAATCATTAGGACTCGCCAGTTGCCGACTCATCGGCTTAGTCGGAGGAAATGCGGCTGGCCCGTGCTGGCCTCCCACAAAAAAGTATATGCGAGTGTCGTCCATCATCGGCGCATCCGACTTGCCATCTAGCCCCGTGTGAATCAACGATGCGGCGCGGCCCCAGTATTCATAAGACGAGAATGTATAAAAGATTTTCGGAAGCGGTTGATTCTTTGCGTGAGTGAGCAACCCGTCTCGCTCTCGGGTTTCGAGGTCTGACTGCTCAACGTCTGTGAAGGGGAATGTGTCCGTCGGATAGAGGAAAGTCGAAAACGCGCTTGCATCGCGCGATGCTTCCGCGAAGCGATAATTGAAACTGCCGCGCCCGCCTCCCGCAACGTGCGCGTCAATTCCGTCGAAGACGCGGCGATTGCGCTCGTCGGCATTGAAGCCTTCGTAAAGAAAGTGCCTCAAGAATCTTCCGGTTTGCGAAATGCCGAAACCATAAGCGCGCCGGACGGAAACTAAAGCGTCAGGTTGATACTTGAAAAACGAAACGAGGTCGCGCGCGGCTGCAAGCCCTGTTCCGAGTACTACGGGATTTTGAGCGCGGTATACGATCTCGTAAATCTTGCCCGGCTCGAACCCGCTCTTCAGATAAATGTAAGTCGGGTCTGCTACGGGATGACCTGAAACCACGCGCGCAAATTGCCATTCGCCGCGCGCAATCTTTTGGCGCTCGCCTAACACTGTGTCGCGCACTGTCAAAACGTAATCCTGATTTTCAGGGTCCATCACGGGATAAGCGTTCTGGCCTCGATGTCCGAGCGATGCGTCGTAGACCTTTGAGTTGAAAACGAAATCCGCGCGAACAAGACCAGTGATGGTTTTGCCGTTGTCTTTAGCTACGGGCGGATAGAGCCGCATCGCGCCTTCCGTGTTTGGGACATCGAACTGCCATCCTAGCCAGCAGAGCGTGAACCCCTGGTTCATCAGGAAGCCATCGCCAAATTCCGTTTCAGTAGAAGGGTCTGCTGAACTGCGCGCTCGGTTGAAGAAGCGAAGCAGGGCTTTACCGCCGCGATTCGGAATTTCTAATAGCACAGCATTGTTGCCGCGATTCATATCTTTCGGTTTTAGCAGGTAGAGATCGGCTGAGAACTCGACTTTGCCGCGAGCATTGCGGGGCGCTTTATCAATGTCAACTATCCGGCGATTGTGCGAGTCACGCGGATCAATTTCAAAATAGACTCTGGCGATCACTTTCTCGTAAGCCCCGCGAGCGCCGAACTCGCGGCCCGCCAGCACGTCCGAGCGCGAGAGGATTTCGATGCGCGTGACCTTCGCGCTTGCGCTCGTCGCGGCGATGAACAGAGATATGATTGCTATCAAGAGATTGGTTCTCAGTTTCATGCCGACGATGATAGGCGAGCGACGGTAGGCTGTCAAAGACAGGCGTAAAATCCGACAAGAGAAGCCTTGTCAAAAATTGAGAGGATTTTTGTGCTGTATAGCACTAAGTGAAATTAAGATAACCGACTGGCGAAATAATAATATATATTACGTCAAATTTTCTTGACCGGGCAGATGAATAGTAGTATTAATGGCTCACTTGGTTATTTCCATATGAGAGAATGATTCCACAAAGGAATTTAACTGATGAAAAAATACAAAAATATTCTTCGCACATTGAGGTTCCCTTTTATTTTTATTCTTTTATGTTTATCAATTATCGGTGTAAGTGCTAGTCGCGCAGGTAAACAAAAACAGGATGATATAGAGAAGCCGAAAGAAACGATTGATATAAATAATTTGAAAATAATCAATAAGACTTCCGCCTTTAAAGTCATAGAGATTAAAGAAAATTCAGATGATTTATTTGACATCACCTATAAGAATGAATATCGCAAGAGCATAACAGGGTTCGAGGTTTCTATAAGCGGTATGAGAATCCAAACAGAATTAACTCTAGGGGGAGATGAGCAGCAGTTTATACCTTCAGGAAGTACGTATGACAAAACCTATGCTGTTCAAGAAAATTTGGGGCAAAATGGTATTCAGATTCTAGCTGTGGTGTTTGATGACGGCACTGCTGATGGCGATCCGAAATATATTAAAGAGATTACCGATTATCGTTTGGGGATAAAATTGGAACGCGAGCGTGTTCTCCCTATGCTGGAAAACATTCTTACTTCCAAGCCTCAAACCTTTTCTAAAGGATTAGAGGAATTAGAAACTCACATGACATCTGTTCTCCCCTCATCGCAACAAAATAGTAAGCTGAATAATATTGATTTAGGGATTCGGAACGAAAGGCGTCGGATACTAAGCGAAATCAAGATGCTTAGAGATAAGCACCCGAACGCGCTACGTACTGAGCAGGAAATAAATCAATTTAGAGGGGACTTGGTTTTTGTAAAACAAATGTATGAAAGAATTATCCAACTTACTTCAAAGTCATCAGTGCCTCAATAGCGTATGTAATAGTCCCGGCAGGTTGGCTTGATTACCGCACCTAAGATAAGGGTGCCCTTCCGTTCGAGGTTGCAATGAAAAAAAATTACGAGATTTGATGCAGCATTATTGATTTGTATCTTACTTAACCTTTTTGTAAATGGGTCTGCCCAGCCCTGCGAGCCATATGTTGCAATGACACCCAACCAATTTTGTACTACCCCTTCATCGCCTCCCAGTAGTTGCGTCCCTAGAATTTTAGGGTTCAAAGATTGTTACGGCACGTACTGCCCTGTAGATTCAAATCCAAGCACAATAGATTTTACCAAGACATCGGAATGGAGTGTTTGCTGGCCAAGTGGACAAGTACATAAATACAAGGTTTCTAATAAAGGAATGTGTATGACCACACAGAATTCTTGTTGTGGTTCTTATGTTATCAAAGGTGCTGGCCATCCTTTCCTCTTCCTGAAGTTGGTAACGGGTATTTTACCCAAACAACCTATGGGGCTTCAGCTCTTGTAAACAGGGTAGAATTTTGCAGTTGGACACCTTGTAGTCAATACGAGGTTTTCGGCGGGTGTAATCTTCATTTTCAAGGAGACATATTCCGCCAAGAGACAGCTTGTTGTCTTGGTAACAATGTTGGAGATCCTGATTTAGCGGATTTTGATCACGACGGTTGGTGTAATGATAAAGATTGCGATATGTTTGACCCAAGCAAACATACGGGATGTAACGGCGGTGGCGGCGGTCAGGCTTGCTTTACTCCTGGACCTTTCGATACGCCACCACCTTATTCGTGTGATCCTTCAGACATACCTTGTTCGGGTGGGCATTGGAGCACTCGTTGGTGTCAATGCGTGTGTAACAACAGTCCCATCGTTATCGATATTTCGGGCAATGGCTTTAATCTCACCGGTATTGCCGGTGGGGTATATTTTGACCTGGATACTGACGGCACCCCTCAGCATATGGGATGGGTTGCTGCCGGATCAGATGATGCTTTCTTGGCGCTTGACCGTAACGGCAACGGGACCATTGATAATGGCAAAGAGTTATTTGGCAACCTTACTCCTCAGCCACCTTCCAGCACGCCCAACGGGTTTATTGCGCTAGCTGAATATGATAAGCCACAAAACGGTGGCAACAGTGACGGAAGAATAACTATTCAGGATGCTATCTTCTCATCACTTCAACTTTGGCAAGATGCAAATCACAACGGCCTCTCGGAGCTAAACGAGTTACATACCCTATCGTCACTCGGCCTGGCGATCTTAGACCTGGATTACAAAGACTCCAAACGTACTGATCAGTATGGCAATGCATTCAAGTACCGGGCGAAAGTCAAAGACATACACGGCGCTCAGGTCGGCAGGTGGGCTTGGGATGTCTTTTTTGTAAGCCAGTAAAGATCAATAATCAGCAACCGCATCGGCCAGCGAGTCTAACAAGGCTTGCTGGCCGATTCGCTTTTTCTTGACTTGTAGTCCCTGCCTCATTCCTCATTTACTGCAAATCAACTTTGGAGTAATATTTCGCCAGCGGCGTGAGTGTGGGAAATATCACGCTGACGGCCTCAGACAGTCCCGCCCGAACTGTTCCTCTTTTTACGGATTGGGCACTCGATTTCAGTTTATGCGTCAAAAGGAGAATTCTCATGAAAAGGATATTAAAGGGCAGTTTTATTACTTCGTTTTTTGTTTTGGTTTTATCGCTTGCGCCTGTCGTATCGCTTGCGGCGGACTTCAAGCGCGAAACCATCTATCAGATCATCACAGACCGTTTCTTCGACGGCAGCAGCACGAACAACAACCCCGCGCAAAGCTCAGGGATGTACGACTCTACTAAAACGAACTGGCGGGCTTACTGGGGAGGCGACCTCGCAGGCATTCAGGCGAAGATGTCATATCTTGCGGGCATGGGCGTTACGGCCATCTGGATTTCGCCGCCTGTAGACAACCTCAACATCAATATACCCGATGGCGGCGGCAACCCGACCGCTTCTTATCACGGCTATCAGGGCCGAGACTTCAAGAAAGTCGAAGAGCATTCAGGCGACACGAGCAATGCATGGACGGCGTTCGATAATCTCGTAACCGCCGCTCATAGCAGCAACATCAAAGTAATAGTTGATTTTGCGCCCAACCACTCGAATCAGGATAACGCGGGCGAGTTCGGCGCGCTCTATGACAACGGGACGTTTCTCGGCAACTTCACGAGCGACAGCAACGGCTACTTTCATCACAACCCGAATATCTCGAATTGGGATGACCGTTATCAGGTTCAGTATTACACGCTGTTCGACCTTGCTGACATCAATCAGGAACACGCGACGATGGATGCTTACATGAAAGCGGCGGCGCAGCTTTTCCAGCAGCACGGCGTTGACGGCTTTCGCATTGATGCGGTCAAACATGTGACCTGGGGCTGGCAATACAGCCTTGCCAATTCGATCTACACCTATGGCGACAGCTTTTTATTCGGCGAGTGGTTCCAGGGCAACACCGCAGACCCGCTCTATCGCGATTCGTACAAGTTCGCCAACCGAAGCGGCATCTCGCTTCTCGACTTTCCGCTCAACACGGCCATTCGCAATGTCTTCGGCAGCAATGCGAACTTTTCTGAAATAGATTCGGTGCTGACGGCAGAGGCGAGCAACTTCACATGGAAAGAAGACCTCGTCACCTTCATTGACAACCACGACATGACGCGCTTCCTCTCACTCAACAACAATCAAAATCGACTGCGCGAAGCGCTCGCGTTCATCCTGACCAGTCGCGGCATCCCGTGCATTTACTACGGCACTGAACAATACCTGCACGATGACACGAGCGGCGGCGGCGACCCTTACAATCGCCCGATGATGAACAGCTTTTCGACTTCCACGACCGCATATTCGCTCATAAACCAGTTGTCATCTTTGCGCAAGAACAACCCTGCGATAGCTTATGGCTCGATGAGCCAGCGATGGATCAACAACGATGTGTATATCTACGAGAGAAAATTTTTCAACAATGTCGTGCTTGTAGCGATCAACAAAAACGAGACGACATCCTATCCCATAAGCGGGCTGTTTACTTCGCTTCCTGCCGGAGCGCGGGCGGACTATCTGGGAGGTTCATTCGGCGGTTCGTCCATCACTGTTAGTTCGGGCGCGGGAGGAAATAATCCTGTAACAAACTTCACTTTGGGCGCGCACGCCATATCGGTATGGAGCTTCACAGAAGGCGCGGCTCCGCCTGAAATCGGCTCGCTTGGCCCGACCTCGGCTCAACCCGGCGTGAAAGTAACGATAGGCGGCAATAACTTCGGCGCGGCAACCGGCACTGTGAAGTTCGGAACGACGACGGCCACAGTCGTTTCGTGGTCACCGTCGAAGATAGTCGTAAACGTCCCCTCGGTGACGAACGGGAATTACACCGTCACCGTGACGAACACAAGCGCGCAGGTTTCAAACGGCATACAGTTCACGGCGCTTGCGGCAAAGCTCATCCCGGTAACGTTCACCGTCAACAACGCATCGCCGACCGTTGTTGGCGATTATATATTTTTGACGGGCAACACGGTTGAACTGAGCAACTGGAGCACGACCTGGGACGCGCTGTCGGGCCTATGAATGCACCGAACTATCCGAACTGGTTTTTGAATGTGAGCGTGCCAGCCGGACAAACGATTCAGTTCAAATTCATCAAGATTACTTCCGGCGGCGCTGTGACCTGGGAGGCGGGCAGCAATCACAGCTACACCGTGCCCACAAGCGGCACAGGATTCGTAAACGTCAACTGGCAGTATTAGCGACCTTAGCGATAAACTCTCCGTTTGCTATTCAACTCAAACGGAGAAATGACGTGATAATAAAGAACAATGCTCGCGCATACTGTATCGCTATTTACTATCTTGCTGGTCGCAGTCTTTGTCGGCAAGAGTGCGTATGCACAGGGACGTGTAAAAATAAATCAGTACCACCTCACTAGCCCGAAGGCGCGCTCGATGGCGCGCTTTCGGGTGCCTCAAAAATCAGCCGGTCTTGCTCAACAGATAGCCATTGCTATTTCCGATCTGAGCTTCGAAACTTTGCAATCCAACATAACCGTGACCACAACTCAGAGAAAGGATGTAAAGCAAAATACAACCTGGTCGGGAATTTTTTATTGGAAGCGCAGCGAAGATGATGACAGGTGGTTTCGCATTAAGTTCAAAGATTCCGGCCCGGACATTCTCGTCAAAGGCATTGAAGTCAAAGTGTATGTGCCGAAGATCAACAAGATTATTGAGACCAATCTTCAGACAGTAATGGATAAATATCCGATGTATTATCTTGACCCTACAGAGATGCTCATCGGCAATTATGATTTAAAGCTGCTCCCTAAAAAAAATGGGTATACGGTGATCAAAGCGGTGCCCAGAGAGCCGAGCGATACTGAATACGCCATCATATCGGTGACCAAAGTGAACGGGGATTACTTTCCTGTGAAATTCGAGGTAGTGCAAAAGGCGATAACAAGGACAATCGTGCTTTCCAATATAAAGCAGCCCGAAGAGATCGCCGACAGCCTCTTTCAATTAAACTATCCGAATGCTGCTTCAATGCCGATTCGATAGAGTTCTGTTCACCGCAGAGACGCAGAGAGCGCAGAGGGGGCGCAGAGGTTTATTCTTTTCTCTGCGAAATCTCTGCGTCCTCTGCGTCTCTGCGGTGAATCGCCTTCTATATTCAAAGCTTCTTATTCCGAGAACTGAATGACCCTGGCTTGTCATTGGATGATCAAGTTCATCCACGAATCAACGCAAATCATCCGGTTTGCGGGAACGAGCGTAGTCGAACTGTATTCAGTGATGATGGCCGGGCCGCGCCGTTGTGCGCCCGCGCTCAAATCTTCGCGCGCGTAAACAGGCACGCGAACGGCTCGCTCGTTCAGGTAGACGTTTGCAGTGTGCGAAGGTTCGAACTTGCGTGATTTGTTCGAAGATGAGCGCGTGATACGCGGCTTGTCGGTTACGCCCGTGGCTCGCACGCGAAGATGCACAATCTCTGTCGGGCGAGACCTGTCTGCGTAACCGTATCGTTCGCGGTGCGCGCGGTGAAAAGCCGCTTCAAATTTCTGACTCCAGGCGACGTTTATCTCGAACGATTGGCCGATGTAGCGCATGGCGACTGACCTGGCCATCTTCATCTTGTTTTTAGCAAAGCCTTCGCTCGCAAGGTCGCGCCCGGCTTCGCGTTCAAGTGCGGCGAACTTTTTTTCAATCGCGCGCAGGTCGGTGTTTCGAGTACCCATCATCACTGTGCGCGAGTGATCTTTCACCACATCGCCCAACAGCACGCCCAGCGCCGAAAGAGTGCCCGGCGAACTCGGCACAATGATGCGAGGAATTCTGAGCGCAGCCGCAAGCTCGCACACGTGCAAACCGCCCGCGCCGCCGAAGCTCACAAGAGAGAACAATCGCGGGTCGCGGCCTCGCTCGACCGACACGACGCGCAGCGCCGATTCCATATTCGCGTTCGCTACTCGAATGACTCCGAGCGCGGCGCGTTCCGGCGTGACTCGCTTCTCGCTGTATCGCGACATCTCTGCGGCGAGTTTTGTGAGAGCCGCTCGCGCCCGCGTCCGGTCGAGTCGCATATCGCCGCCCAACAAGTCAGCGCCGCCGAAGCGACCGAGCACGAGATTGGCATCCGTAACCGTGACCTCTTCGCCGCGACCGTAACAGGCGGGGCCGGGATCAGCGCCCGCCGATTCCGGCCCCACGCGCAGCGCGCCCGCTTCATCAACGCGCGCGATTGAGCCGCCGCCCGCGCCGACCGTGTGAATGTCAATGATTGGGACTGCGACGGGGAGTCCTGCTATCAGCGCCTCGTTCGTCGTGCGAGCCTCGCCGCTGCACAACGAAACGTCAGTCGAAGTTCCGCCCATATCGAACGTGATGATGTCTCGGATTCCGGCAGCGGCGCAGACCCTCAACGCGCCTACAACTCCACCCGCCGGGCCTGACAGTATCGCGCGCACAGGCTCTGATGCCGCAGTCGCCGCCGACACAGACCCGCCGTTCGATTGCATGACTCGAAGAGGGGATCGCCCCCGCCTCACGGCCCCTAACCCTTCACTGAGCGAGTGCAGATAGCGCGACATGATCGGAACAAGATAGGCGTTGATGACTACTGTTGACGTGCGCTCGTACTCGCGGTACTCAGGCAGTATTTTGTAAGAGAGCGATACATGCTTGCCAAGGGATTCGAGCGCGCGCGCGATCAATTCTTCATGCGCGGGGTTTGCAAATGAGAAGAGCAGGCACACTGCGACCGATTCGATTCCAAGCTCAGGTTTGCTAATTCGATTGATCGTTTCTTCAAGGCTGGTCTCGTCAAGCGGTGTGATTATTGAGCCGTCCGGGCCTGTGCGTTCAACGACGCCGAATCGAAGCTCGCGCGGAACAATCGGAGCGGGGCGCGTGACCATGTAGGTTATAGATTTCCGGTCTCGCCTGGCGACCTATTTCGATTACGTCCTCGAATCCTTCGGTTGTAACGAGCGCCGTGCGCGCGCCTTTGCGTTCGAGCAGGGCGTTAGTGGCGACCGTTGTGCCGTGAACTATCTCTGATGGGCGGCTGGCGGTCTCTCGGATTATGCGCGCCAGCCCGTCGAGTATTGCGCGAGCAGGATTGTGCGGAGTCGAAGGCGCTTTGAAAGATATGATGCGCGAGCCTTTCGCTACCACAAAATCTGTGAATGTTCCGCCGGTATCTATTCCGACCCTGATGGCATCAGGCAAAGTGGTTGCTCCTGCGCTTGATATGAAATTAATTCGGCAACTTGTCTTCGTTGATGCTGACCACGCGCAATTTGAAGTTGAGCGTTTCGCCTGCGAGCAAGTGATTGGCGTCAAGCGTCACTTCCTCGTCTTCGACATCAATTATCCTGACGGGCATAGCCTGTCCTGTCGGCAACTCCATCTCGAAGGTCATTCCGATTGTAGGCGTGACATCGGGCGGAAAGGCTTCGCGCGGCACTACCTTCACGAGTTCTTCGTAATAATCGCCGTAGGCTTGATCGGGCAAGATGCTGATCTCTTTAGACTCGCCCAGTTCCATGCCCATCACTCCATTTTCAAAGCCCGGTATGACCTGGCTTGCGCCGACGGTGAAATTGATCGGCTCATTTCCTTCGGATGAATCGAAAACCGTGCCGTCGTCGAGAGTGCCCGTATAGTGAAGTGATACGTTGTCTCCTTCTTTAACTTTGCTCATGTCTTCTCCAAAAAAGTGAAGCGGCCAATGTCGAAATGATCGAGGGCACACTGTCACTGGTGATGAGCGATTTGAAAATCGCTGGTGATTTAGAAAGGCTCGCCGGGTGTGAATGATAGCTGCGCGCCTGAAATGAATACGATAGTCTTTTGCTTTCAAAGATGAATGCCGCTAAGGAAAAACATAACACACCGGGAAGCCAAGCGGAAGAAATGATGAAGTATAAACGATGAATGATGAATTAAGAATCTCTCTTCCGTTCATCATTCATCATTCCGCTTTCATAGCTTGCCCTGTTCTGGGCTAGGATTTACATATCAGGCCGAAAGTGAAGCTGAGCAATGACAAAAGCCGTGAGACTCTCTTTATCCCTGCTGGCAATCACGCTGTTTGCGCCAATCGTGGCGCTCGCGCAAGACCCGGAATCAGATCAGGACGAACCTATTCGTCTCAAAACCGACCTCGTGTCAATCACCGCTTCGGTCACTGATCGCAGCGGGCGCGCGATCAAATCGCTCAAGGCCGAAGACTTCATCATCTATGAAGACGGCGCGAAGCAGAAGATCACGCACTTCGCCGCGACCGAAGAGCCTTTCACCTTGATGCTGATGTTGGACATATCAGGCTCGACGCGCGACGACATCGCGCTGATGAAAAGGGCCGCGAAAAACTTTCTTGCGGAGTTGCGCGCGGATGATCGTGTGGGCGTGATAGTGTTCAGCCGCGATATTGCATTGATAGCTGAGTTCGCCGACACGCGAGCCAGAGTTGAAGCCGAAATAGATCGGATAGCCGCTGCTGAAGGCGGCGACTCTTACCAGTTCACCGCCAAAACCGGAACGTCGTTTTACGATGCGCTGTATCTGGCCGTCGAAGACAGCCCGCTCAAAGATGCCGAAGGGCGCAAAGCCATCGTCTGCATGTCGGATGGCGTTGATTCGACCAGCCTCAAAGCTTACAAAGCCATAGCGGCGCTGGTCGAAAAATCTCAGGCTTCGCTCTACTTTCTTGAACTCAACACCGAGCAGGCGACGCTTGCGGGGTTGCTCAAGCCTCGAACAGACTCGGGCTATTTGAATTTTTCGCAGAGCCAGATTGATCGTTACTACGACGCATACGACAAGGATTCGATAGAGCGTCATCGCCCGCGCGAGGTGATGATGCCTGAGACTCGACGCGAAATAAATGAAGGGCTGTACAAGCTAGCGCGGCGCGAATTGCGCGAAATGTCGGAACGCACGGGCGGGCGCGATTATCCTGTCCGTAGTCTGTTTGATCTGGCGGAAGTTTACAAACAGGTGGCCGATGATCTGCGCTCGCAGTATTCGATAAGTTATTACCCGAACAACACTGCGCACGATGGTCGCTGGCGCGCGGTACGAGTCGAAGCCCGCTCGCCGGGCGCAACGGTTCGCGCGCGATCGGGCTACAGAGCGCCAGGGAGATAAAAGTGATGGGTTGTAATATCTGCTCATAACTCATCACTCAACGCTTATGACTTTACTGCTCAAAGAAAAAGACGTGACCGAGTTGCTCGACATCGAGATGGCGCTTGAAGCGGTCGAAGAGGTGTTGCGCGATCAGGCTGAAGGCCAGGCGACTAACCGGCCACGTTACCGTGTGGCGATGCCTGCTTCGCAGTTGCACGTCATGGCTGCCGGTGATAAGCGACTAGGCGTAGCGGGCGCGAAAATTTATACAGTATCGCGCAAAGGCGCGCGCTTTTTAGTATTGCTTTACGACGGCGAGAGCGGCGACATGCTGGCGATGATCGAAGCTGATCGTTTAGGCCAGATGAGAACGGGCGCGGCTTCGGGCGTTGCGACAAAGTATATGTCGCGCAAGTCGGCGGACACGCTCGGAGTCTACGGCAGCGGGTGGCAGGCCGAAAGCCAGATGATGGCAGTCTGCGCAGTGCGAAAGATCAAAACGGCCAGAGTCTATAGCCGCGATGCTGAGCACCGGGAAGCATTCGCGCGACGAATGACAACGCTGCTCAGATGTGAAGTCGTGCCGGTTGATTCGCCGGAAGAAGCTGCGCGTGGTTGTTCGATAATTGCGACCGCGACGTCTGCGCGAGAGCCTGTGCTGAAAGGCGAATGGATAGAGCCGGGCACGCACATCAACGCCGCGGGGTCTAATTTTTTGTCTAAGGCCGAGATTGACGTTGATACGATTCGCCGTGCGAAGGTTATAGCGGTTGATTCGATAGAGCAATCGCGTGTGGAAGCGGGCGACCTGATGCCTGCGATAGAGCGCGGAGTTATAAGCTGGGAATCCGTGACCGAGTTGGGGCGCATCATCGCGGGCCGCGAGCCCGGTCGCACGAGCGATGATGACATCACGATTTTCAAATCCAACGGCATCGCGCTCGAAGACATCTCGACGGCGTTGCGCCTGTACAATCTGGCACGCGAACGCGGTATCGGCCAGAACATCGAGCTATGGTCTGATTAACGGCAAATCACTTGCGATGCTACAGTCAGCCAGTGTTTGTGGTAGCGATGCCACAAACACTGGCTGACTCGATTTACCTTAGAAGGATTTCCTACCTTCTTTGATTGTTGATTATGCTATCTCTCAGATTATCCTTGTACTGTTGAATATTAGCCTTTCTATCTTCATACCTGCCGCCGTTGGATTCTGTGGGATAGAGAAGCGCTATCCCCATAACGGTCGGCGTGATGAAAGAATTAGTCAACACAAGACTCTGTTGATAGACCGTCTGAGGTTCTTTCTTCCAACTGAAAATCTTGCCGATGCCCGGCACATCGCTAAACAGATTTCGCCATATTGGACCGATGATCGGAATATAACCGCGCCCGCCATCCAGCGTACTCTGGCTGATGAATGCTGAAAGATCAAAGAAATCCAGAGCGTTTACATACACACTTGTATCCACGTCGTGTTGACTGACGCGTGATAACGGACGTACACCTTGCTCGCGTGTGCCAGCCTGAGGGTCGCCGGTCTTCAAAGCGATTTTCAATTCGGCTGAAGTCATATTGCGTAGCACGTTTGGTGTAATCTTCAATGAGATGCCAGCCTGCAACTCACGCCAGACTGATCGTTCTTCTCCAAAAGCGCCGATCAGACCGATGATCTGCGAAATCGGCAAAGCTCCGGCAGTCAATTCAGTAGCGGCAGCCGCTCCCGGCGCGGTCTCTTTTGGAATAAAGAAGCTGGCCTGATCGCTGATTTCTTTGGCCTTTTTGAGTAGCTCTGAAAGGCGTAGAGGCGGTGTGACATCAAAGGCGTTGACCGAACGCGACGTGACTTCTGTTGGAATGCCGCTCAGGCTCGCCACGCTGGTTTTTCCAACCTGCGCGTATTCCACACCATCAAAGTGGCGAACGATCTCCTGAATTCTTATTAACGTCGGCTCAACAAACAGATTCTGTATATCGAGGTTCAGCGCATCAACAGCAGCCTGCAAGCGAGCGTTCAAGATTTCGGCTGATTGCTGCAGATAGTAAGGGCTGAACTGTTTTGGATCGTGAATCAGGCTGGCGTAATTCAGCCCAAACTCAAGCAGCGCCAGTCGAGCCTGCCATGCGCTCTCGTCCACAGCATGCCTGTCATCAACCCATCTATCCCCTACAGGATTCAGACCGCGAGAACGGAAAAAATGATTAAACCTGGTTTTTCTTGGTTCGGGAGCTGGTCTTGCCAATTCATCCGACTTTTTCTCTTTTTTCGATTTCCCTGACGCTTGTAATTTCCTCAATACTCGTTGATGCGCGTCCTCTAATTTTCCTTTAGAGGTTTCATATTCGGCATCAAGACGGTTAGCTATTTCCTCGGCTGCGCGCGATGGATTTCGGGCGGCCACCATGCGCAGTAAAATGTCGGTTAAAGAGAGCGGGCGACTGGTATCAAGAGCTGATGTGTAGCCCAGCGTAATCTCAATGTGATCTTGAAAGGTTGTATCCAGATTCGTAATGCCCAGGGCGAGGCGTTGCAGGTAATAATAAATCTCTCGCACTGCTTGTTGAGTCCGGTCGATCTCGCCGCGTATTTCGGGCAATACTTCGGCCATCTTTTCGGGATCCCTGCTCGATATCTGAATTCCCCACATCTCCATGTTGATGCCCGGGCGAGGTAGATCAAGCGCGGCGATAATGCGGCGCGCGGCAGTTCTACTATTCTTAGGTCCATACAGAATTATTTCTTCCTCGGATGCGGGTTGAGCGATCATGCATTTCAGATCCGAACCTTTCTGGCCCACGATGGCGGTCAGTATGGTAGCTATCTTGGTCGCCTCGCGCATATAAAACAGCTTCACTCTTTCTCCGGCTGTATCACTGGTGGTAGTTGTGCAGGGGTCTGGACCTGGCGCTGGCGCAGGGGCGGGTTCTTCAGCGGGGACACAACAAATAAACTTCTGAACTTTATCTTTTTTCTTTGAGTCCCCATTTTGAACTGCCATTTTAGCCAGCGATGCCTGCGCTTGCCGCATCCTGGCAGCGGGGTTGGCTTGCGGCTTTGGCGCTGCATTGCCAAGCAAGCTGAAGATCATAGCTGAAACAACTATAGAGATAATGCGTAGACGGAACTGCTCGGATCGAATCATGTTCACCTCCGAATTGGATATTTGCCGTAAACTGACCGGCTCGGTTGCTCGAAGCTAATCTGAAGTAAATGCTGCGATTATTTTTTCGCGCATCTATTAATGCGGAACAGGCGCAAAACATTTCACGCCGATTTGACTGGCCGGTGTGCAGATCATTGCCAGGGCTTTATTGATTCAGGAAAAAGTTTATCTCTCAATCTCACAACACTCAGCGCTGTGAAAGGCTCGCCGTCGAAGACGATTTGCTGAATCTTCGTCGCATGTCGGTTTAAGTAATCGGTCACGTTCATCCATAGAATCTGGCCGCTCGAAGTGCGTATGGCCAGCATCACCGGATAGGCTTGCGCCTGCCAATGCTCGGCGTGAGTCGGGTCTTTGATGATAAATATTTCCTTGCCGTCAGCGTTCTGAGTTTGAAGGTAGGAATCATTAGACTTGAGTTGCAGGTAAACTCGCTTTCCGCTTGCCTCGCCTTTGTCGTTCTTGAATTCGATCTCAGCATCAATGCCTTGATCGGATTTTTTGTACTGGTAGTAGGTCTGTCCGGCCTCGCGCGCGATTGCGAATGCGTGCGCCTCCAGCACCAGTTCGCGGCTCTGCGTCTCGATGTTGCTCTTGGACTTCTGCTCTAGTTCGCGCACCTCGCGCCGGATTCTTTCTGAAGCGAACTTCTCTTCGATCAGGTCTCGCAGCAGAATTTGCTTGCCGCAATACTGGCAAGGGATGTTTTTCTTGTTGCTCTCAAGCGCCTTCTGAACCGCGCGCAAGCTTTCGACAGGCTCGCCGCATTTGGGATATGAACAAACATAGTGCCGCACCCTGACCACGTTTGGGTCCTTGGCCTTCAAATGGTCGTGAATGTATCGAATGAAAGTGACCTTGGTATCTTCTGCCGTATCCGGCTCGCAATAAACCGTCAGTTCAGCCGCTCCTTCTGCTTTCTTTATCATGTAGAAACCGACGCGCCTGCCAGCCTGTGTCCTGAAGTCAGCGGCGAATCGCCAGAGCCACTTCTCGTCCGTGTCAAAGGCTGCGGTGTGTCGCAGCTTCACCACAAGCGTCGCGTAAATCTCGTCGAGCATCCCACTGAACTGATAAGTCACGAGCGACGACGGATGATCCGGCTGTTCGGGCCGTTCGCGCTTGAAGTAAGAAGGGAAGACAAGCAGTGTGCCCGATTCGGTATGTTCGCGCAGGCATAGACTATGGTCTACAAGAATCTGGTGCATCGCTCGCAAGACTATCTGTTCTTCTTCGTGCGGCAGCCGCTCCATTTTCTGATTCTCTGATTTTTGATAGTCGAGTTCTCCGGCCAAAACGCGCGCTTCAAAAATACATCCGATCTCATCGGAGTGAGAACGGACAGACCGAATCACGGCGGCGGCGTAGGCATTGATGCGTTCGGGCTGGAGCAGTACGAAATCGCCGAACTCCAATTGCCAGACGACGCCCGGCCCCGCGAGCAATCCAACGACTGCGCGCAACTGTTCCAGCGTGAAACTCTCGCCGGGCAATCGCATTTCGAGTTGCTGCTTCAACTCGGACATTCGCAGCAGCGCCTTGCCTTCATCCTTGAGCTTTACTATCTCTTCTTTCAAGACCTTGAAAGTGCGTGGCGAGGAAGTCCACGGAATGTCGTCCCACGGAATGCTATTGATGATAGCGTCGCGTAAGTTAGTACAGCCGTTTCCGGTGTAGGCGCTGGTTTCCAGATAGCTTGCAAAGCCGCGCTCCTTGCGGAATTGCTCGATAGTGTTGCTGCTCACCATCAGGCCTCCACGATCACACCGGCCCGCGACAAGGAGTTTCTTGAATGGACGGCGAGCGGCCCGTTGCAGGTCGCGGTCCCACTGGCCTAGCCCCTCGAATGGGTTCTCGCTTTGCGGATTGAAGACGAGCACGGCCAATGAGGTTTCATCCATGAAGAGTTGATGAATCAGGCGATAGTCGGCTTGCCCCGCAAAATCCCAGAGCCAGATTTCGCGTTCGATGTCACTGGTATTTGCGTTGTGCGGCAGGTTAAGTTGCGTAGCCCACGCGGCATCGGTCGAGATGGTCGGCTCGAAGCGATCTTCGGTCAAGCGATATGCTAATCCCGACTTGCCGACGCCGCTATCGCCTACGAGAAGAACTTTAGCGTTGGTGTAGCGAGTAGCCTCGGACACTTTGGCGGTTTTCTCGCCATACGGCGGCAGCTCCCACACCCGCACATTATTGTCGTAGGAACTAGAGATGGCACGCCGCCCATCTGCCGTCACTGCAATCCCTCTCACTGAATCAGCATGTCCTTTGAGGGTGGCGATACAGGTACCCTTTTCCAAGTCCCACACCCGAACTGTGTTGTCGTTGGAACCAGAGACGGCACGCCGTCCATCCGCAGTTATTGCCACCGCCCACACCCCTGCAGTATGTCCTTCAAGTGCAGCGATACAGACGCCCTTCTGCAAATCCCAAACTCGAACGGTGTTGTCGTCGGAGCCAGAGACGGCACGCCGCCCATCCGCGGCTACTGCTACTCCTACTACCCCGCTAGTATGTCCTTTGAGGATGGCGATGCAGATGCCCTTCTCCAGGTCCCAAATTCGAACGGTTTTATCGTCGGAGCCAGAGATGGCACGCCGCCCATCCGCGGCTACTGCTACTCCTAACACTATATAGGTATGTCCTTTGAGGGTGGCGATACAGGTACCCTTTTCCAAGTCCCACACTCGAACTGTGTTGTCATCGGAACCAGAGACGGCACGCCGTCCGTCCGCGGTTACTGCCACTGCCCATACCACAGCAGTATGTCCTTTGAGGGTGGCGATACAGGTACCCTTTTCCAAGTCCCACACTTGAACTGTGTTGTCGCCAGAACCAAAGACGGCACGCCGTCCGTCCGCGGTTACTGCCACTCCCAATACCGTACTGTTATACCCTTCAAGCATCGTAAGACACTTGAGATTCTCCAGGTCCCATACCCGCATGGTTTTGTCTTGGGAGCCAGAGACGGCACGCCGTCCGTCTGCCGTCACTGCTACTCCCAACGCCAAAGATGTATGCCCTGTGAGCACTTTGCTTTGTTGTGGTTCACTCTCCTGTTCGATGGTAGGCTCTACTGCGAGGACGGGTGGGCGGCACGCGGAGAGCAGCTTTGTATACTGCTCATCGGACTTCTGCCGCCAGTCAACGTAGGCATATTGCTTCAGTGTGTCTTTGATCTCGGCGTTATCTATCAGTAGCGGGATGAAGCGGCGTTGTTGATTGTCTGGGTCGCGGAACATTGCCGTGTGGCGTTCGAGCGTCACCCACCCGGAAGCAAAAGCATTTGCCGACATGACCAGAATCAGTGTTCGCGATTGCTCTAGCCCTTGTTCGATCTTGAGGCCGATCATGTCGCCGGGCTGAATCACCCATTCATCGAACCATACGCGCAGGCCGTCAGCCTTGAGCCGTTCGGCCAGTTCGCGCACTACGGGCTTGTCCTTAGAGCTGTGGCTGATGAACACGTCATAGCTGGGGCTTTCGCTCATCTCTTGTTCACCACTCGACCTTGCTCAACGAGTGTAATCACAGTACCGCGAGCGGTAGCGAGCGGGTCAGCAGTCAAGCCAACCCGCTCGCTACCGCTCGCGGTACTGTTTCAAATAATCAAATATACGCGCGTTCGGCGCTTCGTATTGCTCGGTAACGCTCGAAGGCTTTGCGCTCGTCTTCAAGCCCAAGCATGGATTTGATCGTGCTTCCGCGAAATGTGTGCGCGAACATCTTCGGCGCATTCTTTAAAACAAACACGGGGCTATGCGCGAGCGCGACAGGCATGTGCTTGAGCTTCATCCAACGGTCTGCTCGCCATCTCAGAAACTCGGCTTCTTCTGCTGACAGGTGTTCCGTCTTCACAACGGCAGTTGTTCCGTCATACTCTTCCATTCGCTCGATGATTATCAGCCCGCGCTCGCGAAAGTCTTTTGTCATCGGCGTGCGCGGGTAAGGCGTCGGATGCTGAATGTAAGGCCAATCAATATACTGTCGTGCAAATTCCAGATTCGTTTCGATTGACTCGCGCGTGTCGTCAGGGTTTCCGACTATCAAGCCGCCAACGACATACATTTTGTTTTTATGGATGTAATCAATCGCTTTGATAGTCGCGTTGCCCGCTTTCTTGCCGTCTTCGCGCTTGGTGTTTTTGGAACTGGCGCGCAGGAATTGCAAATCGTCTTCCAGAATGTTTTCGATCCCCAGAAATACGTAACGGAATCCCGCCTTGCGCATAAGCGGCGCAAGCGTATCGCCGTGATTCGCAATCGAAGAAGTCATCGCTTGAACCGTGTAATCAATATTGTTCAACCCCGCGTCTATGATCGCCTGGCAGAGCGCTTCAAGACGCTTGACGTTGAGCGAGATGTTATCGTCAACTATGAAAAGCGCGCGCGCGCCGTGATCTGCGGCGTCGCGTATGTCTGCGATGACGCGGTCAAAAGTGTATGTGTGAAAATTGCGCCCGCGCATCTCGATGATCGAGCAGAAACTGCAATCGAACGTGCAGCCGCGCGAAGTCTCTATCACATCCGTCTGACGGCCAAGCATTGTGTAGCCTTTCAGCACTCGCACATCGCGATTCGGCGGGCGTATCTCGCCGCCATCGAGGCTGGTCACTGGCCGGTCGGCGTTGTGATAGAAACGGTCGTCGCTTCGATAAGAAAGCCCCGCTATGTGATCGTAGCCGCTCTCGTTTTCAATCGCGCGCAACAGGTCGCGAAACGTTATTTCGCCTTCGCCGCGCACTATGAAATCAACGACGCCTGAATCGTTGTCCGTGTAACTTTCAGCAGCCAGGCTCGGATCATAGCCGCCGACTACTACGCGCACGTCAGGTTTGAGCGAGCGAACAAGGTCTATGACTTTCTTGGCGGTCTTGCGCTGAAACGTCATCACTGACAGCCCAACTATGTCGGGCGCGGTCTCGCGCACGAGCCGCTCGACGGTTTCGCGCACTTGTTGTTGAACGAGAATCAAATCGGCGACTGCGACTTTGTGATGCGAATCAACATTTCCCGCGAGCGAAGTGAGCGCGCCGTTCGGCATTCGTATGGCAACCGAAGGCATATGCTCGAATGAATCCGGCATGGAGAGAAGCAGTATGTTCATGATGAGTTTCTCCTTCTTTGAATAGAACATGGCCGCCTGTGCGCGAACCGAAGAGGATACTATTTCAAAGGAGCGTATGAGGCAAGCAGACTGCGCATTTCAAAAAAATGCCGACCGCTTGCAGGTTCTGAAACTTCTCCCTTAAAGCGGTCGGCCAGGTAGTGTGAGGCACCCAGACACGACAACTGCTCAAGCCGGGGCGGCGCTGATTTCAAACTGAGCTTCTTCCGTAGAACCTCTCAACGCGGCGGTTGACACTTCGCCGCCCGCAATCGTCTGCGCCACGGCGTCGAAGTATCCCGTGCCGACGAATGCCTGATGCTTGACGGCGCGATACCCGTCTCGTTCCAAATCGAATTCGCTTTCCTGCAAACGAGAGTATGCAGCCATTCCGGTCTCTCGATAACCTCTCGCCAGTTCGTACATCCCAAGATTCAACGAGTGGAAACCGGCGAGCGTTACGAACTGAAACTTGTAGCCGAGCGCGCCAAGCTCGCTTTGAAACCCGGCAATCGTGGCCTGATCCAGTTTCTTTTTCCAGTTGAACGAAGGCGAACAGTTGTAGGCGAGCGGCTTGCCCGGATGCTCTCTGTGCATGGCTTCGGCAAACGCGCGAGCTTGTCCGAGGCTCGGCTCGCTCGTCTCGCACCAGATCACGTCTGCGTAAGGAGCGTAAGCCAGGCCGCGCGCGATTGCCGCATCTATCCCGCCTCGCACGCCAAAGAATCCTTCGACCGTTCGCTGTCCGGTCAGGAACTCGTGGTCTCGCGGGTCAATGTCGCTTGTCAGCAGAGCGGCGCTGTCGGCGTCGGTTCTCGCAATCAGTATCGTCGGCACGCCCATCACATCCGAGGCCAGTCGCGCGGCAATCAGTTTTTGGATGAATTCGGATGTGGGAACCAGAACCTTGCCGCCCATGTGCCCGCACTTTTTGGCTGATGCAAGCTGGTCTTCAAAGTGCACTGCTGCGGCCCCGGCTTCGATCATTGCTTTCATCAACTCGAAAGCATTCAAACAACCGCCGAACCCCGCTTCCGCATCAGCGACAATCGGCGCGAACCAGTAAGAACTTTGTTTGCCGTCGGCGTGTTGTATTTGATCTGCTCGCTGAAGCGCGTTGTTGATTCTGCGCACGAGATTGGGGACGCTGTCTGTCGGGTACAGGCTCTGGTCTGGATAAGTGTGCGCAGCAGTGTTGGCATCAGCCGCGACCTGCCAGCCGCTCACATAAATCGCTTTCAGCCCGGCCTGCACCTGTTGCACAGCCTGGCAGCCCGTCATCGCTCCGAGCGCGGCAACATAAGGCTCAGCCTTTAACAATCGCCAGAGCCTTTCGGCCCCCATCTCTGCCAGCGTGTATTTAATCTGCACGGAGCCTCGCAGCTTCATCACTTCGTCTGCTTCGTAAGCGCGGGTGACTCCTTTCCAACGATTGTCCGAACTCCACTCATTGGAAAGCTTTGCCTTGTGACCGTTGTTATTCATGAGCGTTTCTCCTTTAGTTATGACATTGAGCGGCGATCAAATCGGATCGAACTCGCCGGAGCTGAATTGATGCGCGGGTCAGCCATCGTCTTTCACCCTTCGTTAAACACAAAATGAGTTCGGGAATTTCCTTAAGACCAACCGGCCTTGAGGCTTTCATTAGCGTTTCTGTTTAATGCGCAAGCGTGTTCAGAATACCGAATACAAATTCGATATGCCGTACAATAAAATAATATAAAAAACTTGTCCAGCTAAAATTCGCCTCCGTTCAGCATCTTGAACAGAAGAGCGAAATCCGGGCCGGAGGCTTTGCCGCGCAAGCTTGAGCAGGTGTAGAATCGAGCCAGGCTATGAAGAACATCGGGGATGTTTCGTCAACAGCGGTCGAGCGCGCGCTGGCTATACTTGAGGCCGTGGCGCAGCGCAGCGCAGGCATGACCAATTCCGAGATCAGCCGGAAACTTGAGATACCGAAAAGCTCTGCGAGCTACATCTTGCGCACGCTCGAACAGCGCGGCTATCTGCGCAGAGAGCGAGGCACGGGCAAGTATGTTGTCGGGCTTAAAGTTTTGAGTCTCGGTCGCGGAGTGCAGGCCGGTAGCGACATAAAAGGGGCGGCGTTGCCTGTGATGAGGCAGATGGTCGAGCGCAGCGAATTGACGGCGCACCTTGCGGTTCTAGATCACGGCGAAGCTGTGTATATAGAGAAAGTCGAATCGCCCGGCTTCATCAAGATGGACACCTGGATTGGCCGACGCATGATGATTCATTCGACAAGCGTCGGCAAAGCGCTCGTTGCTCATCTCTCGGCTTCGGAAGTGGAGACAATCTTAAAAGAGCACGATTTGAAGAAGCGAACTCCCAAGACCATAACCGTTCACTCGAAATTTTTGCGCGACCTGGAAAAAGTCCGCGAGCGCGGGTATGCGATAGACGATGAAGAGAACAACCTCGGTGCCAGGTGTGTGGCCGCGCCCGTTTTCGACAGCTTCGGCGGAGTCGTAGCGGCTGTGGGGTTGAGCGGCGCTACGAACCAGGTGGATAAAGCCAGGCTGCCGAAAATCGTGGAGATGGTTAAAGACGCGGCTCGAAAAATCTCGCGGCAACTGGGTTATAATTCCGTCGCGCGGCGATCTTGAAATAAGAGCTACGGTTGCCGTGACTGATTCGACGTGATAAAAAATCTTAAGCCCGGACGGGCCTCGATCATTTTGCGTGAGGGAAATCAGTTGTTGAAAAAAACGATTTGCGCTTTATTGGCCATGATCTGTTTGTTTGTTGGCGCGATAGCACAATCAGTATCGCCGAAAGCGGATGAGCAACCGGCAACACTTGACGAGCGATTGGGCGTAGACGATGGGGCCGCGCTCGCTATCTTGATTTCTGCAAACCAGCGCGGCAATCTCAACCTCTGCGACTGCAATCATCCGCGCGGGGGGCTTGCGCGTCGCGTAGGCTATCTTGAAGCTTTCAAGCAGAAGTTCAAAGAGACTCCTGTGCTTCAGGTTGAAGCAGGCTTTTTGTGGTACAACAGCTATAGCGCCGACCGCATCACGTCGCTGCAAAACGATCAGGTCACGGAAGCTTATAATCGCTGGCCTGTGGATGTGATAAATCTGGGCCGCTACGACTTGCCCTACGCACGCAAACTATTGGCGCGTGAAGGGCTGGCCGACCGCACCGCACGCTGGCCCATGATCAAGAGCATAATTTCTGCTAACGGTGTATTCGAGGGCAACGTGGATGCGCCCGCCCCGTACATAATCAAAGAAATCACAGGCCCGCGAATCAAAGGCAAGAAAAACAAGCTCAGAATAGGATTTGTGGGATTGGTCCAGCCGATGAAATCGAGCGCCGGCGTTACAGATGGGACTGTGACAAATGTGTCGGAAGCCGCGCGGCGCGTTGTGCCGATTGCGCGCAAAAATTGTGACGTGCTTGTGATAATAGCGCATTCGGAAATGGAAGGCGCGATGCAACTGGCGCGCGAAAACCCCGAAGCGGATGTTGTTATTGCAGGCAATGCGGAAGGATTCTTCAAGCCGCGACAAGTCGGAAACACGATGGTTATAAGCGCCTCGCCCGGCAACGTTCAACAAGGTGATCTTCGCATCTATCTCAATAAAGATGGCCGCGCGACGTTCAAGTACATCTCGACGGATCTCGATAATGTAGTACCGGCAGACCCAAAGGCTAACGCATACGTTGAAGCCGCGAACCGCGAACGAGAAAACGCGCGGTTCAATCAATAAACGACTGGCTCGGACTAGAACTGATAACTCAGCGCGTCATCTATTCCGCTCGCAGGTTTATGACGGGAGGAGCTTTCTCTGGCCTTGCTTTGCGTCTATAATCGGGCGGGACATCTTAGGCGGACTCTCAATCTCAATTCATTTCAAGCGCCGGATCAAAGAAACGGCTGCTCACTCGGAGGACATAACATGCAATTACGCGATCTCACATTCAAACTGCTATTGCTCTGGCTGATACTCTCGCTTCCGATTCAGGCTCTCTCTTTCGGAGATGAACCGAAAGCATGGACGCCGGAGTTATCTATGAAGCTCAAAAGCATCGCCGCAGTGCGCGTCTCGCCCGACGGCAAGCGCGTCGCTTACACAGTAACTCAAGCGGTGATGACGGCAGACAAAAGCGAGTACCTGTCGCAAATTCATCTGGCGAATGCCGATGGCAGCGACGCCGTGCAGTTGACCTACGCGGACAAATCATCGACCAATCCGCAATGGTCGCCCGATGGCAAATGGCTCGCGTTTACTTCTTCGCGCTCTGGCAAAAACCAGATCTACCTGCTGCGCGCTGCGGGCGGCGAGGCCGAACAACTAACAGACGTGAAGTCCAGCGTCAGCGGCTTCCAGTGGTCGGCTGACGGCCAGTGGATCGCATTCCTGCAAACCGATGCCCCGGTCGAGGCCGAAGAAAAAAACAGCAAAGGCAAAGACGACTGGCGATGGGTTGACGATAACGTCAAGCAGACTCGCCTGTACGTGATTGCTGTGGCGAAAAATGCGCAGGGCAAGCGCGAGCCGCGCAAGCTCACAGAGATGGACGGCAACATCTCTGAATTCGACTGGTCGCCCGACGGCAAGACGATTGTGATTTCGCATGTGAAATCGCCTGTAGCAAATGACTGGACGACGGCGGATTTGTCAGCCGTAGATGTGGCGAGCGGCAAAGAGAACCTGTTGCTTTCATCACCGGCAGCCGAAAGCGACCCGGTCTACTCGCCCGACGGCAAATGGATCGCGCTCGTAATCAGCGACAATCCTCCGCGCTGGGGCGGCGGCGGCATCATCAATTTATTGCCCGCTGGCGGCGGCTCGCCGAAAGCCTTAGCTGCGACCTTCGATGAACAACCGAGCTTGATCGGCTGGTCGTCCGACGGCAAGCGGATTTATTTCAGCGAAACGCGCGGCACCACGGCGCGCATTTACGCGATCAACACAGAGACCAACGCCATCAGCGAAATCAACAAAGCCGATGGCGCATATACCGCCATTGATCTCAATCGCGCGGGCACAATGCTCGGTTTCACTATGCAGACGACCGATAAACCCGTCGAAGCTTACGTGAGCCGAGTGGACGCGTTCGCGCCCGTGCAGGTGAGTCGCGCTAATGCAGATGTGCCCAGACCGCCGCTCGGCAAAACGGAAGTGATCCGGTGGAAGAGCAAAGACGGGATGGACGTAGAAGGGTTGTTGAGCTATCCCGTGGGCTACGAGGCAGGCAAGCGTGTGCCTCTGCTGTTAGTGATTCACGGCGGCCCGGCAGGAGTTTTTATGCAGTCGTTCACAGGAGGGACGGGCGCATATCCGATTGCGACGTTCAACTCGCAAGGCTATGCCGTTTTGCGCGTCAACCCGCGCGGCTCGTCAGGCTACGGAAAGAAATTCCGAATGGCGAATTACAAAGACTGGGGCGGCGCTGATTATCAGGACTTGATGACAGGCGTAGACAAACTGATCGCTGACGGCGTAGCGGACCAGAGTCGCCTCGGCGTGATGGGATGGAG
Source organism: Blastocatellia bacterium (assembly GCA_963726785.1). Lineage (GTDB taxonomy): Bacteria > Acidobacteriota > Blastocatellia > UBA7656 > UBA7656 > DATEKX01. Next base: position 2,458,452 of record CAVSDJ010000007.1, read on the forward strand.
CTACGGCGGATTTATGTCATCGTGGATCATCACGCAAACCAAACGCTTCAAGGTCGCTTCAATCGGCGCGCCTGTGACCAATCTGATGAGCTTCACGGGCACGGCTGACATTCCAGGTTTCGTGCCGGACTATTTCGGAGGGCAGCCATGGGAAAACCTGGAAATCTATCGCGCGCACTCGGCGATGTTCAACATAAAAGGCGCAAACACACCGTCGCTCATCCAGCACGGCGAAGCCGATATCCGCGTGCCGATTTCGCAGGGCTACGAACTGTATAACGCACTGAAGGCGCAGGGCGTGCCTGTTCGCATGCTGGTGCTGCCGCGCCAGCCGCACGGCCCGAACGAGCCTAAGATGCTGCTGAAAGTTATGCAGACCAACGTCGAATGGTTCAACAAATATCTCGGCTCCGGCTCGTAAAGAGACGATTGCCAGACGGAAGTTCAGAGCGCCGCGCGAGGGGTGGAAGTTCAATCGCCTTACCTGCGGCGCTCTGAGCTTTTTGTGGTATTATGCTGGTGAATCTCGTTCGAGCATTGCGATTCATCAGAGGGATTTATGTCAGTCCAAATTGAGCGAAGATGGTTCAGCGTTGAAGAGTACGACCGCATGATCCGGTCAGGCATTTTCACGGAAGATGAGCGCATAGAACTTATCGAAGGAGACATCGTAAAGATGAGTCCGATAGGGAAACTCCATGCCGCATGCGTAATCAGGCTGACTATGCTTTTAACTCGTATTGTTGGGCAGTTGGCACTTGTAAGTGTGCAAAACCCGATTCATCCTAATGATTTCTCAAGGCCGCAGCCTGACGTAGCTTTGCTCAAGCCGCGCGACGATTTCTATGCTCAAGCGCATCCGATGCCCGATGACATATTGTTGATTGTAGAGGTGGCCGATACGACAGCCGCTTTTGACAGAGCCGTGAAAGTACCGCTTTATGCGCGCGCAGGGATTCCTGTAGTGTGGCTCATTGATCTGCAAAGAGACTTAATAGAAATCTACTCTCAACCCGTCAACGGCGCATATCAGGAAGTGCGCGACGCGCGACGCGGTGATACCTTGACGCTCGAAAGCCTCTCCGTTCTTAAGCTCAGCATTGATGAGATTCTCGGCTGAATTAGAATGAAGCCATCCCATTTGCTTGAAATGTTTTCGCTCGGTTATCATTCTTATTTGCTATAGACCTATAACTTATATTTATACGGGAGGAATAAATGAGCAAACCTTCTGCCAGGCCCATGTTGCCGGTCGAACCTAAAGAGATCATCTGGAACCCTTCGCCGGAGCGATTGCGCGAGCTTGCTAAAGAGATGCCCAATACGCGCATCACACGCTACTCAAACACCAACACTCAGACAAGAGTTGATTCGCGCTCAAAGCTGTCTACTTATGTTGTCAGCGATACGCCTGAGCGCCACGACTCGCAGACGATAACGCGCGAAGAATATGATCGCGTTGCCGCGCTTCAAAACGAGTACATTCGCCAATGCGAGATGATCGTCGTTGATGGTTTCATCGGCAACGACCCTGAATTTCGCGTCCCCGCGCGGCTCATCATCGAGCGGTCGAACGCAAACGTCGCAGGCATGCAGCAACACCTTTACTACCCCGCGCAAGAAAACGAGCTTGCCCATTTCGAGCCGCGACTCACGGTCATCTACACGCCGAAGCTTGAGATGAAAGGCTATCCGGCGGATCGTTTGATCGCGGTTGATCTTGATGGCGGCGTCACACGCGTTTTCAACAGCGATTACTTCGGCGAGTCAAAGAAGGGCGGCCTCAGAATGTGGAATCAGATAGTTTATGATCGCGGCGGGCTGGCGCTTCACGCAGGCTGCAAGGTCATACCGGTAGACAGCGGCAGCCGCGTCGGTTTGATCATCGGACTATCGGGCACTGGCAAGACGACGACGACCTTCACCAAGCAGAACAATTCATCTCCCGTTCAGGACGATTTTCTGGCGCTGATGCCGGGCGGAAAAGTTTACGCGACCGAAAACGGCTGCTTCGCAAAGACGTTCGGCTTAAACGAAAAAGACGAGCCGACTATTTATCACGCGGTTACGAGTCCGCACGCTTATCTTGAAAACGTTTCGCAATCGGAAGCGGGCGAGCTTGATTTTTACGACACCAGCTACACGCAAAATGGGCGGGCAGTTGTCCGCATGGCCGACATCGCCGGAAGCCTCGACGCGCAAGAGATCAAGTCGGCAGATTTTCTTCTAATCCTTAATCGCAACGACAACATCATTCCCGGCGTAGCCCGACTTGATCGCCACAGGGCGGCGGCTTACTTCATGCTGGGCGAAACGCGCGGAACATCGGCGGGCGGCGCGGCGGAAGCGGGCAAGTTCTTGCGCGTGCCCGGCACGAATCCGTTTTTCCCGCTCAAGCACGCTCATCAGGGCAATCGCTTCTGGGAGTTGCTTGAATCATCGCCGATGGAAGTCTATTTGATGAACACGGGCCGCGTCGGCGGCGGCGACGGCGACGAGCGATCTAAGAAGGTGCGCATACAACATTCGTCGGCGATAGTGAAGGGAATCGCCGAAGGCACGATTAGCTGGGAAGCAGACCCAGACTTCGGCTATGAAGTGGCAAAGAGCGTTCCCGGCATGGAAGGCGAAGACTTAGAAATACTTCAACCGCGCAAGCTGTACGAGCGACAGGGCCGCACGCAAGAGTACGCGCAAATGGTCGAGCGATTGAAGTCGGAGCGGCGCGAGTATATGCAGAAGTGGGAAGGGCTAAATCCTGAAATCATCGAAGCCGTGAAATAACTTTCTTCGATAGAGATTTCGAGTGGGGGGCGGGAAACATCTCGCTCCCTATTTTGTTGTCAGGGCGTTGAAGACCATGTGTTCTTATGACTGAGGTCAATCCGAAAATTATTATAATCGCTGGGCCGAATGGGGCAGGGAAGTCAACGCTCGCGCCGTTCTTGCTGCGAGATACTTTGGGTCTGATGGAATACGTCAATGCTGATACGGTTGCGCTCGGCCTTTCGGCGTTTCAGCCTGAAGCGGTAGCGTTTAAAGCCGGACGCATCATGCTCAAGCACTTGCAAGAAATGGCGAAGCAGCGAGTTAACTTCGCGTTTGAAACAACACTGGCAACCCGTTCCTATGCTAGATGGATTAAAGAGTTACGTGAAGAAGGATACGAACTTCATTTATACTTTCTCTGGCTTCGTAGCGCAGATGTATCAGTTGAACGCGTCAAAGAGCGTGTGCTTTTGGGAGGACACAATGTTCCAGAAGATGATATCCGCAGGCGCTATCAACGTGGTATAAACAATTTCTTTGACTTCTATCAGCCGTTGTCTCAAAGCTGGAACGTGTATGATAATTCTTTGCGCGAGCCATTATTAATTGCAGAAGGCGCGATAAACACAAGCCCGGTCATCTATCATCAGGATTTGTGGGAGAGTTTTCGCGGAGCAAAAGATGCGAGCAGTAGATAAAGAATCAAAGCCGATTCATATCATTTCAGGCAAAGCCGTCGAAGAAGTCTTTCAGGCGTGCCGTACAGCACGCTTTGTTGATGCATAAGCGCGCAGGTAATCCTATCGCTTTGTGGAAAGATGGTAAGGTCGTGATAATACCGCCCGAAGAAATTCAAGTTGATGATCCGCTCGATAAGAAATCAAACGATTGAGATGCAGCGCAAGATAACATCCTGCGCCGCATCTCAATCATCAATTAATCCACATCGTAAATCTTGATGGGTTTGTCCTGAAGGTATTTATCAAACCAGTTCACGATGTGCTGCAATCGTTCCGTGCGATGGTACGGCGCGCCTGACCTGGACAGCTCGTGCGATTCGTTCGGAAAGCGCACCATCGCCGTCGGAATTTTTCGGTACTTCAAGGCGCGGAACATTATTTCGCCCCCCTCGTTAGGCGGCGTGCGCCAGTCGGCTTCGCCTTCGATGAACATCATCGGCGTAGTGATATTCTTTACATAAGTGATCGGCGAACGTCTTGCGAAATCCTCCGGGTCTTCCCACGGCGCGCCGCGAAACCACGTCGGCGTAAACAGCGTGAAATCCGCCGTGTACCAGAAGCCCGCCCAATCGGCTATGGAACGCTGCGACACGGCTGCGGCAAAACGCTGCGTGTGGCCGACAGTCCAGTTCGTCAGCACTCCGCCTCCGCTGCCGCCTGTCACGCCCATCTTCTTTTCATCAATGTATCCGCGCTTTAAAACTTCATCCACGCCTGCCATCAGGTCTTTGTAATCGTCGCCGGGATAGTTGTACTGAATGATGTTCCCGAAATCCTGCCCATAAGACGTGCTGCCGCGAGGATTGGTGTAGAGCACGACATAGCCTTTTGCCGCCATCCACTGAAACTCATGCGTGAATGTGAAGCCGTAAGCCGAGTGCGGGCCGCCGTGAATTTCCAAGATGAGGGGATACTTCTTTGACGGGTCGAAGTTCGGCGGCTTCTGAATCCATGCCTGAACCTTTTTGCCGTCAAAGCTCGTGTACCATATCTCTTCAGGATGCGTGAGGTTGAGTTGCGAAAAAAGCTCATCGTTGACTTTGGTAAGCTGCGTCAGCTTGCCCGATGCCGTATCGAGCACGAACAGATCGCCGATGTTGACCGAAGTCGAAATCACCAGCGCCATCTTTGAAGCATCAGGCGTTGCCGTGTAGCTGACGACTTCTTGATTGCCTGTGGTCAGAGCTTCAACTTTGTTTGTCGCTATCTCGATACGTTTGAGGTTCGCTCCACCGTGCTCGGCAACATTGACATAGAGGTAACGGCCATCCTTGCTCCAGATCACATCGCCCGGATTGCCGCCGCGCGGCGCGTGCTGATCGCTGCCGATGCCGCCGCCGATGTCGAAATCATAATTCGCGGTCAAGTTCTTCGGTTTTGCTCCGGGCGCATTATCGGTTACGAACAAATCCGGCTGTTTATAAGAAAGCACAGGCTTTTCTATCGACACGCCGCCGAAAGCGATGCGTTTGCCGTCACTGCTGAAATTGTAAGTGCCTATCCCGCCATCAAAGCTCAACGCTTTCTTTTCATCGCTGCCATCGAGCGCCACTGAATAGAGGTCCGTGCGCGGCTCTTCGTAGTATGGTTCGAGCACGCGGTTAGCGACGAAGTAAATCCGCTTCCCGTCAGGCGACCAGGTGAGACCGCCTTCATCGAAATTGCCTTTGGTGATCTGTTTCGGTTTCGGCAATTCGCCGGGAACGGCGGGGACGTTCACTGTCCAGATGTGTGATTTGAATTGCGATTGTAAATAGCCCGGGCCGTTGAAGCGATAGATCGCTTTGGTAATCACGCGCACATCGCTTTTGCGTTCCGGCGGTTTTTCTTTCGTTTTATCTTTCGATTCGGTTTCGGCTGCGGGTTTATCTTTCGGGTCGGGGCCTTCAAACGAAGGCTTTTCCGCCTTGATGTCTTCGGTACTTTGAAAGGCAATCGTCTTGCCATCGGGCGACCATTCAGGCCCGCCTGCACCAAGCGGCAATTCCGTAAGCGGCTGCGCTTCGCCGCCGTCGAGCGACATCAGATAAATCTGCGGCGGTTGCGGGCGGCCCTCTTTTTCGGCAGAGCGACTGAATGCCAGTGCCCTGCCATCTGGCGACCATCGAGGACCCGAATCGCGCGGCCCGGCACTCAGTTGTCGAGGCGCACCACCGTTTGTTGACACAATCCACAACGCTGTTTCGTAACGATCCGTTTTCTGATTCACCCACACTCGCACGAACACAATGCGCGAGCCGTCGGGCGAAATCTGAGGATCAGCGATCCAGACGAATTTGAATAAATCCATCTCTGTGATCATCCGCTTGTCGGCTCCGAACGAAGCCAGAGGAAGACTGACGGTAATCACGAGCAACATAGAAATACAAGCGCCAAGACGACGAAATAGACGAGTCATTATATCCTCCGAATTGGGAAATAAATTTGGCAGATCTGAAACGTGCAATGGATGAATAATGAGATGCTCGGGGCACTACGCCGCAACCACTATCAAAGCCAAACGTTCTTGCTACATCCACCTATGCTTCTCAATTAACTATTCCTGATCTGCTCATAATAGTCAATTGCTCTAATAAGGTTCACTGCAGAGACGCAGAGGCCGCAGAGGGGGCGCAGAGGAATAATTATTCCTCTGCGCCCCCTCTGCGGCCTCTGCGTCTCTGCGGTGAATTGACTTTGCTTGATAAAAAAATCAGATGCCTAATCGGCTCGCTCTCAGCAGGGTTGCGGCGTCAACTAAACTCTTCAACGGGACTTCACCTGAAAAGCTTTTGTCAAAGCGCTTTTCAAATATGAACAGCGGGAGCGTGAAGGCTGTGTCGAGATCGAACTTCAAACGACCTCTGTTCTTAAACGCCGACCATATTGCGCCCGGTATCGAGCGAAGGTTCAACTCAACGGGCAAGACTGATGCGCGAAACGTCTTTTCCGCCGAGCCGCATCTCGCCATCATAGTTGCCTGCGATTGTCTCAAGCCCGTAGAGCCGCAAACTGTAATCGAAATCTTTCAGTTTGACGGGCAGCGGGTTCGAGATTTCAAGCCCCAGCTCCAGATGCGCCATTTGATTGCGGAAGTCTATTGATTCGAGCGTGATCTCGCTGACGTTGAATTTGATCAGCTTGTCGCCGTAACGGCTCGGACTTCTTCTGCTTTGTGCGGGCGCGCTCGACTGAAAAACAATCGCGCATAATGCGAGCGCAGAGACAATGTGAGCGAAACTTGAAACTCTTATTCTTTTCACTTGAGGTTTCTCCTTCGAGAGTTGTCCTATCCCGGCTCGTGCCGTCGTTTGGATAACCTGACGTCGCCCGCGCGTTGCCTTACTTATTTGATTATGAATTGATTGTGCGGGTGCTTTACCACCAGCCAAGCAGCTTCCACCAGAGCAGCCCTATAGTCGCCCATACCAGTATATTTGGCACGGATGCGATCAGACCGAGCCTCCACCAGGTCTGCTGCTTGACGTAACCTGCGCCGAAATAAATAGGGCCGGGAGTCGTGCCATAATGCGTGAGCGAGGCCATGAGATTAGAGCAGTAAGCCAGCAACAGCACGGCTACATATGCAGGCGCGCCTGCGGCGAGAATGACGACGAGGAACGGCGTGTACATTGCCGTCGCGTGCGCGGTGATGCTTGCGAATCCGTAATGCGCGTAGAAATAAATCAACAGCAATACGGCGAGCGCGGCCCACCACGCCCACCCGGCGGTAAATCCTGACATACCGTCTCTGCGAAGCGATTGATGATTCCTGATTCGCCTAACGCTCCGGCCATTGGCACCAGTCCGCCATACCAGATGAATACATCCCACGCGCCTCGCTCTCTTAGCACGTCTTCCCAATCGAGCACGCTGGTCAACAGCAATACGCAAATGCCAAGCAGCGCGACAGCCGTATAGTGAATTCCATGCAGCGCAGTCGTCATCCAAAGCGATTGCGGTCAACGCGAAGACCAGCAGCATCAATCTCTCTGATTGTTTCATCGGCCCCATCTCGGCAAGTTCTTTCGCTGCGAATTCGGATGCGGCGGGAGTGTGTTTGATTTCCGGCGGGAAGATTTTATAAAGCAAGAGCGGCATTACTATCAGCGAAACGATGCCGGGAACTATTGCGCCGAGCGCCCAGCGACTATAGCTTATATTTATGCCTGTAACTGCTGCTCGGCGAATTTGGCAATCAGCGGATTCGATGCCTGCCCCGTCAAAAACATCGCGCAGATGATGACTTCGCACTGATAGAGCAAGACCATCAGAAACGCGCCCAATCGTTGGGCACTCTTTCCGGGATACGAGTCGTATGCTTCGGCAAGGCTCTTGCTGATGGGGAAGATGATGCCGCCTGATCGCGCGCCCGTCGAAGGGATGAATGTTCCAAGCAGCACATCAGTCAAAATCAGCGCGTACCCAAGCCCCAGCGAGCGATGCCCGATTGCGCGGATGAACAGGAAAGCGATTCGCCTTCCGAGTCCTGTCTTGATCATTCCGCGCGACATGAAAAAGGCCGCGAGCACGAGCCACACAACAGGGTCTGCGTATCCCGAGCAGCGCCTGATTGATGGGCATCACTCCGAGAAGAGCTGTCGCCCCTACTCCGATCAGCACCATAGCTCCACCCGGCAGCGGCTGCGCTATCAGCCCAACGATTGTTGCGGCAAATATTGCCAGCAGTCGCCAGGATTGAGGCGTGATTCCTTCCGGCGCAGGGATGGCGACGATTGCCAGTCCCACAAGAAGTACTAAGCCCCACCTGATTAAGCCATTGCGGCGCGGCGCTTTGTCGGCAACTTCGGAGACCTCTGCGCGATCAGAAGCAACTTGCACTCGGTATTGCCTTTCCCAATTTCAGAATGAGTGATGAACGGGCGGGATAGTACCATCGAGCGCCAGAAGACTCAAGCATCAATATGCCCAAAGAAGAGTATTGCAACCGTTCACCGGGTATGCTTTAATGCAAAGCTGACTCAACGTTTGACCCCCAACTGCCCCTGCCGATCAACCCTGATAAGAATAATTGTACATATATCGCAATCACGTTTGCGTCAAAGCTGTCGAATCTGACGCGCGAATGATCGCGTAAAAACAACCGGAAACCAGACTCCACCCTGAAGGTTGTTCTTTGCAAACAGGCTGCAAGGCTCACGTATTGGCGGGGCGCAGCCATCTCGTTTAAGTTGTGACAAGAAGTGATCTCCGTAATTCATTACCATCGAAGCTTACCCAATCGCGTTGTCTTTGCTGTTGATTGAGGCAAAGTCGTTGAAGGTGTATTCATCGGGGGGAGGAATATGTCATTCAATAAATCCGAAGCTCTGCACAGTGCTGAACGATGCATCTATCAAGGCCAAACATCCGAAGCAATCGCCATCTACCGACAGATTCTGGAAGCTGATCCGTTCGACCTCACTACAATCGGCGCGCTCAGCAATCTATATGTCAAAACGGGTCGGATACAGGATGCGATAGATGATTTTTCGCGCATTGCCGACAGCTATCTTGATAAAGGCTCTCCAATCAAGTCTGCTTACATCCTAAAGAAAATTCTCGAACTGGACCCGTCTAACGCTCGCGTGCATCATGAGACTGGGCGAGATTTATTTGCACGAAGGGATGAGTGAGAAAGCTTACGATATGTTTCTGACGGCAGGGGTCGTGTTTAAAAAACAAGGGGACATAATCGAATCGCTCAAGGCAAACGAAAAAGCGCTTGCCATCAAACCTGCCGGGCCGCAGGCGACGGCGGCGATTGCGGCCTTGCAAAATCTGCCTGCCTCGCAGGCGACAGAGCCTTCGTCAAATCCACCGCGTCAACAAGCCTGATCAGAAAAACGTTTCGCCAACGCGCGAGTCTGGCACTGCGCGCACCGCTGCAAAGCCGAATCATGCGCCGCATGGTTTCGATGATGGAGTCGTAGTTCAGCAGCTTTCAATGGCCGAGTTGCTTGTCGGGTATGGCAGAGTCGAACAAGCCATCGCAATGCTTAAAGAGGTACTCGTGCACAGGCCCGATTACATAGACGTGCGGGTAAAGCTGAAGGACATATACCTGAGATCGGAGATGATGGAGAAGGCCAGTAGCGAGTGTTTCGAGATTGCGCGTATATACGAAGCGCGCGGCGACACGGCTCGCGCAAGAGACTACACGGTCAGAGCCGAACGGCTCGCTCAATCGTTCAAAGATAGCGGCTCGCTTACACAGACGAGCGCGCCGGAAGCAATAAAGCCGGAAGCAATCAAGAAGGAAGTAATCAAGAAGGAAGTAATCAAGAAGGATGAGCTTCAAACATCAATTCCAAAGTCGGCAACGAAAAACCTGAAACGGCGAAGCTCAAACAGGCTCGAATCAACCGGACAACAAGCTCCTCAAAAAGCCGCCACCATCGTGTCCGCGTCCCGGCAGCAGCAGCGCAGTTGACAATGGTCGTCGAGAAAACAGATGTGGCCGAGCAGAGCAGGTTCAATGTTCAAGTCAACGATACGGCATTGGTGCTTGCGACTAAAGAAGATCACAGCTCTGGTTTCTGTGAATCATTCTGTGCCTGCGACATCGGACAACTTCCGGCCATTACATTAGGATGTTGATCGCTCGACCTGTCGGCAAAATGGCGGCTAAAAAGCAGACTAAGCGATGGCTTTACGCGGCTGTGATAGCCTTTGCATTTCTGGCAGTGATTGCTGTGGTGCTCTTCAAAGTCGCGCCTATGTATGAGGCTCGCCTTGATAATGAATATCAATCGCTTGCGCAGGTTGCTCCGCTTCCAGCTTTGCCCAGCCGCCTGATGCCGCGCCGGTTGAAGAGAACGAGCCAATAGAGCAAGTCGAAGTGCGCGCAACTGATTGGCGACGCACCAACAACTCAACCGACCAAGCCTGTTCGACCCGAAGAAGAGACTCCGCCTGTCAACGCGGAACCACCGGCAACGACGACTCAGCCATCGCCCGGAATTGTTGCCGCGAGCGAGCCGCCTAAAACAACTAAAGCGTCGTCGCCCTCGCTTCCCGTGCTGCCATCCCCGCAGAATGTACAGGGAGGCAGCGCTAGTGCAGCGCCAAAAGGTATGCCTAACTATATGCCTGGCAATGCTTCAAGCTCGCCTGATCTTCCACCTCCGCCTGCTCTGCTCGCAAACCGAGCGTAACGACTGTCAGAGGCGAGCCAGTCAGTCGAGCGCAGCCAGCTTATCCGCAGCTTGCCAAGTCTACAGGTCAAAGCGGCATGGTCATGGTAGAAGTGACAATCAGTGAGAAAGGCGATGTGGTTTCGGCGCGAGCGATGTCCGGCCCGTCGCTGTTGAGAGATGCGGCAGTCTCTGCGGCAAGGCGCTGGAAGTTCAAACCCTCGACGCGTGATGGCAAGCCCGTGTCGTCGGTCAGCACTATAAGTTTTAATTTTAAGTTATGATCGAGCGCAGTCTGATTAATCGCCAGCCGCCGCGGTGTTGATCGCGCGATCAACTAGAATTGCCTGTTGAGCAGGATTCAATGCAGGCTTCATCCACTCTAATTGCACGAGCGCGTTTTCAGGAACGTTGCGAGGGTCGCACACGCCGCAGCGAATGCAAGGATCAATCGCGGGACACGGCTTCGTGATGCGGTCGGCCATCGCGCGCTCGTACTCTTTCTTCATGAACTCGGTCGTGAGCCCTATGTCCACAACATCCCACGGCAGCGGTTCGTCAAGCGATCTTCGACGCAGCGCATAATCAGTCCATCCGCGCATTGCCTGTCGCCAGTTGCCTGTGCGATCTACTTCGAGAATGAATTTCGAAAGCCTGCGGTCGCCGAGCGAGATCAGTCGCTTGCAAAGTGGCTATGCGCGAACTCATGGCGCGCATTTCTACGTTCGGCATAATTTTGAAGGCGCGCGTCAGGTATTTGATTTTTCGATCAAGCTCGCGCTCAGGTTGAATCGGCTCCCATTGAAAAGGCGTCTGAGGCTTGGGCACGAATGCGTTAAGCGAAACGATAATCGAACCTACTCGACCGCGCGGTCGCGCTATCTCAATCATCCGATCGCGTATTCGATCAGTGAGTTCGACAATCGCGTCAATGTCTTCGTCTTCTTCGGTCGGCAATCCGATCATCATGTAAAGTTTCAGATTGAATATGCCGCGCTCAAAGATCATCTCGGCTATCTGGACTACTTCGTCGTTCGTAAGATTTTTGTTGATGACGCGGCGCAGTCTGATCCGAGCCTGTTTCGGGCGCAATCGCAAGTTGCTGATCGTTGCGGCGAACAAGCGCGTCGAGCAACTCAGGCGTGATCTGATCCAAACGCAGAGACGAAACCGAGACTTGATAATCGAGTTTTTCCAATCCGTCGAGAAGTTCGTGAATCTCCGGGTGATCGCAAACGGCAGTGGCGACAAGCCCGATTTTGTCCGTGTGCGAACGCATCGCAGCCGCGCGAGCCAGAAGTTTTTCGGCTGAAAAGACGCGCGGCGCAAGGTAGGAATAACCTGCCCAGCAGAAGCGCAGCCCATCGAACACCCGCGCGAAATCTCCATCAGATAGCGACCGCTCATCTCCGTGTTGTCTGTGAGTATTTCGCTTGCGGGGATGAACGCATCATCAAATTTGCCGTTGCCTTCCTGCTTGCGCATGGGATTGCGCATGGTGAAGACGCGACGCGGCGCGCCGTTTGTCGGCTCAATCTGGCCGAGGCTGCCGTCTTCGTGATAATGGACTTCATAAAACTTGGGTACGTAGAATCCCGGCTCGCGCGTCAGGCGCACGAGCAAGTCTTCGCGCGATTCAGCTTCGTTCATCACTTTGAAGCAGCGCGGGAACGAGCACTTCGCCTTCGCCTACTGATACAACATCAACGAAATCCGCGACCGGCTCCGGGTTTAGAAACGCAGCAGCGCCGCCCATCACGATGAGCGGATGCCAATTGTTTCGCTCTGAGGCCATCACTGGAATCTTCGCAAGCCTGAGCAGTTTTGGGATGTTGAGATAGTCCGTCTCGAATGAAACCGAAATCGCAAGCACATCGAATTCAGAGACAGGCGTTTCCGATTCGAGTCGAAAGCAGCGGCGCGCGCGTGCGCTCAAGTTCACGTTCGATATCCGCATCTGGCACAAAGACCCGCTCGCATGTCACGCCGTTATATGAATTGAAAAGTTGATAGACCGATTGAAATCCAAGATTGGACATCCCGATGTAATAAGTGTTCGGATAAGCGAGCGCAATGTCTAAGCCAAGCCCGCGCGGCTTATGATGAACCAGTCCTGTCTCTTCGCCGAGTATTTTGCGATAGCGATCTTTTATTTTTTGCATTTGTTAAAAAGGTTCAGATGAAAATTTCAAGCAACGAATTGATTGACTCCGCCAGATAGTCTGGTCGCTCGCACTCAAGTTCCGCTCGCGGGAATGGCCCCCACAAAGCCGCGACCGTTCGCACTCCTGCGCGGCGGCCTGCGATCATGTCGTGACAACTATCGCCAACATATACGGCGCAATCTGCCGGTGTATTGAGCTTTTCAAGCGCCGCAATTATCGGCTCAGGATTCGGCTTGTGAATCGAAGTGTCTTCCAGAAAAATCGCCGCATCTATAAGCCTATCGAGCGAGCATAATTTCAATCCGCGAGTTGCAAGCTCGCGGCCTTTCGATGTCACCACGCCTATCCGATAACCGCGTGCTCGAAGCTCTTCAATAACCTGGCGAGTGTCGTTGAACGGTTGCGCAAGTTTATCGTGATGGGCAACGTTGAAAGAGCGATACTCCGAGAAGCAGCCGCTCGATCAGATCTTCGTTGACAGCAATTTCGGTAATATTTGGCTCGCGCGTCAATCGCCACATAGCCTCGCTGAGCGGAATGCCGAACGTGGCGATGAGCACTTCGCGCGAATGCTCAAGCCCGCACACTGTTTGCCAGCTATGGCCGAAGCATCGCAGTATCAGATCAGTTGTGTCTACGAGCGTGCCATCCAGATCGAACAGTATCGCCCGAGTTGCAGTATTCAATTCCCGCATGTCTTCTGTAAAGCGCTTCACTGAAACCCAAATTATAGTGGAGGCGGGTTTGGATAAGCAATTCTTTGTTTGTTCGTTTGTCCGATTACACGCCTCGCCGCGCGCTTCGAAGCGCGGCAAGCATGGCAAGGCTCACGATCACGGCCCCTATGCCTCGCAGTGTGTATTTGATATAAAAAAGCATCAACGTGCCTGCCACAAGCCATAGCCTCGCCATCACGAACGCAGGTATATAAGCCCAGGGCTTGCCTCCTATAAGTGCTGCGCCGGATGCGGCAGAAATCAGGCCAAATGCTATTGCGATTATAAGCCACACAATTGAATCGGGCAGTCCGAGGTAATGGCGAGCAATCGGCACCAATACCCTGCCAGGATTAGAAGCAACCCCGCTGCTTTTACTACGGGGCTTCCCACATCCGTGCTTTCTCTGCGATAAGCCGCGTCGCTCGAACGGTAGATTGATACACTTATGTTGTCATCTATCGAAAGCGGATCCGGCCCTGAAATTATGAGAGCGATTGATGTTGCAAGCAGCAAGAGCGGAAACTCGAAGCCTCCCGTTCCCGTCAACCCATTGCCCCAGTGAACTTGCGAAACCGCCACCGCCATAACGCAAAGATGGCCGAATGCCCCAAGCCTGACAAGAAATCCTGACAGCAGCAATAGTCCGCCTCCGAATTCAGCGGCTATCACAAGATAAGTTAAAAACAGTGGGATGCCTCCAAGCATCCTTTCAGCATACCCTGCAGGATCGTTGAGCTTCTGTAACCCGTGAGCAAAAAAGATAACGCCAACGACAAGCTCTAGCGGCAATGCTGCCCAGTTAGCTCTAATATTTATGAAGCCAATACGCATCAATTCATATCCTCCAGCCATATATCGCTTGCCAAGAGAGAATGAGCGCGGCCTTCATAGGGTTGTAATCGCCCTCAGCAAGATTGTTGATAATGATGATAAAGCGACTAGAGCGGATTTCTTTTGAATGTACGGTAATGCAATAGGATTCACCGCAGAGACGCAGAGGACACAGAGGCGGCGCAGAGTTTTTTTATGCATAACCTCTGCGTAATCTCTGCGTCTTCTGCGTCTCTGCGGTGAACCGTACATCCATTTGCAAACCGCTCTAGGTGTAACACTTGGCTCGACAGGCATCTATTAATCCTTAGTTGAAAGCATCCAATGAGTAGTCGATCATTCTATTACTTGAGCTTGAATGAAACAAGCTGTAGAACTTTATGTGCCGTTGAGACCTTCTATAATGCTGGCTGTTGGGCGGATAGGAGGCAAGCATAGCTGAAATTATTAGTATCTCCCGAATGAGCCCTCTAAAACCCTACAGGCAGCCTCAATCATTTCGGATTCAGATTTATGTTTCGATTTTTCAACTCAATTGATCTGTAACTCTTTGACTGTATAGTGAATACAGACCGAAATGGATACTATGTTTACGCTCAGTGCAGGCAAGTACCCATTTCCGTAAGGAATGGATAGCAAGGCGCATGTCTGTTGCCATCGCCATAATCTTGCACTTTTCCTTAAAATAGCCGAGTTGTAAATTCAAGCTTAATAGTAATTTTATTATGCTTGACTATGGCACGTTATGTGCACTTGCGGGAAGCGGGTAAATGACCCTGCAGGATTTTTCTGTTTAAGAAATCTGGATTTTATAATTGAAACTTTTAACCGGAATGCGACCATAAAATAGTTGCTTTTATCCCGGTTGCGATATATTATACGCATTCTTTTTGCAAGGTCTGGTCTATGCGTCTTCGATCAAGCCCCTAAGCGAAATTGTTGACCGGGGTGATGTCGAAAGGCGTCAATCCAAGAAGTTAAGATGGATTCGAACATAATGCTGTCGGACAGATGGTTCGCGGAAATTTAATTCTGGTTGGAGCGCGGGATGAGGGTTGAGCCCTTTTGTGCTTTATGCCGATCGCGATAATCCCCAGATTATCAGATTGGGGAATGTCCACATAGCAGGTGGTTTGAAGTTGCTGTCCGGCGGAGATCGAATTGAGGAATCAACTTTAAGACTTACCAACTAAATGATATGGAGAGGGATAGATGATGAAAATAAAGAGAGCAGTTTTGATGGCTGTGCTGGCGGTGGCTGTAGCTGCGCTGGCAGTGCCTTTGGTAGGCTTTAATGCTCGCGCTGCTGGCTCTGCGGCTGACGCTCGTGCAGCTTTGATTGCCACAAAGGCGAACGCTGCGGCTGTTACCACAACAGCGGCTGCTACTCAGCCAGCTGTTATCCCTGTCGGTAGTTCCTCTCAAGGAGCCGGCAGGCAAGATATCTGCTGAGACACTCAAGGCCATAGGCTTCCAGAAATCGAAAAATCCGGAAGCTGCGGCAAAGATCGCTAAGTCATTGGCGAAAAAGAAAGCTGGCGGCGGGGATTTTATCACGCAATCCGGCCAGCCGACTGTCCTCAATGCTCGAAGCGCTTTGTCATCGGCTTTGATAACCACCATAGGTGGTCGCGATAATCAATTTTCAGAAGTGGCTCTGATTGCCGACTGGGATGGCCGCGAAGATTGCGTGGCCGACCGCGAGCAGAAGGTTGACGATTTCTCATTTGTCGAAGCTGACATAGATACGTCACTGACTCGCACAGGCATATCCGAGCACACAGTAGCGAACGGGTTCGCTGAAAACGTTTACTACTATGGAGATTCGCTTGGAAATTTCTGGGTGGGAACTGACACCAACCCCGGCATCAACGTTTCGCCAAACGGCGGCGTTGATACGCTTCGCCAGGTGAACATCCCCGCGCTTGTCAACACTGGCACAAGCGGCGGATTCACCCTAGTCCAAGCAGGACTTGGTTGCACGGACGATCAGGTTGGAGTCACTGGCATTGCTGTTCAGCCTGTGGCAGACCTTTCTGACTTCGGACTGTGCGGCACGATTGGTGAAGTGGTCTACGTTTCGATCCTCGATACGGAAGGCTGCAGCTCGAATGCTGCCAATCAGCCGATCCGCACCAGAATATTCGCATTTGCATTTACTGATGGAGTCGGCGCAGGCGCTATGACTCCTGTCGGTGTGCTTCAAATATTCAGCACGCAAGTAGGCAACATGGCCGGCGTAGCGGTTGACGATGACGGCAGCCTCTACTTCCACCTCGTTGACCTGATCCAGTTCACGGGCGGCGCGATCTTCAAAGCAGCGCCAATTCCGCACGTGCCTGTGGCAGCAGATTGCGCACTTCGCACCACTCGCGTAGTGGTTGGCATACCTACTGTTGGGTTGACCTCAGTCACTCCTTTATCAAGCGCGTCAGCAAGAATAACAAATTATTCAAGCGGCAGCCCGGGAGCGGCGGGAACCATTACACCGTTGTTCGGTAACGTTGCGAGCATCACAGCTGGACCGTGCAATGTGCTGTACGCAGCAGTCGCCCGCTCGTTTTGGATAGCCGATGACGGGTTCACGCAAAATACCGAAGGCCGGTTCCCCGCGCCAGCAGCATTCACGAGCGGAACGCCTTCGATGATTATCAGCTTTGCCGATTGCTCCGGCGCATTTGACGTTTGCTCGGGCGAAACGGAAGGAGCTGTTAACACCAATGTAGGCGGCACACTTCCCGTTGCGGACGGTTTTGCGGATGGGCCGCAACAGCCAGCGCCACTCGCACAGTTGGAGTGAATGACTTCCGCATATTCGTACAGGGCAACGGTCCTAACCTCGCTCCTGCCGTAGGCGGAACAGCTATAGTTCCTGGCACACCTTCTGGCCTGCTCAAGATTGATATGCAGATTGACTACAGCTGCCCACGCCGGCATCGTAGTGAACGGCGAAGGATCAGTGTTTGTCATATCGGGCGGCACACCGGCTGGCATTGGCACAAATCCTTCCAATCTGACTGGTGAGATACTGTGCTTCGAAGATATGTGCCCGATGGATCGCCGAGCAGACTTCGTAGACCTGCAGAGGCGATCAATTGCCGAACCCGCCAGCATCAGGCGGCAACGTTGGAGATGGTGACTCCGATAGGTTCGATCACCTCTTCTATGTATCACCGCTCGATACAGTACACTTCACGCCGGGTGGATTGGCAGGCTTGGCTATAAGGCCACCTGCGTTATGCCTGGCGATTAGCGCCTAGCCCGCTCGGACCTGGTGTTACACTGGGTGTGACCAAGACACGGCAAGGCGATGACGATACAGACGGACCGATCATCTTCGAAAACCTCGATCCTGGTCATCAGGTAGCAGGCGGCGACGATCAGAACACGCCGTTCCGCGGCGACGATGAGATGATCCGGACCTGCTCCTCCTGTAGTCTCGAACTCAATGGAGCGCTATCAGGCGGCTTCGAGTTCGTATTCGGCGGCCCGGTAGGCGGTGCTGACTGCGTGTGGAACGCGTTCTTCCTGAACTCCAACGGCAACATCACATTCGGAGTGGGAGACACCAGCAACAGCGCTAACGTTCCTGATTTCCGAACAGGGCCTCCCAGAATCGCTCCGGCATGGACTGACCTCAATCCCACGTCCTGCGATATCGATCTGAGGACATTCCCGGTTCAAGCACTGGGCTTTGCAAATGTCAACGCATTCAAGATTCGCTGGATCAACGTGCCTGAGTTCGGCAGCGAAGTTTGCACGGGCGATGGCGGCGGATTCTCGAATACTTTCTCTGTGACGTTGTATGACGACGGCACTGGCATAGACGAGAATGCTGAGTAAGCCGCTGAATCCTGCAAACCCGATAGGCAACAACTCGGTACCTTTCGACTTACAAGAAGGCCCGACCGACCTTCGATTGACTCGCGAACCCAACACGAACGTGCTCGTTCCGTGTCCGCCTCGTCCGGCTGGCAGCGGCATCTTCTTGTTTGAATTCTGCCGTATGGATCTGTTGGGCGCTCCCGACAATAACCATTCGGTAATCTCTGGTTACTCCATCGGCGGCCTCGATCCGCTCAATCCTCCCGGATTGTGCGAAACCAACCTCTCAGAAGCCGCTCTCGATGCTGAGACCATCTTCGGTGTGTTGCCCGGCGGCCAGACGGCATCCATCGGTTGCAACTGTCTGATCGGTGAAGGCACCGAACCGACGATCTTCGAATTGTTCAGCGAAGGACTGCTCAGGGCGAATGTCGGCTCGGGTGGCGAAGTCACATTGGCGACGCCAGACTTCGATCTGAGATTCGAAGGCAACGATCCGGCTCTGTGCCAGTCAGTAAGGCAGACCGATCCGAATCGTGGCAAGGTCGGATTCCGGGGAGTAGGTTGTGCACCACCGGCTAACGCAATATGCCAGACGGTAGTGCCGGCCACGTTCGCAACGACGCCGGGATCGACCGGGCTGGTCAACGCGCTGTGCGCAGTGCAGTTGAACCTGGTAGGATGCGGATTCTTCCCGAACGAAGTGACGACGATATGTCAGGGGTTCGTAGGGGAGACAGGCATACCGATCAAGAGGACGGAAAGACGGTGACGACGGCAGCGACATTGTCGTGCGACACGAACGGAGACGGAATAGCGGAGACGACAGTGGCATTGGTGAGCGTGCGCCAGTAAGTTGTAATCTGGTGAGAGCGACGATACCAGTGTCGGCATCGTTCGGAGCGACGTCAACGTCAGGATTCCCGGCAGCATGCTGTGGAGGAGCGGGAACGATAACAATAACGACGACGTTCTCAGACGGAGACAACAACATATTCGGGCCGTTCACGCGAACCGTGACTTGCTCGATAGCGTTGGGAACTAGGGCTCCGATAGTGATCTCCGTGGCGCCATCGAACGGCAACTGCGCAATACCGCAAGACCTGTTGATCACAGGCGCGTGCTTCGTGATTAATGGAGTGCCGAGCGTAACATCGGTATTCGCGATTGATCGAGCGAACGCAGCGACCAGAATCAACGCGACCGGCATTCTTCCTGATGAACCCGAACCTCATAGATGCATTCTTCAACTTCGGCAGCGCGAATGCAGGCAAGACGTTCTTGATCTTCGTACAAGGACCAGGAGGAATAAGCCGTAACATAACAACAGCAGTGGCTGGGGCGCCTGCAAATTGTCCGCTGGGTAACGAGCAAGGTATCCAGGTGACATTCACTTGCAACGCGTCTAATACAACAACACCTCCGGGTGGAGCAGCTCCTGGTGTTGCTACAATCACCAGTTGCGCCTTCGGCAGAGATGCAGACGGTACCAAGTTCCTCAACATCATCGGTATCGGCATCAAGAAGGGCGCGACTGTTTTAGTCGGCGGACAGACGCCTAAGAAGATTCAGTTCAAGGATGCGAGTGTTGAACCCGGATCGGCAGATACCTTCACCAGAATCAAGGTGACGAAGAAAGTCTGCAAACTGGGTCTTCCGGGCACGATCACCGTGACGAATCCGGGCGTTGCAGCCTCGGCTCCGTTCACCTGCTCGGCAGTGTGTCCATAAAATTTGTAACCCGTAAGTAAGGCAAGAGATTCATTCTCCTGCCTTACTTGCCAAAATCCGGGAGGGTCACAATGTGGCCCTCCTTTTTATTTGCCCATAAGGGTTTTGAGTTGTTGGTTGACAGCGATCTCATACCTGCATTTCATCAAGCTTGACATATTGCTTGACGGCATATACCTTATTAGTTTCTGTCTTTAGGCTGGTAGCAAATCATGTTCGAGGCACTTTCAGACAAGCTTAGAAAAGTACTCAAGGACCTGCGAGGGCAAGGTCGCTTGAGCGAAGCTCACATCGAAGCAGCAATGCGCGAGATTCGCATAGCCTTGCTCGAAGCCGACGTGAACTTCAAAGTTGTCAAAACCTTCATTGATCGCGTGAAGGAGAAGGCTTTAGGACAAGAGGTGATGGGATCGCTGTCACCTGCTCAGCAAGTGGTCAAGGTAGTCTATGACGAGATGGTCGAGATGCTTGGCGGCACTTCGACTCAACTGCTTTTCACCAAGCGCGTCCCGAACGTTGTGATGATCGTCGGACTTCAAGGTTCGGGCAAGACCACGACTACAGGCAAACTCGCCAAACTTCTCGCCGAAACTCAGAAGCGCCGACCGCTATTGCTTTCGGTTGACGTTTATCGCCCTGCTGCGCGCCAGCAGCTTTCGATCATTGCAAAAGCAATCGGGCAATCTGTTTTTGAAGCGCCGGACATCAACGATCCCGTCGAATTGTGCCGTCAGGCTCTACGCGAATGCCAGCTTACAGGGTACGATACGCTGTTGGTTGATACTGCGGGCCGACTGCACGTTGATGAAGAGTTGATGGTGGAACTCAAGCGGATTAAGCAGGAAACCTCGCCCATCGAGACCCTCTTCATAGCTGACGCCATGACAGGGCAGGACGCTGTGCGCTCCGCTCAACAGTTTCACGAGCAGGTCGGACTTACTGGCGTGGTGCTGACGAAGATGGAAGGCGACACGCGCGGCGGCGCTGCGCTCTCGATCAAGGAAGTTACGGGCCAGCCTATCAAGTTCGTTGGCGTCGGCGAGAAGTACGACGCGATAGAACAGTTCTATCCTGATCGAATCGCACAGCGCATTCTTGGCATGGGCGATGTGCTTTCGTTGATTGAAAAGGTTCAGGCCGAGGTTGATGAAGAGAAAGCGCTTGAGTTACAGGAGAAACTCGCGCGCGATAAGTTTTCGCTCGAAGATTTCCGCGACCAGCTTCGGCAGATGAAGCGAATGGGGTCGCTTGATAAGCTTCTGGATATGCTGCCCACGGGGCTTCTTGGCGGAATGCGCATGACGCCTGAACAAACGGCTGAGATGGAGCAGAAGCTGAAGCTTACGGAAGCAATCATCAATTCGATGACGCCCGAAGAGCGCCGCAACCACGCGCTGCTCAACGCATCGCGCCGCAAGCGCATTGCGCGCGGCAGCGGCACAAACGTCCAAGACGTGAATCAGATGATTAACGAGTACACGGAAATGCGCAAGATGATGCGCATGATGACATCGGGTGGGCTCGGCGGGATGATGGGCGGGCTTGGCGGCAAGCTCGCGGGGGGACTTGTGGGAGGCGGCCTGCCGGGTTTTGGCGCAGGCAACCGCCGCAAAGCGACGAAGAGAAAGAAGAAGAAAAAGAAACGGTGAGGCTGGTTTTCAGGTATAATATCCCCATTCAAATCAGGGAATGGGATTCAAGATCGGTTCACTAAATAACGTTTTCAGTCTTTCGGTCTTATTATTAGTATCGAGATCAACTGAGAGTCGGTTGGTTTCAGCAAGCATGGAGGTGCATTTTGCTTTCGATCAGGTTAACTAGAATGGGCGCGAAGAAAAAGCCCTTTTACAGAATCATTGTTACCGAAAAGCGGTCAAAGCGCGATGGTCGCTTTGTCGAGTCGGTCGGTTATTATAACCCTTGCCGCAATCCGGCTGATATTAAAATCAATCGCGAGCGGATCAATTACTGGATAGAACGCGGAGCGCAGCCGAGCGATACTGTGCGCAGCCTTATAAAACGCAAGGCCGAACCTGCGAGCGCCGAAGCTAGCGCGTAGTGGCCCTGTGTTTGATCGGCAGGCGAGGAATTTGAACTGGCCGCGCCGCGCGTCCTTCCTTCCTTCTCAATGCTCTGAAGGAGGTGACGTATGAACGAAGGTTCATTGAAGGAAGTCATCGAAGCCATAGCGAAGGCTCTCGTGGATTTTCCTGACGAGGTAGCGGTAACAGAAATTGACGGAGAGGTAACGGTAGTACTTGAACTAAGAGTCGCTCCGCAAGATCTCGGCAAAATAATCGGCAAACAGGGACGCACGGCTCGCGCAATGCGCACTTTGCTGCGCGCAGCCGGAATGAAATTGAAGAAGCGATTTGTGCTTGAGATTCTGGAATAGGTGGCCGAAGCAAGCGACAACCGAGCGCAAGCAGAAGACGTAGTGATCGCGCGCATCGTCAAAGCTCGCGGCATACGCGGAGAAGTAGCTTGCAATATTGAAACAGATTTCCCCGAACGATTTCAGTCGCTTGATCGAGTCACTATTCGGATGCCTGATGAACGAAGGCTCGCGCTCGCGCTTGAGGATCACTGGTTTCATAAAGACCGAGTGATTTTGAAATTCGAGGGCTACGACACGATGACAGCGGCTGAAGAATTAGTCGGCGGTCGCTTGGTCATTTCGGAAGCCGACGGCTTAGAGCTTGAAGAAGACGAGTTCTATGAATACCAGGTAGTGGGCGCGGATGTCGTCGCGATTACCGGAGAGAAGATTGGAATCGTGACGCGATTGATGCGAACGGGCGGAACGGACCTTCTGGTGATTGAAGGCGAAGGCAGGCGCGAAATTCTCGTGCCATTCGTCGATGATATTTGCACAGAGGTTGACGTAGATGCCAAGCGCATCACCATCAATCCGCCGGAAGGACTCCTGGAATTGAATCGTTGATAGATTGAGCCATTGAAGAACGAGTCAATGATTCAATGCAACAATGAATCAATTCTTATAATGCGGTTCGACATCATAACGATTTTCCCGGAAATATTCCGCGGGGTCTTTGAGTTTGGAATAATTCGCCGCGCGGTCGAGGCAGGCTTGATCGAAATAAAGATTCACGACCTGCGCGATTACACGCACGACCGGCACCGGCAAGTTGATGATCGCCCGTTCGGCGGCGGCGCTGGTATGGTGATGAAGCCCGAGCCGTTGTTTCGCGCGGTCGAAGCCATCACGCATTCTGCGACGGATGTCAGCACGGTGTTGCTGTCGCCGCAGGGGAGATTGTTCGACCAGCGCATAGCAGAAGAATTCGCCGCAAACGAGCGCGTGGTCTTGATCTGCGGTCGCTATGAAGGCGTTGACGAGCGTGTCGTCGAGCATCTGGCAAACGATGAAGTTTCGATTGGCGATTACGTGCTGTCGGGCGGCGAGATAGCAGCGATGATCGTGGTGGACGCTGTGACGCGATTGATACCGGGCGCGCTTGGGTGCGACCAGTCAGCCGAACACGAATCGTTTTCGGCGGGATTGCTCGACTACCCGCACTACACTCGGCCAGCCGAGTATCGCGGGATGAAGGTGCCCGATGTGCTCGTGGGCGGCAATCACGCGCAGATTGAGCGCTTCAGGCGGCGGCGCAGCATCAAAAAGACTTTGCAGCGCAGGCCCGACCTGATCGAGAGCCGCGCGACTGATGATGCCGAGCGGCAAGAGATTGAAGAGATTTTAAAAGAGATTGATAAAGAAACGATGAATGATGAATGATTGGTTAATTCATCGCTCATCATTCACATTGAGAACGAGGTAAGTGTCATGAATCAAGTAGTACAGGCTGTCGAAGATCGTCAGCTACGCAATGGTATTCCTGATTTTCAGCCGGGCGATACGGTTCGCGTTCACGTGCGGATCAAAGAAGGCGATAAGGAACGCATACAGGCTTTTGAAGGCATAGTAATCGCGCGCAAGCACAGCGGTGTGCGCGAAACCATCACTGTGCGCAAGACCAGCTTCGGCGTCGGAGTCGAGCGCATCTTCCCGCTTCACGCAAGCGTCATCGATCACATAGACCTTGTGCGCCGTGGCCGTGTGCGCCGCGCGAAGCTCTACTACCTGCGCAAACTGCGCGGCAAAGCAGCGCGCATCCGCGAGCGCGATACGCGTGGCGAGCGCGCAAGAGCAGCAGCAGCTTCTGCTCGCGCCTCGGAAGCAACTGCTGCCGCCGAGCCTGTGAGCGCTCCGGCAGAAGTAGAGTCAGAGAGCGCCGAGTGATTGAAAAAAGCGGTCAGGTCGCGCGCTTGCCAGTTGCTTTGATTTTAGTAAAAGCGAATCGGAGGGCCGGGCGTGGCGATAACCTCTTTTTTAGTCACACTGTATGTGATTGCGCTTTTCATTTTGATCGGTGCATTCTACCGGCACGCTACTCGTATATACCGCGATTGATTTAGCCGCAGAGCTTGAACGACTCAAGCTCTGCGCGCTCGCGTCTATAGCCTCACATAACTTTACAGGGTGGTTGATGAAAACTCGCAGAGAGATGTTGGAAGAGTTTGTTGCCGCAGACCCGGCAGACTCGTTCTCGCGCTATGCTCTCGCTCTGGAACTTGAAAAGGAAAAGCGCGAGCTAGAAGCCGTCCCGCAACTCCAGGAAGTGATAGCGCGCGACCCGGCTTACGTCGCGGCCTATTACCATCTGGGCCGCATTCTCGCACGCCTCGGACAAATCGAAGACGCTCGCATAGCTTATCGCCAGGGACTAGATGCTTCCACAGCAGCAGGCGACCAGAAGACTCGAAAGGAAATTCAAGAAGCGCTTGATATGCTGGAATGATGACAGCAGGCGGCGCTTGCGGTCATTGATCGCTTCGCTGCTCCTCTAACTCTTTCTCACCTTCTTCTTTGAGCTTGCGGCCTTCGATTTCCAGATCTTCATCCTGCATTCCCTGTCCTGCGCGCTCCTGAGCGCTGCCTTCGATACGTTTCATTTCAGCTTGAACGCGCTCTTCGATTTTATCAATCGGCGCAGGCTCATTTTCATCGTCCTGTGTTCTTACCCTGTCCCGGTCTATGCTCATCTGGTCTCCCCTTTGCGAAAATACTTTATCAATTCAATATCAATTATGGTCTCACTCTTTGTTGCATGCGGTCAAATACACGTGTGTCACACCACGCACAATATGCTATATTTCCGTCCACATATAATTCTTAGACCTGAAAGGATCGCCGCTATGAAGAAAATAGCTTTCGCCGCATCTTTAATTTTGGTTCTTGCATATGCTGCCTTCGCTCAGTCGAATAAGACACCTACAATCGAACAATCGCTCAATCTTAAAAGCGCCGTAAACCCGCGCATCTCACCAGACGGTCATTATATTGCTTATCAGGTTCAAGAGACGAACTGGGAAGATAACGCGTTCGAGAATGAGATATGGATAGTCGTTGTCGCGACAGGCGAACGCTATCAACTCACGAACGCCAAAAAGTCCAGCTCCGCCCCCACGTGGTCGCCGGACTCAAAGCGCATCGCTTTCGTCTCGGATCGCGATGGCAAGCGGCAAATTTACCTCATAGCTCCTGCGGGCGGCGAGGCGACGCAATTGACCAATGTCGAGACTGGCGTGAACGGATTCGACTGGTCGCACGATGGTAGCCGTATCGCTTTCACAGCAGCCGAGGCTGACAGCAAAGCCAAGAAAGATCGAAAAGAAAAATACGGCGAGTTTGAAATCGTCAGCGGCGATTACACGATGACTCACCTCTGGATGATGGAGGTTCCCGCCGACATCAAAGAAAAAAAGGCGGAGCCTGCGCGGCTCACCGAAGGCACAAACTTCACGGTCGGCGGCTTTGCGTGGTCGCCTGATTCTAAGCAGATCGCTTTCAGCGCAGCGAAAGACCCTGATCTTGGCTCATCCCATACGAGCGACATCTACGTTTTGAGCGTCAGCGATAAGACGATGAAAAAGATAGTTGATACGAAAGGGCCGGACTCAAGCCCTGTGTGGTCGCCGGATGGAAAGCAGATAGCGTATCAAACATCGAACGCGCGCGAATTTTTCTACTACGCGAACTCATACATCGCAGTAGTTCCGGCGGAAGGCGGCACGCCGCGCGTGCTCAGTGAAAGCTTCGATGAATCGCCCGGCTTGCTCGACTGGTCACCCGATGGTATTTATTTCGCGAGCCAGCAAAAAACCTCTTCGCACCTGTTCAGATTGAACCCGACAACAAAAGCTGTCGAGCAAGTGAGCAATCCTGCCAACGCAGCCGTTTCGCAGTTTTCATTCACGGGCGATTTCAAACAGTTGGCCTTCGTCGCAGCCGGTCCGAATGTCTACCCGGAAGTTTGCGTTTCGGATATGAAGCAGTTCTCGCCTCGGCGGCTCACGGCGATGAGCGATCAGTTGAAAGATTTTCGCCTGGCTACTCGCGAAGTGATTGAATGGAAGTCAACGGACGGAGCTTCGATTGAAGGAGTTTTGATCAAGCCCGCGGATTTTGATCCATCGAAAAAGTACCCCCTGCTTGTCGTAATTCATGGCGGGCCTACGGGAGTTGATACGCCTGTCCTCAGAGGCGACCGCTACTATCCAGTAGAGATGTTTGCTGCGAAAGGCGCTTTGATCTTGCGCCCCAACTACAGAGGGTCAGCCGGGTACGGCGAAAAGTTCCGCTCATTGAACGTGCGCAATCTCGGCGTAGGCGATTACTGGGATGTGATTTCAGGCGTGGATTATTTGATCGCAAAAGGCATGGTTGATCGCGACCGTGTCGGCGCGATGGGCTGGAGCCAGGGCGGATATATCTCTGCGTTCATCACAACGACGAGCGACCGCTTCAAAGCCGTGTCGGTCGGCGCGGGCATTTCAAACTGGATGACCTATTATGTGAATACAGACATTCATCCATTCACGCGGCAATATTTGAAAGCAACACCGTGGGACGACCCTGAAATTTATCAGAAGACTTCACCGATCTCTTACGTGAAGACTGCGAAGACGCCAACGCTGATTCAGCACGGCGAGCTTGACCGTCGCGTGCCGATTCCGAACGCTTATGAACTCAGACAGGCGCTCGAAGACAAAGGCGTGCCCGTAAAGATGATCGTCTATAAAGGCTTCGGCCACGGCATAGACAAACCGCGCCAGCACCGCGCAGTGATGGAGCACAACTACGAATGGTTCAGCCAGTGGATATGGGGCGAGAAGTCTGCACAGGAAGGGAAATAAGATTATTTACTGGCGCGCGTATCGCAACGGATCACGCGCGCCAGCTTCCGCGAAGCCTTTCAACCTGAGCAAACAGCTATCGCATTTGCCGCACGCGAGACCGTCGGGTGTCGGGTCATAGCAACTGTGCGTGAGCGAATAATCAACGCCTAGCTCTAAACCTTTCTTTATGATTTCAGCTTTCGTCATCGCAACCAGCGGCATGTGAATCTTCAATCGCATCGTACCTTCAACACCCGCTTTCGTTGCGAGATTCGCCATCGAAGCGAATGCTTCGATGTATTCCGGACGACAATCAGGGTAGCCGCTGTAATCAAGCGCATTAACACCGATGAAAATGTCTGAAGCCCCGAGCGCTTCAGCCCACGCCAGCGCGAATGACAAAAAAATAGTGTTGCGCGCTGGCACATAAGTCACAGGTATGCCTGATGACATCTCATCAGCCGAACGCTCTTTGGGCACTTCTATCTCATCCGTGAGCGCGGAGCCGCCTATCGCGCGAAGATCAATGTCCAAGATCAGATGTTTTTCAACGCCTGCGGATTCGGCCACGCGGCCCGCGCTTTCAAGCTCAACCAGATGCCGCTGCCCGTAACGAAACGACAGAGCATAGACCGCGTAGCCTTCATCTTTAGCTATCCAAAGCGCAGTCGTTGAATCAAGACCGCCGCTTAATAATGCCACTGCTTTTTTCTTTTCACTCATTCTTTCGAGTTATCGCATAGCACGGCTGTTGATTCAACCTGACAAGCGCGAGCGGCGCGTGATAATCTTCGGACAAAACGATGAGCTATCAGACATATAATCATAATCGCAACTACGGCTGCCGAGTCACTGAATTCATTTACGAAGGCCACCGCTCGGTCGCGCTCGAAAACGAAAAGCTCCGCGTCACGATCATTGCTGACAAAGGCACTGACATCTACGAGTTTTTATACAAACCGCGTGATGTTGATTTCATGTGGCGCACGCGAATCGGCCTCAGACAACGCGCTCACTTCCTCGCTTCAAGCCCGCGCGTTGCCGGGCCGCATAATGATTACTACGAGGGCGGCTGGCAGGAATTGTTTCCGAACTGCGGCAACTTTTCGCTGCATCAAGATGCTGAGATAGGCCAGCACGGAGAAGTCTTACTACTTCCGTGGCGTTATTCAATCACGAAAGATGAGCCGGATGAGATCGAAGTGCGATTCGATGTTCGCACTGTTCGCACGCCGTTTCATCTGGTAAAGACCTTGAGCCTTCGCCGCAACGAGGCCGTGCTGCGCATTCGCGAGCGCGTGACGAACGAAAGCGGCCAGTGCGTGGACTTCACGTGGGGGCATCATCCCGCGTTCGGCTGGCCGTTCATTGATGAAAGCTGTCGCGTGGATTTACCTGATTGCCGCATTCGGACGTTTGCAGAATTCACGCCCGCTAATTCTAGATTGAAGGCCGAGCAAGAGAGTGATTGGCCGATGGCTGAAGCAAGCGACGGCAGCAAGATTGACCTGTCTCAAATTCCCGGCCCTGAAGTAGCGGCGCAAGACATGGTTTTTCTTCAAGGTTTGCAAGATGGATGGTATGCGATAACCAACGCTTCTAAACAAGTGGGCTTTGCGATGCGATACCCGGCTGAGGTGTTTAAGCAGTTGTGGTACTGGCAAGTCTACAGAGGCGGGCACGATTACCCCTGGTGGAGCGCCACCTACAATATTGCGCTCGAACCCTGCGCTACTTTGCCGATACTTGAGCGAGCGGTCGAGCGCGGCGAAGCGCTTCGTCTTGGCGCAGGCGAAAGCCGCGAAATCGAATTGATGGCTGTTGCATTCGAGGGATTGGAACGAGTGAGCGACGTGAGCGCCGAAGGGGAAGTGAAAGGGAAGTGACGAGTAGAGCGATCAGTAGCCCGACCGTGAGGGAGGGCGCTCCTCGTGCGTCCTCCCTCACGGTCGGGCTACTGACACTTATCACTCATCGCTATTTACTTGCTTGCGGTTTGGCCTGCTTCAAACGTTCAATGTTTGTGCGAACGGTTTCGTCGCGGCGGCCTGACGCTTCGTACACTTTTTCGTAAACGGCAAGCGCTTTGTCTAATTGTTTGTCGCTTTCGTAGACATAGCCTAGCTCTAATCCTGCGGCGACGTTCGTGGGCGCGAGCTTGAGTGTTTGTTCAAGAGCTTCGGCTGCTGGCTTCCATTGCGACGAGCGCGAATACGATACGCCGAGGTTATACCAGGCGGCACTCGAATCAGTATGAGCGCGAGCATACTTATCAAGGAAAGGCACGGCCTTCGCGTACTGCTTGTCATACAAATAAGCTTGTCCGAGCAACACCCACGTGCGCTCATCATTGCGCACCGGAACTAATCGCTCGCCTACTGAAATGACTTGTTTGACCATCGCCGGGTTTTGCTTTATTTGCGCGAAATAAATTTCGCCGAGCAGCGCAAGCGTGTCGGCATCTTTGCCGTCAATCGCCAGCGCCTGATTGAGCGCAGCAATGGCCGGGTCTGCTTTTCCAAGCTTATATTGCGCAAAACCGAGAAGGTAATAATTCCCTGCGTTCGTTTTCATCTCAGCCGCCGCAGCCGTGAGCGCAGGGACAGCTTCGCTGTAACGGTTCGTGTAAATATAAGCGCGGCCCAGAGCGGCGTGCGTTGAAGGTTCTATTTTCTGCTGCCCCTTTTCTGAGAGCGCGATATATTTCGTCAGCGACGGTATCGCTTTATCGTACTGCTTCAATTGATACTGAGAGAAGCCGATGAAGTAGTATCCAGTGATTTGCGCTTTTTCGTCTTTTTCGCCTGCTTTGATGTAGTTCTGAAATGCGTCAATCGTGTCTTCGTAACCTTGAAGCTGATAGTGGCTGAAGCCTATGTAGTACCAGGACTGCCATGCGCTTGGATTGGCTTTGAGCACGGCGTGGAATTCGCTCGCCGCCTGGCGGTACTGCTTTTGATTGAACAATGAAACGGCGCGGTCCCAGTCCTGCGCAAACGCAGACGCGGCGACAAGCATCAACACGGCTAAAATTGCAGAAAGTTTTTTAATCATTTTGCTGCTCCTAATTTTCTGATGGCGAGCCATGTGCGCGGCCCAATTACTCCCATCAAGATTTTAGTCGCCTGCGCGCAGGCAACACAAGACCTCCAACCCAGAATCTGAGACTCTTCGGATTGCGTCTTGCGTTGCCTGCAAACTTCACCTTTGAAAACAATCATATCCGCAGCAGCCCCTGAAATCAGGTCTGACTATTAAAAACCTCTCTAACTCGCCGGAAAATCTCGTTCGGAGACAGAAGCTGCGATGAAGAAAGAAAGCGATAAATCACCTGATTTGTTGAAGCATCCTCATCATACGTCATTAAGTTTGACTGATGGTTCTCGTCTACAAGAAGGGCCAGCTTGTTATCGAGATCATGGGCGAGGTAGCATCCGCGCGCTTTTTGCGAGTTCAGTATTCTTCCCGACCGCGAAATTTTCCACAGCTTGTGTGTTGAAGGGATGGAGATGCTTTTCGGTCAATCGAGACAAGGAAGCGGTGACAGGCTGACTACCCATAGCCTGTCACCGCTTCTTGATCTGTCAAACGTGAGAGGTCTTATCCGTGGCAATTAGCGCCCCATGAGCACGACCCTTCGGCCAACTGCTGGAGTTGCTCATCGGTCAATTCATTTTCCATGGACTCTGTCAATTGCGATTCGAGAATTTCCTTGGTCTCCATACTTTCTCCTTCACTTAATGGTGTGTCATGCGGGTCACAATGTATCATATCTAACTAAACCATACAAGTAAGTACGAGTACAAATTTATTACATGACGGTGTCTGCAGTTGAAAATTCGCTTTGCCAGGCAGGCACGTCCGTGTAGCCGCCTGGAAACTCTTCGAGCGAGTCGGGAATGCGACTGACTTCGCGCAAGGCAAGACGCATATATCTATCGTTCAGCCCCAAAAGTATTCGGCGCTTCTGCAATTCATCGAGCACGTTTTGCACCTTTTCAACAGAAAGGTTTGAATGTCCGCCTTTTGCCAGGGCGCTCAAGATGCCGCTGCTGGTGTG
The DNA here is from genome assembly GCA_963726785.1 of Blastocatellia bacterium. Classification (GTDB taxonomy): domain Bacteria; phylum Acidobacteriota; class Blastocatellia; order UBA7656; family UBA7656; genus DATEKX01. Next base: position 2,489,610 of record CAVSDJ010000007.1, read on the forward strand.
TATGTCATCGCATACTTTATAAATCTCGCAAGCGAGACCATCAAGAATATGCGAGGAAGACACAGCGCAAGGGCGCGTATCTTTGATATGTATGCGGTTTTCTTCTTCCTGCATCACAAGGACAGGTTTTTCTCTCGTTGTTTCCATGCCTCCCTGTCCCCAGAGCATGTTCCAGACGGCGAGAGACTTCATCACTCTCTTGAGATGAGGCCGTCTTTCGAGTTCTTCTTTCGCAGACCGCCTTTCCTGATCGTGGAAATAGTAAGCCAGGTCTTGCATCTGCGCGGAAGCGACCGGGTAGACATAATTGTAAAGAGGGAAGGGCGTGAGAGAGAGTCCGAAACTTTCCGGCCTCTGGTGATAAGGACTGAAGCGGTGAAATTGTATGCGGTCTACACCGGGCGGCTGGAGGTGCGAGACCATCGGCAGCCATTCGGCCATCTCGCCATACCATTCGTCCTGTTCGCCGGGTACGTCCCAAAGAAAATTCCAGGTGATGAAGACGCCGATCTCTCTGGCCCACTTGAGAAGCCTGACGTTCTGTAGCGCCGTCGTGCCTTTGTCTATAAGCTTGAGAATTTCGTCATGCATGCTCTCGATGCCGGGTTGGAGCCTGCGGATTCCGGCTTCTGCAATCCGTTCCAACTGATCTCGCTTCAGATTCGCCTTGGTTTCAAAAAAGAGTGTATAAGGCTCGCCAGCAGCAAGGCGCGGAAGAACAGTCTGAATGTAAGACAGATCAAGAATGTTATCTACGATATTGAACTTTCGGATGCCGTACCGCTGAGACAATCCTTCCAATTCAGAGATCACACGGTCAGAACTCTTCGAGCGAAAAGCCATGTTGCCGCCGTTGAGACCGCAAAAAGTGCAATGATGCACCTTGCCCCACCAGCAACCGCGCGATGTCTCCATGGCAAGCCCCGGCGAGATAAATTCTCGTAATGGAGAGAGACGCAACGCCGCGAAGTAGTCATCAAAATCGGGCATAGGCGTTTGATCCATCTGTTGGACTGAAGCGCGAGGCGCTTCAGCATTGAAAATCAAACCCGGATGTTTGCCACTGATGACCCCCAGAGGCAATTCTTGAGCAGGGATGTTTTTCCCTGACGTGAGAACCTTGCGGCAAAGATCGGGGAAGATATGATCGGCTTCTCCAGAAACGACGAAGTCAATCCATGGGAAACACTTCCTGACTGCTATGCCCATGGCTCCTTCGCAGTTCGCTCCGCCTATCACTGTTACGACCTCGGGGGCCAGCTCGCGGATTTTTCTGAGCACTGCAAGAGATGCGCAGTGTTGCATGAATGTGGACGTGCAGCCGACGATCCTGGGCCGTTTCTCCAAAACTCGATGGGCTACATTTTCGATGAACGCGGGCGCAGCTTCTCGCGCTTTCCACAAAGCAGCGCGCGGGTCAGAATCGAAGCCGCTTCTGCGCAAAAGCCCCCGCGAGACCGCGGCGGAAAGCACTGCGTCCAAATAAGCATCATGATCAGGATGAAAGTCCGGGAAAGCCGCTCCTGCGAAAGCCCACTCGCCCGCAAGAAACTCTTGCTTGCTATCGCTGATGAAGACGTAAACATCAAGTCCTATTTCTTCGGCAAACCAGACGCACGGGTAGAGATTTGATACGGAAATATCTGCCTCGCGCACGGCGGCTTTGAGCAAGCCCAGCGCCATTGACGGCTGATTGAGAGGAGGAAATGGCATAGACAGCAAACACACGTCAGACGTTTTCCCCGCATCGCTCTCAGATTTGTCAGGCATATTTTCTCCTATAGAGGACAAGCAAGTCTGCAATTACGCCCCGAACCCTTCTGGAATCAAATGGACACAGGCAAACCTGTGAGGCTCGCCATTAAGAAGTTTTATTTTCAGGTTTCTCGTCTTACCTTGCCGCCGGGTAAGATGGATTCCGCCCCGGCGGTGTGTTATTATAACTACGCTTCAGTGGTTTGTCATCTCTGCGAATTAGTAAAATTACGTTTCGGCGATTAATATAATTAAAACGGGCGATTTTATAATCGCCCTGTGAAAAATCATACATTGTTGAAGGAGATAAAGATATAGCGATGCCACAAAGCCCTCCTAGCCGGTTCCCGGCATATATACAAACATCAGCCGACGCTGCGAAGTATCTTGCGCCGCATTGTGTGCCGCCGTTCTTTTCCGGCGACAGCTTTGCAAACGTTTTAAAAAGAGCAGAAGCGCTTCCGGCGGCTCTCTCGCTGAGTCATCTGTTTGAACGTCCTATAAATGTGGAGGCCCACCCCGTAGATTTTTTTCTATGGATTCCCGGCAATGGCCGTCGCGACATTTTGGCCGGAGCCAGCGAAGGCATACCGGATGCTTTTTACGCACACAACTCCTGGAGGCGAATTCGTGATTTTGCCCGCGAGTGGATGGACGAAGCCTCGCCTTTGCATGAAGTGCGTTCGTTTTGGCTAGAGTTCGACATTCGCGGCGTGCCCGAAGGCATTCCTGTGCCGTTGATCTTTTTCACTGTTGAACAGAATCTATCACCCAAACCGGCGATTGAACTTTTGCAGGACAGACCTTTCGCTTCACCTCAGCTTGCAAACTTTCGCCGCTGCTGGGAAGCGATTCCTGACACGTGCCGCTATCGCACAGCAGGCATACTTTATTCGCGGCCCACTGACGCGATTCGTTTTATTTTGATCATGACGCCGGACGAAGCATTTCCTTATCTCGAACGCATCGGCTGGCCTGGCTCTGTCGTTGACCTCAACAAGCGATTCGAAAAGTTTTTTCGCTTTCATAATCAAGTGTCCCTGCACTTTGACGTTCACCCGGAAGGCGTAGAGCCGCAAGTCGGCATGGAAATCTACGTTGATGAACCGGCAATGTATAAAGGTCGCGGCGGAGATTGCTCGCCCTTGCTTGATCTCGCCGTAGAGCAATCGCTTTGTCTGCCGGAAATTCGTGATGCGCTTGTCAAATGGCCCGGCTCGGACACATTTCAGCTACTAGACAATCAAGAGATGCGCGTGGACCGAATGTTTCACCACATGAAGATAGTGAGCCGATCAGACCTCAGTCTTTATGCCAAGGCATACACAACCGCTGAGTACGAGGTTAGGTGATGGCGACGGATTTGGCCCAAACAGATTGGTTTCGACTCCGCACGGTTGACATCGCTCAAGTGGACGAACTTGCAGAAACTCTCGATGACTTCGCGCGGCACGCCATTGATGCATTAGTGATTCGGAATGTATACACGGCTGATTACATGCAAGAGATCAGCAGGCGGATTGAATTGCACGATCCGCCTTTTTACATTTTCCCTCCCTTTGGCCCTCCCGAAGAAGTGAGGAAATACAAGCATCTTTACGGCGTCACCCTGGTGGCTACCGACCCGAAGTTGATTGAATATTTCAACGCGGCGAAGAGCTTCCGCAGAGCATTGTCGCGAACTCTTTCGCGATGGCGATGACTTTGAGGAGCGCATCCGCCACATCTTTTCTGTGCTTTCAGAAGGCCGCCCCGTCGTTCTTCCGAAAGCACAGGCCGGTCAAATCTATATGCCCGCCACGATTCGCATTCTGCCGGAGGGCTCGACCATAGATCTGCATTGTGATAATAATCTCAGTCATCATCCCAACTATGATCACTTGAGAACCCTGTGTGATGTGAATAATCAATTGAGCTACTTCGTGACGATAAACGCGCCGGACGAGGGAGGCGAGTTGGTTATCTACCGGCGGCAATGGTCTGCCGGTGACGACGCGCTCAATCAATATGATATGAGAAAAGATGATTCGATGGTCGAAGATTACGAATATTTCTCTGTAAAGCCAGAGCCGGGCGACCTGATACTTCACGCGGGGGGACGCGTCTATCACCGGGTGACGCAGACAATCGGCCCACGCACGCGACACACTATCGGCGGTTTTGTGGCAAATGCTCTCGACAGCAATACATTGTATTACTTTAGCTAAGTATCGTTGCCCTGTTGAACTGACGAAAGGTCTGAATTATGGAAGAGCTGATACTGGTAAACGAAAACGATGAAGAAATCGGAGTCGGCGAGAAGCTCCAAACTCATCGGGAGGGGAAATTACACAGAGCCTTTTCGATCTTTATTTTCGATTCTGCCGGGCGACTCCTGATGCAAAAAAGGTCTACATCGAAATATCATTCCGGCGGCCTGTGGTCGAATACTTGTTGCGGCCATCCACGGCCCGGCGAAAAAGTCGAAATGGCTGCGCATCGAAGGCTGAAAGAGGAGATGAATTTCGATTGCTCACTTCAATTTTGTTCCAGTTTTATATACAGAGCGGAGCTTGATCACAACCTGATTGAATGGGAACTCGATCATGTTTTTGCCGGAGTCTACGATAACGACCCGGACCCGGATGAAGCAGAAGCTGAAGACTGGCAGTGGGTTGATGTGAATGATCTGAAAGCCGGAATAGAGACGCAGCCTGACAGGTTTACATACTGGCTGAAAATAGCTCTGAGCAAATTGAATCTGGCGGCAATTGCTGGCCTCGCGGCAAACGAACAATCAGCGAGCAATCAAAAACAAAATAGTTTTTGAGCTAAACGATGAGCCGATTGGTCTATCAATTCGGACTGCCTCGCAGCGGCCTGTACGCCGTCGCAGAGTGGTATATAGATGGCATCGGCGAAGCGTGCCAACATCGAATCGGCGGAGGCTTCAAAGACATCTACGCGAACGTCAGTGGTTCAACGTCTCACCTCGCTACCATTGAGGCGCTGTCAATCGAGAATGTGCAAGAGGGCCTCGCGCATTGTGAAAAGATTGGAGCAGAAACCTGGGTTCAACTCCGCGACCCGTATAACTGGCTCTCCTCTTTGCAGCAGGGAATTAATTCCTATGCCGTCGCGTGGCGACCCGATTCGCCTCTAGGTCTGTGGAAAGATTACGCTCGGCATTGTTTGAATTGTGCGTCCTATATCAACTACAACAGGTGGTTCAGCGACCCGAATTACAGGTGTGAATTGGCCGGGCGCTTCGCATTCCAACAGCGCCGCAATGGAGAAGCCTGGGAACATGTGCCCGGTAGAGGAGGCGGCAGTTCGTTTGACGGCGAGCGATTTGCGAATCAGGCTCAAGCAATGGCAGTGCTTGAGCGTTACGCGCGTTTTGTAGACGACGCTTCGTTCCGCGCTCAATTCGATGATGAAGTGATTGCGTTGGCCGAGCAGTTATTCGACATGAAACGGCCTTGGTGAGGTTGGCTCAAAACTCATAACGATTGGAGAACCTGTATGAGCGTTTCATGGGGAGAGCAACTAGATCATTTATTTGCAAACTGGAACACGTCTGATAGTCCGGGCTGCGCTCTTGGGGTTTATCAGGAAGGCAAAACAGTCTACAAACGCGGTTATGGCATCGCGCATCTTGAGCACGACATTGCTATAACTCCCTCGACCGTCTTTCATATAGCATCGCTTTCCAAACAGTTCACTGCGATGGCAATCGGTCTGCTGGCTCGTTCGGGTCACATTTCGCTTTCCGATGACATACGAAAATACATCCCTGAACTTCAGATAAGCTCTGCCATCACTTTTCGCCAGATCATCCATCACACCAGCGGACTCAGAGACCAATGGGATATGCTGCGTCTGGGCGGCTGGCGCGATGCGGACATCAAGACGAACGGTGACATCCTGAGACTGGCAGCCTCTCAAAAGGAAATGAACTTCGCTCCCGGCACGCGCTTCCAATACATCAACACGGGCTATACGCTGATGGGCATAGCCATCAAACGCATCACAGGGAAATCGCTTCGCGAATATACGGATGAAAATATGTTCGAGCCTCTGGGAATGCGAAGCACCTTCTTTCACGACGATTATGGAAAGGTTGTAAAGAATCGAGCGCAGGCCTACTCTCGCAACAAAAGCGACCAACTCCGTATAGACATGCCCGCGTATGAGACTGTAGGCCCGACAAATCTTTTTTCTACCGTGGAAGACTTCGAGCACTGGGAGCGAAATCTACTCTCGCCGACCGTCGGCGACAAAGACTTTATCAAACAGATGCTAACGCCCGGCTCGCTTGATAACGGTCAGCCCGTGAGCTACGGCTTCGGGTTCATCACAGGCAATTATCGAGGACTGGAAACCGCCGAACACGCTGGCGGAGATGCGGGTTATCGCGCTTACTTCCTTCGATTCCCTGAAGAGCGATTTGCGGTCGCAATCTTCAGTAACTTTTCGAGAGTAAATCCGGGGCAACTTGCGCACGAAGTCGCGGACATCTGTCTGGCCGAACGCTTCAAAGCTGAAAGTTCAGACAATCAGGAGATTCCTGCGTGGGCCGGTCGCGCCGCGGGCATCCGAACGCCTCTCTCTGTTGATCTCGATGGCAAGAGCGGTTTGTACAGAGACAGCCTCAGCAGCATGACTTGCCGGATTGAATCTCGCGGAGGTCGCATCTTTCTTGATGCGAGTGCTGGCGGAGAATATGAGTTAGTCGTGGTCGAAGAGAATCATTTTCGGTTTCTCAATGCTGATGCGGAATGTCTCTTCACGCCTGCTACGGCAGATCAACCCGTGCGGATGACCGTCAAGTATGCGGGACAAGAGACGGCTCTGTGCGAACGCATTACCGATGAAGAGATAGCGCCTGATTTCAGAGCCGACGAATACGCAGGAACTTACCAGAGCGAAGAACTCGATGTCCAATACACTATTGAACTGTCAGGCGAAGAGATTATTTTGCGGCGCGTTAAATTCGAGCCAAGCCCTCTTGTCTTATTTGCTAAAGATGAATTTTCGGCTAACGATGAAGGACTGCACATTCGCTTTGCGCGAGACGATGCGGGCCAGATCACAGGATTGACCCTCAATGCCGAACGGGTCTGGAATGTCCGCTTTGATCGCCTTTGAATCGCTCGCCCGTTCAGTCGTCTGACAATGGGCTGATCCTCACTTCCAACCCGCTGCCGAAAGGGCCTTCGCCATTTTGAAGCTGCCACAGGGAAGCGTAAAGACCTTCCTGTGCGAGAAGCTCTTCGTGATTGCCCTGCTCGCGAATCTTTCCTCTTTCGAGAACGAGAATTTTATCGGCGTTGCGAATCGTGGATAACCTGTGAGCGATCATGATCACGCTCCTTCCTGTCGCGGCATTTTGGAGCGATCTTTTTACTGCGGATTCAGTTTCATAATCAAGGTGCGAAGTCGCTTCATCAAGAGCCAGAATCGGCGCTCCTTTCAACAACGCTCTCGCGATTGCCACGCGCTGTCTCTCCCCTCCCGATAGAAGTCGCCCGCGCTCTCCCACTTCGGACTCCAAGCCGCTGGGCAAGGACGTGAGCATACCCAGTGCGCTTGCGTCGCGCATCGCGGAAATGATTCGCTCTTCGGAGGCGTGGGGCTGGCCGTAGGTCACGTTTCCCTGCACAGTTCCTTGAAATAAATATACATCCTGACTGACCCAACCTATGGCCGCTCGCAGGTCTTTGAGATTCATCGTTCGGATGTCCTTGCCATCTAAAAGTATTCGCCCTGAGTCAATATCGTAAAAGCGCATGAGAAGGCGCAGCATTGTGCTTTTGCCGGAGCCTGTCGGGCCTACGATGGCGAGCGTTTCGCCGGGTCGCAAGTGGAAGGAGACGTTTTCTAAAACTTTCACAGAAGGAAAATATCCGAAAGTGACATCATCAAAGACTATCTCTCCGCGCACTGTGCTGGCAGGAAGAAGGATCGGGCCGCTGCGGATTTTCGGACGAGAATCCAGGATTTCTGTCAGACGCTCTGCTGAATGAGTTGCGCCATAATACAGTCTGGTGAGTTGTTCAAGCCCCATCGAGAGAGCCCATCAATTGTGGAAACCAGTAAACAACTCGGAGGTATTCGCTCGGCGACATTCTTCCCGAAGCAAGCAGTTGGCCCCCATACCAGGCCGTCAATGTGAATCCGCTGAAAAAGATGCCTTGAGCAAGGTGTGATTGGATCGATGCCACGACTTCGGCTTCCATTGCGGCTTCTTCCAAGCGCAAATTGCTATCGTGCAATCGGCGCGTTTCCTGCCGCTCGCCCGTGAAGCTCTTTACATCGGCAATGCCTGCGAGATTGTTTTCGAGCTTCTGATTATACTGGCTAGACATTTCTCCCAGGCGGGCATAACGCTCGGCGGCTACTCGTCCAAAAAAACGAGAGGACAGCAGAATGAAAGGCAAGGGCAGGCAAGCGAGAATCGCGAGCCTCGGCGATGCGCTGATTAGAAAAGTGCTGGCGACGCCTATGGTCAGTGATTTCTCGATAACCTCGTCGCCCGCTTGTTCGACGAAACGTTTGATCTGCGCCGTGTCTTCTGTGACGAGATTGATGAGCGAGCCTGTATTATGGTCGTTGAAAAACGACAAGTCCTGACCTTGAATTCGCGCAACCAGTCTGGTGCGAAGTCTGTGCTCGGTCGCGCGGGCAAGCTTTCGCCATGCCTTCCTCCGCTTATACTGAACCCATAAATCTGCGCAGGTTAAAAACACACTCAGGCCGCTCATGAAGGCAAGGCGGGAACCCGTTTTGACCAGGCCCAAAGTTCGCAAGAAGCCCGGCCCCTCTCCTCTGGCCGTGTTCACTGTCCCGATGAAAGAGAGACCTTGTAGTATGTGAAGCGAATGGCCCAGAACAGATAAAGCAGGTGGGGCGATTAGCTCTTCACGTTTCGGAAGAGAGGATTTGAGGATGCGTGTTAAAGCATTCGATTTTTTCGCAACTCTGATTTCAGAAAACTTGCGGTGAGAAAGCCTTTGCAGATTATCGCGGAGAAGCGATTCTACGTTAAGGTCGGAATATTCGGGAGAGTAAGTAACAAGAACTCTGCCTGATACGGGATTGGCGCGAACATCTAAAACGCCCGGATGTTGCAGGATGGCTTTTTCCAACTCCTGCGCCAGGTCTGGCCTTCTTAGTAAAGCCTTCACCTCCCAGCGTTCTCGCCCGCGTGTTGCAGACCTGAGGCGCATCTGATACGGGTCAGTCATTGAGGCATCTTTCTTATCGTTTATCAACTTCTCTTCTGGTCTTCCTGTGAAAGTTCCTCAGTGGCTTCGGCTGCTACGTCCTCTAAATCCTCCATGGCCTGCTGTGAAATCTCTTTGAGTTTGCGCCCGGCTCGGATGCCTGTCTTGATGCCTTCTTTAGCCAGTCCTCTCCAATACCGGGCAAGAACTACTCCTGAAACAACACCAGCCAAAAGCCCTCCGAAAAAAGGCAGTTTATTACTTTTGTCTTCATTCATATAGTTTCTGACCGATTGAGAGAATCAAGTTTCCTTATTCGTCTTCGACGACGAAGGCCTCTTTTTGGATGAGGGCTGCCTTCTCTTCGCAGCGCTTTGAGGTAGAGAATAAGCAGACTGGGAACTATCATCTTTTACCGCTCCTGTTTGGGAAACCGGAGGCGATTGAGTAGTGAGAGCAGACTGGGAACTATCAGATGCTTTTATCTCAGTGTAGCCATCTTGATGGCTACACTGCTCTTCCTTCTTTTGGCCGATTCCCAGCCCGAGGTGTTCGTGGATGTGACGACCAGTCGTGGCTTTCGTAAACGAATTGGCAGAGACCGCAATCAAACCGGGAAGACCGAACATTGATCTGGCGATTAAACCCAGCGCAACATGAATCGCGCCTTGCGCGAGATCACCTTCTACAAGGTTGCTTCCACCCGGCAAGATATATTCGCTGGCAAGCTTAGCACTATTCTTCAGAGGCTCAAGTTCCTCCGCTTCGTTCTTCATTTTTTTTCATCTCCTCTGCAGCCTGCCGAAATCAAATCTATTCCTTCTTCGGTGAAGCGCTCCCCAGCCCGAGGTGTTCGTGGATGTGACGACCAGTCGTAGCTTTCGTAAACGAATTGGCAGAGACCGCAATCAAACCGGGAAGACCGAACATTGATCTGGCGATTAAACCCAGCGCAACATGAATCGCGCCTTGCACATAATTCCCTTCCACAAGATTGCTTCCGCCCGGAACTATAAGCTCGCTGGCAAAATCCACTCCTGTTTTCAAAGCTTGGGGACTATTTTCTTGAGGGTTATTGTATTCTGAACTCATCTTTTTTTGCCTCCTTAAGTTTGGTGATGACTTGTGAATCAATTACGTCCGATGCGTGTGACGCTACTTGCTGGAATCGTGACGCAAATAACATACGATGCCCCTCAGTTTATACTCGATCACATTTTTCTGCAAGCATGCTCCCGGCTTTTTCCAACAGTTCTTCATCGCTATTGAGAAGATCGTTGTGCGTAGGCAGATGTAGCAGGTCGGGCACCACTCCGATGCTTTCTAAAAGTTGGTTTGACCGCTTGCGCACCCTTCGACACCTCCGTACTGCGACCCTGAACGTTGGGGCATCAGGCATAGGCTGGAACAACTCGTTGCCGGACAAATTGAAAATCGTAGATTGATGCCAGGGCGACGCCCCACCTCCGCCCGTGCGACGCGCGGTTCCAAGCACGCGCCCTATAGCATGATCTTGGAAGCCTGCGGCAAACATCTCTGCACTGCTGTAGGTCAGCGCGTCTACGATCACTACGACTGGGCCGAGGTATTTCTGGCCGACGGCGTTCGCTTTCTCCAAAGAGGTTAAAGGCAAACATCGCGAATACCTATCTTCAGGCGGCGCTGAACTTTCGATTGCATCGCGCCATCCGTGAAGCGCGGGGCTGACGTTAATAATTTGCTGAACTAGGTCTGTCATCCTGAACTGAAACGGTTGAGGCTCGATTTTTGCCGGAGTGAAAAGCTGGAGCAGTTGTTCTGCCGTAGAAATAATGCCGTCCTCGCATGCGCGCAAATCCAATATCAATCCTTCTTTGGGCAGAGATTCAAGGGCTTCGACAAAAGGCTTCAAAAAGGCATCGGGCCGCGCATGAAAAGAAGCGACTCGAATATAACCGAAGTCGCCGAAGGAAGTCTTAACAACTCGCGCTTGAAAGGATTCGTTTGAAAAATCGTTTTCTTCTTTTTCCACCTGGAAGACCGGAGCAAACCGGCGCATAAGATAAGACATTTCCGCCACTCGCCACTCCAGCCGCATCTTTCGTCGTTGCCCATCAAGGCTAATGCTTTCCAGTATCACATCCCCTTCGGGCGGAGGCAGAAAAGCCAGCGGGCGAAAGGTCAAAGTCTGCACAGCCTTTGCGAGTCTCGCTTCCGTGTTGGCTCCGAGCTGAAGCGCCATGTGTTGTTCGAGCGTTTTCGCCACGGGGTCGCCGTTCCACGAGATTAAAGTGTCGCCTCGTTCGAGGTCGTCTATCCCGGAACCCACAACAGCAAGACGTTGCTTGCCGTTTTTAAAATATTCTTTCACAAGGAAAGGAAGGAACGCCGTCTTTTCAGCGAAGGGCTTTGGCAGGAAACATTGTGTGTGCCGGTCTCCGATCTCTGCAAAAATCGAGAGCAGCGCGTGATAAAAGTGTGATGTGCTTTCGGGGAGATTCGAGCGCAGGTGATCCAATCGCTTTACGGGGTCAATGCCTCGCTCTCTAAGGAATGGCAGATGCACACAAGCCTGATCCAGCAAAGCTCTTGCCTGTGCGATGATAGCCTCGCATCTCTTTTCGCATATTGCTTCATCCCATTGCTTTACCGCTGCGAGCGGCTCTGTAGGGTTTTGCCTGTCCGCAGATTTCTCCATAGATCACTCCCACGCCAGAACGCAGGGCAAGCTTTGCGGATGGGCGATTCTCAAAAGCTCGAAGCCGATTCCTGAAAGCCCTTGAAAGAACGAAGGGTCGAAGAAATCCTTTCCCGGCTGACCCGACAGCCTGTAACCGCCCGACCTGCGCGCGCGCTCCACAACAACGGAAGCCAGTTCAACGACTTGGCGTTGCAACTGCTCATCTGCACTCTGTACTGATGCGGCAAGCATCATGTCCACTCTGCCAAGATTGCCGCAGCACAATCCATCTTTCTCTCCTATCGGAGATTCTGTGACCTTTTTGAGAGCCGCGTTGATGTCCTGCCTGACTTCGTGTGAATCGAAGAGCGGCAGGCCGGACATGCGAGCCAGTCCTATCCCTGCTGCGCCGTGACACCATGCGTTCATAAAGACGGAGCGATCATTCGACGAGTAACGAAAGTCTGGCCAGTTATTTTCAGTGGCATCGAATACCGAATCCTCGAACTCTATGGCTTTCTGCGCCGCCCAGTGGAATCGTTCTTCGCCTGACGCTTCGGACAGCCGCAGCAACGCAAGAGCGATACCCGCAGCTCCATGAGAAAATCCCGTCATGAACTTGCCGTTTATCGCGCGCCACGATGCGCCTTTTCCGGCAGACTCTTGTTTTTTGAGCAAGTGATCTCCGCAAAGCACAGCTTTTTTCACGACCGCAGAATCTCTCGTTGCTTCGTATAATGTCAGCAGCCCCAGAATCGCCCCGGCTGCTCCTGACATAGTATCGAAATTATTGTCAGCGGCTATCCATTCGGGCGTGATTCGTTCAGATGCCATGACCGCATCGGCAAAGAGCGCAGGCTCTTCAAGCAACACCGCGCACCGGCTTAGGCCGTAGATGAAAGAGCCGACCCCTGTCGCTATGCCGAGGTTGTATCCTTCGCGAATCATTCGAGTAGGGTCTGCCGTAGAAACAAATCTCCGCAATGACCGAAGAGCGGAAAGCGATGTGCGACGACCAGTGTCCTGCACACGCTCCATGGCAGCAAAAAACAGCGCGACTCCTGCAATGCCATTGTATAAATCCATTCGCAGAGGACGCAGTTCGTGATGACTGGCGTGCGGTAGAAGCTGGGGCGCAATCCATGTGACTTCGTCGCGAAAGAAAATGGCGCGGCTCTCGATCTCTGCGGCTATGGCATTTGCTTCTGCGATCAGTTCGTCTGAGGTAAGCAATGAGATTTCATCCGGACTCCAGCCTTGGGCGGTTTCATCTGAGGCAGACTCATGCCCGACGGAAATGGACGAGACGCGCAACGCGGCTCGGATGAAGCCTGTCTGCATATCCATATCAGCCCGGTCGAATGATGCGAGCCTCTGCCGCACACGGTCGAGCGCCGTATCTTCAAAAACATTTTCCAAAGCATTGCCTGTTGGCAGAAAGAGAGAACGGCTGTTGGCAAGCACTGTAAATCGCGGAATGTCGAGCCGCTCCATCGCATCCACTTCGGCCTTTAGCAGAGGCCACAGCCGCGACTTATCCGAAGATTCAAGATAGAAGCGGCTGAAGACATCCGTTTCGATGCTGCGTTCAACACCGCTCCTCATATAGCGCGGGGCATACAACTTCTTCAGCAGCAAACCTGAGATGCGCGTTGCGTGAAAGAGTATTCGTATCTCTTGTTTTCCGAGCGCATCTATTAGCCCATCGGGAGCCGTCAATTCTTCTCTGAGTTCCATAAGCAATTCGTACATGTGACGGAACCCGGAGACTATCTCTTCTGCGTATTCGGCGGCTGTCAGCGAGACGGCGTTCAAGTGAGGAAGATGTTTTTCGGAGTCTACAAAAATCGGCTCATGCTTAAGCGACATGGAATCGGTGTTGACGTTTTTCCAAACCCTCTTTTGATAAGGCGTGAGCTGACCTGCTTTCGCGCCAAGTCCGCTGATGTCTACACAAATCCCATTCTGACCGGCTTCCCAGAATGGCAGAAAGCCCGCGCGGAATACAGAGGCAAACATTATGTTATCGGCCACTTCATTAGCGGGCGAAAGGTCAGCGCCGCGTCGAAGTGCGGGGCGCATGAGAGTCTCCATGTCTATAAGAACCGGGTAGCCTCCGCAGGCTATGATGTTCTCGTAGAAGCAATCAGAAGCTTCCAGCGCGTAAAGCAGGCAAGCCGTCATGCCTGCGCGATAATAAAACTTTTTCGCTTCGTCACTATTATTACAATCGGCGTACTGCGCGACTTCCACCCATCCGTGACTTCCCCTGTCCAGCACTTTCAAAAGTCGGAAATCGCCGCCGCGTTTGTTGAGATGCTCAAGCAGAGAAAACCATGCTTTTTCAATACCGAGGGCGCGCGGTTTATGGACTAACTTCAATCCGCTTTCAAATTCCAGAATGGTGACCGTGCGCCCCTCATTGTGTCTATCCGAAAGCGATGGATGCACAGCAACAACTCTTTCGACCTCTTCGCTATCATTGAATACTTTTTGAATCGCTGGCAAATCAGCTTCCAGCGCGCAGGCCATCTCAGAGACGTTTCGCGCCCAGAGTTGCACAGTGATGGAAAGCAGGCGGGCCAGCACGGGGTATTCGGAAAAAAAATTCCAGAGCCTTCCGGCGAGCAATCCGGTCGCAAATTTTTCGTAAAGCCCTGTTTCATCGCGAGCCGCCTCTTCAGTGTATCCATGCTCCGAACGAAAGACTGAAAATTCCAGATAGAAGGTCGGGGCCGCGATGTGACTCAGTTCTCGCAAGAGATCGTCCGTCAGTTTAGCGAGAATCTCCGGCGATAAAAGTAAACGACAAGAGGGCGCGAGCATCCCGAAGCCGGTCTTTGCGAAAGGGAAGAGGATTGCCTCAAACGGATGGCCGGATGGCTTTGAAGCTTCGATCATTGTTGGCGCGGCATCCATCGCTTCGATGAACACTAGCGCCCATTGCGGAAACTCGCCTTCAAGGCGAACTTTTCCAAGTATGTTGAAAACTTTTTCCGGTGTGGTATCGAGCCAGGAGAGTCGTTTCTCGAATAGATTTGAGTTATTTAGCGCGGCCCTTTCACTCCATCTTTCAAACCGGGCCTCTGCCAGTCTTGCGCTGTCGGTATCAAGTTCTGGTACGTAAGAACCTTCGAGGCGTTCCCAGAGAGTCGAGGCATCAGCCACTATCTGGCGCAAAAAGTTGCTCACCGGGTCTCTTCCACCTCCAGAAGACCATCACGAACCAGTCGCCGCGCCAGCACGAGCTTTTCTCGTTCAGTAAGATCACCTGCTATAGAACGAACAGAGAACGAACGATGCTGGGCGACATAACGGAGAGCGGGGGCGATTTTTTCAGGCCCCAGAAGTTTCCCGCCTGAATATTGAATGGCCGCGTAGCCCGGCCCTTCGAGTGCGCGGCAAATCACTCCCTTGCGCCGCACGAGCACCGTATCTATGTCGAGTTCGGCCTCTTTTGCAAGCAGGTCGTCGCCGGGTGGAGGCGGGCTTTGAACGATCAATTTTTCCGCGAGGCGACCCATGCCATCATCAAGGCTCAAGTATTGCGGCAATGCGGCGAGCAATTCAGGAAACAGATCATGCAATTCATTCGCTTTGTTGAGAAATCCCGGCGGCAAAGCCTTCCTGAACCTTTTGTCGTTTCTGGCAGCAGAGACTGCCGCAGAAAAAAGATCTATCCACGTGACGACGTTCACACCAATCGTCAGATGCAGTGACGCAGCGCCGGTCGTGCGGGCCGCGTGAATGTATCCGCGAGGCAGATAAAGAACACTGCCTTCTTTCAGTTCTTCCTCTAGCACAATTTTTGAAAGGCTATCTTGAGGCAAGTCAGAGTGTTCGTCCCGAAGCGGCAATTCTTTTGCAGGTTCTCGCACCTCCCAGATTTTGCTTCCTTCCAACTGGAGGACAAAAACATCCATGATGTCGAAGTGAGGATTGAATGCCTGCGTGCCGGGCGGCGTGTAATACATGTTGACATTGAGCGGGTGGTGCAGGTCTTCTTGAAGAGCGGCTGCAAACAGCGCGACAGGTTCCCACAACTTGCCCAGATCATTGACGACGATAGTGTAACCGTCACGCACAGCCGCGCTCACTTTTTCCAGGCGCGGCGACCCGTCCGGATTAGTCCAGTTGCTGTCATTATGGCGACTGCCTTTAATCAGCACCAAATCTTCAGGAGGGCCGGGTCGCAGGTAATGCAAAAGCCGCCCGATGTCGGCGGACGAAAACAGATGCGAGAATCGCCCCTCGTTGCCTGAAACCGCAAGCGGGCGCTTCTCCCAGTATTCATCTGAAAACTGCGATGGCGTGATTGGATAAATCAGTTCTGCCAGGCTCATTGATTGCGTCCGTTTCGTGTGGCTTTTCAAGCCAGCGTCAGCAGCCCTGTACGCACCAGCCTTCGGACAAGTATCAACTTTTCGTTGTCGTTGAGCGAACCCGGCAAAGAGGCCGGTGTGATGGTTTCAGCATCAGCTATGTGCCGCAGAGCATCAATGATTTTCGCGGGGCCGAGTAGCTGATTCCCCGAGAACTGAATCCCTGCTACTCCGTTTTCCTCAAACACTCTGGCTAAAGTTGTGCGGCGCTTTCTCAAAAGCGTGTCGGGGCCTATAGCTGCGTTCAACACGGAGAAGTGCCCGTCAGCGGGCGGCGGATTTCTGACGGCGAGTACCTCGGTGTGCTTGCCCACAGCATCTTTGTGATTCGCCTGACTATGGAATATGTCCATAAATTGGCTGAACTCGTTTGCGAGAGATTGCATTACTGTTTCGTCATTCAAGAAACCAGCGGGCAGAGAACGACGAAATCGCGGATCACGTTCAGCCATAGCGGCCAGCGCGTCGTAGAGAAAATCGAACCATGTGCGAACGTGCACATCAACTGTGATGTGCAGCGAAGGCTTATCGCCCGCCATGCCTTCGTGCACGAAACCTCTGGGTATATACAACGCGTCGCCCGGATTGAGAACTGTTTCGCAAATCGGCTCTGACAGCTTTTCTCTGGGCACGGGAGCATACGAGCCTTCGACGGGCGGAAACTCATGCAAAGGCTTGTATACCTTCCACTGCTTTGAGCCTTCGACCTGAAGCAGGAAGTTTTCCTGCGTGTCATAGTGAGGTTTGACGCCGTGAAAGTTCGGCGGCGATAAGTAAACAGCCATGGCGATTGGATGATTCAAGCATCCTTCCAACGCTCGCGAAAACAGAGTGAGCGGTTCCCAGGTCTGTTCCAGCCCGCTCAATATGACAGTGCTTCCTTTAAGGTAGCTTTCGATCACCAGATTGACATTAGCCGTGCCGTCGCTGCTCAGAAAGTTATCGCGGACAAAGCCCTCTTCAGTGACAAGATCAAGTCGTCCGGGTTTGGGTTTGAAATAGCAGATCGCTCGATCAATATCATTGATGGAGAAAAGCGGAGTGAAGAATTCAGCCGGTCTTCCCTTGCTTACGAGCGGGCGCTTCTCCCAGTATTCCGCGAAAAACTTCTCCTGCGTCAGCGGAGCTATGATGTCTTCAAACCTGATCTCTTCGGCGCTCTTGATACCGATTTCCTGGCGCTCGAAAATCTCTGTCTCTTCCTGGTCTAGGGCTGTCATCTGTTCCTTGCTCATGGACACCTGCCTCCTGAAGCGTCACTCTGCATCCCAAGAGCGGCTGTAAACCAGCGGCGTCATGGGGCCTTCTGCTCGGTCTCCGGCCCGAAGTCCCGGCAGCGAAGTTGTGCGGTTTTGCTGGCGGATCATTCTTGCGTAAAACTCTTGAGGCGGAGCGCCGGGTTTCAAAGGCGCGTCTTCGGCCAGTCGCGCTCCATCGGCGAAGTAGACTATCACCATGGCTTCTCGCATGCGCGGAGACGTGTTTGTGCGAGAACTGTGCAGAGTCCACGCAGAGTGTACCGCCACATCTCCAACTTCAAAGGCCCCATAGTTGAAAACCTCGAAGCCTTTTGCGCGCACCTCGTCTTCAAACCGATCCATCGAAGCGTCGTCGCCGTTAGAAGTTCCCATATAGCCCGCCCTGTTTGATCCAGTGACATAATTCATAGGCGCAAGGTCGGGCGTGATGTCCGTCAGCGGAATCCACATGGTCAATATTTTTTCGCTATCGAGCGGCATGAAGTATGCGTCCTGATGCCAGGGCGTATTGGCTCCGTCAGGCCCTTTGAAATAAGACTGGTCACGAAACAATCGCACGGCTTCCACTTGCATGAGATCGGCTGCTATCCGGCCAAGACGTTTGCTCAATACGAACCGCCGCGCTGCCTCATCCAACGTCCACAGGTTGTTTACGAACTTCCAATTCTTTCCAGCCCCTGCAACCTTCTGCTCCATCGCATGATTTTGTGTGCTGTTGTCATCAACAACCCGCCCCAGATGATGGCGATAGGCTTCGATCTCTTCGGGAGTGAAGACCCCGTTGAGCTTGATGTGGCCGTCACGAAAGAAGCTTTCGATCTTCTCGTGTGTGAGCGTGTAGTTGCCGGAAATTTCTGGAAGCTGCTCGGCTGCGGCTTGTGCATTCATTGATATTTCCTCTCCCGCATGTGTTGTTGACATTTTTTCTTCCCTTCGCTACTCGCTTCGATTGTATCACTCAAGCGCCGCATCGAAAGACCACAGGATTCAGCGGCCCTTCCGCGAGGTCTCCCGAACTCAGCCCGGCGAAGTAAGTGTCTAGAAAACTTCGGACGATGGGCGCGCCTCCGCGCTCCAGGATGCGCGTGCCGTCAGCGTAGTAGCCTATAGTGATAACCTCTCGCATGTGTTCGCTTGAATTACCCAAAGATGAATGAATCGTCCAACCCATGTGCAGCGAAGCGTCGCCCGCCTGCATAGCTCCGTGTTGCACAATTGGAAATCTCTCCGCATCTTTGCGCGGTATCAACTCGCCGGACAGGTGCGAGCCTTCGGCGAATAACAAGCCTCCCATATCCGGAGTAATGTCTGTTAGGGGTATCCATATAGAAACCATCTTGTCGGTATTCAACGGTATATAAGTAAGGTCTTGATGCCAGGGCGTGCCGGGGCCGCCGCCGGGTTTGAAAAAGCCGGAAAAATGCAAAAGCCTGACAGCTTCAACGCCCAGAACGCGCGCGGCTATTTCGCCAAGACGCGGTGATGTCACTAGATCCACGACCGATTGCGGAGCCGTCTTAAGACTGAAGATAGTCTCGATGGGACTTGCGCCGACCGCTTGTTCATTTGCGCTCATGACTTCGCGTCTTGCCATGACATAGTCGCGAAGAATTGGACGGTGATGATCTAATTCTTCGCGCGATAGAACGCCGCGAAGAACTCCGCAGCCGCGCCGTCGGACTTCCTCTATCTGAGAGTCTGCCAGGTGATATTTGCCATCAATCGTCATCTGTTCAGCTTGTTGAGCCATCGCCCCTCCTGGCAAAGTCGAGATTGGTGAAGGGATCAGCAAAGATTTATTGTTTAATGCTCCCCTCGCTCAGCGAATCGGGCGCGCCGCTTTTAGAGTGCAGGTTGCTGTAGCCTGATAAGCCAATCTTCGTATTAAAAGTAACATTATGCAGATTGAAGCGCGGAAATTAGGATAGTCCAACACAGACTTGAATGCAACTTATTTTACTTTCATTTTCGTCATCAATCGTTCAAGCGAACATCGAAATTTCCTGCAGGGCTTTTAAGACTGTGGCCGTCGTGTAAACGCCGAAATGATCGGGAGAATAATTATTGAAGGTGTGCTTTAAAACGCTCTCCATCGAAACTGGTCCGGCGGGTATGCCAGCCCACATAGTCCAATCCGACTTCGGGTCCGGGTTGAGGCTGTCAGGGCGCGGAACGCGAAGCCTTGCAGACGCAGACCACGAGCCGTCGGGCTTTTGCCATTCGACAAGCCGGGCTACTCCTCTGGAAAGACTGTTGCGCGCCTCTGCGAGATGATTTGTCCGGGCCAGGATGCGAAGAGCATGAGCGAGAGCAAAGGCGGGCGGGAATCGACCTTCAGTTGCAATAAGAATATCAATACGACCGAGCGCCCAGAGCGCGGCTCGTTCGATGCAGGAAGCGATTTCAGCTTCGCAGTCCATTGCCGTTCGCCCTTTTCCGGCAAGAGCCGCCACGGCCTCAGCCGTCGCATACTCATCGTCGAACCACCAATAGGCGATCCACTTTCCATCTTCAGATTGTTTCTCTAAAAGGTATTGGCGAAACCGCTCGCGGTAACTGTCCATATTCGCGCAGGCTGCCGTGACGCAAACGTGCGGCTGCGTCCAGCCTCCGAATGGAACAAAAGGCGGAAGCCCTATGTAGTTGCGCACAGGAGCCGCTGACGCATAAGTGGTGAGGCCGCCATCATCGCGAATGTGCCGCTCAATAAATTCGGCGGCTTTGAGCGCAGACTCCGATTCATTCGCGTTGAGGCTCTCGGCAAGTCGAAGCCCCCAGAGCGTGCTATCGGCATCGCCGGGCACTTGAGGGTTGTAACTCCAGCCGCCGTCCGGCGTCATAACTTTTTCGAGGAATCGCCATCCGGCACGCGCGGCGTTGCGCGCTTCTTCTTCCGGCCTGACAGCCAGAACATCGCCGACGTAGGCAGTAACCCAGACGTTGCTGTTACCGGCAGGAAGAAGAAAGTCCTTCCACGCTCCCTGGCCGTCTTGAGATTTCAAGAGAAAATCCAGAGCAGCTTGCACCGCTCCTGAAAGATTGATTCCGGTATCGGCTGTCATTCAGATTTCCCTAATGTGCGATGGGCAATTCCGAAATATGCTTTTGCCGCCGGGTCTGCACCGGGGCGAAGTACGATCTTGATATGACTCAGGCCGCGAAGCAAGAGGCTTTCACGCCCGTTTAAAGAAATGCTCTGATGGCCGATCCAGTCTAGCAGAGCCTGTTTTTTTTCAGGCGCTAATAAACCAAACTCTGAAAGCTGATCGAACTGACCATACCATCGCGGCTCTCTGCGCGGCTGGCGAGACCAGCAGCCTGCCACAAAATTAGGCTCTACGCCGATATGCGGATAGACCCGCTCCCCAATATCCAGATGCAAGCCGATGAAGTCGGCATGCGGGCGAAATGCATCCATGTATTTTTGCAATTCATCAATGGGGCCTTCCCATCCGATTTTATCCATAAAGGGAAGCAGTTTATCTTTCGGGAGATCGAAAATACAAAGCCGAATGACCTGAATATTGCGTGCCAGCATTACTCCGACTTGAAAATCGTTCGTCTCCACAGGACACGCTTCGAGGCATCTTAGAAAATTTTGCTGCAAAGACTCAGAGACCGAATCCCCCAGCAACATTGGAATGATAGTACCCGCGAGCCATTCGGGGGGGCGCTTTATCTCAACGTCACGCGGCCAATATCCAAACAAAAGATTTGGCGCAGGCAGCTCCGACGACATGTCAAACTCAAGCCAGGTTGCTCCGGCATCACTGTATGGAGGCTGACGTGTATCGCCCCACTCTTTATAGAAGCTCTGTATCTTTTCCCACGGGCCGTGTTGCAACTGCTCTGGCGGAGAAATTGAATGCCTGCCCGCGAGCATTCTGGCTCCGTCCGGCGTCAGGTTCAGCGCGCAGTCGGTTGGTCCAATGCCCGCTCCCAACCTGCACTCAAACCCGAAAAAATCTACGGCGAAGATGGGCAGCGCCTGAGCCACTTTCCTTATGTGGGCGAAGCTTTCAGCAGACATCAACACAGAATGCATATGATCCTTGACCATATCCAAGGATGTATCGAGTCTTCGCGTAATCTCGTCTTGCATGGAGATGATTTATTATTGACTGATTGTTACAAAATCTAAAAGCTCAAGGTTGAGGCTGAGGAAAAACAAATCTGGATTTCTGTGAACTCGCAGACGCTTTGAGAAATCTCGCGACGCAACGACCTTCATGCCGCGTCGCGAGTGAGTTTCAACGTAGCTCTTGCGCGACTAACTTCCGCAGTTGGCTCCCCAGGTGCAGGAACCTTCTGCTAGTTGCAGGAGTTGCTCGTCGGTCAATTCATTTTCCATGACTTCTGTCAGTTCCGATTCATACGTCTGTTTGCTTTCCATTTTTCTCTCCTCTTTGCAAATCTTGAAGTGGGCCAGAGTATACCATGTTACAAAACTTCCGTGCAAGTTGTTACACATCGCAGCGCCGGAAGTTCGCGAAGATAATCATCACGCACTTTTAATTGTTTCGATGCGTGGCGGGATTATGATTGAACCGTCCAGGAGAAAGTCGGAATAACCGAAACGATAGGCTGTAGGAAGAGGCGGCATGCTTCATCGAGAACTTTACTCAAAGCCGGGTAAGAGGTGAGAGCTTGCACATGGAGAGCCGCATCTCTGCGACGGGCGAGTTCCTTGAGAGCGAATGCGAGGGAATCAGAACGCTCGAACATAGCTCTTACTCCGGCTATGTCTTGCGCGGTAGTGCGGCTCCGAGGTTTATCAAGCACCTCTTTGAGCCAAGCGGATTCTTGCGCCGAGACCGATTCGAGGCAATGCACGACAAGCACGCTGCGTTTGCCCTCGCGAATGTCGTTGCCGGACATGTCGCGTCTTTTATCACCGTAGATGTCGAGAATGTCATCCTGTATCTGAAAGAGAACGCCAATATGACAGGCAGCCTCCACAAGCCCGCGTTCAACCTCTTCGGAAGCGCCGCATAACAACGCCGCGCCACCCATTGGAAGAGCAAATAGCCTTGAGGTCTTGCCTTCGACCATTTGCATATAATCGGCAAGGGTGACATCAGATTGCACCTTGAGTTCCAAATCCTGGACTTGCCCTTCGATCACCCGCAGCATTTCCAGTAGCACACGGCAAGTGGCTCGCTCTCGTAATGCCGCGGGCACATCCAGCCGATGCATGAGCAGTATCGTGTGAGCGATCATGGCATCTCCCAGATTTATTGCCTGGGGCGTGCCGAATTTTCTCCAAACGGCAGGTTGCCCGCGACGGACGCTATCGCCATCCTGAAGATCATCATGAACCAGAGATGCGTTGTGCAGCATCTCGCAGGCGGCCCCAAAAGGCACCATCCGACCGGGGTCAACGCCAAGAGCTTCAGCTATTAGAAGGGGAAGAATTGCCCGCAGCCGCTTGCCTTCCGACTGCAAATGATAATCGGCCATCCGCCTGAGCAACGAGCCGTCCGCACTCGATTCATGGATTACCTCATCCATAACGGCGCGAATTGACGGCCACCAGGCCGCGCGCAAAGATTCAAAGCGCGTCCTTATATCGGCATTTTTTTTCTCGGTGACTCTT
Source organism: Blastocatellia bacterium (assembly GCA_963726785.1). Taxonomy (GTDB): domain Bacteria; phylum Acidobacteriota; class Blastocatellia; order UBA7656; family UBA7656; genus DATEKX01. The sequence goes on from CAVSDJ010000007.1 coordinate 2,512,469, forward strand.
TGCAATTCGATCAGCGGACTTATTTCTAAATTAACCTGCCATATAGATCATTGCATCAACAGCGGCTCTATAGTCAAGCAATGAGATGGCCGAAGGCAGGAGTCATTCTATACTGCTTGTAGCCTTTAGTACAGAACGAAAGCCTGGTGAGAGCAGTCAATGCAGGTGGTGCCGCAAAATCAGGAGCAACTGAGCCGCTTGCCAATGGCCGCAAGGTTAAAGCACAATACATAAAGCGTTGGGGCCGTTGCGCTCGCAACCGTGTTGCTTAATTCCAAAGAAGAATGAGGTCAATGATGAAATTAAGACTATTCGCCATGACGAAAGCGTTATCGGTGTGCGCTATTATGGCTATGTTTGTACTAGCCTCAAGCTCTTATGCGGCGCAGGACAAACCAGCGCCACAAGCTTCCAAAGCCGAGCAAGATGCGGGGGCGAAGGTGCAAGCTGCTCCAGACGCCGCGACCAAGTTGAAAGCCGCTGGCGAGTTCGTTAAGAAATATCCCCAAAGCGCGCAGCGAGCGATGGTCGTCGGTTACGTCGTGCAAGAGATAAACAAATCGCCTGACGCGACGCAGAAAATTTCGCTCTTAGAGAATGCGCTGACTGTATTCAAAGAACAGGGCGATGTTGATATTATCAGCCCGATTCTTATAGATGTGTACGTCAATGCCAATCGTTTAGACGACGCATTTCGCACAGGGGCAGCGGCTATTGCGAAGAACCCGAATGATGTTGTCACCCTGACGAACATGGCGCTTATCGGCATAGAACAGGCCAAAAAACAGAATCCGAAATACGCAGAGCAGAGCCAGCAATACGCGGTGAAAGCCATAGAGTTAATCGAAGCGGGCAAGAAACCTGAAAACATGGACGATGCGCGGTGGAGCGATTTTCAGACCCGATTGCTGCCGGAGCTTTATCAGGCGGCGGGCATAGTTGCGATGATGACCGGCAAAAAAGACGAAGCGAAGACGCGGCTCGAAAAAGCTGTATCGCTCAAATCCGACAACCCGTTCGCCTATGTGCTGCTCGGCACAATTGCCAACAACGAGTATCAGGAGTTTGCCGAGAAACATAAAGCCCAGTCGGCGGGTCCGCTCAAGGATGAGTTGCTTCGTCAAGCGCATGCGAAGATGGATCAGGTGATTGATCTGTATGCCCACGCAGTTGCTCTATCGGAGGGAAGCGAGCCGTACAAGCAACTTCATGATCAGGTTTTTGAAGACCTTAAGTCCTATTACAGTTACCGCCACGCAGGCTCGACTAAAGGGCTGGACGAGTTAATAGCAAAATACAAAAAGCAGTAGGCAAAAGACAGAAGGCGGAAGGCAGTAATTTAGGGATTCCAGTTTTGCGATTTCAAATTAACTGCCTTCCGCTTTCTGAGAGAGGGTTGCAATGCCAGTTAGCAAGGATGAGTTTCGCAGCGCGATTGGCCGATTTGCCAGCGGTGTGACGGTCGTTACCACCAAGACTAAAGACGATAAACCCAGAGGCATCACCGTCAGCGCGTTCTCGTCTGTTTCGCTTGAGCCTCCTTTGATCCTCGTTTGCATAGACAAACGCGCGTCCGTTCATGACATTTTTGAAGAAGGCCATCACTTCGCGGTGAATGTTCTTGCCGAAAATCAGGAGGTAATCTCTCGCCGCTTCGCTTCAAAAGAGCCTGACCGTTTTGCTGGCATAGGTTACACGGAAGGCATAGCCGGAGATCCGCTTCTTACCGACGTCATCGCCTGCGTTGAATGCCGCGTCGTGCATACGTATCCCGGCGGCGATCACACAATCGTCGTGGGCGAGGTTGAAACAATTAACGTGAGCGACGGCAAACCTCTGGCCTACTTTCGCGGCGGCTACGTCCAGCTTGCTTGAAGCAGCTTGAGTGCGAGCGAAATAACTTGTCTTGCTCATGGTCAAAGCGGCCCGCCAACCTGCTCGCGTTCCACTTCGTTCTTGTACCTTCATCCGGCCTGCTTTTCTGTGCTATGCTTTCCGACGCAAAGACTTGCATAACGTCTTGCCTTTTAGAATTGAAAACGGTGTCAGCCTCGCGCTGAGGGTAAATAATGATGAAGAAGCCAGCCTTTGCTTTTCTATTCATCGCTTTGCTTCCGGTTCTGCCTTTCTTCGTTTCGCAGTCTCGCGCGACCGGGCCGGAATACGACATTGCGATAATCAATGGCCGCATAGTTGACGGGACAGGAAACCCCTGGCTGTACGGCTCGGTTGCGATAAAAGACGACCGCATAATCAAAGTCGGCGCTGTTGACCCCCGACGAGCCGCCCGCGTGATTGATGCGAAAGGGATGATCGTCGCGCCCGGTTTCATTGACGTTCACACACACGTCGAAGGCAGTCTCGCCGATAATCCGACGGCAGACAACTTTGCCTATATGGGCGTAACTTCGATGGTCACGGGCAATTGCGGTTCGTCTGATACTCAAGTGGGCGATCTCTTTTCAAGGCTCGAATCGAAAGGAATATCGGTCAACATAGCGACGCTCGTCGGGCACGGCTCTGTGCGCCGCGAGGTGATGAAAGAAGAAGACCGCGACCCGCAACCCGAAGAGTTGGATCGCATGCGAGAGATAGTTGATCGCGCAATGCGCGAGGGCGCTGTTGGAATGTCAACCGGTCTCATCTATGTGCCGGGCACTTATGCCAAGACGGCTGAAGTCGTAGAGCTTGCGAGAGTCGTCGCGCGACACGGTGGCGTCTACTCAACGCACATGCGCGACGAAGGCAACAAAGTAACGGACTCGATAAAAGAGACCCTTACCATAGGCGAGCAGGCCGGGCTTCCTGTAGACATCTCGCATTTCAAAGTGTCATCAAAGAAGCGTTGGGGCGACAGCCGCATTACTTGCCAGATGGTCGCAGATGCGCGAGCGCGCGGCCAGCAAGTGACCGTTGACCAGTACGTTTACACAGCATCGTCCACTTCGTTAAGCGTGCTATTGCCTTCGTGGGCGCTCGAAGGCGGACGCGAGAAAGCGAAGCAGCGGCTCGCGGACCCTCAAACTCACGCGAAGATCAAGCGCGAGATGATAGATTCGATTCGCAAGAGCGGCTTCAAAGATTTTTCTTACGCGGTCGTATCGGGCTACGGCGCTGACCACTCTTACGAAGGCAAGAGCATCACCGAGATTACAAAGATTGCGCGAGGTAAGACCGGCCCTGAAGAAGAAGCCGAACAGGTCATCACGATGTACCTGAATGGTTCTGCGGGCATGATCTACCACAAGATGAGCGAGGCGGACGTTGAACGCATAATCGCGCAGCCTTACACGATGATTGCGTCAGACAGCGGCGTGATTCGGATGAACAACGGCGCGCCGCACCCGCGCGGGTACGGCAACAACGCGCGCGTGCTTGCCAGCTACGTGCGCGACAAGAAATTGATAGGGCTTGAAGACGCCGTGCGCAAGATGACCTCGCTTCCGGCTGCGACGTTCAGACTCTGGGATCGCGGAATCATTCGCCCCGGCATGGCTGCCGACATCGTCATCTTCGATGAAAACAAGGTGGCCGACCTTGCGACTTTTGATAAGCCTCACCAGTATGCCGTCGGATTCGCCTGCGTAATTGTCAACGGCAAATTTGTGATCGAAGACGGCAAGCACACGCGCGCCACGCCGGGCCGCGCGCTCTACGGCCCGGGCAAAGACGGGCGCGGGGAAACGGCGACGCGATAACAATCCTTGAAACCGGCTCTGGCAGCCGGTTTCGGCGGCTCCTGCCCGGAAATTAAGAAGTGATCGAAGCGCTGTCGAAATACAAGATCATAGAAAAGCTCGGCGCAGGCGGCATGGGCGAAGTCTACAAAGCCGAAGACCCTGCGCTGCTTAGGATCGTCGCCATCAAGGTGATGTCGAAACAGGGCCGCGATGCGGTCGTTTCAAAATCCCGGTTCGTGCGCGAAGCGCAGGCCGCATCGTCCATCAATCACCCGAACATAGTAACGATTTACGAGATAGGCGAAACCGACGAGCACGCTTACATCGTGATGGAGTACGTCCGGGGCCGCAGCATACGCGATGTGATCTCTGCGCGCTCGCTCACGCCGGGCTCGATACTGAACATAGCCATTCAGATTTGTGATGCGCTCGCCGAAGCTCACTCTCGAAAGATCATTCACCGCGACATCAAACCGGAAAACATATTGTTGACCGAGCGCGAGCAAGTAAAGGTGCTTGACTTTGGCCTGGCGAAGACGCTCGCAGGGATTGAACCCGGACAAGACGACAAGTCTGCCATTGAGCAGCTCACTGAATCAGGCGTTGTTGTCGGCACGCTTTCTTATATGTCGCCCGAACAGCTTCGAGGCGAACTGCTCGACGAGCGGACTGACATATTCTCTTTCGGGATAGTGCTCTACGAGATGTTAACCGGGGGCCTGCCGTTTCGCGGCGCGAACGCATTTGAAGTCGCAGCTTCTATATTGAAGGATGAAGCGATGCGAATATCGCGATTGCCTGCCGGTATGCCTGCGGGCGTGAGCGATATAGTAATGCGCCTGCTTGCAAGACAGCGCGGCAACCGCTATTCGTCTTTCGCGGAAGTGAAACGCGCTTTGGAAGATGTGAAGCAGAAGACGCCTGAGATTGCGCCGAGCGATAGCCGGATAACCGTAGAGCTTGAGTCAACGGATGAAATCAATCGAAAGTCTGCCGGGGTAAAGAGCACTTCTTCGATGAGCCCGTCAGAGCAGCGGTCATTAAAATCATTTTCGCCAAAACCATTTTCGCCGCCCACGATTCTCGTCCTGCCGCTTGAGCCTGTAGCTTCAAGCGATGAAAGCACGTTCATAGGCATAGGTCTTGCGCACGCGATAACGACAGACCTTGCGAAGATCAGCGGCTTGTCGGTGCTTTCTAAATCGGCGGGGGCGGATCGAATGCGAGAGGCGGGACTGGGGGCGCGCGAGCTTGCGCGCGAGCTTGGAGCGACGATACTGCTTGAAGGCGAAGTGATGCGAGCGGGCCAGGTGATAGGCGTGATGGCGCGGCTGACTGATGTGGAAACGGCGCGGGTCATATGGGGGTCGCAGTATCGTGGCGATGCGGCGGACCTGTTCAGCATTCAAGATGCGGTCTGCGAAAGCGTGGCTGCCGCCTTGCAGGTAAATGTTTCCGGCAAAGTCAGAGACCAGATAGCGAAACCGGCGACGACTAACATAGATGCATTCGAGTTTTATTCAAAAGGGCGAGCCTTCCTTGAGCGTCGCGACGTTAAAGCCAACCTGGATTTCGCTATACAGATGTTCGATGAAGCGCTCAGGCTCGATCAGGATTTCGCGCTGGCTTATGCAGGGCTGGGCGAAGCATACTGGCAGAAATATCAGGCTACGCACGAAAACGCTTTGGTGGAGCGTGCGATAACGGCGAGCGACCATGCGCTTGCACTGGACCCGCATCAGGCGCAAGTACATGTCTCGCTCGGCATCATCTATCACGGAACAGGGAAGATTGAAACGGCCATCGAAGAATTCGAGCAAGCAGTGAGCCTGCAGCCCAGAAATGACGATGCATACAGATGGCTTGGGCGCTGCCTCCAGCATCAGGGAGATATGCAAGAGGCAGTCAAATATTTTGAGAAGGCTATCGAAATTCGCCCGGGCTACTGGGATAACTATAACGCTCTGGGATTTTGTTATTATACTTTTGGTAGCTATCGCGAGGCAGCCGAACAATTCCGCCGAATAATCATGATCCAGCCGGATAATTTTCATGGCTATAGCAATCTGGGTTCGATGTACTACCTTCTTGGGCTTTACGAAGATGCTGTAGCAATGTCGTTGCGGGCTATCAAGATTTATCCGAACGGAGATTCTTATACCAATCTTGGGACGGCCTATTTTTACCTTGAGCAATATGAAGAAGCGATAGCAGCGTACAAAGCCGCTATCGAGTTAAATTCCCGTGACGACATCCTCTACCGCAATCTTGGTGATGCTTACATGCGGGTTGGAAGAGTGGAGGAAGCGAAGGGACAATTTAAGACGGCAATCGGACTGTTGACCGAGTACTTGAGCATTAACCCGGATGATGCGCTACGCCTGGGCGGCCTGGCAATTTGCTATGCCAAGATTGGAGAACAACCGGAAGCTATGACGAGCATAGAACGAGCAACCGAGCTTGAGCCGCACAATACAAATCTTATGTATGAAAAAGCTGTAGTTTATGCGCTTACCGAACATCCTGAGAAAGCCTTAGAGAGCTTGAGCAGTGCGCTCGCGCATGGTTACAGCCGTTCGGAAGCTGAACGCGACCCCGACCTGGCGACTCTCAGAAATAGATCAGAATACCGGTCTTTGTTCACTGTTAAAGATTGAATGATAGGCATCGGGTATGGATTATTTATTACCTATCATTGACTGACTACAATTCGCGGGTCTAAGTCTTTCAACCGGGTTACGGCTCCGCTAGGCGACGTGACGCTCGCGTGAATTGTGTACTTGTATGTATTTGCCTTGGCTGCCGTAGTATCGTCTCCTACTGGATACGCAGAGGTAGTGCCGGATTCTATCCTCGTCACCTCAAAAGAAGTCTTACCGCTTTTGAACGGACTCTCAGGGTTAGTAGTCCCGTCAATAATGAAAGTATCTATCTTAACAGCTACCTGTCCGTCGCTGCGATTATTGTAGACAACCCATTTAATTTTATCGCCGGATTTTATCTTAATAGGATCTGGGACTACGGATATAACAGTTTCCGCATCCGTACCATCAGCAACGATAATCGCTATCGTCTTTAAAGTTGGATCGGCAGGAACAGTAATAGGGTGCTTGACTGAGTGTGAGTTGCAACCAAAGACAAACGCTAAGGCTATCGTCAATAATCCGGGTAAAATTCTCTTCATGCTGAGAGTCCTCCTGTCTAGGTTAGTCTTGAAACAATACCGACGAGAAGTTGCTGACCGGCAGTTTCTGTTTTAGTTCGGTCGTTGAGGCCGGGATATATCGCCTCAGTGATCGCAATTTGCTGCTGCCGAAGCAGGCAGCTTAATGAACAACCTTCCAGGGCCGCGTGAAGGTGCGACCGGATTCTACGCCTGCGCGCTGTTAATGTCTACAAGTATTTTAATCGGCCTGGCAGGCAATCTGGAATGATGTGAGCCTTAAAGCCTTTGCCTTATCAATCGAGTCCGGTAAATAAATCGGTCTCGATTTCCGGCAAGCCCGTTATGGTTGATGACGCGCGATGATAAGGCTCCGTGTTGTTGTTGGCAGCTATCCACTCTTTCAGCCGTTCAGTCCATTCCTGCTGGCTGCGATGCAGCTTGAATGCTTCAAGCTTTGTGTCAACAAGGTCAGAGATGTCTATTATGGTAGTGATCGGCATAAACGGCCTGCTCATCTCGCGCCAGGGTGTTTGGTGCCCGCTCTGGTAATAAAACTTTTTGACGAGATGCGGAGCAAGCCCGCTTTGAATCTGGTCTGGAAACCCACCGGGGTCTGCCGCCGCTGCAACAGCCGCAGTTGCTATGCGCGAAATTCTTTTATGGTCGCGATGTTCGTTGCCTGCGCCTTCGGGGCCAAACGTCACCACTACATCGGGCCTCTCTTTTCGCAAGAGGCGCACGACTTTTTCTTCAACTTCCGTTTCATCCGCCTCGTCGAGTTTGCCATCCATATAGCCGAAGAAGTGAATAGTCGAAACGCCCAGATACCTGCCCGCAGCGCGCGCTTCATCTTCGCGCACATGGCCAAGCTCTTCGGGAGTCGCCGCCGCGCCACCTGCGCGGCCTGCCTGCCCGCTCGTCGCGATGACGACAGAGATGCGCACTCCCTCACGCGCGTACTTTGCAATTGTGCCTCCCGGCCCGAAGGTTTCATCATCGGGATGCGCGAACACGAACATAAGCGATTTGTCAGACATCATATCTCCTCAAATAACGAGCGATGAATTGCTTTAATCTATCGCCGACGCGTTCAGCTTTTCTATGAATTCAACAAGAATGGCGTTGAACTCATGCGGTCTCTCTAAATTTGACAGGTGGCCCGCGCCTTCGATCACGCGCATATCAGAGCCCTGTATCCCATCGCGCATCGCTTCCGCTTCGGCCACAGGCGTGAGCGCATCTTCTGACCCGACTATTATCAAAGTGGGAAAATCTATTGCGGCAAGTATGTAAGTTGAATCACGACGCTCGGCCATGCCGCGTTGCGCGGCGGCGATGCCTTCAGGCGAATTCGCTTCAATCATCCTTCGGACTCGCTCGACCGTGTCAGGCCGATTTTCGACGGTCGAGCGAGCAAGCAAGTTCGGAATCATATCATCGGCTACGCTCGCGGCCCCTTCGAGTTCAGCCTTCTCGGCAGACTTCTTTCGCCGCTCGCGCCCTTCGTGAGTGTCCGCGCTTGCTCGCGTGTCTGCCAGCACCATCGCGCGCACGGCTTCGGGATAGTTTCGATAAAGCGCGAGCGATATGTATCCGCCCATCGAAAGACCGACAATCGTTGCTTGTTCAATGTCGAGCGTTGACATCAATGCGCGCACATCGGAAGCCATCTGATCCATAAAGTATGGCCCATCAGTAACGTCCGAGTTCCCAAAGCCACGCAGGTCGAGCGTGATTGCGCGACAACAATTCTTAACCGCTGCCACTTGCTCGTCCCACATTGTTTGATTGAGTGGAAATGCATGAATGAAGATGACAGGCTCGCCTTCACCTTCATCGCGATAATCTATGTTGATGCCATTGGTTTTTATCTTCATCGCTTCACCTCGGTTTATTAAGGTCATTAACGATTCTATCAAAGCTTGGCGCAGAGTTTAATCTTGCCTGCGCGACCGCCATAACCGTTCGTTTCCGATGGTTACGATAGAGTTGCGAGCGATTATCAACACTTACAGAGAGTGTTGCGCGCGCAAGAAAATTGCAAGAATCAGCCGTAAGCTCTTACGACGTGGTGATTAATCAAGCCCTGAGCCTTCATAGCCCGCAAGCGGCGGCGCTTTAAGTCTAGCATTCTCAACTTCGCGTGATATACTGGCGCTCTTTTGTAGCGTGCTAATCGAAGTATTGAAGTAAAAAAATTGACGAGTAACGCTCTGGTTGCCGTCGGCTTCGGTTCAGTGCAAATTGTTAACCAAATAGCAGGAGGCAAGAATGAATCCATACCCCCAAAGTAGATTCACCAACGGCCTCACCTCAGGCTTGTATATCTTGGCGATCTTTGCAATTGGGTACTGCTTTAGCGGCAACGTCGTTTCGGCTAATACGGACGACAACCCCCCCGCCGCTTCTAAAGCTTCCGAAGATAATTCAATAGAGATACCAGGCACTTTCAAAAACCTGCCTGGCGCAAAAGACGCAGTCACATCTAAGCAATCGGTCGAAGAGTTTCAACCAGCCCCGACCAATTCAACAACTAAAGCTCAACTGGTGATTGATGAAAAGAAAGGCGTAACAAACATTCCTAACAAAAACGTCGTCATCAATCCCAACAAAAGCGTCGTCGTCGTCGAAGGCGATAGAGGCGACTTCCAGGAATTTCATGCGACTGCGTATTGTCTGAAAGGTCGCACGGCCTCAGGCGCAACAACACAACAGGGAATGATAGCGGCTGACCCCAGAGTATTGCCCCTCGGCACAGTAGTTCACATACGTGCAGGAAGTTACACGGGAACCTACACGGTTACGGACACTGGAAGCCGAATCAAAGGACGCATCGTTGATGTCTATGTTCCGACCTACAAAGAGGCAAAGCAGTTTGGTCGGCGACAGGTGAAGATCAAAGTGATCGGTCGCGCAAAGCGCAGCACCAATTCATCACGCAGCAGCAATGTGCTGGCAGACATCAAATAGACCCTTAAGGCTAGTGGGGCTAAACGCAAACCTGAAAGCCCGCGACTGTGAAGTTTCATAGTCGCGGGCTTTTGGTTTTTATATATGCAGAAGCGGGTTGGCTTGATCGCTGACCCGCTCGCGGTACTGTTTGCTCTAGTTTCTAATCAAGGCGCTGTCGAGCGAGCCGCGCCGGTTCGTGGCCGTTGAAAAGTAACGCACGAGCGCGTCTCTGTATCTATCCATCTTTTTAATAGTCGAGCTTGATGCTGCGGTTCCTTGTTCCGTCAGCAGGATGAACGCTACGCGAAACTCTTTCGGTGAATTGGCAGCATCGGGCACGCGCGGCCCTTCGCGCTCGATGATTTGATCTAGCGACACATTTTTGCGAGTCGCATTCATTGAGAATCCAGAGATCGGAGATTTTCCGCGCAGTAACGATTTGAACTGTTCGTCTGTATCCAGATAAAAAAACGAGCCGACGCTGTCAGCCGAACGAAGCCCCATCAGATATTCATCAAGCGCAGAAAAATAGTTGACCGCAGATTCGGTAGTAGTGAATGCGCCTGTGCCGAAATCGCGCCACGCATTGCCTTCCATCAATGACGAATAACTGCCCTCGGAATTCGTTCGCGTGTCTACAAGAAAACTCCAGTGAGATTCATCACGCCCAAGCAAATTGTCTTTGCCGCTGTTTCGCGCGTCGAAGCGAATATAGGAAAGCCAGCGATGGCCCAGTTCGTGACAGACAATGCTAATGGCGGTGTTTAGACTGACGGCGTGTTGTTGCGGGTCGGAAGGCCAGTCGCTTTGATTGCCCATCGTTATTATCGTAGCCAAACGCGACTGGCTCCCGTAGGTCGAGCTGCGATCAAAAATCGGCAAGCCTATACCTTCAATATCGTTTCGCACGTTGAAAGAGTGCGCGACGCCAGCCCCGTTGTCATAAGAAAAATCCGCCCACACATAAATCGTGTCAACAACATCTGCGTGCGTGCGATAGAAAGCTCGTATGAGCGAAGGCAGGTCTAAACGCTTCTGCCCTGAGAACGTTTCAAAAAACGGGCCGGTCACAGTTTCCGCCGGAGGCTTTGATAGATCGACGGCTTGCGCGATCAGTTCGGGATTGCCCGGCGAAACGCCCACCAGCGTCGCCTTGGCTTTGATTTTCTTATAGACGAAAGCTATGCGACCGTCATCATAAAGCACTGCCTGAAAAGTGCTCGCGCCGCTGGAAGAGACTTCTGCTATCGCGTTCCATGTGATGACGTGGCGATCATCGAGCCGGTTGTAATAAACATCTCCTTTTTTTGTCGCGTTGAGGTCTGCCCACAGCGGCGCAATGCGCGGCAAGCCTGCGGCAAGCGCTGCGGCTGACACGCGCGGGCTGGTGTCGCCCTGGTTGAATGTTATGTAGCCGTTTGTGCCTATGAAGATTGTGTCGTAAGAGATTCCATAGAAAGGGAACTGAGCGCCGACCAGATGAACGTCTCGATAGCCGTTGTCGGCGTTGTCTAAAACCTGGTTATCAATTCCAAGAAAGGAATCCAGCTTGGAACCCCGGTCATCGTTGAACTCGATGTCAGTAGAAGTGATCAGGTAGCCTTCGCCGTCAGGAGTGAAAACGAGCGAGCGATTCTTCAAATCAAATTTGCTTGGTGAAACTACCATCGTGCCGTCATCTTCGATCACTGCGATGTCGCCTTCGTCCTGAGCTTGGAGCTTGACTCTCTGCGAGGCCGCCGCAGTGCTCAATCGAAGCGCATTGAGGCGGTGGTTGTATGTTTCATCTTCTGCACCGCGCGGGTCATAGCCGCAATCGAATCTGCCGTCATCTCGCGCCGAAAATATTGTCTGCCGCTCGCCGTTCGACTCGCTTTCTGCCTTGAGCGCGGGAGCGGCGACCAATGTGCACGAAAGCGCGAAGGCTAGCAAGCCGTTCGACCATCCTCGCGCAATTCGACTGAGAAAAAACCTCAAGTGGAATGAATCTTTCATAGTCTGATTTCGCAACTCCTGGGGCTATGCTCATCGCATTATATGAAACCCGCTGCGCCGTCACAACCGATAAATCGGATTGCCGTTTCTTCGCTTGCCTCCTTGCTCGATGAATAGTATAAGAGAGCAGAAAAATTCACCGGGAGGACATCTGGTTATGGCAAAACTCACTGACGAAAAAGTCGCGATGGCTTTTCAACCTTACCTTGAGCCGGGCGAACAAATCTATCACGGGGCCTTCGGCGTCAAACAGCCTAATATTCTGGCTATGATTCCACTCTTCATTCTCGGCGTGTTGCCGGGCGTGATAGCTACGCAGATATTGACGAAGAATTACATTGTGGCGTTGACCGACCGCCGCTTCATCGTGCTGCAAGTAGCCTCGATGGGCAATCTGACAGTCAAAGAAATGATGGAGTACAGGCTTAACAACCTGCCTCCGGTCGAAGCTTCAACCGGAGCGCTGTTCACGCACATAAAGATCAAAGACCCCGCGCGCCCGTTCGTCGCCAAGTTCCATCGGTTGGGAATGCCAAACAATCGCATGCACACTCAAGCTATGGAAGCCGCTCTCACAGGCAGGCCGTTGAGAACGTAGCGTAATAAAAGTTGAAGCACGATAAAACACCGGCAGCAGCTTGATGAGCAGGCCGTTACATCTGCTCATCAAGTTCTACAATCGCAATCGCGCAGAGGAACTATGAGAGAAGAACAGACAAGCGCAGGAAATATCGGCGGGTACAGTCGAGTCTGCCCGTTTTGCGGTTCTCCATCGCCTGAACTGCGATGCCCTACGTGCGGACTGGACACGACAGCGCCGCGACGGCCTTGCCCTAATTGCAAGCGAATGATACCGACCGCCAATACGTTTTGCTCAAACTGCGGCGCGAAGTTCAAAGGCGAGATGCGTTGGAAAGTTCCGCTGATAATTCTGATCTTTGTCATCTTTTTCATCCTCAGCGTTTTGATAAGAGTGCTAATGGGATGACGCGGCAAATGACGCCGCGTCTCAAAGCCTGACTCATCATTTCGTACCTGTTCTTGTTGCTTTCGTTCCAAAATTCAGAGCCTTCATACCAAAACCGTTGCCTTCCAACATCACCCGGCTTAAGGTCAACGCCGAAGCGCGAGAGGCGCGAGCGCAAAAACACACACAGGTGAATGCCTGACGCAAGTGTCCTTGATCCGGATGCGTCTCGCGCCTTGAGCGTCCCATCTTTTTCACAGAGGGGTCGACTACTGATGGCTACCGTTACTCATTTGAAAGCCGTTGAAACCGAAAGCGCGCGTGATACATCGGGCATCGGCGGCCACCCGCGAGGCTTGACTACTCTTTTCTTCACAGAGTTCTGGGAGCGATTCAGCTATTACGGCATGCGCGCAATACTCGTGCTTTACATGGCTGCGCCTGCGTCTCAGGGCGGGCTTGAATTCGATACCGCGAAGGCCACAAGCATCTATGGCACATACACGATGTCTGTCTATCTGACATCTCTGCCGGGCGGCTGGCTGGCAGACCGTTTATTAGGCGCGAGGCTGGCTGTGCTGTTAGGCGGCATCACCATCGCGCTCGGCCATTTCGCTATGGCAGTTGATTCGATGTCGTTTTTTTACGGCGGCATGATCTTGATAGCTATAGGCACGGGCTTGCTCAAGCCTAACATCAGCACGATGGTCGGCGGCCTCTACGGCGAAGACGACCCGCGCCGCGATGGGGGCTTCTCGATTTTTTACATGGGAATCAATCTCGGCGGCATGGTCGCCGCTCTCGTGTGCGGCTATCTCGGACAGCGAGTCAATTATCACGTAGGTTTCGCAGCCGCAGGTGTAGGCATGGTGTTTGGCCTCGTTCAATACGTAGCTCATCGCAAGCGACTGGCTAAGGTCGGCGCTCGAAACAAGCGGGCGAGCGAAGAAAAGACAGTCATTATCAAGCAGCCTATGACAGCAGAAGAAAAGAAGAGGTTGGTCGTCATAGGCTTTCTGTTTCTGTTTTCGATTCTATTCTGGACAGCATTCGAGCAGACAGGGTCGAGCTTCAATCTTTTCGCCGACCGACAAACCCGCAACCAGATATTCGGGTATGAATTCCCTTCGAGCTGGTTTCAATCCGTCAACTCGTTCTTCATCCTCGCGCTTGCTCCGGTATTTGCTTGGCTGTGGGCGCGATGGGGGAAACGTCAGCCTTCAAGCCCTTCCAAGTTTTCGTTCGCCCTGCTGTGCGCCGGTTTGGGTCTGTTCATAATGGCACTTGCCTCATCGCTAACAAGCTCAGGCAAAGTCAGTCCCCTGTGGCTCGTCGCGCTTTATTTTATTCACACGGTCGGAGAACTTTGCCTCAGTCCGGTTGGCCTCAGCACTGTAACAAAGCTTGCGCCAGCGAGAATGGTCGGGCTGATGATGGGCGTGTGGTTTCTTTCGATTGCGATTGGCAACAAGTTCGCAGGGTGGGCGGCAGGCTTTTATCGCGACGATGCGGGCGCTCTGTTTCGATTATTCGGAACGCTTGGTCTGGTAACCATTGCGGGCGCGGTAATGGTGGCTTTGTTGACTCCGTTCATTCGTCGGCTCATATCGGGTCAGTCGGCGAATGCGAATCAGTAGCCTTGGTGTCGGCGCAGAGCGCGCGCTGACGACAGGGCTACTGATAATACCTTGTCACACGTATTTATTGGTTCGTCCCCGAAGCCGAGACCTTTATCCCAAACCTCTTCTCCTTTTATTATGTGACCGATAGTATTATTATTTAACAAACACAAGCTTTCTCCAGCGCCGTGCCCGGACAGGGAGGTTTTGAAATGCAGGTTATAAGCATTGAATACTTGCGCGCGACGAGCCGGACAACTCGATTTATAATTGCCTTTGCAATACTCGTCGCGATGGCGGGTTCGCAAGCCGTGGCTGCTGCGCCAGAAGAGCAGAAGGTAAAAGACCCGAATAACAAGATTTACCGCGAAGGCTTGAAGGCCATGCGCGCGGGTCGTTATGAAGACGCGATAAAAATCTATCGCGAAATTCTTGGCCGCGACAGCAGCGACGTGCAGGCTCACCTGCTGACTGCGCATGCGTATCTCAAGAATCAAAATTATCGCCTCTGCTTTGACGAAGCTTCGGAAGCGCTTAAACTCGACCCGAACAACGCGCGCGGGTACGCGCTTCGAGCTTCGGCCCTGCTTCGCTCCGGTCATATTAATAACGCAATCGAAGCACTCCGTCAGGCTTTCAAGTTCGACCCAAAAGAGCCCCTGGCTTTCTGGGCCGCCGCAGAGATTGATTACTACGATGGCCGTTCTGCCGACGCTCGCTCGCGAGCTTACCAGGCGCACCTGCTCGACCCGGAAGAGCCTGATTACGTGTTGACGTTTGCTCACGCTTCGTCGCGGATCGAGATGTTCAAGGATGCGGCAGATGCGCTCAAGCTTTTTCTGCAACTCGCGCCTAAGAACGACACCGACCGCCGCGATTCAATAGAAGGATTGATTCGGTTCTATACCAGGCTGGCCGGATTGAAAGTTCACGAAGTGAGCGGGCCGAAGGTCGCTGATATTGCTTTCCAGTTGCGCTCAGACCGCCGTCCCTACTTGCGAATAAAGATCAACGGGCGCGACGCGACTTTTGTGATAGACACAGGCTCAGGCTTTACGGTCATCTCTGAAGAGGCTGCGAAACGGCTCGGCGTTTCCGAAGTGTCGCGCGGAGGCAAATCTCAGGCGTTTGGCGGCGACGGGAAGTTCAAGATAGTCTACGGCCTTGTCAAATCGCTTGAGATGGGCAATGTGAAAGTGAAATCGGTTCCGTGCTACATCCGCCATTTTCATGTTGCCGACGGGACTGACAAAGGCGAACAGGCCGACGGCTATATCGGATTATCTGTTCTGTCGCACTTCTTGATGGAGCTTGATTACAAAGAGCACGTGTTGCGACTCGACCGCAGCGAGAACGCGACTTTGACGGCCCCGCCTTCCGCGACAGTGGTTCCTTTCCGCAGAACTCACAACGGGTTGATAAGCATCGAGACGGAATTCGAGGGCAACCGGCATATAAATGCGATACTCGATTCGGGCGCAAGCTCGTCGGTTATCTCTTCCGAAGCCGTACAGCGATTAAACATGAGCGAGCAGATAATCAAAGGCGAGACTACGCGAGTATTCGGCGCGGCGGGCATAGCCGATAACGTCGCCCTGCTGTTCATTCGCCAGTGCCGAGTCGCCAACCTTCAGCGTGAAAACATTCGCGCGCTGGTGTTGGACTTTGGCGCGATCAATGAAACTTCCGGGTTTGAGCAGAGCGGGATACTCGGCGGCGATTTCATGAAGAACTTTCACATCACGATAGACTTCAATCGCTCGCTAGTGGCCTTCATCCCTCATGCGGAAAGCGGCTCGCGTCTCAATTATAGATGAGGATTCACCGCAGAGACGCAGAGGACGCGCAGAGGTTACGCAGAGAGTTCTATATTTGCTTACCCTCTGCGCAATCTCTGCGCCCTCTGCGCCTCTGCGGTGAACTCTCTGGTTTCTTTATTAAAGAGATGAATATCAAGCGAAATATTATTAAAGCAATCTTGCTGATTACAGTTCTTATCGTGTCGTCGCAAGCTTTGAGCGCGCAGGCGCAAGAGATTCACAGAGGCAAGCTACTTGAAAAAGTCATCTGCCGGTCGGACGCGCAACAAAGCTATGCGTTGTATTTGCCGTCCGGTTATACGCACGACAGGCGATGGCCGATAATCTATTGCTTCGACCCCAGCGCGCGCGGCCAGAGGCCCGTTGAGCGTTTCAAAGACGCTGCCGAAAAGTATGGCTACATCGTCGTAGGCTCGAACAACTCTCGCAACGGCTCAACCGGAGCATCCCAAGCCGCAGCCAACGCGATGCTCGAAGGATACGCAGGCGCGGTTCTCCATAGATGAGCGTCGCGTCTATACGGCGGGCTTTTCCGGCGGCGCGCGAGTCGCTTCGAGCGTCGGCTACGCGCTTACGGGGACAATCGCGGGAGTCATCGCCTGCGGCGCAGGTTTCCCGCAAGGCTTAAGCCCGTCGCGTTCTACCCCGTTCCCATTTTTCGGCATAGCGGGCATCGAAGATTTCAACTTTCCCGAAGTTAAGCAACTCGCGCGCGCGCTCGACAGCTACGGGATCGCGAGTCGAGTCGCGGTCTTCGAAGGCGCTCACGAATGGCCGCCTTCGTCCGTCTGCGTCGAGGCCGTTGAGTGGATGGAATTGCAAGCGATGAAATCAGGCAGGCGGGCGAAAGACGAACGGCTCATCGAAGAGTTGTTCAATAAAAACGTTGAACGCGCTCGCGGACAGGAAGCAGCCGGGAAACTCTACGATGCTTTCGTTTCTCAAGACGCGATTGCTCACGACTTCAAAGGGCTGAAGGATGTAAGCGAATTTGAAAAGCGCGCCGCCGAATTGAAAGAGCGGAAAGAAGTAAAGCAAGCGATCAAGCAAGAGACGGAGATGGAGAAAGAGCAAAAGAGACGTGTGGATGAATTGTTCGCGCTCAGAAACTCTTTGCAAGATTCCGAATTGAGCGTCATCGCGCTCGCAGACCTGAAAAGAAATATCGCAAATCTCAGGAAGAAATTAGAAGATAAAGAACTTAGCGCCGAAAGAATCGTCGCGCGCCGCGTGCTGAATCAGGTGCTCGTGTCTCTATTTGAAATCGCGAACGAGTTGACCATTCGCAAGCAGTACGATCAGGCCGCGCAGAATCTCTCGATAGTCGTTCTCATAATGCCTGATAACCCGCGAGCGCATTACAACCTTGCCTGCGCTTACGCGCTCAACAAAGACAAGAACCGCGCAATCGAAGCGTTAAAGAAATCGCTCGAAAAAGGATTCAACGACCGGGCGGCCCTTGAAAGCGACAAGGAGTTGGACTCGCTCCGCGAAGATGCGGATTACAAGCGCATAGTCGAAGACCTGAAGAAGAAATCTTAGCTGCTAATTTTTCCTTGCAAAATAATTACCCAGCCGCTAACGCAGCACAATGGGCTAAGAGTTGTCTTTCAAAAGGTCTAATTAACATGGCCTCAGTCAGTTCTGACCACAAAAAAGATTTGCGCCATCGTGTCTTAAAGTGGGCGATCATCTTTGGCGCGTGGACGCTGGTCGGCCTGCTTATGACGAGCCAGGACTATGTTCGCCAGATTCGCGCGGGCCGCCACCCCGACTGGCAAAAAATGCTTTTCCTGGTCGAACTGCCGTTCGCTTATCTTTGGGCATTATTCACGCCGTTGCTGTT
Source organism: Blastocatellia bacterium (assembly GCA_963726785.1). Classification (GTDB taxonomy): domain Bacteria; phylum Acidobacteriota; class Blastocatellia; order UBA7656; family UBA7656; genus DATEKX01. Next base: position 2,530,514 of record CAVSDJ010000007.1, read on the forward strand.
TAATCTCTCGCGGCGCTTTCCAATAGAACGCGGGCGATTGCTTCGCAACACGCTCGTTCACATAGCTGTGAGCCTGTTGCTCTCTATCATCACGATGGTAGGGTTCAGCACGGTCAACACCTTTCTGTTTGCGGCAGAATCGGAAAGATACTTCTCGTTTGCGCGCGTGGTCGCGTCTGTTTACACCTTCTTCGATTATTACATGCTGATCTACTGGCTGATCGTGATGATAAGCCACGCGATTTATTATTACACGCGATTTCGAGAAGGCGAGCTTCGAGCTTCGCAGCTTCAAGCGCAACTGGCGCAAGCCGAACTTCAAGCGCTCAAGATGCAACTGCATCCACATTTTTTATTCAACACGCTTCACTCTATCTCCGCGCTTCAGCTTAAAGACATCGAAGCAGCAAACCGAATGATCGCTCGGCTCGGCGATTTCCTGCGGCTCACTTTAGACAACTCCGGCGCGCAGGAAGTAACGCTTCAAAAAGAGCTTGAGTTCTTGAAGTGTTATCTCGAAATCGAAAGCATACGGTTTCAAGATCGCCTTTCGGTGAACATGGACATCGAGCCTCAGACGCTGGACGCGCGAGTGCCGAACCTCATCCTGCAACCGATTGTCGAAAACGCAATCAAACACGGCATCTCGCCGCGCGCCGCGCCCGGGCGCATCAGCATTCGAGTCCGCCGCGCTAACGGGCTGCTCGAAATCGAGGTCGAAGACAACGGGCGCGGGCTGCAATCGAACGGAAGGGCGGGCAATAGAGTTAAAGAAGGGCTGGGCCTGTCAAACACGCGAGCGCGATTGGATCAGCTATACGGCTCAAGCTATCGCCTGGATTTGGCGAACGTTTCAGAAGGCGGGCTGCGCGTGACTCTAGAGATACCTTTGAAGGCAGTCGCGACCGGCGCGCAGTTGAATGGAGATGGCGCATGAAAGATGCGAAAACAATTCGTGCCCTTGTCGTAGACGACGAACCGCTCGCCCGCGAAATCATCCGCGAGATGATTCGCCGCGACTCAGAGATTTCAGTCGTAGGCGAGTGCGGTAACGGCTTGGATGCCGTAACGATGATTGAAACAGAGCGCCCTGACATGGTTTTTCTCGATATACAGATGCCCGAAATGGACGGCTTCGCGGTGATCGAAGCGGTCGGCGCGCAGGCTATGCCCGTTGTGATTTTTGTTACGGCTTACGATCAATACGCGGTGAACGCTTTCAAAGTACACGCGCTCGATTACATCTTAAAGCCGTTCGATTGGGAGCGATTCGCAGACGCATTGCTGCGAGCGAAATCGCAAATCAGACGCGAGAGCGACTTGAGCGATAAGCTCGATGCGTTGCTGCGACAGATGAGAAAAAAACATGACTTCGTCGAGCGGCTCATAATCAAAACCAACGGGCGAGTGATTTTTTTGAGAACAGAAGAGATTGACTGGATAGAAGCCGAAGGGAATTATGTGCGCCTGCACGTCGGCAAAGATTCGTACCTGCAGCGAGACACCATCGGCGGCATGGAAGCGAAGCTTGATCCGACACAGTTCCCGCGCATTCATCGTTCGGCAATAGTCAACATAGACCGAGTTCAGGAATTGCGGCCATGGTTTCAAGGAGATTATTGCGTGATCCTCAGAAATGGAAAAGAACTTCCGCTCAGTCGCAACTACTGGGACAAGTTGCGCCAGATTCTAGGAAGGTAATCCATCGAACAAGGATGTAACGATGAGGAGCTATCCAGCCGCGTAGCGGCGCGTGAGTTTAGCCGTGCACTGAAGTACACGGCTAAATTCAACCTGCCGCTAACGCGGCTGGGCAGGCCGAGGAGTTACAATAATGATAAGAAAAATTCTCGCTTTTATAATCACCTTTACGATTGGTCAAATCGCGTTCGCTCAAAAGATGAGCAATCAGGTGACGCTCGATTCGCTTGTAGCAGCCGAACGCGGATTTGCCAGTGCATCAGTCGCAAAAGGCACACGCGAAGCTTTCATCATGAACCTGGCCGATGACAGCACGCTTTTTCGCCCGCACGCCGTAGCTGGCAAGAAGTGGATGCTGGAACAACCCGCGCGACCGGGACTGCTGACGTGGCAGCCGATCTTCGCAGACGTATCGGCTTCGGGCGAACTCGGATACACGACAGGCCCTTGGGAGTTCCGGCGGAACGGGCCAGATGATAAAGAGGTCGCGCACGGCAACTTCATCTCGCTCTGGAAGAAGCAGGCGGATGGAACGTGGAAGGTCGTCGTTGATACAGGCATCAGCAACCCGCCGCCCGAAACGAAACCGGAAGGCGTGCAATCCCCAGGCGTCAACTCTGCGCCTTTGAAAAGCAGGAAAATAAACGTCGCATCCGAACAAGCCATGCTGCTCGACACAGACCGTGAGTTTTCGCGCGTTTCTGAAAATAAGGGTGCGCTCTCATCTTATCTTGCTTATACGACGGATGATGTGAGGGTTTTTCGAGAAGAGAAATTTCCATTCATCGGAAAGCAAGCCATGCAAGCATTGCTGTCTGAGCAGGCAGGGCTATTGAAATGGCAGCCTGCGAAAGCGGACGTAGCCAGAGCGGGAGATTTGGGCTACACCTATGGCATCGCAGAATTCAAAGCGCCGGGCGCGTCTAAAACAGAGTATTTCAATTACGTGAGAATCTGGAAGAGACAAGCGCAAGGCGCGTGGAAAGTCGTTTTGGATGCCTTCAATCCGTGCCCGCCGCCTCCTTCGAGTCGGTAATGTGATTGGAGGAACATCAGTACCGCGAGCGGTAGCGAGCGGGTTGGCTTGATCGAAGACCCGCTCGCTACCGCTCGCGGTACTGTTTGTATACTTAGCCTAGAAACTTGTACCCGACGCGATGGACAGTGATGATGTATTTCGGCTCGGCAGGCGTAGGTTCAATCTTCTGCCGCAGTTTTGCGATGTGGTTGTCAACGGTGCGCGTGAAAGGATAGTTGTCATATCCCCAAACATCGTCCAGCAATTGATCGCGTGTGATCGTCTCGCCTCGATGCTGTATGAAATATTTCAATAACTCGAACTCGCGCGGCGACAGTTCAAGCTCTCGCCCGTCTCTTATGGCTTCGTACTTCTTGAAGTTCAGACTGACATCCCCAATCGCGTAAGACTCGATTTCGGCCACTTGGCGGGTCGCTCGACGCAGGTGAGCGCGGGCTCGCGCGAGCAGTTCCTTGATGCTGAAAGGCTTCGTCACGTAATCATCAGCGCCCATCTCAAGGCCGATGACTTTATCTATCTCTTGCCCGCGCGCCGTAAGCATTATCACAGGCGTATCTACGCCGTTGCTTCTCAACTGGCGGCACACATCAAGCCCGCTCATCTTTGGCAGCATTATGTCGAGCAGTATGAGATCAGGGTGATCTGCGAGCGCCCGATCAAGGCCTTCGCGCCCATCGCGCGCTACGAGCACGTCATATCCTTCGTACTCGAAATTGTCTCTGAGACCGAGCACCATATCCGGCTCGTCCTCAATTATTAGGACTTTCTGCAACTTTGTATCCTCCATCAAACTTCACTTCTTTAGTTTTGACGCTGGCGGCGCTCGCAGGGATAAGAACCGTAAACTTGCTCCCTTTGCCCGGCGCACTCTCTACGGTTATCTGTCCTTTGTGAGCTTCAACGATGTGTTTGACTAAGGCAAGCCCCAGCCCGCTCCCTTTCGTGTTGTGAACCAGCCCCGTGCTTACGCGATAGAACTTCTCGAAAATCTTTTCGTGTTCAGAACGCGGTATGCCTATGCCTGTGTCTGAGACCTCTATTGCTACGAAGCTATCGCGAGCGCGCACTCGGACGTTGATCTTCTTATCTTCATCAGAGTATTTGACGGCGTTGTTGATCAGGTTGAGCACGGCTTGCGAAATGGCGTCGCGGTCTATCGAAGCAACCGGCAGGTCGTGCCCTATGTCTGTGGCAAGCTCGAAGCCCGCGTTGACGATCTGGTACTCGTAGCTGCGAATGACTTCTTCGACCACTTCGGCCACATCCATCTCTTGAAACTCATATTCCTTGCGGCCCGCTTCGATCTTTGAAAAATCGAGAATGTTGTTTATGAGTTGCGTGAGCCTGCGGCTCTCGTTATTTATGATGCGATAATACTCCTGCGCTTTTTCTGTTGATTTCACTCGACCGAGTTCGAGCGTTTCAGCGAACAACCTGATGAGCGCGAGCGGAGTCTTCAACTCGTGCGATACGTTCGACACGAAAATTGACTTCGCTTGTGCCAGTTTCATCTCGCGCGATGTTGCGCGCAGCGTCAGGATTATGCCGAGCACCAGAAGCGACAGCACGAACAAGGTCAGCATCAGGTTCTTCTGGAAGTTGTCCTTTGCCAGCGCCTCTATAGTAGTGTCTTTGTAGCCAACGGCAAGTTTCCATCTCGGAAACGCGGGTGCGAAACTCGATTTCAATTCGTAATCGCCCCACTTCGTTCTATTCGTGTATACCTCGTTATTAGTGTCGTCGAATATGCCAAGAGCCAGAGCCGAGTCGCGGTCATCTATGTCGCAACTGCGCAGCAGTTCGGGAATGATATGCGGCAGGAAGGTTTCTTGAATATAGCTCGGCTTCAAACTAAGCCCCGCGCATGCGATTGAGTCTTTGCCGTCAGCGCAAGGTAATGTGCGAAAGATGTACTCTTGAAACTGTCGCCCGTTCTTGTTGGGCGATTCCTGGCTTGAGGTTTGCCAGAAAAGATACTCGCTTTTTACGTCCGTGGAAATGCGGGTTGCGCGCGCGTTTTCAAAAGCCCAGAGCGCCATGTACGCGTCGGGGTTCTCTTTGAATTGAGTCGCCCCAATTCGCTTTAACCCATCACTCGTATGAAACAGCGCAAAACGTTTATCCATCGGCTCGCACATCCAGAAGATAAACAGGTTTTCTATCTCAGGATGTTTGAGCTTGATCGCCGCAAAGTAGCGGTCGAGTTTTTCAAAGTTTTCAGGTTCAAGATCAGTTCTGCCTATCGAACCCAAAGTTTTTCGCGCAGTATACTTGAGATTGTCTTCGACCTTGTGAGTGATTGTCTGTAAGGTTTGCCGCAAGTTGTCCTGCACGGCAACTTTTGTCTTGCTTTCAAGATCAACGAGCGAGCGATATTGGATGATTGAGAGGATCGTCGTTGGCAACATCAACGCCACGACTGCCAGCAATATCAGTTTCGTTCTCGAAGACAAACTAATTTTCCACCACCTGAGCATAACAACGAAGTATACACGGAAAATCGCCATTCAAATATGCGATAGATTGTAAAAAATTGTAATCCTGCGAAAGACATCTTTTTACAGCATTTGACAACCTGTTGATGACTTGCGCAAGTCACAATTCATAGTATTGCTCAACTCTTCGAGAAAGCCGCAGGGCGCAGCCGAGCACAGGGCCTACACCTAGAATTGCCTGCTGCGCTTCTGCGGTTCGTTTCTTAATTGGCACGCGCTGTAGATATTGAAGTGGCACTTGTCTATCGAATGCTCTGAGGTAGGATAGTCGGCAGAGGAGCGAAAGACAATGGCACGAATAGAAGGCGTGAACCCGGAGGAAGTCGAACCCTACATCAAGAAAGTCTTCGAGGCGCAAACGAAAAAGTGGGGAGCGCCGCTCTTAAATCATCTGATTTACGCGCGACGGCCTTCGATATTTCGCGGCGCTCGCGGAATGTGGACAGGCATTGGCTCTTCTGCATTGATTGACGAGCGGCTTCAAGCCTTAATCAACCGTCGCGTCGCTTCGATCAATGGTTGTGTGTTCTGACAGGACATCAATGCTGCCGTCGGCAGCGAACTCGGAGTCTCGGACGAAAAAATTTGTGCGTTGCCGGACTATGCTACAAGCCCGCTCTACAGCGAAGCCGAGCGAGTCGCGCTTTTCTATGCAGACGCTATGACGATCACCGGGCGAGAAGTGAGCGATGAAATGTTTGCTCGATTGCGAGAGTTTTACAACGATGACCAGCTTGTTGAATTGACCGCTATCATCGCGTGGGAGAACGCTTCGAGCAAATTCAACCGCGCTCTGCGCGTGCCTTCGCAGCAGTTGTGGAAACGCGAGGACAAATGAGCAAAAGAATACTTTTGGCAGAAGCGGATCACGAGATTCAAAGTTGTTATCAGGTGATGGCAGAACTCAGACCTCACGTGCCACCGGACGAGTTCCTGCTGAGAGTCAAACGTCAGGCTGAAATTGCAGGTTATAAATTAGCTTATCTCGTGGATGGAGAAGTCAAAGCGGTTGCCGGATTCAGAATTTCCGAGTGTTTGGCGTGGGGCAAATTTCTGTGGGTGGATGATATTGTCGCTAAAAGCGATGATAGATCGAAAGGCTATGGCGGAGCTTTATTCGATTTCCTGGTTGATTATGCGAGGAAAGAACGATGCGAGCAGTTTCACTTAGACTCTGCCGTGCAGAGATTTGATGCTCACAGGTTCTACTTGAACAAAAGAATGAGCATAGCCGCTCATCATTTCGGTTTAAGGTTGTAGTTTACTTCCTGCCACGCGCGATGGCGCGCAAGACGGTCGAGAGCTTTCTGACGCCGACGCGAATCTGTCGCTCGTCGTATCCTGCGTAGCCTAGCAACAATCCGCCGCGCGTTCGATGTTTGATGCTGAATGAAGACAACGCCTGCGCTTCGACTCCCTCGCCCGCAGCCGCTTCCGATGCCTTGCGATCATCTATGCCATCGGCAAGCCATCCGACGAGGTGAATACCTGCTTCGTGCGGGTTGACTTCAAGCAAGTCGTCCATCTCGCGCCGCGTAGTTTCAACCAGCACAGCTTGCCGCTCCGCATACAGCGTTCGCATTCGACGAATGTGGCGCGCGAAGTGGCCTTCATTTATGAAGTCTGCGAGCACCGCCTGATCTATCGAAGGCGTGAAGCGACTGAGCACGCCGCGCGCGGCTGCGAACGCATCTACCATATCAGGCGGGACTACCATGTAACCCACGCGGAGCGAAGGGAAGAGGACTTTGCTGAACGTGCCGAGATAGATCACGCGGCCTTCCTGATCAAGCCCTTGAAGCGCCGCAAGCGGGCGGCCCGCGTAGCGATATTCGCTGTCATAATCGTCTTCGATTATCCACGCGCCAGCACGGTTGGCCCATTCGAGAAGAGCGAGCCTGCGCGCAAGGCTCATCGTCACGCCGAGCGGGTATTGATGCGAAGGCGAAACGTAAACCAGGCGCGCATCGGGCGCACGCGCTTCTCCTGCTGCTACGTCGAGCCCTTCTCCATCCACAGGCACTGGAATCAATCGCGCCCCTGCGCCGATGAAGGCGGCGCGCGTGCCGAGATAGCCGGGGTCTTCTATCCACGCAGCGTCGTCGGGGCCGAGCAACAATCGCGAAACCAGATCGAGCGCCTGCTGCGCGCCTGCGACTATGATCACTTGATCGGGTTCGCAATTGACGGCTCGCGCTGCGCCAAGGTACGAAGCGATTGCTTCGCGCAGCGCTTTGTACCCGGCTGAATTGCTGTAGCCCAAAAGCTCTCGCGGCGGATTACGCCAGCGCCGAGCAAGTAGCCGCGACCACACCTCTGATGGGAAAGCATCGAGCGCGGGTGTGCCCGGTCGAAACGCGCGCACCGCTATCGAACTGTATGAAGCATTGACCGCAGCCCTGGCCAGAGCCGCGCCTCGCTCTGAAAGCACTCGCCCCTTTCGAGAAAGGCGGAGCGCGCGCGAGCGAGAAGCCGGAATGTAAAGCATGTCGTCAGGCAGTGCTCGCGAAACGTAAGTGCCTGACCCGATCTGCCCTTCAAGATAGCCTTCGGCCAGTAGTTGCTCGAATGCGTTCATCACCGTGTTGCGCGAAACGCCAAGCTCAGTGGCAAGCTCGCGCGTGGATTGAAGCCGCGTGCCGGGTCTGAGTTGGCCTGCCAGAATAGCACCGCGCAACCAATCATAAAGCTGGCGATAGAGCGGGTCGGGAGAAGAGCTATCGAGCGAAACTGTGGTGAATGAAACGGCTATCGAGTGTTTAGACATCGCGGCCCTCGTGAAAATTGGCACTATCAATATACGCCATAATGGAACTTGTTTCCATGCCAATTCCTGTTAGAGTTAGACTGGAAAAGATATTGTGATTGGGAGTGATGCTCAATGGAAAGACTCGCACAAACTGAGCGAACTACGCTGAAACGATTGCCTAAACGCGCAGAATATGACCGCGCGCGGGTTTACGAAATTCTCGACGAAGCGTTCATCTGTCACGTCGGCTTCGTCGTTGACGGCCAGCCTTTCGTGATTCCTACAGGCTATGCGCGAATGGGGGATTGTTTGTACATTCACGGTTCGGCGGCAAGCCGTATGCTTCGGGCGTTAGGTCAGGGCATAGAAGTTTGCGTGACTGTGACACTGCTTGACGGGCTGGTGCTGGCGCGCTCGGCGTTTCATCACTCGGTCAATTACCGTTCGGTCATGGTGTTCGGTCAAGCGACGGTTGTTGAAGAGGCGGAAGAAAAAATGGAAGCGCTGCGCGCATTCACCGAGCACGTTGTGCCGGGACGATGGGCAGAGGTTCGCTGGCCCAACGAGAGCGAGATGAAAGCGACAACCGTATTAGCTTTGCAGCTCACGGAAGCTTCGGCAAAGATTCGCACAGGCCCGCCGATTGATGACGAAGAAGATTACGAGATCGATGTGTGGGCGGGCGTGCTCCCGCTTCGACTTGTAGCGGATGATGCGATCAAAGATGACCGTCTGAGATCAGGTATAAGCTTGCCGAATTATGTGCGCCAGTATCGCAGGCCCGCAGATCATCGAAAGGAGGCGCAAGCGGATGTCGTTAGAGATGAGGTGCGTTTGTGAAAGATGTTTGAAGACGCTAGCGATGGATGGCGAAGCATACATCTGCTCTTACGAGTGCACGTTCTGCCGCACTTGCACACAAGAGATGGATTCTGTCTGCCCTAACTGCAAAGGCAAACTGGTCGAGCGCCCGCGCCGCGTGTCTAGCGAAGTGGAGGCAGGGCTGTCCCTGCCCGAACCGTGAAGCGGTGACAGAATTATGATTCAGCAATCTTCAAATCAATCATTGCCTTCGGCAACGGGCAGGGACGCCTGCGCTCCCAGGAAAAAGATTAACCGCCCGCGATAGCAGGGACTATCGAAACCTCTGCGCGCTCAGGAACTCGCGTTGACAGGTTATCCAGAAAGCGCACGTCTTCGCCGTCAATGTAGATGTTGATGAATCGGCGAAGCTGGCCTCCGTCTTCGCACACGCGCGCGCGAAATCCGGGATAACGCTCGTCCAATCGATCTAAAATATCTTTCACGGTTTCAGCCTCGACCTCTACCGCATCGGCGTTCTCTGTCAACCTGCGCAGCAACGTTGGAATGATTACTTTGTGTGACATCTCGTTTCTCCTTTCAATAAGCCACATTTCTACGCCTTAGCCGCAAGCCCCGTGATCGCCTGCTCGAACTGTTTCAGTCGAGGCTCGATTGCGACAGGCGGCGCAAGCTCTATTGCTTCTTGAGTCTTCAATCCGTTTCCGGTGATGGCAATCACAGTTAAATCGTCAGGCTTGATGCGGCCCTGCTCGATGAGCTTTCTGGTCACGGCGACGGTCACGCCGCCCGCCGTTTCTGTGAAGACGCCTTCGGTCTCGGCCAGCAAACGGATGCCTGCGACGATCTCTTCATCCGTCACGTCTTCGGCCCAGCCGCCGCTTTCTGCGATCACACCAGCCGCAAGATAGCCGTCAGCCGGATTGCCTATGGCGAGCGACTTTGCAATCGTTGCGGGTTTGAGCGGACGAATGTCGCGCGCACCTCGCTTCACCGCATCAACTATCGGGTTACACCCCGCAGCTTGCGCGCCGTAAACACGTGTGTGAACCTCATCTTCGAGAAGCCCGAGTTGTTCGAGTTCTTTCAGCCCTTTGTGAATCTTCGTAATTAGCGAGCCGCCAGCCATCGGCACAATCACGGCATCGGGCGCGCGCCATCCGAGTTGTTCGGCTATTTCATAACCGAAAGTCTTCGAGCCTTCGCCGTAATACGGCCTGAGATTTACGTTGACGAATCCCCAGGGGAATCGGTCGGCTATCTCGCTGCACAGCCGGTTCACGTCGTCGTAGTTGCCGCGCACAGCGATGACGCGCGCGCCATAAACAGATGTAGCGTTGATCTTGCTGCGCTCCAGGTTTTCAGGAATCAAGACGTAAGCGGGCAGTCCTGCCGCCGCCGCGTTGGCCGCGACAGAGTTTGCGAGGTTGCCCGTCGAAGCGCAGCCGACAGCTTCGAGCTTGAACTCGATTGCTTTATTGATGGCGACAGCCGTCACGCGATCTTTGAATGAAAGCGTCGGGGCGTTGACGCTGTCGTTTTTGATGTAGAGATTGCCTGCGCCGAGCGCGCGTGCGAGTCGGTCTGCGCGAATTAACGGAGTCGCTCCGCTCGTGCGGCCTACGGTCGGCTCCGTATCGAGCGGCAGAAGTTCGCGGTATCGCCACAGAGTCTTTTCGCGCGACTCGATCACTTCGCGCGACAACACGCGCGCTATTGCGTCGTAATCGTAAGCGACCTCAAGCGGCGCGAAGCAGTCTTCGCAACCGGCTATAAGGCTCTTGGGGTAAAAGCGTCCGCACTCGCGGCATTTCAATCCTTTTACATGACTCATTTGTTCACCTCCGGGTTCATGGTTAATCGGATACAGCCACGGGCAGCAGGGAAAAGAAAAGGCCCCGCGCCAACTAGCGCGGGGCCTTTCAAATCCTTCCGGGCTGTTTAGCAGTTTTTAACGTGGAGCAAGTTGCCTAAATCGCCACGTATCAGTTGTTGAAAGAGCAAAATAAAAACCCTGCGCCAAATCAGCGCAGGGTTTTGAAAATCCTTTCGCGATTTAGCACATATTTAACGTGGAGCAAGTTGCCTTAAATCACCACGTCCGTTTTCGGATGCTTCAAGGTACATCCAATGAGCTTCCGATGTCAATTGAAAAGTGAAACCAGCGATGAACACAGATGAAACATTTCACGGATAGAAGCAATTCGCGAATTCAAATGTTTCATCTGTGTTCATCGGCAATCTCATTCACACCCGATCTTCAGATGTTTCTGGTCTTTGCTGACATGCTCATAGGTTATTGCTTCGGGATTGAAAGAGATGCTCGAATCAAATTCGCGCAGGTCGCGAGCGAAAGCGCGCACCGAATCGGCCACGAATGCGTGGAACTCCTGCTCGCTTGAATAACGCCCCTTGTAACGCAGCAGATGAGCCATCAAGTCTCCATATTCTTTCTTCATTGTGTCGCTCCTTTCCTGACAAGCTGGTTTATTGATAATCGTGAGCCTCGTCGAAGATAGTTATTAACTTAAGCGCTTCATACAGAGGGCTCAAATGATTATTTCGCCTCTGCCTTACGGCAAGCTTTATGCCGGGCGGCGCAGGAATTGTCGGAATGGATTAAAACGCGTGAACAAAAACTTTCCGGTTCGGCCAGTTCATTGCCGCAAAAAAGCAATCTGACAAATTTGTCGGAGAATGATAGAGCACGAACAAATTTGTATTTTGAAATTGATCGCAGAAAGCAGCTAACGGAAGCGGGCGCAATCTATGGCGTATTTTTTTACTTTGTAGCCGAGTATCCGCTCGGTCGTGTCCAGTAATTTTGCCGCGCGGGCGCGGTTGCCTCGCGCAGTCTTGAGCGCATCCAGAATCAAATCTTTCTCGTAAGCTTCGACCGCCGTGACAAGCGACAATCTGGTTACTGTGCCGCTTGATGAAGCTGTCTGCAAAGTCGGTGGCAGGTGATGCCCGTGTATGACGTTCCCGTCGCAGACAAGCGCCGCGCGCTCGATGCAGTTTTCAAGCTCGCGCACGTTGCCCGGCCAGTGATAAGCCGTCAGCATGTCAATCGCAGGAGTCGAGATGCGCTTGATGTTCTTGCCGTGCTCGTGCGAGTACTTCTCAAGGAAATGATCCGCCAGCAGCAACACATCGGGCTTTCGCTCTCTGAGCGGCGGCACGAATATGGTAAAAACGTTGAGCCTGTAAAACAGGTCTTCGCGGAACGCGCCCTCGGTGATAGCTTTTTCCAATTCTTTGTTCGTAGCCACGATCAGCCTGACGTTGATCTTCACGGTTTCGATGCCGCCCAATCGCTCGAACTCGCGCTCTTGCAACACGCGCAGCAGCTTCACCTGAGTCGAAAGATTCAAGTCGCCTATCTCATCCAAAAACAGAGTGCCGCCTTCGGCCAAGTCGAAGCGACCTTTTTTGCGAGCCTGCGCTCCGGTGAACGCCCCCTTCTCGTAGCCGAAAAGTTCCGACTCGATCAATGTTTCTGGCAGCGCGGCGCAGCTAACCTTGATCAACGGCTTGTTGGCTCTCGGCGAGTTGTAGTGAATAGAATGAGCGATCAACTCTTTGCCCGTTCCCGAATCGCCGCGTATCAACACGGTCGTGTTAGTGCGCGCGACCTGCGCGACTTGCTCGTAGACCAGACGCATCGGGCCACTGTTGCCTACTATGTTCGTGAAATCGTATCGTTCTTTGAGTTCTTGCCGCAGGTGAATGTTCTCGTCCAACAAGCGTTGTCGCTCGGCTTCGACCGAACGCTGAACCTTGACCGCTTGAGCGATCATCGAAGCTATCACGCGCAGAAAGCGGACCGTGCGATCATAATCGCGGTCTTTCTTGAAACGCAGGTCAATTCCGATAGCTCCTACGGACTTGCGATTGAGAATGATCGGCACGCATACAAAAGTCAGCTCCTGCCTGCCCAGTTCTTTGCGCTGCGCCGCGCGATTCAAGAACAAGGGCTCGCGGCTGACCTGCGGCACGACTATATGTTTGCCGCTTTCGACAACGCGCCCCGTGATCCCTTCGCCAATCTTGTAGCGAGCGCGTTGCCCATCGGCTGTGATCCCGTTGGCCGCCTCTATGTGAAGCTCATCCGAATCATCGTGGAGCAAGGTCACAGTGCTGCGAATCATTCCGTGATGTTGTTCAAGTATCTCCAGCACGCGATGAAGCGCCGCCCTCAGATTGAGCGTAGTAGAAAGCGCCTGGCTCACATCGAGCAATGTGGTTAGCTTCCTTATTTCGCCTGTCTTGTCTGTCATTTGCAATCCTGATTTAGATAACGCAATCCCGGTCAGAGACTGCATTGGCTTTCCTACAAAAACGGTACCGTGCTCTTATTTATTCGACATAATTGTATGCAGGCAAAAGAAAGGTCAGTCAACCCTTAATGGGCAAAAACTCGATCCTTGCGGAATATGTCAGTAGCCCGCGCGTAAGCAAGGGCTAAGACTTGCGCCCTTGCTTACGCGCGGGCTACCGATTCCGGAGCAAGCGAACTTTGCAAGCTGGATTACCGTATCACTTAACGAATAAATTACGTTTGCGAGCATGGTTTTTACAAAAAAGTGATTGACTCAGTGATAGGCCGGGTGTTATACCATTAGCGACAAAGGATCTCTTTAATGTTTATGAACCGCGCGATGTGTTGTATGTATTGCATCTGTTGTAGCGCGCCAGTGGCGCGCCGCGCGGAGCCTAAAGTGGAGATCCATCAGTGTAATACATAAGCGCTGAATCAAATTTAGAGTTCTCGGATAACCCACCACAGGCACCGCGCCTCTGGTGGGTTTTTCGTTTTTGGGCAGTTCGAGATGCTATGAATGATCGGGCGGGAAAAATCGGAAAGATTTATTTGATCGGCGCAGGGCCGGGCGACCCGAAACTGCTCACGATCAAGGCAGCCGAGTGCATAGCCGCTGCTGACGTGATCGTTTACGATTATCTGGTTAACCCGGAAGTGTTAGCGCATGCTCGGCGCGGCGCAGAGTTGATCTACGCGGGCAAACGCGCGGGCGAGCCTTCTGTTTCGCAATCCGAGATCAATCGCATAATCATCGAACAGGCTCAGGCGGGCCGCGTAGTCGCGCGGCTCAAAGGCGGCGACCCGTTCATATTTGGTCGCGGCGGCGAAGAGGCCGAAGCGCTCGTTCAGGCAGGCATCGAATGGGAAGTCATACCGGGCATATCTTCGGGCGTAGCCGCTGCCGCATACTGTGGCATCCCTCTCACCCATCGCAATTACGCTTCGAGCGTTGCATTTTTCACAGGCCACGATAATCCCAACAAAAACAGGCAAGCCGTTAACTGGCGGGTCGCCGGAAACGCTGCCGATACGCTTGTGATTTTCATGTGCGCTGAAACTATCGCAAAGATCGCGCGCGAACTCATAAATGGTGGCCGCGCGCCTCAGACGCCTATAGCCATCATCCGATGGGGAACCTACGAGCATCAGGAAATCTATTCAGGCTCGCTCGAAGAGATTGCGGCGGGCGAAATTGAGCGAATGCGCATCGAGCCGCCAGCCATCGCGATTGTCGGCGACGTTGTGTCGCTCAAAGACAAACTGCACTGGTTCGGCAATCCGGCGCTTGAATATTCGCTCGAAGAACTCGCCTGTGAAGGTTTAATCGGAGGAATCAAGTGATGCAGATTGAAAGTGAACTCGTCAGTCTCGCCTACAAACCCTCGAATAGAATAGAGGCCGCAGCCGTGCGCCTCGAAGACGCTACACCGGCAGAGACGCTCGCCTGGGCGTTTGATGAGTTTGGTGATCGCGCGGGAATTGCCACAGGGTTTGGCGCGGAAGGCATGGCGCTCATCCACATGGCAGTCCAGGTCAATCCGCATCCGAACATATTCTTTCTCGACACCGGCTTTCTTTTTCCAGAAACATACGAACTGCGCCGCCGCATCGAAGACCGTTACCAGATAGAGATTCGCGCCGTTCAAACTGCCGTCACGCCAGCCTCGCAAGAAGAGATGTTCGGGCCGAAGCTCTGGTCGCGCGACCCTGACCTCTGCTGCCGAATCAGAAAACTTGAACCGCTGAAAGAAGAGTTGAGCGAACTGAGCGCGTGGATAACGGCAATCCGGCGCGACCAGACCGCCGCGCGAGCAAGCGCCCGCGCAGTTGAATGGGACGCGCGCTGGCAGCTTGTGAAGGTCAATCCGCTCATCCGTTTCAGCAAGCGCGATGTTTGGAGTTACATCTTGAAAAACGATGTGCCTTATAACCCGCTGCACGATGCGGGCTATCCGAGCATCGGCTGCACGCACTGCACGCGCGCCGTCGGCGAAGGCGAAGACGAACGCGCAGGTCGCTGGTCTGGTCACGCGAAGACTGAATGCGGGCTTCACAGTGAAGCGCCGAAACTGAGTGAAAGGCCGAAACTGGTTCCGCTAAAAGTTCAGCTTTGAAATTTCAAATTCGATATACGAGGAGACAATCGCAACATGGGAAGCAAAGGACAGGTAATCTGGCTCACGGGTCTTTCGGGCGCGGGCAAAACTACGCTCGCTCGCGCGCTTCGCGGTGAGCTTACAGCTTTGGGGTATCGCGTTGAAACGCTCGACGGTGACGAGGTGCGCGAGAATTTGAGCCGTGGGCTTACATTCTCGAAAGAAGACCGCGAAACCAACGTCCGTCGCATAGGTTTCGTCGCGCGACTGCTGGCGCGCAATGGCGTAATAGTGCTCGCCTCAGCCATCTCGCCGTACCGGCAGTCCCGCGACGATGTTCGCCGCTCGGTTGAAAGCGACGGCGCGCAGTTCATTGAAGTTTTTGTCGGCTGTCCGCTTCAGGTATTGATCGAGCGCGATGTGAAAGGGCTCTACAAAAAAGCGCTCGCGGGCGAGATCGAAAATTTCACAGGCATCAGCGACCCTTATGAAGTACCGCTCGCGCCTGATGTTGTGATTGACAGTTCCGCTGAATCGGTTGAAGAGAGCGCCGCGCTAATACTAGAGCGACTGATCGAAAGCGGCGCGCTCGCAAACCGACAGACTCAACCAGCGGTTGAGTCTGTCGAAGCGGCGTATTGAGATTTTGAGGTGAATCATGAATATCGAAGAAGTCAAAAAACGCAAGGACGGGCTTGATGTAATTCACGACATCTATCGCTATGCGCAGCTTGGGCATAAGGCCGTAACGCCTGATGACGAGGCGCTGTTTCGCTGGCATGGCATCTATACGCAGAGGCCCGCCGAAGACGGATTTTTCATGGTTCGCCTCCGCATACCGGGCGGCGACCTGACGCCTGAGCAGTTGCGCCTGATAGCCGATTTATCCAACGAACACGGGCGCGGGCTTGCTGACATAACAGTGCGGCAAAACATTCAGCTTCATTGGGTGAGAATCGAAAGCCTGCCCGACATACTTGATCGCCTGCGCGATATTGGGCTTTCGACGACCGAAGCTTGCGGCGACTGCGTGCGCAACATAATCAACTGCCCTGTGTCGGGCGCGGACGCACATGAGCTTTACGACACGACTCCGCTCCTGCGCGAGATCAATGATTACTTCGTCGGCAACCGCGACTTCTCGAATCTGCCGCGCAAATTCAAAATCGCGGTCACAGGCTGTCACGTGCGATGCGTTTATCCTGAGATCAACGACGTAGGCATATTCGCCGTGCGCGACCCGGAAGCGGGAGTCGCATTTCGCGCACGCGTCGGAGGCGGGCTTTCGACCACGCCGCGATTCTCGAAAGACCTCGGCGTTCTGGTCGGGCCGGATGAAGTAGTCGAGTTGTGCGCCGCAGTCGCATCGGTCTTTCGCGACGAAGGCAACCGCGCAAACCGCAAGCGCGCGCGATTGAAATTTCTCGTCGAGCAATGGGAGATACCTCGATTCCGCGAAGAGGTCGAAGCGCGATTGGGGCGCAAACTTCGCCGCGCAGAAAGCCCGGATGCCGAACCGATAACAGAACGTGATCGCACGCATCTCGGCATACATCAGCAGCGCGAGCGGGGGCTTAATTACGTCGGCATCTCGATACTTGGCGGTCGAACGTCGGGCGATGAGTTGAAGCGATTGGCCACGCTCGCCGAAGATTATGGCAGCGGTCGCGTGCGAACTACGAACACACAAAACATAATCCTGCTTGATGTGCCCGATCAGAAGCTCAGTTCGCTCAGGCAAGAACTTGACCGTAGCCATCTCGATTACAAGCCGAGTTGGGCGCGTCGCGGGATAATCGCTTGCACGGGCGTTCAATTCTGCAAGCTCGCGCTTGCCGAAACGAAAAATCGCGCGGTCGAGTTGGATGAGTATCTCGCAAATAATGTCGCTTTAGACGACGGAGTTCGCATCAGCGTCACGGGATGTCCGAACTCTTGCGGCCAACATCACATTTGCGACGTAGGACTTGAGGGGTCGCTGACGACCATCAACGGCGTGAAGCGAGAGACGTTTCAGGTATTTTTAGGCGGCGGCGTAGGCTTACACGAAACCTTTGGCCGCCGAGTAGGCGCGCGCATTCCTTCAGATGAACTTGCGGAATCGCTTGCGCGATTGTTTGCGCGGTACAAGGAAGACCATACGCCCGACGAGACATTTCAAGAATACTGTTTGCGACACAGCAATGAGGAGTTGGTCTCATATCTGGCTCCGCCCTTAGCCGTAACCGATACTGCGGCAACACAAGCGGAGGCCAAGTCAAATAATCTCTGTAGTTGAAACTCTGTCAATAGGATTCATCCGTCAGTCTCTCTCCTTCAGCTTCGCCCTTTGCAAAGGGCGAAGCTGATTTTTTTTGTTTCAGTAGCCCGACCGTCAGGGAGGGCGCGAATGAGCACTCACGCCCTCCCTGACGGTCGGGCTACTGTTGGGCTAACTCCCTTGCCCTGTATCATTACGTCAAATTGACGCCTGCCCGTTTATCAAATGATAAAGATTAATTATTTGCCCGCTTCCGGGAATCGTGGTATCCACTATAAGTCTTCAAGAATCTTAGAAGATCAAGATTTACAACGAAATCATCAAAGCCGCTTCCGTAGGACGAGATGTTGAGTTGCGGAAGCGATGAACTTCAAGGGGCTGCGGATTGAGAGTTATGAATTTGCACTCGGATCAAATATTCCGAACGAAGTCAGAGCGCATATCTGTTGTCGCTCTGCATTCTGTGCTCGTTAAATGGCTCATCAATATTATTGTAGTCAGCCTTATTCTGCTCAACAGCAGCGGATGATGGTGAACACCAAACAAGTTCTCCAAAAGGCCATCATCCAAAGCAAGCGATGATGGCCTTTTGAATTTTACGAACAATCGATTTGAAACGTAGGAAGTAAATCAGACGACGCTTTTGACTAAAGGAGAAACCTAAGGATGTCAGCGACTGTGGACGACAATTCGAAAACACCTCCTCACGCGGCCTTTGAAGAAGGAGAAACGCCCGCTCTAATGCGCGGCGCGCGAATACTGTGCGAATCGCTTATCAGAGAAGGCGTGGATACGATCTTCGGCTATCCGGGTGGCGCTGTGCTTCACATATACGACGAGTTGTGCCGCATGCGCGACCAGCTAACTCACGTTCTTTGTCGTCACGAACAGGGCGCGATTCACATGGCCGAAGGCTACGCCAAAGCCACTGGCAAAGTAGGCTGTGCGCTCGTCACGTCCGGCCCGGGCGCGACCAATGCTGTCACGGGCATCGCAAACGCTTTTCTCGATTCAACTCCGCTCGTAGTCATATCCGGGCAAGTGCCGAGAAAGCTGATCGGCAGCGACGCGTTTCAAGAAGCCGACACTGTTGGCATCACTCGACCTTGCACGAAGTACAACTATCTGGTCAAAGACGTTCACGACCTCGCAGACATCGTAAAAGAAGCTTTCTACATCGCTGGCACAGGGCGGCCCGGCCCCGTTCTGATAGACATTCCAAAAGACGTGACGGCAGAAGTGACCGAGTTCGTTTACCCCGAGCGCGTGTTTCTTCCCGGCTATCGCCCTTACAAACGCGGCGACGTGGAGCAAGTGAAGCGAGCCGTTGAAATGATGCGCAACGCTCGACGGCCAATTCTTTATGTCGGCGGCGGAGTCATTCACTCGAACGGTTCGGACGAATTGCTACAGTTGGCAGAAAAACTTTCGCTTCCTGTAACACCTACATTGATGGGGCTTGGGTGTTTCCCATCGGGCCACAAACTTTCGCTCGGAATGCTGGGAATGCACGGCACTTACTGGGCGAACATGGCTATTTCGGAAGCCGATCTGATTGTTGCCATCGGCGTTCGCTTCGATGATCGCGTAACAGGCGCGCTCGACAAGTTTGCGCCTCACGCTCAGATCGTTCACGTAGACGTTGACCCAAGCTCGATAAACAAGAATCGCCGCGTCGAGGTTCCAATCGTCGGCGACGCGAAGACCGTCATGCGCCAGATGCTCGCGCAGCTTTCGGACGAAGACTCTGCGGCAGAACGCGAACAGATGGCCGACTGGTGGGAGCAGATCGAGGAGTGGAAAGAATACGCGCCGCTCACTTATACAAAATCGAACGAAGTGATAATGCCGCAGTATCTAGTCGAAGAACTTTACCGGCTGACGAAAGGCGATGCGATTATCGCAACGGACGTAGGCCAGCATCAGATGTGGCTCGCGCAGTATTACCCGTTCAATGGCCCGCGCCAGTCGCTAACCTCAGGCGGACTTGGCACGATGGGCTTCGGGTTTCCGTCGGCGCTCGGCGCGCAGATAGCTTTTCCTGACCGGCAGGTAATCGCGTTCGTTGGTGATGGCGGATTTCAGATGACCGCGCAGGAACTCGCTACGGCTGTGCAATACAAAGCCAACGTCAAGATCGTTGTGATGAATAACAACTATCTCGGCATGGTGCGGCAGTGGCAGGAAATCTTCTACGACCGAGCTTACTCGCACGTCAACATGCAATGGCTGCCCGATTTCGTGAAACTGGCCGAAGCCTACGGCGCAACGGGTTTGCGCGCCACGCGACCTGATCAACTCAGCGGCGTGTTGGAACGAGGCCTTGCGACTCCGGGCGTTGTGGTGATGGACATACTCGTCGCCGAAGAAGCGAATGTTTATCCGATGGTTCCCGCAGGCGCGGGGCTGAAAGAAATGGTGCTCGGATGAGACACACACTTTCGATAATGGTCGAAAATCGTTTTGGCGAATTGTCGCGCATCGTCGGCATGTTCAGCGCGCGCGGCTACAACATCGAAAGTCTCTCCGTAGCCGAAACGCTCGACCCGAATGTCTCGCGCATGACGCTTGTGACCAGGGGCGACGACAAGACAATCGAGCAGATCACTCATCAACTCGACAAACAGGTGCGAGTGCTGAAGGCCGTTGATATGACAGGCTTCAAGCACATCGAGCGCGAGATGGCGCTAATCAATGTGAAAGCAGAAGCGGGCGCGGCGCGACAGGAAGTTCTGAGCCTTGCCAACATCTTTCGCGCGAAAGTGGTTGATGTTTCGGAAGAAGGAATTATCGTCGAGGCGACAGGCGATTGGAACAAGGTGAGCGCGCTCATTGACCTGCTCAAACCGATTGGAATCCGCGAAATCGTGCGGACGGGAACGGTCGCTCTGGCAAGGCTCTCTGAGCAGTCGATCAATGATGAAATTGCCGAAGAAGAAGTAGTTCTTTAAAGACATTTGGCAGTAGCCCGACCGTGAGGGAGGGCGAATACTTACGCCCTTGCTTACGCGTGGCCTACTGCTTGGGGGCAAAGCTAGTCCCTGCCGGATTAGGCTTGAAAGCGGATATTTAATTTGTGATGCGCAGGTTGAAAACCGCTGCCGACAGGGACTGGCTTTGCTCCTACTCAATAAGTTCTTGTAGGGGCGACGCTGCTGTGGTCGCCCCGGATTCAAGTAAGGCCACTCTGGGGCGACCACAGCAGCGTCGCCCCTACAAAGGCTGCTATAACCCGGAGAAGTTATGGAAATTTATTACGACAAGGACGCCGATCTCGATTTCCTGCGAGGCAAGAAGATCGCCGTCATCGGCTACGGGGCGCAAGGTTTTGCGCACGCAAACAATCTGAAAGATTCTGGCTGCGATGTGATCGTAGGACTCAAACACGACAGCCCTTCGCGCGCGAAAGCGGAAGAAGCGGGACTGGTAGTGCAGGACACTGCCGAAGCCGCTTTCAACGGCGACATCGTGATGATGTTAGTCCCGGACGAACTTGCGCCGAAGATTTATCGCGAGACGGTCGCGCCTAATCTTTTGCCGGGCAATTATCTGGCATTCGCGCACGGCTTCTCGATTCATTTCAAAAAAGTTGTGCAGCCTGCCGAAGTGAACGTCTTTATGGTCGCGCCGAAAGCGCCGGGCCATCTCGTGCGCCACGAATACACGCAAGGGCGCGGTGTGCCTTGCCTGCTCGCCGTGCATCAAGACCCATCGGGCAACACGCGCGAAGTCGGACTGGCCTATGCCTCTGCAATCGGCGGCGGTCGCGCAGGCGTGCTTGAAACCAGTTTCAAAGAAGAGACGGAAACCGACCTGTTCGGCGAGCAGGCGGTGTTGTGCGGAGGCTTGACTTCGCTCATTCAAGCGGGATTTGAAACGCTGGTCGAAGCGGGATACGCGCCGGAGATGGCTTACTTTGAATGCCTGCACGAAGTGAAGTTGATAGTTGATCTGCTGTACGAAGGTGGCATCGCGAATATGCGCTATTCGGTGTCGAACACTGCCGAGTATGGCGATCTGACGCGCGGCCCGCGAATCATCAACGGCTCTACAAGAGAAGAGATGAAGCGATTGCTTTCAGAGATTCAATCCGGCGCGTTCGCAGACGAATGGATGGCCGAGCACGAAGCGGGCAAGCCAAAGTTTCGCGAACTGGAAGCCGCCGCCGAGTCTCACAAGATTGAAGAAGTCGGCAAGCAGTTGCGCTCGATGATGCCCTGGCTTGCAGAGAAACGATTGGTTGATAAGGCCAAGAACTAAACAATTTTGGATTTTAGATTTTAGATTTTGGATTAGGCAAGCTTGATGCTTTATGTTGATCTGAAATTTAACCCCGCAATCTAAAATCCAAAATCTAAAATCTAAAATCAGTTGGGGGAAGTATGGGTTTTTACGATTGGGACAAGATGGAAACGGAAGAGATTTCAGAGCTTTATAAACGAAAGCTGGCGCTTGGCGAAAACATAATGGTCGCTCGCGTCGAAGTCAAACAGGGCGCGGTCACGCAACCTCACCGTCACGACAGCGAAGAAATAATCACAGTGCTTAAAGGCGCGTGGTTGTTTCATCTGCCGAGCGGCGATGTGATGTTGCGCGACAACCAGATGCTTTCAATCCCTTCGGGCGTCGAGCATTCTTCGGAAGTTTTAGAAGACACGGTTGCGCTAGACATCTGCGCGCCCGTGCGGCCCGACTGGGTAACGGGTGAAGACCGATTTCTGCACGAAGACCCGGATCAATATCTCTGGGCTGTGTGGAAATATGAAAGACGATGTCGCTCAACGCCTGCTTTACGATAAGAGCTTCGAACACGACGCCTGCGGAGTCGGGTTCGTAGCCCAAACGTCAGGCCGCGCGAGCCACTCGATTGTTGAGACTGCCATTTGCGCGCTCGGCAATCTGTCGCATCGCGGAGCAGTTGATGCGGACGGCAAGACGGGAGATGGCGCAGGGATACTTGCGCAGCTTCCGCGCAAGCTGATTTTGAGGGAGATCGAAAAACGCGGGCACGCGCGCCCGCTTGCCGAAGACATCGCCGCAGGAATGATTTTTTTTCCTCGCGGAGACAAGTCTCAGGTAGCCGTTTGCCGCGAAATAGTCGAAAGCGCCATCGCGCGACATGGCTCGCGCTTGCTCGGCTGGCGGAGTGTGCCTCTGGATGAAAGCGCGCTCGGCGCAAAGGCTGCCGAAACCGCGCCGCTCATCGAGCAGGTTTTAATAGGCAAAGGTTACAGTGAAGCTTTTGAATTCGAGCGCGCGTTGTATCTGGCTCGCAAAGAGATTGAAAAGCGCGCGTCTCACATCAAAGGCTTCTACGTGCCATCGCTTTCGAGCCGCACGATTGTTTACAAAGGGTTGTTTGTCGCGACGCAACTCGCATCGTTCTATCTCGATTTACGGGACACGGATTTCGAGACGGCGCTTGCCATCTTTCATCAACGTTACTCGACCAACACTTTTCCGAACTGGTCACTGGCTCAACCTTTCCGAATGCTCGCGCACAACGGCGAGATAAACACGCTAGCGGGCAATCGCAACTGGATGCGAGCGCGCGAGCCTGAGCTTCGCTCGGAAATTTGGGGCCATCGTGTGGAACGAGTAAAGCCTGTCATCTGGGAAGATGGTTCGGATTCGGCCAGCCTTGATAACGCGCTCGAACTGATGACGATGAGCGGGCGCGACCCGTTGCACGCGATGATGATGCTTGTGCCCGAAGCGCACGAGAACGCCCCGCACATGGACACATCCTTGCGCAGCTTTTACGAATACGCTGCCTGCTTGATGGAAGCGTGGGACGGCCCCGCTGCTTTGACGTTCAGCGATGGCCGGTTCGTAGGCGCGGCGCTCGACCGCAACGGGCTTCGACCCGCGCGCTACGTCGTCACAAACGACGGGCTGGTCATCATGTCGAGCGAAGCCGGAGTGGTCGAACTTGATCCCGAAACGATAATCGAAAAAGGAAGGCTCGGCCCCGGTCGCATGCTCGCGGTGGACACAGAGCGCGGCTTGCTGCTCAAAGATCGCGAGATCAAACTCGAACGCGCGGCGCGCAAGCCTTACAGCGAGTGGGTTCGCAATTCGATGATCGCTTGCCCGACGACGCTCGATTCGGGTTATTCGTTCTCTTCGGATGACGCGGAACTCGCCGCTCGAATGAAGAGCTTCGGCTATACGCTCGAAGACGTACAGCGAATAATCGAGCCGATGTTCGAGGAGAGCCGTGAGCCTGTCGGCTCGATGGGCGATGACACTCCGCTGGCGGTTCTTTCGAGCAAGCCGCGCGTGCTTTACACGTACTTCAAACAGCGATTCGCGCAGGTCACTAACCCCGCGATTGACCCGATTCGCGAGCGAATGGTGATGTCTCTTGAAACGCTCATCGGCCCGCGCGGAAGCCTCCTCGAAGACGAACAATCGCGCGCGAGATTGATCAAGCTACGCAGCCCTGTGCTTACGGATTCGGACATTGAGTGGCTCAGAGATAGCGGCAAACGCGGCTTTCATTCAACGACGATAGCGACGCTCTACGGCAGACGCGGAGGCGAGCAGTGTCTTGAAAAAGTTTTAGACGCGTTGTGCGAACAGGCAGTCGCAGCAGTTGAAGACGGAAGCTCGATTCTGATTTTGAGCGACCGTGGCGCAAGCTGTTTTCAAGCGCCGATGCCGATGCTGTTGGCAGTTGCCGCCGTGCATCATCGCTTGATGCGCGCTGGCTCGCGGATGAAAACGAGCATCGTCGTCGAGACAGGCGAGGCGCGCGAAGACCATCACTTCGCTTGCCTGATAGGTTACGGCGCGCAGGCTGTGAATCCGTATCTGGCATTTGAGATCGTGGCAAACGAGATTCACAAACGAGGCATGAGCGTGCCGGGCGCGCTCAGGAATTACAAAGCGGCAGTCGAGAGCGGGTTGCTCAAGATCATGGCAAAGATGGGCATCGCTACGGTTGCGAGCTATTGCGGCGCGCAGGTCTTCGAGGCGCTCGGGCTCGATGAGCGACTGGTCGAGAAATATTTCACAGGCACGCCGTCGCGCTTTGGCGGCGCGGGCCTCCGAGAAATCGCACGCGACATGCTTCGCTTTCACGAGGCGGCTTATGGCGCGAGCAAACACGCTCATCTTGAAGATGCGGGTTACTATCGTTATCGCGCAGGCGGCGAATATCACGCATATAATCCTGCGGTCTTTCGCGCGCTGCACCAGTTCGCAAAGACCGGAAACATCACAGAGTTTCACGTCTTTCGCGATCAAGTAGGCGCGCGTCCTGTGATGGCTTTGCGCGACTTGTTGGAATTTCGCGCGGGCGCTCCGGTTTCGATTGATGAAGTTGAACAGGCATCGGAAATCGTTCGCCGTTTCTCCGCCTCGGCGATGTCGCACGGCGCGCTTTCGCGCGAGGCGCACGAAACAATCGCCATAGCGATGAACCGAATCGGCGCGCGAAGCAACAGCGGCGAAGGCGGCGAAGACCCTGCGCGATTTCACCAGCTTGCAAAGACTGATTCGACAAATAGCCGGATCAAGCAAGTCGCTTCTGCGCGGTTCGGCGTCACGCCCGAATACTTGATGTCGGCTGACGAGTTGGAGATAAAAATCGCGCAGGGCGCAAAACCCGGTGAAGGCGGGCAACTGCCCGGTCACAAAGTCACGGCTGAGATTGCGATGATTCGGCATTCGGTGCCGGGTGTTACGTTGATCTCGCCGCCTCCGCATCACGACATCTATTCGATAGAAGACCTTGCCGAGCTTATCTATGACTTGAAGCAAGTCAATCCTCGCGCCCGCATCGCGGTCAAACTGGTTTCTGAAGCTGGAGTTGGAACAGTCGCCGCCGGGGTCGCAAAAGCTTACGCGGACGTGATTCACATCGCGGGCCACGACGGAGGCACGGGCGCATCGCCGCTCGGTTCGATCAAACACGTAGGCACGCCGTGGGAGCTTGGTCTTGCGGAAACGCAGCAGACGCTTGTTCTGAATAACCTGAGAGGTCGCGTTCGATTGCGCGTTGATGGCGGGTTGAAGACTGCGCGCGATGTCGTTATCGCTGCAATGCTCGGCGCTGAAGAGTTCGGGTTCGGAACTGCGACGGTCGTGGCGCTCGGTTGCGTGATGGCGCGGCAGTGTCATCTGAACACCTGCCCGGTTGGCATCGCGACGCAACTGAAACATCTGCGCGAACGATTCGCGGGCAGGCCCGAAATGGTCGCGGAATATTTCCTGTCGCTTGCTGAAGAGGTTCGCGCGATGCTCGCTTCGCTTGGGTTTCATTCGCTTGAAGAGATCATCGGTCGCAGCGACCTGCTGGTTGAAAAGACGGACGCGCAGTTGCCGCGAAATGCAAAGCTCAATATAGCTCCGATCATCGCGCAGGCGGATGCAACTGGCACGCGGCCTCGGCGCTCAACCGAGAGGCGAAATCATGCGCCTGAACCGTCGCTCGGCGATATTTACTTGCGCGATGCGCAACCGGCAATCGCAAACGCAGAGCAGGTCGCTCTGGTTTACAAAATCGAAAATGTTCATCGCGCTGTCGGGGCAAAGGTCGCGGGCGAGATTGCGCGCACGACATGGAAACGCGGGGCTAAAAGACGGCAGCGTTGATGCGATATTCACAGGCACAGCGGGGCAGAGCTTTGGCGCGTTCAACATTTCCGGGATGCGGCTCACGCTGATCGGCGAAGCCAATGATTACATCGGCAAAGGGATGAGCGGCGGCGAGATCATCATTCGTCCGCCGAACCAGTCACGCTTCGATTGGGCGGATAATGTGATTGCAGGAAACACTGTGATGTACGGAGCGACAGGCGGCGCGATGTTTGTCGCTGGTCGCGCGGGAGAGCGATTCTGCGTTCGCAACAGCGGAGGCCTTGCCGTAGTCGAAGGCGTTGGCGATCACGGCTGCGAGTACATGACGGCGGGCGTTGTCGTAGTGCTTGGCGAAGTGGGCCGCAACTTTGCGGCAGGCATGACGGGCGGCGTCGCTTACGTGCTCGATGTCAATAGAGGCTTCGAGCGCAATTGCAATCACGAGCTTGTGAGACTTGAGCGCGTTACTAACAATCAGGACGAGCAAATGCTGCGGCGGTTAATCGTGCAGCACTCTGAATTGACGGGCAGCAGGCGAGCGCGCGAAGTGCTGTGGAATTGGGCGAAATTCAAGCCTCGCTTCTGGCAGGTGATCACTCAGGGAACGCAGGCAGCGAAGACCGACACTGAAACAGAGGCCACAGCAACGGATTCGAGCGAGCCTATTACATTGCTCCTCCACGACGCATTTCCGCGTCTCATTGATCAGATTGCGAGACAGTAGCCCGACCGTGAGGGAGGGCGAGGGCATTTGCCCTCCCTCACGGTCGGGCTACTGATTTGAAAGGCAATTATGAAAGTGAAGATATACGATACGACTTTGAGAGACGGGACGCAGGGCGAAGGCGTTTCGTTTTCAGTTGAAGACAAGTTGATGATCGCGCGAAAGCTTGACGAGCTTGGCGTTGATTACATCGAAGGCGGGTGGCCCGGCTCGAACGTCAAAGACGAAGAGTTCTTTGAGCGAGCGCGATCACTCAATCTCCGCCACGCGCGGCTCGCCGCATTCGGCAGCACGTGTCACCCGCGCAATCGCGCAGAAGATGACCCGAACCTCAAAGCCTTGATCGAAGCCGAAACGCCTGTCGTTACGATATTCGGCAAGACCTGGGACCTGCACGTCACGAAAGCGCTTGGCATAACGCTCGAAGAGAATCTCGAATTGATCGCGGCCTCCGTCGCTTACTCTGAAATCGAAGGGGCGCGAAGTCATCTACGACGCAGAGCATTTCTTCGACGGGTACGCAAAAAATCCCGACTATGCGATTGAAACGTTGATGGCGGCAGAGCGCGGCGGCGCTGATTGGATTGTGCTGTGCGACACGAATGGCGGCACGTTGACGAGCCGTCTGATTCAAGTAATCGCTGAGGTGAAAAGATCAATCGCAACCGAATTCGGCATTCACACGCACAACGATTCCGACCTCGCAGTGGCGAACTCGATTGCGGCGGTCGAATCCGGCGCGCGACAGGTGCAGGGAACCATCAACGGATATGGCGAGCGATGCGGCAACGCGAATCTCTGCTCGGTGATGGCTACGCTCGAATTGAAACTCGATTATGAAACGATAGGCCGCGAGCGACTTCAAACGCTCACGCAAATGTCGCGATACGTCGCAGAGCTTGCAAACCTGCCGCACCGCAACGACCTGCCTTTCGTCGGTCGCAGCGCGTTCGCTCATAAGGGCGGAGTTCATGTCAGTGCAGTGATGCGCGACCCGGCGACTTACGAACACCTTGACCCGGAATTGATCGGCAACAGCCGTCGCGTGTTGGTGTCCGACCTTTCAGGCAAAAGCAACGTGCTCTATAAAGCTGCGGAGATGGGCATTGATTTGAGCGCGAGCAAAGCGAGCCTCCAGCCCGTAGTCAGCCGCATCAAGGAGCTTGAGCACCAAGGCTTTCAATTCGAGGCAGCAGAAGCGTCGTTTTGTTTGCTGCTGGAAGAAGCGGTCGGAAGCTATAAGCCGTTTTTTGAACTGGTGAGTTATGAAGTTGCGACCCGCCGAGGTTCAAGCGAGGGCCTTACATCAAAAGCCAATGTCAGAGTGAGCCTCGACGGCGAGATCAAAGAAGCGACTTTGGAAGGGCGCGGCCCTGTTCACGCGCTCGATTGCGCGCTGCGCCGAGCGTTGAGCGACAGCTTCCAGTGCTTGAATGAAGTTCATCTGACCGACTACAAAGTGCGCGTGCTTGACGCGGACAAAGCGACGGCGGCAAAAGTGCGCGTGCTGATTCGCACACGCGATAGCCGGGATGCGTGGAGCACCGTTGGGTTGTCAGATAACATTTTAGAAGCAAGCTGGCAGGCGCTCGCCGATGCAATCAACTATAAACTGCATAAAGAAAATCAAAGGAGTATGGCGAGTCTACAGAGCAGCAGTCTGGCGAGTCCTGTGAGTTCATAGACTCGGCAGACTCTTTGGAGGTGAATCGTGTCATTTGATCAAACAAAATGGATATGGATGAATGGTCGTATAGTGGACTGGCATAATGCCACTTTGCATGTCTCTTCACACGCTCTGCATTACGGCACGGGCGTGTTTGAAGGGATGCGATGCTATGAAACCGCAGATGGCCCGGCTGTGTTTCGCATGAAATCGCACCTTAACAGATTTCTGGATTCGGCTGAAATGTACGGCATCGAGATTCCTTATACGCTGGAAGAGATGGAAGAGGCCGTTTGCGAAACAATCGCGCTTAACGGTTTCACAAGTTGTTACGTGCGGCCAATCTGTTACTACGGCAGCGCTGGCCTGGGTGTGCATCCGCGCAATTGTCCCGTAGAAGTCGCGATACTTGCATGGCCCTGGGCCACCTATCTTGGCGATGAAGGCTTAGAGAAAGGCGTGCGCGTAAGAGTGTCTTCGATTACGAAGTTTCATTCGCGAATGATGCCGACAACGGCAAAAGCTTGCGGCACTTATGTCAATTCGATGCTTGCAGTGCGCGAGGCGATGGCCGCAGGTTATGACGAAGCGTTGTTGCTTGACGAGCACGGCAATGTCGCCGAAGGGTCAGGCGAAAATTTATTCATAGTGACTGGTGACAACTTGCTGACCAACGACGAGCGATCTTCAATTCTGATGGGCATCACGCGCGATGCTGTGATAAAGATTGCGCGCGATCTCGGCTACAGAGTGAATATCGGGATGATACGACTGGGCGATCTGTATCAGGCGGACGAAGCGTTCTTCACAGGCACAGCCGCCGAAGTCACTCCGATACGCGAACTTAATGGAATGCAAATAGGCGGCGGGGCGCGTGGCCCCGTGACTGAAAAGCTTCAACAGGCTTTTTTCGCTGCCGTCTTGGGCCGCGACTCGCGCTACGGTGAATGGCTCCATTATGTCATCCAACAGCCCGTAGCGGTCGCCATGTAGGGGCGACCGTCTCTGGTCGCCCCAGACTAGCCCTACTTGACTCTGGGGCGACCAGAGACGGTCGCCCCTACATGATTACATTCATTTGCAAACAGCTATAATCTATCCCGCCCAGTATGTTGACCAGCGAACGGTCAATCTTCTATTCTGCTCGTTATCGCATTGCGCGAGATTTCTATCTGTAGCAAGGGAGAAACGGTGAGCGAGCGTTTTTTATTGAGCAGCAAACTCCCGCCTTACGTTTTCAGCATCACTAACGAGTTGAAGGCGGCAGCAAGGGCGAGGGGCGAAGACATAGTTGATCTCGGAATGGGCAATCCCGATTTGCCCACGCCCAAACCTATAGTGCAAAAACTTGTAGAGGCTGCGCGCAATCCGCGCAATCATCGCTACTCGGCTTCGCGCGGCATACCGAAACTCCGCGAAGCAATCGCAAATCGCTACAATCGCAAATGGGGCGTCCAGCTTGATCCCGATTCGGAAGTCGTCACGACTATCGGAGCTAAAGAGGGGCTTTCGCATCTGGTCATGACGATGCTCGCGCCGGGCGAAGCGGCCATCGTGCCCGTGCCTGCTTATCCGATTCATACTCATTCGGTCATCATCGCCGGAGGCAGGCTGATAGAGATACCTGCGGAAAATACCGATGACCTGCTCGACCGTCTCAGGCGAGCGGTCAAGGCCGAGCGCCCCAAATTCGTGATGCTCTCTTTCCCGAATAATCCGACTTGCGCCTGCGTTGATATGACGTTCTTTGAAGAAGTGGTTAAACTGGCGCGCGAGTACAACACGCTCGTCATACATGATTTCGCTTATGCTGATCTGGTTTTCGACGGTTACGTCGCGCCGAGCATTTTACAGATTGAAGGCGCGAAAGAAGTGGCGGTTGAAATCTTTTCGCTGTCGAAAAGCTACAGCATGGCGGGCTGGCGCGTGGGCTTCGTCGTCGGCAACCGCGAGGTAGTGACGGCCCTGACCAGAGTCAAGAGCTATTTGGATTACGGCATCTTTCAGCCGATTCAAATAGCTTCGATCATCGCGCTGAATGAATGCGAAGAGAGCGTCCGAGAGATTGCCGAAACCTACCGCAAGCGGCGCGATGTGTTGATCGAATCGATGTCGCGCGCGGGCTGGCAGATCGAAAAGCCTAAAGGAACGATGTTTGTATGGGCAAAAATACCTGACGAGTATCGCGCGCTCGGCTCGCTTGAATTTGCGAAACTGCTGCTTGCTCGCGCTCACGTAGGAGTCTCGCCAGGTATAGGATTCGGAGAGGCGGGCGACGGTCACGTGCGGTTTGCGCTCATCGAAAACGAGCATCGCATACGCCAGGCGGCGCGCGGCATCAAGCAGATGTTTAAGGCTGGGTGAGGAGGCTCAAATGGAGTTAATGCAACTGGAAATGTTCGTGGCGATGGTTGAAGAAGGCAGCTTTCACAAGGCAGCCGAGCGCGTCTTTCGCACGCAGCCCGCCGTCAGCATTGCGATTCGCAAGCTCGAACAGGAACTTGGGTGTCAACTCTTTGACCGCGCGAATCGCAACGCCTGCGTGCTTACGGACACGGGCGAGGTGATGTATGGCTTCGCCAAACAGTTGCTGAATCTGCGCGACGAGGCGATCATCACCCTCCAGCAACTCCACAACCTTCAAAGCGGGCGCATAAGAATCGGCGCGAACGAAAGCACGGGCCTTTACCTTTTGCCAAGACTGATACTCGCATTCCGCGAGCAGTATCCCAAGATCAAAATAGAAGTCTTTCGCCAGCTTTCGGCGCGGCTCCCGCAGGAACTCCGTCAACGCAATCTGGACTTTGCAATACTGTCGTTTCTGCCTGATGCGAACGACCTGGAAGCAACGCCCATGATGCGCGACGAACTGGTCTTGATCGCAAGCCCGCAACACGCGCTCGCGAGCCGCGAACGCGTTCACATACGCGATCTCGGCTCGGCGAATTTCATCGCGCATAACGCCCGGTCGCCTTCTCGCGAAAAAGTCATCGAAGCTTTTCGCAGATTCCAGACCCCGCTCAACATCACGATTGAAATAGCCACTATCGAAACAGTGAAGCGATTCGTGGCTATGAATATGGGACTGGCCTTCGTGCCGCAGATGTGTGTGCAGGAAGAAGTTGAACGCGGCGAATTACTGGTGGTTCCGGTCGAAGGATTTCGCTACGAGCGGACGCTGTGGGCGGTGCGCCGCCGCACGGATGCGCATTCGCACGCGGCGCAGGCTTTCATGGCGGTCATCAATGCGATGGCAGAGAAAATGTTGCGCCCTCAACCCTCCCCTTCACTTAATTCTGAAAAGCCGATTTCAGAGACAGTAAATTAAACGACCATAAATTAAATGACCGCCTGCCGCTGACCTACAGCTTTGTAAGATCGCTCCTGCAAAGCATACAAAATTGTAATAATCCCGTCCCCGGCTCTCCGTTCTATCATTATCAAGTAAAGCTGCGAACTATCGCCCTGACATAGAGATGTGAGCTTGCGAACGGAGCAGGCAGGCAGATGGTACGGGCCTTGCTCAGACATGTTCTGTAAAAGGGTGCGACTCCTTACGTCCAGAATATGCGAATCAATCTCGAAAAGATTCTCGATCACGCCAACGAAAAGCTTGCCATCATCAACGCGGCGACCGGGCGTGAAGAGCAGGTCGAAGCTTTCAAGAAGTTTTTGAAAATCGAGACAGAGCGGTTGAGAATCCGCCATCGCTTCGGACTGGGCGGCGGCGAGATAGCCAGAGGCAGAAGCTATCTGGTTGACATGGTAGTTTGTCGCGCCTGCCAGCTTGCGGATTTCGACCTGTATCCTGCTGATGCCGAAAGCGGCTGCGCTGTCGTAGCTCTGGGCGGGTATGGGCGCAGAGAGCTTGCGCCTTTTTCGGATGTTGATCTCTTGTTTCTGTACGCGGGCAGAGCGAATGGCGGAGCGAAGCAATTCGTCGAGCGCGTTCTTTATCTGCTGTGGGATATGGGGCTGACAGTCGGGCACAGCTTCAGGTCGTTGAGAGAATCTGTGGCGATTGCCCGCAGCGATTTGCACTCGCGCAATGCGATGGCCGAAGCCCGCCTGATCACGGGCAACGCTCACCTTTTCCGCCGCTTTATGAAGCAACTCGACGATTCTGTGTTCAAGTTGCGGCGAGAGACCGACCTGTTTTTTGAATCAATGACGAACGAGCTTCGCGCGAGGTACGAGAAATTCGGGCAGGTCGTGTGCATACAGGAGCCGAATGTTAAAGAAAGCGCGGGCGGCCTGCGCGACCTGCACACAGCGCTTTGGGTCGGGCACTCGCGCTACGGCGCAAAAGGGCTTGACGACCTGCGCGCAGCAGATCACATATCAGGCGCAGAGTATGCTGCCGTGCGCAGGGCTTACGACTTCATCTTTCGCGTGCGTAACGAAGCGCATTTCTCGACGGGGCGCAGGACGGATTTGCTCACTCTCGATCTTCAGCCGCAGGTTGCCGCAGGTCTGGGCTACGAATCGAAACGCGGACTTGAAGCCTCTGAGATTTTCATGCGCGATTATTATCAACGAGCCAACGAGCTTCATCGGTTCACGGAAAGCTTCGTTGCTCGCGCGCTTGCATCAGACGTTGAAAAGCGGAGCCTGGTCAAACGAGTGGCCGCAAGCTTTGAATCGCGTCAGGGCAAGTTGTACCTGACGATCAAGCGCGGAGGGCAAAGGGCGGATACTGCAAAGACCGATTTTGAAATCAAGCAAGGCAAGCTCTACCTCAAAGAAGAGCCGGACGATTTTCGCAGCAACCCGATGCGGCTGATGGAAATCTTTTCCGTCGCTCAAAGCGAGCGCGTCAAGTTAAGCGACGAGTTGAAAGCAGCCATTCGCGGCCAACTGCATCTGGTCACGCGCGGCTTTCGCGCATCGAAGGAGGCGGCCCGCGCCTTCGCAGAGATTTTGCGGCAGAGAGGAAGAGTTGCCGCCGCGCTGCGCGAGATGCACGAGACAGGTTTTCTTGGGCGATTGCTGCCTGAGTTTGCGCGAATAACTTTTCTCGTCCAGCACGATTTCTATCACAAGTACACGATTGACGAGCACACGCTGAAAGCTGTCGAAGCTCTTGACCGGCTGGCTGAAGCGGCAGACCCGCGACTGCTGCGATTCGTGAAAGTCCTCGAAGAAATAACCGACACCGCGCCGCTTTATCTGGCGATGCTGCTGCACGACATAGGCAAAGGATACGGCAGCGGCCACGTCGCTCGCGGAGTTCGCATAGCAGAGCGCGTTTGCGCGCGAATGGGATTCGACCGCGAGAGCGCGTCGCAGGTTCTGTTGCTGATCAAAGAGCATCTTTTGATGTCGCACACGTCCGAGCGCCGAGACCTTTCTGAAGAAGGGCTTATCGAAAGCCTCGCTCGAAAGGTCGGAAGTCTTGACTGCCTCAATATGTTGTTGCTTCTGACTTACGCAGACACAAGCGGCATAGGGCCGGGAGTGTGGAACGATTGGAAAAGCGCGTTGCTGTGGGAGCTTTACACGCGGGCACGTTCGCATTTTGTGGACGATAAATCTGCGAGATTAGGTGCGGATCGTCGCATACTGTTCAAACAGCAGGTCATTCGTGAATTGCTGCCGGAGTTTTTACCGAGCGAAGTCGAGCGGCACTTCGCGATGATGCCTGAGCGTTACCGGCGCGCAAACAAACCGACTCAGATCGCGCGGCACATTCGATTGATCAATCGGTTGGAAAACGAGCAACTCGCCTGCGACTGGTATCTGGCTCCGGGCGGCCATTGCACAGACTTGACCGTTTCGGCGCGCGACCGTGACGGGGCTTTTCGCCCGCATAGCGGGCACGCTCACCGCGCACGGCATAAACATTTTGAGCGCAGACTTGAACACACGCGAAGACGGGCTGGTCATAGACACGTTTAAGGTTTCAGAAGTCAGCTCTCAACAGCCCGTGAGAGCCGAACTTTATTTGAAAGTCGAGCAGAATCTCAAAGCGGCTATCGAAGATCGCTACGACGTGGCTGCGGCGGTCGAGCGGTGGCTCGCAAAATCGCCGCGCCACACTTGGCGACGCACCACGCGCAAGCCTGTTCAGACGGCGGTAAAATTCGACTCTGAAATTTCCATATCAGGCACTGTCATCGAAGTGCGCGCAGAAGACGAGCCGGGCTTTGCCTACAAGATCGCCAGCACGATAGCCGCGCTTTCGTTCAGCATTACCTTTGCAAAGATCACGACTGAAAAAAGCCACGCGCTCGACGTGTTTTACATCACTGACGCTCGCGGGCAAAAACTCAATACGGGCGAAATGCAAGCGGTCGAGCACGCGCTACTAGAAACGCTCACCGAAAGCCTGACTGAAGCCAATGAAGGAGGTGGTATGAGGAAGATAGAAGCCGTCATCAGGCCGCATTTGCTCGATGCAGTAAAGAACGCCTTGCAGGAAGTGGGCGTCGCAGGGCTTACCATCACCGAAGTCAAAGGGTTCGGTCGCCAGAAAGGGCACACGGAAACTTATCGCGGCAGCGAGTACAAGATTGATTTTCTGCCGAAGGTGAAGATCGAAGTCGTGCTGCCCGTTGAGATGGTTGATCTGGCTATTGATGCGATTATGAAGACGGCCAGGACAGGCAAATTCGGCGACGGGAAAATTTTTGTGACTCCGGTCGAAGAAGTCATCCGCATTCGCACGGGCGAGCGCGGCGAACAGGCGCTCTGAAAATTTCATATCAGTAGCCCGCGCGTAAGCAAGGACGCGGGCGTTCGTTCTTCCTGACGTTCGGGCTACTGTTTCAAAAGGAAAGGGGATTGATGAGCAGGAAAAATCTTTTGCGAACGCTCGTATGGTTCGGATTGTCAACGATCATTCTTGCGGGTTCCGCATCTGTTCGCGCTGATGATACGGCTACGACCGCAATCAACAGCGGCGATACTGCATGGCTTTTGATCTCTGCCGCGCTTGTGATGTTGATGACAGCGCCGGGGCTTGCGCTTTTCTACGGCGGGCTGGTCAGCCAGCGCAATATCCTTTCGACGCTGATGCATAGCTTCTTTCTGCTTTGTTTGATCAGCATTCAATGGATGGTGATTGGATACACCCTCTCGTTTGGCGCGGATCACTTTGGCATCATAGGCGGACTTGATTATCTGGGCTTTCGCGGCGTCGGCCCTGACGCTGCAAGCGTTGCGCCCGTCCCGCATCTGATCTTTGCGATGTATCAAGCGATGTTCGCCGTCATCACCGTCGCGCTGATCACAGGAGCGTTCGCCGAGCGAATAAACTTTTCGGCCTTCGTCCTATTCAGCCTGTTGTGGGCGACGTTCATCTACGACCCGCTGGCGCATTGGGTCTGGGGCGGCGGATGGTTGATGAAGCAAGGCACTTTGGATTTTGCAGGCGGCACGGTCGTGCATATCAGTTCGGGCGTGTCGGCATCTGGTCGCAGCCGTGGTCATCGGTCGCCGCGCGGGTTATCCCAGGCGTGCGCTTCCGCCGCACAACGTATCGTACACGGTTATCGGCGCAGGTCTGTTGTGGTTCGGCTGGTTCGGCTTCAACGCGGGCAGCGCGCTTGGCGCAAACGGGCTTGCAGCCGTAGCCTTCGCAGTGACTCACATGGCGGCTGCGGCGGGCGGGCTCGCCTGGGTATTCGTCGAGTGGGTGCATCGCGGCAAGCCGACTATTCTGGGCGCTGCGACCGGAGCCGTCGCAGGACTTGTCGCCATCACGCCTGCCGCAGGGTATGTGACCACGCTCGCCGCGCTAGCCATAGGGATTGGCGCAGGCATCGTCTGTTACGCAGGAGTCAACACGCTCAAGCCGCGTTTCGGCTATGACGACACGCTCGATGTCTTCGGCGTGCACGGGCTTGGCGGAACGTGGGGAGCAATCGCGACTGGAATATTTGCTACTAAATCTGTGAACCCGGCGGGAGCCGACGGATTGCTTTATGGAAACCCCGGCCAGTTGCTCAATCAACTGATCGGAGTAGCTGCGGGCTGGGTCGTAGCGGCAGTCGGGACGTTCGTCATTTTGAAACTGGTGAGTTTGGTTACGCCGCTTCGCGTTACGGAAGAAGAAGAGATTGCAGGGCTTGATCTCGTCCTCCACGGAGAAGTTGCTTATAACTTTTTAGAGCCGGGAATGAGCGGCATCAGCGGTGTGGCTATCAGGAGCGAAGCTTCATTTGCAAGCGTGCCCGCTGTTGCCGAAGAGCCTTAGGGCGTTATGCATTGAATGTAGTACCAGTTCACCGCAGAGGCGCGGAAGAAATTATGAAGATGAACTATGAATGATGAATTTATAGAGATTCTTAATCATCATTCATCATGCGCATTCATTATTTCCCTCTGCGTTCTCTGCGCCTCTGCGGTGAACAGACTTTTAAACCCGGACACCTGAATGTCCGTAGACTTAATATCACAGGAGAGAAAATGAACCCGAAAAACGTTTTGAAATTCGCCAATGATGAGAAGGCGGAGTTCTTAGACCTGCGCTTCACAGACCTGATAGGAGCATGGCATCACCTGACATTCCCTATTGAAGAATTGTCAGCAGATTCTTTTGAAGGAGGATTTGGGTTTGACGCCAGCAGCTTGCGCGGATGGGCTGCGATCAACGAAAGCGATATGCTTTTGATTCCGGACCCGACGCGCTACTGGATGGACCCTTTCACAGATCGCAAGACGCTC
This sequence comes from Blastocatellia bacterium, assembly GCA_963726785.1. Lineage (GTDB taxonomy): Bacteria > Acidobacteriota > Blastocatellia > UBA7656 > UBA7656 > DATEKX01. Next base: position 2,567,643 of record CAVSDJ010000007.1, read on the forward strand.
TGTTTAATTGCAGACGTAGTAGACCCGATAACACGCGAGAGCTACTGGCTTGACCCGCGAGCGCTTGCGAAGCGCGCTGAAAGCTATTTGAAATTCACAGGCATCGCAGACACTGTCTACTTTGGGCCTGAAGCCGAATTCTTCATTTTCGATAACGTCTCTTTTCACAACGAGAATCACTCGATGGGCGCGACCGTTGACAGCAGCGAAGGCTGGTGGAACACCGGCAAAGATGCAAACAGGAGCGGCTACGCGATTCGCAGCAAAGAAGGCTATGTGCCATTGCCGCCGATTGATTCGATTCACAACATTCGCTCTGAAATCGCCGCCGTGCTCAAAGCATGCGGGCTGACGGTCGAATGCCACCATCACGAAGTCGCAACCGCAGGGCAATGCGAGATTGATTTCCGTTATTCGACGCTGATCGGAACAGCCGACAACCTGATGGTCTTCAAATACACTGTCAAGAATGTCGTTCGCAAGTTCGGCAAGACGGCTACCTTCATGCCTAAGCCGCTGTACGGCGATAACGGCAACGGCATGCACTGCCATCAATCATTGTGGAAAGGCGAGCAGCCGCTGTTTGCAGGCGATGGCTATGCAGGCATCAGCGAGATTGCGCGTTTCTACATCGGCGGCATTTTGAAGCACGCGCCCGCGCTGGCAGCGTTCGCCGCGCCGACCACGAACAGCTACAAACGACTTGTGCCGGGATTTGAAGCGCCCGTGAACCTGGCTTATTCGGCGCGCAATCGCTCGGCTGCCGTGCGAATCCCGATGTTTTCGCCAAGCCCGAAGGCCAAGCGATTAGAGGTGCGATTCCCCGACGCGACGTGCAATGCTTACCTGGCGTTTTCGGCGATGCTGATGGCTGGACTTGATGGAGTCCAAAATCGCATTGATCCGGGCGAGCCGCTCGACAAAGACATCTACGATCTTCCACCCGAAGAGTTGGCAGAGATTGCGAGCCTGCCCGGTTCATTAGACGCATCGCTTGCGGCGCTTGAGCTGGATCATTCTTTCTTGCTGAAGGGCGATGTCTTTACCGAAGGACTCATCCGGCGTTGGATTGATTACAAACGCGAGCGCGAGATCAATCCTGTGCGAATGCGCCCGCACCCGATGGAGTTCTCGCTCTATTACGACGTTTAAAGAAGGCAAAGTAACAACTCAGCCTTAGCTCCGTAGGAGCGACCTGTCTATAGAGTCAGTAAGAGCAAAAACTCTGCAGCTCCGTAGGAGCGACCTGATGATTCAGAGGTCGCTCCTACGGAGCTGCGAAAACGTTTTGCATTGCGTTGCTATAGACAGGTCGCCCCTACGGGGCTGAGTTGTTACAAAGTAAAAAGTGTTTTATTCGCACTCACACTTTTACCTTTTCAGTCTGTCACTGCGCCTGTGCTGCTTGATGAAACGAGCTTCGCGTATTTTGCAAGCACGCCGCGCGTGTAGCGTTGAGCAGGCGCTTGCCAGTTTGCGCGGCGGCGAGCTATCTCTTCGTCGGAAACGTTCAACTGTAGCAGTCGCGCAGGGGCGTCAATCGTTATAGAATCGCCTTCTTCGATTAACGCAATCGTGCCGCCTGTGGCGGCTTCGGGCGCGACGTGCCCGACCACCATGCCGTAGGTAGCGCCAGAGAAGCGGCCATCGGTGATAAGCCCGACTGAATCGCCGAGACCCGCGCCGATGATAGCCGATGTCGGCGCAAGCATCTCGCGCATTCCGGGGCCGCCTTTCGGGCCTTCGTAACGGATTACCACTATGTCACCCGAACGGATGCCGCCCGCGAAAATCGTTTTCATGCAATCTTCTTCGCAATTGAACACGCGCGCAGGGCCTGTGATTTTGGAGCTTTTGATTCCTGTGATTTTTGCTACAGCGCCTTCTTCGGCGAGGTTGCCTCTGAGGATTGCGAGATGGCCTTGCTTATAAACCGGATCGTCCCAGGGGCGAATCACGTCCTGATCGGCGCGCGGCTTATCAGGCACGTCCGCGAGCGTTTCGGCAATCGTGCGACCCGTGATGGTAAGCTGGTCGCCGTCGAGTTGTCCGTTCACCAGCAGCATCTTCATCACCTGCGGGATGCCTCCGGCGTGATGCAGGTCTGTTGCGACGTAGCGGCCCGAAGGCTTCAAATCGCACAACACCGGCACGCGAGCGCGAATCTCTTCAAAGTCATCCAGAGTCAACGGCACGCGCGCCGAATGAGCTATGGCTAAGAGATGCAGCACCGCGTTGGTCGAACCGCCTACGGCCATTACGACTGCGATGGCGTTTTCAAAAGCTTTGCGCGTAAGAATCTGACTCGGGCGCAACTGGTTGCGAACTGCTGCGACCAGCGCTTCGCCCGATTGATATGCGCTCTCGGCTTTCTCTGCATCCTCAGCCGCCATCGTCGAAGAGTATGGCAAGCTCATCCCCATAGCCTCGATTGCGCTCGACATGGTGTTGGCCGTGTACATCCCGCCGCAAGAGCCTGCGCCGGGACATGCGTGGCGCTCGACTTCGATCACCTCCGCTTCGGTGATCTTGTGCGCGCTGTAGCTGCCTACGGCCTCGAACGCGCTGACTATGGTTAAGTCCTGGCCGTTGTAATGTCCGGCTTTGATAGTGCCGCCGTAGACGAAGATGGCCGGAATATCGAGTCGCGCAATTGCGATCATCGCGCCGGGCATATTCTTATCGCAGCCGCCGATGACACAGACTCCGTCAACGCTCTGCCCGTTCGAGACTGTTTCGATAGAGTCGGCTATGACTTCGCGCGATACGAGCGAATACTTCATGCCTTCGGTTCCCATCGAAATGCCATCGCTGATGGTGATGGTGCCGAAGAGTTGCGGCATCGCGCCCGCGTTGCTGAGCGCGGCGGCGGCGCGTTCGGCGAGTATGTTCAGCCCCAGGTTGCAGGGCGTTATCGTGCTATAACCGTTTGCTACGCCGATGATGGGTTTGGCGAAATCGTCATCCTTAAAGCCTGTGGCGCGCAGCATCGCGCGATTGGGCGCGCGCTCGATTCCTTGAGTAACGATCTTGCTTCTGATGTTGTAGCTCATAAGTGGTCCTCGAATGATGCGCAGACCGAAAAACAATAACACTGAAAGCGCGCACCAGCGAAATTGAATCGAGCTTTTGAAACAGTGACGCGCTGTGCGATTCTGTTTAGAGGTACCGAGTCATGGGTATAACAGAAATTCTTTGGGATGCTGACGATCAGGCGGCGCGATTGGTTGAAATGACCAGCAACACGCCTGAGTTGAAAGAAGCGCCCCTGCGCCGCGATGTGCGAAGCCTGGGTCGTTTGCTCGGCGAGGTGCTCAAGGAGCAGGCCGGAAACGAATTGTTTGATCGCGTGGAGCATTTGCGTGTTCTTGCCATCGAACATCGCGATTTGCAATCTGAGAAGCAACTGCCTACCACCGGCGAAACGGATCCATATCGGTTGATGAATCAAGCTAGAGAGTTCGTAGGACAGATGAACGTCATCGAAGCTCATCAACTGACCAAAGCTTTCGCAATATACTTCGAGCTTATAAATCTTGCCGAAACGAATCATCGCAAACGCCGTCGCCGCGCGGCAGAGTTCATATTTGATCGTGAGCCTCAGGCGGGTTCGCTTCGTGGCACATTACTCAGAATGCGTGACGCGGGCATTTCGCATGCAGCCGCGCTCGAATGCTTACACAAGGTGAAAGTCATTCCTGTTTTCACCGCTCACCCGACCGAAGTTGCGAGGCGGACGGCGCTCTTCAAGCGGCAGCGCATCGCACATGAACTGGAGAATCTCGATCAGTTGCCGCTTGCTCGCGCCGAAGCCGCCAGAGCGCAGGAGGTGATTATGGCCGAGATCACCGCGCTGTGGCAATCGGACGAGGTGCGCCGCCGCAAGCCGACCGTGCACGATGAAATAAAGATGGGGCTTGATTATTATCCGAGTTGTTTGATTTCAACGCTGCCGAAACTTTACGACGAAATTGCCGATGCGTTTCGCTTCGCTTACGGACGGGAAGTCAGCGAGCGCGACTTGCCTGTAGTCGTTCAGTTCGGCTCGTGGATAGGCGGCGACCGCGACGGTAATCCTTACGTCACTTCTGAAGCTACGAGCGCCGCGCTCAATATGGCACGCCGCGTCATTCTCAATCATTACGTCGAAGCGACCAGAGAATTGATCAGACAACTCAGCCCTTCTGCGCATCAGTCGTCAGTCTCTTCCAGTTTGCAATCGGCGATTGATCGTTATGCTAAGACCATCTCTCCGAATGATCCGAGCGCGGAGCTTCGCGCGAAAGATGAAGCTTATCGTCGCTTCCTCGTCTTCATTCTGCACCGCTTGCTCATCACTCGCGACGAATCTGGTCATCACGAAGCTTACAAAGATGCGCAGGGTTTTCTGGCAGACCTGCGTTTGATGCGCGAAAGCTTGGCTGAAAATAACGGAGAGCGATTGGCTCGACTTCTACTCGACCCGCTGCTCAGGCAGGTCGAAACGTTCGGGTTTCACCTGCATACTCTCGACATGCGCCAGCACGCGCGCGTTCACGCCCGCGCAATCAGCGAACTCGCGCGCGGAGCCGAAATCAATAGCGAGGCTCTTCCCGCCGCGCCTTCTAAAGAGACAGCCGCGCTGCTCAATACTGTGCGGCAGGTGGCCGAGTTGAAACGCGCTTTCCCTCAGCAAGCGATTCAAAGCTATGTCATCAGCGGCGCGCGTTCGGTTGATGACATTTTGTCTATTGCCTGGATTGCGGAAACGTGCGGCGTGCGAGTCGCTGCCGCGCGTGACGGCAGTGATGCGGGGTTGATGCCCGTGCCGCTGTTTGAATCAATCGAAGACCTGCGCAACTGCCCTGAGATTTGCCGCGCCCTGTGGACATCGAAAGATTATGCGAAGCTGATAGATTCGTGGGGGCGGCGGCAGGAAGTGATGCTCGGATATTCGGACTCGAACAAAGACGGCGGGATGATGACGAGCACGTGGGAGATTTACAAAGCCCATCGCGCTTTGCATCGTGTGGCCGATGAATGCAATGTGCGGCTGCGACTTTTTCATGGCCGTGGCGGCACGGTCGGTCGCGGCGGCGGGCCTACTCATCGAGCGATTGTCGCGCAGCCAGCCGGGGCGTTCGGCGGCGAGATGAAAATTACAGAGCAGGGCGAGGTGCTGAACTGGAAATACTCGGACGTAGTGCTTGCCGAGCGCAATCTCGAATTGATGATCGCGGCATCGCTCGAAGCTCTCACGCGACCCGGCAAGACGGTCGCTGACGAGTCGGAATGGGAAGCGGCTATGAGCGAGATGTCTGAAGAGGCGTTCGCTTTCTATCGCGAAAAGATCGTTGAGAACCCGGACATCCTGCCTTACTTCGAGCAGGCAACGCCTGTGCTGGAGTTCGAGCAGGCAAAGATCGGGTCGCGCCCTGCGCGTCGCGCCGATAATCGCGGCATCACAGACCTGCGCGCTATTCCGTGGGTGTTCGGGTGGATGCAGAGCCGTCACGTTCTGCCCGCGTGGTTCGGAGTCGGATGGGCGATGGAGAGATTCAGTAGTCGCGGAGCGGCAGAAGCGCGATTGCTTGAAACGATGATGCAGAAGTTCCCGCTCTTCAACGATCTGATCGGAAACATCGAAATAGGCATGGCGAAAGCCGACTTGGACATAGCGCGGTTGTATGCAGACCTCGTTGAAGACGGCGGCGTGCGCGAGCGAGTCTTTCAGATGATAGTCGAAGAGTTCGAGCGAACGCGCCGCGAAGTTTTGCGCGTGAGCAATCAATCGCGCCTGCTTGAAAACAATCTGGTGCTCGCTCGTTCGATACGCCTTCGCAATCCTTACGTTGATCCGATGAGCCTGATTCAGGTTGACCTGCTCCGCCGTAAACGGAGCGGCGAAGAGAGCGAAGAGTTGAATTACGCGCTTGCCGCAACGATCAACGGCATCTCGGCGGGCTTGCGCAACACTGGTTGATGAGCTTGATCAATACAAAGAGATTTAATTGACAAGTATAACGATTTGCATTGGGAAAGCTTTGCCAGTATAAAAAGAGCAAGCTTCTTACGTTTATTGACGTAAGCGGGGGACATCGATCACATAAATAAATTCTCGGCGCGATGTGTCGAGAATTCAGAAGGGAACCACATGTCCTCCAAAAACAAAAAGACTAAGAAATCAAAACAATCGCACGTTCGAACAGAGATGATCGTTCGAGGTCAGGCAAACAACCCTCTTGGCGATCAAAAGCTTTATGAAAAAGTCCGATCAATTCTTGATGAAGCGCGACAGCGCGTGGCGCGCAACGTCAATACTGAAATGGTGTGCGCTTACTGGCTCATCGGGCAGGCTATTGTTGAGCACGAGCAGAAAGGCAAACACCGCGCTGGCTACGGCGAACAGTTGATTGAATCATTATCACAACGATTGACGGCAGACGTTGGGAAAGGTTTTACGACAACCAATCTAAAATATATGCGTCAGTTCTTTCTCGTATTCTCAAAAAGTCACGCACTGCGTGGCGAATTAAGCTGGACGCATTATCGCTTGCTTATGAAGGTAAAGAATCCCGCCGCGCGCGAGTTTTATGAAACCGAAGCCGCCGAGGGCAACTGGTCTACACGGCAACTTGAAAGGCAGATCAACTCGTTCTTTTACGAACGCACTGCGATGTCAACTCGCAAACGCGCGACGCTGGAAAAGGAAGGCAAGGAAGGCGAAAACTATGCCGCTCTGGATTTCGTCAAAGACCCTTACGTTCTGGAATTTCTCGGATTGAAAGAATCCTCTGCGCTTAATGAATCAACTCTTGAAGCCGCCTTGCTCGATCATTTACAGGAGTTCTTTCTCGAACTGGGCAAAGGCTTTTCACTGGTTGCGCGACAGCAGCGCATCACGGTCGAAGGCGACCACTTTTATGTTGACCTTGTTCTCTACAATCGCCGGTTGCGATGTTTCGTGCTTGTGGAATTGAAACTCGGCAAGCTTACTCATCAGGACATCGGGCAGATGATGTTTTACACAAATTATTACACGCGCGAGATGCGCGAGGAGTGGGAGAATCCGGCAGTCGGTATTCTGTTGTGCGCTGATAAAAATGATGCCGTCGTGCGCTACACTTTGCCCGAAGGCGAGCGCCAGATATTTGCAGCGCAATACAAGCTCTACCTGCCGAGCGAAGCCGAGATCATTGCGGAAATCAAACGCGAGCGAGAAGCATTGACAATGGCAAAGCACTTGACGAACGAAGCGACTGTTTCCTCAAACTAGCAACGAGCGGGTCGTGCCGGTACTGTCGCGAACTACTAAAATCACTTCGGCTCGGATAAAATCTTTATTTCATCAAACGGCGAAGTGCGAAACAGGGGGATTAGCTAAATGTCGTCACCAGGCAAATTGGCGATCTTAGTGGGCGGCGGGCCAGCGCCCGGAATCAATGCGGTCATTTCGGCTGCTACTATTGAAGCGATCAACGAAGGCTTTGAAGTCCTCGGCGTTCAGGACGGGTTCAAGTGGCTGATGCGCGAAGACACATCCCATGTTCGACCGCTCAAGGTCGAAGATGTTTCGCGCATACACCTTGACGGCGGGTCTGTGCTCGGCACTGCGCGCGATAATCCTACGAAATCAGAGAAGGGGATTCGCGCTGTTGTCGAAACATTGCAGTCGCTTTCAGTCACGCATCTGGTCACGATAGGCGGCGACGATACGGCTCTCTCTTCAAGCTTTGTCGAAGAACGCTCAGGCCGAAAGATTCGCACAGTCCATGTTCCAAAGACCATTGATAACGATTTGCCGCTGCCCTCTCACATTCCGACCTTCGGCTATCAGACGGCTCGCCATGTCGGCGTAGAACTTGTGCGGAATTTGATGGAAGACGCGCGCTCGACAAAGCGATGGTACTTTGTGGTTGCGATGGGTCGCAAAGCCGGGCATCTCGCTTTAGGAATAGGCAAAGCTGCGGGCGCGACGCTCACAATCATAGGCGAAGAGTTCGAGCGCGAGACCGTGGCCTTCTCTGACATCTGCGACATAGTCGAAGGCGCGATCATCAAGCGCCGCGCGATGAATCGTCCTCACGGCGTTGCTGTGATGGCCGAAGGATTGATAGAGAAACTCGACCCGCAGGAACTCTCTGATCTCGAAGATGTGGAGCGTGACGAACACGGCCACATCCGCTTTGCCGAAGTAGACCTCGGTCGCAAGGTCAAAGCCGAAGTGCAAGGGCGTTTCGGCCAGCGCGGCATTCGCGTGACGATCACAAATAAAAACATAGGCTACGAGTTGCGCTGCGCCGAGCCTATACCGTTCGATGCGGCTTACTGCCGCGACCTCGGCTATAGCGCGATAAGGTTTTTGTTGAGCGGCGGAAGCGGGGCAATGGTCAGCATACAGGGCGGGCGGCTCGTTCCCCTCTCTTTTCATGACATACGCGAACCGGGCACTGGAAGAACTCGCGTGCGAATGATTGACATCGAAAGCGAAGGCTATCGCGTGGCGCGCGAGTACATGATTCGGCTCGGCGAGGAAGATTTCAAAGACATTGCATGGATTGAGAAACTAGCTCTCGCAGCCAACATGACCGTTGAAGAGTTTCAGGACAAATTCGGTTATCTCGGCAACTGACAACTGGGTGAATATGGCGATCAAGAAAATAGGCATACTGGTCGGAGGCGGCCCCGCACCCGGAACGAATGGCGTGATTGCTGCCGTCGCCATCGAAGCGATAAAGTTGGGCTGCGCGCCCATCGGGTTTCACGACGGGTTCGAGTGGCTTGCCGAGCGTTACACGGATGAACAGCACGAGTTGACGATCAACGAAGTCTCGCGCATACACCTTGACGGCGGAGTCGTGTTGGGCACTTCGCGCACTGATATTGCGCGCGACAGGCGAAGCCTTGAAAATGCGGTCGCGGCTCTTAACAAGCTCGGCATAGATGCGTTGGTTGCCATCGGCGGCGATGACCTGGTGCGAAGCGCTGCGGCCATCGAGCAGGAGACGCGCGGGGCGATTAAGGTCGTGCTGGTTCCAAAAAGCATTGATAATGATTTGTGGATGCCGCTGCCAGTGCCTACGCTCGGCCACGAAACGGCGCGACACTTTGGCGTTCATATCATCAAGAGCTTGATGGAAGACGCGCGCACAACCGGGCGCTGGTATTTCGGCGTGACGATGGGTCGCCCAACGGGCCACCTGACGCTTGCAATAGGCAAGGCCGCAAGCGCTACTTGCACGATTGTTCCCGAAGAGTTTCGCAAAGAGAAGATACCGCTTGCTGAAATCTGCGACATCGTCGAAGGCACGATCATCAAGCGCAGAGCAATGGGCCGAAACTTCGGCGTCGTGCTGATGGCCGAAGCGCTCAACGAGCATTTCAGCACCGAAGAAGTCGCCGAGTTGCAAGACGTTGATCGTGACGAACAGGGCAATGTCCGCGTCACCGAAATTGATCTTGGCCGCAAAGTCAAAAACGAAGTTCAGGTGAGGTTGGACCAGCGCAAAATCAAGGTCACCATCGTTGACAAAACGATTGGGTATGAGTTGCGATGCGCGCCGCCGATTCCTTACGACGCCGAGTATGCGCGCGATTTGGGTTACGCGGCTGTCAATCATCTGCTCAAGCAGGGGACGAGCGCGATGATCACGATTCAAGGCGGCGAAGCGAAAGCCGTTCCTTTCAGTGAAGTCATCGATCCGGCAACGGGACGCGGCAGGCGTCGAGCAGTTGATGTTGATACGGAAAGTTATCAAGTGGCGCGCGATTACATGGTCAGGCTCGGCCCGAAAGATTTCGCGGACGAAGCGTGGGTTGAAAAACTCGCGGAAGCCGCAGGTCTCTCACGGTCTGAATTCATCGCGCGCTTCGGAAAGTTTGCAAGTCAGTAAATCAGAGGCTATGAAGGATGGAGAGAGTTCACCGCAGAGACGCAGGATGGCCGATGATGTGCTTCGCACGCGGCGGACGCAGAGATTACGCAGAGAAGATAAATTCTTAACCTCTGCGCCGCCTCTGCGTCCTCCGCGCCTCTGCGGTGAATCTCCTTATTTGAAGAAGTTTATGTCCTACGTCAGAAGAATATCGAGTCAGTTGAGACGAGCTTATGAAGGCAAGGCGTGGCACGGCCCTTCGCTTCGAGAAATACTTGATGGCGTGACGGCAGAGCAGGCCGCCCGAAAGCCGCTCGCTCAGGCGCACAGCATCTGGGAACTTGTGCTTCACATCTCGGCTTGGGAAAGCGCTGTGCTGAAAGGGTTGGAAGGCGAATACGTCGAAGAGCCTGACGAAGGCGACTGGCCTGCCGTAGAAGACACAAGCGACGCGGCATGGCACGAAACGCTTGCGACATTAGAGAGTAAACACATGAAGCTCAGGGACGCGGTTGCGCGACTCGAAGACGAACGATTGAACGAGCCGATGGCAGAAGGGAAGCCATCGGCTTACTTCACAATTCACGGCGTCATCCAACACACGCTTTATCACGCGGGGCAGATCGCGTTGCTGAAAAGGGGCTGATCGAATGTCATTGATGCTTGACGAAATCGCCGAACAACCGGCGGCGCTTGCCAAAACAATTCAGGAAGAGCGCGCAAAGGTCAAAAGGCTTGGCGAGTTTTTGAACTCTCGCGATATTGATTTGATAGTGCTTGTCGCGCGAGGCAGTTCCGATAACGCCGCGCTGTTTGGCCGTTACTTGCTTGAACTCACAACGGGCATTCCTGTTTCGCTTTCTGCGCCGAGCGTTCACACGCTCTACGGCGCGAAGCTGAAATTCAGCCGCGCGCTGGTGATCGGCGTGTCCCAATCGGGCGAAGGCGAAGACATAAATCTGGTGCTTGAGCAGGCGCGGGCGAGCGGCGCTTACACAATCGGAATCACCAACGAGCCTGCTTCGTCAATGATCAATCTGGTAGACGAGACGCTGCTGATGCACGGAGGCCGCGAACAATCCGTTGCGGCGACGAAAACTTACACGGGCCAGATGATGCTCTTTTATATGTTGGCCGGGGCGCTTTCAGACGGTAAATCCGATTTGCAATACGACCGCGTGCCTGAATATGTGGCGCGCGCTTTGGACGAGCGGCCTCGAATCAGCGAACTGGTCGAACGTTATGTCTTCATGGAAAACTGCGTGGTCGTCGGGCGCGGGCTGATTTACGCCAATGCTTATGAGCTTGCGCTGAAATTGATGGAGACTTGCTACATCGTAGCAGAGCGATTTTCGTCGGCAGATTTTCTGCACGGCCCGCTTGCTATAGTCGAGCGTCACTTCCCGATCATATTGTTTGCGCCGCCCGGCGTCACTCGTCGCGGAGTTAAGGAATTGATGGAAAGGCTTCGCGAGTTGCGCGCCGACACGCTCGTCATCACGGATGATGAAGAGATTGCTCGCATAAGCACGCGCAGCATACGGATGCCGAAAGAGACGGGGGAGTTCCTCGCGCCGATTCCTTACATCATCCCCGGCCAACTGTTCGCGGCATTGCTTGCGGATGCGAAGGGGCTGAACCCGGACACGCCCAGGTCGCTATCGAAAGTGACGCGCACGCTCTGATCAAACGAGGTAACAAGGATGAGCAACGATAAACAGGAAGGCGAATGGAAGCTGATGAGGCTTCTGTTCAAAGCGCACCCGTGGCACGGGGTTTCGATTGGAGAAGACGCGCCCGAAGTCGTGACTGCATACATCGAGATAGTGCCGACCGACACGGTCAAATACGAGATGGACAAGGCAACGGGCATACTCAAGGTTGATCGCCCTCAGCAGTTCTCTAACATCTGCCCCGCGCCTTACGGCTTTGTGCCCCAGACGTTTTGCGGAGTGAAAGTTGGCGATCTATTCGAGCAGCGATCAGGGCGCACGAACATAATCGGCGACGGCGACCCGCTCGACATCTGCGTGCTGACTGAAAAGACGCTCTCGCACGGCGACATGCTTTTACAGGCGGTTCCGATAGGCGGACTCGGCATGGTTGACAAAGACGAAGCCGACGACAAGATCGTGGCCGTGATGAAAGACGACGCGGCCTATGGTGATTTGAAAGATATTTCCGAGTGCCCACGCGCGCTCATTGATCGGCTTCAACATTACTTTCTGACTTACAAGAACGCTCCGGGCGCGAAGAAAAGCAAGACGGAGATAACCGAAGTCTACGGGCGAGAGGAAGCATACAATGTGATTCGCGCGAGCCAGATGGATTACAAAGATCGGTTCGGCGATATTGAAGGCCTATTCGCGCGATTGAAGTGAATCGAGGAGATTTGAACTGACATGGAATCAATGATTATAACGGGCGGCGCGGGGTTCATCGGAGCCAACTTAGTCCGCCGCGCTCTTGCGCACACGTCGGCGCGAATTGTTGTGCTCGATAAACTGACGTATGCGGGAAATCTCTGCACGCTCGAAGACCTGACCGAAGACCCGCGCTTCGTTTTTGTCGAAGGCGATATAGCCGACCGCGATTCGGTCGAATCAATTTTTCGCGAGCATCAACCGTCAGCGGTTTTGAACCTCGCGGCTGAAACTCATGTTGATCGCTCGATAGACGACCCTCGCCCGTTCATTGACACGAACATAGTCGGCACGTTTGTGTTGTTGGAAACGGCGCGCAAATACTTTGCATCGCTCGATGAAACGGCACGAGAAAAATTCCGGTTTCTGCATGTTTCAACAGACGAAGTATATGGCACGCTTGGGCCGTCGGGATTATTTTCCGAACAGACGCCCTACGCGCCCAATTCGCCTTACTCGGCGTCGAAAGCGGCGGCTGATCATCTGGTTCGCGCTTACTACGAAACGTACAGGTTGCCGACTATCATCACGAATTGCTCGAACAACTATGGGCCTTACCAGTTCCCGGAAAAGCTGATACCGCTCACACTGCTCAACGCCATCGAAGGCCACGAGCTTCCCATCTACGGCGACGGCGGAAACATTCGAGACTGGCTTTACGTCGAAGACCACTGCGCGGGAATTCTCGAAGCGCTCAAGCGCGGTAAGCGCGGCGAGAGGTACAACATCGGAGGCGCAAACGAGCGGACTAATCTTCAAGTCGTAGACACGATCTGCGCCGTGTTGGAAGAGTTGCTTCCTGCCGAACAGAACCCGACGCTCAGCGAGCAAGGCATTTCGCGTTACGGTGATCTTAAAACTTTCGTGAAAGACCGGCCCGGCCACGACCGCCGCTATGCGATTGATGCAACGAAGATTCGCGCTGAACTAGGCTGGCAGCCCGCTTATAATTTCGAGAGCGGAATCGCAAGCACAGTTCGATGGTACATCAACAATCGCCAGTGGTGCGCCGAGGTGCAATCGGGCAAGTACAGCCGGGAAAGACTCGGCGTAATTGCAAATGAGAAAAAATGAAGCTGGATTAAAGAGCATTCGGGATGTAGTATGGTTTCGCTTGATGCGAAAATAGGTTAGTTATCCGAAAGAAGCCTCATTAATTTTTGATAGCCCCGAATATTAATCAATAGAGAACGGGAGAATATGTATGCTTATGCATGATGTGCAAAGGCCTGCGCTAAACCACGTGCAGACTATGCAGGAAGCGATACTTCGCCATGCCAAGTACACGCTTGCGAAGCGGTGGGAAGATTTGACAAATCGCGACGTGTTTCTGGCTGCCGCCATGGCCGTGCGCGATTCGCTCATTGACGGAATGCTCGACACCGAAGAGAACTATCGAAAGGCTGATGCAAAGTGTTTGTACTATCTTTCGATGGAATTTCTCGTGGGCCGCTCGCTTGGAAACAACCTCATCAATCTGGGCGTGTTCGATGCCTGCAAAGAAGCTCTGGAAGAGCTTGGCCTGGACCTTGAAGAAGTGCGCGCTTCAGAAGCCGACGCCGCTTTAGGCAATGGCGGACTTGGGCGACTGGCTGCCTGTTTTCTCGACTCGCTCGCGACCCTCGGGATGCCCGGTTTCGGCTACGGCATCAATTACCAGTACGGCCTGTTCAAGCAGGAGGTTGACAACGGCTATCAAAAGGAAAAACCCGACCACTGGCGCGCGCACGGAACTCCCTGGCTGATAGAGCGACCCGACGAAGCCTGCATCATTCCCGTCTACGGCAAGGTCGAGCACGGGGCGGATCAAAACGGCGATCACGACCCCGTGTGGACGGGTTGGAAAGTGATGATAGGCGTTCCATCAGATATGCCTGTCGTCGGATACAACGGGCGCACGATCAACTTCCTCAGGCTATATACGGCTGCGTCGTCGGAAGAATTCGACATGCAGATATTCAATCAAGGCGACTACATCAAAGCGGTCGAGCACAACATCGAAGCGGAGAAAGTCTCGAAAGTGCTCTACCCGTCGGATTCGATTGAAGCTGGCCGCGAGTTGCGACTGGTTCAAGAATACTTCCTCGTAGCCTGCGCCGTGCGCGACATCATTCGCCGCTACAGAAAAAACCACGAGGGCTTCGACCAGTTCCCGTCCAAAGTCGCAATCCAGATGAACGACACGCACCCGGCTTTGACCGTCGCGGAGTTGATGCGAGTCCTTGTTGACGAAAACGATATTGCGTGGGACAAGGCGTGGGAAATTACTCAAGCGACGCTCGGATTCACGAATCACACCTTGTTGCCCGAAGCTTTAGAGAAATGGTCCGTGTCGCTTTTCGAGCGAGTGCTGCCGCGTCACCTGCAAATCATCTGGGAGATAAACGCGAGGTTCGCGGCGCTTGTGGCCGAAACGTGGCCGAATGATTACGAGCGGCTAAGGCGAATGTCTATCATCGAAGACGGCGAGCGAAAACAGGTTCGCATGGGGCATCTCGCAATCGTAGGCAGTCATTCCGTCAACGGAGTGGCCGCGCTTCATTCGGAGCTTGTGAAGACGACTTTGGTGCCGGACTTTTATCAACTCTGGCCTGAGAAATTCAACAACAAAACGAACGGCGTAACACAGCGCCGCTGGTTGCTGAAGGCCAATCCGCTGCTTGCGGGACTGATCACGCGATCTATTGGCGATGAGTGGATCACGAACCTCAACCACCTGCGCGGGCTTGAAGTTTTCGTTGACGACGAAGGCTTTCAAGATGAGTTCCGCAAGATCAAACGCGCGAACAAAGATCGGTTGACGAACGTCATCAAAGATACGACCGGCCTCGCCATCAATCCCGATACGCTTTTCGATGTTCAGGTAAAGCGCATACACGAGTACAAACGCCAGTTGCTCAACGTGCTGCATATCATTCACGAATACCTGGTGGTCACCGAAGACGGCCTGACTCTGCCAGTGCCGAAAACGTACATATTTGCAGGCAAGGCCGCGCCCGGTTATTGGGCCGCGAAACAGATAATCAAACTGATAAACAATGTCGGGTGGGTCATCAATAATGACGAGAGAGTGCGAGATCAGATGAAAGTGGTCTTCATCCCCGACTACAAAGTCTCGCTCGCGGAAAGAATCATTCCCGGCGCGGACCTCAGCGAGCAAATATCTACTGCGGGCAAAGAAGCATCAGGCACTGGCAACATGAAGTTTGCAATGAACGGCGCGCTGACCATCGGCACTCTGGACGGCGCGAACATAGAGATCAGAGAAGAAGTCGGCCCGGAAAACATATTCATATTCGGTTTGAGGGCCGAAGAGATTCAGGCGCTGCGCGACAGCCGCCCCTACAACCCGCGCGAGTATTACGATAACAACCCGAACATTCGCCGCGTGCTCGATTCGTTTCAATCGAATATGTTCTGCCCGGATGAGCCGGGGCTGTTCACCTGGATATTCGACTCTCTCGTTGGAAACGACGAGTATTTTCACCTGGTTGATCTGGCCTCTTACACAGATACGAAGGTCGTAGTCGCAAGACAATTTCGCAATCAGGGGTTGTGGACTCGCAAGGCCATACTCAACGTGGCGAGGATCGGAAAGTTCTCAAGCGACCGGGCGATCAAAGAGTACGCGGATGAAATCTGGAACCTGAAAAGCGTGTGAAGCATTGCAAGTCGCGACTCGGCGGATTACTCTTGATCGGGCTGGCTAACCTTCTAAGTAATCACGTGTGATAGGAGAAATGATTTATGGAATTTGTCTACTCCGACAAGGTCAAGAAGCTGCAGGCACGGGTCTCAGCTTTCATGGATGAACACGTCTATCCGAACGAGAAAAAATATCGCGAGCAGGTGAATGAAGGCGATAGGTGGCAGCCGACGCAAATCGTCGAAGAGTTGAAAGAAAGGGCGAGGGCCGAAGGGCTGTGGAATCTTTTTCTGCCTGAAAGCGAACATGGCGCGGGGTTGACGAATCTGGAATACGCTCCGCTTTGCGAAATAATGGGGCGTTCCATCATCGCGCCCGAATCTTTCAACTGCTCGGCTCCCGACACGGGCAACATGGAAGTGCTCACGCGTTACGGGACTGCAGAGCAGAAAGAAGAGTGGCTCAAGCCTCTGCTTGCGGGTGAGATTCGCTCGTGCTTCGCGATGACCGAGCCAGAAGTAGCATCCTCTGATGCGACGAACATTCAATCGAGCATCGTTCGCGACGGCGACCATTACATCATCAACGGTCATAAGTGGTGGACCTCGGGCGCGGGCGACCCGCGCTGCAAAATATCAATCTTCATGGGCAAGAACGACCCGTCTGCAGAAAAGCACAAACAGCAGTCAATGATACTGGTGCCGATGGACGCGCCGGGCGTGAAGATTGTGCGAATGCTTCCGGTATTCGGCTACGACGATGCGCCGCACGGCCACGCCGAAGTCATTTATGAAAACGTGCGAGTCCCCGCCTCGAATATGTTATTGGGTGAAGGGCGCGGATTCGAGATTGCGCAGGGGCGGCTTGGGCCGGGTCGAATTCATCACTGCATGCGTTTGATCGGAGTGGCCGAAAGATCGCTCGAAGCCATGTGCAAGCGCGTTAAATCGCGCGTCGCGTTCGGCAAGCCAATCGCAGAGCAGGGAACCATCGTAGCCGACATCGCAGACTCGCGGATGGAGATAGAGCAAGCGCGATTGCTGACTTTGAAAGCGGCCTACATGATGGACACTGTCGGCAACAAAGAAGCCCGCGCCGAAATCGCTATGATTAAAGTGATAGCTCCGAACATGGCGCTCAGAGTCATAGATCGCGCCATTCAAGCTCACGGCGGCGGCGGCGTAAGCAACGATTTCGGGCTGGCGATGGCGTGGGCGCACTCGCGCACCTTGCGCCTCGCCGACGGGCCGGACGAAGTTCATCGCGCAGCCATAGGGAAATTCGAGTTGAAGAAATATAGTTGATCCGAAGCGCGAATAAAGAAGCGCCGTTGCTGTAAGCCTGTGCTACAGCAACGGCGCTTCTTTTTCTTCATTGGGCGGATTCCAGCTAGAAAGATGGAATCAATCTAATAGACTCGCTCCTCTCCCTTGCTTTGCCTGACTATACCGAGTAGAAATTAAGACGCCTTTTTCTCAACATCAGCAAGACGATCTTCTAAATCCCGCTGACCTGCATGGAGTTTCGTAATCTCGCCAGAGGTGTTCCACTTGGCGTTCAACCTGCCGCAATGCTTTGAGCACTTCGGAGCGAAAAGAATCAACACTCAATTGAAGATCACCCATGCGCTGCCCTAATCTTTCGTCCAGCGCGTTGATCCGCTCTAGCACCGCAGTGATGCCGGGTTTCGTGTCGTACTTGTTTTCATTGTCCGGCAGTTTCACTGTTGAGTCATCGTTGTGAGTGTCGTCGTTGCTCATGCCGCTATTATCATGCACGTAAAACAAGTTTTACAAGAGGAATGATTGCTTGATAGCAGACGCGAGAAGAAATCTATTCCCTGCGTAGAGAAACGATAGCCTATGAATGAGGAATGATGAGCTACCGCCCGATTCACCATTCCTCATTCATCATCTCTATTTCAACGCGGGAGCGTTGCAGGGCCAGCCCTGTGTTCTGGGTTCAGCCATTATGCCTGATTCGGTGCCTATGAAATTTCCCATCTCCCATTTCAACAGGTCTCGCGCGTGACGAAGCCAGCCTTTATTTTCTCCGCTCCAGATGTAATAAATGTTAAGCACTCTGATCTCGCGCTTATCCGGGTAATAAACCCCGGCCACATTTACTTTGTAGTAAGGCTCGAAAAAAGCGGAAGGCATTATAACTACATAAAGCCCGCGCGTAGAGACGCGACTGGCGCGACCGGCTAAGGAGCCGCCGCATGCAGTGAACTCTTTCTGAGTATCCTCGAACGCATCATCAATCCACTCGCCTATAGCATCGGGCGAGCCGGGGAACTGTAGGATTTCGTTGATCGCATAGTCAGGTACTTTTTTCTTCTGCAGCTTGGCGACCTTCTTTTTCCAGTTCGGACTGGGTTCATCAAAGCCTTGAGAGTTGTACCTGATGTGATACTTGGGCGAATACTTATCCGGCACCGCGACAGGGTTGCCGAGAAATTTGAAATCAGCCTGAGCGTTGGCTGAACTGACACAGAAGACGAGGGGCAAGGCGAGTAATAGTAATACCGCTCGTTTGGACACCATTCTTCCGACTCCTAATTTACGCAGTTGGGGGGAATCATTCGTAGGGGCATTTGCCGCAGCGGGTTGCTGATAGATGTAGCGCAAACTGTCAGATTGCAGGAGGCGTAACCTCCCTTGCGCTATATCGGCAAAGCCCGTGCCATTTATTGAACAGGGATGAGTTTCTCCGCACGGGACTTATGCGGGGCGTAGGTTTCCCGGTTTTTGAAGCACTTTATGCCCTATTGTAGCTATGTGAAAATGGCGTGTGATGTGAAAAGCCTTCGATTCTCTTGAATTTCCGTTGATTGCATAACCTGTGATCGCCGTCTTTTGGTGTGCTATGAGGTTACACTCTGTAGACTTTTTCCCTCTGCTCTTGCAGGAAGCTGAAATTAAGTCATTTTGTGGAAATATCAGGCTGTTTTGCATCTTGCTAAGAAGAAGTGATTGACAAGAAACGAGATTTAAGTAGAAAGCCTCAGGCTTTGCTTAAATAGATTACTGTTGTTTGATAACCGGGGCAGGGAATCTAAAGTGCGGAAAATACCTATCTAGGGTATTGACAATACTTAGGAGATGAAATATCCTCTCAAATTAGCATTCTTTGATTTAACTGAAGCTGTCAGCTCAAAGAGGAGTTGAACTAGAAAATATTGATAATGGATAAATTTTAAAGCCGAAGTCAGCACCTGGCTTCGCGGGCTGCCCCCTCACACCTACCGCCGCGGCCCGGCTCCAAGATCTAAACCAACAATGAAGAGTGAAGGGGGCTTGTCTCGAAAGATAAGAGGTACTTTAGCTTTATTTTGGTAGGTTGAAGAAGTCAGAAATGAGAGGTTTCGAACAGCAGTTTACCTCAAAAGAACAAGGCGGAGCGGTTTATGCATTGTCGTTTATTAAATGATGTTTCTAAGTATCGCAACTCAAAATCAAATGTTCTTGCCCCGTTGACTCCAGCATACTTAGACCAAAAATCCCTTCTGGGAAGCAGAAGGCGCTCCCCCTAAAAATAATGTCGCCAGTCAATATGGTAATCCGCACGTAATAACGAATCGAATAAGTGATCCCGTCCCAGGTTGTCGCTGCCTTTCAGTGACGGACGAACAATTGGGTAATTTATGAAGACATAAGTATCGCCATGTGCGATTTCCCTTGGGGTTTTACTACCTGAGGGTTTAATCACGATGGGCGTGAGCCTGTCTGCGAAACTCATGCAGGCTGTTTATAAAAAACCGGTATTAAAAGTAAGACGAAGTGGTCATTGAAATTCAAGCAAACAAGCTCTGGTCGAAACTGACAATAGCCGTTGCAACTCTATTCGTGTGCGCGCTGTTGGCTGTCGCCATGCTGACGCAGTTCATAACCGGCATACTTACGGATGAAAGAGTAACTGTGAGCCGCGAACTGCTTGCCCGCGGAGTAAGTTATGTTCCAAACTCTGCGCTGTTGCAGGCCAGACTTGCCGAAGCCGAGATGTCAGAAGACGAGCGCGATTTGCCGAGCATTGAAGCGCGCACGCTTCGCGCCATTAACTTATCTCCGTGGGACTACAACCATCATTTGCTGCTGGCATCAATCAAGGAGACGAGCGGAGACCGCGCAGGGGCAGAAAAAGCGTTGCGCACCGCGCTCTCGCTTGCGCCCAATAACACGGACGTTCATTGGCGACTCGCAAACCTGTTGCTCAGGCAAGGTAAGCTGGCGGGGTCGCTTGAAGAGTTTAAAAAAGCAATCTCTGCCGATAACTCATATCTGCCTTCGACGCTTGAACTGATATGGCGCGTTTCCGGCGGACGGCTTGATGCTGTCAGCGCGCTTGCGGGCGACAAGCCCGAAACCAAACTTCTGCTTGCGCGATTTCTGCTCAACCAGGCGCGCATCGCAGAAGCGGGCAGCGTATTCAACAGCATTGACGGCAAAGCGCGACTCGCCATTCCTGAAAGCAGCGCGTTCATTGATTCGCTCATCGCTAAGGGCGACTTAATCCTTGCCCGCTACTCGTGGGCAGGCACAGTGGGCGCAAGTGATCCGGCGCAATCTCCTGCGCTAATCTGGAACGGCGGATTCGAGTCGGATATTTTGAAGGGGATCGCACAGTTCGATTGGACGATCTCTCGAAACGACTATGCACGGCCCAGCATTGACAGCAGCACCTTTCATAGCGGCTTGCGTTCGCTGCGCGTAGACTTTGCCGGACGCGACACGACGCGGCTCGACGGCGAGATCAAGCAACTGGCAGTGGTGCGACCGGGCGCGCGGTACCGTTTAGAGTGCTATGTGAAGACCGATGCGCTCGCGACGCCCGAAGGCCCGCGCATCGCCGTGACTAACATCACATTGCAATCGGACATCGCCGTCTCTGACGCCATTGCTGCCGGAACGAGTGATTGGCACCTGATCGCGATTGACTTCGTTGCGCCTCAATCGGCTCAGGCTGTTGTTATCAAGATCAAGCGCGTTCCGCGCTTCAGTTACGATGAACCGACGAAGGGCACTGTCTGGTTTGACGACTTCACTCTGACTGAACAAGACGTAAGAAAATGAGCGCACAAAATCACAGCCGGGCGGCAGGCAAGCATTTGAATAAAACCATAGCCGGGGGCTTGCTCCTCGCCGTAGCTTTTACGGCGCTTGCTCACGGTGCGGTCGAGCCGTGGTCGGTTTTTGTTTTCGAGACAATCGTGCTTGCGCTTATTTTGCTCTGGGCCGCAAAAGCCATAGCTGACCGTGCGCTAAAGATCACAATACCGCAAACTGCTTTGCCCATAGTCGCGCTTCTGGCTTTCGGCCTGTTGCAAAGCTTCGGGTTCCGAGACAAGAGCGGGCGATTGTCGAGCCTCTCGATGAACGTCGGCGCTACACGCTCAACAGTAACCGTGCTGATATTCCTGCTCGTTTCGTTCGTCATTGCCTCGAATTTCTTTTCGAGCCGTACCCACTTAAAAACGCTTGCAAACTTTCTCGTCATCTTCGGCCTTGCGATGGCAATCTTTGCGCTGATACAGAACTTCGCGTGGGACGGACGTTTCTACTGGATCAGACCTACTGAAAGCCCATCTCCATTCGGCCCTTTCGCAAATCACAATCACTTCGCGGGCTACATGGAGATGTTGATACCAGTGCCTGTGGGGCTGATGATTGCGCACGCGATACGCGCAGAGATCAAGTGGCTTTATGGATTCGCGGCAATGATGATGGGAGTCGCGACGGTTGTGTCGCTGTCGCGAGGCGGCATGATCGGCCTTGCCGCCGCGATGAGCTTCATCCTGTTGATGAGCGCGCGGCTGCGACTGTCAAACAGGCGAGTCGGCGTAATAGGAAAAGCTTTTGGCGCGCGGCGGCTCCCAAAAATCGCATCACAGGCCGTTATCGTTACGGCCATAGTTGCGGTCATAATGGCAGGCATATTCTGGATTGGAGCCGAGCCAGTCATCAATCGAGTCGCGCAGGGGCAACCGGCGAGCGCACAGCTACAGACGGAAAGCTTCTTTTCGAGTCGCGGCTGGGTGTGGAGAGACACGGTGACAATGATTCGAGCGAATCCGTTTTTCGGAGTCGGCCTCGGAGCCTACGGCACGGCGTTCCCCATCTACACACAAAGCGATGGCTCGATTAGAGTGCCGCAAGCGCATAACGATTATTTGCAAATCGTTGCCGACTGCGGCATCGTGGGCGGGCTGATCGGTTTGTGGTTTATCGTACTGATATTTCGCGCCGTGCTGCGCGGCCTGAAATCGCGCGACCCGTGGCTGGCAGGGCTGGCGCTCGGCGCGGGAGCAGGCATTTTTGCGATGCTTGTTCACAGCGTCTTTGATTTCAACTTGCAGTTGCCTGCCAACGCTCTGTTGTTTTTCATACTTTCAGCAGTGGTATCGCACGTGAGCGCGACTGTTTCTGATGAAGAAAAAACTTCAGCGTTAATTCCCGGTCACGGACTCGAAACCGAAAAAGCTTCGACCGTCGGTCTTGTGAGAGGTGCATCATGAAAAGAGAAACTGAAACGATAAGAAAACAATTCCTCGCAGGCGCGATGCTCTTGCTCGTCGCTTTGGCTGTCGCCGCAAGCGGCAGCGCAAAGCAGGACAAGCCGCAAACGGCTTCCGGCTCTTCCGGTCGTTCAGCCGCGCTGGGCGCAGGGAACAGCGCGACGAAAGTTTTAGTTTCGGGCGGAGAAGATTATCGCATCGGAGCTAACGATGTGCTGGAGCTTCAGATCGAGAATGCGCCGGAGTTGTCGCGCGAGGTTCGAGTCACCGCCGCGGGCACTTTTCTCATGCCGTATCTGGGCCGCGTTACCGCGCATCAAAAGACGCCCGAAGAATTGGCGCAGTACATTGCAGATCGTTTGCGCGGCGATTACCTCAAAGACCCCAAGGTCGTTGTGAGAGTCAAGGAGTACAACAGCCGGTCTTTCTTCATACAGGGTGCGGTGCGCAGCCCGAACGTGTATCAAATAGAAGGCAAGCCGTCGCTTTTGGAATTGATCACGCTGGCTGGCGGGCTGGTTGACAATCATGGGGCGACCGCTTTCATCATACGCAAAATCAAACCCGCAGCCCCGACCGCATCGCAAACAGATCAGACGGTCAGCGCCGAACCTGAAAAAAACCCAGACGGCGAAAATGTACCCAGATATGAATTGAAAAGCGTCCACATCAACGCGCTGCTCAAAGGCCGCTTCGAGCAGGACATGTTTTTAGAGCCGGGCGACATCATAAACATTCCGCCTACGGATGTCTTCTTCGTCGCAGGCGAAGTGAATCAGCCGGGTTCTTTCGCGCTCAAGGAAGGCACAACTCTGCGCCAGGCAATCTCGCTCGCGCAAGGCACGAAATTCAACGCGGCGCTGAATCGCGGAATAATATTTCGCGAAGGCCCGACCGGCAAACGTGAAGAGTTGCCGGTCGATGTCGGCGCAATCATGAGCGGCAAGAAGGAAGACCTCACCATACTGGCCAACGACATAATCATCGTGCCCAACAGCCGCAGCAAAACTATAGGTGGCGCATTGTTGAGGGCCTTCGGCATTTCAACAATATCTCGCGTGCCTGTGCCTGTGCCGTGACCGTCCGAAAGCGCAACTTGCATCTTAAACAAAACAGCCCCTGTGGTTATTAATGGAGAACTTCGATGTCAGAAGAAAAGTTTGAACTGGAAAAGATCCCTGCTGTTGAAGAGGGACAGCTAACAAAGCCCGGTTATCCGCGACTGGGCGCTTACCCGGATGCGTCGCCTTACGGATACGGTTATGGCTACAGCGCCGATGACGAGAGAGTCTATGTGCGCCAGATGTGGCGCGCGATAAAAAAGCGCAAGCTGGTGATAATCGTTATGGCCATCATCGTCACAAGCGTTGTCACCGTCGAGGTGTTTCGCAACAAGTCCGTATACCAGGCTTCGACCACGATTGACATCGGTAAAGAGAATCGAACGCTGGTAAGAACGGGCGACGTGGTTGTTCAAACCGACGAATCAGACGATATGTTTTACGTTGCGGTTGCGATGAAGACCAAGATACGATTGCTTCAGAGCCGCCCGCTGCTCGAAGACGTGGTGGTCAATCTCAAGCTCGATCAGAATCAGAGTTTTCTCGATGTCACGACGAGGAAATCTTTCTGGGAAGCCTTTCGGAGCATCGCCTCGAAGTTTCGCAAACAAGAGCAGATGCAAGAGCCGCAGGTAGTGTCTGAAACTCCTGTAGCGCTATCGAATGGAGAAGGCCTGCGTTCGCGCGAAGAGAGCGCGCGGCTGTCGCCTTATGTTGACGTGCTCGTCTCCAACCTCAACGCAGAGCCTCTGACTGACACAAGGATGATCCTCATCTCTTTCTCTCACACGGACCCTGTGCTTGCCGCCGACATAGTTGATAACGTGGCGCAGGTCTTCATACAGCGCAGCTTTGAGAACCGGACTGAAAGATTCACGAGCACTTCCGAATGGCTCGACAAATCAACGCGCGAACTGCAAGCCAAAGTTCAACAAGCCGAACAGGCGCTCGCCGATTACAGCAACAGGCATAATATCTATTCTCTCGAAGGCAAAGATAATCTGGCGATAGAAAAGCTCACGCGCCTTCACAGCGAAGCTACGCGCGCCGAAACTGAACGCATGCTAAAGCAGTCTCTGTATGAGCAGGTGAAAGCGGGCAACGCCGACAAGATTCCCGATACGTTCACCGATACGAAGATAGGTGACCTTCAGAGAAAACTCGGCGATCTTAAAATCTCGCTGGCGCAAATGCTGAGCACGTATGGGCCTAAGAACCCGAACGTGATTACTATAAAAGATCAGATAACGGCAATCGAAGAACAGATCAACGATAGTCGCAAATCGCTCGATGGAAGGCTCAAGGCCGATTACGAGCGAGCGCTGCGCGATGAGATTTCATTCAAAACCGCGCTCGAACAGGCCAAAGCAGAAGCCGCCCAACAGAATCAGGCTGCCATTCAATACAGCATACTCAAGCAGGAAGTTGAAACGAACAAGCAGATGTATCAGGACTTTTTGAACAAGACGAATCAAGCGAAGATTCAAAAAGCCGAGCAGCAGAATACAATGAAGATGATAGACCCTCCGCAGGTGCCTATCGCGCCCGTAGGCCCGAATCGGCTGCGCACAATAACGATAGGCTTTCTGTTGAGTCTGGTTGCGGGCATCGGGCTGGTCTTTGTGCTTGAATATCTGGACAACACGGTCAAGACGGTCGAAGACATTGCGCGATATACGCAACTGCCTGCCCTGAGCATCATCCCCGCAATGAGCGGGCGCAAATCGCGCATGCTGTCATCAAACAACGGCAAGAAGAAGGATGCCGAAGGATTGCAGATAACTTCGAGCAACGGGCTACAGACCGAACGTTTGATGGCTTTAGACGGTCGTTCGTCAATTGCTGAAGCATATCGAGTGCTCAGGACGTCCGTGCTTTTGTCATCCGTGGATAAGCCGCCCAAGACCATTCTGGTTACGAGCGGTCAACCGGGCGAGGGCAAAACCACGACGGCTGTCAACACGGCAATAAGCCTCGCCCAACTCGGCTCGTCAGTGTTGATAATTGATTGCGATCTTCGCCGCCCGTCGGCGCACAAGCTTTTGGGCGTGGAGCAAACGCAGGGGCTGTCCACTTATCTCTCGCGCAACGTGAAGCTGGTTGACGTGATGCAGAAACTGCCGATACCGAACCTGTGGATTCTGCCTTGCGGCCCGATACCTCCGAACCCCGCTGAAATGATAAGCTCGGCCAGGATGAAAGAGATGCTTCGCTTGCTCGGCGAAAGCTTCGATCACATCATCATAGATTCGCCGCCGCTGTTGAAAGTGACCGACCCTGTGATTTTATCAACGCTCGTGGACGGAGTGATACTGGTCGTTCACGGCGGCAGGAGCACGCGCGACATCGTTCGCCGCACACGCCAGGAGATTTCGACAGGCAGGCGCGAAGATTTTCGGAGTCGTCTTAAACAATGTTGATGTCGGGCAGGCGGGCGAAGACGAATATTACAGCAGCTACTCCGATTACGGAGAACATGGCGCGGAAGCGAACGGTCATTAGTACGCTTGCGGAAGAACAATAAAAAGTTAAATTATTAAACTTGCCCTGCCGCGTAGCGGCATGTGAGTTTAGCCGTGTACTTCAGTGCACGGAAGAATTTGAGGTTAGATATTTTCGTCGCGTCAGCGACGATTGAGCGAGATTCAATCGTCGCTGACGCGACGAAATGGTAATAACATTCGACTACCGTGCACTGAAGTACACGGCTAAATTCATATGCCGCTAACGCGGCAAGAAGTATTCATATGCCGCTAACGCGGCAAGAAGTTTGGAGGCCCAAACTTCTATTATTTTTCAAAAGGTGGAATCATACGAATATGACCAAGCTTCAAACCACGGCTTATCAGCCTGTTCCTTTGTTGGACTTAAAAGCGCAGCACGCAACCATACGCGATCAGGTGCGTGAAGCGATTGATCGTGTAGTTGAATCGCAGTATTTCATCCTTGGCCCGGAAGTAGAAGCCCTCGAAAAAGAGATCGCCGTCTACTCCGAGTGTGAGTACGGCATCGGCGTCTCGTCATGTACAGATGCATTGTTGGTTGTGTTGATGGCGATTGACCTTAAACCGGGCGATGAAGTCATCACCACGCCTTACACGTTCTTCGCTACTGCCGCAGCAATCTCACGGCTTGGCGCAACGCCCGTCTTTGTAGACATTGATCCGCTGACATACAACATTGACGTAACTCGTATCGAAGCCGCGATCACAGAGCGCACGCGAGCAATTATTCCTGTTCATCTCTACGGCCAGATGGCCGACATGGACCCGATAATGGAGATTGCCGAGCGGCGCAACCTGTACGTGATAGAAGACGCGGCGCAGGCAATCGGCTCGGAGTATAAAGGGCGCAGAGCAGGCTCAATCGGCCACATGGGATGTTTCAGTTTCTTCCCCTCGAAAAACCTCGGCGGGGCTGGCGACGGAGGCATGGTGACGACGAACGATTCTGAGTTGGCCGCGCGCGTCCGTATGCTGCGCAATCACGGATATAGCCCCAAATATTACAACAAAGTAGTGGGCGGGAATTTTCGATTGGACGCGATTCAAGCGGCTGTGCTGCGTGTGAAGTTGAATTATCTGGATCAATGGACATCGGCTCGCCAACTCAATGCTGCAACTTACCGCAGCCTCTTTGCCGAAGCTGGCTTGAGCGTCGAGCCTCGGCCCGACATCTGCAATCTGTTGCCTGAGAACTCAAACGGCGTGATACTTCCCGTCGAGTCTTCAGACGTTCGCCATATCTACAATCAATTTGTCATCAGGGGCAATGATAGAGACCATCTCATCTCGCGCTTGAAGGAGCGCCAAATAGGCACGGAGATATATTATCCCGTGCCTATGCATTTGCAGGAATGCTTTGCCGACCTCGGCTACAAGCAAGGCGATTTCCCCGCAAGCGAGTGCGCTGCCCAACAGACGCTCGCTCTACCGATCTACCCTGAATTGACACCAGAGATGTTGGCAACCGTTGTGGCTGCCATCGCAGAGTCTTTGTCCGAGCAAGTCAAGGATTAAAACACAAGCTCAATAACAAAGTGATTGTTGTTATGCCCGAAGCCCTCCGCACGGCAACTGAGCGGAGGGCTTTTTTAATCAAACAGTATGCGGCGATGTCATCATCTGCTGATGGTCATTCTAAACACTGACGCGCTGCCTCCCTCACAGGCTTCGAGGCGCGCGAACAAAGATAATCAGAAAAGAAAAGGAGAAAAAATCATGACAGCGTTGAGCAGGAACAGGCCGGATTATTTTTTGCCTCGCGATAGCAAGCTTTTTGTTTATTACGGTGGCGCAGTCTCGATCAGTGAAATCGGCTGCTCCCCCCCCGGCGCAACCTTCAAGAGACATCAACACCTATGTGCTGTTTGCATTTGACGAGATGAATTTTAAAGGCAGAGATGGAAATCCTTCACGCGGTTTCATCAAAGGCGGGAATGTCGGAGTGAACAACCCGGACCCGCATGGAGTCAACCACAGCCCATATGCTCCTGTGCTCTCTATGGGCGGAGGAGGCAGCGGACATCAGGTCGTCATGGATGACGGCACACAGGTTGTAGGCGATACTGTGCGCCTAGGCGAGACATCCAGCGTCTGGAACCTGTTCGCCAACGAAGTGCAGAACTCGTTCGATCCAAGCGTACTGCGTGATCCTTCTCAGACATCGTTTGCTGCTCCGATAATCAATCCGGCATTGCTTCCGACCTGTCCTCCTTTTGCGCCGGGCACATTGAACGTGACCGTGCCGAAGGGCGGCTCGCTCGTGCTGGCTCCGGGCAACTACGGCGACGTGCGAGTTCAGGACAATGGCACGTTGACGCTCGGCGCTGGAATCTACAATGTGAAGAGCTTCAACAATGGCAAGAAAGTGCGGATACTGACCGACCCTGCGACCGACGTGCGAGTGGCTCAAGACTTCAGCACGAACGACGGCAGCTTTGTAGGGCCTGCGGATTGCGCTCGCTTCTGTGTGCGATCAGACGGCGTTAGCCATAACGATACTACGGTGAGCTTTGGCCGCAATACAGAGATTCACGGTCAATTTCTTGTTCCGAACGGCCAGTTAAGGCTTGGGCATTCGACTGACCTGTTCGGGCGGTTCTGGGCCAAAATCGTCAGCAGCGATTTTAACGTCAATATGACGATGGGCTGCAATGTGGGAGGATGTCTATCAGTTATCAGCGGCAACGGCCCGGAAGGAAGCACAGACTCTGTGGTGCAATTCTTCAACGGGAGCAATTTCCAGAATGCCTTCATTATTCCGCCTCATACGGATAATGACGGCCAACCGCCTGACACCAATTATGCTGTCATACCGGGAACTCACTACGTCGCTGTGACCGTAGACGGACACGGAGCCGAGCAGGCGGATCATCTATTCAGAGCGACTTTCATGCTGCCCGCCTCGTTCAGCAATCCGTCGTTCAGCATACAGGTGCATTGCGACAATCAGGCGACAGTATTTCTGAACGGGAATCTGATCGGGAGCCAGATGTTTGCGGAAGACATAGTGAACTTCCAAGACCCTGCTGAAGTATTCACGACGACGAACCCATCGCATTTTGTGCCGGGAATGAATGTAATAAATTTCACGGTACACAACTTTACAGATAGGATCGCTTTGGATTTTAGAGCGGACATCTGTTTTAAGCCTTAATCGAGCAGAAGTGATGGCATTGCCCCAATGTCATTACTGGGTCGGTAATATAAAAATTAGCTAAGGGGATCCATTCATTCTCCGCGCCGGGTGATTCTCAAACCTGCGCGGTCAGAGTGACAGCTATTAGTGACAGAAAAATCGAGGAACTGAAAGTTCCCTATCTAAAGACAAGGAGACTCCGATGCATAAAGGTTTTTCAAAAATCAAAAACAGGAAAATGTTGATCACAAGCCTCGTTATATTTCTGAGCTTTGGGTTGGTACTGCCGAATTCCTTTGCAGGACCGGCCCAGGCGCACGAGACTAGAACCTGCATATCTGTTATTAGCGGCAACGGCCCGAAGGAAGTCTTGACCCTGTGGTGCAATTCTTCAACGGAACTAATTATGAAGATGCTTTCATTATTCCGCCTCATACGGATAATGACGGCCAGCCGCCCGACACCAACTATGCAGTTATTGCCGGAACTCACTATATTGCCGTAACCAGTGATGGCCATGGAGCAGAACAGGCGGATCATAAATTCAGAGCGACGCTTCACACTGCCGCCGACGTTCACAAATCCGTCTTTCAGCATACAAGTGCATTGTGATAACCAGGCGACGATATTTCTGAACGGGCATAATCTTGGAAACCAGCCGTTCGCGGAAGACATAATAAACTTCCAAGACCCGGCAGAAGTATTCACGTCCAATAACGCAACGCATTTTGTGCCGGGATTGAACGTGATAGAAATCACGGCCCACAACTTCACCGATAGAATCGCATTGGATTTCAAGGCGGACATCTGCTACGACGGAGGATGCACAGATCAAGACCCGCCCGCAATCAGTATGCAACGTGGCCCAGACTCGAAAATGTGGCTTCGCCAAATCACAATCTCGAAAACGTAGGGCTTCACGGCCACTGTGACCGACGACTGCGACTCTCAAGTCGTAATCGGCGGGGGCCCTAACGGCACAGGCGTTACAGTCTATAGCGACGAACAAGACCTCGATGTAGGGTCGGGCAATCATTCGCCTGACGCAAAGAACATAGGACTCGGCACGTTGCGATTGCGCTCTGAGCGCGGCGGGCCTCTTAACGGGCGCGTCTACCTGATAGTCGTTCAAGCGACAGATGCAGCGGGCCATACCGGCTACTGCGCGAAGACAGTCACGGTCCCGCACGATCAGGCTAAGAAGGACAAGCAGGCTGTTGAAGCTCAGGCGACGGCAGCCAGAAACTACTTCCTTGCCAACCACACGCCGCCTCCCGGTTTCGTGCAGGTAGGCGTCGGCCCGGTTGTCGGACCAAAGCAGTAAATCTTTCTATCGTGAAAAGGGGGAGATTAGTTCTTCCCCTTTTCACAGCAACCGCAAACAATACATGCCAGCCCAGAGACGCGCGCATAAAATTATTTCAAACGCCATCTATAACCTCATACCCCAGTTCTGGTTTCTTGGGCTGACGGTTTTTACAACGCCGTTCGTGCTGCACAGGCTCGGCGTAGACGCTTACGGAATTCTTTCCATAGTCACAATAATGGCCGGTTACCTGGCGTTTTTGGACCTCGGGCTGAATGTGGCGGTCATCCGATTCATTGCCACACACGATGCGAAAGGCGAGACCGAAGAAATAATCTGCGTAATTGAAACTGCGCTCTCCGTTTTTTTAGCCATGGCCGTGATGACAGCCGCCGCGCTGTTTTTCCTGTCAGCCGTCTTCGCGCGATTGTTGAGCGTGCCGGACGGCCTGCAATCAGACGCTGTGCTGGCGTTGCGATTGGGGCTGTGAGCTTTGGCATCAATCTCGTGATGGGTATTTTTTCGGCAGTCCCTCGCGCGCTGCAACGCTTCGACATCGTTAATCTGCTCAACATCATCATCGGAACGTTGCAGATCGTCGTCACCGTGTTGCTGCTTGCTTTCGGAAAGGGACTGATCGCGGTGGTTTTGTGGGGCGCTGTCGCTGTCAGTCTTGAGCCTCGTCATCTACGTCATAGTCGCAAAGAGATTGCTTCCGGCGATAAGCGTTCGCCCGCGATTCGACTCGGAAAAATTCCGCGAGCTTTTCAAATTCAGCGGCTTTGTGATGGCGAGCAACTTCACGGGAGTCGCGTCCGCTCATTCAGAGAAACTGATACTGGGAGGATTGGCCCCAATCGCGCAAGTCACCTATTACACTGTGCCTTTCAATCTGGCTTCGCGCGTGTTGACGCTCATTCCGAATAACCTGTTCACGGTTTTGTTCCCGGCATTCTCTGCGATGAGCGTTACCGATAATCTGGAAGCTATCAGAGAAGCCTACACGCGCGCCTTCAGATTTATCTTTATTGCGGTCGCTCCGATTTCGGTGCTGATGATTGTTTTTGGCGGCGACCTGCTCAGACTCTGGATAGACGAAGAGATGAGCATAAACGGCGGGCCGATACTGGCTTGCCTTGCAGTTGCCGTATTGATCAACGCGCCCGCGTGGGTTTCTGTAACCGTAGGGCAGAGCATGGGGCGACCGGCTCTGGTTGCAATATCTCAGATGATTCATCTGGTGGCGCTCGTCATTTGCGGCCTTATACTTGTCCCGTTTTATGGAGCGTTCGGGGCCGCGCTCGCGTGGCTTGCTGGCAATTGTATAGGCATTCCGGTTCTGGTATTGCTGGTCAATCGATATGCGCTTTCTTTCAGCACTGCCGAGATGTTGAAGAGCGCGCTCTTGCGGCCTTTTGCGGCGATGTGTTTTACGCTGGCACTGGCAATTATGTTGAAGCCTCTGGTTCACGGCGTGTTATCGCTTGCGTTGGCCGCCGTCTGCCGTGACTGCCTTTTATACTGCGCTGACTTATCTGATAACTTTGAACTTGAAAGACAAAGAGATATTCAAATCCTTCGTGGCAGATCGTTATCGCTGGACGCCAAAGGTAGTGAAAGAACAGGCATGAGAATGATGAGCGTAAGCCAACAGGTTGCCCGTCTTCAACTTGAATTAGTAAAGCATTGCCCCGTCTGTGAAAGTGAAAATCATCGAGACCTGTTCGTTGCTTGTGACAAGCTCTGCGAATTGCCGGGAGAGTTCAAAGTTGCCCGATGCAACGAGTGCGAGCTGGCTTACTTGAAAGAGCGGCCTGATGCCCGCTCAATAAACTTTTATTACCCGGCAGATTCTTATTATGCCTACAAGCCTCCGGCGTCATACTCGCTGTTTCTGCGCGATGACTCGATTGCCGCAATCTGGTACGCGATCAAGAAAAGTATTCTGTCATACGATTACGACTACAAACACTTTGGTGGCAAAAAGATCATCTCGCTTTTGGCCCGCCTTCCGCTGATTCGTAATCACGCCACGTTTGAACTGGACGCGCTGCTGCACCCTTACGTAGAAGGCGGAAGCCTTTTGGAAGTCGGCTGCGCTTCGGGAATGTATCTGGATTTGATGAAGGCGCTAGGTTGGAAAAGAGTGGTTGGCATAGACATCAGTCGCCGAGCCATCGAGCAAGCCAGGAATGAATTAAAGCTGGAAGCTTATTGCGGCGAATTGAAAGATGTTTGCCTTGACGAAGAAAGCTTTGATGCGGTCTCGTTATCGCACACGCTTGAGCACGTCTCGGACCCCGTGGAATTTCTGCGCGAGACATATCGAGTGATGAAGCCCGGAGCGCGGCTCGCCATCGTCGTTCCCAACATCGAAAGCCTTTCCGCGCGAGTATTCGGACAGGACTGGTTTCATCTCGATGCTCCGCGTCACATGGTCAATTTCACGCGCCACAGTCTTCAAATCGCGCTTGAACGCGCAGGCTTTCGAGTCGAGAGTTTGAAGACGAATCCTCGCACGAGCTATCAAACAGCGCTGTTCAGTTATAGCCGAAAAGCGGGCGACGATTATTCAATCTACACGGACGGGGCGCATCGTTTCCCTTTTGCCCGTCGAGCGCGTGCGCTTTTGCTCTCTCTCAGAGAGCGCATCGAGCGCGCAGCCGGTTTGCCTGCCGGTGAAGAGATAGTAGCTGTTACTCGGAAGCCGCATTGAAAATATTTAAATGAATGAAACAAGCCGAACCACTCCTTTGCTGTCTGTAGTGATAGTAAGCTGGAACACTCGCGATATGCTTCGCAATTGCCTGGAATCAATCTTTGAAAATACCAGGGCTCTTGAATTTGAAATCATAGTGATTGATAACGCCTCTGCCGATGGCACTGTTGATATGCTGAAAGAGCGTTTCCCTCAAGTCAAAATCATCCTTAATGATTCGAACGTCGGATTCGCGAAAGCATGCAATCAAGGTATGCGAGCCGCAGCCGGTAGCTTGTTCTTGCTTCTCAACAGCGATACATATGTGCGCGATGATGTGATTGCAAGAATGAGCGATTATCTAATCTCTCGCCCTGAGATTTCGATGGCGAGTTGTCAATTGAGATGGCCTGACGGAGGGATTCAGCATTCAGCCTTTCGCTCGCTCAGTATATGGCGCAGCCTGTTTGAAGACCTTTGGCTTTATAAGCTGGTTTCGGATTCTAAGCGAGATGACATCCTTCTGGCCGGATACTGGAAGAGCGATACGGAAAAAGAAGTGGACTGGCTGGCAGGGGCATTCATGACGCTGCGCCGCGAAGTCTTCACGGAAAGCGGAGGCTTTTCAGAAGACTTCTTTATGTACGGAGAAGACAGCGAATGGTGCATGCGAATCAAGCGCGCAGGCAAAAGAATCTTTTACGCGCCGATAGGCAGCGTCTATCACATAGGCGGCGTCAGTTCAGGAGTGGAGTGGACCGAAAAAGAGCGGCTGCGATTATGTCACCTCGGCGGCCTTCGAGCCTATGCGAAAGTGAACGGGCGAGCGACGGGCTTTTTTTATCATCTGGCAAGACTGTTTGGGGCTTCTGCGCGCCTTGTGGTCTATTCAACGCTCGCGGCGGTCAAGAGCAACGATTACTATAATGAGCAAAGACAGCTTTATAGCTGGCTGGCTGAGTTCTATCTGCAAGCCTTTGCGCACAGGCGCTCGCCGTTGCGCGAATCAGAATTGGAATTTGAATAGCAATGTGCGGAATTTGCGGCGTAGTTAATTTCGATGGGCGACCAGTAGATCGCGGCCTTGTAAAACGCATGGCCGATGTGATCGAACATCGCGGCCCTGACGGCGAAGGCTTTTACTTCAACGGCCCTGAAACCGGCTCTGGCAGCCGATTCCAGGTAGGGCAGGCAGGACTGGGAGCGCGGCGGCTCGCCATCATTGATGTTGCTGCGGGCCATCAACCTATCTCGAACGAAGACGGCACGGTCTCAGTCGCCTACAACGGCGAGATATATAATTTCGATGAACTGCGCGACCAGTTGTTGGCGAAAGGTCACGTCTTTCGCACTCATTGCGATACGGAAGTCATCGTTCACGCTTACGAAGAATGGGGCGACGCGTGCGTTAAAAGATTCAACGGGATGTTCGCATTCGCCGTGTGGGACGATGCGCGGCAGAGGCTACTTCTTGCGCGTGACCGCATGGGCGTCAAACCGCTTGTCTACATCCATCGCGGCTCCGAGCTAATTTTCGCGTCAGAGATCAAATCGCTGTTGGAAGACCCGACGGTGTCTCGCCGCGTAGATGCGGACGTGCTGATTCAATACCTTTCGTTTTTCGCAATCCCCGAGCCTCATTCTCTGTTCGATGGGGGTGAAGCGCGTTCCTGCGGGAAGCATGCTGATATTCGAGAACAATGAAGTCCGGCTCGAAAAATACTGGGACATTGATTTCACCGAATCACCTGCGCGCAGCGAGCAGGCGTGGCTCGAAGAACTCGAAGCGCTGCTCGAAGACGCTGTGCGAATTCGATTGATAAGCGAAGTGCCGCTCGGCGCATTCCTTTCGGGCGGAATTGATTCGAGCCTCGTCGTTGCGATGATGGCTCGCGCGAGCGGCGCAATAAAAACTTGTTCGATTGAGTTCGCCCCCGGCTACAGCGAAGCGCGTTACGCAAAGCTTGTTGCGGAGAAATTCAAGACAGATCATCAGGCTTTCACTTTTGGGCGCGACGAAGCATGGCAAGCGTTGCCCGCAATGGTGTGGCATCACGACGAGCCGTCGCAATCGCTCATTCAAACTTACTTCGTTTCAAAAGCCGCGCGCCAGCGCGTGACCGTAGCCCTTTCGGGACTGGGCGGCGACGAGTTGTTCACAGGCTATCCGAGCCACGTGGCTGCGCAAGCGTTCCATTACGCTGACAAGCTGCCTCGCTGGTCTCTTCGCTCGCTTCGCGCTCTGGCCGCTGTTGCGAAAGGCAGCCGCGCAGCTCGCGCGAAACGTTTCCTCGACGCGACGTTGATGACGCCCGAAACACGTTTCGCTTCGCGCTACCTGCACACGACTAGCGAACGTGATCGCGCGGATGTGTTGTCGCCCGAACTGCGCGAGAGCGTGAACCAGTCTGCTGCGACCGAATACTTGATGGAGTTGTTCGCGGCGGCAAACTCGAAAGACTTTCGCGGGCGCGTGTTGTACGTGGATCAGAAAGCTTATCTCGCAAACGAATTGCTTCGCACGACTGATTCAATGAGCATGGCGCATTCGCTCGAAGTCAGGACACCATTTCTCGATTATCGAGTCGTACAGCTTGCCGCTCGCATGCCAATGAAGCATGAAAATGCGCGGCTTTACGACCAAGTATGCGATACGAAAGCTCGCCGAACGGTTGCTGCCTGCGGAAATATCTCGCCGCCCGAAGTCGGGCTTCAATGTTCCGCTTGCGAACTGGATAACTCCGGCGTCCGAAACTTTCGTGCGTGACCATCTCGCGCCTGACACGTTGAAGCAGCGCGGATATTTCGATTCATCTCGCGTAGCTCGTATGCTCGAAGATCATTTCGCCGCCCGCGCTAATTATTCGGAGTGGATAATGATGCTGCTCACGTTTGAAGTCTGGCACAGGCAGTTCATTGACCGAGCGCCTGCGCGTTCCCATCAAGAACCTGCTCTGGCAGTTGTGTGAAAAGATGGATGAAGTGACGCTTTCGATAATAATCGTCAACTGGAACACCCGCGAAATCACGCGCGATTGCCTCGCGTCCGTTCGCGAAAAAGTCACGGGCATCAATTGCGAAGTCATCGTCGTTGACAACGCATCTTCTGACAATAGCGTCGAGATGATTCGCGCGGAATTTCCCGAAGCGCGTTTGATAATCAATGACAGCAATCTCGGATTCGGTCGCGCAAACAATCAAGCGATGCGTGTCGCGCGCGGGCGATACTTTCTGCTTCTCAACAGCGACACTCTCGTTATTGATGATTCGATTCAGCGGCTCGTGAATTTTATGGAGAGCGATTCTGAGATAGGCATCGCGGGCTGCAAGCTTTTATTCGAAGACATGACGTTGCAAGGTTCGTGCTCTCGCTTTCCTTCGATCAAGATGGCTCTTGTAGAAGACTTGATGCTCTACAAGTTTTTGTCTCGTCGTCGCCAGGGCGAACTGTTGCTGAATGGATATTGGGCGCACGACCGCACGCGCGATGTGGACGCGGTGTGGGGAGCGGTGATGATTGTGCGGCGCGAAGTCTTTGACGAAACGGCGGGCTTCGACGAGCGAATCTTCATGTACGGTGAAGACCTGGAATGGTGCATGCGAGTGCATGACAAAGGCTGGCGAATATCGTTCGCGCACGACTGTCGCATCATTCATCTGAATCACAAGAGCGCGGAGATCAAGTACGGTGACGAGCGCGTAGACCTGTGTCATAAGCGCGCGTATGAAATTTATCGCAGGCGACAGGGCACGGTGGCGATGAGCGTTCTTATGCTCATCAAAACCGCAGGCGCTTTGATTCGCGCATGTTATTTCGGTCTGCGCGCGATGGCCAAAAGCGGCGCGAGCGATTACTTCAACTCGCAGGCAAAGTTTTACAATCGCTCTCTGAAATATCACCTTCGCGCAATACGCGGGCGCAAGCTTGCTATTGAATGAAGAACTAAAGATAACAACTCAGCCCCGTAGGGGCGACCTGTCTATAGCAGCGCAACGCAAAATGATTTAGTAGCTCCGTAGGAGCAACCTATAAATCAAAAGGTTGCTCCTACGGAGCTACAGGAATTTTTCTCTTACTGGTTCTATAGACAGGTCGCTCCTACGGAGCTAGGGCTGAATAATCACGAAGCGAAATGGATAGAGTAACCAGCATCGAAATTGCCAGCACGGAACAAAAAGCGGCTGAGTATTACCTGGAAACCAGGCCCGATATTCAAGCCATCGCCAGCGCGCAAGGCAAGCGCATTCTCGATGTGGGCTGCGCGGCGGGCGAGCTTGGATACGCGCTCAAACTCGCGGGCGCGCTCGAAGTCATCGGTATCGAACGCTCTGCCGAAGCCGCCGCGCTCGCCAAAACGAGGCTCGATCAAGTTCTTGTGAGCGATGTTGAAAATTTCAATCTGCCGCTCGATGATGCGAGTTTTGATCGCATCATTTTTGCAGACATTCTGGAACACACGATTGATCCCTGGTCTGTGCTCGCTTCATACGGTCGTTATCTGAAGAGCGATGGCCTCGTCATAGCAAGCATTCCGAACCTTCGTTTCTATGCGGTGATCGCGCGGCTCTTATTCAATCGCTGGGGCTACAGTGAAAGCGGCATACTCGATAGCACGCACCTCAGATTTTTTACGCTGCCCACGATAAAAGAGATGTTCGAGCGCGCGGGCTACCAGATAGAGCGCGTTGATCGCAATTATCGCTTGTTTGAAGATCAAAGCCGGATTGGCCGCGTAGGCGCGCTTGCGAGCCGGTTGTTTTGCCGGTTCATTGCGCCGCTGCTGTGGCGACACTTCTTCACTTTTCAGTATCTCGTCGTTGCAAAGAAAAGGCGAAATGATTAACTGCGTGCTTGTCGGGCCGCCTCAAGAAGGCGGCGAAGGCGTCTACGTCAAAGAGGTCTCTGAAAATCCGCCTGAAGGGGTCAACTACTGGTTGAGCCAGCAGTTTCATTCGGGCAACGAGCGAGCACGCTGTCACCCTGTTCAAGAAGTGTTGCTCAATCGCGCGGTTTATCCTTTTCTGCGTTACAGTTTTGGCTTTCGGGTTCTGAGCGTGGGCGATGATGTTGACATCGTTCATGTGCATTCGCACCCGACGAAGATATATTCAAAGCGCAGAGTGCCGATAGTGATGAGCGCAGGGTCGAGCCATTACATTTACGTGCGCGATTACGAAAAATGGAACGAGCGAAAAATAAACCGTCGCTATAATCTGGCTCGCTCCATCTATCGCCCGCTTGGAATATGCGACGAGTTGCTCAACGTTGATTCGGTGGCGCGCATCTACACTTTCTCGAACTGGGCGCGCGAAATTTACACCCGGCACGGGTTGCCGCCGGGCAAAGTTGACGTTATCTGTCCGGGCTTCGATGTGCCTGAGCTTGCGTGGCACAAGACGCAGGGCAAGCGAGTCAACTTTCTTTTCGTCGGGCGCGAGTTCGCGCGCAAAGGCGGGCCATTGGTCGTCGCAGCGTTCGAGCGTTTGAGAGAGTCAAACGAAAAAGTTTCGCTCACAGTCGTCACGCGCGACCGCGAGCAGGTGAAGCAATCGGCTGGCATAACGATGCTGCCTTTCATGAGCCGCGAGAAGCTCTATCGAGAAATTTATCCTTCGGCGGATGTGTTCGTGATGCCGACGGAAGCCGAAGGCTGGGGGTTCACAAACGCCGAAGCGATGTCTTTCGCGCTTCCGGTCATCAGCACAAACATCAGCGCCATACCGGAGATCGTCGAGCATAACGTTACGGGCTTGCTGATAGAACCCAGTGACGCGGATGCGCTCTTTATCGCGATGCGCAGACTTGCCGAAAGCAGCGATATGCGTGAAGAGATGGGCCGACGCGGGCGCGAACGCTTCATCGCCAACTTCAGCCGCGATGTTTTTCGCCAGCATCTTCGCGAGTTTTATCAAGCCGCGTTGAGGAACTGAGCAGTGCCAAACCTATTGATGCTTTGTTATTACTATCCTCCACTGGGCGGCATCGGCAGCCAGCGTTCGCAAAAATTTGCCTCTTACTTGCCCGATCATGGATGGCATCCGATTGTTTTGACTCCGAAGCAAGGCTCTTATCTGGTTGACCACTCGCTCGATGACGGCGGATCAAAGGGAGTCGAAGTCGTTAGAACCGGGTACATTGATCTGAGCGCGAATCTCAAACGCGCAGCGCAATCCGGTCAGTCGCAGCAGAATGGAAACGGCAGCAAAGGCGGCATGATGAATCTCTTGAAGCGGGCTGTTCGCACATGGGTTTACATACCTGACGGACAGGTCGGCTGGTACCCTTACGCCGTGCGCGCTGGCCGTCGCGCGATTGAAACTGAAAACGTTGACGCTATTTACTCAAGCTCGTTTCCGGTGACGGCGCACCTTGCGGCTTGCAGATTGAAACTCGCAACGAACAAGCCGTGGATAGCCGACTTTCGCGACCTGTGGACTGAGAATCATTACGCGGATTATTCAAGCGCGATGCGCAAGCGGCTGGACCAGATAATAGAATCGGAGCTGCTCGAAAAAGCCGATTGTATCATAACGGTATCAAACGCATGGGCCGACGCGCTGCGACGGCTCACCGGGGGCAGAAGGCGCGTCGAGGTCATCCGAAACGGTTTTGATCGAGGCGAGTTCGCGAGCCTCCGACGCAAGTGTCCCGATAAGTGGACGATAACTTATGTCGGAAATTTTTATGGCGCGAAGCAAGACCCATCAGTCTTTTTTCAGTCGCTCAGGCGAGTGATCGAAAGCGGGCAGGTTACGAAAGAAGACATCCGTTTGAAAATCGTGGGCGAGACTGACTCGTATGCACAAGAAGTTGCGCGTAGCGTAGGCCTTGCTGACATCACCAGTTTCACCGGATTCGTTTCGCACGGCGAATCGCTCGCGCATCAGGTTAATTCGTCAATGCTGCTTTTGATCCTGCACGGCGACAAAACGAATTCCGGCCACGTGCCCGGCAAGCTGTATGAATATCTGGGCGCGCAGAGACCGGTTCTTGCAATAATGCCTTCTGAATTCGAGGCCGCGCGCATCATTCGAGAAACAGGCGCGGGCGTGACCGTCGAAGCCAAAGACGCAATGGGGATTGACCGATGTTTGATTGATTCTTACCTGGAATATAAATCTGCCTCGGCCTGTTCGATGAACGAGCGCGATCTTTCACAATACGAACGCCGTTATGGCGCAAGGCAGTTGGCGAATATTTTGTCTGACTGCCTGGGAGCGCAGGCGTCTCGCCTGCATGAGTTGTGATGTCAAACATTCAAACTTTATCAAATTCTGTGAGGCTTCTTACTTCAAACCTGCAGGCGAGACGCCTGCGCTCCCAGCGATGTAGCTACACATGAAAGAAAGATTCAAACGCACGCTCTATCGTTTCGGATGGGACACGCGATGTCGCAATCTGACGGTCGCCCGTTTGTTGCGCTCTGTTCTGCCTTACGGGCAGCCCCGTCCTGTTTTGCTGGATGTCGGGTGCGGCAGGTTCGGCATCCACGCGTTTCTGCAAGAGGTAGAGATTATAGGCGTGGACAAGAACGCTTCGACCGGCTCGGCTGCGGGATTCACTGCTCAACGCGGGGACGTTACAGCGCTGCCATTCCTTGATCGCTCGTTTGCGCTGGTCAGTTGTGTTGACGTGTTGGAAAATCTTTCGCTTGCCGAACGCGACAAAGCGATAAAAGAGCTTGTGCGCGTAGCGTCGCGCGCTCTTTTGATCGCATGCCCTCACGGACAAACTGCGCGCGCGTGCGATGAAGAATTCTTGAACGCTTGCCAGTCGCGCTCGCGTCCGGTGCCTGACTGGGTGAGAGAGCATCAAGATCAAAGCTACCCTGCGACCGCGATGGTCGTCGAACAACTTCGTCAAGCCGCGATTGAATCGGGGCGGACGGCGAAAGTTTCCATATCTTACTGCGAACCGGCGATCATTTGCCGGTTAGTGCGCGCCGCCGCTGCGCGCTCCCGAGTGTTATATGCAGCGGCAAATCTGTTGTTCGGCGCGCTGTTCAACCTGTTGCCTGCGCCCGGAGCCGACAACAGCTATCGAATGATTGTCCTGGCAGAATTGTCCTGACATTAGCCCCCGACATCAGCCTATGAAGAGTATTGTTTTCACCCTGTTGCATACAGTTGGCGTGACATGGTTTGCCGCGTGGTGGAGCCGCAAGCAGGTGAGGATACTTTGCTATCACGGCGTTACCAGACGAACGGAGCGCATCCGTTATAACCCCCACGGATTGCACGTTCGCTATAACCGCTTTGTCGCGCATCTCAATTATTTGCAGCGCCACTATCGAGTCATCTCGCTCAGCCAGTATTTGACGGCGAGGCGAGAGGGACGGCAGTTGCCCGATTATTCGGTGATACTGACTTTCGATGATGGCTATCGCAATTTTCTTACTGTGATCGCGCCCGCTCTGGCCGAGCGAAAGATGCCTGCGTCGGTGTTTCTCATCACTGATCGTATTCGAGAAGGCCCCAACGCGAAATTGAATGGGCATTGGACGCCCGCTGATGATGAGTCGAGCCTTTCGTGGACAGAAGCTCAAATATTGCGACAACAACAAAACATTGAATTCGGCTCTCACACTTGTTCGCATTCAGAATTGCCATCCTTATCATCGCAAGAAACAGGGCGTGAGATACACGACTCCTACGCGGCCATAGTCGCCAACATAAACAACCGGGAAGTGGCGCTCGCTTATCCGCGCGGGAAGTATTCAGACTCGGTTGTAGAAAAAGTACGTTCAGTCGGCTATGCCTGCGCTTTGACGACCGACGTTGGCATCAACGATATGAAAGGCGATCTGTTTAAGCTCAAGCGCATACTGATCGGGGATGACGACGACCTGCCAGCCTTTGCCGCGCGCGTTTCGGGATTAGCGCGCTGGCTCAAACTGTTTCATCCGTCGCGAAGGCGACAAAGAGTTAATTGCTAAGTTCAATGCGATCTCTTTACGTTTGCTATTTCAACACAGAAGAGCCGCTGGTTCACACGCAGGTGTTGCCTTACCTTCGCGCGCTCTCCGAATCAGGCATAAAGATACACCTGCTGACTTACGAGAAACGCTCTGCATGGATTAAGAGCGAGCGCAATCGTCGGCGCGAATTGAAGCAACGACTGAATGCTGATGGCATCCGTTGGCACGCATTGAAATACCACAAGCGCCCGTCGCTTCTGGCAACAGGCTTTGATGTGCTGCTGGGCATCATCTTTTCAGCGTGGTTAATCATTCGTCATCGAATAAACATCCTGCACGCGCGCGCGCATGTGCCCGGAGTCATTTGCCTGCCGCTCAAGCTTGCGCTCAGGCGAAGGCTGATCTTCGACCTGCGCGGATTGATGGCCGAAGAGTATGTTGACAACGGCGTGTGGGCGACTGACAGCCTTCCGTTTCGCCTCGTCAAAGCAGCCGAGCGCGCGCTGTTGAAACATGCTGATCGCATCATCACGTTGACTGAAAAAATGAAAGCCACGCTCGCAGCCGCGCAAGTTGATTCGTCGAAAATTTCTGTCATCCCGTGCTGTGTTGATCTATCAAAGTATGATCGAGCGCAAGCAGTCAAACGCGATACGTTTGAAAATCACGTCAAGCTTGTTTACGTTGGCTCGGCCACAGGGCGCTACCTGCTCGGTGAAATGATCGATTTTTTCAAAGCGTTAAAGAGCAAACTCGATGGCGCGCACTTCCTCGTAATCACAAAGTCCAATCAGGCGGAAGTCTCGCGCGCCTTCCGAACCAGAGGCGTTGAAGATGGTTCTTATTCGATCACCAGCGCTGACCCTGATCGAGTGGCTGAACGACTTGGTTCCTGCGACGTTGGAATATTGTTTATAGAGCAAGGCCCGGCATTGATCGCAGGTTCGCCGACCAAGATAGGCGAATATTTTGCCGCAGGTCTTCCGCTCGTCAGCACATCGGGCGTCGGCGACACTGACGGCATCATTCAAGCGGAACATGTCGGCATCATCGTTGACGAATTTGACGCGACCGATTATGCGAGCGCAGCCGGTCAGGTGATAGCTCTTATTCAACAAAAGGATGTGCGCGAGAGATGTCGCGAAGTGGCTGAAAAACGATATTCGCTTGCCGATGTGGGCGCGCCGGGCTACATCGCCGTCTACGATTCACTGAGCGAGCATGGCACTGCGGCGGCCCCGTTGGCTCGCGCTTCCGGTCGGGTTAGTGATCATGTGAACTGACCTGATTCGTCTGCGTATCTTTCGCCGCGTTAGCGGCGTTTGAATTTAGCCCGGTCTTTCAAGGCCGGGAATATCGAGGCCAAATATTTTCGTCGCGTCAGCGACGATTGAGATTCATCCGTCGCTGACGCGACGAAGGGGTGAGGGCATTCGATTACCGTGCACTGAAGTACACGGCTAAAGTCATAGCGCCGCTACGCGGCTGAGTTGTTTTTGATTTTATGAAAAGTGCGCTTAAAGTTCTGGCGCTTGCGCCCTATCCCGAACAGGCAGCTTCGACGCGGTTTCGCATAGCTCAGTTCATCCCGAATTTGCGCGAGCATGGAATCGAGTGCGAGTTGCGGCCCTTTATAGGCAATGATCTTTTTGCGCATCTCTATAACAAAAGCAGTTTGAGTCAAAACGCAATCGGCATCGGGTTGTCTGCGGCTGCGCGTGTTCGCGACCTGATGACAGCCAGGAAGTGGGATGTGATTTTCATTCAGCGCGAGGCTGCGCTGGTCGGGCCGCCGCTGTTCGAGCGAGCTATTT
The DNA here is from genome assembly GCA_963726785.1 of Blastocatellia bacterium. Lineage (GTDB taxonomy): Bacteria > Acidobacteriota > Blastocatellia > UBA7656 > UBA7656 > DATEKX01. The sequence continues at coordinate 2,611,517 of CAVSDJ010000007.1, forward strand.
CAAAAATCTTCGGCAAGCCTCTGGTGCTCGACCTCGATGATCCGTTATGGATTCAATACACGAGTCCGATCTATGGCCGCCTGGGTTCGCGCCTGCGCTGCCTCAACAAAACGTCGGAACTGATTAAGCGTTCATCGCACGTCGTATGCGGCAATGATTTTATCGCTCAACACGTCAGCGAAACCGGCGTAGGCACAACCGTGCTGCCGACCATAGTTGACACGAACAAGTTTTCGCCAAAGGCGAACGGCCAAACAGGCGCGCCGCTTGTAATAGGTTGGATAGGCACGCACACCACGCTTCCGTACCTGGAACAGATAATGCCCGCTCTGGAAAAACTTGCCGATAAACACTCTTTTATATTGAAGGTCATCGGCGGAGGTCGCGCGCTAGAGCGCGCAGGCGGCGTGAATCTGGCGGAGCGGGACTGGTCGCTTGAGCGCGAGGTCGAAGATTTTCGCTCGTTCGACATCGGACTTTATCCGCTGAATGATGACGAATGGTCGCGCTGCAAGTCAGGGTTCAAGGCCGTTCAATATGCTTGTTGCGGAGTTCCGTTCGTCGCTTCTCCTGTCGGCGTGGTGAAAGAGATTGCTAATGAAAGTGGCGCTGCTTTTCTGGCCTCGTCTCAAGGCGAATGGTTTGACGCCCTCGACAGGCTGTTTACGGATAAAGTTTTGCGCCTGGAGATGGGAAGCAGTGGTCGCCGCTTCGCTTTGCGGCGCTACCTGTTCGAAGATCAAGCGGCGAAGCTGGGCGAAATCTTATTTGCCGCAGCCGCAAATAATGGCAACGGGCATCGCGGGGTGAATTGATGAGTAAAAAAGTGGTTGCAGTCTTATTTATCATCGCGCTCGTTGCATTCTCCGTGTATCTGGGCAACCTGGTCGTTGGGTCGCCGGAAATTGGCGTGACGATTCTGACAGGAATCGTGCCCGCGGTGATCTGCTACTGGATAATCATCAAAGATAAATCAGATCGGCAATTCCTGATGCGCCTGTTTTCAGGGGCGCTGATCGTGCGTTGGGTCGTCGCTTTCTTCAGCGCGAGCCACAACTGGCAATTATTCTTCGGCGGCGATTCCGATACATACGATATCGTCGGAAACGCTCTCAGCCACGCATGGCAAGGGCTTGGCAAACTCGATACTACCTACATGCAGAGTTACCTTGCACAAAACAGGCCGGGTTGGGGGATGTTTTATTACGTCGGCTCGGTCTACTACGTGATCGGGCAGAATCAATTGGCTGTGCAACTGATTAATTGCGCGCTTGGTGCGGCAGTCTGCATCGCCGTTTACAAGATAGCGATGCTGGTTTATCCGCAGCAGCGCGTCGCGCGCGTAGCCGCGATGATGGCGGCCTTTTCGCCTTCGCTGATTTTATGGTCGTCGCAGATGTTGAAAGACGGGCCGATTGTTTTGAGCCTGTGTTTGTGCGCTCTATACACGTTGAAGCTTCGAGACGAATTCAAAGTCAAACACCTCTTGTGTCTGCTCCTTTCTCTCTTCTGCCTTTACTCGCTGCGCAACTACGCTTTCTACATCATGTTTGTAGCCATAGCCGGGGCGTTCGTGTTCGCAGCAAAAAGGTTCACGCCGCTCAGAGTAATGCAAGGCGGATTGCTGGTGATTCTGATCGGAGTCGCTCTTGCGTACTTCGGGGCAGCGAATGTGCCTCAAGAGACATTTGACCTGAAAAGACTTCAATACGTGCGCGTGTGGTCTGCCAAAGAAGCAAATTCCGGCTTCGGCGGTGACGTTGATATTACAGACCCTGCGGCGGCCATCGAGTTTCTGCCCGTTGGATTACTCTATGTGTTATTCGCGCCGTTCCCCTGGATGATAAACAACCTGCGCCAGCTTATAACCGTGCCCGAGCTGCTGATCTGGTGGGTGATGGTGCCAATGATGGTCAAAGGGTACTGGTTCGCCATAAGGCGGCGATTGAAAGAATCGTTTGCCATTTGCATCTTCACCGTAGGGTTGACGCTCTCCTACGCGCTATATCAAACGAACGTCGGCACTGCCTACAGGCACCGCGCGCAACTATACGTATTCTTCATAATCTTCATCAGCATCGGATGGGAACTCAGGCGCGAGGCCAGACAAAAGAAACGCGCCCAAATCGCTTTCACGCAAGCGGCTTTCTCTCCGCTTCGCGCTGAATCCGGCGGAAACTTATAGGGCATACGAATCAAACTATAATGTGTGGAATTGTCGGAGTCGCCAGCTCAAACACGCAGCCGGTAGGTGAAGCCGTATTGCGTCAAATGTGCGACGCAATCATTCATCGCGGCCCGGATGATGGAGGGGTACTACTTCAACTCGTGCCGCCGTGAAACAGGCTCTGGCAGCCACTTTGAGGCTTCCACTACAGTCGGCCTGGGTATGCGACGGCTCGCGATCATCGATCTCGACACGGGCAGTCAGCCGATTCATAACGAAGACGAAACCGTGTGGGTAGTCCTGAACGGCGAGATTTACAACTACCCTGAACTGCGCGCCGATTTAGAATCGAAAGGCCATCGCTTTTACACTCGCAGCGACACGGAAGCAATCGTTCACGCTTATGAAGAATACGGCTGCGATGCGCCCAAATACCTTTACGGGATGTTTGCCTTCGCGCTGTGGGACGACCGTCAGCAAAAGCTTTTGCTTGCGCGCGACCGCGTAGGCAAAAAGCCTCTGCTCTATTCGATCACTAATGGCAAGATCGTCTTCGCTTCCGAATTTCAAGCCATACTGCGCCACCCCGACGTGTCGCGAGAGGTCAACCGACGAAGCCCTTTCCGATTATCTCTCGTTTATGTGCGTGCCCGCGCCGCAGACGGCATTTCGCTTTATACAGAAGCTTGAACCGGGACACACGCTCATCTGGCAAAACGGCGAAGCGAAAATCGAGCGTTACTGGTCGCTTGATTTCAAAAACAAGATTTGTATCAGCGAAGAAGAAGCAGGCCGTCGCACAGTCGAGTTGCTGCGCGAAGCCGTGCGCGCGCGTTTGATGTCTGATGTGCCGCTCGGCGCGTTCCTTTCGGGCGGCGTTGATTCGAGCGCGGTCGTGGCGCTGATGAGCGAGCTTTCGACCGGGCGAGTAAAAACGTTTTCAATAGGCTTTGACGAGCAGGATTTCAGCGAGATCAAACACGCTCGCCGTATCGCCAAAAAATTCGACACAGACCATCACGAATTTGTCGTGCGGCCTGATGCCATCGAGGTGCTGCCTACGCTCGTGCGCCACTACGGCGAGCCATATGCGGACTCGTCTGCGATCCCGACTTACTACCTGTCGAAGATGACGCGCCAGTATGTAACCGTGGCGCTCAATGGCGACGGCGGCGACGAATGCTTCGCAGGTTACGAGCGATACGCGGCCATGAGAATCTCGGAGCGTTATCACCACCTGCCGCAATTTTTGAGAAAGCAGATCGTGGAACCGGCCATAGGAGCCATTCCTGTGGCAGGCGCTACCAGGTCGCGTATGGGCAAAGCCCGCCGTTTTCTCGGCGTGATGGGCCGCCCCGTGGCCGAGAGATATTTGAGGTGGACGAGCATCGTCAACGAAGAGTTGAAAGCCGAGTTGTGCACACGCGAGTTTTTAGACCAGACGGCGGAAGCGAAAGCGATCAGGTTCGTCGAGCCGTGGTTTGCTGGCAATGGCGAAATGGACATCGTTGACCGCGCGCTCGGAGCCGACACTTACAATTACCTGCCTAACGACCTGCTCGTCAAAGTTGACATCGCGAGCATGGCCGTTTCGCTCGAAGCGCGCTCGCCGTTTCTCGATCATCGCGTAATGGAATTCGCCGCGAGTCTGCCTGCTACCTTCAAGCTCAAAGGATTGACGACGAAGTATCTGCTCAAGCGGGCGCTAGGCGGGCTAGTTCCTAAAGAAAATCTGACGCGAAGCAAGATGGGGTTCGGCGTGCCGATCAGTCACTGGCTCCGCAACGAACTGAAAGGCTTTCTCGAAGAGAACATTTTGTCTGACAGGGCGAACGCGCGCGGCTACTTCAAACCCGAAGCCGTTCGTCATCTCGTTGATCAGCACGCGCGAGGCCGCCGCGATTACTCGCATCAACTTTGGACGCTGCTGATGTTGGAGCTTTGGCACAAGGAGTTTGTGGATTGAGATGAGAGAGCGCATCCGAGTGGTTCGCATAATTGACCGGCTCAACATTGGCGGCCCGGCAAAGCATGTCACCTGGCTTACGGCAGGGCTGAACCCAGATGAGTTCGAGACGACGCTCATCACCGGAACCGTCCCGCCGAGCGAAGGCGATATGAGCTACTTCGCGCAGTCGGCGGGCATCACTCCCGTTGTCATCAAAGAGATGAGCCGCGAGTTGAGCATTCGTGATGCGCTCGTGATCGCAAAACTTGTGCGCCGGTTCTTTTCGCTGAAACCGCAGATCATTCATACGCACAAAGCGAAAGCGGGCGCGGCGGGTCGCGTCGCGGCGATGATCTATAAATGGCTTACGCCCTCGGCCCTGTGGCTCAAGCCTCGCCAATGCTACATTGCGCACACCTATCACGGTCACATTTTTCACAGCTACTACGGCGCGGCCAAAACAAAGTTGTTTGTCAGAATCGAGCGCGCGCTGGCTCGCGCCTGCACTGATCGGGTGATCGTAATCAGCGAGCAGCAGCGACGCGAAATCGGCGAAACTTTTCGCGTGGGACGCCCCGAGCAGTTCCGAGTAGTGCCGCTTGGCCTGGACATTGACGAGATAAGCGAGCGGCGCGGCTCTTTGCGCGAAGAACTTGGGATAAAAGACGGAGAAGTTGCTGTCGGCATCGTCGGGCGGCTGTGCGAAGTGAAAAATCACGCAATGTTTCTCGATGTGGCAGCGCGGCTTTCGGCTTCATCAACTGAGTCGAAACAGCGCGCTCATTTCGTAGTCATCGGCGACGGCAATTTGCGCGCGGAGATGGAAAATCTGTCGCGCGCGTCAGGCATCAGCGAAAGAGTTTCGTTCACGGGTTTCCGCGAAGATGCAACGTCGCTTTACGCCGACCTCGATTTGGTTGCGTTGACATCGCTCAACGAAGGAACACCGCTCACGCTGATTGAAGCAATGTGCTGCGGTCGCGCGGTCGCGGCGACAGAGGTCGGCGGCGTCGTTGATGTTATGGGCGAGCGTCGAGCGGAGATGGACGGGTTTACTATCTGGGATCACGGCGTAACTGCGCCCTCGCGCGACAGGGAAAGCTTTGCTCGCGCGCTCAGGTATTTGATCGAGCGGCCTGAGCTTAGGCGCGAGATGGGCGAACGCGGTCGCGCGTTTGTCAGAGCGCAATTGTCAAAAGCTCGCTTGTTGAACGATGTTGAAAATCTTTATCGCGAAATGACGGGCATCTGTGAGGCTGCGCCTTCGCGCGATGCCGAAATATTGATTCAGTCTTAGTGGGAGAAAAAAATAAGATGAAAGTATTAATAACAGGTGGGGCGGGCTTTATAGGCTCGCATCTGGCGGAACGGCTTCTCCAGCGCGGCGACGATGTCCATGTCATTGACGACCTCTCGACCGGCTCTATCGAGAACCTGCAGTTGGCAAAAACCCATCCGGGCTTCACCTATCACATAGACACGATACGCAACTACAGGCTGACGGCTGAACTGGTTGATATGTGCGATGTGGTTTATCACCTGGCCGCTGCGGTCGGCGTGCGCCTGATCGTTGAAAGCCCCGTCAACACAATCGAGACTAACATTCGCGGGACGGACATCATTCTGAGTCTGGCCGCAAAGAAGCGCAAGCGCGTGCTCATCACGTCAACCTCTGAGGTGTACGGTAAGCGCAATCGCGTGCCTTTCAGCGAAGACGACGACCTCGTGATGGGGCCGACTAACAAAGGCCGTTGGAGCTATGCCTGCTCGAAAGCGATTGACGAGTTTCTGGCTATCGCTTACTGGAAAGAGAAGCGCGTGCCTACTGTGATTGCGCGGTTGTTCAACACGGTCGGCCCCAGGCAGACGGGCCGCTACGGAATGGTCATTCCGAACTTCGTTCAGCAGGCGCTCACGGGTCAGGACATCACCATCTTTGGCGACGGGTCGCAGACGCGCTGTTTCACACACGTTTCCGATGTGGTGGATGCGCTCATCCGAATTGCCGAACATCCACGCGCCGTCGGCGAGGTCTACAACATAGGCAGCGATCACGAAGTCACGATGCTGGAGCTTGCGGAAAAAATCAGGCGAGCGGTCGAGTCTGATTCGCAGATAACCTTCCAGCCATATGACATAGCTTACGAAGAAGGGTTCGAGGACATGATGCGCCGCGTTCCCGACATATCAAAGATACGCACGTTGATCGGCTATGATCCGAAGATCGGCCTTGACGCGATACTTGCCAGCATCATCGAGTATCATCGAGATAGAATGGTCGGCGAGTTGGGAATCCCCGCCGCCTCTCTTGTGTTTCAAGCATAAAAAATTAAGAGCAAACAGGAGCGCAAGCAGTCCGGCGTTCCAAAGAGCCATTCAGGTTTAAGAGGCTGTTTTAGTAGTCCCGTTAGGGACGACCTGTCTATAGCAACGTGATGCAAAATGATCTTGTAGCTCCGTAGGAGCGACCTATAAATCAATAGGTCGCTCCTACGGAGCTACAAATTGCTCTACCGACGACGAAACTATAGACAGGTCGCTCCTACGGAGCTTCTAAAACAAGCTCTAACGCCTTCGGTTGAATTCCCGCTCCTCACAGGTGGTAATATGCGAATCATTCTAGTCAGTCTTTGCACATTATTGTTTGGATTAATCCTCACAATACTTGCTCGCAGAACCGCGCATCGGACGGGGCTGGTGGCTGCGCCCAGACAAGACCGTTGGCACAGCAAGCCAACTGCTATGTTGGGCGGTGTGGCCATCTACGCCGCGTTTATAATCGGCTACGCATTCTTCCTGCCCAATCTGCCCGCTTCCTATCCGATAATTGCCGGGGCCAGTTTGCTCTTTTTCACGGGGCTGATTGATGACATAAACCCGATCAAGCCTTATGCGAAACTGGTAATTCAATTGATCGCTGCGGCGATGGCGGTCTATTTCGGACTGCACCTGCCGTGGGTGAATTATCAGTGGATCAATGATTTCTTAACCATCTTCTGGCTGATTGGAATCACGAACGCCATCAACCTGCTCGACAACATGGACGGGCTTGCGGGCGGAGTCTCTTTCATCTCGTGCGTGTTTTTGACGATCACGTTCCTGCTCAACGGGCAAACGCAGGAAGCGATGCTGCCTGCGCTGTTGGGCGGCGCTGTGCTCGGCTTTCTTGCATTCAACTTCAGCCCGGCCTCTATTTTCATGGGCGATTGCGGCTCGATGTTTCTCGGTTTCATGCTCAGTGGCACGGCGCTTCTGAGCGCGACCGGTCGTTTCCGCAATCTGGCATCCGTGCTGCTGACGCCCGTGCTGATACTGATGATTCCCATATTCGATACGTGCATGGTGACGATAACGCGGCAACTGTCTGGTCGCCCGATTTCGCAGGGTGGGCGCGATCACACTTCGCACAGGCTCGTAGCGTTAGGCATATCGGAGCGCCGCGCGGTGTTGATGCTTTATTTGTTTGCAACTGTGACGGGTGTGCTGGCCCTGATGGTGAGACTGCTTGAGACGACAGTGATTCTGGCGCTTGTTCCATGTTTCGCGCTGGCCGTGCTTTTCCTGGGGCTGTATCTCGGCAAGGTGCGAGTCTACGAAGAAGGCGTATCGCCTCAAGGCTTTCGCATAATCAATGCGATTGCGGGTTTCTCTTACAAGCGGCGCGTCTTTGAAGTATTGCTCGACGCTGTGCTTGTGACGCTGGCTTACTATGCGGCTTACGTGCTGCGCTGGGATGGCAGTCTGCCGGGCGAACAGCTTTCCATATTCATGAAGACTTGCCGCTCGTGATAATGGTAGAGATGATGCTTTTCCTGATCGGCGGCGTGTACAGAGGTCTATGGCGCTATGCGGGAGTCAAAGACCTGCTCGTGATAGCGAAATCTGTGATAGCAGGCGCGGTCGCGTCTGCTGCGGTCGTGTTTTTGATGTATCGGTTTCAAGGTCCGTCGCGAGCCGTCTTTCTATTGAACATGCTCATGCTTGTAGTTTTTATGACCGTGAGCCGGTTGTCGTTTAGATTGATGCGCGAAATGATCGCAGGCGGCGCAAGCTTTCATCCTGACGCGAAGCCAGTGTTGATTTATGGCGCGGGCGATGGCGGCGAGCTTTTGATCCGCGAGATTCTCAATAACCCCGATCACCGTTACGCGCCTGTCGGCTTCATTGATGACGACAATCACAAAGCAGGCAAACTGATTCACGGCTATCGCATCTTTGCCAGCCACCAGTTGAACGAAATCATTCACACATACGGCATAAGAGAGATTCTGATATCGAGTTTGAAGGTTCCCGAAAGCAAGCTCGAAAGCCTGCGCGGGCTGGGCCTTGGACTCAAGAAGATGAGCATACGGATTGAATAATCTGATAGCTCTAATATGGCCGCAGCATACGGATTGAATAATCTGATAGCTCTAATGTGGCCGCGTTAGCGGCAGTTTGAATTTAGCCGTGTACTTTAGTGCACGGAGAGCTAAGTTCATAATAAATTACGTCGCGTCAGCGACGATTGAGTTAATATTCAATCGTCGCTGACGCGACGTAAATGTCTAATCTCACCTTCTTCCGCGCCCTGAAGTACACGGCTAAAGTCATAGCGCCGCTACGCGGCTGAGTAGCGGCTGTTATTTATCTTTTATGACAGGTGAAAGCAATCAACAGTTGCCTCGTTACAAGTGGGAATCGTCGTGCATGAAAAAGCTTGACGAGACGAGCTGGGCGGACGGGATTTGCATTCGCGCCTACGGGCGGCGCATCGGGATTCGCGTAAACGACAGATCTGTGTTGGAGCAGGTGCTTGATCGCCTTCCTTTCGGTTGGAAGCCTGCGCGGTCGCCTGTCGTAGATTGTCTGTACTCGGTTCTGGTTTCTGGCGCTAAAGGGCAATCCAGGATTCGCCGGTTCAATCTTCTATATGCGGGCGCGACCAGACTGGCTCGAACCCTTGACCTTGAAGAAATGCTGACGGAGTTGGAGGCTAATCTTCATTCATATGTGGCTACGACGACCGAGCGCAAGATGTTTTTTCATGCGGGCGTAGTCGGCTGGCGCGGTCGAGCCATCGTTGTTCCCGGAGACAATTTCAGTGGAAAGACCAGTCTCGTGCTGGCTTTGATGCGGGCAGGCGCAAGCTACTACTCTGATGAATTTGCCGTGATGGACGGGCGCGGATTAGTACATCCTTATGCGTCGCCCCTGCACATACGCGGACGCGGGCTGGGGCGACCTGAAAGATGCCCAGTCGAATTGATGGACGGTCGCGTTGGGAAAAAGCCTCTGCCCGTAGGCCTGATCGTCGTTAGTCATTATGAAAGGGGAGCGAGATGGCAACCTCAACTCCTCTCGCCCAGTCGAGCGGCGCTGGCAATGTTATCAAATGCCATGTCGGCTCGGTTGCAGCCGCAAGCTACTATGGCCATGCTCCGAAAGGTTGTATCTCAGGCCCCGGTTCTACAAGGCGTGCGCGGTGAAGCGGATGAAATAGTGGACTCAATTCTGAATGACGTTGTTAAAAAAAATAGAGAGGTGATGTGAGTGATAATTCCGAACTCGATTCCAGAAGCGCGAAAAAGTGGGTTGGTGATAGAAGAATTAGAAGATGAGTTGTTGGTCTATGATCTTGATCGTCATAAGGCTCACAGTCTTGAACAAACAGCCGCTCTGGTCTGGCATCACTGCGACGGCAAGACCAGCGTGCCGGAGATCGTAGCTCGGCTTCGCAAGAAGTTTAAGATAATGGTTGATGACGAAGTGGTCTGGGTTGCAGTGCGCAGGTTGGAAAAAGCTCACTTGCTTGATAAGCGAGTGACCGTGCCTGCGGGATTTCAGCGCCGCTCGTCCCGCCGCGAATTGATGCAAAAACTGGCTGTCATTGGCGGCCTTTCAGTCATCTCGATTCTTGCGCCGACAGCCGCGCAGGCGGCTTCCGGCCCAGATGTAAGTTGCAAACACGATACAGACAAATTCGGGAAAGAAGATGGCCGTTGCTGCAAGAACGGCAAAGGCGTCTGTCATCGCCCATCAGGCGATTGCGGGCCTCAGCCATGCTAACCAGTCACGAACATCCATCGAAAGGAATGAGTGGTGACGCACCGGCCATCTAACGGGATTGCGACAACCGAGTTCTATTTCGCATTTCCTGACGGAGTCTTTCAGTATGTATGCCCCGAATGCGACGCGCTTTGTTGTCGAGGGCAGGGGTTTGCTGGAAACTTGCGGCGAGAGATGCAGAAACTCGTCCAGCTTTACCCGGCTCTTGAAAGCATGGCCGTCGCGCGACACGGCAATATACTATCTTTCGCAACTCCGACCGGCAGGTGTCATTTCCTTGAAGCGGATAATCTGTGTCGCATCGAGAAAGAGCATGGCAAACAACAGAAGCCCGGCGTCTGCATGCTTTTCCCCTTCAACGTCTTCACACGTATCGGCAAAAACATAGCCATCAGCCCGCACTTCATGTGCCCGCTGCGACTGAAATTGCCTGCGCGACCCGGCGAAGTTGAAGGGACTCACTCTATGGTCGAATCGGCTGCGCGAGAGAGCCAGCTTCTCGACCCTGAGTATCTGGAAGCTCATCTCCCCGTGGCGTTTTTGCATCAATCGGCAGACCCGGATTCTGTACTTAAAAGGGAAAAGAATTTCCGCGACGCCTGCTCGCGCTCGCTCGGACAGCAGAGCTTCAATCAGGTAATAAAAGAAGCCTCAGATGAGCCTGATGAGCTTGACGCTTTCACCTTGCGGGCCGCGCAAGTCTTAGCCGTAGCGCCATCCGCGCCGTCGGCTCGCGATGAAATAGATGATCTGCTATTAGCCCTCGCCCCGTCGCTTCGTCTTGATATGCTTCGACTGAGTTCAGAGGGCATTCTTCGCGCGTTGGCGCTGGCAGAGTTAGTGCTGCGTCAAGTAGCGCCGCTTTCGAGCGTTCCTTTAACCCCGCAAGGCGCGCATCGCATACTCGTTGCGCCGGGGCCTGCGCTCAGATTGCTCGCCGGTGGCGATGAGCCGCTTGAGCTTGCGAGGAAAACAAGCATCAAAGCTCCTCAGTTCGGCATTCCCGATTTGAGCTTTGCTGCTTTCAAAGCCCTGCGCGACATCAGTAACTCGACGGGCGCACTCAGCGCGATTGAGAAAGTGATGAAACCATCGTTTTCGGTTTCAGACCGCGCGGTTCTTCTCAACAATCTGGGAGCGCAGGTGGAAGTAAAGCTAAAGCGCCCAAGAAAGCGAAGAAGCGAAAGGAACTAACGCTTGCTGTTTTAATAGTGGCCAGGAAAATTGACCGAGCAGACGAACTGGGCAAACGAATAGCGTTCGTGCTTGCCTGTGCGTGGCGCAGCTTACCGCCGTCAATCTCTATTTCAGTTTCTGAGTTGGCAGCGATCAAGCCGTTGCTTTTCAATTCCGGCAGCGCGGCTTTGGGTTGGTGGCGAATCAAGCATTCTGATATGGAAATGTCTGATGAAGCTGCTCAACTTCAACAGGCCTACAAGCTTAACACGCTCATGGCTGCGGCAAGCCACAGGGAAATCGAACAGGCTATCACGTTTCTGAGGGCCAATGGCCTTGAGCCGCTGATGGGTAAGGGCTGGACGATTGCTCGACTTTATCCGAAAACAGGTCTGCGTCCCTACGGAGACGTTGATCTGTATGTGCGGCCTGAAAATTACTCAAACGCAGCCGCTCTGCTCAAGCATCCGAATGCTCCGAGGTGCCCGGTGGATTTGCATCGAGGAGCAGCCGAACTTGATGACCGGAGCTTCGATCAGCTTTACGTTCGCTCGCAGCTAGTGCCACTCGGTTCAATTGAGGTACGAACGCTGGGGCCGGAAGATAATCTTCGTCTCATTTGTCTTCACATGTTACGTCACGGCGCGTGGCGATCTCTGTGGCTATGCGATGTTGCAGTAGCGCTGGAATCGCGTGCGGCGAATTTTGATTGGGAGTATTTCTTGAGCGGGGATGCGCAGCGCTCGGACTGGGTGGCCTGCGCAATTGGCCTGGCGCACAAGCTTCTCGGCGCTCGAATAGATGATACGCCTTTAGCGAGAAGGGCTGACAGTCTGCCTAACTGGCTCGCGCGCTGTGTACTCAGACAATGGGGAACAGTAAAGACACCGCACGGATGGCGACAGCCAATTGCAACTTACCTTTGGCAACCGAAAGGCGTGCTGCAAGCGATTCGCTCACGCTTGCCGAATGCTATAGAAGCTACTGTCGGCGTGCGAGGGCCATTCAATGAAATGCCCAGATTCCCGTTTCAAGTTGGCGAGAGTTTCTTGCGAACGACAAGATTCCTGATGCAATTGCCAAGTCTGAGGCGAGAGCGGCTCAGAAACTTGAACGCGCAGGATGCTCAATGATGGCAAGCGCCAAATTTCACAGCTTACCCGAATAGGTAATAGTGTCAATAGTTTGGATGAAAATATGTTTGACTTTCGAATCGTTATTTCGTACTCTGAGAGCCTCACGCATGAGGACGCACCACGCTTCAGGTTGTGCGGCTTCCAGGTATTGAATGGAGGCAATATGAAAATAAACAAGATCAGGTTCAAAGCCCCGTTAAGCTTTTTGCTGTCGCTGTCGATTGTGGCGGCTTTCTCCTTAACCACGTTTGCATCTCTCGACGCGAGCGAGCCGGTCGAAGCGACTGACAGTTCTTTCGCCGCTTTTCAAGAGCCGACAGGAACTCTGACGGTAGCCAAGCGAGATGTTGCCATCAACAACGCTCAGGCTAAAGTCGGACAGACCGTGATGAGCGGCAATCTCATAAGAACCGGGACCGACAGCCATGCTTCGGTCGAGGTCGCATCGGTTGGACGAGCCGATTATGGGCGACTCACCGAGAGCATGTTGACGATGTCGCAAAAATCAATCGAATCCTCGATGCTCAAATGCGGCTCGATAACTCTGACATTGCCTGCCGGAGTTTCCGGCCTTGTTAAGGTCGTTCACATGCAGGACGTTGGAGTTTTTTCCGAGCGCAAAGAAGTTGACGTCAAGGTCACGCGCGGCGAGGTTCTGGTGAAGTATGGTCAAGGCAAAGAGAAGACTCTTAATTCAGGCGACCATAAAGAATTCGACAACGCGACCGAAGTGAGCGCCGTAGGCGATGCAGTATTCAGCGTTTATTGCCACGAAGATCATGTGCCATTAGCTTTGATCTTGATACCCGCTGCCGCATTGATTATTCCTATAGCTGACAAGGTCGGGACATCCGGGACTCCGCCGCTTCTCAGCACGCTTAGCCCTAAGTAGCGGCATTCTGCGAACTGTGATATTCGAGATTCAGCGCTCAGGATTAGAAGATCCGAGCGCTGAACTCTTTTGTGTAGGGCACGCTCGTGAAATTACTGTTGTAATGTCAAATTCAGTCGCCCAATGTATAAGATAAAAACAAAAGCGGCGGCTCAGTCGAGCAGTAATCCCTCGAAGACCACAGCATAAATAATGTCGGACTGTATAAGTAGAGCTTAGAGATGCGCCCCAATATCTCTTGCTCACCAGGAGGACAAAATGAGATTCAAAGCAGGAACCCTGATTCTATCGATTTTTTTCGCGGTAATTCCTTCAATTGCTCGCGCGCAATCGCCAACCACAACAATTGCACTCGGCCCCAATCAAACCGGCCTCGTGAAAACAACGCAGGGAATCACGACGAGAATAACATTTCCTGATGTAGTCAGAGACATAATCTGCGGCGACCTCTATGATGCTGCTACCGGAAAAGGCGGTTTCGTAGTTCAGCGAATAGATAACGATGTCTATCTCAAGCCTGTTGTTTCCAAAGGCGTCAGCAACCTTTTCGTGAAAACAGGCGAGAAGGGCGATCACACTTACAGCTTTGACCTGGATGTCGTTTCGACCAGTCAGGCTTATCGCATGGTCAATATCACAAATGCGCCGAGCGCCCCTGCCGTTCAACCTGCAAACACGGATGCCTCTGCTGATGCTTCTGCAAAGGTCCTGAGCCTTACACAGCAGCAGGCCGAAGAGATGTTGAGCACTGCTCGCCAGCAGGCTGATCGTGTGATCGCGCAAGCCAATCAGCGCGCGTCCGAGACGTATGCTCAAGCGTTGAAGCGAACCGAAGATCTTGATCGCCAGGCGTCCGAGCGCGCCCAACAAGAAGTAGAAGACCGATTCTTGCGCGCGATGATACAGGGCGTGCGCGAAGTCAAGACTAACGATTCACACGCTGCCGCTAAAAGGGTGACGCTCGCGCTCGACCCGCGAGTGCTGACCTTTGACGAGAAATCTTACCTGCGCTACACGATCAAAAATATCGGCGACAAAGATTTCGCCTTCAACGCCATCTCGCTTGAAAGAAGCTTCGATAAACAGAGCGCCCCGGTTCCGGCCAAAGTGGTTCAGGGTCGAGTCGAAAACAAGCTCAAGCCGGGCGAAACGATCATAGGCATCATCGTCTTCGATGCGAAAGCCATAAACGCAGGCGACAGGCTTACCTTATATGTGCGCGGCGAAGACAATGCGGAAGTCGCACGATTGAATATTCAATGAACACGCTTGAGGATTCCCATCTGATGAAATCGTTTTTGAAACATCATCAAAGGGCGCAATCGAGAGCGGCGCGTGGCAGGCTGGTGGCTCAACTGATGACAAAGGCCTGGCGATGTTTACCGCCAAACAACTCGGCAGAAGAGTTGGCAGAGATTGCCGCGTTGCTACTGGCGACGGGGGCCGGTGGTTTAACCTGGTGCAGAATCCGCAACACCGGTTTGCGAGACTCTGGCGTCGCGCACCAGTTTCATCAAGCGTATCGCGAACACTCGATTCAGGCGGCGCTCGGGCAGCGCAGTTTGAAACAGATCATTCCGCTGATGCGCGACTCCGGCGTAGAGCCTGTGCTGGTGAAAGGTTGGGCGATTGCGCGGCTTTATCCTGAAATCGGGATGCGCCCTTACGGCGATCTCGACCTGTGCGTGTTGCCGGATCATTACGCAAGCGCGCAAGCGGTTCTGAAGAGTCCTGAAGGCCAGGCGTGCAACGTGGATTTGCATCTTGGGTTCGGCAAATTCTATGAAGAAAATACGGAAGATATTTTCGCGCGCTCGCAACTTGTCAAACTCGATGATGTGGAAGTGAGAGTTTTGAGCGCGGAAGATCATCTGCGATTCTTGTGCATGCATTTGCTGCGTCACGGCGCGGTTCGCCCGCTCTGGTTGTGCGACATTGCCGTGTTGCTTGAATCGAGCGGTGATAATTTCGATTGGGATATGTGCCTGAACGGTTCGTCTAAGCATGCGGATTGGGTCGCCTGCGCTGTCGGGCTTGCGCATCATCTGGTCGGGGCGGAAGTGGAGCGAACGCCTATCGCGCTCCGGGCCGAAAAACTGCCGCGCTGGTTAGTGCCCGCTGTGGTCGAAGAGTGGGGCGTTCTGTTTCAGTTCCGAGGACAGGTGGCTGTCTATCTGCGCAACCCCGTGCGGTTGCTGAGAGACTTGATGAAAGAATTGCCCCGACACTGGCCAAACCCAATCGAAGCGACCATGACATTGAACGGCCCATTCAATGATCTGCCGCGTTTACCTTTCCAGGTCGGCCATGTGTTTTCGCGCACCGCTGCTTTAGCGTTGCAACTGAGCGGATTCGCTCGTTGGGCTAATTCATAATAGAAAGTGATCAAGGGTTGATATGCAGTTTGCTCTATTGATGGCCAGACTTTTTCTGGCACTGGTTTTCGGCATCGCAGGGGTTGCGAAAGCTGCCGACAAGGCTGGTTCGCGCCGGGCGATAATTGACTTCGGTGTGCCTGAGCGGTTAGCGCCTTTGCTCGCGTGGTGCCTGCCACTGGTTGAAATCCTCGTCGCGCTTGCGCTCGTTCCATTGAGTACTGCGTGGTGGGGTGCAACGGGTGCGCTTGCGCTGTTGTCGGTCTTCACCATCGGCATCGGCGTGAATTTAGCGCGCGGCCAGTCTCCCGATTGCCGTTGCTTCGGACAGATTCATTCCGAGCCGGTTAGCTGGATTACCTTCGGGCGCAATCTCCTGTTGGCGGCAATAGCCGGGTTCGTTGTTGTTCAAGGAAAAGATAAGCCGGGTTTGAGCGCCCTGAACTGGTTGAACGATTTGAAAACCGCAGAACTGATAACTCTCATCTTAGGCATTTTTATAACCGGGCTACTCGCCTGGATATGCGTCTTTCTCAGTCGCGTGCTCAAGCAACAGGCGGAACTTCTTGGCGGAATAGAATCGCTCAGAGCCGCTCTCGGTGAAGATGACGAGATTTTACCTGTCCAGCATAAAGAAGCGACTCTTCCTGAAGATGGCTTGCCGGTCGGGGCGAAGGCTCCGAAGTTCTCTCTGGCTACGGTTGACGGCGACAAGATGTCGCTCGACGACCTGCTTGAACCCGGCAAATTCGTTTTGCTTCTGTTCGCAGGCCCAAACTGCTGGGGCTGCAAAGTTCTGCTGCCAATGGTCAGAGCCTGGGAACGCGATTACTCTGATCGCCTGACGATCTGCATCCTGAGCAACGGCAATCTGCATGAAAGTCAGGACAAGATGTCGAGGTATGAAGTCAGCTACTTATTGATGGATGAGCGTTCAAAAGTAGCAGATGAGTATCAGGCAAAATGGACGCCCGCTGCCGTGTTGATTCACCCCGACGGTAGAATCGCGAGCCAGAATACCTATGGCGACGATCCGATTCGCGAGATGGTCAGAGACCTTATCGCTTCGGGTCAACTATCGTCTATATCATCCGATGAAAAAGGCGTGAGCAGTCACATACCTCAAATATCCACACGGTATTCTGTAAGGAACATAGGCGAGCCGGTTCCGAGGTTTTCACTGCCCGACCTGTCGGGCGATACGGTTGATATAGCAGACCTGTTTGGCAGCCCTACGCTTTTAATCTTCTGGCATCCGCTCTGCGAATTCTGCGCCGCGATGCTTGATGATCTTAAAGACTGGGAAGCGAATCCTCCGGCTGGCTCGCCCAAGCTGGTGCTCGTCGCTTCCGGCGAAGTGGAAGATACAAAAGCATTGAACGAAGATTTCAACTCGCTTACATTGTTGGACCCGGCCTTTGAAATAGGCCCGCTGTTCGGGACCAAGTTCACGCCCTCGGCGATTCTCATTGACAGCGAAGGCAGAGTCGCTTCGAGCCTTGCGATTGGAGACCCGAATGTTCGCGCGCTGATTGGCCTCCCAAAAGCAGAATTGCAGATGACGGGCCAGAGGTGAGTTGATCAAGAGGTGAGTTGACCGAGACGCAGATATATTCATTGATACTCAGCCGCGTAGCGGCATGTGAGTTTAGCCGTGTACTTCAGTGCACGGATGAATGTGGGATTAACTATTTTCGTCGCGTGAGCGACGATTGAGCAGGATTCAACCGTCGCTCACGCGACGAAATGGAAATTGCCTTCGACCATCCGTGCACTGAAGTACACGACTAAAGTCATAGCGCCGCTACGCGGCTGAATAGGCTGAGTAGTTATTTTATTTCTGTATCGCTGAAACATTCGGAAGAGGCCGATAAGGTGGACTGGACATCTCAAAGATCAATCGTAGCTTGCGGGGTTCGAGTCGGCATCCAAACCAATAAACCGGAGGTTCTGGACGCGCTTTTATCCCTGGCTCCACCTATCTGGAAACCGTCTTTATCGCCGCGCGTCGAGCGACAGTTTTCTTTAATGGTCGGCACAATGGGGCTGCGAAAAAACGGGCGCTCGTTGCATCACCTGTACGAAGACAGGCAGTTGGTAGCAAGCTCGACCGACGTGGATTCGATCCTGGAAATTTTTCAGGCGCAATTGAAATTATACCTGGCTGAAATGGCGCAGCGAAGGGTGTTCATTCACGCGGGGGCCGTTGGGTGGCAGGGAAAGATGATAATCATTCCCGGTCGCAGTTTCAGCGGAAAGACCAGTCTGGTTGCGGAACTGGTAAAGGCCGGGGCCACTTACTACTCTGACGAATGCGCTGTGATAGATAAAGCGGGGCGGGCGCATCCATATACGGCTCCGCTCGCTTTGAGAGAACCCGGTTCTTTCAAACAGAAAATTTGTCACGCAGAAGAACTCGGCGGAAGCAATGGAATAAAGCCATTGCCTGTGGGGTTAGTAATTGTAAGTCAGTATAAATCCGGCGAGCGTTGGCGTCCTCGCACGCTTTCGGCGGGTCAGGCGATGTTAGAGTTGCTTGCCAACACAGTACCGGCAAGGCGAAAACCCGAAGCCGTTATGGCCACGCTCGAAAAAATCGTATCGCAGGCGCTCGTTTTGAAAGGCACGCGCGGTGAAGCTGAAGAGACAGTCGGAATGATCCTTGACAGGTGATTCATCACGCAGACTTTTTGCGTAACAAACAAGGAGAAAAAAATGGGAAGCACAAATCATGGCCATCAGGTAGCGCTTGCCCGGCAGAAAGATCTCGTTGTTCAGGAATTGCCGGACGAGTTAATGCTATACGACTTGAAGCGACATAAAGCGCACTGTCTGAACACGACGGCGGCTATAATCTGGAATCACTGCAATGGGCGCACGACCGTCGCCGAAATGGCCGCGCTGCTTGAGCAGGAAGTCGGGTCGCCGGTTGATGAAGAAGTGGTTTTGTACGCGCTCGACAAATTGAGTAAGGCCGATTTGCTCGAAGAGCAGTTGGACCTGCCAGCCGCGAATGGATTATCGAGACGGCGAATGATGAGAAGGTTGGGCGCGGAGCAATGGCGGCTATCCCTACGGTCATGTCGCTGGTTTCTCCGGTAGCGGCGACCTGCAGTCACCGTTGTGGTTACCTCGAAAAAAGTTGCTGACGGCACGTGCGACTCCCCTCCCGGCCCGCATCCTAATCCGAGCATGTTTTACTGACACTTGCTGCACAGGGAACAAGCAAGCTGTGCGTCGGAAATAGCTCGAACTCCGACTGCGTAGGCACTCCTTGCAGACCAGCCGGGTGCGGCCAGCGATTGTAATAGCCTGAGCGAAAGCAACGTCGTTTGCTGCGGATAGATTGCGGCGTTTGTTTGATGGTCTGCGCGTCTTGTGTTCGGGTTGTTGAAAAGGGGTCGTCTGTTTTGAAATAAGAGGACGGCTCCGCGCGAGGTGTATCTATGCAGTTTTTTCAAGACCTCGGCTCGCTGATCGAGCAACGTTGGCGAGACGAGGATTACTGCGAGGAGGTCTTCCCGGAGATTGCCGAGCAGGCATTGATTGAAATGACTCCGCGCAGGCAGGTCAGCCCGTGGGACATAATTCGGTGGGTCGGCACTAGCACCGAACTGCCTCAGCAACAGGATGTCGCAGGAGCATTCGGCAATCCTCCGATCACCTTATATAATGGCCCAAGATTTTACATTGACATTTACTACTGGCTGGACGGGACGACCTCTATTCATCAGCACAGTTTTTCCGGGGCCTTTCAAGTATTCTCAGGCTCAAGCATTCACAGCCGGTACGATTTCGAGGAGAAGCGCAAAGTAAACGCTCACTTCTCGGTCGGCCAGATGACTCTGAACAGCGTCGAGTTGCTGAAAGAAGATGACGTTCGGCGAATAGTGCCGGGGCGACCGCACATCCACTCTTTGTTTCATCTTGACCGTCCTTCGGCCACGATTACTGTCAGAACGCGCAGCACTCCCAGCGCCCAGCCGCAGTATGATTACCACAAACCTTACTTTGCGATAGACCCGTTTTACCAGTCGCCTGTCATGTTCAAAAAGCTCCAGAGCGCTTCATTTCTTCTGGGCATGAATCACCCGGAGGCGGATGATTTAATAGGAGAGATGATCCGCTGCTCGGATTTTCAGACGACGTTTGAAATCATTGAAATACTGTTTAATCGTTTGCCGCATAATCAACTTGAAGCGACCTTCGGCCTTTCAACCGGCAAAGAGCGGTATGAAAGACTCATCGAAATAGCTCGCCAGCGTCACGGTGAATTTGTGGACCTCATCCTGCCCGTTTTCGAGGAAGTACAAAGACAAAACCATATCATTCACCGCCGAGGGCAAATCACAAGCAACGAGCACCGATTTTTTCTCGCTCTGCTGTTGAATGTGCCGGACAGAATCAAAGTGCTTGATCTGGTGAGAGAGCGATTCCCTGACCAAAACCCCATCAATACTATTATGGGCTGGGTTGAGGAACTGGCAAGTACGAAAGTTTTCGGCTCGTCAGAGTCTAATGTTTTAGGCATAAAAGATTTTGATGATTATTATCTATTCGTCTTTCAATGCCTGCTCGAAGGACTTGCGCTTGAGCAAATGAAAAGCGCGTTTGAAGAAGAGTTCTCGGCAGAGCATGCGAGAAGTTTAGGGAACAAACTGGAAGAATTATATAATGCCATTCGCAGTTCGATGCTCTTCAAATCAATCTTTCTTGATTCGCAAACGACTGCGCTGGCAACACAAGCAATGATGATTTGAGATCGGCTCCGATTACTAATCCCATCAATAAACCTGCCGCTACCAACCTCGACAACAAACCCGACCTTTTATCACGCATAGTTGTTGCGCTTTATCTTCTGACTCTGGCGTTATTGCCCTGGAGTTGGTTCCCACCGTTTCCCTGGCTGCACGAGCACGCGCAATGGAGCGATGCTGTTTTCGCCGTAACGGCAGTGCTCTGGATAATCGAGCTATGGAGAGCAAAGCAGTGGCCTCGTTTGCGCCCGACGCACAAAGCTGTGGCGCTCTACTTCATACTCGCAGCGCTTTCATTGCTGCAGCCGCGCCTGATCATAAACCCGATGCATGGAAACTGCTAGGCGTCGCCGAGTTGTGCGCGCTCGCGCTCATCACTTCCGACATCGCGGCCAGAGAGCGCGCACCGCGAGCAATTGCGCGAGTCATCGCAGCGACTTCGCTCGTTATGGCTGCGGCGGCTGTCGCGGGGTTGATGCTATTTTATGCAGGCGTGAGCACGCGCTTGACTGGCATCTATGGCGAATTGACTCCCTCCGACTGGTACGTGCGAATCCAGGCAGGTTTCTATAATCCAAATCTGCTTGCGAGCTTCTGCATTTTCGCGGCAAGCGCTGTCGCCTGCGATAAAGCGGAGTTGCCCGCGTGGTTGCGACGATTGACGCTTGCAGCGTTATACATAACGGTCGGGCTTACATTCTCGCGCGGCATACTGGGCTTTGGGCTTGCTGCGATAATACGAATGGCGCGCACTCGCCGCCGTCGCATATTTGCCGCCGTCGCTGTGGTTGCGTGCGTGGGCACAATGCTTCTTCTGACCTTCTACAAACTCTCACTTGATCCTGTAAATCCCCTTGACATGAGCTTTGACACAAGCGCGCCTTCGAGCCGTCGTCAGGCTTTCATCACCTCTCTCGCTACAGTAGCTGCGAATCCACTTTCAGGCAGTGGGCTGGGCACTTCTCCCGGTCAATATCAAGGCATTGAATTCGACGCGCACATGACTGTGGTGAACATCGCCGCAACGCTCGGCCTTCCCGCGCTAATCACGTTCGCATCATTATTCGCTATTCTCTGGCGAAGACGCAGTCGCACGGTGAATCTGGTCGTGTGGGGCGGCCTTGCAGGGCTTGCTGTGGACGGGCTGGCTCAAGACATTGAAGACTTCCGTCATCTTTGGGTAATGATAGGATTTGCGGATGCAGATTCTATCGAGAAACCTGCCCGGCCCGATCAGGTGTAGCAATCGAAAAAGCGCCCTCCGGTACGATACCTTGTTAGGCCCGCTTTCAAGCCACGGTATCCGACCCAAAAGCGGCTCATACAAAAACGAGGACCTCCACCATCGCTCACTGAGCCTTTGCTTCTGTGTGAAGAATGGCTAGCCATTTGCCGCCTTGGTTCACCCATACCGAAGACGCGTAATATACCCCGGATATGTCTTGCCCTTGATAGCTTCCTTCGACGGTGACCTTATAGGTCAAGACGGCTGTCCCTTTATTGGGGAACACAACTTTCGTGTCAGCCAGTGAGTAGGCCTTCAATTCAACAATACGGACACCCTCTACTTCCTGATTTATGTCTTTTATTCCATCACTGGAGACACCTCTATAGTTATCAGCATAGTACTTTCTGAATGCATCGACCTGTTTATTCTTAACTATTTCCCACAGCGCCTTTTCCCTGTCGATCAGGGCTTTGTCCGGTGAGCTTCGGCTCATGACTTTGCCCTTGGTTTTGGCGGCCTTATTCATGTCGCTCTGACCGAAGCAAAGAGAAACCATAGCCAAGAGAGTAAGACTAGCCAGAGTGAAGTACTTTTTCATTATTTGGCCCCTTTCAGAACTTGGTCTCAAACTACCGGTTTTGGTAATTCTTAGCTGCTCGCCCCATCAGGCCGCAAGCCTAATCGCATTCAACCGTATAGACAACAGTGGTTCTGCCATTTGCTGGAACGCTCACTTTGAATTGCACTGTGTTAGCTCCCAGGCGTTCGCCCGGCACCGTGCTTTCGATAATCTTCCATTGATTGTCGTCGTAACGCTCGATCCCTTCACGCACAAATGCTTCGGCAGGCTGCGCCCCGCGATTGATCAAAACCACCTCGACTTTAGTCACAAGCTTGTCTTGTGTGTTGTTATCCTTGTCGCGGTAATTGATTGCACGGCGTTCAAGGACGCGACGCGTGCCGAACAGTGTCGCAGAGCGACCTTGGGTGACACTGAACTCGGCATTCTGCGGCGTAAATGAGATGCGATCCTGGCCGACGATCTGGCTCAACTGGCCAGTGCGTTGGTAAATCGTGACAAGTCCTGCGGCCATCGGCGCGCTTGCCGTGTTCCTGGCAACAAGCCTCACTTCCAATCCGCGCGGCAGCAGGATGAAGCCCCCGCGACCTAGCGTTTGCGTGTCATGCATATTCTCAAATACATTTCGTTGGACGATGGCGAGCCGGGCTCGTTGGAAGATGGGAAAACGACTGACAGGCGCGTTAGCATTGAGGTTGATGTTTTTGCCAAGCGTGAAGCGATGGAACGCGCTCAGGCTGCTGACTTCCGCATAAGAGGCACCGCTCGGGTCGCTCGATTCGGTAGAGCTGCTTGGAGTGTTGATTGAGAAATTAGCCTGCGCTGCGTATTCATTACGAGAACTGCTACCCGCGCCGTCAGTTAATAAAGCAATCTCGCCCGCTACGAGATCAACTGTTCCGACGGATAAATCTATGCCCATGTTGTTATAAAGCGATACCCACGAATCAAGAATTGCAGCAGTTGGAGCTTCGCCGTTCGCTGTCGGTTCAAGCGCAAGAGCATAATCGCCTTGCCAGGAAATATTTGGAGCAAGGTAATCAACCTGCACGCGCTTGCGCGCGGTTGCCCCTCGATTCTGAATTACCAGATGCAAGACTGGCGATCTTTCGTTATTCACTTGCGTGCCATCATAAGACACATCCTGCCGCACAACCTCTGCGTCTTCAGCCAGCACGCGCACGGTACGGATATACGCTTTAGGCATCAGGCTACGCCATTCGATTGTGTTGAGCCCTTGCTGCAATTCGACCGTGCGCTCTTCCAAGAACTCGCCGATGCCAGCATTGTAAATCGTTAAATGCGAGAGGCCGTTATTGCCGGATTGGGCGCGAGCCGTAGACTGATAAGCCAGGCAGCAAATCAGGAATGCAATGAGCGTAGAGTTTATTTTTCTCAAAATATCTATCCTTATTAGCGAGACTTGGATCCTTGATCTTGTTTTTACGAGGGCAGCACTAAATCAAGTGAGAATGAATTCCTTACAAGTGCCCGGCGGAGACTAACGTCCCACATCTCCGAGCGTGCAAGATATATCATAACCATCATCTGATTAAAAGCAGTGGAATTCACCCGCAGTATCTCATCCGCACACATAAGTGGCCGACTAAATCATTCACTTCGTCGAGGTTGCCTGGCCGACCAACTCCGGCTGCTTCGTGGGGCCGAACGCGACGTTGTGCTCCCCGCCAAGCAGAAGCCGGTCGCCGTCGAATCGAAATGCCAACGTAGAATAAAACGGCGTCTCGTAGGCGATGATCTTGACCGTGTAGACGTCATCCGACGTCCAGGCACCGCTCGCGGCGACCAAAGGATGAGTCGGTACGCTTAGGAATTTATCGAGACCGTTGGCGAACCCGCCACGGCTCTTCGTCCAGGAGCCAATTCCGATCGGGGTGCGCGTCTCTCCATGGGACGTGCGGACGATGAGCGTAGGCGATTCCGAGTTGAGGTCGAGCGCCAAGGACTTGATGCCGCGCTCGTTTTCGGGAAACTCATACCACCGCCCCGATACCTTTGCGGCGAGTGGAGCAGTGGACTGGCCGGAGGGTAGCCGGACGGTCAGACTGGCGAGCTTTGCTTCCAGCTTGCGCCGGGCAGCGGCATCCTCCCGTAGGGAGTTCGCTTTCATCGCTGGCAGGAGCTTTTCCCAGACGAGGTTCATCACAGATTGCATGTCGCGCACGCCGCTCGTGATCGCCACCACCGCATCAAGCTCAGGAATGACGATGCAGTACTGCCCGAATGCTCCGTCGCCTCGATAGGCGTTGTGACGGCAGCGCCAGAACTGGTAGCCGTATCCTTGATCCCAGTCGCTCTTGGGCGAGGAGCCGTTAGATGTCTGCAACGCCGTCGCCTCTTCGACCCAGGCTTTGGGGATGAGTTGCCGCCCTTTCCACATGCCTTTCTGTAGGTACAACTGCCCGAATCGGGCGATCTCCTCCGTGCGCACGGATAGACCGTAAGCGCCCGCCGTGATTCCCTGAGGACTGGTCACCCAACTGGGATTCTCGAAGCCCAGCGGCTCGAACAGCCGTGGTCGCAGGTAATCGAGCACCGTCATGCCTGTCACCTTCTGTAGGATCGCCGAGAGCATGTATGTACCGGGCGAATTGTAAAGGAAGTGTGTGCCCGGCTTGAATGGGACCGGATGTGCAAGAAACTTCTTCGTCCATGGCTCATTCTTCGTTCCAGGCTCGTCCAGCCGGAGCTGTGCTTCTGTCTGGTGCCCCGTGGCCATGCGCAGCAAGTCGCGCACCCGCATCGCCCGAAGATTGGCGGAAGCCTGCGCCGGAGCATCCTCCGGGAAGAATTTCAGCACCTCGTCATCGAGGCTGAGTTTGCCTTCCGCAATCGCAAGCCCAACGGCGGTAGAGGTGAAGCTCTTGCTCAAGGAATAGAGGATGTGTGGGGTCTGTGCATCGTAGGGTCCCCACCATCCCTCCGCAACAACGTGCCCGTGCCGGACCAGCATGAAGCTGTTCATCGTGTCTACCTGCTCATCCGCTGCCTGGATGAAGGCAAGAATGTCTGATGAGCCGATGCCCTGTGCCTCAGGGCTGCTGCGGGGGAGTTGTGGTGAGGCCGCGCGCTGAGCAGTCCATGAAGGCGCAGCCGTCCCCATGAAAAGCGTCATGAGGCAGGCAAGTGCCGCCGCGCCGCGCCACAAACCCTGTGATGACGAGCGTGATTGAAGAGGTATCAAGTATGACATGCGATCCTCCGTGGCGATTGAATACGGATTATAGACTAGTAGTTCATCACGATGATCGCGATGGATAAAGACGATGCAACTTAACACGAGCATCAGCAGCAGTGAATTGCCAGTCAATTGTCGCTCTCTCAGCATTGCGACGCTGCTCGTATGCCTCCACCTCTCGCCGAAGCATCTCTTCATCTCCTATACGCCGATCAAGACATTGCCGCTCAAGGATGCTCAATTCGATCTCTGCCATATTCAGCCAACTGCCGTGCTTCGGCGTTGGATGAAACTCCAACTTCTTCGCTATTCGCCTTGCCTCGCTTGGCTCGAACGCTTCATAAAGCGATGCTACCTTGTGCGTGTTGAGATTGTCGAAAACAACTCGAATTACCTCTGCTCCCGGGTATCGCTCATCAACCAACCATTTCATCTGATGCGCGAAGTCTACTTTAGTTCGTCGCTCGGTTATCGCAACGTGACGCCAACCCGCCTGTGGCTCACAGATCATAAACAAGTTCCGCACTCCGTTACGCTTGTACTCATAGTCATAGCGTTGTACTCGACCAGCTTTCGCTTTCAGACCTCTGCGCGTCTCGGCAATCAACTGTTTGCTGGTCTCATCAAAGTTCACTTTCGGGCGCTTTTCGTCATAAGGCTCAGCATACAAGTCCAAAACATCTTCCATGCAAGCGACAAACTCGGAATTTACTTCCCCAATGCACCATTGCTGTTTCAGCCAAGGCTTGAGCTTGTTTTTTTCAGCGCCCGCCGCACAAGTTCATACGAGCAGGAGTCAGCCAGTTTTAACTCCACGACGCGGTCGGCAAGCAACTGCAAGGTCCAATGTTTGCGGCCATCGGGAGCCTTCGAGCAAGCTTCTGCTACAAGGCGGGCCTGTGCTTTGTGGTCAAGCTTAGGTCGCTTGCCTGGTCGCGGTCGTTCATTGATAGCATCCAAGCCGGCCTCGACAAATCGTTTGCGGATACGCTCGACGGTAGCGACACCGACATTAAGGGCAGAGCCAATCTCATCATCAGTGAAACCATCTGATGCTTTAAGTAGAATGCGAGCGCGGGTGAGTTTACGGGAAGAAGTTTTACCGCGCCGTATGAGTTGCTGTAGTTGCTCACGCTCATCTGCGCTCAGATCGATAATGTATTTTTTCTTTGGCATCTGTGAAGTTTATGCCAGTCAAAGATCAACCATCAACTTTATCGTGATGAACTACTAGAGTACGGAGCGGTGATTGTAAGAAACCTCTAACAATGTGTCAACATCAGGCACGGTGGTGTAATCGGGAATGCCGGTGATGATTGGCTCTCTGATTTCAGGTCACGCAGCAAGCGCTCGAACGTTTTCTGATACGAGTCATGACTTTTCCACTTGCTGAAATCCCCGATGTGGCGAATTCGTCTGAGAGAGGCGGCCTATGCCGGGGTATGTGCCGATTCTTTTTGACTTTGAGAAACCAAAAGCCCGAAGCTACACCGAGACCGTCACCACTCTTGCGCGGCTATCCCGCTTCATTGTGGCCGACTTCACTGGCGCACGGAGCCTGCCCCAGAAGCTTGAAGCAATCGCCTCAACTTTGCGTTCTGTGCCGATTCAGCCAATCATCCATGAGATGGAATATGAGTGGGCTATGTGCGTAGACTTCTATGACCTGCCGCAGGTCTTACCGCCTCAAGTTTACAGCACGATTGATAAATTGAAGGCCAAACTGCAAAAGAGCGTCATCGATCCTGCTGAGCGGCGGGCAAATGAAATCCGAGACAGGCGGGGTGCGTTAGAACAAGTGTCTAAAAAACGAAACTGCTCCGTTAAGAGGCGGCGCTCGCGAAGGTGATGCATATAAGCCGCCACGCGTGCAGCTTCACGCGTAATGAGTTCATCCTGGTGATGAACTCAAGCTAGCCTCCGCCTACGCTCATAGTTTTGTTGTGCTACAAATTTTCGCCATCCCCGCTCAACCGTCATTTTCGAGAAAGCGCGGAATTGATCTCATGGCGCTTGCGGGCCGTGAGATTCAATCCCTGCGGACATGGTTTGAGTGGACGAATCTGAGATGTGATTGAGGGCTGTCGGACAGGATTATTATATCAGGTCGATGCTTCGCCGCGCTTGATGTTCTGCGCGTCGGCCCACAACACGCCGACGAATGCAATGGTGTATTGATAAGGTTCTTTGTTGGAGAGCGGGCTAGCTAATTCGGTGAGAGTTGTGCACAAGCATTTTTAAAGCTTCTGCGATTATTCGCACTCGGAACTGCATCCGAATGATCAAAAATGGTCAATCATGTAGCGGGTGATAATCCCGTAGAAATGTTTATATACTATTGGATCATTCAGGTTCATTCGCATCTCTAAAGGCCAAACCATTATTGTTAATCCGATTTTATATACCGCCTTAAACGCTCTTCCTATTTCTCTATTATGTGGTAGAATCGCCCTGTTTATTTGGTGCGCATAGCGAGATAAGTTTCCCTATGCGTTTCTACAGCCTACGAATCCCGGTAGGTATAACACAGCAATACTAATAGCTGGTCTACTTTATAACGCCTTAGCTGAGATCGGAAGAAAGGCCTTTTATGGAATCAATCAATTGGCTGCATTTGACAGACCTCCATCACGGAATGAATTCACAAGGTTGGCTATGGCCTACAGTCCGAGAAGAATTTTATTTAGATCTTAAACGATTACATAATAAATCCGGTCCTTGGGATCTGGTCCTGTTTACAGGGGATCTCGCTTATTCGGGAAAGAAAGAAGAGTATGAAGCTTTAAATCAATTGTTAGAGGAGTTGTGGGAGCAGTTCGAGAGCCTCGATTCTAATCCTATTTTGCTGCCGATACCAGGCAATCACGATCTGTTAAGACCTAACGCATTAACTGGAGCAGTTCGCACTCTTAAACAATGGCGCGGCGATGAAGAGTTAAGGGAGTTTTTTTGGTCTAATGAAGATAACGAATTTAGACAGGTGATCACGAATGCCTTTTCAGCATTTATGGAATGGAGACACTCTTCCCCTATAGTCCCGGAAGCTAAATTTAATCAAGGCATTATACCTGGTGATTTCTCTTACACTTTAGAAAAAGGAGATCTAAGACTAGGAGTAATAGGACTCAATACCAGTTTTTTGCAACTTGGCGGGGGGGATTATGAAGGACTCCTAGATTTGGATATTCGACAATTACACGAGGTTTGCAACGGCGATGCAGTTAAATGGATTAAAGCACATCACTCTGTTTTGCTGTTGACGCATCATCCGTACTCCTGGTTACGTCCACAAAGTCAGGATGATTTTAAATCTGAAATCTATACTCCTAATAGATTTGTGGTCCATATCTTTGGACATATGCATGAGCATTCGTCGAAATCAATCAGTATAGGCGGATCAGAGCCGCGCCGTTTTTTGCAAGGAACCTCTCTTTTTGGAATGGAGACTTGGGGGGATGGAACAAAAAGACGTGTACATGGCTATAGTGCCGGCAGGTTATCCGCGGAGGGCGACAAGGGAACACTTCAAATCTGGCCACGCCAGATGGATCTTTTAGATGACGGGCATCGCAAAATAATTCCTTATCACAAGTTTGATTTAGGCGATGATGACTCTATTGCTGAATCTATTAAACTGTCGAAATCTTTAGCTATTTCTGTGGTCATTCCTGCGTCGCCGGAAGAAGTTCTGATAGCGACACCGCCTCTTCAAAAAATAGTAGAGCATCCGTCAATCACGAAATCTTATGACTTGAGCAACTATGTCTTCTTTGTGCCTTATGAACAAAAAGGGAGTCGGGTCATTGGCAGGGAAGAAGATCTTAAAAAACTAGGGAAACAACTGGCTAACGGTCAACGGACCGGTATAAGACATGGGATAGTGATTGAAGGCTTTGGAGGGCTAGGCAAGACTCAACTCGCAGTGGAATATGCTTATGACTTCAAAGAAACTTATACTAATGGCGTAATCTGGATTAACGTCGATCAGGATATTGAAACACAACTTATCGAATTGGTTGATAAAGGAGGGTGGATAGCCCCTGAATCAGAGCATAAAGACAAGCTCGCAGTGGCGCGCCAAAGGTTGAGGACGCCTACCCCGATTGTCTTGTAATACTCGATAATGTTGAGTCACAGGATACAATAGCCGACCTGTTAGAACTCCTTCACCCCCATACTCACATTCTAGCGACCACTCGTCTTGAATTATCTGAGTTTGAACCAATCCTTATAGACCCATTAGATGCAACTCTCGCTTATAAGCTGCTGACTCAGGAAGCTCGACGGGAACCATCCGGAGAAAGGGAAATGAGTGCAGCACATGAAATTATCAAGACACTCGGCGGCCTCCCCCTGGCAATTGAATTAGCCGGGGCTTATCTGCTTCGTCGCCCTACAATTAGCTGGGAACAATATCAACGCTTCTTAACTAACAATCTAAAAGAAGCTCTACCGAAAAAATTCCTTCAAAACGCCTACACCAAGCATAAGGCTGATCTCTATCCTACATTAAAAATCAATGAACGCCTTTTAGAAGGCGAACAAAGATTCCAAGATATTTTGGATTTGCTTACCTGGAGTGGCTCCGCCCCGATGGGTGGAGATTTACTATGTTATCTCCTGAAAGTCCAGGATATAAGCGCATTAATGGGCGCACTTAGTCTAGGTACTACTCTCCGTTTACTAAACAAACCACAGAATATTGAAAGCTATGCTATTCATCGCCTCGTTCGGGAAGTGCGTCGAGAGGACGTACCATTAGAGGGCAAAGAGAATTGGGTTATAAGTACTTGTATAGCAATAGGAGAGTGGTTTAAAAAAATGCGAAATAACTTTTCAGACCTTCGTAAGTATGAGGCTGAAATAGATCACCTGAAAGCATGGGAATTAAATGCCAGTGAGCTCGCTCCGGAATATGCAAGCAGATTAATTTGGTTACAAGCCTATCCCTCATTCCATCAGGGACGTTATCTGGAAACTCAGACTTTACTCGATAATGCTTTCGATCTCTATAGGGGTTTAGCCTTAAAGGATTTGGACTTAAAAGCACATCTATTAAATGACACGGGCAGTATTCGCGCAATACTTGGCGATACTCATACTGCCTTAAACCGGCAAAAAGAAGCTTTAGATATACGCCTGGAATTGCATGGCGAAAACAACGAAGATGTGGCCGCATCATTAAACAACGTCGGCAATTCGCTCGGAAACCTTGGGCGGTACGACGAGGCGCTCTCTCATGGCCAAAGAGCTCTTGTGATGTATCAAGAGTTATTTGGAAAGAAGCACCCTGATGTGGCCACATCATTAAACAGCGTCGGCGCTGCGCTTAGCCGCCTTGGGCGATACGACGAGGCGCTCTCTCTCCACCAAATGGCTCTCGCGATGCGGCAAGAGTTATTTGGAGAGAAGCACCCTGATGTAGCTATATCATTAAACAACGTCGGCAATGTACTCGGAGAACTTGGGCGGTATGACGAGGCGCTCTCTCATGGCCAAAAAGCTCTCGCGATGCGGCAAGAGTTATTTGGAGAGAAGCATCCTGATGTGGCCACATCATTAGGCAACGTCGGCAATTCACTCGGAGAACTTGGGCGGTATGACGAGGCGCTCTCTCATGGCCAAAAAGCTCTTGCGATGTATCAAGAGTTATTTGGAGAGAAGCACCCTGATGTGGCCGCATCATTAAGCAACGTCGGCGCTGCGCTCGGAGACCTTAGGCGATACGACGAGGCGCTCTCTCATAGCCAAAGAGCTCTTACGATGTATCAAGAGTTATTTGGAGAGAAGCACCCTGCTGTGGCCATAGCATTAAACAACGTCGGCACTAAGCTAAGCAAACTTGGGCGGTACGACGAGGCGCTCTCTCATGTCCAAAGAGCTCTTGCGATGTTTCAAGAGTTATTTGGAGAGAAGCATCCTGATGTGGCCACATCATTAGGCAACGTCGGCAATGCGCTCGGAGACCTTAGGCGGTACGACGAGGCGCTCTCTCATGTCCAAAGAGCTCTTGCGATGTTTCAAGAGTTATTTGGAGAGAAGCATCCTGATGTGGCCACATCATTAAGCAACGTCGGCAATGCGCTCGGAGACCTTAGGCGATACGACGAGGCGCGCTCTCTCCACCAAATGGCTCTCGCGATGCGGCAAGAGTTATTTGGAGAGAAGCATCCTGATGTGGCCACATCATTAGGCAACGTCGGCAATGCGCTCGGAGAACTTGGGCGGTACGACGAAGCGCTTTCGTTTATTCAAAAAGCTGTGACGTTAAGTAAAGACCTGTATGGCAAGTCTCACCCTTTGACTTTACGGTATACATTAAATTCGGCCATCCTTTATTTAAATAAGGGTGATCGAGAATCTGCATTTGAAGCCCTTAATCCGTTGTTACGGGATTTGCCTAAGAGTCACCCTCTCCGCTCAGAAGCAGAGCATCTTAACCAAACTATACTAGCAAAAAATATTCGTAAGGGATTCCGCCAACCACCGGCAAATCCGCGCAAGCGGAAGAACAAAGGTAATAGAAAATAGAGTAGACCTGTTGCGTAATAAGATTTAAGGGCATTCTACAGAAGCCTCCTGGAAAGCATCTAGCCGCTGTTTACAGTCGCTGTGGCGCATTTTCAAAGATGTAAACGATACAAGATCGGATTTCCCTTATTACGCAACAGGTCTAGTATTTGTCTCGAAATAAAGTTAAGCCTAAAGTTTTCGATTCGCTCTAGAAGCGCCATGCATTCTCATTCTATGAAGGTTTCTATAAACTCTTGGCTCTGCGCAGAATACGGAGATGCACCTACACGCCGAGGCAACGCAGCCATTAACAATATTCTGAAATCGCGCCGATTGCCCCACGTGCAGGAAATAGAAGGGAAGAGTTTGAGAGCATCGCAAGACTATTTGCAAAGAAGTGTTTAATGTGAAATAAGCCGCGCCTGCAAGTGATTGCAATAACGCGGCTTATTTTTTAATGCTGGCTCCTGAGGTAGGATTCGAACCTACAACCCTCCGGTTACACATTGTCCCATGTTTTCACATAGGGGTGGACTATCTCATCAACTCACTGTTCCTTATAGAGAGTTGCCGGGCGCTTATGGGATTTTATTGGGTTCGGCTCCTCAATCCCTAGTCTCTGCACGTTCCTGCCTACACCGTGTGACGAATCACATTGACCGTTCAGCAGGCTTCGCTCAGGGTTGCCATACCAGACTGGCTGGGTTAGGGTTCCCTGAGTTCACCCAGTTTTTCAACCACAGTCGCCTGTGGAAGCTGCAAAATTCCAGCATGAACTTCTCTATGGCAGTTAGCGCACAAAAGGATGCATTTATCAGCTTCTTCTTTAATCTTTTCCCAACTTCTAGTATATCCTTTTTGAGATATGCCAAATTCTTTTTTCGTTGGGTCAAGGTGATGAAACTCTAAAGCCTCAATGCAACGATCATAGCCACATATCAGACAATGACCGCCTTTGTAGCTGATCGTCGTAAGTCGCACCTTCTCTCTTCTTCGCTTAACTGCTTCAATCAGGTACTTCCTACGCTCTCTATACGTGCGTTTCTCTGTCACAGTAAGGCCCCTGCTTATTTACA
Organism: Blastocatellia bacterium; assembly: GCA_963726785.1. Classification (GTDB taxonomy): domain Bacteria; phylum Acidobacteriota; class Blastocatellia; order UBA7656; family UBA7656; genus DATEKX01. The sequence continues at coordinate 2,644,612 of CAVSDJ010000007.1, forward strand.
GCCGGATGCTCTACCATTGAGCTACTCAGGAATAATCTTTCAAATACCCGTTCGAGTGAAAAGAAAAACTACCAGACCCTAAGCAGGCATGTCAACCTGCGCAAAATTCTTCCCGGTCACTCACGTTGCAACACGAGTGTCGCAATAGCTGTACGACTTGCATCATCAGGCAGCAATGCATATCTTTCTGGCGTTGGCCGCCGAAACTAATTCATAATGGCGGGCGTATAAAATCGCACAGTTCGACATGATGAATATATTCCGGGCACAGGGAGGAGATAACATGATTCGAAGAGTCTTGGCACTGGTTTTTTCTCTCGCCGTTGCGTTTTGTCTCGAAGCATCGGCTCAAACCGTTGACGACATAATCAAGAAGAATATTGAAGCGCACGGCGGGCTTCAAAAGATAAAAGCCGTCAAGAGCATGAGGATAACTGGCAAAGTCCTCCCAACAGGTCTTGGGCAAGACATACCTTCTCGTCGTCCAGCAGAAGCGGCCCAATTTCGTCCGCGTAGACGCTACCTTTCAAGGCAAGACTCAGACGCAAGCCTACGACGGCACAACGGGCTGGAAGATAGACCCGTTTCAAGGCTCAGGTTCGTCCGAGCCTGAGAAAGTCGCGGGCGAAGAACTAAAGGACATACAAGAGCAATCCGACATGGATGGCTCGATGGTTGATTACAAAGAGAAGGGCAACACGGTAGAACTGATCGGCAAAGAAGACCTCGAAGGCACGCCCGTCTATAAGATCAAGCTGACCTTGAAGAATGGCGATGTCCGCTACATCTACATAGACGCGGAAAACTATCTTGAGTTGAAAATCACTTCCAAGCGGCAAACCCCCGGCGGCGAAGTTGAACTGGACAACTACATGAGCAATTACAAATCGGTTAACGGGGTCTTAATGGCACATTCAATAGAAAACAAAGTGAAAGGCCAGACCGTCAGCCAGATCACATTTGACAAAGTCGAAATGGATGTCCCGATTGATGATTCAATATTCAAGATGCCCGTCAAGCCTGAGGAAAAACCGAAGACAGAAGACAAGCCCAAAGATAAACCACCTGCGAAGCTTTAAACGAGAGAGCGGAATTATTCACTCCCGTCGTTAGACTGACGAATAGTTAAACAAGCAAGTGAAAGGAACCGAATTCATGCGCGCTCACTCACTGCGTACAGCTTTCTTATGCCTGGCGGTAATCACCCTCTCATCAATCGCTTTTGCTCAGAACAAAGTCAAAGTTGATACCAACACTTTCGGCGCAATTGAAGCCCGCCACATCGGCCCGGCTGTCACCAGCGGGCGCGTCACTGCTCTTGACGGCGTTGCCTCAGACCCGCGCATCATCTACGCAGGGGCGGCGGCAGGTGGCGTATGGAAATCCATAAATGGCGGCACGACCTTCAAACCTGTATTCGACAAATACTCTCAATCAATCGGAGCGATTGCGATTGATCAGGCACAGCCGAACACCGTTTGGGTCGGCACGGGCGAATCCTGGACTCGCAACAGCACATCTGTCGGCACGGGACTTTATAAAACCACAGACGGCGGCGACACGTGGAAACGAGTCGGCCTCGAAAATTCTGAGCGCATCGCGCAAATCGTGATTGACCCGAAAAATTCCGACACCGTTTACGTCGCGGCGACAGGACACCTCTGGGACAGCAATGAAGAGCGCGGCGTCTACAAAACGACCGACGGCGGAAAGACCTGGCAGCGAGCGCTCTTCGTTGACAAAGACACGGGGTGCGCCGACATCGCGATTGATCCGCAGGAGCCGAACATCATATATGCTGCGATGTGGCAATTCCGCCGCAAGCCTTACTTCTTCTCATCGGGCGGGCCGGGCAGCGGTCTTTACAAGAGCACAGACGCAGGTAAGACATGGAAGCGACTCACAAAAGATTTGCCGGAAGGCGAGCTGGGCCGAATAGCCATCGCTGTAGCGCCGACTCGCTCAAACCGCGTTTATGCAGTCGTGGAAGCGAAGAAGAGCGCACTCTATCGCTCGGACGATCTGGGCGAAAGCTGGACCAAAGTCAGCTCGTCGCAGAGCGTGATAAGTCGCCCGTTCTACTTCGCGCGAATACTTGTAGACCCCAAAGATTACAACCGGCTCTACAAACCCGATTACTCGCTTAGCGTGAGCACTGACGGTGGCAATTCGTTCGTCTCTCGCGCCGGTCGCGCGCACGGAGATTTTCATGCCGCCTGGGTCAACCCGCTCGACCCTTATCAGGTCATCGTGGGAACAGACGGCGGCGTGTATGTTTCAAACGATAAAGCAAACACATTCCGCTTTGTGAGCGGCCTTCCCTTAGCGCAGTTTTATCACGTGAGCTTCGACATGGAGCAGCCCTATAACGTTTACGGAGGCTTGCAGGACAACGGCTCGTGGATGGGGCCGTCTTCGAGCGTGAATGGAATTGAAAACAAAGACTGGCGCACCGTGGGATTTGGCGACGGCTTTCACGTTTATGCTGACCCGACAGACAAGAATATAATCTACAGCGAATTTCAAGGCGGCCAGATTCTTCGCTTTCACAAATCAACCGGCGAGGTGAAATCAATCAAGCCTTATCCGAAACAGGGCGAGCCTAAGTATCGCTTCAACTGGAACTCGGCTGTAGCGCAAAGCCCGACGAATCCGAAAGCGATGTATCTCGGCGGCCAGTATGTTTTTCGCACCATCAATAAAGGCGAATCGTGGGAGCGTATTTCGCCTGACCTGACGACGAACGATCCTGCAAAACAGAAACAGGACGAATCGGGCGGGCTATCGTTAGACAATTCTTCGGCTGAAAATCACTGCACGATTTTCACCATCGCCGAATCTCCGCTCGATGAAAAGATGATATGGGTGGGCACTGACGATGGCAATCTTCAACTCACGCGCGACGGCGGCAAGTCCTGGACAAATGTCGTAGGCAATATTCAGGGATTGCCTGCAAATACGTGGTGCACGACGGTCGAGCCGAGCCGATTCGACAAGGCCACAGCTTACGTTACGTTCGACGGCCATCAGACCGGCGACATGAAAGTCTACGTCTTCAAGACAACGGATTTCGGCAAGACGTGGAAGTCGCTTGCGACGGACGCTATAACGGGTTTCGCGCACGTCGTTCGCGAAGATCGTGTGAATCCGAACCTGCTTTTCGTTGGAACTGAGTTCGGTTTATTCGTATCGGTTGACGGCGGCGAGCAGTGGGCGCAGTTCACGGGCAACTTGCCTCCCGTTCCTGTGCGCGACATCGCAATTCATCCGCGCGAGCATGACTTGATCCTTGCGACGCACGGGCGAGGCGTTTTGATCATTGATGACATCACGCCGCTCCGCCAGATTACTTCGAAAGTGTTAGAGTCCGTCGCAACGATTCTCGAATCGCGCCCATCACCAACTCTGGTTCCTTTGGTGTCGCAGGACTTTCCGGGCGACGCGGATTTTATCGGAGCGAATCCAACAGAGCATGCGATCATCACTTACTACTTGAAAGACCGCCATGTGATCGGAGATTTGAAACTGGAAATCTACAACGCGGAAGGGAAGCTGATGACGACGCTTCCGGCAGGCAAGCGTCGCGGCATCAATCGCGTCACGTGGGTTTTGCGACAGAAGCCGCCGAAGGTTCCGCCATCGCCGAACCTCGGAGGCCCTGCGCTGGTCGGCCTGATGGTTCCCGAAGGCGTATACACGGTGAAACTTATCAAAGACAAAGATACCTTCACAGGGCAGGTTAAAGTCATTGCTGATCCGAAATCTCCGCATTCGGCGGCAGACCGCGCGCTTCAACAGCAGACGATCTTAAAGCTCTATCAAATGCAGGAGCGGATGGCATTCGTTGATGCAGTGGTCACGGACGCGCGCGATCAAGCGAAAGAGCGAGCAAAGAAGCTGGACAGCAAGGACACGGTCGCAAAAGATTTGGAAGCGTTTGCCGACAAACTCGACGGGCTGCACAAAACGCTCGTGGCGACGAAGGAAGGTCCGATCACAGGCGAGGAGCAATTGCTTGAGCGCATAGTTGACGTATACGGCTGGGTGAGTCAGTTCGGCGGGCGACCTACCGAATCGCAACTTGCGCGCATCCCTGTGCTTGAGCGCGAGATTGACGGCAAGAACGCGGAATTTGACGAGATCATCGGACGAGAGTTGAGCGGCGTAAACGCCAAGCTTGCGAGCAAAAAGCTCGACCCGATAAAGGTGCTGACGAAAGAAGAGTACGACAAGAAACAACAGGACAAGTAAGGCTATTGAATAGAAACCAGATAGCGGCACGATGCCTGTTGGATTAGGCGAAGGAATAAATGAAGCAAGCGATTGTACATGTCGCCCTTGTCGTTAGAGATTATGACGAGGCAATAGAGTTTTATACGAATAAGCTTCACTTCACGCTGGTTGAAGATACTTATCAACCTGAGCAAGATAAACGCTGGGTAGTAATTTCTCCTCCCGGATCGCTTTGCACAACATTATTACTAGCCAGAGCTTCAAAACCTGAACAGGAACCTTTCGTCGGTAATCAATCCGGGGGGCGAGTATTTCTATTCCTCAATACGGATGATTTTTGGAGAGACTACAATGACATGGTTTCTAAGGGAATAAAGTTTGTGAGGAAGCCTAAAAAAGAATCTTACGGTATGGTAGCTGTTTTTGAAGATTTATATGGAAATTTATGGGATCTGCTACAGTTGCATGACGATCATCCAATTTCCATGCGAACCGTCTGACCAGAAGTCCTATACAGTAAAAGACACTGGAAATGTATTGAAGCATCAACCAACGACTAATTCACCTTCCTGGAATTCCCCTCGTTGGCATTCGCATTGCTCTTACACGATAGGGTTATGCACCTCGCTTCAGTTTCTGTACTGTGGCGAGACACATAGCGCTGCGCGTTTGTATAGAAATACGACGGGCTGAGATGTAAGAGGTGTTGTATGCACAAAATATTTACTACTTTTGCCACAAAGGCTTCTCAGATAGTAGGCAGTCCGTGGTCGTTTCTGGCTGCGTTTTTGATCGTAATCGTCTGGGGCGCGTCGGGGCCAGTATTTCATTTTTCGGATACCTGGCAGCTTGTTATAAATACAGGCACGACGATAATCACATTTCTCATGGTGTTTTTGATTCAGAACACGCAGAACCGCGATGCGAAGGCGATGCATTTGAAGCTTGACGAGTTGATTGCAGCGACTTCAGACCGCGCGTAACGAGATGATAGACATTGAAGATTTGAGCGACGATAAGCTGCAAGAGATCGCGGCTTACTACAAGCGAAAGAGAGAAGAGTGTGATGACGAAGATGTGAAAGCCGTCGCTACAGACGTGGCCGCAAAGGTCGCAGAGGATACGGCTGAAAAAGTTGCCAAAGATAATGTTAAGCAGGTCGCCTGAGTTCTGTTATCGAATCGCAAAACAGAGATTAGATTGGCAGAGATGATGAGGATTTGAAGATATGAGCGCAGCAGGTTTGCGCTCAAGGTTGTTGATAACTGACTACACGCATTTCTGCCGAAGTCGGCTCATTGCTGAATATCAATACCGCTTCCGAAGTCGAATGGCCCGGGATGAAATCAAAAGTCGTAGTAGATGTTTCTTCAATACTGCCGCTGCCTATCTTTCCTTCAACTGTGACTTGCGCGCCCGTCATATCTCCTTCGTTAGTGGTGCTGATCGGCAGGTAATATTGCCCCGCCTCATTGCGAATCGTTCCTCGATCTATACGAAATCTCGCCGGTGCCTGAGAACTGCCTGCCCATATTGCGATGACTAATGCAACCACGCCAGCCAGCAGGACTATCGAAATAATCAGCGATACCCATTCGGCTTTTGTGCGAGGGGTGATCCCGGTTTTGCCTTTCTTTTTACTCATAAAGCCAGTCTCCCTGCTGCCCCGCCAATCGTAGCCGGAAGCCCCAAAACAATTATATAGCTGACCCACTGGCTGAAAGGGTCTTCCACGCGAATCAATTGAAACAGCCAGAGCATCAACAATGAAATCAACAACGAGATCAGGTAAGAGGCCAGAGTTTCGCTGATCGGGCTTTGGAAAAGTCCCGGCTGTGACCGGCGCATGGCCTGCGCGCCGAAATTAGCTTCAAACACAATTATGTATGAGAGCAATATCGAACTGAAAATGATAACCAGCAACCGGGGCGGCGAAAGTGCGCTGGCAATCATAGGAATTTCGTCCGTAGGGGCTATGGAAGACGCAATGATCACCGCGCCCAACGTGGTCGCGCCTGCATCAGCCAGTGTGCCGAGCCACGCATGGTCGTGCCATTGATGCTCGGAAAGATCATTCTTACCGCCTTTACTATCACCATTATCTTCGTCGCCCTGCTGCAGCACGTTGTTGGCAATTCCGACGCCTACGCTGAATGGTAGCGTCTCAGTAATGATTCGACCCATGGCGGCCTCAAACCCTGTGTCGAAATTGATGATACCTATCAAGATCAAACTGAGCGCCGCAGTCAACAGCGCAATCGCCAGCCCTTCCAGGCTGTCAGTAAATATGCGCAGTTTAGTGCGTGGGCGCTCTGTCCGAAAACCACCACGTACATTAAGCAGGACGAGCACGGCATAAGATATTCCCAACAGTAGCAGCATACGTGGAGGAGAAGTGAAATTGCCTTTCCACCAAACCTCCATCGTATAGAGGAACGGCGCACCGAAAAGAAATGCTCCCGCTACGCCGCGCATAAAATCATCAATCTCATTTCGCCAGGGTGATATGCGTGTGGCTTTCGTAGAAACTGGCATAATAAAATTCTTTACCCTCACGTCTTGAGCAAGCCCGGCCAATTCTACACTTCGGCAATAAATAAATAAAAGTGGCGATTCCAAAGCGCAGCCGAGAGGTTGCCGAAAATACCGCCGACAGAGTAGCCTGAACATGGAATCAACGCGCTAAGGGATTGCATAACAAGCGTTGATTGGGGGAAACGTATGAGCGCGGCAAGTGACACTCAACTCATTCGATGTTCGTCCTGCGGCGCGACTAATCGTGTGCCGCTTTCCAAGGTCAACGACAATCACCAGCCTGTATGCGGTCGCTGCAAAACGCCGCTCACTGTCTCTGTTCATCCTGTTACGGTCACCGATGCAAATTTCGCGAGTGAAGTTGAACAAGCGGCGCTGCCCGTCCTGCTTGATATGTGGGCTGAGTGGTGCGGCCCTTGCCGCACGATCGCACCCGTGATCGAACAACTGGCCGCCGAACTTGCTGGTCGCGTCCGCGTCGCTAAACTCAACATAGATCAGAACCCACGAACGACTGCGCGATTCGGCGTGCGCAGCATCCCAACACTGCTCGTGCTGAAGAATGGCCGCGAGATTGACCGGCTTGTCGGCATGCTTCCAAAACAAGAGATACTGCGAAGGCTTCAAGCTTCGATTCAAGAATGAGAATACCTGCTAAAAACGCAGACCTTCATGGCAGCGCGCCTGATGAAGCGCACGCAGCTTTGCTGTTGATTGACGTAATCAACGACCTGGAGTTTGAAGGCGGCGAACAACTTTTTGAACATGCTCTTCCGATGGCTCGCCGCATTGCCGCGCTCAAAAAGCGGGCCAAACAATCCGGCATCCCTGTCATCTACGCCAACGACAACTTCGGCAAATGGCGATCTGATTTAAGCAAGCTCATCAATCACTGTCTTGAGAGCGATGTTCGCGGAAAGCCGATGGTCGAGCTATTGCGCCCCGATGAAGACGACTACTTTGTATTGAAGCCCAAGCATTCGGCTTTCTTTTCTACTACTCTAGAAACGCTGCTCAATTACCTGACCGTCACGACGTTAATCGTCACGGGCGTAGCCGGAAACATCTGCGTGTTGTTTACAGCCAACGACGCATACATGCGCGACTTCAATCTCGTTATTCCCGCCGACTGCGTCGCTTCAAACGACGCGGAAGAAAATCGCCTTGTGCTCGAACAGATGAAGAAGGTGCTCAAGGCGGACATCACGCCGTCTGAGGAATTAAATTTAGAACGCCTGAATTCAAATCCCAATTCATGTGAATAGCTACGGTTTGAAGAGTTTGATAGAGTATACGGACGCGATTGATTTTCACAACCGGAGCCAGAGAATTGAAAACTACACGTTACGCTTTGACGTTTAACATTCTGCTTGCGTTATTGTTGGTCTCTGTCGTTTGCCGCGCGCAGGAGCCGCCGAAAGAGGCAGGCCCTTTTCGCCAACCGGAGCTTGTCGAATTGAAGAAGCTCGACTCTTCGATTCGACTCGACATTCGATACGCGACCTTTAATAACTTTCTCGGTCGCCCGGTCTACACCGAAGCGCGTGCGTTTCTTCAACGCCCTGCGGCTCAATCGCTCGTGCGCGTGAATCGCGCGCTCCGCAAGAAAGGCTATGGCCTCGTAATCCACGACGGCTACAGGCCCTGGTCTGTGACGAAAATCTTCTGGGACGCGACGCCTGATGACAAGAAAGAGTTCGTCGCTGATCCGAGCAAAGGGTCGCGCCACAATCGCGGCTGCGCTGTTGATCTTTCGATATTCGATTTGAAAACCGGAAAAGTAGTCGAGATGCCATCCGCTTATGACGAAATGAGCGAGCGTTCGCACATCAATTATCAAGGCGGCACAGATGAATCTCGCCGCTTGCGTGATATGCTGCGCGCGGCGATGGAGGCCGAGGGCTTTGTGGTTTACGAGCCGGAATGGTGGCACTTTGATTACAAAGACTGGCAAGCATATCCGATTCTCAATATCTCATTTTCCGAAATCAGAAAGTCTATGGCGAAGGCAAACGCGCGTTAGCATTCAATCGGAAAGAAGACGCCACAGATGAAAACAGGTAATCTCGGATTTTAGAGCGGTTTGCAAATGGATGTACGGTTCACCGCAGAGACGCGGAAGAGAATGATGAAGTATGAACGATGAACGATGAATTAAAGAATTTCTCTTCCGTTCATCATTCATCATTCCGCATTCATCGTTTTCTTCTGCGTCTCTGCGGTGAACCCTCTTGCATTACCGTACATTCAAAAGAAATCCGCTCTAATTTGAGATTGAAGATCGGCTCATCTTTCATCAGTTGCTACATCGCTTCCGGGGAATTATTCTATAGTCGCTTTGATTCTTTTTCTGCAAATGGAAATTCCAATCGCAATCTAATTTGAAATGGAGGATTTCTGTCGGTGTCAAAAAAAATTCAGGAATTGGTGTACGCAATTTCAAACATGAGACAGGGACTGCTCGACGCTGTGTCAGGATTAAGCGACGCGCAGCTTGACTATAAACCAGCAGAGGGCGAATGGGCGATTAGCGACATCTTGCATCATCTCGCGCTGACCGACGAAGCGAATGTAAAGCTCATCAACAGGTCGCTCAAGCAGGCTCAAACGACGGGTGCGCCGCTCGACCCGACGCCTGATGAATCGGTGCTTAATTGCCTGGATCATATGGCAGACACGATCCGTAACACCAAAGCGCAAGCGCCGGAATTCGTTCGTCCGCAGGCGCACGCGCCTTCCGAAGAGTCGCTCGCCCGGCTCAATGCCACGCGCGTAAAAATGTTGGAGTCGGTCGAACAACTCGGCGAGTATGACCTCTCTGAACTGAAATATCCGCATCCGCTTCTTGGCGACCTGAATTTATATCAATGGATTTTGATCGCAGGCGGCCACGAACGCCGTCACGTCGCGCAGATCGGAAGAATCAAAGCGGCGGCAGGATTCCCGCAGTGACAGAGCAGTCCCTACGGCTTCGCTCGCGTGCCGATTGGTTTCACCGCGCGAGCGAATGGCTCAGGAAGGCGCAGCCAATATGGGTTTCCAACAAGCTGTGGTGGGGCATCGTCATTGTAGGGGCCGCATTGTGCCTCATTCTTTATATCGGCAATCGTTCGTTTGCAACAAATCGTGCGACATTCTTTTCACTACTATGCGGCTCGTTACGGATTCGAGGAATTTGACTTGCTGAGACACGGGCGCAAGAGGCGAGGCAAGGTCGAAAAAGTGCCTGAAAAATTCCGCGACAAGAATCGCGTATAGACTCTCCTGTTTGATTTCGAGCCGAGATACATCGAAGAGGCGCAACGCATTTTAGAACATCTCGACGGTCTTGGAACCCGGCTCGATGAACACACAGAAAAGGGCGTAGCGGTCTACTTGTACGAATTGAACAAACCCGCGCGATTATCGGATGATGAGCAGAACTGAAGAGATGAGCGCACTGATTAATAACGAGACGGAAGCGCCGCTCAACTGGGAGCAGCGCCTTTCGATCACTATGGCGAAGCGCAAATGGATTGCCCCAGTAATCTTTTGTATGGTCGCGCTCATTACAACTCTCCCTCTTTTCATCTCTGGCTTTCCGATAGGCAGCGATGCGGCAAAACACTATCGGTGGTCAACTGAGTTTACCAAGTCCCTCAGCGACGGCGCGCTATACCCTCGCTTGTTCCCCGAAGCAAATCGCGGTGGGGGAAGCCCGATGCCGCTTTATTACCCGCCCCTGCCGTTTTATGTTGCGGCTGCATTTAACGTAATCGTCGGGAACATGCTGACGGCCATTTCATTAAGCTGCTGTCTCGCTCTCGCGCTTTCGGGGCTGACAATGTATGGCTTCAGTCGGCTGACGCTCTCACGCCCGATCAGCTTGATAGCGGCTGTGTTCTATATGCTCATCCCTTATCACATCCTTGATCTTTATCAGGGCGCGGCGCTCTCTGAGTTCTGGAGCTTCGCATGGATTCCGCTCATCTTTTATTTCACTTATCGAATAAGTAAAGAGCCTGATTTGCGGGCTACTTCTGGGCTAACACTCAGCTATGTTTTGTTGCTGCAAACGCATGTCGTCAGCACGTTTTTGATTTCTTTGATTCTGCCTGTTTGTGCCCTGTTGCTGACGCGCGATTGGCGGCGGCTTATTCGCGTTGTGGGGAGCATGGTTCTTGGCGCAGGCATCAGCGCTATTTTTCTTGTTCCAGTTTTATTCGAGAGAAAATATGTTCACATAGAGAGACTTCTCAGGCACGACTACACAAAATATTTTCTTTTCGAGAATCTTGCTCCTGCTTTCAAGACGATCGGTGTTCCTTCGGGAGACAACGATTATCCATTGCAAGCTGAACTGGCATCTTTTGGACTCTTGTTGTTGCTGGCAGCCAGCGTCGTGCCGCTATGGAAAAAGTTACGGGCTGGCGGGCAATTCGACTCGCGCACAAAGCTGTGGCGTGCCTTATTGGTTGTGACTGCGATCAGTCTTTTGATGACGGTGCGACTGACCGCGCCGCTCTGGCGCATCATTCCGGGCTTTTCGTTTTTGCAGTTTCCATTTCGATGGCTGTTGATCTACTCGGTTTGTGCAACTGTCCTGGCAGCCGCAGCCGTTTCGCTTGCGTTGAGCAACGGCACACGGCGAACGATATACGCCGTCGCGTTTATTCTTGTAATAGCCTTTAATCTTACAGTCAGCGCGCTTGCGGTTGTGCGGATGCCGCAAGACCTCGACGAGCTTGAAAAAAAGCTTTCCAACAAAGAAGTCCCTGAATATCAATCCATCTGGTGGGATGGAGAATTAAACAGAAAATTTGCAGAAACTCCGGCTATAGTTGACGAGGGCGATGCGGTTGTTCAAGCCATAGATGATAAAGGTATAGAGCAAAGTTATGATGTCAGCGCAGGCTCGCAGGCGCTTTTGAGATTGCGCCTGTTTTATTTTCCCGGCTGGGTCGCGCGCCTCGACGATAAGCCTGTCGAGATATGGCCGAGCGAGGCAGGCAATATAGTATTGAAGGTCGAGCCTGGCGAGCATCACCTGACCTTGAGCTTTGAAGACACCTGGCCGCGCCGAGCAGGCAAGCTTATCTCTGCCGCAAGCCTTCTGTGTTTTCTTGCGTGGGTGTTTATCACACGACGCATGAAGCAACGTTCAAAGAGCGCGGATCATTTCGGCTCCTCCATCTCTAGAACATAAAGAAGCAGAGTCCCCTGTCGCTCTACAGTGTGAATGATATTGCCGCGTCTCTTTCTTTGGCATTTGGTCGTGGCGATGAACACCTTCGGGTTTTCGTTTTGAGCGACATAGTCGAATCTCTGTTTGGCTTCTTCCGACTGGTCGAAGTAGTAGCCTGCTATGAATGGAGTCGAGCAACTGGCTACGCGAATCTTTTCCTCGGTCTGTGGGCGATAATTATTGATGACCCACTCGGCGCCTTCTCTGTACGACATTCCCCAGTAATCCGTTTCGTAACGCTCGGACGCTTTCTTCAAACCTCCGGCAATAATTCTGTTGAAGTAGATGCCTTGATACGGATGCAGTTGAATCATATCGAGAGTCGTTAAGCCCACTGATAAAAGAATCAATGCTGCTGCGCTTATCTTTACGATCTTATTCGCATTTGATTTCAGCAGCGCGGCAAAAGATATCCCGGCCAGCACGGCAAGCATTGGGATTACGAACAGTAAATGGCGCAGTCCATTATATAAAGTTGAGCGCAGTATGATGGCCGTCAGCGGCGGAAAGCAGAATACAAAAATTAGCATCCCCATTTTGATGAGCCGTTCAAAATGCGCCTCGTCTTTTTCAAATCCACGAAGGAACTGATAAGCGAAAAATATTCCTACGAGCAACGATAGGAAATAAAATTCAGGCAGCGAGATTGCGAACCACGTCGGAAGATAATCGTGCGGAAGTTCGGTCGCCTCAATACGGTCTCCGTTATACAAGACCGTGATGCCCGTCTCGAAATGCGCTGTTTCAGCCATCGCCTTAAACGGATTGATTAAAGGTTTCGCCTGCGCCCAGGGCCAGAATATCAACATCACAGCCCAAGCGATCAGCACAATGGAGGCCAACGATAGACTCAGTTTCAAAACGGTTTTAGGCGCGCTTTCAGAAAAGCCTGTGGAATTCAATTGTCGCCGAACGATCAACCGGCAAGCCCACAAAATCACAATGAATCCGAAAAGCAATATACCGCCAACGCGAATGCTCATCGTCAATCCTATGCTTATTCCAATTCTGGCGATGAGACTCTTTGGCAAGCGCGGCAGCGCATCGTAGCTCCGAAGAATATAGTAAAAGGATATTAGAAAGAGCGTTAAAAACGGGATGTCTTTGGAGTTGTTGAATATGTGACCGTAAAAGACGGGCGTGAGCGTTAGGAAAAGAGCTGAGAAAAAACCGCCCATCGGGTTTGAACATGAGCGCCCAATTTGTAAGCTGCGACTACACCCAGCAACCCGAATAACGCATTGATGAGATGGCGAGTCTCGTAAACTCCCAACGGAACGATTCGCGAAGCCAGTTGCGCAACGACTTCAAAGAATCCTCCGTACAGATGGAGATTTAAGTAACTTAGAGCCGAGCGATCACGAAAGAAGGAAGAGTACCATGAAAGTATATGGTCGCCATAGATGCGCTGAACTTCTTCGTCTGCCGTGAGACCATAATCGAGAAAGGTGACGAGTATGAAAATTAAAACGATCAGGAATAAAGTGTAAGATAAATAGCGCCAGTGCTTGTCACTTATCTTTGCAATTTTGAAGCTAAAAGATTTTTGTTGTTGACGAACCACGTCATCATTTCTTTCCACAATTGCTGGCCCTTTCGATGTACTTGTTTTCGATATGCGGCGTCGCTCTCGCAAGTATTGCGCTCATGGTACAATTGGCTCTGCGTTTGAGCAAGAACTATCACGACGGAGCTTCTATCGGGTGAGCAGCCGATTTATTCGCATAACCGATCAGGTGAGATTGGCAATCGAAGAACACGCCGTCCGGGCGCGGCCTTCGGAATGCTGCGGCTTGTTGAGCGGTAAAGACAGTTTGATTACCGATATGCACCCACTGCCGAACGGCGCTGACAGGCCCGAGACGCGCTACTTCGCAACGCCGGAAGATCTGTTCGCGGCAATGCGCCGCATACGCGAAACGAATCAATCGCTGTTGGGAATCTATCACTCTCACCCGCGCTCGCCTGCTTACCCTTCGGCAGCGGACGTAGAGATGGCCTTCTACCCCGAAGCCGTCTACTTTATCATATCGCTTGAGCCGCAGATTAACCTGCGCGCTTTCAAAATAGAAAGCTCTCGCATTGAAAATATCGAAGTGACAGTGGTCGGTGGCCGGTAGTTTGTTTTTCATATGTCAGACACGAACAGGATAAAAATAACTGCATTGTTATTCGGGCAGGCGCGCGAGTTTGTTGGCGCGTCGAGCCTTGATATCGAAGTTGCCGCGCCCGCAACGGTCGAAAGCGTGTTTGCAATTCTCAAGGCAGAGCACCCACGACTTGCTCAGATGGAGCGCAGCCTGCTGTTTGCCATCAATGAAGAGTACGCTTCGCCTTCTGACACGTTGGCTGACAGTGACAGGCTGGCCATCTTGCCTCCTGTGAGCGGCGGCGAGGCTCAGGACATATTCGAGATCACGCGCGAGCCTATAGACATTTCGAGTCTTCGCGCTCGCCTGCTTACGGGCGAATCGGGTGCGGTGGTCATATTTGACGGAGTTGCCCGCAACAACACTAAAGGCCGCCGCACGCTATACCTCGAATACGAAGGCTATATAGAGATGGCTTTGAAGACGATGGCGCAGATTTCGAGCGAGGTACACGAGAAGTGGCCTATCAATCGCGTAGGAATCATTCACAGGCTCGGTCGAATCGAGATAAGCGAATCGAGCGTCGTCATCGTTGTGACCTCTGCTCATCGCCGCGTTGCATTTGAAGCCTGCCACTACGCGATTGATCGTTTGAAGAAGATCGTGCCCATCTGGAAGAAGGAGTATTTCGAGGACGGTGAAGTATGGGTCGAAAACGAAGAAGCAATAATAAAAGGATGAAAACAGCCCGCCGCTTGCTTTATCTCTGCACCCCGCTTTTTGCCTGCGCCGCTTCGCGCTTTTGAGTTTCCAATTCCGTTATGCGTTGCGCGATGTGCTCGCGCTCGCGCTCGTCTTTGATAGAGCGCAAAGTCTTTATCGCTTCATCGAATTGATACAATCCCGCGTAGCAATCCACCAGACCATAAGTCGCTCGCATTTGCACCTCCGAGTCGCTGCTCTCGGAAGCCAGCTTCTGATAGACCACGAGCGATAGCTGATACTGGCTGCGCGAGTTGTAGATAGAAGCTTCGCGCAGGTACGCCTGCTCTGACAACTCGTCATACTCAGCCGATTCAATTACCTTATCGTATTCGGTGAGCGCCTGGCTGTAATTTTTTTGATCGAAGTAGAGGTCTGCGATGCGCAAACGTATGCGGCGACGTTCGGTCGCATCACGCGGACTCATCTCCTCGTATGCATTTATTGCTTCATACGAGCGGCCAAGCTCGCCGAGCACTTCGGCCAATCGCTCGCGCGCTACATGAGCATTGGGGTTCGATGAATCGTGATAGAGAAGCGCGGCGTAATGCGCGCGGGCTTGCTCGTACCGGCGCAGGTTGAAGTAGTAGATGTTGGCCAGCTTGAACCTGGCATCGAGCGACTGCTCGCCCGACGGATTGCGCTCTATGTATTGCTCGTACTCTTCAGCCGCAAGTTTGTAATTGCCGGAATCCCATGCGTCCGAAGCCTGTTGAAGCGTGTGCTCTGTGCTGCGCTTGCACGAAACAGCAAATGCAAACAGCAAGGTAATAAAGAAAAAGAGGTGGAAAAGGGAAAAGAGGGAAGCGCTTTTCCCCCTTTTCCCTTTTCCCTTTTCCACCTTTTCCCTTTTCTGCATTGTTAAACCGCAGGCAATTCGATTGCTTCCTGCTGTCGTTCAATCAATGAAGCTGATGAGACCTCGTCCCCGTCCGATGTATCTATCAACTTCACGCCCTGCGTAGACCGGCCCGAAACGCGGATGCCCTTTGCATCAACACGTATGAGCTTGCCTTGATTGGTAATGATGAGCACCTGGCTTTCGTCGTTTACAGGCAGAACGGCGACGACCAGTCCGTTGCGGTCGCTCGTCTTCATGTTGATGACGCCTCTGCCCGCGCGCGATTGGAAGCGATACTCTTCAAGCTTCGTTCGTTTGCCGAAGCCGTTTTCAGAGATCGAAAGCATCTCTATATCGTCCGGGACTGCCGCGACGCTGATGACGTAATCGCCTTTGCTCAGCTTGATGCCGTTCACGCCGTAAGCAGTGCGACCCATCGAGCGCACGTCCGATTCGTCGAAGCAGATGGCCATGCCTTCGTGCGTCGCAAGAAAAATTTTCTTCTTACCGTCTGTTATCTCGGCGGCGATCAATTCGTCGTCATCGTCAATGCCCATTGCGATGATGCCGTTGTTGCGTATGTTTGCGAACGCCGACAACTCCGTCTTCTTGATCGTCCCTTTGCGCGTGGCCATCACGACGTACTGGCCTTCGACGAACTCGCGCACGGGGACGATGCCAGCAAACTTTTCGCCCTTCGGTATGTTCACCAGATTGACAATGGCTTTACCTTTCCCTGCGGCAGCCGCATCGGGAAGCTCGTGCACCTTCAATCGGTAGACCTGTCCTTTGCTCGTAAAGATCATCAAGTAACTGTGAGCCGACGCGACGAAAATATGATCCACCACGTCTTCGGTCTTAAGCGATGCGCCTTTGCGCCCCATCCCGCCGCGACGCTGCGCGCGGTATACGGAAACGGGCGTGCGTTTGATGTAGCCCGAATGAGTCACGGTGATGGCCATGTCTTCGTCCGCGATCAAATCTTCGAGCGATAACTCTGCGCCTGCTTCGATGATCTCTGTGCGGCGCTCGTCGCCATATTCGCGCTGCACTTCGCGCAACTCTTTGATGATCAAGTTGCGAAGCACTGATTCGTTCGACAGGATTTCCTGAAGCTCTGCGATGCGCTGGATGACTTCTTTGTACTCGTCAACCAGCTTCTGGCGTTCAAGACCGGTGAGCTTTTGCAATTGCATTTCGAGAATCGCGCGCGCTTGAATTTCAGAGAACTTGAACCGCAGCATCAGGGCTTCGCGCGCTTCCGTCGTGCTCTTCGATTTGCGAATGATTGAAATGACCTGATCGAGATTATCAATAGCCTTCTTCAGCCCTTCGAGGATATGTGCGCGGGCTTCGGCTTTCTTCAACTCAAATCGCGTGCGGCGCACAACGACCTCGCGACGATGCTCGATGAAGATGTTGAGCGTGTCTATGAGGTTCAACTCGCGCGGCTGCCCGTTGACGATGGCCAGATTGATTACGCCAAACGACTGCTGCATCGGCGTGAGCTTATAGAGGTTGTTCAACACGATGTCGGGTATCGCGTCGCGCTTTAACTCGATGACTATTCGCATGCCCTCGCGGTCTGATTCGTCGCGCAGGTCTGATATGCCTTCGAGTTTCTTATCGTTAGTAAGCTCCGCAATGCGCTCGATGAGCCTGGCCTTGTTGACCTGATAAGGAATCTCCGTGACGACTATAGCCATGCGCTCGCCTGAACGACCCGCGCGGTCAATAGAAGCCCTCGCGCGCATCACTATACTTCCGCGCCCCGTCTCGTATGCGTGATTTATGCCCTCGCGGCCATAGATGAATCCGCCCGTAGGGAAGTCCGGCCCCGGGACCATGCCCATCAAAGTCTTAAGTCGCGCAGTAGGGTTTTGAATCAAATAGACTGTTGCTTCTATTACTTCGGTCAAGTTGTGCGGGGGGATGTTGGTGGCCATGCCGACGGCGATGCCGCCCGACCCGTTCACCAGAAGATTAGGATAGCGCGTCGGAAGAATGGTCGGCTCCTGGCGCGACTCGTCGTAGTTCGGCACGAAGTCAACGGTCTCTTTATCAATGTCGGCGAGCATCTCTGTCGCTATGCGCGTCAGACGAGCTTCTGTGTAACGGTAAGCAGCCGCTGAATCGCCATCAATCGAACCGAAATTTCCCTGGCCGTTGATGAGCGGGTAACGCATTGAAAAGTCTTGCGCCATTCTAACGAGCGCGTCATAAACAGCATTGTCGCCGTGCGGATGGTATTTGCCGAGCACATCTCCGACGACCGTCGCGGATTTCTTGAAAGGTTTGCCCGGATTCAGTCCCAGTTCGTGCATGGCATAAAGTATGCGACGATGGACAGGCTTCAATCCGTCGCGCGCATCTGGAAGCGCGCGGCCAATGATTACACTCATAGCGTAGTCCAGATAGCTACGCTTCATCTCTTCTTCTATGTTGACTGGAATTTTGTGTGCTGCTTCAGCCATTATTTACACTCTTTCGTTGTTATGTTCCTGCCGGTTATGAGGTCTCATGGCGCGACTCGAACGCGCCAGCAATAAAACTTATTTTCTTCACATTCGCACAATAAGAGCATGGCGAGCACTCGGCTCGGCTCTTTTGCTGCCTCGTTTGTTCGGCTCATAATGGAGGCGTGTGAGAAGTTTTTTATCTTATCGAGCAAGTAAAATTTTACTACATTTTACCCCTTTTTATCAAACTCGAAAGGCCGAAAATTGCTCGAAAAATCAGCCATTTTTCAGCAAAATATAGCCGGGCGATTACTCGTCGCTCGTGGTCGTTTTGACATGACTGCGAGCCTCTTCGAGCAGGCGTTCGAGTTCGTTGTAAATATACCTGTTTGTTCGAGCAGCCATGGGCATGTAGTGCTGTTCGGTGGTGCGAATGTAGCGGCGTTTCTTTTCAGCTTTGGGCGAATGCGCCAGGAAGCGCAGGTTATCTAAACGGTCGCAGAGCTTGACGACCGCCGCGCCAGTGTCCGAGGCGGCTTCGATTGCCGCAAGGTAAGCGGGCAGACTCACATAGTCGAATTTTGTCAGCAGCCACACAACTTCCGCGATCTCTTCGCCGAACATCTCGGCGATCTCTTCGCGCGTTACAGGGCTGTCTTCAATGACGTCGTGCATGAGCGCAGCGCATATCAATCGAGGCGAATAGATTGCAAGCTCGTCGGCAAGCGACACGGCTACCCTCAAAGGGTGCACGATGTATGGCGTTCCCTCGTCCCGCATCTGCCCCGCGTGCGCTGATTCGGCTACTTTATAAGCTCGCTCGACCAGCGCAAGCTCGTCGTCGTTTAGGTGGCCCGCTAAGCTTGCGGCGAGGTAGTCGTAATTTCTTTCGTAGATCATGGCTTTGATTTCAATTTTAACGAGCGTGCTCTTTCGATTCAAGACAAGGCCATTTAGTTGTCGAAAATGAAGGTGTTGAACATAAAACCAGTTCACCGCAGAGGCGCAGGATGGCCGATGATGTGCTTCGCACGCGGCGGACGCAGAGATTACGCAGAGAAAAACAATTTCTTAACCTCTGCGCCGCCTCTGCGTCCTCTGCGCCTCTGCGGTGAATTGATTCCATTTTTCAGAAAACTGAATGGCTCTGGCTTGCGCTTCGCTCTCGCCGCGTAGTTAAATGTCACGGCCTGTTTTCATCTGAGACTACGGAGACTATGCGATTTGTCCTAGCAGTGCTGAGACCTTTTGCCCGGTGGTGGTGCCGTGTGTTGTTCAAGATTGAATTTCACGGCGTTGAGAATATTCCGGCGGAAGGCGCTTGTCTCATCACGCCGAATCACATCACCTACGCAGACCCGATATGGATAACGATTCCCATCCTCAGGCGGATTTACTACATGGCATGGGACAAGCCGTTCGACATACCCGGCCTCGGCTTCCTCATGCGGTCGTTCGGTGCTTTCCCCGTGAGCCTTGATTCTGCGGATGCGTCGGCGCATCGTTCAGCAAATGACCTGCTGCGAGCGGGGCGGGCGCTTGTGATATTTCCCGAAGGCGGTCGCACTAGAACAGGCAGGCTGATGCCGTTCAAGATGGGCGCGTTTCGACTGGCGCTTACTCACGGCATTCCAATCGTGCCGGTGACGATCAACGGCGCAGAGAAAATCTGGCCCGTAGGAAGGATGTTTCCCCGACCGGGGAAACTGACAATTACTTATCACCCGCCCATCGTTGTGGAGCGAGCGCCTGAAAACATAAACAGGGTGGAATTAAAAGCGCAGGCCCGCGTGCTCGCCCGCAAGACGCACGACACGGTTGCCAGCGCGCTCGACACCGAAAGCTTGCCTGAAAGCGAAAGCGACGCGACCTTCCCACTTGAAACCAGCGCATAACAGCGATATAAGTCCCAAAGTCGAAGCGAGAGCCTAACGTCTGAAACAGGTGTAAACCGTCATGGCTGAAGCAAGAAGAAACCTGATGAAAATGGTCGGCCTGTTGTTGACACTCGCAGTCTTGATGCAATGGACTGCCCTCGCGCAAGTATCAGGTGAAAGCAACTCATCGGGCAAGACCGGCACATACTACATACTTGGCGCTGTGCAGAAACCCGGCGTCTATCAAGCCAAAGGACGGCTATCTCTATTCGAGCTTATCTTCATGGCAGGCGGACTGAAAGAGCATCATGGCACGACCGCTTACATCATGCGTGAGCGCAAGTCACAAAGCACAATCCCCGGCGATAAAGATGAAGGCAACCTGCGTAATGAAGTTATACAGGTAAACATCACCACAATGCTCAAATCATCAGCCCCTCAGTATCTTGAGCCCGGTGACGATGTAAGTATTCCTCAGGAAGAGATTTTTCATGTAGCCGGTGAAGTCCATGCGCCGGGACAGTTCTGGTTCAAAGAAGGTATGACGCTGCGACAAGCCATATCACTTGCTCAGGGATTAACCTTGAACGCAAATCCGCAAGGCGCAACAATACTTCGCCCGGACCGAGCCACTAACAACAGGCAAGAAATTAAAGTGAACATTCAGAATGTGATGAAGGGCAAAGAGAGTGATATACCAATTTTGCCCGGTGACATTATCTTCGTTCCAAGTGCTCGAAGTGTGAAAACTATTCCTCCCAGAATGCCTCGTGACCTGATTCCTCGTGGCCCGGTGCCTCCTTGCGTTAAGGAGAAACCCTGCATCGTGTAATCAGCCTTGCGCGAATTGATTATCCAATCGGCATTGCCTCGCCGTGTTTCATCTCGCGAAGCTTCTTTGCGCTTTCACCTTTGCGGAAATCTTCGAGCATCGTCGCTCGATGCTTCGATTGCGTCGCCGAGCGGGAGTTTGCATTGAGTAGCGCCTCTAACTCTTTCACCCCGCGTTCAGGGTCGCCCATGTGAGCATAGGTTATTGCCAGGGCGATTGAGTTGCCGATATAAAGCTCGTCTGAAAATTCTTCCGCTGTTATCTGAGCCTTCGCCTCTTCTATCGCAGCGCGCAGCCGCGCTGTATCGCTCTGATAAAACACGGCGAAGTCGCGCGACGCATAAACGTAGTGTCCGTTTCGCCACGCATAGACCATCACCGCCGTAGGTGAAGCCGCGTGCGAGAGGTCATCGTAAGACTCCCACCGCGTATCTGTAACGAGCAACTCTTGAAGGCCGTCGCCGTCGAGGTCGTCTATCTTTTGAAGCGGGCCAGCAGCAATCAATTCGCCTTTGTGATTTCGGACCCGATAAACTTCGGTCGGGTTACAACTCCAGCAGTTGCCGCCGCTCGAACTCTGCACGAATACCTCTTTTGATCCGTCGCCGTTTAGATCCGTCGCGTTCGGTTTGCCGAGACTGCCTGCGGCTGAAAGCGAAAAGAAAAATTCTGCGCGGCGAAAGATGGTTTTTGCCGCTTTGCCGTCGCTTTCAATTATGCGGAACTCGAACGCCTGATTCAGCTCTTTCGGATTATCGCGTTTGAAGACGGCCACTAGGTGACGCGCGCCCGCCTCCAAACTGGCTTCCAGAGCCTCTTTCAGGCGCAACCCGCTCGCGGCGATCTGCGCCACTTCGGCCTGAAACTCTGCGCTCACTTGCGGAGGAGGCGCGGGCTGCGCGCTCTGACCTAAGACGGCAGCGCCTGCGATATGATTGTTAATCTGTGCGCCTCCGCATCCCGCAAACGGAATTGCAAAAGCAAGGACGGCTGTCAAAAGATGATTGCGTAACTGATTCATCCCTTCACCCGATTCTGCGCCCGCGATTGTCAACTTCAACCTCTAGCGTGCGCGCTCGCGCGCCACGGCTAGCGAAACGGTCGCGCATCGTTGCGGCAATCTCTGCAAAGTTGTCACTGGCAAATGCGATCATCGTAGAGCCTGCGCCGCTCACGGCAACGCCAAGCAATCCACGATGCAGGTCTGTTTCGTCATTCATCCTGAGCACCTCGCTGAGTCCCGGCCCGTAAGGCGCGCGATACGGCTGGTGCAAACGGTCGCGCAAGGCTTCACTCAATAAATCGAATCGCCGTTCTGAAATCGCCGCTTGTAGTAACGCCGCGCGCTGAACGTTAAAGACGGCATCGTAAAGCGGCAATTCTGCGGGGAGCGCCCTTCGCATCTCAGCCGTGTTCATTTCAAATTCAGGCACAGCCAGCACTATCTTTACTTCCGTGGGCCATTCGCGTTTGACGGTCACAAGCGAACGACTTTCACCTCGCTCGACGACGCAGGCGACGACCAGCCCTCCAAAAAAACTGGGCGCGAGATTGTCGCCGTGCTCTTCAAATCGCAGCGCATAACCGAAGAACTCCTCTTCGCTTAGTTGCTCGCCCGAAAGCGCCTCGTAGACCGATATGCCCGCAACGATTGCAGAACTGCTGCTGCCCAGTCCACGCGCGAGCGGAATCTGGCTTTCTACGCTCAGGCGTGCACCGCTTATCTTTCGCTCGCGATGCTCAGAAACGAACCGGGCCACGCGCGCTATCAGGTTCGACTCGTCGCGCGGCACTTGCTCTGCGCCTTCGCCCGTTGGAACTATCTCGAATCCGCTCTCGCGTTCTTCGATAACAACTTTCAAATAAAGGGCAAGCGCGAGGCCGCAAGCGTCGAAACTCGCGCCCAGGTTCGAGGTCGAAGCAGGGATTATGATTTCAGTTCTGCTCATCCTTTTGCCATCGCAAGGACTTCGATCATTCGATCATGAATCAGGCCGTTGCTGGCTAAGGTCTGCGGCTTGTAGTTCGAGAATTGATTGCCGCTGAAATCGGTAACGCGGCCACCGGCTTCTTCGACTATTATCGCTCCGGCGGCGGTGTCCCACGCGCTGAGGTTCAACTCCCAGAAACCATCGAACCGCCCGCACGCAACGTAACATAGATCAAGGGCCGCTGAACCGTCGCGCCTGAGCGCCTGCGCGCTCATCGCGAAATTAGACCAATGGTCGAGATTCTTCATTTCCGACGTTCTAATGTCATAAGGGAAACCAGTCGAAAGCAAGCTCTGCATCAAGTCGTCGATTTTTGACACGCGAATAGGGCGTTGATTCAAAGCAGCGCCGCCGCCGCGCTCCGCCGTAAACAACTCGTCGCGCATGGGGTCGTAGACTACGCCCAATATTGTCTCGCCTTTGTATTCGAGCGCTATCGAAACGCAAAACATGGGATAGCCGTGCGCGAAATTCGTTGTGCCGTCAATCGGATCAACTATCCAGCGATATTCCGAGTTGTTTTCCGCAAGCCCGCTTTCTTCGGCCAGAATCTGGTGGCGCGGGTAATGCGTTGCTATCCGTTCGCTAATCAGTTGTTCGCTTGCCAGGTCAACGTCCGTAACGATGTTAATGTCTCCTTTGTGACCGATTTCTATGTTTGTGCCGACGCGGTCGCGGAGCAATCGGCCCGCGTCTTGAGCCACACGAATTGCAAAATCAAGCATTGATTTCCCCTGATTGGTTGTGATCGAACGAGAAACTATAGCAGTGGCCAGCGGCCAGTCGCCAGTTCAGTAATGAATTCGGTTATCCGATTTTGAATGCAACTCACCGCAGAGGACGCAGGGATTTCGCAGAGGTATAATAATCTCTGCGCCGCCTCTGCGTCCTCTGCGCCTCTGCGGTGAATTCCCTATTATTATTTGACTTGTCCGAAGCGTTTGAGCAGCTTGTAAATATCGAAGGCGGTGGTCAGTAGCCCAAGGCAAAGACCTATGATTAGAAATAAGGGAGAGGTATGTGTCCAGTGATTGTCAACGTACCAGCCGACGAATGTGGGCACGCCGATCATCCACGGTATGGCAAGCGCAAGCCCTACTGTCACCGTCGCCTGACGCCAGTTCAAATTATCGCGTTGCTTGTCGTCATCGGGTGGCATGGCAATTAACGAGGCGGCGGCGGGGCAGGCTCCTCATCTTCGGTCTCTGCGCCGCCGTCAGGCTGTCCGGCTGGCTGTCCTGATTTGGCTTTTTGATCGTAATCGTAAGTCTTGAGTCCCTGCGAGAGGGCTGCCTTTTGAGTCAAGCTAATGACAGGCTGCGGATACACTCCTATGCAGATCACAAGCAGGGCCGAAAAAACGAGCGCGATTTTAAGCGGCGCGGCCAGCTTGACGGGCTGGGGTTCGGATTCCCCTTCGATGTACATGGCGCGGATGAAGCGAAGGTAATAGTAGAACGATACGACGGTCATTACTACGGCCAATATGGCAAGCCGCACGAGCCAGGGATTGCCTGTTTCAATGAGTCCCGCGAAGAGATAGAACTTGCCGATGAATCCGGCTGTCGGAGGCAGGCCGCCGAGCGAGAGCAAAAAGATAGTCATCATCACCGTCAGCCCCGGCGCTTTTTTCATCAACCCGTTGAGGTCTTCCATCCGGTCGCCCACGATGCCCCGACGGCGAAGCGCGATGATGCAGCCGAATACGCCGAGGTTCATCAGCGTGTAGATGAAAAGATAAATGATGAATCCTGTGTAGCCCGTTTGATTGCCCGCGATGAGTCCCAAAAGCGTGTAGCCTGCGTGCGAAATCGAAGAGTAGGCGAGCAATCGCTTGGTGTTTTGCTGAGTCATCGCGCCGAGATTGCCCCACACTATCGTTATCGCAGAGATCACACCCAACAGCAGCGCCCAACCCGGCAGCCCCGGAATATTGTTTGTCGGGTCGCCTGCGATTGCGCCGCGCAGGTCAGGCAGGCCATAGAGGAACAGGCGACCGAACATGGCAAAGCTCGCGGCTTTCACGCCGACAGACATGAATGCGGTGATCGAAGTGGGTGCGCCTTCGTAAGCGTCGGGTGCCCACATATGAAACGGCACGGCTGCGACTTTGAAGAACATTCCCGCCGCCATCAAGATTATCGCCATCAGCACCAGATAGCGCATATCGGCGGGAGTCCCGAACAGGTTGAAATTCGAGACGGCCACGGTTGGCAAGGCCGCCGCGATTTTTGAAAGATTGGTCGAGCCTGTCAGCCCGTAGACCATCGAGATGCCGTAGAGCAATACGCCCGACGAAAACGCCCCGAGCAGAAAATACTTCATCGAAGCTTCATTCGATTTTTTGTCGCGCCTGAAGTAGCCGACCAGTATGTAAACGGATATGGCCATCAATTCGAGCGAGATGAAAAGCGAGAGCAGGTCAACGCTCGACGCCATAAACATCATGCCGACGACTGAAAACAGGATGAGCGCGTAATACTCGCCGCGTTGCTCGCCTTCTATATCGAGATATTTTACCGAAAGCAGAATCGAGAGCGCCGCGCCGATTAAAAAGATGAACTTGAAGACAACTGCATAATTGTCCAGAACGATCATGTCGAAGAATGCCGTGCGTGACATGCCTTTACTGACTATGTTGAAGTATAGAACGCCGAGCGAGGCGAGTGAAAAGCCAATGCCTACGAGACTCACCCACGCGACCACGCGCTTTTGCCCGCGCGGAAGCATGACATCGAGTATTAACGCGCCGAGCGCAAAGATTGTCAGTATCACTTCGGGCATGATGTACTGAGTCGTCTGCTGCACAATGGTCTGAAAGTCGGTCGTTGCTTGGAGTAGTGCTAACATTTATTTTTCACTCTCACCGTGTTTCCGTGTGCGCCTCGTCTGACTGCGTATTTGTTTTCTCTTCCGCCACTCGCTCGGCTGCTGGCGCGGGCTTGAAGAAATCAGGCTGCACCTGCGCGACTACAACGTTGGTTTGCGGTTGTATGTAGGAAAGCAAGGGCTTCGGGTAAATGCCTATCCAGAAGATCAGGAAGATCAGCGGAGCGAATTGCCAGAACTCGCGCGCGTTTAAATCGGGCAGCGATTCGTTGGCTTTGTTCGTAACCTCGCCGAAGAACACGCGCTGATATAGCCAGAGCATATACGCCGCGCCGAGTATGATTCCGACAGTCGCAAATGCGCCCCACGCCGCGCGCGCTTGAAATGCGCCGCTCAAGGTCAAAAACTCGCCTATGAAATTGTTCATCAGCGGTAAGCCGAGCGATGAAAGCGTCACTATCAAAAATATTGTCGCAAACACGGGCGTTACGTGAGCCAGTCCGCCGAACTCCGCGATCTCGTAGGTGTGCCGCCGCTCGTAGAGTATGCCCGCGAGCATGAAGAGCGCGCCCGTCGAGATGCCGTGATTTATCATCTGCATGACCGCGCCGTTGATGCCGTTCGGGTTCAACGCGAACAGCCCCAACATCACAAATCCAAGATGCGAGACCGATGAATAAGCGACCAGCTTTTTAACATCCTTCTGCGCCATCGCCACCAGCGCGCCATAGATGATGCCGATGATCGAAAGCACGATCATCACCTTTCGCACCGTCGGGTGTGTGGCCGCGTCAGGGAAGATCGGAAGCGAGAATCGCATAAACCCGTAGGTTCCCATCTTGAGCAATACGCCTGCCAATATGACGGACCCTGCGGTCGGCGCGTCGTAGTGCGCGTCGGGCAGCCAGGTATGGAAGGGAAACATCGGCACCTTGATCGCAAACGAAAGCGCGAACCCTATGAACAACCATATTACAAGGCTGATGCCGTAAACGGCCTTGATGTGCGGGCCGATGGCCGTGAACGCCGCGATGTTGAATGAACTGTGAACATAACCCGAAGGCAATGGTCTATTCTGCGAATCTTTTCCTTCCGCACGTTTGATTGCGTCGTCCACAAGATTGAGCATTTTGGAGTTATACAAACCGGCTCTTTCCGGGCCGATCAGACTCCCCGCATCAATATGCGTTGCCATCCTTCCTTCTCCCTGAACTGCTCTTTTCTGAGCGTCAACCACATCAGGAAAAATGAAGAAGAGCTTCAAGATGGCAAGCAGCATCACTACCGATCCGACCAGCGTGTAAAGGAAAAACTTGATTGCCGAATAAAGCCGGTTCTTGCCGCCCCAGATGCCTATCAGAAAATACATCGGCACCAGCATCACTTCCCAGAAGACGAAGAACAGGAAAAGGTCAGCCGCCACGAACGCGCCTAGCATGCCGCTTTGCAACAGCAGCAGCATGATGTAGTACTCTTTCTCGCGCCCCTTCTCGCGGATGTAAGACCACGAACATACGACCGCTATGATGCCCAGCAGCGTGGTCAGCATCACAAGCACCAGCGACAATCCGTCAACACCAAGCTGATAGCGCGCGCCTATAATCGGTATCCAGTCGTGATCTTCGACGAATTGCAATCCGCCCTGGTTGCGATCATACCCCGACCGACCTGAGCCAAGCCCTGTGACGAGAGGAATGGAAATCAGAAAGCAGAGACCTATCCAGAGGTTCGCAAACCAACGGATGCGGTCGTTCCTCATTTTGCTGAAAAAGAGCAGCATAATAGCGCCCACAGCCGGAAGCCATGTTACCCACGAGAGGATGCCAATCCCGAAAAACTTGATCTCAGGCATACAAAAGCGTCTCCTTTATTTGCCGATGAAACCTCTTATCGTCGTCGTTATCGCCGGGTATAGATACACCAGGAAAATTATGAACAATCCAAAAACGAACACCAGCGCGTAGTTTTGCCAGAAGCCCGTTTGCAATGTACGCAGGATGATCGAGCCGGCCTTTGTTACGAAGCCCGTAGCGTTCACCGCGCCGTCCACAGCGTACTTGTCCCACGCCCCTGATATGCGCGCCCAGAGCCTTGTCATCCACCCCGCGCCGTTCACGCCGCCGTCAACCACTTCCTTGTCAAGTTGGAAGAGTGTGTTGTTGGCCGCCTTGACCGCTTCGACGCCCTTCACATCGAGCAGATAATCCCAGTACCACTTGTTGAAACTGAGCGTGTAAAGCGGGCGCAATCGTTCAGCCCACTGCTTCGGAAGCTCCGGTCGTTTTTCGTAGAACAGTCGTCCCAGATAGATGCCGCCCAGCGCGATGCCGACCGAAAGCGCCATTAACACATACTCCATTGGATCTGTTGATTCATGCGATGATTCGCCATGAGCTTCGGCAGTGGCTGGCGTGGAACTGGCTTCAGGAGCCACTTCTGCGGCAGCGTGCCCAATCGCAGGCGTCTGATGCACATTAACAATGACGGGTTTCAGCCAGTTCTCGAACGCGTTAATGTTGGCCCCGAACGAAAGCGCGTGCGGAATGCCGATAAGCCCGACGAAGGCGGAAAACCCCGCAAGCACGATGAGCGGCAGCGTCATACTGCGCGGCGATTCGTGCGGCTCGAAATGTTCGTGATGCGAGCCGTGCGCGTCCGAAGCGTCGTGCGCGCCGACGTGCTCGCCCGGCTGATGATGAGGCCGGTCGCCTGCTGATGCGACCACCGCATCGTGCGGCTTCAACTCTTTATCGTGCGCCGCCGCGTGCGCTTCATCAGCCTCGCCGCCCGCGTGAACTTTGCGGAATCGCTCTTCGCCATAAAACGTCAGCCACATCAACCGGGTCATGTAAAACGCGGTCATTCCGGCGGTGATGAATCCAATAAACCATAAAATCTTTTCGCCGCCGAAAATGTGTGCTGAAAATGTCTTCCACAAAATTTCGTCTTTTGAAAAGAAGCCCGCGAATATCGGGATGCCGCAGATGGCGAGCCAGCCGACCATCATTGTCTTATATGTTATGGGCAGATATTTTTTCAGCCCGCCCATGCGCGGCATCTCCTGTTCGTGATGCATGCCGTGAATGACAGAGCCTGAGCCTAAGAAGAGCAACGCTTTGAAGAATGCGTGCGTGAAGACGTGAAAGATCGCTCCGACGAATGCGCCGACTCCCGCGCCCAAAAACATATAGCCGAGTTGCGAAACCGTCGAGTAGGCGAGAACCTTCTTGATGTCCGTTTGCGTGATGCCTATGGTCGCGGCGATGAAAGCCGTAAGCGCGCCGACAAGCGCCACCACCATCATCATCGTAACTGATCGCTGGAAGATGAAGTTTGTGCGCGTCACCATGAAGACGCCAGCCGTTACCATCGTCGCCGCGTGTATCAGCGCGCTCACAGGCGTTGGCCCGGCCATAGCATCAGGCAGCCAGATGAACAGCGGTATCTGCGCGCTCTTGCCCGTCGCGCCGATGAACAAGCCGAGCGCGAGCCACGACATCAATCCCCATTGCCACAAGTTTTCGACCCCGTATGCGGCTGTCAGGTTGCGAAGCTCGCTGAACTGAAGAGTGCCGAACGTGGCGAACACCCCCATGATGGCGAGCGCGAATCCGAAATCGCCGATGCGGTTGACGACGAAAGCTTTTTTCGATGCGTCTCCTGCTTCTTTTCGGTCGAAGTAATATCCGATGAGCAGGTATGAGCACAGCCCCACGCCTTCCCACCCGATGAACATGATCATGAAGTTCGACCCCATCACCAGTAACAACATCATGAACATGAAAAGATTCAGGTAAGAGAAGAACCTGTAGAAGCCCTTGTCGCCGTGCATGTAGCCTGTGGCGAAAACATGTATCCAGAAGCCGACGAACGTGACGACGAACATCATCACGAGCGAGAGTTGATCTATCTGATAGCTCCACTCGATATTGAAATCGGCCAGCCCGCCATCGCCCGCAGTCTTTCGCGCCGAGCCGCCCGGCAGCCACACGAACGAATGAGGGAAGCCGCCTTCCTGGCTGGTGACATAAGGTTCGTTGTTGTGCGCGGGCGCGTAGTTCGATGCGTAATCAATAAACGCGCCGATGGTCAATAGCATCGAGGCCAGTATCACGCCGCACGCTATAAGAGAGACGGCGCGCTCGCTCAGGCGCAGCTTTCGACCGAGCAGGAAGTTGATTAAGAAGCCGAGTAGCGGAAAGATCGGAATGAGCCAGACGAGTTTTAGCATATGATTAACGGTGATGAGTGATGAGTAATTACTTGCTCTTATTAACTCATCACTTGGGTTTTACCACTTGAGCAAATCTATTTCATCAATCGCGACTGTTTCGCGGTTGCGGAACATGGCAATTACTATCCCGAGGCCCACAGCCGCTTCTGCGGCGGCCACGACTATGATGAAAATAGTGAACACAGGCCCCGCGAGCGGGTCTACGATCAGCGGAGGCTTGAGTTCGGCAAACGCCTTCTGGTTGATCTGAAGATAACGCGAGAACGCTATCAGGTTCAGATTGACCGCGTTCAGTATCAGCTCTATTGACATGAAGATGATGATTATATTGCGGCGCGACAGCACACCCGCAACGCCTACGACGAACAACAGAAAACTCAACATCAAAAAATTGATGAGCGTAGGCTCGAATCGTTTGGCTAAAGATGGCTGGGCCTGTATGAGCAGCGGCGCTATAAAGGCAAGCACGGCTACGACAAGACTTGTCACAGCGTCCTCCTCGAATTAAATGATGAATTATGAACGATGAATTATGAATTGAAGGCTGGGATTGTCTTCCGCTTAGCCTTCATCATTCATCATTCATCATTCCGCATTCATCGTTGATCGTTGCTATTCCTCTTCGTAATACTTTTCCTGTTTGGTCCCGCGCGCCAGAAGCACCGCGCCGACCATTGCTACAAGCAGCAGCAGTGATGCGATTTCAAAAGGCAGCGCGGCTTTTCGATAAAGCGCTTCGCCGACCTGCTGAGTATCCTGCGAGACATAACCCGCGCCAGACGTGCTTCGAGCGCCGCCGTCGGGTGTGACTGCAATGGCAGCGTCCGCAGACGGTCGGAATGCCGCCTGCGCCGGGTTCATGGCAAAGTAAAAAGAGACCGCAAGCAACAGCGCGATTATGACCGCAGGCCAGGTCTGTCCCGTGTAGAGCTTTACGCGAGATTCTTCTTCGGCGCGCGTCTGCACCAGCATGATGACGAACAAAAACAGCACCATCACACCGCCGACGTAGACCAGTATCTGAACGCCTGCGACGAACTCTGCGCGCAGCAGTATGAACAACAGCGCCACGTTGACAAGCGTCGAGATGAGAAACAGCGCCGAATGCACGGCGACGCGAGCCGTCACAACGAAGACGGCCATAAACAACGTCATGATCGCCAGCACGTAGAAGAGTACACCTTCCCAACCATGTAGTTGCATATAGTTTTCAGTGGTCAGTTACTTGGTATATCGAACGTAATTGATGCCCTTCTCAAGCATCTCGCGATCCCAGCGGAAACCTGATCGATGATAGACCGCAAGCTCAAAGCTCTGCGTCAGTTCAAGACAATCCGTAGGACAGGCTTCCGAGCAAAGATTGCAAAACATGCAGCGCGAAGTGTCGAACGTAAAAGTCGTAAGCACTTTCTTCTTGTTGACCTTCTCGCCGTCGCGCACTTCGCGGCGAATAGAGCCTACCTCTATGCAATCAACTGGGCAGGCCAGCGCGCACAAATCGCACGCTATGCAAAGCGTCCCGCCCGTCTCGGGGTCGAGGTTCAATCGAGGCGCGCCACGATACCTTTCAGATACGCGCGCAGGCTCAAGCGGATACTGCTCCGTGTAGATGGCCTGGTTCGGGTTTCCGCCATCGCGCTTTTCATACAGCGCGCGCGCATTGTATTTGAACGTGAGCGCAAGCCCTTTGAACAGATCAAGCAATAAGAGCCGCTTGATCAATTGGCCTAATGTTCGCTTCCTTACTGGTGCTGTTACTGCTGACATATATCACCTATGAAGAATTTATTCATTGCTCTATTGGCTGCGATTCAATTTTCTGCAAACGCTCGCGGCGAAGTGCCACCTGAAGCTGTCGCTGCTCGTTCAAATTGAAATCGCGCGACCTGCGATTGATCGTCGCAAGTAATGTCCAGACCAGCGGGACGGTTATTACAAAAGCCGTAGCGATAAAATAGATTATGCCTTTGCCCGTTGGCGCTAATCGCCCGTTCTGATCCTGCATGAATCCGAACAACCCGCCCTGCTGTTTTGGCAGAGCCATCACATAAAAAATGCCGGTCAATACGATATTAGCAAGCCCTGCCGGTATCATCCACTTCCAGCCAAGCTCCATCAATTGATCGTAGCGATAACGCGGCCACGTCCACCTGAACCACATATAGGCGTAGATCAAAACCATGATCTTTCCCGCGAATACGATGATGCTCGCGAACACGAATAGAGTCTGGTTTGTGATAAGGCTGCTCAGTCCCGGAAAATGCCAGCCGCCCAGGAAGAGAGTCACCGCGACTGCCGAAGTCACAAGCATGGACGCATACTCGGCCATAAAGAAGAGCGCCCATCGGAAGCCTGAATATTCTGTGTGATAACCCGCGACTAACTCGGATTCCGCTTCGGGCAGATCGAACGGCGCGCGGTTGGTTTCGCCAAGGGCGCTTATGATGTATACCAGAAAGCCTAAAGGTTGAAAGAAGATATACCACATGCGGTCGGCTTGCTGCGCTTCGATTATGCCCGACATCGAAAGCGTTTTTGCGAACATCAACGCGCCGATGATCGAAAGCCCCATGCCTATTTCGTAGCTCACCATCTGAGCCGATGAACGCAGAGCGCCTAAAAGTGAATACTTCGAGTTCGACGACCAGCCCGCAAGCACAAGCCCAAGAACGCCTACTGAAGACACTGCGAGGATGAACAACAGCCCGATGTTGATGTTTGCAATCGTCGCCCAGGCCGGGCCCCACGGAATCACCGCCAGCACGACTAGTGCGGCTACGACCGAAATAATCGGAGCAATCATGAAGACCGTTTTGTCGGCTTTAATCGGGATGATGTCTTCTTTGAGCAGCAGCTTCAACCCGTCGGCCAAAGGTTGCAGCAAACCCCACCAGCCGACGCGCATCGGGCCGAGCCGCGCCTGCATGAAGGCCGAAACTTTGCGCTCAAGATAGACCAGATACGCTATGAGCGTGAGAATTATGAAGAGCACGATGAGTATTTGAATGAGAGGCCATATAACGTATTCGGCCCAGAAATCAATCGTGGGTCTATCCGGGAACTTGGTGAATATCTTCAATATCCACTGGGTGAATCCCTTTGCCCAGTTGGGCGCGACAAACATTATCATCGTTAAAATGGCTGGCATAGTTTTAACCAGTTATGAGTCTTGACTATTGAGTTATGAATTAATGATGGCAAACGCAGAACGGTTAATTCAAAAACTCATAATTCAAAAGACCGTATCAGCGATCCACTTCGCCGAGCACTATGTCAATAGTGCCGATAATCGCAACCACATCTGCAACCAGATGCCCAACCGCCATGCGCTTGAGCGATTGCAGATTAATATATGATGGCGGACGAATGCGCATTCGGTATGGCTTGCCCGTGCCATCGCTCACAAGGTAAACGCCTATTTCGCCTTTGGGCGCTTCAATCGCGTGATAGACTTCGCCGACAGGCGGCTTGATCACCTTTGGGACTTTTGCCATCACAGGCCCTTCGGGCAGTCCGTCAAGCGCCTGCTCTATGATGTAAATAGACTGTCTCATCTCGGCCATGCGGCAGAGGTAACGATCATACGTGTCGCCGTTTTCGCCTACGGGTATCTCGAACTCGAAATCTGAATAAGCAGAATAAGGCTGCGCCTTGCGCAGATCGTATTTGACGCCGGAGCCGCGCAACGCCGGTCCCGTCAGGCTGAGGTTTATCGCTTCTTCAGCCGGAAGAACGCCGATGCCCACCGTGCGGCTGAGCCAGATGCGATTCGTATTCAGGAGTGTTTCGTATTCGTCTATGCGGCCCGGCAGTATCTTTAAGAAGTCGCGCACGTCCTTTACGAACTCAGGATACGCATCCCACCACAGCCCGCCGATGCGAAAAGCATGCGCGGTCAATCGCGCGCCGATAAAATCTTCGAATATCTTCAGTATCTCTTCGCGCTCGCGGAAGCAGTAGAGCAAGACGGTCACTGCGCCGATGTCTATAGCGTGCGTGCCCAGCCACAAAAGGTGCGACGCGATACGCTGAAGCTCTGTGAGAATCACTCGCAGGTACTCTGCGCGTTTGGGCACTTGGACCTGGAGCAGTTTCTCTACGCCCTCGACGTAGCATAGATCGTTCGACACTGCGGCGACGTAATCGAGCCTGTCCCAGTAGGGCGTAATCATCGCATACGTGTCGTGCTCTGCGATCTTCTCGACGCCGCGATGCAGATAGCCTATGTCGCAATCGAGGTCTCTGACGGTTTCGCCGTCGAGTTTCAATATGACGCGCAGCACACCGTGCGTGGAAGGATGCTGCGGCCCCATGTTGAGCACCATCTCCTGGGCGTCAAAAAGAGTCTCTTGCGGTTTGCTTACTTCCTGATTTTGCATGTCTTATTGCCGTTTCAAATCTCAATTCGAGATCTGAAATCATAGAGTCATCTGCGTTCTGCGTACTTCACATCTATCAAGCTTGTATCGTGATCAATCTCACGGTATTCGAGATGCTTATCTGTCCACTCGTTGTCACGATACTCAATCGGATATTCTTTGCGAAGCGGATGGCCGGGCCAGTCGGGCGGAAGCAGGATGCGCCTGAGATCCGGGTGACCATCGAACTTGATCCCGAACATATCGTATACTTCGCGCTCCATCCAGTCTGCGCCTACCCAGATTGAAGTAAGGCTTGGACAAGCTTCGCCGTCGGCAAGCCCAACCTTAACGCGCAGCTTGCGATTCTTTGGAATCGAATAGAGCAACACAACAACATCGAACTCCTGGCCCGCGCGCTCCGGCCAGTGAAGCGCCGTCAGGTCTGTACACATGTCAAAGATAGACTCTTCGTCATCGTGCAGAAACCTGCAAAGCTCGACGTAGGATTCTTTCTTCACTCGTATGATCTGCTGGCCGAGCGTCGCTACGGCTTCGGTGATAGCGTCGCCGAAGCGTTTGCGTATTCGATCAATAAACGGGTCGTCGGTAATATCGGTCGTGATGACAGGCCCCTTCTTGGCCGGAGCCGCTGGCTTGTGACCGGCTGTAGGAGCCGCTTTCGGGGGAGCCGCCTTTTCAGAAGCCGCCGCTCGCGGAGGCGCAGGCTTCACGGGAGTTGCTTCTTTTTTTTGAGGAGTTGACGGTTCGCCTTTTTCGGATGCGCCTTCTGCCGTAGGAGTCATTGATGGCTTCTCGACACCTGGCAGCGCCTGCTCGACTTTAGCTTCGGTCTTGAGTTTTTCTCCGGCGGGTATCTCAGGCTTAGTCTTTGCTTCGACTTCCGCGGCGGGAGAGACGGAGCCAGCCTCTGGCGGGAGCGGTTGGGCTTTATCAGGCACATCGGCCCCTACCGTTTCAGCAGAGTCGGCCCGAACAGGTTCTTTTTGTTTGTTTGCCTCGTCGGCTGGCGATGTCTTTACTTGATCTGTGTCGGTTTGTTTGATATCGCCCGGCTTATCATCACTTTTGTCTTTGATGTCGTCTGCCATTATGTGATCCGAAACACGGCACGCACTAAGAGAATTCTTGCGCGCGCTGAAACTATTTTATGACGGCTGTGACTGCTCTTGGAAAAGAAATGCTGCCGATAAACTTCAATCTACTTGTCGCAGATGCTTTTAGCACAGGGCTCAAAGTGTTGTCAATCTGAGCGCCAAGAAATACAACGCTGCTTAGAGGTGTTTGATTGAAGCTGATCGGGTTGAACTTTTGGTGATCGTCTTTGTCGTGACGCGGAAGTCAAAGCGTAGCAAACTGGTTTTGGTCTTGCCGATCTCAGTGGGTGGATGAAATCGTGTAAGAAGATTACAATCTAGACGCAAGAAGTTCTTGACTTAAAAGGGTTAAACGAGTATGATGATGCGGTGCGCCAGGTCGTCTAATCGACAAGCCCCCTTGAACATCCAGTAGCCCCCTTGCTGAATGTTCCTAATCCCGACGCACCGCTGAAACAGTACCGCTTTAAGGCAGGAACTTAAAGCGGTTTTGTTTACGGGAACAGTTTGTATCATAGTATCCAACAAGATGCAAGAAAAAAGTTAAAGTAAATTATTAAGACTTCGCAAGAATCCTGCCTGTTTCCTCTAAACCTTTCTAACTTCATAGTTTAGCCATATCTGTTTAAAAATAAAAAATCTCTTGCCAGGGCTATTCCCTACAAATTCACTAGCTATTAAACTAAGAATATGGAAAAGCTCACATTAGTCTACGGCATGAGGCTGATCGCCGACGAGGAGATCGCAGCAGTTGAACACGCTCAGGTTTTGATGGAAGATGGTCAGACGCGGCAGGTTACTATGCACACGATTGAAGGTTCGCGCGAGCAGATAAGGCGGCAACTGCTTGAAAGCATTGATGCTTTCTTCGATTTGCACTCCTAATCTATCCAGCGCAGAGTGCCGGGAACCATTTCCAGTTCCCAGGCGCTCAGCTTCTCGTTGAACCATTTGCGATAGATAGCGATATAGCGCCGACCTTCAGACCGAGCTGTGACGGTCATATATTCCATGGCGAGCCTCCGCAACGTCAGTTATTGATCGTTTCGTCCTTGCCACCTAGCGCCTCGACCTGTTCGGGTCGAAAGAGGTAAAGACCATCAGCCTTCTTTGACAAGGTTACGTAGATGATGGAGTCTACGCGGCTGATGGCGGATATTATTCCCGGCCCAAAGCTTGTTTGTACTTTCTGGCCCAGGTTGAATGCTTCTATGCTTGCTAACAAAGCTGACATCTTAAATCCTCCCGCTTTTCAATCTTTCCATCAGAATTTTATGCGGAAGCGGTTACATACAGGTTAAGAGAAAACGAAGACGATATGAATATCTTTCAAGATAAAGCGAGCCACAAAAGCCGATGCTGCCCCCGTAGCCTCGACTTTTGCGGCATATGCTTACAGTCGCTTCTCTCAGCTTGACGGCAAATACGGTCGCCCCCTTGACCTCATATGCCGTGCAGCCTTTCAAGCTACGCTTTGAGAATTTGCAATGGTTATGCCAGCCCTGGAAGCGCGTTAAATCAATAAAAACATCGGCCTACCCAAATGGGTTAACATATTTCGGGTTGAGATGATGACAAATACCGTCACGTTGGCGAGGCGAGGCGGCCTAATGTCTTGAAGCAGATTTAACTGACCCGGATCATCTTAAGTTGTTCGAGCTGTTTAACGAACGCGCTGATAAACTGGTGCGCGCTCGCTTCATCTACATCGAACTGCTCGCACGTTGAGCGTAGCAGTTCATCGAGCGTTAAGACATTGCCCGCTTCGATTTGTTGCCACAAGAGCGATCCTGTGCGATTGAGATTGTAGTAGAAAAGAGTTTCGAGGTTTAGCAGCACGCCAGTTCCGTCGGCTAATGGTGTGAATACGGTTTGCGATGATTTCTCGATGTGCATCACCAATAAAAATAAGCTTTGCTATTGCTGTGCGCAAGTGTGCAGGAGAGGTCTGATGTTTTCATATCCTGCTGAATCATCAACCGGGCCGAAAGAATTATGCTCGCAATGAATCAGAAAATTTGACTTCTTGTTATCGAATGATTGGCGTTGGGAAACCCACTGGCTCGAATCATCAATCGTCTGTTTTACAGTCCGCTATCGAGCAGGCGTGATGCAAGCTCTGCGCGCCCGCGAACATTAGCTTTCTGATAAACCTTATCCAGATGTTTATTGACCGTTTCGACGCTTATTCTCAATCGCTCTGCGATCTCCAGATTCTTGTTGCCTCTGAGACATTCAACCGCTACTTGCGCTTCGCGTTCCGTAAGCCCCCAGGTCTGTCGCAGATGCTCTTCGTAGCTTGACCATCGCGAGGCCGAACGCTTTACCAGACACAGAACATAGCTCTCCTGGCTCAACATTCCTTCCGGCATCAGTGTGCAATAAACTTCATGCTCTATGCGACCGACCGACACGTCGCGCACCATAGCTTCTTCGCTTGTGTGATTTGTGCCGCGTGTTTCGTTCAACTCGTGATAAAAGTCTGCGGCGGACTCTATAACCGCGGCTACCAGCATGTGCCCTTCACGGTTTTCAACCAGCAATTTGTCAAATGCCCGATTATGCCAAATCAATTGCCCTTCTGAATTAAGGAAAATCGCACCCTCGCTTATCTCATCCAGCGCAGCCGCGAGACTGTAAAGCCTCTCGTTTCCTACAGGCGTAGGCGGTTCGATGTGGACGGATGCGTAAGACCCTTGAGCTAACATAAAAGAATTCCTTTTTCTGTCTTGCCAGTCGGAGTTCGCAGATTGATTTTCGCAGTGAAACAAGCCGATCTCACGATTAGGCAACGATATTGTCATCTAGGGGCAGGGAGACCACTGATTGGCGAGAGCAGGACGACTATTAAGACCGCCCGGCTTGCTTGTAAAGTGGACAGCAACGAGCCTGACGAAATTGTAGCTTCGCGCAAGGTTATAAAATATGGACTTTGCAATGTCAACAGTTTTAATTTCCCGCTTTTTGAGTCCTTATTTGCGCCCGTCAACCGAGACTGAATTGTTCCTGGAATACTCGCGCAATTCTTTATTTCACCATAAATGAAGGCGAGTCTGCCCGACTCGTTCGATTGATAAAAGTTACTGACAAAATCGGCTCGAATCAATGGAGCCGGAGAGAAGGGAAATGAATTCGCTCAGGCCTCGCAC
Organism: Blastocatellia bacterium; assembly: GCA_963726785.1. GTDB lineage: Bacteria > Acidobacteriota > Blastocatellia > UBA7656 > UBA7656 > DATEKX01. The sequence continues at coordinate 2,683,144 of CAVSDJ010000007.1, forward strand.
CCTCACCGATTATTTTCGCGCAGCGCGCCGCCATAAGTTTGTCATTGTCGCTACTGCCATTGTCTTCGGCGTTGCTGCTTTTATCGCCGTCAAACGACTGCCGAGCGTTTACGAATCTTCCGTCTCCGTAACCGTTGAATCGCAGGCTAACGACCCTGCGATTGATGCTGCGCGACGGCTCGCCGTCACTGAGCAACAGGTCACGAACCGCACGCGGCTCGAAAGCATAATCACGAAATCAGGACTCTTCAAAGAAGCAATTGAACAAGGCGCTCGCACGGACGATCTGATTACACAGATGCGCGCTCGAATTCGCGTGGCCGAAATTGCTGATCGAGATAATCAGTTTCAAGTCTCGTATCGCGCAAGCGATCCGCAGGCAGCGCAGAAAATCACTGCCGAACTTGTAGCCGATAACGCAAAGCCTGCGCCCTCAACATCCATTGAAGCGGACAAGCTGCGACAGCAAGCCGATAATTTATCTGTCAGCTTACGCGAGCTTGAAGAAAAAGCGCCGTGGCTTATCACGCTCAAAGATGCCGCGCCCGCTCCCGCAATTCAAACAACACGAAGCGCGCAGCCTTCTACCGAATCGCTTCGCGCGCAGCAGATGACTATTGAAAGCCTCAAGGATCGCCAGTACCTGATTCAACAGCAGATGGCCGATATCGAACGCCGCATCGCTTCTCAGAAGCAGATAGTCGAGCAGCAGAAAAAGAATTCGACGCTGCGTGACAACCCGACTTACGCCGTTTTAATCGCCAAACGTACAGAACTTCAAGGCCAGCGCGACACGCTCATCAATCGTCAGGAACTGACCGACAAGCATCCGCGTGTTACGGGAATCATTGATCAGATCAGTGCAATTAATCGCCAGATTGAAGAGCTAAAGCAGCAAGACGCAAATCAAATCAGCCAATCGCCCGAAGCGCGCGAGTTAATGTCGCTCGAATCCGAGCGCAACCGGTTCAAGCTTGAACTTGAAATCAATAACCGCGAGATGGCACGTCGTTCGTCAGCCGCTTCCGTTCAATCGCCTCCGCCCCCGTCCCCATCTGTCACTGCCGCGCCGCGCTCTCTGGCTTCGACGCGACTTGCCGAACAGTATTTCCTGCTCAAGCGGAATTACGAAGAAGTGACGGCGAGGCTCAACGATACTGAATCCAAGCGCACAACGGACGTCAAGCAATTCCGATTGCTTGAGGAAGCCAGCTTGCCCGCCCATCCTGTCTGGCCTGATCGCTGGCTGTTTACGTTTGCGGCGGCGGCCTTAGGACTGGCTCTGGGAGCCTGTTTCGCGTTCGTGGCAGATTCGCACCGCTTTGCTTCGCTTCAAGATGCGAAGGATGTTGATTTTTACACACGCCTGCCGCTGCTTGCCGCAATACCCAAAACAGTGACCGCCGACGAACGCCTTTGCGCCGCGCGACGGGCGAAGCTGCGCCTGGCTATCGGCGCGGTTGTCGCGGCAGTAGCCACATTTGCTCTAGCAGAGATTTTTATCATCACTAACGTCTTCACCTTCATCGGCAAAAACTAGAAACTTCGGCCAATTCGTCATTTAACTCAGGTGAGAGGAAGCAAGAAAAGCTCATGTATCAGCAATTCTACTCACTGCGCGACATACCTTTCAGCCTGGCACCCGACCCAAAGTATCTGTTTCGAACCGAGAGCTTGTTGGAAGTCTTCGCCAATCTCCAGTACGGCATTGAAAACGGCAAAGGCATCGTAGTCGTTACAGGAGAGGTTGGAACAGGAAAGACTACCATACTGCGCTCAACGCTTCAGTCGCTTGACCGCTCAGTCCTCGCAGCTTACATCTTCAATCCTCTGCTTTCGACCAGCGAATTCTTCGATCTACTGGCGGGCGAGTTTCGCCTCAAGCCTCAGCAGTCGAAAGCCACGATGCTCAGGATGCTCGGTTACATCCTGATGTCGCGCCACGCACAGGGACTTCGCACTGTGCTCGTAGTTGACGAAGCGCACCTGCTGCCCAAGCACCTGCTCGAAGAGATTCGGTTGCTGTCGAACTTCGAGACGAATCGCGACAAGCTGTTGCAGATCATTCTGTGCGGCCAGCCGGAACTTCACGACCTGCTGGCGCAACAGGAACTTCGTCAGCTTAAACAACGCGTCAGCCTCAAATGCTCGATCAAGATGCTGAACGAAAGAGAGACCGCCGAATACATTCGCTGGCGAATGCGCATAGCGGGCGCGCGCGACGAAAACGTGTTCGAGCCGGACGCGCTTCAAACCGTGCATCGTTTTTCGGGCGGCATTCCGCGAATCATAAACAACATCTGTGACAACGCATTGCTCACAGGCTTCGGCCAGGGCAGTCCGCGCATCACGGCTTCGATCATCCGTGACGTTGTTGAAGAGCTTGATCTTGATTCTATAGAGATCGTCTCTCAGCCCACGGTTGCGGAATCGGTCATCGAACGAAATGTGCACACAGCTTACGGCTCTGCGATTGATTTGACCGAAGCGCAGCCCGCGCCGAATGTGCGCTACATTCGCAACGACCCGACGGACAAATCTGTCGCAGCCTCCGACGACAAGTCGAGGTTTGTTATTCAATCTCAACATAGAAACGATTCGGAAGATCAATTGAAATTTTTCTCGCGCGTGCGCGTGACCCGGCAGGCATAGCCGCGCAAGGTCTTGTAAGTTATGGGAAGAGTCTATAACGCACTGGTAAAAGCAGACCGATTGACGGATCGCCAGCGTCCGATAGGCCGCCCCACTGCTCAAAGCCAACCTGAGATGCCGCAAGCGTCAACGGATTTATCGAACACTCCAAATTTTAATTTCGAGTTTGAGTTCGAGAATGACAATCAAACCTCCCCAGTTGATTTCAACAACAGTTTTGCTCTGAGTGAAGCGTTTGTTACCGAGCGAATTGCCGAACGGTTTACAACGCCCCCGACTGTCGAGCAGTTCGCTTCGTCGCCGCGCGTCCCTGAAAGGGGTATGCGCGGAGGCACCTCGCGTGACTCTGCGTCTTCGGTATCTCTGCCCATAAAGCCGATCTTCGTGGAGCCGCGCGAGGTCACCAATATCAAAAATATTTCGCCTGACCCGCATTGGGCGGCGATCACCGGCAGCGATCAGCTTGCGAGCGAACGTTATCGCACGCTCGCTGTCCGAGTCGGCACTATCGCTGCGCGCCGCAAACTGAAAACGCTCGTAGTCACAAGCGCCGAAGACGGCGAAGGAAAGAGCACAGTCGCTCTAAACCTCGCGTGGGTGATGGCAAAGCGCGACAGGCGCGTGCTTTTAATTGATGCAAGCCCGCAAGGGTCTATGCCGGTCGCTGCTGGTCGCGGCTGGCTCGAAATGACCGATGTTTCATCAGAACTGGTTGATTCAATCGTTCGGCTCGACCCGAACGGACTTTATGTGATGAAGGCGTGCGGCGCTCACGAACAGGCCGACTCGAATGATTCCGATATTGGCGATGCGCTCGCGTCATCGCAATTCGAGAAAATGGTTGCGGAGCTTGCGGGGTATTTTGACTTTATAGTTATTGATGCACCAACTATCTGCGGTTCAATCGGAGCGCAACAGCTTGCACAAATCGCAGACGGCACTATCGTTGTTGCTCGCGCGGGCCGAACGCATCACAGCCGCGTCACAGGGGCTTTAGAGCTTGTTCCGCAAGAGCGAAGATTTGGGATAGTGCTGAACGAATCCGAAGTCAGCAAAACGCTCGCGCATCCGAACGGTGGGAACGCTTCGTTTATCAAGCGACTGTTCGGGCGCAAGAATTGAAGTAAAAAATAAGATCGAACTGAGAACATTGCTCCTTCTCCTGAGTTGCGGTTGTTCGAGTAGAGCGACCGGGAAGAAAAAAAATATGAGACGCTTTTTACTGGTTTTAATAGAAACCTCACTTCTATTAATCATTGGGTTTTTCGCCACTTACGTTCGCGTCCTGGGCGACACCGCATACGAGTTGTTCGAGCGTCGCGGGTGGCTGAAATTATTGATAGTTACATTCGTGATCCAACTGGCATTTTATCTTTTCGATCTCTACGACCTGCGCGCCACGCGCAGTTACCGGCGCGTTGTGACGAATCTCGCGATAGCGCTTTGCGCCGCGACGGTTTTGCTCTCGATTCTTTTCTACGCGATGCCGATAATGCAACTCGGGCGCGGAGTCTTTCTGGTAGAGATGGCGTTTATAGCCCTGCTCATACCCGCGTGGAGACTTCTCGTATCCTGGAGCGCAGGCCACCCGCAACTCGGCGTGCGCGAGCGCGTGCTCATACTCGGCTCAGGCGAGCAGGCGATTGAGATTGCGCGCGCTACGCTTGAACGCCGCAACGCAGGCTTTCACATCGTCGGCTTCGTGGACAATCGCCCGGAGCTTGTCGGCAGAAGCTTGATCAACCCATCGGTCATCGGTCTGACTCATGACATAAGCAATCTGGTCGAGCGGCATCAGGTTGATCGCATAGTCGTCGCGGTCGAAGATCGTCGCGGGAAGTTTCCGACCGAAGAGTTGCTGAACCTCACTTTGAGCGGGCGCATTGCGGTGGAAGAATGTGCTCAATATTACGAACGGCTGACTGGCAAGATAGCGAGCGAGATGATAAGGCCGTCGTGGCTGATCTTTTCGCGCGGCAACCGTTTCTCGGTCGTGGCCAATCATGTTCGCAGAGTGTTGAACGCAGGGCTTGCGGCTGTGGGTTTCGTTATGTCGCTGCCGATAATGTTGCTGACGGCGATTGCCGTGAAGCTTGATTCGCCCGGCCCGATCTTCTACACGCAAGAACGGGTTGGCAAGAACAGTCGCACGTTCAAGATAATCAAGTTCCGCTCGATGCGCATAGGAGCAGAAAAAAAATCAGGCCCCGTCTGGGCCGAAGCCGACGACCCGCGCATCACGCGCATAGGGCGCATACTCCGCAAGCTGAGGCTTGACGAGTTGCCGCAGTTCGTCAACGTCATTCGCGGCGACATGAATTTCGTAGGCCCGCGACCCGAACGCCCTGTGTTCGTCGAGCAGTTAAGCAAAGTAATCCCTTACTACTCGCAGCGCCATCTGATTAAGCCGGGATTGACCGGCTGGGCGCAGATCAAGTATCCATACGGCGCGTCGGTAGAAGACGCAATCGAAAAGCTCAGGTACGATCTCTACTACATCAAGAATCAATCGCTACTGCTCGACGCTATCATAGTTTTCGAGACGGTAAAGACCGTTGTGTTCGGTCGAGGCGGACGATAAATCAATGTCAATGATTCGATTGAATGAAGCACAGTCCGGTTCGATTCGATAATCGCCGATTAGATCAGGGAGTTAATTATGGCAAAGAGAATAATCAGTTTAATGATAGTCGCGTTCATCAGTTTGTATGCGAGCGCAACGGCTTTTTCGGCGCAGGATTTGACGAAGTTCGTCTCCCCGGGTTCTGCATCGTCAGGCACTGACGATACTCGCCCGCGCACGGTCAAAAAGAGCGATACGAAGGCTGCGACCGATACGCGCCAGCTTAATCCGTCTGAATCAATTTCGTCTACTGAAGAAGCGGCGATACAGGCGCAGATAAACTCCGTCTATCAGACTTTCTATAACTCCTATCGTCTCGGCCCCGGCGACATTATCGGAATATACATTGACAAGCACCCGGAAGATTCTGTCGAGCGAGTCACCGTCTCGCCCGTAGGCCGTGTTTACTTTCCGCTGCTCGGCAATGTGACGGTGGTCGGAAAGACGATGCCGCAGATTCAAGAATACTTCGCGCTTGCAGTCGCCGAATACATCAGAGAGCCGCGCCTGACATTGTCGCTTCTCGAAGCGCAAAGCGCGAAGATAGGCGTGCTCGGCGATGTGAAGACTCCGGGCGTGCAGGTCATGACCAGACCCTTGCGCGTGCTCGATGCGATCACGATGGCGGGCGGGATATTGGAGACCGGCAGCCAGAATGTCTCCATCCTTCGCCAATACGAAGACGGTCGAGTGCAGATGCTAACGGTTGATATGAAGAAGATACTGAAAGGCAAAGCCAATCCCGAAGAGAACGCTTTCCTGCGCGCAGGCGACACGGTCATTGTTCACGGCAACCTGTTCAAGAAGATGGGGAAGATCACAAGCGTCGTAGGACTTACTACGCTCTTTACGTTCCTCACGGCTGGCGGGCGCTAGACGAATAGTTTGTCTGACTGCTCGTCTGTTCAGCGACAGCATCATTGACTTGTGGGAAAGCGATGAAGCAGAAGAACACATCACAATGGAAGCGGATCAATTAGAGAGGGACTAAATGTACAAGCCAGATTACAATTTATCGAAAGATGCAACCGCTGCATCGGCCAACAACGGCGCGAACGGCAATGCTCGTCGCAGCCCGCTGGCAGAACTGGTCAACACGCATCTTCAATCGAAGGGGTTGAGGCAGGTTGATTTCTGTCGCCAGACGGGATTCGATCAAGGGCTGTTGTCGAAGATACTTTCATCGGTCGTCAACACGCTCAATGTCGAAACGGCGCTCAAGCTTGCCGAAGGGCTGGACATTCCGCCGAGCGTCGTCTTTGAAGTCATCGGCAAGAAAGAAGTGGACGAGATGCTTCGCCGATTCTATTGCAACTCTGATCGCGTGATGTAGTCCGAGCAAACTAGAAATCAGTTCACCGCAGAGACGCAGAGAACGCAGAGATTACGCAGAGAAAAACTATTATTACTCTGCGCCTCCTCTGCGTTCTCTGCGTCTCTGCGGTGAACTGGTTTTAAATTCGATTCGCGCTGTATAATCCGCTTGCTTGCAATCGGAACCGAAACAACACTTCAAAGGAGCACGCCGTGTCCGATCAACAACTCGTCAACATGATCTGCATAGCAACTTACTTCAAAGGCGAAGCCTTTCTGCGCCAGTCCAAACGCGACGGCTGCAAAGTCATCCTCGTCACAGTCGAAAAACTCAGAGACGCCGAATGGCCCCGCGAGGCCGTAGACGAGTTTTACTACATGCCTGATGGCTACAACCGCGATGACATCATAAAAGGCATCAGCTATCTGGCGCGCACGCAGGTCATTGATCGCATAGTGCCGCTCGACGAGTTCGATCAAGAGACCGCCGCGCTTTTGCGCGAGCACCTTCGCATACCTGGAATGGGCGATACGACTGCGCGCTACTTCCGCGACAAACTCGCCATGCGCGTCAAGGCTCGCAACTCAGGCATTCTCGTGCCTGAGTTCGTTCACGTTTTGAATTACGACCACCTGAGCGAATACATGAATAGAGTCGCGCCGCCCTGGGTGCTTAAACCGAGAAGCGAAGCCGCGTCAATCGGAATCAAAAAACTTTCGCGCTCGGATGAGTTATGGCCGTTGCTTGACCAACTGGGCGACCGCCAATCTTTTTACGTTCTCGAACACTATGTGCCGGGCGACATCTATCACGTTGATTCAATCGTGTCTGAACGAGAAGTGGTCTTTGCGGTCGTGCACAAGTACGGCCATCCTCCGATGGACGTTTCGGCGGGCGGAATCTTCACTACGCGAAAGATTCCGCACGAATCAGCCGACGCGCAAGCTTTGGAATTACTGAACCGCGATGTGATCAAAGCGCTCGGCCTTGTGCGCGGAGTCACTCACACGGAATTCATCAAAGGCCACGAAGACGGACGATTCTACTTTCTGGAAACGGCGGCGCGCGTGGGCGGAGCCAATATCGCCGAATGCGTAGAAGGTGCTTCGGGGCTGAATCTTTGGGCCGAGTGGGCGCGCATCGAGATAGCGGGCGAAGACAAACCTTACGAGTTGCCTCAGCATCGCGACGATTACGCGGGAGTCATCATCTCGCTCGCGCGTCAGCAGTGTCCTGACACTTCGGCCTATGATGCGCCGGAGATAGTTTATCGCTTGAATAAGTCCTATCACGCCGGACTCGTCATCGCTTCGCCCAGCCTCGAACGAGTCGAGCAGTTGCTTGACGAGTATAGCCTTCGCTTCTATCAGGACTTCTACGCGACAGGGCCGCCGATTGATAGAGCGACCGCATAATCCATTTTTATGATGCGCGCGGGAATATATCGAGACGGCTTTTGCGATATATGAGTGAGTCGAGGCTGTTATGATAGAGATGCCGGTCGGTCTGTAAACCTCGACTCAGATTTCATCAGGATAAAAGCATGAGCAAACAGGCGCGCAAACGAGTTGTGATCTTAGGTGGCGGCTTTGCGGGTGTCTACACGGCGCAGTATCTGGAAAAGGCACTTTCTCGCCGCGACGATTTTGAAATCACTCTTATCAACAAAGAAAATTATTTCGTCTTTCAGCCGATGCTGCCCGAAGTCATTTCAGGCAGCATCGGCTTGCTCGATACAGTCAGCCCGATTCGCCGGTTGCTTCCTCGGACCAACCTGCACGTGCGAGACATCGAGTCAATTGATCTGGCGAGCAAAACTATCGCGACAAGCCCGGGCTTTCGCCCTCACCCGCACATCATCTCTTATGACTATCTGGTGTTCGCGCTCGGAAACGTCACGGACTTTCGAGGCTTGAGAGGACTGCCCGAACACGCGCTCCCGTTCAAGAATTTGGCGGACGCTTTGTACCTCCGCAATCACGTCATACGGGCGCTTGAAGAAGCTGCGATTGAAACGGACGATATGGAATTGCGCCGCCAGTTGCTGACATTCGTCGTCGCGGGCGGCGGGTTTTCAGGCGTCGAAGTGATCGCAGAGCTTAACGACTTTGTGCGCGAGGTGGCGCGCAGCTATCGCGGCATTGACCCGAAGGAATTGCGCGTGGTGCTGATTCATTCGCAGGAGCGAATACTGCCTGAAATGTCAGAGAAGCTCGCGCTGTTCGCTCAAGACATTTTAAAGAAGCGCGGCGTAGAGATAATGCTGAACGCGCGGCTCGAAGCGGCAACGGGCGAAGAGGCGATTCTCAAAGATGGCGTGCGGATTCCGACGCGCACGCTGGTTTCCACAGTGCCAAGCTCGCCTCATCCGATCATTGACGGGCTTGCGTTGCCGAAAGGCAAGAACGGTCGTTTGATCGCCAATAAACATCTTGAAGTCGAAGGGGCGGAAAACATCTGGTCAGTAGGCGATTGCGCGCAGGTGCCGACGCCGAAAGGCGAGGGCTTTTGCCCGCCCACGGCGCAGCACGCCATAAGACAGGCGCGCACTGCGGCTAACAACATACTCGTAGCACTTCGCGGCAGCGGCGAGCGGCAATCGTTTGCCTTTGAAGGATTGGGCACGATGGGCGCGCTCGGCCATCGCTCGGCGGTGGCTGAGATATTCGGCATGAAGATATCAGGCTTCATCGCGTGGTGGATGTGGCGAACGATTTATTTGATGAAGCTGCCGGGCTGGGGCCGCCGGTTGAAGGTAGCCACGTCGTGGACGTTAGACCTGTTTTTGCCTGCGGAACTTGTAGAGCTGAAGCTGACAGGCTCGATGGGAATCACAAACGAGCATTTCGAGCCGGGCGAAGTCGTCTTTAAGCAGGGCGACATCGGCGACCGTATTTACATAATCATCAGCGGTAAGGCCGAAGTAGTGCACAACGTGGATGGAACAGAGATACAGCTTGCGACGGTCGGCGCAGGCGAATACTTCGGCGAAATGGCGCTGCTGAAAAAATCATTACGCAGCGCGACTGTACGCTGCATCGAGCCTATGAATACAATGAGCCTACCCAAGCGCGAATTCAGCATGCTGGCCGCATACCTGCCTCACGTTCGCGAAAGGCTTGAGAACGTAATGGTCGAGCGCCAGCGCTCAAACGATCAGAAAACGATGAAGGCTGATGGGTAACGGAATTGGCCGCGTAGCGGCTAGTTGAATTTAGCCGTGTACTTTAGTGCACGCGACAGCGATGAGCAATTCGAGATGCGTCGCGTTAGCGACGGTTGAATTGAAGTGCTTCAATTCAACCGTCGCTAACGCGACGCATCTGAATCCGTGCTAATGCTGTTCCCGGCCTTAAAAGACCGGGCTAAATTCAACTAGCCGCTACGCGGCAGCAAACTATTCATTTGATACGATTCGCTGTAAAATTGTCTTAAACTATTTGAGGATGGTGAATGATGAAAATACTGACGAAGTCGTGTTTGCTCGCGCTGGCGATAAGCCTTACGCTGCTCGGTTATGCATGTCAAACTACACAAAACCAAAATACGAATACAGGAGGAGCGAATATGTCTGCGGCTGATCCGGCGCTCGCGGCAAAAATTAGTCAGTTTGCTCCGACCGAAGTCACCGCTGACGTTTCTCGCCTTTCAGACGGTGATCGCAAGGCTTTAGATAAAATAATCCAGGCGGCAAAACTGATGGACCCGATTTTTTACCGCCAAGTATGGAGCGGCAATGTCGCGCTCAAAGAGAAACTCGAAGCTGATAAAAGCCCGCTTGGGCAACAGCGTCTTCACTACTTTGTGATCAACAAAGGGCCATGGGACCGCGTAGATAACAACAAGGCGTTCATTCCCGACGTGCCGCACGAGAAACCTCCGCAAGCGGGCTTTTACCCCGACGATATAACGAAAGATGAATTCAACACGTGGGCGCAGGGGCTTTCAGAAGCTGATCGCAAAAAGGCGCAGGGGTTCTTCTACGTCATACGACGCGGCGCTGATCGCAAGCTCACAACCGTTCCCTACAGCCAGGAGTACCGCGAATTTCTTGAGCCTGCGGCAAACCTGCTGCGCGAAGCCGCGAACCTCACGACTAATGAAACGCTGAAGAGCTTTTTGACGAAGCGAGCCGATGCGTTTATGTCTGATGATTATTACGCAAGCGATGTCGCGTGGATGGATTTGAATGCGCCGATTGATGTGACCTTCGGGCCGTATGAAACTTACGAGGACGGGCTGTTCGGCTACAAAGCGGCATTTGAGGCTTTTGTTACACTGCGCGACGAGGCCGAATCATCGAAGATTGCGAAGTTCAGCAGCTACCTTCAAGAACTCGAAAACAATCTTCCGATGGACCCAAGTCATCGCAATCCCAAGATCGGCGCTGGTTCGCCGATTCGCGTAGTTGATGTCGTCTTCACTTCAGGCGATGGAAATCGCGGCGTGCAGACAGCGGCTTTCAACCTGCCTAATGATGAGCGAATAGTAAAAGAGCGAGGCACTACGCAAATAATGCTCAAGAATATGCAGGAAGAAAAGTTCAACAAAGTGCTGGTTCCCATCGCAGGCGTCGTGATTGATCCGGCGCAGCGGTCTCAGATTTCCTTCAACTCTTTCTTCACGCACATCCTCGCGCACGAATTACTGCACGGCATCGGCCCGCACAACATCACAGTCGGAGGCAGGCAGACGACTGTTCGCATGGAGCTTAAAGAACTCTACTCGGCGATTGAAGAAGCGAAGGCCGACATAACCGGACTGTGGGGATTGCAGTACCTGATTGACCAAAACAAAGACGGGGTTGACCGAGGCATGGAGAGCAGTCTATACACGACCTACCTTGCCAGTTCGTTCCGTTCTGTTCGGTTCGGAGTAAAAGAAGCTCACGGCAAAGGCCAGGCTATGCAGTTCAATTATCTTCTGGATGAAGGCGGGATCAAATACGACCCACAGGCAGGAACCTATTCCATAGACCCTGCTCGCATCAAAGACGCTGTGCGAAAGCTGACGACCGAAATACTGACTCTTCAAGCCGAAGGTTCTTACGAGAAAGCAAAGGCTATGCTCGACAAGTATGGTGTGATAAGGCCGGAGATGCAAAAAGCGCTCGATAAGCTCAGCACTGTGCCTATAGACATCGAGCCTAGATTCGCGCTGGCAGAATCAAAGTAGCAAAGGATTGGGTGAGGGGTGAAGAAAAAAGCGCAAGCAGTGACTTACCGCTTCACCTCACCACCCTTTCATCCCTACCTGATTTTCTCGTCTGCATTCGGCTACGAATGAGGGCAAGCTCTTTTTGAAGTTGTATGTATTCGGCGTTTGCGCGCTCGACATCGAGCCGTTTCTTCATCAACCGCGCCCGTTCGCGCGTTTGCGGAGTTCCTTTGAGTGTTGCGGAACTGGCTCGTTGGGTCTCGCGATACTCTCTGAGCATATGTTTGACCACCTCAGCCCGCTCCTTGATTCGTTGTTCCAGCTCTGCCGCACGTTTTTTCAAAGTTTGTCGCACCTTTATGAAACCTCTCCTTGGGGGCTAACCCAAGAGGTCCGGGGAGGCTCCCGGTCAATCCATCGCATTCGGGCGGCTAAAGGTTTACCTTAACTTTCCTATTGCAACCGATTGATTGATATGATATTGTCCGCTTCGTGGGAAGTGACCGTCCGAGCCACGGGTGGGGCCGCGGCTCGGGAGTATCGGTGGTGCGTAACTGAGGAATATCAATGCTGTGGGGGCTAAGATATTCCTGAGATTGATTAGATCAAACGCACCACCTTTATACTCTTAACGGCTCCTGGGTGTCAACAAATTAAAGCTTCAACAGATGGCCCCGGATTAGATTCGAGCAGGAAGGATCCCACTGTGTTCTCAAACGAAGCCCTCAGTAGGATACTCACCGAAGCTGATCGCATAGTCGAAGACGCAGAGACGCTTCTGGAAAAGGCCGCAGCTACGGGGAAAGATGATTTAGTAGAGGCGGCGCGCAAAAATCTCCGACTTGTGATTGAAAACCGTGATCGCTTGAACCGCGTCTTTTCGCTCAAGCTTGCGACGGCAGAATCAAAAGCCTGACGGTGCGTTTGTAATTTTGTATTTCGGCTCGATTTGATTCGCGGTTTCGATTTCCACAAGCCGCTTCTTGCAATGCTTTCCTGCGCTTTGATCCCTATTCTTAAACCGAAACCTGAGATGTCAGCGCACCGACCTTTCACGTTGAACTTTATGATCTGATTGCTGATGACTGTCTTCATACCTATAATTTTCATGTGAGTCACCCGCGCAAACCAGAGCATGCCGTTAAGCTCAAAGTCATTCAGCCGCGCTCTGTGCTGAACGCCTCGGGCATGGGCGGCTTCACGCTGAATCCTTATGTCGGATGCCCCGTAGGCTGTGCCTATTGTTTTGTACCGCACATGGCGCACAAGCAGCTTGAAGACAGGAAGTGGGGAACCTATGTTGATGTGAAAGAGGGCGCGCCGGAACTGCTCGAACAGCAACTCGCGCGCAAGCGGCAGCCCGCGAGAATTTTCATGTCAACCGCGACCGACCCATACCAACCCCTCGAAGAACGCTACCAGATCACGCGCCGAATGCTCGAAGTATTCGAGCGCCACCCGAAGCACAGCCTGTTCATACTCACAAAACAATCGCTCGTCGAGCGCGACATTGACATACTCACAAGACTCCCGCGCGTCGCTGTCGGCATGAGTATCTCCATAATGAATGATGGCCTCTCGCAAGTGATAGAGCCGTGGGCTCCTGTTACAAGCGAACGCCTCGCGGTCATCAAAAGACTGTCCGAGGCAGGCATTCCGACTTACCTGATATGGGCACCGGCTTTTGTGCCTCTGCCGATGACGGACAAATTCGTTCGCGGCGCGATTTGCACTATAGCTGAAAGCGGTGCTCGCGCTCTTTCACTCGACGCATTGAGTTATGGTTCTAGCCAGCCCGCAGGTCTGACTCGCCGTCTCGCGCGCGAAGGCCACGTGCCCGCGACAAAAGCGCAGGCTAAGTTGATTCGCAATGAAGCTGATAGGCAGGGCCTGGGTCAACGGCTCGAACTCGCGGAGCCTGAATCAATCGAAGATACGGAGCCGATGCTGCCTTTCTGAAAACGTGAAACTGGCTCTGGGAGCCGCTTTCACGTCCGCATCTGCTGAGAGGATACGATGTCTGAAAAGAAAGTAGTCATAATAGGCGGCGGGTTCGCAGGTTTGTACACGGCGCTCGAACTTGAAAAGCGTCTCAAGCGCGAAAAGAAAGTTTCGGTCACACTGCTCAACAGCGAGAACTTTTTTCTCTTCACGCCGATGCTGCCCGAAGCGGGCGCAAGCAGCATCGCCACACGCCACATCGTCAGCCCTCTCAGGAAGCTTCTTCGCCGCACGCGCTTCGCCGAAGTCGGCGTCGAAAGCGTTGACCTGCGGGCGCAGATTGTTGCAGCGCGGCACAGCCTCACGGGCAGCCCTCGCCAGTTCAGCTATGATTATCTTGTGCTCGCGATGGGCGGCGTGACTAACTATTTCAACATACCGGGCGCGGCTGAACATTCGATTCCATTCAAAACGCTCGGTGATGCGATTTACGTTCGCAACCACACGATTGACGCGCTCGAAGAAGCTGCCGTCGAGCCTGAAAGAGCGAACGAATTGCTCACCTTCGCCGTCGTGGGCGGAGGGCTGACGGGAGTCGAAGTGGTCGGCGCGCTGAATGACTTCGTGCGCGAAGCCGCAGAATATTACCCTGAGATTGACCGCAAACAGATTCGCGTGATGCTTATCGAAGCAGGCCCGCGATTGATGCCTGAGATGAATGAGAAGCTCGGAGCTTTTTCAGAGAAAATCCTCGGCAAGCGCGGCGTAGATGTTCGCACCAGCACTGCCGTTGTGAAGGTTGAGCTGGACGGATTTGAGCTTTCAACCGGAGAGCGCGTCAGAACGCAGACGCTGATCTGGGGCGCAGGCGTCGCGCCCAATCCGCTGATAGCGCAGCTTGACGTAGCTAAAGAACGCGGGCGCATTCTTGTAAACCAGTACCTCGAAGTAGAGGGCTTCCGAAACGTGTGGGCGCTCGGTGATTGTGCTCACATAATCAATCCAAAGACGGACAAGCCGCATCCGCCGACTGCTCAACACGCCGTGCGCGAAGGCAAGCGCGCAGGTCGCAACATCGCATCTCATTTCGGCAGAGGCAAGCGCGCGCCATTCGAGTACGACACGATGGGGCAGATGGCCATAGTCGGCGAACGCACGGGCGTAGCCGATGTGATGGGGTATCGCTTCTCAGGATGGATCGCGTGGTTTCTGTGGCGGACTTATTACCTGATGCGAATACCGCAGCTTGAAAAGCGTGTGCGAGTAATGATGGACTGGACGCTCGATCTATTCTTCACACGCGACCTCGTGCAGCTTGCGGTTTCGCGCGAGCGGCACAAGACGGCCAGGTCAAAGTTAATCGCGTAGCGCGGAAGAAACGATGAACTATGAATTATGAATGATGAATTAAGAACCTCTCTTCAATTCATCATTCATAATTCATAGTTCATTATTTCTTCTTGAACAGAGGCTGGCGGCTGTGCTACGGTTTCGCGATTCTACCGGAGCACAAAATCGAACCCGTATCGAAATTTTCTACCCTGGTCAGCTAAGGAGACTACGCTTGGCAAAGCAGATAGTGTACGACGCAATCATCATAGGCTCAGGCGCATCGGGCGGAATGGCTGCCAAAGAGTTGACCGAGCGCGGAATGAAAGTGCTGGTTCTGGAAGCAGGGCCGCCCGTTAATCTTGAGCGCGACATGAATTCTCACAAATGGCCCTGGCAGTCTATGTATCGAGGATTCGGCGCGCCCGGATGGAAAGATCACGATCAGTGGATGCAAGACACTGCGAGCGAATTCAGCCGCCACTTTTACGTCAAAGATACTGAGCATCCTTACACGACCGATCCGGGTAAGCCATTCATGTGGGTGCGCGCTCGCATAGTCGGCGGGAAGACTTTGCACTGGGGAAGATTTTCGTGGCGGATGTCGGACATAGATTTGAAATCGGGGAGCCACGACGGGTTCGGCGATGACTGGCCCCTCAGCTACGCAGACATCGCGCCCTACTACGACAAGGCCGAAGAGTTCATCGGCGTCAGCGGCAATCGTGACGGCATATCGTTTCTGCCCGACGGGAAATTCATGCCGCCGATGCCGCTCACGTGCGGCGAGCAGATGCTCAAAAAAGGCGCTGAGAAGACAGGTCGAAGAGCGATTACTTCGCGCGTAGCGATGCTGACCGGACAGCCCAAGCCGCATATGAAAGGCCGTCACAAATGCCATTTCTGCGGCAACTGCGGCGAAGGCTGCGACACAGGCGCTATGTTCAACTCGGTTGTGTCAACGCTTCCAATTGCCGCAGCGACCGGCCTGATGACGCTCAGGCCGAATTCGGTCGTGCGCCACATCATTGTTGACACGAACACCGGAAAAGCAAAAGGAGTCGCCTATGTTGATCGAGTGACACGCAATGAGTACGAAGCGTTCGCTCGCGTGGTCATAGTCGCAGCTTCGACGCTCGAATCTACGCGGATACTGTTGAACTCGAAATCGCGTCAGCATCCAAACGGATTAGGCAATTCGTCAGGCGTGCTTGGTCACTACCTCGTAGATCATTTCGGCGGCCCCGGCGCGGGCGGTTTCTTCAATACGCTTGCGGGGCGCGTGCCTATCAACGAAGACGGCAAAGCATCGGGCCTTTACATTCCCAGATTCCGAAATCTCGATAAACAAACGAAGCATCCGCGATTCATTCGCGGCTATGGATTCGAGTGCGGCGCATCCATTGGAATGTATCCGGGCGTGGCTAAAGACTCGCGGTTCACGGCTGGATTCGGCTCGGAGTTCAAAAAGAGCGTGCGCCACTGGTACACCACATCATTTTGGATGACGACGCGCGCTGAAATGCTTTCGAGGTTTGAGAACTATGCCGAGATAGACCCGAACGGAGTCGTAGACGGCTGGGGCATTCCGGTTTTGAAAATTCACATTGAGCATTCGGACAACGAACGCGAGATGGCAAAAGACGCCGCTGAAAGCTGTCAGGAAGTTTTGAAAGCTGCCGGAGCCGAAATGACCTGGAGCGGCAGCAATTTGACAGCGCCGGGCCGCATCATTCACGAGCTTTGCACGGCGCGAATGGGAAGCAACCCGAAGACATCCGTGCTCAACAAATTTAATCAAAGCTGGGATG
The DNA here is from genome assembly GCA_963726785.1 of Blastocatellia bacterium. Taxonomy (GTDB): domain Bacteria; phylum Acidobacteriota; class Blastocatellia; order UBA7656; family UBA7656; genus DATEKX01. The sequence goes on from CAVSDJ010000007.1 coordinate 2,699,972, forward strand.
TTAAAAACGTCTTCGTCACCGACGGCGCAAGCTTCAATTCGAGCGCGTGTCAGAATCCGACGCTCACGATACTGGCGCTGACTATGCGGGCGAGCGAGTATATCGCCGGAGAGTACAAACGAGGAAACCTGTGACGATTTTGGATTTTAGATTTTAGATTTTGGATTAACTGATCGCACAGAACCTCTAAAACCCGATTCCGGCAATCCAAAATCTAAAATCTAAAATCTAAAATCTAAAATCCGAAAGGGATTGATGATGTCGAGTCAAGCAAAGAAGAGAAGCGGCGAGCCTGTCAGCAAAAGACGGCTTTACAGCGTGCCGGTCTGGATGGAGCAGCGCGCTTTCACGGGTGGCTTCGATTTGGCAGGGGCGAGTTATAAACTCGCTTTTGTTGTGTCTCGCGCAGAGATTGCGAACAAGCAAGTGCACCTGCACGGGCGGCTGTCTGTAACCGACCCGCGAGGCCGCGCGCGTTCGATTGATTCTGCGCAGGCGACGATTGCCGGAATACAGGGTGGAATCGGCTCGGCTCCGCTTCGCCGCCGGATCACTGCCCCGCAGACGGGCAATGTTGTAACCGCTCAACAGAAACAGCAGATGGCTGGCGAAAACGAAAAGCGCGAGGGCCAGAAAACAGAAGAGCCTGCGCGCCCGCCGTCAGGCGTTTTGCCGCGAACTGAAAGCACCGGGCCGACTTCGTTTTGCGGCGTGATGTATATGCATCTGGAGCCGATGGATTCCAGAGCACTGGGTATCGCCGCAGACCTCAGTCGCGTTCAACTCAACGCGCGATTTACGCCCAAAGAGGGCACGGCTAAAACTCTGCACAGTCTGTATACGGCGCTCATTGATGCCGTCTATGGCGAGCCGACGGACGAGGCTGAAGCCGAAGCTCTGATAGCCGAGATGAATAAAGTTTTAAGAGGTTAAGTTCATAATCTTAGAAATACAGGAGAGAAGAATTGAAGAAGATCAAAGGTTTTGCAATAGTCGTTTTTGTTGTTGGGATAATCAGCACGATGGCCGTCCAGTCCGTAGCCTTTCCGCCATTCGTAGCGAAAGCCAAAAAGTTTGGCGCTAAGGATTGTCGTTTTTGTCACGTGAATCTTGAAGGCGGAGAGCCGCATAACGCGCGCGGCCAGTGGCTCATCAAAGAGAAAGAGAAACGCGGCGCTGACGCCGTTGATCCTGAATGGCTCGCTGATTACAAAGCGAAAAAATCAGCTAAGAAGAAATAGGGTTAAACACGAATTGCACGAATTGCACGAATGATTCGTAACTATTCGTAAACATCCGTGCAATTCGTGGCTGTCAGCTTGAGGCTGCCAGCAAAGCCAGATTGTTGAACGAAGGTTTGAGCGCAGGGTAAAGCTTCCCGTACTGGTAATGCATCAGATTGTAAAGCGTGCCTTGCTTTTCGTCAGGCGATACGCGCTCGACGATCTTTATCAGATTGGCGCAAGCGGTCTCTACATCTGACCAGGCTCCGATCCCTAAGCCTGCCAGAATTGCCGCACCATAAGCGGCTCCCTCTGTTGTATTAATTGTCACAAGTTCTACGCCGAGCACATCTGCAAGTATCTGTTTCCATAAACGGCTTTTTGCGCCGCCGCCCGAAACCCTGACCTGTTGAATTGCTCCAAGTCCCGCGCCTTGAATCAGCGCAAATCCATCCTTCAATCCGAAAGCGACTCCTTCAAGGATTGCGCGAGTGAGATGTCCTCGTTTGTGTCTGATAGTCAGCCCGACCCACGCGCCACGCGCCAGAGGGTCAGGATATGGTGTACGCTCGCCGCTCAAGTAAGGCAGAAAGATCAATCCTTCACTGCCTGCCGGAGCCTCCGCCGCTTCTGCCATAAGATCATCGAAGCTTGCGCCGGGCGCAAGACTGTCTCTGTACCATTGCAAGCTTCCTGCGGCGCTGAGCATAACTCCCATGAGATGCCATCGGTTAGGGACAGCATGACAGAACGCATGCAGTCGCCCTTCGGGTTCGATCAGGCTCGATTCGGTAGAAGCGAAGACCACTCCCGATGTGCCCAGCGTCAGCCCTACAATGCCCGGCTGCACAGCGCCTACGCCTACAGCCCCGGCTGCCTGATCGCCGCCTCCGGCCACAACCGGCGTGCCTGCTTTGAGGCCCGTCGCTTCTGCCGCTTGAGCGGTGACTTCTCCTGTCACTTGCGGCCCTTCGAAAGTCTTAGGCAGCCACTCAGCCGGAATGCCGAGGGCCGCGAGAATATCTTGCGACCAGTCTCGGTTTTTTAGATCGAAGAGTATCGTGCCTGAGCCGTCTGCTTTGTCCATAGCCAATTGGCCTGTGAGCTTCAGTCTGATGTAATCTTTCGGCAGCAGCACGTGTCGAGCGCGGGCAAATATTTCAGGCTCGTGATTTTTCACCCATACGATTTTGGGCGCAGTGAAACCTGTCAATGCTTCGTTGCCTGTGGTTTGAATGAGACGCCTGCGGCCTACGAGCGCGCGTATTTCATCGCACTCGTCAGCGCAGCGTTGGTCGTTCCAGAGGATTGCGGGACGGAGCGGTTCTTTGTTCTCGTCGAGAAGAACCAGCCCATGCATCTGTCCCGTCAGACCGATTGAGGAAACACTTTCGCCTGATACCTCAGCCAGAGCCAGAGCTTGACGAACGCTTTTTGCGACGGCTTCCCACCAATCACTTGGCTCTTGCTCAGACCACAAAGGTCGGGGCGTTGACAGCGCATGAGGCATCGTAGCACTGCCGACAACATCGCCGTCCTGATTGATTAGAAGCGCTTTCGACCCCGTAGTAGAAACATCTATTCCGAGAAATAAATTCATCGAATTAATAAGACTCCGTAAGCTCCGTAGGAGCAACCTGTCTATAGTTTCAACGTCGTCAGTAATTTTCTGTAGCTCCGTAGGAGCGACCTCGCAATCAGCAGGTCGCTCCTACGGAGCTACGAACAGCTTGTTCGATTGTTACTATAGACAGGTCGTCCCTAACGGGACTGCTAGAACCGCTTATGATTTTTCATCGCACGCCGAGCAGGATGTCCATAGTCAGTTGATCGAGCCGTTCATACCGCAATCCTTTCGCGGCTAGCCTCGCGCGATCAAAGCTGCGCCGAAGAAGCTTCTCAGCGTGATCTTTGCTGTAGCTTTGCGCCTGAGTGTTCGTCTCTTCGATTTCGGCAAGCATCGCTTTTATCTCAGTATCGGCATTCCACCTGGCGGCTTTATCTTTCAAAATCAGATACGTGCGCATGCAACCACGCGCGAAATCTTTGACTCCTTCGTAGTCTTCTGTCCGGTACGCATGAGCATCGAAATGACGCGAGCCATCATAGCCAACGTCTTCGAGAAACTTGACCAGCCAGAAAGCTGCGCGCGGATTTGCCGAGCCGAATCTTAAATCCTGATCGTAACGGCCCGGTACCTGATCGTTCAGGTCTATGTGAAACAGCTTGCCCGCTTCCCAGGCTTGCGCGACCGAATGCGTCATGTTCGAGTCCGGCCATGTGCTCGTGCGCTACTTCGGGATTGACGCCGACCATTTCGGAATGATCAAGCGTCGCTATCAGAGCCAGATATGCGCCTGTAGTCGGAAAATAAATATCTGCGCGCGGCTCGTTCGGCTTCGCTTCGAGCGCGAACCGATAACCGTATCCTTTGTCAATCGAGTATTCGCAAAGGTAGTTGACTGCTTCACGAAATCGTTTGACGGCCTCATCAGCGCGGCGACACGCGTCTGTCTCTACGCCTTCGCGCCCGCCCCAGAGCACGAAAATTTTCGCTCCGAGTTCCGCGCCGATGTCCATAGACTGCATGGTTTTTTGCAAAGCGTAAGCGCGCACGTTCGGGTCATTGGCGGTGAAAGCGCCGTCGCGAAAGACCGGGTCGTAAAAGAGATTGACTGTAGCCATAGGAACTTTGAGACCAGCTTCGTCGCACGCTCGCTTGAACTCGCGCACGATCTGGTCGCGCTCCGTCGGCGTTGCGTCTATAGGCACGAGGTCGTTATCGTGAAGGTTGACCCCCATCGCGCCGACTTCGGCAAGCAACTTGACTATCTCGACGGGCGGAAGCGATTCGCGCACAGCTTCGCCGAACGGGTCGCGCCCGCGATTGCCGACCGTCCATAATCCGAAAGTGAATTTATGCTCAGGGCGTGGTGTGTAAGCGTCATTAGCCATGTTTGTTTCTCCCCGGTTTGTAAATGATTGCATTAATGCTCGAATCAAGCCGCCGCTGGTCAAAGCTTTTGTTCGCGGCGCGAATTATTATGCTCGTTCTCTAAAACCCTGTAAAGATACAACCTCGAAAAAAGGCTCTTAAGGCCGTCATTAGCAGGGCCATTCAGTTCTCTGGAATTGGAAGTCAATTCACCGCAGAGACGCAGAGAGCGCAGAGGCGGCGCAGAGTAAGAATAGTTTTCCTCTGCGAAATCTCTGCGTCCTCTGCGTCTCTGCGGTGAACAAGTTTCCGATTTCAAACCTTTGAATCCGAGAACTGAATGGCCCTGCGTCATTAGCGCATGATTTATGCTCGTATCAGAGGCAAAAGAGCTTGACTTGCAATTGTGTCTAAGGTTAAGTACCTAATTCCATTTTAAGTCAGTAGCCCAAGCGTAAGCGCGGGCGAATCTGCGCCCTCTGTTACGGTCGGGCTACTGATAGAATCAGGCAACGGAGGACGTTTTAGTGAGCCAGTTGAAAATACTCTTTCTTATCTCGACATTCGGTTTTCTTTTCACCGCAAACATAAACGCAATGGCAAAGCCTGAGATTAAGCAACAACCCTTTGGCAAGACCGCCGATCAAGAAGCAGTTGACCTCTACACGCTGACCAATGTCAACGGCGTAGAGGTCACCATCATGACCTATGGCGGCACAGTTGTCTCTTTGAAAGTACCCGACCGCACGGGCAAGATGACGGATGTCGTGCTTGGCTACGACAGCCTGGACGGCTATTTGAAAAGCAGTCCGTACTTCGGCTGTATCGTCGGGCGTTACGGCAACCGGATTGCGAAAGGAGCATTCTCTCTAAACGGCCATCAGTACACGCTGCCAAAAAACGATGGCGAAAACACCTTGCACGGTGGGATCAAAGCCTTTGACAAAGTTGTGTGGAAGGCAAGCGAAGTCAAAAGCAAAACCGGAGTCGGCCTTTCACTCAGCTACACGAGCAAAGACGGCGAAGAAGGATTCCCCGGTAATCTCTCGGTCAGGGTTGTCTACACGCTCACGAACAAAAACGAATTGAAGATTGATTACAGCGCGACTACAGACAAAACCACGGTCATCAATCTGACTCATCATTCCTATTTCAATCTGGCGGGCGAAGGCAGCATACTCAACCACGAGATGATGATTAATGCTGACCGCTTCACTCCTGTTGATTCGGGACTGATACCAACGGGCGAGTTGCGAAGCGTCAAGGGCGGGCCTCTAGATTATACGAAGCCTGCCGTCATCGGCGCGAGAATTGACGAGCCGAATGAACAACTGGTTTTAGGCAGAGGTTACGATCACAACTGGGTGCTTAATAACAACACTGGCAGGCTCGCGCTTGCAGCCCGCGCTTACGAACCCGCGAGCGGGCGAGTGATGGAAGTCTACACGACTGAGCCTGGTCTACAGTTTTACACAGGCAATTTTTTGGATGGCAGTATCACAGGTAAAGGCGGGCAGGTTTACAAAAAACGATATGGCTTTTGTTTGGAGACGCAGCATTTCCCGGACTCGCCGAATAAACCGAGCTTCCCGTCAACCGTCTTAAAGCCGGGCCGGACGTATCAAAGCACGACCGTTTATAAGTTCTCCGTGAAGTAGTTTGCCCGGTAATCAGCGCGCAATGAAAATATGAAAAAAGAACTCGGCACTTTTACTTTGCTGGTTATCTTGTGCATTGTCGTGTCTGTGCTCAACCCGCGCTTTCTGGGCGGAACCAATCTGCAAAACATGGCGCGACTGATCGGCGCTTACGGCATCTTCAGCATAGGGCTTGGAATGGTCATCATCACAAGCGGCATAGACCTTTCGGTCGGCTCGGTCTTTGCGTTGCTCGGCGTTTTGCTTTCGATGATGCTGACGGAGTGGGGATGGGCGGCCCCGCTTGCGGTCGCCGCCATAATAGGCATAAGCATGTGTTTAGGGCTGTTGCATGGATTGCTGATTACTAGATTGAGTCTGCAACCGTTCATAGTCACCTTATGCGGATTGCTGTTTTACAGAGGACTTGCGCGCTTCATTGCCAAAGACGAGACCAAAGGTTTTGGAGACGCCGTTGGGTTTGAAGGGCTGCGCGACCTGGCTACAGGCAGCGTTCTGGGCGTTCCAACGCCGTTCGTGCTACTTGTAATTGTAAGCCTTGTGATGTGGGTTATGCTGCATCGTTCAGTGTACGGGCGTTATCTTTTCGCCGTCGGTCGCAATGAAGAAGCTGCGCGCTATTCAGGCATCAACTCGCGGTGGATTATCACGGCTACTTACATAGTGTCGGGGGCGCTGGCCGCGTTCTCAGGCATCATCCTCGCGTTTTACACCAACTCGGTTTCGCCTTCGTCGCACGGCAATTTCTTCGAGTTGTATGGCATAGCGGCGGCTGTGCTTGGCGGTTGCAGCCTGCGTGGCGGCGAAGGCTCGATCATCGGAATTCTAATCGGCACAGCTTTGCTTCAGGTGCTGCAAAATCTGGTCAACCTGCTGGGCATTCCATCTTCGCTCAACTTTGCGGTGATGGGAGCAGTCATTTTGATCGGCGTCATGGGCGATCAAATTCTGAGACAGCGCGCGGCGAAATCCCGGCTCGTGATTCCCAAAGCTGAACCAGCGGCTCGCGCGGACGCTTAAGATTGAATAAATTTTGAAAACGTCAGGAGGACATTCATGAAGCTTTCTCATAAATTAATTCTCTGCTTATGTGTGCTAATAAGTCTTTTGAGTTTTTCCTGCTCGCAACCGGCAGGCCCGGCTTCCGGCCCAAGTAAATTCAAAGTAGCTTTTATAACTAACAACCCTTCTGACTTCTGGACGATTGCGCGCAAGGGATGCGAGAAAGCTGACGCTGAGCTTACGGATGTGGAAGTGGAATTCAAGATTCCGTCCGACAGCACGGCTGCTGAACAGCGGCGCATCGTTGATGACCTGATGGCAAAAGGCGTATCGGGCATCGCCATCAGCCCCGTTGATCCCAACAACCAGACGCAAATGATCAACGAGATATCCAAGCAGGTTCTCGTCATCACACAGGACAGCGACGCGCCTCAGAGCAATCGCGCCTGTTATCTGGGAACGGACAATGTTGCTGCCGGTCGGCAGGCAGGCGAGTTGATTAAAGAGGCGCTGCCTCAAGGCGGCAAGATCATGGTTTTCGTCGGCCAATCTGACGCTCGCAATGCGCAGGAACGTTATCAGGGCATAAAGGAATCGCTCGCAGGCTCGAAAGTGGAGATCATAGACCTGCGCACGGACGACACTAATCGAGTGCGCGCAAAAGCCAACGTCTCGGACACGCTGGTCCAGTACTCGGACGTCGCATGCCTTGTGGGACTGTGGAGCTACAACGGCCCTGCGATTATCAGCGCGCTCAAGGACGCAGGCAAAATAGGCCAGGTCAAAGTCGTTTGCTTCGACGAAGAAGATGAAACGCTGGCGGGCGTCAAGGACGGATCAATATACGCGACCGTCGTTCAGCAGCCTTACGAATTCGGCTATCAGTCAGTGCAAATGATGGCGAAGATATTAGGCGGCGACCGCTCCGTGATTCCGGCCAGCAAGCAGCAGATAGTGCCGACGCTCATCATCAAACGCGACGAGGTTGAAGAGTTCACCGCCAAGATAAATCGCCTGCGCGGTCGAAGCTGATTGATTACCGACGTATGACCAGCCCGATTCTCGAAATGAAGGGGATCAGCAAAGGATTCCCCGGAGTCATTGCGCTCGATAGCGTTGACCTCGAAATATATCCGGGCGAGATCGTCGCGCTTGCCGGAGAGAATGGCGCGGGCAAGTCTACGCTGATGAAAATTCTCGGCGGCATCTACCAGCCCGACTCCGGCCAGCTTCGTATTGATGGTCACGAAATCGTCATCCGCTCGGTAGCCGACGCAATCAATCGCAAACTAGGTTTCATTCATCAAGAACTGAATGTGCTGGATAACCTGGACATAGCCGAGAATGTATTCCTCGGTCGCGAGCCGGTTTGGGGAGGGCCGTTGAAGCTTGTTGACCGCAAGCGTATTCACGCCGAAGCGGATGTCTATCTCAAACGGCTGGGCCTGAACCTGTCAAGCCGAACGCCGCTCAAAAATCTTTCCATCGCGCAACAACAGATGGTTGAGATTGCTAAAGCGCTTTCTTTGAACGCGCGCATTCTGATTATGGACGAGCCGACTTCGAGCTTGACCTTGACGGAGACTGCGCGACTGATTGAAGTCGCAAAGGAGTTGAGAGCGCAGGGCGTAAGCATCGTCTACATCTCGCATCGTCTGGGCGAAATTTCAGACCTTGCAGACCGCGTAGTCGTGTTGCGCGATGGCCGCAATGCGGGCGCGCTTGCTCGCGGCGAGATCAGCCACGACCGAATAGTCAAACTTATGGTGGGCCGCGACCTGAATCGCTTTTATGCTCACACGTCAACGACAGGCAAGCCCGGTTATTTCAAAGTTCAGAATCTGCGGACGAGCCGCTATCCCGAACACGCTGTCTCGTTCGATGTCGGTCAGGGCGAGATTTTCGGACTGGCGGGGCTGGTCGGAGCGGGAAGGTCAGAAGTCGCGCAGGCTATCTTTGGAGTGGAGACGGCGCTCGAAGGAAATGTTTTTTTGAACGAAAAGCCTATCAATATCGGGTCGCCGAAAGATGCGATTGCCAACGGTATTTATCTGGTATCGGAAGACAGGCGCAAGACGGGGCTGGTTCTGGAAATGACTGTTCGGGAAAACATCACTTTGCCGTCGCTTCGAGCTTACACTTCGGCGGGGTTGATTGATCGTAAGGCCGAGCGCAAGGTGTCCGAAGACATGCGCGGCAAGTTGAACATCAAAGCGCCTTCGGTTGAAACGAAGGCCGCAAATTTAAGCGGCGGCAATCAACAAAAAGTTGTGCTTGCGAAATGGCTTTCTCTTAGCCCGAAGACGCTTATATTCGATGAGCCGACGCGCGGCATTGATGTGGGAGCAAAAGCAGAAATCTATCAATTGATGCGTCAACTCGCTCAAAGCGGAGTCGCGATCATAATGATCAGCAGCGACATGGAAGAGGTTCTCGGAGAAAGTGATCGCGTGGCCGTCATGCACGAAGGAGCTATCACAGGAATTCTCGAACGAAGCGAGTGCAGCGAAGAAGCCATCATGCGGCTTGCGGTCGGGCAGCGACAGTAGAAGAGAACGATGAATGATGAATGATGAATGATGAACGGAAAGAGGGAACGGAAGTGGGATTATCTCTAGAACTAATCCTCCTTCCTTTTCCTCCTTAGTTCATCATTCATCATTCATACTTCATCATTCTCTTCTGCGGTGAATCGCCTATTTTTGAAAGTAGACGTTGTCAACGACGACTGTGCCTTTAGCCTGCACGCATTGCTCGCAAAACACCGATATGCTCACCGCCGTCAGCTTCTTCAGAAGGTCTTTCGGGTTGATCCTATTTTCCACCCACGCAGGCTGGCTCAACGAATTAAGCGGAATTTTGTATGTGTTAAAGCCCTGGCTAACCTTAAAGCTCATCTGCGGGCTGCCCGCTGGTATTAGAATGCCCTGGCCTCTGCTGATGAACTCAACCCTGACCGATGACACGCCTGTAACATAGAGTTGCAGCATCATGGCCTTATATCCGCTCACGTCATCGGCGACAGGCTTTCCGTCCTTATCTGCCTGCCCATTTATCTCAACCGTGACGCTGGCCCATTGATTCGGCGCTGGCAGGTAGTAATCAAACGCGATAGCTCTGTTCGGGCTATCCTTGCCCGGCCTTACAAGTTCAGGAGCGTCTGAATCGCCCGCCCCTTTGAAACTGCACTTATTCGCCGGGTTTTCGTGGCCCTCGAACAGATGCACGAATCCGCCGCGATTGCTGACCGGGCGATTATCTTTCACTGTCTCGAAGTCGGCATAGACTAACTTGTCACCTTCCTGCGCCGCTTCTATAGCGCGTTCGGTTTCGCCTGCCAGTAAGACTGACAGCGCAAAACAGCAGAGCGGGAGCAATGTCGTCAGAAGCTTCATACAACCACCTCCTTTCGATTTTATGACCGGCTGGACATGGGTTCTCAATGCGAATTACAGGTTCGCCGCGATTACAGCTTTACTCGAATGTGAAAGATATGTATAAGCCACAGCACGGGTGAAGATCAACATCTCGTCGTAACAGGCGGCGCTGGCATGGCCTTGACGATCATGGTAAATATAGCGGCTTTGACGAGGAGATATTTGATGAACAGGCTCAGGCTCTCAATTCTTATGCTCGCTATAACGAGCGGTTTCATCCTGCCATCTCGGATAGACGCTCAATCGGCATCGCGTTTTTTCCCCGCCAAAGACCTGATGACCGTGGGCGTATATTACTATCCTGAACACTGGCCGCAGGAACAATGGGAGCGCGACTTCGCAAAGATGGAAGCGATGGGGTTCGAGTTCGTCCACATGGGAGAATTCGCGTGGGCTATGATGGAGCCGGAAGAGGGGCGATTCGATTTCGCATGGCTTGATCGCGCAGTCGAGTTGGCCGCGCGCCATCATCTGCGAGTGTTGCTGTGCACGCCGACTCCGTGTCCTCCGGCATGGATGGGAGAAAAGTATCCTGAAACATTTTTGATCGGCGCTGACGGGCGACGCCGCGAGCACGGCTCGCGCGGCAACAACGCTCTGGCCGATGCGACATACCTTCGCCTTTCAGAGAGGATTATTACTGAACTGGCGCGTCGTTATGGGCGCAACCCGGCGGTCTGGGGATGGCAACTGGACAACGAACCGCATGCCCCGGCTGATTACAGTTTATCTGCTCAACAGGCATTCCGCGAATGGCTCAAGGCGCGATACAAAACGATTGACACGTTGAACCGCGAATGGGGCGCGGCCTTCTGGAGTTTGACGTACAACAGCTTCGATCAGATTCTCGCTCCGAATCCGACTTTTCTGTATGGGCCAAGCCCTCATGCGCTTCTCGATTTTCGCAGGTTCACTGCCGACCAGACCGAGAAATTCTTGAACTGGCAAGCCGCTGTTTTACGCAAGTATACCGCCCGCTCGCAATGGATAACGACTAACTTCATCACGACCATAGGCAGCGCAGACCCGCGCCGCTCGAAAGACCTCGACTTCGTTTCATTCACGCTTTACCCGGTCAGCGGAGGACACAACCTTGGCGATGATGGCTTTCGTCTGGGCTGGCAGGATGGGATGGCATTCGCAGGAGCTTTTTACAAACGCATCAAAGGCGCGACGGGAGTGATGGAGTTGCAGCCGGGTCAGGTGAACTGGGCGCGCATCAACCCGCAGCCGATGCCGGGAGCCGTGCGAATGTGGTTATGGCATGCCTTCTCAAGCGGGAGTTCTTTCGCAAGCACTTATCGTTTTCGTCAGCCGCTCTATGGAAGCGAACAATATCATTACGGCATCATCGGGCCGGACGGCGTGACTCCTACGCCCGGAGGGTTAGAGTACCAGCAGGTCATTCGCGAGATGCGAATGATGCGAACTAAGTATGATTCTTCTGCGCGCCCGCCTGCTGATTATCTTGCGCGCAAGACAGGCATTCTGTGGAATCACGAAAACCTGTGGAACATAGATAACCAAAAACAGACTGCGTTGTGGGATACGTGGGGCCATATGTTTCGCTATATGGAAGCCGCGAAATCGTTCGGCTCGCCGGTTGAAGTCATCTCGGAAGAAGATAATTTTTTTGAGTGGCCTGTATTGATAGCGCCTGCCTACCAGTTGATTGATGAAGAACTGGTGCGTAAGTGGACGCGCTACGTCGAGCAGGGCGGGCATCTCGTGTTGACTTGTCGCACGGGGCAGAAGAAGCGCAACGGCCAGTTGTGGGAAGCGCGATGGGCCGAGCCTATTTACCCGCTGATCGGCGCAGAGATTCCTTTCTTTGACTTGTTGACGGATGAAGGCAAAGGCGAAGTCAGTATGAACTCTGCGACCTACGGCTGGAACGTATGGGCAGACGTGTTGAAGCCTCTGTCGGGAACTGAAACACTGGCGCGATATTCAAATCAGTATTACGCGGGACAATCGGCAATCACATATCGCCGTCTTGGCAAAGGCAGCGTGACCTACATCGGCGTTCATACGAAAGATGGGCAGTTAGAAAAGAACGCACTGCGCGAAGTGTACAAACGCGCAGGGATTGCAGTAGCAGATTACCCTCAAGGCGTGTACGTAGACTGGCGCGACGGCTTCTGGGTTGCGGTTAATTATTCATCCAGCCCGGCAAATATTCCTCTGCCGAAAGGCGCTGAGGTTTTGATGGGAAGCCAGCCCTTGAAACCTCCTGAAGTAATTTTATGGAAATAAGGAGAACGCTTTGAGAAAGCAAATAAGAATCAACCTACGAGTGCTTGTTTTATTTCTGACTCTTTCACTCACCTTAACCAGCCTCGGTCAATCAACGCCAAAGCAAGCCAGGACCGCCAGTTCGCGCGCGCAGATGATGAGTCTCCCGCGCGCAACGCCTGAATCAGTCGGGCTGTCGTCCGAACGATTAGCGCGAATTCGAGCAGTGGTTCAGCAATACGTAGATCAAGGCCGTATAGCGGGCGCGACCACACTGGTGATGCGCAAAGGTAAGATTGCTCACCTTGAAGCAGTCGGCCAGATGGACGAAGGCAAGCCGATACGCGAAGACACTATCTTTCGCATCGCTTCGATGACTAAGGCTGTCACAAGCGTCGCAGTGATGGTGCTCTATGAAGAAGGGAAGCTGCTGCTGGATGATCCCGTCTCGAAATACATTCCCGAATTCAAAGGCGCGCAAGTGGCGATACCGAGCGAAGACAAAAAGTCATACACGCTGGTCGCAGCAAAAAGTGAGATTACCGTTCGCCACCTTCTCACGCACACCTCAGGCCTAACCTATAGCTTCATCGGCATCGAGCCCTGGGCGAAATTGTACAAGGAAGCAGGCATCTCCGACGGACTAGTTCAAACCGAAGGCACGATAGCGGATAAAATAAAGAAGCTCGCCAAGCTACCGCTGATGCACAATCCTGGTGAGAGGTTCTCTTACAGTCTGTCAACCGACGTGCTCGGTTATTTGGTCGAAGTCGTTTCGGGAATGACTCTCGATGAATTCTTTCGCAATCGCCTCTTTGAACCGCTGAATATGAAAGACACTCATTTCTTTCTGCCAGAAGAAAAGCTGGCGCGACTTGCAGCCGTATATAATCAACTGCCTGATGGTCGTATCAAGCGGATGAACGACGAACCGGACGTAAGAGGTTATCTGGTCTATTCGGCATCTTTTCAGCGCAAAGGACCGCGAACCTATTATTCGGGCGGCGCGGGGCTAGTTTCGACAATCACTGACTACGCGCGTTTTCTACAAATGCTCTTGAACGGCGGCTCCCTTGACGGAGCGCGAGTGTTGAGCCGCAAGACGGTAGAGTTAATGACAGTCAATCACGTCGGCGATATGTTCGGCGGGCAAGGCTTCGGTTTGGGACTCAGCGTGCTCAGAGACCTGGGTAAGGGCAACGAACTCGGTTCGGTCGGACAGTATGGCTGGGGAGGTTTTTTCTACACAGGCTTCTTCGTTGATCCTAAAGAAAAGATGATTGGCATCTTTATGTCGCAGCTATATCCAGCCAATGATGTAAGACTGCAGGAGCGATTTCGCTCGTTAGCGTTTCAAGCAATCGTGGATTGAGGGATGATGTATATTATGTGAATTGATGGGCGCTGGTCGAAGGTTGCGCGCGTCACACTAATTATCGCGGCCAGCATCAGCCAGATCACTCTGCGGTTGATTGAATGAAACCGAAAATGCATGCTCTCGATTCCTTAGCCGCGTAGCGGCCTATGAGTTTAGCCGTGTCTTTTAAGGCACGGTCAAATGACGAAGAGTATCAATCGCGTCGCGTCAGCGACGGTTGAACCGATCATTCGTTGCTGACGCGACGCGGGAATCAACGCATATTGAAACCCGGCCTTAAAAGACCGGGCTAAATTCACAGTGCCGCTACGCGGCGGATGGGACACCCGCTTTACTTTGTTTCAGTTTCACTTTGTTTCAGCGCGCGTGATTCGCCATTTCACCTTGCCCGCAAATGGATCGTCTTTCAAGGCAGCCCCTGTCTGGTTGACATCCACTTTGAGCGTTTGCAGATTTCCATCCGGCAGAGAAAACAGCCCCGATGCCTGCGTGTTGTCTGTGCTAAAAGCGCGCAACTCGACATCGTTCCAATCCATCTCCGCTGTGTTTTGAGCTACTTTTATGTGCGGAATAACTGAATGGTCTTTCACAAGCAGAACTATCGGAATTTGACCTGCGGCTATCCGGTGCCACGCAGCCCCGCGATAGACTTTGCCCGTTTGATAATCAATCCACGAACCCGGCGGCAGATAGACTTTGCGCTCGCTCGATGAGTCGAACATAGGGGCTACCAACAGATCAGAGCCGAACATATATTCGTCTTCTATCAACCATGATGTGGGGTCGTTCGGATGCTCGAAGAACAATGTTCGCACCATCGGATAGCCGTGCGCCGAAGACTCCTTAGCCTGCGCGTAGATGTAAGGCATAAGCGAATACTTGAGTCCCAAAGCGCGGCGAAAGTCTTCCGTCAAAGCTTCATCGTATTCCCACGGCTCGCGCGGCGGAGCGCCGTGCGCCCGCGTGTGCGAAGTCAGCACACCGAACGCCATCCATCTGCGGTAAAGATCACGCGGCGCTTTGTCTACGAATCCGCCGACATCGTGGCTCCAGTAAGTGAAGCCCGACAGCCCGAACGATAACCCGCCTCTCAATTCAGCAGCCATCGCAGAGTTCGTGTTTTCGGCGTCGCCTCCCCAATGAAGCGGATACCTTTGACTTCCGGCCCACGCGCTTCTGGCCCAGATGATCGAATCGCCCGTGATCTGTTTAGTAATATCTGCTACGGCTTTGTTGTAACGCAGAGGGTAAAGGTTGTGCTCGTAAAGGCCCGTGCGACCCGAAGCGTAAAGCCCGTTTAGAGGCGCGCCCTCTCCGAAGTCCACTTTGATTGCGCCGACGCCCATCTTCAAAAGATTCGACAACAGCCCTTGATACCACTTCACAGTTTCAGGATTGCTGAAATCCAAAACCGCATCTTCAAACGGCAACATCCCGCCTTCGTTGCGAACTACGTATCCCTTTTCGAGCGCCTCTTTGAATATCTCGTTCTTGCTGGTGAAATAGGTGTATTGCCAAAGGCTGATGCGAAAACCCTGCTTCTTCAAATCAGCGATCATCTTCGCGGGGTCGCGAAAACGCGATGTTGAAAATTGATAATTGCTCCGCCAGTCTGTTTCAAACCATCCCGTGTCGAGGTGAATGACATCCGTCGGGATGCGAAACGAGCGCAGCTTTGCCGCTACGTCGCGGACTTCCGTCTCGGCCTTGTACGTGATGCGGCTCATCCAGAAGCCGAACGACCACAAGGGCGGAACAGGGCTGCGCCCCGTAAGCTGAGTGTATTCGGAAAGAATCTCTTTCGGATTGCCGAGGAAGATGAAGAGATCGAGATTTTCGTCCTTGCTATAGATGACGTTATGCTGATCGAAGTATTGCCCGAAGTCGAACGTCACAGGCGCGCTCGTGTGAACGAACATTCCGTATCCGTTGCTGCTCATGAAAAACGGGATAGGCTTGTACATCAATTCGGCTTGCACGCCCATTCCGTCTCTGGTCCAGACGTTTACCTTCTGCCCGCGCTTGTCGAGTCTTGTGAAGGATTCGCCGCACCCGAAGATTTTTTCATCGTGCGAAAGCTCGAACGTAGCCGCCATTGTGCGGGCCAGATCGCTTCCGTGACGCACGAAGGAGAAGGGAAGCGGATTATAATAAGTGTGCGGGTCGTTCAGGTTTTGCGTCCGCGTAAGCAAGCGCCCTGTGTTGTCATAAATTTCAATGTGCCACGGCTCTTTGATGAGGCGCACTTCTCCGTATGCGCTTTTGTAGATGACGGCTTTGTCGGTCTGTTCAACCTTCCACGAATTGTCTTTTCGAGGAGAGCCATCGAGCATAATCGATGGCTCATCGCGAAGCGGTTGCTCGCGCGTCGTAAAACGCAGCCGAACAGCGCGAGGGCTGATGAAAGTGATCGAGAAAGGCAGCGCAGGGTTCTCGTCGTATTCAGTGCCGGGAAACTCTGTGCCTCTGCCTTTCGTTAGCCCCAGGTCAACCTTGTTGAATGACAGCGTAGTGTTTCGCAAATACCTGTCCCAGGTGAGCGCGCCCTGTCCCGTTGCCGGATTGAAGTCCTTAACCTTACTGCCGATGAAGTAGATGTTCTCCATCTTCCAAAAATCTCGGCTTACATCAACCGGGTCGCCGAGCACCTGCGCCGTGGCTGTGTTGCCGCCGGAAAAAGCGATCACAAAAAGCAATGCCGAAAGCAAGCGCCTTCCGCGTAGCCAACAATTTTCAGCAAGATGAGAATTCACTGCCGCCTCCTTCATGACAAAACGTTTTTGAGATACACGAGCGCATCGCGAACGCCTTCAACCGGATTTTCCGGCTCGTTCTCGTATTCGATGTTTGCGGCGTAACGAAAACGAAGCTGTTTGACGAGCTTCATCGTTTCAACTATCGGAGTCGCTCCTTTGCCAAATAGCCTGTTTGAATGTTCCGCATCGCGGTCGCGGTCTTTGACGTGCAGGCTGACGATTCGCGTGTGATGCTTACGAAAGAAAGCGACAGGGTCAAAGCCTGCGGCGTAAAAATGGCCGATGTCTAGATTGATGCTCATATACCCGGATGAACCTTTGAGCGCGTTCATGAAATCATCGGGCGATTCGAACTCTTTCGTCTTGTCGCCTTTGAACCAACTGTCTCCGAGCCAGTGATTGTGAAGGCCGAGATGGATTTTGTATTTCACGCACCACTGGTCGAGCCGCTTGACCTGCTCTTTCTTGACCGAAGCCGTCATCACTCGCGTGCCTAAAGCGAGCGCGCCACGGAAGCCGCGATCAAGTAGATCGTCGCTTGCGTCTTCGGGGAAGTTGACGCAGTAGGCGCTCACTTTGATTCCGGCTTCGTCGAATTTCTGCTTCGTCGCTTTGAAATCGGCTTCCGAAGCTTTCGCAGGGTCGAGGTGTCCCTGCCAGAGTTCGATGCTCGTCAATCCGACATCTTTCATCGCCGCAATCATCTTTTCCAGGCTGAACTGGCGAAAGGTGAAGCTCTGCACTCCGACCTGTATGCCGCCAAAGATTGACGGCTTCATTCGGTCGAAGGGCGAACGCAATGAAAAACCGGCAGCGGCTGCAAGGCAGCCCGTGATGAACTCTCGCCGCGCGTGTGGGTCCATAATTCCTCTCCTTACTTGTCTAATAAATCAAGCGATTGGTGTGTGGCATAATACGCATATCCAGAATCGTGTTCAAGAGGCAAGAAAGCTGGACGTGAAAAAAAGGTGATGAAAAGAGTGTGGAAGCGTTTCAGTTGCTTTGCGCTATAAGCTCGTGAACGCTGACGAGAGAAATTGTCGTAGGCATGCCATTGTCTACAGCGACTTTCAATAGCGCTTGATAATACTTCGGCGTGCCGGACGTATCCGACAACTGGCGCAAACGGTCACCGAGGTTCTTGAGATAATCCGGGTTGGTGACGTATTCGGCTGCGGCCTCAGTGCCTTCGCTATGAATCCCCGCCAGCACCATGACTGTGTTTCTGAACAAGAAATTCGGCTTGACGGTGATCAGCCCGTAATCTTCAATCAGTTTTCCGTTGCCGTCGAATCTGGGGCTGTATTCGCGTTCCTCGCCGGGCTGCGGGGCGCGGTTCTCAATCGTAGCTTCGGAAGTGTAAGCGAAATCTTCTTTGATCGGCAGTTTGCCCGACCACTCGTTCACCCACACGCTGCCGAGCAGTATGATGTTGTTGTTTCTAAGGTCTTCGGGACTGACCGTTCGACTCTGCTTCAACAGCGGGCCGCGATCTGCCGAGCGGAACAGGTTCGTGATGCGCGCCAGCCCTATGGCCTCGCCCATCCCCGTATACTCGTCCGTGCTTAAAACGAGCCGACCTGCGCTGTGCTTAATCATGAATTTGTCGCCGCTGGCTTCGGTCACGTATCTGGCCTGGTCAGGCTTCAGGGTTATTGAATTATTGAGCACGGCGTCCGTGTCTTGCGGGTTTGTGAATCTGTAAACAACCGGATTGCTCAAAATCAAAAGCGTCTTGTCGTCGTTCTGAAGGAAAGGCTCCCAGACCGGCCCAAACTTTTCTGCCTTATTCTGCGAAGCGTTCTCGCGAACCTGAGAGCGCAGGTTTATGTTCGATATAGCCAGCAGTATGCAAGCGCCTGCAAGCAAGACAACCGCAGCGCCGAACGCCTTTGCCCATTTCCCATCTTTGGATGCGCTTGCGGATGATTCGACGGCGGGCATAGTTGTTGTAACTTGGGCCTGAATGTTACTGGCTTGCTGATCGGATTTCGGCGCAGACTCGGAATCATCCGCGCCCTCGATTATACGGAAGACAGGGTTGTAATGCCCTTTCGGAAGTTCGATAAGTATCTTGTCCGATTTTCCTTCGGTAGCGTAGTACTCCTGTAATTTATGACGCAGGCGGCTTGCCTGCACACGCACTACGGAATCTGAGCGAGGGCTGAAGTCATCGTTTCGCCCGAAGACTTCCGTCGCAATGGTGTATTCCTTGAGGTGATCTGTGGACTCTTCTATGGATTTGAGCGTGACGTATCTGAGAAAGGATTTGAGGTTTTCTGACCCATGCAGGGCGCGGCTCTGAAGTATGCGTTCAAGCTGTTCGAGTTTGGCTTCTCGCTGTAAATTCATAGCTTTGAGCATGTTACATTTGCATTTAACATCAGTTGTATCGGGCTTAAATGCCGTCGTTAAAAGGCGAATTTATTATACACCTATTAACTCCCACGACAAGAGATTTGGGTGTATACTAGGCGCATCGTTTATTCTCCTGCATTAAAAGCATTAAGGTAGTTTGTTCGAGCAAGGCAGTTGGTTCTCACGGTCGAGGAGTGCAAACTCCCGGCCATTTGTGTAGTTTCTTGTGTTTCCATTTTTCCGCTCAAGCTTTGGAGGAATTCCGTATGAGGACACCTAGACAAAAAAACTTTAAGCGAGTGCCCCTGCTCAGAGTAGGCAGGGGATCGCCGGTTACCCTTTTCCTGCGCCCGCTGCTGAGTATGATTTTAGTACTCATGGTCGCAGCGTCAGTTTTTGGACAAGCGTCAGGTAGCGCAACGTTGAGAGGAAGGGTCACTGACCCTACGGGCGCAGTTATCCCTGATCTTCGCCCTACCCTGATAAACGAAGCGACTAAAGACGAGCGCAAAGCCAAGACAAACGACGAAGGTTTTTACGTGTTTTCCGCCGTACCCCCAGGCACCTATACGCTGAGGGTCGAGGGAACCGGGTTTAAGACCTACGAACAGACGAAACTTATTCTAAGCCCCAGCGACACGCGCGGGGTTGATATCTCGATGGAGATTGGACAGACGAGCGAAACTGTCACCGTCAACGCCACAGTAGATCAGATTCAAACGGAGACAGGAGCCAAAGAAAGCACAATCACGGCAAAGCAGATTGACAATCTTTCGATGATCAGCCGCACCGCTATCGAATTGTTGCGCATTCTGCCTGGCGTAGTCGCTCCGGATCAGACCGACCTTGAAAGCGTCGGCTTCGTCAGCGGCGCCAACAACAGCAACCGCTACAACGTCAACGGTATGCGCGGCGAGCAGAATTTGATTACGATTGACGGCTCGCGAATGATGGACATCGGCGCAAACAACGGAAGCATCATCACGGCTAACCCCGATATGGTGCAAGAGGTGAAAGTTCAGACCAGTAATTACGCGGCTGAACACGGCACGAGCGCCATTCAGATAAGCGCTACGACGAAAGGCGGAAGCAGCGGGTTCCACGGCTCGCTCTACGACTACATACGTCACCATCGTTTTCAAGCCAATGATCGCTCCAACAGCATCAACGGCATTGAGCGACCAAAGAGCAAGTATAACTATCCCGGCGGAAATCTTGGCGGCCCGGTACTAATGCCCGGAACCAATTTCAACAAGAATCGGGATAAGCTCTTTTTCTTTGTCGGCTACGAGTACTACTACCAGCGAGTGGACGAAGGCTCATCGCTAAATGTCGTGCCGACGCTCAAACAGCGACAGGGCGACTTCAGCGAATTACTCACAGGGCGACCGCCGGAGCATAATTTCAATCAGGGCAACACTGTAAATGTTCCGACTGGATGCACTGTAGGCGGAGTCGGTGGCAACAACCCGGCCCCGAATAACAACATTGCGCCATGCGCAGACCCGTTCGGTAGGGCTCTGCTTAACCTGTTCCCGGCTCCAAACTTTACCGATCCCAACAACCGCTTCAATTACGTCTACAGCGTGCTTCGCCCGAACGACAGAAATCAGCTCATCGGGCGCGTTGACTACAACATAAGCGATAGGACAAAACTCTACGTTCGGTTGGCGCGCGAGTACGAAGAGCAGGGATTCCCGCGTGGGCTTTGGTGGGATTCATCGAATTACGAACTTCCGGGCAAGCTCGCGAGCTATAACCTCGGGCGTTCGGTCGTCGTCAATCTGACCAGCATCATTAACTCGACCATGACGAACGAGGTCTTGTTTAGCGCCAGCAAGCTGAAGCTGAACTACGACTTCGAGGATCCCGACAAAGTGTCATACGAGGGTTTAGGGTTAGAGAGGGTTGGCTTCTTCAAAAACAACAACCCGTATATTCCGCTGAGCGTTCTTACCTGGGGTGCTGGCGATTTGCACACGGCTTACGGCTATCCGATCCGTGCATGGAATGACAGCTTTGCCATCACTGATAATCTGTCGAAAGTCTACAACACGCACACCTTGAAGTTCGGTGCGTTTATCGAGCAGGCAAACAAACGGCAGCAATCGAACAACGATTTGAATATCGTCGTCAACCAGTGGGGCCAGTCGAATGCTACCACTAACAATTTCGGCGACATATTCGTTGGGCGTCCGCTCCAGTTCGCCCAAAGCTCGGATCGTCCGATTGACAACTTCCGTTACTACAACTACGAGTTCTATGCGCAGGACAGTTGGAAGGTCCGCCCGAACTTCACGATGGAGTACGGATTGCGCATGGCCTATCTGCCAAATAACTTTGAGCGCAAAGGCCTGGGCGTCTTGTTCGACCCGGCTTTTTACGACCAATCTCAGGGGGCTTTCATCGGTGGTGACCGCACCAAGCCCAATGGCTTCCGCCTTGCTGCTAGAGGCGAGATTCCAAAAGGTGTCGTCGATAACCCGGGGATTGCCTGGATGCCGCGTCTGAATTTTGCTTGGGACATCGGCGGCAAAGGCGATCTGGTCGTCCGCGCTGGCGCGGGTCTGTTCTACAACCGCGTTCAGGGCAACTACGACTACTACTCCAGCGGTCAAATGCCCAATATGTATAGCGCGTCGATTGACACTCCGTGGGCTTCGGCTACGGGGCTCACCTTCAGTGACCTGAAAAACATTGACCCGTTTTCTACCATTGCAGCGATCACAGTCCAGTCGCGTGATCCTAACTCGAACAACATTCCGAGAGTTGCCAATATGAGCTTGACCATTGAAAAGAGATTGCCCGGAGCCAACCTCTTTACGGTGGCATATGTTGGCACTCAGGGTCGTCACCTGCCGCAGAACATGGATCAGAACATCATCCCTGTCGGGAGGCTGCTCAGCGGCACGCTCAACGGCTTGGATTTGTCTGATCCGATACAGCGCGCGGCGCTTGACCCGGCTGCCTACAGGTCGTTAAGGCCGTATTCGGCTTATCAGAACGTGCGGTTCTTTCAATTCACAGGAACCTCCTCGTATCATTCCCTACAGGCGACCCTGAGCCATCAGTCCGGGAAATACCTCCAGTACTTTGCCACATACACCTTCGCCAAAGCGCTGGGAACGGTGGCCGTCAATGAGTCGGACGGAGCCGCATTTGCAGACCCGGTTGATACGCGCGGGAGGAGCTGGGGCGTTCTGCCGTTTGATCGCACGCATGTTTTCAACCTGTCGTATAACTACAACCTGCCGAAACTGGCGCGAGGGAAATTCGATAATAAGCTCACGCGAGGATTCCTCGACGGTTGGCAGATGTCGGGTATTACGACATTCCAAAGCGGCACGCCTATTCGTTTGAGGTTCTCGGGCAACCTGCCGACAACCAACAATGCTGTGGCGTGGTTTGGAACCGATGCATTCAATACGGCGGGCGAAGGCCAGAGCGTAGGACCCATCACGCCGGTCTACATTGCGAATCCTCAAAAGGGCGGCAGCACCAAGCTCGGTAGTAGATTCCTCGACATCAATGCTCTTGGCATTCCAACATTCGGCAACACGGGGCCGACGCAACCTCCGTTCTATATACGGACTCCGAGCCGTAGTAACTTTGACGTTTCGTTCTTCAAGAACTTCGTCATCAGCGAAAATCAGAAGATCCAGTTCCGAACCGGGTTCTTCAATATATTCAACCAGGCCTATCCGACCAGGATAAGCTACACCAACCCGAATGCGAGCGATATCTTCCTTACGCTCAATACGGTTTGCAACAAAACGGTAGCATCTGCTCCGAACGGGATCGGTGGCACAAGGACCAACTTCTGCGATCCGACCGGCGGGTTCTCCTTCACACAGGAGACCCTGGATAAGTTTGGCACCATCACCAACAAGCATGGCCGCCGCATCGTCGAGTTTGCGTTTAAGTATTACTTCTAGCTTACTCGGCCAGGGCACGGCCAATTCAACCTGCGGCGCGAGGGCGAGTAATTTCACCCTCGCGCCGTTTGTCTTTCAGACGACTTCCCCTTGCGGGAAAAGAATGTTAAAAGAGCATTAGGCGAAGCAAGCTCTCAGGCGGGTGATTATGAAAAAGAAGATCTTTCACATCTGCATTGGACTGGCTCTCTGGTGCGCGCCGATGGCGAGCGTTGTATGCGCGCAAATAGAGTCAACGCACAGGTCTGCCGACACCAATAATGCCGTGATCGAAGGCCGAGTGACTCTTCCTTCCGGACGCCCGGTTGATCGTAACGTCAGAATCACACTAAAAAACGCGCGAAATATTCTTAATACCCTCTATAGCGACAAGCACGGGGAGTTCCAGTTCACTAATCTCACCGAAGGCATATATTACGTGCAGGCCGAAGTTGATGATCCCAATTACGAGCCGGTCGTTGACAAGGTTATGCTGGGTCGCGGGATAGTGTGGACGATGACCCTCCAGTTGCGTGAAAATCAGACTCCGCAGGCTACGAGCTATGGTATTAGAGTGATTTCCGCTGCCGAGTTACGCCAGCCAGTGCCTGCGAGTGCGAAAAAGGAATACAACCTCGCCCTGAAGTTTGTAGCGAAGGACGACTATATTCAGGCTGCCGCGCACTTCAAAGAGGCGCTTATTATTTACCCGGCATATCTCGCAGCGCGTAACGACCTTGGCGCACAGTATCTCAAACTCAAGCGGCTGGACGAGGCAGAAGAGAATTTTCAAAACGTACTTGAGAGGGATCCGAAAAACTTCAACGCGAAATTCAATCTTGGACTCGTCCGAATCGAGCGACGGGATTATACGGACGCGATTTCTCAATTGAACCAGGCGATAGCTATAGACAGCACGCGACCTGTCGCGCGTCTATGGCTTGGCTTTACATTGTTGGAAATGGGCGACTTGCCCGGCGCAGAACGTGAGTTAATGAAAGCGGTGGTGATGGGCGGGGCAGGCTGCACGGCTGCCCACTACCACCTGGCGCGAATCTACCTGAGCCGGGGAGATACTGCTGAGGCGTCTCGCGCGCTACGCGCTTATCTTGAAGAGTCGCCTCGCGGGGAATACGCGAAAGAAGCTAAGCAGCTTGTAGAAAAGCTGGGAGGCAAAGCGAAGCGCGAGTCCAAACAGTAATACCGATGCTTTCTATCTAAGAAACTGTTTAGAAAAAGCTCCGTAGGAGCGACCTGTCTATAGTATTAAGATGAACAATTGATTCGTAGCTCCGTAGGAGCTACCTGATAAATGGGCAGGTAGCTCCTACGGAGCTACATAAGCTTTCTATGCCACAAAACTATAAACAGGTCATCCCTAACGGGACTGCTAAAACAGCTTCTAAGGCGCTATGGTGAACTGGGTAGAGCGGCTAACACTGGTTTTGCTGTCGCGCACGGTTATTTTCAACTCATAAACTCCGGGCTGGAAGCCTTCAAGCGGCAGAGCGCTGGCATACTTGATGCGCCTGTGTTCATCTGCTTCGGGAAGCTGAGCCGACGTTTGCCCGACCTTACGATTGTTTTGAATAATCTCCACCTCAATCTTTAGACTGTCGGCTGATCCTTTCGCAGGCCATGCGGTAACGAAGAATGTAAGCTGCTTAACTTGCGACTTCGGAATCGGCTCGCCCAGATTTGGGTACACCAGGAGTTCTCCAAAGTGAAAGGGCTTGTCTCTCTTCATCTCTTCCGCCGTGATCTGCTCTGCGCGCTTTAGCACCACCACGCTGCTTAACCGCAGTTTGTTCTCATCTACGGGCGGAATTTCAATATTAGTTGAGCGAACGCTCGCCTTGCCTGCTGGCCCATCATATGCGATGAGTTCAACCGTGTAGCGACCCGGCTGTAGTTGCATTTCGCGATAGAAGAGCACGTCTCCTTTTTTAGCGGCTTCGATCTTTTCCATAGGCCCGCTCAGCGGATAATGCTGGCTGAGCTTCTGAACAACCTGGTTAGATTGATCCCTGACCAAAGCGACGATGGAAAAATCGGCGTTATAAGTCTTCTTGTCATTAGCTGGTGCGAGGGTGAAGGCGGAGATCGGCACCTCGGCAAGTATCAGCGCGAGGCCGGGTTGGTTTGCAGAGGGAAAGCCCAGCGCCGCCGCCTGGAACGAGGGAAGCTTTGAGCCTGAGCGTGCGCTGCGCGCTGCGGCAAGGGCCGGGACCTCGTAATCAAGGACGGGTAGCTGGCCGACCGATTCAATAGCGTAATAGCCCTTTCGAGTCTGCGCTTCCACATTTGAACGGTTCATCTTCACCGTGATATGCCGGAAACGGCCATTGTAATCTTCATTCTTGGAAACGTAGGTCAGCAGATAATAGGCGCGCATATCATCGTCAATGCGGCGAAGCCCTGCCGTGAGGTCGTTCGTATCATGAATAAGGAAGCCCCCTGTCTCGTCAGCAAGCTGACCGAGTCCGCTGCGCGGATCGAGCCGGAGCAAATCCTCGTTTCGTTCAAGAGCTTTGGTGTAAGGCGCAGAAACTATGGTGTCGTTGCCCCTGCCTGTCTGCTGCATGCGTCGCGAAGCGAGCGAGTTGATCTCGCGAGCCGCTTCGGCAGTCCCGCTTTCTATTCGCAGCCCCGCTGCATCAATAGCATAGATGCTGACATTCGCGCGATTCGCGGCATTGATTACGGAAGGAAACTTGGTCTGAACCGACGCAGGAAGCGCCAGACCTTCAGAGAAGAATATGATTGTCTTGCGCCCCGGAATATTTTTCATAGGGGCTATGACTGCAAGCAAGCTATTGATGGTGGCAAAGCCCTGCTGATCACGCTCAAGCGTCTCGAAGTTTTCGAGCATGCGGCTCTCCATTTCGACGAGCGCCTGCTGAAGCATTGCCTGCCCGCCTGCTGCGCCAGCCTGTGCAGCGCCCGCGCCGTCACGGGCAGCGCCCGCCTCACCCGCCGCCGCCGCCGCACTGGAAGCCGTCCGATCTAGCGCGACGCTTCTGTCAGACAGATCACGAACCTTTCCGGCGCTCGACGCATAGGTGGAAGTGCTGGCAGTGGTGGCTCGATCTACAGCCTGTTTAATCAGTTCTTGATTGTCAGTATATGATTGAATGGTGCGAAGCGATTGATCTATTGCGAATACGCCTGTGAAATCACCTGCTGCTATGCCTTCTTTAGCATAGGCCAGCCCGGCCTTTCGCGCGAGCGCGCGGGCTTCGGGTGAGAGCCTGTCAAAGACTAACGCGATCACACCCATAGAGGCGTTGTTGCGCGGCGCGGCGGGTTGCGGCGCGGGTTCTTCTTTTCCTTCTTTTCGAACCGTATCGCGCTCGGCTCCGCCCTCGCGCAGCACGAAGCGAAATGACTCGACCTTTTGGAGGACGCCGTCTTCGTAGACTTCAAAATCCGCAGCCTTCAGGTCTCTTACAGACCGGCCTTTTTTGTCCTTCACGACAATATCGAGCGACACTTCGTTTGCTTTAAGACGAAGCGCAGGCTCGTCCTGACGCTGCTCGGACGGAGTTTGGCCGCTAATCGAATCGTAAGTAAAAAGGCCGAGCGCGGCCAGGAGAAGACAACTCATAAAGGTTCTCATTGCGCCGATCTCCCGGTGGAAAAATTAGTGCGACAAGTATATCAGCTTCGCTCGGAAAAATCAGCTTAACTCCGCTTGAACACCCGCGAATACAGGTGGCTCGCAGATTGGAAATCTTAGAGAGAATGATGTATACTCTCCGCAAATATTCGAGTCAGGCTGGAAGCAATAAATGGCAAGCAAGAACCGACGAAAGCAGATAGTGAAAACGCTCGTTTCGCTCTTTGCCTTTGCAGTAGTCGCGTCGGCAACTCAACAAGTATTCGCCCAAACAGGTTCGACCGATCCCGATACAGCTTTTGCGCGCGCGATGCATTTGCACGAGTCAGGAGACATCGAAGGCGCGATTCGCGGCTATCAAGCGATCCTTGCTTCGCATCCGGCCAGAGCCGACGTGCGGTCGAATTTGGGCGCTGCCTATTCGCGTCTGGGGCGTTACGAAGAGGCGATTGAACAATACAAACGAGCGCTCATGCTCGATCATCGTAATCAAACGATTCGTTTCAATCTGGCTCTGGCTTATTACAAGGCAGCCTGGTTTACTGAGTCAGCAAGTGAACTGAACCAATTCCTTGCCGCATCGTCTAAGGAATTTCCTCAACGGCAAAACGCGATTCTGCTTTTGGCGGACTGTCAGGTACGGCTTGGCGAGTATAAGAAGGTCATCGAAATGCTTGGGCCACTGGCAGAGGCCGACGCTAACAACCGCACGATTGCCTACCTCCTGGGCAGCGCCCTTGTCGGCGATGGACAGGTGAAGAGGGGACAGGAGTTGATAGACCGTGTCTTTCGGGGCGATGATTCCGCCGAGGCGAGGCTGTTGATAGGATCACTCCTTCTGCTGGCTGACGATGGACAAAACGCGATAAAGGAACTCGAACGCGCCATTGAATTGAATCCCAAACTGCCTGCGCTTCACGCCTGGTACGGGCGAGCGCTGATGCGAATGGGAGACTCTGAGAAAGCCAAGGACGCTTTCAAAAAAGAGATGGCGGATAACCCGAACGACTTCGATTCAAATCTTTATATGGGCATATTGCTCAAACGAGACAAACTGCTCGACGAATCTATGAGCTATCTCACCCGCGCCACGCGCCTGCGCCCGCGCGATTCGTATGCGCGTTATCACCTGGGCGGTGTCTATGCATCCCTTGGCAAACCGGGCGAGGCTAAACCGCTGCTCGAAGGCGTAGTGAAGGACTATCCCGAGTTTGTCGAAGCCCGCGTTCTACTGGCGTCCGTATATTATCGGCTCAACCGTAAAGAGGACGGCAACCGCGAGCGAGCGATCATTCAAAAGCTGAATGCCGAGCAGCAGGCCAAACAGCCCGGCTCGCAGGAGCCCGATCCGGTCAAGCCGCCGAACGATTTTCAGAGTGATCAAAATCACAGGAAGGAACATCTGTGACTGCTTTGAGCTTCAATGCGCGGGCCTGGACTTTGCTGGCGGCAGTAATTCTGATCGCCTCAGCGGCAGTCGTGCGCGCTCAGTCACCGGGCAGTAAGCGAGCGCCTTCAAAAGCGCAAACCGCCCAGACCAATGCCGCGTTTGCCAGAGACAGTCAAACTCGGAGATGAAGCTCGCCTGGCAGGGCGGCTTGGCGAAGCGCTCGATCTTTATGCCAAGGCCTTGCAGATGCGTCCGATCTGGGCAGATGGCTGGTGGAACGTAGGGGCCATTCTTTACGAAGGCGACCGTTACGCGGAAGCGCGAGACGCTTTTCGAAATTTGGTGTCGCTTGATCCCAAGCGAGGCCCGGCCTGGGGGATGCTGGGGTTGTGCGAGTTCCAGACGCGGGAATATGAACGGGCGGTTGTCTCGATGCAGCGAGGCCGCGCGCTCGGATTTGTAGGCAACAGAGAACTGGAATCCGTAGTTCGCTATCACACGGCGATGCTCTACATACGGTTCGAGCAATATGAAATAGCTTACGAGATTCTCAGCGAATTCCTGGCGGTCGGGAATGACAGCCCGAAAGTCATCGAGGCATTCGGGCTGACCCTGATGCGCATGCCGTTTTTGCCGAGTGAAATCCCGCCCGACAAGCGCGAACTGATCTTAATATCCGGTCGCGCCGGGTTCAACATGGCCGCCCGGCGAGTTGAAGAAGCGCGCGCGGCCTTCGACATTCTGCTGGCGCGTTACCCGGATGCGCCTAATATTCATTATGCGTTCGGTGTCTTTCTATTGAATCAGGATTCGGATGCGGCGCTCAAAGAATTCCGCCGCGAGTTGGAGATTTCACCCTCGCACCAGCCCTCGATGGTGCAGATGGCATTCGAGTATCTCAAGCGCGACGAGTACCAGACGGCGCTGCCTCTGGCAGAAAAAGCAGTGCAGCTTGCGCCCAAGATGTTTCCTGCCCGAAACGTCCTGGGCCGCGTCCTGTTGGAATTGGGACAGGTAGAGCGAGCCGTAAAGGAACTTGAAGAGGGAGTGCGGCTCGCGCCGACAAGCCCGGAAATGCATTTCGCGCTGGCGCGGGCTTACACGCGGGCCGGGCGGAAGGCAGACGCGGCGCGCGAACGTGAGTTGTTCAAGCAACTGCAAGAACAATATAACGCACGGCGCACAGACCCGCGCGCGGGAAACGAAACCGATAACAACCAGCCCAAGGCCAAGCCTTAATGTCTCAAGCGCGAAGACCGAGTTCATTACCGAATCGCAGATAAACTGATAATGAGATGATAGATCATGGTGTCAATAAAAATGCTCTGAGCTGGGTGGTGCTGGTGCTCTATCTGGCTGTCTTCGGGTCTGTCTCGTGGGCATCAGGCATCATCTCTCCCCAGAAGAGTCTCGCAGAGCGGTGGCACCCCAGAAAAGTTCCGGCAGGTGTAGAGTTCGTCGGCGATCAGGTCTGCGCCGAATGCCATAAGAACAAGGTTGTCACTCATGCCCAGACCGGGATGGCCATGGCCATGGAGACGGTCGCTGACTCGAAGGTGCTGACCGAAAACCCGAACATGACGATGCGAAGCGGCCAATATTCTTATGAGATCAAGCGCAAGGATAAGCAGAGCTTTTACACCGTTACTGATGGGCAGCGAAACGATCTCGTTGCCGATTCTATACGCTTTCGGACAGGGTAAGGCCGGACAGACCTACATCCTTCGATACGAAGGCGTGTTATATGAAAGCCTCGTCAGTTTCTATAATGAAATTCAAGGATTGGATTTTACTATTGGCGCGCCGCGCACAGTTCCGCCGTCTCTGAAGCAGGCGCTCGGCAGACGCCTCTCAGATAATGAGACGTTGAGTTGTTTCAGTTGCCATTCAACAGGCGGCATCGGCGGCGGAAAAATTAATTTGGAAAAGGTGACTCCGGGCATTCGGTGCGAAGCCTGTCACGGCCCCGGAGCGGAACACGTGGCGGCGGGCAAAGCAGGAAAAGACCAACGCTAAACTGATCTTCAATCCCAAACGGCTCAGCGGCGACGAGCTGTCGCAGGATTTTTGCGCCTCCTGCCACCGGGGCAACGATGAGTTCAGCCTGCTCCAGAGCATGGAGATCAACAACGTCCGGTTCCAGCCTTACCGCATATTTCACAGCAAGTGCTACTCTGATGATCGCAGAATAAGTTGCACCGCCTGTCACAACCCTCACGAGCCGATCAAACAAGATGCTGCTTATTATGACGCGAAGTGCATGGCCTGCCACCAGCCGAAACAGCCGCCCGCGAACACATTGGTAAACGCATCGAAGATAAATCAAGAAGGTCAAGATATGGTCGCGGGCTGTCGTGTGGCTACGAAGGATTGCGTTTCATGCCATATGCCAAAAATAGGGCCGCCTGCGGCGCACTTCAAATTTACGGACCATTACATTCGCATTACCAGGCCCAGGGAAGCATACCCAAACTGAGTTTTATTTCCCGTCAATTGCGGTTGGAGAACTCGAAGATATGAGATATTTTTGTCTGATTATCATCCTGACGGTTACATCATCTATTAACCTGTCGCCTCCGCGCGAGCAGGAACCTGCCAAGTCGAAAACACCAGTGACCTTCATGGAGATTCCGGCCAGTATGAGCAAAATCACCTGGGCGCAGGATAACGGGCGCTCCGAGGCTCGTCATCTGCCGGAAACCTGCGGCGGCGGCGGACTCTTCTTCGACTTCGATAACGACGGCTGGATGGACATATATCTTGTTAACAGCGGCCCGTCTGATTTCTACACTCCAAAGACGCCCATCAGGAATGCGCTTTATCGCAACAACGGCAACGGCACTTTCACCGACGTTACGGAGAAAGCCGGGGTGGCCTGCGGGCAGATGGGCCATTTCGGGATGGGCGCGGCGGCAGCCGATTTCGATGGCGACGGGTGGCAGGATTTGTACGTCACGAATTATGGCCGCAACGTTTTGTTCCGCAATAACGGCAACGGAACTTTTGCCGACGTAACTGATAAGGCCGGAGTCGCCGCGCCGAATTGGTCAACCTGCGCGACGTGGTTCGATTACGATAACGACGGCAAGCTTGATCTGTTTGTGTCAAGCTTCGTACAGTACAGCGGCACGGGCACGATCTTCTGCGGTGATAACCGCATAGGCCGCCGCTACTATTGCGTCCCGCGCGTCTTCAAGCCGCGCCCAAGCTTCCTGTTCCATAACGACGGCGGCGGCAAGTTCAGCGACGTAAGCAAAGATTCGGGCATCGCAAGCGCGCTCGGAAAATCCTTCGGCGCGGTGGCGACTGACGTCAACAACGATGGCTTGATGGACCTGTTCGTAGCAAATGATACGGTCGCGAATTTCCTCTTCGTCAACAAAGGCAAGGGCAAGTTTGAAGAGAGCGGGGCTTGCGTCGGGCGTGGCTTATAGCGAATCGGGAAGCCCGCGTTCGGGCATGGGCGTTGACGCGGCCGACTACGATGGCGACGGGTGGCAGGACTTGTTCGTGGCAAACATAGATCAGGAGCTTTTCAGCCTTTATCAAAACCAGAAGGATCTGACGTTCATAGACAAGCCCGGCGAAATCGGGCAGGCCACACGGTTGTTGAGCGGCTGGGGGCTGAAGTTTTTCGACTATGATAATGACGGCGACCCTGACCTGATTCTGGCCAACGGGCACCCCGACGACATGGTGGAAACCCAATCGCTGAAGGTGAAATACAGAGAGCCTCTCCTGATGTTCGAGAACATTGATGGCAAATTTAAGCACGTCAGCGAGCAGTCCGGCGCAGTTTTCCAGAAAGACTTTTCGGCTCGCGGGCTTTCCTGTGGCGATTACGACAACGATGGTGACCTTGATATTCTCGTCATCAACAACGGCGAACCGCCCTTGCTGATTAGAAACGAGGGAGGCAATCGTAACAACTGGCTCGGCCTCCAGCTTGTCGCCACGCGGAGCAATCCGGGCGCTGTGGGCGCGATTATTACCTGGGAGGCCGGAGGCGTAAAGCGGAGCCGCCTGAAGACTAGCGGCGGCAGCTTCCTCTCTTCGCATGATCCGCGCGAAGTGCTGGGAGTAGGTAAGGCTACAAAAATTGATAGCGTCGAGATCAAATGGCCAAGCGGGCGAGTGGATAAACTCACCAATCCGCCTCTCAATAAGTACATCAAGGTTGTTGAAGGTGAAGGAAACTGAATCTGAAAGATTTGGTTGGCCGGGCATGGCGCACACAACTGAATGAACCATTCGGAAAACTGTTCACCGCAGAGACGCAGAGTACGCAGAGATTACGCAGAGTAATAATAGGTTTTCTCTGCGCCCCCTCTGCGTCCTCTGCGGTGAGTTGACATCAAGTTCCGAGAACTGAATGGCCCTGAGGTGTATAACTGCGGAAGTTGTAAAACAGGCTACTTCAAGTTGACAGGTCGCGGAAAAAGGCCTATAAACTATCGCCATTCATAGTCAAGTCGCTGCCTTGATAAGATGCCGGGCAGTTGACTCCTGCGACAGAGTGAACTTTCCTCGGAGGAAACGATGAAGCAGAAATTGCTACTGCCCGGAATAGAAGTCGAAGGCACGAAAGAAGACGTCGGACTCGAAAAATTTGTCACAGTCGAGATCAGGACCGTGCGCCTGGTTGACCCCATCTCACGCAGTGCAGGTGATGCCGCTTACACCGCCCTGCCCGATGAGGCTAAAGACGACGACATCGTCGAACTCGTTTTCGAGAACGGCGAACGATCCTGGAAACAGTGGATGACGGTTGACCAGTTGCGCGAGATCAGCCAGCCGCAGGCGTCGCGGACCACAGACGGACAGCCTGAACAGATCTTCGTTCCTCACACGTGGGAGGCCAAGGACACCTCGCGCGGATGGGGGACTATCGCGCTCAGGGTGCTGAAAGTTTTCGGCATCAAGCAGCCGACGGACTATATTGAGAAGGGCGCGCAGAAGATGGCCGCGGCCATCGCCGACAAATTTGAATCGGATATCGAAAAGCAGGGCCATACTTTCGGGCTTTACCGCTTCGCCGACCCGCTCAAGATCGAAGCCAAGGACTTCATCAAGGATGCAAAGAAGCTCGCCGGTAGCGGCCCTTACCTTGTTTTCCTTCACGGCACGGCTTCCAGCAGTGTAGGCAGCTTCGCCAAACTCGCAAAGACAGAGGAGTGGAAGCAACTACAGGAGCGTTACGGCGAGCGCATAATTGCGCTGGAACACCGAACCTTCAGTGTCTCGCCTATTCAGAACGCGCTGGATTTGACTGAACTCATCCCTGAGGGCGCTCATCTGCACCTGATTTCGCATTCGCGCGGCGGGCTGGTGGGCGAGTTGATGTGCCTGGCGCAGGCGGGCGGCTGCCGCGCGAAGTTCGCCGAATTAACGCAGTCCTTCGAGCGGGAGGGCGACAACGAGGGGATTAGGGCCGAGCGGGAACAGCAGCGCCGGGATTTGGAGAAGCTGTGGAATCTACTGCTGGAGAAGAAGCTGATCATTGACCGCTTTGTTCGTGTGGCCTGCCCAGCGCGCGGGACCACGCTGGTGTCAAAACGTATGGATTACCTGGCCTCCGGCTTGCTCAACGCCGTCGGCCTTATCCCAGGCATCAAGGGCAACCCGGCTATCGAGATCGGCTACGATTGGCTCAAGTCGCTGCTCTTGACGTTGGTCAAGAAGAAGGCCGACCCGCGTGATCTGCCCGGCCTCGAAGCCATGATTCCAGACTCGCCGTTGATAGAATTTCTCAACCACCCGGAACTCAACACACAGGCCGATCTGGGCGTCATTGCAGGTGATATCGAAGTCGGCAACCTCAAGCTCACCATCCCGGCCCTCGTCGGCAACACTTTCTTCTGGGCGAAAAACGATCTGGTCGTCAACACCAAGGCGATGTATGACGGCATCAGGCGCAAAGAGAAGGCTTACTTCTTCTTCGACCAGGGTTCCCTGGTCTGCCACTTCAACTACTTCTTCAACGAAGAGACGCGGGCCAGGCTGAACGGATGGCTGCTGCGCGGGGATGGCGTCTCAGCCGAATTCTTTAAGGAGGTGAAGCGCGAGGAGAGCCGCGGAGGCGACGCCAAAACGGTCAGTGATTGGTTGGAGCAAGAAGAGCCAATGGCGGCCAAAGGGCCTGTCTACACTCTTGAGGTCGGCATTTTACATGGAGACTTGCGGTTTTCTCAGTACCCTGTGGCGGTCGGGCATTACGACGGGGACGGGATTGTCAGCGCGGAAAAATACCTTGACCGTCTGCTGGATGGTCGCCTGACGGATCGGCTGGGAATGCGGCTCTACCCGGGGCCGGTCGGCACGGCTGAGGTGATCTACGGCGAGAAAAATTCATTGCCCGGCGGGGCGCTGGTCATCGGACTGGGTGAGATGGGCAGCATCAATACAGAGATTGTCGAACAGGGTGTCACGACGGCGGCGCTGCGCCATGCGCTCGCGGTCGCTGAACAGGCAACTCCGAAGCAAGGAGACAGGTTTCGCTCCGCAGCTTTTAGCTCGCTGTTGATGGGCACGTATGGCGGTAACGCGCTAAAGGTAAAAGCATCGGTCGCGGCCATCGTCCAGGGCGCGATCAACGCGAATCGAATTCTGTACTTGCAAAACATGTGGGATCGTGTGCGGATAGACAAGATAGAATTGGTCGAGCTGTACGAAGACGTAGCGATTCAGGCTGTGCGCGCGGTCCACGAATTGAGTCAAGACCAGTCGTCCGACTTCGCACAGGAAGTCACTGTTAAAGTTGAGCCCGGGACTATCCGCTCAATGGGAGGTGGTCGCTACCAGCGGCCCATCAGCCAGTTCGACACTTATTGGTACGAGCGCATCCAGATCATCGGCGCGCGAAGCGCAGCGGCGCAAAGTCCGACGGGCAACCTATCCAACCTAACAAAGCTCTTCAACCTCGATCCTAATCGCCAGATCGTGCAACGCTACTTCATCGAAAAGCTGATAGAGGAATCTATCAAGACCCCGAAGCAGCGCGCAAAGCTAGCCGAAACTATCACCGAAATGTTCACCCAGGACCATACACGGGCCGATGGTGACAACGGGCTGGAGTTCCTGGTCTTAACAGAGCGCGCCCGTGTAGAAGCCTCGATACAAGGCACCCAACGGCGGGTGATCGATCTGTTGGTTGAGCAGTCAATCAGCAAGACGCAATACGAAAAGGAATTGTCTGTGTCACTTTACGAACTGCTCATCCCGAATTCTCTGAAAGAGCGCACTGAAAATGTTGTCCTGATCCTGGACAGCGAGTCAGCGCAGTATCCCTGGGAGTTGATGACCGACCGCACGCGGCCCGACGAGCCGCTGTCGACGCGCCTGGGACTGCTGCGCCAGTTTAAGACCACAGAATTCCGAGCCAACCCGCGACCCTCGCGTGGCAACAATGCAATTGTCATCGGAGAACCGATCAATACGGGATTTGCTCCCTTACCAGGAGCCAAAGCCGAAGCCGAAGCAGTGACCGAGTTGTTGCGTAAGCGTGGCTACGTCGTGCAGGATCCGATTAACAAAGACGGTAAGAAAATTATCAATGATCTGTTTGCCAACGAGTACCAGATCCTGCACATTGCAGCGCACGGAGCTTATAACCCGAGCGCCCCCGACCGGAGCGGGGTAGTCCTGGGCGATGGCATTTTCCTGACCGCGAAAGAATTGGTCAGCCTGCGCACTGTGCCCGACCTGGTCTTTATCAACTGTTGTCACCTGGGCAAGGTTGACCGCGAAGAGAATGCCCGGCTGGAGACAGAGTACCCGCACCGGCTGGCAGCAAGCGTGGCCGAGGAACTGATTAAGATGGGCGTAAAGGCGGTCGTGGCTGCTGGTTGGGCGGTGGTGGATACGGCAGCGAAGAAATTCGCTCAAGAGTTCTACGAGAGGATGCTTAAAGGCGAAGCTTTCGGCAAAGCCGTATTGGAGGCCCGCAAAGCGACACACACAGACTACCCCGGAACAAATACCTGGGGCGCTTACCAGTGCTATGGCAACCCGAATTTTAGGCTAAACCTGCAAGGGGGCAACCTCCTCCAGAAGACCGACTTCTACTCGCGCCGCGAGTACCGCGACGAACTCAAAGGCATCGCCGAAAGGTCGAACGTGCAAGATGAGACGGGCAATAAATGGTACCGCGACCGGCTGGTAGAGTTGGAGAAGGCGCTGCAAAGTCAGTCCTCGGCC
This sequence comes from Blastocatellia bacterium, assembly GCA_963726785.1. Lineage (GTDB taxonomy): Bacteria > Acidobacteriota > Blastocatellia > UBA7656 > UBA7656 > DATEKX01. Next base: position 2,736,073 of record CAVSDJ010000007.1, read on the forward strand.
AATAACGTGTTAGCCGATGGCGAGGTGCTGGCCGATTTCGGTGACGCATGGACTTCGCTCGGTAATTATGCAGAGGCGATAGGTTTTTATCGAAGGTCCATTCGCACGAAGGACGCGAAGGTCCCGCTAAAAGCGATAGAACGCCTGGCCAACCTGCAGTGCCGTTACGCGTTGCAGTTGTGGGAGAGACGCCGAAGAGAGAAAGATGATGGCAATGGACGCGGGACTAGCGACAGCGCTCTGCGTAAGAAGGCGCAGAAGCTGATAATGGAAGCGAAAGGACTCTTCGACAAGTTGCTAAGTCTGGACGCCACGTCCGAGCGGTACTCGATGATGGGTAAAGTTTATAAATGCCTGGCGTTGGTCGCCGCGACAAAGCAGGACCGTGATGCCAACCTGAAACATGCCAAGGAGTTTTATCAGAAGGGCTACGAGGCGGCGCAGAAGAGAAAAGAATCTCCGAGAGATTGGATCTTTGCTGCGACCAACTACGTCGCCTGTGCCCTGCTCTTGCCAGGGGCAAAGACGAGTAATCTGACTGCGCTTATCGAGAAAGGCAAAAAGGCATTGCGTGAGTCAGAGGGCCAGAATACGGACTTTCGGACGCGTGTGTTAAAACCGGACCTGGATTTAGTATGGAGGCTGGTTGAGGGCAACCTTCCTAAACACCAGCAAGAGATCATTGATGACTACAGGCAGGCTTTCGACACCAGGGTAAAACCGAACGACGCCTATTCGGTGCTCAGTCGGATAAATTTCTTGATCGATATGCTCGCGGCTGGTAGCAAAACCGGGAAGAAGGCGAGCCTGATTACAGCGCTAGGTGAGATAAGAAGTGAATTGTTGAGATTGCCTGGTTCACCCTTGACGCGTTGAGTTGGCCAGAAAGACCGGATCGGAAATATACGGGTGAGGTCTAACGCCCCGCGTCAGCGGGGCCGCGAACGGCACTGATGGAACCATGTGAAATTCGCTTCGCGGCCTCCGCTGCATGCGCTTGTTAGGCCGCTTGTCAGGAGTACAAGCGTTTCTTCAATCACAGGTTTCATAATTAGAATGGTACTATTTCGCTCTTGCTCGCTGACCGTCCACGAATGTGTTGAGCCACTGTTCCAAGCGTTCTCTAAGCAAAACAATCTGCTGTAAAGTATGTCGACCCTCCGCTACCTCACGTGCGAGGTCTGTCCAGGATGATCGCTGAGACGCAGTTGTCTCGACATCTGGCAAGTTAAGCACACTTTTAACTACGTCCAGATTTGCGGCAATATACTGTTCCGTTGCGGGTGCGGCTTGTCCACCTTCGGTAGCATTGAAGCTTACTGCGAGAGAGTTCCGAATTGCCCCAATGCAGTTTCCAAGCTCGAAATGCGCTTGGAGATATGGATTACTCTTGAGCCTCTGCCTTACTTGGGAAACCCACTGTGACACAGTGTCGTCTATGTACTGCCCACGTCGTGCCGAAGGTACGGCCTTTGTGGCTTCCGACGGGTTAGGCGCAAGAGGCACTTCGAGTACACCAGCGGCGACAAGGATGACCGAATTTGTTGCATCAGAGGCCATAGTGCCAGTGGCGGACTGGTCGACATCATTGAGTTCAGCCCACAAGTGAAGCTCAAACCCCATATCTGTAGCCATAGCCGCGGCCAATTTCTCAGATTGTGGACGTTCGTTGGCAGGCATCTTGCCAGACTGCTGCGACGCATCAGGTAACGATGAGTTAGTATTACTTGGTTTTTGAGTGGGGGAGGGCGACTTTTCACAAGAAACTAGGATCATCATTATCACAGCCAGTAACATCGTGTTCAGGATTCGCTTCATTTTTTTCTCCTCCGGGTTTTACACAGCGTGATTGATTATTTTAGCCAGGCTACGATTACCTAACGCTCCGGTCGAACTCAGATTTTGCGCAAACAGGTTACAGTTTCTCCCGTTTAATGTTGGTATTGCAACCATTTGCCCCAACCTGAAATCAACAACTTACAAGCTTAGACTAGTCAAATTCTACAGACTCAGACCTGTGACAATCGAGCAACAGAGCTTACAAGCGTCTAAGCCAAAAAAACTCCAAAATGAGACCTCCCTTGAAACCATCATTAAGCTTTTTATCCGTGATGTTTATACAGGCCATATTCATCCTGTTTGCGCAAAATCTGAGGTCGAACCGTTTGTAGGCTGCGGTTCAGTCACTTCGCTCTCGCCTCTACCTCTGCCGAAAACGCGTCAAACCATAATTCAAGGCGTGTTCTGAGTGTTGAGTTCTGTTGGGACGTACTTCTTGTAGCCATCAAGTCTTGCGCGATGTCGAGCCACTTAGCTCGTAGAGCCGCAGACATTTTGATCTGTGGGAGCGTAGAGAACTCTCTAGTCAACAGCACAATTTTCTCGATAGTTGGTTGTGTAAGCGAAGGATCTTCACTTCCTATGGCGAGGAGTAACCGGAGGTGTCCAATGCTCTCACCGACTAAGTAATGAGCAAAAAGATATTCGTTGGCTGACAAACGCTGATTTATCTGAGATCGCCACTGCTTAAAAGTGGCGAACGCATAACTTGTGCGTTGAACTATGTCCTTCGGCAATGCTTTTGTAGCTTCAAGTGGTTGCGGTACGAGAGATACCTCCAGAACTCCAGCAGCAGTGTTTATAGCAGTATTGGTTGAAATTAATGCCACCGAATCAAATGCATTCCCGTCTGGCTTTGCTATAGCGTCTTCTACCCATTGCGGTATCTGAAATCCAAGCCTCACAGCAATGGCTGCAGCCAATTTCTCGGATCGGGGGCGTTCAACATGAGGTGGTTTCCCTGTCTGCGAAGCCGTAACGACAGGCCAACTCAGGATGACGAAAGTGAGTAATGTAACAGGTCTACGAAACAATGTCAGACGTGGTCGTGTTCGACTACAAAAAATGTACCTGTATAGCACTCTGTTTGAATTCATCAGCTCCTCCTTTTCGAAGCAGTGTATCTTGCCCCTTCGCAAAAATATTGTTGACGGCGAAGCGGCCTAACGACCAAGCTGACCGGGGCCGCGTGTGACATCGGCAGAACCATTAGAAACTCGCTTCGCGGCCTCTTAAGAAACAACTCGTTGAATGATGCTTCTGGCTGCTCTCACTTTATGCTGCAACCGACACCAACTCATAGCCTAACCCTTTGGCCCGCTTCCTCAAGTTCGCTACCATCCGCTCTCGCTGCTTCTCTTCATACGCTCTCGCCCCACCCTCTTCGTACTCCCGTCCCTGCTTCACTAAATTGTAATACAACCTGGCCAGCTTATGCGCTGTCGCTGTTATCGCTGCTGCTGGCCCTTTGCGCGCCTGCATCCTCCTGTAGTACGCCCCTATCTCGCTTTCGCTTCGTCCTATGTTTACTGCTGCTTGCCGGAAGGCTGTCGCTGCCCGGTTCTTGCTCGCCTTTGTCTTGCTCGATAACACCTTCCCTCCGCTTACTCGCCGATTCGGACTCAAGCTCAACCAACTCGCAAAATGCTTCTCGCTGGCAAATCCACTCAAGTCCACACCCACTTCCGAGATGATCTGCAATAAGGTCTGCGAGTTTAGTCCTGGCACCCGAAACAGATCTACCCCTAGAAGCTTGTAGGCATACTCTCTCAAGTTGAAGCTACAGCGCTGTCGCTTCTCGCCTCCCGCAAGCGGCGGTGGCTCATCGTCTCGCTTCCCAGACAAGCCCTTTAGGTACTTCTCCATCTCGGCTTCGCACTCTCGTATCTTCTCTTGATAGAACTCGAACAACTCTACGGCCTGCTTCAAGGCAAACAGATGTTCCTGACGATAGTTGCCTACTAACGATTGCGCGATCACTTCCGCAGATGCGTGACAGCGACGGTCGCGCATCGCACCCAACTTCTCGACATCGCGCTCGCCTTGAAGGATAGCTTTCAAGATACGCATCCCGGTTTGCCCTGTAATGTCACTGACCACATTATCAAGTCGCAGGTTCATCTGTTGCAACGCTTTCTGCATATGCAGTATGTGGCTTGAAGCACTCTTGACGAGCATCTCACGTTGGCGGACATAGCCGCGCAGTACAACCATCTCATCAGCGGGCCGATAGGCGGCAGCCAACAAGCCATAGCTTTCGAGTTGCTGCAGCCACTGGCAATCCATAACATCACTCTTGCGGCCCGATACATTCTTCACTTTGCGGGCATCCACTAACTTCACAGCAAAGCCACGCCCTTCAAGAACCTCGTACAACGGCACCCAATAAACGCCCGTGCTCTCCATCGCTACAGTCGTGACCCCGCAGGCTGCCAACCAATCGGCGATAGCGTACAAGTCTTTGGTGAAGACTGAGAACTCGCGCACTGCTTGCTGACAGGAAACTGGCGGCACAGCAACGTAATGGCGCTCAGCGCCGATGTCAATCCCGGCAGCGTGTTGATTGATCTGGTGAAGGTCGCCGCTTGAGTTGGCGGCAATAGCGCGAGAGCCAGTCCTGGTTAGCTTGCGGTTACTCTTTGATCGCGGAGATGGGATTCGCTTCTTCATGAGGGCTGGCCTCCTGACGAGATAGAGTGATGACCGAGTCAGCGCAGCGGTAGGTTCTGAAAAGTAATCTCTTAAACGGGATCGGCAACGGCAATGAAGGCCGCGTCGTCACCACTGATCGGCACACTGACCGCTGATACCAAACTCCGGTACGGGCTTTCTAGCACCAATGCCGCGACGGTCATCGCGACCGACTCGGTCATAGCCTATCTTGCAATCCGAATCGTTGGATGTCCAATAAGTTTCATCCCTTTCGGTAAGTGCATAGCACGTAAACCAACTCCGGTCGAGCGTCTTGGTAGGCTTCTTTGCGGCCTCTTTAACTGTATTATAACTATTCTGTGAAATACCTGTTCAGTGTTGTTTTCGCGTTGACCGGCTTCGTTTGGCAGAAGTCCGCGCTTGCCCACCCGTCTGTTTGGATTCACTTTTCACCCTTCCTTCCGGGTCTGGCGTATAATCGAACAACAATGCTGGATGCGCCTTGAGCTTATTGCAAAGGGTGTTGAGTGTTTTTAGCGAAACCATTTGAGCCGTCCCTTCCCATAACTGATAACAGGATGTAAGCCCAAGTCCCGTCAAGTTCGCTAGTTGGGCAGCATTCTCTATACCTAGCTTTCTGGCTATATCTTGAACTTTCAATGTCAGTGCCATACCCTCGCGACTATAGCACTGGCATTATTGATGCTTAAGTGCTCTTACAAAGGATGGTAAGTGATAGATTAGCTTGTAATGCTATAAACCGTGTTATTACGCACCGAAGTAGGGTCTTAATTTGCTTTAATGCTTGATAATATTTACCAATATTGGTAATCTACTTTAGCCGTATTGTCTATGGGAGTTGTAGCCAAGTTGATTCAAGGCTTTGAAGTGAGGATAAATCTATGCCATCACAGGCCGATGACAGCAATCAAGAAGCGTACTGTATCTTGACGCGGGAAGAAGCAGACCGACTAATAACGGAAGCTTTGGACACAAGTCTTGACGAGCCTGAGCCTTTTGTCAGACTACTCCTCATACTGCACAATCATACAGACGAGCGTCAGTTGAAAGAGTCGATATACCTATTGATGGAAGTAGCTTATGAAGGCTCTATCGTTCGCTCAATAAATTTCGATGAATACTTGGAAGCAATCAGACAGGAACGGGATGTTTTGAAAGAGGCGCGCGCCAGATGGTATGGCAGCGACGATCCATAAGCCTAACGCCCCGCGTCAGCGGGCGAGGGTGGCTTGTAGGCTGATATGAGCTTCACTTTCGCGCTCCGCTGCACGCACTTGTTAGGCCCGGCTCGCAGGACGAATACTTTCTTTTTAGCCTTAGTCGACTTTGGATCAGGAGCCGTTACAGTGTATGTTTCTTCTCCAGGTCCTTTGCTATCGCATCCGAAATTGTAATTAAAACGGAATGAGTAAGCTCCCTGATGTTGTCTGGCGTGATCGGGAGAGGTTCCTCGTCACTCCCCCTGTTCCACCAGACGATACAGGAGGCAAGCCACTCCGACAATAAGTACTCCCTCGATACCTCATCGTAGAATAGATGAGAGCGTGAACTCATGTCGCGTAACCCTGCGTAAGCAGTCTCAGGCAAGTATCGGATTTGCAGTTTGTCCTCGATGCCGTGAAGTTTGAATTTAAGAACCCTACCAGCCTGGTCCTGGGTATCCGCCTTCTCCTGGTTATTCATTTCTATGTTTCCTCCTAAAACTGCTTCTTACCACACTGATAGCAATTGTATGCGCCTAACTATGCAATCAGTCCCGGCTGATCGAATCATTTTAGGAAATCTTTCGCAGGCCCCAGCGGTATAACACTTTCATCAGAGTCTTGAATCGCTTCTCCCACTTCGGCGTGTAAGGGAACCACCACCAGTCGCTCTTCATCAGAAATAAATCCCAGTTGACGTGCTTCAGGCGGACGAACTCGAACAAGCCCGCCTGCCCGTGCGTCACGCCGAGGCCGCTCTCTTTTACTCCGAACCACGGGGTCTGCGCCGCGCCGTGAGTGTAAATGGCATCGTTGATTATCACTGTGCCCGCTTCGATGCGCCGCGCCATCCGCCTTCCTTTTTCGTTGTCTGAAGTCCACACAGAAGCAAGCAACCCGTACCTGGAATTATTCGCTTCACGTATCGCTTCATCTTCGTCCTTCACAACTTTAATCGGCAGCACAGGCCCGAACGTTTCTTCGGTCATCACCTTCATCGAATCGTCTACGTCAACCAGAACCGTAGGCTCGAAGAAATAGCCGCCCAAGTCTTCGCGCCGCCGCCCGCCCGCGAGCACTTTTGCGCCTTTGGCAATCGCATCGGTTACTTGATGGCTGACGATGTTCAACTGGTTTTCATTCGTGAGAGGGCCGATGTCTGTCGAACAATCTTGCGAGGGCGGGCCGACGCGGAGCTTTTTCACTTCATCAACTACTGCGGCAATGAACTTCTCTGCGACCGGCTCGGTGACGTAGAGCCGCTCGACCGACGCGCAGACCTGACCGCAATTCATGAACGCACCCCACACAGCGCCTTTGACTGTTCGCTCGAACGGCGCATCTTCGCAGACTATCATAGGGTCTTTGCCGCCCAGTTCCAGGACTACGGGCAGAAGCCTGCGGGCCGCCGACTCGGCAATCTTTTTTCCCGTGCGAACAGAGCCGGTGAAGAAAATCTTATCAACTGAGGATTCAACCAATGCCGCGCCCGTTGAACCGTCGCCCTGCACGACTTCAAAAACGCCTTCGGGAAAGCCCGCCGATGCAAAGAGCCTCTTGATCGCATCGCCCACGAGAGGCGTGAACTCGGATGGCTTGAGGACTACGGTGTTGCCCGCCATCAAAGCCATCACTATCTCGCCTACGGGAATTGAGAAAGGGAAATTCCAGGGGCTGATGATGCCGACGACTCCGAGCGGCTCGTGGCAAATCATAGAGCGTTTGTTGCGAAAGACCGCAAGCGTGAATCGCTTATCGCGCAGTATCCGCTCGGCGTTCATCGCGAAGTGGCTCATCAGGTCGCTCACCATAAAAATTTCTGTCGTGAGCGCCTCGAATTCAGGCTTTCCGGTCTCGTCCGAAATGATGCGACTTATCTCTTCCTTGCGGTCGTAGAGCGCGCGTCGCACTTTCAATATGTAGCGCGCGCGATTGCGGAATGAAAGCGCGGCCCATTCGCGAGCCGCTGCCCGCGCGCTCGCTACGGCTGCGTCAACATCTGCGGCGGATGCAATCTGAAATCGGCCAAGCTCTTCAAGCGTGGCCGGATTGATTGAGACTATTTCCGCCCCGCGCACGGCAGTATTCATGAGCCTTGCAGTCATAAGCCCCCTCCATAAGAAAGGATGAATGATGAACGATGAACGATGAATTAAACACTTTCTCTTAATTCATCATTCATCGTTCATCATTCATCGTTTTGATAAGGTCGCCCGGTGATTCCAGCGCAAGGTCAGGCGATTCGGCCATTAATCGCTCGCGGCTTGAGCCGCTCCATAAGGCCGCAGCCGTTCGCGTTCCGGCTGCGCGCCCCATCATTATGTCGGCAGGACTATCGCCGATGACAAGCGTCGAATGCGGGACTGCGCCGAAATGATTCATCGCGCGCAGCACGCCGTCAGGATCAGGCTTCACGCGCTCTACGTCATCGCCCCAAACGGTCAGGTTTACGAGCGACCGCAGTCCCGTTATATCAAGCTCAAGCTCGCCCGCCCGCCTCGGCTTGAGCGATACGACTCCTATCTGTGCGCCCCTATCAAGCAATGATTCAAGCAACTCCGCTATGCCATCGTAAGGTATCAAATGATGGTGATGGTTCGCGTAATAATGCTCCTCGAAACTCACCAGCATTTCATCAAGCATCTCTGTGCTGTAGCGGCGCAGCACTTCGTGCGGGGACATGTTCCAGAAATCGCGGAACTCCGTCTCGTTTATCTCAAGCCCTGTGTGCAGTCGCACGCTGTGCTGGAACGCCTCGCGATAGGCCGGTTCCGAGTGCGCCAATGTTCCATCGAAATCAAAAATAAAGCAATCAAGTCGCATTAGCGATCAGAGGTCAGAGGTCAGAGGTCAATAGCTGGTTGACGATAAACCAGCTATTGACCTCTGACCTCTGACCTCTACTTTCTACTGTCTCGGTGGCGGCGGCAGCTTCGTGCCTCGCGGGCGATTGTAAGGCGAAGACTGTAGCCACGCAGGCATCGAATCTTGATTGGCAACGCGCATTCCGACAAGCAACCCTACCACGGTCAAATCGCGCGCGCCGCCCCAGTCCCAGTCCTTCCCCACTGTGTCCGTCGCCATGTGATAATCGGTCACGAGAAACTTCATGGCGCGCGCGCCCATCGTGGCCTGATCGGCTGGCGCTCCGATGAAATAGACCGACGGGACGCCTTTCTTGAAAAATGCATAGTGGTCGGAGCGATAAAATACGCCTTCTTCCGGGAAACGGGTCGGGCACAATTGTGACGTTCATCGCCGATGTGACGCCTTCCACCACGCCGCCAAGATCCGAATGCTTGAAGCCGTAATCAATCAGGTTTTTCATCGGCCCCCAGACTTCTGTGCCTATGCCGTCATAGTTGATAGAGGCGGCTACTTTCTCAATCGGCCACGTCGGATTTTTTACCCAATGCTCTGCGCCGAGCAATCCGTATTCTTCGCCCGTCACCGCAAGAAAGATTATCGAGCGGCGCGGCTTCGGTTTCGATTTCGCAAGCGATTCGGCAATCGCAACCAGCTTTGCGACGCCCAATGCGTTATCTGCTGCGCCGGGATAGATGGTGCCATCCATGTCCACGCCATAAGCGTCATAGTGCGCGCAGTAGACAATTGCTTCTTCTTTGAGCTTCGCGTCTGAGCCTTCGAGCACTGCGACAACGTTACTGCTCGGCGCTTCTTCTCGCTTCACGCGAACAGAGATCGCAGCTTGCTTGCCGAGATCGCGCGAGACGACCTCTCCGGCTTCGGCTTTCGCTTTCGCCTCTGCGTAAGTGATGCCTGAACCGGCGAAAAGTTTTTCGGCTGTCGCATCGCTTATCACAATAATCGGCGGCACTTTGATGGACATCTGCGGAGCGTCGGCAAACGCCACGCGACGGCGCGTCAGGTAAGTGGCGACGAGGGGGAAGGGCTGCGTGGCTCTGCCGGAGTAGGTGAGCACAAGACCAGCCGCGCCGCTTGTGATCAAACGGCCCACTACGATTTGCTGACTCGCTGCCTTTGCCCACGCCGCTTCGTCAACACCCTTCGGCTTGCCGCTGAGCAGTACGACTACTTTGCCTTTAACGTCAATGCCTGCCAGGTCGTCGCGTTTAACATCAGGCGAGACGACGCCGTAGCCTGCGAAGACTAATCCGGCGCTCACATCTTTCGGCTCGACGGGCAAAGGCGGCGAGATGACGAAATCGTCTTTGAGCTTTAATACGGTGTCGCCCGCTTTGAATGAAGAGTCCGATTGAAGCTGTTCGGATTTGAATTTGATTGCTTGCAGGTAAGTGCCCGCATCGCCCGCCGGTTTGAGCCCGATTTTAGCGAAGCGGTCTGCTATGTATTGCGCTGCTTTGTCTGCGCCGGGCTGCCCTGTGCCGCGTCCCTCCATCTCTTTTGAAGCGAGCGCGTTCGTCACATCGCGGAGCGTCTCCACTTTTATTCGCGCTGATGCTTCGCGCTCTGATTTGGAAAGCGCAGGAGCGGTTTTCGCTGCTGGTGATTGTCGAGCTGATGCCGTCGGCGTGACGAGCGAAAGCGCAAGCAGCAGGATTACAAGTCGGCTGAGACAAAAAGGGGAGGGTTTCATGAATAAATTTCTCCAAGCCTGGAATTTTGGCGGTAGCCCAAGCGTCAGCGAGGGCGCAGATATTCGCCCTCCGTTACGGTCGGGCTACTGTCCGAACTTTATCTTCAAAATCGCCCATCGCTCGGAATTTATCGTAGCGACGCGCGACGCGCTCTTCATCGCTCCAACGGTTGACTGAAGCGAGCGCTTCCCGTAGCGCAACATCCAACTTTTCCGCCATCGCATCGTGATTAGTGTGCGCTCCGCCCGCAGGCTCTTTGATTATCTGATCAACCAACCCGAATTCAAGCAGATCGGGCGCGGTAAGGCGCAACGCTATGGCCGCTTCTTCGGCGTGCTCCTGGTCGCGCCACAGTATAGCCGAACACGATTCAGGCGAGATGACCGAGTAGATCGAATTTTCAAGCATCAATATTATATCGCCGACGCCTATTGCAAGCGCGCCGCCCGACCCGCCTTCGCCCGTGACGGTCACGACGACTGGCACACGGAGCTTTGCCATCTCGCGCAGGTTGTAAGCAATCGCTTCGGCTTGTCCGCGCTCTTCCGCGTCAATGCCCGGATACGCGCCCGGCGTATCAATGAAAGTAAATATCGGGCGGTTGAATTTTTCTGCCACTTTCATGATGCGCAGCGCTTTGCGATAGCCTTCGGGTTTAGGCATTCCGAAATTGCGCTGCTGTCGCGACTTTGTAGTGCGCCCTTTCTGATGACCGATGACGACGCACGGCTCGCCGTGGAAGCGCGCAATGCCTGCGACGATGGCCGAATCGTCGCCAAAGCGCCGGTCTCCGTGAATCTCCAGAAAGTCCGTAAATATCAGGTTGATGTAATCGAGCGTGTAAGGTCGCTTTTCGTGCCGCGCGAGCTTGATGCGCTCCCACGTCGTGAGCGTGACGGCATCCGCCGTGAGATTCGCCGCTTCGGACTCTTGAATGCGACGATGAATCTCTTCCATCGAATTATCGTCTTTGGAATCAAGCTTCATCTTTTTTTCTGCCATAAAGAGCCATTCTAAATCTAAAGCTGCAATCTTGACACCCCTCCCGCGCCGTTGTTACATTGCTCGCGCTTCATACGGCTTATAAAACAGGAGGTCTTAAATCTAATGGCGACGTTCAATGGTATAGAAGTTCCTGCCGATGGTCAAAAGATTACGGTAGAAGCTGCACGGCTTGTCGTGCCCCCGAATCCCATCATTCCTTTCATCGAAGGCGACGGGACGGGCCGCGACATCTGGCGCGCATCGCAGAGAGTTTTCGATGCGGCAGTCGAAAAAGCTTACGGCGGAGAGCGTCGCGTCGTGTGGTACGAGATATTCGCGGGCGAGAAAGCGTTCAATAAATTCGGCGAATGGCTGACGGACGATTCCGTGAAAGCAATCGCTGAATACGCCGTCGCAATCAAAGGCCCGCTCACGACTCCCGTAGGCGGAGGCATTCGCAGCCTCAACGTCACGCTTCGCCAGGTGCTGGACCTCTATGCCTGCGTGCGACCCGTGCGCTATTTCGAGGGCGTGCCTTCGCCCGTCAAGCAGCCGGAAAAGGTTGACGTGGTCATCTTTCGCGAAAACACCGAAGACGTTTACGCGGGAATCGAGTTTCAATCCGGAAGCGAGCGCGCAAAAGAAGTCCTCGCGCTTCTCAATGACAAGTACGGCTACAAGGTGCGCACCGATAGCGGCATCGGCATCAAGCCCATGTCGCCTACAGGAACAAAGCGATTGGTGCGCCGCGCGATTCAGTACGCGCTCGATTTCAACCGGCCCTCGGTCACGCTCGTTCACAAAGGCAACATCATGAAATTCACCGAGGGGGCGTTTCGCGACTGGGGCTACGAGCTTGCTAAAGAAGAGTTCCGCGACCAGATAGTGACTGAACGCGAGACATGGATTCTGGACAACCGCGAAAAGAATGATTCGATCAGCGACGAAGAGAACGCGCGGATGATAGAGCCGGGCTTCGATCAGTTGAGCGAGAAACAGCGCGCGGCGCTCATCGAAGAGATCAAGCAAACGCTTGCTTCGATCTGGGCGACGCACGGCAACGGCGCGTGGAAAAAGAAACTCCTTATCAAAGACCGCATCGCAGATTCCATGTTCCAGCAGATACTGATTCGCCCTGATGAGTATTCCGTCGTGGCGACGCCGAACCTCAACGGCGATTACATCTCGGACGCGGCGGCGGCGCAGGTCGGCGGCTTAGGAATGGCTCCCGGAGCCAATATCGGGGATCGGGCGGCAGTCTTTGAAGCGACGCACGGCACGGCTCCCAAGTACGCAGATCAAGATGTGATCAATCCGTCGTCGGTGATACTGTCGGGCGTGATGATGTTCGATCACATGGGCTGGCGCGAAGTCAGCCAGAAGATAATTGACGCGCTGACGCAAACGATTCAGCAGAAGCGCGTGACTTACGATCTGCATCGCCAGATGGAAGGCGCGACCAAGTTGAAGACCAGCGAGTTCGCATCTGCGATCATCGAGAATATGTAGGTTACTCAATGGCCGCGCTTGCCTGTGCGAGTCGCGGCCATGTTTGATGCCGATTCCGCGATTCTTAATTATCCCGTTTCGGCGTGTTGCCCTGTCCGGTAAAAAATTCGACCATACTGCATTGTGCTTCAATCAAATTACGTCCTGATTAATAAGATGAATTGCAGGGACGAAGTATAAAATCGAGCCACCCTGCTTTTATAAAGGAGCCAATCAGATGAAACTGGGCAAGTACGACTTTGACGAATTTGATTTTACATATGAAGGCAAGACGAGAAAAGTTTTTCGCAAAGGAACCGGGCCGGGCATTGTCATAATGCATGAGATACCCGGCATCACACCTGAGGTAGCGGACTTTGCGGGAATGGTTGCTAAGGAAGGTTTCACAGTCTTTATGCCTGTCATGTTTGGCACCCCCGGCAAGCCCAAATCCACGCTTTATGTGATGGCAGAGATTGCTCGCGTTTGCCTCAGCAAAGAGTTCAAATGTTTCGCCAACCGCGAGTCCAGCCCCATCACGCAATGGCTGCGCGGGTTATGCCGCGAAGTCTACAAGCAGTGTAAGGGGCGCGGCGTCGGAGCCATTGGAATGTGTGTCACGGGCGGGTTTGCATTGTCGCTGATGGTGGATGAATTCCTGATGGCTCCCGTGCTCAGCCAACCGTCGCTGCCCTTCGCCGGTTCCGGGCACAAAGCTGCGCTCGGAATTTCTGACAGCGAACTTCAAATCGTAAAACGAAGAGCGCAAGCGGGCGTGAGCGTGCTCGGTCTGCGTTTCACTTGTGACTCGAAATGTCCAAAAGAACGGTTTGAAACGCTGGCGCGCGAATTGGGCGAGGGTGGCTTCGAGGGTATTGAAATAGATTCATGCGAGGGCAATACTAATGATCTCGAAAAGGGCGCTCACTCTGTGCTCACCACGGAACTGAAGCTAGGGAAGGGCCACCCGACCGAAGATGCGCTTAATCGCGTGTTGAAGCTATTCCGAGAGCGCTTGCTTTAATGTACGAAAGAAGCCGCTGTAAGAGGCGCAATCGCGGCGCTCGTTCGATTGCGCCTTGCGTCATTCATAGATTAATGTAGGAACAGATGAGCGAGCAGGAAAAGCAAAAAATCGTTCCGACAGACGTAGACGATTGCATAAAGTTCGTCAACGAACATCGAGAAGAAATAGCGCGCGGGTTGTACGATCTTCAGCTTGAGAAATCATGGGCGAGAGCGCTGGATGCTTCAGACTTGCTGGTTATAGCGAAGCATTGTCCAAGTTCAAGACCGGCGGTCGCAGCAGCTACGAAAGCATCTGACCTGCTTGAAACACTTGCTACGGACGCTGACGACAAAGTCAGGGAAGCAGTTGCCGATAATCCGAAAACTCCTGTGAAGAGTTTGGAGACGCTCGCCACTGATCCTATATCTTCGGTTCGCATGGCCGTAGCCAGCAACGCGCACACGCCAGTCGCTCATCTTGAGAAACTCGCTACTGATTCGGTCAATTATGTTCGCTGGGGCGTTGCGAATAACGAATATGCTCCGCCTGCTACTCTTAAAAGTTTAACCAAAGACCCAGACTCCCACGTGAGCCGTCAGGCGAAGAGCAATCCCAACACGCCAAAGACGGGATTCTTCGCTCGATTGATCGGAAAGGGCTGACCGCCTGCCCGGTCTGCATCCGTTATGCTGAAAAACACTTTCTGCCACATACCGGGCATCAGCATTGCAGCCGAACGCAATCTATGGTCGGCTGGTATTCACTCGTGGGAAGCGGCAATCGAAGGTGACCCGATTCGATTGCCGCGAAGGCAAAAGCGCGTGCTGCCCGAATACATCAAAGAGTCATTCGAGCATCTCGAACGAGGCAACCCTTATCATTTCGCAGGACTGTTGCCGTCCAGTCAACACTGGAGACTGTTCCCAGACTTTCGCCGCGCGATTGCTTATCTGGACATCGAAACGACGGGGCTTGGTTACGCAAACTCCATCACGACGATAGTCGTTTATGACGGCGAAACGATTCGCCACTACGTTCAAGGCGAGAACCTTGACGATTTCAAGCGCGACATCACGCAGTATTCGGTCATCGTCACCTACAACGGCAAATGCTTCGACGTGCCTTTCATCGAGCGCTTCTTCCATCTCAAGATGACGCAATCTCATATCGACTTGAGATACATTCTGAAAAGGCTCGGCTATTCGGGCGGGCTCAAAGGATGCGAGCGTCAGATGGGGATAGATCGCAAAGAACTGGCCGATGTTGATGGTTTTTTCGCGGTGCTGCTGTGGGATGATTTCAAGCGAAGAAAGAATCCGAAGGCGCTCGAAACTCTGCTTGCCTACAATACGGCTGACGTAGTGAATCTCGAAACGTTGATGGTCTTAGCTTACAACATGAATTTGAAGAGCACGCCTTTCAGCACAAGCCATCATATTGATATGCCCGCCCGTCCTTACATCCCATTCACAGCCGACAGAGAGACCATAAACAGGCTCAAGCAAAGCGCGACGTGGGGCGGCTACGGATATTCAGGCAGGTATTGAAGACTGTTGTATTCCAGAGGCCATTAAGTAGAGATTAGCTCAGATTCTTCCGCCTCGTGATTAATCCCAAGATACCGGTCTATTTCATGGCGCATCTGTTCGATTTGTGCAATAAAGCCCTTCGACAAGATAGCATAAGCCGTGGAAGTTTCGTCGCGTTTCATTTCTTCAAGCGCCAATTCCAACGATGCGATCTTTTGCTGAGTGTGCGCTAGCTGCTCGTGATTATGAATTGCCATAAAGGTCCACCTCCACAACGCCTACAGGCTTATTATCTCTATTGCTCTGAAAGAACTCAATAATAGTTTGCATTCGCGTCGTTTCTTCTCTCACAACGATCACATCAAAATCATCGCCTTTGAGTACGCGGCGCAATGCATCACGATCTGCTACCACATACTGGCTTTGAGCAAGCATCTCGATTTTGACATTTTTTGCGATTACGATCACTACATCAACATCGTTCGGGACAGGCTTGGCCGAAACAAAACTGCCTCCAATAATTATCCGTTTCACAATACCTGAAAACTTCGACATATCCACCAATTGCTTAAACTTTGAAAAAAGCCTTATGCGGCGATCTGAAATTGTGAATTCACCGAACCGATTTTCGATCTCAGTCAAACTGGCATGATGAACTCCGGGCGGAAGATTGCCATCGGAATTGAATTCGGGCAGCATATCAATACCTCCGTATAAATCCCCCAAAAGACCTTACAGCCATTCAACGGATTGTGTAAAATTGCAGACCTCAAATCGGATCATCTAAAACATCGTGAGTGTACATGGCGAAGACTAAGCGCAGGGCTGCGCGGCCCGGCACGTTGATGCTGATAGGCGGCGCGGAGGATAAATTCGAGCAGAAGTATCTACTGAAAAATTTCTTTGACATCAGCGGCGGACGCCGCGCGCGACTATTGATACTGCCGAGCGCGTCCGAATACGAAGACAGCGGAGTCGTCTACCAACAGGTATTCACAGAATTCGGCGCGCGCTCGGTTCGCATACTTCCGGTCTTCAATCGCAATGAAGCCGACCTGCCCGACGTTGCGAAAGAATTGGCAAAAGCGACGGGCATATTTATGACGGGAGGCGATCAGAGCAAAATCGTCAGCATCCTTCACGGTACGGCTTCATTGCGCGCTATAGTCACGGCATACGAGCGCGGCGCGACTATCGGCGGAACAAGCGCGGGCGCTTCGGCGATGAGCGACCCTATGATAGCGGGCGGTCTGGGCGGCCAACTCGCGCGCAGCCGCCTGGTAAAGCTGGGACAGGGGCTGGGCCTGACTACATCGCTGATAGTTGACCAACACTTTCAACAGCGCAAACGTCTGGGCCGATTGCTTACGGCTGTGCTCACTTATCCGCAAATGATCGGCCTTGGCGTTGACGAAGACACAGCCGCGCTCGTTAAAGACGAGCAGGTTTCTGTCATCGGTCGGGGAACTGTTACCATCGTTGACGCGAGCGAGGCGCAATCTGCAAATCTGGCGACGATCTCTGATAAAAGCCCGATTGCATTTTCTGGTATGGTGCTGCACACGCTTGTGCACGGCGGCAGGTTCGATATAAACAAGAGACAGATCATCTCGAAGGAGTGAAGCCATGAAAATTTTAGAAACGCAGGTCTTTCGCGGCCCGAGCGTTTACAGCCTGAACCCTGTGATCCGCCTGAAGCTGGACATCGAAGACCTCGAAGAAAAGCCGTCGAACCTGATCGAAAACTTCACAGACCGTTTGATCGAGATGATGCCGACTCTCTACGATCACCGCTGTTCGGAAGGCGTGCCCGGCGGATTCATCATACGTCTGCGTGAAGGCACATGGGCGGGGCACATCATCGAACACGTCGCGCTCGAATTGCAATGCGTCGTCGGCACGGAAGTGGGCTTTGGAAAGACGCGCTCGGCTGATGGCACGGGCGTTTATAACGTCGTCTACTCTTACATCGAAGAGAAAGTCGGACTCGAAGCGGGCCTTGCCGCCGTGCGCATACTCGAACATCTGGCTTATGATGCGGCGCTCGATTATCAGAAAGAGCTTTCCGCGCTCAGTCGCATACTCGACCGCGTGGCTTATGGGCCGAGCACGCAGAGCATAATCGATAAAGCCAAAGAGCGAGATATTCCCTTCATTCGGCTCAATGACCGCAATCTGGTGCAACTCGGTCACGGTAAATATCAAAAGCGAATCGAGGCAACAGTCACTTCGATGACCAGCCTGATTGCAACGGACATCGCGTGTGACAAAGAGCTAACCAAAGCGATGCTTGACGAAGCGGGCGTTCCGGTTCCGAAGGGTCGCGTCGTGGACACACGCGAAGACGCTATCACCGCCGCACAGGATTTGGGCTTTCCTATAGTCATTAAACCGCTCAACGCCAATCACGGCAAAGGCGTCGCCATCAATCTCGCCACTCGCGAAGAGGTCGAGCAGGCTTATGATCGCGCGGCGGATTATTCTGCGGACGTGATAGTCGAACGATTCATCGCGGGGCGCGATCATCGCGTGCTTGTCGTCAACGGCGAAGTCGTGGCCGTAGCAGAGCGCGTGCCCGCTCACGTCACAGGCGACGGCCATCACACGATCCAACAGTTGATTGATAAAGAGAACAAGAACCCTATGCGCGGCGAGGGACACGAAAAAGCCCTGACTAAAATCTTCATCAACGAAGAATCCGAGCGGCTCATCGCGGAACAAAACCTATCTCTCGAATCAATCCCCGACGCGGGCCAACGGGTCTGGCTCAAGTACACGGCGAACATCAGCACGGGCGGCACGGCTGTTGACCGCACGGATGACATTCATTACGAAAACGTCGAAACGGCGAAGCGGGCCGCGCGCATCATCGGGCTTGATGTCGTGGGCGTTGATATGCTCACGACAGACATCACGCGACCGCTCGAAGAGACGAAAGGCGCTATCTGCGAAGTCAACGCCGCTCCCGGCTTTCGCATGCACGTTCATCCAACCGTAGGCCGTCCGCGCGATGTGGCGGGCGCAGTGCTCGACATGCTTTTTCCGCCGGGCGCGTCCGCTCGCGTTCCAATAGTCTCTATCACAGGCACTAACGGAAAGACGACCACATCGAGAATGCTTGCGCACATACTGAAGATGTCCGGCAAGAAAGTTGGACTTACGACGACCGACGGTTTGTACATAGACGGCAAGCGAATATTGCAAGGCGATTTGACAGGCCCGTGGTCTGCGCGAATGGTGTTGAGAGACCCGACCGTTGATTTCGCGGTGTTGGAAACTGCGCGCGGCGGCATACTGCGTTCAGGGCTCGGGTTTGATGAGTGCAACATCGGCGCGATTACCAACGTCTCGGAAGATCATCTGGGGATGCGCGGAATAGACACGCTCGAAGAACTGGCCTATGTGAAATCTATAGTGATCGAAGTCGTGCGGCGCGACGGGTTTTCGATACTCAACGCAGAAGACCCGCATCTGGTGCCGCTTGCGAAAAATGCCAGAGGAACGCTGTGCTGGTTTTCGCTCGACCCGAACAACGAAGTCTTCAAGCAGCATATCGAGCAGGGAGGCACGGGCGCGACGCTGCGCGATAATTCGATAGTCATCAAGCGCGGCGCGCAGGATTTGCCTGCGATCAACCTTAACTCGATTCCTGCGACGTTCAATGGCCGCGCGATGTTCAATGTTGCGAATGCGATGGTCGCGGCTCTGGCGGCACATCTTTCCAGCGTGAACATTCATGACATTCGCACGGGATTGAAAACGTTTGAGACGGGCTTTTACCTGTCACCCGGCAGATTGAATATGGAAGAGGTCGGCGACTTTCACGCCTTGCTCGATTACGCGCATAACACGGCTGCATATCGCAACGTCGCCGCCTTCATAAAGAAGCTTCACGTCGAGCGGCGCGTAGGCGTAGTCGCGGGGCCGGGCGACCGCCGAGACATTGATATTGATACAATGGGCCGCATCGCAGGCGAGGCGTTTGATAAGTTGATTATCAAAGAAGACGACGACCGGCGGGGAAGAGAAATAGGAGAGACGGCTGAGTTGATGAAGCGCGGCGCAATGGCCGCAGGGCTTGCGGCTGAAGCGATTGAGATAATAACGAACGAAGTGGAAGCCGTAGACCACGCGCTGCGCAACGCGCGCAAAGGCGACCTTGTTGTCATCACTGCCGACAACATCAAACGCACATTCGAGCAGATAGTCCGTTTCCGCGACGAGCGGACGGCGGCGGCTGGAATATGAATGACAGCGATAAAGTGTAACTTCTTAGCCGCGTAGCGGCAGGTTGAGTTTAGCCGTGTACTTCAGTGCACGGAAAAAATGCGAACAGAAATTCTCGTCGCGTGAGCGACGGCTGATTCTCAATCGTCGCTCACGCGACGAAATGGCAATGACATTCGACTACCGTGCACTGAAGTACACGGCTAAACTCATTTAGGCCACTCACGCGGCCACAGAAAGAATTAGCGGGTTGTAACCTTTCGGCTCTGTCAAACGTGTTGCCGGTAGAAGCGTTTGAAAGGAGCTGAAGAATATGCAATCAAATGAACAGCAAAATAATGTCATAGTGATAGGCGGCGGCGTGGCCGGGCTTGCTGTGGCTACGTTTCTGGCCAGGCAAGGCAAAAGCGTGCGCTTGCTTGAACAGTCGCACGCATTAGGTGGACGAGCGCGCACCAAACAGCAGGACGGATTTTATCTGAACATAGGCCCGCACGCGCTTTATCGCGGAGGACGCGGCATGGAAGTCCTCGGCGAACTTGGTGTGAAAGTTCAAGGTCGCGTGCCTTCGGTGTCGGGCGGGTTCGCCGTCAAAGGCGGCATCAAGCATACTTTTCCGGCAGGGATGGTTTCTCTTCTCACCACTAGCTTGTTCAATCTTTCAGAAAAGCTCGAAATGGCTCGGATTCTTGCGTCGCTGGCAAAAATTGACGGCAACACTGTGATGAATATGAGTGTGCGCGAATGGCTTGACGCGGAAATCTCGCGCGCGGATGTAAAAGATTTTTTGATGGCGGTGTTTCGAGTCTCTACATACGCGAATGCGCCTGACTTGTTGAGCGCGGGCGCGGCGCTCGAACAGTTGAAGAAGGCTTTCGACAAAAGCGTCCTCTACCTCGACGGCGGATGGCAGACCATTGTTGACGGACTCGCAGACCAGGCGTTGCAAGCAGGAGTTCAAATAGAAACCGGCGCGAAGATTGAGCATGTAGAGCGCGATTTGGCAGGCGCTGTGCGCGGCGTGCGATTTGTGGATGGCCGCTCGCTTACTGCTTCGACGGTTGTCATCGCATCAAGCCCTGCGGTTGCTGTAAGACTTGTTGAGCATGGGCGTCAAACGCAGCTTGCGCGATGGGCTGACGAAGCGATACCGGTTAAGGCCGCCACACTCGACGTAGCGTTGCGCTATTTGCCAAAGCCGAAAGCGACGTTCGCGCTCGGCGTTGACCGCCCGCTTTATCTTTCGGTTCACTCGGCAGCGGCGCGACTCGCGCCCGAAGGCGGCGCATTGATTCACGTTGCGAAATACCTCGCGCCCGAAGGCGAAGACTCGAACGAAACAATCGAGCGCGAGCTTGAAGGCTTGCTTGACCTTGTGCAACCGGGATGGCGCGCGGCGCTGGCTCATCGTCGCTTCCTGCCTGATCTGATCGTGGCGAACGCCCTGCCGCTTGCCGACTGCTCCGGCACGCGACCCGGCCCGCAAGTTTCCGACGTGCCCGGACTGTTCGTGGTCGGCGACTGGGTAGGCAAAGATGGGATGCTTGTTGATACAAGTCTGG
Organism: Blastocatellia bacterium; assembly: GCA_963726785.1. GTDB lineage: Bacteria > Acidobacteriota > Blastocatellia > UBA7656 > UBA7656 > DATEKX01. Next base: position 2,757,166 of record CAVSDJ010000007.1, read on the forward strand.
CAAGCGCGCGTCAGGCGGCGAGGCTGATCGTCGAACCCAAACCCGCCGCTTTGGCGGTGGCAAGTTGATAAGGAACGCTGGACGATGAAGGACGTATCATGATTTGGAATTTGTTCGCCGCTCATCAATCAGCGCGAGGCGGCGTAGTTTGACAGGCCGTTCAAGATTACTCTATTGAAGGAGAGACTATGATTACAACGAATGCGCAATCAGGCACTAATGTTTGCGAAATTGCAGACGGAATCTATCGTATCAGCACACCGGTTCCTCCCGGCCAAATTCCGGGAGGATTTTCATTCAACCAGTACCTTATCGTTGATGACGAGCCGCTGCTTTTCCACACGGGGCTGCGAAGGATGTTCCCGCTTGTCCGAGAAGCCGTTGCCAGTGTAATGCCTGCCGAGCGGCTTCGCTATGTCGCCTTCTCGCACTTCGAAGCGGATGAGTGCGGGGCGCTTAATGAATGGCTCGCCGCCGCTCCGCAAGCGGTTGCGATTTGCAGCAAGGTTGCCGCAATGACATCTATCGGGGATATTGCCGACCGACCGCCGCGTGCGCTCGCCGATGGCGAAACGATCTCGCTTGGAAAGCATCTGGTCAAATGGTATGACACGCCGCACCTGCCTCACGGCTGGGAGTGCGGGTACTTGATGGAGCAGCAGACACGCACACTGTTATGCGGCGATCTCTTTACGCAGAGTGGCGCTGATCTTCCGGCAATAACAGAATCAGACATACTGGGGCCTAGTGAGGCGATGCGCCGTTCTATGGACTATTTTTCGCACGCAAGAAACACGCGGGAGATGCTTGAGCAATTAGCCTCTGCCGAACCGACAACGCTCGCGTGCATGCATGGCAGCGCGTGGAAGGGCGATGGCGCGATGCTGCTGCGCGCGCTTGCTGATAGTTTGTCCGAATAGCTTTGCGATTTCACGCTGCCGTTATGATGATATCTGCTGAAGTTTTTGAGATTGATCGCAGGCTGCTCTGGGGTCTGTGTTATCGAATGACGGGCAATGCGGCGGACGCGGACGATCTTGTTCAAGAGACGTTCGTGCGCGCAATAGAGCATCCGCCCCGTCGAATGGACGAACCTTTGCGGCCCTGGCTCGTGCGCGTTGCGATCAACCTCAGCCGCGACCTGTTGCGGCGCAGGCGAAGACGAAGCTATGTGGGCGAATGGCTTCCTTCGCCTGTGCCGACCGACAACGAAGACAGCCCCGCGTCATACGAGCCGCCCGCGCCTGAGAAAGATTCTCCTGCCGCGCGTTACGAGTTTGTCGAGAGCATATCGTTCGCTTTTCTGCTCGCGCTCGAAGCGCTCACCCCATCTCAGCGCGCAGTGCTGTTGTTGCGCGACGTGTTTGATTATTCGACAGCCGAAACTGCCACGGCGCTCGACGTCACGGAAGCGAACGCGAAAGTCCTGCTGCTGCGCGCCCGCCGCAGTATGCAGGAGTATGACAAGAATCGCGCAAGTGTAAGCCCCGAACGCCGCGAAGCAACTCAACACGCGCTCGAACAATTTCTGCTCTATCTCGGCAGGGGCGATGCGGAAGGGCTTGAGCGGTTGCTGGCCGAAGACGTAGTGAGCGTCTCTGACGGCGGCGGCGTAGTGCAAGCCGCATTGCGTCCGATCATCGGGCGAGATAAATTGCTGCGGCTCATCTTTGCGATTAATGCGAAAATCGTCGGCACGCCGCGCGTCTCTTTTCTTATGCTGAACGGATTGCCTGCGATATTGTTCGATGATGTTGTTTCAACCGCTACTCGCGCGACTTGTTACACGATTCACGTCGAAGTTGACGACGCGGGACGCATTCGCAGGCTCGATGCTGTGCTCGCTCCGAACAAGCTAACGGCCATAAACTAAGAAAAAAATTGAGTTCTCTGAAAAAGAAACCTATTCACCGCAGAGACGCAGAGTACGCAGAGGCGGCGCAGAGGATAAGCAAATATAATATTCTCTGCGTAATCTCTGTGTCCTCTGCGTCTCTGCGGTGAACTCTCTCCATCCCTTCTCATTTGTCGTACAATACGGGTATGACGGCACAAGCGCTCAGATCGAAAGGGGCAGGATATGTCGTTGCTGTGCTGGGCATCCTTATTGTGACGGCTGCGCTCAGGTCGCTGGGCAACCACATCAATGCGACGACCGTTGCCCTTGCGATGTTGCTCGTGGTGCTTTTCGTAGCTACATTGTGGGGAGCGCGTCCGGCTATATTCGGCTCTGTGCTGGGCATGCTCTGTTTTAATTTTTTCTTCCTCCCGCCTCTCGGCACGTTGACCATAGTTGCGCCGGACAACTGGGTCGCGCTCGCAGCTTTTCTCGTCACAGCTATAACTGCCGGGCAGCTTTCAGCCCGCGTGAAACGACGCGCCGAAGAAGCCGAGGCCGGACGGCGCGAGATAGAGCGATTGTACGACGAGCTACAGTCAGCTTTTGAGCGCGCAAGCCACGCGGAAGCGCTCAGGCAAAGCGAACGATTGAAGTCGGCTCTGCTCGATGCGGTCACTCACGATTTGCGCACGCCGCTGACTTCGATAAAAGCGTCGGTCACAACGCTGCTCGATGAGTTGAAGGCAAAATCAAACAATGCGGAGCCGATTGCAATCAATGATGAAGGCCGCCGCGAAATGCTCGAAGTGATAGATGAGGAATGCGACCGGCTCAATCGGTTCATCGAAGGGCTTGTGGAACTTGCGCGCATAGAAGCGGGCGAACTCAGGCTCCGTCGCCGATGGGGAAGCGTTGATGAGATCGTCACGGCGGCCTTAGACCGCGCCGGGAAAATTACAAGCCTGCATAAAATAAGTGTCGAGCTTGAACAGGATCTACCCGTTGTGCGCGTTGATGCGCGAGCAGTGAGCGAGATCGTTTATTCGCTTGTTGATAATGCCGCAAAGTATTCGCCAGCCGAGACGCCGATCCGCATTGCCGCAAGCCGCGTCGAAGGCGAAATGATTCGCATGAGCGTGGAAGACAGCGGGCGAGGCATCGCGGTCGAATTGCGCGAGCGCGTGTTCGATAAATTCTTTCGCGCAACGCAAGACGGAGATACCAGCAAGAATCAGCCACACGGGACAGGATTGGGGCTGGCAATCGCGCGAGGAATAGTCGAAGCGCACAACGGGCGAATATGGATTGAAGGCGGCGCTGACGGACGGGGAACGCGTGTTGTGTTCACTCTTCCAATAGGCGATGATGATGAGGCCGATGTCAGAACGGGCGAGATCAGTAGCCCGACCGTGAGGGAGGGCGCAGATGTTCGCCCTCCCTCACGGTCGGGCTACTGATTGCGCTGTTATCATAAAAAATTGCTGTGAACCAAAAGCAACGCATACTTATCGTAGACGACGAGCCGCAGATTACCCGCGTGCTTCGGATGGGACTGTCCACGCGCGGCTACGACGTGCGCACCGCCGCCGATGGCGAAAGCGCGTTCGATACGTTCAACGACTGGCATCCTGACCTCGTGCTGACAGACCTTTCGATGCCCAACATGGACGGGCTGGAGCTTTGTAAGCGACTGCGATTGATTTCGCAAGTTCCGGTGATCGTGCTGTCGGTCAAGGGCGAAGAAAAGATTAAAGTCGAAGCGTTGGACGCGGGCGCTGATGATTATGTGACAAAGCCCTTCAGCATGGACGAGTTGCTCGCACGCGTGCGCGCCGCGCTCAGGCGAGCGCCTTCCGCTTCAACCGAGGCCTCGACTTCCACAGTTCTTGAAGCGGGCGATTTTCGACTCGACCTCGAAACTCGCAGCGTCACCGTCAAGGACAAAGAGATTCACCTTACACCGAAAGAGTTCGAGTTACTTGCTCACCTTCTCAGCCACGCGGGAAAAGTGCTCACGCATCGCACGCTGCTGGCAGCCATCTGGGGCGGCAACTACGTCGAGCAGACCGAATACCTGCGCGTTTTCATCGGGCAATTAAGAAAGAAAATCGAACCTGACCACACCACACCGCGCTACATCCTGACAGAGCCCTGGATAGGCTATCGCTTCGACCCCGGCGCATAACTCTTTCTTTAACCCACCTTCCGTCTTTACGAACTTTTTATAAACCTTTTATGCACTTCTTATGGGGAGGTTGCTAACCTGAAAATGTGATTGAAAAGACTGGCTTAGGGAGAAGTCGAGAAATGAACACAAATTCATTAGGAACGATTGCCGTAATAATGACAGCCGTCTTTTTATTGCTGCTTCGCGAACTGATTCTATCAATCGGAAAAAGAAAAGATGAAGCCCATGCACGAGACATTACGTCTGGCGATTACAGATTAGAGATTGTCAGGAATCAAGGCGAATCTGAAAACCATGTAGAAGCGAGTAAAGCCAGTATCGAAATGAGAATCAAACGGACTAATTCTATAATTGCAGTGGTCTTTATGCTCTCTTGCGGAGCTTTTATCGAGGCTCACGCGCAGCAGACCATCTTCAATGTGCCAAGCTCGGATGTATTGCCTAAAGGCAAGGTTTACGGCGAGCTGGACATTACCTGGAAGCCGAATGATAGCGCTGATAACGTCGTCCGAAGGTTTTCATCATTTGTGCCGCGCATAGTGGTCGGGGCAGGCGGCGACTTTGAAATCGGGCTGAATGTTAACGGAAACATTCAACCGGGGCCGGACGCGACTACGCTGGTGCCTGCTATCAAGTGGCGCATTTACAACGGCAAAGATAACGGGTGGTTGGTTGTAGTTGGAGATCACGTATTCATTCCCGTTCGTAATAATGCTTATGATGCGGGCAACTATGTGTATGCACAGGTAAGCCACGCGTTTAACGGCGGAAGGACGCGCCTGACCGCTGGCGGCTATGACTTCAGCCCGAATGTAGTGGCCTCGAACGCGCATCGGGCGGGCGGCCAATTTGGATTCGAACATGCAGTCAATTCAAAGTTCACAGTGCAGGCAGACTGGTTCACAGGCAAACATGCCAGCGGCTACTTTACGCCCGGCTTTTACATCAAGCCGCATCCGAAAGTGACTGTGTACGGTGGCTACTCTATCGGTAACGCGGATTTCAGCAAAGGCAATCACTTCTTTTATACGGCCATCGGTTTCAACTTTAACTAGCGGTCCCGGAACGAATAGAAAGGGGGGCATGATAATGATAGAGATTAACGCACTACTTGCCGCGAAGCCGGAGCATCCGAGCCTTGATTTACCAGGCCGGTCGGAGATACGCAGGAATGTACATTCGATTGGCGCTGCGACGCAGATGCCGGTTGATTCAAGTCTGAAGCCATCGAGCAAACCTGCAAGATTGGCTTACCTTAAGCGAATGCTGGTGAATTTCGTCATGGACGTTGACCTGTTCATAGATTATTGCCTGGCTCGCTACGTTGTGTGGCGCGAGACGCACGACAGCAGGAAAACAGATGCACGATGATGCCGAAAGAAGGCTGAAGGCAGGGCCATTCAGTTCTGGGAATTTGATGTCAACTCACCGCAGAGACGCAGAGGACGCAGAGCGGGCGCAGAGATAATAGAGAGTGTTTCTCTGCGTAATCTCTGCGTCCTCTGCGTCTCTGCGGTGAACAGTTTTCCGATTTCACACCTCTGAATCCGAAAACTGAATGGCCCTGGGCTGAAGGTGGGCAAATTGAGCTTTGCGATCTTTTTATAGCTTCTTTATGAATTCTTTATGCGATTGGAGCTAGAGTTAATAAGGAGGATAGAAATGTTGGACTTGATATTTCTCGCACTGGTCATCGCGTTCTTTGCTCTGGCGTTCTGGTATGTGCGTTTTTGCGAGCGAGTTTGAAAGGAAGAGACATGAAATCTTGAATACATCATAAGCGGATTCGTTGCTCTGGGAGTGTTCGCGTACCTGTTATACGCGTTGCTCAAGCCGGAAAAGTTTTAACCAGTTAAGGTGAAATCAAAATGACAGCAAACGGATTCTTACAGCTCGCAATATTCTTCCTGGCGCTGCTTGTGGTGACAAAACCGCTCGGCGTTTACATGGCCAGAGTATTTTCAGGCGAGCGCACGTTCATGGGAAAATACTCGGCCCCGTCGAGCGATTGATTTATCGCGTCTGCCGCGTAGATCAAAGCCGCGAACAACACTGGACTGCGTACACGGCGGCCATGCTGATGTTCAGTGTTGTGTCTTTGATAGCGCTCTACGCGATTCAAAGGCTTCAGTATTATCTGCCGCTCAACCCGCAAGAATTTTCCGGCGTCAAGCCCGACCTCGCTTTCAACACGGCTGTCAGCTTTACGTCCAACACCAACTGGCAAGCCTACGCAGGCGAGCAGACGATGAGTTACTTCACGCAGATGGCTGGCCTTGCATTTCACAACTTCGTGTCTGCTGCAACGGGCATCGCGCTGGCAATCGCCTTCATTCGCGGTATAGCGCGGCGCGAGTCGAAAACAATCGGCAACTTCTGGGTTGATCTCACTCGCGCATCGCTTTATGTGCTGCTTCCGTTCTGCGTAATCGGGGCGCTTTTTCTGGTCTCGCAAGGCGTGGTTCAAAACTTCAAGCCTTACACCGAAGCCGCGCTCGTCGAACCTTATCAGGTCACAAAGACAGATGCCGATAGCGGGGAAGAGACAGTTGAAACTGTGACTAATCAGACAATCGCTCAAGGGCCGGTCGCGTCGCAGGAGATCATCAAAGAGCTTGGCACGAACGGCGGCGGATTTTTCAACGCAAACTCGGCCCATCCGTTCGAGAACCCGACGCCGCTTACAAACTTCATACAGATGCTTGCGATCTTTGCCATCGGCGCGGGACTTACTTATACGCTTGGCCGGATGGTCGGCAATCAAAGACACGGCTGGGCCGTCTTTGCGGCGATGACGATACTGTTTCTGGTTGGCTTCTTTGTCGTTTATTACTTCGAGGCTCAAGGCAACCCGATCTTCAATAAGCATGGCGTGACGCAGGCAGCAGTCGAAAAGAACGGCATCGAGCAATCAGGCGGCAATATGGAAGGCAAGGAAGTTCGATTCGGCATCACGAACTCGGCGCTGTTTGCTACTGCGACGACCGACGCTTCATGCGGGGCGGTCAACTCCCTGCACGATTCATTCACGCCGCTCGGAGGAATGATAACGCTCTTGAACATCATGCTTGGCGAAGTGATCTTCGGCGGCGTGGGCGCAGGGCTGTACGGCATGCTGGTTATGGTTGTGCTGACGGTCTTTATCGCGGGACTGATGGTCGGTCGCACGCCTGAATATCTGGGGAAAAAGATCGAATCGAAGGATGTGAAGATGGCCATGCTTTACGCGCTAGTCTTCGCGTTTTCGATTCTATGTTTTTCTGCGTGGGCAAGCTGTGCGCCTTACTCTGCATCAAAGATCAACAATGGCGGGCCGCATGGCCTGTCTGAAATGATCTACGCTTACACATCGGCTACGGGCAACAACGGCTCGGCATTCGGCGGCCTCACGGTCAACACGTACTGGTACAACACGACGTTAGGGCTTGCGATGTTGATCGGGCGATTCCTGATGATCATTCCGATGATGGGAATTGCAGGCAATCTTGCGGCCAAGAAAATAGTGCCGCCCTCAGCAGGAACCTTTCCCGTTCACACGCCGCTGTTCGTCGTGTTGTTGATAGGCGTGATTATGATCGTCGGCGCTTTGACGTTCTTTCCGGCGCTTTCGCTCGGGCCGATAGTCGAACATTTCTTGATGAAGTCCGGGACGATGTTTTGAATTAGGAGATTGCATGTCGGAACACGCACAAGCGAGACCTTTGTTCGACCCGCCTATAGTCAGGCGAGCCGTCAAAGACGCTTTCAAAAAACTTGACCCGCGCCAGGTCGCGCGAAACCCTGTGATGTTCGTTGTCGAGATTGGTAGCGTCCTGACTACGCTGCTCATTATCCGCGACATCACTCAGGGCAATACATCGAACTTACTCTTTACCGTGCAGGTGACGTTGTGGCTCTGGTTCACAGTCCTGTTCGCCAATTTCGCAGAAGCGATGGCCGAAGGTCGCGGCAAAGCTCAGGCCGATGCGCTTCGCAGGGCGAAGACTGAAACCATCGCTAATCGCATCATCGGAGATGCGAGCGCAAGCGTCGAACAGGTCAAGACCGAACAGATTCCCGCGCCTCAACTCAGAAAGGGCGACATTATTCTGGTTCGCGCAGGAGAGTTCATACCCGGCGACGGCGAAGTGATCGAAGGCGTCGCGTCGGTAGATGAATCTGCGATAACGGGCGAGAGCGCGCCTGTAATTCGCGAATCGGGCGGCGACCGTTCAGCGGTCACAGGCGGCACAAAAGTAATCTCTGATTGGATCAAAGTTCGCATCACATCGAACCCCGGAGAGACCTTTCTTGATCGAATGATCGCGCTGGTCGAAGGCGCAGAACGACAGAAGACGCCGAACGAAATCGCGCTGAACATATTGCTCGCAGGGTTGACGATCATTTTCCTGCTCGCGGTAGTCACGCTGCTCCCCTTTGCCATCTACAGCGTGAACACCGTGAATGACACGGGCGGTTTCACACAGTCAGCGCCGCCTTCGATTACTGTTCTCGTAGCGTTGCTCGTCTGCTTGATTCCTACGACCATCGGCGGGCTGCTTTCGGCCATCGGCATAGCGGGAATGGATCGTTTGATTCAACACAACGTGCTCGCGATGTCGGGGCGCGCGGTCGAAGCGGCAGGCGATGTCAACACGTTGCTGCTCGATAAGACAGGCACGATAACGCTCGGCAATCGGCAGGCAGTCGAATTCATTCCGGTCAATGGAATTTCAGAAAGCGAGTTGGCCGACGCCGCGCAGTTGTCGAGCCTTTCAGATGAAACTCCCGAAGGCCGTTCGATAGTCGTGCTCGCAAAAACAAAGTATGGATTGAGAGGGCGCGAACTGGCTTCGCACGAAGCGCGCTTTCTGGCTTTCACCGCGCAGACGCGAATGAGCGGCGTTGATTTCGACGGCCACTCTATTCGCAAAGGCGCGGTCGATGCGGTCGTGCGTTATATCGAATCTCAGGGAGGCAGCGCGCCTCCTGAGTGGCAGGTAGCCGTCGAGCGCATTGCGAGCGCGGGCGGCACGCCGCTGGCCGTCGCCGATAACAAGCGAGCGCTCGGTGTGATACATCTCAAAGACATCGTGAAAGGCGGGATGAGCGAACGCTTCGATCATCTGCGAAAGATGGGAATCAAGACCGTGATGATAACGGGCGACAACCCGCTCACCGCAGCAGCAATCGCGCGCGAAGCGGGAGTTGACGATTACCTCGCCGAAGCGAAACCGCAAGACAAGATGGACCTGATTCGCCGCGAGCAAGCCGAAGGCAAACTGGTTGCGATGACCGGCGACGGGACGAACGATGCGCCCGCGCTTGCTCAAGCCGATGTCGGAGTGGCTATGAACACAGGCACGATGGCGGCCAAAGAAGCGGGCAATATGGTAGACCTCGATTCAAACCCGACCAAGCTGATAGAGATCGTCGAGATAGGCAAACAGTTGCTGATGACGCGTGGCGCGCTGACCACGTTTTCAATCGCGAATGACGTGGCGAAATATTTTGCAATCATACCTGCGATGTTTTCAGGTCTTTATGCGCTCGCAGGAACGAAGAGCGGCCCGCTCGCCGCGCTCAACGTCATGCGGCTGGCAACGCCTGAGTCCGCGATTTTATCAGCGGTGATATTCAATGCCTTAATAATCGTCGCGCTGATACCGCTTGCGCTTCGCGGCATCAAGTACCGACCGATGTCTGCTGCGGCTGTGCTCAGGCGCAACCTGCTCATCTACGGGCTTGGCGGCATCATCATCCCTTTCATCGGCATCAAGGTCATTGACCTGATAATCACAGCAATTGGATTGGCATAAAAAACATGAACATACTTAAACAGATCTATCCTGCGGTTGCGATCACTGTGGCGCTCACAGTGTTGTTGGGAATCGTTTACCCGCTCGTCGTGACAGGGCTGGCGCAGGTGATTTTTCCAAAACAGGCAGCAGGCAGTCTTATAGAAAAGGATGGCCGCGTGATAGGGTCGCAACTTATCGGTCAACCATTCGCCGGGCCGGGTTATTTTCACTCGCGCCCTTCTGCGGCTGGCAGCGGATATGACGCGACGGCTTCGAGCGGCACAAATCTGGGGCCGACGAGCCGGAAGCTTTTCGAGACGAACGTGAAAGCGGCTGCCGATGCGCTCAGAGAAGAGAATCCTGATACGCCGATTCCGGTTGATCTGGTCACGGCTTCCGCATCGGGGCTTGACCCGCACATCACACCGGCAGCGGCTGAGTTTCAAATCCCTCGCGTAGCTCGCGAGCGCCGTATGAACGAATCAACAGTGCGCGCTCTCGTGCGCGAGCACACCGAAGGGCGACAACTGGGATTTTTGGGTGAACCGCGAATCAATGTGCTCGAACTGAATCTCGCACTTGATGAGCAAACACAGCGGTAGCCCGACCGTGAGGGAGGGCGCAAGCCGCACGCCCTTGCTTACGCGCGGGCTACTGATTCGAGATTTGAGACATCGAACATGAAAAGCCTGAAACGAAAACTCGCATTCAGCTATGGCTTGCTGATTCTCATCATCTTCGCCGTGAGCGCGTGGAGCATCTACCATGTCGGAAATCTCGGACGCGCGGCAGGGAGCACAAAAGAGGCGCTTGAACATCAAGACCCGGCAGCGGTGCTGGCAGCTATCGAACACGTGATTACTGCATCAAGGCACGCTGAAATCTCGATCATTGCGGCAGGCGCGCTTGCTTTGGCGCTCGCCCTCATCTTCGCATGGCGATTTGCGAAATACGTGGCTGATCCGATCTCTGTTCTGACAGACAAAGCAAGGCGGATAGGAGAAGGCGACCTCGATCAGCGCATCGAGATTTCATCTCGTGACGAGTTAGGTTCGCTCGCCGAAGAGTTCAATCGCATGACTGCCCGGTTGCGCGACGTGCGAAGATCGGATTACGGGCGACTGCTTGTTGAGAGAAAAAAATCCGACGCCGTGATCGATTCCATTTACGAGCCGGTAATCGTCACAGATGCGAGCGGTCACATCACCAAGATCAACGAGGCATCTCGCCAGTTGTTCAACGATTCGCGCCGCAATGGCAATGAAACTGCGGGCGATCTCTCGCTTTCAGGAGTCACCGGGGGCGAGCGAATCTTGAACGCCATTTCCGCTGCGGTCACAATGCAACGGCCCGTCGCCGTCGAGGGCAAAGCCGCGCTCGTACCCATCAAAGTAGGCGGAGCCGAGCGCAGCTTCCGTGTGCGCGCGACTCCAATTCGCGATACTGATGGAAGGATGATCGGCGCTGTTACTGTGCTCGAAGACATAACGGCCATCACGGAATTGGATAAGCTGAAAACCGAGTTCATATCCGTTGCATCGGGCAAACTGCGAGAGCCGCTTCACTCGCTCCAGCTTGCGCTGCATGCGGTCATCGAAGGTTACACAGGCGAGTTGAACGATCAGCAGGCGGATATGATTTGCAGCGCGCGGCAAAACGCAGAGCGGCTTGACGAGTTGATGAACGACCTGCTCGAACTGGCTGAAATAGAATCGGGCACGCTGCGGCTTTCAACCGAGCGATTGCGGCCTATTGATCTGGCGCGCGCGGCCATCGAAAAGTTTAGATTTGCGGCTGAATGCAAGCACATCAAATTAGAAGCTAACGTCTGGCCCGACCTCTCCTGGGTAGTCGCTGATCGCCGCGCTGTTGCGCGCATCTTTGATAACCTGCTGTCGAACGCGATACGACACACCCCGCGCGATGGCAGCGTGACGATAGAAGCGAGCGAGCGGGGCGGGCGCATATTCTTCGGCGTGCGCGATACAGGCGAAGGCATACCCGAAGAATTTCTTCCCGAATTGTTCGGGCGTTTCGTTCGCATTGGCGATAAACCGGGCGGCACAGGATTAGGGCTTGCTCTGGTGAAGCGACTCGTAGAAGCTCAAGGCGGGCAGGTCAGCGTCGAGAGCCGACCGGGCGAAGGCACGACATTCACATTCACACTGATCGAAGGCGGGCCTTCCAGCGTCAGGACGATGATGAAAAATACGGCGGTAGCCCGACCGTGAGGGAGAGCGCAGACGCTCGCCCTTGCTTACGCGCGGGCTACTGATTGAAATGATGAATCGAGATGTTGATGCGAGACCGAGCGCGCAGTCAGTGCTTGCCAAACAAGAGCAGGCGCATCAGGCCCGCTTGCGCTTATACATCGGAGCGGCTCCCGGCGTTGGCAAGACTTATCAAATGCTTGAAGAAGCGCACCTGCTTAAACGCCAGGGGGCCGACATCGTCATCGGCTTCGTAGAGCCGCACGGTCGCGCCGAAACCGAAGCCTTGATCGGCGACCTGGAGCAGGTCCCCCTCAAACGCATAGACTATCGCGGCGTCACGCTTTCGGAGATGGACGTGGACGCAGTGATCGCGCGCAAACCCGCCGTAGCCGTAGTTGATGAACTGGCCCACACGAATGCTCCCGGCTCGAAGAATCATAAACGCTATGAAGATGTGCTTGACCTGCTAGACCAAAACATCTCTGTCATCACAGCCGTCAATGTGCAGCACCTCGAATCGTTGAACGATGCCATAGCTCGCATCACGGGCGTGCGCGTGCGCGAGACAATCCCGGATCATTTTCTGCGCCGCGCAGACGAAGTGGTAAACATAGACGTGTCGGTCGATACGTTGCGCACGCGGCTTCGACAGGGAAAGATTTACAACGTAGAAAAGATCGAGCAGGCGCTTGCCAACTTTTTTCGCAAAGGAAATCTGTCTGCGCTGCGCGAGCTTGCGCTCAGACAAGTCGCCGAAGATCAAGCCGCAAAGGCGCACGATTACCGCAAGCGCGAAGGCTTGGAGCAAGCGGCTATACCAGAGCGCGTGATGGTCTGCATGGCATCACGCGGCAACGCCAAAAAGCTTCTGCGCACAGGCTCGCGCATAGCCGGGCGGCTCGCTTCCGACTGGTACGCGGTTTACGTCGAGACTCCCAAGCCAATCAATCTCGCAGATCAGACGGCACTGCTTGAAAACATAAAGCTCGCCGAAGAATTAGGCGGGAAAGTGGTTAAGCTCAAGAGCCGCCGCGTTGCCGATGCGCTGATTGATTTCGCGCGGCGAGAAGGCATCACGCACGTTGTATTCGGACAGTCGGCCCGCTCGCGATGGGACATACTGTTGCGCGGCTCTGTAATCAATCGCTTTCTGGAAGAAGTGCGCGATGCGACCGTGCAGGTCGTTCCGCTCGAAGACGCGAAGACGAAAAACTGAAACCTTTCAGTTGTCAGAGAAAGAAGCCTATTCACCGCAGAGGCGCAGAGAGCGCAGAGCGGGCGCAGAGGTTAAGGCAGTAGCCCGCGCGTAAGCAAGGGCGTAAGCCTTACGCCCTTGCTTACGCGCGGGCTACCGCCATTCCTCTGCGCCTCTGCGGTGAACTCCCCGTTTTCTTTAATCCTCAATATTCACTTTCCACTTGCGCCAATGCCGAATCATTTGATTTAGTTGATTGGCGGACGACTTTACTTCAGTAGAGCATAAATCGCAGTACCCTTGCTTACTTCCAATGAATAAAAAACTTTTCAAGCGGTGGATGCTCAAAGGCCACGCACGAGACCACGAAGGCCCTCAGATAGAAGAAGGCCATCACACACATACGTGGTGGCAAGTCATGTGCTTGACCGGCGTTGATTACTTCTCGACGCTCGGCTATCAACCCGGCATAGCATTTCTCGCTGCGGGCGTGCTTTCGCCTTTCGCCACTTTGATTCTCGTGTTGTTGACGCTGTTTGGCGCGCTGCCGATATACAACCGAGTCGCCGAAGAAAGCCCTCACGGCGAAGGCTCTATCGCGATGCTCGAAAATCTGTTGCCCGGATGGAAGTCAAAGCTTTTTGTGCTGGTGCTGCTCGGATTCGTTGCGACCGACTTTATCATCACGATAACGCTTTCGGCAGCCGACGCCACAGCGCACGTTATGGAGAATCCGTTTACGCCTCAAGCGCTTCGCCATCCCGTAGGCGTGACACTCGTGCTGATAGCGTTGTTGGGCGCAGTATTTCTCAAAGGGTTCAAAGAAGCGATAGGGCTTGCAGTCCTTCTGGTCGCACTCTACCTGACGCTGAACGTCGTCGTCGTGGGCGTGAGTTTTTACGAACTGGCTACGCACGCGGAAAAGCTGCCTGAGTGGAAGAACGCGCTTTTTGCTTCGCACAGCAGCCCGCTTGCGATGATCGGCGTATCAATGCTTTTGTTTCCCAAGCTCGCGCTGGGACTATCGGGATTCGAGACGGGCGTGGCCGTAATGCCGCTCGTTAAAGGAGACCCGACCGACACCGAAGAGAATCCCGCAGGTCGAATAGCAAACACGAAACTATTGCTTCGCATTGCTGCTCTGATTATGAGCGTGCTGTTGATTGCGAGCAGCTTCGTCACGACTATTCTCATCCCGGCTCATGAGTTTCAGGAAGGGGGCGAAGCGAACGGGCGGGCGCTGGCATATCTAGCGCACGAATATCTGGGCGACATATTTGGCACGGCTTACGACTTGAGCACGATCTTCATACTCTGGTTCGCGGGCGCGTCGGCGATGGCTGGACTGCTGAACATAGTGCCGCGCTACCTGCCGCGCTACGGCATGGCCCCCAAGTGGGCAAGGGCAGCGCGTCCGCTCGTTCTGGTCTACACCGCTATAGCTTTCGCAGTGACTATTATTTTTCAGGCGGACGTTAACGCGCAGGGCGGCGCGTATGCGACGGGCGTACTGGTACTGATGACTTCAGCGGCAATCGCTGTAACGCTTTCGGTCTGGAAAAAGGGCTGGATCAAATGGGCGTTCTCGCTCATCTCGCTTGTCTTCGCTTACACGACTATCGTCAACATCATCGAGCGCCCGGAAGGAATCAAGATAGCGTCGTTTTTTATCGGCGCAATCATCTTGACATCGTTCATATCGAGAGTAATGCGCTCGACGGAGCTTCGCATGGAGCAGGTAGAACTTGACGAAACGGCGGAGAGATTCATCCAGGAACTGAGTCGCGGCGAGATTCGCATCATCGCCAATCGCTGCCAGGCCGGTGACGAGCTTGAATACAGATTGAAAGAAAAAGAGCAGCGCGAAGACAACCACATTCCAAAAGACGACCCCATACTCTTTCTGGAGATCAAGGTTTGCGACGCATCGGATTTTACCGACGTGATGAAAGTGAAGGGCGTCGAAATTGACGGCTACAAAGTGCTGCGCGCCGAAAGCGCCGCCGTGCCGAATGCCATCGCGGCGTTCCTGCTATACCTTCGCAACAAGACGGGCAAGATACCTCACGCATACTTCGGATGGAGCGAGGGCAACCCTCTTGCCTACATCTTCAAATACATTGCATTCGGCGAAGGCGACACTGCGCCTGTAACGCACGAGGTTTTACGCCAGGCCGAAGAAGACCCTGAGCGGCGGCCTACGATTCACGTCGGAGGATAAAAGCAGTGATGATTGGTGAGTTTTGCAGGCCGAGAGGCTGGCGTCTTCGATAGACGGTTTTCAGCCTTTGATATAGAATCTTCGTTCAAATAGAGGCATAGGGCACTGAGAGTTTGAGTTAATCTTTCAACTCATCACTCATCACTCATCACTATTATTGATCATTTATTTTGGAGGAAAGATGACAAGGAAAAAGATAACGGTCGTCGGCGCGGGCAACGTCGGCGCGACGGCGGCACAGCGATTGGCTGACAAAGAACTGGGCGATGTCGTGCTGGTTGACATCATCGAAGGAATGCCGCAGGGCAAAGCGCTCGACCTGGCAGAGACCGCGCCGGTTGAAGGTTATGACGTAAGGCTGATAGGAACGAACGGCTACAAAGAGACGGCTGATTCCGACATTGTGATTATCACTTCGGGGCTTGCGCGAAAACCTGGCATGAGCCGCGACGATCTGTTGAAGACGAACGCAGGGATAGTCGGCTCGGTCACGGACGAGATAATGAAGCATTCAAAGAACCCGATTTTGATAATCGTATCGAACCCGCTCGACGCGATGTGTCATGTCGCGCTGAAGCATTCAGGTCTTCCGAAAGAGCGAGTGATCGGCATGGCAGGCGTGCTCGATTCTGCGCGCATGCGATGTTTCATAGCCGAAGCCCTTAACGTATCGGTCGAAAACGTCACGGCATTCGTGCTCGGCGGGCATGGGGATACGATGGTTCCGCTGCCGCGATATTCGACCGTCGCAGGCATACCGCTGCCAGACCTTTTGTCGCAGGACAAAATTGATGCGATAGTCAAACGCACTGCTAACGGCGGCGCAGAGATAGTGAGTTTGCTCAAGACAGGCTCGGCTTATTATGCGCCAAGCGCGGCTGCGGTCGAGATGGCGGAAGCCATCTTGAAAGACAAGAAGAAAATCCTGCCGTGCGCGGCTTATCTGGAAGGCGAATACGGCATCAACGGATTGTACGTCGGCGTGCCCGTAAAACTGGGCGAGCGCGGCATCGAAGATATCATTCAAATCAACCTGATGACGGATGAGCGGTCGGCGCTTCAGCGTTCGGCAGCCGCCGTTCAGGAACTGGTTGACGTGATTGGCCGCTAACAAAAATAACTAGTGTGGGCGATAGAGTGCTGCAAAGACCGCGCTACTCTATCGCCCAATAATATTATGATCTGCAGTATGCTAATCTCTCATAAACTTTACTCAGTTCTTGCTACGGTCTTATTTACCTTCTCGACTTTTGCTCAGACTGCTGTTTACACTCCGAAACCGGGCAGCCCTGAGCGCAAACAGATAATGGATGCGTTGCGCGCGCCTGTCGAAGCGGCACTGAAAAAATCGGTCGAGTTCAAAGTCGATCACCTTAAGGTGAAAAGCGGCTGGGCTTTCATGCGAGGTGTGCCCAAACAACCCGGCGGGAAGAAAATGAGCTACAAAGGAACTGAATACCAGAGCGCGATAGATGAAGGAATATTTGACGATTGGATATGCGCTCTATTAAAAAAAGAGAAGGATAAATGGAAGGTCGTCAGGTATGTAATAGGCGCAACCGATGTGGCATATGAAGGATGGGATGAAGAGTTTGGCATTGAGTCTGAAATATTTCAGTAAACAAAGCGCGTGAAAGACCGTTGACCAGGGCCGCAGCGACTCTTCAATAGAGCTTGCTCAATTCAGCGGCCCGGAAGGCCTCGGCAACTGATCGAGGCTGGAATTTCTCTTTTCGGAAAGGAATTATAAAAATGGAAACAATTATTCAATATCAACCTTATAGATTAGTTTCAAGCCTGCTGTCTGTCCTGATCTTGTTATTGCCGATAGCGTCTGCATCAGTTGCGGCGGATAATGAATACAACGGAAAGTTCGAGCCTCAGCTTGTTGCCAATCTAGACGATCTTGAACAGGTCGTCTTTAAACCTATGCGCGATTTCTCGAAGATCAAATTCGCGAAACCTATCGAGGATAAAGCTACTGTCACCGCAGGTCGTTTGTATCACGCGCTCTCTGATAAATCCGCCATCCTGACTTTGCTGGTCGAGCCGGAAGGCGAAGACCCATACCTCTACGCAGATATTGATCTGAACAATGCTATGGATGAAAACGAACGCTTTGAACTGAAGCGCGGCGAAGATGGTAATCCATACATTTGGAAAACCACCATAAACCAGCCGCTCAAAGAAGGTTTTTTTCGCAGCTTCCCGCAATTTGTTCAGTTTACTTACTGACTGGGCAAACCGGCTAAATACTTAATCGCGGTAATGCTGGGCAGGTAGCAATATGCTCCGCCCCTCGTGATGACAAAGCGCCCGAAGCCGGTTATTTTCTTATTCTCTTTCGGATTCGTATAAGCGAGCGTGAAGCTGCTCGTGCTTTCGTCGTTGATTCCAAGAAAAATATCCTGCCCGCTTATATTATTTACAGGATTGATTCCGCCCGGCCCTTTAACGGATTTGACGAAGTCGGATTTATCATTCCACTGGCTTATAAGAAACTCGAACTGATTGGCGAGGTCTACATTTATGAACATGCCTATCAGCCCGCGCTCGACATCATCCGGGTTTGCAGGGTCATACTCCGGCCCATAAGGAATCGCGCGCCGCATGATTCGATGCAGATGCCCTTCGCCGGTGCCACCTAACACTTGTTCGCTGCGAGGATTATTGCGGCGCATATGCGAGCCGATAGGGCATGTCAGTCCGAACGTGTCGTCAGCCGCCGGAAGACACTGGTCTGTTCCGTTTTCGTCATTGGTTGTAGTCGAGCTGCTTACATAATCATAGCAATTGATCAGCTTCGGAGGTACGGGCGGATTCGGATACTGGGTATCGGGAGAGAGTATCAAAGGTATGCCGTTACGCCATCTGCCGCAGAGTTTTGCTGCAAACAGTTCTTTGTCTATTTGATACTGAGTCGCAACCTGTTCTAGAAAAGCATCGAATGCAGCAATATCCTGCTTGAGGATGCGGAAGGCGGCAAAGCTGCTGTTGAGCGACAACTCCGCAGGAGAGACATTATAAGTTTGACCGGGGTTCTGGCTTATGTACCCCATCAGAAATTCTCCGGTAGGAGCAACAGGTTGATCGTCAGGAGTTTCACCTTTCGTTGGAGCGCCATCAACATGCGGCTGCGAGATGCCGTCCGTGTAACCGAAATGAATCTTGCCATTGGGCAGCGGCGCTGTGTCCTGAGCCGATAGCTCGGTCAAGCCATATTTATTGAACAGAGCGCGAAGCGCCGTTGAATACTCTTCTCGCCCCTGATCCGTATGCGTGTACAAAGCGAGCACTATGTGTACCTGCGTTCCATCCGACAATCCTCCTGTCCAATTCGCGGGGGCGCTCTCGCCAATGTCGCCTACGGCCTGCGCAGTCGCCTGCGAAGTAGCGCCGAATTGAAACGATTGAGGAAATGATGACAAGTAATTTTCTGCAAGCTGTAAGGTTGTGAGACCCTCGAAAGTAATTCCGATGTTCAGGCAATAATCCGGCTTTGTCAGCCCCCAATCTTCGGCGGTCGTGATTTGGAGGAATGATTGATCACCCGATACGATGCCGCCAAGAAACTTCTTTGCCGCGCCTGCATCATTGATCTTGAGGACGAAAAAACGCGCCACATCTATCCTGTAACCGCGAAGAATGAATCCTTGAACGTCGTTGAGATTGATTTCAGTCATAAGCCTTTCCTCCAGAGCCGTCGTTTAGGAGTGTAATAGAGACTCTAATGCTCAAACTGATTAGAGTCTCTACGGTTGAACCTTTTTTAAGATGGGGCGCACTCCAGAGTAAGGATATTTTGCACTGTGCAGTCGGGGTATGAGCTGTACAACCCAAACTCTTTATTGGGGGATTGCTGGCTCGCGTCGTGACACTGGACATAAGCGGTAAAGCCCGCAACGTTGTTCTGAACAGGAACAAGATGCTCCCCGTCCGAAGTGAAACTGAGCAGCATGTTGAACACGTCTCCAAGCTGGTTGACGAAGGCTTGAATGTACGGCGCGAAATCGCCGTCATATTCTGTTATCACAGATATCTTGAACTGCCCGGTGTTATTCCAGGGCGGCGCAGGGGCAGGTTGCAGGGAAGCGTTCGATGCATCGAAAAGAACGAAGCGGGCAAAGTGAACAGTGCCGACATTAGTGAGCGCTGTGTCTATAGCCGGTCCGGCTTTTGCCAGCGTTTCAAGCAAATCTGCAATGCTTGCCGATGAACTGATCGGAAGTATCGCGGTCAGCGGGTTAGCCATTTTAATTCTCCTTTTGTTAGAGACACGGTTTAGGTTCGCAGGGTTTATCTCCTGCATTCGCAAGGATGCCGCAAGTCAATTATCCAGCTATGCGCGGGCATAGCAGACGAGTAATAATCGAAACTATGAAGATAAATGTTAAACTTCTCCGAAGGACCGAGGTTTTTGAAACCATTTGACGGAGTGCATCATATGCTACACATGAATCTCTGTCAAACAGAAGAACCGCGCGTGCTAAATATCAACGGTTGTAATAAACTGCTTTGTAGCTAACAAATCAGGAGACTAATTATGGAACGTTTCCTCGGAAAGTACTCGGATTATTTTTATGCCCTTCTGCGAATAGTCGCGGGTCTGCTGTTCGCGATGCACGGCAGCCAGAAGCTGTTCGGCTGGCCTGGCAATAAGCCTACTGTCGAGATCGCCTCACTTTTCGGAGCAGCCGGAGTAATCGAACTTGTCTGCGGGTTGATGATCGCGCTCGGACTCCTGGCCGGTTTCGCGGCTTTCATCGCTAGCGGCGAAATGGCGGTTGCTTACTTCATGCAGCATGCCCCGAAAGCTCCCTGGCCGATGCTCAACGAGGGAGAACTGGCCGTGTTGTACTGCTTCTTGTTCCTCTACATTGCCTCGCGCGGATCAGGTCGTTTGAGCGTAGACTCAGTAAGAAGGTGATAGAGGGAGGAAATTCGAGGAAGTGTTTTTCAGATAAAACAATACATCACCGCGCGGCCTTTGTCCCCAATCGGTGATTCAGTCGCGGCAATTATTGGCATGCTACATCTGCGATGCTAGAATGTTCTCCCTCACCCAAGAGCGAAAAGCAGTATGATCAAATTCATCGAATCAAAGCTCCGCCCGCCTGATCTCAGGCCGAACAGGATTAAGCGCGAGCGATTGATCGAGCGACTTCGCTCGAATCTCGATCTCAGCGCCAGCTTCGTTTGCGCGGGGCCGGGATGGGGCAAGACGACCGTCGCCGCAGAGTTCCTGCTCCGCACTGACCGCGCCGCAGTATGGTACGATCTGGATTCATCAGATGCAGACATCGCTCTATTTTTTCAATACCTCGTGCGCGCCGTGCGTCAGGTTGCGCCGGATTTCGGGCGCAGCACACTGGATATGCTGCGGTCGGGCGCGGGCACGCGGCCAGAGCAACTGGCCGACCTGTTTCTTTATGAACTGTCGGAAGCCGTCGAGCAAGAATTGATAATCGTGCTCGATAACATTCATCATATATTCGCAGCCGAGTGGAGCGCGGCAGTGCTCTATCGAATATTGCCGCTGCTGCCGGAAAATATTCATTTAATGATGCTTGCGCGCGTCGCGCCGCAGTTTACATTTTCGCGCATGCGCAGCAAGCAGAGCATGGATCAGATTGACGACCGCGCGCTCGCCTTCACGCGGGCAGAAGCGACCGAGTTGCTTTCGGGCGTGCTCGACAACGCAGATGGCATAAACAAGCTGCTGGCGCGGACTCAAGGATGGGTCGCGGGGCTTCAAATCATTCGCAGAGCGCTTGAAGCAGACGCTCGCTTGCGCGAGCAGGAGATCGAAGAAATTATCACGCAATCGGAAACGGAAATATTCGATTACTTCGCAAAGAAAGTTTACGGCGCAGAACCACCCCGTATGCGCGCGCTGCTCGTGCGTTCGGCGCTGCCTGAGCGCGTCACGCCTGAAATACTCAAGGGAGCGTTCGCGCTCGATGTGACGAGCGAGCAGCTTCAAGCCCTGGTGCGCGAAAATATTTTTCTGAGCCGAGTCGCCGCCAGCACCGATACGTTTATCTATCATCATCTCTTCCGCGATTTTCTTCACAAGCGACTCGAAGAGGAAACCACAAGCGAAGAGCGCACAGAGATGCACCATCAGCTTGCCGATTACTACTCGGAGCGAGAGAACTGGGAGCCCGCGCTTCATCATTTCTTCAAGGCCGGAGATGAAACGCGAGCGGCTGAAGTACTGCTCGTCGCTCAATGGCAACTGCTCGACAGCGGCTTGACGACGACTGTAAGCAAATACTTTCCGCGTTTCCGGCGCGAGACGCTTGACGCTTGCCCGCAGCTTTATAACCTGATGGGCGACATGCGAGTGATCGAAGGCGACACGGCGAGCGCCGATGCGATGTTCAGAGCAGGGCTTGCGACTGCGTCCCTAGCAAACGACCGCTCGGCTGAAGCGGCTGCGCTTGCAGGGTTAGCTCACACAGCCGCTCGCGATCACAATTTCACAAATGCAATCCGATACGCGGAAGAAGCCGAGGCGCGCACGACGCCAGCCGCCTCGACGCCGCACGCTTTGACTCTTGCTGCCCGCATCAAAAACGTCATCGGCGCAGTCAGGGTTTTCGAGGGGCGTTACAATGAAGCGAGCGAAATGATGGAAGAGGCGCTCAGGCTCGCTCATGAAGCAGGCGATGCGCGGTTGGTCAGAACGATTTCGCACAACCTGGCGCTGCCCACTTTCATGGAAGGCGACTTTCATGCGGCGCTCAGGTACTTTTCGCGCAGCCCGATTTCAGACACGAAAGACAGCGCACTGCATCCCGACTCGATACCTCTCTATCTGAATCGCTCGGCCATCTATACCGCGCAAGGGAAACTGGAACTTGCGGGCCGTGATCTTGCAAGCGCGGCAGAGCTTGCTTCGGTCTTCAATCTGCGTGGGTTCATGCCGCGTATACACGAAGGGAGAGCCAACATCGCGCGCGAATACCATCATTTCGACGAGGCAGACCGTCTCTACAACGAAGCGTTGAACGAATATCGAAACGTTGACGCAGACCCCATAAAGAGCGATCTCTATTACGAACGCGCGCTGCTGGAAATGCGGCGGGGCGATCTGGATCAGGCGCTCGACCTTATCAGTCAGATGATCGTTGACCGGGAGGAGAGCGGGCGCAATATAGAAGCCGCGCTTGCGCGACAGATGCGCGGGCGTGTGATGATCGAACGCAAAGACGCTCGCGCGATATTAGAAGCAGATGCGAGCGAGCCGCTGCTTCGCCGGTTGCAATGCAACTATTACCTTGCGATAGGCTGTCATTTGAGGGCACGCGCGCTTCGAGATCGTGATGCGGAAGCAGGGAAGCTCGCGCTGATTGAATTTCTATCGCTCGCCGAAGCGTTCGACTATAGCTACTTCATCGCCTGCGAAGAATCGTTTCATCCTGTGCTGAATGATCTGTGCCGATTGTATTCGGTAGAATCCGATTGGCTCAATGTGGTACTAGTGTCAAACAGCCCGGCGAGAGCGTAGTGATTTGTAATTTGAAAATGGCAGTAGCCCGCGCGTAAGCAAGGGCGTTCTGCTGCGCCCTCCCTCACGGTCGGGCTACTGCCACTCGTCACAATAAATATGCTTCCACAGTTTTTCTTAAGAACGAAACTGCTGCCACCGCGACTGGGGCGTCGCGTGCTGGCCCGCCCCCGCTTGATCGAGCGGATGCGCGGCTTCCTAGATCAGCCAGCGACCATTGTCTGCGCAAACGCGGGCTGCGGCAAGACGACGCTTGTGACGGACTTCGTCAGGACAAGCTCGCTGCGGTCAGTCTGGTATCAGATAGACCCGTCGGACCTGGATCTGGCGGTGTTTTTCGGGTACCTGGTGTACGGGATAAGGAGCCAGAGGGAGGACTTCGGGCAGGTGGTGATGGGGTATATCTCAGAGACTGAGAATCTGAGCGGGAAGGTGGAGCAGTTGGTGGACGTGTTTGTCAACGAGGTGAGCGAGCAGTTGGAAGAGAAGACGATAGTGGTGTTGGATGATTATCATCACGTGGATTCGAGTGAAGCGATAGCGGCGGCGGTGGATCGGCTGGTGCAGTATTTGCCGGACGTGTTGCACATAATCATCACGAGTCGCTCTATGCCTAACCTTTCGATTACGCGGCTCAGGAGCAAAGGCTTGATCGGGGTCATAGACCGGCAAGACCTCTCGTTTACAGAGGGAGAAGTCGAACAATTTTTCGCAGGCCTCGCGGACCATCGGCTAGACGAGGAGTTGATACATCAGTTTCACAAACGCACAGGCGGTTGGGCTACAGGGCTTCAATTGATTGCGCAGGCAGTCGAGCATCGCGGCCAGGACGGCCAGCCTGAAGACAGCAAAATTTCCGAATCCGCTTTTGCCGAAATACTCAAGCAGAGCGAAGAAGAGATATTCGATTATTTTGCGGAAGAAGTATTAGAATACGAGACTCCTGAAACACAGGACGTGCTGTTGCGACTCTCATTATTCAATCGCATTGATCCGGTAACGGCCAGTTGCGTGCTTCTGCCCGAAGAGGTTTATCGACTGCTGGCTTCGCTTCAGCGGCGCAACCTTTTTATCTCGCACGTGAACGGAGGAGGCGCTGACGAATACAGCTTTCATCCGATGTTTCGCCGATTCCTTCGCCGACGACTGAAAGCGAAACTGGGCGAGACGGGACTACAGGAGCTTAACAGATTATATGCCGACCGTTTGATGGAGCTTGGCGATTGGCAGAGGGCCGGATTGCTTTACGCCGAAGCGCGCGACATCGAAGCGATAGCGAATATAATGGTCGAGCGCGGGCGCGAATTGTTCGACGCCGGAATGTTCGAGATCGTCAAACGTGGATACCAGATCGTAAGCGAATCAATCACAAATCTTCATCCCGAAATACTCAGACAGCGCGCGCACATCGCGCGAATGGAAGGCGACACCGAAGTTGCAGAGCGATTATTCAACAAGGCAGTCGGCAGCGCACGCGCTATAGGCGACACGCGCTGCGAAGCCGCGTCGCTTCACGGGCTGGCCGCTTGCCTCATACGTCGAGGCGAACACGTCCGAGCCTTTGGCCTTGCGACCGAAGCGCTCAATAATGCTCCGGCAGACGACCTGGAGCTTCAAGCGCAATTAGAGCAGTCGATAGGCAATTGCCAGTTTCTGTCGAACGTTGAGACGGGCGAATTTGACGAAGCGCTCGCGACGTGGCGGCGCGGCGTAGAGCTTGCGCGGCGCGCGGGCAGCGAGCGATTAGCTCGAATAATTTCGCACAACATCGGGTTGCCTTATGCTTTCACAGGCGACCTCGCGCGAGCGCGCGATTGGTTCGCGCAACTGGTCGAAGGAGAAGCCGCGCGCGTTCCGCTTCCTCAACAGGCGCTTGCCTACTGCAACCTTGCGCGTGCCGATCTTGAAACGGGCGATTTCGATGCCTGCGAGCGACGGCTCGAAAAAGCGATGGAGTTGTGCCGGTTGTTCAACCTCACGCTTGAACGCGCGGAGGCGCAGGAATTGATAGGCAATCTTCACCGCGAGCGGGGCCAGTTCCATCTCGCGCGCGAGCATTATCATCAGGCCGAAGACCTGTACCGCGATGCAGGCATGAAGCTTGAAGCGCGCGAGCTTCCAGACGAGCAGATGCGGCTGTTGCTTGCCGAAGCGAACTACTCGAAAGCGCGCGATGCAGCCGAAAAACTTTTGGAGAAGCGCGTGGCGTTGCGCTATGCCGTGCCGATTGCGCGTTCGCGCCTGCTGCTTGGCCGCGTTATGCTCGAAAGCGAAGCGGGCGATCCGCGAGGTTTGCTTCAGGAAGCGCTCGCTCAGTTCACCACCTGTCATTCGAGCTTCTGGATTGCGTGCGCGCAGTTTCTGCTGGCGCGCGCAGAGCATCGCGCGGGCAACGCGGATGCCGCGATGTCTCACTTCGCAGAGGCGATGAAGCTTGCGCGCGAATTTAACTATAGGCACACGGTGAAGGTAGAAGCCGCGCGCGCGCCCGCCGTCTTTCAGCTTGCGTTGGCTCGCAACATCGAAACCGATTACCTGAAAGACGCCGGAGTAGAGGAAGGCGCGGGGACGCAGAAACGCGCGGATGCGGCGACGGCAGGCACGGTGATTGCCTCGCGTTCGGTTTCTTCTTCAAAGCCTCGGCATGCGAGCGTGCGTGCTTCGAGCGAAGAGCGCGAGATTGATCTGTCAATCAATATGCTAGGTGCTGTCGAAGTGTTGCGCGAGCAGGGGCGCAAACTCGCGCCCGATGCATGGACGCTCTCGCGTGCGCAGCGCATACTTTGCTTCATCGCGTCGCACCAGAATCATCGTGCTACCAAAGACGCGATTGTGGAGACGTTCTGGCCCGACACGCCGCTTGAAGACATTGACAAAAACTTCTGGCCTACGATCTCTTACATACGCCGCGCGCTCAACAGCGATCAGGCAGTGAAGAAGAATTTTATTCGTTACCGCGAGAGCGCTTACTATCTGAACCCCGAGTTCGTTTACCTGCTCGACATCGAAGAATTCGAGCGGTTGATAGCTGCCGCTCGCGCGCATAATCGCGAAGGAGACGGCGAAGGATTCACGAACGCTGCGCGACGCGCCGTAGAATTATATCGCGGTGAGTTTTTAGAAGAGTCTTACGATAAATGGGTTGAGGAGCCGCGCGCTTATTATCGCAATGTATATTTTGCTACATTGAAGGAATTGGCAGATCATTATCATCACATCGAAGAGTACGGGAAATCAATTGTGTATTCGAAAATGATATTGAGCCGCGACGCATATCGCGAAGACGTTCATCGCCAGTTGATGGACGCTTACGCTCGCATAGGCAATCGCGCAGCCATGCGAGAGCAGTACGAAAATCTCAAGGACTTGTTAATGGAAGAGCTTGGCGTCGCACCTTTGCCGGAGACCGTAGCGACGTACAAAAGATTGATAGGATAAATGGCAGTAGCCCGACCGTGAGGGAGGACACACGGATGCGCCCTTGCTTACGCGCGGGCTACTGCCACTCGTCACAATAAATATGCTTCCACAGTTTTTCTTAAGAACAAAATTGCTGCCACCGCGATTGGGGCGTCGCGTGCTGGCCCGCCCCCGCTTGATCGAGCGGATGCGCGGCTTCCTAGATCAGCCAGCGACCATCGTCTGCGCAAACGCGGGGTGCGGAAAGACGACGCTCGTGACGGACTTCGTCAGGACAAGCTCGCTGCGGTCAGTCTGGTATCAGATAGACCCGTCGGACCTGGATCTGGCGGTGTTTTTCGGGTACCTGGTGTACGGGATAAGGAGCCAGAGGGAGGACTTCGGGCAGGTGGTGATGGGGTATATCTCTGAGACAGAGAATCTGAGCGGGAAGGTGGAGCAGTTGGTGGACGTGTTTGTCAACGAGGTGAGCGAGCAGTTGGAAGAGAAGACGATAGTGGTGTTGGATGATTATCATCACGTGGATTCGAGTGAAGCGATAGCGGCGGCGGTGGATCGGCTGGTGCAGTATTTGCCGGATGTGTTGCACATAATCATCACGAGTCGCTCTATGCCTAACCTTTCAGTGATGAGGTTCAGAAGCCGTGGGCTTGTCGGGGTGTTGAATCGTCAGGACTTGCTGTTCACTCAGACGGAAGTCGAGCAATTGTTCGCCGAGACCTTCGGCCATTCGCTCCCTGCTGATCTTGTAAACCAGTTTCACCAAAAGACCGATGGGTGGGTCACCGCACTCCAGTTGATTCAACAGTCGCTCGACCGCACCAGCGACTACCCCAGCGCAGAGATTGACAACGATGCGAACCGCTCGTGGCTTGCGACCGCATTTCAACAATCCGAACTCGACATATTCGATTACTTCGCGGAGGAGGTTTTGCAGTTCGAGCCGCCTGAGACGCGTTTGATGCTGGGCCGACTCTCTTTGCTTGATCGCATTGACCCTGCGATATGCGATGCGGCGCTCGGCATCTCTGACTGCCCCGACCAGCTTCGCGCGCTCGCGCGGCGCAATGTTTTCATCTCGCACATCTACGCTTCGGGCGCTGAAGAAGAATACCGTCTTCACCCGCTCTTTCGCAGTTTTCTGAGCCGGTGGCTCGCAAGCGAGTTGGGCGCGAATGAAGTGAAGAACCTGCATAAAAAGTGCGCGGATTATTTCGTCAGCACACGGCAATGGGACTTGGCAGTGCATCATTTCGCGAAAGCCGGGCGCGCGAGCGACGTTGCGGAAATGCTTGCGAGCCACGGGCCTGACCTGGTGGAGTCGGGAAGGTTCGAGGCTATCAAGCGAGCGTTTGACAATTTGCCGGAAGAGGCATTGAGTGTTCAGCCGCGCGCGCTCATCACGCGCGCGGACGTAGCATTGATCGAAAGCGATTACTCGCGCGCGCTCTCGCTGTACGCGCAAGCCGCGCAGGTGGCTCGCGCAACGGGCGAGACGACAGCGCAAGCTGAAGCCTTTCGCGGGCAGGCTTATCTGGCTCGCCATCGCGGCGATTACGAAGAAGCCATCAAACTCGCCTCTTCGGCAATCGAACTTGCGCCGGGACTTCATGCATTGCGTGCGCGCTGTTTCAACACTATCGGCCTGTGCTACTTCGCTTCGTTGAACGACGCAGAGCGCGCGATTGAAAACTGGCGCTCTGCGCTCGAAGAAGCGAGAGAAGCTCCTGATGATCGCTTCGCCCGAATAGTGCTGCACAATCTCGGCCTGCCTTATTCGATGGAAGGTGATTTCAACGAAGCGCTCCGGTGGCTCGGCCAGATGATAGATGATCGCGCTACGGGACTGAATCGTTCTGATAGCGAAACAGTTCCGTTCCCTCAAGAAGCAATCGCGCATCTCAACATCGCGCGATTGAAGACTGTGCAGGGACGACTCGACGAAGCAGAGTCGCACCTTGAGCTTGCGCTCAAGCGATGCCAGTTGTTCAACCTCAAGGTGGCTACTGCCGAAACGCTCGAAGCGTTTGGCACTCTTTACCGCGAGCGAGCCGATTATCAGCGCTCGCTTGATTTCTACGACGAAGCCGCGCGAGCTTATCGCGACGCGGGCGTGGCGCTGACGGACAAAGAACTGTTTGACGAGCGCGCCAGCGCTTATCTGCGAATGGGCGACACGCAGGCCGCCGAGCGCGAAGCTCAAGAATATTTCCGCGCGCGCGCCGCAGGGTCGCCGTCTGAACGCTCGACGGCTCTGATCATGCGCGGGCGAATTGAGATGGCGGCGGGTCGCGCGATGCAGGCCGAGAGTTCTTTTATAGAAGCGGCGACGCTGGCGCGAGATGATCGGCTGCGCTACAACGAGGCGCGAGCTTCGGTGTCGCTTGCGCGCTTGCTCTGGGATCTGAGTCGCAAAGAGGAAGCGCTCGCGCATCTGCGCCGCGCTGTTGACCTCTCGATCAGGTATGACTATTCCTACCTGCTGTCGAGCGAGGCCGCTGTTGCGCCGCTTCTATTTCACGCCGCGATGAATTCCGGCCTGGCCCCTGATTACCTGGCCGAAATCATTCCCGCCGAAGTTGCAAAGGCTGACGCGGAGCCTGCTGACAATCGTCGCGCAAGCGCAACGCCAACGGTCGAATTGATTATCGAGCGATCAGGTTACGACCTTGCGATCAACATGCTTGGCCCTGCGGAGGTGTATCGCGATCCTGCCGAGCCGCTCAAAGAAGCGTGGCGATTGGCGAAGGCACTGCACATACTCTGTTACATTGCATCGCGCCGCAATCATCGCGCGCCGAAAGATACGCTGGTGGAAACATTCTGGTATGACGCAGACCCCGAAACGGTGGCGAAGAATTTTCACCCGACGATTTCGCATTTGAGGAAAGCGCTCAACACGGGTCAGGTGGTCAAAAAAGATTTCATCCTCTACCGCGAAGGGGCTTACCTGCTCAACCCTCAATATCAATGCCAGATTGATGCCGAAGAATTCGAGCGCCTGCTTGCAGACGCGCACGAAGCTCGCCGAAGCGATGACCCGGACGGAGCCGCTCAATTGCTTGCCGCCGCGATAAAGCTTTATCGGGGCGACTTTCTTGAAGAGTTTTATTATAACTGGGTAGAAGAGCTTCAAAGTTACTACCGCGATCTTTACCTTGAAGCGTTGAAGGAACTGATTGCCCATCACAGCGAGCGCGGCCATCATGAGCAGGTCATACGATACGGTCAGATGTTTTTGACGCGCGACCCGTATCAAGAAGATGTGCATTGCAACGTTATGGAAGCGCATGTCCACTCAGGCAATCGCGCTGCTGCCATCGAGCAGTTCGACGGATTGCGCAAGATGCTGCGCCGCGAGCTTGGCGTTGATCCGCTTCCCGCCACTATCGCCCGCTACGAGTTGCTCATCAAGTAAACTTGCCGCTCGAACTCGTCACCCATATTCAAGCACTCCGGCTAATCTCAGAAAATAAGTGATATTGATATGTTGAACGGCAAGCGGGCATGTGTGATAAACTCCACTGACTATATAAGCGAGGGATGAATTTGAAGGTCGTTTATATGCTTGAGGGCGTAGCGCCAAGTATCGCGACAGCGGTGGTTCCAGCTCCCGACGCAGGCAGTAATAGTCACTTGTCTTTGTTAGTCCACTTACAAAAGTGGTAACCGTGTGGGCGCTCAACTGATAACGCAGAAGGCAGAGCTTCTTCAGCAAACTTTTACGGCCATGTCCTACCAATGCCCCGGTTCAGCCGAGTTAGGGTGAAGAGATAGCTTCGCCCAAAACCCAGTGTTCTGAGGGGCTGATGAAGAGTGAAGAAGTTTCGATCCTGATCATAGATGATGAAGAACCTATACGAAGACTTTTGGCGTCGTACCTGGGTGCCAACTACACTTGTGTTACTGCCAAAAATGCAGAAGAAGCAAAGAGGTTGCTGGCTGCCTCCTCATTCAATCTGGTGTTGACCGACATAACAATGCCGGGCGCGTCAGGCATCGAGCTGTGCGAACATATCAACACGGCACATCCAAATACGTTAGTGGTGGTAGTCTCAGCGAGAGTTGGCGAGCCGAATTTTAGCGGCGTGAAACGATGTCACGCGGTTGATTTCATCGCGAAGCCCTTCGATCTTTCGCAAGTATTGAAAACCGTCAAGAGCGCCCTTCATCATCAGGGTAAAGATAACGACGGCTAACAACTCGCGGTGGGGATTTTTTGCTTGACTCTGGTAATCCGTTGAGCTAGTATGCGGCCCACTTCGTTAAAGATTTAGCTTGAGCGGTTAGAAGTCTTGGTAGCACTTAGGAAAGCTTGATAAGAAGCCGCAAAGGGAGGCTCGCAAATCGGCGAGCTTCGCTTTGCGGTTTTCTTTTTAAGCTTTGCGCGACGGACAATATCAGGCGCATTTTTCGCCGCGCGAGTATCTCTCAATATTCACCGTTTGATATGAACCACGGCAAACGCATGGCTGCTCAGGCCAGCGAAGCATCCGACTTGGAGGAGGAAAGTAGATGTCAACATCACAAGGCAAGGTCAAATGGTTCAGCAATGCAAAAGGCTATGGATTCATCGAGCAGCCGGGCGGCACTGACGTGTTCGTGCACTATTCGGCCATAGTGCAGGACGGGTATAAGTCGCTCAAGCAAGGTGAAACCGTCGAGTTTCAAGTAGTCCAGGGACCGAAAGGACCTCAAGCCGAAGCTGTCCGAAGGCTTTAGTGATTGCCCCAGGCGCGTGAAATAGCCCTGCTCCCAAGAGCAGGGCTATTTCAATTTTCGGGCAAGAAATATACCTTTTCCCGAAGCCATCAGGCCGACCCTTTAATCACCTGCCGGGCGCGCGGCAAATTTGACGCGGCCATTGTCAACGCCTATGACAAAGTCTACGGCATCCGTGGCAAGGCGTTCTTTTATCTGATCTGCGCGCGACATCAAAAATTGAGTGAATACTTCAAGAGTAAGCGCACCTATTCTCTCACCGCATTCTCGTTTGGCCGCTATCAGGTGATCGTAAAGCTCGCTGACTTTCTCAGGCTCCGCCTTCGGATCGCGACATCGAATGATCGCTGATCGCTCGCGCAACGCTGTGTGAGCTTCAGGCGTAGGAGGTCGTCCGCTCTCTTCGCGCTCCTGGGTCTGTCGCCGCCACAACTCGCGCATCACGTTGTAGCGAGCAACGAGGCCGTTATAACGAAAGCGCTGGCCGAACGACACGCCGCGCATGTCGTATATGCGTTTGATCGAAGTCTCCACACGGCCCTTCGTATCCATAGGCGGGCGAAGTGATCCGCCGTTGAAATAAATATCGTATTCAACTTTCAACCGGCGCATTTCGTATTCGAGGCGATCAAGCGAATCATCTACAGGATTGATTTGTTTTGCTTCCATCATTACCTCAGAAGGGGCTTATGTGTAAGGCGCGGGGGTTGTGCTAGAATGTAAGTCAGGCACTTCGCGGTGTCAACTGAAATCGCATGTCAAGTGAACTATTGAGATCGCTGCCTTCAATCGAGCGGATGCTCGCTCGTCCCGCCGCCGAGCGACTGATCTGAAGTTTTGAGCCGCGACCGCGTGCGCGACCTGCTCAGAAAAATCCTTGAAGAGATACGCGAACAGATCATCAGTGGGCAATTTCAAGCTACTAACTTTCCGGTTGATGAAATCGAGCGGCGACTTGAAACGCGAGCGAACGCATCCGTTCAGTCTTCGCTCAAACGAGTCATAAATGCTACGGGAGTTATCATTCACACGAACCTCGGTCGCGCGCCTCTTGCCGACAAGGCGATTGAAGCGATCTCGGAAGCGGCTTCTCATTACTCGAATCTCGAATACGATTTGAGCGAAGGGCGGCGCGGCGCTCGCGAATCTCACTGCCAGCACCTTCTTGCGCGGCTCGCGGGGAGCGAATCGGCAATAATCGCAAACAACAACGCTGCGGCTGTGATGCTGGTGCTAAACACGCTGGCCGAAGGCGGAGAGGTTATCGTATCGCGCGGCGAGTTGATCGAGATCGGCGGCAGCTTTCGCATCCCCGACGTCATGGCGAAAAGCGGCGCGCGACTGCGCGAAGTCGGCACGACCAATCGGACGCACATCAATGATTATGAGCGCGCGATAAACGAAAACACCCGGCTCATCCTTCGCGTGCATCCATCGAATTATCGCATCATCGGATTTACAGAACGGCCAGGCATAAAAGAGATAGCCGACCTTGCGCAACGCGCGGGCATCTTGTCGTTTGAAGATTTGGGGTCGGGCTGTTTGATTGATCTTGCGCCTTACGGGGTGAAAGACGAGCCTGTTGTAGCCCAGTCGCTTCGTGCAGGCATCTCTGTCGTTTCATTCAGCGGCGACAAGATGTTGGGCGGGCCGCAGTCGGGCATAATCGCAGGTTCGCGCGCCGTTGTTGATCTGGTGCGAAAAAATCCTTTGATGCGGGCGTTCAGAGTGGACAAGATGACCTATGCCGCGCTCGAAGCGACGTTGAGACTTTACGAGCGCGGCGTCGCAGAATCGGAAATCCCGGTCATTCGCGCGATGGCCCGAACGCGCGATGGTCTAAGCGAGCGGGCGCGGCGCTTCAGCGAAGCAATAAAGCTAATGGCTGGCGAAGGGATCAAGGTCACGATTGAAGACGGCGACTCGGTCATAGGCGGCGGCTCGGCTCCCGAAGTGAAACTGCCGACCGTTTTGATTGCGATTGAGGGTGACGAATTATCCGCGTCGCAAATCGAACAGCGACTGCGCGGCCATCGCGTGCCGATCATCACTCGCACAGAGCACGACCGGGTACTGATTGACCTGCGCGCCGTTGAGCCGGACGAAGAGGCGATCATGATTGAAGCAATTGCAGGGCTCGCGCAACCCGCGCCTGAGAGCGCGGCATCAGTAGAGGTATAATGATTCTAGATTTTTGAGGGGTTTGACTAAAATGCTTTTTGCGCTTTTCATTCTCATCCAATCGCAAGAGCCGCCAAGGTTATCCAAACTCGTGATAGCCGCAGCGGTGCTTTTCTTCATTGCAGGCATCTCGCTTCTGATTTACTTTCTTCGCCGCGTTAAAGCGAGCGAAAAAGAGGCCGAAGAAGAATGGAGCATGTCTCGCAGCAGCCTTTTCATCGAACCATCTGCGCCCTCCCAACATACAGGCGTAGATACGGCGAGCGCGCAGCCTCCTCAGATGGAAGAGATTGAGTCTGTGAACATCTCTCCTCAAAGCAGCGAGACGCGCACGCTCGTAAGCGACCCGGCCTTTGAAGAATTACGCGAGATCGCTCAAATGGAAACTGCGGCTGAGCCGGAAGCGGAACCGCCCGTCGTCCATCCTCGCGCGCACGAACCGGAGATTGCGCGTGAAGAGCGCGGGACTGAAATGCTCGCAAGCCCTCTGGCTGAGGTTGAAACACCTGCGCGACCAGAAGCGCCGCGCGAGACGACGCCTTTTGGGGAAGATATTTGGTCAGAGCTTGAAAAGAGAGAGCCGGAAATCCCTGCTCCCGCTCAACCCATTGCGCCTGGTCAAACAGCACTGTTGCACTCTCAATTAATCGAACAGGCGAGCGAATCACAAACCGGCAAGCTTGAACCGGAACCTGATGCGCGAGTCGAGCATCGCGCTCCGCGCGAAACGTTTGAACCGCCGACCATCAAACCCATCACGCCACGCGAACAGTCTGAGATGGTGCGCAACCAGCAGCCCGCTCCGCGAGCAACGCGCGATCTTTATGCGGGCAGCCCACGCAATGAGAATGCCCCTGTTTCTAACACTCGTCTCTACGGCCAGCCACTAGAGAGTGAAGCGCGAGCAGAACAGCAAACATCAACGCCCTACGAACAGCGCGGAACGCGCGAGCTTGCAGCCGAGCCTGCCGTTTCAGATGTCCGGTCTACACCTATTGGCGAGCCGGTTGAAACTTCTTTCACGCCAGCGCATGTAAATCGAGCGCGCGAGCGAAGAGCGCCTGCAGGAGCCGTACTCGGTCTGCCAACCGAAGGAGCGCAAGGGCCTATGGTGCTCGGCACGCCTGTGAGATCGAAAGATGAAATTGGCATCGGCGAATTGACTCGCTACGGTAAGCCGCTTGTAAAAGACGGCGGGCGCGCAGGAACGATTGCGCTGCTGCTTGTGATTCTAATCATAGGCAGCGCTTTGGCCGCTTACCTGTTCGTGCCATCTGTGAATTCGCAGGTCAATGCATGGGTAGCGCGCATGCGCGGCGTTGATCCCAACCGTTCGTCACTGTCTGGCGATCCAAAGGCGATGATATTCGCTTCGCGCGTTCCCGAAACAAACAAGAATATGGTCAAAGCGAAAGGCACGGTTGATAACATCTCAAAGGAAACGCTCGAAGCGCTGGCTATAGAAATAAGGCTCGAACGCGCGAACAATCAGTCGCCGGAAGTACGCACCATACCGATCAACCCTGAGCAACTTGAGCCGAACGGGCACGGGGTTTATGAAT
This sequence comes from Blastocatellia bacterium, assembly GCA_963726785.1. Taxonomy (GTDB): domain Bacteria; phylum Acidobacteriota; class Blastocatellia; order UBA7656; family UBA7656; genus DATEKX01. The sequence continues at coordinate 2,792,001 of CAVSDJ010000007.1, forward strand.
TCGAGTATGACGGCAACCGCGAGACGGGATTTGTCAGATACACGATCACGCGATTGTTGAGCAACGGCAACGAATTGAGATACACCAGCCCCGGACAGAGATAGGGGCCGTGTGTCAGGGGTCGGGGGCCGGTGTTAAGGCCAGGTCATCTGACCCATTAATATAGATTGATTTACTGTAGAGATTCTCTGTACCGGCCCTCGACCTCCGGCACCTGACCCCTATTTTATTACTGTTGCTCCGTGTTGGAGTTGGGCTTATAATACGAGCGCTGGAGGTCAGGCCCGCTCATCATCCGGCCAATCTTTCGGCGAATGCCCCTCCTCATTCATCTTCAATCCCGACCTGTGTCGAAGTCGGGCGCACTCTGAAAACTATCTTGAACTGAATAATCGCGGACGGTCCCCGTGTTATTTCATTAGTCAAGCTTTGCGAGGCAATAGCTAATGTCACCCAGCATTGATCAACTGCTGACCATCGCGTGCAGCAAGGGCGCATCCGACTTGCATATCAAGGCCGGGAGCTTTCCCTTCATGCGCATCAACGGCGAGCTTCAACCGATGGTCGAAGCACAGCGACTTTCTGCCGAAGACACGCTCAACATGGCGTTTTCGATAATGAATAACCGGCAGAAGCAGCGCTTCGGCGAGAGTTCCGAAATTGACATCGCTTATGGCGTATCGGGACTGGGTCGCTTCCGTTGCAACATATTTCAACAGCGCGGCACAGTAGGCATGGTACTGCGCGTGATACCGACGACGGTGCGCACGACAGAAGAATTGCGATTGCCGACCGTGATCGAAAAGATAGCCGACGAGCCTCGCGGACTCGTGCTGGTCACAGGCTCGACGGGGTCTGGCAAATCAACCACGCTCGCAGCGATGATTGATTACATGAACCGCATGCGCACGGGCCACATCGTAACCATCGAAGACCCAATCGAATTTCTTCATCGCGACAAAAAATCTTATGTGAATCAGCGCGAGGTGGACGTTGACACGCGGAGCTTTTCCGAAGCCCTTCGCGGCGCGCTGCGCCAGGACCCGGACGTTATACTCGTGGGCGAAATGCGCGACTACGAGACTATCGAGACGGCGCTGACGGCAGCCGAAACAGGTCACCTCGTCTTATCAACACTGCACACGCTCGACGCGACTGAAACGATCAATCGAATAGTTTCGGTCTTTCCGCCGCACCAGCAGCGCGCAGTCCGTTTGCAACTCGGCAGCGTGCTCAGGGCAGTAATCTCGATGAGGCTGGTGCGCGCGGCGGAATCCATTCAAGGCCGCGTCCCTGCCGTCGAAGTCATGATTGTTACTCCGTACATTCGAGACTGCATTATTCACCCGGAGAAGACCGCGCTGATACGCGATGCGATAGCGCAGGGCACATCGCAATACGGGATGCAGACCTTCGACCAGTCGTTGTTTGATTTGTATTCTCGCGGGTTGATAACATACGAAGAGGCGCTCAACTGCGCGACTAACGCCGATGAATTCAAGCTGAGAGTGGCTGGAGTAAGATCGGTTTCGGATCAAGCGCGCGAAGACATGGAGCGGTCGCGCAAACGCACAGGCCCGCTCGATGCCTCGCGGCCCGAAACCAAACAATTTGTCAATTGGCTTTTAGAAGGCACAGAGCAAGTAACAAGATGAAACCCGAAAGCGCGGGCGAAAGCAGTCCTGCGCGCGGGCGAAATCAATCGGTTGAGGATGAAGATAGCGGCCAACAGAAAGCGCAAAAATCGAATGTTGACAAAACACGCGCGCGCATTTTTGCGAGGGCAATCAACGTACTGGCCGCGCGCCCTCGCAGCGAACGGCAATTGCGCGAGCGATTGCTCGCAAAGCCCTGGGCCGAGCCTGCGCTCGTTGATGAGTGCATAGCGAAACTGAAAGAGCTGGGCTATGTCAATGACAGTTTGTTTGCGCACAACTACGCAAGCTCGCGCGTGAACGTGAAGCCCGTAGGCAGGTCGAGGCTGGCGCGCGAGTTGGCCGGTAAGAAAGTCGAGCGGCAGACGATAAATAAAGCGCTCGACACAGTGTTTGAAGAAGTAGACGAAGGAACGTTGATAGATCGAGCGATTGAAAAACGCATTCGCACGCACGGTCGCCCCAGAGACAGAAACGATGCGAAGCGAATGTTCGATTACCTGGCGCGACTGGGTTTCGGCTACGATTTGATAATAAAAAAGCTCCAGGCCCTTAGAGCACAGATTGAAGAGGACGAATGAATATTTTAGATTTTGGATTTTGGATTGAAAAACGACGCGCGGAGTTTTGCGTCAGCAATCTAAAATCTAAAATCTAAAATCTAAAATACGAAGTGGGATTTCGATGAGGTACGGCAAAGACAGGCGAGAAGCCAAACGAATCAGCTACATCTGCGAAGTAGAGTGCGAAGGCATCGGCATTAATCGCCTTGCCACGCGCATCACCGACCTGAGCACGACCGGCGCTTTCATTGATTCGATGACCTGCTTCACGCAAGGCACGATTCTTAAAATCAAATTCCGCATCAAGGACATACCTATAGAGGCCGAATGCGAAGTTCGATACAGCATGCCGCAGATGGGCATGGGCGTGCGTTTTTTGGATTTGAAACCTGCTTATCTCACCGCACTTGAACACCTCATCGAAGGCAAGCCGCTGGTTCTCGTCCCTCCTGTTGAAGCGAAGCCGCCTGAGATCGAACAACCTGAAATAACCCCTCCGCGAGGTCGAAGCGGGCTGCTCGGCAACTTTGCAGTCGTGAGCCTCTTCGATATCATTCAAATAATTGAGAACAACAAGCTGACCGGCGCGCTTGTCATCATATCGCCTGTTGCGAAGGGAGAGCTTCACTTCGGCGAAGGGCTGATCGTTGGAGCGAAGTCCGGCTCAATCAGAGGTCAGGATGCGCTCCTCAATTTTTTGGACGTGACCGAAGGCACATTTGTATTTAACAGGTCAGAGACCGAATACGAACACACGATTCGAGCGACATCCAACATGGGCTTGATGCTAGACCTGCTGCGCCTCAAAGACGAAGAAGCCGCTTTTCAATAAGTCAAAACAGTACCGCGAGCGATAGCAAACGGGTGAGTATTGAGACTGACTTGCCCACCCGTTTGCTATCGCTCGCGGTACTGTTTTTGTGACCTACTCCGATTTGCTATAATTATAATTTCAAATATCAATGACAAAGATGACTATTATGACCGGACAAGAGATAAGACAGAAGTTTTTAGATTATTTTGCCGCGCGCCAGCATCGCGTGGTGCGAAGTTCACCCTTATTGCCTGCCAATGACCCGACGCTGCTGTTTACAAACGCGGGCATGAATCAGTTCAAGGACGTTTTTCTGGGGCACGAAAAACGCGATTACAAACGCGCCGTCTCGTCTCAGAAGTGTGTGCGAGCGGGCGGCAAACACAACGACCTGGACGAAGTTGGCCGAACGGCTCGCCATCATACGTTCTTCGAGATGCTCGGCAATTTCTCGTTCGGCGATTATTTCAAAAAGGAAGCCATCTATTTCGCGTGGGACTTGCTCATCAACGAATTCGGGCTTGACCCTCGGCGCATGTGGTTCAGCATTTTTGAAGGCGACCAGGAAGTCGGAGCCGACGAAGAGGCTGCGCGTTACTGGGAACAGGTGGGCGCGCCAGCCGAGCGAATACTGCGCTTTGGTCGCAAAGACAATTTCTGGCAGATGGGCGAGACAGGGCCGTGCGGGCCTTGCTCGGAGATTCACTACTATCAGGGTGAGCACCCTGAAGACCCTGAATTCAACCGCGCCGATCTTGTGAACGGGCCGGGCGATACGACGATGGAGATATGGAACCTTGTCTTCATGCAGTTCAACCGCTCGAAAGTCGGTGAGAATGAATATAAACTCGACCCGCTGCCTGCGCCTTCCGTTGATACGGGTATGGGGCTTGAACGCCTTGCTGCCGTGCTTCAAGGCGTGAAATCGAATTACGATACTGACCTCATCAAACCGATCATTGATTTCATCGCTGACCTGGCGGGCAAACAGTACGTCTACGATTCAGATGAAGGCATGTCGATGCGAGTGATCGCAGACCACGCGCGCACAACGGCTTTTGCGATTGCAGATGGCATAGCGCCCGGCAACGTCGGAAGAAATTATGTGCTGCGCAAAATCATGCGCCGCGCGATCTATCACGGCGTAAAGGGACTCGGCTTGAAATCGCCGTTCTTCTACAAAGTCACGGACTTTGTTGTTAATTTGATGGGCGAGCCATACCCTGAACTAATCCATTCGCGTTCGTCAATCGAACAAACGGTGCGCGGCGAAGAACAGCGATTCAGCCGCATACTCAACGTGGGCGAGCCGAGACTTGAAGAACTGTTCGAGCGTTACGCTCCGGCAGCGCCGCCGATAATCGAGCTTGCTCGGACTTACGACACTTATGGCGTGCCGCGCGATTTGATTCGCGTCGTGCTCGGCCAGCACGGCACAGAGATTGACGAGGATTCGTTCAACGAGCAATTCGACGAAGCGCTGCGCGAGATTCAACAACAGACGGGCGCTTCGATGGCCGAAACGACATCAGCGCGTCGCACAAAAGAGATCTATTCAAAAGCGGCTGCGCCACTGGCGCGCACGGCGTTTACCGGCTATCAGGAAACAGAGACTGCTAACGCCGAAGTGCTTGCGATCATCGTCGGCGATGAAGAGCGCTCTACGTTGACAGCAGGCGAAACGGGCGAAGTCATACTTGATCGCACGCCGTTTTATTCGGAAGCGGGCGGGCAAATGGGCGACAACGGCGTGCTTGAAAACGACAACGCGCTTGCAACTGTTGAAGACGCTTACTCGGTCGTGACCGGCTATTATCTTCACAAAACGAAAGTCGAACGGGGCGAAATCCGCGTGGGCGACCGTATCACAGCGCGGGTTGATGCGGAGCGCCGCCGCCGAATCAAGGCTAATCACACGGGCACGCACCTTTTGCACGCAGCGCTCAGAGAAGTGCTCGGCCCGCACGTCAAGCAGGCCGGGTCGCTGGTCGCGCCCGACCGTTTGCGATTCGACTTCACGCATTACGCGCCGATGTCCGAAGAAGAGATTGCAGAGATAGAGCGGCTGGTCAACACAGAGGTGTTGCAGAATCGCGCTGTCGAGACTGAACTCAAACCTCTCGAAGAAGCGTTAAGCTCGGGGGCTATGGCGTTGTTCGGGGAGAAGTACGCTTCAGAAGTTCGCGTGGTCAGCGTGCCGGGATTTTCAACCGAGTTGTGCGGCGGCACGCACGTTCACGCGACCGGAGACATCGGGCCGTTCAAGATCACAAGCGATCAATCAATCGCAGCGGGCGTGCGCCGCCTTGAAGCCATTACGGCTGATGCGGCAGTCGCTCGGCTGCAAACCGACGAGCATATCATCAAACAAGTGAGCGACCGCTTGAAGACAAAAGCTGAAGAGATTCCTGCGCAAGTTGACAAGCTCATCGAGCAGGTGCGCCGCTACGAACGCGAGCTTGAGCAATTGAAATTGAAGATGGCGCAATCAGAAGCTTCGGAAGCTGTTGAAAGCGCGCGCGAGGTCGGCGGCATTCGCGTGCTCGCTCGCCGCGTGTCGGATTTGGACGCGAATGGAATGCGCCAGCTTGCCGATGCGCTCTCGCAAAAACTCAAGTCAGGCGTAGTCGTGCTGGGGCAGGCGAACAATGGCAAAGCGTCGCTCGTGGCTCGCGTGACGGACGATCTGACGAAGCGGTTGAACGCGGGCCAGATCATCCGCGAAGTATCTGCGGTTGTCGGCGGCAAAGGCGGCGGCAAAGCCGATATGGCGACAGGCGGCGGAACCGCGCCCGAAAAGTTAGATGAAGCGTTGGATGCAAGCTACGAGATGGTCGGGCGAATGCTCGACGCGAAGTAGATCAACATGATTAAGTGTTGCTGCTTGATGAGGTGATAACGATGCTGAAGTCTGTAGAAGGCATATATCGCGATGGCAAAGTTGAATTATTAGAGATGCCGGATGATATTGGCGAATCGAGGGTGATAGTAACGTTCCTACCGGAAGGCAAAGTGGATTTACGCGCGCGCGGTATTGACGAAAAGCAAGCTACTGAACTTCGCGCCAGACTGCAAACTTTTGCCGAAGATTGGGAGTTACCTGAGATGGAGGCTTACGATGCCCTATAGTCGGGGCGAAGTTGTGCTTGTGTTGTTTCCTGATTCTAACCTCCGCACTGCAAAGCGTCGCCCCGCGCTTGTAGTGCAAGCTAATAACCTGAGGACAGGATTATCTCAGACCATCGTGGCGATGATCACCAGCAATCTCAATCGTGCTGGACACGTTAGCCGAGTGAGCATATCGCTTACGACTGCCGAAGGTCAGCAAACAGGTTTGCTGACAGATTCAGTTATGTATGTTAGATAACCTTGCAACAATTCTTGATGCAGCAATAGACCGCAGCCTTGGCTCATTGTCCGACATGACTTTAGTAGACGCTGCGCTTCACCATACTTTGGAGATATAAAACAACGAGGCTTACAATTAAATTGTAAGCCTCGTTGTTTTTGCCCGCTACAATTCGCAGCAGTATTGATCCATCATCAGGTTTAGAAGATGAACTTCACGGCAAGCTGCACCTGGCGCGGATCGCCGACGCCAAACCTCAGGAAGCCGTCGAAGTTGAACAGCCCGGGTGTAGCCAGCGGGTTGATGTTGTTTTCGTTGTTGAAGGTATTGAACATCTCAATCGTCGGCTCAAGCCTGTACCGCTCGCCGAACTTGAACGAGCGAACCAACCGCCAGTCGAAAGAGAAGAACTTGTTGTCTTTGCGAATGCTGTTGCGGCCAAGGTCTACGCCGTTGACTACGCGCGGGTTTGGCGTGATCGGCTGCGCCGAACGCGCTTGAATTCGCGCGCTCACCTCGAATCCGCCCGGCACGTCCGCAAAAGTATAGAAGTTGAACTTGTGGCGGATGTCGCGGTCAGACAGCGAATAATCCTTCGAGAAGTCGTTATGGTCGAAAACGCGATCGGTGAACGGGTCACGCTCGTTGGAATCGTCGTCGAGGTCTTTCGAGAAGACATAATTACCTTCAAGTTGAAACCCGTGACTGAATCGCTTGCGCAAGCCGACAGTCAGTCCTCGATAAAGCGATTTGGCCGAGCTTGATGTCACGAACACGTCGCCCAAAGTCGGGCCGAATGGGGCAGGGCCGAGATTGATGTTGACGAAGCGAGTCAGATGCACGCCCTTCGAGTGCGTGAAATCAACGTAGGCAGCAAGTCCCGGAGCAAGCTCTTGCTCGTAGGCAACGTTGGTTGTGTAGATGCGCGGGTTTGCATAATCTCGACTGAACACCCTAACGCCTGTGAACAGCGGGAAAGTGCCCGGCGGCACGTTACCCACCGGCGCGAGTCCAGGCCAAACCGGCGCGGGCACGCCGAACTGCCGGATGTTGTCTGTGCTGGCGAAGTTCGTCCGCTGCTGCGCGCCGTTGGTCGTAATCGAGCCAACTTGCGACAACATATTCTGCCGCGCGTAATAGATTCCCCAGCTTGCCCGCAAAACCGATTTGGCGTTGTTGGCAATATCCCAGGCGAACCCTACGCGGGGCTGAAACTCTTTTCTCTGATCGGGCAGCGTTCCGTCAGACGGGAATCTTGGATCACCGAGAAATTGCCCATAAGCCGTCTCGCTTGGGTCTACGACAGGATTTGGGAAGTATTGCGCTTCCCACCTGAGCCCGTAGCTTAAAGTGAAGTTCTGGCGCATCTGCCATTTGTCCTGGATGAAGAGCGCGAAATCTTCATTCTTGATATTGGACGCGCCCGGCGGCGGTACATCCGACAAGCCGCTCGGAATGCCGTCCTGCAAATAGAACAACAGCGGGCCGCCTGTCGTCGTAGTACCTGCCGGACAGGTGGCCGGAAGCGTAACAAATGTTCCATTCGAGCAACCGACTGTTTGCGGGCCGAAACCGCCTGCCGCGGCAGGCGAAGCATAGCGCAGGAATCCCGCTACGCTGTCGAACAGATAACGACCGGTGAAGAATCCGCGAAAGACTTGATCGTTGAGCGTGTGAATCCACTCGCCGCCGAACTTGATCGTGTGCGGCCCTGTGATGATCGAGAAATTCTCTTTTGCGTGTGTGCGCCAGATCAACTCGTCAACATTCGGCTGCAAGAAAAACGGATTGCCGAAGCGAAATGTCGGCCCGAACCCCATCGCGGTGTCTGCCAGTAGGTTCGACGGTGTTGCCGAACGCGGGCGCGATTCGCGCGAGTAGCCGAAATGAGCTTCGCTCAGTTTAGTCGGCGAGATCGAACTGAACAGGTTTAGGTTGAGGTTATTGATATGCGACGGGCCTTCGGTGCCGTTGGCTGATGTGCCGTAGGTGGCCACGTCAAAAGTTTGATTCTCGTTCTTCGAGCGGTCGAAGTTGTAAGACGCTGTGAATTTGTTGACAGACGAAATCTGCCAGTCCATCTTGCCCAAAAACGCCGTGTTGCGAACCGGATGCTTGACCGGCAATCCTTCGTCTTGACCAAGCCTCGCCTGAAAGAAGTTGAGCAAGGCCACTCGCTGGCAGTCAGGGTTGCTGTTGATCAGCGCTTCGTTATTTTGAACCGTCGGCGCTGAAATCGGGCAGGGAGTGCCGATGGCCGTGCTCAGATTTTCGCGCGTGAGGTTCTCGAAAATATGCTCGACGGCGACGAAATAAAAGAGCTTGTCTTTTTTGATAGGGCCGCCGAAAGTGCCGCCGAACTGCTCGCGGTGAAAGTCCTTGAGCGGTTTGCCGTCGCTGGTATTAGCCGTAAGCCCTTCGAACCGCTGGAAGTAAAACAGGCTGCCATGAATGTCATTGGTGCCCGACTTTGGAATGACGTTGATGACGCCACCTGCCGTGCGCCCGAACTCTGCGCTCGCGCCAGTCGCCACGACCTGAAACTCCTGTACGGCGTCCAGCGGAATGTCAATCGCAGCGCGCTGTCCGCCCACCTGCTCGCCGAAGAAACCGTTGTTGTAATCGCCGCCGTCGAGGCTGATGTTATTGAAGATGCCGCGCTGCCCGACGAAGCTGATTTCATCGCCGTCCGGCCCCTGCGTGATGCTGACACCGGGAGTGAGCGTGAGCAAATCTTCAAACTTTCTTCCAAGAATAGGCGTCTTGGTCACTGTCAGTTCATTGATCGTAGAACTGGATTCGGTCTTTACCGTGTCAATCGTAGGAGCAGCAGTGATGGTGATGCGCTCGGCTACCTGAGACACCTTCATAGTAAAATTCAAAGGGATGGTTCGACCAACCGTCAGTTCCAGATTCTCCTGGATGACTGTCGCGAAACCCTGTTTTGAAATCGTCAGCGTGTAGCGGCCCGGAGGCAACTGAAGAAATACGAAGCGGCCATCCGCGTCGGTGGTCAAAGTCCGTGAGAAATTAGTGTCAAGGTTTTTTACTTCAACGTCAGCTCCGACAACGACCGCGCCCGTGTCGTCCGACACAGTGCCGCTAATCACGCCGGTAGTAATTTGTGTTTGGGCCAATGCGCTGGATGTAAGCGCAAACATAACAATCAAGCAATGCGCGACTAACCGTCTTGCTTTCTTCATAGTCTTTTCTCCAATCTTGCAGGTGAAAGCTGTTGGCGCATTCTAAGGAGAATCAAGACGGTTAGTCAACCCTGCGGAAGCTTGCAGCGCGACTTGAAAATGAGGTGAAATCGCCCGCCAGACCGCGTCAGATTAAACTTGACCAATCCGTCACATGCCCTCATGCTTTGAGCGGCCCGAACGCTTCGGCAAAGCGACGCCCCGTTCATCTGTCGCTCAGATTGTAAAAGGCAATGTTCATCACTCTAATCATACTGTTTTTCGTGCTTGCGACAGCCGGATTTATCTTTACAGTAAAGCGTTACAATCGCGCGCTGCCTGAAAACAGATCGAATGCTCTACAGCCGCCCGATTCGGCGCTGTTGTTCACGTCAGATGTTGAAGCCGAAAAGCGGATTGATAACCGGCGAACGAAGCTCACCGAACGGGCCACGCGCGGCGAAACGGCTGCGCTTGCCGATGCTCAAGCTACAGGCGACAGGAAGGTATACGATGAAGTTCTCAACGCGCTGATCGATGCGCAAATGCGTCAGGGAAACTTGCCTGATCTCGTCAAGCACATTGCAAGTAATAACGAATTGCGAGGCGGCGTGAGGCTGGCCGAGCAGGTCATCCAATCGTGGAAGCTTGCGCCTGATCGCCGCTCGACGATTGAGATGATACACGTTGCCGCGCTTTCGGATGATGCGGGCACTTATGGAAAAGCAATTGAGATGGCGCTCGAAGCATGGCAGAACGGAAAGCTCTCTGGTTTCAAACCGGAAGAATTGATAATGCTCGTCGAAAGCCAGTACTGGGAACTGGCATCTGAAGCGAGAAACGGGGGCGCGGGCTATGCGTTGAAACGCAAGATCGCAGACGTTCGCCGCGATCTTGCAACGGCGACGACCGGACGATGATGGCGAAGCCCCTCTAACAACTTTGCTGATAATTGAGTTCACCAAAACGAGGACGGCGAATATTTAATGGAACCGATGTTTTTCTTCTATCTCACGTTGGGCGCCATGCTGTTCCTCGTCATTTCCCTCCTGTTAGGAGCCGGTGATGACATAGGGCATGGGGACGCAGGAAGTCATGGGCATGCAGGAAGTCACGGGCATGCAGGTGATGGCGGACAAGCTCATGGGCACAGCGCGGATTCAGACAGTATGAGCATCTGGTCATTTCAGATGCTTTTCCTGTTCACCGCAGGTTTCGGAGCCGGGGGCTATTTCGCATCGCTTTATCGTCTGAGCGCACCCATCACCATATTGTGTGGTGCGCTGGGCGGCGTGGTTCTGGCATCCATCGGCTATTTCATCATCAACATCTTTTATCGCCGACAGGGTAACTCTAATATTTACTCTGAAGAGTATATCGGTTTGACAGGCATCGTTGTTACTTCTATTAATTCCGACGGCGTTGGGCAGGTGAGATGCGCGGTCGGGGCGCAAAGGGAAACTTTTCTCGCAAAATCTATTGACGGCAATCCCATTCCGATCAATTCGCTCGTCCGCATAACCGACATGGTTGGCTCGACGGCGATTGTGGAAATCACCGATGCCGATCAACTAACAGGCATGCCCTGGAGGAGAGAATTATCATGAAGTCACTATCAATGATTTTACAAAGTATGGGAACCGATGTGCTGAAAAATAACCTTGTAACAATCCTTATGGTGTTTTTCGTTATCGTCATTCTGGTGCTCATACTCAGAGCGATAACAAGCCGTTATATACGAATACCACCTGAGCAGGCGCTTGTAGTTTATGGCGGCGGGAAATCGGAAGTCGTAACGAGCGGAGCCAGGATAGTCTGGCCGTTCTTGCAGGATTCTTACCCGCTCGACCTGCGCGCGTTTCAGGTTCAGTTGCATTTGAAGGACGCGCCGAACGCGGATCGCATCCCTATCACCTTGATCGCGATGGCTACCTGCAAGGTCAGCAAGAAGCCGGAACTGCTGTTGAAGGCTGCGGAGAATTTTGGCCGTGCGAAATCCGAAGACGTGGACAGCAAAATCGCAAATGTGCTCGAAGGCCACTTGCGTGTGGTCGTCGGCCAGATTGATATGGACACAATCCTGTCAAAGCGCGATGAGTTCAATGCGCGAATTTCGAGCGAGTCTGCGACCGAACTGCAAAACCTCGGCGTCGAAATCGTAGTGCTGAACATTCAAGAGGTTTCCGACCCTAATGGCGTCATCCAGGCGCTGGGCGCTCCGAAGATCGCCCAGATCAAAGCCAATGCCGCAATCAAGGCTTCCGAAGAGACTCGCAGGCAGACGATTGACACTACAAACGCCGAGCGCGAAGGAGCGACGACGAAAGCGCAGAACCAGACGCAGATAGCCGAAGCCGAGCGCAATCGCGATCTGCAAACGTCGAAGTACGACGCTGAAATCGCCAGACAGAAAGCTATAACGGCGCAGGCAGGCCCTCTGTCAGACGCCGAAGCTCAGAAGGCAGTCGTCGCCGCCGCTGTCGCCGTCGAAGTCGCGCGAGCCGAGGCCGAAACCGGATTGCAGGAAAAGGTCGGCCAGAAAAATGAAGCAGAGTATAAAGCTACAATTTTGAAGAGAGCCGAAGCCGAACGCCAACAATCAATCATCGTCGCCGAAGGCGCAGCCACAGCCCGCATAACCAAGGCTGAAGCAGAGCGAACGGCGCTGCAAGCAGAAGGCATGGGTCAGGCGGAGAAAGAAAAGGCCATAGGACTTGCGAAGGCGGAAGTCACCCGGCAGACAGGTCTTGCTGAAGCCGAAGTGTCGAAACAATCCGGCCTCGCTTCGGCTGCGGCTACAGAAGCGCGATTGCTGGCAGAGGCTAAAGGTACGGAAGCCGAAGCTCTGGCCAAAGCCGCTGGCGTTCAAGCTGAATTGCTTGCGCAGGCCGAAGGTCGTCTGAAACTGGTTCAGGCTTATTCAAACATGGACGAAGAACAGCGTCGCTTGTTCGTGACTACTGTCATACTCGACCGCCTGCCAGAGATCATCAAAGAACTGGGCGCGGCGGGACAACAGATCATGGAACCGATTGCCAATTCCATCACATCGTCGCTGGGACAAATTCAAAATCTAACTGTGTATGATTCGCCTAACGGAAGCAACGGCGACGGGTCGGTCTCGCGTATGTTGAAACTCGGGCCGGATGTTTTGTTTCAGTCCTTTCAGGCTCTCAAGAACACAGGCATGATGCCGTTGTTTCTAGGCATCCTGGAAAAGTCCGGGATTGATATTTCTACAGTGCCGGGATTGAACGAAGCGACAAATGGGAAAGGGCCTGACTACCAATCGTCAACTCAGACTGCGCTCGACAGCAATATCGCAACCGGCAAGGGCGCTTCTGAAACCAAGTAGGCGATGATTCCGAATCAGATGAAGCAAGTTGAAAGAAAATTTGCGAGCATTCGTCATAAGCTGGCGACGACGATGTTTGCAGTCTTTGATAGTTTCGCCAGCAATCGAGGTTAACCATGAAAACTGATTTCGTTCCTTACATTGTAATTGCTTTCGCGGCGTTTCTGGCCTTCATCTTTATCCTGAGACGCTTTCTGGTCAACGTTGGCGCAAGAGAGATCGCCATCAAAGAGCGCCGCTACTTTGGCGCTAAGATGCCGCCCGGTCGCGTCGTCGCAACCGAAGGCGAGGTCGGCATTCAGGCAGATGTGCTCAAGCCCGGACTTCACTTCATCAATCCGATTACGGAGAAGATAGTGCGCAAAGTCCCGTTGATCGAAATCGGCCCGGACGAGATGGGCATCATCGAAGCGATTGACGGCGAGCCGATGCCTCCCGGAAGAATCTTTGCGCCCGACCGCGCGCAGAACGCGCACAACAATTTCCAGGACCCGATTGCCTTCATCAAGCAAGGCGGCGTCAAAGGCATTCAGCTCAGAACCGTGCCGCCGGGACTATGGCCGATTCATCCTTACCTGTTTCGCGTGTCTGTAGCAAAAGCCACAGTCGTTCCGCAAGGCAAGGTCGGCATAGTCAGTACCGCAGACGGCGCACAACTCGACCCCGGTCGCCTTCTCGCCAAAGCGATCAAAGGGCATCGCAACTTTCAAGACGCGGAGCAGTTCATCTCGTCAGGCGGGCAGAAGGGGCCGCAGGTCGAATTACTGACGCCGGGAACCTATCGCATACTGACCGAATCTATAGCCATCGAAGGCACCAGCGATAGAAAGCTCGGATTGTTCACAGTGCGGCTCTACGATGCGAGCATGATCAGCGAAAACGGCATCGGTCTGGTCGAAGCCTTAGACGGCTCGCCGCTTGATCCGCGCGATTACGTTGCGACCCCCGTCGAAGGGCACGACAATTTTCAGGACGGCAACGAGTTCATCAATCGCGGCGGGCAGCGCGGGCCTCAGAAAGACATACTGCTTCCGGGCACGTACTACATCAACCCGTTGCTGTTCAAAGTGATTCCCGAATCGGCGAAAGAAGTGAAGCCCGGCGAGGTCGCGGTCATCGTTTCAAACGTTGGCAAAGACCCTTCGGAAGACGTGCGCCGCGAGATGGCTCGAAAGATTCGCGAGCGATTGGAGCGTGAAGAACAAGAGCACATTTCGCAAGCAGCGGCACGACTGGACAAATTAGACGATGAGAGCCGCAGCGTTGCCGAAATAAAAGAAGACCTGACGGTGAACGACCCTGCCGACAGCCGCCTTGATGAAGGCGCGCACGAAGCTTACGTCGTGCCTGCCGGTTATCGAGGCATTCAGGAATCGGTCGTGGGGCCGGGCCGCTACTACGTCAACACGCTGGCCGTCTCGCCAATCGTGATACCGACGACGAACCAGACGGTCGAATGGACTGCGGGCGAAGTAGACAACACGTTCAACCCGTTCGAGGTCATCTCGAAAGACGGCTTCACGATGCAACTGGAAGTGCGCGTGGTGTTTCGCGTGAAGCCCGAAGACGCGCCGTTTATGGTTGCCAAAATCGGCTCGATTGACAAGCTGATTCAAAACGTCATGCACCCGCTGATTGACTCCATATTCCGCAACCAGGCGAGCGAGTCTTCGGCGATGGCTTACTTGCAGAACCGGCATGAAGAGCAGGAGCGCGCAGAGGCTCGCGTGCGAGCGCACTTGTTGAAGTATCACGTTGATGTGGTGAACGTCTTGATATGCCACATCCGCTTGCCCGAAGAGTTGATGAAGACGCAGACGGAAAAGATACTCGCAGAGCAAAAGCAGAATATGTTCAACGCTCAACGCGAGGCTGAAGAGAAGCGCATACAGCTTGAGAAGACCAAAGCGCACGCAGACAATCAGCGCGATTTGATGGCGGCGACCGTCGGCGTGGAAATCTCAGGCAAGCGCGCAGAACAGCGCAAGGCAGAGGGTGATGGCGAAGCGCATTACATCCTGGCAACGGGCAAGGCAGAGGCCGAGAGGGTTCGCTTGATGGGTGAAGCGCAAGGCGTGGCTTACGCCGAGCAGGTCAACGCGCTAGGCCCGCAGGGCGTAGCGTTGGTCGAGATACTGAAAGTCATCGGCGAAAAGAACGTTCGCATAACGCCTGACATAATGGCTACGGGTGGCGGCGGCGAAGGCGGCGGCGGCATCGGCACGCTGCTCTTGTTGAACCTGTTCCGCAATCAGATGAACCTGGGCGCTGCGGCGGATGGCAACCAGACCAATGGCACGCCTGTTCCGGTTCCGGTTCCCGTGAAAAGATAAGCGGGAAAAGCCGAGAAGAGGCTTTGAATTTTGAATATAGAAGCAGATTCACCGCAGAGGCGCAGAGAACGCAAAGGGAGCGCAGAGGTTAACAATTCTCTGCGACCTCTCTGCGTTCTCTGCGCCTCTGCGGTGAACTGACTTTTAAGCTCGGACAATTGAATTGCCCTCTCTTTCGCTATTTGCTGCAATTTTATTGCAGTTATTGCTTTAGCAAATCATCAAGCTTATAATTACCACTTCTCCCAGCACAAATAGCGATTTCGCATAGAGTAGGTTAATCAACAGCGCAGCAGCATTCTCTGCAGCCAGGAAATTGTAATCGAGGTATAAACATGAAGAAATTTGCCACCGTCTGTGTATGTTTAATACTGGTTTCTTTCATTCTAGTCCCGAACAAGAGCGTGTACTCGCAGGCCAGCGATAAATTAAAACCAAAGTATGTCGAAGGCGAGATCATCATCAAACTTAAAGACAACGTCGAGTCAATCGTAGAACAAGAAATCCCTGAAGCGGTGTTGAACGTGCGCGGCGAAGGCGTCGAGCGGTTGACCCAGCGACATAGCGGCAATATAAATCTGGTTCGCTTCAACAGGGCGCTCTCAGTCGAGCAAGCCGTCCGGCAAGCGCGAAAGGATCCGCGCGTCGAGTACGCAGAGCCTAATTACCTGCTCGAAGCTACGGATAATATACCCGATGACACCTTCTTTTCTTCGATGTGGGGACTGTCGAATCAAAACTCTCTATTCGGCGGCGCGCAAACGCCTGCAGACATTTCGGCACCGCGAGCCTGGGACATTACTACAGGCAGCGACGACCTTGTTGTTGCCGTGATAGATACAGGCGCAAAACTCACGCATCCCGATCTGGCTGCAAACGCATGGGTGAACCCGCGCGAGAATCCCAATAATGGAATCGACGATGACGGCAACGGCTTTATAGACGACAAAAACGGCTGGGATTTCTACGATGGAAGTAGTGAAGTTTTCCAGGACGCGAGTCAGGATATGCACGGCACGCACGTAGCCGGAACGATAGGAGCCGTAGGCCACAACAAACAAGGCACAACAGGCGTGGCATGGCATGTGAAATTGATGTCGCTCAAGTTCCTGGGCGGCTCGAAAGGCAACGGCTCGACTGGCAATGCTATCAGAGCGATCAACTACGTAATCGATCAGCGAAAACGTGGCACTAATGTAAGAGTGATTAATGCAAGTTGGGGCGGCGGTTCAGAATCGCAAGCCTTGCGCGAGGTAATAGCTGCGGCGGGCCAGAAAGATATAGAGATAGTTTTTGTTTGCGCAGCGGGCAACAGCGGAGAAGATATCGACTCGGTGGCGGACTTTCCTGCTGACTATGCTGTTGACCTCAACAATGTGATTTCAGTTGCTGCGATAGATTCCGGTGACAATCTCGCAGGCTTTTCCAACTTCGGCCACAACTCGGTGAGCGTCGCTGCGCCCGGCGTGGGAATTTGGAGCACAGTGTCGGACATAAGGGAATATGCGCCTCTCAGCGGCACATCAATGGCTTCGCCGCATGTGGCCGGTATCGTCGCGCTGATGCTATCCCACAAGCCGTCGCTGACGCCGGAGGAAGTCAAAAAGATTATCGTTTCGACTGCGGAACCTACGACCGAACTCGCTTCAAAGGTGGTCTCTTCCGGTCGCGCGAGCGCTTACAACGCTTTGACGGGAATACTTCCCGCCAAAGGCAGCCCCGTTATCGCGCGCGCAAACATCAAAAAGAAAAAAATAACGATTGACGGTCTCGGATTCCTGAACGGCTCTTCGATTATCGAAGTCAACGGCGTGGCGATTTCCGATATTAAGTATGACGACTCTTACAAAGTCGGGAACGGAACGATAAGCCGATTGATCTCAGAGCCCGGAAAGAAAACGATCAAAAAGATGTTTCCGAAAGGCCAGCTCGTTGATGTCACCATTTTTAATCCGACCACGGGCGAGCGTTCACCGAAATTCGCCACCGGACTATTTTAGGGCGAGATAAATTCAGAGGCTGTTGAGCCGCGAGCGCGACGCTCGCGGCTCGTTTCGTTTTCCGATTACCCTTGAGGTTTTTTGGGCGCGGCTTTGTCCTTGTCACCGAGCACGAAGTTGAAAGTCATCGTCGCAAGCACTGTTTTTTGCACACTATTCGAGAAGCGAAACTGCTTCATTGCATCAAGCGCCGCTTTGCTCAAAAGCTCGTCGCCGCTCTTCACGCGAGCCTCGGCGACCTCGCCTTTCTCGTTGATCGTGACCTCAAGAATCACATTGCCCTCAACGCCCTTTCGCTTCGCTTCTTCGGGATAAACCGCGTCAACTTTATGCACGACTTTTATGTCGTCCGCTTTGGCTTGCTCAGGCTTTTGCGGCTGAGGCGCGGGGCTGTCGCTGTCTTTAAACTCGAAAGTCAAAGTGAGTGTTACGGGGCTGTCATAAGTACTTGAGAAACGCCAGAGCTTCGCCGCGTCAATCGCCGCTTGATTAAGCAGGCGATGCCCCGTTACCACGCGAGCGATTGACACCTCGCCGCTCGTTTCCACCGTTACCTCAACCACAACTTTCCCTTCGACGCCTGCGCGGCGAGCTTCATCCGGGTATTCAGCCTGAACTTTTTCCAGGACTTTTATCTCAGGCTTTTTTTCTTGCTGCTGAGGCACGCTTTTATCCTGCGCCACCGTCGCAAGCCCGGTCATTAGGAGAAAACAAACCGTCGCAATCAACGAAACTGCAAATCGAATCTTAGTCATCTTGACCTCCGCTCTTATTCGATTCATCTCGCCAGGGCACGGCGAGCCGAGTCCGCTGGGTTAGACACCCCTTGCGGCCTGTTTGTTCCTGCGTGCGCCTTGTCGGACGCGCGTAAGCTGCCCTAGAATACCACTCACGATTAAGACCTCAAGGGAATGAACTATGAAGCAATACCTGGATTTGATGAAGCACGTTCTCGATAACGGGGCGAAGAAAGATGATCGAACGGGAACAGGCACTCTATCCACATTCGGCTATCAAATGCGATTCAACCTCAGCGAAGGCTTTCCACTGCTGACGACCAAAAAACTGCACATCAAATCCATCATCTACGAGTTGCTCTGGTTTCTCAGAGGCGACACCAACGTAAAATATCTGCAAGAGCACGGCGTGAATATCTGGAATGAATGGGCCGACGAGCGCGGCGATTTAGGCCCCGTTTACGGCGCGCAATGGCGGGCATGGCGAGCATCCGACGGGGGAACAATAGATCAGATCAGTCAGCTTATCGAGCAGATTAAATCCAACCCTGACTCAAGGCGATTGATCATCAACGCGTGGAACGTAGGCGAGCTTTCAAAGATGCGACTTGCGCCATGCCATCTGCTCTTTCAATTCTATGTCGCAGGCGGTCGTCTTTCTTGCCAGCTTTATCAAAGGTCGGCTGATATTTTTTTGGGTGTGCCGTTCAACATCGCGTCCTACGCGCTGCTGACGATGATGATCGCCCAAGTCTGCGACCTCAGGCCCGGCGAGTTCGTTCACACGCTCGGAGATGCGCATCTGTACTCGAATCACCTCGAACAAGCCCGCTTGCAACTCGCGCGCGCGCCTCGCGCGCTCCCACAGATGAAGATCAACCCATCGGTCAAATCCATCTTTGAATTCGACTATTCTGATTTCGAGCTTTCAGGTTACGAACCGCATCCGCATATAAAAGCCGAGGTGGCGGTGTGATCATCTCATTTCTGGTTGCGATGGATGAAAAGCGCGGGATAGGCAAGGCGGGCGGCTTGCCCTGGCGCTTGTCGTCAGACCTGAAAAGGTTTCGCGAGCTGACCATGGGCCACCACATAATTGTGGGGAGAAAAACCTTCGAGTCTATAGGCAAGCCCCTGCCCGGAAGACAGATGATCATTGTCACTCGCAACGAAAGCTTTGCGCCCGAAGGCTGTTTCATCGCGCATTCGATTTCCGACGCTATCAGCCTCGCGCGAGAAAGAGGCGAGAGCGAACTGTTCATCTGCGGCGGCGCTGAAATCTATGCCCAGTCGTTTGCCGCAGCAGACCGCATGTATTTGACACTGGTTCACGCCGATTGCGACGCAGACACTTTCTTTCCAGAGTGGGACAGAGATGAATGGATAGAGGTGGAAAGCGAGCATCACGCCGCTGATGAAAAGAATCAGTATTCGTTTACCTTCAAAGTGCTTGCGAGAAAATCGCAGGTTTGAACTGCATCGGAAAGAATAGTGAAGTGTCGCGTTTGAATCTTTAATCCAGTCAAATCGAATCTGAAAGCCGATAATCATGATAGAACTAAAAATCAAAATGCTTGACGAAAGTTTGGCGATGCCGCGCTACCAGCACGAAGGCGATGCGGGGCTTGACCTGCCGAGCCGCATTGCCTTCACGCTAGAACCGGGCGAGCGAGCAACTATACCGACAGGAATAGCCGTAGCGATACCGCGCGGGTATGCAGGATTTGTGTTGATACGCAGCGGGCTGGCCGCGCGACATGGCATCTCGTGCGTGAACTCGCCGGGCTTGATTGATGCAGGCTATCGTGGCGAGATAGCCGTGATAATGATTAACACGGACAAACGCGAGCCACTTCACATCCATCGAGGCGACCGCATCGCGCAGTTGGTTATTCAAAAAGTCGAGGAGGCCACTCTCCTTCAAGTTGACGAACTGGACGAGACCGCGCGCGGCGAAGGAGGTTTTGGCAGCACGGGCCGCTCTTCGTAAAGTCCTTCACTATTTAGCAAGCGCGGGAACATCAACGGGCGAGAATCCGTGTTTGACGGGGATGGAATAGATGAGCCGCTGGTAGCGAAGTATCAAAGCCTCCCACGCCGCCCGGTCGCCTTTGAGACAAGCCTCTACAAGCTGGCGGTCTGTATGAAGGTCGGTCCCGTCAGTCATAGATAGCGACAGATCGGTCGTTGAGCGAGAATAGATTTGTCTGATGTCAGTTCTACCATAAAGTGAAAATGGGCTAACTCATAAACAATAACTTACGGACAAAAATCTACCATAAATTGAAAACCTTTCTACCATAAAATGAAAATATCCAGAATTTTTCTACCATAAAGTGAAAATATCTGGAATTGATGTGATTATCGAATTTTGCTGGCCGATGACTTAACCGGTAACAGTCTCGGTTAAGTCTTTCAGTTAACTTTTGCAAGCCATTGAATTCCTTATCGCAAGAGGAGCAGAACTCTCAGTGCATTTGAGAAGCAATAGCAGTTGAGTCATGGCCGCCGAAAAGCGAAATTCTTAACTGACCTGCTTCCCTAAATTCGGGCCATCGATTATGAGACAATAGCTCCTATTGAGCCGCCCCCAAATCCTGAGCCGATTATAAGGTTAAAATATCTGCTTCATTCGGCCCTCTGTTTAGTTGCCAATTCTCCTTAAATGCTGAGGGCGGTTGCTGACCCAAAGCACTATGTGGTCTGTTCTCGTTATAGTCCTTTCTCCATTCTTCTATCTTGATGCGCGCATCCTGGATTTTATCAAACCAGTTCTGATCCAAACATTCTTGCCTGAACCTCCCGTTGAAGCTCTCTATATAGGCATTGTCTGTTGGTTTGCCTGGCCTGCTGAAATCCAGCTTCACGCCTTGCCTGTATGCCCATTCATCAAGCGCCTTCGAGATCAGTTCCGGCCCGTTGTCCACCTTGATGATCTTTGGTAGTCCGTAGCTGCTTGCTACTCTCTCCAATACCTCAACCACTCTTCTTCCTGTGAGCGAGAAATCCACCTCTATGGCCGGACTAACTCGGCTAAAGTTATCCACTAACGTCAAGGCTCGAAATCTCTGCCCGTTCGACAGGCTGGGCGAAGTCGGCTTCACAGCTTCTACTCTCAACTCACTCACACATTTTTTCTTTCTTTTCAGGCGCAAAGACAAGCCTTCCTGCCGATATAAGCGGTAGACTCTATTAATGTTGACTTTCCATCCTTCTCGCAACAGCAGCACGTGCAATCGCCTATATCCGTATCTGACCTGCGCCTGAGCAATATCTCTCAACCTGATGAGCAAAGCCCTTTGCTCTTTGGCTTGTGAGCGATAATACTCAGTTGATCGATTAAGCAAAATTGTTCTACAGGCTCTTCGCTTGCTGATCTTAAAGCCGACTGGCTTTGCACCAAAAGCCGCTTTTGAACCAAAAGTCAGGAACTTGAACCAAAAGTCCTAATGCTGTTTTTTAATCGCTACTGGCAAGCGTTCGGGTAAATCCATCTTATCATCAATCAGTACATCGGTTGATATTCCCGCCAATCTTGCATACCTCAGTACAACCAACAATGACGGTTCTCTCGCGCCAGTCTCGTAACCTGAAATAGCACTCCGCAATATCTTGCCCTTCAATCCTAAAGCTGTCAGCATCTCGTTTTGAGAGAGTCCCAATCCTTCTCTGATTTGTAGCAACTTCTTAGCAAGTCTTTCAGGTCGCTCTCTTGCGGATTTTCCCATCACATTCCCTCTGATAGGAAAATTACATTGACAGTAGTCACATTTGCGACTAAGATAGCATCGCATTTTAGTTTCGCCAGAAGTTGCTCAGATAAGAGCATCTTGGCGGGTCGCATCATTGCTGATATGAAACCGCCTTACTCATAAGGAGTGATGCTGATATTAGCATACATAACGCTATGTTGCGATTAGACAGATATTGAATCACCAATAGAGTGACAGGAAAACGAGTTTGTTGTTACACCTAAAAGTTTTTAGGCTCTCATCCTGAGCCAGAGCATCAGAGCCACGATCACAATACTTAATTCGACTGTTCCACTTTTGGGAGATTGGCCTTGTTGATTGGTGTTATGTCCATCGCATTCGCCGGGATAGTCTTCAATGCATCCCGGCATGTCGCAAGTACATGCATAACCGCCAGACAACGAATGCCCCGCATACGCAGGGGCAAACGAAAGGAACACCATGAGCACGACCAGTATCAAACGTTTTCTCATGCTTTTGTCCTCCGCACGTGAAATAGATCAGGCACGATTGTATCAACTGATTCAGGCCGCAGAGCGTTGTTATTGCCTGAAAAATACAAAAGGGCAATATGAATTCGGCTCGATTCTGAAAAACTTTCCCCCGCCGTTCAATCTTATTGGAGAGTATTATCAAGCGTTCCATTTGTATAAACAGGGAGAGAAAGATACCGCAATAGAGAAGTTGACCACAGTTAGAGAACAGGGAAACCCGTATTATCAAGCTAAATCGCTATTAACATTCGGAGCCATTCATCAAGTTGAAGGCAATATTGATGAAGCAATGAAAGTAAGGCTCGCGGCATCTAAATCGGAAATTCTTTCAATCACCCTGGATGCCGCAATCGGCATAGCCGCGCTTTTCGGCGGTCAGGGCAAGCATGATAAGGCCGTTGAATACTTGGAAAGCGTATTGCCTCATGCATCAAAACTTGGTGACATTCCTTTACAATTTGATCTTCGGAATAGCTACGCAACAGAGTTAGCAGAAATAGGCAAAACAGAGGACGCGCAAAAGGTTATTGAGCCTGTTATACAAAGCCCCTACACTCGTTATTATCCTAACTGGCCTGAGACAGCAAAAGAGATACAAGAAAAGTCATCAAGAAAGACAATGATGATATTCAACAGATCGAACGTTATCGCTTTCCCCATTAAAGAAGTACAAGAACCTGAAGCAATCGAAGAAACGAAAGCGGAAACAGAAGAAATACGCTTCCCGCTTTCTCGTTTTATCAGTGATGAATTTGACATTCGAGACAAAGTAGAAGATTGAGTGTATGGCTCAATGAAAGCAAACGACTTTAGCACGCTTATGATAGCCATCGCTGAAAGCGAAGATGAGATTGAGCGAAGCATGATTATCGAAGAAGTTATTGATAGCACGTTCCCGCTCACGCCCGAAGGCATGGAAGCAAAGCAGCGATGGCGAGAAGGCATTATCGCTAAGATCAAAGGCGAGATAGACACGCCTGAATAATCCTGTTTAGACTTTTCGGGCAAAGCCATTGCTAAGTACACTGGAAATTAAGTTCGTTTATATTGAGCATTCTCAGCATTGACTTGCTGATAGTGCCTGTTGAGTTTGTTTCTGGCTGACTCGATTGAGAATTGCCAATCTATCTTGATTCCTTTCTCTTCTCGCTCGTTGACAATTGCTAATACTTCCTCAGTTAGTTTCTCGCGCGTCGCAATCCGCCTGTTCAAGCATTGCTTGCTCAATGCCGAGAACTCTATCTCGATGAGGTTGAGCCAACTTGCACTCTTCGGCGTATAGTAAAACTCAAAGCGTTGCGACAATGCGAATGCCTCCTCAGCACTGAATGTTGCATAAAATGAACTGCTGTTGTGAGTGTTGAGATTATCTTGAATCACTCGAATCTTCCTGGCTTCCGAGTAGCGCGCTGCCAACTCTTTCATGAAGATTGCGTACTCACGCTTTGTGCGCTGCCCGTGAACTTGTGCCAGCCGTTTGGCGCTCTTGGCTTCAATCGCCATCAGCAAGACGCAGGAGCCATTTTTCTCGTAGGTATAATGCTGGCGAGCTACTTGTCCGGCTTTCATCTCTAGTCCTTCGACCACCTCGCCGATCAAGAAACACGGGCGTTCATCGAAGCAAATCAGTGGGTAGAGCGGGTCGTAGGGAAGCTCATAAAGATGAAGAATCTGTTCCATTCGGGCGATAAAGTTGGCGTCCATAATGCCTATACACCAGGTCTTTTTCAGGTGCGGTCGGAGTTCATTTTTTTTAGAATCTGCCGAGCGCCAGTGTGCGATAGATTCTCACAATAGCCGAGTTCGACGGCTTTGTCAGCCAACAGACGTAAGGTCCAGCGAGCGTGACCATCGGGCGGCTGAGAGCAAGCCAGGGCGGTGACTTTAGCTCGCTGCC
The DNA here is from genome assembly GCA_963726785.1 of Blastocatellia bacterium. Taxonomy (GTDB): domain Bacteria; phylum Acidobacteriota; class Blastocatellia; order UBA7656; family UBA7656; genus DATEKX01. The sequence continues at coordinate 2,816,132 of CAVSDJ010000007.1, forward strand.
TGCCGTCAATTTCAACCGGGCGACCAGAGCGGGGCTGGTCGTAGAGGGCGGCATTGAGTCCGCCTGCGAGATAGCGCCGTTTGATATTGAAAACCGACTGCGTACTGATGCGCAATGTCGCGGCGATGAGATCAGGGTGCTGACGGCGATGAAGAAGGTCGAGCGCACGGGCGCGAGTTTGAGTGCGAGCTTTGGTTGTGCCAATACTCAATAGAGTTGTCAAAGAACGAAGTTCCTTGTTTGAGAGTTTGATGGGCTGTGCGGTTCTTGCCATATAGAAACCGTACAACATGAAGGCTTGTTTCTCAAACTATTTAATTTCCAATGTACTTAGTATCTTTAGGCGTAACACGCTAAATAGAGGGGATGCCGCTCTGTAATTAACTTATCTTTTATGATTTGAATCTCGGAATTGAGAGCGTTAGTTGATTTGGAAATATCTTCAAGCAGAAGAAGCCCCATCTTTAGGATTGAAAAAGAAAGGCATAAAGAGAAATCACTTTCGAGGGAATAAGCTAGCGATTCCTCCATATCGTCTGGATGTTCGCCAAAGGATGAATCAATAACTAATTGGTGAAGGTCATCAAAGATCCATAGATCATTCTTATAATTCAAGTCTTTCTCGAGGGTGTCAGAAGGATTGTGTAAATGAGTTCTGGTTAATTCCTACCATTGGCACTCTGCCTTCAAAGATTATTGCGAACTGGTTCATCGCTCCGCTCCAATCTCTTATCGGCATTGTCCACTTCTTTGCCGCGTTCTTCAAGGCCAGATACATCAACTTGAACGCTGCCTCCTCATTCGGGAATGACGCTCTGGTCTTGATCCCTTTTCTCAGGCTCATATTCAATACTTTATGGCGTTCGTCGTATAGACGGCTCGCCTGATTTCCGCAGGGTAGGAAAACATCGGTATGATGCGCGCCCAGTTGGCCCGCCACGATTTCCCGATCATCGGGTAGCGCACATCCCATTTCGAGCCAAACTCCTCAAGGTGAGTTTCAGCCTCTTCACTACTTGCCGACCGGTAGACCGCCTTTAAATCCTGCGCCACTGCCTTTCGATCTTTGTAGGAGACGTAAGCCAATGAGTTCCTCATCAGATGCACCAGGCACAGTTGCACCTGCGTTTTTGGGAAGATCGTCTCGATGGCTTCCGGGAATCCTTTCAACCCATCCACGCAGGCGATGAACATATCTTTCAAGCCTCGATTCTTCAACTCAGTGATTATAGAAAGCCAGAATTTCGCCCCTTCCGTTTCAGAGGCCCACATACCTAAGACTTCCTTTAAGCCTGAGCAGTTGATGCCAATGGCCAGGTAGATGGCCTTGTTTGAGACTCGGCCTTGATCTTTGACTTTCACCACAAGGGCATCCAGGTAGAGTATGGGATAAACCGAGTCGAGCGGGCGAGTTTGCCAGGCTCTCACTTCATCAATGACAGCATCGGTGACTGTTGAGATGAGATCGGGCGATACATCTACTCCATAAATCTCTTTGAGGTGAGCCTGAATGTCACGCACGGTCATACCTCTTGAGTACATGGAGATGATCTTGTCATCGAAGCCGTCGAAACGGGTCTGCCCTTTCTTAATGATCTGGGGCTGAAACTGGCCTGCGCGGTCGCGGGGCACGTCAATCTGAACCTGACCTCGCTTACCTTTTATAGTCTTAGGGAAAGAGCCGTTTCTGGAGTTGTCGGTGTTTTTACCGTCGGGAGAGTTTTTCTCGTAGCCGAGGTGGTGAGAAAGTTCGGCCTGCATGGCGCGTTCAACAAGAGCTTTAGTGAGATGTTGAAGAAGGCCGTCAGAGCCAAACGTATCGTCAGGGGAATTATATTCTTTGAGAAGCTCGTCGAGCAGTTCGGGTTTAATGGGCATAATCGCTTATCCTTTCTATAGCTGTTAGCTTTAGCTGATTAAACCCACTTACACAATCTTAATTACACCCTCCGTTTCTCTGCTTGGCAAATTCGCCAGTTTTAATCTTCCTTAATGCTCGGATGTATGTATCTTGCCATACGTTCATATCAAACACATTCAAAAGTCTTTGGAAAATAGCCCAGTGAACCTTCCCCCGAAGAGTGGAGGCAGGGTTAAGTCTCTATACCCTACGCCGCCGGTTTGAATTTCTCCTCATACTCTGCCGGACTCAGATAGCCCACTGCTGAGTGGATTCTTCTCCGATTATAAAACACTTCGATATACTCGAAGATGCTTTCTCGTGCCTCCTGCCTTTTCCTCTACCTCTCATTGTGTACCAGTTCCAGCTTCAGCACTCCGAAGAAACTCTCTGCTACCGCGTTGTCCCAACAGTTTCCTCTCCGACTCATGCTTTGCTGGCAACTGTTGGCCTCTAGCTCATCCCTGAATCGAGTACTGGCATATTGGCTACCACGGTCCGAATGTACCAGCGGCCTGACTCCTCCCCGCCTTCCTTGCCCCATCAAGAATGCCGACACGATCAATTCAGAACTCATCCTCTCCGACATAGACCAGCCCACTACCATCCGTGAGAATAAATCCAGGAAGACCGCCAGCTACAGCCACCCTTCCTCAGTCCAAACATATGTGATGTCTGAGACCCATACCTTATCGGGCTCGCATACCTTGAAGCCTCTGGCCAGTATGTTATCTGCCACGGGTTCGTTATGGCGCAAGTTGGTCGTCACCTTAAACTTCTTCACCCGCTTAGCACGAATGCCGTTATTACGCATCAACCGCTCCACACGCTTGTGATTACAACCTTCTCCCTGCTGGCGCAACCGTCGATAAATTTTAGGGCTACCATAGTTTCGGCGGCTCTCAGAGTGCAGAGCCCGAATCTTGCTCAGCAGCCGATCATTGTCTTGCGCCCGCTTACTTTGAGGATGACTGCGCCACTGATAATACCCCGATGAACTCACCTCTAAAACGCGGCACATCAAACAAATGGAGAATTCCTCTTTGTGCTCAACAATAAAGCCGTACTTCACCTGAGGTGGGTGGCAAAGTAGGCTGCGGCTTTTTTAAGATCTCCTTTTCCTCTTCAAGTTGCTTGACACGGCGGCGTAGTTCTAAGATCTCCTGCTCTTGAGAGCTAGGATTGCCGTTACCACGAAAAGCCTGATGACCATCCTCTTTAGTAGCCCTGACCCAGCGCGAAAGGCTCCAGGCAGGGATTGCCAGGCTAGTTGCGGCATCAGAAATAGAGGGGCCCTGCTCGGAACCGCACTTTGCTTAAACTCTTTTGTATACTGCTTTCTCTGTTTCATAGCGCCTCCAATTATGTCATCTATTGCGAGGGAGGCGTATGAAACTTAACTGACTGTCCACTCTTTGGGGGAAGGTTCAGGGCTTTCATTACCCAGGCGAAGGCCACGTAAGCAAGTTCGCACAGTGAGCCTGCGCCCGCTTGCGCCAAAGCAAGCTTGCCAAGTCTGGGCATATGATTTTATTTTTGACAGTTGCGCCAACGGGCAGAAGCTGAAGATGCTAACAGTAGTAGATGAATGGACCAGAGAGTCTCTGGCTATAGAAGTGGAAGGGCGGATAAATTCGCCGAGAGTCATTGAGGTGCTTGAGAAGTTGATGAGCTTGTATGGGCAACCACAATATTTGAGAAGTGACAACGGGCCGGAGTTCATTGCAAAGAGAGTGAAGGAGTGGTTAAAGAAGAGCGGAGTAGAAACGGCATACATAGATGCAGGAAAGCTGTGGCAGAATGGAATGAATGAGAGCTTCAATGGGAAGTTGCGAGATGAATGTTTGAACCTGGAGTGGTTCGCAAACCGAGCAGAGGCGAAAGTAGTAATCGAACAGTGGCGGAAGCATTATAATGAGAAGCGACCGCATTCAAGCTTGGGATACAAAACACCAGCGCAGTTTCGCGCTGAACAAACTGGCATGGGAGCTATCTCATTATAGCTGGCACGAAGAACGGGGACAGGTCACTACATTAACATTACCGGCGATAACCAAGACATATCATCAATATCTTGCTCTGATCTTGCAATCTCGCGGCGGGCATATAGCAACGCTTCACCTGGAGAGAAACTGTGCCACAGCCCTCTATAGAAAGCTTGTGCAAAGCTTAGAGCTTTTGAATCTGGAATCTTCCAGCGATAGCTCAACAGACTTGTAACACCGGCTCGAAAAAATTCTCCTAAGGTTTCGTGGAAAAAACCGCGCCCTATTTGAGTTGTAGTGCGGCCACTCAGACAGCAACTCAAGAAAGCCATTCGTAGATTTGTGTCGCGAGTCAGAAGGTTAAGATCAACTCCCTTTAAAAAGCATAGGTTCTTGATCTCACGCACAATTAGTCCTCCATTTTCAGTTAGTATATCATCGTAACTGCCGTGACCAGCATAATGAAAAATGTGATAACGACCGTACTGTAATGCCTCTTTGACTCTGGAGTATGTTACATCTTCGTTGAGCAGCAGATCGATCTGAAGTGAAATGCCAAGACGCTCCATATCACTTTTCATATCTTTAGCTAGTAAGGTTGCTTCACTCTCAGATGACGGGCTGCGCCCATTAAAATTAGCTCCGGCAATAAGAACACGCAACGTCTCACGGTTTTCTCGCAGATTGCTGAAAAAAACATGGAACGGTTCGCGGTTGCGTGTAAGACTAAGGTCAGCTTGTTCAGATTGACGTGTAAATATATAGTTAAGACCCAAATAATCATTTTCCTTGCACAATAACTCAAATGGTATACTAAGACCAAATACTGGACCACTAAATTGAACCCAAAGATCGCTGGATGGCTGAACCATGTTTTGCGCTGTATTTAGATCATTCAAAATATGTACATCGTTGGCAAGAGCATTATAAATATTGTTGCTGATAAAATTCACTTCAGATAGCCATGACTTGGAACCAAATGGAAACATCGAGAGATTAAGTTTATCACCACGGATGATTAAATCGGTGGTATCTAAACGTTTGGGATTATGTGAGATATATGTAGTACGCCAATCAGGTCCATGCAACTCACTGCCAACGAAATGTTCCTTACCAAACAATATATTTAAGCGAGAGCGAGCACTAGTTTTAACCGCCGCATACCGTAAACGTGCGTTCAAAATGGCACCTTGTGTAGTCTCAATGAAATTGAGCCTATCAAAGCTATTTTTATCAATTATCTCGTAAGCTTCGTAATCGCGAAATGCCTGCCTTGCGTCGGCTATGGTGGCAGCAGCCGATATTACAATAAGACCACAACTCTGATTAAGACGGCTATTACGAAGTTCTCGAAGCAAATTCATCCCAAACGCTTTAGAAACTTGCGGTTCAGCAGGACCGCCAGGAAGCCTTAAGTCTACTGTTATCAAATCGTAACTCTCATCTGCAAGATTTTCCAGCGCAACGTTATAATTTGGTGCTATCTTTATATCCACGCCATCGATCGAACTTCGTAGGATTTCTTTTAATTCCTTCTGCCATCTCGATTCATCTTCGACGATGAGGATTCGAATATTGTTCGTGATAATCCTTGGTTCGTTGGAATCTCTAACGTATGTCGTTGATGCCATAGTGACTTTCACAGAAGGAGATAATACTCTTGTCCCAACTTCTGAGAGAGAATCTGTATCTGCTTTTTCGATTATGTCTGCTATCTCTAAGGTAATCGTCGCTAAATCTTCATCAACATGACTAGCACCGTCACTCCATACAGGCTTACCATTCTTAGGCCTAACGTTTATACTTTTTAACCAATCAACTCTTTGCCAAGCGCAGGCTTTAGCGACCACAGGAAAAATAATCAGATCCTCGCTTTCACGCCGTTCAAGAAGCTTAGGAACTTCCTGATGTATAATAAAGTCCGAAGTCAAGAAGTTAGCTGTGATGAGCAAAACAGCTACGCTACATTGGGCCATCGCTCTATCAATCTCTTTTTCCCAATTATGGCCTGCTCCAATATAGTCATCGTTCCAGAGTTCGATCAAATCAGTAAGCCGTAAGACCCGAAGGTGCGATATCAAGAGATCTTTTTCTTTTTCATCTTTATGGCTGTAGCTTACAAAGATGAATGGCTGAATCATCCTTTTCTCCTGAGCCTTTGATTAAAATCATAAATTCTTTAGCCAGATGTATGTGAGTAATAGAGTGAAAACCATCAAGAGACAAGCTATATCACAAACCTATGCGATCGGCTAACATGCTGGCACTAAGAAGGGCATGCTGGCGTTGCAGCGTCGGTAATGAATAGAATCGAGTTGTGTTTATGGCATAATAAAGCAAAGCTATATAGTATTCGCCGATATCGTCGTTTGGGTTCTGCGAAACTAGGCTATAAGCCAAAGTACGTAAGTGAACAACAACGGCATATGCCTTTGCCAAAGCAGTATTCTCGGTATGAAAATCATATGCAAGGCGTTCAACTTGGCTGAATCGGTCAACATTACACAATGCCTGTTCCAGGATTAGACGCTCATTCAGCGTAGCGTCTTCCGAACTTAACAATTGAAATCGTACTACCGAGTCTAATTTAGCAGCATCGCGTAGAATGTGGCCGGGGCCGGTAGAGTAAAAGTCGATCAACCAAGCATTCCCTGTGCCATCCACAAGGACGTTGTTCTCGTTTAGGTCGCCATGAGTGCTACAAATGTAGATGGGTTTAACGAATCTTTGATCCGCTGTAGCCATAATAGGATTGGTAAAGGTACGCTCGCCATCTAAAGAATTAAAGTGTAGCTTGTGCTTACCTTGGACTGACTTCAAACCTTGAGATAAAGCTTGTTCTAGATTCTCCTGATTAAAGCCAAGAAGTTGCTGATACTCATTAGTAAGGTCGTGCAGTTGCAGCCGTCCAGGATTGGCATACCACGGACCGCAAGTTTCATGAAAAAGGCGATTCAATAAATCTTTAATCTGAGATATATCAGCGTGCGAATAAAAGCTACCAAAGCTTTCTAATCGTTCACTTGCGCTCCCTAAAAGCGAATAGACGATACCGCCGAGACGTGGGGTTCGACGTAACTCAATAACATTCGTGCTGCGCGCACCACCTATAAAATTTTGAACATAATGCTTAAAATTTCTATATTCTAAGTCAATGTTGTGAAAGTCACCGAATTTAACAACTACAGGCTGCCCCGCGCCATCTTTATAGAAAGGCGTAGCCAAAAGTACAACAGCACCGCTGTGTCCAAATGTTAAGGGTTTTACTAGCAGACCATCTGCTTTGTGAAATAGGCGGCAAAGAAGGTCATCTAGTTCAACAGCTATGCGAGATAGCAAGGGTTTGTCACGTTTGATCCGCACTCCTGCTAACTCTAAATTAGTAACAATTGGCTCTGGCCCACTCACCTGCTGCCAATGAATATCAAGATTCAGGTTTATAAGTACTTTATCAGCAAATACTCTTGCCACTTGCTCAAGAAATTCCAGGTTGTCGAAATCCTCCTTAGATAAGAAATCAACCACCCTATGGTGGGCAAAAGCTTCTCGCATTTGTTTCATAGTGCCATAAGCAGAAAGCATAATGATCTCTATAGCTCCGAGAAGATTACTCTCATCAAGCTTATTCAACAAAGTCATGCCCTCTGCGTTATTTTGATCGTTATCCTCCATGCGTATATCTAGAATTGCCAAGTGGTAGAATGTTTCATCCAATTTCTGTATCGCCTGAGAAATCGTAGCTACTGTATCAACATAAAAACCACTACGCTGCAAAATGCTACTTATTTCATTCAGCCATCGCTCATCATCGTCAACAAGCAAAATGCGTCCTTGTCTTCTCATTTTGCACCCTCTTTTATAAGCTGATAGCTGTTACGTGCCGATATGCTGGTAAATGCTTCTTTGATAGTTATGACTAGGCGTTGAGGGTCATATGACTTATCGGTAATATCATCTGCGCCCGTCAAAAATACATTACGCATATCTCCCCATGGTAGCGAAGCGCTGAATACTAATAAATGAATCTTGTTTGCTAGTATTTTCTCTATTAATTCTCGTTCCTCGCGTTTAATACTTGCACAACCAAGGACAATCAGGTCGGGAGCACCACCTTCAATATCTATCGATGGAGAATAATCATAGTTATTAAGAACACGTACCAGAAAGCCTGAATCTTTCAATACTTTGGCAGTAATTTCCCGCCAGTAATCCTGATGATCGATGATTAAAATACGCTGGCTTTTTGAAGGAATGTTCATACCGCACCGTCATCCTTTTTGTCTGGTACCACAGGTAAGCGCAATATGAAAGTCGCGCCTTGTCCGGGAAGACTTTGCAAACTTAAATCACCGCCGTTTGCACGAGCATAGCGTCGCGCACTCCACAACCCGAACCCTGAGCTTTTCTTCGTGGAGAAAAATAGATTGAAAATCTTGGACTGATTGCTTGAAGAAATACCTAGGCCAGTGTCTTCTACTTCTATTTGAACATGAGAACCTGTGCTAAACGCACGTAACATTATTATACCTTCATCTAGCATTGCTTCTTTTGCGTTAGCTACAAGGGTGGACACAATGTCGACGATCTGCCCTGGCACAACGTTGACACTTCCAACATCATCTGCTATCTCCCATGTCATATTTATGCTCTGTGGCAAAGGCGGAAGAGACCATTTTGCATTTTCCAGCAACGCCTTCACTGGCAAGATTTCAGGGTCTTGGGCAAGCTTTCCTCCTTCTCCAAGCCCTGCTACCCTTTGCTTCAGCCCTTTACTCAAATTCAACACCGTACCCACATCCTTTATAAGTTTGTCTAGCTCATGGTCAATCGCATCACTTGCAATACTCTCATCATTGAGCACCTGTCGTATATTCCTCACATATGTCCGAACTAAACCCAGTTCGTTACCAAGCCTATGAGTCATCTCATACGTAGATATACCAATTTCACTAAAAACTTCAGCATGTTTAGCTCGCTGTTCAGCCTCCATTTGAGCTTGTAGTACTTCAAACCTATAAATTGTCACTGCCAATTGCCGTGCCAAACCTTCTAATAATTTTATGTCTCCTTCCTTAAAATAGTTAGCTTCTTCATGGCTGATTACAAGATTACCATAATAACGTCGCTTGAACTCAATTGGTGTAACTACAAGTGTCTTTATGGAGGGGTCATCTGCAATGGGTACTTCTACATCCATTTGTCGATCGCTGAAATCATGAATTACTATAGTTCTATGCTCCCGCGCTACTTGACCATTTACTCCTTCAGTACGCTTTATTCTCTGTAGCGGGACAGTTTCTCGCTGTCTCTCAACTAGTGTTAAAACAAGGTCTTCGCTATTCTCCTCATATCGCCGGATTATTACTTCCCCTTCACAATGTTCCGTTAGTTTGTGCATTACAATGCCGTAGGCTTGTTCTAACTGATTTGAATCTAATACTTCGCTGAATTCCTTTCCTGCCTCTGATAACAGTCGGAATCTGCGGGATTCCTCTTTTGCTTGACTGTAATTACGTGCATGCTGTATTGCTATCACTGCCTGCCGCGCAAATAAGTCTAGTAACCAGAGATCATCATTACCAAACGCATATAGTCGGTGGCTCTCAACATCCAGGACCCCTATCAAATCATCGTTGCCTGATATAAGAGGAACTGCCATTTCGCTATGTACCTCAGTGTCGCCTTTGTAGTGAATATCAGCCTGCGCATCACCGCGGGTTATGTAGGGGGTTCGTGTGCTGGCCACGAATGCCACAATACCACGCTCAATATTACTACCAATGTTTGAAGAGTCAAGCTGATAGGTGGGCTGAGTACTCTCTTTAGCCACCATTCTTGCAACGTAATATTTACTGGGTTGTTCATCCCTGTATAGGTCCAGATAACCTATCTCTGCACGAGTCAGCACCATAGCATTCTCTAGTACTGCTCTTATAACCTGCTCGGGATCACCTTGTTGACTAATTATCTTCTTATCTAGCTCATGTAGCGCAGATAACCTTATTCTACCTTCCTCTGCTTTCTCGTATCGCTCGGCGTTCTGTAATGCTATTGATGCCAGGTTGGCTAGTCTGGTCAGCAAGTCCTCGTCATAGTCAGTAAATGGATTATCAATAAGGCTTTCAATATTGATTACGCCCCTCACCCTACCTTCTTCCACTATCGGGGCTACGAGTTCCCAACAGACATCAGGGATGAATCGCACGTAGATTTCGCTCCAGGGTGGCTCACACACATTTACATTTAATAACTGGTTTAGCTCTGTTGCTTTCCCTATTACACCTGTATTCTTGGGCTGACGGGCTCCTCTTTTTTCAGGCCAGATTCCCCGTTCTGCAGCAACATAGAAGTTTTCTTGGAGCGGATCATAAAGCATAATCTCGCCCGCAAATGAGCCAGTCAAGTTAAGGGCTTTTTCTAAAATAGTATTAAGTACCTCCTGAACCTGCAATTGACTGACGATTTCTAGTTCAACATCTCTCATTGCTGATAGGGCTTCTCTGGCTTGCTGCTCACGTTCATATATTTGTGCATTCTTTATGGCAAGCACTGCCTGCCCGGCAAGCGTAGTCATAAAATGTTCATCCGATTGACTGAATGCCGCCTCTTTAGTGCTTTCGAAATTAAGAACTCCGACTACCTGAGGCCCATCTATTAATGGTATGTCCATTTCCGAAATGATGTCGCTGGTCATGGGATAATAGATTTGTCGCCACCGCAAATCGCTTCGGACATTATCCACGCGCTTTGGCCCTCCATTCTTGTACACTGATACTGTGATACCTTTTCCTCCATTTATTGGCAACTTGAGATTCATGTATGAGGTGGCATTGCGCCCCATCGCGGCTTTCACTATTAAGGCTTGTGCTTGACTATCGTATAAGAGTATAGATGCTTCATCAGATTGGATACGGTCAGCCACCATTACAAGAATTGTCTGCAAAACCTCTTCAAGTTTCAGGCTTTTGCTAATTTCTTTCACAATGCTTTGTAGGAGTTTAAGCTCTTTCACTTGCCGCTCAGCCATGGCCTCCATATCACGAGATTTCTTGATTGCTATAGCCGCATAGCTAGCTAAGTTTAGTATCAAACTCTTTTGCGGTGCATCGAATCGCTGAGATTGGCGAAAGTTTACGAACAATATGCCGACAGTCTCATCGCCTAAGCGGAGAGGTACTGCTGCTGTTGAATGTATTTGCTCGCGCTCCTCGAAGTTCCCCTTCCTGTCATGAGGATCGCCGCCTAAATCTCTATAAACGGTGGAGCTATCCTTTGCAAAAACCGGCTCGCCTTTCGTCATCACACGCCAAGCAATATCTTCACGTCGAACATTCGGTGGCCTATGAAAGTCTGGCTCCAGCAAATCACCGCTTTTATGGGTATCCTCAAATCGCCTTTCAGTATGTAAGAAAGGATAAAGAATAACGACATCTGCTTTTGTTATGTCTTTGATCTGATCAGTAATACCCTGAAGCAACTGACCGGAGCTTATTTGCTTAGTCAGTTGCTGCCCAGTTTTATTGAGACTCTCTAAATATTCAAATAGTCTTAGATTGCTGAGGGCTAGGACAACTTGGTTGCCTAACAATTCCATAATCTGTAGATCATCGTCGCCGTAACTATTCGGGTGCAGTTGCTGTATAGATAGCACACCTAGAGGTGTATCTCGGAGAATGAGCGGAACGAAAATAACGGATTCAGGCAATACCTTCTCTGTATTGTGTATGTGAATAAACTGTGGCGAAGTTTCAACGTATTCCGTACTAAGATGATTTCGTATTAACGATTGCTTTTTTTTCATTACATAAGCGCAAGCACCTTCTAATAAGCTACTTTTCTCAAATTTGTAACTGTCCCTGTCGCTCATATATAAATCCAGGCTGTTTGTTTGCTGTTGATATACAGCGAGCATAAAGAAATAGCTCGTATCAAGTATCTTACCCATGCTTGCTTGTATTCTATTGAAAAGAGTTTCATGGGTTTCGAGTTCTTGATTTATTTCGTGGCCTACACGGATCACGTCGCGGTAGCGTTTTATTAACCAAGTACTTTGCAAAATAGATGAATACTCATCGGCGAAGGATTTTACATCATCAATATCATCTGAATCTAATTGCTGAAATCGATCAAAACATAGAAACAATACAGCCAGCGGTTTTTGACGACGTCTTGTGCGTAAAGACAAAACAACGAGGGACTGAATATTCTTCAAACCAAATAAGTTGATATACTCTGGTTTTTCTGCCAAATGATCTACATATAAAAAACCCTGATCTATGGCCTTTTGTGCAATCTCATGCACAGCATTGTCTAATTGCAAATTTCTCGAATCTGTTACAGCAGCTTTCCGCAAATCACATGCGACAGCAGGAGGGTTGAGAAAACTTTTGTCAATAAGGTTGACAGCCCAGACAATACTTAGGTCAGCAGAAAAGCGTTTCTGAGCGACTTGTGCAATATTCTGTATAGTCGTGTTTATATCCCTGAGTTCTTCCATATTTAGCATTAAGTTCTTCATCTATTAGCTCCTGAAAAATAGATATGAAAAGTAACAGGCTCATCTCCAATGCTGACTTCTAATTATCCTCGCGAAAGCGGTACTTATCAGATGTTATCTTCATAGACTTAACGAAAAACGTACTCTAGCTATAGCCTGTAATAGAAGAGTGCGTGAATCTATCTCTATTATGGGCTTAGGCTAACTATTCGAAAAGCTACTAAACAGTACCAGCCTCAACAAGTAATATAAGCCAGAGTTTAAAACCTTTATAAGCTAATTCATATAGCTTGATACGAAGCACTCTTATTATAACCAGCTTCGAATTCTGCAATACTTATAAAACCTTCTGCAAGGTAACAGTTTGCCCCTTCCCGATTTTCTTCCCGGCTTTTTTTGCGATGAGTAAAAGTGTAGGCTGCTTCTCGTCGTTTTTTGTCTTTTGCTTTTCATCATCCAAGTAAATCTTCGCACCGTCATCAAAATTCAAGCCGGAGACAAGAAGTTTTTTCCCATCTATAATACAGGCGTTGATTATCACTGGCGCATGGAGATTGATATTGACCTTAATGTCGAGAACGGGATGCAATTCAATTCCATTCGGGGCTACGCCCGTTTGTCCATGCAAGAAGTCAAACATCCCCACTCCTGTAACCCGGACAGTAATGTTCGCAATTTGAAAACTACTCGTAGCCGTGAACCAGGCGTCAAACTGCGTTCGAGCGTTGGCAATCAAGGAAGCAAAGGGGCTGGAGGCCTCTACGCAGCAAGGACACGCGATTTCAGTTATGATTGTCCTGCCTTGATCATCTTGTAGAATCAGGTGGTGGTCAGAGTCCTCTCGTAGTTTGTATTGAGTGAGAGCCGCATTGACTACCCAGACGATAGTTTCGTAAGGTGCGATTCGCTTATCTTCAGGAATGCTTGTTGGTTTTGGCCAGTTCCTCATCGTCGCGAGGATGGTAGGCATCAATGCAGACAGGTCTACTTTGCTTGCGTCTAGGTCGGTCGCGGTTTTCACTGACCATCGCTCGATTCCGCACTGTCCTACTCCTGCCGATTGTAGGGTGAGTGTAATTAAGGCGCTTCCCGTTCTTGCTTGAGCCTCAGTGATAGTAATCGAAAGATTCTTCTGTCCTGCCGCAATGCCAGGAGTTATAGTGGCTTGATACGAGAAGATGCTATCTCCTGCCGTCGCGTCTCCATTTGTCCCGTCGTTAAAGAATTGCTGCGAAGCCCCGCCACCTATAGCAGACAAGTCTCCTGTCACAAGGATGCCAGTGCTGGTCGGATTAGCGCTGGGCGAAACATCGACTGTAAGCAGTGTGGTATTATCAGCACCGACTGATTGGGGGGGAGCATTGCCAAATCCAGATGGATTAGTTGGGGCATCTTCGCCAATACAACTAGATGCTGCGTTCTGTGGGTCTGAGGGTGAAATCGGCCTAAAGTCCGCACCGTTGTTATCTGTATCTGTAGAGCTTCCCGATGGGCCGCCTAGACGTCTCTCATAGCTCTTGTTTGAATCCGAGGTGAGGGGCGAAAGAGTCGAACCTTTTTTGAAAGCCGACCCGCTGCTCATACCCATTTGGTCAAAAATAGTTCCGTCGGGTAAGGTAAGCGCGATACCGACTTCATTAACAGTCCCAACGCTGTAGTTCTGGTTGCCACCGACCGAACCGCTATAAGGGCCTCCCGTTGGATTTGAATTGGTTATCAGATAGTGACAGCCGGGATTGAGAGTTATTCCATTGTTGATAACCGCTCTCGTGCTTACAGTGCCAGAGCTGCTGGAGCCTTTAACCTGCCAGCCCCTAATATTGACTGGTGAAGATGAGAGGTTGTAAGGCTCGATGAATTCGTCATTGCCCCCGTTCGGCCCGCGAGTACGGAATTCACTAATCACAATGGTCAAGGATGCTGCGCTAAGAGATGGCTGAATTAAGGAATGCGTAAAAGTGAGCAAGATAAAGGCGCAAGGCAAGAGCAACACGCTTCTTTTGGACTTCATAGCTTTAGCCTCAAAACTATTTCTGTATTTAGGTGTTCAATAAGTTAAGACGTAAGGCAGTCTTTCAGTAATGCAATTATTACTCTGTCTCTTAGAAATGCTAATCATTTCCGCATAAAACAATTCCCGTTGTTGAGCCTAATTTGGATTCTGTGTAAATGAATTTCCGAGTCCGCCCATCGGAACCCGGCCTTCAAATAGAATCGCGAACAGATGTTGTTGGGTAGTGAATACCGTATTCCTAAACGGACCTGTTTTTCTCTGCAGCTAGCTCTTCTATATCACTACGCAGGTAAAGGCGTTTGCCATAGCCATCGATATTGGGACCGCGGACGGGTCGAATTTTCTCGGTCTCGACCATCTCTTGGATTTTGCGTTGTGTAAGCCCAAGGATTGCAGCCACTTCTTGCGGCCTTATCATTATCTTTATCCAATTTAGAGAGCGCTTTCACGTCTTTAAACTTAAAGTAATGGTAACGGCCCATGCCGATACTGGGTGTCTTCACAGCCTTCAGGCGTCCTAATAACAAAGAGCCCGCTGTCACTAACGCCCAGCATTCGAGCCGCCACGGTTGATGATACTAGGCCAGTGTAGTCGAACTTCTGCTCTTGAAACTTTTTAATTGTGTAGGGAGAAAAGTAATGTTGATTCGAATTTCCAGCGTTGCGCATTAGTCGCCTGTGAGGCCTTAAAACACCCGCCCCAACCAATTCCTTGATAGTCTTCTCCTTTATCCCAAGAACTTCAGCGGCTTCTTTTTGGTCAAGGACAGGTCTTATGGCGCGCAGAGCGGCTTTTTCCGCCTTATCAAGGGAAATTAGACCCGCAAGATCTAGACCTTCGAGATCGGATTTACAGAAAATATACGCTTTGCCGTAGTCTACAGTCGGGCCGGATATCGGCTTTACACCGTGGGACATAAGTACCTTGATAAGATACTCTCCGTTAGTCCGCAATTCTGACATGAGTTTCCCAATCAGAACATAGGTTGAGTCGAAAAGCTCCAAATCGGCCTTATCTACCAGATACTTGAGCGCCCCGCGATCAGCTACAGGGCGGGCCTTGAGAATCCCCTTATCAACAAGAAAACGAATTGTTCCAAGAGTTAAGTCAATAAGTTTAGCTACTTCAGGAAGGGAAAGGGCATTGCCGTCCTTATGCATATAGCTCGAAATCTGTTCACTTGAGAATAAGAAACCACCCATCCCTGGCTTTTGGCTCCTTCCAAAAAGTTTGATTTCTCCGTTCAGTATTGCTCTGGTAAAGGTGACGAAACCTATACCAGCATTTGAAACTCTTCTGACAGCTCCTAAGAAGGTCAAAAGATCGCTCTCACGGGATCTGTGTCGTAAAACTAATCCGTTTTGCAGGTTCCTTAATAGATCTTGTACTTCTTTGCGGTTAAATCTCCAGCGTTTATTACCATCAATGTTCGGACCGCGCAGTGGCGTGAGTAATCCCCCTTCAACCAACTCTTGTATACGCGGAGGTTGCACACCCAACAAACTCTGCACTTTCCGGAGATCTAATGCTCCTTCAAGCTTTTCTTTTAATACTTCGAGGCTTGCCGTCTCGATCAACGTTATTTTTGATTTGCCTTTACCATTTATAACCGCCTTTATCAATCCCGCATCGATAAATCCGTCGATCCCAACCAATGTGGTATTGAGCTGCCGCTTAGCCCGATTCCTGGTCATGTATTTTTTGTTTCGCTGCGCGCTAATGCCAGGGCGATTTATCCTGGAAGTATACCCGCCGTCCCAGAGTGTTGTAATGTACTCGTCAAATGCTGTTCGTAGAAAATCGAATTCCTGCGATGAAAGACTCTGGCTAAGGGCTGTCTGGAATGCCCCAAAATCCCTCTTAAAGCCGGGCGCGTTTCTGGCGTCGCCTCTATTTTTACGCCGCCACTCGAGAAAGGTGAAGTAGTTATTCGGCCAGTCTTCAAAGACCCGGTATGCGTCACTCAGAAGGGAATGTATCTCAGTGTTGCGTATTGATGTAGCAAATTTTTTACCCTTTGTATCAATGATCCCTTTAAATTGGCTGGCAATGAACACGAGGGCGGATATGAAGTGACCCAGATCAAGGTTATACAAAGGATTAGCAGGCGCAATTATAATGGTATCAGAATCAGCAGCAGGTAGGCTGCAGAGCAGATGAATTTGCTGTGTTATTGCTAGCTCTGTTTCTTCAACCGAGGCAGATGAGCATTCGCGCCAATCAAACTTACACCGGCAGCGGCTAACTCTACTTCTGGCCCATCTGAGGCGACGAGAACAGCTCGGGCATTCGTCAATAAGGAGGCACTTATGAATCGGACACGTCGTCACCGGTGTAAGGTCCCAAATTTTTCGACAATATGCAGACTCGCGCAGACATTCTGGGCAGATCTTCGGGTAACGAACACGGATGAAGTAGGGAGAAATGGGGATACCAAATATTAAATAAGTTCCCAAGCCCTTTGTAGTATCTAAAGGTCTATATAAGAGCGGCACCAATTCACTTTCGTCAACACCTGTGAGTGCAGCGAGCGACGATAGATTCAATGTTTCATCCAAAGCGAACGATAGCTTGGGCCTATAAAAGGCACCTATACCAGACATTTGCAGAATCCAGCTAGGATTTTCATAGACATTTAGCTCAGTCAGCCGGAGGAGATACCCCATGAAGCTTTCATCATGTTTAGGTTTTGTTATCCTAAGCAACCTTGGGATTTCACTCGTCATTTCAGTCGACCTATTATTGGCTTGGCACTATCGACGAAATACGTCAGATGCGGATGGCCTGTATTTCTTTGTCGCCCTTCCTCGTCCACCTTTAACTCTTTCCGGCGATAGATCTTCGTCTGGCAGCCCAAACTTACTTACATCTACGCTATCGTCAAATGGGTTCCGATTCGCAGAACCATTGTTAACGCTCTCCTCTACAACCTCATCTTCGTAAGCTCGCTTGAGGAGATCCAAAGTAAGTCTCTCTCTTGATTCTTGCAAAGCGAGTCCTGTTGCCCTGCGGGCGATCTTCATGACATAGCCGATTATCCCCTTCGATGCGCAGTAGAATCGGAAGGCCAATGCCTCGTCTGCCAAATTTGATCGCTCAATCAAAGGGAGATTCTCATCCAGCACTTTCAGAAATGCGCGGAACTCCAGCCGATGTTCGGATATTTTCCAACTGAAAGGCTTTAGCTCTACTCTGGCAGAGAATCGCCTTCTCAATTGGGCATTAGCATCGAGGACCTCGTCAGCGTGGGGCATTCCGATCACCACCATCGGCAATCTGGTATCGTTGATTAGAGTTTTTAGCCAATCGGAAATGGTTTGCATTACCTTGTCGGAGTCGCGGTCGATGAAATGCTGGAACTCATCAAGTATAATCAATTCAACCCTACAATCTTTTACGAGCTGATTAAGGCGAAGGGTCTGATTGTACGTGGTACCCTTATCTGCCGCCGGGTCGCCAAGCTTTTTAAGAAGCCTCGTCGCCAGATTCTTGATTGTTGCCGGAATTGGTATCCCGGCAGCTAACACCGGCACTATAGCTCCATCTTCGGTCTGCCTACGTGGATACTTTTGCTCAAACTGCTCGTACATACTCGACTTGCCGGTTCCGGACGGCCCCTTTATGAAGAGGCACACCGGCTCAATCGAGTGCTTGGAGTATTCATGACAGTGCGAGATCTTGTTCATTATGTCGACAAGACGCGGATACCGAATGTATAGTTGCTCTGCCATTTGAATCCTTTTATCAATTGGCAATTTGGCATAATTGAGCTTATTTCTCATCAGTAGGCCCCTTAATAATCAGACTATAATCGGCGCTCCATCCGGTTGTATCTAACTCTTCATCGGGAATGGCAAGCGATTTATTTATCGGATCTTTGGAGCCACTCTTTTCCGTATCTTCCTTTTTATCTTCTTGTACCTTCTTTGGCCTGCCTCTCTTCTTAGTAACTCGATCAGGCGATGGGGAATTATCTCTTGGAGTGGTGGAGATAGTGTGTGATTCCCCAGGTTCTTGCTTTTGGTCAGATCCTCTGTGGGCGCTGAATGCAGTTCCAAGGTCGGAAATACCTTCACGTTTGTGGTCGGCGTTGAGCAAAACGGGTTCATTAGCAGCTTCTAATGCCTGTTGTTCGTCATATCCACCCGATCTTATAAAAGATGGCTCATTTTGTCGTTCTGGATTCTGTTTATACCGGGCCATCTTGGATCTTGAGCCGCTCTTCTGAATCGATTTCCAGTCCCGCTCTACAATCTCTTCAATTTCCTGCTTCGCCTGACAAAGCTCGCTTATATTCGTGTGGCCCTTTGAGCGTCGCCGCAGATAATTACGAATAACTTTGTGCTGCCACAAGCTCAAGCCGCTGGTATATCCGGGATCTCGCGACGACACAGTAATATATCGACCGTTCTTTTCATCATAAACGTGGATCAGATTGATATCCGAAGGATCGAATTTAACTTTGACTTTCTTACCCGGCTCGACTCTTCGCCGCAAACTCGCCAGTTCTTGATTGTTGTAATAGAGGCCTCCATGAATTTCGATACCGGACTTTGAGATGATCCTTTCTTCTACCATTCCTAGCAATATATTGAGTTCCTTAACTTTCGGTGGTAAGGCAGGTGGAAATCGGGCTATGCCTTCCTCCCATCGGCGATATGGAACGTCACTGATTCCGCGGTGTTCTGTGCGGTGGTAAATCTCAATGATCCATTTATGTGTGATTTGCTTTAGAGTATCGAAAGAGACCACAGCGTTCTTCTTAGGATCGTAGTCCGCTTTGTCCATTATGTTTGAAAACGTGGTACCGGGCTGGCCGTGTAAAAGTTTGCGATTTAAGGTGCCGAAGTATCTTTCGATGGTTGACTTATACTCAGGGTGCCTGACGGGACAATAGTGGATTTCAATCCCTAGCTGAAGGCAGGCGTCTTCCAGATGTGCGCTAATGAACTCTTTACCATTATCGACTACCAGCGTCTCGGGATACCCATAAACGTCCCAGGAGTAAGGAATTTCAGGATACCGGTCCTTGACATAAGTCTTAGGCTTGATCGCGTGAAGCAGGCAGTGCATAACAGAGAGATAGCTTGGTGGATCAAAGCTTATGTAAAACCCTGTGATCATCTTGGAGTAGACGTCAATTATCGTCGTCAGCGTGGGCCGCCCAATCGGCAACCGCATCTCCGTGTCGACGACTATAATATCCATCTTCGTGTGGTCAATCTCGACCCGTTCCTGAGGCCTAGTAGGTCGTGGCCCTTGCTTGACGGCAGCATACTCTCGGTCAGCTAGCAGCTTACCGTACCGTGCGCTCATCTTGTCGTAAGGGTCCAACTTGCGCACTAACTTGTAAATGCTGTTCTTATTCGGATGTTTAAGCTGATCGTCGGGGGCTCTGAAGCGATTGTTATTATCAATACGGTTGATTATCGAATCGTAGGTCGATACAATCGACCTACGTTGCTTATCGAGAAACTTCTCCCTAATTGTCTCATCTATGATTCTTACCAGATCATCCTGCAATTTACGTTGTCGATTGTCACGTTCCTTATATTTTGGAATCAGCACTCGAATATCCTGTTGGGCACTTGAGAATGATTTGAACCAGCGATATAGGGTAATCCAAGACGGTCGCTTAATATCGTTGATTTCCTCACCGACGTTTTTGATGAGAGGTGTAAGTGTATCGCGGGTAAATTCCGTCAACGAGCTTGCGATGATCTCTTTGACATATCTGTATCGCCGCCGGACTTCAGACTTTATGGAATTGGGGAGCATGTGTATGTCGTCAACGAAAGACTCTATCCTCTTCCGTTCGGAGAGACGACATACATTCTCATCCCCTAGCATTTCCAGTTCTTTGTCAAACAAACTTTCGATCAGCGCTTCCTGCTTCACTGAATTGAAATCGTTGGTACTCGCATCTTT
The DNA here is from genome assembly GCA_963726785.1 of Blastocatellia bacterium. Classification (GTDB taxonomy): domain Bacteria; phylum Acidobacteriota; class Blastocatellia; order UBA7656; family UBA7656; genus DATEKX01. The sequence goes on from CAVSDJ010000007.1 coordinate 2,836,457, forward strand.
GATTTGGAGATACCCGTTTGCGAGGCGCTGTTCTATCGTGTACTCACGGCCTCGCCAGAGTATGTGCATCCCCTGTCTAAACTTTTCGCCGGACATCTGACAGCTCCTTTTCCCCGATATCTGAACTCGGCAGACGAACCCGGGCGCTTGAGTCGACGGGCTTCATCAGGTCGATGGCTAGAACGCCGAAATAGATAAGCGCGTAAACCGTTTGTGCTCCGATTCCTTTAGAGGCGAACAGATGTATAACCTCCGCGATCTTGGCTTCCCCTTTTTCTTTGAGGAAATCTCGGCAGTAGATCTGGTGGCTGAGATATATCGGTGTACTCGCGTATCTGTATAGCAGTCTTATATTGTTCAGAAAGGGTTGTACCCTGATCATTCGATCTGTCACGACTATGAATTCGTAGCCGTACTCTACGCAGATTGGAGATACGGTACGAAATAGGAGGTCATGCTCTTTTGTTGAGACTTTCTCCTTAGGTTTTACCTCGACGAGTTGCTTGATATGCGCTCTTTGTACAAGGAAATCTGGAGTGTAGTGATGCTTCTTGCCATCGGCGGTGTAATCAATTCTTAAAGGCTGGTCATCGTAGCGGATAACACCAAGGTCGAATTCCAGAAGATATATATAATCGCGCTCAATCTGAGACTCCCAGTGAACGGTCTTCTTCATCTTGAGACTAGCGAATTTGCCAATTACCTTCTTGCCACTGTTTGTGATCTTTCTGACTACCATCAGCGAGTCCGTTCCTTGGCTACCTTGAATCAATATGGCCGATACCACAATTGAGATTCTTTTGGGATTAACATAACATATCTATCTTAGTCGGCGATAAACTTCATTCGGCGGTAGATTTCGCGTGTGAGATCCACATCCCGCAGACAATACTCAGCAATGTCCTGATGACGATCTTCAACGAACAGATCATAAACTTTGCTTCCGTCAGCACCATTTTGTTTAGAACTTTCAAGACCCAGAATCTTAGCCAGTTCATCTAGTGAGATATGACGCCTCCAATGTTCAAACTCCCACATCACATCGTAAATTGGGCGCGACCGGTAACGTGCGAAACATATCTCGATTGACGGTTTTACATTTCTAATGATTGATCGCTGGCAGAGAAAGTGAAGGTCAAAGTCTAGAATGTTATGTCCTATGAAAAGATCCCTATGAATGTCGAAATCCTTAACCAGATTCCAAAAACCTCGTAATATTCTTACTTCATCCAGGTGGAATCGCAGAGTCTCCTTATCCCTTCCATACAGGCCGCGATGTTCAATTTGACCGTCGAGTTCGGAGATCAGACCAATACACAGTAGCCGCCCATACTCTGATTCAAGAGCCAACTTGCGATACTGCTCATCAGTGAATTGATGAAGTTTACTTTGAATTAAATGATCATCCCTATCTGGAGGTAGAGTCTCAATGTCGAGGAATATTCGTCTAGCCATATGCCTACCCACTGCAATCGAATTCACATTCCCTCTCTCTTTGAACAGGATAACATGTTTGATTTGTCTAGGCAAGTAATTTCCTTGCTAGACTAGTCGCACATTAAATGTGGGTATACCGGGACTTGTAGCGAAAGGCATACGGCAAGTGTATTACTAGCAGAATACTATGCGAATATACTATCCTTCTTTTTGGCTATGCAATCTGTTATGCAATTAACCAGATGTAGCAATTGATCTTGCCCTACATAATCTAATCGTAATGAACGGGCCAGAATATCCTGGAGATGCGCGACTTTAAGCTCTTGTATTCCGACGTTGTCTACACCTCTTTTCTTTAACACTCTTATTATCTCTATTGTGAGAGTCACGTCACTTGGAAGCATCGAGCCGTCTGCCCAGGAGCGCACCGTGAAAACTGGCCGATCCATCTCGATTGCGAGATCGGGAATACTTATATGCAGGTCGTCAAGTATTTTTTTAAGCTTAGGGCCAAATACAAAACTTTCCTTTATCTGTTTTCTACGGGGTTCAAATTCCTCTTCAAGCACATGTATAAGCATCTCGCGGGTACGTTCATCCGGGCCTAATACTTCTATGAGTCTATGTCCAGTTTGCTCTGCGGGTGTCTTTTTGCCTTGCTCAATGTTAGATAACAGTGTCGGGCTAATCCCGGCGAGGCTCGCCAGATTCTTCTGCGGAATATTACGCTCGGTACGGAGTTGACGTAGTAGTTGACCGAACCTCATAGAAGCTCAGTGTAGAATAATAGAGATTTACCTTCAACCTGTTGAAAACAGTAATTCATTGCTTTTAAGCATTTTCTTCCAATGGTTCGCAAATATCCGATTGAATAAAGAGCGCCTCTCGAGAATCCCAAGCCTCTTCAGAATCCAAGAAAGAAACGCATATGCTTCATAGCTACTGCGGCTTACGGATATTCGAAGACATCTGAAGTTCTAGCGTTTCAGCTATTCCGAGATTAGGTTTGCTTTCCTCATACTTCGGAAATATTTCATCGAAATCTACTATTTCTTATCACTACCGATAACACAGCTTATCTCCAAGTCGAATGTTTTGAGGATTGCTATAAGATATTTTGTCTTAAACCCTTTACTTCGTCTGCTCAAGAGATTACAACGAACCTGAGTCAACTTATTAATCGTCTTGATGGACGATTGCATATAGCGCGGCCTGAGTGCTGAAATCTCTTACTATACTTTCGTTTTGGGCTTTTCATCAGGACCCGTAGGGACTTTTTCGAGTTCCTTCAACTTTTCGTAAAACTGAGAGCGACTAAGTCCCGCAAGCCTTGCTGCTGTTTCTTTATTCCCACCTGATTCCGCAAGCACAGCCCTGAAGTAAATCGCTTGCGCCCGAGATAAAAGATCGCGCCAGGAATCTGTAGATGGATCGAAGTTAATAGAATTGTGCGCCCGCCGGCCCTCGCGGTTTCGGACAGCTTCCTGGAGAAAGGCAGTGCTTATGTTGCCAGCCCCATCAGCATATGCGGCAGCCTTTCTGACTACAGATCGAAGCTCTCTTACATTGCCAGGCCAATTATACTCAAACAAGCAATCAAGTGCGCCTGATGAAATGTTGATTTGCCCAGAATAATCATTCTCGTATTCCTTAATGAAATGGCGCACAAGAAGTGGGATATCTGCTTTGCGTTCCCTAAGCGGCGGCAGTTCCAGCGCAAAGCCGTGAATCCTCTCAAAAAGGTCCTGCCGGAATCTTCCTTCAACACAGTCCTCGGGCAGATTGCGATTCGTAGCCAAAATAATGCGGGCATGAAACTCCTGCCATTTGTTTGCGCCGACGGGCCGGACCAGCATGATTTTCTATAACGCGAAGGAGCTTCGCCTGGGCACTTGTATCGAGGTCTCCAATCTCATCAAGAAAGATCGTACCTTTCCCTGCTTCTACGAGTAATCCTTTGCGAGATTGTATGGCTCCTGTAAAAGCGCCTCGCTCATGTCCGAACAATTCACTGCCAAGTAATTCAGGACTGAGTTCAGGGCAGTTGATCGGCAGGAACGGGTTAGGACGCTCACTTTGCTTATGAACTTCTGCAGCGACCAATTCTTTTCCGGTTCCTGTCTCGCCAAGTATAAGTATCGGCTCAGACAGCGAAGCTACCTTTTGAATATGATAATAAAGCTCTCGCATTTTGCATGTTGCACCTTGGAGATATCCAAAGGAAGAAGGCTGCACATAACCTTTTATTATGAGTTCAGCCAGTATGCGTTCAGTAACATTACTCGGGCTCCAGGCCGATGGAGTGACAATTTCAGATGCGCCGCACTCAAACAAGAGTTGACGGTCTATTGCCGTTGGCTCAGGAGTGCAGAGGATCAGGAAACATTCCGTTCCGATAAGTTTGCGAACCAAGCCAGATTGCTCACCGACATTGATTACGCCTTGCTCAGGAATTATTAGAACTCCTTTATCAACGGACGCTGGGATTCCTCTGGTTTGGGGTTGAGAATCCAGTCTTACTGGAAAGACATCTATTCCTTCTCTGCGAAAAGCAGATATAACATCATCAAGTGGAAAGTTATGATTTGCAAAAAGACCTAAAGACATCATTCCCTCAAGACTCTGAGTAAAAGGCTATCGGACCTGTCTTAAGATATCCGCTCGCTAGTAAATCAGCGCACCCGTTATGGAATGCTTTGAGAATTTCCTGACAATCGCCGTTAGTCAACAATGCGGCTTGAACGACCTCCGTTGCAATCATTCTACATGCTTGAGGAGGAACATCTTCTTCAAAACCTATAGCAACACCAACGCCAGCTTGCGCAAAACGACGGGCGATTGAGGCTGACCGACAGGCTGAGAATATGACGAGAGGTAAGGTTTTGCCATAACCACTGAATCTCGAAAGCCAGACCTCTGATCCCTCGATCTTCCCAGAGGATGCTACTTGGAGCCCATTATCTCCGTCCCCGTGTCCTAGGTAGACCCAGGCAGTAAGGCTGTCAAGCTCTTTGAGTACAGAAGGGAGCGAATGCCCGTCTAGAGATGGATGGATATAATATTTAGTATTAGGAGGAGACTTCAGCGTAATGCAGCCTGCATCTTTGGACGCCTCTAAACAATGCTCAAGATCATCATGGTGATGAAAAGCATTCGTGATGAGTAGGCTTGGGCTACTGATGCTTCTTTTTAGATCAAATATGGGGTCAACATCTAAAGTCACGATCTCCGTTTTTCCTTTTTGCCCGACATTTCTTTTGAGACTCGTCTTATTCAGTCGCAGGAGAAAAAATCTCAACTCAAAAGGCCCTCGGCATTGTATCAGTCTTAAGCCGTGGTTGTAACATAGCTCTCTCAGCTTCGGCGACGCCTTTATATTGTAGCCGAACATTACTACAGCACTGTTGGCTTTCGGGTACCTATGCAACGCATCCCTTGCCATAGTGACCTGGTCTAACGAATTAGATTTATCTATGACGATAATGAGGTTTCCATCATACGCCGGGTTTTCTGTGTACTCAACGAAAGGATCGAGGAAACTAAATAGCCCGGTGGTAGATTCAGGAAGGAAACATTTCCAGCCTCCATCCAAGATCATAAGCTGAAGAAGCTCATGGCGTTGCCGCGAAAGGTCAGATCCAATCCTGAGAGGCTTAGCGTCTATTGTAGTAAAGCCCGAACGATCAATTGGGACTTCGATCACATCTGTGCCACCCGCTTCAAGTACACTATCGAACCAGTTCGACAGTGCATAATGAGCCTGAATTTGACTTGCAGAAACTCTGATATGGTAATCCTTTACCATGTAAATGTTTGCGCCCCAGGAATGATCCCTGGCAACTTTGAGCAATTCTCGAATAAGATGGTAATCGAAGCGGTCTACCAGATGATCCCCTAGCAGGCATAAAAACACTGCCGTCTGGATGCAATTCCCACTTAAAGCCTGGCTCGACAGGGATAAGATATGATTGCGCCACTCTTCGATCTGAAAATCGTAGCCTCCCTGTTTACGCCAGCATTCTTGCTCACGCCAGGGACTAGTGTACAGGGTTCCACCTTGCGGAAGGATTATTATATCGATGGGCATAAGATAACCTTCTTATAAGCCATCTGCTTTTAAGAGGGAAAGCGCACTAGGAATTTGTGCCCTATATCGGTTTGGAGACTATCAGAATGATCTTCTAGTGCTCCTCTGTATTTTACTTCGACTAGCATTTTGGCAAGATAAAGGGGCAAATATAAGCCAGGCCCTTTTATGCCCTTTACTGTTGTGGGCGTAACTACAGCTTGTGTAAATGGGAAGAAGAGCCGTTCCCGCAGCAGTTTTCCGAGTCTGCGACTATTGTCCTCAAAAGTTATCATAGCTCCGTCATCTGTTTCGGCGCAGCTTACATTTATGCTTGGTGAAGCTGCCTGCGGCGTTTCGATAAGACGATGCGCCATCCATTGAAGCAAGCGAGATATTATAATAAGCAAGTCGTCAGTTCTTGCTTGTACTTTGCAGTCTCCTTTAACATCGAGGCACTCTGGTGGGAATCTGTCATCAATGTCTTTCCAAATGGATCGCACAAATTCGGCCAGAGATATCGTGTCTAGAGTGGGTTTAGCAGAATTACTGTCTACATCATCGTCATCACCTAAGGGCAAGAGAATTCTTCCAGTATCGCGCAGATCTATTGCCAGAGCTTGTAGCTTTTCAAAGGATGGGCTATTGGCGAGCCATGCCTCCGAAACTTCGACATCCTGAAGAATTTGCAATTGCTCTTGGCCGACATATAAACAAATCTGGGAGGTCACTTCTAAGAGTATGGCTTTTCTTCGAGCGTTAATCTCTGTCAAGGTGGACAGAATGTTTAGGAGATGCTCAAGAACGACTGGCTTGAAATAATGGGCGAGAATCCTTGCCATCTCTTTCGCATTCTCCGCAACAGGCATCTCTTTCGGGTCCTTTTGAAGAATTACTAGCAACAAACGAAAGTCTCTTGTAATAGAGAGCGGCAAAAAGGCGGCCCTATCAAGGCTTTCGAGAATTGCTTTGTCATCCAGCGCCGTGAGTGGGATAAGCTTCTTCGAATCTAGTACAAAGGGGGATACCTCGCTCACTTCGGCGAGTGCCAGGGCTTGAAGCTCATCGTAGGCCAGATGAAATCCTTCGGGTAAGTCTGCGTTACTTGCACAGCATTGTGTGTGTTTGTCATCCGTGAAAAGGATGGCAAACGGTGCACCAAGACAGTCCGAGAAGTTCTTGGCAAGCACTTCTTTGCAAAACCGGATGATAGCCTCTGATTTATCTCGACTGCTTTCGGCCAAATTTTGAATTTCTTCTGCCGCATTTGGACGCTCAACGCTTAAAGCTCGGCGAAGCGCAAGCGCTCGAATGTGTCGGATAATCTGGTCTTGTGGGCAGTCTGCCTTCTCCTTATGTATGTAAGCAGCGACTCGGAGTCGCAAGGCCAGTTTATAATAATCTACCTCAGAGTAAGCAGAGTTAATAAGAAATTCCGGTGGCCATGTTCGGTGCGCTGCAAGGACTTCAAGCCCTATATCGGCACCGGTTATTTCAGGCCATTTAGGATCTTCAAGTCGCATATCAAGTACTAAGACATCCATCTGTCCTTGAAGCTTCTTGGCAAGATCTCGTGCGGCAGTTACGTCTCCGGCACTCTCTACGTGGAAGCCACGCATCCTGAGGGCTTCCTGAAGGGCAAGCCTTTGTGGTTTCTTGTCCTCTACGATCATAATAGTCTTTTGTGTCATATGAAATTCTCCTGTCTTTCTTTTGGAAACCGGATCGTGAACGTTGTTCCGCTCGAATCTGTCTTCGCAAGTAAAATATCTCCACGGTTCTCCATCAATGAATGCTTAATAAGATATAAGCCCCATCCCCCACTGTCTTGTTTGGTCGTGACGCCTATATCAAATAAGCGGTCTATCATACTCGGATCAATACCTGGCCCATTGTCTATTATGCGACAATGAATCATGTCGCCTGCATCTTCTGCCTCGATGCGAATGCATCCGCCGTTTTTATTGAAAGAACCCTTTAAAGCATCTTTGGCGTTCTCTACGAGATTTGCCAGAGCAAGCGAGGCAACATAGAAGGGCACATCCACAACGAGGTTCTCCTCTATTCTTATCTCCATGTTTATTCCGCACTGAGCCAGCGCAAGAGTATATAGCTTCTCTGATTGCATCGCTGCTTCCCAAAGAGAGCAAGGACGCCGGCTGTCCATATTGGTAACGCCTTTTATTTCAGCTGCAAATTTCAAGAGGTACTCGGTAGATTCATGCAGTGAGAGAATGAGTTCTTTGAGATCACCTTCTGCCGTTAGTTTTTTCATATTAACAGCATCTTTGAGCGTACTGATTGGGTTGGCTATATCTCTGATTAGATTCGCCAGTTGATGGAAGAGTGTACCCGTGGTTGCCGCAACAGTAGCCAGCCCCTGGGCCTTTATCGTTTTCATCTGAAGGCCCTGGAATTCTCTGGCAGCCGCAAGCCTGATGAGGGCCGATTCTGCTATCTCCGCGAGCCGCTCAAGAAAAACTTTCCAGGGCGAGGGGAAGTCAAGCTCAGGTCCGAACCCTTCGCGACCGACACCAAACCATATGCTTCTACCCGTAATCGGAAGGCGCATGGCTATTACGTGATGCGTTTCTCTTACCGAAGGTTTTATATCGAAACAGATCAGGGATTGCGCATCCTGAGTTGTGTGTCTTTCCTCAGGCAATTCCGAGATGAGTCTCTTCCATTCGAGACTATCGTTCGCATCGCTTTCTTCCATTTGCATGTCAAGCGTCCAAAGTATACCTGCTTTCTTTGCTGCATCATTGACTTCTCGTAACCAGTTCGCTTCCGTCGCTTCCTTAGTACGATTCAGATTGACTCCCAGATCTTTCAAGACCGATCCCAAGTACTCCCGGGCGACATCGAGCAATGTGTTCGCGACCATGGCGCTTATAGTTCGGCGGTGAAAATCATTAGTGCCAAGGATCGGAGATGCAGCCTGATCTATTTGCGAGGGCACTATCAAAGCAAGCTCTCCTATCTGCTGGAGGGATATCTTGTCTTGAGCTGTCTTGCGTGTGACTACCAGACTGCTTATCAGAATCTCGTGAGATGTAATGTCAGAGTGATGCGGGTCAGAATGATCTTTAATAAAGTGATCCGCAGATCCTTTTAACATAACGGCACATATTTCGGCATTACCACAGACATGCTTAAACGACTCAAACCCGAAATCTATGACGATTCCTGTTGCCAGAGGTGACAGAATATCTTGAAGGGTTTCTGCAATCTCTCGGATGGAACTTTCGCTCTGTAGAGGTTCTGCCTCAACTTGCCAACGCGTAAACCTGTAACTTAACTGGTCCAATGCTGCCATTTCTCGATATGATTGAATCGCCGGTGACAGCAGATTGGCCCATTCTTTTACATGCTGGAACGCCGTCGCGTTAAACGCTTCTGTTGTTCTCCATTCGACGCTCAAACAGCCGATGACACCTCCGTGATAATAAACTGGGACGGCAACCAACGTACTCTTGCCTTCAAGATCGGTGATGTGAGTGATAGATGTATCTGGAGATGTATGGCGACCGGGATATTTGACTTGCTTTCCCTTCTTAAGAACTCTGCCCACTATGGATTTATCAGTATGAGGCATTTCCATTATCATCGGCTCTTTGGCCATAGATATTTTTTGCCCCGGTCTGAATATGGAAGGTAATTCGAGTGTTGCCCCAATATAAATAGCTACAGGCGCACGATCCCATTTAAACAGTGCAACCCGCTCCTCCTTGAGGCCCGGTATTCTTAACGATAACTCGACTCTATCTGCATCCAGGCTCTGGCCAATCGACTTTACTATACCGTCGGTTGAAAGGTATTCAAGCCGTCCATTATTAATTCCGTCCAGCATCTTTATTGCCGTGTTTGATGAGATAACCACTATCGCCTTCATAAGTAGAACCAACCCTACAAAAAAGAGGCCGAATTTAAGTGGTAAAGAAACTACTAATATAAAAGTGTCCAGGATTCTTTGTGCCGCCATAGGGTCTGATCTTTCAAGAAGCCCCCAGATCTCCGGCAATCCTGGAAGTATGCCCTTTACGAGGAGCGGGGTTAATCCATATGCGAGTTGAACGAGGGTGTAAAGCCCTGCGACCACCATGGCTAATACTGCGAATGGCTGGCGGCGTCGAAAGCTCAAATTAACAAAGGTAGCAAATCCTACTGCGCTTAGGCATATGACAGAGAAGACAGCATCGGGCAGCCTGCACCAGGGACACAAACTTTCGTCAATGACTCCTACCAATCCGAAGCTGGCAAAAGCCCAAGCCCACCAAGGGAAAACACGCTTATGATTAAGTAGCTTAAGAGCAGCAGCGAGAAAGAATAAGTTGTGAGCGCTGGAGCCCAGTATGGCGATATATCGAACGGACTCGGTAACGAAAGGAGTAAGATGTCTGGGAACGAAACTGTGTCCCTCAGCATACCCGGTCGCAAATTGCAGAGTATATTCAATCGCATAGATGAGAAAGGCCCAGCCGAAGTATTTAGCCCATCGCTCGGCGGATACTGCTTGGCTTCGAAGCGAGAGAATCACAGTAGCGCAACATCCAGCCGCGAATCCGGTGGCGGCTTTGATTACTAAAGGATGGCTACTAATGAAATCTAGAATTTCGCGGAAGAACTCAATGACCATATAGATACGTTATTCCAATCTTTCCCATTCAGAGACGACGGGAACAAAGCGCCATTTGGCCGAGCACGATGGCCCGCTTTTGGACCACTGCATCAGTGTTGCTATCGAACCCTCATCACTGCCTTCTTGAGCAATGCGCACAAAAGTAGGGCGTAGGAATCCTTCACTAATACCCTGAGAAAGGTTGTTAAGAAATTTATGCCAATCATCGTCTGACGCGATACTGGATGGTAAGTTCATAAGCTTGGCCCACGTGCCATCGTTGAGATAAAGTCCTTTACCTAGCTTATATGCCTTTGCTGAATGTGTATGGCCGTGGACTACTAAATCTACTCCTTGTTGTAGGAGGAAGGCCACATCTTGGCTAGCCGTGTCCGGTGATTCAATCTGAAGAAAATTATCCTCAGCAGATACCTTCCGTAGCTGTGGGATTAGTCTGCGAAACTTGTCCTCATTCGATAAGGATCTATTAGGTGCTTTTTCGATGTCATCAAGCCATTCGATAAATACTTCTCTAGAACTTTCAAATGTACTAGCTGCGCGGTAGATTCCCGTGGGATTCAAAGTTCGCCGGAGATTACTTACAAGCGATCTTCTGAAAGACGCAAGCCAAGGTCGAAGCGCGCCTCGTAATTTGTATTGCTCTTTAGCAGTGAGAAAAGCAAACACTATAGGAATGACAGCATCACGCTCAGGTTTTAAAAGATCTACCCATGGAAATTGCTCTCGTAACGGAGTGATATACTCGATCACAAGCTGGCTTCCTGGAGGAGGCTCATATGTATTGTAAGTTGCTAACCCTCTTGTTGTAAGACTCAGAGCTTTCCTAAGCTCATCACGGTTTATACGGTTCCAATCGTCATAATTGTCCCCGTGCTCGATAACGGCTCGGACCGGGCCAATACTTAGTTGTGCAGCTTCCCCATTGACAAGCCATCTGATTCCGGGGTTCGCTATAGACCCGCATAATCTATCGTCAAACACTTGGCGCACTTCAGGAAAGATGAGTTCAGGATCATGATTGCCGCTCAATATGACAAGATGATGATGTGGCGAGCGAGCAAGCTTGGATAGAGCGTCGAAGACCTCTGGATGATAATCTACTATGGCGCTTGCCCTGCGCAGTATAATACTGTGATCGAACACGCCATTGACGGAATCACTTGACTCGATTACGAGAAAGTCTACGACATCCCCGTTAAGTATCACTGTGCTTCCGGGCGCTTCTTCAAGAATCCAAAGGAGAAAACTCGACAATTCGGCATCTGCCTGGAACAATCCTCTGCTCCGCTCGGGAGCCAAATGCAAGTCACTCACCACAATAACATTCTGAAGCCTTCCACATAGGAAACTCTCCTGGCCAGGTAGAGGTTTTGAGTAAGGAACGGGGGCATAACAAACATATAGCGGTGATGCGTCACCCTGGGCCATCATCATTAGGTTGATCCACATCCTTCGTAGGAAATGTTCTTGCAGAGCGAGCGCAGATAGCGCACCGCGGTAGTCCTCTGAAGGCGTAAATTGATGAGTGGCGGTTGGAAAAAAGTTTTGTGTTGTTCATTGGTATCTCCTTTTCTTAACCTCTAAGATCCTCGTATTGAGCTAACGATCAGTATTAAGCATTTGATGTGCCACAAGATTAGATAAATAAAACCTCTTTACCTTAATAAGTTAGCTGGTTTTCGTATTGATGCTGTAACTAAAGATGTGCGGATCATCGGAATCGAAATCTTGAAATCCGGATCGATCCCTCGTCGGTAGTGAGGTAATCTAAATCAGACCGAATGAGCATTGGCATCTACACATATCGAGTGCAGTAATATCATAAGATGTGTTCGCAACCCTGAATCTCGAACCGCGCTTGCAACGGCGCTATCAACAACTCGTGACTGAGCAAATGAGTCCAACACAAACGGTTGCGGCGGGACTGCGAGCCTTGCCAACTGGCGCAAAGGCTTTCGCTAGCACTCAGGCCGCTTGGCGCTTCTATAGCAATCCAGCCGTTTCGCTCCCGCAATTAGTCGAGCCGCTGATTGCCTCCGCCAAGCAAATGCTCACGGACGAAGGCGGCGACTTTGCTCTGCTCATTCACGACTGGTCAGAACTCAACTACGATTTGCATACCCGTAAAGCAGACCGCATTGCCATCTGTCACAAGCGTTCGCTAGGTTACAGTTTGCAAACCGCCTTGCTGATTTCTGATCGCGACGGTACGCTCATTGCCCCGCTGGCCTTCACCTTGTGGGCAAGCAACGGCTTATATACAACACGCCAGCCGCAGGTGATTGCCGATTGCTCGCATCTGGATGAGATCAGCGACATGCTACAGGCCATCACCACGATGCAATTGCCCAAACCGGCTGTACACCTTATTGATCGCGCCGCCGATTCGGTGGGCCATTACCGTCAATGGAATGATCAGGAGCAGTCTTTTGTCGTGAGAGCGCGGGCGGTGCCACAGGTAGAGTTTGAAGGCCAGACTATGTGCCTGGGTCGTGTTGCAGCAGGATTGCCATTGCGGTTGGGCCAAGCAGTGGCGATTGCCCCCGGAGTGGTCGGCCAGCAATTGCTGGCCGAAACCAACGTGACACTTACCCGTGCTGCATTCCCACACAGACAGAAGCGAGGGATCAAGCAGCAACGCCAGAGGATCTATGTCAAGCCCCTGCAACTGATGCTTGTTGTGAGTCGCATCGTTTTACCCGACGAGTCGCTGTATGCGGAGTGATTGCTGTTGACGAACTTGCCCGAAGGGGTGACGTCAGAGCGGATCGCGCAGTGGTATGTGTGGCGGTGGAAAGTCGAGAGTTACTTTAAGTTGCTAAAATCCAGCGGCCAAAACTTGGAGCATTGGCAACAAGAGAGCGCCGAAGCGATAGCCAAGCGATTACTGGTGACGGCTATGGCGGCAGTGGTCATCTGGCAGTTGGTACGCAGCCAGGCACCTGAAAGTGAGCAGGCGCGCAATCTGTTGGTAGGATTGAGCGGTAGACAGATGCGGCGCGACCGTCCGGTGACAGAATCGGCGATGCTGGCTGGGTTATGGACGTTGCTGGCGATGCTGAGTGCGCTAGAGCAATATAGCCTCGATGAACTCATACTGGTAGCAAGTCTAAGCCTACCATGTTTTTTTCGCTATGATACGAGCTGACCAAATCGACATGTGTAGATGCCAATGCTCATTCGGTCTGATTTAGTGCTGTTGGTTTCTATAGTTGAAAATTTCGGCGTTTGCTGCCCTCCTCATCTCCACATATTCACGCACACCATAATCAGTACCCGACACATCCTCTGTTCTAAGATTACGTCTGTAAAATTGCGAGTTAATCTTGGAGAATGAAGATGACCCGAACTGAATTAGCTGAAACAGTCAATCAAGATGTTGAAACTCGCATTCGTGAAGGCGTCAAAGCTGTCATTGAATAGATTCTTGAAGAAGAGATGACCGATCACATCGGAGCCGCTCGCCGTCAACGCACTTCCAACAGGTGCGGCGAGCGAAACGGCCATTACGAGCGCGATCTTATCACCCCGGTCGGCAAACTAGAACAACTTCGTGTATCTCGCGCTCGCCTGGGTGAGTTCCTCACAGAAGTATTTGACCGCTACCAATGTATGACAGGCAATGTCGAGGAGGCCGTCCTTGAGATGTATTTGCAAGGAGTTTCTACTCGAAAGGTTTCTGCTATCACAGAGGCTCTGAGTGGAGTAAAGATTCATGAGGATTGGCTCACTTCGTTGACTCGCTGCGCAAACGGAGCGGACGCCGCCACTAGGTCGAGGTCAGTTCGTGACATCGAGTCAGACAGAATTGATCATTCTCATTAGACCATCGAAGAGAGTTTCTGTGATCAGAAGCAGGAATTCGAGTGTGTTAAACAGGCGAATCGCTTAGAGAACTTGATATTGATGTTAGCAATCGCGATGATTTTGGCGGTTATTGGAATGTATAGAAATAAGTTGGTGTGCGCGGAGAAATTCTGCCCCTGAAAAATTTCGCAGGTGTCCATCTGCGCCCGGTCGCTAAGGGCTTCGCGGGTGTATCGTTTGACTGTCTTGTTGTCTTTAGGGGCGATGGCTGTTTCGGTTGAGGATCCTCTGAATGGTCTACCTGGATAATGAACAGTCATATAAGCGAGATTGTTCGCTCTGAATGCTCCGGGAACCGAGGCGAAGCTTGTTTAGATTATATAATGTCGTTCTTGTTTTTGGCAAAATGCCGCGTGTTGCCGAAAATAACGAATAATTATTGTGGCGGACTCCCAACGATTACACAATTACTCCTCATTATGAGTGCAGCTCGTCACTAAGAAGCGAAGTCAAACCTCCTCGTCCTCATCCTCTTCCGCAAGGGCCACTGCTATGACGTTCTTGCCCATTACTTTTTCAATAAGTGCCAACAGTGCCCGCTTGCGGACCTGATAAAAGGTTGTGAAATCATCCGTGCGTAGTGTTTCAGCCGGGATCAGGTGGCTTTCCAGAATAGCATTCATATGAGCGTCGTCGAGCAATACCTGACTATGCTGCTGGATCTTTCGCAGGTAGTGCGACGGGGCGGTGCCACCGATCATGCGATTGGCTTTGTATGAGATTGGGGTTTTATTAACGATGGCATTGTACACCTTTTGTGCAATGCCTTGTTTTTCGCACCAGTCTTTAGGAAAGATGTGGTGGATGTCTAAGGCAACATCTTCCGCATCCAGTTCGCGTATGTTAGCTTTCCAGAAGAAGTCCTCAGCGCCTTCACGCAGCACCAGCACATTGATACCCTTATAGGCAGCACTCAGGCGTGAGGTAAGACGATCCAGCCGATCTGGCTGGAAAGCGGCGTCGAGGACGGTCCGGGGGAATTCGTCATCATGTTCGATCCAATTTAGCAATTCCTCCACATCATTGGCTATGCGGGTTTCCACCGCGCCGCCGTACAATTCGCCTAGAACACCACACCAATACCATTGTGCCAGCTTGCTGTAAATGCGTGGCTCCAGCCATCGTGTTTTCAGCAGAGCTAACACAGCAGCCAGCGGTGCTAGTTGGGTGCGGTAGGGCAGGTCTCGGGCGCTGGTCAAACACTCCTTGCGCAGAAACTTGGCTGTCAGCAAAAAACCTGCTTCCACCTCATCTGCCCACTCATGATAAGCGTCTAAGGGCAGTACCAAGATAGCCGCCCGTTTTGCGCTAACTGGCGTCAGATGCTTTCCTTCCTTGCCAGCATCAATGTCTGCGCGACGGCGTTTTAACGTATACAACATGGTAATAGCTTGCAGAAAATCCGTGGTTTCAACTCCTTCTAAGATGGGCTCTAGGGCCAAGCGTTTCTGCCGTGACTCAACCTTTCGAAGGTTGCTACCGAACCAATCGTCGCGAAGGTTGTAGCCATCGGCCGCGTAGCTCGCAGTCATAAGCTCGAATACAGAAAGCGGTACGCCACCAGTATTCACTTTCTCGAACACCAAGCAGACTGCCTCCTTCGATGTTTCCCTTGTTAGCTTGATGATCGGCAGCTGGTAGTTGCGGAAGGAGCTGAGAATCTCCTTGCGGAATTTCATGTACTGGCCGAACTGCTCTGGCGCGTACTCTTGCAACGCCTCTTCCCAGCCATCTGAATTAAGAATCTCGTTACAGGGGAAAAACAGCTCGCGGCATTCCCGCTCCCGGCTGGACACGTCCAGCACCACATCGCGGCCAAAGTTAGTTTTCAGCTTGCGGTCTGGCTCAATAGCAATCAGTGCATCCTCCAGCCGCTCAGGGCCTTCCAGCGCGGTGGGAATATGGAAATAATAGTGGCGTTCGATGGGCTTGCCCTTGTCGTTCTTAGTTCTCACTGTGCCTTTTAGCGCCAGCACCTGCGTTAGTGTGGTTAAGCGCTGCTGGCCATCAAGAATCAATAGTTCTGCTTCAGGCGGCATATCTGAAAACGGCACGTTTTCCACTGGGCGCACCTGAAAACGCGCCTCACCTCCAGTCTCCAGCAGCATCACTGCCCCTACTGGGAAAGAACGGGCGACGCTTACCAGTAGACTGCGCACATGCTCGTCATCCCATACCCATCCGCGCTGGAAATCTGGTAGCTGTATCTTGCCTTTGACGATCTCGCTCAGAATTTCCGGCAGAAGGCGTTTGGTGCTGTCAAAGGTGCTCATGTGCTCTCCTTGGGGGATTCATGGGTGGAAAGCTCCAGGGCCGCAATCTATCCCTTTGAAAAAGCTCCCCATTCAGGTGCTATGTTGGTTTTAATGGCCGTGTTACCTTTGTATTATACACCGCTTTAACTGACAAATTCAGCAGAGAGACTATTCAGTTCGCAAAACGCTTTCTATATGGGTTGTGATCCTGTTCGCCTCAGCTAAGCTATTTTTGAACCAGTCCGTTGACCAGATGCGATGTAACCTCCACCCAAGCTTCTCAAGGATCTCCTGCCTTAGTCTATCGCGGTCTCTCGCCGATTTGCTGGAATGATACGTTGTGCCGTCACATTCTATTCCCAATATGTACGCGCCTGGTTTCGCCGGGTGCTTCACAGCGAGATCAATAAAGAAGCCTGCCACTCCGATTTGCGCCACGACGTCATACCCTCGCGCACGTAGCACGTCAGCAACCTCTATTTCGAAATCCGAATCAGGCTCGCGCCCGGTAAACTGCGCCTGTTCCAATAGGCCAGTTTGCGCGTATTCAAGATAGGACTTCAGCGCCCTCACACCCCAAGCACTTCCTGGCTGTTCTTGAATCTGACTATACAGCATTGAAGAGAATACGAGCACTCTCCGCTTTGCCCTCGTAAATAAAACGTTGAGGCGGCGGTGGCCTGTTGCACTATTCAAGGGACCGAAGCGTTGATAGACTTTGCCATTTCGATCCGGGCCGAACGTCACCGATATAAAGATTACGTCGCGCTCGTCCCCTTGAACGTTCTCCAGGTTCTTAACGAAGAATGGCTCGGCACCTGCCCCCGTCCTTTCCATATATTGTTGCGCGAAAGGATCATCTTTAAGACGCTGTTCGAACTCATCTTCAATCAAATCACGCTGTATCGCATTAAGCGTGACAACTCCCAGAGACTCCTTCGGGTCTATGCACATCTGATCGAACACAGCATCGACCACACGTTTTGCCTCAACCATATTCCGGCGATTCTCATAAACCCCATCACTTACATGGATGAACTTAACACCAAGTTCAGAGTCACCGTTTACAGGAGATGGGAATACTACTAGCTCTCCCTTGTAGAATTCCTTATTGGAGAACGCAATCAGACTGGCATGCTGGGAGCGATAATGCCATTTGAGGAGCCGAGCCGGTCGGTATAGCGCTGACGCAACTTCGAGAATGCTTTCGGCTTCTGTCAACGCTTGGGCCGAGTCGTCTCCCTCTTCTTCCTCGTCACCTATCCGATCAAAAAAGCTTGTTGGAGGCAGTTGCATCCTGTCGCCGACGATAATGACTTGTTTTCCCCTTGCGATTGCGCCCAATGCATCTTCCGGTTTGAGCTGTGAGGCCTCGTCCATCACGACATAATCGAATGTTAATCCGCCCGGCGAAAGATACTGCGCGACGGATAGCGGACCCATCATAAAACAAGGCTTTAATGCTTGCAAAGCAGTGCCCGCCCTCAGCATGAGTTGTCGGACAGGGATGTGACGCTTCTGTTTTTCAATCTCGCGTTGGATCAGAGCTATATCCGTATATGAGCTAACAGGCCCCGCACTATTGCCAAATGGTATCCGACGCTGATCTGTTTTGTATGCCGCACGGATTCGATTTAGTTTTATTACCTCTCGATCTAGTTGTACGAATCGGTTCCTGATCTGTTCATGCGTCATCCCGTTAAATCGCGCAAGGTCGGGATGGCACTTAAAGATTTCTTTTATGAGTGATTGATAGAACAGCAAAGTAAAGACGTCATCTAACTCGGAAGGTCTTAGAGATCCTTCCTCTACCAGACTTACTAAAGCTCCGAGTTGTGCCTCAGATAGGACTGCCTTCTTGGCGCGCAAATAGTCTAGCCAGTCCGCTAGTAGTTGGATGTTACCGCTCGCAGCTTGGGCACGTGATTGAATATATTCTAAAGATGTGGGATCTAGATTTTTCTTCGCGCCATACCATGCATCGGTGTCTAGATCAGTTAGAAGAGCAAAGAGTTCTGAAGTATTTTCCAGCCTCGCCAATTCGTCACTTAGCATTTGTGCCCGTGATCTAATAATGCCAAGCCTCTCACTGCCGTCGGGCGAATGAAGCCACTCCTTAAGCGGCAGGGATAGCGCGGATGAAACTATACTGTCATGAAATGCAAACGTATTCATTATGAGACCTATATCAGTTTCAACCCCTGCAAACTTTTCTTTAAGCGCATTCGCGTAGCTTTCGTTGTTAGTTAACTCAGCCCTAATACTTTCAGCTTGGACGTACTTGTTGATCAACTCTGGGATCTGTTTGACAGAATAGTTTTCGGGCAATCCAGTCGAAAGTAGAAGTGCTACTGATTTCAGTATGGTAGATACTCGCAAGAGCTTTTCAGCGATTGAGATAAGAGGCTCTTCCGGACTCGCTTGTATTGTTTGCGGTAATAAGCTGTTGGCGCTTTGGATTGCTTTTTCAGCGTAACTCAATATTTCAACTGATGCCGATTTCCTCCCACCCTCAAATAGCCTCAATCTGTTTTCCGGTAATGCCCAAATAACTTCACCAAATTTAGAGCC
Source organism: Blastocatellia bacterium (assembly GCA_963726785.1). Lineage (GTDB taxonomy): Bacteria > Acidobacteriota > Blastocatellia > UBA7656 > UBA7656 > DATEKX01. Next base: position 2,855,295 of record CAVSDJ010000007.1, read on the forward strand.
AAGCTCACCCCATGGCCATAAAGTTTGGCGGATCTCGCTCAACCAGTCATCTGCTTTTTTCAATTCTGTAAAGGGGGTATCTATTCCGCTGAAGTGGATACCCGATACTTCCTGATAAAGCGATGTAGAAGAAAACTTCTGAATACTGTTATTGTAGTCCGAGAGAGCCTGAAAGTCAGACCACATTTGCTGTTTGTCATGCTTGCCAGGTGTTCTGGATATTGAGGCATACGCGCTCTTAGCCGTACGAAATTTCTTGTATAAAAAACTAAACCAACCTGCATTGGCGCAAGCAGCGATATGTTCGGATAGTTCCGAAGGCGACGGAGCCATATGTAGCTGAATACGCTGGTCCAAGGCATCCCGCGCCGCGATGATCGGCTTGGCCTCCCTTAGTGCAGTGTCTATCGCGAGTCCGGCTCCATCGCGTTCGAGCCCCTTATGTCTAAGGTGAAGTACACCCCAAGGCGCATTTTCAATTACTATCATTGCCGCGTTCAGTAACTTTAGACCCTCTGATGTTTCAGCGACTGTAAGCCCTAGGTTCTTACGTATATCTTCAAGTTCGGGCAAAGCTTTTTGAATACTGCCCCATTCCCTCTCTAACAAACCAGCCAGTTCCGAGATGTCAGAAATGGCTGTTGTAAGGCTAGTAAACGGGGATATATCATTGAGCGCAAGCCGAAGACTCTTGATATCTTCACCGTTAAAGACCGGCAGGGTGCCGAATCCCGCTTTCAGTGCGATTCGTATATCCCTGTACAGGTGAACCTTCTCACAGAACTCCTCCAATCCTGCTCTTAACTCACCATTCGCAATGACAGGTAATAAGGAGCCGATAATCTCCTCGATCAAGGGAGGTAAGTTACGAACGGATTCAATTGAGCTTTTAATGTCACCTGCGTTCGGCCCTATGGCGGGATTCGTTCCGCGTGGATCTCCTCCTGCCGTTTCTATGTTTATTTTTTCGACTTGTTGCCGAAGGGCGTCAGCGGAAGCGGCGATCAAATTCAGCTTTTCGACTAGCTCTGTTCCTTCCAGGTAGGTGAGATCCTCATTAGTAATACCGTACCACGGGTGAGCAGCGATCAGCGGTTGCGAAACATCTGGACGGGAAGGTAGTGTACTGAGAACGGCAGAGGCATGATGAGTAAACTCGCTTATGATCTGACGCCGTCTTCCGACATCTACCGCATTCAACTTCTCTGCATCAGTGATATGAAGCTTACTTATAAGAATCGGATCGAACTTAGATGCACGCAGTGCACGTTGGTGAGCCCATACAATGTCGTGCGTAGAGATGCCGAGTTCTCCGTGTGGATTATTTATCAACGCGACATACTTAGAAAGTTGCTGCTTGCTGCTTTCGAGCAACTGAATCTTACTGTCTAAGTCATGCGCCTCTATTAAGCGATGATGAAATTTGAGGCGGTTTTCGATGTCTTTTAGGAATTCTTGTTTTCGCGTCTTGTGGCTGTGGAGTTCAAGGCAGAAGATCCCAAGTCCCGCATGGTCGAGACGCCGCCTAACGACTTCCAGGGCCGCCAGCTTTTCAGAAACGAAGAGTACTGTCTTACCTTGCACTAGTGCTGCGGCAATGAAGTTGGTTATCGTTTGCGACTTACCCGTCCCGGGTGGGCCGGCAATAACGAGGCTCTTGCCGCTTAATGCGTCAATCAACGCGCTATGCTGAGAACTGTCAGCATCATCAATTAGGGGCGGAACAGTAGAACGGATTTTGTCGTCGTCTAGTTCGTAGTCGGCGGCGAAACTGATCTCCTTCTGTTGGATTCCTTGAAAGAACTCCTTAATCCGGGGGTGTTCACTAAGCTTTGTCCCTGTAGGCCAACTCCTCGGATCAAGATCGCGATACATTAGCAGCTTACCGAATGACAGCAGTGTTAGGGTCACTTGGCGTCGCAGTTGCCATCTCGACTGTAGTCGGAAAATAGGGTTGAGCTTTTTGAAATAGGATTCAGGAGTATCTTCTTCATCTAATTCGGGCATCTCTAGGTTGAAATCTTTCCGCATCTTCTCCTGTAGAGATATGTTTGCGAGAACATCTTCACCCGAATACTGAATGTAGTAGCGGTATGTTCTAGACTTTGGATCTGGATCTCCACGGCGCAGCGACACAGGGAGGAGAAAGAGCGGTGCCTGATGGGGCTTATTGGTGTCTTCGCGGTCGTACCACTCCAAAAAGCCGAAGACGAGGTACAGCATATTGGTACCCGTTTCTTCGATCGCCAGACGAGCCGTGCTAGCGATCCTGCTGAGAATACTCTCAAGTGCTTCCGGATAATATAATGTTTGTATTGCTTTATCAGTCCAACGATCCTGTAACGCTGACGCCACATTCCTATTTAATCCGGGTAGGTCATAAGAAGTGTTAATACCGAGAGCTTCTGCGTACTCTTTGGCCGATGGAATACCAGCTACCGCAGGCTCATCGAAGAGGGGTTGACTGACACGTTTGGGCGGCTTAGGGACGGGCGCGAAATATAATTCGGAGCCGTCACGTAGCACACCACACAGAGAGTCGGGTAACTCATCTACTGCGCGTAGTGACGATTTTTCGGTATGGCGGAAATTGAGAAGGCGATTTCGATTGGTTAGGTCTAAAAGCCTCAGCCTGATTCGTTCTAATCCGGCTTGTATGTCCCCTTGGAAAAAGTCATCGCTGATTATCAGCTCATCGATGGCGAAAGCTCTATCTGTCGGTTCCGTTGACATTTTAACCTCCATCTCTTATAGAGTTAATGGACCGAAGATTACGCCCGCTATCGGAGAATTGTTGCTGCTTTGGGCTAGTGAAAGGTCCTCAATTTCGTAGCCCAGTATTGCACCGGATATCCCTTGAGTCAATAGATTTGAATGTATATTTCTTCTCTCGATAATTAACAAACGGCACAGCACATCACAAAGGTAGTTTACAGCTACGTAGATCGGGCTATGAGATAACTTCAGTCAACTATTTTCTCTTCTAAAAGGTTTAAATGTGTGAACCTTATATCCGTGGCTGCTTAAGCTGGTACGATGAAACATGGCTATTACGTAGAGTTATTTGACCACGCAGTGTGAAAGCAATCCGCCTTGATGCCGTCCAAGTTATTTTAGACAGTTAGGTAAAGCATTCTTATTTGAAATTCTGCATTATTTGGCAAACCCTTTTCGTCCTAAGTTAGTAAGCCTAATTTGAATCTGTAAGATCGAGCCTTGGACCGGTGTTTGGAAGTGGTTAACAAACGGAGGCTGAGTTTCAGTTCTATAACTGATGTTACGCGATAGAAAAGACGGTTTCGCCCGGCACTATAGATACTGAAGAGTATGTGGTTTTTCACCGGAAGCCGCTGCGCTAATTACCATTGCATGGGTGATTAGCGAAACGTCTCATTTTCCAAAGAGCGCGTTTTGCAAGAGCTTTCGGTTTGTAAAACCAAACCCGCTTTTTCGCTGCTTAACATCAATCAATATCTAAAAATAGTAATGTAGGTTGATTGTATCTTTGCTGCTCTCTGTAAAACATGTGGAAATCCCCCGGTGATGCGTACCAATCGATCTCAGCAGTATTGAAGATAGCCGCCTACAGTTAGACAAGTTTCGATCAATAGGGAATAGCGTGTAGAGACTTTTCGCAAGAAATTAGCTTGGTCTCGATATAAAGGGCTAATAGATACATGGCTCTTAACTCGAGCTTCGGCTCTGTAATGTAATTCCTATCCGTGACTATCAGGAGATAAAATGAAAAAGAGAATTGCCCTTACGACTCTGTTTCTGTTCGCCGTCTCAATAGTAAGTCAACCGTTCAATGCTCAGGGATTTAAGCCGCCTGCTGGCAAATCCGCTGCGCCTCAACAGCAGAACAATGTCGGCGATGCTAAACCCGGCAATCCCGGGCACCCAGCCCCTCCACCCGCCTCTGCCCGAACCAGCGGTAATTGCGGCTGTGTTCTCCGCACTTCTCCCATAGCCCCGGAGGATTGCAGTGACTCGAACTTTCTTGTTGATTGTGACACAGGTCTGGATACCGGCTGCACGTTTCGTAGCGGAGGTCCGCTAATCTTCACGATAAAGGTTGACCGTGTAGTGGGTAATGTACAGAAGCTTTTAGACAAGCACCTGATCGACCCTACGGCGACTCTGATGATGCCTGCTTTCGACGTTGATTTTAATGGCGGAGGGGGAGGTTTCAACGGAGAGCGAGACCGCGTCTCGTTTAACGGACATGTTGTGCCGGAAGAATTTCTAAACGGCTTAGACAATCAATGGATTATGAATACCTTTACTATTCCCATAGAGTGGGTGATTTTCCCACCCGACCCGGGACCGAGAGGCACAGTTACGCCTGCCGATAATGTCATACGTATAGATATAGACACGGCCAACTCTGACGAAGTCTGGTGTACCTCCATAGATTGGGCCGCGCTCCACATTCAGGTTCCGCGGCCAGTTGTAATGGTTCATGGCATCTTTTCTAATAGAGAGACATGGGATAGGCCGCAGGCAAATCCTCCCTGCGTACCGTTCCCACCCGACCCTCCGGGCCTATTTAGCTGGGTCAAAGAGCTGAATGATAGCGGCATACCTAACAGCAACAATCTAAATCTTGGCTGCCTTGATTCGATCCAGAGCAACGCGAGCAAGATTGCCGTAGAGGTTGCCAATGCGCGTCAGCGATGGGGCGTTGATAAAGTAAATCTAGTCTGTCATAGCAAGGGGGGGATTGATGCCCGTCATTTCGTGGAAAACAATGACTCGGTTGAACAAGTGATCCAACTTGGCACGCCTAATCTTGGGAGTCCGCTTGCCGACGCTGCGCAAGGGATCGGCATTATCCTATTCGGACTAGGCGGCTCAGTTCTTGTGAATACCCTGGCCGGGCCGGGCGGCGTTCAACTGACGACCCCCTACATGTTTGGCTACAATCTTTTTCATGGTCGAAATGGAGAAGTCTTGTATACAGCTTTGGCAGGTGATTACGATCAAGACTGCTCTTTCTTCAATCCATTCTGTCGTGGAACCGACAGCTTTCTCCTTTTCTTAACGGGACGCGGAGACACCATCGTCCCGATCAGTTCAGTCCACGGGCTCGGCTATACACAGAACCGCACATTTCCTTCCAGTGGTGGAGACATAAGCGCAACGCATGGAAGACTGACCGGCTCTATGGACGTTTTCAATCGGGTCAAAGACCGTGTACAGGCCAAAGGCAAGCAACCTATTAGACAAGCCCTTGCCCCTCCGCCAACTCACACGATTACGGCAGTGGGCACGATCTCTCAAGGGCAGGTGCAGAATCGAACAATAAACATAGATCAATCAACTCCAACAGTTTTTTCTTTGATGTATCCGTCCGGCAATCTTGACATGGCGCTGATTTCTCCTTCGGGTCAACGGTTTGATCCTATTACAATAAAAGGCAATCCCAATGTCTCGCGTCAAGAAAGCGTAATTTTAGGCGGCATCATGGAGGTATACACCTTCAACAATCCTGAAGTAGGAGCTTGGACAGCGGAAGTTAGCGCGCCCTCAGTAGTCGAACCTTCCGGCTCGGTAACTTATGCCGTGACCGGATGGTTGCAAAGTCCCGCCATTACTCTCGCAGCTTCGGCTGAACGGCTGAACGTTCATGCGGGCGAAAGCTTGCGGCTGTTCGCGGCTCTGAAAAATAATGGAGCGCCTGTTACGGGCGCTACAGCAACAGCCACTATCGCTCTGCCCGACAATACCACTCAAAGCCTGTCTTTGCACGATGACGGGGCGAACAGCGATGCGATTGCAGGTGACGGTATCTATACAGGAGACTTTGCAAATACCTCGCAACCGGGCAACTACCGGATTCTGCTTGCTGCCAATCGCGCAGCTTCAGGAGGGGTTCCTGCGTTTAGCCGCGAAGCCTTCTTGCTTGCGACTGCCAGCCGCAGCACTTCAGCCTTCACCGGCGGCTTCCGGGATTCGGGCTTGGATACCAATGGCGATCAACTCTTCAATAACCTGGTTATAGAGGCAGATCTCAACATAACACAGTCGGCCTCCTATCGAGTGTTTGGGGTTCTCAGGGATTCGCAGGGCAATACGCATGAAGCTAGCACTCAAGCCACCCTCACCCCAGGGACGAAGACCGTTTCGCTTAAGTTTGATGGTGAGAAGATTTTTCAAAACCGGGTGGACGGCCCTTATCAACTCTCAACTATTCGCCTTGCTGAAGAGAATGGTTCAGATATTCTACCTGTGGACGAATTTACAAAGCCTTTTCCAACGGCTGCCTACAGCTTCCGTGACTTTCAACATAGTTCACTCAGCCTGACGGGCGGCGGGTCGAGTAACGGCATTGATACCAATGGCAATAGTCTTTTCGATCTCTTAAACGTAGGGATTGATATGGAGGTCGTTAACAGCGGCTTTTATAACTGGACGGCGCAGCTTACTGACCGCAACGGCAAGAGAATAAGTTTTGCGTCGAATGCTGGTTTCCTCAATGCCGGACTCAACACCCTGCATCTCAACTATAATGGGCTACAGATTGGGCTTAATGGAGTTGATGGGCCTTACTTCGTGACCGGCCTGATTGTATTTGGCTCGGGAAGCTCACTGGTTGCGACAAATGCCTTCACCACCAGTCCATTCCTGGCAAGCCAGTTTGAGGGTAACTGTCTGATCACCTGCCCGGCAAATATCACTGTGCCGAATGCTCAAGCTCAATGTGGAGCTATTGTTAATTATCCGCCCCCTAACACCACTAACTCCTGCTCCATGGTAGGTTGCAATCCGCCGTCAGGGACATTTTTCCCGGTTGGCACAACCACCGTCAACTGCTCAAGCAGCAGCGGCGCGAGCTGCTCATTCACCATATCTGTAAAAGACCAGGAGTTGCCTAAAATAACCTGTCCGAACAGCATCACCGTGGTGACTGGCAGTCCGGGGAACACCTCGATGGTAGTGAACTTCCCACAGGTTGTCGCGAGTGATAACTGCCCAGGCGTGACTATCGTCTGCGAGCCGCCTTCCGGTTTATCGTTTCCTGTGGGGACCACCACCGTTAATTGCGTAGCCACTGACACAGCGGGCAACAAGGCGTCATGTGCTTTTCCTGTTACAGTGTTCGACGCCCGCTTACAGGACGACGCAGATTCCGGCAAGACCGTTCTATTCGCGACAAGCGGGCCGCAAAAGGGGTTGTACCGATTCTGTGGCCCTGGTATTCACTACACAGGAACCGGCATAGTCCTAAAGCAAGGCGGCACCTATGTCTTACAACATAACTCGCCCGACCGAAGAGTCCTTGTGACTCTCGATTCGGGCCAGGGAAAGGGGAACGCATCACTACAGTCCCCTCCCGGAACTAACGTATGTAATATCCAGGACAGGGATATAAGAAACGATTCGAGCATCTGTCCTTAATGCCGCTATGAGCTTGAAGAAAGTGGCAACTATAATGGGGAGATTTCCGGAACCCCGGATTTCTCCCCTGCAAGAACGGCCAGTACCACTTTGAACATATTAATGAGATTCGCGAAGCTCAACAGGGCACGCGCTTATGGACGCGGCCCGAGAACGAGGATAGACCCTACCGACCTTCAGACTGGCGCTCGATAACGAAAGGTTTGCCTATAAGTAGGGCTACCAATGACCAGCGGATAGAGGGCACAGGAAGACCGAAGAGCGCTCAAAGCTGTTGCCCTAATGCCCACGGTTGCTAAGATCAGGAAAGCTCCTGAATGCTAGCCTAGACTGGCATCCAGCGGGTTTAGTGCAAGGGAGGGCTCGTCGTGAGACGAGCCTTCTTGCAACTCCGCGTAGGTGCCGGCTAGCTATCGGGAATCCGGGCAGAAGCCAGGATTCCGTTAAAGTGATCGCGACCGAGTCTCAGCAAGCTCCTGCCTCTGCTCTTCGAACTTATGCACCAAGTCTATATACTTCGATTGCAATTCGGAGAGGCTTTCGTTGACGAAACTGAGGTCGAGAAGTGTCATACTGAGCTCCTGCTGTGCCATACTTATAAGCGACATTGACTCATTCTGAAGCTCAAAGATCACATTTTCTGCGGTTAGTTCCGACCCTTTTTTCTTCTCGGTTAGTTCCTTCCTTAAGTCATTAAATTCACGGAAGTAATCCCGTGAAGGTCTAACTGTTCTTTTCATATTTCTCCTTATTCTTTTTAAGAAAATTTATACTACATTTTGAGTATAAACACCGCTCAAAATTTCAGGTCTAAAGTGACCAAAGTATATGCCGGTTTTCTAGCTGTTGCTGGTTGTAACTCGTTAAATATGAACGATTTAAAGGTAAATTCGAGTTAGGCGGCTTTGCCCACAAAGTTGAAAGCTGACTATTTCAAGCAGGTTTGCTGATTGGATAATAGAAGGATTGAAGCTGTTTGATGTTTGATTAGACTGCCCTCACCGGAAATGGCAACAATATATGCCACGAGATCAATCTGTGGCCTGCCTGCAAAGTGTATCACCGATCATATTTATAATCGCTCATTGGTGTTTCTACCACGAGCAATTTCCTTCTTGTCCGTTAGTAGAGCCTGTCCATTTAGTTCCATCACTGAATTCAATTAAAGTAATGCACACAGCTACATCTTTATGCTGCGTATTAATTGAATTGCGGATTATGTGTTGTACGATTCCTTCTTTTCCTGGCTCAATGTGTTTTTCGCCACTCGCGAATAAATGAGCGACCGGTCTTTGTTTATTGACTTCCAAGTCATATACCAAAATTGTCCATTCAATATAATCTATTGTTCGTCCTCGTGAATCAGCGTTGTTAATTTTTATCCAAGCTACTTTCTTAGCTCGTTCTCCTCTTAGCTTACTCGGACAATCGAATGCTGTCATCTGAATTGGAAGTCGTTCTGAAGGCAATTGAGGCTGCTTGCGTTTGAGTTCTTCAATTATGCGACGTTCTTGATCTTTATCGGTTAGCGGGACAGGTGATCGCTCAGGTGGTGTAAGTGGACCTTGTTGTGCAGGTACCGATAGAAACAGATATAAGAGATTGAAAACCATTATCAACCTTAGCGGCATTAAGGGCCTCCTGTGATATTCTTTCGGCAATGATCGGGGCTTACGTGAATGCTTTGGCATTCCTGGCAAGCCTTAGCCACAGCCTATCTATACTGCTATTTAGCAGATTTTTCAAGCTAACCCCATCGCTTCAATCGGGAGGAAACTTCTGATGGGGCGGGGCAAGAGGACACAACCGAAGAAATTGAAAGAAAAGCTCACGGCGATTCGATTACAGACGGATGCGACGCAGCAAAAGATGGTAGTGTTGCTGAAATCCCGTGTGTCTGGAGAGTTCCTTGATTCGGGCTACATATCTCAGTTTGAAAACGGCAAGCGAGAGCCATCGTTGCTTGTACTCCTTCAATATGCCAGGATAGCCAGAATTCCAATGGAAGTATTAGTAGATGATGATTTAGACTTGCCAGAATAAATTATGAATGTGGGCGCACATTCAGACACTACCGTCATTTGAAAGACGCAATTACACAGAACACTCAGAATTGAGGCATCAGCAGCCTGACCCTCGGGTTCGGAGTTACTGAGGAGTTGGTAAAACAAAACGGCCAGAGAGGCTGTAGAAAGCGCCCCTGACCGTTTCTACTGTTCATGGCAAGTTGACAGAATAGCTCATTGCACCGGATCTAGGCTCTAGTACTCGGTAGGACGAGCACCGTGCAAAGCCCTCTGCGGTCTGTTATTGAAAGATCGCAGATAGTAACATCGTTTTCATTTTATGGTAGAAAATTTTCACTTTATGGGCGAAAAATTTTCACTTTATGGTAGACAAATTTCACTTTATGGTAGAACTAACATCTGAGCTTAAACTTTGGCGAGCGTCAGCCCTTGTTGATCTTGATATTTTCCGCCCCGGTCGCTGTAGCTTGTCTCGCACTCTTCGTCTGATTCAAAGAAAAGAATTTGAATGAAACCCTCTTCTGCGTAAAGCCGCACTGGTAGGTTAGCCGCGTTATAGAGTTCAACTACAAGACGGCCACACCAGTTTGCTTCGAGCGGAGTCGTGTTCGCCATAAGACCGCAGCGCGCGTAAGTGCTTTTCCCTATGGCAAGAGCCGTCACCGTGCGCGGGATGTTGAAGCGTTCTATAGTCACGCCGAGCGCGTAGGAATGCGGAGGCAAGAGCCAATATTCTGAGCCATCACTCGTTCGACGAATAGGCACGTCGAGCAGACTGTTCGGATCGAAATTCTTCGGGTCTATTTCGGTTCCGGTCACGGGCGAAAAGACCTTGAACTCGTCGCGCGCAAGCCTGCAATCATAACCGTAGCTCGATAGCCCACAGCTTATGATGCGACGATCATCTACGCTTCGCACGAGCTTCTCTTCATACGGCTCGATCAATCCATGCTCGCGGCACATCCGCTTGATCCACAAGTCCGACTTGATTGACATTCCACCTCCAAAACCTTTGTATCAGCCGAGAAATGTAGCCGCCGCCTCGCCCGAAAGTCAAATAGCCGAACCGTGATAAGCTGCTTTTCGAGCGTCGGCCTTTTCGATAAGATGCTCGCATGACGTTTCAGAATATCCGCGAGTTACTTGAATCGCGCGTCGAACAATCGCCGGACAAAGAGTTCCTCGTACTTGAATCCGACGGGCGCGCGTTTACTCGCCGCGAGTTCGACGGGGAAGTTAATCGCGCAGCCGACCTGCTCTCATCACTCGGCGTCACAAAAGGCGAGCGCGTCAGCCTTTATCTTACAAACTCGGCTGAATATCTGATCTTCTATTTCGCGTGTTTCAAGCTTGGCGCATGGGCCGGGCCGGTCAACGCGCACCTCAAGCCGCAGGAAATAGAATTCATCGTGGCAAACTCCGAAGCCGCGACAATCGTCACTCAACCGGACTTCTATCCGAACCTCTCTGAAACGCTCGCTAATCGTAACGTGATAGTGAGCGAAAGTATTGGTCAGTGGTCTATAGAGAATAAACGATCAATGGCTGATAAACATCCGCAGCCTGAGGATGTTTCCCGCGATGATGAGGCGGTCATCATCTACACATCGGGCACGACGGGCAAGCCAAAGGGAGTGCTGCTCACGCACGGCAACATACTTGCCAACGCGCAACAGATAGCCGAGTGGCTGCGGCTCGATAAGCGCGACCGCTCACTGATGATAATGCCGCTGTTTCACGTCAACGCATTGATGACGACAGGAATGGCCGCGCTGTGGGCCGGGGCAAGCATTGTGCTCGCGCCACGTTTTAGCGCCTCGCGCCACTGGGAAACTATTTCGCGTTACGGCGTGACCTACTTCGGCTCTGTGGCAACGATGCTGTCGCTTCTGAATCACACGTACCCTGACGGCGTGCCAAATCATCTTGACGCAAGCCGACTGAGATTCGCGCTGTGCGGCTCTGCGCCTGTGCCCGTAGAGGTGATGAAGACTTTCGAGTCGCTGTTTGATTGCCCTGTGATCGAAGGTTATGGGCTGTCGGAATCAACCTGCCGCTCTACGTTCAACCCGGTTGATGGGCGACGCCGCGCAGGGTCTATCGGTCTTCCAATAGGCAACGAGATGCGAGTCTTTGACGATAAAGACGGCGCGCTTGGCCCGAATCAAGTGGGCGAAATAGTGCTGCGCGGGTCTAATCTTATGAAAGGCTACTACAAGAACGATCCGGCGACGCACGAGGCGTTTCGCTCGGGCTGGTTTCATTCGGGCGATCTCGGTTATCGCGACGAAGACGGCTTCTTCTACGTCGTAGATCGCAAGAGCGACATGATAATTCGCGGCGGCGAGAACATCTATCCGCGCGAAATTGACGAAGTGCTTTACCAGCACCCGAAGGTCAAGGATGCGGCGACGATTGGAGTCGCACACGCGCTTTATGGTGAAGAGGTGAAATCCTTTGTTGTGCTGCGCGATGATTGCGAAGCGACGGAAGAAGAGGTACTCGAATTTTGCCGAGCGCGGCTCGCGGATTTCAAATGCCCCAAGACGATTGAATTTCTCGAAGACATTCCAAAAGGCCCGACGGGGAAACTGCTCAAGCGGGAACTCAGCCGTCACTGAATCATCATCAGCGCAATCCACAAAGCGAGCGCGAAACAGCCCAGAATTTGCAATCCGCACAAGATGATTTCACTCGCCTTCATGCCTTTTGATTCGACTAACTGGGGATAGCGGCTCTCAGCCCATATGATAAAAGATGCTACAAAGGGCGATGTGACGAACCACAAACAAAAACCGACAGCGAGCGTTATGACACCGATTACAAAATACAATATCGAATCCCCCAACCGATTTTAGATTTTGGATTTTGGATTTTGGTTTCAAGAAATGTATGCTTGCTCGTTTATCAGAACTTACTTCTACAATCCAAAATCTAAAATCTAAAATCTAAAATCGAATTATGTTTTCGCGAGCAACCGCAGTTGCCTGGGCGTCAGCAGCCACATCAATTCGCCGCGAAGCGTCGGCACAGTCTCAGTCACGTTGATCGAGCAGACGCTGCCCTTTTTCAATTGAATAGCCAAACTCTCGTTGCCGTGCACTATGGTCGAGATTAACTCGCCAAGGTCGGGCTGATGGCCTATGAGCGCAATGGACTCAGCGCCCGTGCGCCTCTTTATTTCCGCGAACAACTCATCTATAGAGGCCCCGGGGGCGAGGTTGGCCGTCTGCTCTAAGTCTTTCTTTCCAAGCCCGAGCGCGGCGGCCACGATTTCAGCCGTCTCGACTGCTCGCGCAAGCGGGCTGGTCAACATCAGATCGAGTTCTACTTCAAGCTTGCGAAGCCCTTTCGCCGCTTCGCGCATACGGTCGCGCCCTTCGGAAGTGAGCGCGCGTTTTTCATCTGTGAAATCGTTCTGCTGGCCGAGCGGCTGGGCTATCGCATGCCGGATGACGTAAAGCTCCATGTGCAGGCTCCTTTTCGAGTAGCGAATCATTATAGGGCATTGGCAAAGCAGTTGTCAGTTGACAACTGCTTGTTGGCTTTGCCTGTAGCTAGTAAACTTTTTCGGGAGCGCTGATCTTGCTCGATTCAATTTGAAAGCCATGACACTCAATCTCAAACCTTTTTATCTGGGCCGTATATTCGGAATACCTATTCGCGCGCATTATAGCTGGCTGCCAGTGATTCCTTTTTATGCCTGGGCCATAGCGAGCGGGTTGCTGCCGCGCGAAGCGCCCGGCTTGAACGATTATGAGTATTGGGCGCTCGGTTTTCTAACCACCTTCCTGCTTTTTGTCTCAGTCCTTGCTCACGAGCTTGCTCATTCACTAATGGCAAGGGCTGAAGGTCTGGGCACAGGCAACATCACGCTTTACATGTTCGGAGGGCTTGCCTCGCTCAATGGGCAACCCGCGCAGCCTTCATCGGAATTCAAGATTGCAATCGTCGGCCCCGCCGCGAGCTTCATCGTCGGAATCATCTTCTACCTCATCGTAGACGTTTTTCTTTATGGCACATCGCACCGCGCTATTGGGCAGGTCTTGCGCCATCTCGGCAACATCAACCTGCTTCTGGCCGGGTTCAACATATTGCCCGGCCTCCCGCTCGACGGGGGGCGAGTTCTGCGCGCCATACTCTGGCGAATGAACAAAAATTTTCGCATGGCAACACAGCTTGCCGTGCGAAGCGGGCTTATGATCGCAATCACGCTCGTCGTCGGGGGAGTAATATACTTTCTGTTGCTAGACTGGGTCTACGGCATGTGGATGATCGTTGTCGGGTTGATAATCGCGCTGATGCTCGGCACGACCGAAGGGCGAAACTATGGCGTTTGGCGCGTGAAACGAGGCACGGTCGAAGACGTGATGAATCGTGATGTGGTGCAGATTCCGCCCGGCATGAAAGTTACAGACTTCATAAACAAGGTGCTTAATAACAATCACCACAAGAGCTTTCCCGTAGTTGATAACATGAAGATTGCATGGGATGCTGCTGCTCGAAGAGTTGAAATCTGTGCCGCGCGATGATTGGCCGCGCCTTGAAGCGCGCGATGTGATGCGCCCCGTAAACGATGCGATGTTCGTCAATTCCAGCGCCACTATAGCTCAGGTGCAAACCGTTCTTTCAAGCAACGGGCTGGGCCGCGCCGTCGTCCTCGATGCAAACGGATTCATAGTCGGATACGTGAGCCAGGGAGACATTAATAAGGCGAAGGTGTGAAAGGGTGAGGGGGTGTAGGGATGAACTAATCTACGCATTCAAATCACCTCTACACCCCCTCACCCTTTCACACCTTCATTTCTTTTCCGTCGGTCGGTTCTTTTTCAGATACGCATTCAATCCGGCGAACAATGATGCGGCGATGCGCTCGCGGAACTGGCTGGTTTGAAGTAAGGCTTCGTCTTTCGGGTTCGACAGGAAAGAGACTTCCGCAAGCACGCTCGGCATCGCTGCGCCGAGCAGCACTACGAACGCCGCGTGCTTCACTCCGCGATTTTGTGCCGTTCGAGGCGATGTGGCTCCTATGCCGCGCACAAGCCCTGATTGAATGTAGCGCGCAAGCTCACGCGATTCAGCCACGCGATTGCCAACCGTCACGCTCGCAAACACAGGCTGCGTTTTTTCCGCAGGCTTGCTTGCAGCAAGCCGTGCGTTTTCGCGCGCAGCCGTTTCCGCGTCTTCGGATGGCGCGCGGTCAGGGCTCAGGAAATAAGTCTCCACACCCGACGCGGCTTTCGATTGGCTCGCGTTCGCGTGTACAGAGATGAACAGGTCCGCTCGCCGCGAATTAGCTATGGCCGTCCTCTCTTCGAGAGCGACGAAGCGATCAGAGTCGCGCGTCAGTATCACTTCGACATCCGGGTAGTTGTGTTTGATGTAAGCCCTGAGCCGTCGCGCTACGTCAAGCACCAGGTCTTTCTCGCGCATGCCGCCTGAACTTATCGTTCCCGTATCGTGCCCGCCGTGACCCGGATCAATCACTATGCGCTTGATCGGCGACTCTGCGGCCTTAGCGTCAACCTTTGCCGCTAGGTCTTGAGTTGCGGCTGCGGCAGGATTCATCGGCACAATCGGGTCAGGGATTTCAGGCAATCCAAGTATCGGACTTTGATTCGTTACGGTCGTCTTTGAAACGGCGGGCTTCACGTCGCGCGGCCCAGGCTTCACGGAATCTGTCCGGCTCGTCTCAACTCGCTCGCCCACTGATGCGGCAGGTCGCGCGGCCTCTGCACTGCGCGCAACCGGCTTTGCCATTGCGCCCGCCGCGTGAAGATCAATAACGATTCGTTCAGGCCCGGAAAGCCGAAATGCGGAGTAGTCGGAAAGCGAGCCGACTTCTATATCAACCTTTACCGTTCCGTTCGCTTGTTGAATTACAGAACCGCTTTCAGAAACGGTGATTCGCTTGAGCAAGCTCGATTCGCCGACGATGAAACGGCGACCGTAAAGCGACGAAGAAACGAGCGCACTGTTAAGTTGAATGCTGAGGCGATTGCTGGCTGTGCGCTGCTCGGTGTAGCTGGTCGCGTCCGACAGATCAATCACTACGCGTGCGTAGTCCGGCCCGCTGAAGCTGCGCACATTGGTAAGTCGCGGCGGCCCCGTCAATTCATCTGTAGATGTTGTAAGCCCGTCACCCGAAACCGCCACGTCAACCGGGCGATGTTTGAGTTGCGCCTCGAAGCGCGCGAGCACCGCGCCAGCTTCACGCGCGAGGACTGATTTAGGGAAGTAATTAATCAGCTCTCGATAAGCGCCCGCCGCGCCGTCCAGGTCTTGCAGGTTCTCTTCGTAAATCTGAGCGATGCTGGTGAGCGCGTCACCCACGAAACCGCTCTGCGGGTGGTCGCTGATTAGTCTTCGATAAGTTTCAATCGCCTGTTGATAAAGTAAAGAATCTCCCGTCACGTCGGCCATCTCGCGCTGAAGCTCTGCGCGACGAGCGAGCGATTCGGCTGAAAAGAAATTGCTCGTGTTGAGCCGCATGACCTGCCAGTATGCGTCGAGCGCGTGCCGGTAATCACTTATGCTTCGCTCTTCGAGCGGTCGCTCGTGTAACGAATGGCTCAGACTGGTTGCGTAATCGAATAACTCTTTGGCGAGCGAGCCTGCGTTTGCCGAAGGCGAGATTGCGGGGTCAGCGGCATTGAGCACCGGACGCGCTGTTAGACACAAGATCACCGCGAAGACGAGCGCGTTCGCTATTAACTTGTGACGTCTTGACCTTCGCATACAGATAGAAGCTTAAGAGAACTTTTATAAAGGTGACATCGCTAAGTCAAGGCAATTATACGTTCCCTATTCGGGGCAGGGTTGGTCAGAGGTCAGTAGTCGGCCCTCAGTTGCCAGTTGATATGACAAAGAACAACAACTGAGAACTAACGAATTAGTAATTATTCGAGAGGCGACCGCCGGAAAAAGTCGCGGTGTTCGGAGCCGTTTGCGCAGCAGCAACGATCGGTTTGGTCGCGCGCGGCGAGTTGTGTTTCGCATTGCCGTATCGAGCCGAAATGCTCTTGACGTAATTTTGCGTCTCGCGGTATCGCGGCACCTGATAGCCTGATCTGATGACAGCGTTCTCTCCCGCGTTGTAACCCGCAAGCACTAGATCAACATCACCGTTGAAAGTGTCGAGCAGGAAGCGCAGATACTTTGCGCCGCCTTCGATGTTTTCTGCCGGGTCGTATATGTTCTCAACTCCGAATCTGCGCGCGGTGCCGGGCATCAGTTGCATCAGCCCCGAAGCGCCTTTGTAAGAACGCGCGCGAAGGTTGAAGCCTGATTCCTGCCGCATCACTGCCACGATCAGATTTGGATCAATGCCGTTGCGAGCCGCCGATTGTTTTATCAACTCGTCATACTTCGGATTGCCTGTCGTTGCCAACATAGAATTGGTTGGCGGTGGAGTGTTTGTAACCGACTGCATCACGAGCGGCGCGGCGGGCGCGGGCGCAGCAGCAGCAACGCCTTGCCCCGTCCCTTTTTTCGTCGTCGCGCTTTGCGGCTTTGGCGCAAGCGGCGCGGGATTTTGCGTAGGCTTTACTGCTTCGTTGATGATTACAAGCGTGGGCGTGCGCTGAAGTTGCGGCGTTTGAGAAGCCACGGCTTCGACGCTCAACGGCAAGCCTGATTCCTGCGCGCGCGCGTCACTTGCAAAGAACCCTGACAAGACAACAAGGATTACGATAGCGGATAATCTCATTTACATTCTCACGAGCGGGGCTGGTTCGTCATTAAATTTCAAAGCGACGTTTCACATTGCCGTGAATGCAATTGAGTGGAGTTGAAAAACCGGAGGGAGCTGTCTTCAACTTCACTTCGGCAGCCAGACATCCTCAAAGAAATTATGAATGAGGAACAATGAATGATGAATTAAGTGAAAAGCGGTTCATCGTTCATCATTTATAATTCATCGTTTCTTCAAGGCCATGGCTTTGCGACCCAGGATCACTCCTGGTGTGCCTTTATCGGTGACATTGAACAACTGATTACTACGCCGCCAGTCTAATATGGCCTAACTGCCAAGTCAATAATTACTATTTTTGCGAATGTGTTGCAGGAAATCGGCGGATTGCTTCAGCAGTGTGCGCGCAAACCGTATTGCGAGTATAATGCGAGCGATTTAAGTTGGACGAGGAGCCGTGTGAGATATGCATAAAGTTGAAGAAACAGGGCAGACTGTCTTGAATTTCATTAATGGCCAATGGCAGCCTTCCGAATCGGGCAAATGGGCTGACAGGTTAGACCCGGCTGATGAACAGGTTCTGGTCTGCCGCGCGCCTGATTCGACGCGCGAGGATGCGCGACAAGCCATAGAAGCAGCCGAGCGCGCGGCAGAAAACTGGAGCGCGTGGCCTGCGCCCAAACGCGGGCGATTGCTTTTCGACTGGCTCGCCTGGATTGACGCTCGCAAAGACAAGCTGGCGAATCATCTCACGCGAGAAGAAGGCAAGACGCTCGCCGAGTCAATGGGCGAAGTGCGTCGCTCGATGGACATACTAGAATACACAGCAGGTATGGGCCGAAGGCTCGCAGGTCGAGTCTTTCCCGCGGAAGAAGAAAACGTCTTTTGCTACTCGACCTCGCATCCATTAGGCGTAGTCGGCCTCATCAGCCCGTGGAATTTTCCCGTCGCTATCCCTGTCTGGAAACTCGCGCCCGCGCTCATAGCTGGCAACACCTGCGTGCTCAAACCGTCGCCGCTTACGCCGATGACCGCGACTATGCTTGTGCGCGGGCTTAATGAAGTCGGCCTGCCCGCAGGCGTTGTGAACCTGGTTCATGGGGATTCGGAGCCGGGCGAAGAACTTGTTTCAAACGAAACTGTGCGCGGCGTGTCGTTCACAGGCTCAACAAAAGTCGGAAAGCTGATAGCTCAATCCGCATCGAAGCGACTGCTCAAAGTGCAGCTTGAATTAGGCGGCAAAAACCCGCAAATCGTGCTCGAAGACGCCGACCTCGATCAGGCAGTGAGCGGTGTGATAGCGGGCGCGTTCGGCGCAACCGGCCAGCGTTGCACTGCGACCAGTCGCGCCATCGTGGTTGGAAAAGTTTACGATGAATTCTTAAGCCGCGTTGTAGAGCGCGCTTCTTCGATGAAGATCGGGCCGGGCACTCAGCCCGATGTCGAGATGGGGCCGCTCGCGAGTGCTGCAGCGATGAGCGGCGTGGCTCGTTACATCGAAGCGGGTCGCAAAGAGAACGCGAATTTCTGCACGGGCGGTGAGCGCATCAAAGAAAGCAATCTTGAACGCGGCTTCTTCTTTCAGCCGACTGTGATCGAAGCAACGCCCGAAATGGAAATCGCACGCGAAGAGATATTCGGGCCTGTGCTTTCGGTAATTCGCGCTCGCGGGCTGAGAGAAGCCATCGAAATAGCCAACGCCGTGCGCTACGGATTGACCGCTTCGATTTTCACTCGCGACGTGTCGCGCGTATTCAGGTTTGCAGAACGAGCGCAGGCGGGCATCATTCACGTGAATCGTCCCGGAGTGGGCGGCTATTCGCACGCGCCGTTCGGCGGCGTCAAAGATTCGGGATACGGCGGGCGCGAAGTCGGCGACGAGGTGTTGAACTTCTATACTGAAACGAAAGCAGTCTACATCAACTACAAGTGAGCGAAAATTGAACAAGCATGTCCTATTTCCTGTTTTACCTCGCCGTCGTCACGCTGCTGGTTTATATCACGCTCGGCTTAGACGTTGTGATCGGCAACCGGCAGACGAAAAAATTGAAAGACATCAAGCCGTCGCCGCAGAGCCTATGGCCTAAGGTTTCCGTCATCGTCGCGGCGCGCAACGAAGAGCGCAACATCGAAGAAGCTCTCCAATCCATCCTGCATCAGGATTACCCTGAACTGGAAATCATCGTCGTCAATGATCGCTCGACTGATCGCACGGGCGAGATACTCGCGGCGCTGGCCAAACGCGATGAGCGACTCAGACCCGTTCATCTTTCGGAACTCCCGCCGGGCTGGCTCGGCAAAAATCACGCGCTCTATTTTGCCGCGCAACAGGCGAAAGGCGAGTACCTGCTCTTTACCGACGCTGACATCGTTATGCACCCGGCGACGATTACGAAAGCGATGAGCTACGCGCTAACTGAGCATCTGGATCATCTGACCCTTTCGCCTGAAGTGCGCATGCCGGGCGTGTTTTTGCCTGCTTTCGCAGGTGTGTTTGCGTTTTTCTTTTTCATCTTCGCGCGGCCCGCAAAAGCCAAAGACCCGAAAAGCCGTCGCTTCATCGGCATCGGCGCGTTCAACCTCATGCGTGCCGATGCGTATCACGCAGCCGGGACTCACGAGGCGATTCGTATGCGACCCGACGACGATATGAAGCTCGGCAAGATCATCAAGCAGAGCGGTCACCGGCAAGAGATGTTGCAAGGCACGCAGATGATTCAGGTCGAATGGTACGCTTCGGTCGGCGAGTTGATTCGCGGCACGGAGAAGAATTTTTTCTCCGGTCTCGAATACAGCATACTTGCGGCCATCGGCGCTTCGATTGTACAGATAGCGTTTTTCGTCTGGCCGTTCGCAGCAGTATTTCTGACGAGCGGGGCCACGCGCCTGTTGAATCTCGCCGCCGTGCTGATGGCAATCTTGTTTTATGCGATGAACGCGCCCTCGGTTGGCGCGCGGCGCGAGCATGGCGTGCTGTTTCCTGTAGCCGTTTTGATGTTCGTTTTTCTGCTGTGGAATTCTATGCTGCGAACGTTGGTCAATGGCGGCATCAACTGGCGCGGCACACATTACTCGCTCGCGGAGTTGCGCGCCAACAAAGTTTGAATGACAACACGGGCGCGCGCCGAATTTCTTGCAAAGGGAATTGACAGTGTTGTTAAATAAACGCGCATATCTCACATCAATATAATCACTCGGAGGAACGAATGACTGCACAAAACAAATCTGTGGACACTTCAACTGCCGATCTCGTATCGAAACAAAAAGAATATCTCTGGCCGTGCGCCACTACTTACTACAAAGACCCGATAGCGCTCGAACGCGGCGAAGGAATGCACGTGTGGGACACGGAAGGCAATCGTTATCTTGACTGCTTTGGCGGCGTGCTGACAACTTCTGTCGGCCACGCGCGCCCCGAAGTCGTCGAAGCTATCTCTCATCAAGTAGCTCAGATCGCTCACACCTCGACGCTCTACATCAATCGCCCGCAGGTAGAGCTTGCAGAGAAGATTGCCCAGATTACGCCGGGCGATTTGAAGAAGAGCTTCTTCACCAACAGCGGCACGGAGGCCGACGAGACTGCGATGGTGCTGGCTCGCATCTATACGGGCCGCACAGAGATCATCGCGCTGCGCCACGGTTATCACGGTCGCTCTGTGATGAATATGACCGCGACAGGTCATTCGACGTGGAAGGTAGGTCAAACTTTCATTCCCGGCATAGTTCACGCGCACGCGCCTTATTGTTATCGCTGCCCGTTCAATGCTACGCCTGATTCGTGCGCGATGGAATGCGCGCGCGACGTTGAAGAGTTGATTCAAACATCAACGTCAGGCCAGATAGCCGCGTTCATCGCCGAACCGATTATGGGCGTAGGCGGATTCATCACTCCTCCGAAAGATTATTTCAAAGTGGTGACCGAGATCGTTCGCCGCTATGGCGGCATCTTCATTTGTGACGAAGTGCAATCGGGCTGGGGGCGCACGGGCGACAAATGGTGCGGCATAGAACATTGGGAGGTCGAGCCGGAAGTGATGACCTTCGCAAAGGGGATGGCAAACGGCGCGCCGATAGGTTGCACGACCGCGCGCCCTGAAATCGCAGACAAGTATCCGGGCCTGACGTTTTCGACGTTTGGCGGCAACCCTGTGACGTCTGCTGCCGCGCTCGCGACCATCAGAGTGATTGAAGAGAACGACCTTCCGCGCAACGCTCGCGTAGTGGGCGATCACCTGCGCGCGCGACTCGAAGAGCTGAAAGACAAATACGCCGTGATAGGTGACGTGCGCGGCATGGGATTGATGCAGGCAATCGAATGTGTCAAAGACCGCACGACGAAACAGCCTGATCCTGATTCCGTGTTGCGCGTGTTTGAAGAGACTCGTCGTCGCGGCGTGCTGATAGGCAAGGGGGGACTCTATGGCAACGTGATTCGCCTGGGGATGCCGCTCATCGCAACGAAATCGGATATTGATGAGTTGATCACGGCGCTCGACGGCGCGTTCGCAACTTTGTGAGACTGGTTGAAACAATACTAATGAAGCGAGTGCAAAAGTCCGCCGCGTAGCGGCGCTATGAGTTTAGCCCGGTCTTTCAAGGCCGGGTGGCAATACACCGTTAATTCTCCGCGTCGCGCGAGCGACGATTGAACCGTCAGCCGTCGCGCGAGCGACGCATTGAGTCTGTTGCCGAGTTGACCGTGCCTTAAAAGACACGGCTAAATTCATAGCGCCACTACGCGGCTATGATTTTGGTCTTTCTGATTTTGCACATACTTCATTAATAAAGGACTCGCCTATGAAAACCCTGATTAAAAACGGCAATGTCGTTACCGCAGTTGATAACTACACGGCAGACATTCTCATCGAAGACGACAAGGTTTCAGTCATCGGGCGACGGCTCGATATGGAAGCCGATAAAACAATTGATGCTTCGGATAAACTGGTCATCCCCGGCGGCATTGACCCGCACACGCACATGGAATTGCCTTTCGGCGGCACTTCCGCATCCGACGATTTTCGCACGGGCACGCGTGCTGCGGCGCACGGCGGCACGACTACGATCATTGACTTCGCCGTTCAAAATCACGGCGAGTCTTTGATTCAGGCAGTTGACAACTGGCACAAAAAGGCCGAAGGCAAGACGGCGATTGATTACGGCTTTCATCTGATCACGACAGACCTGCCCGACGAGCGCGTCCCTGAAATGAAACAATTGATCAACGAAGGCGTGATGAGCTTCAAATTGTTCATGGCTTATCCGGGCGTGTTTCTAGCAGACGATGCGACGATCTTTCGCGCCATGAAGAACGCGGGTCAGGCGGGCGGACTCGTTTGCATGCACGCCGAAAACGGGATCGTCATTAACGAGATAATTAAACACGCGCTCGCGGAAGGCAAGACCGCTCCGAAGTATCACGCGCTCACTCGCCCTACGAAAGCCGAAGCCGAAGGCGTGCATCGCGCGATTGCGATTGCAGAGATGGCCGACGCCCCGGTTTACATAGTTCATCTGAGCTGCTCGGACGCGCTCGAAGAAGTGCGCGAGGCGCGCGACGCGGGGCTTCCGGCTTATGCAGAGACCTGCCCGCAGTATCTATTCCTCGATTACAGCTATTACGAGCAGGAAGGTTTCGAGGGCGCGAAGTACGTGATGACGCCGCCGCTCAGAGAGAAATGGAATCAGGACAAGTTGTGGCAGGGACTCGCGGGCAACGACCTGCAAGTGATCTCGACCGACCATTGCCCGTTCTGCTTCAAAGAGCAAAAGGAATTGGGCCGCGACGACTTCACAAAGATTCCGAACGGCGGCCCCGGAGTCGAGCATCGCATGAGCTTGATCTACAACGGCGGAGTCGCAGGCAATCGCATAAGCCTGAATCGTTTCGTCGAACTGACCTCGACTGCGGCTGCGAAACTCTTCGGATTGTTCCCGCGCAAAGGAACAATCGCGGTTGGCTCGGACGCAGACATAGTCATCTTTGACCCGAATGAAGAGCAGACCATCTCTGCCGCGACGCATCACATGAATGTTGACTACTCTGCTTATGAAGGCATGACGATTCGCGGCGCGGTCAAGACCGTACTATCGCGCGGCAAGGTCGTCATTGAAGACGGCGAGTACGTGGGCCATGCGGGCGACGGCCAATTTCTCAAACGCGGCACGTTCAGCGGAAGATACTGACATTGCCCGACGCGGTCAGCGTACATAAATCGGATTGGAATAAATCCAGGGACGCTGTTCGCCGTCAAGCTCAAGCCACGCTTCGATTCGGTAGACGCCCTTTTCCTGCGGCGCGAATTCCAGATGATCGCTCTCGGCGGATTTGATGATCTGGCCGTTGTGAAATAGTTTCAGCGTGCAAACAACCGGCGTGGCCGCGCGGAGTTTTATCCCCTCGCTCGATTTTGTTTCGTCACCCATCACTGAAATTCGCTTCCCCCGTTGTTCAGCAATGAAAGCAAAACCTGTCGCCGGGCAAAGCCAGTCGTGCGCCACATAAGCGTGACCTTTGCGCAATGCATCGCGGGTCGCCGCTTCATCGAGCTTGTTCGTCAGAATGTGCGTGTTGACATAATTGAGGCTGCGGTCATAGATGTCGAAATCAAGCTTCGCAACAAGGTCGCCTGCCTTGCGCCCGCGCGTGAGTTCAGCCACACCGGCTGCTTGCGCGGTGGTGACGCGCGTGGTCGTCGGGCGGCTTGTGATGTAGCCGACTTCGACGGTGTTTTCGTCAACCACGGTCACGGTAAAGACCTGATTGTGATGGCAATCGTTGGCGGCAACGCCGGTCAGGCGATGATTCAGTGTGTCGCGATCCCACTTGGCGATGATCGCAGAGAGATAATCCTGTTGCGCGCCAAACACTTCTTCCGGGTACTCAGAAAGCGCGCGAACCAGATCGCCCAGCCGCGCCGCGTTGGTGAATGCGCCGATCAGCCAGGCGTTGTACTCCTTTTCATCTTTCACGTCCGAATGATGATTGTAAATCTCCAACCCATCCAACTCGCTCGTGTCCCAATCGGGTCGCTCTTCAACGTGCGAGAGAAAAATATCGCCGCCGTTTTCTTTAACAAGGTTGATGTGGTCTTCGCGCGTCTTCCAGGGTTTGCCCTTGATCGAAGCTTGCGGATAAATGAGAAAGCCCTCGCTTTCAGCGCCGGGAATGAAGAGCACGCCGTCGCGCAAGCCGCGCCAACTATCGTTGATGAAATCGCGCTCAGGCCGCACGTGATCTGTGAGCATGATGATCTTCACGCCCACGCGAAGGGCTGCGGCCAGTAACTCCGGTCGCGTGCCGCCCGTGTGCGACGAGTCTTCGGCATGCGCGTGCAGAATGGCGCGATAGTCCCCGTATCCGGTTGCGAGTTTGACGGAGCGTTTTGCGCTCGCGTAGCGCAAGCGGGCTTGACGGACGGCGCGGAGGTGTTCGATCTGCATTCGCTCGACGCTCGTATATTTTCGCCCTTCTCCGAGCTTCGGAGTTTGCGCCGATGAATGCGCCGCGCAGGCCATCGCCAATAACAAAAGTGTTGTGATAAATCGTTTCTTCATGCGCCGAGCATTTTACACTACGCGCTTGAGACAGCGCAGGCTGCAAAAGGAGGTTTGAATATAGAACCAGTTCACCGCAGAGACGCGGAAGCAACGATGAATGCAGAATGATGAATGATGAATTGATAAAAATTCTTAATTCATCATTCATCGTTCATACTTCATCGTTTCTTCTGAATGGTCTTAATCCGTGAATCGGTTCAAGACTATCTAACCAAACTGAGTTTGACACATCCAAGCGCGCTCCTTTAGCATCGCTCTTACGATCAGGTTGAAATCGCTGATTGCCAACGAAAGTTAAATATCGGGTTGCCGTTCCACTTCAAAACAGGCAGCGGTCTATAGCCGTTATTCAACGTGTAACCCGCCTCGGCAGTCAGCCTTGAACAGTTCTTAGAAACATCAGTAAGGAGGCACTATATGAAATTCAAATCATTCATTAAATCTGCAAGCCTGACGCTTGTGCTCCTGGCTCAACTCAATGCGCTTGTGTTAGCGCAATCGCAGGCGACCACAGGCTCAATCGAAGGCAGCGTGGCGGATTCAAACGGCGCTCTGGTTCCCGATGCGCTGGTCACTGCCGTTAACGCGCAAACGGGACTCACGCGCGAGGTCATGACCAACACCGAAGGATTATATAGATTGCTGCTTTTGCCCGTCGGCGATTACGACTTGACGATTCAGAAGCAGGGGTTTGCTATCGTAAAGCATCAGGCCATCAAGGTACAGGTGGGCCAGAAGGTTCCGCTCGACGTTCAACTCGGCGCGGCGGGCGCTGCCGAGATTGTCAATATCTCTTCCGAAGCTCCGATTGTCGAAACCACGCGCACGCAAGTATCTTCGATTGTCAACGACAAAGCGGTTTCTAACCTGCCTGTCAACGGGCGCAACTTCATTGATTTCGTTCTGCTGACGCCGGGAGTGACGCGCGACGTCAGAACCGGCGACATATCATTCGGCGGGCAGCGCGGCACGCTCAACTCTCTTCAGATAGACGGGGCCGACAACAACAACACCTTCTTCGGCCAATCGCTCGGTCGCACAGGCTCAGGCCGCGCGCCTTACCAGTTTTCGCAAGACGCGGTGCAGGAATTTCAAGTCAACTCGAACGGCTACTCCGCAGAGTTCGGGCGGGCGGCGGGCGCGGTCATCAACGTCGTCACCAAATCGGGCACGAACGATTTTCACGGCAGTTTGTTTGAGTTCTACCGCGACAAATCGCTCAACGCGAACACGTTCTTCAACAACGCTGCGAATCGCCCTCGGCCTGCGCTTCACGTCAATCAATTCGGCGGCAACATCGGCGGGCCTGTAGTCAAGAATAAGCTCTTCTTCTTCTTCGACTACGACGGCCAGCGCCGTAACGACCCCGTTGACGTAGTTCTGCTGGGCACGCGCGTCTTGCCGGGTGATCCGAACTTCGACGCGCAGCAGAGAGCGCTTGCAGAGATTGCGCCGCGCGCAGGCGGATACCCTCGCGCGTTCGATCAGAATGTTTATCTAGCCAAAGTTGACTGGCAATTGACAAACAACAATCGTTTGTCAGGGCGCTACAATCATCAAGGGTTTACTGGCGGGTCGCTTGAAAACTCTGCGCCTCCGGGCACGCCCAGCACTAACTCTGCCGCCGAGCACACAGGCAACTCGAACGTGAAAACTGATACTGTGACTATCTCGTTTTCAACCATTTTCACGGCGCGCCTGCTCAACGAAGTGCGATTCAACTACGCGCGCGACAGGGAGCCGGGAACCGCAAACTCGGACGATCCTGAAATAGTCATACTTCAAGGCGGAGCTACAGTCATCAATCTTGGGCGCAACAATTTCAGCCCGCGCGAGACTACGCTCAAGCGTTATCAATTTATTGATAACGTCAGCTACGCCGTAGGCAAGCACGGTCTGAAGTTCGGCACTGACATTAACATCGAAAGAATTTTGAATTTCTTTCCGGGACTCTTCGGAGGCCAGTTCACTTTCAATTCGCTTGCGGATTTTGCCAATCGCCGCCCCGCGCGATTCGTCCAGGCATTCGCGGGCGACGGCACAAGCGGGCCGACTACCAACCCGAACATCAACGAGTTCTCAGCCTTTGTTCAAGATGATTGGCGCGCGGCTCGTCGCCTGACGATCAACGCCGGTGTACGATACGACATTCAAGATATGGCGACGCCTCCTCTCTCTAACCCTGACTCGCAGCTTACGGCAGCAGGAATTGACACGGGCCGTGTATCGTCGGACAAAAACAATTTCGGGCCGCGCCTGGGTTTCGCCTACAGCCCGCTCGTGTCGGACAAACTCGTAGTGCGCGGCGGCTACGGAGTCTTTTTCGGTCGCACGCCTGCGATCATGCTCGGCACGGCGCATTCGCAGAACGGCATACAGGTTATCAATCTTACGTTCACGGGCGCTCAGATACCGACTTTCCCGAACAGATTTTCTTCAATCCCGACAGGAGTAAATCTGCCTGCGCCGAACATCTATGTTTTTGCGCCGGATTACGTTTCGCCTTACACGCAGCAATGGAGTTTAGGAACAGAGTATCAGTTGTCGAAAGACCTCTCGCTCAACATCACGTATCTGGGAGTCAAAGGCACACACCTTTCGCGCACGCGAGACATCAATCTGCTGCCCGCAGTTGCCGCGACGATCAACGATGACACGGGGCAAGCGATTTCATTCAGGCGCTTTCCCGGTCGGCTGCTTTCGCGCTTTGGTCGCATCTCGCAGTTCGAATCAACCGCGGATTCCCGATATAACGGCCTGACGATTCAAATAAACAAGCGGTTCGCGCATAGCTTCCAGCTACTGGGCGCGTACACATATTCGCGGGCGGTTGACAACAATCCTGATGCGACTTCCGTCGTGCCGGGCAATGCAGGCGACGATGCAAAGATTGTAGACAACCCGCTCGATATCCGCGCTGACGACGGCCTGTCGGTCAATGACATGAGAAACCGATTCGTATTGAGCGGCATCTGGAACGTCGGCGATTACGCGAAGGGGATCGAAGACCGCGCGGTGCGGGCGCTGCTTTCGGGCTGGGGCCTGAGCGGAATATTCACTGCCGAAGCCGGTCGCCCGTTCAGCCCGAAGGTTGGCGGCGATCTGAATAATGACGGCAATCGCTTCAGCGATAGAGTGCCGGGCTTTGAGCGCAACACGTTTGTCGGGCCGCGTTTCTTCAGCTTAGACCCGCGAATCACGCGCGACATCCGCTTGCACGAGCGCGCGAGGATTCAATTGATAGCCGAAGCGTTCAACGTATTCAACCGAGCTAACTTCGGAGGCATCAATACAACGCTCTACAACCTTGTAGGCACAGCCCCGAACCTGTCGCTTGCGAGGAACCTGACGTTCGGGCTGCCGACTAATACGACAGAGCCGCGCGTCATTCAGCTTGCGGCGAAGATTATTTTCTAATCTCACCACGAGTCGAATAAAAAAGGGGGCCATGTTTTTATGGCCTCCTTTTTTTAGTTGTTAATCATCTCCCAGTTGCCTTGCTGTCGCTGCAACCAGACCGACGATCTCGCGCTCGATGTCCGGCGGAAGATATGTGGCGGTCAAGCTTCTACACAGACTTTCGAGATCAACAACTCGAATTGCGTCTTTCCAGTCGTCACACAATCGCCCGCCGCCGTCTAGAAACCCGCGAGAAAAAGACGGCTCTGCGACTGGCTGTTCGGGTCGCTCGTACCGCAAAAACAGCGCGACATCAAACAGCGGTGAACCCGTGAACGCGCATTCCCAATCCAGAATCGCAGAAACCGTCCAGGCGTTTCCATCAGGCCGAACCAAAATGTTCTGTTTACGAAAATCACCATGAACGAGCCGCTGTTCATTTATGACCGCTTGGAGCCTTGATGCCCAGCACGCGACCAGACGGCGCACCCGATCAGCGAGCGCGCTGCCGGTTCGCGCAATCAGTTTTGGCGATGTGATGTAGCTGTCAATGATTTCTGGCATCGTACATGCGCCATCGCTGATGTGATTCAGGTGTGTAAGGTTGTGCTTCCCAATCTCTCCAAGAGTTGCGCCAATAGCGTAGGATGCTTCCTGGATGGCGCGTCTGTCACCTGTTGCTTTCAACTGGCGGAAAGTGATGCCTTCGACATACCTCAAAAAGATGAACGATCCCTCTTCACCGAAGCCTTCCGGTTCAGCATGTAATACCTCTGGAACCGGAACGGTCTGCCCCAGAGCGCGGAGAAGGTCTATCTCTTTCTGGCAAGCTGCGGGGTCGCGTTTGTAGATGCGCAGTACGATTGGCTCATTGCCGGACTCGAAGTGAATCTTGAAACTGCTATTGCTGATGCCGCCCGATAGCCGCTCGGCGCTCGCCACACGGCGTCGCGGGGTTAGCAATTCGCAGAGGCGAAAAACACGATCAAACTGAACGTCGCTCAGACTATCGGTTACTATTGAGTGATCGCCTGCCACTTTATGCGTAGCTCTCAATTTTTTCCTTGCACACTTCTTTTGTCACTCTCTGCAATTTCTTCACGCGCTCGGCCAGATACTCTAACTCTTTCTTTGTGATCTTGTAGTTTCGATTGTAGCGAGCATCTATGTATGCCTTCTGGAGCAACTCAAACAGCCGTCTTTCTTCTTGCGTTGTGCGCGGAAAGATCGGCAAAAATCGCGGGTCGAGATTGATTGCTTGCTTCCCTAATATCTTGATGTCGTGCTCTTTCGGTTTGTAGTGCGTAAAGACGAGTAGCACAGTCATGTAAAACCGCTCGGTAGCCTGATGGAGTTCAAAAGCTGCGTTCCTGTATGATCGCCTCTTAAAGTAAAACGTAAAGCCAGCTAAGAATTCACTCGCGCTCTTATGCCAATATTTAAAATCTTCTTGAGCGGTCTGCTTGCGCTCTTGTGGACTGAGCTTTTGCGCTTTTGCTAACTCGAACCGCTTCGAGTCATACAGCGACACTCCATCTTTTGTTATATCAGTGAAAAAATATTGCCCTTGCCTGAGCGCCTTGTTTACCTCTTTGATGTCATGAACTATCAAAGTCACTCGTGTCCTGATCGTACTGCTGCGACGGATTATGCTTTCAATCCTCTGCCACTGCCCCAATTTGCGCACAAGAACATGTTCTCTGACAATAACGAGAATGTCGTAATCACTTTTGTACTCGTAAGTGATGTGGCCTTCTTTGTAAATATCCTCAACCCAATCGCCGCGAGCATAGCTGCCGAACAGTATTATCATTTCGACTTCGGCGATTTCTTTGATGACGCGAGTAATCTCTTTGAGTTCTTCTTGTTTATGTTTTGGCAGATGAGCAAGGCTTCGTTTCATAATCTGTCGCAATGTAGCTTGCTGGAGTGAAGTTGGCAAGGTAGAGATAATAGATGTAGCCGGTGCTTATGACATTGCGGCAACCGCTTCCCCGACTGTTTCGATTGAGTCTAGTAATCCGCGCCTTGCCATTCAGCTACATCGCGAACTCCAAACCTCTTCATCGGCGAATCGCCCGGAGCTTTGCCCAGGATTCCGCAGACCAGACGATAAAAACTGTCGTCGTCATCTCTCTCCCAATTGCGCATATCTACCCACAACGTATGGCGGACAAAGAGCGGCAATTCCGGCGCTTCCTCTACGCCGGGCAGGATGACAGGTATCATTCGCGCATCCCCGCTCGCCCATTTTTCCACATAAGATCTGACTTCCATGATATGCCATTTGCCAATATCGGCTGGTCCAAAGAATAACGCGGCGCACGGTATCGTCTCGATGGCTCGCTCCAAAGTATCTGAAACCGTATCGCCCGGAGAGAGATGCCATTTGTCCAACCACGCGCGAATTCCCACTGTGAGCAAACGCTTGGCGATCTTTTCGACCGCAGCTTTGTCCTTTGAATTGTGACTCAGGAATACGTCGAATTTTCCTTCTGTTTCTTTCGCCTTGATTACCAGTTTCGCAGTCATGCGCTGACGGCCAGCTTTGGCATCCTTAGCTATCTGTGCCGCTACCGATTCAGATTCCGCCGTCGGCGCAGCCAGCAGATTGACGAGCGGAGTCTTCTTTTCGCAAATTGGGCATAATAAATCTCGCCTTCGCGCATCCAACCGCGCTTTCACAACTCGATCTTCAAATGGATTCCGGCAATGCATGCAGTGATAGGCATGACGCGCAGTCACGCTGCCGATATTGCTTTTGGCCTCTAGATGTTTGCCAATGAATTCGATGAATCCCTGCCGGACGTTCGTTGGTGTTTCTTTATCAAAGGATACTTCCAGTTCGCCTTGACCGTGTCCACGGTCGCGCAAACGGACCAGACATCGTCCACCATCATCAGGACTATAGGCGGCGGCGTCTTGAAAGAACTCGCGCTTCTTGAATTCCTCGTAGTGCGCGAGTTGTGCGATGAGCGTGGCGTAAATGCTCCGCACCGGACCTGCAAAGCCGAGCGCTACGCCGAAAGCCGCTGCGCCCGGAAACCTCAGTTCCGCTGTGCACTGCGATGGGAACACGATGTAATCTTTGCCTTTGATTTGCTCGCGTAGCGCCAGATCGCGGGTGAGCAAGTTCTCGATCACATACCACAGCACATGGCGTTCAGATTCGCGTTCGGCAATCCGCTCGTTCTGGTCGAGCTTGAAATCTCCCTCGCGCACGCGGGATTCCAACAAATGCCCCGGCCCGTCCGGTTCATCCTTTGCCGCCACAAGTAACGCGCTCGCATAAGCATCCACTCTTGTGGGGTCGAGCAACACCCTATCTTCCGGGCGAGGCTCCGCGCCTGTTGTGTGGAAAACCAGCAAAGCTATTGTGTCAGTCGCTTCGAGCCGTCGCAGGTGCGTGATGAATTCATCCAAAGGAATCTGCTTTCCAAAGTATGCGACGAAGCCATCATACAATGCCGTAATAGACAGCAACCTGTTCGGGACATAATTCTGTTCGTCCGTGACACTTTTTTCACCTTTCAAACTTGCTACATAATCGCGCAGGGTTGCTAGCGTCCCGGTTGTAGTTAGCTTAGGCACTTCATCCCATGGAATCCCCTGGCGAATTGCCTCCATCAACTCGTCGCAACCTTCGCCGGTGTAGGCGCTCGTGGGAATGAACTGCGCGAAGCCGTTCTCGCGGGCAAAGGCTTCGATTCGCTCTTTGCTGGCCGGAAGACCTCCGACATCAATGCGTGCGGCGACGAGAAGTTTCTTTAGTTTGGTGTTCGTGCGCGCCTGATCGAGTACCTGCGACCAATAGGACGCGCCTTCAAATGGGTTCGTCTCGTTGCGGCAATCGAAAAGCACGCACGCGAGCGCGGCATCTTCCATGCTCAACTGGTGGACCAATCTGTAAGCGGGTTGCCCTGCAAGATCCCATAGCACCGTCTCTTGCTGAAGCGAGACGCCGCTCGGCTCCCGCACAACTTTGCTTTCGAGCACATACGCCTTGCGGGCATGCGAGGATTTCGTCGGCACAAAGTGCTTGTGAACTAATCTCTCGGTCAGTCCGCTCTTGCCCACGCCTGTGTCGCCGACGAGGAGGACTTTAGCATTGCGATAATGGGCTGTTTCTTCCTTAGTTTGTTCTCCCGCAAGAACTGAAAAATCTACTTCCCAAATTAGTATTTCATCTGCGCTATCGTTTTGACGATTAACAGTCACCAAAATAGGCTGTGTCTTACAAATCGCGATATGTTTATCTAAAACGGAATAACTGCTCGCTATCGAGTTTTTCATTCGTGGAATGGCTATTGTATTTCCAGTTACTAAATTCCAGAAGCGGATGACTTCATCCCACGGTACTGTCGCAATCCACTTACCATCCGTGGATACGACTAGGCCAAATGGATAATCCTTAAGACCTTCAAAAGTGTGCAGGAGCCTTTGTGACGTAATATCCCAGCATCGAACCGTATTATCATCAGATGAGGAAATAATAGATTGCCCATCAGGCGTCACCACAACCGATTTAATGCTATTTTTATGTCCTCTCATCGTGAATAGAGACTGTCCCGACTGGATATCCCACACCTTCACTGTTTGGTCACTAGAACCGGAAATAATCGAGCGCCCATCAGGCGTCACTGCCACCGAATAGATCGCGCCATCATGTCCATCAAGTATCTGAAGTAATTGCTCTGACTGAATATCCCACACTCGCAAGTTTCCGTCTTCAGAACCGGCGATGACCGAGCGTCCATCAGGCGTCACCGCCACCGAATAGATCGCGCTAAGATTTCCTTCAAGCATATGAAGTAATTGTCCCGACTGCGGATTCCACACTCGCACTTTTCCGTCTTCAGAACCGGCGATGACCGAGCGTCCATCAGGCGTCACTGTCACTGCGGGAATAAGGGCAGATCGCGCTTTAAGCATGCGAAGGATCTGCCCCGACTGCGTATTCCACACTCGCACTTTTCCATCATCAGAACCGGCGATGACCGAGCGTCCATCAGGCGTCACTGTCACTGCATGGATAAAGGTAGTATATCCTTTTATCACGCGAAGGAGCTTCAGGCCCGGCGGCGGTTTTAATTCACTTGTTTCCTGCGCTTCCGTTGATTTGCCTTTTCCTTTAGCCATAAATTCAGTTTCCAGTAATTGATCTAATCACACTCGCGGATTGTATGCTGCAAACGCTTTGCAACGGCGCGAAATAAATGATGAACACGAATATACTTCACTTCTCTTTACTCTTCAAACAACGTAGCACATACGACAATTACCCTTCGATGAATAGCTGCGCTGCATCCTCTATGTTCAAACAGAGAATGCAGCGCACCTCAGATTGTTAATCCTGCGATTCGTTAGGCGGCAGTGGAGGCGGGGTGGACGGGTTCTTCGGTTTACGAGGAACTCGCTCGATATGTCGCGCGCTTCCCCATGCCGTGACGGAAAATACGGGCAACCCTGCGCAGGTTTTTTCTTAGAGAACAAAAACTGCGTAATGAAAATCTCGACGGATAGCTTTGTTCTGAAAGAGTATATTGAGTTTACTGAAAGGCTCTGATACCATCTCGCGCCGGAGGGGAATCCGTGGCCGCTCAGACCGACTTTGCTCAATCAGGCAAATCTGATTTCGTCGAGCTTAAAGAGGACGTTTCAAACAGTCCTTTGTGGAACGAAGACCTCGCGCCTGTTCCTATCGCTCGACGCAATTGGACTACTTACAACTATGCCGCGCTGTGGATCAGCATGGCTGATTGCATCCCGACTTATATGCTTGCGTCGAGCCTCATTGATCTCGGCATGAACTGGTGGCAATCGCTTTTCACTATCCTGCTCGGAAACACAATCGTGCTGGCTCCCATATTGCTCAATTCGCATCCCGGCACAAAGTACGGCATCCCGTTCCCAGTCTTTGCTCGCGCAAGCTACGGCACTATCGGCTCGAACCTGCCAGCCATCATGCGCGCCCTTGTCGCTTGCGGATGGTTCGGCATACAGGCGTGGATTGGCGGCGAAGCTCTGCAAACACTCTTTCGCACGCTTTGGCCCGCGTGGCAAACGCTGCTCGGCGATACGATACAATCTCCCGCCTTCATCGCTGGGCATACGCCTACTGAATACATCTCGTTTTTGCTCTTCTGGGGATTGAACATCTACATCATCTATCGCGGCATGGACTTGTTGCGCAAAGTAGAGAACTGGGCTGCTCCCTTCGTGTTGATTATGGCTGCGGCGCTGATGGCATGGGTGTTGTGGAAAGCCAATGGACTGGGCGCAATTCTACACGGCGAAGACAAGTTCGACAGCTTCGGCGCATTCTGGAAGGTCTTCATTCCATCGCTCACAGGCATGATCGGTTACTGGTCTACGTTGTCGCTCAATATGCCGGACTTCACGCGCTTCAGCCGCAGTCAACGCGATCAGACCATAGGCCAAACCGTCGCGTTGCCGACCACTATGGTGGTCTTCGCGGCGATGGGAGTGATTATTACATCCGCTTCAACCGTAATATTTGGAAAAACAATCTGGGACCCTGTTCAACTTGTCGGTCAATTCACTCAGCCTCTTGTTGTCGCCGTCTCGATGTTCACAGTAGTAATCGCTACGCTATCGGTCAACATAGCTGCCAACGTGGTTTCACCTGCGAACGATTTCGCAAACGCCTTTCCGCGCTGGATCACGTTCCGACTGGGCGGGCTGATCACAGGCATTCTGGGCATACTGGTGCAGCCGTGGCGATTAATGAAGGACCCTTCGAAATATTTTAACTGGCTCGGCGGGTATGCAGGCGGGCTTGGCGCGATTGCAGGTGTGTTGATCGCCGATTACTGGCTCGTCAGAAAGAAGCATCTCGAACTGGGCGACCTCTACAAACCACAAGGCGTCTACAGATATGACGGAGGATGGAACTGGCGCGCGGTTGTTGCGACGCTTGCAGGTTGCGCGCTGGCATGGGGAGGACTGGTCGTGCCCGCGCTCATGCCTCTATATGATTATGGATGGTTTGTGAGCTTCTTCGTTTCAGGTACAATGCACCTGATGTTGATGAGAATGTTTCCCGTGAAAATTACAAACTGATTCGCAAGCGAATAAAGATGCGGAATTATCAAATGATGTCGTCAAGCGCAAACATCAAGCTATTCATCTTTGCGGCAATCATTACTGCTTGCGCTGTGACCGCTCGCGCTCAGGTTCCGGGCAGACCAGCGCAAGCGCCTGCGCGCGTGCTCGCTGATCTGAAGAACCCTTCGGCTTCAACTCGGCGCGAGGCCGCTAATAAACTTGGCGCGATAAGGGCGTATGATGCTTCGCGCGCGCTTATCGAAGCGCTTTCGGACAAAGACGCAAGCGTGCGCGAGGCCGCCGCTTTTGCGCTCGGCCAGATTGCCACCCGTGCTGCGACTGAAAGGCTCACTCGGTTGCTTGCGGACAAAGACTCGGAGGTTCGCGCAACGGCTGCCTTCGCGCTCGGAATGCTCGGCGACCGCCGCAGCATAGCCGCCCTCTCGAAAGCCCAGGATGATGCGGACGCGGGGGCGCGCTCGTCCGCTATTGTCGGGCTTGGATTGATGCAGGATGAAGATGCCGTTGATGAACTGATAGAGATGCTCACTGATTCTTCGTTCGACGTGCGTTATGATGCGGCCTGGTCGCTCGGCCAGATAGGCGACCCGGATGCGGACGGCCCGCTGCGTATGGCGATTGCAAACCTCGATCTTCCCGGCATCAACGACGCTTCGCGCGAAGCGTTTCGTCAGGCAGTGCAAAACGCGCTCGACAACCTTCGCACGGCAGAGAATGCCCAGTCCGCGCCGTCGCCTCGACCGCGACGCGCTACGGGAGTAGTATCGGAACCCCATCGCTATTCCAGCGTTACGCGGCCCGCGCGCATTCGCCAATCGGTGAAGGCTCTGGCGACAGAGCGCGCACTGCGCGCACGCATAACAGGCACAGTCATACTTCAAGTTCTGGTTGCGGCAGATGGTAGTGCAGTGCGCGCTTATGTCGTCAGGCGACTGGGTTACGGGCTTGATCAGCGCGCCGTCCAATCTGCATTGCAATACAAATTCGATACTGCGATGCAAAGCGGGTTGCCGCAGTCTACGTGGATTGAAGTAGAAGTGAGATTTTAAATCTCAAATATTAGAAGCTGTTTGAGCAGTCCCGTTAGGGACGACCTATTTATAGTATTTGTGGCATAGAAAGATTCTGTAGCTCCGTAGGAGCGGCCTATTGACCCAGAGGTCGTTCCTACGGAGCTACAGAATATATTCAACCTCCTGAAACTATAGACAGGTCGCTCCTAAGGAGCTTTTCAAACAGCCTCTCAAATTTGAGATCCTTATCAAGGAGTAAGCTATGGCAAGAACCGTCAAGTGCGGATTGATTCAAGCGAAGAATGCCTGCTCGACCGACGAGCCTATAGAAAAGATCAAGCAGGCGAACATCGAAAAAAATTTGAAGTACATCGAAGAGGCGGCCACTCAGGGCGTGCAGATCATCTGCATGCAGGAAGTCTTCACCACGCCTTACTTCTGCGCGGAGCAGAACACTCACTGGTACGACTCGGTCGAAGCTATCCCTGACGGGCCGACCGTGCGATTGATGCAGGAAGTAGCGCGCAAACATTCGATGGTCATCATCGTGCCTATTTATGAAGAAGAGATAACGGGCGTCTATTACAACACGGCTGCGGTGATTGACGCGGACGGACGCTATCTGGGCAAGTATCGCAAGAACCATATACCGCACACAGCGCCCGGATTCTGGGAGAAGTTTTATTTCAAGCCGGGCAACCTGGGCTATCCCACATTCGAGACGGCGTTCGCGCGCATCGGCGTCTACATCTGTTATGATCGCCACTTTCCCGAAGGCGCGCGAGCACTGGGATTGAACGGCGCAGAGATAGTCTTCAATCCGTCTGCTACGGTCGCGGGGCTCTCGGAATATTTGTGGGAGTTGGAACAACCTGCGCACGCGGTGGCAAATGGTTATTTCGTCGGCGCGATCAATCGTGTAGGTCACGAGCAACCGTGGGACATAGGCGAGTTCTATGGCAAGAGCTACTTTTGCAATCCGCGCGGCAAGATCATCGCTCAGGCATCGCGCGATTCCGACGAACTTGTCGTCGCCGATTTGAATCTGGATGAAATCCGCGAGGTTCGCAACGTATGGCAATTCTTCCGCGACCGCAGACCTGAAACTTACGACGAGTTGGTCAAAGAATAAAATCGAACTCGAAATTGAGATTTGAAGTTTGATAAAGGGAAAACAATGCTCGAATTTGCGATCACCTTCAAACCTGATATGCCTTACACGCGAATAGTCTCGCTTGCAAAGCAGGCCGAGACGGCAGGCTTCGCTTACAGTTGGATATTCGATTCGCACGTCTTGTGGCAAGAGCCGTATCCGCTTATGACTCTGATTGCGGCGAGCACTGAAAGAATGCGAATAGGCACGTGCGTGACTAATCCGGCAGTGCGCGACGCGACCGTTACGGCAAGTCTGCTTGCAACGCTCAATCGAATCTCTGCGGGGAGAATGGATTTAGGCATCGGGCGCGGAGACAGTTCGCGCCGCGTGATGGGTAAAAAACCCACGACGCTCGAAAGGCTCGAAGAGACTGTCGGGGTCGTGCGCGACCTCTGCGCGGGCAACAAAATCGAGTATGAAGGCCGCGATATTCAAATGACCTGGGCCGACGCGGGAGTTCCGCCCGTGTGGATAGCAGGCTACGGCCCGAAGGCTCTGCGCTCGGCGGGCCGCGTAGGCGACGGCGTGATATTGCAATTCGCCGACCCGCATTTGATCAAGTGGTGTTTGCAGTTCGTGCGCGAAGGAGCCGAAGAAGCCGGTCGTGATTTTTCAAAGATTCGCGTGATGTCTGCCGCGCCCGTCTGGGTGTCTGACGATCTGGCGAAAGCGCGCGAACAGGTGCGGTGGTTTCCCGCGCTCGTTTCAAATCATGTTGTTGATCTGGTCTCGCGCTACAAGCCCGAAGAGTTGCCCGAAGAGTTGACTTCTTACATAAGCGACCGCAAAGGCTATAACTACCTGCATCACGCGGAGGTAGGAAGTTCTAACGCGGAGTTCGTGACGGATGAAATAGTTGACCGCTTCTGCATCGTCGGCCCGGCTGAAGAACACGTGCGAAAGCTGAAAGAGCTTCAGGAAATCGGCGTCACGCAATTCAACATCTACCTGATGAGCGGCGACGAAGAAGCCACGGTCGAAGCTTACGGGCGCGATGTGTTAAAAAACCTATAGCGGTAAACAACCGCAACCCTCAAATCGAAGCCGTCCAGGGTGTCGGCTTATCGAATCCAGCCCTGCCGCTCCTGAAAGGAGACGCTTATGCTCGACGTAAAGAAAGTAGCGTGCTTCATTCTGCTTGTCGCAATACCTCTGTCCGCGTTCGCAAGACAAACCGGCGCAGACAAAAAATCTTCTGCTGACCAGCCGTCGAAACAAGCGATTGAAAAAAAACAGACGCTCGACCCATTACAGCAAAAGGTTCTGTCTGTGCTCGATCAACTGCTTGAAACAAGAAAAGGCTTTGCTGATGACAACCTCAGAATAATGATTCAGGCGCAGGTTGCGGATATGCTCTGGAATTACGATGAGCCTCGCGCCCGCCGAATGTTTGAAGATGCGTTTCAAGCTGTAGAGTCGGCAAAAACTTCTGAACGAAGCACGGCTGCGGGGGATTCGCGTTACATTATACGAACGACTGTTATGCAGATGGCAGGAGAACACGATAGGGCGCTGGCCGCAAAGCTCACGGAAAGCATTACAGACCAGCCACCCGACATAGCCCCGAAGCTTGCAAGCAGTGATTCGTCCAGATACAGCGAGCGCACCTTACTACAAAGGCGGCTCGTTCTTTACCTTGCGCAGCAAGACCCGCGATTCGCCGCTCAAATGGCAGCGCCGCTGATTGAAAAGAGCAGTATCAATGACCTTATCTGGATGCTCAGGGAGATTAGTCGTAGAGATCCAAAAGCTGCCAATGAGCTTTTCACTCAGGCGCTTGCGAAAGCGAAACAAGGACAGCCGAGCTTTGAAGACATCATGGCTTTGGCTTCCTACCTGTTTAATTATTTTGGACAGGGGGTGATTCGTTTCTCTTCGGTCGCAAGCACGAGTAATCTTTACGCTCATATTCAAATAGACCGCGCAGTGATAGAGCAGTTTCTCGACCTCGCATACACGGTCATAACGCAACGGCTCGATGCGGCGATGACAAACTCGGAAAGCGCTCGTTTGGATGCTCGCTCATTTTACGACTACCTGATTCCAAAATTGCTCGTGCCTTATTTTGATCGCTACATGCCTGACCGGGCCGTCGCGTTTCGCGCGCGAGTGGAAGAGGCATTTCGTCGCGTCCCGCCCGAAGAACGACAATATCTGGCGCTGACCGAACCGGGCACAGTTCAGGAATTACTAAACAGAGCAGATGCGGTTGCCGATATGCAGGCAAAAGACGCACTCTATAGCCGCGCCGTCGCGCTGGCCACCCTCGCAGGTGACTTCGATCAAGCGTCGGCGATCATCAATAAGATGAGCGATGGACTCAGTCGAACCAACGATCAGGAGAACCTGCGCATAAGAATGTATCAGAAGCGCGATAGGGAAGCGGGGGACGCTTTGCAGAAAGGCGATTTCGATAAGGCCGAAGCGATCATCGCTGAACTTTCAGACCCGCGCCAGCGCTTTATGTTCCTGGGCAGCCTGATCGGGCAGTTGAGTAGGGGCAAGGATAAAGCCCGTGCGATACGATTGTTCGATGAAGCTAAACAGCAGGTCGCGCGCGGCGAAAATGGAATTGAAAGAACCGAGCAGATGATGAAGCTTGCAAGCATTGCCACAAGCTTAGATGAAAATCACGGCTTTGAAGAAATGGAACTGGCGATCAAAGAATTCAACCGCGCAGGCTTTGCGTCCGAGTTGAATAAGTATCAAGAGGTTGAGATTGCAGGCGAAGGCGGAAAGAAGGTTGTGAAAATAAATACGGGCTTGAACGTCCTGCTTAATGCGAGAGAGTTTCAGTGGTTTGGCGGCAGAGATTTCGACCGCACGTTGATGCTCACACAACAATTTCAAATGAAAGAGGCTTCAGCGATTGCGCAACTCTCGGCCTGTCGCGGCGCGCTGGTGAAATTTCAATCAATGATTCCGCGAAAACCATTGCCGCGAGAAGCGGATAAAACAAAGCAGCCGTAATCGAGTCTCAATAGAAGAGGTGGCGAGATTGAGATAAAGCTATGTCCCATATAATGAAAACGATTTGCGGAGTCCTGCTTCCGGTTTCTCTCGGCCTGTCACAACAAGAAATCGTGCCGGATCAAATCAGTTTGCTAATCCAGAGCGACACAAAAAAACCGTAGAACAAAGCCATACAGACCAGACATGCGCGCCGCCACATCGAAGGCCGCAACTCTTTCGGCAGCAGAGTTGTGTTTACGTATAGAAGATGTATCGAGGCGATGATCAATACTATGCCCGGCCATGTTAGCGCCCAGTTGCAGCAACACGATTGGCTGCGCCAGCCGCAACGCAATCAATCCCCACACCAGAACTGCGCCCAGCACGCAGTAATAAATAATTCTGACATCGCCGCCGCGCCAGGCTCGCGCTCGCTTGCTGCCAGTCCAGAGTATGTCTGTGATTGCGCGCGTCGTTCCCTCGATGAGATCAAGCTGAGTCTTCAGCAGTATCCATGCCCCCATAAAGGCGACTACCCCTCCCGCAAATGCTCCCGCCTCGCGGCCCATCACTTCTGCCAGTGTGCCTCCGACGCCTGACCCTCGTATGTCGCTGCCTCGCGGAAGA
Organism: Blastocatellia bacterium; assembly: GCA_963726785.1. Lineage (GTDB taxonomy): Bacteria > Acidobacteriota > Blastocatellia > UBA7656 > UBA7656 > DATEKX01. Next base: position 2,896,206 of record CAVSDJ010000007.1, read on the forward strand.
AACGTAACGTAGAGCAGCGAGGGGAGAGTCATCCCCAGCAACGCGCCTATGAAAAACACGCCCCATTGATCTGCTTTGATGATTCGCCACCAGCCTCGCCATCGTGACATAGATTCTGGTGTTGGCGTGAAGACCGAACCCGTGTGCGCGAGATTCACCTTCTGCCCCCCGACCAGAGCCGGGATATAACCTGAGACTTGGCTCATCCCATAGCCTTTATCGCGCGCCCAGTTCGATAGCGTGATATTGCCTACTCCGCCGCAGCCTGAGTAAGCAGCCAGCGCGCTCAATAGGAAATAATCAGCGCCAGCCGGAAGAAAACTAAAGCTGTTTGTCCGTGTGTCGAAACCTATGTAGCCAGCGCCCGCCGACAACCACGTCTCCGGGCTTACGTAGATCAAAGCAAGCACTAAAAATCCACCGAGTATGAAAATAATCAATATCCAGTTGAGCAGTTCCAATGTTCGCTCGATGCGGCGGCCAATTAAGAGAACGCTCACGCAAAGTATGAACGATCCGGCTCCGATTGCATAAATAGTGTTGGCATCCGTTGATTGGGGTAACCTGCCCGCTGAAAGAAAGAATATCGCTGCCGCCGCATTGCCTGCCCATGCGGGCCAGCCGGTTTGCAGGAAGTAAAGCACTACGTAAAACCAGCCCCAGAAACTCGACCCCGGCTTTGTGCGCATAAATCCTGTGAAGGCAGGCTCGCCTGTAGCCATCGTGTAGCGCATCAACTCCAGGTTGAATATGGTCTGTAGAAATACCGCAACAGTAGTCACCCACAGAAGCGCGAACCCGTAATTGACGAATGCGGCAGGGCCGAGAATAAACTCACCGCTGCCGATGGACAGGCCGAGCACTATCACTCCCGGACCAACGACGCCCATCCACCCCAGTCCTTTCGGCATTGGAGGTGCGGGCAACTCGGCTTGCGTCCACGGAGCCAATCCTGATTGCGCCTCTCGATGCTCGATTGCAGGCTGCTCACTCATAGTGATTCGGGTCAACTTTCTCTAGATTGATTGAAAATGAATGGAGTCATATTAAGCGACTAATCTCGAAAATGAAACCCTCAGCGCCCGTAAAGAAAGATAAGATTCACCGCAGAGGCGCAGAGTAAGCAGAGGGGGCGCAGAGAAAAACTCTCTTTTACCTCTGCGTAATCTCTGCGTCCTCTGCGCCTCTGCGGTGAATTGGTTTGATATTGAAATGATCTTTTGAGAGTTGAGATTTTTCCTTTCTTCGTGCGAAACTCAACAGTTTGGAATTACTTTCTTGATGGCTTTCTATCAACTGGAGGTTTAAGTTTGTCTAGTTTTCCCATTGTAGAACTTCGCAATGTTCGATTGAACAAGGTGGAAGCCCTTCGCGCGAAGGGCATCAACCCATACCCCTCTCGCTGTTTGCGAACTCACTACGCTGAAGCAATCATCAATGATTACGAAGCGCACGAAGGTCAAACCATCACTGTCGCGGGACGTTTAATGTCTATACGTGAGCATGGCAAGTTGGCCTTTGGCCATATCCAGGATCAGACGGGGCGCATTCAATTGTATCTGCGGCAAGACGATCTCAAACCGACAGACGCGGCGGAGGGCAATCTGGGATTTGCGGATCTTAATCTGCTCGATATCGGAGATTTTGTCGAAGCGACGGGCACCGTAACCAAAACGAAACGAGGTGAAATATCAGTCCTGACTCATACTCTGAAGTTGCTCACCAAGTCATTGCGCCCGCTGCCGGATAAATGGGTTGGCTTGAAAGATAGAGAAGCTATTCTCAGGCGAAGGTATCTGGATACTACGATTCAACCGGACAACAAGAAACATTTTGAGCTGGTCGCTCGGATGCTTTTTGCGATTCGGACTTTTTTGGATGCGCGCGGGTTTATTGAATTCCATACGCCTGTAATCCAGCCTCAATACGGAGGAGGCACAGCAAAACCCTTTATCACGCATGTCAACGCGCTCGACTGTGATATGTACCTTGCGATCTCGCACGAGTTATACCTCAAGCGATTGATAGCCGCAGGGTTCGATAAGGTTTATACGATAGGGCGATATTTCCGCAACGAAGGCATCGACCGCAGCCATCACCCGGAATTTTCGATGGTTGAAACGATGACTGCGTATGAGAACTATGAATACAACATGGATCTCATTGAAGATATGTTTCGGCATATTGCAGAAACGGTCTTCGGCAAAACCAAATTCACAGTGCGCGGCAACGAAATAGACTTTGGCGCTCGGTGGCGTCGGATTTCGATGGCTGACGCTGTCTTAGAAATTACAGGTATAGATTTCCGTAAGTGCAGTTCAACCGAAGAAGCGAATGCGCATTTAGCGACGCTTGGCGTAAACGAGCCGCAAGAAAGCATTGGGCTTGCGCTTGCAAAAGCATTCGAGGCCAAAGTTGAAGAAACATTGATAAGCCCAACTTTCATCTTCGGTCATCCGATGGACATCTCGCCGTTGGCAAAACCGATGGACACTGACCCGAATTATGCCGAGCGGTTTGAAATATTCATTTCAGGCATGGAATGCGGCGACAACTGGTCTGAGCAAAATGACCCTGTGGCGTTGCTCGAACGGTGGAAGAGTTCATATAAACCGAGCGATGTGGAATCGGGCGAGTTTCATCCGCTCGACTATGACTTCATAGAAGTTTTAGAGCACGGCATGCCTCCGACCACTGGCATTGGGCCGGGCATCGAGCGAATGGCTATGATATTCACAGATGAAGAGAACATAGATAATGTGATCTTCTTCCCGATGATGAGGCCGGTTTTGTCTCCTGTGAACGCGGCCATTTATGGCATAGACGAGCTTCCAAACATCGCGCGTGGAAAAGAAGAGATACTGTTGACGATGGATGAATTCGAGGAGCTTGTATCTGACAAAATCCTTGATTCAGAAACCGATACGCTCTCCGTTCGCCTGTATCTCCGCGTATGGGACAAGCCCACACAGGATGAACATTGGAAAGCGAGCGGTTATATCGAGGTTGACGGTTTTTCCAGCAACAAGCGACTCAGAATCGCAGGCTATGCGGTTAAGTCGGAAAAACCGCTTTCTGCGAAAGACGAAGCGCGCAAATACAGAGAGTTTGTAGAACAGACGTTCAAAAAACATCTCTCTGATTACAAATCGCACGTGGGTGAAGTTGTTTTGATATGAGAACAAGAGTTGTGAAGCGAATGTGATCTTTTCGATTGTGGCCGCGTTAGCGGCCACTTGAATTTAGCCGTGTACTTTAGTGCACGGAAGAAGTGTGAGTCGTTATCCTCGTCGCGCTAGCGACGGTTGAGATGAGCATAGGATTCAGTCGTCGCTAACGCGACGAAATGGTGATGACCATCAATTTACCGTGCACTGAAGTACACGGCTAAATTCACGCTGCCGCTACGCGGCTAAATCATTACTCTTCGTTTGAACGCGTAATGAAATAAGTTAATTCATCAAACGGCTTGAACCCGCGCTTCAGGTAATTAGGCAAGGCAGTTGGCCAATCCAATGTACAGGTGTGCACCCAAACTCTGCTAGCGCCATTGCTCCAGGCTCGCTCGATTGCAAAGCTCAATAAATGTTTTCCCAGCCCACGGCCTATGAACTCTTTGAGCAATCCGAAGTACGTAAGTTCAGTAGACCCGTTCTCTTCTTTTTTCAGTTCAAAGTAACCCGCGGGCGAGCCGTCATAATAGATCACCCACAACGAAACTCCCGGGTCAGCGAGGTAAGCTCGAATCTCGTCGTCGGTCCACGAGAGCCTGTCAACCCAGTGATATTCCCGCCCGACCTCTGCGTAAAGGTAGCGAAAAAACGACGCGGGACAATTTACTGCTTGTTGGATGCGTATGCGTGGGTCGTCTGAATGGTAGGAATTCAATTCATCAGGACTGAGCATCTCAAGGGAAGTCTGTTTGACTTCAACTTTTTTATCCATAGCAGGCTGAAACAGCGTAGGGGCAGTTAACTGCCGCCCCTACGATCAATCGCATTTGAAAATTTCTATGACGCAGCCGTTGCGGCTTGCTCGGCTACTGCGAACAATTCCGCATCGCTCTTTTGCAGCTTCGCCATCAGGTCATCCCAAACGAAACCGAGAGCAGAACGCCCCGCGAAAATAGTGCTCAACTCGCGCTTGGTCGCAAGCGCCACTTCAGGCGCAATCGGTCGCGGAGTTATCCCTGTTGTTCGCGCTGCGCCTATAACCGACAGGTGACGCTGAACCATGCCTTCCAGCCCCATCATCAGAATGATCGCTTGCCGAATGTTCTGGCCTTTCGTGATGGCTCCGTGATTCGGCAGAATGATCGCGTGATGATCGCGAAGCGCTTCACCCATCGGGCGGACTCGATCTTCGGTTGACGCGAGCCCGCTGTAATCCTCTTCGACAAGGGCTACTTCTCCTGCGAGAAAACAACTCTCTTGATCGAACACTTCGGGCACGGCGCGCAACGAACTGAACGTCACGACCGTCGGAGGATGCGTGTGCGCGAGGGCCACGATCTCAGGATTCATCTTGTGAATCACGCCGTGCAGCCGGATGGTGTCGTTGACATAGCCCTGACCTTCGATGATGTTGCCGTCGAAGTCGAGCGTTAGAACGTCTTCGGGTTTCACGGTCCCAAACGACGGGCCGAAGCGATTGGCTATCATCGTGTTTTCGCCGACCGTGATGCTCAAATGTCCCGCTATACCTGCGCTCAGTCCCGCGCGATAGAGCGCGCGTGCGCCGCAGCATAAATCGAATTTCAAATCATCGTACATGGCAATTGCACCTCAAATAATTTTAGTCAGTGAGCCGATGTTATCGCGTTGTCGCTCGAAGGGCAAGCATCATCTGCTGCCTGTTTCGGCCAATGCGCGTTCCGCCTCTGCCTTCATGAACGCGCCAAAATTCGGCTTGCCCTGTTTGACCAGCGCGAGGATTTGCCGCGCAGTCTTTTGAACCTCCGCGCGATTTTTCAATCCAAGCTGCGCCTTGAGCAAATAACGCGCAAAAGTTTGATTGCCGGGATACTTCGTTTGAAGTTCGCGCGCGAGTGCTGCCGCGTCAGAAAAACGATTCTCGTTAAACGTGTAAATTTCAAGCAGCGAAAGCTTCGCGTCAACGCTTGTGAGCGAGCCTTTTTCCGAAGCGGTCTTCAAATAATTCAAGCCGCGCTCGCGGTCACCCGTCGGCAAAGCCTTTGCGCCCAACATGGTTGTAGCAACACGGCCCATCGGCGAATCCGTCAGCAAGCCTACGCGGTAATAAATGCTCCCCGACGCGTAATAGGCGTCCCAGTAATTCGCATCGAGCTTTAAAAGCGCGTCAAAGAAATCCTGCGACGAGCGTGCGAATCGCGCAGCCGGTATCGCGTGATTTTGATAGAAGTTCAGGCGCGAGCGAATCGCATAAGATGAGCCCAGATAATAAAGCGCCTCGATTTCGTCAGCTTTCGATTTATCATCGCGCGCTTTTATGGCTTCGGCTTTCTTGATTGCAGACGCAAGCAGTCGCTCTATCTCTGCATCGAACGCGCGGCTGCCCGCGTCAAGTTTCGGCGCGTCAACATAAGATTTCCAGATGAGCGTGACCGCGCTGTAGACTTCACCGGCGGGGCTTTCCGGGTACTTGTCCAAGAATGCGCCCGCGCGGCGCGCGGCTTCTTCGTAGTTGCCTTGAAGCATCAACTCGTGCGACTCGGCTATCTCGGCGCTCGAAGGCTCGCGGCTGACTCCTTGACCCGAAGCGGAGATAAATGTTATTAAAGCACACAAAGCTATAGAAACGAGCCGTGCTCTCATAATCAACTCCTTTGCCGATCTATCGATCAAATGAATCTGCCGTTAACATTGAATTGAAGCCGAGGGGTATTTTACATTGCGATAGGGGTTTTATGAAAAGAAGAGTCTGTTTTTCACTGTTAATTGTTATTCTCGCGCTCGCGGTCGAATCACTGGCCGCCGACAATTCCGCAAGCAAAATAATAGATCGCTACAAAAAAGCAGCGGGTGGCAACGCCGCTCGTCGTATTAAAAACACCTGGATGACGGGAAGCGTGAAGTCTGCCGATCAAACGACGGGGCGATTCGCTTACCAGATAGCAATGCCTGAAAGCCTGCGCGTAGACATCGAAGTGGGCAGCGCAAAGACCAGCCAGTGCTATAACGGCAAGTCCGCATGGCGAATGGATGAGCGCGGATTGCGCACGCTTCTGGGCGATGAAGCGAAACGGCTCAGGCTCGAAGCCCTGCTTGCGAGCAGCCGATTCAGTGATCTTTCTCGCAATCGCATAGTGCCGCAACTGGCAGGCAAGGCCGTCATTGATGGCCGCGAGGCTAATGCCGTTGAGTTCATCAAAGACACCGCTCGTGTGAAATTTTATTTCGATACGGTGAGTAACCTGATCGTCAAGCAGGAGCGCGAAACGAGCGACGGCGTGGAAGAAATCTTTTACAGCGATTATCGCGCGGTTGACGGCGTGATGGAACCTTTCACGATCAAGATCAAAAGGTCTGCGAGCGAACTTCTTGTGACGATAGATCGTGTGGAACACAACCGCGCCATTGACGCGCAGGCATTTCGTTACCCGCAGATTGAAGGCGCGCGCCCGCTGCCCGACATCGAAACCTTGATGAAGGCGGTTGTAGCCAATCAGGAAAAAATAGAAGAGTTGAGAGAGCGTTACACCTGTCGCCTGACTCAAGTTGAACGCAAGCACGATGGCGACGGGCGAGTGAAAGAAACAGAGACGCGCGTGTACGAAGTCACACCCGTAGGCCGTCGGGCAATCGAGCGGCTCATCAGCGTCAACGGCAAAGAACTGTCTGCGCCTGAGCGCGAAAAAGAAGACCGCCGCGTGCAGAGGGAAATCGAAGAGATAATCAAAGATCGCGAAAAGCAACAGCAGAAGAAAGAACGCGCAGAGGCTCGCGGCGAAAAAGAAAAGGAAGATGACGACGACATAACGATACTGGATTTCCTACGCATCTCGGAAGTCACAAGCATTCGCCGCGAGATGTTTCGCGGCCACGAAGTAATCGCTTTCGATTTCGAGCCGCGCAAAGGGTTCAAGCCGAAATCGAGGGCCGAAAGCATCGTGAGCAAACTGGCGGGCACGATCTGGGTTGATGAAGCGGCCCGGCAGGTGGCGCGATTAGAAGCGCGGCTGACCGATTCATTCAAGATGGGTGGCGGGCTTCTGGCTTCAATCTCGCCTTCGTCGGCGTTCGTCTTCGAGCAGGATAAAGTAGATGATGAGGTGTGGCTTCCGTCATACGGCGAAGCTAACATCTCTGCGCGGGTCATGCTTTTTCGCAAAGTTCAATCGCAGCATGAAGCAAAGCTATAGCGACTATAAAAAATATCAAATAGATAGCAAATACGACCTGACGAAACCGACTGAGAGCAAAAAGCCTGATAATAAGCTGTAAACTGGACAATGCCGCAACCGCGTTGGTACAATCAGCCACTTTAGCAATGAGCGAAAAAGGCGACCGTAAGATAAAAGCTTCGGATAGCACGCCTTTGCAAGACGGCTCAGGCGATGAATCATTAGCGTTTGCAGATTCTGCGGCAGTCGAGCGCCGCATCTGGCGAAACATATTCGTCGTCGTTGCTTTATCGGTTGTCGCAGCAGCAATCTTCGCGGATTTACGTTTCATGCTGGGGCTTGTTTTGGGCGGCGGCCTTGCGTTGCTAAACTATAAATGGCTGCACTCATCGCTCAAGGCGATACTGGCGGTAGGCAGCCAGAAAACGCCGCCGGGAACGACGCTGAAATTCGTTGTCCGGTGGCTGGTCGTGGCAAGCGTGGCCTGGCTCGCCAACAAGACGGGCTATTTCGACGCGGTTGCAATACTGGCGGGGTTATTCGCGCCTGCGGTGGCGGTGATGATGGAAGCCGCTTACACGACCTATAGGACTCTTGCTCAACATAACGGAGAATGATAACTAATGTTAGCTGCAATACTGGCACTACTACAGCACGAAGAGACAGTTGAACACGCAGCCGGAGCGACCGGGCACGATGCTAAACCTTGGCTGGTCGAACAGGCCAATCACATTTTTGGCAACGCCGTCGTCAGCATTGAGAATGTTATAATGCCGCCGATTTATAATCTGTTCGGCGCGCACTGGGTACCGCCCGATCCTAATGAAGCCATTCCCGCGCACGTCGTATGGGCTATCGCACTGTTCATCATTTGCGTGGTTCTCGCGCTTCTGCTGCGCGGGAAGCTATCGGTTGATCGCCCGTCGAAAGGGCAGCAGTTGCTTGAAGTCGCTGTTGAAACGGTTCGCGACCTGCTCGATCAAGTCATCGGCCCTTATGGCCGCCGCTACGTTCCTGTGATCGGCTCGTTCGCGTTGTTTATTCTGGTAGCCAATTTGATGGCGCAGATACCGGGACTCGGAGCGCCTACGGAAAACATCAACGTGACGGGCGCGCTCGGAATCACATCGTTCCTCTATTACATCGGGAGCGGATTCCGCCAGCAGGGATTCAAGTACCTGAAACATTTCACGGGCGGATTGTCGGGCGCGATGTTGTTTGCGATGGGCTGGCTGATCTTCATCGTCGAAATTTTATCCAACAGCGTGCGACCCGTAACGTTATCGCTGAGGCTGTTCGTCAATATGTACGCCGACGAACAGATCGGCCATTCGTTTCTCACTCTCGTTGCGCCGCTCGTTCCAATATTCACAATTGTACTTGGCGTGTTCGTAGCCTTCGTGCAGACATTCATATTCATCATGCTTTCGATGGTCTATTTGTCAGAGACAGTCCCGCACGACGACCACGACCACGAAGAGCATGAACACGGCCACGAAGCAGTGGCCGAAGCGCACTAAAAAGAAACGATGAACTATGAATGATGAATGATGAACATAAAACTGAATGCCCGATTGCAATTCATCATTCATCATTCATAGTTCATCATTAGTAGTTGGGGGGAAGGGAACTGGCTCTTTGATAGAAGTTGATCGCGCGCTGCTGCCGGAGCCTTGCCACATTTGGGGAAAGGCAAGCGAATACCGGGCACGTGGAAATAATTCCGAGCCACTCTTAACACCTCCTCTTGTTGATAACCTGAACGACAAGGGTCGTATGCCAAACGCTGAACGCCAGATTCATAATTTGTTAATACCTTTCGCGGGCGTTCCGTATTTGGCAACGGACTTTGTTGTTCGCAATCGGATTGAAGTCGCATTGAGACTTCAGGAGGATAGCGATGCTTAGAATAAAAATTTTTGTGATGTCGGCGCTCTTCACACTGTTTGTCGTCGGCACAGCGATGGCACAGGCTCCGGGCGCAGCCGGTGCGACTGATCACAGCACAGGCAATTCGTGGTTCTTTCCTGCGCTTGGTTCGTTCGCAGTCGGGATAGCGGCGCTCGGCGGCGCGCTCGGCGATGGTCGCGCGATTGCGGCAGCCTGCGAAGGAACGGCGCGCAATCCCGGCGCAGGCCCTCGCATATTCACGATGTTGCTGCTCGGCCTGGCGCTGATCGAAACGCTGGTGCTGTTCACGTTTTTGACCGTGCTGCTGAAAGGCTAATCGAGCACAGGCAGTTTGCGAAAGGGGAGCTTCGAGGCTCCCCTTTTTACTTTTCGGCAATAAGCGATAGACTCTTTTTGGAGACAACCGTTATGCAATCATTCAAAGAAAGCGTCATAAAACTGATCACGGAAACCTCGACTAATCTCCCGCCCGATGTCCGCGCCGCTATGGCCGAAGCGGTCGCGGCAGAAAACCCCGCGACGAGCGCGGGCACTGCGCTTTCAGTCATCACAACTAACATTGATATGGCTTGTGACAAAGAAGGCCCGATATGCCAGGACACCGGCATGCCGACATTTGAAATCAAGACACCCGTCGGCGCAAATCAAATCGTGATGAAGCGCGAGATTCGCGCGAGCATAGCCGAAGCCACACGTCGCGGCAAGCTGCGGCCCAACTCTGTTGATTCGATAACGGGCGCGAACTCCGGCGATAATCTCGGACCCGGCACGCCCGTCATTCACTTTGATCAATGGGAGAACGACGACGAGATTGAAATCAAGCTGCTGTTGAAAGGCGGCGGGTGCGAAAATAAAAACATTCAATACTCGCTGCCCGCGACTTTAGAGCATCTAGGACGGGCGGGACGCGACCTCGACGGCATTCGCAAGTGCATACTTCACGCAGTGTGGCAGGCGCAGGGGCAAGGATGCAGCGCGGGCGCTATCGGCGTCTCGATAGGCGGCGACCGCACGTCGGGCTATCAACACGCGAAAGAGCAACTCTTTCGCACGCTCGATGACACGAACACTGATGCACAGCTCGCCGCGCTCGAAGATTACATAATGAAGGCCGCAAACACTTTGAACATCGGCACGATGGGATTCGGCGGCGGCGTTACTTTGATCGGCTGTAAGATCGGCGCGCTCAATCGCCTGCCTGCGAGCTTCTTCGTTTCGGTCGCTTATGATTGCTGGGCGTTTCGCAGGCTCGGCGTTGTGCTCGACCAAAAGACGGGCGAGATCAAACGCTGGCTCTACAAAGATGAGACGGTCGCGCCTCGGCGGATGTCAGCGGGCGAAGGTTTTCGTCTCACGGGCAATGAAAAATTGCTAAAAGCTCCCATCAGCGAAGAACAGATTCGCGCGCTCAATGTCGGTGACGTTGTGATGATTTCAGGCGAGATGTACACAGGGCGCGATGCGGTCCATTCTTATTTGATGAAGCACGAGCCGCCTGCTGATTTGCAAGGGTCGGTGCTTTATCACTGCGGCCCTGTAGTTATGAAAAACAACGGTGATTACAAGATCACGGCAGCGGGGCCGACCACGAGCATTCGCGAAGAGCCTTATCAAGGAGATATCATCAAACGCTACGGCGTGCGCGCAGTCATGGGCAAAGGCGGCATGGGCAAGCGCACGCTCGACGCTATGAAAGAAGCGGGCGCTGTTTATCTGAACGCCATCGGCGGCGCGGCTCAGTATTACGCGCGGTGCATAGAGCAGGTATTGGACGTAAACCTTATGGAGTTCGGAATACCCGAAGCGATGTGGCATCTGCGCGTAAAAGACTTTCCCGCAATAGTGACGATGGACGCGCACGGCAACTCGCTTCACGCAGACGTTGAGAAAGCGTCAGCCGTGATATTGCAGAAACTGGCTGACCCGGTGTTTTAGATAGAGGAGGTCGTTATGACCAGAGAGCAAATCGAGGTTACGACGCAGAGCCGATTCAGTAGCGAATTATTCGCAGTCCTCAAAGAAGAGCCGTTTCGAGACCCAACGCTCGACGCGATTCGCGCAAGTCGCATGACGCGCGAGCAGGTCAAGCTCTGGGTCGGTCAGGCTTCGCTTGTCGTGCGCGAGTTCACACGCTTCATCAGCGCGATACACGCGAACTGCCCGCACCGCGACGCGCAGTCGCTGCTCGCAGAAAACCTTTGGGAAGAACATGGCAAAGGCATTCAGGCGCGCGATCATTATGCGCTGATAAAAAGCATGGCGCGGAGTCTCGGAGCGACAGACGCGGAGCTTGATAACACGAAGCCGCTGCCTGAGACTGCGGACTACATCGCGCATTGCATCCATGTGACGCGCGACGGGAGTTTCATCGAAGGGATGACGGCAATAGGCATTGGCATAGAATATTTTTCGCCGCGATTTTTTGCCGCGCTTGCAGATTTATTCCGCTCGCGGTTCGGCCTTTCGCGCGAGGAGGTAGAGTACCTGCTCGTTCACGTGGGCGAAGACGAAGACCACGCGCGCCGCTCGCTTGAATTGATCGAAAAATACGCTGACACCGACGAGATAAAAGAAAAAGCAAAGCAAGCTTTGCGCGAAATGCTTTCGGTCAAGCGCCGGTTTGCCGAAGCCCTTTTCGCTCATTGCATGAATCAGGACCAATAAAAAGAAAACCATTCACCGCAGAGACGCAGAGGACAGAAGAAATGATGAGCGATGAATTATGAATGATGAATTAAGAGTCTCTCTTCAGTTCATCATTCATAATTCCGCATTCATCGTTTCTTCCTCGCCCTCTGCGTCTCTGCGGTGAACTGCTTTTATATTCTATGGCTTCGGACGAAAAGAAACAGGCGGTATTGATTGAAGGCGAGGACTTCTACTGGGAAGGCGGATACATGGTCTTCACCGCAGCTTACCATTTGAAGCGCGGGTATTGTTGCGACTCAGGCTGTCGTCATTGCCCTTACAAAAAATCTCCGAACGAATCCACTGCGTCATAACTTCATGCAACCTGCTCGACAGCCAACAGCAGCTTGCTTATAGTCGCATCAATCTGCGCGATGTTGAACGGCTTGGATATCAGCGCGTCAATCGAACTGGTGTCGCCGCCCGGCACTTCCAGTTCCGCGAATCCGCCGTAGCCTGTCACTATGACGAGCTTGGTTCCCGGCCATCGTCTGCGCGCTTCGCTTGCGACAGTCCACCCGTCAACGCCCGGCATCGAAAGGTCTGTAATCACCATGTCAAAGCGGCTGCTTTCGATGGCCCTCAGTCCTGCCAGCCCATCTTCGGCCACCAGAACTTTGTGCCCGCGCGCGCGCAGTATGTCGCTGAGCAGCGCGCATATCGAAGCTTCGTCGTCAACGACCAGAATGGATGCTTCTCTCGGAGAGATGTCCGGCAGCATTTCGTCTTGCTCGCATTGTTGAGTGCGCGCAAGCGGCAGCTTGATAGTAAACGTCGAGCCGTGATTCGCCTGGCTTGCGACCTGTACGCTGCCGCCATGCCGCCCGACTATGCCGTAAGTCACCGCAAGCCCCATCCCATAACCTTTAGCCCCTTTGGTCGTATAGAACGGCTCGAATATGCGCTGGCGAATCTGTTCAGTCATACCGCAACCCGTGTCCGTGAATTTGATGATCGCCTTGTCGCCTTCCGCGATTGTAGTGATCGTGAGCCGCCCGCCCACCATCATTGCATCCATCGCGTTGATGATTATGTTGACGAAGACTTCGCGCATCGCCGATTGATCGCACATCGCAACAAGCTCATCAGCAGGATTGAAAACGATGTCGTATACGATGCTTGTTGCCCGGGCATCGTCGCGCCAGCGCGAGCGCGTCAGGTCGAGCGCATCGCGTATGATCTGATTCAAATCACTTGGGCCGGATGGTTCGTCCTGTTGCTGGCGCGCGAAGTTCTGAATGCGTTGAACCATCTTCGCGGCATCCAACGCAGCCGTTTCGACCGTCTTGAGATGGTGCGTAATCTTCGTATCGGTCACACGGCTCAAGACCAACTGCGTGTAGCCCAGCACAGCCGTCAAAGAATTATTAAAATTGTGCGCCACGCCCGAAGCCAGTTGGCCGAGTGCGCGCAATTTGTCGTTGCGCATGACCTGCTCGACCTCCAACCGTTCTTCGGTCAGGTCGCGCACGTTGCCAAGCACCGCGACCACTTTTCTGCCTGCATAGACGGGCGAATTCGTAACCAGAACATGGCGCAAACCGCCATCGCCTGTGATGTAGCGCGCTTCATAGCGGTCTGCGTCGCCGCGCGCCGCGCGCTCGAAACTGGCGCGCACACGTTCAAGGTCGTCTTCGTGTATGGATTGCAGGAAGAATTCGCCTTCGAGCCTCTGGCTATCAAACCCGAACAAATCGGCGGCTCGTTTGTTAGCCCACAGGAAACGCCCATCGTGGTCGGTCGCATACACCGCATCGTATGCCGAATCAGCGAGGTTTCTGAGAAGCGCGCTGACCTTTTCGGCTTCCGCTTCGGCCAGTCGTTTTTCGGTCAGGTCATGCACAGTACTTGCACAGAGCCGACGCGCTCGCCCGCAAGGTTATAGATCGGGTCAACTCTTATCTCCAGGTGCCTGCCGGAAGGATTATCTGCGGCTGTTTTTATGGTGATGGAGTGACGACCTTCGCGTCGAGCGGCGCAAGGCTCACACGAGCGCCAATCACCATTCCTGTGACCTATCTCTGCAAGCTCGCGACCCATCACCTGCTCAGGCTCAAAACCTCTGAGCTTGTAATAAGCGCGGTTCGCGCGCAGCACGCGGTCTTCCTTATCTGTGATGATGACTGCATCGGTCATCGCATCGAAAGTCGCTTCCAATTCACCTTTTGCCACAGAGACTTCGTGCAAAAGCTCCTGCTGTCGCGCCCACCCTGCCTCCAGCCGCTCTGACATTTCACGGAAGCTTCTGAAAAGCGAATCGTACTCGGCAGTGAGCAGACGCCGCGAGGGTCGCGGCTCGGAAAGATTGCCCGCCGTCAGCCTTGAAGCGTTCTCTTGAAGCTGGATTATCGGCTTTGTGAACAGTCGCGCTACAGCTTTGCTGAAAACGAACGCCACTATCAGCGCCAGCATCAGCACCATCAAATAATTTACATAGAACCCATCCAGCTTTGCCTTCAACGGTCTCAGCGATTGCCGCTCCCAAATCTTCCATCCTGTCACAGGAAGCGTTGTATACCGAACCATGTACGTGTCGTCCAGTGCCGCGCTCGCCGCTGATCTGACATTTCCGATGCTGTCGGAATAACTTCCTGTTCCGCTGTCGCTTTGACTGGCAATCTCAAAATCTTTTTGGTCGGTCAGGGTATCAATTTTGTGCAGCTCGTCGGGAGGCCGCAACGAATCAGCGATGAGACGCGCGGCACGGTTTACGACCGTTAAAGTCTGGCCTTCCTCATTATAGCGCGAAAGTATCGAATGAAATTTGTCTGTGCTCACGCAGGCGAAAACATGTCCCAGAAGTTTTTCTTTCTGATCGAATAACGCCTTGCCTATGATCATGGCAGGCCCTGTCATTACCTTGCGCTCGTAATAGACATTCAAATAAACCATGCCCTTGGCCTGCATCATGTCATCGTAATACGGCATGCCTGCTCAAATTGATTCCTATGACATCCCGCCCATCCGGGTGATGCAAGGGATCGGCTGCAATAATGCGCCAGTTCGCATCGGTAACATACATTGATTGAAAGTCAGGAAATTCTTCACGAATGTCCTCAAGCAGTTTCGATACCGAATCGGGAGAAGTATTTCTGTGATTGGATGAAGTGAGAAGCGCCGCGGCGAAATTAAGACCGCGCTCGTGATCTCTCACAATCGCTCGAACTTCCGCTTCGACCGCCGCAACGTCCCGAACAAAGAAGCGCTCAGGTCGCTCATCATCTTTTCGCGCACGTTGTGGATGCTGTTCGTCGTGATGTAGAGCAGCGGCAGCGTGATCGTCGCGGCCATGACGAGCGTTACCAGAAGATGAGACTGACTTGCGCAGCAGGTCTTTTGCCCGCGCCGTCGCCTTCTAAGGATTCCGAAATAAGCATTCCTGACTCTAACAGCAGGCCGGTCAACATTCCGTTTATGACGGAGCGGGCTTGAACTATCAAAGCCAGTCGCAAAGGAAGACCAAGCAGAAGCAAATGGCCCGCAAGGTTGAGCCACGCGCCGAGCAATAGCCAGTACAAAAATATTGTCGTCAGCGGCGCGCGTTTGCCTTTTTCATTCGATAGCCAACCCATATGCTTTTAAGCGCGTACAAACACGCGCTGAATGGCAAATGGCTGATTCCACAAAGAACGGTGCGAAGCCCGGCTGCAAGCCCCGCCACACCGCCCACATAAGGGCCGAATTTCATCGCCGCAATGATGCTTGCTATGCTGCCGAAGATTAGATGTATGCCGGAAAATATTTCTATCGGGCAAAGAATTGATGGCGTAACCGACAATGCCGAATGCCAACGGAATCGCAGCCCGATAATAAAACCAGCCCAGCGTCTTTTTCGCAATTGAAGACAAAGTAAAACCCCGTATGTGAGACACGTTACCGGGGAGGTCTGCTAGCGGGGGCAATGATGAGAGTTTAGGCGAGGGCTAAATCGAAGTCAATAACTTAATATCCCATAGGAAATAAAGCGAACCGCGCTTAACAATTGTCAGC